>CAVROV010000001.1:0-446012 GCA_963723055.1 Terriglobia bacterium
CCGATTTATCCAAGTACATCGACGGAGCGAGACTCACGGACCGGCAGCGCGAGTGTTTTTCCCTTAAATTTGAATACGGCCTGAGGGTAAGTGCAATTGTTAAGCGCCTGGGGCTAAGTCGCAAGACAGTTGATGAACATATTGCAGCAGCTAAGCGAAGAATCGGATGGTCTCAAATAAACGAGAAACGAAAAGCAAATAGCGCCCGAGTCACTCCTAACGAGTGATACGACCCTCATTTCTGATCTCCACACCTCATTTTTTAATGTGCCACCCCTCATCTTGGCCAACCCAATAAGGGGCTCAGAAAAAACATTTGCCATGAATTCAATCTTTTAGCACCCCGCACTACCCCGCATGCGGGGCCTAAGGGTGAGAGCTCGCAGCAACCGCGGTGGCCCCTTGCCTCGATGCTTGCCCGCGAAGCGACAAAGGACACCATCTTGACTAAATTGATCGGGACGAAGGAAGCAGCCGAGATTCTGGGGACGACCGAGGGAACTCTGAAGAGCTGGCGTTCGCGCGGACTGGGGCCGAAATGGGTCAAGCTCGGGGCGGCGGTGAGGTATGATGTCGAGGAGCTTCTTGACTTCATCAAGAGGAACACCCGCGTACCTTCCGTGCGAGCGCTCGTGGAGGAGCGTCGTGGAACTCTTTAAGAGGAAGAACTCAAAATGCTGGTGGTACGACTTCGCCGTCCGCGGAGAGCGGTATCGCGGATCAACCAAGGAGAGCAAACAAAACTGCCGCTTCTGCAAAGGCGGCACAACTGTTAACCGAAATCTCAGCAGGCAGGAATCATCACTCCGGCAAAAAGGCGCCGCACCTTTCAGAGTTTGCCATTCGATTCCTGACTTATGTAAGCAATGCCAAGTTGGCAGATAAGTCGAAGGGTTATCTGCGCAACGGCTGGCGACTCTTAGAGAAAACAAATATCCCCGGAATGCGGATTGATCACATCACGTCAGAAGATGTTAACGCGCTCGCTTTCCCGGGGAGCGCATACAACGTCAACTGCGCACTTAAAACCTTGCGCCGGATGCTGAATCTGGCCCACGACTGGGAGCTTATTGCCAAGATCCCGAAGATCAAACTCGCAAAGGAAATTGGGCGGAGTCTTCTGCTCGATGAAGAAGCAGAGCGCAAAATCCTGCCTTTCTGCGGCCCGTTATTGCGGGACATCATTATCCTTGTCCGCGATACTGGAATGCGGCCAAAGAAAGAACTATTTCCAATGCGGATTGAGAATCTGGACTGGAGCAAGCGGGCAATTTTTGTCCCAGATAGCAAGACTCCAACCGGACGCCGCTACATTCCCATGAGCAATCGAGTGATCGATTTACTCATGGTGCGGTGTGCAGGCAAGCTGGAGGGTTGGGTCTTCCCTGCTGATTCTGCTGCTGGGCACCGAACGACTGTTGATAAACACTTTCGGAAAGCTAGAGCCGATGCTGGCTTACCGAAAGGTTTGAAGCTTTATTGTGGGCGTCATGATTTCGGAACACAGATGCTTCAACATACCGGCAATCTCGCTTTGGTGATGCGCGTAATGGGGCAAACCAGCACCAAGGCGGCAATGCAGTACCAACACCCCGACCTGGAATACATCAGGATGGCGCTGAACGTGGGGCGTGTCAAACCTGACCAGGAAAGTCGGATCAACTGAGAATGCGTCACATTTTACGGCACAGTAACTAAACAATAAACATGGCAAGTGATGATTTTGCATGTGTTAGGCAATGTTAGAGCAGGTCGGTCTTCTGCCTTCTAAGCAGAGGGTCGCCCGTTCGAATCGGGCCGGGCCTACCATTTTTTCGTTTCATTCGTCCCTCCGCTATCGCTCTTTTGGAGCGCAAACCTTCTGGTGCATGCTCCGGCAGCTTGATCTACAATCTTCAACCGGCTTTCATTTGTGGAATCCATGAACATCGACCATACAGGAGGATCTATGAAAATCGACCAGCGCATAAGCAGGATGGGTATCGCAATGCTAATTGTGTCATTTGCCTTAGCGGGGCAGTTGCTGGCGGCGGAAGATCATGGCGGTTCAAATCGCAGCGCGGCTGAGCTGTTTGCGGTGCTGCCCGACGGCGCCTCCGGACCGGAGGGTTTGACGGTGGGGCCGGATGGGAATGTCTATGTTGCGACCTTTGGATTCAATGCTGCCGGCGCGGTCACGGGATTGGGGCAACTTTATGTTTTCAATCGCGAAGGCAAGCTGCTGCGTAATGTAAGCGTGCAGAGCTCGTCGCCACATCTGCTCGGGATTGCATTCCATCCTCAGACCGGCGCATTGCTGGTCAATGACTTTGGCGGCGGCCAGGTGCTGCGCGTGGATCCCATAACGGGTGCGTCTTCAGTATTTATGACCGTCACGGGCAGTTCCGGGCTGAATGGCCTGACGTTTGATTCCGCCGGCAACGTCTATGTTTCAGATTCCGCTCAGGGCATCATTTGGAAGACGGGCGCTAATGGCGGTGCGGGAACCGCATGGGTGACTGATGCTTTACTCACCACAACGGGCGTTCCTCCGTTCGGCGCTAACGGTTTGGAATTCAATCACGCTGAGACGGTATTGTTTGTCGCCAACACAGGGAATGACACGATTGTGCAGATTCCTGTAACCCAGGGCACACCGGGAAAGCCTTCAGTGTTCGTCAACAGTATCAACGGTGCCGACGGAATTGCCATCGACGCACACGACAACCTCTGGGTGGCAGCCAACCAGAGCGACGAAATTGATGTAGTCAGTCCCACGGGTAAGCTGCTGGGCAGACTTGGGGATTTTGAAGGCCTGAATCGCTCCGGCATGCCTCGTGGCTTGCTCTTCCCTGCCAGCCCGGCTTTCAGCAGCAATGGCGAATTTGTTTATGTCACCAACCTGGCTCTTGATCTACGTATTTTTGGGCTGCCGCAGGCGGTAGACTCGCAATGGTGCGCGCAGGTGAAGCGCTACACTGTGTCCAGGATCAGGACCCGGTTTACGCCGCTGGGCGCGGGGCACGAGTGAGCCCTTAGGCGGAGATCGCATTCCCGCGCATCCGTGCGGGATGTGATCTCCACTGTTTTAGAGTAAAAACAGCGGTTGTTTTTCGTTAGCGCGCACTGGTTGAAGAAGCCGGTTGCAGTTCCGACGCCACCCGCGCAAGGTCTGCGTCCACCATCATTGAGACCAGTTCTTCCAGACTAGTTTTGGGCTTCCAGCCCAATATGGCGGTCGCTTTTGCCGGATTGCCAACCAGAACGTCCACCTCGGCCGGCCGTTCAAATTTTTTGTCGGTAACAACATGCTTTTCATAGTCCAGGCCGACGTGTCTGAAGGCCAGGCGGCAAAACTCGCGAACGCTGGTACAGCGGCCAGTGGCAACCACGTAATCATCGGGCGTTTCCCGTTGCAGCATCAACCACATTGCTTCAACGTAGTCCGCGGCGTAGCCCCAATCGCGTTTTGCTTCCAGGTTTCCCAGCCGAAGCTCACGCTGAAGATCGAGTTTGATTCTGGCCACTCCATCGCTGATCTTTCGAGTGACAAATTCTATCCCTCGCAATGGAGACTCGTGGTTAAACAAGATGCCGCTGCACGCAAATGTTTTAAAACTTTCCCGATAGTTGACGGTCATCCAGTGCGCGTATAGTTTGGCCACGCCGTAGGGGCTTCGAGGATAAAAGGGTGTACGTTCCGACTGGACCGGCTCCTGTATCTTGCCAAACATCTCGCTGCTTGAAGCCTGATAGAAACGGATCTCTGGGTCTGTCAGTCGAATCGCCTCTAATAAGTTCACAGCCCCTATGCCGGTTGTCATCCCGGTTAAAACAGGCTGCATCCAGGACGTTGCCACAAAGCTCTGCGCTCCCAGGTTGTAAACCTCATCAGCAGCAATCGACGAGAGCAACCGCGTCAGCGACGATAAGTCCGTTAAATCGCCCTCCATCAGATCTACTTCATTCTCAATCCCCAGATGGCGCAGACGCCACTGCGTGTCTGAAGATCGCCGGGCGAGCAGCCCATACACCTTATAACCTTTTTCCAAAAGGAGTTTTGACAAGTAGGCGCCATCTTGTCCGGTCACTCCAGTTATTAACGCTTTTTTGCTCATTCCAGCAGGTTCTCCAGTAATCGAAGAGCTTTCGCACGCTCGATTTTACCTGAACATTTCGCGCGAAGAAGCTGAGGGGAATCTACACCATTTACTTTGCCAGCTGCTCCATCTGTTTCTCATCGATGACCTTGACGCCCAATTCGCGTGCTTTATCCAGCTTCGAGCCGGCCTCTTCACCGGCAATCAAATAGTCTGTCTTTTTGCTGACCGCACTGGAGACTTTTCCTCCGGCATCCTCCACTAACTTCTTGGCCGCCTCACGGGAGTAGTTGGCAAGCGTGCCGGTAATGACAAACGTTTTTCCCGCCAGAGCGGTGCCGCGCTGCTTCTTTTCGCCTGTGAAGTTCAGATACTTGCCCAGGCGCTTTACCAGGTCGCGATTCCGAGGCTCAGCAAAAAATTCCTGGATGCTGTTGGCGATGCGCGGGCCCACCTCATCCACTTCCTGCAACGCTTCTGGGGACGCATTCATCAGTGCATCCATCGACCCGAAATGTTCAGAAAGAAACTTGGCGGTACGCTCACCCACAAAGCGGATTCCCAGACCGTAGATCACGCGTTCCAGTGGCAGCTTGCGGGATTGCTCAATTTCGCGCAGCAGATTCGCCGCGGATTTTTCCCCGATGCGTTCGAGGCTGAGCAGCTTCTCTTGATTCAGCTCATAAATGTCCGCCAGGTCTTTGACCAGACCCCGGCTTGAAAGCTGGTTGACCATGGACTCGCCCATGCCCTCAATGTTCATCACAGACCGTGCTGCGAAATGCAGAATGCTCTCACGCAGCTTGGCCGGACAAGCCGTGTTCACGCAGCGATGATCAGCTTCACCTTCCACCCGCACCACGTGCCCACCACACTCCGGGCAGCGCTCCGGCATGTGGAACGTTCTGTCGCCGCGCGGGTGCTCTTTGTCGTGAATGACTTTGACGACTTTAGGAATCACGTCTCCCCCGCGTTCGATCATCACCCAGTCGCCGATCTTCACTTCCAGACGATCGATTTCGTCCTGGTTGTGGAGCGTGGCCCGCGTCACAGTGGTGCCGCCGATGGATACAGGCTTGAGCGCGGCCACCGGCGTCAGCTTTCCGGTGCGACCCACCTGAACAAGAATGTCCTCAATCCTGCTGGTGCCGCTGCGCGCGGCATACTTGTATGCAATGGCCCAGCGCGGAGCTTTGCCGGTAAAGCCAAGCCGCTGTTGGGTTCGCGTGGAGTTTACCTTGATAACAACGCCATCGATTTCGTAAGGCAACTTGTCCCGCAACTGCTCGCACTGGATGATAAATTCCAGAACTTGGTCAACGTCGCGCGCCAACCGGTGATTTGAATTCACCTTGAATCCCAGCGCCTGAAGCGCTTTCAGCGAGTCGTCGTGGTGGTCGGGATAAAACTTTCCATCGACCAGCAGGAAGTAAGCGTAAAAATCCAGCCGCCGCTGCGCAACGATATTGGGTTCCAGAACGCGAATGGTCCCGGCAGCGGCATTGCGCGGGTTGGCGAACTTGCTCAGTTCCTGGCGCTCGCGATCCTCATTCAGGCGGTCAAACGCCAGCAACGGAATGACGACTTCTCCGCGAACTTCAAAGTCGGGCGGCACTCCTGCTTTCTTTAGAGCGGCACTGGGCACGGAAAGCGGGACGGAGCGCATGGTCCGCACGTTTGAGGTCACATCTTCGCCGACGGTTCCATCGCCGCGGGTTGCGCCCCTAAGCAGGTGGCCGCCCCGATAGGTAAGCGCCAGCGACATACCGTCCAACTTAAGCTCGCACACATATTCCAGTTTTTCGCTGCCGGCCGATTCGCGAACGCGCCGGTCCCAGTCGCGCAGTTCCTGTTCGTTGTACGCGTTGTCGAGCGAGAGCATGGGCCGCGAGTGCTCTACCTTGGGAAAGCCCTCCTGCGGTTTGCCGCCAACGCGCTGGCTTGGCGAATCCTTGGTGATTAGCTCCGGATGCGCCGCCTCCAGCCGCTTGAGTTCCTGCATGAGGCGATCAAAATCGGCATCCGGAAGTTCAGGGGCGTCCTGGACGTAGTAAAGATGCTCGTGATGGCGGATGGTCTCGCGCAACTCGTCGATCTGGCGCTCTTCAATTTGATGTTCTACGGCCCGATCTTTTGCGGCAGGTGTCATGGATTAGATTATATTTCGAAGCGTGGGCGAGGTTGAAAGACGCACCAAAGGATTGTTTAATTTCAGTTTCGTGAGCCCGGATATAGTGTTTAGTGGGCGTGTTTCTTGTTACGGCGCGCTGCAATTGGCAGGCCAGGTACCGTAACCTGGGCATTTACAGACCCCACGCTTCCGCTGTTGCTGTCACGAACCGCCAGCCTAAGGAAATATTGCCCGGGCGGCAAATCAACTTTCAGCTCGCACGGAAAAAATTTGGATTTGACTTTTGCAAACGCGTCCGGCTTCAAAGCCGCATTTACTTTTGTGCCCTCTGTTTTGACCGGGTTGTCCAAGTCATCGCTTGAAAATGCCCGCACCGCGCAATCAACCTGGGCCCGTTGCAGCCCCTCCGCGTCCGGGATAAATTGAATGGATTCGGGATTGATTGCGTAGCGCAGATGTATGGTTGTCGAATCCGCGGCAGGCGGGTTGACTTCTGCCTTGAAAAGGAGCGCGCTATAAATCGGCGACTCCATGCTCAGGGCCAGGTTATAATCTGCGTCCTTGCGCTCTGGATGCTGCGCCATGTCTGCTTCTCGGTCTACAGCGAAGTAGCCGGTTCGATAGCGGAGGGCAATCCCCTTCCGGCGTGTCTTCACTTGAATTTTGCGGAATTTCCCGTCCCATTTCTTACTTTCCGGGTAGTAGCCAAGAATGTAATAGGTGGAACCATCGCGAATCCCATCGCCCAGTGCATTGTCAATGTCGTTGCGATTGTAATATGCCTTGCCACCGGTTTTATCCGCTATATCCAGCATGGAGGCGTGCGATTGAAAGAGTTCTTCGGACTGTTTCCCTTCCGCTCGCATAGCAAGGCCACCCATGGCTGCCTGACCGGAAACATTGTTGGACACGTTAGCGAGTGCGCTGCCAATGAGACCGCGCGCATCGACTGGATAGACGGAGACCTGGCCGTCCGTAAGAAGATTGCCCAGATATGCCAACTGATCTCCATAAGCGCGGTTGGGCGTATGGTCCGTGTTTACATCTGGAACCTGGCCAGCCGCTGCATTTACCGGAGCGTTGGTGGCCACATTGGCGAAAATGTTCATCGGTATGGATTCAGAAACCCAGATCAGGTTTTTTCGACCCGGATACCTGGAAAGCATTCGCCCTAGCGAAAGCAATGCGGAGAAGGTGTACTGAACGCGCATGTCATCCTGGTCCGACGTGGTCTGCTCAGCGAAATCCTTCATCTGCACCAGCATCTCCGGATCGTCCCTTGCAATTACTTGCGCCGCAAGCCCCTGCGGGACCATCGACATCTCGGATGTCCCCATAGGGTTCTGCATTAGAGCTGAGCTTTGACCTTTGAAAGCATTCACAACCGCCTTTAATTGCGTCAAGTCCGTGGTGAAATCCTGGACCATGTGCAATTTTCTTCCCAGAGTAAAAACGGCAACAGGTTGTCCTTGCGGCAGTTTTTCCAGAAATTTCACCATTTCAATCCGCACATAGGCCTGATTGAGAAAAGTGCTGTTGAGGGAATCCAGCAAAATTACATTCAGAGCGGTATTCGGAGGAAATTTACGCGCGTTGCTCACCATGTTCGCGGGCAAAACAGCTTGTTCCTGCACCGACTCTGCAGGGGAGGCCCCAGGATGCTGCAACACGAAACTCCGGATGACTTGCTCCTTTCCGTCTTCAAGAATTCGAAGGTCAGGCAACTCGAGATCGGTAACAGCGCGGCCTTTTTTGTCATGGGCCACTACATCCACAATCACAAGGCGTGTGGTTACTTTCACGGCGGGAACCGCTTGGCCGTGATCTGATACTTGTGGAGAGTCGTGACTACCTGGCCCAACTTGACCGTACAGTGGAGAAATAAAACAAATCAGAGCTGTAAGAAAAATCTTGCGGAGGACACGTCTGGAGATTGCTGGCACGATCCCAAATCCTTTCGGATGTCACCGAAAGATATACTCCGTTACCATCAAGCTTTCAAGGTTTGTTCCAGCATCGCGACCTAATCATGGAGAGCGCCCTTTCGCCAGCCTTGGACGCAGACGCGCCCGTGCCCTTCGCTAAGTGTCGTTCACGAAGGGCCACGATTGATGGCGTCGATTGGATTTTCGGGTTCCAGCATGCCGCGCAATTGGAGGCGGCGGTAAACGCTAGTCGCGGTCGGGACGGGAGTCGCGGTCTTTGCGGATCTTTTTCTTGGCCCGCTTGCGCGCCAGGGCCTGCTTCACGCGCTTCTTCTCGCCCGGCTTCAGGTAATACGAGTGGCGCTTTACCTCTTTAATGATGTCTTCCGTCTGGACTTTACGTTTAAACCGGCGCAGCGCGTTTTCCAGCGGCTCGCCTTCCTGTAATCGGACTTCTGCCAAGCTATTCCTCCGTGCAGAGTAAAATCGTGCACCTTATTTGGTTGCTCTTGAATGGTGCTCTTAAGAGGATACATCAGTTCACGCCAAAATGCCCATTCCAGAGCCCAGTTCCCGAAATTATTGAAATTCCCAGGCCCTCTGTCGTTTTGCAACTGCTGCTGAAGAGCTGTGCCATTGGCCTTGGCGGGATCCGGTACCTCAGCGGCTAAAGCCGGTTTCTCTATCAGCTTTACCGCAGGCATAAATGCCTGCTCCACCCCGTGGGCCAGCCGAATTCCGTGCCGAAGCACAAGAACAGAGGCGCGCTTGGAGCAAACGGGCACGCGTCTGCGCTGGCGGGGGTGGGGTAGGTCTTTAGACCTGCGGTAAGATCAGGTACTTGGACGGCTTTAGCCGCTGAGGTGCATTTGACAATTCCTCATCGAGGGACAACCAGTGAGTCCACATACTTTGTTACTGCAAATGTGGAACCGAGGAGAGACCTGTTCCAGGTTGAGAAAATTGCTCGACTGTTCGTCGAAGTCCTGCTCAGTTACAGGGAGCAGAAGAAGTATCTGCTGCATGAGTTTGTTGTGATGCCGGACCATTTTCACCTGATTCTGACGCCCACTAGAATCACCCTGGAGAGGGCCATGGGGTTGGTGAAAGGCGGCTTCTCTTTTCAGCTGAACAAAAATTTGAAAGCCAAGAGGGATATTTGGCAGCCTAGTTTCGTTGATCATCGAGTGAGAGACTCACTTGAGTATGCCAAGTACAAAGACTAGATCTGGCAGAATCCGGTAAGGCGGGGACTGGTCCGGATGCCGGAGGATTATTCGTACAGCTCGGCGCATCCTTCCTTTCGTGGCAGCCTGGATCAAGTACCTCAGCGGCTAAAGCCGGTTTCTCTGTCGGCTTTACCGCAGGCCTGAAGGCCTGCTCCACCCCGTGGGGTGAATCCACTCTTTGTTCAGAGCGAAAAAGCGAGCGACAAAATCAGCGAAAAGAGTCGGTCCCCCGCAAGAGGATAGAGCATTCGCATATGCAACTACTACGGGAAAAAAGTTGCGGTACATGTCCAAGATCGCGGTGGGAGACCCAGGGAGGGGGAGGGCCGTCGCCGGGATCGCCGGAATCGCCGACATGGCCATGATCGGAAAAACAAATCTTGCCGCTGAGCCACACTGATGTGACTGAAACCGGAAAGAGCCGCCCAGGCGGCAGATGTAAAACGTTCTTTGACAATCCGTTAGTGGATGCTTGAGACCATGGGATGGGAAACCGTTGCAAAAGTCCACCTCAGCGGCTAAAGCCGTACAAGCACCTGACCTTACTGCAGGTCTAAAGACTTGCTCCACCCCGTGACCGCAGCAAAAAAAGCGCACCCCTTGCGAGGTGCGCCCATTGGTTAGATTAGAGGCTTAGTCGCCGTTCTGGTCGGCGCCGGGCTCCGTGGCGTGCATCACGCGGAAAGAGCTGCCGCCATTGGACCCAGACAGCACCATGGCGTCTTTGCCGCTGGGGACGTTCCCCAGTTCGCGCTTCACATCATCGGCGGTCTGCACCGGTTTGCGGTTGACTTCCAGGATAACGTCGCCACGGCCAATACCTGCATTGTCCGCCGGGCTTCCGGGTTGCACATTTGTCACGACCACGCCTTTTACCTCGGAAGGTAATTGCAGCTGGTCACGCAGATCAGAGTTCAGGTTTTCCAACGCCACGCCCCAGCGAGCTTTGCCGTGCGCCTCGCCCGAGTTGGATGCCGTTTCGTCAGACTTCTTGTTGATACCTTCCAGTGTGACGGGAAGAGTGAGCGCCTTGCCCTCACGCATCACGTTGAGGTTTATCTTGCTTCCCGGACGCTGTGTGCTGATGGCAGCCTGCAGCTGGCCGGAATTGTCCACCCTCTTGCCGTTGAGTTCGGTGATCACGTCGCCGACTTTAAGTCCAGCCTTGCCGGCGGGAGAGTTGGGTTCAACCTGGCTGACCAATGCACCGGTCGCGTTCTCCATGTGGAAGAAGGTCGCGTTTTCCGGAGTCACGTCATTGATACCGATTCCCATGCGCGCGTGCTCAATCTTGCCATCCTTGAGCAGCGTGTCGACTACCGGGCGCGCGATCTGCGTGGGTATAGCGAATCCCATGCCGGAAAAGCTGCCCGAGGGAGAGATCAGGAATGTATTGATGCCGATGACTTCGCCGTGCGCATTCACCAGCGGACCGCCTGAATTGCCGGGATTGATGGCCGCATCGGTCTGGATGAATTCGCCGGGCTTGCGGGCATCATCACTGTAAGGGTTTGGACGGTTCAGTGCGCTTACGATGCCGCGCGTAACAGTGAACCGGAAGTTAAACGGGTTACCGAAGGCCAGAACGGTTTGTCCGGGCTTGAGTGCGGTTGAGTCGCCCCAGGGAAGGCTGGGGAAACCGCTGCCATTGATTTTGATTACGGCAAGATCAGTCATCGGGTCAGCGCCGATCAATTTTGCCGGCAGAACGCGACGGTCATTCAATGTGACGCGAATATCCGTGGCGCCATCAATCACGTGATTGTTCGTCACTATATATCCGTCAGGAGAAATGATGATGCCGCTGCCCAATCCGTGCTCCACGCGGGGACCCTGGCGTCCCTGCGGGCCTTGTTGTCCAAACGGTCCGAAGAACCGCTGGATTTCATCCTGGTCACGCCCGGAGGTCTGTTGCTGCTTGGCGCGTGAAGTCACGGTCACATTCACCACTGCGGGCGTTACGTGGGCCGCAAGGGTTTCCATGGCGTGGTCAAGCGCAGTGATTGCACTAATGCTGTTGTCGTCGAGTGCCGCAGCCGCTGGCGCAACACTGGCAGCGCTGGCCGGAGCAGGTTTAAGAAATTCATAGCCCCCAAAGCTGGCTGTAAGAGCAAGCATGAACACTGCTGCCAGCGTCTTGCCTTTCAGGAGAGCCTTCCATTGCTGTATTTGCGTTTTCATTTGTTACTTTTTCTCCATTTATTTTTTATTGCGAATGATCTTATGCAACTAGTTATTTAGTTTTTATAAGCCAGAACTTAACCACCAGCGCTGGCGCTGTCGAAAAATCTCTAAATCTTTCGGGGTTTTTGTACGATCCTGGGTTGTTGCTGCACGCTCACCTGCCACACGCGCATCTGCCAACTCTGCTGCTCGCCTGACGCGGCCCGTTCCGTTACTACGAAAAACATTTCTTCCCGCACCGTGACGTATTGCTCCTGGATAGGAGGCTGGTTCCTGGCAACCGCGATAGCCGATTGATTCCGCTTCCGCGCTATCGCCCGGGACGAATGGACCGGACGGCTGCGCGGTACAAGCGTTTCTTTCCGAGTTGCTGGGCCGTTCTCTCCATCGGTGGTCCGCAAACTTGCAGGGACTAACCGAACTTCTGGTTCTCGCTTGCTGGTACTGCCGACTTCAGGCTGCGCCGCATGTTTTTGAATAGCCCGAGCCGACTCCGCCAGTTGAAGCTTGGACGTCGGCGCGTCATTGGAAAAACCTACCAGTTCGGGAGTGAATGAAGCCGGTAACGCGCACAGCCCGGCCAGCACCATTACCAGAGGTATTGCGGGTTTCCACAATTGCGTCGCCCGCGGGCGGTCAGGATCCAAAATCATTGTGACCCGTTCGGTCAACTGCCGAACACGGCCGACAGCGCTCTGGGCCAGCGCAAACTGCCGCCGCAGAAAGCTTCTTTCTGCTACCCGAGCCAGACATTCCGCATATCCACGAGGCGAGCCGGAATATTCAAGCACGGCATCGTCGCAAGCCATTTCACGGTCAAGGGAGAGCCGACGCTCAATCCACCAGACGCTGGGGAGGAAGAACAACAATGCTTTCAAAACTTTTTGCGCCAGATTGGTCCAGTCATCGCGGCGACGCAGGTGCGCCAGTTCATGCAGCAGAATATATTTCAATTCTTCGGCCGGAGTGCTTTCCAACATCCATGCCGGAAAAATAACGGCAGGGTTGCGGAAGCCGATGGCTGTCGGCACTTCCAACCTCTCTGAGACAAGCACGGCAACCGGCCGCGACTTTTGCGCCTCTTCAATCAGTGTCCGGATATCGTGCGGCAGGGATTCCATGTCTGCCGGAACCGCATTGGCGCGCAACTTTCGCACCTGGAACGTCGCCAGGATTACACGCGCCAAACCTGCCAGGGCAATGATCGCCCAGGCCAGAAACATGTACCACGCTACGGACGCTGAGATTGTAAGCGCAGCATGCGATGCTGCAGACCCGACCGGTCTGCTCTCTCGGTAAAAACTCAACATTGGCAACACAGCCGTTGCCAATAAGGTTGAGAACCACACGGCAAAGTTTGTCCGCGAATCCCTTTTTGGGAACAGTCGCAACAGAAACCAAACAGCAGCGGCAAGCAAAGTCCCACCCACCGCGCTAAATAAAAGGCGTTGCGAAATTGCTATGGCTATCCCATGAATATCAAAAGCAGGGTTCATGGCTTTCCCCTTTGCTCTTGCAGGAGCCTGCCCAACCGCTTGAGTTCCTCTGCGTTGATGCTTTTGTCCTCGAGAATATTCAATACAAGCAATTCATGTGAATCTTTGAAAAAACGCCCAACCAGATTCTTGATCTCAAACCGCGTGGCTTCTTGCTTGCCTACCAGCGGCGCATATACGTGGGCGCGCCCCTCTTTTACGTGCTGCACATATCCCTTTTGTTCCAGAATGCGGATCGTGGTGAGCACAGAGTTATATGCCAGAGGAAGATTGGCGGGCAATGACTCCAGAACCTGATGGACCGTCGCAGGCCCTTTCTGCCACAGGACCTCCATGAGGCGCAGCTCAGCTTCAGTTAGAGTAGGCGACTTTTTCGGCGGCACGCAGCTAATTGCTCCTTCACTTCCCTGAGAGGGTTCTTTTGTCTACTGTCTATTAGACGCAGCATAAAGACAATAGTAACTAATTCTTTAGTTTATTTGGGAGTGAAGAATTGTTAAATCTGTATCTAGTTGATTTATAAGCACTTTTACTGCCTGGCGGCTTCGCTCATTCTTTCGAAGCGTGCCCTATGTTCTTCCACCAGCTTGCGCAGTTGCACCTGGAGGGAGTTCACGGTTTCAAACAGCGTCTGGATCCCATGCGTCTGCCAGGTGACCCCATTATCAATATCGATGCAGAGGTCCTTCAACATCTGATTTGATCGGCGCAAACGCTCTGCGGCCACAAAGGACAAAACCTTGGCGGGATTTTTTTGTGATTCCACCACATTCAGCAGTTCGCTTACTGTCCATGCGGTCAAGCGAGCATTGTCCAGCACATGGCGAAACTCCTGCAAGAGCAGCACGTCGGGAGTTGCTCCCGATTTCAAAGCCAGATCGATTTCCCGCAGTTCGCTTGAAATCTCCCGCAAGCGATCAGCAAATGCACCCGGAAGGGCGTCCGTCATTACGTACACCTCGTTAGTCGATAAATTAACCTAAGGTGACGTCTATCAGTATCTTAAAAATACCTTAGAGTACCTGGCTAGTGATTACTAATGTAATTTGAAGCATGACTTTGCCGGTGAAAGGTCCGAATAACAAGGATGAAAGTAGAATCCAGCTTCCTACTGTGGATAAACTATTGCACCTGACTTCAACGCCATTAGATGGGCTCAGGCTTTAGCGAGACGCATACCGTTCTGGAGATTGCTTCAAGCTTCTGTTAGCGGCCCGTACAACAGGAACAAAAGGTCTTTCCCTGAAAGTCAGCCTGATGTCTGCCTTTGCGGCGTCCGCCGGACGATATTGGGCCCACCTCGGCAGCGGAAATGCAGTGAGCATCACGAACCAGAATCGCTCGGTGACGCGGCGGCAGTGGGGCTTCGTTTAAAGAAAAGACCTCAAATTTTCGCTGACCTGGCGCAAAAGGATGTAACCGCAGCCTGGTTCCAGATCGTCCTGCGGCTCCAGCGGCTGCAGGATCAAGGTCTTGTCGGCGTCCTTCAAGAGATAGGCCCAGTTTGATTCCGGTTTTTTGGGCCACGTGGGAGCAATCTTGATTTTCGCTGCTTTCAGGTTGAGTTCGTAGCTGCCGGCCAACTTTACTCCCGCAGCAATGTTATGTTCCTTGCCAACCCAGAATTGCTGGCTGACGTGAAATTTCCAATTGTTGCCGCGGAGTGACAGGGGACCAGTTGCCCCGGCTTTGATCTCCTGCGTTTCGCCACATACCATGCGCGTGTCCACACGCCAGACGCCAATCAACGGATTTTCTTCGGGACGGAACACATATACTTTCGTCGCCAATTTGCGCCGCCCGCTTTCCACATCCGCATGAACAATTGCAGTTGCGCCATGCGACACCGCTGCATCCACACTTACCTTCCCTGTTGGGTCGATGGAAATTCCCTTTACCGCTGGTTCAATGGACCAAGTGACGCGGGCCTTCAGCGGAAACAACGGGCCATCTGGCACCGGATACATTGCCCGTGCTTGATAGGAAGAGCCGGCTTGAATTTCAATGATCGAATCGGGGCCGATCAGAGCGTTCTGAATCGGCCAATCGTCAGCCTTCTGCGCGAAGCACGCGGTGGTCAAAGATGCACCGCAATAAATGACGCAAAGCACGACTCGTAGCCAGTGATTCCTCATTGGTTCACCTTCTCCCGTCCGGCGCACTGCCACAAGGTCCGCCATGATGCTTAAAGCTCATCTCTATTTCAAAGTAACGCACAGCCTAACCACCGAATCCGTTGAAGTCAATTTCGGCTGCAATCAGCTTTCACCTTCCGCTTTGTTGTACCGTATTAAGTGACGGGAGACCCAACTGAATGCAAAAGAGCGATTTGCCTGAACCCTGGCTGCGCGGCACGCTGGCCGAAGTGCCGGCGGTACCAAGGGCCGTGCTTCACGCGCTGGAACTGGCCCGGGAAGACCTGGAGCGCTGGTGTGATGGCCTGAGCGATGAAGAATTGCACGCACGCCCAGGCGGGATTGCGTCTGTGGCGTTTCATCTTCGCCACATCGCGCGCAGCATCGATAGATTGCTCAGCTATGCCGAAGGCAAACAGCTTTCCGCAGAGCAGGTTGCCGTCATGAAGGCCGAGATGGATCCCCGGGGAACCAGAAATGAACTGATGGCCGAGTTGATGGTGGCGATCGCCAAAAGCGGCAAACGGATTCGCGCCTTCTCCGAGCAACAGATGCAGGAAGGACGCCAGGTCGGCAAGAAACAGCTGCCCACATCGGTGGGAGGATTGCTGGTCCACGTGGCCGACCACACGCAAAGGCATGTTGGACAGGCGATCACGACGGCAAAGATTGTGGTCGCGCAAAGGTAGTACTCGAGTTCGATTTGGAATGGATCATGGCAAATCAACAGCCCGAATGCGGAGACTCCGTTCGGCGCATCTTGGACGCTGCTCGCTTTGCCGCCGAGAAGCATGCCCAGCAAAGACGCAAAGGCGAAAATGGTGAGCCCTACTTCAATCATCTGCTTGAAGTCGCTGAGTTAATTGCCGCCAGCAGTCGCGACCTGGATGTGGAGTTGGTGATGGCGGCTTTTTTGCATGACACCGTGGAAGACACCGGCGTCACGTTACCAGAGTTGGAGGAACACTTCGGCAAAGATGTTGCCGCTCTGGTGGCCGAGGTGACAGATGACAAATCGTTGCCGAAAGAAACCAGGAAAAAGTTGCAAGTGCAAAATACGCCTAAAAAATCCCCGCGCGCCCAAACACTCAAACTGGCCGACAAGATTTCAAATCTCCGCGCTATCGTCACCAGTCCGCCTGTGGGTTGGAACCTGGAGCGAAAGCGGCAATACTTCGAATGGGCGAAGCAAGTTGTTTCCGGCATTGGCGATCCCAATGCTTATTTGAAAGCAGAGTTCGACCAAGTCTATCAGTTGATTTCGCAACTCAGGGAAAGTTAGCCGTCATCGCTCCACTTGGTTGCATCCCCCAAAAGAAAAACACTAATAAAATCCAGCTCTGGATTGCGAAAAGCTGGCATCGAAGTATAGGTACCGTTAATCGGTACACCTATGCTTCAGGGTCCCACCAAAACGGCGTTCTCTGTTTTGTTTCTCGCACTGATGGTTTGTGGGACGAGCAGTGTGGCAAAGGCGCAACAACAAGAGGAAATAAGGCCTACCCTAACGAAGTTCACCACAACCACAACTATGGACGGGGCTGACCTTCCGCTGCAACGGCAGGACGCGAAGAACCTTCTCCTGCTTATAGGCGCACAGATACGCGAAACCGAACTTGATTGCTCCCATTTTGTTCAGAATCTATACGAACAGGCTGGCCTGTATTACGGCTACGCGCCTTCAAGGATTCTTTATGATGGGATGGAAGGATTCAAGCGCGTCCTTCACCCCAGGGCGGGTGACCTGATCGTCTGGCGAGGTCATGTGGGAATAGTCGTCGATCCGGCAGAAACGACGTTCTTGAGCGCGCTACGCTCTGGGGTCAAGATCTCGTCTTATGAATCGCATTATTGGAAAAGACGTGGCAAGGCGCGCTTCCTGCGCTATGTTGGTCCGGTGGAGAACGTTGCAACGGAATGGGTGACGCCTAAGACAATCGCTTCGCGCGGCAGTTCCACGGGTGAATAGCCAGTTTCCGAAAATCCCTATCGCACAAGTCAGCGCTGACCAGCCAGAACCCGTGAGTTTGCCGTGGTTGCGCGTTGTTCCTCGTACCAAGCAACGGTGCGCCTGAGGCCCTCTTCAAAACTTACGTCTGCTGAATAGCCAAGCTGCTCTTGCGCCAGAGTAATGTCGGCCAGCGAATGCCTGACGTCTCCGGTGCGTGGCGACGCGTACTTCGCTGCCCCGCTAAAGCCAATGATTCTGCTCAGCATTTCAAAAATCTGATTTAAAGAAAATCTTGTGCCTGTGGCGATGTTGAAAACGCGCCCTGAAACTTCCTTCGCCGGAACAAGGCAAGCTTTCAGATTGGCCTGCACGGCATTGGCAACGAAAGTAAAATCGCGGCTCTGCTCGCCGTCGCCAAAAATTGTGGGCGACTCTCCGAGCTGCATTTGGGTAATAAACTTTGCCAACACGCCGGAATACTGCGAATTTGCATCCTGCCGTGGGCCAAAGATGTTGAAATAACGCAGACTCACGGTCTCCAGTCCGTATACGGCCGAAAAGGTTTGCAGATAATACTCGCCGGTGAGCTTCTGCACAGCGTAAGGAGAAATTGGCCGCGGAACCATGTCTTCCCTCTTGGGCAGAACTTCGCTTTCTCCATAAGCTGAAGAAGAGGCGGCATAAACGACACGCTCTACCCCGGCATCGCGTGCCGCAATCAGAAGGTTAAGCGTTCCATTTACGTTTACCGCATGGGTTAACTCGGGTTCGGCGACCGATTTGGGTACGGAAGGCAGCGCTGCCTGATGGATGACGTAGTCGATCCCTTTGCAGGCCGCGGCCACTCCTGCCTGGTCCAGCAGGCTGACTTGGCGGAAATCAATATCATTTTGGATGGCAGCGATGTTCTCCGGCTTGCCCGTGGAAAAATCGTCCAGGCCGCGGACAGTCTCGCCCCGGCTGACCAGTTCATGCGCGATCGAAGAGCCTATGAACCCGGCAATGCCGGTGACAAGATAATTCGCCATCTAAATGGACCTCACATCAGAGCAGCCGGAAGCTGCATTGACTGTATGCGTTCTAATTGACTTTGGCGCGCAAACCGAACTCGCGGCTGCCTGCCGGTGACAGGCCATGCTGCTTGATCTTGTACAGCAATGCCTTATAACTGATATTCAGGTCCGCCGCGGCCACTTTGCGGTTCCAGTTGGAGTCATCCAGAGCACGCTGGATCTCCCGGGCTTCAGCGTCGTCTTTTAGACTGCGTACCAGGGCCTTCAGTCCGCCGTGCCCGGATGACGAGTTTTCTTCTGCACCCCCATCCCTGGTTTTACACTGCAACTCATCCACCAGTTGGCTTTCATCTTCAAGAACCAGATAGCGTTTGACCAGGTTTCCCAGCTCGCGCAAATTACCCGGCCAGGAATAGCGCAGGCATTCCTGCATCAGTTTGTCAGAAATGGGCAAAGCATTTTTCCCAAACTGGCGCGCCAGGTTGTTCATGTAGTAGCGAAGGAGAACGGGAATTTCTTCACGCCGTTCGCGCAACGGCGGCACGGTAACGGTAAAAGCGTTCAAACGATAGTAAAGGTCTTCGCGCAGCCTGCGTTCGGCAATGGCCTTTTTCACGTCGATGTTGGTGGCGGCTAGAACGCGAGCGTCGACTGAAACGTTGGCGCGGCCGCCAAGACGTGAGAACGTGCCATCCTGCAGCACATGCAGAAGCTTGGCCTGCAGCGCAGCGCTCATCTCTCCGATTTCGTCCAGAAGGATGGTTCCCTTATGGGCCATCTCAAATTTGCCGGGCTTGGGCTTGTTGGCTCCAGTAAAAGCACCGGCTTCATAACCAAAGAGCTCGCTTTCCAGCAGGTCCGCCGGCAATGCCGCGCAATTCACTTTCACCATGGGACGGTGGGCGCGAATTGACATCTTATGGATCAGGCGCGCCAGGATTTCCTTGCCTACGCCGCTCTCGCCCAGAAGAAGCACGGGCACGTTCACCTTGGCAATCAGGGCGGCCTGCGCTCGAATCTGCTTCATCGCAGGGCTCGCAGCCAGAAAGAAGAGATCATTGTCCAGATCGTCAACCAGCTCGGATTCTTTTACCGGAACGTCAGTCGCCTGTTTCACATTCAAGGCGAGCGGATTCAAGGCCCTGCGAATCGCTCCCTGGAACTGCGGCGATAAAAATGGTTTGGTCACGTAGTCGGAGGCGCCCAACTTCATCGCCTGCACAACCTTGTTCGTGTCGTTCACGCAGGAGATCATCACAATTTTTTGCTCGGGGCGCAGCCGTTTGCAGTTTTCCAGCGTCTGCAGGCCGTCCATTCCGGGCATGACCATGTCCAGGACAATCAAATTCGGGGCAGGGCCGCGGTTCATGCGCTGGAGGGCTTCTTCTCCACTGCCCGCGGTCTCCACGTGGTAGTTCTCAATTTCGAGCAGCGTCTTGGTGTAACGGAGTACGCTGGGCTCATCATCGACGAGTAGTATATTTGGCGCGCTTATCAATTCGCCTCCTGATTGGCTTGAGACAACAACACAGAAAACTTGCTTCCATGGGCTGGTTCGCTTTCCACCCAGATCGCACCGCCATGCGCTTCAACCAGGCGCCGGGCGATGGCCAGTCCCAACCCGGTGCCGCGAGCAGATCCGCCCGGCAGTTGTACAAAGTCTTCAAAGATTTCATCGTGATGCTCGGCCGCAATGCCCGGACCGGTGTCGCTTACGTCAATGCGCACGGCGTTTTCCACCTTGCGGCTCTCTTTCCGTTCCATGTTGAACAGGAATTCGATTTGCGCTTTGCGCCTCTCCCAGAAACATGGGGTCACGCTGACCGTGACCAGTCCGTGTGCCGGCGTGTGCTTTAAAGCGTTTTCAATGAGATTGGAAACAATGTGCTGCAGTTTGAGCGCCTCGATCCGCACTCTCTCGTTGCCTTCTGACGGATTGAACTGGCACCTGATGCGCTTCTGGGTGGCCGTGGGAGACCAGTAGTTAAAAATCTCGCTTACGCTTTCATCCACGCTGGCCGATTCCAGATTTTCTGCAATGTCCCGCCCTGCTTTAAGTTCCTGTAACAGCAAAAGGTCTTGGATCAGCTTCTGCAGTCTTTGAGCGCCTTCCTGTATCTCACCCAACACCTGTTTCTGTCTTTGATTGACAGCTCCAAGGTGACCGTTGAGCAAAAGATCCGTATAGCCCAGCATGACTACCAGCGGAGTCTTAAATTCGTGCGCCGCCGATACCAGCGGAAAAGCCGATGGCTCCACTTCTTCATGTCCGCAACGTAACTGTCGTCTGCGCCGCTCAGGAGGAGTAACTTCAACTATTTCATTCCCGGCACACAGCGAGGAATGCAGTGTGGAACGAATCAAGCTGTGACATACCGGGCATTCGGCACCGGAATTAACGTATTGTTTTTCCATCACTCCTCATCTTCACGTGCCGGCCCTACAAACCGAATCGGCACCGGTCACCATGGCTTCACCCAAAAATCCATGACGACATGTGAATAACGTGAATCCCCAGGGCCCATTTACCGAAAACTGAGTGACAAGGTCACTGTATGCAGTGGCCGCAAACTAAATCACTGCATGGGCAGCGAGAAAACATGTGAATATCAGAGCTGAAGTGGAGTGGACCCGTGGCGTCCCAACAAAAGCGGCAAAGTAAGCCCGCACAGTTGAATAGCCGAATTGGAAGACCCCTTTAACGGCGAAGCATCCAAACTCTGATCCGAATGCTAAGCTGGCCAACCGAGGTAAGTTGGTACTGGCTTCTGCAAATCCCCTTCCAGGTGTCCGGTTCCGTCGATACGCCATCAAGCTTTCAACGCTAAGGCAAGCTTCTTCAAACTATAAGAAGAAACCCAACCTAGGGGCTTTGTTGAAAACTATTGGCGATCGTCCACTTGGCCAATGTTAATACTGTCCTTTGGTACAATGTACTATATGAAAGGCGCAAGACATTTGCAAGAGAAAGTTACTTATTTTACAAAAATTTACCATTCTCCAAGGGGGCTTCTTCATCACAAATGTGAAAATTGTTTCATATTCTTCAGCGTCGGGGCACCGATGCTCTTCGATCACACAGTGAAAGCCCCTTTAAATACAAAGACTTGAAGTTGAGCAGCCTTCTGGGAGGTGGCAGGTCAGTTGCACCCTTTGGATGTGCCAGATTTTATGCTTGCCGCTGAAAGCCAACTCGCGCCGCCTATCAACGTGCCGGAACATGGCCCATTGGCCGTTCGTACATGCCTTACCTGGGATGAGTTGGAAGCATTCCGTGAATCATGGAACAGCGTGCTGGGAGCGAACCCAGGCTCTTCCATCTTTCAAACTCCGGAGTGGCAGGCTGCCTGGTGGAAAGCTTTTGGCCGCGACAATAGATTACTGGCACTGGTTTTTTCAGACGCATACGGCAACACAGTGGGTCTTGCTCCTTTATATGCGCAAAGGACCAGATTTTTGGGTATGGCGCTTACGACCCTGAGGATGGTCGGAGCCGGATCAGGAGATTCTGACGCTCTCGATTTCATTACTGTTCCCGGGCACGAAACAGATTGCGCGGAAGCATTTTTCGCCTGGTTTGCGCGACAAAAAGATTTACACATCTGCGCGCTGGAAACGCTACCGCAGAAGTCGTTGTTAGGCCGGTCGCTTTTGCGGAAAGCACATGAATCCCGCTGGAGCGTCGATTCCATACTCACTCCCAACTTCATTGTCGATTTACCCACGACGTGGCCGCAGTATCTCAGTTCGCTTGAGCCGTCGTTCCGGCCGTTGCTTACGCGTTATCCAAAGCGATTAAAGTCACGCTTCTCCGTTCGCTTCAACCGTTGCGAACGTGTGGACGATCTCAAAGCGCAGTTGCAAGCACTGTTCGACCTGCATCAGATGCGCTGGACTGGCCGCGGTGAGGCTGGAGCCTTCGCCAGAGAAGATCGTAGGAACTTCTATTTTGGGATGGCGACGGCATTCCTGGAGCGCGGATGGCTTGAATTCTGGCAGCTGGAATTGGACGGCGCAACGGTCGGAGCCCAATTCTGCTTTCGATACAACAATACGGTTTCCCTTCTGCAGGAAGGCTTTCATCCTAAGTACGCGGCAGAGAAGATCGGATACGCCTTGAGAGCACATCTTCTGGAAGAAATGATTCGCACCGGCGCCACACAATATGACTTCCTTGGAGGAGCGGACCAGTATAAAGCCAGGTTCGGAGCGCGCCAGGCAAACTATCTCAACTTATTTATTGCCGGGACTTCAAGGCGCGGACGTCTGTATCTCGCGTGGCAAAAGCAAGAACGGAAAATCAAGGCATGGCTGAAAACCAACCTTCCGGCAGGCCTTGTAAACGCCATGCGACGCTACGCGACAGAGTCGCCTGGACCTTCGCAATAAAACTTTCAACGGGGTAAAAACGCAATGTCAACCATATATCAGAGTGTTCCAACCGATCCAATAGCGATCCCCCCGTCCGAGCGCCTCAGAAAGCTGGGCCAGGAAATGGGTTTGTGGAATCACGGCTTTGATTTCTCGCGATTCGCCAGGCAGCTTTTTCAGGACATAGATTTCCGCGAAAAGACAATGCTTGAAATCGGTTGCGGCAAAGGCATGCTGTGCCTATGGGCGTCGCTTCATGGCGCTCAAACCGTTGGCTTGGAGCCGCTGGGAGAAGGCTGCTACGACTCCAGCGAATGCCACAAGGCCTTTCGTTCCATGGCGCAGAAGCTCAATTTGTCACAAGCTAAAATTCTTCCGCTCACCGTGCAAGATTTTGACGGCCCAAAGAACTACTTTGACATTGTGCTATCGGTGGCATCTATCAATCACCTAAATGAAAAGAGCTGCGTTGCGTTGCGCGAGTCGCCGGCAGCCGTGCGCGAATACCAGAACATCTTCCGCAACATCGCCAGCCTGATGAGGCCGGGTGGCAAGCTCATCATCATGGACGCCGCGCGACATAACCTTTTCGGCGACCTGGGTATGCGGAATCCTTTATCGCCAAATATCGAATGGTTCAAACATCAGCAACCGGAATTTTGGGCCGAGCTGTTGAGCGATTGCGGCTTTGGTAGTCCCGATATCACATGGGCCAGTGGAAAGCTTCTGCGGTATGCCAGAATCACTTCCCTTCCCAAACCGCTGTCCTACTTAGGACAAAGCGTATTTCGTCTTGAACTAACTCGTGTTTCCTAACTGACGGAACGCAATATGCAATTTGTTGCACACTAAGCAATCGCTTGCGTCAGTTAAATCACCGATCTCGAAATTACACCGTCTCTCGGCGCTGCCGGAACAATTTACACTTTTGATTCCTCCTCATTTTCTCGCGCCTCTTTCAAATCCAGCGTTTGCGAGCTCCGTATCTGTGGCCACATTCGTGCAAATCATTTGCACAACTACTGAGCAGTACCCTCATTGATTTTCCTTCCGGGATCTTTGGTTTTTCTTGGCCAAGCATTAAAGCAGAGATAAGGAAAGCCCTGTCCTACGCGCGGTCGCTGAAAGACCAGTGGACCCTGCATGCCGTAGTGCATGGTCGAACGATATGCGCGCGAACACTTATCTCTTGAGGCTTAAACGTCGAAATGATGAAGTGAGTGAAAGAGTTTCAATACCGACCGAGCCGGTACATGAATCTTTTCCCCCGCATGAGGAGTCACGGTGCGCAATAAAACAAATTCAGTAATTTACGTTGGTCTTTTTCTTGTCTTACTCAGCTGCATGGTGAGCGCGATCGGTTGCGGAGGTGCTGGTACACAAGCCTCCGCTGCTACGCCGACACCTTCGCCGAGTCCCACGCCGTCGCCCTCTTCAGCCAGCCTTTCCGCAACGCCCAGTAGTCTTGGCTTTGGTACGCAGGCACTGAACACCGCGACGACTCAGACGATAAAAATTACCAACACCGGAACGATTGCTCTTGCCATTACACAGGACACAATCGTAGGCCCCGGATTCACCGTCGGTATCACCACTCCCATTAATCTGAATCCGTCACAAAGCGTGAATGTTCCGGTGGTGTTTAATCCCGGCGTCGCGGGAACCGTAAATGGCAATCTGACTCTGGTCAGTAATGGCACAACCGTGCTCTCTGTTCCTCTTGCCGGCACTGGCCTTGCGCCACTTGCTCACTCCGTAGATGTTACATGGGATCCAAGTACGTCCGCGACGCTGCAAGGCTACAACGTCTATCGCAGCACCGTGAGCGGAGGTCCTTATACCAAGCTTTCAGCGACGCTCGCGACCTCCGCTCTGCTCTTTACAGACACAACGCCGGTTTCGGGCAAGCAATATTTTTATGTGGTCACCGCCGTGGATACCAGCGGCGCAGAAAGTTCGGCTTCCGCGCAGGTCGCCGTAACCATTCCAGTGCCCTAAATGTTCAGTCACTCTTATCGAGCGATCGCCAGAAATCAAGTTGGAGTTCCAATGCTAAGGTTCATAAAAATCGTTTCACTCTTGTCTTTGCTGTTGTCTGCTGCATTCATGTGCGCGCAAGCGGCACCACCACGCATCTTTTTTTCTGATCTGGAAAGTGGCCCGAACGCGGGCGGCCAGAACAACAATGGTGTCTGGGTCACGATCTGGGGAAAGGGCTTTGGAGCTACACAAGGGACCGGGGGCGTGACTGTCGGCACGGGCTCAGTAGCCAGCTACTCTCTGTGGTCCGACGGCAAGATCATTTTCCAGCTGGGAGCAGGCGCAAGAACGGGAAGCATTATTGTAAATGTGCCGGGCATCGGCTCCAGCAATGGCTTGCCCTTCACAGTACGCGCCGGCAACATATTTTTTGTCGCCACTACGGGGAATGACGCCAACACAGGAAGCTTCGCGTCACCTTGGAAGACGATCGTCAAGGCCAAGAATGCAATCGCCGCGGGCGATACAGCCTATATCGAAGACGGCGTTGCCCAGACGTCGGAAGACAACTTTACTGCTTACCTGAGCATGGACAATGCGGGCTCCAGTAACTCTGGGACAGCAAGTGCTCCCAAGGCATTGATTGCATATCCTAACGCGACCGCAACGGTTGGCGTGGCCGGCGGCCTGCACTACGGAATCCGCACACCGAACATCGGCACAAACGAAGACTATTGGGTCATCTCTCAGTTGCATATCGTGGGCGGCACGCAGGCAATGGACATAGGTGGCACTGGCTGGCGTATCATCGGCAATGAAATGCAGTGCCCCGGCGCCGACGATCAAGTGGGCTGCTTTGAAATGAGTGAGGGCAACCAGGCAAAATTTTACGGCAATGACGTTCACAATGCCGGCATCAATCCCACTTCCTCAAAGTTTTATCACGCGGTTTATTTCAGCACTGACTCCAACCATGTGGACGTGGGCTGGAACCATATCCACGACAACTTTACCTGCCGCGCGCTGCAATTCCATTCGTCACCGCTCTGCACTCCCAGTTGCGGCGCCGCGGACACTACGGGCTTCGATCAATACGACCTCCATGTGCACGATAATTTAATCCATGGCGACAACTGTAATGGAATCAATTTTGCTACTGTCGATCCATCCAAAGGCCCGGTCGAGGCTTACAACAATGTAATCTACAACGTTGGCCGCATGGACCCGCTGCAACTTGGGGCGGCGTTCTCGTGCATCTATGTTGCCGGCATCACCAACAACGGTGTCGCGGGAACTGGAACCGTAGAAGTGTTCAACAACACGCTTTCTGATTGCGCTGCTAACAACTCAGCTAATGCCAGCGGCTCACGCGGGGCGTTTGGTGTAGGCGGCGGCCCGGCAACGTTGATCATGCGCCTGCGCAACAACATCGCTTATCAACTGGCAGGCGAAATCTATATTGACGGCGTCAAGGCCCAGATCACAGGGGACAAGAATCTCTGGTTTGGAGCCGGTGCAGCACCCACGCAAACCACCAACAACTTCACGGTGGATCCACTGTTTGCCAATCGCACCATTGGGGACTATCACATCACAGCAAGCAGTCCTGCCAAAGACGTAGGACTTACCGTTGTACCCAGCAATTCGTTTGAACCCAATCCCGGACCAACGATCGATACGGACAAAGACGGAGTGCTGCGTGCCCAGGGAGCAGGTTTCGATCTTGGCGCCTATGAATTTTTTGCCGGCACGGCAAACAGACCGAGTCCACCAGCAAATGTACGAGCCACAGTTCACTAAATTACAAATGCCTTAGATGAAATTCTTGACGCTCAGAAGGGCTTTGGCGCGGGCGATTCCGTAGGTCAGGTAGAGCGCGAACAGAGGAAAGAAATCAGAATATCTCCGGCTACTGAGTACATTCCTCACGGAGAGCGCCATTGCTGGCAGACATAACGCGGTGACGGCTGCCATAGGGACCCACCAGCGCCCATGCCCCGCCAGCGTCCATGCAATGCCCGCGATTACGGCAAATACGCTGAACAAAGTGTGAAATGCAAACATCGCAGCTTTGCGATTGTGCGACCTGAGCACATCGCGCAGAAACACTTTGATCACGTGCGTCCCATGCCATGCTTGCTTGCGAAAGAATACCCGCAAGCTTTGTGCCGTGCCCAGATGGACCACGCCGATCTGCGGAAAAGCCCGTACCTGCATCCCGGCGTTCCGCGCACGTTCACAAAGCTCATAATCCTCATTGGTCTGAATGGTCTCGTCAAAGCCGCCCAGCCTGAGAAAATCTTCGCGGCGCATTATCAGGTCTCCCGCGGGTACGTGCGACACTTCGCCCGACTTGGGAGCCTCCTGGTAACGGTGCCACGTTCTCCCAACCCAGGACGAATCTTCAGGAAGCAGATAGTGCGCGCCAAGAACTCCTGCTCCGCCGGTCGGGGCCAATGCATGAATATGATCAAGCCAGTCGGCTGGCGCCAGGCAATCTGCATCCAGGAACGCCAGAGTATCGCCCAATGCGGCTTTTGCACCGAGGTTGCGCAACGCGGAAATGCGAACGC
Source organism: Terriglobia bacterium (assembly GCA_963723055.1). Lineage (GTDB taxonomy): Bacteria > Acidobacteriota > Terriglobia > Terriglobales > Acidobacteriaceae > Angelobacter. The sequence goes on from CAVROV010000001.1 coordinate 27,068, forward strand.
CTGCCAGCTGCAGGATCTTCAGATTGAGTCGATCTTTAAATGAGTCTGCGACGATGAGAGTCTTATCGCGGGACCCATTGTCCACTACTAAGACTTCAAATTGATCACGCGCGAAGGCAAGTCTGGTCAGTGAATCCAGGCAGCGCCCGATCATCTTTTCCTCATTGAGCGCTGGAATGATGATGGAGATGCTTATGCCGGGCACTGACACGGGATGCGCTTTGATCGTCGCTGGCACAGCCTGCTCCAGTGGGCTCACGCACGCCTCGCATCGGCGGCCGAGCTGTCGAGCGTTTGCGCAGGTACTGACGCCACCACTGCGGATCCCAGAACTTCTTCATACATCTGCCGATATTTCACGGACATAACTGCCGACGTGTAATTCCGGCTCACCCAATCGTGGCCTGCGGTACCGATGCGGCGACAGAGATCAGGATCAGTGAGCAGACGCGCAATGGCATTGCGCAAACCATCAGCATCTCTGGCTTCGACCAGCAAACCGTTTTCTCCATCCTTGATCACGCTGGGAATGGCGCCCACTCTTGTAGCAATCACCGGTTTAGAGGCGGCCATGGCCTCAAGAACCGTCATCGGCAAGCCCTCATTGAGAGACGGCAGAACAAAAATATCGATAGCGGCATAAACGCCCGGCATATCGGACTGCTGGCCAGCAAGAAACACATTCCGTTGCAGGCCGTATTGTTGAATCATGTCTTCAATTGCTTTGCGGTCCGGTCCTTCACCCACGATCACAAGTTTAAGGCTGCTATAGACGCTTGAGAGTTCGCGCACGGCACGCAGCAGATACTCAAAGCCCTTCTGGAGATCAAGTCGTGCGACCATGCCCACAACCCTATTGCCGTCGAAGGCGAGAGAGGGCAATGCTTTTGCCCGCTCAAATGGTTCTACGTCAATGCCGTTCGCGATGGTCTTGATTTTCCTGGGGGAGACGCCGGAATCAATCAGGCGTTGCGCCACTGAGTCAGAAACTGCGGCCAAGGCATTAAATCTTTTGAGCGCCAGGCGGTCCAAATGATTGTAGATTCCCAGCGCTGCCGTGCCTCCGACCCAATTGTGGCAAGTTGCGACGATCGGCTTATGGGAGCGCCGTGCCGCCACGTAGCCGTAAAGATCGGCTTTGTAACCGTGCGTGTGGAGCACGTCAATTTCATCTTCCTGAATGAATTCTTCAATCTGCCGGACCACGCGCCAGTCTGCCCTGCCCTGGCAATGCACCATACGAACGCTCAAGCCACGGCGCCGCGCACGCTCATAGAATTCGACGTTGGGCGCATGCACATTGTAAAAAAGCAGCAGGCTGTTCTGGCAGCCGGCCTTCCCCTGGCTCGCGCAGAGATTCAGCAGCATATTTTCCGCGCCATAGTAACCGCCGCTGCTGATCAGTTGTAATACTTTCACGCGCTTCATTTCTCTTTCTCTCAGGAATGCATATCTTGCTGCCGGGCTGCTTCAAAATCGTTGTATCCAGTCAATCGGCACCAGATCCGGTGATACAAGCTATCCCCCAACAGGCCCACAAGACCCTGTTTGAGCTGCGAGCGTAGTTTGAGGTTCCGCAACGCGTCTCGGTCTCGTTCCACAATTTTCTCGAGTTCATCGATCGTGGTGCTGCGCCTCACCATGAAGCGGCCAATCACCTCGACGCCACTGATTTCGGTTTCAACCCAGGGATCGGAAACATAAACTCGTTCGTATCCGGCGGCGGCACAGGCTGCGATCACTCGCCGGTCCCAACGCCCGCCCGGCACGGATATTTCTTCTATGGCAGTTCCAATCGCGTCTTCCAGAGATTGTCTTGACACGCGCAGTTCGTGAGCCAGTTCTGCTTCAGAGCAAAACGTAAGAAACTTATGCGACCAGCCGTGCGACTGAATGGAATGTCCCATGGCCTGCAAGGCGCGCAATTCACCCCAACCCAGGAATTTTGCCGCCGTGCCAATGAGGCCGGGAGTGACAAAGTATGTGGCCGAGATTCCGTGTTCAGCCAGCAATGGCAGTGCATTGTGATATTGCGATTGTTCGCCGTCATCGAAAGTGATTTGGGCAGCACACCGCATCGTGTCCTGCTTCTGCGACACAAACAGATGCAGATGTTCAGCAAACGCACTGGACGTCACGCAGTAAGCGTAATTCGATTCAGGCATCACCTCGTGATAGGCGAGGACCGCACGGCGGGTGGCAGACTGGCGCGTCATCCTCTACCTGTGCCTATCTGTGCTGCCGCCTGAATGGGTTCATTGGGCCCGTCGTCGACCGCAATGCTGGAGGCATGCGGAAAAACTTCATGTCCGAGTGTTTCCGAAGCCATCAGGTCTCTAAAGGATTGGAATTTGTGCCGGCCTAAAACCTTGCCCAGCTTGGCCTGCATGCGTCCCAGGTTGGTATAGTGCCGCAAGCGCGATTTCAGTGACCCATCGATGCGCGGCTGCTCCGGATCAAGTTCCCACGGGTGGAGATACACGACAACTCGTTCACGGTAGTTGTTCTCAAAGGTCTGAAATGCAAGTTCTGTAATAGCCGATGGAAAAATTCGAAGGTATCCACCGCCGGCTGCGGGAAAGTTTGTTCCAATAAAACGGAGGGTTGCAGGAGGAAACTCCCGCAGTCCCATCCCATTTGCACATGCGTGCGTATAAGGAAACCTTTGCGCGCCTGGCACCCCGTAGAGATCATGATGAATGGGATAGATGCTTGAATCGTAGGCAAAACCCTCTTCCGCCAGGATGTTCAGCGCCCAGAGACAAGACTTGGTAATGGACCAACTCGGCGCCCGGTAACCAGTTATAAGGACTCCGCTTGCATCTTCGATCGCTTGTTTGGCCTGCCGGGTGTCCTGGCGAAACTCTTCGGGCGTCAGGCCATATACCGTCCGGTGCCAATAGCTGTGGCAGGCAAGCTCATGTCCGCGGGACTGCACCTCGCGCACCAAGTGCGGAAATCTTGCGGCGACCCATCCGACAAAGAAAAATGTTGCTTTGGCGTTGTGTTCGTCAAATAGATCCAGTACCCGCTGCGTGTTGGCCACGACGCGAGAAGGCCATTGGTCCCATGAGTCGCGGTTGACCAATCCCGCAAACGCTTCTACCTGGAAATAGTCCTCCACATCCACGCTGAGAACATGGGTCATTTGCGCCGTCTTGTAATCCTTGCTCTTCAGACAATCCTCACTGAGCGTGCGGGCAGGCACACGCTGGTCTGGCATTCAATAGTGCAACGCGGGTGCCGTTCAATATCTATTTAAGCCCCTGTCATTCCTGCAAGTTACGGGATGAGTTGCAGAATTACTTCAGTGGAAGTGAAAAAACTTGCATACTCTGAGCAATCCTCATTGTTCTGTTTCCTAGCCGGCTGCGCCCCATGCCGAATGCCGGAATGGCGGCTAACTTGGTGTAAATGGGCTCTCAACAAGGGCCGACACGTGTCTGTTTGAGGTCTGCTCCCACAACTACCAAACGGCAGGCCACCTGCTCTTACCTTTGGTGAACCCTCGCGATCACCCACATGCGTGGTTAATGCAAATGGAGCTGAGTTTTGTCAGTTACGGCTGAGTTGAAATCTTTTGGGCACGCCATCTCGTTCCGCACCGGCCTTTCGTCGGTCATCGCCCGGCGCCAGGATTGCGGACGCATCTTGATGTACCACGGCGTCGCGCCGGAGGGCACCCGGGCACTGGCGGCGCAGTTGCGTTATCTGGCCCGCCATTTCAAGGTCGTAACGTTGGAAACAATGCTGGATCGGTTAGTGAGTGGTCCCCGTCCCCTTGCGCAAGAAGTCGTTTTGACCTTCGATGATGGATTGCGTAACAACCTAACCGTGGTTTATCCCATTCTGCGCGAACTACGATTGCCGGCGACGTTCTTTGTGTGCCCTGCTCTGGTTGAATCCGGCACGTGGCTATGGAACCACGAAATGAGGTGCCGTTTGCAGACGCTGGCGACACAGGACCTGGCCGAGCTTCGCATGCGGCTTCTAACCCCGGGCGAGTCCGTCGACGCAATCGTGGAGTGGATGAAGACTCTGCGGCTTCCCCAACGCCGCCAGGCCGAAGCAGCCATCAAACAAGCCACTCGGGACTTCCGACCCACAGCGCGCCAGCGGGCAGTCTTCGACATCATGGAATGGGATGACCTGATTTCTCTTGATCGCAATCTCATCACGGTGGGATCGCATACGTTGAATCATCCAATCTTGACGTCGCTCAGCGCTCAGGAAATCGAATTGGAAATATCGGAAAGCCGCCGATGCCTGGAGCAGCGGCTGCAACGCACGGTGGATTTCTTCTGTTATCCCAATGGAGCTTACGACGACCGAGCTTATCAAGCGGTCAGGAAAACGTATCGCGCGGCAGTAACCACCGAAAGTGGTGTGTTGGATGGACAAGAAGAGCTTGACCTTCACCGATTACCTCGGATTCCCAGCGCCGAAAGTGCTGCGCTGACAGCATGGCGGCTGCACAGGCCAGAAGCATGAGTGAAATGACAGTACTGGTTCTTGACGGACATAGCCGCGCGGCGCTCGAAACCCTGCAAAGTCTGGGGCGGGCCGGCGTGCAGGTGGATGTGTCGACGGAAGCCAAGGACTGCCTGGCCATGCATTCACGCTACGTTGGGCGCAAATTGTGCCAGCCCTCTCAGGAGCGCGTAGCTGACTTCCATGCATGGCTGCGAGCGCAAGACAAGATTCGCAACTACGCGTTGATTGTGCCGGCGACTGAAACATCACTTCTGGGATTGCGTCAGTTGAAGGAAAATGATCCCCTTCGCCGGAAGGCCGTCATTCCTGGGAATGAAGCAATTGATATTGCGCTGGACAAAGAAAAGACCTGGCAGCTAGCGCATAAACTGGGCGTGCCCGCGCCGGCCAGTGTTTTGCTTTCATCCCTCTCTGAAATCGGTGAAGCGCCGCAGTTTCCCGTTGTGCTTAAGCCGACGCACAGCAAAGTAATGATCGATGGTGAGTTACGGACGCTCGCCGTGGCCGTGGTGAAAAGTGAATCAGACCGGCAGGAGCAGTTGCGTCGCTGGCTTCCACTCACTCCGGTGCAGCAGCAGCAATATGTTTCTGGAAGCGGCGTCGGCGTGGAATTTCTTTTCAACCGCGGCAGGAAAGTCTGGCACTTTGCCCATGAACGAGTGCATGAGTATCCACTTACCGGCGGAGCAAGTTCTTATCGTCGTTCTATTGACCCACCATATGCGTTGCTGCGTGATGCCGCTAAACTTCTGACTGCCTTACATTGGCACGGCGTGGCCATGGTCGAATTCAAGATGGACGCCCACGGGCAACACTGGTTGATGGAGATCAACCCGCGGCTTTGGGGGTCCCTGGCGCTCTCAATTGATGCCGGCGTCGATTTTCCGTTAGGGCTATCGCAAATCGCAAAAGGCGAGGAACCAGTTGCGCAGCCAAGATATAGAGTGCCCTACTACACACGCGATCTGCATACGGATGTTGACTGGCTCAAGAACAACTTGAGGGCAGATCCGCAAAATCCGTTGTTGCATACCCGTCCCCGCGCTGTTTCTTTTCTGGAGGTCTTTCGGCCTCTGATCGGTCGTGAGAGCTGGGACCACTTTGACTGGCGTGATCTGGGGGTCACACGACGAGCGCTGACTTTTGCTGTCACCGACCAGGTGCGGCCGGTCTACGGCAAACTCAAGAACTGGCCGACGCAACGACGCCTGTTGCGACGCCATGGCGCCTTGTTGCATCGGCTGACGGCTGCAGGTGGACCGAGCAAGATTGTTTTTCTGTGTTACGGAAATATCTGTCGAAGTCCCCTGGCAGCCGGTCTCGCGGAGCAACGCCTGAGTGGGATCGCAATTGAATCCGCAGGGTTTCATGAGCAGGCCGGCCGAAGCTCTCCTGATAAGATCCTGCGTATCGGCAATTCGCTCGGTATTGATCTATCAAACCATCGGTCTGCGCGGGTGACGCCAGACCATCTGGCGAGCGCTGATTTGGTGATTGTGATGGACCTGGAAAACCTCGATCGCCTGGGTAAAGAATTTCCGGCGATTGCGGATCGCGCAACTCTGCTCGGTTTGTTCGGAACTCCAGGAACACTTGCCATAGCCGACCCGTATCTTGCCGGGGAAACTACTACTAACAGGATCTGTGAGCAGGTTCGCGACGGCGTTGATGGCTTGGCACTTTGGGTGGCAAGAGCGAAGTGTGCCCCCTACACGCCCGCTGTTCCCTCAGCCGTGGCCGGACGTTGATAGTTCGCTGCGGGAGGAAATTCTGCATGCAAAATGTGAAATCTCTTGCACATAGAGTGAAATCGGCTCGTCGAGCATGGGCATTATCTTTCTAAGTTATTGAGGGTACAGGGCATTCCTTTACAAGCTTTGGCAGCAGAGTTGCCAATAACCTAAGCGGCGGCCTCTGGTTGAGAAGGCCAGAAAGCATCTACACAGGTTACGCATGTACTCAGATTTTTACGGCTTAAAACAAGACCCCTTCCGGCTTACGCCGGATCCTCGCTTTCTTCACCTTGCGGAGCCTCATCGCAACACCCTCCGCGCCATGGTGGAGGGCGTTGTTGGCCGCAAAGGGTTGCAGATTGCGATTGGACCGATTGGCACGGGCAAGACGACGCTGCTTTACTGCCTGCAGCACATCCTGTCCCATGAAGCGACACGCGAACGCCCGCTGCGCTCGGCCTTCGTGGTTAATCCCACACTGACCCCGGACGAGCTATTTGAGGCATTGTTCGATGAGCTTGAGATTCAAGCGTCTGCCCCCACCAAACCAGCTCGCCTGCGAGCTTTGCATGAGTTGCTGCTGGCGTCGCACAAAAATAACAGTGCGGTGGTTGTCATCATTGATGAAGCCCACCTGATGCCCCTGGAACTTATTGAGGAAGTCCGCCTGCTGATGAATCTCGACAACTATCCAGTGAACGTACTACAGATCATCCTCTGCGGACAGCCGGAGTTGTTACCACTGCTGATGAAGCCTGAACTGGCGGCATTGAAACAGCGGATTTCCGTGGTCACCAGGCTTCGCGCACTGACTTTGATAGAAACCAGAGCCTACATTGCAGAACGTTTGCATGTTGCCGGATTGCGCGGCGAAAGCCCATTTATGACGCCGGCCCTGGAAGAAATTCACCGCCTGACGAATGGCGTACCGCGCTTGATCAACTCGGTTTGCGATCACGCTCTTAGCGCCGGCTTTCGCCACCAACAGAAAAAAGTCGGCGCTGACACCGTGATTGAAGCAGCCGAGGAAATGGGGCTGGAGCAGCCTGCACCTTCAGACATGTTGGAGAATAGAGTGACTCCGCTGGCGGGTTTGGCCAAGACAGCTTCTTAACAGCGAAAAGCGATAAGCAATTGAATAAACACAGACAGGAACAAAGACGGCATGAGCAAATTTTTCAATGAAACTCGCAGCGTGCGGAAAACCGATCCAGTACCGGCAACAGCTAATGTCGACATTCAAGAGCTTGTCGGCTCGCTGAAGCAGCACATGGAAAGCAATGGTGCCGCAGAATCACATTCCGGTGAGATCAACCTGGAGCACTTGCTTCAGCCGCTGCAACAATCTCAGGAAGTTGCGTCTCAGGTTGCGGCGAGCCGGCTGGAAAACTGCCGTAGCATCCGCCTGCCGCGCACGGAAGAAAGGTCCTTTTTGGTGTCGCAATACAATCCGGCGATGCAGGCCGCGGTGGAAGCCTATCGCACGCTACGGACTCGCCTGGTAAAGCAACAGACGCGGAACGGCGCGCGATCTCTAGTGGTAACCAGCTCCGCGCAGGGCGAAGGCAAAACGCTGACGATCTTCAATCTGGCCATTTGCTATGCCAAAATCGAAAGCTGGCCGGTGCTGGTGGTTGACGCTGACCTGCGCACTCGCGGACTGTCGATCCTGGCTGGTGATCCAGAATCTCCGGGACTGGCCGAGGTCCTGGAAAAGGAGTGCCCTTATCAATCCGCTGTACTGCGGACCGATATTCCCGGCCTTCACATCCTACCGGCTGGCGAGACGACCGCTTCGCCTTCCGAACTATTTTCTGGTCCGCGGTGGAAGGAGTTCATGGGTTGGGCGGCCGAATCATTCCGCCTGGTTCTGGTTGACTCGCCTCCAGCATTGAACCTTGCGGACTTCGAACTCATTGCGGCATCCTGCGAAAGTGTGATGGTGGTAGCCCGCGCCCGCAAAACGGCCCGTGAGTCGTTGACGAAAGTCCTGGCGCAGGTGGACCCACGCAAAATGACAGGCGTGGTGTTCAATGCGTCCGAGGAAACACCAGAAAATGGATACTATCGCTATACGGCCAAGGCCGGCGGCTAGCTCAGATGAAAAATGTAATGAACACAACAAAGCCCTCCTTGCGGAGGGCTTTGTTTTCAGGAAACAACGGGGAACCAAATGTCGCTGCTTCTTGAGGGTCTAGCGGGTTCGGGCGGCAGCACGCCGGCGACGCAGAATGCTTGCTCCGAAAATCAGGAATGAGCCCAGGACGATGAGCCACCCGGATTCAGGAAACGAATCGAAACGCTGTATGCCGCCAGCAATCACATGATGGAATTCAAGGGCCCCGGAGAACATGCTCCCTGAAACAAGAAACAAGAAGATTCCGATAATAGAATAGGCAAGTTTTTTCAACATGATCTCATCCGTCGAGTTTGATATCGTTCGATCTACTTACAAAGGCCACAGTGCGTGCCCGGAAGGGATACAACATCGCGCACTGTTTACCTTTGTGAACTGCATTGGTAAGTGCACGACGAAGGCCAAAGCTGCTCATGAGAAATCAATCACATATGGGGCAAAGTTGGAGTTACTGTGCAAAAGCTTGCAGCACAATGTCCCATTTTCTTGTTATAAGAACGCAATGCAACCAAAGGAGCAGCGAGGGTCGCAGGGCTCTAACTCACTGAAACAACATGGAAAACACGACGCCGCCATGTAAGCGCAGTATTGCCGTCGCGCACACGCCATGGCGCATCAATTGCACTCTTTGAAAGGGTAGTTGTGTGTCGGGATATTCTGTCTGCTGATTTTTATGGAAGGTATGCAACAATTTTCAGCTCGAGTCTTGGACTCTTCACAAACGCCAACGTCATTGGACGCCGAATCCTCTTCCCAGGAACTGGCCGCCAGTGATGCTAAGGCGCGGCCGCATGTGCTATTCCTGATCGACCATTTAATGGCGCTGGGTGGTGGAGAGACCAACCTTCTCAAAGTCGTACAGTTGATGCCGCCGGAGCTGGTTCGCTGCTCGATTGCCACCTTTCGCATCAAGCCGGAAATTCGCCAGAACATTTCTGTTCCAGTTTATGTGTTTCCCTGGAAACGCTTTTTCCATCTGGACGCCTGGAAAGCTGCCTTGGCACTGAGAAAGCTAATCCGGACTGAGCACGTAGATATCGTTCAAACTTATTTCGAGACTTCAAACCTCTGGGGCGGTCTTGTGGCCAAGCTCAGCGGCGCATTGCTGCTTTCTTCCCGCCGTGACATGGGAATCCTGCGGAAAGCCAAGCATGCGTTCGCCTATCGCGTGGTGAATCGGATCTCTGATCGAGTGCTGGCCGTCTCGGAAGAGGTGAAGCGATTTTGTGTTGACGCTGACCGGATCGATCCACAAAGGATCTCGGTGGTCTATAACGGGGTCGATCTCAAACATATTGCGGCGGATGAGTCACATGAGAATCCATTCGCAGACGCGGACTGGGCGGGAGCCTCACATATCATCACCTGCGTGGGCAACATACGCAGGGTCAAAGGCATTGACGTGCTTATACGAACGGCACAGCGCGTCTGCCGCGAACTGCCGGGCGCGGTCTTTCTTGTTGCCGGCAGTCTCTATGAGCGCGATTATTCCGAAGAAGTGCAGACGATGATCCGGTCCCTGGGGCTGGAAAAGAACATCAAGCTGCTTGGCTTTGTTGAAGATCCTGTTCCGCTGCTGAAGATGAGCAACGCATTCTGTCTGCTCTCACGCAGTGAAGGCTTCTGCAATGCCCTTCTGGAAGCGATGGCGTGCGGCGTGCCTTCGGTGGTGACGCGCGTGGGTGGCAACCCTGAAGCCATCAGCGACGGCGAAAACGGTTTCCTGGTGCCGGTTGAGGACGACGCTACTGCCGCAGAACGGCTGCTTTACCTCTTGCACAATCCCGAGCAGGGAGCCCGGATCGGAGAGAGCGGACGCAACTCCGTGCAAGCGCGATTCAGCGCGGACGCCATGATCAAGAAACTGATTAGTGTTTACCGTGATTTGTTGGCAGAAAGAAACAGAAAGCGATAATTCGGTCTGGCTGAGGCCGTTTCTCAGGATGACTTTTCCAGCGCCTTCTTCTCGGTTGGCTTCCACGCCTTTTCAGAAATTTGCCGGCCACTACGAAATTTCCGCAGGCGGCTTGATAACAACTGTGCGAGCAAACCTTTGGCGGCACTCCAGATCACCGCGTAGTCGAAGATAAGCGGAGAGAATTCGCCTTTGGAATCTACCAGGTGGTATTCACATACATTTACGCGTGGAATAAGAAGAGGATCGCAATCGCGGGTCCAGACGCCAGGTTCCTGGTTCAAAAACGCATACTTATAGCCTGCTGCTGCCACCATGTCGCGCACAAGTTCGGAGTAGTCTCCATTGGGATAAGAAAACAAAGAGCACGAAGCCTGTAGTTTTTGCTGGATGGCTTCGCGGGACGAGGTGATCTCTCGCTCAGCCTGGACGGCTGGAATCGTAGTAAGAATTTCATGCGTGCTGGTGTGCGAGCCAAACGTCACGCCGCCGGCATAAAGTTCAGCGATCTGTTCCCACGTCATGGTTCTATCTACCTTGGCAGAAGACTTGAGAACGCCACCGGAGGCGGTCATCTGGCCGATACGGCGCTCGCGCTCTGTTACAGGCAGCTCCTTAAGCTCTTCAATGGCCTTTTCAATTGAGGTGGCAGAGTGCTGAAGGCCATCTGCCGACGGACTTCCATCCAGCGCAGCCGCGGTGCGTTCCGGCCAGAAAGGGAGCGGCGTGCCAGCTCTGTCCGGAACAATGAAAATGGCGATAGGAACGTGATACTGATGAGCAATTGGATAAGCGGAATCTGCATTGTCAGACCAGCCGTCATCAAAGGTAATCGCCAGCTTAAGTTTGGCGCCGGCCTTCCACTCGGGCTCTTTCGTCAGATCGGCAAATTCGCAAACCTCAGACGTATATTTCAAAAAGCCATCGAACGTCCTTTTACGGACGATCATTCCGCCGAGCGAGGCGGTTTGTTGCAATTCTGAATCGGTCAAGATGCGATGGAATGTGAGGACAATAGCGCCGTGTCGCTGGACCCATTTGCGGGCCAGATGCAACACGCCCGATGCGCGCAACAAGCCGGCCCAGAAAGTTTTTCCGTGGGCCCTGAGCGCCGATCTGGTAAATGGGCTTGCCATGTTCGTCCTTGCGTTCAAATAGCCCGCAGTCCTCGCCTCCGGAATTCGCGTGCTTCATCGCGCCTGGGAAAAGTAAAGTAGCTTCCCTGCGCGTGGTCCATGTGGGTTGCCACTGCCTCATTGGCTTGCAGGCTACGCACGACCTTGGCCATGCAGTGAGCGCCATGGCGTTTGCTGCGACGAATGAGAGTATGCAGTGACTCACCCGGTGTCACCGGCAAAGATTCCTGCAAGAGCGCGTCGCCTTCATCTACTTTGGCGGCCATATAGTGGATGGTTACACCCAACTGCTGCTCGCCATGATATAGCTGCCAGAACGTAGGCATCATGCCTTTATATTTTGGCAGCGGCGCATGATGGATGTTGATGCAGCCGCGAGGCGGAATTTCCAAAAGCTTTTCTTTCAAGATGTAGGGGCAAGCGACCGAAATCAGAAGATCGGGCGACCGCTGTTGCAACGCGCCGGTAAATTCCGGCTGATTCGGGTTCTCCACATGCCCGCAGGGAATACCGTAGGCTTTGGCGAGTTGGGCAATGGAATAAAACCGCTGAGATGTCCGGCGCCGGGGAAATATTGAAAGTGCTTTGGCTTTTGCCGCATGCAGCAAGAGTTTGCTGAGACCTGTCAGGCCATAGAGCCATTTGAGTTCCTGCAGCAGTTGTACCCTGGAGCGCTTGCCCATGGCACGGCAGCAAGAAATACGCGTGATCTCAAACTCGCCGGCATAGTGCCGCAGAAATTCCTCAAAGAACGGAAGGACATACAATGAATCTTCCTGGGTAAGAAATTCAATTCTCATCTGCGAGCCCTCACAGTCTGCCACGTTACATATTTGCGGCCGCGACAAATCTCCAACATGCTGACCAGCGCGGCGGCATTGAGCGTACAGAAAAAGAGCGGAATGCCCAGAGGCTTCCATTGCCGATGCAGCGGCAGAAGCATATTCAAGAGCGCTGCTGCATAAAAGAACAACTGCACGGCCAGAGTGAACCTGTACAAACGAGAGTCAATCAGCAAGGTGTTGGCTGCAAGAACAATGATCAGAAACAGCGGGACCATCCAGCGCATGATTTTGTGTGACCAGAGCTGAAACGCCGGCCAGGCAAACTTCCATGGCATCAATAAATCGGAGACGCTCAGCAGCCCGCGCATGGCCCGGGTTACCACTCGGACGCGCATGGAAAATTCTTCTCCGGTGGATTGGGTGGTTTCTTCATAGGCCAGCGCCCTGTCTTCGAACAGCACACGGTAGCCTTTTTTGATGGCCTGAAGCGGCTGCACCAGATCGCTGATGATGTCCGCCGGCAACTCTGTGTATGCGGCCTTGCGCACCGAATAAATGCAACCACAACAGCCGGTAATGGTGCGGATGCGCGATTGCATTTTCTTGATCAGGTTTTCATAGTTCCAGAAAGCCACGCTGCCCAGCCCGGTGGGAGATTGCTCGCCCGGATCAAAGTACTGATATCGTCCGCTGACCGCGCCGACCGAAGGGTCCTGATAATTGCACGCCAGGTAAAGTAAAGCTTTAGGGTGATAGATGGCAGTGGCGTCAGAAAAAATAATGACCTCACCTGTGGCCTCTTTAACGCCGTGATTCTGAGCGTGGGTTTTTCCTCGACGTTCCGGCATTTTGACCAGGCGAACACGGCTGTCAGGAAACGCGTTCACGATCTCATCGGTGCGATCCGCGGAGCAATCTGAAAGCACCAACACTTCAAGCTTTCCATGAGGATATTCCAGGGCCAGAGTCTGCTGGAGCTTGCGCTCAATGGCTTCTTCCTCGTTATAAGCGGCTATAAGAACGGAAATCTTCGGGGTATATCCGGCCTCAGCACGTGGGCGACGCACAAACAGTCCCACAAGCGCGAGCAACAAAGGGTACCCGGCATAAACGTAGAACAGCAATGATGCAGCCAGCCAGAATGTTAGTCTGGCTGCGCTGATTACTCCCGTCCCGAATTGGCCGATCACCACCGCTTCCATTTTGCTCCTAGCGAATACAGATTGCGTCAGCTTCGGGCTCTTCTGATTGCCCAACCTGAACCATTGGTTTTCTTTTCGTCTCGCCCATGGCCGATTCCAATACGGATTCTGCCGGCTGCTTGTCGAAGTACATGCGCTGCCACACTTCAATCATCAATAGCGCCCAGATTTTCAGCGCATTGTCCCGGCGGTTCTCTGCATGGTCACGCAGGAGAGTCTGTACTGCGTCAGGACGGAAGAGGCCCCGACGCTCGATTGCCGCCGGCGAAAGAAATTCCTTGATCACCGGCTTGAGTTCACCATTGATCCATTGCGGTAAAGGAGGATTGAAACCCATCTTTTTCTTGGTCAATACCTCGCGAGGCAGGATTCCCTGCATAGCCTGACGCGTAATCCATTTGGTGGTCATGTTGCGCACTTTCATGCGCTGCGGCACCTGCATAGCAAACTCGAGAAGCCGGTAGTCAGTGAACGGTGCCCGCACTTCGAGAGAGTTGGCCATCGACATACGATCGGCATATTCCAGGCAATTGCAACAGAGGAAAGACGCGGCGTCGACATAACCGAGCCGGCTCATCGGATCCAGCTTGGCGCCACGGCGGAAGAACTGGCGCAGGAAGTCTCCGGAGTTACGGCCGCCGACGGACGCGGAGAAGTCAGATGTGTAGAGCGCCTGCTTCTCACTTTCCGAGAAATAGCCGACCCAATCGATGTACATGTCTTCTTCAGCCTGCCATGCTGACTGCGCGAATTCACGTACGCGGCGGAAGCCGTGGCGGCCATCGGTAGCGTCATTCATGAACCCCGACAATCGCGAGACTAAACCTTTCGTCAGGAACTGAGGCAGTTGGCGGTACCGGCGGGCCAACGCCGCGCCCGCGTAACGCACGTAACCGCCAAAGAGTTCGTCGCCGCCGTCACCGGAGATGGCTACCGTTACATGCTTCCGCATCTGTTTGGTGATGATGTGTTCAAGAATTGCCGTGGGATTGCCAAACGGTTCATCAAAGTGCCGAACGACATCGGTCATGTATGCGGCGCAGGCTTCGTCGGCCTGCAGAACATGGTGTTCCGTGTTGAATCTTTCCGCCACCAGTTTGGCCGCGGGCTGCTCATCGTAAAACTTGCTGTTTTCAAAGCCGATGGTGAAGGTCTTGACCTGCTCTGCGCTGTTTTTTGCGGCGAAGGCCGTAATCGCGCTGGAGTCGAGACCTCCGCTCAGGAAGAGTCCCAAGGGCACGTCACTGATCATGCGCAGCTTGACGGATTCTTCCATCAGCTCGCGTGCACGATCAATCATGTCAGCTTCTGACATTTGCAACGGTGTACCAGCGGTCTCGGCGGCGTCCCAATATTTCCACTCACGCCTGCTGACTTCGCCTTCAGAGTCGACCACGAGCTCCATTGCGGAACCGGGAGCCATCTTGCGCACGTGCTTGAATGCGGTGGAGGGATACGGAAAGTATAGATAGGTCAGATAATCATGCATCGCCACCGGATCAAGCTCTGCAGGCACGCCGGCTTTGAGGATGGCTTTTATCTCAGAGGCGAAAACGAATTTGCGGCCGGCGTCATTATGGGAATAGAAGAGCGGCTTCTTGCCCAGATGGTCCGTAGCCAGCAGCATGCGGCGGTGGCGGTGGTCCCAAAGCGCGAAAGCGAACATCCCGCGCAGCTTCTTGACAACTTCATTGCCCCACTCTTCGTATCCGTGAATGATGACTTCAGTATCGGTGTGGGAGCGGAAAATGTGTCCAGCAGCAACTAACTGCGCGCGCAACTCCTGAAAGTTATAAATTTCGCCGTTGAAGGTGATCCAGATTGACTCATCTTCATTGCACATGGGTTGATGGCCGGCCGAGGAGAGATCGATGATGGACAGCCGGCGGTGTTGCAAGCTTACCCAGACAGAGCCCTGCGACAAGGCAAAGTATTTCAGCCCGCCGTCATCAGGGCCGCGGTGATGGAGTTCCAGCCCGCATTTTTCGTCCGCGGGAGAACTACCGATTTGTCCAAAAATTCCACACATAGTCTTTACTGCCTTTTACGATATGAGTCGCGATATCTCTTACACCAGGGCCGGCTCTTCTTCTCGCACCCAGGGCAAAGCTTCCGGCGGAGCTTCGTCGCCGATCTCAGCAACTTCTTCTTTTCGTTCACTCTCGATCATCTGCCCGCGTACAACGCAGGCCAGCATGACCCATAGAAAACCGTTCACTTCCACATACAACCAGCGATCGCCAAAAAGATTGACGACGAACACGCAAACCATTAATAGCGAGAAGCCCAGACCGATCGACTGAAGAAATGGATCCTGTGCCTTTCTGTACAATTGCACTCCCAGGCGGGTCATTTTTGCCAACATAAAGAGGAAAAGCATCAAGCCTATAACGCCTGTTTCCACCAGAACTTTCAGGAAATAGTTATGCGTGTCCGTGTAAATGCCCACGCGGTGCTGCCATTGATAGGTATCAAAACCGACGCCGAGCGCGGGATTCTGGTGGAACATGTTCATGGCGTCATCCCATAAGACCACTCGGTCCTGTGCTGAGGTGTCGAGCTGTTGCTCATTCTTGTCATAGGTCATGAGCACGCGTTCCTGGACGGAAATGGGAACAAAGCTTTGCCAGCTCAGCATAAAAATGGCCAGAGCGAGCAAGACCCATCGCTGCCGGACAAGGCCAAGAAAGAGCAAACCGACGAGCACACCAACATAGGCTTCGCGCGAATAAGAAAAGAGCAGGCAGTAGCCGCTGAAGGCGAACAAGCCCCACAGCGCGAACTTGAGGGATTTGCGCTTCTGCAGCGCCGCCAGGCCCAGCACAAACAGCATGAATTCGGCTTCAAACGTGGCCACGCCGTTCACGCCGGCGTAACCGAGAACGCCGCCATCGCGCACGTCATAAGAGAAGTGCGAAAGGTCGCGGTCGCTCATGGTGCCGTAAAAACCTTTGTCCACGGCAAGGACGGAAAGGCACATGAGAACAACAATGATCTTGATCTGCTTCACATCCTTAATCACGCTCACCACAACAGCAAAAATGATGAACATGACCATATAGTTTTTCCAGTTGGAAAAACGTGGATCGCCAATCGAGAGCGGCATTGCCGAGTTCAAGAAGAATGCGCCGCGCCAGAGCTGTACATAGCAGAAAATGCCAAAGACGATGAGCAGCTTGTTCATCGGCGTTTTGGCGAAGCGGAAACCGCCTTTGAAGACCGCGCCCAGTACGACTCCCAGCAACAATATGTCGATCAGCTTGTTACCCAGGGGAAAGTCCAGGATGCGATAGCGCATGGTCTGCATCGGCAGCAGCGGGATCAGGAAATACAGCCCCGCCTGCGGCCGCCAGAAAAGAGACAGAAGGAAGGCGACGATCGCGCCCATATAGAGCGCCGGAGGGACGTATTGTTCCAGTCCAAAATGCACGGCTTAGGTCCTCTCCGTCATGGCGGGTATCGGCTCCATCGACTTGCTGGATAAGTGAAACCAGCCGGTGATCGATGTCCAAAGTTTCGTCAGCAGTTCACGTACGCGCTTATCGATAGCAGACAGAATCCCGGCGTACAGCGCCAGGATGAGACTTCCCTTCACCAGGACGCTAAGCAAAGGATTCTCTACGGGCACCTGCGTGACGAGCCAGGCAGAAGCAGCGCCCGTAGCCGCGTATCGAGCAAAGGAAACGAGTTCAAGCTTGTACGGCAGGACGCGCAATGACTGATATGCGAGAAACACGACGATGCCCGCATAACTCACAGTGGTCGCAATGGCGGCGCCGACAAGACCAATACGCGGAAGCAGGATTACATTCAGGGCGATATTGAGAATGCTGGCGTAAAAAGTAGCGACAGCAATTTTCGAGGCGCGCTTGTGGATCATCAGACCCGGTCGGAAATAGATGGTTATGGCAGAGAGCACCAGGCCAATCACTAGAAATGGTAGAAGCGTGTGTGCTTCCTGAAATTTTTTGGAAGCCAGCAGGACAATCACGTCGCGCGAAGTGACAATGGCCACGCATACAACGGCGACAGCGACGAGAATGAACTGGTCCAGGCTATGAGAAAGAAAATCCTGCGTGGCCTTCTTGCCTTCTGTGTTCCAGACCCGCATGCATATGGGAAAGAGCGCCATTTGCAAGGGAGCCATCAGTACATCCTGCAAATAAATGGCGATGCCATAAGCTGCAGCATAAAAGCCCAGCGCCTGCGCGCCAAGATAGTGCTGAACGAAAAAGCGGTCGCCGGAGTCAAGAACGACCCAGGATATTTCCGCGGCCATTAGGGGCAGGGAGAAAGCGACAGCGGTACGAAGAAAACCGACATCGAACATGCTGGGGGAAAGCAACTGGCGGCGCGAAAGTACCGGCAGATACTGCAATAGGATGATGCCCTCAACCACTACTAATCCGAGGAAAAAGGCGAAGACGGTTTTCTGCCAGAAGAAAAGTAACGCGCAGACCAGGGCGATGGTCAGCGCTTTTTGCAGGATGTCCATGCCATTGAAGAGGCGGGTTTTGTTCTCCATTTGCATCAGGTTCATCTGCATGGAGCGGAGCGAGCGAATCATCACCAGGCTGCACGCCAGCAGGAGTGTGCCGCCGGCGGAGATGCCCAGAAAGCGTCCAGCGCCGAAGAACAATGACGCGACGAAGAGCAGAGTTAAGGCCAGCGCCAGAAGGCCAGTGCTGTAAAACAAGGTGGAGTAGTAACGCCGCAGAGTGTCAGGGCCGGCAACAGATTCGCCTTCAGGGTAATAACGTTGAACGGAATGTTGAAAGCCAAATTTGGACAGCACCGTTAGAAGCAGGACGGTGTTCATGATCAGATTGATGGCGCCGTATTCAGCGACGGAAAAAACGCGCGTAAACACCGGGAAGGAAATGAATCCCAGGAGCATGACGGCCACTCGCCCACCCAAATAGTGGGACGAGTGCCGATAGAGTGTTTTGAGTGAGCTCATGGGAGTTCCAGCCACTAATTTTCCTTGCCGTTGCGGGCGAATCTTTGTTTCGCGCCATATGCCTGCCGCATTTCGGTTCTACTTACCTGCGTTTGAATCAAAGGATCGAATGCAGCTTCAGAAATAATCCTGCTTCCAGCGCGCACCCGATCAGCGAGATCACCACGGCGATGACGGCGAACCGGATCGCACTGCGGCGATCAGACGCAGCTTTGAGTTGAGGAACAACCGCCAACAGGGGAACGCTGGCGGGCAACATGGCTTTCAATTCGCTTTCAAACTTGACCGCGCCATTCAGCATGTCTTTGATGTACGCAAGACCCAGAGACATTCCCAGCGCAGCCAGAAATGCTCCCAGAAACATGAGACCGCGCTTGGGCTTGAACGGTTTTTCCGGCACCTGCGCCAGATCGAGAATGGTGAAGTGCTCGGCCTGCTGCTTTTTTTCCAGATCCGCAGCCATGCCGGCAGAAAAAGTTTTGTCGAGCAAAGACTGGTAGTGGTCCTTGGAGACACTGTAGTTCCGGTTCAGTTCGGCCATTTCCTGCTCTCGGACCGGAACGGCGTCCACCTTGGCTCGATATGAGGCCATCTGGCCGGTGAGGCTTTTCTGGTCTTCAGTGAGCCGCTTAGCTTCACGATCGAGTATCTGCAGTCGAACGGTCACAGCAGTGTTGTCCTGTGTTTCCACCGCGATGGGCGGATCGGGCGGCAAAGCTTTCAGTCTGGCTTCCACGCGCTGCAACTGGGAAGCCGCGTCCACAACCTCGGGATGGGCGCTGGTATAGCGGTTTTGCAGATCCTGAAGCTGGGCGCGGAGCTGACGCCGCTCGCCTTCCAGCTTGGCACGCTCCGTGAGGACGGGAACAATCTTCTGTGGACCCGAATTTCCGCTCTCCAGACCGCGCGAGAGCAGCGTGCGCTCCACTTCGAGACGATTGAGAGTGTCAGCATTGGCCTGAAACTGGACCTGCAACTGCGAAAGAGCCTGCATGTTCGCCGTCTGCTGTTCCGGCATTTCACCCAGGTGACGCAGCTTGAAGGAGCTCAGCCGGGCTTCCTGTTGTTCCAGGTTCTGCTTTGCTTCCTTGAGCTGAGCGTCCAGAAATTCTGTGGTGTCCTGCGTCTGCTGCTCACGGCTCTTCATGTTCCATTCAATGAAACTGGCGGCAAGCTGGTTGGCCACCTGGGCCACTTGCTGGCGTTGGCCGCCTTCATATTCAATGGTGAATGCGCTCAGCCCAGAAGAGGAGCCCTGCTTCACGGTGATGGCGATGTCCTTGCGCATCAGATCGATCAGCTCTTCGCGGGAAATGTGTCCACGCAGCTCAGGATAGAGATGCATGTCGTCGATGATCTGCTGCAATCGCGTGGTGCTGAGCACCTGCTGCGTGATCGTGTTCAGGCGTTGCCCGGGATCAGCGCTTACAGTCGGACTTACATATTTTTCAGATACCTTTTGCGGATCGACGAGGATTGTGGTCGTGGCCTTGTAGCGGTCCTGCATCAGGAGCACAAAGGTAAATCCTGCAAGGGAAAGCAGGACTGTACCCAGCACGATCCAGCCCCGGTAGTGCCGAACGGTATGCCAAAAAGCTCTCCACTGGTTTGTGGTCTCGTCATTTGTTGCCTGTTTCATTGTTCCTCCCTGGCTCGTTCATCCGTGATACTAATGGCCTTACCGGAAATGCAGCGGAGCCGGATACCACTCAATGCCGACGACTGCATAGCTCAGATTTCCGCTCACCACGTTTCCGCCCGCTCCGTGGAATGAACGATAGCCCGCGCTCACGCCCATAGTATTCATGATCTTGTAGCGCACGCGCGGAGCCACAAAGTAGCCGTGATAGCCGGGCAGCAGAGTTGTGACGGTATCACCACGCAGGTAGCCCGCGTCCGTTGTGAAGGTTAAACGGTGAAAGCCTTTGGCAAAGCCGACTGTCGCGTCATCCTCCCAGTGGCCGCTCAGCCCGGAGATGGTGGAGAACAAGCGGTTGACGGTGGCATAAATCTTGTCCTGATTGCCAAAATTCTTGACCAGGCTGGCGCTGAAATTAGCTGACTGCGGCGCGCCGCAAGTTGCCGTGGACCATTGCGGACCGCCACGCACGTCGAACTCAACCGAGTGCGTCATCCGCACGCCGATGCCAAGGCCGCCGCCATACGTATTGCAAATTGGACCGTTCAGCACCGATTCAGTCTCGCCGTAACTGCGGAGGTCAATGCGCGGCGTGAGAGTGCGAACATACTCAACCCTGCCGCCTACGGCATTGGAGTGCGAGGCCGCATCCAGAGTGGTGGGGTCGCTTTGAATGCCTGTATAAATGTGGAAAGCGGTAAAGCTGATCTTATCGCGCCGGCTTTTCAGCCAACCGATACCAAAACTGCTTTCAGAGAATGCGACGTTCTTGGCGCGCAGCAAGACCGCCGTCGACGTGGTATCGGCAATTGGCGTGCTCTGCACCACCAGGAAACTCAACGGTCCCTGGAGACGCGCAGACTCTGATCCATAGCTGCCGCTCAGCGATGCAGTCCAATACCAGCGCTGGCTGAGAGATCCCAGCGCGCTGAACGTGAGCGTGTGATACGACTGCGGGCCGCCGCTCTGGGTGTCATTCGGGTTGACAACCGTGGAGTACTGGAGCAGAAAACGGCCTGTCCTGGTCGGAACAAAGATCGCGAGATACGGGTTGACGGAGGTGGAGACGATGTCCGAGCCCGCGCCTACGCCGCCGATGCTGTTGGTGTAAATGCTGGAAGCAGAAACACCATAAAACATCTGATACTTATAATCTTTGCTCTTCAGCGAGACAGCCTGCTCACCCTCAACGTACTCGCCGCTGGGGATCGTCTGATCGTTACGAGGTTGCGGGTACAAGCTGATCAGCTGGCCCGTTCCCAAAGAAACGGTGTATGCCCCCTGGCTGTTAGCGTACCAGGGCTCGTTGGGCGCCGGGTCGGCGGTGACAACTTCCTTCTGGTCAGCGACGTCAGTCGATTTGGCCTGCGCCGAGTTCTGTGTGAAGGCAGAGGGCGCAGCCATCAACAGCGCCAGAACTGCCAGAGAAAACAGGGCCCTGTTTGTAATCTGTTGTTTTTTCATGGGACCACCACCGTATCTCCTGGATGAAGAGCAATGTTTTGCTCCGTCTTTTTACCCTGGACTACTTCCTTGTACTTGAACTTGAGGCGCGACTGGCGACCATCTTCAGTGCGCAGAACCACAATGCTGTCTTTCTTGGCAAAGGGCGTAAAGCCACCGGCCTGGGCTATCAATTGAAGAACAGTCGTTTGTGCATTGAGTGAATACGTTCCGGGCCGCGCCACCTCACCCGTGATAAAGGCGCGCTTGCTGCGAATCTCAATCACCGTTACGGTGACCTGGGGATTGTTGAGAAAGCCCTTCAGCTTTTCCGCGACCATATCCTGAATTTGCAGCGGCGTCATGCCGCTTACTTTCACTTCGTTAATCAACGGCAGAGAAATATTTCCATCCGTCCGCACCACGACGGTCTGGGAAACTTCCGGCTCTTTCCAGACATTGACGCGAATGACGTCAGAGTCGCCGACGATGTAGCCGGCAGGAACGATCACTTCGGGCTTCGCGGTGTCCGCGGGTTTGGCAGTGTCCGAGATTGTCGAGTCCGGGGATTTCAGGTTGGCGGTCGTTGTTTGTAGAGACATGGTTTGTGGAGACATGGTTTGTGGAGACATGGGTTGGGGGGGCAGGGTTTGGGCCACCAGGCAGCCAGCACCGGCGAACAAGCAAACCACTACCGCAACGATCATCAATTTCTTCAACGAAAACATATTGCGCTCCGACTCTCCGTCAAAGTCCGCTACAGCAACCGACGGGGGAAAATTGCAGTTCACTACTTGGCACCTTTACCCAGAAAAATAACTTTGACCGTCTCAAAAACGATGACCATGTCCAGGGAAACGGAAAGGTGCTTGATATAAAAGAGGTCGAGCTCGAGCTTCCTCTTGGCGTCTTCCACGGTAGAACCGTACTGGTACTTGATCTGGGCCCATCCTGTAACTCCTGGTCGCACGGTATGACGCTGGGAAAAGAAATCGAGACTGGTTTCCAGCATTTCGCAGAAGTACGGCTGCTCAGGTCGCGGGCCGACCAGACTCATAGTTCCGTGCAGAATATTGAAAAACTGCGGCAGTTCATCGAGACGATATTTGCGAATGAAGGCGCCGACGCGGGTGATGCGACTGTCACCGTCCGTGGCCCAGCTGGGACCGCCTTTTTCAGCGTCCTGCCGCATGGAGCGGAACTTGAAGATTTCAAACTGAGTGCCATTCAGCCCAACGCGTTTTTGCCGGAAAAGCACGGGAAAACCACTCTCAATCAGGATCGCAAGCGCAACCAGGGCCATGATCGGCAGAGTGAGCGTAACAGCGATTGATGCGGCGAAAATGTCCATGGCGCGCTTGGTTGCCAGCAGGAAACGGCTCTTACGAAAGCCGTCGTTAAAAATGAGCCAGCTGGGCGAGAGCCTTTCCAGAGCGATGCGGCCACTAATGTTTTCAAAGACGGTATGAGCATCTTCCACGGTGACGCCAGCAAACTTGAGCCGCAACAGCTCACGATACGGCATCCGCCCACGCTGCTCCTTGAGCGAGAGCACTACGCGATCGATGTTCTTTTCCCGCACCAGCGCTTCCAGATCGCCCAGCCCGCCAATAATCCCCGGATTGACCAGCGACATGCCGATGTTTTCTCCTTTTTCATCCAGGAAGCCGAGGACCTTGAGGTTGAGATCGGGACGAGAACATATTTCGCGCGTGAGAGAGATGCCGGTGGAACCGGTGCCGACAATCAAGACGCGTTCTGGACTGCGAAGAAAAAAGAACCCCTTGGAATCAAGCAGGACGCGCCAGCCAAAAATAAACGTCATGATGGTGGGAACGGCTAGTGCGGCAATGCCTCTGCCCAGGCTCACGCCGGGCGCAAGATAATAGAGCAGGGCCAGACCGATGCAGGCCACGCCCAGCGCCTGTAAAAGACCAATCAATAAGCGCGCCCGCGACTTCATGACTTCAATGTCATAAAGGTCGTTGTAGTAGAGGGCGAATTCACACATCAGAACGACTATGACAAAGCGGGCAATGGCGTTACCGCCCATGTATTCCCATCGCGACGAGGCAAAACGCATGGCCGTGGCCAGCGCGAGCCCGAAAATGATCAGCAGGCTTTCGCTCGTCAGCAGCACCAGCGTCTTGGTGGGAATTCTTTGTCCGCCGATTTTAAGCATTGCTTACCTTGGCAATGGGAATGAGTTCTTCCAGGGTTTCCGTGGCAGCTTCAGGCTCCAGATCGTCATGCTGTATCGGAGCACTGCTTTCCGCCGGCATGCTTCTAACGGTGCCGCGATTGGGCGACAAGCCGGCATCGCGAATCTTGTAAAGGAGTGCGCGGTAGCTGATCTTGAGGGCCTCCGCAGCGCGACGGCGATTCCAGTGATGGGCCTGAAGCACCTTGAGGATGATCTCCCGCTCCAGGCGGCGCACCGCCTGATTTGTGATCTTCTTGAGGTGCACCGGACCTTCCATGGGAATTTCATAGTCGAAGTTGTTCGGAGCGGGCTCCGCCAGATCACTGCTGATGCACGCTTCGGTTCCCAGGATCACGTAACGCTTGATCAGGTTTTCCAACTGGCGGATGTTGCCCGGCCAGTGATAGGCGTGTAACAGACGCATGAGAGAAGACGAAAGCGGGAGCGCCCGGCGGTTGTACATCATGTTGAAATGAGCCAGGAAATATTCCACCAGCTCAGGAATATCAGCGCTTCTCTCGCGCAAAGACGGCAGCGTGATATTCACCACGTTGACGCGGTAAAAAAGATCTTCACGAAAGGCGCCGGCGGCGATTTCCCGTTTCAGGTCTCGATTGGTGGCGCAGATCACGCGCGCTTCTGAGCGCGTATCCTCTTCAGCACCGATGCGGCTGAACTTTCCATCCTGCAATACCTGCAACAGCTTGGATTGGAGACCAAGGCTAAGCTCGCCGATTTCGTCAAGAAAAAGTGTGCCGCCGTCGGCCAGAGCTATCAAGCCACGCTTGGAAGCGACCGCTCCGGTAAACGCACCTTTTTCATATCCGAATAGTTCGCTTTCGAGCAGGGCATCCGGAATGGCCGGGCAGTTCACCTTCACATACGGCCCTTTCGCCAGCGATGATCCGTGGTGGATCAGCTTGGCAATGATCTCTTTACCGGTGCCGCTTGCCCCCTGGATGAGCACAGGCACGTCGGCCGAAGCAACCATGGCCAGGTCGCGCTCGACCTTTTTCATGGCGTCCGATGTGCCGAAAATGACCGACTGAGGGGGAACGTCGAAATTATGCTCTACGGTGTGTTTCATTCTTGCTCCGTCCTGCCACAAGCGAGTTTTTAGATTTCTTAATCTGGACTCAATATGTGCATGTTCAGAGCCAAAGCTGCCGGAAGGCCATGCCCGTTGGGACAATACAGGGTGTCAGGTGTAATTTGTCTTATCTAGATGAAAACAATGGAATTTAGACGAAAAATACGCGCGGGCTTCTGACGATGGAGAGTAGTTTGGAGATCAGCGGGAACAGCGAAAAGAGGAAAATGTTTTCACACAGGGCACTTCCCTTTCCCACATCCGGGCAGGGTTCTGAAGATAAGAATTTGCTTAAACCAATGCCTGGCGCCAGAGCTAAGGACGGTCTCGCTCCGCCAGAAAACGATCCTGACATTGTTTGGCCTGAGTCAACAGCGCGGGGTATTCCTGTGTTTTGCGAAACGCTGCCAGGAGCGGATCAGACTGCAAGGGCTCATACGCACAGAATCCATCTTCGATCGCGGATTTAATCAGACGCGCCGTGAACGTATTTCCCATACAAGCGTTGAATAGTGTTGCCTGACCGTATTTGGGTTCGGGGTCGCGGTAAGCGAAGATATCCTTTTCGAATTGCTCCAGGACCTGTCGGGCTGCCGCAGGCTGAGGCGTTTCATAGCAAACCAGCGCCGCGTGCGTGTGGAAAAATGGGCTGTCCGGCAATTTGCGCAAATGCTCCACTGCCTCGCTGATTTTTCTTTCGCGCACCAGGATGTTTATCTCCACGTTGTTGGACCACTCGGATCCTGCATCCAGTTTCAGGAAATCCCTCGCCCGCTCGTATCGTCCGGTCGAAAAGAAAACACTCGCGCATGAGCGGAACTGGTAGTTGCCGGGATCGAGCCGCATCGCCGCATCGCACTCTTGCGCCGACTCCTTGAACAAACCCGCATACCTGAACACGTAAGACAAAGTGAAGTGTGCGAAACCGCTTTGCGGTCGCTTTTCTACCAATGTTTTTGCTTCCTTGTAGGCCTCGACCAGCTTTCCTGCATCAGTGTCTATACTCACGATCTGCTGCGCGGCATCCTCAAGGTTTGGATCCAGACTAAGCGCACGCCGCAGTGCAGGGACGGTTCGCGACATGGTGCCCGTGGCGCCGGGTCCGTATTCCTCTTCATAGTAATAGCGCTTTCCCAGGGCCGCCCAGGCCGGAGCAAATGCTGGATCCAATCCAACGGAGCGTTCCAGCATCCGGACTGCTTCGCGGTTCTGTTCGCCGTCATGGGCCAGTGCAACGCTACGCAAATACAAGTCGTAGGCCTCTTCGTTTGTAGGCCGCGTTCCTTTCTCATTCGCATCACTTCTAGCGCCCAAGGCATGGATCAATCCCTGCCGCACCTTGGAGGTTATCTGTTCCCTCGTCGCCACCAGGTCTCCGGCGGGCAGGTTCAATGTTTCTTGCCACAGCACGCGATCATCACCCACATCAACAGCTTCCAGCGTCAGCTGGAGTGTGTCGCGAATCCGCTGGTAGTGTCCGGTCACGATGCGGCCCACGTGCATCTCTCTTCCGGCCTGCTGCAGGTCCACATCGGGCTTGGCATATTTTGCCGTGGTCGCGAATGGACGAATGGACAAGGTCCGCACCGAACTCAATGTGGTTGCAACCTCATCCGGCAAGGCCATGCGCAGAAAATCTTCTCCTTTATCTGCGCCGAGATTTTGAAAGGGTAAAACGGCAATCGTCACCGGAGCCGCCGACGTTGTCCCAGCCGCAGGAGTAGATGTCGCGCTCCAGCGCCACAGCAGTAATCCAACCAGGATCAACAGCGCCGCGGCACTCAAACCCCATATCCAACGATTCCGTTGCATGGGCGGCACAGCAGTAACCCGGCTCATCGTAGATGAGGTAGAGTCCGAATCCCGACGCGCTCGCGCCAGATCGACTCTCATCTCTGAGGCATGCTGGTAACGCACCGCACGGTCCTTCTCCAGGGCCTTCTGAATCACCCTATCGAGTTCTGCCGGAACTTGAGGATTTAAACGTCCAGGTGGCGCCGGAGTTCCGTGCAGGACTGCGTCCGTAATCGCTCCAGAAGTATCTCCGGCGAAGGGGAGCTTACCTGTCGCCATCTCATAGAGCACTATGCCGAACGAAAACAGATCCGTTCGGGCGTCAAGTTCTTTGCCCAGCACCTGCTCGGGGGACATATATGACACCGTGCCCAAAGTCGATCCCGGGCTGGTGAGATGGTCATCTTCTGAGAGTGTGTTCGCCCCGGCAATGCGGCTGGCCGAGGAACCTCGCTCCGCCACTTTCGCCAGTCCGAAGTCCAGAATCTTAGCGTGCCCGCGCTTGGTAACGAAGATATTGGCTGGCTTAACGTCTCGATGCACGATTCCTTCGCTGTGCGCCGCGTCCAGCCCCTCGGCGATCTCTATTCCCAGCGACAAGCACGCTTCCAGGTCCATCGCGCGCCCGCCAATCAGGTGTTTGAGAGTGGAACCGTCGAGGAACTCCATCGCCAGGAATGTGCGGCCGTTCTCTTCTCCGATGTCGTAGATGGTGCAGATATTGGGATGATTCAGCGCCGACGCCGCCTGGGCTTCACGCTGAAAGCGTGCCAGGACCTGTGGGTCGCGGGCGACATCGTCGGGCAAAAACTTCAGCGCGACAAAGCGATGCAGGCGCGTGTCTTCAGCTTTATAGACGATTCCCATTCCGCCTCCGCCGAGCTTTTCGAGGACGCGGTAGTGCGAAATTGTCTGCCCGATCACTGGTGCAGAATCCTACGTGTGTGAAGTTGGCAAGTCAATGACGGCTTGGGAGTTGGGGGATTCCCCAGGCATGGTTGGCGAAAATCGTTATGCGTGAGATTCGTGAGGGGGCCGTATGTAGATCGCTCAGCGCCAGCGATCGATGGCATCACGTGCGGAGTGAGGTAAACAAAATCGCGCTGATTTCGGGAAAAACTATGCAAACCTTTGCGCTGCATAGTTTGACGAACCGCAATACGATCACCATTAAACTCATCTATCGCCAAGACAATAAAGGTGTTTATCCCGTGAAGAAGGGCGGAGGCGGTGATCGGAAAGTGGCAATCAAAATGCCCAATTACCAATACTATGAGCACCCTGGAATATTTATCCGCGCCATCAGACTCCCTGACCACGAAGCTGGAAAACCGTACCGCGAAAATCGGCGTGATCGGCCTGGGCTACGTTGGCCTTCCGCTGGTACTGCTTTTCAGCGAACAGGATTTCTGCATTACCGGCTTTGACATCGACGCAAAGAAAATCGACGTGCTGACACGCGGCGGATCGTACATCGTGCGGATTCCGGAGACGGAGATTCAGGCCGCCAAAGGCAAAGGCTTTACCGCGACTGCTGACTATTCCCAAATTGCGAGCATGGACGCCATCATCATATGTGTTCCCACGCCGCTCACTGACCATCATGAGCCTGATCTGAGCTTTATCGCCGCGACGGCCGAAGCGATTGCGCCGCACCTGCGTGCCGGACAGCTGGTTGTACTGGAAAGCACTACGTATCCCGGCACGACGGAAGAGTTGCTGATACCGATCCTGGAGAAAAATCCGCTGGGGTTGAAAGCAGCGCGCGGTGATGAAAACGGCAAGGACACGTTCTTTGTAGCGTTCTCGCCGGAGCGCGAAGATCCGGGCAATGATACGGTGGCGCGCTGCGACATACCGAAAGTTGTGGGCGGACTGAACCCGGCTGCGACTGAATTTGGACGGCAGCTTTACGGCACCATCTTCCGCAAAACAGTTCCCGTGTCAACGCCGGCTGCGGCGGAGATGACCAAACTTCTGGAAAATATTTATCGTTGCGTGAACATTGCTCTGGTGAACGAACTGAAACTGTTGTGCCTGCGCATGGGCATCGATATTTGGGAGGTAATTGCGGCGGCGGCGACTAAGCCGTTTGGCTTCCAGCCGTTCTATCCTGGACCGGGCCTGGGCGGGCACTGCATTCCCATTGATCCTTTTTATCTTTCATGGAAAGCCAAGGAGTACGACTTCCATACGCGGTTTATTGAGCTGGCGGGAGAGATCAACCTTGGAATGCCATATCACGTTGTGACCTCGACAGCGGCGGCGCTAAACAAACAGCGCAAGAGCCTGAACGGCGCCAACGTACTGATCCTGGGCGTGGCGTACAAGAAGGACATCGACGATCTGCGCGAGTCGCCGTCACTCACCATTATTGAGCTGCTGCAAAAAGAAGGCGCAAAGGTCAGCTATAACGATCCATTCTTTGAATACGTGGGACGCGGCCGCAAATATAACCTGGAGATGAAAAATACGCCGCTGGAAAATCTGGGTCAATACGATTGCGTGCTCATCGTGACCGACCACTCTTCCTATAATTACGCGGAAATCGTGGCCGAGGCGAACCTTGTGGTGGACACGCGCAACGCGACGAAAGGCATTCACAGCGCTAAAATCGTGCGCTGCTAAAGTTTTGGGCCCTGGCTTCCTCTCATTCGATGGCTGGTCAACATTGGCCAGCCTTTTTTCTGCGCCGCGACCTTCGGCTGGCAGGCAAATCTGCCACTAAGGTATATGCCCGTATTTTTTCGGACCAAAACGGTAACGCTTGATACCTCGGTAACCTTCTACTCTGAAATTGGTGCGGATATCATCAGTCGCATGGCAACGCAGGCACGCTTACGTTCAGTCCCGGGTGGAAAAGCTTCAACAGAAAGAGCGGTTTTCCGACGCTGGCAGCGGTACCGGCTCAATCTTCCGATTCGTCTCATCTTTACGCATGACGGAACCACAAAAATAATGTCCGGGCGGGGCAATGACATGTCCGAGGGCGGCGTCCTGGTTTTTGCCGGCATGGAACTCAAGACCGGGGACGAAGTCTTGATTGAATTTACTCCTCCCTTTGCTGAAGGTCCCGTGCGTGCCCGAGGCATTGTGCGCCATCGCCGTGGCTATAACTACGGCATTGAGTTTCTGCAGGAGACTGAATCCGACAAAGAGCAGACAGAAAAGTTTCGCGGACTGCTTCGCCTGGCCGCCGGCAAAGCCACAGAATAGTTCCAAGGTAGGATTAACTTCACCTCGGCGCTTCATACGCGCCCAAGTCAAACGCCTTCCCTTGCGGACGCGGCACGCCATCTTTGTCCGTCGGATGATCATTGCCAACAAATGGATTGCCCGGCAACACCGCTGCGCCTGCATCCCGCGCCGGGCTCGATCCGCGCAGGTGAAAATCAAATTTTGCCAGATCGATGAACTGTGGATCCGCGTTCACATTATTCTGTGCCTGTGCCGGGCCATTCCCTGCTCCGAACCATAAATTCTTTTCGCCCGTGATTTGCGCTTTGCTGCCGTCAAGGTAAACCTCACCCGAGAGCTGATAAATAATGTTGTTGCGCAGACGCATCATCAGCTTTGTGGGCCCGCCGCCCACGCTGAACGCACCACGCGAACCGTCGGCGTTGCGCGAATGATTCGCGCCGCAGTCGAAAAGCGTGTTGTTGAACACATCCACGGTGCCAGTGCCGGCGTGGCCGGTATTCGTGATCCCCGCCAGATATATGCAGGAGAACGCACCACCGCCATCCTTCGGATCGGCCACGCCAACGTGGTAGATCACGTTGTTATAGGCTTCCACCGGGCCCTTGCTGGGATCGACCGTGGCGAAGTTTATTCCATTACAACTATCGCCGTGAATCAGATTGTCATGGACATGAAGATCAAACTGGTCGCGCCCCGTCTGGTCACTCGCCCCGCAACCCGGCTTGCATAGAGGCGACGAATGAAACTGCACCGCGCGGCACGTGAAATTGTCATGAATATGGTTCCAGCCCACGTCAATGTGATTCGAGTCAGTACTGAAATACACAGCGTGATAAAACTTTGACGCCACCGGCCCCGCGCCGGCATTGTGCACTTCATTCCCATAAAACCTCACGCCGCTGGCCTGGCTGGTTTCCACACAGCCCACCTGGCCCTCACCGCCGGGACATTCAATGTCATTGCCAACAACCTTCCAGCCTGTGCCGCTCATATCAATGGCCTGCCGACCGCCGACGATATGCAGCTGCGAAATCACCCACCAGTCTTCGCGCGCGCGTATGTTCGGCGTGCGGATGCCATAGTCCAGGCCGTGCGCTTTGCCAATCGTCACCCGTGCCCCGGGATACGCCACCAGTGCTTTCGGCGCTCCCGGCTTGCCGGAATTATTGCCGCCATCGTCGTCCATGCTCAGGTACGCGGTGAAATTGTCTTCAGAAGTCTGCGCCACGCCGTCTCGAATATATGTCACGTCCCCTGCGGACATCCGGTTCTTGGCGTGGACAATGCTCTTCCACGGCAAAGCAAAGCTGCCGTTGTGGCGATCACTGCCATTCACCGCGACGAAAAAGATCTTGCCTGGGCGGACGGTGAAGGGGATGCCGTTGCTACCACTGCTAGCGTCTCTCTTGTTTACAACAATCTGACCGCTCTTCGCCGCCGGTCCCAGCTGAAATGTAATCTTCGTGTCAGTCCATATTGGATACTCCGCCGCAGCGCCGCCGCCGACTGTCACGGTCGAACTGACGCGCTCCGCGCCGAAACCCTTGCCCCAGATCGTCACCCAGACGCCGCGATTGTTCTGCCCGCCGGTGTTCGGCCCGCTTTCGAGATCGGAGAAGAAGATGCGAGGCGGAGATGGGTGCAGGGATTGCGCGCCAGTTTGGGCGAACTGGTCTTGTGCAAGCGCCGCAATGATTCCAAGAACAAATAAAGAATACAATTTCATGCAAGGCTATTTAACCACGCGAACCCAGCCTTGCTCCTCGACATGCCATCCCGAACCGAGCGCCAAAAAGCCTGCAACCCTGCGAGTCTCACGCGCGCCGGTGAGGGATCTGCTCCGCTGCCGTTCGCCAACCCCCAACTCAATCAGCACCAACAGCGCGTGTGAAGTTCAACCCGTCGGACGCTCTCGTCCAGCCCAAACCAGCGTCCGCCAATAAATCACGGTCAAAATTGCGGGAACAGCCAGAAAAAACGCGAATATGAACCCCAACCAATTTGTGTTTCCGGGAATTGGGGTTGCGGCACTTTTAACCTGCCAGGACGCCACGTGGAGCGCCATCAGAGCGGCCCTTTTCCGACGATAGAAAAGTCCGCTGCCAGCGATCACTAGAGCACTAAACCGCACCAATTGAACGATCTTACCTCGAAGAAATTGCGGCCGGTACCCAAGAATCGCCTCCTGACCCAAACGCAAGAAGGGCGGTTGCCCGCCCTTCTTTTAAATCCGCACTTGTCTTTCCGCGAAGCGATTTCTCTTAGCGATCTTCTTCATCATCGCCGGGTGCGAACGTCACTCCGCGCAATACTTCGCCGGCTTTGGCGGTACGGATGGTTACAAAGCGGCCGATGGCGTCATCTCCATCGCCATGACCGCCAGCCTGCGGCAGAGTTGTGGCCCGCAGATGGTCGGTAACTTTCACCAGTTTGTTCGGATCGGCGCCCTGGTCTCCGCTGGCGCTGATGGTTGAGGTCACGGCAAAAATCTCTACCGTGCCGTTGCCGCGGACGCGGCCTGTCAGGTTGCGGCATCCGCCGGTTGCCGGATTGAGCGACGCGGGATAATTCGCCACGCTATATGGCACGCCGATGTTCAGACCGTTCTGCAAAACGTAAAGCAGATGCCATGAGCCGTTGGAGAAGGTCCATTTCTGTACGCCCGCTGTGGCCAGGCTTGCCGCGTCGGCTACGTTGCCGTTCACGGCGGGAGTCACCAGTGTGCCATCGCCTTCGTCGCAGACATACAAGGTAGTCGCATCGGCAAACCAGATGCCAAACGGAAACGCTATCGGCGCCGGATTGCCTTTCTGGTCCACGCCGCTGGCCAGTGATGTGGGAAAGCCCGGCAGAATCGTGATTGGCTCAGCCGCCAGCTGCGCGGTTGATCCGCCTGGCAGTATCCCCGCCTGGCCAACTTGATAGACAGTGTTGATGCCGTTTCCGCCGCTTCCCTTGGTCACAAACATTGTGTTGTTAAAGATTGTGAGTCCGCGGAAATTATTGTCTTTGCCGGCTTTGTCGGGCGCGGCATAGCCGGCCTGAGTAATAGCGAACTCTCCGATCTTGTTGATCGCTGGTGGCACGGGTGGCGTCTGGCCGGGAACAAGCAGTTCCGCGCCGGTAGAAGTGATCAGGTTGATGCCAATCTGCGAGCCGGTGAGTTGACTGGACGAGAGGCCACCGTTATTGTCATTGCCGGTCAGAAAATACAAGCCATTGGCTTTGAACGCTGCGCGGCCATTGTTGCCGCTGTAAGCATTTCCATCAGTGATTTGAACGTGGCCGTTTGCGTCCACTTCCGCCACGGCGCGGAAATATTGCGAGCTTACTGGATTGGTCGGATCGATCACTCCAGGGGTGTTGGAATTCGATACATCCAACTGGTTCGGCGCGGTGATGAATCCCGGGCCCCCATGGTAGGCCATAAAGACAATCGACTTCCCATCTGACGAACGGTTCAACGCCAACTCTGATTTCGAACTGAAGCTGGTAACAATCCTATCGGTGGGAATAGCAAGCGTGCCCAGCTGCTCGCCATTGGTCTTCAGGTTGTCAAGAAAAATTGGTGACGTGATGCCAAAGCTGCCGTCGGGGCCGTCATTATTGAAGACCGTAGGATAGGTTCCGTCAGCAACGGCCGCGGCGCATTTTACCTTCACGGATGCCGTGCCACCGGCAAGCAAAGGAACCGCGACCGTGCGGGCAACGCAACCCGGAGGCAAAGTTTGTCCCACGGTAACCGTTGAGGCGTTACCTGCATAAACGCTGCGGCTCAGCACCAGCGTACCGGACTTAAATTCAAAACGGTCTGAACCGGCGCCACCGTCGTCATCAGCCGCCACCTTGGTTGCGATAGGCCCTTGTGCCTGCATGGACACCGCGGCAAAAACCAACGCGGCCAACATGAAAAATCTTTTCACGATGTTGTGGCCCTCCCAAGGCCTCGGCGAAACCATAACAGTCGGTGAACGCAGTTATGTTACGGGCTTGTTAAATTTTGAAGACTTGCAGTTCTTTACGATGAGGAAGAGGGGTGCAGCGACCTGCTCAGCTGCTGTAATAGTTCCAGCATAGATCGGTCTTCTAGGTTATGTGCGTAAACTTTCTTTTCCTCCTTGTCCTCCTTTCCTCTGTGTTTCAAAGATTTGGTTTTGCCAATCGCGTCTAACGTCCAACCAGGGACCGCAACTCCACCACCTCGAGCGGACATTCCGGCCAGTTATGCGCCCAGCACACAATCACGTCGCATCCCTTGGCATCGTGCATATGCTTCAGGAAATTACGGCTCTCATATTCAAATTCAATCCTCACGGGCTGCCACTTCCCTCCCACCACCCGCCGCATCGCCTCGCAATCTGGAAACTCCATTTGTAAATGCAACACCATGAAACCCAGTTCATCAGCCAGGGAGCCAAACAGATAAACCACGCCAATCTCATTGATCGGGCAATAAGCTAGTGGGCAAGACCGCATCGGTGGCCCATATACCGGTCTGTCAATCAGCACCCTCCAGCGCTTTGGGGACTGCTCGCCCGGCTCTTGCATCACAGATCTCTCAGCTTTCTTTTTATCATTCGCCGTAATCAGGTCCAGAACGTCCTTCCATTCCACTGCCAATCCGTGCTCTTCTGCGTATTGTTTCAATCCGTGTGGGACGTGTTTCCAGCTCCCAAAACGCATGCTCAACGGAGTTTCACTGTAGTTGCCAAGATGGGTGTATTCCACCACGCTGGGGACCTTCTTTAACTCTCTTGCTACGGTAGCCCAGTCTCGAAACAAGTCCCGCATGTCCGCCTTGCGGCTGTCACCTTCGGTTCTTAGCTTGCAGTCTCGGAGAGCCCAGCTGTACTTGCCAAAGTGCTTTCTGATGGCTTTTTCAGTCACCTTGCTCGCTCTCTGCACTTCGGTGAGGCTGGGCACGCGCCCCAGCTTTTCCGCACACGTGGTAATGGCCGACATGATCTTTTTTTTGGTCATGCTCTGTTTGGATGTCTTCTTATTTGCTCTTTGATTAGTCATGCTCTTCTCCAAATAAAAAAGCCACCTCGATTGGGTGGCTTTAGATTTTCGAAACTTGTGGCTCTGTTAAGACTTCTGGTTTTGCAAATGCAAATTGTGGGGGGCGGCTGATCGACTGACAGGATTCAATGCAGCTGAAACACAAGAGCTAAAGGCTAAGAGCCCATGGCCGGTTCCGGCACAGGCAATCCTGGC
This sequence comes from Terriglobia bacterium, assembly GCA_963723055.1. Taxonomy (GTDB): domain Bacteria; phylum Acidobacteriota; class Terriglobia; order Terriglobales; family Acidobacteriaceae; genus Angelobacter. The sequence goes on from CAVROV010000001.1 coordinate 62,017, forward strand.
TGTGACTACCAATGCGCGTGTGGCACAGCCGCCCTCGGCTGTGTTTTCCGCTCTCAGGCAAACTGCCACAGACCGCAGGCCCTGCCCGTGGAGGTTTTGGCCTTTACCAAATACCGATTTACCAAATACCGATTTTCAAAGCTGGAAGGATGAATTGAATCTGAAACACAAAGGCTAATTGCCAGCTGCTAATTGCTAGCTGCTTTTTCGCACACCACGGCCCCCTCACTGGAGGAGCTTTTTGCCAAAATGGAGCCTTCGCCGGCTCACATTTCAGGTCCTCAGGGCCGCGGTAACTGGGAGCTAAACGAGGGCTCACAGACCACAGGGTTGCAGGCCGTTTTGGGTTTCCCCGGTCAGCAAGCTTTTGTTGCTTGCCGCTCCTCCCGCCGGCGCCGCTCCCGGCAGAAGTACTCTCACAATATAGCAAACATACAGCGAACAAAGCAATAGAAAAATGAGATAATGGGTCAGTTTATTGAAAATGATCCACTAGCTGTATCAGCGTCTAGGGAGCGCTTGCGAATCCCGGGCCTTTAGGCAGACGTTCATCGCGTCAGCGATGAATCCATATTCAAATTGACCCACTACCGTTTATTTGAAAATGACCCATTATCTGTATCAGCGTCTAGGGGGCGCGCTTGCGAATCCCGGGCCTTTAGGCAGAACGTTCATCGCGTCAGCGATGAATCCATATTCAAATTGACCCACTACCGTTTATTGAAAATGACCCATTACCTGTATCAGCGTCTAGGGATGCGCTTGCGAATCCCCGGCCTTTAGGCAGACGTTCATCGCATCAGCGATGAATCCATATTCAAACTGACCCACTACCAAAAATGACGGAATTTCAAAAAAAATCCCCGTCCTTTTGCCGTGCCCCGCTCGCTCAACTCGCGCCAGTACACCGGAGCGTGCTAGTCCGCCAAGAGATAGTTTTTGGTAATGCACCTGGCCGCCTCCACCTTATAGAAATTTTCAGGACGATGGAAAACTCGCAGACCATATAGAAAATTTTCGACGAAAACTCCCAGACCATGTAGAAATCTTCAGGACGACGAAAACTCCCAGACCATCGACGCTCCAGCGCCGGAGGCGCGAAACAGCCTAGCCCAGGCGCGTAAGCCCTGGGTAACGACGAGAAAAATGGTTGCGAGCCCCGTAGGCGGCGACACCCAGAATTTCCCTTTGTCAGCAGTTTACAGAAATGAGAAAGTGCCAAACGGTCCACGCTCCAGCGCCGGAGGCGCGAAATAAGTTAGCCCAGCACGGCCCGAGGCGCGCTTCGCGCGGTGAAGGGGCAAGTGCTGGGTAACGGAACAAATATTCCCTTCCGCTCTGCCGTAGGCCCGCGCGCAGCTTTGCGGAGCGCGCAAAAAGAATGGGACACAGCTTTTATATCCCGCCTTTTGCTCCGGAAAGGAACGGGGCACCCTTTTGTGCCGTGAGGGACAGAGAGGTCGCGTAATAATGGGGCGTCCTCCAAAGCAACTTGATCATCCTTAGATCGGAATACCTTTTCTCTTGACGTTAGCTAGCCAAACTTTTATTTCACGGACAAAACCCCAAACATCGTTGTCTCCAGGCTTCAAGTAGTCAGAGTCTTCAGGATTCTCGCCCATCTTCTCAAATGTATTTATTAACCACGAAGGACCGTGCCCCGTCGAGCCTAGAGATTTGAGCCAGGACTCAAGTTCTCCGTGCCGGACCACAAATAAGCCGTATTCTGCCAACCTATCAAAGAAATTGTTCGCAGCTTCTTGATCAGGGCCGGAGAGTAACTTCAGACCTCCCTCCTTCTTCATATCTTTGCCTACATTCTCAAAACGCTGTTTCACTGCGGCGCGTGCGGTTGACAGAGAACCACGCTCAATCTCCGGCACAAATGCGCTTTGAAGGAATGATGCCCAAACGGATCCTCCCTCCTTGAGGACATCGATGTCGACGATGCCTGCCGCTGGGATTCCTAGTTCCCGCAAAGGCCTAACGATCGTCTGCACAGTCTGTTTATTTTGCGCATGAATAAAGAGGCAGTTTGGGATACTGAAGTCCGGCTTGAACAGTTGGAGTCGCTCATTGATCTCTTGATAAAACGCCCGATCTGCATCTGACTCCGTAACTACCACGGACTCATAAAACAGCCCACTCATAACCCCCGTGGATCGTAGCAATGGGTTTCTCATCAATCTGAGAATCTGATCGTTTGGTAAGACTCTAGCAGTTGCTACTCCCCCAAGATATGTGAGTCGGACGATGTTTACAGGAGCGCCGGATTGTATGCATCCCATAACAAAGTAAGGGCTATGGGTCGACACAAAAAGGCGCTTCTCCGACCCAAGACTAACCTTCGCAATCTGCTTGCCGAGTTTAAAGGCTAGAGACGGGTGAAGAAAGGCCTCCGGCTCGTCAATCAAAAGAATCGCAGGATCGCCCGCCATGACCTCCGTAATTATCCCAGTAAAGGCCTTCACACCATCGCTCGTGCTCTCAATCGGAAGCGCTGCTGAATGAAACTGAATCGCTTCCTCGTGAATCCCGCGCTCTTGGATGAGGGACGTAGGGGCATTCTTCGAAAGCCGCAGTCGAAGGCTCGACAGTCCCGTTGGGTCAATCACCAAGTAGGAACTGAAAGCATCGTATATGATCCTACGAACCTCTTCGCGTCTCGCATCGTCTCTCAAGAGCACTTGAAAACTCGTGAGTGGTGGTTGCTGCAAATCCCCTGCTTGTTGTGCATTCACTAAGTTAATGCGGTTCGGGCCCGTAAGAATGAGGCTGTTATATTGCAAATACCACGAACAAAACTGATTAATTTGTGAATTGGTATTGGTAAATGCGCTCAGTAAAGAATCTCTGTGTACTTGCTGCCTAAATCCACGCTTTCCAACAATGATGTGACCAGGCAGAGGGGCTTCGCTCCCGTGCGGTTTCAAGGTGACGTGTTTTATCTTTTCCTCTGCAGCCTGTTCTGAGAAAGTCTCGAATTCGATTTTTTCCAGGATAACGTCGCTAACAGACGACTGACCAGAAGAGCAAAAACTGTGAATTTCGGAGAGCACCTTGCTCTTGCCGGAATTGTTCGGCCCTACAAACACGGTTACTGGGCTTGTTGCAATGGTTTCACCCACGGTTCCCGGGGCTTTCCCGAACTTGAGACGAATACTCTTAATCATTTGACGCAGTGTCTGGCAAAAGATGGATACACGCGGATCAGTATACAAGGCGATGGTGGGGCTGCCAGATGCCCCCAAGCTTCCGGTGTTGTTTTTCTTTCCCTCACCACACTCTCGGGGCTCCACTCTTTTCCTGAGGAACCGCGCGTTTTTTGGCCGATCCGCCGCTCAATTGAATTGCGTCTGCGCTATCTCTACCATGATTGTGCCGTTTCTCAAATGACTGAAGCCATCCACACTCGTTGCTGCATCGCCGGAGGAGGACCAGCCGGCATGATGCTGGGCTTTCTTCTGGCCCGGGCGGGCGTGGACGTGTGTGTTCTGGAGAAGCATGCGGATTTTCTGCGTGATTTCCGCGGAGACACAATTCATCCTTCCACGCTTGAACTCATGTATGAGTTGGGCATTCTGGAAGATTTTCTGACGCGTCCGCATCAGGAAATACTGGAGCTGGCGGGACAGGTGGGCAAGGAAATGGTAACCATCGCCGATTTCCGACATCTGCCCACACATTGCAAATTCCTGGCGCTCATGCCGCAGTGGGATTTCCTGAATTTCATTGTCGAACACGCGCGACGTTATCCGGCTTTCAAGCTCATGATGCAGGCTGAAGTGGTTGATCTTATCGAGGAGAACGGCGTCATCGTGGGCGTGGTGGCAAAAACGCCCTCAGGCCAGATCGAGATCCGCGCGAATCTTATTATCGGAGCGGACGGCCGCCATTCCGTGGTTCGTGAGCGGGCAAAATTGCAGGTCATGGATCTGGGCGCGCCCATGGATGTTTTCTGGATGCGCTTGAGCCACCGCCCCACCGATCCGGCGCAGACCTTTGGCCACGTGGAACCAGGCAAGATATTTGTGATGATTGACCGTGAAGACTACTGGCAGTGCGCCTACGTGATTCCCAAGGGCCGGGGCGAAGAGATCAAGAGCAAGGGGCTGGCGGCTTTCCGCGAAGAAATTGCCGCTCTTTCTCCATTTCTGCGCAATCGCGTGGAGGAACTGCGCGACTGGAAAGATATAAGCCTGCTTACGGTGACCGTGGACCGGCTGGCGCGCTGGTGCCGTCCTGGATTGTTGTGCCTTGGAGATGCGGCGCATGCCATGTCGCCTATTGGAGGCGTGGGAATCAACCTGGCCATTCAGGACGCGGTGGCTGCCGCTAATATCCTATGCGGCAAGCTGCGGCAAGGCGCTCCATCCTTGGACGATCTTCAGGCAGTTCAGCGCCGGCGAATGTTTCCCACACGGGCCACGCAGCGCATGCAACTGGTGGTGCAGAATAACGTGATCAGGCGCGTGCTGGGCGCTACTAAACCCATATCGCTTCCCTGGTTCCTGAAATTGTTTCGCCGATTCCCATACCTGCGCCGCTTTCCCGCTCGTGTAGTGGGCATGGGATTTCGGCCGGAACATATCAGGACGCCTGCGCAGGAAGGGAAAGGTGGTTAAGCTTTCCCCGTCGTCAGCACCACTTTGCCGGTCGACTTCCGTTGCCGCAGCAGTTCCATCGCCGCCGCGACGTCCTTGAGATCAAAGTGTTGCGAGACGTGCGGCTTCAGCTTGCCTTCTTCGAACCAGCGCAGCAGCTTGGCGTATGAGTCGCGCAGAAGCTGGGGCTGGCGCACCTGGTAGGAACCCCAGTAAAAGCCGATGACGTCAATGTTTTTAACCAGCAGGATATTGGCCGGAGCCTGAGGAATGCGTCCGGAAGCAAAGCCAATAATAATGACGCGCCCGCCCCATGCGATACAGCGCAGGCTGGCGTCAAAGGCATCGCCGCCGACGGGATCATAGACAACATCAGCGCCGCGGCCGCCAGTGATCGCCTTCACTCGCTCGCGAATGTCTTCGCGTGAATAGTCGATGAGATGGTCCGCGCCGTGCTTTTTAGCGATAGCCAGCTTTTCCGGACCGTTGGCACAGGCAATCACGATCGCACCCATGGCTTTGCCGATCTCAACCGCCGTGAGCCCGACGCCTCCGGCGGCGCCGAAGACCAGCAGCCATTCGCCGGGTTTGAGATGCGCGCGCCAGTCGAAAGCCCCGTGCGATGTGCCGTAAGCCACGGGAAAGCCGGCGGCGGAGATGAAATCCATTGAGTTGGGAATTTTGTAAACGCGGTTGGCGTCAACAACAATTTCTTCCGCGTATGCGCCTGTGCCGGTGAGAGCCATTACGCGATCGCCAACGCGCACGCTAGTGACGCCCGCGCCAACTTCCGTCACTGTGCCGGAGCATTCCATGCCCGGTGTAAACGGAAACGCGGGTTTTTCCTGGTACTGTCCGGAGATGAGAAGGAGGTCGGCGAAGTTGATTCCAGCGGCCTGCACGGCGATCCGAACTGCGCCCTCTTTGATGGCTGGCGACGGAATGTTTTCAACCACCAGCTTTTCCGGTCCACCCCATTCTTTGCATAGCACGGCGCGCATGGAAAGTCTCCTGAAGCGAAGGATCGAACATGAAAGATCGAAGCGATATTGTAATTGACGCAGCGAAACCAGCGGGTGAAGCAGGCATTTATGGCTGCGGTAGAGCCTTGCAGATTGATCGACTTCAGCCGCTGAGGTAGTTCAGTTCTGCGGCAGGCCGCCATTCCGCAGTTGCACAGAGATCTTGATCGTCGCCAGCGCCTTGCCGTCTGAAGTTGCCGTGCATTCAATCTCTTGTCGCTCTTTTGTCTCTGCTTTCGGAGAATCCAGCAGCACTTGCCAGTAGTAATCGCTCTGCGGATCAAGACTGAGATTGCCCGTGCCGGTCTGAGTTGTCCATCCATCCGGCAGCTTGATCGCGATAGTGATGCTCTTCGCGGCGTCGGTATGGTTATGCAGTTCCAGTGGGATGGTCAACGTAGTGCCGCGCTTGATGGCAATCTCCGGCCCGCTGGCTTTCGGAAGTTTGGTGACTCCATGAGCACGACGAAACTTTTCATAGAAGCCCCACGGTCCGCCCAGCTCGACGGAAAGCGCGGCAGGCTGTGTGTAAGGTTCTCTGGCAGGCGGAACGAACGCGATTTTTGCCGGTGTGATTCCCTCAAACACATCTCCTGTCACGCTGCCGCCCACAAGCGATTTTCCCAGCGTGAAGCTTCCCTCACCGCCCCAATTCTTCTCCTGCTCCGCCACCTGCTTCTCGTCCATCTTCTTCAGTCCTTCGATGAAGTTGCGATATTGCGTCAAGTGATATTTGAAAGTCTCAAACCCAGCGCGCCAATATGGTATTTTCAGCGCCCTGGACATACCGTTAGTCTGATATGTTGGGCCGGTTCCTTTAAAGATGTCATCGGCGGAGTCAGGAAAATAGTAAAGCTTCTTCGCCTGCCAGGGTTGCAAGCCGTCGAGCAGAGTTTCATTCACCTTGACTGGACCCGCAAGCTGCGCCGGAAACACGGATGGATCGCCTGCGCTATCGAACGCTTCCGTCGCCAGCACGCCCGCTGCCTGGTGATCACCGTGGTTTTCGCCAAAAAAGAATCCGGGCATCCATGTAATGATCACTTCCGGCCGCGTGAGCCGTACCATCCTGACCATTTGTTCCTCCACTTCGCCGTGTCGCCAGTTTGCCAGCGACTCCAAAACATTCTGGCTGGGTGTGTCGCGTCCGCTCAGAAACCAGACGTTGTTGATGCCCACGCTTTGCAGAGCGTGCCGCAACTCCATCTCCCGTACCACGCCCAGCGACTGCGCGCGCTCCGGCCCCATGTTGTTGTGACCGGCCTCGCCATGCGTGGTATAGACCACCGCCACATGCTTGTGTTGATCGATCAGTTGCACCAGGTAGGGCACCACGCCAGTCTCATCGTCCGGGTGCGCGACGATCAGCAGAACATCAACTTTCAGGCGCTCATCCGGCTTGAGCAGGGGCGGAGTCGGACTGGGAGTGGGCGTCTGAGCCGCCACAGTGGTTATGACCGCCAACAGTATGGCCATCAAGCGAAAAATTCTCATCAAGCATCCTTCCAGCGAGCGGGAGTGATCTATCGCAGAGTAAATGGCGCGATGTGCGGATTCAATTTTTCTTACCTCCAGGCACAAAAATGGCCCGCGCCAAGGCAGGCCATTTTGCATTGTCTATTGCACAACGGTTTAGTGGACCACCACGCTCACGTTTGGCGGCGCGTTCGGCGGTGTTGTTGTCGTGCCGCCGACAATCAGCTCGTACGCTCCCAGATCAAATGCTGGTCCCTGTGGACGAAGCGTTCCATCCTTATCACGAACCTGGTTGGCGCCGGGATTCGGCACGAACGGATTCGACGGAACCACGGTCACGCCGGCATCTTTTGCTGGACTGGTCGTGTTCAAATGCAGATCGACGCCGCTGCGATTCACAAACTGCGGATCCACATTCAGGTTGCTGGTGGTCTGCGTGGGACCAGTGCCTACCCCGAACCATAGATTATGGTCACCCTTAATCTGGCTGAGACTGCCGTCAATATAAATTTCGCCCGGATTCTGGTCGGCCACGTTGTTACGCAGGTTCATCAGCAGAGTCGCCGGTCCGCCGCCCACGCCGAATGCTCCTCGTGATCCGCTGGCGTTGGCGGAGTTATTCGCGGCGCAGTCGGACAGCGTATTGTTGAATACCTGCACTGTGCCGGTTCCAGCGGTGCCGTTATTCGTGATACCTGCCACGTAGATGCAGGAAAAACTCGCGCCCAGTTGCAGTGGATCCATGAGTCCAACGTGGTAGACCACGTTGTTGTAGGCCTCCACCGCACCCTTCGACGGATCAACCGTGGCAAAGTTGATGCCGTTGCAGTTATCGCCGTGGATCAGGTTGTCATGCACGTGCAGGTCGTACTGATCAAAGCCCGTGGTATCTCCCGCTCCGCACGATGGGCTGCACAGCGGTGAAGAATGAAACTGGAGCGCTCGACAGGTGAAATTGTCGTGAATATGGTTCCAACCCACATCAATGTGGTTTGAATCCGTGCTGAAATAGACTGCGTGATAAAACTTTGAGGAGGTTGGGTTGATTCCCGCGTTATGGACTTCATTGCCCCAGAACTTTACCTGGCTGCCTTCGCTCATCTCAAAGCATCCGACTTGATCGTCAGCCCCGGGACATTGCATTTCATTTCCCACAATCTTCCAACCGGTGCCGCTAATGTCCATGGCCTGTGTTCCACCGATGATGTGCAGCTGAGAAATCACCCAGTAATCTTCACGCGTGCCGATGTTTGGAGTACGAATTCCATAATGCAGCCCGCCCGCTACGCCAACTGTCACGGAAGCATTGGGGTAAGCAATCAGCGCCTTGGGACCCGCTGCGGTGCCTGAGTTGCTTACACCGTTGTTGTCCATGCTGAGATAGGCGGTAAAGTTTTCTTCCGTAGTTTGCGCGACACCATTCTCCATATAAGCGATGTCGCCGGCGGCGACCGTGTTCTTCGCTTTTACGATTGTCTTCCACGGTGCAGCAAATGTGCCCGCGTTCGCATCATTGCCGCTGGTGGAAACAAAAAAGATGTTGCCGGCCCGCACCGTGAATGGAATCCCATTGCTCGCGGCCGAGCCTGCTCTAACCACAATGTTTCCTGTGGTGACGCCTGTTCCCAGCTGAACGATGATTTTGCCGTCAGACCACAGCTGATACGAAGCGACAGCTCCGTTGCCCACAGTCACCGTGGAAGTACCCTGGCTTGTGCCAAAGCCCTTTCCCCAAAGCGTGACGAAAGCCCCGTTGTTGTTCTGCCCTCCCGTGTTCGGTCCGCTTTCCAGATCGGAATAAAAAAGCTGCGGTGTAGACCCCTGTGCCAGCACTGTGGTGGAACAAGCCACGAGCGTAATGATTGCGATACTCAAATACTGAATAAACTTAGTCCTCATTAAAAATCCTTCCTGCATGGAAATATTTTTGGTCACGCATTCGTTTGGTCTTATGGACTAGGTATCACAGCCTGCACCTGGCTGGAAAATGGGCTCTCGGTTCCATCTGCCGCCACGGCCGTAACCACGTAGAAATAAGTCGCGCCCGAGCTCACTGTCGTGTCCGTCAGGGTCAGACCGGTGATGAGCGATGCATTCACTTTGCTGTAGGGTCCGCCGCTTACCGTGCCGCGATAGACGTTGTAGCCCGCAACCGCTGAAGTGCTTGCACCCCAGTTCACGTCTACCGAGTGCTGCACCGTCGAACCTGTTCCTGTAAGCGCAACACTCACTGAAGGGTTGGAAGCATTGCTGCTGACTTGCAGCGCACCAGAAACGCTGCCTGAAGTTTGCGGCGCGAAAGTTACGGTAACACTGCTGCTCTGCCCTGCCCCTAACGTAAGAGGCAGCGCCGGGCCAGTCTGGCTGAAGCCAGTCCCACTGATTCCCACGCTGTTTACGGTAAGAGCCGCCGACGAGTTGTTGCTCATCGTGACTGTTTGCTTGGCGCTCGTTCCGATCAGTACATTGCCGAATGCAACAGACTGTGGGCTGACGCTCAGCGTGCCCTGGGTCGGAGGAGGCTGGGTTCCCGTCCCAATAAACTCATACGCGCCGATATCGTAAGCCACGCCTTGCGGACGCGTTGTCTGCGTGATGTCGCGGGAAATCCCGTCGTTCGCGCCGGCGTCCACGGCCGGGCTACCCGACTGTAGCTGGAAGTTGTTGCTGGGTATGTCAACAAACCTCGGGTCAGAATTGAGGCTGGTGGCGGAGAAAGCGGGCGTTGCGCCATCGCCAAAGAACAAGTTGTTTTTACCAGAGAAATTAGCCAGTGAGGAGTTCGGCGCGATGTAAGACTCTCCGGCAATCGCATCTACAATGTTGTTCGTCAGGACCACAGGTACTGACGCAGAAACCGCTCCCGAATCGGCATTCGCACGCCGACCGCAATCATAAAGAGTGTTGCCGGTAATCTGTACCGCCGCTGAACCGCTTCCGCCCACATTGATGCAGGCGTAATTTCCTTCTACCCCTCCCGGCGCCGGGCCAGTCCCGGCACGATAGACCACATTGTTGTAAGCCTTCACTGCGCCTCGCGCCGGATCAATCGTTGCAAAGTTGATGCCGTCGCAACGGGAATCGTGGATCAGGTTGTTGCGGACTGTCAGGTTGAAGAGCGGTGTGGTATCGGAAAAGAACTGGAGCGCCCGACAAGACCGGGTGTTGGCAATCTCATTCCAGCCGAAGTCAATTCCGTTGGAACCGCTGTCAAACTGTATGGCCTGATAAAGCTTGACGCTGGCGCTGGTCGTGGAACCGTTGTCATGAATGAGATTGCGATACAGTGAAATATTTGTGGCGGCGGAAAACGCCAGACATGCGCCGGTTCCTGAACCGTTGGGGCATGAGATGTCACTGCCGATGACGCGCCAGTTGGAAGAGTTCGTCACTGTCAGGGCGCTGAAGCCTCCGCGCAGGCTGATTCCTGCCAGCACCCAGTAGCTCGCAGCAGCGGTAGTGCGGATGCCATACGGCTGTCCCGTGGCCGAACCAATAGTTGCGGTCGCCCCCGGATACGCGACCAGGGCGATCGGCAGACCGGACGATCCACTTTTCGCCAGCGTCAGAGATGCGCTGGAGGCGTCAAGCCCCGTCTCATTCACTCCGTTCCTCAAGTAGATGATGTCGCCTGCCTGGGCAGAGTTTTTTGCGTGCTTTACTGTGGCCCATGGTGCGGTGAAGCTGCCGGCATTCGTATCCAGGCCGCCGGGAGCAACAAAAAAAATCCTGCCCGTGCGCACCGTAAACGGCATCCCATTGCTCGGCCCGGTTCCGGCCACGTTAACCACAATATTGCCCGTGCTCGCGGAGTTGCCGAGCTGAAAGCTGACCTTGCTGTCAGACCACAGCAGGTACGCCGCGGGCGACGCTCCGCCAATCGTAAGCGTAGATCCTCCCTGCGTGGCGCCAAAGCCAAACCCGTAAATCGTAACGATTGCGCCTTGATTGTTTTGCCCACCGGCATTGGGGCCGCTTTGAAGATCAGTAAAAATGGCAGTTGGCTGCGCGGCCCGAGCAAGCGGAGCTCCTGCAAATAGGCAACTCCACAAAAAGAGCATGAAAGCTTTTTTCATTCAACCTCACATTTGGCTTTTCCAAGGAAACGAAAGGAGACAAGCGCGCAAAGGGGTTGTTTGCGTGCTCACAGGTGCGGGAGAAATCGTTTCTGGAATTGATTCGGTACCGGTTAGAACTGCAACTTTATTTCCAAAACAGAAACACAAATGCAATTGAAGAAATTAAAGAGGATGGTTTGTTGCTGCTGAAATTCAGCAACTCACAATCGCGTAAGGAGTTCACGCTCCAGGGAGGATATTACCGGGATTACGCACCTGCCGTAATCCGCGCCAGGCACTTCAGGCACTGAACTTAATATCGAATCATATCGATGTATTGCGGAGTTATGCAAAACTTTTCACACCGAAAGCCCTGTTTAAATTTGGATGTCGCCATATGACATGCATTCTTATTGGCGAATTCTCATTACCAGCTTCCCTCGCACATGTCCCCGCTCGCTTACTTGATGAGCTTCCGCGATCTGTTCCAGCGCAAATACTTTCTCGATCACCGGACGAATCTTTCCTGCCTCAATCAATGCGCTGATCTTTTCCAGTTCGCCGCCGCGAGCCTTCACACGTGTCGCCAGCAATCGTTTGCCCGTCACCAATCCCCGCGCAACGCCGGAGACTAAGCCAGAAATCGCCGTGGCGAAAAATCTAAGCTTCCCGGTTGACTCGTCCGGAATCGGCATAGTCAAAGTCACCAATCGACCGCCAACCTTCAGCACGCGAAATGAGTCTGCCCAAACGCTCTTGCCCACGCCATCCAGCACCAGGTCGAATTTCGGCCGAATCGTATCGATCTTCTCGCGCGTGTAGTCAATGGCCAAATCTGCGCCCAGTTCGCGCAACAAATCCTGGTTGCGCGTGCTGGCCGTGGCGGCAACATAAGCGCCAAAGGCTTTCGCAATCTGAATGGCCATCACACCCACTCCGCCCGCTCCGGCATGAATCAGCACGCGCTGGTCTGGTTTGAGTTTTCCCTGGTTCACCATGGCTTGCCACGCCGTGAGGGCACTTGCCGGCACAGCGGATGCTTCTTCATAGCTCAGATTTTTTGGCTTTGGAGCCAGCGATTTCTCCGGGACCACCACATATTCCGCGTACGTCCCACGATATGTCTTGGCCACGTATCCATCTTTCATTCCGTAAACTTCGTCGCCGGGCTTGAACAGAGTTACCGACGGCCCGACCTCAGTCACCACGCCGGAGAAGTCGCGTCCCCAGATCACTGGAAAGACCACAGGCATTACAGCATCCAGTAGCCCCTGTCTCAGCTTCCAATCCACCGGATTTACGCTGGCGGCGTGTACTTGCACCAGCACGCCGTTCGGGCCTACGCGCGGCAAAGGCAGACCATCGCCGATCTCCAGTACCTCGGCGCCACCGTATTTTTCGGCAATGACAGCTTTCATAGCAAAGAAATTTGGAAGCGTGCGGGCAGGAGTTCGCCCGGATTCTTCTCCTGGCGAATACTACGGAATGTTTGTCTGCTTTTCCACAGCGGATTTCATGTTATACCGTTCTCAGCGACGAATCAGACACACATGGATTTCGATCAGCTGGAAACATTCCTGGAAGTCGCACGCCACACCAGCTTCTCCCGGGCAGCGGAGAAGCGCTTTCGCACGCAGCCGGCCATCTCATCGCAGATTCGCGCCCTGGAAGAAGATATTGGCGCCCGCTTGTTTGATCGTAGCGGCGGCAAGGTCGCGCTCACCGGAGCAGGCAAGCTTTTCCAGCAGTATGCCGAACACACGCTGGATGCCCGCAAAACTATGCTGGTTACGGTCGCTGAAATGGAACGCGTCCCGCGGGGAGAAATCGTTGTTGGCGCCAATGAAGGCACTTGCCTCCACATCCTGCCGGAGGTTTTTGCGGAATTTAAGAAACTCTATCCCAACGTGGGGGTGCAAATCAGCCGGCTGGAACGGGCCAAGATCATGGAATCGATCATCGAAAATTCCGTGGATTTCGGCGTGGTGTCCGCTCCTGTGGATGACAAGCGCCTCACGGTAGTGAATATTCATCGCGACGAACTGGTGATCATTGCGGCGCCCGGCCACCCGCTCAGCCTTATGACGCAGGCCAGCATCGCCGAAGTAGTCCCGTTTCCACTGCTTCTTCCCAAACTTGGCCGAACGCGTGACGCATTGGAAAATCTCTTCGAAGAGCGCCACCTTAAGCCAAAAATTGCTATGGAACTCGATTCCAGCGAACTGCTCAAACGCTTTGTGGCCGCCGATGTTGGCATTGGCTTCATCGCCCGCTCCAATGTCATTGAAGACGTAAAAGCTGGCGTATTAGCGGCAATCGCCATGGCGGATGCTTCTCTCCGGCGCGACCTGGCGCTGGTCTTTCGCAAGGACAAAGCCCTGAGCCGGGCGGCGCTGGCTTTCATGGAAATCGCCGTCAAGAGCAAGCACGCTCCTTTGGCAGCAAGCGCACCGCAGGGCGTCCGCTAGGCCAATCCTTCCAAAATTTCTGTGTCTCGGCGAAACCAGTTCTCCTGTCCACTCTTCTTCACGCTTTGGTCGCGCTTGCACCATGTTCGGTGCATATGGGAAAAAGCTTTAAGCACTTATTCTCGCCTTGCCCGCTGGCAACAAACTTTTACGGAAATTTTCTACGTTCGCCTCTCTGCGTGTGTTATTTTTTTTATTCACAAAAAATTAAGTTTTCCGGAGGCAAGCAAATTGGGTTTAAACATGGTGCCGAAGCGCATCTTCCTGACCAACGGAGTGGGCAAGCACAGAGAAAGACTTACATCTTTTGAGTTGGCCCTCAGGGATGCGGGCATCGCGGCGCAGAATCTGGTTCGAGTTTCCTCCATTTTTCCTCCTCATTGCAAGCTGATCTCGCGCAAGGAAGGCGTGAAGTATCTGCATCCCGGCGAGGTCACTTTTGCCGTGGTCGCGGAGAACTCCACTCGAGAACCGCACCGCCTCACCGCTGCCAGCATCGGCCTGGCCATGCCGGCGGACCGCAGCACCTATGGTTACCTGAGTGAGCACCATTCATTCGGCGAAGCCGACGACGTAGCTGGAGAATACGCTGAGGAATTGGCCGCAGAAATGCTCGCCACTACTCTCAACGTGGATTTCAATCCTGATACTTCGTGGGACGAGAAAAAAGAAATTTACCGGATTTCCAACAAGATCGTGCGCACCACCAACATCACCCAGAGCGGCGTTGGAGACAAGCGTGGCCTTTGGACCACGGTGATTGCGTCTGCCATTCTGATATTCGAATAGAGCGTATCTCACTGCGAAGAGGTCCGGATCACTGGGAGATTCCCGTTGCTTACCCTTCCCGGCCGGAATCTCTTTTCCGGGCGGCGCCCCTCAAAAACCCAGTCTGTCCTGCTCACCTCGCCCAGAGTTGCCAGTCGAAACACTGACAAAGATACAGCGGAGAGTGAGCTATGCGGGAACGGGGACTCGCGGTTTCATGTTTAGGCTTGTTAATGGCATCGCTGGCGCTATCTACTGCCTTGCCGGCCCAGATTCCTGACAAATTCACCAACCTTCAGGCCCTGCCCAAGGACATTCCAAAAGGTGAACTGGTAGGCATCATGCGGAATTACGCTGGCGACCTGGGCGTGCGCTGCGGGTTCTGCCACGTGGGCGGCGATCCCAATACGCTGCAGGGTGTGAACTTTGCTTCCGATGACAGCGACAAAAAGAAGACCGCCCGGCTCATGATCCGCATGGTGCAATCCATTAACCAGGAACAGCTCTCCAAGCTGGGCAAAAAGCCGGCACCCGAGGTGCGCTGCATAACCTGTCATCGGCGCAATAGCGATCCGCGTACGATCGACGCCCTGCTGGCTGATTCAATTAAGAAGAACGGCGCCGAAGCGGCAGTTGCCATGTATCGCAAGCTCAAGACGGAAAACTACGGCAACGGTAAATACGACTTCAGCGATATTCCCCTGAATGTGGTGGGGGAATCACTGCTGGACTCTGACAAAATAAAGGACGCCATTGCGGTACTGGAGCTTGATGCTGAACTGAACCCACAATCTGCGTGGGGACGTTATCTGCTGGGCGTAGCACATGTGACCGGCGGTGAGAAAGAAAAAGCCCGGGCTGATTTCCAAAAAGTGCTGGAATTGAACCCAAAAGACTCCATGGCCAAAAAGCGCCTGGAGGACCTCGATAAGTCCGGTAAATGAAGAGAGTGGCGCTCAGGCCGCCAGTCCTTAAAAATAGAGTGATCAAATTCGCTTAGAGTTTTATTTTTGGGCCAGGTTTCTTATATCCCTTCCCCAACCGCTCAAACACTGCGGCGCACATAATCGGCAGGCCAACCGTGGCGTCGATGAACACCTCGCCAAAGCGGCCGCCTTCGGCCGGCGGAACAAACTTGCCCCAGGAAATGGCCTCGGAATAAGGTGAGCCCGAGAGTCCGCCCCAATATACCGGCTCAGGACAGATGCGCACACCATAGTGATAGCGCTTGAGTGGCACGTCTTCTCCCGCGCGTCGCACGCGCAGTTCGCAGTACGGTCCAAACTGCTGCGCCCAGTTTCGCGGCACGCCGCCGCCAATAGTGAAGATTCCCAGCTTCTTTTGTTGCAGCAGCGTCTCGGCAAAATAATTCAAATCAAGGAATGGATCGTAGCGCAACTGCGGCTTCCCATCACGGGCGCGCATCCGATTGTTTAGTGCCACATCCAGCCCCATCTCTGAGTCGGTAAACGCCGGAACAAACACCGGAACATTCTTCTCAAATGCTGACTTCAGAATTCCCCGGCCCTTCGCGTGGTGCTTCAAGTGTTCGCCAATGGCCCGATTCAGCTTCCATGAGCACATGATCTGCTGCGGGTCCCACTTGCCCAGCACTTCTTCCATCACCAACTCAACATGGTCCAGGTTCTGCTCGGGCTCCAGCGTGTCATAAACGCGGTTATAACCTGCCTCATACAGTTCGACGTCGTTCATTCTGGGATCGTAGCGATAATGTTTGCAACCAGTGGCTTCAACCAGCCCATGGGCCATCAGCGCGCCTGTGGAGACAACGGCATTGACCAGCCCTTTATCGATCAGATCGCACACGATCAGGCCCTGCTTTGCCACCGTCATGGCGCCGGCCAGCGTCATTACCACGAAGCAATCTTTGTCTCGCGCCATCGCTTCCAGCACATCCACGGCCTCGCCGAGCTGACGTCCGGTAAACGCCGTATCGGCCATCCCGCGCACCAGGTCGCTGATGTTTTTAACCTTGGAAAGGTCAAGCGGAAAAACTGGAGAGAGCTTGTCCTGCACGGGATCGTGCAACTTGCGGTCAATGCCTGTGCCTGCCTGCTTCTTGCTCAATGCTTCACCTCTGAAAATTCATGTCGTCGGGCAAACTTAGAAAAGTAAACGCTGTGGGCCGCAGAGTCAAACTCCATGTTTGGTATTCTTGAAGAGAATATTTTATTAAATTGCCAGAATTGCCAACATCGCAGGAATTGAAAGCCGTTAATTCCCAGCGCGATTTTCAAATTGTCGATTTTGGCAAGTGTGACAATTTGCGAGATCCTTGATGCCCAATCCAGATACCTTTACTGTAGGTTTAATCCAGATGCACTGCTCCGCCGATCCCGACGACAACGTTCGCCGGGCCGTGGAGAAAGTTCGCTCCGCCGCCAAGCAAGGCGCTCAGATGGTCTGCCTGCCCGAACTTTTCCGCACGCAGTATTTCTGCCAGCGTGAAGACGCCGCGCTCTTTGACCTGGCGGAGCCGGTACCCGGACCAACGACTGAGGCACTCTCCGCAGTCGCACGCGAAACGAAAACTACCGTCGTGGTTTCTGTCTTCGAACGCCGCGCACGCGGTCTCTATCACAACACGGCGGTCATTCTTGACGCCGACGGGAGCACCAAGGGCCTCTACCGCAAGATGCACATCCCGGACGACCCTCTTTATTACGAAAAGTTTTACTTCACTCCTGGCGATCTGGGCTTCAAGGCCTTCGACACTGAGTACGGACGCATGGGCGCTCTCGTCTGCTGGGACCAGTGGTATCCCGAAGGCGCTCGCCTTACTGCCTTGCAGGGCGCGAATGTTCTCTTTTACCCCACTGCAATCGGATGGCATCCTGACGAAAAGGCCGAGTTCGGCGTCGTACAGCACGATGCGTGGCGCACTATCCAGCGCGCACACGCTATCGCCAACGGCGTTTTTGTCGGCGTGGTCAATCGAGTGGGCCACGAGTTCGGTGACATCAACGGCAATCGCGCAGAAGGCAAGGGCCTGGAATTCTGGGGCGGATCTTTTCTCTGTGATCCTTTCGGACGGATCATCGTGGAAGCATCACATGATAAAGAAGAAATCCTGATCGGCCAGTGCGATCTGAAACATCTTGAAGATGTCCGCCGTAACTGGCCGTTCCTGCGCGACCGCCGGATTGATAGTTATGCGGGCATCACGCAGAGGTTTCTGGATTAATGGTGCGCGCGAAAACGTCTGCGGTCCAGTCGCCCACACCGTATTCTCTCGGCTACCGCATGCCTGCCGAATGGGAGCCGCACCAGTCGACATGGCTGGCGTGGCCACATAATCGCTCTGACTGGCCGGGAAAATTTGACGCCATTCCCTGGGTCTTTGCCGATATCATCCGCCACCTCGTCCGCGTGGAAGACGTGAACCTGATCGTGGCATCAGCACGCGAAAAGCAAATGGCGCGCGACGTCCTGAAACGCAGCCACGTCGAAACCAAGCGTGTAAAATTTCACATCTGGCCGACCAACCGGATATGGACACGCGACTCCGGTCCAATCTTTATCCGGAACGAAGCAGAAGTCGCGCTCACCAACTGGCGCTTCAACGCCTGGGCCAAGTATCCCGACTGGAAGCATGACAACCAGCTTCCCGATCGCATCGGCAGAAAACTCAAGTGCCGGCAATTCACGCCAGTCATTCAAAGCAACGGCAAGCCATATCATGTGGTCTTGGAAGGTGGCAGTATTGACGTGAATGGCCGAGGCCTGATGCTGAGCACGGAAGAATGCCACCTCAGCAAGATACAACAGCGTAACCCGCCGCTCTCGCAACGCGACCTGGAACAGGTGTTTGCCGATTATCTGGGAGTTGAAAAAGTGATCTGGCTTGGCCGGGGCATTAAGGGCGACGACACGCACGGCCACGTCGATGACATCTCGCGTTTCGTCGCTGCCGATACAGTGCTTACCGTAATCGAAACCAACCGAAGCGATGACAATTACGAGCCGCTCCAGGAAAACCTGCGACGCCTGCGCGCAGCCACGGATCTTCAAGGGCGTAAGCTTCAGATTGTGGAATTGCCGCTTCCCCGTCCTGTTATTTTTCGGGGGCAGCGACTGCCAGCAAGCTATGCCAACTTTTATATCGCCAATGGTCTGGTGCTGGTACCGACTTTCAACGATCCCAACGATCGCCTCGCGTTGAACATTCTCGCTGACCTGTTTCCCGAGCGCGAGATTGTAGGCATCCACTGCGGAGACTTTATCTGGGGCCTGGGCGCGATTCACTGCATGACCCAACAGCAACCGGCAGCGAAATAAGTTTTAATCCGCCGCCGCTGCGGTTCTCGGCTTGAATTCAAACAACTCCGGATCACTCTTCTGCAGCCGCTCCAGCGTGTCTTTCCACACGGCCGGAATTGCCGGCATGGCGGCAATCTCTTTCTTGGCTGTGAGCGCGTGCTCCATCTTAATGGGAATTGGTTTGAATCCAGTGGCTTGTGCCGCCATGGCAACGGAAATATTTCGGGCGCACATGCCTTCCAGCAGCAGCATGCGCGTAAGCGCCACCTGAATGTTAGGCCCAGAGGTTATTGCTCCATGGTTCGGAAGAATCACTACCGGATATTTTGCCACGGCGTCGGCGAATGGACGCACACGGTCTTCGCTGGCTGCAGTGCCCGTGTAATCTTCTTCCACAATTCCTACATCGCCGGCAATAATGCAGCTTTCCTGGTCGTAAATCTCAGGCACTTTGCGGAACGTTCCCCAACTCACTGTGGCTGGAGGATGAGTATGCGCCAGCGCCGCAATCTGCGGATTAAACCGATGAATCACCGCGTGCAGCGCAATCGTGTCATTCACATAAGGATCGACGGAAGGATCATGCTCTATAACCTTGCCGTTAAAGTCAAACGTGCAGATGTCCGCCGGACGAAGCGTGCCGAAGGACGGTCCAAAGCGATTCATCAGCATCTTGTTTTCGCCAATAGCCACGCTCAGATGTCCCGCAATACCCGCGCTCAAGCCTGCACGATACAGTGCTCGTGCGGCACAGCAAATATCGAACTTCACGCCTTCTATGGAACTCGCCATAAACTCACTCCTTAGTTGCCTTACCAAGAAGATAAAAGATAATCCTAGTCGTACCCTCCGCTTTGCACAAATCATGAAGGCCAAAAATAAAACTGCCCGCATGCATTGCATACGGGCAGCTGTCTAAGTAGATGAGCGTTGGTTATTTCTTTTTGCGACCCAGGAAGCCGGCAGCCATAGAACCGAATCCCAGCAGGCCGAGCAGCGGCAGCGGAGAAGCGGTCTGGGGCAGTTTCTGGCCTGCGTCTGCATTTGCGTTCTGGTCAGCCGCCGGAGCGTTATCGGCCGTGGTGGCAGTCTTATCAGTCGAGGCAGCATTCTGGTCAGCGGCAGCGGCGCTGCTGGCAGGGGCTGCATTCTGGTCAGTTCCGGTAGTGGTAGTAGCCGGAGGATTCTGAGCGGTTGTGGTGCTGGAAGCAGCTGCGCTCTGATCAGCCGTGGTGCTGCTGGGAGCGGCGGTGCTGGGAGCGGTGCTGGAAGCAGCCGCGCTCTGGTCAGCGGGAGCTGCAGTGGTGGCCGGTGCAGCGCTGCTGGCGGCCGTTGCATTTTGGTCAGTGGTGCTGGGTGTTTGCGCCGGAGGATTTACCGGAGCGCTGGCGCTCTCACTAGCTGCGCCGGCTGGACTGTTAGTGGTTGCTGCGGGAGCATTTGCGTTATTCGTGTCGGTGGTCGGAGTCTGGCTGCTGCCTGTCGCTACTGGGGCATTGTTGCTGGCCGTAGTAGAAGTAGCGCTTTGGTCAGAAGAAGATGCCGCCGGAGCAGCTGTGCTGCTGGCAGAAGCGGTTGAATCGGCTGCAGCTGCGCCTGCTGCCGGAGCAGCGCTGGAAGCCTGGTTGCTGGTGCAGGAATCAGAAATCATGTTGACGGAGCTGACCTGCAATGAGCCATCACTGGCGCGCGTTCCCTGGATCTGGACCTGATGTCCATCGTGGGGCTTCAAAATGGAGCTGTCGCCCTGCAGATTCACGCTCTGGCCGTTGTCCGCTGCAAGCACCCAGTTCCCGCCGGACTGTTTCAGGCAGCCCCGCATCGAATTAGATTGATCGCTGGTGCTGGTGGCCGTCGAATTCGTCTGATCGGTGGTGGAGGGAGAGGTGGATGGACTGGTTGTCGATGGCTGCTGGCTTGGCTGCTGGTCGGGTGTCGAGCCAGCGCTGCCTGTCTGCGCAAATGCCATCCCCGTGGTCAGCATCAGCGCCAAAATAAATTTCTTGTTCATGTCGTTGCTCCTTCGTTATCTGCGCCCATCTGGGCTTGATGCGAGTATTTCCCGCCAACGTCCGCTGAGGTTAAGGACGCCGATGTTTGGTTAGAGACTAGTAAACCCTCTGGGGTTGACTGGGAATAAAAACTTAAGCAGAGTTGCTGCTCGTGATAAATTTTTCATACAACCTGCGACCGCTCTTATGGCAGACACACAGAAAAATTCAGAAGACATGCAATCGGGAGAAGATGCCTCCTGGATGGAACTGGCGCTGGAGCAGGCCAGCCTGGGCGCAGTGGCCGGAGAAGTGCCTGTTGGCGCTTTAGTAATCAAGGATGGCGAAATCATCGGTCGTGGCCATAATCGCAACCTGCTGGATAAAGATCCAACGGCTCACGCTGAAATTGTGGCCTTGCGCCAGGCCGCTGCTCGACTGGGAAACCATCGTCTGGTAGGCTGCATATTGGTTGCGACCGTTGAGCCCTGTCCCATGTGCGCTGGCGCCCTCATCCACGCCCGTATTTCGCGCCTGATCTATGGCGCTCCCGATCCCAAGGCCGGAGCTGCCGGCTCAGTTCTACAGATCATTAACCATCCCAGCTTGAATCACAGGATGGAAATCACAGCCGGAGTTCTCTCGGCCAGGTGCACGGAGATTTTGCAGAAATTTTTCCGTGAAAGGAGAGCACAAACCGGCTGCTAACCTGCGGCGGTTCTGCTAGTCAAAACTCTTATGTCTGTGAATTTACTTACCTCTTTGCCTCAGGACCTTCGTTATGGAGCACGGGTTCTGGCTAAGTCGCCGGGATTTTCCTTGATCGCCATCCTCACCCTGGCGCTCGGAATCGGAGCCAACACTGCGATTTTCTCTGTAGTAAACGGAGTGCTGCTCAATCCACTCCCTTTCCGCAACCCCGATCAGCTCGTGTCCTTGTTTCAGGAGATACCTAATTTCAAGAATGGATCGATCTCCTATCCGAATTTCACTGACTGGCGGCGGATGAATACCAGTTTTGCCGGCATGGCGGCGTATCGCTCCGTCGGGTTCAATCTTTCTGGCAATGGCGAACCAGAACGTCTTCATGGCGAAATGATCTCTGCCGGCTTCTTTGAAATCCTTGGCGTCAATCCGCTGATGGGCCGCACCTTCAGCGCAGAGGAAGACCGCCTGGGCGCGAACCCGACCGCAATGATTACTGAAGGTCTCTGGAAACGAAAGTTCGGCGGCCGTTCTGACATTATCGGACAACGGCTGATTCTCGACGACGTAGGACGGACCATCGTCGGCGTAATCCCGTCGAGTTTTCATCTACGGATACAGAACTTCCAACGCGGCGAGTCACTCATTGACGTCTACGTCCCCGTGGGTGAATACAATGAACCCAAGTTTTATGCTGAGCGTGGAGCGGGCTGGGGACTGGATGGCATTGGCAGACTCAGACCGGGAGTAACTCTCGAACAGGCACGGCAAGACATGGCTCGTGTCTCCCGCGATCTGGCGGCCGCCTACCCTGTTATTGACGCTGACAGGAAAGCGAATGTTCTTTCTTTGAAAGATGAAATGGTTGGGGATATGCGCCCAATCCTGCTGATTTTGCTGGGAGCGGTTGGATTGGTGTTGCTGATTTCCTGCGTCAACGTGGCCAATCTTCTGCTCGCTCGTTCAACCGCTCGGCAGAATGAGTTTGCCATTCGCATCGCCCTCGGTGCCGGGCCGCAACGGGTCATCCGCCAATTGCTGACGGAAAGCCTTCTTCTCGCACTCATCGGCGGGGCGCTTGGCCTGCTGTTAGCGAAGTTTGGCACCGCAGTGGCTCTTGCCGCAGTGCCCCGCACGCTGCCGCGCTCTGAAGATATTGGCCTGGATCCACGAGTGCTTCTGTTTACGCTGGCTATATCCATTCTGGCCGGAATCGTCTTTGGTCTGGCGCCCGCATGGAAGGCTGCGCGAAGCAGCATTGGCGGGACTTTGAGTGAGAGCGGGCGTGCGGTAGCAGGCGCCAGAGGCGGCGCTCAGAGTGTCTTTGTCGTGGGTGAGATGGCGATGGCCCTGGTGCTGCTTATCGGCGCTGGTCTGATGATTCGAACGCTTGTCCATCTGTGGAGTTTGGATCCGGGTTTCAATCCAAAGAGCGTAATGAGCTTCGCGCTCTCCGGACCTTCTTCTTACAAAGCGCAATCCCCTGATGCCATCAGGGCGGCGTACCGACAGATTCATGACAAACTGGCGTCTACTCCCGGGATTGAAGCCGTGTCCTTCAGTCTGGGAGCGCACATAATGGGAAGCGATGATGAAGAGTTTTTTTGGTTCACGGACAAACCTATGCCTACGCACCAGACTGATCTTGCCATGGCACTGGAATACGTAGTTGAACCGGACTATCTGAAAGTGATGCAAATTCCATTGAAACGCGGCCGGGTTTTCAGCGCTGCAGACAATGAACATGCTCCCGCCGTGGTCGTCATCGATGAGAGTCTGGCGGCAAAATATTTTCCTGATCGCGATCCGATTGGCCAGTACCTGAATCTCAATACCAACCCAGCCGATCCTGACAAGGTGCCAAACCCGCAAATTATAGGCATTGTCGGCCACGTTAATCAGTGGGGCCTTGATAGTGATGGCCCAACCGCGCTGCACACGCAGATTTACCTTCCGCTGGCGCAGGTGCCGGACAAGGATCTCAAGCGCGGCGGAGTGTCAGGCGACGTTTTTGTTCGGCAACAAACACGTGGTGTAGCAAATCTGCCCACGCTGCGCAGCCGTATGCTTGAATTCAATTCCGCGCTGGTTGTCCACAACCCCGAAGACCTGGAAAAAAACGTCGGTGACTCGATCTCCAACAAGCGCTTTACCATGACGCTGCTCGGCGCCTTCGCCCTGCTGGCCCTTTTGCTGGCCAGCATCGGAATCTATGGCGTTCTCTCTTATATGGTCGGGCAGCGCAGCAAAGAAATTGGTGTGCGGATGGCACTCGGCGCCCAGAAGGTTGATGTGCTCAGCATGATATTGAAGGACGGTGCACGCATGACCCTGGTCGGAATCATCCTTGGTCTGGTGGGCGCAATGGCTCTGACTCGGCTGATGCGGACCATGTTATATGGCGTAAAACCAACTGACCCGCTCACCTTTATTTCGGTCGCGGCATTACTCGGGGCCATCGCGATGCTCGCCTGCTACATTCCAGCGCGACGGGCGATGAAAGTGGACCCCATGGAAGCTCTGCGGCATCAATAGCCATTAGAATAATTAATGTTATGCCGGATGAGCTTTTGCAGCATGCAGCAAGCACGTTTGCCGCAGGGTAGCTGCACTCCCTGTTAAAATATCGAGACCACGAATTTTCACAGCGCGGAGAGGTGCGTGAGTGGTTGAAACGATCCGCCTCGAAAGCGGACATACCTTAACGGGTATCGGGGGTTCAAATCCCTCCCTCTCCGCCAGACAGTCTGCAGCTCAGAGAACGGTTCTCTGATTTCCCGCGAAACGGCCCGTTTCCGGCCTTTTTCTCGACGAATAGGCTCAAAGTGAGCACTGGTGTCCACGGGAGGGGCTTAAAATCTGGCTGTTTTCTCTAATGGGCCGGTGGGTAGTCCCTTTCCAGGAGCGGAGAAAAATCTGAAAAAAACCGCTTTCCCGAAAAGGGTATTAGAGTTCAAATCCATCTCCGTTAAAAAGGGCCTGAGAGTTTGAATGTCTGTCCCCCGCCAGACAGTCTGCGGCTGAGAGAATTGTTCTCTGATTTCGCTTGAATTCGCCGCTTTTCGGCGCCTTTTCGCGATTGGCGAACTCAAAATGGGCACTGGCATAAGTAGAGGACGCTGAGTTTCCCCTGTTTTCTCTATGCGGCTAGTCACTAGTCCCTTTCTGCCGATCCCAAGAAGCTTGAAAATCGATCAACTAGCGAATACCGCACCGGAATTGTGTGCTTGTGTAGGATTTGGCTTCTCAATAAGCGAGTTGTAAGGGCAAAACGGCTTCTGCACTTTTCTCCGGCAACTCTTCAGGACGACTCTCGATTTCCCCCGCTGGTGCCACAAGCACATGGTTCGGGACCAGGGGGTCGGAGGTTCAAATCCTCTCTCCCCGACCATTTATTTTCAGGGAGATACACGCCTTCCAAAACCCGAAAATGTCCGCCGTAGGTGAAAATGCGACAGCGTTGACCTCGCTGGATTTTCTTACGGAAAATTTTCTGATAGGCCAATCAACAAAGGGGGGTGGATGAATCACGCAATCATGGGCGACGGTTTCTTGGCCGCACAGACGGAAGACGGGGCCTTTCCCGGGTCCAAGATAGCGGCTGCCGAACTCAGTTAGAAGAATGAAGCACAAGATGTCAATGCAGAGCTCAAACGTATTTTGCGGATCGTGACCCAAGGCCCGCAGACCTATTCCAGCATATCAGGATTGTTGAGGAACCGACTTCAGGAGTATCGTAATGCACACCTAACATTTTGCCGTTAGGCAAAGGACGGCAAGAACCGCTGTTATCACCAGGAATAATGACAATGGCTGTCCGACAAATCGGGAGAAATGACCCATGCGGATGCGGAAGCGGAAAGAAGTTCAAGCGGTGCTGTTTGAGCACGGGTGATATGGAGATTCGTCGGTCGCCCCACCATTTTGATCTCAAAGGCAAGAACGCAGAACAATTTATTCAGCAGCTTGCCAACAAAACATTCCTTGCAGACTGGTGTTATGCGAATCCCCGTCTGCCTAATGGCAAAGAATTATGCGATGTATTAGTAATCTTCGACAGTACGGCGTTGATCTGGCAAATCAAGAGTCTCGAACCCGACAAGACAGGAGCTTTTAAGACTTCCGCTTTGGAGAAGAATTTGCGGCAACTTTCCGGAGCCTGGCGGCAGGTCTTTGATCTCAGAACTAAAATTGAATTGGAAAATCCACGCAGAGGTAAAGAGGTATGCGATGCGACCGCAATTAAGGATGTTCACCTTATTTCTGTGATTCTTGGATCACGAGAGAAGATGACACCGAAGCCGGTGCGTTTTTTGGAAGACATAGGCGGTCGCCTTGCACATGTATTTGTCCACGATTTCGCGGAGATTGTGTTGAACGAACTGGACACCGTGAGTGACTTTTGTGCATTTCTTAAAGGATTGGAATCCATCGGAGATCAGGCAAGTCTTTTCATCCTTTCCGGTGAGGAAGATCTGCTGGCTAATTATCTGGCAAAGGGGCGCAGTTTTGATTGGGTGAACAAGGCAAATTTCATCATTGTGGAAGATGGTGCATGGCCAGGGCTGAAACAACATGAACAATATATTCTTCTGAAAAAAGAAGATGAGGTGAGCTATTTTTGGGATCAACTGATTGACATGGCTCATGACAAGAGCCAGCCGCTATATGAAAAGGTTGCAAGAGAAATGGCTCGTCCTAACCGGCTTGAGCGCCGAACATTAGCTAAAGCCTTTATCGATGCACATGAGCTTGCAGACTCGGAAATCCACAACAATGTATTTCGTCGAATAGTGCTATTTGAAAAGATTGTGTTCTGCTTTTTGTTTACGCACGATCTGATAAGTGAAACGATTCGGACAAAGCTGCTGGAAAGAACCTGCTTTGTTGCGAAGGGAGTGTTCCGCGATAGCAGCAAGGTCATCGGAATCGCAACCGAAATGAAACTCGACCGGAAGCATGGATTTCACTTTGGGCTTCTTGAAGTGCCGGAGTGGACTGAAAGCCATCAAAAAAAAATGGAAGATATTCAGCGGGAACTCGGCATTCTTACCAATGCTCAGAAAAAGGTCTTTGATGAAGCAAACTATTCCACTAACCTACAGATTTAGCCGTAACCGTTAGAAGTCTTGTTTTATAGACTCGTGGGCGCGTTTTCTTCAAGTGACATCTAAATCGTTGTCGAGGGCGATGAGGTGTTGCAGCTCAATTGCCAGAATCTCTTTGGCCCAGCCAGCTTTTTCTGCAAGCCGGTTATCAGCAATCACGTAGGCTCGAATCTGATCCTGGGTCAAGCCCTCAGCCGTACAGTCGGAACGCGAGCGATGCCCAGCAGTTTTGCAGCCTCTACTCGGCCATGCCCAGCGATTATTGTGTTCCGGTTGTCGATCAGAACTGGATTTGTAAACCCAAACGCCTTGATGCTGGCTGCTATTTGACGTCGCTGGTGTCTGCTGTGGGTTCGCGCATTACAGGGATTAGACAGAAGAGCATCGACCGGTAAGTACGCAATCGTTAGATCGGAAGGACTTGGGGCCGTCATAGGGGCAGTGAACCACAGGTTCAGGGTTGGAACTAGATTTCATTTGCTATCACTATTATTATCAACAGTGATAGCATGATATTTGCGAAGCACACTGCCATTAAGCCCTTGTTGGCCATCGAGTTAAAGTTACAAACCACCGTCTCCGAGCACGATGTGCTTGATCTCTTGAACGATACTCCGGAGGCTCGCATCGCGAGTTCGCTTTGGAGCGGCGATGCGTTTTACGAAACAAACAGCGCCGCAGTGCATCCGGATATTGACGTTGATGAGTTCTGTAAAAAGCAACGCACTGATCGCGAAGTGGCGGCCCAAAAGGTCTGCAGCTGTATTGATGAATGGATCGACAGCGGGAAAAATGCACCAAGGAAGGTGCGCGTAACCGAAATGAATCCAGGGCACAGCAAGCGGCGTTAGAAGCCGCAGCGTATTGGAAAACGTCACGGACCATTTTAGAGACCTCTACCCTTTCAACTCTCAGGCTGCTGCCCCAAGATCAGAGTAACTTTGAAAATCCCATGTGGCAGGCCCGGCGCATCGTCGCTTTGGTTATCTCGAGTGATTTGCGGCTGCGCATTGCAAAGTGTCGCTATAAAAATTGTAAGCGGCCCTACTTTGTATTCGACAAACCAAATAGGATTTATGAATATGGGCTTTTTTGTTGCATAGAACACAACCGATTCGCGACAGTACCTATTCGGGTTCAGGAACACCGTCGGAAATTGGATGCAAAGTTGATAGCGTGGGCGGCGAAGTATGTCCGCGAGCGCGCTGCGCCAGATTGGCAAGCGAATGTAATCTTCAAGGAAAAGCTGGCGAAACACCTAACCAGTTTGATTGCGAAAGAAAAAGCACCGACACGCGACAATGTTACGAAGAACTGGGTGACCAGAAATGCGGACCAAATACACGCCAAAACAGCAAAGTCGACGAAGCAATCCCTCTAACGGCGACTGCACAAAATATAGCTGGTAATTTCGATGCTTTAGAGTCCGATCACAATAAAATGTTAGGCGCCAATTCGGGCGTTGTCGCCAATCGGCTGCGCTGCGGTCGAAGTGATTTCTAGGATGGCGACGAAAATCATGCCGTATCAATAACCGGATAATCTTTCAAAAAGCCTTGTGTCACCTTTGGCAATGGGTGTATCTTCTTCCCCTACCCCTTGGCGCATTTTTGACCCGGTTGAAAGTCCGGCTGGAGGCTCTATACGTTCGATCCTAGCACTATCGCTACTACTCACTTCTCTTGTGGCTCAGATTGGAAATGCCGGCCACCCAATAACCAATGACGACGTGGGTAAGCTGTTACAGCAGCACATCGACACGACAGTCATCGTTAAAGTAATCAAGTCTTCAACGAACTCCTTTGATACCTCGCCCGAAGCGTAACCCCGCCGGGCAGGGCTAAATCAAGAAAAAAGGGGGCGGGGATAAAAAAGGATCCCGAGCGTTGGATTCCCGAAAGGGATTCCTTGAGTGGTTTCGTTCTCTACGAATATAGGTCTCGTCATGGGTAACGATTTGCTCAGCCAAACCTCCTTGTGCAGAACTCTTAATAATAAACTTCCGAGCACCAACCCAACTCGGACTAATCCTCGACTTGGATGGATTGGATCGAGTCTGGCACAACTAACAGGATCTTTGTCGCAGGAGAAATCTCATGGGCCGTCCATTCAGACAGCTTACCCTCAGTCAATTTTCGCAATTATTGCAAAGCTTCCAATTCACGCGCCAAATCGATGTCGTCCACATGCACCATACGTGGAGACCAAACCGTTCCATGTACAAAGGGTTGGCTACCATTGAAGCGATGTATCAGTTTCATACTACCGTCAACGGGTGGAGTGACATTGCACAACACATTTCGATTGCGCCTGATGGCACAATCTGGACGGGGCGCGATTGGAACAATCCGCCCGCGAGCGCTAAAGGATTCAACGGAAACAATACGCACGGTCCATTCATGTTCGAGATGATCGGTGATTTTGACATGGGGAGGGACCCATGGACGGAGCACAGAAAGAAACTGCCATCAGTGTGATCGCCCGCGTGCAGCAGCGTTTCGGACTTCCCGTTGAAGCATTGCGTCTTCACAACCAGATGACAGACCAGAAGACCTGCCCAGGGTCGAGTGTCAAGCGCGATGAAGTGATACAAGCTGTGCAGGAAGCGCTCAATGAGCTGACAGAACAACCGGCTGAGGCAATAGATGAAGTTGAAATGGATCGTACCTTTGTTTCTGCGCGCTCCGCAGAAGTCCGCGATGGAGGAATTACTGGCCGAGCCTGGAGACGACCGAATGGGCGCTGAAGAGGCACGATATTACGCGGGCGACCAAGGCTACGTGCAAACGGCGCCTGGCGGTCGCGGTCTGCTGGCCCGTGATTTCAGCGCACAGCGAACGCCTGGCCGTGGTTTGTTACGTCATTTGTGAGGTTGGGATCCTGCATTAGACGAACTCCAGATAACCGTAGCGAGCGTTTGAGTGCTGGTATCGCAGTATTGCGGTTCCTGTTCCAGCGACGGCCACCAGCGGAAATGTTGTGGTGCATGCTGGCGGAGTTGACAGCAATGGCAGCGCTTTTACCGTGATACCACCGCCGGGCATAAGCAACTTGTCGCCAAGCTCGGGTTCGGTGGGTACAAGTGTGACGATCACAGGCATAAACTTCGGGTCGAGCGAGGGAACGAGCAGGGTAACTTTCGAAGGTGTTACGGCAACGCCGACGAGTTGGAGTGCGACAAACATTGTCGTTCGAGCTCCCGCCGGAATAATGACGGGCAACGTGGTTGTGATCGTTTCCGGAGTGCCCAGCAACGGGATGGGATTCACTGTTCCTGGCACCGGAGGCTTTGTTTCCACTGGCAGTATGAATGCGGGGCGCTCAGCGTTCACTGCGACACTTCTGAACAATGGCAAGATCCTGGTTACAGGTGGGTATTCACCGATCACTAACAACACTATTGCAGCGGCAGAGCTATATGATCCCCAAACTGGCAGCTTCACTTATACCGGTAATATGAACTTCGCGCGCCAGGCGCATACGGCGACTCTATTGGATAATGGGATGGTACTTATTGCAGGAGGCTTCGGTGTTTCACAAGTATTGGCGACCGCGGAGTTATATGATCCGGCGAGCGGTACGTTTACCCTGAGCGGAAACATGAACACTGTCCGGGACAACCACACTGCGACCATGCTGAATAATGGATTGGTTCTCATTGCCGGGGGCTACAACGGCAATGTGAACATAGCCAGCGCGGAGCTTTACAACCCGGCGACCGGAACCTTCACTGCCACCGGCAGCTTGAATGTAGTCCGACAGGCCCACACGGTGACCTTATTGAACAACGGACAGGTCCTGTTTGCAGGGGGACTTTCAGGTTCAGCGCTTGGGAGTGCGGAATTATACGATCCCATGTCCGGAAGGTTTAACTTGACGGGAAACTTGAACACGGCACGATACGATCATGCCGCAGCGCTATTGAACAATGGCTTAGTCCTGATTTCGGGAGGCGTTGGAGCGGTCGACCAACTTACCAGCGCGGAGCTGTACAACCCTGCAACCGGCACTTTCACACCGACTGGCAGCCTAAATACTGCGCGATTCAACCACACCGCCAGCCTGCTCAGTAATGGAACAGCCCTGATCGCTGCCGGCCAAAGCTTTGCTAATGATCTAACAAGCGCGGAAACTTATAATCCTGCCACCAACGCATTTACGGTTACCGGCAGCATCAACTCAGTGCGGGTGAGGAACACAGCTACACTTTTAAACAATGGGACGGTCCTGTTCGCGGGCGGGCAGAACGACAGCGGTTCACCCGCTACAAGTGAAGAATTGTATATCCCAGTCACCTTGACCCCGGCGGGACTGGTATCAATCACGCTGAACCCGCCCGCCACATCAATTCCTGCGGGAACAGCCCAGATATTCTCTGCGACCGGTACGTTCAGTGACAACAGCACACAAACGCTAGATACAGCGACCTGGAGTTCTTCCGATAACACTACAACCACTCTGACCAATGATTTGAGCAATCGTGGCCATGCTTTCGGAGTCGCTGCAGGCTCAGCAACCGTCACCGCTTGCGCGGGATCTCTCTGCGGATCCACAGGCTTTACTGTGATTCCAAGCATCACCGGTCTGACTCCTGCTTCTGGGCCCGAGGGCACGAGCGTAACGATTACTGGATCGAGCTTCGGGTCGACGCAAGGAACCAGCGTTGTAACGTTTAATGGTACGCTGGCCACGCCGACGAGCTGGAGTACAACCAGCGTCATTGTTCCAGTGCCCGCAGGAGCCACCACAGGCAATGTAGTGGTCGCTGCCAGTGGACGGAACAGCAACGGCAGCAACTTCGCGGTGATCCCTCATATAGCAAGTCTGTCGCCTAATTCGGGCACAGCGGGGACGAGTGTGACGCTTACCGGCACAACCTTTGGATCGACGCAAGGGAGCGGAACGGTGACGTTTAATGGCACAACAGCGACGGCAACGAGCTGGAGCGCGAGCAGTATCGTAGTTCAAGTTCCTGCCGGGGTAGCTACAACCGGCAATGTAGTGGTCAATGCGGGTGGGCTGAACAGCAATGGAGCGAACTTCACGGTCGTCCCCTCGTCACGAGTCTGTCCACCCTGCAAGGGGCGGTAGGGGCAAGCGTTACCATCACAGGCTCGAATTTCGGCACCACTCAAGGCAGCAGCACAGTAACCTTCAACGGGACAGCGGCCACGCCGACGACATGGGGCATGACCAGTATCGTCGTTCCTGTTCCAAATGGTGGGACGACGGGCAGTGTTGCTGTCGCCGTCTCGGGGGTGAATAGCAATGGAACTAACTTTACCGTGCTTTCCACTCCAGCCATCACAAGTCTGACCCCTGCTGCAGCCGCTCCGACAGCAAATGTGACGATTGCGGGAACGAATTTCGGAGCAAACCAAGGAGACGGCACGATACGCTTTAACGGCACAGCCGCAACGCCGACGAGTTGGACCGATACGAGCATCGTAGTGCCGGTTCCTGGAGGAGCCACCTCGGGTAACGTTGTTGTGCACGCGAGCGGAGTAAACACGAACGGAGTTGGGTTCACGGTGGAGCAACTTGCTGTACGGGATTGTTGCACTGGGGCGGTTGGCACAATAGTAACGATTACCGGGACAGGTTTCGGCGCTACCCAGGGATCGAGCACGGCAGCATTCCATGGCGTACCGGCCACGGTAAACAGTTGGACCGATACACAGGTCGTCGCTGTTGTGCCGCCGCAGACTTTGACCGGGACCATCAGCGTCACCGTGGGCTCAATTGGCACCGCCTGGAGTTCGGCTTCCTTTATGATCGGCTCTACGGTGCAGGTCACGGATTCTTTGGGTAACATTTCTTCTTATACTTCAGCGGCGATTGGCGGGGTCTGGAACCACTTGAGCTCTACGGGATCAGGATGTTCGAGCTGCACAATTCGTGGCCTTAGCCAAAACTCTTTTGACGACATTGGGAATGTGCTTTCTCAATCCGACGAGTTGTCGCGCAAGACTTTTTACACCTACGATGCAGATGGAAATACCGTTTCGGCGACAAAGAACCTTGACATTAATACACCGGTAACCACGTCTTACACTTACAACAGCTTTGGTGAGCCGCTCACCGTCACCGACCCGCTGGGAGGCGTCAATCACACGACAACCAATACGTATGACGCCAATGGAAATCTCAAGTCGGTAACCTCGCCGTCTCCCGACGGCACAGCTCCGGCGAGCGTAACTCAGTTTGGCTATGATCCCAAGGGCCAGCTCAATTTGATCACCGATCCACTCGGCCATCAAACCACGCTGGCTTACTATCCCACCGGGCTGATCCACACCATTACAGACGCCCAATCGAATGTGACGAGCTACGAGTATGATTCACGCGGCAATCGCACCGCCGTGGTCGATGCTCAGCAAAACCGCACTACCTTCACGTATGATCTGGGCAACCGCCTCACCAAGATCACCTATCCTGACACCACGTTTAGCAGCTTCGGCTATGACACGCGCGGCCGCCGCACTTCGGTCACTGACCAGAACGGCAAAGTTACGTCTTATGCTTATGACGACGCCGACCGTCTCACCAGCGTGACCGACGCCGCGCAGAACGTCACCACATACGCGTACGACCTGGAAAACAACCTCACCAGCATTACCGATGCCGCCCAGCACACCACGTCTTTCGTCTATGACGCCTTTGGTCGGGTCACCCAGACGGTGTTTCCCTCGACGCTGACGGAAAATTATGTTTATGATGCCGTGGGCAATCTCACCAGCAAGGTCGATCGCAAGAACCAAACCATCCTGTATGTTTATGACGCGCTAAATCGTCTCACACACAAAGGCTATCCGGATGCCACGGGCGTGGATTACGTCTATGACCTGGCCGGCAAGATCAAGCAGGTCACCGATCCCACCGGTAGCTACGGCTTTGCCTATGACAACATGGGCCGGATGATCGGGACCACCACGCAGTATTTGTTCCTGCCGGGCTCGCCGGCACCGACATTCTCCAATTCGTATGCGTATGACGCGAGTTCAAATCGCACTTCATTCACCGCGCCCGACGGCAACACCAACATGTATGCCTATGACACGCTGAACCGGCTCACCACGCTTACCGATTCCGGCGCGGGTCAATTACGATCGGTTACGACACACTCAGCCGTCGAACGCAGCTTTAAGGCCCAACGGAATCACCACCAGCTACGGATATGATCCGGTTTCCCACTTGCTCCATCTTGCACAAAGCTGGGCGTAAACACTCTGGACGGGGCGGGCTACGGGTATGATTTGGCTGGAAACCGCACCAGCAAGACCAACCAACTCAACAGCGCAATTTCGAACTACAGATACGATAATATTTATCAGCTTACGGGGGTTACCCAGGCGGCCACCAGCACCGAGGCTACACCTACGATCCGATGGGCAACCGGCTTTCGCTCTCAGTTTCAAGTTACAGCTACAATGGTTCGAATGAAGTCACGGCGGCCGGCTCATCTTCTTCTTATACTTACGACAATAACGGCAACACATTGACCAAAGCTGATGGCACGGGAACAACTACTTTCACATGGGATTTTGAGAATCGCCTGACATCAGTTCACCCGTCGGGCCAGACCACGGTAACTTTCAAATATGACCCATTTGGAAAGAGAATTCAGAAAGGCGGAACCGTGTATTTGTACAACGGAGCCAATCTTATCCAAGAAGCTGACGGAGCTGGGAACCTGACGGCGCGCTATGTCTTCGGCGCTGGCGTCGATGAGCCGTTGGCGGCAAATAGGGGCGGGACGTGGGAGTTCTACCAAGTTGATGGCTTGGGTTCTATCACATCGCTCAGCACCATCACAGGAACCGTGAGCGACAGTTTTGTCTATGATTCTTTCGGCAATGTGGCTTCATCCAGCGGGGTATTCGTTCAGCCTTTCCGGTATACCGGACGAGAGTGGGATGCGGAAACTGCGCTGTACTACCATCGCGCGAGATATTACGACCCGCAGACGGGACGCTTTCTTAGCGAAGACCCACTAGGGTTTGGTGGTGGAGATGCAAACTTTTATACTTATGCTTTCGGTAATCCGCAGAACTTCATTGACCCGTCGGGCTTGTCTGGAAAAAATCCAGTGGCCAGCTGGTGGGGAGGCCTTAAGAGGACTGCGGACTATGCTTGGAACTGGTGGTGGGAGACCCAGGCGACAGGGGATGGCCAATGGATCACATCGCCAGAAAACGGAAAGCGGTATATTTTTTATGGTCCTAACACAGTAGAGACGCAAGACATGATGAACTCCGCGGGGGGGGCCTACATGCAACTGCTTTACATGTTCAAATATCACTGTATGGGTTCCCCACAAAATAACGACTTTCCAACGTTGTTAGCTTATATGACAACAGCTCAAGATCCGTCCAACACGGCTTTTGAGGTTGGAGCTTTCAGTTTCGATATCAATGAAATGGGAGATGGCACGGTCCAATACAGGATGTACAACAAATCTGGGCTGCACTCCCTCATTGGACATTTCCCGTTCGTACACGATCATGAGCTACCGTCGGATTCCTCAATGCAGGAAATGCATTCCTTCGGAGGAGATATCCGGCAATTGTTTGAGTGGAGAGGGCCGAAACCATGTGGCTGCAAAAACAAGTAGTTGTCCGTCAAATGTGCATTGGCATGCTCCTTGCGATAATTGGGCTGGCTGGTTGTGACGGGAACCCTGGTCGCATCCGCGTCGACCACGCCCGCTTGGTTGGGATTTACGAAGCTCAATTTCGAAACGGGCAGCGTGAACGCCTGGAGCTAAACGGTAACGGAACGTATGTGCAAGACTTCATCTCGAAAACACAACCTTTTCAACACACAGGGCAATGGCACATCGAAAACCATCTCTTGGGGGGGAGCGACGTAGTCTTGGCCAAAGCCATTGTTGGCGAGGGGGAAGAGAAGAATCCCTTAGGTGTTGGCGACTGTCGTCTTAATGCTCACGACCACTCTGGCAAAGTGGCGCTCGCTCGCAACGAAGCGATGGACTGGTATTACGAGCGTGTTCAATAAAGGGCGTCATGCGTGTTGGCCACGGTTTTGCCGCTTCGCTTATGACGGGCGTGGCCGTCGCACCTCGGTCACCGATCAGAACGGAAAAGTCACGTCCTACGCCTATGATGGATGATCATTGACTATCAACGCCTGCACCACGCTGGTAATGCGGCTTTAGGACAGGCTCTCGCTCAAACAATAGCCCATGAACTCGGCCATGAGCTGATTCTTGGTCATAGTCACATCGGTGGAATTATGTTTCCGGAAATCGACCCATTTGTGCCGAATGCCTTTACATATACAGACATGATTAACATTCTAAATCGATGCAAGTTCCTAAATCACATTCCGTAGTCCTTTCAAGGATGATTGACTACCAGCGCAGTGTTAGGAGACTCATGAGGTTAACAAAGCGTCACAGTAGATTCTGTTGGCTCACAAGCATTTTACTTCTGACTCTCGTCTTGGGGTGTGGACACCGGCAGTCACTAGCCGGAAATTACTCCGGGCAATTCGACTGGCAGAACGGCTTAACGAGCGTCAGCCTGGTTCTTGACTCGGATAATCACCGAACTCTCGAATTGAAGAACACGGAAATTCGGCGACAGGTCGAGGCTATCATCCAGGATCAAGTCAAAAGGGCCAATCTCACGCTTGCGCAAGGTAGGATAACGATTTCGGTGCTTGGTGATTCCCCCTTCCTGATCTCTTTACAACGCTTCGAAATCGATGTGCCAGATTTCGCAGAATTGCAACATTATGTGGAAATCCAAAACATCGACGGAATCCGACGATTCGAAGGGCGATACCATAACTTGAACCAGCGGGATCTTCCGCGTCAAAGCACAGCGTTGTTTCATGCCGCTGCTGAGCCTGACGGAAGAATTGTTCAGGCTTTGCTCGCGCTTGGAGCCGACCCGAATATTCCGGATTTTGAGGGCGATACTCCTTTGATTATCGCGGTGATGGCCGATCGCGACGAAGTAGCGCGCCAGCTAATTCGTTCCGGAGCAGACGTTAACCACGCCGACAAAGCAGGCGGAACCCCACTGATGCGAGCAGTCGAGTTGGGGCGACCCAAACTCCTGACCTTACTATTGCAATCTGGGGCAGAGCCTAACTACGTTGCCCCAAACGGAGAATCTGCTTTACAGATTGCTCGTGACAGGGGGGACCAGAAAGCTATAGTGGCTTTGCAAAAGGCCGGTGCCTCAAAATAGCGGAGGCTCTCGGACCAGATACTACGACTCATCGACGGGAAAGTTCTTGAGCGAGGACCCTGCAGGGTTTGCGGGCAGCGGAACCAATTTTTACGCATACTTCGGGATAACCCAACCAGCCTGATCGATCCGCTTGGTCGCTGCGACTGCGAGAATGTTCCTGAAATACCTGCGGGTGTAAGTCTGATGGAAAACATCAAAAAAGCTGAAAGATCGAAATGGCTTATCTTCGCAGCACCACGGCTTCTATGGTTTTACGAGCAGGTTCGAAATCACGGGTTCTTGGGATTACAAACAGACCACCACCTACGATTCTGCGGGGATAAATTACCAAGCATTTGGAAACTTCAACTTTGGGATGACAGGTACAGCAGCAGCGGGAATCGTACTGCCAATTCTGCTACGTGGAGCAGGATGGGCTCAGGTTCAGGCGGGTACTTCGATTCCAGAATGGGGCACTGTTACGGCGGAGCACCCTACGGGGATGATCCCGAGGACCAAGCGGAGATCATAGCTGGTTTTAATTACTATAAGAACAGTTGCTATAAATGATGCGAGTCGTGGCTAAGTATTTGATCTTTTTCCCGGGGCTTATTTTCTTGGGCTGTAGAAATTGCTCTGACGAGGTTACAGCGGAGATCACTTCCCCCGATGCAACTCTGAGCGCCACATCATTTGTGCGGGACAATGCAGCGGGGGTAACAGACGGATATACTACCTTTGAACTTCCGTATGTGAACTACACGGCGACCGACGTAACAGGTGCAACAGCAATAAGTGTACAGATCTTCGAACTCGGCAACTCTCTGAATTACATTACGACCGGAAAGCCTGTGGGCCATCTCAACAGTCCGGCGGATGATCCCGGTGCGAAATTCGCTCAATGTGTCATCAATGTGTTGAAGGCACTGAAGTAAATAAAACGGACGTAAATTACACGAAAGAGCCGTCATGATACTGTCAAAAAAGATCGGTTTTCTTTTGCTCGTCAGCTGCGCGCTTGGCTTTGGCCAGAGCGAACCATTTTCAGAGGTATCTAGCGGGGTGGGCAAAGCTTCCGATGGCACACGCCTCGCCTTTAGGGTATACAAAAAAGCGGATGGAGCTCAATCCGTTTTTGCGATTACCGCTTTCAGCATCTCCCGATCCAGACTCAGGTCCGCGACCAGCTTCTTCAGCCGCCCGTTCTCGTCTTCCAGTTGTTTGAGCCGCTGCACTTCATTCACTTCCAGCCCGCCGTACTTGGCTTTCCAGGCGTAGATGGTGTGCTTGGACACTCCGTTCTCCCAGGCGCCAGTCGTTCGCCGTTAGGCCTGCCTCAACCTGCTTCAGCGCCGCAATGATCTGTGCTTCCGTATGCCTGCTCTTGCTCATGGACCGCTCCCTTTCAATCCGAAATCACACTCGCTTGTGTGCGGATCTAGGGGAGCAGGTCCAAGTCCAGGCGCAAATCTCATGCCTAGAAAGCGCTGGCGGAGGTTTCTCACGCCACCGGAGCCTGCTGCCAAAACATGAAATGATTCCGGCTACAGCCACGCCGTAAGGTTTCATTTGACTTGCGGTGCAAGGGCGCCGGGACCGATAGAGCAACATTTCCCTGTTAACTGCCGTAAGCTTCCCTGATACTCGCATTTAAATTCCCTGTTCGGTTGCGCCCTGCTCCTCGCGAATATCGCCCTAAGTTGCCTGAAATGTTATTGATGGACGGCATGTACTCGAAATCCGGGGCTCGAAATTCGGAAATTTCCCTGTATTTTTCCCTGTTAACGGGAATTTTCGGGCAGAGACGGGTTCGCACCTGACTGGCACCACCGCCAAGCTTCTTTGGTATTTTGGCAAGTCCGAACGGGCCTATTTATCTTGACGTGCTGGTCCCTCGAACAGGCCACGACTGTGAGCGGGATGCTAACAAGGGCAAAAACGATAGAAATCATAAGCGACGTCCTCTGTTCTCATCCTGAAGCGGCATTGTCTGAGGAATTTGTCGACAGTTCGGTCGGTTGCAGAAGCTCTGGCCGTCAAGCTTTGATATCTTCTCCGGGAAGAACCTCGCGCAACGCCCACTCTATTCGTTTTACAGATTGCACAATAAGCTGCATTTGCCTGTCCTGCTCGGAATAAACTCTACACCCAACAATGCCCTGAAGAGCATTGCGTACATGGTGGTTCATTTCTGCGATCACGCGTAGCTTGTCCATCGCTGCCAGGTAGCGCTTCTGCTCATATGCGAAAACCAAAAGCGCAGCCATGATTCCTGTTGAAATGTTGTCCAGTGAATCAAGGCTAAGGATTGGGTGGTTTTCTGCAAATGCCTCCAGCACGATTCCGATCCCGGAAATGCTCATACCCAGAAGAGCACTGATTCCGATGCGACGGAGTAGACTGCGGGTCTGATGTCTCGCTGTGCTCCTCACGGCGATACATCCGTAAGTATTGAACGATGGAAACTGCATCATTACGAATATTCTCAGTAGAGGGTTTAGACTGAATTGTTTTTGCATCCTCTCAGTTTGGACAGTCTTTCAGTTCCAATCAGCTTTACGTTGTTTATCTTGATACTCTCTGGTGACTGAGCGCCTTCTCAGGATGAACTCGCACGAGGCAAGACCTTAGCCAATCCCACAATAATCTGCTGGCGCGATCCATTGCTGGTTACCAGATCCACTCCTGCCGGAAGGGCCCCAGTGGGCCCGCCGTCGCAGACGAGGAGCACGGGAAGCGGTCTCACGGCTTTAATTGACTCCGCTACTGATCCATTGCCAAACACCATGTCCTCATCGATGATGACAGCATCCAGTTTCTTGCTGATGGCCACTATGGCGACAGCATCATGAGCTGAGCAAGAGAGAGCCACGTTGTAGCCTGCCTTCTTTACAGCTCGCGCGATGTAGCTCAACCGTATGTTGCTGTCGGCAACACAAAGCACCCAGACGGAACCTGGTTCCATACTTTCTCCTTCGCCGGTTACTGCCTCTTGGCCACGGCATCAACTCGCCGGATAAAGGTGAGATGCTGGTGGTGCATCATACTTTGTGTCGTACCTCTGTCTTCAGATGGTTGAGATACAGATTTAGGGACTCTCTACTGTGATCACCGCGATCTCCGTGGAACTCCGTCCGGCGAGATCAGCAACGGTAACCATTACAGTGTAAACGCCGGGAAGACCATATATGTGTTGGGCGGAAGTCTCTCCGGTGACGACCGTCCCATCTCCAAAATCAATTATCGTCTCGTCTGGTGGAAGCATGCTGCCCAGAGAATTCACGGTTGCAGTTACAAGCGCCGGCACCATTCCAGCCGATTGCACGACGCTAAGTGCTGCATGCGGTCCGGCAGGAGTGGATGAAATTGTAATGCGGCGTCCTTCTGACATCTTGTTCGTCAGAGATGGTTTAGCAACAGCCTTTACATAGATCGTATACTCCGCCGGTTCCAGAGAGAACTTCCTCAAGTCCAAAGCGGTCGTGTCTACCGAGAGATCCGCCAATGGCATAAGATTCTCTCCGTCGCGCGAAATGAAAACCGTGTAGTGATCAATCGTGCTGTGGTCGCCGTGAATCTTCCAGAATGCCGATGTACCACGAGCCCAGGTTGAAATTGTCACGCAGTTGTCGATGCCGCTTTCGAATTCAGTGCCCTCTTCATAGTCGTTCCAGGTGACCAACTGAATTCCGAGCATTTGGGTCTGCGAAGAGTAAAACTTGTTGGCCTCTGCTATGCTGCGCAGCCAGGTCTGTCCGCATTGCTGATCAATGAGCCGGCGCGATCCCCAGAGCGCGATGGAATCGTCAAAGCCCTTGTACGCAGTGCCAAGTGAATAGCTATCTTGGTGGCTGAGGGCAGTCTGGTAATAATTCGTCAGATAACCGAGAGCAGTGGGATCTTTTTCACTGGCCTGCAATGGTGAGACCCAGGCGAACCCACCCTGACCTTCCTCATGGCGGAACGCGCCTGAATTGCGGAAAACAAAAATGGGATCTCCCGCGACACTGGAGCGAACATGGCCCCAATCAATTCCGTGGCCTTCCTGCCCAAAGAAAAATATTACGGGCCGCTTATCGTGATGAAGATAGGCCGGTGAGTCCTCGTAGGCCCTGTAAGCGTAATTAAGGTCCTCCACCAGATTTTCTGTCACGTCACAGCGGTGCTGTCTTTCGCAGTCCTTATTGGCGCCTACGTCGAGCATGAGAGCGAAGTTGAAGCCAGGATGCCGCTCCGCTTCCTGCATGAGCAACTGCGTGCCTTCGTCATAGAAATTGAAAGTCTTTCTGAAAGCGCCCCGACCGTACCAGTCAACAATAGCGCCGTCCAATCCACGGCTGATCATGTCAGCAACCTGTTTTTGTACCTGAAGTGCGTCGCCTGAGGAGTAGCCAACCTCGACGTGGTCTCCGTAGCCAAACCACTGCACCAGATGCGCATAGAGCTTGGCGGTGGAGCCCGGATAAAGCAGAGTACGAAGTGGAACCTTGCTTACGTTACCGGCCGCGATGTTGCCATTCTTCTGGGCAACAAAGCTGTCTGCGGCGCTGGTATTGTTTGCGGTTTCCGCTGCAAGCGTAGTTGTTGGATTGAAACGGGTTTGAGTGGCTGCGGTCAGGGGCAGCAGGATCAAAAGCGATCGAAGGGAGGAAGAGATAAATCTTGGCACAACAAACTCCACCGACATTCAGAGAGTGATCGAGATTTTCGACCCCTGGAATTTGCATTCTCTTACACCCATTCGGTCCGGGCGCAGATAACAAATCTCCAGTGGCCAATCACATTGCAAGTCAGTCGCCATTCGGCAGGAAATGTTGCACATTTGAGCTTGGCCAGGCCCTAATCAGTCTGTGGGGGCGTCATGCGATATAGCTTGACCTTGTTAAGTAAGGCCTTGTAGCTGATATTTAATCTCACAGCAGCCAGCTTGCGATTCCAGTTGGTGGCAGCAAGAGCTTCTTCAATTGCTTTTAGCTCGGTCTCATCGCGCGAACTGCGTACTAACGACTTCAAACCCCGTTCAGAAACGCCACTGCCCTTGGACAGAATCCCCGAAACAAGGATCGCAGGTCTACTCTTTTCGTTCAGTTCGGAAATTGCAAGATGTTCGTCTTGCAGGACAAGATAACGTTTAACGAAATTCCCAAGTTCACGCAGATTGCCAGGCCAGTGATACTTCACGCAGGCCGCAACGAGTGCATCTGAATAGGTTAGCGGGGCCTGGGAGTACTTGCGGGAAAACCGCACCATGAAATGCTTCAGCAATGGGGGGATTTCCTCGCGACGCTGGCGGAGAGGCGGTATGTCCATGGTAAATGCGTTCAAACGGTAATACAGATCCTCCCGAAATGTCTTTTGTGAAATAGCTTTCTCCATATCAATATTCGTGGCCGCAAGCACCCGTACATCGGCAGTAACGTTGGTGCGTCCCCCAAGGCGGCAAAACTGGCCATCCTGCAAAACGTGTAGAAGTTTGGCCTGGAGCACTGGATTCATTTCGCCGAGTTCGTCGAGTAGAATCGTGCC
The DNA here is from genome assembly GCA_963723055.1 of Terriglobia bacterium. Lineage (GTDB taxonomy): Bacteria > Acidobacteriota > Terriglobia > Terriglobales > Acidobacteriaceae > Angelobacter. Next base: position 104,226 of record CAVROV010000001.1, read on the forward strand.
GTGATTAGCCAATTCAAATTTTCCAGGCTTTGACCGCATCGCTCCCGTAAACGCGCCAGCTTCATATCCAAAGAGTTCACTCTCCAGGAGATCTGTGGGCAACGCCGCACAGTTCACCTTCAAAAAAGGCTTCTGCGAGCGAGGCGACAATTTGTGGATGAGCCGGGCCAGAATTTCCTTCCCGACCCCGCTCTCGCCTAGAAGGAGGATTGGCACGTCCACCTTTGCGATGACCGATGTTTGCGCACGGAGTTGTTTCATTGCGGGGCTGGCTGCAAGGAAGAACAATTCATCGTCTAGAGTGTCAATGTGTTCCTGTGCTGTGGTCGCCGTAAAATGCAGCACGGGAATGTCGCATTCCCTCGAAGACAGACTGCGGGCGATTACAGCGTCCAACTCCGCTTTGTAAACAGGCTTGGTTATGTAATCGAGCGCTCCCAGGCGAATGGCTTGGACAATATTGCTGGTTTCTGTCACGCAAGACACCATGACAATACGCTGGTCAGGAATTAATTTTCTGCATGCCTGTATGGTCTGCAGCCCGTTCATCGCGGGCATCTGCATATCAACCAGCATCAGATCCGGCGCAGCGGTCTTTATCTTCCTGAGTGCTTCTTCGCCGCTACTGGCGGTTTCCACTGAATATTTACTCGCCTCCAGAAGGGTTCTAGTGTAGGTGAGCATGCTCGGTTCATCATCAACCACAAGAATACTCGGTCTACCCGGAATCTCAGAACACGTCTCCATGGGGTCCCCCTATTGATTCGGCAGCAATACTGAAAAAGTGCTGCCCCGTCCTACTGTGCTTTGCACGAATATCTTGCCCCCCTGGGCTTCTGCAAGCCGACGGGCGATTGCCAGCCCAAGACCGACTCCGTCGGCTTGTCCACTCGGTTCAACCTGCCGAAATTCCTCGAAGATTTCCTGGTGGTATTCGGAAGGAATTCCCACTCCATTGTCAGTAACGTCGATTCGTACGCAATTGTTTCTGGCAACTAGAGTTGGGTTGCGCTTTTCCAGATGAATTAATTTATCGCTCCCCAAACTGCGACGCTCCCAGAGATCGGATGTGGTTGTGACAGTCACTCGTCCCGATAAAGGAGTAAATTTCAACGCATTTTCCAGAAGAATAGAAACGATGTTCTGTAATTTCAACTTATCGAGGTAAATGGGGCCAAGTTTCGCGTCAGGGAAAAAGTCGCAGATGGTTCCCCGCGCTTTGTAGGGAATTTGCCATTGTGAGATCACTTCTGCTACGGCTTGGTTAATGTCTCCCAATTCCTTTCGAATCTCGAATTTGCCTGACTGTAATGCACTGAATTTCAAAACACTTTGAATGAAATGTTGCAGGCGTAGCGTGCTCCGCTGTATCTCAGTCAATACGCTCCTCTGCTGCTCGTTGAGTGGCCCGGCATAATCCCCGAGGAGAAAGTCAGCATAGCCAGCAATTACCGCGAGGGGGGTCTTGAGCTCATGAGCGGCGCTTGCGAGCAACAGGGTCCGCTGAAAAATCTCATGTTTCAGCTGTTGATCGCTATAAGGTTGTAGTGGAACAACAGAAGAATCGGTTCGGCCTGGAATTTGATTTGACACCTACGCACCCAATGGACTTACACAGCTCGCCATCGCGAAACATGGGCCTCAATTGTTGAGCAAAACGGCCAACGATCTTATGGCCGAAAGTTTGGATGTAGGATCACTGCTCTACGTGGGCACCACTTTAACGAATTGTTTACCAAAATAACACAACTCTCGGACAATTCATGCTCTTTCCTGACAGTTGCATAGATTTCGTAAAGCCGTGCGTGCCGATCGCATCATTCGCAGCAAAACGCGAATTGACGCTTTCGGCATCCAGTTACGTGAATCTAGTGCTCCATATACCTTAGTGCTACATAAATCCTGATCGTTTCAACTGACAACCAAAAACCGTTGGTCACAGGATTAGATGTACGTATTCCGGCTGGAGGTGGTACGGACGTTCCGTTGTGGAATGGACCTACCACTGGCCGCACGAATTTCCTGTAAGGCATCTGTCGCCAGATCCCTTGGCCGAAAGTCGTAGCCGAATATGTACTATCGCGGATCGTTGGCATTCAAAATGCAAGTTCCCCTAGCGATGACACGAGCTTTTGAAGGACCCACAGCAACTCAGCCCACCAGTACTCAAATTTCCTCCATCCAAGCCAAACTTCCGCCTGAAAAGTTTATTTTTGGGTCCACCCCAGCAATGGCACTCTTACATCAGCGAATCAAAAAACTCGCAGGAGCCAATATTCCAGTGCTGCTTACCGGGGAAAGTGGGACGGGGAAGGGCGTAATGGCTGCCCTCATCCATTCTCAATCGCATGCGGCGAAGGGGGCCTTAGTACAGATTAATTGCGCAGCTTTGCCTGCAGCATTAATGGAAAGCGAACTTTTTGGTTACGAGCGTGGGGCCTATACCGGCGCATCCTCTTCAAAGAGGGGTCGCATAGAACTGGCGAATTCCGGCACACTTTTTCTGGACGAGATCGCAGAACTGGATCCAAGTCTTCAAGCCAAGCTGTTGCACCTGCTGCAGGATGGTCAGTTCACCCGATTGGGTGGAGAGGTAGATAAAGAGGTCAACGTGAGGTTCATATTCGCCACGAGCCGTGATTTGCGGCAGGAGATCGAGGCTGGCAGATTTCGCGAGGACCTGTTTTACCGCATGGATGGAGTGACCCTGGAATTACCGCCGCTGCGCGAACGGGTTGAGGATATAGCTGCATTGGCCGAGTATTTTATTGACAAATATAGCCAGAAATACAACTGCCGCGTTGAACCATTGTCGGATTCGACAATTGATGCGCTTCAGACATACCACTGGCCTGGGAATATCCGCCAGCTTGAAAATCTGATGCGCCGGTATGTAGTGCTCGGGTCACAGGGAACGGTTGTGTCCGAAATAAGTAGGGATCAGACGAACGTTTTTCAATTTGTTATCCCACCGAACGGCAAAGTGTCATTAAAGGAAATTACGCGCAAGGCAGTGCGGCAGGTGGAACGACAAGTGATTTTCAAAGTGATGGAAGCTAACGGCTGGAAACGGAAGCGTTCGGCCAGGATGCTCAAGATCAGCTATCGTGCGCTGCTGTACAAGCTACAAGAACTTGGGGTTCCATCAGAACAAAAATTTACGACCGCAAGTCAGTCCAATGACGGACCGCCAGCCACGCTGTTCAGTAGCACTTTCGCGTTCTTGTTGTGCGCCATCCAGTTCAGTTGTTTTTCAGCCTGAACACCGGACGCTGCTCCATTGAACGGTAGCCGGATCCATTCGCTTTGGCAGTTGGAAAGCCGCTCCATGTCCACGTCCACCCCGTTGAACCTGCATGTGAGCATCGGTACAACAGCATCTGGATACCATGACGGCTGCAAATTGCTTCACCCCCGGCGCAGGCCAATGATGATGGAGGCGCTCCTTTACCTTCGCAACAAGAGACAGTGACTTTTTCCGAACGCCGCTAACAATTGTTTTACTGTGGAATCAAAACTGCTCTGTTGAGAGCAGCGTGAATTCCCGAGAACTACTCAAGTGAACGCACGCCGGAATTTGCCGCGTGGGACGAGCGGCAAATCCAAATGGTCACACAGAGTCGGCGCTGGAGAGTTTGGCTGGCGATCAACTGAATGTTGGACTAAGCAATGTCAACACCGAGACTCGGCCGACGGAGCTGGAGTCTTGGTCTCACAAGCGGGCCACCCGGTCCGCAGCAGTAATTAAGGAGCGCAGCCAATGAGTTTCATTTACTTGCCAAAAGATGCCTCGAAGGCGCGACTTCGGGAGGCGGAGAACGCACGCAAAAACCGGGCTGAAATAGTAAAAGCCTACTCCCAAGGTCAGGTGTCGCGTCGTGATCTGATGAGGTGGGGCCTTATTTCAGGCGCCGGTATCCTGGCGCCGATTCACGGTCTCAATCCGTTCGTTAACAGCGCCTACGCTTCCGGTGGCAGCGGCTCCAGCGGCAGCGGCAGCGGAAGCAGCAGTGTGCCCACCGGCGCACCGCCGAGCCCAATGTTTGGCGTGCAGGCTTTCACGCAACCGATGCTGCGATTCGACGTGCTAGACCGGAATTCAGTGGGATCGCTGAATCCCGCGCCCACCGCAGAAGCGAATACCACTCAACAACCCGTACCTGCGATACTCGGCGGTGGCACGGGACCGATTGAAGGCCGCCCTCCGGGACCTGACTGGGCACACCAGAAATTCGACCACTATCCGCCTCAGGTTGCAGTGGAAGCCTGGCAGTCGCCGGCAACGGTGAATACTCGGTACAATCCACGCGTCTCGTCCACTCTGAATTCAGGTGTGAACCCCTCGGACAATATTCCGGTGGCATTTCATCCTGGTCTCCCTGTCCAGAATCCCACGTCCGTGTGGACGTTTAATGGAACAATTCCGCCAAAGCTGGTACAGGGACGTTACGGAGAAGCAATCCTTTTCCGGCACCACAACAACCTCAATCCAGACGTCAGTCAGAATGGCGGGTTCGGGCGGCACACGATCAGTACGCACGAACACAATGGCCATCACGGAGCGGAGAACGACGGATTCACCGGCGCATTCTTTTTCCCGGGGCAGTTTTACGATTACCATTGGCCGATTGTTCACGCGGGCTGCGATTCCATGAACACAGATGCCAGCGATTCGAGGTGCGGCAGCCCGGCTGACAGCGGCGGGATCAACAATCTCCCTGGCGATTGGCGTGAAACCATGAGCACTCATTGGTTCCACGACCACATGTTCAGCTTCACTGCGCATAACGTGTACAAGGGCAATGCTGCAATGTTCAACATTTACAGCGCTCTGGACCGCGGCAATGAATCCATTAATGATGGCGTGAACCTGCGCCTGCCCAGCGGCACAGACAAGCCCTGGGGCAATCTGGATTACGACGTGAATCTCATGTTGGCTGATAAGGCTTGGGATTCAAGCGGGCAGCTCTTCTTCGACATTTTTCAATTCGATGGATTTGTCGGAGACATAATGACAGTGAACCTCTGCTATAAGCCTTACTTTCAAGTCGAGCGGCGCAAATACCGTTTCCGTATCCTGAACGCCAGCGTTTCTCGCTTCTTCAAAGTAGCGCTCAGCGACGGCTCAGAGATAATTCAGATCGGAAATGATGGCAACCTACTCCCGCATCCGGTTCGCGGACTGAAGGAACTCGACGAGCAGGGCATTGCGGAACGCTATGACATCGTGATTGACTTCTCACGCTACAACCTTGGAACCAAAGTGTGGATGGTCAACTTGTGCGAGCACTCAAGTGGGCTTAAGCCGTCCAAGGACCGCACGCTGTCGGATGCCCTTGCGGGAAAATCTTCGGATCCGTGCGTCGGGAAGTTCCTGGAGTTCCGCATTGTGCGGAACCCGACTAAACCCGATCTGAGCGTGGTTCCGGACACGATGATCCCCAACCCCGACCTCTCCAATGTTCCTGTCGCGCGCGAAAGGACCTTCGAGTTCGGGCGCTCTTCCGGCTCGGACCAAAATCCGTGGTCAGTAAAGACGGATGGCGGACAGGGACTTGCGGCGGACTTCAATCGTCTTTCGGCTGCGCCCAAGCTCGGGACGCGAGAGATCTGGCACCTCGTTAATCAAGGCGCAGGTTGGGACCATCCCATTCATATCCACTTTGAAGAAGGAGTGATACTGGAGCGCAGAGATGCGCTGCGAAACCTGGTCCCGATCCCTGCCTGGGAAACCGGGAGAAAAGACGTGTATCGCTTGCGGCCTGGCGGAAGCGTGACTCTTACCATGCAGTTCCGGGAGTTCGCTGGAATGTTCATGGAACACTGTCATAACACTGTGCACGAGGATCACGCTATGTTGATTCGCTGGGAAATTAACCGCGGGCCTGTAGCTCTCCCGACGCCGAATCCCACGCCGCAAGGGGTGGAGTTCACCTCACCCACCATCCTGCCGACTGCATGATGCAGCGAGGCACGCACTCCACTAAATCAGGTATGGGTCACACAAGTGGCCCATACCGCTTTTCGGTATCGAATTAGCCAAGGGGATAGCCATGCAACGGAACAGACAAGCCGCGCTAACAATTCTTGGAATCCTGACGATTGCAACTGCAACCGTGATCGTGTTCAGCCCAAAGTCCGCGAATGCCAGCGGCCCAGGCGCCCAATACTTTACGAATACGCCTCTGACCACGCAGGACGGAAAAACGGTTCGGTTCTATGACGACCTAGTCAAAGGCAAGTCTGTAGTCATTAACTTCATTTACACACAGTGCGGCGACTCCTGTCCGCTGGAGACGGCCAAACTGGCACAGGTGCAAAAGCTCCTGGGAGATCGCGTGGGAAGAGACATTTTCTTCTACTCCATCAGCATTGACCCTAAGCGCGACACGCCACGGAAGCTCAAAGAGTACGCTAAAAAATTTCACACCGGGCCGGGCTGGCTCTTCCTGACCGGCAAGAAAGAAGATATTGAGTTGATCCGCAAAAAGCTGGGCCAGGCTGCAACTCCTGACCAGAGCCAACTTACGGACCACAGCACCAGCCTGGTGATCGGCGACGAGCCAAGTGGCCAGTGGATGCGCGACAGTTCGCTGGATGATGCCCGCTACATCGCCACGATGGTTACCGATTGGCTGTCATCATGGAAGTATCACAAGCGCGGCCAAAACTATCAGCAGGCGACCCGAGCAGACGCTCCATCCACGGACAAAGGCGCTTACTTGTTCAAGAGCCGCTGCGCCGCCTGCCACACTGTTGGCGGCGGAGACAGCATTGGGCCTGACTTGCTTGGCGTGACTTCAGTTCGCGAAAACAGTTGGTTGACGCGCTTCATTCAACACCCTGACAGAATGCTGGCTGCCAAAGATCCGATCGCAGCCGCACTATTCAAGAAATACAATCGCGTCCCGATGCCCAACTTGCGCCTGAGCAAGGTAGATACAGACGCGCTGATCAAATACATCCAGACTGCCAGCGGCGCGTATGAGGCTTCAGTGGCACCCGACGCCCGGCAAGAACGCCCGAAAACCAATGAGTAGTTCGTGAATATGTAAGTAGAAAGTTTTAGCCCACACAGTGCGGATCCGGAAGCAGCTCAATTGCATTCGGATCCGCATTGATTTTTCCTCTCGTTTCTCGTCGTGAACATTTGCGTTGCCCATTAGAGGGATTGAAACGCACCGAGAGATGACCCCAGATGTACGCAATGGATGCCGCGACAGCAGGCGCGTGCCACAAAGGGAGAAAAATCTTTCACCCTTAGCTCACGTCCCGCTGGAACTCAACGGAATACCTGAGAGGAAGAGTGAACCAGGCCGATACGTGCGCTTGGCACGATGCGTGCATTAAGAAAGAACAAGTGTAAGTGCCCACAGAGCTTCCGGCTTGAACGCACCGATCAGACAAAAGAATTTGATGCGCGCAAGAATTCAATTCCACCCTGTGGCACCAGTCGAAGGAGAAAGCAAATGAGAGCGTCGTCCACCAGGATCTTCCGGTCGCTTCGGGTTATCGCCGGAATCGCTGTAATTCTGACAGCAGCGGGATACTTTGGATTCGTCCGCGCGCAAAGCGGCACTGCCGCACCCAAGGTTGTCCCTTTGCGCCCATTGGCGCCGCTCAGTTCGGTTCCGATTCCTGAAGTTCCGGGCCTCAGCGACTACGTTGCTGATAAGAATGCAGCCATAGCTTTGGGCAAGGCGCTTTTTTGGGACATGCAGGCAGGCAGTGATGGCGTGACCGCCTGTGCTTCCTGTCACTTCAATGCTGGGGCAGACAGCCGAGTCAATAACCAGGTGAGCCCCGGCATCAAGGCAGGAGACGCTGCCTTTCAGATGGGCGTTCCGCTCAATGGACAGAACTATCCCAACTACAGGCTGACTGCAGGAACAGCAGGCTCAGGTTTCGGCGGGTACCATGACGGCGACTTCCCTCTGCACAAACAGGGCGACGTTAATACACGCAACAATCCGCAGTCAGACGTTAATGACGTGATCTCATCACAAGGGGTATTTCCCACATCATTTGAGCGCATCCATCTTTTTCGCGGAGCGGAACAAGTCACCATCGATGTAGACCAGGTCTTCTCGTATCCAGATCCAGCAAATCCCAGCAAGACCATCAACACCCGGCGTGTCGAACCGCGGAACACGCCAACAGTCGTAAATGCGGTTTACAACCACCGCAGCTTCTGGGATGGGCGGGCGCAAAACACGTGCAACGGGGCAAATCCGTTCGGCGAACGCGATACCACTTCCCATTTCTTTTCCGCAAGCAGCATAGCTGCGCCTCTGGCGCCAAAACTGGTGCGGCTGCAGAACTCTTCTCTTTGTTCGCAGGCGCTGGGACCGCCGGGCAGCCCATTTGAGATGTCGGCCGCGAATCGCACCTTCCGCGATATCGGGCTGAAGCTCCTCACCGTGAGTCCATTGCTGAATAACACGAGCACGCCGGTTCCCCTGGGCAGGCAACGGGTACGCAGCGACGACAGCGTGCTGGGAAAGAAGAGCCGCCCGGGTTCACAAGGTCTGATGTTTGGGTACATCAAGATGATCACGACCGCGTTCAAGCCGGAGTGGTGGCAGTCCAATCAGTTCATCTGCGTGGCGGCAAATGGCTCAGAAACAGTAATCAATCCCGCGAAGCGTCAGAGCTGCCCCAAGGGAGCAACCGCCTATCCGCAAATGGTCTACAACTTCTCATTGTTCTGGGGCATTGCCATCCAGATGTACGAAAGCACTCTGGTCGCAGACCAGACTCCGCTGGACCAGTATCTGGCGCAGCAGCAGACCTACACGCTGACTGGCGACAACCTGAAGAACTTCTACACCATTCAGCTTCCAGCCGGGGTCGATCCTCTAACGATCTCAGTGGTGGAACTGAATCCTGAACTTGATGCCAGTGACCAGGAAGTTTTCGGTTTCGATGACGGCTCAGGCCAAGTCGGCGGTGTGGGCATTACTCAGGGAACCATCGATTACGCCAGCGGGAGTTTGTCCATACAGTTTGACGTTCCGCCGCCGGCAGCGTTCCCAGTCAAGATCAGTTACTCCGTTGGGCCCACGCCGCTCACGCAGGCACAGCTTCGCGGCTTGCAGATATTCCAAACCAAAGGACGTTGCGTTTCCTGCCATGGCGGGCCGGAGTTGTCCAACGCCTCGGTTGCGAACGTATCCACGGCTCCGCTGGAACGCATGACGATGGGGGATTTTAATGTTCGCGTTTATGACAACGGCTTTTACAACATCGGGGTTCGCCGGGGCAAGGAAGACGTGAGCCTGGCTGATGTGGATGGAGTTGCTGGAAAGCCGCTTTCGCAATCCGAGCTGTTGCGCCAGAGAGTATGCAATGACCCAGGATTCTCTTTTATGGTGCCCGCACGCCCCGGCGACGGCATCAGCGCCGCTCCGCTGAGTTGTGGAGATGACATTGCGCGCACGGGCTTCTTCAAAACACCGATGCTTCGCAACATCGCGCTGACTGCGCCTTACTTCCATAACGGCGGACAGCTGACGCTCGAACAAGTGGTGGAGTTTTACAACCGTGGCGGCGACTTCCCCGATGGTTTCGATCAGATTCCTCTGATTGATCCCAATATTATTCCGCTCGGTCTCAGCATGCGGGAAAAGACCGACCTGGTCGATTTCCTGCGCAATGGACTGACGGACCCGCGGGCAGTGAGCCAGTCGGCGCCTTTCGATCACCCCGAGTTACAGGTACCAAACGGACATCCGGCTGATTCGAGGGGATATCCGGTGCAGAACGATCCTAAGCATCCGGGACAGGCAACAGACCAGATGGTGACGATTGCACCCACAGGAAAAAACGGCGGTACGCCATTGCCAACGTTTTTGCAGAACCTTCTGGCGCATTGACCGCTTTGACGGAGGCGATCAGCGCGCCGCTGATTGAAAGAAAGAACGAGCAAAAGCTCGAGACGGATGAAGCAGGAGTTTTCAATGTATTTCAAGTCACACACTTCCGGGAAAACCACAGCCGCCCTCGCAGTCATGTTAATAACACTAACCGCCTGGGCGCAGAAGCCAGACACACCTCCAGTTCCCGCAACTGTGCCTGCCTCGCAGGGCAAGGTCGCGCCATTCGATATGGTCGGCTTCATCCAATATGCCTCAGTCGATTCGGCTTGCGCACGTAACACATCTCCCTCCGCGGACAATCCGTCCATGCCGGCGGGCTGCAAGGCATCCGGCGGGTGGATCCAGATCAACGGGCATGTTGTACGCGTCCCACAAAACACGATCCTGCAAATGCCGGCCAATACTCTCACCTGGGAAGAGGTATTCGAATACAACTCAGTCGGATCAGGGAATGAGACAGGGCTGGCGCTTTCCGATGGCGCACGGCTGCCGGGAACGTTTGAAGCGCGCGTGCAAGGCAATATCGTGAACGGCACCTATATTGCCGGCCTCATTTTTATCTCGCAGCAATCGCTCAATGCCAGCCAGGGGTTCATCGAGTCTCTTGACTACGCCAACGGAATCATGGTGGTGAACGGGACCAAAGTGCAGATCAACGATCCGCTGGGCCGTTTCAGCATTGGCAAGTCACCGGATGTGCGCTTCTCTATTGATGAAGACAATCCCACGATTCGCGCAGAGACGGCGTTTCCCATGTGCATCCCTCGGCAGGACCCGGCAGCGGGCGACGATCCGCTCTGCCCACAAAGAAACCGTCCGCAGGGTAACGGCGGCTACTTGATGAACTTCACCATGGACCCGAATGGCGCTGCGGCATCCGCCAATTTTGCGCAGCCAACAGACTCAACCGCTTTCGCTCCTTTTGAAGTTGGCGACTACGTGAGCTACGCGGGCACGGTGATGGAGAACAATGGCTCGCGTTATGTCTCTGCGCACACCATTATCGCCAACGTGGGAATTTACACCACGCCGGGCGACGATCCAGCCTACGTTGCCATTGACGTTGTACTTCAAGGCGCGGCGGGAATTCCCAATCCTGCGTTTCCGCAAGAGACTACCGCAAAGGTAAAAGTTGAGGGCTTTTCGACCGATCCTTCACGCCCGGTGGACATCTTCGCCGTTGACCAGGACTGCAATGGCATCGTCAAGGACCGGGCGCCATGGGCATTCGAGTTCACAGTTGAGCCAGGCCCACCGACGCTGGGCAAGAAGGGGCGGGTTCGTTACCGTCCGGCGGGAGGCAGTTTTCTTCCTCCTTCGCGCGTGGTGGCGATGAAAATCGATTTCCCTGAGCCTGCGGTCTATAACCAGGCGTTGGGCATCGTCGCCGGGCGCTATCAAGCGCCGAACTTTGAGTTTATCTTTCCAGAAAACCTGGCCGTCGGCGATCCGCCTGTGCCGTTGAATTTTTCTGATCTGAGCTTTTTAGTGAACGGGTCGGGGCCGTGGGGCGGCTTCAGCAATCAGCCTATTGGTCAATTGAACCCATGGCCCGGAGCATCAGCGCCAAGCGTAACATGCACAAACGATGGAACTGGGGGCGGGACTCCGCCACCGACGGCCAGCGCTACGGCGAATTTCACTTCGGCGGCGACGCCAATTGTGGCCGGCACGCTGGTCACGTTGAGCGCCGCAGGAAGCACCCCGAATAGCGGTCCGTTTGCCTGGACACAGGTCAACAGCGGCAGCAATCCGGGCGTCACGTTGAGTACGCCATCAGCAATCACCACGACGTTCGTCGCGCCAACTGTGGCAACTGCAACCAACCTCACGTTCCAGGTGAGCGTTGGCGGAGCAAACTCAACTACTCCGGCTATTGCAACGGTTTCTGTTCCGATTGCACCGCCAGCAGCTCCCGCTCCGCCGTCCGTGAGCGCGACAGTTGCTCCGGCAAGTCCAGTTGCGAGCGGCGTGAAGGTGACTCTCAGCGCGAGTGGCGTTGATCCCGCAGGCGGGACGCTCACATACACGTGGCTTGCGCCACAAGGTGTGACGCTTACGCCCGTCGCCGGAACGAATGGAGCGCAGCAGGTATTCGCAGCGCCTATTGTGCCGCCGCTGTCGGCTCCGAGCACGCTGTCATTCGCGGTTACCGCCAAGAGCTCAGTCTCAGGTCTGAGCGCTACGGCCAGCGTGCCGATTACGGTAAACCCAACATTTGACTCGGTCACGATCACCAATGCGACGTACAGGACCAGCAAGGGCGCGCTGACGGTGAATGCCTCAGATTCAACGCCGGGTATCAAGCTAACCTGCACTCTGAACATTAATAACCCAGCCACAGGCAAGCCCTGGACCGGAGTCATGGGACCGGCGAGTCCACCCGTGCCAGGAACATACAGCATTATTTTCACCGGCTTGAACCAGCCGACGAGGGTCGCGGTTACTTCTTCAGGAGGCGGTTCAGCAACTTCTGGAGTTACGCGAGTCCGCTAACGCAGCAAGCAGTCGATGTGCAAAGTGAAACCGCACAAGGAACAATATCCCGGCAGCCAAGGCTAACGGGAGGAAGGATACAAACGATGAACGCCCCAAAATTCCACAAAGCAAATGATCAGACAACAATCTCCGAGCATCTCGTTTGCGGAACGATCTTCGTTCGCCATGAGCATGCAAAGAAATCTTCCGGAAAAACAATCGCCAGCAGCACCATCGATACGGTTCGACTAATCGGCATCCCGCTACTTGTTCTGGCTGCTTTCGCGGTCAGCGCCGCAGCGCAAGCGCCACCACAAGATCCAACGCAGTTTGACACTACAGGCTTCATTCAAGCAGCGACCGTTAGAGATCAAACGAACGTACTCTCCGGCGGCACAATCACCGTGAACCACCAACGCATCGTGGTACCAGACAACACCATTCTGCAGATGCCGGCCGCGGCGTTGACATGGCAGCAGGTCTTCACCATGAACCCGCTCGGTGTTGCGGGAGAAACAGGCCTGGCGCAGTCTGATTCCAAGAGGATGCCAGGCGTGTATGAGGCGCACGTTGTAGGTAATCGCGTTGGCAATACTTACATTGCCGGCCTGATCTTCCTATCGCAGCATTCGCTGCAGTCCAGCCAAGGATTCATTAACTACATTGACTACACTACCGGGTTCTTCGAAGTTGGCGGAGTCATAGGCGCGCAGAACACCGGCCAGAAGGTAAAGATCAATGACCCTGAGGGCAAGTTTGGCCGCAAGTGGACTCCGGATGCGCGCTTCACCATTGACGAGAACAATCCGACTGTGCGCACCGAGACCGGCTTCCCCATGTGCATTCCGCGCGGGCCCACAGCGAACGGCGATGCTCTCTGCCCGCAGACGAACCGGCCTACCGGCACCAGTCCCAGCGGCTTTGCCATGATTTTCACGATGCTTGCGCCGAGCGCCGTTTCTCCCGGACTGACCACCGATCCCAACTTGATGGCGCCATTTGAAGTTGGCGATTTCGTGACCTATTCCGGCGTTATTGAGACTGATCCGGGGCCACCAGCATTCAGTTACATCGCAGCCTATCAGGTAATCGGCAACGTTGGCATATTCACCGCCCCCGGCACCGATCCTGCTTATGTCGCGCTGGACGTTATGCTCCTCGGCGTCGGCGGTCAAAACGTGGTTGGGGCAGCAGAAGCCACAGTTCGCACGCGCTTTGAAGGATTCACCACCGATCCCAGCCGCAACATTCTTTTGTATGGCATAGACGTGGATCCCTGCACCGGAGCAGACAGCGGCCGCGACTGGGGTTCAATGGATGTTGACCAAGGACCTCCAGGCGGCGCCGTGATGGGACGCTGGCGTTTCCGCCCGCCATCCAAAGTGCTTAGCCTCCCTGCTGCCGGCACTTGGCTTCCGCCAACGCGCGAAATGCGCGCTGTGATTGCCGGTTCTACGCCGACCAACACCACCAGTGGTCTTGTCGCCGGGCAATATCAAGCGCCGATCTTTGATTTTCTCTTTCCGGAAAACGCTCAGGTTGGCACACCGATAGTGCCTAACAACTTTGAAGACTTTCCCTTCCTGGTTAAAGGTTCCGGCCCGTTGAATGGTAGTGGACCTATTGTCGGACAATTAAGTCCGTGGCCAGGATCTGCGCCGCCCGCAGGTCCTAATTGTCCAGTGAAAGGACTGCCGACCGCAAACGCTGGACCCAACCAGTCTATTGCCTCGGGCGCAGTGGTCAGACTCGACGGAACGGCAAGCAGCGATTCAAGCGGTTCTGCCCTGACGTTCGCCTGGACTCAGACTAGCGGAACGGCTGTGGCTCTCTCTAGCAATACTGCGGCTCAACCGACGTTCACTGCTCCCATCGTCTCTCCCGGGGCAGCCGCAGTGCTGACTTTCCAACTGATTGTGACCAACAGTGGTGGCACCTCCTCTCCGCCGGCGACAGTCACCATTTCGGTGAATCCGACAGCCTCTGACGCGGTGTCCATCAGTTTGGTTGAATACCGGACCACGAAGCAGCGGCTGACGGTTGATGCGACATCGTCAGCGTCGCCAAGTGCAAAGCTCACCATGCAGGCATACGACGCTGCGGGCAAACCGCAAGGAGCAGCCTTCACCATGACCTGGACCGGAGCGTTGTATGAGGTGATCCTCGTGGGCGCGCCGCAACCAGCAACCATCAAAGTAATTTCCGACCACGGTGGTACCGCGAGCTCGGGAATCACCCGCTTGAGAGAGTAAGCGGAACCACAATAAGCTGCCGGGTGTCAAAAACCCGGCAGCGCAACACACTTGCCTAAGGCGGGAAAGGGCGCGGCAATCGGGCGGTCAGGACGCGATCAATTTCACTTACCATGCCCAATGGGACGACGCTCATTTCTGCTCTAAAGGTCCGTGGCTACCTGCTGGGCCAATGACCTGGCTGGGATACCCTCGTGGCCGACCACCGCACCGACAAAGTCAGGCGAGGTGAAGCCCGCGACCTCCAGGCCATGAGACCGATCGTGAAGGTCCGCAGCGTGATAAGGGCGCTCGCCCGGCGCTCTGGCACGAATGAAGACAGAGACTTCCCCTTCGGGTGTTTGAAAAACGAAATGGGCGTATTGCCTTCCCTCGAGAGGACAAATGCGAACCTTTTCGAGCGTGCCTCCTGCAGGTGTAATGGAGCGTAGCAGGTTGGGGTTTCTCTGAAAAGTGCGCTGCACAAACTGCGCGCTGGATTCGCCACCGTAGGCCCAGTCGGTCCGCTTCAGCACTACCAGATCCATGTAGTGATCGTTAGTTGCCGCGAATGCAATGCCCTTTTCCATCTGATGAACGTAAAGCTGATGTCCCGCGAAAAAAACCATCACGATAGCCGAAGCGAGTGCGGCAATTCGCAGCGGCGCCACAGCAAAAATCCGCTGCCACCAAGGCTCACCTTGCATCCGTGCAACGACGCGGCGAACCACCACCGAGGCATCCGGCTCGTCTTCCAGCATGGCTTCCCGCAGGCTGGCGTCGATCCGCCGATCGGCGGCCATTTCCGCGGCGCAGGTTTCACAGCTTGCCAGATGGTTTTCAACCGCCAGCGCTTCCCCTTCATCGCTTTCGCCGGCCAGGTAGCGCGAGGCCACGTTCTTGAGTTCGTCACAATTCATAACGCCTCCTCACCAGAAAGCCGGGCAGGTTGAAGCATCGTCCGCAACTGCGCCCGAGCACGGCTTATCCGCGACATCACGGTTCCTGCAGGAACTTTCAGCATCTCGGCCACTTCGCGAATCTCGAATCCTTCAACCACCGCCAGTTGCATTACTTCGCGGTGCTCCGGCGAGAGTTTTCGAAAGGCGGCGCGTATCTCGGCCGTGCGGCTGATGTTTTCCGGGCGCGAAAGATTTTGTTCCTCTTCACCCAGGGGCTCTTCCGCCTTCCGGCTCGCGCTGCGAAATTGCTTATGGCGGAAGTTAATCAGTATGCGGAACAGCCATGCCTTGCAGTTGGTGCCAGCTTCGTATTGGCTGAAATTTCGCCAGGCCGCCAGCAGAGTTTCCTGTACCAGATCCTCGGCTTCTCCCTTGCTTCCGCCAAGTTTGTGCATCGCGTATCGAAGCAGGCTCGGCGCGTGGGGCAGCGCTATGCTCTCGAACTCGTGGGCGCGATCAACTGGCATAGTCAACTCGAAGACCGACGTTCTAATCGCTTGCATCCACATTACTAAAAGACCTTCCTTGCTTCAAAGCCGACTCAAACGCGCTTGCTTGTCAAATCGGTATTGCAAGCCCATACCTTCCATAAGGCCGCAACTTCCCGGTTTCATCCCTTGCCTGGAAAAATATTTCCTCCCATCTCTGGGAATAAAACTGTCGTTCCCGGGATTATGTATTGTGAACGATCAAAAAGGAGCAACTATGAAAAACGCATTTATTCGAATCATGGCCGTTGGCGTATTGACCACGTCAATATCGGCCTTTGCGATGACCCAAAATGCAAAGGCGGCTGAAGAAAACAAGAACTCCTGCGGTGCGAACGTTGGAACAGCAGTGGAATCGAATGTCTCTATGACACGAGATGAGTTCCTGGCAAAGGTAGATCAGCTGCACGGTGAAGTACAGCAGCTGGAGGTCAATCAAGCGGAGCAAAAAAACCGGCAGGACGATACGAACAAAAAAATACGTCAGCAGGAGAAGGAGTGGGAGCATTCGTTGCTCGGCAATTACGGCGGATAAGGCTCGTACTCTGACCAACCAATCTGCGCGGGCCGGGAGACTGGAAGTCAAGCGTTACAGCCATCCCGGTACCTCGAGCCTGCCGAAATCGGAGCCCCGAAAAGACAGACTCGCCGGTTTCACTACGTGTCTCTACCCGCACCTTCCCATATGCCTTCCTTCATCGGTCTCTGATTGCTGCCCTCTCGGTTACGGCGGCTTGGCGATTTCGAGTCACCCATCAGGATGGTCCAGATGTTCTTATTATTTCGAATTGCCCTCTAGTTTCGACATACGTCGCTCGTCTTACGCATAGAGATTCACTCAGTTCTGCGATCCGCGGCGTTAAGCCACCAAGACAACCGTTCCCGAGGCCCGGCTAACACAGGGCAGCACATATCCAGCATTTTTCTGTTCGGGCGTGAGCCCGGCTTCTACGTCCATTCGAACTGTGCCACTTAGAACTCGCGTAGCGCACGTACCGCACAGCCCCTGACGGCAGTCATATGGAATCTGCACGTCGTTTAGCTCCGCCAAATCGAGCAAAGTTCTCCCGGATGATATCTGACAAACCTTCTCCGAGCGCATGAACACGACAGTCTCGACGGGGCGAGGTTCCTGTAGGGGAAACTCCGCGGACCGTTTGCTCTCGCCGAAACTCTCTTGGAGAATCTGGTCCTGGTTTACGCCGAGAGCCAACAGAATCTCGCGCACATTGTCCATGAATCCCTGAGGGCCGCAAAGGAAGAAGGTATGTGAATGCGGATCGATCACGTGCTGAGAGACGAATTCCTCGGTCAGGTGGCCGCTGCGCCCCGCCCACGAAGGGTCCGGTTGCGATAGGCACACTTCATATTTGAAATTGAGGAGAGACCTTCCAAGTCTCGCCAGTTCGTTTTGGAAAATGATGTCTGCAGCGGTGCGCACACAATACAACAGCCTAACCGGAGTAGGCAGGTTAAGGTCTTCGATATAGCGCAGCATCGAAATCATGGGTGTGATCCCGCTTCCGGCTGCAATGAGAATTATGGTCTTGTGGAGTGTCTCGTCAAAATAAAAGCGGCCATGCGGTCCGCTTGCTTCAACCAAAAGACCCGGCTTGGCTCGATCATTTAGAAAGCTAGATATACATCCATTTTCCATGCGCTTGGGCGTGATTTCCACGTAGTTTTCGTGGGTCGGCGAGGATGAAATGGTGTAAGACCGCGTTATTCGCCGGCCATCAACCGCCCACCGAAAGGTCAGGAATTGCCCTGGCCTGGCAGAAAAACGTCTTTCCTTGGGGATATGGAAGCGTAACGTTTTCGTATCATGCGTTTGCTGCTCGATCTGAGCCAACAAAAGATTCATTGGGTCCTTCACCTTTTCGAAGTTGTTTAATCCGGTTGACCGGGTTTTCGGAGTACGCGATGTCCCCGTGGACGCTCGCGCCTGTTTTCTTCTCTTAAAAACCAAGGCGCCTCGGGCCAGGCACACGGCAAGGATTAAGCCGGTCGCGAGCCGTAGCCCGAGGCTTCCCGGGCTCAACGAACGAAGAAGTTCTGAGAATGCGGGGATGCTCACCATCACGAACGAAACCATGAAAATCGTCACTCCCAGTGCTTTCAGCGACGAATGGCTGTGCCTGTAGCGGCGCGCGATCAATATTTTCAACAAAAGCAAAGGCACCAGGACGAGCACAAGCACAATATGCAGAACCAGGTGCGCCGGCAGATGACCTCTTATCCCCGAACCAGCAAGTCTCTGACTCATGCCGTAGGTCATGATGCAGAACAGGATCACGAACAGGTACCCGCCCACCCTGTGAGCAGTGATCAGGCGGGTTCTTGTTGCTCCGTTGCGCGCGGGGTGGGAAGCCTCCAGCATCACCACCACATTGGCGGCGGCTAGCGCGACAAAGACGATACCCGCCACAATAGCGGAAGTATTTGACATGGCATCCATCCTCCTGAGCCGAGCACACGATACCGATGGGCTCACTGGTCTTCCACTTAGCCAGTGCGCTTTGACGGTCGCAGCTTCGTGCGCTGTTGGTGTTAACAGCATCGGGCAAAATTTATTCCAGAAGGGATGCGTTCAACATACCGTTTGATAAAAACCGAGCAATCTTCCTTGAGAGGAGGAGGATTGCTCGTAAGTGCCACATGAGGAGAGAAGCTGCAGTAATAATCTATTTCGCGTAACTTTATTCCGCCGTGACGTTAGTTATGACGAGAACCACGCTCTTGAAGAGGGAATCTGCGCTTCGTTTATCGCGGACGTTGAGTACGCAGACACGGCAGAGTTGTGCGGAACATAGGATTCGTAGTATGCCTATCCAGAGCGCCGAACATCGGCGCTCTGGACCAACAAATCAAGTTTTACCTACGGAAGTACGTACCGGACATTTGCCCAGGCCATGCTGCTACGTGCATTTTTGGGAGTGCCTGCAGGCACAACCCAGGGTGACCGAGTTAGATAGCTGACCTGGGTCATCAGTTGCAGCGCTCCGTATTGCGGATTCTTCCAAAAAGTTGTAACCCAATCCAGGGTAGGTTCCTGAATGGAGCGATTGGCAGCATTGCTCGAGCCAGGGCCGCCATAGCCTGCGAAGGTATTTGGTTTTGCACCTGCGCTGGTATCCAGGAAAAAGTTTCGCTGAAAGTAATCTGCGCCGTAATACGCGGAGATCAGAGTTTTCTTGCATATCTGCCATTCAAATCCGCCGACGCCTGATTCCGCATGTACTAATGATAGAGTGCCATCCGGACGCAGGACCGCATCCGGTCCACTGCCAAAAATATAGCGTCCGCCACCGTCGCTAAAGAATGAGGTAAGAAAGAGACGAAAGTTCTTGACCACTTCCAGATTCATATTGAGAGAACCGCCACCACCAGTCACGCTATTTTTAGCGGCGCCGAGCGCAGGCACGACTCTCAACCGAGTTACCAGGCCAACCGCTTCTACATGGAAATGTTTGCCGCCAAGATCGGTGTCATAAGCGATTTTCGGGATAATGTCGGGCATCACATTGGGCGTGGTCGTCTGATTGGCGATGTCAAACTGTGAAGTCACAGCCGCGTTATTCAAAGCTGCCGGGAAAATAACTTGTCCAGCCTGGCCGGCAAATTGGTCAGGATTCTCCGTGGCGAGCCCCATACCCCAATGATCATTGGGATGAAAGATCACGCGCACCTGGGGTGCCCGGGTCCATGTCAGCCCCAACTGATAATTGGCATCCACATTCTGGCTGTAAAAGACGTCGGCTGGCATAGCCGACATTCCAACACGATTCGGGGTCAGCCAACTCCAGGCTTGTCCACCAAGAACTTCCCATTTCTTGTGCCTTACATCCACCCAGAACTGCCGGAGGCGCATCGTACTCGAATTGCTGGTGACGTTGAGATTGGCGGGATCATTGCCGTGGAAATCCATTTCGTAATAGCCGGTAACGTCATTCCCCTTAAAGTTGTCGGCCACTTTCAGCGTAATACGTGAGTTCTCGGCGGTGAAACGTGTTTCGGTCAACTGGCCGGGAATAGTATTGTGAAATGGAATTGAAAAGAAGTTCGTTCCGTATCCCGTACCTGGATTGGTGCTGCGCCAGAATGCGGTCAGGTCAACGAATCCGCCCGGAGTGAACTCAGCGCCTCCAATATGGAACGAGAGCGGAGATTCTTTTGGTTTCTCGACCTCTTGCGCCAGATCCGTGTGAATCAGCGTGGTCGGCCGCGCTTCAGTCAGACTTGTATTAACGAGCACGGGCGACCCATTCCCAGCGGCAACGGGCGTTGCTTTTGGTTGTCCGATCATGTGTTGGCTGAGCGTCTCAATCTCCTGCCGTTGCTCCAAGATTTGCCTTTGTTGGTCTGCCATCGCTTGCTGCTGCGCCGCGATTGCCTGCTTTAACTTCTCTACTTGATCTTCCAGTCTGGTTGATTCCGATCCGCTATCTGTCGGGCTGGTCTGGGCTAGAGCCTGAATCGGTGTCAGGCTCGCAATAACGACAATTATGTACAACCTTTCCATCCACCTCATTTGAAATACTTCTCCTCTCGTCGGTGACTTATGGTTTGTTTTCTGGGGCGATCTTGGAGATTCTCGCCGTTGTAAGGTTCACAGTTCCGTAGAACCGCGCCTCTGTATCCACTGCAAAGCTGAGGTCTGTTTCTAGTGCCGGTGATGACAACGAGAACCGGAGCCGTTTATTCCCTGAAATCAGATTCTTATTGCAGTTGGGCCAGCGAAATTAATCAGAAATTCATTAAAGGAGATGACATTTCCTCTACTTCGCATAGTAGAAGGCTGGATCAAATAAGACCCGTGAAGCTTTACGAACTGCAGGGGATATTTGGAGGATGGCTGGAGGAGGATGCTCTGGGAACAGCGCGCAGCCAGCTAGTGAGTTCGCGCATCGGTTTGGTCATTATATGTCGGCGTGCTCGAAGATAACCGATTCGCCTGGAATTACTGCCTTGCAGTGGAATCAGCGCGCAACCGGCTGCATGCGATGATGCCATCTCAGGGACCAGAGTCACACCCAACCCTGATTTGATGAGTTGGAAGATGCTTTCAAGCTGATCGGTTTCAAAAATCGAGCGGAGTTCAGCTTTGGCGCGGGTACAGGCCATCAGGACGCTGTCGCGCAGACAATGCCCTTCTTTCAACAGAAGTAAAGGCTCATTTGCCAACTCGCGCAGATCCACCGACTGTTTCCGAGCAAGAGCGTGGCCTTCAGCAACGGCCAGAAAGAGGGGCTCACGGAATAGCTCACTGCATATAATGTCCGGGTTTCTCACCGGCAGAGCCGTGACAGCGATATCAAGATCGCCTGACTGCAATTGCTCCACCAGTCGGGGTGTGGCGTCCTCAATGAGTTGCAAGTCCACATCCGGGAATTCTTTGAGAAATCCACCGATGCGAGGCGCAATCAAATAAGGCAGGATGGTTGGAATTACTCCCACGCGCAACCTGCCGCGCACTCCGTCACGGAGATTGGCCAGTGAGTTTTCCGCCATCGCCACTTGCTGCAAAATGCTCAGTGCCGGCTCGCGCAGGGCTTCCCCAAAAGCGGTGAGCCGTATGGAACGGCCCATACGTTCGAACAACGGAGTTCCAATCTTTTTCTCCAGTGTCCGTATCTGTTGTGACAACGATGGTTGGGCTATTCCAAGTTCTTCTGCTGCGTGTGTAAAGCTTCCTGCTCGTGCGAGAGCACAGAAGGACCGGATGTGATTGATTTCCATACTGTGATGGTACTGATTACGGATGTTCAAAAAGGATTCATAGTTCTTTTCTATTTCACATATCGGTTGCGCGGCCTTGCACTCCTCAGGCCGAAGCTCCTAGTGTCAAGAATGAAGACCGAGGAGAGCATGATGGAAAAGAAACAAATGACAACGGCTGCCGGACGTCCCGTGGGCGACAATCAGAACTCGCTAACTGTCGGTCCGCGCGGCCCGGTAGTTTTCGAAGATTTTCTGCTCTTCGAAAAGATGGCGCATTTCAATCGCGAGCGTATTCCCGAGCGAGTTGTCCATGCCAAGGGCTCCGGCGCATATGGATATTTTATCTCCACCAACCCAGACATGGCCAGGTACACGAGTGCAGGCTTTTTTCCGACGCTGGCAAGCAGACTCCCACGTTTCTTCGCTTCTCGACCGTTGGGGGCGAGAAAGGGTCGGCAGACACCGAACGTGATCCTCGCGGCTTTGCGCTCAAGTTCTACACCGAAGAGGGTAACTGGGACATGGTGGGCAACAACACGCCGGTCTTTTTCATTCGCGATCCGCTCAAGTTTGGCGACTTCATCCACACCCAGAAACGGGATCCGGAGACAAATCTCAAGTCGCCCACGATGATGTGGGATTTCTGGTCGCTTTCGCCCGAATCGTTGCACCAGGTCACAATTCTTTTCTCCGATCGCGGCACACCCGACGGCTATCGGCACATGGACGGTTTCAGCAGCCATACGTTCAGCCTCATCAACAGCAAGAACGAGCTCTCCTACGTGAAATGGCACTTCAAGACCAAGCAAGGCATCAAGAACTTCACCCGCGGAGCAGGCCGAGTCATGCGAGGTGCGGACCCGGATTACGCGCAACGCGACCTGTTTAATGCGATTCAGAAAGGCGACTTTCCCGCGTGGCGCGTGAGTGTGCAGGTAATGCCGGAAAAAGAAGCGGAAACGTATCACATCAACCCATTCGATCTGACCAAAGTCTGGCCTCATAAAGACTATCCTCTTATCGAGCGTCGGCGACCTGGTCCTTGATCGCAACCCTGAGAACTACTTCGCCGAGGTTGAGCAGGCGGCGTTCGAGCCGAAAAACATTGTGCCCGGCATGGGGTATTCACCGGACAAAATGCTCCAGGCAAGGCTGATCTCTTATCCTGACGCTCATCGCTACAGGCTGGGCGTCAACTATGATTCGTTGCCTGTCAACCGGCCGCAGTGTCCGATGCATAACTATCATCGCGATGGTGCAATGCGCTTCGACGGCAATTCTGGGTCCGCGCCAAACTATGAGCCCAA
This sequence comes from Terriglobia bacterium, assembly GCA_963723055.1. Classification (GTDB taxonomy): domain Bacteria; phylum Acidobacteriota; class Terriglobia; order Terriglobales; family Acidobacteriaceae; genus Angelobacter. The sequence goes on from CAVROV010000001.1 coordinate 127,291, forward strand.
CAGCTTCAACGGCCCCGTCGAGGACGCTTCTTACCGCGAGCGCCCGCGCCAGATCTCCGGGTCCGTCGACCGCCACAATCACCGGTTGGACGGGGACTATTATTCGCAGCCGGGCAATCTCTTTCGCCTGATGCGGCCGGACGAGCAGGAACGGCTGACCGGAAATATTGTTGCCAGCCTGAAGGACGTGCCGGCAGAAATTCAGAAGCGGCAACTCTGGCACTTCAACCAAGCAGACCCGGCATATGGAGCCGGCGTGGCGCAGGGGCTAGGCTGGGATATCAAAGACATCAGCAGTCCGAATCGCAAGGAAGTCGCGGCCGATTAGGCCGCGACGGTGCGGCAAGAATATGGAGAGGGTACAACATGAAAAGTTGCTTTGGCACTATTTATCCCAACCTTGAAAAGCTCAAATTCGGGAAGCCGCTCGCTGGAAAGGTCTTTCAAATCTCTGTTAACAGCCAGGGACCAGGGCATCGAGATCGCAAGCTGGCCATTGACGTAAATGCATGGCAGGATTGTCAGCAATGTCAGGACTTTGCGAATTGCCGTGATTTCTCCAGCGCCAAGCTGGAAATGCAGCGCCTGCTTCGGGAGTTGTAGTTACAGGAACTATCTTTAGATTGCTTGCGGCCACTCCCGGTGCCATGGGAGTGCGCGGCCAGCCACCGCCAAGAGACATTCCCTCGATCCTACTCGGTTCTGCTTCTGTCCGCTTCTATTTCGCTAAATGCTACTTCCTGTCCTCCTCCTGACTGGGAATAAAGCCGGCAATTTCTGGTTTGGTCATTAGCTGATCAGGAGGCACCATGTTCGAAGGTCTCGCACAACCCATGCATTTACTTGTGATCCTTTTTATCGCGCTCTTATTTTTCGGCCCGTCCAAGCTGGCCGGCCTGGGCAAAGGGATGGGAGAGGGTATTCGCGGGTTCAAGGATGCTTTGCAGCAAGGATCGCAGTCGAACCGGCCCGACTCAGCCGCCAAGGAGCACTAGAAATGCGCCTCCTTGCGTCCGTACCCGAAATGACGAAGAGGTTCGGCATACTGCTGTTGGCAATCTGCTGCATGTACCTCAGCCTACAGGCATCTGCCAAGAACACCCGGGCAGAGATATACGGGACGCACAAGACCTCGAGTGCCAATTCACTGGAACAACTCAGCTCCTCATTGCAGGAGGTTGCGCGACGAGTTGAACCCGCGGTGGTCCAGATTCTTAATTCTGCTTATGCAGTTCAAAATGACGATGATCACAGTGGAGGTGCGGTCGTTTCCCAGCAAAGAAGCTCGGGCTCGGGAATTCTGGTCTCATCAGATGGCTACATCGTTACCAATGCTCACGTGGTTCAGGGCGCACGCCGGCTTCGAGTAAGACTGAATAAAAGAGTATCCAGTGCCGGCAGTCATCTAGTGGATGCCAGGTTGATCGGCATGGACCGACAAACGGACCTGGCAGTTATCAAGATTGATTTGACTGGACTGCCATTTTTGACTTTTGCCGATTCCAGTAACTTGAATCAGGGGCAAATCGTACTCGCTTTTGGCAGTCCCCTGGGGCTGGAGAATTCAGTCAGCATGGGCGTGGTCAGCGCAGTCGACCGGCAACTCAACGCTGACAGTCCTTTGGCGTTTGTTCAAACCGACGCTGCGATTAATCCAGGAAACAGCGGCGGCCCGTTGGTGGACACCGCGGGAGAGGTCGTCGGTCTGAATACCTTTATTTTCACTAAATCCGGTGGCAGTGAAGGGGTGGGCTTCGCCATTCCCAGCAATCTGGTGAGCTCGATCTGCCGTCAGATCCGGACCGAACATCACGTGCATCACCATCAGGTTGGAATTTTTGTTCGCGCGATCACACCGGCTCTGGCTCAAGCGCTGAACCTGCCCACGGAAGATGGCGTCTTGATTGAAGATGTGACGCCGCAAAGCCCGGCGGACAGCAGCCGGCCTGAAGGTGGGAGATATTATTATTGCCGTTCATGCAAAACCAATCCTCAATGTTCGTCAGCTCTCTTTGAACATGTATTCTTATGCCGTAGGAGATAGAGCTGAAATTGCTGTATTGCGAGGAGAGAGAAGGCTTTCATTCGCCATGCCCGTGGTTGAAAGAGGAGATGATCCACAACGGTTCGAAGACTTGGTAACGGAAGAGGACAATTCCTTCGCCGAGCTGGGAATTCTAGGCATCACCGTTGACGAGAAGATTTCCGCATTGTTACCACCTTTGCGGGTGAATGCAGGAGTACTGGTGGCGGCAAAAATGGGAACTGCGGGCCCTTATTTCGGAGATCAATTTGCTGCCGGAGACGTCATCCACGCAGTCAACGGCAAAGAAATCAAAGACGTTGTTTCCCTGAAGGCCAGCCTCGAATCACTAAGCAGCGGCTCCCCGCTCGTCATACAGGTTGAAAGGTCGGGAATTCTGCAGTTTGTGGTGCTTGATACCGATTAGGCAATCGGAGGAGCCCCGGATGCTTCAGTGCTCTCCTTTTTCGCGAATAGTTGAACGTATTAAAAAGGGGCAACCCAAAGTTAAGGGCGGACCAATGACCTACCTGTTCCTCACCATATCTTCCCTGTTATGTCTCCTGTTATTTCCCTGATCACTCCCTGTTCCGATTTCAGGTCAAAAGCCGTTTACTCCAGTGTTTACGTGGGATAGACGCGATCCGGCCCGCTAAGCGACCTGGAATTCCCTGTAAATTTCCCTGCTAACGGGAATTTTTGACCAGAGACGGGTTCGCGGCAGACTGCGTCCTCCGCCAGACAGTCTGCAGACCAGAGAATTTGTTCTCTGATTTCGCGTGAATTCACCGCTTTCGGGACTCTTATCGATCATGCGGGTCCGAAACGCGCACTGGGGAACGCGACAAAGGCCAAATTCTCGTTGTTTTCTCTACACGGCAAATCACTAGTCCCTTCTACTCGATCCCGAGAACCCGGAAAATCGATCACTAGCGAATACGCCCCGGAAGCGTCAGCCTTCACGTGCTTGTGTAGAATTTGGCTTCTCTATAATGAGCGAGTTGAAAGGGCTGAAGGGTTTCCGCACTTTTCTCCCGCAGCTCTTTCAGGATGACTCCTCGTTCTACGCCAAGGACCCTCTGAGTTCGGGAAGATAAAGACGGATCCGGTCCAGGGCCGAATGGTCGGCAACTCTGCTTCAGTCAGATCTGACGGGAATTGGTGGGCGGGGTTACCTGAGCCGTCGCGAAATTGCAAGCCTATGCATTCGCTTTTGGAGAGTGGAACGCTTCATTCCAAGAAGGGCCGCTGCGCCATTGGGCCCTGCCACGACCCAGTTGCACTGGTTCAGGGCGCCAAGGATGTGTCGTCGTTCTGTTTCTTCCAAAACGCCGTGAAGTGCGCTATTTTCCGATTTCAGAGAAACCGGCTTCTCTGCCTGAGAACCAGTCTTGGGAAACTTAAGAGCGTTGAGATCAACATCCAGCGCTGGTCCCGTCGAAACAATTACGGCGCGCTCAATCACATTCTGAAGCTCTCGTATGTTACCCGGCCAAGGATATCGGCGCAGGACGTCCAAAGTCGCAGATGGAATTGTATCCACCATCTTATTCATGCGCTTGGAGAACTGCTTCGCGAAGTGTCGCACCAGGAGCGGTATATCCCCTTGACGTTCACGCAACGGCGGAACGTGTACAGGAAATACGTTCAGACGATAAAACAGGTCTGACCGGAACTTGTTCTGGCTCACCATCATTTCTAGATCGCTGTTGGTTGCAGCAATCAGACGGGCATCTGTTCGGAGCGTTCGTGAGCTTCCAAGGCGCTCGAACTCCCTTTCCTGCAATACTCGCAGCAGTTTGGTTTGCATTTCCAGAGGAATTTCCCCAATCTCATCCAGAAAAATCGTGCCCCCATTAGCCACTTCGGGCTGGCGGTGCGGAACGCCTCCCACATCTGGTCGGCCGCGGCCGGGCGCTCGAAATCGTTCTCGGCGCGAACGATTTTGACGGCGACACCGCAGAACGATATGGTTACGTCAACCGCGCACTTCCGGACGCGGAGTTGGACAGCTTTGTCGATGGGCTCGCGCGTCGGATCGCCTCCTTCGACCGGCGTGCTGTCTCGGCGGCGAAGAATCTCGTAAACCAAGTCTCGTTGCCATCCGCCGACCAGCTACTCGACGCCCTCAACAGCTTTCAGACCGCGCTGACATGGCCTGAAGCGCTGCAGCGAATTCAAGCTCTGTTGGATCGCGGACTGCAACGAGAAGTCGATTTTGAGACTCGGTGGCCCGAGGTGCTCGGCACGCTCGTCAAGACGTAGTCCACCGTGTGGCGACGCGCAGCATCGCGGAACTGGCAATTTCACTTTGCCAACCGGCTCAACATATCGAAGCAGAAATGTATCAACGAAAAGGAGAACAAAATGAAACCCACGCAAACTAAACCTAGCATCGTCTTCTGCCACGGGCTCTGGGCGGACGGCTCGTGCTTTAGCAAGCTGATCGTTCCTCTTCAGGCGGAAGGCTATGAGTGTATTGCAGCCCAGTACGGCCTCAACACAATAACAGAGGACATCGCCCTGGTGAAGGCAATGATCGGCCGTGTCGGCGGCCCAGTCATCCTCGTCGGCCACTCCTACGGCGGAAGCGTCATCACCGGCGCCGGAGTCGACGATCGCGTTGCCGGCCTGGTTTACATCTGCGCGCTCGCTCCGGACGCCGATGAGACATCTCAGACACAGCAATCTAACTTCCCCAAGACGGACGTCTTCTCCCACATCGAAGTCGTGGATGGACGTATCTGGCTGCGCCCCGAGGGCACGAAGTATTTCTGCGGAGATCTTTCGGAGCAGGAACAGAAGCTCGTCTGGGCGACTCAGGGCGTTCCCAAACCCGACTTGTTCGACGCGAAAGTCGGGGGAACCGCCTGGAAGTCGAAGCCAAGCTGGTACATCGTCGGCAAAAACGACCACACCGTTCATCCCGACATGGAACGTTTCGTTGCTAAGCGGATGGGCGCCAGCAGCTGTTCAGTTGGGTTGTGATGATTTGTTGTCTAGTCCGACTGAACAGTTACCAGACACACCTGCGGGGAATGAAGCGACTCGACCAAACAAACCTGCTCCAGCATCGGCTAATCAATAAATCTGTTCTGCGGCATATTTTCCCTGTTAACTCTCCTGCTACTTCCCTGCTCATTCCCTGTTACGATTTTCAGGCCACAAACCACTCGCTCCTGTACTTACGCGTAGATAAACACGATCAGGACCATTTAACGGCCAAATTCCCTGTAAATTTCCCTGTTAACGGGAATCTTCGGCAGAGACGGGTTCACTGGTGCCTGTGTCCTCCGCCAGAATCACCTCGTATGCCCGGTTGGGCTCAATCGCACGCGCGCTCAGCACGATAACCGGAATCAGGCAAGGACTACCAGCGTAAGTACTCTTTCGAGCAGTACGCCGTTGAAGTCCTGACTACCTTAACAATATCTAATCCGAAGTTCACATAAGATCCGCACCTCTTTATCCGATTCATAATTTTTTGCTTAGGCGCGTCGGAGTTCGCTGATTCGGGGGTAGACTCCCTGCAACAACTTTATTTGTGAAGATGGTGATCGGAAATTGTCTATTGCTTTGGTCGTGCCCTCCTCTACTTCCTAAAGCGACAGGTTTCCAACTTTGTTTTCGAAATGTCCACTCGGGAAGTGCGCAGAAACGCACTCTTTATCGCATAGCATCTGGTAAATCTGATTTCAAATGCTGTGAAATACACAAAGAAGAAAACGAATGCCCACATCGAAATAGGAGCGCGGAACTGCGCCCCTGAAGTAACGGTTTACGTACGAGACAACGGTGCTGGTTTTGACATGCAATATGCGGAAAAACTATTCCGGGTTTTTCAGCGGCTGCACCATGCAGGAGACTTCGAAGGCACCGGGATCGGATTAGCCATCGTCAGGCGAATTGTTGAGCGGCACGGAGGTCGCGTCTGGGCAGAAGGCGATACTGCTCGCGGCGCCACCTTTTATTTTACTCTCCCCGTAAAGAAGGATACGCAATGGAAAAACTAGGCTATATTCTCTTGGTTGATGACAGCGAAAACGATGTTGAACTAGCTGTGCGCGCTCTCTCACAGTCGAAACTGGTAAATCAGATCATTGTCTTGCACGATGGCGCGGACGCGCTTGACTTTCTGTATTGCCGTGGAGCTTTCGCCTCCCGCACCACTGGCGACCCTATTGTCGTTCTGCTTGACATCAAGATGCCCAGAGTTGGTGGGTTCGAAGTTCTGCGTATCATGAAGGGCGATCCAGCCTTCAGGCTGATTCCTGTGGTCATGCTGACTTCATCTCGCCAAGGACCGGACGTCGACGAGTGTTATCGGATTGGAGCCAATGGTTACGTAGTCAAGCCGGTCGATTTCGGACAGTTCTCTGAAGCAATCAAGACGATCGGCATATTTTGGGCCGTGCTCAATGAACCTGCTTCCGCGGAAGCGAAAGCCGCATCATCCGCGATCCTCGCACCAAGTCGACAGCCCTTCTACTGAGCTTTGCCTGGAACAACGCCTGGAAGCATTAATTGCAAGCGATTCTCCCGTGCTATTCTGAATTTCCACTATGCGTACTTTCTTTCTCATCCTTTGCTTGTTAATCGTCGTGCCGGTTGTGGCATTGTTTGTGATGTCTTCCACTCCGGTAGTAACTCTGCCGCCCTCGCTTACGGCCCTGGGGCAATCCACTCCAATCACCATTCACGTAAGCGATCCGCATGGCGTTCGCAGTGTCGTCGCCACTGTTGAACAGAATGGCGCAAGCTACAAAGTCTGGGACACAGAGCAGCCTTCGCACCGGTTGCGCTGGAAGGGCGGCGTCGCGGATGTGACATGGACTTTCAACGCGGGCGCTAAGACCGCGCCACAGCTTAAGGACGGCAAAGCCCGCCTGATCGTGGAAGCCACATCGAATGACTTTCGCGGCCAGACGGTCCGCAGTGAGCGCGAGGTCACGGTCGTGACGCGCCCGCCGACCGTCAGCGTGGATTCAGACCAGCACTACCTTTATTTGGGCATGGCGGACCTAGCTACTTTTAATGTCTCCGGATATGCCAGCGAGTCGGGTGTGCGTGTGGGCGACGAGAAGTTTCGCAGCTGGCCCGTACCCGGCGGCAAGCCCGGCTTGTTCTCGCTCTTCGCCTTTGCCTGGAATATGCCCGCCGGGACGCCTCCGCTGGTTTATGCAACCGATCCTGCGGGCAATGAAGTGACTGGACAGATGGTGTACCAGTTCCCCAAGAAGGATCAGCCAAAGTATCGCGTACGCGATCTGCCGCTGGACGATAAGTTCATCCAGAAAGTGGTGAATGAGCTAGACCCAAATGGCTCAGGGGACATGGTGGAGCGCTTTGTGAAGATCAATAATGATATGCGGCGCGCCAACAATAAAACGCTGGCCGATCTCCGCATGAAAACTGCGGACCACTTTCTGTGGTCGCAGCCTTTCAAGCAGCAATCCAATTCCAAGGTGGAAGCCAATTTTGCCGACGTGCGCAACTATATTTATCAGGGAAAAAAGATCGACCAGCAGGTGCATCTGGGCTACGATCTTTCCATCACCCAGCACGTGGGCGTGGAAGCAACGAACGACGGACGCGTCGTTTATGCAGCGCCTCTGGGCATTTACGGTAACTGCGTTGTGGTGGATCACGGCTACGGATTGCAGTCCATCTACGGCCACATGAGTGAGATCGCCGTGCACGAGGGCGATACAGTAAAGCGCGGCCAGATCATGGGCAAGAGCGGCATGACGGGCATGGCCGGCGGCGACCACATTCATTTCAGCATGCAGCTGGAGGGCATCCAGATTGACCCGAAAGAATGGTGGGACGCGCACTGGATCAAAGACCACATCGCCAAGCGGGTGGATTTGCCGGGGTTCAGTAATTAGCGGCCAGCTTTCAGCAAAGACTTCTTTTTCATGACACAAAAAAACACCGCCGATTTCCGGCGGTGTTTTTGTTGGTGATACTTTTTTGGTTATTGCGATAGCAGTTTTACTCCATGCGGGACCAGGTGCGGGGCCACGTAGGCATAGAACATCACGATGATGCCCACGATTGCTCCGAGCGCGATGGAATGCCAGACCACGAAGCGGAAGATCATGCCTTCGTTGCCTACCTGGTTGGTGGCGGCCGTGGCCACGCAGATAGATTGCGCATCCACCATCTTGCCCATTACGCCGCCGGCGCTGTTCGCCGCCGTCATCAGGACTGGATCCAGGCCAAGTTGCTGGGCCGTAATCTTCTGCAAGCTGCCGAACAACGCGTTCGAAGAAGTATCACTGCCCGTGAGTGCCACACCTAACCATCCCAGAAAAGTCCCGAAGAACGGGAAGAACCATCCGGTATGAGTGAAAGCCAGTCCCAAGACGGCATCACTCCCAGAGTATCGTGTGACGAAGCCCAATCCCAGCATGGCTGAAATCGCCAGCACCGCCCAACGCATTCGGAAGAGTGTGTGACCAAAAATTGCGAAAAGCTTGCCTGGGCCAACCCCGCGGATCGTGCCACCGACAAGAGCAGCCAGGAAGCAGCCTGTGCCCGTCGCGGCGAGCCAGATGAAAGGAAAGCGAGCGCCTTCCGGAGTCGGCTTAACCACTACTGGTTTGTCGCGAGAGATCTTGTTATGAATGGGAGTGGCCCAACCGCCTTGCGGCTTTCCTTCCGCAGTGAGAAAGGCCGGCGTGGTGTGTACGTTCATCCAAGTCTTGACCGGCTTGAGACCCCACAGGAATACGAATATGGAAAGGATCAGGAATGGCAACCAGGCCTGGAATGTCCGGCCAGCTGAATAGGAATGGACTTCCGGACCGGTCGCGCCGCCGGAAACGCTGGGAATAACTCTTCCTGCGGGTACCACGGCCACGGGACCGCCATCTTCCTCAAAGCGCCAGATCTTTTTCGGCTTCCAGAAGAGGAGGAAAACGACCGTGCAAAGGAGCGAGAACAGGCCCGCTGTAATGTCGACAAGGTTGCTATCCATGTAGTTCGACCAGAAGAACTGCATCGACGCAAACGAGATGCCTACGACCAAAATTGCGGGCAAAACTTCGAAGGTTTCTTTCCACGGAACCATCGCACGCACCAGCCAGAACGGCACGATGATTGCCGTGTAGGGCAGGATGCGTCCGATCATCGCGTTCATGTCGGCTTCCGGCATTTGTGTGACCGTGGCCAGCATATGGACCGGCGTTCCAATTGCGCCCCAGGCTACCGGCGCAGTATTGGCAATCAGGTTGAGCGCGGCGGCGTGAAACGGCTTAAAGCCCAAACCAATCATGAACGCGCCAGCAATCGCCACTGGAGAACCGAATCCCGCGCAGCCTTCAATGAAGGCGCCAAAGCAGAAAGCCACCAGCAACAATTGCAGCCGTCTGTCCGCAGTGATACCGGCCACGGAGGACTTCATGACCTCAAAATCGCCGGTACTGACCGAAATATCATAAAGATACACGGCCGCCACCACGATCCAGACAATGTTGAGCAATCCTGTAGAAACACCATACAGGAAGCTGCCTGCGGCAAGCGATACCGGCATGTGAAAGGCCAGGCAAGCGACCAGGACGGCCGTAGCCGCGCCCGCGAGAGCAGCCCAGTGGGGCTTAACGCGAAACCCCGCCATCATAGTGAACAGCACAACTATTGGCAGTGCTGCCACCAGGGCTGAAAGCCACCAGTGTCCAAAGGGATCGTAAATCTGTGTCCAAGTCGGCATCAGTTTCTCCTGAATTGAGAACTTCCGTTGTCCCAGCTTTAGGCTGACTATCGCAAAGCTGACTATCGCACCCCGACCCCCGGGCCACGTGCAGACGAAATGAGGCGTAAAAGTGCGCCACAACTTTCAGCCCTAAGCGGTTGATCTGTCAAGTAATTTGTGCGGTTCGCTGAAGAAGGCAATGCAACCTTGACAAAACAATCAGGAGCCCGCGCAATCAAGAGTTTGCGCGTTCTTCACGCGTCTTTGGAATTTCTAATAGCTCGGCCGGTACAGCCTGTTCTTTCTTATCCCTTTACCGCTCCCACGGTAAACCCGGCAATAAACCGGTCCAGGAACAAATTGTAGAAAAATGCAACGGGCAAGCTGGCAATCAGGCAAGCGGCCATCAGTGAGCCCCAGAAATAAACGTCACCCCTCACCAGGAAAATCGGAATCCCGACGCCCACCATCTGGTTTGACTCAGGAGAGATAAACGTCAGGGCATAAACAAACTCCTGTGTGACCAGCGTAAACGTGAAAATTACCACGGTCAGAATGCCGGAAAGAGAGATAGGCACCACAAGTTTCACGAAGGCGCCAAAGCGCGTAAGCCCATCCACCATGGCCGCGTCTTCAAGTTCTCGCGGGATTGACTTGAAGAACCCCATCAGAAGCCAGATCGAAAACGGTATAGTCGTGCTCGGGTACACCAGTACCAGAGACCAGATGGTGTCTTGCAGGCCCAGCAGCGCGATGACCCGTGAGAGCGGGATAAACAGCAGTGTAGGCGGCACAAGGTACGTTAAAAATATCGCGATTCCAATTCTCTCTCCCCAGCGACCTGTGAGGCGTGCAAGCGCATAAGCAGCCGGTATGGAGAGTAGTAGCGTAATCACTACTACAAGCGTGCCCACCAGCGCTGTATTCCCCAACCAGCGTACGAAGCGCGTTTCTGTAAACAGCAGCTTGATGTGGTCGAGCGTCGGCTTCAGATTGAAGATGAACGGATTGCTTTCAACGTTATAGAGATCGATATTCTGCTTAAAGGCAGCAATGACCATCCAGTAAAACGGAAAGGCCAACAACACTACAAAAAACAACAGAAACAGCCCTTTGGTGACACGCGGACCAAACTTGCGTACAAGTGCCTTGTTCATTAGGCTCCTTCCGTTCGGTTCGCCACGCGCAGCATGAGATAAGCGATCGCCACCAGCACGGGTACCAGGAACAAAGAGATCGCCGCGCCTGCCGCCAGATCGCTACCTTGAATGCCGGTGGCAAACGCCAGTGAAGGGAGAGTCTGCGTGGAATCAAAGGGCCCACCTGCGGTCAGGATGTAAACCACCGTCATGTCAGTAAAAGTGAAAATGGTTCCGAACAGCACGGCCACGCTGAGAATCGGCCGCATCATGGGAAGTGTGATCTGGAACAGGGTGCGCCAGAACCCTGCGCCATCAATCGCCGCAGCCTCCGGAATTTCTTTCGGAATTGCGGTGCGGCCAGCCAGCAGGATCACGGTGGAGAACGGAATCAAACGCCAGCAGTGCACCAGAATGACCGATGCCATAGCCAGTTTTGGCTGCCCCAGCCACATGGGGGCATCGTAGGGTTTAACCAGATGAGCCCAGATCAGCACCCACGTGATGACGCTGTAAATGGAATCCAGAATCCACTTCCAGCCGATGGTACCCAGCGAAACCGGAGCCACCCACGGCAGCAAGATCAGAAAGCGGACCAGTCCGCGGCCCCGGAATTTCTTCTCCAGGGCGATAGATAGAATATTTGAGCAGATGATGACAATGATCTGCGCCGAGATCGTAAAGACGATCGAATTCTTTACCGCCTGGTGAAAACTGGGGCTCTGCAGGATGCTGCGAAAATTCTCCATCCCGACGTAATGCAGTTCATTGCTGCCGATACGCGCATCACTGAAGGCATAAAAAACCGCCAGCACAAATGGAGCGCCGATCAAAAGAACTATATAGAGGATTGCCGGGCCGAACATGGCTGCGCCCAGCATTGGACTCTGCGCCGCTCCCATCGATTTTACTTTCGTTCGTCTGGGCCCGGCTTCGCCTTGTCTATTTGCGCCAGAAGAAAGTGCTACTTCCGGGCTGACGGGGTTCAGGCCCATGCCAGAGCCCTCGCTTCCGTTCTCTTTTCCGTGGTCCGGTCAAAGAATTTCAACTGACGTTCCGGGATAGCAAAATCGTACGTGGTACCGACTTCATATGTATGACCGAGCAAGAGCCGGGCAACAACTTTCTTGCCGTCAAGCCGGCCGCCCATGATAAGGCCGCTCAGGATATACTCCGCGCCGAGATATTCCACGTTCTCCACCTTGAACTTGAATGGGACTTTGGCCTCTTTTACCTCATCTGCCAGCCGGAAATGCTCGGGACGAAATCCCACGATCAGGTCGCCATTCTCCACCAGGTTCATTGGCGGCGATCCCAGGAATGTCGCTACAAACGTATCTGCCGGATCGTCATAAACTTCCCTGGGCGTGGCAAATTGCCGCACCAGGCCTTTGTTCAACACCACGATGCGATCGCCCATCGCCATGGCTTCCACCTGGTCATGGGTAACATAAATTGTTGTCGTACCTACGCGGCGGTGAAACCGCTCCAGTTCTTCGCGGGCGGAAAGACGCAACTTGGCATCGAGGTTGGAAAGAGGTTCATCCAGTAAAAATACCGAAGGTTCGCGGACGATGGCTCGGGCCAGCGCTACACGTTGGCGTTCACCGCCGGAAAGTTCCCGTGGCTTGCGCTTCAAGAGCCCCTGAATGCCGAGCAGCGAAGCCGCCCACTCGACTTTCTCTTTATGCAGGTTTTTGGGTACTTTTTGCGCTTTCAGAGGAAAAGCAATGTTGTTGTAAACGGTGAGATGTGGGTAGAGCGCGTAACTCTGAAACACCATGGCAATCCGGCGTTCCCTCGGCGTCATGTCATTCACTACTTTGCCGCCGATAAGGATTTCGCCGGACGTGGGGGTTTCCAGTCCGGCGATCATGCGCAGAAGAGTGGTTTTCCCGGAACCCGATGGCCCCAGGAAAACCAGAAACTCGCCTTCGCGAGTTTCCAGGTCAACGTCGTTGACTGCTCCCAATTCTCCTTCTTTGAATACTTTCGTCAGCTTCCGTGTCTGAACAACAGCCATCGAACCCCCGTATGAGCGTTTGCTTACTTCCAACGATCAAAGATTCGCTTGTATTCCGTTTCCGCAGCCTTGGCCGCGTTTTCCGGCGTTTCATCACCCCGAGCAACTTTGGCAAACATCGTGGGGATGACCCATGTCTTGAATGATTCGTCGATGGCGGCTGAGGCATAGCCCGGATAACCGACGTTGGTGGCCCAGTCAAGAACATCGCCCAGCACCGCATACTTGTTGCTCGGATTCGCACGCGGGTCATTGGCGATCTCTTCTTTCAGCTTGGGGACGACGCTGGGGAAACACGGGAAGTTGTAGAACTGGCCCGCGGTAAAACCGTCGTGGAACGCGTCAATGTAATCGATCAGGAACTGCTGCGCTCCGTCCTTATTCTCGGCAAAATCCCAGATCACGTAGCAGTTCATCACATGCTCTGCAGCGATGCGGCGTACTGGGCCTTTCAGCGCGCGGCTGATCATGATCTTACTGTCGATGGGCAGCTTCTCTCGTTCTGCCTGCCTGGTGATGGAGATTGCATTCGCTACATACGACACGCGTCCGGCCAGCATTGCCTGGTTGTTTGAGGGCGGCGTCCACGTAAAGACTTCCGCGGTTTCGGTTTCCTGATACAGCGCTTTCATGAACTTCAACGCTTCGATTGTGTTCTTTGAATTGATGGTCACATTGCCGGCTTCATCCTGTTCGGCGCCGCCAAAGGACCACAACAGGGCGCGCATGGCCATGCTGGTATCAAGTTCCTGAGCGAGGCCAATGCCGCACGGATGGCCGTTCTTGTCTTTAATTTTCTTGGCGCCCGCCCGCAGATCGTCCCAAGTGTCAGGACCGTTGGGAAAGCCCGCTTCCGTCCACCAGTCTTTGTGCCAGTTGCCAGGATCGGGAGCGTACGAATCAGAGAAGGCGAAATATTTCTTTGTCTTCGGATTGTAGGTCGACTTATGTGCCAGATCGATTTTCTTTCCATGCTTTTTCTCGACCTCCTGGTAAACATGGCTCATGTCGATGACTTGCTTTTCATACGCGGCCGGCGGCGAGAGGAACATGAAAATGTCGTGGCCTTTTTTGGCTTGTGCTTCCGCTGCAGCCCGGGTATTGAGATCGGTCAGGTTGATGTGGTCAACCACTACATTGGTGTTGTGTTTTTCGCCCCATTGTTTGGCGAAAGTTCCGTCAAACCAGGTGTCATAAGCGGGAACAAAGTGGCTCCACTGCAGAATCTTGAGCGTTTTCTGCTGCGCAGCGGCCCGTTCAGGAAACAGGAATGCAGGCCCGAGCGCTCCAGCGGCTATGCCGCCGGCCCCGGCAATTTTGATGAAATCTCTGCGAGATACACCCTTGCCCTTCTTCTCTTCCTTCATGTTGCCTCCTCAGTCCTTCAGCGATTGTTCTGCAATCGCAATGAATCTTAGATTTTACTTGCCTGCTTCCCCATCAACGTTCTTCCCCAAAATGCTTTACGTCTTCAGGAACATCCTTTGTCACTACCGGCCGGTTGCCCTGCACCATCACCCGGATCTGCTCCACCACATCTGGATTGGCCAGCGTGGTGACGTCGCCCGTATCCATTTGATTGGAAATTGCCGCCAGCACGCGACGCATGATCTTGCCGGAGCGTGTCTTTGGCATGTCCGGAACAACATGAACTTTTTTCGGCCGGGCGATCTTGCCGATTTGATGTTCAATGGCCTTGATCACGGCTTCCTGGATCTTGGCAGCATCGTGCTGGCCGGGCTTGAGGGAAACATAGACTTCCGGCACCCGGCCTTTTACTTCGTCGACCACCGGAATCACGGCAGCTTCGGCAACTTCACTTACCGTCAAGCACGCCGATTCCAATTCTTTGGTTCCCAGGCGATGGCCGGCTACGTTGATAACGTCATCCACGCGTCCGAGAATTCTAAAGTAGCCGTCCGGCGCCTGCACTGCACCGTCACCGGCAAAATAAGGCCAGTCACGCCAATCTTTACTTTTGGGATTCTTGTTGTACTTGCTGTAATACTGGGCCACAAAGCGGTCACGATCACCGTAAATTGTCTGGAACATGCCCGGCCACGGATTCCTGATACAGATGTTCCCTGCCTTACCGGAACCGCCTTTAACCTCTTTGCCTTCTTCATCGAAAATCACAGGATAAATACCCGGCAGAGCGGGCCCGGCACTTCCCGGCTTCATGGGATCGATGGCCGGCTTGGTGCTGCAGAGAAAGCCGCCGGTCTCCGTCTGCCACCAGGTGTCGACAATGACTGCTTCGCCTTTGCCCACAACTTCGTGATACCACTTCCAGACTTCAGGCTCAATCGGCTCGCCCACCGTCGTCATGTGCTTGAAGTGATAGTCGTATTTTGCCGGCTCGTCCGGACCGGCTTTGCGCAGCATGCGGATCGCTGTGGGCGAAGTATGGAAAATGTTCACATTTAAACGCTTGGCCACGCGCCATGGCCGCCCCGCGTCAGGGTAATTTGGCACGCCTTCATACAGCACGCTGGTAGCTGCCAACGCCAGGGGGCCGTAAACGATGTAAGAATGTCCGGTGATCCAGCCGATATCGGCCATGCACCAGTAAACGTCAGTGGGATGCAGATCCTGAATGTATTTGGTAGTGCCGGCAACGTAAGAGAGATATCCGCCTGTTCCATGCTGGCAGCCCTTGGGCCGACCCGTGGTGCCGCTGGTATACATCAGGAAAGAGCGGAGCTTCTGAAGGCATTGGCACGGGCGCAACGGTCTGGCCGGCATATTTCTTGAGCACGTCTTCGACAAAGAAATCGCGGCCTTCGACCATGGGAGTCTTGGAATGATACTTCCCTGCTTCACGGTGCCAGACCAGGACTTTTTCAATGGTTTGGTTTTCACCCTTGGCCGTTTTCACAGCGATGTCGGCTTTCTCCTTGTGGTCGGTCATCGCGCCGCTGCGGTAATAACCATCAATCGTGACCAGGACTTTGCTTCCTGAATCAGCAGCGCGCATGCCGCAGGCTTCTCCGCTGAATCCGCCAAAGACTACGGAATGGATCACGCCCAACCTGGCGCAGGCCAGCATGGTAATGGGCAACTCAGGAACCACCGGCATGTGGATGGTGACGCGATCTCCCGCCTTCAATCCGGCAAAATCCCGCAGCAACGCCGCCATCTCATTCACGCGGAAATAGAGTTCCTGATACGTGATGGAAACCGGCGGAACGTCTTCCGGTTCGCCGACAAAAATCAGAGCGGCTTTGTTGCGGTGGTGTTCCAGATGGCGATCCACGCAGTTATAACAGGCATTGAGCTTGCCGCCGGCATACCACTTCCAGAAAGGGGCTTCGCTGGTATCAAGCGTGGTGTGCCAGTATTGGTCCCAGCTCAAAAGATCGGCATATTCACGGAAGCATTCGGGAAAATTCTTTTCGCTGAAGCGCTCATTGATCGCGGGATCGGTTAGCAGGGCCTGTCCAACGAAAGCGGAGCTGGGATAAAAGTATTGCTCTTCCTTCCAATGGACTGCGATCTGTGCCTCGTTGACTTCTGTCTCTTGTTCTTTTTCATTCATCACGCGAGCGTCAGCCATGGCCTTGACCTCTTGGATTTCTAAATCGAATCGCTCAAACTCGCAACGGCCCGCAGGGGTTGGGCCATAACGAACCAACGGGTGGCAACGGCTGCCACCCGCCAGTCCGAAACAGAATTATCCTACACCTTAGCCGCCATTCATGCGCAAGGGGCAGAGCGAGCTACCTCCGAGCGCCTCCGGCAGCAGGTACCGCCACTTCCTGCCAGATCTTCACGTTCCTGGTGTCGCTCAAAGCGATGCTGCCAATCACGAACGTGATTGCGGCGATGGTGATCGGATAGTAGAGACCATCGAAAGGATTGCCCGTCGCTGCCGGAATCCAGACACAAACCAGCGGCACCAGTCCTCCAAAGACGCCATTGCCGATGTGATACGGCAGTGAAAGCGCGCTGTAGCGGATCTTGGCCGGGAATGACTCCACCAGGAACGCCGCAATGGGTCCATAAACCATCGTGACGAAAATCACCTGAATAAAGATGAGCCACATCAGTTTGGTTTTGTCCGCGCCAGTGGCAATCGGAGCAGTTATAAGTTTGCCGGTCGCATCCACAGTTTGCGGCGTAAGAACAGTGGCGCCGGTCACCTTGTTTTTGGTGTGATCCACGTGGACCACATTATTTCCTGCCGCGCGCTGCATGGCGGGATAGATACCGATATCAGTGCCCGGAACACGATAGCTCACGGCGGCAAGAATCAAACCGGCCATAATAATTTTTTTGCGGCCAATCTTATCAGAAAGCCAGCCGAACAAAACGAACAGCGGCATTCCCATCAAAAGAGCCTTGGCGACGATAATGTTCGCGTCGCGCGCGGGAACTTTCAGCATCGTCGTCATAAAGAACAGAGCAAAGAACTGGCCGGTGTACCAGACCACGCCCTGGCCCGCAGTTGCGCCAAACAAGGTGATCAGGAAGCGCTTGAAGTTTTCCGGCACCGTAAATGCTTCCTTCAGCGGCGTTGCAGAGGTCATGCCGGTAGATCTTGATCTGCTGTGAAAATAGGAGATTCCTTCATCTGCAGCCGGATATACAAGGAAATCGAACCAGGATCAATGAATCCAGGAACGGAATACGCCAGCCCCAATCTTTGAAAGCGGCATCAGTCATTTGGCTCTGGGTTACCAAGGATTACTGCAATGGAAATGAACAAACCGAGCGTGGCTGTAATCTGAATAAAGCTGGTATAAAAGCCGCGCTTACTGTCAGGAACGTGTTCGGCCACGTAGACTGCGGCGCCGCCGTATTCGCCACCCAGCGCCAATCCTTGTAACACGCGCAATAAGATCAGGATGATAGGAGAGAACCAGCCCGCCGTTGCATAGCTAGGCAACGCTCCGACAAGGGCCGTAGCGCCACCCATGATCGAGAGCGTGACGATAAAGGCATATTTACGGCCCAGTGATGTCGCCGATGCGTCCGAAGAAAAGTGCGCCGAAACGGGCGCACCATGAAGCCAACCGCAAAAGTCGCAAGATAGGCGATGTACGGCGAACAGTTCATTTCCAGGCGGGTAAAACTTGGGCGCAAGATACACGGCTAAAGTGCCAAAAATGTAGAAATCGTACCATTCGATCATGGTTCCGACGGAGGAAGCCAAAATCACTCCCCAAATCTTTGAAGTCGATATCTGGTCCGATGAAGTCACCGGCAATGCAACACTGGACATACGGCCCTCCTGGAAAAGAGCCAGGCCGGCCGGACCTGGTCCCTGTTATGTTGAGCTGACTGTGAAGCATCAAAACTGAGCATAATGCCGTATGAATACAAAAAACTTCCTTCGCTTCGCAAACGCAAAGGGATCGGCTCAGCCATTTCCTATTCCCTGGCTGAAGAATGTTGGTCTCTGGGAAACACGCCCACTCCCTGCTCTACGACAGGTCCGGGCTCGATTGTCCATTTGGCAACCTAGGGTAATCTGATTACCGTAGATGTCAAGCGGAAATGAACGGCAGAACATTCATGGTTCACGAGACGCCGTCTTATCGAGCGCTTATTTTTGGCCTGCTCGTCCTAATTTAGAGGCCCTCTTGTGAATCAGGACTCCGCAGGAATATCATGCACCATCTGTATTTACCAGCCATGTCGCTGATATCTTAAAAACTTCGGTCTTCGTCACGTTGGGCCGCATACTGCCCTGAGGAGGGATTCATGAGGGGAACCTTAGCTTGCATTGGCCAAAACATCCGCCGCACTTCGATACTGGCATTGGCGTTGGGTGGGATCGTAACGTTCTGCACCGGCTCCAGCCGTGCCGTAGCAGCGGACGACACAATCAAAATTGGTGTCGTTCTGCCCACCACTGGAAGTGAGAGCAAGCCTGGCCAGTATCAGAAGGAAGGTATTGAGCTCGCGATCAAGCAGATCAATGACGCCGGCGGCATCATGGTGAAGAGCAAAGGGAAGAAGCTAAAGGTAGAAGAGGTTTTTTACGACGACGGATCTGACTCCAAGAAATCCGCCTCGCTCGCTGAACGAGCCATGAGTTCAGATGGCGTGGTCACCGTTTTGGGCGGCTATTCCACCGCCCTGGGTACCGCGGAATCCGTGATGGCAGACCGCTATAAGACCCCGTGGATCACTACCGGAGCCGGAGCGACTGCGATCTTTGGTAAAGGCTATCAGTATGCCTTTGGAACCCTCAGTCCGGTGGCGCTCATAGGCACCACCAGTGCGGAATTCCTGGGCAGCTTGATGGACCAGGGCAAACTCAAAAAAGGTTTGAAGGTCGCAATGGTGGTAGAGAATACGGACCACGGCACCGATTACATACAGGGCTTCACGGAGTGGTCGAACAAGCATGCCGGCTACTTCCAGGTGGTCTTCACGGAAAAATTCGAACTGGGAGCCACTGATTTTTCTGGCATATTGCAGAAGGTAAAAAACAGCCACGCTGATATTTTTCTCTCCGACGCGCATCTGCCTGATTACATCACCATGCACCGCCAATACCTGCAGAACGGCCTGCACCATCAAATGGTAAGTTACGGCGCGCGCGGCCCTGAGAATGCCGCCCGCCAGGCGCTGGGAGCCGGCACGGACTACATCTTTTCCGGGATCTGGTGGTCGAACAAGCTGCCTTATCCCCAGGCCAAGAAGTTTGCCACGGACTACAAGGCTTTCACCGGACACGATGTTGATTCCTGGTACTCCGCTCCAGCCTATGACGGGATGCGTATCCTGGCCCAGGCAATTGAAGCAGCCGGTTCGTTGGATAAGACTGCCATTCGCGATGCCCTTAAGAAAGCGCAGTTGAAGGATTCCGTGCTACCTGGCCAGGTCTTGAAGTTTGGCGCCAATGGACAAACGGAGTATCCGTTTGTTATCACGCAAAACAAGCCTGATAACAAAGTGGATATCGTGTTCCCCAAAGATGCAGCAACAGGCGAGCCTGTGGCGCCGGCGCCAGGCAAGTAAGACCGAACCGGGACCGACTCACTCACATGGATGCTGTCGAGTATCTTGATCTGCTGTTGAAAGCCCTGCTGCTGGCCGGAGTGTATTCCGCAATGGCAGTGGGAATGACCGTGATTTATGGGGTCATGAAAATCGTGAACCTGGCGCATGCCGGGTTCCTGATGCTGGGCGCGTACTTTGCCCTGGAAATGTTCCAACGCTTTCACATTGACCCAATCCTTGGCTCAGTGCTCGCCCTCCCGGTTTTCTTTCTTTTTGGAATGGCAGTGCATTGGCTCCTGGTCCGCTGGCTCCCTAAATCGGATACCCCCACACTCGCCTCTCTTCTCTTGATGTTTGGTTTCTTGCTCGTCTTGCAAAACGTTGCGTATCTGGTCTGGGGCAATGAGGACCAATCCATCCTCACTCCGCTCACTCTTTCTTCCGTGCAGATCGGTCAGATCTCCATCCCCAAGGTAAATCTGGTGGTATTTGCCGCGGCGGTAATTTGCATGATCATCCTGCAGGTGGTGTTTCACCGCAGCTGGTTTGGCAGATCAATGCGGGCACTGATTCAAAACCCATATGCCGCAAAAATCGTCGGCGTTGACGACGATAGAACGGCGCGGCTCACCTTCGGCTTAGGAACGGCTTTCGCAGGATTTGCGGGCGGATTGCTAGGCATGCTCTTTTCCTTCAGCCCCGATTTCGGCCGTCCGTTTTTGTTGCGTTCGTTTGTCATCATCGTGCTCGGCGGGCTCGAATCCGTTTCCGGAGTCGCTCTGGGAGCAATCATGCTGGCCATCCTGGAGACGTTTGGGATCAATGTGCCGCTGCCTGTCTACTGGCACGGATGGTCGTTCCATTACCTGCCTCCGAGCTACCAGCAGGTCATCCCATTTGCTTTGCTGGTGGTAGTGCTCCTGATATTGCCAAAGGGGCTGTCCAGTTTGTTCAACCGGAAATGGAAAGCGGCATGAAGCGACCTTCAGGGGTTGGGAACTGGCTCAAAATCATTCTGCCATGGCTGTTGTTGCTGTTCCTGCTCTTGTTGCCCGCGGCTCATCCCAGCGGCAATCTCATCCGGCTGCTGTTTATCACGGCCGTATGGACTACCACCAGCCTGGCTTGGAACCTGATTGGCGGGATGACGGGCCAGGTTTCTTTTGGATTTGCCGTCTTCTTTGGCCTGGGCGCTTACACTACGGCGCTGCTCATGCACGCCGGGCATAGCCCCTACTTCGGTTTTGTTGGTGGGGCCGCCATTGCCATACTGGCTTCTTTCCTGATTGGCCTGCCCACGTTTCGCCTGCGAGGCCCATACTTTGTTATCGCCACCATCGGCGTGACAGAAGCCGTCCGCGTGATCATGAATAATCTGGATGTCACCGGCGGCTCCGGCGGCTATCGCATTACCGAAGACCAGCCTTTCAGCCCGAATGAACACTATTATTCAGCGATCGCGGCTGTGGCCCTGGCGGTCCTGATTTCCACGTTCATTGCCAACAGCAAGTT
Organism: Terriglobia bacterium; assembly: GCA_963723055.1. Taxonomy (GTDB): domain Bacteria; phylum Acidobacteriota; class Terriglobia; order Terriglobales; family Acidobacteriaceae; genus Angelobacter. Next base: position 148,638 of record CAVROV010000001.1, read on the forward strand.
TGGATTGGCTCTGCGCGCCATCAAACAAGATGAAGATGCCGCCGCCGATCTGGGCGTGAATCCGTACACGTCCAAACTTTGGATCCATGCCATCGCCGCTGGCCTTACGGGCATAGCGGGAGGCATCTATGCACGGCGCGCAGCGTTCTTTTATCCCGGAGACGTATTTGCCTTCCAGACAGGCATTTCGATCCTGCTAATGCCGGTGATTGGCGGGATTGGGACTGTCTGGGGAGCCGTGATCGGTGGAGTGGTTTTTGGCACAGTGGAAGAGGAACTGGTGGTGCACTTTCCCAATCTCCACTTACTGATTTATGGTTCACTATTAATTGCGATCATCTTGCTGGAGCCTGATGGCCTGCTTGGACTCTTGCGGCGTCTCTTCCGGCTGTTTAGGAGAAAAAGTGAAGATTCTGGAAGTCCTCACGCTGACCAAGTACTTTGGGGGCGTGGCGGCGTTGAAGGACGTGAGCTTTGATATCCCGGAAAAGCAGATTTGCGGTTTCATCGGGCCGAATGGCGCCGGCAAAACAACGCTCTTCAGCCTGATCACGGGCGCCGTGCGCCCCTCCGGAGGCAAAGTCCACTTTCACGGCAAAGACGTCACCGGCATGGACGCGGCGTCGCTGGTGAAGAAGGGCGTGGCCCGCACGCATCAGGTGGTGCGTCCGTTTAAGGCAATGACGGTTCTGGAAAATGTACAACTGGCTGTGCACTATGGCCGCCGCGCGGTAACCCGGACATCAATAGCCAAGGAACATGCCATGGAAGCATTGAAGCTTGTCGGACTTGATCGCAAGGCAAACATGCTTGCATCGGCACTCTCTCTGGGAGAGCAAAAACGTCTGGAAGTGGCACGCGCACTGGCTACCAGTCCTGAATTGCTCTTGCTCGATGAAATTTGCGGTGGACTTACCGGCTCAGAAACCCGCGCCATGATGGACTTACTCCAGCGTGTGCGGGAAGGCGGCACCACGATTATGTATGTGGAACATGACATGAAAGCCATCATGTCGGTTTGCGATCGCATTACGGTGCTGAATTTTGGCCAGAAGCTGGCGGAGGGCAAGCCGGAAGATATTCAGAATGACCCGGCAGTAATTGAAGCCTATCTTGGAAAAAGCAATTTTGGGGACAAAAAGGGTGCCTGAGCCGCGAGCGGACGTAAATGACGTAAATCAAGATGACAAGCTTCTGGTCGCCGATGGCCTTGAAGTAAGCTACGGCGCCACGCAGGTCCTTTGGGGTGTTTCACTTTCGGTGGCCAAAGGCAAGGTTACCTGCATTATCGGGTCGAATGGCGCAGGCAAAACGACCTCACTCAATACCATTGCGGGCATGCTGCGGGCAAAAAAAGGCCGCCTGACGCTCAATGGCGATGATATTACTTCACTTTCCACGCGCGATCGCGTCCGGCGACATATCAGCCTGGTACCTGAAGGCCGTCAGCTTTGGCCGGGTATGTCAGTCGAGGAAAACCTTTTAATGGGATGTTTTCTTCGCCAGTTCCGTCCCAAGGCACATCCTGGGCTGGAGCGGATCTACGGATTGTTCCCACGGTTGAAGGAGCGCCGCCATCAGATGGCCGGCACGCTTTCCGGCGGGGAGCAGCAGATGTGCGCCATCGGTCGAGGTTTGATGTCAGAGCCGCAGCTCCTCATGCTGGATGAACCCTCGCTGGGGCTCGCGCCCAAACTTGTCGACGAAATTTTTGAATTTATCACCAACATTGCGAGCCAGGGCGTCACTATTCTACTGGTGGGACAAAACGTGAATTACACGCTGCAAATTTCTCATTACGGATATGTGATGGAAACCGGGCGTATCACCCTGGAAGGTCCCACAGAAATGCTGATGAACAATGAGTTTGTGCGCCGCGCCTACCTCGGGGTAGCGGAAGAGACGCCATCGAGGTGACGAGCTGGGCCGGATTCAGAATTGGCGCGTCAGGTTAGGCGCCGAGAAATCAGCCCGTTCATCATGCTGTGGAAAAGGCCGCTTCGCGCGGCCCGGCCCTCGCTATTCTGATTACATCAATCGTAACTTGCAGCGGGCATCAATCAGAAAGAAAACATGTCTCTCAGATCGCTGCCCAGTTGGTTGCGCGCATTCAATGCTGGCAGCCCGAACGTACCCTGGATAAATTTCAGTATTGAAACGTTATCCATTTGCACGTGCGAGACGTAGTTTTTCTTGGCAAACGGAGAGATTACAAGCATTGGTACCCGTGGCCCGAAGCCCTGGGCATCCGCCTGCGGTGGAGGCACATGGTCCCACCAGCCGCCACTCGAATCCCAAATTACGATGACTGCGGTATTCGACCAGACGGGACTTGCCTGTATCTGCTTGATGAAACCGTCAAGCCATGTAATGCCAGCGGCTACAGGACCGCTGCCGGGATGCATGCTATGCGCCGGTGCCGGCTGGATGTATGAAACCGCAGGCAGGTTTCCCGAGCTTAAATCGGTGGCAAAACTAGAAAGGTCCTTTACGCTTGCTGAATTGTGCGCGTCGGTGAAGAACTGGAAGGGGTTTTCCTGGGGCACATAAAGGCTGCAATTGTTCAGGTTTTCAGCGTACCAGCCCCACTTCAGACCCTTGGCTTCCAGTTGATTTCCCACGTGGGAAAACGTATAGCCCGCGCTCGCCTTTACCTGAGTATTACATGGCGGGAAGAAAGGCTGAAGGGTCCCCGGAGTATTGTTGTCATCCGCAGCCACCATGTAAAGCTGGTTTGAGGGAGCATCGCCCATGACAGAGGGAAAGAAATTGTCAGCCAGGGCAAATTGCTGCGCCCAACCCCACAATGTGGCCATTCCAGCCGTCGTGTTGTCATAGTGTCCCATGGAAGTCACGCCATTAAAAAATGCATATTTATCCATTGCTCCGTTGTCCCAGACTCGCAGAAAGTCATTGCGGGAGTGCGGCAGGTCCGGCACGGCGACGTTCGTTAGCAATTGTGGCGTAACTGTAACCCCAGCCGAAGTTTTCTGAGTGAAGCCAGGAACTCCCGGCTGTATCCCATTTGCACCGGGGAAAGTGCCAAAAAGGTGGTCAAATGACCGGTTTTGCATGATCACAACGACAACATTCTTGATCGTCCCAGCTTGGGTCACGGGGGTTGGAGTGGGCGAGGGGGAGGAAGAGGTAGACGAACCTTTCACACCACCGCATCCGATTATTACGGCCAGAAATAGAGGGCTAAAAAAAAACAAAAATGCTCGTCTCAAGGGAACTGCACCTCTCAGTGTTCTTTGAGTCAGCTCCTCTCTCTCTAGTTGGCTTAGACCATAAAGGTTTTTAACAAATTGTTCCCCCACCTAATCCCATTGAGCTAAGACAAACCTGGCCGGGCGACATTTGGGCCGTAACAGCCGCATGGCACGGATTTTCGATCAGACGCGCGAGCGATCTGCTCTAATTTGCCTGTGACGGCAGTAAAGACGGCTAGACTCTCCAGATTCTGGCACTCGATGAAAGTTTTTTGTGGTCTTCTCGACTGCTGGAATATGATCCAACGGGGTGTTGAACGCGAGTTCCGGCCAACAAATGTAACGAGTAAGCAGACCCGTCTTGAGCCAAAAATGTGTCTTTCATTTTTACCGGCAAGGGTTACAATCCAAAATTAGAATTCCTTCAAACTATGGCGACATCAATTGCTCCGATCGCTCCGGCAGATCCTCCGGTTATCAAAGCTGCTGGCGGAATCCTGCAGCGCAGTACCCCTCGCGGCGATGAAGTGATGGTGGTTTACCGCAAACGCCACCAGGATTGGACGCTTCCCCGCGGCAAGGTGAAAGATGGAGAATCCTTTCAGGAAGCGGCCATGCGTGAAGTGCAGGACGAAACTGGCTGCTCGTGCCGCATCGGAAATTATTTGGGCACTATCAGTTATTCCGACAATGGCGTGCCGAAGGTCGTCCTTTTCTGGAAAATGACGCTGGTGGAGGACAAAGGCGCCAGGCAGAGCGAAGAAATTGGCGAGTCATTGTGGCTCCCTGTCGCTACGGCTATCGAGCGGCTGACTCACGCGCAGGAAAAAGCACTGCTCTCCCGCGTTGGCAGCCTGCCCAAACAATCGCAACCCCCTGTTGATGCTTCAATCCCAGCGGCGAGTTACGTAGCAGCAGCACCGCCGCAGGTCAGCAAAAATTTCTCAGTGGAAACACATCGCGCGCACTCGCGTTTGTTGCGGGAATGCGAAGCGTTTCGTGTGGAACTGGGCTTTCTGGAGCGCCGCAGCGCGCGCCCGGATAACTTCTGGGCTGTCGCAGCGCATGAACAACTCAATAACGTGCTCCGCTGCCTGGAGAGTGACGATATTGAAGGCGGCTGGTTCGGATTGCATGCCGCGCAGCGCTATGCCGTTTTTGGAATGAACCAGACCGAACTCGCCAACCGCGCGCATGTTCTGCGCGAGGAATCGCTGAAGATAGACTCATGGCGCGCGGACGCCATGGAGAACCTGCTTGCGGGGAGCGATGATCGCCTCACGGCAGAGAACGTGGCGGATGCCATTGCTTTGCGCAATGAGGACTTCAGCCACCAGCAGTTCAACACCCGGACCACCGGGGATCGCCTGCGTGTTCTTCTTATGATTTGCGGGATGGCGGCGGTTGCCGCGGCGCCATTCGCATTTCTTCCCGGACGCATTCCGATGGTTGCCGCGGTACTGTTTTTCGGCCTGCTAGGATCTGCCATTTGTTCTGCCCAGTCTTTGATTGCAGCACGGAGTGCTTCAGGGGTTTCCAATTTATTCATCACTCTCGCTCCGGTGCTGTTCGGGGCTCTCGCTGGACTTGGCGGATACGCTATTTATGAATACATGCCCTCCATCTCGTTCCACTCTGGAGAGCGCCACATCAGCGCGGTGATGGCACTGGCTTTTCTCTTCGGATGCCTGGGACAACGTGTGCTCGCCCACCTGGCGGGTGGACGTAAGAGGAAAATAATCCCGGCGTAGACCCGATTTTATTGCAGCTTATCGGCAATTCGACGCGCGATCTCCTTCATTTTTTCGAACGACGACCGAGGCTGCATCACCGCGGACTGTAGCGCGAAATCAGCCTTCCCTTTGCGCACCAGAATTCCGCCCAGACCGACTTTGCCTTTTTCCGCGTGCCCATCAAACCACGCTTCCTCGCCGATCCCACTTAACTGCGTAATATTCTTCTCACCGGGCTTGAGCCGGCGTAATTCTTTTGTGTTCTGCCATTCCTTAGCCTCTTTCTCAACTGAGCTTTCCACGTTTAGCATGAGGGACACACGCGCCGTGTCCAGTCCCGGCTTAGGTGATGCTTCTTCATACATGCAGACGATGGCTCCGTGTCCTGGCGAAAGTTTCATCGGAACGCCCGTGATTGCCTGCGCGTCCTCGGGACTAAACATGGAGCAAGGATCAATCTGTGCTTTGGGAGATTGTGGTTGCGTGCTACTTCCGCTGGAGTCTGTTGACGACGGAGTTGGTGTCGCGGCGGCTGCTGCTCCGCTGGTTGAGGAAGTACCACCACTACAGGAAACGTGGAGAACACAACAGAATATTGCTCCGAAGCAGAGAACTTTCTTCATCAGAGGCCTCCGTAACAAATTCCAGATTGTAATAAATCGATTGGTGGATTTGCTATGCTTTCCGGCTTGCCTCGCTTAAGATTCGTTCGAGCCGAAACAAATTGAACTCACCCATGCCTCAGACCAACCCGGGTTCGTCCCAATCTCTGGCGCGCCGGCTGGGACTGTTTGACGCCACCATGCTGGTGATGGGCGGCATCATTGGAACAGGAATCTTCATGAATCCCTATGTGGTCGCCCAGCGCGTACACACGCCTGCATTGGTGTTAGGCGCGTGGTTCGCAGGCGGTTGTATCGCGCTCATGGGAGGTTTCGTCTGGGCGGAACTGGCTGACCGCATGCCCACCGCCGGCGGCCAGTATGCTTATTTACGGGATGCCTATCATCCTCTGGTTTCATTTCTCTATGGCTGGGTGCTGCTCCTGGTGATCCAGACCGGCGGAATGGCAGCCGTAACCGTCACCTTCTCGCGTTATTTTCTAGAACTCACCGGCTGGCGCTCCGGCGAGTGGCAGATCGCTGTGGTCGCGCTTACTCTACTTACGGTCATCAACTGCATGGGTGTTCGTGCCGGAGGAACGGTGCAAAGCGGGCTGATGGTTTTGAAAATCACTGCCATCGCCTTGCTGGTATTTGCTGGAGCGTTCCTGGTTCATGGGCACGTCAACTGGAAACCTGCTCTCGACCAGCCGGTTTCTGGCGGATTGTTCTCTTCCTTCGGAGCTGCAATGGTCCCCGTGGTCTTTGCCTTTGGCGGATGGCACACAGCTACCTTTGCTTCGGCGGAAATGAAAGACCCGCGGCGCGATCTTCCTCGAGCCCTTATCATGGGCGTGATCGCCGTGGCGCTGCTCTACATGGCCGTCAATTACGTTTGCGTCCGAGCATTGGGAATCTCTACCCTGCAGAATACACCGGCGCCAGCTTCCGCCGTCATGAGGATGGCGCTGGGCCAACGCGGCGCAACCATTATTGCTCTGGCAATCGCAATCTCCACCCTGGGATTTCTCAGCCAGAGCGTTTTGACTGCGCCGCGCGTTTACTTCGCCATGGCCAAAGACCGACTGTTCTTTCGACAATTGGCGTGGGTACATCCGCGCACGCAGGCTCCCGTGCTTGCCATCGCCATACAAAGCGTCTGGACCATGGTGATCCTGCTGACCGGCAGCTATGACAAAATCCTGAATTATGTCACCTCCATGGACGTGCTTTTCTGGATGCTCACTGCCGGTTGCCTCTTCATCCTTCGCCGACGAAATCCGGCGCGGTCTTCTTTTTCAATGCCAGGTCATCCTTACACTACAGCATTTTTTTGCGTGGTCTGCCTGGCAGTTGTGGCCAACACCATGTACAGATTTCCCGGAAACACGCTGGTGGGAATGGCCATTCTGGCTGCGGGCGTTCCCATGTATTACATTTGGAGACGGACCTTACTCGCATGACACATTCCAGAAGCACAGCCTATTCGCCTTACATGGAGTGGGCCAAACTGTACTCCACTTCAAGATTCAATCTTGCCACCAGCGGCATGGCCAGTTTTCCTCTGTCTGAACTGGGCGTAGCCATCGACCAGTTGGAAATCAACGGCCCTTCCATTTACAGCTACGAGCCCTTGCTCCAGGCCATTGCCCGACGTTACCGCGTCCAACAAGAGTGCGTGGTCAGCGCGGTGGGAACGTCCCTGGCTAATTACCTTGCGCTGGCCGCCACCTCGGAACCTGGCGATGAAATTCTGGTAGAGCAGCCCACTTACGAACTCATCCTGAGCACCGCGAAATATCTGGGACTGGAAATCAAGCGTTTCCCGCGTCGTGCGGAAAATAATTTTGCCATTGATCCCGCTGATGTTGAACGCAACCTCACTCCGCGCACGCGGCTGATTGTTATTTGTAACCTGCACAACCCAACCGGCGCTCTTGTTCCCGATGCAACTCTGCGCGAAGTAGGAAACCTTGCTGCTAAAGTCGGCGCGCGCGTTCTGGTGGACGAAGTTTACCGCGAGATGCTTTTTGAATCGTCGCCCGCCAGCGCGTTTCATATCGATCCCGAGCGCTTCATTGTCACCAACAGCCTGACAAAAGCCTATGGACTGAGCGGCCTGCGCTGCGGTTGGGTGCTGGCTTCACCCGAACTTTCCCGACGTATGTTCCGCATCAATGACCTCCACGGTGCCACCTTTGCGCACCCTGCCGAACTGTTAAGCGTGATCGCTCTAGAAAAACTTTCGCAGATCGCCGCGCACATGAAATCCATGCTCGATACAAATCGCCGGCTCTTGCATGACTTCCTGCTCAATCGCGATGACTTGGATTACTTCTGGCCGGAATACGGCACCATCGTCTTCCCTCGCCTCAAAAACGGCAATGTTGATTCCCTTTGCGAGTTACTGCGCAACGACTTCGAAACCAGCATAGTTCCCGGCAGCTTCTTTGAAAGTCCAAGCCGGTTCAGAGTGGGCGTGGGTATACCGACGGAATCTGCACAGGTAGCCTTGCCGCAGTTGGAACGGGGATTGAACAGTTACCGCGCATCATTGCAAGTCAGCGCGTAGATCGCTGGCAGTCAGTCTGCATCTCAACCCTTGTCCACGCCCCATTTGCCCACGCCTCGGCAAGCGATATACAGCGCGACAAAGCAATAAATTACCGCAAGCTCTCCCTTGTTCTTAATGGGCAACATACCTTGGGGCTGGTGCACCATAAAATACGCCACCGCCATTTCACCGCTTACCAGGAAAGCAGCCAGATGTGTGAGCAATCCAATCAGGATGAGCACTCCGCCCACCAATTCAATCCCGGCGCCAGTCCAACCCAGTACGTCGTGAGGCCTTTGTCCGCCAAACACGCCGAACACTTTGGTAGCGCCATGGCAGGCAAACAAAAATCCAAACACGATTCGCAGCGCCGCGTATGCAGTGGGTTCAAACTTCTTCAGAACGTTCATGTCATTCCTTTAGTTGTAAGCTGAAATTCAGGGCCCCGACTATAGCGACACCGAGTTCTTGGCAACTGGACGCGTCAGCTATACCACAAAATATTTCGCCTGCGGATGATGCACAATAATCGCCGACGTTGACTGTTCCGGCTCCATGTGGAAGCCGCTGGTCAGGCGCACACCAATATTCTCTTCCGGCTTCAGCAAGGCAAACAACTTGGTCTGGTCTTCCAGGTTCGGGCATGCGGGATATCCAAATGAGTAGCGCGATCCGCGATACTTCTGGTGAAACAAATCTCCAACTCGCGGTGCATCTTCGCCGGCGATTCCCAACTCCTCCCTGATTTGCTTATGAAACAATTCAGCCAGCGCCTCCGCTGTTTCAACGCTCAGCCCATGCAGATAGAGATATTTCGTGAACTCGCCGGCGTCAAAAAGTTTCTTGGTTTCCTCTGAAGCGCGGCTGCCAATCGTGACCACTGAAAGACCGATAACGTCAAACGTTCCGGAACTCTGCGGAACAAAAAAGTCAGCGATCGACAGTTTTCGGCCTTCGCGTTGTCGCGGAAAGTTAAACTTCGCAATCACGTTCCGTTTCTCCGGCATGTCAAACAGCAGAACGTCATTGCCTTCCGCATAGCAGCCAAAGTAACCATAGACGACTTTAGGTTCAAACCAGCCTTTCGCCACCACTTCTTTCTGCAGTTCAGCAAGCACCGGAATATACTTTTCTTCCACTATCCTTAAATAATCAGCCTGCGACGCTGTCTTCAACTGCCACTGGTTCTTAAACAACGCCGTGTGGTTGATGTACTTGAACACTTCATTCAGGTCAAAGTCCTTACGCACACGCACGCCATAGAACGGCGGTACAGGAATATTCGGCGCCGGCTGCACTACCGCCGACCGCTCCGTGCTGGAGGAACTTTCTGCCCCGGCAATCATCGTTGTTTTGGCGAACTCCTTGCGCGTGCGCCCTTCGGCCAGCGTTTTCTCGCGCGCTCCGTTGCCTGAAGTCAAATCATCCATCAGGTGCAGGCCGGTGAACGCGTCGTCGGCATAGAACACTGAGTTGGAATACTCACGGCGCAGGTCGTCCTCCACGTACTTGCGCGTCAGAGCGGCTCCGCCGCAGATCACTGGATAGTCCAGAGCCTGTGCCTGTAAATCCTGGATTACATACTTCATCTCCAGCGTCGATTTCACCAGCAAACCGCTCAGCCCAATGGCATGCGCGCCATGCTTCTTCGCTGCGGCAATAATTGAATCCGACGGCTGCTTGATTCCCAGGTTCACCACCTTGTATCCATTGTTGGTAAGAATAATGTCCACCAGATTCTTGCCAATATCGTGGACATCGCCCTTTACCGTCGCCAGCACCAGCGTTCCCTTCTGGTTGCCCTCTTTCTTCTCCATCTTCGGCTCAAGGTAAGCGACGGCCTGCTTCATCACGCCGGCGGAATCCAGCACCGAAGGCAGCTGCATCTTGCGCGCGCCAAAGAGTTCGCCAACGGTCTTCATGCCGTCGAGAAGAACCGTATTGATGATTTCCAAAGGCGAATATTTCGTCAAAGCATCTTCCAGAATCTGTTCCAGCGTCTGCTTCTGCGCGCCGTCTCCCAGCGCCTTTTCGCCATTGATGATGCAACGCTTCAGCTTGTCTTCAACTGACAACGACTCCAGCGGCGCGGCTTCCACCTGCGGCTGTTTATCCAGCCCGGTGAAATGCTGCATGTAAATTTGCAGCGGGTCGCCTGCCGACTTGTCGTAATAAATCAGCTTCCGCGCCAGATCCACTTCAATTTGCGGGATCTTATATAAAGGATAGATTTTGGCGTAGTTCACAATCGCCATATCCAGTCCGTAATCAACCGCTTCTTTCATGAACACGCTGTTCAGCACACGGCGCGCATAGGTATTCAGCCCGAACGAAATATTGCTCACGCCCAGAATCGTCTTCACATCCGGCAGCTCTTGCTTAATACCTTTCAGCGCATTCAGCGTCTCCATGCCCGCCGTACGGTAGTCATCCTGACCGGTGGAGATCGGCAGCGTCAGCGCGTCAAAGATCAGGTCGACAGGACGAATGCCGTACTTCTCCGTGGCCAGTTTGAAAATTCTTTTGGCCACGGCGACTTTTTTCTCCGCCGTCAGCGCCATGCCGTCTTCATCAATCGTCAGCGCAATCACCGCTGCTCCGTATTTCTTCGCCATGGGCAGAACTTTTGACGTGCGCTTCTCCCCATCTTCCAGATTGATGGAGTTGATGATCGCTTTGCCGGGAATGCGCTTCAGTGCCTCTTCGATCACGTCAGCTTCCGTGGAATCCACCAGCACCGGCGCGGGCACGCGAGTCGCCACCTTCTCCAGGATCGTGCTCATGTAGCGCTTTTCGTCTTCGCCCACAATGGCGCAGCACAAGTCGAGCATGTGCGAACCTTCTGCTACCAGCTTTTTCGCCAGCGCCAGAATGTCGTCATACTTCCCTTCGCGGACCATGTTCTTGAAATGCTCCACCCGCGTGGTGGTATTCATTTCTTCCGCCACGATCAGCGGCTTGGGGTCAAGATCAAGCGGAACCGATGAGTAAGCGCTCGATGCCGAAGGTGTAACTTGAACGTCGCGTTTTGCCGGTTCCAGGTTCGCGCACATGTCGGACACGGCCTTGATGTGGACTGGCGTGGTGCCGCAGCATCCGCCCACAATCCTGACACCGTATTCGGTAATGAATTTCTTGTGCCACTCCGCCAGCGACTGGGGCGTCAGCCGATAATGCGCCACACCGCCCACGTTCTCCGGCAGGCCCGCATTCGGCAGGATCGATATTTCTTTGGGCGCATTGTGCGCCAGATAGCGCACTGCATCGTTCATTTCCTTTGGACCGGTCGCGCAATTCAGGCCCACGATTTCGCAATCGAAAGGTTCCAGCGCTGTTTCCGCCGCTCCAATTTCCGTGCCCAGTAGCATGGTGCCGGATTCCTGCAATGTCACCTGCGCTTGCACCGGAATACGCTTGCCCCGCTGCTTCATGGCCTCAAACGCCGCAGCCACGGAAACTTTCGTCTGCAGAATGTCCTGGCAGGTTTCGATCAGCAGAATGTCCACGCCGCCATCGATCAACCCCAGTGATTGCTCCAGGTAGGCATTGAACATGTCGTCATAGGTGATCTGTCCCAGTGAGGGCAGCTTCGTTCCCGGCCCAATTGATCCCGCAACGTACCGCGGCTTGCCGTTGCCGGAAAAGTCATGCGCCACTTCCCGCGCCAGTTCTGCCGCGCGCTTATTGATCTCATGGACTTTGTCGGCCAGGTCAAATTCGCCCAGCACAATGCGCGTGCCGCCAAACGTGTTGGTTTCAACCACGTCGGCCCCGGCCTTGAAATACGCGGCGTGAATGTCTTTTATTATGTCGGGCCGGCTCAGCACCAGCACTTCAGAGCAGTTCTCTTTGCCCCAGAAGTCATCCATGGACGGATGGCGCTCCTGGATCTCCGTGCCCATCGCGCCGTCATAGATTACGACGCGCTCGCGAACTGTCTCTAGAAATGGTTTCATTTAAGGATGCCGCGCCGCGCAAAATCGCGGCGCCTCAACTTTGTCATCGTGAGCGAGCGGCGTGCCGCGAGTCGAACGACCCAAATCAGGCGAAGCCTCTCCTCACTAGGTTCCCGCTCTTAATATTCTACTTACGTATTTCCTCTTACTCGACTGATTCACCCTGATTGGTGCAATCCGCATCTCGAACGGTATGGTTTTTGAGGTTTTCCGACCTCTATAGAAGTAGGCTTGCTCTTCTGATCACCAGATCTCCCGATCACGGCGATCATCCGATCTGAGCTCCCTACCCCCTCCCTTAGGTATCCCGCCGCATAGCAGGTCATCCCAGATTGGCGTAGACTTCAGGTTTCCAGCCTCATTCCTGATCCGCGTTCATCCGCCTCGATCCGCGATAAGCCTGGTTTTCCCGATCACCGATCACGCGCGATCACTCGATCTAGGAGCTACGCCTCCCCCCTCACCGCCAACTAGGATTCCAAAGCACTTATTGCACATCATCCCAAGGCATCCCAGACCAGCAGATCGTCGCCACAGAGCCGTCTAAACCACTGCAATTAAACGAGTTAAGTTAGCATGATGAACTACGAAAGTCAAGCGAAATACGCTTTAGCTATGCGCAATAATGGGCGCCGAGTTTGCCAAAGCCTGGAATGGCTACTCTGTAGATAGGTGTGAGCGCAATGGCAATATTTCAACAGTTATCCGGCACAAAGGTTGCAAATCCACGCCGAGCCGCTTTGAACGAGTGAGTCCACCTCATCAGCCCGCTTGCCACACATGCTGCATCGCTCGTTTTCGAATAAATCGTTCAAATACGCCTCCGCCGCCTCCCGCGAAACGTTCGCGTCGAGCCATCGAGTCGATACGCCCTTATACACGCGCTCAGCACGCGCCTTCGCCTCAGATACAGACTCGTGCGCCGAGCAGCCCAACACACTCCAATCATCGGTGCAATGGAATAAACAGAACGCCTCCCGTCTCCTTCTCTTCGCAGATCGCAAGGCACGGGACTCGCCCCACTTCCTTGCCATCCACAAACAGGAGTGACCGCCCTGAGAACTCGATACCGGCGTCGAGGACGGCATAGTGGAGCACTCTTGCACAATCCAGAACTGGCGGCGGTGAATTAGATGTTCCTTCGCTGTCGGCCACATCGCAAAGTATAGACGGATTACGCACCAAAAGTCAGGGGTTCACACTCAGTACCGAGATCGCATTTTGCGGGTTATGATGGGAAAGATTTCGTCGGCAGCCATATCAGCTTCGCATCGCCACAAAGGAGAAACCCATGAAGACCCTCCTGCTTTCTTTGGCCCTATCATTGTTTGCGCTTCCGCTCCTCGCCCAGGGCGCGCCGCCCCAGAACGCCGCCGACCAGCCTTACGTCATGGAGTACTACTACAAAGTCCAATGGGGACATCAGCAGGAATTTCTCCAGCTCTTCCTCAAAAACCATTACCCGCTGCTCCGCAAAGAAGTCGAGAGCGGACGCATGTTGTCGGTGAAGATTGAAACGCCTTCCAACCATATGACGGAAGACGCGCGCTGGGATTATCGCGTGACCATTCGCTTCAAGAACTCCACGGTCGCCACCACCGCGAATCCCAATGAGGACCCCATGACGCGCCAGCTCTGGCCGGACCAGGACACCTACAAGCGCGAAGAGCAGCGCCGCTTCGAAATATTGCTGGCACACTGGGATTTGCCGGTTTCCGACGTAACGCCCGCTGCAGGCAGGAAATAGGCCACAACACTCCGCCTTCCGAACAAAGCCTGGCAGCAAATTGCAGCGGAATTCACCAGAGAGGCCCGCCATCTCTGCATCAGGCTCATGCATCATTAATTACTGGAATCGATAGTAGGCTGCCAGAGATTCTGGACGCATTCTACTTCCGGGCGGTTCCGCTGCTATCTCTTCTTCAAGGAGACAATCCTGTGCGCAAGAACCATCACTTGCTGTATAGCCTTCTGCTGCTCGTCATCACGTTCGCTTCCGCGACATCTTTTTCTCAAACCTACCAGAACTTTGTTCCACCTTCCGGATTTGCCGCCAGTGCGGGTGAGCCATCCATCGGAGCGAATTGGAACTCCGGCAAAATTCTCTTCCAGGCCGGACTTGAGACTGACCGCGTCACCATCAACGGCGCCACGGCCACGTGGGAAAAACTGAGTCCCGTCTCGTCCTTCGTCTCGCTTGATCCCATCATGTTCACTGACTCCACCACTGGCCGGACCTTTGTCTCTCAACTTGCCGGCGCGTGCAGCCTTTCTTCATTTACTGACGACGACGGCACAAATTACACGCCCGCTGTCGGTTGCGGAGTTCCTGCCGGAATCGATCATCAAACAATCGGCGGCGGACCTTTTGCATCCAGCCTGGTTCCCAGGCTCCCGCCTCCGGTTGGATATCAACATGCTATTTATTACTGTTCGCAAGGCATCATCGATGCTTCCTGCGCCATCAGCCTGAACGGTGGCCTCACCTATGGACCCGCGGTGCCAATTTATACTTTGGCTGATTGCGGCGGCCTGCATGGACACATCAAAGTTGGACCCGACGGTACCGCCTATGTTCCCAACAAGAATTGCGGCAGCGGTAACGCCGCGGTGGTTTCTTCCGGCGACAACGGCCTTACCTGGACCATTCATACCGTACCCGGCAGCGCTTCAGGCGATAGCGATCCTTCTGTTGCCGTGGCCTCGGACAACACCGTGTACCTCGGCTGGCACGGTGGTAACGGCCATCCCATGGTCGCGGTTTCTCATAACCACGGCGCTACCTGGACAAACATCACTGACGTGGGGACCACCCTCGGAATCCAGAATGTAGCCTTCCCTGCGATGGTTGCAGGCGATGGCAATCGCGCCGCGCTCGCTTTCCTTGGCACACCCACTGGCGGCAACGCTCAGGACACTGCCAACTTCACCGGGGTTTGGCATCTCTACATTGCGCACACTTACGATGGAGGCGCAACCTGGGCTCTGGTGGACGCAACGCCCACTGATCCTGTCCAGCGCGGCTCCATCTGTCTGGGCGGAACCACCTGCGGAAATGATCGCAACCTTTTGGACTTCATCGACGCAACGGTGGATAAACAAGGACGCGTTCTGGTGGGCTACGCTGATGGCTGCATTGGGGCCTGTGTGAATGCGGCGCCCAACTCTTTTACCGCGATCGGCAGCATCGCGCGTCAGGCCACAGGCAAAGGCTTGTTCGCAGCTTTTGATGGAACGTTCTAAGCGGGAAAGCAGTCGTCTGCTCTACTCAAGTGGACGCTTTCGCATCTGCACTGACGATAAGTGACATTGTGAGAGCGTCCGCGCCGGGAAGCAGGGATAGACTAGTCCGC
The DNA here is from genome assembly GCA_963723055.1 of Terriglobia bacterium. GTDB lineage: Bacteria > Acidobacteriota > Terriglobia > Terriglobales > Acidobacteriaceae > Angelobacter. The sequence continues at coordinate 164,048 of CAVROV010000001.1, forward strand.
AGCAGCATAGCGCAGAACCACCACGTGCGTCTCAGAGCAGGCCGCGCAAAATCTTTTATGCCGATGAAAAGCCTCGTCCGCTTCGCGGTGGTTCTCGCCTAGTTCTTCGATCCGCTTCATTTCAGGATCGTCTTTCTTCGCGCTGGAAAAGAACTCAAGCAGCCGGTTTTTGAACAACTCGTCCGCATGGGAGGCCTTGGAGAAAAGTTCCCTTCCCCGCGTGCATAACTCTTGAGGCATGGCCGTGATTTTCTCGCTCAATCCGGCTGAAGTCTATAGGCTTTACAGGATTTTTACATCGCGTCAGCACGGAATTTACTTGCGGAGAATTTAAGCGGCGTATCAATCAGGCAACAAACTTATAGCCCAATCCGGGGACAGTCACAATCATGACCGGCTGTTTGGGATCTTTTTCCAGCTTCTGCCGCAGGCTGCCTACGTGAACGTCTACGGTGCGCGTAAAAGTTTCTTCGCTGTATCCCCAAACCTCTTTCAGCAACACTTCGCGTGACAACGTGGTTCCAGGGTTCTGCGCAAAATAACGCAGCAAGCGGAATTCCCTCGCGGAAAGCGGCAACACTCTGCTATCGCGGGAAACCGTAGTGCCTTTAAGGTCAATGCGCACAGGTCCGAACTGCAAAACATCAGCTTCTTTCGGCTGCACCGCGCCTCGCCTGATTTGTGCTTCAATGCGGGCCAGCAGTTCCAGCACTTCAAACGGCTTGGTGAGGTAATCGTCTGCACCGATCTTCAGTCCCAGAACCTTATCTACCAGTTGGCCGCGTGCCGTAAGCATAATGATAGGGGTTGCAATTCCGGCTTTCCTGATGTCGCGGCACACGTCATAGCCGCTTTTCTTCGGCAGCATCACATCCAGCACCACCAGGTCATAAGCGCCTTCAACGGCCTTTTGCAGACCTGCTTCTCCATCAGCTGCGGTATCCAGCGCGTATCCTTCCGCCTTGAGGCGGTCAGAGAGCGTCATGCGCAGGTCTTCTTCGTCTTCCACCAGCAGAATGCGCTCGGTCATGATGAAAAACCCGGTTCCGCGCCGGCCGGCTTGTCCGTGGCGCTCTGCGTTTCTTCCAGCGTGCGCTCCTGCGCCACCGGAAGATGAATACTGAAGGAACTTCCCTTGCCCAGTTCGCTTTTTGCCGTAAGCCGCCCGCCCATCGCTTCCACGATGGTCCGCGCCAGCGGTAGCCCCAGACCGGTACCGTGAATTCCAGATTCGTTCACCGCCGGACTCCGGTAGAAAGGCTCGAAAATGTGTTTGATCTCGTCTTTGCCAATGCCGATTCCCTTGTCTTCAACTGTCAATTCCACTTCTTCAATGCGTCCGGTGGCCTGCACCGCGGTTGCGGAAATCCGCAGCCAGTGGTTATCTCCACCATATTTCACTGCGTTGGTGATCAGGTTTTGCAGGCTTCGCACCAGCGCGGTAAAATCGGCATCCACAGCCGGCAACCCGCCTTCAACCCGCCGTTCGACTGTAAATCCCGCGGCTGTCACCGTGGAATTGGTGCCCTCAAGCGCAGCATCAATCACCTCAGAAATATTCACGCTCCCATGTCCATAGCGGCCTTGCGGCTGCTGCGTGGCCGCGAACAGCAACACCTGTTCCACTAACTGAGTCAGCTGGCGGCTCTGCTTCACGATCGTGTTGCCATACCGGACCAGCTGCTGCTTATCTTCCACTACGCCGTGGGCAATGTTCTCCGCAGCCGAAGAAATCACCGCCAGCGGCGTCCGCAACTCGTGTGAAATTCCGGCCACGAAATCCATCTGCAGTCTGGCCAGCCTGCGTGCCCGTTGGCTTGCTACCAAAATCAGGCCCATCGTAATGGCCAGAACTCCCAGCACGCCAAAGCTTGCCATCAAATTCCGCCGGCGCATCGCGCCCACCGCCGCTTCCACTGATCCACTCTTGTGTTTGGCCGTAAGCTGCCATACGCCCTGGTTGCCGGCGTAATGAAATGGATCGAATCTCGGCAACCGCTCCAGAGCGGCCATGTGCTGCTCATCCGATTGTTGTCCGTGATCACCGGCCGTCGGCCGCATGGGCGAGGAGAAAAATTCCATGCCCGCTTCCGGCGGTCCACCGCGCCCAAACGGAGGCCCAATCAGATTCAAAGTAGCGTCCACCGGCAAACTCTTCTCTTCGCCAAATCCAGCGGCAGAAGAATAAAGAACCCGCTCACCCTCGTTGCTATCCGCTCGGACGGCCACGTAATAATCCATGCCAGAAGCGCCGCCAAAGAATTTTTGCGCCAGCTCGGGAAAAATCTCTTTTCTCAGTACGTTGGGGTTCAGTTCGATCACCAGCCATGTCACATCCGCCGTGCTCGCAGGTCCCTTTGATGATGTATGACGGCGAATCGGATACGCAATGGCCGGTATTGACTGGTCGATGGCCCACGGCATCATCATGTCCGGCATATGCCCCCGCATGCCTGCCCCGCTGACCGGGCCGGTATGGCGATTACCGCCGAAATTTCGTGAAGCGCCAAACTCAGAACGTCGCCGGCCACCCCGTCGCATGCTTGATGCTTCTGGCGCTCCGGCTGGCGGATGGTGTGCCGTGGTAATCTCCAGCAACCGCTGTTGCATCGGATCAAATTCAGCCGGCCATGACGTCCGCTCAAATTGGTCGCTGGCGGGATCGAACCGCAGCGGCTGCTGGTGTGTTGGATCTTGCCAGAGATAGATATGTGAAACCAGATTGGGATGCGCGGTGGTCTGCTGAAAATGATGAAACTGTTCTTTCAGCTCCGCCGGTTTCATTGCAGCAGGACTATCCGCAATGGCCCGGATCTCAACCGCCACGGCGCCCAGTTCGCGGGCAAAGTCCTGACGAAATCCCATCAAGGAGCCGTGCAGGTTGGAGAGCATCTGCGCGCGTGTTGCGTCGCTTACCTGCCCGCTCCATCGGTATTGAAGCACGGCCAGCCCTACCAACACCGCTGCCAGCGCGGGTACCGCAACCCAGCGGAGAAGACGTTCTCTGATCTGTGGTCTGGTCATTTAGTTTCAACTGCGGGAGGTCGAGTAGGTCGTTAGAGACGGCCCCAGGAAATGCTCATCCCCTCCCATGAATTATATGTCTGCCTGACATTCCTGCCATGCCTGGTTGCCACTACCCATGAGATGGCAATCTGCCGGGGCGAAGCGGTCGTTCCAGCAAAACGCTGAGTTCCCGCAGAAAACGCGGCTTATAGATTACCGCCTTGGCGCCGCATCCAGCACAGGCCGCGCGGAACTGCGGGCTCGTGTCCATCGACATCAGGATTATCTCGGTCGTGGGCGCCATCTGGGACAGAAGCAGCGCTGTCCTAAGTCCGCTCATCCCAGGCATGTCCGCATCCATCAGGATAAGGTCCGGCTTCAGTTCCAGTACTGTATCGATTGTCTGCCTGCCGCTCTCCGCCCTTCCCGCCACTTCAACCACATCGTGATACTCCAGAAGAGTGCAGATCGCGTGCAGGATTGTCTCTGAATCGTCGACCACGAGCGTCTTTTTTCTGGCGTACGGTACAGGAACTGGTTTGTGTGTCTGCGTGCTGATTGCTACGGTTCCCAGAGACATAAAGGCACCTCGCCAAACCTAAAGGATAGACAGACTTTGAATCATCGCGGGTAAACAAGCCGACAAGAGTTTGTAAAGTTCTTGTAAAGAACGGCGGATTACGCTTATGCCTTGAATTTCGATCGTTCACATTCTGATTTAGTTGAATAAAAGGACAGGACGCCCGTGAAAAACCAGGGAAACTTTCAGGCCGTCCCGCCCTTAGTCGTGGCGCGACTACCTACAAAGAAGCGCCTGGCGGCGGGCCGCCGGGACCGCCATGTCCATGCATGCCCATACCGTGCCTGCCCATACCATGATGTTGACTTTCAAGCTCGTTCATCTTGGTCTGCTGTTCGGGCGTAAGTGTCTGGTAGAACGCAGCTTGTGCCTTGGCATGTGCCACAGGTCATCTGCGTGGTAAGAGTTGCCAATCGTATTGGCTGCCTGCTCGATTCCCGCAGTATCGTTCTTCTGAATTGCCGCCTTCAGACTGTCATGGGCTGTCCGCATCTGGTCGTGGGTGGCTTTAGCGTTGTTCGCCACTCCGCTGAAAATGGTTGTCGCCTGCTGCTGCTGTTGCGCCGTCAGCGAGAGCTGTTTGGTGAGGAAATCAAGGTGATGCTGTGCCATCTTTTCCGGGTCAGGCGGATTTCCGTGTTGCGCCATGGCGAACATGCTCGTCAGGGCAAGGAAGGCGGTCACTTTCAAAAGGGTTGTTCTCATTTGGGTTTCTCCGTATGACGCTCTTTCTGTAAAGCTATGAATAAAGCCGTTACTGTTAAATGTTCTGCTTATGAATCAGCGCAAAAGCGCTGCATTACCGTTCCGAACTCTTGCCTGAAGTTCTCCTTGTGTACGAAATCAAATGCCCCCGCCGCTTCGCAAGCCTCCCTTAATTCGGGCGACTCATCAGTTGACATCAGCACGACCCGTGCCGACGGAAATCTGTGGGCAAAAAACCACGAGAGAGTCAGCCCGTCCAGATAAGGCATGTTCACGTCCATCAGCACCATGTCTGGTTTCAACTTCATGACGATTTCAATGGCCTCGCCACCTTTTCCGGCCCGGGCCACCAGGTCAATCGCGGGATCGAGTTCCAGCAATTCGCATGTCACCTGCAGGAAGGTTGGTGAATCGTCGACCACGACCGTCCGGATACGGCTTGGGTCAGGTTTGCGCAAAGGCTCTTGCGCCAATTCATTCGCGAATACCGCTTGTATGGGTGCTGCCATCCGTCTTTCACCTCCGTAACGTGATGATTCATCTGAACATGTTTCCGCAAGGGGCTGGGTAAAATGGCAGGCAGCGCAGTGTAAAGAGACGGTAAAGAGAATTAGCGTCTGGGACGAAGCGGCCTTGTAAGGCTGTGGAGCGTAAGAGCGAATTGCTTTTCGACGCGCAGTTTACAGCGATAACGCCATTCGCAAAGCACGGTCAAGTTCCGCAATCTTCACGGGAGGAAGTTGCGCCACGAAGTGAGAAAGTTCGGTTTTTCGCAGGCTGACCAAATTGTCGCACATGATCCAGCTTGGATGTTTCATTCCCTCGTCCGGTCCGAGCGCGACCTGCGTGGATAGAGCTTGGCCGTTGGAGAACACGGGCGCGCAGATTACTGTCGAGAACTTGGAATCGATCAGCACCTGCCGGCTTACGACAACAAATAGCCGGTGCTGCTTGGCGTCGCCGCCCGGTTTATGCACTCGATAGATTTCGCCACGCTTCATCTAGCGCGTCACTCGTCGCCAACTTGATAGTCCAGGACATCTGCAGCTTCCAGGTTCAGGCTGTCTGCGGCATCATTAAGCAGAATCAGGTCTCGAGCCTGCGTTGCGGCGCGCGCTTTTTCTCGAAGGTACCGCCGCAAAACGCGCTCTATTACGGCCGAACGCGAGTGTTTCGTTCCAGCCAGCCGGTCGATCCCCGCCAAAACATCTGGCGAGAGCGTAACAGACGTCTTTTCTTTCATGACACTATTATACTACTTAGAATACTACTAAAGGGGGATTTTAACTGGTCCAGATTTCAAAACCAGGAAATTGGTTTCACCTGCAATGGTGTGATCGTTGATCCGTGCGCACCTTTGGTAAATTTGTCTTGCGCAAGGCCCGGTGGTAACATCGCTAGCTTGTGGAGGTCGTCTGATGTCGGATAGAGATAACAGCAACAGTTTCCTGTGGTTCCTGGCCGGACTTGGTTTTGGCGCGCTGATGGGCGTGCTCTACGCTCCCCGCTCCGGGCGCGAAACCCGCGATGCCCTCAAAAACACCGCGCAGGAAGGCGGAGAATACATAAAGACCCGCGGCCGTGAAGCCAAGGAGACCGTGAGCCAATGGGTTGACCGCGGCAAGGATGTGGTCGGTCAGCAGAAGGAGAAGATCAGCTCCGCCATTGACGCCACTCGCCAGGCCTATCGTGAAGCCACGGAAGGCAAAAAAGGCTCCTAAGAGAGCTTCATACTCAAGTGGATAATCACATCATCACAATCTTTGTGGTCGTCGCCGCGGTGGCCATCGTCGTGCAAATGGGCATTCTGCTTGCTCTGTACATGGCGCTGCGGCGGACCTCAGAGCGCATGGAAGGCATTGCCGGACGGCTGGAACAACAGGCTACTCCGGTGCTGACCACGGCAGCCGCTATTCTTGGCGACGCTAAACCAAAGATTGCTGAAATCACCACCAACCTGGCCGAGACTTCCGCTTCCGTCCGCACTCACGTGGGCCAGGTAGGCACGGCCGCCACTGAAATCGTGGAACGTGCGCGCATGCAGGCCGCTCGCCTCGATGAGTTCGTCATCAATGCCGCGCACAAAGTTGAAGCGACCTCTGAGCTCCTGCAAAGCAAAGTCTTCTCGCCCATGCGGCGCGTCCGCTCTATTGTGACTGCCCTCAATGCCGGCCTGAGCTTTTTCAAGTCCAACCGCCCGCAGCACAAAAGAGGCTCCAGCGAGGTTGAAGACGAAGAAATGTTCATTTGATTGTTGCCCCGTCCCGAGCAGAAGCGAGGGATCCCTATCGCAACATTTGTTTAGAGTTGAAAAAGAGAATCAACCTTCAGCGACAGATTTTTTTACACTTCCCTGGACGGATCAGCATTCATCTGCGAAAATCTGCGGCGAACTAGCGACCGAAGTGTACTGATACGTGTCCGCCCGGAGGGATTCTCGATCCTGCCGCTGGCGACTGTTCCTGCCCCACTCCGCTTCCATTCACTTCCAGTTCAAGTCCTGCTGACTCTGCTTCTTCCAGCGCTACGCGCAGTGACTTGCCATGGAAGTCCGGCACAAGAACTCCGCCGGCAACGTCGAGAACAACAGTCTCACGCGGCGGATTGTTTGTCTCAAAAGCCGTCTTTTGTAGCGTCGCTGCCGGTTGTATCGAACCGATAGGCGGAACCGCCGGCTTCACCGTTTTGCTTGTGGACGCAACTGCTCGCAACGGATCCTGCTGCACAGGCGCCGGAGGCGGCGGGGTCAGCCCTTGTGGCGACGCAGCCTGCTCGCCCGGTGTATCCACATGCTCCGGCGCGCTGGCGATGTAATCCGGCGCCGCCTCGTTCACTTCATCATCTTTAGCATGTGCTCGAAGCCACATGCGTTTGGGATCTTGCAATTCCACATCGTGCGGCACATTCATATATGCCAGCACCTGCTGCGCAATTCGTGCGAAAACCGGAGCAGCAGCTTCCCCGCCGCCGTCGTGAGGATATCCGCCAGCAGGCGAATCCAGCACAATTAGCACCGTCACCGCAGGATTATTCACCGGAGCAAAGCCTCCAAAGGACGCTATGTGCTGCCGATGAGAATATTTTCCGCTGGCATCAATCTTCTGGGCCGTGCCGGTTTTCCCTGCAGAACTGTAGCCGTCAAGAATTGCTTTCTTTCCGGTACCACGAAGCACCACGCCTTCCATCATGTGTTTCATCTGTGCCGCCGTCAGCGGAGAGATTACGCGCCTGCCCATCGGCGGATGAAATGCGATCAGCTGCGGTGTGCTGCGCGGAGCGGTTGTTCCGGCAAGTATCCGCGGGGCCACATAAAGCCCATCATTCGCGATGGTTGAAACCATGGACGCCAGCTGCAACGGCGAGACTCCAATCTCCTGTCCCATGGAGATCGCGCCAATGCTTACCTTCGACCAGCGGCTCACCGGCTTGGTCATGCCGCGAGTCTCTCCCGGCAACTCAATCCTGGTCTGCGTGCCGAACCCAAATGCACGAATATAACGATCAAACCGCTCTTCACCCAGGCGCAACGCGATCTTGATCGCGCCCACGTCGCTTGAGTGCTCCAATATCTGTGCCACCGTGAGCCCGGCATAAGGATGGTGATCGTGAATGCGCAGGCCATTCACCACGATCGAACCCATTTGGCAATCGACCACTTCATCCGGGTTCGTGATTTTCTCTTCCAGTGCGGCCGCCAGCGTCACGATTTTGAACGTCGATCCCGGCTCATAGATGTCACTCACCGAACGGTTCTTGAGTGCTTGCGGATTTACCTTATTAAAGATGTTGGGGTTGAACGTGGGCCAGTTCGCCAGCGCCAGCACTTCCCCGGTATGCGGGTTTTGCACGATAACGGTGCCTGCTTCGGCATGCGTCTCGTCGATAGCCCGCGCCAGTTCCCGCTCCACGATGTACTGGATTTTCTCATCGATGGTAAGCACCACGTTCTCGCCGGGATCAGGTTGCTTTTCCACGCGGCCCAGCCAGCGGCGCTTGTTGTCCATGGTGATGAGCATCTTGCCCGGCTTGCCGGTCAGCTTGGATTGAAATTCCCGCTCCACCCCGCCCAGGCCTTCGTCGTCCAGACCCACGTAGCCAAGCACCTGGGCGGCAAGTTCGCCTTTGGGATAAAACCGTTTGGATTCTTTCTGGAAGTAAATGCCCTTCAGATTCAGCGCGCGGACGCGAGTGCTTGTGGCGTTATCAATTTTGCGTGCGATCCAGGCGAAGGCGCGCGACCCACGCATGCGGCTCTCAATCTCAGTCGCATCAGCCTTGAGCACGCGACTCAATACCTGCGCGGCGGAGTGGATATCGGGAACTTCCGACGGCACGGCGAAAACTGAATCCACGCTGACCGTCATCGCCAGTTCATTGCCGCGCCGATCATAGATATTGCCGCGCACGGGCGAGACTTCAATGCTCCGCTGCTGTTGCTTGGCGGCACGCTGCGTGTAATCGCCGTAATTGACAACCTGCAGCCACACCAGGCGTCCGCAGATTACAAAAAACCAGAATAAAAGGAAGCCGGCCAGGATGTAGAGGCGTATGATTGGCGATTTGATTGGTCTGAGCCATTTTCTTCAACAATTACCAACTTAGCCGCGTTGGCTTACTTAATTCAAATCTACTTAAATAAGCTCTCGTCATCCCGAGGGCCGTAAGCGAGCCCGCGCTGTCATCAGCGGGCGAGTAGGACCGAGGGACCTTGTGTCTCGTTTGCGGAAATTAAATCCTTTCCAAACACAAGGTCCCTCACTCCTATTCGGCCGCTGGAGAGAACGCGGCCTCATCAACGGAGTTCGGGATGACGTGCTGTAAAAGAATTTCAGATTAATAATCCCGTGCAACGCTCCCAAGCGGTTTGGAGCGCAGTGACAAAAAAGTTAGACAGCGAGCCCGATTTGCGCGGCGAGCTGCGTAGCTCAGGTGCAGAAAAAAATCTGCTCGAAGATGGCCTTCGAGCGGTTTGGAGCGAAGCGACATCAACATTAGGCGAAAAATTCGACGGCGGCCCCGGCTGTTTTTCCGGAGTCGCCATCAAGCACCGGAAACTTCCGGAGCAGGTCCACCAACCAAAACTTATTGAGCGGCAATGACCGCCACTGGCGTTGCCTGCGCCATGATGGAAGCGCCCACGTCTTCCGGATTCAGGCGAATCACCTGTCCCGGCTGCGTTGACTCAAGTCCCATCTGCCGTGCCAGCGCATCGATTCTGCCCGGATCGCGCAACGACGCAGATTCAAGCCTGAGCGTGCGGTTTACTTCCACCAGCCGCTCGCGCTCGATCTTCTGCGCTTCAATGCGATAGCCGTATTCAATGGAGCTGAAATGCTGCCACGCATAAAACATCATGACCATGAAAAGCGCGGCCACGCTGGCGGAAAACATTCTGATCTCGCGCCGGCGCTGCGGATCGCTCACCTTGACCAGCCGGGAATTATCGATTGTTTTCTGAAAGTAAAATTCCGGCGTGATCCCGGCAACGCTCCGGCGCACCGTTGCGCGGGAGTCTACCGGCGTGATCATTCCCGTAATCTGCATTGCCGTCGCGGCCATTTACGCTACCTCAACCATTTCCTGGCGCCATTCAAAACGGCGCAGTGGATATTGGCGCTCCAGCGCCGAAGCCTGCATCTTTTCCTGGTTGCGGGCGTGGTCTTCCGCACGCACCACACTGTTAATCAGCTCTTCAATTGTTGTTCCTTGAAACATTGTCATGTCCTCTGCTTTTCTCGAGGGATCTTTTATTCCGGGGCGGCACCGTTAACAGGAAGGTAATTCGCCCAAGTACAAGAGGAAGGCGGCGCCTCCCCGGAAACTCGTTTGCTTCGCCTGCCTACCACGGTCAGCCGATGCAAAAATCATTTTCTTTCCGCGGCCCGCATCTTTGCGCTGCGTGACCTTGGATTGCGATCGATCTCTTCTTCCGTCGCCGTGAGCGGCTTCTTTGTAAAAACCTCAAAGATGCCGGCCTTGGCTCCGTCCCGCAAAGCGTCTTTCACGATGCGGTCTTCCAGGGAGTGGAAGCTGATCACCACCAGCCTGCCTCCCTTTTTCAGGACGCCCGGCGCTGCCTGCATGAGCGCCTTCAGGTCGTCCAGTTCGCGGTTTACGAAGATTCGGATTGCCTGGAAAGTTGTGGTCGCTGGATGAATCCTTTGATGAGCCCCGGTATTCATTGACCGGAGCGCAGCCGATATTACTTGTGCCAGATGAGCGGTACTTCTTATCGGCCGCGCCCGGACAATGGCTCTGGCGATTCTCCGCGACCTCCTTTCCTCACCGAATTCGTAAATCACATTTGCGAGATCTTCTTCGCGCATGCGATTTACCACTTGATCGGCGGTGCGCTCACCCTGCGGGTCCATTCGCATGTCGAGCGGCCCATCCGCCTGAAAACTAAATCCGCGCGCTGCGTCTCCGAACTGCAGCGAACTCACGCCCAGATCCGCCAGCAGCCCGTCAGCGGAAGCTAACGGAACATGCTGGGGGAGCTCGGCGTAAGAGCTGTGCAGCAGGGTAATCTTCGGACGGTTATCACCTCCGACCCCAGAAAGCCTCTGCTGCGCCAGTTCGATCGCGTAGGTATCTTTATCGAAGCCAATCAAATGACCCTGTGGGCCGAGGCGACTTGCGATTTCTAAACTGTGCCCGCCCAACCCCAGAGTCGCGTCGATATAAGTCCCGCCGCGCCGGATTGCTAAAAAGTTGATCGCTTCTTTTAAAAGAACTGATACATGGCCAACTTCTCCACTGCCATGCGCTCCCTGAGGAGCCTTTTCGCTGCCAAACTCGTCCGCCACTAGATGCCCAGTTCGTCGAGAGTTTTCTCATCGTCTTGCGTGAACGGGTTCTCTTCTATGTCCTTCTTGTAGACCTCGATGCTCTGCACTTCGAGATACGTCAGGTTGCCGACAACAGCCACTTCGCCTTGGATCTTCGCCGTGTCGCGCAGCAACGCCGGTATCAGCACCCGGCCCTGCCCATCGATTTCCACCAGCTGACCGTAGTAGTTGGTGCGGTTCAAAAACTTTTTCTTCGTCGGATTGAAATTGGAGAGCTTGGCCAGCTTCTCCTCGATCCGCTGCCACTCCTCGAAGGGATACACTTGAGCAACCTTCCCATCGAGCGAGGTGATGTAAAATTGGGCGCCATACTTCTCGTCGATCAGGCGCTTGAATTCCGCGGGGACCTTTAAACGTCCCTTCTCGTCGACCCGAGTTGGATGGTTGCCGCGAAACATTGTTCTTTCTGACTACTACAGCTACTAAGGAGGCAAAAACGGTAAGTTCTAGCTTTATTTCTGGCCCGGTCACGGTAATTTGGGGATTTTTCAGCTTCATTTTCCCTTTGGCTACTTTTGACCACTTACCTCTTGCACCGCTCTAGCTGTTACCACTTTCAACCACTTTAGACCACATCCTACGCCTAAACAGTTGTCTGTCAAGGGCTATTTTCAAGGTGGTGTGTGGAAAACCGGTTTCAAGAAATGTGGAACCGCGGCTTGTGGATTCAAAAAATAAAAACACCAGCTGTAGTGTTTACGAAAATGGTTCAGGTACTCTGGTCTCCCGTCGAGACTCGCCGTCGATGAAAAAAGCTCGTAACACAACGAAAATTTCTGACGAAGTTCCCCTCTCTTCCGCGCAGATTCACGCATTCCGGTTACGCCGCCATCACCTGCTCGATCAATCTCCGAAAGACCTGGTCACAATTTGCCGCGACGTTTGCGGCGTGCAGGCGCAAATCATGTCGGCAGCGCAGCTTCAGCTTTGGGCGCGCAACCATGCCATTACGCCAGCGATGGTGAATGATGCTTTATTGAACAGCCGCTTGCTGGTAAAGACTTCGCTCATGCGCCAGACCCTTCATCTGGTTCCAGGAGATGAGTTCCCTCTCTACATTGCCGCGCAGAAGAAGACACGGGTTGGAACGGTCCTTACGCGCATGGCGAAATTTAAAATCACGCGCGAAGAAGCGGAAGGGCTCACCATGCTGATCCTGGATTTTCTCAATGCTGGCCCCGCGCCGCGCATGGCCATTGCTGCGGCCGTGCGGCCCAAAGTCAGCAAGCGGATACACAGATGGATGGAAGAGTCCTGGAGCATGGTGCGCCTGCCGATTGCCGAAGGCCATATCTGCTACGGTCCGGGAGAAGGCAATCAGGCTACTTTCATCCGCACCGATCAGTGGCTGCCAGCTTTACGGCCAATGGATGAGCTGTCGGCGCAGAAAGAATTATTTCGCAAATATCTGCGTGCCTACGGCCCAGCGACGCTCAACGATTTTGCGCATTGGTCCCTCATCTCCATGCCAGAGGTGAAAGCGCTTCGGCCGCTGTTGGATGCGGAGATCGCAGAACACAATGACCTTCTGATTTTGCGGGACGATATGAAAGCCCTGCAGGCCGCTTCTTCAAAGCTGAACTCAGTACACTTGCTTCCGTATTTTGACGTCTATCTGCTCGCCCACCGCTTCAAAGAGCATTTCCTGAAAGCGCAGTTCTATAAACGCGTCTTCCGCAATCAGGGATGGATCTCACCCGTTGTTTTGATCGATGGTGAGATTGCCGGCGTTTGGGCATATAAGCTGTCCCGCAAGGCACTGGAAATCGAAATTGAGCTTTTCGCTCGCATCGATCGCCGGGTGCGCAAGCAAATTGAGGCCCGCGCCGCGGAACTGGCGGAGCTTTTTCAGCGTCCGCTTTTATTTTCTTTTAAGAACTAAGCGTAGTAAGTAGTTCCGGCGCGCTACAAAAATGCATTTGATCCAGAAGATTTTAAGATGCCCGGGCTTGGACCTTTTTTCTCGCGCTGTGCGCCATCCCCTGCTCAATTCACAGCCTCTACTTATAGAAGAGCAGTGCTCGCCGCTTCGGCGGCCAGGCAATACCCGCCACTTTCGTCGATTTGTACAAAATCAAATCCTCGGGAGTCCCTGTTGAAGAAACTAGTTCTGTTGCTCACTGCGTTTTTCGTGCCCGCGCTGCTGACCGCGCAAATTCCACAATCGAACCACGTTGTTGTCGTGCTGGAGGAGAACGAGAGTTATTCGGCTGTCGCCGGCAGCGCGTCAATGCCATACCTCAACAGCCTGGCGTCACAGAACGCGCTGGCCACGCAGTATTACGCGAACGTGCATCCTTCCATCGGCAATTACTTCATGCTGACCGCAGGACAGCTCGTGACAAACAATGATTCGTTGAACACCACGGTCAATGTCGACAACATCGTGCGGCATTTGCTCACCGCGGGAAAAACGTGGAAGAGCTACGCAGAAAGCATCCCTTCGGTGGGTTACATTGGCGGCGATCGCTATCCTTACGTCAGGCACCATAATCCGCTGTCTTATTTCTCTGATGTGGCGAACAGCAGCGTACAGCGGCTGAACCTGGTTCCCTTCACGCAATTCGGCGCCGACCTGACCAACAATCAGCTGCCCAATTATTCATTCGTGGTGCCGAACCAGAATCACAATGCGCATGACTGTCCAACGGCGCCTACAGGTTGCACCAATGCTCAGAAGCTGGCTACCGCGGACGCGTGGCTTAAAAGCAACATAGCGCCACTGCTCAATAATCCAGGCTTTCAACAGGACGGCATCCTGATCGTCGTTTTTGATGAAGGCTTCAACACCGACACGGCGCATGGCGGCGGGCACGTGTTCGCCCTGGCGGTTGGACCCGGGGTGAAGAAAGGCTTCAAGTCCACGGCTTTCTACCAGCACCAGAATGTACTGCGCACCACGCTTGACGCTCTGGGCGTACACACTTATCCCGGCAATGGCGGCAGCTCTGCCGATATGAGCGACCTTTTCGGCACCGCGCCTCCGCCTCCTCCGACAGGATGCGCGGCAACTGCAACCGGTGTAACGGTCTGCTCGCCTGCGGCTGGAAGTACGGCGGCTTCACCTGTTCATTTCGTTGCCGCGGCCAAGTCCACGCATCCCATCACAGCAATGCGAATTTATGTTGATAGCGTTTCTAAATTCACTGTCAATGCCAGTTCGTTGGATACTTCCGTGGGGCTCGCTACCGGAACCCACTCCGTGGTGGTGCAGGCCTGGGATTCTACCGGAGTAGTCTTCAAAACACCTCTGACGATTCACGTGCCTTGAGAAACCAGTGGTTGAATAGACCGCCAGTTTCCAAATATCGGCTCCAGTTGAAATAAAAAAAGCCTCGGAACGTCTCCGGGGCTTTTCCCTGTCCGAGATACTTTTATTTGCCTTTTTTGTCGCGATGGATATCGCGCCGGTCATGGCGGATGTCCTTCTTGTCATTGCGGGCGTCTTTGCGGTCCGCATGCAGGTCTTTCTTGTCCTTGTTGATATCGCGATTGTCGGCCCTCAGGTCGCGCCGGTCATGAGTGAGATCGCGCTTATCGTGATTGATGTCCTTCTGTTCTTTGGCCGCGCCTGCCGTGTTGCCGTTTTTCAGGTCCTGGTTGCGTTCACGGCGATCTTTGTTCAGGTCTCGCTGGTCCTTATTGATGTCTCGGACATCTTTATTCCGATCAACGCGGTCCTTGTTCAGGTCGCGCTGGTCGGACCGAATGTCTTTGCGGTCTTTGTTGAGGTCACGGCGATCGTTCTGTATATCTTTACGATCTCCCTGTACGTCGGATGTCCCGCTTTGCGCCCACAGGCTTGTACCCAAACCCAGAACAGCCAAAGCCAGAAGATGCGGCGTTAGATTTCGTCGAATCATAAAAACTGCTCCTTTCAAACCCTCCAAGGTAAGTTGCTCTGCGGGTATGAACACGCGGCGGAAGATTAGTTGCAATCATGATTCTTCATAAAATTGTTCGTTTAGATGTGACATTGCCGCAACTTTCGCATGAGATCTGGGTTCCGCCGTGCGCAGAAAAGCCCCGGCAGGAGTGAACCCTGCCGGGGCGGAATTCGTGACCGAAGCAAACTTGTGGCAATCCCAAACGCTCAGACAGCCTTCAACAGGGTCCCAGTTCGTGGGGATAAAGTACAAACATCGGCCGCGAATGTTTTTGGATTTCCTGGTTGATCGTCAGGCTCCAGTCCTCGGGGCGGCCACTTCGAGGGGGCTCAACCTGCATCTTGTAATACGCAGAAATCATATTGGAAATAGAGCGAGCTTTTTGCCGCACCGACTGTACCAGACGTGGGTCAGACATGCTGTAGGTGTGCTGCGGATCGGCATTCATGGCGCTCAGCACCAAACCACCGCTGTTCGCAGTTAAAGGGAAGAAGTGTTCGTCGCCCGTTTCGTAAACAGCAACATCTCCCACCAGGGGCTCGGTTTGCGCCAGTCCCTGTGAGGTGGTTGAGGTTGAAAACCCACGGGCAACGCTGTTTTTTGTTTGCACCGGTCCCAGCGCCAGGCCGAACATCCGAATGTGGTTATCTTGCAGGGCCTTCGCCACCATCCTGGCATTTGCCTTATGGTTCCCTTCCATATCAGCGGCGATCACCACGATAGCATCGCCCGGCTGGGGCGGTCCGAACCATTCAATTCCGACCATCACGGTATCGAGCACTCCCGGTTCCTTCCCGCGCTTTCCTTCTCCAGGGAAACCTAAGGCCTCGCTGATGGCAGCGTGGTCTTCAGTAAACTTCACATCCTGGCCTGGTCCGCGCGCGGGCATGAGGGCGAAGGTATCCCCTGGGCGGCCACTCGCCAGCAGTGTCTTAATCATTTCATCTTCGGCTTTGCGCGAATCAGCCGAGAGTTTCTTGTTTACATCGACCACAATTAAAACTCGGCGTGGTCCGTCGTCATAGGCAACAGCTTTGACAGCCACTGGCTTTTTTTGCATACGTCCAACGAAGTCTTCCGCCGCCAGTCCGCGGAAAATATAGCCGTTCACGTCAATCACGCCAACGGCAACATCTGCTGATTTGCACGCAGATTCTTGCCCCAGACCCAGACTTGAAAGAAAAACAACAACACTTAACGCATGAAGAGTGCGGGAAAACATAAGGAACTCCATAAGATTTTTGAGGATTAGATCGAGCCGATTATAGCAAGGCTTTTCCTCCACCATAAGCTTCTTGTAACCAGCTTATTGCGAAGCCTTGTTGGCTGCATAGTGACTAGTTCATCCATGCACACTGCGTGAAAGTTCTGTCTGGTGGACAAGCTCGCGCTTATAAAATGATTTCAAGAAATTGAGTTCCAAAATGGAACGCCGAGGTCTCAATATGAGCTCTCTAAAGGAAAAGCGAACTTCTAATAAAATCTCTTCATGATGAGAAATCGCCTATTTTTCGCTTTGATATTTCGACATGGGCATTGACCTAAAGGACATTGACCATTAGGACACAGCACCCATGCGGCGTTCGGCCGCTGTCCAAATACGCAAATTGATGCAGCTTTTTGCAATCGATCAAAATAAAAATAATCGGTTTGTATTCATGCGTTTACGGCTGATTCGTCCGGGCAGGATACAGGACTAGGGTACTATGTTGCGGTACAAAAGTTCACTCACACAAGTCATCTAGTCACCCGCAAATTTTGGGCGCGCCACGCCAGGATTTGCAGAATATCGCTTGTCAGTGAATGGCCAGAAATGGCAGGGCATCCCAGAGAAGTTTTTGCGTAAACGCTGTGGGGGAAGGTACACGGATAGTGAAGTCGATGGCCAAATCGAGAGAGGTTCTCGCCTTACAATCAGGCTTCACCCTGGCTGAGCTGGTTGTAGTGGTCACAATCATTCTGATAGTAACTGGGTTATCCATTCCAAACCTCACCAGAGCCATCGATACTTCTCGACTTAAGGGAGCCACGCAAACGCTGGCGGCCGCCTACCAGCATGCGCGCATCCGGGCTACGCAGAAAAACACTTCTTATACGGTTCTGGTTTCGCCTCTTGGAATTACGCCCGCCCAGATTTGCATTGATCTGGACGGAGACGGAGTGTGCGGCGCCGGAGATCCCGTAACAACATTTCCTCAACAGGTGGCCGTAAGCAACCTGGGCGTACCAGTTCCGCTGGGTCTGGCTCAACTGAGCTATATACCCACAGACACAGAATACTCGACCGCGCCGGGGAACGGCCTGACCTGGAACGCCCTTGGCTTACCATGCCAGCAAAACCCGGCTGGTACCTGCACGGCGGCGGGTTGGGTCCAGCATTTGCAGTTGCAGCGTTCGAACGGGGACGTAATGTATGGGGCCGTCACGGTCACACCGACGGGGAGAGTCAAGACCTGGATATTTATTCCGTCGAGCAATGGAAACGGTCAGTGGCTCTAAGACACTATATGAATGCAAGTCGACAAATTCGGGAGCCTGAGACAGCAGATATGTCGCGCGGATTCAGCCTTATTGAATTGATGATCTCCATGTCCGTGCTGGCCGTGGGGCTATTGGGCGGCATTATAGTGATAGCTGTAGCCACCGCGAATAATGGCCGGTCCAAGTTGCATTCCACTGCCGTGATCATGGCTGAAAGCACCATGGAAAAGATCGTGGCCATTCCACAGCAGGCTGTGGGCGCCGCCGCCCAGACTAAGCTGACGGATTGCGCCGGGAACACTTTCACTATTGAGACTGCCCAGGGTGGCTCGCCATTGATCGACAGCGGAGCCTTCGCGGGTTCCGTCGATTTTTCCCAGCCTCCTATGGACAACTATGCCATGCGCTATGTCATGTGCTCGACCGGCACGAGCGTTGGATATGACGTTCGCTGGAGAGTTGATGCCGGACCAACGCTATCGACTCAGTTGGTGACGGTAAGCGCCAAACCGCTTCTCACGGCGGGAGCGGCGCAGCTTACGCTGCCTTTTACGCTTCACCAATTAAGGGGGAACTTCTGAGATGAAGCATGTCTCCCATCGAGTTGGCGGCGTAACCGTGACGAGCCGTGCAGAAGCCGGTTTCACCCTGGTGGAAATGCTGGTGAGCCTGCTGGTTCTGGCCACGGTGACTGGCGCTGTGTTCGAGCAGATTAACACCATGCAGAAAAGAGCAGCCTCGGAAGCGGTGAACGTGGACTTGAATCAGCAATCGCGGGATTTTCTGGACCAGACAGTGCGTGACTTGCATGCGGCAGGTTACCCGAGTTTCCACATGTATTCTGCGGGCCAATCGGTGCCTTGGACCATCGTGGCATATGGGTTGGTACGGGTGTCTCCGACTGAAATTTTGCTGGAAGGCGACGTCAACAATGATGGCAACGTTTACAGCGTGGATATTTCATACGTCGCCAATGATCCCAATGATCCTAATTGCCCTTGTATCCGGCGCAGCGCACAGCCCAAAATAGCCGCGGACTCTTCAAACCAGGCCGCGGACTCTTTAAACCAGCCGGTGAGCCCCTTTTACACCGAGACTCAGCACGTGCTCTCGGGCACGGGACCGGGCCAATCCGGTGAAGACTTGTTCACGTACTTCGATCAGAACGGAAATCCGGTTCCAATCGGAAATGGCGTGGATATCTCCACTCCAGCAGGCTCAACAACTCCTTCAGGACAAACGTTGATTAGCTCTATCAAGACGGTAAAAATTAATCTCAGCCTGCTCACCAATCAGCACGATCTTCAAAGCGGTGGCTTCACACGCACGTCCATGTCGGCAAGTGCGAGGTTGAATTACTAAATGGCAAAGATCATGGCTAGGACGAAGACAAGACGAAATGAGCAAGGGATGGCGCTCTTGCTCGCTTTGTTCGCGCTCTTGCTGCTCTCCGGCATCGGTCTGTGCATGATCCTGGCCTCCACCACGGAAACGCGCATTGACGCTAACTATAGCGGCAGCTTACGCTCCTATTACGCGGCGCGCTCCGGCCTGGAAGAAGTGCGTGATCGCATCAATTTTCCTTCTAATTCCCCTACTTTTACGAACGGCCTGGCTGACTTTCTTCCCCAGGACATTGCCGGCAACGCGGGCGGCGTACTATACGTACTGAACCCGGCGAATGGTGAAACGGTTGATCCTACAGATCCGGCGAGCCCGTATTATGATGACCAGCTTTGCCACGACTACAGCTCAGGGGTATCAGCCAGAGACTCTAAATGTACGGTGTTACCCGCCACGCCGAACTGGATGGCTTTGAAGTCGGCGGCCGCAAGCGCCGCTCCTGGAGCCGTTCCGTTAGGCTACAAGTGGGTGCGGATTAACATCAAAACCAACCGCATGGCGGCGCCCTATTTTGTCGACCAGGTCGGCGCTGCCGCTACTTTGGATTCGAGAGTCTGCTGGGATGGCGAGACGGAGCAACTCACTCCTGGCACTACCAATCCTTCTTGCGACGCCAATGGCATGCAGACGGTATATATGTTGTCGTCGCTCGCAGCCACGTCACAGACTGGCGGCCCTAACGGCTCACGTAAATTCCTGCGACTTGAAGTTGTTGCGCCTTCCATCCGGCCACCGGGCGTGATCACCATGGGAACCCAGATCACAACGTCATCCGTGACGCTGAGCACTATGCCCGTTCTCGGCGGTGCCAGCATTCCTGCATCTGCCATTGATGGACGCGCACACAAGCTCGATGGCACGCTCGTTAGCCCCAATGGCACACCCACTCCGCAAAACGCCGCCTGTTCATCGGTAGCGCCGCTGGGTGCGGATGGCGCAACTGGCACCACCCAGATTGAAGCCGCTTTAAATGCGGTGCGCAAGAACATTGTCACCAGTCCGCAAATAATTCCTGCAAACCCGATGGAACATCAGCAGGGAACATCTGCACCGCCGGCCTATGGTGGGTGCGAGGAACCGATCCAAGCCCGCGCTTCACCACCACTTCCGGAACCTCCGGGGGGAGGGGCCGCGGTGATGATGATGATGATCATGGCGGTCATGACCATCACCGTGATCCATTGGGCGTGGGCAATAGCAATGACTGCGACCCCTCCTCGCCTTCCTGCTATACCAACCTGGATCTATCTGCGCCGGAACTGCTGGGAACGTCCCCTGTCTATGGATTGCACATTCCTCAAGTTACCCCTCCTGCCGACGGTACTGCGCCATTCACTGGCGCGCTTGGCAATCAGGCTGACGCCAGTGTTTACCAGCCTGCTTCGGCAAGCCTCGTGGGTAACTCGATCGGGGCGGTCAATAATCTGGTCAGCAACAGCAAAACGCAGCCAAATTATTACGCGGTTTCTTCGGCTTCAGCGATTCTGGCCGGCAACTATGGCACCAGCACCAGCCCAGCCATTGTCGTAGTCAATGATCCAGGCCTCAACATTGGCAGTGGCCAGTCTCTAAGCGGATTCGGCGTTTTGATGGTCAACACCGGCCTTGATGTCAGCGGCACGCTGAACTGGACCGGCATTGTTGTGGTGAATTCAACTACTGGCCATATCACTGTCAGCTCCGGCGCGACAGGCTTTATCAACGGCGCGCTTTTGGTCCAGCCGGGAGCGGCAATCAATCTGCAAAATACCACGAGCGATCCACAACACCCGATCCCCTTCAAGCTAACCTATAGTTGCGAGGCCATTGATCTGGCCTTTAGTTCCAGGCCTTTCCGGATCATCTCCACGTCAGAAACGTCCTTCTAGTTCACGCTTTGAACAGCGCTCCGGGCAAAATATTCCTCGGCAAATTAGCGCCCCGGTCAGGGAACATTGCGGGGTGCGTAAACGTAATAATCAGCAGGAGGAAGCGTGACATTCATCTTGTGGTGCATTCTGCTGGTGCTTTGCTGGCCGATAGCTCTCCTGGCCCTGGTTCTCTATCCCCTGATCTGGCTTCTCCTGCTTCCCTTCCGCATCGTGGGAATCGCGGTTGGCGGAGCGCTGGATCTTGTGCGGGCCGTCATTATGCTTCCGGCACGCATTCTGAGAGGCGGCCATCGCGCTTAGGTCGCGCCGCCACACCAGTTTCAAGCCAAGAGCCTGGACCAGTTTCTGCACGCCCAGGCAATGGTCAATCCAAGGTTCATTCTTGTCAGATTGGCCTAGATTCCAACGATCTCGCCTTTTGCGTTCACATCAATGCTGGCAGCGCGGGAAACTTTGGGCAGGCCCGGCATAAGCATCATGTTGCCGGCAATCGCGACAACAAAACCGGCCCCGGCAGAGAGAGATGCGTCAGTGATATTGAGCGTCCAGCCGGTGGGCGCGCCGAGCAGCTTGGGATTGTCAGAGAATGAATACTGGGTCTTGGCGATGCACACTGGCAGCCTGGCAAAACACCAATCGTTGAACTGCTGCAGCTTGGCCCGCGCCTTGTCATTAAAGGTAACGCCCGCAGCGCCGTAGATTTTTGTGGCCACGCTCTCAATTTTGCTCTCCAGCGAGTCCTCCAGCGCATAAATGGGCTGCACGTTAGGCTTGGGATTCTTTTCAATGGTTTCCACTACTTTTTCCGCCAGGGCAGCGGCGCCGTCTCCGCCTTTGGTAAATGCCTCACTCAAAGCGCTGACAGCTCCCTGCTGCGCGCAATATTCGGCCAGCCGATTGAGATCGGCCTCAGTATCCGTGGGAAAACGGTTGATAGCCACAACGGTGGGCACGCCAAATTGCTTAAGGTTTTGGACGTGGCGGACCAGGTTCGGCGCGCCTCGATCCAGATCACCTTCACCTTGGGTGCGGAGGCTTTGCACGGTCGTCACCAGCACGGCGCATGCCGGGGCAATCCCAGATGAACGCATCACGATATCAAAATATTTTTCCGCGCCCAGATCGGCCGCGAAACCTGCTTCATTCACCACGTAGTCCGCCAGCCGGATCCCCATGTTGTGTGAGATCACGCTGCTGGTTCCATGCGCGATGTTCCCGAACGGCCCCGTGTGCACCATGGCTGGAGTGCCTTCCGTCGTCTGCGCCAGATTGGGCAGGATCGCTTCAGTCAGCAACGCCATCATCGCGCCCGTAGCACCCAGGTCGGCGGCACGCACCGGCTTGCCTGCGCGAGTTACCCCCACCACAATCGCATTCAACCGTCGGCGTAAATCTTCAAAACCGCTGGCCAGCGCCATGATGGCCATAATTTCAGAAGCAGCGGTGATTACAAACCCGCTGTTGCGCGTAAGCGCTCCCTTTTTCTCTCCGATATCGATGGTTATGCGGCGCAACGCGCGGTCATTCATGTCCATGGTGCGCGGCCACGTGATCTGGGAGATATCCAGGTCAAGCTCGTTGCCGTGAAACACATGCGCATCAATCAATGCAGCCAACAAATTGTGCGCTGTGGTAATAGCATGAAAATCGCCGTGAAAATGAAGATTGATTTTCTGGCTGGGCTCAATCTGTGATTTTCCTCCGCCAGCGGCCCCGCCTTTCATGCCAAACACCGGACCCAGCGAAGGCTCGCGCGAAGTGATGATCGATCGCCTGCCAATGCGCTCCAGCCCCTGCGTGAGCCCGATGGACGTGACAGTCTTCCCTTCTCCCGAGGCCGTGGGCGTGGTGGCCGTTACCAGGATCAGCTTGCCTCGGCGTGGGAACGCCGGATCAGAAAGGATATCCAGCTTCAGCTTGGCGCCATAACGTCCAATGGGTTCAAAATATTCTTCAGGCAGTTTCAGCTTGTCAGCAATGGTTTGAATCGGCAGCATGGTTTGAGTGGGCAACAAAGACTGGCTCATAAGCAAACAGACGATAGTAGAAGTCCGTCATCAAAGTGGCAAGGGCTAAAGAGGAAATCGTGAAATTATCCGCAGCTTGCGGGAGCGGGGCGAGTCACACGCAGGTTTCTCTGGGATGAGCGGAAATGATACCCTATTTGTGGTCTCACCAAACGGCGCGCCCGTAGCTCAGCTGGATAGAGCGGTTGCCTCCGAAGCAACAGGCCGGGAGTTCGAATCTCTCCGGGCGCACCACAATTCACCTGCCGTCCAGTGCCTTCAGCGCCAGACCCCGAGCGACTGAAGTGAACTCATTCCCCGCTCGAATGCGCTCTGCGCCGAAACGTATTTCAAAGATTCTCCTGACGGCCGGAACAAACGATGAGCCTCCTGTAAGAAAGACCATATCGATGTCTTTAGGTTTCACCGCCGATGAATCAAGCAGAGAATCCACGCAGCCGGCAATCAACTCAAGCTCTTCGGAAATCCATTTTTCGAAGGAAGCCCGCTTTACGGTTGCGTCAAGGTCAATGAATCCATCTGAAAAGCGAAATGTGGACACGTCGTTCGCGGACAAATCAGACTTGGTCTTTTGCACAGACCGATGCAACTGGTACCCAAGGTCTTCTCGTATCAAGTGCATCAATGCGGCAATCTTTTCTGGCTCAAGCGCCTGCGCATGAGTGCTTTTCAGCATGTCCATAACATCCTTGGTCCTTAGCAGCGACAAATGATGCCAGCGTTCCAGCTTTGCATACACCCAGCCTGCAACCGGCAAAATCTTGTGCATGGATCGTATGCTGCTTCCGGCGCCAAGAGCGGGCGACACCAGATGTTTAATGATCTTTGCGTCAAATGCGTCACCGGCCAATCCTAGACCTGCATTACCCAGCAGATCGGCCGGGCTTCTGCCTCTCTTGCGAATGGAGGGACCAACGCGGACCAGAGAAAAATCGCTTGTGCCGCCTCCGAAGTCGCCAATGAGAATCAGCTCATCATGGTCGAGCGTGGATTCATAATAGTGAGCGGCGGCAACTGGCTCCAGTTCGAACTCTACTGATTCGTATCCCGCAAGCTGAAACGCTGACTTAAGACGACCCTCGGCATAATGGTCATCAGCTTCTTTTTCCGCCCCAACAAAATGTACCGGCCGGCCAACCACGGCAGATCGAATCCTGGTTCCAAACTGGAGTTCGGCTTTTTCGCGGAGATCGCGCAAAATGCGGGCGATAAGGTCCTCAAGCGTAACGCGACGCCCAAAGACTTCAGTACCCTGAAGCGTACGGCTGCTGAGGAAAGACTTCAGCGACTGAATCAGCCGGCCCTTGGTTTCTGCCGCCAGATATCGCTCAATGCCCTCAGGCCCGGTCCAGGATTTGGTGACCTTAACTCCCTTCTCTCGTTCCTGCTCAAGGTACAGGAGTGAGCGATAGGCATCGGTCAGGCCGCCCATTTGCGGGAAGTGCGCAAGCTCGACATCGCCTGAGCTGGAAGCATGGGCGATTGAGCTATTCGTAGTCCCAAAATCAATACCGATTGCGCTTGTGGCCATTTATTTCAGTTTAGGTGAATTTGGGTTGTAAAACAGAAAGGTCGTAACAGCGTTATAACTCCCGCACGCCATGACTGCGGACCAAAAAATATGTTGCCACCGCGACCAGCAGGATACCGTTGCAGATAAGTACGGCCGGAGCGCTGAATTTGCTGGCGAAATATCCGCTCACCAGACTGCCCAGAGGCATGCCGCCACGGAACGCCACCATATAAATGCTCATCACCCGCCCACGCAGTTCATTGGGCACAACCAACTGCACCAGTGACGTAACAGTGGCAAAAACGATAAGCAGCGCCGCGCCGGTAAAAAAGAGAAGAACATCGCTCAGCCACAGGACGCGGGAGAGCGCGAACATGGCGATCAATAAACCACAGAGCGCCTGAACGATCAGGGCTGTGCGCCCCATCCGCTTGTACTTTCCCATCCAGGCGACAACAATCGCCCCCACGACCGAGCCCGAACCTGAGAACGCCATCAGCCGCGTGTATTCGCCAACCCCCTGATGAAACACCTGTTTTGCGAACAGCGGCAGAAACGTGAGTACTGCGAATGCAAGAAACGTTGTGGTGAAAGCCAGGACGGTAAGGGCCAGCAAGCTGCCCTGGTGACGGACGTAAGACAGGCCGCCGCGCAACTCCTCGTAAATCCGTCGCGGCGCCGCGGGCGGCGTATGTTTTACGTGGAGCATCATCAATGCGATGATCACGACCACAAAGGACAGTCCGTTAAGCGAGAAACAGGAGGCCATCCCAAAGAGTGCCAGCGCGCCTCCGGCGAGCAACGGTCCCACAACGCGGGCCAGGTTGAATTGGATAGAATTGAGCGCGATCGCGTTAGGAAGATCATTCTTCTCCACCAAGGTGGGAACCAGCGCCTGAGATGCTGGTCCGCCAAAGGCCTGTGCGGAGCCGGTAATAAATGACAACACCATAATCGGCCAGACGTGCTTCAACCCTAAGAAGACCAGAGCAGCCAGTGTGAATGCCGTCGACATTTGAATGTATTGCGACACCAGCAGCGTCTTGCGACGGTCAAACCGGTCTGCCAGCACTCCCCCGATGAGGGAGAAGAGCATAATGGGCAACTGCTGTAGAAAGGCATCAAGCCCCAGGTAAAACGCCGAGCCGCTCAAGGAAAGGACGAGCCAGTTCTCGGCGACGTTCTGCATCCACGTGCCGATGCTGGAGGTACACGAACCGAGCCAGAGAATCCGGAAATCACGGTATCGGAACGCCGCCAGAGTGCGGCGGACAGCATTTGCACCAGTCAAGGTTGCTACCGCAGCGGCGGAAGCTGGTTTCGCTTGTGCGGGGCTATCCAAAGGTGGTTTCACTCAACAAATCACGCAGAGTTTGAGCGTACCACACCCGCGAGTCGCAATTATTTTTCAATGCGGCTTTTCTGCGATCAGCAATAGCGCTCCAATTCTCTTGAAGTCCCGTAACTCCTCGGCATCCTTAAACCACTTTCCGGAATATATCTCTGGCGTAGGGCTGCGATCAGGGATGCGCCTGGCCTCAACGTTTTTGAAACCATGTTTTTCCAGCAACGCTTTATATTCCGCCTCTGACAGCGCCTGCACCGGCACTTTAAGTTCGGTGACCCAGCGCAATGAATAATGGTTGTCTTTGTAAAGATTGATCAGGATGAACAGCTTTGCCCCGGGCGCCATCACCCGACGCAATTCGTCCAGCGCCTTGCCTTGATCGGCATAATAGTAAAACGACTCCACGGAGAGCACCTTATTGAAAGCGTTGTCAGCCTCCGGAATGTTCTCTGCCGATCCCCACACATAGCGCACGTTCTTGAACGCCGAAGATGCCTCTTCGGCTCGACGCAACATCTCGTTGGCCACGTCCAGCCCGACGACTTCGCCATTCGGCGCCAGGCGCGCCATGCGCCGCGAAGCCCAGCCGGTTCCGCAACCCAGATCGAGGATGCGATCTGCAGGTTCAATTTCCATGAGAGCCAGCGTTTGTTCTGTGATGTCTGAGTGATGGCCTTCCATCTCATCGCCGCGCCCGGCGGCGGCCCACTCGTTGAATTCCTGCTGCAGTTTCTGATCGGCGGAAGAAGGGAGAGCGTCGACTTTACTGTTCATGGCTCTATGCTACATTGGAATGTTTCACTCACTCAACCAGTCGCGACCATGGCAGAGTCGGCAAATCCCGCACAACAATCCAATGAAGCGCTTTATTGCCCGAACTGTGCCCGCGAAGTCACTGACCCGCTCACCTGTGGAGACTGTTCCGCTGTGATCTGCCGAGTCTGCGGCACCCCGCTGGAATCGTCTTCCGACCTCGGCATGGGGTGAGTGACACTTCCCCTGTGACAAATCAGAGACAAAAAAACATTTTTTAAGAGCAGCGACTTTGTTTATACGTGCAGCAACCCTGTTTACTAAGTAGTACATCTCATCCATCAGCGTTCCCCCATCCTGTTTCGTATTGGAAAACCCATATGAATCGCCTTGTCGTCGTAGCCGCTCTTCTGCTCCTCCCTCTTTCATCCTTCAGCCAAAGCTTTTCCACCCAAAGTTACCCGGCAGGCTCCGGCAGCACACAGCTAATCCAGGCGGACTTTAATGGCGACCACATTCCGGACCTGGCCACCGTCAATAACTCGTCAAACACAGTTTCCGTCTTTATCAATAATGGCGACGGGACTTTTCGCGCCCATACTGAGTATGCAACCGGCGCGGCCCCGGTGAGCCTGGCTGCGGTTGATCTGAACAAAGACGGCAAGATGGACCTGGTTGTGGCTAACAACCAGGCTGATGCCGCGCATAGCATTTCCATCCTGCTGGGAAACGGGGATGGAACCTTCCAGCCACACCACGATATCAGCGGCGGCCCTTTCCCGAACTCCATTACTGTGGGTGACTTCAATCATGACGGCAACCCAGATATCACTACTTCCAGCTTTTCTCCTGCGAATGCAGTTTTTGTAAGTCTGGGAGATGGCAGGGGCGGCGTTCTCGCCCAGAAAACGACAACTGGCTTTGGTGCGCAGCCCGCGGCGTTCGAGCACACCTATCAAGTAACCAAAGTCGTGTGGGCTGATTTTAATCGCGATGGTAAGGACGATCTGTACTATATCCAGTGCTGCGGCGGCGGTGATGTCGAGGTGGGCGCCTGGGGAGTGTTAATCGGCAATGGCGACGGCACTTTCACTGACCATCTCGTAACCGAGATTTCTGTACCCAGAAACATTGCTGCGGTAGACATCAACCAGGATGGTCTCTCCGACGCCGTGATTGCCTATGAAGGCTGCCATACTCCGTGCGATGGCACCCTTGCGCTAATTAATATGGGAAATGGCACGTTTGCCGGAGGAACCAATGTTGAGAATGATTTTGGTGGGGCCGACGGCGCGTCGTTTGACGTGGAGGGAGACGGTCTGAAGGATGTTCTTATGCTTTCAAGCGAGCCGCAAGCATCCCTGTTTATCGCACGGCAAAATGCCGACGGCACATTCACGCAGCCCACAACTTCTATTCCAATCCCCGCGCCCAATGGCGGCAGTTCCATGATTACCGGAGACTTTAATCATGACGGCAAGATTGATTTTGCATTCACGGACGGCAGCTCAGTCTTTGTTTCCCTGAATACCACACCCACAGCCGCATGCAGGATCCAGACGACCAACCGCACAGTTACGGTCTGCCAGCCCTCAGATAGCGCTGTGAGAACTTCGCCGCTGCATATTGTTTCTCACGCCACTTCGTCAACGACAGTGACTGTCAGCCAAATCTATCTCGACTTCAAGTTGATTTATCAGGTGTCAGGCGGGAGCGTGAACACGTCCGTGGCTCTTACTCCCGGTAACCACCGGCTGGAAGTTAAATCATGGAGCAATGGCACCCCCTTCCAAAACGATTTCAGGGTGACTGCTTTCAGCGGCGCAGGCACAACTCCTCCGCCTTGCACGGATTCCGTCAACTTTACCGTAAATGTCTGTTCACCGGCAGCGAATGCGACGGTCAACTCGCCAGTGAAGGTTGTGGCTGCCGCGAAGTCCACGGTAAAAATAACCTCGATGCAGATCTATCTGGACAATAAACTGATCTTCAACACACCCAACACGGCAACCATTTCCACCGACGTGCCCATGGCCAATGGCGCTCATACCCTGGTGGTAAAGGCCTGGGACAGCTCAGGCAAGAACTTCTTCGCTACACGCAAGATCACGGTACAGTAATCAGCGTTTTGCAGATAATCGCTCCGGCTGCTTGCCGGGGCGATTTATTTTTTGGCTGCTAGAATATCGATTTCTGTTTGGAAATTTACCAATACTGAAACCGGCTGCTTATGACCGGAACTGGACATTACCCAATGATCACAATTGTTCTACTGATTTTCTCCAACATTTTTATGACCTTTGCGTGGTACGGCCACCTGAAATATCAGAACGTGCCGCTATGGAAGGTGACACTGGTGGCCTGGGGGATCGCTTTCTTCGAATACTGTTTCCAGGTCCCGGCCAATCGAATTGGTAGCCACTCATTTAGCGCGGCTCAGCTCAAAGTCATCCAGGAGATCATTACGCTGGTGGTATTTTCTGGATTTTCCGTCTGGTACCTGAAGCAGGACATCAAGTGGAACTACGCGGTGGGATTTTTCTTTATGGTTGTGGCCGCGTTCTTCGTCTTCAAGAAGTGGTAGAAGTTCAATAGTTGTGAAAGCTCATCATCCCGAGGGCCGTAAAACGAGCGAGCGCAGTCTTCAGCGAGCAAGTAGGCCGGAGGGACCTTTTGCTTCCTGATAGTTCAAGAAAACAAAAGTCCCTCGCCTTTGTTCGGGTGAAGAAAGCGCGCCCTCATTGACGAGGCTCGGATGACGTTATTGATTTGATGAGTCGTGCGAACTACACCGGTGTCTTGGTCTTGCGCTCCGGGTTGTAAAATGGCAGCTTTGCCACCTTGGCCGTAACTTTTTGGCGGACGGCTTCAATGGTGATTTCCATTTGCAACTTGGTTCCCGGTTGCGAATGCGCAGTGTCAACGCTGGCCAGCGCAATCATTTTTTTGAGCAGCGGAGACCACGTGGTTGAAGTCGCTTTGCCTACCTGCTTGCCGCCCAGATAGACCGGCACGTGGACACGCGAAGCCTGCGCCGGCGCAGCCGGCGTGAGTCCAAACTTTTCATAGCGCTCTTCAATCTCCACCCAATCCATTTCCAGCCCGACCAACTGTCGCGCAACGCCGTGTTTCTGTTGTTGGGCCAGCGCTGCTTTGCCGACAAAATTTTCTTTGTCCAGGTGGACCATCTTGCCAAAGCCGAGCTCATACGGCGAATACTTTTGTTCCGGGATCAACGCTTTCTTGCTGCTGATGTAATCCACTTCAATCAGCAGCAAGCCCGCTTCAATGCGTGCGACATCGAGCGCGAGCATGCCGGCGGGATGAATATCAAAGCGCCGGCCTGCGTCCATAAGCGCGTCCCATACTTTGACGGCATCATGGCTGTCTTTCATCGGCACCCAGATTTCATAGCCCAGATCGCCGGTGTATCCAGTGCGCGAAATATCCACCGGCACGCCTGCGATCTTACCGCTGGTCATACGAAAATATTTCAGGTTGGCAATGTCGGCGTCGGCGATGCTCTTGAGCAGCTTGCCTGAAGTCGGACCCTGCAAAGCCAGCGCCGCGACTTTCTCTGAAACGTCTTCAATCTGGACATCCATGTTCAGACCGTTCTGACGGAACCAGCGCAGGCTGGGATCGGCTGCCGTCCAGCGATACTTATTCTCTGCTAGCCGGGTAATCGTGCCATCGTCAATGACTTTTCCCTGCTCGTCGCACCAGCAGCAATAAATTACCTGGCCGGTTTTCACCTTGTTGATGTCACGGGTGATGACGCGGTTCACCAGCTTGGTGGCGTCCTTGCCTTCGACAATGTACTTGTACAGCGGCGTAATATCGATCAGCGCGGCGGCATTACGGATGGCGTTGTACTCGTGCTCGTGATGGACCTCGTAGCTGCTAACCGTGTAAAAGCCCGACCACTCGCGGTAATTCAGACTGTGGCACAAGGCAAAGGTGCGATCGTGGAATGCGGTTCCAACGGGCAACAGGAAACCTCTGGGAGAAAAGTGGCGGACGGATAATTATAACGAGTTCATCGGTTGCCACGCGACGGAAGAGAGTCTGTGAAGGATGCAAGAGCAAATGCGCGACTCGCAATCGCTTCGGCCTGTCGCGCCTACCTACCGCTGGTATAACCCGTGTTATACTCATGGGATGAAAACAGCTATTTCATTACCCGAAGATCTCTTTCGACTGGCGGAAGCCGCAGCCCGCAAATTGAAGATGTCTCGCAGTCAGTTTTATGCCACCGCGATAAAGGAGTTCCTTGACCGGCGCCAAACCGCCAAGATCACGCAACGTTTGAATGAAGTTTACTCAACCAACCAGGCAAGAATTGATCCAGCGCTCGCTTCAGCCCAATTGAAATCGGTTGAAAGAGAATCCTGGTAATCCGTGACTCGCGGAGAGATATGGTGGGCCGATCTGCCGGACCCTCGTGGCTCCGAACCTGGCTTCCGCAGGCCTGTGCTTGTGATTCAAGCGAATTCTTTCAATCGCAGCCGCATTCAAACGGTAATTGTGGCTGTGATCTCCAGCAACCTGCGGTTGGCGGAAGCGCCTGGCAACATATTGCTTCGTAAGAGAGACTCAGATTTACAACTTGACTCCGTTATCAATATTTCTCAGCTTATCACCCTGGATCGCACATTTCTGACGGAAGCAGTCGGCAAGATTCCTGGTGGCGTGATGTCTCAGGTTGATGCCGGGTTGAGGGTGGTTCTGGAACTGTAGAATTCGACCATTTAGCGCCCAGCGACAAATCCTGACCCTCTCCATTAAAATGAGAAGTCACTTCCTGGTCTCGTTTTCAGTTCTCGTAGACGAACGCGTCTCCCTCATAAAATATGGCTTCTGTATCCGACGGCTCGAAAAAATACGACGTGATTGTGATTGGCGGAGGCCACAATGGCCTGACCAATGCCGCCTACCTCGCGCGCGCCGGAAAAAAGGTTCTGGTTCTTGAGCGCCGACACGTGCTCGGCGGGGCCGCGGTCACGGAAGAAATCTTTCCTGGCTTCAAGTTTTCCGTCTGCTCTTATGTGGTTTCGCTCCTCAGGCCGGAAATCATCCGCGATCTCGATCTGCCGCGCCATGGTCTGGAAATCCTGCCGCTGGACGGCACTTTCACCCCGATGCCCGACGGCAACTATCTCTGGCGCGTCAATGATCACGGCAAGTCTCGCCGGGAAATTGCCCGGCACTCGATCGTCGATGCTGAAGCCTATGAAGAGTTTGGCAAAGCCATGCAGGCCATGTGCCGTTTTGTGAAGCCCATCCTCAGCATGGTGCCACCCGATCCCTCAACGCTCAATCCACGCGAATTGATGAAGATGCTGTTTATTGGCAAGCGCTTTCAGGGCATGAGCAGCGAGGACAAATACAACCAGGTCCAGCTGATGACCATGAGCGCCATCGACTTCCTGGACCAATGGTTTGAGACCGATGTTCTTAAAGCAACGATGTCAGCCTCAGGCATTATCGGCACGTTTCTGGGCGTGCGCTCCCCCGGGACGGCATACGTTCTACTGCATCACTACATGGGGGAGATTGACGGCGCGTTCCGCTCCTGGGGATTCTCGCGCGGTGGCACCGGCGCCATCTCCAACGCCATTGCCGATTCTGCCCGCGAGTTTGGCGCTGAAATCCGCACCGAAGCGCCGATTGCAAAAATCATCGTTAAGAATAACCGCGCTCAGGGCGTGGTGCTGCAAAATGGCGAAGAAATTTACGGCGACGTCATTTCGTCCAGCGTTGATCCGCGGCTCACGTTCACTAAGTTCATTGAAGAGAGCCAGCTGCCCCCAGATTTTCTGGAAGACGTGCGGCGCTACAAGTTCCGTGGCTCTTCCGGTAAGGTCAACATCGCTTTGGACGGTCTGCCGGATTTCAAGTGCCTGCCTGGACCGGGCGCTCATTTGCGCGGAGCGATTTCCATTTCTCCTAGCGTCGAATACATGGAGCGCGCGTATGATGACGCCAAGTACGGCAACTTCTCGCGGCGGCCTTATATCGACATGGTGATTCCGTCGCTGACTGACCCTTCCGTGGCGCCGCCGGGAAAGCATGTGATGTCGTGCTTTGTGCAATACGCACCTTACAAACTGCGTCCGGGATTGAACTGGGACGACCAGCGCGAGGCCTTCGGCAACACGGTGATCGATACCATTTCAGAGTACGCGCCGAACTTGAAAAGCATTATCCTGAACAAACAGGTGCTCACGCCGCTGGATATTGAACGCGACTTCGGGTTGAGCGAAGGCAATATTTTTCAGGGCGAGCTTTCCCTCGAACAACTATTTTTCCTGCGGCCGGTGCCGGGATACGCGCAATTCCGCACGCCCATCAAGAACCTTTATATGTGCGGCTCGGCCACGCATCCCGGCGGCGGGATCATGGGTGCTCCCGGACGCCTGGCAGCACTTGAAATTCTGAAAGACGGAGCCAGCTAGCGCATGGCTGAGACTCGCGACGTCATCATCATCGGCGGCGGCCATAATGGGCTAGTGACAGCATTCTATCTGGCAAAAGCTGGTTTCAAGCCCCTGGTGCTGGAACGCCGCCCACAGACCGGCGGCGCCGCCATCACAGAAGAATTTTCTCCGGGCTTCCGCTGCTCCACCCTCGCACACTCGGCTGGCCCGCTGCTGCCGGAAATCGTGAGCGACATGCAGCTGGCGCGACATGGCTTGAAGCAGGTGACGCCAGAAGTCGCGGTCACATCCCTCTCTCCCGACGGCCGCGCCCTGGTTCTTTACAACGACGCAGCGCGAGCAGCACAGGAGATCGCCAAGTTTTCCGCAAAAGACGGCGAACGCTATCCGGTGTTTCAGCAGTCGCTGGAAAAGATTGGCCGCGTAATCAGCGATGCCCTGAAGCTTGCGCCGCCCAATATCGACGATCCCAGCCGCGGCGATCTCTGGGCCATGCTCCAGACCGGACGCGCCTTGCGCAAGCTCGGCAAGAAAGACATGTATCGCCTGCTGCGCTGGGGACCGATGGCTGTGGCTGACCTTGTCGCCGAATTCTTTGAAACCGAACTATTGCGCGCCACTATTGCCGCGCGTGGAATTTTTGGGACAGCCATGGGGCCGTGGTCCGCGGGCAGCAGTCTGGTATTGCTCATTCGCGCCGCGGGCGATCCACATCCGGCGGGCTCGTCTTTTTTTGCGATCGGTGGTACTGGGGCGATTACACAGGCTATGTCCGCGGCGGCCAAAGAAGCTGGCACGGAAATTCGTACGTCCGCAGAAGTAAAAGAAGTCCGCATAAAAGATGGCGCCGCCACCGGAGTAGTCCTTGCCGGCGGTGAAGAAATTTCCGCAAGCGCCGTCATTTCGAATGCCGATCCTCGTCGCACTCTGCTTACGCTGGTCGATCCAACGCACCTCACACCCGACTTCGTGATGAAGTTGCAGAACATCCGCATGCCGGGTACCGTAGCGAAAGTGAATCTGGCTTTGTCCGCGCTCCCCAAGTTCACCGCGCTCAACGGAAATGACGCTTCCCTCCGAAGCCGCATTCATATTGGTCCGGAGATCGATTATCTGGAACGCGCGTTTGACGAATCAAAATACGGCAATTTCTCGCCACATCCTTACCTGGAAATCACGATTCCTTCGCTCACGGATCCGTCACTTGCGCCTAGCGGTAAGCATGTGATGTCCGTTTACATGCAATACGCTCCGTTCAAGTTGAAAAATGCCGACTGGGACAGCCAGCGCAGCGCTCTGGGTGAAACAGTTGTCAAGAAGCTGGCTGAGTACGCACCGAATTTGCCTGCATTGGTGGAAGACGGACAGATCATCACGCCCAAAGATCTGGAAACAACCTACGGCCTCACCGGCGGACACATCTTCCACGGTGAACTCGCGCTCGACCAATTTTTCACCATGCGTCCGTTATTGGACTGGGCGCGGTATAACACGCCAATTAGAAATCTTTATTTATGCGGTTCCGGCACGCATCCTGGTGCTGGCCTGACCGGCGGCTCCGGCGCGAATGCGGCTCGAGAGATATTGAAACACCTGCGGCAGTAATCCAAAACCTTTGAAACACAGAGGAACGGAGGAAGCGTAGGAGAATTAGCCAGTCCCGCTCTAGGCCTGCGTAATGCGATCTCTGGTTTTGATCCGTGTCATCAGTCTTCATCAGTGGTAAGGTTGTTTTTTGAGATGCTTTTTGAAGGTTGTTCATGTCCACCAGTTATTCCAACACACGGCCTGAAGTCGCGGTCTCTGAAGCCAGCACGCTGCCCCAGAGTTATTACACCGACCCTGCCTGGTTCCAGCGCGAAATGGAGGCCATCCATTTTGACATGTGGCTCTGCGCCGGACGCACCAGCCAGATCCCCACTGCGGGCGATTATTTTCTACGCCAGTTCGCCAACGCCAG
This sequence comes from Terriglobia bacterium, assembly GCA_963723055.1. Classification (GTDB taxonomy): domain Bacteria; phylum Acidobacteriota; class Terriglobia; order Terriglobales; family Acidobacteriaceae; genus Angelobacter. Next base: position 198,871 of record CAVROV010000001.1, read on the forward strand.
CGTGATCATCACGCGTGATGACCAGGGCACTGTCCGCGCATTCCATAATGTCTGCCGCCATCGCGGCACCATGCTCTGCCAGCAGGCCGAAGGCAAGTTCGCAGGCCGCATTCAATGCCAATATCACGCCTGGACTTACAAACTCGACGGCACCCTCGCCAACGCCCCGCACATGGAAAAAGTCCAGGGCTTTCGCGAGGCCGATTATCCGCTGAACGCCGTCGCCGTTGCCGAGTGGGACGGCCACATTTTCATCAATCTTTCGGCGCATCCACTTCCGTTCAATCAACATCTGGCCGGCCTCGATCACAAATTTCAGCCGTGGCGCATGGCGGAACTTCAGATGGTCGAGCGGCGCGTTTACCATCTGAAGGCAAATTGGAAGCTCATCATCCAGAATTATTCTGAGTGCCTGCACTGTCCAATCGTGCATCCGCTGTTGCAGAAACAGTCGCACTACATGAGCGGCGACAACGAGCCGCCGCAGCCCACATATCTTGGCGGCCGCATGGACCTGCGTGAAGGCATTCAAACGCTTACCATGGACGGCTCAACAAAACGCTGTTCCCTGCCGGGCCTCAACGCCGACGATCAGCGCCACGTCTACTACTACTGCCTGCTGCCCAACTTCTTCCTCAACCTGCATCCTGATTACATGCTTACGTTCACCATGTGGCCCAAAGCGGTGGACCAGACCGACATCATTTGTGAATGGCACTTCCATCCTGACGAAATCAAGAAGTCGAACTTCAATCCGTGGGACGCCATTGAGTTCTGGGACATCACCAATAAGCAGGACTGGGCTCTTTCTGACCTGGCACAACAAGGAATCAGTTCCAAGGGCTATCAGCCGGGGCCATATTCAAATCGCGAAGAGCTGCTGATGGCGCTGGACAGGTTTGTGCTGGAGCGCGTTGAAAAAAAGCGTTAACCACAAAGGACACGAAGAGGCACGAAGTTGTTCGCCACAGAGCTTCGTGCTCCTCAGTGTCCTTTGTGGTAAAAGCTTTTTAAAACTTCGCCAGATTCTCCATCGCCTTAAACAAATCTTCTGATTGCGGCAGGATCACATCTTCCAGAATCGGCTGGTAGGCGACAAACGTATCTGTTGCGGCCACGCGCTTTACCGGAGCATCCAGGTCTTCAAAGAGCTCATCGGCAATTCGCGCGGCGATTTCAGCGCCGTAGCCCCAGCTTCGTGTGTCTTCATGCGCCACTAATCAGCGCGGCTCGTCTTGCGGACAGACGTCGCAATCGCCTCCCAGTCATACGGATTGAGCGTGCGCAGATCGATCAACTCCACGCTCACGTCCTGTTCGCGTTCAATTTTCTGCGCTGCCTGCAAGGCGCGCGGAACAGTAGCGCCATAAGTAATAACAGTGAGGTCATCGCCCTCTTTCACGATCTTCGCTTTGCCGAACGGAATCATGTAATCGGCGCCCGGATACGGTGCGCGGCCAAAGGTTTCACGGTAAAGCCGTTTGTGTTCCAGGAACATTACTGGATCGTCACAGCGTATCGCCGTGCGCAGCAGTCCATTGGCGTCCAAGCGCATTGGATGGGAAACACACGCGCAGTCCGGGAATGTGCGTAAACAAGCTCTCGCCGCACTGTGAGTGATACACCGCGCCGCCAGTCAGGTATCCGCCAATGGCTACGCGGATCACCGCCGGGCAGGAGAAGTTTCCATTCGAGCGCCACCGGATGACCGAAAGTTCGTTGCGAATCTGGTGATAAGCAGGCCAGATGTAGTCAAAGAACTGAATTTCAACCACCGGCTTCAGCCCGCGCGTTGCCATGCCAATGGCGCGGCCCACAATGTTGGCTTCCGCCAGCGGAGAATTAAAAACGCGCTCCCCGCCAAACTCCATCTGTAAGCCGGAAGTCAGCTTGAAGACTCCGCCTTTACCCTTAAGCTTTTGTTCTTTGAGATATTCTTCGCGGCTGCAATCAGCCACGTCTTCACCAAAGACCACAATGCGGTCATCGCGCCGCATCTCGTCTTTCAGGCAGGCGTTGATCAGGTCGGCCATGGTCTTGTCGCCACCCTGCGGCTGTGGCTCACTCGCCATTTTGCGCGGATCAAGATCCTCTGAATAGACGTGCTTGTAAATCGAATCGGTGGTGGGAAATGCTGCTTTTAATGCCTGGTCGGCGGCCGCTTCAATTTCGTGGTCCACGGCTTTTTCCAGCTTGTTGATCCCGGCTTCATCCAGGATATTTTCGCGCACCAGGAACATTTGCATGCGCGTCACCGGATCGCGCTTTGCGTCCTTCTCGCGCTCCGTGTCTGGACGATACAACCGCTCGTCATCGGAAAGAGAGTGGGAATATGGGCGGATGACGTGGCCGTGTACCATTGCCGGCCCTTTTCCGGCCCGAATGTAGTCCACCGCGCGTTTGCAGGCGGCGTAAGAAGCCACTATATCGGTGCCATCACATTCTTCCAGCAGCAGGTTCGGAAAATTGCTGACCAGCTTGGACACGCTTCCGCCCGCCGTCTGCACTTCCACCGGAACTGAGATCGCATATCCGTTGTCTTCAATCAGGAACAGCACCGGCAGTTTAAGATTGCAGGCCGAGTTCATGGCTTCCCAGAATTCGCCTTCGCTGGTGGTGCCATCGCCCGCGGAGCAGTAAACCACTTCGTCGCCCTGGAAGGCCACGTCTTTAAATTGCCGATAGTCGCCATCATGTTTTTCCGCCGCTTCAGGATGCTTACTGAAATAGCGTCCCGCTTCCGCGCACCCAACTGCCTGGAGGAACTGCGTGCCCGTAGGCGAAGATTGGGTCACAATGTTCAATTTTTTGTGTCCCCAGTGTGCAGGCATCTGCCTGCCGCCGGAGGCAGGATCGTCGGTCGCGCCAACGCCTTGCAGCAACTGCTCGTAGGGAGTCATGCCCAGGGCCAGACACAACGCGCGATCGCGATAATACGGGTAAAACCAGTCATAACCTGCCTTCAGATTCAGCGCCGCCGCCAAAGTCAGAGCTTCGTGTCCGGCGCTCGGAGATCTGGAAGAAAATTTTCTGCTGATTCTTCAGCACCTTTTCCCGGTCGTCGAGCCGACGCGAAAGATACATGAGCCGGTAAATCTCCACCAGTTGCTGGCGGGTGAGCCCTTCATAGTTCTTTTCAGCTTTCGTGGGCATCTCAGCCACTGCGGAGGCGTTCTTCCTGGAATCAATCTTGGTTACAGCCATGGTTCTCCTCTAATAACGGGCGGGGTTTGGGGCGTACTTGGGAGTACCTTCCATTTTAAATGCTAAGGTGTTTACCGGGATATACTGAAAATGGATGATTCGCAAAAATCGGCCAATCCCCGGCCACACCGCCAAACTGCTTATTTTTGACCTCGACGGCACGCTCATTGACTCCCGTGAAGACCTGGCCAATTCCATCAACGCCATGTTGATTCACTTTGGCAGAAAAGAGCTGCCACATGAAGTCATCGCCAGCTATATTGGCGACGGAGCCCCCATGCTGGTCCGCCGCTCACTGGGCGACCCTGACGATGAAAGCTTCGTGCAGGATGCCGTGCTCTATTTCATGGGCTGGTATCGCGAACACAAACTTGATAACACTTACGTGTATGACGGCGTTAAGGAAGCGCTCTCGGCCATCCAGAAAAGCCGTGACGGGACTTCTAGCGAGGCTACAACGCTTAAGATGGCCGTCCTGAGCAATAAGCCTGTCGGTCCTTCGCGCGCGATCGTCGAAGCCCTTGGCCTGGGGCAATATTTTTTCCAGGTCTATGGCGGCAATAGCTTCCACACCAAGAAGCCTGATCCTGCGGGCGTGCAGGCTCTGCTGGAAGAAGCCAAGGTCGAGCCGGAGGATACGGTAATCATCGGCGACTCAGACATTGACGTGCTTACCGCCCGTAACTCCGGAATCTATTCTGTCGGCGTAACGTACGGCTTGGCGCCCCACACGCTGGTTGATGCTCCGCCTGATGTGCTCATTGACCATCCGAACGAACTGGCGCGTTGTCCTGGGATCACGGGAGCAGTGCCGGCTGGAATTTTAAGACCGACCAGGGACCATTTGGCACGACCGACGGCCGCCCTACTGTAGCTGCTCTTTGCATCCAATTTGTCAAGTATCAGACCTTGGAATAAAGCTCTAGAGTCGGCCTTTAAGAATTTGTTCAACGTCGCGATGACCATGCAGAATGGAAACAACCTGCAATGGCTTAGTATCGGGTCGATATACGATCAAGTATGAGTAAACTGGAAAGAACTTCACAGCGTGATCTGTCAAATTCAGGCGCCAATGTCCAGCACCTGGATTTTCTACCAAAAAAGCAATTCTGTCCCGAATGACCGACTCTACCGCGGTCCGCCATGTCGACGCTGCTTTGTTTCTTGATGTAACGCCAGATTTGTACTAGATCGGTCGCGGCTTCGGGCGCAAGAAGGTAGCGCCCACTCATTCAGGCTTGGCTTTCAGTTTCGACAGGTAAGCATCGAGCTGATCCTCAGGAATTCCTTCCCCGCGATCAAGTTGGTCAATACCGCGCTGGATCTTCGCTTTGATGCCTTCCCTGTTTTCCAAAAGCCAGCGGTCTTGCTCTTCCTGGCTTTCCAGCAAGCGCAGCAACAGTTCCTCGACGCTGCTGGAGCCTGTCGCTTCAAGCTGTTTTTGGAGCCTTGCCTCCAGCGCAGCATCGCGAATTTGAATCGTCATCGCTAGCTCCTTGTCGTAAGAATCTTTATCTTTTTTTATGCTAGCCGAAGGCAGGAGAATGTCAATATCAAGGGCATCCTGACATTCCTCGTGTGAGCCTTAATCCATATCGCCAAAATTCAGAGCTCATTTGCGCCGCCCCACGCTTCCATGTCACACTAAAGAGATTTCCTCTCGTCAAAATGGCAGCTGAGAGGCGTCCGACAGACTTCAAATTTGAAATTTGAAAATTTCAAATCCTGACTTTTTATGGATTTCAGACTAGCATCGACTTACACGCCCAAGGGCGACCAGCCCAACGCCATCGAAGAGCTTACCCGCGGCATTTATGCCGGGGAAAAGCATCAGGTTCTGCTCGGCGTGACGGGCTCGGGCAAGACTTACACCATGGCCAAGGTGATTGAGCAGCTTAATCGTCCAGCGCTGGTCCTGGCCCACAACAAGACGCTGGCGGCGCAGCTTTACCACGAGTTCAAGCAGTTCTTCCCCTCGAATGCCGTCGAGTACTTCGTCTCCTATTACGACTATTACCAGCCGGAGGCCTACATTCCGGCCGGCGATGTCTATATCGAAAAAGAATCCACGATCAACGATGAGCTCGATAAGCTTCGGCTCTCCGCCACACGGTCTCTCTTTGAGCGGCGCGACTGCATCATTGTGGCCTCAGTAAGCTGCATTTACGGCCTGGGCTCGCCGGAAGCCTATTACGGCATGCTGCTGTTTCTGGAAAAGGGGCAGAAGATCAAGCGCAGCGACATTTTCAGCAAGCTGGTGGAAATTCTTTACGAGCGCAATGACGTGGACTTCAAGCGCGGCACTTTCCGCGTGCGCGGCGACGTGATCGAGGTCTACCCCACCTACGACGACAACGCCTATCGCATTGAGCTTTTCGGCGATGAAATTGATTCGCTGTCACAGATCGATCCGCTGTTCGGCACGGTGAAGCAGAAATACACGCGGCTGCCCATCTATCCCAAAAGCCATTACGTGATGTCGAACACCACCAAGAACCATGCCATTGGGACCATTCTGGAAGAGCTGGCGTGGTGGGAAGACGCGCTATTGAAAGACGGCCGCCTGGTGGAATCGCAGCGCATACACCAGCGCACGCGTTTTGATCTGGAGATGATGAAATCCGTGGGTTACTGCCACGGCATTGAGAATTATTCACGCCACTTCAGTGGACGCAAGCCCGGCGAGCCGCCGCCAACACTGCTGGATTACGTTCCGCGTGATTTCATCATGTTTCTGGACGAGTCGCACCAGACCGTTCCGCAGTTGCACGGCATGTGGCATGGCGACCGCTCCCGCAAAGAGAATTTAGTGCAGTACGGGTTCCGCCTGCCGTCGGCGCTGGATAATCGACCGCTGAAATTTGAAGAGTTTGAAGAACGCACCAACCAGCTCATCTACGTTTCCGCCACACCCGGCCCTTATGAGCTCACGAAATCTTCCGGCGTGGTGGTGGAGCAAATCATCCGGCCCACCGGCCTGGTCGATCCTCCGGTGGAAATTCGTCCGGTCAAAGGCCAGATTGACGATCTTCTGCATGAGATTCGCGACCGCGTCAGCAAAGGCGAGCGCGTGCTGGTCACCACGCTGACCAAGCGCATGTCCGAAGACCTGGCGGAGTATTACGCTGAAGTTGGCGTGCGCTGCCGCTACATGCATTCAGAAATCGAAACTTTGGAGCGCATCAAGCTGCTGCGCGATCTGCGCAAGGGCGAGTATGACGTGCTGATCGGCATCAACTTGCTGCGTGAAGGTCTGGACCTGCCTGAAGTATCGCTGGTTGCCATTCTCGACGCAGATAAAGAAGGCTTCCTGCGCTCGGCCGGCTCGCTGATTCAGACTATTGGACGTTGTGCCCGCAATCTGAATGGCCGCGCCATTCTTTATGCCGACAAGATGACTGACTCGATGAAGCGCGCCATCGACGAAACCGATCGTCGCCGCGCCATCCAGGTGGCTTACAACCAGGAGCACGGCATCACGCCGGAGTCCATCATCCGGCCACTCTCCATGTCACTGGCTGGAATTGCCGAGGCCGATTACGTTGATGTTACAGACGCCGCCGAGGGCCTGCCTGACTTCAAGTCGCAGGAAGAGTTGGACGCGTACATTGCCGGCATGGAGGCGGATATGCGTGAAGCGGCAAAGAAGTTTGAATTTGAAAAGGCCGCCAAGCTTCGAGACATGGTTCGCGATTTAAGGACCAAAGAAGTTCTGCTCACCTGATAACAGGCTATGGAGCCTGCGCTTGCAGGTTCAGCCCTTTTGCCAGCGGCATCAGTTCCTCATAGCTGATGCAACCATGCAAGCGCGACAGACAAGCGGTTTGCGCGGCTTCTGGCATGCGGTTTCTGAGTTCAGATTCGTTATTGAACAGGACCATGACGCCAACGACAGCTTTGGTTGGCAATATGGCCCGCCTCACGCACGGGCTGGAGGCACAATCAGCCGGCAACTCCATCTTTTGCGTCATCGAAAGCGCCGGGAGCCTGCCATTGACCATGAGAACTGAGACGTGCACCACCATTCCGTCGCGAACCATGACTCTGGTGCCAAAAACTGTGAACGGCGCAAGATGCAAGATGCTTAGAAGATGGTTTGTCCTCTGCGTGGAATACATGCAGTCCGCCTGAAAGCATTGCCGGTCGATTTTCTGAAATGCGCTGCGGCCGAGCAAATCAGCTTCAGTCGTCTTTCCAACGGTAAGGCCGTTGATGGCTTCCAGATCGAGCGCGGCGGCCCTGGCGGGAGCGACAATCTCATATCTGATGAGAATGCCGGCTGCCACCAGCGCCAAAACAACGATCGGTACCAGATATTTTTTCATGGATTGAATTGGCGCGGTATGCGCCGGCTGCATCTTTAGAATGCCGGCCTGGATCGTTCTTGCGCCGCCGGCACAACTTTCTGTCGGGATGATTTACTGGCTTTCTTCTTGACCGTTTGCGGCGTCGGCGCAGGCTCTGGCTCTCCCGTCAATTTTCGCAAATGCTGTTCCAGGTCGGTCCGCTTCAGTGCGCCGCTGCGGCGGTCAATGATATTCCCTTGAGCATCAATGAAGACTGTTCCTGGCATTCCCTGGTTGACGCCGAAATCGTCCAGACTATCGAGCGTCGCGCCCATCATCACGGTCAAGTCGCCGCCCTGGTGCTTCTTGATGAAAGCTTCGATCTGGGGCTTCATATCGTCCTCATCAATTGACGCGGCAATGAACAGAACTTTGTCCTGGTAGCGTTTCTGCATTTCGTTGAGCAGAGGCATCTCAGCGGCGCAAGGCACGCACCATGTGGCCCAGAAGTTCAGCACCACCGGCTTGCCGCGATACTCTTCCAGCTTGTGCGGAGCGCCTTTCAGGTCGCGCAATTCAAGGCTCGGCGCGGCCTCTTGCGCGTGTGCAAGCGCGCAACCCAACAACATTAACATCGTCACAATGGCATGGGCCCTGAGCATCACGCCTATATATAACACGGACTCTGCGCCACTCTCTCAGGCATAATTTAGAATCTAGCTTCGTCCCCGCGGAGGCCATTTCCCTTTTGCTGTCCCTTGCTCAAGTTTCGCTCGATGAAAGCCCCGCCTGACCATGTTTGCCGCCTGCCTCCTGCTGATCATCGCGACTATCGGTGGTACCCTGCTCACGTTTCTTTTCGACCGCAGTACCCCGACGGCCGCCCGACTGTGCATGGGCGCGTCCATTGGCATGGCGCTCATGGCGACCATTGGCTTTGTGCTGGCATTGGTTCTGGGCCTGGGCGATGCCACCATCATCCTTACTTCGTTCATACTCCTCTTGCCATTATTGTTGCTTGCGAACCGTGAGCGTCGCGCTTTCATCCTGAACATTCTGCGTCCCCGGCATTCGTGCCCATGGGGAATCGGGCGCTACTGGCATCGGCCATCTGGTTTTTTATCTCGCCATCGCCATTCTGCTGGGGATGGTTTTTGGCCGCGCTGTTTTCGAGCGCACTGATGGCATCTATACGGGCGTCACCAACAATCTTGGCGATCTGCCGCTTCATCTTCAGGTCATCAACAGCTTTGTGCAAGGCCACAACCTGCCACCGGAAGACCCTACCTTTGCCGGCGTACGCTTCGCGTATCCCTTTCTGGTCGACTTCCTGGCAGCCATGCTGGTGCGGGTGGGCGCCGGGGTGATTTTTGCCATGTGGCTGCAAAACATGGTGTTGGCGCTGGCATTTGTCGGGTTACTCCATTACTGGACAATTCTGCTCACGCGCAACCGTCTTGCCGGATTGATTGCGCCGCTGCTCGTTCTTTTCAGCGGCGGCCTGGGATGGTGGCTGCTGTTCTCCGATGCCAGCGGCGGGGAGGGCCTCTTTTCCACGATGGCCAGCCTGCAGCACGATTACACCATTGTTCCCAACAGCATTTTGCGCTGGGGAAACTCGCTGACCACGCTGTTTGTCCCGCAGCGCAGTATTCTTTTTGGGTTGCCGCTGGCGATCACTCTCTTCTGCCAATGGTGGCTCGCCCTGTCGCAGCAGGAAGATGCCCTTCCTTCCGACGCTGATCCGACTGCCACTTCAGCACTTGAGCAACGAACTGCCGGGAATGCCGCGAAAGTCTCCAAGGCACGACGCAAAGCTTCCCGCAAGGCCGCAGCCGCAGCTCCGCAGCCTGAGCCGCCAAACTTCTATCTTCGGCGCATGCTGGCCGCCGGCGTTTGCGCCGGCCTGCTGCCGCTTATCCATGCGCATACATTCCTGGTGGTAATGGCGGTGGCAGTCTGCCTGGCTCTGATTTTTCGTTCTGCGTGGCGAAGCTGGCTTTATTTCTTTGCCGTTGCAATCGTCGTGTCCGTGCCGGAAGTTCTGTGGCTTGCGAATACCGGCGGGGTCAATACGCGTAGCTATCTTGCCTGGCAACCAGGATGGGATCACGGTCAGCACAACGGGCTGTTTGGTTTTGGTTTGTGAACACCGGTTTGTTTATTCCGCTGCTCATCGTTGCCCTGGTCTGGCGACGCGGCGCGTTCAAGCTGCCTTCGCGGCTGCTCAGGTTCTACGCACCTTTCATCTTGTGCTTCGTTCTTCCCAACCTGATCAAAGTAGCGCCCTGGATCTGGGACAACATCAAGGTTCTCTTCCTCTGGTATGTCGCTTCCGCTCCCCTTGTGGCATGGTTGCTGGCTCGATGGTGGCAGCAGCGCTCGTTCCTTCGCTGGCTTGCCCCGGCCGTGCTTGTCACTTTGCTCCTGGCCGGAGCGCTCGATGTCCTGCGCGTGGTCTCTGAGGCGTCTGAATACCAGGAGTTTGACGCTCCAGGCATCGCCGCCGCCGGCCTGATTTCTGCCCAAGCTGCTCCCCGTGCGGTGGTCCTGCACGCACCAACCTACAATTCTCCGGTATTCTTGACTGGCAGGCGTTCTCTGCTGGGCTACCCGGGTTGGATGTGGTCGCGCGGTCTGGACTATTCTCAGCGCAACGCCGATATCGAACGCATCTATTCAGGAGGACCTGACGCTGAAGCGTTGTTGGGGCAGTACAGCGTCGATTACGTTCTTGTCAGCCCTTTGGAACTTGCATCGTTCAAGGTAAATGAGCAATTCTGGTTGAAGTACAAGAGAGTGTCCCAGGCGGGCGCGTATCGCGTGTACCAAATCAGGGATATCAGTAAGTGAGGTTACAAAATGAAGATCGGCATTCTTACCGGCGGAGGCGATTGTCCGGGACTGAACGCGGTTATCCGCGCCATTGTTCGCAAGGGAGTTTTTCATCATAACGATCAGTTCGTCGGCTTTCTGGAAGGCTGGCGCGGCGTGCTGGAAAACATCACGCGGCCGCTCGACCTGGAAGCGGTGAAAGGGCATATTGCCGCAGGGCGGCACAATCCTGCGCACTTCTCGCACCAACCCATCCAAGAAAGAAAATGGCCTGGAACGCTGCATTGAGAACCTGAAGAAGAATGGCGTTGAAGCGTTGATCGCACTGGGCGGCGATGACACGCAGTCGGTATCACTGAAGTTGTTCGATCGTGGCGTAAAAGTGGTAGCGGTGCCCAAGACGATCGACAACGATCTCACCGGCACCGATCTCTGCTTTGGCTTTGACACGGCCGTCAGCATTGCAACGGAAGCGATTGACCGCGTGCACACCACGGCTGAGGCGCACAACCGCGTGATCGTGGTGGAAGTAATGGGCCGCGAAGCCGGCTGGATCGCCATTTACAGCGGCATCGCCGGCGGGGCCGACGTGATCCTGATTCCTGAGCAGCCATTTGATATCCAGGAGATTGCTGAAACCATCAAGGCGCGCCACGATCGTGGACGCTATTTCAGCATCATTGTGGTGGCGGAGGGCGCAAAGCTGCTCGACCCGTGCCGCCGAAAATGAGCGCAGAAAGACAGATGAATTTGGGCACGTGAGGCTCGGCGGCATCGGAAACACCCTGGCGGCTGAAATTGAAGCGCGCACTGGTTTTGAGACACGCGCCGTAGTGCTTGGGCACATACAGCGCGGTGGGTCGCCTACGGCTTTTGACCGCATGCTGGCCACCCGCTATGGCATTGGCGCCATTGACCTGGTGCATCAAGGCAAATTCGGCCGCATGGTGGCGCTGAAGGGGAATGACATCAGCTCCGTCCCCATCGCCGACGCGGTAGCCAAGACGCGCTACGTCAGCCAGGAATTTATTGACGTGGCAGAAAGCCTGCGCGAAAAGCATTCGGAAGAGGTGACCCGTTCCTGATTTAGGATGACCGCAGGGATGACACAGCTTTCCGCAAAGGCGCGCAGGCGCAAATCCAACATACGTTCCAATGCTCCTGCTTCTACGAAGGAAACAGGCCGCTTTTCACGCAACGGCTGGTGGTGGGGCAGTCTGGCCGTCCTTACCGTCGCCGCTTTGCTGCGGCTGATTTATCTCACGCAAAAACCCCTGCACCACGATGAAGGCGTCAATGGCCTCTTTCTGGTCAACCTTTTCCGCACCGGCTACTACCATTACGATCCCAGCAATTATCACGGTCCATCGCTCTATTACCTGGCGGTAATTCCCACCGCCATCAACAACGTATTTCATTGGGGACACGGGCTCAGCACATTTGCCATCCGCTTTGTGACCGCAGCCTTCGGCGTTGGGGTGGTGTGGCTCATGCTCTGCCTGCGCCGATACATGGGATCCGCTGCTGCGCTTGCAGCCGCCGCATTTGCCACCGTTTCACCCGGCTTTGTTTTCTTTTCCCGCTATTTCATCCATGAAATCCTGTTTGTGTTTTTCACGTTTGGGGATCATCGTTGCGTGGCTCTGGTATCGCGATACCGGCAAGCCGCGCTACCTGATGCTGGCTTCCGCTTCCGCCGCGATGCTGTTCTCTACCAAAGAAACATGGATCATCACCGCGGGCGTATGGCTCATCGCGATTCCCTGCACGAAGATCTTTCTACGTCTACGGAAGCGCGCTGATGAGATACCGCCCTGGCTGCTGGAAGCGGCCCCGGCGGATGATGCGCGAAGTGCGAAAAAACTCTATCTGCAGGCCGCGGCGCTTTTTGCGGGCATAGCAATCTTGCTCTACTCCTCTTTCTTTACGAACCCCAGAGGCATTCTGGATTCGGTGCTGACATTTACCTATTGGAGCAAGACCGGCCAGTCCGGCATTTACAACCGGGAATGGTCGACATACATTTCATGGCTGTGGTCAGAAGAGGCGCCGATCCTTCTGCTGGGAACGATTGGAACGGTGGTTGCGCTCATTCGCGCGCGCAACTATCTCACGGTCTTCTGCGCCTTCTGGTCGATGGGCATCTTCGCCGCCTACTCTCTTGTTCCGTATAAAACGCCATGGCTGGCGCTGAGCATTATTCTGCCGCTTACGATCATGGCGGGCTACCTGATTGGCGAAGCTTACAGGCCCGGCACGCGCGCCATTACTGCGATTATCGCCGGGGCGGCAATTCTGTTTTCTATTTATCAGGCTGTCGACATCAGTTTTGTGAACTACGACAATGACGCCTACGTCTACATATACGCCCACACCAAACGCGACTTTCTCAGTCTCGTGAATGAAATTGATGCCATTGCGGACGCGAACCCGGCAAAAAAAGAGATTGGCATCACCGTGGTCTCGCCGGAACACTGGCCGCTGCCATGGTATCTGCGCGAATACACGCATGTGGGTTATTGGGGACACGTCGTCGAAACCACAGAGCCGATCGTGATCGCGCTGCAGCCACAGGTGCCTGAGGTGGAGCGCCAGCTCGGCAGCCAGTACCGGATCTTCAGCACGCATGACCTGCGCCCCGGTAACACGCTGGTAATGTTTGTGCGCAAAGATGTTCAGCCGTGATTGACAAAGACCAACAGGCCGCAGCATTCGGCTGATGCGTTAAGAAGAGCAAAGACCTGATCGCGGCGATTACTTTTCCAGTGACCCCACGTCCTATAATGGGGGCCGTATGCACTCATTCCTGCAGGATCTCCGCTTTGGTGCGCGCATGCTGCGCAAAAATCCCGGGTTTGCGATTGCCGCCATTTTCACGCTGGCGCTGGGAATCGGCGGCAACACCGCTATCTTCACTATCACCAGCTCGTTGCTCCTGAAAGCGCTGCCTTACTCATCGCCGCAACAGCTGATTTCGCTGGATGTGCAAGGCAAAGACGGACAGTCGCATTGCTGCAGCCTGAACCGGTTTGACATTGTGCATGACCGCAGCCAGTCGTTCTCTGGCGTGGTGGCCGCCACCAATGACAACTTCAATCTCACGGGCAGGGGCGAGCCGTTGCAGGTTCCTTCGGCGAGAGTGTCGGGAAACTTTTTTGACGTGCTGGGCGTGAAACCGCAAATCGGACGTTTCTTTGTCCCGGACGAATCTCAGCCTGCGGGCAAACCTGTCATCGTGATTAGTGACGCGCTTTGGCATAGCCGTTTTGGCGGCGATCCAGGAATTGTGAACCAGACCATCGCGCTCGATGGCACGCCCTACAGCATTATTGGCGTGCTGCCGGCCGGAATTCAGTTTCCGTTTCTCGCTCCCGCGGATATCTGGAGCCCGCGCTACTTCGAGCATTCACTATTCACTCCGCAGCGCCTGCGCATGGGCGTGGGCTACCTGACGATCATCGCGCGCTTGCGCGATGGTGTTTCGCGGCAACGTGCTGCGGCGGAGCTGGCTGTATTAGACCAGCAATTTCAGAAAGAAAATCCGGGAGCCCCGGATGCCAAGCCGGATATGTCAATGGTGGTCACCGACCTGCAAGACTCTGTGGTGGCGAATATCCGCGGCATGCTGCTAATGCTTTCCGGCGCGGTGGGCGTGGTGTTGCTGATTGCCTGCGCCAATGTGGCCAGCCTGCTGCTCTCGCGCGCTCTTTCACGGAGAAAAGAAATTGCCGTCCGCGCGGCTCTGGGCGCGCAACGCAGCGCTCTCATCCGCCAACTGCTGACGGAAAGCGTGCTGCTGGCTTTTCTTGGCGGCCTGCTGGGGCTGGCGTTGAGTTGGGCTGCTACCAAATATTTCGCGACGCTTGGCAACAACAATTTGCCGCAAGGGCTGCCCATCACCATGGACGCTCGCGTACTGCTCTTCATGCTGGCAATTTCCGTTCTTACGGGAATTCTCTTCGGCATCTTCCCTGCTCTGCAGCTTTCCCGGACAAACGTAAATCAGACGCTGCGCGATGAAGGCCGTGGCTCGACTGGCGGACACCGTCGCGTGCAATTGCGCGGGCTGCTGGTGGTGGGGCAGGTGGCGCTCTCCATGCTGCTGCTGATCGGCGCTGGACTTTTGGTGCGCAGCTTCTCGCGGCTGCTCAGCGTGGAACCGGGATTTGACGCGCAGAACGTGCTCACCATGAATATTTCATTGCCCACTGTGAAGTATGCGGATGCACAAAAGCAAATCGCTTTCTTTGACGATCTTTCACGGCGCGTCTCAGCTCTCCCTGGCGTGCGCTCCACTGCGATTTCCGCCGCTCTTCCGCTGGTTCCCAAGCGCATCACTCCAGTGCTGCCGGAAGGCCAGCCTGAGGTTCCTCTGGCAGAGCGTCCGTTCATCATTATTGAGGCCATCAGTCCCGCGTGGTTCAAGACCATGCGGGTGCCCTTGCAGGCCGGGCGCGAATTCACAGATGCGGACAACGCCACTGCGCCCAAGGTGGTGATTGTGAACCAGGCATTGGCGCGCCGCTACTGGCCGAATGAAAATCCGGTGGGGAAGCACATTCTAGTGGGCCGGCAGAATGCTTCTGAAATTATCGGTGTGGCCGTCGACGTAAAGAATCGCAGCCTGGCACTGGACGCCGCGCCTCAACTCTATCTGCCCTTCCCACAACTGCCGTGGGGCAATATGAACCTGCTGGTGCGTACCGCCGCGAATCCAAACACGATGGTCTCGGCTGTCCGCGCGCAGGTCGCAGCGCTTGATTCGGACCAGCCGGTGACCAACATTCAAACCGTGGATGAAATTATGGACGGCTCAAGGGCGCAGCCGCGATTCATGCTGCTGTTGCTCGGGGTTTTTTCCGCCGCGGCCCTGGTTCTGGCAATCATCGGCATTTATGGCGTGCTGGCTTACACCGTGGCGC
This sequence comes from Terriglobia bacterium, assembly GCA_963723055.1. Classification (GTDB taxonomy): domain Bacteria; phylum Acidobacteriota; class Terriglobia; order Terriglobales; family Acidobacteriaceae; genus Angelobacter. The sequence goes on from CAVROV010000001.1 coordinate 214,118, forward strand.
AACGCCGCCAGGAAATGGGAATCCGTCTGGCATTGGGAGCGGAGAAGGCTGACATTCTCCGCATGGTGGTCGGCCATGGACTCAAGCTCACGATCACCGGAGTTGCGATCGGCCTGGCGGCCGCCCTGGCGATGAGTTGGATGATGGCCAGCATGCTCTCAGGTTTGCTGTACAGAATCAGTGCCCGAGATGTGACTACGTTCGTGCTGGCGCCGGTGGCGTTCCTGGTGATCGCTCTTGTGGCCAGCTACCTGCCCGCACGACGCGCAACGCAGGTGGATCCGAATGAGGCGTTGAGGGGCAGTTAGCAAATAGCAGTTGGCAATTAGCCTGACCAATTTAAATGACAGCTTTCATTCACAACCTCCAGAGTTGTATCGTGATGTCTGTTTTTAAGAATGTTGATAAACGGTTTTTGGCTTGAGTGCAGAAAAAACTAAGCTGTAACGACACTATGCCAGTTGCTATTTGCTAGCTGCCATTTGCTGCTTACGCACCGTCAACTTTTCGATCAGATCAGTCTTGATCTTGAATCCCCGGCCGGGAGTTTCGGGGACGTTGATGAAGCCTTGCGGTGAAACTTCGACCGCAGGATCGATGATGTCTTCTTTCCAGTAACGCTTTGAAGCCGAGACATCGCCCGGCAAGCGTAAAATTCGGCCAGGGTTGAGAGAGCGATGTTGTGCGCGCGGCCAATGCCGGTTTCCAGCATGCCGCCGCACCACACTGGAACGCCTCCACGGTGTGCCACATTATGGACTGCGATGGCTTCACTGAATCCGCCCACGCGCCCAACTTTGATATTGATGATTTTGCATGCGCCCAGTTCCAGCGCGGCTTGCGCATCGCGCCAGCCGTGGATGGCTTCATCCAGGCAGATGCTGGACTTCAGTTGTTTTTGCAGGCGGGCGTGAAAATAAAAATCGTCATGCCAGAGCGGCTGCTCGATCATCAGCAGACTAAAGGCATCAAATTTCTTCAGGTGCTCGATCTGGTCCAGCGTGTAAGCTGAATTAGCGTCGCAGCTGAGCACGATATCTGGCCAGCGCGCGCGAATCTTGGCGAAGACCTCGACGTCCCACCCCGGCTTGCACTTGACCTTGATACGGCGATAGCCGGCATTGATTTCAGTTTCAATTTTTTCCAGCAATTGCTCGTGCGAGTTTTGAATGCCAATGGAAACACCGCAGGGAATCTTTTTTTGCGTTCCGCCCAGCAACTGCCACAGCGGGACATTGCGCGCTTGCGCCTCTGCGTCCCACAGGGCGTTTTCCACCGCGCCCTTGGCCATGCGATGTCCGCGGACTTTGCCGAACAAAGCAACTGCGTCGCCTGCGCGCTCAATCTTTTTTCCCAGGAGCGCCGGGGCGAGGTAGCGTTCTGTCGCGTACCACGCTGTATCAATCGATTCTTCACTGTAAAACGGATCTTCGCCGGCAACGCATTCGCCCCAACCTTCCGGCCCGTCGGTATGAATAGTTAAGAGGAGGATGCGGCGTTCCGTGGTGCGGCCAAAGCTGGTCTCAAAGAAATGGACCAGCGGCATATGAATTTCGCGCAAAGTAATGGCTTCAACTTTCAACGAGTCTCCTTAGGAGCAATGCAGGCAATTGGCAATTGGCAATTAGCAAAAACTAGTCAGTCGCAGATTTTCGTATATAAGCAGATCAGAAATACCCGTCGTAAATGAAGACGAAAATGAGCGAATCATCTTGTTCGCAGTAACGCGGAATGTCGATCAATTCTTCTTTTCTGCGTATTATCTGCGTAATCCTGGGGCAAAGATTTTGCCATCGCCAGTTGCTAATTGCTATTTGCTGATTTCCCATTGCTACTCTTCTTCCCCAGACGCATATGACCAGTTCTCATCCCAGCGGCCCAGCAGAAATGCTCCATTTTCCTGCGCATCGCGTTCATACCCAAGCGCAACCAGGCCTTGAGAGAACGCGGTCAGGAATTGTTCGCGATTACGCTTTTGCACGTCGGCCGCTTTGTGCCGCTCTGTCGGCGAGGCCTTCCAGTCGTAGATCTGGGCCGGTACTTCAATCTTTTTCTCTACCTGGAAGTGTGGCGCCTGTTTCTTTTCCAACAGCTCGACTACGCGTTTTGACTTGAGCCACCACTCCGCCACCAGCCGGTCAGTGGGCAGGCCGCCCTGCAGCGGCGACGACGAATGCCCGTAATGGTTCACGCTGTAGCGCCGTGCGATCGCTCCCAGTCGAGACAGGTTGAGGTGGGCGTTTTTGATTTCCAACGGATCGAAGGTCCACTCCAGAAGTTCAAAGCCTTGCTGAATTGCGTCATCACGCTGTGCGAGTTTCAGCTTGCGACCCAGGCCGTGGTTGCGAAATGAATCGCGTACAGCCAGCATGTGCGAGTGCAGGTACGCATGACCAGCGCGGCTGCCGGGGATGGAAAAGGCAAAGCCCACCAGATCATCACCATCGAAAGCTCCAATGGTCTGGCCGCCAATTTTCTGGCTGACCACGAACATGCGCAGCGGAATAAGGTCCAGGTCGCTGAAGTTCCAGACCTCTTTCTGGAGTGCGACGCAGGCATTGAGTTCATCGATGCCGGCGCATTTACGGATGGTTATCTGATCGGTTCGCGGCACGGTCACGCTCAAAGCTTGGATCCCTCCAGTGTTTTGGCCTGTTGCCATAGCGCTTCCATTTCTTCCAGCGTCGCTTCTTCCAGCGTTCGCCCCTGCTCCCTTAGCTGCTCTTCCAGCCAGCCAAACCGGCGGCGGAATTTTCGGTTGGTTTTGCGCAGAGCGGATTCCGGGTCGACAGAAAGATAGCGGGCAATATTCACCAGGACAAAGAAGAGATCGCCGACCTCATCTTCCACCTGCTCACGCAGCGCCCGGGGAATGTCCGGTTTGGAGGACGGCGCCAAATCCTTGAGGTGTTCCTGCAACTCACGCGTTTCTTCAGATAGCTTTTCGAATAAGCCTTGGACTTCGGGCCAGTCAAAGCCGACATGCGCGGCCTTGGAGCTGATCTTGTGGGCTTCCTGAAGAGCCGGCATCTTTGATGAGACGGCTTCCAGCAGCAGAGCTTTTGTGGTCTGCAATGTTTCGCCGCTAGTGGGCAAATGTTTGCGCTTTTCCTCGGCTTTCAGCGCTTCCCAATTCTTTAGAACCTGGGCGGAATCATCGGCTTTTACGTCGCCGAATACATGGGGATGGCGATGAATCAGCTTGTTGCTGAGCGCGTCCAGCACATCGTCGATGGTAAAGGAGCCCTGCTCGTCCGCCATTTCGGCATAAAAAAGCACTTGTAGCAGCAGGTCGCCGAGCTCGCCGGTAAGCTCTTTCCAGTCTCTATTATCAATAGCTTCCAGAACTTCGTACGTTTCTTCTAGGGTGTAACGCTTAATAGTGTCAAAAGTTTGTTCGCGATCCCAGGGACATCCACCGGGCGCCCGCAATGCGGCCATAATCGAAACAGCGCGTTCGAATTTTTCTCCGGTCGACATAAAAGTAATGTATCATTGCGGCAAATTTCCCCAAAAAACAGGATATAGGCCAAGGTTGCCAAATGCTGAAAATCGGCCTTCCGGGATCTAATATGCCTTTGCATTTGAAAAGTAGCGGAAAGAACGTGTTAAAGAGCGTTTTGGACGCCCGCCGGCTGCTGCCGTTTGCCTTCTTCCTGATGCTGGCCTTTCTGGTTGCGATGGCCTGGGACAGTTTTTCCCGCACGCGCGAACTGCTGAGTTCGCAAGTGTATGTGGAACACACTCACCAGGTGCTCTATGAAATGGATGCTATTCAGGATGGCCTGGGTGATGCGCGTGAAGCATGGCTCCACTACATTTTGACGCCGGAACAACAGGATCTTGACACCTTCGCCGAGTCGTCCAAGCAGGTGTGGAAGCGGGTGGCGCGGGTAGAGGAACTGACCAAGGAAGATCCGGCGCAACGGGAGCGGATCAAGCAACTTCAAGTCTGGATTACGGAAGAATTGAAGCAGCTGAGCGACAACCTGCGCACCAACAAAACGCTGCTGATCTACCACAGCCCGGCCACCGATTTTAAGCAGGACCGAGTGCGCAACGCGGTACAAAAGTTTAAGGACGAGCAAGAAATCCTTCTACGCGAACGCAACCTGGCTGCCCAGTCGCGCGCCGAGGAAGTGGAACGCAGCGTATCCTTCCGCGTTGGCGTCTTCAGCGCGCTGATGGCATTCCTTTTTGTGCTGGTCATACGGGAATCCAAGAAGCTCCGCATCGCCGAGCAATCGGCATTGCACTCTCAAACCAAACTGGAAGGCTCGCTACAACAGCTCCAGATTGAAACTGAAAGCGGCAAGCTGCTGAATGAGTTGCAGGCAAACCTGCAGATTTGCGTGAACGCGCCCGAAGCTTATGAAGTCCTGGGCGGCTACGCGCAAAAATTCGTCCCGCACAGCGCCGGCGCGGTATTTGCCATCGATAGTTCCCGCAACCTCATGGGCGTAATGGCAAGCTGGGGCGATTCCCTGAGTCCAACGCAGAATATCCTTTCGCCCGAGGATTGTTGCGCGATGCGCGGCGGTCGCTTGCATCTCCGTGTGGAGGCATCGCGCGGGCTCACTTGCCGTCACTTCAGCGGCAGTATTCCCGACGCATATGTCTGCCTGCCCCTGGCCGCGCTCGGTGAAACACTCGGAATCCTGCACATCAGCACGGAAACTTCCGACGAGCTCTCCGCGTCGCGGCTGGCGATGATCCAGCAGGCCGGAGAATATGCAGCGTTGCGGCTGGCCAATCTTCGCCTGCGCGAGAAGCTGCACGACCAGTCAATCCGTGATCCGCTTACCGGTCTTTACAACCGCCGTTTTCTGGAAGCGACGCTGGAGCAGGAACTTCATCGCTCCGGCCGCCACCACACCGGCCTGGGCGTAATTATGGCGGACATCGACAAGTTCAAGATGTTCAATGACAGCTTTGGGCACACGGCCGGCGACATTGTATTGAAGGAAGTAGCCGCCATGCTGCGCCGCTCCGTGCGTACGGAAGACATCGTCTGCCGCTACGGTGGAGAAGAGTTCCTGGTTGTGCTGCCGGACACTTCTCTGGAAAGCGTAAGCGAGCGAGCGGAACAGGTGCGTGATTCCATTGCCAAACTGGACCTGCAACATGCTGGACATTCTCTTGGCAAGGTAACTGCGTCATTCGGTATCTCTTTCTCTCAGGACGGAGTGCTCACTCCTGAAATTTTGCTGCGCTATGCCGACGAAGCTCTCTATGAATCCAAACGCCGAGGCTGCAACTGCGTAAGTCTGAGCGACTCGGTAACCAACCTGCTGTCGGCGGATAAAGAGGGGAAAGACATGCCTCCTCCACCGCTTACTTTTAAGATCGCTCAGCCTTAAGCGCGAAACTGAACGCTCTGAATCAGGCATCTCAGATGCTGACGTCTTCAAAGTGGCGATCACCGTCTTTCTCATCCTGGTGAGCTGGATAGCTTCGTTTCGTAGTCCAGAACAGCTCACTCTCATTACTTGTAGTAAAATTAAGGTTTAGGCTCGTGTTCTGCATCTCACTAAGAGAGAGGCCTGCGCTGGTACCCCTGATTTGGGCCGCCAATTTCAGATGACGCCAAAAAATCAAGAAAACAAATCGCTGGGGTATGTGACGTTTGCACTGCATTCCCATCTTCCTTACGTGGTCAATCACGGCACGTGGCCCCATGGCATGGAATGGCTGCATGAAGCCGCGGCCGAAACATATCTGCCGCTGCTGCGAATCTTCAGTGAACTGGAGCAGCAAGGGTTGGCGCTCCAGGCGAACGTAAATCTCTCTCCTATTCTGCTGGAGCAGCTTTCGCATCCGGTATTCAAAGACGAGTTCCCCAAATATCTGTTGCGCAAAATCCAGGCCGCGCACAAAGACGCCGACGATTTCACTCTCCAGAACGAACCGCACATGGTCAACGTCTCGCGGTTCTGGCTGCATTTTTATGAGCAGGCGCTGCGCCAGTTTGACGAGCTTAGCTCCAACATCATCCGCGGCTTTCAGCACTTTTACGATTCCGGCGCCATTGAGATCATTACCTGTGGCGCGACGCACGGTTATTTTCCGCTTTTGGGCACGGACTCTTCCATTCGCGCACAGGTCAAGACCGGCGTGGAAACACACGAGCGTTTCTTTGGACGCAAGCCGCGCGGCATCTGGCTGCCGGAATGTGGTTATCGCCCGGCAGGGCCCTGGCAGTTCCCGGTCTGGCCGGACGGCTCTTCCCGTCCGCGCGAGCCGTTTTATCGCGAAGGTGTGGAGCAAATCCTGGCTGAACACGGACTTCAATTTTTTTACGTCGACACTCATCTGGTTGACAGCTCCACGCGCTTTACCCCGTACCAGTTGTTGGCCGGCGGAATCCCCAGAGCGATAGAGGCGGTGCAAGAACCTCCTCGCAAAAATTTCTATCGTCCCTACTACGCTGAGAGCCCTGACCGTGACGCGCAGGTTGCGTTCTTTACCCGTGATCCACGCACCAGCGTGCAGGTGTGGAGCGGCGACCAGGGATATCCCGGCGATGCTAACTATCTTGAGTTCCACAAAAAGCGCTGGCCCGGCGGCAATCGCTACTGGCGCATTACCGGACCCAAAATCGATCTGGGCCTGAAGCAGCCGTATGACCCGGCCATTGCGCTGGAGCGCACGCGCGAACACGCGAAACACTTTGTCCGGATCACCACGGAAACGCTGGAACGCTACGGCAAACCGGGCTCGGGCGCCCCGATCCTGACCGCGCCGTTTGACGCTGAGCTCTTCGGGCATTGGTGGTTTGAAGGCCCGGAGTGGCTCAAGTGCGTGGCGCTGGAATTTGCCAAGCCGGAATCGCAAGTGAAACTGATCTCCTGCACCGATTACCTTGATCAGTATCCGCCCGCTGGCTACGTGGCTTTGCCGGAAGGATCGTGGGGCGCGGAGAGCAATAACAGCGTCTGGCTGAACCCAGACACTGAGTGGACGTGGAAGCATATCTATCCCTCTGAACTGGCTGTACAGCAGATGGCCAACAGCGGGCTGTGGCGCGGAAATGAAATCGCCACACGGCTGGTAAAACAGATTTGCCGTGAACTGATGCTGCTGGAATCTTCTGACTGGCAGTTTCTGATCACCACCAAGGCCGCCCGCGACTACGCGGAAAAACGTTTCAATACCCACCTGGAGCAGTTCCGCGCGTTGCTGGACACCTGGCGTCGCTTTGAATCGACCCGCCAGATTTCGGCGGAGAAGATACAGGAACTGGAAGCAATTGAGCTGCGCGACTCGGTCTTCCCTGATATCGATCCCGAACTCTGGGCCACGAGCCACGCCGTACTGCATGTCACGCGGCCATAAGTCCTTTGAAACCGGTACTTTCTCTGAACAACAGCAGTCAGCCAAAGTTGTGTTCTGAAGTAATGTTGTCCTTTCCTCAAAAAGCATCTAAATAAATGTAAGCGTGAGCAGCTCAATCCAATCGCAAGGCCAGGCGTTTGACGTTCTGGTGATCGGCGGTGGCATCAACGGTGTTGCCATAGCGCGGGAGTGTGCGCGGTGGAGCAAGCGCACGCTGCTGGTTGAGCAAAACGATTTTTCGTCCGGCACCACCAGCCGATCCACCCGCATCATTCACGGCGGGTTGCGTTATCTGGAACATGCCGAGGTCAGCCTGGTGCGGGAATCGCTGCGGGAACGCGAGCGCCTGCTGACGCAGTCACCGCATCTGGTTCGACCTTTGCAGTTCTTGCTGGCGCTGCCGAAAAAATCTCATTCGTTGCTCCGTAGTTCGCTTTCTATCAGAACCGGTTTGTGGCTCTACCATCAGTGGGCCGGAGGAAAGCGCTCTTCCACCGGCGACCTCAGCGCATTTGAGCGTCAGCTCGACAACGGCAATGACTGGTCAATCTACTCTTACGAAGACGCGCAATGCGAGTTTCCCGAGCGGCTGGTTGCCGAATGGCTGGCGGAAGCAGCTGCTACCGGAGCGGTGGTCTGCAATCACACCAGGCTGCTGGAGATTACCCGCGACGCCTCTCGCAGCGCGAGCCGCGTCACCGGAGCCCGCCTGCGCGATCTTATTTCTGGCCAGGAATACACTGTCCGCGCCACGCACGTTGTGAATGCAACCGGCCCGTGGGCTGACGCGGTGATTGGCGCATCTGGCATAGCAACGCCGCAGATGATCGGCGGCGTGCGCGGCTCTCATCTGGTGCTGCCAAAGTTCGCCGGCGCTCCGCCGCAGGCCATCTACAGTGAAGCCCTCGACGGCCGTCCGATTTTTGTTATTCCGTGGAATGAGCAGCTCCTTGTCGGCACCAGTGAAGTGTCCGACTCCAACGTTCCCGATAATCCTCAGCCCAGCGAGCAGGAACGCGACTATCTTTTCCAAAGCTTTGCGCGGCTCTTTCCCCACTCCGGCCTCACTCCGGCCGACATTCGTTACAGCTTTGCCGGAATCCGCCCGCTTCCCTTTGCGCCCGGCAAAGCGTCAGCTTCAGTGACCCGCCGCCATGTTCTGCACGACCACACTGGCGAAGGCGCTGCCGGCCTGATTTCCGTCATCGGCGGCAAGTTGACCACGGCAGCCAGCCTGGCGCGCGACGTCGTCCGCAAGCTCGGTGTTGACATACCGGAGCCGGTCAATGTCTTTGCTTCACCCGCCGACGAAGAAGACGTTGAATGTACCGTCCGGCAGTGGGCGCGCCTGGTGGCCTGCAAAGCCAAGATTCCCGCGGGCTGCGCGGAAGCGATTGCAGAATGGCATGGCCGCCACGCTCTGGCCATTGCGCATGCCGCGTCACTCGACGAGCGCCTGCGTGAACCGCTCTGCCAGCATAGCTGCCACCTGGTGGCGGAAGCCGTGGAAGCCGTGGCGCATGAATCCGCCGTTACCCTGGGTGACATCCTTTTGCGTCGCGTGCCCGTAGCGCTGGGAGCCTGCTGGTCAGAAGATTGCAGCCGCGAAGCCGCGGTAAAAATCGGCAGCGCTCTGGGCTGGGACCAGACCCGCGTCTATCTTGAACTCTCGCGACTGGAAGAAGAACGTTCGCAGTTCCTGCATCCCAAGCCCGGCAGCCCCGCCGATTCTCCACAGAGCTGCGCTGGACGGCCATCGCCGTTGCAGTCCGAAAAGGCATAACGCGAGTCACGACCTATGTTGATGCAGATACTTATCTCGCCTGGGGATACGCCTGTTCGTGGGCTTCTAGAATTACAGCCAATAGCAGTAAAGCGCATCCAGCTAAAAAGATTAAAAAATGAGTGCCGTTGTGTGCCACCAAGTGCACTTCCGGCCACACAAGACTGACTTGCGTTCCGAAAAACAGCAACATGACAAGTGCCCAAAGAACCACGGCAAGGCGGATGCTCCACCAAGCTATGAGTGCTATCGGAAGAGCCAACACAGGAACAACAGATAGAGAAAAATCAGCAAATGATCCTCCCACGCCGAAGACTAAAAACCCTCCCAGAAATTTTAGTGATAAATATCCGGCGATTAAATTCACCATGATTAATAAAACTAGCCGAAGAGTTTTCTTCTTTATTTGCATCTATAATTTCCCGTATTTGAGAAATAATTGTCAATGATTCGCCCGGTGCTTGAGTTCGCGGCCCTCTCGGCATTGCACAAAGCCTGATTGCAGGCCTGCATAGCTGCACCTTTGTCTGGAACAGCTTTCTGAAATTATCTGCGGGCGTTAGCCTATTTTGATCATAACAACGGTCGTGCGCTTGGCATGCATCGTCCGGTTTGCCGGTCGTATCTCCTGGACCGCACCAGTGTGTGCCGCTAATGCCCCAGTGACTGTGCCTAACATAAGAGTTAATAGCAGCGGCAGTAGTGGTGATGAGAAAATTCACAAGATCGAGGGCTCCTTGCGCTGCTGCACGGTGGGGAGGCGGAGTACCCATACTAATAGGAATCGCGGTATTTCCGACCGTGCGGTTACCGATTCAGGGAGCTCTTAGGATGTCTAGGTTATAGGGGCGGCCCTCCAACGGCAGCCGTCAACTCCTTTAGCTGTAAACCCGATGCTTGCAAAGTTGTCCGGAGGTCCCGGTCGTGGGAACAGGTGCAAAACAACAAGTCTCGCGAAGTGGGAGTGCTGGGAATTCCCTCACGCTTACTCGCAAGGGCTCTAGCAGCGTTGACGATTTCTTGAAATCTTGGAGAAGGGCTTCCGAATATATTAATCTTGTCCGGTTGGGATGCCATACCCATTTCTAAATGTATGAGGTAAAGCGTCCGGTTGATATACATTTTAGACTTGCCGTTCACCAGCCGCTGATCGCTGACCAGCCGTTCCAGCCCTTCCCAGTCATGCCAAAACATGGCGAGATGCTCCAAGTCCACAATGTAGAGGGCTTTGACCAAATCGATCGGCTCAATCAATTCGGAGCCGCGCTCCATAGCGGCGTATCCACAAACCATGAGTAGCAATGGCAACGCTCCCGCACTATCCTGCTCCGGATAAAGCAATCTGCTATTCATAATTCCCAACGGTCGTCATGCATTGTCTCATTTTCCAATCGGAAAGGGCGGAAATGTCAGCGGTGGAACTATTTTGGAACACGAAAAAACCTTCCCCTGCTCTCCGCTTCCCTCCACTAATATGATATCTGGGCATCTTGATAAATGTCCGCAGGCTGAATAGAGATTACCCGGTGAAATGTGCATACTGCCTAAGAGGGGCTGCGGATTCGACGGATAAGTCCTCACAAACTCGCACCCTACATTGCACCCAGGAGTTCCAAATTCTACGAATTGCAAAGGAGGAATCGGCGTGCAAATGCCAATCATATCAATGTTGTTCGCCAGGAAGTTTCCGAGGAATGCTGACGAGAGCGGTGCCAAGCCCGATCCTAAGAACCCGTTGCCAATTCCCGAGGGATCATTGTTGCATGGACCAAACTCACACCCCTGGGCAGGCCCATGCGGCAGGAAATCTAAAATACTTGGTATGGGAACACTCGGACACGCGCCGGGCAGGAAGCAGAGTCCCGGGACGGAATTGCCAGCAGGCCCTCCGCCGCCAAGTATTCTGCGTATGATGTCCCCAATTCCGCCGCCGCTACTTCCAGCTCCGAATAAATCTGGTTGGAAGGTTTGCCCATCCACATCCGAGTCAGGACCTATGTTGATGCAGATACTTATCTCGCCTGGGGACCCGTCCGTGAATGAGCAGACGCGCTGCAACCCAACCTAAACCGCTTGAGTAGTAACGAGCCTCTGCATAATCCAACCCGTTCAGCCAACGGCTTCTTTATCGTCTAAAGGATCCTTCCCGCCCTCTGAATTTATCTTAAAATAAAAGACACCCATTAACGCCCAGCAAAGCGCGAGGAGAAGATGTAAACTCCTTACCTTTGGTATTCCGAATCCATAGAACATCAACGGTCCTATTGCCACATCAATGGCTAATAAAGCTCCAAACCACCATTGGCGATTTTTAAATTCAAGCAGAAACCACAATGCAAAACATCGTCCTAAGAGGTCTCCCCATGAAGGGTTATACATTCTTGCATCAAGGAACCAAAAAGCCAAATGCAGTAACGCAAGGCAAATAGATGAAATATAAAGCGGTCTAAATGTTTTAGTATGTTTCAAACGCACCCTCCGAACGTTACTTCTTAAAACGGTTTAGGTATCACCCCTCCGACGATTTCGTTACATTTGTGCCGAGTCTCAATAGCTGGCACCAGTAGGAGGGCCGCAACTACCACAACCGCCGCGGTCGCTTTTACATAATTTCCCGTAAGTAATCCCTGCGCCATTCCCCTGGTAGCGAGCGCGAAAGGTATCGCTGCAGCTTCGGAATTGGTTATCGCATCTGGGATGGTACACGCAAGAAATTCAAGATAAGAGTGGGAGTTAGTTTTCTTCTGAAGCGAGAGTGGTTCGGGCGGTGCTGTAACGATCGGTCCCGGGGGCGGCCCGACCGTCGGCGAAATGGGTTGAAGCTGCGGCATTTGGACGGGCGTGTAGCCCACCCAACGCCCATTGCGGTACCCAAAGCCATTCGGGTTACCCTCGGTCGATTGTCCGTCATCATAGTATTCAAAACCAGGCTCGTACATCTGCCAAGTGCCATTAGGCCCCGTACGCAGCGGCTGTACCCAACCGTTTATAGAATCGTACCTAAGGCTGCAATCATTGCTCGGACAGACGGCAGCTGCATCCATACCCAGAAAAGCGGCTGCAATCCCACATTCGCTAGCAATGCCATCTATGGAGCAGCCGCCCATCCCGTTCGACTCGCCGCCCCACATACCCATGGGATCCATCCAGCCGAATCCGGCTCCCGCATAGTCCCCGCCCTCGCAATCTCCCGTGTCAAGCAGCTTGCACCGAAAATTCCCACCCATCATGCCAGACGGGTCAATCATGTTCACGGGATTGTTCATGACGTAGGCGTACCGATTCAGCGATTGCGGATTGCCAATACTTCCGGACAGAGGGTCAGGGGACATGAATCCCCCTAAACCGCTTGAGTAGTAACGGGCCTGTGCGTTATCCAACCCCGTTTCGCCCGTTCCAGAATCGCGTTCGTAACCCGTGAATTTCCATTTGTCCGCCGGGGTGGTCTCATACCAAGTGTCACCAAAGGGTAAATGGCCAAATGTGCGAGTGCGGGTTCCCGAAAAATTGGTTTCCACCGCCGTTGAGCGCACCGGAGAATCTTGCCTAACGATCCTTCTCCTGGAATCCCTGTTGTTCCCATGAACAAACCCGGACAGGCAAATACCTCACCCGGTGTTCCATTTATTAAAGTACAGGTATTCAGTCCGCCATCGTCACTCTCATCCAGTCCCAATGGATCTGTAAAAATTAATCGGATTACCGGCCACGCCCGCTAAAGCAAAATCACGTTTCCTAAATGTATGTCAATTAGTTCGCTGAATGTCTGTTTTCCAAAGACATAACGAAGAACATAATTCTTTCCATCAGGTACGCTCGAAATGATAAACAATTGCGATACTCGGAAATTGTCTGTCCCATTCTCTACGACCTCTAATTCAAGTTGCACAGGAAGGTTAATCCCACTTTCATCTGGTGTTATCGTCCCTTCAACTCGAACTGTTTTAACTTTTTGCATATCCACTTACCCTTATTATGTTGGCTACTCTGCCCCCATCTTGCCGACAGGGGGCAACTATTTGAAAAGTTATTTCAATGCAGAATATCAGGGCTAAAACATTCATTAATCTTTGTGCTTCTCACGACACAACTGTTTAGAATATTGCAGCTAACGACCGCGTTAACATCGACAATGGGGCATTTATTGCCCATATTCGGGCACGCTGCTACAAGTACTCCCAGGGAAGCTGTAGACACATACATATTGTCATCCTTGCAGCTCAAGACGTAACCGCACCCGAGGCTAACGTTGGTATAAGGAATTTTACCCACGTTTTCTCCCAAAGGCGAGCCTACACATTTTGTGTGATAAAAGAATGGGAAAATGTCCCCCATCAACACATTTCCCAAAAACACGGACGAGAGCGGTGCCAAGCCCGATCCTAAGAACCCGTTGCCAATTCCCAAGGGATCATTGCTGCATGGGCCAAACTCACATCCCGGCGAAGGCATGCGCGGCAAGAAATCCAAGATACCGGGTATGGGAAGACTCGGACAGGCGCCGGGAAGGAAGCAAAGCCCTGGAACGGAGCCACCGCCGCCTAAAATACCACCGATGATACCGCCTAGTCCTCCGCCGCTAGGACCTCCACCACCACCTCCGTATATGTCACCACCAAAATTACCTATGTTGATGCAGAAATTTGTTTCATCAGGGCCTCCGCTGCTCAACGTGCACACCACCATAAGCCCCGATGGGTCTGTAAAGTTTAATGGGTCGTTACCAACATAGGCATAACGGTTCAAAGATTGTGGGTCCTGCAGTTGTCCGCTCATCAAGTCAGCGCTCATGAAGCTACCTTGCCCAGACGCATAGTATCGGAAATTGGCGTAATCCAACCCCGTTTCACCCGTTCCAGAATCGCGTTCGTAGCCGGTGAATTTCCATTTGTCGACCGGGGTGGTCTCATACCAAGTATCACCAAAGGGTAAATGGCCAAATGTGCGAGTGCGGGTTCCCGAAGAATTGGTTTCCGCCCGGTTGGAGAGATGATCGGGATGGTGATAGGTGGTGTTGCTTCCGGCAATCGTGACCAGCAGTTGCGAACCCGAGTAAATGTATTCCGTGCTGGGGGTGGTGGCGCCATTGACGTACTCGGCGATTGCCTTGCTTCCCGAGTAGATATACCGCGTCGTGGCTGACCCAAGGACTTTCTTGATCCGCTGGGGACCGAAGTAGCTGTACACTGCGGCCGTTGCGTTTATGTTAATGAGGCGGTTGGCGCCGTCGTAGGTATACGCTGCCGAGGCGTCGTGCGTCATATTGCCCGCGAAGTCGTAAGTATACCCGCTGTTGGTGATTTGGTTCGTGGCAGGATTAATGGTTAGATTGGGCTGGCTGACGGGGAGGGTGGGATCGCCGCCGACCATGCTTTGGCTCGGGCGATTTCCCAGCCGGTCATATATCCACTGCAAACTCCAGGTTTTGGCGCCGGCCGTTGAGTTGACCACACCGGTCTGAGCCGCGCTCAAACGGCCCAGAATGTCATAGGTGAAGTTCTCTGACTTGGTCTGGTCTTCCACGCCTGGCGTGGTGTAGTAATGCATTTTCTGGATCTGCCCGTTGTTGCCGGGTACGCTGGTGGTGTAGTCATACCCAAGGTTCAAAATCTCGGCGGAGCCCTTAAAATAGCGCAGCGCCGACATCTGAAGGTGATCATTGTAAGTGAATGCCCCCTGAACACCGTTGCCAAGAGTCAGCGACAAAGTCTCGCCGGCGGCATTATACGTGGGGCTGGTCAGGTATTGTGTGCCCGTCGTGCAGGTGCTGCCAGATGCACCGATCGCGCAAACGCGCCCTATGGCGTCGTAGTTCTGGAGGACGACGCGGCCTGAGGGATAAGTGATGGACGTGATCTCGCCAGCCAAATTGTAGCCGTAGCGGATCAAATATGTCTGCTGATCGATGCTCTGAGTGTCCGTCAAAATGCGACCGAAGTTGTCGTAGGTAAACGTGTGG
Organism: Terriglobia bacterium; assembly: GCA_963723055.1. Lineage (GTDB taxonomy): Bacteria > Acidobacteriota > Terriglobia > Terriglobales > Acidobacteriaceae > Angelobacter. The sequence continues at coordinate 229,195 of CAVROV010000001.1, forward strand.
GAGTTAACCGGTGTTGGCGTTGCAGGCCCCTCGGTGATTTTGGTTAACCGATCCAGGGCGAAAGCTCCTGCTCCCCCGGTGTCGTAAGTATAGGTCACAGGCGGGGTATTCGTGGGGTCTGCGCCGCCAGAGGCGTTTGAATATCGAATCCCGATGATGCGGTTGACGCCGTCGTAAGAGAAGTTCTTCACAACACCGCGCGCGTCTTGGGTGCGGCACGGCAACATCGGATCGCCAGCCCCGCAGACAAATCCGCTGAGGGGAGTATAGAAATTCGTCACAGTGCCTGATTCGGGCGTAGTTGCGCTTATGAGGCGACCCAAACCATCATAGACGTAGCTGCGTGGTTGGCCTGAGCCGGACTGGCCCGTAATGGCTGCCTGGGAGACTCCAGTGAGATTGCCGAGGGGATCATACGAGTATGTGGTGTGGAATGCCACTTCCAGGGACAGCGGAGTCAGAGCCGTATTCGTGCTCCACAAAGGATTTGCCGGAGTCACGCCGAGATCGTAAATGACCATGTTGCCGTCCGTCTGCATCAACAGCTCAAAATGTCCATTGGGAGAAACAAAGCATTGTCCGTTCCCAAGTACACCGGTTGTTCCAGTACCGATGCCAACGTCACAACCAGGATGGGTAATGACAGATCCATTGTACTGACCATTTGACGTACCGCTATTCCAGGCAGACCTATAGATGATAATGCGGCCATCATCTTCCATGTCCAGACGCTCAGAGAAGGTTCCGCTGGTGCCACTGCTCCATAGCGCGACATTATTGGTGTCATAGACCACGAAATTGCCGTCAGTCTGTAAGGTGGCGTACGCTCCCGCACTATTCGTGTTCGTACCCCATGTTCCGACACCATGGGCGATATCGTAAATATACAAATTTCCGTATGGAGCCATGTAAAGCATGTACTGCCCGTGAGGGGAGACAATGCACTGATTAGGATTGATCCTCTGTCCGGCAATCAGGTAGGAACTGATGCTGCACGATTGCGGGGTAAACGGACCAGGACTCGGAGCTGCATAAACACCAGCCGACCACTTGAAAATGTACAACACCAAATTCCCGTCGTCCTGCATGAAAATCGACTGGGCATTGGTGCCGCCCGTGCCAGTGGACCACAGTGTGTTGTTAAACGGATCGCTCATCACGAAATTCCCGTCGGCCTGCATAACTACGGAATTATTCGCAGGAAGATGGTTCGCGACTAATCCCGGCTCATCGACTTCAACCAGCCGACCGAATGCGTCGGTCACATTCTTGCGCTGCTTGCCGGCAGGATCGGTGAGCGTTGCCGTGTTTCCGGAATAGTCGTACTGGGTAAAGCCACCGCTTGGCGGAGTCACCTGCTTCGGCCTTCCCAAAGCGTCGTACGAATAACTGGTATTGAAGACACTTTCGCTCGGTCCAAACGGGTTCGAAGCCTGCTTACTTCGCCAGAGCTTGTCATACAAAAAAACTGAGCTGCTTACAAATGCGCTGCCATTCTTGGTGTCGACGCCCAGCACATGGCCGAGTCCGTCCATCGTTGTCACGGTTGTGGGTACGGTGACAGTTGTTGGTGAAGCAGATTTTGTAACCACCGGAGACGCGCCATTATCGTCATATGCCGTATTGACCAGCACGCTGGTCGAGCCCTGAGGCGGCAAGGTAACGACGGTAGGCCGGTTCATGGAATCGTATTGATACCCTGTCACTTGCCCGTTCTCGTCGGTACTGGATACAACAAGGCCCTTATCCAAATTGTAAGTGGCACTGGCCGTAAATTGGGTTCCGCTTGGACCCCGGACAATTGAGTTGGGGTAAGCGTATTGGTTGGCAACGCTGAAATTGAATACCTTTTGGTTGCAGCAATCCAGCTCCGCGGTGCGGACATTGCCGGTGGAATCATAAAAGAAATGCCGGACAACCTGACCCGAGCCACCGGCGGCATCCGCGTATCGCGTGATCGAGCTAAGATTTCCATGCCCGGTCAACGAATTATCATGGCTGGCGGCGTCAGTAATAGTGGTACTGATTGAGCCGGGATCGTCATAACTGAAGTCCGTTCGGGAAACAGTATTATCAGAGCCGTCTTTAATCACAACCCGCGTCGGCAAATTCAGGATGTGCTGCGGTATAAGCGGAGTGTAGGTTATAACTGTATGTCGAAGGACGTGTCCGCCGAAGTCAAGCTCTTTAATGTCTCCCGCATTTCCGTAAGCGTCATAAGCGCTGAATTGGACTGAGGATTGTTGTCCAGTGTCATTAAGCGTAGAGGTGATACTGCCTGGCACCTTCACTGTGCCCAACGTCGTCCAAAGATAACTGCTTGTCTGCAAGATCTTGCCGGAACTGTCTTCGCGTTGCACCGAGGAAAGAAGGCCGCTGGTTGGATCAAGGTTTGTGACCGTTATAGAGCTAATCGGGGCCGGATCCGTGACCCGCATACTCGTTACAACACCAGTGCCAGTCTTGCCGGCAATGTAAGTCCAGACCGACGTGTTTGTGTCCAGGCCGTCCGGCGACATCGTTTGCAGAGTGTAAGTGGGTGCATCCGTTTGAGGCCCGTCGCTGGCCAAGGGATAGTTATAGCTCACGTAGCTGCGTGTAATGATCGGGGTGACGCTGGCGCTAAGATTTTCAATCTTGCTGATGATTCCCCAATCGCCGTAAGTAAAGCGATAGCCGGTGTTATTCGCGTAGGTGCAGCCTGTCAGGACATTTAGGGGTGTTACGTTGTTCGGAGCGTTTACACCAAAGCTGGGAAAGTTGTACCACGGCTGTCCGGTACCATATTTTGTACCCAGGAAAAAGCCACATACCGAGGTGTGATTGATTCTTATAGATGAAGAAGCAGAGTAGCTGCAAGTAAATAGTGAAGCGCATAAATAATTTTTGGCAGTTCCAATGGAACTGGGCTGCGCGAAAAACATGTTGCTTCGCGGCATAGCTTTGTCAAGATGTACTTCTTCCTCATTGAATTCGGAACAGCGTTCGGCTATCTTCTGGCAGCGCAGAACTGCGCCAGATCTTTGAAAACAGAAAGACGGCTGTTGGCCTTTGGCTCTTAGCTATTAGCCGGAAAAGGCAACCCCAAAACCGCTCAACTCACGCCAAACTGTGCTGCCCTGGGTTTGGGTCTGGGTCTGGGTTGGGTAGCCCTTGGGCCACCCTTGGGCCACCCAAGCGCCACCCAGGGGCCACGCAGGGGCCACCCAAGGGTCGAATGGCGTAAGAGCTTTGTTTGCAACAAGAATGGAAAAAAGGCCGGGTGGGGGTACCCTAAGATCGGGTGGTCTGTAGAAAGCGGCTTATTTTGCTGTCTCGGCGATCCATCCGCCGCCGACGACCAGATCGCCATCGTAAAACACTACGGCCTGGCCCGGTGTGATGGCGCGCTGCGGCTGGTCGAACGTCACGCGGACTTCGCCGTTGGGAGCAGTTCTCCAGCACGGCGGGCGCGGGCTCATGGCGATGGCGGATCTTAGCTTGCACGCGCATGGGCGCGTTGGCCTGAACGCGCATTCGATTGCTGCCCCATTGGCAGTGCGCGCGTTGTGCGGCGTTCGATCGCGCCGGAATCATGCAGGCCGTCGATGGCGATCCAGTTCAGCTTGTGCGCGATGAGCGTGCGTGACAGCAGATCATCATTTCCGCCGACCGTCACCTTGCCCTCAGCGCCGTTGATGTTGATGACGTAGAGCGGCGAGCCCGTGGCAACGCCCAGTCCCTTGCGCTGGCCCACGGTGAAATTGTGTATGCCCTCATGGTGGCCCAGCACCTTGCCGCCGGTGGTGACGAGATCGCCGGAAGTATCGGGCAGTTGCTCGCCCTGCTCGGTGAGATAGGCGTCAATGAAGCGCTTGTAATCGCCGCCGGGGACGAAGCATATCTCCTGCGAGTCCGGCTTTTCCGCCAGCGCCAGGTGATGCTCGCGCGCCAGCTCGCGTACCTCCGGCTTCTTCATGTGTCCCAGCGGAAAGAGCGTGCGGCTGAGCTGCTCCTGCGTGAGGCCGAAGAGAAAATATGTCTGGTCCTTGGCGGGATCGGCGGCGCGGCGCAGCAGCCAGCGGTTGCGCTCCGGCGAAAACTCGCAGCGCGCGTAATGGCCCGTCGCCAGCATGTCGGCGCCAATCTGGCGCGCGGTAATCAGCAGCTGGTCAAACTTCAGATGGTTGTTGCACAGGCTGCATGGAATCGGCGTGCGCCCGGAAAGATACTCGTCAATAAACGGACGCACCACGTCGCGCTCAAAACGCTCTTCGTGGTTGACCACGTAATACGGAATGTCCAGGTCCTCGGCCACGCGGCGGGCGTCGTAAACGTCGTCAATGGAGCAGCAGCGGCCCTGCACCTGCTCCGGCATGCCTTCGTGTCCGGCCAGACGGCGCTGGTTCCACAACTGCATGGTCAGGCCCACGACGTTATGCCCCTCAGCGCGCAGCATGGCCGCAACGGTGGACGAATCCACACCGCCGGACATGGCTACGGCAATGGTCTGCGTGGGCATAAATGGCCTGTTTCTATTATAGATGCTTGCAGGAAAAGATCGACGCAGCCGACGCGACACGTCTTTTGAACCACGATACAAGTGTCAGGGCACGAGTTCACTCGTGCCATCAGTCGACCCTAGATACGTTGGGGCTATAGCCCTGAAAACCAGCTCAGCTGTGCGTAACGGTCTTCGCCAACTTCTCCTCGTCGCCTTGCCGGTCCGTGCTGCGCCTGCCCCACTTCTGCGCCGACGGCGCTTCCGCCGCGATCTGCGGAAACACTACTCCCGCGCGAGCCAGCGCTTCCGTCACGTTGGCGCAGATATTTTCCGCGCCTACATGCTGCTCAAATTCTGACTGACGCATCAACTGCGCAGGCTGCTCACGCGCGCCGCACAGAATCAGGCGGCGACCGCTGGCTTTCACGCGGTCGGCCAGTTCTTCCAGCGCTCCCAGGCCGGTGGCGTCAATGGCGGTCATGTTGCGCAGGCGCAGAATCACGATTGGCGGCAGGTCCGGAATCTGCTGCATCAGGTCATCAATTTTGTCAGCCGCGCCAAAAAGAAACGGCCCGTGGATACGAAACACCGTCGCGTAGGGCGGAATCTCTTTGTCCTGGAGCACGTGCAGCTTGCTATCTTCCAGATATTTCGGCGTGACGCGCGAAATTGTCGTAGTCGCCGTGACTTTGCGGATAAAGACCAGCGCGGCCAGGATCATGCCTGCTTCCACCGCAACAGTCAGGTCGGCAAACACGGTCAACACAAATGTGGCCGACCAGCACGCCACCTCCAGCCGCGAAAGCTTGAGCAACTCCGGAATCTCCGCCCACTCGCCCATGTTGTAAGAAACAACCAGCAGAATTGCGGCAAGCACCGCCAACGGAATGAACTTGGCGACAGGCGTGGCAAACATCAGGATCGCCAGCAGCGTGACCGCATGAATCATTCCTGCAACCGGCGTTCTGGCGCCCGATCGAATATTTGTTGCGGTGCGCGCAATGGCGCCCGTGGCGGGCAGGCCGCCCATCAGCGGAGAGATAAAATTTGCTACGCCCTGCGCAATCAGTTCTACGTTCGGTTTGTGTTTTTCGCCGTGGCCGTACAATTTGTCGCCCACCACGGCCGACATGAGCGACTCAATCGCGCCCAGCATGGCCACGGTAATGGCCGGCGCAATCAACGGACGTATCAGATCCAGGTGAAAGTGCGGCATCTTCAATGCAGGCAGTCCTGAAGGAATGCCGCCAAAGCGCGTGCCGATCGTCTGCACCGGCAGGTGAAAGAAATAGACCAGCGCGGTGCCCACAAAGAGCGCCACAATGTAACCGGGAATCTTCGGAAAATATTTTCTGCAAATCAGGATCAGCGCAATCGCCAAAACCGCCAAGCCTGTCTCTTCAAAAGAAATGGTGCGGAAATTTTGCGCCACGGCTTCCAGCCGGCCCAGAAAATTGCCGGGCACCTGCTCAATGTGCAGTCCAAAAAAATCTTTGAGTTGGGTGCTGGCAATCACCACGGCAATTCCGTTAGTGAATCCCACCACCACCGGACGAGGGATATATTTCACCGCGCTGCCCAGCCCGGTTACGCCCAGAAAAATCAGGAACACGCCGGCGATTGCGGTGCACATGAAAAGGCCGTCCGTGCCATATCTGCGCCACGATTCCGGCGATCACCACCACGAACGCGCCAGTCGGCCCGCCAATCTGCACGCGCGATCCGCCCAGCGCGGAGATCAGAAAGCCGGCAATTACTGCGCAATAAAGTCCTGCCTGCGGCGGCATGCCGGACGCAATGGCAAATGCCATGGCCAGCGGCAGCGCCACCAGCCCAACCGTGACGCCCGCAATCAGGTCAGCGACAAAGTCCTGGCGCGAATAATTCTGCAGGGCCAATACGGATTTTGGGAGCCACTTTGTGTTCATTGAGATTTTGCGAGGAAATTCTAAAACTTCTAAAGCTGAAGAGCCGCTGCAGTTAGTGTAGTCGAATTATCAGCAGCATTAATCGCGGAATGACGACTCTACCGGAAGCAGTTCAGGTTTGACACTGAACATCGCCAACTTAAGATGAATGTTTTCCAATCCTCAGCCGGCGTGCTGCTTCTGCTTCCGGTACGCCGGAGAAATCTCGCGCAGGCGCGCTACCGTTTCCGGAATCACCTTGATCGCAAACTCGATATCGTCTTGCGTCGTCTGCTTGCCCAGGCTGATGCGGATGCTGGCCCGCGCGCGCTGATGCGGCAACCCCATGGCCAGCAAAACGTGCGAAGGCTCGATGGCGCCGGACGAGCACGCCGCTCCGCTCGAAACCGCCAGGCCTTTCAGGTCCAGCGCGATCACCAGCGCTTCGCCTTCAATATGATCGAACCAGAGATTCGTCGTGTTGGGAACCCGCGGTGCGCCCAGGCCGTTCACGCCCATATCTTCCATCGCCACCAGAATCGCGTCCTGCAATCGGTCGCGCATGGCTTCCATCTCCGCGGCGCCGCCGCTCTCAAGCCAGTGTTTTGCTACGTCAGCGGCCTTCCCGATGCCAACAATCCCCGGGAGATTTTCTGTCCCCGCGCGACGCTGGCGCTCGTGGCTGCCGCCATAAATCTGCGGCTGGATCAGCGTTCCCTTCTTGATGTAAAGCGCGCCTGTTCCCTGCGGCGCATGGATCTTATGCCCGGAGATCGAAAGCGCATCGCACGCGATTTTCTGCACGTCGATCGGCACTTTCCCCGCTGCCTGCACCGCGTCGGTATGAAAGAAGACATCGGCCTCTTGCGCGATCTTGCCGATCTCTTCCACTGGCTGAATCACTCCGGTTTCGTTGTTCGCCATCATCACGCTGATCAGCCGCGTGTTGGCACGCAACGCCTTGCGCACGTCTTCCGGATCAATCTCACTCCGGCCATTGACCGGAACAAACGTGACCTCGCATCCCATCTGCTCCAGCCGCTTGCATGTATTGGTGACCGCGCTGTGTTCGATGGTGGAAGTAATAACGTGATCGCCGCGCTGCACCAGCCCAAAGATGCCCAGATTGTCGGCCTCAGTGCCGCCGCTGGTAAACACAATCTCCGCCGGACGGGCGTTGAGTAGCGCCGCTACCGACGCTCGCGCTTTCTCCACTGCTGCTCGCGCATGCTGCCCATAGTGATGGATCGACGACGCATTGCCGAACTGCTCCAGGTAGAACGGCCGCATCGCCTCAAACACTTCCGGCAGGACCGGCGTGGTGGCATTGTTATCCAGGTAAACACGGCGCATGGCTCTATTTTACGCCTTTATTCCGGCCTATCTGATATGGGCAGAATGTCATTCCGTCTGGCGTCACCTGCACTCTTTTGCGCAGTCTGCCGTGGCGGCCTGCTGCGTAAAGGTTCGTAAAGCGATAAACTCGACCCGGTTTCCGCATCTCACCTTTAGAGAGTCGTTTATTCAACAGATCTGTCCCCCATTGCCTTCTATTGGAGAACAAAGAATGAAAAAACTCATCGGACTTTTTGGGCTGTTTGCCGCGCTGTTAGTGGCTTCGGTCCCCGCCTTTGCCCAGGAAAAAGGCGAGCAACATGGTCAACAACCGCACGCTCAACCGCAAGCCCACGCTCAACCGCCGCAGGGTAATGCTCAGCGTGGTGGCGGCGAACGCGGCGTTGGCAACGGACACATCCCCGCACGCGGCCCATCGCGCGCTCCAGCCACACCTCATCAGGCGCCAGCGCGTCAGGAAAACTCCAATCGTCGATCGTCACAACCGCCGCCGCAGCAGCAGCAGCAATCACGCCCGCCCGACCAGGGTCAGCGGCCCAGCCATCGCGATCAGGCAGACCATCCTGACGCCCCGCATGTCCACGCTGAAAACGACCGTTGGATCGGCCATGATTCCGGCCGCAATGACGCCCACTATCATTTAGACCGTCCCTGGGAGCACGGACGTTTTACCGCTGGTTTTGGCCCGCAGCATGTATGGCGGCTGCGCGGCGGCAGCTTTGATCGATTCGACGTGGGAGGTTATTACTTCCAGGTCGCGCCGTACGATTATGACTACGCCAACAACTGGCTCTGGGACAACGATGACATCGTGATTTATGACGATCCCGACCATCCCGGATATTACCTCGCCTATAACGTCCGGCTCGGCACATACGTCCACGTCTTGTATCTGGGCGCTTAATCCCAATTTCAAAAATAACTCAGCCCTTGAACTCTCGCTCTGTCGCGAAAATGTTCAAGGGCTGAATGTTGACTACCGTTTGTTGCGTGCTAGCGTTTCTCTATTGCCACGTACTTATTCGGATATGCGGGGCCAATGTAATCGGCGCGCGGACGAATCAGCCGGTTGTCGTCGAGCTGCTCAATCACGTGCGCTGCCCAGCCGCTGATGCGCGACACGGCAAACACCGGAGTAAATAAATCCACGTCCAGGCCAAGCGTGGTGTAAGTGGAAGCGGAATAAAAATCCACGTTGGCGTTGAGGCCCTTGTCGCTCTTGATGTATTTCTCGATTTTTTCTGACATTTCATACCACTTGGGATTCGCCGAGCGCCCCAGGTCGCGCGACATCGCGCGCAGGTGCGTGGCCCGCGGATCTTCTGTGTGGTACACACGATGGCCGAAGCCGGAAATCTTTTTCTTGTTGGCCAGCATGTTTTTCACATGCTCCACCGGGTCCTCGCCCTTTTTGTCGATTTCAAACAGCATACGCATCACTGCTTCATTGGCTCCGCCGTGAAGCGGTCCCTTGAGCGCGCCAATGGCGCTGACGATGGCCGAATGCATATCTGAGAGCGTGGCTGCCGTCACTCGGGCGGCAAAAGTGGAGGCGTTCAACTCATGGTCAGCGTGCAAAATCAGCGCAACATCCAAAGCCTTTTCGGCTGTCGATGAAGGTTTCTCACCATTCAGTTGCAGCAGGAAATTGGCCGCGTGCGAAATTGAAGGATCGGGATCGACAATGTTCTTGCCTTTGCGAATGCGATCGTAACCAGCCACGAGCATGGCAATCTGTGATGTCAGGCGGATGGACTTGCGAACGTTGGCGTCATGGTCGATCTTCTCTGCTTCCGCGTCGTAAAAAGAGAGCGCGGAAACGGCCGTACGCAGCACTTCCATGGGCGTTGCCGTTTTCGGGACGCGGCGCATCATGTCATAGATGGCGGGATCCACTTTGCGCTCGGCGCCCAGCTTCTGCTTCAAGTCAGCCAGTTCAGCCGCCTTTGGCAGCCGGCCAAACCAGAGCAGGTAGCAGGTTTCTTCAAACGTGGATTTCTCCGCAAGTTCGTGGATATCTATGCCGCGATACGCGAGGACTCCGGCATCGCCGTCGATGTAGCAGACCCCGGAACTGGCCGCAACTACGCCTTCTAGACCCTTAGTGATTGTGCTGGTAGACATGATTTTCCTGGCGCTGATTTCAGGCTTCTCTGGTGATTGGGAAGCGCTTTGTGCGCAACATTTCTTTATACTCCAAATGCTTCCGACTTGCCAACCGCGCCGCAGTGGCGGGTCACGCTTCGGACGAGTGGAGCGCATCGGACGACACGTTTTATCTTGCCTGGAAGGGTTTGTTTCCGCATTCCGTCTGTGAGAAATATCACATCAATTACGGCGTGGCACCCATGCCGAAGACTATTAAGAACGGCTAATGTTTCTTATCACAGGAGTTTTGCTCGTAGCGGCCCGACCGGCGGTTCCCCTTTTCTAGCTATGTAGCCACTGCCATATTCCCATCACAATAAACGGCAGCAAGACCACCAGCACCCACAGTTTGGCCGATCCACGAATCTTTTCTTCCTTCTCCCAGCGGAAAAGTTTCATGGAAATCAACATACCTCCCACAAGCGTAAGCACCATCACGCCCGCCGCCGCCAGGTTCTGTTTCTCCATCAGACCCTGTCCTTTTACCATGATATTTTGCATGCCCTGAACCAGGTAAGTTGCCGGGACGAAGTTATGGATGATCCTCATCACCCTGGGAAATTTTTCTGCGGGAAAGGTGGCCCCGCTCAGCAGCAGCATGGGAAAATAAAAAAGCTGCACCAGAATGGTGCCTTCCTGCATGGTGTTGGCGACAGAAGCAATCACCAGCCCCAGCGCCCGGAAAGCAACCAGCCCGAGCGAGATGAATAACAGCAGTTGGAAAAAATGCGATGGCAGCGGCATCTGGTACAGAAAATGCGCCATCAGCAGCAGCAACACGATATAAGGCAGAAAAATAACCCAGCCCGTCACCATTGATCCCACCAACAGCGGTGCGGGCGTGATGGGCGTGACCTTGTAGCGCCGCAGGATATTCATCTCGCGCTCTTGAATGGCGCGAATGCCGGCGCCGAAGAACCCGCTGCCTAGCACTCCCAAAGTCACGGACATGGTGACAACAAACGTCATGGCCCCGGACTCTCCCCGTAGAACAGTCGCGAAGGTAAAAAAGAAAATCAGCGGAAAAAGAAAATTAAAGAAGATCACTGCGCGCAGCCGCAACGCGAGCTTGATGTCCATGCCGATGATGGCCAAATATTGTTTCATGCCGTCAATCTCTCAGCTTCTTTCCCGTTAATTCCACGAATACGTCTTCCAGTGTCGGCCGTTTCAAGTGAACATCTTCCAGTTGCATTCCCTGCTGGTCCAGCCATTTCATGATTTCAAACAACGTCCGTGCCGGACGCGACGAATAGACTGTCAGCGCTTTTCCATCTTCTCCCAGTTTACTTTCCAGCGCATCAGGCCATTGCGGCAGCATGGCAGCGTTCATCGGCTGGGCGCACACAATGTCGATGCGCGACCGCTCCGCGCTCCTTTGCTGTAATTCCCGCGGAGTGCCCATGGCCACGATCTTGCCTTCGTCGATAATCGCCACCCGATCGCACAGCCGTTCCGCTTCTTCTATGTAATGCGTGGTCAGCACCACGGTGCGCTTCTCTGACTTCATCTCTTCAATCAGCCCGTGGATCTCCAGCCGGATCTGCGGATCAAGCCCAGTGGTAGGCTCATCCAGGAAGAGCAACTGCGGGTCGTTCACCAGCGCCAACGCCAGGGCCAGCCGCTGCTTTTGTCCGCCGGAAAGCGTTTCATAGAAGGCCGCGCGCTTCTCCCACAATTGCAGGCGTTTGAGAAGTTGCTCGGAACTGATGCTGCGCGTATAGAACGATCCAAACAGTTCCAGCGCTTCCTGTACACGGATTTTTGCCGGCAGGTTGGTGGCTTGCAGGCACACGCCGATGCGGTCTTTTAGCTGTTGTTTCTGCCTGTCAGGATCAAAACCCAGTACCGTAGCCTCTCCGCCAGTGCGCGGTCGCAGTCCTTCCAGAATTTCGATGGTGCTGGTCTTGCCGGCGCCATTCGGTCCCAGCAGCCCAAACACTTCGCCTTCGGCAACCTCAAAGTCGATGCCTTTCACGGCCTCAACTTTGTCATATGTTTTGATTAGTTGCTGTACGTGGATGACGGGCGGTTCGCTCATGAGTGTGTCTAGAGTATTGGTGCATCCCGGTAATGTCCAGTTCCCTTCAGGTAACAGTTACGGCACGCCAGCCCTCGGTCACCATATATTTTGCAATCTTCCTGCCTGAGGTTTACCCTTCTGGCGCAAGCTTCCAAGGACACTATGGTCAAAAGAACCGTTGTCGCGCTTGTCTTCATCTTTCTGGCAGTCATGCTTCGGTCACAGACCGCCGATCCTCAATTGCTGGCAGAGATCAACAAGATCAAAGCGATTGACAACCATTCCCATCCGCCGAAATTGGTCGCTGCCGGCGAAAAGGACGACGACTTCGATGCCCTGCCTTGCGATCCGCTGGAACCGAGTGATCCCACCACCATCACACGCCCGGAGAATCCACAATATATCGCTGCATGGAAGGCTCTTTACAACTATCCCTACAATGATCGCAGCCCGGAGCATGTGAAGGAATTGCTTCAGACCAAACAGAAGGTCATGCAGGAGCAGGGCGATAATTTCCCCAACTGGGTCCTGGACCAGCTTGGCATTGAAACCGAATTGGCCAACCGCGTGGCCCTGGGACGCGGCCTGCAACCGCCGCGCTTCCGTTGGGTCCCCTTTGATGACGCGTTAATGTTCCCCCTGAAAAATTCCAGTCTGGCCAGTGAAACGCCGGACCGAAAATTTTTCTTCCAGCGCGAATCCATGCTGCTGCGCCGCTACATGAAAGACGTAAATCGTGACGTGCCGCCGGCCACCCTGCAGGAATACACCACCAAAGTGGTAACGCCAGTGCTTGAGATGCAAAAGCAAAACGGCGCTGTGGCCATCAAGTTTGAAGCTGCTTACCTGCGCTCGCTCGACTTTGGGCCTCCCGAGCCAATTCAGTTGGTCCAGCAGGTTTACGCGCATTTCATCAAAGGCGATGTTCCCATCCCGCACGATTACACCCGGCTTCAGAATTTCCTCTTCCGTTACATCGCCCGCGAGGCGGGACGGCTTGGACTCCCGGTGCACATCCATACGGGCGGCGGCTGCGGCAGCTACTTTATGTTGATGGGGTCGAACCCCGCGCTGCTTGATTCGGTACTCAACGACGCTTCCCTGCGAAAGACCAACTTCGTGCTGCTCCACGGCGGCGCGGGCCCGTTTACGAAATATGTCAATTATCTTTTAATGAAGCCCAATGTTTATGCCGATTTTTCAGAACAAACATGGCTGATCTCCACCCGCCGGTTGAGTGATACGATCCGCGATCTGCTGGAGTGGTACCCGGAAAAAGTCCTGTTCGGTACCGATCTTTACCCCAACACCCCGGAAATCAACTGGGAAGAGATTGGCTGGCAAACCACGCAGTCCGCGCGCGAGGCGCTGGCCATCGCCCTGACCGGCATGATGCAGGATGGCCAAATCACGCGCGAACGAGCGCTGGAACTCGCCCATATGGCCCTGCACGACAATGCAGCCAAATTATATGGATGGACAAAAGATGCGTCCCCATCTGTCTCAAAATAAGACGCTCCTGAAACGCCGATTTTAATGCGTTTTCGGCAACTTACCCCTTGACTTGGACACAGGACGCTGCAAAACTCAGCATGTTCATCGGACCGTTCCCTCGACGGTCCTGTTTTATATAAAGAAGTCCGCAGTTTTATAGGAACTGTCTCTGAGTTTTAGTTGTGAACATGGCGAGAGCCATGTGGGCCGAACCTGACGGGTAGGGATTCACTTCTGGGATTTCCATTGAGTCACCTTTGTGCTCTGGCCGGATTCCTGGGCGTGAATGCAGGAAAGGGGGCACTCTCAAATGGACTTCCAGGACAAAATTCTCAAGTGTGTGGACTGCGGCGCCGACTTCGTTTTCACCGCTGGTGAACAACTCTTCTTCCACGATAAACAATTCAAGAACGAACCCAAACGCTGTAAAAACTGCAAGGGTAAACGCGCCCAGGCACTGGGACTTCCGCAGAATGGCGGCAACTATCAAAGAGTGGAAACCAAAGCCGTCTGCTCCGGATGCCAGCGGGAAACCACTGTGCCATTCAAGCCTACGCAAGGACGTCCGGTGTTTTGCCGGGAGTGCTTCCAGCAGCGCAAGACTACTGCTGCTACAGCTTAGCCAAATCTTCTCAAGAAGTTGGGGCCCTTGAGCGCATCGGCCGGAGTGTTTCTACAGACGTTCCCTAAGCAGGCTTCTTGGCCGCCTGTGCAGCCTTTGGCTTGGCGCCGCCTGCCTTGGCGGCTTTTTCCTGTCTCTGGTCCTCGTGCTGGATCAACAGCACTTCAATCCGGCGCAGCAGATCGTCTGTGTTCATGGGCTTTACCAGCATGGAATTCGCGCCCTGTGTTTTCCAGTCTCCCCCGAGCAGCGGATAGGCCGTAAGAATGGCCACCGCGGGGTTATATTCAGTCTTTTTGGCCGCGCGAATCACGTCGTAGCCTGCCTTGTCATGCTCCATTTTCATGTCGGTAATGACCATGTGGTAGGTGTTGGCTTTCAGCTTGGAGATGGCTTCCTTGGCTGAGATTGCTGTTTCTACCTCAAAATGGTGTATCTCCAGAATGGTCTTGAGGGTCAGCAGTATTGCCAGTTCGTCGTCAACCAGAAGAATACGGCGTTTCATGGGAACTCCAGGAGGATTCTTGGAATCGCTTCTCTCGCGTACTTGTTTCTCGCGCTAACTTAAGATGCAGGCAGCAACTCTGTTGGTTGTGAGCTGCTGCACGGTAGTGCTTTCGAAGTCCCATTATAATACCCTTCGTGCCGGGATTTTTTGTGCAAAGTTTTGGATGCCGCGCCACCCAGGCGGATGGAGCCGCCCTGGAGCGTCAACTTGCGACATTCGGCCTGCCACAGGCTCATTCCGCTCTGGAAGCCGACCTGGTAGTCCTGAATACCTGTACCGTGACCGCTGCCGCTGACCAGGACGCCCGCGCTTCCATTCGCCGAATCCATCGCGAAAACCCCGCGGCAAAAATCATGGTTACGGGCTGTTACGCCCAACGCGCACCGCAGGAGATTGCCGGGCTTCCGGGCGTGACCTGGGTGGTGGGAAACTCCCACAAGCATCGCGTGGCGGAGATCGCCGCGGATCGAGAATTCATACCAGCAGATCAAGCCGAGCAGGAAAGCAATCAGACCGGCCCCGCCAGTCAGTCGCAGAATTTTGTTTCTATGGAAACTGTCGCCCTGTCGGCGCCGGCGTTTACTCTGGTCGGCAATATTTTTGCGCATACTGAGCTGATCGCCGCCCCGGTCTTCTCTGGTGACGGTATCGCCGAAAAGACCCGCCCCAACTTAAAGGTGCAGGATGGCTGCGACAACCGCTGCTCGTTCTGCATCATTCCCAGCGTCCGCGGGCAAAGCCGGTCCATGAAGCTCGACCGCGTGATCGAAGAAGCCAATGCGTTGGTCGCCGCTGGATATCGGGAGATCGTGCTCAGCGGCATCAACCTCGGCCGCTGGGGGCGTGACTTCCAGCCGCAACAAAGATTTGAACAGCTGATAAGGGCATTGCTGGAACATACCGGCATTGAGAAGATCCGCATCAGCTCGGTCGAACCCATGGACTGGAGCGATGAGCTGATCGCGCTGGTTGCCGGCTCGCCGCGCGTCGCCAGGCACGCGCATGTGCCTCTACAGTCCGGCAGTGACCACATTCTGCGGCGCATGCATCGCAAATACCGCCCATGGCACTACGCGGAGAAGATCAGAAAGATCCGCGAAGCCATGCCTGAAGCCGCGATCGGCGCCGATGTAATGGTCGGCTTTCCCGGTGAAACCGACGAACTCTTCGAAGAAAGCCGTAGCTTCATCGAACAACTGCCGTTCACATACCTGCATGTGTTTACATATTCGTCACGACCGGGAACGCCTTCGGCGGCCATGCTGGAACAGGTGCCGGTCAACGTGGCGCGGGAACGCAATCGCGTCCTGCGGGAACTGGCAGCAGAAAAGAACCGGGCGTTCCGAGAGAGCTTTGTAGGACACACGCTGCAAGTCATCACGCTGCAATCGGGCGGTGATGGCTGGACCGAAGCGCTGAGTGATAATTACCTTAAAGTGCGGCTGGCGGGCCAGTATGAAGCAAATAGAATTTTGAGAGTGGATGTAGCGGGGGTTGGAGATGAAAATCTGGTGGCCGTGGCGCAGGAACAAGCCGCTCTCGCTGTTTGAAAGCGGCGTTCCTCGGACCTCGGCTTCCGCCGGCCGTCCTAGGATTTCTCCGGAACTTACACCGGACCAACCGCACCGCCTGAACGCGCCGGGACCATCTTATGTGGTCAATACAGATTGCATGACATGCGGCTATCCCCATGTGCTCGCCCCGGATCTGATGGCCTGGGACAGAGATTCAGAGGGACATGAACGTCACTGTTATTTCAAGAAACAGCCAGTGACGCCTCAGGAAATCGAACAAGCGGTGAACGCCATAAAGGGAAGCTGCTGTGGCGCTCTTCGCTATGCAGGTTCAGATCGGGAAATCATCGAGCGCCTCTCGTAAAGTCATGCTAGGCAATGCGGTTCCCGTCTATCAGCCATGTTATAATTTTGAAGTCTTGCCACCTGTGTGTGGCGCCCCCTGCAATTCCACTACAAGCGTGAGTTTGCCGGGAGGTTTTGGAGGATCGCATAGATAAACGCTTTATTAAGATGAATGAGCGCATCCGCGCACGCGAGATACGCGTGATTGGCGCGGACGGTGAACAGCTTGGCATCATGACGCCGCAGGATGCGACACGAAAGGCCCGTGAACAAAGTCTTGACCTGGTAGAGATCTCGGCCACCGCGGTGCCGCCTGTCTGCCGAATCATGGATTATGGCAAGTTCCTCTACGAGCAGGAAAAGAAGGAACGCGCGGCCAAAAAGAACCAGAAGCAGATCGTCCTGAAGGAAGTAAAGTTCAGCGTCAACGTAGACGAACACGATTACGTCACTAAACGAAATCATGTTTTCCGGTTTCTGTCAGAAGGTGACAAGGTCAAGGCCAGCCTTCGCTTCCGCGGACGGGAAATGGCCCACCAGAACCTGGGAAGAAAAGTCCTGGAACGGCTGGTCAACGAAGTTGGCGACAAAGGGATTGTGGAATTCAGGCCGCGCATGGAAGGCAATACTGTGCACGTGATCCTGGCGCCCCCCAAGCAGGTGCCGGGCGCAAAAAAGCAGGAGACGGGCGGGACAAAAAAACAGGATAAACCACCGCAACAGTCCGCAGCCCAGACCGGCGAGAGCAAGACCGTAAGTTAGTAAATAGCAGCTAATACTCCGCCAAGACCGGCGGCAGGAATTTATGCCTAAACTGAAAACACACAAAGGCGCAGCTAAACGCTTTAAGAAGACCGCGACCGGCAAGATCAAGCGCGGTAAAGCGTTCAAGCGCCATATTCTTACCTCCAAAGACACCAAGCGCAAACGCCATCTCGACGCCGATACTCTGGTGAGCAAGGCTGATGCGCCAAAAGTTAAGAGGATGATCCCGTACTAAAATCGGGACAGAGTTCGGCCCGCCTGATGCAGATCAGCGCTGAGGCCGGACCTGAAAAGCGGGCGCAATTGAAAGATTGAACCCAACGCGAGCGAATAGGGACCTAAAACCTTCCCTCCAGCCGCGATAACCGCCGGGAATCCGGCAACAAAAAGGGAGCAACACATGCCTCGCGTAAAACGTGGTACTAAACGCCGCCAGCGCCGCAAAAAGATACTTGAGCGCGCCAGCGGGTATTTTCTAACAAAATCAAAACTCTATCGCGCCGCCAAAGAATCGGTGGAGCGCGGCCTCAAATTCGCCTATTCCGGCCGCAAGCAGAAGAAGCGCCAGTACCGGTCCATATGGATCGTCCGCATCGGCGCCGCCTCGCGCGCCCAGGGCATCAGCTATAACCAGTTCATCAGCGGCCTGAAAAAAGCCGGGGTCGAACTGGACCGCAAAATCCTGGCGGATATCGCGACGAATGACTCCGCGGGTTTTGTGGCGTTGTGCGAGACCGCCAAACGCGCGAATGAAAAAGCCAAAGCGGCGTAAGCTTAAAACAGATCTCGACCACAAAGGACACAAAGATTCACGAAATAGAAGCTTCGTGGACTTTGTGTCCTTTTTAATTGCTTGACTGTTGAATTCCACCTCTCGACCAACCGGCAGCGAACAGCGGTCTAGCCGAAAATTTTCTTCAGTTCCTGTATTTCGAATAGAACTTACTTCCAAAGATATTCAAGGGATCGTACTTCTTCTTAGCGGCAAAGAAGGAATCAATTTCAGGGTAAGCGGCGTTAAGTTGCTGCCGTGAATAATACAGCTGGTAGGGCAAATAGTATGTGCCTTTCAAGCCAATCGTGAGATCGATGAGATCGGTTGTTGTTCTTTGTAAAATCGCAGCGTCGTTTTCGTTAAATTTCTGATTGAAGTACAAGACGAAGGCAAACATGTCTTCCTTAGCATAAGGCAGTGCCGTGACTGTGTCTTTATGAACAATGCGGAGGGTTACATTCAGCAGGTTGGCCTTGTTGCGACGAACTACTCCTCGGAGCCCGTCGATAAACTCAGCCATTCTCTCAGGTGGAACAAAATATTCCTGCAGAATATCCGTATCGCGCAAACGGTTTTTGAGATATTTCATGGAATCGTCCATTTCCTGATTCCTGGTTACCAGGCAACCGTGATCGGCATTCATCGCCTGATTTCTCGAAATGCATTGGTGTAAGCCTGCTTCTGCATGTTTTTCCAGTGCCCAACGAATGCGTCGTCCAAAAGATCCTGTTTTAGAAAAATTGATAACAAGCCTGCTCACCCAATCGTGTTTGGGCTCTTGGAGAGGTGGTAAAGGATCAGTAAATTCTGCTTTCTTGTAAACATGAACCGCCGCCTCTTCGAGATATGAAGCCGGCGAAACTGAAAGTCTGCCGTAAAACAAACCAACATCGTCATTGTTGGCAATTTCGCGGTTGTAGAATTCGGTTACATCTTTGTAGCCCATATACTTCGTGCTCCGTTCATAGGCTTCATTTTTTACAACCCGGAGATCGACATCGAGCAGAACACCGAATAATCCGTAGCCGCCGAGCGCCAACCTGAATAGTTCGGGGTTTTCTTCCGGACTGGCATTTTTGATCTCGCCGTTCCCAAGCATGATGCGAAACGAACGAACAGTTGAAGCCATGGGGCCGGGCCGATGGGCAATCCCATGGGCATTCACACTCATGGAGCCGCCAACGGTAAAGATATTGATAGATTGCATTGCCTCCACAGCCATTGCCTGAGGATCAAGAAAATACTGTATCTGCTGCCATGTAGCTCCGGTTTGGGCATTTAGAGTGTTGCTCGATTTGTCCAGCCGAAGCTGATTGAAGTCCCGCATATCGAGCACAAGCCCATTGGGAGTAAACGTCTGGCCACCCATACTATGGCGCTGCCCCGCGACGCTTATTGTGAGGTGGTTATCCCGGGCGAACTTCAACGCGCTGCTGATGTCGTCAACGTTCCTGACTTTTACTTTTCCGTAAATAGGCGTTTTGTTGAGGCAGCTCGCGTCGTTAATGTAGCCGCCTCTGTCTTCAAAGGCCAACTCGTTTGCGGCGGTCATGCTCAGGGTCGTGAACTTGGATTCATCGCTCACGCGCGGAAAAGTGAAATCACAATCCTTTGGTTCTGACGGCGCAGCGCTATAGTCAAAGGCTTTCTTCGCGGTGAAAAGAAAGAATGACAGCGTAAAGAAAGCTATTGAGGCCAGGATGGAACGTTTGCGAGCTCTTGGGTCCATAAAACGTGCAGTATATAGCCAGCCCGCACCAGCAATCGCAGGAATAAAGGCGGCTATCAAGATTGAGGTACAATCCCTGCCATGCTTTCCCGCAGATCTTTTTTCAAGACCGCCGGCCTTGGCGCTGCTGTGGCTGCCAGCGCCAGCTTCCATTCCGAACTGCTGAGCTGGGCGGAGCCGCCGCGCACGGTCACGCCGGGCGGACCAATCCTGCTTAACAGCAATGAGAATGCCTACGGCCCGTTGCCCAGCGTGCTGGCCATGAAGAACCCGTTCCAGGACGCCAACCGCTATCCCGACCACGGGTATGACAAGCTGATAGAACGCCTCGCTGCTATGCACAAGGTGAAAGCTGAGCAGGTCACGCTTGGCTGCGGCTCAACGGAGATACTAAAAATCGCGGCCAGCGCATTTACCGGTCCGGGCAAGAAGCTGGTGATGGCCTCCCCCACGTTTGAAGCTATTGAGTTTTATGCCAAGGCCGCGAATGCCGAGGTCGTTAAGATTCCACTGGCGGCCAGCTATTCTCACCAACTGGTGCAGATGGCAGAGGCGGTGGGAAAAGATGGCGGCCTGATCTACATCTGCAATCCCAACAATCCCACGGCCAGCGTGACGCCGCGCCGCAGCCTGGAAATTTTTATCCGCAACCTGCCGCCCAACACTTATGTTTTGATGGACGAGGCTTACCATGATTTCGTCCCCGTGGCCGCGGACTACATCTCTTTCCTGCAGACTCCCATCGACGACGAGCGTGTGATCGTTGCCCGGACTTTCTCCAAGATTTATGGGATGGCCGGCCTGCGGCTGGGATATGCCGTCACGTCGGCAAAAAACAGCAAAGCCATGGCAGCGCATAAACTTGAGGACAGCACTAACATCCTGGCACTGCGCGCCGGCCTTACTTCCCTTGACCATGACGATGAGCACAAGACAGCCGTGATGCAAAACGGCTTTGACCGTGACGAATTCCAGCGCCAGGCGACCTTGCGCAAGCTTCAGGTAATTCCCTCCTGGACAAATTTTGTGATGTTCAACACCCAGCGCCCCATACGCACGGTAATCGATCATTTTAAGAAGAGCAATATCCGGATTGGGCGTCCCTTTCCGCCCATGGATACATACGCCCGAATTTCTCTGGGCCAACCGGATGAGATGAAGGCGTTCTGGCAGGCCTGGGACAAGCTGGCGGCGACGAAATAGGGCGGCACGCGAACCCCCACGCCCGATCTGGAATCACCGAGATTGCTTGTTGCATTCTATTGCTTGTTGCATTCTGAAGAGAGCTTTCGTAGACGTAGAATACTGCGTCTCTACCCTTTTATTAGTGTGATTTGTCCACAGTTCTCATCAGGGTCGTCATATTCCACGTCTGGAGAAATGCCACTCGTCTTCCTGGCATGGGACAACTTCTCCAAGGCCTGGTCCATCTCTTAAAAGAACCCCAGGCCCGAGGAGAGCACATGCCGCTACTGGATCAAGCTGCCAAATTTGCCACCAACAAAATGCCTAAGGTAATCAGCCCGAAGGCCCACGCAATCATTGACTACGCGATGGCAGCCTCATTTTTCGGCATGGCCGCATTTTTCTGGCGGCGAAACAAGCGAGCGGCTGTAAGCGCTCTGGTCTGCGGCGCGGCGGAAACCATTACTTCTCTCTGTACTGACTATCCCGGCGGCGTGGTCAAAGAAATCAGCTATGAAACCCACGGCACCATCGACTTCGGCCTGAGTGGCATGGTGGCAAGCCTGCCAGATATGCTGCGCTTCAGCGACGAGCCGGAATCCCGCTTCTTCAGAATGCAGGGCCTGGCCCTGGCCACTGTCACCGGCCTCACCGACTTTACCGGCAGCGGCGAAGGCAATCAACTGGAAGAGCTGGACAGACGGTCGGCGTAAGAGCTTTTCTAAAATCCCGAAGCGCAGCGATTTCAGAAAACCGCCGAATGCCTATTGCTTATTGCCAGATGCCATTTGCTCTCTTTCTTTCTCCTTTCCACAACCTGGTGCGTTATACTCCGCAAAGAACGTCATCCCCCGAGGTGTATTGCACTCATGTCATTGAAACTTGCTCGCGAAGTGGAAACTGAGACAGAAACGAGAAATGGCGACGATTTCCCCGCACTGGAAGAGAAAATTTATAAAGCCATCGAGCTCCTGAAGTCTGCCCGTGAAGGCAAGGCGGCCGCGGAGCGCGATGCCAATCGCCTGCGTGAGCAGCTGGAAACGCGCGAAGAGGAGTTCGACGTGATGCGCGGTGAGATGATCGCCCTGAAAAAAGAGCGCGAGGAAGTCCGCGGACGCGTGGAAAAAATGCTCAAGCAAATAGATGCACTGGTGACCGAGAGCTAACCATGGCTTTCGTCCCGCACAACATGACCACCACTCAGTTTGAACTGCATGGCTTCGAAGTGGTGCAAACGCTGGGCATGGTGCGGGGAATCATTGTGCGTTCCCGCTCGATCTTCGGCACTATCGGCGCCAGCCTGCAGACCCTGGTGGGCGGCAACATCACCATCCTGACCGATCTATGCGAAAAGACACGCCAGGAAGCGCTGGACCTGATGCTGCAGCATGCCGGACAGCTGGGCGCGAATGCCGTGGTCGGCGTCCGCTATGACGCCACCGAAATCATGCAGGGCGTCACCGAGGTTTTGGCTTACGGAACGGCGGTGGTGGTCCAGGCAAAGCGCAGTTAAGTTGTAGGTGCTGACAATTATTCCCTTGACGCGTTGCCAACTCGAACGATAATCAATCCAACAGAAGTTTTTTCGAAGGAGAATCAGCGTGGTGACTCAACCGACAGCAGCGCCGCCCGTCCGAGTGGAAATCTACGATCAGGTCTATAACCTCCGCGGCGTGGATGCGGAGTACATCTTGAAGCTGGCGGAATTTGTTGACGGCAAGATGCGTACCGTCGGCGAGCAGACATCCACTATCGATTCCCTGCGCCTGGCGGTGCTGGCGGCGCTGAACATCGCCGACGAATATCACATCCTAAAAAAGAAATATGATCTGCTGGCTGGCGAGTTCAATCGCCGTGCCGGACAATTGGCCGGCGCGCTGGACGAAGTCCTGCAGGACGAACGCCGCGCGGGTTAGTCTGAATAAAAGTATTTTTTTGCTACTTCCTTCTCGATCCATGCTTTGTAGGTAGAGACGTAGGATGCTACGTCTCTACAGCCGTGATTGTTTCCGACGCAAAATTGCTTGCTGCCATTTCAGCATTGCAAATCTAAATATTGAATAGGCCATCTGGCCACTTGCCATCTACTCTGCTTTTCTTTAGCATCAGTCCTGATAACCGGCCTGCAACGCAGGTGAGAACGGTAACCGTTCATGAACCAACATTCAATGAACAGGGGGCCTGACTCGTATAATAACGGCTCGGTGTGCGAGGTTCCGCCAGTACGGAAATGCCTAAAGAGCCGCGGCGGGTTCCCACCATCTTAGGATGGGTTCAGAACGGCCCGGTCGCACGGCCAAGTGGGTCGGTGTCATTATTTCGAAAACCGCTTTAGCGCGTATCTCCGCCTTTGGATTCTCATGCTCCTGACGCGAGCGGCTCGGCACGCAAGTCGGCCTCGCCGCAAATCTTCTCTCCCATTGATCGCTTCGCTCCAAAACCGCCGCTGAGAATCTCTCACTTCTGGTTCCAAATGGCTTCCTGAACAGCGCAGCTCTCCGCGCATCCAGGGCTCGCTGCTTGCGACAGTCAGTCATTTTGACTGAATGCTGATTGCTGAGTGCTGAGTGCTTCCTTACAATCCCTTCTGTGTCCGACTCTGTTCCCATCCAGACGCTGGCTGTGCCTGTCGACGACAAAGGCACGCGTCTGGATCAATGGCTTGTTTCTAAATTGCCTGATGTAAGCCGGGTTCGCATTCAGCAGCTGATCGAGCAGAAAAAGATCCTGATCAGGGGAAATGTGCCCAAGCCTTCCATGAAGCTGCGCGGAGGCGAAGAAATCGTCATTACCGGCGCAGTTGAGCTGCCACCCCTGCGGGCTTTTGCAGAAGACATTCCGCTCGACATAATTTATGAAGATGAGAGTATCGCCGTAGTTAACAAGCCTGCGGGCATGAGCGTGCATGCCGGTTCAGGCAAGGGCGAGGCCGGCAATCGCGGGACCATGGTCAACGCGCTGCTCCATCGCTTTAACCGGCTCTCAGAGATCGGCGGAGAGTTAAGGCCTGGAATTGTCCACCGTCTGGACAAAGAAACCAGCGGCCTGGTGCTGGTGGCCAAATCCGACCTCGCTCACAGAAAACTGGCAGAGCAATTCGCCCGGCGCGAGGTAAAGAAAACTTACATCGCGCTGGTGCACGGCTGGCCCAAGATGACGAAAGGAACCATCAACGCCGCCATCAGCCGCGATATGGTTCGTCGGGCGCGCATGACCACTCGCCGGGCGACTCAAAGCAGGCCGGGGAGAGAGGCCATCACGCACTGGCAGGTGACAAAAGAGATTGAGGGCGCCTACGGCAAGTTTTCCCTGCTGGAAGTAAAGATTGAGACGGGAAGGACGCACCAGATCCGGGTACATCTCTCCTCCATCGGCCACCCGGTGGTGGGCGACACCCTGTACGGCGCGCCGCGTCCGCAGAGTTACGGAGGTACAGCGCCTGAGGTTGCATCCCTGGGAAGGAACTTTCTGCATGCTTTCGCGATACAATTCCGGCATCCAATCAGTGACAGGCCGCTTTCGTTGCAGCAGCCGTTACCTGCTGAGCTAAGTGATTTTCTCCGGCAAATCGGGGATTGAGGATTGTTTTTCCCAGACTATAATGTGCAAGAGAGCTCCCGACATGTATCCCAAAAAGGCACTTGCGTTGTTGTTTGCGTTCACTCTGGTTTGCTGCTCTGCTGTTGTGTCGCAAACCACGCCAGCGCAGCCACCAGCCGCCGGGCAGACCGCATCGCCCACGGCCAACGCTGTTGCGCCCGGGTCAGCGGCTTCAGCCGCAGACGATACGCTGCCGGTGCAGACTTTTCACAGCCGGTCGGATGAAGTGAACGTAATCTTCACCGTCACAGATAAGCACAATAAGTTCATCAAGGACCTGAAAGAAAACCAGTTCAGGTTCCTGGACAACAACAAGCCTCCCAAGCAGATCATGAATTTTTCCGCGGAAACGGACCTGCCGTTGCGCGTCGGATTGTTGATTGACGCCAGCAATTCCATCCGCGATCGCTTCCTCTTTGAGCAGGACGCGGCGATTGAATTTTTGCACCAGATCATCCGTCCCAGGACAGATAAGGCGTTTGTATTGGCTTTTGATGAAGTGTGGGACCTGACGCAGGATTTCACCGGAGACCTGGACAAACTGACCAAGGGCGTGAAAGTGATACGTCCGGGTGGCGGCACCGCTCTTTGGGACGCCGTGTTTTATGCCTGCCGCGACAAGCTGATGAAAGAGCGCGAGACCGGGCCCGTCCGTAAAGCCATTATTCTGGTCTCAGATGGCGACGACAATCAGAGCCGCGTTCTGCGCTCGGAAGCCATTGAGATGGCCCAGCGTGCCGGCGTGATCGTCTATACCATCAGCACCAATCTCAGTAATAATCCTGATGAAGGCGACCGCAGCTTGAAAATGCTGGCGGAAACCACTGGCGGTCAAGCTTTCTTCCCTTTCAAGCTTCAGGATGTCGCCAACGCATTCCACGATATCCACGAAGAGCTGCGCAGCCAGTATTCCGTGTTCTATAAGCCTGAGGGATTTGAGGCCAACGGACAGTTTCGTCCCATACAGATCGCTTCGGAAAATAAAAAGTTCAAGGTACGGGCGAAAAAAGGATATTACGTCCCTCGCCAGTAGCGCGACGCGTTCTAACTAGAAGAGAAGCCCGGTGCAGACCGGGCTTTTTTATTTGTAACCGCGTTTACGGATAGCGCTTCGCCGCATGAGAAACTCATGCGATTGCAACTATAATAAGTGGATCAAACTGCATTCCTATGACTCTCAAACGGTATCTGATTTTATTATTTGCGCTGGCCATTGCGTGGAGCGTGGCCACGGCGCAGCAGCCAACTCCAGCGCCACCATCGGCGGGTGGCCAGCAGCAGACCAGCGATCCCAAGGGCGATTCCAAGAATGAAAAAATTCCCACCGTTCGCGTCCGGACAGACGAAGTCAACGTGGTTTTCACCGTCGTGGGCAAGGATGGTAAATTCGTGCGCGACCTGAAGCAGGACCAATTCAGGATTCTAGATAACAAGATGCCACCGCGACAGATGATGAATTTTGCCGCACAGACGGACTTGCCGTTACAGGTTGGCTTGCTGATCGACGCCAGCAACTCCATCCGCGACCGCTTCCAGTTTGAAAAGGATGCAGCTTCAGAATTTCTGTATGAAATCATCCGTCCCAAGTCTGACCGCGCTTTTGTGCTGGCGTTTGACGAGACCTGGGACGTTACGCAGGATTTTACCGGCGACCTGGACAAACTCCGGACGGGCATAAGGGCGATCAAGGCCGGCGGAGGAACCGCGCTGTGGGACTCGATTTATTTCGCCTGCCGCGACAAGCTGATGAAAGAGCCGGCCAGCGGCGCGGTACGCCGGGCAATCATTCTGATCTCTGACGGCGAGGACAACCAGAGCCGCGTGTATCGTCAGGAGGCAATAGACATGGCGCAACACGCGGAAGTGATTATTTATACGATCAGCACTTCGCTGGTCGAAAGACACACTAAAGGCGACGATGACTTGAGGACACTGGCTGAAGCCACTGGGGGCCGGGCATTTTTTCCCGAAAAACTGGATGATGTGGTCTCAGCGTTTTCTGATATTCAGGAGGAATTGCGCAGCCAGTATTCTGTGTCGTACCGGCCAGACCAGTTTGTGGCCAACGGACAGTTCCGGCCTATCCAGATTGTGACTGACAGCAAGAAATATAAAGTTCGCGCCAAGAAGGGATATTACGTGCCCAAACAGCAGGCGGAATAGTGCCGCCAGCTGCGAAGCGCCTTATTTGCTCGCTGCAGTATCATTCGGCGGATAATAACCTTTTCTCGCCTGGATCTTGTATCCGTCCTTGGATTTGACCTCAAGCTTGCGGAATTTACCGTCGTTTACTGGATTCGTTGAACTGAAGCCGAGCAGATACTGGCTGCGCAGTTCCGCGGCAATCTCAGCAAAAGCTTTATCCAACTTGTCCGGCCGGCTAACCGTGATGATACGGCCGCCCGTTTGCTCCGCCAGTTTGCTCATGTCGCCATAATTTGAGGGATACCTGGGATCGGTGATAAGCAGCACATAGGCCACAGTGTCAGCTCTCTGGGCAGCTTCAATTGCATCCTTCAGCCGCAACTTGCTGCCGACGTCATCGCCGTCGGTGAGGACAACGATAGCTTTGCGTCCGACCTGCCGGCTTAAAATCTCGTCTGCGGCCAGGTAAACGGCGTCAAACAGCAGTGTGCCTTTATTCTGGCCGCCTCCGGTAGGCACAGGACCGGGGTTTCCCATCGGCGCCATTCCCGCTGTATTGGTGTTGATGCGGGCCTTATCCAGCCCGCCGCGAAGCGAATGCATGCTGCCGGTAAGGTCCTGAAGCAGGTCCACACTGACATCAAAGCTGATCACGAAAGCCAGATCTTTATTGGTAAGGACTTTTTGTAGAAATCCGCCAGCCACAACTTTTTCTTCCGGCAGCGTATTCTCCATGCTTTTACTACTATCAATCAGCAGGCCCAGCGTAATCGGGAGGTCATTTTCGGTGGAGAAATATTTAATCGTCTGCGGCTTGCCTTCTTCCAGCAGATCAAAATGTTCTTTAGACAAGTTGGGAATAAGCGCTCCGTGCTTGTCCTTTACTGTGAACAGCACGTTGACCACCGTAACGTTCTTGCGGAAGACCGGTATTTTTCCCTGGTCCTTATCGGGAACCTGATCCTGATCCTTCGCGGTATCTTTCTGCACAGAAGGCGGAGCGGATTCCTGTTGGGCAAGCAGGGACAGAGGAATAAATGCGATCGAAAAAGCGAGAAGTAAAGTCCGCATAAAGGCCTTTGAGCACAGCCTTTCTAAGTGTGATGTAATTTGATCTATTGTATTAGATGCAGGCGAGTTGCCTGACACAAGCCTGCAAGGCATTACAATTGCTGTGCAAGGCGTCCTTGTTGAAAAGACGCAACATTCCGGCTCTGAAACCGTTCTGAGTGGTAGGAGGAACTGATGCTTAGGTTGAACCTGGGAAAAAGGGGGCTGATCTGTGTCCTGGCAATGGTGGGCTTGCCCGTTCTAAGTCAACAGACTCTTCCAGACGGCCCTAAGCCAAAAGAGCAGCAGCCACAGCAGAACGTTCCCGACGCACCCCAGCCAAAGCCTCAGCAACAGGGGCAATTTCCTGAGAATGCCCCTACAGCTCCGATCAACGCGCATACGGACTCGCCCGAAGCCACACCCACACCGACACCGCAGGCCCAGCGTTCAACACCGGGACAAGGCGGGATGGCTGCGAGCCGTGACGATCTCTACAAGATGAGCGTAGCCGTCAACTTCGTGCAGGTCCCGGTTCGAGTCAAAGACGGCTCTGGCAAGCTAGTCGCCGGACTTAGTTCCAATGATTTCAAGGTTTATGAAGATGGAGTGGCGCAACAGCTCAAGTTCTTTACGGCAGATGCGTTTCCTCTTTCGGCGGCCGTGGTTGTCGCAACCGACTTGCCCTCCACCACCATGAAGAAGGTCAATGACACGCTGCCCGCTCTGATCGGCGCATTCAGCGAGGTTGACGAGGTTGCGCTGTATCGATACGGCCACACCGTACAACAGATTTCCGGCTTTGCCGGCGCATCCAGTATCTCTACGGCCAGCGTCAACCGGATTAAGCGTCCCGGGCGGCAGGGCGGCCCACCAATGGGGGGCGGGCCATTTGGCGGTGGGCCAAGCATCAATGGTCATCCGGTAAATGATCCAAACGCCAATGGCGGCATGGCTGGAGATGTACAAACGCCACCCAAAGAGTTCTATGTGCTGAATGATGCCATCCTCAGGGCAGCCCAGGACTTGAGCAAACGCGACAAGGCCCGCCGGCGCATCATCTTTGTGATAAGTGACGGTCGCGAACAAGGCAGCAACGCCGGATACGATGAGGTGAAGAGGATTCTTCTGGCCAACAACATCAGCGTTTATGGTGTCGGCGTAGATACCGCGGCGATTCCCATTTATGACAAGGCAAACCGCATCCGCGTCCCGGGTTTTGGGACGGGCAACATCCTACCTCGATATGTCTCTGACACCGCAGGCGATATGATGGCGGAGTTTGACCGTCAGGGGATCGAGCAGGCTTATGCCAAGATCGCTGACACGGCCCGCAATCAGTACACGCTGGGATATACCACCCAGGCCACGAAATCGAGCGCTTTTCGCAGCATCGACGTTCGTGTGCTCCGTCCAAATCTAAACGTCTTTGCCAAGCAGGGGTATTACCCGTTGCCGCCTCAATCGCAACAGGCCCCGAAGCCGTAGGTTACCTTCGATTATTTGCGCTGGGAGGTAAGGGATTTGGTACGCGGGGAAAGAGCGTAGAATTAGAGGTCGCTCCCGCTTCTGTCCGTTATGATATAAAAAAGTCTTTCAGCTTCATGGCCGTTCGGAACCGCAAGCATGCCGCTTTCGCCACCCGAGTGCTAGGAGAGTCTTGAGCTTTATTAACTTTGCCGCTCGCGAGATTAACTGCAAGATCGTGTATTACGGCGCCGGTTTGGGCGGTAAGACCACGAACCTGCAGCATATTTTCGATAAAACGGTCGACAAACAGAAGAGCAAGATGATCTCTCTGGCCACGGAAACGGACCGGACGCTCTTCTTTGACTTCCTGCCCCTCGACCTGGGGACGGTCCGCGGTTTCCGCACCCGCTTCCATCTTTATACTGTTCCCGGCCAGGTTTTTTACGATGCCAGCCGAAAACTGATCCTGCGCGGAGTGGATGGCGTGGTCTTTGTGGCCGATTCACAGGAAGAACGCCTGGATGCCAACATTGAAGCGCTGGAAAACCTGCAAGAAAACCTGAAAGAACACGGCTACGACTTCAAAAAGATTCCCTACGTCCTGCAGTTTAATAAACGAGACCTACCCAGTGCCATGGCCGTGGAAGACCTGAAGCGCGAACTGGCCAAGAAAGATGAGCCTGCGTTTGAGGCCGTCGCTTTTCAGGGCAAAGGCGTTTTTGAGACGCTAAAGGAAGTGGCGCGTCTGGTGCTGATTGAGCTGAAAAAGGGTTGAAGGCGAGCAAATAGCAACTGGCAATTAGCTCTTGCTCCTCGCCTTCCCAAATGCCTTCGGCCAATTGGTCTTTTAACATCCCACGCAATATCGACGCATGAAAAAAGCTGGGGATTGACCCAGCTTTTGGCTATTTGCTAATTGCCAGTTGCTAATTGCTTACTTGTGATCCAACAGGGGTGCAATCCCGCCAAAGTCCCGCGGCGATTTACCACTGCCCCGTCCGGCCTTAGCGGCCATCGGCGATCCGGGATTCAGTTCTCCATATTTTTCCAGAAGAACCGGCACCAGCGCGCCTTCCGCTTCCTTGGTAAATGTCATCAACCCATTCTCTTTTCGATCAATCCGGATGAAGTCACCCAGCTTGATCTGGCTGGTGGCAACTAGGTTAGCCAACGGGAAAACCACGTTCTTTTCGATCGCCCGCTTCAGGTGCCGTGCGCCGTACTTGGGGTCTGTTCCTTCCTGCAACAGGAAGCTCTTGACCGGTCCGGTGCAGGAAAACACGAATTGGCTGTTCCCGGTGGCTTGCAGGATGCGCTGTTGCACCATTCCCAGTTCAATTTCCAGTATCTGCTCCAGGTGTTCAGACTTCAAAGTCTTGAACACCACGACCTTGTCAATCCGGTTCATGAACTCGGGGGAGAACTTGCGCCGGGCCGCGTCTTGAGCCGTGCGGGTGATCTTGTCGTCAAGAGCGGCGTCCATGTGGCCGGCGCGCTTAGTGTTGCCGAAGCCGAGACCGCCGGTCATAAGTTCGTCCATCTCGTGCGCACCCAGGTTAGAGGTCATCACGATCAGGCACTGCGAAAGATCAACGCGGCGGTTGTCGCCTAAAGTAAGAGTGGCTTTGTCCAGTATGCCGAGCAGGAGCTGCCACAGTGCGTCGCTGGCCTTTTCGATTTCGTCGAAAAGCAGGAGCGTGAGCTTGAGCTTTTCCGTATGCCACTGGTTGAGCGCCTCCTGCGTAAGCAGGGGGTGGGTTTCACGATGTCCCAGGTAGCCGGGCGGTGAGCCGATCAGCTTGGCGATTTCATGACTGTGCTGGAACTCAGCGCAGTCAATCTTGATGATCGCCCGGGGATCGCCAAAAAGCGATTCCGCAACGGCTTCAACCACGCGCGTCTTGCCGGAGCCGGTAGGCCCAAGAAAGAGAAGGTTTCCCACAGGACGCCCCGGAGCGTTCAATCCCGCGAGAAACATCTGGTAAATTTCCACTACTTTTTCGACAGCCGGGTCCTGGCCAACGATTTTCCGCCGCAAAGCGGTTTCGAAGTCCTGCGCATCCGAGCTGCGTCGGGTGGGATCAAGTGCAGTATTAAAGCCGGTCCTCATAAATTCCCCGCCTCTTTTGCCGAGGACTCCTCCCAGTTTCGGAGGTGTAAATGTGAGATGGAAATGTAAGCTGCCAAGTTGTCATTACTAAGTTGTCAACAGGCATCTACACTGCATCCAAAAACTTAGATGCTAAGTGTGTGACAAAAGGCCAGACACTCACGCCATTTTGATCAGAGTACCCTGACGCTGGTAAGATGCCTGTAACGACCCCGGGAAAGAGCCATCAATGTTACCCAAGAACCTCCGTATCATCTCCTCCGCGGCCCTGATCGTTTTTGGGCTGATTGTTGCGGTTGTCGTGCTTACACGACATGGGCAGATTCAAGCCGCCGCCGCTGAAAAGCCTGCGATCGTGGTACAGAACCCGACGCCCGCCGTCACAGCACAACCACAAGAACTGCCTCCGGGAACGATCTCAGTGACGGCAAAGGCTGTTACCACTGCTCAATTCCTGGCTCGCGGCCATCTGTCAGAGTCTTCTTATATGACTGTGGCGGAGTATGTTGAGGCCATCGCCAAAGCGAATGGCGGCAAAACATCATTCAAAAGGGGCGACATTATTCTGGTTCCCGGCATTGAGCCACAGCCCATTGTGGAAAAGACCCGGGCGTTCCCCAAAGACAGTGAAGTCCGCGCCATTTACCTGACCGGCGGGACCGCGGGCAGCGCCCACGGAATTGAGTTGGTCCGGCATTGGCGGCAGGCGGGTGGGAATGCCGTGGTATTTGATATTAAGGACAGCGACGGCACCATCAACATCAAGTTTGACCATCCGCTGGCGCGCCAGATAAAGAATCATCCCATCACCAATCTTCCGAAGTATGTGCGTTTCCTGCACTCGCTGGATCTGCACGTAATCGCACGGCAGGCACTTTTCCGGGATGACAATATCGCCCAGAACCACGGCCAGTTGGCTGTCCAGTCCAGAAGCCTGCATCAGCCATGGCGCGAAAACGGCAAGCTGGTCTGGTCAGACAGCTCCAACAAAGAAGTACAGGACTACAACATCGCGCTGGCCAAATATGTGGCCACGTCCGGTGTGGACGAAATCCAGTTTGACTATGTCCGCTTTCCCGCCGAAGGCAACCAGTCAGATGCTCAGTTCGCCTTTCAGAACGACCCCAAGATGCACCGCGATGACGTGATCGCCAATTTCCTGGATCGCGCCTATACCCAGCTCCACCCCATGGGCGTGCTGGTTTCACTGGACGTGTTCGGAATTATGGCGTGGCAACGTCAGGTCGATTTGAGCCATACCGGTCAGGACATCGCCAAGATGGCCAAACATTGCGATGTTATCTCACCCATGATCTATCCTTCACACTTCTTTGGAATGGACGGCTACGCGGCCCCGGGCGACGCTCCTGAGCATTTCATCAGCGTTTCCATGGACCGTTTCGATAAGGTTACAGCAGGTTCCGGCGTGGTGATTCGCCCCTGGCTCCAGGCTTTCCGCTGGCGGACCAAGACTTATTCCCCGGAATACATCCTGAAGCAAGTGAGCGCGTCCAACGGACATCATGGTGACGGCTTCCTGTTTTGGAACGCCGCCAACGATTATTCCAAGCCCTTCGCCGCCATGCCCACAATGATGGCGAACCCGAAAACGTATCTGTACACGCCTCCTGCAGCAGTGGCACAGAGCAATCCAGCTCCTGTAAATCCTGAAAAAACGGCACAATCGCAGGTTGCGACTCAGTCGCGACAGTAAATCACTTCCCCGGCAAACATTTGTCACCCATGCGCTAATAATTTAGGCGTATGTAATGTTGGCCGGGGAAATTTCCGTCAGATATAATGTGCCGTTCGCCTGAATTTGTTATCTAAAATAGGTTAGAGAGCGTTTGGACCGTTTTGAAGTCCGGGCCGGGGTTCGAATGCGTTCAGGCAGGCGGGATATCAATCTGAAGGAGCCCACTCATGGCGATTCAAGCGACCGAAAAGATCTGGCATAACGGGAAGTTGATTCCCTGGAAGGATGCCCAGATTCACGTGATGGCTCACGTGGTCAATTACGGTTCATCCGTTTTTGAAGGGATTCGTTGCTACGCGCCCTCGGGCAATCCGGCCATTTTCCGGCTTCGCGACCACATGCAGCGGCTGATTGACTCGGCAAAGATTTACCGCATTGAAATTGATTACAACCTTGATCAGTTGTGCGCCGCCGCCCTGGAACTGGTTTCCAATAATGGCGTATGGCCCTGCTACCTGCGTCCTATCGTGATGCGGGGCTACGGCGAAGCCGGCGTAAACCCCTTCAATTCGCCCACGGAGATATACATGACCAATTATCCGTGGGGCAAATATCTGGGGCATGGCAACGTGAGTGACGGCGTGGATGCCTGTGTCTCTTCATGGTCGCGCATCGCGCCCAATACCATGCCAGCAATGTCCAAGGCCGGCGCCAATTACATGAATTCCCAGCTCATTAAAATGGAAGCCATCGTGAACGGCTACGTGGAAGGCATCGCCCTGGACGTGAACGGTTTTGTCAGCGAAGCTTCAGGGGCAAACATTTTTGTCGTCCGCAAGGGCAAACTGCTTACGCCACCACTGGGCAACTCCATTTTGCCGGGAATTACACGTGAGAGCATCATTGCCCTGGGCGACGATATTGGTATGCCAGTGGTGGAGCAGATGATTCCCCGCGAAATGCTTTACCTGGCCGACGAAGTCTTCTTCTGTGGCACCGCTTCAGAAATCACTCCGATTCGCTCCATCGACAAGATCAATATTGGTAACGGCGTCACCGGACCGGTAACCCTGGCGCTGCAACGCGAATTCTTTGGCATTGTGAATGGCGCTGCCGCTGACAGGCACAATTGGTTTACGCCTGTGCCTGTCCGTGACCGTTCCAAACAGCCGGTGGGCGTTTAAGTGTCGCTGCAATCCCAAGCGTAGCGAGGGATCACTTTTGGGCACGAAAACGGGACAGAAAAGGGCGATTCGCTTATTGCCAATTGCTCACTAGAGCTATCTCTCGATTGGCTCGAGATTCCAGAATTCAGCTTGCCCGCGCCACGATTCCCAATTCGCGCGGTAGCCAGCTATTGAGTCGCTCCTGCAGCTTCCTCATTTCCGGGCAGTCCGCGCGATCAAAAGCCACACCGGCGCGTCCCGTGCTGTGTGACCAGACCACGTTGCCACTCGCATGCAGGCTGGATGAAGTTTCCGGAAGGACCAGATTCATGGCAACAGAAGCGCCATGAGGCAGCGGCTCCGCGGCATTCAGGCAAAGACCCGTCTGGCTCAGGTTGAGCACATTCACCTGATGCAGAGTGCGCTGCCAACCTCGATGCGAAAGGGTTCCCGCAACCAATTTCACGGGCACAGTATGCCTGTATGTGGCGATTCTCCGCTGCGCGAGGTTGGTGTAAGACGCTTTTAGGCTCCGAACCAGCATATCCACGCTGACCGGCTTCGGCACGCGAATCTGGATGCGCTTGTGACTGGAGTGCTCCAGCCGCGCCGTAGGCATCAGTCCGATTGACAGTCCACGCCAGCGCGACGAAGGTCGAAGCAGGCTGAGATCGGCGGCGCCAGGCACGTCGAAATCACAAATGGCAAGATCAAGCCGGGTGCTGTGCAGAATCTGCTCCGCTTCCAGAACGCTAGAGGCCGCATGAACGCTGATTCCGAAGCTCTCCATCACGCGTCTTGCCATGCTGCTTGATCCTTCTTCCGGCAACAGGACTAACGCGGAAAAAACGTTCCAGGGAGAGAAATGCTTGGTGCGAACAGGCGTGATATTACGCGCTAAGTTACTTGAATTCATTAGAAGACCCGGATCCCACGTTTGCAGCGTGATTTGTCAATAATGAAGCGGCAGAGGTTTGCGCCGTGAGCGGCGGCAATACCTGCTAAAGCCGCTCCGGCTTCTGTGCCACTAGAGTCTCATGGAAACAGACTTCGGCTGTACCGATAAATCACTTATGGCGGGTAAAAATTTGTACTAGGCGCAGCCATCCCGGGCTAGGCATATTTACGTAGCCGATCGCTTCCCAACAAGTGCATGAAGCCGGATGCATTTCCGTACCTATTGAAATGTATTACACGCGGCGAGGGTTCCCTGATCCATTCCGCGGCTAAACCATTGTGTGCGCTGGGCCGAACTGCCATGCGTGAAGGACTCCGGGCTGACGCGGCCCGTGGACATCTTCTGTAAGCGGTCGTCTCCGACGGCTGCCGCAGCGTTTATGGCGCTTTCGGCGTCACCCTTTTCCAGAAGTTTGCGTTGATCAGTGGAATGAGCCCACACTCCGGCCAGGCAATCCGCCTGAAGCTCCAATTTGACTGACAGTTCGTTTCGCTCGCTCGGTTCGCTGCGCATGAGCGCAGTGACTTTCTGCTCTACCCCGATCAGTTTCTGCACATGATGCCCCAATTCATGGGCAAGCACGTAAGCCTGGGCAAAATCACCGGGCGCGCCAAAACGGCGTTTGAGTTCGTCGTAAAAACCAAGGTCAATGTAAACCTTTTCGTCGGTTGGACAGTAGAACGGGCCGGTGGCGGAGCGCGCCGATCCGCAGCCTGAGGTGATTGCGTCTCGAAACAACACCAGCTTGGCATGGCGATAAGGAATGCCCTGCTGCTGTAGAATCCCTGCCCAGGTCTGCTGTGCATCGTCAAGCACAAAGGATACAAACTTTACCGTAGGCTCTTCTTTTGCGTCGCGGGCGTGATCCGGCTCAGAAATGGCTGAGCTTGTACCGCCCCCACCACCCAGCAGCGCAAAGAAATTCCGCTTAAAGACAAAGCTGAGAATCAGGAGGATGATCATGCCGCCGATGCCGATATGCATCCCGCCAAAGCCGAACCCGCCGCCCCCGCCGCCTTCGTCGCGACGATCTTCAATGTCTCCGCTCGTGCCGCCTGGTGTCCAACGCATGATATTTAGCCCTCGGATATCGGATGCCCAACCCTGATTCCGATTTGCCTGAAAGTGTCAATCCCCTTTTTTACGGGCACGCCACTCTTCTGCAGTGATTTCCCAAATCTCGGATGGAAGACGGCCGGAGACGTAATTGTGTTCCTCGGTCGCAACCAGGCGCATACCTTGTTTTTCTGATATCCGGCGAGATCCCAGATTCTCTATGGCCTTGGGCACCCGAAGAATTGGAAACTTCAGCACTTCGAACCAATAATCCGTCACGGCGTCGCAAGCTTCTGTCATAAGTCCTTGCCGCTGCCACGGCAATCCCAGCCAGAAGCCGCGATTGATCTTCGCACCTCGCATCACGCTGATAGAGCCGATCAACTGGTCCGGGCTAGCCTTCAGTCGTAGTGTCCAGGCCCATTCATCTCCGCGCTCCACCGCAGGCAGAGCGACATCACGATAGTACGTGCGACATCCATCTGCTGGAAATGGCCACGGCACAGCGTTCGTGAGAAACCGTACAATCTCCCACCGGGGAAAGAGTGCCTGTGCCTGCTCAGCATCGGCAAGCTCAAGCGGGCGCAGCAGCAGGCGCCGAGTTTCAAGGACAGGGGTCATATCAGATTCTAAATTCAAAATTAAACTTGAAATGTTGATCTAGCCCGCTTTTGCCTTCGGGCTCTCCGCGCGCTCTTTCTCTCTTGGATCAGTAATCAACCTCGCGCTGTGGTTGTACGTCAGATAGGCCCATGCCCATTCGCTCATCACGAAGAGCCGGTTACGGAAGCCGACAAGAAACAGAAGATGAATGAACAGCCATGCCAGCCAGGCGAAATAACCGGAGATATGGATCTTGCCGAGTTGACCCACGGCGCGGGAACGCCCAATGGTGGCCAGACTCCCTTTATCAAGATACTCAAAGTTCTCGCGCGGCTTCCCTTCCCCAGAACGCTTGATCTGGCGGGCAGCGAACTTGCCCATCTGGATCGCCGCCGGCGCAACTCCCGGCACTGGCTGGCCGTTGTGCCGCGTGGCCGACGCAAGATCACCGGTAACAAAAACTTCAGGATGTCCGGGCACAGTGAGATCGGGCTGAACAACCACGCGGCCGGCTCTGTCGGTGGGCACGCCCAGCATCTTGCCCAGCGGCGACGCCGAAACTCCTGCACCCCAAAGAATGACCGAAGCCACGATCTTTTCTTTGCCCACGGAAACTGCACCAGCCTCAATGTTGGTAACCATGGCGTTGGTGCGAACCTCCACACCCATTTCTTTCAGCTGGCGCTCCGCGCTGGCGGAAAGGTCTTCCGAATAGCTGGGGAGAACGCGCGGTCCGCCTTCCAGCAAAATGATGCGCGACTGGCGCGGATCAATGGAGCGAAATTCCTTCATCAAATGGCGACCGGCAATGTCAGAGATCGCGCCCGCCAGTTCAACGCCTGTGGGCCCGGCGCCCACCACTACGAAATTCAAGGGCGGCGGAGCACGATGAGCAATCACCTCGCGCTCGGCCGTCTCAAATGCCATCAGGATGCGCCGGCGTATTTCCGTGGCGTCCTCTAAGGTCTTTAATCCAGGCGCAAATTCCTCCCATTCGGGATGGCCGAAATAGGCATGGGTCGCTCCGGCGGCCACAATCAGGTAATCATAAGGGAGTTCAATATTCGGAAGATCCAGATCGTCCAGCCAGACGAGGCGCTTTTCCAGGTCAAAGCCCGTTACTTCGCCCAGTAAAACCTCAGTATTGGCGGCCCCTCGCAGCACCGTACGCACGGGAGAGGCAATTTCAGCGGGTGAAAGCACCGCCAGCGCCACCTGATAGAGGAGCGGCTGGAAGGTATGGTGGTTTTTGCGGTCAACCACGGTAACGTCAACCGGGGCATTGGCTAGCGCTTTGGCCGCGTTCAAGCCGGCAAAACCGGCCCCAATGACCACCACCCGGGGTCTAGTAACGTGCTGTGTCATCGGTAACATTGTAGCCAGCCCTCACCCAACGTACACTGCTGAAGGTAAAAGCTTTATTGGCCCGACGCACGGAAGCATGGAAATCAGGGGCGGTGGAAACAGCGGTTTTTAGGCGCGCTCCCCGATTGCCTTCCCTGTTGCTCCATGGTACGTTGCAGCCAATCAGCAGCGCCACTATTTAGATCGTTCTGTTGACACCCAGGATTTAGATTCTTTGGTACGAGTGAAAAATGCACATTGATGATCTGCTTCGAATTGCGATGGAGCGTAAAGCCTCCGACCTTCATTTGAAAGTTGGCAACTATCCGCACGTGCGCGTGGACGGCGAACTGGTGCCGCTTACCGAGCAACCGCGCGTTTCTGCGGAAGACATGTTGAACATGGCCTTCAGCATGATGTCCAACCGGCAAAAACAAAAGTTCAAAGAAGTTGCCGAACTCGATATGGCCTACGGCGTCGCCGGCCTGGGACGCTTCCGTGTGAACGTCTTTCAGCAGCGCGGCAACGTCGGACTGGTACTGCGCGTGATCCCAACCAAGATTCGCGCGCTGGAAGAGCTTTATCTTCCCAAAGTAATTGAGCATATTTGCGAAGAGGCCCGCGGACTGGTGCTGGTGACCGGCGTGACCGGTTCAGGCAAATCAACCACGCTGGCCGCCATGCTGGACCGCATCAATTCGAGCCGCTCTGAGCACATTATTACGATTGAAGACCCTATCGAATTCCTTCATCGTGATAAGAAAGGTTTTGTCAACCAGCGTGAAGTGGAGGTGGACACTCCCTCGTTCGGGTCTGCCTTGCGAGCAAGTTTACGTCAGGACCCGGACGTGATCCTGGTGGGCGAAATGCGCGATCTGGAGACGATTTCCACCGCGCTGCACGCCGCCGAAACCGGTCACCTTGTTTTCTCAACACTGCATACATTGGATGCAGTTGAAACCATCAACCGTATCATCGCTGTATTTCCTCCACCGGAGCAGAAGCAAGTGCGTATGCAGCTTGGCGCCACATTGCGGGCCGTCGTCAGCCAGAGACTTGTGAAGCGCGCTGACGGTGCAGGCCGCGTCCCAGCCACTGAGGTCCTGATCTCTACCGCGTTTGTCCGCGAGTGCATCATGACCCCGGAAAAGACGCGCCTGTTGCATGAGGCCATTGGCGCCGGCACCTCCCAGTACGGTATGCAGACGTTCGACCAGTCCCTCTACGATTTGTACTCGCAAGGCCTGGTCAGCTATGAAACCGCCTTGGAGAACGCCAGCAATCCAGACGACTTCAAGCTCAAAGTGCAGGGCATCCATTCCACAGCGGACGCCGCACGCGAGCAGATGGAGCAAGCTGGATTTAGCACCGGAAGAGCGTAACAAGCTCAATTTGTAAACAACCACCAAAACGAAATACCCAAAGGGAGACGTTGTTAGACGACGTCTCCTTTCTTTTTTTACGAATCAAAGCAGCTTCCGAGGATTTTCCCCGATCCCAGTAAATTGCCAAAATCGCCGAAACTGCCAAACATTCAAAATTGAACTCCTACTTCCCGATCAGTGTCATCCGCGTTCATCAGCGGTAAGGTTTTGACTTTCCGATCCCGGCGCTTTGGCGGCGAGTGGCAGTTCGTCCCACAGTAGTAGAATTTGAAGCTCTCTACCGAACCGCGAAAATCTATGCACCTGACCGTTCTCGCCTCGTTCCTCGAAATCTCTAGCACCGCGGGTGCAATGTGCGTCGCCGGCAGCGCGGTTTTCGTGATCGGACTATGGGCCGCGAAAAAGGATATCGCCCAGGCTCGGGGCCTGGACAAGATCGTGGCCCTGGCCAATTTGTGTTTCGCTGTGCCGCTGGCGGTCTTCGGCGCGCTGCATCTCTTTGGTCCACAATTCGTCAAAGACCTTGTGCCGAGCTACATGCCAGGGCGTATGTTCTGGGTATATTTTGTTGGCTGCGCGTTGATCGCCGCGTCCTTAAGCATCGCCACCAAAATTGGTGTGCGCTGGTCCGGACTGCTGGCCGGAACCATGATGTTCATGTTCGTCGCCATGCTCTACCTTCCCGGCGGGCTGCGCCAATTGCACGCCCATATTCCGTGGGCGCGCGCCCGGTTTACCTGGACCATCGTTTTTCGTGAGATGTCGTTCGGCGGAGCCGGCTGGATTCTTGCGGCCATGGCAAAAGACGGATGGCGCGGGAAAGCCAGAAGCACGCTGATCACGGTGGGCCGCATTGTGATCACACTTGCTCTAATATTCTTTGGCATTCAACACTTTCTCCACCCGTTGGGACTTCCCGGAGTACCGTTGCAAAAAGAGATGCCGGCGTGGGTTCCCGGGCGCATGCTCATTGACTACGTGACCGGCGCAGCTCTTCTCCTTACCGGGGCAAGCGTGCTGCTGCCCAGAAAAACGCGGACCGTGGCAGTGTGCGTCGGCGGTTGGCTTTTGCTGCTGGTCCTGGTCATCTATGGGCCGGTCTTGATCGCGGCGCTCTCCCAACCGGGTATCGGAGTCCAGCTGGAGGGGATCAACTATTTTGCCGACACGCTGCTGTTTGCCGGAGTAATCCTGGCGCTGGCCAGCGCGACGCCACAATCCGATGTGGCCCGGCGGTTAGGATAAAAGGGCGCGGTTAAGATCAGGAGTTAGTCGATCCCTTGCTCCGCAAAGGATGAGGCACCCCGGTCAGGTGGGCTGAGATAAGAGCGAGAGAAGGGCCACCCGCTGCCGTGATCTCAGGAGGCAAGAATGAAAGCATCTATGTTTTATCGAATCGCTGCTGTTCTTCTGCTGCTTTTTGCGGCAGGACACACACTCGGCTTTCGCCAGAATAATCCGGAATGGGGAGCGGACGCGGTTCTTGGGTTAATGCGCTCCGTCCACTTTGACGCGCAAGGGTTTACCCGGACTTATTGGGACTTCTTCAGCGGGTTCGGGCTTTTTGTCTCCGTGTTTCTTCTGTTCGCGGCGGTTTTAGCGTGGCTGCTGGGCGGGCTTCCGGCAGAGACTTTGGCACGCGTGCGCAGCATTGCGTGGGCGCTCGCCATTTGTTTTGTAGCAATCACAGCTTTGAGCTGGAGATACGTCTTCACCATTCCCATCGTTTTCTCATCCCTGATTACAGTGTGTTTGATTGCGGCGGCATGGCTTTCAGCGAAGCAGGTTTCCGGGCCTCCATTGCGATAGTAAAGTGAGAGGTCTGACTGCACCTCTACCGCATTGAGCGTCGTTTTAGTTGGGCGAAAGGAGGCCGTTATGCCGGTTGAATCCTGCATCCCGATCATTCCGAGCGCAAACCTGGAAAAGAGCCTGCGTTTGTGGGTTGATGGTCTCGGATTCTCAATGAGTAAAGAAATGCACAAAGACGGCAAACTGATCTTCTGCATGCTTCAGAAAGACAACCTCTGGTTTATGCTGAACCGACGCGCGGGGAATCCGGTCGCGCCGGAAGACTATCACGGCATCCAGCTCTACTGGGCGCCGACGGACATACATGAAACCAGAGAGCGATCGGAGGGCCTTGGATACGGTGTTTCAGAACTCGAAGATCGAGACTATGGGCAGACCGAGTTTTTTCTTACCGACGACGACGGCTATTCGCATTGTTTCGGCGTCCCGACACAAAAGGTAAACATCTCGTAGACATGCGCCGTCCGATAATGGTCAGATATTCCGTGACCACTATTCCGTAACCACGGAGTCGCCCGATGACCGCAAGAGACTTTCGCAGGATGGCACTAAGCCTGAAGGGAGTGGAAGAGTATTCCCACGCAGGATTGCCGGCTTTTCGTGTGGGAGGCAGGAAATTTGCTTCGCTGGCCTCACAAACACGAGGGTACGGAAATCTGATGCTGACGCTGGAGCAGCAGTCGGCGTTTGTGGAGGAGGCGCCCGAGATTTTTCTGCCGATTCCTGGCGGCTGGGGAAAGATGGGGCACACACATATTTGCCTGGCAGCGGCGAGCGAGGATGTACTGGCGGGTGCACTCCGAACGGCGTGGAGACTGCGAATTGATAACAACGCAAAGACAAGC
This sequence comes from Terriglobia bacterium, assembly GCA_963723055.1. Lineage (GTDB taxonomy): Bacteria > Acidobacteriota > Terriglobia > Terriglobales > Acidobacteriaceae > Angelobacter. Next base: position 271,289 of record CAVROV010000001.1, read on the forward strand.
CGAAAAAAACCAATGTAGCGGAGCGCAGCGGAGTAAAAGATAAGAAACGCGGGAAGCGAGGACTATGACGGCAACAAAAGCGCGAAACACGAATAGCGATAAAAAGGACTTGTCGCCAAAACAACGTGAAGAACTACTCAGAGCATTGAAAGCCCGTTTTGAGAAAAACATGGACCGCCATAAAGGTCTTGCATGGGACAAAGTGCAGGCAAAGCTGGAAGCGAATGCTGAAAAACTGTGGTCACTCAATGAAATGGAAAGAACCGGCGGTGAACCGGATGTTGTTGGTCATGATAAAAAGACGGGCGAATACATTTTTTACGATTGTTCAGCGGACAGTCCCAAAGGCCGCAGAAGTATTTGCTACGACCGTGAAGCACTGGAGTCGAGGAAAGAACATAAACCAAAAGATAGCGCTGTTGCTATGGCGGCTGCCATGGGCATTGAGCTTTTAACGGAAGAACAATATCGAGAGTTGCAGAAACTTGGAGATTTCGATACGAAAACGTCGAGCTGGGTGAAAACACCTTCTGATGTCAGAAAACTGGGTGGCGCACTCTTTTGCGATCGCCGCTTCAACACCGTTTTTGTGTATCACAACGGTGCGGAATCTTACTATGCCGGCAGGGCGTTCCGTGGCTCGCTAAGGGTCTAATTTTTGCATGCCGGCAATCAAACACTCGATGCGGCTGAAATAAAAGTGGGAAAAGGTGGCCACCCCAGCAATCTTCTTTCCTTGGTCCACGATGCTATGTAAACTTGCAGCTTCGGAGGCTCGCTCCCTCTGCTCGGTCAAACCGTTTCACATTACCGCATTGATGAGCCGCTTGGCAGTGGCGGGATGGGCGTGGTTTATAAGGCCTGGGACCTTCATCTGGAACGCTTTGTTGCGATTAAGCTCCTGCCGGACAGTGTAGTCAGTAGTCCTGAGTCAATAGAGCGTTTCCGCCGTGAAGCGCGGGCCGCATCCGCCATCAACCATCCCAACATCTGCACCGTCTACGAGATTGCCGAAGCGAACGGGCGCAGTTTTATTGTGATGGAGTACCTTGAAGGCACTACGTTGCGCGGCCGAATCGCGGCAGGCCCACTTGATCTGGCCCTGATGCTTGACCTGGGCATCGACATTGAAAGAGCCGTGGTGCTGGGATCGGATTCCGAAATCCAGGCCACCGACCTTCCTGAAACTATCTGGGAAGGCGCACCGGCCTTGCCGGGTTCGCTCACCTATCACGCGGCTTTGAGTGAGGCCAAAAAGAAGATCGTGACCCAGGCGCTGGAGTCCACTGGCGGAAACTACACCGAGGCTGCGCGCCGGCTGGGAGTCCACGTGACCTATCTGCATAGGTTGATGAAGGCTTTCAAGATGAAGGCCGTGCCCGACGAATCCGACTAATCTCCCTCCTCCCGTTCTGCTCACAAAGCAGCTTCGGAGTTAGCGCAAACCCAGCGAGAAAACCTCAGGGGCTAAAGCCCGAAAGTTCATTGCAGAGTGCCGCAGGCATAAATCCTGCTCCACCCCGTTCTGTCCACATTCACGCTAGAAATGGTGTAGCAGAGACAATCGTCTTCTGTCCCCTAGACGATTGTCTCTGTAAACCGATTCCCCCGCGCCCCTGTGATTGCAGATCGAAATGCAGAACTCCTTTCCTTTCAATAGCTGCTCCATATAGCTCGCCGACTCCACAAATGGCACGGCGGTTGCAAATGTAACCGGTGTAACAAACATTTGGAGGGTAGAAAAATGGCGGCTCCTACATACTCTTTTCCCGCGCTCAAGATTGACCTGGACGAAAAGCCGGAAGAAATTACCATTCGGTGCAACGGTAAGATCACCGCCGAATCCGCGTACATGTTTCAGCGGGAAGTGCGCGAAAATTCCATCCCGGGATCACGCGGCAAAGGTGTTGCAGTTATCAACCGTATCGTACTTGATCTATCCAACGTGACTCACATTGACAACGCCGGATTTGAAGCCTTGCTGGGCGTCTGGACGGCAGGCCAGAGAAAGGCCTGCAGCGTGGAGGTCATCAATTTTGGTCCTCAACCGCTAAGACGCGCGTCACTGAACAGGCTGGATCAAGCATTCAGAAAGATGCTGGCGCTTGCTCGACTGAATCCCGCGGGATGGTGAAACTGACCGGGGAGCCGGAGCGATTGCTGATTGATCAGCGAAGCGCGTAATTCGTGCGCCGCAACGTGCGACCCATTTTTTGCGCTAATCGCTTCCCACTTTATCTGGGGACTCCAGCAGTCAATAAAAAAGGCCCGACCAGCGGGCCTATTTAGGTTCGTTGATTTTGGGTGCGGGACTATTGGCCGAGGCAAGGCGGCGGGTTGTCACTGCAGTCTCCACTGATGACTCTGCAGGTTACGGGATCATAGTTGCAAGCTCCGGTACCGAGTCCGCTGCCAAAGAATTTGCTGATTTTGAATCCGCCGGCAATCTGCTCAAGTTCTTCTTCACTCACAAGGCGGGCGCCAGCCCGGCCCAGCACGCGATTTGTTTCCTGTAAATTCGACATGCAACCCTCCTTTTCATGACTTACTAGCTGCTCATTATAAGTCGGGCAGGAAGGCAGAATAGACGAAAAACCGAGCGAACGAATCCCATTATGGGAATGATCTCGTTATGGGAATGAATAGAGGAACAAATTAATCAGGGCTGCTGCAACCGTGCTTAGCGCGCTCCATTCGGTTGCGCGCTGACCTCCACCCGCCGCGTGAAGCGCGAGCGCACCAAACACTCTGTCATCCCGAGCGAAGCGCCTGAAGTTGTCTTTGCCACAAGTTGCTCACCGGCGCGAAGTCGAGGGACCCCGAGAGTGGGTGTGCCGCCATGCCGCCGCAGGGAATTCTCTCCCGGTTCCTTCGTGCTATGATTCCGTCCCTGAATGACAGCAAGAGAGCACGAATACTGGGTCTACATTATGGCGAGCGTCTCAGGCACGGTGTACACCGGTATTACCTGCGCTTTCTTCACCCGCGTGATGCAGCATAAATCAGGTGAGATCGAGGGCTTCACCCGTCAATACAAATGCAACCGGCTGGTTTATTACGAGCGGTTTGAGGACGTGAGAATGGCGATCGCGCGGGAAAAGCAGATCAAGCGCTGGCGTCGCTCAAAGAAGATAGCTTTGATCGAGAAGATGAATCCGCTCTGGCAAGATCTGGCCGAGCATTGGGGACAGAAAATGCTGTTCCGAGGACAGAGCATGAAAGAAACTCCCTGAAACGGCATGGGGCGTGGATATATCCTCGGGGTCCCTCGACTGCGCGCCCCAGCAGCAACTTCATGCAGATATTCTTGAGGCGCTCCGCTCGGGATGACAGATTTTAAATTCACAACAATTCGGCACGACTCCGCAGTACTCGACTCCCCTTCGGCAAACTCAGGGTCATCTCGTGCTAAGCGCTAAGTCGTGCCCTGACACTTGTCTCGTGGACCGAAGCGCGTGAGGAATAGTGAATCGAATCCCACCCTTTCGCAAACTGCGCGAAAGGATGGGCCACCGCCGGCGCAAGGAAGAATCTTTTCGGGTCGATCTACGGCACGTGTCTCGTGGGCCTGAGCGCGTGAGGAATAGTGAGTCGAATCCCACCCTTTCGCAAACGGCGCGAAAGGATGGGGCACCACGGCGAAGACACAGGCCCTAGACTGGCGTTATGATTTATGCATATAGCTATATGCTATAATCATATTGAAACTACAACGGAGGTTATCATGGACTCAAACATTAAGAAAAGTATTAAGGCTGCGATCAACGGATCGCCTGCGCAACGGTTATGTCGTTGAATTGCACGCCCAGGTTTTGAAATATGCGGATCGCCTGCAGAATGTGAATGGGAAAGAATTCTGTGCAGCCCTCGAAATTCGGCCATCTTACGGAACCGAGTTCAGCAAAATGATGAAGTTGGCTCAGAGATTGGAAGACACGGGCCTCGATACTGACAGGATCTGAACACAAGCGCAGCCAGGTGCCCATCCTCGACTTCGCGGCGCGCAACTCGTGCTAAACGCTTACGAGAGGGGCATAAAGAAGAAAGGAACCGAGAGCTTGACCAAAGAAAGCGATAAGCCCGAAATTGTGCGAAGACTGGTTGTTGTATTCGACATCAGTTCTTCAACGTCTATTCTCGAAGAACTTAAACAATGTGACCGACTTGCGGTTTGGCGTAATTTATTGATCGAACTCAAAGACTTTTTAGACGCGCACGGGCTGGCCATAGAAATCTACAAGTTCATGGGGGACGGCTGGATACTTCTCTTCCCGGAGGAAGTTAAAAAAGAAGAGTTGTTTGAATACTTGAATCACGTCTCAACATTTTACATGTACCAATATCAAGAATATGTGGAGCCACTACTCCAAAAAGACCCAAGACCGATTGGCTTGACACTCGGAATTGACACCGGAGAGCTAATTCGATTGCAAATGAATGAGCAGTGGGAATATTTTGGGTCGAGCCATTAACGTCGCTGCCCGGTTGCAGAGTGCTGCGAAGGGGATGGCAAATGACGGCTATACAAACGTCGCACTTATTTCTAAGGCATGCTTCAACTCGCTGCGACCTGAAAAATCTGACTTCAAAACCTCGGAGCAAAAAGTTGATCTAAAAAACATTAGCGGCGGAGACAAGTTTCAATGCTTTGCTTTGCCTCTCTGCACGTAACGATTTCTGTTGATTTTTTCTCTGATTGCCATACGGGAAATTCGGCTGTTTAGTACAGCGCCAAAGAATCCCCTTCTCGGCCACGTCTCCAACAAGACCGGCAAGAATTTGCCGTTATGCGCTCCACTTTGCTGCGCGCGAGCCTGCGGCGGCAAGGAAGAGTCTTTCCAGTCGTCGTTGCGGCACGACTTCGCAGCCCTCGTTTCGCTGTGCTCATCTCGTGCTACCCGCTCAAGTCATGCCCTGACACGTGTCTCGTGGATCGAAGCGCGTGAGAATTTGGGCATCGAATCCCCTCCTTTCGCAAACAGCGCAAAAGGGGCATATTATGTCGACCGGTAAGGTGCTAATCAATGTAATTCGGCCTTCATAGCTGCTGCAAGGAACCGAAGGAACCAGCGGCCGGATGCAACGCGATCATTCCAAACAGTTGTATTGCTACTGCTGACCTCCTCGATTTGAAGCAATTCGGCCTGTTCATTTGCGAAGAGCACTTTGCTCTCTTCGCCGCGTTGTGCATCGTAAACAAGGGTATTGAAGAAATCCACACCCCGATAACAATCGCTGAAATTCACCAAGTATGAGAGACCGCCAAAGAGTCGAACGAGGGCGTCAACACTTTGGCGATTGTTTCTGCCTGCGAGAAAATGACCGAATGCTGATGCGGACCTTGCTGGCATGCTTGCATATACTCTTCGTGCAGAAATAGTCTGGCGTTCGGGTTCCCGTTTCCAGTTCTGATGTAGTTGCGGAACAGCATCGAAAATGGCTCCCCGCGCGAAGTTTTCCCCCATGCGCAGGGCAAGAGCTGTATATGCTATCTTTGTCACCGCACGAAGCAACTCAGGAGAATCAATAAACCGGAGATCGCCAGAAATGTTTACTTCCACTTCTTGAGCGGGCATTTTCTCCTCAACAAGCTCCGATCCCTCTTCTCTTGCTTGATTGCGTAATTTCGCGATTTGCCTCTCTGTCGCATGCCGAAAGACAACCTCAGTGACTCCATCTCTCCTGATCTGTCTTACAATGGGTTTCAACTGAACCATGCCGTCCGGCAGCAACTTCGCGTCTAGCTGTTCACCACCCATTTCAACTTTCACACGGCGTTCAGGGATGTTGCCATAGCGGTCCGGGATAAGGAGAAGACGGCGAAAATCAGCGAGGTGGCCGGCGATAGCCTGCTCAAACTCCCGGGAAAAACCATTGTTGCAAGGCGCGCAAACCGCACGTTCAAGTACTAAATCCCCACGCCAGAGAAGCCAGGAATATGTGTTCGTCGGTTAAATCGCCGCGTTCGTAATCGCCAAGGCAAAACAAACAGGGAGTCAATGCGCTTCTCCAATCAAAATTTGAGGCTCTGCTGTTGCGCTCTCCAGTCGTAGGCAAGGGATAGTAGCCGAAGTTTTCGTGGGGACACAGACGATAGGGCGATGTCCCACCCCAAAGCAACCAGCAAGATTCTTTCAAGTATCCACTGCAGATTTACCACTGCATAACTCAAGGCCATCCAGTCGCGTTCCGTGAACACGCCCCCATGCACCACGAAGTTTCGAATCTCGGAAAGGGGCACTCCTGTGCTTTTGTCAAAGAGAGGCCAAAGATCACTTATGTCAAGATCGTATATTTTCTTGTAATCCTCAAATAAAGCGCGAATGGATGCCCGTTTCGTGGCGTTCTGCCTGGGCACGGCGAACAGCAAACGCACTTTGAATGCCTGAGAGAAGCCTCACGATTTTTGTTTCAAGCGGAAGGTCTCGAGCCAGGACCGCGTATACCGCGACATCGAGGAATTGGTTGCTGGACGAACGCAAGCAGGCTTTTAGAGCCGTCGATAAAAAGTTGCTGCATTCAGCGGAATCCCGGGGTAGCAATGGCTCTTCACCATCAAGTCTTTTATTGAATTTCTTCATGCCGAAGCGCCAATGCCGGTTGTTTAGGTTCGGTCCATCATCAATGCTCCAATGCCAGAAATCGCTTCTCTCACGTGAAGCAAATGACGCCAATATCAGCAAGCATTCGACGTCCCGCCGCATAGTCTCCACATTCTTAAATCCATGAACGAGAATGGAATATCCACTCTTGGCTACCTCCTTCACAATTCCGAATCTCCGGCTAAAAACATGCCGTTTGATCTCCGCCCTTGCATTGTCCCTCAACTCAAAATTGTAAGTTGATTGTTTGATCTCATTCTCTATTTCTAATCCTGGTCTTTTCTCATTGGTCGCAAGTATTTGCAGAAGAAAGCATCTATTTGTCACGAACCATGCGCTGGGCAAATCGCTTTTCTCATTGACACCGATGACCTCGTGATCAGATGTCGCTGTGATGTGGAGGTCAACTGGTTTTCCAGAGCAAAATGTTAGACACTCCATCTCTTTATACGAAATCGATGTGATTGGATTAAGCCAAATTTCAGTTGATTTCCAAATTTTCTCTTGTGCCCTCTCGTGGGTACCATGAACCTGCGAAAGTAAATGGAGAGCGAGAGAGATATAGTGTCTTCGCCTGTTCTACAGTCGGATAGAAATAAATTTTCGCTTTCTTGCTCTTTGGTGTGATCTTCTCGAATTGAGCCAAAAGATCCGGAACACGAATTTCCGATGATATTAGTTCTCCCTTGAGAATAGGGCCCCTATCAGTAGCTTCTTCAGGAACCATCACTTGTGGTTTATCTGAACTCGATTCGTATCCTTTTTGCCGGGCCGCGAGATCCCAGTCATTAATGCTCCCCCAAAATTCTATGCCGGGTTCGACAAAGTATACCGTCCATCCAGGTTTGCGAGACACGTATCAGGCCCTGAGTTGAGCGTTTAGCCCGAGATGAGCGCAGTGAATCGAGGGCTGCGGAGTCCGGGCCGTCAAGCGGCTAAAAATGATTCTTCCTTGCGCCGCAGAGCCTCACAGACGTTTCGTAGAGCCGGTCCCACATTCGAAAACCGCGAAAACCAATTCCGCATCGAAGCCAGAAAGATCAAAACTCCGGAGGGTATCCAATGCTCAACATAAGCAAGGCATTCAGCAGTTTTTCCGTGAACGATATTCAGAAAGCGAAGGAATTTTATGGCAAAACGCTGGGGCTCGAACTTTCCAGCGGTCCGGAAGGCACCCTGGTAGTGCCCCTTTCCGGTGGCACCAAAGCTCTGTTGTACCCTAAGCCCAACCACCAGCCCGCCACTTTCACGGTGCTGAATTTTCCCGTAGACAGCGTGGAAAAAACTGTGGACGAACTGAGCCAACGCGGCGTGCGATTTGAAGTCTACAACGAACCCAACCTGAAGACGGACGCGCATGGGATTTCTCGCGGGAATGGGCCGACGATCGCGTGGTTCAAGGATCCAGCGGGGAATATCCTGTCCGTGCTGGAAGCGGCTTAGCGTTGTCTTTTTTTATTGCAGGGCTTACCCACATGCAGGGTCCTCGGTAGAACTCCCTGACGCGGCATGGCAAAAGATGAATTGTGCGGCGACTCCGGTGCTCGATTTCTTTGCTATACCTCAGCTCGCCCGGCTGCGCGGTGCTCGCCTTCAGCTGGGCTAACTTCTCGACTCACCATCTGACAGCTGGATGCTGTAATGCCGGTAACCCGGGCGAAATTTCGTCGACTACAGGATTCATTTGGATTCCGGTCATTGTCCTCTTTCGTACTTGATTCGCCTCAAAAATCGTCTATAGTCTGCCAGCGCCCCAGGGCGATGTGTGATCAAAGGCTCTTTGAAAATGACCAGCTAGCAATTGGCAACTAGCAATTAGCCTGAAGGCCGGTACTTGGTTTTTGGTACTTGGTACTTGGTACTTGGTACTTGGTGAAGCGTTGCGACCCTCTGCCTGCTTGGGATTGGGTTTGGGTGACCCTTGGGTGGCCCAAGCGTGGCCCAAGGGCCACCCAAGCGTGGCGCAAGGGTCGCCCAAGCGTCGAGTTGAGAAAGTGCTTTGTTTGCAACAAAGAATGGAAAAAGGCCAGGTGGGGTGGGCGCAAAGCGCGCCGATCGCCGGAATCGCCGTAATCGGAAAGGCAGCACCTACCACGGAGGCACGGAGACACACGGAGAGCAGCCAAGGTCGGAGAAACGCAAAACTTTACTACTGGTGAAACACGGATGAACGCGGATCAGGAAACCAATCCCCGGGGTTGAATCGTGCAAATCCTTTTGAATCATAGTTGGGGTAGGAGGGGGAGGGGTGGAATATTTCCGCCTGATATCCTAGAAGCGTTCGTTGATCCACTATTCATTCACGCCGCGAAGGGACCCATGGCCGCACTGATTGATGCCATCGACATCAAGCGCAAAATGTTTTTTGAACTGGACGGCACGCCCTTCCACTGCCTTGACGTGGAGGTGAACACGCCAACCGCCCGTGGCGGCCAGACGCTGGTCCGCCTGAAGATGCGTAATCTGCTGACCCGCGCCGTCTTTGACAAGACGTTCAAGGCCAGCGACAAGTTCAAGGAACCCGACCTGGAAATGGTCCCGGCATCTTTTTTATATAGCGACGCGGACGGCTTTTACTTCATGGACCAGGAGAGCTTTGAGACGCTTACCCTGCGGCAGGAGATGATTGGCGACGCGCAGGATTTTCTTGGCGAAGGCCTGATCATCCAGGTGCACAAGTACAACGGCAATCCCATTGGCTTGCAACTGCCTCCGCATGTGGAGTTGACGATCGCGCAGACGGAGCCAGGCGTGCGCGGCGATTCGTCGGGCGGCAACGTGACCAAACCCGCCACGCTGGAAACCGGACTGGAAATCCGCGTGCCGCTTTTTATTAAACAGGGTGAGAAGGTCAGGGTGTCCACGGAGACCGGGGACTTTGTGGCCAGAGCGTAGAAAGATCGGTCTTACGCCATCGAACAAGCGCCGAACGGAGAGAAGCAGGAAAGCAGCGTAATCTCATGGGAAAACAATCAGGACCCAGGACTGCAGGACAGTGGATAAGCAAGATCGTTGTGGCCATCATTGCTCTGTTTCTAATCTGGTGGCTTCTGCGGGTGTATGTCCACTAGAGAATTCGTGTTCATCCGCGCTCATCCGCGCTCATCCGCGCTCATCCGCGGTAAAGCCCTTCTGTTATTCTTCCCTCCGTGCCCTTCAAGCGCCCCAGAGAAATTCTCGACGAGAACACGCTCTACGACTACGCCGTGGGAGCGCTGGGTCGCCAAATGCGGACTGTCGCCGAATTGAAGCGACTCATGCGCCGGCGCGTTCCCAACGACGAAATGGGCCATCTGCTGGTTGAAATGGTGATCCTTCGGCTGAAGGATCAGAAGTACCTGAACGATACGGATTACGCCGCGGCATTCTCCAGCCTTCGCCGCGATAATGAGAAGTTCGGACGCCGCCGCGTGATCACTGACCTGAAAGTGAAAGGCGTACATGCCGACGTGATCGAAAAGGTCGTCGATGAAGCTTATTCAAGCGTCAACGAAGAAGAATTGGCGCGGGCATACCTGAAACGCAAACGCTTGAAGAAACCCGAAAATGAAAAAGAAACTGCGCGGATATTTCGCGGGCTCATGCGGGCTGGATTCGGCGTAAGTATCGCCATCAAGGTGCTTAAGAACTGGAAAGTGGACGACGAATTACTGACGGCGCTGCAGGAAGAAGCCGAGGAACAGTAGGATGCAAGTGCGCTTAAGCTGTCCGCGTTCCCATCAGGGGCAGGTTGGGTTCGCGTGAAAGCCGCTCGACCGTCTCTTCCATCGTCACATCAAAATCGTGTCCGCATCGGGGACAGATAATCTGCTGATTGCCCGCCGACCGGCTGGCTGTCTTGCGTACCGGAAACGAATCGCCGCGAGGGCATTTTACAAACGTGATGTCTCCAGCCGCCATTGCAATCTCCTCGTCCGGCAGCAGCTTCAGTAGTGCAAGCCTGACGTATGACCACAATATCGGCGTTACAATTGCCCTAACAAGTTACTCTCGTTACGTTACTGCTGCATTGTTGGGTACTACCGTACTAATTCGCGCCGCCAGTTGTTTGCGGAAGCCGCATTTACCGGGATTGCAACGGTTTCTCCCGCACCAGAATGGAAAGAAGTGGAAAACTAAAGTTCGCCTACGGCTTCGCTGGCACAGCCTCAGCCGATGCCACAGCCACTTTGGCGTTGGTCATGCCGATCAAACTTGCGTAATTTTTGTGTCCGGCCATGAATCGCAACCTCAACTGCACAACACATGAGACAAAACTAACTCTCGCGGCGTCCCATTTCGGGACATTGTTTTCGCAAACTTTAACGAAAAATCTATATTCATTTCGCTCGCAGCAACTATTATTTCCCCTAGTTTAACGGGCCCCGAAACAAAACTGGAGGCTGCATGAGGCAACGTCTGCGCCGTAGTCGTTTGTTGTTGGCTGTACTCTTGCTCGTTGTTCCTACCTCGCTATTCGCCCAATGCGGCGTAGAGCGCTGGTCAGTAAAGACCGGAACTGATGCCGATATCGGTCTGGTCCACCTGAATTCTTCTTCCAACACAACTATCGCGGCAATGCGGGCCCCGGCTGCTCCCAGTCCCATCCCAGCCAATAACCGCGTAGCGCCTTTGGAAACCACTCAGTGGATCATCAACGCCACACTCACGCTGTACAAACTGGAAAGCGATTCGGACTATCATCTGGTACTGCAGGACGCTAATGGCCTGACCATGATCGGGGAAATTCCGTCGCCCACATGCGTTGGGTCGGGCAGCCCATTTTTGTCGGGCATTACCAACGCTCGAAACGAATTCAATGCCAGGTTCACCGCCACCACCAGCTTCCAGACAGCGAACATTCCCGTGAAGGTCACGGGCGTGGGTATGTTTGATTTTCTGCACGGGCAAACCGGCGTTGCTCCCAACGGAATCGAGCTGCATCCAATCCTGGATATCGTTTTCAATCCCGGATCCAGTCCCGATTTTGCTCTCAGTGCCTCACCCACAAGTTTGACCGTCACGCAGGGCAACTCAGGCGCCAGCACAATTTCTACTTCCGTTTCAAACGGATTCAATTCGTCCGTTGCGCTTTCAATCTCGGGGCTTCCCAGCGGTGTGACTGCGAGCTTCACGCCAACATCGATCGCAGCCCCCGGCAGCGGCAGCTCAACTCTTAAATTCACGGCGAGCAGCACGGCAACTGCCGGAACGTTTAACACCACGGTGACAGCAACTGGAGGCGGACTTACTCATACCACAACAATTCCGCTGACGGTGAATGCGGCGACCTCGCCAAACTTTACGATCAGCGCATCGCCCACAAGCCTCTCGGTAGCGGCTGGAGGCAGCGGAACAAGTACGATCTCAACCACAGTCTCGGGCGGCTTTAACTCCGCGGTATCGCTTTCCGCCAGCGGGTTACCTTCAGGCGTAACGGCTGCATTTAGTCCCACATCAATTGCTGCGCCGGGCTCTGGCAGCTCTACTCTAACTTTCACTGCCAGTAGCACCGCCACAGCGGGAACTTCCACGATCACGATTAATGCCAGCGGCGGAACCGTTTCCCACAGCACTACCGTTTCGCTGACGATTACTACAGGGGGGACCAACACTCAAATCCTTGGCAACCCTGGGTTTGAAAACGGATCTACCAATCCTGCACCCTGGACCGTGACTGCGGGCGTGGTCAATAACTCCGCCAGCGAACCGCCTCACGCCGGAACTTGGGATGCATGGATGGACGGTTATGGCACCACGCATACTGACACGGTGCTGCAACAGGTAACGATCCCAGCAGCCGCGACAGCAGCAACGCTGACGTTCTTCCTGCACATTGACACCGCTGAAACCAGCACCACCACGGCGTTCGATACGCTGACGGTGCAGGTACGCAATTCGTCCGGCACAGTGCTTTCAACCCTGGCAACGTTCTCCAACCTGAACCATGCCACCGGATATTCGCAAAAATCGTTTAACCTGCTCAGCTTCAAAGGGCAGACCATCCAGATATTCTTCAAGGGCGTGGAAGATTCCACGCTGCAAACTTCATTTGTGGTGGACGATGTAAACCTGAACGTAACGCAATAAGGAGAGCTTATGAAAAAAATCGCGCTTGGGATTTTATTGCTTTGCGGCACGGTGACCTGCGTCCTGGCCGCGCAACAACAGGCTTCGGTGGATCGTCCGTCGGAGCCGAACTTCGCTTTTGACGACGATGGCGGCAAAGCCCAGATTGTTCCCGCCGACTTTTCCGTGACTGGACCAAAAACTTTCCACGGCGGACCCGTTCTGTCTTCAGCCCAGCAGGTCAGTATTTTTCTGGGCTCGGGATGGGGCGATGCGCAAGTTCGCGGTCGTGAAGCATCTTTGGTCGATGTCACGGCATCGGTCGGAAACGTGCACGCTGCGGAGATGAAACAGCACAGCATCAAAACGCTTCGCGCTGCGCCGAAGCTCGAAGACTTCAGCGATCTCAGCCAAAGCAAGGTGAATGACCTCACGATTCAGCAGAAGCTCTCAGACATGCTGAAAAGCAAGGCCATTCCCGCGCCTGCGGCTGGGACCGTTTATGTGTTCTTCCTTGCTCCGGGCATTCAATCAACGCTCGGAGGCCTTCGTGGCGGCGTCGATTACGCGGCGTACCACAACTTCGTCAACCTTGAAGCCGGTGAAATTCATTATGTCGTGGTGCCGTTCCTTGCCAATGCTGACAATCATAGCGCAGCTGCAACACGCGCTTTCGCTGAAACGGCTTTGAATCCGAATGGCCAGGGCTGGTTTTGAAACAACATATAAATGACAAAGAGGAGGAGCTTAGTGCTCCTCCTCTTTTGAAAACGCTAGCCAGCGCTTCCCTCCCGCACATTTCTTCCTTACTTTACTCACCCACGGGGTGGAGCAAGGCTTTAGCCTTGCGGCAAAAGCTAGCTACATCTCGGCTTTAGCCCCTGAGGTGTTCGGAATACATCATCAAAGACGAGCTATCGCTTCTCCTCTTCATCTTCTTCCTTGTCGCTGCCGGGATGTTCTTTGATCCATTTTGCCGCCGCTAATTCAGCACGCTTTTTCTGTGCCGATGGCATGGTCATCGCCATCCTCTCCACTTCCTTCTTGCTTTCTTCAGATCCGAACTTTGCCCCAATCGTGAACCACTTGAACACCAGTTCCCTGTTTGGTCCGCATTTGTTCAAATAAAGCCTGCCAAGCTCATACATCGCCTGCGCCTCGCCGTGTCCCGCCGCTTCTTCATACCAATGCACCGCCACGGGACAATTGCCTTGGCCTGCGGACTGTCTCGCCAATTCCAACTGCGCCGCCGGCTGCTCCTGCCGCGCTGCTTTGGTATACCACTTGCGCGCTTCTTCACGGTCTTTGCTCACGCCAACACCCTCATCAAGCCCCTTGGCCAGATGAAGCTGCGCCTCCGCATTTCCCTGCGTCGCGGCTTTCCTGTTCCACTCTGCCGCTTGTGCAGGATCGGCGGCGACGCCAAAACCGCGTTCATACATGAACGCCAAATCACGTTGGGCTCGAGCGTCGCCCTTCTCTGCCGCCTTGCTCTCCCAAAGCAGCGCCTGCGCATAGTCAATGGGTATGCCGCGACCATAAAGATAAATCCGTCCCATCTCGTACTCAGCTGGAGCATAGCCTTGGTTTGCCGCTTTGGTGATCCAGCGAATTGACTCTTTGCCATCCGGCTGCACATGCATTCCCAGGTCATAGCAAGAAGCCATTGCCATCTGCGCCGTGGGATCATTGGCATCAGCGCGCTGCTGAATGGCGACAAAATCTTTGTCATCGCGCGGACAAACGGCAGAACTCCCTGCCTGCGCCGCTGCGACACTGAAGCTGATAATGGTGAGCGCAAAAAGCCTGAGTGGATGAACTGGAGTCATGATTGTTCTCAAGAGGAGTCAGTATAGTTCGGCGACGCCAACTCGTCCCAACGATTCCTGTTGGTTTGAATTTCTTTTAACATTCCCAAAATGAAATTCCGATATGCCCACAGCATCGCGCGGAAGTTGAAAAGATGGACTCGGCTCCGATGGAGCGCGTCACGGCCAAATGGATGCCACGTGATGCGGACGGGAACACCGCTTGCCGAAAAAAGTATTCCGCAAGCGGATTTGCCATCTCTAATCAGCCAAAGTTCATGAAAAGCCCGTTTGTGGATCGCATGAAAAGCCGCTGAAACCTCCCGGATTTCTTTCCGCATTGCGGACAATCCGCCCGGAGGCGTCAGAAACACTGGAGTGACACGTGTCTCTTGCGGTAGGATCGGTCTTTCGTGCCACCCTGGCTCAAAGACAGGAGACAATGTGGGCGTGCTGATTTGGGACTTACGTTACGGGCTCCGGATGTTGCGCAAATCCCCCGGTTTCACTGCCGTAGCCGTCCTCACTCTCGCTCTCGGCATCGGGGCGACCACGGCGATTTTCACGCTGATACAGCAGGTGATGCTGCGGTCGCTGGCGGTCGCGCGGCCCGACCAGCTCTGGCGCATCGGCGATTCTGACCGCTGTTGCTTCGCGAACGGATATACGCAGGGAAACGGCGACGACCTGTCGCAGAACAACTGGAATTTCTTCTCATGGGAGGCGTACAAGCACTTACGCGCCAACACTCCCGCATTCGAGAACCTGGCCGCGTTCCAGGTCGGTGAAGCGAACGCCTACCTGGCGGTGCGGCGCACCCGTTCCTCCGCGCCTGTTGAGACGCGCAATGGCGAGTACGTCTCCGGAAATTTCTTCGCGACGTTCGGCATTTCGGCCTGGCGTGGGCGGCTCTTCACCGATGCTGATGACCAGGAGGGCGCACCACCGGTCGCCGTAATGAGTTTCCGAATCTGGCGCGGGAAGTACGGATCCGATCCGTCGGTAGCGGGAGGAACCTACGAGATCAATGGCCAGCCATTCACGGTTGTCGGAGTCGCCCCGCCGGGCTTTTTCGGGGCGAAGATCGACAGTGAGGATATGCCCGACTTCTGGCTGCCACTGGCGACCGAGCCGCTGATTGCCGGCGCGACTTCGCGCCTCAAGAATCCCCGGCTCGCGTGGCTTGATTTGATCGGGCGCGTTCGCCCAGACACGAATCCGAAAATTCTGGAGACGCAGCTCCAGGTAGAACTGCACCAGTGGCTCGCGAGCCATGTGCAGGATATGCGCTCACAGGAAAAAGCGCTCCTGCCAAGACAGACCTTGCGTCTGACACCGGGCGGCGCCGGCGTTTCCCCGATGCGCGAGAAATACAAGGATGGCTTGCGGTTGCTGCTGCTTGCCGCTGGCTGTGTCCTGCTGGTGGCCTGCGCCAACGTCGCCAATCTGCTATTGGCGCGCGGCCTCAAGCAGAGGCAACAGACGGCGATACGCGTAACGCTGGGCGCGCCGCGCAGCCGCCTGGTTCGGAAGGCGCTCATCGAAAGCCTTGGGCTGGCTGTGATCGGCGGCGGCGCTGGGATTGCCATTGCATACGCCGGAGCCAGCCTGATCCTCCGGCTTGCGTTCGCGCGGCCGGACACATGGATTCCCGTGGATGCCACTCCTTCCAGCCCCGCGCTGCTCTTCGCGCTGGCAATTTCGGTGATCACTGGACTCGTCTTCGGAGTTGCGCCGGCATGGATGACCTCGCACGCGGACCCGATGGAGGCGATGCGCGGAGCCAGCCGCACGGTGGGAATTAATCGCAGCGTTCTTGGAAGAGCCGGGGCGCAGAAGATGCTGGTGATCGTGCAGGCGGCGGTGTCTCTGGTGTTACTGAGTGCGGCGGCGATGCTCGGCCAGAGCTTGCGCAACCTGGAGCACCAGAATTTTGGATTCGATGCTGACGGACGTTATCTGGTTTCGATCAATCCGAAGATTTCCAACTATAAGCAAGAGCAGTTGGTGCCGCTCCTTGGCGAAATTGAGGACCGGCTTCGCCTGATTCCTGGCGTGCATAAGGTCGGCTCCGTACTGCAAGCGCCATTGAACGGCTGGGTTTGGCCGCATGACATCCGGGTTGAGGGCAAACCCGAGCCCGGCCCGCAGGATGAGGTCTCATCTGGCTGGACCCGTGTGACACCCGGATTTCTCGAGACTATCGGGGACAGGATGGTACTAGGAAGGCCGATCACCGAAGAAGACAACGCGAGCACCCGGCCGGTAGCCATCATCAATGAGGCATTTGCCAGGCGGTTCTTTGCCAAGGCGAACCCGATCGGGCAACACTTTGGCCCTGCCCCAGAACAAAACGCGGGAATGTACGAGATTGTCGGCGTTGTATCGGATGTAACCTTCGGAGCTCGTCCGCAGCCCATGTATTTCCTGCCAGAGGCGCAGAGCACATCACTTCGATGGACGCAGAGGCGGAAGAGCGCGAGGTCTCGTCACATTACCTGTACAGCGTGGTGATCTGGGCGCCGGGAAATCCAGCGGACATCGAGGAGCAGGTGAAGAACACGCTGGCTAACACGGCGCCGAACCTTGTCGTGAAAAGCATTCAGCCCTACCTGGAAGTGATTCATGCTGATTTTGCGCAGCAGAACATGATCGCAAGCCTGACCTGGCTTTTTGGAGCCGTCGGGCTGGTGCTGGCTGCCGTGGGCCTCTACGGTGTGACAGCCTATGGCGTGGAACAGAGGACGAACGAGATTGGCGTGCGCATGGCGCTGGGCGCAGATCGCGGTTCGGTGGTGCTCATGGTGCTGCGCGAAGCTTTCTGGCAGGTAGCTTTCGGGCTGGCGCTGGGGATTCCGGCGGCAATCGGCGCAGGGCGTCTCATTGCCAGCCACCTTTTCGGAGTAAGGCCGTGGGATCCTCTGATGCTGTCACTCGCCACGCTTTTGCTTGGCATGGCCGCACTGATAGCAGCAGCCATTCCCGCGCGGCGTGCGACACTTGTGGAGCCCATGGTCGCGCTGCGTTACGAATAGCCCGTTCTCAGATGACGCCAAAATATCGGAAACCTCCCCGCTGCCTGGATATGTGCGCACAAGACACGCCTCGCCCCGGAGAGTTACAATTTCGGTTTCGCACCTTGCTATCAATCCGGAACCGCAAAGTCACGGAGGCATCCTGTGGACGATCTGCCTGAAAAGCCTGCAAAGCCCAACGAAAGCGACAAACCCGCTAAATCTGAATCAAAGACCTCAACCAGCTCTGGAGTTTCCCGGCGCGACTTCCTCCCCGGCGTTTCACGCCGGGACTTCCTAAAGATCTCTGGTGTGTCTGCCGCCATTCCACTCGTCACGCAGGTCAGCGCTTTCGCACTTGATGACACGCCGCACGTCCTGGGACCGGGCAAAGTTCCGGTATCGCTCAATGTGAACGGCAAGAAGCTCAGCACACAGCTTGAGCCCCGTGTCACATTGCTGGACGCCCTGCGCGACCAGTTTGAACTCACTGGCGCCAAGCGCGTCTGCGATCGCGGCACCTGCGGAGCATGCACGGTACTGCTGGACGGCAAAGCTGTGTACTCCTGCTCCGTACTCGCCATCGATGCGCAAAGCGCGCAGATCACGACCGTAGAAGGTCTCGGCGAACCGGGCCGCCTCCATCCTATTCAGCAGGCATTTATCGATAACGACGCGCAACAATGCGGCTTCTGCACCCCAGGCTTCGTTGTCGCCACCAAAGCTCTCCTCGATCAGCATCCCAGCCCCTCGCCCGAACAGATCAAACACGGGCTGGGTGGAAACTTCTGCCGTTGTGGAACATATGCCGGAATGCGTGCCGCTGTGTTGCAGGCGGCCAAAACGAAAGGAGCCTGATCCATGGCAGACGACAATACCAAATATGGATGGCCCGCAGAAGAACAGCGAACGCTGATTGGCAAACGCATTTCGCGTGTCGATGGGCCGGACAAAGTCTCCGGTCGCGCTAAGTACACCTATGACCTTCATCGGCCGGGGATGCTTTACGGAAAAGTAGTGCGCTCTCCGCACGCTCATGCCAAAGTGGTGAGCATTGATACCGCCGCCGCGGAGAAAATGCCCGGAGTAAAAGGCGTTTACATCATCCAGGATAAAGGTAGTGAAATTCATTGGGCTGGCGACGACGTTGTAGTGGTAGCCGCCGTGGACGAACCCACCGCAGCCGACGCTGCACGACTCATCAAAGTTGAATATGAGACCCTATCCCACTTTGTAGACGATTTTACCCAGCCGCAAAATGTGGCTGAGAGCACTGGCCCTCTCACCCAGCGCGATATTGGGCAGATGCTGAACGACGACACGCCAGACGACCAGGTGATTGCCGCCATTAAAAAACGTGGTCTGGCATTCAAGGTGACGCCCGAACTAGAAAAACGGCTGAAAGATAACGAAGTGAGCGATGAGGTAATTAAAGCGATTCAGGCGGCTCCGGTGAAAGAGCCGCAGCCCAATGATTCACCTTTTAAGAAAGAGACCGAGCAGGTAAAAGGCGATCCCGACGCGGCCTTCAAGGAAGCGGAGGTTGTTTCTGAAGGCGTTTACGGCTGTCCGGTGATCACGCATTGCTGCCTGGAAAGCCATGGTTCCATTGCCGAATGGACTGACAGCGATCATCTTTTCTCGCACATCTCCACGCAAAATGTTTCCGGACTTGCCGGCCAGTACGCGCAAGCGTTGAAAATCCCTGAAGCCAATGTTCACGTGCATCAGGACCATGTAGGCGGGGGCTTTGGCAGCAAATTTGGCATCGATCGCTGGGGCGCTTACACTGCGCAGGTTTCAAAGAAAGCTGGCGGCAAGCCGGTACGCGTGATGCTGGAGCGCGACGCAGAACTTGAGGTCGCCGGATGCCGTCCGTCGGCTTTTGCAAAAGTAAAAGTCGCTGCCAAAAAAGACGGCACTCTCACCGCATGGCAATCCAATTCCTGGGGCACGGGCGGTCCGGGCGGTGGCGGCGCGCCACCGATGCCGTATGTGTTCCTGAACATCCCTAATCAGCGCAAGCAGCACACGGCCATAGCTACTAACATTGGGCCAGCGCGAGCGTGGCGTGCGCCGAACCATCCGCAAGGCTGCCTCATCACGATGGCGGCAATTGAAGACATTGCAGCAAAGATCGGCATGAACCCATTGGATCTGGTGATCAAGAACCTTAATCTCATCGCGGAGAACGACTCCCATCGCGCCGATACTTACCGCGACGAGCTAAACATCGCAGCTGACCTGATCGGCTGGAAGCAGAACTGGCATCCGCGAGGACAAGGCTCAGACACCACTAAACGCGGCCTGGGTCTGGCGATTCACACGTGGGGCGGACGCGGCCATGAGAGCAACTGCGCTCTAACCATTTATCCAACCGGCTCGGTCGAAATAAAGATGGGCACTCAGGACCTGGGTGTGGGAACGCGCACAGCCATTCTGATTGTCGCCGGTGACACACTGGGTTTGCCGCTCGACAAGATGGAACTGAAGATCGGCGATAACCAATATCCTGCGTCCGGCGGATCAGGCGGCAGCACCACGATCGGCGGCGTGAGTTCGTCAACGCGGCGCGCAGCCATTGACGCCCGCGAACAGCTCTTCGCCAAGGTCGCTTCGGCGCTCAACGCTAAGCCGGACGACCTGGAAGCCGTGGGCGGAAGTATTCGCGTGAAATCAGCGCCCTCGCGCAGCATGAGTTGGAAAGATGCCTGCGCCCGTCTGGGAACGCAACCTATTCAAGCAATGGGCAAAAATCCCGGCCCGGGCGATTTGATCTCGAGCGGCGTTGGTGGCGCGGTCATGGCCGATGTTTCTGTCGACACGGAAACCGGCGTCGTAAAAATGAACAAGATGGTCTGCGTTCAGGATTGTGGGCTGATCATCAGCATGAAAACGGCGGAGAGCCAGGTTTACGGCGCCATGATCATGGGAATCGCAACTACTCTTTACGAAGAAAAGATTATGGACAACAACCTGGGGCACATGCTCAATCCCAATATGGATTTCTATCGGCTTGCGGGCTTCGGCGATGTTGGCGAACTGGTGGTGCACATGATGACCGGCAAAGGCTATGACGAGCGCGGCCCTATCGGCCTGGGTGAGCCGCCAACTGTAGGCCCAATGGCAGCGATCGGCAATGCCGTGGCCAATGCAATCGGTGTCCGGGTTCCGTTCCTGCCCATCACGCCAGACCGCGTGGTGAATGCCCTCAATCCGAAAGGAGGCAGCAATGCGACCGTTTGATTACGCCTCTCCCACCACCGCAGACCAGGTGCCTGCCCTGCTCGGCAAGAGCTGGGGCGAGGTGGAAATTCTGGCCGGCGGTAGTGACCTGCTCTCCCTGATGAAAGATGAAATCACCACGCCGAAGCGGCTGGTGAACATCAAGCAGATTTCCGGCCTGCACGCCATCAGTAATGACGGCGGATCCTCGAACCTGGGCACGCTGGTGACGCTGGACCGAATTGCCAACGCCGCTCAAATTCAGCATCAGCATCCCATGTTGGCCGCCGCTGCCGGTGAGGCAGCCAGTCCCCAAATCCGCAACGTCGCCACCATTGGTGGAAACCTCTGCCAGCGGCCGCGCTGCTGGTATTTCCGCGCAGGCCACGGGCTGCTGGCGCAGAAAGACGGCAAGTCGCTGGTGCTTCAAGGCGACAATCGCTACCACGCCATTCTCGGCAACGACGGCCCGGCACTTTTCGTGAGCCCCTCCACTATAGCTCCGGTCCTGATTGCGTATAACGCGAAGGTTCGGATCGTGGGCCCACGCGGAGCGCGCGAGGTCCCAGTGGAGAAATTCTTTGTTATTCCCAAGACCGAGCAGGAACGCGAACACGATCTGCGGCCGGACGAATTCATCTCGCACGTGATCGTGCCTCCTGCTGCTGGGGTTCGCGCCGCGCATTATGAAGTCCGCCAGAAAGAAGCTTTTGACTGGCCTTATGCCACGGCCGCCGTCGTACTAACGATGAACGCCAGCACCGTGCAGAGCGCCCGCATTGTCATGGGACATGTCGCGCCAATTCCGTGGGTTTCCGTGGAAGCCGCGCAGGCACTGCAAGGCAAAGCAGTCACACAGGCCACGGCAGACCAGGCCGCTCAGGCCGCGGTGGCTAAAGCAAAAAGCCTGGGGCACAATGCCCACAAAATCCATCTGGCCCAGGTAGCAGTAAAGCGGGCCATTCTGGCGGCGGCAGGATCGCAGCCCACAGGAGGCGCAGCATGAGCAACGTACCTGAGAGATTTAATACTGACCGTGCGGGGCTGTGCTCCGCGCTGCATTGGAAGAGCCAGTACATCTGGTCAGCGCCTGATCCCACCGTGCCTCGCTCCGGCGACGGACTGTTCTGGTGCGCGATGACGCAAACCTGCATCGGACCGGATGGCAAGCTGGCCGAGCCTGGAAATTGCTGCTCTGGCGAGCGCGGCTGCCACTGTGGGGCCAGCAAATAAAAGATCTGACGGAACGATTGTCGCCGAGTGGATTACGCCGGACGAACTTCACAAAACTTGAGCCATAATGGCCCGCACCGACCTAAAATAGAGTTAGCTGGAGTCGTATGCCATGAAAACAATCTTATGCCGTTTGTGCCTTTCATTACTTTATTGGCAGTCGCTTCCGTTGCTGCACCGTAAGTCGCAGATCAAAGGCCAATACCTTGAGACCCGCAGTGCTGATGTTTACGTCGGCCAGTGCTTTGCTAATGGTGAGATGAATACGGCCGGGCAGGAAGCGATCGTCGCCTGGCATATTGGTGAAGGCAAGTGGGACGGCGTCTCGCTTAACGGTTTGACGATTGTCGGCGCGATCAAAGCGCAGGCCACGCTGGGCGATCCCTATGGTAAGCCCTATCCCGCAAAATCCGTGTTGCTGGTTGACCGGCAAGCGACGCCGGAACAGCGCCAGGCGTTGATCAATTTTGCCCATGAGATGGGCGGTGAGCTTCTCCAGCATGTAGTTCGCGTTGTTGATACGCCGATCGACATGGAAGTAGCGCAGGGCGAGCACAGCACGCGCGCCCGTTTGCAGGCCGGCAATGTCGTCACCGTGGAAACGCGCGCCATTGGCGACAAAGACCATCTTTGCGGCAATGAAGATACTTTCTACAAACCATTGACGCAAACCGCCCATGCCATGCCCGCCGTCGCCATGACGGATGAGTATCGCGGCAAAGACCTGAACACTTCATGGACGCTGCATGACAAGCGCAGCGCGTTCGTCGGAACATTCGCGCGATAACAGCTCATAAGCGAATTCCAAAAGGCTGCCGGAATCCGGCAGCCTTTCTTTTGACGCGTCTCGGCCGTGACAAACTATCTAAATGGCATCCAGCCGGCTTCATATCACCGTCCGTGTTAAGCTTTTCTGCTTCCATTTTCATTTATGAATAATTCCTCTCCGTCCCACTTCGATCTTCAGGCCGCCGCCAAACAACTAATGCTGCAAAACGGTTTTGAGCCGGACTTTCCTCCGGCTGTCGCGCAACAGCTGGTCGAAATCAAGAGCAATCGGCCGCAGGCGGCGCCCGGAAACGTCCAGGACCTCCGCAAACTGCTCTGGTCATCGATTGACAATGACACCTCGCGCGATCTCGATCAAATCGAATACGCGGAAAAACTGCCCGACGGAACGACCAGGGTGCTGGTCGGAATAGCCGATGTGGATTCTTTCGTGCCCAAAGGATCGCCTATTGACCTGCATGCGGCCAAAGAAACCTGCACGGTTTACGCCGGCGTGCGCAACTTTCCCATGCTGCCGGAAGAGCTTTCTACCGGCACCACTTCACTGCTTGAGGTGGATGGGAAGCTGAGCATGGTCACGGAATTCGTCGTCGATGGCAATGGCCAGGTGAGCAAGCACCAGATCTATCCTGCTCTGGTGATCAACAAAGCGCAGCTTGCGTATCCCTCTCTCGGTGCGTGGCTGGAAGGAACTGGCCCGGCGCCGGCCAAGGTGGCTGCTTCGCCTGAATTGCAGGCGCAGCTCAAGTTGCAGGACGAAGTGGCGCAGGCGCTAAAGCGTGAACGCTACCGCCACGGCGCGCTGAATATTGAAACCGCGGAAGTCCATCCGGTGATGCTCAATAATGAGATCGTCGATCTGCAAAAACAAGAGAAGAACCGCGCCACGGAGTTGATTGAAGATTTTATGATCGCCGCCAACGGCGTGGTGGCGCGCACACTGGAAGAGGCCGGGATTTCGTCTATCCGTCGGGTGGTAAAGACGCCGGAACGATGGGACCGCATTGTGGCGCTGGCGGCGCAGCAGGGCGGCAAGCTTCCGGCTGTTGCCGATTCGAAAGCGCTCAATGATTTTTTGCAGACGCGCAAAGCCGCTGACCCGGACCATTTCGCGGATCTGTCATTGGCCGTAATCAAGCTGATGGGACCGGGCGAGTACGTTCTGGAGCGGCCGGGAGAGCCTTCGCCCGGACATTTTGGCCTCGCAGTCCAGGATTACACGCACTCCACTGCTCCCAATCGTCGTTATGCCGATGTGGTCACGCAACGGTTGATCAAGTCTGTGCTGGGCCGCCAGAAAAGCCCATACGCGGAGGATGAACTCTCAGCGATCGCAACCAACTGCACTTTGAAGGAAGACGCGGCGCGAAAAGTTGAGCGAGGGATGTCAAAACGAATTGCGGCCGTGAGCATGAGCAGCCGCATCGGCCAGGTATTTGACGCCATTGTTACCGGCGCTACGCCGAAAGGAACTTTTGTGCGGGTGCTTAGACCTCGTGTGGAAGGCTTGCTCGTCCGGGGTCAAGGCACAGATGTGGGTGATAAGCTGCGCGTGAAACTAATCAGCGCCGACCCTCAGCGCGGATACATTGATTTTGCCCCGGCATAATTCCGGCACGGTTACACGGGCAGTTCCACAATTCGTTCTCGGTGAGAGCCTGACGGAACTGCGCGGGGAACCATTTCCATCTGAAATGGCAGTTTCGAATCCAGCCAGTCAATGAGTTGTTTCTGTTCGGCCTGCGGCACATCGGTAAAGCTGATGCCGGTGCGGCCCGATGCGCGTGTCCACCTGACGGTTCCGGTTACATGAATCATCTCTTTGACGTCAGGCAGCTGAAAATCAATCTGCAGCGTGGCGCCCTGGGGCAGAATCTCAAGGGTCTGAATGCACATGCCGGTTTGGCTCAGATCCAGTATCTTGGAAGATTGCAGCTTTTGCTTACTGGTCTCCAGCACAAGCACGCTGTTCACCGGTTTGATCTGTACAGGATGCCGGAAAGTCACCCTTCTTTCCCGGATCATGGTCCCATAAGCGGCCCGCAGACTGCGGGTAAAAAGATCGGAAGTGAAGGGCTTCTGCACCACAAAGTGGACGCGCTTGCCGCGGACATCCTTCAATTGGTGGCTGCGCAATAAGGCAAAAATCATTTTGGGATTAGCGCCGACTGAGCCGCCTGCCACAAGATTCAACGCCCGCGGCACGTCATGGTCAAAAACGCCCAGGTCAAACATGG
Source organism: Terriglobia bacterium (assembly GCA_963723055.1). GTDB lineage: Bacteria > Acidobacteriota > Terriglobia > Terriglobales > Acidobacteriaceae > Angelobacter. The sequence continues at coordinate 296,245 of CAVROV010000001.1, forward strand.
TTGACTTGATTAACTGCTCCGCTGCCTGGGCAGACTCCGCGACTTTGACACTTACTCCGTTGTCTTCCAGAATTCTTTGGGCCGGGGCAAGCGATCCGCGATCAGCGGACACCAACAACGCGACAAAGGGCTCCATCAATAACACCTCTACCAAAGTTCATCGACAGAACCTGCCAACAACTTGAGCCGGCCCCGGGAAGACAAATTCCATTCCACATTCAATGTCGCAGAAACGCTTTTCCTGATTAGAGTCCCTTAACTTTTCCCAAAAAAGAAATCGAGTAGTTACTGGCCCAAAGCTTGCGTACTCTATATTTCCGGAGCGGGTTTTCACTCTTATAAAGTAACGGGAAGAAATCAATCCCGGAAGACTAAAAACTATTTTAAGTAGTTGAAAACAAGTGGCTTGTAACCTTACCGGGAAGGAAGCCCAATCGCAGCAGTGTTGCAAAATATTGGGTAATTATTGCACCTGACATCGAGTAAGTAATTCACTGGTTTGGAGACAGGCACCATGGATAATGATCAGAAATGGCTTGAAGCGGCTGCGGCCATAGAGCAGGACATTAAATACTTAAAAGCGGCCATGGGCGACGGCAAAAGAAACGGGATCCCCTCAGGATTGGATAAGGAAATCCGTCATTTGCATGTGGTGTTGGGCGTTTACCGGACGAACGCAGCGAGCGGCGTTGCCTTCCCCAACCCTGACGATTTATTTTGCATTAGTGCTCTTCCTTATGGCGCAAGAGAAGCGTCCACAACAACCCGCCGGAGCTTTAAAACAGCTTCATTTTAACGGTGACTCACGGGATGAGAAAGCTGAAAGTCCTTATCGGGGGCGCGGATTCGGCCTTTTGCCTGGCCAGAAAAGCGCTGCTGGAATATTGGGGCTTTGAGGTAATCGCGGCGTCTGATGGAAAAAAGGCGTGCGCCGAATTGATATCAGGGCATGTGGATCTCTGCATCCTTGACTGGGATTTACCCAGGATGACTGGGATCGCTGCTTGCCGTTGGATTCGCTCCGTTGAACTAAAAGTCCAGCCTTACATCGTTCTTCTCACGGAAAAGAACCAGTCGGAACAGATCCAGGCGGCTTACATGGCCGGCGCTAATAACTTCATCGCCAAGCCGCTCAACCTGGAAGATCTGCACTTTCTGGTATCAATGTTCGCGCAAAAGGTGCTGCAGCAGGATGCGGTGTCTCACCAGTTGACCCGCCTCGATCCTCTGGAACTCTACCGGCGCGACCTGACAGCCCCTAAAATCCATTCACGACTGTAAGGCGCAACAGCCTTGCAAGGCTGTTGCGCTTCCATTCCTTTGTCTACCCGTTGAAACCAAATTCCACCAGCGCCTTGCGCAGCTTGTCCAGACAACGGCCGCGAATAAAGCCGATGGATCCAGTAGCAAGTCCCATGCGGCGCGCCACCTCGGCATATGGCAGCGGCGGCTGTTCAAAGAAAAGGAGCTGCACCAATTCCCGGTGCCGGGGAGCCAGCCTGGCAACCACGTCCCGGACAATCTGCTCCTCTTCAAGCTGGGCCAGCGTCTCCACCGGAGGCGTGGAAGCAAGCCCTGCCGCAACATCAGGCTCCATGGCGTCGAGTTCAATATGGTTGGATTGCTTCTTCTTCCATCGGTATGACTGGCGGATAGTGACCGTAATCAGCCATGAGCGCAGCGATTGCACATTTTTCAATTGCGGAAGACAGTTCAATACTTCAATGCATACCGATTGAAATACGTCTGAGGCGTCGGCAGAGGAGGCGCCATACTTGATCGGGATCGAAAAGATCAGCCGTTTGTATTTATCGATGAGGTCTTCCCAGGCCTTGGGGTCGCCTTGAATGCAGCCCTGTACAAGCCATTCGTCTTCGCCCATCTCGGCGCCATCGTTACAGAAACACTGTTCGATGTCGCTTTCATTAAGGAGTGCCGGCTGGCCCGCTATAACAGCGGCCGCGGCGGATGCGTACAATTCTGAGGGTTTCATTTCCATTTTCCTGTCTGCAAAGAGCCAACGTTCATGCTGGGTTCAGACTGGAGCAAGGAACACTCCGGCCCTGATCTGTGCCCGCAAAAAGCAAGTTTCCGGTTTACTGGTAACGAGACTTGGCTTACGGACACACTTCGGGAATGGAATGGATCAAATGCGGAGAGGAACGGAAAAATAGAAGAAGTCTGATTGCAATGGAGCAACGTCTCGGCTGAAGCCAGAGTAAATCATGGCGGGTGGCCGGACATTCGTGCAAAGAAGCTTGGGGAAGAGTTTGAGGATCCCGGCGAACACAAAGAACATTCCCGTCTCAAACAACACGGAAATGACGTGCATTTCAATGTCACCGGTCGCCACAGGGAAATTGTCCAGGCTATCGAGCTGCATGAACGGCGAAAATACGGCCATCAGCACGATCAAGACGAGCACGATTTTTGGCATCTTGCGCGGCATAGTCTTCGCCCGCCGCCCCGAGTTCGGCGACTGGAAGGACTATAGCACTGCAACAGGCGCGGCACGAATCTAAACAGGATTTGGGGCCGAATGGAAGGTTTTTACGGATGGAAGATCGGGCTCAAATTATTGATTTTAATGGGTTTGTTGATAGTCACGAGAGAGCGCGATTCGTTCGATATAGTCAGTCGACATTTAGAGTTTCTAACAAAAACTTGAGCGAAGTTGAGACTATTCGAGTCACTGGATATATCTTTTCTGTTGCTGGCGGCCACTATATAGACAGCGGCCACGCTTTTCGAATTTTGTAATTGCACCCCGCCTTCAACCGTTGAAGACACGGTGTTTTTTCAGAATTCATCTGACTTCTGTTAGACCCAGCTACGGAGTTGGTTCGGCAGGGAAGAAGGGCGGGGGAGCGAGTGGGGAAATAGCACGTTCTCCCGCCACTTCAATGCATTGGAAACGGGGAACTTTCCACGTCCAGCCCCAATTGCAACCGCGCAGCCTCGCTCATTTTGCCGGGATGCCACGGCGGCTCAAACACCACTTCAACATTCAGTTCCTTCACCGTGGGCAAATCCGAAATTTTGCGCTGAATATCTGACTTCAGCACGTCAGCCATGCCACAGCCCGGCGCTGTCATCGTCATCTTGATGTCAATCTTGTTTCCCTCAGCGACCGGGGCGATGTGGCAATCATAAATAAGCCCAAGGTCAACCACGTTGACCGGAATCTCCGGGTCGTACACGGTACGCAATTTGTCCCAGACCAGCTTTTCGCTGAACTCCTGCGGAGCATCTGCGGGTGCCGTTGTTGGCGTGAGCCCAAGGGCGTCAACGTCCTTGGCATCCACCCGAACCATGTATCCAATGTCGGTCATCACCGTGTAGCTGCCGCCAAGCGCCTGCATCAGGCGCACCTTGGTTCCTGCAGAAAGACGCTGCGGTATCCCGCTGGGGATTTGGGTGGCGTCAACTTCGCGCGAAAGCTCGATTTGTTCGTTGGATGCCATGATCTTTATTCGGTGGAAACAGCGTCCTGATCGCCCTTAAGCGCGGCGCGCAGCGCGTGCCAGGCCAGAGTCGCGCACTTTACCCGCAGGGGAAACTCTGAGACCCCGGCGAACACCGCCAGCTTGCCCAGATCCTGTCCATCGCCTCTGGCGTGCCCGGTAACCAGATCGTGAAACCTGGTGAAAATGCCTTCAGCCTCAGTCTCTGTTTTGCCCTTGAGCATCTGCGTCATCATGGATGCTGAAGCCTTGGAAATAGCGCATCCGCTGCCCTGAAAACCAATGTCAGTGATTGAGCCCTCCTTCACGTCGACATAGACCGTAAAGTGATCCCCACATAGCGGATTAAATCCCTCCGCTTTGTGATTGGCAGTTTCAAGCATGCGGAAGTTCTTGGGCTTCTTGCTGTGCTCAAGAATCACTTCCTGGTAAAGGTCGCGCAGTTCACGAACGTCTGACATTATCCGAGTACCTCTTGCACCTTGCGAATTCCCCTCACCAGTGCATCAACCTCTTCACGAGTGTTGTAGAGACCAAAAGACGCGCGGGCGGTGGCGGGAATGTCAAAACGCTGCATCACCGGCTGGGCGCAGTGATGGCCAGTGCGGACAGCGACACCCTCAGTGTCGAGAATTGTACCGATGTCATGCGGGTGAATCTCATCCATCACAAAGGACAGCACACCGGCTTTTTCTCGCGCCGTGCCGACCAGCCGCACTCCGGGAATCGCTTCCACGGATTTTGTGGCGTATGTGAGCAAATCGGCTTCATGCTGCTCGATCCTGTCCAGTCCCAGGCGGTTGACATATTCAAAGGCCGCCCCCAGACCAATGGTGTCAGCAATATTCGGCGTACCGGCCTCGAACTTATAGGGCAGACGATTGTAAACAGTTTTTTCAAATGTGACGGAAGCAATCATGTCCCCGCCCCCCTGCCATGGCGGCATCGCTTCCAGCAGCCTGGTCTTGCCATAAAGAACACCAATGCCCGTTGGCCCATACAGCTTATGGCTGGAAAGAGCATAGAAATCGCAGTCCAAAGCCTGCACATCAACCGGCATGCGTGCGACAGCCTGCGCGCCATCGACCAGAACAGGAATGTTGTGCGCGTGCGCCATGCGGATGATTTCACGAACCGGGTTGAGAGTTCCCAGAGCATTGGAGAGATGAGCGACGGCGACAAACTTTGTCCTGGGACCGAGCAGCTTTTCAAATTCGTCAAGCTCCAGTTCGCCGCGATCGTTGATCGGCGCCACGCGCAGTTTCGCGCCCTTCTCGTCGCAGAGCAGCTGCCACGGCACGATGTTGGAGTGGTGCTCCATAGCGGTTATCAGTACTTCATCGCCACTGCCCACGTTCTTGCGGCCGTAAGTTTGCGCGACAAGGTTGATCGCTTCCGTAGTGCCCCGCACAAAAACGATTTCCTTTGAGTCCGCGGCATTCAGGAATTTCTGCGCTGCTACGCGTACTCTTTCGTAAGCTTCAGTCGCGCGCTCAGAAAGTGTATGCACTCCGCGATGAATGTTGGAATTGTCGCGGCGATAATAATTCTCAATCGCTTCAATCACGGCGAGAGGTTTCTGCGTGGTGGCGGCATTATCCAGATAAACCAGCGGCTTGCCGTGCACGGTCTGGTGCAGGATGGGAAAATCCTTGCGGATCTTCTCCACGTCGTAAGCTGATGCAGCTCGGATTTCGTGAGGTATTTTGGCGACTGTGCTCATCCCACTTCCTCCAGATTACGCCCCGCACCTTCGATTGAACGGGAACCGGAGAATATGGCGGCTTCCGGCATTCCGGCCACGACCAGCTTTTCCAGGTGTTCACGAATCTGCGGAGAATTCATGCGGTCCAGGCATTCATTGGCAAATGCCAGCAAAAGAACGTGGCGCGCCGCAGCTTCGGCTAGACCGCGCGAGCGCAGGTAGAACAGCGCATTCTCATCGAACTGTCCGATCGTCGCGCCGTGCGTACACTTCACATCATCAGCGTAAATCTCCAGCTGCGGCTTGGTATCAATCTGTGCATCGTCAGACAGCAACAGATTGCGGTTGGTCTGCTTGGCGTCAGTCTTCTGCGCGTCCTTGTGTACGATAATCCGCCCGTGAAACACGCCGTGTGACTGCCCGTTTAAAATCCCGTTATAGAACTGGCGGCTATCGCAATGCGGGCTGGCATGCTCCACCAGCATGTAATTGTCCATGTGCTGGCGACCGTTGGCCATGAACAGGCCGTTGATCAGGCATTCGCTTCCCTCGCCCGCCAAAACCGGATGCACGTTGTTGCGAACCAGCGCTCCGCTCAAAAGCAGAGAATGCGTGGCCACATTGGCGTTGCGGCCTTGCTGAATGCGCAGAGTGGAAAAGTTATAAGCCTGTTCGCCTTCGCGCACGACCATGTAATGCGAAACATTGGCATTATCGCCGGCAACAAGCTCCGTGGCGGCGTTGGAAAACGTGATGCCTTCGCCCAGCGAAACATAATCTTCGACGATCGTGACCTGGCTGTTTTCTTCCGCGACAATCAGGTTGCGCGGATGGTTCATTGTCGGTGTAGCGCCGGGAATGGTGACGTAGAGCACGTAGATTGGCGCTTCAACCACGACTCCCCGCGGGACATACACAAAAACGCCGTCTTCAATGAATGCAGTATTGAGCGCGGCAAAAGGATCGCGCTGCGTGTTCAGATATCGTCCCAGGTGAGATTCAATGCTGGCTGAATCATTCTTAAGCTGTGCGGCCAGGCTGCCAACCGTCACGCCTTTGGGCAGCGCCGCAACCGTTGAGAGCTCTTGCGAAAACAGTCCGTTGACGAATACCAGATGCGAAGCAAACTGTGACGCGCCAAACGGTTCCAGCTGTTCTCCGCTTACAGTTTCGGGGCCAGCCAGCTCGAAGGCGGTGTTTGCCACCGCGGACACATTAGTGAAGCGCCAATCTTCGTCATGCGTGGTGGGAAAGCCGGTTTCGGAGAAACGCGCAAAAGCGTCCTGCCGCAGAGATTGCAGCCAGCGCGGCTGGGAGGCCGTGCGACGGCTGAACTGATCGAAAATCTCCAGATATTTTTCCGGAGCCTGGGTTGCTGTAATCACGATAAATAAATCCTCTAGAATTTTTCGTCTCAGGAGAGGGTGGAGCAGGCCTTAAGGCCTGCGGCCAAACTGCCTCTCATGTCGGCTTCAGCCGCTGAGGTTACCGCAGTGGCTAAAGCCAGAAACTAAATTATTCTCAACGCAGGGCTAAAGCCCTGCTCCACCCGCATAGGACCAGCTTGTCTTAGCCGATTGATCTACCGCTTCCCCACCAATTCCGGCTCGGTCCAGCTATAACCCTTCTGTTCCAACTCCAGCGCCAACTCCGGCCCTCCGGACTTCACAATGCGTCCATTGACCAGCACGTGAACGAAATCAGGCACAATGTAGTCAAGCAGCCGCTGGTAATGCGTTACCAGCACCATGGCGCGATTCTTATTGCGCATGGCGTTCACGCCCTTGGCTACGATCTTCAGCGCGTCGATGTCGAGGCCGGAGTCAGTTTCGTCCAGCACAGCCAGCTTGGGCTCAAGCACGGCCATCTGCACAATCTCATTCCGCTTCTTTTCGCCGCCGGAAAACCCTTCGTTTACCGGACGATTCAGGAAACGCTCGTCCATTTCCAGCATGCGCATCTTTTCTTTGAGCAGCGGAAGAAAATCGATCGCGTCCATTTCATCCTGCCCGCGATACTTCAGGACTGCGTTCAATGCAGCGCGTAAAAAGTACGCGTTGCTGATGCCCGGAATCTCCACTGGATACTGAAATGCCATGAACAGGCCTTCACAGGCGGCGTCTTCGGCCTTCATCTCCAGCAGGTCTTTACCGTCAAAAGTGATCGAGCCCGCGGTAACAATGTAGCTTTCGCGGCGCGCCAGCACCTGCGCCAGCGTGCTTTTGCCGGATCCGTTTGGCCCCATGATTGAATGCACCTCGCCGGGATTCACGGTCAGGTCGATGCCCTTTAGAATCTCGTTGCCATTCACGCTGGCATGTAAATTTTTGATTTCAAGCAGACTCATCGTTTATCCAACACTCCCCTCAAGACTGATGCTGAGTAATTTCTGCGCTTCCACGGCAAACTCCATGGGCAGCTCTTTGAACACTGCTTTACAGAAGCCGTTGATGATCATGCTGACGGCCTCTTCCTTGGAAATGCCGCGCTGTTGCAGATAGAAAATCTGGTCTTCACCGATCTTCGATGTCGACGCCTCATGCTCCATGCGGGCGCTGGCGTTCTTGACCTCGATATATGGAAACGTGTGTGCGCCGCACTTATCGCCAATCAGGAGCGAGTCGCACTGCGTGTAGTTGCGCGCGCCGGTGGCGCCTTTCAGAATCTTGATCATGCCGCGGTAGGTGTTCTGACCGTGGCCGGCAGAAATGCCCTTCGATACCACCGTGCTCTTGGTGTTCTTGCCGATATGGATCATTTTTGTTCCGGTATCGGCCTGTTGGTAGTTATTGGTCAGCGCCACGGAGTAGAACTCTCCGACAGAGTTATCGCCCTGGAGAATGCAGCTCGGATACTTCCAGGTGATGGCAGAGCCGGTTTCAACCTGCGTCCATGAAATCTTGGAATTCTTGCCCAGCGCCTTGCCGCGCTTGGTAACGAAGTTGTAAATCCCGCCTTTGCCTTCTTTGTCGCCGGGATACCAGTTCTGGACGGTCGAGTACTTGATCGTCGCATTGTCATGCGTAATCAGCTCGACCACGGCGGCGTGGAGCTGGTTTTCATCGCGGATAGGCGCGGTGCAGCCTTCAAGATAGCTGACGGAAGCGCCTTCGTCGGCAATGATCAGCGTGCGTTCAAACTGTCCGGTGTTCTGCGCGTTGATGCGGAAGTATGTCGATAGCTCCATGGGGCAGCGAACGCCCTTGGGGACGTAGACGAACGATCCGTCACTGAAAACCGCAGCGTTCAGCGCGGCAAAGAAGTTATCTGTATATGGAACCACCGAGCCAAGATATTTCTTCACCAGATCCGGGTGGTTCTTCACGGCTTCAGAGAACGAGCAGAAAATTACGCCCGCCTCGGCCAGCTTGGCCTTGAAGGTGGTGGCCACGGAGACGCTGTCAAACACTGCGTCAACCGCTACTCCGGCAAGCAGCTTCTGCTCATGCAACGGAATGCCCAGCTTTGCATAGGTATCCAGAATTTCAGGATCCACTTCGTCCAGGCTCTTGAGTTCTTTCTTTTGTTTAGGCGCGGAATAATACGAGAGCGCCTGATAGTCGATGGGCGGATACTTCACGTTGGCCCATGTGGGCTCGGCGTGCTTTTGCTCCAGCGTCGCCCAATAGCGGTACGCCTTGAGCCGCCACTCCGTCATGAATTCCGGCTCGCCCTTCTTCAGGGAGATGGCGCGGACGATGTCTTCGTTCAAACCTGGCGGAAGACGGTCCTCATCGATGGAGGTAATAAATCCCCACTTGTATTCCTGCTGTGTGAGGTCATTAATCTGATTGACTGTGCTACTCATCTCACTCCTTCCGCAGCCCTGGCCGCGGGTTTAATGGATGCAACTAAATCCTGGTCGTGCTTGCGCTCGTGGTGCGCCATTTCATGGTTCAGGTCGGATAGAGTTACATGCTCCAGCGCGTCGCGCAGAGCGTCGCCGATAATCTGCGAATTGCTCATAATCGCGCATGACTGCTCCATGTTGCATAAACCCTTGATCACGCTGCACTCGGTGAATCCGATTGGGCCTTCCAGCGCCAGAATGATCTCTGCCACGGTGATCGAGCGGGCGTCGCGGGCCAGATTGTATCCACCGTTCACGCCACGATGGGAACTCAACAGCCGATGCTCAGAAAGCTGCCGCAAAAGCTTGCCTACCGTCGGCAGGGGCAGCTTGGTTTCTTTGGCCAGGCTGCGCGCGGTATGCGGCGTTTCTTCCGGGCTGCGCGCCACGTGCGCCATCAGCACAATGCCGTAGTCCGTCAATTTGTTGAGTCTGAACATCGCTTCTTCCGCGTGCGCTTCCGCACACCAGCCACATGGGCCAGCGGCTGAATACAATACCAATCCAGTATTATTTTATCGGTTGGGCAGAAGGAATACAAGACCGGAACGGTATTGATTCAGAGAAGGCCTGAATTCACCCTGTATCATCATCGCCGTCTGGGTTTTCGCTCGCGTTCGAGCTTGTAATCATAGTTTTCGTCGTAATCGATTTTTCCGAACATTCCGATGCCGTCCAATCGGTTCCGCTTACAGACGTATTCATCCAGAGCTGCCCTAACGGCCTCTTTTTTGGTACGGTGACGCCCCAGTTCCTTGGCCTCAGCCACAAGGTCGTCGATGGATGCATTTTTCGTCATAGAACAAATCTGCTTTATATCGATCTACACTTTTGAGTATAGAAGAGCAAGTGTAGACTTTGTTTCGAAGTCGGCCAGCAGCTTGGAGGTCATTCATGACTGGCAAATTCAGCGGGAAAGTAGCACTCGTCACCGGTGGCACCGGCGGTTTGGGCCGGGCAGTGACGCTTGCTTTGCTGCATGAAGGCGCATCGGTGATCGCCACTTACATAAAGAAGGACGAAGCAGACGCGCTGAAAGACGCTGTCGGTCCCAAAGCCACGCTGGAACTCCTGCCGCTGGATGCCACAGACGAAGCCGCCTGCCGAGCTCTGGTGGACGGAATCACCGCGCGCCACGGCCATCTCGATATGCTAGTGAACGCCATTGGCGGCTATGCTGGCGGAAAACCGGTCTGGGACACCGAGCCAAAGACCTATCAACTCATGCTGACCTTGAATCTGCATGCCGGGTTTAATCTGGCGCGCACAGTAGTCCCGGCGATGTTGCGACAGAAGAGCGGCGCGATCGTGAACATCGCTTCAAAAGCCGCGATTGACCACGCAGCAGGCGTCGGAGCATATGCTGCTTCCAAAGCGGCCACACTCGCGCTGTTCGATTGCCTGGCCCAGGATGTAAAAGGTACCGGAGTGCGGGTGAATTCGGTATTGCCCAGCATCATCGACACCGAGCCCAATCGCAAAGCGATGCCAACCGCCGATTTCTCCAAGTGGCCCAAACCGGAAGAGATTGCGCAGGTAATCCTGTTCCTGTGCAGCCCGGAAGCCAAACTAATTCATGGCGCGGCGATTCCGGTTTATGGAGAGAGTTGACGGGAGCGAGTCGCACCACTTGGATGTGGAATCAGTAAAGAACTGTAAATGGAAACTTCGCGAAACTTCAGGAGCCATTTTTCGCGTTGATAATATAATCAATCTTTGAACTCCCCAGTCATTTTTTGACGTCAACATGGCAGTGTTTCAGCCCGCGGCCTGGTTGAGTCAGATCAATGTTGAGCGGCTCATTCCAAAAGGACTAGCAGATGTGGATTGTTCGCCTTGCTTTACAGAGGCCTTATACCTTCGTTGTGATGGCACTCTTAATCCTGATCCTGAGTCCTATCGTAATCATCCGTACACCAGTCGATATCTTTCCTGAAATCAATATTCCAGTTATCAGCGTTATCTGGCAGTTCCAGGGTTTGTCCGCGCAGGAGATGGCGGACCGGATCGTCAGTAATACCGAGCGCGGTCTTACCACAATCGTCAACGATATTGAGCATACGGAAACGCAGGCCATGGACGGCCGCGCCATTACCAAGATTTTCTTTCACCCCACGGCAAACCTGCAAATCGCGCTTTCGCAGGTAACAGCCATTTCGCAGACGGCTGTGCGGCAACTTCCCCAGGGCACTACGCCGCCGCTGATCATTGTTTATTCGGCTTCCAGCGTGCCGATTGTGCAGGTGGGCATCAGCAGCAAGAGCCTGCCGGAGCAGGCGCTGAACGATCTCTCGGTAAACTTCATACGCCCGCAGATGACGAACGTGAGCGGAGCGGCGATTCCCTTCCCTTATGGCGGTAAGCAGCGCGTGGTGGCCGTGGACATTGATACCGCTGCGATGCAAGCCAAAGGATTGACGCCGGTGGATGTGGTGAATGCCATCAGCGCGCAGAACCTGATCCTGCCTTCTGGCACCGCCAAGATTGGGTCTCTGCAATATGAAGTCTCGATGAATGGAAGTCCGGACACAATTGCGGAAATCAACGGTCTTCCCATTAAAACGCAGAACGGCGCCACTACTTATATTCGGGATGTCGCCCACGTCCGCGACGGCTTTTCGCCACAAACCAACGTAGTGCGCAAGGACGGGATTCGCGGCACGCTGATTACGGTAATGCGAAACGGCGGCGCTTCCACGCTCGACATTGTCCGTGACATTAAAGCTGCGCTGGCTAAAGTTGCCCCCACGCTACCGCCGGACGTGGATTTGAAGCTGCTTTTGGATCAGTCGCTCTTTGTGCGCGCGTCCATCAACGGAGTGGTGCGCGAGGCGATGATCGCGGCCTGCCTTACAGCTGCCATGATCCTGCTGTTCCTGGGGAACTGGCGCAGCACGTTGATCATTGCTGTTTCCATTCCGCTCTCCATTCTCTGCTCCGTCATCAGTCTCAGCGCGCTGGGCGAGACTTTCAACATCATGACCCTGGGAGGGCTGGCGCTGGCTGTCGGTATCCTTGTGGATGACGCCACGGTGGAAATTGAAAACATTGATCGCAACCTGGCCCAGGGAAAGGAACTGAAACAGGCCATTCTGGACGGCGCTTCGCAGATCGCGGTGCCGGCGTTTGTGTCGACGCTTTGCATCTGCATTGTGTTTGTGCCGATGTTCTTTCTGACAGGCGTGGCCAAATACCTGTTCGTGCCGCTAGCCGAAGCCGTCGTCTTTGCCATGATGGCTTCTTACCTGCTTTCTCGCACCCTTGTCCCTACGCTGGTGATGTACCTGCTCAAAAATCATGAGCACGAAGACAAATTCAACCCAGGTACCGGCTTCTTCGCCCCGTTCAAGCGTTTCCAGATTGGTTTTGAGCGCCGGTTCGAGCAGCTTCGCGATGCATACCATCGCACACTGCGTTCGGCCATGGACCATCGCGGAATCTTCATCACGTCCTTCCTCGCGTTTTGCATTCTGTCGCTGGGATTGGTCTTCTTCCTGGGGCAGGATTTCTTTCCCACAGTGGACGCAGGCATCTTCCGCATGCATGTGCGTGGCCGGGCTGGCCTCAGAATCGAAGAAACAGCGCGTCTCTGCGATGAAGTGGAAAATTACGTCCGGACTAAGATCCCGAAAGGCGAACTGGTCACGGTCCTGGACAACATCGGCCTGGCCTATAGCTCCATTAACAATTCCTACAGCACCTCCGGCACCATTGGCACTTCTGACGCCGAGATCCTGTTTTCGCTGAATCAGGAAAAGCATCACCCCACTGAAGACTATGTGAAGCAGCTGCGTGAAGATCTTCCGCGGCAGTTCCCCGGGGTGGAATTCTTTTTCCAGCCCGCCGACATTGTTACGCAAATCCTGAACTTTGGACTTCCCTCCCCTATCGATATTCAGATTGTGGGTAAGAACCAGGCCCAGAACTACGTTCTGGCCCAGGATCTGGCTAACCAGATTCGCCACATTCCCGGCGCAGCAGACGTGCACGTACAGCAAATGGTAAATTCGCCGGCCCTGGCGCTGAATGTTGACCGCACCCGTGCTCAACAGGTTGGGTTGCAGCAGAGGGACGTGGCGCAAAACCTCCTGGTCTCATTGAGTGGCAGCTTTCAAACGGCTCCCACGTTCTGGCTGAATCGCGAAAATGGCGTTACCTATAACGTGGCCGTGCAAACGCCGGAATATCGCGTAGACTCCCTGCAAGCGCTGATGAATACGCCAATTACTGCCATCGGAGCCCCCGCGCCCCAGGTGCTTGGGAACCTGGCGACGGTAACACCGGGAGTGACTCCGGCTGTAATTTCGCATTACAACATCCAACCAGTCATGGACGTATACGCCAGCGTACAGGGACGCGATCTGGGCGGGGTGGCGCGGGATACGCGCAAGATTGTCGCCAATTTTGAGAAGAAGTTGCCCAAAGGCTCGCGCATCGAACTGCGCGGACAAGTCGCGACCATGACAAGTTCGTTCGTCGGGTTAGGAATTGGGCTGATAATGTCTATCGTGTTGATCTACTTGTTGATTGTGGTTAACTTCCAATCGTGGCTTGACCCGTTCATTATCATCACGGCGCTTCCCGGAGCGCTGGCGGGAATCGTGTGGATGTTGCTGCTGACGCACACTACGCTGAACGTGCCTTCCCTTACCGGCTCTGTGATGTGCATGGGCGTGGCGACGGCCAACAGCATTCTGGTGATCTCGTTCGCGCGGGAGCGCATGGAGGAAGGCCTAACCGCGTGGGATGCCGCGATGGAAGCCGGGTATACGCGTATGCGTCCGGTAATTATGACGGCACTGGCTATGATTATCGGTATGGTGCCGATGGCGCTGGGGATGGGCGAAGGCGGCGAGCAGAATGCTCCGTTGGGACGGGCAGTGATCGGTGGGCTGGTTTTTGCTACGGTCGCGACATTGCTCTTTGTGCCGGTAATTTTCAGCATGTTTCACGGACGCCGAGAGGCCAAAGCAGCGAGAAAAGCTAACCTCCAGCAGGAAGCTTATTCCAGGACTTAAAACGAAACTATGACACAGCTCACGGAACAACGAAGTCCAGAACCGGCAAACAGCAGCGCGCCGAATGCGAAGCACCAGACGCCGCCCGCAAAAAAAAGCGGATTGCTCGCCATCATTGTGCTGGCAATCCTGATGGTGGCGGGCGCATTCGCACTGGTGCGCCGAATCACGGAACGCGGAGCGCTGGCCAAGGAAACAGAGCGGCTGGCCATTCCCACTGTCGGCGTGATCAAGCCCAGCTCAGAGCCCGCGGCGGACCAACTGGTGTTGCCCGCGCAGCTCCAGGCCTATGTTGAATCCGCCATCTATGCCCGCACCAATGGATATCTGCTGCGCTGGACCAAAGACATTGGCAGCCAGGTAAAAAAAGGTGAACTGATGGCGGAGATCGACACGCCGGAAGTTGACCAGGAACTCTCACAGGCCAAAGCAGCCCAACAGCAGACAGCTGCTCAGCTACAACTTGCCAAATCGACCGCCGAACGCTGGGTGAATCTGCGCAAAACGGACTCTGTGTCACAACAGGAATCCGATCAGCAATCCAGCGCCTACACCCAGGCCATCGCAAACACAGCTGCGGCTGAAGCCAATGTACGCCGTTTACAGCAGCTGGAATCCTTCAAGCACATATACTCGCCTATCTCCGGCGTGATCACTCGTCGTAACACCGACGTTGGCGCGCTAATTACGGCCGGCAGCGCCAGCGCCGGCAAGGAGCTGTTCGACGTCGCCCAGGTCGATCCTTTGCGCGTCTTTGTCAGCGTTCCGCAGACCAATGCTTCCTCGATCCGCGCCGGCCTTCCAGCCTACATACAGTTGAGCGAACATCCGGGAGAGAAATTCACTGGAAAAGTCGTGCGGACCGCGGATTCCATTGATCCCGCCACGCGTACCATGCTTACAGAAATAGATGTGCCGAACCCCAACGGCCGTCTGCTGCCCGGCTCTTACGCGGAAGTCCACTTTGCGGTTCCTGTGCAAATCACTCGCTTGTCGATTCCAGTAAACGCCTTGCTCTTTCGGCCCGAAGGTCCACGCGTAGCGGTGGTCGGCTCGGATCACAAGGTCCATCTGAAAGCCATCAGCATTGGCCGGGACTACGGCATCAAAATCGAAATCCTGGGCGGTCTCGATCCTAACGACCAGATCGTGGTGAACCCGGCGGATTCCCTGGAAGACGGGCAGGAAGTGAACGTCAAAGCCGGTGCTGGAGGCGGATCGCAATCGTGAGGCGCCTTCTTCTCCGGCTGGGTTCCGCAATTCTGTTGGCGTTTTTTCTGGCAGGCTGTGCTGTGGGGCCAAACTATCATCGGCCTGCCGTGGCGACAGCTCCTGCGTGGAAAGAGCAGCCTCCGTGGCGCACCGCCGATCCGAAGGACTCCATTCCCAAAGGCAATTGGTGGATTACGTTCACTGACAGTGAACTAGACCAGTATGAAACTCAGGCTCTTAAAGCCAATCAGACCATTGAGATCGCACGCTACCAGTTAGAGCAGGCGCGGGCGTCGGCGCGAATTACACAATCCGGATTATTCCCCCATCTGGCCGCGGGCGTTTCCGCGCAACGCTCTCAAACATCCGCCGGCAGGCCAACTACAACCGGCATCCCGCTCACGGCACCCTCTACCTCCAATGATTTTCAAATTCCTTTCAATCTCACCTGGGAAGCAGACCTTTTCGGCGGCATTCGACGAAACGTAGAGTCAGCGAATGCCACATACCAGGCTTCCGCTGCAGGTCTGGAAAATGTACGTCTGGTAATTACTTCAGAATTGGCGGTAGATTACTTTTCCCTGCGTGAGCTCGATGCCGAAATAGCCGTAGTCAATTCGTCTGTGGAGTATCAGGCGAAATCGTTAACCCTGGTGCAGAATCGCCACGCCGGCGGCATTGCTTCCGGCCTGGACGTGGCGCAGCAGGAAACACTGCTAAACTCCACGCGCACGCAAGCCACGCTGTTGCGACGGCAGCGGACGCAGTTTGAGCACGCGATTGCCGCCCTCGTCGGAGTTCCTGCCTCCAGCTTTAGCGTACCGATCAAACCGCTGGCAATGGCGGCTCCCGCGATCCCCATCGGCGTTCCATCTGACGTTCTGGAGCGCCGCCCGGATGTTGCTCAGTCCGAGCGGCAGATGGCGGCGCAAAATGCTCAGATTGGCGTAGCCAAGAGCGCTTATTATCCCGGCATCAATCTATCTGCCGGCGGCGGCTTTGAAAACACCGCGCTGGGCGGGATTATTGGCGCTTCCACGGGCTTCTGGGCGCTGGGCGCCAACGTGGCAGAAACTGTCATCAGCAGCGGCCGTCGACGCGCCCAGGTAGACTTCGCCAAGTCGGGATACGGCGCGTCCGTCGCCAATTACCGGCAGACCGTGCTCACGGCTTTCCAGGAAGTGGAAGATTCGCTTTCGGGACTGAGCATACTGGCCGAAGCAGCTGGAACCCAGCAGCTGGCCGTGGACGCGTCCCAGCGAGCGTTGCAAATCGCCAATGACCGCTACACCGGCGGCCTGGTTACCTACCTTGACGTGATCAACGCGGAGCAGAATCTTCTGGACACGCAACGCCTGGCCACGCAAATCCTGGGCCAGCGCCTTGTGACCTCAGTGAGCCTGGTAAAGGCGCTCGGCGGAGGCTGGGACGCTTCCAGCCTGCAAACCATCCGCGTAAAAGCCACAGTGAAACAGGCAATTGAACCATAACGTTTCGCTTGCTGATATTGCCCGCTTTTGACAACAGCCAGCAGCGCTTCGCTTGTCCTGCAGCTGCTGTCAACAATTTTTCGAAAGTCGACAGATCAAACCTCTCTCTAATTGCATCAAATAGGCCATGTTGAAGCGTCTGGCATTTATCGCTGCTGGTTGGGTCCTTCTGATGCTGGGCGCCATAGGTTTGTTTCTGCCAATCCTTCCCGGTGTGCTGCTCCTGGTTGTAGGGTTGTCAATTCTTTCCGTGGAATATACTTGGGCGCGCCGCTGGATGAGTTCCTTGCGCCGTCGCTTCCCCGCGACGGACAAGAAACTTCAAGGATTTCTTGCCCGGCATGAAAAGCCAACTTCCGCATAATGCTGAACAAAGCGCGATCGCACGACTGGTTTTTACGTCAATCACATGCCTCTGGCAAACACTGGGCTGAGCCTCAAGGAACGTGTCACAATAAGGGCCATGAGCCATGGGCAGCAAGCAGCAGTGTCGGCGGCCATCTCCGATCTGGCAAGTCAGGTGACAGAAGCGTCTGAGAGAATCCGGCCGGTCGTCACCGAAACCGCGGTCGAGCAGATTGAAGGTCTGGTTCCCAATAGCGAAGTTGAGCTCTTTTTCAAGTTGGAGAACCTCCAGCAAACAGGCTCATTCAAGCTTCGCGGAGCCAGCAACAAGATGCTTTCCCTTTCGCCGGAACAAGCTGTTCACGGAGTGATTGCCGCTTCCAATGGCAATCATGGACTGGGCGTTGCCGCCGCGGCCAAACGAGCCGGCATCGATGCGGAAGTCTATGTCTCGTCGCACGTATCGCCTTCCAAGGTACAACGCATTCAGGAATATGGCGCCCGAATTCAGAGCGCCGGAAGTGACCCCCTTGAGGCCGAAGTCGCTGCTCGAGCTGCTGCTTCTGCACAAGGTAAAGTATTTATCTCACCTTACAACGACGCGCAAGTCATGGCCGGACAAGGCACTCTCGCCGTTGAGTTGCTGCGGCAACTCCCAGAGTTCGACGCATTGTTTGTAGCTGTTGGCGGTGGCGGTCTCATTGGCGGCATTGGCGCCTATATAAAATATGCGTCTCCACAAACGGAAGTTGTCGGCTGCTGGCCGGAAAACTCTCCGGTCCTTTATGAATCGATCAAAGCCGGGCGAATCCTGGACGTTCCCGAAGAACCCACTCTGTCAGAAAGCACGGCTGGCGGCCTTGAGCCTGGTTCAGTAACCCTGGATATCTGCTCCCAGGTGATTGATTGTTCGGTACTGGTATCCGAAGACGAGATTCTTTCCGTCATGCGCAAAGTCCGTGCCCTGAAAGGCTGGGTCATCGAAGGCGCGGCCGCCGTCGCTGTCGCTGCTTTCCTGAAGAACGCAGAAAATTATCGTGGGAAAAAAGTGGCTGTGATCATTTGCGGCGGCAACACTTCAGAGAAAGTACTGGGCCGATTAGGCTGACGTCAAGCGTTGTCTTCCTGCCCGCAAGGTGATCCGCTGATAACAATGAAAGATTTGGGCATCCCCAGGAATCGTTCCGTCTTAATCGTGCAACCGGGAAACATCTTCTTGAGCTTGCGTTTGGAAATCCACGTCACATCGTAGTCGTAAGGTTTTTTCCAGAGCCACCCGTTCAGCGTGAAGTAGCGCAAAATCTTCGGAGTCAACCAGGGAATGGGAAGCCAATGAAGAAAGGGCGTTGTTAGGTGAGGATCAACCGGAAAAAGTCGCGAAGGGGTTTGGCAGTAAATACGCTTTCCCACGCGCATCATCTCGCTGGCGAATTTGAATTGGTTTTCCACGCTCCCCACATGTTCAATGGCGGAGTTCGAAAATGCCAGATCGAATGACCTGTCCGCAAAAGGCATTTCGCACCCTGAACCTTGCACGTATTTAAAGCCGCCTGTGTCTTCAGGAACTGAAATATTTATAAGCGTGATGCCATCTACGCGCCCGATAATAGGCCATGTGTAGTGTTGTCCACCAACATCCAGGATCGTCTTGCAGCACTGGTAGTCGGAAACAAAATTCTTGAATCGCCGTTTGCGGAAGAACTTCCGCACGGGCATTTGAAAATCGATTGGCTCCATAGGCTGGAAGACACCTTATTTGAGTTTGCCGCCCCTACGTCCGGCTTTTAACGGTGCAATAGTAAATTCCGCTTGTGAACGGCAAACTAAATCGGGTGGTGTGGGTTACCTGCACCACCTCACCATGTGCAGCGCGTACGATCTTTTCCACCGCGGGCTGTGGCAATGACAACATTCGGATGGGACTCAGCTTCAGACGGTCATACGCGAAAGAGTGCGAAATTCCCAGCGCTCGCAACATCCGGTAGGCCCGGCGGCGCAATTGGAGCCGATTGCGCAATGGCAAATGCACGGGCATCTGAAATACCAGCAAACCGCCCGGAGCCAGCACCCGGACCATCTCCGCTATCAACGCAGCAGCCTGCTTTTTATTCGGCTGGTGCTGCAAGACCATGGAGGAATAAATGAGGTCGGCATGGTGATCGGGAAAAGAACGCAGATCATTTGCCTGGCGAAAATCGCATTCCGGTGTAAGTTCCCGCGCTCGTTCCAACATGCCCTGGGAAATGTCGATTCCATAGCACTCGGTAAAATGGGACCGCAAGGCACGGGTCAACCGGCCTACTCCACAGCCGAAGTCAATTGCGCGTTGACGCCGCTCAGGCAAGCCAAGTTGGTCGGCAGATTGCATCAGGTTGGAAATTTCTTCCTGTCCCGTACTTAAGAACTCTTCAAGTTCCCAATTCCTGAAGCGCTTTTCCGGGCTGGACATGATCGCCCACAGAGGATCAATCGCCGCCATTTCTTCCCAGTCGCGTGTGTGGAGAGGAGCCGTTCGCATGCAATAAAAGTATAAATCACGCCGTCTCAGGCGGAGATTAATCTGGCCGTGTCTTCTCTGCGGGCAAGATAGCTTTCCAAACCCTGCTTCCAGTGGGTGAAGAGGTTCAGCGACTTGCTCTTCAAGGCTTGATTCTCAAGCACGGAATACTTCGGCCGCGGCACCTTTGCGGGGAACTCTCCCGGGCGCGCCGGTTCCAGGCGAATGTGGGTGTTCGTCAGTTCAAAGATCGCGGCGGCAAATTCAAACCACGAACAGCTTCCCTCGGAAGTCGCGTGATACAGGCCGTAGTCTGACGATCGGCTCAACACAACCAATTGGCGCGCGAGTTGGGCAGTAGGAGTTGGACTCACAAATTCATCGTCCACCACTCTCAGCTCTTTCCGTTCTTTTGAGAGCTTCAGCATCAACTCCACAAAGTTCAGCCCGCCTTTTGCGCGACACGGATTCTCACCGTAGATCGCGGAGGTGCGCACAACAAAATGGCGCGGATTCGTGGAACGCGCAAAGAGTTCGCCGGAAAGTTTGGTGTTGCCGTATACGTTGAGTGGGGCCGGCGCATCTTCTTCCGTATAAGGGGCGTTTTTGCGCCCGTCGAACACGTAATCTGTGCTGACGTGCATAAGGGCGGCGCCTGTCTCTTCCGTGATCTGGCCCAGGTTGCGAGTTCCTATCCCATTGACGGCGAATGCCAGCGCGGGATCAGCCTCACATTTCTCTACGTGATGAAACGCTGACGCGTTCACCACCAACTCAGGCCGTAAAGCGCCGAGCGCCTCCCGGACCGATGCCAGCGAGGAAACCTCAATCTCTTGATGTGTAAGGTTGGTGACCGCGTGGCCCTCATTAGCAAAAGCTGAACCCACATCCCGGCCCAGTTGGCCGTTTCCCCCAATGACTGCAACTTTCATTGCCGCGCCCCAACGGAACTGGTCGCGAGCTTTGACTTGTCGTTCTTATCCAGCTCCTTGAATACCTGGATGTTGTAGTAATTAGGATTGTCCCAATCTTTGCATCTGGACATGTTCTCAATCAGGTTGCGGACGATGGTCTTGACGCTGTGATGAGGGTGGAAACTCAGGATATTCTTTGCCCGCTCAATAGACACTTTGTAATTACGAATGTCCTGGATGTGCGCAATATCCAGCGCCGGGCTGGCTCCCGTCTCTTCGTGGATCGTGCCCTTCACCAGGTCCGCAACTTCTCCCACAGTGTGGTTTCCGGATGCGATATTGAAAATCCCCGATAGTGACTGATTGGCTTCGACGGCCCGAATGTATGCCATAGCCGCATCTTCAATGCTCAGGATGGGCCGCCAGGTGGCGGGATTGTTCACCCGGATCACACCATCTTTCATGGCACATTTAAACATGGTGTTGATGATCAGATCGAACCTCATGCGCGGGCTGTAGCCGGACACGGTGCCTTTGCGCAGCGCAATAACGGAAAAGTCGGCGTCAATGAGCTGCATAACCGCCTGCTCTCCCTGGAGTTTGGAAATTCCATAGGGATATGACGAAGCCACTGGGCGGTCTTCATCAAAAAGCTCGTTTTCCGTATAGCCGTAGACTGAGCAGGAGCTGGCGTAGATATAACGCCGCACCCTGGCCTGCTTGGCGATATAGCACAGGTATGCCGGAGCGGCTGCATTAAAGATGAAATTCTTGCTGGGAGAAAACTCGGCCATGGGATCGTTCGATAGGCCAGCCAGAAAAATCACCTGCTCATAGTCTTTCAAATCGCTGACTTGAAGATCGAACAGGTCGCGATTAATGATGCGGACTTCGGCCGGAAGCGAATTCCCAAACCAGAAGAGGTCGACGACATCCACGTCGTATCCCCGCTCCAGCAGCTTAGGTATGAGGGCGGAGCCCACATAGCCCGCGCCGCCTGCAACAAGAATCCGCATTCACAGCTCCTTCACCGAAGTTATCTCACTACGAGTTGTTTTCAGGGCATGCCGATGCATCGCCAAGTGAACTGCATCTCTCCACTATACCTTTTGACCAGCACAAGAATCCAGACGATGCATCCGGACAATAACGGGGCGCGGGCAACTAGGGACGCTTCCCCCTGGTCGCGTCCTCCATCACCCGCGAATAAAGGTCTTCGAATTCCTTCACGTATCTGGGAAGGGCAAATATCTCACAGGCACGCTTCCTCGCCGCTTCGCCCATACGCGAGCGCCTTATTGGATCCACCAGCAATCTCTCTACAGCAATGGCAATGTCTTGGGGGTCTGACGGCCGAACCAGATATCCTGTCTCACCATCAACAACTGTTTCTGACGGACCGCCGGGTGCGGTTGCCACCACTGGTTTTCCGGAGGCCATGGCCTCAATCACAACCAGCCCGAACGGTTCCGGCAGCGTGGAAGGTAGAACAAAAACGTCAAACGCCGAAAAAACGTCAGGCATGTCGGCTCGAAAATCCTGGATGATAAACCTGCTCTCAATCCCCAGAGCGTGAACCTGCTCCTTGAAAAGGTCCATGTAAAAGATATCCGTGTCGAATACTCCACCCACCGCCGCAAATTTCACATTGGCATGTTTTGCCAGAATCAATTTCGCCGTCTCAGCAAAAACGGATTGGCCTTTCCAACGCGTGACTCTGCCTGCCATCCCCACCAGCAATTCATCGTCACGAACTCCCCACTCCTGGCGGACTTGTTCGCGGCCCGCGGCAGCCAGAAACGGATCAAGGTCAATGCCGCCGAGGATAAACTCGAACCGGCCGGCATATTGCGGTGCGTCCTGCAGCATATGGTCACGAACCGCACGTGAAACCGTGACCACCCGGGTGGCCAGGCGCGGGATCAGGAAGTGCAACGTCTTGCGCACCGAATTCGGCTCCAGCACCAGTTCATGAATGCTCCAGATATGCGGCAATCGTGCGATCCGTGCGGCGATGGCGCCGGCCAGAATTGTGTTGGTATTGGTATGGACCAGCGCGATCTTTCTCTTCCTGATGATCCTCAATAGAGCCCACACGCCTGCAAGCACCTCAAGCGCAAAACGCGGCAGTCTCCATAATTTGAAGTAGCGCCGGCGCAGGATGCCTAATGGAACAAAACGGTATTCAATTCCTAGTTTGTCCAGTTCAGGAGAAAAACGATTGATATGGCGCGTATCGGCGGGAAGGACAACGAACGGAACAAAACGACTGCGATCCAGGCGCCGGAGCAGTTCCAGTAAGATCTTGTCTCCGCCATATAGATCGTTGTTGTTGTGGACGACCAGAATAGGTTGCGGGCCAATGGACTCCATCAGGGTTAGCCCATCACACTGCGATAGACTTGGATTGTTTCAGCAGCAGTACGCTGCCAGTTGAACTGCCGTGCGCGCAAGAGTCCTTTGGAGCGCAACTCTGCCGCAAGGCCTGCATTGAAAAGCACATCTGCCATCGCGTTGGCCAGCGCCTCCACTTCATGAGGCGATACCAGGATTGCTGCGTCTCCCGCCACTTCCGGCAGACTGGAAATATTGCTTGCCACCACGGGTGTGCCCGCCGCCATGCTTTCCAATACGGGGAAGCCGAAGCCTTCATACAACGAAGGCATTACCAGCAGGCTCGCCTGAGCGTAAAGGCCTGGAAGATATTCATCGGCCACTCGCCCGGCTAATACCACACTCTCTGACAGCTCAAGTTGCCGGATTGTTTCGTGAATTTCGTCCGCTCCTATCATTCCGGGGGCCTCCATGCCGGCCAGCACCAGCTGCCGATCGCCCCATTTCCCGAGCGCTCGCAGGTGGGCAACGGCCCGCAAAAGAGTAGGGATGTTCTTTCTGTGCGATAGCTCTCCAACATGCAGCACATAACCTTCGCGTATTCCCAATTGGCGCGCCCAGGAACGGTCCAGATCCGCTGCCGGATGAAATCGTTGATGATCAACCCCGTATGGGACCACGTGCACCTTGCCGGCCGAAAGCGCATACGCTTCCACGATGTCGCGTTTGGAGTTCTCCGAACCACAAATAATCGCAGCAGCGGATCTCACTGTAACGGGTACCACAGACTTCATGTATCGTATCCACCAATTTGCGAAGTGTGAAGGATACAGCAGGTAGGTAATGTCGTGCATCGTGATAATCACGGGACAGGGTGACGCGACAGGCGCAACGAACGCTGGTGCGTGCAGCAAATCAAAACCACGCCTCCAGAGACGCGCGGGAAGGTCCAGATGGGTCCACACCAGGCTTCCAGCAGTCTGAAAGGCCCGACGCACGCTGGTATCGCCGCGCTTGGTGTTTGGCCATCCATTGAAAGATTCGATAGCTAGATCGGGGTCCCCGCTTAGATGTTCTAACAGCCGAGCCGCGTAAACTCCGGTCCCGGTAAGGTTACGGCGGGCGAAACAGTTGTCCCAGGCGAGTCTGATCGGCTTCGTCATGCTGCGATCATTGCTGCCGGCACTTTGCTTCGCCGCCATTTCACTTGAGGTCCCCGCGTCCAATCAATGGGTTGCCGAGTTACGCCGATTGGAAATCCTGCAGGTCGAAATCCTGTGTAAAGGCCACGCCATCCAGCCCCGATCTGCAAAGGTCACACGAGCTAGCACCGGACGGTCGATTCTCTGCTAACTTCTTCAATTACGCTTGAGTGTACCCGTGTTGGATCTTCTCCGGCTGCAAGCTGATAAAAAAGCTCTTCGTACTGGTCGGTAATGCGATCCCAGTTATAGAAGCTGCGGATACGTTCCGGAGCACGCCGACGGTAATCGTTGGCAAGTTCAGGGCGCTCTTCAATGAGCTGAATTTTCGCTGCTAGATCCGACGCGTCCCCAAACAAGAGGCCGTGGCCGCCCAATACTTCCGCATTGAACGGGTTCTCATGCGCCAGAATACAGTTGCCGAAGCCCAGCGCCTTCAAGAGCGCGGGGTTTGTTCCACCCATCATGTGGCCGTGAATATACGCGTATGCATTGCAGTGAAGCTCTTTGATGTGCTCGATGCTGTCCACATGGCCCAGGAAGCGGACGCGTTCACCGGCATTGTTCCTGAGGTCATCAATAAATCCGCTGCGGTAATTCGCGTCCCCGGCAATGGCCAGAAGCCGTTTCGTCGGGGCCTTTTTGAACCCTTCCACAATCAGGGCAGCGTTGTTTTCCGGCACCAGCCTGCTGGCAATCAGATAATAATTGCCCGGTTCAAGCCCATATTGGCGAACGATCTCTGGAGTGGTAGACGTTTCAATATTGGCGCCGTACGCAATGCAGGCTGAAGGCGTCTTGAACTCGTCCATGTAGAGTTTGCGCATGGCATAAGCGTCAGTGATGATGCCCTTAGGAAGTATCTTTCCTGAAAGCCGCGCATTCCAGTAAAAATAGCCTTTACCCAGGCGGCCCCATTTGCCGCGCTTCCACTCAATACCGTCCACGTTCAGGGCGCAGTTCTGGTGCAATATTCGTGGAATGACGCAGTGAAGAGCGTTGGCGACATTGGTAATGAGCATCGCGTCCACCTTGCGCCGCAGCACATCCATCATGCAGGCCAGCGTATGGGTAAACGTCCCGAAGTTCTTGGTTTCAATGCTAGGCGTGTAAATCAGACGTACGCCCTTGTAAACGGGAGGACGGTCGTTGAAAAGAGCCTTACGGCAATACACAATCACATCGTGACCGCGTTCCACGAGCCGAGGCGCAAGCTCGATGAAAAATGTCTCGGTGCCACTATAGGTTGAGGGTATGCCTCGTCCGCCGAAGATCGCGAGCCGAAGCTTGCGTCCGTATATTGGATTCGTCTGTGCCACGTTCCTCATATCAGTGCTGGCCCGCGGACATCTGCGTCCGTCGCCATTTTCTGCTCATTCCTCTGGAACACTAACAAAGCCCCCGGCCTGAAATCGGATTTGAATACGACAATAGAATCTGCGCCACCAAAGCAAAATGTGCAAGCACCCAGGAATATGAGGAAAATAATCTCTCGCGTCATGAACCGCTTAGTGTAACCATTTTCTCAAGGCTCAACCGGCAGCGGCTTGATTTAGCCCTTTCCCATATTTCATTTCCGAAGTGAAAAAGATGGAAACGGCGCAACCAATGAGTCCAAGATGAACCCAGGTGAAAGCCAGTATCGTGCCTTCCGTGGCTTGATAGGCAACGCAATAGACCATGGCGGACGCTAACAGCGCAACCAGCTCTGGATTGGATTCGAATTTAAGAACCCTCCGCGATCGGCGATACAACGACACCAGGAATGCACTGAATATAATAAGTCCCACCAAACCTGTATCGTGAAGCACGCGCATTTCAGTATTGGCAATCCAGCCCTGATCCTCCCACTCCGCCCCCAACGACTGCCAATCGAAAGCAAGTTGGAAACTCGAGGTGCCTCCGCCCCATACCGGATGTTTAAGCACTTCATCGAAAGCTGATCCTACCTGCACCATGCGAGTCAGCGTGTTGGGATCTGAGGCAGGGTCGCTGATATCGACCGTACTGAATCGTTCAGTATATTGGGAGATCACCGCGGGAAGCACCAGAAGAATTGCCAGCAAGGTGGCCTGGGTTAAGCGAAGAAGCAACTCTCCAGTCAGGAGTCGTTTCTTCACGCTGAAAACCGCCACTACCAGTAAGCCAATCAGGGTAGCGCCCAGAGCGCCTCGGGAAAGACTGATTCCCATTGCGGCCAGCCCTAAGACGAAGCCAGCCAAAAAACGCTTGCGCCGGTCATATAAGTAAATGACCAGCATCATTACCGCCAGAGCTCCGCTGTAAGACCCAAGAATATTTGCTTCGAATTGGAAGCCGTACGTGGCAGGGATGTCTCCATATTGGTCGACGGTTACTCCGAATTCAGTACCGAAAATGAGGTTGGAATAGAAACAAATAATTCCATACGCCACCGTCACGCTACCGACCACCAGCAAAGCCATAACAGCCTTATGCAGGCCTTTCCGGTCTTCCACCAGGACGCGAAGAAAAAAATACGCCAGGATGACGAGAACCTGCTGCACCGCCCATTTGATGGTCTGCCTGGGGTCAATCGACATGAACAGAGAACTGAAAATGTTGAGCGCCGCATAGGCCATGAGCATATAGTCAGGCCAAATCCACTGCACCGGCTGGCGGCGTTTCTTCTTCAGGAACAGAATGCTGATACAGAGAGCCCCGCAAATGATGTGTTCGGGCCGGGCCTTAAGGCCTGCAATTTCAACGTAGAGGCGAGGGATAGCTGAGGCAATTACTAGCGCAACCATTGCCCCTACGGCACTGTACGACAGCCAGAATGCAGCAATCGGCACCGCGACCGCAGCCGCTATTAAGAGAGCAGTGACGTTGGAGGCATCAGGCCAAAGCAAAAGCGACGTGGCCGTAATGAGAAACAAAAGAGGCGTCGGGTTAGGAATGGACGCGGTTGAAGAACCAATTTTCATTCAAGTGGAAAGGCGCTCTGAATGCCTTAACATTACCATAATTTCACTGCGGGGCGCGATTGCCCGGCAGCAGGTCCCGGATAGTGGTCCAGATGTGCTGGGCCTCGCCCAACTT
Organism: Terriglobia bacterium; assembly: GCA_963723055.1. Classification (GTDB taxonomy): domain Bacteria; phylum Acidobacteriota; class Terriglobia; order Terriglobales; family Acidobacteriaceae; genus Angelobacter. The sequence continues at coordinate 323,336 of CAVROV010000001.1, forward strand.
CAGTAACCGTGCCAAGAACAGGTAGATTGCGCCGCTGATTGCCATGAGCGTAATGAACACCATCAGTCGAACCATCGTGCCACCTGAATTAAATGCTCCACTCAATAAGCGCAGGCTCAGCCAGCTTAACACTCCCATTCCAGAAGAGGCAGCTACTGTCCGGAATAAGAAATTCAGCAAGCTCCAATCTAGATTAAGCAGTGCTTTACGGCGGGCCAGAACGTAGACAAGGATTCCCGTAACCAGAAAGAAGGTTGCCGCACGGGCAGCCACCAGTCCTCCGATCCCGAAATGTCGGGAAAGAATTGGCGCGGCCAGAACGAACGATACCAGGGCCAGAATTTCGGCGAATAAAGGAGTAATGGTGTCTTCCACCGCGAAATAGCAGCGCAACAGCACCATGGCGATCGCGTTGGGAAGGATTCCTACGCTGTAAACTGCAAGCACCCGCGCAGTGATAAAGGAATCGGCTGACAGAAAGCGGCCGTGCTCGTAAAGCAGGCGCGTGATTACCAGCGCGTTAATCACGGTCCAGATTGTGACTGGCAGAAACAGGAAGATGACCAGCCGAAATATCTTTGAGACCTGGGCGCCGAGTTCACCGCGCCGGACCCGCGCCGCTTCACGTGCAAACCCCGGGTAAGCCACAATGGCAAGCGGCGCCGCCATAAAGTTTGAAGGGACTGTAAACAGCCGCAACGCATAGCTCAAGGTGGAAACGGCACCAGCAGAAAGCCGCGATGCCAGATTGCGCTCCATAACCGAAGAGGCACTGGCCACGGCCAGGTACAAGAACAGAGGAATACCCAGGCGTAACAGCTTTACGATGGCGGGATGACGAAAATTGAAGATCGGTCTATAGCGGATTCCCAGCGATGCAGCAGCGGGAACAAGCACCAGGCATTGCATCAGGAAGCCGGCAGCGGTGGCGATACCCACAGCGTAAATGGCCCGCTCTCCGCGGGCAAAAAGAACCGCCGCGATAACTGACGTGCTGGCAAAGGCTGGAGCGAAGGAAGCCAACGCAAATTTGTGGCAGCCGTTTAATACAGCGGTAAGGATACCTGCAATCGCCAGGAAAATGACTGCCGGAAAAATAATATAGACCAGCCGAACTGCCATCTCCAGGGTAGCGGGACTGAAGCCGGGAAAAAGCCAGGCTAGCCACAAGTGCGCTCCCGGCAGCGAGAGGCCGACGATGACGATAAGCACCAGAAGCGAGAAGGTGGTTACCACGCTAAACGCTTCTGACTTTTTGCCTCCGTCGCCGCCAACTTCCTCCTGCATCAAGATGGGTATAAGGACCGGCGATACCGTCCCCGCAATAAGGACAAAATACAGAATGTTGGGGATGAAAATTGCTCCGAAATATGCATCCATCGTGGTGGACACGCCAAACCGTGCCGCCAGCGCCGCTTCTCTGAGGTAACCAATTACGGAAACAAGCACCATTAGCGCGCCTACGATACCGGCGGTGCGTCCCTTTCGCAGCCCTGGAGCGGAGGGCGCAGTTTCTGCAATGGGTTCTGCCAAATGGTTTTTTTCCTGATTAGATTTCGGACGGAATGATTTTCTTGCCAGCCCATGATGAACACGGTCGGCTTCAGATGACCCCAATGCGTTCTAACCTGACAGTCAGGGAAATTTGCACAGAGGCCCAAGCATAGAGCAAACAATCTGCATCTCTCCTTGAGAGCATTCCCAGCTTGGCGGCCAGCAGCATGCATGCCCTTCTGCGAAGCTGTATTATATGAAGAGCACACCACATCGCGCAAACTTCGGCGCGGCATGGCAAAATGAACTTTTTGCGGCAATGCAAATGCGATGCAAGTCTTCAGGATTGAGGCTGGAGATGGCGGTTGCGCCGGACAGACTAGCCGATACCGGATCGCAGCCGCATGAAGTAAAGTTAGAGATGACGCTCGTTGCTGTCCACACGTTGTGTGGGAAAGTAATACTTGCAGGTTGAAAACGGGCAAGAACTCCATGAAACGTTAAGAGTGCCAGATGCATACCTCATTTAAGATTGTAGTGTTGGAATCCCATGCAGTGGAGCGTAATCATGGCGAGGAATATGGAAACTGAACTCCTCCAACAATGCAAACTGTGCGACAGCGATATGCTTGGCCTGCTCGATCCCGATTGCAACATTGCGCAATGCCGCACCTGCGGCTACGTGTTCGATAATCCCAGGCCTACCTTGAAGGAATTGATCAGTTTCTATTCCCGGCCCGGCAAATACGATTCATGGCTGGATGAAATCACGCCCAGGGATCGGCTTTGGAAACGCAGATTGAGAAAGCTGCAATCCACCAAGAAACCCGGCTCGTTGCTTGACGTGGGCACGGGCATCGGGCAGTTCCTATCCCTGGCGCGGACGGCTTATACCCAGGTATACGGCACTGAAGTGTCGGGCACTGCGGTTGCAATCGCGAAAGAGAAATATGGGTTGGACATCTTTCACGGCACAATAGAAGAACTTGCCCGGCAGGAAAAGACCTTTGACAACATCACCTTGTTCCATGTTCTGGAGCACGTGCCTGATCCAAGAGCGATGCTGGAGACCTGCCACTCTCTTCTTGCTGTCGGTGGGTGTATGGTGATCGCTGTGCCAAACGAAGTGATTTCGTTACGCGCCCTCAAGCGATGGCTGTTCGGAAAAGTACAAAAGCCACAAGGAACGGGAGTTTTAGGACTTCCACGCTTGACTCTGGACGGCAGCATTCATGAAATCCATCTTTCGCACTTCACACCATCCGTCTTGCGCCGCGTGCTTCAGTCCACGGGCTTTTCAGTAGTCGCGGAAACACTTGACCCTTACTATGTCAGGACCGGTTTACGCCGGCTGAAGGCCGATTTTTACTATTATGCTTGCCTCATTTTCCGCTATCTCTTTGGGGTAAATATCTATGACGCCATTCTTATGATTGCGCGAAAAGAAGCCACCCCGCCAGACACACATCAGTTGGCTTGATTCCAAAAAGCAGCTGGCAGGACATCATTACCGGCTCGCAATCCGGAACTTGTCATCCCACCAGTTCGATGCAGACCTGCTCAATCTGCCTGGCAAATTGCTCCCAGGTGAATTTTGTGCGAACCAACTCCATGCCATGCAGTGCGATCCTGGCGCGCAGCGCGGGCTCCGTGGCGAGCTCTTGAATTCTGGCCGCCAATGCTTCGGGATTCCGGGGAGAAAACAATAGCGCGTTTTCGCCGTCGGTAAGAACTTCGCTTACAGCCGCGCCCCGTGAAACCAGCACAGGACGTCCACAGGCCATGGCCTCCAGCACAGCCAGGCCCCACGTCTGGTTTTCGTTGGGGAATAGAAATGCATCGCATGCGCAATAGAAATCCTGAATCTCTTCGTCGGCAACTTTCCCCGCAAAGATTACTTCATCAGGGGTGACCCCCAGTTGAGCTGCCAGCGCCTTAAGAGAATTGAAATAGTCTGGAAAACTACGATCCGAACCCGCCAGCAGCAGCCTGACTGGGAAGCCCTGGGACTTCAGGCGGCTGACAGCCTCAATCGCATCCTGAAGGCGCCGATGCGGCATGAAAATACCCAGCCAGAGCAAGACGAAGTCGCTCTCCCTATACCCAAATCGGTTTCGAATCTTCTGCCGATCGCCTCCGCCCGCAAAACGGGAGGGATCGGCGCCGCTCCGCACAACGCGGGTTGGCCCGGCATAGATGGCCTTGAATTCTCCCTCCGCCCAGTTCGAAAGGAACAGAGTCAGGTCAACCTTGCGGTTCTGTGCCCGATCGTAAAAGTAGTAGAGCCAATGTACTGCGGCGGAGATCCATCCGATGGAGCGGCGCTGCTGGGCTCTTTCATGCAAGTTCGGCACGTCATTGCACATCCATACCACGGCTCCACCCAGCTTGCGCTTGAGCCAGGCCGCCCCCCATTGCGCCGGCCAGTGATGCGGGTTCCATATCTCATGCCGGCTCTTCACAGTTGATGCCAGCCGCTTCATGTCCAGATATCCACGAATAAATCTCGGCTTGCGAAGACCGGGAAGCCAGCCTCGTCCTACATCGATGATCTTGAGGTCTTTACATATTTCCGGGAAACAGTTGGAACGATCATATGCCGAGGTATAAAGAGTGATCTGGTGGCCCCGGCCCACGAGCGCCCGAGCAAGAGAAACACATTGCCTCTCACCGCCACCTTCGACCAGCAATTCATGCATGATTAAGGCGATGTTCATGAGCAAACAGCCCGCCAACGATCAACCATAAAGGATCTCGCTTGTCGGCGGTGTTCCATCGCTGTGAAAACGGAATCCCAGCCACTGGCAAGCGATAAGGAATATGTAGGCCGGGCTCAGCAGCAGATATCTGCGCCACAGGCGGCGGGGCTCAGTGCACAACCGGAACAGCCATTCCAATCCGCGGTCCTGCATCCATTTGGGAGCTTGCCTCAAGGTTCCAGCCAGAAATGGAAACGCAGCGCCCACGGCTAAGATGGGTATTTTGACGCGGTCGCGAAATTCATAGGCCCATACCTCTTGCCGGGGGCAGCCCAGGCCGACGAAGACGATTTGCGCGCCAGACTGTCTGATCTGGTCGCCAATGCTGTCTGCGGCCTCGGCCGTAATCCGCCCGAAAGTTGAGGGGCTGGTGCCGGCAATAATGAGTCTGGGAAAGCTTTCCTTAAGTTTGGCAGACAGCAGAGAAAGAACATCTTCCGTGCTGCCGTAAAAGTAGACTGGAAGTTTTTCCTGCTCGGCCCGTGCGAGGACCGCCACTGTAAGACTGGGGCCATAGACCCGCTGACGCAGCCCTACAGAGTGGAGATGGTTCAGTGCCCAGCGCACCGGTTGGCCATCGGCTACTACCAGTTCGAGATGATTCAGGCGATAGAGGTGTGCGGGATCGAGCACTCCTTCCATTACGCCATGCACGGCCATGGCAGAAAGGGCGAACGCGCCGCCGCGATGCGCGGCTTCAATCACTATGCCAGTAGCGGTTTCCAGGCTCGCATCATCGATCAATACCCCAAGAATATTTCTCTTTTCCACCGCACTCATGCGTGGACAACTCGAGAGAAATCCTTCCACCGCTCCTGGTTCCGGTCATGTATCTCGCGCAGAATGGCGAGACTATCAAACTGCAATTCGTATCCGGGATAGTGCGACTGGAACTTCCTGATATCGCTGACCCACCAGACGTGGTCGCCTTTACGATTTTCCTCGCCATATTCCCAGTTCATCTCGCGACCTGAGATTTGCTGAGCCATCGAAATAGCTTCGAGCATGGAACAATTCGAAAACCGGCTGCCGCCTATGTTGTAGACCACTCCTGATCCGGGCGACTGGAAGAACCGGTCAAATGCCCGCACCAGGTCAGTGCTGTGCATGTTGTCGCGAACCTGTTTGCCTTTGTAGCCAAAAACCGTATACCGGGTCCCGGTAACGTTGCATTTCATCAGGTAGGCAAGAAAGCCATGTAATTGCGCGCCTGAATGGTTCGGTCCGGTGAGGCAGCCGGCGCGAAAGCACGCGGTCTTCAGACCAAAATAGCGGCCATACTCCTGCACCATTATGTCCGCCGCGACCTTGGACGCCCCAAAAATGCTATGCAGTGACTGATCGATAGACTGTTCTTCGGTAATTCCGTGCTCGGCAAATTTATGGGTCTTGCCCAATTCCCAACGCGATTCCAGTTCAACCAGCGGAAGCGCATTGGGGGAATCGCCGTAGACCTTGTTCGTCGAAGTAAAAATAAAGGGCGCTTCCGGACAGAACTGCCGGGTGGCCTCCAGCAAGTTCAGCGTGCCGGTGGCATTCACTGAAAAATCGGTGAGTGGTTCACGCGCGGCCCAATCATGGGAGGGCTGCGCGGCGGTATGAATCACCAGCGAGATGTCCTGCCCGAAGCGCCGGAACAGTGCAAGAATCGCGGCGTGGTCGCGAATGTCAATGCTGAAATGCTGATAGTCTGCGATGGTCGCTTCCAGATGCTTGCGCATCCACTCCGTGGATGCTTCCGGACCAAAGAAGTATTTCCGCATGTCATTGTCAATGCCCACCACACGCATGCCTTTAGCGGCAAAGTAGCGGACCGCCTCTGACCCAATCAGGCCTGCCGACCCGGTGATCACAGCAATACTCATGCCTGCCTCACTGGGAAGCGTGGCGCCGCACAACTTGCCGCATAATTCCCGGCCCAATTCTTCGTCGAATTGTCAGAATAGTAAAAACTCGATTGCCCCATTGTGTGAAACAGGAACCCAAATCCCCTGGGATGGAATATTGTCTTGGAAGACGATGCTGGGTCGAGAATAGCATAGACATACAGGGGTTCGGCAACCCTCATTCAGCCAGTGATCCCGCCTTTATCAGGGATTAGTTCAGCGTCACTCATCATCTGCTACAACCTGGGCGGACGTCACTGTCGGCTCTTGGGCTTTCCTATAAATTTCCAGCAGCATTGTGGCATTGGTGTCGCCAGTATAGCTTGCCTGAAAGGCTTGTCTGGCCTTATCTCGCATCGCTCGCAGCTGGTCAAGGTTGTGGGAACACCATTCCACCCGTTCACGCAAGTCAGCAACACTACCTGGCATAAAATGGAATCCGGTTTCTCCGGGGACCACCATGGAAGCCGGCGGCCCAATACTGGTTGCGACTACCGGCGTTCCTACTGCAAACGCCTCCATAATGGTTCGGCCCATGGTTTCGTACCATTCAGAAGGAAAGACCAGAAACTCTGCGCTCCGCATCAAGTCCAAAACTTCCGGAAGTAGTTTGGCGCCCAGATATTCAATCCTGGGGCATTCTTGAGCTGTTGCAATCACAAGTTCCGCAAGCGGCCCTTCACCGGCAATCTTTAGCGGAATCGCCTCGCGTGCGCTCTTCCATGCCTCCAGCATGGTGGCAACTCCCTTTTCAGTGCTTAGCCGGCCCACATAGAGCGCATAGCCACCTCCTCCGGCGCCTTGCACGGGGGTTGGATGGATAAAATTGGGTTTAACCGCGATTTTCTCCGCGGGTAAACCGCCGGCAATGTATATGTCGCGCGCAAATTCGGATACGGCGATGTACATCGCCACGCGCTTACGCCATGTGCCAGCTAGTTTGTGGGCTCCCACCATACTGGCAACAACTGCGCTCGCAGCGCGGCTGTTGCGATAGCAAGCATGCACTACGCCGCGCCAGGGCAGGAACCTTCCCAGGCATTCCTGGCAAAGATGTTGGTCGCGAAAGAGGAGCGCATTGGCGCACATCAGCCGGTAGTTGTGCAGGGTCTGCACCACGGGAACGCGGTTGCGGGAAGCTGCATAGTAGACCGAGGGAGACCAGAGAGGAAAAAAATTCTGAACGTGCAGGATGTCGAAGCCGCCGGATCTCAACAGATCGTCAATGCGGCGATAGGATTCCCGCGACCATACCGTGCGCAGTGCCGTTCGTGCCTGGCCGAGTTGCTCTACCCGGCGATTGTCCTCTTCCAGAAGCTCCACTTCATGCCCATGGTCACGAAGCAGGGCGGCTTCAGCAATGCTGCACTGATCCTCACCGCCAGGGATCAGATATCTGTTGTGCAGCATCAGGACCTTCATTGCATCCTGAACCCGGCCCCCTGCTGGAGGACGACTGTGCCCGATTCACCAGCTAGATCATGGTGCGCCATCGGGCCAGAGTATCACATACAGTGCAGCCATCAATGGACGGCAACTCGCGTCATCGCGTTGTGAAGAATCATTTTCTAAACGCTTGTTGCGTGCCGTTTACGGCGCAAAATATCCCGAGATATCCAGCACCAGGTGCACAGGGTTCGACGCAAATGAACTGATCAGGCCGTTTGTTGTCGGAACAATTGCCAGGTTCGAAGTAACCGATCCGTCGATAGCGTTCAACGTCGAAACCAGCGGTTGCGTTGTGCCCTGCGGCCACAATGTAAGGAAGCCAAGAGCGCCTGGCGGAACAACGGTGGCATTCAGGACGTACGATTGGGCAGCAGCGGGAGCGCCACAGCCACTCAACATGACGCTGACATCAATCGCTCCTGACGAGGCGGGACGACCTGGTGAATTCCTTGTGTCCAGCACACGACAAGGGGTTAAAGCATAGAGGGATAACCCGCCGGTTCCTGGCGGAGCGAAATAGCCGTTGACGTCGATGATCACATCCGCGTTGTTCGTGACAAATACCGAAACATCGCCATTCGTGCCTGCGGGCACGATAGCAGAATTCGCTGTCACCGTACCCGTCACCGCATTCAGAGTTGAGACCAGGGGCTGCGTCTGTCCGGCCGGCCATGTAGTCAGGAAGCCCAGAGTTCCATTGGGCACAGCGGTGAAATTCATGGAATAAGCTTGCGCCGTTGCCGGCAGGTTACACGGCGCCGAGCGAACAGGAAACGTCCGCGCGGCATTTCCCACCAGAGAAGGGCCGCCCAGGGGACCGACTCCCAGGCGCGTATCAACCAGGCGACAAGGCGTCACAGGGTAGAAGGCCAATGCTGTAACGTCAGTGTTCGGCACAAAATAGCCATTGATGTCGAGAACAAGGTCGGTGGCACCGGTGGCGAAGAAACACAGGTCACCATTGGTTCCGGCGGGCACGATAGCGGCAGCAGCCTTCACCCGTCCATCCGCGGCGTTGAGCGTTGAGGCCAGAGGCAACGGTTGTCCGCAGGGGAATGCTGTAAGGAACCCAAGCGATCCGTGTGGAACAACAGTCGCATTCACCGAGTAAGCTTTCGCGGTGCCCGGTATGCCGCACGCGCTGCTGGGAATGTTGAACCCGCGCGTACCTTGCGCGGCCAGGACTGGCCCGCCAAATGGCCCCGTCGGGTTGCGCGTATCGGCGACGCGGCATGGAGTGACTGGAACGAAGGTAAGGCCGGATGGGGTCTGCGAGTTAAAGCCCATCGCGCAGCCACCGCCATTGGCATTCAGCCAGTTTTGCTGGATCAGGAATTGTCTTCCGCTCAGGACAACATTGGCGTTCGCGCCGTTCAGCGCAGTAAAAGTAGAACCAAAATTGAAGTTACAGAGATCGCCATCTTCGCCAGCGGTATTGAGGTGAAACCAGGCATCTCCGTGCGGATCGGTGACCGTCTCATTCAGTTCATGGGCCATGACGCTAGCCATGGCATCGGCGCCTTCATTGCCGTTCGGGCTGAGAACCTGGGGGGAACAAGTCGCGGCATTGGGTCTGCGGGGGCATTGGGTGGCGGGGTCTCCGACAAAAGCAACCTTGATGTCTATCGGGTTGATTGTCCCAACCGTGCCGGAGGTATGAAAGCCGCAGAAAGCTGTACAAAAACCTTGTGGGCTGCCGTCGGGCGCGGGGGGAAAAGTCAAGGTCACATCCGGCGAGGTGAGAAGGAAATAGATACCGTTGGAATCCACGGGGAGCGCGCCGGAATCCAACGGGGCACTGATGACCTGCGAAAACGTTGTGTTGTTTAAAGCTGTACCGTGGGAGTAGTTGTCAAATACCTGCTTCGTCAGGGTGACCGTATTCGCGATATTGCTATTGACGTCTCCGTAGGTCGTGTTGGTATTGAAGTACTGTGAGCCTCCGAAGCCGTTAATGAGGTCGGGAAGCATTGTGAGAGCAATATTGCCTGCAAAATTGCCATACCAGATGAAGTAAACATTATGCGGCCCCAGCATGACCGGACCGCCATGGTATTCAATCCCGTTGCCCGTAACTACTGCCTCCCCAATCGGCGCCAGTTGCTGATTTGCCGGAGCAGGGGCTAGTTGCTGACTCGATGGATCGAAAGGCTTGGCAATGCCGACGACTTGAGCCCGGACGGTGGTCGCAAACAAGCCAAGTGATACCAACGCCAGAATAGCGACGCGCCTGAACATTTGTACGCGCGTAGCCGCGCCTTTGACGGAGCGGTGGAACTGTGCGAAGTTTGCCAGTTTCCCTGGGCACTTCTCTTCCAACTGCTGAGCGATAATCTTCTTTGTCATCGAACATCACCTTAGTTTCAAAATCAGGGCACAATACCCTAGAAAAGGACTGCCTTTCAAGCAGAAACAAACAAAATATTTCTTAACAACGCTGATACGTTTTGCCGCTCAAAGTCACGCATTATGCAGACGTTTCCTGTATAAACGGCCGCAATGAACTGACAAAAGAGTAGAAATCTGGCGGGACGAATCATCGAGGAGATTACTATCGCATGGCGAACCTTAAAATCAAAGATCAAAAGATCAAAGATCAAACGCTTGTATCTTCTTGCGGAAGCCTGGTCACGCAGCCCGCCCAAAATCCCTTATACAAAGACCAGACTTTCTCCCAATCCCAGCGATACCCGAACACCAGGGTGCGGTAGATCATCCACGCCCCAAAAAAAGGCATCTTGAAGGGCCATAGCCTAAGAGGGACGTGCTTACGCGCAAAGATCATATTGGCGCGCGCCAGGTAGAACTCGATGAAGCCATTCCCCTGGTTTTTATTGGTAACGTAGTGCTCCTTGTGCCAGATCACGGCCGCAGGAACATACATCTCTTTGTATCCGGCTTTCAGCGCGCGCAGTGACCATTCAATATCTTCGTAAAAGTGAAAATAGACCTCTTCCAGCACCCCGATCCGGCGGACCACGTCGGCCTTGATCAGGAATGCGCAGCCGGTGAGAAATGAGACTTCGCGAATCTTGTCGTATCTCCCGTCATTCAGGTGGCGTAGACCGATCATTTTGGGAAACAGTCTCCAGAGTCTGTGCTCGCCTCCTGCGTAATTCAGCCGGTCAGGATGATCAAAGAACAATATCTTCGGACTCACGGCCCCGATCTTTTCATCTGATTCCGCAACCCGGACCAACTGGCTGAGAAAATCTGGGGCGACGAGCGTGTCATTGTTGAGCAAGAGCACATAGTCAGTTCCGCGGCGGAGCGCGTCACGCATTCCCACATTGCAGCCTCCCGCGAAGCCCTGATTGGTTTCGTTCCGGATCAGCCGGATTTCGGGCGCGTTTTCCAGGAGCTTTTCAGCCGAGCCATCGACAGAGCCGTTATCCACCAGGACCACTTCAAAATTGCGATAGTCCATTTTTCGGAGCGACCGCAGGCAATCCAAAGTGATTTCATAGCTGTTCCAATTCAGGATCACGATGCTGACGCGAGGTTCACTCAATGCCATGTGGATGGGTTCGCCCGCCGCGAATGACCCGACGGCCTCCCAATTGTAATGTGAGAACCTGAAGGCCGGAAGGAAAAGCGCGATGTTACAATTGTCTCCGTTCCCCCGAAGAAACCCTGATGCATCAAGCCACCCTGAAGAGCAGCCGCTATGACGTCACACCAGCTCCGGAGAGCTTCATACGTAACAAGCTATTTGTAGATGAGGCTAAGAAATACCCGCGTGTTCTGGAATGTGGATGCTCGAACGGCTTTCTTTCCAAGCTGATCAGTGCGGGCGGCTCCCGCGTGGTTGGTCTCGACATTGACAGTGAGGCCGCGGAACAAGCACGGCAGTTTTGCGCCCGCGTGTTGTCCCTGGATCTGAATGAGAGTAACTGGACGAAAAATGTAGGGGAGCAATTTGATCTGATCACCTTTGGCGACGTTCTGGAACACCTGGTCCATCCGCAGACCGCTCTTCGTGAAGCCATGCAGATCCTGGCTCCCGGCGGCCGCGTCCTTATCTGTCTTCCCAACATCGCGCATTGGAGCATGCGTTTGAAGCTGCTCCGCGGCCACTTTGAATATGAGCCGCTTGGCATAATGGATTTTACGCATCTGCGTTTTTTTACGGTCGCAACCGCCAGGAAGATGATTGAGGACGCCGGATATAAGATAGTTCGCTTTCAGCCGGTATATGGAGGAATGGTCAAGAGCCGATTGCTCCCACTCTGGCAAAAGCTTGCCAGCTGGCTGCCTAATTCCCTTGCAATCCAAATGATTTTTGTGGCGGAACCACTGCCAGAATCCCATGCAAACAGAGCCCCGTAAGGAGCCGGTACCGCTTGCGGAGGTGAAGGTCTGCGCGGTGATGGTGACTTACAATCCTGACTCGTCCCTGGAGCAGAACATCCGCGCCCTGCTTCCTCAAGTGGACAGGCTCATTGTCGTAGATAATGGTTCAGAGCTACCCCTCCGCGCGCAGATTGCAGCCATCTCTTCCGCCTGTCAGTTTGAGGTTATCTGGAACAAAGAAAATCTGGGGCTGGCGACCGGGCTGAACCTAGGCATTCGTAGCGCACTCGCCAGTGGCGATTACACATGGATCGCCACATTCGATCAGGACAGCCGGGTTGTGCCCGGCTTCCGCGACGCCATGCTCAACGCCTATTTTTCGTGTCCATATCAAGACCAGGTGGGGATCATCGGACCACATCACGTTTTATTTCCCGATGAACTGGCTGAAAGACAACTCCATGGAAAATTCACACCTTTGTTCCGTGAAATACCCGTCGTCATGCAATCAGGAATCTTTCTGAGCACAAAGGTCTTGCGCATAGCCGGTCTGTTCGACGATTCATTCTTTATCGATTATGTGGACATCGAATTCTGCCTGCGCTTGCGGAAATCCGGGTACAAAGTCATTGAGGCCACCAATGCTATTCTCGCTCATCAGCTCGGAGATCCTTCCCGGCACACGATTTTCGGAAAAACCACCACGGTCTTCAGCCACAGCGCACTAAGGCGCTACTATGCTTCTCGGAACCGGGTTCGTATGTACCCGCGTTACCTGCTTTCTGATTTTCCCTGGATTTGCCATGATGCCTGGTCCTGGTTCAAGGAAGTGGTAAAACTGGTGCTCTTCGAAGAAGACCGGAAGCGAAAACTGGGCTTTATTGCCAGGGGTGTTTGGGACGCGATTCGTGCCCGGAGCGGCATGTACACCAAAGGAACTTCCGGTCGAGTCTAGAGACTGATGCATTCCAGAACGGAATTCACAGGCTCCCTGACTGGCTGACACCTATCGTTTCTGCGCAAACAAGATGAGATGATTGGGACGGCATCTCTCCTTCGATAACAGTTCAAATCCAGCAAAATCAATCAGTCGAATCGCGCTCTGCAGATCAAAAACGTGATGATGCATCAGGCGCTGATGGTAGTTGTCCCGGTAACGCTCTCTGTGCTCGGCAATCGAATTGGCGATCGGGAATTTCTTGTAATCCCACAAGGTCACAAACTCTTCCACGTGAGTCATGTCTTCCTCGCCTATATTGCGGGCGTAGTCTTCACAGAGATGATCGAGCGTGGTCACGGGCCGGCGATAGTCAAAAGTGCGGTGCTTGTCAGGCAGGACCAGCAGAAGGAATCCCCGTGGCTCCAGAACTCTCTTCCAGTTTTGCAAGGCCTTGATCGGGTTGGCGATGTGCTCCAGGTTGTGCGAGGAGAGAACAAAGTCGTATTTGGCGTCACCGATACCTTCAAGCGTGGAACCCTCAGTAATAAAGTTATTGCCGGTTCTCTTCCCCTTGTCAAAATGAAACGTCGCTCCTGAAGCTCGCTGCCCCTCCCAATGCGTTACTTCGGCAAAAACACAATTATCCAGGGATTGAATGTGACGGTAGATGGGGAGGTTGGTATCAAATACGTAACTGGGGCCTCCAATTTCCACCCCGCATTTTCCCGTCAAGCGGGCCCGCACCATCGGATAGCACTTTGCCTTGAAAAGAAACCCTTTGACGGCGGCATGGATTTTCCGGGCAACCGGCTCAAGCGGTGTATCGATTACAAAGCCCTTCGCCGATTTCAATAAATCGCTCACAATAATGTCATGTGCCTTCAGCAACTATCGAAATGCTAGCAAAGAAGCTCGGAGGCAACAACCACGGCAGTTTCTGCCGAGATTGCCGTTGGACCAGCCAGCATGGTCGAGTGAAGCATTTTTTAAAGCCTGCGAAGAAAACCCTGCGGCGCAAATGAAAACCCGAATTTCTGCTCCCGCGCAAAATCATGCTGATAGTCCTTCGGGAATCGGCGAAAGTATTCCTCAATCGCTTCGTAGGGTCCGGGACCAGAAGACTTTTGGACAGGGTGGCCGTTGATGTTCGAGTCTTCCACGACCAGATAGTCTCCCGCAGCCAGGATGTCGCGCATGATTATCATCTCCGCGAGCACGTGTTGCATTGAGTGGTCACTATCAAGAATCGCGAACGCCGGACCTGGATAATCATGTCTCAAGGTTTGGATCGACTCTCGCGCCTCTGGGGAGGCAGAGGACATGGTCAACAAGCGGATGTTCGGATCGGACTTTGTTTTCTCGGAAATCCGGGACGCAGTAACGTCCACGGAAACGACAACGTAGGGCCGGCCGATCTGCCGCATCACAGAAGAGAAAAACAGGGCGGAACCGCCATGCCATGTGCCAAATTCAATGACTACTGACGGCTGCAGCGAAACCAGGATCTCCTGGTAATTCCACATATCCATGGGAGATTTGTAAGTCTGCACGCCCATCCATGTAGTTTGTTGCCAGACGCTGGTGTTGTAGTACCAGAGATGGTAATAACGCTTTGCCAAAGAATGGATAAAGTTAAAACCCATGAGTAAGTTTTATGACTGGTGTGAGGCCGAATTATATCCGATTCGCGTTAAACGATTTAGTCTGAAGAGCCACGCAAATTAACGCTCCAGCGCTGGAGCAGATAAATAAAAGGCGCTTTTTCGGCAGGGGTAAGAATCCAGAACCACAAAGCCGGCACTGCGAGAAGAAACACTCCGCAAACCATAACAATTTTGGTCGCAAGGCCCGCAATCAATGCCGCAACCAGATTCAAGGTGAACGCCCCGATGATCAAGAGCGGCAACCGCCGAACGATGAAGCGACACTCCGGCAATAAGCGAAGGGAAAACCAGAACAGGAGAAAGGAATCGAGCAATATCCGCAGGAACCAGGCGATGGCTACTCCTGTGATGCCCCTGGTTTTGGCCAGAAAGAACAGCGTTACCAGGTAAAGCGGTAACTCGACGAGCTGGAGTTTCGTTGTAATATCCGGGCGCCCGACGCTTTGCAAATGCGTAAATGGCACATGCGCCATGCTGTTCACGAGAACCGCGACTGCCAGGAACCGTGCCACCGGCGCACTATTATGGGCAAAATCATTGCCCAACCAGAGGGCCAGGCCTTCAGGCGCAAAAACCACGAGAACCACCGTGAGCGGAAGCAGGACAATAAAAATGTATTTGACGGCGCCTTCGTACAAAAATGCCAGACGGGTGCGATCCATGGAGTTTGCTGCGGAAAATGCCGGAAACAGCACGCCCATGAGGGCCGTCGAAATCAGCCACAGCTTGGTGACCACTTCGTATGGAATGGAGTAATAAGCCACTGCGGCAATGGAAATAACGCTCCCAATCAGAAAGCGGTCAAAGGTGATCATCAGCGGGCCCAAGACGTTGCTCACCGTCAGCCAGCTACCGAAGCGCAACAAAGGCCTGGCGGAGGGGCCGTGAAACCCGAAGTCCCGGCGCAAACTGGGCATTACGTGAAAACAAGCCCAGAAGTGAGCTCCACAGGCAATAAACCTTCCCAGCACGAGCACAGCAATGATCGGGACCAGGCTGTGGGTAAATGGCAAAAGAGCAGCGGGCCCAAGATAAGTAAAGATTCCCATGGGAACGCGGATGGCTGTAGCCAGCCGGAACTGCTGCAGGGCTTCCAGAACTCCGCGCAACCCGGCTGTGACCACCACGATAGGCACGGCGGCCCCCAGCCAGTAGAACGAACCCAATGCCTCATGGGCAAGAGATGCTGGGACTTTTAACAGGCGTTCGACCAGCCAGGGCGCAAGAAGGAAGGTTAATATGGCCCCGACCATCCCCAGGCCGGTCATAAGGAAAAGAGACGTCCAGATCAGTGATGGGATTTCTGGCTGACGTCGTTGCCCGATTCTCTCCGCCACGAGCTTGGTCAGTGCCCGCGAAAGCCCAAGATCAAACAGGCTGAAATATCCGATCACCACCCAAGCCAGGCTGATGATTCCGAGCCGCTCGGTCCCCAACCCGCGCTTGAGCACGGGCAAACAGACCACGGCCACTGCCACGGGAAAGCAATTTCCAAAGAGGTTCCACAGAGTATTACCAGCAAGCGAGCGCCCGCTCACCAGCGCAACGTTGGAAGCTGCGACCTCTTCAGTTTCCAGGTTAGGAGACGGGACAGACACATCTGGAGTGGGGGTTTTCATCATTTGCCTGGGTTAGTGTTAAAGAACCAAGTGGGCGAGCTGTTGCCTCTTTCCGGAAGTTTCCATCTTTGCGAGCTTCAATTCCTCTCGCACCATCTCAGTCACAAGTTCATCGAAAGTAGTGCGTGGTATCCACCCGAGCTTTTCTTTTGCCTTCGCGGCATTTCCTAAAAGATTATCGACCTCGGCTGGCCGCAAGTATTGGGGGTCAATGGCAACGATGCGAGCGCCCGTCTTTGTTTCAAACGCCGCTTCGTTCTGACCGGTTCCTTCCCAGCGTAGGGCCATCCCCAGCTTGTACGCGACCGCACAGACAAAATCGCGAACGGAATGCTGGATGCCGGTGGCGATTACGAAATCCTCGGGCTGGTCCTGTTGCAGCATCAGCCACATCGCTTCCACGTAATCGCGCGCATGCCCCCAATCACGCCTGGCATCGAGGTTGCCAAGATAGAGGCAATCCTGTGAACCCAGGTGTATACGCGTAAGAGCGCGGACGATCTTGCGCGTAACAAATGTTTCGCCTCGCACCGGAGACTCATGGTTAAAGAGGATGCCACTGCAAGCGTAAATGCCGTACGTTTCACGATAGCTCGCGGTGATCCAATGAGCATAGAGTTTTGCAACGCCATACGGGGAGCGCGGATAGAAGGCCGTGGTCTCGGTTTGTGGGACTTCCTGCGCCTTGCCAAACATCTCTGACGTCGAAGCCTGATAAAAGCGCGCCTTGTTCTGGAGACCCAGGGTGCGGATGGCTTCCAGCATACGCAGCGGGCCCAGCGCATCGGATTCTACGGTGTACTCAGGCTGTTCAAACGAAACAGCTACGTGACTTTGGGCGGCCAGATTATAAATTTCGTCGGGCTCGACCACTTGTATAGTGCGATTCAGACTGCTGTAGTCGGTCAGGTCACCATAGTGAAGAAAAAATCGGCAGCCTTCGGTATGCGGGTCCTGGATCAGATGGTCGATTCTCCCGGTGCTGAATGATGAGGTGCGACGCCTGATTCCATGGACTTCATAGCCTTTCTGAAGAAGCAGAGCTGCGAGATAAGAGCCGTCCTGGCCGGTCACGCCGGTAATTAATGCCCGCTTAAGCGCCATGCTGCTTCTCCATCTTCAAGATCTTTCCTACAAGACGCGACTCTCACCCGCAGGCTGCTTTCTTCCTGTCGCGTTGCTTGAGCAATTCTATTGTAAGTGTCTTCTGCTAGTAATTCCCTGAGCGCTAAGCGCGTGAAACGCGGGGCACAATTCCCGGATCGCGGCCAAACTAGGCAGTGCGGAGATCAGTGGCCAGACCCACGAAAGACGACAGGAATGGTCTTGCAAAGGATTCTCAAGTCCAAAAACACATTCCAGTTTTCGATGTACTCCAGGTCAAGCAGGACATTCTTTTCGAAGGAGGGGTCATGGCGGGCGGTCACCTGCCAAAGGCCGGTGAGACCGGGGGTGACGTCGAGCCGACGAAAGTGCTCCAGATCATATCGCTTGAAGTCATCTTCTGGATGAGGCCGGGGCCCCACGACGCTCATGTCGCCCTTGAAGACGTTGAAGAGCTGTGGCAGTTCGTCAATGCTGTATTTGCGCAGGAAGCGCCCGAGACGGGTGATACGTGGATCGTCAACGATCTTGAACGTCGCGCCATTGCGCTCATTCATATGCATCAAGCCATTCTTGCGGGCGTCAGCGTCGGCACACATGGTGCGGAATTTATAGCAGCGGAACTTGCGTCCCTTGCGCCCAACGCGCCATGCTTTGTAAAGGATTGGTCCCGGAGAATCCATCTTGACGGCAATGGCAGTCAACAGCAGCAGCGGAGCGGTAGCGACAAGCGTAACAATGCTGATGAAGAGGTCCATGAGACGCTTCACAAAAAGACCAAGAGCGGGAATCGGCTGGCGATTGAGTTCCAAGACTGGAACGGAGCCGATGTAATTCATTCCAGCGCCGATCGCGAGGCCTCCATAAAGGTCAGGCACCACTTTCACGCCAATACGCTGGCGCCGTGCTTCCAGAACAATGCGAACCACCAGGTCACGGCTGATGGACGGCGTGAAATAAATCTCGTCAATGAAATTTTCTGTCAGGATGCGGGGCAGATCGTCCGGTGTTCCCAGGCAGAAGGGCCTGGTGCCGGGCTCCCAGTCTACAAATCCACAAAACGTTTTTCCCAACTGAGTGTGACTCTGCAGGTAGGATCGGAATGCCTGTCCCACATCGCCGCTGCCCACAATGAGAACATGCTGATTGCCGATGCCGCGCTCAATTCTCTTCAGGTTATACCGCTCCATGACGTAACGCAGACATAGGACACCCGCCAGGCTGAAGAGCGGCGTGCTGGCGACGATCAATCGCGGAACGGCTTTCTCGCCGGCGATAAAAACAATCATGATGGAGATCATGGACGAAACCATGAAACCCTTTAAGATCCTGACCCGGGCGACTCGTGCGGATCGAATGGCAGCATCGGAATAAAGATTCTGGGCGGCATTGCAGATAACCGTCAGGCAGGCATAGGTCAGGAGGAATACGAACAAACGCAAAGGTGAACTTGTAACGTCAACCGGCGAAACCCCAAACAATTCCCCCAGGAAGTCACGCCCTGAATAGGCCGCGTAACCGGAAATAATCACGATCAGGGCCTCTAACATGGCGACAGCCACACCCAAGCCGGTCCCTTTTTCATGTGCCAGGGCACGATGAATCTGGGTCCCTGCGAAGTGGGACACTTCCAAGAGATTGCCTTGCTCTTTCACTACCTCTTGTGTAGACACCCTAGCCTCCTGACTGTGTCTGTGCTCATGCCTGCGAAATCTCGTCTGGCTTTCCTGCACGCCGCTGCAGGATGCCGCTCAGGGAACCTGCATTTCTACGGCCACCGCGAAGAACCTGGGAAATCAACATCCGTCTGGGATCATCCTGGTCCCAGTGGTCCCACCAGTTCTTGAGGAAATAGCCCATGGAAGCCAGCAACGCGCCCAGGAACGTACCGGCAATAATGATGAGCAGCCACGAAGGATTTTTCCTCTCCGGGGTTGAGGCGGGATCCAGTACTTTGACCGCCGGTATCTCTTTGGCTTCCTGGATTCTTGCCATCTCATATTGCTGTGTGAGCAATTCGACTACCGTCTCCCGAATCTTGGAATTGCGATAGAGATCAGCCCACTTCACCCCGAGCAATGGCAGGTTTTTGACCGAAGGGTAGGGACTGGTTGGATCCTGGACAGTGGCCACACGGCCAGAATTCATTTTCGCCAATTCACGTTCCAGTTCATTCACATGGGCCTGCACGCTTTTCACACGAATGTTTTCTTGCGTGTAAGTCTGCTTAAGCCCTTCGAGTTGCGCGCGGGTGGCAATCAACTCACCTTGCAACCTGGCCGCGGCTTCCACCGTGACCTTGGTTTGCTCCGGCACATCCAACGCCATGTTGGTGCTGGCAAACTGGCTGAATTGCCGCTCGGCGTCCTGCAAGGTATTGTTTTCATCGGCCAGTCGCTGTTCGATAAAAATACGTTCTCTGCGGGCCGCGGAGGTGGAAACCTTGCTCATGACGGAACCGAGTTCGTCCACGTAAGCATTCGCAAGTTCCGTGGCGAGAGTTCCGTCACTATCCCGCACCGAGATGGCGATTACGCCGCTCTTCTTGTCTTCAGCGATCACAGTACGGGTCGTGAGTTTCTTTCGCGCATCTTCCCAGTAGGACAAACCATACTTCTTGCGGAGGTCGAAACGTTCAATCAGATGGTCCTGGACCGTCCGGCTCTCCAGCACTTTGGCAAAAACGGCGCTGGTGCTTTTCATGCCCATCATATCGCCTGCCATACCGATGAGCCCCGGCGATTTGGAAAGAGCAGGAAGGAGAGATGCCAGACCAGAACCGCCGCTATCCGGCGGCATAATCTGTGCCGTGCTTTCATACTTGGGAAGACGCCAGGCCGCTACCAGAGACAAAACGAAAGCCAGAGCCACCCAGCGCACGATTTGGCGGCGCTGCAACCAGAGATGGTAAAGCGCATCCGTCCAGCCCAGCCATCGCGGGCTGGGTTTGGGCAGTTGGCTCCCATTGGCTTCACTCCTCAGAATTTCTCTTTCGGCCTCGCTCAGCGGCATCCGCCAGCCTCCCCTGAATGGTTCATAGCGGGCCTAGCGATACAAGTGCCCAAAATTTTTAGCGGACCAGATTTTTGCACTTCCAATTGACGTCCAATCCCCTTCTAAAACATCTTAAACATCTTCCACCATATAAAGTTGCAGAAGATCGCGAAACTGTTGCCGTGGTCCTGGCGAGAATCTCTGTTTCTCTCTGCCAACAAAGCAGCGTCTCTCCTCGCTGCAGCCACTGATACGTTAACAATATGCACTTGCGTAACCATTCAGCTTACCTTAAATCGCCGGCAAGACATTGGCTAAGAGCAAAGAGGTTACGAACCCAGATTATAAACCTCTTGAGGCGGCATCTCCATGGGTGGGAGAGGGCCACTGCACCAGGTTTGGTTCCATTTTCTGGTGTATCCGCCTGAAGCAGTGGTCCACATAAATGTGTTGAAAGGCCACACTCTCCGAGTACGCATTTAGCTCCGGCAAGGCTGGCTGAGTCAGTTTGATGAGTCCATGGCTTCGAATTTGGAGTGAAGTAAAGATTGATTTCCTAACGATTAGTTTCCCTAAGAACAATCCTGAATCAACCTTAACCTTGAACAAGGCAGGAATAGCTGCCGTCTGCAATTCTGATTTGACGACCACACCTTTAAAATAGATACTGACACAAGAATAATCCCAAGTAACTGGTATGCGGGATTTGTTTTGCTTGGAGAAAAGCAAGAGACATGCAAATCTCTGTAATCGGTTCGGGCTACGTGGGTCTGGTTGCAGCAACATGTTTAGCGGAGTTGGGTCACAACGTAGTTTGCGTTGATAATGATTCAGCTAAAATCGCAGCGTTAAATGCGGGCGAAACGCTGATCCATGAAGACTGCCTGCAGGAACTGCTAAGCCGGCATCGCGGCACCCGACTTTCATTTTCCACTTCTGTCCAGGAAGCTGCGCGGAATTCGCTTGTCATTTTTATTGCCGTGGGCACACCTTCCGCCGATGACGGCTCGGTTGACCTTTCTTACGTGGAAGCGGTAGCGCGATCACTGGCCGGCGCGATGAATGGCTACAAGGTCATCGTGGAGAAGAGTACAGTCCCGGTCTATACAAGTGAATGGGTCCAGAATGCCCTGGCGCCCGAAGGCCGCGCGCAAGCCGAATTCGACGTTGTTTCAAATCCTGAATTTCTGCGTGAAGGGACCGCGGTGACGGACTTTCTCTATCCCGACAGAATTGTGGTGGGAGCAAGCAGCGAACGGGCGGCGGGGATCATGCGTGAAATTTATGCTCCGTTGATTGATGGCTCTTATGCGCAGCTCACCAGCGCTGTTCCCAGGCCGGAACCGGCGCGGCTTGTGCCGATGTACATTGAGACCTCGCCGCGGAGCGCAGAACTTATCAAGCATGCGTCGAATGCTTTTCTGGCATTGAAGATATCCTTTATCAATGCAGTGGCGAGTTTCTGTGAGTCCGTGGGCGCAAACATTGAAGAGGTCTGCAAAGGCATTGGGAGTGACAGCCGCATCGGTCCTGAGTTTCTGCGCGCAGGCATCGGTTACGGCGGATCGTGCTTTCCCAAGGACGTAGCGGCTTTCCGCGCCGTCACACGCGAATTCGGATTCGAATTTCCCCTGCTGGACGAGATCAAGAGAATCAACGAAGAGCAGCGCGTCAGGTTTATCCGCAAGGTTCGCGGCGCACTGCGCACGATCAAGGGCAAGAGACTGGCCGTGCTCGGCCTGGCCTTCAAAGACGGCACCGATGATGTGCGCGAATCGCCAGCCATCAAGGTGATTGAACAGTTGCTGGAAGAAAAGTGCCAGATAACAGCTTTTGATCCGGCGGCAATGGATCGCGCACGGCAAATTCTGGACGGCAGAATCAGCTATGCGGCCGATCCTTACACCGCTGCGGAAGGTGCGGATGCCCTGTTGATCCTTACGGAATGGAAGGAATTTGGAAATCTGGATCTGGTCCGCATCAAGCGCCTCCTGCGTTCTCCCATTGTGCTGGATGGACGCAATGTGTTCT
This sequence comes from Terriglobia bacterium, assembly GCA_963723055.1. Classification (GTDB taxonomy): domain Bacteria; phylum Acidobacteriota; class Terriglobia; order Terriglobales; family Acidobacteriaceae; genus Angelobacter. The sequence goes on from CAVROV010000001.1 coordinate 345,569, forward strand.
CACAGGCTGAAATGGCAGAGGCCGGTCTTTCCTACCACAGCATCGGACGTCCGACGCTGGAGATATCCCACAGTTTGTTAAAAAAGGGCCAGGGCGCAAGATAAGATCTATCATTTTCTCTTGCAGATACTGGGCTACTTTTCCCGACTTAAGAGTGAAGGGGCTGTTTTTAACAGCCCCTTTTTTTGTGGGAACAAGTGAGATCAATGAAAGCAAACAGGAACAAAACCCGCCAAGCCGGCTGCAGGCAGGGCGGCGCCAGACATTCCTGCTGAAATTCCACATTTGACGACAGCAGGCAACGCTTTCAGCGGACCCGAAGTTGTGATTCGAAATTGCACTCTCCAAGACCTTGCTCTTATCGATTGTTCGTTCAGATCGGTTGTCATTGAAGGCTGCATCTTGAAGCGGGTGAGCTTTGCCCGAAGTAAGGTGAATGGGCTGAGGTTGAAAGACGTTCGCCTAGTGGAATGTGATTTCGCTAATGCTGAAGTAACCGGGCTAAAAGCGGTGCGGGTGGAATTTGTGAACTGCCGCCTGACCGGCCTTCGCGCAATCGAAGCGGAATGCCAGGACTTTTTGGTTTGCGAAGGAGACGCTGGCTACTCTCAATTTCGGTTTGGCACCTTCAAGACAAGCGAATTTAATACCTGCAACTTCCGAGAAGCCGATTTTCACGGGTCTGACCTGCGCGGCGCACTGTTGAAGCGTTGTGAATTCACAAATGTGGATATGACCACAACCAAACTGGAAGGGGCCGACTTTCGCGGTTCCAGCGTGGAAGGCCTTGTGGCAACTGCCGCAGACCTCAAGGGAGCCATTGTCGATCCGGCTCAAGCCATGATCTTCGCCGAACTGATAGGTTTGAAGATTCGCTGACGTAGGACCTTGTCCCACCCAAGGTGGTTGAGCGGCCCGCCCGCGATTGAAGGGACCCTGCTTGTTATTTTGATTTGTTGATTCATTGTTCGTTTCTCCCATCGCCTTCCTCCATGCGGAGGGTTCTCTCGCGTGACCTTATATATGGTGTCAGCAACGCGATGGAGTTTTCTGAGCCACGCTCTTCCTGAATTCGTCTTAGACGGCTGGCTTTCAGTTGGCGTAGCTTTATCGTGAGAGATTTCTTAAAACATGGCCATGAATCGTTCAACTTTGAAGCCTCCACGATCTTTGTACGTCTGACCACCATAAGAATACGATTAGGTTCATAAGGCGATATTAGATTGGTACATGACCCATCGATTAATTTTCGCCCCATTCTTGACTCCACCCCCGACCTTCTGACGAGGCCTGATAGTTTTTATAAATCGTTTATATACTTTGGCTTAGACAGATTAAAGGTACCTATAAAACCACTCCAAACTTATTAAAAGTTTTAATACACCCCCAATGAAACCTTAATCCCCACCCCCCAGAATGTGCATTGCAATGCACTCCGGACAGGACTCGTTTGATCCGGCGGCAGTAGCGATTTAGGAGAAAAACGATGAAACCGTCTTCCGGGACTCTCTGGTTCCTGCGCATTTTCGTATGTGTAATTGCACTCGTTTTTGCAGTCGGGTACTACGGCCACATTCGAGCTCAGGCTACTGACTCCAATCCGAGCGGTGGTGGCTCCGTAAGAGTTCCATTGCGGCCTCTCGCCGCCCTTTCAAGCGTTCCAATTCCCCCAGTATTCGGCATGGAAGGAATCATTGCCGACAAGACAGCGGCGATTGAGCTGGGAAAAGCCTTGTTCTGGGACATGCAGGCCGGCAGTGACGATATTCAGGCTTGCGCCAGCTGCCACTTCAATGCGGGAGCAGACAGCCGCGCAAACAACGAGGTAAATCCTGGCCAGGCGGGTGGTGATAACACCTTCCAGTTGGGCGTTCCTGCAAATGGCTCACTCGGACCGAACTACCACTACAGTGCAGGTACCTCAGGCGCGGGTTTCGGCGGCTACCATGACGGAGATTTCCCGTTTCGTAAACTGGCCGACATCAACGACCGCTTCAGCGTAACTTCTGACGTCAATGATGTCTCCGGCTCTCAGGGTCAATTCGGCCTGACCAATGACAGGATCACGGTAGACGTTCAGAGGGATCCCTCTATAGTCGAGGCTAATCGCGATCGTGGCAGTATCCAAGACCACGAAGTCGCTGATCCAGGAGAGAACGAAGGATTCACCTACGGGATTGATACTCCACACCTGCCCACGTCAAAACAGAGCCCTCCAAATAGCTCCGGTAATCAGGGCAATGGCTCGGCACAGTCGAAGAGTGGCAAAGGAATGCCATTGGCGGGGCCGTCACGTAACACAAACAGCGTTGAGTTGACAACTGCGGTAGCCGACCCGGTCTTCTCTTATCCGAACCCGGCGGACCCGACAAAGCGGATCAACACTCGCAGAACTACGGGCCGCAACACACCCAGCGCAGTTGACGCGGTCTTTAATTTCCGCAACTTCTGGGATGGTCGGGCACAAAACGTTTGCAACGGTGCAAATCCATTTGGCACCCGCGACAAGCAGAACCACCTTCTGGTGGTGGATGCCGTCGACGGCAAGCTGGGACCGACCCAGGTGAACATGGTGAATTCTGCACTCTGTTCGCAATCGCTTGGTCCGATTCTGAGCAGCACAGAGATGTCCGCTGACAACCGCAACTTCCACCAGGTCGGCAAGAAATTGCTGGCGCGCGTACCGTTGTCGAATCAGCTGGTAGACCCGACCGACAGCGTGTTGGGCGTCTTTTCGAAATCGCCCGACAAAGGGTTGAAGACCAGTTATGCGGCGTTGGTACAAAAAGCATTCCAGCCGGAGTGGTGGCAGTTCTCACGGCACATCTGCGAAGGCGCCGATGGCAGCACGTCAGTGACGGTGGATCCTGTAAACTTCGAAACCTGCCCTACAGGTACCAACGACTACAGCCAGATGGAATACAACTTCTCCCTGTTCTGGGGCGTGGCGATCCAGATGTACGAGAGCACTCTGATAGCCGACCAAACGCCTTTCGACAAATACATGGAACAGCAGCAGAGCTACACGCTGATTGGCGACAACCTGAAGAACCAATACACGATTCAGTTGAAGCCCGGCGTGACTCCGTACACAGTTTCGATCATCGGGTTGAATCCGACTCTTGATGCCAGCGACCAGGACATGTACGCGTTTGACGACGGCCAGGGCTCCATCCGCGGCGTCGGAGTCAACGGCGGCAGCATCGATTATGCCAGCGGCACTTTGACGGTTTTCTTTGGAGATCCGCCGGTTTCGCTCGTCCCTGTACACATTGGCTACTCTGTTGGAGCCGTTCCCATGACCACGGGACAGCTTCGCGGACTGAATCTCTTCCAGACCAAGGCAGGCTGCGTGGTATGCCACGGCGGCCCAGAGCTTTCCAACGCTTCCGTTGGCACCGTTACCGGCTTCCCGGTGGAACGGATGATCATGGAAGACGACAGCGCTCGCGTTTATGACACGGGCTACTACCACATCGGTGTGCGGCCAGCCGCAGAAGATGCAGGCCTGGCGGGGAATGATCCGGTAGCGAACCTTCCTCTTTCGCAGGCAGAAATTATGCGCCAGCACGCTTGCGAGGGTGGCTATGAGATGGTGCTTGTCCCCGGACGTCGCGGCGATGGAATCGCAGCCTCACCGATGAACTGCACTGACGACATCGCCCGCGGCGGGTTCTTCAAAGCGCCTCAGCTACGTAACGTCGCGCTGACCGCTCCTTACTTCCACAACGGCAGCCAGCTGACACTGGAGCAGGTGGTGGAGTTCTATAACCGCGGTGGCGACTTCAACACAGTTGAAGAAGTCAAGTTCATGGACCCGGACGTAGAGATGCTGGGCCTCACGCCGCAGGAAAAAATCGACCTGGTTGACTTCCTGCGCAATGGTCTGACGGATCCGCGAACAGTTGCGCAGGCAGCTCCATTCGACCATCCGCAATTGTTCGCACCGAACGGTCATCCGCACAGCGGGAACGGGTATCCGGTTACTCCAGACCCGAAACATCCGGACCGTGCGACCGATCAACTCATGGAAATTCCGGCAGTGGGAGCCCAGGGCGGCAAGCCTCTTCCCACATTCCTGGAGAACCTGTTGGGAGGGCAAAATGCCGGCTCCAATTAGGTTCGGAACAGCGGCACGCTCGATCAAGCCTGTGGCCTGGTCAGGGCAGCACGGTCTAGATAACTCATCAGCAAGGCAGAGCAGCAAATTGCAGTACAACGACGGAAGGAGCTTCAAAATGCGGGGATTTGAGCAACTAATCAAACGATTCAAAGTAGCGGGAGTTGTACTGCTGCTGCTGGTAATAGGGCTGGGCACGAATGCATCGGCCCAGAGCCTTAATCCAATTCCGTGGCCGACACCGGCCGCGATTCCGGCGCCGACGCCAGTGCAGCCGGTCAGAGAAAACAATGAACCGACCGGGTTCCAAATCACCGGGTTCATCCAGTACGCTTCACTGGATGCAACACCGGGGCTGTGCAACAAGGATGACAATCCGAGCCCAACGCCGGCCAACCCCCCATTGCCGGCGCAGTGCAAGATCACGGGCGGCTGGATTCAGGTAAACAACAATCTCATCCGTGTTCCGCAGAGTACGGTGGTGATTTTTCCCAACACACTCTTGACCTGGGAAGAAGCCTTCGAACTAAACCCGAACACTCATCAGTCTGACCCGATTCCCCAAACGGGATTGGCGATGTCTGACACGGTTCGGTTTCCTGGAACGTATCAGAGCAGCATCCAGGGAAACATCGTCAACGGCCAATACATCGCTGGCCTTATGTACCTTTCTCAAGATCCAGCGAACTTTACGCAGGGTTACATTGAGAAGTTCGATTACGCCAACGGCGTGATGTATGTGAACGGCATGAGGGTCCAGATTAACGATCCCAAGCTGACGTTCACAGTGCCAAATCCTGATGGCACGCCGGCCACGCCTCTCACGGTCCTCACCAAGGGCAGATATACCGCCGGACAGTCGGCTGATCCGCGCTTCGCCGTCGACCAGAACAACTCCACGGTGGGTTCCGAGACTGGCTACCCCATGTGCATACCATCCGTGAGTCCTTATATAGACGGATCCGATGGTCACAACGGCCCAGCTGTAACCCTGCTAAATCCTGAGAGCCTCCAGGACCCGCAGTGTCCGGAAAAGAACCGTCCGCGCGATCCCACGACCGGCACGTTGCTGATTCCGGTATTCACCATGAACCAGGCGGGCGATCCACCAACTCCGGAAAATCCGATTCCGCAGGACCCCTACGTTGAAATGCCTTTTGAAGTGGGCGATTTCGTCAACATCATCGGCACGCTGGAAATGGACGCCAACGGAGCTTTTATTACGGCAACCGACATTGAAGCGCTGACGGTAGGCGCCTATACCTGGCCCGGCACAGATCCGGCTTACATTCACATTGACGTCGTCATTCAGGGTACTGGCGGCGTTCCAAATCCGTTCTTCCCGCAGGAAGCGGGCGTGCGCACCAGGGTGGAAGGTTTCACCACTGACGTTGGACGCCAGGTTGATGTATCCGCGGTTGACCAGGATTGCAACGGCAATCTGACCTTCCGCGAGCCGGCATGGACGGCAAACTTTCCGGTTGAGCCGGGACCTCCGGGCATCGGCGTGAAGGGTCGTTGGCGCATGCGCTTCCCGCAGGGCGGCAATTTCCTGCCCGCAGTGCAGAACGTAGGCGCACGCATCAGCGGCAGCCTCCCCGGCAAGAGCAAGAATGGCATGACTTTCTCGGAATACCAGTTGCCCAGCAGCGAGTTCATTTTCCCTGAGAACCTGGTGCCTGGCAGCCGTGAGCCGAAATTCAACTTCGCGGACATTTTCTACCTCGACAACGGCATGGGCCAGTTGCCGATGGTGAGTGACGTTTTCGACAGCTCCCAGGTCCAATTGGGTCAGCAGCCGTTGCCGTTCTACCCCAATCAGTTGATGGGCCAACTCGTTCCGTTCCCAGACAACACCTTACCCCCACTGACCTGCGTGCCTGGTGCAATCACTTCGCTCGCAGTGCCGAAATTCACCTCCAACCCGAACCCGCCGTTCGCCGGAGTCACGGTCACGCTTGACGGGACTTCGAGCAATCCGCCGACCGGTCCGTTCCAATGGGCACAGATCATCAATCCTGGTGACCCGATCGTCACCATCAATAACCCCACCGGCGCGACCGCGACATTCGTGGTTCCGACCATTGCTGGTCCGCAGAACCTGACGTTCTCCCTGGTTGTGGGTGGACAAAGCAGCAGCGTACCGTTATCGGCTCCGGCAAGTCTGATTGTGCCGGTTGTGATAGCGCCTCCGAATACTCCGCCGTCGATCAGCGCTTCGGCCACCGGGCCAAATCCTGCTCCCGTACTTGATGGCGTTCCGCCGCCGCCGCCGACCGTGACCGGTACGACTATCACGGTTGCCAGCGGTGCACTCGTAACTCTGAACGCGACTGGTGTTGATCCTGCCAATGGCGCGATCAACTTCACCTGGTCCCCTGCTACCGGCTTGTCATCCACAACCGGCGCCAGTGTGACCTTCACAGCGCCGGCAGTACCGGAGCTCACACCTGCACAGACGTTCACCTTTACTGTGACCGGGACCAGCGCTGTAAGCGGTCTTTCGGGAACAGCGACCGTGACCGTAATCGTCCAGCCAGTAACTGACACGATCGTGATCAGCAATGTGGTCTATCGCCGCACCAAGGGCCGTCTCATCGTGAACTGCAGCGACTTTACGCCAGGCGTCACGCTGACCGCGACTTTGGACATCATCAACCCCGCCACCGGACTCCAGTGGCAAGGCGTGATGGGTCCGATCATCCCGTTTGCTCAGGGTGTGTTCTCGATCCGCTTCAGCAACATACCGCCGCCGAACCTAGTGACCATCACTTCGGACGCCGGAGGTAGCGCGCAATCAGGCATCACGTTCCTGCGGTAAGAAACCTGGGGCTGCCGGACTTCGGTCCGGCAGCCCCAACAGCAGAAAGAAATTCCCCCGCATCGGGCTCGAAGAGGCGGGAACAGTAAAAGAAGCAATCATCGAAGAGAGGAACCAACAATGAACTCGAACCTTTTGCGGGCCTCAGGCAAGGACACAGAAAAAACCTTGCTAACTCGCTCCTGGAAATGCAGCCTGATGCTGGCCCTGGTCACTCTGCTGTCTGTGACCAGCGCTTTCGCGGCGCCTGGCGTGCAAGTGGGAAATCAAAACATGTTTCGTCCGGCTGGAATGGTGAAAGCGACAGTGCCAAACCCCGTGCCTGGCGGACCGCCTCTAACCGACTGGTGGGTATCTGATGGAGCCTCTGGCTTCTGCCGGCTCGATAACACGGGCCCAGACACCGCACCTTCAAATGGAATCTTGAATCTCAGCACCTGCTATCTGCCTGGAGTTTTTGCACCGGTGGACTATCAGGTAGAGACCCGCGGTGTCATCAACAATCAGGGCGTTGCTTCCAACGGCTATGTCTTCGTTGGCGGAATTAAAGAAGTTACCCGCATTGAGTTCATGGCGTCTCCCACGGAACCGGGCAGAACGATCATCAACGCAGCGTCGCAGGTAAGGATCTTTGACAGCACCGCTTCCGTTTTCACTAATGGCTCACCCGTGAACGCAGGTCGCTTCGTCCGCGATGCCCGCCTCGGTCCCGATGGCAAGCTTTACATCTGCTTCCAGGGCAGTGGCGATATCTGGCGCATCAGAAACCCGCTTACGCCCAATTTCACACCGGCCGGAAACTCGGTTGAACGTGTGGGAACCTCTTACAATGGCAAGACCCTGCTGAGCATCGCGTGGGTAGGCCACGATCTGTGGGCGTCACAAGCCGGCTTTTTGAACCGTATCCAGAATGCCGATTTGTGCAATTACGTTCTCCCCGGCTGCCAGGCAATGCTGGAGTTCGGCAAACTGCAAACCCAACAAGGTCTGGTCTCTGACCAGTTCTTCTCCGGCAATCCAAACGGCCGTTGGCTCTATTGGGGCAATGGCAACCGCGTGGTGCGTTATGACACTTTCAGCGCTGATAACATGCAGGTATGGAACCAGAGCGGTGCTGTTTGCTCAACCCTCAAGGTCGCCCCGCCCTGCCCGGTCAGCCCGATTCCTCAGGAATACACCCTGATTTTCGGCATTAACTTTCTACAGACTGCAACTCCAACCGCGCTCGCAGAATTGAATGCTGATGGAACCACGGCATTCATTGAAGACATGACTGTCGCGACCGATCCGATCATTGAAGCTCCGCCTCCGGCAATAGCTGGCACGCTGCCTAAGACGGGTAAAACATGGCTGTATCAAGCCTCCACCACCCTGACCCAGGAGCCCTGCGTTATTACGCCGCCAAATCCAGCTCCATGCGTTAACAGCCAGATTGGCAATGACAATCCGCCTGTCGGCGCCCCCAGTAATGATGCTGCCAGGCGCGCGGTGCTGCTCCTGTCCGGTGTAACCCACCCCAGAGGTCTGGTGTGGTTGCAGACTAACTGGTGGGTTTCTGACGAAGATCATGGCTTCTGCCGCATCGATCAGAACGCGATCACCGGCGCGGCATCCATGAGCAATTGCTTCAAACCCGGCACCTTCATTCCAGGCCAGCCCGCGGCTGACAAGCCTGATGCTTTGGGACGCCAGAACGTTTACGTACCCGACGCTTCCGGCGATAGCCGTGGCATTGTCAGAATGAAGTTCACTCCTGATGGAACTGGCGGAACGGTTAGTCAAACCGGACTGCTGAATTCAGGCAAGGGCACTGCTGGTTCAGTAGCCATCCCGAGCGGCCCGTTCAACGATGGAGCGGTTTACATTGGCTATTACAATGTGGGCTCCATCAACAAAATCCAGCAGCCGGCAACGGCCCCAACAGCGCCAATCGCAGTGGGCGGACTCGGCCACGGCGTAGGCGCACTCAGCCTGGCCTTTATGGGGAATGATCTCTATATAGCCGAGCTTGCACCGCCACCCAATGCTGGAGGCCAGTTGATCAAAGGCAGCCAGGTCACCCTGCTTCAGGCGGCGTCGCCTGATTTACAGAGAGGCAGCGCGCGCGAAATCGATAAACCGATCTCGCGGCTGCAAAGCCCTGATCCGCAATCACTGCTTAGCCCGCAGCTCTTCACTAACCCCGCAGCCTTTGCTGTAGGTCCGGTGGGTGACCGCGAAAAATGCCTGCCGCCGCTTGGTGTAAAGCTTTCGGCAAGCGTACCGGCAGATCCTGGAACCGCTCCTGGCCTTTACATGGGCAGCCTGGGACTTCCGCCGGCAAGTGCGGTAAGTGGCGGGCTGGCACTACCACCCGAGGTCGCTCAGTTTGGATCCATCTGCACCACGATGATCGACTGGGTGGCTGAAGGCACGCTTGATTCACTGTTGAGCCTGAACACTCCACTCGCTCCCGTAACCGCGCTGGCCTTTAACAGCCAGACCGATTCCAGGGCTGTCCTGGCGATTGCAGATGATCCGGGATTGATCGTACCTGACCAGACACTGCAAAAGAGCCAGCTCGTGCCGCCTTCCACCGGGCTGCACGGACAAGGACACGTTTACATCGTCCCGTAACTTCAACCCTTAACCTCAAGGCTGGCGGAAGATCGCCAGCCTTTTTTTGTTGATAGGCAATGCGCCTGATGTCCTTGATGTTATTTTCATCGCCTGAGGTAAACTTCTGCTTATGCGCTTCCAGATTCTTACAGCAGTATTTTTGTTGTCGCTCATTGCCGTCGCCAAAGACGCTCCGGCGCCGATTCTGATCTCGCACAATGAAATCAAGGGCCCACGGCTGGCACAATCTCACACGGAGGACCTGAAAATCTTTCCCGATGGACGCGTCAGTTATAGGGAACAAGGGAATGACCGCAAGACCGGCAGCTTTTTGATCCGACTCACGCCGCAAAAGCTGCATCAGCTAACCACGCTGATTGATAGCGAGGGGGTACGCACTTTACCCGCGGAGATCCCTTCTCAGATCCGCACCATCGACTTCAACTGGGAAAAGAAGATGGAACTGCACCGCAATGGCTCGCAGCAAACCGTGGTCATCAAAAATTTCTATCCGTTGCTCAACACACAGCGTCCAGCGTACCCCAAGACGCTGATCGAGCTGGAATGCATCCTCCAGGATATCCAGCGCCGCGCCGCCAAACGGCCCGCCCCAACTGGAGAAGAAAACTGGTGCCCGGAAGCGCCGGGAAAAACACGCTAAGGTATCTATAGCTGCTGAATCTAAAATCCCGTTTTGCTTTTTTCTGATTTCTGCGTGGGACCCAACCAAATCTCTTGAATTTTTAATATGCCCTTAAGGCCGGCCTAATCTTGCCGGCGTACTTTTGCTATGTCTCGCAGCACGAGATATTCGGCTGGGCTCTTCCGGGCTCAACCAGCAACACTGCAGTCTGCTTTTTTTACGGGACAAGAGAACGCTGTATTCCCCTTCCGGTCTCCAATCCCTCTTTCAAACGAGTCGTACTTGATTTTGCGGCGATATGTCTCTTCGTGAGGCACTGGAATGTCGCGACAGTTCAATGGCGGCAATGCGCATGACGCATCGGGAAACCGGCAGGCGGCTAACAGAGTAACGCGGCGATCAGCAAACTTTTTGAAAATTTAATCGATCTCCAAGACGCTCTTAATGCCGGCGTTATTAAGTATCGCAGTACGACTATCGTATTGCGAGTTAACTGGGTAAGAGGCACGCCCCTTCCGGGCTCCATCCCTGACACATTTTGCTTTGGCTTTCATTTTTCTGGCTTCGTTGCCTGATGGTGGAACTGCAGGAGGAACCCATGATTTCCGCACGTACGTCCCTGCGAATTCTTGTTGTTATATTGCTTTCCCTGATCTTGACCGCTTTTGGTGCAACGGGCGACTTTACCGGCACATATACCCTGGGCGCCGCGGCAGCGGCAGGCAAAGACGTGCAGTTCACGATCATGCTGACCGTCGCCAACAACACTTCCGCCAGCGTCGGCAACGCCACCATCTCGCTGCACGAGCCGAAAGCCGGCCGCGTGGTTTACGGACAACTCGCGGGTGTCTCTCTTGCGGCTGGCACCAGCACCCATGTCAATGGCTCATTTCATGTTCCCCAGGACCTTTACGAGTCCTGGCAAAAAGGCAGCAATCCGGCCATGAGCGTCACGTACAACGACGCACAAGGCAATCCCGTTCAGGCATTCATTCAGTTCTAAGCACAACCTTTGGAGGCAACACCCATGCGCGCGCAAAATTCCATGCGTCTAAATAGAGGAACAAAACCTGCCGGAATGCTCTGGCTCAGTGCCATTTTGCTGCTGGCGATAGCGTTCCTGTCTCCTTTAAGCGCGCAGGCGCAGGGGAATTACGTTTATGTGAATAACCAGGCGGCCGCCAACACGGTCTCCGGTTATTCGGTTTCTGCCACAGGCGCCCTGACGCAACTGGCGGGCTCGCCATTTTCCACCGGCGGAGTGGGTGCGAACGTAGTCTGTTACGGGCTCAATCGGATCACGCTCAGCCCGATCAACAATCTGCTGTTTGTGGCCAACACGGGCGACCGCACCATTACTTCGTTCCAAATTAATCCGGCTACCGGCGTACTCACGCGCGTTGCCGGGTCGCCTTTTGCCACCTCGCTCACACTGGATTCGTGCCAGGGTATTTCGCTGGCGGCAACACCGGACGGCAATTTCCTGATGGCGTCTAGCAACGGCCAGATTCAGACTTTCACCATAGCGGCCAATGGAGCGCTGAGTTCGCTTCGCACGACTTTGAACTGCTGCTCACCGAATGCCAGCATGGTGATCTCTCCTAATGGACAGTTCCTGGCGGTTTCAAATGAAACCAATGTCTCAATGTTTACGATTAGTGCTGGCGTATTAACGCCTGTCCCGGGCTCGCCCTTTGCCAAGACAGGCTCGGGAAGTCTTTCCGGACTGGATTTCAGCTGCGCCGCGGACCGTTTATACGCTGGCGAAGCCACCGGCAGCCCAGCGATCGCGGACGGCTGGGTGGTTGATAACACGCCCAACGTTGCTACTTCGGGAGTTCTTACCCCCGCGCCGGGAACGCCGTTCACTTCTTCCGGAACCAATTCCAACCTGGTCCTTTACAGCCCTGACAATTCTCTGCTCTTTGAGAGTAATCAGTTCACCAACAGCGTGAACTCTTTCCAGGTGAATCCTGATGGCAGCCTCACCAACGTCGGAAAATTCGGCGCCACCACCCAGATCCATACCCCTGCGGGAATGGCTACAGATGCAACAGGCACTTTCCTCTATGTGGCGGACGATAACTTTGGAGTCGCGGTATTCAGAATCGGCAATGGCGGCGTGCTGGCATCTCTGAGCGATCTTGCCATCAACCGTCCCGGTGAGATTCAGGACCTCGTAGCCTACCCGGCGCGCAGTTGCACCAGCGCCGATCTTACGCTCAGCATGACGGCCGTTCCGGCAACAGCTCCGGCCGGTGCGCCAATTCAATACCAGGTCACGATCACCAACAACGGTCCATCGGTATCGTCAGCCGTAGTCGCGGACACATTTCCGCCGACTCTGACCGCCGGCGGAAGTTCGCCGATCGTTAATCCAGCAGGCGCAAAACGCGTTAACACGATTTCCGGCAGCACGGTCACCGGGAATGTGACGATCACAACCACGGTGGCAAACCAGCTTTTCGCCGGCGAAACGGTCACGGTGAGCTCGGTTCCTGCTCCCACCACGCCAAATCCCATTCAGTCTGGCTTTTTCCTTACGGATCCTCCGTTCAACGGAGTATTTACGATCACGTCTGCTACCGCAAACAGCTTCACCTATACCCAGACAATTCCGCTTTCTCAGTTTCCGCAACCTTCGTTGAACATCGTTGGATCTACGGGTGCGAATCGCGTCGGGGGCATAGTAACGATTACAGCCACCCAGCCGTTCCAACTCGCGCCGGGAACGCAGATGACGATTGCCAGCGTGTCCAATCCCAGTTTCAATGGAACATTCCCGGTCGCATCGCAGCCGTCAGCAACAACATTTACCTACGTCGAGGCGGGCCCTGACGCAATCAGCGGCGGCGGAACAGCCATAGCCCCCACCGTTGTGCCGTCTACTGACGCGGCGGGCGGCGGAAGCGTCAACAATGCAGCTTGCCTGGTGACCGTTGGCACGGGCTCTTGCGGTCTGGCAAACTTCGCTCCCCACCCGGTAATCGTCGCAGTTACAGGAGCTAATCGTTCCAGCAATGTGGTAACCATCACCACGACCGCTCCTCATCAAATCTTTGTCGGACAGTCAGTCACCATCAGCAGCGTCACCAACACCACTTTCAATGGAACATTCACGGTAGTGTCTGTTCCTTCTCCCACCACATTCACTTATAAACAGACTGCGGCTAATGCGATCAGCGGCGGCGGAAGTGTTACCGTCCCCGCGACCGCGGCCCAGTTGCTCACGTTCCCCGCTCTGGCATCGGGAGAAACCCGCTCTGCCCTTCTGACTGCCACAACAAAAACTACGCTGACGAATGGAACCATCGTCAGCAACACGGCGAACATCAGCAACAAGTCAACGGTCGATCCCAACCCGGCCGACAATTCAGCCACGGCGACTGTTACGATTGGTACACAGACGGGGACAACACTTACAGTTCCCACGGCTACTGGTCCTTATGGCGGAAACGCAACCGTTACCGCCACGCTGAAGACAAGCGGCGGGACACCGGTTGCCAACGAAACTATCGGGTTCAACTTCAACCAGAACAACAGCGTCTACAACGCTGTGACCAATGCCAGCGGGGTGGCGACTGCTGTTGTTCCCCTGGGTTTCACCACCGTCGGGACTCACGTTGGGGCGTTCACGGTGACCTTTGGTGGTGATGCCAGCTTCGGTGCCAGCAGCGCACTGGGCGATTTGATCGTGACCAAGGCACAGTTGACGGTCACAGCGGACAATCAGGCCAGGCTGTATGGCGATCCCAATCCGCCGCTGACTTACGCCATCAGCGGCTTCGTCAACGGTGACACGATTGCCGTGGTAAGCGGAGCGGCAGATTGCTCCACCACCGCCACCCAGGCGAGTCCGGTGGGTACTTATCCCATCACTTGCGCCATCGGGACTCTGGCTGCGCAGAACTATGTCTTTGCCTTCGTCCCCGGCACACTTACGATAAATCCTGCGCCCTTGACCGTAAATGTGGACAGCGCATCGCGCGCTTATGGCGATCCGAATCCCACATTCACAGGAACGATTACCGGCCTGAAGAATGGCGACGTGATCACCGCGAATTACACCACCACGGCAACGCAGCTCAGCCCGGTTGGAACTTATCCGATTACGGCAACGCTGGTTGATCCGAGTAACGTTGTGGGCAATTACGCAGTTACCATCAACAACGGAACGCTCACGATCACCCCAGCGGCCCTGGTGATCACCGCGAATAATGCGGCGCGACTCTATGGCGATCCGAATCCGGCCTTCACGGGAACCATCGCTGGAATCAAGAACGGCGACAACATCACAGCGATCTATGCAACACCCGCGACGCCAGCCAGCCCGATTGGAACGTATCCAATCATCCCCGCACCAACCGACAACGGCACGGGCGCATTGGCAAACTATGTTATTACGCTGAATAACGGTTCACTCACGGTGAGCCCTGCTCCGTTGACCGTAACCGCTAACAACGCAACCCGCGCTTTTGGCGCCCCGAATCCAACTTTCACCGGCACGATTGTTGGAATCAAGAACGGCGACAACATCACCGCAACTTATTCCACTCCGGCCACGGCCACCAGCCCAGCGGGAACGTATCCGATTATTCCTGCTCTGGTTGACCCAACCGGCAAGCTCGGCAACTACACGGTAACCATCAACAACGGCACGTTGACTGTGACGACTGCAATTTTGACCGTCACGGCAAACAATGCCAGCCGCTTCTATGGCGATCCGAACCCGGTTTTCACCGGCACGATTACCGGAATCCAGAACGGCGATAACATCACGGCAACTTTCTCGAGCGTTGCCGATCCAACCAGCCCCGTAGGAACTTATCCAATCGTGCCAACAGTGTCAGATAACGGCACAGGCGCGTTGGCAAACTATGTTGTGGTAAGCAACAACGGCATCCTTACGGTAAATCCCGCGCCGCTGACCGTTACCGCAATTAGCGTGAGCCGTCTCTATGGCGACGCAAATCCGGCGCTCAGCGTGACGATTGTCGGAATCAAGAATGGCGACCCAATCACGGCCAGCGTGAGCACCACGGCTGATCCTACGAGCCCGATTGGAACTTATCCCATCGTGGCAACGCTGAACGATCCAACCAACAAGCTCGGCAATTACACAGTAACCATCAACAACGGCACGTTGACCATCAATCCTGCCCCGTTGAGCGTGACTGCAGCCAACGCCAGCCGCCTGTTCGGAACTCCGAATCCGCCACTCAGCGGAATCATTACGGGAATCAAGAACAGTGACCCGATCACGGCAACTTACTCAACCACGGCAATCGCTACCAGCCCAGTCGGAACGTATCCGATTACTCTGGCGCTGGTTGACCCGGCCGGCAAGCTCGGCAACTACACTGTCACGTCCACTGATGGCACGCTGACTGTGAATGCTGCGCCCACGGCGAACTTCCTCTTTGTGAATAATCAGGCGGCAGCCGGCAACAGCATCGCCAGCTACTCGGTGGCCGTAGATGGCTCACTGACGGCTCTTGCCAGCTCGCCGGTGGCGACCGGCGGTCTGGGCGCGAATGCAGCTTGCTCTTCAGTGAATCGCCTGGCTCTGAGCGCAGGCAATAACCTGCTGTTCGTTTCCAACGGTGGCGATCGGAGTATCAGCGCCTTCACTATCGATCCCACCAGCGGAGCGTTGACGGCGGCAGCCGGTTCACCGTTCGCTTCTGGTCTCACGCTCGATGCGTGCTCCGGAATTTCACTGAGCGCCACGCCTGATGGACGCTTCCTGATGGCCTCAAGCAACGGCCAGATCAAAACTTTCAGCATCGGCGCGGGTGGCGTGCTTACATCACTTTCCACCGCCGCAAACCCGGTTGTCCCGAACGCCAGCATGAAGATTTCGGCGAACGGACAGCTACTGGCAGTCTCGAACGGCGCCAGCGTCTCAGTGTTCTCTATCAATCCTGATGGATCGCTGACTGCGGTCGCTGGATCGCCGTTCGCAGAGGCCGGAACCGGAAAACTCTCGGGTCTGGACTTCAGCTCCACCAGCGGCTTGCTCTTTGGCGCGGAAGCCAGCGCAACGGCAGCCTTTGCGGATGCATGGACGATCGGCGGTAACGGCGCGCTCTCATCCGTTGCGGGCAGCCCGTTCAGCACCACCGCGATTAACTCCAACGTGGTCCTGCTTAGCCCGAATGACAGCTTCCTGTTCGCCAGCAACCAGGGCAGCAACAGCGTTAGCTCATACGGCGTGGGCGTGGGCGGCAGCCTGAGCAGCCTTGGCAGCTTTGGCAGCGCAGCTTCACTGCACGCTCCAGTGGGCATGGCAACAGACCGCTCCGGCAGCCTGCTCTTTGTGGCGGACGATACTTTCGGCGTGGCCGTGTTCAGCATCAATGGCGCGGGCTCGCTCTCACAGCTTGGCGATGTCGCGATTGCGAATGCAGGCCAGGTCCAGGACCTGGTTGCGTATCCGCCGCGCATGGCCAGCAACGCAGATCTGAGTGTCGCGATTTCAGCTTCACCGTCTAGCGTGCTGGGTGGCCAGAACGTGACCTATACCATCACTTTGACGAACAACGGCGTTGATCCAGCGGCAGCAACTGTTACTGACAGCTTGCCTTCCGGCTTCACTCTCGTCTCTTGTGCAGCGACCGGAAACGGCGCCTGCATCACCAACTCCGCCGCAGCGAGCTTTTACTTGCTGCAAAGCGGCGAAACCCAGACCCTGACGATTGTTGCCCAACCAGGCCTGTCAATTCCTGACGGCACAGTCACCAACAACACCGTGAGCGTCAGCAACAGCTCGGCCGTTGATGCCAACGCCGCTAATAATTCCGCCACTGCAAACGTGACGGTTACACAGCTTGCCATTACAAGCTTGGCGGTGGCTCCGGTCAGCGGAACCTACGGCGGAAGCACGACGCTTTCAGCAACCCTGACCATCCCAACCGGTCCTCTGGCCGGCAAGACCGTTAGTTTCTCATTGAACGGCACGTCCAATTGGAAGCGCCGTAACCGACGCAACCGGGTTAGCGTCAGTTCCTGCAAGCCTGGTGGGCATCGCCGCTGGATCGTATCCTGCGGGCGTGACCGCCAGCTTCGCCGGCGATGCTACTAACAAAGCCGCCTCAGGCAGCGCAAACTTCACCGTGAATCCCGCGGTGTTGACTGTGACCTCGGCAGATGCAACGCGGATTTACGGCGATCCGAATCCGGCCTTTGCTTTCAACATCACTGGTTTCGTCAACGGCGAGACTGCTGCGGTTTTGACCGGAAGCCCAAGCTGCACCAGCGCCGCTCCGACCGCTGCTGTCGGTACTTATCCGATCACCTGCACAACTGGCACGCTCTCGGCAGCTAACTACTCGTTTACCTTCGTGAGTGGAACGCTGACGATTACCCCGGCCGCGTTGACTGTGGCTGCGAATAACGCGACTCGTCTCTATGGCGATCCGAATCCAGCATTCACCGGCACGATCACCGGAATCAAAAATGGTGACAACATCACCGCAACCTATGCCACCGTGGCCGATCCAACCAGCCCGGTGGGAATCTATCCCATCACTCCGGCGCTGGTTGATCCAACCAACAAGCTCGGCAATTACACGGTAACTTCCACCAACGGCACGCTGACGATCACCCCGGCCCCGCTGACCGTTACTGCGGCCAGCGCAACCCGTGCATTCGGTGATCCAAACCCAGTCTTCACTGGCACACTTGCCGGCATCAAGAATAGCGACAACATCACCGCGACTTACAGCACTACGGCCACAGCCGCCAGCCCGGTGGGAACGTATCTCATCACTCCGGCACTGGCAGACCCAACCGGAAAGCTTAGCAATTACACGGTAACGTCAACGAATGGCACGCTAACAATCACCAATGCTGTACTCACCGTGTCGGCAGCCAATGCCAGCCGCTTCTATGGTGATGCGAACCCGGCCTTTACCGGCACTATCACGGGCCTGAAGAACGGCGATAGCATTACGGCGACGTTCTCCAGCGTAGCGGTAGCCACAAGTGCGCCCGGAACATATGCAATCGTTCCGGCACTGGTGGATCCTAACAATCAAGCCGGCAATTACACGGTGGTCATCAACAACGGTGTTCTCACCGTGAACGCAGCTCCACTCTCAGTGGTGGCGGCGAGTGCCACCCGCGCCTATGGGGCCGCAAACCCGGCCCTCACCGGGACGATCACTGGCCTGAAGAACGGGGACAACATCACGGCAAGCTTTACAACCGTGGCTGATCCAACCAGCAATGTCGGCAGCTATGCGATCACGCCGGTCCTGAGTGATCCAACGAACAAACTCAGCAATTACGCTGTGTCGCTGACGAATGGCACTCTGACGATTACACAAGTGCCGCTGACTGTGACCGCCAACAACGCGAGCCGCGTTTATGGCGATCCCAACCCGGCGTTTACTGGAACGATTACTGGACTGGTGAACGGTGACAACATCACCTTCAGCGCTACCAGCGCCGGTCCAACGGCCGCCGTGGGAACGTATCCAATCGTGCCCACGCTGGTTGATCCGACCAACAAGCTGGGGAACTACATCCTGACCTCGAATAATGGCACGCTGACCGTAACTCAAGCGCCGTTGAGCGTGGTTGCGGCGAATTCGACCCGCGCTTTTGGCGATCCCAATAACCTGAGTGGAACGCTCACTGGCGTGAAGAACGGCGATAACATCACGGCGGTTTACAGCACCACGGCCACCGCTACCAGCGCGCCTGGAACTTATCCGATCACGGCCTCATTGAGTGATCCAACCAATAAGCTGGGCAACTACAGCGTGACAATCACCAACGCCACGCTGACCGTTACTCCGGCCACGCTGACCGTCACCGCAGCCAACGCCAGCATGATTTATGGCGATGCGGTTCCTGCTCTGGGCGGAACGATTGCCGGAATCAAGAATGGCGACAACATTACGGCCAGCTTCAGCACCACGGCCACTTCAATCAGCGCACCTGGAACGTATCCAATCGTAGCGGCGGTTTCGGATAACGGAACGGGCGCACTGGCAAACTACACTGTGGTCTTAAACAATGGCACGTTGGCGATCAGCCCAGCTCCACTGGTTGTAACCGCAGCGAATGCCAGCCGCCTCTATGGTGATCCGAATCCGGCATTCACCGGCACGATCACCGGCTTGAAAAATGGCGACAATATCGGAGCTACGTTCTCCGCTGCTGCCGATCCAACCAGTCCGGTCGGAAACTATGCAATCATTCCGACTTTGTCTGACCCGGCCGGCAGGCTTAGCAATTATGCTCTCACCGTTAACAATGGCGTTCTTACTGTAGCTCCGGCGCCGCTGAGCGTGGTAGGTGCGAATGCCAGCCGCCTCTATGGTGATCCGAATCCGGCATTCACCGGCACATTGACTGGCGTTAAGAACGGCGACAACATCACGGCGAGCTTCTCCAGCGCCGCGAATGCGGCTAGCTCAGTAGGAACCTATCCTATCGTTGGAACACTGTCGGATCCGGCTGGTAAGCTGTCGAATTACTCCGTCGTCTCAAGCAGCGGTACATTAACGGTAAATCCTGCTCCATTGACTTCGGCTGCCACCAGCACCTCCCGCGTCTATGGGCACGCTAACCCCAGTCTCAGTGGAAACATCAGCGGCTTGAAGAACAACGATCCCATCAGCGCGACGTTCGCCAGCACTGCTGACCTGAACAGCGCGGTGGGAACTTATCCGATCCTTCCGGTCTTTAATGATCCGGCTGGAAAGCTCGGTAACTACACCGTCAATGCCACGGGCACGCTGACAGTAACTCCACAGCCACTGTCGGTGACCCTGGCCAATGCAACTCGCGTGTACGGCGATCCGAATCCGGTCTTCACCGGCTCTATCAATGGAATCCGCAACAATGACAACATCACTTTGGCTCCGACCACGACTGCGGACCCAACCAGCCCCGTGGGAACTTATGCCATCGTGGCAGGGTTCAACGACCCCACCGGCAAGATAGGTAACTACGCAGTCACATCGAATACTGCGACGCTGACCGTAACCCCGGCGCCGCTGACGATCCAGGCCGCTAACGCTACTGCCCCGGTCGGTGGGCCATTCCCAGCCTTCACCGGGACCATTACCGGTTTGAAGAACACAGACGTAATCACTGCGTCTTACAGCACGACGGCAGATGCGACCAGCCCGGCTGGAACGTACCCGATCATCCCCGCCGCGAACCCGAGCCCAGCGCTCGGAAACTACACGGTGACATCTGATCAATGGAACGCTTACTTTGCAGTAACTGCAAACATCCGGGGCTGGCGAAGCTCAGCCGGCCCTGGATATCTTTCACAAATCCGAACGAGTCGCCCGATGAGCTAAGAAATATAGCCGCATTAGACTTTTTTAATGTCGTCTTATTGAAGTTCTAATCTCATCGCGCCCATGATCACACACATCAGGGGTTACGAAAGTAACTAAGCGGCTTCTCCCTCAGGCTCGAAGACTAGCGAGAATCCCTGCGCGTGTCGGCGCGTCATCCTCCCGGCTTCGCCTCCCTTTTTAAAAAACCAGGTAATTTCTTGCTGTTCTTCCGGGCAGCGAGCCGTGAACCAATTCGCGCGTTCGACGAGACCCGAGAGTGTCAGCAAGGCCTCGCGGCCCTGTCTGATCAATTCTTCCTGTCCTGATAAAGCGCACGAAATGTGAATCGCGATTTGCAGGTCCCCATGCGCCGAGGCAACGACCTTTACGCAGGGTGACAAGTGTGCATGCGGCCGACGAAACCAGTTACTGCGCGGAGCAGGAGTTTCGATCGAGTCGTGGCAACACCTTCCGGAGGATGAAGTGCTTAGTCTCAACAGCGGTATTAATTTCCGTCCACTTTTGCTCACCACCAATTCATCACAGCCCTCACAAGCTTCGCTGCGGTTGATTCCAGCTTTCTTACTGATACTTATTTTGCTTTCGCCGGCAATAGCGCATGCGCAGGGCAATTACGTTTACGTGAATAACCAGGACGTGGCCAATAGTATTTCCGGCTTCACTGTTTCCTCCACCGGCAATCTTTCGCCGGTGCTCGGCTCTCCGTATCTGACCGGCGGCATTGGTTCTACCGCCACGTGCATTGGACTGGACAGGATTACCATCAGCGCGCCTCAGAATCTTTTGTTTGTATCCAACAGTGGCGACCAGACGATCAGCGTCTTTCAAATCAATCCCGCATCCGGATCTTTGACCGCGGCAGCCGGTTCGCCGGTACCCAGTGGACTCACGCTTGATCTGTGCCAGGGCATTTCACTGGCGGCAACGCCAGATGGCGCATTCCTGATGGCTTCCAGCAACGGCCAGATTCAGACGTTTGCGATTGGAGCCGGCGGCACTCTGACCCCGGCCGCAACCACCGCGAATTGCTGCTCGCCTACGATCGGCATGAAAATTTCCGCGCACGGTCAGCTTCTTGCAGTAAGCAATGAAACCAGCGTATCGATTTACAGCATTAATGCTGACGGATCGCTGACCCCGTCCGCTAGTTCGCCATTCCCGCGCACCGGTACCGGATTGGTTTCCGGGTTGGATTTCAGTTGCGCCGGCGACCGCTTATTTGGCGGCGAAGCCAGCTTTGCCTCTCACACTATTACAGATGGATGGTCCGTGGCAGCCGATGGAACGTTGACGCCGCTTGCCGGCAGCCCGTTCCTCGGCGCCGGGACTGACGGACAGATTGTCCTGCTAAGCCCAGACAACTCCTTCCTCTTCACCAGCGACCAGTTCAACAACAGGATCCATTCTTCCAGCGTTGCGGCTGACGGTTCTTTGACCACCATCGGCAGCTTCGGCGGAGTCACCTCGGTTCACGTGCCGACCGGCCTTGCTACCGACGCGTCAGGCGCGTTCCTTTATGCGGCCGACGAGAACTTTGGCATCGCGGTTTTCAGCATTAACGGAACGGGTGGTTTAAAAAGCATAAGCAATATTCCAATTGATCGTCCCGGAGAAATCCAGGGCCTGGCAGCGTATCCTCCGCGCAGCTGCACCAGCGCTGATCTCGCGCTCACGGAAACCGCTGCTCCGGCCTCGGTGGAATCCGGATCGAACGTGACTTACACAATCACCGTTACCAACAACGGCCCCGATGCAACGTCAGCAACGATCGTCGACAATCTGCCTTCCGGAACTACGCTGGTTTCCTGCTCTTCTACCGGTGGCGGCGTTTGCAACAACAGCCCATTGCTGAACCCGCACACGGTAACTTTCGCGTCGCTGGCCAGCGGCCAAATTGAAACTATAACGATTGTGGCTGCGACCAGCGCCAGTCTTCTGAATGGCGCTTCCCTGAGCAACACAGTCTCTATCGGGAACAAATCGGCGGTTGATCCGGATCTGACGAACAATTCAGCCACAGCAACCATTTCCATCACCGCACAGGCCGGGCCTTCCACGCTGACAGTTTCGCCGGCATCGGGATCCTATGGCGGGCTTGCCATTCTGAGTGCCACTTTACAGAAGGCGTCCAACGGCGGACTAATTTCCGGAAAGACCATAACCTTTGCACTGAACGGCGCGACTCTGGGCACTGCCACAACAAACGGCGCTGGCCAGGCATTCTTCACAGTGAGCGCTGCCGGCATTCCTTTGGGAACGTATCCGGGCGCGATCAGCGCCAGTTTCGCCGGTGACACGCTGTTTACTGCAAGCAGCGGCACCGGATCGCTGACTGTGAATCGGGCCGTTCTGACCGTGGTGGCCAACAGCGTAGCCAAGCTTTATCTGGATCCGAATCCACCATTCGCCTATTCCATTACCGGTTTCCTGAACGGCGACACAGCCGCCGTGGTAACGGGAACCACCACTTGTAATACCGTAGTGGCAACCGACGCCAGCACTCCTCCGGGACGCTATGCGATTCACTGCCCGCTAGGAACGCTCGCTGCCGCCAACTATACGTTGGTGAATTTCGATGGAACGCTCATCGTCAACAAACCTCCGTTGACGGTGGTCATCGCCGACGCGACCCGGGTTTATGGCGATCCTAACCCGCCATTCACCGGCACGATTACCGGCCTGCGCGGAACTGACGTTATCACCGCAACGTACAGCAGTCCGGCCACGCCTGGCAGCCCAATCGGGACGTATCCCATCGTTCCAACATTCATCGACCCGGCTGGAGTGCTCGACAACTACAACCTGATCGTAACCAATGGAACTCTTACGATCACGCCAGCGCCTTTGAGCGTGACGGCGGACAGCACGAGCCGGGTCTATGGTGATCCGAACCCGGTGTTTACCGGCGCCATTCTGGGCATTAAGAACGGCGACAATATCACCGCGACATATACCAGCATTGCCACAGCGGCCAGCCCGGTGGGAACTTACCCCATTGTTGCCAACCTGATTGATCTCACAAGCAAGCTGGGGAATTACACCGTCACCAAAACGGACGGAGTTCTCACCATCACCCAGGCCCCGCTGACGGTCACTGCGGCAAACGCTTCCCGTCTGTATGGCGATCCGAACCCGGTATTCACGGGCACGATTGTCGGAATCAAGAATGGCGATGCGATCACTGCCACATACTCAAGCCCGGCCACCGTACTCAGTGACGTTGGGACTTACCCGATCATTCCTGCGCTGCTGGATCCCACGCTGAAGCTCGGCAACTACGCTGTCACTTCGACCAACGGCGTTCTAACGATTAATCCCGCGCCATTGACGTTCACGACGGCAAACGCCAGCCGCATTTATGGCAATCCCAACCCGGCTTTCACCGGAACGTTTGTTGGACTGAAGAATGCCGACGTTCTTACTGTGACCTTTACCTCTGCTGATATCACCAGCCCGGTGGGAACCTATCCCATCGTACCCGCGGTGAGCGGAGCAAAAACCATTGACTATACGATTACTCTTAAGAACGGAACACTGACGATCACTAAAGCGCCGCTCACAGTCACGGGCCCGAGCGGAAGCCGCTTATATGGCGATCCCAATCCGGCCAGCACATTTACCGGACTGAAAAACAATGACAACATCACGGCAACTCTGGCGACTCCAACCGCCACCAGCGTTCCTGCAACCTATGTCACGGTCCCTGTGCTGGTTGATCCGACAAACAAGCTGGGCAACTATACGGTGACGATCAGGAACGGCTCGCTTACGGTCAACAAAGCGCCGCTCTCAGTGACTGCAAACAGCTTCTCACGGCCCTTCGGTTCGGCAAACCCAGCGCTCACTGGCACCATTACGGGCGTCAAGAATGGTGAGAACATCACGGCCACCTTTAACACCACGGCCACCCAAAACAGCAATGTCGGAACCTTCGCGATTACTCCGACAGTTTCATTCTCGCCGGCAGGTTTAAGCGGGAATTACATCCTGACTACGGCCGCCGGAACGCTTACAGTTACGGCTGTGCCGCTTTCGATCACCTCAAATAACCAGACGGTTGTGTTGAATGGCACGATTGCCGCAAGTGCTACCTATAGCGGCTTCGTTCTGGGCCAGGGACCGGCGAACCTTGCCGGCACGCTGACCTGCAGTTCAAACGGCAGCACCATCGGCACGCACACCCTCAGTTGTTCAGGACAAAGCTCAACCAATTACACGATCAGCTTTGTCAATACCGGTGTGGAAACTGTGACTTATGCCCCGGTAGGGACGTGCTCCAATGGTCCAGGGCATCAGATCCTGGCGCCGATCGCTGCCGGCACGCCGTTTACAAAAGCCACAACGCCCACTATTCCTGTGCAGTTCCGAGTTTGCGATGCCAAGGGAGTCTCCATCTCCAGCGCCGTAATCACAAGCTTCACGCTTACATCGATCAATGGTGTTCCGGCCACTACGCCGGCGCCACAGGGCGGACCGTTCGCCTTCGTAGGCGGTACGCTCCTGAATGGCGCAGGTTCCGCGGGCTGGCAGTTTCTTCTCTCTACCGGCAACCTGACTGCGGGTAACACTTACGCCTATACCATCAACCTGAATGACGGTACGTCGATCAGCTTCCAATTCAGACTCAACTAGCACCGGCAAGCGAAAAAGGGGACGGCCTGAGCCGCCCCCCTCTTTTTTTGTGTCGCGCAATGCTCTCTTCTTTGCGGATGAATCAACTTCTCGAGCGAAGGCTGCCGGGGAAATTCGGCAGCCTTTTTTGTTATTGAGCATGAAAATGTGCAAATTTGTGCGCAACTAGGTATGATTTGGCCAGAAAAAACGAAGAAACGCGAACATTAAAAACTTTAATCTTTCTCCAATCTGGGTCTAATTACTAAAGCTTAAAACTTAGAAACTAATTGGCGTATCTTCGCCTTTTTAGGGGTCAGGGGCTCGCTCTTCCGGCGTTCGCAAGCCTTGACCTGGCGAAGACCGCGACTGTCGCATTCCCGAGGAGTTGTTCCCATATGCGACCGTATGTTTTGCACGGATGATACCTTGCCAAATTAAAAAGCAAGGAAGATCCTGGGGCTAAGCTCTGGGACAAAAGGCGAAAAAAATGAGCTCCTCCACACGGACTAAAGCTGCCCAGGGCAAAAACTGCGTTCAAGCATTCTCAGTACGCAATTTGTTCTGCTTGGTAATGATCCTGATGCTTGCCGTTGTTACGGCCAGCGCCCAAACCATCGTCACCCCAAACACAACGACGATACAATATCTCGGCGTCCCGAACCCGCAGAACAACACAGCAGCAGCCGTAACCGCTCCTTTGGGCGGCATCATCCTGAAAGGCACGGCGATTAGTCCGGCTACCGGCCAGCCGGTCCGCCATTTGTGGGTGGATGACGCTACGTCAGGCATCTGCCGCATCGATCCGGATCTGGACACTCCCGGACCCTACGCCATCAACCTGCAAACCTGCCCGTTCAAGATCAATGGCGCCTCCATCACGGGTGGCCCCATGTCTTTTGATCCCACGCCGCGTTTTCTTGACCCCGCGAATCCTACGGTAGCCACAAACTACCTCTATTTCGCGGATGAGCAGCGGGCTTCGGAGGGCATCATCCGGATCGGCTATCTCGCCAGCGGCGACAGCGGCCAGGGATTTCTGAATTTTGCCAGCGTATTTATCATGGGTGGCAGCACCACCGGCGCCCGCTTCGGCGGAGGAACTACCGGCTGCGCTATTCCGGGTAATCCTGGTACTCCCCACTCGACCGTTCTTGATCCTTTGGGCAACCTGTGGGTCGGTTACAAAAAGAGCGGCTCGGTCTTTCGGTTCAACCAGCCCGGCACTGCTTCTGAAACCGGCTTTGGCACATGCGATCAGTTCATTGTTCAGGTGGCTACGATCGACAAAAAATCAGACGGCCTCGCCTTTATTGGCCATGATCTCTGGGGAGCGGACGGAACGTCACCGTTCTTCATTAAGAACGCGGACACCACTTGCATGGTCCCTCCACACGGCATTTGTACCTCCACCGCCGTCCCTGCCGACATTATTTATGTCCTGGGTGCGGCTCCGGTGGGTGCTGCCGCGGTTGCCCTGATGAGCGACCAGTATTATCCGGCTACCAATGGCAATAACATCTATGTTGCTCTTCAAGAAGCGCCGGCGGTGCCGCCAGCTCCACCGAATCCTCCGGATAACGTTGCCTGGTTGGGTAATGCTTCTGCCGCTGATGCAGCCATGACCAACACAACGCTCGACGTGACGTTCATGGGGACGTTTGATCCAGTGGGCGGTTCAACCCCTCCACCTACTATTCTCAGTGGAATTGCTGTTGATCAGACTGATCCTGCCAACGTCGTGGCCTTCAGCTCCGACGATTTCAGCGGTGGCGGCGTATTGGCGAAAGGCATGTGGTTCCAGAGCTGCCAGGGAAACGCGCCGGCTATACCTCCGGGACCTGGGTTCACGCCTCTCAACTGCCCTACTCCTATCGCTACGGCGGCACCGGGCGCTCCGCAGAACGTTGTAGGCGTAGCCAGTAACAGCGCAGTCAACGTAAGTTGGAGCCCGGCACAATCGGGTCAGCCGGTCACCAGCTATACCGTGACTACAATCACCGCAGGTCCAGCCGTTGCCCCGGTAACGGTTGTTCCAGTTGCTGGATCCGCTTTCCCGCCAACGTCCGTTCTGATCAGCGGGTTGGTAAATGGCACTTCGTACTCGTTTACGGTTACCGCCAGCAACGCGGTCGGAACCAGCCCGGCTTCGGCTCCCAGCGCTCCTGTTACGCCTCCGGGCATCGCTGTTCCGGCTGCTCCTACAGGCGCCACCGCGATTGGTGGAGACACGCAGGCTTCTGTAACCTTTACAGTTTCTCCGCCTCCGCAAGGCGGGCCGATCACCAGCTATACAGTGACGTCAGCTCCTGGTGGCATCGTTGTCAGCATTCCGCCGCCAGTTAGCGGCAACACCGCCACTGCTTTGGTCGGCGGTCTGACGAACGGCGTGACCTATACATTCACGGTCCAGGCTGTTGACGTTGCCGGTGCGAGCGCGCCTTCCGCGCCTTCGAACCCGGTAACTCCATCGTCTGCGCACGTGCCGGTTATTACAACCGCAATCAGCGGTCCTACTTCGGTCACCACCACGCCGACGCAGGTCACCTATACCATCACCACCACCAATCCGATCACTCCGACTTCGGCTTTCCCGGCGAATGTCTCAGTGACGCATACGCTCTCTCCGGTTCGGGCTGCCATCGTGGCCGGCGGCGCATCGCGCAATTCAGCTACGGGCGTGGTTACGATTACTACCTCCGGTTCGCACGGATTAAACATCGGACAGAGCATCACCATCGCCGGTGTTACCGATGCATCCTTCAACGGTACGTTCACCATTCAGGACGTCCCATCAACTACCACGCTGACATATGCCCAGGCAGGCGTCACCGCTACCAGCGGTTCCGGAACTGTTACTGGCCTGCCGCTCGCAAATATCGTGCTGGCGCAGACCAGTCAGGGTACGTGCACAGCGGGAGGCGCAGGCGTAATTACCGTTACTTGCAACCAGGGATCCCTGCGTGCAGGAGCATCGACAACCATGACGGTAATCGTGCAGATCCAGAGCCAGGCTATCCTCAACTCGGTTGTCGCGAGCGGAACGGATGCGGCAGGTACGGCATTAGCAAATGCGAATGCCAGCCTGACCACAACCGTGCCATTGCCCGCGGTTTCCACCCTTTCCGCTCCGGTCTCCGTGGTCGGAAATCCCGCGAGCCCCAATCCTAATGTCGGCCAGGCTGCAAACATCACCTGGACGGTCAGCAACGTCTCGACCACGCCGACGCCAAATGTTCAGCTGGTGATCTTCGTACCCACCGGGCTGAACATCAACGCTCCCAATCCTCCTACTCCAACCTTCGATAACAACGGGACCGGTTCCTGCACGGCGGCGTCTCCGGTGGCTGGAGGCAACCAGTTCGTCTGCACCACGCCAACTTTGGGTGGATCGAAAAAGAATGGCGCTAAACCGCCATCAACCATGACAGTGATCATCAACGTAACCCCGGCGGCTGGGACCTCGAAAGCGGTCTTCCATCCAACCGGCACGGTCAGCTTTGGACCCGGTGGGACAGATACTCTGCCCAACGTAGCCACACTGACCATCACAGTAAAATAACAACCCCCAGGGACTGCCGAGGTGCAATCACATCTCGGCAGTCTGCACCCTTACCATCGACACTCTCGGATAAAGAGAGCTGATTCAGAAACGAAAAGCGGGCCGCTCAGCGGGCCGCTTTTTTGCGTCTGTAAAGGTCGACATCGAACAAGACTTGTCGGGAAGATGTATGTGAAATTGAACGTGAATGGGATTGAAGTTCAACCCCCAACTTGCAGCACTCGCCAGAACTCACTCACTTAGCAGAAACGAGACGCCTCGAATTTTGGCGTCGCTGAACAAGCTGATTCGCATAAGTATGGAGAAGCAAATCAAAAAGAAACGGGCCGCACCTGCGACCCGTCCTCAGCAATTTTAGAATTGTTCCTGGTGAATGACAGTGAATGCAACACCCTTTCGCCAATCAGGGCTTTTTCTTCTGTGGCGCGGGCTTGGCTGGGGTATGTGCCGGCATGGGCGCTGCCTTTGCCGGAGTTCCAGCGCTGCAGTAATGCAGCGTGGTTGCCGGCATACCGGCCGCTTCCGCAACGGTCATCACAAACATCCGGTCATATTCATTCTCGCCGATAGGCGCAACAGTGCCGCCCTGGATGCGCGCGATCACAAAAGGTATTGTGTCACTGTGTCCCACCACAAGAATGTTGCCGCCGCCGGTGTAAACCAGATTCTTGATAAGCCCATTCGAATCCTTGGCGGGCAGAATGGTGGGTGTAACTTTCAGCTCTTTGGCCAGCGGCGCCGCGGTTTGCTGCGTGCGCTTGGCGTCAGTCACATAAATCTGCTTGATGCCGGCATCTTTCAGCATCACGGCCAGGCACGCTGCCCGCTTTTCTCCTTCAGGGCTTAATGGGGTGTCTGGCGCCGCAGAAGCCTTTTCGGCGTGTCGAACCAGAAAAATGGTGCGCACGTTCTGCTGGGCGGCCGCCAGTTGGCAAAGCAATAACGCGGGAAAAACAGCACGTAATAAGAAAGATCTCATGGCGCGAATCATTGACCTCCGGGTCTTCCTAACGTTTGTACCACCTTTCATCCGTTCATTTCAGCGGAAAAATCCGTTTGGTGACTTGCACTCCTTTCTTGTCGCCGCCCACTCGCCGCGGCAATGGTGCATCAGGTGATCGCCTTAAGGAGCGATTTCAGTACGATGAAGATGTCGTGCAGGAAAGAACGTATGGTAGGATAGCGCATCTCCCCCAAATTTCTTGCCATTGTTGCTGAGGAAGGTCTCGTCATCGATGATCCGAATTTTTATAACTTCTCTTCTGGCTGGAGCATGTGCGTTTGCCCAGACGGCCAGCGTTCCTCCTGTGCAGTTGCCTTCTCATCCACCCGCTTCTGGGGCGTCCGCGACTCCTCCGGTGCAGCAACCGTCCTTTAATCCTGATAACGTCGCTCCGAATGCCGCGGTCGTGGTGGTCCATGGCGTGTGCCCGGATAATGGTGGTTCTGCGAAGACGAGTTCGCTGAAAACTGGTTCAGCGACCACCAGTTCGGCACAAGCTGATCCATGCCAGACCGTGATCACCAAGGACCAGTTCAAGCAAATGCTTTCGGGGATGAACCTAACCTCGCAAATAGCCACGCCGGCCGCCATGCGGAATTTCGCGGAAAGTTACTCGCAACTCCTGGCCCTGGCCAGCGCAGCGGAAAAAGCAGGCGCCGAGAATGATCCGCAATTCCAGGAGCTATTGAGGATTGCTCGCATCCGCGCCCTGGCAGACTCGTACCGCCATTCCCTTGAAGAAAAGTACAGCAATCCATCGCAGGAAGAGATTGAGGCTTACTATAAGGAGAACATCTCTAAATACGACTCTTTCAAAGTGGAGCGCATCATCATTCCCTCAATCAATCCCAACCGTACGCCGGCAACGCGCGCGGAGTATGAAAAGAAATTTCAGCAACTCGCCAATGACATTCGCGAGCGGGCCGCTCGAGGTGAAGAAACACAAAAGCTGCAGGATGAGGTCTATAAGACCCTGTCTCTTCCCTCCCCTCCCAAGACAGATCTGGGCATGAAGCGCAGGGGCGGTCTTCCCGCCGGCATCGAAAGAGATCTGCTCGCTCTAAAGCCCGGTGAAGTAACCAAGCTTGAGGCTGAGATGTCCGGGATTGAATATCTATAAGCTTCGCAGCCGCGATACCATACCGGTTGAATACGTGAAAGGCGAGATTGTCCGCGATCTCCATCAGAAGAATATGGAGGCTGCTATTAAGTCCGTGACCGGGAGCATACATCCAGACTTGAACGAACAGTTTTTTGGGCCCACGGGTAGCAAGGGCGGGCCGATCTTGCGTCAGCCTCAGGCATCCGATTCGCTGTATCCGAAAGGCGTTACACCGGCCCCATCACAGAAGCCTGTCTCGCCCAACTAAATCGACAATCATTAAAAATTCTAATCTTGTACTAAGAACTTTTTAATGGCGAGCGAGCAGACTTGCGTATCGTCAAAAATGCTCTGTGGCGATCTGTAACAAGATTATGAAGCCGCTTCTTACCAGAATTCTTCGTGGCGCCGTCCTTGGCATGATGCTCCTGCTTTCAGGACTGGCAAGCATGGTTTGCTTCTCCTACGATGCGGACGGCGACGAGAGCACCCCTCCGGTGACGGTCGAGTTCAGTGGTGTTGTTCCCAGCAAGAAAGGTATCCAGATTTCCAGGCCGCGTTCGAGCGTGGATGTCCGTCACATTGGTGACACACAGCCTCCTTCCCTCGATTTTCTGGCATCGCTACAATTTTCATCCGCTCCGACCCTTGATAAAGGGTCCCCGCAACTTATTGTTCCACTCAGGCGCTAACTCCCGCGTCAAATCTGTCTTTTCGTCATAGCTTCTAGAAGAATGCTTGTGCTCCCTCCATAGGAGGGACTCGGCAGAACCAAAAATCAGCGAAATTCCAACTGGGTCTGATTGTTCTAAGCCGAAAGCAATCGACTCCCTGCTACGACAAAAAAATCGCACAACATTTGGATCCCACTTGGAACCGCAGCACTGTTCCCTGAAAGATCCGCAGATATGCCCGCCGTTTCCGGGAGAGACCTGCATTCAACCCCCAGCTCTCCCCCGGACACGGGTGAGCCTTTAACAAGTGTCACTTCACGTGAAGACCAATGAGGTCACGCGATTATTTCGCATGGGACCTCAAGAGGAGGAACTCAAGAATAGAAGCGAATTTTTTTTCTCCTAAATCAAACTACATCAGCCTTAATGTTGGCAGCCGGACCAATAGGGCCCGGCTTTTTTCCTAGCAGTCAAAACTTCCGGGACTAGAAAACACAAAATAGAGAGAAACAGAACACCAGGAAGGTACAAAATGAGACCCTCGACAACAGATGCACGGCGTCTGTGCTGTACACAGCAGTACGCTCCCCTAATCATGAGGCTCTGCCTCATGATTGTTCTTGTCGCCGCGACGTCAGCGAGCGCGCAAACACCAATTAATCCCACAACAAACACGATCTTGTTTTCCGGCCAGTCCGCTCAGGATCCGCAAAATCACAACACCGACCCTGTCGCCGGCATCATCATGCAAGGTACCGCAACGAGCCAGTTCACGGGACAGCCCGTGCGCCATTTGTGGGTGGCGGACAGCTTTGACAGCATCTGCCGCATGGACCCGGAAATTGACGCTCCCGGTCCGTGGCACATGAGCGATAGTACTTGCGAGTTTTTTATTATCAGCGGCGGCGCTGCTATCCCTTTTGGCGGGCAGTTTGCCTATGACCCGGCAAGACACTTTCTCTATTTCGTGGACGACATCTCTGCGGGCCAAGGTGTTATTCGTATCGGCTTCAATGCAGCCGGCGATGGCGGTCATGGGGCGCTTGATTTGACCACCGCATTAACGCTGGCCAGTACGGTAGGGGCCGACCACTTTCTGGGTGGTACCGGCTGTATATTGCCTACGACTGGCACCCAGCCCAGCGGTGCGGCCCTAAGCCCGTTGGGTGATCTGTATGTGGGCTTTTTGGATAGCGGTGACATTCTGCGTTTCAACAGCCCCGGCTACAGCCTCAGAAACCGGGTTTAGCACATGCGCTCAATTCGTGCAAAAAGTGGCAACAACGCCGGACGGCGCTCTGAGCAATGGTTTGGCTTGGATCGGTCACGATCTCTGGGGTGGCGATGGAACTTCTCCATTTGTCATTCCCAATGCCGATACGACCTGCCTGGTTCCTCCCAGGGCTGACTGCACAACGGCAAACGGAACGGTTATATCCACACTGGCCGCAGTAGGGGCAACAGGTCCCCTGGTTGGTGACCAGTTCTATCCCAACACCAATGGCAACAATCTTTACTTTGGGGTGGGAGCCCAGATCGCATGGGTAGGTAACGTGGCGGGAGGCCCGGCCGGACAGACTCTTACAGTAACTTATATTACTGATCCGGCGCCCAATCCTCCGCTGGCAGCGATCACCGGTTTGGCAGTGGATGGTACGGACCCGGCGAACCTCGTGGTTTATTCGGCTGAAGATCCGGGCGTGGCAGTGGTACCCCCAATCTTGGCTGAGGCTCGCTGGTGGCAGACAACGCAAACCTCCGCTGGGCCTGCGGCGCCCGGAACTCCTCTCGACGTGGTAGCAGTGGCGGGTAACGGGCAAGCCACAGTGAGTTGGAGTCCGGCACAGGTCGCTCAACCGGTAACCAGCTACACCGTGCGTAACAGCTTCATTTCTGTTGGCGCACCGTTGGCTGATATCGTTGTCAATCCCGCGCCCGGCTCGATCTATCCGCCGACATCACTGGTGATCCCCGGCCTGACTAACGGTGTTTCTTACGCGTTTGAAGTTTCGGCGACGAATGCCAACGGCACCAGCGCGTTCTCCGCGCAAAGCAATACTATTACGCCACCGGGCATCGGCGTTCCCAGCGCACCTACGGGCGCGACTGCCATTGCAGGAGACACACAGGCGTTCGTTACCTGGACGGTTTCCTCAAGCAATGGCGGCTCGCCGATCACCAGTTACACGGTGAACGTGTTAGACAACGGCATCGGTACTGCGATCTTTGTGACGGTTCCTCCGCCGGCCTTCGGCTCCAATACTGATAGCGCGCTGGTTAGCGGTTTGACCAACGGACATACGTATACGTTCACTGTGCAAGCAACCAACATCGCGGGATTCGGCGCCGCGTCAAACTTGTCGAATGCTGTGATTCCATCGGCGGCGAATTTGCCGACGGTATCAATTGCAATGTCTGGCTTGACTTCAGTACCGGTTGCACCGACGCAACTTACTTACAACATCACCGTGACAAACACATCGCACTTCCCCGCTTCAAACATTACAGTGGTGGATACGGTGAGCACAGTTCCTGCCGGCATTGCCAGCGCTTCTCGCGATGCCAACGGAAAAGTAACAATCAATCTAACCGCGCCGCGCGCATTTGCGTTTGGGCAAACAGTGACGATTGCCGGAGTGGCCGATCCATCCTTCAATGGCACATTCCCAATTGCTACTGTTCCTTCCAGCACCAGTTTTACTTACTCCCAGGCTGGTGCGGTTGCAAACAGCGTGTCAGGCACGGCAACGATACAACCGCTGGTAAATATTGTCTCAGCGAGCGGACCGATATCGTGCACCAGCGGAGGCGCTGGTGTATTTACCGTCACCTGCAGCGTGGGCGCGCTGGCTCCAGGAGGCGTGGCGCGGGTCAACGTGATGGTGCAAATGCAGAACCAGACAATCACCAGCTCCGCCACTGTAAGCGGAACTGATGCGGCGGGCACTCCGTTGGTGAGCAGCAATGCCAGCGTAACAACCATCGAGCCTCCGCCTCCACCTGCAAATACCGGGGTTACGACCGATCTTGCAATTACGGGCAAGGCGGCACACGGTAGCGGCAAGGTTAATTCGACCAACGCCTACACCTGGACGATCAGCAATAAAGGTGCGGACGCGCCTAATGTAACGTTCAGGCAGGTCATACCTAGTGGCCTGACGTTTACGTCAGCAACCACCACCCTGGGAACTTGCACCGGACCGCCCGTCAACTCACACGGCGGAACGGTGACTTGTACCGCTCCCACTCTGGCAAATGCCGGCACCATTACGATCACGGTTAACGTGGTCATAAATGCCGTGGGAACTTTCAACAGCACCGGTACGGTTTCATTTGATGGCATTGAGGCCAAGCCGGGTAACGAATCATTCACGATAAAAGTTGTGGGGCAGTAGAACAGCTAAGCGGGCTTGCCTGGATAATCACCGAGCAAGCCCGCACCAGCAAATTACAGATTGATTTCTCATCAGCTGAAAGTCTAGCTTCCAGCGGGCCGCAGGATGGGCCCGCATTTTACGACTTCACTCGAGATCGGCTAGCTACTTTGGAGTCGCCGGTTTCGTGCCGCCCGGCGGCAGCACTCGCCCTGGGATTCGTGGCGGCGGGCTGGCGCGGCGAAGGTTGAAGTACTGCTCGTTGAGGTCAGACTGCACGCCACTGGTGGCGGCTTTCAGGGCGTCGTCAATATTCTTCTGTGAAATCTCGCGGACAATCTGGGCCCTGGCCTGTTCCAGCGGAATGCTGTTTCGCGTCCGCACCTTGTAGATATTGAATCCGGAAGGCTCGAACTGAACTTTCGTGACTTCGCCCGCTTTCAGCGCATCGATCTCTTGCTGCACATTCGCGGGAAACGTTGGTTTGGGGCTGGTGCTCAGCTCCGTTTGTGGAGGCTGGGCTTTTAGACCCAGAGTTTTATATACCTCCACCTGGAGCGAAGTAACATCTTCACCCCTCGCTGCGCGTTCCCGGATCTCCCCGGCAAGTTGTCTCGCCTTTTTTTCAAACTCCGGTCGGCGGTCCTGCGGGCGGGTCGGATCAACCTTGGGAACGTGAATCCGCTCGATCTTCATCTGCTCGAACTTGTCCAGGTTTTTCTGGTAGTAAGCCGCGATCTCGTCGGCCGAAGGGTTGCCGTATTTTTCCTGTAGATAGCGGCGATAGGATTCCGCGAGTGCACGAGCACGCGCAATCGTCATTAAATCCAGGAACCGGGGGTCTTTATCCACTCCCACCGTTTCGCCTGCCTTGGCCAACGCCAATATGGTGGCGTAGTTTGTGGCAAACCCGCGCAGCGCAGGAGGCGCATAGGCCGTGTTGTTCACGTTAAGGGATGAGACGAGGGCTTCAAACTGTGTCCGTGTCAGAACCAGAGTGCATGCGTCTGGTTTATCCGCAGGCGACGTCTGGCCGGCAGGACAGACGCCATGCACCGTGAGCACAGGTGCATCTGCTGCAACAGGCTGCGGCGCGCTTCCGACCACCGCGGGTGGTTGCGGGCTTTGCGCGGGCGGCGTCACTTGTTGCTGCTGCTGGGCTTGTGCCTGCGTCAATAAGAGCGTGACAGCTAAAACGCACACGAACTGCAAATGACGAATCATTGTGGGCAAATCAACCTCGACTGGAATGGATTACAGCTGACAAACTCGTGAATAATGCGCCCATAATAGCACACGTTTTCTTGGGTTTAGCTGTATCTGAAGGGCTGGAACCGGTGGTGTGACCAAGACAATTGCCGCATCCTCCACGGGAGAGCAGGCATTTATGCCTGCGGCAAAACTGCTAAAGAAATCGGCTTCAGACGCTGAGGTACCGGGTCCTGTGTGAAACATGGATTTGCCGAGTAAAACTGGCCTGAGTGTCCGGTGGATGTGTTGAAGTTGAGTAAGGTGTTGCAGGACGCGTGATCGGGTGATGGGGCGGCAATTTCACGGTCGCTCCTTTTTCGCAAATTATCGACGGCGCGGCACCGCAAATGCATTTCGGGGTTCACCGCATCGCGCCAGCTCTCCTTTTTCGCCCGACAAGGGGCATCTTCTTCCCTGAAAAGTCTTTCTCATTGCCAGATGGCAAAGGAGAATTGAAAATGGCAGACGACACTCTCGATTTAATAAAAGAATTGATTCAGACCTGCAAAGATGGTGAGACCGGTTATGTTCATGCGGCAGGTGTCGCGACGGACCCACAGCTAAAGGCATATTTCAACGAACAAAGCCTGGAAAGAGCCCGCTTTGGCCAGGAACTCCGCACTGAGGCAGAGCGGCTGGGTGACAAACCTGAAGCTTCCGGCAGCGTGTCTGCTGTTTTACATCGGGTATGGTTTGAAACCAAGGCGACAATTGGTCTGGGCGATCAATCAATTCTGAACAGCGTTGAACAGGGAGAGGACAGGGCCAAAAAGGAATATGAGAAGGCCCTCTCCAGCCAGCTTTCGAGTGACTTGCGCGCCATCATCCAGCGCCAGGCAGACAGCGTGCTCAAGGCCCATGATTACGTTCGCGACATGCGCGATGGGGAGGTCCAGCCGGGAGAGAAAGTAGCCTAAGCAGCAAATCAAGCACGAAATTAAAAGGCCTGGAACTCCGTGTTCCAGGCTTGCGGCAAATTTCGGACATGCCGGGGCCATCCGTGGATGCTGGTGAGCCTCCCGAGCACGTTCCACCAAAAATAAGACACACGGGCTTCCGGGCTATCGAAGTTTGATTTATGGCATCCAAGTGATCGTGGAACCGTCGGATGTCACTTGCCCGCAATGTGGAGAGGAAAAAGGGAATCCCTGCCGTAGCTCTCACACATTCCATCAGGCTCGCGTGGAAGCAGCCGAAGTAGCGACCAGGGAGACGACTCCCCCGCACGACGACGTGAACCAATCCGCTGAACAGATCGTCAGAGAATCAACGGAATCCCGTTTCGAATACCGAAGGCGTAAGCGGACAGCGTAAGTAGCCCATGTTCAATGAGGCGCATGCAACTACCCTACTCCGTGCGGGAAGTGTTCCACATTACGCTGACGATCCACCAACGAAAACCATCATTAAACAATTGGATACTGTTCGCGCTTCGTTCGAACGGTGATCCGTTCGGACTGCGGAGAGACTCATAGAAGCTCAGTACGTGTGCGAAGTGGCCGAACGTTTCGGTCTGACGGCTCGATTCCCGCTCCCAGAAATCCTCGATCGCGAATATCGGCTCGACACGGTGAATGAAATCTTCGGCGCTCAGGAAACGCACGCCACGCTTTTCATCGGGAAGAGAGACTATCGGCATGAGGCGTCCGCCCGGCACAAAGAGAGATCGGAACCGATCCCAGTCCCGCGGCTGGCCGGCAGATCCGGAAATAGCTTCGTAGAAGGCATGCAGAATGGCATCGAGCGTGGCAACGTCGGATGGGCGGAACATAAAAGTGGGTATACACCTCCTTGTATCAGAAGTATCAGACTGGATTAGGCCTTTGGCGAGATAAGTGTTGTTAACAGGCGATTACATCATCAACGTTGCCAGCTTTGTCCTTCGCTTTGGCCCCTCTGTTATGGTTGCCACTGCATTTGGCCAAGCGCTATGTGATGCAACGCGCACCGGGCGTTCATCTCGGTTTTGGACGCTCTTCGTTTGGACGTACTTCCTTCGGACGCACCTTAAGGATAGGTCCATGTTCCTTTGGGGGAGGGACAGGCTCGACGCTGGATTTTATGTATTCGTACGCACTCGTTTCGTAGCAAGGTAGAGAAATACGTCTGCCGTCCAGATCCACTCTGGGCCCGTTGCGAGAATAGATCAACGGTTCATGACGATTCGGCAGGCTCCGCGCCGTTAACTGCGCGAGGGTCTGGTCGCAAGCTTGATCTCGCGTGGCTGAAACCTCGTGAACCACTGAGTAATCAAAGCCGGATTCCGAGAGCCGCGGTTCATACGGAAGAAACGTGAAGACGAGCTTGATGAGACTCCACTCCTCGTGGGCAATCTCCGTTTCCGCAACGAACACCTCATAACTCTTGAAGAAAGAAGAGCGCGGGAGAGATATAGCTACGGCAACCAGACGCACTCGCAGGGGCGTTTTCTTGGGAGGAAAGGACCAACGGAGCTGACCTTCGGCGTGCCTGCCTGAACCACCAAAACAAGTGGCGGCCAGGAAAAGCAGGGCTGTAATCCAGTTTTTCATCCTGACGCTTATCACGCTCTGCTCACTTGGGCTTGCCGCACATAAGAATGAAACCTCATGCGCAACCAGAAATCGTTCCAATGATCAACCTTGTATTGGATGCTTCTTTGACAGACTAAGCAACCTCTCGGAGAGCGCGCGACTGTGTAAAGAAACGCGAAGAGTACTAAGTGATGATTCTTAATTTCGTTAGTCGGCTTAGCGGCAGCGGGTGGCCCTGGAACAAGCAGCGGAAACCTGTACGCGGGCCTCGGCGGAAATCTGGGCACCACGGATAGCGCTGGCGTCAGAATCTATGTTCCGCCATTTTCCAATGCAAGCGCTCCCAATGTGACCAATGGCGTGTTCGGCACCTCGCTGGCGATTGGAAAATAGAGCTGTCCCCGCCGAAATACAAAAATCGCAAGGTGATGTAATCAGTCCGCAGCCCTAGCTCGCTTCGCTCGCGCTGGGCAGAACGCTCACGTGATCATGGATGCGAGGCACCTCGGCAAGCTACATAAAAATTGGAAGGCTGCGAAGTTCAGGGCAGGGAGCGAAGATATTCGGAGGCTTGTTGCCGCAAGGCTAGCTCCTTGCCTTCCTTATCGCTTCGGTCTACCGGTTCGGCTGAAACTAAATTGGTAAAGCAGATCTTGGCACTCCCTTTTTGATTTTCAGCAAGATAGAACTCTCCAAGCTTCAACAATGTTTGCAGAAAAGGAGTGGAGGAAAGATAAGCAGAGAGGCCGATCTTCGGTTGCAGAAACTTGATGGCAGCTGCGCCCGACTGTTTTTCAGCTATGGAATCTGCGATAAGTATGTACATCGAATCCAGTCGACGCAGTAGCGCCCGATGGAGCGGTTGGGAAAAATAGCCATATCTGGCTTCTCGGTCGATCCGGACGGCCTTTTCACCTTCCTCTACAGCAGAGTTGAATAAAGGTGAGCCGAGAAGTTGCTCGACGGAATTGCACTGATCAACAGCGCGGTCAAGGAGCAGCCCTGCTAACGAGAAACGGGAGGACATTTCATCGTCCTGCGGAAGCCCCATGGAGATGGCTGTCTGAAATTCTCGGACCGCTTCTTCATTACGGCCGCCTTCCAAGAAATAAATCGAGCCATTCGTAGCATGTTGAATGGCTGGATTCAGCAAAAACGAATCACAACTATCCGCAGCGTCGACGGTTTGCTGGTATCGCGGACTGGCTGGGCTGCCGCAAATAAAACGCGGCTGGCGATGCTTGCAGTCAGCACAGCTCTTTTCTGTCTGGGCTGCCGATTCACGGTCTGTTTCGGTGGCGGGAGGCATAGCTGCTGGAGAGCCACAACTAGTACAGAACTTTGCGTCTGGAGCCACAGAAGCTCCGCATTGGCTGCAGTTTGCCTGCACGCTCTTTTTCAGAGGCACGCCACACTTAGAGCAAAATTTTGCCTGAGCACTTGCTCCTGTACCACAATTTGGGCAAGCCGCCTGGGGAGAGGCCATAAGATCACCTCCACATGGTATTCGGTTGGTTCTGCCAGTCTATTCTATCTGGCTTTGGAGATGTCGTGCCCGTGGGGACACTTGATTGTGTTTACGAGAGCGCCCTTGAGGGCATGTTTGTAACAGATGTATTGCTCGCACCGATTGCACCAGTAGGCTTCGTCGAGCGAGATTGGATGACCACCCGGGACGCACTGAACCATTTTTGGCATGTGTATCTCCCTTCGCCCTTTAAGATTCGACCATAGGGATTCAGCCCCATACTTCTATCACGTATTTCGTAAGCGTCAATCTTACTGCTGAGTAGCTGAAATTGATGAATGCAAGAAGTCCAACGCTTCCGGCGCAACGTGTCGGTATGGGAGGGGTTCCCCCCGAGATCGGTTGATCTGGTGATCGGGACCTCTGGTGATCGGAAAGAGGAGGTCTTACCGCAGATGGACGCGGATCGGATGAAAGGTGCTGCTGTCTTTCCATGCGTGCGCGCCGGATTGTGGTCCCTTGAGACCAGCGGAGCCGATTCCTCGGGCCTCACGGAAGCGTTGCCGAAGATTTCACACGGAAACACCGGTTCGGCTCTCGGAACAGCATGTCGTTATATTGGCGTTGTATTCGCACCCCTCAGTTTGTCAGCGCGAGGCGATGCGGATATGCAAGACCGCGTCCTCCTCGACCTACCGTCGTGATCCGAAACTCTATCCCGCTCGATATGCAATCCCGAACCCGATGGCGAACCTTGGTGAGCCTGAGCGGTGAGGGACCGGCTCCGCTGGATTGTAGGTTTCAAGGTTGATCACCCACGGTATAGTTCGCTAGAAAAAGTGGAAGGACGGGCCACGCGCCCAATGGGTGGACCACTATTCATAATTGCCATTTAACACGTCCGATAACTCTCAGAATTTCATTCCACCTATTGACTCCACCTATCGCTTTCGCTTAATATACGTATAGGTTCTCGCCGGGAGCGGCAGCGGCGAACCGTCACTGAACAGGCAGTAAGAGCTAAGCCGGTTTAGTGATCCTGGTATCCCTTAGCTGGAGGCGGGGAACCCAAAAAGGCCTGCAACCACGCGATCATAGTTGGCTCATCGTTAGGGTCACAGAGAGCGTCGAGCTAAATCAGCAGTCTGCATTCAGCAATCTGCTATCAACAAATAAGACAACTGGGAAACGTGCGTATTGCAGCTTCTAGCTTCTAGCTGCTAGCTGCTAGCTACTGGCAACTAGCTAAAGCGCAAAAAGCGGATTCCTGGTACTT
Organism: Terriglobia bacterium; assembly: GCA_963723055.1. Taxonomy (GTDB): domain Bacteria; phylum Acidobacteriota; class Terriglobia; order Terriglobales; family Acidobacteriaceae; genus Angelobacter. The sequence goes on from CAVROV010000001.1 coordinate 386,910, forward strand.
GGTAGTTGGTATTTGGGAAAACCAGGCAGAAGACTGCAAGGCCATTAACCACAAAAGACGCTAAGGAACACGAAGGAGGAAACTCTGAACCCCACGCCAATACATGCCTGATCGTTGAAGTCTACGCCAATCTCTGCCCATCCACGCGAACACCGCGCGTGGACGGTGCCCTGTTGGGATGACTTGGGATGATGTCGCTCAAGCCCTTTAGAATCCTAGTTGGGGGGATGGGGGGAGGGTACTCTTGGAGATCGGTTGATCTGGGTGATCTGGTGATCGGAAAAGCAAACCCTTCACCACTGATTGGCACTGATGACACTGATTAGAATCGGGTGATCTGGTGGTCGGCAAAAGAAAAAAGGCCGGCGCTTAAATCGCGCCGGCCTGGTTAGGATGAATGGTTGTTGTTAGAACACCTTTCTTTAGAACACCAGGTATACGTGCCCCTGTCCGATGGAGCCAGTGCCCGGAGGCCCGTTGCGGCGGAGAATGCCGTGCTGCCGCGACTGGGTGGGAACCTGGACTGACGGGTCGTCTCCAATCGCCAGGATTGCAGCGGCATCGTTGCCAGTGAATCCGAGCGCGGTGACGGGACCCAGCGGGCTGCTGAGGCTTAGGGTCGGATCAATGGCTGCGTCATTTACCCACAGTACCTGTGTGGTGCAGACGAAGTCATATTGATCGACTCTTGGCTGTTCACCCAGGCCCTGGGTTACGCCGGGATTGAAAACACCATCCGCCGTAAGTCCCAGAGTACCCATGTAAAAGGCCGGAGTAGTTGCAGGATCTGCCGGCACGCTGGGTGAAAGTTTCACGCCCAATGGAGGCAGGCAGGCCGGTCTACCGCCAGTGGGGCCCATGGTGAAGCCGCCGGGATTCTCCACGATGATCTGCGGAGTCTGGAGGCGGGCGATAGCGCGTTTTACCGGAGTAGCTCCTCCGTTGTTCGCGCTGGGCGAGGCTTTATAAATGACGGTGACAACGCCTTTTTTGATGAACTGTCCGTCAATGGGTGGCGGGCCAAGCTCTGACAGGTACAGGTCATTGCCCTGGAATGCCATGCTGATTACGCCGGTGCTATTGAAATCTTTTCCAACCCCTATGGCCGCGCCGGGCGCGGTTGCCGGGTTGGTGATTTTCTCAATAGATCCTGCGTCGGAGTAGCCGATGTAAAGGGCTCCGTCATTGCCTGGGCCTTGGGGAAGAGCAACCGTTTCAACTTTGGTGCCCTTCTTGCTGCCGACGCCGGAAAGGATTCCAGTGGGCGTAATGGTCCCGCCACTGGCATCCGGCGTGAACAGGAACCTATAGATGTTCGACGTGACGCCCGAGGCGTCAGGCACGTAGACGATCTGTTGACCTAACGCGTTAGGTACGTCAGCCGCGGTCTGTCCGGGGTAGAAGTTCACGTCCGGCTTGAAGCAATGAGTAAGTGACGTTGCTCCGGTGACCGGGTTCACATCGATGCGGCAGAAGCCCAGATCTTCATCCGATACCCACCAGTTGGTCTGCAGGTACAGCAAGCCGCGAGGATGAGTAATGCCGGATGCAAACAGAACTCCTCGTTTTGCCGGGACCGGATTGGGCGAGGTTCCTGTGCCGCCGGTTCCGAGCGGACTGTCAACGCATGGAGGAGGAGTGGGTACGCCCACGGTCTGGACGCACGATTCCACCGTCGGCAGCGTGCTGGCCGCAAGCAACCACGCCACGCCTGCGCCGTTGCGCGGAGGCGTTGCAGCAGCGCGCGGGAAGAGTGCGTTTACAACCGGATCGTTCACGACGGTCATGTCTTCAAAGAAGCTGCCGTCAGGCAGAACGGTGGGAGTGGCGCTTTGAATAAAGTTGATGCCCAGAATCAGCGAGTATCCCTGAGGAATAGCGCTCCCGTTTACCGTACCATTCTGGTTCCAGACCTGAAGGAGGCCCGGAGTTGTGGTGTCATACCGTACAACGCGGCTGCCATTGCCAAAATACAGCCAGCGGCCGTTCGGGATGGTTGAGATGAACTGGTCAGACGCCATACCTGTATGGACTGACAAGAACTGGAACTGCAGCGTGGCAGCGCACTTCGGGAAAGTATAAAAACACTGGTCAGCGTTCTGGATGCGGTTGAGGAAGCCGACGTCGACGAGCCAGAGATCGTGGCCTATCCAGGCCAAATCCGTGGTGACGCCGCCGATGCCGGTACTCACGCCAACGCGCTCAATCTTGTTGCCGGCAGGAGTGAAAGTCGGCGAAAGCGGATTGAGCACGCGCCAGATGTCCGTGGCGCCGGTGAAACTGGCATAGAGCTTTCCATCGGGGCCGAGCTTGGCGCTTGCGCCGCCGGGAGCTTTGCCTATGGCAACGTTGTTGGTGAACAGCGATCCCGGACCAAAGAAGATGACGGCGTTCGCCGTGTCGATCACGGTCTTGGCTGGGTTGACAGGATCCACGATAAAACTGAGCCGTGTGATGCCGACGTTGGAACCCACGAAAACATAGCCGTTGGAGCCGTTTACACCGTTGGTTTCAACCTGGTAATCCGAGGGTTCAAAGATGCCGGTAGCAAGGCAGGTGCCCGCATTGAGCACGCCGTGCGTGAGCGGCGGGTTGGCCGGATCAGGCACTTGATCAATGCGGCAAAAGCCGAGCACAGTATCAGAAACCCAATAGTCATGGAGCGGCAAGCCGCCAACCACAGGGTTAGGTACAGTGGAGCGAACCATGCCACGAGGCTGGTTCATGCCCTGGTTCGCAATCTGCTTGCTAGTTGAAGCGAATGCGCTGACCGCTGACAGCAGAGTTATTAGCGCGATGGCGGCAATGCGTGTCGCGAAGCGAGTTAGCAAGGAATTATCGTTTGACTGCAGAGCCTTGCTGGGGGCCCGCGTAGGTTTGGAGTTCATGTTCGGTTCCTCTCTTGTTTGTTCTCTTCTGCTGATTCCTTGCCACCCTGCTTCTTGAAATTCACAGACTGGCAGCGATTCTGGTTTTGGGACTGCCGGGCCGAAGCCCGGCAGTCGCCGGTTAACTGGTTACCTCAGGGTTGTTACGCCGGTGGTTGAGCTTCCACCTCCGGTCGAAGTGAGAGTGATCACGTTGGGCGACGGTATGTTGGTGAAGAACACCTGGAACACACCCGGCGCAGCCGGAATGCTCGGTCCCATAACGGCCGAGTACGGCAACCCTGTTGCCTGGTTGATGATGTCCAAGGTGCAAGTTATCTCTACACCCGGAGTGAAGTCGGTAGCGGTGACCACAAGACGCGCTTTCTTCGTCCTGTAAGTCGCCACAGTGACCTGAATGATGTCAGCCTGCGGATTTACAACCACGGTTACAGTCACCGGAGCGCTGGTCAGACCGCTGGCAGCGCTTGTCGCCGTTACGGAGAAGGTGAAAGACTGTGGCGCTGTCAGCTGCGGAATGATGGGTGCGGTGAAGGTTTGCACCGAACCATCAGGAGCTGCTGGTGTAAGAACGATTCCAGCCGGAGCCGTCCAGTTAAATGTGAGAGCTCCACTCGCAGGATCAACTGCGCTGGCAGTGAGCGTTACAGCCGTGCCGCTGGCAACGGGGTTACCCGGAGCTGAGCTGGCTGAAACGGTTGGAGGTGTTCCTGGCGGCGGTACAACGATCGGTACCAGCACGGTTGCAGGAGCCGAGGCCGGCGTAAATGCGTCGCCGCCCACAATCAGTTGGAAGGCCAGGTTCTGCGGGCCTGCCACTACCGGAGCTACGAAGGTAGCTTTGGCTTTGTTGGCGTTCAGGATCGTCACCACCGGATCGCCGGGATTGATAATCTGCGCCCAGGCAAATGGACCGGTTGGCGGAGTGCTGGCCGTTCCGTCCAGGGTGACTGTTACACCCGCAAACGGCGGATTCGGCGCTGAAGTGAAGACGGGCCGGGCAACCGAAGTAAAGGTGCCAGGTGTGCACGTCAACGGAGGCAGCGTGTCATCCGGGAACGGACTGAGTTGGATGGAATTTTGGTTGGGATAGAAATTCGATGGAGCCAAGCCTAACTGGAGCTGGTTACTTTCAAAGACACTCCCAATCAAGGGCAGCGGACCTGAGCCGTTGGCCAGGAACTGGAAGTCGCGGAAATTGTTGCGAGGCGGAGGATTGCCCGGCACCAGGAGTTCAGGATAAAGAAACTCTCCGGTAGGCAACTGGTATTCATTGAAATCCAGTCCGCTCTTGTTTTTGCCCAGTACGCCACCGCTGATGCGTGCGCCAATGTTCTGCGTGGGTGGCTCAAAGTTGCCGCCCTGCGGGAAACGTACCCGCCAGCGGCCTTTTTTGCCGATTCCGGGTAATCCGGGCTCGACCGTGAAGTTTGCTACCCATGCCGGTTCACGGAACGTTACATTGCCGTTGCAATCCATATCGATCGCGGAAACGTCGATGTTGCGCGTCGAATCCGTCATCATGCCTTCTACCCTGGTTCTGACGCCAGCTTCCTGCGCGAACCGAGGATCAGGCAGACCTGCAGTGCCCATGATGGTCACTTCCACGACGATGTAAGCCGGATCGACACCAGGGGCGGTATAGCTACCCACGTTGCCTACGACTTCGGTTGCCGTCATGTACGGGCCGATAGCATCAACTTCCTGCGTAGCGATGACGTCGACGAAGTCGCCCACTTCAAAAGGCATTTCCGCGTATGGGTCCTGGGGAAATGGGTTGTCAGGTGTTGGCGCGTCGCCGGGCCCGTTCATAATGAAAATTGGCAAGAGCCCCAGGCCGTTCGGATCGCGCGGCCGGTTGATTTCCGGACACTGGGGATCGTCCATGCCTGTCAGGGTCAACCCAGGAGGAGCCACCAGAACGTACGGGTCAGGAACGCCCGCAATTCCCAGCTCATTGTTGTAAGTGCCGGGAGCTGCCACTGGTATGCACATGGGATATCCCATCGCTGTGCGTACCGTTGGATTGCCCTGGTCTACCTGCATGCGGATATCAGGCGATTGCCCGGCGCTATAACGGCCCTTTGTGAGCACGACGCCGGTTGGCGAGCCATCAGGATTCGGAACGTTGATGGTTATTTTCGGATCATTGAGCTGGATTCTTTGTCCGCTGACATAGAGCACGCCATTGGCATAGTCGATCTTCTCAATGAATCCTGAAACTGTGTTGAGAGGGTCCTGGGCAATACGAATGACGCCGGCAATGTGCTGTCCATTGACTATGTTGGCGTCGATACCGACTTCATACGTGCCGGGGAACCTGACCGTATCAGCCATCGCCAGGCCGGTTTCCTTCACGGCATCTGTCTGGTGAACGTTCGGGTTAAACTCGAACATTTCTTCCCAGGTCAGGAACGTGTTCGGGAAAACCACGATGGTACCTGCCGGCACACGGATCAACTCGTCATTGACCTGGATCCAGCCGCCTGTCATTTTGCAGCCATCGGGCAGTGGCGGATTATCAGGCGTGGGGGCCGGATTGTCATCCTTGTTGCACAGCCCCGGAGTTGCGTCCAGCGAGGCATACTGGATCTGTCCCGCGGGAAAAACTCCAGCCGGTATGCTTTGGTAGGCTGGCATGATGGCCGGAGGCGGAGGAACTACCGCCGGCGTTGGAAAGGGGACCGGATTCAGGCTCTGGGCTGACATGCTTGCGCCCATCACCATCATCAGCAACAGCAGAACACCCGCTACCCTAAGAATATTTTTTGTTTGCTCGAAACCCGTCATTGTGAAGCTCCTTCCGTCGTCGTCCTTCAATTTCGTTAACGTGCTCTGCCGTGCTGATAGGGGGAAATCGTTTAACTCTCGTTGAACCGCGTTGTGCCGGAAACTAGTTGGAGCCATTGGTCACCCCCAGCATGTTTTCCAGGAATGTCGGTAGCGGTTTGCCGCCATTTTTCCCGACCGCTGGAACTTCCATTAACTGCGATGTGGCCTGCCCCGGATGTTTCGGGTCAGGTTGAACTGGGTACCCGTTGGCTCCTTGAGGGTGGCCGTTGGGAGTGAGCAGTTGTGGGTGATCAAAAGGCGCTGATTGGTTTACCGTGCGCGAGTCGGTTAAGCCGTTGCGCATGAAATCGACCAGATCGGTTTTGTCCTGAAGCGTAAGTCCCAGGTTGTCGATGTCGGCATCCATGTATTGATGTTCTTCACCGAAGGTATTGAAGTCGCCGCCTCGGTCGTAGAACTCAACCACCTGTTCCAGCGTCAACTGGCTGCCATTGTGAAAATAAGGAGCGGTCAGTGCCACGTTGCGTAGTTGCGGCGCTTTGAAGAAACCGCCCCGCGCCGTTTCGTCTCCGCAATTCAGCGGCGCCATGGAGATGCCGTCTCCGGGGCGTCCAGGGATCATGATTGCCTCGGAGGGATCGTTGCAAACGCGCTCTCGCAGATATTCCGATTGCGATAACGACTTTCCTGCCACCGGATCTGTGCCAGCCAGTCCGCCGTCTTCTGCAGTGGGCCGTACACCGATGTGGTAGTAACCCGTGTCGTAAACCCGGACCAGCATGTCGGCCATGATCATGCGTTCCGCCGGGCCAACGGTGCTCACCGTGCCCACGGAAGCATTGGAAAGCTCCGGTCCGCCATGGCAGTTAACGCAACGCCCTTTCGTCTGGAACACGAGCAGACCGCGCAACTGGCCCGTGGTCATTGGCGTGGCGCCCACGGAGTAGCTGATCTTGATAGGGAAGGTGCTGACTGGCGGCATTCCGAATTGCACCGTAAGCGTGCCGGTAGCGTAATTGATAAATCCCTGGTCCAAACCTACGCCCATCACGCGTCCGTCGCCATAGTCAAAGGCGTATGCCATTTCCTGATCGGTGAAGTCCGCCAACGGATCCAGCGCGATCACGGAAAGCGAATAGGGCTGAATCCCGGGCTCCAGTTGAATCGTGTAGTTCTGATTGTGGTTGTCGCCTATCAGCGTGTACGTCTTCTGCTGTTCCATGTACTTATCGAAAGGCGTCTGATCGGCGATCAGTGTGCTCTCATACATCTGGATTGCTACGCCCCAGAAAAGCGAGAAGTTGTACTCCATCTGGCTGTAGTCGTCCGTGCCTGAGGGGCAGGTTTCAAATGCCGCCGGGTCGACGTTGGTTATCGTGCTGCCGTCGGCTGCGGTGCAGATGTGACGCGAGAATTGCCACCATTCCGGCAAAAACGCCTGTTGAATCAGTGTCGAGTAGGAGGTCTTGAGACCCTTGCCCGGGGCATTTGACAGAGTTCCCAGAACGCTGTCCGTGGGATCGACCGCCTGTGTGCCCAATGGCGTGCGGGCCAGAAGCTTCTTGCCCACCTGATGAAAATTCCTGTCATCGGCTGACATTTCAACGCTGCTGAGGATCGGACCTAACGATTGCGAGCACAGTGCTGAGTTCGCCATGCCCACGTGGGCCGGTCCCAGTTTGCCGTCAGTACCTAAAACCAGAAGGTGCAAGGAATTATCGCGAGCGCCAAAGGGGTTCGCGCCATTGCAAACGTTCTGGGCGCGCCCATCCCAGAAATTCCGGAAATTGAAAACTGCATTCACTGCGCTCGGCGTGTTGCGGCCGGTCACCCTGCGAACGTTAACCCTTTTGGTTGAGTCTTCAGGATTGGGATAAGAGAAGACCGGGTCAATGACCGAAGTCGTCAATTCCACGCTGTTTGTGTTGGTAACGGGTCCCCTGGCGAGATTCCCTTTGCTGCCGCTTGCTTGTATCGCGCCCCTATTCTTGCTGGAACTGTTTGCAGGACTCTTTCTGCCGGTGGGCAAGTGCGGAGTATCTATTCCGTAGGTGAATTGCTCATTTTGTCCGGGATCGGCATCTTCGTGGTCCTGGATCGACCGGGTGTTGCCATCAAGATTTGAGCTTCTTTGAACATCTACTTTGATCTTGTCATTGGTCAGGCCGAATTGCCCCTGCGAACCAGAGACATCATTGATGTCGGAAATTACGCTGAAACGGTCCTCAACGTTGGCCACCTTGCGAAACGGGAAATCTCCGTCGTGGTAGCCGCCAAAACCCGCGCCTGGCGTGCCTGCACTGTAGTGGTGGTTTGGTCCTAATGAGCCATTAGCGGAAACGCCCATCTGGAAAGTGTTGTCGCCACCCGCCTGCCCAGGATTCAACTGGTTGATGGCGCGGCTGTCTGCTCCCGCATTGAAGTGGCAGCTGGCGCAAGCCTGAATGTCGTCGCTGCCGGCCTGCATGTCCCAGAACAAAGCTTTGCCTAACTCAATCGCCGCTGTCTTATCGGCAAGAATCCCTTCCATCCCGAATACCGGAGGAACTGGGACAGTCGATAAAGGAGCAAGCGGACGCAGAGGAATTACCATCCCCTGTTCAGCCAACCTGCTGCTCTGCGCGCGTACATGGGCAAAATATCCAAGGGCCACAGTGATTGCGATTACCCATACAAAAATGCGCATAATAGCCAGAGTCCCGGAAGACGGTTTCATTGTTGATCTCCTCAGAGTCGTCATTGGTCTGCTGGTATCAGCCAACATTTCGGCTGAAAGCACCGCAGACAGGTGTTCTTAAATAGGTGTAGGTGTGATCCCTCACTGGACGAAAAATGCCCGGTAGAGTGATCGAAGTTATGCGTGAAGGTTTTCGTCGCGAACGCTGGTGTCAACATCTCTGCGCAGCAAGTTCAGGCGGTCCAAGCTCCATAACGAAACTGTGTGAGCTTGATCTAATCGTCGCGCTCATTAGCGAGCGAAACGTGCTTGAATGCCTGGACTGTTTACGACGAAAAAAGAGGGATTGGGGCCTTCGATTAGGTCCTGAGTGGAACGAGGAGTTGCGGTGATCCTTTGTCAAGCAGGGGAGCGGACGAAAAGTCTGTCGAAACCAACAGGTCGATAGAAACCGGCTGTGCATCGCGAACGTGGTGCGCGGCTGCGGTCGAATGTGGTTTTGGAATCTGAATGCTTTTCTTACTGGGAACAACACCATTGAACTCGATCGTCACCGGAGGAGTGCTCTCGTCGCCGTCTGCGTCGTAGGAGAAGCAGACCATGCTTGCCAGTCCTGATAGCAGGAGCATCATGGCCAGCACGGCGCTACGAAAACATTTTGTGAGAAACGAGTTCATAATTTGTAAACAAGGGTCGCCGCAGAGCACTGTGGCGATGAGTCATTCTGCTCAATGGACATTAAGGCGGTCTTAACCGCTAATTAGAACTTTTAATTTTGTGGGGGCAGCTGTTATCAAGAAGACCATTAATAAGGTGGGGGAACTTCTCTGTTTAGGAACAGCGGCAGGATCGAGGGGGCTGAAAGTTGGGATGGGAGTTGGAGCCGTTCTCAGAGATGCACGACCAGCAGCAAATCAAGCGTATCTCAGGTGCCACGAAAGGTAGGCGGGGTTTCGTCTGATCTACCTCTGACGCGGCAACAAAAGGTAACGAGCATCCATATTTTATCTCTCTGAACGTGCCATCCTGAGGCCGAACTCCGATTAACCGCTTGTTATCTCCATCAAGCTTCCGTGAGGCCGAAGGATCGGCTCCGCTGCACTCAAGGGAACAAAATTGCGCCGTTCGATAGAGCGAAACTCGAACCAAGAAACGATTCAGACTGAAATGTGAGAAACATTGCCCTGAAGACCAGCGGAGCCAATCCTTCGCCTTCGCATCATCTATATGGATGATTTGGCGGCTGCAAAATGCAGCACCAAAGCGGGTCTTTAGATCGAAGGCGCGAGCGTGGATATTCAATAGGAAAGAACAGCATCGAGATAAAACAGGAGTCGGTCTCGCAAAGGTCGAAAATCATCCGACCTTCGCGACCGGTTCACTGGTTTTCCCGAACCGATCATTCTTCGGTTTTGCCTCTGCGCAGGGGGAGCGCTGAGCCCAGAGCAGCGGCCCTATGGATGCGAATTTGCGGCGCTGCCGTGAACGCCTCCGCCCGCCTCACGGACAATTCCATTACCGACCGGAATGATAGCGCCGGTGCGCACCAGGCAGTACACCAGCCCGAGAAGGATCACAAACAGAAGTCCGCCCCACAGGGTTAGCTGCTTCAACTCCCTTGTGGATAGTTGTCTCTTGCTTTTAACGCGCCCCATAATTCCTCCGTCCCCGGTGTCTAGCGGGCATTACTCCGCACCGGGACCTTAGGTAAATAAAACGCCACGATTTTGTGCGCAGGCCGCATGACACAGAGCGGGCTACACGAATTAATGGCGAAGATTTAGGAAGGATTTTTAGGCGCTAGCAGCGAAGCGGAGAGGCGAGGAGGACTGTCAGATTGAAATAGCTGGAATTAGTGTTCAGGTCATCCGAACGCTCCATTCGCTGCTTGTAAAAGAACCCTGCGCGAAACACCTTAGAGGCATGCGTGGAATGTAAGTGGATTGGGTTGGTTACAACCTGTATCCTCTTGCCCTGAACAATACTGAACTCAATGGTTACTCCCGTCGTAGGATCACCATCGCCATCGTTATCAATGACGACGCAGAACAGGTTGACCGAAGCCGTGAGCACGAAAATCAGCCCCAGCAACGCCCAACGCAGATATCTCTGAATCTTACGCATCGAGTTCGGTCCCATCAAGTACGCGGAAAACGGCCCGCGTGTGAAGATTATAGCGTGACAGCAGCCGGTTAGTATTACCTAAAATGAACATTAAAAACTCTTAAGTTCCAGCGCTCCAGCGACCTTTGGAGGCGAGTCCCAATATCTACTGCCGATCAGGTAGACCCGCGTGAAAGCGCTACCTTACAGCACGGCAATACGTTATTGAAGCAAGTGGTAAAAATGGTGGCCAGGGACGGAATCGAACGGCCAAGGGGCGCTGAAAACAGGTAAGTTATTGATTTTCCAAAGACCGAAAAATCCCAAAAACCTACAAAAGCCGATTCGGCGGTACATACGAGGTACGCGAAAAATCGCGAAACTCGCCTCTACACACCAGCACTTGCCGAAAAGAATAGCAGAGAAAAAACTGAAATCAAGTATTTCTGATCGAAGAGCGCCAAAAAATCGAACCCGACTGCACTGCGCTGCATTTTTTTAATGCGGGTTCTAAAGGTAGCGTCGTTGTTAGTCTTGCCGTCTCTCTCATGGTCGTGACTCTCACGTTTGCCGCCAATGTTCCAGAATTCTTTAAGAAGGAGTAGTCTGCTCGTCTAGCGTTGGACAACCCCTGCTGGATTGAGCGTTCCTGAACGAGGTGCAATTTGCAGCGAGCGTGGGTGGATGCCTCGGCAAATGATCCGGCGGCAAAGCGTCCTGTCGGCATTGCTCTCATTTCTTTCTTTTTCGTCTTTGGCGCCCTGGCCTCCGGGCTTGCAGGTTTCATGCTGCTCCTGCCCCGCACTCCCCTTGACACACTCTGGCGACTAAACCCACACGCACGCGAGGGCTTCGCCCCGATGGGACTTTGGGCCGTATTCCTGATGTCTATGGTATTCGTGGCGTGCGCTGCAGCTGCCTTGGGATTGTGGCACCGTCGGCGTTGGGGTTATTGGACAGCCATCAGCATTCTTGGCATCAACCTGCTTGGCGACGCAATCAATACCTTTGTTCTTCGGGATTGGAGGACTGTGATTGGGGTGCCGATTGCAGCCCTTATGATTGCGTACCTGTTCAGGGACCGCATGGTTTTCGGCCCTAAGAAGTCTCCCATGCCTCACTTGAGTTGAATCCTGGGGGCACGGCAGCTGTTTATTACGGGAGTAATGAAAGCCGAGAATTTCTTCAGCGAGGCCGAGCCATGCTTTAAGCTCATACTCAGACCCCCATGAAGCAGCGATTGCGATACCGACAAATCCGGCCGGAGCGGGCCGTGGCCTTTTGAAGTTCGGCGAGGCAATCAATGATTACTCTGTTCGAGGAACCGAGGAAAGTACCGATTCAATGGGGTCACCATAGCTATTCCGGTTGCGGGGAGAGCATCCTTATTTGCCTTGGACGCTCAGGGGAAATGTCTCAGACCGAATGAATTCCATCTCTCTAAATAATTTGTCCCTATCTGCCTGTGACAAAGCAGCATCTGCTTGCCCAATCATTTTCGCAACGCGAACAACCGCGTCATGCAGAGCTGGGTCAATTTCTTTCGTCAATAAACTATATTGCTCATCCAGCAAGGCTGACGGGGATTTATCATTTTTGCAGCATTCTGCGCAGGCAACGTGGGAAATAAACGCAAACTTTTCATTAGATAACGGCACAAGCGATAAGTGCTCCCTCGATACTGTCACACGTTCACGATTCAGTATTGCCCGCTTGACTAACTCATTGTCATCGCCAACTTTTTGGATAATCGCATCCAAGATAGCAATTCTGTAGTGGGCTTCACTCTCCATTCGCTCAGAAACGCAACACGACGGATACTTGAGCAAACGCCCCGCGTCCCTCCCGGTTTGAGAGGACGCCTTCAAACGACTCCGCTGTTCCCTGTCACTGCAAAACCAGAGCGCAGTGGGAGCATTTTGATTCACAATGTTGCTTAAAAACAAGTACAGTTCTGGCTTGAAATATTCTTTTGGCACCTCAGTCTTTGACCAGACCCCCTTTGTTTTCAACGTACACAAACCATGATTGATCATGACTTCACGAGCAAGGTCCAGTTGAACTCCTGAGCCTTCAAGCACACCAAATGGGCGTAAAGCGCCAGCGACAGTAATAATTGACCCTCGGTCTCTTAGATCAACGAGCGGCATATCTGACAGTTGGATCCTTCGGAAGTCTTCATGCAGGCGCCGAGCCCTGTCGAAATGAGAATTTGATTTAATCATTAGGAAAAAAGCAGAATACGAACGCGCTGCCCCGCGCACCCGTAACGTCTATATCGTGAAACGATTATCGCGAGTTTTACGCGGGCTTTTCAAGAGGCGCAATAAGAAAACGAGGAAGATCCAGCAACGTGCCATTCCGAAATACTTATGGGCGACGGAATCGCAAACTGGCGGGATCCTCTGCACCACAGCAGGCAAAACCTAGGGATTTGCCAGTCGCCCTACCGCTAGAGACGTTTTATCGCTGTGATGGATGCAAGGCGATAGCCCATACGCTGCTGGTAGAACAAGCTGGCGCGCGTGTTTGCGGCGTGATATTCCAAAGATGCGAACTCCGCGCCCTGCCGGCGCCCCCAGTCTTCAGCCGCTCGAAGCAGTCGTCGACCGATGCCTTGATTCTGATACCGACAGCTTAGCGCAATCTCAGCAATGTGGCAGTTCTCCTGCGGAAGTGGGACTTAGAACAATCGAAATTGAGATCCTGCTACTTTGATGCCGTTCCCGCCCCAATTCATTAATAAAATACTTCGTAACACGATAAATCTAACGCGTTTTCGTTCTTGTGGAAAAAGACTTGAGGAATTTCAAAGAAACTAACGAGTTTCGCGCTTTACCAGTCGCCTCGGAAAATTCAATCCTTGCCGGCGCGATTAGCCACTTGGCCTTCAAGTGGCCAAGAATGGCGTCTTTGCGTTGTTGAGACTGCTCAGGCCGCTCCGCTGGTCCTTGTTCGACATGAACCAACAAGTTGATGGATGCATGCTGTTTCAATTCTCGGCCCGCCAAGTCGAGGAAAGCCGCCTGCCGCTCGGAAAAGTTGACGCCGTTCGTCTGCCAACGCTCCGGCCCGAGTTCAAATGGTATCCTCTTAAATTCGACGAGCGCCCCAGGAAAGTTCAGCTTTGACTGGATCTCAGCAGTAAGCAGCGCTTGTGCATCGCTTCCAATGTCGTGATCGCTGAGATAATTCATCGATAGTCGCAGCGGTTCACTCGCGCTGGTGTTTACGGCATAGTCAATCAGATCCGCGGGGGGCGGCAATTGAATTCCCTGCAGAGAGTTGTCTATCGATCCTAACAAGCTTGTTCTCACTTCGGAGATCGTTAACCCGGTTGGCGGCTTGATTTGCTCTTTGACTTCCTGGGCCGCGAGGTCACCGGAGGTTGTCGGGACCTCAACCAATTGCAGCGCGAGCGACGAGGGTGGCCGATGAACCAGGCGCGAAACAGCTTGCAGATATTGTGTCTTCTCGTCCTCCGAAAAAGGTTTGCGGGTGAAAACACGGAGACTTACCACCAGTCTGTCTCCCTGTTCCGCAACCGTCAGATGTCCTATATAACATCTTGGCCCGGGGCCTTTTTCCGGCAGCTTTTGCTGGCAAAGGCGGCTGGCTGCCTGCAAAATCTGACTTTCCTGCCTCTTCCTGGAAAACTCCTGCTTTAGTTGGATATAGGATTTGCTGAGCGGAATCGCAAGAATCACCAATCCCAGAGCGGCGAACGCTATTCTTGCCGGCAAAGATTGAAACCATTTGAATCTACCCAGGGAGGGCATTTTAAACAGAAGTGCTCGCACGAAAACGCTTTCGGAATCCTGTTGCAACCAGGACCGCATGCGCTTTCTGACTTCGGCAGCATTGATCTGTAATAGTGCGAAGACAATCATTGCCGTAAAGGTTATAGCCACCAGGTTTGTCAGAAAGAGTAGTGAACCTCCCCGTGCTATGCGCCAGCCCTCGGCACCGCTGATACTTTCTGCCATGCCAACGCCAAAACCGACGACGCAGAGCGGGGGCATTAGGGCTACGGCGATCGCCACGCCCGGTATTGAAGTCACCACACCCTTGGACTGCTTGCATATTGAAACGGAGCCAATGGCGCCCGAGAAGAGGGCGATCAACAGATCGAGCGTATTGGGCTGCGTACGTGCCACAATTTCGGCGGTCACCTCTTTAAACGGAAGCAGCCAAATCAGGAATGCGGCAATGCTGACAGCTACGATGCAGCTCAGAAGCAGATTCACCGCTACTCTGATTCCAAGAACAAGGTCGCCGGCGGACAGCGCTAAGCCGCCAGACAAGATGGGCCCCATGAGCGGAGAAATCAGCATCGCGCCGATGATGACGGCGGGACTGTTCAATACAAGGCCCAGGGTCGCGATTCCGGCCGCAAAAAAGATTTGCAGCCAGTACACGGCATCCAGTAGTGTGGCCGCCTGCGAGACATCGCTGTAAATCTCGATCTTGGTTTCCGGCTGGATTCCCAGGCTGTGGGCCAGCCAGGCTCGAATATGATGTATCGATTTCATCCGGACCAACTCCTGTCCCATGTGCACCCACACTGGGCCTCCTTGCTCACTTTTTATTGGAGTTAAGAGAATCTTCCAGTACTCTGGCATGGCCGGGGCTGCGAGCCCAAGCATAGCCCATGGGGCCATGAGTCAGCAAAACGTTTCGCTCTCTGCGTGAAAATTGGAGCGACACCTGATTTGACGGGACAACAATGACACCGAGTGCAACAGTCCAATTTCTGATCCTCCTGCTGATAGTAGCCGCCCTGATTGCCGTGGCAGCGGCACGGTTGCGAATTCCATATACGGTGGCCTTGGTTCTGGGCGGCCTTTTGTTAGGAACTCTCCATACCTCTGCTCTGAAAGGGATATTCACGTACAGGCCGGATTGGCTGACCCCAGATGTCAGCTTGATCATCTTTCTCCCGCCTCTTCTGTTCGAAGGCAGCCTAAAGATCCCAATTCGACACCTCCGCGCGAACCTCTTCCCAATTCTGTTGCTGGCAAATGTGGGCGTGTTGTCGGCAACCATGATATCCGGATTTGCTCTGCATTGGTCCTTGGAATTCCGCTTCTTATAGCGCTAGTTTTCGGGGCGATCGTGGCAGCGACCGATCCCATTTCCGTACTAGCGATTTTCAAGGACATGTCGGTTGAGAAGAGACTTTCCGTCATCGTCGAAGGTGAAAGTCTTTTCAATGACGGAACGGCTGTCGTTCTCTACGGAATTCTTTTTACGGCCGTGATGAGCTCCCATTTGGGAGTGTGGATTGGTATCCGAGAATTTTTTGTCGAGGTACTGGGCGGCGCAGCAACCGGAATCGGGCTAGGCTATCTCTTTAGCAAACTGACCCAAAGGATCGATGATCCTCAGATTGAGATCACCCTGACCACGATTCTGGCTTACGGTGCTTATCTGCTGGCGCAGTCTCTTCACCTCTCCGGTGTGATCGCAACGGTGTGTGCGGGATTGATCGTCGGTAATTTCGGCATTCCGAGGGGAATGAGTTCGCGCACGCAGATAGCATTGTGGTCATTTTGGGAGTATGCATCCTTTTTCATCAATTCAATTCTTTTCTTGCTAATTGGATTACAGGTTCGGATTGGCGATCTCGCGCGAGATTGGCCTGCTATCCTGTTAACCATTGCCGCTGTGCTTGCCGGACGAATTCTTTCCGTCTATGGTTTGATTCCAATCAGCAACATGTTCTCAGCCAAGGTGCCATTTCGCTGGCAGCACATTCTTGTATGGGGTGGCATGCGAGGCGCCCTTTCACTGGCACTGGCCCTCAGTCTTGGTAATGCCTTCCCCTATCGGGACAGGATTGTGAATATGACCTTCGCGGTAGTTGGTTTCACGATTATCGTGCAGGGCATTACGATCAAACCGCTCCTCCGGGCCCTGGGCCTGAAGAGTAGTGAAGAAGATGACTATGCCCGTGCCCGTGCAGGACACACCGCGGTTACGGCTGCCATCTCAGAACTGGAAGAAATGCTGTCGACACATTTGATTTCAGAGCCGGTATATCGACAGTTTTACGCAGGCTTAAGTGCGAGGCTGCTGAGGCAAAAGGAATTATTCAGGCGGCGTATGCCGATGATCGCGAACATGTGCTGGCTGAATTTCAAGTCGCCAAAACACACCTGATCGCAGCGGAGAAAAGCTCAGTGGAGCAGGCATTGCATCAGGGCTTGATCACCGCACAAACCGCTACAGCAATGATTCACCAGACAGCAACGTACTATGACCAGTTTGATTCCAACAGCGAGCCGTCACATACAGAGAAGAAACATAAAGAGCTTTGAGTTCAAGGGTTAGCTCGGCGCGTAAGCTCGTGAGGCACGTTAGATTTGCCGAGAAGGTGAGCTAGTATCATGCCGGCAAGCACCATCCAGCCCAAGTTTGCCCGGGCAACATCGTCATTCACGATCCAACTTCCCATCGGATTGTAAAGAAAAAAGGAAAATACAAGAGCGGCGGCAGCCGTCCCCAGAACTCCGGCAAGGCGTCCCCAAAGTTTGGACGCGACGATGATCACCGTTAGAAATCCAAAGGGGATAAGAACTCTGACCCTAGTTTCGCGAAGTAGAAGCGAGAGAGTGAGTGCCAGCGCGGTACAAATTACAAATCCCAGCATTGGATTTAGAAATCGCAAGAGTACTTGCACAGGCGAATGCGGCTCGAGCTTTCTATTTGGTTCTGCGGTCCGAAACTGCAACTTCAGAAGCGGTGGGGCCGCGATGGTTGTGACCATCGCCATCACCACGACGACCGCATAACTAGCATCCGAAATCAGCTTTAGTTGAAGTCCTGTAGCTGCTACGATCAGGCCGACTTCAGCTCGTGGGACCATTCCAACGCCCACTTGGAGAGCTGTCTTCCACCCGTCAGCCAGTACGGGTAACCCGCAGCCGAACAGCTTGGAAACGATGGCCAGCAAGGAAATGACAGCCGCTGTGATCAGCACAGACGATGACGAGAGCGCTTTAAGATCGAGTTGGGTACCGATGGTGAAAAAGAAAAATGGTGCAAGAAAATCGGCAAGACCTTCCACCCGCGCCCGAATCTCCCATTCCGTTCCATAGTCAGCAAATGCTAGACCTGTAAAGAAGGCACCGATGATCGCGGCCAGTCCGATCTTCTCGGCTGCTGCAGACAGCCCGAGCCCAAGTCCCATAACTAGGAAGACCGGCGCATGAGGAATGTAAAAGCCCTCGATTTTGGTCCGTATGCGGTGAATCAGCCTTGGGGCTATATAGATCATCACGACTGCAAATCCCACCGCTTCGAGTGACAAAATGCCAAGTTGCAGCCAGCGAATACTCCCTGCGGACGCCAAGCCCGCAACGATCGCCAGCACCAGCATACCCAGGATGTCGTCAAAGACCGCTGCGCCCAGAATGATCTTGGCGGAATCACTATCAAGTACGCGCATATCCCGAAGCACCCTCGCGGTTACAGCTACGCTGGTCGCCACCATCGCCGCCGCCACAAAGGTTGCTTCGTGGGGTGAGTACCCCCGAAACAGGATGTAGCCGAACCCTGCTGCAAACGGTAAAAGCACCCCACCCAGTGCGACGCCCAGGGATTTCTTGCCTACGCGAATCAACTCCTGCGGTCGCGTCTCAAGACCAACGCTCAAGAGCAGAAAAACGGCGCCAACCTCAGCAATGGAAAATGTAAACTCGCCCGGCTTTATCAGGGCGATCGCGTGGGGACCAAGCAGAGCACCAGCTGTTATTTCTCCAAGCACGGCGGGAATGCGTAGATGCTCGAATATTTCCGCGAAAACCTTTGCCCAGACGAATACGACAAAGAGTTCCATCAAGATGGTTGTTCCGTGCGACATAGGCTGTTTTTCTTCGAGACAACTATACATTCTAGAGACGATTCTCATTGGCCATGTCAATTTGGCGCAAATTTGATGCGGTCCGCCAGCGACCGGGGTAACTTTCATTCCCGGCGTAAAACATTTGGTCAAAGCAACACGTGAAGTACATTAACTTGGTCGACCTGTGTGGGGCAGGGCGGAAATCTGTTGTGCGTTGGATGCTCTTGACGCCATTGCGAAAAGATTTAAAACTTTGTTTAATGACGCAGTCTCCACGAATGGTCTACCAGCAAGGCGATCATAGAACAACTTGTCGCGGCCATCGAGTACATTCGAGCTGGCCTGGCGCGTGGCGAGCGTTGCTTCTACGTGTGTTGCGAACACGAGTTGCTGGACTTCCGTGCAGCATTGAAGCAAGGAGGAATTGACGTTGAAGGCGAAGAAGCACGCGGGGAGACCAATTCTCCTTTCCAATCCTTTTTTACGAACTTCCTGAACAGGCATTTCAGCGCACAGCCCAGCCGGACCAGGTTGAGAGAAAAATTCAGCAGATATATTCAGCAGCTTAGTAGAAACACCCGATCTCGACTTCAACTGCAAATACTTCTATAAGAGTCTGCTGGCAGGAATGCAGTTCAACGCGCCGGAAAGCCTAGGAGTAGAATCATTAGCAATCAAGAGTCGGATGTGCTGTAGTCTTGCGCGGGCCTACTGCTTTGGCTCGCGCAAGCCCAGCAGAGAAATCAGCGCGGCAGGCCTGACTGGCTTGGTAAGCAGTTCGAAAACATTTCCTTCAGCACGGGCCTGCTTTAGAAGGTCCGCCGTTGAGGCGTGTCCGGAAAAAAGGACAATCCGGCAGTCTGGCAGAAATGCGCGAATGCGTTGCACCGTCTCGATCCCGTTCATATCGGGCATGGCAACATCACTAATCACCACATCCGGCTGGATGTGTCGTGCCAGTTCAACAGCAGCGGCTCCGCTCGAAACTGCAATCGTCTCACACCCCTCTCCGTTCAGGATGTCAGCCAGGCTTTCCGCGATAACTGGTTCGTCGTCGACGACAATGACTTTCAGTTTTTTGCGGGAAATTTTCCCGCCTGCGCCTTCAGTTTCATTCGCCCAGAGTGGGAATTTTGGCCTCCCAAATTCGTCGGAGTGAGAATCAACACGGCATAAGATGGTCATCGTGGTCCCTATTTATTAATCGCCGAATAGCGTTTTTGATCCAGGACCACGAGCAGGCGGTCCGGGTTAACCGGTTTAGCCAGGATTTCGAAGTGAAATCCTTCCGTTTCGGCCTGATTCAGGAGATCAATACTGGATGACTGTCCTGAAAAAAGGATGATACGGCACTGCGGCCTCATCTTTAGAATCTCTTTGGCAGTATCAATACCATTCATTTCGGGCATGATCACGTCGCTAATCACAATGTCGGGTTGGATCATGCGCGCCCACTTTATGGCGGATGCGCCACTAGACACAGCAACTGCCTTGTAGCCTTCACCATTGAGGATATCAACAAGGGTATCCGCAATGATCGG
The DNA here is from genome assembly GCA_963723055.1 of Terriglobia bacterium. Classification (GTDB taxonomy): domain Bacteria; phylum Acidobacteriota; class Terriglobia; order Terriglobales; family Acidobacteriaceae; genus Angelobacter. The sequence continues at coordinate 406,758 of CAVROV010000001.1, forward strand.
CTCATCATCTACGACAATAATTTTCATCAGGCACTAGCGGCTTGCTCAGCCGGGCTGTTAGAGACGCGAGCATTCTCGGTAGTTGACCGAGCGATTTCGCCTGGCTTGATCTGACTTTCTGTCGGAAGAAAGATTGAAAATGCGGTGCCGCTATTTCCGGCGATTGTTTTGCTACGGACATGAATCATACCGCCGTGCTTTTCCACAATGCCGCGTGTGATCCACAACCCAAGTCCCGTGCCAACATCCCTCTTGGTCGTGTAAAAAGGCTGGAATAGATGCTTCCGCTGCTGAGGTTGGATCCCGGAACCATTGTCTGCCACCGTAATACGCACGCCAGGCAGACCGGAATTGTTCCACTCACGGGAATGTGTGACCCTCAGCCGCAAGCTGCCGCCGGATGACATAGCATCTATAGCATTGGCAATGAGATTGGCGACCACCTGCCGGATCTCGCCTTCCAGCACGGTTGCCGACGCTTTCTCGTCGTACTCTTTTATTATTTGAATCCCGCGAGCTTCGATTTTCTTCGCGTAGAGAAATAGAATGTCGTCCACAATTTGCGATGGGTTAACCACAGTAGGCGAGCAATTGTCGCGATAAAACCCCAGCGTCTGACGGGTTATGTGAGCGACTCTATCCAATTCATGGGTTGCTGACTTCAGATGCCGTTCTGCCTTGGTTCGATCGCCTAAGTCACGGTTAGCGAGAAAAAGCAGGTTAGTCACAGCTTCCAGCGGATTGTTAATTTCGTGGGCAATACTTGCGGCAAGCCGGCCGACAGAGGCAAGTTTTTCTGTCATTAGCAAAGCATGCTCCATCTTCTTCCGCTCAGTGACATCAACCGTGAAACAGCGTGTATGAATAAATTTCTCATTCTGGGCGAATACATTTGAGTGGATGCGGACATGCCGGATCGATCCGTCCTTACAACGGAGACCAGCTTCATAGCCATGTAATTCCTCATAACGACCCAATCGCTGCAAAATGTCGTTAATCGCCTGCTGGTCAGTGTGAAATTCGCCGATCTGGTGGCCTATATATTCTTCGCGCTCGTAGCCCAACATCGTCATTTCGGCTTTATTTGCCCACAAGATTGTTCCATCGCCAGCCACCCAATGCATTCCAATAATGGCATTTTCAAGAAAGTCGGTCAGCTCAGCTTCGCGCATTTGCAGCGCATATTGAGTCTTCTTTCGTTCCGCGACTTCTGTAGCGAGCGCCTGGGCCTTCTGTTGCAAAAGCGCAATGGAGCGAAGCCGCTCTTCCTCATTGAGCAAAGAGGTATAGGTCTCATCAGGGATGACGTGCGAGTGCTCGGCACAGACTTTTTCCAGCAAATCCGCGTGCTGAGCGTCGTAGAAGAAGCCGATCGGATAAGCGCAGTGAAGGTGAAAGTCCTGGGTTCTGGCCAGATCATTCCAGAGTTGCTCTAAGCGGATTGCGGCTTCTGCTTTGCCCTCAGCCCATAACAGAGCTACCATTTCGCCGAATGCAGCGATTTTGGGTTGATTTGTCCGTGACGCTGCCCGAGATTGCCTAACAACCCCACCAACGACCTCATGAAATCGTTGGGCATCAGGCCAGCCGTCCATCATAAACTTCGTGAGTGTTTCAGCAGCATCCAGACTGATAAAACGACCCTGCTGGGCTGCGATGGTGACGTCCAAGCCGCAAGCTCGCAAGCGTTGCGCAAGTCCTTCGCGATGGGTCTTGGTAGCGATGACAATACTTCCGTCGCCGGCTCCGAGAGCGGATCCAATGAACCGGCTCAAACCATCAAGCAGAAATGAGTCGTCGCCGTAAAATTGCACTGTGTGCGCATGCGCTTCAACTTTCTCAAAATAGGTTGCGGGCGCCAGAGCCGCCTGGATATGAGGCAGGTTATGACGTGTGCTCATTTATTTGGATCCCCCGTTGCGATGCACTAAACCCTACGCGTTGAAATTATTCTAACCCAGCCAACTCGCGTTATGCCGTCAATGAGATGGAACTCTCGATGATTTTGGATGTTTGTGCAATCTCGTAAATTACGGTGAAAAGGCCAGCATGTAAAATTTTCATAGTGGCGGCCGAGCCTCTAATCGAACACGCCAATGAGGCTCATCCCAGCGGTTACAACACTTACGCGCTATCATAACCAACTGGAAATCCATTGTCCGTTCGATATCGAACCCATCAGCTTTCTAGCCACCACATCCACCACTTGTACTCTCGATATTATTCTGTGCTATTCGTCAGTTTGCGGATTGGGCCCGGAATTGCTAACCTCGCATGGAATCGGCATTTATTCGTAGCGACAACTTTCAAAGTAGATGTTGCATCAAATCGCGGTTTAGTCGGTCGTCATCCCGGCGTGATAAGCCGGGCCTGATACAAAACGCCACGGTCCCCGGTGGAACAAACTAACGATAAACCCGTAGCTTCTGATGGCGGCTCGGCGGAGCGTACTTTCGCGGGCGGCGGTGAGATGGGCAACCTTATCCGGTCCAAAGACTGGGGCGAGACTGTATTCGGTCCGGTGGAAGCTTGGCCGCAAAGCCTCAGAACCGCAATTAGCATTATGCTGTCCTCCAGTTTTGCCATGGTCGTGGCATGGGGGCCAGATTTCCGGTTTTTTTATAATGACCGGTATCGGCCGGTAATCGGAGCCAAGCACCCCTCCGCGTTAGGCACTGCCGCCAAAGTCATCTTCCCTGAAGCGTGGGACTTTATCGGCCCGCTATTTTCGCGCACCAGGCAGGGCGAAGCAGTGGCGTTGGACGACGTGTTAATTCCTCTGGAACGGTACGGCTATCTCGAAAACTGTTACTTCGTTCTGTCCTACAGTCCAATTCGTGACGAGTCTGGAGAGGTTGGCGGAATGCTGGCCGTAGTTTCCGAGACGACGGAGCGAGTGCAGAGTGAGCGAAGGTTAAAGACCCTTCGGGATTTGGCCCGGCAGGCCTCCGATACGTCCACTGTGGAAGCGGCATTAGCCGGAGCTGGAAAAATCCTCTCTGAGAATGATATTGATGTGCCTTTCGCCCTCTTCTACAAATTAATCGAAAATGGGAAGCGAGCACGGCTGCAGAGTGTTACTGGATTACCTGCGGGAACAGATGCCACTCCTGAAGTCATTAATCTGTTTGACGATTCGGAAAAACAATGGCCGCTTGGAGAGGCCGTGAGGAGCGGGCAGCTGACGGTGCTCAATGATTTAGGGATGCGGTTCGGTCCTCTACCGGGAGGTCCCTATCCGGAACCGACGAATACAGCCGTAATTGCTCCACTCTGGAGGCCGGGCCAGCAATACGCCGATGGGGCAGTGGTTTTTGGGGTAAGTCCCCGACGTGCGTTAGACGATCAGTATCGCGGGTTCTACGAACTGGCGGCAGATCACATTCAGACGGCCATTCGTAATTCGGTGGCGCGACAGGAAGAACGTGAACGCCTGCAAAAGCTCGTTGAGCTCGACCGCGCGAAGACATTGTTTTTTAGCAATGTGAGCCACGAATTTCGCACCCCGCTCACGTTGATGCTCGGGCCTTTGCAAGACCTGCTGGGCAGTTCAGAAAAAAAATTGCAGTCCGATGAACATGAGCAGCTCGCGATCGTGCATCGCAACGGCATACGCTTGCTGCGCCTGGTCAATACGCTATTGGATTTTTCGCGGATTGAGGCAGGGCGGGTTCAGGCAGCATACGAACCTACCGATCTGTGTCAGTTGACAGAGAATCTCGCTAGCGGCTTTCGTTCAGCAGTGGAAAAAGCCGGCTTGGAATTTCAAGTCGACTGCCGGCCCATCCCTGAAGCAGTGTACGTAGACCATGATATGTGGGAGAAGATTGTCCTTAATCTTCTTTCCAACGCGTTCAAATTCACTCTTGCCGGCAGGATCACGGTCGCATTGAAGCTGGTGGGCGATACGGTTGAGCTTGCTGTGTCCGACACCGGTACGGGTATTGCTCCGGACGAATCACAACGCGTTTTTGAACGGTTTCACCGGATCGAAGGCGCGCAGGCGCGTACTCATGAAGGAACCGGGATCGGTTTGGCCCTGGTGCAGGAGTTGGTGAAGTTGCATGGCGGCTCCGTTCGTGTGGAAAGCACTCTGGGTAAGGGCAGTACCTTCATCGTTACGCTCCAGAGAGGGCGTGCCCACCTTCCTGCAGACCGGATTGGCGGATCTCGCATTTTGGCCTCAACCGCAGTTGGGGCCGAAGCATTTGTGGAAGAAGCACTGCGGTGGCTGCCTGATACCGAGCCCACAGGCGTGACAAATGAGCTTCCAATCCTTGATGTGGCATCTGTCAATAATCTTGGCGGTCTCCGCCATACTACAGAAGAACGAGCGTATATCCTGATTGCGGACGATAATGCTGACATGCGTCAGTATCTGGCGCGATTATTGTCTGAGCACTACGAAGTCCATGCTGTTTCTGATGGTAAGGCCGCCCTGGCAGCGCTAAGCTCCCGTTCGCCGGACTTAATCCTGAGTGACGTCATGATGCCGAATATGGACGGTTTCGGCCTAGTTCAAAAAATTCGGTCGAATCCGGAAACAAGCACCCTGCCGATCATTCTTTTGTCCGCACGGGCCGGAGAGGAAGCCCGGGTGGAAGGCATGGAGCAAGGCGCTGACGATTATCTCATCAAGCCCTTCAGCGCGGGCGAACTTTTAGCCCGTGTGGCAGCCCATGTAAAGCTGGCAAGCAACCGCCGCGACGCAGCGCAACGTGAGGCTCAACTGCGGGCCCAAGCCGAGTTGGAACGCCGCCGTTTACAAGAATTGCTGGCGCAGGCCCCCGCCATGATCGGGCTGCTGAGCGGCCCGGAACATCAGTGGACGTATTTAAATGACCTCTACATACGCATCACGGGACGGAAGGGCCCTGAAGATTTCCTTGGGAAAACTGTACGAGAGAGCCTGCCCGAAATTGAGGGCCAGGGATTTTTCGAATTACTGGATCAGGTTTACCGAACCGGACAGGCTTTCATCGGAAGGGAGATGAAAGCGAAGCTCAATCGTTCCGCAACTGGCCAACCCCAAGAGGCTTATTTCAACTTCGTGTATCAACCTATCACCACGGTGGGCGGACTGGTGGATGGCATCCTTATACATGCTGTCGAGATTACCGATCAGGTGACCGCGCGTAAAGCAATTGAAAAGAGCGAACAGCGATTGCATCTCGCGCAAACTGCCGCGCAGATCGGAACCTGGGAATGGGATCCTATTCACAATACAACCGCACTATCGCCGGAACTGCACCGTCTTTTTGCTACTGAAGCCGACGATCCGGGACATGCACAAGTTTGGGCATCGCGGGTGCACCCGGAGGACCAGCAGAAACTGCAAACTATGATGGAAGCAGGTTACCAGGCCGGAAATATGGAGTTCGAATACCGCTATCTACATCCGAGCAAGGGTTTGCGCTGGTTTTACTGTAAAGGGCGGAGGGTGCGCGAAGATTCTGGAATGATTGGCGTGCTCCTGGACGTCACCGAGAGAAAGAAAATAGACGAGGATCGATTCAGGCTTGCGGCTATTGTTGAATCCTCGGATGACGCCATTGTCGGCAAAGAGCTGAATGGTATCGTGACCAGCTGGAATCTGGCTGCAGAGAAGATTTTCGGCTATACGGCAGAAGAAATGGTGGGACAATCGATCACGAAAATCATTCCCCCGGAATTGCAAGACGATGAGCGGCGCATCCTAGAGACGGTTACTCGGGGAGAGAGCATCGATCATTTCGAGACAGTGCGCATCACTAAGGATGGCCATCAGATCGACGTATCATTGACGGTCTCGCCGATAATGGATCAATCCGGCAAGGTAATCGGCGCAGCCAAGATCGCGCGAGATATCACGGAACGGAAGAAGACCGAGCAAGCGCTGCGAACCACTGAGCGACTAGCGTCTGTTGGACGACTGGCTGCAACAGTAGCGCACGAGATCAACAATCCTCTTGAAGCTGTGACCAACTTCATCTATTTGGCCAAGCAAGGCGACGTCTCAGCAGACGTGCGGGAATATCTCGCAGGTGCAGAAGAAGAATTGGAGCGGGTCGCTCACCTGACAAAACAGACGCTCGGTTTTTACCGCGATACACGTGGAGCTACCTCGACAAGTGTTGGGTCACTGATGACGCCTCTCGTTTCCGTGTTCTCTTCTCGAGCGCGGAATAAGGCCATTGAGATTAGGCCCGAAATCAGGCAGCACCCGGAAATTATCGCAGTTCCCGGTGAAATCCGTCAGCTTCTCTCTAACCTACTAGGTAATAGTATTGATGCGGTGAATGGTAGCGGGGGACTGATTCGCATTCGTGTATCTGCTGCCAGGGATTTTGGCCAGGAAGGCAGATCAGGTGTACGGCTGACTGTAGCGGATTCAGGATACGGTATCCCGCCTGATATCCGGTTGAGGCTCTTCGAGCCGTTCTTTACCACGAAGAAAGAGGTGGGAACGGGCCTTGGTTTGTGGGTCTGCAAGAGCATTGTCGAAAAGCAGGGTGGCACGATTCGCGTGAAGAGCAGTGTGAGGCCGGGCAGAAGCTGGACCGCGTTCTCAGTGTTCCTACCCACGAAAGCCCTAATGGAAAAAGAAGGGGCATAGACTGTATGAACCGCAGCGCCAATACATCATCCCCAGTCCAACGTGCCGATTCTCTCGGCAAGCGCTCGGTGCTGGTGGTTGATGATGAAAAACGGATCGCAGACACGCTCAAACTGATTCTTCGTTCCAAAGGTTATGCTGCCGAGGCTGCATATGACGGCTTGTCGGCAATTGCAATGTATCGTGAGTTTCGGCCTGATCTTGTTATCAGTGATGTCGTAATGCCCGGCATGAATGGCGTCGAGATGGCGATCGCTATTTGTCATGAGTTTTCCGACTGTCGGGTATTGCTTTTCTCCGGTCAGGCAGCCACTGCCGATATCCTAGAGGAAGCCCGTTCGCGCGGTCATGAATTTGAGTTGCTGGCAAAGCCTGTGCACCCGGATGAACTGCTGCTCAAAGTAAGCCATTTGATCGGTACGAGCAGCTCGCTGTGCGGATCTGAAGTGAACCACCGTCACTGACAGTTTTTGGCCTTGATTGCACCAATCAAAGCCGCGGGCTTAACCGGCTTACTTAAAAACCCGAAATCGTATCCTTCTTCCAGAATTTTAGTCAGCAAGTCTGGAGTTCCCGCATGCCCAGAGAAACAGATTACGCGAATCTTTGGAATGGAATCCGTGATCTGCTTTGCGGCTTCAATGCCGTTCAATCGTGGCATCGCTACATCAGTTAGCAAGATGTCTGGATGCAGCTTCCGAGCGCATTCGACTGCTTCTTCGCCGTCTCTCACTGCAACAGCGTCATATCCTTCACTGCGGAGAATCTGGACCATGGTTTGCCGGATAAGTAGTTCGTCATCAGCAACCAAGATCAGAACTCGTTTGTCGCCTGACGACCTACGGCGCTCCGTTGCCTGATCGCATGTTTCAGACTCATCATTTGCAGAAAAAGCCAGCATCACCTGCTGTTTTTCGATATGTCCAAGCTGGAGACCGTCGAAAAAGAAATTTCCAATTTCTTCCAATTGCGCCTCGATGTTTACTTAGTATCGGTAATAACCGCTGCAGCTTCTGTCCCTAGCAAGCGCCTGATTACAAGCAAGAGCGCTTCGGGCTTGATTGGTTTTGCCAAGAGTTCGAAACGGTGGCCCTCTAGTTCGGCCTTGTTTACGAGATCGGTCGCGGCAGCCTGCCCCGAAAAGAGAATTATGTGGGTTGATGGGAGTAGGACTCTGATCTGCTTCGCTGCTTCAATTCCATTAAGAGTCGGCATTATCACGTCGCAAATCAGCACGTCCGGACGCGCTTCGCGCGACCATCGAACCGCGGCTGCGCCATCAGAGACGTACATGGCTTCAAACCCTTCGCTTTCCAGTATTTGAACGAGAGTGTGTGCGACGATTGGCTCATCATCCGCGACCAATATTAGGGGCGCTTTTCGCATTAAACTGTCTCTTATAAGGCGCTTTGCGTGCTTGCCGGCTTTGCTTCAGGGCCTTCCGGCCAGAAGATCGAAAACACGCTCCCACTCTGGCCTGGCTTCACGCGACTGCGAACTCGTATTTGGCCATCGTACTTCTGAACAATTGTTTGAGATAGCCACAAGCCGAGTCCAGTTCCGATCTCGTTCTTCGTTGTGTAGAACGCGTCAAAAATCCTCGACATGTGCTCGGGACCTATCCCCGAGCCATTGTCTGCGACAGTCAGTAGAATACCTTTGCGATTGGAATCCGTCCACTCGTGCGCCCGGCGGATTCTCACTCGAATCCTTCCTCGATCCAAGGAAACAGCATCCATGGCATTAATAAAAATGTTCGAAAAAACTTGACGAAACTCGCCTGCCGAAGTGAACACCTTTGCAGAATCGTCAAGCTCCTTCTCGACCAGGACATCGCGGTTTCGCAGTCTGTATTCGTAGACTTCAAGTAGCTCACCAACGATTTGCGAAATGTTCACCCAGTCACGAGCGGAGCTGTCACGGTAGAACCCCAAGGTCTGCTTTGCGACGTGCGCAACTCGATCAAGCTCCTGCTCGGCCAATTCCAAATGTTGCCGCGTCTTCGCCGCCATCGCATTGTCCTTCCGGGCCAGGAACAGTAGGTTGGTGACTGCCTCTAAGGGATTGTTGATTTCGTGAGCTACTGTTGCAGCGAGTCGGCCAACAGACGCCAGCTTTTCAGTCAGTTGCAGCGCCTTTTCCGTTCTCTTCCGTTGTGTGATGTCACGCGCAATTTTGGCCGCTCCTATCACTTTACCCTGTTGATCCTTGATGGGCGAGATGGTAAGCGATACGTCAATGCGTTCGCCGCCCTTTTTCATTCGTACCGTCTCAAAATGTTCGATACGCTCACCACGGACGATAGTCGCAAGTATGCGCCGCTCGTCTTCCTGCAGCTCAGAAGGGATAATGTTGGTGATGGGACTGCCAATCATCTCTTTTGCCGTATACCCGAATGTTCTTTCCGCACAGGAATTCCAGCTAGTCACGATACCGTTCAGGTCCTTACTGACGATCGCGTCATCGGAAGACTCGACAAGGGCGGCCAGACGTTGCGATGCAATCAATGCTGTCTGTAGTCTCTCGTGATTATTTCGCAGCTCTTCTCGGGCACTTACTTCCGCGCTTATGTCCGTATTTGTTCCAAACCATCGCGTGATTTTTCTCTGCTGGTCCCTTATGGGCACAACTCGTGTGAGGAAAGGCCTAAATACCCCGTCAGAACCTCGAATAGGAAACGTCATCTCGAACGGATCCCCGCTGGCAATCGAATGTTTCCAGCGGCTCAAGACAGACGGCAAAGTTCCGGGATCATGGACCGATTGCCAACCCCAACCCTCCATTTGTTCCGGTGTGGTGCCCGTGTATTGGTACCACTGCTGGTTGTACCAGAAAATCCATCCGTCGGTGTTAGCCATCCAAACGAGTTGTGGAACGGTATTGGCGAGCGCGCGGAACTCCTCTTCACTGCGCCGCAGGGCTTCTTCCGCCCGCTTATGCTCGGTGATGTCGCGGGTAACTGCCAACTGAACTTTCTGACCATTCTCGTGGCTAAGGGGAGCGGCATGAGTTTGCATGTGGCGGCGAACCCCTTTCAATCCGATTATGTCGAACTCAAGCGTTCCTTGTTGACCACCGCAGACCTTTTCGTTGAAGTCGCGGAACCGTTCACGATCCTCCGTAGCGATAACATCGTAGATACTCTTACCAACGACGTCATTCAAGCAATCGGCATCCACTAGCGACAGGCCCACCGAGTTCATATCAAGGAGAGTGCCGTCGGCCGCTACCAACTTCACGCATTCAGGTGTCGTTTCGATGATCGCGCGCAGGCGCGCTTCGCTCTCTGCGATCGCTCTTCGAGCCAGCACCTTGTCGGTAACTTCAACGGCATGCACGAGAATTCCCCGGACCTCTCCCGCCGAGTTCCGAATGGCTTGATACACAAAATCAAAGTAGGCTTCGACAGTCTGTCCCGCCCGAATAAGGGTCGCCTTCATCTCCCGCCCAACGTAAGGGTTGCCGGTTCGATAAACGTCGTCGAGCAATTTGCGAAACACCGCTGTCTCGGTCTCTGGGAGGCTTTCCTCCAGCGTTTTGCCGATGAAGTCAGCTGGACTGGCTCGTCCAGTAACCCGGACATAATAATCGTTTACGTAGGTCCAACGGTGTTCTGGGCCATACATCAGACCCATCGCCGCTGGAGCCTGTTCCATCAACTCCTGCAGCCGGCGTCGTTCCAAGTCCGCTTCCGCGCGGAGCTGCGCTGCTTCCAAGGAGATCGCAGCCTGGTTCGCCGCCACGGACACGAGCATCGATTCCGTTTCGGTGGGAAAATCCATTCGCGAAGAAATAGCAGCGACGAACCCTGACCTGGAGGCCACTCTAATAGGTACAACGGCGGCGCGGTGCGCTTGGCACAAGTCATGGACAAGGGGTGACCGCGGCATTTCTGCTGCGCATTTCCTGCGCAAAGCTTCCAGGACCTCGGGAGGGGCTACTCCCTGCATAGCCTCAATGTTGACTGGGTCCGCAGGTAGCATCAAATAGCCGCACTCAACGCGCAACGCGGTGACGAGTACGTCAACCACGCCCCTGGCAATAGCGTCGGGTTCCCGCCCGACCCATGCTGCCGGGATCGTGCACAACGCCAGCAGATCGCGCATCGCGCGGCGCAGCACCGTGGCCTCGCGCAATTCCGGCGTGCTGGTCAGATTGAAATCCAGTTCAGGCATGCGTCGGTGCTGCTTTGACCCGGTAAGCGCCACGCTCCCTCAACTCAAGCAGGAACTCGTCCGGAGGAACAAAGAACGGGTTGGATTGAAGAACGCCGCCGATGATCACCATGGGATGCGTTCGCATTATATCCATTACAACGCCGGCGCCAAACTTGGCGCAGTCGTACGTTCATATGACCGGATCTTTGTAACGCGGCAGCACGTAGTTGAGACGCGTCTCGTATTCCACCAAATCATCAACTCCGGGCATATCTTCCAATGCCCACTCCATGTGTGCGACGAGCCGCGTAATTTCATAGCCCTGCTTCGGGCCCGCTTGCAGCACCTCTTCAATAAGGGCCAGCATTCGGTCCTGCGAGAAGTGCCCATCGCGAAGATATGCCTGGTGCCAATTGCGAACCTCTAGTTGTCCTCGCTCCATAGCCACGTCAGCTTCGATACCTGCCTTACGTAATCGATTCACGTGGTCTTCCCAATTCCGTGAGTCGACGATGTGAAAGCCACGGTCTCCCCGCGTGAAGCCTTCCTGGATGAATGGCATTAAGACCCGATACATTTCGTCGGGTGTGTGAAAAAAAGCACAGATATGGCGGTACTCTCCGAGCGGCGTACCAGCGAAGGTAATCGGTTCAGACATTGGCGCGCCCCCCACGGCGGTCAGAATCTCTCGTTGAACGTACTTAGATGCATAATACCCGCCACCGGGTTTTCCGATCGAGAAACTACGCTCTCGTGTTAGCGGTCATTTTGGTTGCCGGTGGCATGGTCTCCGAACCATGAATTTGCGAGTGAGGTTTATTCCGGATTCGGTCCCTTTGCTTTGAAGCGCTTGCAGAGGCGACTGAGCCAGGGGCTGCTTTTGCAGCCTTGCCGTTGGTCAACGGTCAGACTGTGCCCATCCAACAGCTTAAAGCTGGACAAGGACATGCGTGATGAGCGGCCAGTGCAATTCCAAAATAGAGCTCTCGCGTCGTGTCATTTCCACGGTTTGACGGCTTACACTAGCGTTACGACTGGTTGCCTAACTCTCCGTTATTTTGGGTGTGATTCTCAGATCCCAACGGGAAAAGGCGCTAATGTGAACTCGTTTGCCCGATCATGTGCCCCTCTTAGGACAAGTCAGCCGGACGCAACATGAAGACAAGCCAAAACTCCCTCATCGATGCGGCAGCGATTCGCCGTGGTTCTCCGCGAATGGTGCGCTTGAGTTTTGGCGCGGGACAACATGATGGTCTCTTGGAAAGATTGGCAGAGAAGGTAAACGATAAACAGAGACTATTGGTTGACAAATCAAAGAGCGATTTACGATTTCCTGTCCAGAGCGCCACTACTGTCCTAGTCAAGGCTGATCTGAGAAGCTCACGGTGTAGGACGACTTGCAGATACCGTAGCGCTGAGATCAATAATCCCCTCGAATCGGTCAACAATCTTCCAAACTTCAGCGGCTCACCTGCGGCTTTCGTTGCCGCTCTCCCTTAACGCCAATAGAGCCCCCGTCACTTCCGTGGCCCCGTCGTGAAGTAGTCAAATGCAAGGATACTGCACTTGGCTGTAGAAGCAATCTTGTGTAGCGTAGATTCTACGGCTTCCCGGTCCAGATAATGGACCGCATCTTCCCAAAGAAAGAGCGCAGGTTTGCCCAGATCAAGACCAGCCTGAACGAGACGTGAGAACCAATCCTACTGCTTGAAATCCGCAGATACGGATGCGACTCTTAAGGCGTCGATACCAGTCTTTTCCATCAGCCGACACTTGACGGCCTGCGTGTTCGGGCCGTTCAACCTCGAAGTGGCTGACCCAGTGACCTTTGCATTCAGCTTGCCGCCTGGGTAAGTTGGACCCGTCGAGGGAGCGGTTCCAGCTGTATGCTCCCTCCAGCGTCGCCTTCCAGGTGCTACCACTGCCAACCGGTCGCATCTATGTCTCATATTCGGTTGTAAGAATCCTGAAGCGGCGCTCTGCGAACTCAAATCGATATTCGATTGCGATGGCAAGTCCCGGGTCACACGGGACATGTCGAAGAACGCATGCTTGCCTGCGAGAGAATCCGACCACCGTGACCACAACTTTTTCACTGGGTATGGGACCCAGCATGGCTTTGCCAACCTGCAAGTGCTGGTTCATCAGAAGTTGGGTGTGCACATCCCAGGGCAGCCGAACATTACTTTGGTTTGTCGCAGCAGATCTCGTCTAGGCCGGGAAAGCCATGAATTCGACTAAATTAATGGCTTCTGATGACCCTTACGGCACCCACAATAATTTGCCTTTCTTGCGGCATGGCTATGAATGTTATCGACGAACGTAAGTTCACGACTCGCGGCATTCATGAATATGTATGCACTTGCGGCAAAACCGAAATCGTAGATATAGCCACTCTGGCGAATATGGTTAAGAGAATACCGGCAAAAAGATGACTTGAGCTGGTTCTCAATCCATTGCGCTACATCTGCGTTACCGTTTACTAAAGCCGGAGCCTTTGATTCCCGCTCTTAAGCCGATGCCTTCGTAAAAAGCAATCCTGCGTGCGAGAACGTGTTTAGTTAGCTCTGGTTAGCATCACTGTGGCTTTGCTCTGTTTGTCGTGGATCGCCAACGATGGAACGCAGCAGATTGACAAGCTGTTCAGGTTCGTGGCTCGATAACATGTAATCCACGCTGTCGCACTTCCCGCTTATCCGCGGAGATAAGCCAACAACAGTAATCTTTGCCGGGACCTCTTTAATGGAGCGGGCTACTAGTTCGCAATCAATTGCTCCCTCCGTTACGACCACAGCCACTTTGATGTTCGGGAACAGATGAAAAATGTCCAAGGCTTCGCGTGTGCTGTGAGCGGTGAGCACATTGAATTTGGCAGTCTCAAGAACCAGTTTACGGACTGATAAAGCTTCGGACGGCTCACGCTCGGCGACCAGAATGGTGGGTCTGGGCATATAAAGTAGGATGGAGAAAGTATGAATCAAGTGCCGGATGAAATCGCCCCGACCGTCAAGATTTCAACCGGAAAACAGCTGCGCTTTCGTTCCCATCAACAAGAAGAGCCTTCGGACAATCGATAAATCCATAGTCCTGTGAAACGCACCCGCCTGACCGTCATTCGCGTGTACGCCTATTTTTTCTTCGAGACAACATCTAATGACGATCCTCATTGGCCATGTCAATTGGGCGCAGATTTGATGCGGCCCGCCAGCCACCGGGGTGACTTTCATTCCCGGCATTAAAATATTTGGTTCAAGGTTATTCGGGGAGTACATTGAATTGGTAGGTCTGCGTGGGGGTAGGGCGGAAATCGTGCGCGACCACGGAAGATGAGAAGTCTGTGCGAAAAAGGAGGAATAATGCGCTTATTGCTTGTCGGCATCACATTGATGGGTGCTTTCGGCGGTCCTGTTTTTTCTCAGGACACGCCAGCCAAACCCAAAACTATCAATCAGACATGCACATTTGAGGACCGCAAAGAGATCAGTGTTCGATACGAGCGAGCATCTGCCCAGAGGCGAGATGTGCCGCTTGGCGGTCTCTTCGCTCCTGGAAGCTCGCCGATTCTTCTCTTTACTCAAACGATGCTATCCATTGGCAATGTTGAAATCCCGGTGGGCGCGTTTAGCCTGTACGTGGTTACGGACAAGGAAAAATGGACGTTGATCATCAACAAGAATGTTACGGCTGGCAGCCCATATGACGAAAAGCAAGATTTGGTGCGCGTCCTCATGCAAAGCGGAAAGACCGATACACTTGCAAAACAAGTTCAAATCCGTTTCGTGCATTTCGCACCAAAACAGTGCAATATGCGCATCTATTACGGCCACACGGGAGCGTGGGCGGAGTTCAAAGAAAAATGAAACGCTGGTCCAATATCTCCGGCGTTGTTATCTTTCCGCTTATGGTGTTTCTCGCGCATGGTTGCTCAGTAAACCTTGATCCTGAAAAGGACCAATGCCATGAGTCGCTTAGATTCTCCGTTATCTGGAAGAAACACAACCCTCTTCGATGACGTAGGTGTATTGATTCTCTTTGCGCTTTGCGATCCAAGGGGCAAGGTTGCTTGCGTCTCATCCAATGTTGTGCATTCGCTATCAAGTTGTGTCAAGCCCATCGGATGTTTTCATTGTTTTCAGGACATTTAACTGCTCGGCAAGTTGATGCTTGGAAATATTTGTAGTGCTCAAGCCCGCGTAGTATTCAATGATGTTTTGCTTTAGGTCTTTGGGAATAATGCGTCCAGGTTTTGAGGTTATGCGCTTAAGCAATGCCGCGTATGTTTGGTCGGTGCGAGGGTAATCTCCTAATTTGACGTACTTCCCGGTGTCGAGATCGACGTTTGCGAGCTTGACTGGCGTTACGGAATCCGAGGCCATTTTTTGCAGTAGTCCGCGAAATGCATCCACGGTGTGATTTACGCTCCGCAAGTACCACTCTTCTGTATCCGAAGTAGGAATTTTTATCGCCAGATCAGAAAAAGGGCCGATCTTGGGAATGACTAAGACCAGAATCGCCAGCACATGCGCCTTGAACCCAGGCTCTCTGGATGCATGCGTCCACCGCCGCTCATAATTGGTCTGGGCAACACGGCCGGCAAAAACGCGATACGCCTCGTCCTGCGGATGCGAACGAAACTGATGTCGATGAAGAACTACTTCAGCTTCCGCGAGCGTAGGGATAAAGCTGCGCACGGACGCGCGATAGCTTCTCAGGGCAGGACGACTTCGACCGAAGAGCTCGTGAATATCAAATCCGTAGGTATTCACGAAGGCCTGCTCCAGAAACTTTTGAGGCACTTTGAGACCAATAAACCGCAAATATGCGGGAGGCGCAAACGCTGCATCGCTGAGTTCGTCAATGTCAAACGCGAATTCAGTTCGGATGTGACCATGCGGGCTCTGATCATAAGTTACACTGGAGCCGAATTTGCGCCTAAGGTTAGAAAATTCGACAGCCGTTGCAGGATTAATCGCCTCCGAGTGGCCGATGGAGTCCCCCAGGTAGTGAGACAAAGCCCCGATTGCGAATGCGTACTCATCTATTGTGCGAGCATTGCGAAAGAGCCAGTCAATAAAGTCGCCGCTGCGCACGTAATGGGTAAGATCGCTGAAGAATTGTTTGCCGAATGGATAGTAACCCATGTCCAGGATAGCAGAACCGCCGTAGGCATAAGCATGTGCCTGACGCAGCTGCTTTTCTGTCGCGCCCGGGAACCGGGCAAGGAGTAAAGGCCGTATCGAATCGTTCCAGGCGAGGTCAATCAACTCTTCGTGGGTAAGAACAGAGTACGCGGCCGCGTTGGGTACACAAAATACCACCGCCAACAATAGGGCCGTTCCGAAACACCATCTTCGCTGCAATCCTGTCATCAATATCCTCTGGGGACACAGTACGCCGCAAGGCTTTTTTGGCCGATTTTCCCGACACTATCCGCTATCTCCTTCTTAGAAGCAGTTTATCGGAGGAGCCGATCCCAATGCGCGCCTGTCCTCCTGCTGGGGAACATCTGAGTTCTACACTTGCATCTGCGGACGAGAGCCGGCCCGGGAGAGGAGTTTTTGTGTAAAAACCATCTCCACCTAAAATAGGGCGTGCGCAGCCAAGGGGAGATTCTTTGGGGCGACAATCGCTGAGTTCAGTTTTCCAGGCCTTTCCTCTCCTCCTTCTCGTTTTTCCCGCTCTTTGTTGTGGAACCAATATGAGGTGACTTCGCGCTTTGGCCCTCCAGATATTTGACCAGGGCTTCCGTATCATCGGGCCCCAGGCGAACATTGGGCATTCGTACTTCTTTGTATTGCTTGAAAAGGGCCATCGCCAAAGGATCTTTATCGGTGAGCATTTGGTCTGGCTTCTGGATGAAACGGCCGAGCCATGTACGATCACGAATATCGGTCACGCCCAGCAAATCGGGCCCGATAAAGACACCGTGGCCAATTGTGTGGCAAGCCGCGCATCGGGTGGCAAACAGGTACTGTCCTTTGTCGGTAATATTCAGCCGCGGAGCGTCGGCGTAACTTCTTGAGGCTTGCTGCTGTTTTCCGCCATTAAAGCCGTCGAGAAGAGTGCTGATCGTGAGGAAGAGAAAACGCGGATTGTCTGTGGCATTGTTTCTCGTCCACTGGCCGGTTGGCTCGTTCCCAATCATAAGATCAGTGGTATGTCCGTCACGGTTCAGCGCCGGATCGGAATATAACCCTAGTTTTCTGCCCACCAGCTCAATGTCGGCCTTTTTTCCAGTAAGAAAAAGCCACCCTGGTCCTGCGTGAAATTTCTCCGCGTACCCCTTGAGCACCTCCGGCGTATCAGTTTCCGGATCAATGCTGATGGAGTAGAAGAAAATATCTTTGCCCACGCGATCACCCAGCATGTGCTGGACCTGGGCCAGCCGTGCAGTCTCAAGCGGACATGAATCCTGACAATGGGTGTAGATGAGGTTGACGACAACCGACTTGCCTTTAAGCAAGTCGTCATAAAGATGAACTGTTTTGCCGTCTTGCGTGGTCAGTTCCACGTTGGGAAAGTAGTTTGCTCCCCAGCGGTTGCCGGCCGATGCGGCTTGAGGGAACAAGAGACTTGAAACAAGAAGTAAGAATAAGGTAGCTGTGCCAATGGCGCTTGCACGTTCCCGTCGCATGCTGTGGACTCCTTTTTGTCGCTGTGTGCGACCTTCTCGGCCAGGCCGACGAAGCCCTGGGCACTGGGCTCCGCCGGTCCTGGCCGTCCTCGACGCAGCCATCTCAAAAGGCTGTTGGGAGAACATCATCCGGGTTTTCGAAGGTCACACCTTGCGGTGTGGGTATCGGCGTTGGAAGAGCACCCAGGAATGCGCCACCAGCGTTATCGATCTCCCATCGCAGGAGCATGGCATTGTCCTCGTGGACCGTGTTGTGGCAGTGCTCCATGAACATGCCGCCAAAATCACGGAACTGCATGGTGAGAGTCACGCTGCCGCCTGGACGCAGGCGATAAACGTCTTTCCGGCCTTTCTCCCACGCTGGCACGTTTGAGGCACTGCCATTGCGTGCCAGAATCTGGCCTTCTTCAAAGTGGATGTGGATTGGGTGATCCCAGCCACCACCACCATTTTTCAAAGTCCAGACTTCGCGAGTGCCGAATTTCGGGGCGGCCGAGATCCGGCCAAAATCGGCATTGAGCGTGCGCCCCTGGTTGTCCGTCTTGATGCCCCATGGCCCAAAGAAAGTCGAGACCGGATCATTGGTGTCCTGGTTCCCGCCACTGCCAAACTCGAACACCCTTTCGCGGACAACAGGGATATTGGACAGGTCCGGGTTTGGGATCATCGTAGCGGGAACCTGGCTAGCATCAGGCTTCGCTGGATTCCGTACGATACGGAACTCCAGGAATTTGCCCACACAGGGATCGGCAGACTTGCCGGAGAGCGCTTCGGCAAGCGTCAGATCCTGGCTTGGTTTTTTTCCATCCTGGTGTTCGCACAGGTTCACCATCCAGACTTTGTCTCCGATGGCGTAGCGAGAAAAATCGATGACAATGTCATAACGCTCGGCGATGCCCTGCTCATCTAGCTGAGACAGAGCCACGGGTTGTGGAAAGAGATTGCCATCATTCGCAATCTGAATCATCGTCGATCCGTCACTCAATGCCACTTTAAAGAAGCGCGAGACGGCCGCGTTTAGGATGCGGAAACGATATTTTCTGCGCTCGACCTCGAAAAACGGTTTGTAAAGGAGATTTACAGTCATCGCATCGCCCAGAAATCCGTCAAAATCGAAGATGTCGAAATAGAGCTGTCCATCCTGGTCCCAGGCCTTGTCCGCCAGCATCAGGTTGACGTCGTAGTCCAGGTTCCCCCAGGAGTTCGCCGTCCCGGAAGGCAACCGCAGGTTGATGCCATCGTCCATTTCTTCATTGCCGCGATCGAGAGCGCTGTAGATGTTGAACATCGCTGCGATGCCCTTGTAGACGTTCTGCGAGGTGAAACTGAACATGTGGTCATGGAACCAGTGCGTGCTCATGGTCTCGTGCCAGTCACCCGGGACTTTGTTGATGCCGCCGCTGTCGGACGGACCGCCGGCTCTGGGATCCGTGGCGTCAGTATTGATGCTGTTGCGTCCGGCCAGAACGATCGGATAGTGGTAGTCGTAGAACTGATTGGGGAAGAAATACGCTCCTGTAAACCCGTCGTTTTCCGCGCCGTGATGTCCGTTATGCTCGTGGGTGGAGATCGTATGCCGCCCGAAACCGCCGTTCTGCGTTACGTTCACCGGAAGCCTGTTATGGAGACGAAAGAGGACTGGATCGCCGTAGCGTACCTGCATGAGCTTGGGCGGGAAGGTCCCATTGTAGGTCCAGAGCGCCAGAGGCCCCTGATCCGGAAGGCCTGGGTGGAACCTAGGGTTGACGGAAACAGTTGGATCGACACCAGAATTGAGGGTTGAGGGAATCCCGGGATTGTAAACTGCATTGGCTTTTGCACCCTCGACAGAAGCATCGACGGCGACATTTGGGGGTAAAAGATTGAATTGCTGGTGCGACCAGACCGCGCCTGTAGGACGCCCTTCTATTGGCCCCATGCCACCGCCCAGGGCAGGATCAACAGCCTGCAGTGTTTCATTACAGTCCGCTGTGGGAACAGGACTCAGGGGATGAGGATGTGTCTGGTCAATGACGGCCGGGACTGGCAGCCGCGGCAACACATCGAAGCGGAGCATGGGTTGGGTGAAAGCCTGGACACCGAACAGCGGGCTTCGTGTCGCGCCCGTTGGAATGTTGCTGCCACCATCGGCGTATGCACTTTGCACAAAGGGATTCAGCCCCTGGATTGGTGCCAGAACACCGCCGGTGGTGATGAGTCCCCATTTGATGAGCTCGCGGCGTGAGACTTTGCCTTGAGAGTATGCGCGCACAATCTCTGCGCGGTTGTTACGCGCGTTTTCTGCTTCTCGCTGACGCGCTTTGGACACTTTTTCCGGTAGATAAATAATGCTCATGGTTGCGCTCCTAAAAAGTCGTTCAATGTGTTACCAAGTCGAACAGGGCCCGCCCGGAAAGAAAGGCCGCGACTGTATGTCGCGGAGCTTTCTGTCACAGGACGTACAATATCGTAATACGATATACATAGAGAAAAAAATATTAACAATATCTTAATACGATATTTAACGGAGGCAATATACTACTGCCCAGCCTGACGAGTCAATCACATTAGAAGTTCTAAATTCGTGTCCAGCGGCTACTGCCGGCAGTTTGTTCCCAGTTACCGCGATAGAATTATTGAATTGTTAACTTTTTTCCGAACATACTTTTAGAACATGGGGCAAAAACGTTGCAGAACAGACAGAAAATGAATCAAGTGCGCGGTAAGGATTCCGCGAAGACGCTTACTCGGTCGGAATACCTGGCATTGGCGGAGTTTCGCTATCAGATACGTAGATACCTGCGCTATATGGAAGAAAAGGCAAGGGCTCGGGGATACAACCCGCAACAATACCAACTGCTTCTGGCCATTGAGGGATTGCCGGAAGGACAGATCCCAACTATCAAAGTGGTGGCTGAACGGATGCAGTTGAACCATAACACGACCGTAGAGTTAGTGGACCGCTGCGAACAACGGGGACTGCTCCGACGTCAACGGGCAGGTCTGGACAGGCGACTGGTAACGTTGGTGCCCACACCGGAAGGCAAAAGGATGATGCATGAGCAAGCCCGAGCTTCCCGAGCAGAGCTGCAAGAGGTCGGACCGATCCTGTTCAAGTCTCTCCAACAATTGCTCGACCGACGCCAGCGCAACCCTCAGTCCCTGCTGAAGTAATTTTTTTTGAGGATTCCAGTAAGGATCAGCAAAAATGCGAACAATCGAACGACGTAAACCCACGGGCTCCCTTCGTTGGGTTTCTGAAGTGCAAGCATTGCGATGCGGTTTAATCCTTCAATAATGAAAGCCGCTGCGAAGGCCAGAAACAAGGCGTCACGAGTATGTCTCCAAAACTTCAGGAAGAAGACTCCAGCTGTGATTGAACTCGTTGCAATGACCCCAAGCAGGAACCCTTCAATCATTTTTATTCGCCCTCCCAAATCAGGCCGTATAGGAGTAAGAGCATAGCAACCGCGGCGCTTATTAGCCGAAAACGATAGAGATCAACATCTCGAAAAATGACAAGATCAAGAAACACCAGGAAATTTGAGATCGCGAGCCCAAAGAAACAAAGACTGCTCCATAGGAGGAGCCGCTTTCTCCCGCGGAGGTATCCCTTCAGAAGGAACACCGCGCAAGCGAGGGTGACGATCACGCCGAGGATGTAAACTGCCGGTCCCATTGTCACTCCCGATCCTTTGTAAAACGAAAAGCTTTGGCAAAATCACGAACGGCTGCCGAGGCCTTGGAATGAATCAGCGTAGATACGCGGACGAGCTCTCTTCTATAAGTGGCGTCAACCCGATCCAGAAGGCTAGCCTTTTCTACGACCTGGCATTCATATAAGGTCTCGCTTTCATTTCCTGTGCTTACGGCCACGAGGCGCCGCGATATCAGGTCGTGAAGGATCTTCTGCGCTACACTCGGCGCAACATACAAAGCCCTGGCAATTTCCTGATCAGTCCAGAGTTTCGGCCGTCGGTTCCAGAGCAGCAGTAACGCTTCAAGATGAGGAACACTGTCAATCTCATCCAGAATAAACTGATCGACGTCTTGAGCAGAAGGTTCGTCCATCATCGTAAGCAGCCCCCAAGCTTACCAGACTGCCCCCTCCCAAGAAGAAAGCGATCATAAACTTTACAAGTCGGGACTGCGAGGGCGCAATCCCGCGCCACGCAGTGGTTCGCAAAGAAAAAACATCGCTGGTTTGTAGAGTAACCCAATTTCGTAAAGCGGCGATTTCCCTAGATCCTCTCCGCGGGGTGTCGATCAAGAAACTGCATCACTGTATCTTTGGTTACGGCGCCGAGAAGATTGTGTCCGTGGCGGCTTAGAACAGGTACAACTCCAGAGGTCTGTGCAAGCTTTTCCAACGCCAGATCGATCGGCTGATCAGGATAGACATGGGAGTTGCTTTTTCTGATGTCCAAGGCGCTGAGAGGCTCGGCCCCCCTGCCAGCCTTCACTGCCTTTTCTATTTCAGACCGCGGGACAATACCAACCAATAATTCTTTCGACCCTACAAGGAATGGGCGGCTTCCGTTCTCACTCAACTGCGTCCACACGTGTTCGATTGGCGCATCTGGTAAAACAAGCAGAAGGTTGTCTGTCATCACGTCTTTCACGCGAGCAGACCCCACCCGCAAGCGGCTTTCCGGGCCGGGTAAAAAGATCCGATCCTGCTCCAACAGCGCATGATAGATAGGCTTAGGCTGGTAATGCTTGGAAATCATAAAGCTCAATAGGTTCGCCACCATAAGCGGCACCAGAATCTGATAGTCCTGCGTCAGTTCGAAAATCATGAAAACTGAGGTCATCGGCGCGCGGATGATGCCGGCAAAGAAAACGCCCATTCCGACAAGTGCATAAGCCCCGGGATCTCCAGTGGAAAGCGGCGCAAATCGGTGAACGATCATGCCAACGGCGCCGCCTGCCATGGCGCCCAGATAAAGGCTGGGAGCAAAGATGCCTCCCGCGTTGCCCGATGAATAGGAAATGATTGTGGCGACCAATTTGGCTGCGCACAAAATTACCATCGCCTTGACTGCAAGTCCGCCATTTAGCGCTTGATCAACATACTCATAGCCCACACCCATCACTTGGGGAAACACCAGAAGCATTGCGCCAATCATCAACCCGCCGATCGCCGGGTGCAAAATCACTGAAGAGCGCGGAAGCCTCCTGAAGAGCGTACGGCTCCAAAGCAGTCCTTTGCAAAATGCAAGAGAGAGTATCCCGCCGATGATGCCCAGCGCCGCGTACGCCAGCAGTTCCGCTGGGTTGACCAGATGATATTGTGGAACGCGAAATAGCGGTTGGTTGCCCAGGATTGACCTTTCAACAATCACGGAAGTGACCGAAGCAACTACCGTTGGGCCGATAATTCCTGCGTTCAGGTCACCAATAATCTCCTCCAGAGCAAAAAGTACGGCCGCAACCGGAGTATTGAAAGCCGCGGATAACGCTGCCGCGCCGCCGATGGGCACAAGTGCCCGGACGCGCTCAGGAGACAAATGCAGCCAGCGTCCAATCGTCGAGGCAATACTGGCGCCAATCTGAACAGACGGGCCTTCGCGTCCCATGGAATGACCCGAACCCACACAGAGGACCCCGGTAATGAATTTGCCAATCGCAACCTTGAATGGGATGTTCCCATAAGCCAGGTGATATGCCGCTTCTGTCTGTGGAACGCCGCTTCCGCGTACATCAGGAAAAAACTTAACCAGCAAAAATCCGGTAAGCAAGCCAACGATGCACGGGACAAGCAACAGGCGAAGTGTCGGCGGTGATGTGCCAAAAAACCAGTGAGACACGCGCTCAATGCAAAGGGTAAACAGCACCGCTGAGAGGCCAGCCAGCACGCCAATGAGTACGGTGGCGGAGAGAAAGAGTTGGTTGTCGCGAGCTCGAAGGCGCTGCAGGATACTGCTGCTCACTGCTCGATCCCCCTATTGCTCTGCGCCATAAGCAGCAGCGCCTTGTCCTGCACACTCAAAGGACCGCAAGAGGTCGAAATCGCATTCTCAGAGCTGTAAAGAAGGTCCAGGGAAGAAAAAACCACGTTCGGGTCGGGCCGTTTTCTCGCCATGGCTAAACTCTGACTTTGAACCGTCAATTTGTTCAGAATATCTTGAAGCTGCGGTGTTGCCGAACCTGAGACCTGCTGGGTAAGGCACTGTTCCACCCTGCGCTTGACGATGTCGATGTCATCACTAGTCCTGCTAATGCGTTCCCGCTCTAAGAGGCGCGGCTCCAGCGGATCACTTTCCAACACCAGCTTGGCAGTTTCCAGCATCTCTTTTGCCTTTTGATCCTGGTCCTTAACCGAATCCAGCAGGCGCTTAGCCCGGCTGTAATTTCCAGTCTTGAAGGCTGCTTCACCCGCTCCACGCAAAGCGATTTGATTCCGCGGATCACGACGCAGTACCCAGGCGTAGTTCTGTAACGCATTTGAGAAGTCATCAACCAGCGAAAATAGAGTCCCCAGTTGAAGGTGAGCAGTCGTCGTACCCGGAAGATGTGCAGCCAAAGCGACTGTTTCGGCCAGGGCCTGCTCTTTAGCATTCTGGGAGACCAGGAATTCAATCAGCTCCCGTCGAATCTCTTGCCGTTGTTTATCTACATCCTCACCCGTCCAAATCCCATAAAGCGCGTTGTGGTAGTAACGCAAAGCGTCAGATACGTTCTTCTGCCTGGCAGAAATTCGCGCCAGTTCCAAATTAACTTCAGGGTTTTCCGGAATGGCCTCTCGCACCTGAAGCAGCAGGTCCCGGGCTTCGGTGTCTCGACTCGCGGCTTCTAACGCTGTGGCCAGGGACAGTAAATACATGCGCTTTGTGTGGTCATAAACCGCGGCTTTACGAAATGCAGCTACAGCATCGTCCGCTTGCCCTTTGTGCAAATCATGCTGTCCCTCCCTGAACCACGTCGCCGCAACCTTCTCCTTTAAAGATCTGTTACTGTTCGCCAGAGCCAGGGTGCCAAAATAAGTCGTCACAGCCACCACCGAGAGAAGAATGAGCAGCGCTACCTCCCGGCGAACAAGACGGAACACACTTCGTTGGGCGCAGCGCTCGCAGGCCGTTCCAGGAGCCAGGGAGCCACCGCAGACAGGACATGTTGAGCCAGGTTGCAGATCCATAGCGGACAGAATGTTAAGAATTACCGATTTAGACTTTCTTAAGACGTAACGCTTCTTTGAAGAGCCGTCTCTTCGTTAAGATAACCAATCAATAGCCTCACTGAAGTCGCATCGTCATGAGAAAACATCATAACGGAAAAGGAGCATAGCGAGATTGCAATTCCCGATAACATCGTGTTACGATATTGTGTTACATACGTGGGTTTGAAGCGCAGAATGGATTGCCAGTCTAGCGATCAGAATCTCCCCCGTCAGATACCAACATGTCGAAGAATATCTCAGAGCCAGTCTCGACTACCTACCAGTCGCAGAAGTTCGACGCAATGTCTTTTCCAGATTTCCCAGCGAATAAAGCCAACGGAGTTCCTTACACAACTGACCCTATAGCGGCCGTTGGCAGTACTGGCTGGGTAAGCGCCATATCCGGGGGCACGATCGCCTTTATTACAAGCATTGCTGCCCAATGGCTGATTTACGACTATTGGTTGGGAGGAAAGGGACTGCGGCTGGCCGATCCAAGCATCGCCGCTATTGCGGTGGGACTCTTCATACGACACCTGGGCTATATTGCGCATCAGCGCCGGCTGGCCGATCTTCGACGCTTCGCGGTGATCGGCGAAATGAACCATCACATTCGCAATGCACTGCAGGTACTCGCGTATGAGCCGTTTCTTCCTGATCGGTCATCGGAAATGGCCCAACAAGCGATCAAGAGAATCGAATGGGTGCTAACAGAGGTTCTTCCGGCTGTTCGCGACGAAGGCATCGACGGTGAGAAATAAGAGGTGGTAGCCACTGAACGTTGTCCAACATTCGCCATCTGGAATTAGGAATGTAGGCCACAAAGCGGCTTACCGCGAAGGGCTTTTAGCCCAGGTTAAAAAATCGTTTTTTTCGCTGGGGTGGCGCTTCCGCTTTTGTGTCGCCGGCAATTCTCCGAATTGTTTCCAGTAGATGCTCTGCGCAGCCATCGACGCTAAGAACGGCATCGGCATATTCTGCTCTGTTGATATTCCAGCGATAAAGAAAAATGACGAGTGTTTTGCCCCATAGCTTGGCTCGCACGGCGACTTGATTGCGCTGCTCGGCTGGAACGCCGTGTCCCACCAGGAGCACATCAAACTCCTTGGTCTCAAGAAGCTTGACCGCCTCGGACTTGCAGGCAACGGATGTCACCTGAAGTCCAGCGGAAACAAGCAGTTCGTGCCGCTCTTTTAGAAACTCTTCAACATAACCGAATGAAAGCACCCTCACGACGAAACTCCTCAAAACCGTTTTCCCAAGTTGGTTGATCGATTAGTGAACGCGTAGCAATCAGAAAAATCTGCATTGCAGGCTCAGGGATGCAATCTAACAAAGGAAAGTACAAAACAAAGATTCGCTGTCAACGTTCCGGTGGGAGACAAGAGGCTCCCTCTTCTGCAGCCATAAAGGCGGTGCCGCGGAGAAAAGCGACGCGAGACTCACGCAGGCGATTGCAGCAAACACGGGGCAAACGATTTGTTTCGCGCGTAGGGCCGTTTCCGGCAAATCGATTGTGGGCGCAATGAAAACGACAACCACACAGACAATCGTGAGCACCAGAGTTAATTTGTGGGTGCGGCTTATCATTTGGATGGCGCCAATCGGCCTAAGGGTCGCGAGCGAGCGGCTATTCTATCGTAATCCGATGGACAATTGCATGTGATTTTATCGGGGTTGGCCGTCTGGATCACTTGGTTGTTACCTTTGGCCAGATACCCAGCCGCTGGCTTCTCAAAAATCTTGACCGGCCAGCAACTCTGGATCATACTCTCTTCCATGCTGACGTCATGGCATCGCCGCGGGATGGTTTCCTTTATCGTGGTGTGCGTGTTGCTCCTGTTCTTTTTTCCTCTGGTGCAAGGTCCGTTTCAGGCAACGCATGGTCCGACCACCGCGTTCCGCGCCCGCATGGCTTTTCTTGTCCTGATTTTCGCGATCATTTACGGCGCGCTAGGAATTCTCGACCGGTTCAGCAAATCGATTGAAGCCCCGGTTGGCGGCGGTTTCCTCGTACGGTCGCCAATTCCTGTCAATGACATAGCCGTTCGGCAATCCGTTACCCTTCGCTGCTGATCTCAAAGTCCTGCCTACCTTTCATTGCAATCAATACTTAAACGGCAATGCTCTGCATTGCCGGGAATTTCTTTGAGGAGAACGTTTATGCAGAAAACTATTCATTCATTTTTATTGGCCGTGAGCTTTGCACTCCTGCTCACTGGCTGCCATCACAATCCACAGCAAGCAAAGACCAATCCCCCTGCGCCGCCGAAACCGTTGGCGATGCCTTCCGCGACCCTTTCAGTGACCCCCCAGAGTGTGCAGCGTGGCCAGACCGCAAGACTTGCCTGGAACACGCAAAACGCTTCGGATATCACGATCGACGGGATCGGAACCGTCGTCGCTTCTAGTTCTAGACAGATCACAGCGACCGAGTCCACGACGTACCATCTGGTCGCTAAGGGAAATGGTGGCTCCGCCGAAGCCAACGCTCACCTGGCGGTCACTTTGCCGGAGCGGAAAGCCGCAGGGCTGACCGACGAACAACTGTTCGCCAACAACATCAAAGACATTTTCTTCAACTATGACAATGCCGAAATTCGCACCGAAGAACAATCCGTGGTCAACGCCAATGCGCAGTTCCTGGCTTCACATCCGGACTGGCGATTGATGATCGAAGGCCACTGTGACGAGCGCGGATCGGAAGAGTACAACCTGGCTCTCGGTCAGAATCGCGCCAAACAGGTCATGGATGCGCTAGCCAAGGAAGGAATAGGGAGCGATCGAGTCAAAGTGATCAGCCTGGGCAAGGAGCGTCCTTTCTGCACCAGCGCCGAAAACGACTCCTGCTGGTCGCAGAACCGTCGTGCCCATTTCGTCCTGCAGAACAAGGAGCGTGCCAGCATGCAGTGAAGTTCAAGAACCTCACGCGTCACGGCGGCTCACAAGAAGTCCCGATCCTCGAGCCGAACTGCATGAGACCGTGGGTTGGCACATGAGGGGGTTTGATATATATCGTGACGCGATGTGATAAAATCTAGTCGAGCACCTGCAAGGATGCGGGTCGTCAGAGCCGTCCGCTCCCTGCAGCCAGGTCTCCTTCGACCCTGCTCGTTGCCCGTCAACAGGCGGTAATTTTCGTTGCCGCCTGTCTTTTATTCTTATGCACTTGCTCCACATTGGGCCGAGTACGCAATCAGTCGAGCTTGGTTCAGCCGTTCCGCGATCCGACTTTGGATTCGTATCGGTTCGGAGACGGGGTCGTACTGGCGCGGCGTTGACGTCGCCGGCTATTGAGATGATTTCACCAATCGTGTCCGATTTTGCACTCGCGCGCAAACTTGTGTTCGCGCACAGCTGGAACCCCATCGCCTACCAAATTCTGAATCCGGGCATTCAGCACTGGTTCAGCCGGCAAGGAGATGCAATAGTAGGATATGTAACGTGTCACAACGTTCGGGTTGTTGCCGGCGCCCCAGTCTGTAGTCCCACAAGAATTGCCGGGATCATTGAAGAATTCGAATGCGACGCGGCCCGTGAGAGGGACGGCGTCTGCTACTTCCACGTCGGTCCCCGTTTTCTCAGTGTTGTCAATAACTCGCCCACGCATTCCAGTGCGGCCATTGGTGCTCTCCCATTCTGGAATCCCATGCGTTGGGATGAGGTCCTCAGTTCGAGTTCCTCACTGCGATACCAGGTCTCTCGTGCCGGAAGAAAAGGAATAGTGGTTACTGAAATGCCGGCTGCCATTGCCGCCACGTCACAGGATCTGCGTGACATTCGAGAACAGTGGCTCAGCCGCAAACACTTGCCACCATTGCACTTCCTGATCGAACCAGACATCTTTGGGCAACTGATTGATCGTCGCCTATTCATCGCGAGCCGGAACCAGGATGTTCTCGGATACCTGCTGTGCACACCGATGCCCAACCGTGAAGGATGGTTATTCGAGCAATGGGCCCATGATGCCCGGGCGCCACTCGGCACCAGCGAAGCACTGGTACACACAGCCATGTCGACGTTTGGCCGAGAAAACTTCCGCCAGGTCACGATGGGGCTCGTCCCCCTCTCCGAATCTGTCATGCCGTCGGGCGAACCCGGCCCGCTCTGGTTGCGCTCTCTCTTCCAATTCATGCGAATGACAGCCAACCCTCTCTATAATTTCAAGGGCCTTGAGCGATACAAATACAAATTCCGGCCGCACTACTCCGAACCCGCCTATGTTGTAGTTAACAGTGGCCGCTTTCATCCCATTAACGTTCTAGCAATGGCTCATGCCTTTGCTGGCAGCCCTTTGCAGCTTTTTGCCTGGCGAATGTTCGTGAAGACGTTTCGCCGGCTTATTCGCCACTGAGGTTTTGGTATTTTGTCGTAAAACTCAGGCCGCGACTTTCCATTTCTTCGGCCTCTGTACGCCATCGGGAAGTTCTGTTTCCAAGTCACCCACTGCGATCTCAATCTGGGCTTGGGTCAGACCATACGTAAAGCCGAGTTGTGCACCGCGAAGATCAGCAAGGTAAAGAACGGCTCTGTTGATATCTGCTGCGGTTAGATTCGCATTATGTAGCACGGCATGAAAGAAATCGGCTGAATGAAGATTAGTGCTTCTTAAATCGGCGCCATCAAGATTTCCGTTACTGAAGTTAACCCGGTGGAGATCTGCCTCAACGAGGCATGCATTGTGGAGGTCCGCCCGATCAAAAGACGCTCCGGCGAGGTTGGCCCGCCGGAGATGTGCTCCGCTAAGATCCGCCCCGGCGAGATCTACTTCGCGAAGGTCAACGCAGCCGAGTTCGGCGCAACTGAGGTCAGGGTGAATGTCAGGATGATCTTTCCTCCACTGGTTCCATACTTGAACGCCGTGATTGAGAATTCTTAGTTGATGCGCGTTCGCCACAGTGCCTCCCACCGCAATGAACAGTTTTGTGGATTTGCCGCAGGGCACCACGGTGGCATTCTTGCCGTCAACAGGGTACCCAATCAGTTGAGATTGTCAGCACCGGCCGGCGAGTTGTCTTTGTATCGTAAAACGATATATAAATTAGATGGAGAGACATGAGTCAACACCATCAGAAACCCAAAATCTAAGCCGGCGCAATGAAAAGGCCGCTCAGAGCAATGCTCCTAAGGCAACGAAGAAATGGATGGTAGGACCGGTGAAGTATTTGGGAATGCAGACCTGATTTGAGTCTGTCCGCGGTTAGGGAAGGGTGAGATCAGATGAGCACAGTGGGTGGACATCGAATCACATTATTCAGTCTACTCGGATTTAAGGTAACGGCGGACGTCAGCTGCTTGTTCATAACGTTGCTGCTCACGTGGTCGCTGGCGACAAGATATTTCCCTTTCCGGTATCGTGGCCTCTCTACGAATGAATACTGGTGGATGGGTTTTATCGGCACTCTGGTAGTGCCTCCGTGCCTGCTTCGCTCATGAATTCGCACATTTCCTTATCGCGAGCCACCAAGGGTTGCGCATGAAAGGCGTTACTCTATGCATATTCGGCGGTGTTACCGAGTTGGAGGATCAACCACCTAACCCTAAAAGTGAGTGCCTGGTAGCCATCGCTGGGCCCATTGCCAATATAGTTGTCGGTACTTTCTTCTATTTCCTCTATCGGTCAGAGAAAATCACTTTGTCCCCGGCGATGACGGGAATTCTGGCCTACACGTGTGCGATCAACTGGGTTCTGGCGGGATTGAATCTCATTCCGGCCTTTCCACTAGACGGAGGTCGACTCCTTCGCTCTGCATTGTGGTGTTGGAAACAGAACTGGCCAATCGCCACCGGCATGGCTTATTGGATGGGCTCGGGATGTGGAGGCATTTTTATGCTGCTGGCCCTCTGGGAGTTCGTCGCGGGCAACTTTGTCGAGGCAATGTGGTTGTTCCTGATGGGGCTATTTCTCCGGGAATTCACGCAGTCCGCCTATTGGAACTTTCTCGTGCGTACGGTCCTGAAAGGTAAATCTGTTCGTTGTTTCATGAAGGTCAACCCCGTGACGGTACCGTCTGCGATCTCTTTGCAGGAACTCGTCGATGGGTATTTTTACCCATATCACTGCGATATGTTCCCAGTGATCAGCGGTTCACAACGACTCGCCGGTTACGTCACCACGGCTCAGTTGAAGAACGTGCCGCGCGAAGAGTGGAGCCGCCACAGCGTGCAGGCGGTAATACAACCGTGGTCTCCGGGGAACACCGTGGACCCTGAAAGCTATACTGTCGATGCGCTTTCAAAGATGAGCACATTGGGTCTAAGCGGTTTGTTGGTGGTTGATGGAAATGATCTGGCGGGAGTGATCTCCCTCAAAGACCTGGTTTATTTTCTAGACCTTGTGCTAGACATGGAAGGAGATTTACGGCTCTCCCTCCCTGATTCTGTCTCTCGCTGAAGGAACCCAACACGTGTATCGCTGCAACACCTTATAGTTTGGCGATGAGGGATCCACGAGGACTGTCCACGTACTCGGAAACCGAGCACGTGACGCGGGAAGCGTATTCCCGTTCCGCTTATCGCACGCATAAGGGCAGGGTCCCGTTCGCGACAGATTGGATTGGAACCCGGAGATTACTCGCGCACGGACGGCCCAATCTTCCAGGTCACTCGAACCTGGATGCCTACAGTGGGGGTGGAAGAAGTTGCTCCAATCGGGACCGCAGCTTTTAGTTCCCAATGCTCTCCCAAAGAATAGATCATCTCAGGCGCAACCGACATCTGAGTAGAGTGACTGTTGAAATCGCGCTGGCCGAACAACTCAATAACCGAATGCAATTTCTCCCTCATTTCGTACATGCCGGCTACCGCGAAGTTAAAATCTTTTTCTTTCTCGTCGAAATGGGCGACCGGGGTTTCGTAGCCCCAGTTGGAATGGAGCCATAGCTTGTCGCCCCGATGAGCGTCAAGGTGGATAGCGGCTCCTGCGGTATAAGCACGACCGACTACCCCGGGATTACCCGTGGGAAACTCAGCTTCCGGATTGATGGAAAGCGCGAAGGGCTTTTCATTTCCACCAGCAAGCAAGTAGCGATAGGAGACCGACAAATTCCCGACTCCCACAACTGATACTCCAGACCCCAGGACACTACGTGCCAACGGAATACCAATCGAGAACTGCATTCGCCCGGCGATACCGTATTCAAAGCCGACTGCCGCAATGTCTTCGTTCGCGCTCCTGCGAAAGTGTTGCAGATCGAAGTTCAGATTGGCTGAGTGCCGGGCGAGTGGCGAAGCAAAGTCGGTGTTGATCGGCTCGCTGTCATGGGCGCTCGCCAGCCACGGGAACGATAGGAGAAGCAGGGAGAAGAAAGCCGCTCTGGAACACATTCGCGCATCACGCATAAGTTGATGACCATATAAGGAACGGGTTGCTGGCAAGAGTCGCGTCCGCCGGGAAACCCGGGGAGAAGCCGTTCGGAACAATAACATCGGAATAATAACATCTTGACACGATATTGTTTGTGAATCAGTCCAGCCGGTTCCCCGGCAAGCAGAATCGGCGACCGGCACAAAAGCCCCTCATTGCTGTAAGCCGCCACCGACTGGCGTGCGTCTATTTGATAATGGACGCATATCCTGAATGGCTTCGTGTTCTCGCTTGCGTGTACTTGGGCCTGTCTCTCGCCTGTGCAGCGCTCATGGTGGTAGACGAGCTTTGCCGGCCACAGGAAATGGACATTATGAACTTTTGTTTGGCCGATTACCGCGCTGTACTTGGGCCCCTTGGCACATTTGGGGTTACCAGAAGTCAGGCCGGAAAATGACCAAACAACATGATGCGAGGTGCAACAAAATCCCAGTGGGAGTTGGAGAAATGTCCCATTGCGTCGAAATCAAGTTCAGGGTCGTGGAGGTTCGCCAGCGCGGACATCAGGAATCTTGGGCATCTTCCTCCGATCACCCTTGGCGAAGAATATTTCGTTAAGTGTCACGTTGATGTAACGTTCCAAATCTTTCGCGCTCTGCTTCTTCCAGCTTCACGCCGCGAAGGGATTTCTCGACAGTTTGATTGTCACCGGGGACAGCGCGCAGAAGGACAACGTTCGAGAGGGAGGCGACATTAGCCACGTTGGGAGAATGCGTCGTGAACAAAATCCTGCGGACTTCAGGTGATTTTGCCCACATCTGATGGGTTTCAATGCCGTCGCCCTCCTCATGCTGTTACCCGCGCCTGCGGGTTGATCCACGGTCCGTCGTTGGCGATGAGATGTTCAGCCTCGTCGGGTCCCCACGTCCCCGGCTCGTAGGGATGCACCGGCGTAACGTTGCCCAGGATCGGCTCGACCGCACGCCATTGCGCTTCCACTACGATCTTGACGGGTAAAGAGTTCGGTCAGTCCCGCGCATAGCGTCGCCCAGCAGCCGTTCGTACGGTGGCGTGTCGTCCGCGGCCTGCTCGGTGAGTATGAGTTCCACGTCGCTGCCTGTCATCTGCTCGCCCGGCGTCTTCACGCGCACCCCCATTCCGATGGCGATGTCCGGACTGATACGCATGCGCAGATGTGCGGACGTGCCGGGCACGATTTCGCCAAAGGTCTCCATCGGCGGCCGTTTGAATTCAACGAACACCTCGGTCGCGGTAACCGGCAGCATTTTCCCTGCGCGGATATAGATGGGTACGCCGGCCCATCGCCACGTTTCAATGAACAGCTTGAGCGCGATGAAAGTCTCGACCGTGGAAGCCGCGTCTACGCCCGGCACCGACCGATAACCGTTGTACTGGCCGCGCACCACGTCCCCCGGAGCAATCGGCCGTACCGCCTTGAGCAACGCGGCCTTCTGGTCGCGCCACGCGTCGTGAGCCTCGCCAGTTGGCGGATCCATGGTCAGGGTGGCCAGGACTTGCAGCAGGTGGTTTTGGACCACATCCCGCACCGTACCCGCTTCGTCGTAGAACTTGCCGCGGTCCTCGACTCCGAACTTCTCCGCCATGTTGATCTGGATGCTTCGCACGTAGTTGCGATTCCAGATCGGTTCAAACATCGGATTAGCAAACCGGGTGTAGAGAATGTTCTGTACCGGTTCCTTTCCCAGAAAATGATCGATGCGGAAGATTCGTTCTTCAGGGAAATAACGGTGCAGAATTCGGTTGAGTTCTTGTGCCGACGCCAAGTCACGCCCGAAGGGCTTTTCCACCACGACGCGCGCGTTCTCGGCGCAGCCCGACTTGGCCAGCCCCTCGGCAACAGTGCCGAACAATCTGGGTGGAATCGCAAAGTAATGTAGCGGTTGTTTCGCCGAGCCCAATTCTTTGCGAAGTTGGGCGAAAGTGTTCGGATCGTTGTAGTCGCCGTCCACGTAGCGCAAGAGGCCGGTCAGTTTGTGGAACGCATCCTGGTCGAGGCCGCCGTGTTTTTCAAGACTGTCCTTGGCGCGTGCTTTAAGTTGATCAAGATTCCAGCCTGCTTTGGCCACGCCGACGATCGGCAGATTGAAACCCTTCGTCGCGAATCAACCCCTGCAGCGACGGGAAGATCTGTTTGTGCGCGAGATCGCCGGTGGCGCCGAAAAATACAAAAGCGTCAGACTGGAAATCCGCCATCAGGCCGCCTCCTGGTTTGCCGGCAGCTTTCTCTTTGTGGCCGCCGAATTCATAGCGCATCGCGGAAAGCAGTTTGGCGGCATATTCTTCGTTGCCGCGTGAGGCAAAGCGCGAAGAGAGCGCAGCGCTGATCACCGGCGCCGGAATGCCCTCATCGACCGCTGCCTGCACCGTCCACCGTCCCTCTCCGGAATCCGATACACGGCCCGCGAAATTCGAGAGATCCGGATTCTGCCGCAAAGCCGCGGCAGTCAGATCGAGCAGCCAGGAGCCGATAACACTGCCGCGCCGCCAGACCTCCGCGACCTCGGGCATGTCCATGTCGTATTGATAGAGTTCCGGATGGCGCAGCGGGGTTGTCTCGGCGTCAACTTCGCGCTTCACCTTGCCGGCGTTGGCGTTCTTAATGATGTTCAATCCCTCGGCAAAGGCAGCCATCATCCCGTACTCGATGCCGTTGTGGACCATCTTTACGAAGTGGCCCGCGCCGTTCGGAGCCGCAGCGCAAGTAGCCGTTTTCTGATGTCGAAGGCTCGCCGGTCCGCCCTGGCGTCCGCGCCGCCGAGCCAACACCTGGGGCCAACGACTTGAAGATCGGATCGAGATGACTCACAATCGCTTCCTCCCCGCCGATCATCAGACAGTATCCCCGCTCCGATCCCCACACGCCCCCGCTGGTTCCGCAATCGACGTAGTGGATTCCTTTGCTCTTCAACTCACCTGCGCGCCGGATATCGTCGTGATAGTACGAATTGCCACCATCGATTACGATGTCGCCCGCTTCCAGCACAGGGTGTAAGTGAAGTCAATACCGAGTCGACGACCGCCGCCGGAACCATCATCCACACAGCTCGCGGTTTGCTGAGTTTTTTCGCAAAATCCGCGATGCCGTCGGACGACTTGGCGCCCTTCGCCACCACATCCTTCACGGCTTGCGGATGCGTGTCAGATACTACGCACTCGTGACCGGCTTTCATCAGCCGTTGCACCATGTTCGAACCCATTCGTCCCAGGCCTATCATTCCGAGTTGCATTCGTCTTCCTCCTTCTTATAAAGCGGCTTCTGCTACCAGAAAGGCATTTCTCTTCGCAGGTTAGATGAATCAGGCAGTTTGATGAAGCCTCCCTGACTTGCCGGCCCACAGCTTGAGGCCGCCGAGAAGGCCGTCAACATTGCTGACAACCTTGACATTCGCTGGCAGTGTTGCCCGAATAAACTTAGTGTTTCCCCCACCGATAAAAAGACGATCGCAATTAAAAGTGGCTTGCAACAGCTTCACTGCTTCCAGCAGACGGCGGTTCCATTTCGCCGCACCCTTCCGTTTGAGAGCGGCATGGTTGAGTTCATCCTCATACGTGCGGCCTTTGTGAAATGGATGGTGCGCCAGTTCGAGATGCGCATCGTAGCCGTCCACGAACAGCGAAGATCCGAAGCCGGTACCCAGGGTAATAACGAGTTCCACTCCCTCACCGGTAACGCAGCCCATGCCTTGCACGTCAGCGTCATTGGCGACTCGCACCGGGCGGCGCAGACGCCGCCTTAATTCACCAGCAAGGTTGAAGCCCACCCATCCCGGACCCAGGTTGGGCGCCGTGAGTAACTTACCGTCCCGAACCACTCCCGGAAACCCAATAGAAACACGATCAAAAGCACCAAGCGACGCTGCCAATTGTTCAATGATTGCAATCACGTTTTTCGGCGTGGAATGAGAAGGCGTGGGAATGCGGGCCCGATCCGTCACAGGCTTTCCGCTGGCATTAAGAATAATTGCCTTGATTCCCGTACCCCCTACATCCACCGCAAGTGTGCGCGTCGAAACGGACTTATTCGGGGACGTT
The DNA here is from genome assembly GCA_963723055.1 of Terriglobia bacterium. Classification (GTDB taxonomy): domain Bacteria; phylum Acidobacteriota; class Terriglobia; order Terriglobales; family Acidobacteriaceae; genus Angelobacter. Next base: position 442,662 of record CAVROV010000001.1, read on the forward strand.
GTCATGGATGGACTCAGGCGTTCTTGAGCGGATTTCTTTTTGAGTTCAAGAGACGCAAGGATTCTATACCCGGTTTGCGTTCTGGCTAAGTCTTGTCGCCGCTGCCGTCGCTCAAGTAAACCCCCACTCGCTTGCTGGGATCGCTGATTCGGCTGAAAGCGTAGTTTCTCACAGACGAAGTGGACCCCAGTCTCGTAATTTGAGACACAGCAGAAGCTTACAATCAATGAGGAACGACCCAGTAGGCTTTAGGAGAACATTCCTGTCCATACCCATTGAAGATTACGCGATGATAGGCGACTGCCATACCGCTGCTCTGGTCTCAAAACATGGATCGATTGACTGGCTCTGTTTCCCCCACTTTGATTCTGCTGCCTGTTTCGCTGCGTTACTCGGAACCGCTGAACACGGGCACTGGTCCATCTCCCCTTCCGATCCAATCCGAAACATTCGCCGTTGCTACCGCGAAGGCACTCTCATTCTTGAGACTGAATTTGACACCGACAGCGGATCGGTCCGGCTCGTCGATTTCATGACGCCACGCGATGAAATGCCTGAAGTTGTGCGCTTGGTTATCGGCAAGCGCGGACAGGTGCGGATGAACATGGAACTCGTGATTCGATTCGATTATGGGTCAGTGGTCCCTTGGGTAAGACGCACCAAGGACGGTATCTCCGCGATTGCTGGTCCCGACAAGCTGAGCCTGAGGACCCCAGTACAGCTGCGTGGCGAAAACTTCAAAACGATTGCCCAATTTAGCGTGAGCGAAGGACAGAGAGTACCTTTTGACCTCACCTGGTATCCCTCACACCGGAGTGTACCCTTACCGCTAAATACTGATGAGGCGATTCAATTAACGCAAGACTGGTGGCATGAATGGAGTGGTCGGTGCTCCTATCAAGGCAAATGGCGTGACGCGGTACTCCGCTCTCTGATCACGTTGAAAGCTCTTACGTTCTCGCCAACGGGCGGGATTGCTGCGGCGCCGACCACGTCGCTTCCAGAACTGGTCGGAGGTGTACGGAACTGGGACTACCGGTTTTGCTGGGTACGCGACGCCACTCTGACGCTCAATGCGCTGCTAAGCGCCGGATACGTTGACGAGGCACGAGACTGGCGTGAATGGCTGCTGCGCGCGGTTGCCGGCAGCCCTGCAGAACTGAATATTGTCTATGGGCTGCACGGGGAACGAAGGCTCACTGAGCTTGAGCTGCCTTGGTTGCCCGGGTACGAGGGATCAGCACCAGTTCGCACAGGCAACGCGGCTCATACGCAGTTCCAGTTAGACATCTTCGGAGAAGTCTCCAATACCCTTTTTCATTGCCGCCAGGCTGGACTCGAGCCATCATCCGACACCGGCGAGGATGTGGCACAGGCGCTTCTTCAATTCCTTGAGACAGGGTGGGATCAACCCGACGAAGGTATCTGGGAAATGCGCGGCCCGCGCCGCCATTTCACGCATTCCAAAGTGATGGCTTGGGTTGCAGTTGATCGGGCGGTCAAGTCGGCGGAGCAGGGCTGGTTTTCCGGGGATGTTGGCTCGGTGGAAGGCGCTACGCGATGAAATTCACGAACAAGTCTGTCGCAAAGGTTTTGATACCGGACGTAACTCATTTGTGCAGTACTACGGTTCCGCGAATCTCGATGCAAGCCTGCTGATGATGCCGTTGGTAGGATTTCTCCCGGCTGCCGATGTCCGCGTGGTTGGCACTGTCAACGCTATTGAAAAGCATCTTCTAGAAGACGGTTTTGTCGCCCGATATACGACCGATCCCGCGGTAGACGGAATGCCTCACGGAGAAGGCAAGTTTTTGGCCTGCTCGTTCTGGTTGGCGGACAACTATTTGCTGCAGGGCCGCAATGAAGAGGCAGTGCGCCTGTTTGAAAGTCTTCTAGCAATTCGTAACGATGTCGGCCTTCTTTCTGAAGAATATGATCCACGCGCAAAGCGCCTGTTAGGCAATTTTCCCCAAGCGTTCTCTCACATCGGTTTGGTGAACACGGCCTTCAATCTGAGTCGCGGTCTTCGCGGCCTCCGGTAGGCGTGATTGCTGCTGGTTCTCTCTGGCTCCTTTTTGGGGACCGCATTCGCGGATACAGAACTTGACCACCCTAAAAACCGCGTTCTCGGTAGCCGTCCGGCCAGGTTCTTCGCTTAAGTCGCAGGAGCCAAGTTTGTCGGTGTTCCGGTCAAAAGCAACCATTTGGTTCCAGTCCTGGATCCTTTCCCCACCGCGTGAATTGAAAATGAAGTCTGGGTATTGAGATTACCCATTTAGTGATCGAGCGATCGACGAACAACATCGAAGAATGGATCCATTGTCTGTGCCGAATTTTGAAGAGGCAAAGGTATTTCCGTGGATTAGTTCATCGAATTTCAGTGTCAGGTATGTCGACCGTAACGTTGTGCGGCATGATCAATGCCACAGTGGTTTGCATCCCACCTATCTTAGCCAATTGTGACATCTGCGCGTTATTAGTTCCGTTTTTGCGGCCGTTACTCATTCAATTTTCATACAGTTGTGACTTCAGTTTGCGGAAGGTGTTGAGTCTGTTGGAGTTGAGCGCGAAGTGCGGGGGGTGAAACGCACCCACCGATCTATACTGTATGCTATTGAAAAGGAAGGAGTTATGGTTGCGGGGGGTGGATTTGAACTCCAGGTCCGCATTGATTCTATGTAAGTTATTGATTCTGCAATAGCGAAATTAGCCAAAACGGCAAAAAAGGCAAATCTTTCCTACAATTTTCCTACACTTTAAAATGCAGCTTCAACGATTTGCGCCAGTTGCCATCAAAGCCTTCGTCACGACTGTCTGCACCCTCAAACGGTTTGAGCGTATCAAGATTTTCTGTAGCTTGCAACGATCGGGCGCCCGTCAACGCCGGCGGACCGGTCAGGATGAGCAGCCCGGTGAACAACGAAAGCGTGATAGCGCCCGGGAGCTATCGACAGCGTGAGACGCTGGCATTAAGGAGCCGTTACAGTCGGAAAAGAAAATTCAGGAAACATCGAGCTCTACTACGAAGACCATGGCTCGGGGCACCGATTGTGCTGATCCACGGATACGCATTGAGCGGTACTTCCTGGGAGAAGCAAGTCCCCGTGCTTCTCGATGCGGGTTACCGGGTTCCTAGTTATGACCACAGAGGCCTCGGCAAGTCCAGCCAGCCGACCGAAGGCTACAACTACGACACGTTCGCCGAAGACCTTCCCAAGCTGGTCACCGAACTCAAGCTGAGCGATTTCACATTAGTCGGCTTTTCGATGGGAGGAGGCGAGGTGGCACGCTACATCGGAAGATTGCGCATCAGCCAACCCGCTCTGAGCATACAGATCACTGAACTCGAGG
>CAVROV010000002.1:0-194986 GCA_963723055.1 Terriglobia bacterium
ACTTTCCGCTTCCGCAGTTCCTTGTCCGGATCTTTCCGCACTGCCTCCCACTCGGCCTGCAGCTTGTCGAGTTCAGCTTTGAGCCGATCTTGCCGCTCGGAGACCCGGCCTACGATGGCAGCGTAAACATTGTTGACGAAGCGGCATTCATCGAACATTGGCCGGGTCACTTGTTCACCCGAAATCAGTCCTTTGAACTCCTCGATCGGCAACTTGTTCATCAGCAGGTCTTCGATCTCCTTGCGAACGTGGTTGTAGAGTTTCCCGATGCGGTCGGTCTCGGCCACATCGAGGTGAAGGGGCAAGCCAGAAATCCTCGGCTCGTTTTTGTGTTTGAGCCAGGGAGCCTGGTTGACCTGTTGACGTATGTCGGCGATGACCTTGGGATCGGCCTCGACTTCGTGCTTCAGGCTGTCGAGCGCGTTCTGCAATTCGGCAACCAGCTGGTAGGCAAGATCAGGCCTGCCCGCCGCCAGACACGAGGTCTTCAGATCGGTAATCATGCCAATCTGATTTCCCCGAGCCTTCATTGCCACATGTTCGAGGTTCCACCATGGACTTCTCGCCTTGCGGTGCTTGGTCTTTTGCTGATGAAATTCATTGCTGAGCGAGAACCGTTTCCTCACAAAACGCGGGAAAGCGGTCCTCCTCCAGAATGCAGATCCAGTCGAAATCAAAATCGCCGCCGTTTTTCTTTGCGGTTTCGGAATGGAGAACATAGGTGCCCTCCAGCAGGAGTTGACGTGAAGCGATCTGCTCTGCCAGCTCATTGGCCATCTTCGAGCCCTGTTGCTCCAGAATGCGCGTGAGTTCGATGATGAGTTTTGCCGCCGACAAGTGTTCTACCGGCAGGAGGTCCTCACACATGCGGATCGGATAGCGCACGCACAGGCCACGCCTGGAATCCAGCGCCACAATAGCCTGGTGTTGCGGAATCCAATCAGACCCCGCATACAGCCGGCCATCGTGGACTACGAGATAGCCGTCGTCCGCCAGCGCGAATGCCGGGAGACGAAAACCACCTCCCGTAGCTATCTTGAAGGCCCAGCGGGCAAGCAGTCGGTTAAGTTGATTGTTGATGTGGGGATAGCGGACGATATCGCCCGTGGTGTCGGCCAACAACGCCGCCTCGACCGTCCTGACTTCCTCGTCCTCGCTCTTGTCAGGATCGTCAAGGCCCAGAAGTTCGAGCAACTCCTGGTACCGGCCTTCGCTGACTGACTCATTCAGCCTGCGCACCTGTCCCAATGCTTCGGTCAGGATTTCCAGTTGAATCGAGTCATCGGGGGCGTGTTCGATAAGCGTGTAGCTGGACTCGAACTCAAGCTTGCGCGAGAGTTCGCGAATGCCCAATACCACCGGCCCACGGAACTTCCGCCCTTTGCCAAAGACCGAATACACCATCGCTGGCATCTTCAGTCCAGGCTTGACCGCGCTTTCCGGAAGAATGATGTCAGCGTCGAGCAGCTCCGCGACGTCCTCTTCCATGACTTTGAATGAACCCTTGGCCTGGGTCTTTTCAAAGGCCAGGCGGAACTGATAAAAGCAGTTTTCCGGCAGTTGAAGCTTCGAGAACAGCGACCGCCGAATCCATCCCCGGCAGTCATTGGTTCCGAGAACATGATCTTCAACCACCAGCACCGATCGTTCCGGTTCCTCGATCACCACCTTCAGGAGGAGACCAGGATGCCGAAGTAAACGATGGCTGCCTGCGGCCAGTGTTGGAAGCGTTCTGCTATCGGTTGGCTGTGGTCCGAGTCAACGAAGTAAAACTTGCCGTCTTTGGAAGAACCACTCGCCCCCACCAGTTTGTAAGGAATGTTTTTGAATTTGAGGCTCGCCATCGCGTTTTCGACCAGGGACTCCTCATATGCGTCAAGAGGTTCCTTGGGGACATTCACAACGGCGACTTTGATCCCCGGATAGAGAGCGTGGAGAAGGGTATTCTCCAATGTTGTCTCCAGGTCCGTGAGCCTCTGGGTCACGTTTCCTTGAGAATCGATGTCAAGCGTAACAACCTGCTCGATAGAAAATTTGTTAGACGTTAGTCATCATTTTTTTGCTCCTTAGTTTTTGTCCGGGGTAAACCTGACAGAGCTAAGGAGCTTTTGCTTTCCGCAAGCTCTTGGCCTCCACCTGGCTCCCCGTTTTTTGGGGTTTTTTCTGGCCAGGCAGGACTTCGAGCCGGGTCAGCACATCTCCCTACATAAAGCGTGTAGGGTCTTCAAAGGACCAAAACTGGTTTAGCTCTTGGTCTCTTTTGAAAAACTGGTGCTAACTCGCTTCGCTGATTCAACTTCGGTCGAAGACCTGTTTCACAATCCTCGGTTCGTTTCCGTTGATCTCCGGCACCGCCTTCCATGCGACCAGGGTGTAAAACACCTGGCCGGACTTGAAGGCCTGTACCAGCGCCTCTCCTTCGTTGGTCATCTCCTGCCCGAGTTCCGGCTTCTCGGTGGAGCTTCCGGATTTGGGCAGGAAATAGCGCACGTTCTCGCTCGTCATTTCCAGGCGCCGGCGGCGGCCGTTCCTCTCGGGCGTTCCGGGCGCAGTGTCATTTGCTGTTTTTGTTCCATCCATGATTCATTCCTCAAAATCAATTCGATTTATCAAGAGACGTGTCTTGTGCGATCGCATCCCGCCGTTCGCCTTCAATCAGCCGCTCGCCATATTCGGCAATCAACAGGCCGCCCGGGTTCTGCTCTGAGCGTTGCTCTGCGATCAGGCGGATGTGATACTCCCCCACCAGTTTGTCGGTGGCTTCGCGATGGTCCCGAACGCGATGGACTTCTTTCACTCCGAACACGGTAAAGCTCAGCGGATCGTCTTTCGCTGCTTCGACAGAACGCAGGTGGAAGACCGAGGTGATCTGGTCATCCTGGATCTTTCCCACTGTGTTGTCCTTTTCAATGGCGTTCAAAGTCGCCCGGCGGAGATTCGAGGTCATCATGTTCAGGCCATCGGCCCAGTTGCGGTTGACGCTGTCCGAGCGAAAAGTTCAGATAGCGCTCAAGGAACAGGCGCACAAATGCCCGGCGCTCAAGTTCAGTCGGCTCGGCTCCGGCGCCCTGGGCCACGTTCAGGGGCAGCTTCGCCGACGCAGGTTTCTGACCGACCACGCTGGCAGTCCCGCTGGAGTCCACGCGGATCACTGTTGGCGGTTGCAGGCGGACGTAAGCCGCCATGGCAACCGCCACCAGGGCCAGGGGAACACACAGAAACGCCAGGAGCATGGCCCTGTTCGCATAGGCCCGCAATGCTCCATCGTGTTCGTAGTACCGGCTGTAGCCGAGCTTCTCCGGCGCCTTTTCCTTCACTTCACGATCTGCCTTCTTCAACCACATAAGTTCATCTCCTACTTGCGAAACAAACGACCGAAAAACCTGCCGATAAAAAATGCAATGAGTGTGAGAACGCTGTACGGCCTGAATCGCGAATCTTCGGGTTCATAAATCGGTCCTCTTTGCCAGGGCAGCATGTCTACACCTCCTTCACCGGATTAGCCGTTCCCGTTGTCCTTTCGATTGCTATCGGGATTACTCTTGAGCGCCCCTCCCGCCATTCTTCCGGCATGGAACGCGACCGTTTGCAGCGTGCCCGCAGGGCGAAATCCGCGACCTGAACTCCCGCTGGTCTGCGCCGCACCGCCGGACCTTTGTGGTGCGCCTCCGTCCGCTGCGGGCGCAGCATTCGAGCCAGCCGCCGGGGCAGGCGGCGGACTTCCGGAGGCGGCGCTCATCATGCCGGAACGAATCGTCTGGGCCAGACTCGGCTGTGGCGGCGGCATGGATGAAGACATCGTGCCTGCATTGCCGGCTGCTACGCCCTGCCCAGCAGTTGCACCGGATCCACCCGCACCAGATCCTGCTCCTGCGCCCGAAGCACCAGCACCTGCACCAGCGCCAGCCGCAAAGCCAGCGCCGGCCGATACCGCAGCGCCAACCGCAACGGCGCCCGCGCGGACCAGCGCATATGCCGAGGAACCCACGTCGCCGGTAATAATCCGCTTGGCAATAAACGGAATCAGGCCCAGGGCCAACGCATAGAAAATGCTGACCAGGCCGAGGATGGTTGAATCTGAACTGCCCAGGAAAAAACCCTTCAGGAATCCCTGACTCGTCACCTGATCGACTCGATTGAACTGGATGGCGGTGATCAGGGAGCCGAAAGTGGCGTAGAGGATGCCCCAGGCATTCCAGATCATCAAGTTGGTCGCATACGTTTTTGCCAGTTGGCCGACTCCGGCGCATCGGCAGAAGAGCCAAAACCAGAGGCCCCAGGACATAGAGCACACAGCCATAGAGAACGTAGAAAAAGGCGAAGACAACAACCATCAGTGCGTAGATAAGGTAGGCGGCCAGGAGCAACAAGGCCGTCGTGATCGCAGCAAAAGTTGCAGCTACAGCCGGGAGGAAGGCGCTGATTCCATTGCCGGCAAATTGTTGCTTCAGTTGGTCCATCCAGCTCAGGAACATGTCGCCTGCTCCCGAGCTGTTATCGATGAACTGCGCAACCTGGTTGAAAGAATCGTTCACCTCGCGAAAAACGCTCGACCAATTGGCGAGAATGATTGCGATGGCCAGGTATTTCATCCCGGTCACGGCGAGAGACTGCACATCGCCGCCGCGCATTGCTGCCTGGTAGAGCCCAATCAGAAACCCAACCAGCAGGATGGTGTAACCCATGCCGACCATGGCTGGTATCATTCCGGTCCGGTCGATACCCGCCAAGCCCTGGTTGAGTAATTGCTGGAAGTAAAACATGATCAGTGCGCTCCTGGCTGCAAGGCTTGGCCGGTGTTATTGCGCAATGTATTCATGTCGCTGGCGCTGAACTTCAGTTGCGCGCTGGCGTTTGCCAGATCAATCGAACGCACGCGCATCAGCTCAGCCATCGCCGATTGCGAGTAAGCGTTGGCCCGGACGAGCCAGGCCGCTGCCTGGGCCTCGAGAATCGGCGCGCTGCCGGGCGCGGCATTCTGGATCTGCTGATTGATCTGGTCGGCCGCGGCAAGCTCCACATCGGCCAGAGCATCCAACTCAACCGCTTTCTTGAGCGCCGCCTGGGCCTCGGCGTCCGTCATGTCCACCAGGTCGCGCACCGGCTGAGGCGCGTCGGTCGGGGCCATCACGGTTCCGTAGACTGCTGAGTAGTTCTGGCTGATCTGTCGAAATCGCCTGCGGACTGTGCGACAGCAAGGCCTGCTCAAATTGCTGCGGCGTGGGAAGGGTCGCGCTGTTCGTCGGCAAACGGTACAGCTGAGTCATCTGCCGCAACTGGCCTTGCATCTGTCCAGCCAAACCACGCGCATTGTTGATGGCACTGAGCGGATAAACGATCTGCTGCTCAAAGTTCGCAGCCTGCTGTTGTATCTGCTGGATGGCAGACAGCGGCTTAGCCACGACGTTCTTGAGCAAGCCCGAGATTGTGTTGAGCCCCACCGAGATGATGGCGCAGCAGGGATCAAGCCCCAACTGCCCCCTGGCTCCAAACGGCACCAGCACCAGGACCGCCAGCAGGGCGACGATGAAGATCGACTTCCTGCCCAGTAAGCTCCAGGCTCGCTGCGCAAATTGATTGAACTTCTTCCACTTCGACATGACTTCACCTCTCTACGGTCTGCTTAAAATCTGCTGCATGTGATTGCGCAAATCTTTGTTCGCTTCCGCGCTCCGTTTGCGCAGGGCGTTCGAATGTGCGAGGCGTGCAGCCTCCTGACGCAGCTCCGCCGCCAGCATCCTTTGCAGCATTGCCTGGCTCTGGAGATTGGCGACCTGGGCCTGGGCCGTCAACATGGGCGCGCTGCCCGGCGCGGCTTCCGCAGCCTGCTGCTCCAGCCCATCGGCCACACTCAACATCTGCGTGGTGGTTTGATCGGAAATGACCGCGGTCTTGAGCGCTCCCATGGCCATAGCGTCGTCCACGTCCATCAAATTGCGTTCCACGGGCCGGGCATCGCTTGGCAAGGGGACGGTGTTGTAGAGCCTGTTGAATGCGGGCTGTAGTTGAGCCAGGTTCCCGGATTGACTGCTTCGCAATAGCGACTCAAACTGTTTGGGGTTCACCAGTGTCGCGCTGCTGGTCTCGATGGCGTGGATCTGGGCGGCCAGAGTCGAGAACTGCGCCCGCACCTGCCCAACAAAAGCCTTGGCCTGGTTGATAAGGTTGACCGGGAACAGCACCTGTTGCCGGAAGTTATTCACCGTTGTTTCGAGCGTGTGAATCCCGCCCAAGACCTGTTCCAATGCCGTTCTCGAGGGTGCTGGTGATGGTGGTGATCAGGGTGATGATGTCGGCGAGGCCGGCATGGGCGGCAACAGGCATCAACAACATCGTCGAGACCAGGACGATCGCGATCATTCGTTTTCCGGAAAATTTGATTCTTCACTTCTGTGCTCCTTTCATTGCTTCTCCGGATACCTCTTCCGGAAGCGGCTCAATATCCGCCAGGCCGAACGGAAACGCCCGGGCAAGCTCCTGGTATGCCTCAATCAGCGGCATATCCTGGTGCTGCCGAAGCCACCAGCTCCGGTACATCCTTTCGCGCGCATACGTGGTCGTGATCCAGTAATCGAGCGGCGTTGGGACCATGCGAATGGTGTGCGTGGTTTCGGCCTTCTCGCCAATCACGATCAGGGCATCGGCGCTGCGTCCTTTGCGCGGAGCGCTGAAGTGTTTGATCTGGTTGAGCGCGGTCTCATTCAGGTGCAGGTGCTCGCGCAGCGCAGTCATGTCTCCGGGCTGCTGGCCGACGATCTTGGTGCTCGAGTTCTTTACGATTCCCGCGCCATGCACACGGGGCTTGGACTCCGAACCGACGAAGTCTTCCGCCGTCTGGCTGATGCCCCAAACGCTCGCAGTTGCGCTTGCGCGCGGTACGGAATAACTGGACGACTTCAGGAGCGAGCACCGGCGAGTCGAGCAGGAACCAGCATTCGTCGAGCACGGTAATGCTGGGCTGGCCGGTCTTGCCTGAGGCGCGCTGCGCCGTGGCATGAGCGATCAACAGGCTCATCGCCGTCTCCAGGCGCGGATCGTCGGCGAGTTGCTCGACGTTGAAAAACAGCCAGGGATTGTCGAGTGAGATCGTTGTCGGGCGGTCGAACAGCTTCGAGTAAATGCCCTTCTCTCCCGTCCAGCTGCGCAGCTTGATCGCCGCCAGATGCGCCTCGTCCATCACCCGCTGGTTCTTCTCTTCATCCCGCCACTGCGCCAGTTCATCGCGCAGATCGGAGAACGTGGGAATGGGATTCGACGGGCGGATCGCGGCGCGCTTGTAAGTCCGCAGGATCGCTTCGGTGATCAGGTTGTCCAGCAGTTCCGTGTCTTCAGCCGGGTTCTCGCCCAGCATGTGGCGCGTCAGGTTCTTCAGAAACGCGACTTGATCTTTGGCCGGCTGTTTCTCTCCCTGCGGCAAGTCCCAGGGATTGATGGTCTGGTCGGCATCGAGCGACATGGTGATCATCCGTCCGCCCATCAATTCGACCAGCGGTCTGGTAAGAGTCGCCGCGCTCGATGATCGAGACCAGCGGATTGGCGCGCGAAGCCATCGAGAGCAGCTGCTGCACCATGAAGGTCTTGCCGCCGCCACTCTTTGCCATGATGAGCACGTTGGCGTCGCTCAACGACGGATCAAACGGCGAGAACGGAATCAGCTGCCGATATGGCGTTTCGAGCAGGAACAGTGGCGACCGCGGCGTTCCTTGCCATGGAGCTTCCACAGGGAGAAGGTCCGCCGCATTGGTCGTCAGCATGTCCTGCTCGCGCCTGTCGGCGTCTCCCATTCCTGGAAGCGAGCTGAAGAACAGGCGTCTTTTGGCCAGCGTCTCTGTGATCGCTTTGGCGCCGTTCATGCGCCCGACGGCATAGAGAGCTGCTGGCGGCGGTTGCTGATCAGGCGCTCGGCTTCTTCAAATTCACTGCGCGTGACGGCCGGCTTGCGATGTCCGGGTGCCGATCACCAGACTGAGCCTGGCCGTCTTGATCGAACTGGCGATGATCTCCTGCTGTACTTTGAACAGCTGCGATTCCGCGACTTGCGCTTCAACGTTCAGACGGAATCCACCATGGCTGTCGCGCTGCGCCGCCTGCATTTTCCTGAGGCGGGTCTTATATCCCTTCAGCACCTTGGTCTGGTCGGGGATGGTGAGCATGGCATTGACGATGATGGGAAAATCCAGGCCCACCAGTTCGCGCAGGATTCCGGGGAAGGTCGCATCCGGCATCTCTTTGAGGCTCACGAAGCAATAGAGCAGCCCATCAACGTTCAGGTACGAGTCGGTCTCATCGAGAATGCTCGATGATCGCGAGTTGCTCGCGGGCGCTGCGATATTCAAGACTGTCTTCTCCGGGAACGTAGGGCCGCGTGTCCGTCTCAAGGGGATTCAGCGCCCGCTTGGTTTCGAGGAATAACTCCTGATCGCTCAGCCGCCGCGGCCCCGAGTTCCGCCGCCTGCATGGTGGCCTCAATCCCCAGCAGCAGGCTCTCGAACTCGGCCAGCAGTTCCTCATGTTCCTGGCGGGAACGCTCAATGCAGGCACGGGCGGAAAGACTCCAGAGGTTGTTTCTCGCGTGTATCGGTCTTGCCCGTTACACGATGGTGGACCTTCGGGTCCCAGATGAAATAAATGTGAAGCACAGGTCTGAGGTAGTGCCCTGCTTCGACCTTCCGCTCGCCATGCTTCCAGGCGGACATCGATCAAGCGCACGCGCGATATCGCTGACCGGAACGGTCCTGGGCCGTGTAGAGGTCGAGCAGGTTGCCGAGGTCTTCGACCACCTCATAGCGGACCTGCATTCTCATGCTCTGCTCCGGAATGGACTTGAGCAGCGCGCCTAGCATGACCTTGCCGCGGTCCCGCTCCTCGTCGCTCGCGAAATAGGACGTGATGCCCCGGAGCTCATAGCCGGCGACAAACGCTCCATTGGCACGCACCATCACGTTATCCAGGTAGTCGCGCACGGGCAGTTGCTCGCACAGCGCCGGGTCTTCGAGCTTCCTCTCGTGTTGTTCCTGTGTAACAGGCATCGCTACTCCTCGCCTCTGATGTAGCGCCTTCAGCATCTGCCGGTCCCGTGCCTGTGCGCAGTAGGCACGCGGTTTCGTGTACCAGTGAAAAAGGTCTCGGATATAACCGCGCGGCTTGCCGTACTTGAAGATCATCAGCAGTGGCACAACGGCCAGTGGTACTCCGTACTGCAGGAACACGCTCGAGCTGCCGCCGACAAACCGGCTGACCACGTTCATCACGGCCGCCAGCCCAAGAACGACGAACAGGTCTTCGAACTCAAGCGACATGAACGTGACTCGCGTGTGCAGGTTCCGGTTGACTGGTGTTACATCGAGCGCCATAAATTTTCTCCTTACCTCACTCCCGCCGTTCCGTTCTGAATCCAGAATTCGCCCAGCCGCAACAGCCCCGACACGCCGAAGCACATCATGGCGGACACCAGATTGCGCACCCAGGCGTCGCCGATGTTCATCCGCTCCAGCACTCCCGCGAAGTGCGCGACCAAAACCGCAACCTGCAGAGCCCCGTACAGCGGCAACATAACATTTCCCACCCAGTTCACCAGCGTGAGGATCGAGATCCAGTAGCGGTCGGGATCATTTGGTCCAGCCTGCTGCGCGAACGCTTCGAGTGCCCTCAAGAGTCCGGAGCACATCAGCGCGGCAAAGCCTGCCCACGACAGATGCGAGTACGGTTGGCCTTTGCTGAACTGGTAGATCGCTCCGGCGATGAACAGCCCGGCCAGGGTCGGCAGGATCACATTGCCTGCCCAGTTGGTGAGGTTCAGTAGCCCGTTCTCAAACATAAGGATCCCTCCCTTCTCCACTCACCCCACCATTGCCTGCACAAGCCTCCACAAGGCCGAAACGCTCAGGAACGCCAAGGCTGATGACGACCAGTGGCGTGAACGGCCTTTGTCGCGAGTAGTTGATGATGGCCCCTACTACGGCCAGCCCTGCCGCCTCCGGAAGGATGGTCCCGGCCACATAGTTCCAGAGGGACGCAAGCATGTCGGTCGTCGCAAACGTCGAGCCGCTATTCCAGCCCTGCATTAACGCGACGCTCGTCGAGATCGTCAGCAGGAACATCGCTGATACCACCGATCCCAAGCGGACTCCGGCCCTGTGCCGCATCGAGTGCCGCCTTCAGGACAAAGAAGGCAGCCAGCAACGGAGTCAGTCGGCCCACCACCACATCAGCGACGAAACTCTTGAAGCTGCGTCTCCATGCTCCGCAGCCACGGGCCGCTGATACCTGCCGTCTGCGGAGGCAGCGTGATCCCCTGTGCCGCAAACCAGGACAGGAACTGCGGCAGCGTCAGCAGAATCACCGACCACAGCATCCACCTCTGAAACTTGCCCCCGGCCTCAAAGTTCACGCCGCCCTCCTGCCGCAACGCCAGACCGGCCAGGACCATCGTGCACATCGCTGCCGGCACTGCCATGTCAAACAGCAGCTGCAGCAAGTCGACCAGTAGTTGCGGTATCGTCATGCTTCACCCGAACAGACCTCAACAGCGACGGCTGCTAGACTCCTGCCTTGCCTTGAGCAATCCAGAACTCGATCAGCCTGGTCAGACCGGAAACCAGGAGCAGCCCACCGCCCGCGATGGCCCAGCGGGCCACGCCTCGCCCGTGCGTGTAATTGACGACCGCCATGACCACGCACAGCACGGCGCCCACCGGCGCGATCACGTTGCCGATCCAGTTGACCAGGTTCAGGAAGGCGCCTTCGGGCTGGGCCGCCGTTTGCCCCTGCACCGCCTTGTTAACCGCCGGCGCCCCACCAAGGTTTTGAGCGGTGGCGATCAGGGGAAGAAATTGCACGAGGGTGAACATCAGCAGGCATGTGGCCAGAATTCTCTGGCGCCTGCTTTGAACATTTAAGGAATTCATAACCGCTTCTCCCGACTCGCAGCTTGTTGCTGCTTGTGTCGCGAGTTGGAAGATAGGGCGGCTTCAAGATTCGCGCAAATTTATCCCGGTCAGATTCAGACGCTTCATCAAGTCAATTCGTTACGGAAGGTGGCTGGCAGCCGATTGGCGGATTGGTACCTGGCTCGTCTGCCAAGGAAAGTTTGATAACAAGCATCAGAAACGGTTGATATTGTTGGACCGTACTCAAAAACGGATGCGTTTAGCAGGAGAATCTGCCAGCCTTTGGAGGAAAATCAAGTATCTGGCAGCATGTTCGGGTTTTTATCCAGATACTCTGAAGATGTTGCCCTCAGATTCGGCGTCCCTCTTGGGCCTCAGACAGCGATACCCATCCGGCGCATATCCAAAACAACAAGTAACTGGCAGCGTGTTCGGTTTTTGCCCAGATACTCTGAATGTTACCCTCAGAACCGGCTCCCTCTGACGGCCAGGAGCACGCCATAGATGGTCGGCCCTAGCAGACGACTTTCGAACTTTCGCGGAAGCCCGAGCGTCACAAGATCGATTCTAGCGACTTGATCCCAAGCAGGATAAGAGACCATAAACGTGCGACCGTCGTATTTCCCGCATTGATGGCTACGGGTAAACGATCACGCCGGCTTACTTGGCTGGTTCCGCCCAACAACGAAGCTCAGCTTATCCCCTTGGTAGTCTCCAGTGATTTCCCAGCAGCCAGGATAGGTACATAAACACCGGTCAACATTGATGACGTCCCGCCTCCCAAGATGGCATTGGTCGCCTTGCCTTGGGGGGTTTGGAGGGGCGGGGCTGACTGGTTCGTCGTTAACCCGTGACCTTCAACTTCGGGACCGGTTCCGTATGGTATCATAACCCACACGAAACCAGAAAACTTTTCCTGCGGTTAGGTCCTGCTCATGCCGTGGCTGGTGTGGTCTCCATGTCCAGACCATCGGTTCGCCGATATCCGTCCACAGCTTCTCCGTACCCATCCGAAAGGCATTCTCAGGCAGTTCAGCCTGATACGGGACGGGCGGTATGAACGCCGTTGTCGGCCGAGGCGTAACGGGACAAGAGGCGGGGGGACAAATTTACTTTCAGTCGAAGGTCGCTTAGAGGAATTCGTCGGCTACTTGTCGTCAAGGCCACCAACGCAATCGACAGGATGAATCGCCAAGGGCTCATTTCAAGGTCCTCCTTACCGGATCCAAACACGTCCATAATAATGCTTCGCCGCCAAAAGTGTTCTATGGGTATGCTTGCACGCTCTTAAAATCATGAGCCGATTTGAATTGGTCGGCCCTGGCAGGCGATTTTCGAACCGGCGTTTTCAGCTGTTTAAAACTGAAGTGAATGAATTGGTCGGGGGAGAGGATTTGAACCTCCGACCCACCTGGTCCCTGAACAGGGGTTCACCTTTTAGGTCATCACTCGACTGCAAAGGCAGCGCATTCATCCGCGCTTTATCCAACCAACAAGTAACTGGCGACGTGTTTGGGTTTTTCCCCAGAAACTCTGAAGATATTGCCCTCGGAATCAGCTCCCTCTGAGCCCAGGCGTCTCATTTCATCCGCGCCTTATCCAAACAGCAAGTAACCGGCAGCGTGTTTGGGTTTTTACCCAGATACTCTGAAATCCACACTCTGCGCCGATGGAAGCCCCCCGCCTAAAATCTCTTCCACACGGCCAGCGTGGCGTTATCAGATCCAAAAACAAAACGGATTCCAGTGCCCACTGGAACCCGTTTTGCCCTCGCACCTCGAAGAACTCTATTCCGGCGATGGCTTCGCTCCTGATGTCTGATTCAATTCCCGCTGCAGTTGCAGCAACTGCCGCAGTTCCTCGATATCGGGCTGATTCACTGTCATGCGCTTGCGCAGGAAGTTGTGCTCGACGGTCCTGAATGTTTTGCTTCGTTGCTTTCTCGAGCACAACATAAATTTCCGTATCTGCCGGCACGGAGACGACAAGATGCTCAGTGATGGTCAGTCTTGCAACCTCCTGGTCTGAGGATTGGCCGATGTTGTTACTCACTTTTTCCCGCAGCAGGTCGCCTTCGCTCAAGGACTGATTCAGGCTGCCTCTGCCCCCCAGTGTGGCCGCGATCTCACCCACGCCAGCCAATGAGCGCACTAGAATGTTCTTCCCGGTATGTTTGCCCTCGACTTTTCCCTTCAATGGCCGCAGCTCGAGGTCAGTGGCAGCAGCCTCCATACTGGTCGTGGATCCATCAGGCAACATCAAGGAATCAAAGCGCACTGCGATGTACCCAGAGCGGTCCGCTGCTTCCAGTCGCCCAAAGGCCTTCGCGCCTGCAGGGACGACAATTTCACCATTCTGTTCGTAGTTGTATTCGATGACTGCGACCACGGGTGTCTGAACCGCTGTGCTGACGGCCGATTCGAGCCTGGCCCGAAGGCGGGTCCCCGGCGCCAGGCCAATCCCCAAAGTCAATCGCCGGACTGTTTTCTGGCGGTCGGAAGCCGCAGCAGACGCCGTATTGTTCCTGACAAACACCAGTGAAGCCTTGTTCAGAGCATCGCGTTCGTTCTTGGTGTCGGTAGCCTCGCCTGTTGCTCTCTGGCCTTGGCTCACCGAAAGCGGAGGCGGTACTCCAGGTGGATAAGGCTCGGGCTGCCACAGCGGAGCATTCTCAAACGGCCGAATGCTGCCAAGATTTGTGCCCGGAGATGGCTTCGGCTTTTTGTTTGCAGTGCGCGCGATTTCATCCGGGTGCACCATGCCCTCATCCGATTCCTCGTTCGGACGGCGACCGCCATCCATCAGCGGTACGATGCTGCCCGCTGCAGTCACGCCATTCTCGAGAGGCTTCGGCGCCTGCTGCTGCCTGCCTGTGGCGGCTTTCTTGTTTGCCGTCAGTTGGTTGCGTGGAATGCCGGAAAGGGCGAGCCAGAGGAGAACGATTGCAATTCCACCGCCTATCACCAGCACCCGGGCATTGTCTTTCAGGGATAGCCTTCTGTTTGCCCTTTCCCGGCACGTATGGCTGTTTTGCGCTCCCGTTTTGTGCCACCTCGGCTGTGTGATTGCTCTTTGTCAGATCCTCTTCGATCACCGGTTCGATGACCGGAGTAGCTTTGAATCCGTTTCCCTCAGCTCGATTCATTGTCCACCTCCGCTAGTGGTTTGCCGTAAAGGGCACGGGCAGCAGAATTGGCCGATCTATTTGCTCGGTTTCTGCCAGCTGCAGTTGTAGTCTTTCACTTGATTCTTTGAATGCCGGCCGCTCGAAAACAACGACTCCATCCGCGCGTTCGCCCGGAGCAAGGCGGCGTGTGGTCATTCTGTACTCGGAGATGGCGACCGGCTCAGCTTTGATCTGCCTTCCTCCTTTCTTGTGGCCGGCTATACCGCTGAACTCGATTTGTGGGGGCAGTAGTTCGATTACACGTCTTGAGTTGTTGAGGACAGAAAAGCGGAGAAGGGTTCGGTGTTCGAACTCGCGCGACTCTCCGACCGCGGCGAGCAACTCCTTGCCTTGCCAAACCGGGAGTGGAAATTGCTTTCTGTTGTTCGAGTTCACGCCCGATCACATCCACCTTTTCCGCGTTGGCACTAGGGGTTGACTGGTCCTGCCTGTATGGCGGACCTCATTTCTGGTATGAGGAAGCTTTGCATGCCGGCACTGATGAGCACACCTTGTGGGTGGCGGTATTCGACCAGAAAATCAACCGTAGAATTTCCTGCCGCCTGGCCGGGGTTAATCAAGTGCAGGCTGATCTCTTGACCGGATTTGGTGGTGATCAGGACATTGCTCTCGGCCGACTGAGGCGTAATCGGCTTCAGAAAAACCAGTCTGGGCTCGGCTTCCGAGTGCTCGGCCTTGAAACTCGCGGGATTGCCAAGTACAACAGAGCTTATCTCTTCCGGAAGCCTTACCGAAGTCGTGTAGCCGATGCCAAGGTGCAGCACGGTCACAACGCCTTCTTCGATGGACACAGTTGTGATCTTGGGTACCACCGTGCTGCTTTCCGTCTGTGCCAGGGCGCAGCCAACCATTAGGTGAAGCATAAGAAATAGATGCACTCTCATCGTGTTCTCCTCGGAGCGCGTTGAGCTTCTGCACTCCGCAACTTGTTTTGCCGGTCGGTCCGTTCGCGAACCGCGGCCACATACGCCACCACATCCCTGTTCGCGTAATCAAGACCACGGGTTTCAATGACTTGCTCGCCGACGTAATAGGCGGCTGCCACTAGCCGCAGGTCGCCGTGGAACTTTTTCATGAGCCGAGACAGATGGCGGATGCCACCGGAGACGTTCTGCTGGATATCGCAGCGGTCCGTCACTCCCAGTCCGGTAGCAGTGGCGGGCATGAGCTGCATCAAGCCAGCTGCGCCTTTGGGCGAGATGGCGCACGGCTGCCAGCCTGACTCCTGGGCAATCAGAGCACGCACGAAATCAAGGGGGACGCGATAGTGCAGTGCGTAAGCGGTCACGTAGTACTCGGCTTCCTGGCGTGATGCCTGTACCGAGCGTGACCAGCCACTGCAACTGGAAAACAGGACCAGCATGAAACAAGCAGTCTTCATGAACCCTCCCGCGTTTCCGCTCGGTACTGCTGAGCGTCATAGATGAGACTCGCGAATCCGTCCCGCATAAGCAGCTTTTTCCGGTCTGCTTCGGTCTTGGCCAGCAGGGGCAGCAGGATGTCCCGCATTTCCGGCGTAATCTGCTCCTCGCCGAGGACCTTAAGCGCCTGGGCGAGATCAAGCATTTCTGAGATGGAAGGTGGCTTTTCCAGGCTCCAACCCCGTAGGGCCTTGGCCAGTCCAGCCATGCCTTCATGAAATTCGGCACTTGCCTCGGGGATTCTCAATTGCAGGATCTTGGCTTCCTGCTCAGGAGTGGGATGATCAATTCGCAAATAGAAGCTTCTTCTCCGCAGAGGATCGCCAATTCTTCTTTCCTCGTTCGAGGTCAGCACAACAAAGGGGACGGTCCGTGCTTTTACGAGACCCAGCTTCGGAATGCTCATCTGCCAAACGCTGAGCAATTCGAGCAGCATGGCCTCGAATGCCTGGTCAACCTTGTCAAGTTCATCGATCAGCAGTACGCAACGCTTGGGGTATTGGAGAGCCCGGAGCAGCGGGCCGGCACTAAAGAATTTCTGACTGTGCAATTCCTGCTTTAGTATTTCCCATTCGACGGAGCCAGATTTCGAGCGCAGCTCAACCACGAGCCGCTGCAAGGCCTCGTCAAACTTCCCGATAGCTTTTTCCTCGTTGATTCCCTCAAAGCACTGCAATCGTTCGACGTCCGTGCTTATTGCTCTTGCTACGGCATAGGCCAGTTCGGTCTTGCCGCTTCCCGGCGGTCCCTCAAGCAGGACGGGCTTATTCAGTCTGGCAGCCAGGTGCACCACTGTGGCAGTTATCTCGTCCGTGATGTACCCCACCGAAGCCAGTGCTTCCTGGGCTTGCGTTGCTGAAGAAAACACGCCTTCTCCTGTTCCAGCGGCTCAAGTAGTGGCTGGATCGAGAAGAAAAGTACGTCGATCCCATATTTCGGTCAAATTTCCTTCCTGATCCTCAATTGCCGTTGCTTTTTTGACGGAAAGACGCATCCGGCGTACGGTTGACGCATGTTGAGAGCAATCCAGCCAAACGGCGGTTTCGTCCGTCCAGAACCGAAGGAAGAGAGTGTTTGCGAAGAGAAACATTATTCCGTGAATGAGCTATCGGCTCTCTGGAACCTAAGCAAGCAAACGATAAGGCGGCTGTTTCAAGACGAGCCTGATGTAGTGAGAATCGGAGAACGAGACGTGCATCGCAAACGCGCTTACGTGACATTAAGAATCCCCGAAAGTGTTGCCCGCAGGGTTCACCAGCGGCTGACGAAGTCAGCCTGACTTCGGGATCAACACCACTACTGAATCATCAACGGTGGGTTCACTGGACCGGGTTCGGAACGTCGCTCCGAACCCACCTTTGGCTCGCGCACTGCCCAGCTACGTTTTACAGCAGCCGCTAGCTGTTGCTGGCGTGCCTTACAGAATGGGGCATAGTGGCGTTCAGTAATTTTGACCGAAGAATGCCCAAGCAACAGCGAGACCTGATCGATGGGGTTACCCGCCAGGAGGAGTTCCACGGCAAAAGTATCCCGGAACATATGCGGATGACAGCGCTTTCGTGTCCCATCCTCCCGGCGAAGATTCGCAAGTCGGAACAATTTCCAAAAAGATCGTTGAAAGGACTTTCGGGCGCTTCTCGGGTCGCCATGGCCGGACCAAAAAAAGTAGCGCGGATTGTCATTGGGAACGGAACGCAGGAGATCGGCGACATCAGGCGGTATGACAACGGATACCGGCACACCAGTCTTGGCGCGATAGAGGAATATCTGATCGTCTCCCTCGTCATCCTTCGACAAGTGCTCTCGCTCCAATTTGGTCGCATCCAGGATGGAAAACCCACCCCAGCGCATCAAGAGCGACATCGCTCGCAGTCGCAGACCACGAAACTGGCAATCATTTCCGCCACCGAAATCGTACTCGTAGGTGGCGGAGATGATCTTCTCAACCTCGTCACGGCGAAAATAGTCGGTGGGAACGACGTCTGGTGTCTTGGGTTTCTTCAGTGCATCGATCGGATTCTTGTTGATGAGTTCGTTCTGCTGGCAGAACCGCAGGAATGACGCCAACATCTCATGCTTGCGATGGGTGGTAGTCTCGCCGTTACTCCAACTGACGCGGAACTTGGTCAACTCGGCGGGATTGACCTTGACCAGGAATTTCATTTTTCGGGAATCGGCCCAGACCAGAAACTGTCGTTCGAGGAAGCCGCGATATTTCTTCTGTGTTTCTTTTCCTAAGCCGCGGGCCTGCTGGTCGCCCAAGAACATCTCGACCCCTTCCCGAAGAGTGAACTCCCGGCGAGCTTCAGTCTTCTCCCGTTCCGTATCGATCTCGGCTTCGAGCTTGCGGGCGAGTTTTTCCGCATTTTCCCAGCTCCCGGTTTGCGGCGAGTGGCGAAGCTTTTTCCCGTTGAGCAGCAGTCCGCGGATCCATTTGGGACAGTGACAACGGCGCCAGTGAGGATCCCGGGAGTGATCGCATTTTGCGATATGGCGAGTGTAAACGTGGAGCATGAGCCGCTTCCTTCAGAGTTTCCGGATTAGCGCCGAGCGTAGAGGCGAAGCAAAATTCGCGCAAATCGGCTCCGAGGAAGGGCAATTTTCGGGGGTAGAAAGTCGGGTCGGCGGTACATAGGAGGTACACGACCGAGGGCCTGTCAGTAACTTATTGATTTCAGAGCCGTTAAAATGGTGGCCAGGGACGGAATCGAACCGCCGACGCCAGCCTTTTCAGGGCTGCGCTCTACCGACTGAGCTACCTGGCCATTTCGGGTGGGTTACATACGTGCATCTTCGGTGGGATCGCTGAAGACTGGGTGCGTACGGAACGCTTTTGATTATAACAACGTCGCTGAATTCACTCAAACCGGAAACGCACAGGATGAAATAAATCCGCGGAACCAAAGATGACTGACCTGCAAGCGAATTTAATTAAATAGGTGGTCCCCTGTGCTCGATAGCGAACCATCGCGCGTCAGTAAACGGTCCGGTTATGTTTGGTCCGTTTTGCCGACAGAGAAAAACGCGGTTCACCGGGAGCATCGTGCAGGATGCGCTCGCTCAGGTATTCTCCCAGCGCCGGTCCATGCTTAAAGCCATGGCCTGAACCGCCGCCCGCTAGCCACACATTTTCCCATTCCGGATGCTGGTCGATCAAAAAGTCACCGTTCCATGTATTTTCGTACTGGCACACGCGCGTCTCAAGGACCGGTGCGCGCTCCAGGGAAGGAATGTGCTGGCGTAAATACTCGCGCAAATGATCGATGGAAGATTGCGCAACAACCCGCATGCCGGTGTCGGGATCAAAGCGCTCTCCGTGACGATCAAAAGCGATTTTGAATCCGCGTCCCTCAATATCGGGCAACGCATAAGGCAGATCTGGATGCGTGCGATGTAGCCACACCGGCATTTTAGGCGGACGAAAATCCACGCTACCCGCTGGTGCTCCCAGAAAAAACACCTCCTGCCGCGTAGGTATAATCCGCTCTCCTAGCAATTCAGGAAAAATCTTTGGCATCCACGGACCGCAGCAGAATATAAACGTCCCCGCTGAAACCGATTCACCACCGCTGCTTTGAATTTCCTTCAGCTTGCCGCTGCCGGAAGGCGCGTCAGCGGAAAATGGAATGTATTCAACGCCGCCCGCCGTTAGTTCTTTCACTAGCGATTGCACTGCATTGCGCGCCAGTAGAAGGCCGCTTCCGGCCTCGAGCACGCCCCAGGTCACATCGTGAAAATGCAATTGTGGCCAGCGCCGCGCGATCTCATCGGCCTTGAGCTCTTCGCGCTCGACTCCGGCCTGCCCCAGCACGTTGTACAAGCTTTTTAAATACGCGTCGGCGCCATCGCTCAGCCAGAGGACGCCGGTCTGGCGGAAAATTTCATGGCCGGTGCGTGCGGCAAACTCGCGCCAGAGCGGCAATGATCGCATGGCCCAACGCGTGTAGAGCTCATCCGGTCCGTAGCCCATGCGAATGACGCGGCTTTCACCACCTGAACTGGCGCGGCTGTTGGCCGGTCCGTAGGCATCCAGCAATGCGACAGACACACCACTGCGGCGCAGAAAATGCGCCGTCCATGCGCCGAAAACGCCCGCGCCGACAACTGCGAAATCGTATGTTTTTATGGTCATCGCGAATTGCTAATCTACTTAGGCGCTGGCGTGCCGATAAACCAACTCCGCCGTTACCAGGTCTTCCAGGGCACACCCTACGCTCTTAAACACCGTGATCGCATCGCGACCGCTGCGTCCGTTTTTCTTTCCTGACGCAATCTCGTGCAGGTGAGCGACAATATGCAAGAGATCGATCGTTCCATTCTTGATGGGAATAAGCAAGTCGCCGGCCTCCTGCAGTGCGCCCTCATACGTGTCCACCACCACCTGAGCACGCTTGACCGTGGTGTCGTCCACTTCACGGGTTTCGGGCTGAAAAGCTCCCACCAGATTCAGGTGCGTGCCTGGCCGCAGCCAATTCCCATCGAATAAAGGAGCATGCGACGTGGTGCAGGTGCAGATCACGTCCGATTCTCGCACCAGGGTCTCAGCATTGGCCGGCTCAATGTTGAGGGCAAATTCTCTTTTTCATGTTGCCGCAGAATGCCGTCACGTCAGAGCGATCGGATCCGCAAACCAGAAAGCGTTGAAATGAACGGACTCGGGGCAGCAGGGCAAAGTGTGCCGTGGCCTGCCTGCCGCAGCCAAAAATCCCCAGCGTGTCTGCGTCTTCGCGAGCCAGCAAATCTGTGGCCACAGCCGAAGTGGCGGCGGTCCTGAGGTCAGTGAGATAGTTGGCTTCCATGCGCGCCAGCGTGACCCCTGTTTGAGGGTCGAGCAGTTCATAAACCGCATGCACGCCCGCTTTCGCGCTTACGCTCACCAGTTTGACTCCGGCGGCATGCAGCGCACTGTCATAGCATGGCATGACCAGCAGAGTGGCATCATCCATCTTCAATACGGTCCGCACCGGCATGTGAACAGTCGCAAAGCCGCGGACAAATGCCTGCCTGATGACGCCAATCACGTCATCTCCATTAATCGCATTACGGACCTGTTCTTCTGAATAAAGACGCATAAGGCCCTCGTGTCAGGCAGTCTGGTAATTCTCTTCGTGAAATTCCTGCCGATACCAATCCACTGTCCGTCGCAGGCCGTCTTTAAACTCCACCAGGGTCTTGTAGCCCAGAGCATTCTGCGCCGCCGAGGTGTCGGCCAGGGAGTCGCGCACGTCACCGCCGCGCGGCGCAACATGAGATGGCGGCTTATCAAAGCCGGTTAGTTCCTGAAGCAAAGCATAAAGTTCGTTCAGGCTGAAGCTCTTGCCGGCAGCCACGTTGAACGCGCGCGCTGAAGCTTTTTCCGCCGGAGCTTTGCACGCCAGCAGGTTTGCCGAAACGACATTATCGATATAAGTAAAGTCGCGGCTCTGCTTGCCATCGCCAAAGATAACAGGCTGCTCTCCCTGCAGCATGGAGCGAACGAATTTAGGAATTACCGCTGCATACTGTGACGTGGGATGCTGGCGGGGCCCAAACACATTGAAGTAGCGCAGGCTTACCGTTTCCAGGCCGAGCACCTGGGAAAAGCTCTTTGCGTATAGCTCGCCTGCGTATTTTGAAACCGCATAGGGTGAAATGGGCGCGCAGGGCATTTCTTCTTTCTTGGGAAGGACGGGCGTGTCACCATAAACCGACGACGAACTGGCATAGACAACCCGCTTGACGCCGGTCTCGCGCGCAGCCTGCAATACCTTGATGGTTCCCACTACGTTCGCATGATTACTGCCAACAGGATCTTCTATTGAACGCGGAACCGAACCTCTTGCCGCCTGGTGCAGCACAAAATCCATTCCTGAACACGCAGAGCGGATCGCGGCATAATCCGTGATGTCAGCCCGGCGGAAATCGAACCTGCCCAGGATGCCGGCGAGGTTTTCTTCGCGGCCGTGGGAAAGATCGTCAATTCCGCGGACTTCTTCTCCCTGCGCCATCAGTGCATGCGCGATATTGGAGCCAATAAATCCCGCAACGCCGGTAATCAGATATTTGGCCATCGCCCGAGCATAGCATTTAGATCGTCACCTTCTGCCGCAGAGATAAAGACGCGAACTTTACTTTTTGCGCTTCCCTGCCCGAGCCAGAATCCGGCGCACTTTCTTGGGTGAGACGGAGAGCCGCTTCGCTACGCGCGCTACCTTCCTATCTTCTTTTTCCCAGACTTTGGGAATCACGATTTCGGCAAACTGCTCAGTCAATTCCTGGAAAGTCTCCTCGCCGGTAATTCCCTGTGACCACGCGCGCAACAGTGGATCGATGCTGCCTTTGGGCATGACTTTCTGCTTCAGCAACTGAAGTTCTTCCCAAAGATCGTCATAATCGACCGCCTTCAAAAACGAGCTGGCAAGTTCGCAGCAGCGCTTGGCGTCATCAATGTCATGGATCGCGGGATGGCAGGCTGTGAGTCCGCGCCAGATGTAAGCGCGCGCCAGCAGGCGGTGGTTTTGCGTGTGCTTGGCCGATTCCACCGCTTCTCGGGCATAGTCGCGGGCGGCCTGCGCATGTTCCCATGTGTGCGTGCTGCCTTCAATCTCTTCTTCCAGTTTTCCGTTTTCCACTTCGCATTGCAAAAGGCGCGCCCGGGCCATCAGGATGGAATCATTGACTTCTTTGCCTAGTTCAAAGGCCTGCGCAGCCTGGGCGCTGGCGTTGTCCAGGTCACCCACATCCAGGTAGAGCAGCCCGCGATTTTCCAGCACGCTGCCTATTCCATGGTGGTGATTGTGATGGCGATAGATTTTTTCCGCCAGATCCAGGTTGACGAAAGCGCTGCTGCGCAGCTCTTCATGCTGCCGCAACTGGGTTTGCTTTTGCCCCCGAACAGCAGCGGTCTTGGCGCCCTGGCGTCGTTCTCTTTCCGCGTCAATTTGTTTGCCCATCTGGACCGCCACGAGTCTTTGCACATAGGCAATGTTGGTCAGGGTACGAGCCAGGTTTCTGTGGTGCGGATTTCTTTTCTGGAAATGCTCAATTGCGCGGGAAAAGAATTTCAGCGCTTCCTGATAGTGTCCCTGGCGTCGCACCATGCGCCCGTGGGCGGAATATATATTGCCCAGCGTGATGTGATCGTCAGTGTTGCGAAGCGCTGCTTCGGCCTGGTCCAGTATCCGCGACGCATCGCGATATTGCCCTTTCTGGAAAAGCAGCCAGCTCTCCAGAACGCGCATGACCGCAGCCATGTTAGGAAATCCCAGCACCTGCGCCAGTTCGCGGCCAACACCGGCGCGCTTCAGCGCCTCATCATACTCGCCCTTCTTGCGATGACAGCGTGCGTTCCAGAAGTGCGCGATGGCCACCACTTCTTTGTCTTCTATCTCCTCCTGCATTGAAAGCACCAAGTCGAATTGCCGCAGGGCCTCATCAGGATGGTCACGCAGGAGCGCGAGCAGCCCTTCTGCCATCCTGAGTTGCAGATAGTCGTTTACGGAGAGATGCCCGCGCTTCTTTTTGGGAAAGCGCGCCAGTAATCTCTCAATCAGGTCCGGCTCGCCATAGCCGATATCGACCCACTGCGCCAGGCAGCCGACGAAAGCGGCAGAGTTTGGTTGCTCCGGGCCCACGGACGCAAAAAGATGCTCGTGCTGATCGAGCAACCCGATGCCGCTCGAAACATGACGCATCACCAGGTTGTATTTCAAGTCCTGGAGAAGCTGGCGCGGCACGCCAGAATTGGTCTTGTTATTGAGCCGGGCTGTGGCCACAGTGCCTGAGATGATAGCATTTCCGTCCAACTAGTCCGAAACGGACGTGTTGGTTTGCAACCCGAACTGCACGCGCATCTAATGGGGGCGGCGGAAAGAATCCATCTTTCTGCCCGGCAATCTTACCCACAGATTAACGGAGGCTTTATCGTGAGACAGACCCCAGAACAACGCTTACAGGAAAGATGGATACAAGATCCGCGCTGGACCGGCATTGAACGGCCATACTCGGCAAAAGACGTGGTCCGGCTGCGCGGAACCGTGCAGATTGAGTACACGCTGGCCTGCCTGGGATCGCTACGCCTGTGGGATATGCTCCACACAGAGCCTTTCGTAAAAGCGCTTGGCGCGATGACCGGCAACCAGGCCGTGCAGCAAGTGTTGGCTGGCCTGAAGGCGATTTACCTGAGCGGGTGGCAGGTAGCGGGCGACGCCAATCTGGCAGGGCAAATGTACCCCGACCAGAGCCTGTATCCGTGCAACAGCGTTCCCAATGTGGTGAAGGAAATCAACAATGCTTTTCTTCGCGCTGACCAGATGCATCACGCGGAAGGCAAGAACGGCACTTATTGGTTTGCGCCTATCGTCGCCGACGCTGAAGCCGGCTTCGGTGGCAGCCTGAATGCCTTCGAACTCATGAAATCCATGATCGAGGCAGGCGCGGCGGCGGTCCATTTTGAAGACCAGCTGGCCTCCGCGAAAAAATGCGGCCACATGGGCGGCAAAGTTCTGGTTCCCGCTCAAGAGTTCGTGCAGAAGCTGGTGGCAGCACGATTGGCGGCGGACATTCAAGGCGTCCCCACAATCCTGATCGCGCGCACTGACGCCAATGGCGCCAAACTGCTCACTTCAGACAGCGATCTTCGCGACGTGGAATTCTTAACCGGTGAACGTACGCCTGAAGGCTTCCTCGGCTTCAAGGGCGGGATTGACGCGGCGATTGCCCGCGGCCTGATCTATGCGCCTTATGCCGACATGATCTGGTGCGAAACGTCAGAGCCGAATATTGAAGAAGCGCGGCGCTTTGCTGAAGCCATCCATGAGAAGTTCCCCGGCAAGCTGCTGGCATACAACTGCTCACCTTCTTTCCATTGGAAGAAGAAGCTGGACGAAGCCGCCATCGCAAAATTCCAGACGGAATTGGCAGCAATGGGATACAAATTCCAGTTCGTAACGCTGGCCGGCTTCCACGCATTGAATTACAGCATGTTTGAGCTTGCGCACGGCTATGCGCGCGAAGGCATGACGGCGTATTCGCGTCTTCAGGAAAGAGAGTTCAAGAGCGCGGACAAGGGTTATACGGCGGTCCGGCACCAAAGATTCGTCGGCACCGGATATTTTGATGAGGTGGCACAAACCATTGCCAGTGGCCAGTCTTCCACCACTGCGATGGACGGTTCCACAGAGACTGAACAGTTTGTTGAGCCTGCAGCTGCGCAAGCCTTAAAGCCTGCTGCTTAGTTGTTTCCATTGAGGTGATTCGGCCTTCCTGCCTGGCCCGGCAGGAGGGCCTTTTTTCTGTCTTCAACTTTGCCGCTTCGCTCCACACCGCTTACACAAGGTGGTCGATGGATAGATTCATCTGGTCTGAGGCAGGTGGCTCGGCGCGCAAGTCGGCTTCCCACCCCACCACGCGAACCGCGCGCGTGTCGGGGGCCCCGGTCTCGCCACTTCTAAGGGAATTTAGGAGTTGTCCGTCCGCCTATCGTCTTCACCAGCAATTTCGTGTCGTCAGAAATGATTCCGTCCACGCCCAGTTCGGCGGCGTGTAGCATCTGACGCGGACCGTTGACGGTCCAGGTGATCACTGTTTTTCCGGCGGCGTGCAACTCATCCACCAGCTTGGGTGTTAGCAGTCCGTAGTGAGGGACCACATAGTTGACGGGGAGTGCCTTCCATCGCCGCAGATGCCAATATGACTTGGAGATCGCCCCCAGAATAAGCGAACTATCCAGATCATGCAGTTTGCGGACGA
Organism: Terriglobia bacterium; assembly: GCA_963723055.1. GTDB lineage: Bacteria > Acidobacteriota > Terriglobia > Terriglobales > Acidobacteriaceae > Angelobacter. Next base: position 25,227 of record CAVROV010000002.1, read on the forward strand.
CGCTGGGCAAGAATGAAGAAATGAAGTAGCCGCGTTGCGGAGGAAAACGCTTCATCGCCTCAACCACAACCTCCTCCATGCCGCGCACCTTTACTTCAATATTGAGGAAGGCCGTGCGCGAGTAGAGTTCCAGGACGTCTTCCAGGCAGGGAGGCTGGGCGTCCGGCAAACACTTTGCCCGGATCTGCTCCAGGCTGCGCTTACGCACCACCATACGGTTGAACCTGCCGTCATGGCAAATGATGGACTGTTTGCCGCGGGTGCAGCGGACGTCAAACTCAAACCCATCAACGCCATGTTTCAATGAGAGATCGAAAGCGCCAACGGTGTTTTCCGGTGCATAAAGCCGGGCGCCGCGATGTCCGAGCAATAGGAGTTTGGCGGGCAATGCAGTCAGCTAATCCAGGTCAAAGTCGCGCATGGGGCGGCCCTCGTCAGGCGTTTCTTTGGCCTTCTTCACCGCTTCCTGGAACTTCTTCTCCAGCAGGCTTGCATTGTTCTTCTGCGCGTCCACAGCCTGGCGGAAGATAGATTCCTTGCGGCCCTCTTGCTCGCGCATGGCCTTGGCGGCAGCCTCAAAATCATTGAACATCTTGGGCTTGACCACCGCCACGTGCGATATCACCGCTTTGGTATCGGGATCAACTTTCAGCACCGCATTGCAGCAGGGGCAGCCAACTTCAAAGGGTTCAGACGAAGACTTTGCCATAACAAGATTGTAAGCCCACACAGGAATGGGGGCCAGCGGAACCAGAGCTGAAGGGTGTAAAATTCATCTACCAGGATCAGGTTGGTTGAAACCGATGCCTTCAGAAGCAGCATTTACTGACGTTCCTACAGCGATCGAAGAGATCCGCGCCGGACGCATGATCATCGTCGTGGATGATGAAGACCGTGAAAATGAGGGCGACCTCACCATGGCCGCGGAGAGGATCACCCCGGAAACCATCAACTTCATGGCTAAGTTTGGGCGCGGCTTGATCTGCCTGGCAATGACTCCGGAACGGCTCGACTATCTGCGGATCGGCCCCATGACGCGCGAAAACACCTCACCCTACGGAACAGCGTTTTATGAAAGCGTCGAAGCGCGGGAGGGCGTGACCACAGGAATCTCAGCCCATGATCGTGCGCGTACGATTCAGGTTGCCATTGACCCCGGAAGCAGGGCAGCAGATTTGGTGCGTCCGGGACATGTATTTCCTCTTTGCGCGCGCAAAGGCGGCGTGCTGGTTCGCGCCGGACAGACGGAAGCTTCTGTCGACCTGGCGCGGATGGCCGGTATGATTCCCGCGGGCGTGATCTGCGAGATCATGAATGAAGACGGCACCATGGCCCGTGTGCCTGACCTCACTGAATTCTGCAAAACGCACACCATGAAAATGCTCACGGTGGCGGAGTTGATCCGCTATCGAATGGAAACGGAAAGCCACGTGGCGCGAGTGGGCGAAGCCATGCTGCCTACACGCTACGGCGAGTTCCGTATGATCGCTTTTGAAAACCAACTTGACGGTGAATCGCACGTTGCCCTGGTAAAAGGCGATGTGGAACGCGCGACCGGCCCGGTGCTGGTGCGCATGCACGCGCATTGCCTGGCGGGTGATGTCTTTGGCGGCTCCCTTTGCGATTGCCAGCAAGTCCTGGATCGCTCGCTGGAAATGATCGCGAGTGAAGGAACGGGCGCCCTGATTTACCTGCACCAGAGTTCCAAGGGCTTCAATGTGGACGAAGGAAAACACCTGGCGTTTCATCGCGAAGTGCGCGCTTCAGCGCCGGCACACCAGCGAAAGACGCAGCGAGAGATCGGCGTGGGCGCGCAGATTCTTTCCAGCCTGAACATTCGTTCGATCCGCCTGCTGACGAATCATCCCAAGCGCGTGGCAGCGCTGGAAGGTTTCGGAATCACCATTGTTGAGCAAGTGCCGGTGCCGACAACGAAATCAATGGCAAAGTAGTTTTGCTAGGGCTACGTTGCCTGGTGAACTTCGAATCATCATCACGATCGTCCATCCCGAGTTCCGTGAAATGAGGACGCGTTTTCATCAGCGTCCGAATAGGAGCGAGGGACCTTGCGTTGTCTGAAACTAAATTCGAATACTGGGAACACAAGATCCTCTGGCCTATTCGCGAGCTGATGAAAACGCTCGCTCGCTAACGGTCTTCGGGATGACGGTTTCTATTTGTGCGGGGTGTGCAGTTTCAAATGCACGACCTTCACATCGTTCGACGTAAAGACTGAGATGAATTTCGCGGGCTCTGCCGCTTTCTCAACGGCGGGCCGTCCGCCGGCTTCCAATCGTTCAACCAGGCAAGCTACCCCGACGACGTTAAACCCGAATTCTCGGGCAGCTTCAATGGCCTGGACCGTGGAACTGCCGGTGGTGCACACGTCGTCCACAATTACCACGCGGGCGCCTTTTTCCTGAAAGCCCTCCACCCGGCGGCCCATGCCGTGGGCTTTTTCTGCTTTGCGCACCAGAAAACCATGAATCGGAGCGCCGGCCTGCGCGCTGATAACGGAGGTGGCAACAACGATTGGATCCGCGCCCATGGTGAGTCCGCCTACGGCCTGCGGCTGCCAGCCCTGCTGCTGAATGAGATCAAGAAAGACGTGACCGGTCAGTTCAGCGCCGTGAGCGTGAAGCGTAGTAGTGCGGCAATCAATGTAGTAGTCGCTCTTGCCGCCGGAAGAGAGCGTAAATTCGCCCAGGCGGAAAGAGTTGGTAGCCAGCAACTCAAGAAGTTGTTCGCGCGCAGAAGACATATATTTTCAAGATTAACTTATTTCAGGCTCAGGTTCCCTGCATCTGACGGAATCCGTGCGTAACAATGTAGCTTTGCAGCAAAAGCACAAAATTATAGGTCATATGAACAATGACGCAGGTAGCCACAGAGTTGGTTCGCACCCGGGTAACCGTAAGTGTGAGGCCGACCACAAAAATCAGGAGAAGCGGCGCCCATGAGTAGCCCAGTTGTGCGCCGTGAAGCAAGGTAAACGCGGAAGCGGTAATAATCACCGAGGCAGCCGCACCGGTCCAACGCGCGAGAGCGGGATAAAGAAAACCGCGAAACAGCAATTCTTCCATGAGCGGCGCCACCAGGATGCCAAACGCGCCGAGCAGCAAGGCCGACGAACGGTCCTTGAAATACTCCGTGATGGGGAGCGAGTCTGGGATCCACCGATGCAATACGACCTCGCCGATATCCGATATCAAGGCCAGGGCCGCGCCTGCCATCACCGCGTTCAACAAGATGCGACCGCGAACCGGCATGTTCCAATGGACCGCCTGCGCCAGTGAAGTCCGGTGGCGGACCCAGACCAGAAGCGCCATGAAGCCCACAACCAGCACATAAATCACAAATTGCGTGGGCACAATGAAAAAAGCGTTCTTGGTCAGCGCTTCTTCGAGGGCTTTGGGATTCAGGCCGGGAGTCCGGTGCGTAAACATGAAGATGCCCGCGGCCACGGTGCCCAGGATGAAGAATGCCATCGCTGTTGCCAGACCGACCAGCAAGACATCCAGCAGATCAACTTCAGTCTTTGCAGGCTCGTAGACCGGCAACGGCGCCACTGCAATCGGAGGAACCGGATCGGCCTGCGAAATGGGATCGAAAGAATGCACAGGATTGAGGAAAATGATCCCTCGAAATCAAATGTACACCATGAATAGTTTTCTTAGGAAAAGACTAAAGGGGTAGCGTTTGAAGCGTTTAGAAAGCCAAAGCCGCTACCCCTCGATTGTGCCCAGGTATAAGGAGAAGGTTGAGAGCAATCTACTTTACGAAATAAACTATTAAACAACTTTTATGGCTTGTTACGAATCTGGAACATGATCGAGTAATGACCTTTGAATCAATCACTTGCGCGATCTGTTCATATATTCCGACAAAGCCTGCCCGGTGTAAGATTTCTTGATTTTCGAAACCTGATCAGGAGTTCCTTGTGCCACCACTCTTCCGCCATCCTCGCCGCCTTCAGGTCCCAGGTCAATAATCCAATCGGCATTGCGGATAACATCAAGATTATGTTCAATGATAACCACCGAATTCCCCAGGTCGGTGAGCCGGTGGATGACTTCCAGCAGTTTGCTGACATCCTCAAAATGCAGGCCGGTGGTAGGTTCGTCGAGCAGATAGAGGGTACGGCCGGTCTGGCGTTTGGAAAGCTCTTTGGCCAGCTTCATGCGCTGGGCTTCACCGCCTGAAAGCGTGACAGCGGATTGCCCCAGCTTGATGTAGCCCAGCCCCACATCGTCCAGCGTTTGCAGCTTCTGCCGAATCTGCGGAATGTCCTCCAGAATAGGTAGCGCATCAGCAACGGATGTCTCCAGCAGGTCTGCAATGGATTTACCTTTGAAACGGACTGCCAGTGTTTCGTGGTTATAGCGATGGCCGCCGCATACCTCGCACAGGACATATACGTCCGGCATGAAGTTCATTTCGATGCGCCGTTCGCCTTCACCCTGGCAGTGCTCGCAACGGCCGCCGGCTACGTTAAACGAAAAGCGGCCTGCTTTGTAGCCGCGTTCGCGTGACTCCGGCAGCATCGCGTAAAGATCGCGGATGTGCGTGAAAACACCGGTATAAGTCGCTGGGTTGGAGCGGGGTGTCCGCCCAATGGGCGACTGATCGATGCGAATGACTTTATCAATGTGCTCAGCGCCGGATATAGCTTTATGCGCTCCAGGCTCTTCCCGCGATCTATAAAGCGCCTTGGCCAGCGCTTTATACAAAATGTCATTCACCAGCGTTGATTTTCCTGAGCCCGAAACGCCCGTGACGACCGTGATCACACCCAGGGGAAATGTCACGTCGAATGTTCGGAGGTTATTGGCCTTGGCGCCCAGGATCGTTATGGCCTTGCCGTTGGTGGCGCGCGGTTCAAAACGCGCAGCAATATTTTTTTGTCCGGAAATGTATTGCCCGGTGAGCGAAGCCGGCTGGTCCATGATCTGTCGGGGAGTGCCATAGGCCACCACTCCTCCGCCAAGCAGGCCAGCGCCAGGGCCAAGATCAATCACGTAGTCGGCGCGTCGGATAGTTTCTTCGTCATGTTCCACCACCAGCACAGTGTTTCCCAGATCACGCAAATGTTCCAGAGCCTGAAGAAGCCGGTCATTATCCCGATGATGAAGGCCGATGGAAGGCTCATCGAGAACGTAAAGCACTCCGCGCAGCTTGGAACCAATCTGCGTTGCCAGCCGAATGCGTTGTCCTTCGCCGCCGGAAAGCGTGGCGGCCGAGCGGTCAAGCGATATATAGCCCAGACCCACGGCATGAAGAAACTGGAGCCGCTCACTGATCTCATGCAGTACACGACCAGCAATCAGCCTCTCCCGATCAGTCAGGGTAATCTTGGCTGCCACATCCACGGAGCGCGAAACCGGCAGCGCGGTAAAGTCTGAGATAGAGAGCCCATTTACCTTCACGCCAATGCTTTCCGGACGCAGCCTCTTGCCGCGGCACACAGGACAGCTTGTCGCAGACATGTAACTCAGCATCCACTCGCGATAGCTTTCAGAAGTCGATTCCTCCAGGTTCTGCTTCAGGAAGCCGAGCACACCGCGAAAACCCAGCCGCGGAGCTTCTTTTTCGTCGGGACCGTAGAGCAACAGGTTCTGGATTTTCGCCGAGAACTTCTCAAAAGGCGTGGCTAAGTCGAGCTTATAGGCAGCAGCAACGATATCGACCATGCGCTGAAGATAAGAAGATCCAGAACCGGGACCGAGCGCGCCATCCAGCAGCGGCTTGGACCAATCGACGATGATTTTGGCCGGATCAAAATCATATTTGCTGCCCAGGCCATTGCATTCCGGGCAGGCGCCGTACACGCTATTAAAAGAAAATGACCGAGGCTCCAGCGAAGGAATGCTGATACCGCAATCGGGGCAGGCCATGCGAGCGGAAAAAAGATGCTCTTCTCCGTTTACCACCGCCACTTGCACCAGTCCCTTGCCCAACTTCATGGCGGTAGCCACGGACTGCTCCAAGCGCTTCTCAATGCCGGGCTTGACCAGCAGCCGGTCAATCACCACTTCTATGGTGTGGTTCTTGCGCTTATCCAGCTGGATTTCGTCGAGTTCTTCATCCAGGTGGCGCAGTTCCCCGTCGATGCGCGCTCGCACAAAGCCGTGTTGCGCCAGCTTGGCCAGTTCTTCCTTGAACTCGCCTTTGCGTCCTCGAACCAGCGGCGCCATGATCATGACGCGGTCTTCAGCTTTGAGCTGCATCACGCGTTGCACAATCTGGTCAGACGTTTGACGACTGATGGGCTTATCGCACTTGGGGCAATGCGGCACGCCGACCGAGGCGTACAACAGGCGTAAATAATCGTAAATTTCAGTGATTGTTCCGACGGTCGAGCGTGGGCTACGCGAGGTGGTCTTCTGCTCAATGGAGATCGCCGGGCTCAGACCGTCGATTGAGTCCACGTCCGGGCGCTCCATCTGGTCCAGAAACTGGCGCGCGTACGCGGAGAGCGTTTCCACATAGCGGCGCTGCCCCTCGGCGTAAATAGTGTCAAACGCGAGCGACGATTTGCCAGAACCGCTGAGTCCTGTGATCACCGTCAGGGTATTGCGCGGGATCTCTACCGAAATATTTTTCAAATTGTGCTGGCGAGCGCCACGCACAGTGATGTTGCTGATAGCCATGGGCCTTCTTAACCTGGTTCGGGAAAGCTGGAGCACAAACCCCCATTGAATAACGGAAAACCTTCACTGGAGGGTTCCGGAGGGTCAATACACAGCTCTACTCCGTATCTTATCGTTAGGCAGTTCAGCGGTCAATTTCCAGCGGTCTAGCGGGATAGAACTCAGGCTTTAACCTAATGACTTCAGTTATTTGCAGACTTAGATGACCAAAGGGCATGATGGGGTATCGAGGGGGCAGCAGCGGCGGTAATGCAGACATTTGAACCAATATTGCCGACAATGCACTTGGCTGGGGAAACCAACCGGCCCGAGAAAAGGACCATCAAAGAGATTGGACAATGAATCCCATCCTAGCTTCCTCCACCGTGCTCTTTACCATTCTGTTTTCACTCGTCTTTGGTATTGCTTGCGGCTACGCTGTTATCAGCGGGATCCTGCACGCTTTTGCCCATAGACAGGCTGAGAATCAGGCAACGGCAACCGTGGTGATCGCCACCACAGCGTCCAGCCACTAGCTCTTTCTTGTGGTATCTGGCGCGTTGGCACGAGAATTAGCCTAGCATGTCGGTTCGCTGAATGGTGTGGAAAGTTTGGCGCGTTGCAGTAATCGTAACGCCAGCCACCCACCAAAAATCACATCAAATGCCAGGCAGAAACCCGGCCACCAGTGCGGCACTCCGGGATTTTCGATAAACCTGGGACGACTAACATGATTTCGATGATCAAGGTTCGCTCTGAACCCCATCATCGCAAAGAGCAAGTAATAAGTGGCGATCACGGCGAGCACAGTCGAATAAAACGACTGTTCCCGGTCAAAGCCAATCATGGCGGCAGCCATTTCTCCCGTCACCGCTTTCTAACAAGCCATATAAAATCGGCAGGCAACAAGCTCCGGTATGAGCACTAGCGGTGATTCTAGAGTGGCGGCAGCTTCCGTGGAGCCGGATTCGGATTGTTGGTTGGATCTTCTGGCGAACCTTTTTGCCGCCGCATTTCCTGTAGTTCTTGCAGCAATTGCTCTGGCGATTTCGGCTGCTGGTTCGGCGGTGTCTCAGCCTGCGGAGGCTGCTGTGGCACAGGAACTGGCTGGACCGGGGTATCCTGTGGGTCGCCGCCACCATTGTTTACTTGCTCGTCCGGAACTTCTTCTTCGTCGCCCTGACCTGCCGGACGGGGTGGCGCTGGGACATCCCCTGCTGCTCCCGGCTGGGCTTTCACCGTAAGAATCACCCGCTGCACAATGCCTGGGCTGTCTGGCCTTCCAATAGCGAGAAAGTCATACTTCGAGCCTGAAAAAATGGCCGCCAGAACATCGCCTTCCGGCGCCGGGCCAAGAGAAATCGCTACCCGCTCAGAAACGTTCTCAGCTCCCTCAAACTCAATTCCCGTCTTGTTCCGGATGGCCGTTACGACGCTACTCAAGTTTGAGTTCAGAGCCTGCACCGTCAGCAAACCGTCTCGATAGGTAACCACGGGCGCGACCGCGGGCCCCGATGAGTTTGGCTGGGCGACAGGCTGGCTTGCCTGTCCAACAGCGCCAACCGCCGGTGTTGGTGCGCCTAATGGGGCTGGACTCGCCGGTTGGGATACTTGGGGAGCGGCATTGGCAGTCGGAGCAGTCGGAGCCGGGCGCTTGCCAGGCATGGCAGGGCGCATCGTTTGTGCCTGGAGCACGGTAAGTGCTCCCATAAGAACAAACATTCCACATATTATTGAAGGAAAACGCGCCATCATTTTGGTTTCGAACGATCCTCGCCGTTGCTGGTGTGTTCTACGATTTTACTCCTTATAGCCAAAGAACGTTCTCGGTGACGAAAACTTGTCCGAAATTTCATTCCCTGACACTTGCCTCTACCTTGTCAGGCAGTTCCTCCCACTTCCCTGCTTTGCCGCAGAAAGGATATATTTGCCTATCAGTTACCGAGCAAGGCGAGGAACCTCGTGCATCTGAAAAGCCGTCAAAAGCATCTCAAATAAACCGGAGTAGCGCACTTTTATGAAGCAACTTACATTCAAGGTTCTTGCAGCATTACTGGTTTTGGCGGGAAGCTTTTCTGCATGGGCACAAACCTGCCAGAACAAGGACGAACTGGCCGAGCCGGCCCGCAAGGCCATTGAGGCCGCAGCGCAACAGGCTTTCGACCAAAGTGCCAGCGGCAATGTACAGGGTCTGCAGGCCAGCGCTCTTCCGTCGCTGCAATCGAATTTCAGCGGCATCGCCGGCGCCGTTAACGAAAACAAGGACGCCTTCCCGGGCGCCAAGCCGCAACTGCGTAGCGTCTACCTGCTCGATACCGGCGCAAATCCCGGTCCGGACGGAACCTTTTATTGCGGCGTTTTCGGCGCGAACGGCATGAATCCTAATACGGCTGAATTTGATCTTGCCGGAATTGCGGTTGGCAAATACGCCATTACCATTCAGGATTTTGTCGGCAATAAAGGTCCGTACGCTCTTTCCATCATTTTTCAAGATGCCGGTGGCTGGAAAATAGCCGGGTACCAGATTCGTCCCGGGTCCGCCGCAGGCCATGACGGCCTTTGGTATCTGCTGCAGGCGCGCGATTACAAGAGCAAGGGTCAGGCGCACAATGCCTGGTTCTATTATCTAAACTCTTACGATCTTCTGCAGCCTGCCACCTACATGAACACGAAAATGCTCAGCAAGATCACTGACGAAACCAACAGCATTCAGCCAAAAGATATACCTGTTGGCGGCAAACCGGTTGCCTTTACTGCCGGCGGCAAAACCTACAACATTACCGAGATGACATTTTTCCGCAATGACAAGAACTTTGACCTCTCAATGAAATACTCCGTCCCCAGCACGTCTGACTTCAACGCAACTCAGACCGACGCCCGCAATCTAGCCAACGCTATGATTGCCCAGTATCCTGAATTGAAAGACGGATTCAACAACGTCTGGGTTCACGCCATCGATGCCAGAGGCGGAGATGTGGTCGGACTGGTGAAGCTCAAATAGCTTCCATCGGTAGCACACCGCACGATAGATTTTTCGCGCGCGCTACATCCACAACACGAACTTCCCTCCATTCGTCACAATGATGACCAGGTTCATCACAACCAACATCAGGTCGTAATGCCAGCCATCCGTGCCGTGTTTGCCCCAAAAACCGGTCTTCCACAGGAATATCTTCTTCTGGATTGCGCCCAGCATCAGCAGGATAAATCCGGCGGCGGCAAGTTGCGTCAGTACGCCGAATACCACGCCCAGAGCGCCCGCCACTTCTGCCGCGCCCAGAAAAATCGTAAAGCCCTTGCTCATGCCGATGCTCTTGCTCCGCCCTTCCGGGTCCTTTAAGTGACTCCAGCCGCTGCTGACGAAGATGGCTCCGACCATCAACCGCAGCAACAAGATCGCAACATCTTCAAACCTGGCGAGTTGGGGAAACATAGCGTCACTCTCCGAAGTTCTATGCTCAAAATGCAGAATAAACATCGGTCTGCAGTTAACAATAGGCAAGTGGTCTTAACTTCGCCTTACAAAATAGGTGAACTCTTTACCAATTGTTTGCAGCCCGCGGCAAACACTTGGAACTGCAAAAACAATCAAACTATATTATCTTTCCATTAAGGGACCGGCTGCGGAAAAGAGGAAGACCCGATGCATAGGTTCGCGTTCTTGCTGGCAGTTTTGTTAATCGTTGCAAATGGCTGCGTCATCTCGCCACGCCGGACAGTGGGTTCGACCACGGGCAGTGGTGGCGGAAACTCAGAGTTTTCGTTGTCCGTGACTCCCGCCACTCAGACAATTACGGCCGGCGCCAGCGGTACGTACTCCGTTAGCGTTACGGGCACAAACGGCTTTACCGGCACGGTCAATCTCAGCGCCTCTTCCTCAATTTCAGGTATAGTCGCCAGCTTCGACACCACCTCAATCACCGGGGGCTCCGGTTCGGCTACGCTGACTGTCCAAACCACCAGCACCTCGTCAGGCACAGCCACGATCACAGTTTTCGCGTCTGACCCGAACAACAATGTCTCCCAGAGTATTTCGGTCACGGCGTCCGTAACCGCCGCCGCTTCCACAGCCGGCGCGACTATTTCCGCCGCAGGCACTAATGTCCCGGCAGGTTGTATAAATGCCCCAGCCGCTTCCAACACTCAGCGGGTTAGCTTTCCCGCGACTCCGTCGACCGATGGCTTCATGGCGACGTTCGTAGCGACTCCCTCTTCTGCTGCCATGGACGCCTCTCTCGGGTTCTTTGCTTCAGTTTCCAGCGGACAACCCGCCTTGAGCAGCCTGATCAACTTCAGCCCCGCCGGCGTAATTCAGGCCAGCGACGGCGACACATTTGTCCCATCCACCGTTCCTTACGCCGCAGGTGCGACGTACCAGTTCCGGCTGGTAGAAAGTCTGCCGGCAGCCACCTATTCCGTGTTCATTACGCCGCCCGGTCTGGCTGAAATTGCGCTGGGAACCAATCTTCAGGTTCCATCTGATCAACGCGGCGCAACAACCTTTACCGGCATGGGCATCCAGGTAAATGCTCCAGACGCCGCAACGCTGAACGTCTGCAATTTCAGACTGCAATAGACTGTGCTGCGGGACTGGGCACTTCTTCACGTTTGCATCAAACGTTGCCTAAAACGACAGAGGGCCGTCGACGCTGGTTCTATAACGGCAATCGCCAAGAGCCTTAGGTGCGACAGAGCGCTGTCGTCCCGCAACGAATAAGCCGTCGTTCTATCTGCCCAGAAACCGTCCTATGTTCTCATTCAAAAATTTCAGATCCTCCGGATTCGGCCCTGCGCCGGCCGTATGTCCCCACAATGACGGGATCGGCATAAGCGTCACGGTGCTCATCATCGCCGCCTCATAGCGCGCGTCGCCAATGGGAAAATAAAGGTCTGTTTCTGACGGCATATAAAGAAACAGCGCCTTGATGGAGCGCAGCGCCTTTTCCTCGTCGCCATTGAATCCCGGCGTCGCGCCAACATCGTGTTTTTCCCAGGTACGGCATTGCAGGATCAGGTTGTTTGCATCCGCGCCCGGAATAAAGTTTGTCCGGAATTCGTGCAGCGTCTGTTCAAAGGTCGTTCCCGGCGGCGACGAAGCCTTCCACAATTCCCTGCGCCACCACTCCTGTGAAAACAGCCACGCTGTCCATACTGTGGCAAAAGCTTCCAGGCCTTTCGTCGGCGGAGCGGTGTAGTCGCCGTTTTGAAACGCCGCGTCGGCCGTGAGCGCGGCAATCTGCCCTTCCAGCCGCACCACGCCATGCGGATAAGTCTTGGCTGTCCCGGCAGTCGCCACAATCTTGTCCGCAAAAGCCGGATAGCTGACTGCCCACTGGAATGCCTGCTGCGCTCCCATGGAGAACCCGACAATGGCGCGAAGATGACTGACTTTCAATTCTTCCGTCAGCAACCGGTGTACCGCTTCCACGTTGTCGCGGATCGTCGTCACCGGAAACCGCGGCCCGTGAAACGGCTCCGGCGTATTGCTGGGGGAGGAAGAATGTCCGTTGCCAAAAAGCTCCGTCGCCACCAGGAAGAGCTTTGAGCTATCCAGTGCACGGCCCGGCCCAATAAGCCATTCGTATCCATGGCAATCTGCCATGTAGTGCGACGGTAGAAGCACCACGTTGTCCCGGGCGGCGTTCAAGTGGCCGTAAGTTCCGTAAACCACCCGCGCCTGCGGCAACGTCACGCCGCTCTCCGTCTTGAAGTTGGCGATTACAAAGTCATGAATCTCAGGTTTCTCCGCCTTATTCTTGTCGGCCGCATCCTGGCCTTGCGCCGGAGCATCTTTGTGGCCCGGATCCTTGCTCTGTGTGCTCTTGCTCTGCGTTTCTTTCGTTTCCGTCGCGCTCTTGCTTTGCGGCTGATCGGCTGCTATTAACTCTGAAACACCCGCCAGCATCACCAACAATACAGCCAGAATCTTCATCATGATCTTCTCCGATGCAGCCGCCTATGCTATCACCTCAGGAGTTTCGATTTGCCGATCACCCGATGTCCCGATCACCAGATCACCCGATCTCCATCACTGTCATCAGTGTTTATCAGTGGTAAAGTTCTTCTCTTCTGCCGATCATTTAGAATTCTTTGTCGCTTATGAACCGTCCTCTTGTTCTCATCATTCTCGATGGCTGGGGTTACGCGCCGCCTTCCAAAGCCAACGCCATCGCCCTGGCGCGGAAACCCAACTATGACCGTCTGCTTACCGACTACCCCAACACGCTCATCCACACCAGCGGACGCTTTGTCGGCCTGCCACAGGGGCAAATGGGCAACAGCGAAGTCGGGCACCTGAACATCGGCGCCGGCCGCGTCGTTTACATGGACATCACCAAGATCGATCTGATGATCGAAAAGGGCGATCTCTTCAAGCAATCCGGTATTGCTGGAAGCCATGAAGAACGCGCGCCATGGTGGCCGCCAGCTTCATCTTTTCGGACTGCTCTCTGACGGCGGCGTGCATTCTCACCAGAACCATCTTTATGCGCTGCTGCGCATGGCCAAACAAAACGGCGTGGACCGAACCTACGTTCATTGCTTTATGGATGGCCGCGACACTCTGCCCACCAATGGCGCCGTTTACCTCCAGCAATTGCAGCAGAAAATACGCGAATTGGGCGGCAAGATCGCCAGCGTGAGTGGCCGCTATTATGCGATGGACCGCGACAAGAAGTGGGACCGCGAACTGAAGGCCTTTGATGCCATGGTGGCCGGCAAAGCCGAAGGCGGCGAATTTGTTGATCCGGTGCAGGGCGTGAAAGATTCCTACAATCGCGACGTGACCGACGAGTTCATCATTCCCTTCACCTGCGTCGACAACCGCGGCGAGCCGGTGGCGACCATTCGCGATGACGATTCGGTCATCAATTTCAATTTCCGCGCCGACCGCGCCCGCCAGATCACCCGCTGCCTCGCCCGTGAAAGCGGCCTAACAGCGCAGGGCGGCCGTGACCTGCCTGACGCTGAATCGCTCGACGCCACCATTCCGCGCAGCCGCGTCCCCAAAAACCTGAAATACGTCTGCATGACGCAGTATGACAAGCAGTTCACTCTGCCATTCGTGGTGCAGCCGGATTCGCTCAAAAACATCTTGGCCAACGTAATGGCGGAACACGATCTGCGCAACCTGCGTGTCGCCGAAACCGAAAAGTATGCCCACGTCACCTACTTCTTCAACGGCGGAATTGAAAAGCCGTTTCCCGGTGAAGATCGCGTTCTGGTTCCATCGCAGAAGGTCGCAACCTATGATCTAAAGCCGGAGATGTCGGCTGCGGGAATAGCCGACGCCGTCATCAAAGCGGTCAATGACTCCGCCTTTGACGTGGTGATCGTCAATTTCGCCAACGCAGATATGGTCGGGCACTCCGGAAAGATTCCGCCCACGGTGCATGCCGTGGAGACCGTCGACGCCTGCCTGGGCGAGATTTACAAAGCTGTCCGCGCACGCGGGGGGGCCATGCTGATTACTGCTGACCACGGCAACGCCGAAATGATGATCGATCCAGCCACCGGCGGGCCGCACACGGCTCACACAGTCAATCCCGTGCCATTCATCGTGGTAAGTGAAGACTCGGCTAGATCGGCGTTACGATCAGAAGGTTCATTGCAGGATATCTCGCCCACCGTATTGGGTATGTTGGGTTTCGATCAGCCAAAAGAGATGACCGGAAAAGATTTGACGGGTGTTTAAGACGTCTTAAAGGCTCTTGATAGCGGCGAGGCCGACTTGCGCGCCGAGCCGCCTGCATCGGGTGCGGAATACCGAGCGCGTGTACCAAACTCTGTAGCGGGTTGGAGCGCAGCGACAAGAATGAAGATCCTCATCGTCCACTATCACAGCTTTGAACTCTGGCACGCTCCCGCATGGATACGCGACCGCCTTCAGCAGGATTTTCCCGGCCACACGTTCATCCAGCTCCAAAACTATGACCGCGTGCCGGAAGAAATCGCCGATACTGATGTTTTCATTGGCTGGTCACTGCGACCGCAGCAATTTGTCGCCGCCAAAAAACTTCGCTGGATCCATTCTCCGGCGGCGGCCGTGCATCAACTCATGTATCCCGAGCTAATCCGGAGCAATGTCGCTCTCACCAACTCCACCGGGATTCACGGTCCGGTCGTCGCGGAGCACGCCATTGCTTTGCTTCTGGCTCTGGCCAAGCGACTGCCTCAGGCCATGCAATACCAGGCGAAGCATGAATGGTCGCAGGACCAGCTCTGGCATCAGCAGCCTCGTCCACGCGAAGTGGCGGACTCTACCGTGCTTGTCATTGGCATGGGCGGCATCGGCCGCGAGTTCGCGGCGCGCGCAAAAGCACTGGGCATGAAAGTCCTGGCGATCCGGGAAAATCCGGCCAAAGGGCTTGACGGCGCGGATGCCGTCTTCGGCTCGGCGCAGATCGACGATGTTCTGCCTCAGGCTGACTATGTGCTGCTCTGCACGCCAGTGACTCCGGCGACTACTGGCATCATGAACGCCGCCCGGCTGGCCAAGATGAAGCCCGATGCATATCTCATCAATGTTGCTCGAGGTCCATTGATCGATGAAACCGCATTGTTTGACGCACTTAAACACCGCCGCATCGCCGGCGCCGCCCTGGACGTCTTCAACGAAGAACCGTTACCGGCTGATTCGCCATTCTGGTCGCTGGACAACATCCTGATCACGCCGCATACTGCCGCCGTGACCGAGCGCTTGTGGGAACGTCACTACCGCCTCATCGTGAACAACATGAAACGCTTCCTGTCTGATCAGCCACTATTAAATGAAGTG
This sequence comes from Terriglobia bacterium, assembly GCA_963723055.1. GTDB lineage: Bacteria > Acidobacteriota > Terriglobia > Terriglobales > Acidobacteriaceae > Angelobacter. The sequence goes on from CAVROV010000002.1 coordinate 40,632, forward strand.
AACAAGAGCCGCGGATACTGAAAATGCAATTAGCAATGGGCAAATAATAACTGGCACTTTATTCCTGAGCGTTTGTATTCCGAGGTTGTCGACAAAGTTGAGCTGTCTGTTTTTGACACTTCTGCGTTATCATCGGCTAATTGCTATTTGCTAATTACTCATGTTCCTTCACATCAATGGTGAACAACGCGGCTTTCCTGCCGGCCTGACCGTTGCTGGCCTGGTCGCACAACTCGGCATGAAACAGGACCGCGTAGCCGTGGAGCTAAATCTTGCAATCGTCCCTCGCGCTCAATGGGACACAACCACTCTTAAAGACGGTGACAAGCTCGAGGTCGTTCATTTTGTCGGCGGGGGCAGCACGGGCTTGCCAATTCCTTGATCCGTGGCATCTTTGCCATCCTGGGTAAGCTTTTTATTTCCATGCCTCTGCATCCTTCTTTCCTCTGCGTTTCAAAAGGTTTTACTTTTTCGTCTTTGCACAATTCCTGTTGACTTTCTCGATACTCCTCCTAAAATGAGTCAAACATTTATATGGGGAAATGTTTTAAACATTTCCTATACCAAATGGACCAGCGTTTTACATCGGCGCAAGTGGTAAAGCTCACGGACATTACGCCGCGTCAGCTTCAATGGTGGGACGAGCGCGGAATTGTGCAGCCACAACGTGAAGGCCGCATCCGGCTGTACTCGTTTGATGACGTCACGGAGATCGCGGTGATATGCGCCCTTCGCCGCAAGGGCTTCCCGCTGCAGCGCGTCCGCCGCATCATGAAGTTTCTGCAAAAGGAATTAGGCAGGCGGCTGGCGGAAGCAGTGAGCAACGGTTCTGAGTATCATCTGTTGACCGATGGAAAACGCATTTACCTGGAAAATTCGCAGCGCCAGGTGATCGACATTCTCAAGAATTCGCGCCAGCCTCTGCTGGCTGTTTGCTTGAGTGACGCTGTGAAGGAAGTCCGGGCTGAAATATTCAACCGCCGTCCGGCACAGAAGCAGGCGGCGAGAAACGCGGGCAGACGGCGAAGTTCGTAAAAACCGGCTGCGCGCCTTGAATGCAGGTCCAAGGAGAAACGAGTGGCGGAGGTGACCATGGTGGCTGAATTGAACATCGTGACGGAATGGCTTCCGGAACATATGGAACCGGGCAGCATCTTTGTTCTGGAAAACGCGGGCGAGGTCGGCGACCAGGAAGATCCTTACTGGGCCGTGCTCTCCTGTCCGGAATGCGGGACGCTGGGATTAATCACAAGGCGGCAGATGCGTGGCGTGGTTCCGGTGATCTGCGGATCAAACATCTGCCCCGCACAGTTTGTGATCATTGATGAACAAGTAGTGCCGCGGCGACCAAACTAGCCCGGCATTCAGGGACAAGCCAGCAGCCCCGCTCAATGCGGGTGAGTTTATCTTGCGCCCCCCTTTTCAGCGGCTTTTCACCCACGGCCATTCCTGGAAGATGCGCGGCCTCCACCTCACCAATTACAATCCAGTTAGATGATTCGCACACTTGAATGGACCAGCCAGGGAGTCCGCTTTATTGATCAGACGCGGCTGCCCATGGAAGAAGTCTTTGTAATCTGCCGCACCCATCAAGAGGTGGCAACTGCCATTCGCGACATGGTTGTCCGCGGCGCCCCGGCTATTGGTGTGGCGGCGGCCATGGGCATTGCGCTCGGCGTGCAACATTCCGCTGCGCCGGACATAGCGACCCTGCGTACTGAATTCGGGCACATCTGCCGGACCATGGGCGAAACTCGCCCCACGGCGGTCAATCTCTTCTGGGCCATCCGTCGCATGCAGCAGACATTTGAGGCTGCGGCGCCCCAGGGCGCACAGCAGGTAAAGATAACTCTGGTGGAAGTAGCACAAAAGATGCTGCTGGAAGATATTGCCGCCAATCAAGCCATGGGACGCCACGGCGCTACGCTCATGCCGTCGTCCGGTGGTGTGCTCACGCACTGCAATGCCGGCGCGCTGGCGACATGTGGTTATGGCACCGCGCTTGGCGTTATCCGGGCAGCCATCGATTCAGGAAAAAAACTGCACGTCTTTGCCGATGAAACGCGACCTTTTCTGCAAGGCTCACGTCTGACCGCATGGGAGCTGATGAAAGATGGCATTCAGACCACGCTCATCGCGGACAACATGGCAGGATCCATAATGCGCCAGGGTAAGATCAAAGCCGTGATTGTAGGCGCAGACCGCATCGCCGCCAACGGCGATGTGGCCAACAAGATCGGCACTTACAGCGTAGCCGTCCTGGCAAAGGAGCATGCAATTCCTTTTTATGTGGCTGCGCCATGGTCCACAATCGACATGAATATGCCCAACGGCGAAGGAATTCCCATTGAGCAACGCTCGCCGCTTGAGGTCACGCATCATGCCGGCAAACAAGTTGCGCCCGATGGTGTGCTGGTGGAAAATCCGGCCTTTGATGTTACGCCCAGCAAGTATGTGACGTCGATTATCACCGAACGTGGGATCGCAAGCGCGCCGTACCCAGAAGCGTTGAAAGAGCTTTCCCAGGCCGTGCCTTCGCTGGTGGGAGCGAAGCGCTGATCAACCATGCAAAATGAAACCGCACGCATTGAGGCATTCTCTGACGGCGTATTTGCCATCGCTATCACGTTGCTCATCCTTGAAATCAAGGTCCCTCATCACGATCAGGGTTCTCTTGCTGCCGGCCTGCTGCAGCAGTGGCCATTCTATTTTGCGTTTCTTTTGAGTTTTGCCTACATCGGCGTTATGTGGATCAACCACCATCGGATGTTTACTCACATCAAGCGGTCAACTGATGTGCTAAAGATACTGAACCTGGTTTTATTGCTGGGCGTGACGATCGTTCCTTTCCCGACTGCGGTCCTGGCGGAACATCTGGGCGGTCCAGATCAACGCACTGCCGCGCTGATCTATAACGCAACGTTCATAGTGATTGCTCTCGCGTTCAATCTTCTATGGGGATATGCTGTCTCACACCACCTGCTTCATGAACACGCAGTCAAGGAATTGGCTGCAAACATCTCCAGCCAATACGCTGTTGGACCGTTCCTGTACCTGGCCTGCTTTGTCATTGCGTGGTTCAACGTGCGCGCAAGCGTGATTGCCAACACTGCTCTCGCCGTGTTCTTTGCGTTGCCGCCCAGCCTGATGAAGCAGCCTTCTTCGCCAGATCGATAATTCCTATCGATGTGATGCCATATAGAGCCAGATTAAGCTGCTTTGGGTTGTTGGACTGTGATTGCGGCGGTATCAAGCTCGTAGCCTTCGTCATGCAGCGTCTTTTCCGCTGCAATGCGAAGGTCTTCCTGGTCCGCATTTTGGGGAAGGTCGCAGTATCGCCGGATTACTTCCTCACCTGCGGAAATTCGAACCAGCCACTTTGACTTCTCGGAATCCCACGAAACTTCAGCACGGTCTGCACGCATTTGCTTTCCTCCCGTTGCAATCTACTCTCTTTCCGATTGCCTGAAAAGGGTTTTGGTTGTTCTAGAACTCCATTGTTTTCAAATTCGGACTGACGATCAATCGGGCCGCGGTCGCCTTTTGCACCTCTTCCGCAGTCATTCCAGGCGCGATCTCTTCTAATACCAGGCCTTTGGGCGTGACATTGATATAAGCCATTTCCGTCACGATGGTGTTCACAACTTTCATTCCCGTTAACGGAAGGGTGCATTTCGGAAGTATCTTGGACGTGCCGTCCTTGGTGGTGTGCTCCATGGCGATAATTACGCGCCGCGCACCCGCGACCAGGTCCATTGCGCCGCCCATGCCTTTCACCATTTTCCCTGGAATCATCCAGTTAGCCAGGTTACCTTCTTCATCCACTTCCATCGCGCCGAGCACGCTCAAGTCAATGTGGCCGCCGCGGATCATGGCAAATGAATCGGCACTGGAGAAATATGCCGTGCCCGGAACTTCCGTCACGGTTTCCTTGCTGGCATTAATCAGGTCGGGATCTTCGTTGCCTTCAAAGGGAAATGGTCCCACGCCGAGCATGCCATTCTCGCTTTGCAGAATCACTTCAACGCCTGGAGCAATATAGTTCGCTACCAGCGTTGGCATACCGATGCCCAGGTTCACGTAGAAACCGTCCTGCATCTCGCGCGCGATTCGTTTCACAATGCGCTCGCGCTTCTCCACGTCTTTCTGCTTGTCCGCCTTGTTGCTGACCGGTGTGGTTGCCATGGTTTATTACGCTCTCTTCCTCAGCGTGCGCTTCTCGATCCGCTTTTGTTGTCCCGTGCTCAAGACAATTCTCTTCACGTAAACACTAGCCAGGTGAACACCGTCTGGATCGAGCTGCCCTGGTTCCACAATTTCTTCCACTTCCACAATCGTGACCCGCGCTGCGGTGGCCATCACCGGATTAAAATTTCGCGCGGTCTTGCGGAAAATCAGATTGCCCCAGCGGTCCGCCTTCCATGCCTTGATCAGCGCGAAGTCGGCCTTCAACGCTCGTTCCATCACGTAGGGGCGGCCGTCAAACTCTCGTATTTCTTTGCCTTCTGAAACCACCGTGCCCGCACCGGTCGGAGTAAAAAATGCCGGAATGCCGGCGCCGCCCGCGCGTATGCGCTCGGCCAGCGTGCCTTGCGGATTCAGTTCCAGAACCACTTTGCCGGTGAGAACAAGCTGTTCAAATAGTTTGTTTTCCCCCACATAAGAGCCAATATGCTTTTTGATCTGACCGGTGTAGAGAAGCTTGCCCAGGCCAAATTCGTCCACGCCCGCGTTATTGGAAACAGTGGTCAGGTTTTGTACGCCCTTGCGGACCAGGGCATCTATCAGGTCGGCGGGAATGCCGCACAGCCCGAAACCACCGACCATAATCGTCGAACCGTCCTTTACATCGCGGACGGCCTCATCAGCGCTGGCAACGACTTTATTCATAAACAGAGAATTCTAACTCACTCTCCCTCGATCAAATGCCGCAACAGCCGTTTCCCTTCTGGCCAATCACCCAACCCTGACTCTCCATTGATATGCCCGGCCGCGCCAATGTCGACAAACCGGCTGCCCCAGGAACGTGCCAATTCTCTGGCGCGTGCAATCGTCAGATAAGGATCACTGCTGCTGGCGACAACGATCGACGGAAATGGAAGCAGGTCGCGCGGTATTGGTGAAAAATCCTTGAGCTGTTTGGGAGCATCTTTGCCGTCCACGTCCGCCGGTGCCACCAGCAATGCGCCCTTAATCTTGTGGACCTCAGTGGGCGCTGCTTTACACCAATGTGCCAGCGCAATACAGCCCAGACTGTGAGCGGCAAAAACAATCGGCGGCGGCGACTGTTTCACCTCTGCCGAAATCCGCTCCAGCCACCACTCACGATGCGGAAACTCCCAGTCCCGCTGCTGCACCCGCAGAAAAATGGGATTCTGCTGTTCCCATAGCGTCTGCCAGTGCCGTGGCCCGGAATTCTGCCATCCTGGCAGCACCAGAACCGTAGCGGCAACATCTCTTGTGCCCAACTCGAAACGGTTAGCGTGATCGAATTCATCGCGCAGGGCCGGCGTGCGAAGGTTCTCACGGATATGTACCAGCCGTTGCTCCAGCTTGCTGAGCACAGCCTCAAGGTTGGCTGTATTGGTATGGGCGATGTCGCGCCACATGGAAAAAGGGCTGGATGAGATGCGTGTCATCTCGCGCAACGCGCGTCCGCCAATGGCATGCACATCGGGATTGTCACCCAACTCCTCTACCAGGGTCGCCGCCAACGCGGTGGCAATCATCTGCGGCAGGTGGCTGGTCCAGGCGCATATATGGTCATGGCGCTCCGCATCCATCTTCAAGATACGAACGCCAACTCTCTCCAGCAGTTCGCAATAATCCTTGATCTTGCCCCGGTCAGTGGACTGGTTAGTTTGCGGCACCAAAAGCCATACCGCATTTAGAAATAATTTTGCTTCGGCATTTTCCAGCCCGCTGTGTTCCTTGCCCGCCATGGGATGGCCGCCAATAAATCGCTGCGGCGCTTTATCTCCAAACACGGACCGTGCCCGTTCAAGGATTTCCTTCTTGGTGCTGCCAACATCGGTGATCAACGCATCGGGAGGCGCAACGGGACCAATGCGTTCGATAAGATCGATTATCCCGCCTACCGGAGTAGCCAGTATGATCAGGTCGCTGCTGGCAACCGCTTCTACCGGATCTTCAGTGCCCAGATCAATCGCGCGCATGCCGCGGGCGCGGTCCAGGACCGCCCTGCGATCACAGCCGACAATCTTGCCTCCGAACCCCGCGGCCTTCAGGGCCAGCGCCAGTGACCCTCCAATCAGGCCGGTTCCAATAATGGTGATCTGTTTGAACACTGATCGCTTTCAGAGGCAGTAATTGCCATTCAGCTCGAAGCTCTGTTTCAGAGAGCCTCGTTCTTTGGCACAAGTTAATTCAGTTTGATTCTAAACAAGCCTGCGCCCGACCGCAGGCGCAATCAATCTCAGCTCACCCATCAGTTTGGCAAACTGCTCAGGATACAGGGACTGCGCGCCATCGGAAAGGGCTTTATCAGGGCAGTTGTGGACTTCGACCAGAAGTCCGTCCGCTCCGGCGGCAATGGCGGCGCGTCCCATAGGAGCGACTTTGTCACGCCGGCCGGTACCATGGGATGGATCAGCAAGAATTGGAAGGTGAGAAAGTTTTTTGACGATTGGAATGGCAGAGATATCGAGCGTGTTGCGCGTGTACGTCTCAAAGGTCCTGATGCCGCGCTCGCATAAGATGACGTCATAGTTGCCGCCAGCCATTAAGTACTCAGCTGAGAGCAGAAGCTCTTCGATGGTCGCTGCGATGCCACGCTTCAATAAAACCGGCTTGCGGACTTTTCCCAGTTCGCGGAGTAAATTAAAATTCTGCATGTTGCGCGCGCCCACCTGCAGCAGGTCCACGTATGGGATCATCAGCGGAATCTGTGAGATTTCCATCACCTCACTCACAACCAGCATGCCAAACTGGTCTGCGGCTTCGCGCATGAGCTTTAGCGCATCTTCGCCCATCCCCTGAAAGCTATACGGCGAGCTGCGTGGCTTGAACGCGCCGCCGCGCAGGAACTTGGCTCCGGAAGCGGCTACGGATTCCGCCACCGCAAAAATCTGGTCGCGCGATTCCACCGAGCACGGCCCGGCCATCAAGACGACTTCGTCGCCTCCAATGCTGACGCCGCGCTGGAACTTGACCACCGTCCCTTCCGGACGGAAGCTGCGAGCCACCAGCTTATAAGGCGAACTGATGCGATGCGCCTCACCCACACCGGGCAGCACCTCAATATCGCGGATGTCGAATTCGTGACGCGCGCCCACAGCGCCCAGCACCGTCTGCCGTGCGCCGGTGGAGCGGTGGACCTCAAATCCCATTCCGATAAGACGCTCGATCACCTGCTGGATCTGTTCTTCGCTGGCTTGTTCCTGCATTGCGACAATCATTAATCGTTCACTTCCCTGTCAAACTCGGTTCGGCCATCACCGGCGGCCACTTTCGGGGCGATTTCATTCTTCTGAATGTTCCGCATCACATCGATAATTCTTTCGTACACCGTACGCAGTTCGCTTTCCGGTAGTGGCCCGCGATTGACGCGCTGCACGTTCTCAAAGATTGTTTTCTCGCGATCCGGTTCGTAGATGGGCATACTGGTGTTGCGCTTCAGCCTGCCGATCTCGTGCGCTGCCTGGGCGCGTTCATTCAGCAATTCCACCAGGCGGCGGTCCAATTCGTCGATTTTTCTCCGCCAGTCAACGATGTCCATAACTTTCCGCATCCTGATATACAGGCGATAAAGCCTGAATAAAGTTAACTAAGTTAACATGCATCTAGAATAACTTAATGATATTAACTTTGTGAAGTAGCAACGCTTTTGATCCCGGATTTCAGGCTGCGCACAAAACTCTCCACTGCCTGCGCCTCCTTGCCCGGATTCTGTTCGATGAGCTGCACAATCGCGCTGCCAACCACCACCGCGTCCGCAAACTGTCCGACTTCCGAAAACTGCTGCGCATTGGAAATGCCAAAGCCCACCGCCACCGGCAAGTTGGTGAACTTGCGGATTCGCTTTACCAGGCTTTCGACATCTGTTGCGACCTGTTTTTGTGTTCCTGTGATGCCAGTGCGTGAAACCGCATAGACAAAGCTTTTGCATGCCTGAGCGATGGCTTTGAGCCGCTGGTCAGGACTGGTCGGGGCAGCCAGAAAGATCGTATCCAGATTGTGTGCCGCCATCATGCTCCGATAAGCGTCTGCTTCTTCCACGGTCAGATCGGTAACCAGGGCGCCATCCACACCGGCCTTCGCCGCTTCGGCGCAAAAACGCTCTGTGCCAAATCGCAACATAGGATTCAGGTATGTGAACACAATCAATCCGGCATCGCTTTCTTTCCGAATTTCGCTCGCCAGCCGCAGCACGTCTTCCAGCGACGTTCCGTTTTTTAACGCACGCTCGCTGGCGCGCTGAATCACTGGCCCATCCGCCACGGGATCGCTGAATGGCACCCCCAGTTCGATCACGTCTGCTCCAGCCCGGCACGCAGCTAGAACAATCTCTCGTGTGGTAGCTATGTCTGGATCGCCACATGTGACATAGGCGACGAGAGCGGGCTTGATCTTAAAAGATCGAGTGATCCGGGTTGGAGTCATCGGAACATCGGGAAATCGGGTCATCGGGTCATCGGAGGTAGGCTTTCTTGTCATGATTTTGCCGTCTTTCGCGAGGCGAGAAAAATTGCCACTAGTTCGTTTCCTTCCGCCATCAATTCGCGCAGCTTTGATGCCGGTATGATTCCACTGTCACTCAAGAGCTCCAGCCAAAATACCGTTTCATCCGCCTCTTCAAGAACAATGCCGAGCTTCGAAATGAATTCGGCTTTCGAGCGTGCCAATCCAACAGCTCTATAGTTCGCGGCCATTCCGGTTGCGGATCTCAGGATTTGGTTGTTGATAATATTGGTTTCGCGCGTGCTTGGAATAGTCCGGCACATCCTCATGATTCGCAAAGCAAAATCCTTGGTCCTTCTTCGCAGTTCCTGATGCTTATCCAAGCTCATGCCTCACCAATTCGCTTTTCCGATTGCGGATTTTCGATGTCCCGATGTGCCGATTTCCCGATTCCCAGATCTCTCATCCGATCTTCAGATTTTCCCGCAAAATCCCAATGTCCTTATCACCACGTCCTGAAATGTTCACAATCACAGTCTCAGACTTTTTCATCCTCGGCGCTCGCTTGATGCACTCTGCCACCGCGTGAGAAGACTCGAGAGCCGGAATGATGCCTTCCGTCCGCGCCAGCCTGACACACGCTTCCAGCGCTTCAGCATCGGAAGCGGCAACGTATTCCGCACGCTTTGAATCCGCCAGCGCCGCGTGTTCCGGGCCGATCGACGGATAATCCAGCCCTGCAGAGATCGAATGCGTAAGCCCAATCTGGCCATGTGCATCCTGTAAAACGTAGGAGAAGGTTCCCTGAAGCACGCCCGGCAGTCCGCCACGGAAGCGCGCCGCATGTTCCCCCAGTTCATTGCCGCGCCCGCCGGCCTCCACGCCGATTAGCTTCACCTTTTTGTCCTGCAGAAACTGATGGAAAATTCCAATTGCGTTGGAGCCGCCGCCCACGCACGCGATGATCGCCGCCGGTAGCCTGCCTTCCACCTTCAGGATTTGCGCTCGCGCTTCGCGGCCAATCACCGAATGAAAATCGCGCACCATCGTCGGATACGGATGCGCGCCCAGCACGCTGCCCAGCAGATAATGCGTGTCGCGGACATTCGTTACCCAGTCACGCATGGCTTCGTTAATAGCATCTTTCAGCGTGCGCGAACCGGACTCGACGCCGCGGACCTCAGATCCCAGCAGGCGCATGCGGAAGACGTTCAATTCCTGCCGCCGCATGTCTTCCGTTCCCATATAAACAACGCATTGCAGGCCAAACAGAGCGCACACCGTGGCTGTGGCCACGCCATGTTGGCCCGCGCCGGTTTCCGCGATAATGCGCTTCTTGCCCATGCGCACCGCAAGCAATGCCTGCCCAATGCAGTTGTTGATCTTGTGTGCGCCGGTGTGCAGCAGGTCTTCGCGTTTAAGATAAATCTTTGCGCCGCCCAGCTCTTTCGTCAGGCGGGCAGCGTGAAACAGGGCCGTTGGACGGCCAGCATATTCCTTCAATAGACGCTCAAATTCAGCACGAAACTTCTTGTCCTTGCGCGCTTTGTCATATTCGTGTTCCAGCTCTTCCAGCGCCGCCATCAGGGTTTCGGGGACATAACGACCGCCGTAGAGGCCAAATCGTCCGGCTGCCTGTTTCTCTTTTTTCAATGCACTGCTTTTCATGTTTCTTCCGCCCTCCGCACCGCCGCAACAAATGCCTTCAACTTTTCCGCATCTTTCCGTCCCGGCTCACGCTCGACGCCTGTAACCACGTCAACGCCCCAGGGCTTGAATGCCCGCATCGCGTCACCCACATTCTCCGGCGTAAGTCCGCCGGCCACAATGAACCGTTCATGCCGGTCGCCCAATTGTTTTTTCGCGGTCGTCCAGTCAAATACCTTCCCGCTTCCCGCTCCCGAATCCAGCAGCCATACATCGACGATTCCTGGCGCGCCGCCATGACTATCAAAATCAAACTCACAACCCGGCCTCACCTGGATTGTCTTGATCTTCCGTATTGTGTCGCGGCGTGCGAGGGGCAGTTCCGCATAAACGGCCGCAGGAGATTCATCGCCATGCATCTGGACCCCGGTTAAATCCACGCTGCTGACCACACCGGCAATCTCTGCCGCCGAACTATTCATAAATACGCCGATCCGTTCAACTTCGTGCGGCAATTTGCTGATAATCCGTTGTGCCTGCTCTGTTGACACGCGCCGCTTGCTGGGCGCAAAGATAAAGCCCAGGGCGTCAGCGCCCGCTTCAATCGAACTGAGCGCGTCTTCAAGACAGGTAGTCCCACAGATTTTGATCCAGGTACGCATGCAATTATTTTTGGGAGAAAGCTGCTTTGGCTTCTTACTGGACTGTGCCACGCCAATGAGGAGAAGCCGAGGTGGATGGCGAATACCATCCTGCATCGTGTAATAGCTGTTGCAATTTCTGCCCCGGATCTTCAGCGCGCATCAACGCTTCGCCAATCAGAAATGCCTGGTATCCGGCGGCATGCAACTCGCGGATTTCGGCGCCGCTGTCGATTCCACTCTCGGCCACGCGCAACACATGGTTGGGAATGCTTCCCGCCATGTCGATCACAGTATCAAGGTTGACCTGAAAGGTCTTAAGATTGCGGCTGTTGACGCCAATAATGTCCGCCCCGCCCTCAAGTGCGCGCTTCAACTCTTCTTCATCGTGCACTTCGCAGAGGGCGTCCAGCTCCAGCGCGCGAGAGTAATCCAGAAGCCGGCGGAAAGTAGCATCATCCAGTGCCGCCAGAATCAGCAGTACGGCGTCCGCGTGGTTGGCGCGGGCCTCTGTGATCTGGAATTCATCGATAATGAAGTCCTTGCGCAGGCAAGGCAGTTCCGTAGCGGCAGAGGCTTCCAGCAAATTCGCCAGTGATCCATGAAAGAATTCTTCATCGGTGAGCACCGATAACGCAGATGCTCCGCCCCGTGCAAGCTGGTTGGCCAGCACTCCCACGGGAAACGTGCCGCGAATCGTACCCTTCGATGGAGAAGCCTTTTTCAATTCCCCAATCACCGCCGGACCCAGTTGAGACATGGCTGCCAGCCGTTTGCGAAAACCGCGCGGCGTATGCGCCGCAGCCGCTTTTTCCAGCGGACGCACCTGTGCGCGCTCTTTAGCACGGTCAACGCGCTCACGCGTAGCAGCAAGAATCTGGTCCAGGGTGGTCATGGCGGCAGCAGATTCAAGTATATGGGTTTATTGGGACAAACCGAAAGGGAAAAGCCGCGGAAGCCCGCGAAAAATCTGAATCTGGCTCGCTCAAAGCTCAGTGAATTCAGGATTGTTCCGCGTTCCTTCGCGGCTCGATTTTCAATTCAAATGCCTACAGCTCGCCGCGGGTCCGTGACCGATCTTCGATCACGATGCCACCGTTTTCCGTGGTGGCTCGGACCTGTGGGTTCGCTCCGCCCATGCGAAATAATTTGTGCCCGCCGTCCCAGGTACGTTCACCGGCTTTGCAGACATCGTCCTTACAGATGATTGATGTGTGCTCTGACGCCACGACCTCCAATCCGCCATTGAAAGTCTTTGGCACCGCTACCACAAGCCCTCCGTTAAGGGCGTGGGCTTCCAGTCCCTTCCCTTCCCAGTGCTCCGGCAGTGCAATGGAGAGACCGCCATTCTCGACCTTCGCGCTTACGTCACCGCCGCAGTCTTTGATGGATATGCCGCCATTCTGGGCCTCCGCCGTTAATTTTCCGCTGCTGCGTCTGAAGGATATGCCGCCATTCTCCGCGTGGGCTTCCGCCGTGCCGATGAAGCCGCTCAAAGACACTCCTCCGTTGTGGACGCTGAGATTTAAATTCGCGTTCTTTGGCGCTTTCACCAGCAGGAGCGTGCCAAGAGAATGATGGTTCTCTTCCGGCGTGTGTATGGAGATATTGGAACCGTTGATTTCCAGCCGCGTTTCGGCCAGCAATCTGCGTCCTTCGCTTTCGTCATCCACAGCAATCTGTTTACAAAGTTTAAGACTGACTTCCGGCTTGTCCCAGGTCGTCACCTGGATGCCGCCATTCTGCTCCGCTTTGATGGTTAGCGGCTGATTGGCAATCATCTTGGTTTCTTCGTCGCGAACGCTTGCCCGGTAGTCGTCATTTCCTACCCGCAGATGGTCACGACAATCATCGCTGGCGGAATCATCATTCATCGTCACAGTTGGGCCGCTACCGGTGCGGTGCTCTCCGGCGCGAGCTAACACCAGGCACAATGGCAAAGTCAGGCCGAAAACGATCAGTTTTTTCATGGTCTACCTTTCAATTCGAAAGGTTAGACCGCCCGCCAGATCACCGGTTAGCCTGCGTCAGTGCAATTTTTGGGGGCGGTGGGACTGAGACAAAAAGACGGTGATGGTGCCTACGCGGCTCGGCCGACTCGCGCGCCGAGTCGCCGGCCTCAGGAGCAGACACTCCTTGATTGAATAGAGTTACTCGAGCGGTTTGGAGCGAAGCAAGATCGTCACACGACGTAGGCGGCGAGTCCGGCTTGCGAGACGAGCCGCATGCTTCAGGAGCAGAATTGCATTTGTGGACTAGAGTTGTTTTAGCGGTTTGGAGCGAAGCGACAAAAAAAAGGGTTCAGGCCGTGATGAGCCCGCGCGGCTTGACGTTTTTGCGGATAAAGACGGCGATGTCGTCCATTGGTGTGCCAGGATTGAAGATCGCGCTGACGCCTGCTTTTTTTAGGAAATCAAAATCCTGCTCTGGAATGATGCCGCCGATCAGAAACAGCACGTCCTCCATCTTGTTCTGGCGAAGAAGATCAGACACGCGAGGGACGATGGCGTTATGAGCGCCAGAAAGGATGGAAAGGCCAATCACGTCCACGTCTTCCTGCAGGGCCGAGCTCACAATCATTTCCGGCGTCTGCCGCAGCCCGGTATAGATGACTTCCATGCCGGCATCGCGCAGTGCCCGAGCGATTACCTTGGCGCCGCGATCGTGGCCATCCAGGCCAGGTTTGGCGACAAGCACGCGGATTTTGCGGTCAGCAGCCATCAGCGATTAATTTTATCAGAACAGCAAAACCTACCACGGAGACACTCTCTCAAATCCCGAACGCAAGCGAGGGATCCCTATAGCTACGATGATCTATGTAAGGTAATCGAACTCATGAAAACACGAAATCAGATACGGGAAGCTTGGTATTTCAATCGAAGCCCTTTCGGATGATCTTGCTATCTCGGTAAGTTCGTCAACTGGCAATATCGATCCCGATCTTTACTCTAAGATTATAGGGATCTCTCACTTCGTTCGGGATTTAAGAAGACGTCTCCGTGTCTCCGTGGTAGGTTCTTCCTTCGGAAATTCCAAACTCCGCCACAGGTACCACGCAGCGTAGCTGCAATACGGATGCCAGCCCTTGGCGATTTTCTCCACCTGTTTCGGCGTCGGCATCTTGCGCTTTCTGTAGGCTTTTTGGATGGCCATCCGCACGCCCAGATCGCCGATCGGTAGCACGTTGGGCCGTCGTAATGAAAACAGGAGAAACATATGCGCCGTCCATACACCCACTCCCTTGATGTCGGTTAGAGACTCGATCACTTCATCGTCACTCATGGCGGGGAGCAGGGCAAAATCAACTTTCCCGCTTAGCGCGTGCTCCGCCAGGTCTCGTATGTAGCCGAGTTTTTGCCGCGACAGACCGGCCCGCCGCATCTCACCCACACTGAGATTTTGAATCGACTCCGGCGTCAACGCGCCTCCGGCGGCCTCTTCCAGACGACGGTAAATCGTCGTCGCGGCCTTGGTGCTCAACTGCTGGAAGACGATGGCCCGCGCCAGCATTTCAAAGCTTGGCTCGCGATAGGCCATCTTGCACGGCCCCACACGGGCAATAATAGAGGCAAGAATTTTGTCTGATTTCTTGAGATGATCAAGCGCCTTTTTCATGGATGACCGTGATTCTAACCTAACCAGGGCTGTTCCTGCGGCCGCAAAGGACGCGTCGTTCAATTCCCGGCGGGCGTTCGCGCGCCATTGGCGGGAGAGCGTGGGGTACTTCGGCTTGTTGCGCCATTTGCGCGAACTTGGCAACGCAATCTGGCGTGCGCTGCTGGAGTTGCTGCCTTCCCGCCGCAAGGCCAGCTTCGGTGATCTCGATTATGACTGGGAGCATTCCGTGGATACCACGCGCTCCAACGTTGGCTTTGGCACGCAATTCCTGGCGGGCGTAATGGCACGTCCTTACTTCGCTACCGAGGCGTGGCTGTTCGATCAGATTATGAGGGCGATCCCGGAAGGTTTTTCACAATTCACGTTCGTCGATCTGGGTTCGGGCAAGGGACGCGTCTTGCTGATGGCTTCCGATTATCCGTTTCAGAGAATCATAGGTGTGGAGTTCATGTCTGATCTGCATTGCGCAGCGATCAAGAATGTTGCCAGCTATTCACATGATCGTCAGCGATGCCGGAATATCGAAGCAGTCTGTCTGGATGCACGGGATTTTCAATTTCCTTCCGGCCCGCTGGTGGTGTACCTGTTCAATCCTTTTTCTGAACCGACGTTCGCGCGGGTGCTGGAGAATCTGCGCCGATCGATTGAGCAGGCCCCGCGGCCTGTTTACATTGCGTACCGATTCACGGAATTTGAACACCTGCTGGCGCAGGCAGACTGGCTGGAGAAGATTGCCGGAACGGAACAGTGGGCGGTGTATAAGAATCGCCGGGAACGAGCATGATTGCGGCGATTCCCTACGTAATGCTCACTTCTTCATACGTTCCATAAACCTCGCGCAAGGCCTGGCAGATTTCGCCCACAGTGGCGTAGGCCCGGACACAGTCAATAATGAACGGCATCGTATTGGCGTCGCTGATTTTGCCATCGGAACGAACTACGGGCTCCTGGGCCGCGGCTTTCTTTAGTGCGTCCAGGGCGCGGCGCACTTCGTCATTGCTGCGGCGGGCGCGCAGGGCTTTGAGTTTGGCCGTCTGATGCTGGGCCACGGATTCGCCAATGTAGAGCGTGTCCATCTGCTTTTCTTCGACGGGGAAATCGTTCACGCCCACAACGATCTTTTCTTTGGCTTCAACCGCGCGCTGGTACTGGTATGAAGCTTCAGCAATTTCTTTTTGCGGGAAGCCATTTTCAATGGCCTTCACCATGCCGCCCATGGCGTCCAGCCGCTCAAAGTAATCGAACGCGCCATTCTCCATATCGAGCGTGAGTTTTTCCAGGAAGTAAGAACCGGCCAGCGGATCGACTGTCTGCGCCACGCCTGATTCATAAGCAATGATTTGCTGCGTGCGCAACGCGATGCGAGCCGCTTCCTGCGTGGGCAGAGCCAGAGCTTCGTCGTAGGAATCGGTGTGCAAAGACTGCGTTCCACCCAGCACGGCTGCCAGCCCCTGTAAAGCCACGCGGGCAATGTTATTGAGCGGCTGCTGGGCCGTCAGTGAAACACCGGCGGTCTGCGTGTGAAAACGCATCAACCACGTGCGTTCCTGCTTGGCGCCGAAGCGGTCTTTCATCAGGCGGTACCAGATTTTGCGCGCGGCGCGGAACTTGGCAATCTCTTCAAAGAAGTCGCTGTGCGAGTTAAAGAAAAAACTCAAGCGTGGACCAAAGTCGTCTACATCAAGACCGCGTCTGCGCGCCCATTCCACATACTCAACGCCATCATAGATGGTGAATGCGAGTTCTTGCAGCGCAGTGGATCCGGCTTCACGAATGTGGTAACCACTGATGGAGATCGAGTTGAATTTGGGGGTAAATTTCGCGCCGAACTCAAAAGTATCGATCACCAGCCGCATCGAAGGCGCGGGAGGATAAATGTATTCTTTCTGCGCGATGTATTCCTTCAGAATGTCATTCTGAAGCGTGCCCGAAACTTTTTTCCAGTCGGCGCCCTGCTTTTCTGCCACCACAAGATACATGGCCCACAGAATGGACGCGGGAGAATTGATGGTCATCGAGACGGTGGTCTTCTCCAAGTCGATTCCGTTGAAGAGGATCTCCATGTCTTCAAGCGAATCAATGGCCACGCCGCACTTGCCGACCTCACCTTCGCTCGCTGCATGGTCAGAGTCATAGCCCATGAGCGTGGGCAGATCGAAAGCCACAGACAAGCCGCCGCCGCCGCTGGCCATCAGGTACTTGTAACGCTCGTTGGTCTCTTCCGGCGAGGCGAAGCCGGAAAACTGCCGCATGGTCCAGAGGCGTCCGCGATAGCCGCTGGAATGAATACCTCGGGTATAAGGCGCCTGACCGGGATAGCCAAGATATTTTTCGTAATTCCAGTCCTCGGGCAGGTCGGCCTGGGTGTAAAGCCGACGGACAGGCACGCCGCTGATCGTGGTGAACTGCGCGTGTCCGTTTTCATCCAGATTGATGCCGGTCGGTGCACCGATAGGCTTCTCTGGCGACTTCTCCAGCGTCTTAGCCAGCGTGGTCTCGGCCCAGCGTTTTTCTGAGTCAGCGGGGTGGCGGCCTTCAAAGACCTCAGCAATAGGGCTTTCCGCAATGCCGCTTTGGTCTTTCTTCTTATTGACGTAATCTGCCATAGAGGATTCCTGCTCCATCATAGAAGATGCGGAAAAGGCAGGGCAAGGCTGTCGTGCCCGAGATAAGCCGGAATATCGCCTTCAGTTGGCTTTGTGCGCTTCAGTCGGCGCCCCCTGATGCAGGACAGTTTGCAACTCATCGCCGGACTGCACCTTGGAGAAAAACCTTCTCAACTCATCATACCGGTCAGGCTGAAATATGACTCCTCCAAACCTTAGCGAACGCTCCAGATTGACATATTTTCCTGTAGTGCTGGCATTGTTGGAATATTTTGCGAACCATGTGGTTTCGGTTTGAGGAGCGGCAAGCGTCTCTGCGGAGTATCCTTCCGGAGACTGCAACGATAGATGATCTACCTCGGTGAACGCATAGTGATAGTAAATGGGATATTTACGCGGACCGCTCTTTAGAATTCTTTTGGTTTTCGGCAAAAACAACGCTGTCGGGATCAAGAGACGCTTGCCGGCCGCCGATGCAAACTCCGGCACCTCAACCTGGAAAATGGCGGTTAAAGGCTCATATTCCTTCTCCCATGCCGCTGAATCGGTCATCTCCACTTTTGCGTTTGCCGGCAGCCATCGTTTTAATTCATCTTCCAGTTCTTTTTTGCGTCCAGCTTCATCCGTTGCCAGCGCGGAAAGCCGCCATTCCAGCGCTTCTGCACCTGAAAATTCAACCCGCACCTCTCCCTTGATGGCGCCGTCAGGGCTGAGTTTCATTTCTGCCGATCGAGCTATGAAAGCGCCATCTTCTCCGGCGCCAGGAGTAGAGAAGATATTGCCAGGATCACTCGTGTCCATGGCCGCAGTACCCGTCCGGGTCCAGCGCAACAGCCCATAGGGGCAAAAGCGCGTCCCAGGGTCAAGATACACTAGTTTTCCGTTGACCCGCACTAAAGCTATTTCAGAGTCAAACTGGCCGAAAGACATGAGATCTCTATCGAACAACCTTGATTCCCGATTGGCAACGAAGACCACGGAGGCCGTGAAGCCGGCGCCACGGGCTAGGGCCACAAAAAAACTCACCACGTCATTGCGATCACCGTACCCGTGCCGCAGAACATCCACGACCGTTTTATTCTCTTTAATCTCTTCTTTCTTTTGCTCTTTTTCGTTTCTGTCACGTTCGTAGGTAAGATTCCTGATTTCCTGGGCACGCGCGTACAGTCTGCGCAGCTTTTTTTCCGGATCGGTTTCATTGCCAATGGCTTCCTGGGAAGCAGTCACCAGTTCTTTGTGCGCACCAATAAAGTAATTGACGCCTCCCGACCACCATTTTCCAGCCTGAAACCAAAACGCGGACGGGGATCCCATGAAGAGGCTGGTGTAAAAAAACTTTATCTGTAGCTTATAGCTCTCGGGAGGAGGCATTTGCTCTTCGGCCTCAAAAGGAGGCACGTTTTCTGAATCCATCCTCAGGACACGGGCCTTCCGGTCATGGTCCGGGCTCTGTTGCAAGCCGGCCGTGGACCGCCAGTTAATGGAGAAGTCCTTGTCATACCTGAAGATGAAGTGCTCCTTCACCGCATAGAGCTCATGCTGTACCGTCCAGAGACGCGGATGCACTCCCTTTTCTCCGTAGTGAAGTTCATATCTATATTCAATGACATCACCAGCTGACACGTCCGGTAGAGTAATGGCCAGGACTCTGATGCGTAATCCCTTTCCCCGAAAAACCACCTTTTCAAAAGGCCGATCCCGGGATTCAACGATTTTCCCATCAGGGTGGATAGTGCGCGCAAACAGGTCCACAACGGAGGTCTTCTCTGCCCTGGGAATCTCTACGTCCGCATATTGCTTTCCGCCGTCTGTGAGAACCTTAATACGCGAATAGAAAAACTCGGTGTGTCTGACGTCATCTATTTCATTCGCATAGTAGAGCAGGACAGCTTCCGCTCCGGGAAGCTGCTTGAACTCTTTCATCTGCAAATCTTTGGAATCCACAGGCAGCCACTGATGGCTCTCTTCAGCAGACGCGAGCACTGACAAGAAAAAGAAAGCACCCAGAAATATCTTGCTGGCGCAATTGAAATAATGCATCGTGCAGACTCCATTTGGACTAAACCTGCTAGCGAAGTAATTTGAAGAGGATGTCAAAATACCGGTATGTTGCCGGCGGCTGGTAATCTCAGCCGCCACTCCAAGACGACGGCTAGTTCGCTTTCTTCAGCACCGCCATATTTCTCTCATCTTGGTTGATCTGGTGAAAAAACTTGCCCAGATCATTGATCTTTTCCGCGGGCACGCGCACGGCATTGATCTTGTATTCCCGGCTGTACTTCAGCTGGCTGCCGGTGTTTTCAATCTTGCTGGTGTATTCGCCAAAGGCAAAGTTTGCTTGAGCGGCATCAGGCAGTTCGTCGATTTTGTAACCGTCAGGCAAATTGAATTCAAAAGCGTCTGTCTGCAGCGTCGGCGCATCGAACTCGTAGGGATAATGCCGTTGCCTACTCAGGTCCAGAGAACCCAGCTTCTCCCCCACCACGCGTGGACGCACCAGGAGTAGAGCCCCGGTGCTCTTGGCATAGTGTTGGGCAGTAAATTTGTAACGGATTACAAGATCCTTATCGATATCATCGAGGTTTTCGGCCTCCACATTATCGAGCTGAAAATTTCCCATCATCCGGCCCAGAAAATGTTCCATTATCTTGCGGCGATCGGTCATGGTCTGGTGCTCAAAAGTGTATCGACCTAAAGCAGCTTCACTGCCGGTACGGACCTCCCGTACTTCCCCCTTTATGGAGCCGTCTGTCATCAGTGTCAGATTTGCCGTGCGCGTGATGCGGTTCAGCTCCGGTGTGCTTAGCGGCAGATGAATCAACTCGCCACCTTGCTCTGTTACCAGAAGACCATAGTTGTCCTGCTCATAGGACGGAATTTGTCCCAAAGGCACAACCCGCGATGTTGGATCAAAGATAAGCAAATGTCCGAGCTTTGGATGCTCATAGAGCGCAGCCATCGGTGTTCTAAAACTACCCTCCGGCAGTTGGATTGCCAGGATCACGTGGTTAAATCCATTTGTCGGCGGAGTCTTCTCGGTATAAATCCCGCGATCTGTATGCACCGGAATGTAGTAGGACTTTACTCCAATCTGCGCCAGCATCGCGCTCAGCACCGTCGCTTTGTCTTTGCAGTCACCATAACGATTACTAAATGTCAGGCTCGCAGGATGGGGCTGATAACCTCCAATACCAATTTCAATGGCAGCGTACCGGACATCGCGTTGGGCGAAATAAGCCAAAGCCCTTATACGATCCAGCAATGGTAGCGTGGCCGGCGCCAGCTCCAGGACTTTTTGCTGTAAAGCCGGAGAGGGATCACGCATACCAACCGTCAGCTGCGTATACCACGCAGCAAAATCTCCCCATGTGGAATATGAACGGCCTTTGGTTTTCTCGGAAAAGTAGGTTACAACCAGTTGTCCGGCCAACGCACGCCAGTGCGGCATTTCAATCTCATTTTCTATCCGTGGAATGTCCGATAGCTCCCAGGTATATGTACCGCTTTGTACCTGGGGAACCTGTTCCGCATAGTGCATCCAGGCCGCGCGAAACTCCCAGTTTGCGGGCAGGTGCAGGATGAACCGCGCGCGTTGGGCTGGTAGATAACTCTGGAA
Organism: Terriglobia bacterium; assembly: GCA_963723055.1. Lineage (GTDB taxonomy): Bacteria > Acidobacteriota > Terriglobia > Terriglobales > Acidobacteriaceae > Angelobacter. The sequence continues at coordinate 61,400 of CAVROV010000002.1, forward strand.
AAACCATTGATCTTCGAAAGTGTAAGGGTGTCGCTTCTGCTCCCACTCCACTCCGACCACGGTCCCAATATCCACCCCGGGAATTCGCATTACTTTGGCCTTGGCGTCGGAGTAGATTTCGTAGCTTTCGCCGGAGGCAACTTCGGCAACATCATCTTTCTTTGCTTCATACTCCAGGCCTTTGGCGCTGATACTCCAGCCCTTGAAATAATTTAGCCGTGTTTCTTCATCAAATGGCACACCCTGATAGGCAGCGGAACGTCCCTCCGGGCGCAGGACTCTGATGACCCGGCGCTCCCGCGTGATGGTTTCACCACTGTCTTTCACTGTAGTCTCGGTTTCATGCAGAAGAACAACCGCGTTTACATCATCAGCGTAGGTTTTGGCCGGCTGTTGGGCCGCACTGCGCAGCCAGTCCGGCACGCCAGCGTGCGCGGCACTTGGTAGCAGGCTCATGAGAAAAAGAAATAGAATGACGCTAGTTGCTTTTTTGAGCATTAGTGCTGCCTCCCGTAAGAACTGCCTGCTGTTCGTCGCCTGCCTGCACCTTGCCAAAGAAATCTTTGACTTCAGGATATTGCTCCAGACGAAAGAAAATGCCATTCACCTGCAAAACCCTTTGCGTAACCAATTGCTTCCCATCAAACTGCGCCAGATTTTGATAGCCCGCGTAGCCTAAACGCGCGGTTTGCTGCTTTGGGACATTTTCCAGGGTGTACTCGCCCGGAATTTTGATGTTTACCCTGTCGACTTCACCAAACGCATATGGGAAATAAACGGGAAATTTTCGATCCACATGTTTGAAGGCATCCATTTGCCTGGCCTGGAAAAGATACGCCGGCACCAGCAGCCTCTTGCCTGCCGTGGAAGCATACCCTGGCATATCTACGCTGAATATTGCGGTAAGCGGGCCGTCGCTTGTATCCCAGCCTTCCGACTTTGTCAGCTTGAGAACGGCCCCTGTGGGAAGCCAGCCTTGCAACTCGTCTTCCAGATCTTTCTTTCTTCCTGCTTCATCGGTGGCCAATTCATCCAGACGGTGCTCCAGCGCATCCCCGCCTTCAAATTTGACGGTGATGGTTCCTTTCAGATTACCGTCGCCATCCAGTGCCATTTCGGCATTGCGCCTGATAGTGGCTTTGTCATACCCGGCCGCCGGTGCGGTGATGAAAACGCCGCCCTTTTTGTCCAGCTTGATTCCCATGGTTGAAGTGCGAATCCACCGAAGATAGCCGTAAGGACAAAACTTGGTTCCGGGATCGAGATAAATGTCCTTCCCTGCCTGATTGACGACAGCAATCTCGGTATCGAGTTGCTGTTCGGAAAGAAGCCCTTTGTCAAAAAATTTACTCTTGCGGTCGCCCACTCGCACAATGGAAGCGTCAAAACCCGAGGCGCGGGCCAGCGCAACGAACAAGCGCGTAATATCGTCGCGATAGCCAATACCCCTGGCAAGAACATCGCCGGCATTCTGGTTCGACTTCAGGTTCTCTTTCTTTTGTTCCAGTTCAGTTCGCTCCCGCTCGTAGGTCAGGTTCCTGATTTGCTGCGCCTGCGCATAGAGTTTCCGCAGTTTCTGTTCGGGATCGGCTTCATTACCGATGGCCTGGGCAGCGGCCTGGCTGATCTCCTTGCGGTTGCCGATGAAATGTTCGACCTCATCGTTCCATTTCCGTCCCGCATCCTGCCAGAACTTTTCCGTAGTGGAGTTTCTTGTACTGATATAGAAAAATCGCATTTGCGGCTTGAGATCTTCTTCCGGTGGCATGTAGCCTTCGGATTCAAAGGCCGGCATGTTCTCAACGTCCAGTTCGTAGCCGCCTCCTTTTTGCACTGGTTTGAGATTGTTTGGCATGTGGGAGTAAAGAGCTGCCACCTGATATCCGTTCTCAAACCCTTGCAGTCCACCGGAATACGGCTTCATGCGGAAGCTTTCCTTCACGGTATAAAGCTCATGCTGGATGGTCCAAGAGTTATTGGTTAGGATCCACGGCCAATCTATTTTGTACTTGTATTCAATGATGCTGCCAACGGCAACATCGGGCATGGTGAATGCTTTGGCCAACACCTTTACACCCCGAGTTTTAATTACCGTCTTCTGAAAAGGTTTGCCGGTAAACTCGGTGATCTTTCCGTCCGATTGAATGGTGCGCGCCTTGAGGCTGGAGATTGATCCCCCGGGGGGTATGACCAACTCCACGTCGGCATGACTTTTCCCCTTCTCATTCAGCACTTTAATGCGATGGTAGAAGAATTCAGTCTGTTCCTGGTCATTGATGAAGTTGGCAAAGTAAAGCTGGATGGCATCGGCCCCAGGGTTGCCCGGAACCTGCTTTATCTCCAAATCATGCTGAGTAATGGGCTGCCAATCTTCCTTTTGGGCGCGCGCAGGCGCAATGAAAACTACCAAAAGAAGAAAGGATAGACATAGCCGGACAGGGTTCACCGCAAGCACCTCAGTACTATTTTGGGGGGATTTGTTTGCAAACTATATATCAAGAAAGGCAATCTGACCAGAGTTTCTGGCGTCCAATTCGAAATACAGTAGTAGTTCAAGTAGAGTCCGAAAAAAACTTGACGCGGTTTGGTTAGAACAAGGTTGTGTCAAGCCGGATTCCGGCCGCTTCCTCGTCCTTCAAAAGCAGGACAGCAAGTCCCCCAGCGCGCTTCTGGGATGGTAGAAACCAAAAAACGCCGGCTAACCCTGAGGCTAGCCGGCTTAGTGGACTAATGGGTGTCTGCTATTTCGGCGGTTGCTGCGCTGGCGTATTGGTTTCCTGAAGCGCCGTCTTGTTCGGCACGGTTCCGGGAACATTTGGTAGCGTAGTAATCTGCCCGGTAACAGCTTGATCAAGATTGATATTGTTGCGCTCAAGTGTTTGTGCCGTGTCCTTGTCAAGCTGGACGCGCGCTTTGGCATAGTTGGTCATGGCAGCGACCAGTGCGGACTCTGCTGCTGACAGGTCTCTCTCATCCTGCAAAACCGCCAGATAGGTGGAAGCGCCTAGATTGTACTTTTTCTGTTCTGCATCCAGTGTCTGGACCGAGAGTTCGCGCGCCTTTTGAGCGGCAGCCACGCGCGCACGATTTTGCTCTACAGTGAAGGCATCATTGCGGACGTTGATGGCAATCTGGTTCTCCACCTGCTTGAGGTTGAGCTGAGACTGGCGGTATTCCAGTCGCGATCGAATCTGCGTGGCCTGGGCAGCACGGTTGCCGAGCGGGATCTGAATGTTAATGGCGACACCCTTATCGGGCGCGGTGGAGTTAAACAGGTTGGTGAAAGTATCACCAAACCCGGTTGTGGGTACTGCAGGAGTACATGTTGCGGGATTGGAACCAGCATTTCCGCAAATAGTAGGATTCAGCGGATTGTTGGGACCAGCAAGTGATGAAGCGCCGTAAAAGCCGACCAAGTCTACGATAGGCAGCAGGCCGTTGTTCGCACCTTTGATGTTGATTTCGCTATTCTGCAGGTTGATCTTGAGCTTCGCATAATCCGGTCGATTCGCCATGGCCTGCTTAATCATGTCCTGGAGTGGCGGCAGGTTTTCCTGATCCGGGATCTGCACTGTATCGGTGGGCACAACGTCCACTTGCGACAACTGCGAATCGCTCGGCAGGCTGCGCGTTAAAGCGTTCTTGATAATGAGTTGCTGGAGTTGGAGGTTGGTCCTGGAGATGATCAGGTCCTGTTCGGCTGAAGCCACGGTGCTCTGCGCGCGGACGACATCCAGTGGCGCCAGCGTTCCAATTTCCACCTGTTTCTGATTATCGGACAAGGTTTTTTGCGCCAGGGCAAGGGAACGTTCTTTCACTTTGAAATCCTCGTAGGCATTGACGAGATCCCAATAGATGCCCTCAATTTGGCTTACGGTGGAAATTACCTGGTCGCGAAAGCCCTCTTGCGTGATTTTCTTGTCGTTCTTGGCTTGAAGGATGAGCCGCTTGTTCAGCGAGGGGCCAAACCCTTGCAGAAGATGTTGGCGAATTGAAGCCCTGAATTGCCCCGCCAAGTTCGGATTAATGGTATTGAAGCGGCTGGTAGAAGCAATTCTTTGATTGTCGTATGTGACCGTCAATGCTGTGCCGGGAGAGAATCCCTGAAAATAGGTGAAATTCCCGGTGGTAGTGTTTTGCGCAATCACCGGGGCTCCGGTGGTGATCGTGTTGGAGAGCGGAAAAATGGCGTGTTCAAAATTTAAGTTGCCGGTCAAAACAGGATCGAAACTGTCGGGCTGAGGTCCGGCTCCGCTCGTTGTGCCAACGATGCCACCCGCGCCCGCGCCGGCTCCTCCGGCTCCAGCTGTTGTTCCTCCTGCCCCCGCTCCCGTTGATCCGCCTATTCCCCCGACGCCACCGCCTGGAGTATTTGAAACCACGCCCGAGTTGACGCCGCGAGGCGAGCCTCCGGCTTTGGTGAGAAGGATATCTGTATCGGCAATGGGCAGGTTATAGCGAAAGATTGCTATATCAAGGTTGTCAGCCAGGGCAATGGCAATGGCGTCATTCATTGAAAGCATCAGCTTGCCGTTCTGGATCAGCTGTTCGATCTTTGGTGCGTTTGTGAACGAAGGCGGCGGCACGTCGCGCGGGATATAGCGCGCAAAGGGGTTCGGCAAGAGCCGTACCGGCCTGGAATAGTCCACGTGCGTTGGCTGGGGCAAATTCTTCGGCTCAGGAGCGTTCGTCGACGGCGCGCCCGGCTGTTGGCTTCCACTCTGCGCCGGCTGCAAAGATATGCCGGTATTCGCCTGCTGCGCCGCCAGCGGAAAGGCAAATAGACACACGACCGAAACAACTTTCCTTGCGAAATCACTGCGGATAAATCCTACGGACATTCTTTTTCTCCCGATCTTGCGTAACTGGCTGATTGGTAATTTATAGAGACTGTAATTTCCGGCTTCCGTCACCTTTGCTTCATGAAGATACGCGGGAATACCCTCTGCGGTTCCAGAATCAAAATATCCGTTCCAGAATCGAACTCCCAGTGTTGGGGAAACCCGTTAGTATATCGGCTCAGTGCTGCTTTAGGACGTTAAAAAGTGTTGGGGACCTGGACTTGCCACGAAATCTCAAACTCACGCTCGCTTACGACGGCCATGACTTCGCCGGATGGCAGATCCAGCCTGACCGAGTGTCCGTTCAGGGGACGCTGGTGTCCGCTTTCGAACACCTGACCGGCGAAAAAACACTGCCGCAAGGCTCAGGGCGGACGGACGCCGGCGTCCACGCGCTGGCACAGACCGCCAGTGTAGCCATTCAGTCGCCGATTCCTGTAGCGAACCTCGTTCGCGCGCTTAACGACGTACTTCCGAGCTCGATTCGTGTCCTGGCTGTCGACGAGGCGCCGCCGGAATTCCATGCGCGCAGATCGGCCATCGCCAAAACATATCGCTACCACATCTATCGTGGAGCAATTTGTTCTCCATTCCAGGCGCGGTACGTTTACCACCATCCTTATCCTCTGGATGAATCGCGCATGATCGAAGCTGGCCCGCTAGTGGAAGGCGAGCATGATTTCACCAGCTTCGCCGCCGTTGACCCCGAAAAACGCAAAGAAGCTCTTGAAACCAACAAAGAACGACTCGAAACGAATAAAGCAGGCATTGAAATAAACAACGTCCGCACAATCTTTCAGTCGCAGTGGCAACGCCAGGGCGAGGAACTGATCTACACCGTGCGCGGCAACGGATTTCTTCACCACATGGTGCGCAATTTAGTCGGGACATTCCTGATGGTCGGCAAAGGCAGTCTTTCTGTGGTCGACGTTCGCCGCATTCTCGAATTGCGTGACCGATCCGCCGCCTCAGCCACCGCGCCAGCCAGTGGGCTCTTCCTGGTCAGCGTCGAATACTGAAACACCTACCAGCTGAGACACGGAGAAAACCAAAAAACATACCACTTATTAACACGGATAACACTGATCAGAAAAACCAAACACCTTTGAAACACAGAGGAACGGAGGAAGCAGAGAAAGAAAAGGTCCAGGCCAGGTTTTTAAATTTCGGCGATTTTTGGCAACTTTGGCATTCCTGGCAATCTCTTCTGCTCTTCTCCGTGACTCCGTATCTCCTTGGTAGGTTTTTCCTATCAGAGTTCATCCGCGCAAATCTGCGGCAAAAAGCTCTGGCCCACTGCCGCCTGCTGAAGGCTAAGAACCTTCTTCAGCTCCAGCACCTCCATCGGACACTCCGGCCAGTTATGCCGCCAGCAGATAATCAGATCGCATCCTTTTATGTCATGCATGTGCTTCAGGAAGTTCCGGCTTTCGTATTCAAATTCAATTCTTAGGTACTGCCACTTCTCTTCTCCCACATGGCGCATCGCTTCGCAATCCGGAAACTCGGCTTGAAGCTTGTGCACCACAAAACCCAGTTGCAGCGCCATCGCGCCAAATAGAAAGACCACTCCCATTTCGTTGAGCGGCGCATACACCAGCGCACCCGGCCACATCGGCGGCCCATAGGTCGGCCCCGAGGTCGGCCCAGCTGGCAGCTTCCCCGGCCGCGAGGCCGGCAGAGTAGTGGCCTGTAAGGCTGGCAGAGTATTGGATCGGCTACCGTTCGCCTCCCGCGGTATCAACCATTGCGCATCCCGCTCATCGACCTTCGTTGCCGCCAGTTCCAGCTCCGCTCTCCACTCTTCCGCCAGTCCCCGGCCTTCCGCAAACTGCGTCAATCCATACGCCACCTGCCGCCAGCTGCCAAAACACCGGACCAGCGGTTTGCAACTGTATTTGCTCATTGCTTCGTATTCGCTCATGCTCGGCGCTTTTCCCACTGTCCGCACCACGCCAGCCCAGTCTAGAAATAATTTCTCCAGCGGCACTCTCTGTCCGCTGCTGTTTTCTCTTTCCAGGTTGCATTCGCGTAGCGCATGTGAGAACGAGCCAAAATACTTTCTCATCTGCCGCCGCGTTACCTGCGCCATCTTCATCACTTCAAAAATGCTCGGCGTGCGCCCCAGCTTGTCCGCGCAGCCCACAATGGCTTCCATGATCTCCTGCTTGCTCATGTGTCTTCTCCTGAATAGCTCGCCACGCACGGGTGGCTCCTGAATTTGACTCTTTGCTTTTCTGATCACGGTGATTACGCGCAATCACGGTGATCCACCGGCACTCCCGCCTGTGTGTTTTGCTCTGTGCTTTAGATTGTTGGGGTATTTCCGATCCGAGCCAAATAGCAAGCACAACTGCCCATTCCCAAGCAGAAATATGCCCGCTTTGGCTAATGGCTAACTGCTAATGGCTGGTTTTTGTCTCGACACAATCTGTGGCCCAAACGATGGGCCGGCTATGATCGCGTGGTTGCTGGCCTTTTTGGGTTTCCCGCCTCCACTTGGGATACCCGGATCGCTAAAAGGTTTGTTTTCACTACCTTTTTAGGATGGTTCGCCGCTGCCGCTCCCGGCGAGAACCAGTGCGTATATTAAGCGAAAGGGAAATTGGAGTCAATAGGTGGATGAAAAAATCAGGAGTTATCGGACCTTGTTAAGTTAATAGATTATCTAGTTCCAATCTCGCTTCCGAGAAAACGTGGGATTCGATTCACTATCCTCACACGCCCTTCGGTCCAAAACAAGTATCGGGCGACTTAGCGGGGTGGGAGTAGACTCACTGGGTGGAGCAGGCATTGCACTCTGGTAAGCTTTGATCTACCTTCAATGGCCATAAGGTAGGTTCGAACTATGCGGCGCTGCCTCGGGTCCCTGGTTGTGCTTGCTTGCTTTATAGCTCAGTTGCCGGCGTTGGCAATACAGAGTTCCACCGCGGAAGCGCAGCCCGCTCATGCGCAGACCTACAAAGTTGAAGGGACGGTGGTTAACGCGATCACCGGCCGCCCCATACCCAGGGCGTTGGTAAAGTGGAATGGCCCGACGGGCCAGATGGCCGTCCTTAGCGGTCCCGGAGGCGAATTTGCCTTTACAGGTGTTTCCGCGGGGCGTACTCAGTTCATGGTTCAAAAACCCGGCTATTTTCAAGGTCGCGGCGGCAACTTCAATCCCCGGTCCATTGTTCTAAACGTGGGTCCGGATTCCACCAGTCTGGTTATCAGGCTGACACCAGAAGCTGTGATCTACGGCCACGTGGTGGACAAAGATGGTGGGCCGGTTGAGGGTGCAACAGTTCGAATCGAAAAGGTGGACGCCGCTGGTTCATCCCGCTTTCGAGGTGCGCCCCTGCGCGATGGACGCACTGATGAAGACGGTAATTACCGTATCCCCGACTTGCCGCCGGGGCAGTATGTTGTCGCACTTCAGGCAGGCAATGTAAATCGTCGGATTCTCGGCGCCCAGTCTGCCAACGCAAGAGAGGCCTACCCAGCCGTTGTTTATTATCCTTCCGCTGATGAAGAAGCCGGCGCGGAACCGGTCAATCTGATCGCGGAGCAGCATCTTGAAATCAACTTTTCCATTACGCCGCGGCCGGCTTACAAAATATCCGGGACAGTGAGCGCCGCGCAGGACTTGAAGCAGGTTGCTCCGCCTTTTTTTGTGGATCAACGCGGCCAGGTGCTGTTCAGGGCGGATGAATTTGATCAGCAGACAGGCGCTTTCACTTTCCGCACTGTCCCCGCAGGCGCATATATGCTGCGCTTGAGTGCCACGGACGAAGCAGGCAATCCGGCTATCCTTCATCGCCGCATGAATGTTCATAAAGATGTGATCGGCCTGCGGCTATCGCTCTCTGGCGGGTTTGGGGTTCCCGTCCGCGTCCACAAAGAGTACACCGGCAGAAACACTTACTTAGGCAGTTGCTCCTACGGCTCGGCTGATGGCAAGGTTCATACTTCTGATTGCTCTGACTTTCCGCTTTTGCAGCTATCGCTCTATCCAATTGATTCTTTCAATGTTCAGGTGCAATCCAATTGGAGGCCGCCGGCGGGAGACACTTTCCTCCTTCGCGGATTACAGGCGGGACGGTACAAGGTGCATGCAACTGGCGGCTCATTTGCTAGCGCTACATATGTTTCCTCATTGCGCTGCGGTAGCGTTGATCTATTGAGGGACGAACTATTGGTACCGGAAAATGGACAGCTTCCTGCCATTGAAGCGGTTGTCCGGGATGACATGGCGACGGTTCATCTTCTGGTGAACGCGGATAAAAATACCTACGCAACGGTGGCTATTTTCTCTGACCAGGAACTGCCGCAGGAGATGGGTCAGGTCAGAACGATGTCGTTGTCCGCTGACAGCATGCTCTACTTGCCGATGCCGCCGGGTGACTACAAAATCTTTGCGTTCGCCGATTCGGCGGACATTGACACCAACGATCCGGAAGAGCTCTCTCTCTACATGAAGAAAGCTGCGGCAGTAACTTTGTCGCCGGGAAAAATCAGCAACGTGGTCGTGGATTTGATTCGTACGGGAGAGTAAAGCGTGTTGAGCAGAATTCTGTTTTGCGCATGTTTGTTCGTCTTCTCCTGGCAGGAAATTCTTTCGCAACCAGCTGGGCGTTCCGGCTTCAAAATTGATGGCCGCCTCATTGACAGTACAACCCGGCAGCCGATTGCCCGCGCTCGCGTAGCCATTTCTCCCGTCACCCAGCGTGACTCCTTCACCACCATGATCACGGGCGAAGACGGGCTCTTTTCCTTTGCCGGGCTGAAGGCAGGCAAATATACATTGTCTGCCCAGGCGTACGGTTATGTGTTCCAGGCGTTCAATCAGCATGACCAGTATGCTTCGTCTATCGTGGTGGGCGAAAACGCAAATTCCAGCGGGCTGATCTTTCGGCTGGACAAAGAGAACACAATTGACGGCACGATCACTGACGAAGCCGGCGAACCTGTGCGCAACGCGCAGATCACGCTTTACCAGACGGGCATCGCAGGCGGAAGCCAGGGCGCGCGTGCTCGCACCCATGGATCAACCAATGATCTGGGTAATTACCACCTGGGACATCTCCCGGCCGGCGACTACATCATCTCCGTGGAGGCCATGGTCTGGTATGCGCAGCGGACCCAGCACCGCGTTGTCTATACGTTCACAGACTCCTCGCAAAGGTTCAGTTTTTCGAGGAATGTTTTTGGCGGCACTGCGGTCGGAACAAATCCTGCTTCCAGCCAGCCGGAAACGCCCAATCCCTTAGACGTCGCTTATCCGCTCACTTTTTTTCCCGGAGTCACGGAGCCAGGTTCAGCACACATTATCCATCTCACCCGCGGTGAAAAATATGTTGCCGATCTCACGCTGCAACCAAGGCCGGCGCTGCATCTGAAATTTCCGGCTGCCGGACCTCCGGAGTCGCCGGCCAGCTACAGGCTGGAGCGCAAGATGCTGGATGGCGCCACCCAGGGAGTAATGGCGGAAATCACAAATCTGCCTTCCGGCGAAGTGGAAATAGAAGGCGTGGCGCCCGGACAGTACACGCTCATCACTGAACTCCATCGTTCTGCGGAGCCGGGTAGCCAAAAAGTCGCATCCACAGATACGACCTCTGCTCGCACAATCAATGCCGTCGCGAATGACCTGATAGATGAAGAAAAGATGATGTCATTTGCAGCGGTCAAAGCGAAGCTCCTTTTTGAGCCCGGCGTTGCCGTAGCCAACCGTTCTTACCTTATGCTCTATGATTTCAAGACACGCAAGAACTTCTTCGAGCTGATTCCTGCGGATGGAGAAATTGAATTCAAGCAAACCGTTCCGCCGGGCAACTACGAGCTTTCCATCAATGGCAATGGCAGTTCCTTCATTCGCTCGATCATGGCAACCGGCGCCAAAGTCTATGGCCGCACCGTGATGATTCGGGGAACTGTTCCGGTCAAGCTGGAGATCACAATTTCCAAAGGTCAGGGCCAGATCACAGGCGTGGCGCTGCGCGATGGCCAGCCGCTGGCCGGCGTGATGATCGTCGCCGTGCCCAGTGACCCCGCACACAACCAGGTCCTGTTCCGGCGCGACCAGAGTGATAGTGACGGCACATTTACTCTTCCCAACGTGGTGCCGGGCAACTACACCCTGCTCGCAATTGAAAACGGATGGGACCTGCAATGGCTGAAGCCTGAAGTTCTCAAACCGTATCTTGCTCGGGGTGAAGCCGTGCAGGTACAGCAGAACGGAAAATACGAGCTCAAGCTCAAAGCGCAGTAGGTTTTCTGGCGGGTGCCGACGCTTTCCCGCTTTTCTTCACTAACAACACCGTGTGCCCCATCCTTGACACAAGTGTCAGGGCACGATGCTAGCTTTCTGGTTCGACCGATAGAGTAGACTCCTCACCGTATCCCTCACGGGGTGGAGCAGGCATTTATGCCTGCGGTAAGCTGCTTTAAGTTCTCGGCTTTAGCCGCTGAGGTGATTTTTTGACCATTCCTCATCGAGGAACCACAACTGAGTCCACTTATTTTGTTACTGCCAATGTCCTTCAGAAAAAGAGCCTTTTCCAGGTGGAGAAGATTGCCCGGCTCTTTATAGAAGTGATGTTGCAGTACAGAGCGGAGAAAAAGTATCTGCTGCATGAATTTGTTGTCATGCCTGATCATTTTCACCTGATCATTACTCCCACTGGAATCACCATGGAAAGGGCCATGCAGTTGATCAAGGGAGGATTCTCTTTTCAACTGAATAAGAACCTGAAAGTCAAAAGAGATGTATGGCAACCAAGCTTCATGGATAGGAGGATCAGAGACTCGCTTGAGTACCAGAAATTCAAGGATTACATCTGGCAGAACCCGGTAAAGCGGTTTCTGGTCAAGACCCCGGAGGAATATCCTTACAGCTCGACAAACCCATGCTTCGAACTTGACGCGGTACCTCAGCGGCTGAAGCCGATTTCCTCAGCTGTCTGGCCGCAGGCATAAATGCCTGCTCCACCCCGTGAAGGACGCAAAGTCGGGCCAAACTCTTGTCCTTTTTTTTAAGTCTGTCATCCCGAGCGGAGCGCATCAAGAATGCCTGTGCGAAGTTGCTGTCGGGCGCGCAGTCGAGGGACCCCGAAGATTTGTCCAGAGTCATGCAGCGTCAAGGAGTTCTTCCCAAGCTCTGTCCGTGGAACAGCATTTGCTGTCCCCAATTGGAGCGACGCCAGCGCTTAATCTGCTTTTCCCGCGCGATGGCCATTCTCACGTCTTCAAAGCGCTCGTAATAAACCAGGCGGTTGCACTTGGATTGACGGCTGAAGCCCTCAATCTCGCCTGCTTTGTGCTGCATCACACGGGTGAAGAAAGCGCCTGTGATGCCCGTGTACAGCGTGCCTGAGAGACTCGCCATAATGTAAACCCTCCTTACGCCGTAGGCTCGCGCGCAGCTCCTCCCGGAAAGCCCGCATTTGGCTTTCTGGGGCGAAATGCAGCGAAGCGCGCGCAAAAAACTCAAACTACATTGCTTTCATTTCCCGCTACAATCACAAGCCATGAATCTCTTTCATCGCTTACCCTTGGTTTTGCTTCTTGCCGGAGCGACAGCCGCCGGCTTTCTGATCAACTCGCTTCACGCCGCCACACCGCCCTCGGCAGAGGCCCTCACAAAGGAAGACCAGGCAGTCATGGCTCCGATAACGGCGATGTTTGATGCCATGGCGAAGCGCGACGCGGCCGCAATGAAGAAACCGTTGCTGCCCGGCGGCGGCATGGTGCTGATGCGGGACGGCAAACCGACCCAGATGACGTTTGACGCTTTTGCCGACCTGGTGGGTAAACCCGGGAAGGCACAGATCGAGGAGCGAATTCACGATCCACTCGTGCGCATCGATAACGATCTGGCCGTGGTGTGGGCCCCATTCGAATTTTTGGTGGACGGCAAGGTCGACCATTGCGGAACGGATTTGTTCAACCTTGTTCGCGCGGATGGCAAATGGCTCATTGCGAGCGTCGCAGATACCGGGCGGAAGGATTGTACGCAGAAATAATGTTCGGTCAAATAATGTTCGGTCAAATAACGTTCGGTCAAGTAGCTCGGACCCACCATTCCTTACGCGCTTGGGTTCATCAGACCGGCGTCCAGGGGCACGACAAGCATTCATCCGCTCAAACAAAAAAGGGCTGGCGAATTTTTTGCCAGCCCTGAAGGTGTTTTCCGTCGATGTGCGTTAGGGTGTGACCGTCAGCGTCCCATTCGAGATAGTCACTGCATAATTGCCAATTTTGCCGGATGCGTCCTTCAGCGTGGGAACGATTGGATATGTTCCCGCCTCACTGCCGTCCGTCGCCGGGCTGTCCTGGGTTGCGGTTATCTCCTCACCGTTCTTGACTCCTGAGATCGTGCCGGTAAAGGTGGGGTTCGGCTGGCCAACGGCGCGTGTTACGTCATCAGCGACAATGCTCAGCGGCGCAGGAGTAACCGTCAGAGTGCCGTTGTTAATGATCACGTTGTAGCCGCTCAGCTTGTTGTCCGGGTCAACCAGGGTGGGAACGATCGCGTAATCTCCTACCGCGCTGCCAGGATTAGCAACGGTGGTAAAAATTGCCGTGATCGTGTCACCGCTCCTGAGGCCCGTGATGGTTCCAAGGAATACCGGATTCGGATCTCCATAGAACCGGCCGGCATTGATCGCGGTCACCACAAGTGGAGCTGCCTGTGCCTGGGCCGCCACCGAACTAAGCATGGCCAACACCAGGGCTGTGACGAACAAGGTTATTGATTTTCGGCGTGTACTCTTGCCGGTAGGCAGGAGAGTGGTAGAAGCTTTCTCCAAGATGTGCATGTTTTCTCCCGATGTTCTCAACTCAAACGACAACCCGCGATCTTCACGGCGAACCATGAAATCGCTTTTTCGGCCTGGCCTGATCTGGCCGGCACGAAATTATTCGGGGGATTTGAGCCCGGAAGAATGGCACTTTCTCTAGTCCCCTGGCACTGCCGACGGCAACGCCGGTTCAGCGCTGCCTGACGCAACAATACCAATGCATTACACTTCGCAAAAAAATCATTGGAGGGATGGAGCCCGGAGAAGATACTGCCTCTAGCCCTTGGGAAATCGTGAAGAGAATAGCATGTGCAGCGCAGATTAAGTCGAAACTTAACTTAAAATAACATTAAAATTTCTAAAAATTCGACCGCGATAAAATGAAGGCTGGAGCAATTGACGGTCGCTGAGCGGCAACCGACCCACGCAGCACAATGAGTAGCATACGAGTTAGTTAGGTATCAGCGTAAAATGTCGATGAATCCATGAGCGCGATACCCAAAATCGAGGCTGCTCCACAATTTGCCGTTCATAATCCTGCCACTCAGGGAATCATCGGCACGCTTCCGAATATGACGGCGATCCAGATCGCTGAAGCTGTTGTGAAAGCGGCTGCGGCGCAGAGCCGCTGGGCGACGACGCCAGTTCGCGAGCGCCTGCGCATCCTCGGCCGTTTTGCCGAGTTGCTGTGCGACCAGAAAGCAGCCGTCGCCGCCGCGGTCAGCCGCGAAGCCGGCAAGCCCGAAGCGGAAGCGCTTTCCACGGAAATCCTGGTCGTCATGGACACAGTGAAATACCTCGCCAACCATGTTCCGGCGTTCCTGCGGCCTGAGCCGGTAGCTCATGGCAATCCCATCATGAAGCTCAAGCGCGGCCAACTGCTGCGCGAGCCCTACGGCGTGGTCGGCATTATCAGCCCATGGAACTATCCTTTCAGCCTGCCCTCGGTACAAACGCTGACCGCGCTCGCGACGGGCAATGCGGTGATGCTGAAGCCGTCGGAATTCACCCCATTCTCTTCGCTGGAACTCCAGCGGCTGTTGCGTGCCGCAGGCTTGGATCCTGACTTGCTCCAGGTCATCACCGGCGACGGCGCGGCGGGAGCGGCGCTGCTTGCCGCGAACGTCCAAAAAGTTGTTTTCACCGGAAGCGTGGCTACAGGTAAGCGCGTCGCAACGGCCGCAGCAGCGCGGCTGCTGCCGGTGGTACTGGAGCTGGGCGGAAAAGACCCCATGATCGTGCTGGAGGATGCTGACATCGACGTGGCATCGAGCGCCGCGGTCTGGGGCGCGTTCATGAATGCCGGACAGACGTGCCTCTCCGTCGAGCGCTGCTACGTGCATGAATCGATCTACGCAAAATTTCTGGAAGCGTGCGTCGCTAAAACCGCCAAGCTTCGCGCCGGGGCCGGCACTGACCCAAGCGTTGACATCGGCCCGATGATCCATGAACGCCAAATGCGTGTCGTTCAAATGCATGTCGATGACGCCGTGGCCCGCGGCGCTCGCCTGCTGGCTGGCGGAAAGCCGCTCTCACAGCTTGGCCCAAATTTCTTCTCGCCAACCATTCTGGCCGACGTGGACCATTCCATGATGATCATGCGCGAAGAAACCTTTGGCCCTGTTCTGCCTGTTCGCAGCTTCAAGACGGAAGACGAAGCGGTAGTTCTGGCCAATGACTCCGAATTTGGTCTGGCGGCCAGCATCTTTACCAGCAACCGCAATCGCGGTGAAGCATTGGCGCGTCGCATCGATGCCGGCACGGTGATGGTGAATGACGTTATTGCCTGCTTCGGCATCAGCGAAGCTCCTCACGGCGGAATAAAAGCCAGCGGGATCGGCCGCACGCATGGACGATTTGGCCTGGAAGAAATGGTCTGGCCCAAGTACGTCGACTCAGACCGCCTGCCGCGCATGAAAAAACTCTGGTGGTATGGCTACGGACCTGCATTTGGGAAGCAGATGAGCGGATTTATCGAGCTCCTGTTCGCAAAGAAATTAATAAACCGCCTGCGCGGAGGGATGAAAAGCACAAAATCCTATCTCCGTCGCCGCTTGCTTTAAGCGTAAAATCAGTGATGAGCCAGTTTTACCCCAGCAAACCATAAGCGGGTTTGCCGGGGACCCCCAGTGGAGCTTTACAAAGTAATGTTGAAACACTCTCATTTGATTTACGACTGGAACTCGCTCCCCGGAACTGAATTCGCGCCCAAACAGCGGGTCATGCTGAATGATGAATCCCTGCGCGACGGCCTGCAATCTCCATCAGTGAAAGATCCGCCCATCGAAGAAAAAATCAAGATCCTGCACCTGATGGAGGACTTAGGGCTGAACTCTGCCGATATCGGCTTGCCTGGCGCTGGTCCGCGCGCGGTAGCAGACGTGGAACTGCTGGCGCGGGAAATCGCCGGCTGTCGGATGAAAATCAAGCCCAATTGCGCCGCCCGCACTCACGAGAATGACATTCGTCCCGTGGCCGAAATTTCGCAGCGCACAGGCATAGCGATTGAAGTAGCGTGCTTCCTCGGTTCCAGCCCTATTCGCCGATTCACGGAAAACTGGACGGACGACTTTCTGCAGCGCACTACCGAAACCGCAGTGACCTACGCCAAGTCTCTGGGGCTGGAAGTGATGTACGTAACCGAAGATACTTCACGTTGCGACCCGGAGACGGTCAAGCGGCTTTACTCGACGGCAATCAGCAGCGGCGCTACCGCCATCGTGATTTGTGACACCGTTGGGCACGCGACGCCTGGTGGGGTGCAGGCGCTGATCCATTTTGTCCTCGACGAGGTCGTGAAGCCTTCCGGACAGAAGATTCGCGTGGATTGGCATGGCCATTCTGACCGCGGGCTGGCTGTCGCCAATTCTCTTGCCGCTCTTGCGGCCGGGGCGGACTGCGTTCACGGCACCGCGCTTGGTATCGGCGAAAGAGTGGGCAACACACAGATAGACCAGATGCTGGTGAACCTTAAACTAATGGGCGTTTCGCCGTGGGTAGAGCAGGACCTCACAATGTTGAAGGAATACTGCATCACCGTGTCGCAATCCACTGGCGTGCCGATCCCGCGCAACTACCCCGTAATGGGAGAAGATGCCTTTCGTACAGCGACGGGAGTACATGCCGCCGCTGTCATTAAGGCATTCCGCAAAGGCGATATTGAACTGGCTAACTCCGTCTACTCCGGTGTACCCTCTCACTACTTCGGCCTGGAACAGATTATTGAGATTGGCCCCATGTCAGGCAAATCGAATGTAATCTTCTGGCTGGAGCGCAAAGGCATGACCGCTTCTGAAGAGCTGGTGGACCGCATTTTTCAGCGGGCCAAGGCATCAGATCGATGCCTTACCGAGGAGGAAATTCTCGCGTGCTGCCAGAAGGTTTCCGCCGATACCTAGCCTGATAAGAGGCGAGTACCGGCCAGGGCAGGACGCAACTATTTTCCGCGGCGCGGGTTTCTTGTAATAACACCTTGAACTTCCCTTTAAAGGAGAACGAATGAAGCAGCTATTTGCAATCGCGTGCACTCTGGTACTTGGCAGCGCCCTGAGCTTTGCTCAGGCGGGCGGCAGCAAGCCTGAGGACAAGACCCCATCGGCCAGCGCCACTCCGTCATCCAGCACTGACACCACCACCAAAAAACATCATCACCATGGCAAAAAGGCGAAAAAGAGCAAGAAAAACGCCGATACGACTGCCGCGCCAGCAGCAGCCCCAACACCCAAATAAATTGCTATGAATCGTTTTTACCAGGCGGCCTGCTGTAGGCCGCTTTTTTGGGGCCTAAAACGGAGCTTTCATTTTTCCAGCTTCTCTGCTTAAAATGTTGCGTAACAATTCTTTACAGGATTGACCGATTTCAAAAACTGACACTTCTGAAGGAGACTGAATGAAGAAGCTACTTACGATCGCGTTCGCCATGCTGCTGGGAGCTACTCTCTCGTTTGCACAAGCCGGCGCGGGCACAGCCAGCAAGACTGACTCGACGAGCACCACCACAACCACGACCAAGACAAAAACCAAAGGTGGTCACACTCACAAGAAGACCAAGAAGACCAAGAAGAGCACCACTGAGACGACAACTCCAGCCCCGAAATAGCTTTCCGGGAAATTGTCCCGATAAAGCGGCCATCGTGGCCGCTTTCTTTTTTCGCTCGATCCTGCCCCGTCTAAGCCAGGTGGCATCTCAATTCAACTGGGGGACGTAAGCATGACAAAACTTTTGGGCTTCATTGGCGCAGTGGTTCTCTGCGGCACGTTGGTGGTCGCGCAATCGAATGCAAATACTGGCGGCGGACAAACCAGCAGCCCCGGAACTGGGCAGCCGGGCACTGGCAATGTCCCTGGCACCGGAGCCGGACAGGGCACCGGAAGCGACATCACCACGACGCCTAAGACCACCGGCAAAGCTAAAAATAGCAAAAACCACAAAGCTGGAAAAAAAGGTAAAAAGCCCGCTAAACCAGCCGATGCCGGCAGTAACGGTAGTACACCGAAATAGCCTCGGGACGACATAACGCGCCACCAAAGGCGTGCATCCGTCCTGATCCTTTTTGGGCAATTTCACTCTCGGCGTGGCGGGTAATATAGTATTCCTTCACACGATGGCAACCCGCCCACCTATCAGTGACAGCTCACGTACTTCCGCCCAGCGCGAGATAGCTCGCCTTGCGGAAATGCGGAATGTGCATGCGGCTTTTGCTTACCTCCACAAGCAGGAGATGGAGTTCCGGCGCTGGCAGCGTGAGCTTACTGAGATTCCAGCGCCTCCCTTTGGCGAGGCCGCGCGAAGTGAATGGCTGCGAGAAAGATTCAGCGCAATAGGCCTGGAAAATGTTCAGGTGGACGATCTGGGAAACGTCCTGGGGCTGCTGCGCAGCGAACCGGGTGCTCCACTTGTCGGCATCAGCGCGCACCTTGATACGGTGTTTCCTCAGGGCACCGCGCTAAAGACACGCGAAGAAAACAACAAGCTTTATGGTCCCGGTATCAGTGACAATGCGGCAGGCGTGACCGCTCTTTTGGCTACAGCCAATGCGCTGAAGCGGACACAGCTCAAACCCGCCACTAATATCCTTTTCATCGGCAACGTGGGAGAAGAGGGTGAAGGCAATCTTCGCGGCATGCGACACCTGTTTTCCGCATCGCCCTGGCGCGAGGCGATCCATTCCCTTCTGGTGATCGATGGCGCGGGTACTGACACGTATGTGAATCAGGCCCTGGGAAGCCGCCGCTTCGAGATTACCTTTCGTGGTCCCGGAGGGCATTCCTGGAGCGACTTTGGCGTGCCCAATCCGATTGTCCTTCTATCACGGGCTCTGGCGAGGTTCAGCGAAGTGCAGGCGCCAGAATCGCCGCGCACCACATTTAATGTGGGCGTAGTTTCAGGAGGAACATCGGTCAACTCCATTCCTGAGTCGGCGACCGCGCGCGTAGACCTTCGCTCTGCCTCCATGGAAGAACTGCAAAAGCTGGAAGACCGCCTGCGCGAATGCGTGGCTGAAGCCTGGAGCGAAGCTCCGCTTTCTCATCGCTCGGGAGAACTCAAAGTCACGCTGGCCATTGAGAGCATTGGCGACCGCCCGGCGGCGGAGCTGCCGGCAAATGCCCGCATCCTGCAAATTGTCCGCGCCGCAGACAAGCATTTGCGGATTGAATCTTTTCCCCGGCTGGCTTCCACTGACGCCAACGTCCCTCTTTCGCTCGGAATTGAATCGACCACGATCGGCGCAGGTGGCGACGGCGGCGGAGCACACACGCTACGCGAGTGGTTCGATTGTAGCAATCGCGACCTGGGCCTGAAGCGAATTCTGCTGGTCTTATTGGCCCTTACCGGAGTGAATGAATGAAAACTCTCTTTACTGTGCTGGTGGTGCTCACAATGGCAAGTCTTTCTTCCGCGCAAACGCAATCTCCTGCTGATGTGATTTTTATCAATGGTGATATTTATCTCGGATCGCCCCACATCGAGGTCAGGGTAGGAGAAAGAATTGACCGCGCCAAGCCGATGGCCTCGCCCGTGCCAATTCATGGTCGTGCGCAAGCTATCGCCATCTCGGGTGGCAAGATTATCGCGGTAGGCTCGAACGATGAGATTCAAAAGGTCAAAGGCCCTAAGACGCAGGTCATCGATCTGGGTGGCCACTTCGTTATGCCCGGCTTTAATGATGCGCACGTGCATCTGGGTTCGGGTGGCTTTGAAAAGCTGAATGTTGATCTGGTTGGCAGCAAGTCTTTAGACGACATGAAGCAGCGCATTGCCGCACGGGTCAAAACGGCCGCGCAGGGCGAATGGATCGTGGGCCGCGGCTGGGACCATACGCTCTGGGCGGAACAGAAAACACCGACGCGAGCGGACATTGATTCAGTTACAGGTAACCATCCGGCAATCTTTAATCGCGTGGACGGTCACATTGCCATTGTCAATAGCGCCGCGCTCAAAGCCGCGGGCGTGACCGCACAGAGTCCTGACCCGCACGGCGGGAAGATCGACCGCGACGACAAAGGCGAGCCCACGGGCATTCTGCGCGAAACCGCAATGAGCGCGGTCTCCGAGAAAATCCCCCCTCCCAGCCAGGCGCAACGCCGTCGCGCAGCCGAACTCGCACTGGAAGACGCAGCACGATGGGGCATCACGTCTGCCCAGGACAACTCGGACTGGGAAGACTTCCTCACCTATGAGCAGATGGAAAAAGAAGGCAAGTTGACCTTGCGCATCTCTGAATGGCTGCCGTTCGATGCCCCGGTGGAACAACTGCTCCACGCGCGCCAGCACCACTCGCAGGAAGATCCCATGCTGCACACCGGCATGCTCAAGGGGTTTATGGATGGATCTCTGGGGTCGCGAACCGCGGCCATGCTTGCCCCTTACGATGACGACCCAAAAAACTCCGGCATTCCGCGCTATGAACAAGACAAACTCAACGCGATGGCAGCAGAGCGCGCCAATGACGGATTTCAAATCGGGTTCCACGCTATTGGCGACCGCGGCGCGCGTATGGCACTGGACGCATTTGCTTACGCTATCCAGAAGAGCAACAAGAGGAACCTGCGCTTCCGCATCGAACATGATCAGGTGGTCGCGCCGGAAGACTTCAAGAAATACAAAGACCTGGGCGTAATTGCCTCAGTGCAGCCGAATCATCTGCTCACTGACATGAATTGGGCAGAGGCGCATATCGGCCCAGGACGCGCCAGGCACTCTTATCCCTGGAAGGAATTTGAAGATAATCACATCCCGCTGGCATTTGGCACCGATTATCCGGTGGAACCCATCACGCCATTCCGCGGTCTTTATGCGGCGATAACACGCAAGAATGAGGCGGGGACAAAAGAGTACTACCCGGAACAAAAGCTCACCATCGATCACGCCATTTACGCCTATACCATTGGCGCTGCCCAGGCGGAATTTGCCGAAGACAAGAAAGGCCAGCTCACGCCGGGCATGCTGGCTGACTTTGTGGTGCTTGATCGCGATATCACGAAGGTAGCGCCGCCGGAGATCTTAAAGACACGAGTGCTGCGAACCGTGGTGGGCGGCAAGACGGTTTATGAGGCCAAATAGGCCCAATATCCGGGAAAAATGCTTGGCTATGTCGCTGGCTCTCTGTTGGGGATGGCGGCTGATTCCAGGCGCTTCCGCTCTTTGTGTAAATCGCGCAACAGCCACGCCAGATACGCTACGATCAATAGATTGGTCGCGAAGACCGCCCACTTGATCGGCGTGGCATGATGTGCGAGTTCGTAAATTTCGATAGGAATATATAAACAGCCACTGACCAGCGCGAACCATTCCGCCCACTGCTTTTCCAGCCAGAGTCCGGCAGCCTCTACAAAGCGGACGATGGCATAAATCATGGTCCCGCCAATCCATAAGTGAAGATTGCCCGGGGTGACGCGCCGCGCACCGCGGACGATAGATCGTGCCAGATGGCCGTCAGGATTCAGGCGAAATATTCTGTGCAGAAAACGTAATAGATGCTCAGCCACATTTTGAATATCTTTGTGCAGCAGGCTTAGCAGCCACATAGCCACAATCACGGCAAGAAGGCCTTTGCCCGCTTCAAACAGGGCAATTCCGCGCAGACCAAAATGCTTGGCGATCAGGTTCTTCTGGGTATTCATTGGGATCAGGGCCGAAAAACTATTCTA
The DNA here is from genome assembly GCA_963723055.1 of Terriglobia bacterium. Classification (GTDB taxonomy): domain Bacteria; phylum Acidobacteriota; class Terriglobia; order Terriglobales; family Acidobacteriaceae; genus Angelobacter. The sequence continues at coordinate 83,175 of CAVROV010000002.1, forward strand.
TATGCAAGCTTTAGAGGGGAACCGCAAGCAGTGCGTTGTTTAGGCATTTTGCATTTGCGGGCCGAATCTGGAACCGCTGCTATTCATCCAAAAAGCGTGCGAACCTTGGTTTTGCGAAAAGCAAAGATCTCATCCACGTCAGATTGGACTTTCATCTTATAAGCGAGCTGACCCAGAATACCCAACGGAAGGGCCAGGCTGATGGTATCTGAGATCAGGGTGCCCCCATCGCGTGACTCAAAGCGATGCTCATGCCGCCAGGTTTTGTAAGGCCCCCGCAGTTGAAGATCGACAAAGCGGTGTGGTGGCTCCCATTCCACAATTTCACTGATCCAGTGGAGTGGGATGCCATGAACCCGCAGACTGTAGTTGATCAGCGTTCCCTGTTGAATGGGCTGGGGAGCTACCTTGAGAATTTTGAAATTCAGCCATGGAGGAGTGAGCACTTCGAGGTTTTCCGCACGGGAGAAGAAGGAAAAAACTTCAGGTAATGGACGGGAGACTTGCTGCGCAAAATCCAGGGTGTAGATTTTATCCGCCATCAGCCGCCTTTCTTCCATTGGAACACATCGGACGCGTCCGCGCCGGATGGCATCTAAGCTATTGTGAGTAGCGGCGGCAATTATCGCCGCAGACGGAATACAGATGAACAGGCTAAGCAGAATCAAAGACGCGCTGTGGCGTACGGTTGAGGCAGTGCCGGCAAAGCACACGCTGCAGATGGCGGCCGCTCTTTCTTATTATTTTGTGATTTCGCTGTTCCCTGCCTTCCTGCTCATCTCGGCAATACTGGCTTACCTGCCGGGAGCACATCCATTTGACCAGGTGCTTGCGCTGATGTCAGGCTTCGTGCCCAGGGAATCGATTGATCTCCTCCGCAAAGTGCTTGCGACCGTGGTAACTCCGAACCGCAGCACGCTGCTTTCCTTCGGCATATTGGGGACTTTATGGACGGCTTCCGGCGGCTTCGCAGCGGCGATTGAAGCTCTGGATATCGCTTACGAAGTGGAAGAAGCACGGCCGTTCTGGGTAACCAGGCCGCTCGCCGTCGCACTCACACTTCTGGTAGGCGTACTTCTTTTGATTGCGCTGGTAGTGATGATCGTTGGTCCGCAGTTTGGTACATGGCTGGCTTTACGAACGAATCTTTCATGGCTCCTGGCCGAGGCGTGGCCGTATATCCATTGGACGGTCGCGGTAGTCTTTACCGTACTGGCCGTGGAATCTTTGTATTTTCTGGCGCCGAACGTGAAGCAGCGTTTCTGGGCCACTCTTCCGGGCGCGGTGTTGGTGGTGGGCTGCTGGATTGGTCTTTCTTACGCATTGGGAATCTACTTCCGCAGTTTTGCCCACTTCAATAAGACCTACGGCACCATGGGCGCTGTGATCGCGTTGATGGTGTGGCTCTACTGGACCAGTTTCTTCATGCTGGTGGGAGCAGAACTGAATTGCCAACTGGCTAAAGAAACAAAAAAAGGAAAAATCAAGCAGGATGAAGACCCGAGCGGACTCACTGGCCTCGATCTCGCGGCTTAGAAAACAAACCACAAAGGACACGAAGGAACACGAAGTGGATTTCGTTTGCCTTGATTACTTCGTGAACCTTTGTGTCCTTTGTGGTTAATGGCTACCTTGCCGACTTAAACAAAGAAAAGACCGCACCCTGAGGATCGGCGACAATCGACCATGTGCCGACGTTTTCCATCTTGCGGGCCGGCATCAAAACTTTTCCTCCCAGTTGAGCGGCTTTTGCTGTGGCTGCCTCAGCATCGGCAACCTGGAAATAAATCAGCCAGTGCGGCGGAGTGTTGGGGTTGCGGTGCGCGGCAGGAGGAATTCCGCCAATAAAGTCTTCGCCGTTCTTGATGTGAATGTAGCCGGATGGATCTTTTTCATCTTTCTCTAATTGCCAACCGAAAAGATCGCTGTAAAACCGGGTGGCGCGCTCAGGATTCGGCGTGCTGAGATCCGCCCAGCAGAATGTGTTATCGCCGGTGATGGTAGTGCCCTGATGAGTCTTGGGCTGCCAAAGAGAAAAGACCGCGCCAGTAGGGTCCTGCAGAACGGCCATCCTGCCCACGTCCATTACATCGAATGCCGGCGCATGCACCGTCCCGCCGGACTGAGCAGCTTTAGCCACTGACTGGTCAGCATTTTCAACAGCAACATAAAGCATCCAGTTAGGCGGCACGCCCTGCGCCCGCTGCTCCTTGCGCATGGTGTAAGCGGCTCCAGTGTTGCGGCCGGAAAGCTTGAACATGGAATAAAAGTCGTCCGGCCCCATGGGACTGTCATCCACTGACCATCCGAAAAGAGATGTATAGAATTTCTTGGCTGCGTTCTGGTCTGTCGTCGCCAGCTCAACCCAGCAAAATGAACCTGCAGGATGCCTATCAATGTTTGCCATAGCCCACAAAGTATACGCTCAACGTGTGAATCGCGCGTTTTACCAGTTCAGCATCTAGGATTGATCTACTCTGGCAAAGAGAACGTCCCATTCCTGATGTCTTTGTGAGGGCACAGACCGGCTGCCGGGGAAGTTCTGACTCAGCAATTCAACATTGGACATGCCCTGAACGGCAAACTTACGCCAGTCCGGAAGGCGGCTGCTGCTGCTTTCGCCGCCGATCTGATATGTGAAAAGGTGCACCAGGCCCTTTTGAATACCGTAATCTTGCGGCTCCACGATTCGAGGCTTACCGTGATAGAAAAAGCGCAGCAGGCGTTTCTCATGAATGGCCGTCAGGATCAGGTTATGAGTACCAGGGTCCACGGTAGCGGGCGCCGGATGTCGCAGTACGCGGAGTGAGCCGCTCATTCGTTAATCATAAGCAAATTCCACGGCGTTGAGGACAGAGAACCGCGTCTGTCCTGAATTTACAAATTTAGTAGTTCATAATAGTAAGGATGAAGCGCTCCGGAGTTGCCGATCTTCCTTTGCACGGTGGGCGTGTGCCTCCGTGGCTGGCCGAGCGCATGACCATGCTGGGCACGGCGATTTCCGAGAGCGTCCTTTACCATTACGGTGCGCCGGAACTGCTTTCCCGGTTGAGCGATCCTTTCTGGTTTCAGGCCCTTGGCTGCGTCATGGGGATGGATTGGCACTCTTCCGGAATCACAACGTCAGTAATGGGCGCGCTGAAGCGCGGGCTGAATCCACGCGCACATGAACTGGGAATTTACGTTTGCGGTGGACGTGGAAAACACTCGCGCAAGACTCCCGACGAACTCCGTGCTGTGGCCGACCGCGAGAGCCTGGATGGTGACGATTTGGCGCGGACCAGCCGCCTCACGGCAAAGATCGATAACAACGCGATTGCCGATGGTTTTCAGCTTTATCTGCACAGCTTTGTCGTGACTAAAGCCGGAGAGTGGACGGTTGTGCAGCAAGGAATGAATGACGCCACAGGGCTTGCCCGCCGCTATCACTGGCATTCGGCGACGGTGCGGGACTTTACTTCTGAGCCGCACACGGCAATTGTCGGCGAAAGTGTTTTCACCGGTTCGATCATGAATCTGGTCGATAGTCGCGCCAAGGCGGCGCAAAGAGCTTTGCTGGATATCACGCGCGAGAATCCCGAACGCACGTTGCGTGAAGTTCCGTGGCTCACCATGCCCGCACACCACGATGTCCGCGAAAAGGATATTGACGTGAAGCGGCTGGGCGCTGTATTGGCCGTGGCGTATGAGCGGCAGCTGAGCGACTTTGCCAATCTTCTTTTGCTGGAAAATCTTGGGCCGCGCACTCTGCAATCGCTGGCGCTGATTGCCGAAGTAGTGCATGGCACACCTACACGTTTTTCTGATCCGGCGCGGTTCTCATTTGCGCACGGCGGGAAAGACGGCCATCCTTTTCCTGTCCCGTTAAAGACCTATGATGAATCACTTTCAGTGTTGCGGCGGGCTCTTCAGCAGGCCAAGGTCGGCCATACGGAAAAGTTAAGTGGATTCCGCAGGCTTGACCGCTTTACCGGCATGGTGGAGAAGCAGGTCAAACCACAGGTTGATTTTGAGGCCGCTTTGGCGCATGAACGCGCAATTTCTCCGTCACTCGATGGAAGAACAGTGTTCGATGATCGCAAGCGACCAGTAAAAATGAAAAATGAGAAACAGTTGAAACTGTTCTAACTTCCCGCAACGCTGTTTGCCCGAGCGCCAGCGTCTATGTACACTGCACACGCAATGATTAAAAGAATTCTCCTGGCCTTAATTACCATCCTTGCCTCCATCCCCGCATTTGCCCAGTGCTGCCCGGAAAAACCCACGACTGAAAAGCGACAGGCGCTCTGGCTAAAGCTTCAGGAAGAACTGGGAGTAATCGACAAGGGACTGGATGGCGTGATGGGTTTGGCAATGAAAGATCTGACGTCAGGGGAAACATTTTTCATCCACGGCGACGAGATCATGCCGCAAGCCAGTTCCATCAAGATTGCCGTCCTGGCGGATCTTTACCTGCAGGCGCAGCAGAGCAAGCTGAAGCTCAATGATGAATATGTTGTGCGCGCTGCAGACCTGGTCACGGGAAGCGACATCATGCTGGGTCTCACGCCGGGAGTAACGCGCCTGACGTTACGCGACCTGGCCACGATGATGGTGGCGGTGAGCGATAACAGCGCGACCAACGTTCTGATCGGGCGCGTGGGCATGGACAATGTCAACGCCATGCTCGACAGCCTGGGATTGCACGCAACCCGGCTGCGGCGACAGATGATGGACCTGAAAGCGGCAGGAGAAGGTCGCGAAAACGTTTCCACGCCGCGCGAGATGATGACACTGCTGGAAACCATCTATCGCGACAAACTGCTGAACAAAGAGATGACCGCTGATTTCATCAAGATATTGAGCACGCATAAAGAGAGTTCACTCCTGCAAGGCTTGCCCGATGATGCGGTGGCCGCCAGCAAACCCGGTGAACTTGAGGCCGTGCGAAACGACTCTGGAATTATCCTGGTCAAAGGCCGGCCGTATATTCTCTGCGTAATGACTACTTATCTAAAGGACGAAAAAGAGGGCGCTGCGGCGATACGCAAAATTGCCGCGCTGACGTACAGCTACTTCGATCGCCTGGCCCGCGCCTCTGACTATGGCCGCGTGGTATCGCCAAAGTAGAGCCGATCGAGAAAAGAAATCGCTCACGTCGCATGCTATCGCATCGTCTAAAATGAAACAGTTATGAAGAAACGGCACCAATGGACTTTGATTGCCGCGGTACTTTTTACCGCGGTTTCGGTCGCCCAGTTTAAGCGAGTCCCGCTGCAGGCGCCCGCCCAACCGAATCCTCAGTTGTATAAAACGGATGCGAATGCGGCACAGGAGATCCGGCAGGCGCTGGCTGCTGCCGGCAAGCAACATAAGAATGTGCTGCTGGATTTTGGCGGCAACTGGTGCCTTGACTGCCATGTGCTCGATAATGCTTTCCATCAACCCCGGATCGCGCCGTTGCTCAATGGCAATTACGTTCTGGTACATGTGGACGTGGGAAAGTACGAGAAGAACCTGGATCTGGCGAAAAAATACCACGTCGACCTGGAAAAGGGAGTGCCGTCACTGGCAGTGCTGGATGCGAAAGGAAACGTTCTCTATGCCACCCGTGATTTTGAGCGCGCACGCGTGATGAGCGAGGAAGACGTAATTCAGTTTCTGGATAAATGGAAGCCGCAGGTGGGAAAGAAGCAGGGCGGCTAGGACGCAGTGAGCAGTCGTTCCACTTCTTCTACAAAATGGTGCGGGCCTTCCTGCTTTGAGACCACCTTGTCTGGACAGCTCTCGCGACCAAGATAAATATGACCATCCACCTGCATCAGGACCTTCGCATGAGGATGCCTCTGCTTGATCTCCTCGCAGAATTCCAGGCCCGGGTCGGCAAAGTGTCCCACATCTACGATGAGCAGGTCATATACGGGAGCGGCAGAAATCACCGTGCGCGCCGCGTCCAGATCAAGGGCCGTATCAACGTTGTAGCCCTGCATGCGCAACATGAGAGCGCGCAAGTGCTGGACCGTAGTATCACCGTCAACGAGCAGGATGCGCAACTTACGTCTGGAAGCAGTCATGAGAATTGTTCCCAGAGTACACCAGCGTGAGCGCCTGCTTATGGCCCAATCATCGTAGTACCCGCTTTTTATTTCAGAGTTGCTGGAGAGGCAAACACTGTGTTTTCTTCACGCTTACTTTAGTTTCTGATGGAACCAGGCTCCCACACGCTCAATCACGTCCCGCTGGTGCGCCGGATCCGCGAACTGGTGGCCTTCATGCTCATACACAACCAGTTCTGTCTCTGTACCAATTGTCTTCAGCGCATGCCAGAATTCATACGACTGCGGAGTGGGACATTCGCCGTCGCTGTCGCCCACAAGAACCAGGGTCGGCGTTTTCGCGTTCTTGATAAACGTGATCGGTGAGCTTTTGGCGTAAACCTGCGGATCCTCATAAACAGACGCCCCGAAGAAAGGCACCATCCATTTGTCGATCTGGTTTTCGCCATAGTAACTCTGAAAATTCGCGAGGCCTGCGCCGGCTACCGCGGCGGCAAAGCGGTTGGTCTGCGTAACCGCCCACATCGCCATATAACCGCCGTAGCTCCAGCCGGTGATGCCAAGACGATGCTCGTCGATAGGAGCTTCTTTGAGCGCCTGGTCGACGCCGGTCATGATGTCGCGGAAATCGCCATAGCCAAAGTCTTTGACGTTGGCGCGTGTGAAAGCCTCACCCTGGCCAAAGCTGCCGCGCGGATTCGGCATGAAAACGAAATAGCCGGCGGAAGAGAGTGCCACACCAAAGCTATGGGACCCCGGCCATGATGAATGCTGCATGGAACTCGGTCCGCCATGGACGAGCACGACCATGGGATATTTTTTTGAAGGGTCGAAGTTGGCCGGAGACACGAGCCAGCCTTGCAGGTTGAATCCATCATTCTGCCAATGAATGCTTTTTGCTTCGCCCCATGCAGGCTTCAGACCGGCATTGCGCGAAGTAATCTGCTTCCATTCACCGATCGGTCCCGCCCATACCTCCGGGGGATGAGCTAATGACTGGCGTATCACGGCTGCAGTTTTGCCGTTGGCAGCAAGAGAGAGCGCTGTGCCCCAGCCGTTGGCCGTGAGTTGGCCCGGGCCGTGCGTGAGGGTCGCAATGGCGCCGGAAGTTGCGTCCACGGTGGCCACGCCGCTCTCGCCATCGACGTCTTCACCAAAAAGGATTTTGCCGCCTGCAGGCCAGGTGAGCCAGCTGGCTGAAGCCTTCATGCCGGGAGTAATGTTCCTGGCTTCGCCGCCTTCAGCGGGAATGATGAAGATATCGCCACCCACAGCGGGCTCGTCACTCATGATGCCGGAGATAAATGCGACTGACTTTCCGTCCGGCGACCAAGCCGGCACGGCAATTTGCGAATCGATGGGCGGCGTGTAAATGGATTTCATCTCGCCACCAGCAGCGGGGACGGTATAGATCTGGGCGACATACCAGTTGTTGTCGCCATTGCCATGGGCCGCGGTAGTTACGAAGCTTTTGCTGTCCGGGGACCAGTCATATTCGTAAACATACATATCGGCCGGGGAGATTACGCGCAGCTTGCCGCCAACGGAGTTGATCAGGGCGAGACGCTGTTCGGTCACGGCCTCTTTGATGACTCCGGTCTGCGCTTTTTCTGCGACCAGCGGGCCGGCGGCACGCTCAGCATTTTCAGTAAAGAGGAAGGCGAGGGTTTTACCGTCAGGTGACCAGCTGGGAGCAGCGAGAAATCCTTTAATACTCGTAAGCTTGCGCGGCGAACCACCAGCTGCGCTGACGACATATAGCTGAGGCTGGCCCGGTTTGGCCGCGTCTGAGAGAAAAGCAATCTGCTTGCTATCGGGAGAAAAGGCGACAGCGCTTTCGGATTGTCCTCCGGCAGTAATGCGGCGGGCCGCGCCGCCGGTGATCGCCGAAATAAATATCGCCGATCCCTGCTTTGTAACTTCTACCCAGGCGACCTGTCTGGCGTCGGGAGAGATAGCGGTCTGATCAAAAGTTTTGGCGGCAAAAAGCGCGGAGATCACACCGTCCATGGACGGATTGCCGGCATTTGCGCGAACGCCGCCAGCAGGCTGCGCAAGAGCGAGAGGAACCACTATCAGGCAAGCGAAGGCGATCGCAACAATTGTTCTTCCCGCTTTATGCATTCAGAAATCTCCAGGATTGATTTGGTTCCTCAATATACAGGCGGCGAATGCCGGGGGCAAACAGCACCGAATTAAGCTTGCCAGCGTGAACCGCCAACTTCGAGGGAGTCGCCGCACTATGGTATTCTCCAGTTCATCATGCGACATACTTATGTTTTTATAGCAGTTCTGGGAGTGTGCCTTCTGGCGGCAGGACAAGCTGCGAAGCAGCAACCGCAGGCGAAGCCGCCTACTGCCGGGCCCGCGCAACGGCAGGGTCCTTCCGATGAAGAACTGCTGGAGAGAACCGCCCAGGCCACGATTGACTGGGACAGGTCAACCACCAAGGGCGCCAAGGTGGACGTTCAACTGATCAAGAAAGACCAGGCCGACGGCAAGCCGGTGATGCAATATCGGTTGAAGGTGAGCGGAGCGCCGAAGGATAAACTCTATGCGCTGATGGCCTGGCCCATCACCATTCCGCAGCCTGGGACGATGATGGATGGCCTGGCCATTGCAGCAGATGGAACTGTGGGGTGCCCGCCGAACTCCACCGGGAGTTGTTCGCAACGCATGAAAGGCGCGGAGTTAAAGCTGACGTACACTCCGGGGATCGGCGAAATCTACCGGCACGCGCTTATTTCAGAAGACCACGCCACCAGGATTTTCTTTTCGATTGTGCCGGCACCGATGGTGGAACAGGACAAGGCATGCAGCCTGGAAATCGTCCGCCTGAGCCCGCGATTTGAATTGGCGCTGATTCGCGGTAAAGGGTTCACGCCGGGTGAACAAATCGCCTTTCACACACAGTCTTACCAGGAAGTTCATGATTCGCAGCCCAAGATAAATCCGCAGGGTCAATTCTGGGCGACACTTTCCCCGTTCGTGAAAGGCCGAAGGATGGGTACGACGCAGGTCGCAGCCAAGAGCAAGAGCTGCGCTCCTGCGCTCTCGTTCGAATGGGGATCGGAATAAGCGACCGCGCATTCCGAGCATGAGCCGCTGCTATAAGGATGAGGCGATGAAGATTGCGATTCTGGGCGCCGGAGGCGTAGGCGGATATTACGGTGGCCTGCTGGCACGGAACGGCCACGATGTCTGCGTTCTTGCACGAACATCCAACCTTTCAGCGTTGCAGCAACGTGGCCTTGAAATCCGAACGCCCGAAGACTCCTTTACGGTCCGTGTTCAGGCCAGCAATGACGTGAAAGACTTCGGCGAAGTGGATTTTGCCATTGTTGCCGTCAAGAATTATTCGTTGGCAGAGATTGCGCCCGCGGCGGCTTTCTTGGCCGGGCAAGGAGCACTGATTGTACCGCTGCTCAACGGCGTTGAAGTGGTGGACCAATTGGTTGCGCACGGAGTTCCCCAGGCTCAACTGGTAGGTGGGCTCACCGCGATCAGCGTGGTGCGCACCGGGCCGGGTATATTTGAACGCCGCAGCCCGTTCCAGCGCGTGGTGCTGGGAGAACTCGCCAAATCACAACCCGAGCGCAAGCAGCGCATTGATGCCATCGTACAGGCCTTTCGCGAGGCCGGCGTGGACGCAAGTGTTTCGGCCGACATTACCGCGGACTTGTGGAGAAAGTTCGCTTTCATCGCGTCGATGGCTGCGGCCTGTGGCCTGTCCCGCACCGCCATCGGCCCGCTTCGCGCCACTTCGCTCGGCCATTTGCTTATCGAGCGCGCTGTGCGTGAGGTCATAAGCGTCGCCCGGGCCCGCGGAGTTGCGCTGGCGGACGACGAAACAGAACGCACGATTGAAGTCATAGACGGGCTGCCGGAAGCCATGAAGCCGAGTCTGTTGATCGACCTGGAGGCCGGACGGCCCACGGAAATCGAAGACCTCAGTGGCGCGGTTTCCCGACTTGGCAAGGCTTGCGGCGTAGAAACGCCGGTGCATGACACGGCCGCGGCAGCGATTGGCGTCGCGACAGAAAGCCTTACCGCGGATCAACGCGGATAAACTGCGGATTTATTGGGCTTAGTGTCCGGCTTTCTCCAGGTCTGCGGCGGCGGAGTCGATGGCATCAGCGTAATCCTGTAACGCTTTCGATACCCGGATGATTTCTTTGTCCGCTTCCTGATAGCGCTTCTCTTCTATGCCTTCACGCACGCCGGGAAGAGTCTTGGCGCCGTAACCGGTGTAAAAGCCCGGCGCGTAGATCAGGTGCTTGAACCAGGGGCGGCGGGGAAGGCCATCTGGGTTGGTCAGTTTGCGTTCGGCCTGAAGCAACTTGGCATTGAGTGCCTGAAGTGTTTGTGGAGCGGCCTTTCCATCAGCAAATGCTTTTGCGGCTTTGGAGTAGCGCTGCGCACTGCGGTCAAGAGCATTCTGGGCATTATCGAGCGGGGCAAAGTTGAGGAACGGCGGAACCTCTTCTTTTGGCGGAGCGACGATCGGACGCCGCGGATCGGAAGCGGCGCTGTAAACGCCATCGTCCAGGTCCTGGTTGCGATCGTGAATTTGTTCCTGCTTGTCCTTGAGCAGCTTCTTGAGTTCGTCGTTGTATTTGTGAATGGTGTCGGCGAAATCAGCAAAGTCGTAAGGGAGCACATCGGCATCAGCAAAGCGCAGCACCATGGTGCCTACAGTTTGCGAGAGTGCGCGTCCATAGACGAAGTCTTTATCGGAAAACTTCGTAAACCAGTAAAAGTCGTCGTAAATCGAGTGATAGATGCCGCCATCATCCTCGCCGCCAAATCCAACGTTGAGCGAGGCGATGCCGAGATGGTCAATGAAGGCCGTGTAATCGCTGCCGGAGCCAAGCGCGCCGATGCGAAGATCAGGGCGGCTACGCGCGTCTTTGCGGTCTTCTGGACGACCCTGCGTGAGGCGAGCTGCCTGACCGCGCTTCCACACGGAAATATTCTTTTCCGGATCAGTGATGTCACGGGAAACGGTGTTGACGAATTTCTCCAGCGAGTGGGAACCTTCGACGCTAAGAAAGCCGCGGCCGTTGCCATCGGTGTTGATATAGAGAGCGGCGTGCTGCTTGAGTTCGTCGCCATGGTATTCAGCCCACTCCGTGGAGCCGAGCAGCATAGGCTCCTCGCCGTCCCATGCGCAATAGATGATGGTGCGTTTGGGCTTCCAACCCTGCTTGAGCAGTTCGCCCAGGGCGCGCGCTTCTTCCAGCAAGGCGATCTGGCCGGAGATGGGATCTTCTGCGCCGTTGACCCAGCCATCATGGTGATTGCCGCGCACGATCCATTGGTCAGGCGATTCTGAGCCGGGAATCTTGAAGACCACGTCATAAACGGGCTTGATGTCCCAGTTGAAAGCAACTTTCAGGTGGACCTTCGCAGGGCCGGGCCCGACGTGATACGTGAGAGGCAGCGCGCCCCGAAAACTTTCCGGCGCCACGGGGCCTTTCAGGGCGGCGAGAAGCGGCTTGGCATCGCCATAAGAAATCGGTAGCGTGGGAATCTTAGTGAGCGTGGTGATGTCTTTGAGCGCAAGACGTTTTACATTGCCCTTGGCGCCGACGCCGGGCGTGGTGGGATCGCCGGGGTAGGTGGGCATGTCCATGACGCTGCCGCGCTGCACGCCGTTTTCATTGCGCATGGGGCCGTCAGGGAAAACATCGTCCTGAAAGTAGCCGTCGTCACGCGGGTCAGAATAGATGATGCACCCGATCGCGCCGTGTTCGGCGGCGACCTTGGGCTTGATGCCGCGCCATGAGTTGCCGTAACGGGCAATCACGACGGCGCCTTTAACGGAAATGCCTAGCCGGTCGAGCTCTTCATAATCGCGTGGCAGGCCGTAATTGACGTAAACAAGTTTGCCGGTCACATCGCCGTCAATGGAATATGCGTTGTAGGTGGGCAGTTGCTCGCTTTGCTGGTTCGATGTTGGATCCGCGGAAACCGGCGGCTCCTGCAACTTTGCGGAGTAATGCGTAGGCTCCGTCAGTTCCAGCACACGCTCTTTGGGCGTGGGAAAGAGTACGTCGAACTGTTCAATTTGCGCGTCCAGTCCCCAGGACTTGAATTGGGCGAGGATCCACTCGGCGTTCTGCTTGTCATAGGGCGAGCCGACGTGGTGAGGGCGCGCGCTGAGCCGCTGCATATAGTCACGGAGATTTTTGGGATCGGGGATGGCGCGAAACTTGTTTTCCCAGTCGCGCTCAGTGTGCGATGTGGCGGCGGTAAAACCGAAGAGCGTGTCGTCGTCAGGGCTGGCGGCGGAAAGCGGCATCAGGGCGATCAGGCAGATCAGTGCAGTGAACAGAACTCGGCGCATGCGGAGACTCCTATGAATGAGAACGGAAATTGTATACGACGGGGCAAGGACAGACATCACAGAACGAAGGGCAAGAGCTTCGCCGCAGATTTGCGCAGATGAACGCTGATCAACTTGCAATAGTGGCTATTCTTAAAGGCTCGCCACATTCATGCGGATCACACCCTGGAATAGTCCGGACGCCAGTCGGTGACGGCTTTCTTGATGTCGGAGCGGCTGAGCTTTTCATCGAGCGCGCGCTGGACGAGGGCAGGTAGTTCAGCGTCCGAGGCAAAGCGAAGTCCGACGATCTGGGAGTCAGTTAACTCGGCAATGCGCGAGCGCAAAGGCTCCGGCAGAATGGACGCAAGCCGAAGACGCTCTTCCAGGCGAATCACGCGATCTTGGAGATGAGTGGCGTAGCTGCGGGTGCGTCCAGCCAGGATGAAAATGGTCACGGAGAGAAGCAGGAGCCATGCGCCTCCCATTCCGGGATGACGAAACAGGAGATAACCGACCACGAAAATGTTGATCAGCAGGACGGGGAGCACAAAAAAGTGAAAAAACGGATCGAACTTTGCGTGATTCGAGAATGACTGCGTTTGATTAGCCATGGTTCTCCTGTTGTGCCTTTAAAGTGTACCGGAGTAGATGATGAGCCTGACAGGCGGATTTCAAATTAATGCCGGGCCAATAGAGCAGCGAAGCCGGGTAAAATGAGTGACCGCATTCAGGAAATGCCGCGTTCAGTAACATCATATTCTGTAAACCATGGCACACAAATATATCGGCGCAATTGATCAGGGGACGACAAGCACGCGCTTCATTGTGTTCGACGCAGCGGGGAAAGTTGTGGTGTGTGCGCAGCGAGAGCATCAGCAAATCTACCCGCAGCCGGGCTGGGTGGAGCATGACGCGGAAGAAATCTGGAAACGGACACAGCAGGTTATGTCCCAGGCGGTGGACGAGGCAGGGCTGAAGGCCAGCGATCTGGCGGCGGTTGGCATCACGAACCAGCGCGAAACAACTGTTCTGTGGAACAAGAAGACCGGCAAGCCGCTGGGCAATGCCATTGTGTGGCAAGACACACGCGTCGCGGATGAGGTGGGTAGGCTTGCCAGGGAGATAGGCGATCCGTTTTTTCGCAGCCGCACAGGATTGCCGCTATCGACATACTTCAGCGCGCTCAAACTGCGCTGGTTGCTGGAAAACATTCCCGGGGCGCGCCGTGAGGCCGAAGCCGGCAAGGTGTTGTTTGGCAACATTGATACATTCCTCCTGTGGAAGCTCACCGGCGCAGAGGAAAAGGGCGTGCACGCAACCGACGTAACCAATGCAAGCCGCACGCAGTTGATGAACCTGAAAACACTTCAGTGGGATGAGGAGCTGTTGCGCGCGTTTTCCATTCCGCGACAGATTCTGCCGGAGATCCGATCAAGCAGCGAAGTGTATGGCCATGTTGCGCAGGGACCACTGAGCGGCGTGCCGGTGGCAGGGATTTTGGGCGATCAGCAGGCAGCGCTGGTGGGTCAGACTTGTTTCCGCAGCGGCGAAGCCAAGAATACTTACGGCACCGGCTGCTTCCTGCTGATGAATACCGGCGAGAGTCCGACGGAGTCGAAGCATGGACTGCTTACGACCGTGGCGTACAAGCTGGGGGACCAGCCGGCGCGATATGCACTGGAAGGCAGTGTCGCCATCGGCGGAGCATTAGTACAGTGGCTACGCGACAATCTGGGACTGATCAAGACGAGCGCCGAGGTCGAGGAATTGGCGCGAACGGTGGAAGATAACGGCGGCGTGTACATGGTCCCGGCTTTTTCCGGGCTGTATGCGCCATATTGGAAAGAGAGTGCGCGCGGCGCGATTGTGGGTTTGACACGTTATGCCAACAAGGGCCATCTGGCGCGGGCAGTGCTGGAAGCAGTGGCGTTCCAGACGCGCGAAGTGGTGGAAGCCATGGAGCAGGATTCCGGCATTCGGCTGCAAGGATTGTGTGTGGACGGGGGGATGGTGGGCAACGATCTGCTGATGCAGTTTCAGGCAGACATACTGGACAGGCCAGTGGTGTTGCCATCGACTAAAGAGACTACCAGTCTGGGCGCGGCTTACGCCGCAGGGCTGGCGGTGGGATTTTTCAGCAGTGTGTACGCACTGTGCGATCAGTGGTCGTCGGAGAAGACATGGCAACCGGCGATGGATCCGTCGCGCCGGGAGCAAATGTACAAGCAATGGAAGAAGGCTGTCACCAGGGCTTTTGACTGGGTGGAAGGATAAAAGAAACGCACAAGAAGCGATAACCGTTGGGCCCGCTCGCCGATCTAAATAAGGACCAGGCGCCTGAAACAAGCGGTAGCGAGGAACATTTTGGCTGCTTCTGGTGTCACTTACCGCGATGAACGCACGCCGCTTTTGACAAGATTCGCCGAGGGGGGCCCATGACAAACATTTGCCTTATGCTTTTCGCGCTATCGATGGCGACTGTTTCCGGGCAGATCCTGGACCGGGAAGGCAAGCCGCTGGCCGGGGCGCTCATCACCTATCAAAAAATCGGCATAGTCGATAGACACGTGCGGGCGGGCTATGGCTCCAGGTCGGAATCGCCCAGAATGGCGGAGGGAACGGGCCGTATCTACAAAGTTCAAACGGACAAGAAAGGCGCTTTCGTCCTGGTTGGCATGGACTTTGGGATCTACCAGATTGAAATTACCGGCCCGGACGGCGCTCATGTCTATTCCGGCAGGAAAGCCATTGGCGATAATGCTGACGCCGGTTCTCAGAATGTTCTGAATGTAGACTTGTCAACCATCGAAGGTCCGGTGGCTCCTGGTGGTGGAACCAACCTGGCATCAGGCAAAAAAACGAAAGCACAACTTGAGCTGATCCGGCAGGAAAATGCGCATGCGGCGAAAATCAATCGCCTGATCGTGCAATTTCACACCGCAGCATATATCCAGGACTGGCCGAACGCGATCAAACTGGTGCAGCAGTTGATTGCGCTGGATGGCAATCGGTGGGAGTTCTACCAGAATCTGGGCACGCTGCAGGCCAATCAGATGCAGTACCAGGAAGCGGCACAGAGTTTCGCAAGGGGCGTGGACGTGGCGCAAAAGACGCTGGCGAATCCCTCAGACTCGGATCGCGCGCTTACGGACGTTGGCGACCTGCTACTGGCCGAGGCCGATTGTTACGACCGGATGGATAAGGTTGAAGAGGCGGTGGCGCTTTATGACAAGGCAGCCGCAACATATCCGCATCCCTTTATGGCGCGCTATCGGGCATGCAACGCACTGACCAACCGTGGCAAGACTGACGCCGCGATTGAGAAATGCAACCTGGCTATTGCCGATGATCCGACACAGTGGGGACCTTATCAAGTCCTTGGTGGACTTTTTATGGCGGCGAACAAGCCGAAAGATGCTCTTGAGGCTTACGAGAAAGGTGTGGCAACGGCGCAGAAAATGCTGGAACAGGAGCCAGATTCTGGACGTACGAAGGTCGGCATGGGACAGATGCTGAATTCCGAGGGCCACCTGCTGGTGAAAGTTAAAAAATATGATGAAGCCATAGGCGTGTTTACGCAGGCGGCTGACTCGGCTGCATATCCGGCGATGCCATACTTCAACCTGTGCGCCACATATTACAATCTGAAACGCAGCCAGGACGCGGTGGCTGCTTGCGACAGGGCTATCTCGTCTGATCCAACGGTGTCTGACGCTTATTACATTAAAGCTTCAATACTGTTTGGGCAGGGCCAGTTGCAACGTGGAAAGTACGCGGTGCCGCCGGGCACCACGGAAGCACTCAATAAATACCTGGAATATGCCCCATTCGGAGAGCACGCGCGAACCGTGCGAGACATGATCAACCAGCTCAACAAGGATATGACGACTCCTTACAAGCCGGCGAAAAAATAAGCTGAGCACCTCGAATTGAGGAGCTCGCAAAAAAATTAGAAATCGGCTGAATGCCACCTTCTGAATCTGCTTCTGTAAATTGCGCGCTGGCCACCCGACTGCGCAAGTTCGAATCCTAATCATGGTCACTTCAATGCACGGAGGTAAGTCCCATGAAAGCAGCATTTCTCATCGGCCGTCTGGTCTTTGGCGGATTCTTTCTTTATAACGGCATCAATCATCTGAAAGAGCGGAAATCGCTGGCACAGTACGCAGAAGCGAAGAATGTGCCCATGGCTGAAGCGGCCGTCACAGCAACCGGTGTGGCATTGATTGCCGGGGGCGCGAGCATATTGCTGGGCGTCAAGCCTAAGCTGGGTACCGCCGCGATCGCAGCCTTTCTGGCAGGAGTTTCGCCTGTGATGCACAATTTCTGGAGCGTGGAAGACCCGAATCAGCGCATGAATGAAATGATCAATTTCAGCAAGAACATGGCGCTCCTTGGCAGCGCTTTGGCGCTCATGGGCGTGGATGAGCCATGGCCGGCGAGTGTTCCGATCAGCCAGGATGAGGTTGCGGCACGCGGCTATGAAGATCTGATTGCCGCATAACCTGATTTTCGGGGGACGAAATGCACCGTAGGGAGTTTCTCAGAGGCGTGGCCCTGACGGGAATTGCCGCCAGGGGAGCGCGAGGCCTGGCCAGCAGCCTTGGCGGAATGCAATCGAGTGCAGGCGACAGAAAAGAAGGAGGCTCGATGATCTATCGCACACTGGGGCGGACAGGTGAGCGGGTTTCCGCCATTGGCATGGGCGGGTTCCACATCGGCCAGCCCAAGCTTACCGACGATGACAGTATCAAGCTGATTCGCGCCGCCATCGATGGCGGAATTAACTTCATGGACAATTCCTGGGACTACAACAAGGGCCAGAGCGAAGTCCGCATGGGGAATGCGCTGAAAGACGGGTATCGGCAGAAAGTTTTTCTGATGACGAAGCTCGATGGCCGCACCAAAGAGGAAGCGACCAAGCAGATCAATGAGTCATTGCAGCGCTTGCAGACCGACCATCTTGACCTGATCCAGCATCATGAGATCATTCGCTTTGACGATCCGGACCGCATCTTCGCCGAGAATGGCGCGCATGAAGCCGTGCTGGAAGCGAAGAAGGCTGGTAAGGTCCGCTACATCGGGTTTACCGGACACAAAGATCCGCATATCCATCTATACATGCTTGAGGTCGCGGCCAGGCACAATTTTCATTTTGATACAGTGCAAATGCCGTTGAACGTAATGGACGCTCACTTCCGCAGCTTCGGTAAACTGGTGCTGCCAAAACTGGTGGAACAACAGATTGGCGTGCTGGGAATGAAATCGATGGGCGACCACATCATTCTCAAGAGCGGCGTGGTTAAGCCTATGGAATGCCTGCACTATGCCATGAACCTGCCGACCTCGGTGGTAATTACGGGAATCGACAGCCAGGAAATATTGCAGCAAGCGTTTGAAGCAGCGAAAACTTTTAAGCCCCTGAGCAAAGAAGAAGTAGCATCTCTGCTGGCGAAGACAGAAAAGGTGGCGGCACAGGGCGAGTTCGAACTGTTTAAGACATCAGCCCACTTTGATTCCACGGCACACCATCCGGAATGGCTGGGCGGACAATCACCGCACGTGGATAAGCTTGCCGGACCGCCGGGCTAAAGCGGGCTTGACCTCAGCGGCTAAAGCCGGGCCATTTGCAGTCTGTTAACGCAGGCATAAATGCCTGCTCCACCCTGTAGATGGATGAAGTATTTTGGAAATTGCTTTAAACCATGTGATTTGACCCCGCGGCTAAAGCGGTTTTAGATAACGTGCACTTTGAAAGACAAGCACAAGGTCCCTCCGTCCTACTCGCGCGCTGGTGAAAACGCGCTCGCTTAACGGACGTCGGGATGACGAGTTATAAAAAGTTAAGGATGCA
Source organism: Terriglobia bacterium (assembly GCA_963723055.1). Taxonomy (GTDB): domain Bacteria; phylum Acidobacteriota; class Terriglobia; order Terriglobales; family Acidobacteriaceae; genus Angelobacter. Next base: position 101,395 of record CAVROV010000002.1, read on the forward strand.
TTTTCCGAGATGGCATTCAGTAAACCGCAAAATCATGCAAAGCTTTATGGCTCCGCATTGATGGGGACAAACTCCGTCCGCACGTCACCATTGGGGCTAATGGTGTGCATGGCAAAGCCGAGCGGGCTGCTCCATGGAAGAAGCCGGCTGGTGCTGGGAGCGACGTGCCACGTAATGCCATCGCGTTCGAAAACATTTCCAACATGCCAATGACCGACCAGCATATGCCTCACTCCGATCCGGTGCAGCAGATTTAGTTCGCGTGAGCGATACGGCTCGCTTACAACCCAATAAGGCTTACTATCGGGAAGGACATCTGAGCGCTCCGCCGGGATGTGCTGAATACCGATGACAATATTTCCGCCACCATCATTGCCATTGCTATTGCGGCGATCCTCTGCGTTGGATTGATTCTGCTGGCGCTGGTCATTGTGATTTGATCCGCGATTCCACCAATGGCGACGATTGCTGCGATCATCCACATTGCCGCCGGATCCCTGACGCGAGAGCCACGAAAGCATTTTTTGCGATTCGGCTTCGGTTTGCGGCGGCATCGGCGGGGGCGACTGGGCATCAAACTGATCGAAGTTACCCAGCAACTGGGAATCGATTACCAGGAACGTAACGCCCTTGACCTGAAAGCGATAGTAGTCGGGCCCAAAGACCTCACGGTATTTCTCCACGTCGGTGCTGTGGACATCGTGATTTCCCGGCGCGTAGTAGACAGGTGCATGCAGCCACTTTAAGATGCCGCGGGCGCGCAACCACTCGTCATAGTTCTCGCCGATATCGCCACTGACGATCACAGCATCGGGGTGGCGCGCATTTACCATGTCCACCGCACGGCGCAAGTTATCAAACGCGTGCGGGGAATGGGCTTCGCCCAAATGCGTGTCACTGATCTGAGCGATGGTAACTTGAGCGCGGCCTGCCGTCGGCAAACTTAGCACCAAAGCGCTCACGGCGCATGCAAGCAACAAATATTGAAATAGCGCGGCATAACGGCGCGCTAAAGGCCTGTTCATATTTTCAGCTCTCATGAGTATGAAATAAGAACCCATTTCCGGCTCTGGAGTTGTCAGGCCAGTGGTTGATAGGTAACCTGTTCATGGCGCGATGGAACTTTCAGCGCGAGAAAGCATCGAATCTTTATGCAAAATTTACAAACTGTGGTGTTGGGTGGCGGGTGCTTCTGGTGCCTTGAAGCGGTGTTCGATCGCATGCAGGGAGTCACGTCCGTTGAATCAGGCTATATGGGTGGCCACGTGGACAAACCGACGTACCGGCAAGTCTGCAATGGCGATACCGGGCACGTGGAGGTTGTGCGCGTGACGTTCGATCCCGCCGTTGTAACCTACCGCGAAATTCTGGACGTGTTTTTCTCCATTCACGATCCCACCACGCTCAACCGCCAGGGCAATGACAGCGGCACACAGTATCGCTCGGCTATTTTTTACTCGTCCCGGAAGAGCAGTATCGCGAGTCAAAGAAAGTGATTGACGAACTGAATGCGGCGAAAACATGGCCGAATCCTATCGTCACGTCACTGGAGCCGGCGGCAAAATTCTTTGTGGCTGAAGATTATCACCAGGAATATTTCACGAATAACGGCAACCAGCCATACTGCCAGTTCGTCGTGGCGCCGAAAGTCAAAAAGTTCGAGCAGAAATTTGCGGAAAAAGTTAAAGCCTGACCGCAACATTTCAGCTAATCCGGTGTTGCGCTAAGTGATTTGTTTTTATAGCTATGGCAGCCCTCCTTCGCCCAAGTAGCGGCATCTGAAGAACGGTAGAAGGCAAAACTGACGCGAGGAGAACCTATGAAACGCTTCATTACATTGTTGTTTGCACTAGTGATCACAGCTTCACTGAGCCTGGCAGCGCAGGAACCTGCGGCCAGTCCAGCAGCCGGCGACAAGAAAGTAGCCAAGGCCGAGAAAAAAGAAGCCAAGGCCGCTGAAAAGGGCAAGTCCGTAAGCCTGACCGGCTGGGTCAAGGACCAGGACGGAAAAACCATGTTTATCAACGACAAAGATAAACAGGCCTGGAACATTTCCAACATGGATGCCGTGAAGGGCCATGAAGGTCATCACGTAAAGATCAAAGCCAAGCTGAATGAAGGCGATCACTCTGTGAACATTGAGAAACTCTCAATGCTGCGCAAGGGCAAACAGACTGCAGAAGAGAAACAAGCGGAAGAAAAGAAGTAGCAGCACGGAACGATAACGAGGGGCGGAGCATCCAAGCTTCGCCCTTTCATTATGGGGTATGCTTAAACGGTGCGTACTTCCCTGCCTGCGGCCGACCAAAAGCTTGTCCAGATCGTGGAGGCCGCGCTGGCCGAAGCTGCGCACAAAAGCGGCGAATGGCTGGTGTGCCGCAAGGGATGCACGCAGTGCTGCTATGGTCCATTTGCCATCAGCCAGCTGGATGCGGTGCGACTGCAAAAGGGCCTGGATGATCTTAAGTCGAGCGATCCGAAGCGTGCAGCGCGAGTCCGGCAACGTGCGCAGCAGGCGGTAAAGCAACTCTCACCCACTTTTCCTGGAAATCCAAAGACCGGCACTCTGGCCGAAGACGAAGAAGCTGAAGCGGCGTTCGCGGCTTTTGCCAACGCCGAGCCTTGTCCCGCGCTTGACCCGGCCACTGGAGCATGTGATTTATACAACGCGCGACCAATGACGTGCCGCACGTTTGGTCCGCCCGTGCGCTCCGGCCCGCAAGAGGCGCTGGCCGTGTGCGAGTTGTGCTATCACGGCGCAACAGATCAGCAGATTGCCGATTGCGAGATGGCGCCCGATCCCGACAATCTGGAAGAAAGGCTGATTGCCCAAACGGAAAGACGGACCGGAAAACGAGGGAACACTATTGTGGCGTTTTGCCTGGCAAAGTAGAAGTTCATTTCACGTGTGACGTTTCAGCGTGGAAGTTACGCAGCCAATTTTTCTTTGAGTGATCCCAGCACCAGGGCAAGTTCCTGAAGGATATCCTCCGGCAGGCCCAACTTGGCGGCGCGCATTGCGCTTACAGGATCTTTGGCAAACGACTCCGCATTCTCAGCAGAGCTGCCGAGCCAGACTTTCAACTGATCTTCACATCGCGCCAATTCGAGCAGTAGCGGATCGGCACCGCGTGGATTCGTCACGCAATGTACCTCTGTTGAGCGAGAATAGAGCTGACCTAATATTTGAAGACATTGCGCAAGAAAAAATTTCATTTATAGGAATGTTTTGGATTAAAGCAATCTCATATGAGGAACAGCCCGCATATTTTCAGCAGTTTGCAGAAACTTTCTGATCCTTCACTAAAGGCTTATGCGCCGGCAGAAACCGGCATGTCTGAGATGACTCCTTCGGGAATGTGGTAACGCTGGGTTCGCGGAAGCCTGCCCAGCAGTCCCAAAGTGAAGAAAGCCCCGGCAACAATCAAAAAAGTTGCCAGGCGAATGTTACCCAGGCTGGTGGTGGAAAGATCAAAATATTTTCCCAGCCGCCACATAGCCCAGCCGGCGAGCTGCGTAGGAACGACGGTCCAGACGGCGACGTAGAACCAGCCTTTCTCCGCGCCTTCATCGCGGGTGGAACGGGCCGCACGGGGCGTGAAATCCATGATGGTCGCAAGTACCACGGCCGCGGCGAGCGGGTAATAGAGCTCCATGAACAGGTCATTGATGATCCAGCGGCCAAAGAAAAAGTTGATGACCAGACCGATCAGGTTGATGGCAAATGGAACCAGCAGGTCAATCCAGGCCGCGGTATAGCACACCACCCGATACCATAGATTCGGCTTGGGCTCACCATAATGAGTGATGTAAGGGCGGGGCTCGCCACCGGGAAGACGTCCGGCGAAACCGCGCCAGATGCAGACCGTGGTGACTATCGCCAACCAGATCCAGTGACGACGGTCAGGACCGTGAGCGTAAAGGGCTGCCGTGAGATGGCCAGGGAGAATCCAAAACACCCATATCCAGATGGGGACGTGGAGCACGCGGTAATAGTTTTTGTTCTTCTCACGTTCAACGACTTTTTTCATGAATGGTTGAGGTTCCGATTGCATTTTAATCGGCGAAGCACTTAATGGGAAGCGTGGACGCTATGTTGTTTTCATCTCAGCCACCATCCGGCGAAATGCTTCAACAATTAACTCCGGCTGGTCAAGATGGATCCAGTGCGCGCTTTTTTCAGCCATGAGATGTTTACCCCGCAACGAATGGGCCGCGATAGCCTGATGCTCTACCAACCGCGCGTGCGGCTGATGCGCGCCGGAAATCACCGTAACGGGGATGTGTGAAGGAATCTGGCAGCTTGAGACCTCGCGGCAGTTGCCGGCAGCGTTTGAAGAAAAGGCCGCAACGCGATGTTTGCGGCCTTTCCTGACAAAGCAGCCAATACTTACTGTGGCGGTGCCTGCTTAGTGATGTCGTCCAGACCGGTGGTTGGCTGGGCGGGCAGTGTGGGCGGCGTGAGGAATGCCGGCGGATTGATGAAGTCAAAGAACTCGGTCATATCGTCAGCCGCAGCGTCGCGCGCCGTCAGCGGAGCCAGATTGAAGCGAGTTTCAATCAACTTCAAGATCGACGTGAGTTCGCGGTTGGTGTGAGAGACAAAGTGCGGTTTCACAAAAGGCGAAACCACCATGAGAGGCACACGAAAGCCGCTCAGCGTGAAATCACCGGGCAGATCGCCGGGTCCAAGCTGTGGCGGAGTGGCGTCTGGGGCAACGACGGTGAATGGTGGAACGTGATCATAGAGCCCGCCGCCTTCGTCGTAAGCCAGGATGAAGACAGAGTCATTCCATGCTGAACTGTTCATCAGGGCATCGATAATGGTTTTAACGTAGGCCGCGCCGAATTGAATGTTGGCGTCAGGGTGTTCGTCGAGTCCGCTGCCGCCAAATCCGGCGTCAATCCACACCACCGAGGGAAGGTCCTGGTCAGCGGTGGGGCGAGCAAGGATATCAAAGTAGTTTTGGATTGGAGCAGTCTTCTCCCGAATCGGAATATTGTCCCAATCTGTAAAGCCGGCCAGGAAGATTCCGTCTTTATCGTAGTAAGACCAGCGCACATTGGCATTTTGCAGGCTGGAGAAGATGGTAGGACAGGTCCACTTCGGCGCTCCGGTGGGTGAAGGAAATATCCTTCCCTGACTTGTGGCACAAAACATGAACTGCCGATTGGTCACAGTATTCGCCAGCATGGAAGAGTGGAAAGCATCGCTGGTGGCGAACTGTGTTGCCAGTTCGTAGTAATAAGGGATGTCCGACTGATCATATTGCCCGAGAGCGCGCAGACCTTTGGGATCGGTGTCAGACGAGACGGAATGACTGGTCAGGGCGAATCGGTCCATCTTGAAAGTGCCATCGGTCTGCTGGTCAATATCAAAATGACTTTCATTCCACGCCGGCGATAGGTTGTCTGTGCGGACTGTGGGCTCGTGGAAGAGATGCCCAGTGCCACCGCCAAAAAGCGGCAGAATCACGTTGGGATCATAGCCGGCGTTGATCTGGTAATTCGGATCGACTTTGGCCCGTGCATAAGCGCCAAGCGAGCTGAAATAGCTATCGAACGAACGGTTCTCCTGCAACATCACGATGATGTGCTTGATGCCCTGCAGACCACCGTTGGTTACCACATTGACCGTGGCCGAGCCGGTAGCGACGTTGCCCTGCGCGTCCGTGGCCGTGATGGTGTAAGTAGTGTTTTGCGTGGGAGACACTGCGACGTTCCCAGCCGCGCCTGTGATCGGAGGAACGCCCTGGTCAATGCTGACCGACACAGCGCCTTGCGATGCCCACGTCAGAGTCGACGAGCTGCCGGGAGCGATATTCGCAGGCGTGGCTTTCAACGTCACGGCCAGCGGCGCGTTCACCGTTGCCGTGGCTGTGGCCGTTGCGGCGCCGTTGGTGGCAGTGATCGTATAGATAGTCGTCGCTGCGGGTGAGACGCTCAGGCTTCCGCTGGGGCCATTCACCACGCCGACTCCCTGATCGATACTCAGCGAAGTTGCATTGGCGCTGGTCCAGCCCAAGCTGGCGGTCTGTCCGGGGCCAATCCTGTTTGGAGTGGCAACCAGGGTTACGCCAAGAATATTTATGGTCGCGGAAGCCGAGGCGGTTACGCCGGAAGCTCCTGTGGCCGTTGCCGTGTAGGTGGTCGTCGCAGCCGGAACAATCGCCGTGGATCCGGAAAGCGCGACGGAAGTCACATCATCGCCCAGAACTGACGGCTTAATTACAACCGAGGTCGAGTTTGTGCTGGCCCACGTCAAAGTAGTGTTCTGTCCGGCAGCCACAACGGCGGGAGAAACGCTCAACGTCATGGTGGGCGCAGAACCTATGGGAATGACAACTACGGTGATGGAATTCGTAGCTGTCTTTCCGTTCGCGTCCGTTGCCGTGCCGACGTAAGTAGTGGTCTGCGTCGGCGTCACGCTCGCTGATCCTGACAATGGCAGCGTGCCGGAAGCCACGGCAGGCGCAATGGAAAATGACGCGCCGTTCGTGACCTGCCAGGTGATGGTGGTGCTTTGGCCTTGAATAATGTTGGCTTGACCGACGGCAAAAGCAATCACTGCCTGCGACGGCCCGTTGTTGCCGGGAGGTGGTGGCGTAACAGCTCCACCGCCGCAGCCGCTAAGAAAAGTAAGAAGCAAAACGAAGGAAATCTTCAGGACAACTTGCAGTACAGCAGACGAAGTTTTTGGCCGAACCATTGGTCACTCTCACACCAGGGGTAATGGCTGAGATGTGAATCCAGCAGCTCAGGTTGCAGTACATTCGTCACCGAGCAACGAAAGCAAATTTCATTCGCAGACTTAACACAGTCTTAACAAAGCGGCCAGCTATCTATCTCTAAATAGCAGGCCCATCCTCTTATTGATCTTCAAGAACGATCCGCTCAAAAACCTTACTTGATCGTGGCTGCTCCGGCCGTGGCGCAGACGCCATCGTGGTCGCTGGTGTCGCCGGAAACGCCAATCGCGCCAATGATCTTGCCGTCGGCAAGAAGAGGAATACCGCCTTCCACCGGCACTGCGCCTTCCAGTCCAAGCACGCGCATGCCCGCACCGCCGCTGGCCAGGGAATCCTGAAACGCCTTGGAAGGGCGTTTATACAGCGCCGCCGAGCGTGCTTTGTTGATAGAAACGTTGGCGCTTCCAAGCTGTGTATTGTCCATCTTCTCGTAATAGATGAGTGTGCCATCAGGACCGACAATGGCCACCGCCATGGTCCAGTGGTTTTTTACCGCTTCCGCCAGCGCGGCAGCCGCGGCTTTCTTGGCGTTTTCCACGGTGATGGGTGGTCCGTAAGGGTTAGGCAGCATCTGAGCCTCCATTCCTAACGCGCAAACAGCCAGCGCCAGGACTGACAAGATTTTTATCGTGCGTGATGACATGGTACATCGCTCCTCTTTTTATCGCATGTGTGCGAAGGTTCATCAACAACTCCACATGAAAAAGATTCCAGAAGAAAAAACTGGCTGCTCGTCGACGACAATCACTTTAACCGCGTGAGGAACGAAGTCTAGAGTCTGCAGAAAGCCTGTGTCAAGAAGCGCCAGGTAGCGGCGTCGCTTCAGTTTGGATATCGTTCGCGAAAATCACCGGCTCCTTTGCGCACGATCTCGACGGCCCCTTGCGAATACGCGCATTGTCCACTCGCAAACTGCAAGGGGCTAGCCGTCGGTCGCCCCCCTCGACATGCCATCCCGAACGCGTAGCGTGAGGGACCGGCTCCGCTGCCCTTGCGCGGTAGTCCTGAAGACCAGCGGAGCAGATTCCTCGCTTCGCTCGGAACGGCATGTCGTTATATTTGCGGCGCCAATTACATTGCAAGAAACGGTGGCGTTTGCATTTCGCATTGCGCCCAAACCACGGCGTGCACCCGCGCGTAAATCGAAGGATGACAGAGCGTAAAATCGCACCTCCACGTTAGAATGCTTAGGACCGTTCAACCAACAACATGGAACCAATCTCGCACTTCTTTTACTCTGACCGGCTCAAACTCCAGTTCTGGGATTACGGACAGGACGGCAAGCCCGCGCTGGTGCTCGTCCACGGCGGCCTGGACCACGCCCGCAACTGGGACTGGGTGGCGCGGTCGCTGCGCGAGCATTATCACGTCTATGCGCTCGATCTGCGCGGACACGGCAACAGCGCCTGGGCTCCGGGGGCCATGTACAGCGTAGCCGAGCATGTGCTCGATCTTTCCACGCTGCTCGATATCATTGACGAGTTCCCTATCCGCCTTGTTGGACATTCGCTTGGTGGCATTATCGTGCTGCATTATGCCGGCATCTATCCCAGCCGCGTGACGAAGGCCGTGTCTATTGAAGGCATCGGATTTCCGCCCAGCCATCGCGTACACGGCGCGGCTTCCAACCGGCTGCGCCACTGGGTTGAAGCCCGGCGCGACATCGAAAAGCGCAAACGCAAACCTTATCCCAACCTGGACGCCGCCATGGCCCGCATGAAAGAAGCTAATCCGCACCTGAGCGACGAGGTCGCGCGCCACCTGACGCTGCACGGCACTGACTGGGATTCCGAAGGCTGTCTTACCTGGAAGTTCGATAACTACGCACGCGCCATCGGCCCCTTCGGCCACAACCTTGCCGATACCTCAGAGATTTACGGCCAGATCACCTCGCCCACGCTGCTCTTCTGGGGACTGGAAAGCTTTGCTCCGGTGCCGGAAAACGATCCTCGCGTGAAGGCCATGCAGCATTGCCGATTGGTAAAAGTTCCCAAGGCCGGCCACTGGGTGCATCATGATCAGTTGGATTTGTTTTTGAAGGAGACGACGGAGTTCTTGAAGGAAGGTTAACCACAAAGGACACGAAGGCACAACAGGTGGGTAGCCACTCTTTCGCCCATTCTTTACGAAGGATGGATTTATCAAAGAGTGCGCTTTTCTTCATAACGCTCGAAACAAAGCGTGGGGTTACATCGCTACACACCCGACAGCGCCCGGAGGCGCGTCGCGAAGTTAGCCCAGCGCGTAAGCGCTGGGGCGAGTTGTTTTAGCATCCAGAGCGCCGGAGGCGCGACACCTTGTCCCATACCTATTTTCAGAACGTAGTGCATATCGTTTTCAGCACAAAGGAGCGGCGGAAAATCATCCCAATGCAAATGAAAAAGCGCCTATGGGCGTATACCGCCGGTATTTGTCAGCACCAAAACATCTTCGTGCACGCCATTGGCGGGATGGAAGACCATATTCATTTGTTGCTGCAATTCCAGCCACGCTTGCCATTGCCGACACAATCCGTGAGGTTAAGGCGAACTCTTCGGGGTGGATGTCCCGCGAGAGCGGCAGGTTCGCGTGGCAACAGGGGTATGGCGGGTTCGGGGTAAGCAAGTCGAATATTGCGGCGGTGGTACGGTATATCCAAAATCAGGAACAGCACCACAAGAAAATGACGTTTGAAGAGGAGTTCATTGCGTTGTTGAAGAAGCACGGCATCGAATACGATCCGCGCTATGTTTTTGGTTGATGTGTCGCGCCTCCGGCGCTCTGGTCTTTCTTCTACCTTTACCCAGCGCTTACGCGCTGGGCTAACTTCTCGGCGCGCCTACGGCGCTGCCCTTCATGTAGCCCTCGGCGAGCGATGGGCAGGTGTACTGCCAGAAAGTTGCAGAGAATTTTGGCCAATCCGTGAACTTCTCAGCACGCGAAATTGAACATGGCCGGTTTCGTGCTTTATTTGCCGGATCATTTTGGCCTAAGATGCAGAATGGTCGAACTTCACCCCAAAAACAAAAAAAAGTGAATTCCTAACGGGGAATGTGAAAAGCAGGCAGCGCCATGGAAGCAGCATTCAGCAATCAGCCTTCAGCCAGAAGCAGGAGCTTTTCACCGCAAAGGACGCAGAGGACGCAAAGGAAAGCAAAAAAAATCAAAGCGAAACGCCCCCGGAGCAGCGGGCGGAGGCGCTGGTACGGAGGATCCATGGAGGCGCGGAGACGCGGAGAACAGCCAAGTCAGGGTATCGCCGGGGTTGAAGTGGGCATCCCCGGGGTTGAATCGTGTAAACCTTTTAGATTCCTAGATGAGGGATAGGGGGGAGGGGGGAGGAAATTGCTAAATGGGTATCTGGTGATTTGGGTAAATAAAGAAGGAGGCTTGATTACGTCACGCTTCCCTTCTCTGCACCACCACCATCCCCGCCAGCGCCAGCCCCATGCCGACGCAGAACGCCGGGCTGGCGACCAGAAACAGCACGACGAAAACCAGCACCATGACCGCCGCGATCTTTGCATGATGCAGCGTGTAGTCAAAAACAAGGAGCAGCAGGAGCGCAGCCGGGATCGATACCAGGCAATATCCTGCTTGCGCCAGCGAGAAACTTCCATGCCGGTAATAACGCAGGGCGCCGACAAGAAAAATCGCCACGGCCAGCAGAAGCAGCACGGCCCCGGCCCTGGCCACGCCGCTTTGTTGAGGTTGTTTCATCGGGCGAAGGATATCACCCAGAGCCGCGATCCGCGCTTATCTGTGTTGGTCCGTGGAGAAAAACACGGTGCAAGAGCAAAACCTTTGAATCGCAGAGGAACGGAGGAAGCAGAGGATGTTGGACAACGCAAACCCGCGGCTCCGTTGTGGATTTTAAGAACGTCCCACGCAAAACACTTTGCAGGGCCGCCAATCTGCGTTACAAATCATTTATGACCCATCAGCAGCTTGTCCGGATGGCCGAGCAGTGGCTTCGCACCCGATATCGTTGTGGAATTGTTCTTTCAGAGCAATGCTGCGCCAGCGGAGAAACGCCCGATGTGATCGCCTGGAAAGGCGCATGCCGCTCCGTGGTGGTGGAATGCAAGATCTCCCGCGCGGATTTCTTCGCCGATCAGGAAAAGCCCTTCCGCAAGAATCCTGAGCTGGCCATGGGTTGCGAGCGTTTTTATCTGGCGCCGCAGGGTCTCATCACCACTCAGGAGCTTCCTGCAAAATGGGGATTGCTGGAGTGTAAAGGCCGGGAAGTGCGGATGTCGGTGAAGCCTTGCCGTCAGGCCCAGCGCGGCCCCGCCGGAATGATGCGGGAAATGAATCTTTTGCTTGCCAGCCTGCGGCGCGTTGAAGTGCGCATTGAGCCGCAGACCATCACCGATTTTCTTAAGTGGAAAAACCGGCTGGCTGAATACAACGGTGGACGCCTGCCTGAAGGAATCACCGCGCCGGAAGCCGAGCCCAACGTACATCTGATATGAAAGGAGCCCAAGTCACGCGCCATGCTTGTGTGTACGTTTTTCGAGTTTGAGGACACGCTCTTCAGCGGATGGTTTGATCAACTGAAAACGTACGGCCTCGCCACACCCGTTGCAGCGGGGAAAAAGCTCGCCTTTCCGAACGACTACTGTGTGCGACGCGCGGTGTGCCTGATGCGTAACTTCATAGGTCCCGCCCTTGTTGCAGACGTCCCCCGGCTGAAAGATTGGTCCGAGACTGGCGCCTTCCATAGCAACCCCTGGAATAGTCTGTCGCGTCAAAAGTTTGGCGAGCGTGGCGGCGGCAGTTCGAACTTGGATGGCGGCTTTTTTGTTTTCGTTGTCCTGGCCAGAGTAGCTCTTCTGATTTATTCATCGCCATCGGGTGTAGTGACGGGCTCGACCCGAATGCGAACGAATGCCGGAAACCTGCAAGAAGTTGTTGGACACGGGCGAAAGTCATTACAATCAATCACAGAGCCCGCCCAGATTGCCCCATCGGTTTCGCCATAGCGTTTGATGGGACTCGCCAGGCATAAAACGGGGTTGGAGAACAGAGTGAAAATTGAAATACGTTCCTGCCCGACATGACAGAACAACAAAGCCAAGGTCACGAGTCTCGTGACCCTAATTAAACAGCGCCTTGGCCTGGAAGTTACGGTCACGCCTGGCAATACCGGTCAATTCGACGTGCTGGCTGATGGAGAGAGAATTGCCGAGCGCCGCGGAAACTGGTTCACAAAAAGCTTTGGCGCAGGTTATCCCGATCTCGATAACGTAGTTGAGCAACTCCAGAAGCGCGTTACCTAAAGAAGCAGGCGGCATTCTTCATGACTGTCCTGGAAGACCGAGCTGTTCCAGGTGCAACAACATGTCTTCAGGGCCTGAATAAATTCGAAATGCGCCGGCGCGATGCAGCTCCTCTTCTCCGTATCCACCCGACAGCAACCCAACGCCCAGCGCACTCTTACGCCCTGCTGCTAACAAGTCCCACACGCTATCGCCCACCACGATGCAATCGCCCAGCGCCACTTTAAGACTTTGCGCGGCGGCCATGAAGATGTCTGGGGATGGCTTGGCCTTTTCCGCGTCATCTCCGGTCAAAACCGGAGTACCGGCTGGGACCTTCAGCTTTTTTAACAGTAGCGACGTTTGCTTGCGATTGCCCGTGGTCGCAATTGCAATTCGGACTTTAGAGCGGTGAAGATGTTTGAGTAAGTCATCGGCTCCCTGCAATGGCTGGATTTCAGAAACAACTTCCCTGATTCTGGCATCGTGTTCCTTTTCCAACTCATCGATGTTTATCTTTTTCTTTGGAGCGAACTCACGCATTAATTCGGTAATAAATGATTTTCCGCTCATCCCGACGCGGCGATGAATCATCCATTTCGGCGCCACAATTCCTGTCTTCATTAACGTGTTCCACCACGCCTGAACGTGCTCGTAAACGCTGTCAATCAACGTTCCGTCCAGGTCAAAAAGCACGGCAGGCATTTCACTTTTAGCTTTCGCCATAGTTGCACTCCAAATCTGGTGTTCTCGCGAGCCGCACAGGCTTAGCTTACAAGTCACACAGGCTTAATGGATGCAAACGGAGGTCGAACGGCTTGCAACGGCGCTATGTTATTGAATACTGGCGGAAGCGTGTGAGAGTCGAACTCACCAGAGCCAGCAAAGCTAACTCTCGCCGGTTTTGAAGACCGGAAGGGTCACCGGACCCCATGCGCTTCCGCGTCTCGATAGTCTACAGGAAGCGCTTGATTCCACCGCGGCGTCACGGAGACACCGAGAAAAGCAAAGAAATCCTCTGCGCGAATGCGACTTTTGCTTTTTCGTGGTCTTGAACTGAAGTTTTTCGCTATCTTCCGAAAATGCTTGGTTCTGCTTTTCCTTATTGTCCTGCTCTCGGTTTTTCTCCGTATCTCCGTGCTCCGTGGTGGAGTCACTCAGAGCGCAGTGCCTCTGACGGATCGACTCTGGCAGCCCGAGCAGCAGGTAGCGCCGATGCGATCACTGCGGCAGCAAGGATTACCGCAGCGGACGCAATCAAGGGCAACATGCCCGGCGATTGCAGTTCTGCAAAGTGCCCGCCGATGGTACGTTCGAGAGCAAAACCAACCACAAAACCCGCGGCCACGCCTACACTCGCAATGACCAGTCCCTCTTTGAGGACCTTGGTAAGAATACTGCGGGGCTGAGCGCCCAGGGCCTGGCGGATTCCAAACTCGCGCGTGCGCCCGCTTACGGAAAAGGCGAGCACGCCCGCCACTCCCACCACAGAAATCAACAGTGCCAGCGTGGCGAATCCGCCGAATACGATTGCGTTGAGACGGTCAGGCGTTAGCACTTCCGCGCGCACATCTTCCAGCGAACTGGCCCGCTCCACGGGCTGGTCTGCCGCCATGTCATGGATTGTTCGGGTGATGGTGGGAACCAGCGCATATGGATCATTCTGCGCGCGCACGAAAAGACGGCCGTTCCAGCCTTCCTGAGTTGACGGTTGATATACCGTCATGGCCGGCGACGGGATGATGTTTTCATCGTCAACGTCGGGCACCACGCCGATGATCCGCCGCGGCTCCGTGCTGATGCCAATGAACTTCATCACGCCGTCCGTCCATTGCAGATGGCGGTCTACTGCCTCACGCCCGGGAAATAGCCTCTGGGCCACGCTCCTGCTGATGATCACTACGCGCTCCGCGCCGTCACGGTCGGTGTCCCTGAAGTCGCGGCCTTCCATAATCGGCACGCCCAGGGTTTCAAAAAATCCGGGGGATATCGACCGGAAGCGTGCGCGCAGGTCCTCGCTGTTTTCACGCCGCGCTCCCTCCACAGAGAAGGTGAAGCTGATACTCAGGGCCCGGCCATCGCGCCAGGGAACGCCGAAACCTGAAGAAACATGTTGCACTCCGGGCAGCGTGCTCACCCGGCGCTGCACTTCGCGATAAAAATCCTGTACCTGCTGCGGCGTTTTCCCTTCCGCCATCACCGGCAGATTCACCGCCAGAACGTGCGCTGTTTCAAATGGCGGCTGCGTTTTCTCCAGCACCAGCAGAGTTTTCACCAGCGCGCCCGCTCCGGCCAGCAACAGGAATGACGCCGTGATCTGTGTCACGGCAAAAATGCCAAGCCGTCCGGCTGCTTCCTCCGCTCACACGCACACTGCTTGATAGGCTGAATCCCGCAGAAGTATCCGGGGAAGGCAGGCGAGGTACAAACGCAAGAAAAACGGCGGCAACCATCGCGAGCGCAACTCCAATCCAAATCATGCTGAAATCAAGCGTGAGATCGAGAGCGCGCACTGAAAACCGCGAAGCATAGCGGCCCAGCACGGCCACCATCGGCGCTGCAATGGCAATGCCGGCCAGCGCGCCACTGCCGCAAAGCACAATTCCTTCCGCCAACAGCGAACGCCTGAACGCGCTGGTGGTTGCTCCCAGCGCAGCGCGAATTGCCATCTCCGGTTCGCGGCGCACCGCTCGCGCCAGAATAAGGTTGGCGACGTTGGAGCAGGCAATCACAAACAGCAGGCCAGACGCCGCGAACAGCACCCACAAAATGGTCCGCGCACGCGAATTGATCTGGTCATGCATACGCGTTACTTCAATCTTGTAATGGTCCCCGGGCTTGTAAACATCCGGATGTGCGGACACCATGGCCGCATGCACCGTACTCAATTCCGCTCGGGCGGCATCCAGGTCTGCGCTGGGAGCAAGCCGCGCAAACACCTCGGTCATGCGATGCTCGCGGCCGGTTACCATCGTCGCCGAGAGGTGATGCGGGCTGGTGACGATGTTGGCTATCATCTCGGTTTCCACCGGATACGGGACTGATGGTTCCAAAACGCCAACGATCGTGGCGGAACGGCTGCCCTCAAAGCCCCCAAGACGGACCACTTTCCCAATCACGCCCTGGTCAGAATGGAGCGAGTTCACCCAGAACCGGTATGTCAGCACCGCCGCGCCAGCAGCTTTTGGGCCGTCGTCGCCGGGATTGAGCAGGCGTCCAAGCACCGGGCGCAGGCCCATCACGTCAAAGTAATTGCCATCCACTACGCCAGCGCGAATCTCGCGCGGCTCGCCCAGACCGACAATGGTGAAATCGACGGCGGAAAAAGTGCCAAGTTCCTTGATGCTCTTCAGCCCGCTGCCAATGTCATTTATTTCCGGAACTGAGAAGGTAGTATTGTCGGCGCCAATTCCCGGGGCGCTCTGGCGCACGTAGAGCAGGCGATCTTCATCGCGATTCGCCAGCGGCCGCAGAAGCACACCGCGAATCACGCTGAAGATGGCCGCGTTTGCGCCAATGCCCAGAGCCAGAGTGATGGCTACGGTGAACCATAATGCCCGCGCTCGGGCTAAAGAACGTATCGCAATTTTCAAATCGCGAAGAAAAGACATGGGGGCCTCACTTGTGTGCTTATAACAATGTCTGCTGAGTGGCACAACGGTATAGCTGATTTAGGTTAGACGTACAAAGGCTGGTTAGAGAAGCGGGGAAAATGGGCTCATGTTCGTGGCCCCAAAGAGTCACTCCAGACCTGAAAACTCTTGGCGCGATCGGTTTCAGGGCACGAACTGAGGGCAAACAGCAAGGCTGCGGTTTTGAGCTTCTGGGGAAACTCGACTAGCGAGAGCTCAACGAGTGCAGCTGATGTGCCGTAGAAGAAAAGAACGCACGCGTGTTAAGCCATGCGTGCGTTCCTGATACCTATTTTTGCCGGGCAAGAACACCTTGTCCAATCTGGTTGGCATCTGTCTCAATGAATAGCGCCTGGCTGCTATCCGCTGCATAAAGGATGACGTCCCGGGTGCCGAAACCTGTGTTGAGGACTCCAGTAGCGCGTCCATTGGGTACGAATGCATATGTGCCGCTCACGTTCACGGCGCGCGCCAAAGACCCTCCATCGTTCAGATTCAGCGCGCCGCTGAATTGGCCGCTGCCATTGGCGTTGAGTTGAGCGATCAAGCCAAATTCGTGATTGTTGCCGGTCCCGGATAAGGTGGCCCCATAACTTCCGCTCAGGGTGCTGCTGGAGAAATTTCCAGTTTGAGCAAGAGCGACCCCGCTTGCTACGGTGGTGCTGTCGAGTTCGAGCAACTGGATGCCTCCTGTGGAGGGATAACCGACCAGATTGATGGCGCCGCCGTTGAGGGAGATGGTCGCACGATTGCCGGTGATCGAGTATGTGCCGGCCAAAGCGGAGTTGAGGGTCACCGTACCACCATCGTTTGTGTCACGAAGGCTGTTCAGAATATTTCCTGCACCATCGGTATTGAGAATTCCGCCTGTGGCGAACGCGCCGTTTGCGCTCTTTCCCGCCATAGTAAATGCAAACGAACCGGAAATGGTTGTGCCGGTTACCCGATAGGCGTCACCGGTAAGTACGTCGAACTCGCCCGACTGAAGCCGCAGATGGTTGGCATCCACAATGGTAGCAAGGTAGATCTGTAGCGGATCAATAGCTGTCGAAAACTGAACGCCTCCGCGACCGAGTCCGGAAACCACAAACACCTCAGAAGCAGGGCCAAGCTGCATCGCGACGTTGGTCTGGATCGTACCATTGTCGTTGCTGTCCATGGTTCCACTGGTAATCAATCCCGAGCTATCAACCGTAAACACACCAACAGATGCTTTGTGCTTCCCGGCGGTATCGGTTCCACTCATGTTGAACGCCCAGGTACCGCTGAGGTCTGCCACAGCGAGAGAAGTATTCAGCTTGTCCAGCGTGCCACTTGGACTGGCATCGTTGTCAAAACGAATCACCTGCCCGTGCTGGTTCGAAACGAGCACAAAATCGAGGACAACTGGGCCCACAATGTCGGTTGACAAATTGGCCGTGCCTCGCCCGTCCGAGTTCACACTGTAAGTCCCGGAAAAGCCCTGGTTGCCGAAGCTTCCTGGGCCGATGCCTGTTAATGTATTGACAGTATAGAAGGTATGCCCCTGCGACACATTGCCAAGACCATCCGCCACAAACGTACCTATGAGGCTATAGAGCCCGGCTGTAGGGACGCCACCAACTGCTAAGGCATTTGAACTGAAGCCGTTGACTGTAAAGGCGTAGGCTCCATTTAGACTCGCAATGGTGAACTGCGGTGGAAGTGGGGGCTGAGGCTGGGTCTGGCTTGAGCCGCCACATCCGACTAGTAAAAACAAAAATGGCAATATGCCAATGCTGCCTAAAAATGAACTTTTGCGCATGTTTATCCCCCGCGACGCGGATTCTATACCTAGTCCTACTTAAGAAGAACGAAGATTGGTAAAGATAGCTGCGTTTTTTTTTACTTGAGCGGAATAGTTTTAGATTATTGAAATTTGATCTCACGACCATCGCATGCAAAAGTCTAGTTTTGGCTTGTTCAGAACCCATTAAGAGCGGGTCTGCCAATTCGCCCAAGAATAATCCCCTTATGTCTTCGCGCTGCCGCAAAATCATGCTCCGCGAGAGTTCGAGATCGGTTCCCGTGCTCCTTCGCGTTCGTTGCAGCCTTTGCGGTGAACTGGCTATGCCGGAGTAATTCGCAGAATGTCATACTTCACTTCCACGCTCCGGCCTGGGAACTCGGCTTCGATGCGCTGCCTGAGCTGTGGAACCGTCGGCGACCCGTTCTGGCCATTAAGGCCGCGTGCATCGTCCATCAGGATCACGTGCTGATATCGTTTATCTTTCAGAATGGATTCAAGTTCGCTGGTCAGGCGCTGTTTGTCACCCTGGAGGCCGGCCCAGCCGTAGTAGCCGGCATCAAGCCAGAAGAGCGCAGGCTGCTTCAGTGATTTCAGCAACTCTGGCACGACTGTCTGGCTGTCGCCTTCATGAATATGCACGTGCCGCGAACTTAAAAACTTTTTTGCGGCGCGTTGCGCCAGCGCAGAATCAAACTCCACGGAATGGATTTCCGCAAAGCGGTTTTTCATGGCTGCCACCATCTCGCCGTAGTAAGTTCCTGTTTCCACCAGCACGCGCAGATCGTAACGGCTGGCGTATTCGCGGACGGTGCGCTGCTTGAGCAGGTGCGGAGAACGAATCGGCTCGCCGCGCAGCTTCCAGTACCAGTAGTCGGGATAATGGCCCAGCGATTTATAAACACCGTAAAATGGAGTTCGCGCCAGCAGTTTGCGGAAAGCTTTCATTGAACTCGAAGCATAAGGGTGCGGAGAAAACCATGTCAAACCAGAAACGCCGTTTGCCGTTTGTGCAGGTGGATGTTTTTACCTCAGTTCCGCTGGAAGGGAACCAGCTCGCCGTGTTCGCCGATGGGCGCTCCCTCAGCGATGCTGAGATGCAGGCGATCGCGAAAGAGACCAACCTGTCTGAAACCACGTTCATCCTGCCGCGCGATGCCGCCACCGAGCGCGAACGCGGCGTGCGCGTGCGCATCTTCACCACCACGGAAGAACTGCCCTTTGCCGGACATCCCACGCTGGGCACGGCCATGGTCTTGAGGGGCGACAGCGGCGCTGAAGAAGTTGCGCTGGACCTGAACATCGGACGCATTCCCGTACGCTTCTCCACGCGCGACGGCCTGCCCTTCGGAATAATGGCACAGCGCGATCCTGAATTTAAGCAGAAGCATTCGCGCGAAGACGTTGCCCGCGCCGCCGGGTTAGCCATCGATGATATTGCCGACGATCTACCGATACAGACAGTCAGCACTGGCAATCCATTCGCCATGGTTCCGCTGAAATCTCTCGCAGTCCTGCAAAATCTTTCCCCGGCATGGGCCAGCCTGAAAGCATACCTGGAAAAGACTGACGCAAAGTTTTTGTACTTCGTTTCGCGAGAGACTCTCAATCCTGATGCAAAGCTGCAATCGCGCATGTTCTTTTACAACGGTGAAGACCCCGCCACCGGCTCGGCGGCCGGCCCATGTGCCGCGTGGGCGGTGCAATATGGCGTGGTCCCGGCTGACCAGCAGGTGCTGATGGAACAAGGCGTTGAGATGAAGCGGCGCAGCAGGATATTTTTCAGCGCCGGGCGCAATGGTGACAGGATTGTCAACGTGCGCGTGGGCGGTCACGTGGTAGAAGTCGTGGGCGGAGAATTTATTTTGTAGAGCAGAATTTATTTTTATCGAAGATCGCCGCAGCAAGCGGTTCGTTTTCCGCGCTTTGCAGTCGCGTTTGAAATCTAAAGAAAGTTCTCCACAGAGTTTTCCACTTGTTGGCGTTTCGGTTACTTGCTTCCGCGCTTCGGATGCCGTAAAGTTCCTGAACCAAAGTAACAAACACCCAGCCGTAAAAAATTCCGTTGACGCCAGGCCAGCACGGAAAAAAGCTTCCAGGGGGAAAGATGCGACCGAAAAGAACGATTCTGTGCGTGGACGACAATGAGCAGGCGCTTTCCATACGAAAAGTGATGCTGGAAACTCGCGGTTACCGCGTGCTCGCTTGCAGCAATGGTCAGCAGGCGCTGGACGCCTTCAGGCAAGGCGGCGTTGACCTGGTCTTGAGTGACCTGCAAATGCCCGGCCTGGACGGCGCGGAACTGGTGAACAGGATCAAAGAGCTTTCCTCCGCCACTCCTGCCATTCTTTTTTCCGGCAAGACACGGTTTTACGAGAAAGACACGCGAGCCGATCTCTTTTTGCCCAAAGGAATGTACGCACCGATTGAATTACTGGAGCGAATCAGGCTCATGCTGGTGAAGAAGCGCGGACCGAAGCGCGGACCCGCGCCTGAGCCTGTCAGGATGCAGGCGGCAAGTTAGCGTCAGCGACAATCTTATGTGGAATTAACTGGCGAGGCCCGAGCACGCCGAGTCGGTCGCGTCGGGAGCGGGAAAAATGGATCCGATGATCGACTCACCAGCGGTTTGGAGCGCAGCGACAGAATAGAATGTCGCGCTTTGCCGCTGTCTGACCGCTTTCTCTCCGTCGGCAGTCTGATAATATCGAATGAGTGGCTCCCATCATCCAGGCTGAAAACGTTACCAAGGTTTACCGCATCGGCAAGGTCGATGTGCCCGCTCTCCGCGGCGTGAGCTTCAGTGTGGAGAAGGGCGAATTTGTCAGCATCGTTGGGCCTTCTGGCAGCGGCAAATCAACCCTCTTCTATATTCTTGGCGGCCTGACGCGGGCTACGTCCGGTCGCGTGACCATTGATGGCGCGGATTTTGCCCAGCTTTCTGACGCGCAACGCACGGAAATGCGAAAACAGAAGATCGGTTTTGTCTTCCAGAAATTCAATCTTCTGCCTACGCTCACCGCCAAGGGAAACATTGAAATTGCGCGCGAGATCGCCGGGAAAAACGGCCTCGACAAGAAGCTGTTCGACCAGGTCACGCAGATGCTGGGCATTGCCGGGCGACTCGATCACCGGCCATCAGAGCTTTCCGGCGGAGAACAACAGCGTGTGGCGCTGGCCCGTGCCGTCGTCAACGGACCGGCTCTGATCCTGGCCGACGAACCCACCGGCAACCTGGATTCGAAAAACTCTGAAATCGTGTTGAAGATGCTTCGTGACGCCAACAGGCAATTCGGCCAGACCGTGCTGATGATCACGCATAACCCTGAGGCTGCTGAAGTCGGTGACCGGATCATTCATATGCGCGATGGCTCCATCGTTTCGGCGGAACAGGATCCGCAGTGGGTGAGTAGGCATTAGGAGGTCGGGGCATCGGGGTGATCGCCGTGATCGAGTGATCGGCATAATCATTCAGTTCGCGTCCGAACAGGTTTCTTGGGGCGGCCCTCGTCAATTCTCCGGCTACTTAGGCCTTTCACTTTCCCGACCAGAAGATCACCAGATTACCGGATCTCTCGATGACCGATCTCCCGATCCACAATTGACCGTGCATTTTCATAACGTTATAATAGGCAAATCCTCTGAGCGGGAGTAACTCAGTGGTAGAGTGCGACCTTGCCAAGGTCGAAGTCGCGGGTTCAACTCCCGTCTCCCGCTCCATAATTTTTCTCGCGGTTGCCCCACGCACCGGAGAGGGTTTATGCTCTCAGGGCCAGCACAGGCGGGCACTCAGTTCAAGGGCGCGGTACCCAAGTGGTAAGGGAGAGGTCTGCAAAACCTTTATGCGTCGGTTCGATTCCGACCCGCGCCTCCAAATTCAATCCCTCATCCGATGGCGGCCAGCGCCTGCTCCACGTCCGCGATCAAATCTTCAATTGACTCCAGCCCCGTGTACAGCCGGACCAGCCGGCTACCATAGGCGGGACGCTTGGGCGACTGGAGATCATAGGTCATGGCCAGGCTGGTAACGCCGCCCCAGCTATAGCCGATCTTGAATAGCCGCAGCGCGTCAATGAAAGCCAGCACTTGCTCTTTGCTGTACTGCGGCCTGAACACGATGGAAAACAATCCGGTAGAGCCGGTGAAATCGCGCTTCCACAGGTCATGTCCAGGACAAGAAGGCAACGCAGGATGCAAAACGATTTCAATTTCCGGGCGCTCACTGAGCCATTGCGCCAATGCAAGAGCCGTTTGCTCAACGGCCTTGAGCCGCACGGCCATGGTCTTCATGCCGCGCAGCGCCAGGCTGCAATCGTCGGGTGACGCGGCGCATCCCAGTACCTGGTGGGTCTCACCCAGGCGCTCATATATTATTTCGTCGCGCACCGTAACCGAACCCAGCAGCAGGTCGCTGTGTCCGCCAACATATTTGGTTAGTGCCTGCATCGTCACGTCCATGCCCAGGGCAAACGCGTCCAGGTAAATGCCGGCGGCCCAGGTATTGTCCAGCACAACCAGCGCGCTGTGCTCATGCGCGGCTTGCGCGATGGCGGGAAGATCCTGCACCTCCATGGTGATGGACCCGGGGCTTTCACACCACACCATCCGCGTATTCGGCTTGAACTCAGAACCGATAGCAGCGCCAGCGCCCGGCGGATAGTAACTTACCTCAACGCCAAAGCGCCGCAGCACGCCGTTGGAAAACATTCGATTCGGTCCATAGATGCTTTCCGGCAGCAGCACGTGGTCGCCAGTCTTGAGCAGCGCCAGATGGATCAGAGAAATCGCCGCCTGTCCTCCGGGAGTGATAAACGTGCGAAAACCTTTTTCCAGTTCGCAGACGCGCGCTGCAAGATCCAGCGTAGTGGGCGTGCCGTAAAGCCCGTAGGTATAGCCGACTTCGAGCTGGTTCCAGCGATCGCTGGCCGCGGCCGCCTCCGCAAAAATGACCGTGGATCCGCGATACACCGGCGTTGCGAGCGCGCGAAAGCCCTCCGGCACGGTGGCGTCTGAATGAATGAGCCTGGTTTTCCAATCTTTGGTTTTCCAGTCTTTTTTGTTTACGCTCGTGTTCGTCGCGTCTTTCTTATTTGCCATGGTGGAGATTGTAAAGCCAACTGCTTGTAGCCGGCAGGAGTTAAGAAAGCAGGCGCGAAGAATTTGGTCCTAGATGTTTTCGGTTACGCCTGGAACCTGCCAGCCGTCGTATTCGCCGTTCAGTTCGTCGGCAAAGAGATCAAGCTCCGTTTGCAATGCGTTCAGATTTTCGATTGGCCCAGGCTGCCGCGCTTGCAGCTGTACTTTCTCTATTTCGGCGTTAAGGCTGACCGATTCGATCGTCCAGCCCCGCTCTTGCAGGCGATGGACAGCTCGGTCGGCTTCGGCTTGGTCAGAGAAAAAGAAATAGTGGTCGAGCGACACGGCGTTAGCCAGCGCTTCGTCGAGCTTCTCGTCGGCCTCAGAACGCTTCGGGCTTGGGCTCAGGAAAGATCGGATGCCTTCAAACATGATCGTTCATCAATCATACAATGGCGATGCGAGGCAAATTGGGACGCTTCATGCATTTCAGAACGTCCGCGCGCCACGTTATAATCACTAGTTTTGCGTCGCTTCGCGAACGCATACGTATTCCGCACTCATAAAAGAGGGACAGTATGGCCCAGCAATTTCGCCAGGAAAAAGATTCCATCGGCATCAAAGAAATTCCCGCTGACGTTTATTACGGTGTGCAGACCGCGCGCGCCGTGGAAAACTATCCCATCTCCGGCATGCGCGCCAATCCCACACTGATTCGCGCTATCGGCATGGTGAAGTATGCCGCCGCCCAGGCTAACAAAGATCTTGCCTTGGTCGATGACAAGCGCGCCGACGCGATCATGCAAGCCGCCAAAGAAGTTGTCGCCGGCAAATGGGACCCCTCGTTTGTGGTCGATGTATTTCAGGCCGGCGCTGGCGTGAGCTTCCACATGAATTCGAATGAGGTCATCGCCAACCGCGCTACGGAACTGATGGGCGGCAAGCTGGGTGACTACACGATCCATCCTAACGACCACGTGAACTACGGGCAGTCCACAAATGACGTCTTCCCCACCGCTATGCGCGTGGCGACTTTGCTGGAGCTGGAAAAGCTTTACCCAGTACTGGAGAACCTGGCCGCGGCGTTTGAGGCCAAAGGAAAAGAATTTCACGACATCATGAAGTCGGGCCGCACGCACATGCAGGACGCAGTTCCGATCCGCCTGGGCCAGGAGTTTGATGCTTATGGCGTGGCCATCCGCAAGGCCATTGACGATATTCGGCATGCTGGCGACTCGTTACGTGAGCTTGGACTCGGCGGCTCCGCTGTGGGCACCGGCATTAATACCCACCCTGACTATCGCGCCAAAGCAGTTGCCAATCTGGCAAAAATCTCCGGCCAGAAACTTACGCCCGCTGCCGACATGCGCTGGGCCATGCAATCCAATGCGTGCATGGCCCAGGTTTCATCCTCATTGCGCAACCTGGCTCTGGAAGTGATTCGCATCTCCAATGACTTGCGGCTGATTTCCTCTGGACCAAACACCGGCTTTGCCGAAATAAATCTTCCCGGACTTCAGCCAGGGTCTTCTATCATGCCGGGCAAAATTAATCCGGTGATGCCTGAGCTGGCAGCGATGGTTTCATTCCAGGTGGTCGGCAATGATACGGCGGTAGCAATGGCCGTGCAGGGCGGCCAGCTTGAGTTGAACGTGATGATGCCGACCATGGCTTACAACGTCCTTCAGTCCATTTCCATCCTGACCAACATGCTGCGCGTGTTCACGGAAAAATGCGTGAAGGGTCTCACCGCCAACGAAAAACGTAACGCCTTCTACGCGCAGAGCACGGTTTCGCTTGCGACGGCCTTGAATCCCTACATCGGCTATGCCAAGGCAGCGGAGATTGTGAAGGAATCAGTCGCTACCGGCCGCTCGATCATCGACATTGCGCGTGACAAGAAGCTTTTGAGTGAGCAGGAAATTGCGGAGATTCTGGATCCGGTAAGCATGACCGAACCTCAATATCCCAAAGAGTCGGCGAAGCGGCGTGATGATATTACGGGAAAGAAATAGATTTTCTGCAATCCCGAGCGTAGCGAGGGATAACACAAGACCATCAGCACGCCCACCGCAGCAGCGTAGCTCCCACAGTAAATCCCGCGCCGACAGCCGCGATCAACACCAGGTCGCCTTTCTTCAGACGTCCTTGCTGGCGTGCGCTTTCCAGCGCCAGTGGAATGGTCCCGGCGGTGGTGTTCCCGAACTCGTCAATGTTGATGATGATGCGGTCTTCCTTCAATCCCAGCCGGTCGGCAGCGGACATAATGATGCGCCGGTTTGCCTGGTGAGGAACGAACAACGCCACGTCACTGCCTTTGAATCCATTGCGCGTCAGCACCGTCTCAGAGGCTTCCGCCATTTTGCGAACAGCGTACTTAAACACCGCCTGGCCGTCCTGATGGACGTAATGCATCTTCTTGTCGACGGTCTCATGCGTCGCAGGATTGCGGCTGCCGCCTCCGGGCATAAATAGCGAGCACGCGCCGGAACCATCCACTTCATGAACGAAATCGATAATGTAATTGTCGTCGGTAGCCGGCTCCACCAAAACAGCGCCTGCCCCGTCGCCAAAGATGATGCAGGTCGCGCGGTCCTCGTAATTAATGATGGAAGTCATTGCATCAGCGCCAATCGCCAGCACCCGCTTGTGCGCACCGGACTCCACAAACTTCACCGCCGTTTGCAAAGCGTACACAAAACCAGAGCAGGCAGCCGAGATGTCATAGCCCCAGGCGCCCTTTGCTCCAATCTTGTCCTGGACAATGCACGCCGTCGCCGGGAAGAGCATGTCGGGCGTCACTGTACCCAGAAAAATGGCTTCTACTTCGCTGGCCGGAATGCCACGCTCCTGCAACGCGCCTTTCGCCGCTTCAATTGCCATGTCAGACGTGGCCATCCCTTTGTCTACAATATGCCGCTGGCGGATCCCGGTCCGCTCGATGATCCAGTCATTGGAAGTCTCGACCATTTTTTCCAGGTCGGCATTGGTCAAAAGACGCGGGGGGACGTAAGTTCCGAGGGCTGATATTTTCGCGCGTACCAGGTTGGCCAAAAAAGTTCTCCGGGTTGGTGTGTGTAAAACCTAATATTGTAAGCGGTTTTAGAAACGAGCGGTAGCAGTTCAGGGGTTGTGTTGTTGCTTGCCGCAAGCGGCTATTAGCCTATGTGAAACCCAGAAACAATCCATTCGGGCAGGAAAGCCTTGCATAGAATCACAATCAGAACGGTTGCAGTAAATACCCAAAGCAGTTTTTTCAGATTCATTGAAGCAAACCTACCGGGCACCCCGCTGCACACGCACTAGCCCGTTACCGTTGCTTCCTTCCGGACCTGGCGGGATTGGCGGGATTGCGTCGCGCGGGACCCGGCGTTTTCAATTCTAACATCTTTATTTCCTTGCGGTCTTCACCCGGTTACGTTGGGTCATCAACGCTCGGATTGCTCTTTGCTCCGCGCCCGAATTCAGGGACAATAAAGGGAGTGTCCACGCGCAGTCTCAACCTCCCAGCAAACAATGCCGTTCCCGGTTCGGGCAGCGCGGAGCGTTTCTTTCAGTGGTCGCTTTACATTCTTGTAGTCGTCGGATTTGCCGCGCTCATGGGCACCAACAAGCTTGATGTGCCTTCCCTCGCCCTGGTGCTGCCCGCGCTGCTGCTGCGCGGCTATCTTTTGCTGATGCGGAAGAACTTTGCCATTTCAGAACGCTGGACGACTTTACTCACACTGATCTACTTCGCGTTTTATGCCGCGGACTATTTTTATTTTTCTGAGAGCTTCATTAACGCCACCGTACACATGGTGCTCTTCAGCATGATCATCAAGATCTTTTCTGTGCGTCGCGACCGCGATCTGATGTACCTGGCCGTGCTCTCCTTCCTGATGTTGCTTGCAGCCGCCGTTCTAACCGTGGATACGCTGTTTCTGCTCACGTTCTCGCTGTTTATTCTGGTCGCGATCGCCACCTTCGTCAGCATGGAGATGCGCCGTTCAGAGAAGGAGACGCTGGCGGCCGGCGTGCCGACACATCACGACACAGAGTTTTATTCGTCTCTTGCAGGTATTTCCGCCGTTCTGGGATTGCTTACCCTGGCCGGCGCCGCGCTCCTTTTCTTCCTCTTACCGCGCGTGAGCACCAGCGGATATCTTCGCAACCTTGGCGTACAAAGCTCCCTGGTGGCTGGTTTCAGTCCGGAAGTAAACCTGGGAGGCATCGGTCAGATCCAGCAATCCAGCAACGTGGTGATGCACGTACAGGTGCAATATGGAAAACTGCCAAGTAACCCGCATTGGCGTGGCATTACTTTGGCAAACTTCGACGGCCGGCATTGGTGGAACCCGCTTGAAGTGGCGTCGCTGCATGGCCTCAACAATTCTCCGCTGGACCTCACCCGCATCAGCAATTTTTCTTTCTATTCTGAAGCCCACTCCGCGCCCCAGTTACAAACGCTCTCCTACCGCGTAGTCATGGAACCCGTGGGATTGAATCTGTTTTTTCTGGCTCCTGTTCCTCTCAAAATTAATGGCGATTACCGTATCCTGGAGATCAAGTCGGACGGTTCCATCTTCAATGCTCGTCCCGCCGATAACGGCTCTGGGTCGGGCGATGCGGAGGGCGCTCAGACCGTTGGCATCTACTCCGCAGAGGCCGATACGCGCGATCCTGAACCTTTTATCCTCAATTCCAGTTCCACAGACTACCCCGCGCACATCGCCAATCTTTATTTACAGGTTCCAACTCTTGATCCGCGGGTGGCGCAACTGGCCCGTCAGGTGACCTCCTCCTCAACCTCGAACTACATTCGAGCCAGGGATATAGAGCGCTACCTGCAAAGCAATTACGGTTACACCCTGCAATTGCCGGGATTACGCGAACCTGATCCGCTGGCCAATTTCCTTTTTGAACGGAAGAAAGGCCACTGCGAATATTTTGCTACTGCCATGACCATGATGCTGCGCACGCTGGGGATACCGGCCCGCATTGTGAACGGCTTTCGCGGTGGCGAATACAACGACCTCAGCAGCAGTTACATCGTCCGCGAGAAAGACGCCCACTCATGGGTCGAGGTTTATTTCCCGGAGTACGGCTGGGCATCCTTCGATCCCACACCGGCCGGCAACGCCGACGAGCAGCAAACGGGCTGGTCACGTATGGGCCTTTATCTGGACGCGGCCCGGCAAATCTGGCGCGAATGGATCGTCAATTACGATTTCAGCCATCAGATGAAATTGCGCTCAGACCTGAGCACAACCACGGGGAACGTTCAAACCAATTTTCGGTCCTGGGCGGAGCGCGAGTATTTTCGCGTCGTAGAACTTATCGGGCGTTGGCAAAGGCGGCTGGAAAGTCTTTCACCCCGGCAGATGGCGCTCTGTTGCGTGCTCCTCGGATTTCTTCTCGCTCTGCCTTTTGTGCCGATGACCTGGCGTACGGTTCAGCGCACGCGCGCCCTCAGGCATCCGCAGCGCGCCCCGCGCACCTCCGCCAGCTTCTGGTACCAGCGCATGCTCAAAATGATGGCCCGGCGCGGTGTCCGCAAAGAACAATCGCAAACGGCGGAAGAATTCGCCTCTTCCATTCCTGATCCACGAATGCGCCAGGAAGTTGAACTTTTCACAGAACACTATGAGCGCGCCCGCTTCAATGCATCGGTGGAAGACGCTCAGCTGCTGCCCCAGCTTTACGAAGAGATCGCCGCAAAAAAATAGTATTTTCCTCTCGCCGGGTTTCCGGGATTTCATTCCCCCGCTTTACGTGTGTGATTTCGTCCGCATCTTAAAACGTATAATCCCCGGGGAAGACACATGCCCAGCATCGTACAAGCTGCCGAATGGCTGCTGGGGCCGGAAGCCCCGGCCGAAACACCGCGCACTCATCTGCTGCCGCGCTGGATCTTCCTTCGCGCTTTGGGCGTTATCTATTTTTCTGCGTTTTACTCGCTCATCTTTCAGATTAAAGGGCTCATCGGGCCGCATGGCATCCTGCCCGCCGTCAACTACCTGAGTGACGTGGCAAATTACTATCCGGGCGTCCAGCGTTTCTGGTTTGCTCCCACTCTGCTCTGGTTCGGCGCCGGCAATCACGCCTTGATGTTGATCACGTGGCTCGGGTTGATCGCGTCCGTCGCCGTGATCTTCAACATTTGTCCACGCGGGTCATTGGCGGTATGCTTTATTTGTTTTCTTTCTTTTGTTGCGGCAGCACAGGATTTTTCCGGCTATCAGTCCGATGGCATGCTCCTGGAAGCCGGTTTCATCTCTATCTTCTTTGCGCCGCCCGGTTTCCGACCCGGCATGGGCGCCGCGCATGCTCCTTCGCGTCTCAGCTTGTTTCTTCTTCGCTGGGAATGGTTCCGCATCTACTTCGAATCCGGCATTGTGAAACTCACCAGTGGTGACTACTCCTGGCGGCACCTTACCGCCATGGATGACTACTACCAGAATGGCCCACTGCCCACATGGGTTGGCTGGTATGTGCAACAGCTTCCGCACTGGTTCCACGCAGCCACCGCCTTCATGACTCTGGCTGCAGAACTCGGGCTGGTCTGGATGCTCTTTCTTCCCCGACGTTTGAGGATCATCTGCTTCCTGATCCTAACCCCGTTCCAGATAGGAATCATCCTTACCGCGAACTACACATTTCTCAATTATCTTGTCCTCGTGTTGGGCTTTCTCTTGCTTGACGACGGCTTTGTCCGCTCCGTGTTGCCGCAGCGCTGGAAGAATTGGGGTAGGCGGATTGCAACGGAGTCATCAGACGCGCAAGCCTCGCCGTCGCGCTCTACCGCATGGCTGCGACCGGTCTGGCGCAGCGTTGCTGCGATCTATCTCGGCTGGGTACTCTACGCGACGACTGCTTTGCTCCTCGCCATGATTCCGCATGCGCCGGGGCTTCCTCTGGGCCCGGCCCGCGCATTGGAGCCTTTTCGCATTGCCAACGAGTACGGCTTGTTCGCAAACATGACCCACGAGCGCTACGAGATCGAATTCCAGGGATCTTCGGACGGGCAAAACTGGATCGCCTATCCCTTCCGCTACAAGCCTCAGGATGTGCATAAGGCGCCGGGCATCTACGCGCCTTACCAGCCGCGCTTCGAGTGGAACCTGTGGTTTGCCTCGCTCGGCAACTGGCGCAACTATCCCTGGGTCGTACAGACTGAAGCGCGTTTGTTGCGCAATGAGCCAGATGTGCTGGCCCTCTTCGCGGGCAATCCTTTTGCAAACGCGCCGCCAAAACAAGTGCGCGCAGTGATCTGGCAGTACTGGTTCACTGACCGCGCCACCAAACACAAGGAAGGTACATGGTGGCGTCGGCAATTGCTGGGAATGTACGCCCCGATGGTCGAGC
This sequence comes from Terriglobia bacterium, assembly GCA_963723055.1. Classification (GTDB taxonomy): domain Bacteria; phylum Acidobacteriota; class Terriglobia; order Terriglobales; family Acidobacteriaceae; genus Angelobacter. The sequence continues at coordinate 131,204 of CAVROV010000002.1, forward strand.
AAACACCAGATGGCAAGGTCGTCATGAGCCAATGATATTTTTAGAATCCCGAGGGAGCCCTATTGTGACGAAGAGCACGGGCCGCCAATCTGACGGCCGCCCTTCGCTCTGAGCTCCTCTTCCGTTTCGCGGCGATCGGGATTTCAGAATTATTTCGTGATCACTCCGCAGGCAATTCTGTCACCCGAATTTCCGGAAGGATCAGTTTTCTGATCGTCAGCTTTGGCATGAATCACCAGCGCGGTGCCTCCGCCGGTAAAAACGGAATGTGGATCATCGCCCAGCGTGCTATTGGGTGCGTTGACCAAGCCCTTGGCTTTGCCGTTGGCATCAACCTGGAAGTTAGGTGCGTCACCGGCATGAGGACCTTCAGGATTTTCCAAGCCATGTTTTTTCCCGTCAGGATTGAAATGCGGTCCGGCCGATTTGAAGTCCGGGCCTTCGCACTTCGCTGTCTGGTGCACATGGATGGCATGCTCGCCTGGCGGAAGATCATGCAGATTCAGTTTGATAGTAACGCCTTTTGCCGCCGGTGAAAGCGTGGCCGTGCCAACGCTTTTCCCCTGGCTATCCTGCATGTTTACTGCTTTGTTAGGCCCCTTCTTGCCCTGAGCCCATGCGATGGTCATGATGAACAACAGCCCGATGGTCATCAAAACCGGCCTTAGCAACGATGTTTTTGCTTTGTGGTAATTTGTCATATTCTATTCCCCGATAACCAAAATTGTACTCGCCGGACGGTCCTCAGCCCAAGCCGAAGCCGCGAAAACACTGGCTACATCTGAAATCTCGAGCGCAGCGAGAGATCCATTTAGCAGCAATAGCTTTCAGGCTCACGCATTTGATACCACCAGTTGAAACAGATGAACGCGAATCAAAATAATTCGCGCTTTTCGCGTGCATTCGCGGCCAAATTCGCTTCTTTCAAAATCAGTATCTAGCAGCCCAACCCGCAAAAACACTGGTTTTTCGATGCTACAATAGAGAGACAGCATGCCCGTAGAGAACCTCACAATAGCGCCGCCGCAGCCGGATTCTGCGCCTCGACAAAGCACTCTAAAAGTCGGCTTTGTGAGCCTCGGCTGCCCCAAGAACCTCGTCGATAGCGAGGTCATGATGGGTATGCTGCAAACCGGGGGAGCGCAGATTACCGCCCATGCGGAAGATGCCGATGTGATCGTGGTAAACACCTGCTCCTTCATTGACTCGGCCAAGCAAGAATCGGTCAATACCATCCTGGAAATGGCGCAGCATAAGATCACCGGCAAGGCGCAGAAGTTGATTGTGGCCGGCTGCCTGGTGGAACGCTATCGCACGGAAATTCAGAAGAATATTCCCGAAGTTGACGCCGTGGTCGGTACTGGCGAGCTCGATGCCATTCTTGCCGCCGCCGGAATCGATGCTGGCCGTGCTCCCGCCGATGGTTCGCCGTTTGTCATCCTGAATCACGGGTCAAACAGCCAGGCGCTGAAGTCCGGCATGCCGGCGCGCGCCGAAGGACTGGCCCGCGAGCAGAGCGGACGCTTCTCCCGCGCGGAATGGGATGGCGCGATCGCCGACCTGCCCAACTATCTTTACGACGAAAACACGCCGCGCGTGCTGGCCACGCCGAAAGCGTCGGCTTACATCAAGATTGCCGAAGGCTGCGACCATCCTTGTGGCTTCTGTATTATTCCGCAGTTGCGCGGCAAGTTCCGCTCGCGCCATTTTGAGTCGGTCATTGCTGAAGCGGAGCGGCTTGCCGCCGGCGGCGTGCGCGAGATTACGCTTATCGGTCAGGACACAACTTGTTACGGTGAAGACCTTGGTCTGAAAGACGGCCTTGCCCTCTTGCTGGAACGGCTGGCGCAGATTGAAGACCTGCGCTGGGTGCGCTTCCTTTACGCCTATCCCAACAAGATCACCGGCAAGCTGCTGGAAACCATCGCGCGCCACGAAAAGATTTGCTCTTACGTCGATGTCCCCTTGCAGCACGCTTCGTCTTCAGTGCTCAAGCGCATGAAGCGCGGCGCTGGCGCGGAGATATTTCTTGAAGTCGGTGGAGAAGATGCGCCGTACTATTCCCGATCTCACGCTGCGGACTTCATTCATTGTCGGCTTTCCCGGCGAGACGGAAGCCGACTTCGCAGAGCTGTGCGAGTTCGTCAAATCCGCGCAGTTCGACTGGTTGGGCGTCTTCAGCTACTCCGATGAGGACGGCTCCGCAGCTTATCACCTCGCCGACAAAGTTCCGCTGCGTGAAATCGAACGCCGCCGCAAGAAACTGATGCAGATCCAGCGCCAGATCAGCAAAAAGAACAAGCGCAAACTCGATCGGCCGGCAGTATGACGTTCTGGCGCTCGGCTCGTCAGAAGAAACCGACCTGTTGTGGGAGGGCCGGACAGAAATGCATGCTCCGGAAATTGACGGTAAATTATTTATCAACGATTTTGGCGACCACGAGGAACTTGTGCCGGGCACTTTCTATCGCTGCGAAATCACTGAAGCTCATGACTACGATTTGGTGGCGCGCATCGTTGGCTAAATGCCCGACATCTAATAGCGTATGCCGAAGAAAAAACTACTTTCGCTTCGCTGTCCTATCTGCCGCACGCTCGTGCTGAGGACGCAGGAAGACTTCCCCTTCTGCAGTGACCGCTGCCGCACCATCGACCTGGGCAAGTGGGCCAGCGGCGGCTACGTGATCTCCACAAAGATCAACGATCCCGAGGAACTCGAAAGCATTGCCGAGCAGCAATCAAGGCGCAAATCCGATCCCGACGGCGATCCGTCGGAGCAATAGCGCCCGCCCACAGGCCGTTCTCTGATGACTTGAAATGAGTGGCGCTTTGATTAAAGACAGAGTCTACTATCGCAATTAAGTATGAAGAAGATTACTTTCAGCGCCGATGAAGAGGTTATTTCGCGGGCTAAACTTGTGGCAAGAATTCAGCGCAAGACCCTCAACACCGCATTTCGTGAGTGGTTAACTCAGTTACCCGCCTATCTGGAAGCGCGAAGGAAGCGGAAGCTTTGATGAGACGCCTTCGCCATGTCAAAGCAGGCCGTCGCTTCACCCGCGACGAAATGAATGTAAGCTAGGATTGCTCGTCTGGAAGAATTGCATTGTCAACCCCCGTCCCCCAATCCCGCCTTTCCTGGCTGATCGCCACGTTTTTTGGCATCGGACACCTTCAGCCCGGTTCCGGAACATGGGCTTCTGCGGTCACGATTGGACTGTGGTGGGCTGCCAGCAATTGGCTTCCCTCAGCCTGGCTAGTTCCCGCAGCCATCACGGTTTCCGCCCTTGTGACCCTGATCGGCATTCCTCCCTCCACTGTAGTGGCGCGAGAGAGCGGTGTAGAAGACCCCGGATTCGTCGTGATTGATGAAGTCGCCGGCCAGATGATCGCGTTGATTGCCGTTCCGGTGAATTGGAAATACATGCTGGCGAGTTTTATACTCTTTCGTAGCTTTGACATAGTGAAGCCGTTCCCTCTACGCCGCCTGGAATCGCTGCCCGGAGGAACTGGGATCATGATGGATGACGTTGGTGCAGGGCTTTACGCGCTTGCCTTGCTTCAGATATGGCTGCACTTTATAGCGCTTTAGGGCCACACCTCCATGGGAATTACCGAAAGCTTGCTGGGCAAGAAGAATGTAGATGGCAATCCTTATATTGAAGCCATCGACCCGCCCGCTTCACTTCCCGGAGGCGAGGTACGCATTCTGGGACGCGCGCTGAAGCCTCCGCAACTGGCGCGTCCCGAAGTCATGTTCAGCGGCATGCGCGGCCCCATCGTGGTGAGTTCTGAAGATTTTGTAATCGCACGCGTGCCTTTTGGCGCTCAATCTGGTCTGGTCACCGTTCAAAACAATGGATATGTGAGTAACGGCCGTGAACTTAAGATTGCCCAGCCCATAGCCGAGAGCCTGCACCCTGTGGCCAATCCCGCTATTGACCCCGACGGCAACATTTACGTCACCTACTCCGGTGGACGCGGACAGAAGGTACCCGTCGCCATTTATAAGATTGACCCTGATTACAACGTCAAGCCATTTCTGCCTGAGCTGATGAACGCCACCGGAATGGCCTTTGATCCGCAGGGACACCTTTATGTTTCCTCTCGCTATGACGGCACCGTGTATCGGGTGGCGCCGAATGGCACGCTTAGCACCTACGCTGAGGGCATGGGCGTTGCCACGGGCATCGCCTTTGATAAAGCTGGCAATTTATATGTTGGTGATCGTAGTGGGACAATCTGGCGCATCGCGCCGGACCGGCAAATATTTGTGTTTGCCACTCTGGAACCAAGCATCGCGGCCTATCACCTAGCCTTCGCGCCTGACGGCACTCTCTACGTCACCGGTCCAACAACCTCAAGCTTTGACGCCGTCTACAGCGTCGATCCTCATGGCACGGTCGCAGTCTTCTATCGCGGACTGGGACGGCCCCAGGGGCTGGCGTTTGATGCCCAAGGCAATCTCTACGTCGCAGCGTCATTAGGTGGCAAGCGCGGTATTGTGAAGATCACCCCGGAAAAGAGCGCCAGCCTCGTAATCGCGGGGCATGGCCTGATCGGTTTGGCGTTCACGCGGAATGGCGGGGCGGTGCTGGTCACCACCAATGCTGTTTTCCATCTCACATGGGGCGTGCAGGGCCTGCCTCTCATTTAAACTGCTTACGTGAACGCTGAAATCATCGCCGTCGGATCGGAGTTGCTGACTCCCTTCCGCCAGGACACGAACTCACTCTTCCTCACGGCGCAACTGAACCGGCTGGGCGTGGAAGTAAGCTTCAAAACTATTGTGGGAGATCGCCGCACTGACTTGATAAGCGCAGCGCGCATTGCGCTCTCCCGCGCCGATGTTGTCATCTTTATGGGAGGCCTCGGCCCAACTGAGGATGACCTTACGCGCGAGTGCGTGGCGGAAACGTTGGGTCGACCGCTGAAGCGCCACGCTCGAATTGTGGAAGATTTGCGCGCGCGTTTCGCCGCCCGCGGCTGGAAGATGGCGGAGAACAACGAGCGCCAGGGCGATGTCATTGACGGCGCAGACGCGCTCGATAACAAACGAGGCTCAGCGCCAGGGCAATTTCTGCATATTAACGATCAGTATGGCCACGCAATCATCATTCTCTTGCCGGGACCTCCGCATGAACTTAAGGGAATGTTTGAAGAGCACGTTTTCGAGCGACTGAAAAGGCTGGTTCCCGCGCAACACATTGCCACCCGCGAACTCAAAATCGGCATGATTGGCGAGTCCATGGTCGACAAGCGCGCCGCTCCTATCTATAAGGCTGCTCAGGGCGTTGAAACCACCATCCTGGCCGGCACCCCGGGAGAAGTGCAGTTGCATCTCCGTGCACAAGCCAATTCTTTCGAAGAAGCACAAAAGCGTGTGGACGCACTCGCCTCACTGCTTGAAGACGAGTTCGAGGACGCCATCTTCGCTACAAAAGGCGAGAGCATGGAACAGATCGTCGGCTATTACCTGGGCATGCGCGAAAAAACTTTGGCCGTAGCGGAGTCCTGTACTGGCGGCATGTTGGCCGAGAGAATCACCTCGATTCCAGGCAGCTCGCGTTACTTCCTGGGCGGCGCCGTGGTTTATGACAATTCAGTTAAGACTGCACTGGTCGGGGTGCCACCGCTGTTGATCGCAGAACATGGCGCCGTTAGCAGCCAGGTTGCAGCCGCGCTGGCCGAAGGCATTCGCAACAACTGCAAATCAAGTTTTGGGATAGGCATCACGGGTGTAGCCGGCCCGGGGGGCGGATCGGATGAAAAACCCGTGGGTCTCGTCTTCCATGCACTCGCCGACGGCAGCCATACTGAAGTCATCGAGCGGACTTTCCCCGGTGATCGCGACCGCATACGCCACTGGGCCACGCAGCAGGCCCTCGACATGGTCCGCCGCAAGCTGATGTAACATGCGCATCTTCATTGCATTGGATATTCCCGCCGACGTCCGCGCCGGTTTGAAGAAATACATGGAAAGCGCACGTCTTCTCGCTCCTGAAGCGCGTTGGGCCCGCGTGGAAGGCTTGCACGTGACTTTGAAGTTTGTCGGCGAAGTGAGCGAAACCCGCATAGAAGAGATGAAGACTGCACTTGCTGCGGTAAAGGCCGTGCCGTTTGCCGTGCACTTTGCAGGTGTGGGCTTCTTTCCTAACGCAAAAGCAGCGCGCGTCTTCTGGGCAGGAGTAGATGGGGGCGACGCTCTTCCGTACCTTGCGTCAACCATCGACGCCGCCCTGGAGAAACGGGGCTTCCCGCGTGAAACCAAGCCATACCGCCCGCATCTCACGCTGGCGCGGACGAGTACGCGTCCGTTGCACGAATTGCAGCCACTGCTGGCCGAACCGCAGCCACAGTTCGGTACAATGACTGCGCGCGAATTCTTTCTGTACCAAAGCCAGCCGCAAAAAGGCGGCTCGAAATACACCAAGCTGGAACGGTTCGGGCTGGAATAGCGCACAAGTCATCAATGGTCACTCTTTATTTCATCGTCGCCGTCGCCTCATACCTGCTGGGCTCCATCCCCTTCGGATATTTGCTGGTGCGCATCATTCGTGGTGAGGATATACGGCTCACCGGCAGCGGAAACATCGGCGCCACTAACGTGGCGCGTTCCGGCGCAAAGGGACTTGGCATCGCGACACTGGCACTGGACGCGATCAAAGGAGCCTTGGCGGTCTTCCTGGCGCTTGAACTGGCAAATCGTGCCAAGATTTGTGGCATCGAAGAGTTTTGCTCTTCCGCCCTTCGATTGATGGCTACCGCCTCTCTCGCTGCGGTGCTGGGCCACGTGTTCCCAGTCTGGCTCCGCTTCAAAGGCGGCAAAGGTGTTGCGACCGCGCTCGGCGTATTTTGTGTTTTGTTTCCCAAAGCCATTTTGGTGGCGCTGGCAATTTTCATTCTTGTTGTAGCGGTCACCCGATACGTATCTCTCGGGTCAATTCTGGGTGCTATCGCATTTCCCGTTGCCGCATATTTCATGCAAAACGCAGACTGGCTCTCTTTGCTTCTTGCTTCCGGCGTGTCGCTGATCATCGTTCTCAAGCATCATCAGAATATCGGCCGCCTCATGTCCGGCACGGAGAACCGATTCGGCGGGAACAAATCTCAAATCGCGGAGAAACAACTTTGAGCCGGATTGCCGTCATCGGCGCTGGCGCATGGGGAACTGCCCTGGCGATGGTGGCAGGCCGCCGGGGCGACCACGAAGTCCGCCTGTGGGCACTGGAAAAAGAAGTCCTACAAAGCATCTCCGAGTCGCGCACCAATGATTTGTTTCTTCCCGGCTGCGCACTGCCCTCGATCACCGCTACCAATGATTTCAAGGAAGCTCTAGCTGGCGTGGAAATCATTGTCAGCGTGATGCCCTCGCACCATTGCCGCCGAACGTTCGAACACATGGCGCAGTGGCTTCAGCCGCAAATGCTTTTTGTGAGTGCCACCAAGGGCATTGAAAATGACACGCTCCTCCGCATGACTGAAGTCATCCATGAAGTGGTGGGGCGCTTTTGCGGATTTGAGCCAAAGATCGGCGCCATCAGCGGCCCATCGTTCGCCAAGGAAGTTGCAGAAAAACACCCAACAGCGGTCACCGTTGCCTCTGCTGACAGCGCCTTGGCGGCGCGCGTACAAAAAGACTTTAGCGATCCCAGCTTCCGCGTTTATATGAATGACGATCTCACAGGCGTGGAGTTGGGTGGCGCACTCAAGAATGTAATTGCGATTGCCGCAGGCGTGTGCAGTGGCCTGGGACTCGGCCATAATTCCGTGGCCGCGTTGATCACTCGCGGGCTGGCCGAGATGACCAGACTCGCCGTGGCATGCGGCGCCAAGCCACAAACCATGTTTGGCCTGGCCGGAATAGGGGACCTGGTGCTCACCTGCACTGGAGGCCTTTCCCGAAACCGCAGCGTGGGTGAGGCGCTTGGTCAAGGACAACCTCTACAAGAGATTATCGCCGGCATGCACGGCATGGTGGCGGAAGGCGTCCTTACCACGAATGCCGCCCTGGGGCTGGCAAAGAAACACAGTGTCGAGATGCCCATTACCGAGCAGATGTACGCCATCCTGCATGACGGTAAATCCGCGCATGACGCAATTCGAGAACTCATGACCCGTCCCGGCAAAGTGGAAGACAAATTCTAAGAGTCTGCTCCTGTAGTCAATTCAGGGCCTCAAAAAGTACCTCATACCGGGCGTATATTTCCCGGCTCGGGCCTTGACTGAATCGATACCCAGCGGAGCTCTTGAGTACTTCCGTAATCGAGGGAAAAGGCTCTTTTTTGGTTAGATTTACGGTGGTTTCAGCATACAATTTGAGGATTACGTCTCTGGCTTTATGAAACTTCCGCTGCCTGCCCGGATACCGATTCTGTACCTGATTCTCATCGTCTTGATAGCGGTGGGCGTGGTGCCACTTTATTTCTATGCCACCAAGATGGTGGCGCGAAATCGCGAGACCCTGGGAAGCAATGAGAAGCTCTTGCAGAACAGTGTGACCACCACGCTGGCCCAGTCGATTGCACAACGTGAGAAGGATATCGGATCCACCCTCTCCAGTCTGGCTTTCTCTATCAAGGTGACCAGCAGCGGCAACCTGAGCGGTAAGAACGTTGAAGCGGCGGACATACGAGCGCTGCTGCAGAATTACATTGAAGACCCTGACTCCATCGTGCCGTATGCCCGGCTGGTAAACACTGAAAACCAGTCAATGATGAATATGGGCACCATTGAGCCTGATACCTTCCTGGAAAAGGAACTCGACCGCGGGCTGGCTGCTGCTCGTGCAGGACGCGAATACAATGGAGATCCGCTTTCCGTGGGTTCCGGCAAACAGACCCGCACCGTCATGGTAGTAGCCAAGCCGGTCCTGAGCGATGATCACGTATATCTCGGATCGCTGGAACTGGTGATTGACCTGCAATATCTGGTTAAGCAGCTCCAGCAAGCCAAAAGCACACAGAACCTGGATACCTTTGTTGTCGACCGCTCAGGTCGCGTCGTCGCATCGCCTAGTCCGCGGTATGCCACCGGACAGGACATGAACTCCAATGAGCTGGTGAAAAACTTTGTCGACCAGAAAGGCAAAGTGCCGGTCGCCGTCACCATGGACTATTCAGTCCAGGAAGGCAAGAACCGGATTCCCATGCTGGGCACCTACTTTCCCGTGACCGCGTTGGGCTGGGCTGTAGTAGCGCAAAAGACGCAGGAAGAAGCGTACATGGATATTACTGACATGCGTCGCGACGCCTGGCGCGCCGCGTTAATCGCGATTGCCTTCAGCATCTTTGTTGGCATCTGGGCCGCCCGGCGTCTCACTACTCCGCTGCATGTGCTGACTGAATCCAGCCGCACCATCGCCGGTGGCGATTTCACCCACCGCGTTCGTTTGAAGAGCCGCACTGAGTTCGGCGAACTGGCGCAGACCTTCAACACCATGACGGACGATCTGGAACAGTTCGTCGATGACCTCAGGACAGCCGCGCAGGAAAACCGCACGCTGTTCCTGAACTCCATTCAGATGCTGGCCGGCGCGGTTGACGAAAAAGATCCGTATACACGCGGCCACTCTGACCGCGTAACGCGTTACTCCGTTCTCATCGCCACGGAAATGGGTTTGAAAGAAGAAGATATCGAAAAGATTCGCGTCTCCGCCCAGTTGCATGACGTGGGGAAGATTGGCATTGAAGACCGCATCCTGAAGAAACCAGGCGCGCTCACCCCGGAAGAATTTGAAATCATGAAAACGCACACCACCAAGGGTGCTGCAATTCTGCGTCCGGTAGAAGCCTTGCGTGACATGCTGCCGGGCATTGAGCTACATCATGAATCGCTGGATGGACGTGGCTATCCTCACGGCCTCAAGGGCGACCAGATTCCCCTGATGCCGCGGATCATTATGGTTGCAGACACCTTTGACGCCATGACCACGAACCGTCCCTATCAGGCTGCCATGGATCCGGAATATGTAATCCGCATCATCAATTCGCTCGCGGCCACCAAGTTTGATCCCACAGTAGTGGCGGCCATGACCAAGGTGTTTGAGACGGGCAAGTTGCGCATCCATCGCGCAGCCACGGTAAGCGGCGAAGAGGCTGCTGCCGCTGCTGTCAGCGCACCCACACAAGCGTAGCGTTTTGCCGTGGTTCACTAAAAGGCTGGAGCCTTTCGCATTGGATGACTTACCTTTTTCTCAGCTTTAGTCCTTCTTCTTTCAAGCTGAGGAACCAGAGGTATATTTCATCCACACGCTGGATGTCCTTCTCCAGCATTACGCGATCGGCATATCTTCGGATGTAGTTTTCTTCGTGTCCCCGTTTGAGCACAGTCACAACCTCGAACAGTTCATGCACCTTGGCATGCATGATGCGCAAATCCGCGACCAGGCGCACTTCTTCAATATTGAGGTGTAGCTCATTGTCTGATTTGCTCATCTTGTTCTCGCTCTCCCGGAAGTCATGTGCTTATACAAGTTTAGATGCCTCCTGGCTGCTTCCCGAGCTGCAGAATGAATGGAAAACAACGTGAAAACCAGCGAATCCTTCAACTACTCTCAAACTGTAGCTCAAGCTGCGGGCTGATTGTCTCGTAAATCCATCGCAGGAGCCTTATCAGTGAATACCGGCGCGCACTACCGATATAATCAAAGGTTCGCCAAACACCCATAACGCAATGATTCAGACCTTATTTGGAACACCGCAACCCTCCTTTCTTGACAAGATGAAGCAGGCGGTCACGCGCACGCGCGAGAACCTGAGCGACCGCATTGATGAAGTGATGGCCCTCACCAAGGAGATCGACAGCAGCACGCTGGACGATCTGGAAGGAATTCTGCTCGGCGCTGACCTGGGCATGAACACCACGCAGGAGATATTGTCCAAACTCCGCGAAAAAGCCGACCGCAAGCAGATCAAGGATGCAGCCGAGCTCAAGAAGCTGATCAAGGAACAAGTGCTTGCCATCCTGAACGCAACTCCGGCCCGCGCCGGCAAGCCCGCCAAAGGGGAGCCCGAAGTCATCATGGTGGTCGGCGTGAATGGCACGGGAAAAACTACCACCATCGGGAAGTTGGCGCATGCCTTGCGCACCGAACGGAAAACCGTTCTGCTTTGCGCCGCAGACACCTTTCGCGCCGCCGCCATTGAGCAACTTGAGGTCTGGGGCTCGCGTACAGGCGTGGAAGTGATCAAAACGAAGCCGGGCGGAGATCCCTCTGCGGTTCTTTATGACGCGCTTGCCGCCGCCAAGGCGCGCCATACCGACAGCGTGATCGTCGATACAGCGGGACGCCTTCACACCAAGACCAGCTTGATGGCGGAGTTGGAAAAGATGAAACGTACCGCGCAGCGCATTATTCCGGGAGCCCCGCACGAAGTTCTGCTGGTGATGGACGCCACCACCGGCCAGAACGGATTGCAGCAGGCACGACTGTTTACGGAATCCGCGGGAGTGACGGGAATTGTTCTGACCAAGCTCGACGGTACAGCGAAAGGTGGAGTTGTGATTGCGATCTCGCGCGAACTTGGCTTGCCGGTACGCTATGTAGGAGTGGGTGAAAAGGCCGGCGATCTGTTGCCGTTCAATGCGGAGAATTTTGCCGATTCGCTGTTCTCTACGACCTAGCTCGCTCCCGGCCGTTTTCGCTTAACCTATGGCGGTTTCTGCACAAGACGAACAATTCATGCGCCGGGCTCTCGACCTTGCCCGCCGCGGCAGCGGCCTCACGTCGCCGGGCGCTCGCGTGGGCGCAGTTATTGTGGACGGCCAGGGGCAGCTCGCAGGCGAAGGCTTCTATACCTTTGACGGTCTGAAGCACGCCGAAGTCATTGCCCTGGAGCAGGCTGGCCCGCGCGCTCGCGGCGGGACCATCTATCTCAACCTTGAACCGCATTGCCATCAGGGTCGCACACCGCCTTGTACTGACGCGCTGATCGCTGCGGGTATCAAACGTGTTGTCGCGGCCATGGCAGACCCAAATCCCAAGGTTGCGGGAAAAGGATTTAAACAACTCAGCGCAGCAGGTATCACCGTTGAAACAGGCTTGCTCGAAGCAGAAGCTCGCCGGATCAATGAAGCCTTTGCTCGCCACATCCTGACCGGCCTGCCGCTAGTCACGTTAAAGTCGGGCATGACGCTCGATGGCAAAATCGCTCCGCCACCACGCGACTCGTTCAACCCGTCCGCTCTGGGAGCAACGGGCACCACTGGCGGCTGGATCACCAGCGAGGAAGCTCGCTCCCATGTTCAGGAATTGCGTCATGAGTCAGACGCAATTATGGTTGGCGTTGGCACCATCATCGCGGACGACCCGCTCCTTACAGACCGAACCGGTCTTTCCCGCCGGCGTCCCCTGCTGCGAGTGGTGCTTGATTCGCGCCTGCGCTGCCCGCTGGAATCGCGGCTGGTCAAGACTGCCAAAGATGATGTCCTGATCTTCTGCTCGTTTGCGGAAGAAAAAAAACGCCGTCTTCTGGAAGAACACGGCATCCGTGTGGAACAAGTTCCGCTCGGCTCCAGCGACGGGCGGCCTGACCTTGCAAAAATCATCGCTCGCCTGGGCGAACTGGAGATCACTAGCCTTCTGATTGAAGGAGGCGCACTGGTAAACTGGACCGCGCTTGCAACTAGCGTGGTGGATAAGGTTTTTCTGTATTATGCACCCAAGATTCTTGCGGGTGGTGGCTCGGTCCCTTTTGCCGGCGGTGAAGGATTCCGCCGCCTGAGTGAAGCCGCGCAGGTGAAGGACATTGTTCTGCATCGCTTTGGTGAGGATTTTGCCGTCGAAGGCTACCTGCGCGATCCTTACGTAGCGCCGGAGGCGTATATCTGATGTTTACCGGACTCATCGAGGAAACGGGCGAAATTGCCTCTACCGAGCGCGTGGCTGGGCAGAACCGTGGCTCCGTCACCCGTATCACCATCAAGGCTGGCAAGATTCCCTCCGAACTAAAGACTGGCGATAGCGTAGCCGTAAGTGGCGTTTGCCTCACTGCTCTCGATATCAGCGAACACCAATTTTCAGCGGACTTGGCGGAGGAAACCTTAGAGCGGACGTCGTTGCAACACCTTAAAACCGGTTCACTCGTAAATCTGGAATTGCCGGCCAAGGCCCAGGACCGCATGGGAGGACACGTGGTGCAGGGGCACGTCGACGGAGTGGGTTCTATCATCAGCTTACAGAAGATTAAGTATCGCGATGACTGGCGCCTTATCGTCGAACTTCCGGCCGCGCTCTCGCGGTACGTGGTTTCTCAAGGCTCAATTACGGTAGAAGGAATCAGCCTGACGGTGGCTGCCATCGAAGTGAATCGTGTCGAGATTGCCATCATTCCGCATACCTGGAAGGCGACCAACCTGCGCGCTCTACGCGAAGGCGATCCGGTCAATATCGAAGTGGATGTCCTGGCGAAATACGCGGAGAAAATGACGCACGGCAAGACGTCCGGCAAGCTTACGACAGGAGATCTCATCCAACGGGGCTTCTAGATTATCCTGAAACACCGGATCATTCTGCAAGCAAAAGATCAGCACGCCAGGTTCGACCGTGCTGATCTTTCGGTAAAGCGCAAGGAGGGTCGGTGCGCTTCTAAACTCGGGGGCTAACGTTCAGCCCTTAGGCGTTTCCAGTGGCCGCCAGGATTACATAAAGCAACGCCACTCCCACTGCCGCCCATATCCGGAAACTTTTAAACTGTTGTGTCTCGCTCATCTCGTCTGTCCTTTCATCCTTAAAATCAAAAGGGGGAGGACCATAAGCAGGATCTAACAGTTCGGATCATGCGCCCGCGCCGGCCGGGAACAAATTAAAAGGGTGTTAAAGTCTCTAATTCTGTTTGAATGTGCTTCTCGCCGCTTCGCTTTGAAGCCGTGTAAGTCATTGAGAACAGGACACAATGCTTAGATCCGTCCATCCCAAGCCGCAAGCGTCTCGGGCGGGAACGCTTACCAAAAGAACTTCATGAATCCCGTCGGAGGCAAATCAGCGACCACAAATTTCTGCCCGTGGCCCGTGCCTTCCATCAGCGCCTCAGCCGCGAGATATCCGCTACGGACGGCGCCTTCCATGGTGGCGGGCCAGCCGGTCGCCGTCCAATCGCCTGCGAGCAAAATGCGCGGCCATTGTGTTTTCGCCTCCGGACGAAACTTGTCGAGCCCGGGAAGAATTGCATAGGTGGCATAGATTTCCTTGATCACCGTAGCCTTGATCAACTTCGCTTGTAACACATCAGGAAAGAACTCGGCCAGCTCGCGCGTGGCCAGTTCCAGTATTTCTTCGCGCGATTTCTTTACCAGCGACCTGGATGCGCTCACTACCAATTCGACATAGCTGCCTTGGCCGGCCTGTTCCCGGTTCTCATGGAACTTTGATTTGTGAAACATCCACTGTATGGTGCGATCCAATAACACCGCATGCGGCAGCGGCGTGATCTCACGATCAAACCAGAGATGAATCCCCGTGATAGAAGACGGCTCAAACTGCGCGAGCTGTTGCTTGATTGGTTTTGCTGATTCGTCCGCCGGAAGCAGGCTTGCGACGTTCTGAAATGGCGCGGCCAGCAAGGCGAAATCAAACTGCTGCTCCCCCGAACCAGTCAGCACTCCCACCTGGTCCTGCTTCGGTCCGATGGCAGTTACTGAGGACCGCAGCAACACCTGGCCTCCGCGCACTTGGATATATTCAATTGCGCTTCCGTACAAATCTGACAATGGAATGCTGGGAAGCCCCATTCTGCCGGCCGCAGCAGACTTCATGAATGACTCGCGAAAGACCTGAGTTGCATAGCGCACGGAGATGCGATCCAGGCTCTCATTCAACGCGCTTACCAGCACCGTCTTCCAGAAGCGCTCAATCGCCTGTTCTGTCTGCTGATGCCGGCGCAGCCATGAAAGAAAATCTTCTGAAGAATCCTCGGGCAGACCACGGCTCATCACGGCCATGGCTCGTGCGATCGCGATCTTATCCTTCGTGCTTAGCATTTTCGCGCCAAGAAATGTCGGTACATTGTGCATCGGCGCCGGCAAAAATGAAGGAGCCATTTTGCTGGCGCGCCCGCCAGGTTCAATGAAAGTCAGTTCGTCAAACCAACGGATCTTCCCGCTCACGCCCAGACGCTCGTAGAAATCAATCAGGTTCGTGCAGCAACCCAGCAGCACATGCTGGCAGTTGTCCACCACCTCACCGGTGCCGGGATGTTCGTAAGAAGATGCCCGGCCGCCAACGTAGGGACGCCGTTCAAAGATGGTGACGTGTAGTCCGGCGTCGGCCAGCGCGCAGCCCGCAGCCAGGCCAGCAAGCCCGCCGCCTACGATTGCGACACTGTACTGTCGAGTAACTGCTGTCATGCGATGCGGAGCAGAAATCCGCGAGAGAGTACTTTCAATTTTTCCCAGAGAGTCAGCCGCACACGCTCCGTGAACACATCATAATTGCGGTCCGTGATTTTCTGGAGGAGGCGGCTGTAAATTTCCACCAGGACCCACAATGCGGCCCGGCTGTCTTCATCAATCAGCTCCATCAGCCATTTCGCTGACTCGTAATACTTGCGCGCGCGTGCAGCTTCGTATTCCAACGCTGGCCGCAATTGCTGAGCCTGCGCCGGGTCTCGTAATATCGCACCCGCAAAGTTTGCTGCCGCAAGATTGCTACGCACCAGGTCTTCTGCAGGTATATAAATGCGCCCCATGGAAGCGTCTTCCTTTACGTCACGGATAATGTTGGTCAGCTGGAACGCCAGCCCGCAATCCTCGGCCAGAAATTCGGCTTTAGAGTCTTGATAACCAAAAATCCGGATGCATACCAGCCCTACGACAGACGCCACGTAATAGCAATATTGCTTCAGGTCTTCAAAGGTGTTGCAGAGGATGGCGGGAGATTCAGCTGAAGCGGGCGGAATGTCCAGATCCAGGCTGGTGCCATATACCAGCTTTTCAAACAGCTCCGCCGGAATCTTGAATTTGCTTTGCGCGTCGCCGAGGGCCATCAGCACAGGCTCGTCCGTTGCCTTGCCGGCAAAAACTGCCTGCGCGGCTCCCAGCCATTCGTTCAGCTTCAGCCGCTTCAACTGTGGATCGATACCGGGCTCGTCAGAGATATCGTCGGCGTGGCGCATGAACGCGTATACAGCACTCAGCGCGTTGCGTTTTTCTGAGGGCAGCACCATGAAGCCATAATAGAAATTCTTTGCCGCTCGGCGTGAGATCCCCCGGCAAACCGCGTAGGCATGGCTGAGCTGATCGCTCACAGCAGCTTGCCCATGGCCGCGCGCAGGACCAGGAGAAGTTTGCGGGACTTTGAAATCTCCGGACGCGCTCGCAGCACGTCAAAACCCTGCCGTTCGATCGCGTTCAGAATTTCCTGCCCCCCCCGGCTGAACAGCTCAAGATCGATGGCCAGTTCTCGATTGACCATCTTTACCAGCGGGAGGCCCCGGACAAACCACTCACGCGCACGCTCGACCTCAAACTTCATCATGGCCACAAATTGCGGCGTTGCATGCCGCTGCACAATGTCTTCCCCGGTGACCCCAAAGCGGCGCAGGTCTTCCAGCGGCAGGTAAATGCGGCCTTTGCCATAATCGACAAAAATGTCCTGCCAGAAATTGGCCAGCTGCAGCGCGGTGCAGGTGTAGTCAGAAAGTTGCTGCCGCTCTGCATCACTGTAGCCGCAAAGATAAAGCACGAGATGTCCGACGGGGTTCGCCGAATATCGGCAGTAAGCCAGAATATTTTCAAACGTTTCAAAGCGCGTGACTGTCTGGTCCTGGCGGAAAGCGACCAGCAGGTCAGAAAATTCGTGCTTGGGAATGTTGCATTGCTTCACCGTTTCCGCCAAGGCGACAAATACCGGGTGCTTTGGCGATCCTGCATAACAAGCATTTAGCTCCGCTTCCCACTGGTCCAGCAGCTCCAGCGACTGCTGCGGGTCACCCACTTCGTCGCCTAGATCGTCAGAGATGCGGCAGTATGCGTAAACATTGTAGAAGTGCTGGCGCAGGCGCCTGGGTAGAAACCATGTCGCGACGGAAAAGTTCTCGTAGTGCGTTTTTGCCAGCCGCTCGCAATATTCGCGCGCTTCCTCCAGGGAAGGGGCTGCAGCCGGAATACGATACGATTCCGGCAGCGCGTTCCATCCCAGCGGCATGGACGAAGTGCTTGTGCGCGTTACTGACATGATCAGTGGCCGGGTATGATGGCCGTTTTTATCTGGCTCCCGCGGTCCAGCATCTGTTGCAGGACTTGCTTGAGTTTGGAGAGAGGCGCTTCACCGGTGACGTAGTCAGTGCTCTTAACGTTCTTTTCCGCAATCAATGAAAACGCTTTCCGAACGGTCTGCGGCGTGTGATGGAACGTGGCTTTCAGCGTGATTTCAGAATAATGCAGCCGGTTAGTGTCCAGTTCAACCTTGGTTCCGCTGGCGCAGCCGCCAAAGAAATTCACGACCCCGCCACGGCGGACCATTTCCACCGCCCATTGCCACGTTTGCGGCAGGCCTACGGCTTCAATCACAATGTCAGACCCGCGGCCCTCGGTAACACCAATCACCCGGTCGATGGGATTATGCGTCTTCCCGACCTGCACTACCTCGTCGGCGCCAAATCTTTTTGCCGCGGCTACCTGCTCGCCGCGTTTCACGACTGCGATCACTTTGCATCCGGTCAGCTTGGCCACCTGCACCAGCATCAGGCCCAGCGGCCCCGCGCCGATAACCGTTACGGTATCCCCGATGTCAGCGCCGGTCTCCTGCAACCCGCGCAATGCGCAGGCTAACGGCTCAGTCATGGCCGCCGATTCAAAGCTCAAGTCGTCCGGCAGCGCCAGCATATTGGTTTCAACAATGCGGCGGGGAATCTTGATGTACTCGGCATAAGCGCCGTTGTTGAACAAAAGGTCTTCGCAGATGTTTTCCTGGTGCTTCAAGCAATAAAAGCAGGAGCCACAAGGCGCGGAGTTCAGGGCAACGACTTTCATGCCACGGCGGAAGTCACGCACGCCCGGCCCAACCTCTTCAATCACTCCGGAAAGTTCATGGCCAAACAGCGCCGGCGGAACAATCATGCGCGCGTGGTAACCGCGCTGGTAAACCTTGAGATCGGTCCCGCAGGTAAGCGCCACATTCACTTTCACCAGCACTTCACCGGTTTCAAGCGTCGGAATGGGCACCTTCTCAATCTTTATGTCCTCTTTGCCATAGAGGACCGCGGCTGTCATTTGTCCTTTCAAATATGTTTCTCCCATTCCATCCCCGGTTGGATGACAATCTTCATTGAATCCGGCGACGGATGCGAAGCCAGATGGATTGCCTCCACTGACTCTGAGAGCGGAAACCGGTGTGAAATCAACCGGGTAAAATCAATCTCTCCGCTGAACACCAGACGCACGTTTTCTTCCTGCAAATCGACGGACGCACTGTACGAGCCCATTAAGGTCTTTTCGTCCATGCAGACGGCTGCCGGATCAATCGCCGCTTCGCTCCGCTGCGTCTGCGCAAACAACATGATTTTTCCCCCGGGACGTGTCGCGTCCATTGCCGGCTTGATCAAACTGTTTCCCGCCGTCGCCAGGATCACAGCGTCTGCCCCGCGTCCGCCGGTAAGCTCCCGTACCCGTTGCGCAGGATCTTCCGGTCCCGCATTGACATTGTGCTGTAACCCGAATCTCTCACTTATTTTAAGGCGTTGGGGATACAAATCGGAAGTTACTACGGTCGCACCTGTCCGTTTGGCCAGTGCGGCCAGAATGATACCAATGGGCCCTTGCCCCACAACCAACACGGTTTCATCACTTTGCAGCTGAAGGGATGCAATGGCCTTTAGACATGTATTTACCGGTTCAATAAATGAAGCCTGTTCGTAAGAAACCTGGTCGGGAATTTTCACCACGCCTTTGCGTACGATCCAATCCATCACGCGGATGTACCCGGCAAAGCCGCCGCCGCTGGGCTCAAAACCTGCCGTGGCGCCGACGTTTTTGTATACCGGACATTGCGCAAACACCTTTTTTCGGCAGTAATAGCATTCGCCGCATGGAATATGATGAAACACCATCACGCGATCGCCGATGACAAAGTTCTTTACACCCAGGCCCAGGGCCACAACCTGTCCAGCCATCTCATGGCCGAAAATGCGGGGCGCGGAATGCGAGCCAGTCAGAATTTTCTTCAAGTCGGTTCCGCAAATGCCGCAGGTATGCACGCGTACCAGCAATTCTCCCTGGCCAATTTCCGGGACCGGGACTGTCTCCAGGCGGACATCGTTCTTACCGTGATAGACAGCAGCTTGCATTGTCCGGATGGGAGCGAGCCTGCCTTCAGCTGATTCGGGTTTGATGGCGGTTTGCATGATTAACGTTTTGCTTCCAGGAACTCTGCTCTACTGAGTGTAACAATTTCTTTCGACCGCACCCCGCTGGCAAAGTCCTTCTCCAGCCGGTTGCATAGTGACTCTGTGGCTCGCTTGCTGTTTCTCGCCAAAGCCATAATCCTTGCCCATTGCCACGGCCGCACAGCAGCCCACAAAGCGAACCTGCCGCTCTGAAACTCTCCAGCAGCGTTCAGAAATTGTCCCATCGGCGGCATGACAAAATCAGCTTCATCAGAAACGGCTTTCACGCAGCGAAACCCAATTTGTTCCTGTTGTGCAATTCGAGCTACTCCCGCCGCTTCCATATCGACGACCAACCCATGAAAGCGATTTACCAGTGCCCGCTTGGCTTCCACTCCTGCAACTTCTCCTGAACTAACCAACACTCCACCACTCACGTGGTTGCTATCCGCGGCGCATCGATATTCTGCTCCGTCAGCCGCGTCAACCACCACGTTAGGCGTAAAAATGCTGCCGATTTTCAGGCTCCGTATCAGCGCGCCTGCCAGCCCAACAGATATCAGAAGCGTCGGCCGATATTGCGCCACAATTGCGCGGGTCGCCAGATCCGCATTCTTGCACCCGATTCCAGAAACGACCGCAAGGACGCCATCGCGTTGAAATAGCATGAAATTTTTTTCGCTTGAAGAAAGCATGACTCTTTGCCATCCGCGCACCAGTGGCGAGATCTCTCGCTCCATAGCAGCGATGATTGCGATCGTGCTCATGCATTCACCGTCGCAACCTGATCCAGCTCTTCAACATATCCATGCTCCTGGAACCAATCGACGGCACGACGCAGCGCATTTTCAACAGGTATAACCTTGTAGCCGAGTTCCCGCTCGGCCTTTGCCGACGATGCAAACATTTTCTTGCGGCCCATCTTCACCGCGTCAACGGTAGCCCGAGGCTCTTTGCCCAGAATTGTCCCGGTAAAGAACTGGTCAAATACCGCAAATCCCATGGCGACCATGTGAGGAACCTGCATCGTTGGCGCCCGTAGGCCAGTGATTACGGAGAGCTTGTCGAGGATCTGTTTCAACGTCAGATTCTCACCACCCAGGATGTAACGCTGGCCCGGCCGCGCCTTTTCCATAGCCAGCAAGTGCCCGCGCGCCACTTCCTTCACGTCGGCCAGATTCAGCCCGGTATCAACGTAGGCAGGAAATTTTCGCTTGAGGAAATCGACCACGATCCTTCCTGTCGGCGTTGGCTTGATGTCATACTCGCCAATCGGCGTCGTGGGATTTACTACCACTACGTTCGCGCCGCTGATCCCTGCTTCCAGGGCAATCTGCTCTGCCATGAATTTTGACCGCTTGTAATGTCCCACCATTTCTTTGATCGAAACCGGCGAGTCCTCTCCAGCGATGAGACCTTCGCGCGTGAAGCCCATCGTGGCTACGGAACTGGTATAGATCACGCGATGCACGCCGCTTTCCTGCGCGGCGCGGATAATCGCCCGCGTGCCTTCGACGTTCGAACGGTACATCTGCGCCGGATCGCGCACCCACAGCCGGTAGTCGGCGGCCACGTGGAATACAAATTCACAGCCGGCCATCGCTTTTTTCAGCGATTCCAGATCGCGCAGATCGCCAGTGGCTGTTTCAGCCCGCAGGTCGGCGATGTTGTCCAGACGGCTTGTCGAACGAACGAGCAATCGCAGCTCAGCCCCTTGCGCCGCCAATGCTCGCGCCACATGGCTGCCGACAAATCCCGTCGCTCCTGTGATGAAGACTTTCATGCTTTATCTTTAATCCCGAGTGCAGCGAAGCATGCTAAAGAAGAAACTACTCCAGCGCTTCCGCCTGGATCCCGATGTTCTTTTCCCCTGCAGCCTTTTTCTCCCAGTACTTTCGCACCCAGGCCTCAAAGCTTTTTCCCGCGGCAGTATCGCGTCCGCTGAAGGCCAGCGCGGCGATCTCTGAATATGGAATGGAAATTTTCTGGTCCGCGTCCTTGGGGAAAAGTCGCACTGCGGAATCGGCCAGGGTTTTGCCTGTACGCCGGTCAAAAATGTAACCTTCGACCTTGCTGCCATCTTTGCGAGTAATGGTCACGTCACCACGGTAATCGAAGGCTTTCTCCAGAGCCTGCCGTACCTCTTCCTCGCCCGCTAATTCCGGTACCCAGCCTTCCAGCTTTTCATGCTTGAATCCCGGCGCGACTTCCATCGAGTCGGCGTTCTTGATCGCGTTGCTTTCTGACGGACCGGTCATGCGCTGGTCTCCTCATACTGGCTGGAAGATTCTTCAATCTGCACGAGCGGGTTGTAGCTGTGCACCGGCCGCACATGCTCATTCAACAGTTTCATCGCGTGTTCATCTTTATGGCGGGTGAAGATCGTCGCTTTTGCCGTGGCCAGCATGCCGCGGAGCGAACTAAACGTTTCATTCACCGCCGACGCCTCATAGCCGCTATGTACCATGCAGTTGGCGCACTTCGGATTGCCCGATTCCGTTCCGTATTCTTCCCAAGCCGTACTGTCCATCAACTCCTGGAATGTGTCGGCATAACCGTCCTGAAGCAGGTAGCACGGCTTTTGCCAGCCAAAAATGTTGTAGGTGGGCATGCCCCAGGGAGTGCAGGCATACTGACGCTCACCCATCAGGAAGTCGAGGAACAACGGCGACTGGTTGAACTGCCAGCTCTTCTTGCGGTTCGAAAGGATGGCGCGAAACAGTTTGCGCGTGCGCGCCCGGCCAAGAAAATGTTTCTGGTCCGGCGCTTTGTCGTAGGAGTATCCGGGCGAAAGCATCATGCCCTCTACGCCCAGTTCCATCATCTGGTCAAAATGTTCGCGGACACTATTGGGATCGGCTCCATCGAACAATGTGGTGTTTGTGGTCACGCGAAAGCCGCGCCGCAGCGCTTCCTTCATGCCTTCAATGGCCTGATCGTATCCACCTTCGCGACAGACGGAAAAATCATGATGCTCCCGCTCGCCATCCACGTGGACCGAAAACGTCAGGTATTTGCTCGGCTTGAACAGATCGAGCTTTTCTTTGAGCAGCAGCGCATTGGTGCAGAGATAGATATATTTCTGCCGCGCCACCAATCCTTCCACAATCTTGCCGATCTGGGGATGCATCAACGGCTCGCCGCCGGGAATACTTACCATGGGAGCGCCGCATTCATCCACCGCGCGGAAGCATTGCTCGGGCGTAAGTTCCTTCTTCAGGATGTGCGCCGGATACTGGATTTTGCCACAGCCCGCACACGCGAGGTTGCAGCGAAATAGCGGCTCCAGCATCAACACCAGCGGATAGCGCTTGCGTCTGGCCAGCTTTTGTTTGACAACGTAGCTCGCCACCGTCCACATCTGTGAAATTGGTACCGGCAAATCAGGTCTCCTAAATTCTTTTTTTACAGCCGAGGGCGGCTGTGCTCCAAAATCGTCGTGGACCGCAGGCGCCCTCGCCTGCGAACATCTACCCTCTTGCGTACCCGACGCTTCCCTCTTCATACAACGCCGAGAAATCACGCGCGTATGCCGACAGCGCGATCAGAGGGAAATAATCGCGATAGAGGTGGTATGCCAGGTAAAACACTCTAGGAAAGCCGGTGCCTGTGTACTGGTCTTCGTCCCAGTGTCCATCAAGCCGCTGCGTTTCCAGCAGGTAGAGAATGCCGCGCTGCACTGAATCGCTGCGTGTATCGCCAGCGGCAAGCAATCCCATCACTGCCCATGCGGTTTGCGATGGCGCGCTTGGCCCAATGCCGCGGGTGGTCGCATCGTCATATGAGCCGCAGCTTTCGCCCCAGCCGCCGTCAGAGTTCTGCACCATGCGCAGCCATTCTGCGCCCTGCTGCACGTAAGGCTCGTGATGGTCCACGCCCATGGCCTGCAAGCCGCGCAACACAAGCATGGTTCCGTAAATATAGTTCACGCCCCAGCGGCCCAACCACGAGCCATCAGACTCCTGCTCGCTCAGGATGAACTTGATCGCCTTCTGAACACGCTTGTCGTCCCCGCCAACACCATACGCTGCCAGCATCTCCAGCACCCGACCCGTGATGTCCACAGTTGGTGGATCGAGCATCGCATTGTGGTCAGCAAAGGGAATGTTCTGGAAAACCATGCGCGTATTGTCCTTGTCAAAGGACGCCCAGCCCCCGCTCTTGCATTGCATGGCAAAAATCCAGTCGATGGCTCGTTTGCACACGTCATGCTGGTACCGTTCCCGCGGATTTTCTACCTTGTCCAGACCCAGCAGAACCATGGCTGAATCGTCCACGTCAGGATAGAACTCATTATTGAACTCAAAGTACCAGCCGCCCGGCTCGACGTTCGGAACCTTCACGGCCCAATCACCCTTAGTGCGTACTTCCTTGCTCAAAATCCAGTCCGCCGCTTTCAGCATGCGCGGATCACTCTTAGGCACGCCACTCTCGCCCAGCGCGAACATCGCCAACGCGGTATCCCACACCGGAGACATGCAGGGCTGCATGCGGAACGTCGGCTCCGAATGGTTAGCGATGCTGGCTTCTTCAATGCCAAGCTTCTCAAATTCCGCCAGCGCGCGCATCACCTGCGGATCATCCGTTGAGTAGCCCAGGCAGCGCAGAGCGACGATCGAATTCAGAATGCCGGGATAAATCGCGCCCAACCCGTCGGACTTTTCAAAGCGCGCCAACATCCAGCGCTCAGCTTTCTTGAGCGCCAGGTAGCGGAGCGGACGAATGTGGAACCGTTCGCAGAAGTGGACTACGCGGTTCAGCACCAGGAAGAAGTTTCTCCACGAAATCTTCTTCGCGGCCCACTTCAGGTGCAGATGTTTCCCGTGACGCCCGCCCACAAACAGCTCGTCAATTCCCATTTCCGCCGGCACTTTCTTGAACGGCTTTCTGGCGTAGGCAATGGACAGCGGGACCAGGATGGCGCGGGACCAGGACGAAATCTCATACAAGTTGAACCAGAACCAGTTAGGAAAGAGAACAATCTCCGGCGGAATCGCCGGCACGGCTTCCCAATCATACTGCCCCAGGAAACACAGATAAATCTTAGTGAACGTGTTGCATTCCGTGGCGCCGCCAAGATCCAGGATTTGCGTGCGCGCGCGCTCCAGCACAGGATGGTCCGGTTTATAGCCCATCAGCTTCAGTGCAAAATAAGCCTTCACGGAAGCGCTGATATTGGAAGGCCCACCGGCATAAATTGGCCAGCCGCCATCGACGTTCTGGTGGCGAATGATCTCCGGCACCGCGCGCTCCATGCGGCTGCGGTCGCCGGTGCCCAGAAGGGTGTGTATAGCGATATAGTCCGATTCCAGAGTCGTATCGGCTTCCAGTTCGCCACACCAGTAGCCGTCTTTGTGCTGTTGCGCGAAGAGATAGTCACGCGCCTTTTCAATGCCAAAGGAGACGCGGCCCAGCATGTCGTCGATTTTTCCAAAAAGCATGTGCGCTGCTTGCGCGCCAAATTTCTTGCTCATGGACTACTCCGCGGCAGCGGGTGCTGCCGCAATCGCTTCCACAATCTCCGGCGGCAGGCCAAAACGGACGTTTTCCGGCATGACCTCCACTTCGCGGATTGTGGTAAACCCTTTCCCCTTCAAAAAGTCGATCACCTGCTCAACCAGTATCTCCGGGGCGGATGCACCCGCCGTGAGCGCAACCGTCTTGATTCCGGTAAGCCAATCCGGTTGTATGTCGCTCGCAGTGTCGATCAGGTAAGAAGGCGTTCCCAGGTTCGTGGAAACCTCTACCAGCCGGTTGGAGTTAGAACTGTTCTCAGATCCCACTACCAGCAGCAGGTCGGCTTGGTGCGCCACGTCTTTCACCGCGGTCTGGCGGTTCTGCGTGGCATAACAGATGTCCTGGGCATGAGGCCCTTCGATCAACGGGAACTTTATCCGCAACGCGTCAATCACGTCTTTAGTTTCGTCCAGGCTAAGCGTGGTCTGGGTGATGTAGGCAATCCGCGTGGGATCGGGAACCTCCAGCGCATCAACTTCACTGGCGCTGCCCACTACCTGGGTAACTTCAGGGGCTTCGCCCAGAGTGCCGATCACCTCGTCATGATCATGATGACCAATCAGGATGATGCTGTAGCCACCCCTGGCGTACTTTACCGCTTCGACGTGGACCTTGGTCACCAGCGGGCAAGTGGCATCGATCACCCGCAGATCACGCAGCTTGCTGGCCTCGCGAACGCTGGGCGAGACGCCATGAGCGCTATAAATAAGACGTTGGCCGTCTGGAACCTCATAAACTTCATCAACAAAGATCGCGCCCTTGGCTTTCAATTCTTCCACCACATAGCGGTTATGGACGATTTCTTTACGCACATAGATCGGCGGCCCAAAGGCGTCCAGCGCAATGCGGACGATATCAATGGCCCTCACAACTCCGGCGCAAAAACCCCGGGGCTTCAGCAGTAATAAAGTCTTAGCTTCTGGTGTCATTGTGATCTGTTGATTATACCTTTTATACACTTTTCCCTGCCTGTATCTTAACCAATAAAGAACTCTCAGACTAAGCCAACCCATTGAATTATCGATATTTAGCAGTAATCTGGGAGTATCTGAGGGTAAACGGGGACGGGGTCAAGGGCTTGGTTTTTTCTTTCTTGTAAAATCGCGTCAAATGCCCTTAGCATACGTGCTGCTATGGAAATCCATTTTGGGCCCAAAGTCCCGCAACACACCGTTTTGCGGCGTTTAGGAATGTTCAGGTTCCTTTTCGAAGTTTTATTTGCCATTCTGCTTGCATGTCTCTCGTGCTCCGCTGCTGAGAACCAATGGGCTGAGGTACGCAGCCAGCACTTCCGGGTAATTACAGATGGCAGTGAAAAGGACGCCCGCCGCGTGGCGCGCGAGTTTGAACAGATCCGTTTTGCCATGAGTTCGGTCTATCCCAAGCTTCGTCTCGATTCAGGCTCTCCCCTCCTGGTCATGTGTCCCCGCGACGAATCCAGCATGAAGGTCCTGGCCCCACAATACTGGAAACGTAAAGGGTTCAAGCCTGCTGGTTTTTTTCAGCACGGCTGGGACAAGGAATACGCCGTGGTTCGGCTCGATGAATTGCGGCCTGAGAGCTACGAAGTTGTTTATCACGAGTATGTGCATAGCGTCATGCATCTGAATCTGCGCTGGCTGCCGGTGTGGCTCGACGAGGGCCTCGCCGACTTCCATGCCAATACACGTTTTGAGAAGACAAAACTGTACGTGGGCGCGCCCAGTTGGCGACTTCGCATCCTGCGCTCCCGTCCACCCATCCCGCTCAGTACTCTCTTGAGCGTGAAGCCGGGCTCGCCCTATTATCGCGACGAAGATAAAGCCGACTTATTTTATGCCGAGTCGTGGTTGCTTACCCACTATCTATTCTTTGGGCCAGGCATGGAGAGCGGCAAGAAGTTGTTGCGATTCATCTCTCTGCTGGATGACACCGAACAGATAAAGGCATTTGAAGAGGTATTTGGCAGCATCGAGGCGGTGGAAAAAAACCTGGATATGTATGGCCGAAACTTCACCATGGCAGGGGGCACTTTGAATACCCCCGCCAGCACCGACGAGAAGGAATTTAAATCACGCCGGATGTCTGCGGCGGAAACCGAGGCGGAGCTCGGCAGCTATCACCTGTGGTCCCATGCTCGTGAACTGGCTCGCCCACTCATCGAACAAGCTTTGAAAGACGATCCCACCCTGGGCTTGGCACATGAAGATATGGCCTTCCTCAACTTTGCCGAAGGCAAAGATGAGGATGCGGTTCGTGAATTCAACCAGGCGGTCGCTCTCGACTCAAAACTGTATCTATCGCTCTTCTCCTCAACCATGATGTCACCGGCAGCTCGCTCGGATGCGCCTGCCGACCAGGCTGAATTTGAGCGCGCCCTCCTGAAAGTGCTCGATCAGGACCCGCAATTCGCTCCCGCCTTCGTCCAGATTGCCCGGCTCTACGTGCGGCAGGGCAATCTGGAACGAGCTTACGGTGTAGCCCGAAGGGCTGAAGGCCTGGAACCAGCGCGCGCCGGCTACCATCTGTTGAGCGGACGGATACTGCAAATGATGGGCCGAGACAAGGAAGCCGCAGGTTTTGCCCGCTTTGTGGCCAGTCGTTGGCCGGGGCCGGATCACGATGAGGCTCTTGAACTATGGAACAGCGTGCCTGCAGCGCAACGCCCTGCCGTAGAAGCGATGACTTCCTCCGTGATCGCCGGAACTCAGGTAGTAGAAGCACCCGTGAAATCGGTGCATTGTGGCCGTAGCGAAGAAAACGAAGACCAGAAATATACCCTCGTCATCGAGCAAGGCGGCCATGAGCTTGCATTTCAGCCGAAAGGCGGGTTCGGCGTCGGATACTCTGACACTTTGTGGTGGGGCAGAGACCACTTTAGCTCCTGCCTGCACATAAAAGGGATTCGCGCGGTTGTGCACTACAGACCATCCGCCGACCCGAAATATGCTGGTGAGTTGGCCCGGCTGGATCTGCGTGATGACCTTCCGCAGCTTCCGTTGCAGCCGAAACGGGCTGACAGCAGCTTGCCTGCCCCGAAGTCCGAGAATAACCGATGAGTTCGGCAGGCCGTTGAAGAAAATTGTGCTTTGAAGCGGCAGGCCTGGTCTTTATCCATTCGCTTTTAGTAACTGCTCTGCGTGCTGGCGTGATGTCTCCGTCAGCTTCTCGCCGCTCAACATCCGCGCAATCTCTTCCGTCTGCTCGGCTGCGGTCAATGCGCGGACGAGACGTCCTCGTTCGCCCCGCTGTCTCGCGTTTTTCGATCAAATAATGATGGTCAGCGAATGACGCGATCTGCGGCAGGTGCGTAATGCACAGCACCTGGTTCGCCCTGGCCAGCGACTTCAGCTTCTTGCCCACAGCTTCTGCTGCGCGCCCCCCAATGCCGGTATCGATCTCGTCGAATACCAAGGTGCGCTGCGTGCCACCTTTGCTCTTCTTCCCCGCCTCAATCGTAGCTTTGAGCGCCAGCATCACGCGTGAAAGCTCGCCGCCGGAGGCAATCTGCTCCACCGGCTTCAGCGGCTCACCGGGATTGGGTGAGATCATGTAAGCCACGCCATCAAAGCCTGATGCCGTCCAGTTCGCCGGCTCGTCCGCACCGGAAACTTCAATCCTGAACTGTGCCTTCATCGCCAGCTGGTTAATTTCCGTTTCAACCAGCTTCTGCAATTCCCTCGCGGCGCTGTAGCGTCGCTTTGAAACCGTCTGTGCCGCAGCCAGGTAAGCCGCAGCCACAGCCGTAAGTTGCTTTTTCAGGTCGCGCACCACGTCTTCGCGATTTTCCAGCTCATCCAGCTTGCCTGCAACATCTGCGCCGTAAGCAATCACCTCATCAACCGTTTTGCCGTATTTGCGCTTCAGCCGATCGAAAACCGCCAGCCGGTCTTCCACCTCAGCCAGCCGTTCGGGTGACGCGTCGATGCCATCAGCGTAATCACGCGCCGTAGCGCTCACGTCTTCAATCGCCACCTTCGCCGATTCCAGTGCTGCCAGCGCTTCCAGAAATTTTTCATCGAAGCGCGCCAGCTCTTCCAGTTGTTTGCGTGCCGCGGAGATGTTCGTCAACGCCGAAGCATCATCTTCATACAAGACCTGGTAGGCGGCCGTGGCCGCACCGAAGAGCTTTTCAGAATTTGCCAGGACGCGCTTCTCCGTCTCCAGCTTTTGATCTTCCCCCGGCTGAAGCCTGGCCGCTTCGATCTCCTTTTTCTGGAAGCTCCACAGGTCGGCCATGCGCAGGCGGTCCTGCTCATCGCGATCAAACTGCGCCAGCCTCTCGCGCACTTCGGCCCAGACAGCATGCTTTTCCGCCAGATCGCTGAGATCATGACCGGCATAGGTATCCAGCAGCCCCAGGCGGGCAGCTTCATCAAAAGCCAGGATCGTCTGATTCTGTGCGTGGATCGAGGCCAGCGCTGGCGCTAGAGCGCGCAACAGCGCCACTGTGGCTGGCTGGTTGTTGACGAAGACCCGACCCTTGCCGCCGGCGGCAATCTCGCGTTTTACGATGACATGGTTCCCTTCCGGCTCAATCCCGTTCTCTTCCAGCAGCCGCTCCACGCGCTTTTCATCGGCTTCAAAAACCCCGCTGACTACGGCCTTTTCCGCGCCATGGCGAATCATGTCCGTGGAAGCTTTGTCACCCAGCAATAAAGATAGAGCGTCGATCAGGATTGACTTGCCTGCACCGGTCTCTCCCGTAAGCAGGTTCAGTCCCGGGGCAAACTCCACCGCCAGGCTGTCAATTACGGCATAGCTTTCGACGCGAAGCTCCAGCAGCACCGAAACAAACCTCAGAAAGGAAATTGAGCGCAGTCTAACAGAGATTGGGAACAAATGGGTAAACGGAGAGTCCGCCAGACGAGCCGCCTTGCGGTATATTATCCCGGTATTTCAATTCACTCTCGCTTTTATCTGAAAGGCGGTCCCATGGTTCAAATGCTGCTGCTATGCATGATGCTATTCCAAGCGAGTTCACAAACGGCGGCCAAGCCACTGATCGACAATGACCGGGTTTCGGTCCTGGACGTAAACGACGCTGCCGCGGCGCAGTCGACTGACGCCGTAGTCGTTTCCCTTTCCGGTAGTGCGTCTTTTGTGCCTAAGGGAACGACCCCTAAGATCACGGGGCATTCATATGTGATCGATTTAAAAGACCATCCGGTCGCCCCAATCGAAAATAAGAGTGGCTATCCGCTGGCCTTTCCGCGTCCTGGCACGAAGAAAGTTTTCGAGAATGATCGTGTCATCGTGTGGGATTCCACATGGACGCCGGGCGTCGCTACGCCGATGCACTTCCATGACAAAGATGTCGTGGTGGTGTTCCTGGAAGACGGCGATTTGAAATCGACGACTTCGGACGGAAAAGAGGTAGTCAACCAATACAAATCGGGTACTGTCAGGTTTAACCAACGTGACCGCACCCACAGTGAAACGCTGATGAACGGAAAGCAGCGCGCGATCATCACCGAGCTGAAGTAAGCCCTGCTTTGTTTTCAAAAAATTAGAAATTGCGGAAATCGATTGAACAGAAGCGGCACTGGATAAAAAGAGGGCCAGTGGGTTGAAGGTGTATGGCGGAGAGAGTGGGATTCGAACCCACGTTAGAGTTTCCCCTAAACACGCTTTCCAAGCGTGCGCCTTCAGCCACTCGGCCATCTCTCCGGCGCAGGTTGGGACTGGATCATTATACAGACATATTATTGACGGGCTGACGGCATACACGGATTCACGCTTAGGTTGCTTCGAAAAATTGACCGCCAGTTCGCGCATGACAAAGTGGATCTACTCGATCAGCTTGTCCTAAAAAAACAAAAGCGGCCTATAGGCCGCTGGTTATTCAAACGATTCTAATTTGAACCGGTGACTCCTCATCACCAGCTGATCGTTGACAAAGATGCGCAGTTAGCAGGTCGTAGCCATGCTGCCGGAAAGGATGCGCTCAAAGCAGTATTCGTCGATCACAGCGGCCACCGCTTTCTTTCCTTTTTCATCCAGCGAACGCACCACCCGCCCGGTGCAGTTCACCTGGACATCGGTGTCCGTTCCCAAAACGGAAGCGGGCAATACGATGCGGAATCGGATCACCGTGCCCACGCCGAGCGTACTCTTTGTATGAAACAGCACGCCGCCTGCTGAGATATCCGCCGTTTCAGCGAAGTATTCATGGGCGTCTGCCGTGCGTACCGTGATCGGAAGTCTGAGTGGAAAACGTACCGAGCTTCTGGTATCTGCCGGGCCTAAGCCAGCGACTGGACTTTTGACTTCGTTCACCCCTGCACCTCTACTGGGGAGGTTACACCGGTGGCGCAGCCATCCCAAGATTACTTTGGTATTCGCTGCACACCAAAGGACATACGCCAGAAGAGATGGCCCAAAACCAGCTCAGAATTTGGTTACTTCTGTAAAGTTGAAGCCGCGAATTTTCATGGCTGGAACTACCATATCAAATGCCTCTTCCCCGCTGGCACGCACGGCTTTGCCCATTGCCTCCACGTTGTTCAGCGTTTCAATCAGGCTCTGATTAAAGCGGAAATTCAGCAGCCCGTGCTTCACTTTGCCGCCTTCCACAAGGAATGTGCCGTCACGCGTCATGCCAGTAAGAATCTTCTCATAAGGATCAACTTCGCGGATGTACCACAGCCGCGTGATCAAAATGCCGCGTTCTGTTCCAGCAATCATCTGTTCGACAGTCTGCTCCCCGCCGGGCGTGACGAACACAATATTCGTCGGCGCCTCGCCCATCTCATTCGGCAACGGAAAGCCGTGGCCGGTCACGTTGATTTCGCCAACCTTATCTTTGTACTCAGACTTCCGCATCTTCGCCGCGGTGCTGCGCGCGTAAACAAGTTTGCGAATCACGCCCTTTTCCACCAGACTCACGCGCTGGCGATGAACGCCTTCCCCATCGAACGGCGCATTGGACTGAAGGGGATGTGCCACATCGTCGATGATCGTGATATTTTCACCAAAAAGCTTGGTGCCGATACGGTTATTGAGAAACGATCGCTGGTCAAGAATCGCCAGGCCACCGAAGTCCCAGAACATGAAACCCATCAGGTCCAGCACCGCTGCCGGCTCCAGGATAACTGTGTACTTTCCCGGCGGAAGCTCCTGCGGGCTATGCGAGTCGCGGGCTTTCTGCGCAGCGATCTCCGCCAGTCGAACCGGGTCAACATTTCTTACATCCGGCGAGTTCGCTTTCTGCCATCCGGAAGAGTTCTCGGCCAGCATGGTGATGGAAACTTCCGCCGATGTCTGGCGATGGTACACGCTCAAGCCTTTGGAATTAATAACGGCCTCTGCGCTCTGCGAACTGGAATAAATGCCGGCGGTCACCAGCTTGTTCTTCTTCGCAACAGCCACAATTTTGCCGACGCCTTCGGCACGATCCGCCGGAGTGATGGCGGCAGTCTGGTCGGCCCATCGCGACGGTCCTTCTGTTCCCTTACCCTCGTCAGCATTCGCCATAGAGAGAAAATCAGGATCTGATTCCTGCACCCGGGCGATACTCTCCGCCGACTGCACCGCGCGCTTGAGACCTTCATCGTCAAAACGGTTGGTAGTGGCTCGAGCAGTCTTACCGTCAAACGCCACGCGGATCGACACTGCCTCATTCACCTCTGCCACATTCTGATGGATGGTGTTGTTGGCAAAGCGGGTAAGCGAGAAATCGGTCGAAGAGAAAATGGCTTCAATCTCGTCAACAGTTGAAAACTTCTTGATCTTTTCGAAAATTTGTTGCGCACGTGACTGATCCAGCATTTGAACTCCAGCAATTAGCAATTAGCAATTAGCAATTAGCAATTAGCAATTGGCAATTAGCCAAAAACCTACTTCGGCTTACGTTCTGAGCCAACTTTTCGGGTCAGCGCAACCAGCATTCGCTTTACTTCAAGAAGTTGTTTGTGAGCGTTCAAGTGGTCCCCCTGTGAGAGATAGCCTAAATCCCGGCCAAGAAGGAAGTGATATTCCAATTCGCTGGCAGATCCACAAGCGATTTGCAGGAAGCGATGCAATTCAGAATTGCCCAGGCGACCACAGCCTTCGGCGATGTTCGCGGGAATTGAGGAAGAGCATCGGCGTATCTGACTGGCCAATCCAAATAACTCATGCTTTGGGAAAGCCTCCGTAATTCGATAGGCCTGCAAGGTCAGCTGATGTGCCTTTTCCCAAACTTTCAACTCACGGAAGTCTTTCACGGTTTCTCTCGATTTGTGTGGTTTGGCCAATTGCTAATTGCCAATTGCTGAATGCTTCCTGCTAATTCCCTTTGTACGCAGTACCGATCTTCACATTCTTGAATCGCGCCGGCGATGCGCCATGCCCGGTCCCCATGGTCTGCATGGGTTGGCCCTTGCCGCAGTTGGGCGTGCCCCACAGCGTCCACTGATCGCGCGAGCAGATGGCGTCCATGGAGTTCCAGAACTCCGTCGTAATCCCCGAATAGGACGGATTCTTGAACATGCGCCCCAGCTTGCCGCCTTTGATCTCCCAGCCGATCTCGCAGCCAAACTGGAAGTTATAGCGCTTGTCGTCAATCGACCAGGAGCGGTTCGTCTGCATAAAGATGCCGTCATCGGTGCCGGCAAGCAATTGATCGAACGTCAGGGGCTTTTCCCCGGGCAGAATGCTGATGTTGGTCATGCGGACGAGTGGAATGCGATTCCAGCCTTCCGCGCGCATGGTGCCGTTGGACCGCGTTTCACCTATGGTGTGCGCTGTCTCGCGTGAAGAGATGTAGCCAGTAAAAAGGCCATTGCTAATGATCGGTGTGCACTGTGCCCGAACACCTTCGTCATCGTAAGCAAATGTACCCAGCCCGGGCCCATGCTGTTCTGTGGCATCGGCTACGACGTTCACCAGGTCGCTGCCGTAACGCAGTTTGCGCAGCTTTTCCAGCGTGAGAAACGACGTTCCAGCAAAATTCGCTTCATAACCCAGCACTCGATCCAGTTCGATGGGATGACCGACCGATTCGTGAATCTGCAGCCCAAGCTGTGACGAATCAAGGACAAGATTCATCCGCCCTTCCGGACAGCGCTCCGCTTTGTGCAAGGCCACAGCCTCTTCGCCAATGCGGCGGGCATTCTCCACCAACTTTAGCTCGTCAACCAGTTCATACCCTCTGTTCTGGTGTTGCCCCCCAAAAGAATTCGGATATGAGCGCTTCATGATCTCAGTGCCCTGAAATGCCAGCGCACAGAATCCGGCGCCGGTGATCACGCGTGTCTGGTGTATGTCAGAGCCGTCAGTGTTGTAGAACCACTGCTCATAGCGGCCAAGTTGCATGCTGCTTTCGGCCAGCGTCACACCCTTCACCGCGAGAAGCTCGGCGTCAATCCT
This sequence comes from Terriglobia bacterium, assembly GCA_963723055.1. Classification (GTDB taxonomy): domain Bacteria; phylum Acidobacteriota; class Terriglobia; order Terriglobales; family Acidobacteriaceae; genus Angelobacter. Next base: position 165,373 of record CAVROV010000002.1, read on the forward strand.
TGTGAGCAGATCAAGATTCTGCTCGACCGAAGTAGTAAACGGGTCAATCTTGTATGGGCTTGACCAATCGATCTTTACCGCCGGCTCAGGCGCCAGTCGTACCGGCTCCTCTTTCACCCGACTGGAAGCCTTGGCAATCTCCACCGCGTGCGCCGCGGTCTTGTCCACTGATTCCCGGCTGAGATCGTCTGTGGACGCAAATCCCCAGGCATCATTCACCAGCACACGGATGCCAACGCCGAGCGTGTCCGCACTTCCGGCATGGCCCACTTTGCCATTTTTGGTGGCCAGCGAACGCTGGCGGTGGTCCACAATGCGGACGTCGGCGTAGCCTGCGCCGCGTTGCGTGACAGTGTTAAGCGCCCATTCAGCAACCTGTTTCATGCTCATGATATTTCTCGAACATCCATCATAAGCCACGGAGACGACTTTGAGCGCTAAGTGGCTGGTTCAGGAGCTCACGAATGGCTCCCTGTGCAGTGGTTGCGGGGCATGGCGATTGCAAAAAGAGCGGATAAATGAGTTCGCAGCACGGGTTTGGCCTACACTAACTCACATGTCGCGAAAACCGGCGCCCATTAAGATCATCAACCTGGAAGACGGCATGCCGAAGGTAGAAGAAGCTCGTTTGCGCATGCAACGCGAACTTCAAATTGCGCGCCAGCAGGGTTATGCAGCGATAAAACTGATCCACGGATGGGGCTCCAGCGGCGTTGGCGGCTCATTGCGAATCGAATTGCAGAAAGAACTTCATCGCATGGCAGGCGTGAGCGATGTCCGATCATTTATTGCCGGCGAAAACTGGCGCATTTCTGACGAGAAGACGTGGGAACTTCTTAAGCGTTATCCGGAGTGGAAACAAGACTCAGACCTTGGCAAGGCCAATAAGGGGATCAGTATCGTGCTTCTTTAAAGGGCCCCATTTTAAGAGAAACCTAAAAATGTCTCTCTTCCGGGTTCAGCTGAGAAAAATGGCCCTTTGGGACTAGGGTACAAACAACCCGCAGGCACTTAAATGGATCAGAGGTATAAGCACGATATACGACATATAGGTGATCGTGCTGAAATCGAAGCCCGACCGAAAAGGTCTTTCAGGGCAATTAAACCGTAAACTGACTGCCAATTTTTCAGGCTTAATACCCGTTCAGGAGGAGTGCTGTGTTTTGGACAATTTTTACACTGGCAATTCTGCTGTGGATGATCGGATTGGCCACGAGTTTCGGCCCCGGCGTCATGCCTCTACTCCTGGTACTGGCCACAATTTTGGCAGCGATGAACTTTGCTTTCCGCCGTATGTCGTCGAATTGACGAAAGAATCAGGGCGAAATCGGAACAGCGATCGATCAACTTAAAAGCGTGAGTGCGAACCGCCTGCGCGCGCCCCACCCTACACGAAACTGTTGTTTCGAAGCACGAAAGGACCAAGGAGGTCTAATGAAGAAGTTTGTAGCATTTTTATCCATAGTGAGCCTGGCATCTTTTGGCTGGGGCACCGCAAAAGAGGATTCGGCCGAGCGGCTGACGAAAGCCTCAGAAGTTTTAACACAAATGACGGACGCTCCGGACAAAGGAATTCCGGAGGAAGTACTGGGAAGGGCCAAATGCATTGCGATAGTTCCGCACCTGGTGAAGGGTGGCCTTGGCTTCGGCGGCAAGCATGGTCGCGGTGTGGCCACGTGTCGCACGGCTGATGGCTGGAGCGCGCCGGCCTTTATCTCTGTCGGCGGAGGAAGCTGGGGACTACAGATCGGCGTCGAAAGCATCGACCTGATCATGGTCATCATGAATGACAAAGGTATGCAACAACTGCTGTCCAGCAAATTTCAGGTAAGCGGTGAAGGATCTGCCGCAGCCGGACCTGTAGGACGTCACGCATCGGCCGGCACTGACTGGAAACTTGATACCCAGATGCTGACCTATTCGCGTTCGAAGGGAGCGTTCGCCGGCCTGACGCTGGAGGGCGCAGTCATTCAGCAGGACTCCGATTCCACGACCGCGGTTTATGGCAGGGACGTCAAATTTCAAAACGTTCTGTTAGGCAAGGTGCCTACGCCAGCAGAGGCGCGGCCTTTTGTTGAGTCGGTTTCACACGCAGCACGCGTGTCTGCTGCGAAAGAAGCTCGCGACGACGACAAGAAATAGTTTCAGCGAGAGCTTAGTACAGAGCACGCAACCATTCAACCCAATGGCTGCGTGCTTTTTTCCGTTCAGGTCGCCATTCCTCCGGTTTTCTGTTGTAATTCATTTCGTCGTAATGGCAGCAGTTCTGGAATTGCCCGGACGCATCTAAATTGTGAGTGGCAGTTCTTCAGCCTCTGGAAAAGTTTTTAAGCCCGCTAGAAAAGAAGGATGCATGCAAAATAAACTGCGAGCAATGCTGGCGTCATTGCTGGTTGTCTTCGGCTTCTCACAAGTTTGTAACGGATATTCCATTCTTACGCATGAAGAGATCGTCGACCTGCTCTGGGCCGACCAGATCAAGCCTCTCGTGATGCAGAAATATCCTAACGCTACCGAGGATGACCTCCGCAAGGCCCACGCCTTCGCGTACGGCGGCTGCCTCATACAGGACATGGGCTATTATCCCTTCGGCAATAAGTTTTTCAGCGACCTGGTGCACTACGTACGTAGCGGGGATTTTGTCGAGGCTCTGCTTACCGAATCTACTGACATCAATGAATATGCTTTTGCGCTGGGTTCAATGGCCCACTATGCCGCGGATATTGTTGGCCACCCAGTGGTAAACGCCGCCGTGGCACGGGAATTCCCCAAACTGGGCGCCAAGTACGGGCCGATTGTTACCTACGCTCAGGACCCTAAAGCGCATATCCGCACAGAATTCGGCTTTGACGTGGTTCAGGTGGCAAAACAGCGCTACACCTCAGACTCTTATCACGACTTCATCGGGTTTGAGGTCGCCAAACCTGTAATGGAACGGGCATTCGTCAAGACCTACGGCATCAAGTTGAGCGACGTCTTCGCTAACCTCGATCTATCTATCGGCTCGTTTCGCTGGTCAGTAAGCCGGGTGATCCCGGAAATGACCCGGGTGGCCCTTCTGACCAAGAAGGACGAGATGGTCAAAGAGAACCCGAGCTTCGCCAAGAAAAAATTCCTCTACAATCTGAAGCGCTCAGAGTACGAAAAAGAATGGGGCAAAAAATATCAAAAACCCGGATTCGGAGCCCGCATTATGGCGGTGATTTTCAAGATCATTCCTAAAATTGGGCCTTTCAAGGCAATTGCCTTCAAGATGCCAAACCCCGATACGGAGACCCTCTATCTGAAAAGCGTAAACTCCACGGTGGACCAGTATCGTGCCTATCTACAGGACCTGAAGACGGACAAGCTGCAACTTGCCGATATGGACTTCGATACCGGCAGGCCCACCACTCCGGGAGAGTATCGGCTCACGGATGAAACCTACGCGAAGCTGCTGGACAAACTTGCAAAAACGAAATTTGCCGATTTGAAGCCCGACGTCCGCCAGAACATTCTGGCTTTTTACCAGAACCCTTCGGCACCCAACTTCACCAAGAAGAAGCGAGATAAGTGGAATAAAGTACAGCAGGAACTGGATCAACTAAAAACCGTCCAGGCAGTACAAGTCAGCCTGCGGTAAGACTGCCACTCGAGGTGGACTTAGCCTTCTGGGCCGATTATTGCGGAATTACTGGCAATACCGTGCCGGTGGCGGTATCGCCCAGCATGCCCAGCACCTGAACGGCCGGGCCGGTTGTAACCGTAACTTTTACTTGCGCCGCGCCGCTCGGTGGACTCGGGAACCAATCCGGCACCACGTTGCGCGTAATCTTTTTGCCTGCTCTACCACCGCTTAACCCGGGCAAAATGAATGTGGTGTTGGCCAGCGAAGCATTACCTGCGTCCAGCAGTTCAATCTTGATAACCGAATCCAGAGCGTTGGTGTTTTGCAATGACAGGCCGGTGAACTGCGTTCCGCTATTTACAAATGGAATCGTGGCAGAGAGATAGGTCAACCGCGAGAACATGGGATGCACCAAATTCACCAGCGCTGTAGCGCTGCTGCCGGCCACATCATCCGCTCGCAGATAAGTGTAATACTCCAGAACGAAATTGGTATTCTGGTCCTTCACGCGCACACGTTCGCCATCGAGTTGGAAAGTGGCTCCAGTGCCCGGACAAGTCGCAACGCCGTCTGCGACCGTGCCGTTGCAGATCTTTACATCGACCTCGCCCGAGTTCACAACTGTCTGGTCGGCCGGCACGATTGTGGTGCCCTCAATAGAAATTCTTGTATTTGCATTGAAGCCGGCGCCAAAAATCTTGATGAGCGTACGGTCAGCGAGCAAGCCGCCTGCGGGCAACACGTCACTTACGTACGGGCTGCCCGCGGGAGCGATCGTCAATGTACCGGGGGCAAATTCCAGAGCGGTATAGGCCTTGGTGGCATCGAAGAATGAGGTGTTCGCGGTATCGATGCTTAGTGGGAATGTCGCGCCAGGGCTGAGACTGTTGCTCAGCGGCATGGACATGGTAATGACGGGATATGTGATATCGGTACCCAGCAAAGCGTCGGGTGAACTGAGTTGGAGTTTAATGTTCGAAGGATTGACCGACGTATCGATCACCGCGATTCCCGCCGCTTGACCGGAGGGATCATTCACAGCTACACCTCGAACGGGGCCGGTTGGCACCTGTGGACGCGTGCTTCCATGGCCGATAGGCTTCGGCTCGGTATTGGAAAGCTGGAACTGAAAAATCCCGCCCGGTGGGACGCTGGTACTCAGCACTTTCAATCCGATTGTCCCTGCAGGCAAAGGCGGGGGAGTAGGTGTCGGCGTGGGAACAGGCGTAGGAGTGGGCGTAGGCGTAGGGCCGCCAGCACTCGCGCTTCCCCCACCGCACCCCCAGGAACCGCCAATAGCAAAGGCCAGCAAGGCCACCCAAAACTTTCCCATCAGGATAGACCGCTGACTTTCTTGCTTAATCATCGACAACTCCCTGGCAGAGCCGGATTTTCTCCAGCGATTATGATTTTGGAGCACTAAAACGACTGACAGATTTGGCCGGCGCTCCTCATATTCAACATCCACTTTTCCGAACTTTAATGCCCCGATTCAGAGGATAGTTAAGATTCTAAATAAAATCCGTACACATTGAGACATATCGCAAGTATCCCTGTGTAATAAGTGCTTCCCATCCTTCGAAAAAATTGGTCAAAAGGGCCGCGGGTTCCGGGCCCGAGACCCTTCTTTTAGCAGTCGACGGATGAACCTGCTAGTAGATGAGACACTGAAGGAATACCTCCGGAACAAAAAAGATTGTCTTGTGTAGAAATTTTTATTGTCGCGGCTTATCCATATCTCCCACCCAAGCCCAGCCGACTGCAAAAACCGGATGACATTTTCATTCAGCATGTCTGGTTCTCCGACGATCATGCCGTCATCCAATCCATTGCCATGAAGAAAATCGATCCCGTTCGCCAGCATATTTCCGACTTGCTTATCAAGGCAGAAGCGCACATCAGTCTGCGCGAGGCTCTCAAAGACTTTCCTATCAAGATTCGCGGCAGCAAGCCTGAGGGCGGTCCGCACACGCCCTGGCAATTACTGGAGCATATCCGCATTGCCCAGCGGGACATCCTTGAGTTCAGCCGCTCTGCCAAACATAAATCGCCAAAATGGCCGGACGAGTATTGGCCCAAGACGGAAGCGCCGCCCAGTGCCACGGCCTGGGACAAGAGCGTCAAGCAGGTGCTGGCCGATCTGGAAGCCATGAACAAGCTGATTGCCGATCCCAAACGCGATCTCACCGCCAAAATTCCCCACGGTGAGGGCCAAACTTTGCTTCGTGAGGCTCTGCTGGTGGCTGACCATAACTCTTACCACCTGGGGCAATTGGTCATGGTTCGCCGAATATTAGAACGGAAATAATCAGAGTTTCTCGCGATGAGAATGTTTTGAGAACGAATAAAAAGGCGGACCTAGGCCGCCCATTTTGTGTTGTCGCGCCTTGACTCTAGCTTGAGAGCGCCTTTTTGCCGGCTATCATCATGCCTGCGCCCGCGGCGATCAGGACTGCGCTAATGATCGGTGGGACCTTTTCTTCATGCCGGGTTTCGATGCCGATAGAAGCGCCGCCCACTTTTACACCTTCGCGCTCGCTGTGGGGAATTGGAACCACCAGAGATGCAATACCCAGAACTACAAAGATCACCCCAAGCCAAAATAAACCTTTCATGTGTTTCTCCTTATGTAGATGGGAAGTGCGCTCTGATTGAACAAATGGTGCCAAGAGGTTTGGCGGACTCCAGCTACTCTCAGTTGGATGCAGATAAGTGCGGCAACGCCGTAGTGCAAAATCAACAGACAAAACGGCGACCTCTCTCGAAAGTCGCCGCCTTGAAAACTGGGATGTGCGGGATACTAGGTTCCTTCGCTCCAACTCGCCAGGTACTCTTCCTGCTCAGCTGTGAGCTTGTCAATCTTTACGCCCATTGCTTCCAGTTTCAGCCGCGCAACTTTCTTGTCCAGTTCTTCCGGCACGGGATAAACCTTCTTCTCCAGCGATTTGTGGTTCTTTGCCAGATATTCCGCTGACAGCGCCTGATTGGCAAAGCTCATATCCATCACTGACGCAGGATGGCCTTCAGCTGCCGCCAGGTTAATCAGGCGGCCTTCGCCGAGAAGATAAATCTTGCGACCGTCTTTCATGGCGTATTCTTCCACGAAGTCACGGGTCTGACGCTTGGAAGAGGCCATCTTTTCCAGCGCGGGAATGTCAATTTCAACGTTGAAGTGGCCGGAGTTCGCCACGACAGCGCCGTTCTTCATCAGATCGAAGTGATCGCGAGCGATAACGTTCTTGTTGCCGGTGACGGTAACAAAAAAATCGCCGATCTTTGCGGCTTCCGCCATCGACATAACGCGATAGCCTTCCATCACGGCTTCTATTGCCTTGGTAGGATCGATTTCAGTGACGATCACATCAGCGCCCATGCCGCGCGCACGTGAAGCAAGGCCGCGCCCGCACCAGCCGAAGCCGGCGATAACAAACTTGGAACCGGCAATCAGTGAATTGGTACAGCGGATTACGCCGTCCATGGTGGACTGGCCGGTGCCGTAGCGATTGTCAAACATGTGCTTGGTCAGCGCATCGTTCACGGCAATGATGGGATAGCGCAACTGGCCGTCTTTGGCCATAGCGCGCAGTCGAATTACGCCCGTGGTGGTTTCTTCCGTTCCGGCGATAATGCCTTCCAGCACGTCCTGCCGCTTGGTGAGCGCGATGGAAACGAGATCAGCGCCATCGTCCATTGTCATATGCGGCTTGTGGTCAAGCGCGGAAAGAATGTGCTTGTAATAGGTTTCATTGTCCTCGCCCTTAATGGCGTGGACGGAAATGCCATAATCGCGAACCAGAGACGCCGCCACATCATCCTGCGTGGAAAGTGGGTTGGAGGCGCAAAGCACCACGTCAGCGCCGCCATCGCGCAATGTGATGGCCAGATTGGCGGTCTCTGTGGTCACATGCAGGCAGGCAGAGACACGAAGGCCTTTCAGCGGCTGGTTCTTGATGAATTCTTTGCGGATGCTCTGCAGCACCGGCATCGACTGGTTGGCCCATTCAATGCGGCGCTTGCCCAGGTCGGCCAGCTCAATATTCTTGATATCAAACGAGGTTTGCGTAACAACGGATGTTGACATGTTTTTCCTGTCGAGAGCCTCTGAGGCATCAATTGTAGATTGAAAAGTTACCAGTCTGAAACATTTCAGCGAAGAAGGCGTTCAACGCGGAGCCATAGCGTTTGCTATGGCTCGACGCTGTACGTTGAAAAAGTTCTACCGGGCCGCGCTTACGTTCGCTTTGGACTCAGCTTTACCCAATCCCTGCTCGCGCAGTTTGGCTGCTTTGTCGGTGGATTCCCAGGTGAAATCAGGGTCTTTGCGTCCGAAGTGCCCATAAGCCGCGGTCTTCTTGTAAATAGGACGGCGCAACTTAAGTGATTCGATAATCCCTTTCGGAGTGAGCTGGAAGTTTTCACGAACAAGCTGTTCCAGCTTCTCTTCACCAATCTTGCCGGTGCCGAAAGTGTCCACCAGAACGCTGACCGGCTCAGCCACGCCGATAGCGTAGGCAAGCTGGACCTCACAGCGGTCGGCCAGACCGGAGGCCACAATGTTTTTGGCAATATGGCGCGCCATATAGCAGGCAGAGCGGTCAACCTTGGTCGGATCTTTGCCACTAAAAGCGCCGCCGCCGTGACGGCCCATGCCGCCGTAGGTGTCTACGATGATCTTGCGGCCGGTCAAACCGGTATCGCCCATGGGACCGCCAATCACAAAGCGGCCCGTGGGATTGATGTGATATTTAGTGTCCGCATCCAGCAGGTTCGCGGGGACCGCCGCCTGAATCACATGCTTCATAATGTCAGCGCGCAACGTTTCATTGTCGATGGAATCGGCGTGCTGGGTGGAAATCACCACGGCGTCAACGCGGCGGGGTTTGTGATCAGCGCCATATTCAACTGTAACTTGTGATTTGCCGTCAGGCCGGAGGTAAGGAAGCATGCCATTCTTGCGGACTTCTGTGAGGCGGAGAGTAAGCTTATTGGCCAGGTCGATGGCCGTGGGCATGTAATTGTCATTTTCGTTCGTGGCGTAGCCGAACATCATGCCCTGATCGCCGGCGCCGCCCGTGTCCACGCCCATGGCAATATCGCCCGACTGTTTATTAATGCTGGAGATCACCGCGCAGGTGTTGGAATCAAAACCGTAAAGAGCGTTGTCATAGCCAATGGATTGCACGACGCCGCGAACGATTTTCTGGAAGTCGACGTAGGTCTTGGTCGTGATTTCACCCGCGATCACTACCAGGCCGGTAGCGGTCAGCGTCTCGCAGGCGACGCGGCTGTGGGGATCTTCCGCCAGGCAGGCATCCAGAATCGCGTCAGAAATCTGGTCTGCAATTTTATCCGGGTGGCCTTCCGTGACCGACTCAGATGTGAACAAAAACTTTTCGCGTAAAGCCAATTGCTTGCCTCCTAAAATTTCGTATGACAGCTATAGGGGACCACCCTTAGGATACTGCTTAAAAGATTACCGAAAGAATCGAGCCGGGAACAACAATTTGGCGTTACAACCGGCGGAAACGCAGCCGAATGGGGTGTTTTTCACTGTGAAATGGGCCGATAGCAATGTTATCGGTTCAAATCAATTAGTCATTCTTTTGGATCTCTAGGGCTTATTGTACAAGCCCGAACGCATTGAAGGTGAGAGTGCGGGGTTCATTCTCATTCCCCAGAGCCCCCAGCGACCGGCCATTAAAGCTCACCTCAATCCCGCCTGCGTTTCCGGTTCTGAGAACAATTGTCTTACCGGCTTTGATTTTTTTGTGCTTGTCAGCGGTTAGAACGCGTTGCATCACGGATTTTCCATCGGCGACAATGGAAACCCAGGAATCTTCCTTCGCTTTCACCTGCACAAAAAATGCCTTCTCTTTGGCGGAGGGGGGTGGGTCGGCGGATTCGGCCGACACCGCGGCATGTCTTGACTCTGCGGGTTGCGGGACAGCAGCGGACTCCGAAGGATCCGATCGTTTTACAGGCGTGGAAGCCGCAGGCTGCGCAGAGGCCTTAGCTGGCTCTGGCGAAGCTGCAACTGGCGGTGTTGGAGATTTGGTCTGCGGTTCGATCGCCGCATTTGTAGGCGCCTGCTGGCGTTTAGTCTCTACCGCTTCTGAATTATGCGGCTTCGATTTCATCCAAAAGCCGTAACCTACCAGGACACCGACCAAAGCTGCGATGGCAAAGACCAGTGGCAGGTAAGAGCGACGCGGATTTAGATCCGGGTCAGGGGCTTCGTGGATTTCCAGTGGAAACTTGTTTTCCGGTTCGGGCTGTTCGTGGCAGGCTGTGGAGTAGTCGGCAACAGCCTGGTCCTCGTCAATGCCAAGAAAACGGGCATAAGCACGGACAAAGCCTTTATTGAAGACACCGCCGGGAAGCTGGTCAAAATGCTCCCCTTCGAGCGCTTCCAGGTGGCGGCGGGAAATCTTGGTCGATTCCGTGATTTCATCCAGGGTGATGCCGCGCATCTCCCGTTCACGCCGAAGCCGATCACCAAAAGCACCCATGGCAGTTCCATCGCCTTTTGCTGGTAAGTCAGTCAGTTGGCCCATATTTTGGAATCCAAAAACTCCCGGTAAGTAACAAAATACCCCCTATCTGTTGAATCGACAACTACTTTCAGGGTACGTAAGGGCTATTACCCAAAGGTTTCAGGTCTATTGGCCGGTTGCCGATTTCCCTAAATCAAGCGATAATACGCAAAAAGTTGGAGACTCTTTCAGTCGGTTTATGAGGACCACCCCCTAAATGGACGAGGCAGCAGGATCAGGACCCGAGCGGAAGACCAAGAGGCAGTTGCAGGAAGTCGCCATATTTAACGACGTGGCGAAGGCCCTGACCTCATCGCTGAATCTCGATTCAATTCTGCAAACCATCATGGACAAGATGGCGGAATTTTTCCGTCCGGACACCTGGTCCCTGTTGATGGTCGATGAACAGAAGGACGAGCTCTATTTCGCTATTGCCGTAGGCGATGCCGCCGAAACGCTCAAGACCGTTCGGCTTAAGGTGGGCGAAGGCATCGCTGGCTGGGTGGCCAGACACGGCGAGTCCTTAATCGTTCCGGACGTGTACAACGATCCCCGCTTTTCCAAACGCATTGATGAGATGACTAAGTGGAAAACCCGGTCAATCATCTGCGTGCCATTGCAGTCGAAACACCGCGTGCTGGGTGTGATCCAGCTTATTAACTGCGCCATGGAAAGTTTTGGCGAACAGGAAATGTTTTTCCTGCATGCGCTGTGTGATTACGCTGCCATCGCCATTGATAACGCCCGTGCTGTGGAAAAGATTCAAGAACTGACAATTACTGATGATTGCACCGGCCTCTATAATGCACGCCATCTGTACAAAACTTTGGAAGCCGAAGTCTATCGCTCCGCCCGCTTCGGTTATGAGTTCAGCGTAATCTTCCTTGATCTGGACCACTTTAAGCACGTGAACGACACATACGGCCACTTGGTCGGAAGCAAGTTGCTGCAGGAAATCGGTTTTAAGATCAAATCGCAATTGCGCTTGATCGACTACGCCTTCCGATACGGCGGCGACGAATTCGTTATCCTCCTGCCGCAGACGGACAAGCAGTCTGCCCTGGTAGTGGCCAAGCGTATTCAGGACATGATGCGCAAGACAGTTTTTCTTGCTGAAGACGGACTCAACCTAAACGTACGCTGCAGCATGGGGCTGGCCACGTATCCTGAAGACGCCAAGAGTTCCCACGAAATCATCCGTCAGGCCGACGAGATGATGTATATGGTGAAAAACTCCAGCCGGGACAATATCGCCGTCGCGCAACAGGGGATGCTGAAATAGCCAGGAAGCAATTAGCAAATGGCAATTAGCCACTGCTCCTTGCGTCACACCGTTATTTGGCTATTTGCCAGTTGCCAATTGCTTTACTTTGGCCTCTTCTCCAGCGCGGGACCCTGACCCGTACTGCCCTTGTCTGGCTGGCGAGGCATCCACGCACCGGCGTTCTGCGGCGCCGCGGGATTCACCCCAAAGTCCCACACAAACAGGTTGATCTGCTTCTTGTCCAGCAGTTCCACCACAGCATACTCGCCTGGCGGCAGCGGCTCAGATGGAGTGAGTTTTATCCAGTCGCCCAAAGGTGACGTGGTTACCGGAATCCAGCTCTCTTTCTGGCTGACCTTGCCATACATGGCGATGTTGAGTTTTCCCACAATGCGCAGGTCCTTTTTGTTTTCCACGCGGACAATCCCATATCGATTGGGCTGCTGGTCTTTGTCCGATGCTTTTTGCGTGAAAGCCGGCTGGGAATTGTCAGCCGTATCGATATTCAGATAGATGGCGGGCTGTCCCACATGCGATTGCACACGGGCGTGCTCGCCCTTAAGTTCAATGGTCTGCGTGGAAGATAGCGCCAGCGGATTGACAGCCGCGCGCAGAATGTTGCGGCCGGTGTGCTTGTTGAGTTCGCCACCGTTCTGGATCAACTCAACCAATTGCACCTGGTTGTTGAGCGTATCCAGCAGAAAGATGCCGCCCGTATTGGGCAGACGCAGTCCTGGCACAATGAGTGGGGCTTCACGCTCGTCGGCTTCGTCGGCCTTGGCAATCTCTTTGATGGTTTCGTCGCGCTGACCGGAGCGCTCATTGTTGTACTTTTCCGTAGCCGGCCAATCCACCAGATCGTTGGGCAGCTCTTCCCAGTCATAACGTTCGGCGCTGTAATAGCGTACGCGCTGACCCTTGACCTCCCACTTGGTGGCAGACTGATACGTACCATCTTTCATGATGAGTCGTTTGGGATTCTGCTGCGCAAAAGAAAATGTGAAAGCCAGCGCAAGCAACATCGTTGCGAGAGGGGAGATGCGTTTGATCCATCGCGCCATAGGAGGAGGCCCTGAATATCTGGATGCAGAGTTCTTCTTTATTTTATAACGCTTCCCGAAGTCCGGAGCGCAGCGAGGGAACCGTATGGCGATCATGCTCCAGAGTGGAATCCTCACCGTTCGTCCCTCGCCAAGACCCAGGGACAAGTGCACCCAACGGGTCGCGATTGGTAGTGATCCCTCGCTACGCTTCGGGATTTCACAAAAATCTGCTATCTTGCCCGGTTCCCTACATTCAGGAGGCTGCTTCCATGAAGCTGCTCAGTTTTCTGGTTCTGCTAGCGGTGTGCGTCGCGGCTATACCGCAGAAAGCGCTGGCCCAAACTCCCACCGCATCTCCCTCGCACGCCGCGGTGCAGAGCGCACCTCAGACCCAGACCACGCAGTACACGCTGCCTCCAGACAAGCTGGCGAAATCGAAGGCCCTTTACGATCTGCGTGGCAAGCTCCGGATCATTGATACTGTGTATTCGCTGATCGTCCTGCTGGCGATTTTGTACCTGGGGATCGCGGCCAAGTATCGCGACTGGGCGGAGCGAGTATCAAAGTATCGCTTCGTACAGGCTCTGATTTTCGTTCCACTTCTGATGCTCACGCTCACGCTGCTTGGCCTTCCCATGGACGCCTATCAGCAAAAAATAAGCTTGCAATATGGTCTGTCTGTGCAGAACTGGGGATCGTGGTTCGGTGACGTGTTGAAGGGACAAGCAGTTTCACTGATCATTCTGATCGTGGCCATCTGGCTGCTCGTGACGTTGATTCGCAAGTTCCCACGTTATTGGTGGTTTTTTGCGTGGCTGATTGCCGTGCCATTTTTTATTTTCCTCATTTTTCTTGCGCCCATCGTGATCGATCCTTTATTCAACAAGTTTGAGCCGCTGGACAAAAGCAATCCGCAGCTGGTGGATGCTATTCAGCAGGTGACGAAGCGCGGTGGACTGGAAATTCCTCGCGACCGCATGTTCCTGATGAACGCCAGCGAGAAAGTCACAACACTTAACGCCTACGTAACCGGTTTTGGACCATCAAAGCGCGTCGTTGTTTGGGACACAACCATTCAGAAAGCCACCACACCGGAAACGCTTTTTGTCTTCGGTCATGAGATGGGTCATTACGTTCTGAACCACATCGTGATCGGCATTTCTGCCACGGCTGTGGGACTCTTTATCGGGTTTTATCTTCTATACCGGATTGCCAATCGGGCATTCCCCCGCTTCCAACAGCGCTGGCACATGCGCGAACTGAGCGACTGGGCAGCGGTGCCCATGCTGCTACTGATTTTTTCCGTCATAAGCCTGATATCGCAACCGATTGGCAGTACTTTCAGCCGGCAACTGGAACACAATGCCGACGTTTATGGTCTGGAGGTCACGCATGGCATCAATGCCGACTCCAAGGAAGCAGCAGCGCATGCATTCCAGACTTTGGGCGAGCTGTCACTCTCCTACCCCTACCCAAGTGATTTTTACGTCTTCTGGTACGCCGATCATCCGCCGATCCGCGATCGCGTCCCCTTTGCCCATAATTACGATCCCTGGAGCAAAGGCGAGCAGCCGAAGTATGTAAAGTAACGAGCGCAGCCGCGAATTTACGTGTGGCGATCGCATTGATTCGCGGCTGACTGGCTCGCTGTTACCGTTTGCTCGTCTTATAGCTGAACGTCACCTTCGTTTCTTCGTCGAGCACCAGGGCGCGGGCGAAACGGTATGAGTTCCCTGCTCTGGGCACATCCACGCGCACCGGCAGCACTCCGGCAACGCGTTTTTGCAGCTCAAGCACATTCGCAGAGGCAGCGTTCAACTGGCGCTGTTCGGCTTTTTTCTCGTCGCGTTCTTTATCTTTTCTCCTGGTCCTGGTGACCGAGGTTTCAATGGTTGGGGCTTCGGCCGTAACTTCAACCGTCTCAGTGGCGGCTCCAACTTGGAGAGCGATGCTGTATTGCTGAGGCCGATTGGCATCGTTGCGCGCGTTAATTTGTGCGGTCTGGAACCCCTGGGCCGTGGCTGAGATCTTAACCCGCCCGGAAGGCATTCCGGCAGCGACCACCCAGCGCCCCGAACTGTCTGTGATGGCGGTTGATGTAGCTCCGTTTTCCAGGCTGGTGACCTGTACCTGCGCGTTGGAAACAACGGCGCCCATCGGGTCGACAACGATGCCGCCAATCTGTCCGGGCAAGAGCGGGGCTGAATTAAGCGAAGCGAACGTTTGTAATCGATCAAACTCCTTGTCCTGCTTGAGGCCCCCAATGACATATCCATTTGTTGCTGAAACAGTGCTCATGACGGTGTCCCCGGCTTCCACCGTGGGCGTGGGAAGAAGATACGCGGCAATAGCGTCTCCGCCGAAATCTTTCACCTTGTACTGCTCTGGCAAAAACAATTCCCATTCCAGCAGGCTGATGGGAACATCCATGCTGGGCAGCAAGAGCTCTGAGCCGCCTTTCTTCGCAAACGGAGTACCGGCGTCCATAAACACGAAAGAAACTTCATAAGAACCGCTGGGACGGAAGCCGGTGCGCAGCAAAGGAACGCGATTGCCATCCGGGCCCTGAACGGGTTTTACTCTTTCGCCAGCCACCTCGGCGGAAACGATCGTAGCGCCGGTTGGCAAATTGATTTTCAGGAACGGCTGCGCCTGGTTCTTGATCGTAAGTTTAACTTCGGTAAGCGTGCGGCCTTCCACTGTCACCAGAGTCGTGACGACAGCGTGCTCGGCCACGGCGGCCAGAACAGTGCTATCAGGAAAGCGCGTCCACTCCATGGCAAGCGTGGGAACTTCCGTGGGTTGGCGATGATAGCGGAATGCCGCCTGAAGAGGGAATCTCGCCAGCGAACGCAAGTATGGATTGATCTCTTTCAAGTCCATGCGCTTCAGTCCACCTCCTTCCGTCGCGGTGAGTTCCATCGCCCCCGTGCCTTCCACCAGGACTTCACCGGTTTCACGCTGCGTGTCGATGAAGCCAAGGATCGGCGCGTCAGCTTTGGTTCCGCTGAGCGGGCGCTGCATGGAAATAAGAAATTCGTGGTTGCGCGGCGCTGATGAGTTCAGGCGAACAATGAGCTTGCTATTTTCGACTTCACTTGAGTCCACGGTCGCGCCGGACGCTCCGGTGATTTCATATCCTGCCGGCACGTCGACAACAAACTGCGTGGGATCGCCCTGCACAACTGTGATATCAGTCAACGCGGCGATGCGCAGCTCTTCATCGTTGACCGTGACCAGTGTCTTCACGTCGGAAAGGAATCGCACTTCGTGCTTCACCACCGGAACCTGCACGACACCGGTGATCCATGAAATGTTGGCCGGTTGTCCCGGGACCAGCGTCGCTTCCAGTGTGGTCTGGCCTTTCTCTGTGGTGCGGGAGGTGATCAGGCCCGGGCTAATGCGAACCATGCTATGGTCACCGGGAATCACCAGTTGGAGCCTGACGCTTCCGGCTGCAGGCACCGGGAGGTTGAAAGACGCGCGGCCGGCTTCAATCGCCAGCGGCATGCCAGTGTCGAGTGCAACGGAGAATTCCGCCGCTCCCGGCAGAATGGCCTTCGTGGTTGAGCCTTCTTGTTCCAGCGGCAGGCTCTTCCCTTCCTGGCGGGCGTTGAGAATGGTGAGGCCGGTGGTCAGCGGCACCTTGGCCGCACCCTTGCTGAAGACTTCGCCATCCAGTTGCAGCGTCCCCAGCACGGTTTCATTGGCGACGTGCAGTTTCATCTCAACGCGCTTGATGGCATACGGCATGGGCGGAGCTTCGCGCTGTTTGGACGTCTTGGAGGCCAGTTCCACCAGGCGGTTGTACTCGGCCAGAGTCAGCGTAACGTTTCCGGTGGTGGGCAATGGAAGCGAGGTGGTCTCGGCGCCCATTGTATAGACAGAGAACATCATGAGAATTGCCAGTAGCTTTTTCATTTGCCACCTTCCTTCTTGTCGCGCTGATAGTTGAATTCGAGAGCCGGAGCGTGATTTTCCGCCGTGAGTTCAGAAACAAAAAACAATGACGGCCCGAATGCAGGGAACGACGGACGGATGGGCAGGACTTTGGCGCCTCGCCCGCCCAGTGCTTTGGAATTAAAGGCATCGACGAGAACTTGCGTCGGTGACTGTGGGCGATTGTCACTTTTGGCCAAGTCCACAATCCCATTCGAACTACGGCCATATTCCGATCCGGCTCCGAGTGGAATTGCGGCTCCTGCTCCTACATCGAAAGCGCGGAATGCGTCCGCCATGGGGGATTCGTACGTCTCCGCCCGAAATGCCCCCGCTTCCGGCGCTACTTTGAACAATGGCGGATGATAGAGCAGCAGCCCAGTGCGTGAGATCGGCAGGTCCACGGCGGGCAGCGCCAGTTGAGCCTTGCCTTTATCGTTCCATGCAGGTTGGCGGACCAGATAGAAAACTTCCAAAACGAATGCCGGAGCTTCTTCTCCGGCACGGGATTTCTCCAGTGGCAGTAGGAGGCTTCCGTCCTTGGCTTCGCCGGGACGAACCGGCTTGCCCGCCACCGACGCGCTCCATATAGCTGCGCCTGCCGGCAGCGTGATCTTCAGAAAATTTTTCTGGTTGTTGCGGATGGCATATTGCGCCTGCACCAGGCTCTTGCCTTCTTTGCTGAGAAGAATGCGATAACGCGCTTCTTCGATGTTCGCCACCAGAACAGCCTGCTGCGCGTAGCGCGCGATGTCGACGGTGAGTGAGCGCGATGCCTTGGCGTCTGAAGAGCGGAACTTGAATGCAGCCATTGACGGCGATTGCCGCGCGGCGACGTAGTCTCCCAGTTCTGCAGCATCAGCGTTTTCCAGGCCCTGGGTCTTCAGGTCTTTGATTTCGCCTGCGCCCAGCACCTCCACGGCCACGCCGCCGGTGTCGCGTTCTGTGTTGAGTAAATGCAGCAGTGAGATTTCAATGTGACCGTCGCGTGGCGTTTTGGTTTCGCCGGTAACTGTGAATCGTGCCGACTGTTCCACCGGTTCAAGAAACGTCACCACAAGTTCCCCGGCTTTTACTTCCCAATCAGCCACCATCGCACCGGACACCTGATTGATGGTGATATTTTCCGGCAGTTGAATACGAGCCTCTTTCGCGGCGCCCTGGGTCACTTCAAGATTCACCTCGGCATAGAGCGAAGTGGAGTCTTCCGCCAGGCTTGTGAGTTGAGTGAGCGATCCGCGCTGGCGCAGCGGCAGCGTGACGTGGTGGTCATCTATCTTTCTGTGCCATGTAAAAGTGAGAGGTTCGTTGCCGTGCGCGTATGCCAGCCACTTGCTCTCCTCGCCGGTCTCGGTTTTTTCCGTCAGCAACCCGCCACTGAGCTTCACGTCAACGCCCTGACGAGGCAACTGCACCGACGCACGCGTCACGCCCGAGGAAGTTGAAGGAAGAGAGATCCTCTCTTCCCCGGCAGAAGCGTTCACCGGCAGCGCGATATCCAGCAGCAGCACAGCGCGGCCTGCGTGGGCCAGCACCGCTGACAGTTGGCTTGCGCCCCTGCCCGATCCGCCAGAGACCAGTGAAACCAGCTTGCCATCAAGCCGGGCTTCACGCACCAGCAAGCCAGAGGGTATCGGCACGCGCACCCATCCGTCTTTCAGAACATCGACGGTAAGTGTGGCGCGGCCGGACGCCAACTCCCCGGCAATACGCAGATCGTAATCGACGCGGGTCAGTGTGGCATCAACCGGCGGCGGATCAGGAACGCGATCCGTGGGAAAAGCGTGTGCGCGGAGAGTCTGATAGTCGTCCACGGAGATGACCACCCATCCAGGGGAATGCGAGAGGTCAGCGGAAAGTTGGGGCGCAGGGGTTTGGGCGGATGCAGGTAACAGTAAGCATGCCAACACGACAAAACCTGCCACGGAGGCACGTAGACACGGAGAAAGTATCTGGTTAGCGGTAAACGAAAACTTACCGCGGATTTTCGCGGAACGACGCGGATTCTTGTGGTTGGCAGAAAAAAACGATTGTGACCTTCTCATGGAGAATGCCTTTCATTCAGACGAATCATGGGGATACGAATTTGCGCAGCCGGTGGGGACGGCTGTTCGGTGGGGACACAACTACTCTGGCCGCGAACAGAAGTCAGAAAGCGCGTTTCAATATCTGGTCAAAAGCTTTCTGGCCTTCGGCCCACTGGGGGTCGCTGAACTAAGAACGGAGTAGCTGGATTTCTTGCAGGGAAAATTGCATTTCATCCTGAAAACCAGACGGCTTCCCAAGCGGAATCACTCTCGATCTCGGCCCGTCAAGCCTGAAAATATCCGCACACTTGCGCTAATTCCGGTGTCCTTTCCACAGCTCCGTTCTTGTATAATTGATCGTGCACCCCAATCGGTTCCACGCGGGCCCCATTCGCGCCCGGTTTTGGCGTGAATGGGCAGACGGCCATTGGCATAAGCCACTTCTGAGCCGGGGAGCAGAACCCCCAAAAATCACCTGGACGACCTTACAAAAACCTAATCAATCCATTCGTGCGAGGAGTTCATGGCAGCGAAATATATTTTCGTAACCGGCGGTGTTGTGTCTTCACTGGGTAAGGGACTGGCGGCGGCCTCAATCGGCTGCCTGCTGGAAAGCCGCGGGCTTAAGGTCAACCTGATGAAGTTTGACCCCTACCTCAACGTCGATCCCGGTACGATGTCTCCGTTCCAGCATGGCGAGGTCTTTGTGACCGATGACGGCGCAGAAACCGACCTGGACCTGGGCCACTACGAGCGCTTTACCCACGCCAAGCTGCTGCGCGACAACAACTGGACCACGGGACGTATTTACGAACAGATCATTACCAAGGAGCGCCGCGGCGACTACCTGGGCAAGACTGTCCAGGTAATTCCCCACGTCACCAATGAAATCAAAGCGGCGATGAAGAAAGTAGCGCAGGATGTGGACGTCGCGCTGGTAGAGATTGGCGGCACGGTCGGCGACATCGAGTCATTACCGTTCCTGGAAGCCATCCGCCAGATGCGCCAGGAATTGGGTCGCGACAACACCATCTTTATTCACGTGACGCTTGTTCCCTGGATCGGCGCGGCGGGCGAGCTTAAGACCAAGCCGACGCAGCACTCGGTGAAAGAGCTGTTGAGCATCGGAATCCAGCCCGATATCCTGCTCTGCCGCACGGACCGATTCCTTTCCAAGGAACTGAAAGGCAAAATCGCGCTTTTCTGCAACGTGGAAGATGAAGCCGTGATCACGGCAAAAGACGTCGCATCCATCTACGAAGTCCCTCTGGTGTTTGCACGTGAAGGCGTGGACACGCTGCTGCTGCGCTATCTGCGCATGGAGTCAAAGCAGCCGGACCTGACGCGTTGGGAAGAGCTGATGCACCGCGTCTACAACCCCATCGATGAAGTCCATATTGGCATTGTGGGCAAGTACGTGGAGTACGAAGATTCATACAAATCGCTCAAGGAAGCGCTGGTCCACGGCGCGGTGGCGCACAATCTGAAGCTGAACCTGACATGGGTGGAAGCCGAGGGGCTGGAGACCAAGGATGGCAGCCGCGATTACGAGACACAGCTTGAGGGCTTTGACGGAATCCTGGTGCCGGGCGGATTTGGCAAGCGTGGCATTGAGGGCATGCTGAATGGGATCCGCTATGCGCGCGAAAAAAAGGTCCCGTACTTTGGTATTTGTCTGGGAATGCAAACCGCGTGCATTGAGTTTGCGCGCAACGTCTGCGGCCTGGACGAAGCAAACTCCAGCGAGTTCGACCAGGCCACACCGCACCGCATCATTTATAAGCTACGTGAACTGACCGGTATTGACGAACTGGGCGGCACCATGCGGCTGGGCGCATGGGCATGCAAACTGGAGCCGAACAGCCAGGCGGCCAAGGCGTATGGCACAACTGAGATCAGCGAGCGCCATCGCCACCGCTATGAGTTCAACCGAGAGTATGAAGCGGTGTTGACCGGCGGCGGTTTGCGCATCACCGGCGCCACGCCGGACGGGACCTATGTGGAGATCGTAGAGATTCCTGACCATCCATACTTCCTCGGCTGCCAGTTTCACCCAGAGTTCAAGTCCAAACCGCTGGAGCCGCATCCTCTGTTCAGCAGTTTTGTGAAAGCGAGCTATGAAAATGGCCGCCAGCGCCGCGACGCTAAAAGCACGGAAGATGTGGAGATGTTCCTTAGACCGGAGCGGATTGTGAGAAGGTGAGAAAAATTGGTAAATGAGTAATTTGGTAAATGAATTGTTTTGAGCGGTAATTGGTCGTCCGCTCTGGAGCTGAATTTGCTCAACTTACCAGATTACCCATTTACCAATTCTGTTTGAAACTATGTCAGCCCAAAACCCATTTTCGATCGACGGTCTCTCAATCGGATCGTCTCTGTTTCTCATCGCCGGCCCGTGCGTGATCGAAAGCGAAGCGCATGCCCTGAAGATGGCCGAGGCCATCGGCGCCGTGGCACGCAAGCTGCAAATTCCTTACATCTTCAAGGCGTCCTACGACAAAGCGAACCGCACCTCACTGCAGAGTTTTCGTGGACCGGGGCTGGATGAGGGCCTCCGCATCCTGCAAAAAATCAGGAATGAAGCCGGAGTACCGGTGCTGACAGACGTCCATCAAGCGGTGGATGTTCCTGCCGTGGCGGAGGCGGTGGACGTGGTGCAGATACCGGCATTTCTCTGTCGCCAAACCGACTTGCTGATAGCTGCTGCCAGGCATGCGAAGATGATCAACATCAAAAAGGGCCAATTCGTTTCGCCATGGGACATGCGGCATGCGGTGGAAAAAGTGCGCGAGTCCGGCAACAACAACATTTTTCTTACCGAACGGGGCAGCTCTTTCGGCTACAACAATCTGGTGGTCGACATGCGTTCCCTGGCCATCATGCGCCAGTTTGCCCCAGTGGTATTTGACGCGACCCATTCGGTGCAGCTGCCTTCCTCGGGCGTCGGGGGCAAAGCGGTTTCCGCGGGGCAACCGGAGTACATTCCGCTATTGGCTCGGGCGGCGGTGGCTGCTGGAGTGGACGGGGTCTTTATGGAAGTGCATGACAATCCCGCGGAAGCGAAGTCCGACGGCGCAAATGCGCTGCGATTGAGCAATCTGGAAGCCGTATTGGGGGAATTGCTGGCGATCCGCAACGCGCTGAACTGAACCCGGCACATCAGCGAGCCCGGCTTGCGCGGCGAGCTGCTTGCCTGAAGCGCGGAAGAGACTCCATCGGGCGTGGCGCGCCGGCGGGTTGGAGCGACGCGACAGAATTAAATAGAGAGCAGGCGGCCCCGTAGCCGCCTGCATATAACGCCCGACTGGGAGAGGGACTTTCGCTTTGAGCGGCCCATCTTCCGCAAAAATCGGTCGAGCGCAGCCAACTGAAACTTACTGCATCACACGGAACGCCGATACACCGATCTACGGCATTGGCTGGCCGGATTCGGCCTTGACCGTTCCAGCTTTCACGGTGCTTGCCGCGTCTTTGTCATGAGCGGCGCTTTGGCGCTCCAGAAAGTCAATTAGATTGTGTAACTCCAGGTCCGTCAGCCGCAGGTTCGGCATATTTATGCCGTTGTATTTCTTATAAAGTGCCACTGCAATGGGATCCTTTGCGGCAATCAGCTTTTCCGGGGTTGAGATGAACTGCTCCAGCCAGCTGTGATCGCGCACATTGGTGACGCCAAGCAAATCCGGGCCGATCTTATCGCCGTGCCCGATGGTGTGGCATGCGGCGCAGTGCGTGGTAAAAATGTAGCGGCCATTGTCGCTTATGTCGATTGCCGGCGCCTGCTCATAAGTCGTTTTGGCATCGATTGCCTGCGCATGGCTCCAGTTGCTGAGCCAGTTTCCTATCATGTTGGCCAGAAACCGCGCATTGTCAGTAGCCGAGTTGCGCATCCACTGGCCAGTAGGTTCGTTGCCGATAAGCACGCTGGGCGTGTGGCCGTCGCGATCATTGGGATCGGGCTCGGTGTAAAGACCCAGCTTTTTGCTGATGAGGTCAATATCGGCCTTCTTGCCGGTCAGAAAAGTCCATCCCGGTCCGATGTGATATTTCTCCTTGTAGGCTTTGAGTACCTTGGGGGTGTCATGCGTGGGATCAATGCTAATCGAGTAAAAGTAAATGTCCTTTCCCACGCGATCACCGAGCATCTTTTGCACTTGCGCCAGTCGCGCCGTTTCCAATGGGCACGCATCCTGGCAAGTGGTGTAGATGAGATCAATAACAACGCTCTTGCCTTTGATTAGATCATCGTAAAAATGGACTTTTACGCCATCCTGAGTGGTAAGAACAATATTCGGAAAATAATTAGCGCCCCAGCGCGCATTATCTGCCGCTGCGGGCGTTGGTCCTGCTGCTAGATAAAGAATTGCGGTAAGAAAAATGGCGGCAACTGTTGCGAAGCCCGCCTGGCTTGTCCGTCGCATGATGCTGCTCCTTGCCTGTCCCCAGACTGCTTTTAATCCGGAAATTAAATCAGGCTGGCGGGCCGCATCTTGCGCTGCGGACCGCCGACCTGGTTACTTTGTTACACTCCGTCTGCTTAGAACGCAGTCGGGGCGATGTCGTCAGGGGCAACGAACGTGACGCCCTGCGGCGTCGCGATCGGTGTCGGCAGCGGACGCAGGAACGGCGCGCCACCGTTATCGATCTCCCAACGGACCAGCATGGCATTGTCCTCGTGGACGGTGTTATGGCAGTGCTCCATGAACATGCCGCCCCAATCGCGGAACTGCATGGTCAGGGTCACGCTTCCACCCGGACGCAAGCGATACACGTCCTTGCGGCCTTTTTCCCAGGCCGGAACGTTAGCAGCGCTACCGTTGCGGGCCAGGATCTGGCCTTCTTCAAAGTGGATGTGGATCGGGTGATCCCAACCACCGCCACCGTTTTGCAGGGTCCACACTTCGCGCGTGCCGTAGCCCGGGGCTGCCGAGACGCGGCCGAAGCTGGCGTTCATCATCGCACCATTGTCGGTCTTTACACCCCACTGCCCTTTGGCTCCGCCTGCGCCAGTGCTAAAGGCCGCAGGATCGCTCGCGGACAGAGGCTGCGAAGCGCCGCTGCCAAAGGTGAAGGTGCGGGTCCGTGAAACAGGAATGCTAGACAGATCGGGGTTCGGAATTAACACGCTTGGCACCTGGCTCACGTCAGGAGTCACGGGATCCCGCACGATGCGGAATTCCAGGAACTTTCCGACGCAAGGATCAAGTGACGTTCCGGAGAGCGCCTGGGACAGTGAAAGATCGGCATTGGGCTTCTTGCCATCCTTGTGCTCGGCCACGTTCACCATCCAGACTTTGTCACCGATGTTGTAACGGGAGAAGTCAATCACCCAGTCATAGCGCTCGGCGATGCCCTGCTCGTCAGAGATCGTTTGCACGACCGGGTTCGGGAGCAGGTTACCGTCATTCGCGATCTGGATCATTGGCGATCCGTCAGACAGACCATATTTGAAGAAGCGGGAAACGCTGGCGTTCAGGATGCGGAAGCGATATTTGCGGCGCTCCACTTCAAAGAACGGTTTGTACGTGAGGTTCACGCACATCAGGTCGCCCAGGAATCCATCAAACTGGAAGATGTCCATAAAGAGCTGGCCGCTGGCATCGAACGCCTTCTCGTTGAACATCAAATTGACGTCGTAATCCAGGTTGCCCCAGCCCTTGCCGTTGGAAGAACCGCTGGGCAGGCGCAGGTTCACGCCGTCATTAATGGTCTCGTCACCACGATCGAGCGAGCTGTAAAGGTTGAACATTGCAGCGTTGCCCTTGTACACGTTTTGTGAGGTGAACGTGAACATGTGATCGTGGAACCAGTGGGTGGACATGGTTTCGCGCCAGTCGCCCGGGACCTTGTTGATTCCGCCATTATCAGCGGGACTGCCGGCTCGGGGATCGGTGGCGTCAGTGTTGAAGGAGCGGAAGCCCGCCAGCACGATTGGCCAGTGATAGTCATAGAACTGGTTGGGGAAGAAGAATGCGCCGGTAAAGCCGTCATTCTCCGCACCGTGGTGACCATTGTGCTCGTGCGTGGAGATGGTGTTGCGGCCAAAGCCGTTGTTCTGCGTCACGTCCGCGGGTAAGCGGTTGTGATGGCGGAACAAAAGCGGCTCGCCATAACGCGCCATGACCAACTTCGGAGGAATGGTGCCGTTGAAGGTCCAAACCGAGTTCGGGTTCTGCGTCGGGAAGCCAGGATGGAACTTCAAAGGCAGAGGCGAGGTCGGATCAATACCGGAGTTGAGGTTCGAGGCCACGGCTGGGTTATAGACAAAGTTCGTCTGCGCCTGGGCTTGCGACATCTCAATCGAGATCTGCGGCGCGTGATCACCAAAACCCTGGTGCGCCCAGATTGGTCCCGGTGGACGGCCTTCGATCGGACCAGTGAGTCCGGTTTGCCCGTTGACCAAAGCCGGATCCAGAGGTTGCTGCGTCTGGTTGGCCTGGGCCGTCGGTGTCGGGGTCAGATCGCCGCCCAACGGGTTGTTGCCGCGCGCAATCACGTCAAACCGCGGCATCGGTGTGCTGAAAGGCTGCACGCCAAAGGTGGGGCTGGGCGGTGCACCGGTGGGAATGCCCGTTCCGATGTTGCCTCCGTTGTTGCCGCCGCCGCTGGCATACGCGCTGTTAACGAACGGATTCAGGCCGTGAATGGGGGCCAAAAGACCACCACTCGTTATCAGGCCCCATTTCACCAGTTCGCGACGGGTGACTTTGCCCTGCGAATATGCCTTTACGATCTCCGCCCGGTTTTTCCGTGCGTTTTCGGCTTCCCGCAGTCGTGCCTTTGAGCTCTTTTCTGATAGAAAAAAGCCATCATCGTTATGACTCATAGCTGCGCTCCTTAAATTGTTGCAGAATTGCAGATTTCAAGACGTTGTACAGCGTCTCCGCGTAAGGCACGCTTTGCGAAGGGAAGCCCGGAAGTATCGCGAAAAGTGGTTCTGTCGTAGCAGAAGCCTATCGATCACGATATTGGCCTGAAAGAGAGTACCCAATCATGCGTTAGCAATCCATTAGAAAATGATTAGAAATTTTAATAATTCCGAAATATCCCCTTTTGCTTTCAACTACTTGGAATTTTGATGGCCAACTTTACTACTCTTAACAATTGGCGGATCGTTTCCGATCAAGAACACCCCTATTCCCTCACCGGGCGGCTGCTTTTGGAATCCTGAGCCAGTATTTATCATCTAGATAGTTAGTATGAACAACCTAAAAACCTTTTTCCTGCTGACGCTGCTCACCCTGTTGGCCATTGGGGTAGGCGATTATTTCGGCGGGCAAAACGGAATGATCCTTGGGTTCATGATCGCCGGCGTCACAAATTTTGTTTCTTACTTTTTTTCTGACAAGATCGCCCTGGCAATGTACCGTGCACAACCGGTCACGCGGGAACAACTGCCACGACTCTATGCGGTGGTAGAGCGGCTCACGCAAAAGACCAATCTGCCCATGCCGAAGCTGTACGTCATTCCTTCGGATTCGCCTAATGCCTTTGCCACGGGACGCAACCCAAATCATGCCTCGGTCGCTGTGACCCAGGGAATCCTGGAAATACTGGATGATGAGGAACTGGAAGGCGTTCTGGCGCACGAGCTCGGGCATGTGCGCAACCGCGATATCTTAACCAGCTCGATCGCAGCCACACTGGCCGGCGCCATCACTATGCTGGCCCGCATGGGCATGTGGTTTGGGTTTGCGGGCGACCGCAATGATCGTGACCGTGGCGGCGGAATCCTTATGCTGATTCTGGCGCCTCTTGCCGCAGTGCTCATTCAACTATGGGTTTCCCGCACTCGCGAATATGAAGCCGATGCCACCGGCGCCGGTATCACGCACAATCCCTATGCGCTGGCGCGCGCCCTGCAAAAGCTCGACGCATATTCAAAACGTGTCCCACTGGTGGCCTCGCCATCCACGGCTCATCTCTTCATTATTCAGCCGCTCACGGCGATGAGCCTTGGGAACCTCTTCTCCACCCACCCGCCCATTGCCAAGCGAATTGAGAGGCTCACCGGACGCCCGGAGGAGTATCAGAAATAGGTAATTAGTTTGCTCAGAAATGCCGCCCGCGCAGGGCGGCGTTTTCATTAGAGCAGCGCACGCTTTTCTTCAGTACAACTTTTCCGTTCCGATTTACGCGCAATTTTCTCGCGCTCATGCAATCTACTTAGGAGCGAACTCAGGTTACTTTGGGCATCAGTATCAGCCCTTTCGTCGCTTGAGCAACCACGCGAATCACCGCATAGTAGTAAGGAACGGACCACATTATTGTGCGATACAGCGATACAATAGAACCCAAGTCGATGGCTTCCACTCAAATTCAGTCTTCAGCCAGCAGCACCAGCGCGAAAGCCGCAGCCATTGAGCAATCGTTGCGGACGATCATACGTGGCAATGACGAAGTTTTGCGTCTGGCCTTGGTTTCAGTACTCGCACGCGGCCACCTGCTGATCGAAGGCGTACCCGGAGTCGGCAAGACCACGCTGGCCCACGCGCTGTCACGCGCTCTAGATTGCAGCTTTCAACGCATCCAGTTCACCAGTGACATGCTGCCATCGGACGTGCTGGGTATCTCAGTGTTCTCCGCTTCGGAAAGCCAGTTCGAGTTCAAGGCCGGACCGATTTTTACCAATGTGCTGCTGGCGGATGAAATCAATCGCACCACGCCCAAGACGCAGTCCGCGCTTCTGGAAGCGATGAATGAAGGCCAGGTCACCATGGACGGCCACTCTCATCCGTTGCCGCAACCGTTTCTGGTAATCGCCACACAAAATCCTATTGAGCATCACGGCACTTATCCGCTGCCGGAATCGCAGCTGGACCGTTTTCTGCTGCGCGTCCGCATGGGTTATCCGCAAGGCAACAACGAGCGTGAGATTCTGCGCTCTGAAGCCGGCGCTGCCCGCCTGGATTCCGTGAAGCCCGTCGCTACCGGTGCGGACATCATCGCCATGCAGGATGAAGTTACGCAGGTGAAAGTCGACGATTCACTGGTGGACTACGCGCTGGAAATTGTCAGGAAGACCCGCGAAATTGAAACGCTTTCACTGGGTGTCTCTCCGCGTGGATCACTGATGCTGTATCGCGCCGCACAAGCCATGGCCTATCTTGAAGGCCGCCGCTTTGCCACTCCTGCCGACTTCAAGCAGTTGGTGGTTCCAGTGTTCTCTCACCGCGTGGTGGTCAACGCCCGCTATTCTTCCACGCTGAAGAAATCCGACCAGGGCGACAATATTCTCCGCGACATTATTCAGTCGGTGCCGGTTCCGGTTTAGCCCGTTCCTGATGACGTGCTTGCAGTGGAAATAAGCCTGCATAATTTTCAGCTACTTACGTTCTGCCTACATCAGGCGTAAAATATCGGCGCTTATCAATATCAAATGGAGTCTTTGTGCATATTCCCTCAGCCTTCAGACTTCTGTCTTGCCTGCTTATATTTTCTGTTTCTTCTGCTATTGCTCAGCAAAGCCCGACGCAACCGCGGGTGAAGGTAGCCCTACGGCGAGGCTGAAGATCAAAGCGGTAGACACCAGCAGGGTGCGCCGCTTGCCAACTTCGGCGTATCACTACGGAAACAATCGGGAGGTATTTTGGTAATCCAGCGGCTACTCTGGCAGTCACCCACGCAGACTGCGATTTCCGTTCTATGGCTTCCAAGCCAATACATAGTTGTTACCACCGGGCCTGACGCTTCACAAGACGTGACGGTCCAGTTGACTCCGGGCTCCGCATCGTCGGCAAGCAACAATCGCTAGAGCTAAAAGCAGTTATACTGCGGGCATGTGGCTTCTGCGATTTCTCATGCTGCTGGCGCTGGTCATCTGGATCGGCGGAATAATTTTCTTTGCATTTGTGCTGGCTCCGACTTTATTTGGCGTCCTGCCGACAACAAAATTGGCGGGCGATGTTGTGAACGCAACTCTGACCAAGCTCCACTGGATGGGATTGATTTCCGGCGTGGTTTTCCTAATCAGCTCTCTTTTTTACAACTGGCAGAAACACGTTCAGCTCAGGCCATTCGCCTTGAGCCATGTTTTTGTCGTGCTGATGTTGGCCTTCACGATAATTTCGCAATTTGGGATCACGCCGAGAATGCGTGAATTGCGATCGAGCCCTTCGCTGATGGAGTCATCGGATGGCCGTGTGGAATTCGATCGCCTACACGCCTGGTCCACGCGCCTGGAAGGCGGCGTGCTGCTGTTGGGGATTGGAGTGGCAGCTTTGACTGCGCGGCGGTTTGATTCAAGCACCTAGCAGTCAGCAAATGGCAAAACATCGGCTCTTGGCCATTGGCTCTTGGCCTCCGAATCCAAACATTTCACTTGATACAATCAATTAGGGACTCCGACGCACCAGCCAATTGCTAAGTGCTAACGGCTAGCTGCTACGAAAAGGGCGAGGCAGACCACGCGTCGAGCCCGCTGCAACAAGCGCAAAACGCAGCACACAAACACGAAATCCTATAGCAGTATGGAGCGAAGCGACAGAAGATAAGGGCGAGGCCGACCACGCGCCTAGCCCGCTGCAACAAGCGCAGAACACAGCATACAAACACGAAATCCTATAGCGGTTTGGAGCGAAGCGACAAAAAAATGAAAACTGGAATCATCGGCCTGCCTCAGGTGGGCAAGACATCTCTGTTCAAAATTCTGACCAAAGTGGACGTGTCGAGCCGTGGGCATTCCAATCCGCGCGAGGCGCATCTGGGCATTGCCAAGGTCCCGGACGACCGCCTGGACCGCCTGGCTGTGCAGTACAACCCAAAAAAGTTGACACACGCCGTGGTGGAATATGCTGACGTGGCCGCGATCGGCCAGGAAGCGCTTAAGGAAACGGCCTTCCTCACCGCGCTGCGCACCGTGGACGCGCTGGCCCATGTGCTGCGAGCCTTTGACGATCCTTCCATCCCGCACGTAGGCGACATCAATCCACTGCGCGACGCCAAGACCGTGGACTTTGACCTGATTGTGAGCGATCTGGGCCAGGTGGAAAAACGGCTGGAGCGCCTGGAAAAAGATCTGAAGAAAATGAAGACCGCCGAACTGGAGCGTGAGTTTGACCTGATCACGCGCGCCAAAGCGCATCTGGAAAAAGAGCTGCCGCTGCGCGAAATGGAAATTACCGCTGACGATGAAAAACGCATTCGCGGCTTCATGTTTCTGAGCCAGAAACCGATCCTGTATGTGCTGAACGTCAATGAGTCGC
>CAVROV010000003.1:0-714089 GCA_963723055.1 Terriglobia bacterium
TATTGCTCGAGCGCGCTTCACCTCTCTCAATACACAAAGCAGCATTGACCAACTCAGTGAACGGGCTGAAGGGAAAAAGGATAAGGGCAAGGACTATGACGAGGACGATGATACAAAGGGCTTTGAGCGCGTTCTCACTGACTTGAAGGGGCAAGTGCTGATGAAAAACGGCGTTGCGGCATTTTCGCCTGTGTCTTTCTCTGTCCCGGGCGCGCAGGCGGATATGAAGGGAACGTATAGTCTGCTCGACAAGCGTGTGAATCTGCGGGGCAAAATGCGCATGCTGGCCACCGTGTCACAGGCGACCACCGGAGCCAAATCCATCTTCTTGAAAGTACTCGACCCTTTTTACAAGAAAAAGGAAAAAGGCGCCGGGGCTGAAGTGCCGATCACAATGACCGGCACTTATGGCCACACGCACTTTACCGCCGGATTGAAATAACACCCGCCTTTATCGAGGATTCAGGTCCTGTACCATGTCAATGTTCTGATATGCCGTTTCCACATGGGCGCCCCGTACCGCGCCGGAGACGTTCATGATCGTGACGTCCCCCCGACCATCAACACTCCCAACACGACAAGCATTTCCGCCAAGCTAAAGCCGGCCTGAGATTTTTTGGTTTGCACCAGATTCTCTCCTTGGAATTCGTGATCGAACTGGATTTCTAAAAAAGCGTTATAAAGAAAGGTGCTGAAGACCTTCCCGAAGGTGTGTTAATTGTTGCTTTGCTCGGAGTGAGCGTCAATTGTCGCAAGGTCACTGCTTGCGCAGAGGTAGGCATGTACCTTAAAGAGAAATTTCGATGGTTACGCGTAGGCCGGAAGTAACTATCGCCCTGAAGAGAGATCAGTCCAAGTTGCTGAAGGCATTGGAACCTAGCGATTGTCCGGACGTGCCTTTGCAAAGCCGTGTCACGGCTCAAAAACAAAATAGTCTTTGATCACCCAGCCGCAGCGAGTGTTTTTTCCTGCGGCAGAACCAATGTTGGGCAACGCCGAAGCCGGCATCGTCGCCAGTCTGTTCAGCATTCGCGCGTCCGTGATTTCAGGCGGGATACTTTGCGTTCTAGGAACTGGTTTGCTGGCGATGGTCTATCCTGCGTTCTGGCATTACGACGGACGCGCAGGCTTGCTTCGCAAACAGCAAGAAGAGGCGGAGCGGGCGGCAATCGCCGGTCCAGCTTAAAATTATTGAGGGCATTCCTGTCGCCAGGGAGTCGATCTCGATGACCATCCGCATCCGTCCCGCAAGTCGTGCCGATCTTCCCCGCCTGACGGAGATTTACAACTACTACGTCATCCATACTCCGGTCACATTCGACATAGAGCCATACACGGTGGAGCGGCGCGCAGCATGGTTTGAGCAGTTCGCTTTGACCGGTCGGCATCGGCTGGTGGTGGCGGAGGAAGACGGCCTGGTCTTGGGCTATGCCGGCACCATGCGCTTTCGCCCGAAGGCCGCCTATGACACGACCGTGGAAACCACGGTATATAGCAGCCATGAGACGGTCGGCAAAGGAGTCGGCAGAAAATTGTATGCCGGGTTATTTGAGGTGCTGGCCAGTGAAAATATTCATCGCATTGTTGGAGGCTATACGCTGCCGAATGCCGCATCGGCAAAACTGCATGAGATGTTTGGCTTCAAAAATGTAGGAATTTTCACTGAGGTTGGCTTTAAGTTCGGAAAATACTGGGACGTGGCGTGGACGGAACGGCCGCTGCGTCTGCCATGAATCGCGTAGTCCTAAATCCACGGCATCATTAGACAGAACCACGAGCTTGAGGTTTGGGCTCAATACTAGAATGCACCTTATCTGCGAGTTTAGCAGCAAGTTCCCATACGCTGGACTCGGCGACTTTAGGAAATAATTTGATTATCAGTCCTTGATTACGGCTCGCAACGGGAGCATTGGCAAGTTCACGCCAGAAATCATAAAGACCGTTCACTCGATCAATGACATATCTCTTCCTGCCAGTATTAGCCAGTTTGTCTCCCACCACAGCCAAAATTTCCGTCGGTTTCTTCAGAAGATCCCATAGCTGGTAAATAATTCTCGTTGAAGGGTTATCAATTTTTTCCACGAGAACCTTCCAGGCATTTTCGTAGTCTACAAGCATCTTCAATCGCTCTTGCTTGGTCTTGGCATTGGTCCACAAGTCTTCAAAATTCGTTAAGTATTGCCGAAAATTCCTATTTGAGTGTCGCGGCCGCGGATTAGCTGCTCAGCAATTGGCGAGCAACGGAGCAATACAGATCCACGGCCTCATGAAGGTGTTTCTTGGAAATGTATTCACGCTCAGTGTGCGCCACGTGAATCGATCCCGGCCCCAGCAGCACAGGAGTGCCCCAATTGGTCAGCGCAGGGATGTCCGTGGTGAATTTCGCAACCATGCTTTCCACACCAGCCACCGTGCGCAGCTTCATGAATGGAATTTCCAGAACGAATTCAGCTTCAGCCAGGTCATTCACCTGCAGTGTGATTTGTTGCCGCAAATCCTCAGAGGGACCTACCAGGCGGTAAAGCAGTTGCGCACGCGCGTGATCGGCAATCACGTTGGTAGCACGACCGCCTTCAATCAAGCCGATGTTCACCGTACATGGGCCGACCTCCGGATTGACCGGCAGTTCCATGGCGCGCAGACGCTCAAGCGCCGCAAGAAGTTTTTCAATGGCTGATTCGCCCAGCTCCGGATACGCCGAGTGCGCCATCTTTCCTTTCGCCGTAAGCTGAAGCCGCAGCGCGCCTTTGGACGCGGTGGCAATCTTGTTTTCCGTGGGCTCGCCATTGATAAGAAAGCGGCTGCCCATCGGACTTTCATTTGCGACCTTGGCGCCCAGGCTGTCGCGCTCTTCACCCACCAGAAACAACATGGCAACGGCCGCGCCTTCCCTGCGCAACCGCTGGCAGGCGGCGATCTGCGCCGCGATAATGCCCTTGGCATCACACGATCCGCGCCCGTAAATGTTGTCATGGTCTTCCGAAGAAGGAATAAAGGGTGGCACTGTATCCATATGCGTGGAGAAGACCAGTTCAGGCTGCTGTCCGTCAATAGTGGCGACCACGTTAAACCGTTCATGGGCTACCGGCATTTTGTGCGTGGTGTAACCCATGTTGAACAGCACGTCGTAGAGCTCTGCGCCCACAGCGCCTTCATTGCCGGAGATAGATTCAATGTCGATGAGCCTGCGGGTTAGGGCGATGGGGTCCATTTTCTTTAGACGAACAGGATAACAAGCTTTACCGCAGAGGACACAGAGGAGCACGGAGGGGCAGCTTTTCTGCTTCAACTCAGTGTTCCTCCGTGCCCTCTGTGGTAAAAGAATAACGTGACTGCCGGAATCAAATCCTTCTTTCTCGATGGGCCCTCAGGCCGGCTGGAAGCGCTGCTGAATGAAGGCCAGCCCGATGCCACGCATGCCGCCCTGGTCTGCCATCCGCATCCTTTATTTGGCGGTACCATGCACAACAAAGTGGTGTATCACGCCATGAAAACGCTGAGCGGCTTCGGCTTCCCTGTGCTGCGCTTCAATTTTCGCGGCGCGGGCATGAGCGAAGGAGAGCATGATCGCGGACACGGCGAACAGGACGATGTCCGGGCGGCGCTAAACTGGCTCGATTCCGCGTTCCACCTGCCCATGATCTTCTGCGGATTTTCCTTTGGAGCGGCAACGGGCCTGCGCGTCGCCTGCAGCGATCAGCGTGTGGTGGGCCTGATCTCGCTGGGAACACCTGTGGGCGTGGAAGGTCGCGCTTATACGTATAAGTATCTTCCCGGGTGTACTCGACCAAAACTGTTTGTCAGTGGCTCGCGCGACCAATACGGCCCGCCGGAAAGTCTGAGACAAGTTGTTGAGGCCGCGCCGGAGCCCAAAGAAATGGTGATCGTTGAGGGTGGAGATCATTTCTTTGAAGGCCACCTGGCGGAGATGCAGGCGGCCGTCCACACCTGGATTGAAAAGCTCTTTAAGCCGGGCACGCAGGCGGAAGCCAGCTAATGTCGATTGCCCACAGCATGCGCTCCGCGGCGCGTGAAATTTTTCTTCACGCGCTATCCGAAGCGAGCATTGAGAAAGCCTTTGACCGCCAGGTGAATTACCAGCGCGGCGTTCTGCGGGTCTGCGATGACCTGTATGACCTCAAGTCCTACAGCCGCGTGGTGTCGATTTCCTTTGGCAAAGCAGCGCATCGCATGGCGGAAATTCTGGCGCGCCAGGTGGGCGCC
Source organism: Terriglobia bacterium (assembly GCA_963723055.1). Taxonomy (GTDB): domain Bacteria; phylum Acidobacteriota; class Terriglobia; order Terriglobales; family Acidobacteriaceae; genus Angelobacter. The sequence goes on from CAVROV010000003.1 coordinate 4,225, forward strand.
ACGGTGGAAGGCATTATTGTGGATCCCAACCAGCATCCCTACCAGCTCGCGGGCTATCGTTATTTTGCCGGAGGCCATCCGCAGCCCAATGAAGAATCTCTGCGCGGGGCTGAGGCTATCCTGAAAACACTGGGCGCTCTGAACGCACAATCACTGGCCATCTTTCTGGTGAGCGGTGGAGGATCAGCGGCGGTGGAAAAACCGGCAGACCCTGAGATTGGGCTGCCCGATCTGGTCGCCACATACAAAGCGCTGGTAAATTCCGGAGCGCCCATTGCGCAGATCAATGCCATCCGCAAACACCTTTCCGCAGTCAAAGGCGGGCGCATGGCCCAGGCCGCTAATGGCGCGCATCAGGTTTCCATTATGATTTCAGACGTGCCGGAGAATGCGCTGGATTCCCTCTCCTCCGGGCCAACCATGCCCGATTCCAGCACGATGGAAGATTGTTATCGCATTGTGCATGAGCACAACATGCTGCCGGATTTTCCGGCGTCGGTGCGCGAACTGTTTGAGCGGCGCGCGCTGGATGAGACGCCGAAGCAGGATGATGCGGCGTTTGTCCGCTCACGCTGGTGGAAAGTGCTCTCCAATGAGACAGCGGAAAAAGCGGCGGCCGCCGACGCGGCAAGGCACGGCTTTGCCGTGGAGATCGATCATAGTTGTGATGACTGGGACTATGCGCGCGCGGCGGATTATCTGCTTGACCGTCTGCGCACTGTGAGAAAAGGCATGGCGAAGGCCTGCATTATTTCCGGCGGCGAGGTCACGGTGAAAGTTCCTGCGAATGCGGGCGCGGGCGGACGCAACCAGCACTTTGCTCTCTACTGCGCGCAGAAGATTGCTGGAGAAAACATCGCGGTGCTGAGCGCGGGAACAGATGGCATCGACGGCAACAGCCCGGCGGCAGGCGCTGTGGCCGACGGCACTACCCTGGAACGGGCGCAGAAAGCCGGGCTCGACGTGGCTGCGCATTTCAGCGGTTTTAATTCGTTTCCCTTGTTTGAAGAGCTGGGCGATGCGATCCAGACCGGGCCGACCGGAAACAACGTGAGGGATGTAAGAGTGCTGCTGGGGTACTGAACAAATTTGTTTTTGTAATTGGGTAACTTGGTGAATGGCTTATTGAAAACATAACTTCATTTACTCAATTACCAAGTTACTCAATTACCAAATTTTCTGACCGACTGCAGTACCACATATAAATGATGTGCTTCATGCACCAGGAAGAACTCCAGCCAGAGTGCAAGGCTCATCGCTCCAAACTTGGGATGAACACCAGTCCGCTCAAAATCTTCCTCACTCAGCGATCGCAGCCTGGCCATCATCTTGGCCCGCATGGAAGAGATCCTGAGCAATAGTTGCGGCGTGGGTAAGCTGGCCCACGCGGGCCAATCAGGATCGTCTTCCGCGCGATAGCGGGGAAATTCAGGGGCCTGCTCGGCAAGAATGCGGTCAATGCGCTGGAGAAATATCTGGTGATAGCGCGCGACGTGGGCGAGTTGTTCATGCGCCGACCATTTGCCGGGGACCGGCTGTGCATTGAGCGTCTCCATCGAAACGCCGTTCAGAGCTATCGACAAGAAATCCTGAAGCTGGGTTTCACAACGCTGAAGGCGAGTCTGGTTGGGGCTTGTCACAGATAATATTGTGAAACAGAAACAGCGTAGTCCCAGGAAAATTTGGTGGCGATAGGGATTTCTCGCTTTGCTCGGGAAAAGAAGCTACTTCTTAGGAACCAGCTTCAACTCATCGGCGGCCAGGATTTTTCTGATCTGGTTGCGGGCGTGAATGGACCACGGTCCCACGGTATCGAGCCGGGTATAAGCCTGCCAGTGGTTGAGGGCTTTGCGGGGCTGGCGAGCTTTTTCCAGGGCCAACGCCAGATTGTAGTGCGCGTCAGCATACGTGGGGGCCAGCGAGATGGCGGATTGATACGCGCGAATCGCATCCGGCAGGCGTCCCGTTTCGTCGAGAACGTTGCCAAGATCGAAATAGGCCAGCGCATAGCGCGGATCAACTTCGATGGCTTTGCGGTAGAAGTGTTCCGCCTGAACGTAATCATGCCGGTTGTAAAAGAGCGTGCCCAGGTTGATATAAGCAGCGGCATGCGTGGGATCAAGGTCCACGCATTTTTTGTAGCTGTCAATGGCTTCGGTCTGCGTGCCGGGGTCTTCTTCCAGGGCCACGCCACGGGCAAAGAATTCGCCAGCGGTTTCCGCGGCGCGCATGGCGTGAATTTTGTGCGATTCCACGACCTCGCGCTGATTGAAATCCATTACAAATTGCCCGGCCAGCGGCTCAACCGCGGAGCCCTGATGGCGGTAGACGACGCGCGATTGACTGGCGAAGGTCCCCATTTCCATCATCGGGTTTTCCATGCCGGCAACCTGGCGCATGGCGCGCAACGATTCAAGAATCACAGCAGAGCGCACACGCTTGGCGCGGAGGTCGCGCATTTTCTTGATTTGCAGGAGGTCAAAGAAAGAATAGGATTCCGCCGCGGGCAGCAAACCGGCTTTTTCCCAGCCTGCCAGCTGCCGAGCTGTAATGCGAAGGATCCGCAAAACGTGTGATCGATCGTATCTTTCCACTCGTGGCCTTTTTGGAAGTACGTCTTTCTTCTAAGTTACAGAATATTATGCGAAAGACCAGGGAGAAAATGCAAGAGGAAATCTCCGCAAAGTGTGGAAAACGTAGCGGTTTAGTTAATGCGACGTTAAAAGGATCGCCATAATCGCGCGGGATCGCTGCGAGGCCGACCACACGCCGAGCGGCGGTGCAACAGGTGCGAAAGCGAATTTCAAGGAAACGAAAATCCCAGGCGGTTTGGAGCCAGCGACAAAGAAATGGAGCCGACGATCGGACTTGAACCGATGACCTGTCGATTACGAATCGACTGCTCTACCAACTGAGCTACGTCGGCCTGCGCGAAGTATCAATCTATTCTAAGAGACGGCGGCAAAGCCGTAAAGCCCGCGCACAAACGGCCGGGGCGGGCGCGACGTTACTCGAACTCCAGACTGATCAGGCTTCCCTGATCATCGCCGCTTTTTCGATAGTTCGCAGAAACTTTGCGGTTCGTCCATGAACAGGAAAACTCCTCAGCTCCAATTAAGATCAGTTTCTTTGACTGCGGCGCCAGCATCTTCCATTTCTTGCCGCCGGATGAAATGATCAGCAAGGCTGCGGGCGCAGCCGAACAATCCACTGACACAAGAACCCCTTTCATGAACAGGACTGGCTCTGCAGAACTAGAAACCGTGCGTTTTTCAGGTCGGTTCTGTCCGGACCGGGTGGAATTTCCGGGTTCGCCAGGAACGTCATTAAGTTCAATGTTCTGGACTTCGGTTTCAATTTTGCCTGATGGTGACCCGCGGCCGATTGCAGATCTATAGGCTTCCACCTGTTGCAGTTGTTGCTCAGCCATGGAAGCAATTCCGGGCTCAGAGCTCGTGCGCAATTCCTGCAGCAATGGGATTGCATGGTCGAAATCTTGAGCCTGAAGGTAAGCGTTGGCCAGGTTTCCCATATACCAGGGATTGCGCGGACTCAAAGCAATGGCCTTATTCAAGGCATCGATCGCTTCCTTTTTATCTCCCGCAAAGGAAAGCGTCATGCCAAGAAGATTGTAAGCGTCCGCATAGTTCGGCTCCAGAGAAATTGCGGCCGCAAGTTCCTTTCGAATGGCATCCAGATTTTCCCTGTCTCCGGACGACATACCTTTACGACTCATCATTAATGCCAGCAGATAGTGTACCTGCGGGTCCTTTACGTTTTGAGCCGCAGCGCGCCTGAAGTGCTCTCCCGCCTTGTCCCAGTCATTTTTCTGCATCGCTTCATAGCCCAGGCCGCGATTGGCCACAACATTCTCCGGTTGTTTTGAGAGTATCTCCTGAAACTCGGTAATGCCCCTCGCGCGGTAGTCGCGGGAATGATAGTCGAGGTCAGCCATGACAGACTTGATTTCCAGGTCGCTCAAAGGGTGCGAACTAAATTGCATCACGTCACTACCTGGCGGTGTGGGAGCCCTGAAGTACATTGTGCCGCCGCGAAAGTAATTCTCAATTGCTTTCTCCAGAGCTTCCGGCTCCATGCCAAAGCTGCGTCGGATCGCCTCCGGGACAGCCACATGCTGATCTTCCGTCATCTGCACATAGCTGGAAACCTGTTTCATCATGTTTTTCGTCATGAAGAAATGAACGGTCAGCCAGGATTGCGCGTAAAAGACAGAACGCCTGTCGTCACGGTTGTAAATTTGTGAATCGTGGTTGACCCTGAACAGATCAACCAGTTTCAGCCAGCGGTTTTGGCTCAGCAGCTCCGGTAACTCAGGTTTGACCAGCCCGATGGCAATTTCCTTTTTGTCCACCTTCAGAGAGGAACAGTATTCCGCAAAGCCTTCATCAAACCACACCGGCGACGGAGGAAAGTTGCTGTTGATCAGCAGATGTGCATATTCGTGGAAAACCGTTCCCCAGCTGTCTTCCTGTGAAAGATCCAGGGCTATGTACTGGCGTTCTTCGTTGGAGCCGGGACCGCCACGGCCTCCGTTGCCCAGGAAGAAGCCTGCCAGTTCGATAGGCTTGCCGCCGTAAAGGGGAGCAAATTGGCGCAATTCTTTAGCATTGCGAAATGCAATGATCTGTAACGGGGCGGTGTTGACGCTAACCTTTTTAAAGATGACGCCAAATGCCGTGCGCATCTGTTCAAAACGCACCGCAACTTCGCGGGCGCGCTTCTCGCCCCCGTCTGTGGCAATGAAAAAATGCGATGAATCAACCTCGATCCATTGCTGGTCAGCTCGCGCGACAATACCGCAAACAAGAATTGAAATGAGGAGAAAAGTTCTCCGAATCATAAGCACACTCATGCGTAACAAAGGGTAGGATGAGTAGGAGAGTACCTCGATTTTTGCTCTCATTGCAATGGATGAAAGGACTTAGCGAGCGGAGTATTTCAACTAAACCATCCGCTCCGGTAGACCATCCACCAGCAAAGGACGAGCAGTGGCAATGTGAGCGCCAGGTTCCACCACAGTGATGGCAGGATCAACCCCATCACAACGCCCAGCACGGTGAAGAGCAGCCAGAAGATCTTCTTTTCCATGAGACCTAGAAACTTTACCACTGATTAACACTGCCACCACTTGATCTGAATCGAGCGATATGAAAAACGCAAACCCTTATCACGGATAAACACGGATCACACTGATCGGGCCTAAAACCAAACCTTGAAACACAGAGGAACGGAGGAAGCGGAGGTCAGCAAAGGAAAATGCAAAACTTACCGCGGATGAACGCGGATCACGCGGATCAGAACCAGAAGGGCGAGGTTTGATAAAGTATTTAGATTCATGCTCGATCTTGCTTACGTCCGAGAGAACCTTACCCAGGTTGAAGAAATGCTGCGCCGTCGCGGGATGGACCCGGCGCAGGTACTGAGCGGGTTCCGCCAGGTGGATGACAAACGCCGCCAGTTGATCACGCAATCTGAAACGCTAAAGGCTCAGCGAAATCGCGCGTCAGAGGAGATTGCCAAGCTCAAAAAAGCCGGGCAGGACGCCGCTACGCAGATGGAGCAGACGAAAGCGCTGCGCGTGCAGAGCGACGAGCTGGAAAAGCAGGCGGGAGAGATTGACCAGGAGCTGCGCACGATGCTGGCGGGAATTCCCAACGTGCCGCATGAGTCGGTGCCGGTGGGACGCTCGGCCGACGACAACAAAGAAGTCCGCAAGTGGGGCACGCCGCCCGAATTCAGCTTTACGCCCAAGCCACACTGGGAGCTGGGCGAGCAGCTGGGCATTCTGGATATGGAACGCGCGGTAAAACTCAGCGGCGCGCGCTTTGCCGTCTATTGGGATCTGGGCGCAAAACTGGAGCGGGCGCTGGCCAACTTCATGCTCGATCTGCACACCAGCGAGCACGGCTATACCGAAGTGCTTACGCCATACATGGTAAATTCAGCTTCCATGTATGGGACAGGGCAGCTTCCGAAGTTCGCCAACGATCTTTTTAAAATCGATAACCACGACCTGTGGCTGATCCCTACAGCGGAAGTGCCGCTGACCAATCTTTATCGCGACGAGACGATTGACGCTTCGCGCCTGCCGCTCTCTGTAACGGGCTATACGCCGTGCTTCCGCAGCGAGGCCGGGTCCTACGGAAAAGATGTGCGTGGAATTATCCGGCAGCACCAGTTCCAGAAAGTTGAGCTGGTAAAGTTCACGCGACCAGAGCAGTCTTATGAGCAGCATGAACAGCTCACGCGCGATGCTGAAACCATCCTGCAAAAACTGGGGCTGCATTACCGCACCATGCTGCTGAGTACCGGCGACATGGGACCGAGCTCCGCCAAGACGTATGATCTGGAAGTGTGGCTGCCCGGGCAGAAGCTCTATCGCGAGATTTCTTCCTGCTCAAACTTTGAGTCCTACCAGGCCCGGCGGGCGAACATACGCTACCGTCCGGAAGTCAGCAAGAAGAGCGAGTATGTGCACACGCTGAACGGCAGCGGACTGGCGATCGGAAGGACCTGGCTGGCGATACTGGAAAACTATCAGCAGGCCGACGGCAGCGTGGTGATTCCTGAACCGCTGCGAAAGTACGTTGGCGCGGAGCGGATCACGGCGAAAAAATTCTAGACTTACCACTGATTAACGCTGATGACACTGATCGGAATCGGGAAAAATCAAAAATCTTACCGCGGATCACGCGGATGATCGCGGATTAAAAAACCTTACCATTGATAAACACGGATGACACTGATCTGATCGGAAGATCGGATCGGGTGATCTGAAATTGCCAGAATTGCCAATCGTGGACAATTTTGGCAATTTATTGAACCGCGCCGTGAGGCTTCGATACACTTAAAGCATGTCTCGCATTGGGCGCACGCTGAAGGGCTATCTGTTCTGGACCTACACGCGGGGAAGTTTCCATTACGACGTAATGGTCACGCTGATTTTGGCGTTTATCTTTATTGCGCCGCATTTCATCAACTTCAAAGACAAACCGGCAATCCTGAAACCGCATCCCAGTGACATCGTTGTCAGTGCAGATGGAAAGACATACCAGGTGGATGCGTCCGAAGTAGACGCCCAGGACGAAGGCATGGTGCGCGCGAATTTTCAGCGTGTGCTCAGGCCAATTGCCGGTGCAGTGACCGTGGACCGCGTGGAACAAGTGCGTGATGGCAGCGGCCATGTGGTGGCGTATCGTGCCTGGGTGCGCAGGTAGGGCCGATACGAGGTTGTCACCATCACTACGGCGCTCGAGTGAACCAGCCGAGATCGCGCGCGAGAGACGGAATCGTTCTGAACTTATCTGGCTAACGAGAAGGAAGAATCGATTTATCCATGAAGCCTAAGCATTGGTTTTCACGATTGCCGTTCTTACGCCTGACATATTCGCGTTTCATTGTTTCCGCGTTGTGCCTGCTGCTGGCGGGGAGCGCAGTTGCCCGTAAGGCAACAAAGCCGGCGAAAGTCTTGCAAGCTTCTGGACAGCAGGAATCAGCGCCAGGGGCCTCGGCCAGCGATCTGGAAGCCGTGCTGGCGAAGATGAACCAGTCAGCTGCAAGCTTTAAGTCGGCGCAGGGAGATTTTGAGTTTCAGACCTACCAAAAGCTGACAGACGATACAGACACGCAGAAGGGCCGGATCTATTTTCGGCGCACGAAGGCAGGAGTAGATGCCGCGTTTGATGTTGCCGGTCCGGCGCCCAAGCAGGTGGTCTACAAGGACGGGAAGCTGCAAATCTTTGAAAAGAAGATCAATCAGGTGACGGAGCGGAACGTGGGCAAGAACAAGTCTGATGTCGAAGCTTTTTTGAGCCTGGGTTTTGGCGCGCGTGGCGATGAATTACAGCGTGACTATGCCGTAAAAATGGATGGCTGGGAGACGGTGGACGGGGTAAAAACCGCCAAGCTGGACCTAACTCCCAAGAAAGAAAAAGTCCTGCAGACGTATAACAAGATCGTTTTGTGGATTGACCCTGAGCGGGACGTGTTGCTGAAACAGCAGTTCTTTGAGCGCTCGGGCGATTATCGGCTGGCGCATTACACTAACATGAAACTAAACGAGAAGATTCCCGACGATGTATTCCGTCTAAAAACGAACGGAAACACCAAGACAGTTAAGCCGCAATAAGGGAAAAAGTTGATAGCGCAGCCCCGGCTCGAAGGGGTAAAATCATCAGGAACGTGGGCCAGGCGGCAAATTTGATTGTCATCCCGGCTGTCCCCGCTCGATTTCTATCGCCAAACCGGTTTTTTGCACCGCACCCTGGCCGGAGGCAGCATCTGACTAACCTGGATTGAGGTGTATTTGTGGCCAAAGTTCTTACCCTTCCCATCAAGCCGGAAATGCCAGATCCAGCGCGTCGCAATGCCAAACCCCGGAAACCGGATCCACGCTATGTGGAAGGGCAGCGGCTTTTGGTGGAAGCCATGAAGTATCTTATCCACCAAGACCCTAAGAAGAACAAAGACGCTGTCTCGTTGATTTCAGAGCACTTCCGGACGCGGTTCCGGATGTCTGACCGGCCGGTGGATCTGCCTAGTTTCTCGCCTGAACCCAAGTAAAAATTTCATTTCTTCCAAATTTTGAATATTCACCTGCCTAAAATCCACTATTGCGGATTCGAATTGAGTAAACCTCCCGTAAGCCATTGATAATAAACACATAAACTTCAGGAACCACAGTTGCAATAGACTCTCCAGGTAACATATGTGTCTCGTGCGTGACGGACCATGTGTTGTGTGCTCTCAAAACTGAAAACTATGGAGATGCAAAGGATGAATCGTAAACTGCGCGACAAATTAATTCTGGTCGCCACATGCTTGGCGTTGTGCATCCCGTCTTTTGGTCAGGTGCTGAAGGGTTCTATCTCCGGCACAGTAGTTGACCAACAAGGCGCGGTTGTATCAGGCGCTCAAGTCAAAGCGACACAGGTAGAAACAGCAGGCGTACTAACAACCACCAGCGATAGTTCTGGCTCGTTCCGGTTCAATCTGATTCCGGCCGGCAATTACAAAGTCGAAGTCTCTGCCCAGGGATTCAAGACTTCAGTCAACAACAACATCCTGGTGTCTGCCGGCCGTGACAGCGGCTTGGGCGCAATGAAGCTGTCGGTAGGCGAAGCCAGCACAACGGTTGAAGTCACCGCCGATGCGCCGCTTATCGAGACCACCCAATCCCAGGTCACCAACACCTTCGCCGGCACCCAGCTCACAACCTTTGCCGGTGTCCAGGAAAATGAAGGACTGGATAACCTCGCACTGTTTGTGCCTGGCGTGGTTTCAGCCCGTGACAACGGATTCTCCAACACCAACGGTGGCGGCGGATTTTCGGTCAACGGCCTGCGTGGCCGCAACAACGATCAGCAGATTGACGGTCAGAACAACAACGACAACAGCGTCGCTGGCCCTGGTCTGTTCCTTTCGGACACGGAATTTGTCCAGCAGTATGTCATCATCACGGACCAGTTCGGCCCCGAGTATGGCCGCAATGCCGGTTCCGTGGTTAACATCGTCACCAAGTCAGGCACCAACGCCTGGCAAGGCAGCATCTACGGCACGGAAAGCAATTCCATCCTGAACTCGATGACCAACTTCGAGAAACAGTTTGACACCATCTGAAGCATCCACCCCGCCTGCAGGATGAGTTCACCGGTTTCACCATCGGTGGCCCATGGGTCAAGAACAAACTGTTCATGTTTGGTGGTTTTGACGATGAGATCGTCACCCAGCATAGTACTTTCACCTCTGGTGGACTTACGCCAACACCGACTGGACTTGGGCAGTTAGCTGCCTGTTTTCCAGGCAGCCAGAACCTGACCACGTTCTGCCACCACTCGGTCCCTTCGGTATTTCCGCAGGAAACCCGACAGCCTCCGTTGCTCCCGGAAGCGAAACCGGTCAGCTTAACGTCGGCACTCTGTACAGGAGTACAGTTTGCAACGTGACCCGTTCACTTGCTTCCCCCGTTCACCAGTTCAACTTTGTGAACAAAGAAGACCTGCAGTTGGGCAGCGACACAATCACTGGCGCGTTACATCTTCAACCGCGGCAACTTCTTTAACCTGGATGAATGCGCGGATTGCGCCGCAGCCGGTTATCCAACCAGCGTTCCGGCATTGAGCCAGGCATCTCCTGGTTGGCTGGACGCATAACCTCAGCTCCAAGATGGTAAACGAACTCCGCGGCAGCTTTGGCCGCCTCAACGTGCTGTTCGGCGGCAACACCATTGGCACCATGCCGACCGGAGTTGACCAGGCGCTTGACCCGCATCACCTTCGCTACAGCCGGGTTCCTGGCCGTTGGCCCCGCCACCAACCTGCCTCAGTTCAGAATCGTCAACACTTACCAGGCGCAGGACAACTTCAACTACGTCATGGGCAAACATCAGCTCAAAGCTGGCGTGAACTATACGTACCAGCGTCTCACCGAACGGCTTCCTGCCGGCAGTCAATGGCTCGTTCCAGTTCCTGAATTGGGCGCACTTTGTTGCCAGAACACTCCAAGAAGCGTCAATATTGCGGCCGGATCACCTGCGTTTGACCTTCGCGAGCATGACACTTTCCTCTATGTTGGCGACGACTGGAAATCAGCCAGCACCTCACCCTGAACCTTGGCCTGACCTGGTCTTATTACGGCCAGCCAGCCAACCTGTTCAATTCAATCACCACCGCGCGCGAAACCAACCCGGCAACTCAGCTCTTCAATCCGGCTGCTGCCGCTTTCTGTCCGCACATTTCCCGACGTTTCCAACCAAGAAGAACGCTTTTCGGCCCCAGCGTTGGCTTTGCCTACTCGCCGCAGTGGGGCGGCTTCCTGACCGGTCACGGCAAGACAGTCATCCGCGGCGGATACCGCCTGCTGTATGATCCGCCGTTCTACAACATTTACGCCAACATGGCCACGGCCGCTCCTGAGGTCTTCAGCAACACCTTCAGCGCTGCCACCACTCCAACCGCTGCAGTCCTTGCCATTGCCAGTAAACCCCACCGGTCCTAATGTCCGGGCCGAGCTTGATCCCGCAACTGCTGAAGGGCGTATTCGATCCACGGACCTTCAACCAGACCTCGCTTACGCCGAACTTCGGTCCAGACAAAGTCCATTCTTACAGTCTCGGCATCGAGCGTGAGATCACGAAGAACTCGGCCGTTGAGCTGCGCTATGTTGGAAACCATGCTGTTAACTTGTTCCAGTCCGTCAATGGAAATCCTTTCATTGCTGACCTGGCCACGGATTTCCCGAATCTGGTTCCGGCAGGCATAACTCCTTGTACCGCACCGCAAGTCGTGCTCGGACCAGGACAAGTTACAGAACCCAGCCACGGGCCGTGAAAACTGCGCGTTAGGCAATGTTCGTCTCCGCTCCAATGGCGGGTTCTCCAATTACAACGGACTCCAGGCGGAATTCCGTGCCAACAACCTGTTCAACCAGTTGACCATCCGGGCGGGTTATACCTTCAGCAAGAACCTGGACAACGTCAGCGAGATCTTCAGCACCGGTGCTGGCGGAACTCCATTGCATTTGCCCAGAACCCGTTCGCTCAGGCCGGCGAGTACAGCATTCTCCGGACTCGATATCCCACACCAGTTCACCATCCTGTTCTCAGAAGAATTTCCGTTCTTTAAGGAACAGCACGGTCTTATCGGCCACATCCTGGGCGGATGGGGCGTATCCGCAAATTACGTGATCGCTTCCGGACAGCGCTACACTCCCTCTCAGGCAGTGTTGCAGTCAAATTGGTCCACTGAGACAGTGCGGTGCTGCGGCGAACCTCAGCTTGTAACTACTTTGACTCAACATTCTTCAACGCGCTTTATCGGACGTAGAGACTGCTCGTCCATTCCTGCGGCTAACCTCAGCGCCCCAGTAACGAGTGTTGGTATCTTTTGTGGCGATATCCTTGGTGCAGCAGGTTGCACCGCAAATGGTTTTGCTACAACCGACCTGCTCAGTCTCAATGCGCTGAATACCACATCAGCAACCTCAAACCCGTTTGTTAAAGTTACAAGCAACGATGTTCGGTTCATTGCTAATACCGGCATAGCGGAAACAGTGTTTGGCACACCGTTCGGCAATGCACCCCGCAACGGCCAGTCAGACGCTATTACCAATATCGCTAATGCCTCTCTCTACAAGAGGTTCAAGCTTGGTGAGCATGCTTCATTCGAATTCCATGCCACCGCCCTGAACGTCTTCAATCACATGAACTTCCAGAGCGTCGATCCGTTCGTTGAGGACGCTCCGCGTCCGATGGATCGAACCGCTCTTCTGGAACAGGTTTTGGTGATCCTAGCGTAACTGGTTCAGTTCCTCCCGGCTTCGGCGCGGCAGCAACACGTCGCATCCTGGTCGGTGGAACGATCCGGTTCTAAACAGCTTGCTGTAACAACCCTTCGGCCCGCCAGTTCGCTGGCGGGCTTTTTTATTTACCCGCAAATCAAATCTCGTCACTTTTAGTAAAATCATCGTTAGATGAGCAGCAACGGCCTCGCTTCCGCCTCCCCCCAGCTTCCGGTGTATCTGGATAATCACGCCACCACTCCACTCGATCCCCGGGTCCTGGAAGCCATGCTGCCTTTTTTCACATCGCGCTTTGGCAACGCCGCCAGCAATAGTCACTCCTTTGGCTGGGAGGCCGCCGCGGCCGTGGAGAAAGCCCGCCGCCAGATCGCTGTCTCCATCGGCGCATCGCCCCAGGAAATCGTCTTCACCTCAGGCGCCACGGAAAGCGACAATCTTGCCCTGAAAGGCGTGGCTGAGGCGTGTCGCGAAAAAGGCGACCACATCATCACCGCTGTCACCGAGCACAAAGCGGTGCTCGATAGCTGCAGGCATCTGGAAAAAATTGGCTGCCGGGTGACTTACCTTCCCGTGGGCAGTGACGGCCTCATCAATCTTGATCAACTAAAAGAGGCCTTCACGGATCGAACCGTGCTTGTAAGCATCATGGCGGCCAACAATGAAACCGGCGTGCTTCAGCCTATCGAGGAAATCGGCAGGCTCTGCCGCGAGCGCGGCGTACTCTTCCACTCTGACGCCGTGCAGGCCCTGGGAAAAGTCCCACTCGATGTCAATCGCGCCGGGCTCGATCTGGCTTCCTTGACGGCCCATAAACTTTATGGTCCCAAGGGCTGCGGCGCGCTGTACGTGCGCCATGACGCCGCCGCACGGCTCATCCCTTTGATTGATGGGGGCGGCCATGAGAATGGGCTGCGCTCCGGCACTCTCAATGTTCCCGGTATCGTCGGCTTTGGCAAGGCGTGTGAAATCGCGCAGAACGAAATGCCGGAAGAAAGCGGCCGCATGGCTGGGCTGCGCAACCGCCTCCGCGACCGCCTGCTGGCCGAACTGGACCATGTGACGATCAACGGCTGCATGGACCAGCGCCTGCCCGGCAACCTCAATATGAGTTTTCTGGAAGTGGAAGGTGAAACGCTGCTCACCGGGCTGAACGACATTGCGCTTTCCAGCGGTTCAGCCTGCTCATCCGGCAAAACCCACGCGTCATACGTTCTCAAGGCCCTCGGACTGAGTGACGAAGCCGCCGGCAGCGCCATCCGTTTTGGTATCGGACGCTTTAATACCGAAGCTGAGATTGACTACGTTGCAGAACGGGTAATTGAGATGGTGAAAAATCTCAGGGAAGTTTCCGCGCTGAAGTAGCTTTTTTCGAAGTCCCGAGCGTAGCGAGGGATCCCTATAGCCTTTCAGGGCTTCTGGGCCGCTATGAAATCCAGCTATCCTTCCTCATTCGCGCTTTTTCGCGTTCATTTGCGGCTGTCCAACGCTTTTCGATGACGTGCGATCTCGGCGAGCTTTCCGTGATGCCCGTAAGATCTTCATTGTCATAGGCTCTCTCGCTTCGGTCGAGATTACTGAAAAACCGGCTGCGGCTCCCCGACTTTTGCCTCTCTCAGGAACTTTGCCGCCTCTTCTGGCGGCGTGGGATTAATGTAGAAGCCGGTTCCCCACTCGAATCCTGCGGTCTTGGTCAGTTTGGGAATGATCTCCAGATGCCAGTGATAGAAGTCGTTGGTATTTTCCTGCATGGGTGAGCTATGCACCACCAGGTTATAAGCGGGATTATCCAGCACCCGCACCGCTTTGCTCACGATCGTGCGCAGCATCCGCGCCAGATTCTCGTACATGGTGGAAGGTGAGTTCTCAAACGCCGACTCATGCCTCTTGGGCAGGATCCACGTCTCGAACGGAAACCGCGGCGCATAAGGACAAATCGTCACAAAGTCCTGGTTTTCGGCGGCCACACGCACCTGTGCCTCCGTCTCCTGCCGGATAATGTCACAAAAAATGCATCGCTCTTTGTTGGCGAAATACCGCTTGGCGCCCTCCAGTTCCTCCACCACTTGCTTGGGAAGAATTGGCAGAGCGATGATTTGGGAATGGGGGTGCTCCAGTGATGCGCCGGCAGCCTCGCCGTGGTTCTTAAAAACCAGGATGTATTTGAACCTGCGGTCCTGCTTCAGGTCCAGGATTCGGTCGCGGAATGCCCACAGCATGTCTTCAACGCGTTTCAATGGCATAGTCGCCAGCGTTTCGCCATGATCGGGCGTCTCGATCACAACTTCATGGGCGCCCACTCCATTCATCTTGTCAAACATTCCGTCGGCCTGCCGATCCAGATCGCCCTCAATTCCCAATGCGGGAAACTTATTGGGTACCACGCGCAGGTTCCAGCCCGTGGTGTCACGGCGTGCGTTCTCACCCGGCCGGTAGGCCAGAATCTCTGGCGGCGTTGTGTTTTCATTGCCAGGACAGAATGGGCAGAATCCGCCCTTAAGGATGACGCGCTCGCGGGAAAAATCTCCGGGGCGCTTGGAACGATCGGTAGAAATAATTACCCAGCGTCCGGTGACAGGGTCTTTTCTCAGCTCAGGCACGAGTACTATCTTACAACCCTCGCGGCTTTTCACGCGGGATCTCAACGGCCCCGTTCGCTCGCCGCTCTTTTGCTACAATCTCGGTTTGCCTCTTCGACTCTACAACACGCTTTCCGGCAAGGTGGAAGAATTTGCTCCTGCCACCGACAACACCGTTCGCATGTACGCCTGCGGCCCCACGGTCTACGATTACGGCCATATCGGCAACTTCCGCACCTTTGTCGCCGTGGATATTCTCCGGCGCTTCCTGCGCCAGAGCGGTTTCAACCTTCAACACGTAATGAATATTACCGACGTGGATGACAAAATCATCCGCAACGCCGCCCGCGACAAGAAAACAGTGCAGGAGTACACGCGCAAGTACGAAGAAGCGTTTCTGGAAGATATGGGATCGCTGAATCTGGAGCGCCCGGAGCGCGTGGTGCGCGCCACCGAGCATATCCAGGAGATGGCCGAGTTCATTGCCAGGCTCGAAAAGAAGGGCATCGCCTACCGTACTGAAGACGGATCGTATTACTTCCGCATCGCTAAATTCCCTGAGTACGGCAAGCTCTCAAAAAAGGACTTTGCTGGTATGGAAGATGGCGCGCGGGTGGATGTGGACGAGTACGAGAAAGACAGCGCCCGCGACTTCGCCCTATGGAAAGCTCCAAAAGAAGGCGAGGCTTTCTGGGATAGCCCTATCGGTCCCGGACGTCCGGGGTGGCATATTGAGTGCTCCGTGATGTCGATGAAGTATCTGGGCGACAGTTTTGACCTGCATGCCGGCGGCGAGGACCTGACCTTTCCGCATCATGAGAATGAGATCGCGCAATCAGAATCGCTCACGGGTAAAGTTTTTTCGCGCCACTGGATGCACGTGCGTTTCCTGCTCGTCGAAGGCGAGAAGATGTCAAAAAGCGCGGGGAATTTTTATACTCTGCGCGACCTGCTGGTAATGGGCCACAAGCCGTCTTCGATTCGCTTCCTTCTCACCTCTGTTCCTTATCGCAAGCAACTGAACTTTACATTTGCCGGGTTGGAGCAGGGCGCAAGATCTGTAGAACGCCTCCGCACCTTCGACTCCCGCATTCGAATGAGCCAGCTTCCTGCGGGGAACAATCCCGTTGCGCAGGAAGCGGCAGCCAAAGCTAAAAGCGAAATGCGCGCCGGCATGGAGGATGACCTGAACACCGCGTATGCTGCGGGTGCAATTTTTGACATGGTGCGCGAAGCCAATATTCTGGCCGATCATGGCGAGCTCCGCGAAGGCGATAAAGCTCCTCTGCTCGAAGCCTTGCAGCAGTTCGATGAAATCTTTGCCGTCATCAAAGACGATGACGCGGAAAAAACCAAAGCCGCCATGGAATGGGCCCGCTCCCATGGCATTCTCAAAGACTCTGAAGTCCCGGCGGACGCGATCTCAGACGCCGATGTTAATCGCCTGATCGAGGAACGCAACGCCGCCAAAAAAGCCCGCGACTTCGCCCGCTCCGACGCTATCCGCAAACAGCTCTCCGATGCCGGGGTTGTAGTGGAAGATACAAAGGACGGAAGCCGGTGGAAAAGGAAGTAAGGCTACCGACAAGAAACGGAACATTAACAAAGACATTTCTCTGAGAGTCGCTTTCATCTCTTTATTTGAGCATTGGCCTCTGGTTTTCCCAATTGCATACCTCGCAAACGTTTCCTGCACTTCTATACTCAAGCGCCGTAGGCGCAGCATGAGTTAGCCCAGCGCTTCAGCGCTGGGAAAAGTGTATAAATTCAAAGCCCGGACCAAATTGCCAAATTACCCATTTACCAATTCCCCTCAGTCTCCGGCCGCATTCACCGTCTTGGGGCAGGACGGTAATTCTCCAATCGGTGAACGTTCTGATGGCGGCCCCTTCAACCTCGAGGTATTCACCAGCGCCACTGAGGCAATAATAATCGCGGTCCCCACAAGCATGTACGCATCTACCTGCTCGTGCAGAATGATCCAGCCCAGAAAGACAGCCACAATCGGATTTACATATGCGTAGGTCGCCACCTTCGGCGTGGGCACATGCTCCAGCAAATAGATGTAAGCCGTGTAGCCGATCCATGATCCAAAGACAATCAGATAGCCGATGCCGGTAATCGCCGGCCTTGTCCAGTGGGTTCTCTGAAACTGGCCTGTCGTGAGCGCGATAATGCCATTGACCAGACCGCCTAACGTCATCTGCCATGCGGCGGAAACAAAGACGTCGACCGTCAGGTTGAAGCGATGGGAAAACACTGAGCCCAGCGCCCAGAAAAACGATGCCCCAGCCAGAATCCCTGCTCCTATTAGCTCCAAATGGCCCAAGTGCGTGCCAGCGGTGATCCGTGGCCATAGCAGCACCAGCAACCCGACAATCCCTATTGCCAGGCCAATAAGCCCTTTGGCAGTCATACGGCCCGCGCGAAAGACCCATGCCTCAATCATCACCACCCAGATCGGCACCAGAGCTACGATCAGGGACGCCAAGCCGCTGGAAACATATTCCTCGCCCCAAAGCACGCCAATATTGCCAGTTGAGAGCAGCAGAACGGAGATAACGAGCAGTCGCCCCAGATCGCGCCGATTCAGACTGATCTTTCGTCCCATAAGCGCGCAGGCAACCAGCATGATTGGTCCGGAAACCAGGTAGCGGACCGTCCCAGCCACGTAAGGGGGCATGTCCCGCACGACCACGCGCATGGCGAGGTATGTGGAGCCCCAAAGAACATAGAGCAGGGCAAAAGCCAAGATTATCCGCGACCTTTGCTGTTGCTGGCTTGAAGTCATGAATTGAGTACTATGATCTGACTCTCACGCTGATCTTGTCGATGCGAAATACCTGAAAGGCACGAATCACGCATGGAAATGCACTCTGGTAACCGTCAACCGGGCGCTCTTTTCGCGCTATAATAGAGATGTACATGACCACACGGAGCACATATTGGTTCGCGACGCGCACACCCAAGCGATCTCTCGCTTGCTGGGTAGACTTCCTTGTCTGCCCGCGCCGCTATTTGGCCGTGCTGCCATCGCACGCTCGCGCTAATCTTTTCGCCGGCGACTAATCTTTCCATTTCGTCCTCACTCTTTCATCGGCCTGAATGTTCCCTATTTGCCCCGGCCGAAGGCATCAACACGCAACCACTTTTGAAAAGAGGATGAACATGGCAACGCAGACCATTTCCAATGCCGGCCCCAAAATTCGTACCAAGCTGCCTGGTCCCAAGGCCCAGGCCGTCCTGCAGGGCGACGCGCAGTATATTTCACCGTCTTATACTCGTTCCTATCCGCTGGTGGCCAAACGCGGCCGCGGCGTGATCGTTGAGGACGTGGACGGCAATGAATTCCTCGATTTCTCCGCCGGAATCGCCGTGGTTTCCACTGGACATTGTCACCCCAAAGTTGTGGCGGCAATCCAGAAGCAGGCGGCCGAACTGATTCACATGTCCGGCACGGATTTCTATTACGAAAGCATGATCACGCTGGCCCAGCGCCTGAGTAAAATTGCGCCCATGTCTGGACCGATTCGCGCTTACTACGGCAACTCCGGCACGGAGGCGGTTGAAGCCGCAATGAAACTGGCGCGTTACCACACGAAGCGCCAGGGCATCATTGCTTTTTACGGCGCCTTCCACGGACGCACCATGGGCGCGCTCTCCCTCACCGCGTCAAAAGCGCAGCAGCGCCGCCGATTCTTCCCTGTGGTTCCGGGCGTGACTCACGTGCCATATCCAAATGTCTATCGCAAGCCTGAAGGCATGACCGCCGAGGAGCACATTGCCGAGTGCGTGCGCTTTATCGAAGACCGCGTGTTCAAGACCATCATGCCGCCGGAAGAGTGCGCGGCCATCTTCATTGAACCTATTCAGGGCGAAGGCGGATACCTGCCGGCTCCGACCGAGTTCATGCGGGAACTGCGCCGCATCTGCGACAAGCACGGTATTCTGCTCGTAGCCGACGAAGTTCAGAGCGGCGCCGGACGCAGCGGCAAATGGTGGGCCATCCAGCACACCGGTGTTGAGCCGGACATCATCACCATTGCCAAGGGCATTGCCTCAGGCATGCCGTTGGGAGTGATGCTCTCGCGCGCTGAAATCATGGACTGGGTCCCCGGATCGCATGCCTCAACTTTTGGCGGCAATCCGGTCTGCATTGAAGCAGCCCTTGCGACCATGGACGTTCTGGAAAGCGAAGCCATCAAGAATGCGGAAGTTGTCGGCGGACACATGATGAAGCGCCTCAGTGGTTGGGTAAAAACTCATCCCATGGTGGGCGACGTTCGTGGCCGTGGACTGATGATTGGCGTGGAAATCGTGAAAGATAAAAAGACCAAGGCCATCGCACATGACGCGCGTGACCGCATTGTTGAGCTGGCATTTGAGCGCGGCATCCTGTTCCTGGGCGCCGGTGAGAATTCCATCCGCATCGCCCCCCCTCTTATCCTGACTGAGGAGCAAGCTGACATCGCCATGGACGTGCTGGAAGAGTGCATTGGCATTGTGGAGAAGTCCGTCTAAGTCCCGAGCGTAGCGAGGGAACCCCTATCGCAGCCAGAATGCCTGTAGGACAGCTCGAGTCTTACAGGCTTTCTTTTGTCTCAACCCAGATCTTGGCTCCCGCTCAGATTTTCGATACGATAGTGACCCCCTCGCAGAAGATCGGGGTTTCAGAAAATGTCAGGTACGTTAACTCGCCTCACCCTCCGTGCTCTCGATTCCTTCGCCCAGCTTCTGCCCCGCAAAGATTCCACCCCACAACACCTTCACACCGGACGCCTCGGTGAGGAGGCTGCATACTTCTATCTGCGTAAACAGGGTTACGTGATCGTCGCCCGCAATTACCGCAGCCCGCGCAGCCGCAGCGAGCTTGACCTGGTGGGTTGGGACGGCAGCACGCTTTGCTTTATCGAAGTCAAGACCCGCACCACGCGCAAGATCATGCCCGCCGAAGCCGCGGTTGACGCGGAGAAGCAGCGCGATCTCTCCCACGTAGCCCGTGAACTCCTCCGCAAGATCAAAAATGATCCGCCATTTCGCTATGACATTGTCAGTGTTTATTTTGAGCCCGGGCTTGCGCCGGATATTGAGCTCTTCAGGAACGCGTTTACAATTTCGTAGCTTCGCACCATCTGCGTTCAACAGCCAAGAATGTTTTATTCCTGCTCCGCCTTGTTGCCCGCAGAGCGCAGGTCCAACGCAAGCCGCAGGACATAGTGAATACCCGAGATCGTGGTCAGAGCGACCGTTGCATAAATACTCCATCGCTTTCCCAATCGCGCCCAGTTTGAGAAATTGATCTGGTAAATCAGCGCCAGGGGCACACTCAAGATCTGGACTGCTGTGTTCGCCTTGCCAAACCAGCTCGGACGGAACACCCGCATGGTGCCTGTAGCGTAAAGCAGAGTGCACACAATCAGGATGATGATGTCGCGGCTGAACACCAAGATCGTGACCGGCCAGCGAATAATATGTGCGATCGAGAGCATCAGAAACATGGTGCTCAACAACAGCTTGTCCGCAATGGGATCAAGGTATTGGCCCAGCGTGGTCTTCTGCTGCAATACTCGTGCCAGCAGGCCGTCCAAACCGTCTGTGATTCCAGCCACCACAAATATGCCCAGCGCCCACGCATACTTTTGCTGCTGGATAGCAACAATCACAAACGGGATAAAGATCAGCCGCAGCAGCGTCAACAAATTGGGCGCGGACCTTAACTGGCTAAGCATCATTGCGGATCCTGAAAGAACTTGTTCACATCAAAGCCGGTCTTCGCCGCGAACTGATCGGCCAGTGACGGCAGCTCACCGTTGCGTGCATCCACTTCCATTCGCTGTACGCGGTGCATGGGAAAGAAAACGGTGCTGGGCGTGGCGGCCTCGCCCGCCTTCACAAGCTGCGTGAAATCGTCAAACGACTGCAGGTCTACACCGCGTAAGCTGGCCCCTGCGGGCGTCAACGCTGTTAGAATGCCCCAGAATTTCTCTCGCGGGTTTTGCAGCGTAACCAGGACGAGCTGTCCGGAGTTCATGGTGTTTGCAGGCCTCTACCGTTGATTTTTAGCGGCTTCCCTTGAGAGAGCATCAAGACTATCACGCAATTCGACCCCCCCGTTGCCCTGAGTGGAAGGGGCGTGCTAAACGGCGGATTCCATCGCATTCGCAGCCATCAGGGCTTGAATACACTGTTCGGCCATTCTCGCCGCCCCGGCAACATTCGGGTGTCCCACCGCCGAGAGCAGAACCTGTTGCTTCTGTAAGTCACCCGCCCCCACCAATTCGTACGCCATACGCCGTTCTTCCACGGCTTCGTCCGGCGCCCTGTCGGGATCATTCGTGGCGCATTCCCACAATAATGACCGTGGCGCATACGCGGCATTCGCTTCTTCCATGCCGGAATCGACGAAGATTGCCCGGTTCGACCCGGCCTCTCGATTCACGTTCTCCACGGCACTCCGAAAAAGGCCGGTGGAAAGCTTCCAGAAACGCACGCAATGCTCCACCAGTTCACTACGGAAGAGATCAGGAGCAGAAAGCGGCGCAAATCTGACCCCGTGCACAAGGGAATACAGGCTCTCCACTCCCTCGCGGCGGCTCAGGTGGCTTAGCGCCGGGTAATATCCCAGAACCAGCGCCAAAGCGTTAGGGAATTTCTGCGTTACTTGCTGCAGGATTGCCAGCAGGTCGCGCCCGCAATAATTGCGCGTGTGCAGCTCCAGCTCATATTGCGGGATCATAGGGTTGAAGACCCTCTGGACCTCAACGTCATTGATGCCGCCGTTCATCAATACCCATTTCACGCTCGACGGATCACCGTTGAAACCCTGGACCTGCTGCAGTATCGTGGGGAAAAAACACGGTACCTCTCCGGACGGCATGGTGACCGTGTATGAGTCGCGAATGCCGATCTTGGCCCCGGAGTGGGCCATCATGTTCATTTCCGCGCCCAGATGACGTGCCAGCATGCTGGCAGTCTTGTGCTCATATGCCAAGCCCTGGCCCCAAACCACTGAGTCGCCTATTGCAAGAAGTGTGCTCATCCGCCCGCGCCAGTGTACCAAGGTTTGGCAGTCAGGCGTCTACCGGCACCCGCAGTAGTGATAAAATAACTTCTGCCAACCGGTTTTGTAGGCGCGTAGCTCAGTTGGTTAGAGCGCTACCTTGACACGGTAGAGGTCAGGAGTTCGAGTCTCCTCGTGCCTACCATAATCTCTCATTGAATCTGCTGGGGTAAGCACCCGGCAGCCCTTCCGCGCTCGATGCGAAAGCCTCTGTAGGGCCACCAGAGCACGGTCCACCACCTCATGCGTAGCACCACAGGCGGCCGTACGACGAATCTCGTGCGGCATGCATCATCTGGATGCCCATGAAAGAACATAGTGACGCACAAACACGAATGCGGTCCATAGATTTAATCGATTGGACTTCAGTCAGCAATCAACTTAGTGTTGATTATGCGAAACCCCACCTACGGCTTCTTTGCATTTCTGGTGTTCAAATTTCGCTGGATGCGTTTTCAGGCCGCCATGCGGAAATTTGACCGTCAATTAACATCAAACAGCCTGTAAACACATCTAATATCCATACATGAATATGGACAATAAAAATAACAAGGTGAAAAAGGAATATTTATTTGCGAGCGATTTTGACCAGACGCTGAGCTTCAATGACTCCGGCTTCGTCCTGAGCGAGATGCTGGGAATTCCTGCGCATGAGTTTGAGCGCAAATCGCAGGGTATGGCGAAGTTGAATCTGGTGCAGCAAGGCGCGGAGCTTTCCTATCTTCTACTCCACGATCCGCAGTTTCGCCACGTCCGCCGTGAGCACCTGATTGAAGCAGGCAAGCGCATCCCTTTGAAAGAACAGATCCATCTTCTTTACAGGATTCTGGATAAGGGCATACCTGGCTATCATTTCAATTTTTACGTTCTCTCGGCTGCGCCCGCTGAGATAGTTCAATCGGCGCTGGAAGGCATTGTGCCCCCTGATCACATTTTTGGATCGGAGTTTAAATACAGCGCGACCGGCGAAATCGAAACCATTGTTCGGGTTACAGCCGGCTATGGAAAAGTTGCGCGCATCGTCCAGTTGCGGGAAGAATTGCAGATCGGTCCTGATCGTGTGGTTTATGCGGGTGACGGCAGTTCTGACGTCCATGCCATGCTGCACGTAAACCGCGACGCCGGGCTGACCATCGCCGTCTCGGAAACACGCGATGTTACACAGATCGCCAAACGCACGGTCCTTAGCGCCAATGCTCTTGCCATGCTTGTGCCGATTCTGGAGGAAGTGGCCGGGTGGCAGCCGCCTGAGATTCAGGAGTTCTTTGAAGGCAACGGCTTTCTGGTGCGCGAGTGGGCGCGCGCCCGCACAGACTGGCTTACATTGCGTTCGGCCAAGAGCGAGCGCGCTGACGCCGCAACAATCTAAGGGGCGTCGATCATGTGGCTTAGCATACTTGGCTGGACGGCGACCGCGTTTTTTGCGAGCTCATACTTCTTCAAGAAAGCGGGAGCGCTGCGTGGAATTCAGGCTGCGGCGGCGGTGCTGTGGATCGTTTACGGAATTGAAATCCATTCCGCGCCGGTCGTGGTCTCAAATCTGATGGTCGGTGTGGCAGCTGCTTACACGTCATTGCGCCTGGCGCGAAACAAGAAATCGCCAACCACGGCCGGCCTTGCTGGAAGTATCAGTTAGAGCCATCAGACTACAAAGCGCGCGGAAGCATGTGGCCGGTGCCGCTAGTGACTTAATGTTCATTTCACTGATTGGACAGCTAATTCCTTGCGCGCGACTTCCACAAACGCTGACGCGATCAGCGGCAGACTGCGATCTTTGCGATAGACCAGGGCCAACTCTCGCCATAAGTCCAGACCCTCGACCTGCAGCAATTTGACCTCACCACGCTGCACGTTCTCAGCCGCGAAGCTGCGGCAAATCAGCGAGACGCCAAAGCCCGCGCGGACGAAGCGCTTAATCATTACCACACTCGTCAGTTCCATGGTGACATTCAAATTGTCCCGGTACGGCCGCAGGTTTTTTTCCATCAGCTTCCTGATTGAGCCGGTCTTTGGCAGAATAATGGGCTCAGCCGCGACTTCTTCCAGCGTCGCGGTTTTCTTTCCGAACAGGGGACTCGCTGAACCGGCCATCAAAAGGATCCGATCGCGGAATACGGGAATTACTTCAAGGCTGGGGGACTTGACCGGCATGGTTAACACACCTAGGTCCACAACGCCTTCCTCTACTTTCGTCGCCACTTTGTGCGTGAAGCTGCGGTAGACGCTGATCTTAACTTTAGGGAATTGCTTGTGATACTTTGCCAGAACCCTCGGCAATACGTACAGAAACGTGCCTTCATTGGCGCCGATCGACAACGTTCCGCTCCGAACACCATCTTGCTCGGCGACCGCTTGCTGTGCTTTGGCCTGCAAAGTCAGCAGTTGTTGCGCATAATCAAACACAATCTCTCCGGCAGGAGTCAGCCTGACTGACTTGGCGCTGCGATCCAATAATCGCTTGCCATATTCCTGTTCCAATTGTCTGATCTGTGCGCTTACGGCGGGCTGGGAGCGAAGAACTTTTTCGGCTGCGCGTGAAAAGCTTCCCAGTCTTGCAACTTCCAGGAAAGTCTTGAGATTGTCTAAGTCCATGTTCAATATGAGCAGAACTGCATCAGCATTGCAATACCGTTTGCGCGATTTCCTGTCCCATGGTGGCGACTCTCGGCCGCCGGGGCCAAGATGGAAGCAGGTGAATCCCACCCCAACGCCCTTGACATCTGATGTGTACGGTGTAAACATGGCAATTGGAGTAGGCCTGTGCCTGTCATTTTGAAACGCTCAGCCAATACTCGGCGGACAACAACCCGCCGATCGCAAGCGCCTCTGCGCGACCAGATCCGCGATGCGGCCCGCGATCTTTTCGCCCGGGAAGGCTACGAAAGCGTTTCCATGCGGCGCATTGGTTCGAAAATTGGCTGTTCGCCTATGGCAATTTACCGCCATTATGAGAACAAGGAAGAGTTGCTGCTCTCAATCTGCGAAGAAACTTTCAGCGGAATGATTCAGGTTCTGGACGAGACGCGGCTTCAGCCTGGAACTGCCCTTGAGCGGTTACGCCGCTCCCTACGCACTATTGTGGATTTTCATCTTAGCCATCCCAATCATTACAAGGTAACTTTTATGACGGTAATGCCGCCGGGCCCGGTAGCCGAACGTAAAGTCGCCATTGGCCAGCGTGCCATGGACCGCCTCCGCGCCGGCGTGCGGGAATGCGCCGTGGAGAAGGGCATCGAAGTAGACGTTGAAATGGCGGCCCAGGTTCTGCGTGTCGCCATGCACGGAATCGCCAGCATGCTGATCACCACCAGCCAGTGCTATCCGTGGAAGGAACCCGAGCGCATGAAAGAGATCGTCATCGAAACCGTTACCCGGCAATTCGAATAGGGCTATATTTTTTTGCGTCGCTGTATACAGCGTACGCATCTCTTAAGAGCGCTAGTTTACGGCGTATACAAGGAGTTGATCGGTGGGCACGCAGGCACTTTCCGGATCGTTGAGTACCTCCGCCGTACAAACCACGGCCAAACCTGCGATCAATCCCTGGCTTATCGCCATCACCGTTACGATAGCGACCTTCATGGAGTTGCTGGACACCAGCATCGCCAATGTTTCCCTTCCCCACATTGCCGGCGGGCTGGCGGTGAGTTACGACGAAAGCACTTGGGTGCTTACCAGTTACCTCGTGGCGAATGCCGTTGTCCTTCCTATGAGCGCATGGTTGAGCCGCGTTTTTGGGCGCAAAAATTATTACATGGCTTGTGTAGCTCTGTTTGTGGGCAGCAGCTTTTTGTGCGGCATCGCGCCCAGCCTTAGCTTGCTGGTTTTCTTCCGCATCCTGCAAGGAATAGGTGGTGGCGGTCTGGCTCCGGTCGAGCAGGCCATCCTGGTGGACACCTTCCCGGGGGCCAGGCGAGCCGCTGCTTTTGCTCTTTACAGCATGGCCATCGTGACGGCACCGGCCGTAGGGCCGCCGCTGGGCGGTTGGATTACGGATCACTTCTCCTGGCGTTGGGTATTTTTCATCAACGTTCCCATTGGTCTGGTCAGTTTGATTCTCACTCACAGACTCGTTTCCGACCCGCCGCAGTTTGTTGAAGAAGCGAAGGCCGCGCGGATCGGCGGCAGGCTGAAAATTGACTACATCGGTATCTCGCTCATAGCTCTTGGCTTCGGTGCCCTGGAAATCGTGCTGGATAAAGGTCAGCGCGAAGACTGGTTTGAGAGCCATTTCATCGTGATCTTTCTTTCCATTGCAGTCGCCGCATTGGTCGCAGCCGTAACGTATGAATGGCGGCACCACGATCCAGTGGTTGAGATCAAACTTTTCCGCGAACGCAATTTCGCTTTGGCCAACGCTCTCTACTTCGGCTTCTTCTTTGTATTGTTTGGAAGCACGGTGCTGATACCGCAGGTGCTGCAATCGCTCTATGGATACACCGCCACCGACGCGGGACTGGTGCTGGGCCCGGGCGCGTTCGTAATTGTGTTGATGGCGCCGGTCGTCGTTCGCCTGATTCCGAAAACAGGCGCGAAGAAGCTGATTCTGATTGGCTCTATTTTTCTTGGACTGGCAATGTGGCGTTTTGCTTCGCTCGACCTGGGCTCTGACTATCGTGCTTACGCGCTGGCGCGCGCGCTGCAAGGGGTTGGTCTGGGCTTCTTCTTTGTGCCGGTCAGTTCACTGGCTTATTCCTATCTGCCAATGAACAAGAACAACAAAGCTTCCAGCATTACCAACTTGTTCCGCAATCTGGGAGGAAGTTTTGGGGTGGCGTTCATGACCACCATGCTGGAGCGCCGCACGCAGTTTCATCACAGCGTGCTGGTGCAGCATTTGACCCCGGACAATCCGATTTTCAACCAGAAGCTGGAAACCATTACGCAGTATCTCGCTGGCGCCGGATCGAGCGCAGCTGACGCTTCACAAAAAGCCTATGGCATGGTGTCCGGCCTGGCCAATCAGCAAGCGGCGTTTCTTGGTTCTCTGGATTGCTTCTATGCGCTGGGCTGGGTAGCTATGGTCACGCTGGTTCTGGCATTGATGACAAAGCCGTACCGCAGCGGGGGATCGACGGAAGCTCATTGAGGCAACTATGAAACGACTGGATCCAAAATTGAAAAGCATCTGTTCCATCATTGCTTTTGCCGGGCTTGCCGGACTCGTACCGCACGCCGCAGCGCAGCAGAACACGGCATCCTTTGAACTAGGCAGCATCGCCACACCACGCACTATCAATCCTGCTGCCAACAGCACCACTCCCAGTTCGCTCGCCGGACAGCAGCAAAATCCGTTTCTGGGCAGCGTGCCCACCGGGGCAGTGTCAAACGAACCAGTCGCGCTCTCACTCTCCGAAGCAATCACGCGCGGGCTTCGCTACAACCTTGGCGTGATTGAAAATCAGGCTTCTCTGCGTCAGGCACAGGCACAACGTTTGCGCGCACTTTCCGCGATGGTCCCCAGCGTGTCTGCTCTGCTTCGCCAGAATCTTGATGCGCTCAATCGTGTTGCCATCGGACTGAAGATTCCTGGCCTGCCCGCCTCCACAGGACAATTTGGCTACCAGGAAAGCTACCTCACCTTTTCTGACAACGGATTAAATCTGGATTCCATGTACCGATATCGCGCCTCGAAACAAGCGGCGGAAGCACAGAAGCTGCAGCTCGACGACGCGGGCAACGTGGTGGCCCTCGCCGTTGGCACGGCCTATCTTCAGGTCCAGTCAAGTGAGGCGCGGGTGGAAACGGCAAAGGCCGAACTGGATTCCGCACGCGAACTCGAAGCTCAGGCACTCAATCGCGTCGACTCGGGGCTGGCGGCAGAAATTGACGGCTTCCGCGCCACCGTGCAAAAGCAGACAAGCGAGCAGCGCCTCACGGTTTCCGCTGCGAACCTTGACAAAGATAAATTGACGCTGGCTCGGCTGATCGGGCTGCCCAGCGGGCAGGAGTTCCGCACTATCAGCAAAGCGCCATATCAGGCATGGAACGGCGGTGACCTTAAGTCGTCTTTGGCCCAGGCCCGGAATGATCGTGCTGACATAAAGTCTGCCTCTGCTACGGCCGCAGCTACGCAACTAACAAAGCGTGCTGCTCAGCTTGAACGCGCACCGGGCTTGAGCCTGAGCGGATATTACGGCAGCATCGGAACCAATCTGGCTCGATCAGACGCGACCTATTCAGTTGTTGCCACAATCTCTCTGCCCATTTTCACCGGTGGACGAATTCGCTCGGACATTCAGGATGCCTCCGCGCAGCTCGACCGCCGCCAGTCTGAATACGCTGATCTGGTAGGGCGCGTGGATTATGAGGTTCGCAATGCGTTTACTGATCTCCAGGCCGCGGACAGCGCGGTGAAAGTCGCGGAGAAAAACAGCCAGCTGGCGCAACGCACGCTGGACCAGGCCCGCGACCGGTTCCTGAATGGCGTCACCAATAATTTGGAAATCATTCAGGCGCAGCAGGACGTGGCGGCTGCCAATGAAAACTATATCTCAAGCCTTTTCGCGCATAACCTGGCCAAACTCACGCTGTTGCGCGCCATGGGCTCGGCACAAAAAGATGTGAACAAGTATCTAGGAGGAAACTAAAATGGCTACTCAACTGCAAACGCCGCCGGTGTTGATACCGGAAGAGCAGGAGGAAAGCCGTGATCCCCATTCTGTCGGTCCCAGCTTTGAACCCACTGCACCGCAGCCAAAGCGTTCGCTGCTTGCCACGATGAAGAGTCACCGCAAATCTCTTTTCATCGCCGCTGCCATCGTTGCGCTGGTCTTGAGCGTGGCAAGCTGGATTTACTTTTCTTCCTATGAATCCACGGATGATGCCCAGGTCGACGGCCATCTGCACCCAATCAGTGCACGCATTAGTGGGACGATTCTTAGCGTGAATCCTGACGTTCAGGACAGCCACTTTGTTCAGGCTGGAACGGTGCTGGCGGAGATTGACCCGGCAGACTATCAAGCGGAGCGCGACCGCGCGCAAGCTGACTATGAGCGCCTGCAGTCTGGCTCTGTCGCTGCGGAAAAAGATATCACTGTAACCTCTTCCGGCAGCAATGGCCGGCTCGACCTGGCTCATGCCGCCATCAGTGAAGCGGAAGATTCGGTAGCTTCAGAACGTGCGGCGTTGCAGGCGGCGGAAGCACGGCTGGCAGGAGCTGAAGCCAATTTCACTCGCGCTGAGGGTGATCGCCAGCGCTATGAGAAACTGCTGGCCAAACATGAAATATCGCAGTCGGAATATGATCGTGTAGCCACGGAAGCCAGCACAAATCGTGAGGCAGTGACCGCTGGACGCGCGGAAACCCTCTCTGCTCAGAAGCGTATCGCTCAGGCGCAAAGCCGGTTAGCAGAGCGCAAGGCTGATCTTCTTTCAGCCGGTTCGGCGCCGCAGCAGATTGCATCGTCACGCGCCAAGGCGGCAGCTGCAGTGTCCGATGCCAGCCGGGCCCGGGCCCAACTCACCACCGCGCAACTCAACCTGGGTTATACAAAAATCATCGCGCCGGTGAGCGGAATCATTGGCCGCAGGACGGTGGAAGCAGGACAGCGCGTGCAGCCAGGCCAGCAATTGCTTACCATCATTCCCGTGGATGATCTCTGGATCACCGCCAATTTTAAGGAAACTCAGTTGCAGAAGATGAAGCCTGGACAACCGGTAACCATACGTGCGGATGCCTCAGGACGCGACTATCGCGGCCACATTGATTCCCTGGGGGGAGCCACTGGCTCGCGGTTTAGTTTGCTGCCTCCGGAAAATGCCACCGGCAATTACGTAAAAGTTGTGCAGCGTGTGCCGGTCCGCATTGTGCTGGAGCAAGGCGAAAATGACGACCATCGCCTGCGGCCGGGAATGTCTGTGGAGCCAAAAGTCAAGTTACGCTAATTTTCTCGTCAAGCCATTTCGGAATTTTGCTGGAGAAACACGCGATGGATCAAGCACAAGGAAAACCTCAGGGACTCTATCTGGAAGATTTACATGTTGGCCAGCGATTCGTATCCGGCACTCACCACATGGATGAAGCGCGACTCAAGGAGTTCGCCAGAGAGTTTGATCCGCAACCATTCCATCTGGATGAGGCGGCAGCCAAAGCCAGCGTATTTGGTGGACTGGCGGCCAGTGGATGGCACACCGCCGCTGTAGCCATGCGTCTTCTTGTCGATGGTGGTCTGCCGCTGGGCAACGGCATTATCGGGCTGGGCGGCGACCTGGCATGGCCCAAGCCGACACGCCCGGGAGATACCCTGCACGTGGAAAGCGAGATCCTGGAGATTGTGCCTTCCCGTTCCAAGCCAAATCAGGCCATCGTCAAGGTGCGTAGCACGACATTGAACCAGGATGGCGAACCGGTGCACTCATTCACTTCAAAGTGCCTGGTGTTCAAACGACCACTGTCGCCGGCATGACCTGCTTCTTACTGCGCTAGAATGCTTAGGTGGACAACAATGTTCGCTTTAACGCAAGAGCTGGCCGCAGCTTCGGAGCCATCATCGCTTTTTGTCTATCGACGACTGTTGTCTCCTGGCCGTGCACACCGCCTCTAATTGCAGCCGCAGTTCAAAAGGGACCAGCCATGAACCACGCAAGCGGAACGTTTGAAGTAAAACTGGCGCCCCAGACGGATGATAAGAGCGATGCCTCGCTGGGGCGGATGACCATTGACAAACAGTTCCACGGCGATCTGGAAGGAACCAGCAAGGGACAGATGCTGACCGGCATGACTGAGGTCAAAGGTTCAGCCGGCTACGTCGCAATCGAGAAAGTCAGCGGGATATTGCAGGGCCGCACTGGCACCTTCATTTTGCAACATACGGGCACCATGAATCGTGGTGTGCCGCAATTAACAATCACTGTTGTGCCTGACTCCGGCACCGGCCAGCTGGTAGGGCTTGCCGGTACTTTCACTATCAAGATCGACCAAGGCAAACACTCGTATGAGTTCGAGTACACGCTGCCTGATTCACACTAAGCCGCCACCCTCAATAAAGCGACCAAACATCGGGGCTGGCATCTAAATGTTTTCCTCGTCGCGTTAGCGAACGTGAATCTACCGGTAGATTTTAGGGATGTTATGGCAAAACCGATTTTGCTGAGTGTTGATGACGATTCCGATGTTTTGCGGGCCATTGAACGCGACCTGCGCTCGCATTACGGCGCCACCTATCGCGTCTTGGCGAGTGACGCTCCGGAAAAAGCGTTAGAGCTTTTGAAGCAGTTGAAAGTCCGCAATGACAGTGTGGCTCTTCTCCTTGCCGACCAGCGCATGCCGAAAATGGACGGTGTCGCATTTCTTCAAGAAGCCAAACATATTTTCCCCGACGCCAAGCGTGCCCTGCTGACCGCATATGCCGATACCAATGCCGCCATTAGCGCCATTAACCAGGTCAACATCAATTACTTTTTCCTGAAGCCCTGGGATCCTCCGGAAGAGCATCTCTATCCGCAATTGGATGATTTGCTCGACGACTGGCAAGGTTCCTATCGTCCCACATTTGAGGGGATCCGCGTGCTGGGAACGCGATGGTCGCCGCGTTCGTATGAGCTGCGCGATTTTCTGGCGCGCAATCGTGTCCCCTATCAATGGATTGATGTGGAAATTTCCGCCAATGATCCTGAAACCAAACGTTTGCTGGAGGCGCTGGGTCCAGAATCCGCAAGCCTTCCCGTCGTGCTGTTTCCTGATGGAACAAAGCTTCTGGAGAGTGTTCCAGCGGACGTGGCGCAAAAAGTGGGATTGCGTACCCGCGCGCAAACTGACTTTTACGATCTGGCAATCATTGGCGGAGGCCCCGCTGGCCTGGCCGCTGCTGTATACGGCGCGTCCGAAGGCTTGCATACGGTAATCGTGGAATGCGATGCTCCCGGCGGGCAGGCAGGCATGAGTTCGCGCATTGAAAACTATCTTGGCTTCCCCAACGGATTGAGCGGTGGCGATCTTGCCCGGCGGGCCGTGGTCCAGGCGCAGCGCTTTGGTGTGGAAATTCTCTCACCCCAGGAAGCGGTAGGCGTGCGAACAGAAGGATCCTATCGCATTATCAAGCTGCGAGACGGCAGTGAAATTTCCTGCCATGCCTTAATGGTCGCGACGGGAGTGCAGTGGCGGCGACTGGACGCACCTGGTATCGATCGGCTGCAGGGTGCGGGAGTTTATTACGGTGGCGGTTCCACGGAAGCTTTGTCCTGCAAGGGCGAGACGGTTTACGTGGTTGGTGGCGCGAACTCGGCCGGCCAGGCGGCAATGAATTTTTCGAAGTATGCTGAGCGCGTCGTGATCCTTGTGCGAGGCGCTTCACTCGCCAGTACCATGTCGCAGTACCTGATTGAACAAATTGAACAAACACCGAACATCCATCTGTGGACGCATGCCAACGTGGCGGAAGCGCATGGTGAAACGCACCTGGAAGAAGTTTCTGTCCTCTGCTCAGACACCAATAAAATCGAGCGAGTGCCCGCCAGTTCTATGTTTATCTTTATTGGCGCGCTGCCGCGCACTGACTGGCTCGGCGATCTTGTAGAACGAGACGACCGTGGTTTTATCCTGACAGGTCCTGATCTCGTCTGGGATGGCAAGCGCCCCAAGAGCTGGACGCTTGAACGCGATCCTTTCCTTCTGGAAACAAATATTCCCGGCCTGTTCGCGGTGGGCGATGTCCGGCACGGCTCCGTGAAGCGCGTGGCATCCGGAGTCGGGGAAGGTTCAGTAGCGGTGCAGTTCATTCACCAGTACTTGAGCAAGGTATAAGCATGGTAGAAAAATCGGAATTGCTTCGCGTGCCGGTGTTCGCTGATCTGCCCGATGACCAGATTGACTGGTTCATCAGCCAGTCACAGGAAATCAATGTGAAAGCGGGGGAAACATACCTGCACCAGGGTGATCCCGCGGACGCAATGTTTGTGATCCTTGAAGGACAGCTGCAGGGGCGGGGCGAATTTGGGGGCGAAACATTTTTCTTTACCAGTAAAGCCGGCGATATTGCAGGTGTGCTGCCTTTCTCCAGAATGAAGTTTTATACGGTGAGCGGGCGCGGCATTACTGACAGCCGCCTGCTTCGGTTTCCCGTGACGCATTTCCCGCAGCTGATTCAAAAGATGCCCGCCCTGACCCAGCGTCTTGTTGGGCTGATGTCGGACCGCATTCGTGAGGCCACACGGATAGAGCAGCAGCGTGATCGCTTGGCGGGACTGGGCAAACTATCCGCCGGACTGGCGCACGAGTTGAACAATCCGGCTTCGGCCGCCAAGCGCGCCACCAGCCAGCTCCGCACGACGATGAAGCGCATTAAGGACGCGAGCCACGCCTTGGGCGCACGTGATCTCACCGCCGCGCAAAGAGCAGAGATTGAGAAGCTGGAAGCTTCACTCGTCCAGCAAGACGGCCCGCCACCGGACACACTCACGATCAGCACGCTGGAAGAACAAATCGATTCCTGGCTGCGCGCTCATGGTCAAGACGACCTGTGGCAGCTGGCGTCTGACCTGGCGCACAAGAATATCCAGCCCGAAGCGCTGGATCGTTTGTATGCCACTCTCGATGCCGAAACAGCGCGCGCTGCTTTGGTAAGGATTGCTGCTTCAATGGAGATTGCGAACCTGCTCAATGAAATCGAAAGCAGTGCATCGCGCATTTCTGACCTGGTCCGCGCAATCAAGGAATATACCTACATGGACCAGTCTCCGGTCCAAAATGTGGACATTGTCAAAAGTCTGGAGACCACGCTTACGATTCTCAATCACAAACTGAAGCGTGGAGTCACGGTCAAGCGGGACTATCAGAAAATTCCGTTCCTGGTGAATTCTTTTGGCAGCGAACTGAATCAGGTTTGGACCAACATCATTGACAACGCGATTGATGCCATGGGTGGCCAGGGTGAACTTCGCGTCCGCACATACCGCGAAAGCGACTGCGTTGTTGTGGAGATCGCGGACAACGGCCCCGGGATTCCTGACAAAGTTTTGCCGCACATTTTCGAACCCTTCTTTACGACAAAAGGCGTCGGCCAGGGCACCGGATTGGGGTTGGATACTGCTTCACGCATCGTACGGAAGCACCGAGGCCAGATTCAGGTCAACTCAAAACCGGGCGACACGCGCTTCCAGATATGGCTTCCGCTGGCGGAAGCACCGTCGGCCTAGCGTTTTGGTGCGGATTTGATTTCTTTGTAGCGAAAGCAATTCACCAGGTGGTCGTTCACCATCCCGACTGCCTGCATAAAGGCGTAACAGATGGTTGGGCCCACGAATTTGAAGCCACGTTTGAGTAGATCGCGGCTCATCTTGTCTGATTCTTCTGTTCGCGCCGGCAGCTGGGATGATGCAGTGAGCGCATTGACGATTGGCGATCCATTCACGAATTGCCAGATATACGCGTCAAAGCTTCCGAATTCCTTTTGAACCGCCAAAAAAGCGCTCGCGTTCTGAACGGTTGCTGATATTTTCAAGCGGTTGCGAACAATACCTTCATTCGCCATCAGCTCCTTCAATTTTGGTGCATCGTAGAGTGCGACGCTTTTAGGATTGAATTTGCTGAAAGCGCGACGATAGGCTTCGCGTTTGGCCAGGATTGTGGACCAACTCAGTCCGGCCTGTGCACCTTCCAAGATCAAGAATTCAAAAAGCACGCGATCGTCATGCTGAGGCACACCCCATTCCGCGTCGTGATAAGCAATCATGGCGGGGGTGGTCGCCCAGAAGCAGCGTTGCCTCGTATTCAGAACAGACGTCTTGTTAGTGTCTTTTGCTGGCATCGTCTTTACCGCGCCTGATCCGCTAAGACGCGCGCTGCCACGGGCGTCATCTCAACTTCCATACCACTGAGCACTGCGTTGCCGGAAAGCGGATCACGGCGGTTTTCATCCATCAGAGCGTTCAGGTTGGCTCCAGGGTTTACGGCAGCCACTTCGAGTTGCGCGCCGGCCTGGTCGTGGCCCCATCCATGCGGCAAGCTGACAACTCCCGGCATCATTTCGTCAGTTATCTCAACTTCCGCTTCAATGGAACGCCCATCATGCGCAATGCGGGTTCTGCCCCCACCTTCAAGCCCGAGCCGCGCAGCGTCTGCGGGATTGACGAGCGCGATGCATCGGGCCGCGCCTTTGGCAAGAACTGGAAGGTTGTGCATCCAGCTATTGTTTCCATGAAGCTGGCGTCGCCCCACGATCACAAGTTCAGGCATCGACCGCTCAAGATCGGCGGCTGGCCGTTTGAGGTCGTCAATGAGCATGGCCGGCGCAAGTTCAATCTTTCCGGAAGGCGTACGCAGCACTTCCGGTACGCGCGATTGAAGTGCGCCCAGATCGATTCCACTTTCTGATGCCTGTACTTTGTCCAGATTAATTCCATCGGGCTTCATACCAAACTGATCACCGTATGGTCCGGCTCGCAGACCGACGTCGAGTAACCGCTCAACTCCGCTTCGATGCGAGCATGCTTTGAAAATCTGATCGGCAAATGCTCCAGCGGTGCGGCGAAGGTCGTCCATGAGCAATTCATCGTCGATTTGGCTTATGTCCGCCGCCGCGCCCTTACCTTGAATGATGCCAATCAACCGCAGCAACACCTGCCACTCTTCAGGTTGGTCCGCCGCGTGAGGGAATATCGGATGACTGTAACGGGCGTGGTTGCGATAGGAAAGCTGCGCGAATGCCACGTCATAATGAGAATCTTCCAGCGGCGATGTTCCCGGCAAAATCACGTCAGCGTGACGCGA
The DNA here is from genome assembly GCA_963723055.1 of Terriglobia bacterium. GTDB lineage: Bacteria > Acidobacteriota > Terriglobia > Terriglobales > Acidobacteriaceae > Angelobacter. The sequence continues at coordinate 39,887 of CAVROV010000003.1, forward strand.
GGTTTCGTTCACGTAGATATCCGCGCTTACCATGAAATCCAACTGGTCCATTGCGGCGGATAGACGCTCGCCGTTGGGCGAAGACAGCACTGGATTGCTCGATACGGTGATGAGCGCTTTTACCTGACCCTCACCGGGCGTTTGGATTTCTTCGGCCAGGCAGCTCATGGGAAATTCGCCCAGCACTTCCGGCGCTCCGGAAACGCGGCTCTTACGCCGGCCCGTGACAATTCCCTTGCCCGTGCCTGCCTTGCCCATAGTGTTGGACTGCAATGCAGCGGCTTTCGGAAACATAGCGCCGCCCGGCTCATCAAAGTGTCCGGTAAGAATGTTCAGCACGTCAACCAGCCAACTGCAAAGCGTTCCGTACTCCTGCGTGCATGTGCCGACACGCCCATAGATGACAGCGCGTTTTGCAGTAGCCAGTAAGCGCGCCAGCCTGCGAATGGTTTCTGCGGGAATCCCGCAGCGGGCCGCCGCTTTTTCCGGCGCGAATCCGGCTACTGCACGCTCCAGCGCCTCAGCTCCGGCAATGTGATCTGCCAGCCGACCCAGGCGCACAAGTTTTTCTGCAAACAGCGTATGCACCATGCCAAGCAGAAAAAATACGTCGCCGCCGGGACGAATAAAAATATGCTCGTCTGCTACCTTTGCCGTTTCGGTGCGCCGCGGATCGATAACGACGAGCCGGCCGCCTCGAGCCCGCAAAGCTTTGGCCTTGTCGCGGAAATTCGGCACGGTCCAAAGGCTTCCGTTTGAGACCATGGGATTTGCGCCTAGTATCAGCAGAAAATCAGTTCGCTCGATGTCCGGCACCGGAATGGAAAGAAAGTCGCCAAACATCAGGCCGGAAGAAAGGTGCTTGGGCATCTGGTCGAGCGTTGATGCGGAGAAAACATTCTTTGATCCCAACGCACGGCCCAGGCGCGGCGCATAAAGCAGGAGCGCGGCTTTGTGAACCACAGGATTGCCCAGCGTCAGAGCGACCGCATCTGCTCCATGCTTCGCGATGATCGGTGGCAGACGACGGTCAATCTCCGCGAATGCTTCGTCCCATGTCGCTTCAACAAAACGTCCGTCGCGCTTGATCAACGGCTTACGCAAGCGGTCCGGATCTTCATGCAGGTCCTTGAGTGCCACGCCTTTAGGACAGAGATACCCGCGGCTGAAGACATCAGCGACGTGTCCGCGAATGCGTTTTGCGCGGCCATCTGAAACAGTGATTTCGAGCCCACAACAAGCTTCACAAAAAGGGCAAATCCGATGATGGACAGTTTCCTGCTTTTCTTCCATCACTCTCTCTTCAACGATCGTCTCGTCGATGATCATGGCCCCTCCTGAGCATCCGCGGCCTGCCCGCATTACTGACACCGGACAATCACACGTCCAAGGTAAAGACTTTGGTTGCTCTTGTAAACAGACACCGCGCTCTGGCGGCAGCCCGCCTTGAGGCGGTACCATCCCAAGTGGCCGTCATGAAGTCGAACTCACAGCTTGTTTGCGCCGGCCTCTGGCATTGGCTGCAAAGCCCTGGCCTGGAGCGGTTTGAGTTTGTGCGCGCGGGCGATGAATGGATCTTTCGCGGCACCATCCTCGTCTTGGCCGGCAACGCAGCAGCCGAGGCAAGATATGAGATAGCGTGCGACCAGTTGTTTCGGACCAGGCAGGCAAATATCTGGCTTCGCAATTCTTCCGGCGAACGCACCCTTAAAATCGAAGCGAGAGACAACCGATGGTTTGAGAATGGCCGGGAAAATCAAACAGTAAACGGCGCAATCGACATCGATCTGGGCTGGAGCCCTTCCACCAACACGTTGCCAATAAGACGATTGAACCTGGAAATTGGACAAACAAGCGGCGAATTCATCGCTGCGTGGGTGAGTTTCCCAGAACTCACGCTGCAGCCACTGCCACAGAAATACTTCCGTCTGGCAGACCGCCAATATCGTTATTCCAGCCGCGACGGAGCGTTCGTGGCAAACCTGCTGGTGGATGACGATGATCTGGTGCTCGACTATGAAGGTTTCTGGCGACGAATACGTAGCACCGAGTGAATGCTGCCCCCAAATGCAAGCGGCAGGCCAGGTATAAAGGGTTTTGATGGCAGCTATCACGTCTTTTAATTGGCGGTGACTAGCGGTGACGGGATATGCTAAAAAGTTAATTACTGCTCGCACGAACCCGCGTTGGCCCAACAACTAAAGATTCCGGCTTTGAAGGAGCTTAATGGCAAACGAACTGCGCAATTTTCTCGCCCTCTCATATGACGAATTGGAAGACATGAACCTGCAGGCGAAGGAGCAGCGCAGAACCCGCGTTGCCATGCATAAGATCCAGGAAGACCGGTTGAAATATCTGACCGACGAGAAGCGCATTAAGGCCGTTACTGTCCTTTTCAGCGATCTTGAAGGCCGCCTGCACATGCTGGACTATGACAAGAAGTTTCTGCTCAAAAGCTGGGACAACCTGACTTTTGACGGTTCGTCGATTCGCGGCTTCACCGCCCAGCGTGAAAGCGATCTTCGCCTCGGGCTGGACTGGAGCTCGTTTTACTGGGCGCCGTCCGATGTTTTTGGCTCAGGCAAAGTTCTGGTCTTTGGCGATGTAATTGATAAAGGCGGTACGCCTTACAGTGCCGATATCCGCGGCAATCTCAAAGTCTTTGCCTCAGAAATGCACCAGAAAGAGGGCTATACACTCAACGCGGCCAATGAGATTGAAGGCTTTCTCTTTCAGGGCTCTGACGCTGAGCGCCGTTATCACGAAACCAACAAGTTCGATTATGTAAATACCGGCGGCTACTACCATTCATTGCCTGGCGATCCCCTGCGCACGTTCATCGATACGACTGCTGAAGTCCAGCGGGCAATGGGCTTCCAGAATGAGAAAGACCATCCCGAGGTGGCGCCCTCGCAATTTGAAATCAATTACAGCTATGGTGAAGTTGTGGCTGCAGCTGACCAGATTCAGCTTTATAAGTTGATCTGCCGCCAGGTGGCCACCAGAATGGGCCTGACCGCTTCGTTCCTGCCCAAGCCTGTGGTTGGCGTGAACGGCAACGGCATGCATACCAACGTTTCCATCAGCAAAGACGGAAAAAACCTGTTCTGGGACCCCAAGGGTGAAGAGAAGTTGAGCAGGCTGGGCTGGGCCTTCGTCGACCGCATTCTTACACACGGGAACGATATTTGCCTGATGCTCAACGCCAGCGTGAACGCTTACCGCCGTCTTGATCCGCATTTTGAAGCACCCAACCAGATCAAGGCTTCAGCGGTGGATCGCGGCTCAATGGTGCGCATTCCCATCGGAAACGAAAAGAGCATGCGCGTTGAGGTGCGTTCGGTTGCGCCCGATGCTAATCCTTATTTGGTCATGATGGCTGTATTCAAGACCGGAATTGCCGGCGAAACGTCCAAAATCAAAAACCTGCGTCAGGCTGAGCGATACCTTCCCGATAACATTTACACGGCAATGGAAAACTTCCGCAAGTCAGATTGGACCAGCAAACTGATGGGTGGTGAAGACGTAAAATCGCGGTATGCCGATCTGAAACAGGCTTCCGCTGACCGCTGTCCCCGCCTGCTGGGAACGTTCGTGAAGGCCCCGGAAGTTCAATACCACCATGACGTTTATAACCAGTTCTTGTGGAACATGTTCTAGACTCGAAGCTGCCAAACAAAACGCCCTGGCGAAAGCCAGGGCGTTTCATTTGGCGAGTATTATTTCCTGCTGGAAGTGTTTTCCGCCGGCAAATCGTTTTTGCTCCACTCAAAAAATGAAGCGTCATACATGCTGGGCGCGTAGCCAAGATATTTCGCTACGAAGTAATCGAAGGAAGACTGCATTCCCGTCCGGCAGTACGTTACGAGCGGCTGGTCGGCTTTCGCATTCATTTCGGAGTACATGCGGCGCAACTCAGCTTCCGGCTTCAGCGTGGGGTTCTCACGGCTGGCGAGCATGTCCATCCAGTAGAGACCTTTGGCTCCGGGAATGTGGCCGGCTTTGGCCACGTCTTCTGAGTGCTGCTCGCCGGTGAACTCTTTTGTGGGGCGGGCATCCACCAGGGTGACGGTCCCGGACTTTTTCTGCGAGAGATCGCGCATGGTTTTTGTATCGATAAGAATCTCCGGCCGGGGTGAAACTACGAGTGTTGCCGCTTTGGCTTGTGGTATCTCCGTCGAAAGAGGACGCCGTTCCGCTTTCCACTTATCGATGCCGCCATCCAGGAGTGCGACGCGCGCCGCCACGCCGAGATAGTCCAGGGTAAAGTAAGCCCGCGCGGCCAGCAGATTGAAACGCTCTCCGTACAAGACCACGCGAGAGGAGTTGCTCACGCCCGCCGCAGCAAATATCTTCTGCAAAGTCTCCACGGGCGGGAGCTCATTGGGAATTCCGTCGCGTGTCACCGCAATATCGCCCAGATTTATCTGTCTTGCGCCGGGAATATGCCCTTTTGTATAAAACTCCGTCGTGGAACTGACGCAGAGCACTATCACGTCCGGCTCGCTTAAGTTCTCCGCCAGCCACGCCGTTGTAACCAGCATCTCTGGTCTCAGCTTTGGCGCACCGGCTTGCGCCGGCAACAACGGCGCCTGCGCCAGGGTTAGCGCTGCAAGAATGATTGTTCTAAAAAACATGTGGTTCCACTCTCCTACCGCAGCGACTTGCCTTCTACCACCGGCAGATTGTTCATGTGACTCCATTCATGAATAGAGCCGTCAAACATGGCTGCGTCATATCCAAGGTATTTGGCAATGAAATAGTCATGCGAAGCCTGCAAGCCGATCTCGCAATACGTGATCAGTTTCTCACCCGGCGTGATGCCTCTGGCAGCAAACAGTTCTTTTAATTTGTCCGGGGGAAGAAAGACCGGGTTTTTCTTGGCATCGACCAGCGTCTCCTGCCAGTAGACATGAACCGCTCCAGCGATATGTCCGTCGGTATAGCGCTTTTCCGGCCGGGAATCGACCAGTATTGCTGACTTCGAAGGCTGCTGGGAGAGCTTCTTTACTTCGTCCATCATGGCACGGACCTCGGGATGAACGTGAGGGGTGAAATTGCCACGCGTAACTTTCGGTTCATCTTTCGACAACTGCCGCTTTTCTGCGCGCCACTCATCAAGGCCACCATCGAGCAACGCTGCGTGATCGCCATGGCCGAGATAATCCAGAGTGTAGAAGACGCGGCCGGCCATGGGGTACCAGGCGGTGGTGTAGATCACTATTCGCGAATCGTCGCTGACACCCAGCTTTTCAAAAGTATTCTTAAGTTTTTCGGTGGGAGGGAGTTCAGCCTCATCGCCTTCGATAAAGTCTTCCGGTGCCAGGAACCGAGCGCCGGGAATATGACTGTTATCGTACTCTGATCGCTTGTCACCCACGTGCAGGACCACCACCTTGGGATCAGTGAGGTGTTCACTGAGCCATTTTGAGGAAACGATCATCTCCGGGTGAACTCCTTTGTCGGCCGCATTTGCGGGAACGAAGGAAGAAACAATAGCAAGGACTAGAGCACTGGAGCTTAAACACCGAAATAACCTGCTGATCATAATTCTTAGCCTCCGACAGCCAATCCTCTGCGCTCGGTGCTCTCGCGGTATAGGACAAATGAAAGGTGGAGCGCTAATATACAGCTTAGACTGTGGCCGCGCGCTCGCTGTTAGCCGCGGCGCCTGCCATTTTCCTGAGACCTGCAAGGGGCCAAAATGATAAAGAGATTTGTGGGCGTAATCATACTGAGCACAGGAATGCTGTCCTCATGGACGCTGGCGCAGTCTCCGCTGGATGATCTGCGGAAGAGAGCCGAAGAAGCTCTGGGCAATAAGCGCGGGCCTACCGACGATCGCATTGCGGCTGGATTGAAAGAGGCGCTGACCGTGAGCACGCGCAAAGCGGTCACATCAACCGGTCGCGTGGATGGCTTTCTAAAAAATGCTGCCATCAAGATTCTGCTGCCGGACAAATTGCGCAGCGTGGGCAAAGGCATGCGGCTGATGGGGATGGGGCAGCAGGTGGACGCACTGGAAGTGGGCATGAACCGCGCTGCGGAGCAGGCCGCACCTGCCGCCCGGCAAATCTTTATTGACGCCGTAACCAAGATGACTATTGCCGACGCTCGCCAGATCCTTTCCGGCAGTGATACAGCGGCGACAGAATACTTCAAGACCACGAGCACAGAACAGTTGACCGCGGCTTTCTCCCCAATCGTGCACCGTGCTATGGAAAATGTGGGCGTAATCAGGCAATACAACCAGCTGATGCAAAATCCTGTGGCCGCGCGCGTGGCGGAAAACCAGGATTTCAGCATTGATAAATATGTCGTCGGCAAAACCATGGACGGCCTGTTTTATGTGATGGGTGAAGAAGAGCGCAAGATTCGCAAGGATCCCGCGGCGCAAACAACGGCTCTGCTGCGGGAAATATTCGGCAGAAAGCAGTAACCGGTATCACGTACGATCTCATCAGTTTCCATCCCAAGCGGGTGTAGAATCTCCGGTATCCAAGGCTCGCAACCCAAAATTGAGGAGAAACCACCATGAAGCTCCCGATATGCGTCCTGGTCGCGTTTGTGCTTTGCAGTCCGATCAACGCCCAGCAACCTGCCGCTAAGAAAGCCACCCTGATGACCGGGCTGGGAGATTTGCACCATCCCGTCTCCACCAGTAACCCTGAAGCGCAGAAATTTTTCGACCAGGGAATGCGCCTGATCTTTGCTTTCAACCACGAAGAAGCCGCTGGATCTTTTGAGCGCGCTGCTGAACTCGATCCAAAACTGGCAATGGCATATTGGGGGCTGGCGGAAGCTGTGGGACCGAACTACAACGATCCAGCTGACCCAGACCGTTTTAAGAAGGCCCATGACGCCATCGCTAAAGCAGAGGAACTCTCAGCCAACGGATCGCCTAGCGAAAAGGCCTACATCGCCGCAATGGCGCGCCGCTTCCCGTCTGATCCCGCTGCTGACCATCGCCTGGCGGCGGAGCGCTACCGGAATGCGATGGGTGATGTGGTCAAGCAATTCCCGGACGACCTGGACGCTGCCACCCTATTTGCTGAAGCCGGCATGGACCTTCATCCGTGGGGACTGTGGCATCCGGATGGCACGCCCGAAGCTGGAACTGAAGACATTGTTGCCGCGCTGGAATCCGTCATTAAACGCGATCCCAACCACATGGGCGCCATTCACTATTACATTCACGCCGTGGAAGCCTCTCCAAATCCCGAGCGCGCGCTGGCGGCGGCAAACCGGTTGGCGGCACTCGCGCCTGCTGCGGGACATCTGGTGCATATGCCGGGACACGTCTACATCCGTACCGGCGACTTTGAAGCGGCGGTTAAAACCAACCAACTGGCGGCATCTGCCGACCGTGCTTACATGCAGGCCAATGGCGCCGGGGGCATGTACGGCGCAATGTATTACAGCCACAACCTGCATTTCATTGCGGCATGCTCCAGCATGAATGGCAATTACACTGAAGCCCGCAAAGCCGCAGAGATGCTGGCAGCCCACGTTGGACCGCACGTAAAAGACATGCCGCCCCTGGAAGGGTTCATGACGGTCCCCATTGCAGTGGAAGTACGTTTTCAGAAATGGGACCAGATAATGGCGATGCCCCAGCCGGCGGCCGCCATGCAGACGACGACCGTCTTCTGGCATTTCGCCCGCGGCATGGCCCTGGCAGCCAAGGGCAAGGTGACGGAAGCCGAGGCAGAGCATCACATCGTAAGCGAAGCTGCCGACAAGACGCCGCCTGATCAGGTTTTTGCCATGCCGGTCAACAACAAAGCAAAAGACGTCTTGACCATCGCTACCAACGTGTTAGGCGCAAAAATCGCGCTGGCAAAACGTGATTCGGCCAATGCAATCTCCATGCTGCACCACGCTATCGCCGTTCAGGATACGTTGAAGTACGATGAGCCACCTGATTGGTTTTACCCGGTACGTGAGTCGCTGGGCGCCGTGCTGCTGCTGAACGGAAATGCCGCTGAAGCGGAAAAAGTTTTTCGCGATGACCTGGATCGTAATCCACGCAATCCACGGTCACTGTTCGGTTTGAGCGAGGCGTTGCGCGCGCAAAATCGCGGCTATGATGCACAGTTTGTCGACAAACAGTTCCAATCCAACTGGAAGAGCACGGAGATCAAATTGAAAGTTGTGGACTTAACGTAGTAACAAAGACAACATGTCGAGCGATCTTGAACTCTCTTCTCTGTCATAATTACGTGCAGTACGGAGGTAAGTGTTATGAAGGCTGAAAAGATGACGCGCGATTTAAGGGACAACGTAGCGGAAATCGCCGATAGAGCGCGGGACCTCTCCGCCAAAGTTAAGGATCGGCTGGATGAAACATATAACGATCTGGATAAGACCGTCCGACGCGCAAAGGCCGCGACCGAAGACCGGCTCGATGATGTCCGGGAGCATGTAAAAAACCGCCCTCTTGCGTCGGTTGCAACGGTAGCAGCAGGCGCCTTCGCCGTCGGCATGCTTACCGGGTGGCTGCTGGGCCGCAAGACCCGGTCATAACTGCCTGGATAGAAGTCTAGTGATGTCCCAGCACCGGATGCGGCACATAAACCGACTCGAGCTGAGAAATCTCTTCCGGCACTAGCTTTACGTTGACCGCTGCCACAGCATCTTGCAGATGGTGCGGCTTGGATGCTCCGACGATTGGCGCTGAAACTTCAGGCTTGTGTAATAGCCATGCCAGAGCGATCTGAGCTGGTGGCACGCCGCGCTTTTTCGCCACCTGGGCCACTGCTTCGACTACGCGGTCATCTGCTTCCTGCGTATAGAGCTTCTTAGTGTAGTCATCTTCCTGCGAGCGCACGGTCCCCGCCTTGCGATTTCCCGCCAACACGCCACGCGCCAGAGGACTCCAGGGCACAAGCCCTACGCCTTCAGCCCGACACAAAGGGATCATTTCGCGCTCTTCTTCGCGATATACAAGGTTGTAATGGTTTTGCATGGTCACGAAGCGCGTGAGACCATGACGATCCGAGGTATATAACATTCGCGCAAACTGCCAGGCAAACATTGACGATGCTCCGATGTATCGCGCCTTTCCGGACTTCACCACATCATGGAGCGCGGTGAGTGTTTCTTCGATCGGCGTCTCATAGTCGAAGCGGTGAATCTGGTAGAGGTCAACATAATCCGTGCCCAGGCGACGCAGGCTGTCGTCAATCGCATGCATGATGTGCTTGCGCGAAAGGCCTTTTTGATTGGGATCGTCACCCAGAGGGAAGAATACTTTGGTCGCGATCACCAGTTTGTCGCGCGATGGACCAAAGTCCTTCAGAGCGCGACCCAGGACCTGCTCGCTGGCGCCAAGGGAATACATGTCCGCGGTGTCAAAGAAATTGATGCCGGCATCCAGCGCCTGCTTGATGAATGGGCGACTCTCTTCTTCTTCCAGCACCCATTGCCGCCACTTCTTTGTGCCGTACGTCATGCAGCCCAGGCAAATGCGAGAGACCTTTACGCCGGTAGAGCCAAGGTTGGTATATTCCATTTGCGCCTTTCGTCGATTAGTTCTTGATGCGTTTAGAATGCGGAAAAGCGATCAAGAGATTCCTGATTTTCAGGCAAACCGTCAATCCACTTCAACCTTCTCAAAGCCCATTCCCATAAGCAGCGTGGTCACGGTGGCCCGGGCGTTGTCACGCGCATTGGCAATAATTCCACCCAGCGCCGCTTCCTGCAGTAACTCCCCTTCCGCTTCCTGGCGGACCTGGGTCTCAAGGTTGGGATCAACCCGGACCAGAATTCCCGTGTTGCGGGAATAGACTTTGGTGCGCGCGTTATCCAGGCGAGTAAGCAGGATTTGCGGATTAGGCAGATGGATGCGCACTTCCTTATCGTGGACCTTGATGTCGCCGGTTTTCAGGCGACCGAAATCAATGCCGGCAACAACCTGGCCATGGACAATCATCAGCAGCCGATCGCCGGCGATAAAGTCGGGCAGGATTGGATTATCTTTTTCACCGGTCACAATCTTGTCCATATTGAAAACCACGGTTTCCATTCGCTGGAGCCGTTGGATACGCTCGATCACGCTGCCTTCACTGGTGATGCGCGTGTTACGTCCGCTCAGCAGCGACCACAATGTGGCCAGAGGGCCTGACTGTACCCGTGCCATGAGGACGGCGAGCAGCAGCGCCAGGACGGCGCCCAGGAGCAGGCCAGGCAGGAGTGCCAGGCGGCGAGGCGTGGCAGGTTGCAGTGGAGTCTCTGTCATGGAACCTATTGTAAGTTGCTTATGGCATGAACCGGTATTCACAAAGACACTAAACCGCAAAGGCTGACGGTTAGCGCGTCACTGGCGCTGATTTGCGGCTCTCAAGCTGCTTGTAATATGCGGCTGCATTGTCCTTAAACGTGGCTTCGTATTGAGGGAATTGGTGAAGATCTTTATAGGCGCTTAGCTCAAGAAGCTTCTGTATTCGCTCTAATGACAGCCCGTTGCTGTGCATACGCGCAACTTGGTCGCGTAGATCCGCCAGGTAGTTACGAAAACGCTGTAATTCGCTCTTCGTAGCCAACTCAAAATGCCCGGGGACTACGTGCTGAAGCGGCAACGCCAGCATCTGATCAAGCGCGCTGATCCAATTCTCCATGTCACCATCATCCATGGCGGGACATGAATTCGTGAGAAAGAGATCGCCGGTGGCAATGGCTTGCTGATCAGGAAAGTAGACCACAAGATCTCCACGGGTATGCGCCGGTCCGGGATGGTAGATGCGGACTTCGTGTCCACCAGCGTAAAGTAAAATGCCATTTTGCCCGACGGTTTCATTCGTGGCGTCGCGGTACTCTGAATCGGCAAGCTGTGAGCGGGTAAAAGCAGTGCTGATGACTATTGCGTCCGGTCCGACTACGTTGTTTCCTCCACGATGGTCGGGATGGTAATGGGTGTTCACGATCCAGCGGATGGGAGCCTGGGAAACTTTGCGGATTTCCTTCAGCAGCTTGCGGCCTTCCTGCGCGTTCAACCCTGTATCGACAACGAAAATTCCCTGATCGCTGACCAGGAAAGTTGAATTAGCACTGGCGTCGTTGTCAGAGATGTAGGCGTAGAGGTCCGGACCAATCTTGTGGACGGAAGCGGCGGGACGAAGGACAGGGGAGCATAACGCGATCCCACAAAGGACGATTGATAAATCTCGTTTATTCAGAAACATGTCTCACCGGTAGGCCACGATAAACATCCTGCGGAATGGAAACAGGACTTTTCCCTGGTCGTTGGGGCGGTAGGCTTCCTGAATGCCTTCAAGGCAGAGCTCTTCAAAAAGCTGGCGCTGCTCGGCGTCGGGCAGGCGATCAAGGTAAGGCCGCATGCCGGTGCTGTGTATCCAGTCGAAGACCGCCTTTGGTCCCTCCATTACGTGCTGGTACTCGGTCTCCCAGATATCAACACGGCTGGCGTGTTTGCGAAGAACATCGTAATAAAAGGCGGCCGGGTGGACAGTGACTGTGCCGGGAACGGCAGCCATCGCCTTGGCCCAGCGGGGATCGCCGCTTAACGCCGCCTCCCGTAGTACGGAGTGGGCGGGCGAATGAAAATTGTTTGGCATCTGCACTGCCAAAGCCCCGCCCGGCGCCACGCTGTTGATCATGCCGCGGAACAATGTGGCGTGCCCCGCAACCCAGTGAAACGCCGCATTGGAAAAGATCAGATCGACCGGTGGATCCGGCTTCCAGGTTTCTATGTCGCCCAATATCCATCGCCAGTCAGGATGTTTCGTTTTGGCCTGAGCGAGCATCTCGGAAGAATTGTCCACGCCGGTAGCAGCTGCACTGGGCCAGCGTTGGCGAAGTTGCTGTGTGCTATTGCCCGGACCGCAGCCCAGATCGACGATGCTAGCGGGCGCTTCCAGATGGATTTGCGCAATCAGATCGGCCGCAGGCCGCGCGCGCTCATCCGCGTACTTCAGATATAAATTGGGGTCCCAGACGGGCATCTGCTGAAAACTCTAACTGCGAGTAGCGTCAAGAATCAAGGTGCTAGACCACTACGATCTTTGCCTTCTCTGACTCAATGGCGGCCAGCATGGCGTTGTCTTCAGCAAATTTGAACCACAAAACACCCAGCTTCTGAGCTACTTTTTCTTCAGCGCGCGCCAGACTTTCAAGGTCTGCCTTGGTTACAACTTGCAGCCCTTTGCCCTCGAGAAATCTCTGCACATCTGCGGCGCCAAAGTTGCTTTCGCGGGCTGTTTCCAGATATTTCAGCACGTGCACGGCGCCGACTTCGGCATCGTGCCGCGCGATACCCACCAAGCCGTCGCTGGCCTTGCGCGCCCAGCCCACGGCATACATTCCGTCCAGCACTTTGCCGGTTTGCGGATCAAACAACTCATACGCTGCGCGCCTGGGATCGCTTTGGTCCGGGTTAATGACATAGCTGTCACGATGGTAAGGCAGGCCAACACCTGGATCAGCAACGTCACCAATGGCAAAAATCATGGTATCCACCTCAATATCCGCAGACTTCTCGGTGGCTTTGCAGGCGATGCTGCCATCGCGCTCCAAAAGAACATTTTCTGCGACGTTGAGCCGGTCAATACGGCTGCCGCTATCGGCATGAATAGCTTGAGGAGAGCATAGAAAGCGGAAGCGCAACCGGGCTTTGCCTTCCGGATGCTCTGAGGCGGGCGTTGCCAGGACTGGGAAAGTCTCCTCGGCAAGTTTACTTATGTCCTGGCCAATGGCGGAAAGTTGTGGCTGGATGCGGCGCAGCTCCTCGTCAAATGCTTTGCGATCCAGAAATTCCTCAATATAGTCAAACTCTTTCTTGTCGAACTTGGCTTCAAAGGGTCCGCGACGGGCGATGACGATGACCTCTTCGGCTGTCTTAACGGGCGAATCAATCAGGAGCCAGCGCGCGATATCCACCATCACGTTGCCCATGCCAACGATCGCCACCCGTTTGCCAGTAGAGAAATCACGCGAGGTAAATGGAGGCAACAGGTTATAGCTATAGACAAAGTCTTTGGCGGCATACACTCCCGTAACCTCTTCGCCGGGCAGGCCAAGTTTCTTTGTTCCCTGCGCGCCAACGGCGAAAACTATTGCAGAAGGCCCGAACGTCTGCAAATCAGGAATGGAAATCGCGGACTGGCTGGACACCGGCACATGGCCGAAATAGTGCACATTAGGCAGGCTCAAGACCTTGGCAAATTGTTTGCGCAGCCCGACCTTCATTTTGTCCTTGGTGGGATAGATACCGTATTCAGCCAGGCCGCCGGGCTTGATGTCGCGGTTGAGGATGATAACTTCATGACCGCCCTGGGCAATTTTCTGCGCGGCAAACATCCCTGCTGGTCCAGCGCCAACGACAAAGACAGTTTTCAAATGCTTCCTCCCAAAACACGATACGGCGCTATAGTCGCAAACGACGTGTGGTTGAGTCTCCCAGTCATGCAGCAGCGCTGCAGGCGCCGCCTGTCACCGGCGTCAGCCTTTGGCCTTCACTGGTTCCGGCGGTAGTCCTTCCGCTCGAACCGTCGGACCGGCTGAGACTTGCACGCGCAAGCCGGGGTCCCGCTCCAACGCGTCAAGAATTTCCCGGGTAACGCGGTTATCGATGTCGCCGGCATTGGCCAAATCTACGGGATAGCGTATCACCACTTCCAGCGAGGTTTGCGTTAGATGGAGACGGCTCTCCGGAGAAAAAGCGGCGAGGCTGGAATTCAAGGAACGTTCGACGTTGCGCCGCTGCACTTCCATTTTGTCGCGATACTCGGCGAAAACCTTGTTGACCGCCTCCATCATGCGCTGCTCCACCTGACGATAATCGGTTTTTGGATCGAGCGTGAGCGTGATCTCATGCCAAAGGAAGTTGGTTCCGGGGATCTGTTTGAACATTCCGGAACTGGCCTGGAACACCACGGCATTGGAAAATGCGACGACGCGTCCGGTGGGAAGCGGCGCAGGACCGCTAGTAATTTCCATCATCTGGAGCCTCACCAGGCCGATATCCACTACGTCCCCTGTCACGCCGGCAATGTTCACGCGGTCACCCACGCGAACGCCATATTTTCCGATAAGGAAGAAGTAGCCGGCAATCGAGAGGATCACATTCTGCAAGGCCACCGCAATGCCCGCGGTCATTAATCCGGCAAACGTAGTCACAGCACCGAGTTCGCTGGCAAAGGCGGTGGCTATGATGATGGCCGTCAAGCACCACAAGACAATCCGGCGGATCAGCAGGAACTGGTAACGCCGGCGCACGTCAGGAACGTACCGAAATGTTGCCCGTTTCCACACTTCAGAAATAGCCAGCACCACGCCCAGGACCACAGCCAGCACGGCCAGCCGCAACAGTAATCCCTTGAGTTCAGCCTGGTATTGGCTGTCAACGGCGCTGCGCCAGTTCGTTGTGGTGCGCTTGTAGATATCCAGAAGGATTGACTGTTTGCCCAGGGGAAGCAGGCTGGCGGAAACCTGCTTAAATTGCGCAGTAAGTGCATCAAGATCTTTCCTTTGTTGCGCCAGCACGGTTGGGTCCTGGGAATCGGGCTGTCCCGCCACGTCGTCGCCCTTTTGGGTAAGCTCTCTTACCTTTGCCATCAAGGGCGCGCGCAGATTTTTAGAACTCTGAGAGAGCGCATCCGTCTGACGTAGGTTGTCCTCTAACACATGCAGCTTGCGCCGCAGAGAAAACAGGTCTGTGGCCAGAGCCAGAATGCCGGTAGGCGGCTCCTTGCGTTCACGAGAGGCAACAACCGACGGCGAAGTAGAATTATTCACCCCTGAATTCGAACCGCTTTGATCCTTGCTTTCGGCGGAAGCGGCTGGCACGGTGCGTGCCAGTTCCTCTACTTGCGACAGCAGATTGCCTGATCCCAGGCCGCTCGAGGCAGTCCCCGTGGCAAACTGAAGCATGTTGCGCAACGTGTCTCGGCGCGTCTGGAACAGCTGCAGCTCACCTTCAGTTTCTGAGATAACAGCCTGGACTGTGGTTCGCTTCTTGCCTGTGGCTGTCAGGAGCTGCTGGTGAAACCCATCCAGTTCCTTCTGTAGTGACTTGACCTGCTGATCGGCTTTGGTGGCGGAATCGATCAATCTTTGATATTGCGAGGTTGCCTGAGAGTGGCCGACGCCTGGATCCGTCGGGCTGGCAAACGCCTGTGCGCGCGCCCGGGCAAATTCAAAGGCGAGCCGGACTACCTGATCGGCAACCTGACGGCTGTCATTCAGGAAAAGTGCATCACTAGGCTCGCTCACAAGCTGCTGCTCAGCGCTTAACTGTCGCGCCCATACGATCGTTTGGTTGAGAAATGGAATAATGTCTTCGGCGCCGCCAGCCTGTGCTGCCTTTGCGTCCCGGTTGGGCGCTTCGCCATCAATCTGCGCGCGACCGGAAATTCCTCCAAGCAAGAAGCAGACCCAGAGAATTAAGAAGAACCTTCGAGTTGCGGGAACTGTGGCCCGCGTCATTACTGGCATATCTTTGAAATTGTATTTGATAGGCAGGCGCAACTGCATCTGGATGGCACGGAACATCGGGGAAACAGCACAAAATAAGCAATAAAAAAGGGTGTTCCGATGAACACCCGTTATAACTATTTTCCCTTGTGAAATTCACGGAGACTTGGCTCCGCGAGTCTGCTACTTTTTCTTCTTTTTCTTGGCTGCTTTTTTCTTGGTTGCCATGAGTTGAATGCCTCCTTAAGAAGATTTAGTTGCTTTGGAGCCCGATCTCACTTTTTTGAAGCCCAACGAATTGTACCGTTGTGTGCTTACACACAAGATATTGAGGTACTGATGTTGCATTGTCAACAAAAAAATGCATATACCGGTGGCGAGATTGTCTTTTGGATGAGCGATCTCCTTCTCGAGCCCATTATCCAAAAGATTCATGTTCTGCTTTCACTTGATTCGAAAGTTCCAAGGATCGAAGGGCGCTGAAAATTTCATTTGTGCGGCGGCTCGGACGTCCTGGAGAAATTCGTGTTTTTATCGAAGCAGAAATTTACGAACTCCGGAGTGTACCGCTGGCTGACGGCAGCCGGAGTATCGGCCTGTTTGATTTCTTCAAACTTGAAATCAATCTTCCCGTCATTGTGAACAGTTCCCAGCAGGTAGCCGTAAACCTTGGTGCGGGCATCTTTCGCGCGCGGCGCGTCCGGCGGAAGCGCATAACGCACGGCACCGGCGGTGCCCACGATCCAGCCCGGCAATTCACCGCCATTGTTGGCCCAGTATTCGGAATTGAAAATACCGCTCATGTAAAAATGCGAGTGGCTGGCCAGCACATAAACATTCTTGTGCGTCTTCTTTTTAAAATTCAGCAGGTCTGTATAGACGCGGTGGCCGCTTTCAACACCCAGTTCCCAGTCACTCATGCTATGTCCGCTGGCCACGCTGTCCGGCAGCGCCGCGTGCATGCCCACCACCAGGGCGTGGACTTCCGGATTGGCAGACGCGCGTTCCACAACACCCTCCAGCCAACTTACCTGCTCCGGTGAGAACTGGTCGAGCGTGGCGTTATCGAGGTAAATAAAATCCACTCCGCCCTGGATCCAGTGAAAGTAGGTGGTAGGAGCTGTGTCTTTAGGATTGTCCGCCAGGCGCTGCTTCTTCAGGGGCGCGGAATCAAGCCACTGGGCGAATTTGACAGCAAACTCTTCACGCCTCTTTGGCGGCGTGGTTTCATGATTGCCAATGCCGACAAACACCGGCATGGAACCAAATGCTCCAAGCTGGTTCTGGATGAAATCATCCCACGCATCTTTCAGGTATGCAGCTTTGTCAACGATCTTGCCACGATGCTCCGGGCTATGTTGATAGTCCTCGTCAATGCCATAGATAGCGCGGAGGTCGCCCAGATGCCAGTAAAATTCCGCCTGGCTTTTTGCCGCACCGGCAGCGATAGAGGGCACCACCACGTCGCCACAGTTGCGAGAATCGCCTGAGACCGCGAAGTTCCATTCAGCCTTGCTCTGCTGGGGAGGAGAAGTCTGGGCAAGCGCCGTGCACACAAGCAGCGCCATCAGGACTGCTGGCTTGATCATTTTCATTTATGGACCTCAGAGACGCGCTGAAAGTTACACAGTACCAATGTCAAATCTAATTGCAGTCTTCGCCGATGCGCAACAGGCATAAAACGGTCTTAAGTCAGAGCCCTTGAGTTTTTGAGGTTCAAAAACAAGGCCCGCCTGCTGGGCTAGTTCCCATTTGGGACTCTAGTCAGATGGGTATCAGGTGATTGTCCAGCTAGCTCGGCGGTCTTCTAAGGGGATACTCAGGAGGAGTAGTACTTATGGATTGATCGCGGAGCCCGCGAGAATTCCGGGATGGCGGCGTGACCGTGAGGCTGTTTGCTGGGTGAAGCGATATTCAATGTCGCGCGATTCCATCACATACTTGCCTTTAAAGCGCACGTTAGCCACGGCATGCGTGAACGTGCGCATCCACATGCCATCGACTTCAGCAAAGCTCATGATAATTTGAAGATCATGGAGCCACCAGGAAGGGTTCTTAGCGGGAGTCCCCTCAACGCGGCGGATATTGTAGCTCTCCGCGTCCACCCAAAGCTTGCCGCGAAGCAAGTCTTTTTCTTCGCGCAGGGGATTCATGCTTAAAAGAAAACAGCGCTGGCCATCCACAGTTTCTTCCCCCAGCAATTGGAAGTCGTAATTTTCAAGAGAGAGTTCCTGGCGTTGCGCATCCTTGGGTGTCTCAGTCTCTTTGCTCAGAACATCCCGCAGGACTTTCTCGCCCATCCCACCGCTGCTGCTCTCAATGTTGTATTGCTTACTGTCAGGGGGTAAGACAGTGATGTTGGCGACGACATGGGCTTTCTGCTGGTCCTGTTTGTCGAGCAGGAGATAACCGCGTTTGACGGTGAATGGCCGCACTCGCGCTTTGTTTTCCTGTTGCGCTCTCAGCATGCGGTCAACGACATTCCGAGCGTCTGGCGTGGCGTTTGTCTGAGCGACGGAAACAGCCGCCATCAGACAAATCAAAGTTCCCAGAATTGTCATTCGTAAGGCCACTTCGTGCCACCCAATCCTTCTGAAGGATTTAGAAGCAAGTTATGGCCAAAAGGAGGGCTGCGCTTACGTTGATTCAACCTTAGGCGTACTGACTAGGCGTACTGACTCACCGGTATCCTCACCCAGAAATCTTCCGGGTTCTAACAATACTCAGGCAACTTCCACGCCAGCGCGCAACTCAGGATAAAGAGGAAATGCCTCGGCCAATTCCAGCACCTGCTTACGGATGCGGGCCAATACCTGTGCATCCTTGGAATTATTGAGGGCTTCCACGATCCAGGCGCCGGTCTGGACCATTTCTTTCTCTCTCATGCCGCGCGTGGTGAGAGCGGGCGTGCCAATACGAATCCCGCTGGGCTTGAGCGGCGGATTGCTGTCAAAAGGAATGGCATTTTTGTTGACGGTAATTCCCGCCTGCCCCAACGCATTTTCAGCTTCACTGCCAAGAATGCCATGGGAAAAAACATCGATCAGCATGAGGTGTGTATCGGTTCCGCCGGTGATAATGCGGAATCCCTCATCCATGATTTTGCGGGCCAGAGCTCTGGCATTGGCAACAACCTGATGAGCGTAATCTTTAAACGACGGTTGCAACGCTTCACGGAAGCAAACCGCTTTGGCCGCGATGATATGCACCAACGGGCCGCCCTGAATACCAGGGAAGGCAATCTTATCGACCGCAGCTGCCAACTCCTGACGGCAAAGCACCATGCCGGCGCGCGGTCCGCGGAGTGTCTTGTGCGTGGTAGTGGTGACAATGTCAGAGTGCGGAATGGGCGAGGGATGAGCTCCTCCAGCCACCAATCCCGCGATGTGCGCCATGTCCACCATGAGTTTGGCGCCGACTTTGTCCGCGATTTGCCGCATACGCGCAAAATCAATCACGCGAGCATACGCGCTGCCTCCGCCGATAATCATTTTGGGGCGCTCGCGCACGGCAATCTGCTCCATCTCGTCATAATCGATGGTTTCCGTATCTTTCCGCACGCCGTAAGGGATGATCTTGTACATCTTGCCAGAAAAATTCAGCGGATGGCCGTGCGTGAGGTGGCCGCCGTGAGCAAGATTCAGTCCCATGACGGCGTCGCCAGGCTGCAACAGAGCCATATACGCAGTCATATTGGCTTGCGAACCGGAGTGCGGCTGGACATTGGCATAGTCCGCACCAAAGATCTGTTTGGCCCGGTCCCTCGCTAAAGTTTCTACTACATCGGCGAATTCACAGCCTCCGTAATAGCGTTTGCCCGGATATCCCTCAGCATATTTATTCGTAAACACGGAGCCTGCGGCCTCCAGAACAGCCATGCTGACGAAATTCTCTGAGGCGATCAATTCCAGCCCCTCATGCTGGCGGTTGGCTTCATTGGCGATGGCCTGGGCAATCTCAGGATCGGATTCAGAAAGAGGGCGGGACATCCACGAATTCTTCATGACAAGAATCTTAAAGCATTCAGCGCTCAGTAGTCAGCACTCAGAATCAGATTACACCGCAAAGGACGCGAAGTGCGCAAAGAAGCAGAGGACATTTTCGAATCTCTGCGTCCTTAGCGTCCTTTGCGGTGCACTGAATCTGCATAGACATCTGCGTGATGGATCTCCATCCATCTGTCAGGATTACTGATCGCGGTAAATCCAAATTTGGCGTACAGACCGTGGGCGTCCTGTGTGGCCAGCATCCAGCGGCGCAGTCCCTGCAAATCCGGATGACCGACAATACACTCCATTAGCCATCGCGAAAGTCCGCGGCCACGATAGGGCGGCACAATGAAGACGTCTGCCAGATAAGCAAAAGTCGTGAGGTCTGAGATGATGCGGGCAAAACCGACCTGCTGCTGCCCGTGATAAACGCCGAAAGGAATGGAGTGCTCAATCGACCGCCGTACCGTTTCAAGGAGGATGCCTTTTGCCCAATAGGAATTGGTAAGGAACTCCTGCACCATGCCTGCGTCGACCCGCGCTGGATCAGTGCTGATCTCATAGTCACCGTTAGACCACCGATGATGCATCAGCGGCCCCTGGAGGCTCCGGTGGCGTCCTCTTCTTTTTCAATGGCCATGATCTTTTCCACGCGGCGCTCATGCCGGCCGCCGGCAAACTGCGTTACCAGCCATTTATCGACAATGAGAAAAGCTTCGTCAGCGCTAATGATGCGTGCGCCAAGCGCGAGAACGTTGGCGTTGTTGTGCTCACGGCTCATCTGGGCTTCGTATTCAGTGCTGACGTTGGCCGCCCTAATGCCATCGACCTTGTTGGCTGTAATCGCCATGCCGATACCGCTGCCGCATACCAGAATTCCCAGATCAGCGCGCTGCTCGCTCACATCATGCGCCACAGTGCGTGCATAGTCAGGGTAATCCACCGATTCGGACGACGATGTGCCTTCATCGCGCACGTCAACACCCTGCGATTGCAAGTGGTGCTTGATCTGGTCTTTCAGTTGGTAGCCGGCATGGTCTGCCCCGAGCGCAACTCTCATGGGATTTATTTTACTGAAGTGACTCATGAATGAGAGCACTAAAAGAAAATGCCGGCCTCAACGGGCCGGCAGAAAAACGCGAATGCCCTATTTATGTTCGTGTTTCTCGCCAGCTTCCATGCCTTCTTTTACGTGGTGAATGGCAAGATCGATAGATTTAATGGCAGCCACACGGTGTCCGCCCTTGTCATGCTTAGCTTCTTCCAAATGGTGCTTGGCCTGTTGCAGGGCTTCCAGCGCAGCCTGCATGTGCGGCTGGTCGTCATCATCGTAACTTGCGACGGCGGTAATGGGGACGCTCAGGAGACCGAGAATAATTGTTAGCGCAAACAGCCTGGAGATTTTTCTCATAGAACCGACCTTTCATGGAAAATTCAGCTCGGAGTAAAAGCTAGTCCTGCAAAAGTAACGTTGTCAACACGGAATGAATCCAGAAGGACAACACCCTCCGGAGAGCGCCACCGCGATGCTGGAGTATGCACTTGCGATTACCCCATAAGGCGATTGCCTACTTGTGTTTAGCAGGCTTTTCAGCGGATAATCACGCTCGCGTCCTCCCCCACATTGCAATGAGGTGATTATGGCCACGCGGCCCGCGAACGAAACCGAACCCGATCTTACTGGCGACAACCGAGTCCCAGCCTCAAGCTACAAATACATACTGTTCGAAGTGGTGGATTCCATCGCGCGGCTTACGCTGAATCACGCGCCGCACAACGTGCTGACCGTGCCGATGATGAAGGAAATGGCCGAATCGATTGAAAGCCTCAATGGCCGGGCGGATGTGAAAGCCATCCTTCTGCAATCATCACAACAGGCATTTTCCGCGGGCATTTCACTGGAAGATTCGCGCCCCGACCGCGTCTTCCAGACGCTGGACGCTTTTACCCGGGTCTTTCAGGCGATGGTCGATATCTCCAAGCCTGTGGTGGTAGTGGTGAATGGGCCGGCAATTGGAGCCGGGTCAGAGCTTGTAGGCTTTGCAGACGTCGTGCTGGCCACACCTAAAGCCAAATTTGCCCAGCCAGAAGTGAAGCTCGGCGTGTTTCCTCCCTTTGCTGCGGTCATGCTGCCGCAGCTCATTGGCACCAAGAAAACTTACGAACTCATTCTTACCGGCGAGGCGCTGTCAGCTGAGGAAGCGCTCAATTTCGGCTTTGTTAACAAGGTAGTGCCGGAAGCAGAGTTGCAGAAACATGTGGATGCGCTCATCGCCCGGATTTCCGAGTTTAGCGGGCCGGTGCTGGAAGTTACCAAGCGCGTGATCAGCAGTTCCATTGGGCGGCCGCTCAAAGAAGCTATGAAGACATCACAGGACCTCTATCTCAACGAGCTGATGAGCCTGGAAGACGTGCAGGAAGGCTTGCGCGCTGTTATTGAGAAACGCAAGCCCGTCTGGAAAAACAAATAGAACCGTGGTCGATCAAGAAGCCTTATAGGTGATGCGGTTCTTGATGGAGTTATAGATTTCCCCAGGGATGACCATCCGCCCAAGCAGGTCAATCTTGCTGGGATAGGGCCGATGTTCCACGATCCGATCTGCGAATTCGGCGTCGAGTCCAAGCGCCTGCATGATTTCCTGCTGACTGGCCTCATTAATATTGATCAATGACTTTCGAGCATCCGTGCGGCGTCGGCGCGAAGCGATAATCCATGCTCCGGAAAAGATTCCCAGACCTACTGCTCCTAAAAATGACAGCACCTTCATTCGACAACTCCTTAAATGTTCTGCCTATTGGAGGGAACTTTTGGTCGGCGGGTTTGATAGAACCAAAAAATCGGTCGGAGCCTCAATGGTCAGTAACTCAGCCTGGACTGCAGCAGCTTTGCTCTCAGAGATTTTTCATCAGGAATCGCACCATGTGGTATCCGTCCATATATTTGAATGGCGTTTCCCCGGTGGTGTAATGTCCGCAGGGCAGCACCACGGTTTTCAAATCGGCGCCGTACCTGCGGAAGCCAGCTTCGGCCTCGCGGGAGAGTTCCGGCAAAAAGGTAAGATCGTAACGGGCGTAGATCAGCAGATTCTTTTTAGGGTAGCGGGCAAACTTATCGAAATACGCCATTGGGCTCACGCACTTCCATGATTGCCGCAGGCTTTCGAGCGTAATGCCGTCGCGCTCCAGGCCCTCGCGAACATGGCGTGTCGATTGGCCAGTCCAAACTACGTCCGCCATATAAGTGGAAGCATGGTTGAAGACATTCACTTTCAGGCGCGGATCATGCGCGGCGGCAAGAAATGAGTAACACGATCCCAGGCTGGTGCCCACGATTCCTACATGATCTTTGCCCTGTGAGTAAAGCCAGTCAATGCAGGCGCGAACATCAACGACGGCCTGACGCGCGGCGTCGAGCGTGCGGCAGATGTTGGGCGAGACAGCATAATCAGAGCGGGCTGTCTCCTGCGGCCGGCGAATATCGTGATACGGCTTGCTCACGCGCAACATGGAAATGCCAAAGCGGTTCAGGATGGGGCCGAGCGCGTTGTAAGCGATTCCATTGGCGTTCCAGTGCGGCAACACGATGACAGCACGATTTCCTTCCGCCGGAAACCAGCGGGCATTCACCAGATCGTTCTGGGGATAAGGACTGGGAGAGGGCGAGGTAAAACGCAGGAACGTGCCATCGCCCTTGGGAACCTTGTCGCTGGCGTTGCTGCCGGTGGCAAAGAGCTCGATCTTGCGCGTCTCCAGGCGGAAGTCGTCGGGGGTTTTGTAGGCAAAAAACTCGTCACTGTTGGCGACAATGTGGTCATTCAGCTCGTGCAGATAGCTTTCAAAATCCTGCTCTGAGCTGGGAAAGTTGCCGTTTACCAGAGGCCATTGACGCGCCCATTCCATGCCCCATTCCAGCGGGCGCACTACCCGGTTTGTGTCGCGCGTGGTGAGACGGGTCTCCCACGCATACATCCATTTTCGATAAATGCTTGCCATGAATTATGAAGAAGCTTGTCCTTAATTCTAAATGATGCAGAGTACTTTCATGGTGCTTGGGCTGATGCCCGGCTGCCACGCCTAAGTGAAATCCCGTACACTGTGCATACCGGAGCGCAAAGCATTTGATTCCGACGAAACTTGAGCGTATTGCCCATGAAATTGGTGGCGAACTGCGTGGCGCTTCTGCACCGCTTGTCCCCTCTTCTTCTGTAACAATCGACCGCGTCTGCACGGACTCACGTGGCGCCTCTCCCGGAGCGTTGTTTGTTGCTCTGAAGGGGCAGCAGACGGACGGGCATCGCTTTCTGGCCGACGCTTTTCACAATGGCGCAAGTGCGGCACTGATCGCGCAAGATCGGTACGCCAGCACTGCGCTTGATTTTTCTTGGCCCGTGATCGTCGCGGCCAATCCGCTGCGCGGACTGCAGTCTCTGGCGCGCTGGCATCGCCGTGAATACTTTCAGCGCGTGGTGGCGATCACCGGCAGCAACGGCAAGACCATCGTCAAAGACGCTTTGAAGCTCCTGCTTGCGGGCAGGCAGGTGCTGGCTTCGCCGGGAAGTTACAACAGCCAGTTGGGTTTGGCGCTGGCCGTCTTGTCGGCGGAAAAGCCTGAGCCGCTGGCAATTCTTGAAGTCGGCATTTCCGCTCCCGGAGAAATGGCTGTGCTGGAAGAGATTGCGCGGCCCGATTGCGGCATTCTCACCAACATCGGTCTGGCCCATGTGGCGGCGTTCGGAAACCGCGAGGGCATCGCTAGAGAGAAAATGAAACTCTTCGAGCGTGTCCCGGATAACGGCTGGCTGCTGCTTCCTTCGCGCGAGCCCACGCTTGACGCTCCAGCGAAAAATATCAAGTGCACCATTCACAGGATTGGCGACAAGAACCAACTGCTTTGTCTCACTCCGATTTCTCTCAGCGCTGACGGTCAGGTGCTGGAACTGAGCGTGTCGTCGCAAGGTACAAGAAGCGTGACGGTGAGAACACGCTCGCCAGAGATTATCTCCGACCTCCATTACGCTGCCTATGCTGCTTATCTTCTCGGCGTGCCCCTGGAAGAGATTGCCGCAGCGCTGGACAACTACGCTCCCACATCGACGCGCATGGAGCTGTGGTCGTCGCCGCAGGGCATTCGCATCATCAATGATGGTTACAGCTCTGATCCCATCTCCGTGCACGCGGCTTTGCGGTCGGCCACGTTGGGCGCATCGCGCAGCGGCAGAAAGATATTTGCCTTTGCCGGGATGCGCGAGCTGGGCTCCAACTCCGCCCGTGAGCACGCCCAGGTGGGCGCGCAGGCGGCAGAAGCAGGATTCAGCCATCTCTTTCTCGTCGGCAATGGCGAACTGGCCACCACCGCTGAGGGATACAAGCGAGTGCGCCCGGAAGGCACTGTCGAGCAGGTCAAGTCGGCCAACGAATTGAAAGACCGGCTGCTTCCTTTGCTGCGTCCCGGCGATACAGTCCTGTTTAAAGGTCCGCGCAACGCCGGGATGGTCAAGGCCGTGCGCGATCTTTCCGGAGCAATCGCTCAGCGCTGCCTGTGGGTCAACCTTGCCGCGATTGAAGGCAACATTGCGCGCTTTCGGCGGCACTGCGGCGGATCCGTACATATTGTCGCCATGCTCAAAGCCATGGCTTACGGAACGGAGCTGGCACAGCTTGGCTCCTGGATGTCTCAGCTGGGCATTCACCATATTGGCGTGTCGTCCGCCAATGAAGGAGTGGCTGTACGCAAGACCGGCGCGGACCAGGACATTCTCGTATTCCTTTCTGAGCGTGAGGACGTTGACAACCTGCTGACTTATCGACTCACGCCAGTGATTTACTCCGCTGAACTGGTTGATGCATTTGCCGCAGCGCTTCAAGGCAGCGGACGCATGCTTGACGTCCACCTGAAAGTGGATACAGGTATGCATCGCCTGGGCGTGCCGCCTGCCGTGGCAGTGGAGTTGGCGCAGCGCATACGCTCCAGCGGCGTGATGCGGCTTACCGGCGTCTGCACACATTTTGCCTCGGCGGAAGATCCTCAGTCTGACGATTTTACGCGCCAACAGATTGCCGCTTTCGATCAGGTCATCGCAGCGCTCCAGACAGATGGCTTTGAAAACCTCCAGATTCACGCGGCGAACACCGGCGGCGCGATTCGTTTCCCGGAAGCGCATTACAACATGGTGCGCATCGGCCTGGGACTCTACGGAATTTATCCATCTGAGGCTGCACGCAAAATCATTGATCTGGAACTTGCTGTGGGCGTCACCAGCCGTATTACCGGCATTCAGGAATTTTCTGTGGGCGATACTCTTGGTTACAACCGAACTTTCACCGCCAGGCGGCGCACTAAAGTCGGCATTGTGCCGTTCGGCTATGACGATGGTCTTCCCTGGCAGCTTTCCGGCGCAGGTCAAGTGTTGGTGGAAGGCCGCACCGCACCGATCGTGGGCCGAATCAGCATGGACCAGATGCAGATTGACCTGACTGACATTCCCGACGCAAGCATTGGCGCTGAAGTTCTGCTCTATGGCACTCATAACGGCCACACGCTTCGCCCTGAACAGGTTTCGCAGATGGCGGGAACGATTCCGTACGAATTGCTCACGCGACTGGGAGAAAGAGTGCACCGAATTTACGTTGAACCGTAAGCTGTCGTTGTCCATATGAGGTCGCGTCAGCGTCGCAGTTTGAAATTAAGAACCACTTTTCCACCCTTATCCACAGACAACATTTGTTATGCACAGGAAAGTCACTGCTATCCTGCGGACCCTCTTGTTCCAAGCTTGAAGTAGCTCCACTGTTGATAGATATTTTCAATACTCAAGTGTGAATGTTCTGGGCGGGTCAAGTTCGGTTCAAAAGAACCGACGGCACACTCAAGGGATCGTGCCGGAGTTTAATCTGCGTTGGCCTTGGCTGCCGGCTGCGGCCAAAGCCGTATCTCATTCCATGAAGAATGAGCGTGAGAGAAACTTGTTGAACTGCCAGACGCCGCTCCGGCAACAGGGCGACGGAAGAACATCCACCCCGCTAGCCCGGTCTGTATGGCTGGTACAGGCCGGGTTTATTTTCGTCAGGGGCTAAAGCCCCAGAATTTTTGGCAACTACGCAGGCCTAAAGGCCTGCTCCACCCAGTTTCCGATAGCGGTAAATCCAGCGAATAAAGAACAGGTAGCGTCAATTAACTGCTGGCTGGCTTGACTGGACTTGAAAACAAATTTAACGAACATTGAGACCGCGCTTCTCTGGGTTTTCGCCGGTAGTATATAAGTTATCATAGGAGAAAGAAAAGCGTTTTGAGACTTTGAATGGCGACGACTGACCGTATTCTTGATCGCGGAATGCCCGCCAGCATGGATGCAGAGCGCGCGATCCTGGGCGCAATCCTGCTGGACAACTCAGCCTACCCGCAGGCGGCGGAGCATCTTCGCGCGGAAGATTTTCTCTCGACTCCCATCGCCGCATTTACCTCCGCATGATGGAGCTGGCTGAAACCGGCAAGCCCGTCGATTTCGTCACTCTCACCGAACAACTGGGACAGCATAAAGAAATTGAGTCGGTGGGCGGCGTGGCTTACGTAACGTCGCTCACGGACGGACTGCCGCGCGTCAAGAACATTGAGCAGTACGTAAAAATCGTAAAAGACAAAGCGCTGTTGCGCGGGCTGATTCATGCCGCCACCAGCGCTATCCAGCAGGCGTATGAGCAGGAAGCGCCGGCGGAAGAAATTATTGACTCGGCCGAATCGGCCATCTTCAAAGTCGCGGAGCAGCGCATCGGCCAGGGCTTCATGGGGATCTCGGAGATCGTAAAGCTCTCGTTCGGATCGATCGACAAGCTCTACGAGCAGGGCCAGCGCATCACCGGACTGGAAACCCACTTTGAAGATCTGGACGGAATGACCAGCGGCCTGCAAAAGTCCGATTTGGTGATCATCGCCGCGCGCCCTTCGATGGGCAAGACCGCATTCGCCATCAACATTGCCGAAAACGCCGCCGTGCGGGACAACAAAGTTGTCGGCGTCTTCTCGCTGGAAATGTCGCGCGAATCGCTGCTGCTACGCCTGCTCTGTTCGCAGGCCATGGTTGACTCCCACAAACTGCGCACCGGTTTTTTGAGCCGTGACGATTACAACAAGCTGGTGACAGGCCTGGCCGCGCTGGTGGAAGCGCCGATCTTCATTGACGATACGCCGGGCATCTCGCTTTCTGAAATGCGCGCCAAGTGCCGCCGACTGCAACAGGCACAGGGCCGGCTGGACCTGATCATCGTTGACTACCTGCAACTCGTCGCCGGCACACCCACCGGCGGTGGCAAGCGCTATGAAAACCGCACGCAGGAAGTTTCCGCCATCTCGCGCGGCCTGAAAGGGCTGGCCAAGGAAATGCGCTGCCCGGTGATCGCGCTCTCACAGCTCAGCCGCGCACCGGAAAGCCGCACCGGCAATAACCGTCCGCAACTGGCTGACCTGCGCGAGTCCGGCGCCATTGAGCAGGACGCCGACGTGGTGGCGTTCATCTTCCGCGAAGAAGTTTACAAGCCGGACGATCCCGATCTTGAAGGCAAGGCGGAATTGATCATCGCCAAACAGCGCAACGGCCCAACCGGCGTGGTGAAGCTGGCGTTCATCAAGCGGTCAACGCGGTTTGAGAACCTGGCGCATGAGAGCGGCGGCGGGGAGTATTGAGGCACGACGATTCCTCGCCTGGCACTGGCGCAGGCACCCCATCCCCCCTCCCCGGGTCATCCCAGATTGGCGTAGACTTCCGAGGGGTGCATCCCAGATCATCCCAGATTGGCATACACTTGAGAGGTTGCGCCTTGATTGGCGTAGAGTTGATGGGCCTCCGATCCCGCGCGATCACGGCGATCTCCCTAAAGACGCGCGGCGCAAATTCGCCGCGCCTCAAACTGTCATCCTAAAAGAGCGGCCGTTTTTGCCGCGAATGAAGGGCCTCAACCGGCGAAGCCATCCCTAAGCGGTACCCCTCCCCCTATCCTTCAACTAGGATTCCAAAGCACTTACATTTGGTCATCCCAAGTGATCCCAGATTGGCGCATGGTTCCCAGCCATCTTCACCTAGCGTCCTTCGCAGTCTTCTACCTAGGAGCTAGTAGCTAGTAGCTTTTATGTTGTCAAAGATCACGGCCCCAGGACACACTTCAACCTAGTGCCGAATATCACACTCTACCATTTATTCGCCCTTGGTGTCAATACAAAAGTTCGGGAGTTCGGAGGGTATTCTTGTGAAAAACCCGCAAGGCGGGCTTCTTATGCGGCTCCGGCTCTAGGCGAATCTTAGCTTGGCTCGGGGCTGGCGCCCGGCAAGGATGTCGTCGATTATCTCTAAAAACTTTTCGGGATCATCCGGCGACGCGTGATAGTCACACGGTACAACGTGTTCACCGTGTCGCTCAAGAGAAACAATTGGAGCGGGGCAGTGAGCGCGGAATGATTCGATCAATGCCAGTTTGTCATCGTGCGGGATGGAGTGCCCCAGGATGAATAAATCGAAGCCGCCAGCACCGCAAGACACAAGAGCCTTGCTGAAACCTAGCGCATTCACTACAGCATAGCCCTTTTGGTCTAGCAACATCTTACGCGTTGCCAGCAGGCTCATGTCATATGAAACCGAGAGAATTCGCTTAGACATTGCTTTCAACTCCAAGGATGGCAATATTCTGAGACACTGGAACCGCATCTGTCAATGGGTTCTTCTTACGCTTGGATTTCGCCTTTTGGGCGGATTAGATGAACTGCCGCAGGTTTTGTCAAGTACATACCCGGCAAGAGCAGCTCCACTCATAAAGTGGAACCCAAACGGCCAGCACACCGGCTCTTAATTGCCATATAATTTGATCTGGGCGCCGTGGGATAGCCGAGGATTTGCCGCAAAGCGGTGCCCAAAAATATTTTGATTCTGGCGTTATTTTTGCATCCTATTTTGTCTCAGGGGTAATCCGCGTCCAGTCGCGTTCCCAATGAAAGGTTGGCTAACCGATGCCTGACCGTCGCACTGCTGAAATTGAGCTGAATCCCATCAAACATGCCTGCCGTCATGCTGTCCAATTCTATGAGCAGGACTCGGCTTTGATTGAGGCCTTGGGCAAACATATTGGCACAGCTTTGGAGTCCGGGGATACCGCCATCGTAATCGCCACCGAAGCACACCGCCAGGGCCTTGCGGAAGAGCTGCGTTTGCGCAAAATTGATGCCTCCGCCGCCGTCAAGGCGGGGCGATTGATTGAGTTGGACGCCGCTGAAACTCTCGCCAGCTTCATGATCGGTGGCGGGCCTGATAAACAGAAATTTCAGGAGACCGTAGGCGCGCTGGTAAGCCAGGCCTCCGCCCGGACAAAGCCCGGCTGCCGTCTGGTCGCTTTTGGTGAGATGGTCGCTCTTTTGTGGGCGGAAGGTAAGCGGGACGCCACTCTGCGGCTGGAAGAGCTCTGGAATGAACTCTCCGAGCAGTATCCTTTCGATCTCCTATGCGGATACCCCATCGGCGTTTTTGATCGCATGGAGCACCGCCAGCTCTTTTTCAGCATTTGCGGTGAGCATACTGAAGTGAATCCGGCGGAAAGTTACCCCGTACACGGGAGTGACATGCAGCGCCGCCGCAGCGCTGCCAGGCTCCAGCAAAAAGCCAAAGCATTGGAAACAGAGATCAGGATCGGCCAGGAACGCGTTCAGTTGCTGCAGCAGGTCACGCGGGCCGGCACCTGGGAACTCGATATTGTGAACGACACGTTTTCATTCTCCTCGGCCGCTGCCAAACTGCTCGGATTCCCTTCGGCAAGCCGCGTCCGCCTGGGGCAGTTGATGGACTTAATGTATTACTCGGGAGATCGGGAAGATGTATTTGCCAAGCTGCAGGCGGCACAGCGGCATCGTAAAGATTTCAAGGCAACATTCCGCGTCAGACAAGGCGATGGCACCCGAATCGTTGTCATGCAGGGAAAGACCTTTTACAACAGCGGATCACCTCTTATGCTGGGCGTAGTATCGGATGTAACTCCTGCGGCGGAAAACAATGCTGCTCCGAGTGTGTTGGCTGTTTCCGGCAAAAAAGCCGCGCGTGCGAATTAGCTAACTATCGTAACCGTCCGTTTGCGGCTCGGCAGCCATCGTAAGCAAAGAAAAAAGCGCGGAGAGCCTCTTCACTCACCGCGCCTTCATGGCGGCTCCTTCGGCGTTCACCGTTAGCGGGACGGTAACTCCGCCTCCTGGGCCTTATTGCGACAGCTCCAGGCCATCTCTCGCAACGCTTCCAGGAAATCAATGAATTCCAGGTTCGTCAGGGAGCGAAACACCCCGGCATCATAAGCGCGAATAAAACTGCCGCCATCCGGGACAAGGCAATTCATTGCATCGCGAACATCAAGGTGGGTATGTCCGCAACAATAAATGGCATCGTCCTCGGTCCAGCAAGCAGCGTAATGCGACTGCGGGCCTTAATACGCTATTTACGCAGAAGTATCGTCCTGCGATTTTCCCGCTACTCGGAATTGTTTCGCGTATAGTGAATGCAACTGCTGTACCCCCTGGCAGAAAGAGTTGCCAATTTTGCGCCGCCTCAAGAAGACGTCCAGAGAATCGACGGGAGCGGTGCGCATGCATGTGAGTACAGAATTTGCCAGCGAGCACGACCTGCTGGATCGGGTGATGGACAAGGGAATTGTAGTGGAAGTATGGGACCAGCTTGGCCTGGCCGCGATTGACATGACCGCAATGCGTGTGTCGGTTTCCTCCATTCGGCTCTTTACCGAAGGCAGAAACCCGCCTTTCCGCTCGGGGCATTTCTGGAAGGTCGAACCTTCATAAGATCCCATCAAAAAAACCAAAAGCTCACCACTGATTAACACAGATGACACTGATCTGACTTGGGCTCAGCCGATTAGAACAAGAACTTTTACCGCGGATAAACGCGGATCACGCGGATTTGAAAGAATCTTTTGCGTCAGACCAAACTTCAGGCTCACGCGATCCCTCGCCCCGTTCACCTCAGCAAGCCCTCGGCTTCAAGGAGTCGGGACAGCAGATGGATGGGGAGGCGCTCTGCTATTTCGGCTTCTTCTTGGTCGCTGGAACTTCCTCTGGATCGTCTGGCTGCGCGAGCAGTTTGAACTCTACTTCTCGCGAGCGCGAACTGGTGGTTTTGTTGGCGTTATTGGTGGTGAGTTCCTTGAGCGTGCCGCGCAAAATGTAGTAGCCGTCGTCGCCCTTGGTTTTTCCCGGTCCGCGAGTGAACTTGCCCTTGAATTCATACCAGACGCTGTGCAGCGGGCGGGTGGTGAAAGAAACGTCATGGCCCTGGACGTCGGCCTTGGCGAAGAACTGGTCGAGGAAGACACCGTTGTCGCTGTCGGAATCGCCCATGCGGGAGATGTATCCCGACACGGCGGTTTTCTCCAGGCTGATCTGAAGGAACTCTCCTTCTTTCACAAAGCTGTACATGCCGGAGATGTCTTCCGCGGCGTGTGGCACAACGGCGTTGGCGCTGTCTTCCTGAGCGGCCTTGTTCTGGCCTCGGGTGGAGAGGCCGGCCTGGGCGCGGCAGGCGGCCGCCAGGGTGATTAAGGTCAGCGACAGAAGGACCGTTCGGCGTAAAAGCATGAGCTGGGCCATGTTGTAATAAAGATATAATCGTTCTAATCACCGGGAACAAGCGAAATGCAGTCGGCGAAAAAAGCGTTTTCGAATGAAGTACTTCCGGCTTCTGACGCGGGCCTGCGCTTTGTGGTGGAGCCCGAGCCATGGCTGCGCATCTTCACGCGCAATATCGGCGACTTGTTCCGCAAAGGCCCACCGCCTGTCTGGATTAGCGCCACTCCCGGCGAATACTGGCCCGACGCGCTGGTGCATCGTCCAGTAGCATGGAAGGCCGCGCGACAGTCGTTTCTGGGGCATGCGCTGGTCATCGTGGGGATTTACGCACTGAACCTGGCGTGGCTCAACCAGCCGCAGGTGCTGCCGCAAACCCCGCCGAACCAGACAGTGGTGCACTATGAAGTTTCTGAGTATCTGCCGCCTGTAAATGCGCACCAGGCCAGGCCTGAGCCACCCCGGCGGGCACGTCCGCAAAAGGCCGATCCTGAGTTCGCGCCGCAGGAGATTGTGGTGACAAATGAGAATCACATCAGCACGCGGCAAACTATCGTGCAGCCGAGCACTGTATTACTGAAGCAGGATGTCCCGCTGCCGAACCTGATTGCGTCAACGACCGTTCCTGGAGCGCCCATGGCAATGAACCATCCCATGCAAGTGCTGCCGGTGAACGTTCCGCAGATCGCTGAGCCAGCGCAGCCCATGGCGCAGAGCAAGTTGCGTCCATTGTTGTTTCCGCCGGCTGCGCAGCCGGAAGTAGTTGCTCCCGCCGGAACAGCAGCCACCCATCGCGCAATGCCGACTTTGCCACTGTACAACGACAGCGTGATTGTGGTTCCTCCTGCTCCTGACGTGACCGCGCGCAGGCTCAACGCTCTTCAGCTTCCGGCGCAAGCGCCTTCGCAGGTAGCCGCGCCTGCGCCAGAGGCTGCGAGCAGTCATGCGCTGCAATCAATCCCCCTGGCGATGGCCGCGCCCCAAGTTGCCGCGCCTGCTCCTGCCATAGCAAGCCGCAATCTTGGTAACCTTGGTTTGCCTTCATCGCAGACAGCGGCGGTGCCACCTGCATCACCTGTGGTGAACGGAAACGCCGCGCGAGAAAAAGCGCTGGGTCAGATGCTGGTGCTCAATGCCCAGCCTGTCGCGCCCACTGGCCCTCTGGTTGTGCCTGAAGGCAATCGCCCGGGAGAATTTGCCGCCAATCCTTCAGGGCATTCCGGCGCAAGCGCCAGGCCCGAACTCGCTCAACGCAATTCCGGAAATAGCAGTTCACCGGCAGACATCTATATTTCCGCTCCGCCCAGTAAAGTCACAGGCAAGACGGCAGTGGCAGCGCGTCCGCTTGCGCCGGACAAAACCGAGCCTGCGCCCGACAGCGTCGATACGCGCATCTTCGGAGCGCGCAGGCATTATTCCATGCGGCTCAGCATGCCGAACCTCGTTTCATCCACGGGAAGCTGGAGCATCCGATTTGCTGAGCTGAACGCGACCCATGGCGGAGCTGACCTGAGCGCGCCGGAAGCAATCACCAAGGTTGATCCCGCGTATCCGCAGGACCTGATGCATGACCGAGTGGAAGGAACGGTGGTGCTTTATGCGGTCATCCATGCCGACGGGAGCGTGGGCGAAGTGAAAGTACTTGAAGGTTTTGACGATCGGCTGAATGAGAATGCGCGGAGAGCGCTGGAGCAGTGGCATTTTCGTCCCGGCACAAAGGATGGCACGCCGGTCGATATCGAAGCGGTTGTTCGCGTGCCTTTTAAAGTTCCGCGCAACACTTTCTGATCAGCGCGCCGCCACCAGGTTGTTCGAGACAGCCTCAATCGCCTGGTAAATCTTCGGATGGGTGCAGACTTCATAGTAGCGCCGGTCAGTGCCATTCTTGAAAGAAAAGTCGCGGGCGTCTACGTGGGTAATGTGGCCTTCGCGCACGATAATGTGATGGAAAGATCCCTGGCCCAAAGGCACCACGCCGGCGTAAACGCGCACAGCGCTTTTCTGCCAGATCATCGGCACCTGGAGATCGAACGCCTGAAGGGAAATTTCGCCGCGCAGTTTTTGGAAGGCTGCTTCATTGATGTGAATGCCGCCAATGTTGTAGCGAAGCAGAAATTCGTCGGGATTGCCGCCGGTCTCTTCGTCTTCAACCGCTTTGAAGGAGAAAACATTGAACAGCAGTTCGCGGTCTTCCAGCAGTCGACGCACGCCTTTGCTGCAGGAAGAGAGGCGGTCACTCTCGTTCAGCGCTTTGGAGATCATGATTTTCTTGTTGCCGTCCATGAGGTACATGGGCGCGGAATCCTGATATGAGATTCCGATTCCAAGTTCAAGGCTGGGTAGTCCGGCGGAAAGCGAGCGCTCATTATAAGCGGTAACCACCTGGATGATTTCTTTCGCCAGCACGCAGGTTTGCGCCACTCCCAGCGCCGGTTCGCCCTCGCGTTCAAAAAGCGCCAGGATCAACGCGTCGCCTTCAATGAAGACTTTTTTGGCTTCATATTTCGGCAGCAGCTTATTGATGGGATCGTAAAAATTCAGACTGAAGTAAGATGCTGGATTGAGCCCCTTTTCCAGCAACGTGCGCGTCAGCGTGGTCGATTCCCGGATGTCAGCCTTCAGCACCACATGGTGGACTACTTTTTCTTCTGCCGGCCTCTGTTCTTCCGCAAGCAGAAATTCATAGAGCGTGTTATTGATGGCGGAAAGCTCGCGGAAACGCTCGTTCCCCAGGACGTTGACGTTCTCCATCGCCGCCACCACAGCTTCCATGCGGCGCAGATCACGATGATAGCGCGTGAAATCAGCAAAAAAACGCGCAGCCACCTTGGCTCGCTCGGCCGGTTTGCAGCTCTCCACTTTTTTCACCGCCGCATGCAATCCGGCGGGTGAGAGTTTGCCGTGCTCTTCCAGCAGTGTCTCCACTCGCCTGCGCTCCTCGCGCGAGATAAGCGCATTCTTGATTTGCTGCGGATTGATCGGCGGCGAATACTGCGCCAGCAGCGGCACCGCTTCATAGGAAGCGATCACGCTGCCAATTACGCCTTCGCGCTCCAGCATCTCCGCCCACGCATTCACCAGCGCTTTCTGCGCCTTGCCCTTGGGATTGATGTCGTCAGGCGTACCGCCAGCCATGATTTCATGCGCATTTTCCGGAACGTTGAGGATGCCATCGACGAGCGGGTCTTCCGCATCGCTAACGAGCCCCAGCGATTTCAGGTACTGCGCGGCGATATGGCGCATAGTGTGAAAGCGGTCCTTGTCGCGATCGTAATTGCCAAGCATCACATAGTGTTCGGCGTTGAGCAGGTTGTCCTGCCCGTCTTCGCTGAAGACCAGCCGGTTCAGGAACAACTCGTACTTGGCGGCCAAGGCATCGCCGAACAGCGAGCGCCGGGTGCGTCCCAAGGTTTCTTTCTCCGCTTCCCGCAGCACCACAAACAGGTCTTGCCCGGCCCGGCGCAGCACGGTCTTCTTGTTAATCTGGAAACCGGCAATCCGCTCGCGCATCTCCACCGTCCGGCTGTTACCGGACTGACGCGGCGCTTCGTAAGACTTCACTCGATTGCGGCAGCGCTCCAGCGCCTGGGCATATTGATGGACCAATTCGGTGCGTTGGAATTTAAGTATTGCCAGCCGGAAGAGGAGGTCCAGTGAGACGTTGTTCTCAACTTTCGCCCGATTGAGTGACACAAGGTGCAGTTCGGTCAGGAGCCGCTTAAATTCTGCCGGGTCAGATTGCCGGTTCGCGTGGCCTTGCGTCCGCACTGGCTGGCGCCCAACCGTCCTGTCTTCGGCAACCAGGTCTTCTACATTTCCGTGTTTGACCACGAGTCTAAAAATGTGCTGCTGTGCGGTTTCAGTGAATTTGGAACTCAGGTAGACATCGTGCCGGAGATTATCAATTCCGGTGACCAGTCCTTCCAGAACGAGCGAGGGTTCATCGCTGGTCAAAACAAGCTGACGGGCGAATTCAGGCAAACTACCGCGTTGAAGGAACGAAAACGACATTTCGGCCGATTATGCTAGGGGAATGCGCAGATTGTAACTCAGCTGTGGTGCTTCTCTGACGTTACTATCGGCACCTTCAACGCGCCCTATAGCCTTGCTCTTATGCCTGCTTCTTACTGTCCAGCTTTTCTGGCTTTCTCAAATTCGTCGCCCTGCTGCCAGCCGGCCAAATCGGGTTGATTTGCGGCTTCCCAACCCAGCACCAGACCGAATTTCGCCAGTTTGGCGTCTGCGGTAAAGTCCATATCCGCGCGATATTGATCAGAAGGCTGATGATAGCGGTGTGCTACATAGTCCGCCTGCTTTTCTTCGCCCCAAGCCAGATCATGGCCTTTGAACAGCGCGCCTTCGTTCACGCTGAAAGCCGGAACGCCTACGCGCGCCAGGCTGAAATGGTCTGAGCGATAGTAATGCCCGGCTTCAGGATGATTGTCCGGCTGGATCGACATGGCGAAATCTTTGGCCACTTTTTCCACCAGCGGATACGCGCTTGTACGCTCTGCCCCCGAAACCACGAGTTGCTGCGGCTCGCCCAGAGGCTGGATATCGTCGTAGTTCAGGTCGAGTGAAATGTTCTGTGCCGGAATAGGCGGATGCTGTCCCAGATACTTTGATCCCAGTAAGCCCTGCTCTTCAGCCGTGACCGAGGCAAAGATCATTGTCCGCCTGGGCTTTTCTGTGGCTGCGGCCACCACACGCGCCAGTTCCAGAAGAATTCCGCATCCTGTGGCGTTGTCCGCTGCGCCGTTATAAATGTTGTCGCCCGGTTCATCAGCATGAATGCCCAGATGATCGTAGTGCGCCGTGTATAAGATCGCCTGCTGAGCTGCCTTGGTATCAGAACCCTTCACCTGCGCCAATACGTTTCTGGAAGTAAAGCTGCGCACCGTGCTGACGATGGTTTCTTTCACCCGCATCGGCAGTTCCACCGGTTTAAAGCTTCGCAAGGTTGCGTCATGCAGCATCTTATCCAGGTCCATGCCCACGGCAAGCGCGAGTTTGCGCGCGACTTCCAATTGGATCCAGCCGGCCGACTTCAACTTGGCATCTGTGTCATCCTTCAGCAGTGATGTCTCGCCTCCCCACGAATTGCGCACAACTTCCCAGCCGTAGCTGGCCATGTCCGTTTTGTGGATAAGCACCACACCCACGGCGCCGCGTCGCGCAGCTTCTTCATACTTGTAAGTCCAGCGACCGTAATAGGTTAGCGCGCGGCCTTTGAAGAAGTTTGGATCGTCTGAAGGAGGCTCATTCACCAGCATGAGCAACACTTTGCCCTTCACGTCAACGCCTTTGTAATCGTCCCAGTTGTATCTCAGGCGCATTGATTCCGTAACCCACAAAAACAATGGGCGCGTCTATCTCCGACTTCTGCGCATGAGTCTGGTCGTTCGCCACGTAATCATCGGCAAACTTGAGTGCCATCTCCGGCCCGGTCTTGGGAACAAAGGAAAACCGCGTCTGCTTCGGATCTGTAGTCACACCAAAAAAGTTGACTTGCTGGAAGTAAGTACCCTGATCTCCCGCGGGCGCCAGGCCATAGCTCTTGAACTGCGCCGCGATCCAGTCGGCGGCCATATCGCCGCCCTTCTGCCCGGTGCCGCGACCCTGCAATTTGTCGTCAGAAAGATATTTCACGGTGGCGCGGATTTTCTCCGCGTCAATGGCATTCATCGCCTTTTGCGCGGCTGGAGACGGTGCGGTTTGACCATTTACCGTTGATAAGCAAATCACAGTGGTGAGCAAGGCTGTGCCGAGTCTTTTCATGGTTCCTCTTGGGGCTGAATTCTGTGAGCTGACTGCTGGATGCTTCTTTCCGCGACCGCGGATTAATTTTTGGCTTCTCAACCAGGTTTGAACTCTGACACGGTTTCTCCCGGGTGGAAAATTTGCGCTGTAGCCGCGTTCGTCAGCGATGCGAGCCGCCGGTTCAACTGTTCCACGTCGGCTTTTGACCAGCTTACGGTTGCAAAATCAATCTCACCTTCGGGCGAAATCAGAAAAGTCGTAGGGACATTCGTCAGCTTGTACGCGTTTGAAACAGGATATTTTCCCACGGGATCCAGCAATACCGGAAAGCTTATGTTGTATTGCCGATTGAATCCCTGTGTGTCTGCGGCATTATCCTGCGAAACACCCACAAAGGTAAACGCGCCGCTTTTGGCGTAAGCTTTGAAGATCCGATCCAGATATGGCAAAGCCATCTGGCATACCGGGCAACTTACCTTGTAGAACACCGCCACCACGGGGCCTTTCTTTCGCTCTTCCTTAAGAGAAAATTTGCGGCCATCCAGATATTGCAATTCGATCTCCGGCGCTAGTACACCGGCTTCCAGTGCGGGCATTGGGTCCCCTCCAGCTAAACCTCTATTGTAGATAACTTGAGGGGTTCGTGAAAATCACGCTTTTTGCCGTCCTAAGGTGACGCCGGTTTCCGCGAATCTGTGGAGATGCAGGGGCCACCATGATTATCAGGCAGGTCTTTGCGCGGATTGCCTCGTTCGTCGCGATTATCGAAGAAGCAGTTTTGCGATTTCTGCGACGGAGACTGGAAGACCAATGCCATCCCGGCGGTAATCTGGTTGGATTGGTATACGTTGTCGTGATTCGGTCCGGATTGGCGTCCTGCAGGATAATTTCTGAAGGCTGTGGCGCGCGCGCCTGATGAATTGTCCGCCAACAGTTTGTTGCCCGCGATGACAGCGCCGGTCACATCTCCGCGAAAGACAAATCCAACTACTCCGGATCTGTCGATCTGCAGGGTGTTGTCCAGAAACTTAAAGTTCGCAAATGTCCCTTGGCCGCCAACCACAAATCCGAACTTTCGCGGATGAATGATCTTGTTTCTCTCGATCCTGACGCCAGTGTTTGCCAGGCTGTCGATGTTGAAGCCATATTCGGTGTTGATGGCTGTATTGTCGTGAAAAACGGTGTCGCGCAAGTCCCAGCCGCCATAGCCAATCTGATAGCCATCCACCAGATTGTTCCTGACGTCGGCAGTGGCGTTCGCCACCACAATGGCGGTGCAAACATTGCCAAAGGGCTGTTTCATGGTCACGTTTTCAATAATATTGCCGCGATTTTGTTCCGGCCTGGACTGGTCCATGGCCACGATCCAGACATGGAACGCTTCCCAGCGCACGTTGATGGCGCCCATTTCTGAAGCAGCATTCAGCACATTCACGTCGTGTATCCAGTGTCCGCCCAGGTCTGAGCGCAGGCGGATCGCATCCAGCCTGAGCGCCTTGAGCCCGCTCTGCCGCGCCCGCGACTTCAACTCAGGATAATTGTCATCGATCGTCAGGTCAGAAATTTCTATCCCGGAAGCATTGTCTGAGTTGGTACTGAAAACCAGGCCGACGCCGCTATTCACCGGCAGGACCTGCGGGTTTTTGGGATCCGTAATGGGCAGGTAATCGCTTAGCTTCACCACGGTCTTATCTTTTCCTGCGCCGTGGATCTTCCATCCCTTGCCAAGCGTGAAGCCCGCCGGATTCGTATGCGGAACGTTGACGACCAGATCGTACGTGCCCAGGGTCGAGAACGTCCCAGGGCCAAGACATACGATCAGGTTTTCCGTCTTCGCCACCGACCTGTGAGGATTCCGTGGATCCGTGCAGCCCTCGCTGTAGCAGCGCAGGATCGTATCAAAAGCAGTAGTCGTGCTGCCGTCCCGAGCATCGGACATTGAAGAACCGGAGCCGTCCGTACCATTCCGAAGCGCAATGTACACGCGGCTGGCGCCTTGGGGAAGAGACTTAGGTTCTGCTGGACAATCAGAAGCCGGAGCGCCTGTCTGCGCTGTAGCCGAAGGAACCACGATGAAATGATCCGTGCCAGTTCCACGTCCGATCATCGTCGCCAACATCACCAAGAATACTCCCACCATTTTATGCATCGCCCAGCCCCTTCATGATTTTGCGCGTTAGTCCCGTCAACGGCAACCGATGTACGGAGCTCATTGGGATCCATCTGCCCGTTTCTGTCTTCTTGCGTGAAGCATGTACAAAAACTGTGTAGTCCGTGGTTGTGATTGAGTGTCGCAGCCTGAGAATGGGCAATCTGTTGTCATTGCTGGGCGGCTGCATCTCCGGCAACTCCCACATTCCAGGCATCAGCGAGCCTTGCTTGTTCCGCTGGCGCAGCAACACGCTGCCGTTCCTTTGCGCCAACGCATAGTGCAGGACCGCCTTTCTGCGGGCCGGACGCTCGGCTTGTTTCGTGGGACCGCGAGCACCGCACAATCGAGAAACCGGGCAGGCATGGCACAACGGCTGGGCCGGCAGGCACACCAAAGCCCCCAGTTCCATCATTGCCTGATTAAAGTCACCAGGGCGCCGCTTGTCCAGGAACTGACCGGCAACGTGCCAATAGTGCTCTTCCGAAAGGCGGTTTGGCAGCGGGGCCTTGCGATCTATCACCCGTTCGATCACGCGCTTGACGTTGCCATCCACCACGGCCACAGGCTCGCCGAAAGCGATGCTGGCGACGGCAGCCGCGGTGTAACGACCGACTCCCGGCAATTCCATCAGCTCAGGAGCGGTAGCGGGAAACGATCCTCGCCGGACGATTTCTTTTGCCGCCCTGTGTAACGCGCGCGCCCTGCGGTAGTATCCTAGACCGCTCCAGGCCGCAAGCACAGTCTCTTCTTTAGCCTGCGACAGCCGCTTCACCGAGGGGAACTGCGCAATGAACTTCCTGTAGCGGTCCTCAACCACCGCCACGCGCGTCTGTTGCAGCATGATCTCTGATACCAGAATGTGGTAAGGGTCGGTTGCTCCGCGCCATGGCAGCTTGCGCTGGGATTGCCGGTACCACGCCAGCAGGAGCCGCCGAAAACTCCTGGCGTCCGCCGGATCAATGATCGATAACGCCGCAGCCATCATGCAGAATTGTAGCTCGACGGATATAAAGATGTTAGATTGACCGCCCGGCCTTGGCCCCCGTCGGGCAAAGAGAATCTATTTCAGTGTTGGGCGCGCTACAAAATCGTTAATCACCGGTTTTGATTGGCGTAATCGATATTGCTGAAAGCAGCCATCGACTCTTAACGTCCTGCCAGATCGAAATTACGCGCAGCCCTGTAGACGGCAACGGCCCCACGGCGGACGCCTGTACGTGAAAAACGTAGGTCACTTTCATATCAGTACCCTCCGGTTGGACCTGCATTTCGCCCAGGGAGAACTCCCCCACCTGCGCGCTTTGCCAATGCTGCAGCCAGCCGGCGCGATCGAGCATTCGCCCATCAGCAGTCACTCCGACGAACATAGGCGAAAGGTGGCGTTCCACGTTGGCCCAGTCTTTGCCCTGAATGGACTGCCACATCAGGCGCTCATTCTGCTCCGCTCCGGTAGCGTTCTTCCACGTGGGATGCTTGGGTTCTCCGGCACAGCCGGATACTAGAATGCAGAGCCAAACCGCAAAGGACACGAAGGGCCACAAAGGCAGGTCCTGCTTTCTGATTTTTGAAATTGGATCCATCCGTGGCTCACATTCGACTAAAGGATAACAAAAAGGGCACAAAGAATTAGCCTTTGTGCCCCTTCGTGTCCTTTGTGGTTCAGTGTTGCTAATCCCCGAAAACTTCTTCCTTCTTCTCCTGCTTCGCTTCTGCTTTCGGAGCGGCGGGGGTGATGGCGCCAAGGGGAATGAATCCGCCCTGCGGTTCCGGCTTTGGTTCTTTCAGGATGTGCTCGCGATAAAGCGCTTCCATGCGAGCGTCCTCCGCATTCTTCTTCATCTTTTCGTCGCGGGCGCGCGTCTTTTCCTCACGCGCGGTTTTGGCGATGCCCAAATCGTCCAGTGTGGTGTTGCGACCGGCATGAACATGCTCGTCATTCAAGTTGAGTTTGTGCGTGCTCTGGTTCAGGCCCACGGCCTTGCCGCCGGCAAAGATTTCATGCCGTCCATGCTCTTCATACCACTTGGTGAGCGTGGCCGTCATGTGCATCTTTTCAATGATATTGCGCCAGCCTACGCCGGTGTTGTAAGCGCAGAAGCTGATCTCGCCTTCCTGCGTGGCGTAAGGAATAATGCACTGCTCGGTGCGGCGGAAGTCGTAGTTGTAAAGGTCCTGAAACCACATTCCGGCGATAAACAGGAAGTTCCAGCGGTCCGT
The DNA here is from genome assembly GCA_963723055.1 of Terriglobia bacterium. Taxonomy (GTDB): domain Bacteria; phylum Acidobacteriota; class Terriglobia; order Terriglobales; family Acidobacteriaceae; genus Angelobacter. Next base: position 82,032 of record CAVROV010000003.1, read on the forward strand.
GCGGCGCTTCTTGATGTCTTCCACCGTGCGGTCAACCGATATGCTGCCGTACTTTTTGTCGGCCTTCTTGGTGGCTCCAAAGGTCTTGTCGAATTTGCGGAGCAGATCGATCAACTTGAAGTGCTTGGGGGCCTGGAACGGATCATAATTGCGGGCCAGAGCCAGCGCCATGCCGAACACTGAGAGGAACCGTCCCCTGCCCGCGTCATTGACCTTCGCCACGTCCTGCGCGATGCGATCGCCGTTCAGGAATGCCGTTACCGGCACTGCTTCCTTGGTTTCCTTGTCGATCATCAACGCCATGCCAACACCGCAGTTCGGGTGGCATCCGCAGCTCAGCTGTCCCCAATCTGCGGTCGGACCATGAATCAGGTCGGCCCAATCAGAGAAAGTAGACATGAAAGAGATAGGGAACCAGTCGCGCTTGGGCTCGCCCAGACCGGTCTGGTTCTTCACGTCGTGCGCCAGATGGCTAAGCGTGTAACGCTGCGCCTGACGGCGATCGTCAGTAATCTCTTCATCGCGACCAGTGAAGGAAACCGGCTGGAAGCTCAGGAAGCTGATGGTCTTGGGATTGTCGAGAGCAAACTGGATGATGCGGCCGACCTGCTCATTGTTGATGCCGTTGATGATGGTGGTGACCGGAACAATATCCACGCCATTTTCGTGCAGGTTGTGGATGGCGCGCAGTTTTACGTCAAACAGGTTGCCGACCTGGCGATGCGAGTTTGCAGCATTGCCGATACCGTCAAATTGCAGGTAAGCATAGCGCAGACCAGCCTCAGCGGCCTGGCGGCAGAACTCAGGCGACTTGGCGAATTCGATTCCGTTCGTCGCGGCCTGCACTGAGTTATAACCGACCTGGCGGGCGTAGCGCACAGCATCCAGGAAGTAAGGAGACAGAGTCGGTTCGCCACCGGAGAACTGTACTGACATCTGGCGCCGCGGCTTGATAGAAATCGCGTTGTCCAGCATGGTCTTGATTTCGTCCCATGTCAGCTCATGCACAAAGCCAACCTGGTTCGCGTCCATGAAGCAGGGATCGCACATCATGTTGCAGCGGTTGGTGAGATCAATGGTCAGAACCGATCCGCGGCCGTGCTTCACCGTGCTGGTGCCGTGATTGTGCAGTTTTTCGTCATTATGGGCGGCAATATCACGCCCAGGGAAAACTTCTTCCAGATGCTTGAAGAATTCGGTGTCCATCGCCATGACATCTTCAAAGTGGCCGTGAATAGGACAATCCTTCACCATCAGGATCTGGCCATCGCGCTCGATGATAGTGGCTTTGATCTCGCCGGCTTTTTCATTGAGCAGGATCTCGTGCGGCAACTTGCCGTCAACAATCTGCTGCCGGATTTCCGGAACGCACTTGGGGCAAAGAGAATCCGTGGAACGCGGCCAGCCTAGCGGAGGCTTGGTCTTTTCCCACGACTTCAAGATCGGCTTGTCTGACCAATTTGGCGTGAATGAAGGCCGAGGCTTGATGCTGTTGATTTTTTCAAAAACCGCCCAGGCGCCTTTCGCTCCGTAGGTCAGCGCTTTCTCTGCGTACTTTACCGGCTTGTGCATTAGTTGTGCCTCTCCTTGCGCCGCTTCCAGCGCCCTCTTCCAAGCTATGAGACAGAAACAAAACGGGATATTGATTTCAGGATTATAGTAATCGGCCCCTGCAGTTTGTTTAACAAGGTTTGCTTGAATGGGTGTAAATAATGGTTCAGCGGTTTCTCTCAGCATTAAACGGTGACGGCAAAAAGAGCCTAAGTCATTGGTTTTAAAGCACTATCATTGTGCCTGCTTTACAACTGCCCACCGTTGGGATTATTTTTAAACTACTCAGGTCAGTAGTAAGTTCTTCTGCCACAATTCTTCCGGAGAAAAATTTGATCTTGGTTTGGAACCAAGAGGAATAGAGGGTTGCGAATGAAGTATTCGCTGCTGCGCTCAGTTGGTGTTGTTTGTCTCCTTTCTTCCACCGTCTTTTCAACCACCGCATTGGCGGATAATCATCCGGAATGGTCCAAAGGCGACCATGCAAAAACGATCCCACTGCGCGATATGCAGCGCATTCCTGTGGAACAAGAAGGCCACCGGGACAAACCAATTCGTCTACTGGTTCCGGCAGCGCCAACCGGCGCGCCGGACACGGCCTTGCAGACTCAGGCCGTCACTGCACCGACCGTTGGCAACGTAACCAGTTTTGACGGCGTTGGCCAGGGCGCCTTTGGTTTTTCACCCAATGCCGCTCCGCCGGATACGAACGGTGCTGTGGGCGCAACCCAGTTCGTTCAGTGGGTCAATGAATCTTTTGCCGTGTTCTCAAAAGCGGGCGCTTTGCTGGCCGGTCCCACGGCAGGCAATACTCTTTTCCAAGCGCTTGGCGCCACTCATCCTTGTGCCGTACACAATGACGGTGATCCCATTGCCCAATATGACAAACAGGCAAACCGTTGGGTGCTGACTCAATTCTCCGTCACCAGCGGGTCCACGCAGGGCTTCTGGCAGTGCGTCGCCGTCTCACAGACAGCCGATGCCACCGGCGCCTACAACTTGTACGCCTTCAATTACGGCACGGTGCAGTTCAATGACTATCCCAAGCTGGGTGTGTGGACCAATACCTACCTGATCACCTTCAACATCTTCAATAATGGGTCAACTTTTGCAGGATCAAAGCTCTGCGCTCTGGATCGGACGTCCATGCTTGCTGGTCAGCCAGCCACGCAGATCTGTTTCCAGTTGAGCAATGCTTTTGGTGGAGTGTTGCCTTCTGACATTGACGGCCTCACCGCCCCGCCTGCAGGTTCGCCCGCGTACTTCCTGAATTTCGGGACTAATTCGCTCAACCTCTGGACGGTTTCGAACCTGAATTTCACCAATGGAACGGGAACGCTTTCCACCCCAACAAACCTGCCGGTGGCTGCCTTTGCCGCCGCCTGCGCCGGGGGAACCTGCATCCCGCAACTCGGGACCAATCAGAAACTTGATTCCCTGGCAGACCGCTTGATGTACCGGCTTGCTTACCGCAATTTTGGCGATCATGAGGCTCTCGTCGTGAATCACTCGGTTACGGCGGGAACGGGTACAGGCATTCGCTGGTATGAAATTCGCAGCCCTGGTGCTACGCCGGTGGTCTTTCAGCAAGGCACGTTTGCTCCTGATTCCAGCTTCCGCTGGATGGGCAGCGCCGCCATGGACCACGTTGGCAACATCGCCGTAGGATTTAGCGTTTCTTCCACCACGCTGAATCCCGCAATCCGCTTCACCGGTCGCGCCCCCAGTGATCCGCTGGGAACTCTAGGAACGGAACTCAGCATTCAAGCCGGCACTGGTTCGCAGTTGACCGGACTGAGCCGCTGGGGAGATTACTCTTCTATCAGCGTTGATCCGGTGGACGACTGCACCATGTGGTACACCACTGAGTACCTGAAGGCCAATGGAACCTTTAACTGGAGCACGCGCATCGCCAATTTCAAGTTCGCTGGCTGCTCGGCGGCTCCGGACTTTGCGCTGGCTGCAACGCCGGCGTCACAATCGGTAACTGCCGGTAACAGCACCAGCTACACGGCAACGGTTACGCCTTCCGGCGGATATACAGGTACGGTCAGTCTTAGCGTTAGCGGATTGCCGGCAGGCGCTACCGGGACATTTACGCCCACAAGTGTAACGACCTCCGGCAGTTCCACGCTGGCGGTCACAACCACAACCGCGGTCGCCGCCGGCACTTATCCATTGGTGATCACCGGCACGGACGGCACATTAACGCACACGGCTTCCGTTTCGCTGGTAGTCAGCGCAGCGATTGTTGGCGATTTCAGCATCACGGCATCGCCTGCCTCGCAAACTGTCCAGGCTGGAACTGGGACTTCATACACCGCGACCATTACGCCGAGCGGAGGATTTACGGGTACAGTCGGTCTTAGCGTTAGCGGGCTTCCCTCGGGTGCAACTGGTAGCTTTGCTCCGACATCAATTGCCGGTGGGTCAGGCAGCTCCGTTCTGTCAATCAGCACCACCGCAGCAACCGCGGCTGGTACTTACACGCTCATTCTCACCGGGACCGATGGCGCGCTCTCACACTCAACTTCGGTAACGCTGGTGGTAACTCCACCGGCCGCTCCGCCAGACTTCACCATTACTGCTTCGCCTGCAAGTCTGACGATCAGGCGCGGCAGCAGCGGCAGTGATACCGTAACCATCGGATCGCAGAACGGCTTTGCGGGAGCTGTGAACCTTACGGTGAGTGGTTTGCCAAACCGCGTTACGGCAACCTTTAGCCCGACTTCGGTAACAGGTTCTGGGACATCAACCCTGACTCTCACCGCTGCAAATAACGCACAAAAAGGGACGACCACGCTGACCATCACAGGCACCAGCGGAACGACAACTCACTCGACCACCATCAGTCTGACCGTCAACTAGACGAGGTCAGGTCCGATCATCATGGCCGCCCTTTTTCGGGGCGGCCTTTTTTGTTTAGCCGTTCGCACGAATGCTAAAATCAGACCGTCCTGGAGTTGGCTTATGGAGTCCGTCCGCACCGGTTTAAGGCAGATTATGCAAGACCTGCTGCGCACTCGACCGGCTGAAGAGGCGGTAATTCTGGCCTGGCCGCTGGTATGCGGCAAAGAAGTTGCAACGCGCACGGCGGCGACAAGCTTCTCCGACGGCACTTTGACTGTAGAGGTTTCTGACGTGAGTTGGCGCAATCAACTCCAGTCTTTTGCCCCCAGGTATCTAAGCGGATACGAAGGGCTGCTGGGACAGGTGGTAAAGAGCGTGCAGTTTAAGGTAAAGCATTCGGCACTCAGTCATCAGCAATCAGCCAAACCAGAAAAGGGATCTTAGATGGCTGCATGCATTTGGAAATATTTGATTGGGGCTGAGTTTGATCGCTGAGTGCTGACGGTCAACGAATGAAAGTTACTGACAAAGACGTCGCTTACGTTGCCGATCTGGCCAACCTGGAGCTCACAGACCAGGAGCGCCAGCGCATGCTCAAAGATCTGAATTCTATCCTCGACTACATTGACCTCTTGAATGAGTTGGATACGTCGGACGTTCCGCCCATGGCGCAGATTTCAGCTCAGCTCGGCTCATCAGAAGCAAAGACTACTAAGACCACCGCCTGGCGTGAAGATATCTTGGTTCCATGTTTGCCTCACGCGGAAGCAATGAAGAATGCACCGGAGACTGATGGAGATTTTTTTAAGGTGCCAAAGGTGATTGAACGGTAGCATTTCTTCTGAAATCCCCGAAGCGTAGCGAGGGATCACTATTATGAAAATGAGCTTCAGCAGATAGAAAAAGAAAGTACCTGAGACCAACACTCTGCCCCGATTGGTGAACTGAGCGAGTTGGATAACGATAGGGTTCCCTCGCTGCGCTGCGCTCGGGATTTCAGGAAACGCCATTCATGGACCTCAACTCCTTCACCATCGACTCCACGCGCACCGCAATCGCGGAGAAGCGAATCACCGCGTCAAGCCTGGTGGAACAGTTCTACCGCAAAATCAAAGCCGAGGATCCCGAGATCCACGCTTATCTGACTCTTTGCGAAGACCGCGCCGCGCAAAGGGCGAAGGCCATTGATGACATGGTAAGCAGAGGCGCTGCTCTGCCTCCGCTGGCGGGCGTTCCCGTCGGGATCAAAGACGTAATGGTCACCAAAGGCATTCGCACAACTGCCGGCTCAAAGATTCTGGAGAATTTCATTCCGCCTTACGATTGCACCGCCGTTGCACGCCTGGAAGCCGCCGGCGCGATCGTGCTGGGCAAGATGAATTGTGATGAGTTTGCCATGGGCTCGTCGAATGAAAATTCCGCTTACGGCCCTGTCCGCAACCCACGCGACAAATCGCGCGTTCCCGGTGGATCCAGTGGAGGTTCAGCCGCTGCCGTTGCAGCCGGGACGGCTGTTGCTACGTTGGGTTCTGACACCGGCGGTTCCATCCGCCAGCCGGCGTCGTTTCTGCGGCGTGGTTGGGCTTATGCCTACGTACGGCCGCGTCTCTCGTTACGGTCTGATTGCTTTTGCTTCTTCTCTGGATCACATTGGCCCGCTCACCAAGACCGTGAAGGATGCCGCGATACTCTTGCGCGTGATCGCCGGCCGCGATCCGCTCGACTCAACCTCCGCTGACGTTCCGGTACCCGACTATGAAGCCGATCTTGCAAAGCCCGTGGCCGGACTGAAGATCGGCGTACCCAAAGAATATTTCGGTGAGGGTTTGGACGTGGAAGTTCGCGCGGCAGTGGAAGCAGGCATCGCCGCGTTGCGCTCCGCTGGATGTGAGATCGTGCCAATTTCCCTGCCGCACACGGCATACGCGATTCCAACTTATTATTTGATTGCGACGGCAGAAGCCTCGGCGAATCTGGCCCGCTTTGACGGCGTGCGCTATGGCTATCGCGCCAAAAACGCCCGCACGCTTTCTGAGATGTATCGTAAGACCCGGGACGAAGCATTTGGCGGCGAGGTAAAACGCCGCATCATGCTCGGCACTTACGCGCTCAGCTCCGGCTATTACGATGCGTATTATCTGAAAGCCCAACGCGTCCGCACCTTGCTCACGCGCGATTTCGAAGAGGCCTTCCAGAAAGTTGACGCGATCGTGACACCCACTGCGCCAACACCAGCATTCAAGCTGGGAGAAAAATCCGACGATCCTTTATCCATGTACCTCGCGGACATTTATACCGTAACCGCCGATCTGGCAGGCGTTCCCGGCATTAGTGTTCCCTGTGGTCAGACGCAGTCGGGCCTGCCCATTGGACTGCAGGTGCTGGGACGGCACTTTGATGAGAGCACGGTGTTAAGGGTGGCTGCTGCCGTGGAAACCAGCTTTTGATTCACCGCAAAGGACGCAACGGGCGCAAAGATTTGTCGGTGCTGCGCTCCATTTCCCCTCGTTTTCCTTTTTTCGCACCTTTGCGTCCTCCGCGTCCCTTGCGGTGAAAAACCTAACCGTTCCCTCTGATTCCGGTCTAAGTTAATCGAATGGAAGTTACAGATGCAGCCGTAGTGGCGCAAGTCCTGGCCGGCGACCGAGACGCTTTTCGCGTCCTGGTCGACCGCCATTCGCGCAGCATCTTTCGCGTGATCTACCGCATGACCGGAAACCAGCAGGATACTGAAGAACTCGTACAGGAAACTTTTCTGCGGGCCTATAAAAGCCTGGAGCGTTTTGAGCTTCGCGCCAACTTCAGCACATGGCTCTACCGGATCGCGGTGAACCGCACGCTTGACTTCCTGAGCGCGAGAAAAACGCATATGCAGACAAAAGATACCTACCAGATCGTCGATAACCCTGAAGCCGGTGACAGCTCGCAAATTCAGCTGCCAACAACGGGGCCCGGACCGGACCGCCTGGTGCTCAGCGCGGAGATGAAACGGAAGATCGCTGGAGCGCTGGGCCTGCTGACGCCGGCGGAACGCGTTGCCTTCACCATGCGGCACATGGAAGGCCGGTCGATTGAAGAGATCAGCCAGACGCTGAACCTGAAAGCCAGCGCTGCCAAGAACAGCGTATTTCGCGCGGTGCAAAAACTTCGGCAGCAGCTTGAACCGTATGCCAGTCCGGGGTCCTCACGCGTCCCGCGCGGCGGGGTGGGAGCGCAGTGAAAATGAAGCATCTCAGCGAAGAACAAATCGTATTGCATTATTACGGCGACGCCGACGAGATCGCGGAAATAGAGGGTCATCTGGCAGGTTGCACAGAATGCCGCGCCGAGTTCGCGCGTGTGCAATCCCTGCTCAGGCAGATTGAGCCGCTGGAAGTTCCTGAACCTCCGGCAAGCTTTGAAGAAAAGACATGGCTCAACCTGCGCGATCGCCTGCCGGAAAAGGTCGGCATTCTTCGGAAGCTCTTTTCTCCGCAGATCTTTGGTCCCCAGCAGAAATGGGCATTAGCTGGTGCGATGGTCCTGCTGATGGCAACCGCGTTTCTGGCCGGACGTTTCTGGCCGCGCCCGGTTCAACAGATTGCGCAACAGCCATCTCAGACGAACCCGCAGCGAATCGTGCTGGTGGCGGTGGGCGATCACCTGGAGCGCTCGCAGATGCTGCTGGTGGAAGTCATGAATTCCGACACCAAGGGGCCCATCAATTTTTCCAGCGAGCAGGCAGAGGCCCGCGACTTGCTGGACAGCAACCACCTCTACCGGGTAAGCGCGCAGCAGTCCGGCGATCCGCAGGTGGCTCGGCTGCTTGATCAGTTGGGCCGCGTGCTGGCGGAGATCGCCAACAGTCCAGCGGAAGTTTCGGCTGGCGACTTAGAACAGGTCCGTCACACCATCCAGTCAGAAGGTCTTTTGTTCAAGGTCCGCGTGGTGGGTTCTGAAGTGAATTCAAGAGCGCGGCGTTCCGAGCAGTTATCGGGCAGCAGCGTTAACCAGAGGCTATAACACATGATGAATCGCAGATTGTTTCTTATCTTATTTCTTAATTTCGCTGTTTCATTTGGATTGATACCGTCCTCCTCCGCACAGCAAGTCCCCTCGGCCTCGCTGCTGGACCCGCAAACCGCGGAGAAAGCCAATGCACATGAAGATGAGCTTTATACCTCCGCTAAAGACGCGGTCGATAATGGCGAATACGATAATGCCATCAAGCAGTTTGATGAAGTAATAAAGATCCACGGCCGCCGCGCAGACGGAGCAATGTACTGGAAAGCGTACGCGCTGGGCAAGGCGGGCAACAAGGCGCAGGGACTCACCACCCTGGGCGAGCTACGCAAGCAATATCCGAAGAGTACGTGGCTCAGAGATGCTGGCGTGCTGGAACAGGAGTGGCGGGGCGGTGGCAATCCCGAGAACATTTCCGACGAAGAACTCAAGCTGCTGGCGATCCAGAGCTTGATGAATTCAAATCCGGAAAAGGCTGTTCCCCTGCTGGAAAAGATCATCCTGGGAAATTATTCTCCGAAGCTGAAAGACAGGGCGCTTTTCGTGCTCTCGCAAAGTGATTCGGATAAAGCGCAGCAGATCCTGATGGGGATGGCCAAAGCCAATGCTCAACCCGATCTGCAGAAACGCGCTATCCGCTATCTGGGGATGAACGGCAATAGCCGCAATCGCGCGGTGCTCAAGGAAATCTACAACTCTTCTACTGACGTGGGTGTTAAAAAGTCGGTCTTTCAGGCCTGGCTCATGTGTGGCTGCAAAGAAGACGTTGCGGCTCTGGCGCGGACGGAGAAGAATCCGGAACTTCGGCGGGAGGCGATGCGCTACCTGGGCATGATGGGAGGCCGAGCAGAATTACTCGAATTCTACAAGACCTCTCCTGATGCAGAGACCCGAGAAGCGGCCGTCGGCGCCATGCTGTTGTGCGGGTGTGCCCACGAACTTGCCCAGATTGTGCAGACAGAGAAGGATCCAAACGTCCTCGACAAGGCCATCAATACCCTTGGTCTGGTAGGCGGAGACGAAAGCCTGGCCGCCTTGACCAGGGTTTACAGCTCACAAGCTGATCTCTCGGTGAAAAAGAAAGTCGTCAATGCGCTATTTCTTCACGGCGCCGGAAAGGAAATGGTCGCGCTAGCCCGAAAAGAGACAAACCCTGAGCTGAAGAAGTCGCTGATCCAGAAAATGTCACTGATGAGCTCGCCGGAAATCAGCGACTACATGATGGAAATTCTGAACAAATAAGGATGGACGCCATGAACCTCTGGCAGAGATATGTGATCGCAACTTTCCTGGCTTGCTTTGCCACGATGGCAGCGGCACAGGAGCACGCACAGAAGCCAAGGATTTCGAACGCTAAGCTTCAGGAACTCTCCGTCTCGGCGGGTCTGAAGGCAACGATCGACGGCCTGTTGCAAAAGCAGACTTCGTCGCTCTGGATTGGATACAGAATTCCTGCCGCAGCCAAGGAACGCACCATGTGCTGCTTTGACTCTGTAGATGGGATTGAAGCTGGCAAAAATAAATGCTGCATGGGCTGCAAACTGGAGTCGGGAAAGGAGAATTCCTTTAACGGTACGGTCTCAGACTGCTCCCCGCCAGAACCTTTGCCCTATGCCCTTATTTTCTTTCGCACCGAACAAAAGCATGTCAGCAGGATCCGCGTATATAGCGCGGACTGTCCACTCGACTTCGCAAATTTGCCTCTTTACTGGCTGGAAGATGTAAAGCCGGAGCAGAGCGTGGAACTGCTCACCGGGCTGGCCCTGGCCCAGGAATCGGGAAGTACGGATTGGGATAAAAACCAGGCACACCAGGCGGTGATGGCCATCGCGATGCATGACGCGCCTGCGGCTGACGCGGCACTGGAAAAAATGGTGCAGCCGGGCCAGCGCCAGTCGCTAAGGGAAAATGTCGCGTTCTGGCTGGGTGTGGAGCGAGGCAAGAAAGGCCTGGAGCTTCTGCGCAAATATGTAAAAGACGATCCTGATGATCGCATCCGCGAGAAAGGCACGTTCGCATTTTCCCAGAGCAAAGAACCCGAAGCTCTGAAAGATTTGATCGGCATGGCCCGCCACGACCAGAGCCCGCGCGTTCGCGGTCAGGCAATCTTCTGGCTGGCGCAAATCGGCGGACGCAAGGAAGCACAGCAAATCACGGAGGCTATAGAGAACGATCCTGAAACAGAAGTGAAGAAGAAAGCGGTCTTCGCGCTGAGCCAGATGCACGACTCAGAAGCCGTACCTCGCTTGATCACCCTGGCTAAGACTAACAAGAATGCCGCTGTGCGCAAGCAGGCCATTTTCTGGCTGGGTCAAAGCAACGATCCCCGAGCGCTGGATTTCCTGGAAGAGATTCTGACGAAATAGTTTCCTGAAATCCCGAGCGTAGCGAGAGAACCCTATCATTGGAAATGCTTCGACTGGCTAACATCGAACAGCAGTCAAGATTAGTGCGGCAATCCCTTACAACTCTCGATAGTGCGACTGCGAAAGGTTCCTCGCTTTGCTCGGGACAAGAAAACCTATCGCGGCAGAAAAGTCCGCGTCAGATAATCGCTCAGGCTCATGGTGATCATAATCATCAGCCAGAAAAAGCCGGCTGAGATCGTCAACTTGGTGAGCTTGCTGCTGTAGCGAACGTGCATGAAAAACAAAATGACCAGCGTGGCTTTGGTGCAGGCGATGGTCAGCGCCACCACCGGATTGAAAATACCCATATCCCAAAATGCTGCCCGATAGGTAAGCACAGTCCCAATGACCAGACAAGTCAGGATAATTAAGTAGAGCTTGGGAGTTGGGTGGCCGTGTTCTGACATATTCCCTCTTAGTTATGTCCTTGTCCGGCTAATTAAATAGAGCAGCGGGAACAAGTAAATCCAAACAATATCGACAAAGTGCCAGTACAATCCGCCGAGTTCCATGGGCGTGTAATAGTTGGGGCCCGAACTCACCGCGCCACGCCCGTAAGAGCAGCCAGCAAGCAAGCCGAATCCAATGATCATGTGGAATGCGTGCAGGCCGGTCATGGCAAAATAGAAGGAGAAAAAGATCTCGGTCTGTTTCGCGATCTCCACTGCGGCCACTTCAGGAACCTTTGGGTTTCTCTCCCTGATTTCGTCGGCGATATTGCCTAACTTCGGATCAGTAGCGCTGCAGCCACCCCAGGTATTGAAGCCTTTTCCGATAATATGTCCCGGGATATGGCATTCCTCATATTTGTCGTGATACTCCTTGGCCTTTACGCCCAGAAAAGCCACGCCCAGGATCATCGTAAGAATCAGGTAGACAGACCTGCTGTTTGCGGGCTCCCTTCTGGGCCGTGTACACAGCCATGGCCATGGTGAAGCTGCTGCCAATCAGGACCAGCGTATTAGCAAAGCCCCATCCCACGCTGATGCTGGTGCTGGCGGCAACGAATGCATCGTAATACTTCAGCCGGTAAATCAGGTAGGCGGTGAACAGGCCGCCGAACATCATGATTTCAGTGAGCAGAAAAACCCACATGCCGAAGGTGGAAGCTTCCTGCTGCTGCTCCAGACTGTCAAACTGGTGCGCCAGCGCCGGATGATGTTCGGTGGTGGTTGTCTGGCTAGTGGACAACTGTCACCTCCGCATCTTCTCCGTAGGCATACGGGTCTTTGGTGACAATTGGAATGTGATGGAAATTGTGCGTGGGCGGAGGTGAACTGGTTTCCCATTCCAGACCGGTGGCCTGCCAGGGATTATCGCCGGCGACTTCACCATATTTCAGAGACCATGCAAAATACAGCAACGGCAGAAGGAAGCCTACTGCCAGGACTGAAGCGCCCGCGCTTGAGAGAACGTTGAGCACCTGGAATTCCGGCGGATACGCCCAGTAGCGGCGCGGCATACCCATGTATCCAAGAATGAATTGCGGGAAGAAGGTCAGGTTAAATCCGATAAATGTGATCAGTGCGGCCAGTTTTGCCGGCGCTTCAGGATACATTCGTCCAGTCATCTTGGGCCACCAGAAATGGAGCCCTCCCAGATAAGCCGTAACCATGCCGCCCACCATTACATAATGGAAGTGCGCAATCACGAAATAGGTGTCGTGAATATGGATGTCCAGCCCGAGCGCGGCCAGAAACAGTCCAGTCAGTCCGCCGATGGTAAACAGCCCGATGAACGCCATGGCATAAAGCATTGGCGTACTCATCTCGATTGAGCCCTTATACATGGTGGCGGTCCAGTTAAAGACCTTCACTGCCGAAGGGATGGCCACCGCATAGCTCAACAGTGAGAACACCAGCGCCGAGTAGACGGAGATGCCGGCCACGAACATATGGTGCGCCCACACTACAAAGCCGAAAACCGCAATGGCGATACTGGAGAAGGCCACGAAAGAATATCCAAAGATACGTTTGCGGGAAAAGCAGGGAACGATTTCGCTGATGACACCCATGCCGGGCAGAATCATGATGTAGACGGCGGGGTGGGAGTAAAACCAGAACATGTGTTGGAACAACACCGGATCGCCACCTAATTTCGGATCAAAAATTCCGATGTGGAACCCGCGTTCCAGGGCCAGCAGAATCAGCGTGATCGCGATCACCGGGGTTCCCAGGATCATGATCAGGCTGGCCGCGTAGTTTGACCACACAAAAAGCGGCAGCCTGCCCCAGGTCATGCCCGGAGCGCGCATGCGGTGGACTGTAACGATAAAGTTCAAGCCGGTAAAGATCGAGGAAAACCCGGCAATGATCACGCCCACGGCCAGCATGATGACGTGTGTTTTCAAATATCCGGAGCTGAGCGGGGCGTAGAAAGTCCATCCGGAATCTACTCCACCGGAGACCATTGCGGCCATGGAGAATGTGCCACCGGCAATATACAGATACCAGCTCAGCAGGTTGATCTTGGGGAAGGCCAGATCTTTGGTGCCCACCATAATAGGCACCAGAAAATTGCCCAGCACCGCGGGTACCGATGGAATCAGGAAAAAGAACACCATGTTCACGCCGTGCATGGTGAACAATTTGTTGTAGGTATCGGCCTCGAACAGTTCGCCGTTTGGTGTGAGCAAGTGCAGCCGGATCAGGGACGCAAACACACCACCCACAAGAAAGAAAACCGTGATGGAAAACAGATACAGGATCGCGATCCGCTTGTGGTCCTTGGTCAGCAGCCACGATCTGATTCCGTAATTGTCGTTCAGGAAATGCCGCTCGGGCATTACCGGCTTAACGATCGCTGTCGCGGTACTCATGGTTTCTTCCCAGATGGATTCACAGGCCTCGTTCCCTGCGGGGTTTGCTGCGCCGGTGGCTGCTGGTTCTGCAGCTGATTTTGCTGCTGAATGTTCGGCACCTCATTGTCACGTATCTGCGTGGGCGTGGACCGGTTGTTCAGCGGGTTGGCTTCCTGCGGCGCCAGGTGCTTGATGTATTCCGTAATCGCAATGATTTCATCTTCGCTCACCACGCCGCGGAACGTGGGCATAATGGACTGGAAGCCGGAAACGACTTTCGCGTTCGGCTCAAGAATCGATTCGCGAATGTAATTGTCGTCCGCCAGCACCACGCGGTTGTCTGTCAGGCGGACCGGCCGGCCATAAAGGCCTTCAAGATTGGGGCCCCGCGCGCCTGAATCCGGACGGTGGCATGTGGTGCAGCCGTACTGCTGAAACGCCTTTTCACCCAGCGACGCCAGTGAGCCTTCAGCTTTGCCGCTGGCCAGCCAGGTGGCGTAATCTTCCGGCGTCATCACCACAACCTGCCCCACCATGCCGGAGTGTTTTGTGCCGCAGTATTGCGAGCAGAACAAATGATAGGTTCCCGGCTGTGTTGCTTTGAACCAGGTAAAGACATAGCGATTAGGCAGCACATCCTGCTTAACGCGAAATGCGGGAACGAAGAAGCTGTGAATCACGTCCTGCGAAATCATCGTAACTTTCACATCGCGGCCCATGGGCACATGCAGTGTGTTGATTTCGCGCTGGCCGCCGGGATGTTGGAATTTCCACATCCACTGCTTGCCTACGCCATAAATTTCCAGGGGGTTTGAGGGCGAGCGTTCCATGTGGTAGTAAATGACCGCGCCCCAAACGAAAATCACCATGGAGATGCCAAGCGGGATCACTGTCCAGACAATCTCCAGCAGCGTGGAGCCATGGATTTGTTCCGCCTGCCGCTCCGGGGTTCTCCTGTACTTGATGGCGAAATAAAGGATCAGAATGGCGATGAGCAGCGAGAAAAAGGTGGTGATCAACACCAGGAACAGGTAGAGCGCGTCCACCTGCCCCGCCATGCTCGAGGCCTGCTCCGGAAAAATGGGAAAGTTCAGTTGCATCTATTCGGCTGTCCTGATTGTGCGGCCCTTTTGGGCAGCAAGGGAATCGCGGCGAAACATGATCAACATGAAACCACCCAGCGCCAGAACCGTGGCGAGGGCGCTCAGGCGCAAAACATTGAAAATCGCGGCGCCATATTTACCTTGTCTCGGATCATAGTGGTAACAATAAAGAAGAACCTGGTCCACTACGCTTCCGATCTTGCCCTTTGACGCCTCTATCAAGCCGAGCTGTATATCGCGCGGCGCGTATTCGATTCCATAGTAGTACTGAGCCACACGGCCCTGCGGCGTCAGCAACATGATTCCGCTGGCGTGCGCATACTGCTGAATCTCCGGGTCCCAGGCGTAGCGGAAACCCACGGCCTGCGCCAGCGCATCGATCTGATCTTTTTTGCCAGTCAGGAAATGCCAGCCCTCTGCGGCGCCTGTTCGACGATAGCGCTGGAGATATCTCTTCTTCGCGGTGGCAGCGTCTTCCGGCTTGTCGCGCGGGTCAATACTTACGGTCACCACATTGAATTCGCGGCCGATATTAAAGCGAACAATGCCGTTCATCGCGCCCGTAAACCCGTTCAATACCTGCGTACACAACATGGGGCATTGGTAGTACACCAGCATCAAAAGGACCGGCTTTTGGCCAAAATATTGCTGCAACTGGATTGCCTGGCCGCTTTCGTCATTGAAAGCGAGATCAAGCGGGACTTGCTGGTTTAGTCGCTGATCAAGCCCGACCTGGTCAAGGATGGAAGGCTTCACATTCGGCACAGAATCGCCGGGCTGAAGCTTGGGCGCGGCCTGGGACCATACTGAAACCGATGCGCAAGCCGCCAATGCCAGGGCCGCGAGCACATTCCGAATTGTACTGCCGTACTTCACTTCTTTACGCCTCCTGCGGGAGCGCGGGTCGATTGACCGGAATCTGCGGCCCCCGAGGGATAAGCAGCGCTGGGAGCTCCCACATTGGCCGGCTGGAATGGCCCGCTCACCTGCGGCAGCCCGCGCTGCGCCAGAATTTCCATGGCACGGCTGACGGGAATATGGATGCTGCCATCGGGCGACTTGCCGGTGGAGCTGAGCCACCTCTCTTCTGAACCACGGAAGAGCTGCATGTCATGCGTGTCGTCATATTGCAGCCGAGGAGGCTTGATGGTGCGGCTGAGATGGTCTTCCATTTTGCCGCGTCCGTACCAGTCCGGCGCAGGCTTGATTTCGCCTTCGCTGACTGGCGGCTCTTTGCCCAGGCCTTCTTTCGGCGTATCGCGTTCCTCCTGCAACTCACGCTCCATGGGCGTCATCTTGGCTTCATGGTTTTTCTCATATGCTTCCAGGCCGTGGATCATGCCGATCATCAAAACAAAGGCAATGACACCGCCCGCCGCCAAAATCACGCCCGACCACACGATGGCGCTGACACTGACATCGCTCTCGTCGTGGCCTTCCTTGATGTGGCCGCCGGATTGAGTTTCAAATTTATCTTTATCCATGTTTCGCTTCCAGCATCTCAACAAAGCCTGGATCGTTTACCGGCATGAGCGAACGCTTGCTCAGCCGTAAAAAAAAGAAGAACAGCCAGATTCCGCCCATGGCGATGGGACAGATCACGTACATGACCGCATCCAGCAAGTGGAAATTGTACAAACCAGCGCCGGTGCCGGGATAAAAGTTAGGTGCGGTCAGCCAGAACAAGTCGACCAGCCGCATGAACATCACCAGGAATGCGATCATCACAATTCGATTCCGGCTGCGCTTGGTGTTACGCGAGAGCAGCAACGCAAACGGGAATACGAAGTGGACAAAGATCAGAATCGTCCCAAAATATTGCCAGCCATTCTGCAGCCGCATAATGTACCAGCGGATTTCTGAAAGCATGTTGCCGGACCAGATAATCAGCCACTGCGAAAATGAGAGATAGGCCCACAGCACGACGAAGGCAAACATCAGCTTGCCGAAATCATGCAGGTAGTCGATCTTGAAAATGCGCGAGACCGGCTCAATGGCCGAAAGCCGCGTAAACAGCCAGATGGTAAAGCAGAATGTCGTCAGTACCTGGCCGACCATAAAAAGCATGCCCCAGACAGTTGACCACCATTCCGGATAAAGAGACATCGTCCAGTCGATGGAGGCGAACGTGATGCTGAGCCGCGTAAAAGACGATGCCGAAGCCGCTTAGGTTCTGGATGAAGACGAACTGCGCTGGAGTAGTAGTCCCCTCTTCTTCGCGGATGGACCAGCGCTTCAAAAGCATGTAAAGGATCGCCCAGCCGGCAAAATAGATCACCCCGCGAACA
Source organism: Terriglobia bacterium (assembly GCA_963723055.1). Lineage (GTDB taxonomy): Bacteria > Acidobacteriota > Terriglobia > Terriglobales > Acidobacteriaceae > Angelobacter. The sequence goes on from CAVROV010000003.1 coordinate 99,034, forward strand.
AGAAAGAACGGAGTGTTCAGGTAGTAGTGGATCTTGTCCGCGCCGTAGTGCGCCATGAACTTAGCCAGTTGCGCGGGATCCTGCGGTACATTGGCCCAGACATACAGCCGCTTCATGCCCACGGCAATCGGAAGCCAGAACAAGAACATCAGCCACCAGTTGCCTGCTGCGGCTTCCCATATGCGGCGGCCCAGCCGGCCCCAGTTGCCGCCACTGGTGTATTGCAGCATCAGCAGGGCAAGAGAACCGGTGGTAAGTCCGAGCCAGAACATGAACGAGTGCAGCCATGCACGCAGGAATAAATCCCACTGGCTCAGGCCCAGCGTTAGCACAAGAGCCAGAACGCTGAAGACCACCCCGACGACAAGCGAGCGTGAACGCATCCGATCAATCATCGGTGGAGGCGCAAAATCTTTGGGTGTAACGCGGACAAGAGTCTGGCTCATCGCTTTACACCTCCCTCAGGCAGTGTTGCCGGGGGCGGGGCCGACGTATCCGGGATCCGTATTCCATCTTCTTCTGCTTTATTCAACTTGTCGCGATCACTCGGCGGCACGTCCGCATCAGAGGCATGCTGGCTTAACTGCAGCGCGCGAATATATGCGGCGATGGCCCAGCGGTCAGCGGGCTTGGTCTGCGCTGCGTAGTCCGGCATGCCGCCAAATCCGTTGCTGATGACATCATAGAACCAGCCAAGCGGCGCGTTCCTGAGCCGCTGCACATGGAAAGACGGCGGACGCTTGTAGCCGCGCTGCACGATCATGCCATTTCCATCGCCCAGTTCCGAATGGCAGGGCTGGCAATAGATGTTGTAACGCTCCTGGCCCCGCGCCAACACAGCAGCGACTGCTTTTTGGTCCGAGCCTGCGGGAAGCTCATTGCCATATACATTGCCATGTTTGCCGGTCAGCAAATAGCTATTGGGATCAAGCTGCTCGCGGTCCACGCTCTTGTCTTCCAGTTGCGGAATGGTGCCCGGGAACGGGATAGCGCGCCGATCTGCGGTCAGAGTAGAACTCACTGGAACGCAACGGAATAAATTTGGGCTGGTTCTGCATGTCCTGCCGGCAACCGGCAAGAACGGCCATGCCTGCGACAGCTAGCAACAGCCACACCACGCGGATTTGTGCCGGACGATTAATACGGCACCTCCACAATTTCTTCGGGTTTAAAGCTTTCCAGCAATTTTCGCGTGTCCGACGGACTAAACCTGGGATCCTGCGACTCAATGCACAGAAAAAAGCGGTCACGGCTGGCGCGCACAAAATTCGGCGCGTTAAACACCGGATGATACGGCTGCGGCAGTCCGTTGAGAGCCAGCATGCCAAACACAGCCGCCAGGCACGCGCCCAACACCGCACATTCAAACGTAACGGGTATAAATGCCGGCCAGGAGTGAAACGGCTTGCCGCCCACATTGATCGGGTAAGCCACTGCGGAGACCCAGTATTCCAGCGAGTATCCGCCAATCATCCCGAGCATAGCGCCAACCAGCACAACCAGCGAAACGCGATTGTGGTGCGCACCGATGGCTTCTGCGGCTTCTTCCAGCGGGTATGGAGTATATGTATCCATTTTGCGGTAGCCGGCAGCGTAAGCGCCTTTGGCCGCTTCCACCAGTTCCGTGGGCGTCTCAAATTCCGCCATCAGTCCGTAAATAGCTCCGGGTGTCATTCTTTCACCTTCGCCTGCGGAATCAGTGTCCGCATTTCAAAGATGGAGATGGCCGGCATGAGCCGGATAAAGATAAAGAAGAGCAAGGTAAAGAACCCCATGGTGCCCACGAAAATCATCATGTCCCACTTGGTGAACCAGTACATGCCCCACGAGCTGGGAATATAATCGCGCTGAAGGCTCATCACCACGATAACGAACCGCTCAAGCCACATACCGGTATTTATCACGATGGAGACCAGGAACAGAATCCACGGCGTGGAACGGACTTTGTTCAACCAGAGCGATTGCGGAATCAGAATGTTGCACAGGATCAGCATGTAGTAATAGTGCGAGTATGGGCCATGCAGGCGATTGTTGACCATCGCCAACTCATACTTATCCTGGCTGTACCAGCCCATGAACATTTCCAGGCCGTAGGCGTAAGCTACGATCATCCCGGTGGCAAGCATGACCTTGGCGGCGTTTTGCAAATGCCGCAGAGTGATGAAGTCCTGCATGCCGTAGAGATAGCGGAACGGGATTGCCAACATCAGAACCATAGCGAAGCCGGAGTAAATGGCGCCGGCCACAAAGTACGGCGGGAAGAATGTGGTGTGCCATCCAGGTACAACTGACACCGCGAAATCCAGAGACACCACGCTGTGGACTGAGAGCACCAGCGGGGTACAGAGGCCGGCCAGAAGCATGTAAGCCGTCTCGTAGCGGTTCCAATGTTTGGCAGATCCGCGCCAGCCCATCGCCAACATGCCATAGATGCGCCGGACAACCAGCGTCTTGGCTGAGTCGCGCAATGTAGCGAAGTCGGGAATGAGACCGATACCCCAGAACAGGAACGATGCCGTGAAATAGGTTGAGACGGCGAAAACGTCCCAGATGAGCGGGCTGCGAAACTGCGGCCAGACGCCCATGGTGTTGGGAATCGGGAACAGCCAGTAGGCCGCCAGCCACGGACGCCCGGTGTGAATCAGCGGGAAAAGTCCGGCCTGCATGACGGCAAAAATTGTCATGGCCTCGGCAAACCGGTTGATCGACGTACGCCAGGTCTGCTTGAACAACAAGAGAATGGCGGAGATCAGCGTGCCGGCGTGGCCGATACCGATCCACCACACAAAGTTCACGATGGCAAAGCCCCACCCGATGGGAATCGTGATGCCCCAGATGCCGGTGCCCCTGACCAAAAGGTAGCCAACCGCCGTTTGCAACATGCCAAACAGCGCCGCTGCAATCGCAACAACCATTACCCAGAAGATCGGGGTGTGCTTGGTGAGCACGATACCGGCAATGCGGTCCGTTATGGTGCCGAAGGTCTGGCCAGGGCCGATGATCGGCGGCCTTACACCTTTAGGCGGCAGTATGTCTGGTGCAGCCATCTCTTATGCTTTCTCCGTGCCAGACGCTAGTTTAGGGTTGGGGTTTCGCACCGCCGCCACATACGTGGTGCGCGGGCGTGTATTCAATTCCGCCAGCAGGTCATACCGGCGCGGACCGCTCTTCAATTTCGCCACGGCGCTGTTCTTATTATTGATATCGCCGAAGGTGATTGCTTCCGGTGGGACAAACCTGCTGGCAGGCGGTCTTGATTTCGCCGTCCCTGACGTCGCGATCTTCTTTTTCCGACGCGATGCGGGCCTGCGTAATGCGCTGTACGCAGTACGTACATTTTTCCATCACGCCGCGGCTGCGAACCGTTACATCAGGGTTGCGGCCTAGCTTCAGGCTCGGCGTATCATAGTCGGCAAACAGGAAGAAGTTGAAACGCCGGACTTTATAAGGACAGTTATTGGAGCAATACCGCGTGCCCACGCAGCGGTTATAGACCATGTCATTCAGTCCTTCCGTGGAATGCGTGGTTGCGCCCACCGGGCAAACCGGCTCGCATGGTGCGTTCTCACACTGCATGCATGGCACCGGCTGGAAGTAGACGCTGGGATTTGCCGGATCGCCTTCATAGTAAGAATCAATGCGAATCCACTGCATCTCGCGGCCGCGCTGCACTTGTTCTTTGCCGACGACGGAGATGTTGTTCTCCGCCTGGCAGGCCACAGCACAAGCCTGGCAGCCGACACATGAGTTCAGATCGATCGACATGCCCCAGGCATACTTCTGGTAAAAACCTTCCTGGGTCTTGAAATTGGAATAGAGCGATTCCTGCTTATCGCCGTTGTCTTTCGGCTCTTCTTCAGGATGTTCATGGGCGAAGTTCTTGTTCTTGATGAATTCTTCCAGCGTCGCCACTTTGACCGGTTCACGGCCATCCATGCTGAAGTGGCCCTGCGTGACGGCGATATCCCAGTACCGATTGGTGACGTTGATCTTTACGCCGCTGGCGATGTACTGCGAGCCGCTGGGCCGTACCTTATAAGCGTTGTAACCTGCTCCGGTTCCTACGCGGCCGGTCTTCGTCTGGCCATAGCCGAGGAAAAGCGTGACTGTATTATCGGGATGGCCCGGCTGGGGCCAGTAAGGAGCTTCTACTTTGCGGCCATCGGGGAAAACAATCTCAAGAATCCGTTGCGCGTCCGACTGATGGTCATTCTGGTCTTCAAGCCGGTCCAGTTTCCACGCCTGCGCCATGGCCGGGCTAATCATGGCTACGTTGTCCCAGGTGTTGCGGCTTAGCGGTTTGGGGGTCTCTTGCAGCCACGCGTTATTGATAAAGCTGCCGTCGTAAATCGTGGGATCGGGACGGAACGAGACTTCAACGCCATCAGCAGGAGCGGCCGGAGCCGGGAGAGATCCGGCTTTCCCGCTAATTTGCTTAGGAGCCGAGATCGTGTTGGCGACAAAACCATCATGGACCGAAGTGCGCCAGAAAGTCTCAAAGTCGCTCGTGGGGTGCTGCGATTTCCAGTACGTCTGGACCAGATCGTGCGAGGACGTTCCGGGCTGATCAGTGAACATCGCAAGCACTTCGTGCTCACTCTTGCCATCGTAAAGCGGCATGATCATGGGCTGAATGACGATTGCAGTACCGTCATAGGAGCGGGCGTCGCTCCAAGCTTCAAGATAGTGCGTACCCGGCACATGCCAATGCATGTAATCCGTGGTCTCATTCTTATAGCTGGAAAACTGGATGCGCAGCTTGACCTTCTCCACCGCGCTGGCAAAGTCCAGGTCAACCGGTGCGTTATACGCGGGGTTTCCGCCGATAATTACCAGCGTATCGACTTTGCCGGCATTCATGTCAGCAATTAGCTCTTTGATTGATTGCCCGTGCTCCACTGCGTCGACTTCCACCGGATCGATGTAGCTGACAGTCTGGCCGACATTTCCCAGCGCGCCGTTGATGGCTTGCGCCAGCGCATAGACCGCGGGCGACTGGAATTCTCCCGGAACAACCAGGCATTTGCCTTTGTGCTCGCTCAGATCGGCAGCGACAGCATCGACAAACTTTTGCTGCTCAGGAGTGAGATTACCCGCCGCTCCGCCCACACCGACTTTTGCCGCCAGGGCGCGGGCCACGTTTTCAACCTCTGACGGCCGCAGAACCAGCCGATGGTCAGCCTTCGCGCCTGTTGTGGAAGGCGCACTCTCCGCCACATACAGCCGGTTCATATGGTCGCCATTTTCAAGCTTGCGGCCGCGCATGAAATCGCGGGCATAGCGGACAAAGCCGGGGAACCACGCGCCGGAAAGGAAGTCTGCGTCAAGCGAGAGGACCACGGCGGCATTCTCAAACTTGTAAATCGGATCGTAATATCCGCCGAAAGCCAGCCTGGAACCGGCCCGCATGTTGTCGCGATTGATCGGGTCCCAGCGATGCCACTTCGCTTGCGGAAAGGCCTGCTGCACGGCTTTCATCTGCCAGCCAAACGTGGGCGAACTGATGGCTCCGGTAAGGAAGCGCAATCCTGCGCCCTGCTTTGCCTTGAGACCGTCCTTATCATTGATTTTGCTGTTGACGGCCATGGCAAAGTCGCCCCATGAGCGTAGCTCGCCCATGTAAGTCAGCGTGGTGGAGCGGTCAGGATCGTAAAGATTCAGGATCGAGGCCTGCGCAAACAGATCGGTGGCGCCCATGCTGGCCGCGTGCAGCGGATTGCCTTCAACTTTGGTCGGGCGAAATTCGTGCGTCTCTACCAGCAATGGCAGCGCGTGGCCATGAAACGGCATGGCCGTGGCATAGAAAATCGGTTTGCCGGGAACCAGCTGCTCCGGCTGGCGGACATAAGGCAGGATCTGCTCCAGCGGCTGCCGCGTGCAACCGGCCAATCCGGCCAGCGCCATGGACGCTCCGGCCAGCTTCAGGAAGCCGCGCCGCGAAACAGGATCGACCCACTCTGAAGCCTGGCGGGGGAATTCACGCTCCAGCAGTTCGCCGAAGGCCTTCTGGTCTGCAAGCTCCTCCAAAGTACGCCAGTACTTTGGGCCATTGGCTTCGGCCAGCTTTTTGCGCACGGTTTCCAGCTCCATGCTGGCCGGCTTGATCTCGCTGGCGGAAATCAGGTTGGGATTTAAATCGCTCTTATTAGACATTCGCATCCATTTGTTTCCACCCTATCGGTGGCAGGTGGAGCAACTGGTTATGTCCTGCTCCGTGCGCAGGTGATATTTTTCCCGCAAAGCTTTACCCAGCTCAAACTGGCTGGTATAGGATTTTCCGTCAATTTCAACCGCGTGCTCGCTGCTCGGCTGCTGGTACTGCATGTTGAATACCTGGTTTTTGGGACGCAGAAACTTCTCCGGCTCGCGATGGCAGTTCAGGCACCACTCCATCTGCAGCGTGTTTTCCTCATACATCAGCGGCATCTCGTCCACCTGGCCGTGGCAGCTGTAACAGCCCACGCCTTTGTTCACGTGAATGCTGTGATTGAAGTACACAAAATCCGGCAAATCGTGCACGCGCGTCCATTGCAGTGACTGACCGCTGGAAAAGCTATAGCGTACGGGCGCCAGCATGGGAGCGTTCGTCCAGATCTGCGCATGGCAGTTCATGCAGGTCTTGGTGGGAGGAATTCCGGCAAAGCTTGAATCTTCAACCGAGGTGTGGCAATAACGGCAATCCAACCCCAGGCCCGCGGCATGATGCTGATGACTGAACGGGACCGGTTGTTCCGGCGCGATGTGCTGCGTGGTCACATAAGGTGAGCGCTGGAACTTCATGAGCGCCGCGCCTACTGCCGAAAGCAGAAGTACGACGCCGAGTATGCTGGCGCGAGCCAGAGTATTCGCACTGCGGTGAAAGATCTGTGCCATTGAATAAAATTTTGCCCGTGAAACCGGTCGCGCTGCTTCACTCCACGCGATCCGGCCGTCTCCAGAATTCATCTGTGATCAAGATCACTGATGAAAACGGATGATTATAAACAAGAGTTGCGCGTTTCAGCTACCCTTCACCCGACAAAAGCAAAAAAAATCTTTATACGTCTCAAAGGCGGCTCACAGCTACGACTATCATCGTAAATTTTTCTTTCGCTTCATGTGCAGACCACAAAGTATTTGTGTTGCTGGTGAACCATTCGCGACACTGGGTACCCATTCTTTTTTTGCCGGAAGCAAAAAGCGGCTCCCACATGGTGGAGTCATTTGATCAGCTGGCAAAGCGCATAGTGGCAAAAACCAGGGAACAAGTTCTTGATGGAAATCCTGCCAGGCCGACTTGTCCTGCGGTGGAGGTGATCACGTCATGTGCCGTAAGGAGGCAGAGAGAGCTGCTGGAGACTACAAGAAGGTACTCACGTTGGGTAGAGACATAGCTTTCTTGGGCAATATCAAAAATCTGGCCGATCGACGCTTAATGGATGCCTTGCTGCCAATTTATAGGGGCCTAGGCACCATCCGGACGACGATTCACATCCAAGTTCCCGAGTGATCTGCTTCCTCTTAGTGGGGCATGGCCGGCCTTAATGACGGAACGTTGTATCTGTATTCACGCACACTTTTACCAGCCACCACGGGAAAATCCATGGCTGGAGGCGGTCGAACGCCAGGAATCCGCCTACCCTTATCATGACTGGAATGAGCGGATCACGGCGGAGTGCTACGCGCCCAATGGCGCTTCCCGCATTCTTGATAATGGCGGGTTCATTCGGCAGATCGTGAATAATTACTCCCGCATTAGCTCCAACTTTGGCCCCACATTGCTCTCCTGGATGGAAGACAACTCCCCCGAGGCGTACGAATCGATTCTTGAATCAGACCAGGAAAGCCAGAAAAGATTTTCCGGGCACGGCTCGGCGCAGGCGCAAGCTTACAACCACATCATCCTGCCGCTGGCCAACTCGCGCGACAAAACTACTCAGACAATCTGGGGTATCCGCGATTTTGAGCACCGTTTTGGACGGACGCCGGAAGGCATGTGGCTGCCGGAAGCCGCCGTTGATGTGGAAACTCTGGAGAATCTGGCCGAGCAGGGCATTGAATTTACCATCCTGGCGCCGCATCAGGCGGGCAGGGTCCGCAAGATTGGCGGACGCAACTGGAAAGACGTAAGCGGCGCACGTATTGATCCCACGCGCGCTTACCTGGCAAAACTTCCGTCGGGCAGGAAGATCAACCTTTTCTTTTATGACGGCCCAATTTCCCGCGCTGTGGCCTTTGAACAGCTCCTGAATAGTGGAGAGGAGTTTGCGAACCGGCTGAAGAGCGGCTTCTCTGACCGTCGCGACTGGCCGCAGTTGATGCACATCGCCACCGACGGCGAAACGTATGGTCATCACCATCGGCATGGGGATATGGCGCTGGCGTATGCGCTGGATCGAATTGAAGCCGATCCTTCCATGCGGCTTACGAATTACGGCGAGTTCCTGGAGAAATTCCCGCCGACGCACGAAGTGCAGATCATCGAAGACACGTCCTGGAGTTGTGCTCACGGCGTGGAGCGCTGGCGCAGCGATTGCGGCTGCAATTCCGGCCGGGCCGGATGGAACCAGCAATGGCGCGGGCCGTTGCGTTCCGCGCTGGACTACCTGCGCGACTGCGTAGCCGACTTGTTTGAGACCAAGGCAGGCGAACTGCTGCACGATCCCTGGGCGGCGCGCAATGACTATATAGATGTGGTGCTTGACCGTTCTCCTGATTCTCTTTGGCTGTTTTTTGAAAAGCACTCCCGCCAGCAACTAAAGCCCGCGGAAACCGTGGAGGCCCTTAAGCTTCTGGAAATGCAGCGCCATGCAATGCTCATGTACACCAGCTGCGGCTGGTTCTTTGACGAGCTGAGCGGCATTGAAACCATGCAGGTGCTGCAATATGCGGGCCGTGTGATTCAGCTGGCGCGTGAAACCGGCAACGTGGATGCCGAGCCGGAATTTCTGCGGCGGCTGGCCCTGGCCAAAAGCAATCTTCCTGAGTTGGGTGACGGAGCTTCCATCTACAACCGCTGGGTGGCCCCGGCATTCGTGGATCTGCGCAAAGTGGGCGCGCATTTTGCCATCAGCTCAATGTTTGACGGAGATCACATCGTCCCGCAGTACTGCTATTCGGTAAAGGGACTGGATTATCGCCATGCCGAAGCTGGCAGCGCCAGGCTGGCGCTGGGACGCTCCCGCGTGACCTCGCGAGTCACGCGCGAATCAGCCGAGCTTGGCTTTGCCGCTGTTTACCTGGGCGATCAGGTGCTGCACGCCGGCGTGCGTGAACTCAAAGAGGGTGAAGACTACGAGATGCTGGTGGCTGAGAGTATGGCCGCCTTTTCCAGCGGCGACTTTGGCGAACTGTTGCGCCTTCTGGACGATCACTTTGATGGAATGCCGTATTCATTTAAAGCCCTGTTTAAGGATGAACAAAAGAGGATCCTGGACATTGTTCTTTCCCGCACGCTGCAGGATGCGGAAACCAGCTACCACATGATTTATGAAAAGCACGGCTCGCTCCTGCGCTTCCTTAAGGAAATGGGCCAGCCGGTGCCGGACGTTTTGCGGTTTACCGCTGAATTTGTCCTCAACAGTGACCTTAAACACACCCTTGAAACCGATCCAGTGGATTTTGTCCGGATTGCCATGCTCATGGAAATGGTGAAGCGCGAAGGCGTGAAGGTGGATGAAGCCGGATTCCGCTATGCGGCCGGCAACAGTCTTACCCGGGTACTGCGGCGACTGCAGCGAAACCCGCAGGACAGTGAAACGCTGGAACGCGCCAATGTGCTGACCAGCCTTTATCCCATGATGCCGTTTTCCGTGGACTGCTGGCACGCACAGAACATTTACTACTCCATTCTGGAAAAAGTTTTTCCCGAGATTGCCCGCAGGGATGATCCGGCCTCGCGGCAGTGGCAGGAGCGTTTTCTTGCCCTGGGAGAGAAACTTCGGATCAGCGTTCCCGCGCTCGCGCCGGAAAGAGAATTTGAAATCGCAAGCTGAAAGCCTGGATAGGACACGATGAAAAAACGGACGAAGCTCATCATTGGCGGCGCGGCCGCAGGTACTCTGGTGGCTGGCGCTGCAGCGGGTGTAGGCGCAGTACTGGCGGCGAAGCACGGACTGAGGATGTTCCGCGGGCATCGCCTGCGCGAGTTGCGTGGACAGACAGTGCTGATCACCGGAGGATCACGCGGCCTTGGTCTGGCGCTGGCGGAAGAGTTCGCCCAATTTGGAGCGAAGATCGCCATCTGCGCCCGCGATGAGCAGGAGTTGGCGCGCGCCCGGCAGCAACTGGAAGACCTGGGCGCTGTTGTCTGCGCAGTTCCATGTGACGTGAGCAAGCCGGAGGAAGTGGACAATCTGATTAGTTCCGTAAGCCGGCATATGGGAAAGATTGATGTGCTGGTCAACAACGCCGGCGTAATCTCCGTGGGGCCGATACTTTCACAAGAGTTGAAAGACTTTCAGGAAGCGATGGACGTGATGTTCTGGGGGACGGTACATCCCACGCTGGCCGTGCTGCCGCAGATGCTTGCGCGCGGAAAGGGCAGGATCGTGAACATTTCTTCCATCGGAGGGAAGGTCAGCGTTCCTCACCTGATTCCTTATGGTTGCGCTAAGTTCGCTGTGACCGGCTTTTCTGAAGGCCTGCACTCGGAGCTAAAGCGGTTCGGCATTCACGTACTCACGGTTGTTCCGGGACTGATGCGCACTGGATCCCACCTGAACGCACAATTTAAAGGCAATCATGAGGCTGAGTTTGGCTGGTTCGCCGTGAGCGGCACCAATCCGCTGGCCTCAATCTCTGCAAAGCGAGCTGCGGAAAAGATTGTGAATGCGACCTGCGCGAATCGGACAGAGTTGATCATCAGCTGGCAGGCGAAACTGCTGGCGGGAGTTCACGGCATTGCGCCGGGACTGACGCAAGAAGTGCTGGCCCACGTGAATCGACTCTTGCCGGACGCTGCTGGAACCACGGAAAAGAAGGCCGGGCATGAAAGCCAGTCGGCTGTGACGCGATCACCTCTTACGGCACTGGGTAAGCGGGCAGCGCGGCGCTATAACCAGGTGGAAAAGCCGGCATAAGTTGGACTTAGCCAACATAGGGCGGCCCGCAAATTTGCGCTGATGAACGCAGATGAAAAAATTAGCCGCGAATTTCGCGAATGAACACGAATCAAACTAAGAATGGTTCCGAGCCTTTCGGGTGAATTCGCGGCAGGTTTCTTATCTGCGAACATCTGCGTAAATCTGCGGCGAGTTTTCTTTTGTCTCAGCGTCGAGCGTGGAAGATTCAGAAATAGCCATCTGCAAAACTTCGGTGATGTGCAGGGCCTTGCGTCCGGTGAGACTCTCAATCTGCTGGTAGCAGCTGAAACCGTCAGTGATGATGAGCGTGTCAGCCGCAGCACCGCGCACCGCGGGCAATAAGACGCGCTCGCCGATCTTGACTGAGACATCATATTTGTCGGCTTCAAAGCCAAAAGATCCGGCCATGCCGCAGCAGCCGGAATCGAGAACATGGAAATCGAGGCCGGTGCGCTTCAGCAATTCTGATTCAGAATCAAATTTGAGCACTGATTTGTGGTGGCAATGCGCATGGACGATGGCTTTGCGTTTTAGTTGGGGCGGACGATAATCGGCCTGGTTGATCAGAAATTCGCTGAGCAGATAGGTCTGGCCTTTGAGCTTCTGGGCTTCAAGATTTTTGCCCAATAGGTTCGTCATCTCGTCGCGAAAGACCGAGACGCAGCTGGGTTCGATTCCGATGATGGGCGTTCCAGCCTCGATATCACTCCGCAAAGCCGTCAGTGTTTGTTCCAGTGTGGCTTTGGCCTGATCGAGCATGCCAAAGTCATATAAAGGACGTCCGCAACACAGGGCTTGCTGCGGGATCTTTACCTGATAGCCCGCGTGCTCCAGGACTTCAACAGCTGCCTTGGCGATAGCTGGATGAAAGTTGTTGCTGAACGTATCAGGCCACAGAATCACGGGCGGGCGGTTTTGATTTCTTGTCTCGCGCTTGCGGAACCAGGCGGTAAATGTCTCCCCGGCAAATGCAGGCATGTTGCGCTGCTGTGAGATGCCGCCAGCCCATTTCATTAGTTGTGATGTTCCGGGCGCGCGACCGAGAAAATTTACCAGCCAAGGAGCGATCCGAGCCATGCCGGCCCAGCGCTGGATCAAGCCCATGGAGTAAGCGGCGCGTGGACGAGCACGATCTTCATAGTAGTGGGCCAGGAACTCAGCTTTGTAGGTGGCCATGTCCACATTGATCGGACACTCGCTCTTGCAGGCCTTGCAGGCAAGACACAGGTCCAGCGCGTCTTTCAGGTATTCATTCTTCCAGCCGTTTTTGAGAGTTTCACCGCGCAACATTTCAAAGAGCAGGCGCGCGCGGCCACGGGTGGAATGCTTCTCCTCGCGCGTGGCCATGTAACTGGGACACATGGCGCCGCCATCCTCTTTGCGGCACTTGCTTACGCCAACGCAACGCAGCGTAGTCTCAGGAAAATGCCCGTGGTCTTCCGGGAAAGAAAAATAGGTTTTGACGGGAGCAGGCCGGTAGGTGACGCCGAGGCGCAGATTCTGGTCGAGCGGATTGGCGTCAATTTTTTTGCCCGGATTCATCTTCCAGCCGGGGTCCCATATGCGCTTGAACTCGCGAAACGCCTCCATCAGTTCCGGGCCGAACATTCTGACCAGAAGCTCGCCTCGGGCCTGTCCGTCACCGTGCTCGCCGGACAGCGAGCCGCCCATTGCTACGACCATGTCGGCAGCTTCTTCCACAAAAGCGCGGAAATCCTTAATGCCCTTCTCTGTGACCAGATCAAAGTCGATGCGCATGTGAACGCAGGCATCGCCGAAGTGCCCGTAGAGCGCGCAGTGGTAGCCGAATTTTGCCAGCAGGCGGTGCAGAGCGCGCAGATAACGCCCAAGTTTTTCCGGCGAGACCGCCGCATCCTCCCAGCCTTCCCACGCTTCTGGCTCGCCCGGCACCTGAGAGGTAGCGCCCAGCCCCGACTCACGGGCCTTCCACACCAGAAGAGTCTCCTGCTCGTCGATAAAGAGCTTCATGTTGGGCGGATCGGGTTGGTGGCTCAGATGTTCCATCAAGGCGCGCGCTTTGGCGTTCGATTCTTCCTTGGTCTCGCCGCCGAACTCGCACAGCAGCCAGCCTTTCCCTTCAGGCAGCATGGCAATGCTTTTTGGATGAAGGTTCTTTTTCTTCATGTTGGAAATCAGAACATCATCCATGCCTTCCAAGCCGATCGGCTTCGACTTGCAGACTTCCGGCACGTTATCTGCAGCGGCGTAAACGTCTTTATAGCCAAGTACCACGGTCGTGCGTTTTTTGGGCCAGTCCACCAGCCGGACCTTGGCGGCCAGCGTGATTACGCACGTGCCTTCAGCGCCGACGAGAGACTTGGCTACGTTGAAGCCGCGCTGGGGAAGAAGTTCATCGAGGCTATAGCCGGAGACGCGGCGCGGGATGTTGGGATAGCGGCTGCGGATGTGATCGGCGTATTGATCGCGTAACGAGCGCAGGCGCGAGTAAATTTCGCCACGGCGCCCGCCGGCGCGAACGATTTGCTCGAACTCCGCGTCGGACGTGGGGCCAACGCGCATGCGCTCGCCATCATAGGTAAGGATGTCGAGTTCCAGAACGTTATCAACAGTGCGGCCGGCCATGATGGAATGTACGCCGCAGGAATTGTTGCCGATCATTCCGCCCAGGTTGCAGTATTCATGCGTGGAAGGATCAGGGCCGAAGGTGAGATTGAATTCGTTGGCGCGGTTGCGCAGCTTATCCAGAACGCAGCCGGGCTGTACCCAGGCATATTTCTCGCGGGGATTGATCTCAATAATCTGGTTCAGGTACTTGGAAAAATCAACGATCACGGCGACATTGCAGGACTGTCCGCTGAGGCTGGTGCCGCCGCCACGCGGCAGCAACGGAGCGCCATGTTTACGGGCGAGCGCCACCGTCTGGATTACTTCGTCGATTGTTTTAGGAATGACGATGCCAATGGGCACCTGACGGTAGTTCGATCCGTCGACGGCATAGAGGGCGCGGGTGCCGTCGTCAAAGCGGACTTCGCCGGTGATGGAGGCGCGTAACTCGGCGGCGAGAGCGTCCGCGCTGGAGCGGGGAAAATCCGAATTATTCATTCCTGCCGATTCCTCTCTCAATCACTCCTCAACCTCCACAAAAATTCGCGCAAATGTCAGCTCTAGATATCATCACCGACGATGTGGGATCACCCAATCTTAGACCAACGCCGCATTTGTGGTTCGGGCTTAAGAATAAGTAAGAAGGAGGAGACAGTTCAAAGGTTTTATATCGGCCCGTTGGCATAACTCCGTTGCCGTAGGTTGCGGACCGTTAAGAGGAAGCGCACTCGTGCCAGGGCAAGTCCTATCAGTTTGCCCGTAAGTCCGCTAACAAACATCACAACCAATCCAGTTGCGATGCTGCGCTGCCCGAATCGCCCTGCCGATCCCAAAATCGGATAAACCATCCACACTGCCGTGATAGCCAGCATCACGATCAGGCCAACTCGGCACCCACAGTCTGTCCGATGGCGTTCCAGCCGCTGCTTCCAGGCGATTGCCTCCTGGGTTTGCAGAGATCGTAAATATCCTTGCACCGCTGAATCGTCAATCATCGTCAACACTCAACCAATCGATGTCCGGTGGGCAAGGCAATCCACGGCAAAGTTTGCAATAATGTAGTCCCATACTTTCTTTGCTTCATCGTACACAAACTGGGGTTCCCCGCTGAAGCAGATGTATTCCGGCAGCAGCCCCAGGCTCCACCAGCTATGGTCCCTGGTACTCACCATAATGCGGTCCAGCCCATCCACATGGCAGAGGCCAAAGGTGTGACCAAGCTCGTGAATCGGAACATAAGTAAATGCCCAATCCGGCAGTCGATCTCGATATTCGGCGCCGGTTCCGCCATCAGGAGGAAAATCGCTCCCATCCAGGCACGTGCAATCGCGCAGGTGAGCGGAGTAGCCCACATAACCATTGTCCTGAAAAAGAAACGTTCCCACCACAATAGGCGTGCACAACTCGTCGACCGCCTGAGGGTTACTGGTTCCTGTGGCCCGGTTGAAGGGCGGGGCCGCCAGGTTGGCAGCTACTCCACCACCGCTTGGAATGGCGCGCACTTGCGTCGGTTCGGTAAATTGCACATCGTGCAGATCAATCTCAAGCTTCAGGCCGATGGTGTCTCCCTTAATCTGGACCGCGTGTATCTTGTCGAGCTGCACCGAATCGCTCATGGCATAAATCGAAAAACTTTTGCTGCCGGGGTTAGCCAGGTAAGCATCGATATCGGATTCTGAAATGTCGCCGTTATCTCCGCGGACATCGGGGCGGCCTCTCTCAAAGAAATGGTTCCACTTAAAGCCGGCCAGTATCTTCAGGTCCACTCTGGCGTCAGGATTTGCATCATTATTCCAAAGGACCAATGCGGGAGTGGTATCTCCAGGCTTAATGTAGTCAGATCGAACATAACCGCGATAACTCTGCACCACCAGGCGCAAACCGAATCCGCTCCCATCAATTTGCAACGCATCTTTGATCTGCTGGCGATCTTGGTCGCTGAAGCGCTCACTCTTGTCGATGAGATCTCTCACATAACCGCGGAGCCGCCACTTGTTGATGGAGTCGCGAAAGGCCCCGATGAGACCACAAAATGTAAGGGCGCGGATGACGTCCCCTAACAAGCCGCCGATTCCACCCACGATCTCCATAAAGCCATCCCAGACACGAGACCAGTTCCAGGTGAAAATCCCCACGACGATGTCCCAAAGACCTTTCACGATTGAGACAACAAGACCCACAACATCACCCAGAATTTCACATACGGTCGTTACTACCCACTTCGCCACAGTCACGATGATCCAGACAAGGCCACAGAGCCATTTGTTGCAACAGGCGCACCACCAGTCACAGTCCTGCTCCACGCATTGCTCAACCTGTTGCGACACATTGTCGTCAACCCACTCTCCGATTTGATAACAATACTTTTGCGACATGTGATTTGCCCTTTCAGGATTCTCGCTCTTGCGGCACAGACACTTCTGCCTGCATCTTGCGGGTGGTCCGCCCAAATCAGTGGTGGCACATGCAGTGCGACACCAGAAAAAGCCAGTTGCAGGACAACACCCTGCAGCTTGTTAGTGTAGTGATTCGGCAATTCGTTACAGCGTTCGTTTTGGGACGCGCAGATACAAACACTGCAACAAAACAACCTCTAAAGCGCAGATCATCAAGTCTTCATTGAGCTGTACGAACCGGTCAAAAAGGGCGCCGAATATAATAAACGCTTCATGCAAACCCAGATCCTCACCCAGTCTTCATCCAGCCTGCCTACTATTCCTTCTTCAGGCCGGCGGCAAAAGGCCTTTATTTTTTTGATTGTGCTGATCTGGGCTGTGATCTATCTCGGCAGCCTTTTTCAACCACCCCTGATGGACGACGCGGACACAGTCCATGCCGAAGCGGCGCGCGAGATGATTGAGCACAATGATTGGGTCACGCTGAAAATCAATGATGGCTTTCGCTACCTAGAGAAGGCACCGCTGATGTACTGGTGCGTGGCCGCGAGTTTCAAGATTTTTGGAGTGCATGACTGGTCGGCGCGATTGCCGATTGCCCTGGGTGTGCTGGCGCTGTTGCTGGTGGTCTATCGGATTGGGCGCAGATTCTATGGCGCCGAAGGCGGCCTTTATGCGGCGCTGGCGCTGGCGACAGGGTTTGGGCCGTTTATCTTCACGCGCATCTTGATTCCGGACATGCTGGTGGGATTGTGGCTGGCACTCGGGTTCGATTTTTTTCTGACAACGCTGGAGCAGGCGGACGCGGGAGAAAAGCCATCAGCATGGCTATGCTGGGGCATCGCCGCGACGATGGCGCTCAACGTCCTGACCAAGGGATTGATTGGGCTGGTCTTTCCCATTGGCGCTATTTTTCTCTTTTTGATGATCACGGGAAATCTGAGGCACCTGCTGAGGCTGCGGCTGGTCTCAAGTTTTCTAGTATTCCTGGTGATCGCTGCGCCATGGCATCTGCTGGCAGGATTTCGCAATCCGGCACAGGGACAGACCAAAGGATTTTTCTGGTTCTACTTTGTGAATGAACATTTCCTGCGCTTCTTAAAAAAGCGCTATCCCGCCGACTATGACACGGTACCGATATGGCTCTTCTGGGGATTGAATCTGCTTTGGCTGATACCGTGGACGGCCTTCATCGTTCAAGCGCTAGGGACTGTTCCCCGACGCATCAAGCTGTGGCGGTCTGGGCTTTCAGAGAAGGACCGCGCGACTCTGCTGTTTGCAATGTGGGCGCTGGTGATTATGTTGTTCTTCAGCTTTTCCAGCCGGCAGGAATATTACGTGATTCCAGCGCTACCGGGCGTGGCGCTGCTGCTGGGCGGATGGCTGGCGCGGGAATCTGCTTCCCCGCTGGAGAGTCGAGAGCGGCGCAGCGGCAGAGTTTCATCGATGGTCTTGTTGCTGATTGGTGTGCTCGCGTGCGTCGCATGCGTGGTGCTGGCGGTGCAATCCAAAACACCGCCCGTGAACTATGACATTGCCGAACTGCTCAAAAAGAACCCACAGGACTATGCCCTTTCTTTCGGGCATTTTCTTGACCTCACGCCTCAGGCCATGGGCGCATTCAAAGCCCCACTGCTGATTACAGGCTTTGCCTTTGCGCTGGGCACGCTGCTGAACTGGCTGTTGCGCCGCGCGAATCACACGTTCGCGGCAAACATGACGTTGGCGGCGATGATGGTGGTGTTGCTGGGGGCAGCACATCGCGGACTGATAATCTTTTCGCCCGTTCTCACTTCTAAGACACTGGCCGATGCCATCGAGGACAATTGGAAACCGGGAGACGTGATTGAAGCCAACGGCGATTACGAAGCCGCGTCCAGCGTGAACTTTTACACGCGACATCAAATGCGCCTTTTGAACGGGCGTCACAATAACATCTGGTACGGCTCGACTTTCCCGGACGCGCCGCAGATTTTTGATGACGATTTGGCATTTGAAAAGCTCTGGCGCAGTGAAAAGCACATATTTCTTTGGACTGAAGAAGATAGCGTGCCCGGCTACGTGAAGGACTCAGGATTTTGCCAGCTGGCGAAATGGGGCGGCAAGCTGGTGCTTACGAATGAACCGAAACCTTGTCCCGATCAGGCTTTGAGGCGCTGACGAGTTCCGGCTCGCGCGGATGCAGCGGACGAATTTTGCCATCTTTAAGAACGAATACTTCGCCGCGCCAGTGAACCGTATGGTCCGCAAAACTGGCGAACCAGACCCCGAACGCAACCAGATCGCGCAACGGCACCAGCCACAGGTGACGCCAGACAGCGCGGTCATGCACCACTCCAACGCCAACTTTGATCGCCACAGCGGCACGCAGAGCGGCCGCAGCGGCGAGCGTCGCCCATGACCACCAGTTAAGCGGCGCCAGCAACACAGCGAAAATCGCCCATGGAAGGCCGAAGGTCAGAAGCAGCCCGACGTAACCGAGACGCCGAGAATCGCGGGTGCTGCGAGCCCAGCGCATTTGGTGCTCAAAGAATCCGCGGAAGCTATACGCTGGCAGGTTGGTTTCCACGACAATATCGGCCAGCACCACCTCATAACCAGCATTGGCAATGCGAAAACCCAGTTCAAAATCGTCGGCCAGATAATCAACCAGCGGGCGCAGGCCGCCGATGGCATCGAGCGCGCCACGCGACATGGCCAGCGTGGAACCAAGCGCGAAGTGGATCCCGCCTTCAATCTGCCGCGCCGTCAGCACTCCGGCGATAAAGTCAGTGCTGATGCCGATGGATTCCAGCTTTGAGCCCAGCGTGCCAGCGGCAATGCCGCGATAGGGGCAAGTGACCATGCCAACCTTGGGCCGGGCAAACGGAGCCATGATGCGGCGAAGGTAGTCAGGGGTAACAAGAATGTCGCTGTCATTGATAAGGATGTGGTCATATTGCGCGAACGCCAGCATCTGTACCAGGTTGCTGGTCTTGCGATTGTTGCCTAGCACTTCAGGGCAAACCAGCAAACGGATTTTGCAGCCAGGAAATTCCCTGATTAACTGCTGCACGCTTTCGACAGCAGGATCATCCGGCTCACTAACGCCGAAGATGATTTCATATTCGGGATAGTCCTGGACGCAGTGGCTGCGAAAACTCTTGTACATCTGCGGATCAACACCGCGCAACGGCTTAAGGATACTCACCGGCGGAGTAACGCCAGGGGCGCTCACACGGGCGGTCCGCTGAAAGTTGCGGGCGCTCCAGAGGCAGAGCAGATAAAAGCCCATGCCGCAAACTGCCAGCCCAGCCGCTATTAATCCTGGTACAAAGTTCAACATCGCGTCCGTCGATCTGCCTTCATTCTACTCTGGCTATCTTTGGAGTCTTAATATTACTTTACAGTTCAAAGTTAGATGCAGACAACGGCGATTCGCGGGCAAAAATATTGACGGCTGCAGGCCCCGGATCAACCTTACATCGTCATGGCGCTGTTTACCTGTGTCCAGTCGACTTTTTGCAGTAATTCCTTGATGCGGTCTTCTGAGCCATAGATCCGGACCTCGATATTCTCAATGAACGGGGTATCGGGTTTATGAACAAAGAAATTGTGATAGACATCATTCACCTCTTCCCAGCGGCCGGGTTTGCCTCGGCTGAAAAACAGAACATAAGCAACGCCGTGACTAAAAGGATTGTTGCGGTCCTTATGCACAAAGACCGCGCCTGGAACCTTGGGATCAACTTTGGGATTGGGACCGGTGATGAGTGGCACCACAAGCATGTTGAAATGGACCTGCACCTGGAGATGCAGCAGGTCTTCAATTTGTGCCGACTCAAGCTGCTTTTTCGTCACATCCTTCTCTGCCGCCACTTTCTGCAGCCGAGGCAGAACGAGCGATCTGATATCGTTTTGAGCCCTTTCGGACCTCATAGGTGCGCTGGAGCAATTCGTCAATATCCATGGGACGATCGCCATAAGTCCCCACCGTAGGATGCTCAATCGTGGCGTCCACTTTTTCGTCCCAGTCAGGGCTGCGAAACTGGTCGAGCACCTTGTTCATGGTGACAGCGTATCTGGTGATGGCCTTCTGCTCGGCTTGGGTGGGATTGTGCCTGGCATAGAACGCAAAAGCCGCCGTGGAAACCACGGCACACATCAGCGCAAGCTTCCAAATATGACGCCTCATCGAATCAGGCTCCTTAAGTCCTTAATAAATAGATCTTTTCTGTCGGGCTGCTGCCGTAGTGGGGATAAGTCCGCGCTGCCCGAATTCATCTTATAATATGAGTAGTTGATGTCGGACCGGATGGTCGCTGTCTGGGTTGTGGACGCCGGGTTTCCCGGGCTGCACGTCCCAGAGAGAGGAAAGTCCGAACTCCACAGAGCAGTGTGCCGGATAACGTCCGGGAGGGTGGCTTCAAGGCCACTTTACGGAAAGTGCCACAGAGAATATACCGCCGCCGGCCGGGTGAGCGGATGGTGAAAGCCGTTCTGCTCGAACCGGACGCGAGGGTGAAGCAGGCGCAAGCCGTTGCCAAACCCTTGGATTTAAGTGAATGGCGAAAGCCAATCCGCTTTAAAGCCGGACGCGAAGGCAAAGCAGGCGCAAGCCGGCGGAGCCTGAGATGTTCGACTGTTGCGGTAAGGGTGAAAAGGTGCGGTAAGAGCGCACCGCCCGCGCAGTAATGCGCGGGGCATGGCAAACCCCACACGGAGCAAGACCAAATAGGGAAGGAATTGACGATGGCGCAAGCCGTTTTCCATGCGTGCCGGCTCGGTGCGCCAAACTTCCGGGTAGGTCGCTTGAGCCGATCAGCAATGACCGGCCTAGAGGAATGACCGTCACGGCAGCAATGCCGTACAGAATTCGGCTTACAGGTTCGGCATCACTTGTGGCCCCTACGATCGGAAACGATTGTGGGGGCTTTCAATTTTATAGAGATCCTTCGCGCTGCCGCGCTCAGGATTTCGGCTGCGGGCTCAAACGCCCGCAAAACGCCTCAACTTGCGGCCCTCAGGTTCGAGGATCTGAGGGCCTTCAACTTTTGGGATGCAACGGCTGTTTGAGTCCCGCTCTCCGATCAGTGTCATCTGTGTGAATCAGCGGTAAGAAATCCAAATTAGGATTCCAAAGCACTTACGGGATCCATCCCAAGTGGGATACCCATCCCTGGCCCCCCCCTCCCCTCCAACTAGGATTCTAAAGCACTTATCCCATGCCATCCCAGGTCACCCTGGATTGGCGTAGGTTTCCGGGTTTCCTCTGTGGCCCTTTGTGTCCTCTGTGGTAAGGGTTTGGGTCGCGCCTTGGGGTTGTTTTGCCAACTACCAAGAGCCAATTACCAAGAGCCTCTTTATAGCCAGCTTCTGTTGTCAAAGATCGTTCAACGCACTACTTTTCCGCCCTGGAGCGAATTTGCAATTTTACCATTTGTTCGCTCCTGTGTCAAGAAAAAAATCGCTTTCTCGGTGGAAGAACGGCCCTCAGCCCCAGACTTCAGTCCGGGGTGAGCGAAGCGAATTAGTGAAAAGACGTGCATAAACTTCCCTTCCGCCTGCGGCTCGCGCGTAGCGAAACGGAGCGTATTAAGCCCCTGACTTTTTAGCATTCATGGCCGGTTCTGAGCAGGATGGATGTGTAAGACTTCGACGGTTTGTTCCTTAATGCGGTAGACAGCAATGTAGGGTAGGCGAGAAAAGACCAGTTCGTGGGTTCCTGGCTCGCGTCCTGGGGCGACCACGTTGTGGGAATGTTTTTAGGGAACGGATGGCTTCGTAAAGCTCAAGGACGGTAGACCGGGATTTCGGTAGCGCCACAAACTTACAGATTCGATATCACTTGCGGCCCTCATTATCGAAAACGATGGTGAGGGCTTTTAATTTTCCAGAATCTCAAGTTCCATTGCTCAAGTTCGATTAATTCTGTGAGAATATACGCGAAAGCACAAACAGAATCCAGATCAGCCACCAGATCCAGCGAAAATCTACTTTTCCGTTCCCAGCCGTTTTACCCTGAAATTTGAAGGTCAGTTCTTCCCACACGATCCGCCTTCGCATCTTTCGATATTGAGTTCGCTGGCCTTCTTCAAGGAAACGACCCATGGCTGGAATATCAGCCAATAGATTTCTGCGAGACTCCTGAAACCATTCAGATCGTTCGATTCTGCCGTCAAAATAGTTCTTGTACCGATGATATGCTTCGAGAAAGCCTTTTTCGTCGCCCAACCTTGCGTAAGATTCAGCTTCAACATGCGCCAGATATCTTGCGCAGTGGTCATGTGGCAGCCCGGTTAACGCTTCATGACATGCGGAGATCATCTGCCGCAATTGTTTCCGGCTACGGGGATTGCAGCATAGGATGAAATTTGCAACGACCCACATTGGCACTCCGACGTGGTCGCGCCAGCCCGCAATAAATTTACGTCCTCTTCGGCGGCTTTTCAGTCCGGCAAAGGCGCGGGCAACTTCTGACCATGCCGTAGTCTCGGCTTCCACCGGAACGGAGTGCTTTTTCCAGTACTTCAAGACGAGCCGGTGATAACCGAAATTTGCCAGTTCACGTAAAACTACGCCGCGGAAGGGCACTGCAACGACATTTGATTCCAGGTCCTCCGCCAGGCTCAAGAGTTCACGCGCTCCGCGATCTGGGAAGTAAATCCTCCAAATCGGCTGCAGAGATCGCTTTTCAGTGTGATTGCGAGCGATGGCAAACTCCGCAAGAATGGCCATCCCTCGCGGCGTGGGACGCTGTCCTTGCTTTATCCGGGCGCGTGCTTGCTGATACGCCGCTTCTTCGAAGTGCGATTTTCGCAATGCCTCCCAGGCATAGTTGGGGGGCCACACGGATGGCTCAGTATCGGCAAATAGCAAACCGAGAAAAGCCGCGATAGCCTGATCACTTTCGCCGGCTTCAGACTGTACTTCAGCAAAGCGAGCCAGCACGTAAGGACTATCAGGTTGCAGCGGTCGGATCTTCTCCAGCGTCGCCGCCGCTTCTGCATGGCGCTTTCCCTCCCACAGGGAGTCGTAGCGAAGTACGTGCAGGGACAATTCTTCAGGGAAGTCGCTCAGAAGGGAGTTCCATTCGGAATCCAGTTGAGTAGTGCTGAGACCGGTTTTCTCAAGCAGCAAAAGCCGCTTCTGCCGAAAACGTATATCGGTGCGGACCTCCGGAGGTATAGCGCGAAGAAGCGTCCGTGCTTCATCCAAGTCTTTATCTTCTTCCAACCAGGCCATGAGTACAGACCATCCCCAGCGGTAAGATGGAACATCGGCGAGGAGCGCTTTCATCTCGGCAAGCGCCTGGTCTTTATTCCCTTCTTCTCGATGAATCCACGCCAGACGGCCAAGTGCAGGTGCAGGATCTTCCAGGCGCGGCGCAATCTGATGCATGAGTTCCGCCGCTTCAGAGTAACGGCGCTGGCCTGTCAACAGCATACTAAGATGATCAGCCGTTTCATAAAGGCCGGGATTGAGAGCAAGGCTTCGCCGCAAAACGGTCTCTATTTCTCCCTGTGCCGCAAACCGTTGGTGCTCATAAAGGGTTCGGCCTAGAAGTAGCCACAAATAAGCTCCAGCGGGATATTCAATGATGCCGCCCCTGGCTGCCTGCACTGCGGCTGCCGTATCACCACATTCCAGCAACAGACTGATGCACTTCTCGCGCCAATTCACACCTTTTGGAAAGCGCAGCAGACTTTCATTGATCACTGCAATGGCCTGACCAAGGTTTTTTGCCTGCATCAGGATTTCAATTTTCGCGTCAAACAACGCGGTGTTTTGTGGATCGCAAAGAATGGCGTCATCAAGACGGCGCAGAGCGTCCTCGGCCTGGCCGCGACGATTCTGCACCCTGGCCAGTTGAATATGCGCTGATGAATTATCGGGATGCCGCCGTACTATCTCATGAAACACTTCTTCAGCTTCAGCAAATCTGCCGAGCTTCCGCAGTGCATCTGCCTGAGAAAACCTGAGATTGGAATCATAGGGGAATCGCTTGACGGCAGGCTCAAGCATCTCCAGGGCGCGTTCAAAGTCGGTGCGTCCATGGCCATGATTGAGCAGCAGGTCAGCATGGGCTTCAATCACTGCGGGATCTTCCGGTTTGAGCTTGTGCCATCGTGACACCGCCTCTTCAGCCGGAGCAATGCCCAATTTTTGAACAGCCATCAAGATTAGTTGCCGAGCTATATGCAACCGCCCTGAGCTACCCAGCAAAGCGCTTTGCATCCCTTCCCATACACGTTGACGCACTGAGCCATCCAGGTGCGAAACGCAATCCCATACATGCTGATAGCCATAAAACACTTTGGGAGCACGCTCAATCGCCTTCATCCAAAGCTCCATTGACTCTGCCCATGCTCCGCGGGCCTGCAACCAGTCTGCATGGAGCCGCAGAGTGGCGGAATCAAGCGGCGAAGTGCGATCACACTGCGCAATAAAAACATCCATCCGGCGCGCAATTCTTTTCTGGCCTGTCTCAGCAGCCGTGCTGTATTTGTAGATAGTGCTAAAGCCCAGTTCGCGCCATGCCCACGCATCTTCTGGATTGCGCTGGACCCGCCGTTTCAACAGCGCGTATTGACTTGCTGCTGGCGCCTGACTGCGCGTGAGTTGGCGGTAATAGAGCTCCTCAAGTCGATCATGTCCGGGGCGTTCCGCTATCCAGCTTTTAGCGAGAAAGGCCGCCCGGTGTACGCCATCCCGTTTCGCCACTAAATCAATCAGCTCGTTTCGGGCTTCCATGGAGAGTGGCGCCTCAGCTACCCATTGCTCCGCGTGCTGGATGGCTTTCAGAAGATCACCGCGCATGCTGTAAAAAGCCACGGCGGCTTCTCGAAAAAGCACATTGTTTCCCGCTTCCTCTAGCCGAGGCAGCAGTCCAGCCGCGTGCTCCCATTGCCCCATTCGAGCAAGAAAGGGAACAGTGAACGCCAACAGCTCTGGTGAATTTGGGTGCAGAGTGAGCGCCTCAGCTGAAGCAGCCAAGGCGCGTTCCGGGCGTCCTGCCTGTTCCAGCGCATTAATCCAGGTGACCCAGGTTTCAACAGCACGAGTTGAAGAACCGAATTTTCGAACACGGGATTCCAGCCAGATCAGGCCCTCTTCTTCACGGCCGACTTGCGCTAACGCGTCGCAAAACGCTGAAGCATAGTGTTCATTATTTTCGACAAGGCAGGCGCCATTGCGGTAAGCAAATATGGCGGCATCAAGATCGTGCTCTTGCCACAGCAAATCACCAAGGATATGCCAGGCCGGCCCGTAAGAAGGTTGCCGCCGGATAAGGGAATGCAGCAATGAGCGTGCTTTGTTGTGCGTCTCACTTGATGCCATCAGAAGATCAGCGTATTCACTTACATAAGCAGCGGGAGGGTACTGCCACTCATGCTGCGATTGAACGCCGGGAAGCGCTCCGTGCTCCACCACTGCGGAGAGTACCTCCCGCATAACAGCCGTATTCTGCATGGCCCGGCAACTTGCAAGCACATTAGAGCGAACGAAAGCAGCATTGGGATAATCGCTGGCTAACTTCTGGTAACCCACAAGCGCTTTGGCTGTCTTCCCCTCCAGCAAAGCCTGGGATGCCTGCACCTGCGCCGTAACCGGGTGATGTGGATAGCGCGAGATCAGATCTTCCGCGATGAGCGTCGCGGCTTGAGGACCATAGAGGAATCTTGCACGAGAATGTTGCTGGCTGAGAGCGAAGGGGCCGACATCGCCCTCAGGGAGAAATTGATCAACGAAAGCAGCCTTCTCATGCGGAACAACCACCATACCCAAAGGACCGAGCGGCGAGTGTCCCTTGCCGATGCTTTCCAATAAATACTCTGTAGTACGAAAGCTCGAAGGATCATGAATAATCAGCGTACCGGCCGCTTCGTCCAACCCCACAGCTGCCACGGCATGGGCGCTGGAATCGCCTTCCAGCGTAATCACAAAGGCAATTCCGTTCTGTATGAGCCGTGCCGCCACTTGTGGCGATACGGCAAAGAACCGGACAGCTAAACCGCGCTTTTCCAACCACTCCGCGGCGGCCCACTCCCACGTACCACCAAAGGTGATGTCCGCCACCATGGTATCGGGTTCAATATGGACATTCTGCACAGCCAGCGCTGACGAGAGACTGGTGGGCAGGCACGCGTTGTGCTTCTGGATCGCCCGGCGAAAGGGGAGACGAATTCGCCTGCCTTGAGGATTGGCGCGAATATTCTCCAGCATCTTGCGATGGAATGGCGACCTGGCTTCCGCTGCCCAGCGCTCAATACCCTCTCGGTCATCGGACATTTCTGCAATATCGAGACGGGTAAGAGCAAAATGACGGCGAGTGTCGCGATCAGCTAAAGGTGCAAGCGACTCCAGGCGCTCAGCCACGGTTTGCGCTCGGGTCAATACCTCCTTGCGCTCGACATCCTCGCAAGTTTCCGCGTAGGCGCATAAATACCAACATGCCAAAGTGGCAATTTCATGCGATTGGCCATTTTCCGCGGCAAGGGCCATTCTTTCAGCGGCCTCCTGCGCACGACGAAGGTTGAGAAGACTCCCTGCTAAAAGCCGGGCTGCGTAAGGAGTGCCCGGACTGATCTTCCAAGCCTCTTCAGCCGCTTCCAGGGCTTCAGGCCAACGATCCTCGGCGCCAAAGACATCCGATTCACAACTTAGAACCCAGCTGTCGCGGGCCTTTTGCTCACGCGCACGTGAGATGTAATGATGTGCGCGGTCGAAATCACGAACCGAGGCATAAATCATGGCATGGTAAGCAAGCCGGCTTGATTGAATTTCAGAGTCGGCGCCTTCGATCTCCGGCTCTGCCTCAAAGGCCCGCAACAGGTGAAAGTAATTCCGGTCGCGACTAGACAGATAGCTCGAAAAATAACGGGCCGCTGGATCAGCCGGATCGCGTTCAACCGCAATAGCGAACAACTTTCGAGAAAGACGCGACCCACCGAGCCTGGAAGCAAGTCTGCCGCCAAGAATGAGTTCAGCTACTGAAAGGTCTTCAAAACGAACAGATGCTTTCCAATATTCAGCTGTCTGGGCAAAAGCATCAAGAAAAAGATTCCGGTCATAGAGTTCTTGTACTTTCTCGACCGTAAGCATGGGTCTGGTGGAACCGCTGGAACTGAGATTCATACGCTCTGGAATGCCCGATAAAATGCGGAGCTGAAAGGTTGGGCGGTAGCTTAGGGTGCCATAGAACTAGTGTTCTTGGATAGTCAATTTTTGAGACAACCTACTCCCCTGACCTCGCCAGCTCCACGGCCCGCACCAGCGCCGCGCCTTGTTCAGACATTCCTGGTATTCGCTTTCAGGGACTGAATCCGCCACGATGCCCGCGCCCGCCTGGACGTAAGCCTTCTTGCCCTTGACCAGCATGGTGCGGATGGCGATGCAGGAATCGAGATTGCCGGCGAAGTCGGCGTAGAGAACGGATCCGCCGTAAATGCCGCGGCGCACCGGCTCGACTTCTTCAATGATCTCCATGGCGCGGACTTTGGGCGCGCCCGTGAGAGTGCCGGCGGGAAAGCAGGATGAAAGCGCGTCGATGGGCGTGAGGCCGGCGCGCAGCGTGCCTTCCACGGCGGAGACCAGATGCATCACGTGCGAGTAGCGCTCCACAAACATCAGGTCGCGGACTTTTACCGAGCCGAATTCGCTGACGCGGCCAACGTCATTGCGGCCCAGGTCGACGAGCATGACATGTTCAGCGCGCTCTTTTTCGTCGTGGCGCAACTCGTCTTCAAGCTTGAGGTCTTCCGCTTCATCCTTGCCGCGCTTGCGGGTGCCCGCGATCGGCCGATACTCAAGTTTGCGTCCGGTCACGCGCACCAGCATTTCCGGCGACGAGCCCAGAACGGTCATGTCTTCACTCTGTAGGCCCTGCATGCGGAGGAAATACATATACGGCGACGGATTCACGCGCCGCAGCGCCCGGTAAATATTCAGCGGCTCAACGCCGGGCTCAAGCTCTAGCCGCAAAGACGGCACGGCCTGGAAGACGTCGCCGGCCATGATGTATTCCTTGATTTTCTCCACGGTGCGGATGAAATGCTTCTTGCTCACCGACACCGCGACTTTCACCTTGCCCCTTTTGGGCTTGGGCGCGCGCAGAAATTTTGCCGGCAGCGGCGCAGCCAGCTGCTTTTCAATCCGCGCAATATCGCGCAACGCCTGCGCATAGGCCTGTTTTGGAGATTGCCGGCGCACGTCGGCGGTGGCGATAATGAAAATCTCATGCCGCACATGGTCAAAGGCCAGCAGCCGGTCAAAGAACATCAGGTTGCAGTCGGGCATTTGCAGATCGTCTTTGGCGATAACAGGGAGCTTTTCAATTTGGCGGACGGCATCGTGGGCAAAGAATCCGACTGCGCCTGCCGTAAACGGTGGCAGTCCGGGAAGATGTGCCGGAGTATGCTCGCGCAAAAGGCTGTCAAGAATTTTGAAGATGTCGCCTTCCTGCTGCGTCTTTTTGCCGTGGCGGTCGTCTATGCGCTCGATGGTGATCTGGCGGCCGCGCGCGCGCAGAATCATGTAAGGCCGCGCGCCCAGGAAGGTGTATCGGCCAATTTTTTCGCCGCCCTCAACCGATTCCAGCAGAAACGCGTTTGGCTCGTCGGCGGCAATGCTCAGAAACGCCGAGACCGGAGTACGCAGGTCGGCAGCAACGGTCTTGGCTACCGGAACCAGCGTTGCCGTGCGGGCCAGCCGGGAAAACTCGGTGTAATCGGGGAATAGCATCAGGACGCTTATCTTAATCGATCCTTAAATTCTGATTAAGCTTTCCGGCACGAACGTACACGTACCTGTCATGTGTCCGAAAGTACACATTTGATTACGCCGGAAAGCCAATCTCTGTCGTTCCGCAGTCCCAAATTGGACTATACTTTGCCTCAAATATCAGAAAGCAGAAGCGTTTCCCGCACGACTTGTTGTGCCCCCTTGGAGTTTCGCGGGATCGAATCAAAGCAGAGGCGCCGATGAAGCCAAGGCGCCACAGGTGAATACGAATGCTAGTCAGATTCTGGGGTGTACGCGGCTCAACGCCAACTCCCCAATCAGAAAACCTGCGTTACGGTGGCAATACCTCCTGTGTTGAGGTCCGCGTCAATGGGCACATCTACGTTTTCGACTGCGGCACCGGATTTCGCAACCTGGGCAAACAGCTCTGCCTGGAACAAAGTGGAAACGGCAAAAGCGGCCATCCTATCAACGCGCACATTTTTCTTTCTCACTTCCACTGGGACCACATCCAGGGCATCCCGTTTTTCTCGCCGCTCTATAACGATCGCAATAATTCTTTTGTCTTCCACTCCTCCAGCCGCACGCGCGGTCTGCAGCAGGCGCTGGAAGAGCAGATGGCTGACCCCTATTTCCCGGTGAACATGAGTGAGATGGCCGCTCGCCGCCAGTTCTCCAACATCGACGAAGGCCGCACCACGCTCGATGGCTGCACTGTCCAATCCATGTGGCTCAACCATCCTCAGGGCTGCCTCGGCTTCCGCATGGAAACCGAAGGCAAGGTCATTGTTTACGCCACAGACAACGAGCCCGGCGATCCGGTCTTCGATAAAAGTGTACGTAAATTGGCCGAAGGCGCCGACCTGCTCATCTATGACGCGCAATACCTCCCTGAAGAATATGCTGCCCGCAAACAGGGCTGGGGACACAGCCACTGGCGCGAAGCCGTCAACGTCGTAATGGAAAGTGGCGCTAAAGAACTTATTCTTTTCCATCACGATCCTGATCACACTGACTCTTGCATTGACTCCGTGGTCAAGCAGGCTCGGGAGCACTATCCCAAAGTCCGCGCAGCGAGTGAGGGCATGGAAATAGTGCTTTAGCGCTACTAGCTGATAGCCATTGGCTATTAGCTACCAAAACCATTAACCACAAAGGACACGAAGGAACGCAAAGAGAGATTTTTTCTGATCAGTGTTATCGGTGCGAATCAGAGGTAAGCCTTCCTTCCTGATCCATGTCAGCCGTGTTTATCCGCGGTAAGCTTTTCCTACCAGCTTGCTCAGTTCCAGGACCTGCAAATTCGGCGGGCAGTTCTTCCAGTTGTGCCGCCAGCAGACAATCAGGTCGCATTGGCTCGGCGTCGTGACCGTGCTGCTTGAACCCGCGGCTTTCATATTCAAACTCAATGCGGAAGTGCTGCCACCGTCCGGGTTCAACCTCAATCTTGGCCTGGCAGTCGGGAAAGCCTGCCTGCACAGCCTCAATCACAAAGCCCAATTGCTGGGCCATCATGCTAAAGAGCACCATCACTCCCATTTCATTCACTGGCTCATAGGGGAACGCAGGTAAGCCTGTGGGCGCGCCCAGTAGAGGGCGGTCCTTCAGCGGACGCCGGGGAAAGCAGGCGGCGGTGATCCACTGCAAGCCGGCGGGCGCGAGCTCGGCGATGAAGACCGCGAGCATCGTCGCGGTCACGCATTTCTTGCCGTGCAGAGGCGGCGGAAGAATTTGCGGGTTGGCTGTGTGGACTTCCTGCGGGCGCGAGGCCATCGTCGTGACGGGTTGGTGCAACCCGATGGTCGCGATGGTCGCGACAGGTTGGCGCGCTTCGGCTTGCTGAGGCGCCAGCGACTTATTTGTCTGTGCGGATTCCCTGGCTTGTACTTCGCAGGCCAGTCGCGCTGCCTCTCTCTTCGCCGCCAGTCTCTTCTTTGGGAGATCAGGGCACCCGCCACGGGTTGGTATGGGGCCGCAGCGGATCTTTTCCAGCACATCCGTCCAATCGCCCGCGAGTCCACCAGCGGACGCAAACCGGGAAAACGCTGCCGGAACCTGCGACCAAGCTTGAAAACGGTTGGCGAGGCAATCGTACCAGTAGCTTCCAACGCGCTCATATTCTCTGCGCGATGGCACTCCGCCCACCCGGCGAACCGCCTTACCCCAGTCCTCAAGCAGGGCAGCGGTGTCCACCCTTAAGCCCCACTGGCGAGGCGTGAGTCCGGCGACGCGTACCGCCAGGCGATAGCCGCCAAAGCGCTCCCTGACCTGATTAATAGTGATACCGCTGAAGCGGGTGAACTCATTGCTTGTAGGCGCATGGCCCAGTTTGCGGGCTGCCGCCTTGAGAGCAGCGACGATCTGTTGCTTGGTGCGGGCTTTGGGCTTCGATTTGGCAAGTCGTTTGGGCATGATAAGAACCCTGGCGGGGAAAGACACACTTCTCCCTGAGTTTGAAATGCATGTTTGAAGAAACAGAGATTACCGGGAAGCCATCGGAACAGCCCGCCAGCGACGGCGGACTGCATTTTATAGCACGAAGAAAGTACGAATGCAAGGGTTATCTGGCGGTTCGACCCAGTTTAGGGAATTATTTTTTGCAAAACGGACAAGCGATGGGATTAGCGGCTGATAACAAGCGGGGTTTGTCAATTCTACTGATTATGAGGCGGTCGTTTTTGAACGTGCCGATTCATGATCCGTCCGGAGGGCTATCTTGACAAATGGTTCTTTTGGTGCTCCGCATCGCTGCTGCTTCTGTTCGGTGCTCAATTCTCCGCTTGAGCTTCTGGTGGCCACACATCCTCATCTCGGGAAACAACCATTTACTATAGTTGGATTGTGCTCTTAACTATCACCAACCACCAGGCTCCTGCCACTGATCTGGGCTACTTGTTGCACAAGAATCCGGCTCGTCCGCAAAGCTTTGAGCTATCGTTCGGTCGCGCTCATGTCTTTTATCCTGAGGTCGCCGAAGAACGGTGCACCGCGGCACTGCTGCTCGATGTCGATCCGGTCGGCCTTGTGCGCAACCGGCGCGGTCCAACTGGAGAAGGCGGGACACTGGCGCAATACGTTAATGACCGGCCTTATGTTGCTTCTTCTTTCTTGAGCGTCGCAATAGCCCAGATCTTCGCCAGCGCTCTCGGCGGCCGCAGCAAAGAGAAACAGGAGTTGGCGGAAACTCCGATTCCGCTGAGCGCAAAAATCGCGGTCCTGCAAAGCCGCAGCGGAGACGATTTGATCCGCCGCCTGTTCGAGCCGCTGGGGTATCAGGTTGTGACGCAGCATCATGAGCTCGATCAAAAATTTCCTGAGTGGGGTGAGAGCCCTTATTACACGGTTGAACTCAGCGCCAAAACGCGCCTGCAAGATCTATTAACCCATCTGTATGTGTTAATACCCGTTCTGGATGCGGAGAAGCATTATTGGGTGGGTGAAGACGAATTGGAGAAATTGCTGCGCCATGGCGAAGGCTGGCTTGCGGGGCATCCGGACAAGGAGCTGATTGTAACGCGCTATTTGAAATACAGGCACAATTTGGCGCGCGAGGCACTGACCCGGTTGACGGAAGAAGATCAGCCCGATCCCGACGATGCCGAAAAAGTCCACGCCAATGAAGAGTTGGCCATCGAAGCTCCGCTTAAGCTGTGGGAGCAGCGTTTGGGCGCGGTGGTTGCTGTCTTGAAGGCATCGGGCGCAAAGCGAGTACTTGATCTGGGATGCGGCGAAGGGAAGCTAGTCCGTGAGCTGCTGGAGCACAAAGAGTTCCGGGAGATCCTCGGTATGGACGTAGCCTTCCGCAGCCTGGAAATCGCAAGCGAACGGCTTCGTCTTGATCGACTGCCGCCAATGCAAAAGGAGCGTATTCATCTGATTCACGGGTCTCTTATGTACAAGGACAAGCGCCTCACAGGCTATGACGCCGCATGTGTGGTTGAAGTGATTGAGCATCTTGATCCGCCTCGTCTGGCGGCATTCGAGCGGGTGCTATTCGAGTACGCGCGCCCGAAGCAGGTTGTGATTACTACGCCCAACTCCGACTACAATGTGCGCTTCCCAACGCTGCCAGCGGGCAAGTTCCGCCACAAAGACCACCGTTTCGAGTGGACACGCGCGGAGTTTGCCGCCTGGGCGGAATCAATCTGTTCGCGCTTTGGGTATGCGTCGCGCGCTCTTCCCATAGGGCCGGAAGATGCCGAGGTCGGCTCGCCTACACAGATGGGAGTCTTCACTCGGTGAAAATAACGGTTCCGGAACTCTCTCTGGTTGTGCTGATCGGTCCTTCAGGATGCGGCAAGTCCACGTTCGCCCGCAAACACTTCAAGCCGACTGAAGTGCTTTCTTCTGATTTCTGCCGCGGTCTGATCTCTGATGATGAGAATAATCAAGCAGCGACCAAAGACGCTTTTGAAACGCTGCATTTTATTGCGCGCAAGCGCCTCACGCGCGGCCTTCTGACCGTGGTGGATGCCACCAACGTCCAACCCGAAGCGCGCAAGCCGCTTATTGAAATCGCCCGTGAATTTCATGTGTTACCGGTGGCGATTGTGCTGAATGTGCCGGAACGGGTTTGCCAGGACCGCAACCGCAATCGGCCGGACCGCAACTTTGGGCCTCACGTGATTCGCAACCAGACACAAGATCTGCGACGCTCACTGCGAGGCCTTGAACGGGAAGGATTCCGCCACGTCTTTACGCTTGCGGCGGAAGAGATTGATTCCGCTGAGATTGTGCGCCAGCCGCTGTGGAACAACCTGAAGCATGAGCATGGGCCGTTCGACATTATCGGCGATATTCATGGTTGTTATGACGAGTTGCTGCAACTGCTCGAAAAACTAGGCTATGCAAAAGACGAGAACGGTACTACACAACCGCCAGCCGGAAGGAAAGCAATGTTTGTTGGGGATTTGGTCGATCGTGGCCCGAAAATCCCACAGGTGGTCCAATTTGTGAAACTAATGGTCGACAGAGGCCAGGCTTTTTGTGTGCCCGGCAACCATGACATAAAGTTCATGCGCGCCATCTGGGGGAAGAAAGTCCAGATCACGCATGGGCTGGAAGACTCACTGCGTCAGTTTAAAGTTTACGACGAGAATTATCATGGTTTCTCTCGCATTGCTGCTGAGTTCATTGACAAGCTCGTGAGCCATTACGTTCTTGATGATGGCAATCTTGTAGTTGCGCACGCCGGCATGAAAGAAGAAATGCAGGGCCGAGGCTCGGGAAAGGTGCGCGAGTTTGCGCTCTTCGGGGAAACTACAGGCGAGACGGACGATTTCGGCTTGCCAGTCCGCTACAACTGGGCTGCGGATTATCGTGGCCGCGCGATGGTGGTATACGGGCACACACCGGTGGCTGAACCTGAATGGCTCAACCGCACCATCAATATCGATACCGGCTGTGTGTTCGGCGGCAAGCTAACCGCTCTTCGTTACCCTGAAAAAGAACTTGTGTCGGTTCCTGCTCTGCAGACTTATTACGAACCTGCCAAGCCGTTCCTGCCGACTCCAGAGATGGCTGCACCGCTCAGCGCGCAACAACAGCACGATGATCTGCTGGATATAGATGACGTGCTGGGCAAGCGCCTGATATCCACGCGCCTTCATCGCAACATTACCATTCGCGAAGAGAATGCAACGGCGGCCCTGGAGATAATGAGCCGCTTTGCCGCTAATCCCAAGTGGCTCATTTATCTTCCGCCCACTATGGCTCCTTCCGAGACCAGTAAACGCGAAGGTTTGCTGGAATATCCTGATGAAGCCTTCAGCTATTTCCGCCATGAAGGCGTTGGCCGGGTCATTTGCGAACAAAAACACATGGGCTCGCGGGCGATCGTGATTGTCTGCAAAGACGAGGCAGCAGCCACAAAGCGCTTCGGAGTCATCGACGAAGGCATTGGCATCTGCTACACGCGTACCGGAAGACGCTTTTTCAATGACCGAAAGCTGGAATCAGAATTCCTCGCTCGTGTTCAGACCGCAATTTCCGCCGCAGGCATCTGGAGCGAATTCAGAACCGATTGGGTCTGCCTGGATTGCGAACTTATGCCGTGGTCTGCGAAGGCGCAGGAATTGTTGCGCCTGCAATACGCTCCTGCGGGAGCAGCCGCTCGCGCTGCCTTGCCCGATGCTATTGCCGCTCTGGAAACCGGCGCCACGCGCAACTCTGATATCTCGCCGCTTGTGGAGCGTTATCGCCAGCGACTTGAGATGGCCGAGAAGTACATCGCGGCCTATCGCCAGTATTGCTGGTCCGTTTCTTCGCTTGATGACTTACGCCTTGCGCCTTTTCACCTTCTTGCGACGGAAGGAATGTTGCACACGAAGAAAGATCACGTTTGGCACACGGAAACCATAGCTCGCATCTGTGGCCATGACACAAAGTTCCTTTTGGCCACGCCGCATCTTCTCGTGGACTTGATTGATAACGAATCTCAGTTGCGCGCTGCCAGTTGGTGGGAAGAAATGACTGCGGCGGGCGGCGAGGGGATGGTGGTGAAGCCACTCGAATTTATCGCCACGGGACTTCGCGGAATCGTTCAGCCCGCTCTCAAGTGTCGCGGCCGCGAATATCTTCGCATCATCTATGGCCCGGAATACACCGCGCCGGAAAATCTCCAGCGCCTGCGCGCGCGTGGGCTCGGCGCCAAACGCTCACTAGCACTGCGCGAATTCGCGCTCGGAATCGAAGGGCTTGAGCGATTCGTGCGATTGGAGCCGCTGCGCCGGGTGCACGAATGCGTGTTCGGAGTGCTCGCGCTGGAGAGCGAACCGGTGGACCCCAGATTGTAGAGGTTGGACTCGACGCCTTTTGCCGAAGCGATGCATTGAAGGCTGTTCCTTGTCGCTTCGCTGCGCTGCGCGACGGCCTGCGGCGCAAGGAATTGAATTTTTATGCTTCGGACGGCACGACTGAAGTCGTGCCCTGACACTTGTTAGTCGTGGACACGTTTTCGGCAACCTGCAAAGTCATACCCTGTTATTGTGTGGATGGCCTTAAAAGGGAGTGGCGTCGCCAGCGCTAAAAGTTGATCTGCGGGGCCTCATCGATTGTGAAGGCTCTCAGTTCTTCCCTATGACCTGGGCTTCCCATCCGTCATACTGGCCATTAAGTTTTATAGCCAACCGAAAGAGTTGCAGTACGGCGTCGTCAATCTCGTCCGGCGTCACGCTCTGGTCGCGTGTAATCTGAATGCCGAAAGGGAACTCTTGCGTCAAATCTTCCAATTGGTTCTCAACCGTGTACCCAAGCTGCGAAGCTTCTTCCGCAAAGAGCTTCCGGTCATTGCTGGTTTTGAAATAAATCCAATGGTGGACATCGCGAACCGGCTCTAGCTTATCGCCATGCTCTTCCAACACATCAAGAACATCCATGTTCTTGATGCGTTCCATGCTTTCATCGGACGGATAGAGCACGTTGCGATATTGGTTCCAGTCCGGTTCGTGTTGCTTTCCGAGGTTGAACTTGTATCTACTAGAACTGGCAAAAGCAGCGCGAACGGCTGCTTCAAAACCATCCGCACTCGCACCATAGAAATAAATTTCTCGCCGACCATCCGTGGTGATGCGACCCGCCTCCACAGCATTGCATACCAATCCGAGCCGCTTTGACAGTTCGTCTTCTATCGAACTAATTGTTGCGAACTCGCTTTGTTGGGAAAGCCCGTTTGGGCTTGGATCCTGCAAGTATACCCAGACCCACAGCAGCCATGGTTTGCTTTCTATCGGGGCTTCTTCGTTCAAACCAAGGTTGAGCGCGATCGACGCGAGCTTGTCATTGACGTTGCAAAAGTAACTTTTCCAGTTTTCTGTCATGCGACACCCAGTAAGCCGTAAGAATCATCCGAGGCGCTCTTTCGCAACGCAATCTTCTCGGCCTTACCGTTCAAACAACCCATTGATCTCCTCATACGGCACCGCGCCTTCCGTCAGCGCCTTATACGTTCCTGACGTTTTGGCCTCGTCGGCCATGCGGCGGAGCAGGCCCATGGCTGCCCGATGTGGGCCGGAGCCGTAGCTCACGCGCTTTACGCCCAGCTTTGCCAGTTCGGGAATTGACGGCACGCCCGGGCCAGCCAGAATATTGACCGCGAGCTTCGCGATATGCGGCAGGCATCCTGAGGATCGGCGCGCCAGATAATCGATGACAGTCCGGATGTGCTCGGGGTTGCGCAGGCCCGGAACAAAGATGCAATCGGCGCCTGCCTGAAGATAAGCCTTGCCGCGCTCCAGCGTGTTGCGCAACGCTTCTGCCGGGCTCGACGCCGGCCTGCCAGTAGGCGTCCGTGCGGGCGTTGATCACCAGATGAATTCCTGCGGCCGTGGCGGCGCGTCGCGCGGCCTGAATGCGCTCAACTTGCTCTGCTAACGGAAATAGCGGGCTGCCGTGTCGGATGCTGGGGTCGGCGCGTTTGGCGCTGGCGTTTTTGGGCTCGGCGCTTTTAAGATCGGTCTTTGCGGTCTTCTCTTTGAAGATCGGGGTTTTTAAGCCCGGCGTTTGAAGATCGGCGGGCATCACGTCTTCCAGGTTCACGCCCACCGCGCCGGCCTGGATGATCTGCGCGATTGACGTTTCCAGCGCCTTCGTGTCGGCGGCAAAGCCGGATTCGATATCGGCCGTGACCGGAACTTTTACTGCGCGGCAGATTCCTGCGACAGCCTCCAGCATCTGCTCCCAGGGAAGATGTTGTCCGTCGGCAAAACCCAAGCGCATTGGCCAGGGCGGCGCTGCTGGTGGCCACGGCCGGCAGTCCGCAATGCGCCACCATGGCGGCGCTGGCGGCGTCCCAGGCGTTGATCAGGACCAGCGGATGATCGCCGTGATGTAACTCAAGCAGACGGGAAGCTTTCTGCGCAGGTGTCATAGATTCAGGCGATGGCGATGCGGCGATGCAGGCGTCTGGCGTTCAAGAGTCATGGTCAGGAATGATAGCGGAATGTCAGCCGGTTTTCTCGTTGTCTCGCAGCAGGTAATTGACGGCGCGCAGCACCTCGTCAGCGCTGGCGGTGGTGGGCAGAAGCGCGTCCGCCAGTTCGGTGTTTTCTACGCTGGCAAAGTAAGTCATCAGGATCTTCGCCTGGGGCTGGGCGCTTTTGAGGGCGCGGGCCAATCCCTTGCGCTCCTCCTCAGGGACGCTGAAGCTCAGCAAGGCAACATCAAATACCTGGTGCTCAATGGCGGCCGATGCGCTGGCCATGGAAGGCGCGAAGGTAACTTCATAGCCGGCCGCACGCAGCGTCCGCTCCGGTTCCCGTAGCAGCTCGGGTATGTAGCCTACCAGAAGCACGCTTGCCATAATTCCGCCTGTTTATTGCCCCGGCATGATTCTTCGGCCAGGAAAATCATCGCAAGACGAGCAATACCCGTGAGAGGCAGACAGTTGCGAATGCGGATGCCTCAGAGTTTTATTGTGTCGGGGCAACCTTCCGTATGGACTTAAAGTCGATGACGATTGCTAAGCGCTTTCTTCCAACGGACTTTCTTCCAACTGACCTGTCGCTGATGAAGACGGATCTGGCATCACTGCCCGCCGCGCAACGGTCCGCGCTATCCTGCATTTGATCGCTGAAAAGGGGGTTATCAGGAAAACAGATATAATGGATAAGTATAATGAATACGCCGGGAAGCAGGACTCCTTAATCCGTTAAACGCCGGATCGCCAGAAGTAGTAGTACAGGCGGATACTGGATGTTCCCGGTATGCACGACGCACTACCGCAATTTTTCCGTATTGAATCCCCTGGAGCAAAGATGAAAACAGTATCGCTTGAGCAGGAGCTGAATCCCTGGGAAGCCCAGGCAGCTCGCTTTGATTTTGCCGCGCAAAAACTTAACCTGGACGAAGGAGTGTGGAAGATCCTGCGCTATCCGCAGCGGGAAATTATCGTTCACATTCCTGTCGCCATGGATAACGGGTCCCTGGAAGTCTTTACCGGCTTCCGCGTACAACACTCCATCGCCCGCGGGCCGGCCAAAGGCGGCGTCCGCTATTCGCCTGACGTCACGCTGGACGAAGTCCGCGCCCTGGCCAGTTGGATGACGTGGAAATGCGCCGTCGTCAATATTCCCTTCGGCGGAGCCAAGGGCGGCATTATTGTCGACCCCAAAAAGCTGAGCCTCTCCGAACTGGAGAAAATGACCCGCCGCTACACGGCCGAACTGATTGAATTCCTTGGTCCGGAAAAAGATGTCCCCGCGCCTGACATGGGCACCAATGAACAAACCATGGCCTGGATGATGGACACTTATTCCATGCACATGCGCCAGACCGTAACCGCCGTTGTTACCGGCAAGCCAATCAACATCGGCGGATCTCGCGGCCGCCGCGAGGCCACTGGACGCGGCGTGATGATTGTCTGCGATGAAGCGCTCAGGAAATTTGAGATGAGCCGCGAATCAACGCGCGTGATCGTTCAGGGCTTTGGCAACGTGGGCTCAAACGCCGCCAAGCTGATGCAGGAAGCGGGTTACAAGATCATCGGCATTGCGGAGTACGATGGCGGTTTGTTCAACCGGAACGGCATCAACATTGACAATCTTCTCCAGCATCGTGATCGCAACAAGACGATTGTCGGCTTCCGGGAAGCAGAAGCTGCTGATCCCAAAGAGCTGCTGCTGGCCGATTGTGAAATCCTGATTCCCGCAGCCACGGAAAACGTGATCACCAGCCAGAACGCGGCGGGCATCAAAGCAAAAATTATCTGCGAAGGCGCCAATGGTCCCACCACGGCGGCTGCGGATGAAATCCTGGCTGACAAGAAAGTGTTCATCATTCCAGATATTCTTGCTAACGCCGGCGGCGTTACCGCTTCTTACTTTGAGTGGGTGCAGGATCGTCAGGGATATTTCTGGAAGGAATCCTCCGTGAATGAACAGCTGGAGTTCATCCTGCGTGAGGCTTTTGAGGACGTTGTGCACTTCTCCGAAACGCACGGTGTAAACAATCGCATTGCGGCTTACATGCTCGCCATCAGCCGGGTGGCGCACACCATCAAGCTGCGCGGCATCTATGCGTAACTACGCTCCGCAGAAAGAA
The DNA here is from genome assembly GCA_963723055.1 of Terriglobia bacterium. GTDB lineage: Bacteria > Acidobacteriota > Terriglobia > Terriglobales > Acidobacteriaceae > Angelobacter. The sequence goes on from CAVROV010000003.1 coordinate 138,839, forward strand.
ACATAAAGAGAAAGGCCGCGATCGGCTCGCGGCCATTTTCTGTAATCAATGTTTAAGCTTGCAGCGGCTCCTTTTTTTCTTGCCTGCCTTTTTCTTGCTGCCGCCTTTCTTCTTTGCCGCTTTTTTCGCTGGCGCCTTTTTGCCGCGCGAGCCTCCGGACTTTTTGCTGGCGCTCTTCTTTTTAGCCGCCGGCTTTTTCTTGGCAGCGGGTTTCTTCTTCGCCGCTGGCTTTTTCGCTGCAGGTTTCTTTTTTCCGCCGCCGCCTCCGCCGCTCTTGCGCGCGGGTGCTGGTGCGCTTACCGGAGCTGAAGCTTCTCCGCCCCCTGATTCCTCAGCGCCACCGCCGCCACTTTCGGCGCCAATGGATTCTTCCTCTTCCTCATCGTAATCCTCTTCGGTTGAGCTGCTACCGTAGCCGCCGGTTTCGCCATACTCATCGTCCATATCGTCCTCATGTCTTGCTTTGAGGGTCTCATCGTAAAAGCTCATGTTTCCTCCAGAAAATTAAGGCCGGAAAAGCGCAACCACATAAAAAATTAACAGGCGCGGATTATACCAAGCCAGATGAATTGCTTGTCAACATTCGCACATCAAATGTGTAATTCGCGGAAGATTATTTATTTATTCGCTCTTGGCGTAAGTGGGTTTCTGTGTCTGATGCGGCGGTAGCTCTGGCCTTCGGCTTGGCCGTTCCCTTGGCTGTCTTTTTATGTCTTCTCGCCGGCGCTTTGTCCGCCTCTCCGGGGGCCAGAGGTTTGTAGACTATCAGGACTCGACCATGGCGTAAGTCGTTTCCTTTCAGTCCATTCCAACGCCGCAACCGGTCAGCAGGCACGCCGAAATCTTCTGCGACGGTGAACACGGTGTCACCGGTGTGCGTCCTGTAGTGTGAGGCATAGCGCGAATACAGAATCTTGCCATTGGCGCCGGCGCCGTTCACGGGGATCACCAGTTTGGCTTCAGTGGAGAGCTGAGTTCCCTGCAAGTTGTTGGCTTGGGAAATGGCCCGTTCCGTTGTGCGGTACTTGCGTGCGATACCCGCCAGCGTGTCGCCCGGTTGCACCTTGTAGTATCGCCACGCTACGCGCTTTTCTACCGGAATAGACGCTATGGCGGTCTCGTACTTCTCTTTTGACCCTTGCGGCAGCCGCAGGTCAAACGATTGGTCCTTGGGTGTCGTGCGCCTCAACAGGCTGGGGTTTAAATCGACCATCTGTTCCAACGGTACGTCCACGCATTCAGCCACCAGCCGCAGGTCCACCGGATAGTCAACTTTCACTATGTCATACGTCAGTGCCGGATCAGGCTGCACTGCATCCAGCCCGTACTGTGCCGGATTCTTGGACATAATGGTCATGGCCAGGATGATCGGCACGTAATTCTTGGTTTCCGCCGGCAGCACGTTGCGCTTGTAAAGTTCCCAGAAATCCGCGTAACCGGTGCGGCGAACGGCCTGCTGCACATTGCCTGGGCCGGAGTTATAGGCCGCCATGGCCAGGTACCAGTCGCCAAACTGGTTGTAGAGATCATGCAGGTGCCTTGCCGCCGCCCGTGTCGCTTTTTCCGGGTCCTGCCGGTCGTCAATCCACAAGCTTCTCCGCAGACCGTAGCCTACGCCCCGGCTCGCCATGAACTGCCACATGCCACGGGCCCGTGCGCGTGAAAGCGCCAAGGGCTTGAATCCGGATTCCGCCTGCGCCAGGTAGATCAGGTCCTGCGGAACGCCTTCTTCCTTGAATATCCGGAAGATCATCTCTCGATAGCGTCCAGAACGCACCCATGCGCCCTCAAAAACGCCGCGCCCGCGCGTGGAAAAGTAGTTAATATAGCCGGCCACATATTCATTGATCATCAGTGGCAGGTCAGACTGGGTATTTTTCAGGTCGGCTTCAGCCTTGGCAATCACACTCGCGTCAGCCGGAAACGTCACCTGGTTCGCCTCGTCAATGGGAGCGGGCTCCGCTTGTTGTTCGGCAAAGCCGTCGCCTTCTTTGGAAGCGGTTGTCTCCAGCTTGTTGATTTCCTCAGTGATCTTGTCGAATTCCTGTTGCAGGCGGTCATCTGATTTCACGTCCACCGGCCCCTGCATCAGCACATCGACGGCATGGTTGAAGTCCTGCTTGGCCGCGTCCAGATGGCCGGCTTTGTAGTCGGTCTGGCCTTGTTCGTAGGCCTTTTCTGCTTCCGCGATGATTGCCGGGACGGGATCAGCCTTCTCCGGCTGCGGTGTCTGTGTCGGCGCCGGCGCTTGTTCCTTCGCCGCAGCCGACAAAGAAACAGGGCTTGCCGCCCTCTGCTGGATGCTTGGCGCCATGGCTTGCGGAGCCGGCTGCGCTGACTTTTTTGTGTCTTTGCTCTCGCACGCAACCAGGAACATCAATCCTGCGCCGAGAAAAATAATTTTTAAACGCTTCACGCAGCACTCCATGTCAACGCGGACTTCCCCTCATCATACCTGTTGGACGGGACTCGTCCGCCGAAGAGCAGCTTAGAACCTCGTCTTAAACGAAAACGGTACGTAAGCGGAATAAGGGCTACAAGCATTGTCCCACGAACGCAAAGAAATGGCCCCGGAAACAACCGGGGCCAAAGGTTACGTTCGGGTAATGGGTCAGTTACTCACTACCCGTATCAGCATCTAGCGATTCGCTTGCGAATCGCTGGCTCCAGCCCAGGATTTTTAATCCCAGGTGAGCGTAGCGAATGAGCAGACGTTACCAGGTCAGGCGCAATCCGAACTGGAATTGCCGGGGATCAAACGCCGCCGTAGGCGCACCGGCCTGCGTATAGAGCGTATTCACGTCGGCCACGTTGAAGCGGTTGATGAAGTTAAACATATCCACCAGCCCTTCCAGCTTCATCCGCTCGTTAAAAGCAACGGTGCGGCCAATCCGCATGTCCGTGAAGATCGTCATCGGTCGAATGCCGGCATTCCGCCCCAGGTTTCCGTCCAGATTGCCGGTGAAAACGCCATCCGCCGGGTTGGCGTCAACAAAGCATGGGATTTGGAACGCTCCCGTCGGCGAGGCCTTTGAGGGAACGGCTGGGAACCCGCAGGCATTCGTCGGCGCTCCCGCCGCGACCGCGTTGGGCCGGTCCGTGGAAGTGCTGAAGTTAAAGTTCTGGTCAGTGGCCGTCACAATGTTGTAAGGCCGGCCCGAGCTGAACTCGATAATCGGCGCCACCGTGAAGTCGCTGAAAACTTTGCCCCAGAAGTTCGTCCCCACTTTGCCGCTCTGGTAAACGCCGCTGAAAACGAAGCGGTGACGCTGATCGAAAGTGGAGTTGGAACGCTCCAGGTCCGGACGCAAATCGTCCTGCGGTGAGAGCAGTGTTTGCAGGTCAGTGGAATCGTCAATCGCATGGGACCATGTGTACGACGCCAGAAACTCGTAGTGCTTTTTCATGCGCTTGCGCAAGTTCAGCGTCAACCCGTTGTAAACGGAACTGCCATTAGAGAAGTTGCCCACCATATCGCTGAACGGTACCGGAACACCCACGCCCAGGTGATATTGGCCCGCCACCAGGTTGGCCAATCCCATGCACGGCGCAAAAGCAGTCGTCAGCGATGGGTTGATTCCCGAAGGCCGGAAAAAGCTCATCAGCGCTGCTGGCACAAACGCGCCCGCTGGCCCAACGCCACACGTGGCTACAGAAAGAGGCGTTGAGAAGCTTTGTCCCGCGGCGTTTGCCCGTTCCCAGTTCTCAATCAATGCCTTGGGATTCGCCGGATTAACGTTGATCGGCCGGTTGATATGGTGTCCGCCGGTAAAGTTATACGTTGCGCTCACCGCAAACTCATGCCCCAGGTCGTGTTCAATGGAAAGCCCTGCCTGCTCGGCGTATCCATACTGGAAATTCTTGCCCGTAGGAAAGCCAAAGGGTTGAGAAATCAGCGGAACGCCTGCCGCCAGGTATGCCTGGTTCGTGAACAAGGAAGGCGCATTCGGCGTTGCGTTAAAGCGCTGCTGGGCAGAAAGGTAATTCAGTCCGGTAGCAAAGCCCGCGGGCGTGCAATTAGCATTGCCCAGGCTGCCTTGAAATGTATTGGTCGCGTTCAGGTTGATTGGCGACGGACTTGAACCGGCATTGCACGGACTTCCGCCGAAGAGGATGAATTGCGGCGCCTGGCTGCCATCCGCTACATCAGAATCAAAGGCCAGCGCCAGCAGCGGATGGTCATAGAAAATTCCGTAGGAGCTGCGAATCACGGTCTTGCCGTCCCCCTTAGGGTCCCATGCCAGCCCGACACGCGGAGCAACGTTATTGCTATCGCGAGGAATGCCCTGCGTAATATTCAGCGCGTCCTGGGCCGCCTGTGAAAGCGCGTTCACGGCGGGGAACACCGGTGAGAGTTCATAGTCATAGCGCACGCCATAGTTGAACGTGAGGTTGTTGCGCAGACGCCATGAATCCTGTGCGAAGAAACCCAGTGTGTTCATGGTGAATGAATCATGCGGATTTCCCACGCCCTGGATAAATACCTGCGGAATGCCGAGTCCATACGCCTGCACCGCGGAAAAACTTGGCGCGTTGGCTAATGCAAACGCTGCATTGAGCGATGAAGCACTCAGTTCGCCAAAGTTGTAGATGCCCCCGAAATTCACGGTGAAGTCCGCGGTGACCGGCAGGTGATTGATGTCGGCTCCGAACTTGAAGCTGTGCCGGCCTTTGATGAGTGAAAAGTTATCGCTGATCTGGTGGCGTTGTTCCACGCGATTGACAAAGGAAAACGGTTCGCGCCCAAAAAACGCGCTGCCCGGGATATTGATTGCTACGTCACCGCCGCCAGCCCCGCGGGAAAAGTTATAGAGCAGGCCGCGCCGCGAATACTGATAGCGAATTTCGTTGATCTTGTTGTTCCCCAGAATCCAGGTGTCCTGCACCCCGATGCTGCCGTCATGGTAGTTCTGCGTGGAGGTGCGGGAAAAAGCGTTCTGGCCAAAGTCCTGGTTCTGCGCGTTTACCTGGATACCGGTAACGTCGCTCGGGCTGAGCGCGCCGCGCACCAGCATGGAGTTGTTGCCGCTGAATTTATGGTCCAGTCTCAGCGAGTAAACATCGGTATGTTCAGAAACAGGATAGTTGCCCACCTGGCTCAGCAGGTTATGGAAAGAGGCCGGCAGAGGCGATCCGGAGGTCGGGAAGAAACCCAGCGGGGTAAGAGCTCCCGGAGTTCCAGCTAATGCCACGCCGGATCCGCCCGCCGCAAGTTGCGCATAACCAGCAAAGATTGGGAATAATGGGTTTCCTGAAGGCGGAGCCCCTGCCAGGAACGTAGCCTGTGCCGGGGTGACGAGTGAATTTGCCGGAAGCCCAAAGCTCGCAGCATTGGTCAGTGGCACCAATCCGAAATTATTTGCCCCGATCGTGGAGAAGCCTGTCTCTTGCCGCCGCGTGGTCTCGAATGAGAAAAAATAGAAGGTACTGTCCTTCTTCAACTTGCCGCCAAACGCCAGTCCAGCCTGCACGCGCGTGTAGGCCGGATCAGGGGTGTTGGTAAATGGGTTCTGCGCCTGGAACTTGCGGTTGCGCAGATAGCCAAACGCGCTGCCATGAAAATCGTTGGTCCCGGACTTGGTAATGATGTTCACCACGCCACCGGACGCCCGCCCATACTCAGCCTCATAGCCGTTGGTGATGATCTGGAATTCCTGCACGCCTTCTTGTGACAGCGTGGAGCGAATCCCATTGACCGAATTGTCTACCGCATCCATACCGTCAACGTTCACTGCATTGGAGCGCGCGCGCTGTCCGCCAAAGTTCAGCCCCGAAGTAGGGGCTGCGCCGATGCTGGGCGCCACATCGCGCTGTACCTGGGAGTTCGTCAAAGAAAAATTCACGTAGTTACGGCCATTGATGGGAAGGTTGTCAATGCGCTGCTGGCCGATCGTCGTACTGGTCGAGGTCTTCGCGGTTTCCACCAGAAGCGGCTCGCCCGTAACCGTCACTTCGGTTTCCGTTGTCGGTAGCTGCAAAATTACGGGATAATCGGCGGCCTGGCCCACAGTAAGGCCCACGTCTCTGGCCACGAGCCTGGCAAATCCTTTGGCTTCCACAGTCATCGTGTAATGGCCGGGCGGAAGCGAGAGAACCGTGAAATATCCGCTTTCATTGCTCTGGGCTGAACGTTCAAAATTTCTGGCTTCGTCGCGAACCGTGATAGTTGCATTCTGAATGACCGCCCCATGGGGGTCCTTCACCGTACCACGTAGGTCAGCCGTAGCGGCTGTCTGGGCAAATTGCGGAAGCTGCCAAAATGAGTACGAACAGCACGCATGCAACTTGCTGAATAATTTTCATTGACTGTCGGCTCCTCGCCCGATGCGGCACACATCTGATTTGTTCCTGTGCGGAAGGGCGGATCGTGCGCTTTTTACCATCCCGGCGACACAAACGCAAGCAAGTTATTTCTGAACAAGCACCGCGGTGCGTTCAACCGCTTCTTTTTCTTTACATTCCGGGTACCTCCTTCATAAACTAGCCCACTCTTTCCGTGAAGTCTTAAGAAATCCCGGTAAACTTGGGGCAGGCATTTTCACTCCAGCCCGGCTTTCCCGGAAAACGGTCTTGATGGGCGCCAGTAGTGTGGTTTAAAGACAGCGTGATAAAGACAAAAACGCAGGGCAAGAACTACGTGAACGCGTTTGCCAATGCAGTGGCAGCGCTCAGCCGCGCCGGAGAAGACCTGACCGCTCGCGTGCTGGAAATGCTGGTTAGTGACTTTGAAGCTGCCCGCGCCGAACTCTGGCTTTGGGACGCCTCTTCCGGCTCCTGCTACCTCACTCACTCAGTAGGCAAAAGTGCCATGCACAGGCTTGACTATGCCGCCGCGGGCGCCGGAGCAGTAGGCAAGATCGCCCACAACAAGACCACGATTGAAAATATTGTCCTCTCCACCTTCGGCGGTGACGATCTGGAATTCTCCCGCCAGACGGGACTGACTCATATTTCCGGCTATCCGCTTCTGGCCACAGGTCAGCTCGCTGGCGTGTTGGCCATTTACACCACCTCTGAAGTCCCTGAGGATCTGCTGTTGTGGTGGCGACTGTATTCGGAGATGAGCGCGGCCAAGCTCAATAATGTCCTGGCCACGCAGGAAAAAGACAAGCGCATCAACCAGCTTTCCCTGCTTTTTGAAGCTACGCGAATGCTCAACTCCACGCTGGACCTGCCGGAGTTGCTGGAACTAATCTTGAAGATCGCACGGACTGAAGTAAAAGCCGAACGCGGCACCGTCTTTCTGGCTGACAATAAACGCAAAGAGCTATGGTCCATCGCCGCCTCCGGGCTCGACCACCAGGAAATACGCATTCCTTTTGGCAAGGGCATAGCGGGCCAGGTGGCCGTTTCAGGCGAACTCATCAATACCGACGACGCTTATACACTCGAATCCTTCGATCCCAGCTTTGACCAGAGGCTGAATTACCGCACCAAGTCGCTGCTGAGTCTTCCCATCAAACATCATTCCGGCGAAATTGTTGGCGTGTTGCAATTGCTGAACGCGCAAAGCGGAAAGTTCTCTGCCGATGATGTGAGCTTTCTCAACAAACTTTCCGGACACATGGCCATGGCGCTGGAAAATGCCCAGATGCATCGTGACACCATGGAAAAGCAGCGCACGGAGCGTGAACTCTCTCTGGCCCGCAGCATCCAGCACCGCCTTTTGCCGGAAGGTCCGCCGGTGGTTCCGGGCTATGACATCGCTGTGCTCAGTGATTTCTGTTTCGATGTCGCCGCAGATTACTACGACTTCATCAACCTGGGCCCGCAATCCCTGCTCCTGGTAAGCGCCGAGGTCGAAGGCCACGGCGTTTCCTCAGCGTTGATCATGGCGAACCTTCAAGCCACCCTGCGCGCCCTGGTCATGCACTTGCACTCGCTTGAAGTTCTGGCCTTCTCGCTCAATGAAATGCTTTACACCTACACCAGGGCGGGTAAGCACCTCAGCGTTTTCCTGGGCTTGGTGGATACCAGAAAAAACATACTGCAATACGTGAACGCCGGGCACATCCCGCCCATCCTGGTGCGCGGCAGGACTGGTGAAATCAAGTTGCTGGAAGAAGGCGGCACCGTCATCGGCCTTTTTCCGCAGGTGGATTACACCCGTGGATCAGTCAAGCTGGAGAAAGATGATGTGCTCGTCTGCTCTACTGACGGAATCCTGCACATCTCTGACGAGCAGAAGCATGAGTACGGCGGCAAGCGTCTGGCTGACTGTGTGCGCCGCAATCGCGAACGCACCTCCCAGGGAATCGTGGACGCAGTGTTGGCCGAGGTGTCAGCCTATTCCACCGCCAGCATGAATGACGATGACAAGGTGCTCATCGTGTTCAAAGTCACTGCCGACAAAGAAGCCGTGGTTGAGGAAGCAAAAAGCTAAGCGGTCTTTTGAAGAATTTCTTCGATCACCAGTTCCTGCTCTTTGGCCAGATAACTTTTTCTTCGGAACCAGTCTTCCATCGCCTCTTTCAACTTTTCCAGCGGCACACGCGTTCCGATCCTCATCTCTCCATCGGCAACGGGCAGCGTGTCATCAAAAATGGAATCGTTGGTAAAGCTGCGCATGGAGAAATTGTCCAGCCACTTCATGGGACACTTCGCCGGTTTCCCATTCAACTGGTATTGCACCGAAATGTGCCGGGAATACATGCCGTAACCCTCGCCTGTGGCCCTTGGCCCACGTTCTGCCCTGAAGGCAGTTATATCAATGGTTCATCCGCCTTATTCCGTTTGGTACTATCCTCGGACGAGTATCTGGTCGCCAGAACGCATCACTTCAAGTGCAAAGTCACTTCATCCTGCTGAAAACAAATGCATATAATTTGCATCCGCATGCCACCCCGTTAGAGCCTAAGAATCCAGAGTTGCTGAAAACACAGGCTTTAACTCCTAGGGCATGACCTTGAGTAACCGGCATTTTTGCAACGTTGGGCGCATCCTAGACACTAATACACGTACTACAGAAGTAAAGGGGTCCCCCAAATGACGGATAGCCGCTTACACACGAATTCTTCCGAACTCGTAACCCACCTTAAGGAACTTACGACCGCATTGACCGCCGTCCACGAAGATCTGTACTGGCTCGCCATGCAGGCTCCAAATGTAAATGACAAGCCGGCGGTCCCCGCCGCCGATCTCAATGTGGATATGCTTTCCGAACTGAAGAGCGCTGTGGATGACATGCGGCTCTTGCTTTGGCAGTACATTGAAACTGCTTCTGAAGTCGACCCGCAACGCGTGCAGGATGGGATGGATTCACAACGCCTGCATCGCGTCACCAAATTTCTCCAGTTGCTGCGCAAACGTCTGGCGCCTCCGTCTGACGAACAGCCCGTTTCATTCATCGAACGCATCAATGCCGCGGTGAGTGAGCACCTGGGCCGCGACAAAGCCGCCTGACTCATGACCGCCTGAGCGATGTCCGTGTTGACATCCCTAAAACTGTTTGGAAATCCTTCCCCTGAATAAAAGAGACATGCTTTGCGGCACGTCTCTTTTTTGTTTTGATATCGGTTGCCGCCCGCCTACCCCTTTTTCAATCCCGGCCCTGCCGCGCGGATATTGTCGGGCGCGTCAAACTTCTCAAAGTTCTTGGTAAAGCGCGCCGCCAGATCGGCCGCCGTCTTGTCATATGCGGCTTTATCTTTCCATGCATCGCGAGGCCGCAAGAACTCAGCAGGAACGCCAGGCACCGACTTCGGTATGGTCAATCCGAAAGCTGGATCGGTTTCAAACTCCACTTTATCCAGTGCGCCTTCAATCGCCGCATTGACCATTGCGCGCGTGTAGGGCAGCTTCATCCGCGACCCCACGCCGTACGGCCCGCCAAACCAGCCGGTGTTCACCAGCCAGCATTGCGATCCATGTTCCTGCATTCTGCGTCCCAGCATTTCTGCGTAAACTTTGGGACGCAACGGCAGGAAGGGCGAGCCAAAGCAAGTGGAAAAATTCGGCTGCGGCTCTTTCACGCCCGCTTCAGTCCCGGCGACCTTCGCGGTATAGCCGGAAAGGAAGTGATACATCGCCTGGTCCTTGTTCAGCTTGGAGATTGGCGGCAGAACGCCAAACGCGTCCGCCGTAAGGAAAATCACATTCTTCGGATGTCCGCCAATTCCCGGAATCACTGCGCCATCGATGTAATCAACGGGATACGCGCAGCGCGTATTTTCTGTCCGGCTGTCATCGTTGTAATCCGGTACGTGCGTAGCTTCATCCAGTGTCACGTTTTCCAGCACCGAGCCAAAGCGGATGGCGTTCCAGATTTGCGGCTCATTTTCTTTTGAGAGCTTGATGCACTTGGCATAGCAGCCGCCTTCAAAGTTGAAGATGCCGGTCGCGCTCCAGCCGTGCTCGTCATCGCCAATCAGACGGCGCTGCGGATCGGCAGAAAGCGTGGTCTTGCCTGTACCGGAAAGCCCGAAGAATAACGCTGTCTGCCCATTCTTGCCGACATTTGACGAGCAGTGCATGGGAAACACATTGTTCTGCGGCAGCAGGAAGTTCATCACGCCAAAAATGGATTTCTTCATTTCACCGGCGTACTTTGTTCCGCCGATCAGTATGATCTTGCGGGTAAAGTTCACCACAATAAAAGCTTCGGAGCGCGTGCCATCGCGCTGCGGATCACCCTGGAATTCCGGCGCGGAGACAATCGTGAACTCGGCCCGATGTGTCTTCAACTCTTCTTCCGTGGGGCGCACAAACAGCGCGCGGACAAACAGGTTGTGCCACGCATATTCGTTGATAACCCGGATGGGCAGGCGGTACTTGGAATCCGCGCCGGCGAACAGATCCTGCACAAACAGTTCTTTGCCGCGCAGTGAAGCCACAACGCGGTCAAACAGAGCGTCAAATTTCTCCGGATCAAAAGGCTGGTTCACGTCTCCCCAGTTAACCAGCTCGGCGGTGACTGGATCTTTTACCGTGAACTTATCTTTCGGAGAGCGGCCGGTGTATTTGCCGGTATAAGCGACGAGCGCTCCATTGTCTGCCAGTAAACCCTCGCCACGACGTATCGCCTGTTCCACCAGCACACCTGAATACAAATTGCGATGTACCTTATTGCTCTTGAGAAGTGTTTCCAGGGCTGAGGCTGTATCAATGGCCGGCAAAGTTGACATGGCGGAAAAGTCTCCTTATTCCTGTTGGCGACAGAGGGCTGGTCGCGAGCAGCGGGTTATTGGCGCGCTAACAGCTACGCCGTCTTAATCAGCGCGTCCTGGGGCGCGCCAACTTCCTTCAGGACTGCATTCAAATGTCCGAGCGATTCATCCACCGTCAGCGTATACATTTCCCGTCCGTGTTCATACGTGCCGGATTCGATCGCCGTCTTCAAAAAATGCCCGGCAGTCTGGATGGCCAGCGGATCGGTAATGACTCGGCCGGTGCGCTCCTTGTACTCCACCCATGTTGGATGCGGCAACGCAATCCATACCGGACGCCCGCTGGCAAGAAATTTTATGTCTACAGCGTCTGCGTGCCGCGTCGCAATGGCGACGATGAGGGCCTGGTAGGTACAGTGGAGTTTTTCTCCGGTCCAGCGGTCGGTGGCTTGAAAGTCCTCGTACATGCTGTCTAAAAATATAGCGGAGCCTTCCCATATCAGCAAATTTTAGGCCATGCGCCATCCTGACCGATGAGCCTCTACTCACGGGCTGAACAGGGCTTTGGGCGTCCGCCACTTTATAATCATTCCAGCTCGCAATATTTCCATGAACACCATGCAGGCAGTCTGGATCTCGGCGTATGGCGGACCCGAAGTACTGGAAATCCGCACCGTGGGCAAGCCTCTTATCAATGACGAACAGGTTCTTGTGCGGGTTCGAGCATCGTCGCTGAACCGCGCTGACTTGCTTCAGCGCCAGGGAAAATACCCGCCTCCGCCCGGCTTTCCCGCGGAGATTCCCGGCATGGAATTCGCCGGCGAAGTGGCTGAGGTTGGCTCGTCCGTGCGTCGATGGAAGCCGGGCCAGCGTGTCTTCGGCCTGATTGGCGGCGGAGCCCATGCCGAATACGTCGTCACCTATGAGCACCTGCTGGCGGAAATTCCTCCCAACCTTGACTGGGCTCAGGCTGGCGCCGTCCCCGAAGTCTTTATCACCGCGCATGACGCTCTCTGGACCCAGGCCGACCTACGCCCCGGCGAAACCGTGCTGATCCATGCCGTGGGCAGTGGCGTGGGTCTAGCCGCCGTGCAACTCGCCCGCGCAATCCAGGCGGTCCCGTACGGAACCTCGCGCACGGCCGACAAAATCGAACAGGCAAAAGCACTGGGCCTGGAAGAAGGGATCGTCCTGCGCCATAACTTCGATGACCTGCCGGTCGCCGTAGAAACATGGACCTCCGGCAAAGGCATCAATGTCCTGCTAGATCTCGTCGGCGGGCCTTACGTAAAAGCCAGCCAGAAAGCCATGGCCCACAAAGGCCGAATGATTCTCGTTGGCACCGTCGCTGGCGGCACATACGAACTGGACGCCCGTTACGTAATGAGCAAGCGCCTCCAGATTCGCGGGACCGTTCTGCGCGCCCGTTCTCTGGAAGAAAAGATGGCCGCCACACGCCTCTTTGAGACCGAGGTTGTTCCGCTGCTCGCCCGCGGCGTTCTCAAACCCAACGTCGATAGCGTTTTCCCTATCTCAAAAATCAGCCAGGCCCATGCACGCCTGGAATCCAATGAGACGTTCGGCAAGGTTGTGGTGGTAATGGAGTAGACAGATTGATGCCGCCGACAAACCTTGGTAGCTTCCTCTGTGTTCTCCGTGCCCTCTGTGGTGAGGCTCTTTCAGATTTGCCAACCCTTCTATCTTCCTGTAAAATTTACCTTTAACCACACGACCTGAAGCCCGTAAAGCCCTTCTGCGTCAAGATATCTGGGAGTCAATCGAATGGCACAAGTTTGCGACATCTGCGGCAAAGGCCCGCAATTTGGAAATAAGATCAGCCACGCTCACAACGTGAGCCGCCGCCGCTGGAATGTGAATCTGCGTCCGGTGCGTGCCCGCGTGAATGGCGCCAATAAGCGCGTCCGTGTCTGCACCACCTGCCTGAAGTCCGGTAAGGTCGTGAAAGCATCGGTGAGCAAAGCATCCTAAGCGGCATATCATCGCCGCAGCCTACTCAGGCTGAATACAGGATTGAAAACCTAAGGAATAGAAGAAGCCTCCCATCGGGAGGCCTCTTCGTTTGCGTGATAAACATCATTGCCGAGATTGATAACCTAGAACCGCAGCACAATTCCACCGCCGGCCAGGATATTGTGATGGTGCAACCCGCTATTGTTTCCGGCCAGTACGCTGCCCAGCCCGAAGTTCGGATCGCCGGTCACAAAATCACGAACTTCAGCGCGAAAGCCGAGCAAGGGAAGCCCGGTCTTGAAGTCCAGACCGCCGCCATATTGAATCGCTCCCTTATTGTTCGTTGTTCCTGAATCAAGCGAGTAACGCGCCCAGCCTCCGCCAAAGCTCACCCATGGAGATATTGGGGAGACCGGCAGCAATTTCAGCCGCAAGCCAGGCGTAACGAACACCGTTGACATGTGATCAAATACGGTCGGAGATCCAGTAATCGTCAGCTTTTGTGACGTTATTCCCGCCACTGGCAATTCTAGGCTGAGTGAGGCTACATGGGCATTCAATAGTCGTACCCCAAGCGCGCCTTCAAGAAAAATGTGATGGTCAGTCTTGATAGAAGCTGTATTGGACGGAATCGTAGGCACCAGAAATGTCTCTTTGGAGTCAGAAACAAATGATCCTCCCACCACAACCGCTACGTCCGCCTTTTGCGCCATTGCGAATGAAGAGGCGCATAATAGGGCAATTAGAATAGAAAAGCGCTTCATTGAAGCTCCTTTAGCTGGCATAAATTTTAGGTTGTCTCTGCCACTTGAGATGCGGATTCCGCCGTCCGCGGAACAGAAAAATGGACTTCGACCCGCATGGACTAGTGACCAAAGGCCATGCCGCTCTGCATTGCTTTACGCCAACGCGATGACGTCAATCTCTATCGCAACATCCTTCGGCAGGCGGGCTATTTCCACCGTGGAACGCGCTGGAGGAGAGTTCTTGCAGGTTTTTCCGTACACCTCATTCATCTGTCCGAATTCGCCCATGTCCTTCAAAAATACCGTGGTCTTCACCACTTTCTCCCAGCTGCTGCCGGCGGCCTGCAGAATCGCGCTGAGATTTTTCAGCACCTGCTCGGTCTGCGCTTCAATGCCGCCTTCGATCAGATTGCCCGTTGCCGGATCGATAGGTATCTGCCCGGAGATAAACACAAATCCGTTGGCCTTGATCGCTTGTGAATACGGCCCGATAGCTTTGGGTGCACTAGGGGTTGAAACTACGTCTCTGGTAAAACCGCTCATCAATATCCTCCGGAAATCTGCAACCGCAGATTTTCGCTGATAGGCGCTGATAAGACAAATCGGGAACACAAACACCAACCCAAAACACCTCTGAAATGCAGAGGACTGAGGACGCAAAGGATTTTAGAGAAGGGCTTTGCCTCTCCTCTGAGTTCCTCTGCTTACTCTTTTCCTCTGTGTTTCAAAGGTTTTGAGGTTGGGCCTGAACAAGGGCATGGGAAAACGCTATGCCTTATTCAGCCTTTGCACATCATGAATTCCCGGGATCTTTCTCAACCCGCCGATCACTCGCTCCAGGTGCTTCACGTCTTCAATATCGATCACAATGTCGATCGTGGCCTGGCTATCGGCGGTGCGGGCTTCAATGTTGCGGATGTTGGTATTGTCGTCAGAGATCACGGCCGTTAGCTGCTTCAGCATGGCCGGTCGGTCATCGCAAAAAACCGTCAGCTTCACCGGATATGTTCCGCGACCATCTGTCTTGTCGACTTTGAGCGGCTTGGCCCATTCCACGGCAATCCGCCTGTCTGCCTCATACATCAGGTTGTTCACGTTGGGGCAACTGACCGCGTGCACGGCCACGCCTTTGCCGCGTGTCACGTAGCCGACAATCGCTTCCCCGCGTATCGGATTGCAGCATCTTGCGCGATACACCAGCAGATCGTTGTAGCCTTTTACCTTGATCGCGCCTGTGTCCGCGCTCTGGCCAAACACGCGCCGGATCACGGTGCCCAGCGTGCTGCCGGCTTTGGGCGTCTCTTCCGCAGCAGGCGTCTGCTCGGAAATCTCCGGTGAAAGTTTCGCCAGCACCTGTCGTGCGGAATATTTTCCGTAGCCGATCCCCGCCAGCAGGTCCTGTCCGCCGCCTAGACCGTATTCCTTGCCGATGGCGTCCATCGTCTTGTCGTTAAAATCCTTCAACGCCAAGCGGTACTTGCGCGCCTGCTTCTCCAGCAGCTTCTTGCCGATCTCAATGGCCCGCTCGCGCTGATGAATATTGAGCCAGTGCCGTATCTTGTTGCGAGCGCGCGTGGACTTAGCAAAGCCCAGCCAATCGCGGCTCGGGTTGTGTCCTGGCTGCGTCATGATTTCCACCACATCGCCATTGCGTAGCTTGTTTCGCAGCGGCACAATACGCCCGTTCACCTTGGCCCCGACGCAGGAGTGTCCCACCTCTGTGTGGATGGCGTAAGCAAAATCAATCGCGCTGGCGTCCCGCGGCAGGATCACTACCTTGCCCATCGGCGTGAAGCAGTAGACCTCTTCTGGATAGAGATCAACTTTTAGTGTGGAAAGAAATTCGCTCGGATCTTTTACGTCCTGCTGCCACTCGACGACCTGCCGCAGCCAAGCCAGTCGCTGTTCATCCTTGGCGCTGACCGGGCCGCCATCTTTGTATTTCCAGTGCGCGGCAATGCCTTCTTCCGCCATCTTGTGCATTTCTTCCGTGCGGATCTGCACTTCAAACTGGTGGCCATCTTCCGTGATCACCGTGGTATGCAGTGACTGATAGAGATTCGGCCGTGGCATGGCGATAAAATCTTTGATGCGTCCCGGCACCGGCCGCCACATCTGGTGGATCGCTCCCAGCGCGGTGTAACAATCCTTGACTGAAGTAGTAATGATGCGCACTGCCAGCAGGTCATAAACCTGGTCCACGGTGATGCGCTGGCGCAATAATTTCTGATGAATGCTGTAGAGCCGCTTGATCCGGCTGTCAACCTTTGCGTTTACGCCATTTTCCGTGAGCTTCCCTTGCAGGACCTTTACCAGCTTGGCCAGAAAAGCTTCCCCGGCTTTACGCCGCTGTTCCACCGCCGTGCGCACCTGGTCATAGCCGATGGGATCAACGTAGCGGAAGGAAAGATCTTCCAGTTCGCCGCGCACTTTGCCCATGCCTAGCCGATGAGCCAGCGGCGCATAAATTTCCAGCGTCTCTTTCGCCACCTGCTGTCGGCGCTCTTCGGGCAGGTGCTTCAGCGTTCGCATGTTGTGCAGGCGGTCCGCCAGCTTGATCAGCACTACGCGAATGTCATCCACCATCGCGAGCACCATCTTGCGCACGTTTTCCGCCTGGCGCTCTTCCCGGCTGGCCAGATCAATTTTGTCGATCTTGGTAACACCCTCGACAATGTGCACCACCTGATCGCCAAATTCGCGGCGCACATCCTCATGGGTTACCGACGTATCTTCAATGGCATCGTGCAGCAGCCCGGCGGAAATCGCCGTGGAATCCAGCTTCATATCCGCCAGCACCAGAGAAACTTCTAGCGGATGAATGAGGTATGGCTCGCCCGAAGCGCGCGTCTGTCCCTGATGATGTTTGAGAGAGAAATCGTAGGCCTTGCGGATGATTTCAAGATCGTCGGAAGGGCGGTTTTCAGCGACCTTGGCCAGTAATTGCTGGAACCTCGCATTCAGCAGCTTCAGCTCTTTTTGTGAAGCGGGCTGCGGATTTGTCGCCATGTTTGATTATACCGTGAGAACATGCGGGTTCTCCTGTGTGCGGTGATGACCAGCTTTCGGCTCCCAGGCTACCCTAATCCAACACCCCTAGAGGCACGCAAAAAGGATCCGCTGAGGCGTTCTGGTTTTGTGGTCAAATGTAGGAGCTTTGATAGGAGGACAGAATGTCACTTCGCTTGCTGGTAGGTTTGCTGGTACTCAGTTCGTTCGCCTTGATACAAGGTCTCATGCCCGCTCCCGCCGCACAGGTAGCTGAGAAGCCACCGGTCCGCCCCAGGTGGGAATACAAGGCACTCAGGCTGGAATCAAGCCAATGTGCCTACGAGAGCCAGATAGCAACTGCTCTGAACGCCGCCGGCCAGGACGGATGGGAGTTGGTCGGTTATGAACGATTGCCCGGATTTCCCACTGATGCGAACGGCACACTTCTCATTCGGCCTGCGGCGACTGGCCAGGTGCGCGATGACACCCCGCCAACAGCCGACTCGTTTCAAGGAACAATGACGATGAAGATGGTACCGGCCCAGCCGGGAGCCTGCAGGCTCCTGCTTAAGCGCCAGGCTCTTGCGGCAGCCGGCAAGTAAGCAGGAAATTCTTGCCGAATCCCGTAACGGATTCACGGCCTCGCTCCGCCCGTATGCTTCCCTGTTTTCAAATCGACCTCGAACGGCACTTCTTTATCCGCCAGAGCATCCCAGCCGTGCCCCAGCAGCCTGTCTCCCTCGATCTCGGTAATCGTGAGGCCTTCCCAGGTAAGCCGTTCTGTCGTCCAAGCGATTCCTGAACTGCGGACCGCTGTAATCGACGTAAACCCGGCAAACAGCATCAGCCGCTGCTGCGGAAGCACACGCAGATCCACCACAGGGCGCTGTTCCATCCGCAGCCATTCGGCGGGGTTAGAACAGTTCACCAGATATGCGTAACCGCCAACCACCACACAGAACCGCTCAGGATCAGGAGTTGAGCAAACCTGATTCACCACCTGATCGGAATCAAAGCCCAGCGCGAAAAATCCCACCCAGGCAGGTCCATCCTGCGGCGTGACGCGCAGGTAAGCGCCGCTGCGGTCGCCTTCCTCAAGTTCCACGGGATAGTGATACAGCTTCTCAACAGGATGAACCGGCGGAGCGGCTTCCAGCATTCTGACTTCATAATTGCGCGGAAAGGTGAAGTCAAAGCGGAAGTGCTGTTTCATGGCCGATTTTGCGCCGCCGTAAACTCTGCCACTCGCTCGCGCACGCTCTTCACATGTACCGGAAGCTCCAGCTTGCTGCCATCTTCAATAAGCGGAATCAGCTTGTTGAAGTCCGGCCCGGAATGCGATCCAATCAGCATGATCCGCACCGGATGAAAAAGATCTTTGCCCTTCGCGCCGGTCTCCGCCTTGACCTCATCCATGATGGCCTTGAAACGCTCCGGCGTCAGGGGAGACTCATTCGCAGCACGTTTGGCAAACGCCTGCATCACGGCCTTCGCTTTATCGCTGGCGAATACTTCGGCATTCTCCGGTAACGCCAGCGCCGTACTGGCGTCATGATTGAAAATAATCTTCGCTTTCTCCGGCAGCTGATCCAGCTGGTCAACGTAAGGCGCCAGCAGATCGATCAAGGCATTCGTCCATCCGCTGACATTCCCATTCACACTAGCTGGCAGCAGCCCGGCACGCTGTAACGCTTCAGTACCCATCTGATGAATGCGCTCAGGCGGGCTCTGTTTGATGTAATGCCGGTTCAGCCAGTGCAGCTTTTCCGTGTCAAACACCGCGGGCGAAGGCGTCACGCGCTCCAGTGAAAACTCCTTGATCAATTCTTCCTTGGGAAAGATCTCGCGATCGCCGCCCGTCGGCGCCCAGCCCAGCAGTGCCAGATAATTCATCAGTGCCTCGGGCAGAATTCCCATCTCCCGGAAGTTCGCCACCGATGTTGCTCCGTGCCGCTTCGACAATCTCTCGCGGTCGGGCCCCAGAATCGTGGAAAGATGCGCGAACTCCGGCACAGGCAACCCCAGCGCTTCATAGACCGCCACCTGTTTCGGAGTGTTGGAAATATGATCGTCGCCGCGAACCACATGAGTGATTTTCATATCGGCGTCATCGATCACCACCACGTAGTTGTAAACCGGCATACCGCTTGACCGCACGATGATGGGATCGCTCACCACTTCGTTGGAAAATTCCACATTGCCGCGCACAATGTCATGGAAACGAATAGGGCGCTCAGGAATCCGCAAACGTATCGCCGCCGGCTCGCCCGCCGCGCGACGCCTTTCCGCCTCGGCAGGGTCGATGCTCCTGCATTTACCGGAATAGTTCGGCTGGCGCTGCTCCGCCATGGCCTGTTGGCGATCGCGCTCCAACTCTTCCGCTGAGCAAAAGCAGTAATAGGCTTTTTGCTCCTTGATGAGCCGCTCGGCATAGCCGCGGTAAACATCCATTTTGTCTGACTGCCGATAAGGCGGATAAGGCCCTCCCACGTCCGGCCCTTCGTCCCAATCGATACCCAGCCATTTCAGGTCTTCCATTAGCTGGGTTTCGTAGCGCGCTTCACTGCGTTCCAGGTCAGTATCTTCAATCCGCAGAATGAACGTGCCGCCCTTCTGGCGGGCAAAAAGCCAGTTAAACAGCGCCGTGCGGACGTTCCCGATATGCAGCTGCCCCGTGGGCGACGGGGCAAAACGGACACGAACTTTATCGTTCTGGGGCATGTATATCCATGGTAACAAAAGCCATTCGCGTCCTTCAGCCAGCCAACGCCAGTGCCCCGAACTTCATCTGACTTTATGACAGCAGCTCGGGATTCCAACTCATGCCTTCCAGCGCCATCGGCCCACTCATTCTCTTTATCGCACTCTTGCTGACAGCTGCCCATTTGCTCGGCTACTTGTTTGCTCGCCTGCGGCAGCCGCGCGTAATCGGAGAAATCCTGGCGGGCTGCATTCTGGGGCCGTTTGTGCTCGGTCGATGGGCTGCATATACACATTTTCTTCAGTTGGACGTTGCCGCTCCGCAAAAAAAGGCCGCGCTCGACCTGCTCTACTACCTCGGCCTGCTCATGCTGATGTTTCTTTCCGGCGCGGAAACCAAAGCGCTCTTCCAGAAGCACGAGCGCAAGCAGATTGCCTGGCTCGCGGCCGTTGGCACTGCGCTGCCCTTCTTCATCATGCTGGCTCTTGGCTCATTCCTGCCGCTCGGCTGGTTTATGGGCGTCAAGTCCAATCGCGCGTCTCTTCTTCTGGTGATGAGCATCGCTGTCGCGGTCACATCTATTCCCGTCATCTCGCGTATCTTTCACGATCTTAAAATCCTGCATACACGTTTTGCCCGGTTGGTGCTGGGCGTTGCCGTTCTGGAAGACATTGTTCTCTGGGCAGTCCTGGCTGTAGCTACCGCCATTGCCGATTCATCCGGACTTCCGGCCCGCAAAATTGCTTTGCACATCGGGATCACGCTGGCTTACTTCATTCTTGGGTTGGTTCTCTTTCCACGCGCGACCAAACGCATTTCAAAATCAAGGTTCAACCTGCTCGCCATCAACTCGCCGGTGACGTTCACTCTGCTGATCGCCTTCGCTTACGTAGCCGTAGCAGGCTTGCTGGATGTGAATCTGGTCTTCGCCGCCTTCCTGGCCGGCTTTGCCGTCTCGCGCAAGCGCCTGGGTGATGCGTTGGCTACGATTTCCGGTTTCTCCTTCGCGCTGTTCATCCCGGTCTATTTCGCGTTGGTGGGTTACAGCCTGATTTTTGGAAAAGCCTTCTCTATCCCCATGCTGCTGGCATTCCTGGCGGGCGCCTGCGTTTTGAAATTGCTGGCGGTCGCGCTGGGAGCACGGCTCGCCGGATTCCGAGGCCTCGATATCACGAATCTCGCTGTGGCGACGAATGCTCGCGGCGGCCCTGGCATTGTGTTGGCCAGCGTAGCGTTTGAAGCAGGCATTATCAGCGCAGCGTTCTACACCACGCTGGTTCTTGTTGCGGTGCTCACGTCACAAGCCGCTGGCGCGTGGTTGGAATTTGTGTTGCGCAAAAATTGGCCGCTGCTCTCCGGTGATGCGCCTACTGACGTAGCTCCCGCTGTTGAGAAGGTCCCGACCGGGCAACTGGTGGCGTAGGGTTTTTTCATCCGAAGCATAGCGAAGAATCCCTACCAAAAACAAAACCTATGCTGGCCGCGAATCAACGCGATTGAACACGAATTAGAATCGATTCGGGTGTTCGCGCACATTCGCGGCTGATTTTTTCTTAGCCCTTTAGGTCGTCGAAATTATAGGGCTCCCTCGCTCCGCTCGGGATTGCGGAAAAAGCCCGCACATGCGTCCGGCTGATCCTGTCATGCCAGCCCATCCTGTCTTCGTCCACCAGCGCCCAGGCATAGCCTAGTCCCATGGAAAACCCTGACAGAGCGCTGGCTGCTGCTCGGCATTGGCGCTCAAACATGGTGGTAGCTTTCCCTTCGAAGGTACAAAGTTCAAGCTGTACAAAGTTCATTCCGGGAGTGGCACGCCGGTAAACGAGAAAGATGTATTGAAACAGCAGCCAGAAGATTCCGCCGGCAGCCAGCATGCATACCAGGGTCATGCTGCTGTGCGGAATGCCTTCCCCCACTTCCATAAACGTCAAAGCAAACGCTATGGTGGCGATGAAAACAATCCCCACATCGACCATGCCGGAAACCAGGCGCTGCTGCATTGGCGCAGGCCGCGGAATGACTTCAGAATCATTGTCGATGCGCGCTTCTTCAGGCGCAAGTTGGATATCGGAAAAGCTAGGCAGCAGTTCCATCTGCTGGCCCTCCAGTGAGGGCCGCATCTGCGGCATAAATTCCTGTGTCTCCAGCTCACGTGAATCGAATTCCGGTCCGATGTCGATCGGGTCGTCATAGGCTTCCAATATCCGCGGCGCGTCCGGCGCTGGCGCGGCGTCTTCAAGTTCATCCAACATGACTTCTTCCACGGTTGGAATGTAAGCAGGCTGGGTCCGGGGAAAGCGGATGACCTTAGGCGGCTCAGGCTTGCCCATCACCGGCTTGACCATGTTCTGGGGGATCACGATCTCATGAAAGCGCGCGGGCGGCGGCGACATTGTGCCGTCTTCCGGCTCGGCCCCAAAGGTATGCGGAGCGTCCGCGGGAAAATCCAGCTCCATCGCGTTCGGATCCACCGGGCGGCGGCGCCGCGCTCGATGCTGTTGCACGCGTGAGACGATCTCTCGTCTCCATGCCGGATCGGTCGGTCGCTGATCGACCGCAACAGCGCGCATGGGCGCCGCTGGCGGCGCTAGCACCGGCTCTTCAGCAAAGATGTCGGGATCCGCCTGATGGTCCAGCAGAGCCGAGGTGTTCCTGCGTGCGTGGACGCAAGGAGACGCCTTACCACAGAGAGGGCAAGTCATGGGCCGATTCGGAGAATTTCGCCAGGAGCGGGAGGCATCCGGACTGGGTCAAGTTTTGCTTTTATAAAACTTGCCGTGTTAACTTGCCCAGACTGGCTTTCTACGGCATGCGTTCCCAACATAAGTTTGTTATCACAGCAGGACTGCTTTGTCACTTGTTTGTCACCGCGCCACTAGTGGCAAGCCAGGCGCCCGCAGACCTGAGCGTGCAAAATTCTGCCGCGCAAACGGAGCAAGCCGAGCCCG
This sequence comes from Terriglobia bacterium, assembly GCA_963723055.1. Taxonomy (GTDB): domain Bacteria; phylum Acidobacteriota; class Terriglobia; order Terriglobales; family Acidobacteriaceae; genus Angelobacter. Next base: position 161,301 of record CAVROV010000003.1, read on the forward strand.
CGCCTGTAGCGTCAGACCAAAGCGCCGCGGTCCCCAGAGCTCGCACGGGAAATTGCCATTCCGTCATCACGTCGCCGCCGGCGGTACACCAGGGCTCTCCGTCGGGCCCGGCAACTCAAACAGTGAGCAGTTCTTCGGCCGCAACGCAGACCAACAAGAAAGCGCGTGTGCCGATCAGCGCAGAGCATCCTGTCATCATTGACGCGAGAGAGTGCGAGCAGGAAGGAAAAGTTTATACCCTGCGTGGCGATGTGCAGATTCAGTTCGCCGACTACGACTTCCACGGAGACCTGGTGACCTATGATTCCGCATCTGGCGATGTCGCGGCCAAGGGCCACGTTTCGTTAGACGGCGGCCGGCGGGACATACACATCAGCGGGAGCGAAGGCACCTACAATCTGCACTCGCAGACGGGGAAATTTTACAATGTGCGCGGCTCAACCGGAGCACGATTCAAGGGAAGAAGCGTTACGCTCACCTCAAGCAGCCCGCTTTCGTTTTCCGGCAAAATGGTGGAGCAGACAGGACCGGATGAGTACGTCCTTCATCACGGTTCGGTGACCTCGTGCGAACTGCCTCATCCCAAGTGGACTTTTACCGCTGCAAAAATCATCCTGAAAGTGGGGAGTTCAGCGCACGTTTACAACACCACCTTTCGGCTCAAAGGCGTCCCGGTTTTTTATTTGCCATATGCGTCTCCGCCGGTGGAACGGCTGGGGCGCGAGAGCGGCTTCCTGATTCCGGTTTTTGGCACGTCGAGCACAAAGGGAACGGTAATTGGCGATTCATTTTATTGGGCCATTAATCGCAGCATGGATGCCACGCTGGGCGGCGAATATCTCTCCAAACGAGGATGGGGTTTCCAGGAAAATTACCGCTACCGTCCAAACGAGAGGTCATTCCTCAACCTGAATTACTTCGGAGTATTGGATCGGGGCATCACCACAACATCAGTGAATCAGGCCGGGCAAACTGTTTCTCAAACTGCGAAGCAGGGCGGGGAAGATGTAAAGCTCAATGCGGAAACCACATTCGCGCATGACGTCCGCGGTGTCGCCTCCATCGACTATCTGAGTTCATTCATCTTCCGCCTGGCTTTTACTGAGAATTTTTCTCAAGCGGTCGATTCTGAAGTCAAATCCGCGGCTTTCCTCACTAAAAATCTGCAGGGCTTTTCGTTTAATGGGTTTGGCGCGCGCTACCAGAACTTCCAGAGCAGCACCAATAACAATGCCATTACGATCCTGCACGCACCGGGCATCGAATTATCGAGCGTTGACCGCAGATTCTTTGGCACGCCTATTTACTGGTCGTACGATGTTGATGGTGGCGGTCTGCGGCGCAGCCAGCCCGGCTTTGTTACTCCCGGAGTAGTGGGACGGCTTGATGTTGATCCGGATGTGAGTCTTCCCATTTTTTTTCGCGGCTGGACTTTCCGCCCTGAGGTTCAACTCCGTAATACGATCTACTCTCAGCAGCAATCGACTGTGCAGTCTGTTTCCACAACTCACCACGACCTGTTCAATCGCCGAACCATCGCCAGCAGCATTGAGCTGCGCCCGCCGGTTCTGAGCAAGGTTTTTGATGGCACCGTGGCCGGACGAAAGCTCAAGCACACCATCGAGCCCCGAGTGGTCTACCGCTACACCAATGGCGTGGAGAAGTTTGGTTCCATCATTCGCTTTGACTTCAGGGACATTCTGAGCAACACGAATGAAGTCGAGTTCGGCCTGTTACAAAGGCTTTTTACCAAGCGTGAGCGCCCGGACTGCAACCAGCAATCAACCGGCAGCAATGCAGGCGCCAACGCCCAAGCGATTTCCGCCGCTGCGGTCTGTGCGCCGGCAGGCGCGGATGAATTTGTCAGCTGGGAAGTCAAGATGAAGTATTTTGCCGACCCGACTTTTGGCGGCGCTGTGGTGAACGGTACGCGCAACGTATTTACAACGACCGCAAGCTTTACCGGCATCGCTTTTGTCACCGATCCGCGGCGCTTTTCTCCAGTGGTGTCACGCCTGCGCGTGCGCACCAGCAGCAACAGTGACCTGGAATGGCAGCTCGACTATGACAGCAAGAAAGGCCGTATCAACTCCAGCACGTTTTATACCGGATTTCATTTTGGAGACTTCTTCGTCGGCGCCAGCCACGCTTACTTGCAGGTGCCGGGCGAAGTAGTGGACGATCCCACCACCGGAGCAGTATTGCCCACGTGCATCCCGCATGTCTTTAACCAGCCTGCGTGCGTGCCTCCGCTTTTTGACCAGGTACGGGCGCAACTCGGATATGGCAGTCCCACCAAAAGAGGCTGGAGCGCTGCCGCGAACATCGGTTTCGATCGCGAATTCAACCTGCTGCAATATGGCGCCGCCCAGACTTCCTACAACTGGGACTGCTGTGGCGTGAGCTTTGAATACCGGCGCTTTTCTCTCGGCTCCGTCCGCAATGAAAATCAATACCGCTTTGCCTTCACGCTGGCGAACATTGGATCGTTCGGAAACCTGAAACGCCAGGAACGGCTGTTTTAAAGCGGCAACCACAAAGGAACGCGAAGACACACGAAGGTTTTCGGCTTTGCCTGGATGGCAACTTCGTGGGATTGATCCGTGTTCTAATCCTTTGATTAGCCTTTGTGTTCCTTTGTGTCCTTTGTGGTTAAAATCTTAAATATGGATTTGTCCGCCAAACAGCGTCTTCTGGAAGACTCGCTCCGATCGCTCGGCCGCACCCTGGTCGCATACTCCGGTGGAGTCGATTCAGCGTATCTGGCCTGGGTCGCGCACAAAGTTCTTGGCCAGGATGCTCTGGCGGTAATTGCCGACTCACCCAGTCTGGCGCGCACTCAATTGCAGGACGCGCTCGCTTTTGCCCAGGAACACGGAATTACTATCGAAGTCATCCAGACCGGCGAAATGGAGCGGCCGGAATACGTCCGCAATGACCGCCAGCGCTGCTTCCACTGCAAAGATGAACTCTTTCAGGTGATGGAGGCATTCGCCGCTAATCGGGGCTTCCTATCGATTGCCTACGGTGTGAACGTCGACGACCAGAGTGATTTTCGCCCCGGGCAGGCGGCGGCACGCCAACACCACGTAGCTGCTCCACTCCTCGAAGCGGGGTTAACCAAGGCGGACATTCGTGAACTAGCGCGCGCCGCGGGTCTTCGCGTCTGGGAAAAGCCCGCTTCTGCGTGCTTGTCCTCGCGCATTGAGTATGGCCGCCCGGTGACCCTGGAGGCGCTTTCCGCCGTCGAACAAGGGGAGGAAGCCCTGCGCCGCCTCGGTTTCCGCCAATGCCGGGTGCGGCATCATGGCGAGATTGCCCGGATTGAAATTGCCTGGGACGAAATGCACCGCGCCCTGACGCCGGAGATGTTTAGTGAGTTCACCCGGACATTCAAATCCCTGGGATTTACCTTTGTAACCCTTGATACCGAGGGATTCCGCTCCGGATCAATGAATGCCGCCAAAATCTCCCAGCCCCTGATTAAGCTCATCTCATGAACACATGGCCGCGCCTTCATGAGATAATCTGGGAAGCTTTTCGTTCGATGAGGTGATCTTTTTTGGCTAGATTTTGCGGCATTTTCCTAACTGTTTTTCTGCTTATGTTTCTGGCTGCTCAGCCAGGAACCTCCCAAAGCACGGCGTCAAAGAAAGACGGCGCCAAGACGGTCCAGAAAGCGGATTCCGCCACCCAGCCGGCTGCAAATCTGGCGCCCCTGACCCCGGAGATCACGCACAGGATAACCAACGAGATTCGCTCGCGCTACAACGTGCCTCCGCAGGTCACGATTTCTATATCAAATCCCAAGCCTGGCACTACATCGGGTTATGACGATCTGGTGGTCACGTTCACTGGCGGGACCAACAGCACCCAACATGACTTTTTGATCTCTAGCGACCGTAAGACCCTGGCCCATGTAGAAAAGATCGATATTTCGCAGGACCTGATGTCGAAGATCGACGTAAAGAAGCGACCAGTCAAGGGCAATCCGGACGCCAAGGTCACCATCGTCAACTTCGACGATTTTCAGTGTCCCTTCTGTTCCCGCATGCACACAACGCTATTCGCCGACCTTTTTAAGGACTATGCCGACAAGATCCGGGTGATTTATAAGGATTATCCGCTGATTGAGATTCACCCGTGGGCCATGCATGCTGCCATCGACGGCAATTGCCTCGGCGAGCAGAACGGTCCTGCGTACTGGGATTTTGCCGACTATATCCATGCCAACCAGAAGCTGATGGCCGGCAAGTCGCGCACGGAAGCATTCTCAAACCTGGATAACGCCGCCAAAGAACAGGCACAAAAGCACCAGCTTGATGCGGAGAAACTGCAGGCCTGCATGCAGAAGCAGGATGAAACCGCGGTGCGCGCGTCCATGGCCGAAGGCGATAAGCTGGGCGTTGATTCTACTCCGACGCTGTTCATTAATGGTGAAAGGTTCACCGGCGCGGTGCCGGAAGAGGAATTGCGCGCCGCACTGAACCGTGCCCTGGCTGATAGTGGACAGCAGGCTCCGGCGAACGCAAAAAACTAGTCAGATGCTTTGAAGTCGGTTATCGTACCCTATCTGAATTGCCCATGGAGGCGACTGTTGATCCAGGCGCGTAAATATCGGCGCAGTCTGTCTTTTCTCGTTTTGGTCTTCACTTTGGCGCTGATGCTGGCCGGCTGCCCCGGCCGTGGCACCGATAAAGAAGTGATGGCCAAGGTGAATAGTTACAAAATCTTCCGCTCTGAACTCGACAAAAACTATAATGCCCGGGTAGCGGGCTCGCCGCAAAAGCCCACGGCAGCGGAAGAAGAAGCCCTGCGGCTGAATATTCTCAGCCAGATCATCGATATCCAGCTACATCTCCAGAAGGCGGAAAAGCTTGGTATTCTCGCCACCGATGACGAGGTGGAAAGCAAATTCACCCAGGCCAAAGCGCCCTACACGCAAGAAGAGTTTCAAAAGCGGCTGAAGGACCTGGGAATGACCGAAGAAGATTCCAAGCAGGAAATACGCCGGAACCTCACCATCGATAAGCTTCTGAACAAGGAGATTGGGTCGAAAGTGACCATCTCCGATTCCGACCTGCAGAACTATTACAATCAGCATAAAGCCGATTTCAATCTGATTGAGCCGCGCTATTTTGTTGCCCATATTCAGGTCACCAGCCAGCCCATGGGCCAGCAGGGCGAAAACACGATGAAGGCGCAAAATGACGCCGAAGCACACAAAAAGATCAATGAAGCCTATCATCGGCTGGAGAGCGGTGAAGATTTCGCCGGCGTGGCCGCAAGATTTTCAGAAGATCCGGACACCGCGCGGAACGGTGGTGAACTGGGACCGATGCCGGAATCACAACTAAAAAACACTGATCCCGCAACCCGTGACGCGATCCTCAAACTGAAGCCCGGACAATTCAGCGAAGTAATTACAGTAATCAACCCGACGACCCGGCAGGCTTTCGGCTATCGCATCGTCAAATTGATTGGCAAAGAAACAGCAGGGCAGCGTGATCTGAATGATCCGCAGGTGCAACAGTTCATCCGCAATCAGCTGCGAAGCCAGCGGGAGCAGATTCTTCGCGCCGCTTACGATGAAGTTTTGCGTGACAATGCTGAGGTCCACAATTATTACGCGGAGCAAATCCTGAAGAATACCGGGACAAAATAACTGTCGCTGCGCTCAAGCCGGCCTCGTCCTTCCATAGTTTTGCCCAGATTTATTCCACTTCGGCAAGGGCCTGCCCGGCGTCCACGGCGGCGCCTTCCGTGACGTTGATCTTTCTCACTATGCCGCTCTTTGGAGCTTTCAGCTCATTCTGCATTTTCATGGCCTCAATCACGATCACGCTCTGGCCCAACTCCACCTGAGTTCCTACTCCCGCAAGCACTCGTACCACCTTCCCCGGCATGGGAGCCTTAATCTTCATGACTCCCTGCTCAGTGGCGCTGGCCCGGTTGCGGGAGCGAAACGACCGTGGATCTCGCACTGACGTGCTGAACCGCTCATGGCTTACAACAACATTCGTCTCTGCTCCCACGGTCTCTTGTGTCACTTCGTAAGACTTGCCACCCAGCAAGAGTGAAAGAACCCCATTCTGACCATAAACAACATCGACAGCCATTGCGCGCCCGTCCAGCATGCACTTCCATTGCTCCCCGGCCCGCGTTAGCTCGACGCGATAAATCTTCTCCGCAATGGTAACTTCATAAATCATTCGCTGCGGACTCCCTCACTGCGCGCAGCCCGGTGCCACGCTGATGCGTCAGCGCGTGTTTCGCCGGCAGGCTCGGGTCCACCATTCTGTCCATTCGTAGATTTTGCCGTTGCGGCAAACAGCGCCGCGGAAACGGCCGCAATCTCAGCCAACTCCTTCCTGTCGCTTGCGGGAGTTACCGTGGTTGCCAGCAGACGATCCAGGAAGCCAGTATCAATGTGGCCGCTGATGAAGTCCGGATGCTCCAGAATGCGCCGGAACAAACGCAGATTGGTCTTGATCCCGCCAACAAAGTATTCGTCCAGGGCACGCCTCATGCGCGCGATCGCGGTCAGGCGGTCAGGAGCGAAGGCGATCAGCTTGGACAGCATGGGGTCATAATCCAACGGCACCGTCCAGCCCTCATAAACGCCACTGTCTTCACGCACGCCCGGGCCCGAAGGACGCAACAGCTTTGTGATTTTTCCCGGCGAGGGAAAGAAATTATTGTCCGGATCTTCCGCATAAATCCGGCATTCAATGGCATGTCCGCGCAGGTGAACGTCTTCTTGCCGGAATGGCAGCTTTTCTCCGTCCGCGATCCGTAATTGCAGATGCACTAAATCCAGCCCGGTGATCAGTTCCGTGACAGGGTGCTCTACCTGAAGGCGGGTGTTCATTTCGAGGAAATAAAAGTTGCGTTCGGCATCAACCAGGAACTCAACCGTACCGGCATTCGTGTATCCGGCCGACTTGGCAGCCTGGACAGCGACCGCACCCATGCGCTGGCGCATATCGTTATCTACGATTGCGGATGGCGCTTCCTCGATAACTTTCTGATGCCGGCGTTGCACCGAACACTCGCGCTCACCCAGGTAAACTACATTGCCATGCTCGTCACCCAGCACCTGAATCTCAATATGCCGTGGGTTCTCAATGAATTTCTCGAGATAGACCTCGCCGTCATTGAACGAGCGCAGCGCTTCACTTTGGGCAGTTTCAAAGCTGGATTTCAGGTCGGCGGCCCTGTTTACCATCCGCATTCCCTTGCCGCCACCGCCGGCTGCCGCCTTGATCATGACGGGAAAGCCAATCTTAGCCGCCATTGCTTCCACTTCTTCTACTGAAAGTCCGCGCGCAGATCCTGGAACCATGGGAACGTCTGCCGCCTGCATGGCCGTGCGAGCGCGTGTTTTGGAACCCATCAACTCCATCGCCGATGGTAACGGACCAATGAACTTGATTCCCGCCTCGCCGCAGGCGCGTGCGAACTGGGCATTTTCAGACAGAAACCCGTAGCCAGGATGGATCGCTTCGGCCCCGCAGTTTCGCGCAACTTCCAAAATTTTCGCAACATTGAGATACGATTCGCGGGCCGGAGCGGGCCCAATCAAATAGGCCTCATCCGCTTTGGATACATGAAGAGAGGCGCGGTCCACGTCAGAAAAGACAGCTACAGACGCGATGCCCATTTCGCGGCACGCTCGAATAACACGGACTGCGATTTCGCCGCGATTAGCAATCAGGACCTTCTTGAACATAGCGGAGCCTTTGATTGTAACAATAAAAAGCAGCTAGCTTCTGGCTGCTAGCTACTAGCCTGGATCTTTCGTGCCGAAGAAGGAAGAAGGGTGCGATTTCTGAAAAGGAACATCGAGCCGATTGAGAAGCATCCTTCGCATTACTAGCGGCTAGTAGCTAGCAGCTATAAATAAAAACCCCTCCCGCAGGAGGGGCCATTCAATGAGAATCACTTTATTTGGATTTTGGCTGGTCCAGCACGATTCCGCCGCTGGTTTTCTTGGACGCCTCTTCCGCTTTCTTTTTACGCGCAGCCATGGCCTTATCACTCCACTCGTTGGCCGTCTTTACGTACTCGGCCCGCGTCTGCGCATCTTCGCAAGTCATATCGTTCGCTTTGCGCCGGTAGATCAGGTTCATGTACGCCATTGCGTCATCATAATCCTGGCGTTTGTCGATGGCCGTCTGGAGCATCTTCATTCCCTCATCCACGGCCGCGCCATCTTTGGATTTCATCTGATCACAAAGTTTCTGGCTGCCTTTGCCCTTCAGCTCATCGTCAACCTTTAAACCTTCTTTCGATTTGAGCTCCGCCGCGTCCTTATAAGTCGCAGACCAATCAATCACGCCGACCGAATAATAGGTTTCCGGATCGTTAGGATCGGCATCAATGGCCTTCTTGTAATACTCGCGAGCATCGTCAAATTTTTTCTGCTGCATGTAAAGGAAGGCGATTCCTTTAAGGCTGGTGACATTATGGGGGTCCTGCGTAAGAACCTGCTTGTACTGGTCGATCGCAAGCTGCGCATTACGCAGATTCTCCGGGGTCTCTACGCCGGGAACATACTGCTGCGCATAGGCGGTAGCCAGATACATTTTGGCGACTTTAAGGTCGCTATCGAGGCTGACGGCGTTTTGGAAATGTCCGATCGCTTCCTCGTAGTTGGCTCCGCGAAAGGCTTGAACGCCCTTGTTGAGTTGATCGCGAGCCTTCAGTTTGTTGCAACCCGCCGTGCTAAGCAGCGCGGCTGCGACGGCGATTACCGTCACGAGTCGTGCAGTCCTATTCATCTTTGCTGCTCCCTTATCGGAGTGGAGAATTTTTTCGCGCCCTTGGGTGGATAAAACTCACGGGGATGAACGGCCCTCCGTCCATCCCCATTCTGAGGAGTTAAACCAGTTACTGTCCTGCTTCGATCTTTGCTGTAATCAGGCCAATCCTGTCGATAACGTTCGTGCCCCGGGCTGTATCGATCACCTGGGCCACGTTTTGAAATTCGACTTCAGGATCGCCTTTCACGAACATTACCCGTTCCGCGCGCGTCTTGAAGATATCAGTAAGACGGGTCTGCAGATTTTCCTGCGTCACGTCTTCCTGGTTGATCTTCAATTTTACTTTGCCATTATCCAGCAGCACCTGCACCACAACGGTGCGGTCTGTCTGGGTTTCAGGCTGGTGCGGCGGCGGGGGCTGCGGAACCAGCGCTTCAAGCCCTTTTGGCGTCAGCGGCGTGATGACCATGAAAATGATCAAGAGCACCAGCAAAACGTCGATTAAGGGCGTGACGTTGATGTCGGCGGTTTGACCGCCTCCTCCGCCAGTTGTCATTGCCATAAAATTAATCCTTTTCTGTCTGGTTCTGTTTACTGCTGCGGTGGTTTGTTCGCGTCGCGTCTCTGTTCTGTGAGCAGTCCCACCTGATCAACGCCGGCGGAGCGGACATCATCAACGACTTCGACCACTCCTTTGTACTTGGCGCGCGCGTCAGCCTTCACAAAAACTTGCTTGTTCGTTCGGCTCGACACGCGGTCCTTTACCTTTTGCGTCAACTCCTCGGGCGTTACCTTCTGCGTATCCAGAAAAACCTGACCGTCTCTCATGACTGCGACGATCACAGCGTCTTCCTTGTCCGCATCCGGCAGAGGCATGGGGTTGGTGGCCTTGGCCAAGTCAACCGACTGGCCCTTCTGCAGCATTGGCGTAATCACCATAAAAATGATCAGCAGCACCAACATCACGTCCACCATAGGTGTGACGTTAATATTGGAGTTTACTTTTGCGCCTTCATTACGAACGCTTATGGCCATTGCTCAGCTCCCGGCTTACCGCCGCACCGTTGTGGCGCTGCTCCGCTTCAAGAAGTAGTCCACCAGTTCGCTGGATGAGTTATCCATTTCCACGTCAAAAGCTTCCACTTTGCCGGTGAAATAGTTAAACATCATTACCGCGGGGATGGCGACGAACAGTCCCAGAGCGGTGGTTACCAGCGCTTCAGAAATACCGCCGGCGACCGCGCCCAGACCAGTTGCCTTCTGCTCAGAGATCTTCTTAAATGCGTTCAGAATTCCGATAACCGTTCCGAACAGGCCGACGAACGGCGCTGTGGATCCGATGGTGGCCAGTCCGCCAAGGCCGCGCTTCAATTCAGCGTGCACAATGGCTTCCGCCCGTTCCAGGGCGCGCTTGCTGGCTTCAATCTGCTCACCGGGAATTTCCGTTGATTCACCATGGGCTTTGAATTCCTGCAATCCTGCGGTGACTACTTTGGCCAGGTGGCTCTTCTTGTTGCGTTCCGCCACGCGGATCGCTTCATCCAGTTTGCCTTCACGCAGGGCGCCGGCAACTACCGGAGCGAACTGCCGGGATTGTTTGCGGGCCGCGCTGAAGGCGATCCAGCGGTCAATCATGACGCCAATGGACCACGCCGACATAATAAAGAGAACGACCACGACGACCTGGGCGACCCAGCTCATCTGTTTCCACAGGTGGATTGGATCCCATCCTATTTGGACGTCATCTCCGCCTGCTGCTGCCTGCTGAAGCAGCCAGAAGGCCACCATATGCGCTTTGGCGATCGTAAGAGTTGCAATGTTTGCTACGAGCATGGGTTTAAGTTTTCCTCCTCAGAACTTTTAAGAACTTTTTTGCCGAGAGTGTTGCCCCTTCGCGGGGCTGGACAGAACTACAGAACAGCGCGACTACAGGACGCGATGAACCTTCTTCATTCTCGGGGCCGGGACGGCTGGCGTTAGCCTGCCGTCGTCTTCATTGAACAAACTGCTTTACATGTGGAATTGGACCTTAATCGTTGTCTCCACTTCCACCGGTTCGCCGTTCAAGATGTAAGGTTTGTACTTCCACTGTTTCACGGCATCCATCGCAGCCTGGATGAGAATTGGATGCCCCTGGACGGCACGCAGGTTTTCGATGACTCCAGTTTTACTTATGGTGGCCTGCAAAAGCACATCACCTTGAATGTGGGCGATTCGGGCCATCTGGGGATAAGGCGGCGTTACATCGTGGATCTTGAGACCGTCGGCAACACCCGATGAGACGCGTAACTTCTGCGGCGTAGCCACTTTAGGAGGCGGTGCGGCAGATCCTATAATGCCGCCAATCACTCCGCCGGAGGATCCACCCGGGACACCGCCAACCACTCCACCTACCACGCCGGAGTTCTGTTGTGGCGCTTCCTCCTGCTGGATCATCTGAACTTTTTTGGGAATCTTGCTGGGCGTCCGAAGTGCTCCGTCAACGATTTCGCTGACTTTCTGCACATGCTGAATCTGCGGAGCAGCCGGTGGCGGGGGTGGCGGTGGCGGTGGGGGCGCAACCAGCCAGGTTGTTAGCTGCCCCTTGGGTAGCGCCTCAGTGAATATGAGGGGCAGCAGTACCAGAAAACCTACCAATCCAAGCTGCACCAGAGTCGAAATCAATCCGGTCCACTTCTGGTTGGTCTTGATTCTGCCTCCGGATTCCATCAGGCTGTCTTCAAACATGCCGATTCTCCAATCCTAGGGGGACTAAGCGATTAAATACATTGGACACCGGGACTGCTAGTTTTGCTCCCAAAAACCGGAAAATTCTCCGGCCCTATACTTTGACGCGAACTTTACCCTTCGCGCCGGGGGTGGGGAGCGGAATCGATCCTCTTCCAGAGTTCTGGGAGCGCCATTCCGTATAAGCCACGAGCATGGGAGCCGCCACGGCAATCGACGAATACGTACCTATTATGATGCCGACTACCAGGGCAAAGGAAAACCCGTGTAGAACTTCTCCCCCAAAAAGATACAGTGAGAGCACCGTCAGAAATGTAAGCCCGGAAGTCAGGATCGTCCGGCTCAGGGTCTGATTGATGCTCTTATTTACGATTTCCGCCAGGCTCTCCCGCCGCATGAGCTTCACGTTCTCTCGAATGCGATCAAACACCACAATGGTGTCGTTCATGGAGTAACCAACCAAGGTTAGAATCGCGGCGATAACAGTAAGGGTTATCTCCTGATTCGTCAAGGAGAACGCTCCTACCGTGATTAAAGTATCGTGAAAAACCGCTACCACCGCCGCCACGCCGTAAATCAATTCAAAACGAAACCACAGGTACACCAGCATGGCCAGCAAAGAGAATCCAACCGCCAGGGTCGCCTGCTTCTTTAGCTGTCCGCCCACCTGGGGGCCGACAATGTCAGCACTGCGCACGCCAAAGTCGCTGGTATAAAAACCTTGTTTGAGCGCGTTCAATACGGCGTCAGGCACAATGCCTTTTAGGTCATCCATGCTCTTGATCACGCCGCCATGTTCCTTATCGCGGAAATCAAGCACCCGGCGCGCCAGACGGTCATATTCCGTCGGCGCTGCGTGCAAAGGATCAGCAGCCAATAACGTGTCGCGCACGGCGGCAAAGCCGATTCGATCACTGTTATTGATATTTTGCTTGCCCGGGACGGGATTCGTTTCCAGAGCGTTGATGATCTGGTTCTTGCCTTTTGAAAGGTCGGCTTCGCTGGTTTCTTTCAAATCCAACTTGATGACCACTTCATTGCTGCCGGCTTCCAGGCTTTGGATCACGGCATTATGCAGCCCCGCTCTATCCAGTTCCGAGCGGATGGCGGGAATGTTCGGGGTATTCACAAACTTCACATACACCAGCGTGCCGCCACGGAAATCCACGCCCAGCGGTACGCCGTGCCAGAACATCATGGAAAGTATGCCAGCCACGCTGAATACCAGCGAGAAGCTGAGGAAGTACCACTTCTTGCCCAGGAAATCGATATTTGTATTGCGAAAAAATTCCACTGTGTTTTGACCTTTTGAACTAGATGCTTAAAGCTTCGCCTCGCCCTTTGCGGCTGAGGACAGCATCGAAAATTACGCGGGAAACAAAAACCGCGGTAAACAGGTTGGCCAGAAGGCCGAAAATCAGCGTGAGACCAAATCCACTTACCGGTCCTGTGCCCACGAAAAACAAAATCAATGCGGAAACAATGGTTGTTACGTGGGTATCCAGAATCGTGGTCCAGGCCCGATCAAAGCCCTGGTCCACCGCTGCGGCAGCAGCCTTGCCGTTACGCAATTCTTCTCGAATGCGCTCAAAAATCAGCACATTGGAGTCCACACCCATACCGACAGTGAGAATCACGCCCGCAATTCCGGGAAGAGTGAGCACCGCGCCAAAGAATCCCATGAAGCCCAGCAGGATCACCAGGTTCAGAATCAGCGCCAGGTCAGCATTCACGCCTGCGCCACGGTAATAAATGAGCATGAAAATCAGGACGGCAGCCATGCCTGCGATCGCGGCTTTGACGCCTGCCCTGATGGAATCTGCTCCTAGTGACGGGCCTACGGTACGCTCCGTCAGGTAGTGCAGGCTGGCGGGAAGGGCGCCGGAACGCAGCAGCATGGCCAGATCTTTCGCGCTCTCTGCTGTAAAGCCACCTTCAATGATGCCGCTATCGTTAATTTGCCCGTTGATTGAGGGCGCGGTAATGACCTTGTTATCCAGAACGATGGCCAAGTTGCTGGGATCGGCGCTGTCTTTGCTATGCGCTGCGGTGAATACCCCAAATTTTTTCCCCGCCGCGGCGGTCAGGTAGAAATTAACGATTGGCTCATTGGTATCGGATTTATTGCCCGGATCGGCGCTGCGAATGTCAGTTCCGCTCACCACGGGAACCCGGCTGACAATAATGAAGCCTTCTTCTTCGCCTTTGCGCGGCCGGCGCTGCATCACCACGGTATTCGCGGGCAAAATGCCCTGATGCGCTTGAAGCGCGGCCTGCTCTGTCGGGTAAGTAGTTCCGTGGTCGAGCGCTTCACGCAGTTCCAGCCGTGCGGTGGATTGAATAATGTCCTTCACTCGCCCGGGATCGTCCACGCCGGGGAGTTGGACCAGAATCTGATTGTCGCCCAGACCATTTTTCTGGATCAATGGCTCGCTCACGCCCAGGCTATCAACGCGCGTCCGGATGGCTTCAATCGACTGTTCCAGCGTGCGGTCCTTTAGATCGGCCAGCATCTGCGGCTTCATGGTCAGGACCCAGCTGTTGTCAGTCCCCGCAGACATGTCATATTCCGGCAGACGGTCCCGGATGATACCGCGTAGCGTGGAGACTGAATCCACTGGAACGCCTTTAATCACCACTTTTTCCGGCTGGTTATCCAGTTTGGAGACATCGGCAAAAGGGATTTTGGCTTTTTGCAGCTCATCTTTCAGCAGTTCGCTGGCGTGATCTGACTGCGCGCCGACGGCGTCATTCACCATCACCTGGAGAATCAGGTGGGTCCCACCCTTCAAGTCCAGGCCCAGATGGATGCGGTCCAGAAGGGCTGCTTTCAGCCCTTCGCCGCTAAAGAGCTTGGGGCCCAGCATGCCGTAAACAAAAATCAGCAGGATGGCAACAATGATTCCGGTTTTTAAGAGTAGGTTTTTCTGCATGTTCTAAGCGTCACTTCTTTACGATGGTTTCTTTTCTTCTTCGTCACGGTTGATAGATGTAATCGAAGCCTTGGCTATTTCCAGCCGCAGATTATCCGGCGGTACGCGCAGATGAACGGCGTCGTCTTTGAGAGCAATGACCTGCCCGCGGATTCCGCCGCTGGTGGTCACGCGATCACCGTTTTTCACGCTGCTCAGCACTTCCTGCCAACGCTTGGTTTTGCGCTGCTGAAAATAGAACGTGGCAAAAATAAAAAGCAAGGGAAGCAGCAAAAAGATGCCCAGGCCCCCGCCCGCGGCGCCCTGAAACAGAAACATGCTAATCGCGTTGTTCATCATTTCGAAAAGATTGCCTTCACAGCCGCACACACACTCGCCTCTCGGAGTGTGAGAGCTTATACCCTGATTTGTGACCGCTGATCAAATCCCGCCCGGGACTCCGCACATGGCACGCCGGTGCCGGAGTATTTCGGAGGTTTCTTTTGACGCTTGAATCAGGGAGCTCAGGTCAAGGACACACTTCCTGACAGTATTCCTGAGAGGTCCCCAAGCGTTATAGCATGACGCACACTACGCATAGTGTCAAGGTAGAACGCCAGATTATGCACCGTGTTGAGCACGGCGGCCAGCGGCTCTGCTGAAACAAAAAGATGGCGCAGATAAGCTCGGGTATACCGGGCGCATACCCGGCAGACACATTTGGGGTCCGCTGGGCTCTGGTCCTGCGCGTAACGGGCGTTCTTGATATTGATTCTCCCCTCCGAAGTAAAAAGCAAGCCGTGCCGTGCCGCTCGTGTGGGCAGCACGCAATCCATCATGTCCACTCCCATGGCGGCATACTGTACGATTTCCTCCGGATACCCCACACCCATGACGTAGCGCGGCTTGTCCTTTGGGAGTATCTCCAGCACGGACGCGATCATCTCCATCGTCTTGGCACGCGATTCGCCCACGCTCAGCCCGCCAATAGCGTAGCCGGGGAAATCCAGCTCCACCGTTCGCTCGGCGGATTCGCGCCGCAAATCCGCGTACATGCCCCCTTGGACAATGCCAAACAAAGCCGGCGCCTGCGGCAGCATGGGACTCTGAGCTGCGACCTCGCTCCATGGGACTTCATGCTTGTGAGCTTTAAAGTAATCTTTCGAACGTTTCGCCCAGCGTAGCGTCATTTCCATCGACGCCCGCGCCCGCTCTCGCTCGGCCGGATGCTCGGTGCATTCATCGAAGGCCATCACAATGTCCGCACCCAGCGCGATCTGGATTTCCATCGACCGTTCCGGAGTAAACAGGTGTGACGTGCCATCCAGATGCGAGCGGAAGCTCACGCCTTCTTCTTTCACTTTGCGCAGTTCGCTCAGGCTGAACACCTGGAAGCCGCCGGAATCGGTGAGCAGCGCCCGCTCCCAGCTCATGAATTTGTGCAGTCCGCCCAGTTTGCGCACCAGCTCATGCCCCGGACGCAGATATAAGTGATAGGTATTGCCCAGAATGATCTGCGCGCCCAGATCTTCCAGGATGTCCTGGGGGACGGCTTTGACAGTTCCGGCCGTGCCGACCGGCATGAAGGCGGGCGTTTCAACAGCACCATGGGCGGTATCGATACGAGCCGAGCGGGCCGGGCCAGCCTGGGTTTGGATTGTGAAGGGCAGAGTCACAAGAGTCTAGAGTCTATGGTACAAAATCTCTGGATCGCCTACCTTTGAAGCCCGAAATTCCAATTTACGAGCGCTACGGTGAATTTAAGCCAAACTTGAACGTCCGCAGGCTTGTCGAAAGTCTGTTGGATTCGGTGGATCCTGAGTATCTCCAAGGGCTAGGCAGCATCGTTCTATCGAGCCAAATGCAGTTACCACGCCGGGGACGCCGCAAAAAGTTCCTGAGCAGAGGTCTAAAGCATCCAGTCTCGAGAGTACTTGGCTTTTATCGGCAGAGCTGGAAAGGCCAGCCTGCCTGTATTGAACTTTATGTCGATAAAATCCTGACCCAAGCCCCAGGCTGGCAGGCACATATTCCGTTTGCAGGGTTTTTCCTGTTTGCACATGTTCTCTTCCATGAGTTGGGCCATCACCTTCACAAAACAAGGCACCCTGAGTTTAAAGAGAGAGAAGATGTTGCAGAGGAGTGGAGAAGGAAGCTTACAAAAATCGCCTTTCGAAAACGATATAGACGTGTCATGCCATTTGTAAAACTTTTTCGGCTAGTCATCCGGTGGATCCGCCACAGTCGGGAAAAGAAGCTGCCATCTTAGTCTATCCACCAAGCCACCAGCGCCAATACCACGTACGAAACCAAAGCACTCAACCCCGCGGCGTGGTCGCTGGGCGGCGGCGGGAAAAAGAATGTTCCAAAGATTTGCAGACCGGCCAGAAAAATAACAAAGCCTGCAAGACGAACTTTATGTGTTGCAGTTCGGTAAAGCATCGCTGCCCCGCAGAACAGCACAGCCATTTCCAGCGCGAAAGCTGCCCCGCGATAGTTCCACAATCCAAATCCCATCTTGCCAACGCTGTCATAGAAGAGCAAGATCAGGGCGGTGCACGATTAGATCGAGTATCCAGTGAGAAAAGACAGCCGCAGCCAGAATCAGACCAGTGCGCTTCCCGCGAAGACCTGTAACCATCTGGCACACTGCATACGCCAGCGTGGACCAGCACAGCACACCCACAAGGCTGTGCGTGTAGGGCATGTAGTACAGGTCTAACGCGTTCGACGCAGTAATGCCAGGAACAATACGAACCTTTTCAATCCCCAACAGGACGAAGATCGACCAGAGCACGTCGATAAATTGCACCGCGATAAACAGCAGCCACAGCGGAATACGTTTCTCCGTTGCCCTTCCCGCAAAACTGACGCTGTAGTGACCTGTGAACAATATCTCTCCTTGCAGCTAAGAGATGTGCAGAATTCGTGATTGCCGCAACCTACTTACTGTGCCGCTTTGCGTGCCGCTCCGCCACCTTGGCTGGATTCACAATCGCCCGCGTCACTGTTCCCCGGCCGATCTCAGCTTTGCCGTTGTGCGCTGTCACGCGAAAAACATAGAACTTTTCATTGTTTGATTCCAGCACGGCTTCGGTTCTTACCGTGTCGCCGATTGTGGTGGGAGCACGATGCTCAATGTTGATGGCCGTTCCCACGCTGATTTCGCCTTCATCCAGAAAAGGCAGCATGGCATTGGAAGCCGCCCATTCCATCAGTCCGATCATATTGGGCGTGGAATAAATTGGCGGCAGCTTGGCATTGTGGTAGCTCAGCGTGTGTTTGTGCTCCACTGTTTCTTCAGCCTGCCCGCGGATACCTAAAGGGACGCTCTTTGCCATGCAAAGAATCTATCAAACTCATGGTTAGCAAAAAAAACAAAAGGCCAGACAGCGGGAGTCTGGCCAATGAAAATCACGTCGGATAAATAACTTCTCCATCGTGGAGTTTAGCGGCGATCATGATCATGATCGTGGTCCCGATCGCGGTGGCAACGTGCACGCGCATTTTCCAGGTCACGACGCTTGCTCTCTGCCTGGCGGCTGTGTTCCCCGTGCTTGCGTTCCGCATCGTGCAACTTGCGCTCGGCTGTCCGGATTCTGTCCTCGCACTTTCTGTCATCGTCGCGGTCCATAGCCCGCGCGGGAACCGCTCCGCCCAGGAACGACAAAATTACAAACGCGGCGATGAGTGTCTTGGCCTTCTTAAGCATGCTTCCTCCTCGGATTGCATATACATCTTAACTCTTGGATGCACACTCCGAGGCACGGTAACGACCTTCGAAAGACCTGAGTCTATCGGCGCGATCATGCCATCTATATCGCGGTATAATTAAGAATTGCCCTCATGTCATCCAAGCATTCAGTGAATTCCGCAACAAACCAGCTTGCAGCCAACAAGGCAAACATCCGCTCCACCACGGTAGTCTGCGTGCGGCGTGGCAGCAGTGTCGTAATGGCCGCCGACGGTCAGGTCACACTGGGCGAAGGCGTGATCAAACATACAGCGCGCAAGATCCGCCGGCTCTACAGTGACAAAATTCTTGCCGGCTTTGCCGGGTCCACGGCAGACGCGTTTTCCCTGTTTTCCCGTTTTGAAGCCAAATTGGAGCAATATCACGGAAATCTGGGCCGTGCAGCGGTCGAATTGGCCAAGGAATGGCGCACGGACAAGATGCTGCGTCACCTGGAAGCGCTTCTACTCGTCGCCGACAACACCCTGACATTCCTCATCAGCGGCGCGGGCGACGTGATTGAGCCTGACGGCGGAGTGGCGGCGATTGGCAGCGGCGGCTCCTATGCCCTGGCCGCGGCTCGGGCCCTGATGGAAAACACTGAGCTTCCCGCACGTAAGATCGCCGAAGAGTCCATGAAGATCGCGGGAAAGATATGTATCTACACCAATGAGAATTTCACCATCGAGGAACTCTCGTCGGCCCCGGAAAAGGCGGGCGCATCAGCCCCCGCACATTGAAGCTCATGGCAGGCTATTCAGGAACGCCGCTTATCCAGAAAATCGGGATCAAGCCCGGTCACCGGATCATCCTGCGCAACCACCCTCCCAGCTTTGTTCAGGACCTGGGTACTCTTCCTGAAGGCGCAGAGAGCGCAGAGAGGCTTTCTGGCAAGGCCAACGTTATTGTTTACTTCACTGGACGGTTGGCTGAGTTGCAGAAAGATTTTGCTCGACTCTCCGCGGCATTGGTTCCCGATGGCATGCTGTGGATCGGCTGGCCCAAGAAGGCCAGCGGCCGTCCAACTGACCTGACGGAAAACATCGTGCGCAAAGTTGGTTTGGAGCGCGGTTTGGTGGATGTGAAAGTTTGCGCCATCGATGAAACATGGTCAGGATTGAAGTTTGTGATTCGAGTGAAGGACCGGAAGAGCAAATAGTAATTAGCAATTAGTAATTCGCAAAAACCGACAAGTAATAGCCGGCTTCAAAAAGCGTAACCTGAGAAGAGCCAGGTGATGCGAGCAGCACACGAATTGATTTTGCTAATTGCTAATTGCCATTTGCTAATTGCTTAAAGGAGTACCATGGCAATCTATTTACCGAGTGTGGCGGAAGAAAGCGACGTCCTGTTGGACGACCTGACGCCCAAAGAAATCGTTGTGGAGTTGGATAAATACGTAGTTGGCCAGCACGACGCCAAGCGCGCCGTGGCCATTGCGCTGCGCAACCGCATGCGCCGGCAGAAGCTCCCGCCTGACATCGCGGAAGAGATCATGCCAAAAAATATCATCATGATCGGGCCCACCGGCGTGGGTAAAACGGAGATCGCGCGCCGCCTGGCCCGGCTGGCCAATTCTCCGTTCCTTAAAGTGGAAGCCTCCAAGTTCACTGAAGTTGGCTATGTGGGCCGTGACGTAGAGTCGATGATCCGCGACCTGGTGGAAATCGCCATTGACATGGTTCGCGAAGAGAAATTGGAAGAAGTCACGGAAAAAGCCGAGCAGCAGGCGGAAGAGCGTTTGCTCGACCTGTTGCTGCCGTCAACTCCGGCTGCAACAAATTCCACCGCGGGGTTCGCGCTGGTGACTGAAGAAGGCGACTCCGCTTCCCGCACGCGGGAAAAACTACGCGTCCAGCTGCGTGAAGGCAAGCTCGACGAGCGCATCGTGGAACTGGAGGTACGCGAACGTTCCACGCCGGCTTTTGAAATCATCTCCAACCAGGGCGTTGAGGAGATGGACATCAACATCAAGGACATGTTGCCCAATATTTTTGGCCAGCGCACCAAGAAGCGCAAAATGAAAGTGAGCGAGGCGTTTGAATACCTGGTGCAGGAAGAAGAATCGCGGTTGATCGATATGGATCAGGTCACCCGCATCGCCGTCGAAAGAGTTGAGCAATCCGGCATTATCTTCCTTGATGAAATTGACAAGATCGCCGGGCGCGAAAGCGGCCACGGGCCTGACGTCTCGCGTGAAGGCGTACAGCGTGACATTCTGCCTATCGTTGAAGGCACTACGGTCAATACTCGTTACGGCATGGTAAGCACCGACCATATTCTTTTCATCGCCGCCGGCGCATTCCACGTCTCCAAACCCAGCGATTTAATTCCCGAGCTGCAGGGCCGCTTTCCCATTCGCGTGGAGTTAAAATCGCTGACCATGACCGACTTCATTGCGATTCTTACGGAACCGAAGTCGTCGCTGGTGATGCAATACACGGCGCTGCTGGAAACTGAAGGGCTGAAGCTGAAATTTACCCGCGAAGCGCTGGACGAGGTTGCCCGCTTTGCTTTCCAGGTAAATGAAGCCACAGAAAACATCGGCGCGCGCCGCCTGCATACGATCATGGAGCGCGTGCTGGACGAAATCAGCTTCAACGCGCCGGACATGGAAGAGAAAGCCGTCAATGTTGATGCTGACTACGTGAGAAAAATGCTGGCCGATATCGTAAAGGACCAGGACTTGTCGCGGTATATCTTGTAGTTTTTCTGTAATCCCGAAGCGCAGCGAGGGGATCCCTATAACCCACGAGACGTGAGTTGCATGACTGAGCACGAATTAGATAAGGATTTTTTGTCTTCTTCCGCATGTCCGCACGCTGAAATGCGATCTCTGCGGTAATATCTCTAACTTGAAACTCTGGTGACAATAGTGATCCCTCGCTACGCTCGGGATTTCAGACAAAGCGCCATCATCTTCACGTTGGCGCTCTCTACGCTGCTTGGCTGCGGCGTACCCGGCGCTCCGCTTCCTCCCTCGGCAGATATCCCACGCTTCGTAGGGGACCTGAAGGGTGTTCGCAAAGGAGACGCCGTCACGCTGACCTGGACCGTGCCGACCGAAACCAGTGATGGCGAACTGATTCGTAAGCCCGGTAAGATGCTGGTGCAACGTGCGCTCGGGTCGGGAACGAGTTCCAATCTCCGTTTCCAGACAATTGCCGAGATGCCCTTGGCGCCCGCACTAAAAGAAGGGCGAGGAGATCAGGCTACTGCGAAAGATGCTTTGACGAATGTCTTGAATTCCGGCGGCGCGGACTTCGCCGTGTACACGGTGCTGGCACAGGGACACAATGGAAAATCTTTTGGCCTGCCTAACCGCGTTTCCGTACCGCTGGTTCCCAACCTCCCGCCGCCGCAGCGGATCTCCGCAAGTCTCGTCCCTACCGGGGTCATGATCGGATGGGAAGAACCAGGCTTGATCCCGACTTCGGGACGGACGCAAACGCAGTACGCCTATAGGCTCATGCGTCGGGTTCGAGGTGCGAAAGATCCTGTTCTGGTTACACAGTTGAATGCCGGCGACCACGCGAAGAGTTTCATTGACACGGGAATCGAATGGGAAAAAGCCTACGAATATTGGATCGTTCCTGTCACCCTCTGGCAGGAGGGCTTTCGGAAAGGCGAAATCGAAGGCGAGGACTCGCCCGTCGTTGACGTGCTGGCGCACGACTCCTTCCCTCCAGGGGCTCCGTCGGGCGTTCAGGCTGTCTTTAGCCCCGCGGCTCAGAATTCTTTTATTGACATTACGTGGACAGCCAACACTGAACCTGACTTGGCCGGCTACAACGTTTATCGCCGCAGCGGAAATGAGCCACCGGTGAAGGTCAATTCAGAGCTGGTCAAAACACCGCGCTTCCCTGATCCTAAAGTTCTCCCGGGAGTGAAATATTCTTACTCCGTGACAGCGGTTGACCTGCGCGGTAACGAAAGCGGCAAATCTGAAGAAACTTCCGAAACCGTGCCGAGAGATTAGTCAGCAGCGGCATTCGTCCGCGCGCACCGGATTTGACTGTCCTGCAATGGGTAAGCTAGCCTCATTAGCTGGCCTGTAAGCTCGATTGAAGAGCGCACAGGCCCTGCCTTTGGCGGCAAGGGGTGGTCAGCCAGCTTGGCCGGCTTGCACCCCATCGGAGGCCGCAATCAGATGAAAGCTCTGCGTAAATTTGTGATTTTTAAACTGGTTGTCTGCTGCTTCGCAGCGGCTGAGCTAAGCCATGCGCAAGGCCTCCGGCCCGTCCACGCCCGCAAGGCAATGGTGGTTAGTATTCACCAGCAAGCTTCCCAGATTGGCGTGGAAATTCTGCGGCAGGGAGGCAATGCAGTAGACGCCGCCGTCGCGACCGGCTTTGCCTTGGCTGTGGTCCATCCGTCAGCGGGAAATATCGGCGGCGGTGGCTTCATGTTGCTGCGCAAGGCCAATGGAGAGCTGCACTTTCTCGATTTCCGCGAAAAAGCTCCCAAAGCGGCCAGCCGCACCATGTATCTCGACGCGCTGGGCAATGTGATTCCCAACGCCAGCCTGATCGGCTACAAAGCTGCCGGTGTACCTGGCTCCGTCGCGGGATTGGTCTATGCGGAACTTCATTGGGGTAAGCTTTCACTCAGAGTGGTGATGCAACCTGCCATCAACCTCGCGCGCGAGGGCGTGCGGCTGACCTATGAAGAAGCGCAGTCCATGCACCAGCCGGAGCTGGCGCAGTTTGCTGATTCCAAAAGAATCTTTCAACGTAATGGCAAGTTTTACGAGCCGGGTGAAATCTTCCGTCAACCCGAATTGGCCCGCACGCTGGAGCGGATTGCCGCCAATCCCAAAGCGAACGAATTCTATAAGGGCGCGCTGGCCCGCGAACTGGCTACGGAAATCAAGCGTGGCGGCGGTCTGATCACCGCAGAGGACCTCGCGGAGTACGAAGTCAAGGAGCGCCAGCCGATCAAGGGAACGTATCGCGGGTACGAAATCATCAGCGCGCCGCCGCCGAGTTCCGGCGGCATCACCATGTTGGAGGCGCTGAACATTCTGGAAGGCTACAATCTGGCCAAGATGGGCAATCGCTCAGCGGACGCCATCCATGTAACGGCTGAAGCTTTTCGCCGCGCCTTTTTTGATCGTGCAGAGCTATTGGGCGATTCCGATTTCAGCCAGATTCCCGTGGCCCAGTTGATTGACAAGAAATATGCCGACGGATGGCGGCAGTCCCTCGACATGATGCGCTCCACAGACAGCAAAGACGTACGCCGGCCTTCCGGCTTTGGTGAACTTGATCGCCGAGCCGCGCTGCATCAGCCGTTTAAGGGGCGCGAGTCGAATAACACTACGCACTTTTCCGTTGTCGACGCGCAAGGAAACGCCGTATCTGTGACCACAACACTGAATGACAGCTTTGGCTCGGCCGTCACTGCTGGCAAGCTGGGTTTCCTGCTGAACGATGAAATGGATGACTTCACCTCGAAACCCGGCGCGCCCAACGGCTACGGATTGATTCAGGGCGAAGCGAATGCCATTGCGCCGGGGAAGCGTCCGCTGAGCGCCATGGCGCCAACCATCGTATTGAAAGACGGCAAGCTGTTCATGGTTCTGGGCTCTCCCGGCGGGCCGCGGATCATCAGTACGGTAGCCAACATCCTGATGGGCGTAATCGATTACGGGCTGGATATTCAACAGGCAGTCAATGCGCCGCGCTTCCATCACCAGTGGCAGCCGGATGAAATTGACATCGAGAAAAATGGCATCTCACCCGATACCATCAAGCTATTGCAGGCTCGCGGCCATAAGATCAAAACGGAAGGTTACTGGAGTGACGGCGAGTGCATCGCCTTAGACCCCAAAACCGGCGAACTCCTGGGTGCGCCTGACGGGCGCAACGGGGGAAAGGCGATCGGCTACTGATGCTGCGCGCAATGTCGAGTCTCGTGTATATCAAGCGGCGGCTGCATCCCGGCCTGCTGGACACCATGGTTCGCGGTGGTGCGCAGGCGCTGGAGATCTTTGCCGCGCGCGGCCATTTCAACTATCACGACAAAGATCACGTAAAAGAAGTGGGCAACTGGTTCAAGTCGGAGAAGATCGAGTTCCATTCCATCCACGCGCCCATTTATATGGACAACCATTTCCATTCTGGCGGACAGCCCGTCAATATTGTTGACCCGGACAAGCGCAATCGCATTGACGCGATGGACGAAATCAAGCGTGCGATTGAAGTAGCGGAATACGTACCCTTCCGCTACCTGATCCAGCACATCGGCAAGAGCGATGAATATGACGATCCGCGCAAGTTTGAGAATGCTCTGAGCGGCATTGAGCATCTGCGAGCTTTTGCGCGTCCGCTGGGCGTAAGCCTGTTGCTGGAAAACATTCCCAACGATCTCTCGACTCCGGAAAAGCTGAAAGAATTAATACGCCTGCTGCGTTATGAAGACCTGGGCGTTTGCTTTGACGTGGGCCACGCCCACATGGGGAGTTCTGTGCATCAGGCATTCAGCGTCCTGGAAGGCCGCATACGCTCGACTCACATTCATGACAACAAGCGCGACAAAGATTCTCACCTCTGGCCAGGCGACGGCACCATCGATTGGGAACAGACCATGCAAGCATTGCGCACCATGGCATCCGGAGCACCCGCCATGCTGCTGGAAATCGAAGGAGCAGAAGACATGGACGTTCCGGGCAAGATGGCCGAGTGTTACGAAAAACTGGAGAGCGCGGGCGTCGCGGCGGAATAACAGGGCTACGATTTTTAATATGGACACAACGACACAGGCACCAGTAACCAGCATCGCAGAAGTTGGCCGGCATGAAGGCCAGACTGTCACCATTCGGGGCTGGCTTTACAACAAGCGTGAAAGCGGCAAGCTTATCTTTCCCATCTTTCGCGATGGCACAGGCGTGATCCAGGGCGTAGCGCCCAAGAACCAGGTAACGCCGGAAGTTTTTGATGCGCTTAAGAACCTTACCGACGAATCGAGCGTGATCGTTACGGGCAAAGTCCGTGCCGACAAGCGCGCTCCGGGCGGCTACGAACTTGATGTTATCGATGTAAAAGTCCTGCAGCGTGTGCCGGAAGATGATCCTTTTCCTATCGCGAAAAAAGAGCATGGCATTGATTTCCTGATGGAGAACCGTCATCTCTGGGTGCGTACGCCCAGGCAGACCGCCATATTGAGAGTGCGGGCAGAGATTATCCGCGCGGCACGCAACTTCTTTGATGAACGCGGCTTTACTCTCACCGATCCCCCAATTCTTACGCCGGCAGCCTGCGAAGGCACTTCAACGCTGTTTGAAGTCGACTACTTCGATGAGCAGGCTTTTCTCACGCAGTCTGGGCAGCTCTACATTGAAGCCATGGCCATGGCGCTGGGCAAGGTCTATTCGTTCGGCCCGACATTTCGCGCGGAAAAATCCAAGACGCGCCGCCATCTCACAGAATTCTGGATGGTGGAACCCGAAGTTGCGTATGCCGAGCTCGATGACATCATGCAACTGGCGGAAGAGTTCATCAGCCATCTGGTGCAAAGCGCGGTGGCCAATCGCAAGGCCGATCTGGAGACCATTGGCCGCGATGTAACCAAGCTGGCCAACATCAAGCCGCCGTTTCCCCGCATCACGTATGACGAAGCTGTCAAAATGTTGCAGGAAGCGCACGCCAAGGGGCAGGTGGAGGCAAAGTTCGAATGGGGCGGTGATTTCGGCTCGCCGGATGAAACCTATATCTCGTCGCAGTTCGAGAAGCCGGTGATGATCCACCGCTATCCGGCCAAAGTGAAAGCATTTTATATGGAGCCTGATCCGCTGCGTCCGGAACTAGCGCTCTGCCTGGACGTGCTGGCGCCGGAAGGCTATGGCGAGATTATCGGCGGTTCGCAGCGCATTGGCGACTACAACCTGTTGCTGAAACGCATCCGGGAACATAATCTGCCGGAAGACGCTTTCAAGTGGTATCTGGACCTGCGCAAGTTTGGCGGTGTGCCGCATGCCGGGTTTGGCATGGGCATTGAGCGCGCCGTAGCCTGGGTATGCGGTCTGGAGCACGTGCGTGAGACTATTCCGTTTGCCCGAACATTGACCCGCATCTATCCATAAGACAAGACCGTAGGAATTTATGCCTGACTCAACAACAGCGGCGCCAGTAGCGATCAAAGCCGAACCGGCCAACCGGCCCGTGGTGGCAGACAACATTGTTCCCAAGAAGATCAGGATTCTGGGTGTGCCGCTTGATCTCGGCGCTTCTCGCCGCGGCGTAGACATGGGACCTTCCGCCGTACGGGTGGCGGGTCTAGAAGCACGCCTGGAAGAACTCGGCCATGTAGTGGAGGACGGTGGCAATATTATGGTGGCCATCGCCGAGCAGAAAAAATCGGGCGATCCGCACGCCAAGTATCTGAAAGAAATTACCGCCACCTGCACCAAGCATGCTGAAACCGTAATGAAGACGCTGGAGGCGGGAAAGTTTCCGCTGGTACTGGGCGGCGACCACTCCGTGGCCGCGGGCACCGTGGCCGGCGTGGCCGAGTTTTTCCGCCAGCAGCGGCGCGTGCAGGAGCAGAGGATCGGCTTGATATGGATTGACGCTCACGCCGACATCAACACGCCCGAAACTTCACCCAGCGGCAACGTGCACGGCATGCCGCTAGCCGCCATTCTGGGGCTGGGTCCGCCGGAACTGGCAGACATCTACGGGTTCTCCCCCAAAGTGCATGCGGAAAACTGCGTGCTCGTGGGCGTGCGCGACGTGGATATACGCGAGAAGGAAAACATCAAGGAGACCGGCATTGAGGTTTACACCATGCGCGATATCGACGAGCGAGGCATGCGTACGGTGATTGAGGAAGCATTGCGCGTCGCCGGACGCAACACTGCCGGCTACCACGTTTCGCTCGACATGGACTGGATCGATCCGGAAGACGCTCCCGGCGTGGGAACTCCGGTGCGTGGCGGCGCCAGTTATCGCGAAGCCCATCTTGCGATGGAGATCATTGCCGACCACGGACGCATGACCAGCTTTGAGATCGTTGAGGTTAATCCGGTAATCGACGAGCATAACCGCACCGCGGATCTGGCTGTGGAACTTGCGCTATCGGCGTTCGGAAAAAAGATTTTGTAGAGTGGCTTTTCGAGATTTTTCTACCAGTTGTCACGACCTCTTATAATCGTCTCTCATGATTTTCCCAGTGGTTGGAGGAAGAAATGCGTAAAGCGGGCCTGATTTCGCTCATACTGTTTTCCCTGGTTGTTTTGTCCTTCGCCCAGAATGAACCAAAACGTGCGCCCTCGACCAAGGAAGAACGACAGAGATTTCTTACGCTGACGCGCAAGCTGGAACAAAGCCCGCTGGACAAGTCTCTCTACGCGGAAAAAACATGGGCCAAGAAATGGCTTGAGGACATTCCGGACATCAATGTGAATATCTGCGCGCCAATCCTGTTTGGCCTGGACTTTGTGACCGAGCAAAATAAGTACACGCCCCAGCTTTCGTACCAGGCCACGTTTGGCAGCGCAGCTTACATTATTGAGCATCCGGAAAAGGCCGGCGACACCGATGCACAGTTCGTTGCGGGCGTAGAGAGCGCTCTCAAGTCTTACAGCGCAATTGTGAAGGGCAATCCGGACGCCAAATCCAAATCTCTGGACGCTCTGCTGGAAAAACAAAAGCAGGGCAAGCTCGCGGAGTTTGTCCGCTCGGCCAGCAAGGGATGCGAAGACAAGAAAGAAGGGATCTGACCGGCCTGTGAGCCATCCTGGGCGAAAACCAATTTTAGCCGGCCTCTTGTTGTGCTTCATGGCCACAACTTGCGTGGCAATATATCCTCTGCCAGCCTCTCCTCGAGGAACTGCGCAAGATGCTCACGCAGCGCAGGAGAAATCTTCCGCCAAGCCTCAGAGATCACCCGCCGAGCAAACCGAAAAACGCGCTGAAAAGCATTCCACTCCGGAAGACCGCCAGCGCCTGCTTGCCATTGCACATAAGCTGGAAGCCGCCCCGCTGGATACGGCACTGGCGCCGGAACGGGAGTGGGCTGTAGGTTTCGTGGTTGGCGCACCGGACATCCGTGTAAGAATCTGCCCTAGCCTGCTGGCTGACCTGCGCCGTCCCAGATACAAATACAAATCGGAAATCGGAGAGCAGCTTCTGATCTCCAGCGCGGCATATCTCATCGAGCACCCCGACCAGGCAGACAACACCCGCGCCCAGAGTGTCGGTGGGATGGAGGGTGTGCTCACAGCCTACAGCGCAATCATTAAGTCTGAGCCGCAGGCCACAACAAAGTCACTCGATGCGCTGCTGGAAAAGCAACGTGAAGGCAAATTGGCGGATGCGGTGGGGGAAATGGTAAAGAGTTGCCAATAGAAGCATTCAGCACTCAGCAAGTTAGCTTTCAGCGAAACCAGAAAAGCTAGCCGCGAATTCCGCGCATAAACACGAATTAGTGAAATGCCGATTCGCTTTAATTTGCGGCTTGGATTGTCGAGTTTTCATTCCATGGGCTCAATTGGGGAACAGCTGATTCTTGCGGAATCACTGGCTCAAACCCTTTTCCTTGCGGACCATTTTTTATTGACAAAGTAAGGTGCTGATGGCAGAGTACGGAGATTCCATCTGCCCCTCTGCCTGCATGCTATTAAGAAAGTAAAGCCATCTGGCTGACATCGGCGTTTGTCCACCGGCGGAATGGAAGGAGTGGATGCAATGTCGAAGCTTGCAGGAAAGCACATTTCGGTTTTCGCCGTTCTGATCATCTGCGGCTTATTCTTCATTCCTTCCGGCTTCGCTCAAACGACTTTGCCGCCGCAGGTTAATCAAACGTTCAGTTCGACCAGCATTCCGCAAACCGGAACGACGGTCTTGACCATCACCCTGACCAACCCGAACACCGGCGCGGCGCTGAATAACATTTCAATCGATGACGTCCTTCCTCCGGGACTGGAGAGGCCGCCGCTTGATGGATTCGATTCCTGCGGTAGTAATTTCTCAAGTATCCCGACCGGGGGTGAGATGATTCTATCGAACATAACCCTCGGCCCTTCCGGCTCGTGTACGATGACCACCACTTTAACCGGAGCCACTCTGGGCCCCAAGACCAACAGTTTTGCCGCGCAGACCCCCACGGAAGGAGTTGGAAATACTTCCACGGCGACAGTTGTCGTTTTGGCCCCGCCTACGATCAGCGAGGTCTTTAACCCTTTTGTGATACCGCTGAGACCCGGCGGCGCCATCCCGCCAATTTCAACGCTCACATTCACCCTTACCAATCCGAACACGGTGGGTGATTTTACGGGCCTTGGCTTTCCCGACAGCCTGACGGGAATGGCGGTGGCTGCTTCTCCGGGTCTCACAAATACATGCGGAGGAAGCTGGGCTCCGGCAGCTGGTGACACACTTTTGAATCTTACCGGGGGCATTCTGAACGCCGGTCAGTCATGCACAGTCAGCGTGAAGGTCACAGGCACGCAAGCAGGGCGGCAGGATAATGCAGCCGGCGCTCCATTCTCCATTGAAGGTGGAACAGGTGTCCCAGGCAACACGGCTTCTCTCTTTGTGATTTTGCCACCCTCGATCTTTATGGCAGTTGAGCCGTTCGCTCTGCCCCCGAAGAGCGTGCCGCTAAATCAACCGTTCGGGCTGTTTTTACAAGTAAGCGATCCTAATTTCACCGTTGGCCTGTCGGGGATCGGCTTCACTGACACTTTTCCGGCGGGGCTGGTTCTAACCGGTGCTGGTCCCGGCCAGTGTTCCCCGGGAGCAACACCCACAACCACGTTCAGCGGCAATACAATCAGCGTATCCAACCTGAATTTCAATGGAGGGCAGAATTGTCAATTTTCCCTAAACATGGTCGGGACCACCGCCGGTCCAAAAACTAATACCATCTTGGCGGCAACATCGAATGAGGGTGGTACAGGTGGACCGTACTCAGTCACGATCGATGTAGTGGCTCCGCCGGCAATCTCTCAGTTATTTGCTCCGGCCACAGTCGCGCCGAACACCAGCTCAACGTTGACGATCACACTTACCAATCCTTCCGGCAATGACGTTGCTTTGTCTGGTATCGCTTTCACTGAGACGCTGCCACCGGGATTGTCGCTCACCAGCAACGGCGGAGTAAGCCAGTGTGGCGGGACCTTTACAACAACCAGTCCAGAAAGCATCGCGCTGACCGGCGCAAGTATCCCGGTGGGCGGGCAATGCCAGTTGAGCGTTGCCGTGGCAGCGTCAGCCGCCGGCAGCTATACCGCAACCACCAGCGCAGTCACATCGCTGAATGGGGGCACGGGAAGTACAGCCTCCGCCACATTGACCGTGGATCCAACACTGACCGGCTTAAGCTTTGTGCCGGTGATACCCTGCCGCATTGCCGATACGCGCAACCCGGTCGGGCCGTTTGGCGGACCTTTTCTGCATGGCCAGGCAGCGGGCAGAGAGTTTACCATTCCCAGCAGCGCGTGCGGAATTCCGACGACCGCGCAGGCGTATGCACTGAACATGACAGTTGTCCCGCATGGCCCGCTCGGATTTCTGACGGCCTTCCCCTGCGGGCAGCCGCAGCCGCTGGCATCCAACCTGAATTCCATTGATGGCCGCGTCAAAGCGGTTGCCGCTATTCTGCCTGCGGGAACCAACGGCGCCGCATGTTTTTTTGCCTCCAATGACACCGAGCTGGTCCTGGACATCAACGGGTATTTTGTGCCCGACACCGACACAACGGCCATGTCTTTTTATCCCATGGCGCCGTGCCGTCTGGTGGATACCAGACTGGCAACAGGTGCGCTCGGCGGCCCGTCTCTGATCGGCAATGCGGCCAGAAGCTTCCCGCTGCTGGCGAGTCCGTGCAACATTCCGGCGACTGCACGAGCGTATTCACTGAACTACACCGCAGTACCGAAGGGGCCTCTCGGTTTTCTGACCACCTGGCCGGCGGGAAGCAATCAGCCGCTGGTTTCAACCTTGAACGCAATTACCGGCGCGGTCACGGCCAACGCGGCAATTGTGCCTGCGGGCACCAATGGCGATATCGCTGTGTTTGTGACACAGGCTTCCGATCTGGTCATCGACGTCAATGGATATTTTGCTCCGCCGGGTGCGGGAGGATTGTCACTGCATAACCTGACGCCCTGCCGCGTGCTGGATACGAGAAATCCGGCGGGCTCGCTGCCATTCAATGGAGCGAAAGACCTGAACGTGGCTGCCGCAGCCTGTGGCGCGCCTGCGTCGGCGCAATCGTATGTAGTGAATGCCACGGTGGTGCCTCCTGGTCCTCTTGGTTTTCTTGCGTTATGGCCTCAGGGCGCCACTCAGCCGCTGGTTTCAACCCTGAATGCCATTGACGGCGCCATCACTTCCAACCTGGCGATTGTGCCCGCGGCGAATGGGTCGATCAGTATCTTTGGGTCCAACCCGACGCACCTGGTCATGGACATCTCAGGATATTTTCTGGCGCCGTAGTCAAAACAAACGCCTGGTCGCGAATTTCGCGAATGAACACGAATTCAGAGTTTTGTTAGGCTTCTCCGCTGTTGTTGAAGATATCCATACTTACCCAGGTTTCGCGTCACCTGCGGTTTTAACAAGTGACTGTATCAACAACAGCTATTTCTATTATGGATCGCGCTCCGCTCGGGACTGCGGAGAACGCCTGATTGCTGACCGCTGAGTGCTGCTTTACAGTATTTATGATGAAGAAACTCAGGGTGGGAATACTCTTCGGCGGACGCAGTGGCGAGCATGAGGTTTCTCTGCTTTCGGCAGCGTCGGTCCTCAACGCCATTGACAAGCAAAAATATGAAGTAGTGCCCATTGGCATCACCAAAGAAGGCCGCTGGCTAACTGACAGCCACGCCGAGCAGTTGTTGCGAGGGGAAAAAAATCCGCCGCAAAGCGGCCGCCATCTGCGCGCCGGAGATCCGCAAGCCACTCCCGGCGCAGTGCTGCTGGCCAAGGGCGAAGCCGTAATTGTTCCGCCGGTGCCGCAGCCACATGGACTGGTTCCCTTTGAGAGCGCAGCGCTTTCCACGCAGAAGAGTGTCGATGTGGATGTGATCTTCCCCGTGCTCCACGGCACGTTCGGTGAAGATGGCACCATTCAGGGCCTGCTGGAGCTGGCGGACATTCCTTACGTTGGCGCGGGCGTGCTCGGTTCTGCGGCCGGCATGGACAAAGACATTATGAAACAGCTTTTTGCCTTTGCCGGGCTGGAGATCGTGAAGCACGTTACCATCCTGCGCAGCCGCTGGGAGAGCGATCCGAAGAAAGCGATCAAGCTAGTGGAGAAGCAAACTTGAAGTATCCGGTATTTGTGAAGCCGGCAAACCTGGGATCGTCGGTAGGAATTTCCAAGGCGCATGACCGGAAGGAATTGGGGCCGGCCATTGAAGTCGCAGCCAAATACGATCGAAAGATCGTGATCGAGCAGGGTGTGGGCGGCAAAAAGCATAAGGCACGCGAACTTGAGTGTGCCGTCCTGGGCAACGATGAGCCACAGGCATCGACCGTGGGCGAGATTGTACCGGCAGCGGAATTCTACGATTACAACGCCAAATACATCGATGAGGGCTCGCAGCCGGTGATCCCAGCCAAGATCAGCAAGAAACAGATGAAAGAAGTGCAGGAAATGGCCATCCGGGCTTTCCAGGCAGTGGATTGCTCCGGGCTGGCGCGGGTGGATTTCCTGATGGACCCAAAAAGCGGGAAGCTCTATCTCAACGAGATCAATACCATGCCGGGCTTCACGTCGATCAGCATGTATCCCAAGATGTGGGCCGCTTCAGGGCTCGAGTATCCCAAGCTGATCGACCAGCTGATTCAACTCGCGTTAGAACGCTACAAGGAAAAAAAGAAGAACCAATACAGCAGGAATTAAATAGAACGCTGACGGGCGCAAATCCTTATGGGGAAAACCATCTGGGAATTCGTGAAGAATGAAGATGGGACCTGCATGGGAGCACGTATTTGAGGTAAAATTTTTAGTTCGTCTGCCAGCCGATGCCCAACAGCAGGTTTGGCTGCCTGCGTCGCCGTACACCGCAAGAGTGCAGGCAGGACTCACCAATCAGGAAGCGCGTTCAAGGAGAAGTTCAACACATGGCAATTCCAGCAACCCAGATGCGTCCGGGGATGATCATTAAACACAACAACGACCTTCATCTGGTCTTCACCGTGGAACATCGCACGCCCGGCAATTTGCGCGCCTTCATCCAGGCCAAGCTGCGCAACATCCGCACCGGGGCCATGTTTGAACACCGCTTCCGCTCCAGCGATCCCATTGAGAAGATTACGGTGGATGAAATCCCCATGGAGTTTCTTTATCAGGATGGCGACAGCTATTGCTTCATGAACACTGAGAATTACGAGCAGACACACCTGAGCAAAGACACGCTGGGCGATTCGGTCGACTACCTGACGCCGAACCTGCAAATCAAAGTTGAGTTTTATGATGGCAAAGCCGTGGGAATTGAGCTGCCGCAGATCGTGGAGCTGACCGTGGTGGAGACTGAGCCGGGATTGAAGTCAGCCACGGCTTCCAGCGTGACCAAGCCAGCCAAGACCGAAACAGGATCTGGTGGTGCAGGTGCCGCCATTCATCAATGAAGGCGAAAAGATCCGCGTAGACACGGCTGAAGGCGCTTACCTGTCGCGGGCATAGTCCAGACGTTGTCCCAAGCAACTTTCTATGATTGCCAAACGTTACATTGTTCGTGGACGTGTGCAGGGTGTAGGCTTCCGCTGGTTTGTTGACCATGAAGCGCGCTCGCTGGGACTGGCGGGCTGGGTCAGGAACAACATTGACGGCACGGTAGAAGCGCTGGCCATGGGCAGCGACCAGCAACATGCGGCGTTTGCCGGCAAATTGCGTCAGGGGCCGCGGGCCGCCCGTATCGACGAAGTTACGGAATTACCGGCCGAGCCGGTGGATGGTCTTACAACTTTTCGCATTGAAGGAGCATGGTAGATGGAGCCGAAGGCCGCATTGAACTGCGAGCACCTGAAAAGTCTGGTACGCGAGGTACCGGATTTCCCGAAGCCGGGAATTTTGTTTTATGACATTACGACTCTGCTCAAAGATAAGCTTGGCTTTGCCACGCTGATCGATGCGCTCTCCGAACATTACATCGCCCGCGACATCGACCTGGTGCTGGGCATTGAAGCCCGTGGCTTTATTTTTGGGCCAGCGCTGGCGTATCGGCTGAACGCCGGCTTTGTGCCCATCCGCAAGCCGCGCAAGCTGCCGGCTGAAACGGTGAAGTGGACCTACGACCTGGAATACGGGACTGACACGCTGGAAATCCATAAAGACGCGATCAAACCGGGGCAGCGAGTGATTATCGTGGACGATCTTCTGGCTACGGGCGGGACGGCAAATGCCTGCCTGCAACTGGCGCAGTCGCTTGGAGCAAAGGTGGAAGGCATGGGCTTTGTTGTGGAACTAGACTTTCTGAGCGGACGCAAGAGGTTTGACGGGACGGAAGTGTTTTCATTGCTGCACTATGACAAGTAACACGAGACTTTTAGTGTTATTGCTGCTTTGCCTTGGCTTGATGTCAGCGTCAGCCGAACAGGCTCCTTCGGCGCAGCAATTATTGGGTGCTGCTCACAAAGCTACAGATCTTAGCTCCGCGGGCGCTTATATCCTTCGCGCGGACGTTGTCGTAAATCCCAATAGTCCTGCGCTCGAACGGCGAGGCAAGCTGACCATCGTGCGCGACCATGATCGGGCGCGTTTTACGTTAGAGTCAAACGGCAAAACTCAGCAACGAGTAGTTTTAGGAAAGAAACAGTTTTTCTCTCCTGAACAGGGGACTTTGTTCGGCATGGGTTTGAAAGACTTTGATTACAGTTGGGATCCCGGCAGGCCTGAGCAGTTTGCCGTGAATGAAAACCGCTCCTTCGGCAAGGTGCGCGCGCAAAAAATCCAGGGACGAGATGCCTGGTGCTTTGACGAGAACAATCGGCTATCTAAAACCAAACTGTGCTTTGATAAAACGACTTCTGTGCTGCTCCAGGAGGGTTCAAACGCGAAAAGCCGCAAGGAGTATTCGGATTATGCATCATTCGGCACGAGCATGTACCCGCAAAAGGTAGAGGTGTTTCGTGAGAACCTTGCCCCGTTCGAGTTAGATCAGATTTCTATCGAGCAGGCGGAACTCAACGACGACTTCTTTAAACCGCCTGACAAAGCCGTGGTAGTCGAAGTTTGCGATCATGAGAAGCCGCCGGAGGCGATAAGCGCGCCTGAACCAAACTTTCCTCGAGGAGCGAAGGATGCCGGACAGGAGGCGGATACTGTGGTAAGCGCGCTGATTGACAATGAAGGACGAGTAGTTGCGGCGCAGGCATTAGGGTCCGACTTTTATGGGTTTGCCCAGATCAGCGTAGACACCGTCAAGACCTGGCGATTCAAGCCTGCTACGTGCGATGGCCGTCCGGTAGCGACGGAAATGAATATCGAAATGAGTTTCAGGCTACATTGACCGGCTAGCAGTTGATTCCTACTTTTTCCCGTTCGGTATTCTTATAAGCCCAGGCCATACGCGGCGTATTGTGGGCAATGCCGAAGCGGCCACGCTGATCCAGCACAATCATGCCACCGTGCCCGTTGAGGCGGTCCTGGAGATACTTCATGGCGTCCTGCGCGACGGCCTCTGGCGCACCGCCGGTTCGTACGCGATCAGCAGCCCACTTGGCCAGAACCAGTTTCATGATGGGTTCACCCCAACCAGTGCAGGAGCTGGCCGCGCTCAGATTGTCGGCATAACAGCCGCAGCCGATCAGCGACGAGTCGCCCACGCGTCCGGGATCTTTGTTGAGCGTGCCGCCGGTTGAGGTGCCGGCAGCGATGTTGCCGCTGGCGTCGAGCGCCACGCAGCCGACGGTGTCATGGCTTGAAAGAGGGCCGGCAAAAGTTAAATCGGGATGGCCGGCAGCTTCTTTTTCCTGCGCTTCTTTCAGGCGCTTGATCTCGCGCTCGATAACCAGTTCCTCATTGCGGCAGAGCGGCATGCCGTGCTCCTGGGCGAAACGCTCAGCGCCTTCAGCAACAAAATAAACGTGGGGGCTTGCATCGAGCACCAGGCGCGACGCAAGTATGGGATTGCGGATGCGTTCAACGCAGCCCACGCCACCAGCGCGAAGAGTAGCGCCATCCATCATGAGGGCATCGAGTTGCACGCGGCCGTCTCGGGTAAGAAAGCTTCCGCGTCCGGCGTCAAAGGTTTCGTCATCTTCCATGCAGACGATCGCGGCTTCCACGGCGTCCAGCGCAGAGCCACCGCCTTCCAGAACGTGCCAGCCCTTGTCCAGCGCCATTTGCACGCCTCTGGTGTGGGGTTCCACCATGTCGTCGGGGATGGCCCAGGCACCGCCGTGAACCACGATTACAGGGAGTTGTCGCAATGTATTAGGCCTCTTTTGATCACAAAAAGAGAGTTTACCAGAGCAGTCGGCGGTCAGTGGCCGGCCAAGCTGGTGAAATGGTAGTTGGCCATTGGTACTTGGTATTTGGTTCAGACAAGAGCAGTAAAATACACGCTGGAGATTTCTGAGATGAAAAAGCGCCGATTGGGAAAATCTGAGGTTGAGGTAGCGCCGCTGATGCTGGGCGGCAACGTGTTTGGTTGGACGGCGGACGAAGCTACGTCGTTCAAAATCCTCGATGCGTTCGTAGACGCGGGGCTCGACTTCATCGACACCGCGGACAGCTATTCCACCTGGGTGCCGGGACACCAGGGCGGCGAGAGCGAGACCATTATCGGCAACTGGTTCAAGGGCAGCGGCAAGCGCGACAAGATTGTGATTGCCACCAAGGTGGGATCGGAGATTCCCGGGCAGGGCAAAGGCTTGAGCAAAGCGTGGATCATCCGCCAGGTGGAGGGCTCGCTCAAGAGATTGCAGACCGACCACATTGATCTTTACCAATCCCATCGCGACGACCCGGGCACGCCGGTGGAAGAGACGCTGGAAGCGTACGCACAGCTGGTGCAGCAGGGCAAAGTGCGCGTGATTGGCTGCTCGAATTTCACGGCCGAGCGGATACGGGAATCGCTGGCGGTAAGCCGCAAGTATGGTTGGCCCCGGTATGAGAGTCTGCAACCGCATTACAACTTATACGAGCGTGAGGCTTACGAGACCACTTTGGAGCCCTTGGTCTTGCAGGAAAAACTGGGAGTGATTCCCTACTACTCGCTGGCCAGCGGCTTTTTGACGGGCAAGTACCGGTCATTGGACGATTTGAAGAAGAGCCCGCGCGGGCAGGCGGTGAAGAAGTATTTGAACGATCGCGGTTTCCGCATTTTGCAGGCGCTGGACCAGGAAGCAGAGCGGCACCAGAGCAAACCAGCGCAGGTGGCTTTGGCCTGGCTGATGGCTCGCCCGAGCATTACGGCGCCGATCGCCAGCGCGACTAATGTGGAGCAATTAACTGAGCTGGTGCAGGCAACGAGGCTGGAGTTGGACAGCGAGTCAATGGAGAAGCTGAACAAGGCGAGCTCGTATGACGAGCCGGCGGAGCGGATCGCATGAGAATTTGCCGCAGATGAACGCAGAAAAGCGCAGATCAAAAAGGAAAGCCTTGATGCTTCGTGGGGTGGGGCTGTCAATTGTCCCTGGCTTGTACCAAAAACATGTACCAGTGTCAGGCAGAGGGTCGCAAAAGACATGGCCGCTGCCAGTGAACTACTTCGCGAGTGACGGGGTAAGACCGATGCAGTAACATGAGGCCACTGGCAGGCATTTAGTAGTTGGTAATTGGTATTTGGGAAGATCAAAATCCGCAACGGGGAGTCCGTTGCGTTTTGTATTTTGGTAGAGCATCGGAACAAACCCCCAACCACAAAGGACACGAAGGACCACAAAGGTGGGATCGCAGATAGCGCACGGCATCGCCGAGACAGGAAGGGCAAAACCTTACCACTGATAAACACGGATGACACCGATCGGAATGAGGAAGGTCGGGAACCCTACGCCAATTAGTATCCGGAGCGCCAAACCCACGCCAATCTGGGATGACTTGGGATGATGTCACGGAAACTCACGCCAATCTGGGATAGGTGGGGAGGGGAGGGGAGGGGAGGGGAGATCGGAACATCGGGTGATCGGCAACCAAGAATTACCGCGGATGAACGCGGATTACGCGGATCGGAAAGCAAGCACAGCCGAGGCGACCTCCACCCACCAAGCCGAGGACGGGACCCCGGGCTGTGCCAGACGAGGATCGCCTGGGTTGAATCGTGCAAGCTTTTTAGAATCCTAATTGACGGTAAGGGGGGAGGGCCTCTGGCGTTAACGTTTAGTTCAGACAGCCGTTTGGTAAGCAACGCCTGAAGAAGCGGAAGGAACTAGAATCAAGCTTATGAATACGGCTGCACAGTCTGCGGGAGTTCTCAGTTTTGAAGACGCCTATGAGGTTGTGCGTGAGTACTGCCGGCGGATTCTCAGGGCAACAGACCGCCAGACCGAAGAGATTTTGCTATTGCAGGGGCTGGGACGAGTGCTGGCGGAACCGGTAGTAGCTGACAGGGACTTTCCACCGTTCCCAAGAGCCACAAGGGATGGCTTCGCTGTTCGTGCGGAAGATTTGGTGAGCGGGATAACGCTGCTTCGCGTGGTCGGGCAGGTCAGAGCCGGAGACACATACGATCTGCCAGTGGCGTCGGGCGAAGCGGTTGAAATCATGACCGGGGCGGCGGTCCCGGTGGGCGCGGATACCGTGGTGATGGTGGAATATACGGAGCGCAGGACCTCGGAGATCGACCACAAAGGACACGAAGGAGCACAAAGGGGGAAAACAGAGGAGCAGGAAGCTATCCCCGATGACGACCATGTTCTGGATATCGCAGGCCATGAGAAGCCCAGGCCGGAGGAGAAACGGACGGAAGACTTCGTCGAGATCCAGCGACCTGCCACAACAGGCGAGAACGTTGTGCCAGTAGGCGCTGAAGCGCGAGCGGGACAAGAGTTGTTACCACGTGGAGTGCGCTTAGGGTCGGCGCAAATCGCTTTGGCGGCGGCCGCAGGCAAGGCCAGCCTAAAGGTTTACCGCAAGCCAATGGTTGCGATCCTTTCTACCGGAGATGAACTGGTGGAAGTGGCGGAAAAACCGGGACCTAGCCAGATTCGCAACAGCAATAGTTATTCGCTGGCGGCGATGGTAGCCGAATGCGGCGGCGAGCCGGTGCAGCTGCCCATTGCACCGGATGAAGAAGGCAAGCTGACGGAGTTGATCCAGGAAGGACTGAAGGCGGACATGCTGTTGCTGTCCGGTGGCGTGTCGATGGGAAAGTTTGACCTGGTGGAGCAGGCGCTGAAGAGTCTG
Organism: Terriglobia bacterium; assembly: GCA_963723055.1. Classification (GTDB taxonomy): domain Bacteria; phylum Acidobacteriota; class Terriglobia; order Terriglobales; family Acidobacteriaceae; genus Angelobacter. The sequence goes on from CAVROV010000003.1 coordinate 200,741, forward strand.
GGCGCGCAGTTCTTTTTTACCGGGGCGATGATCCAGCCGGGGAAGCCGGTGGTGTTTGGGGAAGTCCACAGGGGCTAAAGCCCGCAATCAAAGAAGACGGTAACGGCACGGCTGAAGCCAGTGCCCTGATACGAACCAAAAACCTGGGGGCGGATGAAGATATAACAATCCCGTTCTTCGGGCTGCCGGGAAATCCGGTTTCAGTGATGGTCACGTTTGAATTGTTTGCGCAGCAAATGGTTGAAGCGCTTAGCGGCGCTGAGCCGTCGCGATTGAAATCGGCAAAGGCGAAACTCAAGAAAGACTTTAAGACCAAGACCGGGTTGACCAGGTTTTTACCGGCGCTGCTCGATGGTGGATTATATGATCCGGAAGTTGAGGTCGTGCAATGGCAGGGATCGGGCGATATGCTGGCAGCGGCACGGGCGAACTGCTATCTTGTGGTGCCGCCGGACCGGGAGAAGCTGGCAAAGGGCGAGATGGTGACGGTGGTGTTGCGGTGAGACATTCTAGTGCGGCTGAAGCACAAGGTCCCTCGCTCCTATTTCGGACGCTCTGCCCATCCGCGCCAAAAGCAGGCGCGAATGGGTCTCGAGGACGCGTCCTCAATGAACGGAGCTCGGGATGACGATGCGCAAGAAAGCAGATAATTCACGGGGCATAAAAAAGCAAGCCTCAGGAGATCGCAACCGCGGCAAGCTCTCGCACTATGATGCTGCGGGACGCGCGACGATGGTGGATGTGTCGGGTAAAACGGCGAGCCGTCGCGAGGCGGAAGCTTCGGCATTCATTGAGATGTCGCAAGAGGTTCTGAAGGCGTTGCCGCAGAATCCCAAAGGGAATCCGCTGGAAGTAGCCAGATTTGCGGGGATTGCGGCGGCCAAGCGAACCAGTGACCTGATACCAATGTGCCATCCGCTGCCACTCTCCTTCATTGATGTGACTACCGAGGTGTGCGAAAATGGCGTCCAGGTCAACTCCAAAGCCGCCACAACCGCCCAGACCGGAGTGGAGATGGAGGCGCTGATGGCAGCCACCGTCGCCGCGCTAACGATATATGACATGTGCAAAGCCCTGGACAAGGGTATAGCCATCCGCGAAATTGTTTTGCAGCGTAAATCAGGCGGGAAAAGCGGAGACTATCGGCGCAAGCCCTCCGCTAACCGCCCGAAGAAATAGGTCTCATGCCGAGCAACGTTAAGGTCCTGCTGGTCGATGACAATCCCATGGTTCTGGAGATGTTGCGGCAGGCGCTTGCTCATTTTTCCACAGTACAGGCGATGAACGACGCGGCTGATGCGCTACTCAAGGCAATCGAAGACAAACCTGACCTGATCATTGCCGACTACGCCATGAACGGCATGGACGGACGCCAGTTGCTGCAGAAGATCAAGAGCCGCAATGCCAGCGCGGGAATTCCCGTGATGCTGATGGCCAGCAAGGTTGACATTAACGAGAAGCTAAAAGCGGTGCAGGATACGGTGGAAGATTTTATTGAGAAGCCGTTTTTTTTGAAGGAAGCCGCGGCCAAGATAAAGAAAGTTGTGGACAAGATTTCTTTGGAGAAAATGGCGCGCGAGGCCCCGGGAGAATCGGTGCTGCGTGGAAGCCTGGCGCAGATGAACGTGCTGGACCTGTTGCAGTCGCTGGATATGGGCCGCAAAACCTGCGCCCTTACCCTGCGCAATAGCGGCGATCAGTGCCAAATGTATTTTACTGAAGGCCAGATTAACCACGCCATCTATGGCGACCTGAAGGGTGATCCGGCGGTATACAAGGTGCTTACCTGGACTGCCGGCACGTTTGAAATTGATTTTGCCGGCAGCAGCAGCGAACAAACGATTACACAGTCTTCTCAGGGAATTTTGCTGGAAGGCCTGCGCCTGCTGGACGAATCGAATCGCGACACCGAAGAAAACGTTCTGGAAGCATAGAAACAAGATACAAAGATAAAATCGGTGACTGCCTCATCCTCAAAGACCGCCGCCGTGCTGACTATCAGCGATTCATCGTACGTGGGGAAACGCGAAGATGTTTCTGGTCCAGCGATTGTGCGTGAGCTTGAGGCCGCAAACTTCAAGGTGATTCATAAATCCGTGCTTCCTGACGAAAAAGATGCGATTACAGCCAGGTTGATTGAGTGCAGTGAACTCACGCGTCTTGTGGTGACGACAGGCGGAACCGGAATTGCCGCGCGGGATGTTACGCCTGAGGCCACGCTGGCAGTAATTGAGCGGCGGATTGTGGGCGTGGAAGAAAAGATGCGATTGGAAGGCGCAAAGAAGACGCCTTTTGCGGCGCTGAGCCGCGGGATCTGCGGCGTACGGGGGAAAACGCTGGTCCTCAATCTGCCGGGAAGTCCGGCTGCCGCCGTGGAATCATTGCAGGCGGTGATCGGAATTCTGCCACATGCGCTGGAGTTGCTGGATGGAAAGACCGAACATTAACTATGTCGCTGCGCTCCAAACCGCTTTAGGATCGCGGTGATAGCTGAGGGAGTTCAGCGCTTGAGACAGGCGGTCCGGCGCGCTCGTTGGCCGAACCGCTGGAAAAAACTTTCAAATCATGTCGCTGCGCTCCCGGCAAATAAAAGTGACGCCTCACGGCGTCACTGGTCGATCTTTGAAAAATGAATTGTCGGACTATGCGTCAGCTGTGACTTCGGGGAACTTCAGCTTGCTCTTGGATAGAGCCTTGTTCAGCATGTCCTCGATTTCCACTTCGTCGACATTCTTGGCCATTGCCAGTTCAGTCACCAGCAGGTAGCGAGCCCGCTCCAGCATCTTCTTTTCGCGGAAAGAGAGAGGCTTATCTTTGGCCAGGAGCAGAAGGCCTTTTAGAACGATAGCCACTTCCAGCAGCGAGCCGGTGCGCATTTTGTCGGAATTTTCCTTGAAACGGAATTTCCAGTCGGTATGGTTCTCGCATTTGCCGTCGACCAAAAAGGTAATAATCTTGGCGACTTCGCCGTTTTTGACCACAGCGCGCAAGCCGACCATGCCAACATTATTGAAAGGAACTTCCACTTTCAGGCTGCTGGCTTTGATCTTGAGGAGGTAAAATTTATGGACGTTCGGGCCTATTGTGCGGCTGCTGATTTGTTCAATTACCCCGACACCATGGTTCGGATAAACTACTTTGTCACCGATTGCGAAGTTCAGTTGACCATTCATGAAAACACCTGATGGGACATTATTGCGGGGAACCCCAGACAGAAAACATTATAAACTTTTTATCAAGATTTAGCAACATTCATTGTGTGCAGCTGCCACTTGGCTGGAAAGAAATTCAGAAGCGTCCGGTATTGGGCTGTTAACGTATTCAAGCTGAAAGGTTTATAATTGGCGTTTGTTGCCCCCCTGATTTTGAGCCAGAGGAGTGTTCTTCCGCTAATATGCCGGAACATATCAAAAGAAAGCTGGAAGAGGAGATCCGCACTCTGGAACACGAGCTCACGCATGAGCTTCCCAAAGAGATTAAAAAGGCGGTCGCCATGGGCGACCTGAGCGAGAACGCCGAATATCATATGGCCAAACAGCGCCAGGAGTTCGTAAACGCCCGGCTGGGGCAGCTTAAGAAGCGTATGGCCGAGCTGGCTTTGGTGAATATGACCAATATCCCCAAAGACCGCGTGGCTTTTGGCTCCAAAGTGAAGGTTTTTGACAACACAAAGGAAGAAGAGATCGTCTACACGCTGGTGACCAGCGAAGAGACTGACGTGACGAAGGGTCTGATCTCGACGACGTCGCCAATCGGCAAATGTCTGATGGGTAAAAAGGTGGGTGATACCGCCACCGTGATTACCCCGAACGGCAAGCGCGAACTGGAGGTCCTGCAGCTGACCACCATTCACGACGAGGCTTCATGACCTGGACGGGGGCGTTTGGAAGAGCTTGCCGCGTGCTGCTGTACGCAATTGTGCGTGGCCTTGCGCTCACCCGAATTTCACCCAACGTATTGACCTTCCTGGGCCTGGTGATCAATACAATTGCCGCCATCCTTTTTGGCTACGCCAACACTACCAACTTTGGCCGGTTGTTCCCTTATGCCGGATTGGTGATTATCGGCGCGGGAATTTTTGACATGGTGGACGGCCGCGTGGCGCGCGCCACGGGGCAGGTTACTACGTTCGGCGCGTTCTTTGATTCAGTCATCGACCGCTATAGCGATGTGGCGCTTTTCTTTGGCCTGCTGGTTTACTACGCACGCGGCAATCATTTCTTTTATCTGGTACTGGTCGCGTTTGTGATGGTCAGTTCTGTCATGGTGAGTTACACACGGGCGCGGGCGGAATCGCTGATCGGCTCGTGTAAGGTCGGCTTTATGGAGCGGCCGGAGCGAGTGGTGCTGGTGATTATCGGAGCGCTGTTTGCCCGCTGGGGAGCCATGGCCCCTGTGCTCTGGGTTCTGGCTGTGCTCTCAACCATTACCATCATTCACCGCATCGCATATACCTACCAGCAAACGCGCATACTGGACGCCCAGGCCGCCGAAGCCGCTGCGCAACAGCAGGCAATGGCAGCAGCGAAGCCAGACGGCAATAAGCCTCAACCCGCAAAAGGCAAAGGCTCACAACAGATTCCATCTTTCAACTAATCTAATTTCTTCAAGAGGGCACGCTGGCATGAGGATTCGCTCGTTCGTAGTACTGATGTCATTCGGTGTTCTGGCGCTGTCATCGGTCGGCTGGGCCGCGATCACAGATCCGGTCAAGGTTGATCAGGGGTTGCTCGCCGGGACAAGCGGTTCGTCTGCTGATATTCGCGTCTATCGCGGAATTCCTTTTGCGGCGCCGCCCGTCGGCGATTTGCGCTGGAAAGCGCCGCAACCCGCCGCTCCATGGCAGGGCATACGCCAAGCTATAGAATTCTCCAATGCCTGCTGGCAAACACCGTATCCAGCTGCCGCGGCTATTTACCAGGCCAAACTTCCTCCGCTCAGCGAAGACTGCCTGTACCTGAATATCTGGACACCCGCCAAGTCCGCCAAAGATCGCTTGCCGGTGATGGTGTGGATTCACGGTGGAGGCTTTACCCGCGGTTTTGCCGGCACGCGTTCCTATGACGGCGAGGTGCTGGCGCGCAAAGGCGCAATCATCGTCACAATCAATTACCGCCTGGGAATCTTTGGCTTCTTTGCCCATCCGGATTTAAGCGCCGAATCCGGACATCACGCTTCAGGAAACTATGCTCTCCTCGATCAGATCGCTGCATTGCAATGGGTGCAGAAAAATATCACTGCCTTCGGCGGCGACCCGACTCGCGTGACCATCTTCGGCGAATCGGCAGGTTCCTGGGCGGTAAACGCGCTCATGGCAAGTCCTCTGGCCAAGGGGCTGTTTCAACGTGCGATTGGCGAGAGCGGTGGTTTGTTTTCTCTCATGAAGACGCTCGCCGAAGCAGAAAAGGAAGGCGAGAAGCTGGCAGCAGGACTGACCGTAAAGTCGGTTGCCGACGCGAAACCTGAATCTGCACAAAACTTAGCCCCGTCGACCTTGAAGGCTCTGCGCGCCATGTCCGCAGAAGAATTGTTGAAGGCTTCCGACTCCGAGACGGTCAGGACCATCGTTGATGGGTGGGTCTTGCCGCAGGATGTTGCCACCATTTTTGCGCAGGGCAAGCAGAATGATGTTCCACTGATCGTCGGCTATAACGCCGATGAAGGCACCGCTCTGGCGCCGCAGGGCGCGAACATGAAGGCATTTATGTTCATTGGCGGTGTACATCAGCGCTACGGGTCGCAGGCCGATGCGCTGCTGAAAGTTTATCCCGCCGCTTCGGATGAACAAGCTGTTTCGTCTTTCTATTCGGCCTATCGTGACCAGGCGTTTGGCTGGGAGATGCGCACATGGGCGCGGTTGGCAACCAAGACTGGCCATCAACCGGCGTATATGTATTATTTCAGTCGCCGTCCGCCGGGGCCGCAGAGCGCAAGGCTGCGGGCTTTTCATGCTTCAGAGATCGCCTACGTGTTTGGGACGTTTGTCTGGCCCTTCCCCTGGGAAGATACCGACAAGAAGCTCAGCGAGGCGATGACCAGCTACTGGGTAAACTTTGCGGCGACCGGCAATCCTAACGGAGGAAGCCTGGTCAAGTGGCCAAGCTACAACGCGAAGGACGATCAGGCTTTGGAATTCGGCGACCAGATCGCTGTGCGCTCTGAAGTTAACAAGGCAGGCTTGGATTTCTTTGACGGCTATTACCAGTCGCTGGCGGGAATGAAAAAAAACGGCGTGGCGGCCACCACAAAGTAACTGCCAATTGACTTCAGGGATTGGCCGTCACCAGGATAAGCGCCAGGCCGTCGTAACCCTTACTGCCGACGGTCTGGATCACCGTGGTAGTCACGCGTTTTTCGGCAGCCAGCAGTTCGTTGAATTTCCGGATGCCCTGCACGTTGTCGTCGGTGCTCATGGGATCTGCGACTGCGCCTTTGCGAACCACGTTGTCAGCGATAATCAGCGTGCCTGGCCGAGCCAGCTTGAGCGACCACTTCAGGTATTCAGCATAGCCCGTCTTGTCGGCATCGATAAAGATCAGATCGAACGGTTCCCGACCCTCAGTCACCAATTGCTGCAATGTGTCTTCCGCGCGGCCCAGTCGTATCTCGACGACACTGGTCAATCCCGCACGGGCTACATTAGCGCTGGCAATTTCGGCGCGCTTTGGATCAATCTCAAGCGAGAGCAGGTGACCTTCGGGCGGCAAAGCGCGAGCCAGCCATATGGTGCTGTATCCGCCCAGCGTTCCCAGTTCCAGGATGGTGCGCGCTCCTTGCATCCGGGCGAGCATATATAGAAGCTTGCCTTGCGCGGGAGATACATTGATAGTTGGTAAACCAGCAGCTTTGCTGGAATCGAGCGCCGCTTCCAGAGCGAAATCGGGCGCGATAAAGAGATTGGCGATGTAACTGTCAACGGTAGTCCATTGTTCCTGAGCCATACGGTATTTTACTGCCCCACAAAAGACTCCGCTTTAAGTGAACGAGCGCGACTACTTAGACGCAAGCGCCGCTTGCTCCGATCGCTGGCTCTTTTTGCTGCCGGCCGCGCCGTCAATCACCAGCCGTGCGATGCGTTCGCGATGGAACGTTGCGTCGCCCAGCATGGTCTCAGAAGCCTTGGCGCGCCGATAGTAAAGATGAATGTCATTTTCCCAGGTAAAGCCCATGCCGCCGTGCACCTGTATGCCACGATTGCCCACGCCGCGCGCTGCGTCACTGGCATACATTTTGGCCACCGATACTGAAGCAGCAGCGTCCGGCGTATTCTCTTCCAGCGCCCACGCCGCATAATAAGTCGCCGAGCGTGAGCTCTCGGTTTCCAGATACATATCTGCGCAGAGGTGCTGCACAGCCTGAAAGATTCCAATCGGCTTGCCGAACTGCTTGCGCGTCTTGGCGTAAGCCACGGTCAATTCAAGCGTGCGCTGCATGCCGCCGGTCATCTCCGCGCAAAGAGCTGCGGTGGCGACATTGAGCGCCCCGGCCAGGCCGTTTGAATTGCCAAGCATTTCTGCCGGCGTGTCCTTGAACTCTACGGCGTAAATCTTTCTCGCCAGGTCCATGCCTTTCATCGGTTCAATGTGAAGGCCCGGAGCCTTGGCATCGACCACGAAAACGCCGGCGTGCGCGACGACCACGATAAAATCCGCAACGGCAGCATCAGTCACAAACAGTTTTGTTCCAGTAAGCTTGTTGCCTGACGCGTTAATCTTCAAACTCTCCGGGTCCCAGCTTCCTGCGGCTTCAACCAGCGCGACCGTAGAACGCGCCTGACCCGTGGCGATGCGTCCCAGATATTTCTTCTTCTGCTCGGTCGAGCCGCACGCCTCAATCACGCATCCGGCCAGCGCAACAGTCGAGAAAAATGGCCCTGGCAGCAGCGCATATCCTGCTTCTTCCATCAACAGGATCAGCTCCACTCTTCCCAGGCCCATGCCGCCGAACTCTTCCGGCGCAATGATTCCCGTAAAGCCCTGGTCGGCGAGCTTGCTCCAAAGAGCGGAGTCGTAGGCGGCTTCCGTTTCCATGGACTTGCGCACCGCCGTGATCGGACTCTCACCGGCAAAAAACTTGCGCGCCGTGTCTTTGAGTATCTGCTGGCTTTCCGATAATCCAAATTGCATGGTGATCTCCCGCTTTTCCTTTGCTAATTGCTAGTTGCCAATTACTAGTTGCTCCTCAATAACTCTTCGGCAGTCCCAGCACAAAGTGTCCGATAATATTGCGCTGAATTTCTGACGTGCCTGCTTCAATCGTGTTGCCACGTGATCTCAAGTAGCCATACGCCCACATGCCATTGTCGATGGCGTGATCGTCTCCGGCCTCAAGTTGTCCGTATGGACCTATTACTTCCTGGGCGATCTGCTGAAAGCGCTGGTTGAGTTCGCTCCAGAAGATTTTCTGGATAGAACCTTCCGGGCCGGGTACGCCGGTAGCGTTGATGCGGCTGAAGGCGCGCATCTGGTTGCAGCGCATGACTTCGATTTCGGCATAACATTGCGCCAGCTTCTGCCGGACGACAGGATCTTCCGCGGCCGGCCGTCCATTGCGCTCCGTCGTCTTTGCCAGATCGATCAGGCGCTCCATGTTTCTGCGATAGGTAATCTGCAAGCCCGCGCCAAAGGTGCCGCGCTCATGCATGAGCGTGCCCATGGCTACGCCCCAGCCTTCATTCACTTTGCCGACGACGTTGGTCACGGGGATCCGCACGTCGTGGAAGAAAAGCTCGTTGAATTCGGTCTCGCCAGTCATCTGACGCAGTGGGCGGACTTCAACTCCGGGCGTCTTCATGTCCACCAGCATTACGGTGAGTCCCTTGTGCTTGGGAACATCGGGATCGGTGCGGACCACCAGTTCGCACCAGTGCGCGGCCCAGCCATAGCTGTTCCAGACTTTTTGCCCGTTCACGACGTAATGGTCGCCCTCGAGCTTGGCTTCACAGCGCACATTGGCCAGGTCAGAACCTGCGTCGGGCTCGGAGAATCCCTGGCACCAGATTTCCTCAGCGCTCAGAATTTTCGCCAGATGCCGTTTCTTTTGTGCTTCGGTGCCAAAAGCAATGATCGTCGGGCCGATGATTCCCAACCCCAAAACATTCGCTAAAGGCGGGGCCTGGGCCAGTGCCATCTCCTGCCAGAAAATGACCTGTTCCATCAGGCTGGCGCCGCGGCCGCCGTATTCTTTGGGCCATGAAATTCCTGCCCAGCCGCCCTCATACAGCTTTCGCTGCCAGCGCTTCAGGTATTCGAAGCGCGACTCCATTGATTCCTCGCGGCGTTCGTCCCAATCGGTGGGAGCGTTAGCGGAAAGCCAGCTACGCAATTCGTCGCGAAACTTTATTTCATCAGGGCTAAGATTTAGGTCCATGGATCCTCCCGCTTGCTGCACGGAGCAAGTTGGGCGACGGCAAAACTCGTCGACACTCGCTCAATGAATGACCATTCATTTTGGCAGACAAGTGTACATCGTTCGTGGCGCTTGCGCTCGTCCAGACAAAAGGCTCTTGCGCTCAAATGTCCTTGATCATGTGGATTATGGGCAATGTGATGTCGCCTTCGAGTGGCACTTCGAGTCTTTCCAGGGCGATATATCCCCTTCTCTGGAAGAGTTTCACGCCGGTCAGAGTGGCTCCCATTTCAAAGCGCGTGAATCCGGCCGTGCGGGCGGCGGCTTCGCAGGCGTCCAGCAGAAGAGTTCCAATCCCCCGCCGCGCCCAGTCTGGATGAATAAAGAAAGCGCGGATTTTCGCGGCGTCCGTAGCTGGATCAAGCAGATCGTCCTGGCGATCTCGCCAGCGGTCTCCGCCATAGAGTGTTTTGCGTTTGCTCCAGCCGCCGCAAGCGACGATGACCGGGTTCTTGCTGGCATCCGCAGGGACTGTCTGAACCAGCAGGTAAGTGCCATCGCCAACGAGTTGGCTATCGACTCCGAATACACTTCTGAGCGCGCTGTCAATTTGCTCCGCCGAGTAATCATCGGACTGCAGACGCCGTACAGAAGCGTCAATCAACTCCCGCAGCACTGGAGTGTCCGCGGCGACAGCAGGCCGGATTGCGAAAGCTGGGAGCATCGGGAAGAAATTTAAATTCTAATCAAAAAAATGAAGCGGCCCGCGGGCCGCTTCTTGGAAAATGGAGATGGTCCAGCCGGCTATTGTTCTCAACTTATTTCGCAGGCATCTCGGACAAGAAAGTCTTGACCTCCTCGGAATGCGGACCGCTGGGTTCAAGCTGCAGATACTTGTTGCAGGAGGATTTGGCTTCCTCAAACTTCTGGGCGTTAAACTCGACGCCACAAAGGTTATAGCTGAACAGAGCTGAAGAGGGGTCGAGCTCAGTGGCTTTCTTCAACGATGCAATGGCCTCGTCCGGTTTTTGCAACTTCAAATAAGCATTGCCCTGAGCCGTCAACATGCGACCGGCGCCGGACCTGGCTGCGGCTGGATTCAAACTGGGAATTTTGGGGTCGGCAGGAGATGAGCCGGAAATTAGAGACTGAGCCACCTGGATGCCTTTGTCGTAAGTTTGCACCGCCTCTGGAAGCTTGTTGGACTTGCTTTGCGCCTCTCCCAGGGCCAAGTAAAAATCCCAACGACTGGTGTCAGGCGCTGCTGCGATCAGCTGCTTGAGCGCGTTTTCGGCCTTGGGCCAATCCTGCGCCTGGCGTGCGTTCTGTGCGTCACTGATAAGAGAGTTCAAGCCGGCGATCTTCTTATTGTCAGCCTGTATCTTGGCAAGTTGTTCTTTGGTTAGCTTGGGCGCAGAGGGATCTGGAAGACCAAACTTGTTATCCGCCACAGCGCCGCCCTTCGGAATGTCGATCTTCAGTTCGTCGGGATTGGACGTGTCATCGTGGCCGAGAGAGGTGGTCTGGGTAAAGAGCTTTTCCCCTTTTTCTCCCAGAACATCCAGCTGATAGGAACCGTAGGGCACGCCTACCAGCACAAAATGGCCATTCTTATCGGTCTTGGTTTTGAAGACCTTGCCATTGTCAACGTAGGTGAACACCAACTGGACATTGGGGAGAGGCTTTCCTTCCTGTGTGACATTGCCCTCCGCGTGTGCTCCAACCGTCTGCGAATGCGCCGGTAAATATCCCGCCGAAAAAAACAGAGTGGCCAGTGCAAGAACAATAACATTCCTTTTCATTGTGGTTGTTTCCTCCAGTGTGCCTGCCTTGAATGCCCAGTTTGATGTTTCAGACCATAGCACGGCCAAAATTCTGATCGGGCTCGCCCAGCGTGTTTTACTCATTCAATTCGGGAACACTTACTTTTTCTTTCTCTCGTGGTACGTAGTCTCGATCTTGGCGCCTAACATCTCCATCATCTGCTTGACTTCGCCGGCATGCGGACCGTCTGGCGCCAATTCCAGATATTTGTTCAATGCCTCCGTGGTTCCCGGCAGCGCGATATAGTGGCCGTTGGAGTCCAATTTGCCGTCGCTCATGCCGATCAGAGCTGAACCCTTGATGAAATAGGCATCAGCACGAGTCGGGTCGGCAGCGATGGCCTTGTCGCAACTTGCAGACGCACCCTTCATGTCCCCTGTGTTGTATTGGGTAGCGCAAATATTCCAATATGCCGTACCCGGATTCGGGTCCATTGCGGCGGCTTTTGTGAAGGCAGCCACAGCTTCGGGGTTTTTCTTAAGCTTCAGGTAGGAATTTCCTTCGTTGGTCAGCATCTGTGAAACCGCGGCCTTTGCTTTAACCGGATCAGCCTTGGGATCAGTCTTGGTCGCACTTTCGGCCTGGGGAATGACTTTTTCGTATTGATCGATTGCTTCCTGGTATTGCGCCAGATTGAAGTACATATCGCCTAAAGCTTTTTGGTAATCCCAGCGAGTTGGCGCTGCAGTGATCATCTGTTTGAGAATGTCCGCGGCCTGCTGCCAGTTTTTCGCGGTCTGCGCGGCGTTGTATTGGACAATCAGGGCGTTCAGGTTCATGCCCTTTTCCCTTTCGGCTTTCATCTTTTCCAATTCTTCTTTGCTTGGTCCGGCCCCGGGAGTTCCAGAGGTCATTTCGACCGACAGATCATCTACTGCGCCACCTTCGCCGGCAACCTGAACCTTCCGCTTGAAATGCTTCTCGCCGGCAGTCACTTCTTCTTCGTAAATGCCAAACTGGATTCCGACTCCGGAAAACTGCCCATTCTGATCTGTTTTCATATTGAATTTCTTGCCATTGTCAGCATTGGTCAAGACAACTTGCGCGTTGGCCACGGGCTTTCCGCCGTCGGTAACGCGTCCCTGGACTTTGCCCGCGGTGGCCTGGGACCATGCGGTTGCGGCAGCTGCCAGGAAAAGCAGAGTTACCATCACTACATATGTCAGTTTCGTTTTCATTTTTATCGAGCCTCCGGCTTCAAACTTGAATCTTGAATTTAATGGCTTGCAATTTAATGGCTTGCACTTTAATGACCTGCCACTTTTTGCGCACGTTCTGTTGACAGATAAGGAATCGGATCATGCGCTTCAGCCTCTGCAAACGCGCGCTGGCGCAGCACACAACTCTCGCACACCCCGCAGGCCTTATCTTCACGGCTATAACACGACCACGTCAAATCAAACGGGGCGCCCAGGTCCATCCCCAGCCGTACGATCTCAACTTTGCGCAATGCGATCAGCGGTGTAACCACCTGAATCTTGCCTTCGCGCGTACCGGCCTTTATCACAGCATTGAAGGCCTGATAATATTCCGGCCGGCAATCCGGATACCCTGAACTATCCTGCTCCACCGCGCCGATATAAATCCTATGCGCGTCCAGGACTTCCGCCCAGCTCACGGCAGCGGAGAGAAAATGGGCGTTGCGAAATGGAACGTAGGTTACAGGAACGTTGGCGCCAATGTGCTCGCCGGCTTCCGGGACGGCAATGTCCGCATCAGTGAGCGCCGATCCGCCAATGAGTCCCAGAGCTTCATTTCTGATTACCATCCGCCGCTTGATACCCAGATGATCGCAGATTCGCTCAAATGCCCACCGCTCCCGCTCCGCCGTCCGCTGCCCATAATTGATGTGCAAAGCGGCTGTCTCGGTGTCTCGGGTTGCCAGCGCGGCGCAGACACAGGAATCCATGCCTCCACTCAACAACACCACCGAGCGCGGTTTTTCGCCTGCCAAAATAAACTCCTGATGTGCGGATGTCTAGTTTTCAGATGGCCCAGCAGCCGGAATAGCTGCCCCTATTTTTCTTAATTATCGCAAAACTTCAGTATTCATAGTGGGTTGCGCTGGCTTCAGACTCCCTTGGTCGCGGGCTCCCAGATGAATTTGTGAATCTGCAATCCCAGTCGAACATTCAGCCCGTCTGCCAATATCCACTCCGCTAAAATGCGCGGATCAAGCTGGCAATTGGATGTATCGCGTTCCGGACTTGGACTCTTTAGAAATGCCGGAGAGAACAAAACCGCCCCTACCTTATCTTCTAACCCGTGTTCGCGAGTGAAGTCTCGCGCGAACTCGTAATCTACGCGGTCGGCAAGAACGAACTTGACTTCGTCCGCACCAGTGAGCGCGGCAAGGTTACTCATGCGAAACGTTCCGACTTCACCCGAACCGGGGCACTTCACGTCCACGATCTTATGAACAGCAGGTGGCACATTCTCCAGCGGGCGCTCACCGCTGGTCTCCAGCAACAGAGTGTATCCGCGAGCGAGCAGGCGCTCCATCAGTGGAACCAGTTCCCGCTCCTGCAACATCGGCTCGCCGCCGGTAAACTCCACCAAACCAGAGGGCGCGAGCTTAAGCACTTCCTGTCCAACTTCGTCAGGAGACATCTTCCCTCCGCCGGTAAACGTGTATTCGCTGTCACACCATGAACAGCGCAGGTTGCACGCCGCCAGTCGAACGAAGATACACGGGACGCCCGCGAAAGACGACTCTCCCTGAATAGAACGATAAATTTCGATGATCTGCATGTGCCGGAGAAGCCAGGCAAGTTCAGCCTGCGCTGGAGAACCTCTTCATTCCGAATAGCGTGCGGTCGTGGTGTCCGTTTCCCAGATTGTCACGTCTTTCACCGCGACGCGGCCGCTGGTCAGCGATTTCAGCCGGCCATTCGTCTGATCGTAAAAGTACTTTGCCAGATTTTCCGCCGAGGGGTTCAGCACAATAAAAGGCTCGATCTCATTCAGCATCTGATGGTCCAGCCGGTCGATCACATGCTTCATGACCTCTTTCAGGTCTTTAAAATCGAGCAGCAGGCCGGCTTTATCCAGCGTTGGCCCCGTCAGGGTGATGCGCACCTTGTAATTATGGCCATGCGGATTCTCGCATTTCCCTTTGTACTCGCGCAGGTAATGCCCCGCGGCAAATGAATCTTCAACCGTTACCTCGTACATCCGCTCCCCTTATCGCCCGTGGCGTGCTCACGGCCATTCTCTATTGTAAATGCCGCGGTTGAAGGCGGAAAGCCGCACACGCCAATCAGCGATCGCCGGAAAAGAATTCATCCACGTCGGCTAAGTCTTTGGTCTTTTTGTAGGCGGGCAGGCTGTCAATAAAAGTCTTTCCGTAGCGCTGCTTTAAAAGACGGTTGTCCAGCAGAGCGAGCACGCCTCGGTCTTTTACCGAGCGAATCAATCGGCCAAAGCCCTGCTTCAGCGAAATCACCGCCGCCGGCACCTGGTATTCAAAGAACGCGTTGCCGCCGGAAGAGTTAATGGCGCCTATCCGCGCCGCGACGACGGGATCATTCGGCACCGCGAATGGCAGACGGTCAATGATCACACAGCTTAGCTGTTCGCCCTGCACATCCACGCCCTGCCAGAATGAAGCGGTAGCAAACAGCACGGCGTTGGGGGTGAGACGAAATTCTTCCAGCAGCGCGTTCTTGGGCGCTGATCCTTGCAACAACATGGGAAACGGAAGTTCGCCGAGCAGTCTGTCATGGATGTCATGCATTTGGGCATAGCTGGTGAAGAGACAGAAAGCACGGCCTTGCGTGATATCGAGCAGGCGGCGGATCTTCTCTGCGGCGGCGCGTCCGAACTGAGTCGATCGCGGATCTGGCATGTCTGGAGGAACATAGAGTATGGCCTGCTTCGCATAGTCGAAGTGTGAACTGACGACCATTTCCCGCGCATGCTCCAGACCAACGCGCTGGCGCACATAGTCAAAGCTGCCGCGATCAGGATTGCCTGCCACTGCCAGCGTCGCTGAAGTCAACACGGCGGTTTCCAGATTTTCAAACAGCGTTTGCTTGAGGATTTGCGAAACGTCAATGGGCGTTGCCTGCAGCACGATGTGAGTCTGGCCTGCGCGTGTGCGGCGGCCTTCACCGCGGTATTCAATCCAGAAGACGGTGTTCTTGTCTTTTGACTCCAGAATGAACGCGAGCTGCGCCTGCAACTCCTGCGTGCGACGGGAAAAGCCGAACACTTCTTCAGGTTTTTGCGGCAGCAACTCAAGCTCAGCCAGGACGCGGGCCAGCGACTGCATCACCGCGTCATAGTCATCGCCATGTTTCTCAAGAAATCCATCACGATTGGTAAATGCGGATCGGCCTTCACCTTGCGGCAGCACGCCAAAGAAAAACCGCGAGCGTTCACGTAGCCGCGCCAGCGCCTGAATCACTCCCGGGGAAATGGCTTTCTTCTGTTGCAGCGTGGCTTCAATGTCGCGCGCCAGTTCTTCAAAGCGCAGGTTACTGACGCTTACGCCAAAATAGCTTCCGGCCACATCTTCCAGTTCGTGCGCTTCGTCAAAGATGACGGCGGAAAAATCCGGCAGAACGCCCGCATCTGGCCCGCCGGTTTGGCGCAGCGAGAGGTCGGCAAAGAACAGATGGTGATTCACGATGATGATGTCGCTCTCAGCCGCACGGCGATGCATTTCGGTAATAAAACAGCGATCCCACTGCTGGCATTTCTGGCCGGTACAGCGTTCGCTGCGCGCGTCGAGCTTCTGCCAGAGTTGCGTGTTCTCGGGAAGGCCCTTCAGCTCGGCGCGATCACCGCTATCCGTATTTTCTTCCCATTCGGCAATCTGACGATATTGCTCAATCTCCTGCAATCCGTTCAGCACCGGCTGATTCGTGAGATCGTACAGCTTTTGGCGGCAAAGGTAGTTATTACGGCCTTTCATATAGCAAACGCGCAGTTTGCCTGGGCCTCCAGAGAAAAGCAGCTGTTCCAGGAATGGGATATCCTTAAAGAAGAGCTGTTCCTGCAGGTTCTTGGTGCCGGTGGAAATGATCACGCGTTTACCGCTGCGGATCACCGGCAGAAGATAAGCAAGAGTCTTACCCGTTCCCGTTCCGGCTTCCACGATCAGGTGCCGGCGCTCCACCAGCGCTTTTTCCACCGCTTCCGCCATCTGCAACTGGCCACGACGGAACTCGTAATTGGGATGCGCCTGGCTAAGCAGTCCTCCGGGGGCGAAGAACTCGTGCAGCGTGGGAAGCCGTCGCGTGGGAATGGCAGTTTCGGGCTGGTAGGAAGAAGCCATGGCGAGAGTGTTTTTATAATAGCTGGGAACAGCCCTTACTAGTTAATAATCGGGGTCTGGCGGCGGCAAAAATTGATTCAGCTGTGGAGAAATATTGGCGGAAGCTAAAAATAAAACGTTGGCACCTCTTATCGCGATTGTTGGCCGACCCAATGTAGGCAAGTCCACGCTCTTTAACCGTCTCACCGGATCACGGCGCGCGATTGTGGGCGATGAGCCCGGGATCACGCGCGACCGCCTCTATGGTGAAACCACGTGGCAGGGTCGCCGCCTGCGAATTGTTGATACTGGCGGCATCGTTCCCGACGACAAGGACTTCATCCCCGGAGAGATTTTTCGCCAGGCCAAGTTTGCCTTTGATGAAGCCGCAGCTATTGTGCTTGTGGTGGACGTACGGACCGAGCTGGCGGCTCCAGACATGGAGTTGGCAAGACTGCTGCGTCGTCTGGGCAAGCCGCTTTTCCTGGCCGTGAACAAGGTTGATTCCATGAAACAGGAAGCGGAAGCGGAGAATTTCCGCACACTTGGAATTGAAAAGCTTTATACGGTATCGGCTGAGCATGGCACCGGTTCAGCTGAATTGCTTGACGCCATACTTGAGACAATCCCTCCGTCGACGGCGGAAAAGGCCGAAGGCGCAAGAGTGGAAGCGGCCGCAAACGAGCCGGAGCCGTTTGCCGGAGAATCAGAAGATGCCGGCGAAGGCGATCACAAGGCGCGGACGCCACGGCTGGAAACACGTGTGGCCATTATTGGCCATCCGAATGTCGGAAAGTCAACGCTGCTGAATATGCTAACCGGCAGCTCACGGGCTATTGTCTCCCCCATAGCCGGAACAACGCGCGATGCCGTGGACGAATTAATCCAGAAGGATGGCAATACGTATCGCTTCATTGATACAGCCGGAATTCGCCGCAAAGGTAAGACCCACTTAATGGCGGAAAAACTTTCCGTGGTGATGGCGCGCAAACACCTTGAAGCAGCCGATGTTGCGCTGCTGGTGATTGATGCCGTGGAGGGCGTGACCGGCCTGGATGCCACCATTGGCGGGTACGCGCATGAAAGCGGAAGATCAGTCATCGTCATCATCAACAAGTGGGACATGGTGGGGCCGGGACGACCCGACGGCAAGCCACCTGCGGACCGCGAACTGTATGAAAAGCAAGCGCGTCGCGCGTTGAAGTTTCTGGATTATGCGCCGATGCTCTTTATTTCTGCTTCGCTGGGCAAAAACATTGACAAGATTTTTCGCGCGCTGGAAGTTGTTTCCGCGGAACGCCGCAAACGCATTGGCACTTCGCAAATGAACCGGTTTCTTGAAACCGTGGATTTTGATCGCGCGTCAGTACCGCATCGCCAGCAGGTCAAGATTTTCTACATGACGCAGGCGCAGGCGTCGCCACCCACGTTCATTCTGTTCACGGATAAGGACGTGAAGCTGCACTTTTCTTACGAGCGCTTTTTGCAGAATCAGATTCGCCAGAAGTTTGGCTTCATTGGCACGCCGATCTGGATCAAAAACCGTCCCCGGACGAAAGTGGAACTCGGGCCCAAGAAGACAAAGCGGAGAGGCTAGCATGTTCGCGGGGCGAACTCGAATCGTTTAGACACTCACGGGAATGTTCACGCGCGTGTTGTTAGCCTGCTCATTCCAAAGCGCCAGCTGCGCGAGCGCCTGATCGCACACCATCTTGTGGCGCAACTTCTTGTCGCGGACACGCCGTCTCGTCGTCTCGTCCAGTTGCGGTAGCAGGTCGAAGGTGATATTGGCTGGCTGAAAAGTTTTGGCTTCCGCGTGACAGATGTAGTGCACCAGCGAGCCTAGCGCAGTTTCGCGCGGCAGCGGGATCTCCGAGAGTCCCTGCGCGATGCGTGACACGTGAATCCCAGCCAGCATGCCCATGGCAATGGATTCGGTATAACCTTCGACTCCCGAGATCTGTCCGGCAAAGAAGACTTGAGGATGTTGCTTCAGATTGAGCAGCTCAGTGAGGAGCGTAGGCGCATTTATGTATGTGTTGCGATGAATCTGGCCATAGCGCACAAACTTCGCATTTTCCAGGCCGGGTATCAGTCGTAGCACGCGGGCCTGGTCGCCAAATTTCAAGTGGTTTTGAAAGCCAACCAGGTTGTAGGAGTCGGCACGGAGATTTTCCTGCCGCAGTTGCACCACCGCGTAAGGCCACTTGCCGGTCCGCGGATCGTCCAACCCAACCGGTTTCATGGGACCAAACCGCAGGGTGTCACGGCCGCGGCGCGCAATCTCTTCTATCGGCAAGCAGCCTTCAAAGTAGTTCAGCTTCTCCCAGTCATGACCTTCCACCATCTCAGCCGAGGTGAGCGCGTCAATAAAGCGGTCATACTCTTCTTTCGTGAACGGGCAATTGATGTAGTCAGCCGTGCCTTTGTTGTAGCGCGCCGCCATATAGACCTTGCTCATGTCGATGGAATCGGCTTCAACGATGGGGCTGATGGAGTCGTAAAAGAAGAGGTGATCGCTGCCGGAGAGGCGCGCAATCTCAAGCGAGAGCGCATCCGATGTGAGCGGACCGGTGGCGACTACTGTGATTCCTTCGACTTCATTGATTCGCGCAACTTCCTGGCGAATGATCTTGATATTGGGCTCAGCGGAAATTGCTTCCGTGACTTTTGCCGCGAAGGTTTCACGATCGACTGCAAGGGCGTGTCCGGCAGGGACGCTGGTTTCCTTGGCTATGCGCAACAGCAGCGAATCGATGCGCCGCATTTCTTCCTTCAACAGCCAGGGAGCGGTATTCTCGCTTTCCGACTTCAGCGAGTTGGAGCAGACCAGTTCGGCAAATTTGTCCGTCTGGTGCGCTGGGGTAGATCTCACCGGGCGCATTTCATACAGCTCAACCTCAATGCTGCGGCGCGCGCACTGCCACGCCGCTTCACAGCCTGCCAGGCCAGCACCAATGATTTTTATTTTCGTGGTCACTTCCTGCTGCCCTCTCCGGGTTTAGGGGCGGATCAAGACTAATTTGTGCCGCCTGTAGATATTGAAAGTTCATCGCTATCGCGATGAACATCTGCCTAAAGGCCCCCGATTCGCAAGCGAATCGCTAGACGCTGATACGGGCGAGCTGCTTTAACGGCTCGCCCCGCAGCAGCATTGTTTCCCATTCACTCAGCAATTCTGCGCCCAGCGATTCGTAGAATTTCAATGCGGGATCATTCCATTCCAGCACCATCCAGCGCAGGCCATAACAGTTTTCCTCCAGAGCGATCTGCGCCAACCGCTGCAGTAGCGCTTTGCCAATGCCTTTGCCGCGCATCTCCACCAGCACAAAAAGATCTTCCAGATACAGTCCTGCGTGCCCGCGCCAGGTGGAGTAGTTGTAATGAAAAAGGGCGAAGCCGGCGGGTGCGCCGTCCCATTCGGCGATCAGGCAGCGGTATTTCGGCTCGGGGCCGAAGCCATCGCGGATCAGGTCTGGTTCGGTCGCAACCACTGCCTTTGGTTCCCGTTCGTATTCCGCAAGCCGGCGGATGAAGTCGAGGATGAGAGCTGCGTCGGCAGCCGTAGCATTGCGGATGGAAAGCATTCTTTAGAAGTTACCGCAAAGCACGCGAAGGGCGCAAAGGAACGGTACTTAGTATTTGGTATTTAGCCGCAAGTCCGCGTAAGTGTCTTGAAGGCCGATGTCTTGAACCGGATTACTCGTCGCCTTTTCAAGCGGTCGCCTTGAACTGCGCGAGCGCCTCATCCTCAGCGTCGTAATCAAACTGCGCGGTTGTCATTTCCGGCGGATTTGCCCTTTCCCACTCAATGGTGCGGCAAATGGCTTCTTCGCGCGGCATCAACTCTCGATAGCCAAGCTCTGTGCGTATGCGTTCTGAAGATGACACCAAATGCTGCGCGGTGTTGCCGGGCCACAGCAGGTGCTGGGGCGTGCGGTCATGCGGCAGCACGACGAACTCGCCGTTCCAGTTTGTTGCGGCGGCAATTTTCTTCGCCCAATCCAGTTCGCCGAATGATTCAGCCTCGCAAACGTTATAAACGCGTCCTGCGGAATTCAGCGAGGTTGCTGCCAACGCGATGGCCGCGCCAACATCTTCCACGTAGCCGCGCGGCGTGCGTAGGGGCGCGACGTCATCGGCAAAGATCAACTGCTTTCTGCCATCGTCGATGCGCTTCAGAACCGAATAAAACCGATGCAGAGGATCGCCCGGGCCATAGATCATCGGCAGCCGCAGAACCGTTCCCGGCAATTTGGGATCGCCAAGAACGGCCTGCTCTACGGGAATTTTGTCGTACTCGTCGTCCACCCAGCGGTAAACGGCGCGTACGTTTTTGAGCGCTGCTGGCGAGTACACATTGCGGCTTGTTCTGAGGTCTGACGCCTCCGTCAGCGGCAACTCCTGCAAACCGCCGGGCTCGAAACCGTAAAATACTCCCATGGCTCGATATACATCCATGCTGCTGAGCGCGACGACTCGCCCAGCAATGCCGCGGAGAGTGTCCATCAGTTGCTGTGCCTGGCGGCCGGAGCTGAGAACAAAGTCGACCACGACATCAAACTTCTGCCGCCGGAATTCGGGTTGGTGGTCCTGAAGGGACTGGCGGTTGCCAAGAATTTCTTCGGTACCTGGCAGCGCGCTGGTGTTGCCGCGATGAAAGATTGTCACGCTATGGCCGCTCTGCTGAAGCTGGGTAGCCGTGAAACGTCCAATAAAACCGCTGCCGCCGATAAGAAGAATCTTCATGGCAATACATCCGTTCTCCATCGGTCACACTCCTGCGCTCTGAATAGAGCCTGGTGGCGATAGGGTTCCCTCGCTACGCTCGGACAGGAGCTAAATAATAATCCGTTCGTCACCTACCCGTCGCGTGATGCGCTGCTGATCAAGGTATTCCAGCAGCGGAATAGCATATTTTCGGGTCACGCCGAGCATGTCTTTAAAGGTGGCGACGTCGATTTTAGGCGTTTTGGTTTTCTGCGCAGCCATGAGTTGGCGCAGGCCTTGCAGCGCTGTCTGATGAAAGACCAAGTCGTCTGCGAGTTTGATCAACACTCGGTCGCGAAGCAAGAGAGTCACCAGTTTTTGTGCTCGTGCCTTGTCGACGGGAAGTTTGTCGAGAACTTCTTTCATCAGCGGAACCTTCAGGCCGGCGGCGGCGAAGGCTTTTTCAATTTGGTCCTTGGCTTTGGCCTCTTCGTCTTTCAGCTCAACGCCGCGGCCCGCGAGGCGGACCTGCTCGCCTGATACTTCGGCTTTCTTGTCGCGAATGAGCTGGGCCAGCATGGCTTCCATCACCGTCTGATGAAGTCCCAATTTCTCACGCAATTCTTCTTTGCTGATGCCGCCGACCAGCGGATTGGCTTTGTGGAAAGACTCCAGCGTGGCGATGAGTTTGTCGCGGGTCTTCTGCATCGCTTCACTGGAAACCAGGAAGTCGCCGACCTGGATGACCTGTTTTTGTTGAACTAGCGTGGCAATCACGGGTTGCAGGATTGATTGCTTCAATCCGGTCTCGCGCACGGCGGCTGCCAGGGAAAGCCCTTCATGTCCCCGCCGGGCAATGCGTGCGAGCAAAACGTCTTGGCGATTTCCGGAAGAAAGCGTTTGCAGGAAGCGTTGGGCCACATCCTGCTTCTGCCGCGCCAGGGGAAAAGCATCCAGAACAACCGCGCCTCCGATAGTCACAACTGGCGAGAACTGGCGCAGGATGGCGCGATCTCCGGGCAGGAGCAACAAAGGCTCGGCCGTGCGCAGCTGCGCGAAGGCAGTGGATCCGGGCTTGAGTTCAGTCACTCCGCGCAGCGCGACCTCCGCAATCGTCTCTGAGGTGAAGGCGTGAAAGTGAACGCGGGCGCGATTCTTGAGCGGCTTGGCGTCTTTGAGTAGCGATATCTGGACTTCAAATCTTTGCGTGGGCTCGAAGACGCCGGGTGCGGCGAGAGTCATGCCACGTGCCAGCTCTTCCATCTGCACGCCGGCCAGGTTCAACGCCGTACGCTGCCCGGCGACCGCCTGGTCTGCCGTGTTGCCATGGACTTGTACACCGCGCACACGCGCGCGCTGGCGCGAAGGAAAGATCTCTGCTTCCTCTTCTTGTTTCACTTTGCCGGCGGCCGTTTTTCCAGCGATCAGTGTTCCAGTGACTACAGCGCCAAATCCCTTCATCGTGAATACGCGGTCGATGGGCAGGCGGAAGAGCGCTTCGGTATCGCGCGCGGGAACTTCAGTCGCGAGGCGGACAATTTCGCGCTTCAGTTCGTCGAGGCCGGTGCCTTTGAGCGCGCTGACGGCGACAATGGGTGAGCGGCTGGAATCGAGAAACGATCCGCGCACGAAATCTTCAATCTCCATGCGGACGACGCTGAGCGTGTCTTCATCAACCATGTCGGATTTGGTAATCACGGTGATGCCGCGGGGGATAGCGAGCAGCCGGCAGATTTCAAAGTGCTCGCGGGTCTGGGGCTTGATGGATTCGTCGGCGGCGATGACCATTAGGACCAGATCAATTCCGCCTACGCCAGCAAGCATGTTGCGGACAAAGCGCTCGTGGCCAGGGACGTCAATAAAGCCCAGGCGGATTTTTTCGCCGCTGGGAGCGGTGAGTTCCAGATGAGCGAAACCAAGATCAATGGTGATGCCGCGGCGCTTCTCTTCTTCCAGACGATCGGCGTCAATTCCGGTCAGGGCTTTGACCAGCGCGGTTTTACCGTGGTCGATGTGTCCGGCGGTGCCGATGATGATTGATTTCATCCAAATCAGTGTAATCGATAAGAAAATCAAAAACCTTACCACTGATGAACACTGATGACACTGATAAAAACAGGATTGTTCCCGCTAAGCGCTGAATCTGGAGACGTGAAACACCGGTAAGATTTCAAGTTTCCATGCGAAAATAGAAGTATCCCCAATGCCCATGACACAAGCTTCCGCCATTACTCCTGAAGTCATCAAAGATCACGGAATCACGCCTGAAGAGTATGAACGGATCAAAACCTCGCTGGGCCGCGAGCCGTCGTTGACGGAGCTGGGCATTTTCAGCGTGATGTGGAGCGAGCACTGCTCGTATAAATCGTCACGCGTGCATTTGAAGCGGCTGCCTACGCGCAGCCGGCTGGTGGTGCAGGGCCCGGGCGAAAACGCCGGCATCATCGACATTGGCGATGGCTGGGCCTGCGCCTTCAAGATTGAGTCGCACAATCATCCTTCTTTCATTGAGCCGTTTCAGGGCGCGGCGACCGGCGTAGGCGGAATTCTGCGTGACATCTTTACCATGGGCGCGCGGCCGTTTGCGGTAATGGATTCGCTAAGGTTTGGCCCGATAACGGCAGGCAAAGGCGCTGATCAGGCGACGATCCATCGCAATCATTCGGTGCTGGAAGGCGTGGTCAGCGGGATTGCGTCGTACGGAAATTGTTTCGGCGTGCCCAACCTAGGCGGCGAGACGAAGTTTGAGCCTTGTTACTCAGGGAATCCGCTGGTCAATGCATTTGCGCTGGGGCTGGTACGGCGCGATCAGATCTTTTACGCCAAAGCCGCGGGCGAGGGGAACCCGGTGATTTACGTCGGGGCAAAGACCGGGCGTGATGGCATCCACGGCGCGACCATGGCGAGCGAAGAGTTTAGTGAAGGCTCAGAGCAGAAGCGGCCGAACGTGCAGGTGGGAGATCCGTTTCCTGGAGAAGCTGCTGCTGGAAGCCTGCGTCGAAGCGATGCATACCGGGGCGGTCGTCGGCATACAGGATATGGGCGCTGCCGGCCTGACCTGCTCCACGTGCGAGATGGGCGCGCGCGGCGGCGTGGGAATTGAGATCGAGCTGGACCTGGTTCCTCAGCGTGAAACCGGCATGAACGCCTATGAGATCATGCTCAGCGAATCACAGGAGCGCATGCTGCTGGTAGCAGAAAGCGGTCGCGAGCAGGAAGTGTTGAAGGTCTTTGAAAAATGGGGGCTCGATGGAGTGATCGTCGGGCGCGTGACCAGTGGTGGAAGACTGCGCGTGCTGGAGCATGGAAAGCTCGTCGCGGATATTCCCAACACCGCTCTGACTGACGATGCTCCGCTGTACCACCGTCCGATGGAGCCGTGGAGCGCGCCGGTATCGCGAACGAAACCGGAGAATGTTCGCTGGAGCAGCGCAACTGATCTTACGGAAAACCTGAAGCGACTTCTGGCGGCCACAAATATATGCTCCAAGCGCTGGATCTTTGAGCAGTATGACTCCATGGTGCAGTCCAACACTGTAGAAGGCCCGGGAGCGGACGCTGGGCTGATGCGGATCAAAGGATCGAAGCGTGCGTTGGCGATGGCTCTGGACGGCAATGCGCGCTGGTGCTGGCTTGATCCCAAGCTGGGCGCGATGCATGCGGTGGCGGAATCCGCACGGAACGTCTCGTGTACCGGAGCGACACCGGTGGCGGCCACAAACTGCCTGAATTTTGGCAATCCGGAAAAGCCTCAGATTATGTGGCAGTTCTCGCAGGTAGTGGATGGCCTGACCGAAGCCTGCACCGCGCTGGAAACACCCATCACCGGCGGCAACGTGAGTCTCTATAACGAGACACTGGGTGAAGGCATTTATCCCACGCCGGTGATCGGTATAGTGGGCACGCTGGAGAACGTGGATGATGCCATGACGTTCCACTTCCGCCAGCCCGGAGCGTGACGTGTTGCTGCTGAGCGGGACTGCAGAGTCAAAGCAACGCGGAAGCGGAGTTCGGCTCGTCAGAATACGCGAAAGATGTTATCGGACAGATCTGGGGCGTGCCGCCGATTCTCGACCTCAAACAGGAAGTCGCGCTGCAAAAATGCCTGCGGGAGCTGATTCACAGCCATGCCATTGAATCCGCGCACGATTGCTCTGACGGAGGCGTGGCGGTGGCGCTGGCAGAGGCCAGTTTTATAAAGCCGAAGCTCGGAGCAGCAACACCTTACGTTGGTGCGGAGGTCGACCTTAACTCCAATGGTGTCTTCGCCGAAGGGGTCTTGTTTGGCGAAGGAGCCAGCCGGGTTGTGATAAGTTGCGACCCGAAAAAGGCTGAAATCATCCAACAAATGGCGGTAAGATGGGGCGTACGGGCAGACCGGATCGGGCGCACGATTCCTGAAAAACTGGTGATTTCCATCGACGGCAAGCAGGCGGTCTCAGCCAAAGTGTCTGATCTGAGGCAGGTTTGGGACACGGCGCTATTGAAAGCATTACACGTGGACGCGCCGGAACATCTGGTACCGGAGATATTGCAGAAGAGTTAGAAGGCGGTAGTTGGTACTTAGTAGTTGGAACTTGGCCAGATAAATCAAGCAGCGAGGCCGACCACGCGCCAAGCTGCAAGCAACAAGCGCTGAAAACATTCAGCGGGGAGACGAACCTTGAGCGGTGTGGAGCGCAGCGACAAGATTCCTTTCAAGAATGAGCGGCGAGGCCGATCACCGCGCCGAGCCGCGAGCAACAGGAGCAGCATGCCCTTACCAGGAGAAGAGGACTTGAGCGGTGTGGAGCGTAGCGACAAATTTAAAGACGAATGCGGTGTGATGGCGGTGCACAACCACCTTGAAGCCTCCACCATGGCATACCTGGGTCTGCACCAGTTGCAGCATCGCGGACAGGAATCTGCCGGCGTGGTGTCGTCCAACGGCGAACGTCTTTTCATGCACAAGGCCATGGGGCAGGTTGCCGACATTTTCACTGAAGCCGTGCTGGAAAAACTGCCTGGTAATCTGGCCATCGGACACACGCGTTACTCGACCACCGGTGATTCTGCCGTGCTCAACGCGCAGCCAATCATGGTCGACTGCAACAAAGGCATGATCGCTATCGCGCACAATGGCAACCTGGTGAACGCGAATGAAATCCGCAGCCGCCTGGAAGCACAAGGCTCCATCTTCCAGACCACGAGCGATACCGAAGTTATTGTGCACCTGATCGCGCAATCGAAGGAACACACGCTGCCGGAAGCGGTGTGTGACGCGTTGCGCCGGATCGAAGGCGCGTTTTCCGTTGTGATGATGACGCGTGACCGCGTCTTTGCTATTCGCGACCCGCGTGGCTTCCGTCCGCTTTCCATGGGACGCATTCCCGGCGGCGGTCCTATCGGCGACACAGTCGTCTTTGCTTCTGAAACCTGCGCCTTTGACCTGATCGGCGCCGTCTATGAGCGCGACGTGAAGCCCGGTGAGATGGTTGTCGTAGGCCCGGAAGGCACGTTCTCCCGCTACTTTGCTTCAGAGATGAAACAGTCTGCCTGCATCTTTGAGCATGTCTATTTCTCCCGGCCTGATAGCGTCGTCTTCGGGCGGTCGGTGCAGGCCAGCCGTGAAGCCATGGGACGACAACTCGCCAAGGAATCGCCGGTGGAAGCCGATCTCGTAGTGCCTGTGCCCGACTCGGGCGTGGCTGCCGCGCTGGGATATTCTTCAGAATCTCTGATCCCGTTCCGCTTTGGCTTGATCCGCAACCATTACATCGGACGCACGTTCATTGAACCGGAACAGCGCGTACGCGACTTCGGCGTAAAGCTC
The DNA here is from genome assembly GCA_963723055.1 of Terriglobia bacterium. Taxonomy (GTDB): domain Bacteria; phylum Acidobacteriota; class Terriglobia; order Terriglobales; family Acidobacteriaceae; genus Angelobacter. The sequence continues at coordinate 227,695 of CAVROV010000003.1, forward strand.
AAGCTCAATCCCATCCGCAGCTTGCTGACCGGCAAGCGGGTGATCCTGGTAGATGATTCCATTGTTCGCGGCACTACCAGTCGCAAGATCGTGCGCATGGTGCGCGATGCCGGCGCAAAAGAAGTCCATGTACGCATCTCCTGCCCGCCCACGATTTCGCCGTGCTTTTACGGAGTGGACACGCCTTCTAAAGGCCAGCTCATTGCGTCCAACAAATCGATAGAGGAAATTCGTGAATACATTGGAGCGGACTCGTTGGCGTATCTCTCTCTGGAAGGACTGCGGGAGGCCTGCGCGGAAGGCGAGAAGACGACCTATTGCTCGTCCTGCTATACCGGCGTTTATCCCACAGAGTTTATTCCCCTGGACCAGATTCAGCCGATGGCAGTAGTAGAAGAAGCCGTAGCTAAGGGTAAGGGGTGGGATCCGACGGCACACGGTCATCGTAATAGCCCCAGACCAAGCCTTACGTACAATAAAACAGCCGGGCCGGTAAAATGTTGCGGGGTTCGTATTCCTGGTCAATCTGGTGGAAGTGGCTCCTCAGGTAGGGCAGCACGGCGCGGGTGAACTGGTAAACCAGGGCGGCTCCGCCGGGATTGAGCGCTTCACGCGACTCGCGCATGATTTTCTCGCGCAGAGCCACGGGCATGGTGGTGTAGGGGATTCCGGAGATGATGTAGTCTGCGCCGTCAAGTTTCAGGCGGTCCAGTTCTCTTTGGACGTTTTCTGCCGAGCCATGAACCACGTGAAGCCTAGGGTCGGGGAAGGCACGCCCCAGGTAGCGGACGAAATCCTCATTCATTTCGAAGACCACCAGGCGCGCTTCTGGAGCCATCCGGGAGAGGATATGGGCGGTGATCGTACCCACTCCGGGGCCGTATTCCACGATGGTTCGCGCGCGTTTCCAGTCTACCCGGCTAAGCAGCCGATCAATCAGAAAGCGCGAACTGGGAATCAATGAGCCCAGCATTTTGGGATGTTGGAGGAAGTTTTTCGCAAATAACAGCGTTTCTTCACTGCGCGAGGGCTTGGATAGCATGCTGGCGATTCATTCCTTCAAAAGAGGGGCTCTTGCTGGCGAGTCAACCATACTCGTCTTCTCTCTGAGATGTAAAGCGAAAGGGGATGGAGGTACCGGCACTGATTATTCTTCAGTAAATGGCGGCTTTTTCAGCAGCTTACTTTTGGCGAGAGAAAAACCGATCATTTCCCACATTGCCGGGTGAATCATTCCGGAATAAAATCAAATGTCAGCCACAATTCAGGAACTCATTTGAATCTGGTTCGCGCCATCTATCCCGGCTCGTTTGATCCGCTCACCAACGGTCATCTTGACCTGATTGAACGCGGCAGCAAGATCTTTGATGAATTGATTGTCTCGATCCTGCGCAACTCTGAAAAGGATCCGCTGTTCACGCTGGCGGAGCGGCTGCAGATGCTGGAAGAGATGGTCAAAGGCTACGACAATGTACGCGTGGAGACTTTTGAAGGACTGCTGGTTGACTATGCCATGCAGAAGAAAGCCAAGGCGGTGCTGCGCGGGATCCGCGCCATCAGCGATTACGAGTATGAATTGCAGATGGCCCTGATGAATCGCAAGCTGCAGCCGCAACTGGAAACCGTTTTTATGATGCCCGCGGAAGCTTATTCCTATTTAAGCTCGCGGCTGGTCAAAGAGATTTTTCGCCTTGGCGGTTCCGTGCGCGGGCTGGTGCCGGAACTGGTGGAACAACGACTGCGGGAAAAATTCCATGGCACCGCAGCCACAATTTAAAAGAGGTAAAAAATGGCGACGCTTCCGGCAGTAAAACAGTTTAGTGACCGCGTGAACCGTATTGAAATCTCCGCCACCATGGCGGTGGTTGCCGAAGCGGCAAAGCTAAAAGCGAGTGGGGCCGATCTGGTGGAGTTTGGCGCGGGCGAACCTCATTTCCCCACGCCGCAGCACATCAAGGATGCGGCCATCGCCGCCATCAACAACAATTGCACACGTTACACCGCTGTCGCTGGAATACAGGAGTTGCGTAACGCGATCGTCCGGCGTCACGCGGTTGATTTCGGTTCCATGTACCAGCCAGCAGATTGCATGGTCTCGACGGGCGGGAAACTTGCGCTGTTTAATGCCCTCCAGGTCCTGGTGGACCACGGCGATGAAGTCATTGTTCCTGTCCCCTACTGGGTTTCATTCAAAGACATTATTGAGTATGCCGGAGGCAAGTGCGTTTTCGTCGAGACCGACGAGGCGGAGAATTTCCGGTTAACGCCGGAGATGATCGAACGCCAGATTACGCCGCGTACGCGCGCCATCATCATCAATACGCCTAACAATCCGAGTGGCGCGGTGCTGGATCCAGGCGATTTTACGGCGATTCTTCGGCTTGCGCACAAGCGCGGTATTTATGTCATTGCCGACGAATGTTACGTCTATCTAAATTTCACGCCGCGTCGTTTCTCCGCTGGCGCAATCACTGACGTAAAGCAACACCTGCTGATCGTGGGCTCGCTTTCGAAGACGTATGCCATGACCGGCTGGCGACTTGGATATGCGCTGGCTCCTGCCCCGATCATCAATGCCATGACCAAGCTGCAAAGCCAAAGCACCTCAAGCACGGCGCACATGGTCCAGATGGCTGGACTGGCCGCCGTTACCGGACCACAAGACTGCGTAGAGAAAATGAAGAAGGATTACATCCAGCTGCGCGACCTCACCCTGGGGCATCTGAGCCTGATTCCGGGCGTAACCTGCGTGAAGCCCGAAGGGGCGTTTTACGTCTATCCCAACGTTTCGGCTTACTTTGGCAAGTCGGGGATAACTTCGGCTGCTGACGTCGCCAACCGCCTGCTCCATGAGGCCCATGTTGTTACCGTTCCGGGTGAAGCTTTTGGCACTCGGGATCATATTCGCCTATCCTACGCCACGTCAGCCACGGAGATTGAACGCGGCCTGGAGCGCATGCAGGAGTGGTTCGGCAAACTCTAGGGCTTTCCTATAACCGTGAATTTAAGCAGCGCAGTTCGGTTACGGGCTAAAAGCGCCTGAAGGCCGTAACTCCTAAGCTGCTGCTGGACAACACCCAGCCCCTTTTACGAGTCTAAGGTCTTCTAGGCCACGGACATCAAGGTCTCACATACTCGCATGCCCGATCTTTATCCGTTACTTTTACAACCGCAGTTTCACGAGCGCGTCTGGGGTACTCGCGATCTCACGCCTTTCTATGCCCGCGAAGTTACCGGCGACCCGATCGGCGAGGCATGGCTTACCGGCGATAATTGCACAGTTGCCAACGGGGTCCTCAGGGGTCGAACCTTGGCTGACCTGGCAAATGAATTCGGCACACAATTTCTGGGCGATGCAGCCGGGGACACATCCCGCTTTCCACTGTTGATAAAGTTTCTGTTTCCGACGGAAAAGCTTTCCGTGCAGGTCCATCCAGACGATGAAGGCGCCGCGAAGGTGGGGCAGCCGTGCGGGAAGACCGAATGCTGGTATGTGCTGCGGGCTGAACCCAGAGCACAAGTGGGTCTGGGCTTGAAGCCGGGAACGATTAAAACCGAGGTGGAAGTTGCGATCCGCGAAAACCGCATGGAGCATCTGCTGAATTGGATTGATGTCCACGAAGGCGACATGATTTATGTGGATGCGGGCACAGTACACGCAATTGGAGGGGGAGCGGTCATTGTGGAGACGCAGCAAAACTCTGACACCACCTACCGGCTCTATGATTACGGCCGCCCGCGCGAATTGCATATTGAAGACGGCTTGCGTGTCACCAAGGAGCACACGCACGCGGGCAAGGCGGTTGCAGGGCAGCCGCAAATTGACCAGGGCAAAGAGCAGATTAATCTCGTGACTTCGCCCTGTTTTATCGTTGACCATTTCAAGATGAAACGCCCTTGGGAGTTTCGGCGGCCTCGGCATAGCAAGAGCAGCGTCTGGTGTCTGGTTGCGATGCGCGGATGCGGTGTGATTGAAAGTGAAGGCGCCGCCCCCGTAACCTTTACCAGCGGAGAAACCGTGGTCGTCCCTGCAGCCGTAGAAAAGTTTCTGTTAAAGCCGCAGTGGGAGGTCGAATTTTTGTGCGCCTCACTTCCGGTAGAAAAAGTTGAACAACCGGCAACGGTCTTGTTAGAAAGATTCGCAACGCCGCAGGGCTAAGCCATAGAGCTTTGCGCGATATGTTGAAGAACGTCGGGCTTCAGCCCTGTGGGTGCTTGTGAGCAAACAACCATTTTATCCAGTGATTCTTGCCGGCGGCAGTGGTACCCGCTTCTGGCCGAGAAGCCGCCGCAAGCAGGCCAAGCAGGTGCTGGCGCTTGACGGCAAACAGACCATGATCCAGAAAACCATGGAACGCCTGCTTCCGCTGGGAACAGAAAAAGACTTCTGGGTCATTACCAATGAATTTCTGGCGGAAGAAATTCAGCGTCAGCTTCCAGCCATCCCTTCACGCCAGGTTGTCACGGAGCCTGCTGCCCGCAATACAGCTCCGGCCATTGGCTTGGCGGCGTTTCTGCTGGAAAAGATTGCGCCCAATGCAATCATCGGCATGTTCCCGGCAGATCACGTGATCGGCGACGAAAAGAAGTTTCGCAAAGTCCTGCAGCGTGCCATAGAGATCGCCGGCCGGGAAGACCATATAGTTGTGATGGGAGTGCAACCTGCGCGTGCGGAAACCGGCTACGGATACATTGAAACCGGGGAAAAACTTGAGTCGGAGCTGTTTCGGGTAAAGCGGTTTACGGAAAAGCCCAACCAGCAGCGTGCGGAAGAGTTTGTGACTGCGGGAAATTATTACTGGAACAGCGGAATCTTTGTCTGGAGTGCGCGCACGCTTACCCGGGCTCTGCGAGAGCATCTTTCTGAAACCACGCCTTATCTCGAACAGATTGCCGCAGCCTGGGGTACCAAAAGTTTCGACAAAACATTTGCGCAGCTTTATCCCAAGTGCGAAAACATCAGCATTGACTATGCTGTGCTGGAGCCGCGATCGGCCAAGGGAGAGCATTCCTCCAATCTATACTGCCTGCGGGCTGACTTTGGATGGAATGACCTGGGCTCATGGTCCGCTTTGTACGAGCATCATGCTGCATTCCAAAAGGACGGCGAAACAAATGTGGTCCATGGCACGGATTCTTATGCATTAAACGCCACGGGCAACTACGTTTACGCACCCCAAAAATTTGTTGCCACCGTGGGCGTGCACAACCTGGTAGTGGTTGAAACCGACGATGCGATCCTTATTACTACTCGTGAGCATTCCCAGGATGTTGGCAAAATTGTGAAATACTTGAATGAGAAAAAACTGACTGAGCTGATTTAGAGAGGATGAATGGCCGCAGAGGAGATAAAGTTTGGGACCGATGGATGGCGTGGGGTTATCGCCGATGACTACACCTTTGAAAATGTTCGGCGGGTCGCCGGAGCCATTGCCGCTTACGTCTTAAAGGATGAAGATCCAGCCCGCGGACTCGTGATCGGCTACGACACGCGCTTTGGCTCGCGCCGTTTTGCCCAAGCGGCCGCAGAAGTGCTGGCGGCTGCCGGAATTCCCATCAAGCTCTCAAATGATTACACACCTACGCCCGCCCTCTCTTATGCAGTAAGAGCGCTGAAGACCGCTGGCGGCGTCATGATCACCTCAAGCCATAATCCATGGGACTGGAATGGCGTAAAGTTCAAAGCCACTTACGGTGGCTCCGCAACGCCTGCAATCATCAAGCAGATTGAAGGGTACGTCCGCGAGGGCGCCATGCCAAAAGGCAAGGCAGCTAAAGTTGAAGAAGCAGATTTTAAAACGCCTTATGTCGAGGCCATCTGCAAATTCGCCGATCTGGACAAGATTGCGAAAGCCAACTTCAAGTTTGCCATCGATTGTATGTACGGCGCCGGTCGCAACGTGCTGGCGGAAATATTCCAGAAACGCGGCATTCAGCATGTGCAGATCCGCAGCGAGGTAAACCCGCTTTTCCCGGGAATCAATCCTGAGCCAATCGAGCCGCACGTGCGCGCTGCCCAGGAGATTGTGGTCAAGGAAAAATGCCACGCCGCCTTCATCACCGATGGCGATGCGGATCGCATCGGCGCGGCTGCGGAAGACGGCAGCTTTGTTGATTCGCACAAAATCTTTTCCATCCTGCTGCAATGGGTGGTAACGCGGCACAAAGACTGGCCCGGCGATGTGGCACGAGCATTTAACACCACACGCATGTTGGATCGCATTGCCGCCAAGCATGGCCGCACGTTGCTGGAATGCGGCATCGGCTTCAAATACATCTGCGATCTCATGCTGGAAAAGCAGATCGTGATCGGTGGTGAAGAGTCCGGGGGAATTGGTTTCCAGCGCCATCTGCCGGAACGCGATGGACTGCTGAATGCTCTGCTTCTGGCCAATGTAATGGCCGATGAAGGCAAGAGCCTGGGTCAATTAGTGGCCGCGCTGCAATCAGAATACGGTCCCCATTATTACGCGCGCCGTGACCTGCGCATTCCCAACGAAGTAAAAGATGCCGCGATTGCCCGTGCCGGTAGCAGTGAAACGACCTCGCTGGGACGTTACAAGGTACTGCGCAAGGAAAACCTGGATGGCATCAAGTTCTTTCTCGATGCTCCCATCAAAGACAAAGGCGCTGATGCCTGGGTGCTGATGCGGTCTTCCGGTACGGAACCGCTGATGCGCATCTACGTGGAAGCCTCTTCACCGGATCTGGTACAGGAGATTCTTGAAGAAGCTGTGGCTTTCGTTGACAACAAGGTCCCGGCCACAACCCGCTGACGGCGAATTGTCCAAACGGGCTGCGACTCTTGATTTGTTTTCTGCATTGCGGGCAGGCGTCTCTGTTTGCTTAAATGGCGCATATGCCTTCCGAGCGCACTGCCATTTGTTTGTTGCTTGCCATGGTTTCTTGTGTCGTTATCAGCCAGGCACAACAGGCACAGTCTGCGCCTCCGCCGGCCATTCTGGAGATCTACCGCGATCCGGTGAAGCCCGCAAAGATGGGCGAGTACACGCGGATTGAAGGGGAAGCCGCACTGGCTTGCGCTCGGGCGAGCACATGGCCCTATCTCACACTGCAATCGATCACCGGCCCGCAGATTGAGGTTTGGTACATCGAGGGATTTGACTCTTACGCGTCAGTAGAACACAGCACAGATCCGTTCACCAGAAATCCAACACTGGGCGCTGAACTAAACCGCCTGATGGAGGCGAAGGTCAATCTCGTCGGCGATGCTCGCGTGGTCTTTGCGCACTACCGCGACGATCTAAGCAGCAATGTTGAATTGATACAGCCGCGCGCGCGTTTTTTTACCGTAACACTCGTCACCGTGCGTCCTGGACACGAACGTGAGTTCGAAGAGATTCATCGGACGGTCAAGTCGGTGCGGCAGAAGGCAGGCGCGGCGGACAACCGTGTCGTCTACCAGATTGCTTCCGGCATGCCAAAGAATATCTACCTCATTTTCTCCGCGCATCGCTCGCTGCAAAACGCAGGCATTGCGCTCGATCCAGCCGTGGACGATTACAGCGCGGATGTGGATGATTCCACCCGCAATCGCCTGGACGATTACACGCGTGTTGCTGTGCAAAACTCTGAGACGTGGCTGTTTTCAGTCAATCCGGCAATGAGCAACCCCGCCGGTGAATGGATTGCCGATGATCCTGAGTTCTGGCGCTCGTCTCCACCATTGCAGCGGCAGGCAGTGCCCAAGAAACCGGCAGATGCTCAGCGATAGGCTTCCCATGGTTGCCTGAAGTCAGAGGAAAGTTGTTGCAACCCACCAGCTCTCTTCGTCACCCAATTCAGTAGATGGCGAACCCCAGAAAACCAGGGAGAGTTGCGCGCGTGCTGGCGTGGGTTTTTCTATGCACCACATTGGGCCTGGGCGGCGCGCTGGCCTGGACGTGGATATTTGTCACCAGGCTGGCGCTCAAGCCGCTGCCCGATCCACCCCTGCCCATGAAAATGCAGGTAAGTTCCGGCCCGGCCTCGCCGCTGCAGATGCAATATCAACTCAATATGCCAGGACGCGGCGAGATCTTCCCTGCACTGGTTGCCGCGCATGCCGCGGACTATTGGCCAGTGGCGGTTCTGAGCATTGCGAATACATCGGATAAAGCCGTGCTGCAGATTATCTCGTCGGAAGTTAGGGGATGGAGCGCGGAATTGCGCCAGACCGCCGTGATTGGGCCGCATGAGGTGCGGACGTTCAACCTTGATCCAGAATTGCTAGCCAAATCATATGAGAATGGCGAAATTCATCCCGCCACGCTGGTGGTTGAAGTCCAGGACTCGGCCACGGGACACACGTTCGCGCAACAGCGTGCTGTGCTTATCCACAGCGCTTCTGATTTTTTCTGGGGTAGGAAATTTGCTAACGCACAGTTGCTGGCGCGTTGGGTGACGCCGCATGATGACAAGGTTCTGCAACTTGTGGCGCGCGCGGAACGGCTGGTACCCGGAGGACGGATGCGCGGTTACAATCTTGTGGCCGGAGTCAATCTGCCGGAGCAGGTTCGTGCTCAGGCAGCGGCCATTTTCGCCGCCATGCGCCGCTCAGGCATCAGCTATGTAAGCAGCATTTATACTTTCGGAAACTACCCCGATGAGACACAGCGTATTCGGCTTCCGCGCGAAACACTGGAGCTAAGCAACGCCAACTGCATTGACGTGAGCGTGGCCTTCGCTTCCGCACTGGAAAATTTGGGAATGAAGCCGGTCATTGTGATTGTTCCGGGTCACGCTTTTACAGGTGTGCGGCTGGGACCAAACTCCCAGGACTTCCTTTATCTTGATCTGACTGTGCTGCCGCGCGGGACATTCGCATCTGCAATCGCCCGCGCTGAGGCCTGGCTCAAGAGAACTCCGCAGAACGAGGTCCTTACCGTTGACATCGGCGCTGCCAGGGCTCTGGGCGTGTATCCTATGCCAGTTTCCGGGGCTTCAAAACAGGATGTTACGGCGGCGCAACTATGGATACCCTGATTATCGGCGGCGGAATTGCCGGGCTGACTTCGGCCCGCCATCTCACGGAGGCGGGGCTGCGCGTCACCCTGCTGGAGGCACGCGATCGGCTGGGTGGACGCATTTACACCCAACACACGGCTCAGTTCCCAGTGGAGTTGGGAGCGGAATTTGTTCACGGACGTCCGCAGGAAATTCTTGCACTTGCGGCGGAAGCCGCGGTGCCGATCGTGCCGGTTCAGGGCGCCTTTCGCAGGAAGATTCATGGTGAATGGGTGGAAGCCGGCCATCTCATGGAGAAAGTCGATCAGCTTTTTGCCAACCTGCCCGCCGACGAGCCAGACCAATCTTTCCAGTACTACCTGGATCGTAGCGGAGCAGATGACGATATAAATCAACAAGCGCTCAGATATGTAGAGGGGTTTCATGCTGCTGATCCGTCGCTCATCAGTGCGCGGTCGCTCCTGCGGGACAGTCGTGCGGAAGAAGCAATCGAAGGTGACCATCAGTATCGTGTCGCCAGTGGTTATGAAAGTCTGGTGCGAGCGGTGGCAGATCGAATCGACCGTGAACATTGCGACGTTGTAATGAATGCTGCGGTTGAAGAAATCATCTGGCGAAAAGGGCAAGTGATGGCGCGCACTTCAACAACGGAGTATCAGGCTCCGCGGGCGATTGTTACTCTTCCGCTGGGCGTTTTGAAGTCAAACAGCGTGGTATTCTCGCCCGCGTTGCCGGAAAAGCAAAATGCCATGAGCTTTCTGGAAATGGGTCCGGTCATCAGGGTGAGCCTGTGCTTCCACGAAAAATTCTGGGAGCGCGATCCACAAATGTCTGAGCTTAGCTTCTTGTTTACTGATGATCGACAGTTTCCAACGTGGTGGACGAGCAATCCTCTTCCTTATCCCATATGGACCGGCTGGGCCGCCGGCCCAAACGCACGCGTACATACCGGACGCAGCAAGGAACAAATCATACAGAGTGCGGTACTGTCGCTGACCCGGATTATTGGAGTTTCAGAGCCTGAGCTTTGTAAGCATTTGACCGGATCATTTATGCATGACTGGCAGGCGGATCCCTTCGCGCGCGGCGCCTATAGCTATACGGCTGTCGGAGGCATGGAGGCCGCGCAGACACTTGCTGCTCCGGTTACGGGGACGCTCTACTTTGCCGGTGAAGCTACCAACGGTGACGGTTATAACGGCACCGTCCACGGCGCGATCGCCACCGGACTGCGCGCAGCGAATGAGTTGCTTCAGTCCCTATAGAAGCCCTCAGCCCAGAGTCGATTGACGGCCTGGCTAGATCCAGCTTCCCCATCGCGACGCCCTGAAAATGGCCGAGCGTGACGGCACCCATGCAGGTATGCGGCGGAAGCGCGATGCCGCTTCAAGCGCACGCGCCCTCTGGTGGCGGTCAAAGGCACGCACGTACTGGCGGATGATCTGGGGCATGGTGGTGCGCAGGGCCGAAGAAAAATTCTGTTCCGCCATATCGTGCTGTTCCTGCTCGTCTTGTAGAAGATCAAGCATGTTTTTCGCCAGAGCAGCTTTATTTCCCACTGGATAAAACTTGATGGCCAGCCCGCCGCTGTCGCCCATCTCGCGGAAGTCGGGTATATCTGAGCACACAATGGGCACACCATAAGCCGCCGCCAGGTTGGCCACACCGCTCGCGCCCGTGGCCGACGTATACGGCATCACCATAAACGAAGAGGTACTGAACATGTCTGGAATGTCTTTCTCTTCCACGTACCCTTTGAACTCTATCCCCGGATGGCCGCCATACTTGGCGACCAAACCTTCGATATAGCCCGGCGAATTGCCGTTGTTCGCTCCCGCAATCACCAATTTAGCGCGCGGGAAAACCGGGGACACCTGTTCTTCAAATGCCTCAATCAGCATTTCGCAACGTTTATAAGTGCCCCATTTTCCGAACGCCAGAATGCGGTGTTCCGGATTGCCGCGGCGGGAGAAATCAGGAAATTCCGGTCGCGCGGAGAGGATTCCGTGGGCACGGTAATGGATGTGCTCACCGCGATATTTTTCCGTCAGAGTGCGACGATATGCCGGCAGGAGCACGGAAACCGAATTAGCCATCAGAAGCATTCGGGTGGCAACGTTCCCGGCAGCGCGAAAGAGCGCTTTGTTACGCACGCCTGCGTCATTCAGGTCAATGTGGTCCATTAGATGGTGGAGCGTGACGTGCGTGTAAAAGCCAGCCATGCGCGTCATGGCCGGAAGCGTGAGGCCGGAAAACGCGGCGAGAGGATTCTCTTTGTTGCCAAAGCTGGAGAACACCAGGTTGAACCAGACAACGTCGGGCTTGCAGTCGCGGATGGCCTTCAGCAACTTTGCATGATTGCTGAGGCGGTTTTCCTTCCAGCAGCGGTGCACGTCAAATTCCGGGAGCTCAGGTTCCGAACCTGAATAATCATCAGCCAGAATGGTCAGGCTGATGAGAGGATCGGCCTGGAGCTCTCTGGCTACGTGAAATCCGTATTCATTGAGCACCGCTTTACTCGGTGGGAAACCGCTTACAAAGCATATTTTCATGGGGGCCCTGACAACCTTAAAAGATAGAAATTCTTACTACTGGCCGGAACGATGACGTGCTGCCTGTGCCGGTATAGCTAAAAAATGACTGCTGTTGTAAGCCCACCGAAAAACGTAATGGGTAATCGACATTGAGCGATCCGTTTACGTCGCTGACGCTGCGGCGAAGCGGCTTTACATACGAGATGAGGAATCCGCTCTGAACGTTGTCATAGAGGTGGAAGCCCTCTCCGCGAGTAAAGTCCATGGATCCGTCGAATGACCAGCGCTCATTGGCTTTGTACTCAAAGCGTGCGCCAGGTATAAGCGCCTGAGCCGTGGCAAAAGTCAGATCCTGCACGCGCCACGAGCGGATATATTTTCCCAGGACAGTAAGCGCCATCTTCTGGCCAAACTTATGTTCCATACCTACCCACGTGTCGGTGGTGAAAAATTCACGGACGGCGGGGTGGAAGAGGAGATCACGCACAGAGTAGCCCGTAATCAGAGCGTTGTTGCCCCATGGGCGGCCTACTTCGAACTCAAGGCTTGCACCGAGGTCGCGCGAGTTCAGGTTCTGAAGTGAAAATGGACCAGATTCATGGACCGCGCTTCCGCGAACTGTCAGCCAATTGAAAAATGGCGAAGTATTCAGATATATGAACTGGCGGAAGAGCTGCTGGTTCATTTGGATAGGCGATAGGCTATCGCGTCTGATCGTGAACTCAATGCCGGGGTTCAGGATGATATGTGCACTGCCCAGACGCAGCACCGGCGTTGTGCCCACGTTGAAGACCGTGTCATACGTGTTGCGCTTGACGATCAATTCCTGGCTGGGAATTGAAATAGTGCCCCGGTAGTTACGTTCGCCAACGAATCCGTTGATGGGAAAGAAATGTTCCGTGTGGTAACGGAACGTGCTACCAATGTCCGTCTCCTGAGAAGAACGCGGCGGCACGGGAGCTCCAAAGAGCTTGTTATCCATCTGATAAAGAGTGGCATCTTCGAAAATTGCGCCCGTCGCCACATCACTCTGGACGCTAAAGCTTGGACGCCACGGCAACGGCGTGCCTTCCTCGCCGGAAACCTGGAGCAGACCGCGCTCGGCTGTGGGGTCGTCTGCCGCAAGCTGGTTGGCCCGCGCAAATGCCGTGATGGCGTGTACGTTGTCATGCCGCTGGGTGTAAATGTTGGCCCAGGCAAGCTGGTAATCGTAGCTCTGCTGGTAGTCCGCAGAATTTCCAAGCGCAGCCAGCTCCTGCTCCGCTTTGCGATCGTTGCCTTGAGCGATGTATGTATCCGCCAGGCCGATGGCTACAGTGTCGTCAGAAGCACCCAGGTCTTTGGCTTTGGCGAAATAGCGCTCCGCCAGATCAAAGTCATGGGCTGCCAGGAAAATGTTGGCCGCTTCCACCAGGTTATCGGCGGTGACGGGAGATGCTTCGCCAATGCGGGACTCGGCAAATGCCAGCGCCACTTCCTGCTTGGCATCATTGAACTTGCCCTGCCGCACAAAGAGTTTTGCAAACTCAATGCGCACATCAACACGATTGGCGTCGGGAGCATCCAGTGCACGCGTGAAACGTTCCAGCGCAGCCGCACGGTCACCCAGTGTCAACAGTGCGTCGCCCGTGGCCAACAGGATTGCCGATTGGTCCACTGCTTCCTTTTCCGCCAGTTGAATGTACTTGAATGTCTCAGCCCTATGGCCTAGCTGCGCGTGTGCTGAGGCCAGGTTGGCATAGATGAGCGGATCATCGGGAGAAAGCGCCAGCGAAGCTTCCAGTTCATTGATGGACTGAGCATAGTGCCGGGCGTGATAGAGGGCATCCGCCAGTGCCAGATGAAGTTTCAGGTCATCCGGCGAATACTTGAGCGCCACTCGATATTCCTGGACGGCTTTGTCCAGGATGCGCATCTGCCGGTACGCAGTGGCGCGGGCCATGTGCGTTGCGCCCAATTCGCCAAGGTTTTTTTCGGCCTTGCCGATCTCTTCCATGGCCTCGCGTGAGCGGTGCAGCTGCAGGTAAGAGAAGGCCAAACCAAGGCGGGCGATACCGCTGTTTGGATTCATTTTGAGCGCAGGCTCAAAATCATGGATCGCTTCTTGGGCATCCTGCATGTCATTGCGGGTGTAACCGCGGTTCACCAGCGCTTCAAACATTTTCGGGTCTTTGTCGAGTGCGCGAGAGAAATCGTCGATTGCCTGCTGTAATAACTGGTTCTGTTTGTGCACATGGCCGGCGAGCAAGGGGAAGTTGGCTTCCTTCGGCAGGGTGGCCTCATAGCGGCTTACCAGCGCAAGAACTTCGTCGTAACGGCCCAGGTTGTAATAGTCATAACCCAGGTAAACGGCGGCATCGCGGTCGCGAGGCAGCTTCACGATTGCCTGCTCGCCCAGCTTGGCGGATTCAGCGTAGCGGCCCTTCAGGAACAGATAGCGTTCTGTTTCACGCATCACGCGCGGATCATTTTTCATGGTGCCGGTGGCACGCGCAACCCACTCACCGGCCAAATCAACTTTGCCTGCATCGATAGCGGCGTTGGAGCCGCTGGCCACAATCTGCGAATTCGTGGGCGCCAGCTTGTGTGCCTTCTCATAGCTGGCCTGGGCCTTGGGATATTCCTTCATCGAAGTATACAGATCACCCAATGCCATATAGGGAACGTAGTCGTTCGGATAAGCGGCCGCCATGCGACCAAAGAAAGTTTCCGCCCCTTTATTGTCGCCTTCGTCGCGAGAGAGATAGCCGAGCGCTTCCAGCGCATAGCGGTTTTTGTCGTCACGCTTGAGCAGGGTGGTGTACATCTGGCGAGCCTCGGACTTGCGGCCGATTTTCCAGAGCAGGCTGCCGTACTGCAAAGTCACATTGTCGTTTTCAGGATCAAGTTGCAGAGCCTGCTTCAGGTCAGCCTCAGCTCCGGCGGGATCATTGGCCAGGCCTTTGATCGCGGCGCGAAGCCGCAGATACTCCACTTGCTGCGGGCCTTCCACTTGTAGCTTGGCCAACTCCTGTTGCGCGATGGCCAGCTGCTGGCGAATGGCAGCGTCATCGTCCAGGTTGCGGTAAGTATCAATCAGGTTGAGCCGCAGTTGCGTAGGATAAAGCACGCCCTCAGCCGGGCCTTCCGGCATGGCGGCCAATGCTGCCAGGTACTCACGAATTGCGTCACTGTCACGGCGCTCAATTTTGGCCAGATCAGCACGGATGGCATGCAGGCGATAATAATTGGCGTCAAGCTGTTCAGCACGAGACAGGTAAGTGCGTGTTTTATCAAGGTTGCCGACGCGCAACTGTGCCTGAGCGGCGGCTAGTTGAACATTGACGGACTTGGGCGCCAGACCGGCAGCCTTCTCGTATGTGTCCGCCGATTCTTTTTTCATGCCGGCCAACTCGTATGTGTAGCCAAGTTCGGACATCACATCAGCGTTCTTGACCGGCGCCTTCATCAGGATGGCAAGGGCGGACTTATAATCGTGCGCTTCGCGGTAATACTGCGCCACAGCGCGGAAGATCTCAGTATTCTTCGGGCTGCGCTTCATCGCTTTGTCCAGAAGCTGCTTGGCCTTGTCTGTCTGCTTCTGCTTCATGTAGGTGATGGCCAGCAGTAGTTCGGCGTGGGACGTCGGCTGAACGCCTTCCGCGCGCTCCAGCAAATTCTGCGCGCGGGGCAAATCGCCTGACTGCATAAAGAGCTCACCCGCCATCGCCAGATCGGTGGCGCGGCGAGGATTGGCGGCGATTACCTGCAACAGCAGCTTCTTGGCTTCGTCGGCCTTGCCCATGCGAATGTATGTCTGGGCCATGCCGGAGAGGCCTTCTACGGAATTTGGCGCGCGCGATAGACCCTTCTGATAGGCGTCCAATGAAACTTTCGAGTTGCCCGCCAGGCGGCTGGTGTAGCCCAGCAGGAACCAATTGCACGCGTCGCTGGGAGCTGCCTGGGTCAGGTGCTCGGCATAATTCATTGCAGCCGAAGGATTTCCGTTTGCCAGCGCTTTTTCAGCCGCGCGCGCATAACGGCCAGCTTCAATACTGCCACCCCAACCGCTGCCCGTGGTTCCACAAGGGGCTGAGCCGCCGCCACCGCCGCTGCTGGCCCGGCTTGCGGGCTGCTTCTTGCCATTGTTTTGTTTGGGCTGGGTCTTCTGGTTCTGGTCTTGCGGCTTGCTATTTAGATCGAACGTCTGCGCCCAGCCAAAGTTGACCAGAAATAGGGAGCCTACGAGCGCGAGACGCAAAAAATTCTTCTTCACGGGACCACCGTTGTCAAAGTCGCAGAAAGAACACGTGGTCACCAGTTTCCACGTACGCTACCAGGATTTAGCGAAAGCGGCATGCCCCGACAGCGGCAGCAGCTCTGTTCTCATCATGAATCAAGATGCCATTTTCGGGCTTAGGGATTGCCAGAGGGCAGAAACTCGCGAAAATGCTCCAAAAATGGGAATCCGGATGCCACTAGGCAAACCCCAGCACCTCTTTTGGAATCGAAGTCTCTGCTGAGCAAAACTGCTGCTGATTAGCGGTATTCCTTTTTAATGCCGTCTCGCTGCTTAGAGGTTTCGCGATCATCGCAACTCGCATTCACGGAGGTTTTTCATGAGTTCCCCATCCATCGCTCCGGGCAGGCAGGTTTCATTGCCCACTCGGGCGGTTCCCTTGAGTTGGGTGCTGTTGCTGGCGCTGCTGGTGCACGGTCCGCTCCTGCTGATGCAGATTACCAACGACTCGTACGACGCGGACTTTCACAAATTCTTTGCGGCGCACTACGCAACACACTGGTTCAATCCGTGGAATGAAAAGTGGTTTACCGGCTTCTCCCAGACCACCTATCCACCAATGGAGCAGCAGTGGATGGCGTTGTTTTCGCACGTGATGGGCCTCAACCTGGCCTACATTTTCGTTCAGCTGATCGCGATCCTCCTGCTCCCAATTGGCGTTTACAGATATGCCCGAATATGGGTGGGGGGAACGAGCAGCCAGCTACGCTGCCATCGGCAGTGTGCTGCTGGGTTCGTTGGCTTCCCTGGTGTACGTTGACGGACAGTTATCCACCACCTGGGCCGCGCCACTTTACCTGATGGCGCTCGCGTATTTTTATGAATGGGCGCGTGAAGGCAAGGTGATGGCGCTGTGTAAAGCCCTGGCGCTTACCATGGCCGCCGCCGCTGCGCACCACGTGACGTTGTTGTTTGCCAGTGTGATCTTCACTATTCCCGTGGTGGTTACGGCGATCATGGACCGCAAACGCGAAGGCAATGACGCCACAACAGTCGGCGTTGTGATCCGAGCGGCAATTTTTGCTGGACTCTCGCTCGTCGGAATCATTCTGGTGCTGCTGCCTTACTGGCTGGCACTCAAGGCAAATCCCATCAAGCAGATGCCCATCCCGCATGGCAGCCGTGAAAACTTCTTCTCTCAGGGCTGGCTGGCCGTGAACTATATCGTCGTGCCATGGGGCGCGATGTTGCTTGCGCTGCCTTTCATCTTCCTCAAAGGCCTCAAGGAATCCAGGCTACGGCCGCTGTTTATCGGCTTCTGGGTCACCATGATTTTTGGTCTGGGTGGAACCACGCCCCTGCCGCGAATTCTGCTCGGCATGCTGGCTGGCGTGGTCAACGCGGTTACAGGCGCGAATGTCCACAATCCTTTTGACATTCTTACCTTTGAACGCTTCAGCTTCTGGGCCAACATCATGGCTCTGCCGATTGTGGCTTTGGGCGCGGTAACTTTGATCGACCGTTACGGACGCAAGGCGGCCTTCGTTCTTGGAGCATTAGGCGCGTTCAGCGTGGCCATGGCAGTTTCGTGGCCTGTGTACCATCCCATTCACGATGCGCCTTTCAGCACGGCTGAAGTGGTCTCATTCCTGAACCGCGACGGCCACGACAAGTTCCGCTATCTAACGCTCGGATTCGGCAGCAAGATGTCAGAGGTGGGAATTTACGCCAACGCCAGCAGCGTGGACGGCGAATATAACTCCGCCCGCCTGCTGCCAGAGATGACGCAGTACGGGTCAGCCCAGCTCACTAACTCCAAATATTACGGAACCAACGGCATTGAGTCCCTGCGGGCCGTGCTCAAGCACGCAGACCAGTACGGCTTGAAATATATCTTTGTTCGCGATCCGTACTATGAGCCATTGATTGCCTTTGCCGGCTGGCGCAAGACCGAAATCTATGACCGCGGCAATGTCAGCCTGTGGGTAAAGGATGGAATTCCACCGGCACACAAAACGCCTTATGGAACGCCGCCCACTGCCATGGAAGGAATTCTCTGGGGCACGCTTCCCATCGGCAGCAGCATTCTTGCGCTGCTTCTGATCCTGGCGTTTCCAGACAAGCGGCGCAAACTCGAAACACTTGAGTTCCCGCTGACCTCGAGCGAAGAACCTGTACTCCGGGAGGCACTCTAATGGGCCGCACACTAACGATCATCTTTGCAGTGCTTACGCTAGGGTTGATTGCCGTCGGCACAGTGCATGGCAGCAAGACTACACGTGCCTCCACCCCTGAAGGCGCGGTGCAGTCCATGTTCGACAATGCCAAAGCGCATGACTGGCAGGGCGCGTATGCTTTTGTCGCGGGTTCCAGCAATGTCGATCAAGGCGGCTTCGTCCGCGACCTTGCGGGACGCAACGGGAGCCTGCGCACGTATTCGCAACTTGACTCAGTGAACACGCGCGTTTTGCACGAGTCTGAAAATGAAGCCACTGTCCGCACTGAACTCAAATACGCCACCGCTGTGGGCGCTTCTTTTGAAACGCGCGATTTGAAAGTTGTAAAAGACGATGGCGCGTGGAAAGTGCAGTGGCCGGCAGAAAAAGAAGTGAACGTGCCGCCGCAAGTAATTCCCGTGAACTACCTGCGCTGGGACATCGTGTGGCGCGGCGTGGGCGACGATTGGGGCGCTCAGAACGTGGAGAATCCGAATTGTCGAATTCTCTCCATGCATGCCGTGGAGCGCGATGGCGCGCTGATCATCATGGGCGAAGTAGTGAATGAGGATACGGTTCCTGCTTTTATCACGGTGGGCGCGGTGCTTACTGATAATAGCGGCAAAGACGTTGCCGAAGAGAGCAGCTTTGACAAACTCTCACACGTTTTACTGCCCAAGGAAGTGTCTCCGTACCGAATCGACTTTCCGGGCATCAAAAAGTCTGACGTGAAGGCCGTCCGCATGACGCACAACTGGATGCTCGTTCCCGCATCGGCTGACCCAGTGATTGCTGTGCTGCACCAGCGGATTGAAAAAGATTTGACTGGGCGCACCGTGTTGAAGGGCGAGTTGTTCAATGAAAGCGGAACGACCGTAAACATCCCCCACGTCCTCGCCACTTTTTATGACAATGGCGGGCAGGTGATCTGGGTTTCAGACGCTTATTCTGACCACGCTCTGCTGCCGCAGACGCCGCAACCTTTCTCGGTCGCTTTGCGCGACGATCTGGCGGCGAGCGTCCATACGTATCGCGTGACCGTAAACCATTACAGCCTCAATAGCCGTGAGAATTAACTATGCGTAAAGTAATTTATATCGGTCTGGTTATCGCGCTGTGCTGGTTTGCGGCTGACTCCGCCCGCGCCGCCGAACTGCATCTTCCCCAGAATATTGTGGCCGGGCAGCCTCTCAGCATCGGTACTGGTGGAAACGGGACACTGTACCTGGTCGGTCCGGGGCAGGTCATCAAAAAGGAATTCAAATCCGGCGGAAACGTCGAAATCAAGGGCGAAGAGCTTCGAAGCGCCGGGCGCTGGATTGCCGTGGTACGTGGCGATTCCAATCAATCCCAGATTTTCTGGGTAAAACCGGGCAAGCCGGGAAAGCTTAACTTCCTCGCACGCCCCTCGCGCGTCCCCGTGGCCCGCCCTAATGTAATCAGCGGCGTGACATTCGTTTTTGATCAATACCAGAACCTCATTTTGGATCCCACTCCCGTGAATTTCAATCTGTCCGTCGGCGGCGCAGGATCTACCAAGAGTGTTACCAGCCGCGCTGGTGTCGCCTGGATCAACAGTCCGTCAGCGCCGAAAGCTGGCGCTGCGCAATTTGTTGCTTCCGTTGGAGACACTTCGGTCGCGCGGGTGGTGCAACAAGTGGCCGCAGATCCCTGTGAGCGCAGTTTCCATATGCATGTGGCGGGGCACGCGGGTAACAGAACAGTGGTAGAAACAGATCCCATCCGAGATTGCAGTGGTAATCCGGTGCCGGACGGCACGATCGTTACGTTCATCCAGACTGATAATACTGGCAAGAGCACGGTGGATGCGCGCATCAAGAAGGGAACGGCACGTGCTGAGCTGCCGGCATCTGACAATGCCACCATCACTGTGGCTGCCGGCGTGGTGCTGGGCAATGAACTGCACGTGGGAGGCAGACAATGAAGCTCGCACGCATGCTGATTCTGACTCTGGGAATAGCGATCGCAATCTCTGGCGCAGTTCCTCTGTTCGAACGAATTTTTGCCGATACCAAACCTGCGGTGCAATTGAGCGTGAAGAACGCCCAGCCGCGCGAGGTTGAAGAAGTAACGCAAAATGCGATCGTGCGGGACTACACGCTGGCGTGGCAGGCCATTGGCACATCGCTGGCCAACAATACGCTTCAGCCATTGAATGACAATTTTGCCGGTTTCGCCCTGGATAAGCTCACGCAACGGGTAAAAGACCAGAAACAGAACGGCCTGACTACGCGCATCATTGACCGTGGCCATAAAGTTGACGCAATCTTTTATTCGCCCGACGGAGCTGCTATCGAGTTGAAAGATACGGCAAGCATTGAAACCCAGGTATTGGATGGAAGCACGGTGATCCATTCAGACCAGGCCCAGATCCAGTATTACGCCGTGATGACCGGAGCTGAAGATCGCTGGAAAGTGCGCGTGTTGGAAAGCGCGGCGCAGTAGCTCTTAAATCCAACGGTCAGAACGATGCCGAAGGCATTCGTAAAGATTACTTCCTGAAAACGGGCGGAGCGTCGCTGGCGTCAAAAGACTCGGCTTCTCCGGCCAGATCAGGGATACCCTCCATCAGGCGAAGGCAGCGATTCCAGCGAAGCAGGGCGTCGTCATTACCCTGCGGCCGGACCTTCTCCGCTTCCTCAAAGTAACCCAGCGCGTTTTCAAAGCTCGTTCGCAGCGCGTGAGAGTGATGGCCAGCGCGAAGCTGCGCTTTGGCCCGACGCTCATTCACGATCCCCAGATAGTAGGAGCGTTCGTAAGCATTCGTGAGCTTCTCAAAGCAGGAATGCGCCTCATTAAAGCGGTCTGCGATCCCGCCGGTGAACTGGTCAGTGATTGCCAGGCCAAGTTGCCGCAGAGCCATTTGATTCTGAGGATCGGCCGCCAGAATATCGCGGCAGATAGACTCCGCTTCCTCGGCCTGGTTGAGATAACGATAGTGCTGCACTTTTGCCAGCGCCTCAGCAATGCCGTTTTTCGAGATGGTTTTAAGTTGGCGTTCCATGGGTCATTTACCACCGAAATAAATTCTAATCCGCTTTTGGCGCGCCGCGTATCTTGCGCACCAGTTTCATGATGGGATCGTAAAACTCATCCACTACGCGTTCTTTGAGTGGAATGATAGCGTTGTCCGTGATCTTGATTTCTTCAGGGCAGACCTCAGTGCAACATTTGGTGATGTTGCAGTAGCCGATACCGAGTTCATCTTTCAGTAACTTGGCGCGCGAAACGTTATCCAGCGGATGCATTTCCAGCGACGCCACGCGAACAAAGAAGCGCGGCCCTCCAAATTCTTCTTTTTTATGATGGTCCCGCACCACGTGGCAGACATTCTGGCACAGGAAACATTCAATGCATTTGCGGAATTCCTGTACCCGGTCCATGTCTTCCTGATACATCTTCCAGTCGGTTTTGGGCTTGGGTGAGAACGGCGGAATCTTTTTGTTGACGCGATAATTCCACGAGACGTCCGTTACCAGGTCCTTGATCACGGGAAAAGATTTCATGGGATAGACGGTAATGGGTTTGTCCGTAGGCAGTGCGTCCATGCGGGTCTTGCAGGTAAGGCGCGGTTTGCCATTGACCTCCGCGGAGCATGAACCGCATTTGCCGGCCTTGCAGTTCCAGCGTACGGCCAAGTCAGGCTCCAGGTTGGCCTGAATGTAATGCAGCGCGTCCAGAACCACCATCCCCGGAGCGATCGGGACCGTATATTGCTTCACTGCGCCGGCTTCCTGATGTACCCCGGAACACTTCTAAGATCGCGTCCGCCATCGTTCCTCCTGTGGTTCGCTCTGCCCTGCGCTGGCCTTGCTTACTTGTCTTCGGCCAACAGATCGTTCAATTCTCCGGGGATGGCATCGACCGGGATCTGCTGAAGCTTCATTCGGTCGCCATCGCGGGTAACCAGATTGTGCTGCCTGCCCCAGACTTGCTCATCGAGTTTCGGGAAGTCAATACGGCTGTGTGCTCCGCGGCTTTCCTTGCGGGCCAGTGCAGTCCGGGTCACCGCCTCAGAAACAGTGAGCATCGACTTCAGATCGCGTGAGAGATGCCAGCCGGGATTGAACAGTCGCGAGCCTTCTACGCGGACGCGTGCGGCCCGAGCCTTCAGTTTTTCCAGTTCGCCCATCGCTTTGGTCATGTCTTCTTCAATACGGAAAATTCCCACAAGGTTCTGCATGGTTTCCTGCAGGTCGCGATGGACAGAATATGGGTTTTCGCCTTCGCCGCGATCAAATGGCGCAAGCATGTCGCGCTCTGCTTCGGCGATCTGCTGGTCGTCGATGGAAGCAGCAGGAGCTTTGTCGGCATAGGCGGCAGCACCCAAGCCGGCGCGCCGGCCGAATACCAGCAGGTCAGACAGTGAGTTGCCGCCCAGGCGATTCGCCCCATGCAATCCAGCTGCGGCCTCACCGGCGGCAAACAATCCGGGCAGCGAAGCTGCCGCTGTTTCAGCTTCCACGCGGATTCCTCCCATCATGTAGTGACAGGTAGGACCGACTTCCATTGGACCTTTGGTGATATCCACGTCAGCCAGTTCCTTGAACTGGTGATACATGCTGGGCAGCTTTTGCTTTACATATTCCGCGGGCTTGTGGGAGATATCCAGAAAAGCGCCGCCGTGCTCGCTGCCTCGGCCCTCGCGAACCTCGGTGTAAATGGAGCGCGCAACCACGTCACGTGTAGAGAGTTCCATGCGCTTGGGATCGTATTTCTCCATAAAGCGCTCACCCAGCTTGTTGCGCAGGATACCGCCTTCGCCTCGCACTGCTTCCGTCACCAGAATGCCCTGCACGCCGGGAGGCCACACCATGCCGGTAGGATGGAACTGGACGAACTCCATATCCAGCAACTCCGCGCCCGCATCATAAGCCAGCGCCATTCCATCGCCGGTGTACTCCCAGGAGTTTGACGTGATGCGATAGGCTTTGCCAATCCCGCCTGTCGCAATCACCACGGATTTTGCCTTGAGCACCACGAAGCGTCCCTGCTCGCGCCAGTAACCGAATGCGCCCACGACACGCTTGCCGTCTGTGAGCAACCGGATGATGGTGCATTCCATAAAGACGTCAAAGCCCATCTGGACGCCGCGGTCCTGCAGCGTGCGGATCATCTCCAGGCCAGTGCGGTCGCCCACATGGCAGAGCCGCTTGAACGTATGGCCGCCGAAAGCGCGTTGCAGAATGTCGCCGTCTGAGGTGCGATCAAAAAGCGCGCCCCATTGCTCCAGTTCGCGCACGCGTTCCGGCGCTTCCTGGGCGTGAAGCTGAGCCATGCGCCAGTTGTTGAGAAGCTTGCCGCCGCGCATGGTGTCACGGAAGTGTGTCCGCCAGCTGTCGGATTTGTCCACGTTGGCCATAGCTGCGGCAATGCCGCCTTCCGCCATCACCGTGTGGGCTTTTCCCAGCAGAGATTTGGAGACCACGGCAACGCGAGCCCCGGCAGCCAAGCCCTCAATCGCAGCCCGCAGCCCCGCGCCGCCCGCGCCAATGATCAGGACATCATGTTCATGGGTTTCATACTTCGTCTGGTTCGTCACAATATTCTAAAGTCCTTGATCATGCCGCTAGCCACCATGCGGACATAGAAGTCGGCAAAGCCCACTGAGATCAAACTGCACCAGGCAAACAGCATGTGGCGTTCATTGAGGAAGCTGGCTTTCTTCCATGCGCCGTGGCGCTTCAAGTTGAATGTGGTGCAGGAGAAGCAATCGATCTTGCCGCCGATCAGGTGCCGCAGGGAGTGGCAGGAGAGCAGGTACATAGTCAGCAGCACAATGTTGACCAACAGCACGAGCGTGCCCACGCCGATGCCAAAGTGGCCGTCGAACCAGAAGGCTCGTATCGCGTCATACCAGAGGAAGCACAGGAAAACGATGGCGCCATAAAGAAAATAGCGATGGAGATTTTGCAGGATGAAGGGAAAACTGGTCTCGCCACGATAGTTGCGGTTCGCCGGCTCGCCCACGGCGCAGCCCGGCGGGTCCAGGAAGAATGCCCTGTAATAAGCCTTGCGATAGTAATAACAGGTCATGCGGAAGCCGAGCGGAAAAGCCAGGATCAGGAGGGCCGGAGAATAATGCCACCAATGGTGCGAAGCGTCTATCAACGGCGAGTAAAATGGAGAGAGATACGGGCCCGCCTCATAAAATTTTCCCTCGAAGGCGCGCAACGTGGCGTACAAGCCAAATCCACCCAAAAGAATGATGACGGGAACGTTTTCCATCCACCATGCGTCGCGGCGCAACGTGCGACCCAGACCGCTGGGCACAGGAGAGCTTCTTTCAGCCAAACTTCACCTCCATGGGTGAATTGAAAACTGATTAGTGTAGCAAACTAGGGCAGAACATCCACCACGGAGACACAGAGGCACGGAGAAAATCTTTTTGATTGTTGGGTAGACAGAGAACCAGGGTGGTTTGGCGCTGGGTTCCTTGGACTGAATAACATTCCGCTGGTGAAAGATATAGAAATTTAAGCCCGCGAACGTGCTTTAGAAGAAGAAATCATTACTCTCGGTTTTTCTCCGTGTCTCCGTGCCTCCGTGGTGGATTCTCGGTTTCTGATTTCCTAGCCGCCAACACTCTGGGAATCCCCTGAAGGTCCGCTGTAACCTGAATGTCTGACCATCCGGCCAGCAGATTACGCACCTTTTCTTCCTCTGAGTAACCGATCTCGGCAACAAACCAGCCGCCCGGACGCAGGGCATCGTGGGCCTGGGGAATCAGGCGGCGGTAAATGTCCATGCCTTCGCGGCCGGAGAAGACCGCGATCTTCGGTTCGAACTCTCGTACCTGCTTCTGAACCTTGTCGGCGTCGACCTCCCCGACGTACGGAGGGTTGGAAATGACAAAGTCAAATTGTTCTCCGGCATAGACCGAAAGCAGGTCCGATTTGCGGAAGAGCACCTTCCCGCCCAACGCGAGCCGAGCGGCATTGGTTCGCGCCATTTCCAGCGCGTCTTCGGAGATATCGCAGGCTTGGATTTCCGCGTGCGGCAGCTCGCTGGCCAGCGCTAGGGCAATGCAGCCTGAGCCAGTACCTACGTCCAGCAACTTCAGCTTGCCAGGACCGTCGAAGGGATGCTCCTTCAGCAGTTCAAGCACGGTTTCCACTACGTGCTCAGTTTCCGGTCGAGGAATCAGCACGGCGGGCGAGACCAGCAGATCGAGCCCCCAGAATTCCTGATGGCCGGTGATGTATTGCGTGGGACAGCCGCGGGCCCGCTCGCGAATGACTTCGTCGTAGCTGGATTGTTCGTCGGCATTGAGTTCACGCTCAGGATGGGCGTAGAGGTAAGCGCGCTCGCGGTTAAGGACAAACAACAACAGCAACTCGGCGTTCAGCCGCGGAGAAGGAACATCATTCTCAACGAAAAGTTGATACGCGGAATCGACGGCCTGTTTGAGCTGCATGGCGGAGAAATGTACCGCAAAGGGCGCTAAGGGCGCAAAGGGGTAGTCTGAAATCTCGAACGAAGTGAGAGATCCCTATGAGCTTGGAGATTGTTGTGGTCAAAGAATGGTCAGCCCTGAGAGGATAAGAGTCATAGGGATCCCTCGCTACGCTCGGGATTTTAGAAAAAGAGCTTACGCCACTGCGCCAGCAGACTCATTCTTCAGCTTTTCCGCCTGATAGTGCGTTGTCAGCGCGTCGAGCACAGGCTGAAGCTTGCCGTCCATTACATCAGAAAGCTGGTGCAGGGTAAGGCCGATGCGATGGTCGGTCATGCGGTTTTGCGGGAAGTTGTAGGTGCGAATTTTCTCGCTGCGGTCGCCGCTGCCAACCTGTGCTTTGCGTTCTTTGGCCAGGGCCTGCTGCTGCCTATCCATTTCCTGCTCATACAGGCGGGCACGCAGCACGCGCATACCTTTTTCGCGGTTCTTGATCTGCGACTTTTCGTCCTGACAGCTCACTACGGTGTTTGTCGGCAAGTGGGTAATGCGAACGGCAGAGTAAGTGGTGTTCACGGACTGGCCGCCCGGACCCGACGAACAGAACGTATCGATCCGAAGATCTTTGGCTTCAATTTTGATATCCACGTCTTCCGCCTCCGGCAGCACTGCGACGGTAACCGCAGAAGTATGCACGCGGCCCTGCTGCTCCGTCGCCGGCACGCGCTGAACGCGATGCACGCCGCTCTCATACTTCATGCGCGAATAGACGCCCTTGCCTTCAATAATAGCAATGACTTCTTTTAGGCCACCCACGCCGGATTCGGACGTTGAAAGCACTTCCACTTTCCAGCGCTGTCCTTCAGCGTAGCGGCTGTACATGCGAAACATTTCCGCGGCAAAGAGCGTGGCTTCGTCGCCGCCGGTGCCGGCCCGGATTTCCAGCACCACGTTTTTGTCGTCATTGGGGTCTTTGGGCACCAGCAGGACTTTTAGGTCGTTCTCAACCTGCGTAAGCCGCTCACCTAGCCGCGCGAGTTCTTCCTGGGCGTAAGTCCGCAGTTCGGCGTCGGTCTCTTCCGCCACCATGGCCTTGCTTTCCTCAATTCCGCGCGTCAGATCTTTGAACTCGCGGTATTTCTCCACGATTTCCGCGACTTCGCTGTGGGCCTTGGCGGTCTTCTGGTAGCGCGACGAATCGTTGATGATCTCAGGCGATGAGAGCGCCTTGGTGAGTTCATCGTATCTGGCTTCGATCTGGTTTAGACGTTCAAACATATTTTTTGTCGCTTCGCTCCCAACCCGCCGGAGAGCATGGCTGCCTCAAGCCTCTCAAGGCTCGTGTTGCGGCTGGCTCGGCCCGCTAGTCAACCTCTCCACCTCAATTTTACTACTTCGATCAAATCGCTTCACTCACGCCGCCGCCCCGCGTGCTTGTTGCGCTTTCTCTACAAAAGCCAGCCAAGCCCTGGCGCAGGTGCCGGCATTCTCGACAAGAGGCATGTGCCCGGATCCGGGTATAACCATAACCTCAGAGTTTTTGATGCCCTGTCGGAAAAGATCGGCGCAGGAAACATGCAGAACTCGGTCCTGATCGCCCCATACAATCAGTGCAGGGGCATTGATGTGAGACAGCCGTTCCGCGAGAGGCGGATCGTTTGTCTGCATCTCCGCGAAGATCTTTGCCGACTTCGCAGAATTGCGGATGGCATGGTTGGCCAGATAGCGCAACACGGCTTTGGGAGCATACGGACGCCTGGCAAATACATTGTTCAGCAGGCGGTCAAACTCCGGGAGCGAGGTGGCTACCAGCCAGTTGTCACCTTGAGCGACGGAACGCGCCAGTTCGCTGGGCTCCGGCTCAACCATCCCGTGGGGCGCGATCAATCCGATCGTTATCACTTCATCCGGGTAACGCGCGGCATAGGCCGAGGCGATGAAGCCGCCCATGGAGTGTCCAATCAGGTGCACTCGGCTCAGCTTTAGCTGCGACAAAAATTGGTGCAAACGCTCGACCTGGGCTGGATAGCCATACGACGCAGTTTCCAGCCTTGTACTGGCACCCCAGCCCGGCAGATCGGGTGCGATCACGCGAAAACGCTTCGTCAAAGGCTTGGCAAAACGGTTCCAGCTGTCGGCTGACGCGCCAAATCCATGGAGCAATACTACAGGCTCGCCATCGCCGCCCTCAGAATAAATAACGCGATGATCGCCAACCTGGATTACATGGCGCTTTAGTCCGGAACTGAAACGTTCCATACCAATCAGCATGGTCGCCAAGTTAGTCATGATTCCTCCGCTGCTTCACGCATGTTTGAATTTCAGGAACTGCCAAGGCCCAGGAACGCAGCCCGGGTTTGGAGCGCCACGTGCTGCAAATTTGTGAGATGGAAAGAGTATGCGGCGGAGGCCGCCTAGGCAATTACTAGTTCGCCGCCATTTTTCTTTTCGAGTTCCATTGCAAGATCTAGGGCTTTGATGGCGCACTCCACCTGATCGTCTGTGGGTGGCTGGGTGGTGATGCGCTGGAGCCACAAGCCGGGCTTGGTGAGCAGCGCAAAGAATGATTTGCCGTGCTTAGCCGAGAAACGAATCATCTCATAAGAAACAGAAGCGATAACGGGCAGGAAGACCACGCGCAGCGCAAATTTGGCCCAGAAGCCCTGAACCGGAAATGCTGCATAAACGAAGATCGAGATCAGCATGATGGTCATGAGAAAGCTGGTGCCGCAGCGCGGATGATACGTCGAATACTTTTGCGCGTCGGCAATGGAAGGCATGCCGTGATCCTCAAAAGCAAAAACCGTCTTGTGCTCCGCACCATGATAGCGATAGACGCGCTTGATGTCGGACCACAAAGAAATGCCCCAGATGAACAACAGGAAGAGCGAAATGCGGATCAGGCCATCGACCAGGGTGAAAGCGAAGTTGTTATTCAATGCGTGCCAGCGCGACTTCAAGCCTGTGGCGGCTGCCAGCGGAACGAACTTATACATGAAGATGAAAAATCCGATCGACAGAACCATGCTGCCAACCATGGCCCAACTGCCGATCTCGGGCTTTTTCTCGCCTTCTTCTTTGGCAATTTCTTCCAGACCAACATTCAAAGAAAACTTTGAGGCTACAAATCCCAGGCGCATGGCCTGTCCCAGCGTCGCCAGGCCGCGGACGAAGGGCCATCCCAGCCATTTGTGTTTTTCTGAGGGCCGCTGCAATGTCTCGCTGTGCGTGGTGATCTCACCGGTAGGCTTGCGGATGGCAATGCCCCATGCATGCGGGGAACGCATCATCACGCCTTCCATCACGGCTTGACCGCCGACGAGGGTTTCCTCTCCGCTTTCAAGGGCGGGAAGCAATTGCAAAGCAGCAAGAAAACGCAGGAATGGGCGCCAGTATCTCATTGGTTTATTAGATGATCCGCAACCAGCCTAAGCTCCAAAGGGATTGGCGCAGGGGCTAAAAGTGCTGTCAACACAGTATTTTACGAGAATATTAGAGAAAAGGACAGTAACAAATAGCTGTTGCTATCCTGTTAGTGATGATGGCATTTGCCCTAACTGCGCACGCAGTCGCGGCCACCACAAAGAAGACCGAAAAGGTCCGTCTGGTGGCGGAATATTTCCGTTCGCGACCAGTTGAGGAGGCCGCTCAGGCAGCTGTTTTCCTCTCCGGCCGGGCTTTTTCCGCGTGGGAAGAGAGAACCTTGCAGGTAGGCGGAACGCTGCTGTGGCGCACCGTGGCCGAAATCTCAGGCAAAGGAGAGATAGCTCTCACGGCAGCTTACCGCCGGCACGGTGATCTGGGAGCGGCCGCAGAGGATGTGCTGGGACCAACGGCTCCGGCGCAGAGCTCACTCTCGGTCTCCGAACTGGCTGCGGCCTTTGATGAACTGGCTCGAACGTCTATGGCGGCACGCAAGCTCAGCCTGCTTCAAGACCTACTGAGGCGGGCTACCGCCCTCGAAGCCAAATATGTGATCAAGATCATTAGCGGCGATCTCCGCATTGGCCTGCGTGAAAGCCTGGTGGAAGAGGCCATAGCCAAGGCCTTCGACGAAAAGATCAAGGACGTTCAACGTGCCAACATGTTGCTGGGCGACATCAGGGATACTTTGCGCCTGGCGGCGGAGCACAAACTTGATCAGGCGCAGATGCGGCTTTTTCATCCCATTGGCTTCATGCTGGCCAGC
The DNA here is from genome assembly GCA_963723055.1 of Terriglobia bacterium. Classification (GTDB taxonomy): domain Bacteria; phylum Acidobacteriota; class Terriglobia; order Terriglobales; family Acidobacteriaceae; genus Angelobacter. The sequence continues at coordinate 257,237 of CAVROV010000003.1, forward strand.
CCGGCTCAGGACGCCGAGGAAGCGCTTTCCTACTTCGATCGTGCCGCCATCGAAGACAAGTATGACGGCATACGCGCCCAAGTCCATCTAGGCGGCAAAGACGATCCGCGGGTGCGGCTCTTCTCGCGGACACTAGATGAAATCAGCGCGGCATTTCCTGAACTGCCTCCGGCGCTGCGGGCTTTCCCGGACCCAGTGATCCTGGACGGAGAAATTCTGGCCTGGAGTCCGGACACAGCGCAGGCCCTGCCATTTTCAGAGCTGCAAAAACGTTTGGGCCGAAAGAAAGTTTCCGAAGACATGTTGCGGCGCGTACCGGTGGTTTACATGGCATTTGACGTTTTATATGCCGGCAGAGAGTTGCTCATCGAAAGGCCACTGGAGGAAAGAAGAAAAATTTTGGAGCAAAGCTTCGCGTCGGTGCCCCAAGATGGCTTCATCGCAGAGTACAGCATTGCCACGGAGAGCCCGCAGGGCAATCTGGTCTTTGAGCCTGCAATTAGCACACAAAGCGGAACGCCGCGCGTGATCATGGCGCCCGCTGTCACAGCGGATTCTGCACAAAAGCTGGAAGAGATATTTTCTGCGGCCCGGGAGCGCGGCAACGAAGGCCTCATGATCAAGGACTTGAATTCTCCTTACACGCCTGGTCGGCGGGGCAAGGCTTGGCTCAAGCTCAAGAAGGAGCTAGCCACGCTGGATGTGGTGGTCACGGCCGTGGAGTGGGGCCACGGCAAGCGCAACAAGGTGCTGAGTGACTATACATTTGCCGTGCGTGAGGGCGAGAGGCTCTTAAATGTGGGCAAAGCCTATTCAGGACTTACAGATGTCGAAATCGCCGAGATGACGGAGTGGTTCAAGACCCACACTGTTGAAGATCAGGGTTTCCGGCGCACGGTGGAACCCAAGATTGTTCTGGAAGTGGCGTTCAACAACATGATGCGCTCCAGTCGGCACGAAAGCGGGTATGCTCTGCGCTTCCCGCGGATCTTGCGGCTTCGCAGTGACAAATCGGCGAACGAGATTGACACACTCGAAACCGTGAAGGAAATATTTGAGAGACAAGCGACTGGGGTGAAGCAGAGTGAGAGTAGCTAGCGACGGACCTTTTGCGGCTCATACATGCGTTTGGTCCCGATCGGGATCACGCAGCCATGGGAAATCTCGCAGTTACCATTTTCAAATTGAATTGTCGTATGCGTGATGTGGTACTCAACAGTCAAGATATCTTTTACCCGGCGTAGGATAATTTCGCTCTCTGAGAGCGTGATGTCATCGATGCGGACATGGCATGAGAGCGCGTGTGTGTCTGAGCCTATGCTCCAGACATGGACGTCGTGCACGTCATGCACACCGGCGACCTTGGTAAGGCTGGCAGTAATGCGCTCGGCTGAAACTCCTTGTGGCGCCCCCTCCAGCAGGATATTCAAGGTTTCGCGGATGATGCCGAATGATGACCAGAGAATCAGGCAGGCAATCCCAATGGACAGTGCCGGATCGACCCAGGTACGCCCGGTCCAAAGAATGATCCAGCCCCCTACGATCACCGCCGCAGTGGAAAGAGTGTCGCCCAGTTGATGAATGAACGCGCTACGGATGTTTACATCATGCGCGGCCCGGAACAGCACCCAGGAGATGGCGCCATTCATGATCACGCCAATCACAGCCACCCAGATCATGATTCCAGGATGGACGGGAATCGGGTTCCTTATCCGCAGGAACGCTTCGTAAAAGATGTAAAAGGCGATTGCCACCAGAGTGAGCGCATTCACGAAAGCAGCCAGCACCCCGGCGCGGTGGTAGCCAAAGGTCTTGGTGGCGTTGGGTGGACGGGTCTGAATGAAAACCGCTACCCATGAAAGCAACAACGCCAGCAGATCGGTTACGTTGTGGCCGGCTTCAGAAAGCAGGGCCAGACTGTGAGCGCGTATCCCGGCAAAAAGTGTAATCAGCACATACGCAAACGTGGCCGCAAGCGAATAACGCAGAGCTCTGGCGCTCAACGGAGCAGCATGCGGATGCGAGTGAGTATGGGCCATAATCCGAGTTTACCGCCGAATGCGGTCCGATTCGAGCTTATCTATAAGGTAAGAACCTAACTGCCTACTTACGTACGTAAATACTCAATGTGAGTATCTCGCGGGACAGGGCTTTCAGATCAAACTGATTCTGGTTCAGCCAACGCGCCAACGCCATAGTTTTTAAGGGGTTGTTGAACCCGCTGGTAACAAGGAAGCTGGCCATCATGGCCCGAAACGTGCTCTAAAGGTTCCGGGGCTAGTGTGTTTAAATCATCCTGGCCTGACTTCAACATCTTGATTGTTTCTGGAGTGATGCAAATGAGAGTTCCGCTTTATGTTCTGGGCTTTGGGTTTGTATTGTCCTCGATCGGTCTGGTTGCGCAAACTTCACAACAGCAAACTCCGCCAGTTAATCCCAGTACCCCGGCGACCCGAATTGGGGACGGCGCCCAGAGCAAGGCTGGAACCCCGGTACCGGCCGGTACTGCGCCTTCAGCCGTGGAAGGGGCAGGCAGCGCAAGTTCCAACACCGCGCAAAGCCCCGATGTGCAGGATTCCACGGGCGGCGTAAGCGCCATGACTGACTCTGATCTGCAAAGCCAGATTCAAAATGCTCTGAGCAAAGAGCCCACCTTGACTGGCGACAGCGCGCGGGTGAATGTGTCCGGAGATACCGTCGAGCTGGCAGGCACGGTGGGAACCAATAAGGAAAAGATAACGGCCACGCGGATCGTTCAATCCTATGCTGGCAGCAAAAAACTGGTCAATAAGCTCGTTATTGGGGGAAGAAGCGAAAAAATCTCACCGTCATCGACGGATAATGGGAGCGCCAGCACGGCGAATCCTGCCAATAACCCTGAGCCCGTCAAAGGCACGCCACCTTCGAGCTCAAAGCCGCCGCAACGGTAATCCAGGCCGTACGAAGTCAGATTTTAGTACTCAAAACTTGCCTGGGGCGGAGGTGTGGTTCTCTTGCCCATTGAAGTTGCAGGGGATTTTGATCCCAGCCGGTACGTCGCCCCCTCCAGGCGAAGTAATTTTTCCTTCGTAGTAAGTCCGCCACCGTAACCCGTAAGAGTGCCATCTGCTCCCAAAACCCTGTGGCAGGGAACGATGATGGCAAGGGGATTGTCATGATTCGCCCCACCCACGGCTCGGAAGGCGTGCGGGCGTCCAATTGCACAGGCAATATCTGCGTAGGAGCAGGTTTTACCGTACGGAATTTTGAGCAGCGCCTGCCAGCATTCCTTCTGGAATGGTGTTCCAATCAGATCGAGTTTGCAGGTGAAATGGCGCAGATCACCGCGAAAATAGGCTTGGAGTTGCAACTCATAGGGCCGGAGATATTCTGGCGACTCGATCCAATTTTCGTCCTTACCAGGAGCCGGCAGTGTGCCTCTATAGAATTGGACTAATCGCAGGCCCTTTTCGGTGGCAGCAAGCAGCAAAGGCCCTACTACCAAAGAATCAATCCTGCAGAAATAAATGGTCTTCACATCCAACATATGCAAATTTTAGCAGTGTTGGGCAGTGAAAATAAAAATTCCAGCAGGTGCTCTGTCCTTACAACACCAGAAGGCACAATCACATCTATTCCAACACTGCTGCCCAAACAAGGCAGTTGCGTTTCATTAGAAAGTAACTTTAACCAGTGTTCTGCTGGCTGCGTGCAAGTAATCGAGTGGTTTGCACAGATTTCAGGCCAGAGGGTTCCCAGGGTATAGGTAGTATCGATAGTCGTTTGCGGCCTCGTTACTTCAGTTGGGTTTCCCTCCTCTTCTGATTTCTTCACACCATTGAGTGCGCTCCCAGGACATTGACAGGTGAAGGAATCATGGATATCCGCGGGCTATTGCTGGCCAATTCAGAGCACATCGAAGAGGGAAGCCAGGCAGACGCGCCTCTGGCAACTCTGGACGTAGTGGGAAAGAGCACGCTTCAGCGCATGGCTGAGCGGCTACAGCAATACGGCATTTCGTCTGTAAGCGCAGTCGTTGAAACTGCGGCCCCTTCAGGTGTTCGCAACTCTGGTCTCTCTTCCGATGTAACCTGTGTCTCTGCTTCTCCCGATCGTTTCTGGAAAACCGCCGAGTCTGTATTCAATGACATGGCGCAGAGCGGCGCAGAGCTGGTAGTTCTGATCCGCCTTGGCGCTTACGTTGAAGCTGATTTTGAGAAGCTGGTTCAGTTTCATCTTGATCGTCAGGAGCGGGTTACCCGGATGGCATCCGGCGCGCAGCCGCTGCAAATTTTCTGCATCAGCGCGTCGCGCCGAAATGACGCGGCTTCGCTTTTCCGCACCCAGCTGTTGCACTGCCGCAGTGAGTGTCCGCTCCTGCAACATGATGGGTATCTGAATTCTTTGGCCACTCCGCGCGACCTGCGGCAATTTGCCATTGATATCCTGACGCGGCAGACGCAAACCTGCCCGGCAGGCAAAGAAAGCAAACCTGGCGTATGGACTGCCCCCGGAGCCATGGTTGAAAAAGGTGCGCGTGTTCTTGCGCCCGCTTTCATCGGATCCATGGCGCGTATTCGTTCGGGCGCAGTGATTACCCGGTGCAGCTCGGTTGAGCGGCACGCGGAGGTTGATTGCGGTACGGTTATTGAAAATTCCACGGTTCTGCCGTTTTCTTACGTTGGAGCAGGGCTTGATCTGGCACACTCGATTGCGGGAATGGGCCGCATCGTTAACTTGCAGCGCGATGTGACTGTCACCATCGTTGATCGCAAGCTCATCGCCTCCATGTCCGTAGCGTCGGGAAAAAGACTGATGACGAGCGCCACCGAAGTCTTGACGTATCTGCCCCGCCTGGCGTTTCAAGGCATATTCGCTGGCGCGAAAGCCCCACAATCGGATTTGCAGACAACGTTGCGGCAAACGTCGCCGGCGCTTGGTACTGCTGCCGGATTTGAAACTTCCGCCTGTGACACTGAGGCATCACACAAGTTCCCTAACATGGTTGTAGCGAGGAGATATGGACATCAATAGCAGACCAGTTGTTGTTAAAAGAATGCCCGAGCGCCTGAATTCGCGCACTGCGCGCGAATTTCTTCGTGACGTGCGTCCTTTCCTTGCCGCTGATCGTCCGCAACTTGTTTTTGACCTTTCACTGGTCGCGCAAATTGACGCTGCCGGCGTGGAGATGTTGTTGCGTTGCATGTCTGAGGCCCACAAACGCGACGGCGATGTGAAACTGGCTTCTCTTTCTGACCAGGCCGCCGTCGTGCTGGAACTCACCCGCACGGAGCGCCTCTTTGAAATCTACGAAACCTCAACTGAAGCGGCCCGCAGCTTTAGCGGATTCCTGCCCAACGCCATGCGGCAACAACTTTTGCACAATAAACGCTCAACTGCACAACCCGCTGCTGCTTAGAGATTCAGTGTGATGCCGCAAACAGAGAGCGTTATCACTCTCCCACCAGCCGACGCGCCATTGGCTCCGTCCGCGGAGCTTTCGCAACGCAGCGCCCGTTCCACCATGCTGAATGGCAGCGCTATCATGCTTGTCGCCATGATGCTGGTGAACGTTTTCAACTTTGCCTACAACATGGTGATGGCGCGAATGCTGGGTCCTGCCGCATTCGGCAACATCAATGCCGCGGTCACTCTGCTATTGCTCGCATCCTGCATCAGTTTGGCATTTCAGTTAGTCTGTGCGAAGTTTGTAGCCAGAAACCAGGCCGACTCGGGCAAAGCCGCCGTCGTCCACAGCCTGCTCCGCAAAGCCTGGATCGTCAGCCTTGCTGTGGGGGCGGTGCTTTTTCTGGCCCAGAAACCGGTCGCAACATATCTGAACGTGCCCAGTCCTTGGATCATCGGGATCCTGGCAGCCGGTATAGGAGCCTATGCACCCCTCGGCGTCAAGCGCGGCGCGATGCAGGGCGTCTGCGCTTTCCCCCGCCTTGGAACCAACTTTGTCCTTGAAGCTCTCACCCGCTTCTTTCTGGGAGCGGGACTGGTGGTTGCCGGGTATGGCGTTCTGGGAGCGGTAGGCGCAATCTCGGCTTCGGTTATTGTGGCCTGTTTTATCCCGCGAATTCCGGCACAATTGCGCGTGAAGGCCGGCACAGCCGAGCCGCCTTCCTATGCCGAAGCCATACAGGCAATCGTGTTCTTCGTCGGCCAGGTCATCATCAACAATATCGATATTCTGCTGGTCAAGCATTTCTTCCCCTCAGACCCCGCCGGTGTTTATGCCGCGATATCACAGATTGGGCGGCTGCTCTATTTCGCCTCCTGGTTTGGTGTGGTCAATGCAATGTTCCCAGTGGCTGCGGCTGCCAGCCCGGAGCAGAAAAAAGCCCACGGCATTGGCCTGCCATTACTGCTGGTGCTCGGTTTATCTCTGGTTTTCATCACCGGCGCTGCACTATTCCCCCACTTGATCATGGGCGTGATCTTTGGCTCCAGGTTCATTGAAATCGGCTGGCTCCTCGCGCTTTATGCCACTGCCACGGGCCTGTATTCGCTCAGCGTTGTGTTTATCGCGTATGAAATGTCACGCCGCATTGCGAATACCGGATGGTTGCAGCTGATGTTCAGCGGGGCTCTGATTCTAGGCATCGGATTGTTCCACCACTCGTTGCATCAAGTCATCATGGTCCGGATCGTTCTCATGGCCGCTATGCTGGGCCTGGTCGCGGTACCATTTCTGCGCAGTCACAAGAAAGCTCAGATGGTTGAGGCCATATGAGAAAGCTGCGTCGCCTCACGGAAGCCGAGGTCATCGCTCAGTTCCTTCGCGGCGAGTTCTTCCACAAGGAATATGACGCTGATCGAGAGTATTTTTCCTCCCTGGTTCAAAATCCCAACCTCACCGATGCAAGGGAGAATGAGATTCGCCGCGTCCTGCTCTTCCGCCGCCGAGACACCATGTGGTGGGAGCTGCCCGACGACCGGCAATGGTGGGAAGTTGATTTCGCGCCCGAAGACGTGGAACAGGTAAGCGTTTTCCCCGCGCGCATTGGAGAAAAATCGCTCGCGGCAACTTTAAGGCCCTGGACGTGGCTGCCCGGATCCGCCAGCTGAAAAATACGGAACCGGATGAGTTCATCAAAAAAATTTCAGATATCTGCGCCAATCTTCCTAGCGATCTGCCCCAGGGGATGATCATTTTGCTGGGCATCGATGAATACCGACCGGTAACCCTGTTAGAAGGTAACCATCGATTTATGGCGTCTTTGCTGGCTGGAGGGCCGGAGCACTTCAGAAATACGCGAATGGTGGCAGTTTTCTCTCCCCACATGGAAAAGTGCTGTTGGTACAAAACCAACCTTCTTACACTAACCCGCTGCCTCAAAAACCGCATCAAACATCATTGGGACAGAGACACTGACTTGGCCCGATTACTTGCGGCAACCGCCGTAGCCGACGACCTGGGCCCCTTTGCCGGAAGTACTCGGCCCATGAAATCCAAGTAAGTTCGAGAAACCAGAAGTTCCCCGAGGTTTTTATGACATTGCAACATCGAGTTACGAGCATCCTGAGTACCTTGCTGATTGCCGGCATGTGCTCGGCCCCGCTGCTTCGCGCGCAACAAACCAACTCATCCACAGCTCAACAGCCGCCAGAGACTTCTCAGCAGCCGCAACAGCCCGCCAGCACCCAACCGCAAACGGACCAGGCTCAGCCGGCTAACCCCTCGGCGGCGCCGGCACAGAATAATCAAGCCGCCCCGTCAGCAGGCCAGAATCAGCCCCAGCAACCGGCAACTCCCGGCTCCACCGTGAACCCATCGCAAGCGCCGCTGCAGCCCGTCACAACATATCCTGACGCCGCTGGAGCCCAACAGGAGCAACAGTCGCCAAACACTACTCCCGCTCAGACCAGCGTTCCGGAAGCCCCTCAGCCCAAGAAGTCGGCTGAGCCGGTTGGCGCCGCTACGGCAGAGAGCGTCCCGACATCAGGAGGCGCGGCGGCTAAACCGGCCGGCATCGCCATTGCTCCGGCCAAACAGCACCAGACGCGCTCGCTTCTGTTCAAGATTGGCGCTGTCGTGGCTGCAGGCGCAGCTTTAGGCACTGTCTATGCGCTCAGCCATGGCACTTCTTCAACGCCTCCGGGCACGGGCCTGGTTGGTGTTACCGGTAGATAGTCTGCAACAGTCATAGTTTGTAACGATCAAGGCTAATGCAGCACAACTGATATGGACAGGCCGAATCCAATGACTCACGACGCTCCCAATACACCCTTGCTCATCTCGTTCTCTGGCGTGGATGGTTCAGGTAAATCGACCCAGATTGATGGTTTACGCTCCGCGCTTCATACCGCTGGACTCAAAACCACGCTGCTGGCTTTCTGGGACAACGTGGTCGTGGGCGTGAAATACCGCGAGGGCTTCGTTCACAAGGTTTACAAGAGCGAGCGAGGTATCGGAGCCCCCGGGAAGCCAGTGAACCGCCGCGACAAAAATGTTCGCGGCTGGCACCTGACTCTGGCCCGCCATTTCCTTTATCTGCTTGACGCGATTCACCTATGCCGTGTGGTGGCTCGGGCTAAAAAGAGCGGCGCGGACGTCGTGATCCTGGATCGCTATATCTACGACGAGCTTTCCAACTTGAATCTCTCAAACCCGCTCAGCCGGACATTCGTAAAGTTTGTCCATGGCTTTGTACCCCGGCCGGATATCGCCTATTTGCTCGACGCCGACCCGGTTGCGGCCTATGCGCGCAAGCCGGAATATCCCGTGGAATTCATGAAGAAGTGCCGGCGTGCCTACTTCGACCTAGCAGGCATTCTCAAGACCATGACCGTGATTCCGGCCCTCGACCTACCCGAGGCCAAGTACGCTGTCCTGCGGGCCGCTGAGCGCGAACTAGCGGCGCAAGGACGTTCGACAGACCTGGTATCGAGCAACTTGTCTGCAGCGTAGGCTGGCCACTGTTTACTGCTGGCAAAACATCCCAGGTGCGCCCAGCGTCAAGGCTAAAGCCAAACCCTGATCGCGGACTGTATATACTTGTCCACATGGCTGTGGTCAACCCCAAGTCTGTCAAAGTCAACGTCACCACGGGTACCGGAATGGACATCGTGTGGGACGACGGCCATAGCACCCATTTCGGCTTCCAGTGGCTGCGCGACGCCTGCCCCTGCGCTACCTGCACCGAAGAGCGCAACACCCACCATCGCAGTCCCGGTGAGCCGGCCAAACAATCTACCAGCTTGCTGCCCATGTATAAGGAACCGGCCAAGCCCAAAGAAGTGAAGCCCGTCGGCCGCTATGCCCTGAATATTGCCTGGAATGACGGGCACGCCAGCGGCATCTATTCGTGGGATTACCTCCGAGAAATATGCCAGTGCGACGAATGCCGCGCGCAGGCCGCCAGCTAGAGCCTTTTTCTTTAGTAGCCGCGCTTCTTGTCGATCACGTCCTCCAGTGGCAGTCCGGCCAGATACAGTTTCAGGTTCGCGGCGAACACCTCATAGTGGCGTCGCCAGACATTCTCCGTCAAAAAAGCGGTGTGCGGAGTTATCAGGACCTGCTGCATCTTCCATAGAGGTGACCAGCGCGACAGGGGCTCTTCTTCAAAAACATCCAGCGCCGCCCCGGCGATCCGCCGATTACGTAATGCCTTCACCAGTGCAGCCTCATCTACCAGCGCCCCGCGGGAAACATTAATCAGGAACGCCGTGGGCTTGAAGATCTGTAACCGCCGCGCATCGATCATGTGCCGGGTACGCTCCGTCAACGGAGCTGCCAGCACAACGTAATCTGCCCGCGCGATAGCGCCATCCAGCGCTTCATAGCCCACAACTTCGTGCGCCCCGCCAGTTCCTCGCTCCGGATGTTCACGCACGCCGATCACGTGCATCTTTAGCGCCGCAGCCATCGAAGCAACTTCCGTCCCTATGCTGCCCATACCGACCACTATCAACGTCGCGCCGCGCACTTCTCTCGGACGCGGCTGCTCGTTCCAGATGGATTCCATTGCCCACTTGCGCCTCTCCTGGTAACGCACTGCCGAAGGGAGCTTCTTAGCCAGAGCCAGCAGCATGGCGATGGTGTGCTCTGCCACCACTGGCCCGTGCACACGTCCGGCATTGCTGATGGCGATCTCGCTGGAAATCAATTCAGGATATAAAAACTGATCGACCGCCGCGGTAATGGAATAAATCCACCGCAAACTTTTCGCCGTGCCAAACTGCTCGCGCGGCAACGCCCAGCCGATCATCACGTCGGCTTCGCGCAATGCGCCCTCGTCATCGCCCTTTCTCGACGAGTACACAACCTCAGTCCCGGAAAATTCCGTGCGCAGCTTCTCCACAAACCATGGCGGAGGTCGCCACATCTCAAATTCATCATGCAGCAGGATTGCGATCTTGTGCTGCGCCATTCCTCTTACGCTCCCGCCCCGGGCGTGCGCAAAGCTTTCTGTTCCGCAGAACCTTGTCCGCGCCACAACACAGACGCATCAATCTCCGCAATTGATCGTCTTCCCGTGAGCGCCATGGCGCGTTCCAGTTCGTCTCTTAGAATGTTAATAACGCGCTCTACGCCTTGCGCGCCCCCGGCGGCAAGACCATAAACATACGGGCGGCCGATGAATACAGCCTTCGCGCCCAGCGCCAGCGCCACCAGCACATCCGTCCCACGGCGTATACCGCTATCAAGCATCACCGGAATGCGGCCCGCCACAGCCTCTACCACCCGCGGAAGGGCATCAATCGTGGCCGGAACCGTATCCAGGTTGCGGCCTCCGTGATTGGAGACAATCACTCCGTCTGCGCCGCGCTCCACGGCGCGCTTGCCATCTTCCGCAGAAAGCACGCCTTTCAGGATCACCGGCACGCCGGCAACCGACCGCAACCATTCGAGGTCATTCCAGTTGAAAGAAGGATCAAAAAGCATGTCATAGATCCTGCTGCGCTGCGCTGTGTGTCCTGGCAACGGAGTGCCTTGTCCCAGGCCGCGAAGGTGCACGCATTCCAGATTCTTCGGCAACCCGAAAGACTGCTGGCTGTAGCGGCAGCCCAGCACCGGCGTGTCCACTGTCAGGCAGACTGCCTTGCAGCCGGAAGCCACCGCTCGCTGCACCATGTCTTTGGTAAAAGCCCGGTCGCGCTGGACATACAGTTGAAACCAGATTGGACGCTGCGTATTGCGCGCAATCTCATCGATTGAGGTCGTGGTAAAAGTGCTAATGACAAACCCCGCGCCGGCTGCGCTCGCGCCACGCGCTGTGGCTACTTCGCCATCCTGATGGTACAGCCGATGATAGGCCACCGGCGCCAGCAGAATGGGTGATTCAAACTCGCTGCCAAAAAGATTTACGCGTGTGTCGAGATGGGAAACATCGGTCAGGATATTTGGCGCCAGTTTCAGGCGCTCAAAGCCCGCGCGGTTTTCCCGCATACTGATCTCATCACCGCCGCCCGAGCGCACATAATCGTATGCCATCTGGGAAAGACGCCCTCGCGCCAGCGGCTCAAATTGCATCACGTCCGCCGTGGGCAGCATTTCAGCGTTTTTCGGACGGAGAAGCTTTCTCCATCGGCTCATGGTTTCTCCCTCGGCTGGTAAAGCCGCAAATTGTGTTTCAAGTGTTCGACAATGCCGCGTGCGCTGCAGGACGTCACTGCGCGCTGTACCCGCCATCAATGGTTAGAACACTCCCGGTCGTCCAGCCGGATTCGTCGCTGGCCAGAAAGACCGCCGCATTGGCTATCTCGCCAGGCTGGCCAAAGCGCCCAATCGGATGCAAGGCCACGCGCTGACGGCGCGCATTTTCGTCCGTACTGAACTTTGCCACCATTTCAGTCTCAACAATTCCCGGGCAGATACAGTTCACGCGGATATTCTCCCCCGCATGGTCGAGCGCCATCGCCTTTGTCATGGCCACCACAGCGCCTTTTGACGCTGCATACGCCACGCGGTTGCGGGCGCCCACCAGGCTCAGTACCGAACCAATATTCACAATCGATCCGCCGCCTGCATCGCGCATGTGCGGCAAAACCGCACGAGACATCAGCCACAAACCACGGACATTGATGTTGAACGTCTGATCAAAATCTTCTTCTGTGAGCGATTCCGCCGTTCCCGGCAGCAGCACCGCAGCGTTATTGACGAGGATATTAATGCGCTTGAATTTATCCAGCGCGGCGTTCACCAGCTTCTCAACTTCGCTGGCAGTGCTTACATCAGCACTCACCGCCAGGCAATTTCCGCCGATTTCCGCCGCAGCCGCCTCCAGCTTCTCGCGACCCCGTCCGGCAATCACCACCTTTGCGCCTTCGCGAACAAAAGCCAAGGCAATCGCTTTGCCGATACCGCTTCCTCCACCGGTGATGATGGCAATTTTCCCCGCTAATCGCATTGAGGCATTCTAAATCCACCATTGTGATCTGACGATCTTTTGGCCAGGCCCGCTGGACGTAAGCTTTCTGACAACTTATTCTGTAGTATCACGCGGATTGGTCCCGTAAAACCTATGGCAGAAACCATTCAAGTCACGCTTCCCGACGGAAGCAAAAAAGAAGTTCCCAGCGGCACTACGCCACTGGATATCGCCCGCTCCATCAGTCCCCGGTTGGCCGACGCAGCTCTGGTGGCCAAGGTAAAATTCGCCGCCAGTCAGCAGCTTTCCGGCCCGGAGCCAGCCGATGATGCCAAGGGGCCAGGCAGCATGCATGCGCCCGCCGCAAAAGATGGCTGGCAATTTGCTGACCTGAGCAAGCCCCTGGAAGAAGACGTAAACCTGCGGCTGCTGACCGATCGCGATCCCGAAGCGCTGCACGTGTACCGGCATTCTTCCGCTCATCTGCTGGCGACCGCCGTACTTGAACTCTTCCCGGAGACCAAGCTGGGCCACGGACCGCCCACGGATACCGGCTTCTTCTATGACTTCTTCCGCACCACGGCCTTTACTCCAGAAGACCTGGAGAAGATCGAAAAACGCATGGGCGAAATCGCTGAACGCGATGAGAAGTTTGAGCGCGAATTCATCCCTCGCAATGAAGGGCTGGCGCGTTTCCGTTCTGAAGGCGATTTCATGAAGGTTCACTTCATTGAACAGTTCACCAAACAGGGCGAGCCCATCTCCACGTACCGCAATGGCAAATTTGTCGACTTCTGCCGCGGGCCGCATGTCCCGTCAACTGGCAGGATCAAAGCCTTTAAGCTCACCAGCATCGCCGGCGCTTACTGGCTGGGCGACGAAAAGAACCCGCAGCTTCAACGCATCTATGGCACGTCGTTTTTTAACAAGAAAGACCTTGAGCAGCACCTGCATGCCATCGAAGAAGCCAAGAAGCGCGACCATCGCGTGCTGGGCAAGCAGCTTGATCTGTTCAGTATCCAGGAGCTCGCGGGCCCGGGGCTGATTTTCTGGCATCCCAAGGGCGGCTCATCCGCAAGGAAATGGAAGACTGGATGCGCGATGAGTACCTCAAGCGCGGCTACTCGCTCGTCTACACGCCGCACGTTTTCCGCGTGAACCTGTGGAAGACCAGCGGCCATGAGGGCTATTACGCGCAGAACATGTTCACGCCCATGGAACTGGACGACGCGGAATATCGCATAAAGCCCATGAACTGCCCCGGCCACATCCTGATCTATGCGGATTCGATGAAGTCGTATCGTGATCTGCCGGTGCGTCTGGGCGAATTGGGTACGGTGTATCGTTACGAGCGATCTGGCGTGATGCATGGCCTGCTGCGCGTCCGCGGCTTTACCCAGGATGACGCGCACATCTTCTGCACGCCGGAACAGATAGAAGACGAAATTGCCGGCTGCATTGAGTTTGCGCTGGCGGTGCTCAAGACTTTCGGCTTCAGCGAGTATCAGGTCGAGCTAAGCATATGGGACCCCACCGACAAGAAGAGCTTTGTGGGCGGCGAGGAGAACTGGAACCGGGCCATCAATTCGCTGGAAAAAGTGCTGAAACAGTTGAATATTCCTTACAAGACGATCGTGGGAGAAGCAGCCTTCTACGGACCAAAAATCGACGTGAAGCTGGTGGACGCCATCGGCCGCCTGTGGCAGCTTTCCACCGTGCAGTTTGATTTCAACCTGCCGGAGCGCTTCAAGCTGGAATATGTGGCGGAAGACGGCACGCGCAAACAGCCGGTCATGGTTCATCGCGCCCTATTCGGATCCGTAGAGCGTTTCTTTGGCGTGCTGATTGAGCATTACGCGGGCGCTTTCCCGGTATGGCTCTCGCCGGTGCAGGTTGCCGTCATTCCCATTAGTGACAAACACGCCGAATATGGCAGGAAAGTTACTCAGCAACTAAAAGACGCCGGCGTGCGCGTGCACCTGGATGATCGCGCTGAAAAGATGAACGCGAAAATTCGCGACCTTACCACGCAGAAAATTCCGTTCCTGCTGGTGCTGGGCGATAAAGAAACCGAAGCGGGCACGGTCAACGTGCGCGTCCGCGGCCAGCAGCAGGCGGAAGGCACCATGCCCGCGGAAGCATTTGTGGAGCGGGTGAAGAAACTTATTGCAGAGAAAGCGGTAAATCTCACCACTGATAAACACGGATAACACTGATCTGCGAGTAATCTACTTTTGTTCTGATCCGTGTTCATCACTTCCATCAGTGTTATCAGTGGTAAGGTTTTGAATTCATGAAATCCAGGTTCCCCGGCTTTTCGAAAGATGCCCTCTCTTTTCTACGCGCGCTTAAGCGCAACAACCGTCGCGACTGGTTCCAGCCGCGCAAAGAAAAGTATGAAGCGCTGATCAAAACTCCCATGCTGGAATTTGTGGCTTGCTTGAACGAAGAACTTGCGCGTTTTGCTCCGGCCTACGTAACGCCGCCGGAAAAGGCCGTGTACCGGATCTATCGTGACACGCGCTTCTCACCCGACAAAACGCCTTACAAAACTCACATTGCCGCCATCTTTCCGCACCACCGCGCGGTAAAGCGGGAGGGCGCGGTCTTTTATCTTCACTTCACGGAAAAAGAGTTGCTGGCCTTCGCCGGAGTTTATTCACCCGACCGCGATGAGCTTCTGGCTTACCGGACTTTGCTTCAGCAGAATCATGAGGAGTTCGCAAGCATCCTCAACAACAAATCTATGCGCAAATTAGTCGGCGATCTTCAGGGTGAGCAGCTAACCCGCATGCCCAAAGGATTCCCCGTGGACCATCCCGCCGAAGCTCTGCTGCGGAAAAAACAGTGGTATCTGGAATCGACGCTCGATATTGGCCTGCTAACCTCGCCACGCGTGGTTCCAGAATTGGCAAAACGGTTTGCCGCAATGGCCCCGATGGTGGAGTTTCTCAACCGCCCATTCGCACAAAAAGAGAAGCGCAAGAAGATGCCCTTCATGGCCTTCTAGCAAAGGCGTCAGAAGAGTTGACGCTCTTCTGAAGCAGCTACTTCACTGAAAGAACTCCTGCATTGTCGCCGCAGTCGACGAGTTTCCCGGATGGTCCGCGACCCGTAGCAGGTCCAGCACCAGCCGCAGCGTGCTTTGATGCTGATAGAACGTAGTGGACTTGAAACCCGCTTTAACGTGCGAACCCGCCATCACCCAAGCCACCTTGCCGCCACCATTCACCAGATCCACATCCAGCGATTCGTCAAAGACAATAATGAACACGCTGTTCGCCAGCGCTGGTGACTGAATCAGCGGATCAATGTTGTTTTTCAGCCAGTTATCAGCGGCGGTCAGCTTGTCGGAATCCAGGCACACGGAGCCGCCCGTCGGACAGTCATGCGCATCGTCTTCCGCATTGGGTGCAATGAAGGCAAAATTCGGCAGTGTGCCTGCGCTCATATCCGACGAGAGTTGCGTGAACGGAACAAGGTTCGCCGTTTCCGCGCTTGAGCTCAGGACATCTGTCATGTAGACGAATGGATTGTGGTGTTTGAAGTATGGATACACATCGCCGCCGGTATATCCCACAGACGGCAGGCTCTCCATATATGCTTTCCATGTCTTGCCGACCGCTGCAAAAGCGCGCGGGATGCTGTCTGAGCTCACGGTTCCTGCAAAGGCATCATCATTCGTTTCAATATTTCCTGTGGTCAGCATGAAATAGTTGCCGATCGAGGGATGCGTATCAGCAAAGTAGTTTGTCGCGAGGGCATGCTGATTCGCCAGGGAGTTCAGATAGGGCATAAATGGACTGCCGATTACCTGATTGAAAGCATGATTTTCCAGCAGCACAAGGAATACGTGGTCAGCGGCTGGAATTGTGGTGGGAGTGGGCGTTGGAGTTGGTGTTGCTGGGGTCGGGGTTGGGCTTGGTGTCGGCGTCGCACCTGTTGTGGAACCTGGCGACGCACTAACGGCACCACCGCCGCACCCTGCTAAAACCAAAGCAAATGAAAACAGCACGCAGCATACGAGCTTTGAGCCCATGGGGAACGATCTCCTGATACCAAGACTTAGATAGATGCAGCAGAGCTGCTGGATGTCGTCTGGCTATCAGGCGTGCGATGACAGTAAAAATGACCTCAAAAGGCAAAACCGGCCCGCAGGCCGGTTTCGGTTTCGATCGAATCTCTTACTGGAAGAATTCTCCCATGGAACTAGCCACTGCCGATGCGCCCGGCATGTCGCTGACCTTGAGTAATTGCAGCACCAGGCGAAGTAGCGACTGATGCTGGTACATGGTGGAAGAGCGGAAACCGGTCTTCACATGCGGGCCTACCAGCACAGTCATCACTTGCCCCCCGCCGTTTGTAACATCTGTAGTGACAGACTCGTCAAAAGTGATTACAAGCACGCTGTTTCCGAACTTCGGGCTGTTGATGAGGGGATCGATATTGGCTTTCAACCAAGCGTCGGCCGCGGCCAGCTTCTGGTCGTCAGTGCATGAAGAACCGCCGCCCGGACAATCATGAGCATCGTCCTGCGAATTCGGCAGAACGTAAGCAAAGTTGGGCAGTGATCCGCCCGCAAGGTCCGTCGCAAGCTGGGAGAACGAGACCATGTTGGCGGCCTGGGCCGGAGACCCATTAACGTCGCTCAGATAGGCAAACGGATTGTGTCGCCTCAGATATGTTCCGGAATTCGGCCCAAGGTATCCCGTTGAGGGGATGCTTTCAATGTATGCCTTCCATGACTTCCCAGCGCCATTAAGTGCGCGGACAATGTTGTCATCCGTAATGGTCCCGGTAAAGCCATCGTCAAAGGTTTCAAAATTTCCCGTGGTCAACATAAAGTAATTCGGAATGGAGGGATGCGCGTTGGCAAAATAATCTGCCGCCAGACTGTGCGCCGTGGCCAGACTGTTCAAATACGGCATGGCCGGATTGCCGATAACCTGTCCGAAACTGTGATTTTCCAGCATGACCACAAATACATGGTCCGCTGTGGCGGAGGCTGGAGGCGGAGTGGTTGTCACTGGATTCGAAGACACGCCGCCGCATCCAGCGCAAATCAGAGTTGCTGCTAGTGATAAAGACATTAAGAGTCGCTTCATTGATTGGCCCTTCAGAACCTATACGTGCTTGCCGATTTAGATGCGCCTGCTCTGGCCGATGTAGCCCCAGCCTAGCCAGAGGGCGGTTTTCCGGGCAGAATATGTCTTTCTTTATGCGACGCTTCTTCTTGATTATCGTATGCATGCTGCCGGCCCTGGCTGGCGCGGCCGATCGTTTCAACCTGGCTCGCATCCTGGTGACCGGCTCGCAGCGGTATCGTGAAGACGACTTGGTGCGCGCCACCCGATTGACCGTCAACACACAGGTCACCTCGAACGATCTGCAGAGCGCAGCCAACCGCCTGGGCAATAGCGGCGCTTTCGCCTCCGTCCAGTTCCTCTTCAAGCCTGCGATCGGCGCAAAAGGTGTCGAAGCCGATTTTCAGGTAGCCGACGCCGACAAGTATCTTCCCGCTGTATTTGAAAATTTTGTCTGGTTCAGTGAAAACGAATTGCAGGATGCTGTGCACCGCGCGGTTCCTCTTTACAAGGGCGAGTTGCCAACCTCTGGCGGCTTGTCAGACGAGGTTTCTGCGGCGCTGAGCAAATTACTTGCCTCCAAAGGACTGCCCAGCGAAATCTCTTACATGCTGTCGGCCAGTTTTGGGCAGCTCCCCACCGCTTATAAATTCAGGGTGGCGGACGCCAATATCAAGGTACGGGACGTTGCTTTTGTGGGCGCTGCCCACATGTCGCCGGACCCACTTGCAAAGGCCGTGGCGCCCCTGAAAGGTGCGGATTACCTGCGTAGTGACGTGGCCATCGTTCTGGAAAAGAACCTGGTGCCGATATACCGCCAGCGCGGATATCTAAAATTCGCGATTGCTGATATCAAGCCGCATATAGAAGGCAAAGACCTGGTAACGCTGGAAGTCACGGTCAGTGAAGGTGACCAGTATCGACTCGCTGGCTTTGGCTGGTCGGGCAACACTCTGATTTCCAGTGACGAGCTTTCCAAACACATTACCGTAAAGACCGGCAGTCCCGTGGACGCTCCACAACTGGATCGCGATCTCGCGCAGGTGCGCAAGCTCTTCGGCAAATTTGGGCGTGAAGCCGTGATAATCAAGCCCGTTCCTTCCTTTGTTGACGATACTGTCACATACACATTTCAGGTGACCGAAGGCGACCTTTACCACATGGGCAAGCTGGAAATTCAGGGCGTGGAGTCCCAGCAGGTACGCAAACTGGAGCAACTCTGGAAGCTGGCGGAAGGTGAGCCCTATGACGCCACTTACGTCACGCAATTCATGGCCAATACGGTGGTAAAGATTCCCGGCCATAAGTGGAACTGGATGATGTTTGAGCAGATTGATGACACCCAAAAGACCGTCAATGTGCGATTACAGATAAAAATCGAATAGCTGCGGCGGTTTCGGGGTAACTCGCGGCCTCCAATTTCCATCCTACATAGCTGAAGATGCGCCGAATCAAAAATGGCGCACCTTAGGGGCCCGGCAAACCATGTTGATCACATTGGCATTACTTGTACTCTGGATTCTTAGCATGTACTTTTACCTTCCTCTGCCCGTGGTGGTGCTCCTCTTCGCCGCGCTGGCTACCGGAGCTACCATGACCATCTGGCATGCGTGGATGACCCGTAAACAGAGTCTGGCGCCTGTTGGCGAGCGGGATACAAAGGCTTAATTTCCAACGCAGCTGGCCAGAAAAGCAGTAAACTTTGCTCATGAAGTTTCTGGGCAAGTTTCTGCTTCTGGCTGCCTGCGTTGCGGCTGCGCAGTCACCACAGACAAGCCCGCCCACTGCTACAACAGCGCTTTCACCCGCGGCCGACATCACACAGCTCGCCGCATTAGTGAAGCAGCAGTTTGGCGACACCTTCACCATTCCAGCCAAATTCCCCACGCCGGCAATCACCTCCGACTTTGATGGCGATGGCGTGGAAGATATCGCGATCGTCGCCAATAGCAAAGATCCGCTGCCAGATTCCTTCGCATTCAAGTACGAAGTGGCTGATCCCTACCACGCTTATTTCGGCTTCGGCAATCCTAAACTCATGTCCACCTTTAATGCCGATCCGGAACACAGCCACCATCTGCTGGTAATTTTCGGCAATGGCAAAGAAGGCTGGCGCGCCGCAACGCCGAAGGGAAAATTCGTCCTGGTCAATGTTCCCTTTGACACGCTTGAGGTCGGGCGCATGCTTATCAGCAAGAAGAAGCCACCCATCTTCGTCATCAAAGCCCTGGAATCTCAGATAATGGATTCCGCCATATGGTGGGAAGCGAAGAAGAAACGCTGGCGTTGGGAGCCGGGCGATACCGTTCAATGATGTCGCTGTGCCAGTAGTCGCTTTCTCTGCCTGCTGTAGTACATCACTGTCAACTGACATCCTCCTCACGTCACGCCGCAACTCGAATCCCTGCAGCTATAATCCTTCCTACCATGAATCTGGATCAGAAGCTTGCAGAACTCAAGCGCCGTGATTCGCTGGCTGAGGCCGGAGGCGGCAAAGAACGCCAGGAGCGCCAGCACAAAGAAGGCAAGATGTCCGCGCGCGAGCGCATCGAATTCCTCCTCGACGAAGGCACCTTTGAGGAATTCGACAAGATGGTCACGCACAGCTGCACGGACTTTGGCATGGAACAAAACAAAGTCTATGGCGATGGCTTTGTCACTGGATATGGCCGCATTGAAGGGCGCCTGGTATTTGTCTTTGCCCAGGATTTCACCGTCTTCGGCGGATCGCTCTCCCAGGCCAACGCCGGCAAGATCGTGAAGATCATGGACACCGCCATGAAAGTTGGCGCGCCCGTGATTGGCCTGAACGATTCCGGCGGTGCCCGCATTCAGGAAGGCGTGATGTCACTGGCCGGCTACGCCGATATTTTTCTGCGCAACACGCTGGCCAGCGGCGTGATCCCGCAGATTTCCGCCATCATGGGCCCATGCGCCGGCGGCGCGGTGTATTCGCCGGCCATCACCGATTTCATTTTGATGGTGGACAAGACTTCTTACATGTTTGTTACCGGCCCGGACGTGATCAAGACGGTGACGCATGAAGAAGTCACCAAAGACGAGCTGGGCGGCGCGGCCACGCACAACGAAACTTCTGGCGTGGCGCATTTTATGGCGCATGACGATGCCGAGTGCCTTTCCATGGTGCGCGAATTGTTTGGCTTCATTCCCTCAAATAACCTAGACGATCCGCCGCGCCGCGAATGTACTGACCCCATTGACCGCGCGGACTCCGAACTTCAAACGGTGGTCCCGGCCGAGTCCAACCAGCCCTATGACATGAAAGATGTCATCACGCGTGTGGTGGACGATGGCTATTTCTTTGAAGTGCATGAGCACTACGCAAAAAATATTGTCGTGGGATTTGCCCGCCTCAATGGCCGGTCCGTGGGCATCGTGGCCAATCAACCGGCGTTTCTGGCAGGCGTGCTCGATATTAATGCGTCAGTAAAAGGCGCGCGCTTTGTGCGTTTCTGCGACGCCTTCAACATTCCGCTAATTACCTTTGAAGACGTCCCCGGATTTCTGCCGGGAACGCAGCAGGAGTATGGGGGCATCATCCGCCACGGTGCCAAGCTGTTGTTTGCTTTCGCTGAAGCCACAGTCCCCAAAATCACTGTCATCACGCGCAAGGCCTATGGCGGTGCGTACTGCGTTATGTCGTCCAAGCATATTCGTACAGACGTGAATTATGCGTGGCCAACGGCGGAGATCGCGGTGATGGGAGCGGAAGGCGCGGTCAATATTGTTTACAAGCGCGAAATTGAGCGCGCGGCGCTTTCAGCAAAATCGGAGCAAGAGAAAGCTGAAGTCATTGCCAAGGCGCGCAATGAAAAGATCGAAGAATTTCGCGACCGCTTTGCCAGCCCTTACGTCGCCGCCGAGCGCGGCTATGTGGACGCCGTGATTCTTCCGCAAGAGACGCGCAAGAAACTGATCGACGCCCTGGACATGCTCCAGAACAAACGGGACAAAAATCCGCCCAAGAAGCATGCGAATATCCCGCTGTAGCTTCAGAAATCCCGAGCGCAGCGAGGGAACCCTATAGCAATATAGGGTATGTCATCCTCGATGTCTGCGCCGCGCGGGATAACCGGATTACAATATGCTCATGTCTTACGTCCAATGACCATGAGGCAAGCGGTTGTATTCTCCGCGATTGCAATCCTGCTGGCGCTGAGCCGAGCGGCGGCCCAGAATCCTGCCGCGCCAAGTTCGGAGTCGAATGAGGGCAAGAAGGTCTTCACCTCTGCCGGATGCGCCAAATGCCATGACGCCGATGGCAGCAAGAAACTCGCCGACGGCACAACTCTCCTCGGGCGTCTCTCCAAGGTCAAAGATCCTGAAGCCCGCCTGGGTACGCGCCTCAAAGATGCGGAGCGGCGGCGCCAGGTGTTTCTGTATCTGCAACCGCTGATCGAGCACGAACGCTTGTCGGAGACCCAGCAGGGCAGCGTGGCAACCCGACTGAAGTAGCCGGTCGACTACCTCTATAAATCTTTCGTCGTGGGAACTTCGTTTGCTTTATCTGCCGGCAATTCCGCCAGCAATGCCCTGAGATCCAAGTGTCGCGTGTACATGGCAAGCTTTCCATCCGGCGTGTGCGGCCATGCTTCTCTGGGACGGTCGACGTACAACTCCACTCCGTTGCCATCCGGATCACGCAGGTAAAGCGACTGGCTCACGCCGTGATCGGCCGCGCCTTCAAGTCCAATGCCCGCAGCGATCAAGCGCCGCAACGCATCTGCCAGCGCCGCCCGGCTGGGATACACAATGGCATGGTGATACAGCCCGGTTGTGCCGAACGGAGGAGGTTCGCCATCAAGGCTTTCCCATGTGTTCAAAGCAATGTGATGGTGATAGCCGCCGGCAGAGAGAAACGCGGCTTGATCGCCCATACATTGCATGAGTTCAAAGCCAAGCACATCCCGATAAAATCCAATGGCGCGTTCCAGGTCCGCCACTTTCAGGTGCACATGGCCTATCCGAACTTGAGGATCAATCGGTGCTTTCTTTTCGGAAGCCATGAGGGTTAGCCTGCGGTTTGCTGTGCCGAGGCAAACCTCTTCGCTTGAATCTCAATGTAAACATTGATCAGTGAAACCGCAGCCGGTGTTACTCCGGGAATGCGCGACGCGTGGCCCAGAGTGCGCGGACGCACCCGCTGCAGCTTTTCATTCATCTCGCGCGATAGTCCGCTGACCTTGCCGTAATCGAACCAGTCAGGAATTGGCCGCTGCTCGGCCTTCTTCAGTCGCTCGATGGACTTGCGCTGCTGATCAAGATAGCCGGCATATTTGATTTCCGTCTCAACGGTCTTCATCTCATTCCGCGCAGCAGAGGAGAGCTTAGCCGCAAAAAGCTTATTAGACGCCTCTATTAACGAGATGCCATCCCGAACCGAAGCCGCTGCATTTGCAGCTTCCGGCTCATGCTTAATAGAGCGGCGAAGTGAGGGATCGGCTCCGCTGCCGTTCGCGGGAGCCAGATCGGACGCCCTTGCGCCATCTACGGCGTGATCGATCTCCACAAAATACTCAGGATACTTCTCTCGAACTACGACTGCCAAATCCTCGATCACAATTTCCGGACGCTTGAGCAACTGCGCCAACATCGCGCCAATGGCACTACCTAAACTGCCTCCGTTGGCAACTGCCGCCGTCACGTCGCCTGATTCGTCCTCATTGCCCACCGCGGCAGTCGCATCGCTCTGCGCGGCAATCCGCTCGTGCTGCGCCTGCTCGATCTTCTCCAGCATCTCGCCCGATATTCGCGTCTTCTCCAGCACGGCCACCAGCTTCTGCGCGCGCTGCTCTTTGGCCTGGTAATCAGCCCACGCCTGATCATTGATCAAGCCGATACGACGGCCATGCGGCGTGAGGCGGCGATCAGCGTTATCAATGCGCAGATGCAGGCGGAACTCCGCACGCGAAGTAAACATGCGATACGGCTCATTCGTTCCTTTGCTGATCAAGTCGTCAATCAGAATGGCGGTATACGCTTCAGTGCGGTCCAGCACCAGCGGCGGCTCAGCCTTGATTTTCAAAGCGGCATTAATGCCCGCCATCAGTCCCTGGCACGCGGCTTCTTCGTATCCGGAAGTGCCGTTGATCTGCCCTGCCAGAAATAGCTGGCCAATCTTCTTTGTCTCCAGCGTGCGCTCCAGTTCAGTCGGATCGATGGAGTCGTATTCAATCGCGTATCCCGGGCGGAGCATCTCCGCCTTTTCCAGACCGGGAATGGATTTGATAATCGCCAGCTGCACGTCAATCGGCAGAGACGTGCTCATGCCATTGACGTAAATCTCATGCGTGTTCAGCCCTTCCGGCTCCAGAAAGAGTTGATGCGTGGTCTTGTCTGGAAACTTAACGATCTTGTCTTCGATGCTCGGACAATATCGCGGACCAATGCTCTGGATCTGGCCCGAATACATCGGCGAACGATGCACGTTCTCAGCGATGATGCGATGCGTTTCCGCCGTGGTGAAGGCGATATAGCACGGTACTTGCTTCTGAGTGATCTTTTTCGTGCGGAAGCTGAAGGGGGTGGGGTCCGCGTCGCCCGGCTGCATCTCAAAACGTGACCAGTCAATGCTGCGGCCATCGAGCCGCGGCGGCGTTCCGGTCTTAAGCCTGCATCCGCGCAAGCCCAGCAGTTTGAGTGATTCACCCAGAAGCTGCGACGGCGGCTCACCGCTGCGACCGGCAGGATAGGTCTGCTCGCCACAATGGATCAGCCCGTTGAGAAATGTTCCTGTCGTAACGATGATAGCCTGCGCTCCAACCGTACGGCCATCGCGCAGCTTTATTCCTGTCGCTCGCTTACGCTCCGCTCCAAACCGCTCTGCATTTTCTCCACGAGAGAATTCTTCAGCGCTTGTGGCAGGTGGCTCGGCACGCAAGTCGGCCTCGCCGCTCAGAAAATCCAACCCTAGATCGTTTTTCTCCGTGTCTCCTCGCCTCCGCGGTGAGTCCTGCTCTTCCACAATCAGCTCGGCTACCTCAGCCTGCTTGATAAATAAGTTGGGCTGGCTCTCCAGCACTTCGCGCATCTTCTGCCGATATTGCTGCTTGTCACACTGGGCACGAGGCGACCACACTGCTGGCCCGCGGGAAGTATTGA
Organism: Terriglobia bacterium; assembly: GCA_963723055.1. GTDB lineage: Bacteria > Acidobacteriota > Terriglobia > Terriglobales > Acidobacteriaceae > Angelobacter. The sequence goes on from CAVROV010000003.1 coordinate 281,742, forward strand.
GCAGGCGGAATTGTATCCCCACCGCATCAGTAACTTCGCCCATGATTCCGCCCAGAGCATCTACCTCGCGCACCAGGTGCCCTTTGGCAATTCCGCCCACGGCGGGATTGCACGACATTTGCGCAATCAGGTCCACGTTGAGCGTAAACAGCGCGGTCTTAAGTCCCATGCGGGCCGCAGCCATGGAGGCTTCGCAACCGGCATGGCCGGCGCCAACAACTACCACATCGTATTGTTCGGTGAACTGCGCCATCGTCTAATCTGTATTTTACAGGGTGGAGGACTTTTTGCCGCATGAACGGCGGCTGGCGCGATTTGTGTGAGAAAGCCTTTAGCTTGCGTCCGAAGTTGTGCCGGCATGAACAGCATCCGCGATGGCGTTAAATAGCTTTGCGGCATCGACTGGTTTTGTCACGTAGGAATCCATCCCTGCTTCCAGGCAGCGCTCGCGGTCGCCGATCATGGCATGGGCCGTCATGGCGACAATGGGCAGATGTTTTTTGGAGCTCCGTTCCTGGGCCCGTATCGCTTTTGTCGCTTCAAAACCGTCCATATCGGGCATCTGCACGTCCATCAGCACCAGGTCAAAATTCTCCTGTTCCAGGGCCAGCAAAGCCTCATGTCCGCTGCCCACCGCCACCGCGGAGTGACCTTGTTTGGCCACCAGGCTTCTGGCCAGCCGCAAGTTGATCAGGTTGTCGTCTGCAATCAAGATGTGAAGTTTTTTCGTTGGCGTCAGTTCAGTGCGCGGTGCGCGACTCTCATCTTTGATCTGTGCGACCGAAGCCAGGCCGAAACTTGCTGTGAAGTAAAATGTGCTGCCGCTACCGATCTTGCTTTCCAGCCAGATACGGCCTTGCATCAGCGTAATCAGTTGAGACGCAATCGCCAGGCCCAGTCCCGTACCTCCATATTGGCGCGTCGAGGAAGTGTCGGCCTGAACGAAGGCTTCAAAAATCGACTTCTGCTTGTTCGCAGCAATTCCGATCCCCGTATCGCTCACGCTGAACTGCAGGGTTTGGTCGGGTAGTCTGGTTGCCCGCACCTCAATTTCTCCCCGGCTGGTGAACTTCAGCGCATTGCCGACCAGGTTCATCAAGATTTGCCGCAATCGTCCGGGGTCGCCTATGACCATATCAGGCACATCGGCCGCACAATGGTACAGCAGAGAAAGTTGTTTTTGCCGGGCCTGGACTGAGAGGTCTTTGATGGTTGTTTTTATAACATCTCTCACACTGAAGGGAACTCGGTCCAGTTCCAGTTTGCGAGCCTCGATCTTTGAAAAATCCAGGATGTCGTTGATGATATCAAGCAAAGATCCCGCCGAGCTCTTTACCGTCTCCATGTAGTCGCGTTGCTCTGGGGTAAGAGCCGTATCCAGCGCCAGGTCGGTCATTCCTATCACGCCATTCATGGGAGTACGGATCTCATGACTCATATTGGCCAGAAACTCGCTCTTCGCCCGATTGGCTGCTTCTGCCGCTTCTTTGGCGTGGAGCATCTGTTCTTCCGCCTGTTTGCGGGCAGTGATATCGATGAAGGTCCCTTCCACCTCAAGGCAATATTGACCTTGAACCAGACTTGTGTTCGCCATCACCCAGACCGGAATTCCATCCTTGCGCCGAAGGCCAAGCTCTCGGTTGGAGACGCTCCCTTGCACGGCCATTTTGCGGACATCGGCCTCTTTGTTTTCGGGATCAAAGAACACGTCTGCAGCGGAACGGCCAATGAGGTCCAACCGCGAGTCGTACCCCAGTATTGTGGCCGCCGCGTCATTACAATCCACAACATCTCCCGTCGGCAAACAACGGAATACCCCGGCGAGATTGCGTTCGAACAAAAGCCGGTAACGCTGCTCGGATTGCCGTAGTGACTCTTCTGCCGTCTTGCGCTGCGTTATGTCAGTAACCAGACCGCTCGCATAGCGCAGTCCGTTTTTTTCAAAAGTCTGGATGGATCGGTTATGTACACACCGCCATTCTCCATCTTTGCGGCGGATGCGGAATTCCACATCGAATGGTACGCCTTGTTCAAAGAACAACCGGAACAGATGTCTAATATGCGAAGCTTCGTCAGGGTGGACGGAATCAAAAAAAATGGAGACTCCCTTGGCGTAGCACTCCGCCTGGGTATACCCATATAGTTTTTCCACGTTGGGACTTACGAAGGCCACGCGGTTCTTGCTGTCAATTATCCAGGTTACGTCTGGAATGTTGTGGATAAGATTCCGGTAGTTCTCTTCCGCTTCACGCAGGGCCTGCTGGGTTGCTTTGGATTGAGTGATGTCCCTTACGATCGCGGAAACGCCAATGACCTCACCTTGAACGCTCCTGATGGGAGAATATGTCAGGGCCACCTCGATAGGCCGGCCATCTCTGCGATGGCGCTCGGACTCGAATTGAATAAGAGTCTCGCCTGACAATACGCGCGCGAATAATGCGTTGTACTCTTCCATTCGTTCCGGGGGGATGATGGTGGACTCGGTTGGTTTCCCCAGAATCTCTTCCGCGGAGTAACCGTATATGGCTTGCGCTCCCTTATTCCAGCTCAGGATCTTTTTCTCAAGGGAAACAGCAATAATCCCCTGATCGGAAGATTCCACCACCGCTGCCAGCAGCGCCCGCGCTGCTTCAGCGCGCTTGCGTTCGCTGATGTCTCTCAGAATTGACGCCACTGCCACCAGTTTTCCCTGCGCATCTTTCACGGGTGAGACGGAAGCAGAAATCTCAATGCGACGCCCATCCTTGGTCACGCCGCTGCCGTCGAAAGGAAGAACAGCTTCGCCTCGCTTCATGCGCTGGATGGTCTCATTCACTGAAGGAGCAGCGTCTTCCGTTGCCAGGACAAGGATGTTCTGGCCGATGATCTCTTCGGCGCGATAACCAAACAATGTTTCCGCTCCCCGGTTCCAGCTCAAGATAGTTCCGTCCGGCGTGCGCCCAATGATTGCGTCTTCCGAATGTTCCACAATGGACGCTAAAAACTTTTGAGCATCTTCGGCAGCGAGGCGCCGAGTTACGTCCTGCTTGACCGCAATGTAGCCCGTGGTGGCGCCAAGCCCATCGCGCAACGGTGTGATCGTATTTTCTTCGGAGTAGAGCGATCCGTCTTTGCGCCGGTTTACCAGCTTCCCGCGCCATACGTTACCAGAGAGAATTGTCTGCCACATGTCTTCATAAAAGGCGGCGTCCTGGACCCCTGACTTGAGGATGCTGGGGTTTTTTCCAATTACCTCTTCGCTGGTGTAGCCGGTAATGTGCGTAAATGCGAGGTTGACATACCGAATTCTGCCGGAGGCATCCGTAACAACAATACCTTCCACGGTTTGCTCGATGGCTGCAATCAACTCCGCTTTGTCAATCTGTGCAAGATGGTGCTCGGCTGGCCGCGCACAAGTCTGATCCGCCACTTTTTTCTCCCCCCGATCCTCGCGGATTTGCTCGCTACTGCCATCCTGCACTTTTGCTTGAGACAAGACAAGTTCCGGCGCGCTACACGCCCTCGTCTGGCAGCGTGGAATTCTTCAAGGTATTTATCGGCATAGGAGCTTTCCGCCATTAGTCCACTTTATGTGTGTTTTTTCTTCGCTTCAAGGTGTTTGCGGAGGTAAGAGTACTCAAGTCCCCACTTCTGCTGCCGATAGATCAAGCAAGGAGTCGCTTTATGTCGTCCATTATTCGTTCCACCAGAAGCAAGTTGCGCCGCAAACTCGTTTTGCCGGTAACGGTAATCCGGCGCGATGGACAAGAAAAACAGTTGGCTCACACCCTGGACATTACTGAGGTTTCTGCTCGTCTGGGCGGCCTATATACTTTGCTGGAACCGGGTGAAGTTATTCAGATTCAACGAGGTGCGGTAGAGGTCAAGTTCCAGGTTTTCTGGATGGGCGCCCAAGGCAGCGCCATGGAAGGACAGGCGGGAGTCAGGAGCCTGGAACCGGGCAAGGACATCTGGGGAATCAACCTGCCTGTCGACGAAACTGATACCACCAAATCGCCCGTAGTGTTGCGCAAAGACTCTTTTCTAGCACGCCTGGAAGGGCGACCGGCTACAGAGAAACGCTGGCATACACGATTTGAATGCAATGGCGGTGCATCTGTCCGCGCCGAAGGTTCCGGTTACCCGATGCATGGCCAGGTTAAAGATATTGCACAAGGCGGCGCGTACGTTGAAACATTAACGCCGATCACGGTGAATCGCGAAGTTTACGTAAAGATGAACCTGGAAGGCGTTCCAATTGAATCCTCTGGGGTAGTGCGTACCAGTTATCCGATGGTTGGTATGGGCGTCAGCTTCCAGAACATGTCGCCCGAAAACCAGCAGAAGCTCGACCGAATCATCCAAGCCATTCGCAACCGTTTGACCGCTCCTAGGAATGCCACGGAACCGGCATTCGCGTCTGATGAACCCAGGCTGGGCCCGGCAAGCCTGGAGCTTGCAGCTTATCCTGTGCCGATGGTGGCCATAGCCTGCCGAAAGCTAGCCGCGGATTTTGATAGCTGGAAGATCGACCGCTCGCCCGCTGAACTGGATGAACTGCGCATGGCGATAGACGAGTTGCAGCAAAAGCTTACGCCCTCGCCTCAGATGGAGCTTATTGATTTTTTCTCCACTCCCGCACCCCAGCGCGGGCGCGCCTGATTCCTAAACACTCTTCTCATCCATCCAGGGCGCAAGTTTGGCCCTGATGATTTTTTTATTTTCCCTTGTCCAGTCCAAGGGTTTGGCCCGCGTTGTGGGCAAAAAAGATTAAGAACAAAAGCAGCAGTCCTATGTTATCGAGCTCGTTGCCAAAGTACCGCCATAGTGGAACACCTTGCGGCAGGACCCAGGTGGAAAGCAGCAGGTTGGACATGAACAATGCGCCCACAATAGCAAAGGGACGCACCCAGAATCCCAGCACCATGGAGAGCCCTATCAGCAGTTCCGCTACTGCCACTGCATACGCTGACGCCACTGGATATTTCAAGGTTGCTCGCAGGAACGGCTTATAAGGATTTACGGCGCTTTCCTGCACGTATCCTGTGACATATTTCTGATAGCCACCGTGAGCAAATTCCCGGCCCATGAGCTTGTACTGCGCAAAAAACAGAAACATGATGCCAACCACGATCCGTGCCACGGCCATGGTTACAGACGACGAACCATTCGTTTTCATGCTGATCGACTTTTCTCCCTCAGGCTCTAATTTGGCAAAACACGCCGCGCGCAAATTTCATGGCTCTCCACCCCACGGACTCTACTGTTTAAACACATTTCCATCTTTCATAACAAAGTTCACGTTCTTGAGCGACTCAATGCTGGTGAGTGGATCGCCCTGCACGGCCATGATGTCCGCATAGGCCCCAGGGGCGATCACTCCGATATCCCCTTTCATCTCCAGCAAATTGGCGGCAAAGGAGGTGGCCGACTTGATGGCATCCATTGGCGACATGCCGAACTTCACCATCAAACCGAATTCGTTGGCGATCGGCTCGGTCCACGGAATGCCGCCCATGTCCGTGCCGAATGCAATTTTCACTCCGGCCTTGAGCGCCTTCTTGAATGAGACTTCGTGTTCATTGGCGCGCGCACGATCACGCTTGCCGTCATCCGTGTTTTCCGGCGACCAGTCCGTATAGTAGACGCCCAAGGTTGGCACATACCAGGTTCCTTGTTTGAGCATCTGCGCGATGGCCGCATCGTCCAGCGACAGTCCGTGCTCTATCGAATCGCACCCGCCGTCTAGCGCCCGATGCAGGCCAATCCCACTATAAGCATGGCAGGCGACTCTCTTTTGCTGACCGTGCGCTTCGTCCACCACAGCTTTCAGCTCTTCCACCGTCAACGTGGGCTGAGAAACCAAATGGTCCTCTTTGTCCACCCAGGAGCGATGTGTCATATAAACCTTGATCCAGTCCGCGCCATTCTCCAGCTGCTGGCGGGTGATCTTGCGCAATTCCACCGGACCGTCGCCAATCTGCGCGCCTTTGGGAACGACGATGTCAGGATTGTAGCCTTCCAGGGGATAGCCGCCCGTCACCGAGATTGCGCGGGTAACGACCAGAAGTCGCGGACCCGGAATAAAGCCGCCATTGATCGCCTCTTTGATGCCCACGTCGCCGTAGCCAGCGCCTTCGGTCTCAAGGTCGCGCAGCGTGGTAAAGCCCTGTTCCAACGCCCGCCGTGCCGCCACAGCGGCCCTTGCGGCCCGGTACGAAGAAGGGTGCTTCAGCAACTGTTCATCATAGCTTTCAATCTTCGGGTCCTCTCCCTGAAGAAAAATGTGGGTGTGGGTATCAATCAGTCCTGGCAGTACCGTCACGTCCGCGGGAAGATTGATGACGGTGGCTCCTGCCGGCGGATTGCCCCCGGCTGTAACACTCTCAATCCTGTTGCCCCTGATAACAATCAGCACGTTATGCCGAGGCTGAGCCGACACTCCGTCAATCAAACTGGCGGCGTGGATGGCAATCATTTTCTCCGGGGTGGGACCGCCCTTCGACTGCGCGGTCTTCTGCGCCAGCGTGGTTGTTGCCAGCGTTGAAGAGAACAGCAGGATGACGCTCAGAACGGCTTTGCGACTCAACATTTCGGAACTCCTTCGTGTGGCCAAGCTCATACAAGTACGACTTGAAACCGGAATATGCAATCGGTTAGCAGAGATGGCATCTGGATTTTACTAGCCAGGAGGCTCGAGACAGTGCGGAGGGAAAAATTCTTCGCTAACTCCTGCAATACCTGCTGATATTGACCACGGAGGAGATCGCCGCAAAAGAAACAGGGCAGCCGAAGCTGCCCTGAGATTGTTTATGATTTTGAAAAGTTACGCTGGTGAAGGTTTCCCCGGCGCGATTCCCGGTGTTCTGCCGGGCTCCGGCTTCAGCACCTGTTGCACGCCGTCGCTGTCACCCTTTTGCGGTATCACGCGTGCGGGAAGCTGTTTGCCTTCCAGAATCAACTTCAACTCGTTGGCATCCAGTACTTCGCGCTCCAGCAGTGCCAGTGCTATGCGGACCATCGCGTCACGGTTTTCCAGAATAACGCTCTTGGCCTTTTCATAGCCGGTATTGACCAGGCGGCGGACTTCAGAATCGATCTCGCGCGCGGTCTCTTCGCTGAAATCGCGGTGCTGTGAAAGCTCGCGCCCCAGGAAGATCTGCTCTTCTTTCTTGCCGAACGTAAGGGGGCCAAGGCTGCTCATTCCCCACTCGCAAACCATCTTGCGCGACATTTCCGTGGCGCGCTCAATGTCATTGCCGGCTCCGGTCGACATCTGGTTGAGGAAGATTTCCTCCGCCAGGCGTCCCCCCATCATGACGGCAATCTGCGTGTTGAGGTAATCAAGTGTGTAATTGTGCTTGTCGGTTTCCGGCAACTGCATAGTCACACCCAGCGCCATTCCACGCGGAATGATTGTGACCTTATGCAGCGGGTCGGCATGCGGCATCAGAGCCGCCACAATGGCGTGGCCAGCTTCATGGTATGCCGTAACTTTCTTTTCGTCTTCCGTGAGCAGCAAACTCTTGCGCTCGGCGCCCATCAGGACTTTGTCTTTGGCCAGTTCAAAGTCATACATCAGCACGGATTTACGATTGTTGCGGGCCGCGTTCAGCGCCGCTTCATTCACCATGTTGGAAATCTCAGCGCCAGAGAAGCCCGGTGTGCCGCGCGCCAGAATGGAAAGATCAACGTCATCCGCCAAAGGAATCTTGCGCGTGTGCACGCGGAGAATTTCTTCGCGTCCGCGAACATCAGGAAGTGGAACCACGACGCGACGATCAAAGCGTCCCGGACGCAGCAGCGCTGGATCAAGTACATCAGGCCGGTTGGTTGCGGCAATCAGAATCACGCCTTCATTCGATTCGAAGCCGTCCATCTCCACCAGCAACTGATTGAGCGTCTGCTCACGCTCGTCGTGTCCGCCGCCCAGACCGGCGCCGCGGTGGCGTCCGACTGCGTCAATTTCGTCGATGAAGATAATGCAGGGAGCGTTTTTCTTGCCCTGCTCAAAAAGGTCGCGTACGCGGCTCGCGCCGACGCCGACAAACATCTCAACAAAGTCAGAACCGGAAATGCTGAAGAATGGCACGTTGGCTTCGCCGGCTACGGCGCGTGCCAATAAGGTCTTGCCGGTTCCGGGATGTCCAACCAGCAGAACGCCCTTGGGAATGCGTCCGCCGAGTTTCTGGAATTTCTGCGCTTCACGCAGGAATTCGATAATCTCGCGCAGTTCTTCCTTGGCTTCATCCACACCGGCAACATCTTTGAAGGTGATCTTCTTCTGCTGCATGGAAAGCAGCCGGGCCCGGCTCTTGCCGAAACTCAAGGCCTTGTTGCCTCCCGTTTGCATTTGCCGGATCATGACGAACCACAGCACACCCAGTAAGAGGAACGGCGAAAACTGGACCAAAACTACTGACCAGCTCCATCCCTGACTATCTTTAAATGTGGTCTTGGTGACGTCTTTGTGGGCATCAAGAGCCGTGAGCAGAGTGGGGTTGGTGGCCGGCACAACTGAGTGATACATGGTGCCATTACGCAGCTTACCCCGAGCCAGATTACCTTCAATCGTGACGTCAACAACGTTGCCCTGATTGAGTTCCGACATGAATTGGGTGTAAGAAACTTCCTGATCTTTGCCGGCGTTTGGCCCGCCTTGAATCATTCTCCAGAGGACGACGGCGACCGCTACCAGCGTCACCCACAAGATCACCGTTTTAAATGTCGAATTCACTGAGTGCTCCTAAATTTCCCGGCCAGGACCTAAGTCCACTGACCTACATAACTTTATTCAAGACGCCGCATATTACAGACGTTTTGCAATGAAAAAGGTTCCCAACCTCTTGAGGGCAGGGCTCGTACCGATTAGATGCGGAACGACTGGATTTCGGACTTAAACTTTGCCACTGAAATATTTTATACCCATTCCCGCCAGTCCGGATGCAGTAAAACCGCTTAAGCCCTGCTTAAGGAAGTACCCCAGATTCCGCCTTTCCAGCGATATACGGTAGATTTCGGCCAAAATGACGCTCTCCCAACCCATAGCCTACGACAAAACTTTCATTCATGAGAAAACCAAAGTAATCGGGCTGCAGGGAAACCCGGCGGGCTGACTGCTTGTCCAGAAGGACAGCTAGTTTCACGTTAGCGGCCCCGCGTCCCACCAGATTTCGGATGAGAAATTCACTCGTGAGGCCGGATTGCACCAATGCCTCTACCAGCAAGACATGCTGGCCTTGTACATCAAGCTCGGGGCTGAAGAAGATCTCTGTGGTGGTAGAGCTGGCCTCCTTGGACTCTGCCTTCACAAATTGGCAAACCACGTCCAGATCCAGTTCACGGACCAGATCAGCCATAAAAACAAACCCATTCTCCATCACACCGACTACATGAACGGTTTTCCCCCGGTAATCACTGGAGATGCGTCGAGCCATCTCCTGTACGCGCTTCTTTATCTGGTCAGCGGACAGAAGAATTCTGGGATATTCAGATTTAACGCCGGTCACTTCTCTGCCTCAGAACTCATTTGTATCTCCTCAATCAAGACCGCGTCTCCCGAAGTACTGGAAAAGTCGTGCGATGCCGGAAAAGACCTCATCCAGACAATCTGACCAGCGCTTTCTATAACAGGCCAGGCTTTACGCTGGGCAGACGAAAACTCCTGTCCTAAACGGCCAGGTTGCAGCAACTCTTTTACTTTCTTTGGGGATTGGCTGTGCGCCGGAAAGAATTTGTCGCCAGCACGCCAGTTTCTTACTGTCAGCCTGCGCCCCAGCAGGCTCGCATTCAGAAGCGTTGCAGCATTATAACCTGAACCCTTTTGTTTTCCATCACTTATTAACCGTGCTCGTATGGTAGTCCCCAGCTCCGGTACGGCAACTTCACCAGGAATCGGCAGGAAATAACAGTAATTCTGGGGTGCTTTTTGTACGTTTCTGCTGAATTGGATCTCACGCACGGTGCGATTTGCCCTTAAACCATCCGGCAGCACAAGCTTCGACCCAGGCTTTCCTTGTTCCGCCAAGGCTGTAAGCTGTTGAATATGCTTGAATTCCAGGCTAATGCCTAACTGTTGGGCCGTTCCATGCATTACTTTCCTTCTGATGGCTAATGGAAGATTCCACAAAGCAGACAAATCCAGCGCCAGAACGCCCTGCGACTCGCCGCTTGAACTGCGTCCGCTGCGGCTGGGCTTTCCCTCATGAACCAAACGCGGCAATAATGAGGCAAGTTCGTTGGTCCAATAATCATCTTCAGCATGCGCAAGTTGGGCCAGATCTGCGAGTGTCTGTCGGATCGCCGGATTGAAGTCCCTCTCGAGCAAAGGCAGCAGAATGTGCCGGATGCGATTTCGCGTATGGCCAAGATCCAGGTTGGATGAGTCTTCGCGCCAGCATCGGCCCTTGGTTTTCATATACGCTTCAACTTCTGGCCGACTGGTGGTCAGCAAGGGCCGCACAAGGTGCTTTGCTTTCTGGGCTGGAGCAATGCCTGCCAGCCCGCGTGCGCCGGTTCCACGCAGAATTCGCATGAGTACGGTTTCCGCCTGATCATCCCGCGTGTGCGCCGTGGCGATCTTGTCGGCCTTGCCTTGCTTTATCAGCTTCGCGAACCACTCGTGGCGCAACTCCCTGGCAGCCGTCTCAATGCTGGTTTTCCTCTCGGCTGCATACTCCGGCACATTACCCGAGCCAGAATGAAACTCCAATGCGAGCTTCACCGCCAATTCCTCGACAAACTGCTTGTCCCCATCTGCCTCAGTGCCGCGAATCTGGTGATGGAAATGCCCTACTGAGAGCACAATGCCCAGAGTATCGCGCAGCTCCGCCAGAATGTGGAGAAGCGCAACCGAGTCAGCGCCGCCGGAACACGCGACAGCGACGCGCTCTCCCGGCCGGAGCAGTTGCTGCTCGCGGATATATTTGAGGACTTTTTCCAGCATCTCGACCTTAGAACCACGTTGCACCATTGTGAAATAATTGGTGCCTTATGTACAGGAAACCTGTCACTCTCACGCGCCGGGCCGTTTACAGTTTTGGCTTGGGCTCTGGAATCTTTCTTCTCGGGGTTGCTCTAAGGACGTTGTTGGACAACTGGGGCGTGAGCGGCGTGACTGCGGTGGTGGATGACCTGCTGATCGGCATTCTTTCGGGAGTTTTGGTATTCGCCTATGAACGCCACCAGCACAAGCTCTTTCTTGAAAAGATGCGCGTAATTTCTGAAATGAACCATCACGTCCGCAATGCACTCCAGCCGATCATGTATTCGCCGTATTTAAAGGAACAGACGGAGCAAGTGCGAATTATTCAGGAAGGTACCCGCCGGATTGAATGGGCATTACGCGAAGTGCTTCCCGGAGAGAGTGCGGATCCGCCAAGCACCAAATCGAGGTCCGCAGCTTAGACCAACAAGTTGCAGCTGTTCCGCCCAACGACCGGCAACAGATAAAGTTGCTATACTTTTCTCCCCGATGAAGGTCATAGTCATAATTCCCGCAGCCGGCCTGGGCACACGCATGGCGTCGGCTGGCAAAAAAGGCGCTCCGTCCAAACAATTTTTTGAGATCAGTGGGACGCCCATCGTTATTCACACGCTGCGCGTCTTTGCCCGCAATCAGCAGATAAGCCAGATTGTGGTAGCGCTACGCAAGAATGAGATGGAACGCTTCACCCGGCAACTGGAAAAAGAAAAGCTGGCGGACAAGGTGATTGTGGTGGCCGGAGGAGAACACCGTCAGGAGTCGGTAGCCAACGCGCTTTCCCAGCTAAAAGCTGCTCCGGACGACATTGTGCTGGTACATGACGCGGTTCGGCCGTTTGTCGATGATGAAATTATTGCGAACGTAATCCGGGAAGTGGAACGACACGGCGCAGCCATCGCCGGGCTGCCGGCGGTCGATACCATCAAGCAGGTAGAACGCGCAGCGGAAGGCGCGATCATCACTTCGACAATTCCGCGCGAACGCATTGTGCAGGCACAGACGCCACAGGGCTTCCGTTATGAGTTGATCAAGCGCGCCTTTGACAGCGCAGCCGCCGATGGCTTTAGCGGCACCGATGAAGCGTCACTGGTGGAACGCCTGGGCGAAAGCGTCTGGGTGGTCATGGGGTCAGCAAGAAATATCAAGATCACCACGCCGGCGGACATGGAGCTGGCAGAGTATTTGATTGGACTGAGTGCTCGGGAACACTAGCAAAAACCTTACCACGGATAAACACGGATGCCACGGATCAACTCAGAAAGCGGTTCTCAATTGAAACATTCGGAGCTAACTGAAACGATCATTGGTGTATTTTTTGATGTGTATAACGAACTTGGGTTTGGTTTCCTTGAATCGGTGTATCGTAAGTCTCTTCAACTGGCCCTTCGCGAAAAAAACCTCAAGGTCGAAGCTGAAGTGGCCGTGCCAGTATTTTTTCGAGGTATAAACGTAGGTGACTTCCGCGCGGACTTGGTTATAAATGACTGCATTCTTCTCGAACTAAAAACTGCTGAAACCATCATCATTGCCCATGAGGCTCAACTCCTCAATTACCTGAGGGCAACGGCTCTCGAAGTCGGGTTGATCCTCAACTTCGGACCCAAAGCACAAGTTCGGCGCTTACTATTTGATAATGATCGCAAACAAGTCAAAGTTCATCGCGTTGGAGGTGCCATGTGAGTCAGTGGAAATCCGTGCCATCTGTGTTGATCCGTGGTGAGGTTTCTTAATGCGTATCGGTTACGGTTGGGATTCGCATGAGTTCCAAAAAGGCGTCCCGCTGAAGATCGGCGGCGTAGAGCTGCCGCATGACAAAGGCCTCGCCGGCCACTCTGATGGCGACGTTCTTTTGCACGCTATTACTGACGCGCTCTTGGGAGCGGTGGCGGCGGGCGATATCGGGAGCTACTTTCCACCCACCGATCCCAAATGGAAGGGCGCCAACTCTGTCATCTTTCTTGAGGAAGCGCTGAAGCAGGTTCGCCTTGCCGGATACAAAATCAGTAACGTCGATTCAACATTGATTCTTGCCGAACCCAAGATCGTTCCGCACGCCAAGAAAATTCAGGCTCGTGTCGCCGAGCTGCTGGGCGTAAAGCCGAACCAGGTCGGTATCAAGGCCAAGACGCCCGAAGGCATGGGCACGGACAATGCCGCAATTGCGCATGTAGCGGTGTTGCTGGAGCTTGCCAAAGTGCAATCACTCCCACAAAAAAGGTTGCGAATAAAGAAAAGCAAGACTTTGAAACGCAAAAGAAGGAAGTAAGCGGCAGGAACGGGAAAGAATTGTCCTGCGATTGTCTTCTGCTGTCCTCCGTTACCTCTGTTCCTCTGTGTTTCAAAGATTTTGTTGCCTTGTTTCTTGCCCAGAATTGCTGCTAACCTAAGCTGCCTCGTCGAACGATATTCCACTTCCGGTTGGTGTCTATGAAGAAGCTTGTTTGCCGTCTATTCCTGATTGTTACTGTTTTCGTTTGTGCTTTGAGCGCTCACGCCTCGGGTCCGTTGCTCATGCAGAAGCCCACGCTATCCAAAACGCACATAGCTTTTGCCTACGCGGGTGACCTGTGGCTGGTGGCGCGCGATGGCGGCGAAGCACGGCTGCTGACCAGCGGCGACGGAACGAAGAGCGATCCGGTCTTCTCGCCCGACGGCAGCATGATCGCCTTCTCCGGCGACTACGACGGCAACGTTGACGTTTACGTAATGCCAAGCTCAGGCGGAGTTCCGCGCAGGCTCACGCACCATCCGGCAGTTGACGAAGTGGTGGGCTGGGCGCCAGACGGAAAGTCCGTTCTGTTCCGCTCCACTCGCAATAGCTATTCACGCTTCAACCGGCTGTTCACGGTTTCGCTTGAGGGCGGCTTGCCGCACGAACTGCCGCTGCCAACCGCTGAGTCCGGCGCATTCTCTCCAGACGGCAAGCACATAGCGTACGTTCCCGTGGACAACAACCGCAGGCTTTCCGCCATTGGCTGGAAGCGCTATCGCGGCGGCAAGGCATCACGCGTATGGATCGCGAATCTGACTGATCTCGGCCTTGACCAGGTGCCGCGCGAGACTTCAAATGACGGCAATCCAATGTGGGTAGGCGGAAAAGTTTACTTCCTCTCCGATCGCAACGGCCCGTTCACGCTGTTCTCTTATGACACGAAAGACAAGAAAGTCGAGCAGGCGCTACCTAGCAACGGCGCTGATATCAAGTCGGCTTCCGCGGGTCCCGGTGCGATTGTCTATGAGCAGTTTGGTTCGTTGAACCTTTTCGATACGGCCAACGGTAAATCCAAACCAGTGGCAGTTACGGTGGCCGCCGATCTGCCCAATGTCCGCCCGCACTTCAAGAAAGTTGAGAGCGAAATTGCCTCGGCCACGCTTTCTCCTAGTGGCGCGCGCGCGGTGTTTGAAGCCCACGGTGAAATCCTTGCGGCTCCGGCGGAGAAGGGTGATATCCGCAATCTGACCAATACGCCGGGAACCATGGAGCGCGATCCTTCCTGGTCTCCCGATGGCAAGTGGGTAGCGTACTTCTCTGATGAATCCGGCGAATATCAGCTTTTCCTGAAAAATCCCGACGGCATGGGCGAAGCAAAAAAGATTTCACTGGGAGCACCGGCTTCTTTTTATTACCAGCCAATGTGGTCGCCGGACAGCAAGAAAATCGTTTTCAGCGATAAGCGGCTCAACATCTGGTACATCGATCTGGCGAAGGGCACACCGGTAAAAATTGACACCGATACATACGACGCTCCCCAGCGCACGCTCGATCCTGTCTGGTCGCCAGACAGCCGCTGGATTGCTTACTCCAAGACCCTTCCGAGCCACATGCATGCCATCTTTGCGTATTCGCTCGAACAAGCAAAGAGCCTGCAATTAACGGATGGCCTGAGCGATGCGCGTTTTCCCGCCTTCGACCAGAAGGGACAGTATTTGTTCTTTACCGCGAGCACCGACGTTGGTCCGACGACCGGCTGGCTCGATCTATCGAGCATTAATCGGCCCATCACTCGCAGCGCATATCTGATGGTCCTGCGCAAAGACCAGCCTTCGCCCTTGGCGCCGGAAAGTGACGAGGAGAAATCAGCCACAGACGACACTAAGCAGGATGCGGACAAGTCTTCCAAGGCCGAAGACAAGACGGACCAGGAACCGGCGAATACTGAGGAGAAAGCCAAAGCGCAGGATGCCAAGGCTGCGAAGTCAGTAAAGAGTGAAGGCGTTGTGGTGCGGATTGATGCCGGAGAACATCAGCCAGCGTATTGTGGCGATGCCGATTCCGCCGCGAGATTACAGCAAGCTGGTGGCTGGCAAGGCCGGCACAATCTTCCTGATTGAAGATTCCGCGCGTCCCGGTCCAGACCAGCAGAACACGCTATGGCGTTTTGATCTCACGTCGCGCAAGCCGGAAAAGCTGATGGAAGGCGCGAATGACTTTACCGTCTCATTCGACGGCAAAAAGATGCTTTACAGCAAAGGCCGGCGGGACAACAAAAAGTGGTTCATCAGTTCGGCTACGGCTCCAGCGCGTGGTGAAGGCGGTCCGGCGGCAGCCAAGCCGGAGACGCCGCTGGCTTTGACGAAAATGGAGGTCCGCGTTGATCCCAGAGCGGAGTGGAAACAGGAATACAACGAAGTCTGGCGAATTGAGCGCGACTTTTTTTACGATCCCAACCTCCACGGCTTGAATCTGCCAGCGACGAAGAAACAGTACGAGCCATATCTGGAAAACGTGGGCAGCCGCATTGACTTCAGCTACCTTCTGGCAGAAATGCTGGGCGAACTTACTGTGGGACACATGTATATCCGAACGCCGCCCGATCCGCCATCGGAACAAGGCAAGGTGGGTTTGTTGGGCGCGGAATACACAGTTGAGAATGGCCGCTACCGTTTCTCCAAAATCTATCAGGGTGAAAACTGGAACCCGCAGTTGCGCGCGCCATTGACGCAACCAGGAGTAAACGTCCAGGAAGGCGAATACCTGCTGGCAGTGAATGGTCGCGAGCTGCGCGGGACAGACGAGATCTTTGAGCTCTTTGAGGGCACCGCAGATAAAGCTACCGTGCTTAAAGTTGGCACTGCAGCGGACGGCAAAGGCGCGCGCACTGTGACCGTGGTGCCGATTGAAACCGAGGCCTCGTTACGCAATCGTGCGTGGATTGAGGGCAATCTCCACAAAGTCGATAAGCTCAGCGGTGGACGGCTGGCTTATGTCTATCTGCCTGACACCGGCTTTGGCGGCTACACATCATTCAATCGTTACTTTTTTGCCCAGGTCGGACGCGAAGGCGCGGTAATTGACGAACGCTTCAACGGCGGCGGCTCAGCCGCGGATTACGTAATCGATTACCTGCGGCGGCCATTGCAGAATTACTGGAAGACGCGTGAAGGCCAGGATTTCACCACGCCCGTGGGTGCGATCTTCGGACCGAAAGCCATGATCATCAACATGTATGCCGGCTCAGGAGGCGACGCGCTGCCGTGGTATTTCCGCGATGCCAAGTTGGGACCGCTCGTCGGTACTAGAACGTGGGGCGGCCTGGTGGGAATTTATGATTATCCCGCGCTTATGGATGGCGGAGGAGTCACGGCGCCGCGCGTGGCTTTTTACAATCGCACTGGCGAGTGGGATGTGGAGAATCACGGCGTTGCGCCCGACTACGAAGTTGAGCTGACGCCAAAAGACTGGGCCAGCGGGCATGATCCGCAGCTGGAAAAGGCAGTGACGCTGGTGATGGATTCACTTAAGAAGAATCCGCTGCCGGTGGCCAAGCATCCGGCGTTTCCTAACTACCATAACCAGCCGACAGAAGGCGTACCGGCGGGTCATTCAACAACCAGCAACAAAAAGTAGTCTCAGATTTGGAAGGCTGGGCCCACAATATGGGGGCCCAGTTTTTCTGTGGACACATTGATCTCTTGAGATTTGCAGCGTAACTTTCCGGAATCTGGCGCGTAGAAAGGACCTATGGGAAACAGACCTGCAGGCTACTGGATTCTTTTGTTAATTGCGATTGCGATGGGCGTGGCAGGCTTCATGCTAAGGTCGTCTGCAGATCCTCACAAGCATGCCATGGCTCAATATCTGGGCTGGGGCGCTATTGTCTTGCTGGTGATTGCGCGGTTCTTCTTCAAAGCGAAGGTTGACCCCACTCCGCCAATGCCCAGGGACTGAAAAGAATTAGAGCGTCAGACTCACACCCGGTTCAGGCTTAGCTCATTGAGAGCCAGATCCGCCCGGATTCAATCAGTGCAATGAAAATTCCGATGATGAAGTAGAGGTTCTGGGCGGTCGAGTCACTGGGAGGCGCGGGCAGTTCGACGCCGCGGCTGCGGAAGAATCCATCGAGCACGCGTTCCTGCTGCATGATCATGCTTGCCAGAGGGCGATGAAAGACAGCAATGGCCACGCCCAACAGCAGTCTGGTGATTTCTACGATCATATGAATTGAGTCTAAGCATGACATTGCAGCGCGGCAATCAGTAGAAAAACCTAGTTAAAGGCGCAAAACTGGTGCCGAACGGCCAATATCGCATGTTAGAATTGGGTCTAGCCCTTCCCCATGAATGCAGACCTGCAAAGACTTACCGAGCTAGAGAAGATTGACCGGGAAGCCCTCCGGCTGACCGAAGAAGTCGCCAGCCTGCCCAGGCGGGTGGCCGCCATCGAAGAAAAGCTGGCCGAGCACAAGGCAGCCGTGGAGCAGGCCAAAGCCCGGGTCAAGGGCAATGAAGCCAGCCGCCGCCAGAATGAGGCTGATATCAAAGGCTTTCAGGAAAAGATTGCCAAGTATCGCAGCCAGCAATCCAGCGTCAAAACCAATGACGAATACCGCGCCCTGCTCCATGAGGTGGAATTCGCGGAAAAGCAGATCAGCGGCTGCGAGGACAAGATACTGGAACTGATGATCGGGCTGGAAAATGAAGAAAAAGCCCTGAAAGTCGCCGAAGCCGAGTTGAAGACCGAGGCAGCCGACGTTGAGAAAGAGAAAGCCGAGGCGCGGGTTCGCACCGCTGAAGACGAAAAGCTTCTGGCAGGCCTCACGGGAAAGCGCGAGGAACTGCGATCCGGCGTGGATTACAGCGCATTAGCTCACTATGACCGGGTGATGCGACAGCGCAAATCGGCCCTGGCCGAGGCCCGCGACCAGAAATGTATGGCCTGCTTTGTGATGGTTCGTCCCCAGATCTGGCAGGAAATCAGAACGAATGAGCAGATCATCACCTGCAACTCCTGCGGGCGAATTCTGTACTTTGATCCAGCCAGCGAAGCGACACCACCGGAGCCAGTAAAAAAGAAGTCAAAAGCGCGGGCGGCTGAAGCTGAGACTGAGACCCAGACTGAACCTCAATCGGAAACCACTCCTACCCAATAACTTTCCTTCCTATATGCTGATTGCCTGATGGCAAATAGTTCTCCTCGAAAAGTGATTGTGAATGACCGGGCAGCGAAACGGCTGCGCGACGGCCATATATGGGTTTACGCGTCAGACGTGCTCAACGATGCAGGCGCTCAACCGGGCGCAATGGTTCATGTAATCGGTCCCAAAGACAAAATTCTGGGATCAGCGATTTACAGCTCTTCGTCCCAGATCAAGCTGAGGCTATTGGGGCGTGACGCTCTACGGTCCGAAGATGAATTGCTCCAACTGGTTCGGCAGCGCGTGGCGGAGGCTGTTTCGTACCGAAGCAAGATTGTTCAGGATTCCGACGCATATCGGCTCGTCTTTAGCGAAGCAGATCGCCTGCCGGGCCTGATTATTGACCGCTATAACGATGTTTTCACTGTTCAGGTGCTCACGCAGGCATGGGCCGCACCTGACCGAAAGCAGGTCATCATCGACGGCCTGAAGGCGGCGGGGGCCGAAAACATCGTGGAACGCGCCGATGCGCGCATTCGAGAACTGGAACAGTTGCCGGAGATGGAATCAGGACTGGTTCATGGCAGCAATAGCAGCACTATCTTCGCCATGAACGGCGTCAAGTTTCATTACGACGCTCTGGGCGGCCAGAAGACTGGAGCGTTCCTGGATCAACGCGAAAATTACGCCGCTGCGGCGCAGTACGCAACGGGCGAGGCTCTCGATATATGCACCTACCAGGGCGGGTTTGCGCTGCATCTGGCCCGAGTCTGCAAAAACGTGACCGCAGTTGATATCTCCCACGAGGTCCTGGAGATAGCGGAGCAGAACGAAAAGCTGAACGCAGCCAAG
This sequence comes from Terriglobia bacterium, assembly GCA_963723055.1. GTDB lineage: Bacteria > Acidobacteriota > Terriglobia > Terriglobales > Acidobacteriaceae > Angelobacter. The sequence continues at coordinate 300,912 of CAVROV010000003.1, forward strand.
AACAAGACTGAGATTGAATGGATTGAAGGAAATGCCTTTGATCTGCTGCGGGATTACGCTTCTGCCGGCAAGCAGTACGACACGATCGTGCTTGATCCACCTGCGTTCGCCAAGTCAAAGAAGCATCTGGAATCTGCCATGCGAGGCTACAAAGAACTGAACCTGCGGGCACTCAAGATGCTTCGCCCCGGTGGTGTGCTGGTTACATGTTCCTGTTCATTCGCGGTGAGCGAGCAGGACTTTTTCGACGTGCTGAATGAAGCTGCGCAGGACGCCCACCGTTCGGTCAGAGTCCTGGAAAAACGCACTCAAGCCAAAGACCATCCAATCCTGCTGGGAGTTCCGGAGACATTTTATTTGAAGTGCTTTGTACTCTCAGTGATCTGAAAATCTTCGAATTGCATACGCAACAGGGCGACAACGACAGCAATACAGTCGATCCGTCCCAACCACGAACTGGGGTGCGCTCACCAAGTCTCCTGCAAACCGTCTACTACGACATCGCGATAGAAGGAGAGTCATTGAACCGAATTGTCTTCAGAATCTTCTCTCTGATTCTCCTGTGTCTTGGGTCACTGAGTTATGGCCTTGCCAAGGACTACGGCAAAGTTACCGGCCAAAAAGTTGCCGAAGGCGTGTATCTCTTCACCACCACGCCTTACGCAGACGTTGGCCTGAGCGGAAATTCGGTCGCAATCGTTTCCGATGACGGCGTGCTGGTATTTGATTCCAATGGGACTCCCGAAACGGCGGCGACCGTGCTCGCGGAAATCCGCAAACTTACGGACAAGCCGGTACGCTACCTGGTGAACTCGCACTGGCACTGGGACCATTGGGGCGGCAATCAAACGTATCAGGCAGCATTTCCCGGGCTGCAGATCATTACCCACGCAAAGACGCGCGAACTCATGCTGACGGTTGAGCCGCGCTGGAACGATAAAGGGCTGAAAGAAGAGCTGCCGCAATTTCTGGATGGATTTGAAAAGCAGATTGCCGCTGCCAAGGCAAAGAATGCGCCTCCCGAGCGGATCAAGGCGGCGGAAGAACGGCTGGCAGTTGATCGCAACTTCCTGGCGCAGAAGCTGGCATTGCACAAGACCTTTCCCAACGTGACGTTTTCTGATTCGATGACGATACTGATGGGAGGGCGCGAGATTCAGGTGCTGCACGCTCAGGCAATCACCACCGGTGATACCTACCTCTATCTACCGAAAGAGAAAGTTCTGGTGACGGGCGACATACTGTTGAGTCCGTATCCATTTGCCATCGGTGGCACGTATCCGGCGGAGTGGCTGAAGACTCTGGAAAAGTTTGTGACGCTTGGCACCAGCGTGATCATCCCTGGCCATGGCGACGCTGAAACGAACGCAGATTTTCTCCGCGGTAATGTTGCGCTGTTCCAGGAAGCGTTGCAGCAAGTGAAAGACGACAAAGCTAAGGGCATGTCCGCGGAGCAGACCGCGGAGGCAGTGGAAAAACAGAACGCTGAATTGGCTGCGAAGATAGGAATCAAGGATTCCGAAACGGCCGGTACATTCAAAGATTACTTTCTGGATGTCTTCGTCAGGCGGGCTTATCGTGAACTCGATGGACCGCTGGGCGATCTGCCAGACGGGCTTCCGAAATAGATTTTTCTGAAATCCCGAGCCTCAGGCGAGGGAACCCTTTTGGAGCGATGACATAAATGGGCTGGAGTCGGGAGCCGGACTTCTGGTTCATCTTGTGCTAACGCCAGGCAACAAGGTGACTGTAGGGCTCCCTCACTGCGTTCGGGATATACAAAAAATCAAATTCCCACCGCCCCGTAATCCGTGCCGGTTTCGGTATCACGCACTTTATCTCGTTCGTATGCGCGATAAGGATTCGGTGGCGTGCCCAGACGCCGTTTACGGAGCTCAAAGCCCGCATACAAGCCGCCAGCCAGAACCGCGGCGGTGAGAGCGGCAATGGACATGACGCGACCGGGATTGTCGAGCAATGGTCGCGCCACATGCGAAGCAGTCATGGCGATGCGCGCGGGTAGTCCCAGCGCCTGGCGAAAATCATTCAGTGATCCTTTTCCGCCGCGCTCCAGGGCGCGATAGGCGTAAAGCGAGCTGTAAGGCATGGGCATATCAAGGTCCTGACCGCCATTCACCACTGCATGATCCACTCCGCGTTCTTCCTGGGTTTCCAGGAGCTCCCGAATGGCCTGCTCGAGGCCTGCCGGTTTGGACCAGAGTGAAAGGAAAGCGACGCGGCCGGCTTTATCGATCAGGAAAGCCGGATTGGGCAGTTTGGAGTACTTGCGATGGATGGAACCTTTCAAATCATCCACGAGAATCGGCATCTGCATGTCTTCTTCATCACGCAGAAGACGGGCAGCCTCAATTTTTTCGCGCATGGAGCTGTGCGCCGGGATGATTTCGCCGGGGTGCGCTTCGCGGACATAAATAAAGAGGAACTCAATTTCGTCACCGCGTAAACGGTCATAAAGCTCATTGATCTGGCCGATCGAGGCTGCGGTCATGGGACAAGTGGCCGAGCCAAAAACCAGCAGGACATTCTTCTGGCCAATGTACTCACTTAAACGAATGGTCTCGCCATCAAGGGTCAGTGGCCTTGAAATCAGGCGCGCGCTCACCCGGCCCGGGACCGGAAAACGAGGTGCGGGCCAGATCGTGAAAGAGCTCGCGGGAAAAGTGCCCGTAATTGTAAGTACTCAAACCCAGCATTTTCACTCCTAGAGGACGCGCTGCTTTCGCCGGTAGGCATCCTTCAACTTCGGATACCAAAAGGGGACAACGGGATTCGATGCCGGGCATGCGCTCGCTGTTTTCTTTAAGCTACCCTGTCTTAAATTATTTGACCACGATAAAATTAATGGTTTGGCGGTAGAGGCCGGCTCTTGCAGAGGATAAGAGCCGGTCAAAGATTACGTGGAGGGAATGAATGGCGGCTTTGAAAGCTGGGGAGATGGCCCCGGAGGTTGAGCTTCCCGGAGTGACGGGAAAACAAAGACACAAGTTTAAGCTCAGTGACCTTCGAGGCAAAAAGAACGTGATTCTCGCGTTTTACCCGTTGGACTGGAGTCCGACTTGAACCAATGAAATGTCGGCGTACGGCAGGTATCTGCCTAAGTTCGCCGAACACGATGCCCAGGTCGTGGGCATCAGCCCGGATTCAATTTACAGTCACCTCGCATGGCAGGAAAAATCCATTGGCTGGCTGGAATATCCACTTTTGAGCGACTATTGGCCTCATGCCGGGGTGGCCCAGCAGTTTGGCATCCTGCGCCTGGGAGAACCGCTACCCGGAATTAATGACAGGGCCATCTTCATCGTGGACAAACAGGGGAAGATCGTATTTTCCAAGACCTATGAACTGGGTCAGGAGCCTGACTACGAAGAATTGGTGGTCGAATTGGGAAAGGTCAAATAAGAGAGCAGCACGATACGACAATTAAAAAAACGCCCTCGTGAGAGAGGGCGTTATTATTTTAATTCGAGAGAGCGGCGATCTATTTCTTGGCAGTCTTTTTGGCTGGCGCTTTCTTTGCAGCCGGTTTTTTGGCCGCAGGAACTGCGGGCGCTTTCTGCAGCATGTCCTCAATGATCTGGTCTAATTTGGTACGATCCTCAACCTCAACGGCGGGAGTTGCAGCGCCCCCGTTGCCGACAACAAAAATTGTTGGCGTGTGTTGCAGGCCAATTTGCGTTCCCATCTGGCGGTCGGCCAGGATCTTGGTTTTGAACTGTCCATCCGGATCCAGAACGAACGGGATGGGGGAGTTATTTGCGCTGGCAAACTTGTCTGCCCACTGGCGCAGGTTCTGCTTATCAATTTGCGGCTGATTTTGAAAGATGAAACCGCGAAAATCATCGCCCAGCTTCTCAGACTTGCTGTCAAAGTAGCGGGCAAAAACCGCTGCATCGAAAGACCAGGGGTGCATCTGCAGAGGAAAGTCGTGCAACACTACGGGAATGTTGTGTTTTTTGGCCGCATCCCAGATCACGGGATAGGCGCGGGCGCAATCGGGACACTCCAGGTCCTCAAACACCACAATGGCGACGCGGGCGCCCGGCGGCGGCTTGAGCGACGAGCCGTCTGCGGCACGGGAAACAGCCGGAGAAAGCGCAATGGCGAGCCACGCGGCGATGTAAACGAAACGTTTTGCCAGTTTATTCATTCCTTGTCATCCTGCCTTCTTAGGGGTCTTGACTGTAGTTTTCTTCTGAACCGTGCCCTTCGGGCCTGAATTGCCTTTCGCGGGAACAGCCGGCTGCGACTTTGTGAGCATATCTTCGATCGTCTGGCCCAGTTTGTCCCGGTCTCTCATTTCTTCCACGAAAGGCTGAGAGACTCCATTATTCCCTACAACCCAGATCGTGGGCGTATGTTCCACTCCAATGCGCTGTCCGAGAGAATAATCTGCGCGGACCAATTCTGCGAGTTTTCCGTCAGGGTCTTTCGCGGCAGGAACGGCTATCTTATTCTCGCCGGCGAATTTCTGTACCGACTGCTGCAGATTGTCCCTGGTGATCTGTATCTGGTTGGCATAAATGAATTTGCGAAACTCGTTTCCCAGATCGATTGACGTCTTGTCGAAATACCGGGCCCACACTGCGGCATCAAAAGCCCAGTTATGCATAGGCAAGGGAAAATCGCGCAGCAACACGGGTACTTTATGGGTGGCAGCGGCTTCCCAAACCATGGAGTAGGCCTGAGAGCAATCCGGACACTGCAGGTCCTCAAACATCACGATTGCGACCTTGGCTCCGGGAGGCGGTTTGAGCAGGGAGGCATCAGCGGCAAATGAGCCTGCCGACCACGCGATTAAGGCTGCCCAAACGGTCACACGCATGAACTGGAACATAATCAGAATTTTACTAAAATTGGCGAGTCTTGCATTACGCCACCAATTCTTCGCGTATTTCTCTCGGGCTATTTCCCATTCAAAAAGTGGGATTCCTGAACTCACATACTAGAACGGGTAGTAAAGTATGCGGAAATAGTAGACTCCAAGCGGCTTAGGCGTACCAGGAAACATTTGGTACGTAGTCCACGAGCATCGCCTCAATTTTCAGGAGCATCTCCCTTGATGAAAATTGTCTCAACTTGTCTTGGTCTGCTTTTCACAGTTTGCATTTGTGCTCACGCCCAAAGTCCCGAAGGCGCGCTGCTTGGAACGGTGTCAGACGCCACGGGAGCACGGATTATTGCGGCCACCGTGACCGTTTCGGCCAAGCACTATTCCCTGAGCAGAACAGTGAAGACCGGCAAGCTGGGAGAATTCAGCGTTGAGTCACTTCCACCGGGCGAGTATGACGTAAAAGTTGATGCCACCGGCTTTGCGTCGCAGACCGGTCAAGTCAGGGTCGCCGTAACCTCAACGCCCTCCATGAACATCAAACTGCAGCCTGCCGAGGTGCAGCAGTCGGTGAAGGTGGAAGGAATTGGCGGGTCATTGAGCGCACAACCGATCGAAACGTCCAATAGTGTGGTGAAAACCATCATTGGCCTGCGCGATCTTGACGAAATCCCGCTGGCGCATCGCAGCTTCGCCAACATCGCCTATCTGGCGCCGATGACCGAACCGGTTGAGCCTTCTGATCCAACCAAGGCGCGTATTACAGCGGTCTCTTTTGGCGGCAGTTCCGGACTGAATGTTGACCTCTCCGTGGACGGAGGCGACAACAATGACGACTTCATTGGCGGGCTTTCTGCAGAATTATTCTGTGGACGCCATGCAGGAGTTTACGGTACGCACGGCCCAATTTGACGCCGACACATCACGCACGAACGGCGGATCAATTATTCTCAGCACGCGGCGAGGCACCAATGACTGGCACGGATCGGTGGCGGGATACTTTCGCAATGAGAGCCTGAATGCCCGGAACGAACTGGATAATCCTGAGCCCAATCCCAAGCAGCCTTTCTCACGACAGAATGCAGTGGGCACAATCGGCGGTCCGCTGGTGAAGGACAAACTATGGATCTTTTCATCGTTCGAATATGTAAATGAAGACGCCAGCGTCGGCTATAGCGCGCAAAGCCTGGATGAATTCAATGCTTTGGCCCAACTGGCGTCATCGGGCCAGATTCCTGGTGTTACGTCCATTCCGGTGCCGACTTCCGTCAGCACTCCCTTCCATGATTCGATCTTCTCTACACGGCTGGACTTCAACCAGTCTGACCGTTCTCACTGGTTCCTGCGCGGTGCGTTCGATCTGAACGACACCAAGAACGACCTGGTCCATGAAGGCGCGCTGCCTTCCACCGGCTTTCAAACCACCTCACACTATTACAGCCTGCTGCTCAGCAACCAGATGGAATTTACGCCGGAATGGATTGGAAACTTTGTTTTTCAGGCGAGCGATTTTCACCATGTGAAAGTACGCAACTCAGATCTCGGCTTTGGCCTGGCTTTCCCCTTCAGTTCGACCGTGCTTACAACATCAGGGTTTGAAACTTTTGGCGACAATCAATTCGTCACGGGAATTACCGCTTTTCCCATCAATCGCGACCAGCAGAAATATCAGTTCCGGTATGACGTTTCGCATGCCAAGGGATCGCACGCGCCGCGGTTTGGAATCAATTTTATTCATGAACCGGTGCTGAGCGGCAGGTTCACCGATAATCCGGAAACGCTATTCACGCTGCCCAATGATCCTAGTTTCTATGTCGCCAACCCAGGCGCGTTGACAGCAGATTTGAATGACCCGGCCAACCAGACCGTTTTCGGAGGCAATGGCCGCTTTGCCCAGAGCGTGCGGCGGCTGGGCTTTTACGCGCAGGATTCGTGGCGCATCCGCTCGAACTTCACGGTAAATTACGGCCTGCGCTATGACACGACGTTTGGGCTCTTTAACTCCAATGGCGGGGACCAGCGCGACAATCCGGCGGTGCAAACGGTGGCAGCGCTCAATCTTCCAACCGCTTTCGGGTTACCGCAAGGGGTGCCGCATGATTACCGCAAAGCGTTTGCGCCGCGACTGGGTTTTGCATACTCGCCTGGAAGCAAAGGTAATACCGTAATTCGGGCGGGAGTTGGCCTGTACTTCAACGATCTGGCGCAAAACGGCTGGGTGGACGCGTTTCGAGCCGTCACGCCCGGTGTTTCTGACCTTGCTTGGCCCCGGAGAACAGGGAGCACTGATCGACCCCAACTACCACTCACCTTACGCGCTACAGGCGAGCGCCGGCCTGGAGCATGCCATCACCAAGGCGTGGCGGCTGAATATAAATTACGAACACCAGCAGGGTGTACATCAATACCGGCGGTATGAGTACGTTGCGCAGGATCCAATTCTGGCGCCCAATGCGACACTGCCTGCCACCGCGCCAAATGTCTCAGTGTTTCGCACCGATAATCGCTCCGCTTATGACGGTGTGTCTTTTGCCATCAGCCATTCTTCTCGACGGCTGGATTTGACCGCCCACTACACACTGGCCAATGCAACCACGTGGGGCGCCAATGTGGGTGAGTTGTTCGACTACGTAAACGGCGTGACCAGCGTGACCAATCCATTTGGTCCGGGTGATCATGGGCCTTCAGGAGAGGACGTGCGGCACCGCTTTGTGATTGCGGGCACCCTGCATTTGCCGGGAGCGTTTGAAGTGAGCACGCTCTCACAGTTTGAAAGTGGACGCCCGTTCACGCTGGGAACCGGCGTGGACATTAATGGCGACGGAGTGGCAAATGATCGTGCTGTGGTGAATGGCCAGCAAACTACCCTTGATCAATTTCGCGGTACGCCTTTCGCCCAGATCGATATGCGCGTGAGTCGCAACTTCAAATTTGGCGAACACGTTTCACTCCGGCCATTCGTGGAGTTCTTCAACCTGCTAAACCGTACCAATCCCGGCAACAACTTTGTGGGCGATATTGCCGCCCTGCCGGTGCCAGCCGGAGAAGTTGATGCAGGCAACGTTACGCATCTGTGCCTGAATGCCGATTGCTCGTCAATGCAGCCGATCACGAGTCTTGAATCAATTGAAAAAGCCGGGAGGCGCGCTGGGAGATTTCTTTGGACCGGGCACAACCGTGGGCATGCCTTTTGCCGCGCAGTTCGGAGTGAAGTTTACCTTCTGACGGCTTTTTTGATCAGGCTGCCAAACCAGTGCAGCAGGCTTGTCTTGGGCTGCTCCTGGCGGACTGAAGGCGAGGGATAAAACTCGTCGTAAAACGAAACGTCAGCCGGGGCGGCGGTGAGAGTGAGCGCCGCGCGGCCTTGGGTGGTGCTTTCAAATTGTGCATCCCTGGGACGGTTCGGCAGGGCAGAGCTGTTCAGCGCTGGAACCGAAGCGTGCAAACTGAGGGCGAAACTCGCGACGACGAGAGAGCAGAGTAAGCGGCGCACGGACTCGATTATACGAGGTTCGGCGCAACAGCAGAACTAGATCGACCGATAAGAAAATTACCCTAGTCCTTTAGTGCTATGGGACAGATCGGGCCGCTCTAAGGTGTGAGATGGCGACAAATTGCTTGGAGGCGTAACGTTCCAACAGCCGCCGGGTCGCTTCGACGGTGAATCTGCGGTCTGCGCCAAAGGCCTGATGTCCGCCGTCATGGAGCAGAATCACTTCACCCTGAGGTTTGCGGCGGAAGTCGATCTGCTGCGCCGCTTTTCTGACAATCGCCTCGGGCGACTTGGCGCTCCAGTCATAGGCCGTGACCGACCACATGATAGGACTAAGGCCCATCTTGCGGGCAGTCCTGAGAACGTTGGGGCGGCGGCCGCCAAAGGGTGGGCGAAAAAGCGTTGTTTTCGTTCCCAGAGCATCTTCCAGCGATTTGCTGCAGCTCTCGAGTTCCTGGCGCAGCCGCGCAGCGGAAACCAGAACCAGGTTGGGATGGCTATCTGTGTGGTTGCCAATCTCATGTCCGGCGGCGAGTATGGCGCGGGCAATTTCCGGACGCTGGCGCACATATTTGCCGATGAGAAAGAACGTCGCCTTCGCATCGTGCTTCGCCAACACATCGAGTAAATGCATCGTGTGCGGATCGTTGGGCCCATCGTCAAAAGTAAGCGCCATCTGATTGGGATCGCTGCCATGCGTGAGCGTGCGGCCGTAAAGCTGCGACGCGGGCGCCATGGTGGCGTATCCGGCGTAGCTGGCGGCAGCAGCGGACGCAAGAGTGAGATAAGGCCAAAGCATGGATCAGGAAATTGGTAAATGAGTAAATTGGTAAATGGATAAATTCGGGTTCCATTTACCAGCTTACTAATTTACCCAATTACCAAATTTCTTCATTTCTCCAAAATTGTGCAGTCGCACGGCCAAACGCTTTCACTATCAATTACTTCATCCGGCGGACGCGCGGGCTTTCCACAGACTGTTAACTGATTGCACATTGCCAGCGGACGGTTTGCCATATATGCTGCGAAACAAGTCAGCCGACTTGTGACGCATTATCAGTGAACCATTATCAGTGACCGATTTATCAGAGAACCATTTATCAGAGAACCATGGCCAAGCTTTTTGAACCACCACAATATATAGCAGTGGAAGGCCCCATCCGCGTGGGCAAGAGCACGCTGGCCAATATCATTGCAGACCGGCTGAACGCCCAGCGCGTGATCGAGCCGGAAGACAATCCTTTTCTGCGCGCCTTTTTATGAAGGCGAGCGCGGCGCCGGCTTCCAGGCGCAGTTTGCCTTTCTTGTCCGGCGGTTTGAGCAGTTGCACGCGCTGGAAGTGGGGCCAAAATCGCGCAAAACCGTGGTGGCGGATTACATCTTTGAAAAAGACAAGATCTTCGCTTACATCAATCTGAGCGATCCTGAACTGGAAGTCTATAACCGCTATTACCAGCTTTTCCGCCAACAGCTGCCCGCGCCGGACCTGGTGATCTATCTCCAGGCGTCGCCGGAGGTGCTGAAGAAACGCCTGCGCAAGAAAAACGTTGCCGGTGAGACGTCCGTCAGCGACGACTACATTGAAGAAGTGGTCAAGGCCTATGAACACTTCTTTTTTCATTACACGTCGTCAGACCTGCTGGTGGTGAATACCAATGACATTGATTTCGTGGAGCGCCATACTGATCTGCAAGAGCTGCTCCGCCGCGTAAGCGAGCCGATCCGGGGGACGCAGTATTTCCTGCCGCTGGGATCGACAGGCGCGGTGGGGGTTTAGGTCTTACCGCGGATTTGCGCGGATGATCGCGGATAGATATTTCAAGCGTAATGAGTCTCAGCAGATTTTTAAGCGCAAACATCCGAAGCCCTTCACCGAAAATTGGCATTTGCGAAAAGAAGCCACGCATCTGGTCACGTGCCCGAATCGTGCTGCCGGCACGCTTAGGAAATATTGCATCGCGAGAGGTAAGCGCCCTATCCAAGGGGAGGCAGGGAGGTATTTTGAACATGCCACAGACATCGGCAATCAAGAAACAGGAAGCTATTACTAATCGTCGCGCGGAATTTCTGGCTGATCGCATTGAGCAAGGCGCTGCTGGCCTGGCCGCGTTTGCTGAAGGCATCTCTGAAGCTGAGTGGCACGTACCGGTTTCCGGCACGGACACCCGTTCGGTCGGCGTCATTGTGCACCATGTTGCCACCATGTACCCGATTGAGATTGACGTGGCGCGAGCAGTCGCCAGCGGCAACGCCGTTACGGACGTTACATGGGAGGTCGTTGCCGGGATCAATGCCAAACATGCCCAGGAGCAGGCGTCAGCGACGAAGGCCGCTACGCTGGAGCTGCTGCGCAAGAACAGTCGTGAGGCAGCCGCAGCGGTGCGAGGCTTCACCGACGCCGAACTCGATCAGGCAGCGCCATTCTCCTTGAGCTTTGGTGCGCCCGTGACGGCGCAGTTCGTAATTGAAGACCACGCGTTGCGGCATAGCTGGCATCATCTGGCAAAGATCCGGGCGGCGCTGAAGCGGTAAGCGGTGACGATAGCGGGCGGGTGGCGCTGGCCGCCGGAGGTGATTGGCGGCGCCGGCGCCATCCAGCAGAGGGATAGGTCGCGATCTCAAGAACGTGCACCAAAGATCGTGCAAAATCAAATGGCAAACAGGAGAGAGCCACATCTGAGAAGCAAAAGCGTTCGCCTGACGCGATTCTCGAATTGCTATATCTCGCGAAATTTTTTACCTCAGGGGCTAAAGCCCATTTTTTCAACGGCAATTCCGCAGGCATAAATACCTGCTCCACCCCGTGAGGGTAACAGCAACTGTAAAACGGCTCTAGTGCTCGACACCTCAGCGCCGGAGAGCGCGAACCAGTCTAGCCCAGGCGCGGAAGCCCTGGGTTGCGTTGGCGCCCAGAAATGCGAGCCCCGTAGGCGGCGACACTAACCGAATACGTATTTCGGATCGAAAGGTATTTTGTGCTTTTTCAATAGAGTGATGAACTCGTCTTCAAAGCTGATCTTGCGATGATGCGCTTCCTGATTGTCGATGTATTTAACTACGGTCGAGATATTGGAAGAGCTCACGCTAAATGCCCCGTAGCCTTCCTGCCATGCAAAGTTCTTTTTTCGTTCCTTTATCCAACTTGAGGAATTGGATTTCACCAAGGCCACGGCATTGGCCAGCGGCATTGTCGGAGGCAGCCGGAACAGGAGATGAATGTGGTCTTCCATGCCGCCGACGGCAAACGTCAACAGATCATGATTTTTGCAGACGGCCGCCGTGTATGCCCACAAGCGCGGCAGAAAGTCGCGGGCAAATACCTTCGCGCGATTCTTGGTGCTGAAAACAAGGTGGATATGGTTTTGTGCGTAGCTGTGGGACATCTGTCCTCCCTCGGGGCGGGTAATCTTACAACGCAGGAAGGTGTGTCGCCACCTACGGGGCTCGTATATCTCTGGCGCACAGTTTCCCAGGGCTTCCGCACCTGGGCTAGGCTCGTTCGCCCCGCCGGGGCTGGTGCTTGCAAGGCGAGGGAAATGCACCCGTAAGTATGTTCCTTTATCTATTGTGGCTGAGGCTTTTGCTTCATTCTATAAATCCCCTCTGCAGGCCCTCCACCACAAAGGAATTCATGGTGCGCTAACACGGACGCATCCTGTCTTTCTTTGTGTGGCTGATCTTGGGAAACGATGCAGCAGCGAGGTTTGAAGAAAACGAATTTTATAAAACAGGTGGTTAAGATTGTGAGGCGGAGATTTCATTTTTTTTGGTGGTATGCCAGTGAACGCCTAACTGGACCGCGCCGACTGTTTAGGTCGTGAGAGGGATTGGCCTACCGCCATTTTACCAATTGACGGGTCTTCTCCATATCTCTCTGGATAAAAACCCTACTAGTTCTTTGGTCAATTCGATGGCTTCTTGCGAGTCTTGAGTCGTGATCTCGATATCATTTGTTTTTCGGTAGTGAGTTAATAAGTTGCGCTTCTTTTTTACCCGTTCGAATTTCTGCCAGAGTGGACTACCCTTGTCGATTTTTCCGCCGCCGAATTTGGCAATTAAAAACAGAACTTTGTCCTCGATTCTTCTAAATTCAGAGTTGTTGCTGATTGAAAATGTTCCGGCGTGGCTGCCCGACTTGTTGAAGTGGACTTGTTTCTCTTGCAGGAATCCGGTCTCGTGAATTGAAAATGTATTCGGTGGCAATGCTGCGTAGTCCAAGAGCATGTTGTTTACAAAAGACTCAAGCGAAATCCATGATGTCAGAACACTACCAATCAGATATGCCATAGCACCGTTGGGCGTGGAAGCCGTCAATGCTTGCTCGTGAAGACGTTCCGCGTATCTGACAAAAGCTCGGAATGATAGCTGCGTCAAGACGTGTACCTTTTTGAAACGACTTGATAGCCACCACTTGGCTGACCGCTTGGTTCATCAAGGTTCTGTCTATCGGGCATTTCTCCTTCATGCTTCGAGCTAAGAACACTTGGGCCATTCGTTGACGGTCCTTGACTGCTGATCTGGTACCAAGCCCCCTGTATGTTGCATCGTCAGAGTCATGGCTAAATATGGACATCTCGCGCGCATTCAGAGGATCGGGGATTCCTTTCGTCGTAGCGGGCACCTCGTAGTGGTTAGCTAGGCGCTTTGGATTGAACTGAAGTAGCCCCGCAACAAACGCCCAGGAAGAAAGGACTGATTCCGTTAATGCCTTATTCCTAAAGCCTTTTAGGTTTTTGATCTTTGTCGGTGCACCCTCTTTAACTGCTTCTTGCTGCTGTTTGTGAAGCTCAGCGAATGCTTTACCAGCGTCATTCAGAGCCTTGTTGCTCCAAAGTGAATCGCCTAATTCCGTCACCCTAGCACCATATTTTGGGTCGAGTTGGACACCAGATTCGCACAGGTATGGCTCATACACGTGCCTATCTAATTCTGTATTTGGCAGCTCTTTTGCTTTTTCCATGCCATCAAAGAAATTCGTGACGAACGTGCGAGCGAGTTTAACCGTAATTTTCTCCGTATTTGAGCCTTGATCGGGAAAGTCCTCTGGCTTCTTAAGAAGCGTCACGCGGTGGCACCAATCGCGGAGCCGCAGTCCGACCGTCGTCTCCTCCTGAAGTCGATCGAAAAGATCGTTCGAAACATTAATATTAGTATTCGAGATAAGAGCAAGCTCTGTACGCTGTGCTTTAGAGAGATCAAAGAATATCCTGAATCCATGCGGCCGCGAAATGTTTGCTTGTTCAAACGCCTGTTGGAGAGCTTTTGCTCGGTGCTGTCCGCCCCAGATTTTCAACGGCGTTTGGGGCGAATATTCCCTGTTGTATTCAACAATAATGTCATTGAACTCTCTTCCTAGGGTCGCGTCTTCCGCCATCCGCTTAAAAGTATTGTGTTCGATCAAAAGCTCTCTGTTCGCGCGAAAGCTATCCGCGCCGCTTGGGTTCAGCTTCGCATTCGTGTCCAGAAGCGGGGCAACATGCTCTGCTAAGACCGTACACTTAATGTAATAACCTTTGCTTTTTCCATCTTGATGAATAATTAGTGAGGCGTGGTTGGCTACTTCCAGAGGCTTTACTTCCGCTAGGCATTGGCTCACTAGGTTTAGGATGTTCTGGCTTTGTTGCGTTCTTGTCGAAGAGTAGGTTCATTATGCATCTTTCCTAACAGAACAGTTCGAGGCTCAGGAACAGGTTCAAGCACGTCTAGATCGTACTTCAGCTCATGGTTAGCGGCAACATTCAATCTAATGATTGGCTCATTCAAGCCGTTTTGGTTGAGTGGTCCGCTTGCAGCGTGCCCCATCCTTACCTCGGGTTTCATGAGGGAGAAAATGAACGCTGTGAGGGGGCCACCTGCCGTTCTGACGTAGAAAGAACATCTATGTGCCGCCCCTACGGGGCTTCTCTTCTTGCTGACATCCTACCCAGCGCTGACGCGCTGGGCTAACTTCGCGGCGCGCCTCCGGCGCTTGGATCTCTGCTGCGACAGCAGCCGTGGGTGCCCAATCCTTAGCATCCCGCGGGGTGAGGCTGCGTCGGCAGTTTGAGTTTTCGTAATTTTTTGAAATCTTGCAGGTAATAATTCATTGCACGTGGAGGCACCATAAGCAAGCCCGGGCGGTCAAAAAGCCATCGTGCCAGCGACCTGTCGCATGGCGCGGCTGATCTGTCGATGGACATGTCCTGATTCGCAATTGATTCGGGCGAAGAAAACAGCTATAGTGTGGCAGCGCCCAAGGGTGTGGAATGCACGAAGTCATTGAAAAATAAGCAGCTAGCAATTAGCAACTGGTGCGAGCCAGGGTAGGCTACGCCAGTTTGGGTCCTTCACTCCCGGTTGCACCGTTCGTTCAGGATGACGGGTTGAGGCGCGGCGATTCTTGCGCCGCGCGGCTTGAACAGGTTGCGACCCTCTGCCTGATTGGGATTGGGTTTGGGTGACCCTGGGGTGGCCCAAGCGTGGCCCTTGGGTGGCCCAAGGGTGGCCCAAGCGTGGCCCAAGGGTCGAATGGAAGAAGTGCTTTGTTTGCAACAAAAGATGGGAAAACGCCGGGTGGGGGGCGAAATTCGCCGACATCGGAGAACCAAAGGCTCACCGCGGAGGCGCGGAGACGCGGAGAACAGCCAAAGATCGGAAAGACAAACCCTACCACTGATCAACACGGATGACACGGATCGGAGAGGAGAAGGAATCGGGACATCTGGGTGATTGAAGAGCCAGAAATCGAGGCGTAACGGTCGGTTTCCAGGCCCTGCTTTTCCCTCTAGACCCCCACTTTCCCTGCGACTACAATATCCCCGTTCGCATCCTAAATGTGGACAACAGGCGGTATCGGGAGTTCCCGAACTGCACTGGAGGCAAAATGAGCATCACTTCGTTCAACGGAGGGCAGCCTCACGGCGCTCAACCGACTGGCACCCAAGAGAAGACCATCCGGCCGAAAGTTACCACCACTACAATCCAGGACAAGAAGCAGCGGCATGAGCCCATCACCTGCCTGACGGCGTATGACTACGCCACGGCGCGGCTGGTGGATGAAGCCGGCATTGACATGATCCTGGTGGGCGACTCACTGGCGCAGGTTGTGCTGGGCTATGACAATACGCTGCCCGTGACCATGGAAGAAATGCTGCATCACACGCGGGCGGTGCGGCGCGCGGTGAAGTCAGCCATGTTGATTGCCGACATGCCGTTTGGCGCCTACCACGAAGACGAAAAAGACGGCGTCCACAATGCCCTGCGCTTTGTGAAAGAATCCGGCGCGGAGGCAATAAAGCTGGAAGGCGGTGCGCAGCGCGTGGGCCTGGTGAAGCGCGTGCTCGACGCGGAAGTGCCGGTGATGGGACACATTGGGTTGACGCCGCAGTCGCTGCACAAGATGGGCGGCTATAAAGTCCAGGGCAAAGATTTTTCCGGCATTGAGCGGCTGGTGAAAGACGCCGTGGCGCTGGACAAAGCCGGCGTGTTTTCTATCGTTCTGGAAGGCGTGCCGCGGGAAGTTGCCGCCATGATTACCCGCGAGGTCAGCGCGCCGACGATTGGCATTGGCGCCGGTCCGGATTGCGACGGTCAGGTGCTGGTCTTCCATGACATTGTGAACCTGACGTTCCGTGAGCCGGCAAAGTTTGTGCGTCGGTACGGCGATGCCGCGGCGCTGTTCACGAATGCCGTGGAGCAGTTCAAAGCCGACGTTGAGACACGTGCTTATCCATCCGACGCGGAGTCCTACCACTTGCCGAAAGACACCAAGGTGGAGTTGGAAGCGATTCTGCGCCGCAAAGAAATGAAGGCGTATAGCAGGTAGCAATTAGCAGCTGGCAATTGGCAATTAGCTTGTGCGTCGAGGGAAAGAATTTTCGTCGACACTGGCAGATTTGCTTTTTGGGCGGTCGAATCTTAACCGTTCGCGTGAGCGAGTTCGCGAACTAACACCTTTGGCTAGTTGCCAATTGCTATTTGCTAATTGCTTCTTCCCCCATGCTCATTCTCACTTCCGCTGCAGAAGTCACAGCCATAAGCAAAGAGGCGCGCCATAGCGGCAAGCGCGTGGGCTTTGTGCCTACCATGGGCGCATTGCACGACGGGCATCTCTCACTGGTGCGCACGGCGCGGGCGCAGGCTGACGTGGTGATTGCGTCAGTCTTTGTGAATCCCTTGCAGTTTGGGCCGACGGAGGATTTCAGCAAGTATCCCCGCGACGCGGAAAAGGATTCAGCCATGCTGGCGGCAGAAAAGTGCGACTATCTTTTCCTTCCGTCGGTAGGCGAAATGTATCCGCCGGGCGCAACCACGTGGGTGAACGTTGAAGGCCTGAGCGAAAAGCTGGATGGACGCTCGCGTCCCGGACATTTTCGTGGCGTGACAACAGTGGTCGCCAAGCTGTTCAACATCGTGCAACCGGACTTTGCTTTCTTCGGACAGAAAGACGCCGCGCAGGTGGCAATCATCAACAAGATGGTGCACGACTTGAACTTCGATGTACGGATCGTGGTCTGCCCTATCGTGCGGGAAGCCGATGGCCTGGCTATGAGTTCACGCAATGCCTACCTGAATCCTGATCAGCGCAAACAGGCGCTGGTTTTGTACCGTGCGCTGATGCGCGTACAGACGCTGGCTGATCGCGGCGAGAGCGGTTCCGCGCGGCTCAAAATAGCCGGCGAACAGGTAATAGCCGAAGAGCCGGTAGTCAAGCCGGATTATTTCGAGATCGTGAATCGAGATACGCTGGAGCCCGTTGCCGATATTTCCAGTGGGGCGCTGGTTGCCGTGGCGGCGTATGTGGGCAATACGCGGCTGATCGATAATATAGTAGTCACGGGAAAAGGGAACGCAGGCGCGCCGCGCTGATCGCTATTTTTTTGAAAGAAATGTATTTCCTGCGATCACATACCGAAGAGGCATCTCCGCGGATTTCGTAATGCCGATTCGAGGCGTGATTGCAACTTCTTTCACGCGAAAACCGTCACTCATTACCTGAAGATCGGACGCCGGAGAAAGCATGTCTTTGTCGTTATCACGCGGACGCGTAATGCCCAGCGCTTCACAGAGCTTTCCCGGACCGCTGGCCAATTTGCGTAGATCGCGCGGCGCAGTGAGATCAAGATCGGCCAGGCCTCGCGCATTGGCCATCTCGGCAATTCCGCTCACGGGCTCCAGCGCGCGAATCAGCACGCAGCCCGCATCGCCCGCAGGCAGACAGGAAATATTAAGGCAGTAATGAACGCCATAGATAAAGTAAACGTAAGCGTGGCCCGGAGGACCAAAGATCACCGCATTGCGCGCCGTGTGTCCGGCAGCGGCATGCGCGGCCAGATCGCCCGCGCCGAGATACGCTTCCACCTCGACGATGCGTCCAGCCAACTGCCTGCGGCCTTCGCGACGGATAATCAGCTTGCCCAGCAGTTCACGCGCCACGGTTCTTGGGTCTCGATTGAAGAACGATCGGCGCAGCAGCTTGTCATCGCGCGTCATACGGGCCGGGACTGCACATGCGCGAAGCGTTCTTTCAATCGAAGAAATGGGCTTTCCAGCCAGCGATAGGAAGCCGCAGCCAGCAGAATTGTTAGCGCCAGTCCGACCATTGATTGTGCCAGCACCATCAAAGGCGTAGAAGCATGCACCAGGCGAATCGCGCAAAAATGCGCGAACTCATGCAGCACGTAAAGACCATAAGAAATCTTTCCCAGGTAAAGCAGTGTCCGGTTGCGAAAGAACGCATGTTGCGCTCCCAGAACCGAGAGCAGCACTTCAGCGCTCGCAAGCGCAGTGAATGGATGTCCCACCGCCATCCGCCAAGTAGTGAATTTCAGCGTAGGACTGGTAACAGTGAAGGCGTACACAGCAATCCAGGTCACTATGCCGCCGCAGAGCAGCCCAATGCGAATCGCGCGGGAGAGTTGCGGCAGTTTGTGGCCGAACAGCGCTATCAGAATTCCGAACGCGATAGGATCGAGCCGCGTGAATGTGTTGTATTCAATTCTCTCCACCGGCGCGGCAGAGACTGCCAGCCACACGCGCCACAGATTGGCAACGGCCAAAATTCCTACCGCGATGATTGCCATCGTTCGAACCGACGCTTTGCGCAGCGCCAGCGGCCACGCCAGATAAAACTGCTCTTCGATCGACACGGTCCAGAGCGGCACCGCGAAAGACGCAGGCAGGCCGTAAAAAACGTATATCCAGTTTCCCGCCAGCAGACTGTAGCCCACGACATACCGCATGGGCAGATGCTGCTCGGGAATCAGCGCCGCAGCGACCGCAGCGAAAGCTACAAAAGCGAGGTACAGCGGCCATATGCGCAGGATGCGTCGGAGATAAAAGCCGCGCAGATCCAAAACTCCCGTGGCGGCGCGTTCGCGCAGCAGCAGGCTGGTAATCAGATACGCACTCAGCGCGAAAAACAGGTCCACGCCGTAGGCGCCAGCCCCAAACGTCGGGATCAGCAAGCGGCTCAGCCAGTGCGGATAGCCAGCAGCATCGTAGAAGTCCATGGTGCGCGGAGCCGAATGGAAGATAAACACGCCCAGAAACGCAAAGAACCTCAAGACATCCAGCTCGGGACGGTAAAAACGTTCCGCGCGCTGGCCATCACTCCTAACGCCAACCGCCGTTGCTGGCTGTGTCTCTGCAACAGTCGTCATTCAGTTCTTTGTCGCGGTTCGGCGAGCCGTATTCGTTGCCGAGCCACTCGCAATCCGCGTAGCAATCCATTCATTGACATTCCGCTCCAGAATGTCCAGAGGCAACGGGCCTGATCCCAATACAACGTCGTGAAATTCTTTCAGGTCAAACTTCGTGCCCAGTTTTTCTTTCGCCCGTGTGCGAAGTTCTTTGATCTTCAACTCTCCGGTCTTGTACGCCAGCGCCTGTCCCGGCCATGCGATATAGCGATCGATTTCATTGGTGATGTCCAGTTCATGCTTGGGGCAATTCTCCATGAAGTATTTGATCGCCTGTTCGCGCGTCCAGTGTTTCACGTGGATTCCGGTGTCAACCACCAGCCGCACGGCGCGCCACATTTCATAGCTGAGCTGGCCGAATTTGGAATACGGATCGCTGTAAAGCCCCATATCGTCGCCCAGAGACTCGGCATAAAGTCCCCAGCCTTCCACGAAGACCGTGTACTCGCCGTAGCGACGGAAATTGGGCATTTCTCCCAATTCATGCGCTCTCGCAATCTGGAGATGATGTCCGGGCACCGATTCATGCAGCGAAAGCGCCATCATCTCCCACTTGGGCCGGGCATCAGGCTTATAAAGATTGACAAAGTAGGTTCCAGCGCGCGATCCATCCGCCGCTCCCTGGCGGTAGTAAGCCGCTGTGGTGTCGGGCGCGAAGGATGCGGGAATGGCCTCCACGCCGTAGGGCTCGCGGGGTAACGTGCGAAACACTTTTACCAGGTTGGGATCAATGGTTTTGGCCAGCGCTTTGTACGCCTCGAATAACTCTTCCGGCTTCGTATAAAAAAATTGCGGATCAGTTCGCAGGAACTTGAAGAACTCATCGCGCGAACCCTTGAATCCCGTCTGCTGCATGATCCTGTCCATCTCAAGGTTGATGCGGGCCACTTCTTTCAGCCCGATCTGGTGGACCTCTTCTGGAGTCTCATTCGTAGTGGTGTAGTGGCGGATCATCTGCGTATACAGTTCTTCGCCATGAGGCAGCTGCCACGCGCCTACCTTGTCATAGCAAGCTGGCAGATACTCGCCGACGAAAAATTGCTTGAACTTTGTGAATGCCGGAACAACCTGTTGTTCCACTGCTTTGCGCGCGTCTTGCTGAAGCCGCTGCTGGTCTGCCTGGCCTATTGCAGATGGAAAGCTCTTGAATGGCTTGTAAAAGCCGCTCTGCGTGGGATCGCTCACAATCTGTTTATCGATCTGAGCAGGAATTCGTTCCATGATGACTCGCGGATGCACCATGTGCTCTTTCATTCCCTGCCGCAACAGAGCCGTAAACTGGTCCAGAGCCATTGGCAGAGAGCGCAGACGAGCCAGCCAATCGTCATAATCCTTTACTGTTTCAAAGCGCAGCGAACTGCCCAGATCGTCACTGGTCTGTGGGCCTTCGCGCTGGTTAAAGCTCATGAGGAACCAGCGGACTTTGTATTGTTCAATGCGGTCGGCATAACGCTTTTGGAACAGGTCGTAATTGAGCTGGTCCGTCTTGTTCAGCTGCTTGCGGTCAATCCTGGCCAGCTTCGTCAGAATCTCACGGTTATTTTGATCACGGCGCGCATATGCTTCCGGGCTTCTGTCCATCCAGCGGTCATTCCAGCGCCGGTCGCCCAATTCCGATGCATCTTCCGGACGCTCCTGCATCTCCTGGTCCCACGCCCCAGTAAAGAGGTCGTGCAGCGCCTTTGCAGAGTTCGCCCGCGGCGCAGCCCGTCCGCTGACAGGTAGAGTTAAAAGCAGAAGCACGAAAGGCCACGCTCGCATTAGTTCCTCCGATTCCAGCGAAAAGTGTATAGCACTTCGCCACGGCATTAAAATCAACACTGGATCCAAGGCTGCTTAATTTGAGCGGCACTGTCCTGAGCTTGACTGGAGGCATTCTATGACCTTTCGCAGATCAATTGTGGTCGCCCTTCTGCTGACGTTTGCAGCTTCATCGGCAATGGCAGCAACCATTCCCAGCGGAAGCCACGCGACAGTTAGGATCAACACGTCTCTGAGTTCGGCCACCGCTAACGCCGGAGAAGGCTGGAGCGGTACTCTGACTCATGACATTGTTGAACATGGCAAGGTCGTCGCCAGAGCGGGCTCTCCGGTCAAAGGCAAGGTTACATACGTAAACCGCAGTGGCCGCCTGCACAAACCCGGTGCGCTCACGCTGCGGCTAACCTCCATCAATGGGGAGACTGTCTATAGCTCGCGCATCACCCGCCAGGGAAAGAGCCACACCAAGAGCAATGCCACCAAGATCGGCGGCGGAGCAGGCGCAGGAGCGCTGATCGGAGCGCTTGCGGGTGGCGGCAAGGGTGCGGCCATTGGCGCGGCCGCCGGAGCAGGCGCTGGCACAGGAGTTGCGGTCGCTACCGGTAAGCAGGAAGTCAGGATCCCGGCCGAGAGTGTTCTGACCTTTACGATTACAGGATCGAAGTAAGCCAGCAATTGCCGCTATTTCGTCTTCAGCGCGGCGATCGCTGCGCCCGCATGCTCATCTGGCTTAAGGCCGGTAAGCACCGCGGAAATCCTGCCCTCGGGATTGATCACAAACGTCGTGCGGTCGATGCCCATATACTTTTTGCCGTACATGCTCTTTTCCTTGAGCACGCCGTATTTGATCGCGATGGCCTTATCTTCATCCGCCAGCAACGAATAAGGGAGATCCTGTTCTTGCTTGAATTTTTTCTGGGCGGAGGGCTTGTCGGCGGAAATACCCAACACCACAGCGCCAGCCTTTTGGATCTTAGTGAATGCGTCGCGGAACCCGCACGCTTCAATCGTTCAACCCGGCGTGTTGGCCTTGGGATAAAAAAAGAGAACCACGTTCTTGCCGCGATAGTCTTTTAATGCGATTGGCTTGCCATCTTCATTGGCAAGAGAGAACTCCGGGGCTTTATCATTAACTTCCATGGTTTTTCCGTGTTTATAGGATCAATGAATTTATATAGCAGAAGCAGGTTCCTGGCCAGCGCGGTGCTTGCGCTGGTATGTGTTGCGGCCTTCATCACAGCAATGGCCCAGCGGCGTAAACCGCACAAGCTGCGGGCTACCGCAGTGGTTGAGGTCACAGCGGACTCCGCTGGCGTCGTGGGCACACGGGTGTTTCCCGTGACCATTCTGGATGAAGGCGCCTTTCATGATGCCGGCATCTACAAGGCCACCCCTCAGCCCATGGCGCTCGATAACGGCGTTGTCTATGAAGCGCAGACGGATGGCATAACCGTTGGTTACGCTACCATCCTGAGCAGCACAAACAATAAGGGCTGGATTGCCCTGGGCAAGTGGCAAATCGCAGATGCGCCAAAAACGACGCTGGCTCCCGCTCCTGTGACCGCTGGCGATGATCGTCCGATGATGCATCGTGGCGATTCCAGCTCTTCGCCCACGACGTCGGGCGGTGGGGACGACCGCCCAGTGCTCCATCGCGGTGACGCCAGTCCGTCGCCGACGGCCTCCAGCACCCCGGCGCCCTCCAGTCCTAATCAATCGACGGCGGACAGTGCCCCGAGTGGCGCGTCAACGAGCGAATCCGCAAGCGCCCCGGACGATGCCGACCGGCCCGTGTTGAGGCGGCGCTCTCCCCAAAAGCAAGACACGACATCAACGCCGCAACCGCAGCCCACTCCGGCGCCGGGCACTTCAGACACCAGCAGGTCAGCCACGGCCACTCCGAAGCCTTCGGGCGGGCCCGTCACACGAACGAAGCTGCCGGTCGTTCTCTCCGGTACTAAGACATTTGTGGCCGTCTCTGATAATGAACCTACAGAGATTCGATCTTATGATTTCAGATGGAAGGCCGGAGAAGAAGAGGGCATGGAGCTCAAAATGCGCAGGTTGGCCCTGGCGCAGCTTCCCCGGGAAAACGCGCAGCTTAACACCAACTCGCTTAAGAACGTGGTCATGCGCTCTTTTGATCTGGACCTGAGCAATGACGCCGTGATTGTGTTAAGCGCAGAAATTCCCGGCAGCTATCTCACGCCTGGCGGCAAAGACGTCCCGGGAAGATTTATCTCACGCTACGTCACCGTAATTGCCCGCGTAGACTTTGAAGGCATTCCGCAGAAGCTGGCCTCCAGTGTCACTGATTCTTCGCGCCTGGATGTTGCGCCGCGACTGGAGTTGGTCGACGCAGTAGACGTTGATGGTGACGGGCTGGCCGAGTTGCTCTTCCGCGAATACAGCTTTGACCAGAAAAGCTTCATCATCTATGGCGTTGGACGCAGCACAGTCACAAAGGTGTTTGAGGGAGCCAGCATGCCGCTGCGGTAGGAGAAATCCAATGGTCTCAGGTAGAGCTTTTATACATTCAGACTAGGTGGCAGTGAACTTTCAAATTGTTGGCGAAATTACCGAAATCAAGTTGATTGCTTCAGGCCGTTCCATCCGGGAACTCAAACGGCTTCGAAAAATTTACGGTCGCGGCCGATGGAGAAAACTTAAGGGAAATGCACCAATCAGATTTTCTGATGGTACGATACATCAGGGCGAACTCCATTGGTATGAGGCGCACGGCATTGGCAGAAAAGAAATCAAAATCAAACGGATCATCTCCTAGAACAAAGGGTCCAGCGGGATCCAGGTACGTTGTATGCGTAAAGAACCAGGACTATCCCGCTTCACTCGAGTTGCGGAAGATATACCCGCTCATGCAGGATTCGTCAGCAATGAAGCTTGGCATGCTGCGGGTCGTCGACGAGTCCGGTGAAGACTATCTTTATCCCGAAGACCATTTTGTTGCCATTAGGCTCACGCCCATCGTTGAGCGTGCCCTTCGTTCGGCCTCGTAGCTACCCTCCGCTCACCGCCGGAACAATCAATATCTCCGCGTCGGCGGGCACTTTGGTGCCGAGGCCGTCGACAAAGCGGATGGCCTCGTCGCCCACGAATATGTTGATGTGCTGGCGGACCGCGCCTTGCTCATCCACAATCCGGTCGCGCAGTCCCGGATGAGCCTTCCAGAGCATTTCCAACGCCGCAGAAACCGTCGCCGGTGAGCCTTCTAGCGCAAGCGTATTGCTGCCCCCGGCAAAGGAAGCCAGATACGTGGGTATGCGCACGGTGACTGCCACAGGCTATCTCGCAGCCCGTGCGCGGCTCGGCGTCTTACGCCTTGTGGCCTTCGGTTTTCTGACGGCCCTGCGCTTAACTGCCCCGCTCTTTGCGCTCTTTTTCTCCGTGTCTCCGTGACTCCGTGGTGGATTTTTCCCGCCATCGCCCACCCACGCAGCCTTCACGCAGACCACGGCAGGCAGGCCTTCAATGATTGCCTGCCAAGAGTTGCCGTCATCACTGGAGCCATAGACCTTGCCGCTTCTGGTGCCGAAATAAATGCCTGCTGGATCGCAGGTATCAGTCGCCAGCGAGTCACGCAGAATTGTTTCCATGGCATTCTTCTGTGGTAACCCGCGCGTAAGTGGCTGCCAGCTCTCGCCCGCATTCTGTGTCCGGTAAACGCGCAGCTTGCCTTCTGGTGTGCAGCGGTACTGGTCCGACTCGATCGGCACAATGTAAACAGTGTCAGGACTGTGTGGATGCGCAGCCATGCAAAAGCCGAAATCAGATGGCACGCCGTTCGCGATGTCCTTCCATGAGTTGCCGGCATCATCGCTGCGATAAAGTCCCCAGTGGTTTTGCAGGAACAGCCGCTCCGGTCTGGAACCGTCTTGCACAACCTTGTGCACGCACTGGCCGAACTCTGGATACTTATCCGGCAGGAACTCGGCTCTAACGCCATTGTTCCGTGCCTGCCACGTTGCTCCGCCGTCATCCGTGCGGTACGCGCCGGCCGTGGAGATGGCAATCATCATGCGTTTGGGATTTGCCGGGTCAGGCACAATCGTATGCAGACACATACCTCCTCCTCCGGGCACCCATTTAGGACGGTGAGGATGATTGAGCAAACCTTCTACGGGCGACCACGTCTTGCCTGCATCGTGCGATTCAAACAGCGCGGCAGGCTCCACACCGCAATAAAGCGTGTCAGGATCGTCTTTGCGCCCGGGCGTGATCTGCCAGATATTCTTCAACGTGAGCTGCGACTCAGCTGGAAATTTCACAGAATAAGTTTCGGGCTCAGTCACGGTCTTGCCGTAATCGTCCGACGAGCACAGCACGGTGCCCCATTGGAAGCTCTGCTGCGCCCACCACAACCGCCGCCGGCCTTGCCGTTGGTCAAAGGCCATGGCATACACTGGCGCACCAATGGAGTAAGGGCCGCCCACATCCCACTTCTTGCGCGATACATTGGAACGCAGCACAAATGCGCCCTTCATGGTGCCCACCAGCACGATTACATCTCCATTTTTCGCCGAGACGTGTCTGACTTTCGGCATCGTTCCCTCCGTCAAATTTGTTTCCGCCATTTTATCGGTCGGACGCTCATGATTTCCAATTTGGTTCTCTCGCGCTTGCCTTTTGTGGATTAAGTTTGAACTCGCCCCGACTGATGTCTAAGATTGTCCGTTTCACCACGAACACTCGAAGCCTTATACACGCTTGAAAAGAGGACATCTATGCGGAAAGCTATTCTTGCGGTCATTTTGTTTGGATTGTTTGGCGCGATCAATGCCTTTGCCCAGGGGCAGGATTTCAGCAAGGTTGAGATGAAGGTGCAGAAAGTTGCCGGCACCGTTTATATGATTGAAGGCGCAGGTGGAAACATCGCAGCCTCAGTCGGCGATGACGGGA
This sequence comes from Terriglobia bacterium, assembly GCA_963723055.1. GTDB lineage: Bacteria > Acidobacteriota > Terriglobia > Terriglobales > Acidobacteriaceae > Angelobacter. Next base: position 326,611 of record CAVROV010000003.1, read on the forward strand.
TTGTCATGGTGGATGACGAATTCCTGCCGCTGGCCGATAAGATTGAAGCCGCGCTGAAAGGCATCACCGATAAACCGGTCAAAGTTGTTCTGAACACGCACTGGCACGGCGACCACACTGGCGGCAATCCGCATTTCGGAGAAAAAGCGCCCATTGTCGCGCAGGAAAACGTGCGCAAACGCTTAAGCACAGGCGGCAAGACACGTTTTGGCGAAACCAAGCCGGCAGACAAGAATGCTCTACCCATCATCACTTTTGAAAACGATGTCTCAGTGCACCTGAACGGTGAAGACATTCATGCCATCCACTTCCCTAACGGCCATACCGATGGCGACAGCGTGATTTTCTTCAAGCAATCCAACGTGGTCCACATGGGCGACGATTTCTTTAACGGCGGAATGTTTCCCTTTATCGATATCGACAGCGGCGGCAGCGTGCAGGGCATGATCGCAGGCGACGAGAAGGTTCTGGCCGAGGTTCCGGACGATGTGAAGATCATCCCAGGCCATGGGCCTCTGGGAACCAAAGATGACTTGAGGAAATTCATCGCAGTTCTGAAAGAGACTTCAGCCGCCGTCGAAGCCGGTATCAAGAAGGGCAAAACTCTCGATCAGCTCAAGCAGGAAAAAGTCCTGGCCAAGTGGGATTCCTGGGGACAGAGCTTCATCAAGACCGACATGTTCACTGAAATTCTGTATGACAGCCTGAAGAACAAACCCAGCGGCCCGAAGAACGCGCATGGGCATATAAGTAAGTAGCTTGTTCTGAAATCCCGGACATAGCGTGGGGGCTATACCGAAACGAAGGAAACCTCTATTTAGAGGGCGTCAGGCCATTTACGGGCGGCGTGCAGCACTCCAAGAATTTCCACTTGGCTTTTTCGCAGACGGTAAAAAACGATAAACGGCGTTCCTGTGATTACCAGTTCGCGAGTTCCATCTATTCTGCCCTGACGCCCTAAATTGGGGTATTGTTCCAGAACGTCGATGCTGGCAAGAATCCGGTCCACGATCATATCCGCCCGAGCGGGCGCATGTTCGCTTAGATATTTATGTACGGATTTCAGATCGTCTGCCGCGACGTCCGTCCATCGTATCTTCACTTGCGACGACGCCAATTTGATGCCATTTTCCTGATCTCATGATGATCAGTCAATCGACCGGCATCCGCCTGCTTGATGGACGCTTTGATGTGCTCCACTTGCCATTTTTGGACGTCGAGATAAGCTGCGACCGCCTCATTCAACAGATACGTGCGGTCCCGGTCAAGGGCCTTGGCCAGGACATCCAGCGCATCTACTTTGTCGGAGTCAAGCCGGAAACTGATCGTCTGTTTTTCCATATTGCGATGTATTATATAATATTACATAGTAATGAAACACAAGACAATTGGATCAATATATATATGTGCCCCTTTTTTGCCGCATCCGGCCCCAAGCGTGGGTTAATATCGACCGCTAGCCGCCTAGCCTCTTCGCAAGCAATTCATTCACCAGCTCCGGCTTGGCCTGCCCCTTTGACGCTTTCATCACCTGGCCAACAAAGAAGCCAATCATCGTTGTCTTGCCGGCGCGGTATTGCTCCACCTGCTTAGGATTGGCCGCAATAATTTCGTCGATGATCTTCTCCAACGCCGCCACATCAGTGATCTGCTGCGGCTTCTCCCGCTCATAGACCGTGGGGAAATCTTCTCCAACAGCAAACGCCTTGTCATAGAGATCTTTGAGAATCTTGCTGGAAATTGCGCCGGATTCCACCAGATCGGCCGACATGGCGACGCCTTTCATCGAGATCGGCGACTGTTCAATCTCCAGGCCCTTGGCTTTCAACCGTCCCATCAGCTCGCTCTGGACCAGATTAGCCACCCGCTTGGGATTCTTGGCCACCTTGGCCGCTTCTTCAAATTGATCGGCCAGCGACTTTGTTATGCTGAGAACGCGCGCGTCGTATTCAGTGATGCCATAGTCTGCGACCATGCGCTTGCGACGTGCCTCCGGCAATTCCGGCAAACTTTTGCGGATCATCTCCTGCCAGTGTTCGTCCACCACCAGCGGCAACAGGTCTGGCTCGGGAAAATAGCGATAGTCATGCGCCTGTTCTTTAGAACGCATGCTGTAGGTCCGGCCCTCGTGGGCATTGTAGAGGCGCGTTTCCTGCAGGATGCGCTCGCCCGCTTCAATCGCCTCTATCTGGCGGTCAATCTCATACTCAATGGCATCGCGAATAAAGCGAAAAGAGTTTACGTTCTTGATTTCCGCCTTGGTGCCGAATTGCTGCTGGCCCCGGGGACGCACGCTCACATTGGCGTCACAGCGCAGCGACCCTTCTTCCATGTTGCAGTCGCTCACGCCGGTATACAAAATAATTTCCTTCAACAGCGTGAGATATTCAAACGCTTCATCCGCGGAGCGCATGTCAGGCTCGCTGACAATCTCCACCAAGGGCGTTCCGCTGCGGTTCAGGTCGATTGAGGTATAGACGCTTGAATCGACAAGGCCATCATGAATGCTCTTGCCCGCGTCTTCTTCCATGTGCAGGCGCGTGATGCCAATTTTTCTGCTGCCGCCACCTGCTTGCGCAATTTCGATATGCCCGTGCTCGGCCAGCGGCTTATCGAACTGCGAGATCTGATAGCCCTTGGGCAGATCAGGATAAAAATAATTCTTGCGGGCAAAGATTGAAGTCTCTCTCACCTGGCAATTCAGGGCCTGCGAAGCGAGCACGGCAAATTCCACGGCGCGTTTATTGAGCACCGGCAAAGCGCCGGGCAATCCCAGACATACCGGACAGACGTTTGTGTTGGGCGGAGCGCCGAACTGCGTGGAGCAGCCACAGAAAATTTTGGTCTGCGTGAGGAGTTGGACGTGCACTTCCAGCCCGATCACTGGCTCGTATTTTTTCCGCAATGCCGAAGACACCTGTGTGGCGACAGACATGAAGAGATTATAGGACCATCGTAGGGCTATTTCTGAACGGGAATGTCGGTTACAGTCTTGTCCATCGGGATCTCAAAGTAAAAGAGCTCTTTGGCGCCGGCCTTGATGCCGGAGATGTAGAGGTGCGCGCCTGGTTCCGGCGGCTCTCCCTGCATGTCAAAGAATAAATAACCGCTGTGGGTGGAATGAGATGTGATCGGGACACTCTGAAACTGTGCCGACTCGTACTCTTCCTGCGTGTCTTTGCTGATCGGTTCCTTTTTCTTGCCTACCGGGAATGGCAAATGCATGCCCGGATGGCTCTTGTCTGCGCGGTTGGGCCTGACAAACTTGCGATAGATGTCGGCGTTTGTGGCCGGTTGAAGTTTATCCCGCCGTGCAGTGATGTATTCAATCTTCAGCCCATCGAGCATCAATGTCTGGTCACTGTCGTTGGAAATCAGCAGGCGGATAGGATAAAGCCCGTAGTCACGATAATTGACTTTGAAAGCGGCGGAGGCTTGCGGAGTGTCAACCGGGTCGGCAGCGACGGTTACTTTTTCGTCGTTGTGCGCTTCATGCAGCGCATACGTGCTGGCATGGGCCGCGGGCGGCGGGTTGAAATGCTTTTCACTGAAAAGCAGCGTGGTGAGCAGGACAACGCAACCGATGATGCGGGCGGCTTTCACAAATTGATTATATCCAGCCACCGGGCAGGTTTGCACAACCGCGCTGTTTTCATAGAATGTCCAAAGTCTTTCAATGTATGCCTTTTACAGTTTGCTCCTGGCTTGCGCAGCGCTGCTTTCGCTGCCGTGGTGGATTGTGCAGATGCTCCGCCTGGGCAAGTATCGCTCCGGACTGGCGGAACGCCTTGGTTTCGTGCCTGCCCGACTGAACGACGCGCAGCCTGGCGCCATCTGGGTGCACGCCGTCTCGGTAGGCGAAGTGCTCGCGGTCAGTCATTTGGTTAACGAACTGCAGCGGCAACATCCAGATCGACAGATTTTTATCTCCACCACGACCGCCACGGGGCAGAAGCTGGCCCGCCAGCGCTTCGGCGAAAATCGCGTGTTCTTCATGCCGCTCGACTTCGGGTTTGCCGTCCGGCGATACCTGAATGCGCTGAGGCCACAGCTTATCGTGATTGCTGAAACCGAGTTCTGGCCCAACCTGCTGCACCTGGCGGGTAAGCGACAAACGTCGCTGGCAATCGTCAATGCTCGCATCTCTGACCGGTCGTTTCCTCGTTACAGACGTTTCAAGTGGTTCTTTGGGCGCGTTCTGTCTGAGGTCGATTTATTTCTGGCACAGACAGCAGAGGATGCCCAACGGCTGCGAGAGATTGGCGCTGAGACCGGACGAGTGAGAGTCAGCGGCAATTTGAAATTTGATATTCGCCCCAATGAGCAGCTCTCGCTGGTCAATGGCCTGCGCGCAGCCATAGGCAAGGATTCGCCGGTAATTGTGTGCGGCAGCACGGCGGAAGGGGAAGAAGGGACGCTGCTGAAGGCCTTCAAGTCAGTTCAACAGCAATTCCCGACGGCCATTCTGGTACTGGCGCCAAGACATCCTGAACGGTTTGAAAAAGTGGCGGCCTTGATCGCGTCAGAGGGATTTGCGCTTCAGCGCCGCAGTTTGTGGTCACCGTTCCAGGCCGTCAGCGGGGGCGTCTTCCTGCTCGACAGCGTTGGCGAGCTTGCCGCTATTTACGAATTGGCAGACATTGCCTTTGTCGGCGGCAGCCTGGTTCCTGTCGGGGGCCACAACATTCTGGAGCCAGCGCAATTCGGCGCCGCCATTCTGGCCGGACCAAACACATTCAACTTCCGTGAGATCGTCAGCATCTTTGAGCTGGGCGGAGCAATACAGATCGTAACCACTGAGACTTTGTTCCAGCAGTTCCTTACATTGTTGAGCCAGCCAGAAGAGCGGCAACGCGTGGGCCGGCTGGCGAAAGATTTATTCGCGAAGCATGCCGGAGCCACGCGCCGGACACTGGAAGCGCTGGACCCTTTGCTAAAGCAGCAAGAGCGTGCGCGATGAATCCGCTTTCCGCCATCTTTGGTGCAGGTGTCGCCATTCGAAATGCTTTGTACGACCGCGGTGGCCTTCAGGTGAAAAGGCTGACTCGGCCGGTGGTCAGCATTGGCAATATCTCCGTAGGTGGCAGCGGGAAGACGCCATTCGTGATCGCACTGGGCCAGTTGTTAACAGAGCGCGGCATTGCTTTCGACGTTATCTCGCGCGGTTACGGGCGTACTTCCACCGAAATCGCCGTCGTCGATCCCAATGGTTCACCTGCGCAATTTGGCGACGAGCCGCTACTGATCGCGCAAAAGTTGCTGGTACCCGTAATTGTGGGCGCCGACCGATATCAGGCCGGCCTTCTCGCCGAAAAACAATTCTCCAGCAAACTTCATCTGCTGGATGACGGCTTTCAACATCGCCGTCTTCATCGCGATTTTGATATCGTCCTGCTGCCAGCCGAGGATCAGGCAGGCTCCTTGCTTCCGCTAGGGCGCTTGCGTGAGCCGCTCAGTGCGCTCGGTCGCAGCGATGCCGTTGTGCTGCCCGATGCGCCGGAGCGGCTACTTCCGGTCAAGAACGTTTGGCCTGCGCGCAGAGTGGTTGAACTCCCGGCTGCCAGCGGCAAAATGATTGCTTTTTCGGGGATCGGACGCCCCAGGCAGTTCCTACAAGGCTTGGAATCCTCAAACCTGGAAGTTGCGGGCACAATCACTTTTCCTGACCATCATCGCTATGATCAACGGGATATCGATCGCCTCCTGGCCCTCAAAAAAGAATCCCACGCCGATAGTTTCATTACCACGGAAAAGGATGTCATTAATCTGGGAACGCTTTCCTCGCAGCTGTCTTCCCTGCACACTGCCAAGCTTCGCATAGAGCTTGCATCATCCCAGCAGGTGGTAATAGAGATCATTAAGACCATCGAGGAGCGTTCACGCCAACAGATTTTGTCTCCGGCATGAGAAAATCGTGAGTCCATGCAAAAAGCCCAAAAACCGGCCGACCGCCTCGTCAAGATCATTGAGCAGTTTTCCAAGCTCAGTATTACCGTTTTGGGCGACCTTATTGCGGACGAGTTTATTTATGGCGAGATTTCACGTGTCTCGCGGGAAGCGCCTGTGCTCATCCTGCGCCACCGTGACCGCACGGTTGTGCCCGGCGGCGCTGGCAACGCCATTTACAACCTGGCCGATCTTGGAGTGACCGTACTTCCTGTCGGCGTCATCGGCGACGACGAAGCGGGCCGCATGCTGCTGCACGCATTTCGCCAGAAACATATTTCAGTGAGCGCCATCCGCCGGATTAAAGGCCGCGGCACCGTGACCAAAACGCGCGTTCTCGCCGGAACCACGCACTCGCCCCGCCAGCAGGTGATTAGAGTGGATCGTGAGCCGGAAACGCCCCTGGACCGCACGGCAATCCGCGACATCACGTTTCAGGCCCGTGGGTATGTGCGCGCCTCTGACGCTTTGCTGATCTCCGACTACGGCTATGGAGCGGCCACGCCGGAAATTTTCGAAAACATTCGCGCGCGCGCTTCGCTCAACGGCGTCCCCGTCACGCTCGATTCGCGCTATCGCACTCTCGGTTACAGCGGAGTGACCGCCGCCACTCCGAATGAAGCGGAGCTGGAAGAAGTTCTGGGCACACGAATCGGGAACGATAGTGCGCGCCTGTTCGCCACTGGCAAGGCCGTAATGCAGAAAATGAAATTGCAGTCCCTGCTGGTAACGCGCGGCAAGGATGGCATGGTAGTTTTTTCCCGAGGCAATAAGCCGGTGGTTATACCGATTCATGGCTCGGACGAAGTTGCCGACGTTACCGGAGCGGGCGACACCGTGATTGCCACATACACAGCGGCACTCGCCACCGGGGCCGATCCCGAATCCGCTGCGCGGCTGGCAAATTACGCCGGGGGCATTGTAGTAATGAAACGCGGCACGGCCACCGTAACTCGCGCGGAACTTCTGCGCGCCGTCATGGAGGGCTGACTGGCTCGAACTGCACAAAAAGTATTTTCGGCCGATGAACTGGCAGCACAGGTCCGGCAGTGGCGCACGGCTGGAGACAAGATCATTCTGACCAACGGATGTTTCGATCTTCTTCACGTCGGACATGTTCGCTACTTGCGCGCTGCCAAGCAATTGGGCGGCAAGCTGATCGTCGCCGTCAATTCAGACGCGAGCACGCGCACTCTTAAAGGAGAAGGCCGGCCACGTGTCCCGGATGACGAACGTGCGGAGATTCTGGCAGCGCTCAGCGATGTTGACGCGGTCACGATCTTTGATGCGCCGGACGTCACAGAGCTTGTACGCTTGCTGCGGCCGGACATTCACGCCAAAGGAACAGACTATACGGCGGAGAATGTGCCGGAACGCGATGTAGTTATTGCCTGCGGGGGGCGTGTTGCCATTGTGGGCGATCCGAAAGACCACTCCACCACGGATTTGTTGAGGCGGGAATGGCAAAAATCCTGATTGTCCGGCTGGGCGCCATGGGCGACATTCTGCATGCCTTGCCAGCGGTAACAGCAATCCGTGCCGCCCTTCCCAACGCGACTATCGGCTGGCTGGTGGAGGAGCGCTGGTCAGAGTTGCTCACGGCCCAAGGCAGGAAAGCCAGCCCCTATGCCGTCAGTCCGCAAAAGCCGGTAGTCAACAATATTCATACCATAGATACCAGGCGTTGGCGTCAGCACTTCTTTCGTCCGTCAGCCACAGCGGAAATTGCCGGGGCGATCAAACGGGTGAGAAAGATCGGGTATGATTTCGCGCTCGACTTTCAGGGCGCCATTAAGTCCGGCATTTTTGCCAAGTTGGGCGGTGCGAAAATCGTGGCAGGATATTCCGATCCCCGGGAGTCTGGGACGCGGTTCTTTTACACCAAAGTCCTGTTGCGCCAGGGCCAGCACGTCATCGAACAGAACCTTACGCTGGCAAACGAGGCCCTTCACCCCGTGCTTGGTGGTCACGAATTGCAGCTGCAGGCTCCGCGCCTTCCCGCCGATCCCACAGCTGAAGCCTGGGCCGATTCTGAGATCTCCCGCCTCGGCATTGCCAGCTACGCTATTGTTAACCCGGGCGCAGGCTGGGGCGCCAAGCAATGGCCGCCGGAGCGATTTGGCGAGGTTGCCAGGGCGCTCGCGGCCCACAACATCAAGACCCTGGTAAATGCCTCCGCGGAAGAGTCTGAGCTGGCCCGCGCGGTGGTGAGGGCAAGCGGCGGCAACGCATTTGAGCTGCGCTGCACGATCGGTCAACTTATTGCGCTCATGCGGCGCGCGCGCATCCTTGTAGGCGGAGATACTGGACCACTGCACCTGGCGGCGGCGCTGGGAATTCCCGTCGTGGGTTTGTTTGGACCCACTGATCCCGGGCGTACCGGGCCATTCGGGACAAAGGCGATTGCGTTGCGCCATCCCGAAAGCGAAACCACGTTTTCCCATCATCGTGAAGCCGAGGCTGGACTTCTGAAGATTTCCGCGGAAGAAGTGATTGCCGCGGCTCGTCACCTGCTGGTGGGCGGCAATGCTTAGCTGGTCGCGCGTCGCTACCCGATCACGCGTGCCGCTCGGCTTCGCGTTCGCGGCGGCGTATTTCTGGTTTGCCCGCCCTACCTGGATGTCTCTGGGTGCTGGCTTTGCCATTGCAGCCATCGGGGTCCTTGTCCGCGCTCTCGCTTCAGGACACATACGCAAGAACGCCGCGCTGGCCACTACTGGCCCCTACGCGTTTACGCGGAACCCGCTCTATCTAGGTTCGATCATCATCGCGATAGGTTTCGTCGTTGCGGCCCGTAACGTCTGGATTGGCGTGGCCGCTCTGGCTATGTTTACCTTCATTTATCTTCCGGTCATTATGGCGGAAGAAAAGTACTTGCGTTCTGCTTTCCCCGGCTATGATCGATACGCCAGTGAAGTGCCGCGATTCCTGCCGCGTCTCACGCCCTATCGGGCCGGGGCTGAAGTGGACGATGGCTCGTCACAGTTTTCTTCGGCGCTCTATCTGCGACATCGCGAATATAATGCCGCTTTAGGCTCGATTCTGATGCTTGGCGCTCTTGTCCTAAAGATGCTGGTAAAACATTGATCCGAATTCAGGGCAACGCTTATCGCCCCGACGTTTACCTGGGAAAACCCTGGGTCTGGTACTCTGACGAAGCAGCCCGTGTCCCTTTACATATGCGTGCGCGCATTGTCCTGGGGAACCCTGAAATCTCCTCTGTTGCGGTCGGAAAAAAATAATTTCCGGTCTGCTTAACAGATGCCATTTTTGCAATCGCAATTGACGCAATTACAGCTGCTTTTTCTGCCATAATAGTTCCAAGTACTTGAAAGGGGACCATGAGCACACAGCCGATAGCTGATCCGGAACTGGTGGAAGTATTTGACACAATGCAGGAATCGGAGGCCATGGTGGTCCACGGACTATTGACTTCTGCCGGTATTGAATCGGTGGTCGCCAATCTGCAGGCGCCCCAGGACGTTTTTCCGGGCGTAGGCGGAATTGCCGTTCGCGTGAGTCCAGACAAGGAAGAAGAGGCGCGGCGCCTGATTGCTGATTATCGGGCCAATGCCGCATCGGACGAGGATTCGGTCTCGCCTGACGATAATGGAAACCAAAGCTAGAGGGCAGTTTACTGCGTCCCTTCTATTTCTTTGCTGTGATGCTCGTTTCTAACAAATGCTCCTCGTCACGAAGTTATCGGCTGCGCCAGTGTTATGGGCGGGCCGGACGCAACGATAAAACTACTCCGCTCCGGGCGGCCGCATCGGACGCAGATGGTGGAATGTGCGCATCCTGATCATTGAAGACGAACCTAAGATCGCCCATAGTCTGTCTGAAGGCTTTCAGGCGGAGCACTTCGCCGTTGATCTGGCTGAAGATGGGGAAAAGGGCCTGGAACTGGCGACCGAAATTCGCTACGACGGCATTGTTCTCGACTGGAACCTGCCTCGCATGGATGGACTTGCTCTCTTGAGAAAGTTGCGGCAGTCAGGCTCTACCACGCGTGTGCTGATTTTGAGCGGCCGCCGCGAAGTTGCCGACCGCGTGGCCGGACTGCAGGCCGGAGCCGATGACTACCTCATCAAACCATTTTCTTTTCAGGAATTGCTGGCGCGAATGCAGACCTTGCTGCGGCGCGCTCAGGAGACATCGGAAACACTGACGGTGGGCGACCTGGTGCTTGACCCGCAACGCCACATGGTTGAGCGAGCAGGCAAGCCCATCAAGCTTAGTCAGCGGGAATACGCGCTGCTTGAGTACCTGATGCGCAACGTTAGCCGGACCGTGACGCGAACCATGGTGGTGGAGCACGTCTGGAACCTCTGGTTTGACGGGCTGACCAGCGTGGTGGACGTTTACATCAGTTATCTGCGCGCCAAGATCGACCACGGCTTTTCTACGCCGCTGATTCACACCGTACGCGGCGTCGGGTTCATGCTTTCTGTTGCGCCCCCTGAAAAGACTGAAAAATGATGTAAACACAGCGGCACTCGTTTTATTACGGATGAAGGCGCGCTTCAACGTGCTTTCCATCCAGCAAAAATGTTACGGCCCCTTGGAGATCTGTGCGGTAAGTTCGGACATGCGCGGCCTGCAATCTGTCTAACACCACTTGCCGCGGATGGCCAAAAGCGTTCTGATATCCGGCGGAAATTACCGCGAAACTCGGCTTCACCGCGGCCAGCAACTCCGGTGTGGTAGAAGTCGCGCTGCCATGATGCGCCACTTTCAATAGATCGGCGCGCGGTGACTCAGAAGCCACAAACCGTTCCATCTTTTTCTCCAGATCGCCTGTCAGCAAAGCCTTGGTCTCGCCAAAGCCAATCAGCAGCGCCAATGAGGCGTCGTTATCCCGTCGCCCTGAGGGCTGCCAGTCCGGCGGCGGTGAGAGCACCCTGACTTTGGTCCCGCCCCAACCCATCTCATCTCCCGCCACGTGTTTGCGGATAGCAACATTGTTGGCCCGCGCTATCTCCAGAAGATGCAGCAATTGAGCTTTTTCCGGATTGATGCCAACCCACAACTCCGATGGATGGAAGTCTTCAATGATGCGCGGCAGACCGCCAATGTGATCGCCGTGCGCATGGGTGAGTGCAACAACATCTAAATGCTCCAGCCCTCGCGACCACAGATAAGGCGCCACCACGTCTTCGCCGAAATCGAACTCACTGTGTACCGGGCCTTCGCTGCCGCCACCATCGATCAGCATGGTTCTCCCTTCCGGTGAAACCACCAGAAGAGAATCGCCCTGGCCAACGTCGATGGCTGTAATTTCCAGTTTGCCATGGTCAACATGAGGTGGGAAGTGGTAAACGGCAATGAAGCCACCCGACAGAAACAATGCGGACAGGCCGGCAAATGCTACCGCTCGATGTCTTCGCACCGCGAAAAACGCCAGTAGAATTCCCGCTACCGCGAGAAGAGAAAGGAAAGGCGAGGGATCGGGCACTCGCCACTGCGCGATGTGAAAACTTGACAACGAACGAAGGCAAGCCAGCGTCCAGTGCAGCGCAGCAGCCGCCACCGTGGCGGCAAGCCGTGCAAATACTGGCGAAAGGTAACTCAAAGCGATTGCCGCCACACCGGCGTTGAGCATCAATCCGGCCAAAGGCAGTACCAGAACATTGGCGGCCAGCCCCAGGATTGCGGCGCGATGAAAATAGGTTCGCATCGGCAATACCAGTACCGCCTGCGTGATCGCTGAAACCAGGAGCAGTTCGAAGAGCGCGAGCGAGGCAGCAACAGCGCCGGTCACTATGATCCGCGCTGGCCAGGCACCCAGGAATTGTCCTAACCGTCCGGTGATCAATCGCAAATCCAGCCTAAACTGCGCGATCCTGGGTTCCAGGCCAAGGTCATAGCCGGTGGAATCAAGGTGCTGGAGAGCAGAGCGGTAAGGCGTTGAAGTCCGTTCCAGAATAGGCAGGCAGATGCCAGTGATGGCCAAGAGGGCAAGAAAGGTCAATTGGAAGCCGGCATCCAAAAGGGCCGCGGGCGAAAACACCAGGACCACCAGAGCGGCGAAGCCAGTGGCATTCAGCCCGCTGCGGTCGCGATACAGTAGCCGCGCTACCAGAAATAGTGACAGCATGAAGACGGCCCTCATGATAGGCACGCCCATGCCGGCAATATAAGCATAGAAGACCGATAGCGCGATCGTGAGTAATGAGGCCGGCCATTCCGGCAGGCGGAGTCTCCGCGTGAGCCAGAAAATAGCGAACGCCAATAACGCTACGTTCATTCCGGAAACCACCAATAGGTGGTATACGCCGGTCTGTTGAAATTCTTCGCGGACATTGCGCACCAGCATCGAATCGTCGCCCACGATCATCGCGGCGAACAGAGCAGCGTCTTCCTGTTTCCAGAGGCCCTGCTGGCGAATATGCTTCAGGATACTGTTGCGGATCCGGCTCCGCCAGAAGCCCAGCCATGTGCCTGATGTGCCGGGCAGAATTTCAATGTCTTCTGCTTTCACGGATGCAACCGCGCTAATGCCATGACCGCGAAGGTAGCCTTCGTAATCGAATGCTCCGGGGTTGCCAAAATTGCGCGGCAGCCGAAGCTTGGCTGTCAGGTGGATTCGTTCTCCATAAACGCGGCTGGGGCCGGGGTTACTGTCGTCCGGAGCTGCTTCGCGCGAGTAAATGGTGGCCCTTATCCCGACCGGCTGAAGGAACTTTGCGCCGTTGAGTTCAATCGACTCGGTTTGCATATCAAAACGTTCCCGTGATTCGTCGACAGACAGCAACGCGCCGTCATTGGTGACATGCGCCACGATTTCAACCTTATCTTTCCTGAGCGCCTCAGCATCTCCTCGAAAAAACTCAGATGGCGGGGCATAGAGGTGCGGAGACGGCGTGGCTATGCGTGCAAAAGCACCTGCGCACACCAAAGCGAGCAAGGCAGAAACCTGTGCGGGCCGTAAACTTCGGATCGCCACAGCGGTTACCGCACAAAGCGCGAATGACGCTGCTGACCATCCCCAGAGCGCAGGGGAGGACTGCGAGTGTCCGGCAAGCAGGATTCCGCAGGCGAATGCGGTGGCGGCCAGGGCAAGAGGGGCGCGAGGTTGGGCTTTCATGAACGGGAGCTAAAGTTGCGCAAAGAATATAACTCAGGAAGAGGTCGCAACAAAGTCTTGTGCAAACAAAGTCCGCGCATTGGAACGGTGGATAGCCGTGATTTCGCTTGGCCACGCTATCTACTGCTAACAATTTTTCGCTAGCCGCGAGCCAGGCGGACGACGCTTTCAATGTGGAATGTTTGTGGAAATAGATCGATCATGTGGACTTCTTCCACGTGATAACCCGTTTCCAGGAACAGGCGCGTGTCGCGGGCAAGCGTTGCCGGATCGCACGACACGTAGACGATTCTTTTTACACGCAAGGCGGCCAGCAGCTGCGTCGTTTTCGCGCCCAGGCCCGCACGAGGGGGGTCCACCACCACCAACTCAGGCTGCATGTTAAGGCACCGCGGCAGGAAGCCCTCCGCCGGACTCAGCACAGGGACTACATTCTTGACCGCATTGGCCTGAAGGTCTGCGGCGGACGCAGGTGCGGATTCTATGGCAAAGACCTGGTCAAAGCGCTTTGACAGATGGCCGGCAAACAAGCCTACGCCGGCGTACAAATCCAGCGCGATCTTCCCGTGAAAATCGCCGACGACCGTCTGCACCAGTTCCTTTACCAGGTAACGGTTGACCTGGAAGAATGATCCCGCGCTTACGCGAAAAGATTTCTCGCCCACCTGATATGTGAGCGCGGTCTCGCCAACGGTGTATTTCGGGAGTCCACTACCGGAATCGGGACTGTTGCTCTCGGCAAAAAATGCGATGCCCTTGATCTCTGGCGCCTTGATTTGCAAGGCCGTCGCGAACTCGCGCATTTCCGGCGCATCCGGTGCAAGATAAATTTCCAGCACCATTTTGGCGTCGGCGTGATCAGCAAAAAATTCAATCTCATTAACGCCCGCAGGCACTTTGCCGCCTGCGCCCATCTCCCAGACGTGGGTCAGAACGCGATTGATGGCGGGTGAGCTGATGGGGCATTGTTTCACCGGCAACAACTCGTTCGTACCCATTTTGTAGTAGCCAATGGCAAAATCGGGACTGGTACGCACCTTCAACCGCGAGCGGTTACGATAGCCCCAGGGCTCGCCGGAATGCGTGACGATCTCGCCCTTCCACTCCAGCTTGCCATTGCGTAATAACGTTTCTTTCAGGATGGCGCGTTTGTTTTCCAGTTGCGCGGTATAGCCCGCGTGCTGATAGTGGCAGCCGCCACACGTGCCGAAATACGGGCACGGCGCCGGGATCCTATAGGGCGAAGGCTTCAACACCTGGTCCACGGTGGCGCGGGCAAAGCTGCTTTTTTCCTGAATAATGGTGGCGCTTACTTCTTCCCCGGGAAGCACAAATGGCGTGAAAACTGTCTTCCCCTCGGGAAGCCGGGCCAGACCATCACCGCCGTAAACGAGCTTTTCGATTGTAAAGTTCACAGGTAAAAGAGGCTGAGCCGTGGAATTTTTGCTTTTTCAAAAAGACGTTTGTGAATAAATTGTTTTTGCAGTTGTTCGATCTGAACACCGGGCATTTTGCTGCGATACGGCGCAATTTCGCGATCAGCCTCAGTACGCAAGGTGAACAACTGGTTCTCCGGAGCAGTCATGGTGAGGGCGGCAAGAAGTTTTTCTTCCATTACGGTGAGCCGCCGCTCCAGGTCCTCCAGTCGTAGATTTGTTGCGGTAGCCAGGGTTGCGGCTAAGTCCGTAAGTGTACCAGCACACTCTTCCGCAACCAACAGTACGGCGGGCGCTGACTGTACCTGCCGGAGTTTTTGCGCATTAGCGGTGAAATAGCGGGCTATTTCTTCATGTTGCAGTCCATGATCTGCGCTGGCTTTTTCCGGCTGGGCGCCGACCGCGGCTTCCTTCATTTCTTCGGCGGCAGTGAGCACCGCCTGCGCGCAATAAGCCAGCCCATTGATCTTCTGTGTCTTGGAGGGACGGCGTGAATACTTTTCAAATGCGTCATCAATTCCACGCAGGACAGCTTCCAGTGGAATGCCTGCTTCTTTCCAGGTCGTCATCAGCGCCCAGTCGAGGGTCGAGACAGTGAGAAGCGTTCCCCGTCTTTTACAGAAGTGCTCTTCAATTTCGGTGTAGTAATTAAAGTAGTTGTCCACAGCGGGGCCGTCAGGACGCGGGCTTCTGTTTTTGCGCCGCGTTGTTGCGCTCCCAGATGATGCGGAGTCCGTCGAGGGTGAGCAGATCGTCCACGTTCTTAATGTACTTTGAATGGTCGCCAATCAGGCTGGCCAGCCCACCGGTCGCCACAACTTTGGTATCAGACCCTAATTCATTGATCAGCCGTTCCAGGATGCCATCGACCAATCCCAGATAGCCAAAAAACAGACCTGCCTGGATGCTGCCGACCGTGTTAGTGCCAATCACCTTGGCTGGTTTGCGAATGTCGACCAAAGGGAGACGAGCAGTGTGTTCGTATAGAGCACGCGCGGAAATGCCGATGCCGGGCGAAATCACTCCGCCCAGATATTCTCCCTTGCGCGAAATCGCGTCAAAGGTTGTGGCAGTGCCAAGGTCTACTACCACGCACGGGCCGCCAAACTTTTCAAATGCTGCCACACCGTTCACGATCCGGTCTGCTCCCACTTCCTGCGGATTCTCATAGAGCACCGGCATGCCGGTCTTGATCCCCGGTTCCACGAACAGGGGCTTAAGATGGAAGTAGCGCTCGCAAACTTCGCGCAATGTTGAATCCATGGGCGGAACCACGGAAGAGATGATGATGCCATGGACCGCATCCACTTCAATTTTTTCGATAGCAAATAGATTGCGGAAGAGAACACCGTATTCGTCCACGGTATGCGTCATGATGGTGGCCACCCGCCAGTGAGCCAGAAGCCGCGGCGAAGCGCTCTTGCCGGCAAACCCGGGAGTACCGGCCTCATAGACACCCAGCACCGTATTCGTGTTGCCTACGTCAAGAACCAGGAGCATCATTCCCCCCTGGCCGGACGCTTCCGGAAATCACGATTCGCAGACCGTTGTCAGTGCGAACGCGGAGGAACCCGCGCGGATCAAGACCATCAGTGACTCCGTTGTAACCGCCGTCTTCATCCACGTGGACGTGTTTGCCTTGAGCATAGGAAGAGCGCGATTCCACGCGACGCATAATGGGTTCGAAACGGAGCGCCGGGGTACGGATGGGGCTGCTCATGGCGCGAAGCAAAGCGCGGTACTCACGATCCAGAGCGCGGATCAGCGCCGCTGCCACTTCCCGGCGAGAAAATTCTTTGCCGCCTTCAAGACACATTGACGTCGCTGAGCCATTCAGGTCGTCCGGAAAACTTTTTTGATTTACATTCACCCCGACGCCAATCACGGCATGATGTACTTTGCTTCCCACGGAGCTCATCTCCGTGAGGATACCGGCAAACTTCTTGTCGTTAATGAGCAGGTCATTGGGCCATCGGATATCGGCGGCGAGTCCGCTTGTTTCTCTCACCGCATCCTGTACGGCAACGCCGGCGATCAGGGAAAGCCAAAGCGATTCCGAGGGCGTCATGGGCGGGCGTAATAGAAATGAACAATAAATGCCGGCGCCACGTTCCGAGTGCCAGGAATGGGTGCTGCGTCCGCGGCCGGCAGTCTGCTCTTCCGCAAGAAAAACGGCCCCTTCCGGAGTGTCATCAGGGTGCTGGCTGGCCAGCGCCGCTCCACGCAACGCAATAGAGTTGGTGGAGTCGGCCTGGACGCAATGATGAATATTGCCGGAAAAGATGGTGTTGCGCACCAGAGGTGCGAGCAACTCCGGCAATAGATGCTCCGGATTCGTCACAATATTTATTTCCCTGCGGCCGGCGGCGGCGCCAGATGAGCTTCAACGTTGAGGTCGATCTTTACGTCATTGCCGACCATTCCCGAGCCTTTGGACACGCCAAAGTCCTGGCGGTTGACGGTGAGGCTGCCATGCGCGCCCATCACTTTGCCTCCCTTACCAGCGTCCACAGGACCTTTCAGCTCAAACGGCAGGTCAACATCCTTGGAAACACCCTTGATGGTCAGTGTGCCGTGGGCTACGTAGTCATTGCCCTTCTTTTCAACTGACTTGCTTTGGAAAGTGATCTCCGGAAATTTCTCGACGTCAAAAAAGCCTGCCGAGCGCAGATCAGTGTCGCGCGAGGTATTGTCCGTGTTTACGCTGGTCGCCTTGATGTTCATGGTCACGGAAGACTTGGTGACATCCTTATCGTCATAAAGGACCTTTCCCTCAAATGTGTTAAACCGGCCATTCACAGTGCTGACCATCATGTGTGTTACAGAGAAGTTAACGGACGAATGGTTGGGGTCAATTTTGTATTCATCTGCGGCCAGCGCAGAACCGCAAACGGCGACAACCGCCAACAGCAATCCCAGGATTTTACGCATAGAGTGGAAGATCTCCTTTTCTTGATACTGCAGGGTCTTGAAGCTATAGAGCTTGCCTATAATACCGAATCCTTGCCGGGGAACTCTCATGCCAGAGGTATCTTATTGACATCATTGGACAATATGGAAGCATTCGCATGACGGGCAAGGCTTGCCGTCAACGAATTTTGAACCCCTCCGGTCCGCGCCCAAGCGCGCTGAAACCCGCTGGTTTTGACGCTCTACCAACCAAAAAACCGCGCTTTTTGCGGCAACGATTGTGGGCAATCCTGCCGGCCCGGAAGGAGCGCGGTTCTGGCCTGTTTCATAAAACCTCACGCGGGAACAATCCTCATGCTCAGGTCCACGGCCTGAGGCGAATGCGTGAGAGCACCTACAGAAATGTAATCTACGCCGGTTTCGGCGTAATCGCGAACATTTTCCAGTCGGATACCGCCGGAAGCCTCTATGGGAACGTGTCGCGAATGGCCGGTTACTCGCTGGACAGCCTGGCGAACATCCTCGGCTTTCATGTTATCCAGCAGAATACTCTCCGCGCCATTGGCCAGGGCTTCATCCAGCTCAGCCAATGTGCGGACCTCGATTTCAATGGGCTGCTCCTCGCGGCGGTTCCGCAGCGCTTTCTGCAAGGCCACAGCTACGCCTCCAGCCAGGGCGATGTGGTTGTTCTTAATCAATACACCGTCAGAAAGGTCGAGGCGATGGTTTTGCCCGCCGCCGCAGCGAACCGCATATTTATCCAGCACGCGTAGCCCGGGAGCGGTCTTGCGGGTGTCCAGAATCTTGGCCTTGGTTCCATGGATTGCGTCCACGTATTTGCGAGTGGTAGTGGCAATTCCGCTGAGCCGCTGCAACACGTTCAGGATCACGCGCTCGCAGGAAAGCAACGCCCGCGCATTATGCCGTACCACGGCAATGGCCTGGCCTTTGTGCAGCCGCACCCCGTCAAAGATTTCGCCGTGGCTGATCACTTCCGGATGGCCGATCACGTTGTGGTCCAGATGCTCGTAGATTTCCAGAATGCGCGCAGTTGCGCCCACGCCGGCCAGTATGCAGTCCTGCTTGGCCAAAATGGTGGCCGTGGCAAGCTGCTGGGCGTCAATGCAGGCGCGCGAGGTGGCATCGCTGGTTGCCCGGTCCTCGAGCAAAGCGTGTTCCAGAATCGCGCTCAGTCTTCGGCTATGCCAATCCATATTTCTTGTCGCTTCGCTCCAAACCGCTTTAAAAGAATCGTCCTGGCTAGTTTAACTAGCCCCGCATCACGCCGCTCGGCGAGCACGGGCCTCGCGGCGTACATTCCCCTCGAATTGGTCGCTTCGCTCCCAACCGCTTTAAAAGCATCGTCCTGGCTAGTTTAACCAGCCCCGCATCACGCCGCTCGGCGAGCACGGGCCTCGCGGCATACATTCCCCTCGAATTGGTCGCTTCGCTCCAAACCGCTTTAAAAGAATCGTCCTGGCTAGTCTAACTTGCCCCGCATCACGCCGCTCGGCGAGCACGGGCCTCGCGGCGTACAAACGTGAGAATCACAAGCGTTTTTCCAGCGCTTTCACAAATTCTCCGATTGAGGGTAGATCTTTAGCTTACCCCAGCTTGGCCAATGCGGTCTTGCCCTTTTCTATCAGACCATGCAATTCACCCTGACGTCTGCGAATACCTTCCACTACCTGCGGCGGAGCTTTGGCCAGAAACTGCTGATTGCCAAGCTGACGGTCGGCATTCGCCAGTTCGTTTTCCAGCTTGGTTAGTTCTTTGGTCAGGCGCTCACGCTCAGCGTCGACGTCGATTTTTTGTTCATACACCAACGCGACTTCAAACTTCGGCGTGGAACGAGCGCCAGGCAGCTGCGCCAGGGACTCATTCACATATTCAATCCCATCCACACTGGCCAGCCTTTCCACCATGCCGCGATTTTCCGCGATCAGCGTATTCACGTCGGAGGCAGCGTGGATCTTTACGGGCGTTTTTACCTTGGGCTCGACCTTCATTTCTGCGCGCATATTGCGTATCTTTTCGATCAGGTCCTGGAGCAAGGCCATCTGCTCTTCTGCCTGATCATTGAGCCAGCGTTGATCCAGCTCTGGATACCCAGCGAGCGCAATCGACCTGGCTGGCGGCTTGCCGTCATACATCGCATGCCAGACTTCCTCCGTAATGAATGGCATGAAAGGAGAAAGCAGGCGCAACGAGCCTTCAAACACATCGCCCAGAAAAGTTACAGCGCCACGCGCTTCTTCCGGCGAGCCGGAAAGCGCCGGCTTGATGATTTCCAGATACCAGTCGCAGAACTCACCCCAGAAAAACTTGTAGATGATGTTGGCGGCTTCGTCAAAACGATAATCGGCCAGACTCTGGTTTACTTGCCCGGCAACGCGATGGAAGCGCGAGTAAATCCAGCGGTTCTCCAGCTTGTTGAGTTGTTCCGGTTGAGCGCCACCAGTCAGACTGGCGCCTTCAACACGGTCCAGATTCATGAACATGAACCGTGCGGCGTTCCATATCTTGTTGGCGAAAGCCCGGTAGCCATCGGTGCGGCTCTCAGAAAAAGCAATGTCGGTACCCGGGGAAGCCATGGACGCCAGCGTGAAGCGCACCGCGTCTGTGCCGTATTTTTCCGTGACCTCAATAGGATCGATCACGTTGCCCTTGGTCTTCGACATCTTCTGGCGATCGGCGTCACGCACCAAAGCGTGAATGTAAACGTTGCGAAAGGGCACGCTACCCTGCGGATGATCGGCCATAAAATGGCAGCCCAGCATGATCATGCGCGCCACCCAGAAAAACAGGATGTCAAAACCGGTAATCAGCAGTGAGGTCGGATAGAAAACGTCAAGATCGCGCGTCTTTTCCGGCCAGCCAAAAACCGTGAATGGCAACAGACCGGAAGAGAACCATGTATCCAGCACGTCATTATCCTGCGTTAGCTTGGTATTGCCGCATTTTTCACAGGCCGTGGGCGCTGTGCGCGCAACGGTAATGTGCGAGCATGCCTGGCAGTGCCACGCCGGAATACGATGCCCCCACCACAGCTGCCGGGAGATGCACCAGTCATGTATGTTGCGCATCCATTCGAAGTAAGTCTTGGCGTAATTCTCGGGCGTGAACTTGATCTCGCCTTTTTCGACTGCTTCAATCGCGCGGTCGGCCAGCGGCTGAATCTTGATGAACCACTGCGTGGAAAGCCTTGGCTCAACGATGGTCTTACAACGATCGCACTTGCCGATGGCCAGCGTATGGTCTTTGATGCCCGCCAATAAGCCAAGCTCTTCCAGATCACGCAGAATCTTTTCCCGCGCTTCGTAGCGGTCGAGCCCCGCGTATGGCCCGCCGTTTTCATTAATGCGCGCCTGATCGTCCATTACGTTAATCTGCGGCAGGTTGTGGCGCAAGCCGATGGCGAAATCATTGGGATCGTGCGCCGGCGTAACTTTCACCGCACCGCTGCCAAACTGCGGATCGGCAAAATCATCGGCGATGATGGGAATGTCGCGGTCCATTAGCGGCAGGCGCAGTTTTTTGCCGACAAGGTTTTTATAGCGCTCGTCTTTCGGATTGACCGCAACCGCAGTATCGCCCAGCATGGTTTCCGGCCGCGTGGTGGCGATGGTCACAAACTGCCTGGGATCGTCAGCCAGCGGATAGCGGAACTGATACAGCTTGCCGGCAAAGTCTTCATGCACCACTTCCAGATCAGAGATGGCAGTCATGCATCGTGGGCACCAGTTGACGATGTACTTGCCGCGGTAAATCAGTCCTTGCTCATGCAGGCGGACAAAAACTTCAGTCACGGCCCGAGAGAGGTTCTCGTCCATGGTGAAGTACTCGCGATCCCAGTCCACCGACGCGCCCAGCCGCTTCATCTGTGCCTGGATGGCTCCGCCATAATGCTTTTTCCAGTCCCAGACCCGCTCGAGAAAAGCTTCGCGTCCCAATCCTTGACGACTCTTGCCTTCAGAGGCGAGTTGCCGCTCCACCATCATCTGCGTGGCGATGCCGGCGTGGTCGGTTCCAGGAAGCCAGAGCGTGGTGAAGCCGCGCATGCGCCGCCAGCGGATGATGATATCCATCTCCGTCTGGTTGAGCATGTGTCCCATGTGCAGGCGACCAGTGACATTGGGCGGCGGGAGCAGAAGAGTAAAGATGGGTTTGTCCGCCTCCGGCGAGCCAGGCTCCGGCGTCTTCACGGAGAAAAGCTTTTCCGCGACCCAATATTCCGCCCAGCGCACTTCAATGGTGCTGGGATCATAAGTTTTTGGGAGTTCGTGGGACATGTGCGCCGAAGAAGCTAATCTTCGATATTACAGGCGCAGTGCGGATGTGAGCAACCGCAGGAGAGAAAGCGCAAATATCGGCTCTGCCACGCGATGAAGGAGGTAGAGCGATCTGATTGTAAACTTAAAAGATCGCGCAACCAGCAAAATCTGACTAACCGCCCACTGGCTGCGCGAAACCGAAATGCTACGCCGCTATTTAGCGTTCGCAGCGTAGCTTGCCATCGTCATTGATAATGTCGCTCTTGCACTTCTGGAAATCATCCAGCTTGGCGTCGCGCGCGCCGCCATCTCTCGTCTGGCAGTGTGCCTTCAAGTCGTCACCATCAATGCGAATTCCATCGCATGACTGCGTGTAAGTGCCGGCAGGCCAGTTTCCATTTCCCTGATAACGATAGTGCCAGCCGGATAACCACCGCGTCCGATACCACCGTATGGCGCAGCCACGCACTTCAGGTTGCCGTCTTCATTGGTGATCTGTCCGTGACATTTCTGGTAATCGTCGAGGCTGGTTTTGTGCCAATCGCCATTTCTGGTCTGGCAGCGCGCTTCCAGATCGTCGCCATGGCTCTTAATGTCCTTGCAGCTCTGGGTGTACGGGCCACTAAAGCCGCCAACCGCAGAGTTATAGCCACCCTGATAACCGCCAGCCGGGCCGCCATAAACGCCGCTGATACAGCGCAGCTTGCCATTATCATTCACAATTTCGCCGCGGCATTTGTTGTAGTCATCCAGCTTGGAAGTTTTCCAGTCGCCGCTTGATGTCGGACAGCGGGCTTCAAGATCGTCGCCATGTGCATGCACGTCCTGACAGGACTGCGTGTAAGAGCCCCCTGGAAGGCCGGCTGCAACTCCGCTATTTCTGCTACACCGCAAAGCGCCATCGTCATTAATGATGTCACTGCGGCAACCCTGCACGTCACGCAGCAGAGCGCTTTGCCAGTGACCCGTAGAATCCTGGCAGTTCGCCGCCAGCGTGTCATCGTGAAAATCAATGTTTCTGCAAGTTTGTTGATATGAACCTGGTGGTGTTGATTGAGCGTTGGACGAAATCCCTAGCCCCAAGACAAACATCACAGCAACTGCTGAAAATCTCAAAATACCCCGCATAATCTTTTCTCCTTCGACGGCTTCCGCATATTCCTTACGAAATATCTGGTCTAAGGAGTTAGATTCGGTCCAATGACGTGCCGTTGTGGTGAGAAATTGCGCCAGAGCTGCTGCCTTAAGGCAACCCGCGGCCCAGCGCCAGAAGCGCCGTTCAGGAAACAGGAACTTGGGCCTATTTTTTCGATCGTAGTTCGCGCATGATCTCTTCCACCAGTTCAGGCTTCAGGCGCTCCATCACGCGGTGTATAGCCTGTGCAATGTTGTGGTGGTCAGCCCCGGTCTCCGCTGCTGCTGCAATCGCGGCAGCTTCCACGCCGGCCGTCACTACGTCATGCACCACTGCGGGCTCAGGCTCAGCGGCAGCTTCATGGGCGGGTGGTTCTGCAACCGGTGTAGCAATGATTTCAGGCGTCGCGATATCTGGAGCCGCAGCAACCGTTTCCACTGCCGCAGGAACTCTGGCTGATGGGTGATATTCGAACGACGGCGCATCTTCCGTGACCGGTGCCACCTCGATAGCCTGGGCCGCATAAGCTGGCGGCTCCGCCGGAACTTCCGCAACCGCAGCCACGGGACTTTCAGGAACCTCAGTCTGCGCCGGAGCTGCTTCCGTGGCGTGGCTGTAAGCCGCCATGGCGGCGGCCACACGCGCTTCAAAATCGGAATCCGCAATTTCGCCGGACGCCCTGATCGCCGGCAGTGGTTCCGTGAAACTTTCGGCAGGAGTTGCTTCTACTGTTGAAGCAGAAGTTGCTTCGGCAGCCGGGGTAGCTGAACTGCCGCCGGACCATGTAGGTTCCGGATCTTTCTCGACTACGGAATATTTCTCTTGCGGTGACAGCAGCCCAGGCTCGACGTGATCCGCTACCGTGTTGCGCGTGGTTTCGTTTGCCGTTTCCTGCAGCTTCGGTTCCCGTGGAATCTCAATGTCACCAATGGAAGGCGCGGCCGTCGGCAATACCTCATACGATGTCGCTTCTGGTTGCGGTTCTGGTTCTTTATAGACAGGAATAAAATGCGGATGCGAAGGTTCTGGCGCATCGCCAGCGGATAAACGCTCACTCGGCTCCGCCGGTATCACGCTTGCTTCCGGCTCAGGGAGCGCTTCCATTGCCACAGTTTCCGGCTCCGCTTCCGCTGGAACGTGGTCCGCTTCTGCTGCTGCGGCGGGTTCCGGCGCAGCTTCTACTGCCGTCCGCTCAATATCTGGTTTCGTCTCAGTTGGCACTGCCGCCATCGGCTCCAACTTGTCTTCTTCCTTCTCTTTCCATGATCCCGGAAGCTCATATTCCGCGGTGGGTATGGGCGGTGCAGGCACAATCACTGACGTTTCAAACGCAGCCGCCGGACTGCTTACCCCAAAATGGTGCGCCGCCATGGACGAATCCGCGCTCAGCATGTCATTGAATGCTGCCGCTCCGGCCATGTGGTCGGGCACTTCCACCATCGGTTGCATGCCGGTTTTCCCTGTGGAGTGGTGCTCAACCGGCTCCGCCGCAGCAGCGATTGCTTCTTCCTGATATTGGCGCTCCAGGCGGACTGTCTGTTCCACCATGGGCGGAACCGCGGTCTGCGCAATGCGCTCTTCAAATTTCTTCATGATCGCCAGCAGGTCGCTGGCTTCAAAAGGCTTGATGATGACGCCATCCGCTTTCACGCGGTTCGCATCTTCCGGTTTGTACGGCTCCATCTTGCCGACCGTCAGCAGTACGGGGGTCTTCATTGTCTCGAGAGACGCGCGCACCTTCTCGCAGACTTCCAGCCCGGAATATCCCGGCATGTAAACATCCAGGATGATAATGTCGGGCTTTTGCTCTGCGATTTTCTTAACCGCGGCTGCGCCGTTGCTGACAGCCACAACCTCATAGCCCGCTTCGGTAAGGATTTTCTTGCCCATATTCTGGGCAGTCATGCTGTCATCGGCAAATAGGATTCTTAAAGACACGTAAAAAACACCTTTACTAAGCGGCGCGCCGCAAAATCGGCGCGCATCAAATCGTCATCGTGAGCGACTGGCGATGCCAGGAGCCGAACGAACCGAATCGCGCGCCAGCGCATCCCCATGAGGCGGGAAACAGGGCTAACTTACTGATAATTACCTTTGAAGTCAATGGGAACACTACCTCAGAACCTACTGAAGCATACACTCTACGCATTCCAAAAGTGCTAGACCCTGCGGGTTCCCTGGTCGCGCCCGAAAAACACTACAGCAGCCGCTAAAACGGAATCAGCTTCCGCAAACCCTTTTTGCCCTTCTTCTTGCTGCTGGATTCCTGCTTGGAATCCACCGGGGCTGCCTTGTTGTCTGCCGTGGCCACTTGCGTTGCCGGATCCTGCTTCTGTATCTCATTCACCTGGGCCGGAGCTGGCTTGGGCGCCTCTCCTTCCGTCGGAGTGGTGTCCTGCGTTCCCGGCGGCTTTTCGTTTGCATCCGGCGTTCCCGTTCCTGTCCCCACGGCCTGCACTCCGATGTTCTGGCTCGGCTGCACCCCGTTCAGCTGTCTCGTCAAGTCATTGACCAGCGCAGGCGCGCTCGTAACGCTTTCTTCTTGCAGGTTTGGCTCGCCCACCTTGGTTGATGGCGCAACGTTCGGATGTTTCTTGAAGTTGCCGGTCAGTTTGGCTACCATCTTTACTTTTTCGCGGCTTGCTTCTTCCGCCTTGCTTTCCGCTAACGCTTCCGCCGTTGGCACCGGAATGGGGGCTTTCAGTGCTTCCAGACGTCTTTTGGCATCGCCTACACGATCGGTTGCCGGATAGCGCGTAATGATCTTCGAGTATGCGTCGATCGCCTTCTTCTCAAACTGGGCCACCAGCTTTTCCTTCTGCGCGTCCGGAACCTTCTGTTTCTTCATCGCGGCCGCTTCTTTTTCGTACAGCATGCCCAGCTCAAACAGCGCCTCGTCAACCCCTGAGTACAGTGGATAAGACTCTGTCAGCGATTGCAGACGCGCCTGGGATGCTGCCAGGTTGTCGCGCAGGAAGTAGAAGTGGGCAATGCGATACTGCCGTTCCGCCAGAATTTCCTGCACTTCACGCAGTTTCTGTTTCGCCTGCGGCACCAGCGGGCTGTCAGGATACTGCTGGACCAGCGATTTGTACTCTTCGGCCGCGCGCTGCGCCTCGGCATAATCGCGGTCCGGCTTTTCCATTTCCCGATAGTGCATGGAGGCAATCTTCAACTGCGCTTCTGAAGCTTCAGGCAGGTTGGGAAAGAAGGTCTGGAAGTCTTTGTACTCTGACTCGGCCTGTTGCCACGCTGCTTTACCGCCTTCGTCGTACCAGGCATCGCCCAATGCCAGCTTGGCCCGCGCAATGTACTCAGAATCAGGGTAGGTGTTGATCAGGGTCTCAAGCAGCGTCCTTGCCTCCTGATAATGGGCTTTCTTCATCGACTCCATAGAGCGATCAAACAAGCTCTTGTCCGGTTGCTTGGAATCGATGTTGGCCAGTGGGTTCTGGGTCTTGTGATGGCATCCGCTTGAGGCCAGCACAGCGCCGGCCAACACGGCTGAAACAAGAATTTTTCGCACCATTTACCTACCTCAAAATTTTACGCGCTGGTTTACGAATAAAAGCTTGCGCACCAACGTCAGACTCTTTGCAGCGTGGCTTCCGTAGCCAGCTTCAGCAGACGCTGCGTGTTTTCCCTGGGATTTCCCTGGCCAAAAACGGCATTCCCGGCGACTAGCACTTCAACTCCGGCCCGCACTGCCTGGCCAATCGTGTCGGGAGCCATGCCCCCGTCAATCTCGATCCTGAAGTTGGCGTTCCGCGCCGTGCGCATGAGGGCCAGCTTCCGTACCTTCTCCAGCGACGAAGGAATAAATTTCTGTCCGCCAAAGCCCGGATTCACTGACATCACCAAAACGTGATGCACTATGTCCAGCACTTCTTCCAAGGTCCCGACCGGCGTTGCCGGATTGATTACCACTCCCGGGTTCGCTCCATGGCTTCGGATCAGCTCAATCGTCCTGTGCAGGTGCACGCAGGCTTCCTGATGGACAGAAATCCAGTCCGCTCCGGCATCCACAAAAGCCGGAATGTACTGGTCAGGATTCTCGATCATCAAATGGCAATCCAGCGGCAGGTTGGTTACCTTCCTCACGCTGGCCACCACCGGAGGGCCAATCGTAATATTCGGCACAAAATGACCGTCCATTACATCAACGTGCAGCACGGTTGCGCCGCCTTCTGTCACCGCCTGGATCTGGTCCGCCAGGTGGGCAAAATCCGCCGACAATATGGAAGGCGCTAGCTCAATCAATAGAATCGTCTCTTGGGCCGAAGGATTATTCAAATTCTAGCACGCTGGCCTGCCCGATTTTGCGCTTTAAAGCTGATTCAAAAAGCCTTAATCCCTTGTCGCCGCTCCGTCTGGAACCTCGGCAACGCGATGTTCTGTCCGGGAAGACTGAAGCTCCTCCATCGCTTCTGGAAGAACGCTCCAAACCTGCTCTCCTTGCACACGGCTCGAAAATCCTCCGTGGTTCTTCTCCGCGTCTCCGTGCCTCTCTAGAAAATGCCACCCGCCCCGAGACGTCATCCCGAGAGGCCCGTGATTTGGCTGCGCTTTCGGGTCCCCATTCGCGCCCGAGAGGCCCGCTCCGCTGCTGTTATCGGGACCTAGAAATGCTTTTCACACTCATTCGAAAGGATTGGCTTCCGACCATGGGCAATCTCCAAAATTTACCCTTTAGTTAACACCGGGCCACCCGCCTACCCCTCCCCATTCACCCCAGTCCATCCCAGATTGGCGTAGGGTTCATCCCAATGTCACGAACAGCCCCGTCCCAGCCTTGGTGAGTCCACAACCAAACAATGTTTTTACTCTTTGATTAACAAGAACCGATGCCAGAGATTAGCCGATTTGATTTGCCATTTCAATCGCGAAGAAGTACATCTTGACAAAGCCACGCCGCCGAAGCATTTCGTTTTGCGCTGGCTCAAACATCTGCAGGTTTAGCTCCCGGGCCGCACCCATCCCTAGCGCATGCAGGTCATGTGGCAGCAGCTGGCCGCTGATTGATTGCGCAATCGCGAAGCCTCCGCTGATGAGTAGCGCCGTCCCCGTAAGTGACAGCAGAAACCTGCCATCCCCCAGGATAGCTTCCAGCACGCCGCGATCTTGTGGGTCAGAAATTGCCATGGGCTCAACGCGCGAAGCGTATCACAGACTCCCGATTTTTAAACGGCTCCGTTATATTCATCCCATGGCCCTGCTCTCCATCCGCGATCTCGTCAAGGTTTACCAGACCGACGATGGCATGTTCGGCAAGACCAGGCGTGAAGTCCGCGCCGTGAATGGTGTGTCGCTCGATATCGCGCAAGGAGAAACTCTTGGCCTTGTCGGTGAATCAGGCTGCGGCAAAACCACCCTGGGACGCATGATTCTTCGCCTCATCGAGCCCAGTTCCGGCAGCATAACTTTCAATGGCCAGAACGTGCTCGGAGCCAATGGCAGCGAATTGCGCCGCCTCCGCCGTGACATGCAGATCATCTTTCAGGATCCCTTCGCGTCGCTCAACCCGCGCATGCGCGTGGAAGCGATCGTCACCGAGCCTCTGGTAGTCCATTCCGGAAAAGCCATTTCGAACGACGGACATTCTGCCGCAACCTCAAACAACACCGATCTGCATCAGGCCGCCATTGAGATCATGCGCGCCGTAGGTCTCGACGAATCGGCTCTTCGTCGCTATCCCCATGAATTTTCCGGAGGACAGCGACAGCGCATCGGCATTGCCCGCGCCTTGATGCTGCGCCCTAAATTTGTTGTCTGTGACGAGCCCGTCTCCGCGCTCGATGTCAGCGTCGGCGCTCAGATCGTGAACCTGCTCAAGAAGCTCCAGCGCGACTTCGGCCTTACCTATCTCTTCATCTCACACTCCATGCCGGTGGTGCGCTATCTTTGTGATCGCATCGCCGTGATGCGCCGCGGAGAGATTGTCGAAGTCGGCCCATCCGAAGAAATCACTTCGCGCCCCCAGCACGAGTACACGCGCACCTTGCTGGAAGCAACGCCGGAACCGGAATTCAAACTGTCGTAACGCTACAATTTTTATGCTACGAATTTCTGTACGAAGACGTGATCGCTTTAACCTGTCATCCTGAGCGGCACCTCGCGACATTCGGAGCGAGGTAAAGTCGAAGGACCCCGGTGTGGCGTCCATTGCCATGTAGCCTCGGGGCGTTCTCACGAGAATCTCTCGTCTTTATATCTTCCCAAAAAGAAGTTTCAAAGATCTGGTTTTTGATTTTGCCAATCCTCTTACTTCTTTCCCAAAAACCGTATGCGTCCATTCAGCGTGCGGTGGTCGGTGCCAAAGAAGCTGAGAAAGCTGGGCGAGTTCACGTTGTTGTCCACCACCGTGGGATTTGCACGGTTCGTGACATTGTCGATGCCAATGCGCGCCGCCCACCGATAGCCATGGAAGCCGAACTTCCGTTCCACCGTGGCATTCAGGGTGAAGAAATCAGGATAACGGAATTGTCCGGGTCCGGAAACGATCTGGCCGAACTGGTCAATGGTCACAAACGTGAATCCCGAACGCCAGATGCTCGACCACGCCAGGTCAAATTTCTTCAGCTTCCACGGCAGCGGATAGCTCCCCCATGTCACTACCTGGTTCGGGGAATCCCACGGCAGCGCGCCGCCTGCCTGGTTTCCTACCAGCAACGCGTCAATGGCGAAGTCCACCGTTTGATTTGAAGTGGCTCGTGAGCGCGTGTAAGAAACCACCATGGGATATCCACGCTTCAGTTCCTTGCGCAGTGTGAGTTGGGCCGCGTCATACCGGTCTTTCTTGTTGCTCAGCAACAGAAAGTTGTTTCCCGGCTGGCTGGCAAAATCCCATCCATGCGCGCCATGCCGGCTTAGATATTCCAGGCGCGCGTAGACCTTGCCCGGCAATCGACGCTCGATCGCGGCGCTCCAGTTGTTATACCGCGGCAGCGTCAGCAGCTTTGGATCCACGGTAAAAGAAGCCGGAAACAAGTTTCCGATCGGAGAGAAAAACTCGTCTGTCCTGGTGCCTTGCGCGCCATTGCTGGCCAGCGCCAGATTTGAGCGGTCGTAGTAAATGCCAATGCCCGCGCTGAATTTGGTTTCGCTAATGCTGCTGATCAGCACCGTTCCGGCGATGCGCGGCGAAAAGAAATTCCGGCCCAGGAACGTATCACGGTCCCAGCGCCCTCCGGGTTCAATGATTACGCGTTGCATTGGCGTCCAGCGGTCCTGAATGTAGGCGCTCGATTCCACTGTGCTCAGGCTGAAGCCCGGTGTGTTCACAAAGGTGAGTTGCCGCAGCAGCGCGTTGTTGCCGTCAACAAAATCCACCGTCCCACGATTAATCTGCGCATGATAGAGGACACGGTCGGCGCGTCCGCCAACGGTGAACTGGTGCGTGCCGGCCAGCTTCCACGGCCGCAGAAACAAGTTGGCGAAGCCCTGCGTGCGGGTGGAGATATTTTCGTTCCTCACAAAGTAGTTTCCCGTTCGCCCCGCTGGTCCCAGAATGTAGGGAAGGTCGCCCTGCGGCAGAGACGATGCTTTATTGCGATGGAAGGCCCCGCCAAATTCCAGCAGCGTGTCTCGCGCAATTGTGATTTGGTCTTTTAATCCCAGAAGATAAAGATAATTATGGTTGTGCAATGAGACAGATACCGGATCGAACGCTGAGATTCCGGAGTTTTGTGAATCCTGCAGGTTCAGCAGCGCATTGGCGGTCAGCACGTTCCCTGGCGTCAGGTTCATGCGCAGCCGACCCAGGTCGGCAGTTCGCCACAGGCGGTTCGTATCCGCGCCCGCGGGCAGTTCTTTGATGATGTTGTTGTCCAGTTCTCCTTCGTGAGAAATGTCGAACCACAACTTATCGCGCACCAGCGGCCCGGAGAAGTAGGCCCGCGGCGTCCAGTTATTAAGGTGGATGCCCTTCACATTCTGGAATGTCGGAAAAAAGTCAGTGGCGTTTACGCGAAAACGGTTGTCTCCATCCTGCACTTGAAGATCAACCAGCCCGCCCGATCCTTTGCCGAACTGCGCTGAATATCGGCTGCTGCGCACGTCAATCTTCCGCAGCGAATCCGGGTTCAGCCGCACGGAGAGTGCTCCGCTCGCCGGCTGGCTCACTTCAAAGCCATCCAGGTAATCCTGTATCTCCTGCGTGCTCGCTCCCGCAATGTGGATTTGCCCGCGGTCGCCCACAACGCCCGGAATATAAGCCAGCACACCGCGATAGTCGCGCGTGGTGGGATAAGGAATGTTCGAAATGTCGCTGGCGGTAATCGCCTGGGCACTGCTGGTTTCTTCCGGATCAATCGGCGAAGGCTGTGCCGTGACTTCTATTTCTTCTTTGTACTCTCGCACCGGCTGTAGTTTTACTTCGATCGGCACCTGTTGTCCGGCAGCAATCCCAAGCTTGGGAACGGCCGTGGTATAGAAGCCCTGCTTTTCCACCAATACTTTGTATGTTCCCGGCGCAAGTTGCCTTAGAACAGCGTTGCCGGAAGGCGTTGTGCGTTCCTGCGCGACGACCTTGTCATCCTGCTGCGCAATTACAATCACCAATGGCAGCGGTTGGCCGTTCTGGTCCGTTACTGTCACCTGGAGCTGCCCTGTCGCAGCGGAGGCGCCTTGCCATAGTGCCGCATGCGCTATCTGTCCGGCCGCAAAGAATGGCGGAGCACAGCAGCAAGGCCGTAAGAGTACGCCGTTTGAGTTTCCAAGGCATCGTGGTGACCACGGGGAAGGCCTTCTTGAGATGGGGCCCTATTCCCCTCTCGAGCAGGTGCAAAGCTGGCTATATTGTATGTGAGCTGCTGCCCATTCACCAGTTCGGATTAGGACATGGACTGAAGTTCATGCCGACATTTTCGGCAATTTTTGCCCATTTTCATCGAGCGGTTCACTCCGATTGCGAATGCGGCGTTGATTCCACAATGATCGGCTGCGCCTTCCGCACTTCCGGTTTGACTATTTCGGCTTTCGGCTCCATGCGCTCAGCCACACGCATGCGCTCATCGAACTTGCCAAAGATCATTTTTCCAGCGGTCGTTTGCAGAACGGAGGTCACCGCGATATCGACATTCTTTCCAATCAGCTTGCGGGCGTTATCCACCACTACCATCGTCCCGTCGTCCAGGTAGGCCACACCCTGATTGTATTCTTTGCCTTCCTTCAGGATGAAGACGCGCATCGTCTCGCCCGGCAGCACGATCGGCTTCAGCGCATTGGCCAGTTCATTAATATTCAAAACTTCAACGCCCTGAAGCTGCGCTACTTTATTGAGGTTGAAATCATTGGTAATGATCTTTCCCTCATACACTTTTGCCAGCTCTATCAATTTAAGGTCAACTTCGCGAACCGTGGGAAAATCGTCTTCTACAATCTGTACGCTCACGGTCGCCATCTTTTGCACGCGCTGAAGAATATCCAGCCCCCGGCGTCCGCGGTTGCGTTTGAGCGAATCGGCCGAATCCGCCACCAGTTGCAATTCGCGCAGCACAAACTGCGGAATCACCACTACGCCGTCCAGAAAGCCGGTATCGGCAATATCAGCGATGCGGCCATCGATGATCACGCTGGTGTCCAGGATCTTGAAGCTCTTGCGGCTCTGCTTTTCTGCGCCAAAGATCCCGCCCAGCGCCGCCAGGTTCAGCATGTCGCCTTTGTTGGCCCCCACAATCAAGCCAACGTACGACATCAGCAGCATGACCATCAGCATCAGGAAACGCTGGGTTTCTGAATGCGTGATGCTGTTTTTGATGACAACGCTGAAAAGGTAAGCGCCCAGGATCCCCAGGATACTGCCAATGACTGCCCCGATGAGCCGCTTGAGGCTCACCACGCGCAGGCGCGCTTCAAACCACACCACGGCCAGGCCGATCCCTATTCCGGCGCAAGCCGATATCCACGCGGGAAAGTTGGCCAATCCGAACGGTCTTAAGTGGTAACAGGCAATCGCTACAACAGAAATGAAAACAAGACGAATAATAAGCAGGTCCATAAGGACCCTCCCGACCGGGGCTGCTGCTGGTCAAGGTAAAAAAGTTATGGTGTTCTTCGAACCCCCAATGAGTAGCCGCCCCCACAGCTTTCAGATATGCGGGGATTAAAAAATAACTTAAAAAGCCCGCAATAATTCAAGTTCGGCACAGTATACATCAGGCCCGGCAGAATCAATGCCACCTTGTTTGTTATCGACTAAGTAAATACCGCGCCCTGCTTTGTTATTGACCCGCCTCACAACCGCAAGGCATCTTGGTTATAGAGAGCTTCGCATCAGTTTGATTTCGCACACCCGCCCTCTGCTCTGTAAAACAAGTTGGCCGAAAGTAGATGAGCGGCCTGGTTCTCCCGGTTTCGGGAGACCTTTAAAGCCGGCGCTGAAAATCTCGGGGGAGAATAAGCGCCGGTTTTACTTTGAGGCGATTAGCTGGCGTGAGCGAGCCTCGCAGGCGAAGTCCTGATCCTGAGCTTGCCGAAGGGGAAGGATCTGATTCTCAGACGTGAGAGAGGCGCACCAAGAGGGAGCCTCCTGCCGAAATCCCGAGCCTTGCAAGGGATCGCCTTCTAGCAAGCGGGAGCCTCCTGCGTGAGTGATCTCTTCCTTGGCGTGCAGAACCATCGGCCGAGCGGTGTGGTTCTGAGTTTCTCCTCTTATCGCTCCAGAATGTCCTTGTAGGCATTCAGGGCGACTTTTTTTGGCTGCATGGGTAAAGGCACATCCACGCTACGGCTGGAATTCCCCTTTACCCCGAGCTGGCCTATGCGCACCATGCCCTTGCCAAAGTCGGCGAAAACGGGAACGAGCATAAGAAACTGGTCGTCTACATCGCTCTGGGTAACGGTCATGTGCAGATTCACTTTGCCGCCGTCGGCAGGAGTGATCTGATAATCCAGGTGGTACTTCGGTATCTGGGTTCCGTAAACCCACTCATTGAAGAACCAGTCGATACGCCCGTTGCCCGCGATGTCCATGGTTTTCGACATGTGCTTCTGGACAACGGCTTTGAATGACTCGGTAGAGGCCGCCTTGTCGCCATGGCTCTCAACGAAGTCATGCATCATGGCGATGAACGGCTTATCCCCATCTTGCGGGCTATACATGATCGAACGAAGCATTTGCAGAACGTACGCGCCTTTAGGATAGGTAACGTTCTGGTAAGCGTTCGCCGTGCGCGGAGAGATCAGGCGCAATCCCATCCAGAGAGGGCCTGCATCGTTGGGAGCGATTCCGTAATTGTTTTTTTCCACAATGCGTTTCTGCAGTCGGTCCCAGAATTCAACGTAATCCTTGCGCCAGTCGCCGGCCACGGCCTGTTGCAGAAACAGCCCTGCGGAGAATTCGGCAAAACCCTCTGAAAGCCACTGATCGTGGTAAGAAGCCCAGCCTACGGCATGGCCCCACCATTGGTGCGCCACCTCGTGGGGCGTTACCTCCTGCACAAATCCGCTGAATTTGTTGTTGATGTTGCCGAAGAGCATCCACCGCTGCGTTGAATCCGTGTACGCCGAGATGGGCAGGTAGACCAGGTTGGGCCACGATTGGCCAAAGTTGAAGTCCGGCTGCTCGGTGATGGAGATCTGGTCATACGGAATCTTGCCGAAGAAGAAGCTGCAGAGCTGCAGCTGCGCGCGAGTCTGCTCCATCGCATACTTGGTCATGCTCTTTGGCGCCATGGTCTTAAGTATGCTGTAGCGGCTCAGGTTGTCCGGCAGCTCGGTCAGATAATAGCCGGAAATCTTGAAGCCTGTCTTTTCATCAGCCAGCTCTAATTTCTGATAGTTGCCAATGTTGAATCCCGCCACTGCCACTGGTATCGGCGTCGCCCAGTGAGTCACCGCGTAATCCTGCTCGATCGATTCATCCTTCAGCTTGCCCACGCTGATAATCTTGTACTTCTTCGGAACTTTGAAGGTCAGGTCGTACAGCGCGTGTTCGCCAAATCCATTCAGGTTCGGATACCACGATGTCCGCGACCGCACGTAATAGCTGCCGTCGCCGGCCGAGTCCAGGACCTTGTCACCCTCATACTGCACCGTGATCGAGTACTGCTTTCCAGCTTCCGGAGCCTGCGGCAGAATCACGTAAAACGAACCGTCTTCTTTTCGGCTCTCCTGAACGTAATAAATGTCCTGTGCGTTGTCATCCACCACACGTGAGACGCGCAGGTTGGGCAGGAGCGCGAACTTGAGCACTCTCTCGCCTGCAAGCAGGGGCTGGAACGAGATGGTGGCCGTACTGAAAAGGTGATCGTTCTTGGAAATGATCGTTTCGATCTTGTAATCGTGCGTCGCAAAAATGCGGCGGTCTTCGGCGGAACTGGCTCGGTGGTTCGCATATTCCGGCTGCAAATGGGCCAGGTACCAGACGCCATCGTCCATTGCCTCCTGATCGTAATTAAGCAGTGCTACTTCCTCCGGCGAATCAAGCTGGGGAAGCGCACCCACACGTGTCCGCATGAAAAAGCGCAGGTCCTTGTGTTTCTTGCCGCGGATATAAGCGTTCACAAATGGCGGATGGGAGGGGTTGTAGACGGCTGCCAGAAGATCGGCGTCCACGTTGTCCATGGTTTCTCCGTGCAGCAGGTACTCGGTAAAACCTTGTGCCGCTTCGCGCCGTTTCCGTACCTTCTCCTTCCAGTGATCGAAGACGCTGGCGGCATCGCCCGGAGTGTCGACTTTCTCCTTGGCTCCACCAAGAAACTCCAGGCGCTCTTCTCCGGTGAAACGAAAAACGGCCTCGGTAAAGTCCTCGTCAACTTCCGGGCTTCCCGAACGCCGCTTGAGTTCGGCGCCATCAAGCGTAGTGACGGCTTTGAGATTGAAATGCCCTTCCCCAATGAAGATCGCGCCGGTAACCATTCCATTCACCGGCTTCAACACCGTCAGCGTGCCTTTCTGAAAATGGAACGTTGCAGCATCGAGATGCATGGTGAAATCATCGAAACGGAAAGTCTCGCCAAGGCCAATATTTCGTAGTTGCCGGTAAATTGGATCGGTATTGGCGTAAGCGCGGCCTTTGCCGGAAACGATAACCTCTTCACGTTGTTTGGCGATGGCGAGCTTGAGTTCCAGTTCTGCCATGCCATGCAAATCCACTGTCTTTACGAGCGGCTCAAAACCTTCCCGTGTTACGCGTAATGAATAGCTACCGGGTTTCAGGTCAGGGGACACGAACCTGCCTCGCGCATCCGAGGAAAATATGATTGGCTGGGAAAGTTCTCCGCCACTGATCTCGATGCGCGCGCCGACAATGACAGCGCCCGAGGGATCAAGAACTGTGCCGGAGATGGTTTCGGCATGCAAAAGCACCGGACTCGTTAGACAGAGCAGGAGCAACGCAAGTTTCGGCAGCAAAGAGAATAGCTGTGCCATGGAACCGTCCGCCAGGGCCAGCATGATATAGGCGCGAGCTAGAAAAACTTTCATTCTTTTCTGGAACTCCGTAGAGTACTTGAGCAGCGCCGTAAGTATCCATTGCGTGGTGGCTAAGATCAACTTAATTCATGTGAAATACATCAACATAGGTAGCATTACTGAGTTCTGGATCGGAATGAGATGCTATAAAGACATTGTCCGGCCTGTGCATGAATACATTTGCGGCCATCGTCTAAGCGAGAACGGCTTTGCATTTGCTTCAGGGCAATGTTTGACCCGCAAGGAGGGGGTAATTCTTTGCACAACAGTAATGTTGCCGGAATCGCTCTCAATGTGCGACATTAGCCGTTCCTGCTTTGCGGGGCAACAGCGGGTTGGTGCTTGGAATCGAATCGGCAGTCAGGTGGTTTATGGCGACAACAACAGAGAAACGCACTTATGAAGAAGCTGTGAATTGGCTTCGCGATCATGGCTTTGACATTCTCGAAGCTCCTGGCACAAAAAACCGCGTCTTCGTGAAAAAGTCGGGCGTTTCCGCAGCGATTGAGCGGGGCGACGATGGCACGGCGCGCCTCTTTGCCAAGCCCGGCATACAGATTGGCGGCGAAATTTCCCGCCTCGTCGACAAGGGATATCAGAAATTTCTTAAGACCACCAAGGCCGAAGTTCCAGCCACGGCAGAACATCTCCAGGCTATTCACCAGATTTCAGAAGAACTCACGGAAGCCACCGGCGCCACCAGCCTCTATAACCAGTCTCTGGGCACCGTCAGCGACCGCTATACGTATGATCGTGTCGAAAACCGTGATCTCCCTGAAGCGCAGCGCCCGCAGCGCGCCTGGGACGAAAAGAAAAAGACCGGCCGCAAGCCCGCCTGAGGCTTCTTTTGACAAATTAGCCTTTTCCAACCTAGACTCTGAAGCGCTTGAAGTATTTGATGTGTACTTCTTTTAGCTTTGGAGGAGATTCCTGATGTTCCAGAAGAGTTTTCGGATCCTTGCAGTCCTGTTTGTCCTCTCACTTTTTGCCACCGCGTCTTATGCGCAAGGTGGAACCGCACCGGCTTCCGGCAAAGACGCAACCGCGACTAAGAAGTCAAAATCAGACAGCGCCGCGACCAAAACCAAGAAAGCTGACCTGATCGATATCAACGCTGCCAGCAAGGAAGAGCTTACCGCCCTCCCCGGAATTGGTGATGCATACAGCCAGAAGATTATTGATGGCCGGCCTTACAATTCCAAGCGCGATCTCTTGACCAAGAAGATCGTTCCCCAGGCCACCTATGATCAGATCAAAGATAAGATTATTGCTCACCGTGTAGCAGGCGCGGCAGACAAGAAGGGGAAGAAGGGCGCCAGTCCTGCAGCCACACCTAAGTAGAAGCTTTGCGTGACTTTGAGGCGCCTCTAGCGAGGCGCTTTTTCTTTTCTCATTGTGGCGACGGCTAGCAGGGCCGGCTTTTCTGTTTTAGCGACGGCCATATTTCTATCGCCACTCTGAGAAATTAATAGTATCGTGGTCGGCATGAAAGCCGTAATTGCTGTGGTTGTACTGCTTGCTGGATCTTTATGTGGGTTTGCAGGTCAGGATCAATCTGCTTCGCCATCCCCAACTCCGACTCCATCTCCAACCGCCACTCCATCGCCATCACGGAAAGGGTTTGTTCCGGGGACTAATAGGATCCGTATCAGTTCAGGCGTGGCTGACAGTCTGATTCGCCACAAAGTGGACCCGGTCTATCCACAAGAGGCTCGGGAGAATCACATCACCGGTGATGTGATTCTCAAGGCAATAATCGATCGGCAAGGAAATATTGCAAATGTCGAAGTTGTTCGAGGCGATCCGATTTTGGTCGAATCCGCTGTCAAGGCCGTGAAGAAATGGAAATACCGGCCTTACATCTTGAATGGAGAGGCCATCGAGGCAGAAACCACTGTGAAGATTCAATATCACATGTGAGCAGCAGAGTTGCTTTATCCATGGCAAGATTCAGCAGGTATTTTTAAGCTCTCGGTTTCAGCGACCCACAAATCACGACTTCTCTCTTGCCGCGAGGTTTCGTGATTTCGCGGTACCCCTTGCGA
Organism: Terriglobia bacterium; assembly: GCA_963723055.1. GTDB lineage: Bacteria > Acidobacteriota > Terriglobia > Terriglobales > Acidobacteriaceae > Angelobacter. Next base: position 364,857 of record CAVROV010000003.1, read on the forward strand.
GGCGCTTTTTCTTTGGCAAGACCACGGTTGTTGTCGGTTGCTCCACCCAGTTCACCCTGAAAACGGGAACAGCTTCACTGCGGCCTTTTACTTTCAGCTCGGGCAGCCGCTCCAGATCAAAATTCTTGCCCAGCCTTTTTGCTGTGGATTCTGAAATCAAAATCTGCCCACCGGCCGCGTTGGTCATTAACCGCTGCGCGGTATTTACGGCGTCACCTACCACGGTATAGTCGAGCCTTCGCGGTGACCCGATGTTGCCGGCGATGGCATTTCCCGTATTGATACCTATACCCACGCGCAGCTCCGGCCACTCCCGCGCTGCGGCATCGCGGTTCAGTTCAACCAGCAACCGCTGGATCTGGATGGCCGAATTCACGGCGGCCGCCGCATCGTTGCCCTTGGAGATCGGCGCTCCGAAGACCGCCATCACAGCGTCGCCAATGTATTTGTCCAGCGTTCCGCCGTTGTCAAAGATCACATCCGTGACCCGCGTGAAATATTCATTCAGAATTTCCACCACGCGGCCCGGTTCCATCGCTTCACTCATGGTGGTGAAGCCGCGAATATCGGCAAACATCACTGTAACTTCCTGATTCACGCCGCCCAGCCGGATGTCCGGGTTTGCCACCACCATCTCCACCACCTCGGGAGAAAGAAAGCGTTCCAGGGCAGAACGCTGCAAAGATTGCTGAGCAATCTTTTCATGCGCTATGGCATTGTCCACGGCCGCTCCCGCCTGCGCCGCCACCAGAGCGAAAACATTCAATTCGTCCTGCGTGAACGCTGATGCTTTCTCCAGATTGTCCACATAAAGCACGCCAAAAAGCCGCTCTTTGCCCATAAGGGGCGCGCACATGGCGGAGCGCAAGCCAGAAATTTTGAGGCTTTCACTTCCGCTGAAGCGCTCGTCTGCGCTCACGTCATCGATCAGGATCGGTTGCCGTTCCTTGCGAATCAATTCCAGCACACGGGTGCTCAGAATGATTTGCGGCTTGCTTCCGGCGCTCGCCGGATCGCGGTAGCGGACCTCGCTTTGCCGCATCACTTCTCCGCGCTCGTCGAACAGCATGACAAAGCCGCGCTCTACGCCCTCAATCAGGCAGGCCAGCGAGATCACCTGCTCGCAGATATGCTCCAAAGCCAGCTTGGAACTCAACGCTTTGCCGGCTTCGTACAAAACCGTCAATAGATAATTCTCACGCTCCAGCTTTTTCACCCGGCTGGCCAGGTCTGTAAGTTCGCTGCTGGGCGTATCGGCGCTTCGTGGCAACACAGCCTGTTCCGGCCGGTCGCGCATGATGTTGTTCAGGGTGGAAGGCCACTCACCGCGCCGGACCTGGATGCCTTTTTCGTCGACATTCTCCAGGCGGAGTCTGTAAAGGCCCACCAGCACAACGTCGCCGTTGTTAAGCTCGGTTTCTTTTCTGATTTTTTCGTCGTTAAGAACAATGCCGTTGGTGCTGCCGCGATCGGCAACAAAGATGGCGCTGTCTTTTAGCTTGATGACTGCATGAAAACGACTGACGCTGGCATCATTCAGGACGAGATCGTTGGCATTGCCTCGGCCCACAGTAATGACCGGTTTGTTGAGCTCCAGTATTCCGCTTTTCCCGTCAGGCGAGGAAATGATGAGGCGGGCCATAGGACATGGTTATTGTTTTTCAAGAGGCTCGTCAATATTGACGATTTTGCCTTTTTGTACCTTGATATTTCTATGCACCGGCTTGTAGCCGCTCATCTGGAGCACAATGCTGTACACCCCGGGATCGGCAGGCCACCGCGCATTGGTCTTCTTGGGAGCGGCTTTGCCATCTACCAGAATGGTTGCGCCTTCAGGATTCGTCCGGATATGCACCAGCCCTTTACCTTCGGGGATGGTATCCGTGCCGAAGAACCGTCGCAGCAGGTTCGCGCTCTTTCCGTCTTCCGGCTGGGCGTTCACGCTCAATAGCACGGGTGAGAAGCTTAGCGTTTGCCCCTCAGCGACTGTTTCCTCCGTCGACGTTTCCTTAAAACCCGTCTTACGCACCGTGACTTTGTGGAATCCCTTGTCGACTGTGAGCTGCGCCGGGGTGGTCATGCCGCTGTCTTTGCCGTCCACCCAGATGTTTGCGCCTTGAGGATTGCTGGTAACCACAATTGTTGAAACCGACGGCGCGAGTTCGGCCGATACGTCAATGCTCTTGCCGGCTACTGACTCCACGGATTTTGTCTGTTGCAGGTAGCCCGACTTGCTGAATACGACGGTATGCATGCCCGCCGCAAGGTGTGAAGCGGTAAACGGCGTCACCCAGTTCGGTTCGCTCCAGCCATCAATCTCAACTTTGGCGCTATCCGGTTGCGAAATCAATTTCAGCTCGCTCTGCTGGATGAAAACTTTGTTAGGCGAACTGGTGGCCTTTACCGGCGTCGGCAGTTTTTGAGTGGTCGCGGGTTTTTTCGCCGGGAAGAATTTAACCGTGGTATCTGAAGCAATCACTTCCGGTTCCGGAGTAGGCGCAGGTATGGCGATTGCGATGGGTTCGCGCGCCGCTTGCTGCGCTTCCTTTGCTTTGGCCTCTTCCGCAAGCTGACGCATCTTAACCTGCGTCCGATGATAGGCATATCCGCCCATGGCGCTGCCCAGCACCAGGACGGTGACAAGAGTGGCCAGGAGCACGCTGCGCTTGCTGGAAAGTATGGCCGTTGTGGGGCGGCGCAATGGAACGGGCCCTTTGGCCAGGGCTGGCGCGGCCGCGGCGGCCCTGACTGTGCTGCCGGAAACAACTCTCACCGGAAGCACAACAGTTTTCTCGGGTGGAACAGGCACCGGACTGATAGCAGCCGTCGAACCGCTGCGGACAGGCCCTGCCAGCTTGTAATTTTCAAGATCGCGGACAAGGTCCGCGCCGGTCTGATAGCGATCGTCAGGCGCTTTGGCCAGAGCCTTGGTGACAATCGCACTCAAACCGGGATGGACAGTTACATCCAGATCGCGTGGCGTGATCGGGTTTTCATTGACGATTTTGTAAATGATCGTCGTAACATTCTGGCCGACAAATGGCTTTTCGCCGGTCAGCATCTCGTAAAGGATTACACCCAGGCTGAAAAGATCGGACCGCCCATCCAGCTGTCTGCCTTTTACCTGCTCGGGAGACATGTAGTTCGGAGTGCCCAGCACCTGCCCGGTATTGGTGACCTGCCCGCCTGACTTGGCTATGCCAAAGTCCATGATCTTTACCGTGCCGTTCCCGGTAATCATGATGTTGGCCGGCTTTATGTCGCGATGAACAATGCTGTTGGAATGTGCGTAATCCAGCCCCCGGCAAATCTGCCGGGTTAGCTGCAGAACTTCTTCCGTCGCCAGGACGCGTTTCTCCACCAGCAGTTCATGAAGCGTGGTGCCTTCAATGAACTCCATGGCGATATAGAAGATGCCGTCCTGCTCGCCGGCGTCATAAATAGTGACAATATTGGGATGATTCAGGACGCCCGCGGCGCGGGCTTCGTTCTGAAAACGGCGCACCATTTCCTGCGCGTCCAGACCGTGAACGTCGAGCCGCATCGTTTTAAGCGCTACGGTGCGACCGATCGTAGGGTCCAGCGCCTTGTACACAACGCCCATGGCGCCGCGACCAAGCTCACCGGTAATCTCGTATCTGCCAACCGTCTGAATAGACATCATGAGGGCTTATCGTTGTGACTCAGTGGCGCCCTTGCCTGTCTTGGGGGAGTAGACGTATTCAAATTTGATCGAAAACTATTGCTGGAGGACACACACTCCGAGTGACCCGAAAATATCTCATTCCATTACTCCGGGTCAATGCTCGTCCACTCTGGGCATGTGACTTTAGTTTGCCGATACCGCCAGGGAGAAATACCTTAATTTACCCGCTGCCATCGCCTTACAATGCCTTCTATGCGACAGCACCTGATTGCCGTGTTTCTTATGCCCTTCCTGCTTGCGCCCCAACCAAAAAACGCGCCAAACGCGCCCGCAGCGACCCACGCAATTCCCGCTACCGAAGATCGTCTGCCACAACCGGCGGCCGGCGCAGCTTTGGAAGAACTGTCTGCCAGCCAACGCGCCGATCTGGAAAAGGGCATGAAGCACCTGCTGCTCACGCAGCTGGATGCCTGGAACCACGGCAATCTGGAAGGCTTCATGGAGGGTTACTGGCACTCTCCCGATCTGACATTCTTTTCCGGCGGCACGGTAACCCGTGGCTGGGAGCCTACTTTGGCTCGTTATCGCGAGCGTTATAAAGCTGAAGGCAAGGAGATGGGCAAACTTGAATTTCAGGACTTGACCATTGATTTGCTGAGCCAGAACTCCGGCGTTGTAAGGGGCAAATGGCAGCTCACCATGTCTGACGGAAAACAGCCTCACGGCTTGTTCACGCTCATTTTCAAACGCATGCCGGACGGATGGAGAATTGTGCACGATCACACTTCGGCAGCGGAATAGTATTTTCCATAGTGGGGGCAGCATGCCTCACCGACAATAATCATGGACCGCAGCCGCCCCCGGCTGCGCTGAAGAATTTAATAACGCAGGCGAGGGCGCCTGCGCTCCACATTTTTATCTCTTCCGCTTCAACCGCTGCAGCTCGCGATAAGCCTCGCTTTTAGAAATCCCCTGCTGCTTTGCCAGCACCTTCAGCGCGGCATTCTCATCCAGCTTTTGCTCACGAATGATTTCTGCCAGACTCTGAGCGATGTCCTTTCCCCCAGCCCTCTGCTCCCCACCTTTACCGATCAGCAGCGTCATCTCGCCCTTCAACTCATGCTCCTGAATGCGTTTCAGGATGTCCGCCGCGCTGCCGCGAATAAACTCCTCATGCACTTTTGTAAGTTCGCGCGCCAACACCACCGGCCGCTCCGCTCCCAGCAGCTCGACGATATCCTTCATCGTCTCAGCAATGCGGTGCGGCGCTTCATATACCACGGTTGTGTGCTCCGCAGCGCGCAAAGTTTCCAACGCCGTGCGCCGCTGGCCCGATTTCGCCGGCAGGAAGCCAAGAAACTGAAAGCTATCCGTCGGCAAGCCGCTGGCAGCCAGGGCTGCGACCAGAGCGGAAGCTCCAGGAATCGGAACCACCCGCACTCCGCGTTCAATGGCCAGTTTAATTACGCGATAGCCCGGATCGGAAATCCCCGGCATGCCGGCATCGGAAACCTGCGCGATATTCAGCCCCGCGGTAAGCTTCGACACGAGTTCTTCCGCTCGCGACGCCTCATTGTGCTCGTGGTAGCTTATGGTGGGTTTATCAATCCCATAGTGATGCAACAGCTTGGCGGTGTGGCGCGTGTCCTCGCAGGCAATCAGGTCGGCTTCTTTCAACACTCGCACGGCGCGATAAGAAATGTCTTCAAGATTGCCGATTGGAGTCGCCACCACATACAGCGTTCCCGGTTTTGTGTGCTCGGTCATTGCGTTTCGATTTCCGGCGCTAAAGCATAGCATTCGGGCCGCGTCGCATAGTTTCTGGGCACTTTCTGTCAACACCCCGTCTGCTAAAATCAGAGCACGACTCCAAGTTTGAGGGTATTTCCGCGTGCCTCTGTACGAATATCAGTGCAAGAAGTGCAAACACAAATTCGAAAAGATCCAAAAGTTCTCTGACCGGCCCATCAAGAAATGCCCCGAATGCGGCGGCCCGGTCGACAAGATCCAGCACGCACCGAACGTCCAGTTCAAGGGCAGCGGCTGGTATGTGACTGATTACGGCGGAAAGAGCGATAAGAGCGACAAATCCAAGACTGATGGGAATTCCGAAAAAGGCAGCTCAGAAAAAGACAGCGCCGAGAAAGCCAGTTCGGAGAAAAAAGATTCGGCTGCCAAAGAAGACGGCGCAAAAAGCAAGGATAAAGATAAGGACAGCAGCTCGAAGAAGTCAGAATCCAAAAAGTCTGAAAGCAAGAAATCTAAAGACTGAAAATTCCTGGCCGGAACAAATTCTCCACACCAAAGAAAAAGGCCGCAACAAGCGCATTGATGTTAAAGCGCCTGCTTGCGGCCTAAATTCCTATTAGCTCGCGCGTTGCGAGCCGACCGGCTTCGCCCCGACCCGTCCGCTCACCGTGAACACCATCTGCCGCTTGCGCACGTCTGCATCCACCACCACATGATCGCCATGCAGTACTTCGCCTTCCAGTATCTTTAAAGCCAGGGGATCCTGGATCAGCCGCTGAATCGCGCGCTTCAACGGGCGCGCTCCGTAAGCACGGTCATAGCCTTCCAGGAACAGCAACTCCTTGGCCGGCTGTGTGAGTTCGATGGTAATCTTGCGGTCCGCCAGAAGCTTGCGCAAATCGTCCAGCCGCAGTTCGATGATATGCGTCAACTGTTCTTCGCCCAGAGGCTTGAACACAATCACATCGTCCACGCGATTCAGGAATTCCGGGCGGAAATGCTGTCGCAGCGCTTCCATTACATGATCAGTCGCTTCGGCAAACGCCTCCGGCGAGCTGACGCCTTCAGCCTGCAAATAACTTGCGCCGATATTCGACGTCATGATGATCACGGTGTTCTTGAAGTCCACGGTGCGGCCGCGCGAATCGGTCAGTCGCCCGTCATCAAGAATTTGCAGAAGGATGTTAAACACGTCCGGATGCGCCTTCTCGATCTCGTCAAACAGAATCGTGCTGTACGGCCGCCGGCGCACGGCTTCAGTAAGCTGGCCACCTTCGTCATAACCCACATATCCCGGAGGCGCACCTATCAGCCGCGAAACGGCATGCTTCTCCATGTACTCGGACATGTCAATCCGAATCATCGCGTGCTCGTCATCGAACAGAAACTCCGCCACCGCCCGGGCCAGTTCGGTCTTTCCCACGCCAGTGGGACCAAGGAAGATAAAAGAGCCAATCGGCTTGTTCGGATCGCTCAAGCCTGCGCGCGAACGCCTTACGGCATTGGACACGCGCTGGAGAGCCTCGTCCTGGCCGACCACACGCTGGCGCAGCCGGTCCTCCATGCTCACCAGCTTGCGGACCTCGCCTTCCAGCATCTTTGAAACCGGTATGCCGGTCCACTTGGAAACGATACGCGCAACGTCTTCCTCATCTACTTCTTCTTTCAACATGCGGCGCTGCTTGTCGTCGGCCTGCGCGCTCAATTTCCTTAATTCGGATTCCGCCTGCCGCAGATCGCCGTAACGTATCGCCGCCACGCGCTCCAGGTCTCCACTGCGCTCGGCCTGCTGCTCTTCAATCTTCAGCTGTTCTATCCGCTCCTTGAGCTGACGGATGCGCGTGATGCCTTCTTTTTCTTCCTTCCAGCGCACTTTGAGCGCATTTGCCTGTTCGCGAATGTGCGCCAGCTCGCGCTCAACAATCGCCAGCCGTTCTTTCGAGTTGGCGTCGTCTTCTTTCTTCAATGCCTGCTTCTCGATCTCAAGCTGTGTTGCGCGGCGTTCGAGTTGGTCAATCTCCGTCGGCATGGAATCAATCTGAATGCGCAATGAAGATGCGGCTTCATCGATCAAATCGATGGCTTTGTCCGGCAGAAAACGGTCAGTGATGTAACGATGCGACAATGTGGCTGCAGCGACTATTGCTGAATCCTTGATCCGCACGCCGTGGTGGACTTCATATTTCTCTTTCAGCCCGCGAAGAATCGAAATCGTGTCTTCGACATTCGGCTCGCCCACAAACACCGGCTGGAAGCGCCGCTCGAGAGCAGCGTCTTTTTCAATGTATTTGCGATATTCGGTCAGCGTCGTCGCGCCGATCGCCCGCAATTCTCCCCGCGCCAGCGCCGGCTTGAGCATGTTGCTTGCATCAATCGCGCCTTCCGACGCACCGGCGCCAACCAGCGTGTGCAGTTCGTCGATAAAAAGGATGATCTGCCCATTGGAGTCTTCAATTTCCTTGAGCACAGCTTTCAGGCGATCTTCAAATTCGCCGCGGTACTTGGCCCCGGCCAGCATCGAGCCCAGATCCAGCCCGACCACGCGCTTATTCTTCAGGATTTCCGGAACGTCGCCGGAGATGATGCGCTGCGCCAGCCCTTCCACAATGGCCGTTTTGCCCACTCCGGGTTCGCCGATCAATACCGGGTTGTTCTTTGTCCTGCGGGAAAGCACCTGTACTACGCGGCGTATTTCCTCATCGCGCCCAATCACAGGATCGAGCTTGCCTTTCCGCGCCAGTTCGGTCAGGTCTTTGGCATAGCGCTCAAGCGCCTGATATTTACCTTCAGGATTCTGATCGGTCACACGCTGCGAACCGCGTACAGCGGTGAGCGCCTTCAGAATTGCGTCATGCTCGACGCCTGCTGAGGAAAGAAGCTGGCGCGCTTCATTGTTCTTGTCCTTGTCAGCGGTCATCGCCAGCAGAAGGTGCTCGGTGGAGACATACTCGTCCTTGAAGGTGTCTGCTTCTTTGAAAGCCCGGTCCAGCAATTTCGACATTGCGGCGGAAAGCTGCGGCTGTGCCGATGCCCCGGAAACCTTTGGCAGCCGGTCAATTCTCTCCATTACCTGCGATTGAAGGCTCGTGGGATTCACGCCCAGCTTGGCCAGAACGGGCGCAACAATGCCTTCACTGTCCTGCAACATCGCCGCCAGCAGGTGCAAAGGCAGCACCTCAGGATTGCCATTCTGACCCGCAAGCTCACTTGCCTGCTGGATCGCTTCCTGTGCCTTGATTGTGAACTTGTCCCAACGAATTGCCATAATGTGCTCCTATAACTTGTTAGATCACTCGTCTCGACCAGAGTGTTTCTATAGTCATCATTTTTCCCTCGCTCTGGCTGCCCCGGCCCAAAAGGAAAAAGAAAACGGGAGATGAACATTCATCTCCCGTACGGCCGTTCATAAGCAGCATTGGCCTTCTCCCTGGCCGCTTACCCTTGGAGGGTTTTCTGGCCGTTTCCAACTTTGATCTGCCGTGGCTTGGCTTCTGCCCGCTTGGCCAGCGTGATCTTCAAAATTCCCTTGTCATAGCTGGCTTCCACCTTTTCCGCGTCCACCGTCGTTGGGAAGCTTAAAGGTGCGGACGAAAGAGCCGTACCGGCGCTCAATCCGATGGAAGTTCTCTTCCTTCTCTTCCTTTTCGAACTTGCGCTCGCCCTGGACGGTCAGGGTGTTGTTTTCCACGCTGACGTTGACGTCCTCATCATTCAGGCCGGCAACTTCCAGCTTCAGGATCAAGTTTTGCGCGTCTTCGTAAACGTCTACCGGTGGAACAAAGCTGCCCGCAGTCAACTGGTCTTTTCCCGTGGGTTCAGTAAAAGTCTCGAAAAAGCTCGCCAGTTCGCGGAAGGGGTCAATTCGGGTGATGGTCATTGGTTCTTATCTCCTTGAAGTGATTTGTTTCTATGAATGCGACTTGCAAAATTTGATGCAATATGACTACATGACGATCATAAAATATGAGTCTGTTGCTGTCAAGATTATTCGAGAACTTTGCTCTAATTTGGTTATGGCTATATTAATCAATGGTTTACGGTTTGATTGCGGCCGTGGGGAGGAGGCTTAGAAACAACTTTGAGAGACCAATTAGCTCGTCGATTTCCTTCGCAGGGGAGCTTTGGCGGCCGCAATCAAAGGGTTGCAGGGAGTATTTGCCTTGCTATCCGCCGCGATCAGAGCGCTTCTGCGGCTGCCGCGATTGTCTGCTCGAATGTCGGCTTCGGAATGGGCAGCGCTCATGAACATGGCTTCATATTGTGACGGCGGCAGGTAGATGCCTTGCTCCAGCATCGCTCGATGGAACTTGCCGAAGGCCTGCGTGTCTGATTTGGCGGCCGTGTCCCAGTCATGTACTTGGCCCGGCTGGAAGAACCATGTGAACATTGACCCCACGCGGTTGGCTGTGAGCGCGACGCCACTCTTTTCTGCCGCAGCAAGCACGCCATCGACGAGCGCGGCGCTTCGTTGTTCAAGTTGCTGATAAATTCCCGGGCGGGTTTTCAACTCTCGCAACATCGCGATCCCGGCAGCCATGGCCAGCGGATTCCCGGAGAGCGTCCCCGCCTGATATACCGGGCCGAGTGGCGCGATCATGTCCATCAGCTCTGCACCTCCGCCATAAGCGCCGACCGGAAGCCCACCGCCGATGATTTTGCCCAGCGTGGTCAGGTCAGGTTTGATCTTGTAAAGCTGCTGCGCGCCACCAAAGCTCAAACGGAAGCCGGTCATCACCTCGTCAAAAATTAACACTGTGCCGTGCTGCGCTGTGGCCGACCGTAGAAACTCCAGGTAGCCTTTGCCGGGAGGTACACAACCCATATTGCCAACGACCGGCTCAACGATGACGCAGGCAATCTGGTCTTTAAATTTGGCGAACGTCTCTTCCACCGCTGCCTGATTGTTGAAAGGCAGCGCCAGGGTAAACTTCGCTTGTTCATCCAGCACGCCGGCCGATCCGGGAATGCCCAGCGTCGCCACCCCAGAGCCGGCCTTTACCAACAGTGAATCAGCATGTCCGTGGTAGCAGCCTTCAAACTTGATGATGTATTTGCGTCCCGTGAATGCCCGCGCCAGGCGGATCGCCGACATGGTGGCTTCCGTGCCTGAGCTGACAAAGCGCACTTTGTCCATGGAAGGAAAGGCTTCGATCACCGCTTCTGCCAGCTCGGCTTCCGCCGGAGTGCACGCGCCAAAGCTAGCGCCATTGCGATTGGCTTTCTCTACGGCCTCCACCACACCTGGATATGCATGGCCCAGAATCAGCGGGCCCCAGGAGCCGACGTAGTCAATGTACTCGTTGCCGTCGGCGTCCCATATCCGCGAACCTTTGCCGCGCACGATGTACGGCGGCTCGCCGCCGACCGACTTGAACGCGCGCACCGGCGAATCGACGCCGCCGGGGATGACCCGCGATGCGCGTGCATGCAGTTCCTGCGATTTGGTTCGGGGGTTCAACGTTTTCAGGCCTGTATTGCCCTGGTTCATGGAACTCTTGAATATACCGTATTCAACGCAGCCGTAGCCCGCTGAACTGGCTGCCGCGTGTCGTCGCCATGTGCCGCACTTTGCCGCTCGCGCCCGGCAAGCCGCCATGACAAGATCGCTTCGTTACTTGAAACCAGCAGTTGAAACCACTAGTTACGACCAGCGGAGGCGCATTTATGAAACGATTTTTTTTCCTTACCTTGATCTCATTGATTTCCAGCCTGAGCTTCGCTCAACAAAGTTCGAGATTGCCGGACAACAAAGAGTTGGTAACGAAGGCACGGAGTTTTTACGTTGAAACCGACACTTTCTACATGAAGCGCGAAGCGCTTGAAAGTTCTTTACTGGGTCAGGCGGAATTTAAGGCCTGGGACCTGCAAATCACCGGCAAGAAGGAATTTGCCGACATGGTGGTGAGGGTAAAGCGGGTGCCATTTTCCAACCATTTCAGCTATACGGTGACTGACCGCGATACCGAGACAATCGTGATGGCAGGGAAAGTGGATTCTCTGGCCGGCACAGTCTATGGGCGCGTTGCTAAAGAGATTGTCGACAAGATGAAGGTGCTACGTGGCAATCCGCTACCGGCACAGAAAGAAGCGCAGCTGGCCGAAGCGGCAAAGTAATGCTTGCGGCAGCGTAATCCTCTCTTGGGAGAGGCCGCCTGTCAACCGGGACAAACTCAGGGCTTTGTTAGAATAAGGAGGTGATCCTTCCTTTCGTCCGCGAAGTCCTGGCGGACGTGGAAAAAAGCCCTGGGTTCCAGCAGGCGGCCTCATATCTAAAGCAGCGGAGGGGGGAGTCAAAGCCTCCTGCGGGGCGTATCCGTCTGTCCGGGCTCATTTCCTCAGCAAAAGCTCTTCTGATCCCTTATTTGCAGCGCGCTGCCGGCGTGCCGCTGATTCTGATCGTGCCGGATAACCGCGCCGCTGAGGCCATCTTCCCCGTAATCCAGTCGTTCTGTGAACTGACGGGTGCGTGCAGCCCCCAGTCGGTGATCAAATTTCCTGCCTATGACGTGTTGCCGTTTGAAAACATGTCGCCGCATCCGGACATTCAGGAAGAACGTGCCACGGCCCTGTGGAAGATTGCAACCAATGCCGCTTCGATCGTGATTACGCCGCTCAACGCGGCCTCCATGCGTCTGCATTCGGCGGACCACTACACTGGATTGGCGCGCATCATCCGGCGCACGGACATGATAGATACCGAAGAGCTGGTCCAGCACCTGAACACCATCGGCTATTCCGCCGTAGACGTTGTGGAGATGCCGGGACAATACGCCGTTCGCGGCAGCCTTTTTGACGCCTATCCCCCTGAAGCCGATCGCCCCATGCGCATTGAGCTCTTTGGCGACGAGGTTGAATCCATCCGCAAGTTTGATCCCGGGACGCAACGATCAGCTTCGGCCGTGGATGAAGTCGTGTTGCTGCCGCTGTCTGAGACGCCGGTCCGCGAAGAGCTGCTCACGCAGATTCATGCACGGCTTTCCGGCGCGCGGCTGGAAGGTGAGGGAGATGCGGTCCGCAACGCCCTGGCCGATACCGGCGTCGCTGTCTTTCCCGGCTGGGAATTTTACGCGAACGCCGGGGCCGAGGGTACGCTATTCGACTTGTTGCCCAATGCTGTGGTCTTCATGGACGAGCCAACGGCTATTGAGGCCGAGCAGGAACATTGGTGGGAGAAAGTTGTCCAGCGCCATGAGCAGAGTCTGGTGGGCAAGCTGGCTACGCCGGAAGACATTTATCTTGCTCCCGATAAATGGAACGCGCTGATAGCGCGGCTGCCCGGCGGCAGTCTTGAGCATTTAAATGTTTTGCGCATCGCCCGCGCGGAAGAAGACCTGGGCCTGGCCGACCCGCAGGTTCCGGACAAATCTTTAATTGAATTTCCCGCGCACTCCACCTCGCGCTTTCACGGATCGGTGCCGGCGATGGTGGAGGAAGTGAAGAAGCTCACCGCACAGGGCCAGCGCGTGATGTTTGCCGCGCCCAACACCGGCGAAATGGAGCGGCTGGCCGATATCTTCACGGAGTATCAAGTGCCGTTTCGGATGGGCACGCGCACGCCGGTTCCGGGCAGCGAAACCTATCTGGACGAAACAGCATATTTCTCCGGCGATCTTCTTACCACCACGATCGTCCGCGCCACCGTGCCGGAAGGAGTGGCCTTGCCCGACGCCCATCTTGTCATGTTCGGCGCGCGGGATCTGTTTGACGATTCAGAAATCGAGCCGCAGCAGCCTCTGCGCCGCAAATCGAAGACCGCTGCCTTCATGTCAGACTTCCGCGACCTCGCCATGGGTGACTTTGTCGTCCATGTGGAGCACGGCATCGCCATGTACCAGGGGCTGAAGGAAATCCAGCAGGCTGACATCACTGGCGAATACATGGTGCTGGAGTTTGCTGAAGCGGCGAAGCTTTACGTGCCGCTGACGCGCCTGGACCTGATCCAGAAGTACCGGTCGGGTGAAGGCGTGCATCCCCCGCTGAGCCGGCTGGGCGGAACAGCATGGGCCAAGACTAAAGCGCGTGTGAAAAGCGCCATGAAAGATATGGCCGACGAGCTGCTCAAGCTCTATGCCGCGCGCAAAGCCGCTCAGGGCCACGCTTTTCCCGACGACACACAATGGCAAAAAGAATTTGAGGACGCGTTTGAGTTCAACGAGACCGACGACCAGCTAACCGCTACAGCGGACATCAAGCGCGATATGGAATCCACGCTGCCCATGGACCGCCTGCTCTGCGGCGATGTAGGTTACGGCAAGACCGAGGTTTCCATGCGCGCGGCCTTCAAAGCCGTGCAGGACAACAAACAAGTCGCTGTGCTGGCGCCGACCACGGTCCTGGTCTTCCAGCATTTTGAAAATTTCAAGCGCCGCTTCGCCGCTTTCCCCATCACCATTGAGATGATGAGCCGCTTCCGCAACCCTAAGCAGCAGAAGGAAACGATGGAGCGAATCGAGCAGGGCAAGGTCGATATCGTGATCGGGACGCACCGAATTCTTTCCAAGGACATCAAGTTCCAGGACCTGGGGCTGGTGATCGTGGACGAAGAACAGCGTTTCGGCGTGCGCCACAAAGAGCGCCTCAAGACCCTGAAGAAAGAGGTTGACGTGCTCACCATGTCGGCTACGCCCATTCCGCGAACGCTGCACATGTCGATGGTGGGGCTGCGCGACATGAGCGTGATTGAAACTCCGCCGAAAGACCGCATGGCCATCCAGACGGTGGTTGCGGCTTACGATGAAAAGCTGGTCAGGTCAGCGCTGGAGCACGAGCTGGAGCGCGGTGGGCAAGCATACTTCGTCCACAACCGCGTGGAGACGATCTATGAAATTGCCGCCAAACTTCAGGAGATGCTGCCGAAAGCCCGCGTGATCGTGGGCCACGGACAGATGTCTGAAGGAGAACTGGAAAAAGTGATGTTTCAGTTTGTCCGGCACGAAGCCGACATTCTGGTGGCGACGACGATTATTGAAAATGGCCTGGACATTCCGCTGTGCAATACGATCATCATCAATCGTGCAGACCGCCATGGCCTTTCCGAGCTTTATCAGCTGCGCGGGCGTGTTGGCAGATCGAACCGGCGGGCCTATGCGTATCTGCTGGTGCCGGCGGAGCAGGAGCTTACGCCCGTGGCGCGGCGCAGGCTGGCGGCGCTGAAGGAATTTTCCGATCTGGGCGCGGGATTCAAGATTGCCGCTCTTGATCTTGAGCTGCGCGGCGCCGGTAATCTGCTGGGCGGCGAGCAGAGCGGCAACATCGATGCCGTGGGCTTTGAGATGTATACCGGCATGCTCGATCGGGCGATCCGCGAGCTAAAGGGCGAAGAGCTTTCCGACAAGGTCAGCACGCAGCTCAATCTTGGCATTGATCTGCGCATCCCGCCGACGTATATCGCAGAAGAGAACCAGCGCCTGCGCATGTATAAGCGCGCAGCAGGCGTTGAGAGCGAAGCCGCGCTGGATGATGTCCGGAAAGAACTGCAGGACCGCTACGGCGAGCCGCCTGCGCCGGTACGCTATCTGCTTGCGGCGTCAGCGTTGAAGTTGCTGAGCGAACGCGTGGGCGTTCTGGCCGTCGACCGCAAGCGCGATTCAGTGACGATCAAGTTCACCGAGCAGGCGGCCATTGAGCCGGAGAGGCTAGCGCGTTTTGTGGCTCAGTCCAAAGGCGCACAGTTTTCGCCTGGAGGCGTGCTGAAGTTCAATATCAAATCCACGCAGCCTGAAGCGGTGATCGATCAGCTCAATGGCCTGCTGCGCGAGTTGAGCCCTGAGGTTGTGGCGCAGACGTGGTTGCAGGCGAAGTAATTTTCTTCTCGCTTTTCAAAAATGAGTAATCCCATTGCATTTGCGTGCGATATGACGGCGCTCTCCGGCGAGCAGAGAGCGCGACATCATGAGCTGGCGGTTCTGTTGCAATCTTCGCTTGCGGCGATTCGCGAACTGCCGGATGGTTATGAGTTTGAATTTGCGTGGAGTTTGGATACCTACGTTGCGCTGGCGGAGATCACGCCGCTGGAACATGCGTGCTGTCCGTTTTTTGACATCGGCATTCGGATTGAGAGTGAAAGCAATAAGCTCTTCTGGCGGTTGACTGGAAAAGAGGGAATCAAGATGTTTATTCGAGCAGAGTTTGGGGCGTGGTTTGGGGAACTTAAGTGAAGTCCGAACGTCTGCAAGATACTGGCGTTTCCGCGAGAATCGCTGTCAATAGTACCGGCCTAGTACCAAAAACATGACCCTGCGTTAAGCAGAGGGTCGCAAAAGACATGTCCTGTGCCTGTGAACTAGTTCGCGCGTGACTGCGCAAGAGGGACGCGGTAAGATAGCGATTGACAGGTACTTGGTTGTTGGTACTTGGTATTTGGGAAAGTATTGGTTGGCTTACGCCGCAGGCCGCGCGACGGGTCTTTAGGCTTCGCAACGGAGATTCCGTTGCGTTTTGTGTTTTTGGGCTGCAACCCTCTGCCGATTTGGGATTGGGTTTGGGTGGCCCTTGGGTGGCCCTTGGGTGGCCCAAGCGTGGCCCAAGGGCCACCCAAGCGCCACGCAAGGGTCGATTTGGATAAGTGTTTTGTTTGCAATCCGGCTCCAAAAAAGGCCGGGTGGGGGGTGGTCATCGAAAGCTGAGAGCCGCAGAATGATGAAGAATCGCAGGCGAGGGCGCCTGCGCTCCAAGATCGTTCACAAAATCGAAGGGCAACGAGAGCAAGTTCATACGGGACCAGAGCAGCCGACTTCTGGTAGTGGGTCAGTTTAATTCAATTTGCGCGGATTTTATTCGCAACTGAAAGCACAGGGTCCCTCGGTCCTACTCGCAAGCTGAAGAAAACGCTTGCTCATTTACGGACCTCGGGATGACGAACGTTAGTGGGTGAGTGAATATTTCTTAAACTGACCCACTGCCGACTTTTTGCTACTTTAGGCCGTTTTATTTAATCTAATCACCTCTCGCGGGACGCCTGATTTCGTACTTAGTACAGCGATGAAAGGTGGAGAGATGAATATTTATAAGAACATTACGCAGACCATCGGGCGGACGCCGCTGGTTCAACTGAACAAGCTCACCCAGGGCGCCAAGGCAACAGTGGCGGTGAAACTTGAGGGCTTCAATCCGTGCCACAGCGTAAAAGACCGCATTGGCGTGAGCATGATTGATGAGGCCGAGAAGTCCGGGCGCATACAGCCGGGCAAGACCGTGCTGATTGAGCCCACCAGCGGGAACACCGGCATTGGCCTGGCATTTGCCGCAGCGGCCAAAGGCTATCGGCTGATTCTGGTGATGCCGGAGACCATGAGCCAGGAGCGCCGCGTGGTGCTGCTGGCACTCGGGTCAGAAATTATCCTGACGCCGGGGCCTAAGGGCATGAAGGGCGCCATCGCCAAAGCCAATGAATTGCTGAAGCAGACGCCGAATGGGGTAATCCTGCAGCAATTTGCCAATCCGGCGAACCCGAAAATTCATCGCGAGACGACCGGGCCGGAGATCTGGAACGACACGGACGGAAAAATTGACATCTTTGTTTCCGGCGTGGGCACGGGCGGAACGCTGACCGGTGTGGGGGAATATATCCGCGCAAAAAAACCGGACTTGAAGATTGTGGCTGTGGAACCCTCTGATTCGCCGGTGCTTTCCGGCGGCAAGCCCGGGCCGCATAAGATCCAGGGGATTGGCGGCGGATTTGTGCCGGAAGTCCTGAAGACCGACCTGATCAACGAGGTTATGACGGCGACGCTGGATGAATCTCTGGAGACAGCGCGCAGGATGGCGAAGGAAGAAGGTATTTTTATCGGAATTTCCGGCGGAGCAGCGGTGGCGCAGGCAGTAAAGCTGGCGCAGCGCGAAGAGAATGCCGGCAAGCTGATTGTGGTGGTGGTTCCGGACTTTGGCGAACGCTATTTGAGCACCGTGCTGTTCCAGAACCTGAAAGATGAAGCTGCAAATCTCCCGACCGTGGACGCCGACGTGGAGACGTTCTTTATGATGAAGTCGGCATAAGGAATTTGGGCTTGATGCGAAATGTTTTTGTGAAGCGGGGAGCAAGTTCAAAGCTCCTCGCTTTCGCATTTTGTCAGTCGTGCGACCGGGGGTGTCGAAATTTTGAAGCGGAGCGGCGCGGCGGTGGCTTCTTCAGCAGATTTGTTCGGCCGTTCATTTAGAATTTAGTTGTTCAGAAACTCATTGATTCGAGTTCAACCATGGGAAATCGTCCTTTACATTTTGTAACTTTGTCAGGCGTGCCAGTACACGTCTCCGAATTGAAATGGCCTTTTCATCCTTCCACCTCTGGCGCTGACTGGCACATACTGCATGGCCGCGCCGAGCTCCTGGGGAATGAAGACGGCTTGCATGTGGAAGTAGCCGTCGGCATGACGCAGACGATGAAGGATGCTTTGGGCTCACTGGATCCGGAGAATGCGGAAAGCCTGGTGGTGAATTCGATCCGCAAGACGATCGACAACGGCCAACTGGCGTTTGTAAAGTCCGGCAAGCTGCAGCCTGTCCATGTGACCAGCCGGTTTTACAGTTTTGCGGCGAAGAAAATCCAGTTCCCCTCACAGTCAGAGGCGGACGTGAAAGAGATGCTGAAGCGACGCATTTTCTGGCTGAGCGCCAAGACGGGCAAGGGCGCGCCGGTAAGCGTGGCGCATCCGTATGATTGCCAGTACGTAAACTTCTCGCGGGAAAAGATGACCGAGCTGGCGCAGCAACTGGCTGAAGAAGGCTGGTTGAACGTGGAAAGCGAATTTGCCACCGCTACTCCCGCGCTGTTGAAAGAAGAGCCGGCGTTTGTTGCGGCAATGCACAAAGGCGTTGAGGCGGGAATCGCGGCGAACAAAGTAAGCGCGTAGGGGCGGTAAGAGCAGACACTTCTTCCATCGAAAAACTTCAATTAATATTGTGGCCTCTCTTCTCCAAGTCGAGCACCTTAACGTCAACTTTGCCACGCAGACGGGCGAAGTGGCTGCGGTGCGCGACGTAAGTTTCTCCATCCCTGAATCCGGCACGCTGGGCTTGGTAGGTGAATCTGGCTCAGGCAAGTCGGCAACTTCGCTGGCAATTATGCGGCTGCTTCCGCCGCAGGCACGCACCACAGGCAAGATCACATTTGGCGGAGAGGACCTGCTGGCTTTGCGCGATGAAGAAATGCGACGCGTTCGCGGCGCTCGCATCAGCATGATTTTTCAGGAGCCCATGACGGCGCTGAATCCGGTGATGCGCGTGGGCGACCAGGTGGCTGAGGCGGTTCTGGCACACCATCGCGCAAGCAAAGCGGAGGCATGGACGCGCACGGTTGAGTCCCTGCGCGAGGTTGCAATCCCTGAGCCCGACAAACGAGCGCGTGATTATCCCCACCAGCTTTCCGGCGGACAGCGCCAGCGCGTGATGATTGCCATGGCTCTGGTAAACAATCCGCAGCTATTGATCGCCGACGAGCCCACCACGGCGCTAGATGTCACCATTCAGGCGCAGATCCTTGATCTGCTGGCTGCACTGCGCGAGAAGCACAAGTTGGCCGTGCTCTTTATCTCGCATGATCTAGGCGTGGTTTCGCGTGTGGCGGAACAGGTAGCGGTGATGTTTGCAGGAGAGATCGTGGAGATGGGCCCAGTTGCGGGGATTTTTTCTTCCGCCCGGCATTCTTACACACGCGGGTTAATCAGCGCCATTCCCACATTGAAAACTGATCGTGCGCAACCATTGGCGATTGTGGAAAAAGATTCGCGCCCGGCGAGCGCTGTTCCTTTGCTGGAAATTGCGCCGGGACATTGGGCGCGTGTGGCGACATAAGTAAATACCGCCACAAGAATTGATACACTCATTTGTCTATTTCTCATTGAGGACCTGGAAAGCACCTTGCGCGTACTGATTCTTTCTGACATCCATGCCAACCTTGAAGCGCTGGAGGCTTGCCTGGACGCGGCTCCCGAATATGACCAGGTTTACAACCTGGGCGATATCGTTGGCTATGGCGCAAATCCCAATGAGGTGACCGCGCGCTCGCGTGCGCTCGGATCCATCTTCGTGCGCGGAAACCATGACAAGGCCTGTTCCGGCCTGAGCGACTTGAGCGACTTCAATCCCATCGCGGGCCTGGCAGCGCTGTGGACGCGAGAGAAATTGCAGCAGGATCATCTTGAGTTTCTGCGCGAACTTCCTCACGGCCCCATTTCGCCGATGGAGAACCTGCAACTGGTGCATGGCTCACCCCGCGATGAAGACGAGTACATCCTGATGGCCAGCGATGCGTACGAGATCCTGCAAAACGCCGCGGTTCCGCTGACATTTTTTGGCCACACACACGTTCAGCGATGCCTTTTGCTCGAAAGCGGCGGACAAGGTAAGTCGTTTGCGCCGGATTACAAATCCGCTAAAGGGGAACAGACAGCTACGCTTCAGATTGAACCAAAGACAACGTATATGGTGAATCCAGGCTCAGTGGGCCAGCCGCGCGATAACGATCCCAGGGCGGCGTTCTTACTGTATGACACTGATGCCGCTGTCATAACGTTCTACCGTGTGCCTTACAACATTCAGGCCGCACAGGAAAAGATCTTTGCCGCCGGCTTGCCGGAGCGGCTTGCCATCCGGCTGGAGGAAGGACGTTGACCCAGAAGTCGCTTTTCGAAAAATCAGAGCCGGGGGCGAAGCCGCATTCTGCTTCGCCCGCGATCAAAGCCAATATTGACGGCGGCGCGCGTGGCAATCCCGGCCCGTCTGCCTATGGTGTGGTGGTGCGTGATGCCAAGGGCGAAGTTATCGCCGAGCTCTCCGATTATCTAGGCATACAGACCAACAATTACGCGGAATATTCCGGACTGCTGGCTGCGCTCGAGTTTGCTGTGCAGGAAAAACATCCCTCGCTCAAAGTGCTGAGCGACTCTGAGCTTCTGGTTCGCCAGATGCAAGGACGTTACAAAGTAAAGAGTCCGGGACTGATCGATCTCTATGATCGAGCACGTGCGCTGGTGCGCAAGCTTGAGCACTTTTCCATTGACCATGTGCTGCGGCAGTACAACAAAGATGCGGACGCCCTGGTCAATCAGGTCCTGGACAGCCGGAAAATGGGAGGACGCTGATGGCGATCACGCGGCAGAATTTTTCGAGCGGAACAAAATGGGAGCCCGTGGTTGGCTACTCGCGGGCCGTGCGCGTGGGAAATACGATTCATGTCTCCGGCACCACGGCGACTGACGCCGGCGGAAATATTGTGGGAGTGGGCGACGCTTACGCTCAGGCAGTGCAGACGCTTAAGAACATTCAATCGGCATTGGAGCGCGCCGGCGCCAGCATGAAAGATGTAGTTCGGACACGCATGTATGTGATCAACATTGCTGCCGACTGGGAAAAAGTTGGGCGTGCGCATGGCGAGTTTTTTAGTGAAATTCGTCCTGCGACCAGCATGGTTGAGGTGTCAAAATTGATTTCGCCGGAAATGCTGGTGGAGATTGAAGCAGAAGCGATTACTGTTGGGTAACGACTTATAGCAACGCTAAATAACGGCATGAATTGCGATCTTTGAAGAAGATGCGAAATCACTTGATCCTTTCATCTCTGCTAGTTGTTGAAGAGGCGGTGATTGGGACCGGCCTCGGAGCCGCGGCACTTCTGGCTGGCGTTGCCTTGCTGATCATCTATCTTGCGAATCGGCAAAAAAATGCGAATCGCTACGGGCTCGTTTCGCTGCGAGCCCGGCGGATCGCTGAGCTGCTGTCATAGCACCGACAGATGGCGAACTAACGAATGAACGGATTGTGACGAACGCTTGATAGGTTTGGAGCGGAGCGGCAAAAACAAAAGCTAAGGCCAGCCGTTTCAGGCTGGCCTGTGATGAAAAGTTTTTCTGCCGTGGCAGAAAGCTATTTCTTGGGAGCGATTACATCTTTTACGGCCTTGGCAACGCGGAACTTTACCACGGTCTTGGCCGCGATCTTAATGGGTTCACCGGTTTGCGGATTGCGTCCCATACGCGCTTTCCGGTTGGATTTTACCAGGCGTCCCAGGCCAGGAATCACGAACACACCGTTCTTTTTGGTTTCCTTGATCGCGGTCTCCGCCAGCGTTTCCAGGAACGTTGCCGCGGTCTTGTTGTTCGTTTCCAGTTTCTCCGCCATGTGACGGACAAGTTGGGTCTTTGTCATGCCTGATGCCATCTTTCCTCCTTGAAATGTGAGCACTTGCGTCGGAATATGAGCGCGTTTTGCCGCGCTCATTGGGTATATTACATCAGCAAAGGACCGATGCAAGCATTTTCGCCTGATTTTATGCGGCTTTTTCTAAGGTCACTGTGGAAAACAGGCATAAACAGTGGCGTTTTTTGATCGCGCGGGTTTAGCGCCTATAAAAACTCAGGATCGCATCGCCCTGCCGCAACGTTCTATGCCGCCGCAGTGAACCAAATTCATTTCCGGGATCAAAATGCTTGTCGTGTTCCGCGATCACCTGACTTTCCGGCCTCAGCAATTGCGATTGCGATAGAAATCCCAGCACCTGTTCGTAATCGCCCATCTTGCGGTATGGCGGATCAAGGAAGATGAAATCGCATGAAACGGCCTGGGAATCCAGCATGCGTAGCGCCACCGCGACGTCACGTTCGATCACTTCTGTTCCCTCGTCGATCACCAGAGTCTGTAAATTTTTGCGGATGGTCCGCACCGCCCCGCTCGCCGACTCAACAAAATAGACGCTTCGGGCGCCCCGGCTGAGCGCTTCAATGCCCACTGCTCCGCTCCCGGCAAACAGGTCAAGCCAGACGGAATCGGCAATCCGCGGCGCTACCACGTTGAATAGCGTCTCCCGCAGCCGGTCCGATGTTGGCCGGGTCTGCATACCGAGCGGCGCTTCCAGTCGCCGGCTTTTGTATTTTCCCGCAATCACACGCATTGCCAGCACTCCGCTGCCCTGATATCTAATCTACGTATAGAATCATAGGCTAGCTGGGCTGTTCAGAGTTGCGCTGGATGAATGAACCCCCAGCAGCGAGCCCGGCTCGCGCGGCGAGCTGCCCGCTGTAGGAGCAGAAACATTATGATGTGGATACACACCCAAGCGGTGTGGAGCGCAGCGACAAAGATTAATGAGAAACTGGTCAGTATTCACGGCGAGATTGGGCGGAACAGAAATCCGCATTCACCTCACTTTTGTAGTCCTGCTGCTGTTCCTGCTGGTGGTTGAGGTCAACCGCAGCGGTCCGAGGGTGGTGACTCGGGTCTTTATTATTACCGGTCTCATTCTGCTCTCGGCGCTGTTGCATGAATTCGGCCATACATTGGTCTCAGCGCGCCAGGGATTTCCCGTGAAGGGTTTTGTGCTGCTGCCCATCGGCGGACTTTCCGTGGGCGATCCCTCGGTTCAGGGGGAAAGCGCGCGCAATTTGCGTAAGGAAATCCTGATCGCTCTGTCGGGGCCGCTGGTGAATGCCGTGGTGGCGGGCGCTACCGCCGCCGCTTTGCTGGCGATGGGAACCGCAAGCACGCTTCGCCTCACGCCGCTGGTTACACCAGCAAACCTCGCGACGAGCTTTTTCTGGATTAATGCCTGCCTCTTTGTGGTAAATCTGCTGCCGGCCTTCCCGCTCGACGGCGGACGAATCCTGCGCGCCGTTCTGGCCCGGCGCATGGAGTTCCGTCAGGCCACACGCCGGGCGGTAAGTCTGGGCCACATTTTTGCCGGACTGCTCATGCTGGCCGGAGCCGCGCTCAATATCCAGTGGCTGATGCTGGTAGGTTTCTTTATTTTCATCGCTGCACAGATGGAAGAACGCACCGTCATGTTTCAATCCGTAATTGACGCGGTGCAGATGGAAGATATTATGCTGACGGAGTTTTCCATCCTCTCACCGGCGGACACGCTGCAAGACGCGCTGAGCAAAGCGGTTCACTGCCTACAGGATGATTTTCCCGTGGTCAGCGGTGGAGATCTGGTGGGTGTAATCACCCGCCAGACAATTGTTGATCGGCTGCGCGCAGAAGGCAACGGCTACGTTCAGGGCGCCATGAGCAAGGCTTTCGAGATCGCTTCACGTACGGAATCGCTCGGCTCCGCCTTCCGCAAACTCACTTCCCGAGGCCTTAGTCTTATTCCAGTGGTCGACCAGGAACGGCTGGTGGGTATCGTGACATTGCAGCACCTGATGCACAGCATGGGATTGCTGAATGAGTCGCGCAGGCTAAGAAGGCAGATGGAAGAGCAGCCGTAGCCGTCAACAGAACCGATTCACCGCAAAGCACGCGAAGGGTGAGACCTCCCAGTTCTATCTTTTCAGCGCCTTCTTCGCGGCCTTTGCGGTGGAAATGTTTTGACTGACTGCTGATTACTAAATGTTACACTTCTCCGTTTCACCGCACCTCCTGGAGACCACCCGTGAAGAGGCTTTTTCTTTCTGTTTTTCTGATGACGTGCGCCTGTGCCGTCGCATCCGCGCAAGAGCTGACCATCCAATCCATTTATGCCCCCAACGGGCTGACCGGGCGCGCGCCGGACACCGTCAAGTGGAGCCCGGACGGCAAAAAAGTCTCGTATTTCCTGCATCAGGAGCAGGGCGACAAGGCGGATCTTTATTACATTGACGTTACCTCGGGCAAGCCGGCAGTGCTGGTGGCGTCAGAGAAAATCGCGGCCATGAAGCCGCCGGTCACCGGCACAAAGGATGACCGCGAGAAGGACAATCGCGAGCGCTATCACGTGGCTGGCTATCACTGGGCGCCAGACTCCGAGCACATGCTCTTCGACGCTAATGGCCAGCTCTGGTATTACACGCTTTCTACGAGCAAGTACGTAGCGCTGAGCGCTGCGGGTGAATCTGCCACTGATCCCAAGTTCTCGACGGATGGTAAGAGTCTTTCTTATATTCGCAAGCACAATCTGGTGGTCAAGCACATTGATGGCGGCGGCGAGAAGGAGCTCACGACCAACGGCGATGACAATCTGCTCAATGGCGAAGTGGACTGGGTTTACAGCGAAGAACTCGAGGTCCGCAGCAATTATTTCTGGTCTCCCGATTCGAGGAGGATTGCGCTCCTGCAAATGGACCAGACCAAGGTCCCCACATACCCGATCACCGATTTCATTCCGCAACATCCCACGGTTTACCAGGAAAAATATCCCAAGGTGGGCGATCCCAATCCACAAGTCCAGCTTGGCGTGGTCAGCGCCGGCGGCGGCGAGGTGAGATGGTTTCATCTGACCGACGACAAAGATATTTACATCCCGCGTTTTGGCTGGGTCAGCGATTACGTGGTGTGGGCCACGGTGCTCAACCGCGCGCAGAACCAGCTTGATCTCTATTTTGTTGACGCCGCCAGCGGCAAGTCTCGGCGCGTGCTCAGCGAGAAGAGCGATACCTGGATCGAAACCGACAACAATCTGCAATTCCTGAAATCCGGTGACAAGTTCACCTGGCCAAGCTGGCGTGACGGACACACGCATCTTTATCTTTATTCCTTCGACAAGGCCAACCCTCTCACTGCGGACGCCAAACTCGTCAACCAGATCACCAAGGGCGACTTTGAAGTCTTCGATGTCGAAGGCGCCGTTGAAACAACCAGCACACTTTTCTTGACCACCAATGCGGGTGATGACCGTCAGCGTCATCTATGCAGCGTCAAGCTCGATGGCACAGGCTTCCAGTGCCTGACCAAGGGTGGAACACACGCGGCCACAGTGGCGCCAAACGGGCAATATTTTGTCGATCACTTCTCCTCGCTAATGACGCCCCCGCAACTGTCTTTCTGCCACGTTGGCGGAAGCTGCGATATTTTCTGGCGATCAAAGAGCGTGGATTCGCTCAACTTGATCGCGCCGCAGTTTGTCGATTTCAAGGCCGAAGACGGCACTGTTCTCCGCGGCATAATTTATCTGCCGCCGGACAGCGCGGGCAAGAAAGTTCCTCTACTCAATAATCCTTACGGCGGGCCGCACGGGCAAACCGTTCGCGACATGTGGGGCGGCGCGGGCTTTCTCTTTAACCAGGTGTTGATGCGGGACGGTATTGCCGTTCTTCAGGTGGACAATCGGGGCATGGGTGCGCGCGGAAAGAAATTTGCCGCGGCGCTGATCCACAACTTCGGCGAGGTCGAATTGAAAGATCAACTTGCTTCGATCGACCAGGCGCTGCAAAAATTCCCGCAGCTGGACGGCTCGCGCATGGGCTGGTGGGGCTGGAGTTATGGCGGTTACATGACGCTGGTTGCCATGACCCATTCTGACCGCTTCAAGGCCGGCGTTGCCGTGGCGCCCGTGACAGACTGGAAAGACTACGACTCCATCTACACGGAGCGCTACGCCGGCCTGGTTCCGCAATATGAAGAAGGCTACAAAAAGGGTTCGCCCATCACGTACGCCGCAGACTTGAAAGGCCATCTGCTTGAGGTCCATGGCACGAGCGATGACAATGTCCACATGCAGAACTCGATGCAGATGATCAATGCCTTCATCAACGCGGGCAAGCAGTTCGATCTGCAGCTTTATCCCCGTAAGACGCATAGCATCTCCGGGCCGGGGACGCGCGTCCATCTATTTACACGCATACGGTCGCAGTTTCACCGCGAGCTTTTGGGGACGGAGTAGACAACATTGAAGAACCAGACTATTTCTCTGGGCGACTTTGAACTGACGGCAATTTCTGATGGAACATATGTAGGCGATGGCGGCGCGTTTTTTGGCATCATTCCAAAAGTCATGTGGCAGCGCAAAGTGCCGGCCGACGACCTGAACCGCATCAAGGTAAGCTGCAATTCGGTGCTGGTTCGCACCGGCAAGCACACTGTGCTGATTGAAACGGGTATCGGGAACAAACTCTCCGAGAGGACCAAGAGCTTTTTCCTTCCTGAACTCAAGCTCATGGACAGCCTGCGCGCGACAGGTATCACGCCGGAAGAGATTGACGTAGTCATCAATTCTCATTTGCATTTTGACCATTGTGGCTGGAATACCGTTTACAAAAACGGCGTAGCTGTCGCTAATTTTCCCAACGCCAGATATTTCGCGCCCCAAGGTGAATGGGAACATGGAGCGCTGCAGACGGAGCGCGATCGCATCAGCTACATCAGTGACAACTATGATCCGCTAATTCGCGGCGGGCAGATGACTTTGCTTGGCGGCAACCAGGAGCAGGAAATTGTTCCCGGTATTTCCGTTGAAGTCTGGCCGGGGCATACCCGAAACATGTGGGCGGTATTCGTCCGCAGCGCTGGCAAGACTGCTTGCTACATCTCAGATCTGATTCCAACTACCTGGCACCTGGAGCCGACATGGGCGATGGCTTATGACCTGTTTCCCATGGAAGTCCTGGAAAACCGCAAGCGATACTACGCGCGGGCCATTCCAGAAAAATGGCTCACCATGTTTACCCACGATCCCAATGTTCCCTGGGCTTATATTGAGCGAATCGAAAATCGTCTTTCTTTTAAGCCCGCTGTCTAACCGTTGTCCTGAACATTTTCGTTGCGACAACGATGACGAAATGGCAGTACATACGTCTGCTAACTTAGTGCTTGCGGGCAAATCCCTTTACCCGTCAGAACCACTGGACGAAACTAGCTACTGCATACAATGGCCACCGAATTGAGAATGCCGACTGCCGCCACCACAATAAACGACAGGGGCATCGTGAATCCGCCCAGCACTGGACGTATCACTTCGATCGACATCGTGCGTGGCGCGGTAATGTTGCTGATGGCGATTGATCACGTGCGCGTTTACTCGGGACTTCCCGCCGGCGGGCCGACACCCGGCATTTTTCTTACGCGTTGGATCACACACTTTGTTGCGCCTTCTTTCATCTTTCTGGCGGGCACGGCAGCATTTCTCCATGGCCGCAAGCTAGCTGGCCCCGGCGCGCTGGCGCGTTTCCTCCTGTCCCGTGGCCTGTGGCTGGTTTTTCTGGAACTCACAATTCTTCGCGTGGCCTGGACATTTAACTTTGATTTCAGGCATTACTTGCTCGCCGGTGTTATCTGGGTAATTGGATGGTGCATGGTGTTGCTGGCGGGGCTCATTTTTCTGCCCGTGCGAGCGCTTGCAGCTTTCGGTCTGGTCTTGGTCCTGGGACACAACATTCTGGACCATTATTCGCAAACATTGGTTCCAGCGATTCAGAACAGTCACTGGAGCTGGTTGTGGCAGGTGCTCTACTTTGGTGGCCCCATCCAGCTGGGCGAGCATGGGCCAACGTTGTTCGTACTATATTCCATTGTTCCCTGGGTTGGCGTCATGGCGCTGGGCTACGTGTTTGGACTGGTGATGATCATCGGCGTACGCCCGCGCCGCAAACTATGCTTTGCGCTGGGCGCGGCTGCCATTTTCTTTTTCCTGGTCCTGCGCGGATTCAATCTCTATGGTGACCCGCGTCCGTGGTCCGCACCTGTTCAAACGGCAGGTCTGCAAAGCCAGCCTTCTTCTTCCGGCGTGCCGCTTGCAGCGCCTGCACCGCCGCGTCGCCCACAAGCGCCTGCCTGGATTTCATTTCTCAATACCACCAAGTATCCAGCTTCTTTGCTGTTTCTGCTCATGACCCTTGGCCCCATGCTGCTGGCGCTCCCATTCCTGGAAAATGTCGGAGGCCCAATAGCCGATGGCCTGACCATGTTCGGCCGCGTCCCATTTTTTTATTACGCATTGCACATTCCTCTAATCCACATGGCGGCAATCTTCGTCTGCCTTTTGCGAACGGGCCAGGTTTCGTCCTGGCTCTTTCAGAACCACCCAGTCATGGTGCCCCCGGCGCCGCCTGGATACGTCTGGAGCCTGGGGCTGCTTTATGTTGTCTGGTTTATCGTGGTGACGATTCTTTTCTTTCCATGCCGCTGGTTTGCGACGCTGAAACAGCGGCGGAGGGATATTAAATTCCTCAGCTATTTGTAGGCCAAAAGCGCGATTTGCACTTTACCAATGCTGTATGCGCCGATATTTCCTATAGAGTGCAGCGCGGACTTTGACGCCTGCGCTTGATTCAGCAGCGAACTCTCCCGCCACCGTGTAAGATAGCCTGACCATGCGCGGGAAGGCTCGGATTTTCCAAGTTTTGATGCTTATTTTATGCGGAGCTTCTCTGGCGCAGAAGGTCCAATTTACTCCGGTGGAAAAGGCCGCAATCCTGGAGCGAATGAAGACCCTTCCAGAGACCAATGCCGCTCGCGCGTCCAGGCTGAAAGAGATGTTCAGCAATGCCGGATGCAATGGAAATTCCCTGATCGAGCAGCAGGTGGACGGTGCGGATAGTCCTAACATCATCTGCCGGCTGGGGACCGGAGAACGCGACACGGTGATTGTTGGCGCGCACTATGACCGCATATCTTCCCCGCAGCGCCCGCTGGACAACTGGAGTGGGGCCTCAATTCTGCCGGCGCTCTACCAGAGCTTGCGGGACAGAAAGCGCAGCCACAGTTTTGTTTTCGTGGCATTTGCCGATAGCGGCTCCAATCCTGCCGGCGCTGAGTCTTTCGTTCACCACTTGAGTCGTGCGCAGTTGGATCGCGCAGAAGCCATGGTCAACGTGGATGCGCTCGGCCTCTCGCCAACAAAAGTCTGGACCGCGCATTCCGACAAAGAACTGGTCCATGACCTGATCATCATGGTATATGCGTTGAAGCTTTCTGCCAGCCAGATTGATATTGCTGCGGTGGGCATTACGGACTCCGATCCGTTTGCGGCGCGCCACATACCGCAGATCACGATTCACTCGCTTACACAGCAGAATGTCGCCACCGGCGCCACCACACAATTCCGCCCCAACAATTACTACGACACCTATCGCCTGTTGTGCGGCTACCTGGCATATCTGGACCAAAGCCTGAAACCAAGGCAGCACTGTGAATGAACGCCTTGGCCTACGGGGAGTAATGATGGACCGAAACGAATTCATCCATAAAACTATTCAGCTGGCGATTGAGAACGTAAAGAGCGGAGGCGGCGGGCCGTTCGCTGCCCTGGTGGTGAAGGATGGAGAGATCATCGCCACCGGCGTAAATCAGGTCACCTCAACCCTTGATCCCACGGCGCATGCTGAAGTAGTTGCTATACGCGCCGCGTGCCGGGCCGTACGCCACTTCGAGATTACCGGATGTGAGATTTACTGCAGTTGTGAGCCGTGCCCCATGTGCCTGGGAGCGATCTACTGGTCCAGGCCGGCACACGTGTTCTTTGCCGCTACGGCTGGGGCCGCCGCGGACGCCGGTTTCGATGATTCCTTCATAAAGGCACAAATCTGCCTGCCGTTCTCGCATCAGCAGATGCCCATCGAGCAACTGGTCCATGCAAAAGCATTGGCGCCCTTTGAAGCGTGGAAGGCCAAGGCGGACAAGATTATTTATTGAAATCTGTCGAGAGACTTGATGACACCCGATCTGCTTGCACGCTCGCTTCAGGAATTTCTGTCTGCTTCGCACAGCGCTGTGGTCATGGAAGACGGCCAGATCCTCTTTGATCTGGCATCAGCCCAATATTCCATCTCCTCCGAAAAAGATCGCTGCCTCTTGCATCTATGGTCGCAGGAGCGCAATCTTGTCCGCCATGTGCTTGATGTCGAGTTGAAAAATGGCACTTTGACGTTGACCGCTCGGCGCTTCGGACAGGCACGTCCCATCAAGGTGGAAATCTGCAGCGACCGCGACCGCCGTCCACCGACAGCCCAGAAGGCGGCACGCAGCCGCTACGCACGGCTCCTGGAGCGTGTCCTGCGCCGTGAAATGCCGGGCTGGGCTCTGGATAAAACCAGGCTCTCGACCTCCATGGATCTGGAACGCAGCTTTTCGCCGGTGTACGCGCGCGGTCTGCTGCGGAAAGGCCGTAGCGCATTTGCGGTGCTGGGGGTAAACCAGCAGGAGACACAGGCATCTGTCGACGCGGCTCTCACTTTTGGCCTGCTCTGGCTGCAAGCCTGCCGCGAGCGTGAGGCGGGACGCTGCCTAGTGGAGGGCTTGCGACTCTACGTTCCGCCTAAAAACTCAGCGACGCTTCAGATTCGCCTGGCTCATTTGAATCACGATGCGGCGAAGTTCCAGCTGTTTGAATTTGATGAGCGCGATGAATCCTGCAACCAAGTCGACCTTTCCGATCATGGCAACATCCAGACCCGCCTCGTTCGCCTCCCGGACGCGGCTCAAGTACGCTCACGATTTGCCGCAACCGTGAGCAAAATTCTGATGCTCGCGCCGGAGGCGGAAGTCACTGTCATCTCTCCGACAGAACTGTCTTTTCGTCTCCATGGGTTAGAACTTGCCCTAGCAAGGCTGGCGAATGCGCCGGGCACTTTTCAAGTCTCCGAAGAAGTCATCTTTGGCCCGCCCGGATATGAAACGCGGTTGAATGAACAAACCGCACCGGCGTTTGCGGAATTCATCAGGATCGTGGTGGAGGCCCGAAGCACGAATGGAGACCGCCGCGATCCGCTCTGGCGTATGTATCCCGAGCGCTGGCTTGAATCCCTGATCTTCAAGAATGTTTCCGCCATCGATTCCAGCCTGTATCCCGCTCACGTCTATTCGCAAGTGCCGGCATTTTCCGCTTCCGATCGCGCCATGATTGACGTGCTGACATGCACCCGTGACGCCAGGCTTGCCGTGCTAGAACTCAAGGCCGATGAAGACATGCACTTGCCGCTGCAAGGTCTGGATTATTGGGCTCGCGTGCTCTGGCACCACAGCCGCGGCGAATTCCAGCAGTACGGATATTTTCCCGGACTGCAACTCTCACCCCGGCCGCCCTTGCTGTTTCTGGTCGCGCCATCATTGCGGGTGCATCCCGCAACGGACGCAGTGTTGCGCTATTTTTCGCCGGCCATTGAATGGACCTTGGTCGGAGTGGATGAAAGATGGCGTGAGGGGGTCAAGGTGATTTATAGGAAGAGTTTGCCCAGAGCGGTCCGCGCCGGGGAGCCTTAAGATGGCGGAAGCAGGTCGCTCGCGGTCTGCGGCGCTACCAGCGCTTCTTTCTCTCCGCGATAGACCCTCGACGCTGCACGTACGATCCGGCGCACTGGAAGTCCGCCCTGCTCGTCGGCAAAAAATATTTCTCCCACTTTGTGGCTGCGATAGTACCAGCGCTTCAGGATAGCCAGCTCTTCACTGAAATGTTGTGCTGATTGACTGCCGCGGGAATCTATCGATTCCAGTGCAGTGCGGATGCGGCTCTCCGCACTCTGCGCTGGGGCGGTTTCAACAGGGAGGATTTCCGCTTCCACCGGGTTAGGGGAAGTCTTGACAGGCTGCGTCTCGTCTTCTGCTTCCATCGGGAAAAGTATAGGCCCTGCCAATTCTCCGGCATGAAAGCGGAAGAACGCGACGGACTTGGCTTCCGCCGAGGGCTGAATGATCACCGCGTCCAATCGATCCAGGCGGCCACAAATGTCATCACAAGCGGAAAGAATGCTTTTTATCTTCGCGATTTTTGCGTGGTGCGCCGCTGCACCCTCAAAATCAAGCGCCGATGACAGCCGCTCACGCTCGGCCTCCAACTCCCGCAGCAGAGACTGGCCGCCGGAATCGAAATACTCCTGCACCCGCGCCACTTCGGCAGCATAAGCTTCGTCGGTGCAGCCCTTAAAACATGGCGCCAGGCACATCTTCATCTCTGAATAAACACAGCCGGGAAAACTGGGATCGGGATTCAAGTCAAAGGTGCAGCGCCGCATCTTGAAGAGGTCGAGCGAATCATTGAGAAACTTGTCTGCGACAGCTCTTGAACGAAACGGACCGTAGTAGCGGGAACGTCCGCTCATCTTGCCGATGCGAGTCGTAACATAAGCGCGGGGATATTCATTTTCCAGATTGAAGCGCACCACCGGCGCGGCTCGCAAGCGAAGACGCTTCTGGTATGTATCCGGAAATTCATGCCGCAGCGCGCGATAGAGCAGCAGCACTGACTCAAAGTCCGATCCGGTGAGCGAATACTCGATCGTGGCGGTGCGCTCACGCAGGTTGAGCCGTTTCGACTGTGACTCTGGCGGGGCCAGCAGTCGCTGTAGCCGCCGACGGAGGTTCGCTGTCTTGCTTACGTATGGCTCAGCCGACTCATCCACACCGCGTAAAGCGAAAACCGCCGGCGACGACGCGAATTGCGCAAAGAAATCCTCGGGATGGTCGAGCGAGAACGAAGTGGAATGCGTCAGCAATTCTTGAGCACCTGTTCACAGACTAAACCGGCTTATCAAGTCTGGCACACACCCGCTCTGATCCGCATCAGGAATATAACTGAATCAAGAATTGCTTTTCTCGTTTTCCAGAGCATGTTTCCCTCAACTGCGGAAAAGAGGATATCTCATATCTGGCTGCTTCCATGGATGTTACTCAGCCTTGTGTGCTGATTTCCACGCCTTCCTCTCACGCTCCGGTTTCTCCGTGTGGATTTGGTTGGAAAGAGAAGCAGCACTCGTCCCCTCGGTCATTTTTCTCACACACTCATCAGATATCGGTCCAGCTTGTTCACAGCCTGTGGACGGTTGAACGCCGCTATTCATCGCTCTTTGCACGATATCCGCAGCTTCCACAGGCATCTGCTACTACTACTGTATTTATATAGATATAAGTATCTATATTCTTAGAAGAAGTAAGCGGCAGCATTTCAGCAGAGGGCAATTACGATGGAACCAGAGTTACGGTCTGCTCTTGTGGAGTGTCCTGAAGTCCGGCCCCTTTAAGGTGCGGACACGGCACATATCATGCAGGCGGGAGCGCATGCGGTCAGTAATGCGATCACCCAGAGTTTCCTCGCGCGAAGCTGAACGGGCGTCTTCTTCTTCGCGTGATTTCTTTAGCCGCGAGATTTCCTTCTGGGCGTTGCCAGACGGGCCATCAGGAAAGTTTGTGGTGATGATCGTTGTCTTCTGATCGTTATAGCGGCTGTTCAGGATGTAACTGACTGTGTCCCAGACCCATTCGGATGATTTCACCGCTCCCAGTTCATCCAGCACCAGAACTTCAGCTTCAAGGATGGGACGCAGGATCTCCAACTCCGTGGCCTGGACCGCTGGATTGTAAGAATTCTGGATTTCTTTCAGCAGCTCACGGTAATCACAAAAATGGCACGGCACACCCTTGTCCTGCATGAGCGCCTGGATCATTCCAACAGCCAAGTGAGTTTTGCCGACGCCGATGGATCCAATCAGCAGCATCCCCTGCTTTTCCAGCGGATACTCCTGCACAAACCGTTGCGCATCGCGATGTGCATTTCTGACCGAGAGAGAAATCTCATGCATCTCCAGATTGAAATTGGACAGAGTGCAGTTCTTGTAGCGGGCGGGGATGCCGGCTTTTTCCAGCAGTTGCTGGTTACGGGCGGAGATGCGGCAATCACAGCGCGTCATGCGGCTGGCTTTGCCGGGGACGGCAACTTGCTTCCAGCCGGTGCCGTCACATACGGGGCAAGCCGCTAACGGCTGCGATTGATGCTGAGTTGCCATGATCTGAAGATATCTCTGTTATGAAAATACCACTATTCACACGGCGAAGGTATGTCTGCGCAGAGAGAGATTTCTACTTCTGCACAGGATTTACACAGGCGGTGCACTTGGCGCGGGCGTCGCGAGTGAATTACGGCAAGCACAAGGTCCCTCACCCCTGCTCGGGCGCTGATGACGGCGCGCCCGTCGCTCACGGGGTTCGGGATGACGGACTTTTGCTTCACCGTCAATTTATAAGCAATCTCCACGTCGATTAATTGTCAGTCCGCCGCGTTCCCCTTGGAGGGCGTGATCTGCTTTCCGCCTTCAGGGAAGATGTCGAACACGTAATCATGTGCCGCCAGCGCCGCCGGGCTCAGCGTGCCAGCCTGGACGCGCTTAATGGTCTCTTCACGCGTCAGGTCGAAGATCGCTTCCAGCATCTGCTGGCCGTCCTGCTTGTTCGCCTGCCCCACCACAAAGAGCACGCGCGCGCTGTGCTGGATATAGTGCGGAGAAGGCAGCTGCTTCATCAGCATTTCCATGATCAGGTTGGCTTTTTCGCGATCAAAGCGTCCACGTTCGCCGCGACGGTCCTGCTCGGCAAAGAAGGCCTGCGTCCACTCGTTGTGATATTTCCACAATTTGTCGAACAGGTCTTTGGTGAAGCGCGTCCCGGCCTTTACGTGGTCGGCGTTTTCGGCCGGCTCAACACCGTCCTCGGTCATCGCAGGGCGTTTGAGGTAGCCATCTTTGGTGATGACCGCCCGATGGCGCAGCAGTGTCCAGAGCCACGAAACGTCGATGCGATAAGTGGCGAGGTCATTCATGAAGCGCAGCTTGAGTTCGTAATCGTCAATGGCCGCGGCAAAGTTGCCATTGAGAATCTGGAAGCCGTAGTTTGCCGCCATATAAAACGCGTGCTGAATGCGCTCGATGGTGATGTCGCCCTTGGGAATGCCGTAGATCGCTTCCCAGCGCTCGGGTGAGAGAAGTTTCTCCGGGCTGTCGAGTGATTCTTTGGTGATGACCTGCGGAGTGATCTTGCCCTGTGAGTTCAGCAGGCCGCGAGACTCCAGCACGCTGCGCTCAGCGTCGCTTAATCCGCTGGTGGCGGTGGGTACAGCCTGTTCTTTTACTTTGGCAGTTTCTTTGGGCGCGTCGAGGATTGCCTGAAGTTGTTCCACCTTGGCCTGCAACGGCGCATTCCCCGCAGCCACGTAATCTTTTTCCGGGCTGGCGACCCAGCTCTGGCGGTAAACGTCATAGAGGTGGCCTTTCACGCGCTTCGCAAGGATGTCTTCGAGCGTGGGCGCCTGGGCTGGCGCTGGACCATCAGGCACAAAGATGAGTCCCAGTAGGCGTTCGCGCAACTTGTCGACCACCATCGCGCGCAAGGCCAGCGGGTTGTAGCGGGAGCGACCGTAAGGATCGTTGGCCTGGTAAATCATCACGGCGGCCATGCCGCCGATGGGCGCGGCATTCTCCAGCTCGCCATTCTTCATGCCGCCCATCAGCATCATCAGCGCGTTGAATCGCTGGTAGGCAATCATGTTGGGTGAAGCCATGCCAATCGACTGTGGGTCGGGATAAACGCCCTTGGGATCGTCCTTCCACATTTCGATCAGGCTGCCCAGGTAGTCCCAACGGCCCACGTTGGTGCCGAGCAGGCGGCGGCGCAGAGTCCACGCAATGGCAGGCAGCGTGCGCCCGGCGTTGCCCTCTTCATACAGCATCTTGATCTTGATGGTGCCAGCGGGAATGCCGATCATCTCTTCAAGACGTGACAAAATCTTTTCTACGATCAACGCTTCTTTGGGCGTTTGCAGTTTGGGGATGTAGAAGTAGACGCCGCTGCCGGCATTCTTGAGAGAGTCGTAATTGTTGAACGCCCAGAGCGTGGCGACAACGATGGTGGCGGGAGCGGGCCTTCCATCGACCGTGACGTGATCGTAATTGATATGCAGTCCCGGGCGGGCGGCCAAAGCGTGTGGGCCACTGCGCCGGAGGCTTGGTGATGTTGTACGCGCGCGTCTTACCTTTCTTCACCACTTCATAGGGCTTGCCTGTCCAGGCCCCGGCAAAAATATCTTTCGCATTCTGCAAAGCGGCAAAAACGCCGACAGGGACATTGCTGGGCGTGCCATCAGGCAGGAAGTGCGTTGGCGACGCGTCTTCAAAGTCGGGCATGTTCATGGGGGCCGGGCTATTGAGCGCGTTGAACGCCATATCCAGAGGATGCCACGGGCCAGTGAGCTCCAAGCCAGGGTTCTTCAGCGGGTGCGCGTCTTTGGGAACGGGGACTTCGTCATTGAGTCGCCAGCGCCACTCGCTTTCACGTCCCAGGAAGTTATCGATCAGCCCCTGCACAATCTGGCGATATGTCCACGTCCCGCCCTTAATCGGATCTTCGTATTTCTCTTCCCACTTCGGCCATCCATACTTCTCACGCACCGGCGCGGGCGACTCAAGAATCTGGCGGCGCGCGGTCAAGGCAGCGGCGATCTCCGGCCGCAGTTCGCGGGTGAGCGTGGTAATGGCTTCCTGGACGTTGACGTCGCGGCCATTTACTTTCTTGGCGCCGAAGAGGTCAGGGAACTTCTGAAGGATGTCATTGCGAATCATAGGGCAAGGGCTCCTGAGCTGGGCTTAATGACTAAGCTAAATAATCGATTTTACGCCAGTTGAACTCGGATTAGAATGTCACAAGTCCGGAAAGCCATGGATCCTGCCGTTCGCCAATACGAGATTTTGCCCCGTGCCATCCAAATGTCGTGGTTGAAGAGGACAGGCCTGTTTTTTGCCGTTTCCTTTTCCATGTTCGGCTTCCGCTGGATTGTCGATCGCTTGATGCATTGGGAACGTGAATCCTTCTTTGTCACCTTGATGATGCCTGTGGTGTTTGGCATCGTATTTGGCTGGCGACTTCCGGAAAGGCAGGCAAGGGGCGACAGTTTGATCATCGGACCTGATTTTGTGGAACGCCGCACTCGATTCAATTGGTTCACTATTAAAAGGCGCATTGCCAGAAAACGGATCAAGCGCATTTCCGAAAGCAATCGAGGGCTTTTCATCAGAGGCCGAAGCGAATTTGCAGAGAGGATGCTGGGGTTTATTGTTGTCCCAGCCACAATGCCCGAGTACCAGGAAATAAAGTCGATTCTGAGCGGATGGGCACCGGTGCAAGCTCAGCGGTGAATCTTTTGTCAGTCCGGACTCATCAAAGCAAGTCGGCATATCTAGCCAAAACAGGCTAATTTCAGGTAAAATAACGGTTTACCGCGAAAGGTATCAGAGGCAATGAAGCCAGCAATTCATCCTAAGTACGAAGAAACAAAAGTGCACTGCGCATGCGGAAACGCTTTTACCACCCGGTCCACCCATAAGGGCGCCATTAACCTGGAAATCTGCTCGAACTGCCATCCGTTCTTTACCGGCAAGCAGAAGCTGGTGGACACCGCCGGTCGCGTCGAGCGCTTCCGCCGCAAGTATGCCAAGTCCGATGCCGGCAAGGCCCAGGCAGCAAAGACCGCAGAGGCCACCAAGCAATAAGGCCGCAAGTTTGATTGAGGCCTCCGCCGCGGCGGAGGCTTTGTTTTTGTCCCGAAGTCTCGAGCCAGCTGAGCGAAGGAGAGATCCTTTCGCCAGTAAGGCATTTCAGGTTTGCGACGATTGGTGCTTGATATCGGTGGTTGCGCTGGGGCAGTATCAAGGCAGGTAGGGTTCCCTCGCTGCTGCTCGGGTCAGAAAGACACATGAAGAAATTCTGGGAAAATCCGGCCAACGTCATCGTCGCACCGCAAGGCGCGCAGGTGCCGGACTCTCTCCAGATCGGCAATGTGCGCATCGCCCCGGCGACAATTCTTGCCCCCATGGCTGGCGTGACTGATACGGTTTTCCGGCGGTTCATCCGCAATGCCAGCTTTATGAGGCCGCCAGGCGAGATCATGTCGGCGCCGGATGAGGACGGACGTGAACCGTCACTCACAAAGCTTCAGGAGCAGATCACCGTCGGTGCGGAGCCGAGCTCTCGAGCGGTTTCCACGAATAAGCCCAAAGAAATTTCTGGCTGCGGCCTGTTGATGACCGAGTTCACCTCGGCCGACGGGCTGTTCCGTACGCGTGAATCCAAGCGCAAACGCTATCTGACGTTTTACGAAGATGAGCACCCAATTTCCGCGCAGCTTTTTGGCAGCGATCCTTACACGCTGGCGGAGTCGGCCAAGATCGTGGAAGATGCGGGCTTTGACCTGGTCGATCTCAACCTGGGCTGTCCGGCCAAGCGCGTGGTGAAATGCAATGGCGGTTCCGGCCTGTTGAAGGACCTGCCGGTTATCGGCACGATTTTTGAAGTCGGTGCGCTCCGCGGTGAAGATTCCTTTCACCGTGAAATTCCGCCTGGGCTGGGACGATGAAAATATTGTCTGCGTTCCGCCTGGCCAGGATGGCCGAAGACTGCGGACTGAACGGTGTGGCGCTGCATGCCCGCACGCGCGAACAGGGATACAGCGGCAACGCGCGCTGGGAATGGATTGCCGCCGTAAAAGACGCGGTGAAGATTCCCGTGGTTGGCAACGGCGACATTCGCACGCCGGAAGATGCCATTGCCATGGTGGCGCAGACCGGCTGCGATGGAGTGATGATCGGCCGCACGGCTGCGTCGAATCCGTGGATCTTCCGCCAGATTCGCCAGTATGCCGAAACCGGCCGCTATGACCAGCCGAACGAAGCTGATCGCTACCAGATGATCCGCACGTATTTCAAAATGCTGGTGGATGAAACCATGCACGGTTCGCCGGGCAAGATGAAACAGTTTGTTGCCTGGTTCACACACGGAATCCCGGGCGGCAACGCGCTGCGCCGCGCCTGCTATGACGCGCATACCGGCCCGGCCATTCTGGACAGCGTGGAACGGTTCTTTGAAGAGCTACTGAGCGGCCACGCACCTCAGCAATCCGCACCGGTTGCAGAACCTGAGTTGGACTTGCTGCCGGCCTGCGATTGAAGAGCTTCAGGGGCTAAAGCCCGTAATTTGTTGCTGAGCACCGCAGGCATAAATGCCTGCTCCACCCCGCAGTGATCCAAATTCCCTGCTCACTTCATCGGTATCACGCCCAACGCCTTATCAATATCAGCACCCTGAAATACCACGCCATCTTTCACCACGGTTTTTACGCGTCGAATGTCGCTGATATGCCCTGCCGGATTTCCATCGACCAAAATCACGTCCGCCAGTTTGCCGGTTGCGATTGAACCGAGTTCGGCGTCGCGCTTTACCACGCGCGCGGCTCCCAGGGTAGCCAGTTGCAGGACCTTGGGCGCGGGAATGCCGGCTTTTGCGTAAAGCTCAAGTTCGCGGTGCAGAGAATATCCGGCAAGTGAATCGGTCCCGGCCACGATGGGCACGCCGGCGTCATAAAATGCCTTGGCCATATCGAGCATGCGCTGGAAAGAATCCTGAAAGCGCTGGTCCTGGCCCTGGGGAACTTCCAAGCCACCATAGAGAAAGCCGCGCCGCACCTGCGCCGGCATAGAGGCCGCTACGGGAGCGTAGCCCTGAGCCATTTTGCCCGGGCGATCTTCAAACATTCCTTCAAAGATGCTGAGCGTGGGATCGACAACGATTTTGTGTTCTTTCAGGAGTTGAATGAAAGCCTGCACCGGTTCGGACTTTGGATCGATCTCTGCGCCGTGTGCAGCAACTTCAGTAAAGCGCGCAGGCGTGCGCGTGTCCTTTACCTGGGGCATGAAATCCAGGAAGATGAAATTCATGTGCTGGATTTCATCCACGCCGTCGCGCACGAACTGCTCGGCATTCATTCCTGAGGGAACGTGCCCACTCACGCGCATTCCATGGGCGTGGGCCATCTCCACGATTTTGGGCAACAGCTCAGGTTTCAGCGAGCTGTAAACCTTGATCTGAACGTAGCCAAGCTTGGCATAGTTATCGATGGCTTCCGCGCTTCTTCTTCCGTATCGGCAAAAACTTTGGTTGGTCCCTGGAATGGGCCCCGACCGTCAATGAATCCGGCCATCACCACGCGCGGGCCGATTTCTGTACCAGCGTCAAAACGGCTGCGCGTCTGCATGAGGAAATCTGTGTCATTGGCCAGGTCGCGGACAGAAGTCACGCCGCATGCCATGTGCAGAAGGCCGTCGCCGGGCGCCACGTGAACATGCATGTCCCAGAGGCCGGGCATCAGCGTTTTTCCGGCAGCGTCAATCGTCTCAGCGTTCTTGGGGATCGGCACTTGTCCGTCAGCGCCCACGGCAGTGATGTGGTTTCCCGTGATCACGACGGTGCGGTTCGGCAGCATTTGCGCCGATTCAGCGTCGAACAAATTGGCATGCACAAAAACTAGCGGGCCTTTAGGTTTGTGGGCCAGCGTCTGGGCGAGTTTCCTTGACCGCTCGTTGTCAAACTTATCCTGCTCTTTGAGAAGGTCGCCCGCAGTTCCTTCCCAGCCCTCTTGAATAATGGAAGACCAGGTCGAAACCGACGCGAATAGCGTGCCATCTGTATCCAGCCAAAATGGAGACGGACTAAAACCAAAGCCGTTGATGGCATACTGAGTGACCGTTCGCAATCGGCCATTGGCGTTGATTTTCAGCTCGCTACGCTTTTCAATGGAGGCTTCCCCTTCGGGAAGCAATGCCATTTTATGTTCTGGAACGGCCAGTAAAGCGTGCGCCAGCAGCGCTGTCTCTTCGGATGCGCCCGAAATGCTGGCATAAAATGCTTTTCCGTTGACCTTCTTTTGCCCTTCTTCGGAACGGTTCTTCCACGTGGCATTGCCCTGTTTCAGAGAGAAGCGCTCATCCACGGGCGCCTTAAGATAGTCGACCCCTGTAATTGCAATTTCGACCGGAATGCCATCTTTGCCGGTGACGATTTTTTCATTGATGTTGGGCCCACGGCCGCGATCATTGAATTCAAAATGAAGTTGCAGGCTGCCATCGGGATTGCGAGATGAGCTTTCAAAGCCGGCTTTGTTGCCGGCCAGAATAAACGTGTACCGCGTTGCTTTTGTGCCATCGATGGGGGCAGGAGAAGTCTGGGCATGGACCAGTATTGCGAGTATCGGTGACAGAAGAAGAGATAGCCTTTTCATAAGAATCCTGGTTCAGCTAGCGGTTGAATTTGCCAGCTTTGCTGGCAGTAATTGGACGTACCAGATCAGTCTTCTGGTAGCTCCGCCACGGCCGCTCCGCTGCGGTTCGATGGCCTGGGCTTCTTTGGGGCGGTCACATATGCGAAAGGGTCAACGGGAGGCTCGGGTTCCTTGCGGGCGCTTCGCCGTAGCCAGCCGGTAAGGCGACGAAGGAGTTCACGGAGCCGGGAACGATCAGATTCAGGCATACACCACACCTGCCCAGAAATCGTAGCACGCCGGCTCAACGGGAACTAAGTATCTGATTACGAGACATTTGGCCCGACAACCAGAGAAATCTTAATATCAAGCCCATTTTTGGCTGGAACTCGGACTCTTACTATTGCGGGGCAGGAAAAGCTTACAATAGAGGTAAGCGACGGGTGCTCCTTTTCCGGTCCCCAGAACATCCAATAAAAGAGCCGATGACACAAAATCAAAACCTTTTCTTTCAGAAGTTTGGCATTACTCCCAACGACCTTCAGCGTTACCTGGGCGAGGCCCTTTCCGCCGGTGGCGATTACGCCGATTTGTACTTTGAATACCTCACCTCCACCTCAATCAGCGTGGATGAGTCGATCGTGAAATCCGCTTCGCAGGGGATTTCTGCGGGATGCGGAGTGCGCGTGCTGGCGGGTGAACGGACTGGTTATGCCTACACGGATGATCTGGCTCCGGAAAAGATACTTCGCGCCGCGCGGACCGCCGCGTTGATCGCTCGCGGGCCAGCCAAGAGCCCTATTGAAGGGTTCAAGGAAAATTTGAACCACCAGCTTTACCCGATTGCTTCGCCTTCGGCAGACGCCGATATTTCAGCGAAACTTGAACTGGTGATGCGTGCGGACCGCTCCGCACGGGCTTATGATCCGCGCGTTGTGCAGGTGCGCGCTGGTTACTTTGACGAGATTCGCCAGATCCTGGTGATCGGTTCGGACGGAACTTTTGCTACCGATGTCCAACCGATGGCGCGCTTTAGCGTGAGCTGTATTGCCAAGTCAGCCGAGAGTTCTTCCAAAGGTGCTGCAGGCGGCGGCGGACGCGTTGCCATCGATTTCTTCCAGACGGACAAGACTCCAGAACATTTTGCCCAGGACGCCGCACGGCAGGCCATCATTCAGCTCGACGCAGCGGAAGCTCCCGCCGGCGAGATGGAAGTTGTGCTGGGACCGGGCTGGCCGGGAATCCTGTTGCATGAAGCGATTGGCCACGGACTGGAGGCTGATTTCAATCGTAAAGGAACGTCGGCTTTCTCCGGCATGCTGGGCAAACGCGTGGCTTCAGACAAATGCACTGTGGTGGATAACGGCACACTGCCGTCGCGTCGCGGATCGATCAATGTGGATGATGAAGGATCGCCCACGCAAAACACCGTGCTGATCGAAAAAGGCATTCTGAAGGGCTATCTGAGTGACAAGCTTTCTGCGCGGCTGATGGGCATGCCCGATACAGGCAATGGACGGCGTGAAAGTTACGCGCACATCCCCATGCCGCGCATGACCAACACCTACATGCTGGCCGGCGACGACTCGCCTGAAGACATC
The DNA here is from genome assembly GCA_963723055.1 of Terriglobia bacterium. Taxonomy (GTDB): domain Bacteria; phylum Acidobacteriota; class Terriglobia; order Terriglobales; family Acidobacteriaceae; genus Angelobacter. The sequence goes on from CAVROV010000003.1 coordinate 407,316, forward strand.
ATCCGCTCAGTAAAACGCGGCGTGTACGCGGTGAATTTTGGCGGCGGTCAAGTGGACATCACCAATGGCAAGTTTGTCTTCTCCGCGTCTGAAGCCTACATGATTGAAAATGGCCACGTAACAGCGCCGCTGAAGAACTGCACGCTGATCGGCAATGGTCCTGACGCTCTGACGAAAGTTTCCATGGTGGGCAACGATCTTCAACTTGACGAAGGCGTTGGCACTTGCGGGAAAGACGGACAGTCAGTGCCGGTCGGCGTTGGCATTCCCACGTTAAAGCTCGACAGTATGACCGTTGGCGGTACCGCACGATGAAAGTTCCGGCAAGATAATGGCAACAGAGACACAAACATTAAATCCAGTGGAAACAGATCTGCGTGATCTGGCGACCAGCGTGGTTTCGCGGGCGATGAAGTCCGGCGCTACCGCGGCTGAAGCTGTGGTGCGCGAAGGCTCAGAGTTTTCAACCGTTGTGCGCATGGGCGAAGTGGAAACGCTGAAAGAGTCGGGATCACGCGCCATTGGACTGCGAACGTTTCTGGGCCAGCGCGCTGCCAGCACGTATTCCAGTGACTTCTCTAAAGACGGTATCGATCGCCTGATCAGCGGCGCGCTGGAGCTGGCGCGAGTGACTTCTGAAGATGTTTTCTCCGGCATTCCGGAACCCGACCAGCTCGGTTCGCTAGAGGGCGATCTCAAGCTTTATTACGACGATGTTTACTCGCTTCCTCCTGATGAGCGCATTGATTATGCGCGCCGGGCTGAACGCGCGGCGTTGGAAGTTGACCCGCGCATGAAGAATTCTGATGGCGGCTCATTTGACGCGGCAACGGGTCATAAGGTGCTGGCCAACTCGCACGGTTTTGTCGGGGAATACCGCCGCTCGTATTGCTCGGTGTCTGCCGCGCCCATTGCGCAGGATGAGAACGGCAACATGCAGCGCGATTACTGGTTTGCGCTGGCTCGCACCATGTCAAAACTGGAATCGGCCGAGTCCGTAGGACGCGAAGCGGCGCGCCGCACATTGCGCCGGCTCGGCTCGCGCAAGATTGCTTCTACGCAGGTTCCTATTGTGCTTGATCCCATGGTTGCCGGATCGATTCTGGATAATATTTTTGACGCCGTGAATGGCGACGCCATCTATCGCCAGTCGTCGTTCCTGGCCAACAAACTGGGAGAGCAGGTGGCTGCCGCCAACATTACGGTCGTCGATGACGGCACCATGCCCGGCGGTTTTGGCACTGAGCCTTTCGATGGTGAAGGCGTTCCCACGCGCCGAACTGTGGTGATCGAAAATGGCGTGCTCAAGTCTTACCTGCTGAACACATACACGGCAAAAAAACTCGGGCTGAAAACTACTGGCAATGCTTCGCGCGGACTGGCCGGAACGCCGGGCATTGGCGCAGGAAATTTTTATCTGCAAAAAGGTGACCGTACGCCGCAGCAGATTATCGGGAACATCAAGCAGGGGCTTTATGTGTTCCAGTTTCTCGGCTTTGGTGTGAACATGGTTACCGGCGATTTCTCCCGCGGCGTGAGCGGCCTGTGGATTGAAAACGGCGAGCTTACTTATCCGGTAGAAGAAGTCACTGTCGCCGGTAATCTCAAAGACATGCTGAATAACATCTCTGAAATTGGTAATGATCTGCAATTCCGCGGTTCCATTGCCGCGCCCACTCTGCGCATTGACGGCATGATGGTGGCTGGCGAATAAAGTTTTTACCTCAGCGGCTAAAGCCGATTTCTTAATTGTTCTTTTGCCGCAGGCATAAATGCCTGCTCCACCCCGTGATTGAATAGTGCATGGCGTGCCTGCTCCACCCAATGGTGGGACACATGAAATAGTGGCCTGCTCCACCCCGTGGGACCAGCAATTCTGAGGATTACAGCCTACGGTTGGCGCAACGATCGTTTGGATCGCAGAGGCAGAGAGGTTAGAATTTCCGCCATGGGCGATTCCGAAAACGATCCGGTATTTTCTCCTCCAGCCAAACAGAGTGACAACAAAGCCTGGGTGCCGATGGCGGCCGGCGGAGCCTTCGTGCTGGTACTGATCATCGGACTCGTTCTGCTTACCCGCGCCGGAAGGCCTCCAGCTACCGCGCCCGGCGATCCTAATTTGGCCAAACTTCAGATTTCCGGGCTGCATATGGCCACGGCACAAAACTTTGCCGGCGGATCGGTGACGTACATCGAAGGCAAGCTTACCAATGGCACTGACCGCAAAGTGACCGGCGCGAGCGTGCAAGTGATCTTCAAGAATTCTCTGGGTGAAATCGCTCAAAAAGATTCGCTCCCTGTCACTGTTCTGTTACCGAATGTTCCTTACGTCGACTACGGATTGATTGATCGTGCGCCGCTGGCTCCGGGCCAGACTCGCGACTTCCGTCTCACGCTGGAGCACGTCACTACGGACTGGGACGGCCAGGTTCCGACGGTGAAGGTTGTCTCGATAGCGTACTGAGCAATTGGCAAATGGCAATTAGCCAAAATAACTGCAAAACCTAACCGCGGATCAACGCGGATGAACGCGGATTTTTGCAAAATCCTTTACCACTGATTCTCACTGAGAACACTGATCAGAAAATTTCTTACCACCGATGAACACCGATTTCACGGATCAATTCATTCTTTAGAAAATCAGTGTTTAGAAAAACCAGTTCCGACAATCCGTAACATCCGTGATCATCTGTCGTGCGATTTTGGCTAAATGCCAATTGCTATTTGCCAATTGCCGCTTCGGAATTTCAGAAAACAACTGGATTTCAGGAGCAAGCAGCCATTCCCTGTAAAATACCAACTGATGGCAGAAGTAAAAACAATCCGGTTAACGGAGCAGGTCAAAGCTGCGGGTTGAGCAAGCAAGCTGAGTCCGGCGGCGCTGGACGCGGTGCTTGGGAAATTAGCCCGGCAAAATGACCCGAACGTACTGGTTGGCTTTGACACAGCCGACGACGCCGGAGTGTATAAAATTTCCGCCACACAGGCGCTGGTCCAGACCGTGGATTTCTTCACTCCCATCGTTGATGACCCATTCACCTTCGGCCAGATCGCGGCCACCAATTCCCTGAGCGACGTTTACGCCATGGGCGGACGCCCTTTGTCCGCGCTGGCTATCGTCTGCTTTCCCGATAAAGGCGATCTCGAAGTCCTGCAACAGATTCTTGCCGGCGGCCTTTCCAAAATGATGGAAGCGGGTTGTGTCGTCATCGGCGGCCATAGCGTGCGCGATCCTGAAATCAAGTTTGGCTACTCCGTCACCGGCATGATTCACCCGGAAAAAGTCTGGGCCAACTCCAATGCGCAGATCCTGGACGCGCTCATCCTCACCAAAGGCCTGGGAACCGGCGTGATCTCCACGGCCATCAAGCAGGGCAAAGCGAAACAGGAATGGATTGACGCTGCCACCCAATCCATGACCACGCTGAATGCCCGCGCCGCTGAAGTTGCCGCATCGGGCAAGTTCACGGTGCACGCTGCCACGGACATTACCGGCTTCGGCCTCATCGGCCATGTGCGGGAGATGGCCGCAGGCAGCGGCGTTTCCGTGCGCATCAACTCCGCCAACGTGCCTCTGCTTGCCGGGGCCATGGACTGCGTGCGCGCCGGCCTGATCCCCGGCGGCCTCAACAATAACCGCGACTTCGCGGAATGCCATGGTCAGCTATGGTGAGAGCGTCCCGGCAGAAATCCGGACCATTCTTTTCGATCCCCAGACCGCCGGCGGATTGCTGCTCTCCGTTGCCCGCTCTGATGCCGCGCCTTGCTCACCGCTCTTACCGAGCGCCGGCGTGCCCGCGGTGGAGATCGGCGAAGTGCTTCCGCCAGGGAAGCCGTTGATACAGGTGGTGTAGGGGGTACCCCCCACCCGTCAACTATGATCCTAAAAGGTTTGCACGATTCAACCCCGGGTTAACTCGGAATTCCTACTTCTAATTTCGTGCCATCCGTGTTCATCAGTGGTAAGTTTTTGGTTTTGTCCACCCCACCCGGCATTTTTCCATCTTTGTTGCAAACACAACCACTTACGCAAATCCACCCTTGCGCCACGCCTGGGTGGCCCTTGCGTGGCCCTTGGGTGGCCCAAGGGTGGCCCAAGGGTGACCCAATCCCAATTCCAACCAAGGTTTTTGGTTTGTCAGGCTAATGGCTAAGAGCTAATGGCTATTTTTGTCAATGATCCAGTACCGCTCACACCCTAGGGCGCTTAGGGAGTATAGCTATTTTCTTCGCCCATATCAATGGCGAATCAGGACATGTCCTAGAATGATTTACCAGCGGGCCCACGTTCGAAAATCTAATAAAGCTCTTAATAGTAAATCCGCAGTAGTGACTATCTTGGTAAACAGATTATTAGTGGAAAGCAGGCTCTCACATTGGTACCATGAGCCAACCCCAACCATGACAAATCCGAACGATGCTATTCGAGACACAATTCTCCGCCACCTATATGCGGTTCATCAAAAGGCAAGAAGCCCAAAGACTGCAGGCCTAAAAATTACTGACCTAGCGGCTTCTTTAAAGCCTCAGGGAATAAAGCAACAACAAGTGGGCAGCAATCTTGATTATTTGGTTCAAAAGGGATGGGTGCGAGAAGTTTTAGAGCAACGAAAGTTTGTCACCCCAGGAGGAACGGAAAGGAATTCAGAGAAGCGAACTTACAAAATTTCTGATTCAGGGATTGACAGACTTGAAGCGGCATCGGTTTTTAAAAAGGGTGCAGCAGCTTCAAGCATCAATGTAACCAATATTCGCGGCGTTACCGTCATCGGCGAGGGAAATGTTGTTAACACGACTTTTACCGACTTATCAAGAACCCTAACCGACCTAAAGAATGCGATTTTGGAACAACCAACTGTTGCAGAGCCGCAAAAGCTTGATGTGGTTGCGGATATCGATGCACTTGAAGCACAGTTGCAAAAACCTGAACCCAATAAATCCGTTATCAAAATTCTATGGGCGAATGTTCAAAAAATTGCTGCTACAGGAGCCGTAATTCAATTCCTCCACAAGGCTGCGGAGCTCATTCAGCCCTTGCTGCGCTAGACCTAAAAGTGACGACTGGTGCCCCTATTCAATACATCGTTGGTGATGCTCTGCAGCCAATAGGCAGAGGCACCAAGATCGTCGCTCATATAGTCAATGATCGTGCGGCTCAATGGGGCGCCGGCTTTGGGCTCGCGGTTGCTAAAAAATGGCCGGCCGTCCAGTCAGATTTTGCGCGCTGGGCCTCGCACCATCCTAGAGCATTCTCGCTTGGTGCTTTTCGACTCACCCCCGCTAAGAATGGCTTGGTTATCGCCCAGATGATTTGCCAGAGGGGATACGGTCCGAGCAAGCGTCAGAGACTCCAATACGACAAGCTATCTTGCTGTTTAGGTTCCTTGGCTCACTATGCTAAGAGCCTCAACGCTTCTGTTCATATGCCGAGGATAGGAACTGGCTGGGCAGGCGGTAGCTGGAGCGTGATAGTAGAACTCATTGATTCAAGGCTAACGCAACGAGGGATATTGGTATATGTTTATGATCTTCCCCGAAAGAGGTGACAATGAGGCAAGGGATCATTTTATTGTCTGGGAGAATTGGGTCGGGTAAGACGACCTTGTCAAATTTATTAGCTCACAGGTTTCAAGCTAAGGTTCGTAGGACGAAACTCTTGATTGACGAAATCAGCGGTTCAACGTCAGGCTCGCGCGACGAACGAACTCAGAAGGGCGACCAACTGGATGAGGAAACCAATCATGGATGGATCGCCGAATACATCCGGAATCAGCCGCTAAATTCAGATCTCCTTGTTGTCGACTCAATCCGGTTTGCGCAGCAAGCAAGAGCAGTGCGTCTTGATGCTGGCTCAGCCGTGATCCACGTTCACTTGGACGCTCCACTTGGCGTACTTGAGGACCGCTACACGGCAAAAATGAAACAGCGTGGCGTAACCTCCTACCCTATTTACGAAAGCCTGGAGCCTGATCGTTCGGAAGAGCACCTGAAAGACCTGGCTAGGGAAGCAGACCTCGTCGTTAACACCACTCAATTGACGGAACACGATGTTCTTACAAAGGTTGCGGCCCAGCTTGGTTTGTATGGTCATCCGGCTGAACGGCTGGTTGATGTCCTCGTAGGCGGCCAGTTCGGCAGTGAAGGCAAAGGGCATATCGCGTCCTACCTCGCACGCGAGTACGATGTCCTAATCAGGGTTGGAGGGCCGAACGCCGGCCATACAGTTTTCGAGCGTGGTGGTAAATATGTTCATCATCAGCTCCCTTCCGGCACGAGGCGCGGCCGGGCTGAGTTAATGATCGGCGCTGGTGCTGTCATAGATCCACAAAAGCTTATGGTTGAGATAGATGAGTGCGGCGTAACCCCTGAGCGGCTTTCTATTGATCCTCAAGCAATGGTCATCGAAGAGTCGGATAAGGTAGCTGAAGCGCAGCTGAAGCGGGAGATCAGTTCGACAGCGCAAGGGGTTGGCCACGCGGCGATGAGGAGAATCTCGAGGTTGGCTGAGCAAAAGATTCGGCTTGCGAAAAGTGTTCCAGAACTGAGGCCATATGTTCGCGACGTGGCAGAGCAGCTCGAGAAGGCATACTGGCACAACAAGCTGATCATGCTGGAGGGAACTCAAGGCACGCGGCTGAGTTTATTTCATGGAATTTATCCTTACGTTACTTCGCGGGATACCACAGTGGCAGGTGCTATGGCAGAGGCTGGCGTTTCCTGCTAGCAAAATCCGGCGGACAATTGTTGTGTGCCGCCCATATCCCATCAGAGTAGGAAATCCTGACGGCGGAGGAACTTCAGGGCCTATGGGGGGCCGCGAGATAAGCTGGCAAATGATTTCTGACCGCTCTGGCATTCCCGTTGAGCAGCTGATAAAAGACGAAGTTACCTCGACCACAAAGAGGGATCGGCGCGTTGCGGAGTTCGATTGGGAAGAGTTCAGAAAAGCCGTGACCTTGAATGGTCCAAGTGATATAGCGCTTACTTTTTGCGATTATATTTCTCGCAACAACGAGAACGCTTACCGGTTTGAACAGCTTACCGGGGCGACAATCCGTTTTGTCGAAGATATGGAAAAGGTGTCGGGTGCGCCAGTGTCATTAATCTCCACACGTTTCGGCGATCGGAGCATCATTGATCGAAGGGCATGGTAATGGGTATAACTTTGAACCAGATTGCAGAGATTCATCCCGTTCTTTATCACATGGCTGAGGAGGGCATTTGGCCAAGCTTAAAAAGGCACGGCCTTCTTAGCACTACTGCTTTGCTTGATCTCTTTGAGTACTCTGGGGATAAGCGTATTGAAATTGAAGAGACCCGTCGTCCAAAAGGCGTTGAGATAAAACACTCGAAGCATGGAAAAGCTTTCATACGGGACCAGAAACCCATGCATGATTCCAAACTTGCGCCCCAGCTGGGGAATCATCTGACGCCCCGCGACTGGTACAAGATATTGAATGGGAAAGTATTTTTCTGGCTAACGGAGACGCGGTTGCATACGCTTATGAACGCGTATCCGAATCGGAACCATCTGGTTCTTGAAATTGACACAGCCAGATTCCTAAACATGTACGGTAACAAGGTTCTTCTTACCCCCCTAAATACTGGATCCACCAGCCCAATGGCACATCCTCGTGGGCTGGACTCTTTTTTGCCGCCAGAGAAATATCTCTTCGAGGAGAACAAACGCAAGAAAGGCGGTGCAAGCAAAGCGATTGTCGAGCTTACCGTCGATCACTCAGTGCCTGACATCTGCAAGCTGACGACTAGGGCGAGCCACAGGGTTCTTGATAAAAACGGCAAATCCAGAATTATTGAAGTCATCTATCCGGCTTAATCCCACTTAGGGGCATTTCGCCGATGTTTTGAAATAGCCATTTCTCAAGATGGCTCTCGTGTGTCAGAGCGGGAGGCCTGGGTCCCACTCCCAAACGTCCCAATACTCTCTCCTGTGGTTTCCCTGTCTCTTTGTAATGACCTTGCCCCTGCCCAATGGCGACTTCCCTTGCTATCAGCGGCGAATTCGTCGATGAAGAAGCCCCTGGCTGCACCCACCGTTATTTTTTCAATCTAGCTTTTGGGTCCTAACCTTCCTGCCACGCGCCCATCGGCAGCCGTGACCTTTACCCTGTCCCTTCGTCTACTACGTAAGGTCTCTCCAGCTCAGGACGGTGACGCAACGTGGCCCCAGGTTTTACAAATTCACAGCTTGCAAATCAGAGAAATGCGGTTCAAGGGATCAATGTCTGGCGCGCGCCTGGCTTTGACGGCCTGCTGTTTTATTGTGGAACGAATGTCACTCATACGTACCCGCGCCACTGGCATGAGGAACTTCACCTGGGAGCCTACAGTGCCGGGCACGGCAACCTCAGCATACGCGGCTGTTCCTACCATGTGGTGACTGGCGATTTTGTCATCACCCCGGCGGGAGAGGTCCATGAAAACTGGGTCGATACGGAAGAAGGGTGTAGTTTTCGCAGCCTGTACATTGACGTGAAGCTGCTGCGAAAATTGGCGCACCAGATTACCGGCAGCGATCTGGCCGCGCCTGATTTCGCCGGTTTCAAAGTCGATCATCCGGCCACGCACCATAGTTTTCTTCGCATGCACGCCGTCATGGAGAACCCTTGCAGTCGCCTGGAGTGCGAAGAATCGCTCCTCGATTTTGTGCGCCACTTGATCGTCGGCTGTTCCGCCACCCGTCCCGCGGAGATTCGTACTGGAAGCGAGCGCGCTGCGGTACGACGAATACGAGCGTTCATTGACGAGCATTTTGCCGATCCCATCTCGCTTGATGACTTGGCCCGCATTGCGAATCTCAGCCCGTTTCATCTGCACCGCGTGTTCAGCAATGAGACCGGCATGCCGCCCCACGCCTACCAGACGCAGGTCAGGATCAACCGGGCCAAGCAGTGGATGCGCGAACAGGTTCCGCTTTCGCACATTGCTGCCGCCGCCGGCTTTGCCGACCAGAGCCATCTCACCCGTCATTTTCGCCGTCTGGTCGGGCTCACACCAGGCCGCTTCGTCAGCTAAAGTCTGCCAGCTAAAAAGCCCGCTGCTGACCGCAAGAACGTTCAAGACGCGGCGCTGAATGAAGCCGACAATTGTCTTCTGGACTTCGCTCGCCAGATTTGCTTTGGACCGGCTGAGTTGAAGGTCTGACTTTCAGGTCAAGGAGCAGTTCATGAGGGCGTCAATCCGCGAATTCTTTCGCAAAAATATTCTTTTTACCGCATTGATTCTGTTGTTGGGGCAGCTTCTGGTCTTTGCCGACTCCACCACTACCAAAGACCGGTCGATTACCAAACTTGCTGAAGGCGTCTATGAGATTCGCCATCCTGATGCTCCGGACACATTTCCGCAGGGCAACACATTGGTGGTTATCGGCGATAAAGTCGTGCTGGTGGTTGATTCCTGTCTCCTGCCTTCTTCAGCGCGGCTCGATATTGAGCAGATCCGCAAGTGGACCAACAAGCCGGTAACTTACCTGGTGAACACGCACTGGCATTTTGATCACACCCTGGGCAATGCCACGTATGCGGCCGCGTTCCCCGGCCTACAGATCATTGCCCAAAAACATACAGCCAGGATGATTGCTGAATTTAATCCTGGCGCCATTGAGCGCTACCCGGGCCGCGCTGAGAGGTTCAGGAAGGCCCTCGATGCCGGCAAAAAGGTGGACGGGACGCCAATGAGCGAGGGCGATCGCCGCGATTATCAGAAATCACTCGATGGTCTGGGTCCGGTAGTAGCTGAAATGAAAGGCGCCATGCAGGCAACGGCTAACATCATCTTCGACCATGAGTTGATGCTCGATCTTGGCAACCGAGCAGTGGAGTTGCGCTTTCTGGGCCGCGCCAATACCGCAGGTGACACCGTAATCTACCTTCCGAAGGAAAAGATCATCGCCGTCGGAGACATGCTCGATCATCCGGTGCCGTATTTTTTCGGCGGATTTCCCGTTGACCTCGTCGGCACGCTCCAGTCTCTTTCTGAAATTGATGCGCAGACCATCGTTCCCGGCCATGGCGACGTGCTGCATGACAAGAGCTACATCACCCAGGTGATGGGAATAGCGAAAGCCGTAAATCAGGAAGTAGAAAAAGAGCTCAATCAGGGAAAAACCGCCGACGAGATAATTGCGAGCCTGCCTAAATCGGCAGCGTTGCAAGACTGGCGGCAGAAATTTGTTGGAAATGACCAGGACGATATTGATTTCTTTGATGGCTCCTTTGAGGGCCTGGTGAAGGCCTCAGTCAATCAGGTGAAAATGCGCTGATGTTGGAAGAGAACTTCGCGGTGTTTGAAGGAGTCTTGCGTATGACAAAAACGTTTGTTCATGTTGCTCTGGCACTCGCGCTTGCAGCCGCGATTCTTGCTGGGCAGGATGCAAAGCCCAGCGCCCCAAGATCGTCGGGGTTGAAACTGGCGCTGGATTCCGCGGCCGGAATTGAAGGTGCGAACGGCCAGGTGAAGGTAGTGAGCTATCGCGGGCGCCAGGCGGTGCAACTGGTGCCGCTTGCCGGCAAGGAAGCCTCCGATGACTCCATGCTGGGCATCCTGACCGGCACAGATTTCAAGAATGGTGTCATCGAGCTGGAAGTGGCGGGAGCTCCACGGAAAGATGCTGCGCCCAACATGCGAGGGTTTATTGGCGTGGCGTTTCGTATCGATTCCTCGAAGTTTGAAATGCTGTATCTTCGGCCCAGCAACGCCCGCGTGGATGACCAGTTGCAGCGCAACCACACCGTGCAATACGTCTCTGAGCCTGACTATGGCTGGCAGCGCCTACGCAAGGAAAACCCCGGTGTTTATGAGTCATACGCCGACATGGAGCCGGGCGCCTGGACAAAGATGAAGATCGTGGTCTCCGGCACAAAAGCGCGGCTCTATGTGAACGGCGCGCAGGAGCCCTGCCTTGTGGTGAACGACCTGAAACTGGGTGAAGGCCACGGTCAGATCGCGCTGTGGGCTCACTCCACGACGGAAGGATATTTTTCCAACCTGACTGTGCGGCCCGAACCTTAGAAAGCAGAACGTTCACCCTGTCGATACAGTCCCTGTGCCTGTTAACGGCAGTGTCCCTCGGTAATGCATTGCCCATCGCCGAATGACGTTATTCTTAGTGTCAGTGAGCAGTAGTGTCATTGAGCGAGGAGTTTGGTCCATGAAGAACACCCTGGTTGCGGTCACCCTTATTTCTTGTAGCTTTGTTTACGGCGCAAACCTTGTCTGCGCAGGCACGCGGCGCGCAGCGCACCCAGGCCGTGGACTCCGGCCGCACTGACTTGAACACCGCATTGATCAGCCTGGACCGCGTTTCCCAGGCCACGCAGAGTGACATTGCCAACCTGCACGTGGAGAAATGGAAATCCGGATGGAAGTCCGGCTTCCTCAAGGACGGTTCACATCAGGCTCAGGCCCAGCAGGCCGCTGTTTCATTGCAACGAAATCTACGCTACGCGCTGCCGGAACTGATCCATAACGTACAGAATTCCCGCGGCAGCATGTCCACCACGTTCAAGCTCTATGACGACGTAAGCCTGGTTTGTGAAGCCGTGGATTCGCTCATCAATGCCAGCGAAGCTGCCGGCAAAAAGAGCGAAGCCGCGTCACTGACAGACGATTACTCCGCGCTAACGCGCGTTCGCCGCTCGCTCTCTGCTTACATCCAGCAGGCTTCAGCGCAATGGGAAAACCACGGCAAAGCGCCTTATGCGGCAGTCGCCGCGCCGCCAATGCAGCAGTCGTTTCAGCAGCAGAACCAGCAGCAACAGTACCAGCAGCAGACGCAGACTCAGCAGCGCGTGCAGCAGCAACCGGCTTCCTCTCAGCCAACCCAGATCATTACCGATCAGGGCGTAAAGAAGATCATCATCGATGACACGATCCCGGAAAAGAATGCAGCGCCGGCTGCGAAGAAAAAGCCGGTCACATTGAGCAATCTGTAATCGGCGGGAGATTGACGGGCTTACAGCTTGAGCGCTTTGGAAGCCACTTAATCAGCTGACCAGTAGTCGGTCCCTGACGAAAGCTTTTCTTCTTCGCGCACTGGCCGCTGCCTGCAAGGGCCTTTCGCGCGATTTTCCCGACTATAAGAAAATCTGTAACCAGATTACAATGAAGGACATCCTTCGTCTTATCTGTAGCTGAGAAAGGCCTATGTCCTCATTACCTTTTCCGATTACCGCGTTTCTGGCTGGAATCGTGTCATTCCTGTCACCCTGCGTGCTGCCGCTGGTACCCGGATACGTCTCCTTAATTTCCGGCGCCAGCGTGGAAGAGCTTCAGAACAAAGACCGCAAGCTATTGAATACAGTGTTCTTGCACTCCCTCATGTTCATCCTGGGATTTACCGTGGTCTTTGTGATGCTGGGCGCGGCCGCCACCAGCGTAGGCCAGCTGGTCAGGGAATATAAGAAGCAGCTGACCTGGGTGGCCGGTGCGGTCATCATCATTTTCGGCCTGCATCTTACGGGCATTTTGAAGATCAAGGCCTTGTATGCCGACAAGCGTCTGCATTCTGTGAAGGGCGGCAAGTCGCCTCTGGGCGCTTTTGTGGTCGGCTTTGCTTTTGCATTCGGATGGACGCCCTGCCTGGGCCCGATTATCTCCGCCATCCTGATTATGGCCGGCTTCGGCTGAGACCGTGACCAAGGGCGTGATGCTGCTGTGGGTTTATTCGCTGGGGCTGGCGGTGCCATTTCTGCTGACGTCGCTGCTGATTGATCGTTTCCTGAGTTTTTACGGTCGTTTCCGCAAGCACCTGCATACCCTGGAAGTTTGCAGCGGCGTACTCCTGATGGTGCTGGGCGCGCTCATACTCACGCGCGCATTTCACTGTTCTTTCCAGCTATCTTGGATTCTTAAATCGCTTTACCTGGTGAGGAAACTGTTTTGAACCGAAACGTTATTGTCATTCTTTGTATGGTTGTGGCTATCACTGCATTGCTGCTGGTGGGCAAACGCGCAAGCAAGCCGCCTGACACAGTCAACACGGCGGCCAACGGGCAAGCCACACCTGAGCCGGCGCAGGGAGCAGGCGATCCTGCAAAGGGTACTGTAGCCCCGGTGTTTGAATTGAAGAGCATTCCGGACGGCAAGGCCACGCCACTGGCTTCGTTTCACGGCAAAGGCCGTGCTGCTGAATTTCTGGGCCACATGGTGCGGTCCCTGCAAGATTGAAATGCCCTGGCTGGTGGATCTGCAAAAGAAATACGGCCCACAGGGCCTGCAGATTGTTGGCGTCGCCATGGACGATACCGAGCGACAAAGAGATTGCCGACTTCGCCCACAAAATGGGCGTGAATTACGTTGTCCTGAAAGGCCGGAAAAAGTCGGCGACCTTTATGGCGGTGTCGATCGGCTGCCGCTAACGTATTACTCGACCGCTCAGGCAAAGTGGTGGATGAAACCGTCGGCCTGGCCAGCGAATCGATGATTGAAGATGCCATCAAGAAGGCGCTGGCGCAGGGCAACTGACAGCGCAGGAGCGGAATGAAACTTTATCGGTCTATTTTTGGTTGTCATGTCTGTGAGCATGTTGGGTGGCGCGTTGCTCCGTGCCCAGGAAGCTGCTGCTCCGCAGCCCCGCGTCTTTGTTGATTTTGTTTCCGCCAGCAACATTGTTGTTTCACCCGGACACTCCACGCCTGTGCAGTTTAACTTCCACGTGCACGATCCTTACCACATCAATTCCAGCCATCCGCTGACGGAAGAGTTGATTCCGACACAACTGCATTTTTCGCTTCCCGATGAAGTTGCCTATTGGCAGATTGCAGTATCCGGCAGGAAAGCTGATGAGTTTCCCTTTTGATCCCAGCACCAAGCTGAGCGTTTACTCCGGCGATCTTCGCGATTCGTGGCATTGTGATGGCGCCGGCGGCAGGCTTCAACCGGGACTTATACGATCCACGGTGAACTGAAATATCAGGCGTGTGACAACAATGCGTGCTATCCCCCCAAGAAGCTGCCGTTTACTTTCAGCGTGAAAGTGGGCAGCGGAGGTGGTAAGACTGTTCCTAAAGCGCGGCCCACCAGAACCAGCCCGCACATTCATAATTGAGCAATTAGCAATTAGTAGTTAGCCTGACTCGATATGCTATTCGCAATTTTTCTTCCGCGAATGCAGTCATTGATAGAACTTATCGGTGCAAAAACAAACATCTGGCTAATTGCCAATTGCTATTTGCTAATTGCTCTCTCACAGCCTCAGTCCACGCACTTCATGCATCTCTGGCAGCTGTGCGATCTCCTGCAATACTTCTTCCGGCGCTGGCGAATCAACTTGGACTACAGCAATCGCTTCCGCGCCATCTTTAAGTTCTTTGCGTCCCAGGGCAAAATTGCCGATGTTCACGTTGTGCCGGCCCAGTAACGTTCCGATTTTCCCCACCACGCCCGGCACATCGCGATTGCGCATATAAATCAGGTTGCCGCCCAGCGGCACTTCAATATCGATTTCGTCCACGCCCAGCAGCCGCAAAGAGTTTCCGCGCAGCACGCCGCCGCGCACCTGCCGTTCATCTGACGTCGTCTTGAGCAGAACAGCGATCACATCAGCCGTGCTGCCGCTGGCTCCTTCCGGCTTCTTGCCTTCATGGACCTGTATGCCGCGTTCCTGGGCAATGGCAGCTGCGTTCACCACGTTGGCCCGCTCGGCAATGCGCTGATTCAGCACGCCCTGAATTGCGGCATTGCGTATCAGTTCAGTGTTCCATTCGGCAATCCGTCCCGTATATCGGATGGAAATTTCCTGTATCGATCCCGATGCCGGTACGATGTTGGCCAGGAACGCGCCCAGCTTTTCCGCCAGCGCAATATACGGTTGCATCTGCGTGTACTGCTGATGGTCAATTGACGGCATATTCACGGCGTTCTGTATCACGCCGCGTTTCAGATATTCGCGCACCTGGCTGGCAATCTGCACGCCAACTGCGTCCTGCGCCTCATTCGTCGATCCCGCAATGTGCGGCGTGGCGATCACATTTTCCAGCGCCAGCAGCGGTGAATTCTTCGGTGGCTCTTCGGTGAAAACGTCGAGCGCAATGCCGCCAACGTGCTTGCTGGCCAGCGCCGCAGCCACGGCTGCTTCATCCAGCAGCTCACCCCGGGCGCAGTTGATGATACGTACGCCTTTCTTCATTCGCGCCAGAGATTTTTCATTGATCATGCCTCCCGTTTGCGGCGTAAGGCCTACGTGCAGCGTCAGGTAGTCGGCATGGGCAAAAATCTGGTCTAGTTCGGCGAGCTGAATTCCTTTCTCACGCGCCAATGACGCCGAAACGAACGGATCATGCGCAACCACTTTCATGTCGAAAGAGCTTGCGCGCCGCGCCACTTCCATTCCGATGCGCCCCAGCCCCACGATGCCCAGCGTTTTGCCGCGCAGCTCCGTACCTTGCAGCGATTTCTTTTCCCACTTACCGGCGCGCGTGGTGGAATCCGCCCGGCAAAGATGTCGCGCCAGCGCCAGCATCAGCGCCAGAGTGTGTTCCGCCACGGCCACTGCGTTTGCGCCCGGCGTATTCATCACGGCGATGCCGGCCTTGGTCGCGGCTTCCAGGTCGATATTGTCCACGCCTACGCCGGCGCGTCCGATTACTCGCAGTTTTTTCGCGTTGCGCAGTATCTGTGCATTCACATCGACGGCGGAACGGACTATCAGTGCGTCGGCATCCTTCAATGCCGCTTCCAGGCCATCCGGAAGTTGGTCCTGGGTGACGATGGTCCAATCCGCTTCGTCTTTCAGAAGTTGCACCGCGTTGGCTGCGACTTTTTCCGCGATAACGATTTTCATGGAGTACCCCAAGCCCTCTTAAGAAACGTCATCCCGAAGGCCGTAGATAAGCGCGCGCATTCATCAGCGCGCGAATAGGCCTGAGGGACCTTGTGTTCCGGAACCAGCCGCGCCCGAACGCAAGTTCTAAATCCTCGTGTCTTGGATCGGGACGCAATAGCGAAATGTACTTATCGTTCAGCGCGCAGCCGCCGCTGGCTGGTTGGCTTCCGCATATACCTGCTGTGCCGCCTTTAATCCCGCTCCCAATTCCACCGGTCTTCCCATTTGTGCCAGCAGCTGCTCCAGCGCGCCGATAGCGGCGATCGTATCCAGATAGTCGTAATAACCCAGATGCGCAATGCGGAAAAGCTGGCCTTTCATCTCGCCTTGTCCGTTGGCGATGATCGCGCCAAAGTGATTGCGAAACGCCTTTACGATATCGCTGGAATCCACGCCTTCCGGCGAAGCGATTGCCGTGAGTGCCGCGCCGGGCGAACTGGCGGAAAAAAGCTTCAATCCCAGAGCTTTCGCCGCCGCACGCGTCATGGCCGCCGCAGTTTCCGCATTATCGATCAGAAGTTTGCGCCCTGCAGCCAGATCGCCGCCGCCCTGCTCGCGAATATAATCGAGCGCCGCTGCCAGCGCTGCTACCAGCGCTGTCGAAGGCGTGTATGAAGATTCTCCCTTAGCGCCATTCTTTCTTTCTTTTCGCAGATCAAAGTAGTAGCGCGGATTTTTTGTGGTTTCCATCCGCTGCCATGCCCGATCACTCACCGAACAGTAAGCAAGTCCCGGCGGGACCATCACCGCTTTTTGCGAGCCGCCAATCAACACGTCGATGCCCCAGCCGTCGGCGTCAAAATGCGTGGTGCCCAGACCGGTAATGGCGTCGGCCACCAGCAGCGTGTCCGTTCCTTTCACCAGGCGCGCGATTCCCTCAACATCGTGCCGCACGCCGGTGGAACTCTCTGTCGCCTGAATGAAGAGCACTTTGTGTTCGGGTTTCAGAGCTTCTCGTACTTGCTGCGGCGTAACTGTCTGCCCGTAAGGCGCACGCACAGTTTCAAACTGGAGGCCATAAGCTTTGGCCAGGCCTTCCCAGCGCTCGCCAAACTTCCCCGCCGAAACCACCAGCACTCTATCTCCAGGCGAAGTCAGGTTGGCCACTGCGGCCTCCATGGCGCCAGTGCCGGAAGCCGTAAACAGCACCACGTCATTCTTTGTGCCGACAAAGGTTTTCAAGTCCGCCAGCACCCGCGTGTATAGCGCGCGGAACTCCGCTGTGCGATGGTGCATGGTGGCTGCGGCCATGGCAAGTTGGGCTGACGGAAGAAGCTGCGTTGGACCCGGAGTAAAAAGGCGGCCTTTACGAATCATTTCACCTGTTCCTGTTCCTGAAATTTTGCTACTGCGAAACCAGATCGATTTTGTTGAAGTCTGCGGGACGGCTAGAGAGGGTTTGCGAGCCGTGTCTCAACAACACCACGCTTGCGGTTGGATCGTTCGCGTTTTGAACAACCAGTAGACCATCGCCATCGGGAGGTAACGCCGGACCTGACGACATCCATTGTATCTTTGCCATGGTGCTCTTGGAAATCCGCGCAATAGCATCAACCTTAGGAAAGATGGCGTCATAGGCCACCGTTCCTCTGGACATCATGCTTACTCGATGGCGGCCTGTCGCGTTCAATAGCAGATAGGCTGCGTCAGCCGCGCCGCCGCGGCCGCCAAAATCGCCCACGATACGTCCAGAAGCCTCCAGCCGGTGTTCCCGCAGAAAGCGCAGCGCGGAGTTGGAAAAATCGTCCCTCCCCGCCACATGCCAGCCTTGCAGCTGCTGCATGCGCATGGCATCAGCAGGCGCTACGCCTGACGGCGGGGACACGTTATTGGCACTGGCGCTCCCGTCCGGCACGCGGTTGTAAGGTTGCGTGAAAAGCAGGGCCACCAGGCAAAGCAGCCCTCCTGCCAACGCTACACGCACCGGCCAGCTGCTGCCCCGCCGCGGTAACGGATCAACCTTGATGCGGTCTGCTCCCGGCATGTCCTGTACGGCTTTCGCCAGCGTCAGCATTGATTGCAGATGGTCGAAAACGTGATTTGCGGTGAACGGCGGTATGGTGAGTTCGCTCAACTCAATAGCGCGATCCTTGATGGAAAGTCCGGTTTGCGTGGAACAGCAAAGCTGCTCAAGGCTGCTCTTGATGGCCGCTGCGGCGGTGAGCATCTTGAGTTCCATGGGATGATCGGTTCTGGCGTTGAATCTTCTGTCCAGCGGCGCGCTGCCGGTGCGCATCAGCACGCGTCCCTCATTCGTGGTTGCAAAGTTCTTTGGCATCACAAAAAGATTGAGCGTCGCCGGGACACGCATCTGTATGTCGAGCCCCGGCGTATCCACCCGATGAGAAAAGCGGACGATCGTAGGGTTTCCGCCATAGTGCCCTTCCAGCAGCACATCGCTACGGTCACGCAAGAGTTGTGCCTGCAGAAGCTCCGCAATCTGAAGCACGTCCGGCTGAATGGTTTTATAGCCGAGAAATATTGCGAACCGCCGAACCCAATAAACTACGATCCCCACGATGCCCACTACGATAGTAATGTTCAAAATAAGGGGCAGGGGTTGCATGAGCTCTCCGGAGGAACTCCGATCATAATTCGGCCATAGAATGGAATCAAACGGGTCAGCTTATAATTCTCTTTCTCCAACGGAGCGAGGTTTCCATTCATGACCATCAGCGAGCAGATCCAAAAAGATATGGTTGACGCCATGCGCAGCCGCGACGAACTGCGCCTTTCCACTTTGCGCATGGTCAAGTCGGCTCTCAGTTACAAGGAAGTCGATAAGCGCGCTCCTCTTGACGACAAGGAGACGCAGCAGATCCTTAGCACTCTCATTAAACAGCGCCGCGATTCCATTGAGCAGTTCACCAAAGGTGGCCGTCAGGAACTGGCGGACAAAGAAGCAGCCGAGATCAAGATGATAGAACACTATCTGCCCAAAGCCATGGGAGAAGAGCAGATTGCGGAAGCTGTGAAAGCCACAATCACTGAGATGGGCTCTCCAACCTTGAAAGATATGGGCACGGTAATGAAGAATGTGATGGCCAAACTCCAGGCCACCGGCGCGCGCGTGGAAGGCAAGACCGTCAGCGATCTGGTGAAGAAAGGTCTGGGCGGATGAGATTTCCGTTCCAGCAGTTGCTTCCTCCACTCGTTTGGTCACTGGCCCTCCGGTTCTTAGCACTCCTATAGTCTTGCTGCCAAAGTGCAGAGTTACCTCACAAATTACTTGCGGTAGATAACCCAAAATACCCATACTGCACTCATATTATTCAGCGTTCCCCAATTTGCTTTGACGCTTTTATGCCGGGGCGGTGACGACGTAACAGCATAGACGGCGTGGTGCAGGGAAACGGGGTGACAAGGTGATACCTGAATCGAATCCATTGCAGCAGTTTTTCAAGGAAGTAGTTGAACGAAATTATGGTGAGGTTGGCGTGCGCAGCTCTGAAGTGCACGACTATGTCTCCAACCTGCTCACAGAATTCTGCGAAGCAGAAACTCTCTACAAGATCAAAAACGCAGACGGCCGCCCGCTATGCGATGTGGGCGAGATGCTGCTGGAGTCAGATCCTGTTTATGGGCCGGCGCCGTCCTTTGATCGCGAGCGTCAGGTGCGCAAACACATTGGCGATTACTCGCTCTTCTTCACCGGCATGTTTCCGCAGGGTCTGAATAAACATCGCCTTCGGCGCACAAGAATGGAGAGCCTGATCGACTTCGTAAAAGCCGGCAAAGAGAGCTACTACATTGTTTCGAAATTCGAGCACTTTGAGTACGCCAAGGTTGCGCCGCTCTTCCGCCGCATGTCGCAGGAATTCGAGCGGCTGGTGTATGGCTTGAATCAGGTTAAGAATGAACTGGAGGAGATGCAGCATCCCATCACCCGCCAGACGAAAGAGTTTTTGATGTAACTAGAAATCGACGTTAAGAAATAGGGCACGCATGCGGTTTGGCGTGCTCTTTTTCATTTCGCAGCTACTTTCTCTGCCACGCCAGCCGTAACCCCAGACCGATAAAGATCACCCCGGTAAAGCGCCGCTGCAACCGTGCGATGCGCTGGTTTCGACGCAATAATTCTCCCAGCGTTCCGCCCGCATATGCGACGGCGAGATTCACCAGTGTTCCGCCGACATTGAAGATCAAACCCAGCAGCACGATTTGCATTGCGACGCTGCCGCGACGCGAGTCAATGAATTGCGGCAGAAATGCCAGAAAGAAAATTGCAACTTTGGGATTGAGCACATTGGTAATCACGCCCTGGCGAAAGATCCTGTTCAAGCGTTCCGCGTTGAATTGCTGCGAGGCAAGATCGGTTTTCTGTACGAGCATCCTGATTCCCAGATAGAGAAGATAAGCCGCGCCCGCGTAACGCACCAAGCTAAAAGCCACAGGAGATGAACGCAGAAGGGCGGCGATCCCAAAAGCCGCTGCCAGAATATGTGCCCAGCACCCGACGAAAACTCCAAGGGAAGAGACAATACCCGCCTTGCGACCTTGCCCCACGCTGCGGCCGATGACGTAAAGCATGTCTGGCCCGGGCGCCAGATTAAGCGCGAGGGCGGCAACCAGAAAGGTGATAAATGCGGTTTTTTCAGGCATACGTGGGCCTCAGCAAGTTTTTATCAGCAGATGTCGTCGGACGGTCGATGGACGGAAAATAATTTTCAGGGTTCAAGGTTGGCTGATCACAGTCGCAGGCAGATAACAGATAGTAAGATGACTGAACCATTCATGAAAATGAGTCTTATATGCCTTTGACCACATTCCTTGGCTTCGTCGCGGGAACATTGACCACGATATCGTTCGTCCCGCAGGTGCTGCACGCGTGGCGGAGCAAACGCTGCGACGATCTTTCCTGGGCCATGTTGCTCGCCTTTTCCGCGGGCGTGGTGCTCTGGCTCATTTACGGTCTTCGCCTCTGGGCCATGCCCGTAATTGTGGCTAACGCAGTCACGCTCGCCCTCCTGCTGGTCATCATGGTTATGAAAATTCGTTACGCTGCCCGCTGATTTTGACTGTCAAAAGCTGTGCTTCACCGTCTCAACAGGAAAAATCCGCTAGAATATTGAGTGAGCTCTCACCACTCCATCCTGCTTTTCTTTGCCGCCATGGCGGGTGGCACCGTAAACTCCGTGGCTGGAGGCGGTGGGTTCTTTGCTTTTCCCGCGCTGCTTTTTACCGGGGTGCCTTCCATCAATGCCAATGCCACGGGGACGGTTGCTTTGTGGCCGGGGACACTGGCCTCCACAGGAGCCTATCGTAAAGCGCTCAGCGCAGAGCTGCTCAAACGCATTCTGCCTCTGATCATCATTACATTTCTGGGCAGCATCGTTGGCTCCATCCTTCTGCTTAAGACCGGACAAGCAACTTTTGACAAGCTGATTCCCTGGCTCCTTCTGATCGCCACGCTCATCTTCAGCTTCAGTGACAGGGTTACCTCTTGGGTCAATCGCCACCATTCCGGAGGTGGACCTTCGCTTAAGCGCGTGATCGGCATCACGCTGTTGCAAGCCTGCGCCGCGGTCTATATCGGTTATTTCGGCGCTGGCGCGGGCATCGTAATGCTGGCTCTGCTGGCGATGATGGGCATCGAAAACATTCACAGCATGAACGGCCTTAAGACTTTGCTGGCTACCTGCGGAAACTTCGTGGCGGTAGTCATTTTCATTGTGGCCCGGGCTGTGTTCTGGCCACAGGCGCTGCTCATGCTGGTTGGCGGCGCTCTGGGCGGATACGTGGGCGCGTGGTACGCCCAAAAGATGGAGCCACGCAGCGTACGCTATGTGGTTATCATTCTCGGCAGCAGCATGACGGTATATTTCTTCTGGCGGACGTACATGCAAGGTTAAGGCGGCCTTGGGTTTGACCTTGGACCCTCTATCACGTTAAAATTGCAGGGTTTGCCACTGGTGGAAATTCCTGCCTGTTGAGCATGGCTGCTGAGCAATCTTACAAGTCAATATAAGTCCTTTCCAGCCAAGCGCTTTGAAGGGGCGATGGAGAGAGTATGTACGCGGTAATTCGCGCCGGGGGAAAGCAATACCGCGTCGCACCCGGCGACGTAGTGAAAATTGAGAAACTGCCCGCCGCCAATGGCGACGTCGTTGAATTCAATGACGTTTTGGCCGTGTCTGGCCAGGAAGGCACCATCGGTCCAGGCGCAGGCGCTGTAGTGACTGCCCAGGTGATGGAAGGCGGAAAAGCCGACAAAATTCTGGTCTTCCACTTCAAGCGCAAAAAGCAATACAAGAAGATTTATGGACATCGCCAGCCCTTTACCGCAGTCAGGATAACGGAGATCGCTTTCGACGGAGAGCGCTTCACCGCTCCTGACCTCCCGGCCCGCAAGCCTAAAAAGGCAAAGCCTGTTGCAGCCGAAGGTGAAGCCGCGCCGGCAAAGTCGGCCAAAGGGAAGTCCAAGAGCAAGCCGAAAGCAGCCAAAAAGAGCACGGCCAAGAAGGCTGCCGGCAAAGGCAAGAAGAAATAACGTGACGGGACCATAGTCCCTGAGAATTCAAGACAAGGATTTGTTATGGCACATAAAAAAGGTTTAGGCAGTTCCAGAAACGGGCGCGATTCCAATGCGCAACGGCTTGGCGTAAAAGCTTTCGGCGGTCAACTCGTCCCCGGCGGCACCATCATCGTTCGCCAGCGCGGGACCCCGATCAAACCGGGCGCAAACGTCGGACGTGGCAAAGATGACACTCTTTTCGCCAAGGTCACCGGCACCATCAAATTTGTCGATAAAGGCGGCAATGGCCGCTACGTTCTGGTTGAGCCGGCCGAAGCCGCGAAGTCGTAAGACCGCTCTTTTTCTACTTACGCAGGAATTCCCGCCCCGTCGATCCGACGGGGCTTTTTCTGGCGCATACGTTCAGTGTTTTTTACCTGGGCGAGCGGCTTAGAATTACACACCTGGGGCATGACGCTATCTCAATGCTTTTTCTCACCCACATCCCGCGGCCGCCTCTCAGCAACTTTGTTGAGCTCTTCTGGTTCTACGATGGCTTTCCTGCGAGATCACATACAAAAGAACGCCTCATGCCGGACGGTTCGATTGAGCTGGTCATCAACCTGAAGGAAGACGAGGCGCGTATTTACGACCGCGAGAATCTGGACAAGTGTGTACGCTATCCCGGGACGATGTTGTGCGGCCCGCGTTCCAGCTTCTTTGTGATCGATACGGCCCAGCAGGACTCGGTCATGGGCGTTCACTTCAAACCGGGTGGTGCATTTCCGTTTTTTAAAATGCCTGCCGGCGAGCTGCACAACCTGCACGTCTCACTGGAGGACCTTTGGGGCCATGAGGCAGGTCTGCTGCGGCAGCGTTTGCTGGAAGCGGAAACGCCGGAAATGAAATTTCAGGCGCTGGAAGAATGCCTGCTCGCGCGAGCTTTCAGGCCCTTGGAAAGACATCGGGCGGTCGCTTGCGCGCTGGGCCTTTTCCGCAACATTCATACCGCTCCAGCCATCGGTGAAGTCGCCGACCAGATTGGCATCAGCTCGCGCCGCTTTATACAACTTTTCTCCAACGAAGTAGGACTTACGCCGAAGCTCTTTTCTCGCGTACGGCGTTTCCAACAGGTTTTGCAACAGATTCGGACCGGCACAGATTTTTCCTGGGGCGATATGGCTGCCGCCTGCGGCTATTTCGATCAGGCCCATTTTATCCACGATTTCAAAGAGTTTTCCGGCATCAATCCCACAACCTATCTTGCCCATAAAACCGATCATTTCAATCACGTGCCTATTTATCAATAGGTCAAATTTTTACAATACTCTGCGGTGCTGAATCCGGCAGAATCAGATCGAAAGGCGCAGTATTTCAATGCTGCGGAAGGAGATTTCTTTTATGGCAAACAAAGTAAAACCGATTCCTGATGGCTATCACAACATTACACCCTACCTCATTATCAAAGGCGCGGCCGCCGCCATCGATTTTTACAAGCAGGCATTCGGAGCGATTGAAATCATGCGCATGCCCATGCCCGATGGTCGGGTGGGCCACGCGGAACTGAAGTTCGGTGATTCCTTCGTCATGCTGGCCGACGAGCATCCTGAAATCGGGGCTGTCGGCCCGAAAACGCTCGGCAATACCTCAGTCAGCCTGCTCCTCTATGTCGAGGACACCGACAAAACAGTGGAACGTGCCGTCAGCCTTGGTGCGACGATCAAGAAACCCGTTGTAGATCAGTTTTACGGCGATCGCATGGGCACCATCGAAGATCCCTTTGGCCACAAATGGAGCATCGGTACGCACATAGAGGATGTCTCACCGGAAGAAATGCAACGGCGCATGGCCGCGATGGAAAAGAAATAGCGAGAATAGGCTATTGCCGCCCGCCGAAGCTCCTGCTGCCGACTGCGGCGAATCCCCGCCGTGGCCTGTACAATCAATATAGACAGCATGTTTATTGATGAAGCAATAATCAGGATTAAGGCAGGCGACGGTGGCAACGGATGCATGGCCTTTCGGCGGGAGAAGTTTGTTCCGCGCGGCGGTCCTTCGGGCGGCGACGGCGGCCGTGGCGGCGACATCGTCATGGAATCCAGCGAACGCCACAATACGCTCGTCCATTTCCGCTTTAACCCGGAATACAAAGGCGAGCGCGGACGCCACGGCGAAGGCTCCAACTGTACCGGTCGCGACGGCGAAAGCATCATCCTGAAAGTTCCCGTCGGAACCATTGTTTACGACAATGAGACCGGCGAGCGCCTCCAGGACTTTTCGCATCCTGACGAGCGCATGGTTGTCGCTCAGGGCGGACGTGGTGGCCGTGGAAACCAGCACTTTGCCACCAGCACGCACCAGGCCCCGCAGGAGCATGAACAGGGCTTTCCCGGACAAGAAAAGGTTTTGCGGCTGGAGTTGAAGCTCCTGGCCGACGTGGGGCTGGTCGGCTATCCCAACGTGGGCAAGTCGACCCTGGTTTCCCGCATCTCCGCGGCCAAGCCTAAGATCGCCGACTATCCTTTCACCACCCTGCAACCGAATCTGGGCGTGGTTACGATCGGCGAAATGCCGCATGAAGATAGCTATGTTGTGGCCGATATTCCCGGCCTGATCGAAGGCGCGCACACCGGCACTGGGCTGGGAATCCAGTTTCTGCGGCACATCGAGCGAACGCGGGTTCTGGCCCACATGATTGATATTTCGGACGCCAGCGGGCGTCCTGATCCGGTGGCGGACTTCAAAGTCATCATGGGTGAGTTAAAAAGTTTTGGGGCCGATCTGGAAAAAAAGCCGATGATCGTGGTGGCGTCCAAGATTGACGTGGCCAATCCGGAAAAGCTGGCCAAGCTGGCCAAACACTGCAAGAAGCTGAAGCTCACGATGTACGAGATTTCAGCGGTTACCGGCAAAGGCATTCCCGAACTGAAGTATGCGCTAGGAAAAATGGTTGCCGCAATCCGTGCCGACTCTTACGCGCAGGAACATCCACCAGCCAAAAAGAGAGCCGTCTCCACGCGCAAAGATAAGAAGAAGACGGAACGCATGAAGCGCGTCTCCAAGCAGAGGGCCTTTAAGCAGAGGCAGACCCGATAACCGCATGAAGATTGCTCTTTTTGGCGGCACCTTCGATCCCGTACATCGCGGCCACTTGGCAGTCGCGCGTGCTGCCGCGAAAAAATTTGGTTTGGGGCGGGTTTACTTTGTTCCGGCTGATTTGCCGCCGCACAAGCAGAAGCGCAAGCTCACGAATTTCCAGCATCGCTTTGCCATGCTGGCGCTGGCCACCGCCGATGATCCGCGCTTTGTAGCTTCATTGCTCGATGCCCACACGGGCCAGCCAAACTATTCTATCGATACGGTCCGGCGGCTCAAAGGTTCACTTAAGAAGACTGACAAGTTGTATTTCCTGATTGGCATTGATGCGTTCAAAGACATCGCCACCTGGCGTCAGCCGGAAGAGATACTGGCTGAAGTCGAATTCATTGTGGTCAGTCGCCCCGGATATTCTTTGGCGGACGTAGGGCGGGCGCTCCCTGAATCTTTGCGTCCAACCGACTTGATGATGCGCGCCATGCGTCCACAACGTACAGACGGAACCATCGCTGTGATGGGAGCTACCATCCATCTGCTAGATGAGGTGCGGGAGAAAGTTTCATCCACACAGATTCGCGCGGCTGCCGGAAAATCAGTGAAGCAGCTCAGTCGTTATGTGCCGCCGCTGGTGGCGGAATACATTAAGAAAGAAAATCTTTACGTCGGCAGCCCCAGTACGGAAAGCACCGACGCAAGCCGAGACAAAGTGCTATCTTTTCAAGAAGCCCGCCAACACGGGCACACAGGCAGGAGCCATAAGAACGGATGAGTTTACAGACCAAGCAACAGGTTACACAGGCGGTAAGGGCCATTGAAGGCAAGAAGGGTGAAGATGTCGTCATCCTGGAGATGGACAAGAACAGCGGAGCGTTCACCGACTATTTTGTTGTCTGCTCCGGCACCAACCCGCGCCAGATACAGGCGATTGCCGATGACGTACAAAAGCAAATGGCCGAAGTGGGCCAACGCCCCAACAGCGTTGAAGGTTACTCCCAGGCTGAGTGGGTGCTTCTGGACTATGTGGACTTCGTCCTGCACGTTTTCTCTGAGCGTGCGCGTAAGTTTTATGACCTGGAACGGCTGTGGAAGTCAGCGCGAAAGCTGACACCGTCAGACCTTTCGAAAAAACGCGCCAATAAAAAACCGGCCGCCAAAAAAGAAGTTGCGAAGAAAGCGCCCGCCCGGAAGAAGTCTGCTGCGCCACGTAAAGCTGCCCGTACCAAGCCCCGTACCCAGAGTTCCCGGACAAAAAAGAAAACGCGGAAATCAGCGTGAAGCTGCAGATCGCCTGGGTTGGCAAGACCAAGGAAGTCGCGATTCGAGCTCTAACCGACGAATATCTCAAGCGCATCTCGCACTATGTCGGCACGGAGTCGCACGAGATGAACAGCGAGCCTGCGTTGCTGGATCTGGCCGCTGACACCAGAGGCAGGATCGCGCCGGTCCTTATTCTGCTGGACGCTCGAGGCCGGCAATTTACTTCAGAAGAATTTGCGAACTTGCTGCGCGACCAGCAGGACCGTGGAACGCAGAACCTGTTTTTTGCCGTTGGGCCAGCCGACGGATTCAGCGACACGGCTCGCGGCGCCGCCGACCTGATCCTCTCCTTTGGCAAGATGACGCTGGCGCATGAGCTGGCGCGGGTGGTTTTGCTGGAGCAAATCTATCGGGCATTTACAATCTTAAAAGGCCATCCGTACCATACCGGCCACTGATCTGCGCAAAAAATGATATGGGCGACGTTCACCAGGGGCTAATCATCGTAAACACCGGGCCGGGCAAGGGTAAAACCACTGCGGCCATGGGCACGGCTCTGCGCGCGGTCGGCAATGGCATGAAGGTGCTGATGCTTCAGTTCCTGAAGGGCTCATGGCATTATGGAGAGCTTGATGCCGTGAAGGCCTTCGGCGATAACTTTGTGATGAAGCAGATGGGCCGCGGATTTGTAAAGGTTGGTGGCGCAGAAACCGATCCCGAAGATGTGCGCATGGTGGAAGCTGCGTGGCAGGAAGCGCATGAAGCCATCATGTCCGGCAAATGGGATTTAGTGATTCTGGACGAGATCAATTATGCCATTACCTATGGCATGCTCGATCCCGCCAAGGTGGCGGAGACTCTAAAGCAGAAACCTGCCCAGGTACACGTAATCTTGACGGGAAGGAACGCGCATCCGACAATCATTGAGCTGGCAGATACGGTAACGGAAATGAAGCAGGTAAAGCACGCCTATGAAAAGGGCGTGATGGCGCAACGCGGCATCGAATATTAGGTAGCGTCGAAATGAAAGTGAGTAAATATCTTGGCGTGGTTTAAGCGGGAATCCAGTGAGATCCAGGCGACTGACGAGAAGCGCGTCCGCACGGAAGGCCTGTGGGTGAAGTGTGAAGGCTGCCGGCAGATCATCTGGAAAAAAGAACTGGAAGACAACCTGAACGTCTGCACCAAGTGCGACTATCATTTTCGCATCAACTCGGCCGATCGGCTGATGCTGCTGTTGGACGAAGAGAGTATTGAGACCCAGGACGAAAATCTGGCATCGACCGATCCGCTGAACTTTTCTGATACCCGCCCCTACAAAGCGCGTCTGGAAAAAAGCAAAGCCTCCACCGGTCTGAAAGACGCCATCATCAATGCTACCGGCACCATGAATGGGCGTCCTGTGATCGTGAGTTCAATGGAGTATTCATTCATCGGCGGCAGTATGGGAGCCGTGGTGGGAGAATCAATTACCCGCGCGATTGAGCGGGCTTGCAAAGAGCATAAGCCAATTATTGTGGTGTCGGCTTCCGGCGGCGCGCGCATGATGGAAGGTGTGGTCAGCCTGATGCAGATGGCCAAAATTTCTGCCGCGCTCGCCCGGCTGGATACTGCCCGCGTACCTTATATCTCCGTTCTTACTGACCCGACAACCGGCGGCGTAACCGCTTCTTATGCCATGCTGGGCGACCTCAACATTGCAGAGCCAGGCGCGCTGATTGGCTTTGCCGGTCCCCGTGTCATTGAGCAGACGATCCGCCAAAAACTGCCGGAGGGTTTTCAGACCAGCGAATTTCTGCTGCAACATGGAATGCTGGACGCCGTTGTCCATCGCAAGGACATGAAGTCTTACATCGCCCGCGCTCTCGATTTCATGACCCCAAAGGCAGCCTGAGCTGTGTCCGTCACTTACGAATCTGCCGTGCACAATCTGCTGGCGCTGGGCCATGAGCTGGCGTCGAACCGCAAATTTGATCTCGCACACATGCGCAGATTGGCCGAGGCGCTGGGTAATCCCCAGCGCAAGTTGCAGAGCGTGCTGATCGCAGGCACCAACGGAAAAGGTTCAACTGCGGCCACGCTGGCCAGCATCGTCCAGACCGCAGGTTATCGTACCGGCCTTTACACCTCGCCACACCTGCTGCGCGTGAACGAGCGTATTCAGATCAACCAGGAACCAATCAGCGACGCGGAATTTGTGCTGATGTATGACCGCGTTGAACGTTGCGCGCATGAGTTGGTAGAACGCGGCGAATTGCCGTGGCATCCCAGCTATTTTGAAATGATTACGGCCATGGCGTTTGAATATTTTGCCAGCGCGGGCGTGGAACTGGCCGTGCTGGAGGTGGGACTGGGCGGCCGGCTTGATGCCACCAACATTGTTGATCCTTTGATCTCTGTGATTACTGACATTGATTTTGATCACCAGAATTTTCTTGGCAATACGTTGCCGGAAATCGCGCATGAAAAAGCCGGCATACTCCGGCCGAAAGGGATTGTTGTCCTGCTGCCGCAGCACCCAATCGTCAATGAAACACTGGGGAAAGAAATCATGGCTCGCGACGCCCGCGCGGTGAGCGCAGTGAAACATATGCCTTCCATGACTCCAACGGCTGAGAATGGTTTATCGAGCAATGCCGCTGTTGGTCATAATCATTTCACGCTGGCCGTGATGGGCAAGGAGATCTCCGTCGATTTTCCACTTGCAGGTCGGCATCAACTGCGCAACTTGGCGCTAGCCATTACCGCAGCAGAAGAACTCAACAACTTTGGCTTTCATATTTCTGCGGAAGATATTCAGCAGGGTATTCACTCCACACGGTGGCCCGCCAGATTTCAGGTAATTCCGGCGGAAGACGGCTTTCCTGAAGTTGTGCTCGACGTGGCGCACAATCCCTCGGGGGCATGGGCTCTGCGCTCTGCGCTTTCCACCTTTTATGAAGATCGGCCGCTTACATTTATTTTCGGCGCTATGCGCGACAAAGCCATCAGCGAGATTGCCAATATTATTTTTCCGCTGGCTGAACGTGTGATTGCAACTCAGGCGGAGAATCCACGCGCAGCTTCTCCGCAGGAAATTGCAGAGCTGGGAGCGCACACGCAAACCGAGATATTGCAGGCGAAATCCGTGCCTGAGGCGCTGGATCGCGCCCGCTGCCTGGCCGGAAACAAAGGCCTGATTGTCATCACTGGCTCCATTTATATTGTCGGTGAAGCTCTGGGGATTCTCGTCCGCAAACCAGTTCGGCAGGGTGCCTGACCTGTGCCGGAGACCACACCAGCAGATACCAAGGCGCAGGCAGCAACGGGCGGCATTCGTCATCTGGGATCCCGGTTGCGGTCCTATTTTCTGTGGACACCGCTTGTCTGGCTTTACACAGTCGTCCTGGGCTGCGTTTCTCTGGTGGTCTCATTCTTTGATCCAACCGGGCAACGCCAGCAGAGCATCGCGCGGTTGTGGTCACGGATGATTCTCGCAACCGTGGGCGCCAAGGTACAGGTGGAGGGCCTGGACAGGATTGATACATCGAAGCCGCAGGTTTACGTAGTAAACCACCTTTCAGCCTTCGATATTCCGGTCCTGTATTCCTACCTGCCATTTCAATTCAGGATCCTGGCCAAGAAAGAGCTATTCCGCTATCCGTTCATGGGTTGGCACCTGCGCCGTTCCGGACAGATTCCAGTCGTGCTGGAGAACCCGAAAGCCTCCGTGCGAAGCTTGAACCTGGCAGTGGCAGCGATCAGAAAAGGGAATTCTCTGGTGATTTTTCCGGAAGGCGGACGCTCGCCCGATGGGCAGCTGCATTCGTTTATGGGCGGCGCATTTTACGCGGCCGTCAAAGCGCAAGTGGACGTGGTTCCCATTGTCCTGGTTGGCACTTACGAGATGCTCAAGATGAATAGCTACCATATCAAACCGGGTCCGGTGCAGATGATAGTGGGCTCGCCGATTTCGACAGTCGGCATGTCTCCCCGTGATATCGCAAAGATTACTGAACGGGCGCGAATCGTCATTAGCGAGATCTATTACTCGCGCTGTGTGGTTCCTGATTTGCGTGGAGAGCAACCAGTGTCGAACGAACCAATGAAGTTATAGTGGGATGAAAGTGTCCAGAGAGGCTTGATTTTTGGAAAATTCCCCAAAAAACGACAGCAAGGTGGGCATTAAGCCCCGGATAGCGATACCGGAGCCCTGCTCCTACGATCTGGAATACAGTGGCCGCGCTTTGCCGCCTTATCTGCGCGCCATACAGGCAGCCGGAGGCGAGCCGGTACTCATTCCCTTACAGAGTTCCCCGGAAGAGATAGCGCGGCTCATTACGTCCTGCGCTGCAACACTACTGCCCGGCAGCAAGGCAGACATTGATCCGCAAAAATTCAACGCTGCGACGCACGCAAAAACCGCGCCCGCTGACCCGCCACGCGACGCCGCCGACGAACTTCTGCTTCAGGACGCCTACAACCTGCGCAAGCCTGTGTTCGGGATTTGTTACGGTCTCCAATCTCTAAATGTGTGGCGGACAGGCTCGCTGGTTCAACACATTGAATCCAGCGTCAACCACAGCGCTGGCGCAAAGGTGGAAGTCGCGCACAACGTGACTGTGACGGGAGATTCGCTGCTGGCAAAAGAAATTCTTCGGGGAGAAGATTCAAAGGCGGTGCCGGTGAATTCCAGCCATCATCAGTCGGCGGATGTTGTGGGCGACGGCCTTCGTGCGGTCGCGCACTGCGCTGAAGATGGAGTAATCGAGGCAATTGAAGGAACCACGCCGGGGCACTATGTCCTGGCAGTGCAGTGGCATCCGGAGCGCACGTTCGAACACGATCAGGTTTCCGGCCGTCTCTTCCGGGTGTTTGTGGACTCGGCCCGACGCTGGAATGAGCGAAAGCCTTAAAGCTGGCCAGACCATGCTTGCGTGCGTGGTTATTGTTCCGTATCGTACTTGCCATGTCGGGAAAAGGCATTGTCTTATCGCTTGAGGGACGGGTTGCCGTGGTTACCGGAGGCTCGCGCGGGATCGGCGCGGCAATTGTAAGAATGTTTACTCAGGCCGGCGCGCGCGTCGTTTTCAATTATCAAAAGGCGAGTAAAGGGGCAGATGATCTTTGCTGGGAGTGCGGCGGCGCGAAGCAATGCATCGCTATCCAGGCCGAGCTTTCTTCACCCGAAGCCGCGAAGCCGTTGATCGACGCGGCCATTCAGCACTTCGGCAAAGTGGATATTATCGTGGGAAACCACGGCGTGTGGCCGCCGCAGGACGCTCCCATTGACCAGATGTCTGACGAGCAATGGCGCTCTACTTTGGCTATCAACGTTGACAGTCTTTTTGGGCTGGTGAAACATGGCGTCGCCCAGATGAAGAAGCAGCGTTCAGGCGGCAATATAGTATTGATCAGCTCGACAGCAGGACAGCGGGGAGAGGCTTTCCACTGTGACTATGCCGCCAGCAAGGGTGCAATCATCAGCATGGTGAAAGGGCTTTCAACGGAACTGGCGCGGGACGGCATTTACGTAAATTGTGTAGCTCCGGGCTGGGTGGAAACGGACATGGCCGCTCCGGCGCTGCATGACGCCACTATCAGCAAACGGGTTTACGCCACAATTCCACTGGGTCGGGCGGGCAAGCCGGAAGAGATTGCCGCTTCAGTTTTGTTTCTGTGTACATCGCATGCTGGCTTTATTACCGGGGAAATTCTCAACGTGAACGGTGGCGCGGTGCTGGTAGGTTGATGGCTAGAGCAGCAGCTCGGGTTTTTCCTGCATCTAAGAAAGCATTGATCCCCATGAGAACTATTGTCTTTATCTGCCTGTGCGCGGCCAGCTTTTACGGCCAGCAAGGGCCACCCGCCAAGCCAGCCGCAGATGCTCAGACCAATCAGCAAAAGGCGCGCAGCCTGGTTGATCAGATGGTCCAGGCGCTTGGCGGCCAGGCATATCTAACTGTGCAGGATTATTATGCCGAGGGCCGGTCCGGCAGCTTCCACAACGAATCTCTGGTGGGCTCCGGTTTGTTTTATCGCTTCTGGAAATGGCCGGACAAAGATCGCATTGAGCTGACCAAGCAACGAGATATTGTGCAGCTCTATGTCGGCGACCAGGCGTATGAAATCACTTATCGAGGTGTTCGGCCCATTGATTTGCAAAAAGAAGAAAAGGTTCATCAGGCAATAGTCCGCCGTTATTACTCGCTGGAGAGCGTCCTGCGCAATTGGTTGAAAGAACCCGGTATCCTGCTTCTGGACGAAGGGCCAAGTGTTTCCGAGGGGCACATGGCGGAAAAGATCACGATCATTAACTCAAAGAACGAGTCAGTCACGCTGCTCGTGGATCCCTCAACTCACCTGCCGCTGGAAAAGCGCTTTTCCACCCGCGACCCGCGTTACCGCGACCGTGACGAAGAGGTGACCATTTACGGCGACTGGAAAGAAATCCAGGGAATCAACACGCCGCGCATGACGGTGACAAAAAGAAATGGCGAAACCATCTCCCAGCAGATAATTTTGAATATTACTTACAATGCCCATCCTTCGGATTTGCTGTTTGACCCCGCAGTCGCCAAGATCAATCCGGTAAAGGATAAGTAGTTCCTCCATCGCCACGTTCTGTTGTAAAAAAACAACACTGGCTGATGCTTTGGCCGATGTAATCTGTTTACTTGGAATAACTTGCCATTTGAACAGACAGTTCGGGCTTCAGTTGAGTGCAAAGGCGTAGGGTTGCATAGCGGCGCCGCTGTGACCCTTAGGATTCTTCCAGCAGCGGCCGGGACGGGCATTGTCTTTCGCCGTAGCGACCTGGACGGCTTTGAAATTGAAGCGATTGGGCGCAACGTGGCCCGCGTAAGTTACGCCACCAGCCTGCAAAAAAAAGGCGTCCTGATCTCCACCACGGAACACCTGCTTTCAGCGTTTATTGGCATCGGCCTGGATAATGCCATTGTGGAGCTCGACAATCTGGAGCTTCCGATTCTTGATGGTAGCGCCAAGCCATTTGTCGATATGGTGTTGCAAGCCGGTTTAAGGCAGCAGCGTAAAAAACGTACTTATCTGCGCATTATGCGTGAAATAGAAGTGCGGGAAGGCAATAAATTTATCGGCGCCTATCCGGCGTCTGGCTATGCTGTTGCGTACAAGATTAATTTTGCTCCGCCCATCGGAGCACAGGCGTTTGAGATTGATCTCTCTCAAGACCTTTACCGTAAAGAGCTGGCTGCAGCACGGACGTTTGGTTTTCTTAGCGAAGAGCAGGCCATGAAAGACATGGGCCTGATCCGCGGCGCGTCTGAAGATAATGTGATTGTGTTGACGGCCACCGGAGTCAAGAACGGGCCACTGCGGTTTGAAGATGAATTTGTGCGGCACAAGGTACTGGACCTGATTGGCGATCTGGCGTTGCTGGGGAAGCAGATTATCGGCCGCATCGTTGCCGATCGCGCCGGACACGCCATGCATACTGCCTTGGTCTCACGCTTGTTGAAAGACCGGTCTTTGTGGGAAGAAACCACGGAAGTGGGCCAATCCCAGGATCTGGCGGAGAACGCAATTATGGCGGGCCACACCTCGCAAGAAGCTTAAACACTAAACTGTTGTGGCATTGATGAACATTGCGCCGCCGCCCAGCGCTAATGCCCGTTTCTCCAGCCAGATATCCAGGTCCTTTTTTGCTTCGGCTGAAAGCACCTGAAAACGAATTCCCGCGCGGCCCTCCTGGGTAGACCAGGCCACCTCTCCCTTGATGTCCAGTGAACGCTTGCTGCCGGGTAGTTGCAGCCGGATTCGGGCAGCACCGCCTTCATCCAGCCTGCGTGAACACTCTATTGAAATGCCGCCGTGGCTGATGTTAGTGATGTTCAAGGGAAGCTCGGCTCCCTGATCCACTAGGATCGCTCCGGTAGCCTTGATCAAATGCCGATGGTAGCGACGGCGCTCACGCATGATCAAGCCTTGCGCGGCGCGTACGCTTCGGGTCGCGCGCTCAAGGGAAATCGGTTTATCCAGGACAAAGTTGGCGCCCATTTCAAACGCTTGCTGGATGTTCGTCTTGCCATTCACCAGAGCGAAGGCAATACAGCTTTTATTTGATTTTCCTTGTCGCAATTCCCGGAGAACAAGAGGACCATTGGGCATGTCGTCACAGTCAACCAGAAGGGCGTCATACTTGCGCCGAAGCAATATGTGGCGGGCCTGGTCAGCATTGTTGGAGAGATCCAGGTCGATATTGGCCGCATCCAGAACTCGGCGTATCGTACGATGTACCTCGGGATCGTGACTGAGGAGGAGTGCTTGTAAAGCCATACTCACAAAGGGTATCTAACCTGCGGCAGTACGGCCAAGTAACCAACGTAACGGGCCTGCGTTTTGCTGGGTGGCAGCACTTTCGATCTAAGGCTCCTTTTTGCATATGAAAAAGACGGTTTACCTATCGCTGGGGTCTAATCTGGGTGACCGCCAAGCTCAACTCCGTGAAGCGATTATCCGGCTTGGGGAGTTGGGGGTGGTCACGTTGGTTTCTGCTTTTTATGAAACCGAACCGGTCGAGGTAAAGCACGAGCAGCCTTGGTTTCTGAATTGTGCCGTGGCGATGGAGACGGAACTGATGCCGTTGCAGTTTCTCACGAGCATGCTGGCACTCGAACAATCCATGGGTAGGGTGCGTACGGAGGTCAGGGGTCCGCGGGTCATTGACATCGATATTGTGTTTTTCGGCAATGAGGTGTTGGACACCCAGGAATTGAGCGTTCCGCATCCCGCCATGCAACAGCGTCGTTTTGTTCTGGAGCCGCTTGCCGAGATTGCGCCGGACGTAGTGCATCCGGTGCTGAAGCGCACAGTCCGGGAACTGCTGAATTCGCTGCCGGCGGATTCTGGTTTGGTGAGCAGGCCCCCGCGCCGCTGATTTACGATGGGTGCGTGGAAACCGCCGCTATAGCGCAGTTGCTCCAGCCCTTCATTGAGCTCGATGAAATGCGGCTGCGCTCTATATCGACATATATCGATCTATTGCTGAAGTGGAACGCGCGCATCAACCTGACGGCGATACGCGAACCCGCTGAAATCGTGCAACGGCATTTTGGCGAGTCACTTTTTGCCGCCAAATCCCTCCTCGCTCATAATCCCGTGGAAACTGCGATCGACCTGGGGTCCGGTGCAGGCTTTCCCGGTGTTCCCTTTGCCATCCTGGCTCCTGATGTTCAAGTCACCTTGATTGAGTCGCAGCAGAAGAAAGCCACATTTCTGAAAGAACTGATCTATTCGCTGGAGCTCAAGAATGTGAAGGTCTTCGGGGAGCGGGCGGAAAGCTATTTGAAAACATCCGATCTTGTAATGCTGCGTGCGGTCGATAAATTCGAGCAGGCACTCCAACTCGCGGTGAGGCTGACCCGCGTTGGCGGACGAGTTGCACTCATGATCGGGGCCGCGCAGATAGAATTGGCCAAAAAGCTAGAGCCAAACGTGGATTGGCAAGAAGCCGTGAATATCCCGAGTGGCCATTCACGAGAGCTGTTACTCGGTACCAAGACGGTAAAAGTGGAGTGGTGATCCTATTTATCCAAGGGTTATTGCGCATTGAAGTGTCGAGTTCATTGGGCTTCAGATCGCTATAGTGGGATGCTGTGTTAGTACGAACCATATTGGTAAACAGTTTTTAAAGGGTAGTACCAAATTGTGTCTACACTGGTCGTACCTAGAGCCAAGATGGTAAAGTGGGACATATATTGGCTTCACTCCCTGTTTTCAGTTTATTGCGAGGCATAATAAGATGCAAATTAGTGTTAAGGTGGGAAAACAAAGCGAAGGGGTGCCAGGATTGTAACAATGTTCTACGTGGAACATGGAGCGGATTGAACTGTTCCACGTGGAACAAGTGCACAATTTTGCGGCGTTGCGCAGTCGATTGATATTCGTCTACATTCAAGAAGCGCCTGCAATCCGAAACTCCATGGGAATTGTAATAGCTGTTGCGAATCAGAAAGGCGGGGTAGGAAAAACGACCACCGCCATCAATCTGGCAGCTTCCTTCGCTGCTGCGGAAGTCCGCTCTTTGCTGGTCGACTGCGATCCCCAAGCCAATTCTACTGGCGGTTTAGGCTTTGCTCGCGACCCAGAGCGTATTAGCACATATCACCTGCTTATGGCAGAGGCTACGGCCAGCGAGGCGGTTATCGCCACTGAACTGGAAGGACTCAGCCTCATTCCGTCGCACAAGAACCTGATCGGCGCCAATATTGAGCTGGTTAGCGCTGGGAGCAGGGAATTTCGTCTGCGAAGCGCACTTCAATCCGTGCGGGAGCAATTCGACTTCATCGTCTTGGATTGCCCGCCGGCCCTTGATCTGCTCACGCTCAACGCTTTGGTCGCGGCCGATTCCGTGCTAGTTCCCATGCAGGCCGAATATTTCGCTCTAGAAGGAGTTAGCGAGCTGCTGGATACCATTGAGCGACTGCGGCAGAGCTTCAATCCGGCGTTGGAGATAGAAGGTGTGGTTCTTACGATGTATGACGATCGCACGAACCTGGCTCAGCAGGTTACACAAGAGCTGAAACGGCACTTCGGCGATAAACTGCTGGAGACGATTATTCCACGCAACATCAAACTGGCTGAGGCGCCTAGTTACGGCAAGCCAGTCCTGCTTTACGATGTTCGTTCCCGCGGCGCCGAGAGCTATATACGCCTGGCCAAGGAGATAATGCATCGCCGGATGCATCCAGCGGCTGCAGAACCACCAATCGTCACCGCCGATGATCAAGCCCAGAATTCCTCAGTCAATGATCACCTTAAGAGGGTCAACGAATCATGATGAATGACAAACGCAAAGCCCTGGGACGCGGATTGGACTCGTTGCTGCCAAGCCGTCCCGTAGCCGTACCAATTGCGATGCCAGCGGCTCAGGCGGTCGCATCTACCCAGGAGATTCCTGTCGATAGCATCGATCCAAACCCATACCAGACTCGTCGACGGATTAACGAAGCCGCTTTGGATGAGTTAGCTGAGTCGATTCGAGCAAGCGGTGTGGTTCAGCCGGTTGTTTTGCGTCCGGCCGCAAATGGAAGATTTCAGCTGGTGGCTGGTGAACGGCGCTGGCACGCTTCAAAGCGCGCTGGTAAGACAACGATCCCTGCGATGGTCCGCCAGATCTCCAACGAGCAAGCCATGGAGATCACAATTATTGAAAACCTGCAGCGCGAAGATCTGAATCCGGTGGAGCAAGCGCGGGCTTTCGAACGGCTGAGCCGGGAATTCGGGCTCACGCAGGAGCAGATCGCAACCAGGACCGGCAAGGATCGGGCTAGCATCGCCAACTTTATTCGTTTGCTCAAACTGCCGGAAGACGTACAGAACGCGCTGGAAGCCGGCACACTGAGCTTTGGTCATGGAAAAGTTCTGCTGACATTGGCCGGTTTCCCGGAGCACATGGAACGAGCCGCACGCGAGATTGTCGAGAAGCAACTCTCGGTCCGGCAAACAGAAGATTTGGTGGCCAGACTGTTGAACCCGCAATCCGTGGAACAAAAGCAGGAAAAGCCGGCTGTTCCCACCGATCCCAACGTGCGTGAGGCCCAGCGTAGCCTTGAGAGCTCATTGGGTGTGAAGGTTGAAATTCAGGACCGCAAAGGTAAAGGCAAGATCATTCTGAAATATGGATCTTTGGAAGACTTTGACCGGATTGTAGAAGCCCTGGCCGCAAAGTAAAACTATATTGATATATATCGATATATTATGGCAACAATTCTGCGGGGATGGTCTGAGTTATTTTATTTGGAAGCCCCGAGCGCTTAGTGGCGCAGGCCGGTCCAGTTTTCTGCGATTACGATGGAATTGCCGGGGTTGCCTGGATCGTATTTGATGGAGGTCATCAATCCCGAGCGGCAGGAATGCAGGTCCACCATGTGGCGCAGGCTGCTGACATCTTGCGAAGCCTCGTAACTGACGCCCGCCACATCGTAGTGATAAATCAAGAGCTGCAGCTCACCGGAGCCATTCGTCTGCATTTCATTTACGTCAATGACGGTGCCATCGGTGATGCGGCCCGTCTCGCTGATTCGGAGACGGCGCTCGCGCTCTTGCTGGTCAGGCGTTTTCCGCCGGCTGCGCGCCCAGGCATTTGCGCCAAACAGCAAGCCGGCGCCGGCAATCGCAATAAGAGAATAAAGACGAAGCTCGTTCATACGTTAAACGTCCTAAAAACATTTAAAGACGTCGGTACATTCTGTAGATGAGTTTAATTCAACTTCGGTTCACTGAAAATCCGAAGGAACACCTATTCCCAATTCTCAGGTCCGCAGCGCAAGCTGGATTCACTTCACCCAACAGAATCCGCTACGTGGCAGAAAACCACAAGGTAACCATAGTTTTGTGCCCCAACCATAGGGCTCCTTCGAACAGCGGCGATCAATCCTCATCGACCACGGGATTGGTCATGGAGCCAATGCCCTCAACCGAGACAGTTACCTCATCTCCAGCAATAAGCGGGCCGACACCTGCCGGGGTACCGGTCAAAACCAGATCACCCGGGAGCAGAATCATGATCTGCGAAATAAAACGCAAAACCACGTCAACCGGAAAAATGAATGCCACCGTACTTTCAGACTGCCTGGCCTCGCCATTCACGCGGCTTTCCACGCGAACGCCTTTCCACGGGTCAATTTCATCGGAAACTATCGGTCCGACAGGGCAAAATGTGTCAAAGCCCTTGGCGCGGGTCCACTGTGGATCCTTTTTCTGCAAATCACGCGCCGTTACGTCATTGGCGCAGGTATAGCCAAAGATATAAGGGCGAACGTCGTCATTCGGTCCCAGGGCACGGCATTCCTTCCCAATTACCACCGCGAGTTCAGCTTCGAACTCCACTCGCTGGGAAAAACGCCTGGGGCGGACGATCTTTTCGCCGGGCGAAATCAATGAACTTGGCGGTTTGAAAAAAATCAGCGGTTCTGTTGGGACTTCATTTCCCAGTTCTTTCGCGTGTTCGCTATAATTTCTGCCCACGCAAACGATCTTTGAAGGCTGCACCGGGAAAAGCAGTTTGGCCGAAGCCAATGGCTGAGCAGTGACCTTCTTAGCCTTGGAGAAATCAGGTAGCAAACCATCTGGCGCCGTTTGGGCGATATGCTCACTTCCGGCAAGAGTTTCAATCAGCCCGAACCGCGGCCCGTCAGGCGAGGTGAAGCGACAATACTTCATCAGTGGGACACTCCAGAAAAAGTAAAAGGGATTTCAGGCGCGCATTCTTACCTGAGCAAAGCTCGAAGCGAATGCGCCGGAAATCCCTATTTTACTTTAAGGCGTTTTTGCGCGAGCAGAGTACCTTACAGACCTGCCTGCTTCGCAGCCATGTCGCCGATAATCGGCAGCTTGAACTGCTGATTGCCGTATGCTTTGATCATGCAGATAACCACCGCAACCACAACGCCCAGCCAAACCAGCATCATCAACGGACCCATGATGAAAAATCCAAGTCCGTGAGTGATGAAGCCCAGAATCGTCGACAGAATCATAGCGCCAATCCAGACCGCGATCACGGCGACGTTCAAAAATATCGATTGAAATGCATGGAAGCGCACGAACTTGTCGTTCTTGTAAGGTTCAATCACAAGAAAAATCAGGCCGGTAATCCAACCTACAAGATAGCTGAGACATGCAGCCACGTTGTTCGTCATCCCCGCGCTAGGTGCACCCGCCGGTGATTGCGCCGGTGCCGCAGCGGCTCCGGATGTTGTAGTCGCGCTTTGGCCTGAAACCGCAGTTCCGCATGCTGCACAAAAGCCCGAACCCGCATTGAGTTGAGCCCCACACTTTGCACAAAATGCCATACCCCTCATCTCCTTCCGAAAGTAGACTCTTTGAGAGTTTTGTTGCGGTACAGCTTAGTCCTTCTTGTGCCGGAATGAAAGAAAACTAATTGCTTAATCAGGCTAAATCTCAGCTTTTTGGGGCCAAGTGCAGCCGTTCTCCTAGGCCACTCCTCGTGCTTCTCCAAGTACCACCTTGATATCCATACGCTTCTTGCCGCGATAGACCGTCACGGTCACGGTGTCGCCCGACCGGTGTTTCTGCATCACGTGAGAAAGATCTTGTTGATCCTGTATGGGTTGGCCTTCAATGGCTAAAAGCAAATCTCCGCCAATCAGAATGGGAATATTGCCCAGATATGCCCGTTCTGTTCCGGCCCGCAGACCCGCCCGGTCGGCGGCGCTACCCGGTACAACCTCAACGATGAGCAAGCCCGAATCTGCAGGAAGCCCAAGCTGGTTGGCAAGTTCGGGGCCGATAGGAATGGTTCTAACCCCAATTTCCGGCCGGCGAACCCGTCCGAGGTGTACCAGATCGTCCAGCACCGCCTTGGCTGTGTTGATGGGAATGGCGAAGCCAATTCCCGCGCTCTGTTCCACGCCGCCGGTCAAAATCATGGTATTGATGCCAATTACCTGCCCGCGGCCATTCAATAGAGGCCCACCTGAATTCCCGGGATTAATGGCCGCATCGGTCTGAATGGCCTCGTCGATATATCCGCGCTGGCCTTTCAGCGAGCGGATGGAGCTGATAATTCCGCGTGTCATGGTGCCGCTAAGGCCAAATGGATTTCCGATGGCATAAACTTTCTGCCCCACTGTCAGGCTCTTGGAGTCGCCAATCTCGGCCTGGGGCACAGATTTGTTGGGAATCTGGATTACCGCCAGATCATGGACAGGGTCGGTTCCTATGATTTGCGCTTTGTATTTTGTTTTATCACTGGTGGTGACTTCCACCTGCCGCGCTCCCTCCACCACGTGGAAATTTGTCAGGATGTGTCCTTCAGTATCGATCACGAATCCTGATCCCATGCCTTGTTGCGGCACGGCTCCATAAAAGAAATCAAAAGTCACGGCAGTCGATGTGATATTCACCACGGAAGGAAGCGCCTTTTTATAAACAGCAATGTTGTTTTGCTCTTCCGAGTCGTAGTTCGCGGGGCCAGCGGCCTGAGTAAGCTCAACGTGCGCGGGCCGTGTCACCCAGGAAGGGCCAGAAGGGCCACCCATTCGATTGGTAACAAGGTAGAAGGTAAGAACCAGCAAAACCGCAAGCAGAACTGGACGTAATAATTTCATATGTCACCTGTCAAAACTAAGCCGCTTGGCCAGGACCTTTAATTCGGCATAAATTCGTTGCACCTGGTGCCGCGTTTCCTCTACCGAGTTGGCGTTGTCAATCACAAAGTCAGCCCGCCGGGCTTTTTCCTCATCAGGTATTTGCTCTTTGTTGCGACGCTCGACATCAACGCGCGCTGCTTCTTCGTTCATCCCCGTCCGCTTGGCGAAACGGGCATTCTTTTGCGCCGGCTTGCATGTCACTACCATGATCCGGTCAAAGTGATCTTTGACGCCAGCCTCAAATATCAATGCCGCTTCTACTATCGCGACAGCATACGGATCTTTCTCGCCCAGCGCGCGCATCCACTCATCCTGCTGACGGATCACCGCCGGATGCACAATTTTATTTAGCTCATCCACGCGTCCGCCGTCAAACACTAACGTCGCCAGCTTGGCGCGATTCAGTTCTCCATCTGGCTTTAGAATCTCTGGGCCGAAATGTGCGACCAGTTGCTGCAGTACTTCCTGGCCGGGACGGTAGAGTTCATGTGCGATGGCGTCTGCATCCACAATGTTGGCGCCCAGGTCAGCAAACATTCTGGCCACGGTAGATTTGCCGCAAGCCACCCCGCCGGTAAGACCGACACGCAGCACGGCTTTAGCTCCGTACCTGCCGCCCGGGGCCGCGGCGCATCTGGCACGCCTTCACGGTATTTGCCATGAGCATGGCAATCGTCAAAGGACCCACTCCGCCGGGGACCGGGGTAATGGCGCCCGCGACCGCGGCAACGTGAGGGTCAACATCGCCCACCAGAGTCGAGTCTTTTTCAGCAAAAGATTTTTCCCGCGCCGGATCACCGGCAAAGAACTTCTCAAACTCATTGCGGTCTGTGATCTTGTTAATGCCAACATCTATCACCGTAGCCCCCGGCTTCACAAAATCTTCGGTGACAAAGCCGGGCTTTCCAATGGCCGCTACCAGAATGTCTGCCTGACGGGCGATCTGTGCGATATTCGTAGTTTTGGAGTGACAGACTGTGACGGTGGCATTGTTGTTTAGCAGCAACATGGCTACAGGCTTGCCCACAATGTCACTTCGCCCGATGACTACGGCATTGCGGCCCTCAATAGCAATGTCACTGCGGCGCAGAATTTCGATCACGCCAGCCGGAGTGCATGGCACCAGGCCCGGACGCTGTGTGGAGAGATTACCTACATTTACGGGATGAAATCCGTCCACATCTTTTTCCGGAGAGACCGCAAGCAGCACTTTTTTGGAATCGACCTGCGGCGGTAATGGCAACTGTACCAGGATGCCATCAATTTCATTGCGGTTGTTCAACGCGTCAATCATCTGCAACAGTTCGGCGGTGGTAACCGAATCTGGAGGAGTCAGATTCTCACTCAGCATGCCAAGCTGCTGGCAGGACTTAACCTTATTACGTACATAAATCTCTGAGGCAGGGTTGTGCCCTGCCAGGATAACGGCAAGACCAGGTTTAATGCCTGCGGCGCTGAGTTTTTGCACCTGTTCTGCAACCTCGGACTTTATCTGTGCGGCGATCTTGTTACCGTCAAGAATGGTGGCGACCATAGTATTCATGGGAACAATTATCTTAACCACAAAAAATGCAAAGGTACACTCGCACAAGTGCGGCAGCTCTGTGTGCTCTAAAATAGACGCATGATGCTTAAACAAATTCTGGACGCGCTGGCCTGCCCGGTTCCGTCATGCCGCAAGCCGCTGAAGCTGGCTGAAGATGAATCGGCGTTGCAGTGTACGGCCTGCGGCCGCACATATCCCGTAAAGGACGGCATTCCCATGCTGTTTATTGATTAACACTTCAGGAATCGAGTCTGAGATGGGCAGCCGGCGGGCTTACGCTACCTCAACCGGCGATTCGATCTTCAGCGTGCGCAGATACTCGGCGAAGTCCGGTCCCAGGTCAGGACGCTTTAATGCAAACTCGACCGTAGCTTTCAGGAAGCCCAATTTGTCTCCCGCATCGTGCCGCTTGCCTTCAAAGGTATATCCGTAAATCTTCTCGCCGGCGGTGAGCAGGCCGCGGAGGCCGTCTGTGAGCTGTAG
The DNA here is from genome assembly GCA_963723055.1 of Terriglobia bacterium. Lineage (GTDB taxonomy): Bacteria > Acidobacteriota > Terriglobia > Terriglobales > Acidobacteriaceae > Angelobacter. Next base: position 451,127 of record CAVROV010000003.1, read on the forward strand.
TTCGCCGCCCGCTCCAAGCGGAGTGCGTTCCAGGGTTTCAAAAATTGTGGGCGTGAGAATATACCGGCCAATGATCGCCAGGTTGGAAGGCGCGTCTTCCTGTTTGGGCTTTTCCACCAGGCTGCGGACATCGAACGCACGGCCGTCGAACCTGCCTTCAATTTTTTTCGCGTCAAGCACGCCATAAGATGAAATGGCGGGACCATTAACTTCCTGCGTGGCGATAATCGAGCACTGCGATTCTTCAAAGACATCCATCATCTGTCTCAGGCATGGCTTCTTGGCGTCGATTACATCATCCGCCAGCAGCACGGCAAAGGGCTCGTTTCCGACCAGTTCCCGAGCCATGAGAACCGCGTGGCCCAGCCCCATGGCCTCTTTCTGGCGAACATAAGCCACGTGGATCATGTCTGAAATCTGGCGGACGATGGAAAGCAGCTCCGTCTTGCCGCGCTCTTCCAGCATCTTTTCCAGTTCATAGCTGACGTCAAAGTGGTCTTCGATCGCAGTCTTGCCGCGGCCGGTGATAATGATGATCTGGTCGCATCCCGCGGCCAGAGCTTCCTCCACGCCATACTGGATGATGGGCTTATCCACCAGCGGCAGCATCTCTTTGGGCTGCGCCTTAGTGGCGGGAAGAAAGCGCGTGCCCAGACCGGCAGCGGGAAAAACGGCTTTGCGAACTCTCATTTTCATTAGTGATTCCTGAGCACCGCATTGTGAGATGCAGAAATTCCAGCATCTGATTTCCCTGGTCTGGTCTCCGTTCAAAATCTCCACATTACAGCACCGGGCTATTATCGCCCAGCATCATCTGTCGCAGCAGCTTGATGGGAGGAAATCCCTGTTTCAGCAGCTCATTATGAAATTTTTCCAGTGAAAAGTCCGCGCCAACTTTCTTCTTGTAGTCTTCGCGCAGCTTTAGGATCTCCAGCTTGCCGAGCGTGTAATAAAGATAAGTTGGATCTGAGGTGCCGCGCTTGGTTTCGCGCAGACCATTCATGTGGGATTGATAACCTTCTTTCTCGAAGAACTCTACGCCCTGGTCAAATGTCATCGCTCCGGTATGCATCTGTATTCCCACGATGAACCTTGCGTTGCGTAGCAATGCGTCTTGAAGCTGGCCCAGGCGCAGCTTTAGAAAAGCCGTGTCATGGTCCTGGTCAACTCCCGGCGTTCGACCGTAGCCTTCATCAAGCATCATCTGCTCGCTGTAATGGGCCCAGCCTTCAGCATTGGAACTGCACCCAATCAACTTGCGCACTTTCGATGGTGCGGACGGCACCCACAGGAACTGCGTGTAATGTCCCGGATAAACCTCATGCACCGCAGTGGAGATTATCGTCCCGCGGTTGAACCCGGACATATGTTCTTCCACCTGCTCTGGCTTCCAGCTTGGCTCGACCAGAGTAACGTTAAAGAAGGCTTCTTTCGCAACTTTCTCAAACGGTCCGGGCGTGTCCATGGATGCGAAGGTGAGCGCACGCGCAAATGGCGGCGTCTCTTCCACAATGGGCAACACTTCTGACGGCAGCTTGACGATGTGGTGCTGGGACAGGAAATCTTTCAGCCCGCCCAGGGTATCGCGGAAAGTCTGGAGAAGCCTGTCGGGCGCAGGATGATCTTTTTCCAGTTCCGCCAGTATCTCTCGCGGCGTTTTGCTGGGATCGACCTTAGCTGCCGTATCTTTGAATGCCTGTTGGTTCAAACGCAAATTGGCCATGCCAATCTCGAGCAGACGAGGCAGCGGAATATCAACGTCCTCGTCATACAGCAGCTTTTTGCTGTAATTGTCCGCGCCGATGCGGAAGTCCCCGTGTGCCTGGGGTTTCAGTTCTTTCTCCATCCATTGCCCATAGCTCTTCAGTTCGTCCATTACCTTCTGATTGGCAGCCTGGAATTGAGAGAGCAACGCTTGGTCCTTCACATCCTTGAACGCTTCAGGAACATCTTTCTGAAAAAAGCCAATGATTCCGGGAATTTGCTCCAGAGCCACATCTACATAAATGGGCGGGGGATTCTTCAAATTCTGGCGCGCCGCCTGGAACACAGCAGGAACCTGTTTTTCCCGGGCGATGACGGCCTTCAATCGCTCCGCGGGCGGCGCATATGTGCGCGCCATGATTATGAAGATCGAGTTGGTGATGCCGGAAGAATATTGATCGGGATTCTTTTCCCACGAGCGGATATTTTCAAGAGACAAGAGCCGGGCGTTTATGTCATTCAGTACCAGCGTGTGGTCAACCCGCGTCGCCGCCGATAGTTGTTGCGGATCGATCTTGGCGATCATCTTTTGAAAGTTCTTCAGCGTGGCGACCTGTTGATCCAGCGATGCCTTGGAATAGTTTTCCAGCTGGCTGTCATACTGGTGAAATCCCGCTGCCGTGCCTTGCGATGGGTAAAATTTGAAGTAGTACTTATCAAAATATTGGTCAGCCAGCGAATTGAACGCCTTGTCGTGGTTGGCGGAACCAGTTGGCGTGGAATTGTGCTGCGCCTGCGCGGCCAAGCCCAACAACAGCACTGCAATGAGCGAAATTAATTTCACAAGAGTCTCCCTGCAATCAGATACTTAGACTTTTCGCCAGTCGGGCCGTGAGCGCAAGAATTAGATCCGCAAACATGGTGTGGCCGGCGAGTTTTCCGTGGCCCGGCGGACCTACTTTTGCTTGTAAACTGTGCCGCCCTTCATTACCATCACGGGATTTTCCAGCAGCGTCACGTCTTTGAGCGGATCGCCGCTGACTGCGACGATGTCGGCGAAGTTTCCTGTCTCAATAGAGCCAATTTTAGACCATCCCAGCAGATCTGCGGCGTTCACGGTGGCGGTCTGGATAGCCTGAAGCGGCGTCATTCCGATCTGTACATACACCGCGAACTCATGCGCGTTCAAGCCATGCGGATAGACGGCGGCGTCGGTTCCGAACGCGATCTTTACGCCGGCGTTGAATGCCTTCTTGATGTTCTGCCGGCTCACTGCGGTCACGTCTTTCATCTTCGTGGCATACATTGCAGGCAAACCGATTCTGGAAGCGTTCTCGCGCATCCAGTCGGCCAGATACAGCGTGGGCACCAGATAGGTGCCGTTCTTCTTCATGAGGGCAATCGCCGCATCGTCAACGTAAGAGCCATGTTCAATGGAGTCCACGCCGGCTTCCGCAGCCCAGGCAATGCCTTGCGCGCCATGCGCGTGCGCCGCTACTTTGCGGCCCAGCCGATGCGCGTCCGCCACAATGGCCTTCATTTCTTCCAGCGTATATTGCGAGGCGCGCGGGTCGTCGCCTTTGGAAAGCACTCCGCCGGTGGCGCAAACTTTTATCACGTCGGCGCCATACTTGATGATCTCGCGTACTTTGTGCTGCACGCCTTCAACTCCATCCGCTGCGCCATCAGAGTTGGCGTGCCATTCATAGGGCAACAGGTTCTGGTCGCAATGGCCGCCGGTGATGGAAAGCGCCGGACCGCTGGCCATGATGCGCGGGCCCGGGACCATGCCTTCATTGATGGCGTCGCGCAGCGCGATATCGGTATAGCCCCTGGCGCCAACATTACGCACCGTGGTGAAACCGGCTTCCAGGGTAATGCGCGCATTCTTCGCGCCGATCAACGCTTCTTTGGGAATGGAGACGCCCAGTTCCTGATAGCCAAAGTTGGGATCGAAAGTCAGGTGCGTGTGGGCATCAATCAATCCGGGCACCAGCGTCGCGTTAGGCAGGTTGATAACGCGAGCGCCAGCCTGGTTCTCCGATTGCGATCTGCCGCCGCCCGATACGCTGGTGATCTTCTCACCATCAATCACAACGGTTACGTTGTCGAGCATCTTGCCGGTCTTCACGTCCAGCAGGTGCCCGGCATGAATTACCACATGCTGGGGTTGCGGCGGCGTCGTGGGTTGTTGAGCAAAGGCGGTGCAGGACAGAAGAAAGGCAAAGAGAAAGAGTGTCGGCATTTTCATAAGACGGGCGGATTATAACAGGATGGAGCCGCACTACCGCACGTCTGGCTGGGGCAGGCGCTCAGTCGCTTTGGTTGAAACTTTCAAACATCGAAAGCTCTCAGCTTGGTTTATCCTCATTTCGGGACAAGATTTAGGACCATTCCGTACATGGGACTGAGACGATGACGACTAAGCCTGAAAATTCCGGTACTTTTAACGCCGATGAATGGATGGCCAAGGGCGATGCCGCCCGCGCCCGCGGAGTGTCCCGGCAGGCGATTTGGGAGCTGGTAAACAGGGGACGATTGACAACATGCAGGTTTAACGGAAGGGTCTATGTCTCCCGGGCCGAAGTCATGGCGTTCAAACGTCGCCCGCGAGGTCCAAACGGAACGGGCTACGTCAAAGGAAAGACAGTCCGTATCAAAAAGAAAAAGCTCGATCCATCGAAGTGGATTTACATTGTCGAGGCCGCCCGCGAGACCGGCCTGCCCCGGCTGGCGATCGTCGATTTGATCCGGAGAGGCCGCATTAGGAAAATTGTGAACGCGGGCAAGACTTTCATTTCACGAGCAGGAGTCGAAGACTTCATGCGCCAGCAGCGGGGCCCAGAACCCAAACGCAATCGCGCCAAGAAGAAATAACTGTTACGGCCTCCAGTTTGGCTCCCTGCGCCATGGAGAGGTGAGTTGTTACAAAGGAAAAGCTCCCCGGGATATAAGGGAGCTTTTCTATATGTCCTGGTCGAAATCTCTTACTGCAACAACGTCCCGTTCGTCTCTTCTTCAGTCTTCTCTTGCAGCACCACCGCTGACGCAACGCGATCGCCTTCTTCCAGATGCAGCAGGCGGACGCCCTGGGTGGAGCGGCCGGCTTCGCGGATCGTCTTGGTGTCAATACGAATGATCTTGCCAAACTGGCTGATCAGCATGGCTTCAGACGATTCGTCTACCAGCATGATGCCCACAACGTTTCCATTCCGCGAGGTGGTCTTCACGTTGATCACGCCTTTGCCGCCGCGTGTCTGTAGCCGGTATTCCTCCACCGGAGTGCGTTTGCCATAGCCTTGTTCGGTCACACTGAGGATCAGGCTGGGCAGGTTCGCTTCTTTGGCCTCGCCGTCTTTGGTTTTCCCGTTGCCATTAGGTTTCTTCTTGGCATCGTTCGGAGTTACCGCCACGCCCACAATGTAGTCATTCTTGTCCAGGTCCATGCCGCGGACGCCATAGGCGGGGCGCCCCATGGAGCGCACGTCCTCTTCGTCAAAGCGGATTGCCTGGCCCTCATGCGACGCCAGAAAGACAATCTGGTTGCCGTCGGTCAACCGCACCGCCACCAATTCGTCGTCATTGTCGATACCGATGGCGATGATTCCGCGCGACATCACATTGGAGAAGTCCTTCACCGGCGTCTTCTTGACCGTGCCTTTGCGCGTAGTGAAGAAAATGTAGCGATTTTCTTCTTCCAGGTTGCGGACTTCCAGCAGAGTGCGCACCGTCTCACCCGGTTGTAATGCCACCAGATTGCCGATGTGTTTACCCTTGCCGGCCGCGCCCACATCCGGCACTTCATACACTTTCAGCCAGTAAACGCGCCCTTTGTTCGTAAAGACCAGCAGATAAGAATGCGTGGAAGCGCTGAAAAGATATTCGACGAAGTCTTCTTCGCGCGTCTTCATGCCGGTTCTGCCTGTGCCGCCACGGCGCTGCTGCCTGTAAATGGATTGCGGGGTGCGCTTCAGGTATCCGCTATGCGAAACCGTAACAATTACCTGTTCGTCGGCGATCAGGTCTTCCAGCGTGATCTCGGTTGATTCATCGGTGATCTCGGTCCGGCGCTTGTTGCCGAACTGTTCTTTTACTTCTTCGAGTTCTTTTACAATTACGCCGCGCAGCTTCTTGTCGGAAGCCAGAATCGATTCGTACTCGGCAATCTTTACGCGAATCTCTTCCAGTTCTTTCAAGATTTCATCGGTCGAAAGCCGCGTGAGGCGATACAGCTGCAATTCCAGAATGGCGTCTGCCTGGCGGGATGAAAGCTTCCCTTCCGCCCCGCCGATCTTCGCCTGAATCGCCTTGTCAACGATCTTGTATTTCGCCGCCAGCAGGTTTTCTTTTGCTTCTGCTCGTGAACCCGATGCGCGAATAATTTTGATGACCGCGTCCATGTTGTCGAGCGCGATCTTGTAACCTTCCAGAATGTGTTCACGCTCGCGGGCTTTTTCCAGCAGGTAAACCGTGCGGCGCCGGACCACATCCACCCGGTGATCGATGAAATGCTGGATGGCCTGCACCAGCCCCATCTCCTTCGGCTGTCCGTTCACCACGGCCAGGAAAATCATGCTGAAACTTTCCTGCATCTGGGTGTGCTTGAAGAGTTGGTTCAGGATGATCTGCGCCTCGGCGCCGCGCTTCAATTCCACGACAATACGCATGCCGTCGCGGCCGGACTCATCGCGCACATCGGAGATATCGTCAATGACCTTGTCATTTACCAGCTGCGCAATGCGCTCCACGATCTTGGCCTTGTTTACCTGGTAGGGAATTTCCCTCACGATGATCGACTTGCGTCCCTGGCTCAGGTCTTCAATGGCGGCCTTAGCGCGCATCATGAACTTACCGCGGCCATGGGTGTAAGCCGCTTCAATTCCGCTGCGCCCGTAAATGTAAGCGCCTGTTGGGAAGTCCGGGCCCTTTACGATCTGCAAAACTTCTTTGAGCGTTGTGCTGGGATTGTTCACCAGCAAAATCGCCGCTTCAACGATTTCCGTAAGGTTGTGCGGCGGAATGTTCGTCGCCATGCCCACCGCGATTCCATTCGATCCATTCACCAGCAGGTTCGGAATCCGTGTCGGCAGGACGGTTGGCTCAACCGTTGATTCATCATAGTTCGGCACGAAATCAACGGTTTCTTTGTCGATATCTTCCATCAGCGCGCCGGCAATGCGTTGCAGGCGGCACTCGGTGTAACGCATGGCCGCCGGGGGATCGTTATCCACCGATCCAAAATTTCCCTGGCCATCGATCAGCGGATGGCGCAAAGAGAAATCCTGCGCCATGCGCACCAGCGTGTCATAGATAGCTGAGTCGCCATGAGGATGATACAGGCCCATCGCTTGCCCCACCACCTTGGCGCACTTGGTGTACTTCTTGTTGTATTGCAGGCCCATCTCGTGCATCGTGTACAGAACGCGCCGATGCACAGGTTTTAGTCCATCACGCACATCCGGCAGCGCGCGGCCAATGATTACTGACATGGAGTAATCGAGATACGATCGCCGCATCTCCTCTTCAATGTTGATCGGCTGAATGTTCCCCCCGGGAACATTAGGTCCATCGCCGCCCGGAGGAGGCGTCAGGGGCAATTGCGGATTTTGTTCATCTGCCATGTTTTTCTCTCATTCAGGATGGGCGAATTCGACACATACGGCCAACAATTCCGGCAGACCCCGCAGACCCGCCGAAATGTGCGCTAAATAGCTGCATTTACAGGAAGTTATGTGTAAGAGGAATACAGGAAATTATAGCACAGAAAACGACAGGTTTGCAGGTGGACGAACCCGGTTCAAGCGGAGTGGAAAGCGCCGATCAAGAGTTCAAATTCGGCAACTGAAAATCAGCAATTGGTAAATACCTCGCGGGAAGTAGCATCGCTCTGTCCAATCTACTGCAGCTTCATCGTCACGCCGCGATCATCATTTGCCTTCAGTGTAGCCGCAGAGTCGATCTCTTCCAGCTGGATCTTTTTCAGCAGCTTGCTGGAGAAATCAAACAGCGTTCCGCCCATGATGGCATAGTTCTTGGTTTCGAGCTGACGACCATCTTTGAAGATGAAAACTGTCGCGGGCGTTGTGTCATCGACTGGCGCAGCCGCAGCTTGTGTCTCACTGTCGTCGCTCGGCTTTGATCGCCGCTCAGACTTTCTATCTTCCTGGGCTAACTGTTGCCGGCTGCGCTCGCGGGAATCAGTAAAGTGTTCGCCATAGCGGCTGTCACCCTGCCGACTCATGGCATCACGAGCGCCTTGCAGGTAAGCTGCACGTAGCTCATCGTCACTCCCATCGGCAGATGCCTGCTGTCCCTGCGCTGGATCAGCCGAAGTCTCAGGGACGTAGGGATCGGCAGCCGACGGGTAACCACTATCGCCGTAGTTCGAGTAGAAAAGCGGGACAGGCACAAATACCTGCCGCCGTTGTGAGTGCGGGTTTCCAAACCGGCGCAGCGGCCCGTGGAACCGCGTTGAGCGTTGAGGATTGACGCCGAACGGCAACGGCGTGGGTGATAATACGCTAGCGGGAACACCGTGCTGGCGGCCATCGGCGGTCGGTGACACTACCGAAGCTGGCGCTCCGTGGCTAAAGATTTGAGCATGTGATACCTGCAGAGCGAAGGCTAAGAACGGGACGATGAAGACTGGTCGCGACATAGGATACCTGCTTGAAAACTGCAAATACTTACATGCATTCACTTAATATGATACCCCCCTGGCCTTTGGGGTTACATTAAGTTTTGTACCCAGCTCCTCAGAGCCTGCAACGTTAGAACGGCCCGGAGCAGCAAACATGCAACCAGAATAATGGCTACGGGACGCCGGAACCGCGTCTCAAGAAAGTCCGCCGCCAGACCGCCAACAAATATGAACACAAAACTCAGCCCTAGAGTTGCGTACCAGATGCGTATTGCTGGAACCAGGCTGAAAAGGAGCACCGCCGTAAGCCCGGTCACAAGGGGAGCGGTGTTGCCAAAATAGCGCGCTCGAGGCCAGCTTCCATAAGCGGTGAGCGCCGCAATAAAAAGAAAAACCAGCACATAGCCGTCTGTCCACCTGGACAAAGCGAACGCCAAGTTGCCTAAAGCTTCGAGCGTCGGTTTCTGTGCCAGCAATGCTTTAACACTCAAGCCAAAGCTGCCTGTCATCCAATACACTGCCGTCCATAGCGCATAGCCAATAACGGACGCACTTGCCAAAACCATCAGGGCCCTGCGTCGGCACCCCGGCGCCAGGTACATCATGTAGCCAAAAGCCAGTAAAACCAGCGTGATGGACCACCAGACCGTGGCCAGGGCAAAGCCAATCGAAAGCCCCAGGATCGCAATTCGAGGCACCCATTTTTTAGGTGGGGCGTAAAGCGTGTGCGCCACTCCAATTGCGGTGTAGATCAGCCCCATGGCGCTCCAGGCCAGGATGATTTCAGGGCCAATATTGCTGCTGACGCTAATCATCGCCGGCGACGTGCAGTACAGGGCCAGCGCGACGTATCCGCCTTCGTCGTCAAACAAGCGTCGCGCCACCCACCACAGCGCCGCTCCCAGCCACAAGCCAAAAATGATAAATGGCAGCCGCAGCAGCCATGGACGCGGCACAGCAAGCGCGGCGCTTAGCGCCGGTGTGGCGATTTTTCTTGCCACTGAGATGAATCGGACGGGTAGAGCTGCAACCAATCCGGTGAAAGGAGAAGGGTTCGCAATTTTTTCTGCGCGACCAGTCAGCCCGGCGGCAATGTAACGATATTCCAGGTCAGAAAGTTTGCGCGCATTGGCGGTCCAAAGGCATTGCGCCGTGAATGCCAACAGCATGAGCCCGGCAAATACCTGCGGCCTGCCGACCCTGAATTCTCTTACCACCTGGATCATGAATTCACAGTTGTATCATGCACCCGCGGCGAACGGTCAGCGGATCGTTGGATCGAACTTCTCATGTCCCCATCACTCCAGCGATTTCTGGTAGAGTTCTCTGTTCTTTCATGCAGGGAGCATCATGGCGCAGGAATTTTCAGCCAGCACCTCACCGCGCAAGCTGACAACAATTTTCTATAATGATCGCGGTCTGCGGGCCGGCTGGCGACTGCTGATTTATATCAGCATGATCTGGATCTTGACGGAAGGCGCTGGACTGATTGCGAAGCTTCTCAGTGCCGGTACACCAGCACGCGTACCATCCTCAGAATTCACACGCACGATCGTGCAAGCCGCGGTTGAGTTCGTTTTGTTTCTTGTCCTGCTGTTTCTGGCCTGGGTAATGAGCAAGATTGAACGTCGCAAGCTGGGCGCTTACGGCCTGCCGCTGCAAAGGCCAGCGTTTCCAGAATTTATCCGAGGATATTTCATCTGGGGTTTTCTGCCACTCGCTCTCCTGCTCTCAATTCTCAGAGCGCTGCATGTCTTTTATTTTGGTAACGTCAGCCCTCTAAGCTCCCAGATATTAGGTTGGGGTGTTCTGTGGTTGTTTTTCTTTCTGATGGTGGGATTTTTTGAAGAGTACGCCTTCCGCGGCTATTTTCTTTTCACTCTGTCGGATGGAATCGGCTTCTGGCCCGCGGCTATTATCCAGGCTATTTTGTTTGCCTGGGTCCACATGGGCAATGGCGGTGAGACACGCGTTGGCATCATCGCTGCTGGCGTCTTCGCTCTTTTCGCAGCCGCCACGCTTTGGCGTACCGGCAATCTCTGGCTTGCGGTCGGAGCTCATGCCGGCTGGGATTGGGGACAGTCATTTTTCTTTGGAGTGAATGACAGCGGCCTTCAGGTTCCCGGACATCTTTTTAATCCTCACCTGGCCCATGGGCCCGATTGGCTCACCGGCGGAAGCGTTGGCCCTGAAGGCAGCGTGGTCACGCTGGTTCTGTGGGTGCTGATGACGGTTGTTTTCCTGCTTCTTTACCGTAAGCGGCGCGAGCCAGTGCTTGTGATTACCGAAGGGCGAAAATATTAGTGGAGACTGGATTTCGCGACCGGTAAGCCCATCGATTCAATATCGGACATTTATGCCTGGTAGCCGCTTTTTTAAATCGGCGTTTATCTACGAGGATCTTCAGCAAATTGAGGATCCGGCCGCTGTGTCAGGTGCAGAAGAAAGCCAATTCGTAACGAAAGTAGAGCGGTTTGGGAGCGAAGCGACAAAACTAAATGTCTAAATTCTTCACGTCCAGCGCGTTCTCTTCAATGAACTTTCTGCGGGCTTCCACGTCCTCGCCCATCAGAGTGGTGAAGATCACTTCGCAGGCTTCAATGTCTTCAGCACGCACGGAAAGCAGGGTGCGTCGTTCCGGGTCCATGGTTGTCTGCCAGAGCTGTTCTGAACTCATCTCTCCCAGCCCTTTATAACGCTGCACGCTGTACTCTTTTTTCCCTTCTGAGAGGACATAATCAAACAGTTCGCGCGCTGAATTCTTCTCCACGCGTTCAGCCTCAATCTTGGTCCTGCGGATGGTGGTCTTGGACGATTTCTTGGCCGCTTTTTCCAGGTCCTCGCGTTCCGCGTCGCTCAGGTCGGCCGCAGCGTCTTCCGTGGCCTTGCCAGCAACCTCTACAACGAACGGCGGTTCCATGTATGTTTCAATTTGCTTGAACTTTGCCGTCATCTGGCGGTATTCCGGCGTGGAAGCCAGAGCCCAGTTGATCTGGCGCTCCGCACCCTGAGAGTCAGTGAACTTCACGCCCCAGAGATTGTGCTCTTCGTCAAAATAGCTCTCGACCTGCTTGAGTTGGGAGTCTTTGGCCAGCTTGTTGATTTCTTTTTCCAGTTTTTCAATTTTCTTCGGCGGGTTTTTCTTGTCCCCTTCAAAGTCGGTGCGCTGTGAGATGCCAAGCCGTGGCAGCCACTCGGTGATGCGTTCGTTGCGTATGCGCTTGTCGACCTTATCAAAGTAGACCAGATACTCGTTGAGCGTGGTCATGAATTTGGCCAGAGCCGCGCCTTCCAGCTTGGCCGCACCCTCACCATAGCGGACCGTCATGCCTTCAGCTGCCCGCCGCACCATCACGCGTACAAACTCGCGATCGTCCTTGATGTACTGCTGTGTCTTTCCTTTTTTAATTCCGTACAAAGGCGGCTGCGCAATGTAAACATTGCCACGCTTAATCAACTCATTCATGTGACGGAAGAAAAATGTGAGCAGCAATGTGCGGATGTGCGAACCGTCCACATCGGCGTCCGTCATCAGAATGATTTTGGCGTAGCGCAATTTTGTTGGGTCAAAATCGTCTTTGCCGATGCCAGCCCCCAGCGCCGTGATCATGGCGCGAATTTCTTCGTGGCCCAGCATCTTGTCATAGCGAGCTTTCTCCACGTTCAGGATCTTGCCCTTCAGCGGCAGGATAGCCTGAAACCGGCGGTCGCGACCCTGCTTGGCCGTCCCGCCTGCGGACTCACCCTCGACCAGGAACAGCTCGCAGCGGCTAGGATCGCGCTCGGAGCAGTCGGCCAGCTTGCCTGGCAGCCCGCCGCCATCCAGCGCGCCTTTGCGACGCGTGAGGTCGCGTGCTTTGCGTGCAGCTTCTCTTGCCCGCGCGGCTTCAATCGCCTTATTGATGATCTTGCGCGCTACGGGAGGGTTCTGTTCGAAGAAGGCGCCCAGACGCTCATTCAGAAATGCCTGCACAATGCCTGCAATGTCAGAGTTCAGCTTGCCCTTGGTCTGTCCTTCAAACTGTGGTTGCGGAAGCTTCACGCTCACAACTGCCACAAGTCCTTCGCGAACATCGTCACCTGTAAGATTTTCTTTTACGTCTTTAAAAAGACCAAGCTGCTGGCCCGCATAGTTGACCGTGCGCGTAAGCGAAGTGCGGAAACCGGAAAGATGGGAACCACCATCAACGGTATTGATGTTGTTGGCAAAGCTGAAAACCGTTTCTGAATAACCATCGTTGTACTGCAGCGCGATTTCCATCTGCACTCCGTCGCGCTCCGCTTCCATATAGATTGGCTTATCGTGCAATACGGTTTTGCCGCGGTTCAGGTGCTTGATGAACTCCGCGATCCCGCCGGAGTATTTAAAATCCAGCTTTTTGGCTTCGCCCGTCTTCGGATCGGTCAGGCGCTCGTCAGTTAGTGTGATCTCCAGACCTTTGTTCAGAAAGGCAAGTTCGCGCAAACGCTGGGCCAGCGTGTCAAAGTTGTACTCAGTCGCAGTGAAAATTTCTTTGTCGGGAAGAAAATGGATTTTGGTTCCGCGCTTTTTGGTGGTGCCGGTTTTCTTCAGCTTGGTCTGCGGATCGCCCTTGGAATAGCCCTGTTCCCACACGTGACCGTCGCGCCAGATTTCAAGATCAAATTGGTGGCTCAGGGCGTTCACGCAGGAAACGCCGACACCGTGAAGTCCACCAGAAACTTTATAGTTGGAGTTGTCGAACTTTCCTCCGGCGTGCAGCTTAGTGAGCACCACCTGCGCAGCAGGGACTTTTTCTCCATCGATCACCATGTCGTCCACAGGAATTCCGCGCCCGTCATCGACCACGGTGATGGAGTTGTCGATGTGAATCGTCACGTCGATCTGTGTGGCATATCCCGCCAGCGCTTCATCGACGGAGTTATCTACGACTTCATACACGAGATGGTGAAGACCCATCTCACCGTTGGAGCCGATGTACATGGCTGGGCGAAGGCGCACTGCCTCCATGCCTTCAAGCACTTTTATGTCGTCTGCGGTGTAATTGCCGTTTCCGTTGGTCTTTTTGCTTTTGTTTTGTTCTGCCATGTGTTTTGCTGTTGCAGTTCCAGATTCACGGGTAGACAACTTGGAAACTCCTGACTTGCCGACGCAATCGCAGTTGCTTTTCAGGCCTCCGGCGACTCGGCCTGAAGAACACTCAAGTTACTTAAATTCAATGCTTTAGTGGATATGCGAGTCAGTCACAATTGTACCATAGCCAGAGTTGATCTGCAGCGCGTTACGGCCTCAAAATTACAGTCGAAAACAGGCTTCGATTTCAAGGGTCTGGAAGCCCATCGCGGCACACGATATTTCTTCACGACGCGATTTTCCGGTTTTGCCGGGCGGGTCGAAGACATTAGGGATTTTTTAGAAATTCTAAGAATTTCGGGGTGTCTGTTGCCTATTTTGATTCCCCGCCCGAGTTCCATCGACAGCTGGCCGGAAAACTCCTCATCTATCGATTGCCGATATCCCATATGCCAAGTTACCTAAAGTCAATAGGTTACAAGGTACTTTGGGTCACTCCCGTTAGTAACTCGGGTGGCTGGAGTCAGTGGCCGATGGCATAAACCGAATGGGCTGGTTTTCTTTAATCAGATAGTACTAATAAATCGTTGAAAAATTAGGGGTGAAAGGTATACTCATCCCGCGTTTCAGGGCACCTGAAACGCACCACCAAGAACATAAAGAACACAAAAGAACAAAAGATCGAAAAAGAAAAAACAGGAGAGATTCCCCAATGAAAGCGCTTCTTCGTTCATCCCTTATTGCCCTGATGTTGGTCGGCGGCTACGCAGGTTTTGCGGCGGGTTCAACAACGCAGCACATACCGACATTGCCGACACCTCAACCGCCCGCGGCAAGATAACCTAATAGTAAACAGATCGTAGATTTATCACACTGAAAACAAATGGTTTAAGCAGTGTGCAAGGTTATTAAGATCCACAGCTGTAATGCTTAACTGGTAAATTGTACTTTGGTGTCTGCGCCGCGCTTGCTCCCAGCGTGAAGGGAGTAGTATGCTTCCGCATCTCTGGAGGCACGGTTCTGTATGCCAATGTCAATCTTCCAACTCGTTCTTGCCCTCATCAGCGTTTTGGTTATGGGCGCCCTGATGTTAGTCATGGTCAGACGCAAACTGCGGTCGGCCTACCCTTTGTTTTTCGCCTATGTTGGCATCAATGCCCTTGCGGTTGTGATTGGATTGGCGGCATTGCTCTTCGCTGGCCCACAGTACTTCTACATTTACTGGACCAGCAGCACCATCCTGATGATGGTGGGTTTCGCAGTGCAATATGAAGTTTTTGTCGATATCTTGAAGCCATTTTCCGCAGTGCTTGATCTTGGCAAGATGCTCTTCTTTTGGGCAGCCGGCTTTCTGTTTATCGCTGGCCTCTTGACCGCCCTGGTAACGAGTGGAGCACACACCAGCAAGATCGTGATTGCTGTAGGCCTCTGTGATCGTTGCGTTCACCTTATGCAGTGCGGCCTGATGCTTCTCCTGATTGTGTTTGAGAAGAGGCTCAGCTTCTCTTGGCGGAGCCCTGGTATGGGCGTTGCGCTGGGGCTTGGCATTACTGCCGCCATGGATCTGGGAGTTTCATATGCCGAGGGCCGGTTCCCTGTATGGGGTACTGAACTGGGACTGCTGAACGGCATCGTATTTACTGGCATACTCGCCTTCTGGGCTTTCCGGTTCGCAGCGAAAGAAACTGCTCCGACCACAGCCGCAAGCTCACCTTCCCGCCTTATTATTCAGCGTTGGAACGATGCTTTAATCAGCTACCGGCACGGAGATATGGCCCTTTCCTCGGTCGGCATGAATTCCTTTCTGCCAGGCGTGGAACAGACCGTTGAGCGTGTCCTTGCTCGCAAAATAATCCAGTAGCAGTTGAGGTCCAGAAACTTCAGGCCGGACAAATATCGTCCGGCCTGTTTCATTTTCCGTGATTTTGCTCTGGGTTCAAATTCGCATCGGCATCACGATGTAGCGATAACGATATTCGCTGTCCGCAGCTTCATCCGGGCGCAGTTGCCCGGCTGTCTGGGCATCTTTGAATTCGAAACGAACGTCGCCTGAGCCCACCACCTTCAGAAATTCCAGCAGATACTGCGAATTGAATCCGATCACCATGGCATCACCGGTGTAGGCTACCTCGATTGAATCTTCGGACTCGCCCGTCTCGGTGTTGGAAGAAGATACTTTCAATTCATTTTTCTCTACCCGCATCCGTATAGCATTGGAGCGCTCGTCGGCGAACTGGGCCACGCGTTGAATTGCCGCGGAAAGCTCGTCACAGTGCACAGTCACAAATTTGTTATTGTCCCGGGGCAGCACGGCTTCATAGTTGGGGAATTGACCTGTCAGCTGGCGCGAGGTCAACAATCTGCCGCCAATGCGGAAAAAGAGCGTCGACTCGTCCTTGGCGAACTCTACAACCTGGGCGTCAGTGCTGTTCAGCAGGGTGCTCAGCTCAGCCATGGCCTTTTTAGGCACCAGGACCTTTAACTCTCCGCTGACAGGCAGCTTGGTGCCGCCGTGTTCAATGTGAGCCAGGCGATGTCCATCGGTGGCGACCATCGTCAGCGATTCCGGCTTGAGCACCAGGAGAGCGCCATTCAAGGTGTAGCGCGATTCCTCATTGGAAATCGAGAAGATTGTCTTGGCAATCAACTGGCGCAACACCGGGGCGGGAAGTTGAAGCGCTGATTCCGCCGGGAACAGCGGCAGCGCGGGAAAGTTAGCCCGGGCCATGCCAACCATCTTGGTATTCGATCGCCCGCTGCGGATCTGTACCCAGTGATTTTCCAACAGCTTAATGCTGATCTCGCCATCCGCCAGCAGTTTCACATAGTCATACAGCTTGCGCGCCGGAATGGTGCACGAGCCTTCTTTTTTTACTTTTGCCGGACACGATGTGCGCAGGCTGAGATCCAGATCAGTTGCTGTAATTGACAGCTTGTCTCCGCCCGCTTCAAACAGGAAGTTGGAGAGAATCGGGATCGTGGTTTTGCGTTCCACCACGCCCTGGGTTGCGGTCAGTTCCTTCAATAGATCGTTCTTGCTGACGCTAATTTCCATCGTAGCTCCCGCCTCAGTGCCCGCGGAGGAAGGCATATTTAGTGGCCCCCTAGAGTTATTGAAACCAACTTGACTTCAGTAATAATTTTTTGCCAACCCACCCAGCAATAGTTGGAGTCTCCGCGCAACCGTTTAGTTTACAGCTTCTTGCGCGATTCCGCTGATTGGTGAGACTTTCCGCGTTCGCCACTTTCATCCCTACCGGTTTCTTGCCGCTCTACCGCAGGCCCTCAACTATTCAGCGTTTCCGTTAGTTTGTTCAGGAGCCGGTTCAGGTCCTTGTCTGCCTGCCGCTGCTCCTCAATCTTATCGATCGAATGCATCACCGTAGTGTGGTGTTTGCCGCCAAACTGCCGGCCGATTTCCGGCAAAGATGCTTCGGTCATCTGCTTGGCCAGATACATGGCAATCTGCCGCGGAAACACGATGGCGCGGGAGTTGCTCTTGGCTTTAATCTCAATCACGCGCAGACCAAACTGCTCGGCCACCGCTTTCTGGATAGCATCAATCGTGATCTTGCGCGCCTGCGAGTCGATGAAGTTTTTCAACACCTGCTGCGCCGTGATCAAGCTGATTTCTGCCCCAGTCAGCGAGCAGTAGGCAATCAACCGGATTAATGCGCCTTCCAGTTCGCGCACATTCGTGCGGACGTTGGAAGCAATATACAAAGCCAAGTCAGTGGAAAGGACTACGCGCTCCGACTCAGCCTTCTTCTGGAGGATGGCAACTTTTGTTTCCAGGTCCGGCGGCTGAATGTCTGCAATCAGGCCCCATTCAAAACGAGAACGCAGCCGGTCTTCGATTTCCGGCAACTCTTTTGGGGGACGATCGCTGGCAATCACGATTTGCTTCATCGACTCATGCAGCGCATTGAACGTATGAAAGAATTCTTCCTGGGTGCGCTCTTTCTGGGCCAGAAACTGGATATCGTCGATCAGCAGCACGTCCACGTTGCGGAACTTATCGCGGAAACTGATCATCTTGTCATAGCGCAAGGAGTTGATCATCTCGTTGGTGAATTTTTCACTCGAGATGTAGCAGATGGAGGCCTGTGGCTGCCGCCGCTTTACTTCATGCCCAATGGCCTGCATCAGGTGTGTTTTACCCATGCCAACACCGCCGTATAGAAAGAGCGGATTGTAGGCCTTGGAAGGACGTTCAGCCACGGCCTGGGACGCTGCGTGAGCAAATTGGTTTCCCGCGCCGATGACAAACGCCCCAAACGTGTACTTGGGGCTGAGCTGTGCCGCGGAGTCCCAGTCGAAACGTTGCTGCCTCGATGAGGATGGCGCAGATGTGCCGCTGGCTGAAACCGGAGCAAACCCGCCATCGGCACGGACTGGAGGCACCGTGGGATCTTCTTCCGCGGTAACAAACTTCACATCCTGGTATTCAGGCGCCAGCGTATCCATGGCTTCCTGGATCAGGTCTCCGAATTTTTCTCCCAACTGGCGAAATTCCGGGTTGGGTACACGGACAAAAATGATGTTGCCATTGATATGGCTGAAACGTGTCGGCTTGAGCCACGTGTCATAGGAATGCCGTGTGATCTTTTTTTCCAGCGCTCCGAGTATACGAAGCCACGGATTTGCAGTTGCGGTAACGGTCGCAGCGGGTAATGACATTCTTGGGATGTTTCCTATGTTGCGAGCCGGCCAGGGGCCCGTGGTTGAACTCGGAGATATCAATCTTACTCTGCAAGAGCGACGCAGAGTATTGAACACTGCGTTGTGCAACAATTTTTTTTCGACTGGTGGGCATACTAGCACGAACTACAGCCGCTGGAAATGCATACACGCGACTTTTTTTTAGCGTCTCTATTTTTTCTAAAAACTCCGCTCGTACTTTCATCAAACGGTTACTTTGTAATTGCCGCGAGCGTGGTGCAACATTCAATTCTGTCGTTGCGTCTGCTTATCGATAGCGCTATTCCTGTCGCGTGCAACATGAGAAATTGTCCGTCGTGAATTGGAACAGAGAGGTTTGGCCTCTAAAAACAAAATCAAATAACCAGCCTGCAATAAGACCGACCTCCATCTGCCCGCGAAAAGGCGGTTAGCATCAAAAAACTCCGGGTTGGTGCTCTCTGCTCTCTTCATACCTCAAAGTGGCACGAAAGGCCCACATTCCTTTATACTTGTCATTTGCCCCGCGCAAACAATCCTGAGTAGGAGTTCCACAAGTCAATGCCCAAGCGCACTTTTCAACCTAACCGGCGTCGCCGTTCCAAGGTGCACGGTTTTCGCACGCGAATGAAAACAAAGAGCGGAAGGGCCGTACTGTCCCGTCGCCGCGCTAAAGGACGCAAGCGTGTTTCCGTGAAGCCTGGCTTCCGGGAATAGTTTTTCCTGCAAATGTCCATTCTTCCTGCCAGACCAGCCGTGAATGCAACTTCAAAAATAGCGTCACAAGGCTTCCCCAGGGATGCGCGATTATTGAAGCATGCTGACTTTCAGGTGGTTTACAAGCAGGGCAGGAAACACTTTTCCGGGAACATGACGGCTTTTTACCGCGAGAACGCCGCAAGCCCCCGCGTGGGCTTTACCGTTGGGAAGGTTCTGGGCGGAGCCGTGGATCGTAATCGCATTCGGCGGCGCATGCGCTCGGCGGTGCGGAAACACTTAAGCGAACTGACTCGGCCGCTCGATCTGGTGTTACATCCACGCAAGAGCGTCTTGACCTTGAAGTTCGCCCAACTGGATGCAGAGATTATGCAAGTTTTTGCCGCCGTGCAGCGAGGCCGTGGACGATGAAAAATGTCGCCGCGATTTGCCTGCGGTTTTACAAAGGCGCCATCTCTCCTTTCCTGCCGGTTGCCTGCCGCTTCGTTCCGAGTTGCTCGGAATACACAGCAGAAGCAGTGGCTAAGCATGGACTGCTTCACGGATCGGCGCTGGGCCTGTGGCGGCTAATGCGCTGCAATCCTTTCGCGCGCGGGGGCTATGACCCCGTACCAGAAAAGAAAGGCGAGCGGCTTGTGGCCGACGAGCAGCTTGGTGCAGGGCAGAAATACTTAGCAAGCAAGAAGAATCGCTGAGCGGGTTAATGCGAAGCGCCAGATTCATTGGAAGCGGCGAAGGGCCTAAGCTTGCCGAATGGCGTGCCACTGGCGCACAACAGACTATATTTGATAGAGATGCTTCGGCCGTTCGGAGCGAAGCGATAGATCTATTGAACAAACGCCCGAGGCCCGAGCGTGCCGAGCCGCGTGCTACAAGCGCACGACAGACTATTCTTGATTTAGAGATGCTCCAGCGGTTTGGAGCGAAGCGACAGGAAAAAAAGATCATTGACTGAATATCGCAATCCGCAGAACGAACCGGGCTCAGATAAGCGAATGCTCCTGGCCCTGGTAGCTGTATTCGTGGTGCTTGGCGTGATGCAGTACTTCATGCCCAAGCCCAAGACTCCGCCAGATCAGGGGCAGCAACAAGCGCCGCATACTCAACAGGCCGAACAGAAACCAGGTCCTGTGGCTGTGCCGGCCGCATCTTCCACGCCGGTTCCGCCCAAATCTCCGGGCACTGCGGTGAAAGTCCCCGTGAAGACGGCAGCAACCGAGACCGAATCCATTCTGGAAACTGATGTTTATCGCATCACCTTCACGAACCGTGGCGCAAGCGTGAAATCGTGGATCCTCAAAAAATTCAAAGATGATGCAGGCAAGCCGTTTGATCTAGTCAACCCGACCGTTGCTGGACAACTGGGAAATCCCCTTTCATTTTTTACTTATGACAAGGACCTGGAGAAAAAGCTGAATGAGTCTCTTTATGCCGACGGCGCCACGAGCGATACCACCTCGGGCGCGCTGACCTATGAGTTCTCAGACGGCGACGTTATCGCACGCAAGACCTTTCGTCCGGACAAAGACAATCTCCTGAGCGTTGAGACTGAAGTGCTGCGCAATGGTCAGAGAATCCCGGCCTTCCCCCAGTGGCCTAGCGGCCTGGGTGACCAGATGGCCCCTGTCTCCTATACCAAGAGCAAAATTGATTATCAGCAAGGCGGTACGCTTGAGCGCA
Organism: Terriglobia bacterium; assembly: GCA_963723055.1. Taxonomy (GTDB): domain Bacteria; phylum Acidobacteriota; class Terriglobia; order Terriglobales; family Acidobacteriaceae; genus Angelobacter. The sequence goes on from CAVROV010000003.1 coordinate 471,601, forward strand.
AGGACCCAACCTCTGGAGGGCTGCTTAAGAGCAAGAAGTGGATCGTCGGCGGTGATACAGTACCCGGTCCGTTGGACTGGGCAGCGACTGCGGACCAATATTTTGCCGTGGCTTTTCTGCCAGACAACCCGAAAGACGCGACGTTGGTGACTCTGAACTCTCCGGCCGAAGTGCCGAAGAATCCTGACAAGCCTAATGAAGGAAAGGACAGGGCCAACGTTGTTGGTCTGGCTTTTGGTAATACCGCGGGTCCCACACGTATTCGCATATTCGCTGGGGCCAAAGCAGTGGACCTGTTGGAAAGCATTCAGAGTCATCCTGGCGGGCCAGATCTGCGCGGTATCTATGATTTTGGAACCTTCAGCTTTATTGCCCGGCCGCTATTCCTCTGGCTGAAATGGACGTACGAACATTGGATTAACAACTGGGGCTGGGCCATCGCGTTCCTCACCCTGGTGATTACCATGGCGCTGCTGCCGTTGCGCATTTCCAGCATGAAGTCGTCACTGCGCATGCAGAGAATTCAGCCGCAGATGAAATCGATCCAGGAAAAGTACAAGCGCTACAGCCTTACCGATCCGCGACGCGCGGACATGCAGAAGGAAATGCAGGCGCTATACAAGAAAGAAGGCGTCAACCCGGTAGGCGGCTGTTTTCCATTGCTGCTGCAGATGCCGTTCCTGTTTGCCTTTTACTCCATGCTGAACAATGCGATTGAGTTGCGACAGGCAAACTGGCTCTGGATACATGATCTTTCCATGCCGGACCCCTGGCATGTGCTGCCGATCATCATCATCATAGCCATGTTCGTGCAGCAGAAGAGCGCGCCCCAGGGCGGCATGGATCCCGCACAGCAGAAGATCATGGCCTTTATGGGGCCATTGATGTTTGGAGCCTTCAGCTGGGGTATGCCGGCGGGACTTTCTATCTATCTGGCGCTGAGCACCCTGCTGGGCTGGGCGCAACAGACGGTGATCAACCGCTCTGAGCTGGGCCAGCAGGTACGGAAAACCATTGAAAAACGTAATGCACGCAAGCGTTAGAGGCGTAAAGCTGTAAAATTGGCCGGGGAGTTTGAACGACAGATGCTGCAGGACAAGGTCGCAACGGCAAAGAAGATCGACGCATTTCTGAAGAACGTAATCGCTTCAGGTGCGTTCAAACTCAAATACCGGATCACCGTCAATCCTCCGATTGCCCAGGAAATGGAAACGCCGGATATCCTGGTGGAACTGGCCGGTCCGGATAGCCAGCTGCTTTTGGAACGCGGCGGAGAAGTGTTGCGCTCGCTTGAGATCCTGACCCATGAGTCGCTCCATCTCCATGCTGAGGATCATGACAAGGTTAGCTTTGACTGCAGGGGTTACCGTGCCGCACGCCAGCAGGAGCTCAAGCTGGCTGCCCAGGTAGCCTCAGAACGGGTGCTGCAAAGCGGCGTGCCCTATTCTTTTGCTCCCATGTCGTCTCGCGAGCGCCGCTTGATTCACCTGGCCTTCCGCGACCATGCTTCGCTTGTCACTGAAAGTGAAGGTGAGGGCGGCCGCCGGTACGTGGTTCTCTACCCCAAAGATTACAAGCCGGCGCGGTCTTCTCGCCGATAACAATCTTTCATCCTCGATTAAACTGCCTTCGGCTATGATGAGCGTGAGCTCATCAAGCACGCCCGACAAAATGTGCGGGAGCTCACAGAAGCGTACGAAGACCGGTTTTGAAAGCCAAGTGACAGGAAATAAAACCTCATGTCTACAACCGTAACCATGATCGGCGAAGTTCCAATCTTCGGATTGCTCGACGACGAAGAGCGTGAAGCCCTGGCCCAGATGATGGATTGCCGTGACTTCAAAGAAGGGCAAACCATCTTTCACTACGGTGATGCCGGAGGTGAAATCTTTATCCTCCGCACCGGCCGCGTGGAGCTCTTCATTGAGAGCACGGACGGGCAGAAGATTGTCCTTTCGGAGAACGAGACCGGCGACGTCATCGGCGAGCTTTCTTTTCTGGATGGTGGCGCCCGAACAGCCACCGCGATGGCGCGGGAAGAAACGCAGATGCTGGTCATGCATCGCGACCGGTTGATTGATTTTATCGATAAGCATCCCCACGCCGCCATGGACTTGCTGACCGCCGTGGGTCGCCGCTTGCGCGCCACCGACGAGCTTCTCCGCACCCAGGTTTCCCGCAACCCTAACCTGGAAGAGGAAGAAAGGCTGACGTTTGGTCAACGCATCGCGGACAAGGTAGCGTCTTTCGGCGGTTCATGGACCTTTATCATCATTTTTGGAGTAATCCTGGGTATTTGGGTCATTCTTAATTCCACGGCACTGCTCAGAGATCACTTTGATCCGTATCCGTATATTCTGCTGAATTTATTTCTATCGATGATCGCTTCCGTGCAGGCGCCCGTGATCATGATGTCGCAGAATCGTTTGTCGTCAAAGGATCGTTTGAAGTCCGACCTGGACTACGAAGTAAACCTGAAGGCCGAGCTGGAAGTTGCGCATCTTCACCGCAAGGTGGACCGCATTTACGAGCGCCTTGAAGACCATTTTGCCCGGCTGGAGCGGAAAGGTAGCAATTAACAACTGGCAAATAGCAATTGGCACAGCTGGAGCAAAAAATGTCGCCAACGGCTGGCATAGACGTCGTTAGCATGAACTCTCAGGCTAATTGCTAGCTGCTAATTGCTAATTGCTGCTGTATGAATCTCGACGACACCATCGTCGCAATTGCCACGCCGCCGGGTCGCGGCGGTATTGGCGTGGTTCGCCTTGCCGGCCCGGAAGCCCGTGCTATTGCCTGCGCCATGCTGCGATTGAAGCATGAGCTTGCAGCAGGCCACGCCGTTTTTGGCGAAGTGGTTGAGCCCGCCACAGAAGAACGCATCGACGAAGCGGTGGTTACGTTTTTTGCCAAGCCCCACTCTTACACCGCCGACGACGTAGTAGAGATTTCTGCCCACGGTTCGCCCGTTGTTTTGCGACACATCGTCGAAATGGCCACGGCACGCGGTGCGCGCCTGGCTGAACCCGGCGAATTCACTATGCGGGCCTTCCTGAATGGCCGCATCGATCTCACGCAGGCTGAAGCTGTCCGCGATCTTATTGAATCGCAAACGCTGTATCAGGCCAAAGTCGCGGCGCAACAGCTGGAAGGTTCACTCTCACGGACGCTTCAGCCGATCAAGCGAAAGCTGGTTGAATTGGTGGCGGTGATGGAAGCGGGCATCGACTTTGCGGAAGACGATATTTCTGTGCTTCCCGCTGTTGAAATCCTCTCCCGGTTGGAAGAGGTACAGGTCCCGCTCGAACAGCTCCGCGCGTCTTTTGCTTATGGAAAAATAGTGCATGAAGGCCTGACGCTGGCCATTGTGGGACGGCCAAACGTTGGAAAGTCGAGCCTGTTCAACCGGCTCGTCGAGCGCGAGCGCGCCATTGTCACCGCGACCCCAGGCACGACGCGCGATCTGGTCACGGAAACGGTGTCTCTTGGAGGAATTCCGATCAAGCTGGTCGATACCGCCGGAATTCGCCACTCCACCGACGAAGCGGAGAGCATTGGTATCCGCAAGTCGTATGAGGCACTGAGCGAAGCTGATTTAGTGCTGGTGGTGCTCGATAACACGCAGGAGGTTTCCACCGAGGACCGCGAACTCCTGGCCGTCGCCTCCAAGCGCCGCGCATTGGCGGTGGCCAATAAATCTGATCTTGCGCCTGATCGCCAGTTACAACTGGCTGATTTGCCGATCTTCAATACCTCGGCCGTAACCGGCGCCGGAATTGAAGAATTACGCGCGGCGATTCTGGAACAGGTTGCCGGCCACTCTGTTCGCGGCGAACAGGAAACTGGTTTTCTTACGAACATCCGCCACCAAAGGCTGGTAGAAGAATCTCTCACCTGCATTGAGGCTGCGTGCCAGGCCGCAAAGCGAAGCATTCCGCACGAGATGATCATGCTCGATCTTTACGGTGCGCTGCGGCCGCTGGACGCCATTACGGGCGAGACCACGACTGACGACATCCTGAACCTGATCTTCAGCAGTTTTTGTATTGGAAAATGACGCCGTCACAATGTTGTAACCGTGACACTCATAATCCCCTGAATCTCCGCGGGGTCGTCTCTTCCCTTTTGAAACGTGACTCCCGGCAGCTTGGCGTAAGTATTGGCTAACCTGATTTCCTTCACTTCAAAAAAGCGTGTGCCATCGCGGCCGATGCGCTCGTCGTAGGTCATTCCAATCAAGTAATAAGGATGCCCGTGCCAGAACAGCAGCGTTACATGGTGCAACTTCAAGGCGGCAATCACAGGGTCGACATTCACGGGAGGCCCGGGTTCAAAGCGGACTTCAAGACGAACGTGACGGCCATCATCCAAAACAAAGTCCCGGTTCACCACCAATTTTAGAGCGTCGATAGTTGGCGGATCGTCGACACAAAGCTCTCCGCCATTCAGGCGCATGACCCAGAAGCTCTGGTCCAATGAGACATTCTGCTGCTGCAGCATGGTCTCCAGGCCGGCCGCCATGGCCCAGTTCTCGCAGCTTTGCCTGGCAGTGTTTAGCTTTGCTTCTGCGCCAAGATCGGCGGTCTGGCCCGGCTTGATGTAATACTGCTGCTGCTGCTTCTGGCCTGCTGCCAGCAGTGACAGTGTGAAAAGCAAGAAAAAGCATGCGAGATGTAGCTTGGATCGCATAGAGCATTAGAAACAATTTGCAAGTGTAATGCGGATTGCCCGGATCTCGATGGGTAAGATTTGTCCGGGTTCTTATTTTGCCAAGGCAGCCATTGCTTTGCGGAAGAGCGCGTCGAAACTTTGCCCGGAAACATCTCCCAGCTTTGCCAGTGCTCTTTCCGCCATGGGACGTTGATAACCCAGGTTGACCAGAGCTGAGATCACGTCTTCCTCTACGGGAGAGGCCGCGGTTACGGTGTCAGCCGGGATGCCGAACGCATCCAGCTTATCGCGCAGCTCCAGCACCATGCGCTCCGCCGTCTTTTTGCCGATACCGGGAATGCGTGTGAGCGAGGCCACATTGTTCCCTTTGATGGCGGCTACCATGGCGTCTGCGGACATGCCGCTCAGGATGGTGATGGCCAACTTGGGGCCGATCCCACTGACGCTCAATAGCCTTTCAAAGAGTTGTTTCTCTCCGGCGCGCAAGAATCCGAAGAGCGCCAACGCGTCTTCCCGGACGTGTGTATGGACGAAGAAAGATACTTCGACGTTGACCGCCGGCAATTCGGAGAAAGTGGGAACGCTGATGACAACGTCATAGCCAACGCCGCCGGCTTCGACAATAGCCTGGTTCGGGTGTTTGGAAATGAGCTTGCCACGTAAATGTGCGATCATTGCTGCCCCGGTTTTCCGGGCTCGCCGGCAGCTTTTACGACTGACAGCAGCTGCGCTGCCAATAAATTCTTCAGCAATTTCTCAATTTCACCGACTCCAAGGATCCCGCTTCGAAAGGCGTCGTCCGCAGATTCCAAAGCAACATAATAAGGCGTCTTGTTGCGCGAAATTTGATCAGGGATGGTCAGTATGCCGGGCAGTTTTTCTCCCAAACGAATGCAAAGTATCAGATAAGACAATGCTCTTGATGTCCGGCCATTTCCATCGGCAAAGGGATGGACCCAATTCAACCGCCACATTACATATGCGGCCAAATGAATGGCAGACAAGTTCCAGTGCTCATTTACGTAATCACAAAGCTCTTCGACTTTTTCTGGCACAAGATGCGCGCCAATTGGTTGGTGTCGGCTGCCCTCTATCTTGATATCAGAGGGGCGATAATTGCCTGCATAGGCACTGATTCCTTCCAGGGCGATGCGGTTTAATTGAAGGATGAGAGATGGGCGCAGCTTGAATCGCTGGTCCGAGCTGAGCCAATAATCAATTGCTTGAATTACGTGATCATATTGCTTTAGGCCGTTTCTCGCTTCGCGCTTTGCTCTTTCGACGGGGTCCGCGATCAGCTCAGCATCAAATGCTTTGCTGTGGCGCTCCTCCTCCGCGCTCATTCAGGGCTTCTCTCCAGCTCCGCGGCTTGCTCATCAATGGTTTGGCGCGTAATTCTGGGATTTTCAATTTTGGTGTTTCCGTAAGCAAAACTCCGGCGTTGCTCCTCTCTTTGGTCGGCTGTGAATTCCGCAGTTTTGGCAGCTTCTATTAGCTGATCAAGATCGTCGGCCATGGAATGTTGCTCCTTCAGAAGAACTTTAGCAAAAAGGTCGCGGAGGACGAACAACTAACTTCTGCGCTTGTAAAAAATGTTGAACTGGAAACCTGGGTTCGGCGGAAACAACGCAGCAACTTTTTTCAAGCGCTCTGCCAGTGCGGACGGCGCCAGCAGCGGGTAGTCACGTTCGCGCAACTCGTAATAATCCACGTCCAGACAGAGCGAGAGCATGTAAATGGCAATTGAGTCGCAGAAAGCGGCGGCGAGATAGTCTGACTTGGCTTTTTCATCGACCCGGCCGGACCCGCTGGCCTGCGCCATCTTGCGAAATTCATGAGCGTCAAGGCTGGTCTCACCGCGAATGTTGCTCTGCGCCTGCGACCACACCAGTTCAGCGAACTCCGGCGACATGCCTGCTTTGTCTACGAACGTATGGCCCACGTTGATGTAAAACTCAAATGCAATCGCGAACCGCTCATCCAGCAAACGGGTGGAGATGAAAACGCATTGGGAGTTGCCGGAATCAATATTGCGATGGCAGATCGCCCCTTCCGGTGGAGGCCCGTCAAAGCGTTCAGCAACCAGCGTTTTATCGCCATCGCTGATGGCCAGAGGCACAAAGTAGTAGGCCTTGCGCTCAAGGGAGGCGGCAATTGGCCGCGGCACCGCGCTTACGATCCGTTCCAGATCGTCGGACGGAAGCATGACCTCGCCCGACGTGGTATAGCAGATACCGTTCGGTGCCTGGTTGACTCGCGCATCGCGAATAACTTCCTGCGCGGTGCGGAGTTGCGCATTGACTGCCTGACTCACGCTATTATTCTAACGTACAGCTGATTTATCGGACGCTTTGGGTTCCTTATGAAGAAATTCTTTTTGAGTGCCGGCATCGGTCTTGCCTCAGGCGTGATTACTTTCTTTTTGTCCGTGGCATTCCTCTGTTTTGTGCTGCTGGCGCTGAGGGCGGCAAGCCACACTAATCCGGATATGACGCTGGCCTATAGGGCTGCGGTGCCGGTTGCGATTCTGGGAGCGGTTTGCGGCTTCACGATCGCATTGATCCGCGTGGGCCGCCCGGGTCCGGCGCGCTAGGGCGCTAAACAAATCTTCACCAATTAGCGGTTTGACCGCTTCACGCCGTGCATTTAGACTTCTCTGCCCGCCACTCTGGCCCATATCAAGGAGAAATAATGCCAATCGTCAAGCGCCTTATCCCGTTTATTGCGGTACTCTCACTGGCCGTAGCGCTGAATTGCAGCGCACAGGAGAAGGTTGATCTGGAAGCGATCAGCAAAATCCGTTATGAAGGCTTTCACAACTCCAAAATCATGGAAATAGCCAGCGGATTGATGGACCAGATCGGCGCGCGCCTGACCGGTTCGCCCAATATGCGTAAGGCGAATGAATGGACCCGCGACAAGCTGAAGGAATTTGGGCTGGTTAACTCTCATCTGGAACCGTGGGAGCCTTTCGGACGCGGCTGGGCCAATGAGTACGTGAACGTGCGCATGGTTTCACCGGATACGGCGCCATTTATCGCTTACGCTAAAGCCTGGACGCCGGGCACTAACGGTGCGGTACGAGGCAACGTGATACGCGTGAATATTCGCGGCCCGCAGGACATGGCGAAATACAAAGGGAAGCTGGCAGGCAAGATTGTCCTTTTTGGCGACGATCCAGAGGTAAAGCCATCAGCCGAGCCGCTCTCGGAGCGGCTGAACGAAAAGTCTCTGGCCGATATTGAGAATTACCAGATTCCCAGTGAGCGGAATGATGCCCGCTTCCGTGAATTTGCCCAGCGTGCCCGGCTGCAGCGGCAGATCAATAAATTTTTTGACGAAGAGAAACCTCTGGCTGTTATCGATCACAGCCGTGGCGCGATCGGCGGCGGGACTGTTTTTGTGCAGCAGGGTGGCTCGTACAAAGTGGGACAAACGGTTGGCACGCCGCAGATTACGCTGGCCACTGAGCACTGGACGCGTATCGCGCGCATCTTGACCGCCAAGAAAGACGTTGAGCTGGAGCTCAATGTAAAAAATAACTTTTATGACGGCCCGGAATCGATGACGCAGAATGACACCATTGCCGAGATCCCCGGGACCGACAAAAAAGATGAAGTCGTAATGCTGGGCGCGCACCTGGATTCCTGGCATGCGGGTACCGGCGCCACGGACAATGGCGCTGGAACAATCGTGATGATGGAAGCAGTTCGTATATTGAAAGCGCTCGACCTGAAGCCACGCCGTACCATCCGCATAGGTCTTTGGAGTGGTGAGGAAGAAGGCCTTCTGGGCTCAGAATGGTACGTCGCACACCATTTCGGTTCGCGCCCGGAGTCGAAAGATCCCGACCGGAAGGGCGATCCGTCTGTCCGTCGCCGGGAAAACGGTCCCATGTCTATCAAGCCGGAGCAGGCAAAAGTTTCTGTCTACTTCAATGTGGATAACGGCACGGGCAAAATTCGCGGCGTCTATTTGCAGGAAAACGCCGCAGTGGAACCGATCTTTTCAGCTTGGATGAAGCCGTTCCATGACCTTGGCATGGATACTTTGACCATGCGCAATACCGGCGGGACCGACCATCTTTCTTTTGACGCCACCGGAATCCCGGGGTTCCAGTTCATTCAAGACCCGATTGAATATGACACACGCACGCACCACTCCAATATGGACGTTTACGATCGCCTGCAACCGGAAGATCTGAAGCAGATGGCAGTGATTGTTGCGTCTTTTGTTTATATGGCTGCACAGCGCGACCAGATGTTCCCGCGCAAGCCGATTGAGAAAGAGTTGCCACCGCCGCCACCGCTTGAAGATGACGACAACGCAGCTCCGGCTTCTCCAGTAACTAATCCTGCCGCCGCTGACCGTCCGCAGCAACCCAAACCTGCAGAGCAAAGGCCACAAGCGCAGCCCAGTCCGACACCGAAACCGTAAGTTCATCCGATGCGGTCGCCTGACGAGGTGGCCGCAGCGGTATGACAAATCATCGGCTGTGAAGAAGCCTCACGAAAGGACGTAGCACGTTACGTTCTCTGCTGTAAAATTGAACAAGACAATTACCCACAAGGAACGTCGGAGAGGTATCTGAATCCGCCTGTCCTCAAAGAGCATCCTTTTCTTTTTGCGTGAAAACGCGCCATACTAAAAGCAGTGAATTTGTCAGTGAGCTTCCTCGATAACGCCAAACTCAATCCTCAACAGCGCGAAGCGGTGGAAGCCGTTGACGGCCCTCTGCTCATTCTGGCTGGCGCGGGCAGCGGCAAGACCCGTGTAATAACCTATCGCATCGTGCATTTGATTGAAAATAAAGGCGTTGAACCGGATTCTATCCTGGCCGTAACTTTTACAAACAAAGCGTCGGCGGAGATGGCGGAGCGCGTGGGTAGTATGCTGGGCGGCCGCACGTTGCGCAAACCGATGATCGCCACGTTCCACTCTTTCTGCGTGCGGGTCCTGCGGCGAGATATTGAAGAATTGAAAATTGGCGGAGCGGGCTACAAAAAAGATTTCGCCATCTATGACGAATCCGACCAGCAGGCCGTGGTCAAGGGCGTGATGCGCCGGCTCGGTCTGGACGACAAGCAGCTCAAGCCCAGCGCCGTGCTTTCGCGGATCTCGTGGGCCAAGAACCACATGCTTGATCCGCAGGAGTTGTACCTGCAATCTGCCGACCCCATCACGGAAAAAGTCGCGCATATTTTTGAGGAATATCGCAAGGAGCTGCGCAAATCGAATGCGCTGGACTTTGATGACCTGCTGCTGGAAACGGTGCGGCTGCTTAAGTCATCGGCCGCCACGCGCGAGCGTTACCAGCGGCGCTACCAATACATGATGATTGACGAATACCAGGATACGAACCGTCCCCAGTATGAATTGATCAAGTTGCTGGCCGGGCCGCAGCACAACGTCTGCGTGGTGGGCGATGAAGATCAGTCGATTTATTCCTGGCGTGGCGCGGACATCCGCAACATTCTGGAATTTGAAAAAGATTTTCCTGAAGCGCGCATTATCCGCCTGGAGCAGAATTACCGGTCCACGCAGGCGATTCTGGAAGCGGCGTCGGCGGTCGTCTCGAATAACCTGAAGCGCAAAGGCAAGACCCTTTGGACAGCGCGCGAGGGCGGCAGCAAGATCGGCTATTACGAAGCGCCTGATGGCGAAAACGAATCGCTGTTTGCCGCTGACTACATTTCGCGCTATCTGAAGAAAATGAAGGAAGAGGGCGTGGAAGACGTGCGTGTGGCGGTACTCTACCGGCTGAATTCGCAGTCGCGCCTGATTGAAGAAGCCATGCGGCGCTACCAGCTTCCCTATCAGGTAGTGGGCGGCTTTTCTTTCTATGAGCGCGCTGAAATCAAGGACATGATCAGCTACCTGAAGCTGATCAACAATCCGCAGGATTCAATTGCGTTGCTGCGCGTTATCAACACGCCGACACGCGGCATCGGCAAATCGACGATAGAAACGCTGGAACGGCTGTCGCTGGAAACGGGGATGTCATTGTGGTCAGCTATCAGTGAGGCCATTGAGCGCAGGCTGCTGCCGCAGCGGGCCTGTATCGCTTTGAAGAGCTTCAAAGACCTGATTGAAGATGCGCGCGCCATGCTGCTGGGTACATTTGCGGATCGCCTGGCGGAAACGGCACAAACCCACCACGGAGATACCCACCCCAACAAGCCAAAAGCGGGCTCGTTGGGGGCCCCGGACACGGAGACACGGAGAGAACCAGCAGAAGAAGCAGATGCGGATGTGTCGTTCGAGCCGGCACAATTGGGAGAGAACATCAGTTTTGACTTTGGTGCGAATGACGAGCCTGAAGAATTTGAAGCGGCAGAAAGCCAGGACGAAGTCGAGACGGCTGAGTCAGCGACAAGAGCGGAGGCCGTGGAGGGCTTCCGCGCACCGGGCGGCCCAGCTTCGATACCTGAGATCCTCAAGTTTCTGATCGACCGTACAGGCTACATCAAGCAACTGGAAGAAGAGGCCACGCCGGATTCTCTGGCGCGCATCGATAACCTGCGCGAACTGGTGAATGCCGCCATGGATTCGCGCGATCGCGGCGAGACATTGGCGGAATTTCTAGACCACGCCGCCCTGGTGAGCGACGTGGACACATACGATCCGCGCGGCACGGTCACGCTCATGACCCTGCATTCCGCCAAGGGGTTGGAGTTCGGCCTGGTATTTTTGGTGGGCATGGAAGAAGGGCTGTTTCCGCATTCGCGGGCTTTCAATGATCCAGACCAGATGGAAGAAGAGCGGCGCCTTTGCTATGTGGGCATGACCAGAGCCATGGACCATCTGGTTTTGAGCACCGCGCGATATCGCCGCCGCTATGGGACAGACATGCCGGACGCCACCGTGCCTTCACGATTTCTGGAAGAAGTGCCGCCACAGTTGTTCGAAGAGCTGGGCGCTTCGCGCGCGCGGCCTAAAACTTCTTATCAGGACGCAGATTTCGGCGAGCGCCACTATAGTTATGAAGACGAAGACCAGAGCGCGCCTTCGAGCGTAAGCCAACCGGCCAGCGCCAAGCCGCGCAATGGCGGATACTCTGGTCCCAAGTACAATTCCATTGACAACATTGCGGACTTCTTTGCCTCGCGAGGCAAGAAGTTTAATCGGCCGCAGATTCCGGTGGAGAAGGCGGCCGGCGGCGGTTCTTTTCGTCCCGGACAGCGCGTGAAGCACCCGAAATATGGCGAGGGCGTGGTGTATCGGCGTGAAGGTGAAGGAGAAAACGCGAAGATTACGGTACAATTTCCACGATTCGGATTGAAAAAGCTGGTGGAAAAGTACGCGCACCTGGAGCGAGCGTAATGATTTTGCAGTTTATCTTTAATTAGGACAGGTACATGGCAAATACGAAGGCACTGAGCAAGGAAGAACGCAAGAAGACAAAGCGCACGTCGCGCAAGAAGCAGGCTCCCAAGAAGCCCCGCGAATACGCGCGCGGCTCCAAAAAGCCCAAGATGAAGAAGATGGTTCGCGGAACGGCCAAGCGCTAAGCATGGGTGCCGGCGTAGTGGCACCCTGGGTGCGCCTCTACGCCGCATCGCTGTTTTTCGGGATCATCACTCGCGTCTCTCGTTCTCAAGGAGGCCTTTCTGGCCAGCCAACTCTTCGCCAAGAAGTCCATTGATAAACTCATCTCGGACTCAGAACGGCCGGGCCACCGCCTGCCGAAGTCTCTTGGACCGTGGTCGCTTACCGCTCTGGGAATTGGCGCGATCATCGGTTCCGGTATTTTCGTTCTTACCGGCACAGCCGCGGCTGGAGAATATTCGACGCCTTCTCTACTACATGCGCAGGTGCTGGACGTTTTCCAGAATCTATTTCGGCATGGGAACCTTTCCGGAGTCCTGCTTCATGGCCGTCCGCCTGCCGGACCTGCAATTGCGCTCTCATTTCTTCTTGTAGCCATTGCGTGCAGTTTCGCTGGATTGTGCTATGCCGAACTGGCGTCAATGATTCCGATTGCTGGAAGTGCATACACGTATTCCTATGCGACGCTGGGCGAGCTTGTGGCATGGATTATTGGCTGGGACCTGATCCTGGAATACGCCGTGAGCAACGTGGCGGTGGCAGTTGGCTTTGGCGGATATTTGAAGGCACAGCTCACTTCGTTCGGACTACATATACCGGAGGCCTGGTCAACGCCCGTTTGGACTGGTGGGCATTGGTCCGGCGCTTACTTCAACGTTCCGGCGTTTCTCATCGTGTTCATCTTGACCGTTCTTCTTGTCTGGGGCATCCGCGAATCTGCGGGCGCCAACAACATTATGGTGCTGGTGAAGATCGGCGCCATCATTACCTTCCTTGTAGTCGGCGGAATGCTGGTGAACCCGGCCAACTGGCATCCCTTTGCGCCGTCTGGATTTGCGGGCGTCATCTCTGGCGGAGCCATCATCTTCTTTACTTATATTGGCTTCGATTCGGTTTCCACGGCGGCGGAAGAGGCCAAGAATCCGCAAAAGGATATTCCGTTCGGAATCATCGCGTCCCTGATCATCTGCACGGTCCTATACATTGGTGTTGCATTGGTCCTGCTGGGGATGCAGAAGTACAGCATATTCGCAACCAATGCTGACGCGGCTGCCGCGCCGGTAGCTTACGCCCTGCAACAAATGGGGACAAGTCGCTTCTTTCAGGCAGTCATTGTGATTGGCGCCCTTACTGGAATGATTTCCTCGCTCCTGGTCTTCCAATATGGCCAGACCAGAATCTGGTTTGCCATGTCACGCGATGGCTTGTTGCCCAAACTCTTCTCAGACCTTTGCCGGTTCGAAACTCCGCACTGGTCCACATGGATTGCCGGTGCTGCGGTAGGAATACCCGCTGGCCTGGTGGACATCGGCGAAGCGGCCGATCTTTCCAATATTGGAACGCTCTTTGCCTTCGTGCTGGTTTCACTGGGGGTATTGTTTCTGCGCAAAGCGCAACCGGAACGCCCACGAGGATTCAAAGTGCCGTGGGTGCCCGTATTCCCAATTATTTCCGTGATTTTGTGCGTGTCATTGATGGCTGGTTTGCTTGTGATTACCTGGCTGCGTTTCTTCGGATGGCTGGCCATCGGCATGGTGATTTACTGGTTGTACAGCCGCCGTCACAGCGAGTTCGCCCCAGCTAACGTTCCTGCCGGCAAAGGGTGATGGCTTCTAAATCGTTCATCCAGTCGTTGCCGAAAGCGGAATTACATCTGCACCTGGAAGGTAGCGTCGATCCAGCTACGCTGGTGGAGTTGAGCCGCCGTTACAACACGCCTCTGCCTACGAAAAACAATCGCTATGACGTTGCCGGCAGCGGCGATGTGCTGGGCGAGGAAGACGTTCGCAGCCTTTATTCCTACAAAGACTTCAACGGCTTCCTAATGGCCTTTAAGTCAGTCACCGAGCGGCTACGCTCGCCGGAAGATTACGAACTTGTGACCTACCGGCTGATGCAGAAGCTGCGCCAGCAGAATGTGGTGCATGCAGAGGTCTATGTGAGCGTGGGTGTGATTCGCTGGCGAGGTCAGCCGGTGGAACCTATCTTTGAAGGACTGGAGCGAGGACGCGAACGCGGCCAGCGTGACTTTGGCGTGTCACTGCTGTGGATCTTCGATGCCGTCCGCCACTTTGGGCCGGAAGCCGCAGGAGAAGTCTTTGACCTGGCTGCGCGGCTGCGTGAGCGCAATGTAGTCGGCATTGGTATTGGTGGTGACGAGGCGCGTGGACCAGCGGAAGGATTTCGCGATTTATTCAAGAAGGCCGCGGACAACGGGCTGCGTTTGACGGCCCACGCGGGTGAGACCACCGGGCCGGAGTCGGTGTGGGGAGCTATTAATATTGGGGCTGAACGTGTTGGTCACGGGTTGTCTGCGGCGAGCGATCCAGACCTAATGGAAGTGATGGCGCAAAAGCAGGTGCCAGTGGAGATTTGTATTACCAGTAATCTGCGCACGGGCGCCTGCAAGGAGATGCAGGAGCATCCGGTAAAGAAGTTTTTTGATGAAGGGCTGATGATCACCCTAAGCACCGATGATCCAGCGATGTTCCAGACGTCCCTCAATAAGGAATTTGAGATCGCGCAGAAGGAATTCAGCTTTAGTGAAGACCATCTGCGAGAGCTGGCGCGCAACTCCATTGAAGCGTCATTCCTCCCAGTAGAGAAGAAGCTGCGCTTTATGCAGCAGATTGATTTTCTGGCATGACGAAGCACATCGGTATTGTCGGCTGCAGCGCGGAGGGCGCGGCGCTTTGTTATCGGACGATCTGCCTGGAAGCGGAGCCGCTGATGGGCAAGCATGCGCACCCTGAAGTGACGATGCATACCATCTCACTGGCTGAGTACATGAAGCCGATTGACGCCGGAGCAGGCTGGCAGCCGGTGGCTGAATTGATGCTGCGGTCGGCGGAAGCGTTGAAACGCGCCGGTGCGGACTTCCTGATCTGCCCGGACAACACCGTCCATGAAGCGCTGCCGTTTGTCTTGCCGCGCTCGCCATTGCCATGGCTGCACATTGCGGAAGAGGTCGGCAAAGAGGCTAAACGCCGCGGCTTCAGGAAGCTGGGGATTACCGGGACAAAGTTTCTGGTGAGTGGGCCGGTGTATCCGGAAAAGCTGGAGCAAATGGGTGTTGCTTATCTGCGGACGACGAAGGAACAGCAGGAACAGATTAATACGATTATTTTTGATGAGCTGGTGCGTGGCGTGCAAACGCCAGAGTCGCTGTTTTACTTTGAGCAGGTGATTGAATCCCTTAAGCTTCAAGGTTGCGATGCTGTGGTGCTGGGATGTACCGAGCTTCCTTTGCTCGTCAACGAGAATGAATCGCCGCTGCCGGCGCTGGATTCCACGCGGACGCTGGCCCGAGCCGCGTTGCGGTATGCGCTGGCTGAGTGAGCAGAGTAATTATAAGGAGTGAATTGTGAAGGCAGTCAGGCAGATTTGTCTTGCTCTGTTAATGCTGATTTGGGTGTCCGGTTGGGCGCAGACTGGTGCGCACGGCATAGAGCAGGGTTCTTTCAATCTGCACAAATTTGAACAACTTATAGGACATGAGACTTACACGCTGGCTCAGTCTTCGAACGAGTTGATTTTGAGCTCTGAATTCAAATTCACCGATCGCGGGAGCGAGGTGCCGCTGACCACCACGCTCACGATGGAGAAAGACCTGACGCCGGTAGATTTCCAGATTAAGGGAAAGATCTCGCGGTTTTCGTCCATTGACGACAAGGTGCATGGGCGCAGTGCGGGACCGGTAACGATCCCACCGAGCGAAAACTTTTTCGATATTCAGGGATACGCGCCGGTCTCCGTGCAGATGATGCTGGTGCGTTATTGGCGTTTGCATGGCAGTCCGAAGGCACTGAAGACGCTTCCGCGTGGAGAAGTGCAGATCCAGGACCAAGGTATAGAGACATTCACCTTCGAGAGCCGCCGGGTGCAACTTCACAAGCTCTCAGTGCGCGGGTTGATCTGGGGAATGGAATCGCTTTGGCTGGACGCCCAAGACCATTTGGTTGCCCTGGTAAGCGTGGACGCCGAGATGGACCATTTTGAAGCCGTGGCTAATGGCTTCGAAGATGGTCTGGCGGCTTTTGTTACAGGCGCCGCGCGGGATGGCATGGCCAATCTAGCGAAAGTGGCAGCCGGTTTCAGTACGAAACCCGTATCGGTAACAGCGATAGTCGGCGGCAGGCTGATTGACGGAACGGGCAAGCCAGCAATCGAAAATGCCGTGGTGATACTGAAAGACGGAAAAATTGCGGCAGCAGGGCCGGCGGCCAGCACTCCTGTTCCGGAAGGCGCGCAAGTGGTGGATGCGCATGGTAAGAGCGTGTTGCCGGGGCTGTGGGAGATGCATGCTCATTTTGAGCAGGTGGAGTGGGGACCAATTTATCTTGCCACCGGTGTTACCACGGCGCGAGATGTTGGCAATGAACGGGAATTTATTGTGGCTGCGCGTGATGCCATTGCCGGAGGCCAGGGAATTGGGCCGCGTCTGGTCATGGCAGGCGTGGTGGATGGAAGCGGGCCGTTTGCGCTGGGCGTGATTCGCGTTGACACACCCGTGCAGGCGCGGGAGCAAGTGCAGAAATATAAAGCTGCCGGGCTTCCAGCAGATAAAAATCTATAGCTCGGTGAAACCTGAGATTTTGAAAGTTGTCACAGCGGAAGCGCATCGGCTTGGAATGACTGTGACCGGCCACATCCCTTTTGGCATGAATGCGATTCAGGGAATTGAGGATGGCATGGACCAGATTAACCATGTCGAATATCTGACCAGCGTGATGGTGGACCCGAAATCGCAGACCATCGATCCAGACGCACCGAATGTGAAAAAGGTAATCAAGCTGCTGCTGGAGCACCATATTGTTGTCGATCCCACGCTGGCCTTGATGGAGGTTATTACGCATCCTCTGGACCACCCGATTTCTGCTTTCGAGCCTGGTATTTTGCGTGTGGCGCCGGAATTGAGAGAAGGATTGGAAACCATGGGCATGCCCCCGCCGAAGGTAGAGCACGCAGCCGCCACCTTTCGCGCATTGATGGCCACGGTGCGTTTGCTGCATCAGGCAGGCGTGCCGATTGTTGCCGGAACAGACCAGGCGGTACCGGGTTTCAGCCTGGATCGCGAGATTGAGCTCTACGTACAGGCAGGTTTCACGCCGATGGAAGCGATTCAGGCGGCCACGCTTGTCCCAGCCCGCGCGATGGGGATGGACAAGGACTCCGGGACGATTGAAGCCGGCAAACGTGCCGATGTGATTGTTGTAGACGGTAATCCACTGGAAAATATCAGCGATATTCGCAAAGTCAGCATGGTATTTGCCGGAGGAAGAATGTATCAGCCGGCAGCACTGTGGACTTCTGTGGGATTCAAGCCGTAGCGAGAGTGCTAGTCGCCCATTACAGATTCTTCTTCGCGCTGAGCGTCAATCTGCACTAGTTCCGGATGGACCGCCGGACGGAACGTCGTGTGGGATTCAAGGGTCTGCGGCGCGCGCCAGAAGTCGACCAACGAGGTCTGATGCACGCATGAGATGGTGCAGTTGGGCGCGCATGATTTCTGCGTGAGGAATTCGCGGCGGACGTCCCCGACGGTGTACTCAGCCAGAGGCGTACCAGGATACCCGCGTTGCTGGGAACAGTAATGCACCAGCCCGTTTTCGCAAATGTAAAGGTAGCGCGCTCCGGCACGGCAGCGCCAGTTGTTAGGACGGCCCTGCGCAATATTGTTCTGGAACAGGTTGAAACGCGCGTAACTGTGCTTGCCCAGCTTCTTCATCTCAGCAAAAACGCTTTGGGCTTCGTGGTCAAGCGGACGAAGCTGGCCGGTGCCATCATGAATAATTCCGACCGTCGAGGTAAAGCCCAGTTCAACGGCGCGTTTGCCGATAGCGACAGCGTCCCATTGTTCTTTTACGCCAGCGCCAATCACGGAATTGATATTTACGTGGAACTCGGCGTACTCGCGCAGCCATTGCAGCTTTTTGTCCAGCACCTGCAAGGATTTTTTTGAAACCTCGTCGGGCTTCACGTTGTCGATGGAAATCTGGAGATGGTCGAGACCGGCGGCGTTCAGCTGCTGAATTCGTTGCACAGACAGAAGAAGGCCGTTGGTGATCAGGCCGGTGATGATGCCGTGGGAACGGATGCGGGAGATGATCTGGTCAAGCTGCGGATGGAGCAGGGTTTCACCGCCGCTGATGGTAATCAGCGTGGTACCTAACGCTGCCAGTTTGTCCACGCGACGATACATTTCTTCCAGAGGAACGGGATCAGAGAAATCGTCGTATTCATTGCAATAGGCGCAGGCGAGATTGCAGCGCCGCATGGGGATGATGTGGACCTGGATGGGATGATCGGTCGAAATGAGACCCTTCGCGATCATTTTGAGTTCGCGAAGAGTGCGGTGCGCGGCCTTGAGTCGGCGCCTTAGCCTGATCCTTAAGTCTGCCATGTATAAACTAGTAATTAGATCATACACTGGCGCGCCGGCGATCAGGAACCTGTTGACCGGGGTAAATCATCAGCTAAAAGGTTGAATTTGAAGGTTGTACCGCCTGTCATCACCGCATCGCGGCAAAACCGGCACCACAAAGTTTGACGATGAAATACCAAACAGCGACAGCGCCAATCGCCGAGCCCATTGAAATCTTCTTTTTTGCATTGAGAGCAAAGCCCATCCCGATCAACACGATCATCCAGATTGATATCACGTCGATCGAAGTCAGCATGGCATAAACAAATTTTGATGTGGTGGCTGGATCCAGAAAGTGAGCTGGATTCGTTCCAATGGGATTGTCCATCCGAAACCCTTCGGAATCCCCAAATGCCAGCGCCAACATTGCGAGGATCGCTGAGACAATTCCAGGCAGCCACCCATACATCACGATGGCCATTGACTGACTGAAAGATACCTGGGCATCCATCATGAAATTAAAGGTTGCCATCAGGACCGCGGCAACAATCAGGACATAAATCAATACGAAGATTGGCGCAGCGTATTCGCCCACTTTAAGGCCAATGGCCGTCCTGGCATAGGCCTGTTCCTGCTGCGCCGGGGCCAACTGCTGGATGGCCTTGTTATTCGCCAGCATGTTGCGCGCTACCTGCTCAAACCCGACTTTCTTGTCAATCGTGACAAAGAAGGCGATTGAGAAAATCGAGATCAGTAGGAACGGCACCCACCAGCTCGCGTTTCGCCGAATATCTGTAAATGTTTTGCTGGGCGCGATAAATGTATCCACCAGTCGTTGCGGCTCAGAAAGCCCTGGGCCAGCGGGTTCGGGAGCGACGGGTGACGAAGTGACTGGGTACATCGGCGGCGGTGGCGGTGTTGGGCCAGTTGGAGAGCTCATAAACCATCCTACGTGCGAGATTGTTGAAAGTTACTCAATGTTTGGTTCCGGCCCCGGACGGGTCATCGTTGTTTCTTGAAATGCTCCCATCCGCGCTGGACCAGCGGCCTGACTTTGCCATTGTCCTCCAGAATCTGTATTGCTGACGAGTAATCTCGAGGGTTCCTTATCTCACCGATTTCGGTGATGGCGACATCAGCAATCCGGGAAGGAATTTTGGCACTTTTGCGGGCTGTGAAAAGAAGTTCGTAATCTTCGCCACCGTGCAGTGCAAGATCAAGATCGGCGCTCTTGCCGACAGGTATTCTGTTTGCGGTGACAATGGCCGCCACTCCACTTTCTTCGCAAATATGGGATAAATCGACTGAAAGGCCGTCGCTGAGGTCGATCATGGCGGTTGCAAGCCCATGTTTTTGCAACCAACTTCCCACTTTAAGACGAGGATTGGGGTAAAAATGGGGGCTGGATCTTGTTGGTTTGACCTTCGTTCCGGCGAGCAGCTGCTTTAGGACTGCGGCGGACCCACCCAGCGTACCGGTAACGTAAATGCGATCCCCGGGGTTAGCCCCAGAGCGGAGAATGGCCGTACCTGACGGAACTTGGCCGGTCACGACGATATCGGCAGTGATTTTGCCGGCAGACGAAACGTCGCCACCGGCCAGTTGCACATTAAAGCGCCGCGCCAATGCCAGGAGACCGCGCAGGAAACCGTTTACCCAGGCTTGCGGCAGGTCCTCTGGAAGCCCGAGAGAAAGAAAGCAAGCCAGCGGTTCGCCGCCCATGGCGGCAATATCGCTCAGGCCGCGCGTGAGGCAGCGGTGCCCCACCACGGCGGCGGGGTGCCAGATGCGGCGAAAATGCACGTCCTCAAGGCAAAGGTCGGTGGTGACCAGCAGCTCGAAGCCGGGTCTGAGGCGGAGAATGGCGCAATCGTCGCCAATGCCCCTTTTCACAGTTCTATTCGGCAACGCAGCCGCGACCTGCCGGATATGCTTGACCAAGCTTCTTTCTGTGATCATTGTCCATGATAACTATATCAAAAATATAGACTTGCACTGGCAATCAGGCGAATGGTGCCGCCTGCCAACTTCATGATACAGGCCGGAAACGAGCAGCCCGCAGTGCTGTTTTTAAGGCGTGTGACCATGGGACTAATTTGGTCTGCCGATGGGATCAAAGTAGCAGGCGGAAGACGAACGGAAGGCCATTGCCGGAATAGGCTCGATTGCGGTTCCGAGCAGCCGACCTTCGTCACCGAACCGGGCCGTTCGGGCGTTGACAGTGCTGGAGTGGCCTTGTTAAAGTTCATCAACTTTCATATTCCTTTAGCCGCTCCTACTCCTGATCTCGAACAGCGGCACAAAGGGGATTTTAGCCAAGAAGGCGTGTAAGAATTTGAGCCTGGAAAAGCGTACTCAGCCGGATGCACTAAGCCGGACAATGCTCAGGGCGCTTTGATCGGGAAAATCACTAACTGGAGTAAACATTTTGCGTAAGCGTTTTTACATCATGTTGGTGGCAAGAAATGCGGAAGGGGAGCTTTTGAAGATCCCCGTCCCTATGCATTACTTGTACGTTTTTGTGGCTGGCGCGTTGATTGGCATGCTCACGATTACCGGCATGCTCGGCTCTTATACCCGGATGGTAGTGAAGACGCAGCGTTTCAACCAGCTTCGCGATGAACAGAAAGCCCTGAAATCACAGTACTCTCAGCTTGAGCAGATTGCCCAGGAAAACGAGCTGCAAGCACAGTCCCTCAGCTCCCTGGCAGGTGAAGTTTCTTCCCTGTACGGGCTCAAGCCTGATCCAGCCTTTGAAGACGACGACCCGGCCTCCGCATCATTGCAGCAGTTTTATGCGCTGCGGAATTCGGCCATGACCGGGGCAGCTTCGGTCGGCATCGGCATGGGTGATGTGCGCGACACCAGCACGCGTGATTGGATGCGACTGGCAGCGGCGCCCACACTCTGGCCCGTCCAGGGAAGACTTACCGGATCTTTTGGCGAGCGCATTGACCCGTTCAGCGGCGAAGGAGCGTTCCATCGCGGCGTGGACATTTCGGCCGATTACGGTACTCGCATTATTGCTCCGGCGGATGGCATCGTCCGCTTCTCTGACTTCATGAATGGCTACGGCCGCGTGGTGATGATTGACCATGGCAATGGAATCAGCACGCTGTACGGCCACCTTTCAGGGTTTGCGGTGAGCTCGGGGCAGTTAATCCGCCGCGGCGATTCCGTGGGCTATGTGGGTCAGAGCGGACGCAGCACAGGTCCGCATCTGCACTATGAAGTCCGCATCTTCAATACCCCGGTTAATCCGCATAAATACCTGCGATTCAGCTTTAACCAGCAGGTGGCTTCAGGAGCCATGTGATTGAAGGCTAGCGCGCGGGCGCACCAGGTATAGCGCCTTGCGACTGGGCTTCTGACCAGATCTTTTTGAGAATTGATTGCGGAATTGTGGCGGTGAAAATCGCCACATTTTCTTTTTGCGTGGCTTGCAGGCTGTCAAATGCCGCTTTGATGTCCTGGTCAGGTCCCTTGGTCTTTATGAATTGCCCGATGCTTCTCACCAGCGCAAGGTGCGAATTGGCGGAATCCACAATCTGCCGGGCCTGGGCTTCGCTTTGAGCAAAGACATCGGCTCGCAGAAGCAGAGATCCGGTGTAACGCAGCGATCCAACGGCGATGGCCTCTGCTGGAAGCGTAATGGCGAAGCCACCGGGAAGCTGAACGTTGTCCGGCTTGTTGGGAATGCGGTCGATAAGCCAGGCCATGCTTCCCAGGGGAACATCGCCGTAATGGCTCAGCAGAACGGGGCCGGTTGAAGGCTTCAATGAACGATCGATAATGCCATGCATGGGTTCCGGAGAAGCCATGTTGGTTACCGCAACTTTGCCGGCGTCAAGCAGGGCG
Source organism: Terriglobia bacterium (assembly GCA_963723055.1). Classification (GTDB taxonomy): domain Bacteria; phylum Acidobacteriota; class Terriglobia; order Terriglobales; family Acidobacteriaceae; genus Angelobacter. Next base: position 494,042 of record CAVROV010000003.1, read on the forward strand.
ACACGTACGGTGTGACCTTCATGCGAAATGGAATAGATTGTGTAATTGCGATAAGGCTCGCGGGCGGAAGAGAGGAGCTGCAAATAATCGCGCAGCCGCGCCTGGTCAAAATGGCCAATCAGGATTTCCGATGATTCAACGTCACGTCCGTCAGGCGTATCCCGGCGAGACATGGCAACTTCATCAAGATCGCGCTCAACCTGGATGCCCGTGTGGTCTATGAAGTCTTTGTACTCGCCTTGCGGCTGCACCGAGCCGGATTTATTCAGGTCAAACAAATGGGCCGGTTTCAGGTTGGCGTAGACGATCAGGTCGCCCTCAGGCAGAAGCCGGGCAGCTTCAGGGACCTGCGTGCTGCGATGGTAGAGAACGAATCCAACCGCCGCGGCGGCAACTAGTAAGATGGCCAAAATCAGCAGTTTGCGATGCTGGAACATGAGGCGACCAGTATAGATTAAGTGACTTTTTTATGTTGAGTGGTGGCTGCAAGGGCAAAATCCTTGTTAGAATATTGATTGGAGCGGTCACCAAGCAGGTTACGTTCTCCCTTAACAAGGTAGCGAGTGGTGGTGTTGCACGCGGATTACCGCTGTGTTAACTTATTAACTTTGTGCCCGGTTACGGGAAGTTTTATGCTGGCGTAGCTCAGCTGGTAGAGCATCTGATTTGTAATCAGAGGGTCGGGGGTTCAAGTCCCTTCGCCAGCTCCAGATAGTAAAACGGGATTTTTCGAAGCGCGTAGCTGGACGCGTTTTCGAACACAGCAGGTACTGCGCATACATAGTAGTTTTCTACCGGAAGGCAAACCCTCGAAGACTTCCCTAAACGTCAGGTTTTGACGACTGATGCGGAAGTATGTTCGCGCGTTCCTTAATCGCTTTTGTCCACTGGAGAAAAGCGCCCCGTTTGTGAGCCAGCAAAGAGCCGGGTGAGCATGAAGTGAGCGCCGTTCAGCGCGAGCGGAATGCGAGGGCGCAGCAGCTTTGCTGCGGAGTCCTTGGAAAAACGACGGCTCGGTTTAACGCACAGGTGACCGAGTGGTTAATGGTAGCAGACTGTAAATCTGCCGCTCTTCGGAGCTACGGAGGTTCGAATCCTCCCCTGTGCACCAGATTGTTTTAGCGCGAGTTGTAAATGCAGAAGCGCAAGCGTTTTTATGTGGCACTCGCGATTTACGCGGTTCTGGGCTTGCTTGTATGGGTAACCATGGAAGATGTTCCGTTGCCTGTCGGCAGTGGCCATGTCGGTATCCGGTCCTTAACCTTGATTGTGTTGGCGGTTTTTGCGGCAAGGACTGTACTGCACTTTCGGGCTGAGAAGATTCGCGACGAGCAGGACGAAGAAGAAGGTTCGAGCTGATGTTGAGGCGGTTTGAAGGCGTGAGCGAGGCATAGCCGAGCGGGAGCCTTCAGCCGAAATCCCGAGCGAAGCGAGGGATCTCAGTTCGAGGTGAAGTTTTCGAGCTGATGTAGCTCAGTTGGTAGAGCACTCCCTTGGTAAGACGTTGCGGCACCCTGAACGAAGTGAAGGGGCTTGCCGCAACAAAAAGGAAGATGTCACCCGGTGACCTCTGCCGATGCAGAGGAAAAGTTTTCGAGCTGATGTAGCTCAGTTGGTAGAGCACTCCCTTGGTAAGGGAGAGGTCACCAGTTCAATCCTGGTCATCAGCTCCAGATTTAGGTTTTGCAAGTTGATCAAGGCGGAGAGAACAAATAGCACGAAGCAGGGCGGGAGTAACTCAGTGGTAGAGTCACAGCCTTCCAAGCTGTTGGTCGCGGGTTCGATTCCCGTCTCCCGCTCCAAAGTTTGAAGCAGAGGAATGCGAAGCATGTATCAGCAGGCGCAGATTGCAGTTACGAAGACTGAAGATTTTGAGCAGCTGAAGTCAGCGCTGGACCGGATCTTCAGTACGACTGCCGTCGATAAGTTTTACAGCAAACTGCAAAGCAGCACGGTGTACGTCCGCGAGTTTGAAAAGATTGTGGAGCTGGGGATTCTGGAATCGGTGGACGCTGAGCTGGCCAACTCAGGAAAAACGGCGAAGGCGTTATATGAGGCGCTCACGGTATCAGACCAGGCGCTGATGCGCGAGTTTTATCTCGAGCGGATTGAAAAAGTGGATGCGGAAGTCCGCCAGAAGTACCAGAAGGTTTATCGCTATTACTGACGCGTTGGAGTTTCGGCAAACTTCATGAGCGTTTGAGGAGAGGCAATGGCAAAAGAAAAATTTGATCGCAGCAAACCGCACGTAAACGTAGGGACGATTGGTCACATTGATCATGGGAAGACGACGTTGACGGCGGCGATCACCAAGGTGTTGTCGAAGCATAATCCGAAGATCAAGTTTCGCGATTTTGCCTCGATTGATAATGCTCCGGAAGAGCGGGAGCGCGGCATCACCATCGCCACGGCGCACGTGGAATACGAGACGCCGAACCGGCACTATGCCCACGTGGATTGTCCCGGCCACGCCGACTACATCAAGAACATGATTACCGGCGCAGCCCAGATGGATGGCGCGATTCTGGTGGTAGCAGCTACGGACGGCCCGATGCCGCAAACGCGTGAACACGTGCTTTTGGCCCGCCAGGTAGGCGTGCCGTGCATCGTGGTGGCATTGAACAAGTGCGATGCCGTGGATGACGCTGAGTTGCTCGATCTCGTGGAACTCGAAGTCCGCGAACTGCTGAAGAGCTACAAGTTCCCCGGCGACGATGTTCCGGTGATCCGCCTTTCGCGCCTTGAACGCCCTGAACGGCGATCCCAAGTGGGAAAAGCAGATTGACGAGCTGATGGCCGCGGTGGATAAGTACGTTCCGCTGCCGGCACGCGATATCGACAAGCCGTTTCTGATGCCGATTGAAGATATCTTCTCCATCCAGGGGCGCGGCACGGTGGTTACGGGCAGGATCGAGCGCGGTAAGGTGAAAGTGGGCGAAGAAGTTGAGATCGTCGGGTTCCGCGAGACGCGCAAGACTGTCGTCACGGGCGTGGAAATGTTCAAGAAGCAGTTGGACGAAGGCATGGCTGGCGATAACGCCGGACTGCTGCTGCGCAGTATTGCCAAAGAAGACGTCGAGCGCGGCATGGTGCTGGCCAAGGGCGGATCGATTACGCCGCACACCAAGTTCAAGGCTGAGATTTACGTTCTGAACAAAGAAGAAGGCGGACGTCACACTCCGTTCTTCAAGGGCTATCGTCCGCAGTTTTACTTCCGCACCACGGACGTGACGGGCGTGGCCGAGTTGCCGGCCGGCACGGAAATGGTGATGCCGGGCGACAACGTATCGCTGACCATTGAGCTGATAACGCCGGTGGCCATGGAAAAGGGCTTGCGCTTTGCCATCCGCGAAGGCGGACGGACGGTAGGAGCAGGAACGATCAGCGAGATCATTCAGTAATTTCAGAGATCGCAGGCGAGGGCGCCTGCGATCGACAAAAGAATCGGTCAACAATAGGGATCGATCCACAAAGTTTAAGGGCTGGTTTTTATGAGAGAAATAGTCACATTACAGTGCGGCGATTGCAAAGAGCGGAATTACTCGACCACCAAGAACAAAAAAACCACTACGGGGCGGCTTGAGTTCAAAAAGTTCTGCAAGCGTTGCCGCAAGCACACTGGGCATAAAGAAGTGAAGTAGCAGGTAGTTAGTATTTGGTAATTGGCATTCAGCAAAAGCTGCTGATCTTTAGCCCGGGTGCTGATGAAGACAAACAGAGCTAATCGCCAATGGCCAATTGCTAAGTGCCGCTTACAGGGGCGTAAGCTCAACGGCTAAACTGCCGGTCTCCAAAACCGGACTTGGGGGTTCGAATCCCTCCGCCCCTGCCAGATTTGGAAGGCCAGCCGATAGCTGGCGGGACAAGGAAGGAATCAATGGCGAAGGCAATAACGATGGCGCGCGACGATGATCGAAGAGGCAATCGGGTAACGCAATTCCCTGCGCGCGCGAAGGAATTTCTTACTGACGTCCGCAATGAGATGCGGAAAGTTACTTTCCCGAGCAGGAGAGAAGTTCAGGCCACCACGACGGTGGTGATCATCACGGTCATTCTTTTTGGGGTGTATTTTTTCGTGATCGATCAGGTGATTGCGTCCGGAATTAATTGGGTGTTGCACCACCGCGTGCGGTAGGCGAACACCGGAAAGCCAAGTTGGCAAGCATGACTGAGCAGAACATCAACGCGACTCCCGCGGAAGGCGAACAGGCCCCACCGCCGGAGAACACGAACCCGAACATGAAGTGGTACATCATCCACAGCTATTCGGGCTTTGAGCGCAAAGTGAAGGAATCACTGGAATCGCGCGTGCAGGCCTTTGGCCTGGGAGAGAAGATCGGTAAAGTCGTGATTCCCACGGAGCCGGTTACGGAGATCCGCAACGGCAAGAAATATACCGTGGAGAGAATGTTTTATCCCGGATACGTGCTGGTGCAGATGGACCTGACGGGTTTCCGCTCCGGTGGCGAAGGCGACCATGTGTGGCATGTGGTGAAATCGACTCCGCGCGTGACCGGGTTTGTCGGCACGGCAAACGATCCGACGCCACTGACCGAAGAAGAGGTTAACCAGATTATCTATCGCGTGAATGTGGGTAAAGACAAGCCCAAGATTCGCGTGAAGTTTGAAAAGAACGAAACGGTCCGCATCACGGATGGGCCGTTCGCCAACTTTAACGGCACGGTGGACGAAGTGAATGAAGACCGCGAGACGTTGAAGGTGATGGTCACGATCTTTGGCCGCGCAACACCGGTGGAGCTGGAGTTCGGGCAAGTAGAGAAAGTGGCAGCGTAAGGTGGTTTTTATCCCGAGCGTAGCGAGGGAACCCCTATGAGCTGAGACGCTCTTCAGGGAGAACGAAAAGGATTCGCAGGCGAGGGCGCCTGCGGTCCAAGCGAATCATTTAAAGGATTCAGGTAAACGACAGATGGCACCGAAAAAAGTACAGACATCCGTTAAGTTGCAGATTGAAGCCGGCAAGGCGACGCCGGCTCCTCCGGTCGGGCCGGCACTGGGCCAGGCGCAGATCAACATCATGGAATTCTGCAAACAGTTCAATGCCCGCACTTCCAACAAGGAAATGGCGGGGCTGATTATCCCGGTGGTGATCACCGTCTATACCGACCGGTCGTTCACATTTATCACCAAGACGCCACCGGCGTCGATTCTGCTGAAGCGGGCCGCGGGCATCGCCAAGGGCTCAGGCGCTCCGAACAAGGACAAGGTCGGCAAGGTCACAGAGAAACAGGTTGCCGATATCGCGAAGCAGAAGATGCCTGACCTGAACGCTGCGTCGATCGAATCAGCGATTAAGAGCGTGAAGGGAACGGCGCGAAGCATGGGAATCGAAGTCGTAGGTTAGTTGAGTCGTATAAAAAACAATCGCATGTACCACGGCCCGCGAAAACATCGCGAAGCGGTGGGAGATAAGGAAAAAGACAAATGAGCAGCAAAGCAGGAAAGAACATTACCAAATCGCGTGAAGCAATCGAGAAGCGCCAGTATCTGTTGAGCGATGCTGTGCCGCTGCTTCAGAAAGTTAAGTTCGCGAAGTTTGACGAGACGGTGGAAGTCACACTTCGTCTGGGCGTCGATCCGAAACATGCGGACCAGATGGTCCGCGGCACAGTGGTTCTTCCGCATGGGCTGGGCAAGTCGAAAAAAGTCCTGGTCATTGCCAGCGGAGAGAAAGTCCGCGAAGCCGAAGCGGCCGGAGCTGACATTGTGGGCGGTGAGGAGATGGTGGAAAAAATCCAGAAAGAGGGTTGGACGGATTTTGACGCCGTGATCTCTACGCCTGACATGATGAAGTCGGTTGGCAAACTGGGCAAAGTGCTTGGCCCTAAAGGACTGATGCCTAATCCCAAGACAGGCACGGTGACGTTCGACATTGCCAACGCGATCAAGGAAATCAAGGCCGGCAAGGTCGAGTTCCGCACGGACAAGACAGCGCTGGTGCATGTGCCGGTTGGAAAAATTTCCTTCACGCCGGACAAGCTGGTGGACAATGCTACCGCCGTAATCACAAGCGTGGTAAAGGCCAAGCCTTCAGCGGCCAAAGGCAAGTACATCAAGGCTGCGTATATCTCGTCCACAATGGGGCCTGGAATTTCCGTGGATACTACGCCGGTGGAAACGGCAGCGAAGGCGTAAGCAGTATCTTGCGACACCAGATATTTGCGACACCAGACATTTGCGATCGGGGCCGAATGAGCCCTCGACTAAAGAAAAGGATCTGAACATGGCGGTCACAAAAGCTAAAAAAGCTGAACAGATTGAGAAGCTCAACCAGGACCTGCAGAAGGCCAGCAGCATGATTGTTGGCACCTTCTCCAAGCTCACGGTGTCAAAGGATTTTGAGCTGCGCAAGACCGTACGCACGGCTGGCGGGAAATACCAGGTGGTGAAGAATACCCTGGCCAAGCGGGCGTCAGAAGGCACGCAGGTAGGCGAGGCATTGAAAGGGCTCAAGGGTGTTACGTCAATCGCTTACACCAGCGGCGATCCGGTGGCGCTGGCCAAGGCGCTGAGCAAGTACGTTGACGACAATCCGGAATTTTCTTTTAAGTCCGGCGTGCTGGAAGGCCGCGTGATCTCAATGAAAGAGATCAAGGCGCTGGCCACGATGCCGTCGAAGGAAGAGCTTTACTCCAAGTTGCTGTTCCTGATGAGCTCTCCGGCACAGCGCCTGGTTACGGTGATGAACGCCGTGGGCAGAGACCTGGCCGTGGTGGTGAGCCAGGGCGTGGAGAAGAAGAAGTTCAAAGATGCCGATGGAGCGGCTGCGGAAGCAGCCCCGGCAGAAGCCGGCAGCCCGGCCTAATGGCCGTTCGGAAGGTTTTTCTGGAGGACGTAGTGCGGCCTTCAGGCATGAGTTTTATCGCTGTCAGAAGCTCAACGTGGCGCTAGTCTGGGCGCATTGGAACACGGTGGGCGGAAGCGGCGAATCAGCACAAAACTGAAAAAGAGTGGAGATACATATGGCAGATCTACAGCAGTTAGAAGATTCAATCGTAGGGTTGAGCCTGCTTGACGCGGCCCAGCTCGTAAAGAAGCTTGAGGAGCGCCTGGGCGTTTCCGCAGCGGCAGCAGCCCCGGTAATGATGGCGGGCGGCGGCGGAGCAGCAGCAGCTCCGGCTGAAGAGAAGACCGAATTTACCGTGGTCCTAACTGGCGCTGGCGCCAATAAGATCAATGTAATCAAGGCCGTACGTGAAGTCACCAGCCTGGGTCTGAAAGAAGCCAAGGACCTGGTGGATGGCGCACCGAAAAACGTAAAAGAGAACGTTTCCAAGGAAGAGGCGGAAACGATTAAGAAGAAGTTTACCGACGCAGGAGCTTCGGTCGAAATCAAGTAGCCGGATCTGCGGGCTCTATGCCCGCGGGGCGGCTCATCGGGGCGCAGAAAACGCGACCGGACGCCTAAAGGAAGCGGGGGCAGCAGGAACAAGCCCCCAAGTTTCCTTTCAGGAGTCTTTAATAAGATTGAATCTTGGAGTAAACTACTATTATCAAATAGATACGGTAGTTCTTCTCCAAACCGGTATTTACAAATATTTTTTGACGCAGGACAGGCGTGGTGCTCCAGCAATATTCGCCTTGCATCGGAGTCGTAGCCAGACCTGCCAGTTGTTGTTCTCTTGAACAGGTTCGCTTTGCGCGGACAAAGAACGGTCTATTCAGACGGGTGCGGACAAAAACATTTTAGACATCGCAATGCGCGGTCACGGCGTCAACGGGGACGTTTGTCTCTTGTTGGCGCGATTCGTTTTGTCCCGCTCGGCAGTGAATTTGCCGCCACCAGCGCTTTATTAGAGATGCATTGATCAACAAGGTTTGCTTTTTGCGAAGAAAAATCTTCGAGCAAGCCGCTCCCTTCGCCCCGCCGCGAATGGAAGCAGAAAAGCCTTAGGAGTTATTCATGCCGAACAAGAATGGCGCCGCACGTTACCGTCTCGATTTTTCCAAAATTCCGGTAGCCCAGCAGATCCCGAACCTGATCGAGGTCCAGAAGCGTTCTTACGACCGCTTTCTGCAGATGGACAAACTGCCGAGCGAACGTGACGATAGCGGCCTTCAATCAGTGTTTCAATCCGTTTTCCCGATCACCGATTTCCGCAATGTCTCCGAGCTGGCCTTTGTCGATTTTGCCATTGGCAACTGGGAGTGCAAATGCGGCCACCTGAAAGGTCTCCATCACCTGCGCACCACCTGCCGCAATTGCGGTAACACGGTGATTACCGATCCTTTCCATCCCGGCGACGTGCTCTGCCAGAAGTGCGGCACGTACAACGCCAACACGCCTGACTTCTGCAACAAGTGCGGCGATCCTGTGGGCCTGCAGCTGAAGTATGACGTGGCTGAATGTGAAGAGCGAGGCATGACTTACTCCGCTCCGTTAAAGGTCACAATCCGCCTTACGATTTACGACAAAGACCCGGAAACCGGCAACAAGAGCATTCGCGACATCAAGGAGCAGGAAGTATTCTTCGGCGACATTCCGCTCATGACGCAGAACGGCACGTTCATCATCAACGGCACCGAGCGCGTGATCGTCAGCCAGTTGCACCGTTCGCCTGGCGTCTTCTTTGAGACCGCCAATAACCGCACCTACTTCCTGGGCAAGATCATTCCTTACCGCGGATCATGGGTGGAATTCGAGTACGACCAGAAGAACGTCCTCTATGTTCGCATTGATCGCAAGCGCAAATTCCTGGGTACCATTTTTCTGCGCGCGCTCGGCCTGCGTGCAGATGAAGACATTCTTCGCACGTTCTACACCGTCGACCGCATCAGCCTGAAAGACAAGAAACTGCGCTGGACGCTGGAGAGCGGCATTGAGCGTCCGACGAACCTGCTGGGACTGAAGCTAGCTCACAGCATCAAGGACAAGAGCGGGCATGAGATTGCCCACTCCGGCCGCAAGATCACACCGGCAGTATTGAAGGAAATCCAGAAAGCCAAGATCAGTGAAATCGATATCGATACCACTGACCTGGAGGGCGCATTCACCGCGGCCGATGTTGTGGATACGGCGAGCGGCGAGGTATTGCTGGAAGCCAACAGCGAAATCACGGCGGACAAGCTCAGCAAGATCATGGACGCGGGCGTGGAAGATCTTCACGTCTTTTTCCCCGAGCGTGATGACGTAGGCAACGTGATCAGCGCGACGCTGCGCCGTGATTCAGTCAAGACGCCGCAGGAAGCATTGATCGAAATCTACCGCAAATTGCGCCCGGGCGATCCGCCGACCCTGGACACCGCGACTGCACTCTTCCACGGAATGTTCTTTGATCCGCGGAAGTATGACTTCAGCCGCGTGGGCCGCTTGAAGTTCAACATCAAGCTGTATGACCGGAATGAAGCGACTGGCCTGGACAAGCGGACGCTCGATCCGGAAGATTTTTACGCGACCATCCGCTACCTGCTCAAGCTGCGCAAGAGCATTGGATCAGTGGACGATATCGATCATCTCGGCAACCGCCGCGTACGCGCGGTAGGCGAGCTGATGGAAAACCAGTTCCGCATCGGCCTGGTGCGCATGGAGCGCGCTATCAAGGAAAAGATGTCGGTTTACCAGGAAATGTCCACGGCCATGCCGCATGACCTGGTGAACGCCAAACCGGTAATGGCGGCGATCCGCGAATTCTTTGGATCATCGCAGCTATCGCAGTTCATGGACCAGACCAATCCGCTGTCAGAGATTACGCACAAGCGCCGTCTCTCAGCCCTTGGGCCGGGCGGTTTGTCGCGCGAGCGTGCAGGATTCGAAGTCCGCGACGTTCATCCGACGCACTATGGCCGCATCTGCCCGATTGAAACGCCGGAAGGTCCAAACATCGGTCTGATCAGCTCATTGAGCTGCTATGCCCGCATCAACGACTACGGCTTTATCGAGTCACCCTACCGCCGGGTGAAAGATTCACGCGTGGTGGACTTTGTAACGATTGTGAATGCCGGCGACAGCGAATACCGCGTTGGCGATCACATTGAGATGAAGGAAGCCGAAAAGGTTACGGCCGAGTTGAAAGAACGCCGCAAGAAACCGCTCGAGGTCGAACCGTTCTCGTTCTATCTTTCCGCATGGGAAGAAGACAAGCATGTTATCGCGCAGGCCAATATTGAACTGGACGATAAAGGCAAGATCGTCGGCGAAATCGTGGATGCCAGAAAGAACGGTAACTTCGTTCTCGTTCCGCGTGATGAGGTCGACTACGTTGACGTCAGCCCGAAACAACTGGTTTCCGTGGCCGCTTCGCTTGTGCCCTTCCTGGAGCATGACGACGCGAACCGCGCGCTGATGGGCGCGAACATGCAACGCCAGTCTGTGCCGCTGCTTCGTGCTGCTGCTCCGCTGGTGGGAACAGGCATGGAAGGCGTGACCGCACGCGATTCCGGCGCCGTAGTTTTGGCGCGGCGTAACGGCATCATTGATTCCGTCGACTCTGAGCGCATTATCGTGCGCGTGGAAGGCGAGCATCATCCGACACAGCTGTCACGCGAAGTGGGCAGTGACATTTATCAGTTGACGAAGTTCAAGCGCTCCAACCAGAACACCTGCATCAACCAGAAGCCGGTGGTCAAGAAAGGCGATCGAGTCTTGAAAGGCCAGGTCATCGCTGACGGGCCTTGCACGGACAAGGGCGAACTGGCCCTGGGACGCAACGTGCTGGTGGCCTTTATGCCATGGCGCGGCTACAACTTTGAGGACGCGATCCTGGTTTCAGAGAAGATGGTGAAGGAGGATTATTACACCTCCGTCCACATCGAAGAGTTTGAGATTGAAGCTCGCGACACGAAACTTGGACCGGAAGAAATTACCCGTGACATCCCGAACGTAAGCGAATCAGCGCTGCGTGATCTGGATGAGAGCGGCGTGATCCGCATTGGCGCCACGGTAAAACAAGGCGACATCATTGTGGGCAAAGTAACGCCGAAAGGCGAAACCCAGCTTACTCCGGAAGAAAAGTTGCTGCGCGCGATTTTCGGCGAAAAAGCCGGCGACGTGCGTGACGCTTCTTTGACGTGCCCGCCCGGCATTGAAGGCACGATCGTCGATGTGAAAATCTTCTCCCGCAAGGGACAGGAAAAGGACGAGCGCGCCAAGGCCATTGAAGCGGCGCAGATCGAGCGGCTGGAAAAGAACCTGGCCGATGAAATCCGAATCCTGACGGACGAACGCTTGAAGCGTCTTGAGGCCATCCTGGGAAATAAGGAAGTCCAGGCTGACCTGCATGACGAGCGCACCAACAAGCGTCTTCTGACCAAGGGAGCAATGCTTGATCGCGAGACGATTGAGCGGATTTCCACGCGTAACCTGAAACGCATTAAATACGCTGACAAGGATCCGCGCGTCAACGAGCAGATTGATGAAATCGAAGAGATGACCTCGCGCCAGATCGACGTTTTGCGCAAGATCACCAATGAAAAAATCAGCAAACTGCAAAAGGGCGACGAACTTCCTCCCGGCGTAATCAAGCTGGTGAAGTGCTACGTGGCCATGAAGCGCAAGCTAAGCGTGGGCGACAAGATGGCAGGCCGTCACGGCAATAAAGGCGTGATTGCCCGCATTCTGCCTGAGGAAGACATGCCGTATCTCGCAGACGGCACTCCGGTGGAAATCGTGCTCAACCCGCTCGGCGTACCCAGCCGTATGAACGTGGGCCAGATCCTGGAAACACATCTGGGCTGGGCCGGTTATCACCTGGGTGAGCGCATTGCGGAGTTCCTGAAAGAGAATTCGCGCGAAGAAACAATTCGCCGCGAACTGAAGAGCATTTTCAAGGACACTCCGTTCGGCGAAAAAATCGCAGCCCTGGAAGACGACGAGCTGATGCACGTAGCCAAGACACTGACCAAAGGCGTGTTCTTTGCCTCGCCGGTGTTTGACGGTTCGCGCGAAGTGGAAATCAAATCCATGCTGCGTGAGGCCAATTTGCCTGAATCGGGCAAGACGGACCTCTTTGACGGCATGACCGGAGATAAATTCGAACAGCCAGTGACGGTGGGCTACATCTACATGCTGAAGCTCTCCCACCTGGTGGACGACAAGATCCACGCCCGCTCCATCGGGCCGTACTCGCTAATCACCCAGCAACCGCTGGGCGGCAAGGCGCAGTTCGGCGGACAGCGCTTTGGAGAAATGGAAGTCTGGGCGCTTGAGGCATACGGCGCGGCTTACATCCTGCAGGAGCTGCTCACCGCGAAGTCAGACGACGTATTTGGCCGCACGAAGATTTATGAGGCCATTGTGAAGGGCGAAGCCGCCATTGAACCGGGCGTGCCTGAGTCATTCAACGTACTGATCCGCGAATTGCAGTCGCTCTGTCTGGATGTGGAGCTGATCAAAACCGAAGGCGGCAAGAAACAGGTTGCCGCGGCGGCTGACTAACCGAATCGAGGCAGGGCTGAGAGGCCCTGCACCGTTTCTTTAGTCCAGCCCATCTCAACTCCGGACCGCTTCCGGCTGGGGTTGAGCAGAGTAAGAAATCAGCAGCAACCGGAAGCCGCAGCGCGGCGCGCGTTAAGCGACGCAGGAGGACACCTTGTACCGTTCAAGTCCATTTGATCTGGGCAACACGATTACTGATTTTGATTCCATCCGAATCAGCCTGGCCTCGCCGGAAAAAATTCGCAGCTGGTCTCACGGCGAAGTGACCAAGCCGGAAACCATCAATTACCGCACGTTCAAGCCGGAGCGCGACGGCCTGTTCTGCGCCCGCATTTTCGGTCCGGTAACGGACTGGGAATGCCTGTGCGGCAAATACAAGCGAATGAAACATCGCGGCGTGATCTGCGACAAGTGCGGCGTTGAAGTCACACTGTCAAAAGTGCGCCGTGAACGGCTGGGCCATATTGAACTGGCGTCACCGTGTTCGCACGTCTGGTTCTTTAAGGGCCTGCCGTCACGTATCGGCCACTTGCTGGATATCTCACTGCGTGATCTGGAATCGGTTCTTTACTTTGAATCTTACGTCGTGGTTGACGCCGGTGAAGCGCCGGTAAAAGAGCGCGAAGTCATTAAGGAAGAAACCCGCTTCCGCGAGCTGGACCAGCAATACCGCGCAACCGGATTCAAGGCCATGATGGGCGCTGAAGCCATCAAGGAAATCCTGAAGCGTGTAGAGATCGAAGAGCTGTCCGTCGAGCTGCGCGAGAAGATGAAGCATGAAACTTCTCTGCAGAAGCGGCTGAAGTATGCCAAGCGGCTGAAAGTGGTTGAGGCATTCCGCAAGAGCGGCAACAAGCCGCAATGGATGATCCTGGACGTGATCCCGGTCATTCCACCGGAGCTGCGTCCATTGGTTCCATTGGACGGCGGCCGCTTCGCCACGTCTGACTTGAACGACCTTTATCGTCGCGTGATCAACCGCAACAACCGGTTGAAGAAACTGATGGACCTGCACGCTCCTGAAGTGATTGTGCGCAATGAAAAGCGCATGTTGCAGGAGTCAGTGGACGCGCTGTTCGATAATGGACGCCGTGGCCGCGTGCTGCGTGGCGCCAACAATCGCCCGTTGAAGTCACTCTCTGACACGCTGAAAGGCAAGCAGGGACGATTCCGCCAAAACCTTCTGGGCAAGCGCGTGGATTACTCTGGACGTTCCGTGATTGTGGTTGGTCCGGAACTCAAGCTGCACCAGTGCGGCTTGCCGAAGAAGATGGCGCTCGAACTGTTTAAGCCATTCATCTATCACCGCCTGGAACAGACCGGACACTGCACCACCATTAAGCAGGCAAAAGAAATGGTGGAGCAGCAGGAACCGATTGTCTGGGACATCCTGGAAGAAGTAATCAAAGACCATCCGGTGCTCTTGAACCGCGCGCCAACGCTTCACCGCCTTGGCATTCAGGCTTTTGAGCCGGTGCTGGTGGAAGGCAAGGCCATCAAGATCCACCCGCTGGTTTGCACGGCGTTCAACGCCGACTTTGACGGCGACCAGATGGCGGTCCACATTCCGCTTTCTCCGGAAGCCCAGGTTGAAGCCAGCGTGCTGATGTTGTCCTCGCACAACATTCTGTCGCCGGCATCAGGCCAGCCCATCACCGTACCTACGCAGGACATGGTGCTTGGTCTCTATTATCTGACCAAAGGGAAGCCGGGCGCCAAGGGCGAAGGCCGAGCCTTTGCCAACACTGAAGACGTTTTACTGGCGTTGGAAGCCGGAGAAGTGGAAACGCTTACCCCAATCCGCCTGCGCTATAGCGGTGAAGTCATCGACCTGACAGCGGCTTATGACGATCAGGACATTGTGCACACGGAGCCGGTGAACTTTGAACGCCAGTTCATCAATACAACCGTGGGCCGCACGATCCTGAACGACCATCTGCCTGAGCAGATGCCATTTATTAATGGGCTGCTCAAGAAGAAAGGCATTGGCCAGCTGGTAAATTACACCTACCTGCGCTTTGGCCTTGAGACGACAGTCAAGATGCTGGACGAAGTGAAAGAGACAGGCTTCCGCTATGCGACGAAGGCCGGCCTATCCATCGGCATTGATGACATGGTCATTCCTGAGCACAAAAAGGGCCTGGTGAAGGACGCTGAGAAGCAGGTTATTGCCGTGCAGCAGCAATACCTGGACGGCGCTATCACCAACGGCGAACGCTATAACAAGGTGATTGAAATCTGGTCGAACGTGACGGAAAAAGTTGCCGACGAGATGTTCAACAACATGCAGGAACTGGACAAGGTCGGACAGCTAAACCCGATTTACGTTATGGCCGACTCCGGCGCTCGCGGATCGAAACAGCAGATTCGCCAGCTTTCCGGCATGCGCGGACTGATGGCCAAGCCGTCCGGCGAAATCATTGAAACTCCCATCACGGCGAACTTCCGTGAAGGGTTGACTGTGTTGCAGTACTTCATTTCCACGCACGGTGCGCGTAAAGGACTGGCTGACACGGCGCTCAAGACCGCCGATTCAGGCTACCTGACCCGCCGCCTGGTGGACGTGGCGCAGGACGTGATCATCAGCGAACAGGATTGCGGAACTGTAGACGGCATTTACGTGGGTTCCATTGTGGAAGCGGGCGACATTATTGAGCCGCTGCGCGACCGCATTGTGGGCCGCGTGTCGCTGGAGAAAATCAAGGACTACGAAGGCAGCGTGATCGTGGACGTGAACCAGGACATCACGGAAGAGCTGGCCAGCGCAATTCAGGCTGCCGGCATCGAGCGGGTAAAGATCCGCTCCGTGTTGACCTGCGAATCGAAACGCGGCGTTTGCATCGCGTGCTACGGGCGCAACCTGGCTTCAGGCCGCATGGTTGAACTGGGCGAGGCCACCGGCGTGATCGCGGCGCAATCCATCGGTGAGCCGGGCACGCAGTTGACGATGCGCACCTTCCACATCGGTGGTACGGCATCGCGCGTGTCTGAGCAGTCTCGACTGGAAGCCCGCACGGCTGGTGCGGTGCGCTTTATCAATCCCCAGACCGTCAAGGCAAAATCAGGCGATCTGGTGGTCATGAATCGTGCCATGTCGATTGCCGTTGTCGATGACAAGGGCCGCGAAAAAGAGCGCTATGCCGTAGTTTACGGCGCAGGCTCAAGGTCCAGGACGGGCAGCAGGTCAACGTAGGGCAGGTGATGGGTGAATGGGATCCATACACCTTTGCCATCCTTACAGAAGTCGGCGGCACCGTGCAGTTTAAAGACTTGCAGGAAGGCGTGACGCTCCATGAAGAAGTGGACGAAGTCACCGGCCTCTCCCGCCATGTGGTGGGTGAGTCACCGGACGAGAAACGCCAGCCGGCAATCGTAATCAAGGCAAAATCACCCCGGCGTTACCTCATGCCGTCACGCGCCCACTTGATGGTGCAGGACGGTGATGAAGTTCATCCCGGCGACGTGCTGGCAAAGATCCCGCGCGAAACCACCAAGACCAAGGACATTACCGGTGGTCTGCCGCGCGTGGTCGAATTGTTTGAAGCCCGCAAGCCGCGTGAAACCGCGATCATCAGCGAAATCGATGGCGTGGTGAAATTCGGCGAGGTTTCAAAAGGCCAGCGCAAAATCTACGTGGTAGCCGATAACGGCACGGAGAAGGAATACTCGGTGCCGAAGGGCGTCCACATCAACGTGCAGGAAAGCGAGCGCGTCCGGGCGGGTGAACCGCTGATGGACGGGCCGCTGAACCCGCATGACATTCTGGCCGTACTCGGCGAGAAGGAACTGCAGTCTTACCTGGTGAATGAAATCCAGGAAGTCTACCGTCTGCAAGGCGTGACCATCAGCGACAAGCACATTGAAGTGATTGTCCGCCAGATGATGCGCTGGGTGAAAGTGGAGGACGTGGGTGACACCACATTCCTGCTGGAACAGCAGATCGATAAGTTCCGCTTCACCGAGGAGAACCAGCGTGTGATTGCCAATGGTGGCCGTCCGGCAACGGGCCGTCCGCTGCTGCTGGGCATCACCAAGGCCTCGCTCTCAACCGAATCATTCATCTCCGCGGCGTCATTCCAGGAGACCACCAGGGTACTCACAGAAGCCTCCATTCAGGGCGCTGTGGACCACCTGCGCGGACTCAAGGAAAACGTTATCGTGGGTCGCTTGATTCCCGCCGGCACGGGCATGGACCACTATCGCAACGTGAAGCTGGCTCCAGAACTCGAGCAGGCTGCCGCCAAGGTGCAGGAAGAAGTCTCCCAGGCATACGCCGAAGCAGAGCGTGCGCTGGAACTTCTGCGCCAGGAAGGCGAAGCGGAAGAGATGGCTGCCGAATAGCAACTAGCAATTAGCTACTAGCAATTAGCGGGCCGGCGAAAGCCGGCCCGTTTTTTTGTTCCTGCTGCCGCCGCCGAGTATACAAGCTTTCAGGGCTATGATCCGGCTAGAATAGCGCTGTGCCTACCGCTTCCCCTACGCCTCATTCGCGCTTGATTGAACAAGCTGCCCGGGAGGTTCTCTCTCCGCTGCAGATCTTTCAGAAAGGTCGCTCCCGCGTCTGGATTGATGACCACCGCTGGTGGTTGATTAGTATTGAATTCCAGCCATCGTCCTGGACCAAGGGGAGTTATCTGAATGTGGGCGCCATGTGGCTGTGGAGTGAACACGACTACTTCAGCTTCGACGTGGGCTCACGCGTAGAGGAGTTGGTGACCTACGAGAACGAGATACAATTCGCGCCCGAAGCACGTCGCCTTACACTTGCGGCACGTGACAGAGTCGTAGACTTCCGCAAGCAGTTTCCGTCCGTCACGGCGGCTGCCCGCTTCCTCAGTACACAAGCATCAGACACGAAGGATCCGTGGACGGTTGTTTCATGCCGGCGTAGCGCTTGCGGTGCATAGGCGAAAGTGCCCCCTCGCGCACTTTTTTCCTGAGACTCATGGAACGGGAGCCCGCACATGGTTCAGCAAGCACTTCACGCGAAAGCACGGGAGATGGCAGAACTGCTTACGGATCAAACAGCTTTCCAGACCCGCATCAACATAGCAGTCCGTATCACTCGCGAGCGGTTGAAGCTCCCGGAATATCCCGGTATGCGAATTACGTGACGAGGGCTATCGATCCTGGCCAGACATTTCCGTTTCCAAGGATGACAGTATCTGTTGCTAACACCAGCAAATCCCCTTTAACCTATTCAGCTAATGCACTTTACGCGGCTTCGTCGGGCCTTCTGGCAGGCCTTTCAACACGGGCAATTTTCCATCGCCAAAGGAGCGGCGTACTCGTCGATTCTTACGCTCTTTCCAGCCTTTCTGGTCGTCACTTCTGTGCTGGAAGCTTCGCATAATACGGAAGGATTTCTGGAGCAGATCGCCGACGCAGTGGGCTGGGTGTTGCCTCCGGGATCGCGCTCCGTGGCGCTATCATTTTTTCAGAGCAAGCAGCACCATGCCACGCGAATCCTTTACTCGGCTTCCAGCGTTACATTGCTGGCGGCCACGGGAGTGATGATCTCCTGGATGGACGGCTTCCGCAAAGCCTACGGCATGGCTAATACCTGGGGCTTCTGGCGCGAGCGCGCTATCGCGCTCTACCTGGTGTTGCTGGCGCTGGTTCCGCTGGGTTTTGCCACAATTCTGGTGGCATTCGGTACAGAAGTGGAGAATTGGGTGCAAAGCGGGACCATGCACCTCTTCAAGCCTTTAATCCTGCTGGTATGGGATGGAGTACGCTGGGGCATTGCAATACTCACCGCGATTGCGCTGACCGCACTGATGTATCACCACGGATTGCCCAAGACACAATCCTGGCGTCGGGTCTTGCCCGGCGCGGTGATGGCAGCGGTGCTCTGGTTTCCGGCAACGGTGCTGTTTGGCTGGTATGTGAGGGTCTATGCCACGTACACGGTGGTTTATGGATCGCTGAGTGCGGCCATCGCCCTGTTAGTCTGGTTGTATATCGTTTCCGTGATCGTGCTGCTGGGAGCGGAAATGAATGCCCAAGTTTATCCCAAGCTGGCGGAGGGCGAGGCCGCAGAAAAGAAGGTAGGAACGGGTGACTAGTGGATCCAAGGGGCTCGAAAAAGGCGTTACGCTCAGTTTGAGAAAAGCCAAAATTGTGTGCACCATCGGGCCGGCGAGCGGAGCTGAAGCGGTACTGCGCGACCTGATGCGGCTAGGGATGGATGTTGCCCGGCTGAATTTTTCCCACGGCACGCATGAGGAACATGCGCGCATGATCGACCGGCTGCGCAGAGTTGCCGACAAAGAAGGCCGTACTATCTGCATTCTGCAAGACCTGCAAGGACCCAAGATCCGCACCGGAAGGCTTAAATACAGGACTCCGATCGCCATCAAGAGCGGAGCGCGATTGACCATCACGCCGCGCGATATTGCCGGCACGGCTGCGCTGCTCTCAACCACTTTCAAGACGCTGGCGAAAGAAGTGCAGCCGGGTGCGCGCATATTACTTTCCGACGGGCTGATCGAACTGCGCGTAACGGCGGTCCGCGGCGATGATGTTGAATGCGAAGTCATCAACGGCGGTATCCTGGGCGAGCACAAAGGCATTAACCTGCCGGGAACCAACGTCAGCGTGCCGTCTCTGACAGAAAAAGATGAAAAAGATCTGGAATTCGGCCTGAAGCATGGCGTGGACATCGTGGCTGTTTCGTTTATCCGCACAGCCGACGACGTGCGTCTGGTAAAGCGGCTGGTGCGGGTGCACAACTCCGATGCATGGGTGATTGCAAAGCTGGAAAAGCCGCAGGCCATTGATCCCGCGAACCTGGAAGAAATCCTTGACGTAGCTGACGGCGTGATGGTGGCGCGCGGCGATCTGGGCGTGGAGATGCCACCGGAAAAGGTACCGATCATCCAGAAGCATGTGATCCGTCGCGCGGCGGACTGGCGCAAACCGGTGATTACAGCCACGCAGATGCTGGAGTCAATGATCGAAAATCCGCGCCCTACACGGGCTGAAGCCAGCGATGTGGCGAACGCTATTCTCGACGGCTCGGACGCAGTGATGCTCTCCGCTGAGACTGCCAGCGGTAAATATCCGCGGGAGACCGTGGCGATGATGGCTAAGATTGTGCTGGAAGCGGAGTCGGCCAAGGAAGAGCCGATACAAAGACGCCGCCAGCATCGGCAACTTTCCATCTCTGAGACGATTTGTGAGTCCGTGGCGCACGCGGCTCAAGACCTAGAGATGAAAGCCATCGCCGTCTATACGGAAACGGGACCACGGCGCGGCTGATTTCCAAGTACCGGCCCACGGCGCCCATCTTCGCATTTGCGGCCAGTACTACGGTATGCGCGCGCCTCAATTTGATGTGGGGTGTCTTACCGCTGTCGTGCGAAATGACGCCTAATGCGGAAGACATGGTGCACAAGGCCGAAAAATATCTTTTGCAAATGCACGCGGTGCAGCCCGGAGACGTGATTGCCGTGGTGGCGGGGACGCGCAGCAGCAGCGGGTCAACAAACTTCATGCGACTGCATGTGGTGGGAACGGGTGAGCACCCGGTTCAAGTTCGAGAGGAGCGCCGCAAAGCGCCACGGATGAAACCGGTGTCTCCGGTGGAGAGAAGGAAGAGATAGTTTTGTCTGAAATCCCGAACCCGCGAAAGTTTGCGGGTGAGGGAACACTATAACTTGGAAATCCCTTTCCAGGTTTATTCACACCCCGCAGAGAAATTTCGGGTGTAGGGCTCCCTCGCTACGCTCGGGATAAAAATTAATAATTCACCCATCCCCCGCCGGTGCTGCCGCCATTCTTCTTATCTTTGTCATCGGGTGGGCGGAAATTGCCGTACTCATCAAAATAATCTTTGGCGTCCTGGTTGTGTTTTTTCATATAAACCTGAAATTTCTTTCCCGCGCGGCGGCGCTTCCAGCGGTGATAGCGACCCCGAATATCTTCAACACGTCCTCCAATCGCTCCGAAAACCGCAGCTCGTTTCCTGGCAAACCGATACAGAGATATCCGGACAATAAGCCCAGCAGCAGAACCAGATAGAAAAGCGCAAAGTGATGATGAGACAATATGCAGCGCTCCAACGGCCGCGCTGAAACCAGATCCACCAGATATTTCAGCCTGATGGCAAATCGGAAATCGGGAACATGAACATCAACATGATGGGAGCATCAGAGCTGCGGCATAAAGATACCATAGGATTGCGTTGGCGGAGCCCGGTTGCGGTCCCGGCGCCATACCTTGCCCAATGGAGCCCGCTGAGGGAGAATCCAAAACCCAGAATTCCCGTGCATGCCAGAGAACTCAGAAACAACTCAACAAAGCTCTGGACCCAAGGCGCTTCAAGCATCGGCAGAGCCCAGAGAATGAGATTGAAAGCATCGTAAAAGGAAACTCGCGGAAGGAACCAAGTTCAGACTGTAATCCATAAGAAAGAAACTGTCATAGGCCACCAATGACGGATCTTCCGGAGTCAAAACACCAAGGGCGTACACTTGCGCGGACAACGCGGGTTGAAAGGCGCAAGTACAGACCAGAACGATATAAATCGCAGTGGAAACGATAATGATGTTGAAGATCGCCCTGAAACGGAGGTAAGCCAGCAATTACAGATGCATTCCTTGCCATATTTATCTTTCCGGTTCAGGAATCACGATCAGACTTCTGTGGCCCTTGGCATCTACTGACCGTACTCCAAAAATCACATTGTCCTTGGAATCGCTGAGGTCAATTTTTGCTTCGGTCATTCGCAGCAAGTTTTCCTCCGGGAAATCCGCGTCGGTAGTCTTACGCCAAAGCACTTCATAAGCAGTGGCCCCTGGCGTAGACCTTCCATTCGATCTTGGAGTCGTTCTCCAATTGTTTCGTCAATAAGTGGACGTCGGTCGGCGGCGCCGGCGCTGAAGCCAGGCTTGCCAAAGTCGCTGCGTTCAGGCGGGCCACATTTGCGACATAATCGAAATCCACGAATTTCAGCAGGTCACCATATTCGATGCCTTTTTCCGTCCTCACGTCCTGGTGCTGGTGATTGTAATCTTCGCGATATTCGGTGAAGCGGACTGCAGCAAACCCCTGTTCATTAAAAGCGCTGTGGTCGCCGCCACGCAGATAGCGGTCGCGCCGGAAGATCAGCTTGGGAGTAAATGCCCCAAAGTCGTAGTTTTCGCTTACTCCATGGATGTAGCGGGCAAGTTCGCGCGAGGCTGAATCATTTTCGCCTCCCAAGTTTCGGATGCGTTTAATGTCGGCGTCGGTTGCGGCTGCGGGAATGCCTTCAGAAAAAACGCGAACCCAATTATTGTTCTGGGCCGTGTCTCCGGGAGTGCGATTGCCGCCGACGATGTCATTATTCAGCACGCCCTCAAGCTGCCAGCCCTGTTCCTTGGCCATTTTGGCAAAGTGGGTGCTCCCGTTTAGGCCTTGCTCTTCACCGGCGACGGTGAGAAAGATAATGGTTGCGGGGAATTTGTGTTTGCTGAGCGCGCGCGCGCATTCGAGAGAGACAGTGGTGCCGCTGCCATCGTCGTTGGCTCCTGGAGCAGGATCGGTGGAGTTCTCATTGCTGGAATTACGCGAATCGTAATGTCCGGTCACGAGATAAATCCGCTTGGCCTGAGCTGGATCAGTACCTTTCAGAATGGCGTATACATTCTGGATTTCCGTGGGCTTGGTTATGCGGTCTTTGGGACCTTTAGGTTGCTCAATGAAGGTATCGGCCTTGACTTCCAGACATCCATTGCAGTCAGATGAGATACGTTCAAATTCTGACTTAATCCAGTTTCTGGCCGCTACAATGCCCTGGGTGGCAGTTGCAGCCCCGGGATTATTGACGGAAAGCGTGCTACGCGTTCCGAAGCTGACCAGCTTCTCGTCAGTCTGCCGGGCGCGCTGGGACGAGATATCTTTTATGATCTGGATGATAGCGGGATCGCGATCCCGTTTGGTTTTGGCTGAAGATTTTTCACTCGGCTCGGAAGCAGCAGCAACGCGGGTTTTTGATTTATGTTTCTGGGCAACAGAGAAAGGCGCTATGAGCATCAGAAGCGCAATCGAGACAAACCAGACTATTTTCGTGGGGCGACGCAGGAGTAACATTCAGTCCCTCAATTTGAGAACTTGACGACAATCCCCATAGATTCTAAATATAATCACGTGGCCCTCGCCACTTTGTGACAGTACCCCTTGGAGGAAGAAATGCCGATTTGCCCGGAATGCGATACCGACCTCGATCTGGACGAGGAAGAACTGGATGAAGGCGAAATTGTTTCCTGTCCGGAATGCGGCTCGGATTTTGAAGTAATTACGAAACATCCGCTCGAATTGAATCCGGTGGACGAACTGGACGAGGATGAAGAAGACGACGACGACGAGGATGACGAGGACAGTGATTACTAAACCGCACTGGAGCCGGACCACGGCTGCGTGTCTTGCTATCATTGTGTTTGCCGCGCTATGCCAGCCGGCAGCCGCCAGCAAAGATAAGCCGCAAAAAGAAAAGCCATACGCTCTCATCTTTGGCACAGCTTTCGGACCGAATGACCGGCCGCTGTACGGCGTGAAGATCACGATCCAGCCGCAAAAGAAGAAGCATCCGAGCTGGGATTTGATGTCTGACCATCGTGGAGAGTTCGCCCAGCGCGTGCCGCCTGGACCAGGCGATTATGTGATCCACGGAGAGGCCCAATATGCTCCTGCGGGCGAAGATGGGAAGCCGCAACTATCGAAAAAAAAGAGACTTAAAGGTGACACCAAGGTCCACGTGGAAAACGAGGAGCGGCTCGACATCAGCTTGCATCTAACAGAGTAGCTCAATTTAAAAAGACAGGCAGGAGGTAGATGTGATGAAAAGGCTTACCGCCGTGGCCGCAATCTGGCTGGCTTGTGGGGCCTTGTTTTCCATACCGACTGCCTTCGGGGCTTCAGGGTTCGTCCAACGTGGCCCACAGGGCGAAGCACGCATGATAGTAGGGCATGTTCTCGATGACCGGGAACAGCCTCTGCAAAAGGCTATCGTCTATCTTAAGAATACGAAGACCCTGACGATCAAGACCTACATCAGCGAACCAGATGGCACTTTTCGGTTCTCTGGGCTCGCCGGAAACATTGATTACGAGGTATATGCGGAGCACGAAGGCGCTCGCAGTGACGTTAAGACGTTAAGCGGTTTTGACAGTCGTAGACAGGTCAACATCACCCTGAAGGTTAAAGGCAAATAGATTCGGAGAAAACAAAAAACCGTCCTGTTCAGGACGGTTTTTTATTTATTTCATTCACCAGCTATTCAAGGGCCAGAACGGCTAGTCCTGATCGTTGCCGGCACGCTTCCAGTTGATGATATCGCCCAGAGTGGTGGTGGCGGTGGCGCTGGAAGCGGGATGCTTGTACGCTTCCACATCGGCGCGGCTGGCTTCATCACCAACAGCACGCAGACTTAAACCGACTTTCTTCTCTTCAGCGTTCATCTTGATGATCTTGAAGTCGTGTTCCTGTCCAGCATCAAGCTTGACGCCCGCGCCGCTGGAATCCGTGGCTTCAGAGTTGTGGCAAAGTCCTTCCACGCCTTCCGCAATCTCAACGAAAGCGCCGAACTGTGCCAGCCGAAGAACTTTTCCGTGGACCACATCGCCAATGCGATGGTTCTGGAAGAAGCTCTCCCAGGCATCCGGTTGGAGCTGCTTTACGCCCAGTGACAGGCGGCGCTGCTCCGGTTCAATGCCCAGAACAATGGCTTTTACTTTCTCGCCCTTTTTCAGGACCTCTGAAGGATGTTTGACGCGCTTGGTCCAGCTCAGATTGCTGACGTGAACCAGTCCGTCGATACCGTCTTCAATTTCAATAAAAGCGCCGAAGTCAGTCAGGTTACGGACGCGGCCTTCAACGGTCGAGCCAATGGGATACTTCTCATGCAGCCGTTCCCACGGATTCGATTCAAGCTGCTTCAGACCCAGAGAAATGCGGCGCTCATTGGAATTCACGTTCAGCACAACGCATTCAATCTCATCGCCCACGTTGACCAGCTTTGAGGGATGCTTCATGCGCTTGGACCATGACATTTCGCTCACGTGAACCAGGCCTTCAATGCCCTGTTCCAGCTCGACGAAAGCGCCGTAGTCCGTCACGCTCAGAATGCGACCCTTTACCCGGGCGCCAATGGGATAGCGCTCAGCAGCGTCAAGCCACGGATCAGGCGTGAGCTGCTTGAAGCCAAGCGAAACGCGCAGCTTCTCCGGGTCATATTTCAGAACTTTTACCTGAATCTGATCGCCCACGTGGACGAGATCGCGCGGATGCGTCAGCCGTCCCCACGACATGTCAGTGATATGCAGCAGGCCGTCAATGCCGCCCATATCCACGAACGCGCCGTAGTCGGTCAGGTTCTTGACCGTGCCGGTGAGGATTGCGCCTTCCGCCAGATTCTCCAGGGTCTTGCCGCGCTTGGAGGCGATTTCCTCGTCGAGGATGGCCTTGCGCGAAACCACAATGTTGCCGCGCTTTTTATTAAGCTTAATAACTCGAACTTCAATCTCATGGCCTTTGAGCGTTTCCAGGTTGCGCACCGGGTGAACGTCCACCTGCGAGCCTGGCATAAACGCCTTTACGCCGATATCCACGGAGACGCCGCCCTTGACGCGCTCCACCACGGTGCCTTTAACGGCTTCCTTGGAGTGGTACGCCTTCTCAATGTTCTCCCACACCCGCACGCGTGAGGCCCGTTCGTGTGAAAGCAGAACGGAACCTTCCTCATTCTCGCCGCGCTGGACCATCACTTCAATGTCCTGCCCCGGCTCAAACTTTATGTTGCCGTGAGCGTCGGTCACTTCAGCAATTGGCACAAGGCCTTCTGACTTGAAGCCGATGTCAACAACAACATGGGTGGCGGTGATCTTGATCACGGTGCCTTTGAAGACGTTATCTTCACTGGGCGCCGGTTCAGTTTCAAGGGTGTACGATTCGAGCGCTGTGGCGAAATCTTCCATGTGAGTTTCTTCTTTGTGAGTCACGCCCGCGATGGGCTGCTCAGGAGATTGAGTTTGAGATTGGTTCTCGGACATAGTGGTTGGGTTTTCGTAGGACTGGGCGGAATCGGCTGAGCTGTTGGATTCAGCTTCGGAAGCGTTGTGCTCGCCACGGGCTGTGTGCTCGACCCACATTCCTTAGTTGCCAACGGACCCAAAACACGGCTGGAACTCACTCAAGAGAGGCAGTAGTGCTGAAGGCGGACTCGGGACCCCGAGTCCCACTGGCATGATTTACTTCCGGTACTTTCGGAAGGCTCGGAAACCAGCGGCCGGATCTTACGGCAGTCCTGAAAGGGCCATAAGACTCCTTCGACTATAACAACCGCCTAGAGCACTGTCAAACGCCAAAGGCCCGGAAAATTGGCTTAACACCCGCCTCTGTCTGGTATCGTTCCAAGGTCATGGACTTCCTCTTTACCCCCTGGCGATACGCCTATATTACCGGCGCGAATAACCCGGGCGACTGCCTGTTTTGCGCCCTTCTCCAGATGAAAGACGACGAAAAAGCCCTGATCGTCCATCGCGCGAAATACTGCTTTGTCATGCTCAATGCTTTCCCTTATACCTCCGGGCACGCCATGGTGGTGCCGTATGAGCACGTGGACGAATTGACCAAACTTTCACAACCCGCCGCCGAGGAATTGATGGAATTGACGCAGCGGCTGGAAGGCATCTTGCGCGAGCTCTACCACTCCGATGGCATCAACCTGGGAATGAACATCGGCAAAGCCGCAGGCGCAGGCGTTGCCAGTCACATCCACATGCACATCCTGCCCCGGTGGTTCGGCGACGTGAATTTCATGAGCGCCGTGGGCGAAACCAGAGTGCTGCCGGAAGATTTGCCGACCACGTATAAGAAATTACGTTCGAAGTTTTGATTCGGGAATACTCGTGTGGCACCGCCGCCCTCGGCGGTGGGTTTACCTCGCCTTGGTTCTGATCCGTGTCATCCGTGTTGTTCAGTGGTAAGTTTGCTTTCCGATCCCGGCGATTGGCGCTTCTGCGCATCCCCACCCGGCCTTTTTCCACTTTCATTGCAAACAAAGGCACTTCTTCAAATCTACCCACGGGCGACCCTTGCATGAGGCTTGGGTGGCCCTTGGGCCACGCTTGGGCCACCCAAGGACCACCCAATCCACCCAAGAATCGGCAGAGGGTCGGAAAGCATAGTCAGCCCCTCCCCTCCCGGTTCATCCCACTTCATCCCAAGTCATCCCAGATTGGCG
The DNA here is from genome assembly GCA_963723055.1 of Terriglobia bacterium. Taxonomy (GTDB): domain Bacteria; phylum Acidobacteriota; class Terriglobia; order Terriglobales; family Acidobacteriaceae; genus Angelobacter. Next base: position 520,660 of record CAVROV010000003.1, read on the forward strand.
TAGCTTTCAGCGATCAGGCGTCAATTGGCATGGGGTTGAACGGTCTTAAGTTTGGCTATTTGCCAGTTGCCAATTGCTAGCTGCTAATTTTCAAAGATCACTCCCGCACAGACGGGTCCTCGCTTGGAGGAAGGTGTGGTACTTTACCATCTGTTCGCCTATAATGTCAAGCCAAAAAGATGGCTTTTCATTCTGAAATGTCCAGTGGCATCATGAACCTGCCCACCGCCATTTCTTCCATATCTTCTATCATCGCGGCTGGAGATAAGCTTTGCCGATCGCGACCACCATCAGGAACGAGGGAGCAATGAAAGCCAAAGCCACAACGGTTGCGCCGATGGCTCCGGCCCGGACAAAGCCCAGGTACATGGCAAGCTGCGCAGCCAGAGGTCCCGGAGCGAGCTGCGAAAAAGCAAGGCCATTCAGATAGTCTTCTTGGCTAATCCATTTCTTTTTCTTTCTTCGACCAAATCCTTCTGCATGTAACCGACAATGGGACCGCCGAAGCCGATGCACCCGAGCTTCAGGAAATAGAGCGCAAAGCTGGCCAGGGATACCTGTGGCTCTGCTTGAGTCTGAGTTGCCATCATTTGCTTTCAGGAGGAGGGCACAGCTTCGTAGACAACGATTTTTGCCGCGGGTGCCCCGTTCTCTTCTTCCTCGGGCACATAAACTTTGTGCGTCTCCAGATCTATGGCCAAGCTGTGGACTTTCTTTTGCACGGGGACATCGCCGAGTTTTCTGAAGTGCGTCGGATCATCCTCCTGGAACACGGAGATTGCGCCGTCATAACAGGTCACATAGATACGCTTCAAACCCGGATCAAACGCGATCACATCGCCGCCTTTGGCCTGAGGAAAATATGCAATTGGCTCATGCGTATCCAGACGAAAGACGGTCATGAGATCGTTCTCTTCGCAGGAAAGAAATGCAAGTCTGTGCTCGCTGTCGAGAGCCATGCCGTGGTTACCCTTACATTTGCCAACCGGATATTCAGCGATCTCTTTGTCGGTTGCCGGATCAATTTCGGCAATAACGTTCTTGTCCTGAAGATTTAGAAAAATGTGCCTGGAAACGGAGTCGTAACGGGGATTGCCCGTCTCGCTGCCAAAATGAAGCGTCGTGACGATCTCGTCTTTGGTTACATCGACCACAGCTTCTGCCTTGGCACGCTCGTCCGACACGTAAATTTTGTGGAACGGCGGTGCATACGCGATTCCATCGGGCTTTGATTCCGTGGGGAGCTTCTTGATGAGTTTCATTTGCTCCAGATCGATCACCCCGATTTTGTTCTCTTTCCAATTTGACGTGTACGCCTTGTTGACGTCGGGTGCAAGTTCAACTCCCTCAATGCCCGGCAGGCTGTCAAATGTCTTCACAACTTTGTTAGTTCGCAAGTCAATCGCGTACAACAGACCCGCACCCAGATGGGTGGAAAGGAGCAGGTGCCGGGATGGATCAATGGTTAAGTAGTCAAAACGCTTGCCCTTCGGACCCGGCAGGTCAATCGTGGCGATTTGTTTAAGGAGTGTACCTTGAGCTGTTGCGGCGGCAACTGTGCTGCTATTTGTCCATCGTTGCCATAAGCTGGGCCCTTCATCGTTGTCCGTGACTATTAGGAAAGCTGTACCAGCGAGCAGCAGGATAAAAAAACTTGTCACTCGAAGCCGTTTACCCAGCTTTTCTTTGTTCCATTGCATTTTCGCAACCTCCGGATCGGGCAGGCAATCCGAAACAGACGCCCGCCGAAACGCGGTTATTTGCTTTTCTGTGAATTCGTTTTGTCCAGAGCCGCGCGCAGTCCTTTGGCCAGTTTGACCGCATCATCATTGGCCCAGAAGTGCATAAAGAAGAGTCTTGGCTGTTCATCCAGCATGTGGCTATGCAAGGCGGTGACTTGGATGCCATTGCTGCGTAGTGCCTGGATCACCGGATTGACCTCAGTGCCAATGAGGACAAAATCTCCGGTTATTGCGGCTTTCCCGCCGCCAGTGGGTTGGAAGTTGAGAGCTGTCGACAGACCCATGGAATTTGGAATCTTCATTCCTGCTTCGGTGATCGATTCGGCCCTTGGGGCTCCTACCTGAAAAACTCCTCCGTTAACTTTTCCTTTGTATCCCAATGCCTGCTCAATGCCTGCTGTATCAATTCCAATGTCTGGCTGCGGACTTGCCGGCGGCTTGGGAGCGGGAAGTTTTGTCAGTGCATAGGCATCTTTAACGGCGGTTGCCAGCTTGACGGCATCTCCATGAGCGCCGATATGCATATACATGACACGAGGAGATTCGTGCAGGACATGATTGTGGAGAGCAGTGATCTGCACGCCATTATTTTCAAGCGACGACATGACCGGAGTTACCTCATCTTCGGCCAAAACCAAATCACCCATGATCATCGAATCTGCACCGGGCTTGCTAAACGCCACCCAGCCGCCGAGCGCCAATGCCGGTTTGAGTTCTACGCCCTCCACAGTCACCTTCAGGTCGCTGCGGGGAAAGCTGAATTTATATGCTCCGTCTGGCTGAGCTTGGCCGGAGCGTCCAATCGCCTGTTCGATTGGCTGCCACTCCCCAGGCTTCTCACTGGCGGCCTGGCCAGAAAGCTGCCAAGCGCAGCCAAAAACAAAAATAACAAAGGACACTGCTAGCATTTTTTTCGTTCTATTCATTTGCTTTCTCCAATAAATTCGAAGACTCTCCATTCTAGTGCACGCATGTTTGTATGACGCGAGAGCTATCTGGCTGTCCCAAAAAAGGAGAGATCGCGGCTTCACACGGAGCCAGCCCTGCCCAGCAGCTCCCGATTTCCAGCCCTCACCAGAATGTGTCGCCGCATCGTAGTAAAAGACACATCCAAATTAAGGAGCAGCTATGCCTCATTACGGCATTCTTCGTGATCACAAGATGGAAGATGTTGACGACCTGCGCGGCGCTGAAGTTTATGGCGTGAACGACGAGAAGCTGGGAACAATCGATGACGTGATTTTCGATCACTCCAGCGGAGACATTCGCTACATCGTGCTTAAGACCGGTGGCCTGCTTTCCCGCAAGAGAGTCATGGTCCCGGCAAACCGTGTTGAACCCTATGGAAACCACGACGACAAGTTTTATGCCGAACTGGACAAAGAACGCCTGGAGATGCTGCCTGAATTCAATGAAGACACCATGAAGGCGCAGGGCGATTGGTCCACGTATGAGAAGGATTATGAGAAGCGCTGGAACGATGGCGCTGTTATGTACAACAAAGACACCGGCCGGATCATTACGCCGCCGCATGAAGAAGAGGTAATTCCCGCAGCGGGCAGCCGTCAACCGTCAGCCACATCGGGCACAAAGCTGGATCTGAAACCGGAAAAGATGGGCAAGCAAGATGACCTGCTGGGCGTGGCGTCTGGCGTGAGCAAGACCACGCTGCGGCCGAAGAAGCCTTCTATCGGAGGCAAAGAAGACGTGGAGATGATTCAACGTGAGCGCGAGCAGCGTGAAATCATGAATCCGATTGGCGAAGAAATTGAAATTCCCCGGGAAGAGCCCGGTAACCGTTCGGAAGCCATTGGAGAGCCGGGCGTTTACAAGCTGGATCCGATCGTGGAATCAGAGCAAGGCGCAGGACCGGTTGAAAGAGAGAATGTCGATCAAGGCCGACGATGGAATGCCTTCCAAGCGAGCCTGCGCACCCGCCGCGAAACGATTGTGGTGGAATGCCCGGACTGCGCGTCACAGGATAAAGCAGCTTGAGTTCTTTGTAACATCCCGAGCAAAGCGAGGGAACCCTATTTGCGAACGCTGAGTGGGAACTAAAAGACAGACGTCATCCCGAAGACCGTAGGCGAGCACAAGTTTTCTTCATTGTGCGAGCAGGTCTGAGGGACCTTTTGCTTTCTTAGATTGGAAACACAAGGTCCCTCACCCCTACTCGGGCGCTGATGAAAGCGCGCCCTTCGCTGACGGGATTCGGGATGACGATGCTCTTTAGATTTGATCTGAACAATTCAAATACTTACAAAGGCCACCTCACAGTCGCCTTCCTTTATGGTTTCAACAATCGCACGTATGGCCATCACAAAGCTTTGACGGATTTTCCTCTGTGTTCCTTCGTGTCCTCTGTGGTAAAAGTTTTTGATTACTTCAAGTCAGGAAAATCCTCTTCCCTGAACTCTTCCTGCCGCTGCGCGTTCTGCGCGCGTTCGGCTTCTGCAGTTCGCAATTGCACGCGGCGAATCTTGCCGGAAATTGTTTTTGGCAGATCGACAAACTCCAAACGTCGCACACGCTTATACGGCGCCAGAACTTTGCGGCTGTGCTGGAAGATCGAGAGCGCGGTTTCGCGTGAAGGTTCGCATCCTGCACGCAGAGTGATGAATGCTTTGACTAGCGCATGCCGCAACGGATCAGGCGTGGGAACTACGGCGCATTCCACCACGTCAGCATGTTCAATCAGCGCGCTTTCAACTTCAAACGGGCTGATGCGATAGTCGGAGGCTTTGAAGACATCGTCAGCGCGGCCGACGAAGGTGAGATAACCTTCTGCGTCTCGCTGAACAATGTCCCCGGTGCGATAAACCGGCCCTTGGAGTGGAATCAGCTTGCCATCGTCACCCTGGTAGCCGGGCATGAGCCCGGCGGGTGGCGGATCAAGCGGCAGGCAAAGCTCGCCTTCTTGGGCCTCTTTGTTATTGGTATCGAGCAGCTGTATGCGATAGCCGGGAAGAGGACGGCCCATGGCTCCGAGCTTAAGCGGCTGTCCGGGTAGATTGCCGACCTGCAGCGTGGTTTCAGTCTGGCCATAACCATCGCGAATGGTAAGCCCCCAGGCGGAGCGGACCTGTTCGATGACTTCAGGATTTAACGGCTCGCCAGCGCTGGCCAGCTCTCGCAGCTTTACCTTCCAGTCACTCAGGCTTTCAGTGATCAACATGCGCCAGACGGTTGGAGGCGCACAAAAGGTATTGATCCCGCAGCCGGTAAGGGCATCAAGCAGGCCGCGGGCGCTGAAACGCGATTGATTGATCACAAAGACTGTGGCTTCCCCGTTCCACGGCGCATAGAAAGAGCTATAGGCGTGTTTGGCCCAACCGGGCGAAGAGAGATTGCAATGGATGTCGCCGGGTTTGATGCCGATCCAGTACATGCTGGAAAGATGGCCCACGGGATAACTGGTATGCGAGTGCATCACCAGCTTTGGCTTGGCCGTGGTGCCGGAAGTGAAATAAAGCTGCAGGGGATCGCTGGCACGAGTCTCGCCTTCGGGTCTGAAACGTCGACTGGCGACGCGTAACCTTGTTCGTATTCATGCCAGCCCGGGGCTTTGCCGCCGATAACCGGGGCCCCCGGACCGCGCTGGTTTTGCGCGGACTGGGGTGGGACGGCGATGCGGGTGCAGCTTCCGCAGGCTGCGTCGATTTTGGGCGCAAGATCGGCGGCGCAGACAATATGTTTTACGTGGCCGCGGGCGATGCGGTCTGCCAGATCGTCGGCGGTGAGTAGCGTGGTGGCGGGGATGATCACCGCGCCCAGCTTCATCATGGCCAGCATGGTTTCCCATAGCGGCGGGATGTTGCCCAGCATGAGCAATACCCGGTCGCCGCGGCATACGCCCAGACTGCGAAAGTAATTGGCGATTCTGTTCGAGCGCTCAGAGAGTTCGGCAAAAGTGAGTTTGTCCTGGCGACCGTCTTCATAAGCTACCCACAGCGCTGTCTGGTTGCGGCGATCGCCAGCGGCAATCTGGTCAAACCAGTCCAGCGCCCAGTTGAAGCGGTCAAGCTTGGGCCATTGGAAGCCGGCGTAGGCAGTGACATAGTCATCGCGATGGGCCAGGAGGAAGTCGCGAGCGGTGCGGAAGGCTTGCGTAGCGTCGGGTGACATGGCGGTCTTGAATTCTAGACCATTTTGTCTAGCTGCTCACGCGTTTCGAGATCGCCTACTATAATCCAGCCGTGCGCAAAGCGTTTTTGATCTACAACCCGGCCTCAGGACGCAGACGCAAGAAGCGCAAGCAGGAAATGGCGCGCGTGGAGGCAGTGTTGCGGACGTCGGGCGTGGAGGTTGAGACCTGCGCTACAACCCATTTAGGTAGCGCGATCGAGCAGGTGCAGGATGCTGTAGCGCGGGGCTTCGACACAGTAGTGGCCTGCGGTGGAGATGGCACGGCCAATGAGGCGCTCAACGGCATCATGTTGGCTTCGGCCGGGGACGTGGCGTTGGGACTGTTGCCGCTAGGCAGCGGGAACCTGCTGGCTTCCGACCTGGGACTTCCTTCTGATCCGGTGGAGGCGGCAAAAAAACTTCTCACCTTCCAGCCGCGCGAGTTTCGTCCCGGCCTGGTGTGTTCGCAGGGAGAAAATGGCCCGGAGAAGCGTTATTTTCTGGTGGCCGCCGGCGTGGGATCTGACGCTGAGCTGATGTATCGCACAGAAGTGAAAGCAAAAGAGCGCTGGGGACGAAACGCGTATTTTCTGGAGATGGCGCGCATGGCGCTGCGGCGCCGTTACCCCATGTTCCAGGTTGAGTGGGAAGACGACCACGGAAAACGGCAGCAGGGCGCGGCCATGCTGGCGATGTGCGTGCGTGCGGGAAAATTTCCCGGGCTGTTGAGCCTGGTAAACCTGGGAACAAGCCTTCTACGCCATGATTTTTGTCTGCTGCTGTTTCGCACAAATAAAATTCGGCGGTTCCTTTCGTACTTCGCCAGCGTGGCTACGGGGCGGAACTGGAAAGTGGAAAGCGTGGATGCCATCCATACAAAATGGTTTCGCTGTACAGCAATTCCGGGCATGCGCGCTGTGCATTCACAGGCCGATGGCGAGCTGCTGGGGACGCTGCCCGCGGAGTTGACGATTGAAAGCAGGCCGGTAAAGCTGTTGATGGAGTGAGGTCGAACCTAGACCGCGCCGGAACTTTCCAGAGGTTCCCAGTGCGCGATCACACAGCCATCGGGCTCAACCAGCGGATGAATAATTCACTGGGATCTTCCTGCCGGAGCGATGCCGGAGGGTAATTTTTCCGGTTTGCTTTCCTTCGGCCACAAATTGCTGGAACAGCGAAGCGGTCATATGGGTTGAGCCATCGACAATGTCATCGATGCGAAGTTCCAGCAGCATGGCGCGGTCATAGCCAAGCAATTCACAGACAGGATCGGTGGCAAAGGTATAGTTGCGGTTAAGGTCTGCGACCACAACATACTTGCCGTCGGCGTCTGGGCCGTGGTGCGTGCGCGCATGCTGCATGGCTTCAATGCGCTTCAGCGTATCCAGCACGGACTTGACGCCGCTGCGCGAATCCACGGCCAGATCAACATAGGGATTTCCCAGAGAGCCGCTATGGTGCAGGACCAGAACTCCGCTATTGGGATTGCGCTGCTTGGTTTTCCTGGCGATCGCCTTGCGGTCGGAGAATGAAAGCGTATGGTTGAGGACAATTACGTCAAAATCCGTATTCTCGATATGCTCATGAATTTGTTCTTTGAAGGCAGTTGCGACCACTTCATAGCCGGAGGCGCGCAAGACCTCACCTTGCATGGCGAGCAGCGAGTCGCCGTCGCGCGAACATAAAAGCAAGCGGGTGTTGGACTTCTGGGCCGAATTCATAGGGAGAATGCGACTATTATTCCATTTTGTTAACCATTTCGACAACTCATCGTGGGGCGACAAAAAACGCCGGACCATGCCAGGCGAAGTTAGGGCGCAGTGGCAGTCATGTTTAGAATGCTAGTTGATTTTGTGAGGTAGTTTTCTTGGACCCTGTTACGCACATGCTGACCGGCGCTTGTGTGAGCCGCGCCGGACTGAATAGAAAAACCGGGTTGGCGACGCTCACGCTGATTCTGGCGTTTGAGGCCCCGGATATCGACTCGATCTTCTACTTCGGTGGAGGCGTCACGGGCCTGGAACACCATCGCGGAATCACCCACAGCTTTGTGGGAGCGCCATTTGTGGCCGCCGGGGTGGTGGCGCTTGTTTATGGAATTCACCGATGGAGTAGCTGGCGCCGTAAGAACGCGGAGAACCAGATCGGCACACTTCCCATGCTGCTGCCCAATTGGAAGCTTCTATACGGATATGCTCTGCTGGGTACGCTGGTGCATCTTTTTCAGGACTTTACCAACAATTACGGCGTGCGGCCGTTTGCGCCCTTCAATCCTAAGTGGTACGCGTGGGACATCGTGTTCATTGTTGATCCCATCATGTTGCTGGCCCTGTTTCTGGCGCTGGTGCTGCCCGCGCTTATGGCTCTGGTCAGCGATGAAATTGGATCGAAGAAGCCGCAATTTCGCGGACGCGGCGCGGCGATCTTTGCCTTGCTTTGCCTGGCTGCGGTGATCCTGGTGCGCGACTTTGAACATCGCCGGGCGGTAAATGCGCTAAATGCGCGGACGTATCGCGGTGAAGACCCGTTGCGCGCGTCGGCCTTTCCCCAGCCTATCAATCCATTCTCATGGAATGGCGTGGTAGAAACCCGTGACTTCTTTCAGATGGCGCCGGTGGACTCAAATTCGGGAGAAGTTGACCCCTTGAACATGAACATTGTGCGTTTCAAGCCGGAAGAGACGCCGGTGACGCTGGCGGCCAAGAAGTCGCGCCTGGGACGAGTGTACCTGGACTGGGCGCGGTATCCGCTGGTGACCGTAGAGAAGCTGGAAGGCGGAAGGTATCAAGTGCAGTTTGAAGATTTGCGATTTGAGAGCCCAGAAGGTATTGCCCAGCATCGACGGCCCACGCTGGCGGCCTATGTAGTTCTTGACCCGCAATTGCGCGTGGAAGAGATGGGTACCGGGCTACCGCCCGACGCAGTTCCAAATCGGAAATAGCCGAAACTCTTGACGTTAGAGTTTCAACCCGTCACAATACTTGGTCTGAGGTGCGCATGCTCGCTTATCTGTTTGTGGTTCTTGCAGTGTTATTGCGTTTGGTGGCCGGTACCGGCGCGTTCGCGACCCTGGGCTTCAGCCTGGTGGGCGCTTCACTGCTGTTCTTTGGATCCCGCATGCCGCGCAAGCACTTCTGGATTCCTGCCGCGCTGTTCATCGGCTCGGATGTCTATTTGAACCTGCGCGTTTATCAAATTCCCTTCTCGCTCGACCAGATCGTGATGTGGAGCTGGTACCTCGTTCCATGCTTCCTCGGCTTTTTTCTGCGCGATCGCATCAAGCCTTTGAATGTCTTAGGCGCGGGGTTGGGGACGGGCGTTGGCTTCTTCCTGACCAGCAACTTTGCCGTCTGGGCGTTTGGCAACATCGCTTATGCCAAGAACCTGTCTGGTTTGATTGAGTGCTATACGAAGGCAATTCCGTTTTTTCGCAACGGCATGATCTCAGACGTGTTGTTCTCGCTGGTGTTCTTCGGGATTGGAGCTCTGGTGGCGCAGACGCAGAATGAAAGCGCTGCGACGAAGAGCGCGGCAGCGTAGGATTTCTGTTTAACGCCACGGATAAATCCGTGCCCTGATCATCAATTTTTTCCGGCGAATCTTTCCCGTGCTCAATTTTTATACTTTGGTTTTCCTTCGGCAGCAGCGGAGCCGATCCCTCACCTTCGCGTCAAGACCGTGAAGCTCCCAGTCCGGCTAACAGGGCTCGGTTCGGGATGGCATGTCGTTTCGAGAGGCTATAGGTAAGCCCGATACATCTTCCGCTTGAATCATTTAGTTGGTCGTTGTTCTTGTTCAAGCTCTTCCTCGTGCTTGATCTCTTCCGCAATTTCTTTTGCCGGCTGGCGCAGCAATCGATAAACCAGATAACACACCAGAATCAATCCCACCCCGATCAGCACCAGTACGCTGGGGTGCGTCTTAATCAAGAGTTTCGTTTCGGCGACGATCTGCGGGCCGAAGATGACGGTAAGAACAGAGAGCAACCCAAAGCGCACCAGGCGTCCGCTGATGATGGCCAGCAGAAAGGCGACGGGCTTCATTTCAAACACGCCGGCGGAAAAAACGAGCAGCTTAAACGGCGTGGGTGGCGGCAGCATGGCCGGTACCATCAAGGCCAGAAATTCCTGGCGCTCAAAGCGGTCGCGAATGCGCTTGAGCCGGGCTTCATCGATGCGTTTGAGCAGAAACAGTTCGCCACCGGCCCGTCCCAGGCCGTACGGCACCAGACTTCCCAGGGCCGATCCCAACGCTCCCGCAAGGCAATAGAGCCAGGCCTTATGCGGGTTGGCGTACACGTACCCCGCGACCAAAGGATCCATGGGAATGCCGAAAGCGGCGGAATCGAGAATAGAAATGATGAATACGCCCCACGCTCCCAGCGTCTTCAGGGCGGCGAGCCACGCAGTGTATTTGAGGAAAAATTTCGGGGCGGACAAGGCTGTATTGTAAAGGTCTTGCCGGGGCGGCTGGAAGGCTGACAAACAGATAGAATGGTGCAGAGGTACATAATGTCGGCACAGCAGCAGCCCGGCACGCCGCCCAGCCCGGTACAGATTTTCAATACGGTCCAGGGATACCAACGCGCGTTTGCGCTGAAAGCAGCGGTGGACCTTGATCTGTTTACGGCGATCGCCAAAGGCAGCCAGACGACTTCCGAACTCGCCAAGGCCTGCAACGCGGCTGAGCGCGGCGTGCGCATTCTTTGTGATTCGCTGGTGGTGATGGGATTCCTGACCAAGAGCGGCAACAGTTATTCGCTTACGCCTGATACGGCTTTCTTCCTCGATAGCCGTTCGCCTGCATATCTTGGGCTGGCCTTCAAATTTCTGTTGCATCCGTCACAGCTCGCCCATTTTGAGCATTTAGGCGCAGCGGTGAGGAATGGTGGTTCGTCCGACGCGGACAGTACGCTGGCGCCCGATGACCCGATCTGGATCGATTTTGCCAAGGGCATGGCTCCAATAATGATGCCGGCCGCACAGGCAATTGCCGGACTGCTGACTGCGGAACTGAGTTCACGCCCGTCGGCCAAGATTCTGGATATTGCAGCCAGCCATGGCTTGTTTGGCATCACAGCGGCCCAGCGCCTGCCCAAAGCACACATTTACGCCCTGGATTGGGCCAACGTGCTTGAAGTGGCCAAGGAAAACGCCGGGAAACAGGGCTTGGCGGACCGGTACCATCTGCTGCCGGGCAGCGCGTTTGACGTGGATTACGGCGCCGGCTTTGACGCTATCCTGATCACCAACCTGCTGCATCATTTTGAGCCCGCGGACAACGAAAAAATGCTGAAAAAAGCGTATGCGGCCCTTAACCCTGGCGGGCAGGTGATAATCTTAGAGTTTGTGCCCAACGATGACCGCGTTTCACCACCGGTGCCTGCGCTGTTCAGCCTGACCATGCTTGGCAACACTCCGAAGGGAGATGCCTACACTCTGGCGGAGTATGGCACAATGTGCCGCAACGCCGGATTGGAAAGCCCGAGGCTGATTCCGCTGGAGCCGACGCCGGAGGGCCTGGTGGTGGCGCGAAAACCTTTTTGAGGCTGCCCTTTACACAGCATTTTTCCAGCAATTACACTAGCCGGTTTGACATGTACGCAGGAGAGCCTCTATGCCGGGAGTTGAGGACAGGGTAAAACAGATTATCGTGGACCAGTTGGGAGTGGATGCAGGAGACGTTACCGCAACATCCTCCTTCGTCGACGATCTTGGAGCAGATTCTCTGGACCGCGTGGAATTGATCATGGCGCTGGAAGAAACTTTTGGAATGGAAATTCCGGACGAAGACGCGGAAAAGATTGTGACTGTCCAGAACGCGGTGGATTACATTCAGAAGAATGCAAAATCAGTAAAGCAGTAAAGGACAAGAATTTCAGCAGACATTTCAGCAAACACTAGAAGGAGACACTAAGCCTATGGCAGCAGTTGAAGATAAAGTGAAACAAATCATTGTTGAGCAGCTTGGAGTGGATGAAGGCGAAGTTACGCCCAATGCCTCCTTCGTGGACGATCTTGGCGCGGACTCCCTGGATACAGTGGAACTGGTCATGGCGTTTGAAGAAGCCTTTGACATCGAGATTCCGGACGAGGACGCGGAAAAGATCCGCACCGTAAAAGACGCTGTTGATTACATTGAAAAGCATGCGAAAGGCGGCAAGTGATTGGCCAGGCGGGTTGTTGTAACGGGCATGGGGCTGATCTGCGGAGTGGGGCAGACCAGCACTGAGGTCTGGCAGAACATTGTTGCCGGCAAAAGTGGTGTCAGCAAAATTACCAGGTTTGATACCACGCAGTTCGCGTGCCAGATTGCGGCGGAAGTGAAAGACTTTGATCCGCTGAAGTACATCGAGAAAAAAGAAGTCAAGAAGATGGGACGTTTCATCCACTTTGCCATGGCGGCGGCGGATGAAGCGATGAAGATGTCTGAGCTCAAGGTGACGCCGGAAAATGCCACGCGAGTGGGCGTGCACATTGGGTCAGGCGTGGGTGGCTTTGACGTGATTGAGCGCGAGCACGCAGAGTTGCTGAAAGGCGGCCCGCGCAAGATATCTCCTTTCTTCATTCCGGCTGCCATCGTGAATCTGGCCGCCGGGCACGTAAGCATCCGTTACGGCGCCAAGGGTCCCAATGAAGCCACCGCCACGGCTTGCACCACCAGCGCGCACGCTATCGGCGACGCTTACAAAATCATTCAGCGGTGCGATGCTGACGTGATGATTGCCGGCGGCTCCGAGGCGGCCATCACGCCGATGGGCGTGGGCGGATTCGCGGCCATGCGCGCTCTTTCTGTACGTAACGACGATCCGGCGACGGCCAGCCGCCCCTGGGACCGCGAACGTGACGGGTTTGTGATTGGCGAAGGCGCGGGCATTCTGGTGCTGGAAGACCTGGAGTTCGCGCAGAACCGCGGCGCAACGATTCTTTCTGAGATCATTGGTTATGGCATGAGCGCCGATGCCTACCACATTACCCAGCCAGCGGAAGAAGGCGAAGGCGGATGGCGCGTGATGACGACGGCCATCAAAGACGCCAAGCTCACTCCGGCCGACATCGATTACGTGAATGCTCACGGAACTTCTACGCCGATTGGCGACGTGCTGGAAACCATGGCCATCAAACGCACGTTTGGCGCGGACACAAAAATTCCCGTGAGTTCTACGAAATCCATGACGGGACATCTGCTGGGCGGTGCCGGCGGCCTGGAAGCGGGCATCACGATTCTTGCGCTGCGCGACCAGATCCTGCCACCCACCATCAATCTTATGAATCCTGATCCCGAATGCGACCTGGACTACGTTCCGAACGTGGCCCGGAAGGCGCCACTGAATATTGCGCTTTCCAATTCGTTTGGATTTGGCGGCACAAACGGATCTCTGATCTTCAAAAGGTGGATGGAATAAGGCGTTTTGCCGCAGATGAACGCTGATTGCTGATCCGGCCAGGCAGTGCAACTCATGTCCCGCTACAGGTTCAAATTCGGAGCCAGTTTTCTGCTGGCGATCATGTTTGGTCTTTCCGCGGCTGCCCAGGTTCGCGGGAAATGGATTGCAAAATGGGAACCCGTCAAGCTCGTAAATGGCTCTCCTGTGCTTTTTCGTGTTTCCGCCCCGCTTCAATTGACTGAATTGCACGGGAATTTTCTGGGTCAGGAGTTTTCCTTTCGCTCCAGCCAGGCATGCCATTGCTGGTATGCGATCGCCGGCGTGAGCCTGAATACCAAGCCGGGCAAATACGAGTTGCGTCTCACCGGCAAGCGAGCCGCCGCGCAAGATACGAGCTTCAGCTATTCAATCACGGTGCGCGCCGCGCATTACCCCTTCAGCACGGTCAAAATTCCGCCCGCGTTTGTTGAGCCGCCCAAGGAAGCGGAGCCAGTGATCGCCGCAGCCGACGCTGCAAAGAAGCAGGCGTTCGCAACGACAGATCCAAATCCCCTTTGGTCGGGTCCTTTTCGGCGACCCGCTGACGCAGAGACTTCCGGGGTCTTCGGCACGGCGCGAATTGTAAACGGGGTGCAGAAAGCCCAACACAAGGGGCTGGATTTTCGCGCGAGTATCGGCACGCCGGTCCATGCCACGAACTCAGGGACGGTGATCGTGGCCCGGCCGCTGTATTTCGAGGGAAATTGCGTCATGCTGGACCACGGCCAGGGCTTGGTGACCATTTACATGCATCTCTCTGAGTTCAAGGTTAAGGAGGGCGAGAAGGTGGTCGCGGGGCAGCTTATCGCGCTCAGCGGCGGAACTGGCCGTTCCACTGGACCACATCTGCACTTTGCCGTGCGCTGGCACGGTGAATATCTTGATCCGCGAACGCTGCTGGAACTGCATCCACCCGGGGACTGAAGGGCTAAAAATATCGGGCGTTATGAATTGAAAGTTATTGTCCGCTCTGCGCTCATAATGACTGCCCCTCATGAGGCTTGCGCATAAAAAGAGCGTGACCGCCATGGCCACGCTCAAGCTGAGGAGCATGAAGAAATGTCTAAATGGGATCAGAGCCGAGTTGCAAATCCTGCAACATCTTGTGTGTTTGTTGTATGGCTTTCTCAAACTCGGGTGTCTGCAGCCAGTCGGTTCCCTGGAGTGTCATATCGAGAAGAGCCATGTTGCCATTGAGCGAAGCCATGTCCTCGTCCAGGGACATTAGTTGATCGCTACCCAGGGCTTGCACCATATCTTCCACGTCTCCCACCGAGGCTTGCAGCTCATCTGTATCAAGATTCAGAAACGACGAATCGCGCGATCCGCGGTCAGGCAGCGTTACTGTGAGCGTCTGCTCGTGCTTGTCTCGCATCACAACCATGGTCATCTTGCCGCCGGTACGATGGTTGCGCAGAATATGGCTCAGGTCGCTGCGATCGGTGAGCTTCTCATTGTCGGCTTTGACGATTACGTCACCGGCTTTCAGGCCGGCTTTTTCCGCCGCGCTGCCTTTTTCCACTGACCGCACCAGCACACCTTCTCCATCTTTCACGCCAAAAAAATCTCCGAGCTGGCGCGTGAGGCTCTCCGTCTGGACGCCCAGTACGGAAGAGTAGGTCTGGATCTGGAACGGCAAGTCCATACTGTTGCGGGGGAATTCGCGAGCCCGCGGGGTGGGAATAATTACGCGAGGGCCAGCCTGCGCTACCACAGTGCCGTGATCAGCCAACTGGACGTTGATCTTCATGGGAGCGCCATCGCGGCTGATGCCAAGCGTTACCGTGCGTCCCGGTGGCACTTCCCGAATAAGCCGCCGAATCTGCTCTTCGCTTTCAATAGCAGTGCCGTTGAAGTCGAGAATTACGTCATGCTCGCGAAGCCCGGCTTTCCCGGCTGGGGCATCGCCATCAACCATGGTAATTTCTACGCCGCGTTCTTCCTTCAGCTTGAGTGCGCTCAGACGGTCGGTGGTAACGTCGCGAATATCCACTCCCAGATACGAGCGGCCGCCAGCATAGAAATAACCGGCAACCTGATGGGAGAGCGCGTCCGGTTGGGGCGTGGGCGGCGTCGTAGGTTGGGCCGCAATCAACGGCAGCGCAAATCCTGTCACCAACAGCGCGATTGTTTTTTTCTGAATCATAGGCAACGCTCCAAAATTTGATTTCTTTGTTATGGCCTTGCTTCTCGCCTGATCTCAATGTTCCCGGCAGTTGTATGGACGTGCAGAATTGGGCCGCCCCCATTGAGACTGCCCTCAGCATAAAACTCTCGCGGGCCCATTGTGGCCGAGGGATGAGTAATCTTCAGTTCGCCAAACTCACTGCGTATTCCATAACTCCGCGCTGACTCCACCGCCGCGCGCACATTCACTCCCAGGCCTTCCGGCACAAACACTATAATATCGCCCATCTGCGTTTCCAGCTTGGAGTCCGTAAATGGCGTTCCGCCGGAAGCCAGCTTGGCCATGATTGCGCCCGCGCCAGTTTCCGCCCGCACTCCGCCTCTGGCCGGCCCAATATGGATGCTTCCGCCAGCGGTCTCAATTTCTGCTGCGCCGGCAATGTCATTCAGTTCAATGTTGCCGCCACCGGTTTCAGCTTTGATTTTGCCATCGCACTTCGTCACTTGGATGGAGCCGCCCGCTGTTTGCAGCGTCATCACCTTGGCCCATCCGATGTTCAGGTTGCCACCGCCCGACCTCGCCGTGACGTGGCCTGCGGCCGAGACGAGCCGGATACTTCCGCCTCCGGTAGAGGCTTCCACGTCATTCCCTACTTTGCCGATATCGATGTTCCCGCCGCCACTGCTCACCGCAATGATGCCAGTGATGCCGTCCAGTTGAATTCCACCGCCGCCCGTCTTCGCTTCAACGCGCCCAGAAAGATTCTTCGCCGCCACCGAACCGCCTTCGGTTTGCAGCCGTACCAGCTGCGTCTGAGCCGGAACCTGGATATCAAAATCAATTGAGCCCTGGTTTGAACCTTCGCAGTCCGCCTGTAGCACTACGGCATCGCCAGAGCTATATGTGGTGAACTTCATGTGACTCAGTTCGCGGCGTGCGCGATCTTCACTGCCGGCATGGACATGCTCACGGATTGTGTAAGTAACGTTGTTCTGCGGAGCGCCTTGAATGTGGATCGACCCGTTACTGGATTTCACTTTGACCGTCTTACCTGCGGAAAATGTTCCTGAAACTTCCTGGATCCACTCACTGCCAGACAAGCGAAACAATCGCGGGTTCGGGCTCTGTGCGACTGCGGCAACCGTAGCCGCTAAAATCATTGTCGCGAGTTGTAGGCTCTTCTTCATTGCTGCTTTTCTCTTAGGTTTCAATCAAGGTGCGGCATGCTTGCCAGATACCGCTTGGACTCTTCACGGATAAACTTATTGGGATCGCGATCAGCCAGCACCGTCAAAGCGGAACGCACGCTGGTGTCAGCTTTAACTACATCCAGCAGGCTGATGGCTTCCTGGCGTACGCCGGCGTTATTGTCGTGCAGCAACGCCTCTACCACCGCATCCCGCACATGTACGTCGTCGCGTACAAAACCTTTCAGGGCATCCAAGGATTTCAAGCGCACGCCGGGATTTTTGTCATACCGCAAAGCTTCTATCAAAACTTCGCGCACCGCATTGTCTTCTGAGCGCCGCGTCAGCACATCAATGGAATCCAACACAATCGCGGGATTGCGGGTGTTGCGGGCTGCCAGCACCAACAATTGCCGCACGCGCGGATCGTCGCTTGATCCGTTCAGGATCTGCGGCTGCAATGTGTTGTATTTGATTTGGACCTGGTTGGAATTTGCTGTAGGCGTGATCGATTCGATTCCGGCAATGTTCGCCTCCGTGGCCGGAACATCAATCCTATCGTTCGTGCCATTCGCCGTGATGGGAGGTCTCTTCGCTTCCATCATCTTGTAGGTTGTTCCCACGCCGCCCACAAAGCCAAGAATCAGCAGTACGGCGGTCATGGCCGGAGCCAGCTTGATCTGGTGGAACCATCCCGTGGCGTCAAAGATAAACGAGCTGAAAATGTTGCGTGACTGCTCCGCGTGCTCCAGTGATTCCTGCAACTGCATCCGATTGGCGGCCAGAAAGCTGGGTGAAACATCTTTTACCGGAGCCGCGGCCATGCTGTCTTTAAATTCAAGTGCGGCTTCCAGTTCGCGCCTGCATCCCAGGCACTGCCTCACGTGCTGCTCAAACTCAAACTTGGCATCATCGGCCAGTTCGCCGTAAATGTGTAAAACAACGTTTTCTTTGGTCCAATCGCAGTTCATAATTTCCCCGTCCCGGTATCACTTGTGGACCGCAGGCGCCCTCGCCTGCGCTCCCGTCCTGTCTGTTGGTCCTTGGCCGCAAGACCCGCGCTTGGCACTCACTGATTGCTTGCATCTTCCAACAACCTAAATACCAAAGTACTAATTACCAACTACCGCCCTTCTCACCTCATCGGCGTGAGCGCGCTGCGCAGCTTCTGCGTCGCCCGGAAGAGCGTATTCTTGGCTGTCTCTTCCGTTGTATTCAGCATCTCGCCAATCGTCCGCAATCTGAGGCCTTGATAATGTTTCAACTCAAACACCATGCGCTCCCGCGGAGTCAGCTTCGTCAGCGCCTGATTGATCTTTGCTCCCAGCTCGCGCCGCATCAAATCGCGTTCCGGGTTCGCGCCAGACCGATCATCCGACACGCGCTCCAGCACGTCTATCGGCTGTCCGCTGGAATCCATCACCATCTGCGGATCTTCTTTGCGCGTTTGCCGCTTGCGCAGATGGTCCAGGCAAAGGTTCGTTACGATCCTGTAAATCCAGGTATAAAACGAGCATTCAAACCTGAAGTTCCCAATGTGCCTGTAGGCTTTCAGAAACGCTTCCTGATAGATGTCATGGGCGTCCGCGTCCGAGCCGGTCAGGTGCAGGGCCAGGCGCAGGACGGCCTGATCATACTGGCGCACCAGTGTCTCGAAAGCTGTGCGGTCTCCGCGCTGCGCGGCACGTATCAGCTCACTGTCGTTAATTCGACTTAGGGCTTGACTCACCATCTCTCCGGAAGAATGGGAGCTTCTTGTACCGCTGCTCGCGCCAACCGCCACTCCTATGAATGCTGAGTCGGCCGGCATCTTCTGTCCTCAGTAATCCTCTCTCCTTGCAATTACTTGGACTGCGCCAACCGCGATACGTAAGCTGAGAGTATCCCATTTTCGAACACTTGGGAAATCCCTGGGACGATCCGTAAATCCTGTGGGATCAGCTGCTTCCCGGCCTTGCAATCTGCCCACTCAAAGGTGCAAGCCTGGTCCCGATCTGGAACCCGCTTCACGCTGGCCGCACGGTTGGCCCCTCAAGAATCGTGATCCCGACGGCCCGTAAAGCGAGCGCCGCGCCGTCTTCAGCGCGCGAGTAGGACGGAGGGACCTTGTGTTTTTCCCTTAAACTTGGGCGACGTCAGCGGAGCGCCAACTCTAAGAGCTGTGACCACTACACTGCAACACGCCCAGATACGCGCTCCACGGACCAACGGCGTCACGATACTGGTAGGCCATCACGCGGGATAGTTGATGCACATGAGTAAGATCGTGAACGGCCCAGGTGGCCAAAAGTTGTTGGAGCGTCACCACTCCCAGCGCTGGATGCCTTCCTCGCCGGCTCAAGTCTTCGAGTTGTAAATTCAGGGCCTGCAGCGCGGCCAGATTTTCCCTGCGCAGGTGGGCGAAATCGTCCAGGAGCTGTTCCAGCGACTGGCCTTGACTCTCTTTCGACTGCGCAAAGCGGTCAAACCGATCAAATGGGCGGGCTTCCCCGCTTTCCAGAATGAGGCGGGCCCGCGGCATCCAGTCGTTGCGCTCCCCAACAATCAGGTGGCCCACAATGTCGAATGCGCTCCAGGTATCTTTGCCTTCGTTCTTGCGCACCCACCTTTCGGGCAGACCGCGCAATAGCGCATCCAGGGTTGCGGGAGTGCGGGCAAGAACTGCGATAGTGTCGTCCGGGTTGAATTCAGCCAAGGTTGCCATGCCTCCATAGATATCAGCCTTGCGCTGAGGGACTCAAGCGATATCGCGGCCGCTTACGAAATTATCCGCGTTGATCCGCGGTAACCTCTGCGCCCTTCCCAGCTGTTCTACAATCATCCCAAAGGCCGCGAAAGCCCGAAAATAAATGGCAACCTCCATCCATAACTCGACCGCTGAGCCCAAAGCACTCGACGTCACGCCTCCGACCACCGGCCGGCTGCGGCTCGAATCGCTGGATGTCTTCCGCGGGCTGACCATCGCAGGCATGATCCTGGTCAACAATCCCGGTGCAGCTTCTTACTGGCCGCTGGATCACGCCGACGAACTGATGACCGCAAACCCGGTAGGCTGGTACCCGGGGAAGTGGTGGATCGACGCAAACGGGTGGACGCCCACCGACCTTATCTTTCCCTTCTTCCTGTTTATTGTCGGAACATCGATGGTGCTCTCGTTTGCGGCGCGGCGCACGCGTGGCGACTCCCGGCAGACGCTCATGAAGCACGTGGCGCGGCGGAGCGCGCTGATCCTGCTGATCGGCTACGCCATCCGCATCCTCCCATACGTCGACTTTTCCCACATGCGCTACCCCGGAGTCTTGCAGCGGATCGCCCTGGTGTATTTGTTCGCGTCAGTGATTACGCTGTGGACCTCGACCCGCGGCCGCATCCTGTGGATTGCCGGACTGCTCGCCGGCTACTACGCTGTAACGCGCTTCGTCCAAGTTCCGGGATGTGATCCCGCTGCGTGGATGACACAACATTGGGGTCCCCAACAAGCCCGCTCTTGGCTTGTTGGGGCGGAACATTGCAGCGTGGCCGGATGGCTTGACCGCACGCTGATGCCCGGCCACCTCTACCGCCGCGATTTCGATCCCGAAGGATTGTTGAGCACCTTCCCGGCAATCGCCACCACTCTGCTCGGTACACTTTGCGGAGAATTTCTGCGCGGCGCCACCAGCGTGCAGCAAAAGCTGCGCGGTCTTGCCGTTGCCGGAGTAGCGGGCGTGGCTGCCGGCTACGCGTGGCATCCCTGGTTCCCTATCTCCAAGCCGCTGTGGACCAGTTCATACGTCCTCTTTATGGCCGGCGCAGCCTGCCTGCTGCTGGCGCTCTGCTGGTGGCTGATCGAGATGCGCGGCTGGCGTCTTTGGTCCAGACCGTTCCTGTGGCTGGGATCGAACGCCATCCTGGCCTACGCGCTCTCCACGTTCTGCGGCAAACTGGGATCGATCATCAAGGTACCCGACGGCGGACAGTCAATCGCGGTACAGACCTGGATCTATGAGCACTGGTTCGCCCCGCTGGCCCAGGAGAAAAATGCGTCGCTGGCCTTCGCCATAAGCTACGTGGCGGTGTGGACGCTGTTAGCATGGGTCTTGTACCGGAAGAAGATTTTTATAAAAGTCTAGAGGGTAAACGCTGGTGTGCAGTCGACATTAGGCGGTTTCACTAAGATCGTGAGCGTAATGGCGATGTTTCAACAGTTACAATTGCGGTACGGTCGGACGTTTTGCCCCTTCTGCTAGCTTCTTCTTACACGCTATCCGTTGCAGGTTTAGCGTGAAGAAGTTCGCGCACCGCGGCCTGCCGCTCTACGGGAACGCAACGCTTTGGAAAGATGTAGTAGTGCGATGAATTGATGTACAAGAGAAAGCACCGCATTGCTTCCCTCGCTTTTCTGAAGTTACTCCACGCACTGAAAAAATGAAACTCTGGGGTCTTAATGTGCACTCCGTCCATGGAGAAGCCGACCTCCCATTCCGTGCGCAACTGCTTGTGGGAGGTTTGATATTTGATCAAGAAATACCAAAACTGTGCAGAGACGGTGAGAAACAGAAATACCACCGCCAAGATCCACCCAACATATGTCCCCGGTCCGGCGGTGTGATACATGTCGCTCGAGATCATTGCCAAGAAGAAGAGACCTGCGATGTGGGCTTCTGCCATCAAGAAAGGATGGCGTCGCCAAAGCGAGGGAACCTCAGTGAGGAGATAGTCGGACATGCTTACATTCGACTGCCAACGTTTCTCGATTGGCCTTATCGCAAGCTGGCGCAGAGAATCCAACTCTTCTGGTTTTAACACCCTCTTGGGCACCGCGGCCGTGAGCAAATCCCTGGCCACCAGCGTTATCACGCTCTTCCATTCCGCTCCACTGAGCAGGCCTGACCACAACTGTTCCTGTTTGCCCGCTTGGGTTTGGAGCGTCCACTTCTGTTGATCGAAAGTGAAGGTCCGCTCGCCAGAATAGTATTGGTCGTATACCGCTCTCAACTCACGGATGCTTCGAGTTCTTCGTCTAGAAGCGCGAACGCGCAGATCCCAGAATGCGGCTATGAAGAGAGCGAGAGACAGCCAACAAAAACTGGAGGCCATCATCTTGCTTCCCGAATCTACAGCGTAGGTCAGTACCACCCCAAAGACACCCACATCCATTGCGATAAGAGGCACGCTACGAATGACGCGACACTTGGACCGGGAAGCAACTGCTGATTAAATTCCAGAAATTCTTCCCAAGATATCTTGTAGGAGATCACAGGAACATTCTTGCCAAGTTTCGGGTGTGATGCTAGTTACCTTGGAACGAGACCGCTGCCCAAAGTGACTGAGATTCATCGGCTTGCGTGCTTGGCTCTGATTGCTGGCGAAACCAGGCCTTGACTCTCAGAACTTTGTCGGCCGCATCACAGCTGCCTGCTGTTTCACCGGCTCACCTTGCTTCGATTCAACCAGCTTCATGTACTCCGTCAACGTGACGAACCGATAGCCCCGCGCTTTCAGATCGCTAATCAGCCGCGGCATGGCTGCCGTGGTCGTCGACAGTTCATGGAAGGCGAGAATGTGCGTGTACGTCCCTTTTTTCTCGCGCTGCTCTATCTGCTTTAATACTGCGTCCGGCAGGGACGGCGTGGGACATCCCACCGCTTTGCCCGCGCACAGATAATCGAGCGAGTTCACATCGCGCATTGCCATGGGATTTTCTTGCGAAATAGTCAGCACGCGATACCCATGCTGTTGCAGGTCTCGCCGCGCATCGTCGGGTAAGATCCAGTCCGGAGGCCGCAGATATCGCGGCTGTGTGCCGGTGACCGCCTTGATCGCCTGTGCTCCCCGATCCACGTCATGCATGACCCACTGCTCGCCGTTTTTCTTCTCGGCGCTGCGCAATTCCAGGTGGCTGTACGTGTGGTCTTCCAGCTCATGGCCCTGCCGGATCAATTTTTCTGCCGCGTCAAGACAGGTGACGCCAATGTCTTCTTCGTGCCGCGGTTCGCCCCACGTCTTGGGAGTAAGCCGCCAGCCGACCACAAAAAACGTCGCCTTCACGCCATTCCGGTCGAGGATATCCACCAGACCTGGGGCAGGATGGATCCCCTTGCTGCCGAACAGGACATACGGCCGGGGACCGTCGTCGAATGTAAGCGCGATGAGCTTGTCAGCCGGGGCAGCAGAACTCATATTCGCGACTGCATGAACACGGGCCGGCGGAGCTTCCCTGGACACCCAGCTGCCGGCAACAGTTTGGCTGGCGGCAACCGTGTGGGTATTGGGATCAGCCCCGATCGTTACCTGGTTGGGACCCGCACACGCGCTGAGCGCGCAGAGAATGGCAATTGCTATCAGGAACTTAACATGGCCCAAGGCTCACCCCGATCATTCCGAAAAATGGTCAATTCCAACAACTTGTTCGGGGAGACGGATGAAAGAAGCGGCAGCGGAAAATCGTTACCTCATCTTTATCACGGGCAGGGTCAATAAGTTAGAGTCTGAAAGGTCATTGACGAAGGTAATTTACGCGGGCTCTGGATCGTAAGTGGGATATAAGCCATTTGTTTTCATGCGAATTTAAAGAATTCAATAAACCCCTTGACATGTGAGTCAGTGTTATAGTTAACTATAACACTGTACAGCGGTGCAGCCGCTTTCAAGGAGATTCACATGAAATCGCTTCGCTTTATGCTTCCCATTGTTGTGTTATCGCTTTCCGCCATGGCCTTTGCCCAGGTCGACGAGCACAAGCATGCTGCCCAGTCTGACGCGCCAAAGTCTGACGCGCAAAAGTCTTTCGATCAACTAAAAACCCTCGCCGGGACCTGGGAAGGCCATGGGACAACCACTCCGCCGGTACCTGACATGCCCGACATCATGCGCATTAACCTCGACGTCACTTCAAGTGGCAACGCGCTCAAGCATGAGATGATGGGCAAGGGAAAAAACGCCAGTCCTAAAAAGGATCCCGACCACCCCATCACCATGCTTTATCTGGATGGCGATCGCCTGCTCCTGACGCATTATTGTGACGCCGGAAACCGGCCTCGCATGGTCGCCAGGGTCTCGCCCGACGGCAATAAAGTGGAGTTTGATTTTCTCGACGTTTCCGGCGGCACCAAGCACGGACACATGGACCATGCAGTGTTCACCATCATTGACGCCAACCATCACACCGAAGACTGGACTTACATGATGCCGGGCGATAAGCCAATGCAGGCTCACATTGACTTGCAGCGTGTACCACAGCAAACGGCCTCCGCACGTTAGAGATAACTGGAAACCCCGATGGACCGTGAGTGGAATGACAGTCAGCCGATTTACCGCCAGCTTCGCGATCGAGTCATCGCGATGATCCTTGATGGCGTCCTCAAAGAAGGCGATCCGCTGCCGTCGGTGCGCACTGTCGCAGCCGAATATCGTGTCAATCCGCTCACGGTCCTCAAGGGCTATCAGCAACTGGTGGACGACGGCCTCGTCGAGACCAGGCGCGGCCTGGGCATGTTCGTCAATCCTGGCGCGCGCAATCTGTTGCTTCAGGGCGAACGCCAGAAATTTCTCGCTGAAGATTGGCCCCGAATCCACGCAACCATTCAGCGGCTCGGCCTGAAGACGGAAGAACTCCTGAACGGCGACGGCGCAGCCCGATCGCCTTCTGGTGTCGCACCCCACGATCCCGCATCATCGAAAACCGCCGAGCCGAATCCCCCAGGCTCGAATCCCGCAAAAAAAGAGGAGCGCTGAAGCTATGGCCTGCATAGAAGCACGCGGTCTCCGTAAATCATTTGGCAAAACCATCGCGCTCGATGGCATCAATCTGCGTGTCGAAGAGGGCCGCATCCTCGGGCTCATCGGTCCCAACGGCGCCGGCAAAACCACCGCGCTGAACGCGATTCTCGGCCTCACTCCATATCAGGGCGAACTGCGAGTGTTGGGACGCGACCCGTGGACTGAACGCGATCAACTCATGCGCGACGTCTGCTTCATCGCCGATGTCGCCGTGCTGCCGCGCTGGATTCGCGTCTCGCAGGCGCTCGACTACGTTGCCGGCGTGCATCCTCGGTTCGATCGCGCCAAGGCCGAAACTTTTCTCGCAAAAACCACCATCCGCCGCGACAGCAAGGTGAAGGAATTGTCCAAGGGCATGGTGGCCCAACTGCACCTTGCTTTGGTGATGGCCATTGACGCGAAATTGCTGGTCTTGGACGAACCCACCCTTGGCCTCGATATCCTGTATCGCAAGCAATTCTACGACTCGGCTGTTGAACGATTACTTCGATCGCAGCCGTACCATCGTCATCACCACGCACCAGGTGGAAGAGCTTCAGCACGTCCTCACCGATCTTATGTTCATTGATCGTGGCCGCATCGTGCTCGATTGCAGCATGGAAGAGATTGAGTCGCGCTATGTGGAATTGACGGTGCATCCTGGACAAGTTGCGGCAGCACGCGCACTCAAGCCGGTTTATGAACGCGAGGTGCTTGGTCGGAGCATTCATGCTCTTTGATCGTGTTGATCGCCAGCAACTCGCCGCTCTGGGCGAGGCCCGCACGCCCAGCATTGCCGATTTGTTCGTCGCCGTGGTCGGAAACCATGCCGCAGAAGCGCAAGGAGCCGCCGTATGAACACCCCAAATATCACCATGCCGGGGCCTTCGCTCAGCTCGCAGAGAAGCGTTCCCAGGACGATCTCTTACACCCAGTCCTTCTTCTGGTCCGTACGACGTGAGTTCTGGGAAAATCGCCTGATCTATCTCGCTCCGTTGGCCGCTGCGGCCGTCTTTCTGGTCAGCTTTGTAGTCAACATGATTCTTCTGCGGCGTCGCATGCATGGCGTATGGCCCGATGTGCTACTTTCACACGTTGATCCGGCGGTCAAGCATGATGCGCTTGTCCTGCCCTTTGAAATGTCCGCCGCTTTGATCATGGGCATCGCTCTTGTCGTGGGAATTTTCTATTCGCTTGACGCTCTCTACGGCGAGCGCCGTGATCGCAGCATCCTGTTCTGGAAGTCGATGCCGGTCTCCGATCTCACAACGGTACTTTCCAAGCTGGCGATCCCGCTGGTGATTATCCCGGTACTCTCTTTTGCCATTGCGCTGGTCACGCAATTCATCATGCTGCTGCTGGCCACTACTGTGTTGCTGGGGAGCGGCGCAAACATTGCCGCACTTTGGACGCAACAGTCTTTCCTTCGTTTCTCGCTCGAGCTCTTTTACCACATGCTCACCGTTCATGGTCTCTGGTATGCGCCTCTGTACGCGTGGCTGCTGCTGGTTTCTGCCGCAGCGCCGCGCGCTCCATTTGTATGGGCTATCTTGCCGCCCTTTGTGATCTGGGGTGTGGAAAAGATTGCCTTCAACACTACGTATTTTCTGTCCTTGCTAAAGGTACGCCTGATGGGGCCACCGGATCCCGAGATGACGATGCCCCGGAACGCCGATTTCATGAGCACGCTTATTCCGCACCATTTCTTTGACCAGCCGGGACTCTGGGCCGGTCTGGCCGTCGCTGCGGTGTTCCTTGCCATAACAGTCCAGATGCGCCGCTATCGTGGCCCGATCTGATTCGCTTGGGCGCTAGATCGATGAGCGCGCATAGGAGAAACCAAGATGAGCACAGCAGTAATGACTGTACCGATCAAAGATTCGTCGCTGCGTCTGATGGCCAGGACGACAGGCGCGCTTTATCTCATCACTATACTTACGGGAATATTCTCCGCCGGTTACGTGAGCGGCAGGCTTGTGGTAGGCGGCGACGCCGCAGCTACGGCGGCCAACATACTGGCACACCGGGGCTTGTTGCAGTTGGGTTTCGCAGTCTACCTCATTGAAATGGCGTGCCAAGTCGCCATCACAGCTCTCTTTTACAACTTGCTGAAGCCGGCGGGCAGGAACGTCTCTTTGGTGGCGGCATTCCTGGGCCTCACCGGCTGCATCATCAAGACTTTTAGCCGGGTATTTTTTATTGCCCCCTTGTTCATCCTGGGAGGCGCGCATTACTTGACTGTATTCAGCGTGGAACAGTTGCAGGCCCTGGCGCTTCTCTTTCTTAAGGTGAATGACCGTGGCGCCGGCATCGCCCTGGTGTTTTTCGGATTCTATGCAATCCTGACGGGCTACCTCATTATCAAGTCCACCTTCCTGCCTCGGATTCTGGGTGTGGTATCGGTCTTTGGAGGTTTCGGTTGGCTGACCTTCTTGTATCCGCCGCTCGGAGGCCGTCTGTTTCCCTTCATTGCCATCTTCGCCATCCTTGGGGCAGCATCGCTGATCTTCTGGCTCATCGTGTTTGGCGTGAATGAACAACGATGGAAGGAGCAGGCCGGCGTGGCGGCGGAACTGTGATGGCCGCCTGCTAAGTCGGTCAATCAACGCCCCTACAATATCTCCGGTCCTCATTCGTCTACAGCCGTAGAGGAAGAGCGTGGTGAGCCTGCAGCAGATGGCACTCGAACAGGACCAGCGGATCTCCGACGTGGTGAAGCGGGAGCAATCCCGGCTACGCAATTTTATCCGCCGGCGCGTACCTGATCCACGTGACGCTGAGGACATTGTGCAGGAGGTCTTCTACGAACTGGTAGAAGCGAATCGGCTGCTGATGCCGATCGAGCACATTACCGGCTGGCTGTTTCGCGTGGCGCGCAACCGCATCACCGATCTCTTCCGCAAGAAAAAGCCGGAGCCCTTTAGCGACGCAACTATCGAAGATGAAAGCGGCGAGCTGTTACGGATCGAAGATCTGCTGCCCTCGCCTGATGCCGGGCCGGAAGCGCTCTACTTCCGCAACTTACTTCTGGATGAGCTGGAACTTGCGCTTGACGAACTGCCCGACGAGCAGCGGGAAATATTTGTCGCGCATGAGCTGGAAGGCCGCAGCTTCAAAGAACTGGCCGCCGAAAGCGGCATGAGCCTAAATACGCTGCTCTCGCGCAAACGCTACGCGGTGCTGCATCTGCGCAAACGACTGCAAAGCATTTATGACGAATTTACGAAATCATGACTAAGAAACCAATCTACGAAACCATGAGGGAACGGATATGAGCAGAAGAAAGAGATTATTTTGGATCGCTCCGGCGGCGATTCTGGGGATAGCGCTCTTTGCCTTTATTGGCGGCGAAATAGTGATGCGTCTGTGGAATTGGCTGCTGCCGTCGCTCTTTGGCTGGCGTCAGATCGGCTTTTGGCAAGCGCTTGGCATTCTGGCGCTGTGCCGAATCCTCTTCGGCGGATCTGGATGGCACCGTTCCGGTCGCTCCCATTTCCGCCGTCGGATGCAAGAGCGTATGGACGAGCGCTGGAACCGCATGACGCCCGAGGAGCGGGAACGGGCCCGGCAAAGCTGGCGCGGACGTTGCGGCTTTGGCCCGTCCACCGGGGAGAGCCAGGGGCAATCAAGCCAATCGACGGCAACATAGGCCGCGAAAATGTGAATGGCCCTAAAGCACAACCGCGGATCGCCCGTGAATTCGCGCTGATCGTTTGATCCGCGTTAATCCGCGACAACCCGCGGTGAGATTTTCTTCGCCTGGTTCTTACGCTTCCGCTTCCTTCTCCACCGTGACCTTGATCTTGCTGATCACGTCGCGATGCAGGCGGACTGGCACTTCAAACTCGCCCAGGCTCTTGATGGGCTCATTGAGCTGGAGTTTCCGCCGATCGATGTTGAAGCCCTTGCGCTCCAGCGCTTCGGCAATGTCTGACGAAGTGACCGAACCAAACAGGTGGTCTTTCTCGCCGACTTTGCGGTGGAAACTCAGCGCGGTGCCGTCCAGTTGTTTGGCCAGCGCGTCGGCGGCGGTCTTTTCTACCGCCGTCTTGCGCACGGCGGATTGCTTCATTTGCTCGATCACCGCGCGGTTCGCCGTGGTGGCCTCAATGGCCAGCTTGTGCGGCAACAGGTAATTACGGCCGTAACCCTCAGCGACTTTTACAACCTCGCCCCGGTGGCCCAGCTTGGGAACATCTTCTTTGAGAATGACTTCCATATCAGATCTCCAATTAAAAATCTTGTTGTGCCACTACATTTCTCTTGTCTATCCAGCCGCCGACAGGCAGGGTATCAGCTCTCTTCACCCTCCCAGACTTGCTCTTAGTAACCAAGGTGGAGCAGGCATTTATGCCTGCGTAAAGCTCGCATTAACCCCGGCTTCAGCCGCAGAGGTAAAATCTTCTACCCAATTTTTACTGTTCTCCGTGCCTCTGTGTCTCCGTGGTAGGTGTTGTTTTACCGCGCGGCAAAAGGCAGCAGGGCAATGTTGCGTGCCCGCTTGATGGCCGCTGTAAGGCGGCGCTGGTGCGGCGTGCACACCCCGGTCAGTCGCCGTGGGACGATCTTGCCCCGCTCCGCCACAAACTGGCCGAGCAGACGCACGTCCTTGTAATTAATATCGTCAATCTTCTCCACGCAGAACTTGCAGACCTTCTTGCGACGGAAAAATTTGCGTCCACCATCGCGGCCGCCGGGTCCACGATCGGGTCGCGGACCATCCGGCCTTCCGCCGCCGTGGGGCCGTGGCGCTGGTGTTGATACTTCCTGATTTTCGTCAGCCATGTTTCTCCTTCAAGCAGCGCGCTACAGCGCGCAAATCTTTTATTAGATCGTGATTTTTGTAAATCCGGCCCGGATCGCAAATGTCTCCGGGGTTTCCAGCCTCTCTTAGCCTGCCAATTCGCCGCCTATCGATGCGGAAATAAGTAACGAGTCAAAGCTAAGAGCTAATGGCTAAGAGCTGCATTTAGGCATTTACCGCAGGGCTCTCTGCTTCCGCTGCCTGCTGTGATCCCGCCGGCGGACGCTTTACCTTGGCTTCTCGCAGTTTGCGCACTTTGTCCAGCCGCTGCTTTTCTTCGTCGGTACGCACGGTGATGTACTTGATCACCGGTTCAGCCACGCGCATGCGGCGTTCCAGTTCGTGGATGGCCTTGCCGTCAGCTTCCAGCACAAACAGCACGTATTGGCCATCAGAAAACTTTTTGACGTCATACGCCAGACGGCGCTTCCCCATCTTTTCCGTATTCACTACCGTTGCCCCGGCCGTGGTGGCATGGCCCTGCAGCGTTGCTATCAGCTTGTCCATGTCTTCTTCCAACAGGTCAGGCCGTACGATAAACATCACTTCATAGGATCTTTGCATAGTCATTCCTTCTCTTCCGAATCTTCCGGCTTGTTCTTCCGGTTAAATCTGTTCATGGCGATCAGAATGCCTTCATTCACAATCACATTCACCGCCTGCGCAGCCAGGTCCAGTGCTTCATCCACTGCCACCATCTGCGACTTGCGAAAAGGCGCGAGTATATATTTCGCTCCGCCTTTTCGCGGATCATCCGGGGCTACCCCGATCCTGATCCGCCCAATCTCTTCCGTCTGCAGCGCGTTTATGATCGACTGCATTCCGTTGTGTCCGGCCGACGAACCACGCGCCCGGACCCTTATCATTCCCAGCGGCAGGTCGAGTTCGTCATAAATCACGATCACATCCCGCTGCGGTTCAACTTCATATTTCCTGGCCAGTTCCAGCACCGACATGCCACTCAGGTTCATGTAGGTTTCCGGCTTGGCCAGCAGGACCTCTTCGTTGCCGATTCTGGTCCTGCCCGTTAGCGCCTTGCAGTGCCGGTTGTCGATCATTACTCCGCACTGTTCGGCAATCCGGTCAACCGCAAGAAAGCCGATATTGTGGGGCGTGAACTGGTATTCGATACCAGGATTTCCCAACCCAACGATCAGCTTCACCGCGGCTACTTCTTCTCTTTGCCGGCAGGAGCTTTTTCAGCTTCAGCGCCCTCTTCCGCATCCTGCTTGCCCTTCTTAATGACTTCAGGCTCAGCCGGACCCGCTGCCGCATCTGCCGCTGCTGCATCTGGCGTCGCTACAACTTCTTCCTTCACGGCCGTAACGTGCGCCACTGCCTGCTCTTCGTTAGTGATGAATTTCACCTTGCCGCCGTGTGGCAGGTCTTTTACGCGCAGCACAACGCCGAATTCCAGCCCGGAAACGTCAGCATCAATGTGGCTGGGAATATCGCCGGGAAGGCACTCGATTTCCACTTCGCGGATCACCTGGTCCATGATTCCGCCCTGCGTCTTCACGCCAATGGCCTCGCCCACCAGATGAATCGGCACCATCACGCGCATCTTTTCGTCCATGGCGATGCGCTTCAGGTCAATGTGCAGGATGTTGCCGCGGACAGGCTCAAACTGCCAGTCCACGATCATCGCCTTGGTCTTTTCGACGGTTCCAACCTGGAGGTCAAAAATCGTGTTGTGGCCGGTTGCAGAGGCCAGGATCCGCGAAATCACTTTCGGATCCAGGCTGACCGCCACGGTATTTTTCTTGGCGCCGTATACCACTGCCGGCACGCGACCGCTCACGCGCAAACGCCGCGCTTCGTTTTTGCCGCGCGAACTGTCCGGCCTGGGTTGGGCTTCAACAACTTCTACCTGTGCACTCATTTGTTTCTTCCTTCTTCTCCGGCTTCCATCAGCTCTATAAGAACAGGGTGCTGACGGAAGTCTCTTCGTGTATGGATTGGATTGCCCGGCCCAGCAGGCCGGCAATCGACAGAACTTTAATCTTGGGCTCGGATTTTGCAGCGCCCGTGAGCGGAATGGTGTTGGTAACCACCACCTGGTCCAGTTGTGACTTCGAAATGCGTTCAATCGCCGGCCCGCTCAGCACCGGATGTGACGCACAGGCAAACACCTTTGATGCTCCCGCCAGCATCAGCGCGTCTGCGGTTTTCACCAGCGTTCCTGCCGTGTCAATGATGTCATCGATAATCAGGCACGTCCGGCCTCGCACGTCGCCGATCACATTCATTACTTCGGCCACATTCATATCCGTGCGGCGCTTGTCCACGATGGCCAGCGCAGCGTCAACTTTTTTGGCGAAGAAGCGCGCGCGCTCCACGCCGCCTGCGTCCGGCGATACCACGGTCAAGTTCGGCAACTGCATTTTCTTGAAGTAGTCCACCAGCACCGGGGAAGCAAACAAATGGTCCACCGGAATATTGAAGAAGCCCTGAATCTGCGGCGCGTGCAAGTCGACCACCAGTGCGCGATGCGCGCCCGCCGTGGTCAACAGATCAGCAATCAGCTTCGACGACACGGGAACGCGAGGCTTATCTTTGCGGTCCTGGCGCGCGTAGCCGTAATACGGAATCACCGTCGTGATACGCCGCGCCGATGCGCGCTTCAACGCGTCCACCAGCAACAACAGCTCCATCAGGTGTTCATCCACTGGGAAGCACGTGGGCTGCACCACAAAAACATCGGCGCCACGCACGTTCTCCATGATCTGGATATAAACTTCACCGTCAGAAAAACGCGTGACCGTCGCCTTGCCTCGGGCCAGGCCAAGGAATTCGCAGATCTCGTCGGTCAAAGCCTCATTCGCCGTGCCACAGAAAATCTTGAACTTATCGTCCGTGCGCGACCGCTGAGGTTTTTGTTCCTTCGGCTGCATTTCCTGCTTCTTCTCCGGTTTTTGCGCTGCTGTCGCTATCGTCGCCATGGCTTTTTCACTCCGTATGAGCTGGTTTGCTACATAGGATTGCACTTGCTCCTAGCTACTAGCTTTTAGCTCTTGGCTTTTAGCTCTTGGCCTTTAGCTCTTAGCTTCTTGCTAAACTGCAGATATCTCTTTGGCTGTACCGATCACCGGATCACCCGATGCCCCGATCACCCGATGCCCCGATAAAAACTGGCTGGGCCGCTAGGATTCGAACTTGAGCCGCTTAGCAGGCGTTTCGAGCCTGCTGGCGAAATCCTGAGCGAAGTCGAAGGACCCCGCCGCCGCACCCACATCCATACTGCTCAAAGCCTGAACTTGGCTGGGCCGCTAGGATTCGAACCTAGACAAAGTGCTCCAAAGGCACTTGACCTACCATTAGTCGACGGCCCAAAAATTTAAAGAACGTCATCCCGACGGCCGTTTTAACGAGCACGCGCTGTCTTCAGCGTGCGAGTAGGCCGGAGGGACCTTGTGTTTATTCGACAAAACCGTGCAGAACAAGTTTGGTACCGATTCCCGATCTCAAGTACGGCTTTCTGCCTGACACTCTCAGCCCGAGGGTTACCCCTCCCCCCATAGGCAACTATGAAAACAAAGGGCTTACGCAATTCAACCCCGGGGTTCACTACGAAATCAGGCCCCAATCACGTTCAATCGACCCGCTCCAAACAGCTCTGCCCAGTATCGTTCCCGGGGTAAAGTTACCGTAGCCTGTGCCGGGATATCATCCGCTTCCAACTTTTTTACTGCCTGGGTTGCTGATTCCTGGTCGTTAAAAAGACCAAACACCGCGGAACCTGACCCTGAAAGCGATACATACTTCGCCCCCGATCGTTCAAGCGCACGTTTGACCTCGCGTATTGCGGGATACTTAGGGAAAACGACACTTTCAAAATCGTTTTCAATCCCGGTACGGACAAGGTCGAGAAGCAGTGCCTCGGCCCGGTCCCGGCCTTTGCCTGGGACACCGGTTGGGGTAAAACTCCCGTTCAGCCATTCATAAATCGTGCGACTGAACGTATTTATTCTATCTGAGGCGCTGGGGTCAGTCAATTCAACGCCAGTCAATTTTGCGCCAATCAATTTGGCGCCGGTCAATTTCGCCGGCCATTTTTTGTCCCAATCGGCGAAGGCCGCCAGCGTCGACACTCCCACATCCGGCGTGGCAATCACGCAATGGAAGCTGGGCAGTTCTTCCAGCGGATAAACCTGTTCCCCGCGGCCTATCCCCAGTACCGTGCCGCCCACCAGAAACAGCGGCAGATCAGAGCCGACCTCCGATGCAATGCGCAGCCGCTCTTCCGGCGCCAGCGGCTGCTTCAACTCTTTTTCCAGTGCCAGCATGGTGGCCACCGCGTTCGATGAAGCCGCTCCCAGCCCGCCCTGCACGGGCAGGCGCTTGTCAATCGATATGCGGACCTTCCCGCGCACTTTCAGCGATCGCAATATTCTGTCCGCCACGCGCCAGCAGGTATTGCTTTCGTCGTCGGGCACCCGCGGATCTTTGCACATAATCTCAATGCCCAGGCCTTTGCCCACGTCCACCCGTACCTGATCACTCAGCCCGACAGTCTGATAAATCGTGCGCAGCTCGTGAAAGCCATCTTCACGCAGCGGGCCGATCTTCAAACCGAGATTGATTTTGGCAAAGGACCGGACAGAGGTGGCCATAACTTTGTCCGGCAATGATAAATGAGAATCAGCGTTTTTTCTGAAACCCCGAGCAAAGTGAGGGGGCCCTACCGCCGCGAAGATCTGAAAGAACACGAATTGAATTCGGGTTAATTGCCCGGGTAAAGTTCGAGTCGGGCGCGTCCATGGGAGCCACCATCCGTCGTAGCGATAGGGCTCCCTCGCTCTGCTCGGATTTTAAGAAAAAATCACACACACCTCTTGACATCGCCTACCCGCCTGTTGTATTTAACCTATAGGTTACTTAACTAAATGGTTTAATACGGAGTAGCCGAACCAAATATGTCTGATCAACTCAGCAACACCTTCGCAGCGCTGGCCGATCCCACTAGGCGCGCCATCCTCGCGCGGCTCGCCTCTGGTGAGGCCTCAGTCACCGAACTAGCCAAGCCCTTCGACATGAGCATGCCCGCCATCTCCAAGCATTTGAAAGTGCTGGAACGCGCCGGATTGGTCGCCCACGGACGCGAAGCGCAATGGCGTCCGCGCCGCCTGGAGCCCACCGCGCTCAAGGAAGTGCATGACTGGGTGGAGCACTATCGCCAGTTCTGGGAGCAGAGTCTTGACCGCCTCGACGCTTATCTGCACAAGCTCAAACAAGATCAGTTGAAAAGTGAAAACGTGAAAGCTGACGCTCCGAAATTAGACAGCCCAGTGCCGCACGGGTTAAAGAAAGAAAAAATTCATAAGGAGAAAAAGCATGTCCGCAATCAAAGAAAGAAATAATCCCGTCGTGGTAACGCCTGACCGCGAGATCGTAATATCGCGCATGTTTGATGCGCCGCGCGAACTGGTCTGGGAGGCATTTACCGATCCTAAACAGGTAGTGCAGTGGTGGGGGCCCAACGGCTTCACTACTACGATCCACGAAATGGACGTGCGTCCGGGCGGCCGCTGGCGGCATACGATGCACGGCCCGGACGGCACAAATTATCCCAATGCCAGCGTCTTCAAGGAAGTGGTGAAGCCCGAGCGGATTGTTTACTCACATGGCGGCGGAAAAGATGATGGTCCTGGCGTGAGCTTTGAGGCCACATGGACCTTCGAAGCTGTGGGCGACAAAACCCGCCTGACCGGACGGTCGGTCTTTGCTACCGCGGCAATGCGCGAACTGGTTGTAAAAGAATACGGAGCCATTGAAGGCGGCAAGCAGACGCTGGCCAAGCTGGGTGAATACCTGGAAACAGGGCCCGTCATTGTGGAGCGCACTTACGGCGCGTCGGTCGACGACGTTTGGAAAGCCATCACTGAGATCGACCAGATGAAGCAGTGGTATATGCCCGCGCTGACTGCTTTCGAACCAAAAGTTGGATTTGAAACCGAGTTCACGGTTGAGCATGAAGGCAACAAATTCCCGCACATCTGGAAGGTGACCGAAGTAGTTCCGGGAAAAAAGATTGCCTATACCTGGAAATTTCCTGGCCATCCCGGCGAATCGCTGGCCACGTTTGAGCTGTTTCCTGAGGGAGAAAACACTCGGCTCAAGCTCTCGCATAACGGATTGGAAACTCACGATGGGCGCAAGAATCCAGCACTGGCGCGCAAGAACTTCAACTGGGGCTGGAACGAACTTGGCAACGAGCTGGAAAAATTCCTGGCTCGGGATATCGCCTTTGTGATCGAGCGCGTCTTCGACGCGCCGCGTGAACTGGTGTGGAAGGTCTACACAGACGAGAAGCACCTGAGCCAGTGGTGGGGACCAAAAGGGCTGATCATGCTTTCAACGAAGCTTGATCTGCGTCCGGGCGGGATGTTCCATTACGGCATGCGCACGCCTGACGGTCATGAGATGTGGGGAAAATTTGTCTATCGACAAATTGATCCGCCGAAGAAGCTGGTTTTCGTGGTCTCTTTTTCTGACGCGCAGGGCGGTACCACTCGCCATCCCATGAGCGCCACATGGCCGCTGGAAGTCCTGAACACCACGACTCTGGATGAGGAAAATGGCAAAACTAAAATGACGCTTCACGGTATCCCGATCAATGCTACCGCAGAAGAGCGTAAGACTTTCAAGGATGGCCACGGATCGATGCAGCAGGGCTTCAAGGGAACGCTGGATCAGCTCGACGCATACCTGGCAAGCGTCCAGAAGGACAGCAAGGCTTGATCGAGCATGGAAACAAAAAACCGGCTGGGCTGCCGACCTTTTTGCGGAAGGCTGCCCAGCCGGTCTTGTTATGCAGACTTGCGTGTGTTGCTGGCATGGAAGTCGATGATCTTGCCCCGCAATTCTTCAGGCGTCCACCGCGTCTTCGGCGTCTGGAAGTTTGCCGGAACGTAGAATTCAATCAATTTCGCCATCACGTCCTCCTTGCCGGGAACCGCATGCCGCTCAGCCGCGTTCTTCAGGAGCCACCGCAAAAATCTCAACCTGTACAAGCTCATGTCAGCCTGTTCCCTCAATCCATCTCTTCTTCTAGCAAGCTGAGTGCTACCTGTAAAAACACTGAAACAAACGAAGAGTTGTTTCCCGCTATGGCTGAGATAACCCAAGTTGCTGAATGCAGAGCGCTTTCACGCAATAAAACTCGCAGCTTTTCTTCGGCGCATCATCTGTTACCAATACTTGGGATTAAGGTTTACGTAGTTGCAATTGACTCTTGAATAACTTCGAAGGAGCCTCAATGTCCAAAGGACAAAAGATTGCGATGTGGGTGGCAACAGTTTTATTGACCCCGTTGTTTCTGTCCGCGGGGTTGCCCAAATTGTTGATGCCGGAAAAAATGCTCGACAAGTGGATCTATGCGCGGTGGTTCCTGACGGTCGTTGGCGTATGTGAAACGCTCGGCGCCATCGGACTGCTCATACCGCAGCTTGCTGTGCTGGCCGCTCTGGGCCTTTGCGGGATCCTGATTGGCGTCTTCTACACGCTTATCCACTTGCACATGTAAGCCAGCTTCCAGTTCCGATTGTTGCTTTCATGCTTTTGATTGCTGGTGATCTACCTGCGCCGCAAAGAAGGCAAGGCATAGCGCGGTGGCTGCGCGGTGGTCAAACTGCCATCTGCAGCACGAGAGGTCGCCGCTTAATACCGGAACAAATACGACAGCTTAATAAATATCTGGCGGCCATCATTGATGAAGTGGTTGGGCGTGCGCAGCAGACCGTCGGGCGACTGCCCTACCGGACAGCTTAATCCGGCGCATACGCCCAGAAGCCGTGGATCCAGATTTTGCAGATTGCTGTTGTAGCCGGCATAGATGGCGGTGCCCGGCGTCAGCAGATACGTGAAGAGCACGTCGCCATTAAAACTCTTGGCATTGGAAAGCGTCGTAAGCCCGGGATTGGCAATCGTCGTGACGTATTGCCCGATCAAGCGCAGCGAAAATTCCTTGGTGAACTGGTAGTTCCACTTGGAACGCAGGATGTGGTTGTTAAAAATGTTGAGGTTCGTATTCTGGTCCAGCAGCCGCGTCATCAGATAAGTGTTCTCAACCGTCAAGCCTTTTGTAGGACGCACCACAGCGCGAACAAATCCGGTATTCTGGTGGGCCAGCACGGGCGGCCCGTTTCGCGGGACAAAATTTGTCGCCGTCCCCCAATCCATCTCCGCGCCCAGATTAAGCCACTTGAAATACTGAGTATGCACTTCCGCTCCGCCAAGTAAGTGCGAGTAGTCGCGGTTGGAAGTGAGAGTGGAAAAATCCTGCGGGCGCAATTGCTCATGCTCCCATACGGTAAAAATGGAAACGGAACTGAAACGCGGGAAATCCCATTCATACGTGGGATTGAGCTGATGGTTCAACCGCGTACCGTTGTGGTCCCACATGCTCAGTTGAAACAGGCTGGCGGAGTGCGCCACCAGGTGTTTACCTTCAGGATGGAAACGCCGGGATATAAAGTTGCTGAACCGCCGATAATCCGTGCGGTTTATGAAACCTGTTTCAGAATCGAAGCCGGCGGAAATGTCCTGGTACATGGTGTTGAATTCCAGGGCGCGCGAGCTTCGCTCCAGGTAAGCCATATATGCGGGGCCGGATTCGTGCGTGCCGTCATTGAATTTGGTTTCGCTGGTCACAGCCTGGGCATTCATCTGCCAGTTCTGGTTGATCTTGATCTGCGTATCGAAGCCGCCCACGCGGTTGAAGCCTACGGCGCAGCGCAGCGCCGTACAGAATGAGTTGGAGCTCGTGTGCAGTTCGCGGTCGGTATAGATGAAACCGATACTGCTGTTCTTTCCCACTTCGCGATTCACGCGCAGCACGCCAAAGTAAGCGCTCTGGCCAGTAAGCGGATCGGTGTCAATCACGCTCCGCCCCGGTGAACGATCATTCGCCAGCATGGTCCCAATGGCCCACGGGCCTTCCTTACCGGTAAGCCGTATGCCATAGAGAGGATCGACGACGCGCCGGGTGAAAACCAGGTTCAGCGGCGTCTGGAAGAAGTTGGAATTTTCCTGGAAGAACGGGCGTTTTTCCGGGAAGAAAACTTCAAAGCGCTGGTTTACCGTAACCTGGGGATCGTCGGATTCAATCTGGCCAAAGTCGGGATTGATCGTGGCGTCTAAAACCAGACTGTCTTTGATCACCACTTTGGAATCGAGTCCTGCTTTGGGCTGGACATGCTTGCCGCTGAAGCGATCACCGGCGGGATCGCGTTCATCCAGCGCGCGGAACGCGCCCACGGAAGTGTATGGAATGAACTGGATGTTGTGGCTGGGCGAAATTTCCTGCAGCCCGTCAATTGTTCCTTCCTTCGTCAACATACCCTGGATGCGATTGCTGTTAGGCGGAAAGAATGAGTGCTCTGAGCTTCGCGGAATCACGCGTATCAGGATCACGCCCCAACTGAGCGATGGCAGCTGCTTAAATCGCAGGGACTTGAATGGAATCTCAATCATCACCACGTAGCCGTTGCCGGTGATCTTGCCGGTGGTATGCCACACGGTGTCGAATGAATTGTCCGGGCCGCCATTTTCCGCAAAAAGCCCGTCTTGCTGGATACCGTATGGGTTTGAATAAAAATAGTAGGCATGGCGCTGGTCATGGAATGTGTCCAGCCAAAGGCCGACCTGGTCATCATCGTCAATCAGTTCGCGGCGAAGCATGCGCGCGCGAAGTTTCTTAGGTTCTTTGTCAAAGCACAGGAATACGGCGTAAAAGTTCTTTTCAGTGTAGCCAAGGTAGGCCTCAGTAGGCTGGCTCACGGGCGCGCCGTCGCGCGGCTCCTGCTGGGTGAACTTATCGATCTTCAACATCTTTCTGGCCAGATCGCTGGCCGGTTCCATGCCTTCAAAATCGCCCAGTTTGGGAGCGGCTTGCAGGCGGGGGATGTTGAGCGAGCTGATCTCAGCATTCAGATTCGGGGTCGGCAGACTTGGGCCCTTATGCTGGGCGTACACAGGCAAAGCTGCCAGAAAAATCACCGCGAATATTCGCGTGAGGTCTTTGAAGTGTCGCCGGTTTGCCACGTGAATGTGTACCTGGGGATATGCTTAAAGGTTCCGAGTCTTAGACGCGAATTGCAAAGAAAGGTTAACTTGCCTGGAGAAGAGGCTAGGTTTCCACAAAGCGGTAGCTGGCATGGCTGTCATAGTCGATGCCGTGCTTCTTCTTCAATCCTTGAATGTGCCTGAGTTGTCCCTGGGTATGAGGGCTGGCTACACCATCACCGAGCGGCTCGTTCGTGTGCAAAAGTATTTCCTCCAGACAGCTATTGAGGCTCATGTGTTTGTATTCAGCGAGATCATGCAGCAGCGCTGCCAGACGCTTCTCCAGCCGCAACGGCACGTCCACACGCTCAATTTTTACTGGCGGGCCGGCATTAAACACGGGATGGCCAAATGCCAACCTATACCCATGTAGATCCTGGACTGCGTAGTCACGTAATCCATAATCCCTGTCTCCAGGCGGCTCCAGGACATCAACCCCGTTAGCACGGTGGAATTCATAAAGTTCGTCAGCATTGCCGACGACAAAATAAATCTCGCATCCTTTGGGACAAGGCGTGCCCTGCTGCAGAAATACCTGTATCTTATCCAGCGTTACGCCTGCATAGGTCGGCGGTTCACCCCAGGTGAAGCCCAGAGTGAATCCCAGTTTACTTGTGTAAAAATCAACGGCGGCACGGACATCGGCAACAGACAAAACAGGATGCTGGCGGT
This sequence comes from Terriglobia bacterium, assembly GCA_963723055.1. Classification (GTDB taxonomy): domain Bacteria; phylum Acidobacteriota; class Terriglobia; order Terriglobales; family Acidobacteriaceae; genus Angelobacter. Next base: position 560,549 of record CAVROV010000003.1, read on the forward strand.
CACAGTCGATATTAGGGGTGGTGGGCGTGGTCAATGAACCTCCTTATCCAGGCGGCAACCAATCTAAAACAGTTCTGGCTGGCGCCCGAACTTGATGCCAAAGTGATCATAAGCCAGGCGCGTAGCTACGCGGCCACGCGGCGTGCGGTCGAGAAATCCGATCTGAATCAGGAATGGCTCGTAGATTTCTTCCAGCGCGTCCTGCTCTTCCGCCAGCGCAGCCGCCAGCGTGCTTAAGCCGACGGGGCCGCCGTTATATTTCTGGATAATCGTGAGCAACAGGCGCCGATCCACTTCGTCAAAGCCGTGCTTGTCCACTTCCAGCATTTCCAGCGCGGCCTGTGCGGTGGTTTTGTCGATGCGTCCCTGCCCGCGTACCTGGGCAAAGTCGCGCACGCGGCGCAACAGCCGATTAGCGATGCGCGGCGTTCCTCGGGCACGGCTGGCCAGTTCCCCCGCACCATCGGGGTCAATTGACACACCAAGAATTTCCGCTGAGCGCTCCACAATATACTTGAGCTCTTCCGTGGTATAGAACTCCAGCCGCAGCAGAATGCCAAAGCGCGATCGCAACGGCGATGAGAGCATCCCTGCCCGCGTGGTCGCCGCCACAAAAGTAAATGGGTTGACGTCAATGGTGTGCGTCCGGGCTGAAGGCCCCTGTCCAATGATGATGTCGAGTTTGTAATCTTCCAGCGCCGAATACAAGATCTCTTCCAGCGCAGGCTGCAAGCGGTGGACTTCATCCAGAAACAAAACCTGCCGGTCGCGCAGGTTGGTGAGGATGGCGGTGAGATCGCCCTTGATCTGGATGGCCGGCCCGGCGCTCTGCTGATAGGCCACGCCCATTTCATTGGCAATGATCGTAGCCAGCGTGGTCTTGCCCAGTCCCGGCGGACCGTACAAAAGAACGTGGTCCAGCGCTTCGCCGCGTGACTTGGCCGCTTCCACCGCCACGGCCAGATTCTCTTTTACCTTTTTCTGTCCGATGAATTCGCGCAGGTAGCGCGGACGCAGCTTGAGCTCATAAGACGCGTCGTCATCCCCCTGCACGGCGGAGACCAAGCGGTCTTTGTCCAACGGTTTTTGCTCTGAAGCAGACACTATGGCGATGGTAAAGCGAATTGAAGGAAAAGACCAGAAGCAGAATGAAAGATAGGTAGAAAATCTTTCCGATGGCTGACGACTCGTATCAATAAATAATCCCCACAACAGAAGAAGGACCCGGGGTGGCGCCCCGAGTCCGTGTTGACGAAGTTGCGCAAGCATCGAGACGTCTTATTGTGTGGCCGAGCATGAAGGTGCTGGGAAGGTCGTTAATGCCTGCACGCCTGCGCCAGCCTGGCCAGTCGAAAATGGCCGTCCGGGGACGGGCCGCAGTGATCCATCATCCAGAATCTTCCATCCGTCAACCGCTGCTCTGGTGAAAAGAGACGTGTAAACAAATTTGCCGCTCCGGGTGGTGGCAATTGAGCCGACCCAGTCAGTAGCGGGAAAAGGCGATCCCGGCACGGGCTGCAGCGAACCATCCGGTGCCACAGCCAGTGACGAGACGGCTGAATTAAATACGTCGCTGGTCAGCAAATTCTGGTTGCTGGGAGTGAGAGTGAGCGCGTTGATGGTGCTGGTGCCTCCGCTGGGGAAGGGCGAGCCAGCCACCGGCGTCAGGCTGCCATCCGCCGCCATAACGAAAGCATCGACCAGGTCAGAACCAGCGCTGGCAACAAAAACGCGGTTGCTCGCGCAATTGCTGTCCACCGCCGCTGCTGCGCCGTTGGTAAGAAAGGGAGAACCAAAGACCGGTGTGAGAGCCCCGTTAGCATCAATCGCATAAACGCCGACGGCATCCATCGTCTTCAGGCCCACCGTAAGGAATTTTCCGTTGGCCGTGACTTTCACGCCTTCAGGAAACGCGCCGCTATCGAACGGTGAACCAGCGGCTTCGGTCAGCGCGCCATTGGGTGCGATGTTGAACGTGCGGATGAACGTTGAACTCTCGTCCACCTCAAAAAGCAAACGGCCATTCGGACTGGCGGCCAGCGAGAGCGTGGAATTGGAACTTGGCGTTCCGGCGGCAAAAGGAGATCCGGGAACAGTCGTGAGATTGCCTGTCCGCGTGTCGATCAGGAAAGCGCTGATGCTGCCGCTGCTGTCGTTAGCTGCATAGAGAAAACTCTTTGTGCCAAGCGTTGCCGTCGTAATGGTTTCCGGACTCACGTCGCGAGCGCCGCCATCTCCACCGGTAAGAAAAGGCGATCCGGGAATTAACGTGAGCGCACCGTTACTTGGGCTTACCTTGAATGCGGAAACGGTATTAGGTGAAAAATTATCGTTGGTGTAAACAAAGTTGTTTTGGGCAAATGCCGTGATGGCGAACAACAGAAGTGGGCAGACGAAATAAGCTTTCTTCATGAGACACACGTACCTTGCGGTTTTGGATTCCAGGGGAGAGTCGCTGGATTTAAGTGCATGCCGAATGCCAAAACCAGCAGAGACACGCATTGTTAAGCGCCGGTTAAAGCGGGTGAATCCTGAGTAGCTCGATGCCATATGTGGGAAGTATGGGGCAAGCGGTTTGCTAACACCGGGTTAAGGTGTGAGTCCAAGAATGTTATGAAGAAAAGCCGCTCAAAGCTGTTGGCCACATTCGTCTCTGTATTGATCTTGGCTGGAAGCGTTCCTTGCCATGCCGTCGATCGCACACACTACCGCGAACTCTTCCAGAAACTCGGCGTGGCCGCGAAACAAAAAGACTGGCAGGTTGCGCGGGATGTGTTGACCGAAATTGGACGTGAACTGCCCGCTCCCACACCGCGGTATTTTTTAACCGTTGCCTCGATTGAAGCCAAGCTGGGCCATAAAACTGAAGCATTGCAGTGGCTGGAGAAGTTCGCCGCTACAGGGCTTAACTTTGATCTGGCGCACGATGAAGAGCTGAAAGGGCTGCTAACTGATCCAGCCGGGCAAAAGATTGCCACGCAAATGAAGCAACACAGCGTGCCGAAGACAGGGACCGAACTGGTCTGCTCACTGCCGCAGATGGACACTATGCCGGAAGACATTGCTTACCTAAAATCGAGCAGTCCGAAATCAGAAGGCAGTTTTTACGTCTCCAGCATTCAACACCACACGCTCTATCGCTTGTCGTTGCCCAAGGGTGGGAGCAAGGAATGCGCGATGCAGGAACTACCGCTTGCAGAGGAAGCTAGGCGCTGGTCCACGCTGGCGGTGTCTGCTGATCCCAAACGCAACGTCTTGTGGATGACCGCTTCCGCCATGCCCGGATTCGCCGGTTTTCCCAAAGAAGATGAAGGCAAGGCGCTGCTGATGGAAGTGGACGCGACCAGCGGCAAGGTGCTGCGTCGCTTTGATCCCGTAACCACCGGCCCCGCGGTGTTGGGCGATATGTGCGTCACGGAAAACGGCACGGTCTATGTGACGGACAGCATTGGCGGCGGTGTGTATCGCCTGCATGGTGATTTGCAGACTGCGAAGCTGGAAAAGATTGCCGACGGACTCTTCTCGCCGCAGACGCCAGTCTTGGCTCGCGATGGCAAGCGCCTCTTTGTAGCTGACTACACCATGGGTATTGCCGTGATCGACTTGCCGGTGGCAAATGCGGCCGCGAGCACGACCGGGAAAATAAGTTATCTGCCGCATCCGATCAACGTGGCGGTGGTCGCGCTGGACGGCCTTTACCTGGAGCGGTGATTCGCTGATCGGCATACAGAACGGCACTGATCCGGTAAGGATTCTGCGGCTGCGGCTGAACCACGCACAAACCGAAATCACCGGCGCCGAGGTGGTTGAGCAAGCCACTGAGCGGATGGGCGATCCCACGCATGCGGTGGCCGTGGATGGATGGTTCTATGTTTCCGCTAATGTGGGCTGGAGCAAAGTGGATGACAACACCGGCCAGCTCAAGCCGGGAGAAAAGTTTACGCCGCCAGTGCTGCTGCGTTTTCCTGTTGAGGCGTCGACGACTTCAGCGAAGTAAGTTGGCGGAATACTATCTCGGATCGCCTCTATTCGCGCTTGGCGGAGACGCTCAGATCCTCAAAGCGTTTAGCTTCCTTGTTGAGCGATTCAGCTTCCGGAGAATTGGGCGAAATGGCAAGAAAATCGCGAATCTCGCGGGCCGCGCCAGCATAATCCTGCTTGGCTGAGAGGACGTAACTCAGCAAGAGACAGACATCGGGATGGGCGTGCTGTGTATCCAGCGCCTTAAACTTTTTGGCGCTGTCTTCCGCCGCGTCAAATTTCTGCAAATTGTAGTTGGCCGCGGCATTGATGAAATATGCCAGGGGAAAGGCAGCAGAATTGAGCTTTAGAACCTGGTCGCTCAAGCGGATCGTGTCGTCCCATTTCTTTTCCTGGGCGGCGATCATCGCAAGGCCGTAGTGCGGGCTTACGAACTGTGGATCGGCCGTAATGGCTTGCGCATATTCCACGCGCGCCGCGTCAAATTCATTGCGCTCGCGATGGATCTCGCCCAGCAGGTTCCATGCGGCTGCGAATTGAGGATAAATCTTTACGGCTTTGTTCAGCTCTTTCTCTGCTTCGGTCGGCTTTTCCGCTTGAACTTTCTGGGCTTTCTCATAGGCGCGCATGGCGTCCTTAGGCGCACCCATGCTGGTCACGCTAATTGTGGTTCCGGGGGCGTTCCCAATGCGCTTAAGAAAGATCGTGCCCACTTCATACTGCCAGGTGTCTCCGCCGGTAGTGCGCAGAATTACCACGCTGGATTGATAGCCCGCGAGCACCGCGCGCAATTCACAGCCGTTCAGATCAAGAGGCCTCTGGGCATTGTTGCTTGCGGAGCGTGACGGTGAATTGGGGACAATGCGCGAATCATTTTCGCTGGCATCCTGAAAGGTGGGGTTCATGCCTAGTTGAAACTCAAACTGCCCTTTCATGTCGGCATATCCTTCGCGCCGTACGGTTCCGTTGCAGACTCGCTCAATGGGCACCGGTTCAGGCAGGATCCCTCCGCCCTGTAACATGACTTTGCCGGAAATGAAGAGCGGCCTGTTAATGTCCGGCGTACCCGTACTTCTTGTGGATGGGACGTTGCGGGAGGACGAGTTCGACGAACCAGCGGAGCTGCCGCGTTGTGCCGTGGCCCCTGACGCAAGCAAAGCCATCACCAGCGCCACCCAGGCGCTAAACCGAAAGGAGCTATGTTGCATGGCAGCCTCCATGAAAGCCTGCAGAACCTTCAAATAAAATCACGCGGCCAGACCACAGAAATGTTACGCCTTTGCCTTTCTCTGTGGTGAAAAATCTCACCGCCGGATGGAAAGAACATCTGTGAAAATCTGAAAAAATCGGTGGCGCAAAGACTCTTACTGCTTAGCTGCGCTCAAGCCATCCAGGCGTTGCGCTTCCTTTTTTAGCGCTTCGGCATTGGGAGCGTCCGGCTTCAAGGCCAGATAGTCGCGATAGAGTTGCGCCGCTTCCGCGTATTGATGCTTTCCCGTAAGGATATTGGCCAGAAGCAGCGCGATGTCCGGCCGGGTGTGCGCCTTATCCACCTGCTGGAACTTGCGCGCGCTCAACTCAGCGGCATCCAGTTTGCCCAGGTTCAAGTTAGCAGCGGCGTTAAAGAAATACGCCAAAGGATATGCCAATGAGTTCAGCTGAATAAGCTGGTCCGTAAGCTGGGCTGCGTCCGCCCATTTGCTTTCCACCACAGCTATGGCCGCCAGGCCGAAATAAGGGCTCACGAATTTTGGATCCGCGGCCAGCGCTTTCGCGTAATCCGCCTTGGCCGGTTCGAACTGGTTTTGCAACCGATGTATTTCCCCCAGAAGTGACCACGCAGCGGCATACTGGGGAAAAATGGCGACAGCTTTGTTGAGGTCCGTAACCGCTTCGTCAAATTTCTTTTCCGTTCCCGCCTTGCGGCCCTTGTCAAAGGACTCGCGAGCTTCTTTCGGCACGGTCATGGTATTTACGCTTACGGTTGGGGCGTCTGCGATGCCCATCTTCGTCAGCACAATGGTGCCAACCTGAAGTTGGTTATCTCCGGCGTAAACCCGCATGGGCACGCTGGAGGAAGCAAAGCCGGGCATCGACGCTCGCAGTTCGCACTCGTCATACCTGATGTCACTCCCTCCGGCAGGAGCAGTGCGCGCGTTTTTATTGGTGACCATGCGGTCGGAATCAGCCTGGCTGGCGTCGCGCTCCATGGCATTGCGGCCCAGTTCAAACTGGAAGTTGCCTTTGGAGTTGGTATAGCCTTCGCGCCGGACCATGCCGTTGCAGATCCGTTCAATTGCAACTCGCCCAACAGGGCCGCCGCCCTGAAGGATGACCTTGCCGGAAATGAAAACGGAGCGCGGGTCAGTATTTCTTTCCATGATAGGAGAACCGGCGCTGGGAAGATCGACTGCACCGCCGGAGTGGGGATCGCCGCTGCGCTGGGCCAGGGCGCAAGGAACCAGGATGGCGATAACAAATGTTGCAGCGAGGCAGGAGCGCGAAGAAGAGAATGCCATAGGCCCTCCGGGGAAAGGATTAAGCCAAGGAACGCAACAATACCAGCCTATGGTAGTCCAAAAAACAGCCCAAGCGGCTATTCTTTGCGGGTGGTCCCCAGTTCGGCGATGATCTCCTGGCCCATCATCTTGCTGCCTTCATAGACGACCTCAATCAGACGGGTGCGCGCGGTACGGGCATTGGCCACAACCGTGGCGAGCTCTGTACTGGGAAACAGCCCAACAATCTCCCACTTGTTCTGGGCACTCTGGACCCAAAGTTCGTATTGCTTCCACTTGGCCATCAGTAATCAGTGTCTCATACCGGCGTTGCGCTGTGCCGTTACCACATTGCTTGCGGTTGCTAATTACTCTACCGCGCCACGGCAGTTACCAGTTCCATTTGTTTCTTCTTCTGGGTTTCCAGGGCGGCGAGGTCGGGCTCGAAGCAACGGCGGCAGCGCGCTTCATACATTCCTGCCGCGCCCACAACGATGAGGTCTTCATTGGCGATCAGCCGTTGCGTGTGCTTGGCCGGATTGCCGCACTGCATGCAGATGGAAAGGGTTTTGGTGATCTCGTCGGCCACAGCCAGAAGTTCCGGCATAGGATGGAAGGGGCGTCCGAGATAGTCGGTATCGAGGCCGGCAATGACGATGCGTTTGCCCATATCGGCCAGGCGGACTACGAAATCCACCATGGCGTCGCCCAGAAACTGCGCTTCATCAATGCCAATCACTTCAGTGCGTACATCGAGCTTGGCCTGGACTTCCATCGCATTATTCACGGCTTCCGCGTGGATGCGGCCGTCGTCGTGGGAGACGATCTGGTCGGTGGCATAGCGCTGGTCGAGGATAGGCTTGAAAATCTGCACGCGCTGGCGCGCGATCTCCGCGCGGCGCAGACGCCGGATCAGCTCTTCACTCTTACCGCTGAACATTGGCCCGCAAACCACTTCAATCCACCCCAGATTTCCCCGCATGGCATTCATTGAAAAAGCTCCTAGCTACTAGCCACTGGCTTCTAGCTCGACGCCAAATCGCAATCAGGCATCCAAGGCAACCAGCTTGCTGTTCATAAATTCGTTGAATTCTTCAAAGCTTAAAAAAATTTCTGTGGCGCAGCCCAGCAGCCAGCCGCTGATTTGTTCCACCGGCATCCCGCAAATCAGATAGACGGGAATGCCCATGCGATGCGCGAAGGTCAGCTCGCCTTGCGTCCCGGCGCCGCGTCCGGCGTACTGGTCCCAATAACATACGATTGCATCGCAGTGGTGCTGGATCAAATCAAGATCGTAGGCAATGATCTTCCGGATTGTCTGGCGAAAGCGCGAGAGGTCGCTCCGCTTCCATGCGCGAAACTCGCTGGCCTCAACTTCCGTCAGGTTTTTCATCTCGTCTTCAGCAGGATCATAAACTTCATGGCCCAGGGCTTTTAGCGCAGGCGTGATTGCGGCGCGCCAGCCTTTGCCCAGATCAGGAGAGTATTCGATGGAGCCTGCGAGGTAGAAAAGCATGAAAGGCGATTGTCAGCGATTCGCTGCGGCGCGTCAACGCAGATTAGCGGGTTTGGGACGGGTTTTCCAGAGGTTTTCCTACTTCTCTATCCCGAGCGCAGCGAGGGAGCTCTATGGTCTTGCAAGGTTTGTAGGACAGCGACATTTTGTTTTTACCGCAAAGTTCGCAAAGGAAAAGAGTCTATGTTATGCAAAGCAAGAGCTTTTGCCCGACAAGCCAATTTCGCTATAGCGACCTCTCACTGCGTTCGAGGTTTCAGAAAAAGCTGCGCTCAGGTTAAATCCTGGCTATAGGGATCCCTGGTTGCGCTCGGGACAAGGCATCACTCATACTTCAACGCCCTTAACGGCTCGGTGTTCATTGCGCGGCGAGCGGGAATGTACGAAGCAATTAAGCCCACGGCAGCGAGCAAGAAAGCCACGGAGATCAGCGTGAGAGGATCTGATGGAGAAACGCCGACTAGCAGCGCTCCGAAGCCACGTGCAGCAAAAAAGCTCAGAACCAGGCCGGCAATCACGCCTGTGCCGACCAGGACAAGGCCCTGACGCAAAATCATTTTGAGAATATCGCCTCGTCCGGCGCCCAGCGCCATGCGGACCCCGATCTCATGCGTCTTCTGCGATGCCGCGTAAGAGATCACGCTATAGACTCCCACCACCGCCAACACCAAGCCGAGCAGCCCCAGCACAACAGTAAAGCGGCTGCCCATGCGAAAGAGAAAGAAACCGTTGACTCCGGCCAGGGACTGTTCCATGGTTTGTACGTCAGTCAGAGGAAGCGCAGGCGCGAGACTGTGTATCTGCTTCTCTACTTCTGGAATCAAAGCCTCCGGCGATCCAGCAGTACGCAATTGCAGCGTTACGAATGACGTGAAGTTTTGCGCGATCGGCTGGTAGTAAAACATGGTAGTGGCGTCCACCGGATCGTTGTACTTGCCCTGCTTTGTCACACCCACAACTTCAATGAACGGGCCGGATGGCGCCGTGAGGCTGAAGCGCTTGCCCAATGGGTCCTGGCCGGGCCAGAGTTTGCTGGCCATGGCCTCATTGATCACGGCAACCTGGGGAGTTTTGTCAGTATCCTGCTCTGTGAGAAGCCGTCCGCGCAGCAAGGGGACACGCATGGTGGCGAAATACGCGGGATCCACTATGTTGTAGAAGGCGGTTGGCGCCACTTCTTTGCTGGCCTGGGCCTGTCCTTCAGCAAAAACGTGGCCGCCCTGATTGGAATATCCCATGGGAACGCTGGCAGCAACGCTTACCGACTGCACTCCGGGCAGCACGCGAACGCGGTCTTCCATTTCATGAAAAAACTGCTCTGAGCGGGACTGATCGAAGCCGATCGTCCGGGTTTCCATGGTGAGGTTGAGAACATTGTGTGGATCGAAGCCCAGATAAGCGTGTTCAGCATTCTGGCTGCTGCGGACAAACAGGCCAGCGACCACCAGCAACAGTAAAGAGACTGCCACCTGCGCTACCACCAGCACATTGCGCATTTTGGACTTGCCCGAGCCCAGAATGCCGCGGCTGCCTTCATGAAGTACCTGATTAAAGTCCGACCGGGCGGCACGCCACGCTGGAGCCAGACCGACCAGCAGCCCAGTGATCAGTGCGATGGCAAGACCGAAGCTGAAGACGCGCCAGTCAAAACTGAAATCAAAGCGAATGGGAATGTCAGCCACTTCCAGGCGAATGGAGCTGAGCAAACGTGTAGCCCATAGACCAACAAGCGTTCCCAGCGCCGCTCCCAGAAATGCCAGCAGGAGGCTTTCTGTAAGCAACTGGCGGACAATTCGGCTGCGCGCCGCGCCTAATGCAGTGCGGACAGCGAGTTCACGCTCACGCGCTGTGGCGCGCACCAGCACAATGTTGGCAACGTTGGAGCACGCCAGCAGCAGCACCATGCCGGCCAGGACCATAAATAAAACGCCGACGATCAACATGCCGTTGGAAGGATCGGGGTCAGGACGCGCAAGCCTTTCCGGATAGAGATGGTAGGAGATGCCCTTATGCGTTTCTGGAAAGGCCTGGTTGAGCCGCTGGGCTACAACATTGGCCGAAACCTGCGCCTGCTGCCGCGTAACGCCGGGTTTTAATATCCCCAGAAGTTTTACATCGCCGTCATTCCGCTTGGTCCAGTAATCGTCTTTATTGCCGGAGGTCCACAAGGTTCTCATGCCAAACGGGAGGTAAGCTTGCATGTCCACCAGCGCATAGGTGCCGTGAAAACCTTCTGGCGCTACGCCAATCACGGTTGCCGAGTGGCCGTTCATTTTTATCTGCTGGCCGACAATAGAAGGATCGCCGTTGAAACGCTTTTTCCAATAGCCATTGCCCAGCACCACAACATTCTCAGTGCCACGCTTTTCCGATTCTGCGCCATAGATCAAGCGACCCACGGCGGGCTTGAGTCCCAGGGCCTGAAAGAAGTTTGCGCTCACATAGCTATAAAGAACAGGCTCAACTTTGCCGCCGCTTTCCATACCGGCGAGACTGAGCGTGTAGCCCAGAACGTCAGAAAATCCATCGGCCTGGCTGCGAACGTCCTGGAAGTCAGGAAAAGGAAACTGGGCAAAAGAGCTGGCAGCGCCCTGGGTCCGTCCGTCAAAAACGACAAGGCGGTCAGCGTTGGCCACTGGCAAAGGCCGCAGCATGAGTCCATTGACTGCGCTGAAGATGGTGGTATTTGCGCCGATGCCCAAGGCAAGCGTGAGGGCCGCGACTGCCGTCATGGCGGGATTCTTCAACAGCATGCGAATGCCGTAACGGATGTCCTGGATTAGAGTAGTCATGAAGCGCCCTCCGGCGGCGAGCTGGAATTGTGCGGAAACAAAGACAGTGGCAATTCAATGCCCGAACGAGCGAAAGCTGCGCAAACAATTGAATGGCTGATAGATATACGCGTGTGAGGTAGACGCGGTTCCGGGTTTTTGCTGTTCGATTCCGAACAGCTGAGTGACGGAAACGAACAGGGATTGATTATTGCGGCTGATACTCCCGGGCGTTGCCGATTTGCGTGAACTGATTTGCGTGAACCCAGACAAACGGCTACCCTTAGCAGTTTCGTTGATCGTCTCCGGAGGAGCAATGTTTTCACACCGAATTCTTAAATCTGCAATTGTGATCCTGCTGGTTGCCTGTAGTGCCTTTTCTCAGACTGCGACGAAAACGCCGGCGGCGAAAACGTCTGGCAAGGCGTCATCCAGCAAGCCCACGGCAACGCATGCCAAGAGCGCTGCGAGTGTGGCGGAAGCCCAGGCGTTTATGAAGAAAGCGGAAGAGCAGCTGCTGGATCTGGGCGTTCGCGCGGGCCGGGCCAGCTGGGTGCAGGAGAATTTCATTACCGACGATACGGAGACGATGTCGGCCCAGGCGAATGAAAAGCTGACAGCGGTGGTGACACAGCTGGCGCTTGATGCCCGGCGTTTTGATGGGTTGAAGATGCCGCCGGATTTGGCGAGAAAGTTCCTGCTGCTGAAACTGTCTCTCACGGCACCGGCGCCTAATAATGATGCCGAGCGCAAAGAGCAGACTGAGCTGGCCAGCAAACTGGACGGCATGTATGGCAAAGGCAAGTACTGCAAATCGGCGGCTGGCGGAGCGGCTTCGGATGCAAAGCCGAAATGTCTGTCGCTGAATGATCTCAGCCGCATCATGGCCACAAGCACGAATCCGGACGAGCTGCTGGATGCCTGGGTGGGCTGGCACAAGATTTCTGTCCCGATGAAAGACAAGTACGCGCGGTTTGTGCAGCTTTCAAACAAAGGCGCAGGTGAACTGGGATTTAAAGATACGGGAGCGATGTGGCGCAGCAACTATGACATGTCGCCCGATGAGTTCAGCGCGGAAGTGGAGCGGCTGTGGCGGCAGGTGGAACCATTTTATGTTTCGCTGCATACGTATGTCCGCAAACAGCTGATCAAGAAATATGGCAAGGCGGCGGAGCGTCCGGACGGCATGATTCCCGCGCATTTGCTGGGGAATATGTGGGCGCAGGAGTGGGGCAATGTTTATCCACTGGTGGCGCCGGCTGATGGCGGGCAGGGTTATGACCTGACGCAGCTTTTGAAAGACCACAAAGTGAACGAGCTGGGGATGGTCCACTACGGCGAGAATTTCTTCAAGTCGCTGGGCTTTGCCGAACTGCCGCCGACGTTCTGGGAGCGATCACTCTTTCTGAAGCCGCAGGACCGTGACGTGATTTGCCATGCCAGTGCGTGGGACGTCGACTCAAAAGACGACTTGCGGCTGAAGATGTGCATTGAGGTGAAAGACGAAGACTTTGTGACGATCCATCACGAGCTGGGGCACAACTTTTACCAGCGCGCTTATAAAGACCAGCCACCGCTTTTTCAGGACAGCGCGAATGACGGCTTCCATGAGGCAGTGGGCGATACGATTGCGCTTTCCGTGACGCCGGAATACCTGAAGGAAGTTGGGCTGCTCGATAGCGTTCCGCCGGAGAGCGCGGACATCGGCTACCTGCTGAAGCAGGCGATGGACAAGATTGCTTTTCTGCCGTTTGGGTTGCTGATCGACAAATGGCGCTGGGAAGTTTTCTCCGGGCAGATCACGCAGGCGCAATACAACAAGGCGTGGTGGGACCTGAAAGCCAAATATCAGGGCGTGGCGCCGCCGGTGGAGCGGAGCGAGGCGGATTTTGATCCGGGAGCGAAGTATCACATCGCGTCCAACACTCCTTATGTGCGTTACTTCATGGCGCGGATCCTGCAATTCCAGTTTCATCGCGCACTGTGCCAGGCGGCGGGAATCCAGGGGCCGCTGCATCGCTGCTCTATATATAAGAACAAGGCGGCGGGCGAGCGGCTGAACAAAATGCTGAGCATGGGCAAGAGCAAGCCATGGCCGGACGCGCTGGAAGCCATCAGCGGACAGCGCCAGATGGACGCGACAGCCATCCTGGATTATTTTGCGCCGTTAAAGAAGTGGCTCGACGAGCAGAACCAGGGCGAGAAGCCTGGCTGGCAGGGTATGGATGCTGCGTCGGAAGCGGCGCCGCGGCATACGAGCAGGTGAGCAAGAGCAATTAGCAACTAGTAATTGGCAATTAGCCAAAACAACACCAACAGGATGAATGGTGCTCCCAGGAAACCCTGGGAGCATTTTTTGCGAAAAGCAAAAACAAAAATCTTACCGCGGATCACGCGGATAAACGCGGATCAAAAATCTGATCGAAACGGATTAAGAAAAACTCTGCGAGAGATTAATTGCCAGCGTTGAGCATTTCGTCCCACGAGGGTCATCGGGCGGCTCTGGTTTTTCACAAGATATTCAAACCGGCAACTCCACGCGCGAGTACAATCAGCGGATGCCTTCACAGGCAAATTCCACTCAGGACAATCTTGTCCAGTTATTTAAAAGGAGATTAGTTATGACAGCTTCCGCAAAACCGGTTCCTGAGGGCTTCCACACGGTAACGCCCGCGATTGTTGTAAAGGACGCGGCCAAGGCGATTGACTTTTACAAAAAAGCGCTCGGCGCCCAGGAACTTGTGCGCATGCCAAGCCCAGACGGCAAGATCATGCACGCTGAGTTGAAGATCGGCGATTCCATCATTTTTCTTTCAGATGAAATGCCGATGCCGGGTAGCGTAAAGTCGCCGCAAAGCCTGGGCGGGTCGACCTGCACTTTGAACGTGTACGTACCCAATGTCGACGAGCAATTCAAACAGGCGATTGCCGCCGGCGGCAAGGAGTCAATGCCGGTGGCTGACCAGTTCTGGGGTGACCGCTACGGAACTTTGACAGACCCGTTTGGCTATACCTGGGGCATCGCCACACATAAAGAAGACCTGAGCCCCGCGGAAATGGGCGAGCGCGCACAGCAATTCTTTGCCAGCATGGCACAACGAAAGACAGCGTAGGAGAAACTACTAGCTGCCGGCTTCTAGGCCAAAAACAAACCGCAACAGCATCTCGGCTCCCGGGCAGACCCGGGAGCTTTTTTGCGTGAAGAGAGCTCTAGCAATTAGCAATTAGTAAGACCAACCCCCAATAAACCAATGGGGGAAGAAAACTCTTATTTGTAAAGAAAACTGTTGTTAGGTGCAATCTTGAACAGATTCATGTAACCCGCCGGAGCTATTCTTGCCGCGCAGTAACAATTTGCGTACACGGCGAGGACAGCTATGGCGGAAGCGAAGTTGAGAAAGATTTCGTGGGTAGTTCCTCTGCTGCTGAGCGTGGCGTTTGCCGGTCTGGCGACAGCCAGCAACAACGACAGTCAAGCCCAGTCGGGACAAAAGACCGCGGCCGACAAAAAGAAGAAGAACAAGTCGCCTGCCGACGAGACCTCGGCAAGCCTGGCGGAAAAGATATACACCGCGGATGCTTCGCAATATGTCGGCACGGAGACCTGCAAAACCTGCCATGAAGACGCCGGCAAGTCCTTCGACAAGGGACCGCACTGGAAGACTCTGAGCGACAAGCATCACGGGCCCCAGTGGCAAGGGTGCGAGTCATGTCACGGCCCGGGAAAAGCCCATGCCGAGTCGGCGGACCCGGATAAGATCATCCGGTTTGCCGGCCTCTCCCGCGAGGAGTCTTCCAAGCGTTGCCTTACCTGCCACGAATTCGGAGAGGAGCATGCCAACTTTCTCCGTTCAGAGCACCTGAAGAACAACGTGGGATGCCTGGACTGCCACTCAGCCCACCATCCCCAGGTTCAGGCGCGGCTGTTGAAGGCTTCACAGCCCGCGATGTGCTACTCGTGCCATCTGGAGAAGAAGGCTGATTTTTCAAAACCATTCCATCACAAGGTGAATGAAGGCCTGTTGCAATGCACCGACTGCCATAATCCGCATGGCGGATTTCTTACCCGGCAACTTCGGGCCACGAACGCGCAGGATACGCTTTGCTTCAACTGCCATACGGACAAAACCGGGCCATTCGCGTTTGAGCATGCGCCGGTGAAGACGGAAGGTTGCGTTTCCTGCCATGCACCGCACGGTTCTCCCAATCCGCGGCTGCTGAAACGCGCCAACATAAACCTCCTCTGCCTGGAGTGCCACACGCTCACGGTGGATGTCTCAGCGCCGGGCGTACCTTCATTCCATAACCAGGCGCAGAAGTATCAGGCCTGTACGTTGTGCCACACGTCAATTCACGGATCGAACTCGGACCATTTCTTCTTCAAGCCTTAGGAAGCCAGGAAAGTGAGGGACGTATGGCGCCGTGCAATCACGCCAAATCGAACAGATGGATGAAGCTTTGGATGCTGGCAGGAGCCACGTTGTTAGCAGTCCCGGCATTTGCTCAGGACAATGACACAAGCAGTCCGGTTCAGATGAGCCAGGGTCCGGCCGTGGATGCTTCGCGAAAGTCGAGCGACGCTCCACGATATCCGGATCCGGACCGCAAGCCGGAAACCGGCCCAGCCGGCTATGAGACGAAGCAGACGGCTGAACTCGGCGGACGGATCAGCAACTTCACGGGGAACCGCGGCGTGTGGGATACGTTTGTGAACCTGGGAACCGGACCACGGCTGCTGGAATATACGCTGGACTTGCACTCCCCGGCCCATAATGGGCTGCTGTTCGACGATCTTTCCCTAAGCAGCTACGGTTATGGCGGCGATCCAAATGACGTAAGCCGGCTGCGCATACTGAAAGGAAGCATCTACAACTTCAGCGCCAATTTTCGGCGCGACCAGAACATCTTCGATTACGATCTGCTGGCCAATCCGCTGAACCCCGCAAATTCCAATCCCAACATACCGGTACTTAATTCGCCGCACGAGTTCATGCTCACGCGGCGCATGAGCGACGTGGGTTTGAGTTTGTTTTCACTTTCGCCGGTGCGGCTGAAGCTGGGATGGTCGCGAGTGGTGAATGAAGGCAACACGTTCAGCACAATTCATGAAGGCACAGAGAGCCTTTTATTTCAGCCGACGCTGAATACCTCAGACACATTTCACGGTGGCATTTCCTTACGGTTGCTGCCCAGGACCAGCATCAATTACGACCAGTTCTACACTTTTTTTAAGGGTGATACTTCAGCGACCCTGAATGGTACGGGGTTCCAGTTGGCGGGGGGAATTCCTGTGGACCTGGGTTTACCGTTCAACACTCCTGCCGCGCAGCCGTGTGCGGCTCCCTTACTGCCCGGCGGAGTCGTGAATCCGACATGCAACGGCGCTTTCGGCTACAGCCGCACAGGACGGAACCGCAATACCTATCCCACAGAGCAATTGAGTTTTCAGAGTAATTACTTTCGCAGGCTGGATCTATCCGGACGTTTTACTTACACCGATGCAAAAGCCGATCTGCCGGATTTCTCAGAGACATTCAACGGTTTGATCGCGAGAAGCCGGGCGAGGGACATCACCCAGACGGGATCGGCAACGGCCAAGCGTATCTCACGGAACCTGGATTTTGGATTGACCTATCACGTCAGCTCGAAGCTGCGCATTGTCGACAATTTCCGCCTGGATAATTTCAGCATTCCCACCGGGTGGCAATATGTCACGAATACGCTCGTCGGGGCCGACGTTGCTGAGCACCCCGAACGCTTTCGATCCTGCAACCTGTCCGCCGCCGTTTACTGCAGCCACCTGTCCGCAGCACAGCGCCAGTTCAGGGCCAGACGTGAACCAGTACCTGCTGCATCAATTCATACGGCAGGATATGAAGATCAACACGTTCCAGGTGGAATATGATTTCACGCGGAGAATCACCGCCTACCTGGGCTATCGCTTCGAGAACCGGGAAATTACGCATAACGATTCAAGCGTGCAGGTGCAGACCTTCTTCCCCAGCCTGCCGAACCGGGGCGCCTGTGCGGGCGAGCCGCTGGTGAACGGAGTTTGCACCGTGACATTGGAGGATTCAGGGAACGACTTTATTCCTATCAATGGACATTCTGCGATATTCGGGTTCTCAGCCCGGCCTTCGGAGAAGTTCCGCGTGAGCTTTGATACGGAACTGTTCTACGCGGACAATATTTTCACGCGAATCAGCCCGCGCCATTTGCAGGTCTATCGCGTGCGCACCAATTACAAGCCGCAAAGCTGGATGAGCTTTGGAGGCACGGTGTCAATCCGGGAAAACCGCAACAACACGTCGGACATCGGGAACCTGCAGCACAACCGCAGCTACGCGTTCACTGCGGTGATTGCGCCGGCGGAGGCGAAATGGGGGCTGGACTTCTCGTATGACTATAACGACATCTTCTCGCAGACGAACATCTGCTTTGTAGCCACACCGGCGCCGCCTAACTCGCTGAGCTGCGGCACGCCATTCCTGCAGGGGCTCTCGGTTTACAACGAGCGTGCGCATTACGGAGCGGCATCGATCTACCTGAAACCGGTGGCGCGGGTAACCGCGTCGCTGGGATACACCGTTACCAGCAGCACCGGAGACACGCTGATCCTGAACCCCAATGCTCCGACCGGCCCGCTGAGCTTTAACTATCATCTGCCTTCGGCGATGCTGGTAGTGCAGATTTCAAAGAAGCTGGCTTACAAGACAGGATGGAACTTTTACGACTACAACGAGAAGTCGGCTCCTGGTCCTACGCTGCCTCGGGATTTCAGAGGCAACGTATTCACAGTGTCACTGCGGTACGCAATATAAGAAGATGCAACACCACATTCGGAGGAAATGATGAACCTAGTGATGGCGGTTTTAGTAGTCGCGGGAATGACGTTGGCGCCGGCAAAACACGCAGCAGCTCAGGAAGCCGGCGATCTGTACAAGACCAAGTGCCAGGCTTGCCATGGCACAGACGGCAAAGGCGAAACGGCAGCAGGAAAGAAATTAGGGGCGAAAGACTTTCATTCGCCGGAAGTGAGCAAGATGAGCGATGCCGAATTGATTGGGGTTACCAAGACGGGCAAGGAAAAAATGCCCTCCTATGACAAGAAGTTAACGGACGATCAAATCAAACAGCTGATCACATACATTCGCACTTTGAAGTAATTGCTGGAGGAATGAATGCCGGTAGTTCCTGTGGTTGCAGTGCTGGCGATCACGATCGTTGTAGCCTGCCTGGTGGTTTTGCGTCCCGGGCTGACAGTGGCGCGTGGAGGGAAGATACTGGCGTTTCTCGGCCTTTTCATTTTTCCCGCCATGGCGGCCATGCTGGGCTTTGAAAGCCATCTGGAGCGATCGAAGGAAACGTCTTTCTGCCTGACGTGCCACATCATGGGCCCTTATGGGCGGAGCCTGTACGTTGACGATCCTTCGTTTATTCCTGCGGCGCACTTCCAGAACGCCCGCGTCCCGCGAGACGAAGCCTGCTATACGTGCCACACGGATTACTCGATTTATGGCGGATTCAAATCGAAGGTCCGTGGGCTGCACCATATTTATGCGCAGTACCTGACCACGCCGAAGCAGCCAATCAAGCTCTATTCTGCCTACAACAACCGCGAATGCCTGCACTGCCATCTGGGCGCGCGAAGCTTTGAACAAGGCGCGGTACATACAGCCGATCCGCAAACTATGCAGGACATCAAGAACAACAAACTTTCCTGTACCTCATCCGGCTGCCATGCAAACGTCCACAATGTGGCGCAAGCGGGCACTGTGAAATATTGGAAGCCCGAACCATGATGGAACAAAATGCAACCATGAGAAAGAGACTGCGGCAGGCCGGCAGTCTCATCGTCGGCGCCTTGCTGGTGCAGGTGGCCAGCTTATGGTGGAACCATCCGCTTTCATTTTTATTGTTTGTAGCCGCGGCGTGTGTGATGTCGTTGGGGATGGTGATTTACCTGTTTGCCATACTTAGCGCTGGTCGCCAGCAGCAAGGCGCGCTCAATGAAGCTGAAAACGAAATTCGGGAAAACGCCGGCGTACATTGAGCTCCCGCGAGAACTAATGCCTGGAAATCAACGGGAGGCTCTATAACAGTAGATGTGACCAGCCTAGAGCATCCGAGAGGCTATCCGGCCGAATACGTATCTGACTTTGTGGCGGGCAATGGAGCGCGGTTTACTGTTCGTCCGATACGCAGCGATGACGAGCCGCTCATGGTGGACTTTCACCGGCGGCTCTCGACGGATACGGTTTATCGACGCTGGTTTGGAATTTTGAAGTTTGACACCAGGGTAGCGCATGAACGGCTGCTGGTCCGTTGCTCGATTGACTACAACAAGGAAATGGCGCTGGTGGCGGAATATGCTGATGCTGAAAACGTCCGGCACATCGCGGGCGTAGGACGATTCATCAGAAATCCGGCCGGCAACAGCGCTGAAATGGCGTTTGTGATGGCCGATGCCCACCAGCATCATGGCCTGGGAACTTATCTGTTGCAGCAGCTGACTGAGATTGCCCGTCGGGAGGGAGTGGCGGAGCTTGAGGCCGAGGTCCTGGCCGATAACTACAATATGAAAAACCTCTTCCACCGGGCCGGATTCAGCTTCAGCCAGCCGGATGGAGGGACGGTGACGGCACGGAAGAAGTTAATAGCTGCTAGCTACTAGCTGCTAGCCATTAGCAAAAACATTCACTGCAATTGCTCCCGGGAAAGCCCCGGGAGCTTTTTTGCGTTTGGGCGTCAAAAAGTAACGGCTTACCGGTTGACGAGCATGCGAAAACACAAGGTCCCGCGGTCCTACTCCCAAGCTCTGCCCATTCACGCCAAAACCGCGCGAATGGGGACCCGAAAACGCTTGCTCGCGTGACCTACCCTCGGGATGACGATTCCAGGGGATGTCTGAATTTTGGGATTGAAATGTTTACGAGATTCGCTTAATATTCGCTAACGAGAAACTGTCCGCGATGGCAAAGGATGGGATGGCGAAAGAAGAAATACTGGCGGCTATACGGCGGGCGGCGGAAGAGTTGGGGAGAGCGCCGTCGCGCGGGGAGCTGCGGCGGATTACGGGAGTGAGCCATTACCGCGTGCTGTCGGAGTTTCCGACATTGCGCGAGGCAGTTCGAGCGGCGGGGCTGGAACCGAATCCGAAGGGCGAGAAGATCAGCACGGAAGATTTGCTGGCGGATTGGAAGAGGGTGGCGGAGAAGCTGGGAAGAAGGCCGTCGCGGGCGGAGTATGTGCGGGAGGGAAAGTACAGCGCGGGCACGCTGACGGTGCGGTTTGGTAGCTGGGGAAAGATCAGAAAGCATCCACCGCGGAGGCGCGGAGACGCGGAGAACTGCAAAAAGGGATAGCCGCGAATCAACGCGAAGAACAAGAATCAAAGAGCAATTGCCAGAATTGCCGAAAGTGCCAAAAAATCCAAAGTTGAAAACCGTCGAAGCGGTGATCGGGGCGAATGGTGCGGGGTACGGAATACAAAGAGAGGGCGACGGCCTGGCGCAAACTGCGCGGATCGTGAAGCGTACCGATTCTGTGTTACATGACTTTGATCGCGTGCCGCTGGCTCAGGTGCCGGCGCCGGTGGTGGGGATGCGTCGGGTGACGGAAGCGGTGGCGCAGATGGTAGTGAATACGCTGCTCAGCCCAGCAAACGCAAGAGCGGCGTTTACCGGGGGCCCGGACTTCGCAAATAGCAATTGGCAACTGGCAATTGGCCAAAACCAAAGCCCTTTTACCACAGAGGTCACTGAGGAACACGGAGAAAGAAAATCGGGTGATCTGGTGATCGGGAGATCCGGTGATCTAAGAACTGGAGGCTCGAGAGCAGAACTTCGACTACCGCAAAATCCAGAACTTACGCCACGTGGCATTAGAAAGATCGGCCGGTGATGGGGGCGCCGTTTGATCGGTCGCCGATGACGAATGCGCCGGTGAATGAACTTGGCGTGATGGTGCTGTTTGGGATGGTGGCGGCGGGGCTGGGGTTGCAGGTGGAGTCGGTGCAGGGAAAGTTTCCGGACTGCGTGGCCAAGCGCGAGGTTGCGCCGGGGAAGTGGCAGCATCTGCGGATTGAGTTTGAATATGAGAGCAAGAATTTCAAGCTGCATGGCCACGATCCGAAGGGGTGCGATGTGATCGTGTGCTGGAAACATAATTGGAAGGAGTGTCCGGCGGAGATAGAGGTGGTGGAGTTGAGCAGGTTGTTTGGGATTTAGTAGTTCTCACCGCGGAGGCGCGGAGACGCGGAGAAAAACGGGGGATTTAACCGCAAAGGACGCGGAGGTCGCAAAGGAATTTGAAGAGTATCTAGGTCCTATTCGCGGTAAAAGGCGCAGCCCCCTTTGATAGACGGGTCAGCAGAAGTGATCCTCACGCTAACCCGCCCGTGGACTCAGAAATTCCAACCGGCGACGAGCGCGAGTTTGGGTTTCCCTCCGTTCCAGGAAGCACTAACGCCTCCGAGGACTTTTGTGGGGGCCTCCTTTGGAGTGAAGAAGAGGCCGATACCACCATCGCTGGTTCTGTTCGCAGCTGCAACATCGGAGCGAGTAAAACCGTCAACCGCGAAGACGTACTGTGTGCCGCCAACCTTGACGGTCGGAGGAAGCAAGAAAATAAGGTCCGAGTAAACCGGAGCAGCTAAATACTGCTTGTAGCTGCCAAAGAACCCAGATTGAGTCTTGACGACGGTATTAGGCGAACCGGCAGGACCGGATGCGACGACCGTTTGAAAGTTTACCTTTGTCAGGTCGTCGAGGTTGTTTCTTCGCTCAGCGCCCCCGGCGAGCCCGACAAAGAGCCAGCCATTAACCAGTACGTTATACGCTGTAATAGCTCGAAACCGATCAAAATAGTGATTCGCGGAATCGATGTTAGTCGAGACTGAAGAGACATAGAAATACGATCTGCTGTATCCAACATCAATGAGCCACCAGTCATCTGCAAACAGACCGTTGGCTCCCGTGCTGAGTCCCAGTGGATCATGGAAACCGAAGGACAAATCGCCTCCGCCTTCCGGAACCTTGGGCTTATTTGCAGAAAACAGGCTCGTGACGCCACTCGAAGCCTTCCCAAAAACTTCAAAACCCCAAAATTTCTCGCGTACGTCACCCTTGTCCTTACGGTTGGTATAACCGAGACTAAATTTTGAGTCACCGAAGTTTACAGCCGCTGCCGGCGCATCGAGATATACGCTCGTCCGACCGTCGCCGGATTGGAACGCAGACTGCTGGCACAACGCAGGCAACACAGCCATGCAGAAAATAAAGAGTACGGATTTATTTCGCATCACTCGCTCCTTGTTTTTTGGCATCGGCGCCAGGCTTCTTCGTTTTGGCATCTGGGCAGGGCTTCTCAGGAACGTCTGCCGATATAGTCAACTGAGACCGCCCGGAATTCGGAATAGAGCCATCGTCCTTAGAAAAAATATTTTGCGGCTTCCCCCCGTCACACTGGATCGAAAGATCCACGGTCCACTTGGTCCCTTTAAAACCTTTGACAATCAGGTTTCCGGATAATGGCCCGGAAACGTCTAACGGGTCACTAACTCCCGTCCACGTATCACCGTTTTTATCCATTTGGACGGCTGTGTCCTGCAGGGTCAGAGTTACCCTAGTAGCGGACTTGCTTACCACAGTCGCTATGAATTTGAGTTGACTCACAAAATGATCTCCTGTCGTTTGGGAATAGCGCACGAAAGCCGGAGCAAAAGCACATTTGTTGGTTCTGATCTATAAAACGAAAAAGTGGAAGAAATTCCTTCAAGGAAAGTTGGAAGAGGGTGACAATCCCGTTGTGTTTCCTGCTGCCGAATGATATTTACTTCCTAGTACATGCCTGCGAAAGACTACCGGAAATATGAGGTCAGCTTCTGTGCTGACGTCTCGTTTGCAGGGTTTGTATACGGCTGTGCTATTTGAAGGATTTTCGCAGTTCATTGCCATCGTCCCCAAGATGGTCAAATTTCGAAGTAGCAAGGTACAATTACGCCGGAATGATTGACCCCGAAGCACGAAAAGCCGCATGGAAAGCCGCTGACGATATCACGGAATTCATCGGCAATGGAACCTGCGTCGCTTGGATCGGCTCAGGGTTGTCCATTCCGGCGTATCCTTCTTGGGATGATGCCGTCGCGGAGGTTTGCCGCAAGTGTTTAAGCCAAGCAGACGGCCCTGCCGCAGGTGATCCAGGCAGGCTGATGTCTCTGGCAGATGAGTGCCGTAAGGAAAACCCTAAATTATATTCACAGACGCTGGGTGAGATCTTTGGGCATGTGGCCCAAAATACTCGCTCTGCTTACAGCTACATCTGCAACTCGCCTTTCGCTACTTTTGTTACAACGAATTTCGATCCTCTGCTCTACTTAGCAGCAGGAAATCGACGAATCTCTATTTATCCAAATATTTACGCTTCTGCCTTAGAGAGGAACTCTGTGGTTTACCTACACGGCAGTGCATACAAGCCGGATGGATCATCGGATGGTTCGGATTTGGTGTTCTCGCTCGGGGAATTTGAAAAGGCTTATAAAAGTAGCCTCCTCCCACATTTTTTGATGATGATCCTCGGATCTGCCAACACGTTATTTGTCGGATGTAGGCTGGCGGAGGAATACACCCAGAGCACGTTCGCACAAATCCGCAATGTCTATGACAATTTCGAGCACCTCAAGCAACGGAAGCGGTTGATTCTTCTGCCTGTCGTTGATGATGCGAGCAAAGCTGAGGAAGAGCAGAGAAGCATGGCTGCCGCAGGCATTGAAATCATCCGATATCCCCAAGTGGATCAGTCGCACGCTGGACTAGACCAGGTGTTGGAACGCGTCTGGAACAACTCACGCAAGAACACAATCGACGAAGGGAAGGATTTGCCAGGATGAGCCCCACTTTTTTTCACCGATTGGATGAGATCGATCAGATCATAAGCAACGGTGCGAGCGAAGAGAACGCGGGCCGATTGAGAGGCCTTGCCGAAGAGACTGCATCGCAGCACTATTTGTTCGAGAAACTCGATGCGAGTTGGCTGGAGGCGATATACGTTTCTGGCTGGTTTGCCGATCCTCCTCCACTCGTGCAAACGGAGCGCGGTTCGTTCTATTCAATGTGGCCGGCGACTCGCTATCTCCACCGGATAGCATCCAGGCAAGGAACAGAACCCAAGGTTGCTGAACTCATTAGGGATGTCGTGTTCTCGGTGACACTAAGTGATAACCCGTATGTGTTCGAGGACTTGGTTGAGGTGGCCCTCGGCCTGCCGATCTCGGTTGCAGTTGAGCTCTCGTTCTTGCTGCAAAGTTGGATTGCCCGGCAACGCACCCATTTCAGTGGGGTGACATCAATATCCAACCTGATCAACAAATTTGCGTCCGTGGGAGAATTCAACGCAGCATTTCGGCTTTTTCAGTCTGTCTTCACGGTATATCCCGATTTGAATTTTTACCAATTGTCGGAAGAAAAGCGTCTGTTGCCCAAACCACAGTCTCACCTACGTACTTGGGAATACGGTCAACAATTGGGCAAGACAGTTGGTGAGCTTGAAAAGCATTCGGACGTGCGACTTGTTTGGATTTTATGCGAACTGCTTAATGATTCAATCCGTTACTCGCGGAAGGAGTTCAGCGGCCAAGGACCTGACGACTATTCATACGTTTGGCGTCCGGCCATTGAGGAGCATGCTCAAAATAGAAGGGACAGTTTGGAAGACAGCTTGGTTACTGCGCTTCGTTCAGCGAGTGAGGCCCTGATTCGGCAGGAGCCGCGGCTGTTTAGGGATATCTTAGACGTCCTCGGAGTTCAGCAGTGGTACGTTTTTGCACGAATCATTCTGCACTTACTTCGTGTTTGTGCTTCTGTCCCTCTGGATACAATCGCTGAATATGTCTGCAACGAGACTTATTTCCAGGAGACTACAGTCAGGCATGAGTATGCACTGCTTTTGAAAAACCGATTTCGTCAGCTTGACAAGGAGAACCAAGAAGCTTTTCTGCGACTCGTAGCTAAGGGACCAAACGTTCGTGCGTTCATACAACGCATGAAATTATGGGACGGGAGCATTCCTGATACTCCATTAATTGAAAAGCATGTGCGACATTGGAAATTCGAATGGCTTAATTTCGTCAAGGAGGACCTGAACCCAAGCTGGCGGGCGATTTTTGATGGGCTGAGCAAGGAGTTTGAAGCGCCGAAACATCCCGAGTTCCCAACATTCGTCGAGGCGGGTTCATTTTCGCCTCAGAGTCCAGTGACGCTGGAGACCTTGCAAGCAATGTCAGTGGCAGAGCTCGTCGTTTTTCTGAACAGTTGGAAAGCGCCCACAGATGATTGGGAAGCGGCGTCCGCTGCAGGGTTGGGGGGTGTTCTTACTCAGGCTGTTGCTAAGAATCCAGTATTCTTTGTGTCCGATTACAAAATGTTGGAACAATTGCAACCTGCGTACTTCCGTGCTTTGGTTGATGGACTCGGCGAAGCCGTGAAGAAAGGTGCCAGCTTTGATTGGGAAAGGGTCTTGGCCCTTTGTCTCTTTGGTGCGATGCCAAGGGCGGCTTCTCAGGGCCGTGGTGAAGAGCCCTGGCTTTGGACGCAACGTTCAATTGTGAGTCTCGTCCAAGAGGGCCTGAATGAACAAAATAATGCGAGTATTCCCTTCCATTTACGGGAGACGGCTTGGCGCGTGATTCTAGAGCTGGTAAAAAGTAAGGATCCGAACAAGCACGAGGAGGAATTGCTCCGGGACGGGAACTTTGACCCGGTAACGCTATCTTTGAACACTGTCAAAGGAGCAGCTCTACAAACGGCAATTCGGTACGGCTTATGGGTAAAGAAGTGTGATCCACAGTTCGCGGACATAAACTCAATTCCCGAGCTGGGCAATTTGTTGGATCG
This sequence comes from Terriglobia bacterium, assembly GCA_963723055.1. GTDB lineage: Bacteria > Acidobacteriota > Terriglobia > Terriglobales > Acidobacteriaceae > Angelobacter. Next base: position 586,206 of record CAVROV010000003.1, read on the forward strand.
TGAACTTGAGTTCAGTTCGCCAGCTCTATTCAGCATCAGAGCAGTCTTCGGACAGTGGTTTCCTTGGCTAACGTCCTTGGACGAAGATTGGGCTGCACGACGGGTTGATAAGGTCTTTCCTGAAGGCCGTGAGCAGGATGAGCTCTGGCAGGCTGCGTGGACGGCGTATATTGGCTACTGTTCCCCATATGACAAAGTGTTCGAAATCTTAAGGCCAGTATATGAGCGAGCGGTGCGGGAGATAGCGCGGGAGTGGACCCTAGGCACGAGGCATCTAGATCCAGCGGAACGATTAGCGGAACACTTGATGAGCTTTTATTGGCGGGGGAAACTGAATGTTGACGATCCCTTACTCGCGAGTTTTCTAAGAAATAGTGACTCCAAGATACAGGAACGATCCCTGGAATTCATCGGACGAGGTTTGGGCAACACTTCAGATGTCGCGCCCGGGATCGCGCACCGGCTGCAAACTCTTTTTGACTATTTTGCAGAGGAAGCCTCCAAAACTAACCCCGCCTCAAGACTGAAGCAGTTCTCGGCATTCGGCTGGTGGTTCATCTCTGAAGTTTTTCCGGATGAATGGCGAATTCAGCGCCTCAAGGCGGCTCTGACTCTGGCTGGGGATATCGATCCCGTTGATAAAGTGCTCGAAAGTTTGGAGGAGTTGTCCAGTGCCTATCCGGCGGAAGCAGCTCAATGCGTGGCGCTGCTGGCGTCGGGCGAACATGATCCTTGGGAACTGGATTATTGGAATCCCAGCGCGTTCAAGGTGCTCGAGTCAGCGCGAAAAGCAAATTGGCAACAAGCAATGCCGTGGGTAGTCCAGGCGGCAAACGCCTTCGGTCGTGCAGGATTCTTAACCTTTCGATCTCTAATAGAAAAGCCGGGGTAAGCTAACCTCAACCGAAACCACGCGCTCCGCTCTGCTGCGCGCGGGCCTGCGGCGCGAGGAAGGGCGGGGAAGAGATTGTCAGAAATGCCAAAATTGCAAAGAATCCAAATTGAAAAGAAGCAGCGAAGCACTCAGCAGTCAGCGATCAGCCACGACAAAAAGGCGGGAAAATCAGCCAAAATGGGAAAAACAAGCCGTTAACCCTTAGCCAGTAGCACTTAGTGCAAAACTGGACATGAACCAAAAAGCAAGAAAAAATTCGACTTGCCCTTGCGCGAAATGGGCTGAGTTGGTACATTAATAAAAGACGTAAGAGATGTGGCAGCCGCTGTGTGTAACAGCGAGGGGCTGGGACGGTCGGGAAGACGTTGGATTTGCAGGGAAACGTTTGAATCGACTGAAGAATCCGGGTCATCTAATGCAAAGCCGCTAGAAGCCAGAGGTCCCTCGCAGAAAACGCTCGGGATTTCACCTGCGGGCTCAGACGCCCGCAAGACGGCTCAAAATCGCCTCCAAGGCAAAACCTGCGAGGCTCTATTCGGAAACTTGAATTTCCGAAGGGAACTTTAAAAAAGTCCTCAAAAAAGATCTTTAAACCAATTGAATAACGGCCCGCGCTTGCGCGTGTGTTGAAAAGCACGCTTTTTGGCTCTTGGTAGTTGGTATTTGGCTAAACCGAGAGCAAAAGCCAGAGCGTTGGGGCTGACGAGTGTGTCTGTGAAGAGCGCAGCCGAGGGCGGCTGCGGTCCACGAGTGTAAAGGGTCGCTGAATCGTCGACTCAAGGGTCGCTGAATTGTTGACTCAAAAGAAGTAAGAGTTAATAAAAGAGATTCGCCCCGGATATCCGAAGATATCCACATTGACAGAAAGCAGCCGCTCGGGGTAAGTTTGAAAGGTTCGTCTCTAGCGCCTTTTGGGTGCAGGTGAGACAACAAGTTTCGAGGAGCTCCAGGGATTTCCCTGGGGTACCTGAAAAGCGCCGCTCAGGCGGAGTGCTATCGGGTCTTTGACAAAAAGGTTGAACGTGCCAGTCGTGAGATAAAACGAGGGTTATGGCCCGAGTGATCTCACAAGAATCAGGGCCATCCGGCGAATTCCGGGTATCAATTACGATGCCTATTAGCCGCGATGGCAACTCCCCGTAATTGTCGGGATATCTACAGGCGCTTGGTTTTCGGTCTTCGGATTGAAAGTCTGGGTGTCGGTTAGGTTAGCCGACGACCCGTCGGGGAGTGAACAGGTTTCAAACGAGAGTTTGATCCTGGCTCAGAATCAACGCTGGCGGCGTGCCTAACACATGCAAGTCGAACGAGAAAGTGGAGCAATCCATGAGTAAAGTGGCGACCGGGTGAGTAACACGTGACTAACCTACCCTAGAGTGGGGAATAACCTCGGGAAACCGGGGCTAATACCGCATAACATCACGAGCTGTAAACGCTTGTGATCAAAGGAGCAATTCGCTCAAGGAGGGGGTCGCGGCTGATTAGTTAGTTGGTGAGGTAACGGCTCACCAAGACTTAGATCAGTAGCCGGCCTGAGAGGGCGCACGGCCACACTGGAACTGAAACACGGTCCAGACTCCTACGGGAGGCAGCAGTGGGGAATTTTGCGCAATGGGGGAAACCCTGACGCAGCAACGCCGCGTGGAGGATGAAGTCCCTTGGGATGTAAACTCCTTTCGATCGGGACGATAATGACGGTACCGGAAGAAGAAGCACCGGCTAACTCTGTGCCAGCAGCCGCGGTAATACAGAGGGTGCAAGCGTTGTTCGGAATTATTGGGCGTAAAGGGCGCGTAGGCGGTGCTGTAAGTCTGTGGTGAAATCTCTGGGCTCAACTCAGAGTCTGCCATAGAAACTGCAGTGCTGGAGTGTGGGAGAGGTGAGTGGAATTCCCGGTGTAGCGGTGAAATGCGTAGATATCGGGAGGAACACCTGTGGCGAAAGCGGCTCACTGGACCACAACTGACGCTGAGGCGCGAAAGCTAGGGGAGCAAACAGGATTAGATACCCTGGTAGTCCTAGCCCTAAACGATGATTGCTTGGTGTGTTGGGTACCCAATCCCAACGTGCCGAAGCTAACGCGATAAGCAATCCGCCTGGGGAGTACGGTCGCAAGACTGAAACTCAAAGGAATTGACGGGGGCCCGCACAAGCGGTGGAGCATGTGGTTCAATTCGACGCAACGCGAAGAACCTTACCTGGGCTCGAAATGTAGTGGACCGGGGTGGAAACATCCCTTTCCGCAAGGACCGCTATATAGGTGCTGCATGGCTGTCGTCAGCTCGTGTCGTGAGATGTTGGGTTAAGTCCCGCAACGAGCGCAACCCTTATTGTCAGTTGCCATCATTCAGTTGGGCACTCTGGCGAAACCGCCTCGGATAACGGGGAGGAAGGTGGGGATGACGTCAAGTCCTCATGGCCTTTATGTCCAGGGCTACACACGTGCTACAATGGTCGGTACAAACCGTCGCAAACCCGCGAGGGGGAGCTAATCGGAAAAAGCCGACCTCAGTTCGGATTGGAGTCTGCAACTCGACTCCATGAAGCTGGAATCGCTAGTAATCGCGGATCAGAACGCCGCGGTGAATACGTTCCCGGGCCTTGTACACACCGCCCGTCACATCACGAAAGTGGGCTGTACTAGAAGCCGGTGGGCTAACCGCAAGGAAGCAGCCGTCCAAGGTATAACTCATGATTGGGGTGAAGTCGTAACAAGGTAGCCGTAGGAGAACCTGCGGCTGGATCACCTCCTTTCTAAGAGAGAACGTCATGGCACTCGCACTTACGCTTCAGTAGAAGCGGCCAGAAGAATACTCGCAAGGCTATTCCATGGTTTGTGCGGGATGTTGCCATGTACCCCTTAAGTCTCATTTACCTGGTCGAGACATCAAAGGGAGCCTCATTCGGACCTCTCTTTTCCTTCGTTTTACAGCGATGGTCAGCATCGGTTTAACCGGTGCGCACGTTCAACCCGTCCTCGAAAAAAATATGCAGCTACTAGCTTCTAGCCGCTAGCTCTTGGCAGTACAGCCGTTAATCACTGGGCTTTTGAGTGGTTCGTGCTGCTTGTCCTGACGATGGTCAGGCTAAGTACTAATTGCTAATTGCTATTGGCTCAAACGGGCCTGTAGCTCAGTTGGCTAGAGCGCACCCCTGATAAGGGTGAGGTCGTTAGTTCGATTCTAACCAGGCCCACCACTTAACAGCAGCACTTAGCAATTAGCATCTGGCAATTAACTTGAATGGTGGTACCCACCATAGTCGGGCTAAGGGCTAGAAGCTAGCGGCTAAGAGCTAGGTAGGGGCTGTAGCTCAATTGGGAGAGCGCCTGCTTTGCAAGCAGGAGGTCACCGGTTCGATCCCGGTCAGCTCCACCAGATCACAAGGAGCTTACTGCCCAATGCTGGGCGTCAACACGACACCGTCATTATTTTAGATAACGGTATCCCGCACGTCGTTTTGGCGCCGATCATTGGACAGGTCAGGCGAGCAATCAGCGTTCAACTCCATCTTACGTTGAATGAAGGTTGCAAGGTGAAGCCCGCAAGGGTGAAAGCCGGAAGCCATGATCAGCCCATAGCCGCTCAGGCGGCGCAGGCTTAGCAATAAGCCGTAGGACGATATTTGACAACTGAATAGATTGATATAACTACAAAGGCGAAGAGTTAAATTTTTATGAGTATCCTTAGACGTCTGTTGGGGTGGGAGCCGAAATGCAAACGGCTTAGCCCGCGATGAACAGGCGCATAGGTCATAGAATTTCTCTGGCAATTGATGGTTAACAATCAATACCAGGCGCAAGCCTGATAGCGAAAGTTAAACATCCGTCCGCTTGCCGCGGACGTGCTTTGAGTAAATTTTATGGTCAAGTTACTAAGGGCGCATGGTGGATGCCTTGGCAGAAGATGGCGATGAAGGACGTGGCAAGCTGCGATAAGCCTCGACGAGCCGCAAGCAGGCTTTGACTCGGGGATGTCCGAATGGGGAAACCCACTACGGTAAAACCGTAGTACGGCCCAATGAATACATAGTTGGGTACGAGCAAACTCAGGGAAGTGAACCATCTCAGTACCTGAAGGAAAAGAAAGAAACCTCGATTGCGAAAGTAGTGGCGAGCGAAATCGCAACAGCCCAAACCCAATGGATCTCGGTCCAGTGGGGGTTGTAGGGCCGGCAATAGTAGAGTTACCAATCCAGTCGTTAGTTGAAGCCCGTTGGGAAACGGCGCCATAGAGCGTGATAGCCGCGTAAACGAAAACGATCTGGACTCGAAGCCGGTACCTGAGTACCGCGGGGCACGTGAAACCCTGCGGGAATCTACGGAGACCATTCCGTAAGGCTAAATACAAGCTTCTGACCGATAGTGAACCAGTACCGTGAGGGAAAGGTGAAAAGAACCCCGGCAAGGGGAGTGAAATAGTACCTGAAACCGTGTGCCTACAAGCAGTGGGAGGGCTATGCCGCGTAAGCGGAATGCCTGACCGCGTGCCTATTGCATAATGAGCCGGCTAGTTATTCTTGTCAGCAAGGTTAAGCGAAAGCGAGCCGTAGCGAAAGCGAGTCTGAAAATGGCGAACATAAGTTGGCAGGAATAGACGCGAAGCGGGATGATCTACCCTTGGCCAGGTTGAAAGTGGGGTAACACCCACTGGAGGACCGAACCGGTGTTTGTTGAAAAAAGCTCGGATGAGCTGAGGGTAGGGGTGAAAGGCTAATCAAATTCCGTGATAGCTCGTTCTCTCCGAAATAGCTTTAGGGCTAGCCTCGAGTGATTTGCAGTGGTGGTAGAGATCTGATTGGACTAGGGGGCTTTCCAGCTTACTGAATCCAACCAAACTTCGAATGCCACGGACAACCAGCTCGGGAGTCAGACAGTGGGGGCTAAGCTTCATTGTCGAGAGGAAAACAGTCCAGATCGCCTGCTAAGGTCCCAAAATCACAGCTAAGTGGGAAAGGAAGTCGGAACGCCCAGACAGCCAGGAGGTTGGCTTAGAAGCAGCCATCCTTTAAAGAAAGCGTAATAGCTCACTGGTCAAGCGGTCCGGTGCCGACAATTCAACGGGGCTAAAGCTGAGTACCGAAGCAGCGAATGCACGGCGTTAAGTCGTGCGTGGTAGGAGAGCATTCTCAACACAGTAGTGAGATCGAAAGAACTCATCGTAGGTTGAGAAGAGACCCTGCCGGCATAAGTAGCGATAACGGAGGTGAGAACCCTCCGCACCGAAAGTCTAAGGTTTCCTGAGGAAGGTTAATCCGCTCAGGGTTAGTCGGTCCCTAAGGCGAGGCCGAGAGGCGTAGCCGATGGACATCCGGTTAATATTCCGGAACTCCCAGCCATTCGTTATCACGATGGGGTGACGCAGAAGGATAAGCAGGGCCTCCTATGACTATGGGGCTCGATGCGTGTAAGGCGGTTTCCGCAGGTAAATCCACGGAGACATTAACGCTGAGACGCAAAGCAATAAGCCGTATGGCTGAAAGCTGCCGATTCCACGCTGCCAAGAAAAACCTCTAAGGAGAATGGAAGGGAACCGTACCTCAAACCGACACAGGTAGACGAGGGCACAATGCCCAAAGGTGCTCGAGAGAACGCTCGTTCAGGAACTCGGCAAATTAGACCCGTAACTTCGGGAGAAGGGTCGCCCCGTTAGAGTTTAGAGCTCGAGGGGGCCGCAGTGAAACGCGTACGGCGACTGTTTAACAAAAACACAGGTCTCTGCTAAGTCGAAAACGACGTATAGGGGCTGACGCCTGCCCGGTGCTGGAAGGTTAAAGGGAGAGGTTAGCCGCAAGGCGAAGCTTTGAACTGAAGCCCCAGTGAACGGCGGCCGTAACTATAACGGTCCTAAGGTAGCGAAATTCCTTGTCGGGTAAGTTCCGACCTGCACGAATGGCGTAACGATCGTACGACTGTCTTAACGAGCGACTCGGCGAATTTGTAGTACCGGTGAAGATGCCGGTTTCCCGCATCTAGACGGAAAGACCCCGTGCACCTTTACTATACCTTTACTATGAACTATGGCATTTGCTGCGCAGGATAGGTGGGAGGCTTTGATTCCAGGCTCTCGGGCTTGGAGGAGCCAACGGTGAGATACCACCCTGCGAATTCTGTGGTTCTAACCTATCTCCGTAATCCGGAGAAGGGACATAGTAAGGCGGGTAGTTTGACTGGGGCGGTCGCCTCCTAAATTGTAACGGAGGCGTGCGAAGCTACGCTCAGGCTGTTTGGAAATCAGCCGTCGAATGCAAAAGTATAAGCGTGGTTGACTGTGAGACAGACAAGTCGAGCAGGTACGAAAGTAGGCTTTAGTGATCCGGTGGTTCTGCATGGAAGGGCCATCGCTCAACGGATAAAAGGTACGCCGGGGATAACAGGCTGATCGGAGCCAAGAGTTCATATCGACGCTCCGGTTTGGCACCTCGATGTCGGTTCATCGCATCCTGGAGCTGTAGAAGGTTCCAAGGGTTAGGCTGTTCGCCTATTAAAGCGGTACGTGAACTGGGTTCAGAACGTCGCGAGACAGTTCGGTCCCTATCTGGTGTGGGCGTAGGAGATTTGAGAGGGCCTGTCCTTAGTACGAGAGGACCGGGATGGACGAACCTCTTGTGTTCCAGCTGTCATGTCAATGGCACGGCTGGGTAGCGAAGTTCGGTTGTAATAAACGCTGAATGCATATAAGCGTGAAGTACTCCTCAAGATTAGATCTCCCAACCCTCAAGGGTAATGAAGGGCACAGGAAGACCACCTGTTTGATAGGCACGGAGTGTAAGGCCAGTAATGGTTTCAGCTTACGTGTACTAATCGCCCGTTCGGCTTGACCATAAAATTTACTCAGGGCATACGCGCTTCGGCGCTCAAGCCCTTGGCAATTAGCCTTTAGCAATTAGCCAAACCGGATTCATCTCCGGCGCGGCTGAAAGCTCCTGGCAATGGCAAGCGCCAATGTAGTTAGTTTCAAAAAAATCAATCTATTCAGTTGTGAGGCATCGCCCTCACGATCTTTGAAAAATCAGCAGTTAGCAAATAGCACTTAGCAATTTAGCCGGAGAGCATGCGCTCTCGATTCTGGCCAATTGCTAATTGCCAATTACTAAGTGCTACCGATCTTTGGTCTTTCCTTATGTGAAATGACCCCTTGCGCGGAATTCCGATGTAGAACCTGACTCGTGCCGCGCATGGAAAATATCTGCCGTTAGTAATTAGCCATTGGCTCTTAGCTTTTGTATCGTGGGAGCCGGCAATGATCTGGCCCTCGGAAGTTTCGAGCTAAAGGCCAAAGGCTAAGAGCTAATTGCCCGCGCGAAGCGCGGATCAATTTGCGGTGATCTTACCGCGGGGGTTCCACCCGTTCCCATCCCGAACACGGAAGTTAAGCCCCGCAGGGCCGATTGTACTGTACGCGAAAGTGTGTGGGAGAGTAGGTCGTCGCCGCATTAAATCTAAAGGCTCCATTCAGAAATGAATGGAGCCTTTTGTGTTTCTGGTGGAAGAGCGGCCCTTCAGGGCCGCGAGAGGTTTGTTATCGAGCAGGGCTTCAGCCCGGGGCGTCCTTTTCTTCACCGCGTCATCCCGACAGCCGTCAGCGAGCGCGCGCATTCATCAGCGCGCGAGTAGACTGGAGGTACCTTGTGTTTGGACCGCAGCAAAAACCTCACCACTGATCACACTGATTACACAGATTTCCACGGATCCGAAAACGAACCTGAACGGAGAGACGTACACTGCTGAGTCTCACTTGCAGGTCGATAAAATTGCTTCGCTCCTTAAACCGACATCGGTGGACCGCAGCCGCCCTCGGCTGCGACGAAAGATCTTGTAGCACTCCTGCCTGTGCATATAATTTCTTAGCTCAACTGTCGCCGTGTACGCACTCTCACTAATCGTTCTTCTCTTTCTCCAGGCCTCTTTTTCCGCGCAGGCCCAGCCGTCCTTACCTTTCTATGATTGGGGCGCTTGTCCGTTTGAAGGTTGCACTTATCGTCGCTGGGAAGCGGTCAAGTCCGTAACCGTGTGGACCGGCCGGGACCGCCGTCACGTTGCATTCACCATCAAGCCGAAGGAATGGACGAGCGGTATTACCGGCGTTGTCATCACTACTCGTCCTGGTATTTCCAAAGTTCTGGTGAAGATGACTCTGGGGAACAAGGCCAAGGTTGCGCTTGCGCCCGGAGATCTGCTCTACACTCTGCATGACCTTGGTGAGGGCTTCGATCTCTTCTGGTTTCGCGGCAAGACCTACTCCGATCAGATATCTGGTGATCCTGATCCAGACCCGCCTCCGCCCGGAACGCAGATACAAATCATTTTGCGGCCCGAGTACGTGTGGTGGGTAAAGGTACGCAACGCAAAAGGCCAGGTTGGCTGGACCGATCAAACAGACCGATTTACAAATATGGACCAGTTTGCTTCGAATCGTCCTGGTCCAATCCGCTAAAGCGACTTTGCGCCGGCAGAAACCCAAGTGCATCCTTTCTGAATATGCCATTCCGAGCGCCGCTTTTGCGCGAGGGATCTGCTCCGCTACTGTTTCCGGCCCAGATTACCATTTCAAATCTGTCATGTTGAGCGAAGCACGAGCGATCGCGAGGGCGAGTCGAAACATCCCGAGAATGTTGACAAACAAACGCAGATTCAGGGAGTTCTTACAACGCCTTCTCGCCAGACCAATCATTTATCATTGCGGCAGTGAAATTAGAATACGAAATCACGCTGCACGAATATCGGGAGATGGCCTGGATCCGGCATCGTGCCTCAGTTCGATGGATCGTTGGCTTGTGCCTGAGTGCAGTCGTGTTTTTATTCGGAATCTTGTCCTATTTCTATGTTGCCCACGATTTGGGTCTCTATTTCATTGGTCTAGCGACTTTTGTCGCCGTGCTGCTGTTTCTCGTGACCAACGTATCCATTCGCAGCATTTATCGCCGTAACAGCCGCATGTTCGGCCCGCGGACCGTCACTATCAGCGATGCGGGTTTTGTCTCTGACCATCCGCTGGGGCATTCAGAAACATCATGGAACACATTCGACAAGTTTCGCGAAACGAAGGACCTATTCCTGCTTTATCAGAGCGCGGACCTGATTAGCATCTTGCCCAAACGCGTCTTTGCCAGCCCGGCGGATCTTGATCAGTTTAGGACTTTGTTAGTTTCCAAAGTTCCCTCTTCCTGATGCGTAAAAATCCGTGCCATCCGCGTCATCCGTGGTAAGGTTTCCTCCCCCATGCCCATCCATCCCGCCCTCGCCCGCGAACTCCGCCAATCCAAACGTCTCCAGAAATTCTTCGATTCCCTCCCCGAATCCTCGCGCCACCAGATCGACCGTGAAGTCCGCGAAGTCAAAAAAGAAGAGACGCGCCTGCGCCGCGCGCAACATGCCGCTGAATATCTGATGGAAGCTATGGAGGCCGAGCTCGATCCGCCGCCCCTGATGAAGGCTGCATTCCGCCGCAACGCTCGCGCACGCCAGGGATGGGAACTCATGCCGCAACCGCTCCGCCGGCAATACCTGATCGCCATCTTCCGCAGCCGCTTCCACGACACGCGCGCCGCCAATCTTGCCTTCGCCCTGCAAGATGCCGCACAATACGCCGATCGCCACAAGAAGAATCTTTGATTCCGATTCTTTGTTTAGCTAGAGGGTGGAGCAGGCCTTCAGGCCTGCGGTAATATACTGCTGAACTACGGCTTTAGCCGCTGAGGTAATTCTGCAATCAGACTTGTTACTCTTTCATTTATGTTTCATCTCGCGCTTATCCTTTTGCTGTTAGGGCCATCGCCTGCCGTCGAAACAGTTCACCAAACCATCCAGATCGACGGCGCCAATTACCAGGCAGTCATCACCAAACCTGAAACTCCCGGTAAACATCCAGCGGTCTTCCTCATCGGCGGCCTCGGCTGCTACTCGCTCGACAACCTCAAGCTCGACGATCCGTTCTTTCAACTTCTTTCCGGCCTGACCCAGCGCGGATACGTCAACATGCGCGTCGACAAGAACGGCGAAGGCAAAAGTGAAGGTCCGCCCTGCGACAGCCCGCAGTCCGATCTTCAACTCGCCGTGCGCCGCTCGGTCGCTGGGCTGAACGCGCTCGCCTCATATGACTTCGTCGATCGCGACAAAATTTTCATCCTGGCCCACTCCATCGGCCCACTCGAAGGCGTCCTGGTGGCGCAGAAGTTTCCCGTGCGCGGCTTCATCGCAGCAGAAACCATCGGCCGAAGCTGGTTTGAATATGAATTGGAAAACACACGCCGTCAGCTCTTCATTCTGGGCCATCCATACGATGAAGCCGACCGCGCCGTCCGCATCATGGAACGCTGCCAGCACCGCTTCTTCGTGGAGAAGCAAACGCCCGCGGAGATACTGAAGACCTCGCCTGAGTGCAAAGACGCGGTCAACACCTTCGGCGTTTCCTATACCTATCTGCAACAGATCGCCGATCTTGATCTTGCCGTGGAGTGGAAAAAAGTTGATGTGCCCGTGCTCGTCACTTACGGCACATCGGATCCCGCCACCTGGGCCGAAGAAAGCCATTACCTCGTTGATATGATCAACAGCTTTCATGCCGGACGCGCTACTTATATCGAATTTCCCGGCATGGGACACGGCCTCGATCTCGTGCCATCCCAACGCGCCTGGCTGGAGGCCATCCGGAAACATGAGCACGGCGTGTTCGATCAGGAATTTCTCAAACAGGTAGCAGACTGGCTGGATAAAAATCTTGCCGCTACTGCGCGCCAATGAGCGCACAGTATCGTCGCTGATCCCAGGATTGCCTTCAGTTTGTTTTCTGCCTTGCTACCTGGGGTTGTGTGCTTGCCGCCACGCTGTCTTCATTTGCCCACAATGCCCTCGCATTTTTGACTCCGGCAACCAACATGTAATCAATAACTTAGCCATTGGCGTCCCGGCTGCTCTTACTCTTACTATTGCAACCGCAGCAGAGGTAAGCAGCCATGACGCACACAGAATCATCCCATCAGAACCAGCTACAAAACAGCCTCGTCCCCATCTTGCGCACGTGGACCCGCAGCATCGTTTGGACGGTCCTGCTCTCAGCCCTGCTCGCCATACTCTTCGCGCTCCTGCTCGATGGCTGCTCTCGTATCCGCTAGCTCACTTGATCTGCGCCTATCCCCGGACCACTATTCATCCTCGCGTCTAAACCGCGCACCCAATCATGACTATCCTGCAATTTCTTTGCGATCTTCGCGCTCTTTGCGGTCAACTTTCTTGGCCGACTGCTGACTGACTGACTGCTCAAATAAAAAGGCCAGGCTCTTCTCAGAACCTGGCCTGCATGTCACCGCAATTTTCTACCACCGATTTCCTCCCTTACTGCTGAGGATTGCTTGCTGGCGCCGTTTGCGCAGCTGGCTCGCTGGCAGCCACCACCGGGACTGGATCTGACTTGATCTTCACCGTGGTCATGATCCGTTCCAGTTTGTCGAAGACCTGCAGGTGGTCCACCGGCTTTGTGGTTCCCGGAGCATCTTCCACGCCCAGCGCAAACTCGTAGCACGCGCCATTTTCAAAGTGATGGTAGTAACGCGCCTCGCTTTTCTCCGTGACGCTCTCCGCCTTGGCAAACTCCACGCCCAGAATGTTAGCTTTTACCGGAACGATGGAATCGTCATCGGCATCCACCGGCGGATTTGTCGCCGCTTCCGCCGGCTCCGGCGTAGTGGCGAACTTGCTGCACTGCTCCGCTGTCACGCCTTTGTTCACGCTCGTCTTAAAGTAGGACGAAGCGCGCGTTCCCGGCAGCACCAGCGTGGTCAGCGTCTCGCCGCCCGGATCGGCAAAGTTCATCGCTACCGGATCAGGCCATGCAGAGTCCTTGCTGTCTTTTTCCGGCGTCAGCATGGTGTAGGTCTTGGGATAGCGGAATGAAATTCCGTAGGTGCTGTTCTTGTAGGTTGCAGTTGAAGCGTGCTTGATCGCCTTCTTCTTCTCGACCACCGCTTCCACTTTCTTTTCCACTTGCTCCACCGGCTGGCTTGTCGCCACGGTCGGGTTAGTCGTGTTCGGCCCAGCCACATTCTGGCTGCTAGGGTTAATTTGCGCATTCTTGCTGGCTGACGAGCAGCCGTTAAAGTCGAGCACTACCATCAGCGCCAGCACTGCGGTTGCCGCCGCGGTGGCTGCGCCGCCAATCATCCGTGCTCGCCTGGTTGAACTATTTACGATTGGATCTGCGTTGAAAGATTTCAGGTCTGCCATGTTTGTTTCACCTCCGCCGCCCTGGGGCAGCACTCTTCTCTATGGCACGGAGGCAGCCATTCATGAATCGCTTGATTTCATGCGGGTTAGACGTGCTCGCGGGCAATGCGGCGCGTGCTGCCAGAACACGGTGTGTGCGCGATGACACAGTCCAGAACTAAATTTTGAAATGAAAAAGCTGGTCGACGGACGCTGTTAGACGCTTTACTTCACCTTCATCCACACCACGTCTTCATTATTTCTGCGATCAATGAGTGAGAGCACCTTGCCATCAGCGCCAACGGCAAAAAGTGTTCGGCCTTCCACGTCTTTTTGAAAGAAAATATCAGAGGCTTCCGGAATCAGTTCCGCCCGATCGCGTCCCGCGCGTTGCGAATATAGATGGTCGCCTTCTGCACTCACCGTCAACTTCCTCTCCGGTCCCAGCTGATACATGCCGACATAGTTCTGAAACTTGCTGACGTCAGTCTTCCCTGGCGCGGGATCTTCATAATAGCGCAGCACTTGTCCGGCGACGATCTGCCACTTGCCTCCACGCCGCATCCAGGTATCGGTTTCGTGATAACGCGCGGTCAGGTTCTGCCCAAAGATTGTCTCTGTCTCATCCAGGTCATAACTCAGGATCGCCACGTTGCCTTCAATATGGCTCTTTGGCCGGACCAGCTTGATCGCGCCTGAATAACCTTGCGGCATCGGCTGAATGCCCTTTACCAGCGCTGCTTTATCCATGTCGTGGCCCTTTTCGTCAAAGAACATCGCATCTTCGGCAAAATATTTCTTGAACGGCTCTGCATTCCCCGGCGCAACGGAATCGAAGAGTTCCTGCGATCTGCGGACAAGTTCATCCTGCGTAATGGTAGGTTCGTCTGCCAGGATGTGCAGAGCAAACGCCGCACCGCCTGCCAACAGCATGATGGCAAGGATTTTTCTCATCGTTAGGCTTCACTACCGTGGGACTGCAATTCGGGCAACAAAGCGATCATGGTCGCTCCTTCAGAAGAATGTAGCATCTGCCGAGTCACTCCCACCAGAGTGTCGGCATTCCATGCGCCGATAATTTCAGCAGCTCCGTCCAGAAGAGCTGGTTACGTTTTTATCATCGCTTCTAACCGATTTGGTGAAACGGCCGGGCTACTCCTGCCACTATTTCTACAGTAAGTCGCGATGAGACAGGTGTCAGCCAAACTTTTTTGTGCTGCTCTGCAAAAATTTATTGCACCCTGCTAAACGTCTGTCGTGTCTAACACGTCAGATAAGGGCCCGGATTAAAACCGTTCTCCACCTTTTTTACGTACGTTCACCAGGATGAGGGAGTCTTTAGATGTTCCGTAGTAGAAACAAACAGAAAACCATTGAACGGGCCACCGAATACGCCAGCTGCAAAGATTTCCAGCAGATTTTCAATGAAGATATGGTCGGTCTGCACCGCCTCGCTTTTTTGCTGACTGCGGACCACGCCAAAGCCGAGCAATGCTTTGTGGCGGGCCTTGAACATAGCATTCACGGCAACCCCGTGTTCCGGCAATGGGCGCGCGCGTGGAGCAAACGGGCCATTATTCAGAGTGCTATCAAAGCCGTTGCGCCCGCGCCCACACGCCATGGGGCAATTCCGAAAGCGGCAGAACAGTGGAACGGTGGGAATGACGTTAAGAGCATTGCCGCTGTTGTTGCGTCCTGGGAGCCATTTGAGCGGTTTGTATTTGTTATGGCGGTACTGGAAGGCTATGGGTTGCGGGAGTGTGCTGCTCTTCTGGCCTGCCCCGTGCAGAATGTGATAACGGCAAAATCATTCGTGCTGCAGCGCCTGGCGGGCCAATCAGCGCCGGAGGTTGTTTCTCCAGATCGCGAGTACGTGCGCCGAAGCAAGGGTTTTGCCCGGGCTCAGGTAGCGTAAGAAACTTCCTTCTAGATATCAATGAAGGTGTTGGAATAACTCAGATCACCCCAGCTCTGGGAGCGCGGCAGAACTGTGCTGAATATTGCTTTGTGTTGCGGGCGCCCGTGCAATCGTCGCGTGAAAGTTATGAGACCGGACACTGCGCGACATCCTGCCTTAACTCTAACGTTGCACCGACGCCCTCAACGTCCTAGAAACTACGCGGCTAGAATTCCTGCGTTATGAATTCACCTGACGGCATGGCCTGGTTGACCAATCGCCCCCTGCCGTCCGCGAATCGCCCTGCAACCGTGCCCGGACGTTCGTTTATGAATATGAAATTCCGGCCGTAACAAATATCAATGTGAGTCTTCTTTCCTCACATGGCGAATCACGCCGCTGTTTACGCCAGATAGAGCAGTACGTATCCGGCCGCGGACCAGGCCGCGAAAACCGCCGCTGTCACTGCCACCCGGAATGAAAAGCTATCAAGAATGCCATTATTTTTGCCGTCAAACATATGAACTCCTAACCATCCATTTTCAATTTGGGAACTCCAGCGCTTGCGCTGCTGATTCCTGCCATAAGTAATCGCACATGCCATGCCAAACCTGCGCGCAAGCGTAAATCATTGAATCTAAGGATTGATGGGATCGCCCGGCGCCCACGTCATATCCAGCGGGTGTTCGCTTTCGGCATCTCACTGTTCGCGAATGAACACTTCATTCACCCGTATATTTGCTGGTGATTTCTTGCTGACCTTCTGCTGCGATAGCCGTCAAACAAGCGTGCACTAATTTATGTTTGCGTCTTTATTCAGGCGCAATTCTTGCGCAGCTCAGTACTCGGTTAAAATCAAGAATATTGACTCGTTCCAGCCAGTTGAGTAACGCGCCCGGTCCTCGCTCCCTTCAGTTTTTTCTGGACCTGCCAAAGTTTCGCAAAGACCCGCTTGGCGGCTTCTTTCGCGCCGCTCTTACCTATGGCGATGTGGTTCGTTACCGCGGCGTGTGGGTGTCCCACCAACTCAGCCATCCTGACCACATTCAGCAGGTGCTGCAAAGTAATGTCGCCAATTACCGCAAAGGTCGTGGATACAAGATCCTTAAGCTCTCACTGGGTGAAGGCCTGCTGACGAGCCAAGGGACGTTGTGGCAGCGGCAGCGCAAGATGACGCAACCGTCTTTTCAGGGGCAGCAGGTGGCCTCGTTCGTTGGTACCATGGCGGAAAACACCCTGACCATGTTGCGGCGATGGGAGACCAACGCCGCTCAAAATCATGTTTTTGATGTAGTGCCGGACTTCATGCGACTCACCCTCAACATCGCCGCTCAGGTACTTTTCACTACCAACCTTGAAGCTGACGCGGAATCGATCCGCCGCACGCTCGATATCGGCCGCGACTATTCAGTGGATCGGGCCTGGTCGATTTTCCCCCCGCCTCTCAGCATCCCCACGCGACGCAATCGCGAATATCGCGCTGCGCTGGCCAACATTCATGGAATCATTGATCGCATCATTTTCCACCGTCGCCGCCAGCCCCAGCGGATCGCAGATCTTCTCACCATGCTGATGGAAGCCCGCGATGAGAGTGGCGCGGCCATGTCTGACAAGCAGCTGCGCGATGAAGTCATCACGCTGCTCACCGCCGGCCACGAAACCACCACTCTGGCGTTGGCCTGGACTTGCTACTTGATCGGTACGCGGCCTGATGTGGTGGAGCGCATGACCGCCGAAGCAGCATTCCTCAACGGCCGAACTCCAGCCTATGAAGACCTCATGAAGCTTCGCTACTCGCGCATGGTGGTGGAAGAAAGCATGCGCCTGTATCCGCCGGTGTGGACTCTGGCGCGCACTGCCGTGAATGACGATGAAATCGGTGGTTATCGCGTTACTGCAGGCTCAGAAATTCTGATCTTTCCTTACATCACGCAGCGCCATCCCAAGTGGTGGCAGGACCCGGATGTCTTTCGGCCGGAACGCTTCGCGCCGGAAAATTCCGCCGCCCGGCCTCGCTATGCCTACTTGCCGTTTGGGGCCGGACCGCGCACTTGCATCGGATTGAATTTTGCGATGACGGAAATTCTGGTTGCGCTCACGTTGATGCTGCAGCGTTTTCGCATCACCCTGGCGATCGATCCCGCGGCTGTGCGCCCCGATCCATCAGTTACGCTCCAGCCCAAGCCGGGAATTCCAGTGTGTCTGCAACGGGTTTGTTGAATAACTTGGCGCGTTTCCCGCAGCATCTCTTTGCCCTTTGCCTTATACTGCTCCCGCCATGAAACTCAACCGCATTGTCCGCTTGTTGTCTCTGTTCGCCTTCTACTCAGCCAGCATAATGGCGCAAAACAGTTTTACCGTTGGTACCGCTACCGCCGCCCTCGGGCAGAAAGCTACCGGCACTCTGGAAATTGCCGCAGGCATTGACGCCGCCACATCAATTCCCGTGGTCGTAATCCGGGGCGCAAAGCCCGGTCCGGTACTGGCGCTGGTGTCAGGTGCGCACGGCACGGAGTATGCGTCTATCATCGCGCTGGAAAAAGTCATTCAGACGCTCGATCCCACGCAGATTTCGGGCACGGTTATCATTCTGCCGCTGGTCAACCTCGCTTCTTTCGAGCAGAAAGTCCCGCACGTGAACCCAGTGGACGGAAAGAGTATGAACCGCTTTTATCCCGGCAAGCAGGACGGTACCCAGACCGAACGTGTCTCTTATGCGATTACCAAACAGGTCGTCGAGCGCTGTGATTATCTGGTCGACTACCACGGTGGCGATATCGACGAAAATCTGCGTCCCTACGCTTACTGGCCGAAGTCAGGCGACGCCAAGCACGACGCCACTACGCGCGACATGGTGCTGGCCTTCGGCCTGGATCACATCATCATCTGGAGTGACCGGCCCAAAGATCCCGCCGCATCGCGTTATCTGGATAACACGGCCAACACGCGCGGCAAGCCGGCCATCGCCGTGGAAGCCGGCTACTCGGGCACGGTTCAGACTGACGATGTCGCTTTGCTGGCCAACGGCACGCTGAGCCTGATGCGATATTTAAAGATGCTGCCGGGAGCGCCCATCATGGTGGAACATCCAGTGTGGTTTGGAAAAATAGATACCGTTGCCAGCGAGCAGCCGGGCATTTTCTACCCAACGGTTCAGCGAGGGACCTATGTTGAGTCGGGAATGAAGGTCGGCTACGTCACTGACTACTTCGGCAAGACGATTTATGAAGCCCACGCGCCAGCTGCCGGCGTGGTGTTGTACATCTGCGGTGTGCCCTCGATGAAGAAGGGCGACACGGTCGCGAATATCGGCGAGATTACCAGCAATCCATAACAGGCTCAAACATTGCTGCGCTTGAACTGCCAGCGCTGGATGAAATAGATGCCCCAAAGAGCGGCGGCGAACGCAGCGATGAAAATTCCCGCGCTGGGGTCGCCCTGAAAGAGCAGCCAGACAACTTTGTGGTTCTCAATCTTGAACAGGCCAGTGAGAACGGTATAAAACGTTGCCATCCACAAAAACTTTGTGTGGGCCGGAAGTGGAGTAGTACGGCGGCGAGCCATGAAATAGAAGAGCCAGAAGAATACCGCCATGGCGATGAATAATGCCCCGCGGCCCCCGGAAGTGGAACCGGAACCACTCCAGACAATCCAGACAACCTTGCCATTTTGAATGCGGAAAAGAAACAGCATCAGGGTGCTGAGCACTGCCAGCCAAAAGAATGAGCTGCGTGTTTCCGTCACAAGTCGCGCTCGCTCCAGCGCGAGTTTTTCCTTTTCCGGATCAAGCCTGGACGCAGGGACCTTCAGGCTTTCCAATGCGCCGCCGGCCGAGCGGGCAAATTTCTCAAAATCCGGATGCTCACTGAAATAACCCTCCACCAGCATGCGTGTGGCAGCGCTGGACTCACCGGAAAAATAAGCCGGCAGCAGATCGACAATGATTTCGCGCTCAATTTTCATGGGCGCACCTCCTGGAATATGTCTCTTGCGCGCATCAGCTTCAATCGTGCGCGATGAACTTTGACTTTTACCGTGGTTACGGGCAGATTCAGTGTCTGGGCAATCTCTTCATAGGGCATTTCTTCCTGCACGCGCATCAGCAATGCGGCGCGGTCCACCTCAGAGAGCTGGCGCAAAGCCGCCACCACGGCGGAAAGCTCGGCTTTATGTTCGGTCCGGGTAGCCAGGCCCACGGCTGGGTCAGGCATGGACTCTTCCAATTCGGTGAGCCGGTTATTGCGGCGCAGATGATCGCGGTACAAGTTGCGCGCGATAGTAAAGAGGTAGGCTTTGACCGTGGCCTCTCTGATCTTGCCGCGCGAGGTCCAGGCGCGCACGAACGTTTCTGACGTGATGTCATCCGCCAGCGACGCGTCTCCGCAAAGGAACAGCACAAAGCGATGCACCTGGGGTGCATAGCTTTGGTAAAGGCTATGGAAATCCATCATCGGCGGCCTTGGACGGTAATGATACGCACAAAGGCCGCAGAAGTTACGGAGTGGTACTCGGCGGGCATTGAAGCTGGCGAACGCGGCAACCAGTTATTCGACAAATATTTCGCGCAGTGGCCTTAGAATCAGAACTCGCGCGCCGGCGCAGCCTGGTCATGGCCTACGCGGCCGGCGGTGATTTCTGCGCGGTAATAGTTCTCGCCACGAATCGGGCAGCCCGCCAATCGGCGCAGGATCGCAATTTGCCCGGTGTGCGTAAGCGCGTCGGCCACGGGGCCCTGGAATAATTTCTCTGGCGACGCGGCAAGAGGCGCCTCTGAGGCAAGATACGCGTCAAAAGCCTCCAGAGTCTTGAAAAAGCGTTTTACTTCCTGCGGCCATGGTAACGGCGCGGAATCATTCCACGTCTGCTTGCCCTGTGCGATGGAAAGCGCCCAGTCAAAGAGATCGCCCATATGCGCCAGGATTTGCGCCGGCTTTCTGCAGCTATCAGCCGCGGCGAACGTCGCAAAACTTTCAGGAACATCGCGCAAGGTCTTGCCCGCGCGATAGGCCAGGGTAGAAACGGTATGCCGCAGAAGTTGTCGGCCGGAATCATTTGCAGGCTGAGATGCTGCTGCCATAATTTCTCCTCTTTTTTGCTTTCCTCATCCAAGGTGAGTTTTCCTGAATAGATGAAAGAGGTCAAGCGGCGGGACGCAATTTTTCTTTGCGATAAGATTACAACGCTACAGTGAAGTCTTCTTCTTCGTCGTTTTCAGGAAGAGCGTAAAGCGCAACTTTGAAGGGGCCCAATGTGATATCGGGCGCGCTGCGCACCAGTTCAAAGTAAACGGAATCCTCGCACTTAGTGCATTTGGGAAATAACTGATCGCGCAACAGAGTAACTTCGTGGGCCAGACGGTGGTTCTGGTGGATCACCCGATAAATGCCGCTTTCCAGGATTTTATCCCCGCAGCGAAATTGCTTTGTTCTCTTGGGCATACCGTGGAGTGAAGTAACTATCCGCAATTTTCGCTTGCCAGTGCTCATGAAATGGGAACTTGAACCAACCGCTTTGGATGCTGCTGGCGGCTTGTTAAGTTGTGTAAGGGATGCCGGTTTTATTAGCTTTAGTAGTAGGAATCGCCAACTTGTTTATTGTTAATGAGTTAGCGCCCATGCAACTAAATCGCCCTGAGGCCTCATCGAAATGCCTGTACTTGTACTAAGGAGTTAGAAAATTCTTTGATGAACCAGCCAAAGAACGAGTCACCAAACGTCCCCGTTCAGGCAAGTCACGGACCTGCCGGGAAGGTGCAAAAGGTCCGCAGTTCGCGTTATGAATGGGAAGGCAAGAGCAGCAATGAAAATGAAAACGCCGCCAGCGCTGCCACCGCGTCGGGCAGATCTCTCCTGGCGCCCGTCAAGGCATTCCTGAAGAAGCTCTTTGCCGGAAACCGTGGAACACAAGATCGGCGGAACTTCTTCGACAATGACGACGACGCGAGCCCAAGCGCTGCCTGAGCGTCTAGCGCAAAAAAAACGTCTAGTGCAAGAAAACGTCTAGTGTAAAAATCTGTTCAGCATGACCGTGTGATCGGTATCGAGCCAGGCTTCCCAGCTCTGCCGGGTCACGCTTGGATACTTGATCTTGCCGAACGATATCCATGCGTTGCGATATCGCAGCCATTCATCCTGGCTCTTTCGGATGCTCTCACGCGTCACTGTTCCCCACTGGACTTCGGGGCCGTTCTGCGTGCGCAGATATGCAGCCTTCTCGGCGGCTTCAGCCTTCTGAAATTCATCGGCTGAATAATTCGGCAGCTCGCCGCGTTCAAATGCCTCCAGGGCAGAAAGCAGATTTTGTTTCAGAAAAATCTCTTCCTGGATCTCAAACGTGCCTTCCAGGTTCACGCCATTTTTGGCTTGGATCTCATAGAACCTGTTCGCTTCCTCCATAAACGTCCGGAAAGCCTTCTTCTCCGGCGCTTTCCATCCCGAGATAAGCTCATTGAATTTCTGGTCGCGTTCGATTTTGTCGAAGCGCTCGGAAAGAATGGCGCACTGCTCGTACATTTCCCTGCCGCTGCTGTGATCGCATACGCTGAAGTTGTTGCCCGCCCAGTTTTGCTTCTTCAGGCGATCAAGCTGGTAGACGCGGCCCGCATCGTCACCGGGCGCTCCGCCCAGGCTGCATGCCAGCTTGATAGCGGCGTCAAAATCGCGCGCGGCGCCATTGCCATTGGCATACACCATCATCAGGATAGCTTTACCGCCCAGCGGGACTTTGGCGCCGCGATCTATCTCTGCATACGCGCATTTGCGCGCCTTTACGAAATCAGCAGGCTGTCCGAAGCCAAAATAGGCGTCGACAGATATGCAACTTGCCAGGGCCTTTTCCTCGGCCGGCGTAGGACGGTCCGCGGCAGGAAGGTCAACATCTTTCACCGTCGCGCACATCTGCTTCGCGCCCGGGTCCACGATGGTGCTCTGGGAGAAAATGGTGCTCTGAAAAAAAGAGGTATGACTGCCTACCAGCAGCAAAAGGCTAAGAAGAGATGTGGAAGGACGCATCGCTCACATTTTGCTTTATCGGCCGCGGCAGCGCAAATCATTTGCGGCCGTCGGAAAAGCGCGGACATTACCGTTGGGGTATGCCGGGAGGCACTGCTCCAGAAATAGGGCATGTGCTAATCTTCTCGCGGAGTCTGCTTGCGCGCCGCCTTTGAAAAAGCACCGCCGGAGGTCCAGGAAATTCTGGGCAAGCCCATACGCGACCTGGGGCTGAAGCTGGAAGGGTCGCCGCTGGAGCGCTATGTGCACCAGCTTTATCGCGAACTCGACCGCAAGGGGCTGAAAAAATTCCGCCCTGCCTGCTACCTAACGGACGAATGGGGATGCCCTTCCGGCGAGCCCATCATTGGCATACCTTTTTATCTGGCCGATCCCATGCTCGCGCGCCTGGAGAAAGAGATGAATGATCTGGAAGATTCCCGCCAGATCATGATGTACCTGCGGCATGAGGCCGGACACGCCATCAACTATGCTTACGCCCTGCACAAGACTCCAGAATGGAAGCAGTTGTTTGGGCCGTATCGCAAACCATATCGCGACGCTTACCGCCCGATCCCATTTTCCCGCAGCTTTGTCCGCCACATGGAAGGCTGGTACGCGCAGAAGCATCCCGACGAAGATTTTGCCGAAACGTTTGCCGTTTGGCTCACGCCCGGCTCGCGCTGGCGGCAGAAATATAAAGGCTGGCCAGCCCTGACAAAACTCCGCTACGTCGATCGCACTTTCAGAAAGCTTGGCAACACTGACCCCGTGCGTCCCCGCGGACGGACCGACATTACCGTAGAAGAAATGGACACGACGGTAGGCGACTTTTATGAAGCCGTTTTAAGCGAGCAGCCTTCACCGGGCGAGTTGCCACTGGATACCGATCTGCAAGATATTTTCAACGCTGGCCGCAGGCGGAAGAAAGGCGTGCGTCCCGCAGCAGAGCTTCTGCGCGAAAACCATAAGTCGCTGGTGGACAAACTCACGTACTGGAGTGGTGTGCCTCGGTCGCTGATCAAGAAGCTGGTGGAATCGATTGAAACGCGCGTGCAAGAAATGGATCTACGCGTAAACGTGAAGCAGGAAAGGGAGTGCCTGACGGAAATTACCGTCTACGCGACTGCGCTGGCCATGAATTACGTGACGCGGGGAAAGTTTGTGCAGACATAAAGGCTTTCATCATCAGCAAGCCAATCGAACTTGGATTTCGAACAATCGGTGTAGGAACCCAATATGGACAGTAAATTGAAAATCACGGTGCTTTATGAGAGCTGGGGCGAGGAGGAAGAAGCTGCTCCAGAGCCGGAAAAGAAGAAGCGTGGCGCCAAGAAGCGGCGCAAGAAGAGAGAGAAGCACGACCGCGAAGAGATCTTTGAAGCCCTGGAAAAACTGGGTCATGAGCCCAGCTACATGGTGCTGGATGGGGAAGATAAATCCCTGCTGGCGCTGGCCCGCCAGGAAACCGATCTCTTTTTCAATCTGGTGGAGTCATATGCGGGCGACGACACCATGGAGATGCACGTCGCAGCATACCTGGATTTGCTGGGCCGGCCCTACACCGGCGCGGGACCCCAGGGCCTCTACCTGGCCCAGGACAAGGGCCTGGCCAAAAAGCTATTTCAGTTTTACAACATTCGTACTCCGTACTTTGCCACTTGCTATCAGGGCAAGCTGGACCACTCCCAGGAAATTTCCTTTCCTTTGATCGTGAAGCCGGAAGCCGAAGATGGATCGCTTGGCATCGATCAGGGCGCCGTGGTGGGCAGCGTGAAGGAATTGATGGAGCGCATCCATTACGTGCAGGAAGAGTTCAACTCTCCGGCGCTGATTGAAGAATATATTGAAGGGCGCGAAATATACGCGGGAATTCTGGGCAACCAGACTCCGGAAGTCCTGCCGCTGGTGGAGCTTGATTTGTCGCGCCTGCCGGAGGGCATGCCCAAAGTCGCCGGAATGGAAGTAAAGTGGGAGAAAGACAGCGAAGCCTACAAACTCACCAAGTCCGCCCCGGTAGAGGGGATGGACGAAGAAACCCAGGAGCTGCTCTCATCCACGGCGCTCACCACGTATCGCATTCTCAAGCTGCGCGATTACGGACGCATCGATATGCGGCTCACGGACAAGGGAAAAGTCTATGTGATTGAGGCCAATCCGAATCCTTGGCTTTCCAGCAATTCAGAATTCTTCATGGCAGCTAAGAAATCCGGGCGCTCATATGCAGACATGATTGCGGAAATCATTGAGTTCGCGCGCACCGACCGGCGCAAGCGCGACAAACTGCATATGGCTTAACGAACGGCCATCTTAGGAAAGACACCGCCTCCTGCTCAAGAGTTCCCAGTGGGTGGCGACAAATAATCCTGTGCGGCGCTGAACTAAGTCCGGTAAAATCACCGTGTAAGGCATGCCATACGAGAATTCTACATATAGAGAATTCTACATAGGGTTGCATGAGGGACATGGACACTGCGACTGGAATTTCTCATACGTCGGCGCTGATCCTGCAAACTATCCGGTCAGGCTACATCTACGGTTTTGACATCATGGACGTTACCGGCCTCCCAAGCGGTACCATTTATCCCGCATTGCGCCGCCTGGAAAAAGAATCTCTGGTGCGCGGTGACTGGGAAGACACCAAGATTGCCCTGCGCCAGGTGCGGCCGGCCCGCCGTTATTACAAGCTCACGCGCCAGGGCAAAGATGCGCTGATCAGTGCGGTAGAGCGTTATCCTCTTCTGGCCAGACTGGCTCCGGAAGGAAAGGTAGCGCGCCGGTAGCGAGAAAATCATTGTGCAGCCCAATCCTCAAACCCGGCTCTTGATCTGGCAATGTAAGTTCCTGCTGCGTAGCGCAAGTCTGCTGGTCCCCAAACCGCAACGTGCTGCGTGGTACCAGGAGTGGTTTGGGGAGGTCTGGCACTGGATCCACTTCCTGGCAGAGTCTGGACGGCTAAACTCGCACTCTTCCATGGAACTTGCGCGGCACTGCTGGGGCGCATTTCCTGATGCGGCGTGGCATCGCTTCGACCACAAGAAAGTCTCTCGGGCTTTTGACGAAACGCCGCGCACGGCGCGCTTCTGCCTGAGCGCTATCCTTTTCGCGGTTCTCACTCTGGTGCTGGTAACAGGTTTGGCGCCCACCATTCGGTCTGGATTTAAGCCGCTGCCGTTCCATCAGCCTGACCGTCTTGCTTACCTCTCGATGCATGGAAGTTTTACGAAATACGACGAAGCAATTCTCTTTCGTGAAGCGGCAAAATGGGCGGAGGGCAGCAAAACGGCGGAGATGGTGGCCGCCTATTCCTGGCATCCTGTATCTCTCAAGTTCCCGCATAATGAGATGAGCGACATTAGCGCCCACGTCTCGCCGAACTTTTTTGATCTGCTGGGCAACAAGGCCGCGATGGGCCGGCTTTTCACGCCGGCAGATGAAACGAATTGTACGCAATGCGTGGTAATCACCCATCGTTTGTGGGCCGCGCAATTCAACTCAGACCATAACATCGTGGGCAAGACTATCTCCGTGGATGGCCACGCTGGTACCGTGATCGGCGTGCTTCCGGAAAACTTCGTGTTCATCTTTCCTGAGGTGTCTGTCTGGATGCTGCCCGGATGGGGCACAACCACCAATAACTTCGCCGACCGCACCGGCGCGGTGCTGCGCATGGATCCTCATGTGACTCTTGCCCAGACGCAGCAGGAATTTCGGCGGTTTGCCCAGACCGGTGGCTACTCGCAGCCGCAATTGGAATCATTTGTTTCGCGCGCGCATCAGGGCGTGAAGCTTTATTTGTTTTTCACCGTGCTGTCATTGTTTGGCGGAATGGCGCTGGGCAGCAGCCGGCTCGGCGGCGCCAAGACCCGGAAGCTTAAGTTGAGCTTCCGCCATACGCTCCGCTGGTGGGGGTTTTTTTCCCTGAAAACACTGCTGCTGCTGGCGCTGTGCTTTGTCGGGTCGCTGGAATTTACGGGGCGGGCCTCCATCATACTCACCGGCTCGGTTCATCCCCTGGTCGGGCCATTCGCCACCTGGCTTTTCCTGGTCACGGCGATGGTTGCGCTTTCCTGGTCATTGCATGATCAGGGCCGCCGCTGCCGCCTCTGCCTGAGGCGGCTCGGCAATGAGGCGTCCGTGGGGACGCCCGGTTACCTGCTGCTTGATTGGTGGGGAACGGAACTGGTCTGCTCCGATGGCCACGGTCTGCTCCACGTTCCGGAGATGAAATCCAGCTGGCAGGAATTTGACCAGTGGGTCTCACTCGACGAATCATGGAAGCCGCTGTTTGAGCACGAAGAACCGGTGCACACCCCTTAGGCCAGCTTACTGGACGCTGCCATTTCCCGGGCCATCGTCATCATCACTGGTCATGCCGGCAAACGGATCGTCATCATCGCTGGCGCTTCCGGCTTTCTTCTTGGCTGAGGCCTGATCGCCAGAAGCGTTGTCTTTGCTCTGCTCTTTCTTGTGCTGCTCGTGCATCTGCTTGAGTTTTTCGCGTTGCTCTGGGGTAAGGATGCTAAACATCTGCTTATGGGACTGCTTGCGCAAGTCCTGCATCTTCTCTTTTTTCTGGTCGTCACTCAGTGAGCTGTCCTGCCGGATCGCCATTCCCTGCTTCCGAGTGTCCTTGCCGATCTGCTGGAACTGCTCTTTTTGCGCGTCCGTGAGGTTGAGTTTTTCGGCCAACATGGCCATGCGCTCACGCTGGCGTTGCGCGACGGCGCGTCGCCCATGGGCCTGCGACCCGTCGGTCTGACTACCGCTTTGTGGCTGGCCTGTTTGCCCCTGATCTTTGTCCTGGGCCTGCACGGCATACGGCATCAGCATTAACGATGTAAGTGCAGCAAATACAATACGATGAAAGAATCGTTGCATGGTTTCCCCTCTCGCCACATACTAACCCGCAAGGGCGCCGTAAGTTCTTTTCTGTAACCCGAAGGTAACTTTTGCGTTTGTTTCGGGTTTGCTAGTTTTGTTGCAGAGCGGGGGAAAATTGGCGATGAAGAAATATTTGATTTCGGCAGCGCTTGGCCTTGGGGCGCTTCTACTTTTTGCGCAGGAACACAGTCACGACCCGGCGCAACAGACACCGAGCGGTCAAGGCGAATTGAATGCCACCACGGAAGCCATGGGGCGCGGCCATAGCCATGAAGAGCACCAGCACATGGCCGCACACATGCATATGACCGAGCTGCGGCAAAGTCCACGCGGGGGATTCCGCCAAAGCGCAGCAGGTCGTGGAGCAGGCGCGTCCGGCCCTGGAGAAATATCGCGACTACAAGGTAGCGCTCGAGGAAGGCTTCAAAATCTTCCTGCCTAACGTCCCGCAGAAAATGTACCACTTCACCAATTACCAAAATGCTATTGGCGAAGCCTTTCGCTTTGATCCAGCCAAGCCGACATCCCTGCTGTATGAAAAACACGGAGAGGATTACAAGTTGATTGGCGCCATGTATACCGCTCCGGTACGCTTCAGCGAGCAGCAGCTCAATGAGCGAATTCCGCTGAGCATGACGCAATGGCATCAGCACGTGAATATGTGCAAGCCGCCGAAAGGCCGCGAAATTGAAGCTCTCCGCAAAGACGCCAAATTCGGATTGAACGGCTCCATCTCAACCGAGGCGGCGTGCGAAGCCGAGGGCGGCACCTTCATGCCCCACGTCTTTGGCTGGATGGTGCACATGTATCCCTGGGAGAAAACGCAGGACGAAATATGGTCCGTAGAGCGGCAGCTCAAACCCGGCTCAGAACATGAACACGATCACGGAAGCATGGAAGGGATGGACCATAAGCACTAACCAAGAATTGGTAAATGGGCGATTTGGTAATTGACGAAATATCACTCGGAGCTCTCAACCAATTTTGATTTCAATCTCTTTTCCTGAAGCTTGCTTTGTGGCTGGATGGCGCAGCGCCGCCACTCCGAACTCCGTTCCCGGCTCGAGCACGATTGGATCCAGTCTGTAGCTGGTGGCTTCCGCTGTCAGGCGGACTTTTATTCCGAAGTATTCCGGGAACTCAACGTTCTGCCGGGCGCCGCAGCATACGTAAAGAGACAGAAGATCACAGAACTGTAAAACATCGGTAAGCGCCTCCAATTCTTTCGGCGTGTACTCTTGTCTGGCTGCGAGCTGCGCTTGCCTGGCCGCTTCATTCTGAAGAAAGCTTTCGGCGATCTGCCTGTCAGCTTTCAGAATTTTAAAGGCGTTCACCCTCGCGATTCTTTCGAAATGCCGGCTCACAATGTATCCGCCAGCAGCGCTGGCAGATGCCGCCACGTCGATGGATTTCTCCCAGGCGTTTACGAATTCACCCACACCGCAGGCAATAAATGATTTCGGGTTGACCTGTCCGATAGACCGGCTCTGCATGATGGCCTGAGCATCAGGCATGCCCCAGCCCGCGTCGTGCAGCGCGATCGCGCGTATGACCGGAGCGGCCAGGTTCGGCAGGTCAACGCCGGTCAGCTTGGCAGCAAACTCGCCCGCCAGCGCGGCGTGAGAGGGTTGCGTGATCATCCAGCAATCATTGGCGACTTGGCGCTGGGACTGCTCCACCACGCTCCATGCGGGCAAAAATTCAGTGCTGGTGGCAGGGGTGGGATCGACCGGGCGTAAAATCATCAGCTTGGGCGTCGCTTGGCCATGCGTCGCGGCACTGCCATCGCCCTGGCCGGGCCGCTGCTGGACGGTGGTTTCTTCATCCCATCAAGCAGCTCTTTGAGCGCAACCGCATTGTTGCGCTCGGCGTCTTTTGAAGCATAAACCAGCGTTATCTGCTCATGCTCAGACAAAAGTCCATACAATGCTTCCAGATCAGCCGACGCTTCCGGTGTGCTCAACTCCTTAAAATAACGCCGCTTAAAAACGATCCAGTTATTATTGGAATGGAACCATTTGCGCAGGCCCTCAGAAGGGGCAAGCTCCTTCAGCCAGTGGTCAATGCGGGCCTTCTCTTTCGCGATTCCACGAGGCCACAGACGGTCCACCAGCACACGCTGGCCGTCAGAGAGAGAGGGCTTGTCATAAGCGCGCTTGATTTCAACCGGCATGGACTTGGCGGTAGTACTGTCTCCAGGGGTTTTCAAAACGCCACGCTACAGACATAATAGTCACTTGAGTCGAATGGCGTCCATTTTTCTGATGATGACTTTGGCCGGTCTGCTGTCTGGCTGCGCCAAAGATCCCGCAAAGATGACCGATGCTGAACTGGGATTGAACCCCGGGCAATCCCACGGTAGAAAGGTCTTCAATATTTACTGCGTCACGTGTCATAACGCGTATTCTTCCAGCGGGAACAAAGGACCAGGGCTCAAGAAGTTGTACCAGAAACCTTACCTGCCCAGCGGCCTGACTGCCACCGATGAACATGTAATGCAAA
Organism: Terriglobia bacterium; assembly: GCA_963723055.1. Lineage (GTDB taxonomy): Bacteria > Acidobacteriota > Terriglobia > Terriglobales > Acidobacteriaceae > Angelobacter. The sequence continues at coordinate 615,572 of CAVROV010000003.1, forward strand.
GCATCATGCGCGGTCGAGGCATGATGCCGCCATTCGGAAACCAACTGGATCAGCAGGAGTTGGAAGAAGTAATCGCGTATCTGCATACGCTGTAATTCCCGCGTCTCCCCATCAGCGCTCAATCCAACTCGGATCCTCACCGAGCGCGCGTCTCATAAATATTAGGGGGTACGATGTTGCGTTCTTGTTGCGCTTCCACCAATGCGTCTTCAAACTCTTCACCCTGTTCGTACCAGAGGCTGATATTTCGCCACGCGACAAAGCAGCACACCAGGAAGATAGCCGGCAAAAAGATAAACGGCATCCAGAGTCCAATGCCGGCAAGAACCAGGAAGCTGTAGAGGCTGCCCAGCGCCACTGAGAGCACGATGCGCACGCTTAACATGGGAAGAGCAATGTTGTGTGGATGTCTTCCACGATCGGGGAATGAATGCGTGTCGACGAGGGAGCGGGCAATGTCAGAAGCGATCAAGATCCCAAGAACTACGGAACCGGAATACGCAAGAACGCGCACAAAACTGGAATGAAAGAAGTGTGCGCCGGCAAGCAGGCTGGATCCTGCCAATGGAGCCCACCGTCCCAACGGCGCATGGAGAGTGGAGAGCCATCGAATTAACCCGCGCAAGTTTTCGCCCACAGAATCTGGAGTTTAGAGCCATTTTGCCAGGGTTCAAAGTTACCTCGGTGCGGCATGCTGCAGGGTGGCGGCCAAGCATCGTACAATAGAGATTCACATCTAATATCCTGATGGCTAGCTCTGTAGAACTCGTCCAGATTGACCTTGCGCCGCGGCGTCCGCTACGGAAGCCAGAATGGCTGAAGGCCCGCGCGCCCATGGGCGATAATTACCATGAACTCAAGAAACTGGCCCGGACGCTGGACCTGCATACGGTTTGTGAGTCCGCGCAGTGCCCCAACATTGGCGAGTGCTGGAACCATAAAACCGCAACGTTCATGCTGCTGGGAAATCTTTGCACCCGGCGCTGCGGTTTTTGCGCCGTACCCAAAGGCAAGCCCGGGCCGCTGGATTGGGACGAGCCGCGCCGCGTGGCCGAAGCCGTGGCTACCCTGGGGTTGAAGCATGCCGTGGTGACCAGCGTAAATCGCGACGATGACAATATGGGCGGCGCAAAGATTTTTGCCGATACCATCCGCCAGGTTCGCGAGCAGGCGCCCGGCTGCCAGATTGAAGTCCTGATCCCCGATTTTCAGGGGCGTGAAGACTGCCTGAAAGTCGTGATCGACGCCAAGCCTGAGGTGCTGAACCACAACACTGAAACGGTGCCCCGGCTATATCGCGCGGTGCGCTCCGGTGCCCGCTATGAACGCACGCTCGATCTGCTCAGCAACGTGAAACGTTTTGCTCCAACGATGGTTTCAAAGACGGGTGTCATGGTGGGTATCGGCGAAACCACGGACGAACTGCTGGAAGTTTTCCGCGACCTGGCCGCTCGCAAAGTCGATATTCTCACTGTCGGGCAATATCTGCGGCCATCAAAAGATCACCTGCCCATGACCCGTTATTACACGCCAGAAGAATTTGCATTCCTAAAGACTGAGGCAATGAAGATGGGCTTTCGCCATGTCGAGTCCGGCCCGCTGGTGCGGTCGTCATATCATGCGCACGAGCAGGCTGAAAGCACTGGGCTTATTCCTGTCGCTTCGCTCTACCACCGATTTAGTTTCTTCAGCAGAACATGCTGTTGCAAATAGAAAAGCCCGGCTTTCGCCGGGCTTCTTTCTTGTCTCAACTCTGATTACCAAACGTGACAGGCATTCTCCCGCACCATCGGCTGGCCCGCTTTGCATCCCCAGGCTTTCTGGAACTCTGGCATGTTCTGCACCACGCCGTTTGCGCGATAGTTGCCGGGTGAGTGCTCATTGTTCAGCGCGAGCATGCGCGCCATTTCGTCCGTCTGGTTCTGGCACCATATCTGCCCCCAGCCGATGAAGAAGCGCTGTTCCGGCGTGAAGCCATCGATTTTCTCTGGCTGCTTGCCCGAGTCCGCCAGCGACTTCATCAGCGCCATGTGGGCAATGCGCAGGCCGCCATTGTCGGCCGTGTTCTCGCCCAGCGTGAGTTTGCCACGCACATGAACGTCGTCCACGGCGACAAACTTGTCATACTCATTCACAATGCACTGCGTCCGTTCTTTGAAAGCTTTTTCGTCTTCCGGTGTCCACCAGTTCTTCAAATTGCCTTCAGGATCAAAGAGCGCTCCCTGATCGTCAAAGCCGTGCGTGAGCTCGTGGCCGATCACCGCGCCCATGCCGCCAAAGTTGAGGGCATCGTCAGCCTTGAAGTCATAAAACGGCGGCTGCAGGATTCCGGCCGGAAAGTTGATGTCATTTTCCGTGGGATCGTAATAGGCGTTCACGGTTGGCGGCGTCATCTGCCATTCCTGCTTGTCCAGCGGCTTGCCAATCTTGGCCAGCTGGCGATGGGATTCAAACGCATTCGCTCGCAGCGAGTTCCCCAGCGCGTCGCCGCGTTCGATTTTCAGCGCGCTGTAGTCTCGCCACTTGCCGGATAGCCAATCTTATTCTGGATGGCGGCAAGCTTCACCAGGGCCTGCTTTTTTGTGGCGTCAGACATCCATGGAAGCTCGCTGATGTCCTGATGCAACGCGGCTTCCAGTTGGTTCACCATCTTCAGCGTGCGCTCTTTGGCTTCCGGCGGATAATACTTCTCCACAAACACCTGGCCCAGCGCTTCGCCCAGATCGCTATCCGTGGCGGAAACGCAGCGTTTCCATCGAGCCTGCAACTCCTTGGTCCCTGCAGCGTCTTTCCATAAAAATTGAAATCTTCGTCAACCAGCGCTTTGGGCAGCGCCTGCACTTGCGAGTGGACCACGTGCCAGCGCAGGTATGTCTTCAGATCTTCCAGGCTGACGGCTCTTCAGTTCCGCGTCAAGCGCCTTGAAAAATTCCGGCGAAGCAACGTTCAAGCCGGTAAATGTTGGCGTCCCCAGGTCAGAGAGATATTTGGCGAAGGAGAAAGAAGGAGCCAGCGCCTGCCAGTCCTGCTGAGAAAGTTTGTGATAGATTTTTTCTGGCTCCCGCCGTTCCACGCGGTCCATCGATCCTTTCGCCAAAGCAGTTTCGATATCCATTACGCTTTGGCTTCTGCTGCGGCTTTGTCGGGCGCGTCGCCAAGAAGCTTGAAGGTATTGGCAACGTGCTCCGAAAATGCTTTGCGCAATTCGACGGATTTAGGCATCGTCTTTCAGGTAATAATCGCGGTCGGGCAGTGAGATGCCGCCCTGGTCCGCCTGCGCGATGACTTCTTTTGCATTCTTGAAATCTGCACCGGAGTAAAAGCCAAACAGCGCGTCGATCGCCTCGCCATGCAAATGAGCCAGCAGCGCGGGAAGGCCGGCTTTGTCTTTCAGCCCTGCAATGCGGTCGAATTCGGGCTTCAGGACGGCGATGCCTTTTTTGTTGATGCTGTCTTCATCCACGCAACTGGCGTAGTAGTCGCCGATCTTCTGCTCATTAGCGCTGCGTTTTGTGGCCTTGGCCGAATTTTCCAGAATGCCGCGCAGCACGGCGCGGTTGCGCTCAGCCAGTTCTCCAAAGCGGCTCCAGATTGGCCTGGTCAGCGGGAATGGGATTGTTCTTGATCCAGCCACCGCACGCGAACTGGTAAAAGTCCACACATGGATCTGCACTCTTATCCAGCGAAGTGACGATTGAGTTGGAAGTGGTTTTGCTTTCCTGGGCGGCCAATGGCATCGCCAGACAGGTTAGGAGGAATGTTGCGATTAACAGTCGAGACAAGCGCATTTGTTTTGTCCTCAAAAAAAGATTTTGGGTGAAGAGTTCCAGGCGCACGAAATAAGAATGATTGCGGAAGCATAAATTTTTCAGGAATGCTCACGTGGCGGCGTTAAAACACCCGGAAATGGATGGTGAGATATTTCTTTGGGTTTTCACGGATTGACTTGATCAGATTCCGGGTTTCGATCAGCATTTGATCGGTATTGTTATACACAGACGGATCTTTCAGCAGTTTGCCCGCGCTGCCTTCGCCCGCATCCAGCCGGTCAGAGATGGCAGACAGTTTCTCCACAATATTTTGAGCTTGCGGGCAAGTTCCTCATCCTTCAGTAATTGTCCGGCTGCCCCGCGACCCGCGTTGAGATCAGTGATCAGCTTGTTGGCCGTGGCAATGGTCTGGGTCGCGTTATTGTAGAGAGCATCATCCTTTACCAATTTGCCTAGACTTCCATGGCCTTTATTGATCTCATCCACCATGAGATCGAGCCTTGGTTACCAATGCGTCGGCCTTGCGATAAAGACTGTCATCGGCAAAAAACTTGCCGATGGTGCCTTTGCCATTGCTCACGTCATTCAACAATGCCTGTACCTGGTTCAGGATGAGATTGATTTTGTTGAACATGGTGGGATCGTAAATTAGCTTTCCCAGCGAGCCGTTGCCGTTCTGGATTTCCGCCAGAATGGAATCGGCGCGTTTCACAAGGATGTCAATATTTTGCAGCGACGTTTGGCTGGTGCGGACCACATCCTGAATTCCCGGAGCATTGCCCGGTTTCAGTTCGGTGCCATCTTTCACGATCGGGCCGGTCGCTTTCCTGCTATCGATGTCAACAAAGGACTCGCCCAGCACGCCCGCTGTCTCAATGGTGGCTTTGAATCCTGGTGAATGAATGGCTGGAATTTCGCGTTCACCCGCATGACCACCTGCACCGGACTTGCTGGAGCGTCCTGGAACCACCCGAACGGTTTGCACATTGCCGATGGCAACACCCTGCAGATCCACTGGCTGCCCCGGACGTATGCCCTCGGCATTATCAAAGTAGGTAATGAGAGTGATCTTCTTGGTGAAAAGGCCGCTGGTCCCGCTGATCAGGAAAACGAGAATGGCCAGGGTCAATGAACCGACAATTACGGTTATTCCGACCTTTAGTTCAGACCACCTGAGCTGCTTTTGACTTGGCAATGAGTGTAGTAACTACGCGAAAATAATAGCAGATGCGCCCGTAAGTCCCTAGAATTAGGCAGTTTTCGGTCAAGGTTCCGAGGTTAAGCGGGCCAACGTACCTGCCGAAACACCTAAGGTCGTTCTTGAACCGGTCTGGCTAAGCTATGGCGGCGTTTCTCCACGTCCGGGAGCAGAGCCCCGCGAGCAGGTAAGCCAGGGCGGCGCACAGCAGTGTGACGGTCAACCCAAAATGGATGGCGATGATCATGGCCATTACCGATCCCAGAACGCTGGCTGCCGCATTGAGCGCCCAGGCCCATTCCACGGTCTTCACCAGCCGTAAGCCCGTGGGAAATGGCATGCCCATCAAAAAGCCCAGAGGCGTCAGGACTACGCCGCTGAGCAGCAACTTGATTGCGAACGGCAAACCCACAGCGGCTGAGAGCAGCCACGGCAGCAGAATCACATTGAATGACAATGAGGGCCGAAATCAATCCGAGCAGCGGAAGGATTTTGTTCCCGCGGTTTATCCTGCGGCGCGCCGCTACACTTCCGGCGCCACTGGAAAGCAGAAGCAAAAACACCACCACCGTAAGGGCATAAGTGGGATGGCCCAGGAAAAGCACGAAGCGCTGGATCATGGAAATCTCCACGAAGATAAACCCGAATCCCACAGTGATGAAATAAACCAAGGCCACGATCCCGGTCTTGTGCGCGTCGCTCTTGCGGTGGCGATGCAGCGCGAGGGGTAAGATCAGAAATGCTAGAACAGCCAAAATCGAAATGATCAGCAGCATTCCAAGCACGACAACGCCCAGGTTAATGCGCCAGTCCATTCCGTGGCCGGTCCCGGCCATGATGTTTTCAAGCACGTGACGTGTTTTCAGCGTGAAGAAGAAAAACGGCGCGCTGTCACTCACTGGCGAGACGTTATAGGCGTAGGTCTGTGCAAAGCGCGCAGGATCATTCGACTCGATTAGATCGTGGAACGCGGCAGCGGCCGGTGGCAGAGGCTGCAATCCAGCAATATTCGGCAGTCGGGTTCAGCCAGAACAGATTGGGATTATCGCGCACGTGGGCCGCTACTGCGGCATACTCAGCCGTGGTGAATGGACGTCTTCTTGGCCAGCACCAACACCGGCCTGCCATCTTCATTCAGCCCGCCATCGGCAATCAGAATAAAATGCTGACGCGGATCGGCTACTCCCACCTGGTGCAGGCTGCAATTGCCTGCGAGACAACGCGCAAAGCCTCGCGCGGCTGCTTGAATTCCCAGCGCGTAATGGCAATCATGCCGTCGGGCTTCAGGTGGTCGAAGTATTCGCGGAAAGCTTCAATGGTATAGAGATTGTTTTCGCTCAGCGCAAAAGCGCCTGCGGCGGTGGACGCCCAGGTATCGACCAGCGTCATCTGCACCACGTCATATTTTTCGTGCGAGCTGCGAATGTAAGAGCGCCCATCCTGCACGTGCATGTGGACTTGCGGCAGGTCGTAAAGATGGAAGGAGTAATCGGCATAGCGGCCGCGCATCACACTATTGGCGATCGTGGGATTGATCTCGATTCCGGTAACGCTCGGGCTGCCGTTGGCTACCGCCCGCATCACGTCCACGCCGCCGCCGGGGCCGATGATAGCGAATTCGCCACGCGGACGCAGCACATTTGCCATCGAGGGCGCAGCCGACATCAGGCTTTTTTTCCAGTTGAATCCCTGCGTTTGCGGGAAGGCCGGTGCCCATTGGCGTGGCAGCGCCATTCTGTTCCCAGCGCGCCGGATCCACGTTCATGATGGCGGTGGTGGCGTCGGCGTCAATGACAACGTAGCGCCCGCCCAACTGCGTAGCTGACTTCGATGCGAGAGATCGCGTTCCAGCGGGCATACTCAATCCACTTGGGATCGCGATAGACGCCTTTGGCATAGATGACGTCGATGATCTTGCCGGAATAGTTGGCGGCCATCAGCAGAACAAAAACCGCAGCCAGAGCGTAGGCGGCACGGCGTAACTTGAGCTGGTCTGCCCACAATGCAGCCGCCACGGCCATGCACGCTGAAGCCAGCAACAGGGCGTTGGGCGCCCCGATAAAGTTTAAAAGCGGCACAACCGCCAGGCAGGCAGTCGCTCCTCCGGCAAGATCAGCGCCGTAAAGTTGCGGGATATGGCTCGGAGGACCGGGCAAACAGCACGGAAAACAGCAATCCCGTCAGAAAGAAGGGCACTGCCGCCGCCAGATAGATGATCGGTCAGCTTGCCGAAGTTCCTGCCGGTGACCTCCAGCGAAACCGGAGTATGCAGCACCACCTCAACCGAAGCCAGAATGAAGATCGAGTTCAACAGGCAGAGCCAAGCGCCCAGAGTACGCATATCAAACCGCGCCAGCCATTCCTGCCGAATGTGGGCAAACACTCCGCCGGATCCCAGGCCCAGAAGCGCCACCGAAATGGCAAAAAAGGCAAAGTGATAGAAGAGCACCACGCTGAACAGCCGGGTAAGCGCCAATTCCAGCAGCAGGCTGGAAAGGCTGACCAGGGCCACGGCCAGCATTACGGCCCGGAGGTGGCATTTGATTGAGAGAAGTTTGGGGCCTAGCAACGACAGCGGTTTGGCTCATTGGTTTTCAAGGGTCTCACAGGCTGGATTATTTGCAAAGAATGGCTAGTCGCTCTCCAGGATCACATGCGCAATCGCCTGGTCAGCGGTATGGGAAAGAGAGAGATGGGTGCGCTTGCAGCCCAATCGGCGCGGCAAATTCCGCCGCCTTGCCCTTAAATTTCAAAGCTGGACGCTGGCCGGGCAGCCGAAGAACCTCCACGTCCTGCCAGGTGACGCCGTCGCGCAAGCCCGTTCCAATGGCCTTCATTCCGGCCTCTTTGGCGGCAAAGCGGGCGGCCAGACGCTCGGCCGGCATTGGGCTTGCCCATGGCAGTAGCGGACCTCTGCAGGGGTGAAGACGCGCTTGAGAAAACGGTCGCCAAAGCGCTCCAGCAGCAGCCTCAATCCGATGCGACTTCGGCGATGTCAACTCCAGTCCCTACTATCATTTACGTCCCCATGCCAAGGTATCATATCGTTGGTTACAGGGTTCTAAGCTTGGCTCTTATTTCGTAGAGACAACTCAGGATTTTCGAGGGTATAATATCGCTGCGTTGTTTCAGAAGCGTTTGTACAGCAGCAATGCACCCCCTGCTACCTGTCTGCACTACCCTCAGAAAGGCGCAAATTTCAGAAACAAGGAATGCGTGTTACACATGGAACAAGGAACAGTGAAGTGGTTCAATGACGCAAAGGGTTACGGCTTTCTTTCCAGGGAAAACGGTGAAGATGTATTCGTACATTTCTCCGCCATTCAGTCCAATGGTTTCCGCAGTTTAAAAGAAGGCCAGGCAGTTTCGTTCACCGTCGTCAAAGGCCCTAAAGGGTGGCAGGCAGAGAACGTGCAGGTGCTGTAAGCTCCAAGAGATTTTTAGATAAGAGGCGGCCGCCAGCGGGCCGCCTTTTTTCAATTGGATAGCGATCTACGGTCCCAGATTCTTTATGTAATTTTTCTTCATTTGTTGCCATAGATTGCTCTGTTTTCGCAGTGGTGCGGGATAGCGAACGGCGAACCGACCTATGCCAAATATAATCTACCCAGGTGCTGGTTTCCGACTTCGATTTTCACTTGCCGGAAGAACTGATTGCGCAGGAGGCGCTTGCTAACCGTAGCGCCTCGCGCATGCTCCAACTTTCGCGCGCCACCGGAAGTTTCCGGGACCTTCGCTTTGCCGACCTGCCCCGGCTCCTGCGCCATGACGACCTGCTGGTCCTAAACAGCAGCCGCGTCTTTCCAGCCCGCCTCTACGGACGCCGCGCCGGCCTGCATGCGCAGCCGCTCAGCGCCAGGAATCCAGCTTCGCGCGATTTTCTGCATGGCCGCGTCGAAGTCATGCTTACCCGCCAGTTGGGACCGCTGGAGTGGCAGGCGCTGGTGCGTCCAGGCAGGAAGATAGGTATAGGAGAGAGGATTTTCTTTTCTGCGGCCGACTCTGCCGGATCGGATGCACTCCCTACAAGCCCAGCGTCAACATCCGGCCTTGACGACAGAGGTTCAGCAGCGCTGGCGCAAGCTCCGGAATTGACCGCCGAAGTGATCGGCCGAGGCGAATTCGGTGAACGCACTCTGCGTTTCGATCCTGTGCCTGATTTTTTTGCGGTGATAGAGAAGCTGGGACACGTCCCGCTGCCCCCGTATATCGCGCGCGAAGACCGGCCCGAAGACCGCGAACGCTACCAGACGGTCTATGCCCGCGCGGAAACTACCGGCAGCGTGGCCGCGCCAACCGCAGGACTGCACTTTACGCCGCAGGTCCTGGTCGAAATACGCAACCGAGGAATTGAGATTGCCGAACTGACTCTGCACGTGGGTCTGGGAACATTTCAGCCGGTGCACGTCGAAAACGTGGAAGAGCACAAGCTACATCGTGAGAGCTTCTCCATCTCTGACGCGGCAGCCGCGCAGATCAATGGCGCATTGGCGGAGAAGCGACGGGTGGTTGCTGTGGGGACTACGACCGTCCGGACCCTGGAGTTTGCGGCCTACCAGAATGCCTCAAACTCGCCGAGGGCAGCGACAGTAAGCGCCGGTTCGGGTGAAGCAGACATCTTTATCTACCCTGGCTTCAAATTCCGCGTGGTCAACGCCATGCTTACGAACTTCCATCTGCCCAAGTCCACGCTGCTCATGCTGGTATCCGCATTTGCCGGACGGGAAAACTTGTTGCAGGCGTACGCGCATGCGGTCCAAGAGAAATATAGATTCTTCTCTTATGGCGATTGCATGTTTGTGGAGTGAATCTATTCTCGCGACAGCGGCATCTTCTTGGTTAGTCGAAAGGAAACGAAAAGAAATGATCATCAAGCTTAAGGGCAAAACCGCGATTGTGACGGGATCGACCGCTGGAATCGGGCATGCAATAGCGCAAGGGCTGGCAGAGGCGGGTGCTTCGGTCATCATAAACGGACGCACTGAACAGCGGGTGCAGCAGGCGATTGCACAGATCCAGGCAGCTATTCCCAAAGCTGACATAACGGGCCTGGCCGCAGATCTCGGCACCAATGAAGGCGCACAGAAATTGATTGCGCAGGCGCCTGAAGCTGACATTCTCATCAACAATCTCGGCATATTCGAGCCCAAGCCGTTCTTTGATATTCCCGATGAAGATTGGGAGCGCTTCTTCCGCGTCAACGTGCTGAGTGGCGTCCGGCTGGCGCGGCATTACACCCGCGGCATGGTCCAGCGCAAATGGGGGCGCGTAATTTTCATTTCCAGCGAGTCCGCCGTTCAGATTCCGGCGGAGATGATTCATTACGGCATGACCAAGACCGCGCAGCTTGCGGTTTCCCGTGGCCTGGCGGAGACGGTGGCCGGTACCGGCGTTACCGTGAATGCCGTGCTGCCCGGTCCAACACGGTCAGAGGGCGTGGAAAAATTTGTCGAGCAGGTGGGCAGGCAATCGGGCAAGAGCTTTGAACAGATGGAAAAAGATTTCTTCCGCACCATGCGCCCGTCATCGCTGCTGAAGCGGTTTGCCACGAATGAAGAAGTCGCGAACATGGTGGTGTATCTTTCGTCCGAACAGGCTTCTGCAACCACAGGCGCGGCCGTACGCGTGGATGGCGGGGTGGTAAGGGCAATCGTATAGAACTGCCCAGACATCCTCGAGTGCCTGCCTCAAAAACATCTCTTTCTGAATCGAGGCCGGTCTTAACGCCGTCTAAGCTGTAGGATCAATTTTGCGGCAGTTTCTTTCCTCATAAAGGACTCATAACAGGTTGCGATCCCGGCTCGTTGTCTTTGTCAGCATCGTACAGGCGATTCTTTTGCTTGCGCACTGGTTCGTATACGCCACGGTGGCCCATTTCTGGAGTGGTCTGGCTACGTCATGGGTAGTTAAACTGGCCTTCGCCCTGCTCTCCGTAAGCTTTGTGGCCGCGTCTCTGCGCGGCTGGTATTCCTACCACCCCTTGGTGCGCTTCTGGTACTTGATCTCGGCGATCTGGCTGGGATTTGCCAGCTTTTTCATGCTTGCGTCGGTTGTGAGCTGGATCGTTTATGGCCTGAGCGTGGCTGCCGGTCTGGGCTGGCGCCCGGCGTGGATTGCCAATGCGGCTTTCGCTGCCGCCGCAATGGCTGGTCTTTATGGATTGCTGAACGCGGCCTGGCCTCGCGTGGTGCGCATCTCGGTTACGTTGCCCAAGCTGCCTCCGCAGTGGCGTGGACGAACGGCGGCATTGGTCAGCGATCTTCATTTGGGCCACGTGCGCAATATTCGCTTTGTGCGTCGCGTCGTAAACAAGGTTGTGGCGCTGCGAGCGGACGTGGTTTTCGTGGCGGGCGATCTTTATGACGGCGTTGCCGCTGACTTTGAAAAACTGGCCCAGCCATGGAAGGAACTGATTTCGTCTTCTCAGGCCACGCCGCTGGGCGTGTATTACATCGCCGGTAATCATGAAGAGTTCTACCGCAATGCCGAATACCTTCCCCCGCTCCTTCGGGCGGGCATTCGGGTCTTGAACAATGAAAAAGTTGAAGTCGATGGGCTTCAGCTTATAGGCGTGCATTACCGTGACGCCGTCCATGCTGAGCAATACCGGGCAACGCTTCGCAACACCAGGCTAGAACGCGGGCGCGCCAGCGTTCTATTGCTGCACGCTCCGGTCCAACTGCCCATCAGTGAAGAAGAAGGCATATCGTTACAGCTATCCGGCCACACCCATGGCGGACAGATCTTTCCCTGGAGTCTGATTGCGCAACGCGTATGGGGCAAATTCAACCACGGTCTCCAGCGCCTCGGCAATTTACAGGTCTATACCACGTACGGCACCGGCACGTGGGGACCGCCTCTGCGGCTGGGAACACAGCCTGAAATTGTGCTGATCACGTTTGCGTGAGGCAGCTAGCAATTAGCAATTGGCAATTAGCCCAGCTAAAGCCGCCGATGCACAGTGGGCTGAAGGTAATGGCCACAAGCCAAGAGCAAGAGTCCGTGCCAAATGCCATTGCTGCTGTTTGCCAAATGCTGCGAGTGGCTCGTCAACGCTAAGCGGATATCGCGGCAATACGGTTCGCTCTCCCGCTATGCGGGATCGGGACTTCGGAAAGGCCACCGCGTGCTCTATACTTATCCCGCATGCCAGCTTACAAACGCATCCTTCTTAAAATTTCCGGTGAAGCGCTCGCCGGGGACAAAGGTTTTGGGGTTGAAACCGCGCGGATCCATTCCATAGCCGGCGAGATCAAAGAAGTCCACGAACTTGGGGTCGAGATCGCATTGGTTGTTGGCGGCGGAAACTTTTTCCGCGGCGTAGCCGAGCAGGCGCGCGATATGGACCGTGTTTCCGCTGATCACATGGGCATGCTGGCCACGGTGATCAACTCTCTGGCATTGCAGGATGCGCTGGAAAAGCAGAACGTTCACACCCGGGTGATGTCGGCCCTGGAAATGAACCAGGTTGCCGAGCCGTTCATTCGCCGCCGAGCGTTGCGGCATATGGAAAAAGGCCGAGTTGTAATTTTTGCCGGCGGAACCGGCAATCCCTATTTCTCCACTGATACGGCGGCCTCGCTGCGCGCCATGGAGATCAAGGCTGACGTGATCATGAAAGCAACGAAGGTAGACGGCATCTACGACGCCGATCCAAAGATTGTGAGCACGGCAACGATGATCGAATCGATTAGCTATCTCGACGTACTCAAGCGCGGGCTGCGCGTGATGGATGCCACCGCGATTTCTCTCTGCCAGGAAAACAGCCTGCCCATCGTGATCTTCAACCTGAACGTCCACGGCAATATCAAGCGCGTTGTGACGGGTGAAAAAGTTGGATCGCTGGTTACGGCGTAGCGGAATTCCCGTTAAAGGATACGGGAAACGATCTTCAGGAAAACACCCAACAGCAGCAGGCAGAAGCCACCGACGAAAAGCCGCGCCATCCAGGTCCTTCCGTTACCTTTGGCAACAAGCGAAAGAAGGAGCGCGATAAACCACATGAATAAAGCAAGTTTGAGAATCACTTAACGCGGATTATACAGCGAAGCTCATGAACGCTGATTTACTCGCTGCGCAGAGTCCAGGTTTTGCCCCCGTCGGCGCTTGACCATGTCTGGTTGTCAGATGTTTTTACCTGCACGCTCATGGTTCCAGCAATAATACTTGTGATCGTTCCAGTGGCGTTATCGCCGAGTTTGACGGTTTCCCAGGTCAACCCACCATCACGCGAATGGATCATGGCAGCATGGTTGCCGCCGGCCCAGACGTCGTTTCCGTGTGCATTTACGAAGGAGAATTCGATGACGCTGCTGGCGACAGGGTAGGCATCTTCCCACTGGGATGGCCCCGCGGGCTTCATCAGCTTGCCGCCAGCCACCTTCCACATGGGTGACGCAGAATCGCTTGAACGTGAGATTGAAGGAGCCATGGCGCTGGGACTCAGCGAGCCAGAAGCGGCAAAGCTGTCGGCGTCCGTTCTTTCCGGCGTGGCGGCGATTTCAGTGGGCTGGCTCTTCTCAATTGCTCCGCTGAACATCCCTGGTCCCCCAAGCGCGCTGTTGCTCAGAGCACCGGCGTGGAGAGCGGGACTTCCTACAGGGGAATGGAGATGCAACGTACGCGCGGTGGATTGCACTATCTTACCGAGCGCGAAGCCGAAATGTTCCTGGGGCGGAGCTGGGGTCAACATACGGACATGCGACTTGGCGGCAGCATTCGCGGGCAGATCCGCAAAAATGGTGATCTTGCTGTTGCCGCTCGTAAAGGCGTTGTTGCCAGCGGAAGGCTGCGGCTGTGGAGCTGACGGGAAATTACTCTGGCCACCCAGCACAACATTTTCTGCGCCGCTTGAGGTAAAGAAATTGGTATTGACGTAGTCCTTTTTCTGCAGGCCAGCAGTAAGCACAGCCATCCTGGCAGGCGCGGATGGCTGAGGAGTGACGATGGAAGCAGCAGGTGCAAGCGCTACTTCTGCACTAGCTTTGCTGGATGCTTCATGCTTTGTGTCCGCTTCCTTAGCCCGTAGCGCCCGTTCAGATGCGCCTATGGACGCTGAGTGAGTCTCCGCCGGCGCGGAAGTTTTCGCTTGGGCGGGCGCAGCTTTATCTTCCATGGGCACGGATTGCGCCGGTTGAGTTTCCGGCGCTGCGGGGTTCGGGACTTGACGATTCAGGCTCTGGCGATTCAACGACTGCTGTGAATGCTTCTGAGGAAGCTGCAGCACCATTGCTGCGATGACTGCCATGGCTGCCAGGGAAGCTGCCGCCCCAAACGCGGGAGTAAACAGCCTTCGCCAACGGGAGACCGGAGCGTGCGCAAGCACGGTTTGAGTGGCCGGTTCAGCCAAGAGCGACTGGCTCAGCACCACGACTTCGCGGCATGGCTCGCACACAGCAAGGTGCGCCACCACGGTTTGGCTCTCCGTGGAAGGCAAAGATTGCTCTATGTAAGCCGTAAGCGTATCGGCATCAGGATGCACCTGGGCTCCGCCGTTTTCAGTCGCGGCGAGTCTCTGGCGCAACAAGTTTGATAATTCAGGCATTGCTAATCTGATCCCTTATCCTGTTGGAACGCAGCAGGACGATTTTCTTGCAGTTTTCTGGTCACATCTACCTGTAAATAACGCACATCCGCATCCAGGGCCTCTTCCGCCTGCCCCCGATTCATACCCCTTGAAACCAATCCGGCCAAAACCTGTTTTCTCAAGCCTTTAAGCAGCTTTTCCAGCCTCCGGCTGATAGTGGACTCATGGACGCCAACCATGCGGCCAATTTCGGTCAGGGTGCGGTCGTCCAGATAATAAGAAGCCAGCACCAGGCGATCCTGGTCGGCCAGGAGACCCAGGGCCTCGTCTAAAGCGGCCCCAAGCCGGCTATCCAGCGGGCCAGTGGGCGCCGACGAAGGCGCCGCGGAGAACTGTACCCCTTCTTCCGCCTGCTCTTCAAGACTTACCAGGCGCTTGGTCTTACGGTACCGATTCACGAATTCCTGGGCCAGGACCGTTCGTAACCAGCCTTCCAGCGATCCTCGGCCCATATAGAAATTCAACCGTGAAACACGACGGCCTTCCCGCTCCGAGGTGCCGTAGAGATCGGCGTAGAGAGAGTCTGCCAGGTCGCGCGCGCTGGAATCTTCTTTGGTGATGCCGCGGGCAATGTCATACAGCTTTTCGCGAAAGCGCGTAAGAAAAGCCTGCCAGGCGGGATCATGGCCGGCGGCGCATGCACGCGCCAGCGCCAGTTCTTCCAGCTTCAGGTCGCGCCAGAATTCCAGCCTCTGCTGCGGCGATGCTTGCGGCACATACTTTCACCGCCACCTGTTCCAGCACCACCCCAAAAGCTTGCAGGGTCAGGCCATAGCGTTCGCCGCCGCTTTTCTCAAAGAGAACACGGAGAGAGAGAGCGTTTGCTTCAGCCGGCCTGGGCCCAGAGCTCATAGTTCGGATAGTACCAATTTTAACCGCAAGAATACTGTCATTTTACATTCTTAGAGTGAAAACAAGGGCCTGGGTTATGAAAGAGAGTTGATATGAAGCAGTCTTTTCTACCCATTCTGACGGTTCTCTTATGTGGCTTGGGAGTTGTTGCCGCAGCCAATGCAGGAGACTCCGGAAGTTCGCCGACCGTGACGAGTGATTACAAGATACTTGCGCCTATTACTCATGGCGACTTGACAATCTTTCCCGTGGTTTCCACCAAAGTCCACGATACCAGCGATTTCATTACCCTGGATGAAGGTATCCGTTCCGGTGAAGTAGTAGTAACTGAAGTGGGAAATCTGCATTCCACGATGCGCCGCCGGTCGCCTTATCAAACGCATCCTTACCAAGGCGCTGAGGTGAACCGGTTGGTGCTGGTCAACAACTCCAAGCATCCGCTGATATTGCTGGCAGGTGAAGTCGTGACCGGCGGCAAACAGGACCGCGTGGTTGGAAAAGACCGCATTGTTCCCGCGGAAAGCGATCCAGTGGACCTGTCTGTCTTCTGCGTTGAGCATGGACGCTGGACAGAAACATCAGCAAAATTCGATACCCATGCATCCGTAATGCTGCAGCCGACCGTACGTATGAAAGCAATGGCGGATCAGGACCAGCAAAAAGTGTGGGATGAAGTTGGAAGAAGCAGGACAGCGATGGCGGCCGCGCTGGCATCTCAGGCGAGCCCTTCTGCTACGCCGGCGCCGGGGCAAACAAGCGAGACTGTTACAGTTACGGGTGCTTCCTCTGCTGACGTTATCGCACTTAACGGCACCAGTTCTTATGCCAAGGCGCGTGAGAACAAAGCCGTTCAAGCGCAGGTTGAGTCAATCACTGAGCCGATGCAAAAGTCCTATGAAAGCGTGATCAAACAACTGCGGAACCAGAATGCGGTTGGCGTCGTAGTAGCTGTAAAGGGACATATAGTGTGGGCGGACATGTTTGCCAGCAGCGCATTGCTCGGGAAATATTGGCCCAAATTACTTGATTCGTATGCCACGGAAGCTCTGACCGCCTCTGGCGCGCGGAGCGAAACCAGCATCAAAGAAGCACAGGTGTTCCTGGAGAACTGGCAGGCTCGCCATGAAGTTGTAGACAGTGAACCCGGATTGTATCGGCAACGCGAGTTGGTGGGTGACAAATTCAAGGCATTTCAACTGACATCTTTGTTGTCGAAAGATGCGCTTGATCTGCATTTAAGCAAGATGGCGGACTAAGGCTTTGTTCGTAGAGTCGGCGGAAAGTTAGGTTAGGAAACGTCAAGAACGAGCGGTGTGCGGGCCTGCAAACTGCTGCAGGCCCGAATTACTTTCGTCCTGTTACCTATGATTGAGGATAAATAAATATTCCTGCAACAAAGCCGATGGAATACGTGTCTAATAAAGCAAGAGAGTACAAAAGGTCGGAGGTGACCTATGGGAGAGAAATTCTCAGTGGCTGAAGTGGCGGCGCTTCGGAATGAGCTCCTGCAGGGAGGGTCTTGATTCATTCCAGACAGCGGAACTTTTAAAAATGTTTCTTGCCGGGCGCGGGTATGGCGTGTCACCGGAGTCGGCACTGGACGCGGCAGGCCGAATTGAATGTGCGAATTGCAACGTGGAATCATTGCATAAGGAACTTGAGAGTTTGGCATTAGTGATGTAACCGCATCATGAACGCTGAAAGAGCCGGGCAAACCAGCCCGGCTTTTTTCTTGGCTTTTCTGGAATCCCGAGAGCATCGAGGAATCCCTATAGCCGCCAAGATTATTCGCCGAGGAAAAAGCTCGACTCCGAACCGCCAAAAATTATTGATTCGTGTTCATTCGCGAAATTCGCGGTTGATTTGATCGTGATCCCTTTACTTCAAGGCGGCGGTAGCGTTCCCTCGCGGCGCTCGGGACTACAGACAAAGCTGAAGGCTTATTCGTAATGCAGAGCTTCCACCGGATCCAGCTGTGCCGCGCGTGTCGCCGGCAACGTGCCGAAAATTACGCCTACCAGTACAGCCACCACAATTGCGATGATCGCGGAGAGCCCGGAAATTGGGATTCGATACTCAGTAAGAAAGCGCACCGAAAAGGGAAGAGCCAAGCCGAGAATGGTGCCGACGATCCCGCCGGCCAGAGAGATCAGGATTGCTTCAGTCAGAAATTGCAGGCGGATTTCACGGCTGGTCGCGCCGATAGCTTTGCGTATGCCGATCTCGCGAATACGTGTGCGCACGTTGGCCAGCATGATGTTCATGATGCCCACGCCGCTTACGACCAGCACGAGCAGTGAAATTCCCAGCAGCATCAGTGTTAGTCCATTGGCTGCCCGCGAAGCGACTGCAAGCAATTGCGTGAGGTTTTCCACCCGATAGACTGATGCCGCCCGATGCCGCGTCTGCAGTACCCGCTTGATCATTTCCGTAGCGCGGGTAACTTCACCTGCATCTGAAACGGAAAAGAAAAGCTGTTTCACTGCGTCATTGCCGGTGAAATACCGCGCCACGTTATATGGGATGAGAACGGTGTCGCCCGCAATTTCGGATTGACCAAAGGTTTCTACGCGCTCGCGAAACGTGCCGATGATCACGAAAGGCAGGCCATTGATCTTGATGTCTTTGCCTACGGCGGCGCTCTGACTTTGATAAACGCGCTGGGCAAACTGTTGCGTCACCGCTGCCACATGCGCCCGCGACATGGAGTCTTCCTCATCAAAGAAACGTCCGGCCAGGATTTCAAGATTGCGCACCGTTGAGTACTGCGTAGAAACGCCCAGGACCTGAATGTCACGTTCTTTACCACCACCCACGCTCACGCGGTCATGGATCTCAATCATCGGCGAAGCTGCCTGAATCCCCGGCACTTCCTGCTGGACTGCTCGCAGGTCTTCCATGGTCAGGTCGTCCCTGACGCTGGTGCTGACGGAGGAATTACTGCCGCCTTCGTAATAGGCGTAAATCAGGTTGGCCCCGATTCCCTGGATCTGATTCATGACGTACTGCTTGCCCGTCAGGCCAATCGTGACCACCACGATCAGAGAAGCGGTGCCAATCACCATGCCCAGCGCGGTCAGCGCGAAGCGCCATTTGCTGGTACGGAAGGAATCGAGCGCAAGCGTGACAATCTCACTGAAGAGCATCGTATTGCGCGCAGTTTCCACCAGCGGACGGCCGACCATAGTGTTATTGTACGTCTCCTGTTGTTTAGACGCTGGTTACTGAAGTGGGGCTTCTCTTTTATCCCGAGCGCGGCGAGGGAACCCCATCGCTAAAACTAAACTGCGGATCACCGAACTCGTTAGCGCCTAAGATATTCGATTCGCTTTCATTCCCTTCGATTCACGAACCTGGCCCGGGTACCTTCTCCGGCAAAAGCAAAAGCGGCAACCCTTGAGGGTCGCCGCCTTTACATTGACTGCTATGTGTCTTACTCGGCTTTCTGGTCCTGTGCCGGCTTGGTGATGGCGATCGTCTCTCCCACATCGCCAACCTTGAAGCGGGCAAAGCGCCGGACGGAGATATTCTCGCCCAGCTTGCCAATCTTGCTGGCGATCAACTGGTGGATGGTGATGCCGGGCTCTTTTACGAATGGCTGGTCAAGGAGGCAAACCTCTTCGTAGAACTTTGACATCTTGCCTTCCAGAATCTTCTCCACCACGTTGGCCGGCTTGCCGGTTGCCGCTGCCTGTGCGCGATAAATTTCTTTTTCCTTCTCATAAGCCTCAGGCGTGACATCTTCCTTACGAACGAACTTTGGGTCCGCCGCCGCGATGTGCATCGCAATGTCCTTGATCAGGTCTTTGAAATCGTCGGTGCGCGCCACAAAATCGCTTTCACAATTGATCTCCACCAGCACGCCGATCTTGCCTCCGGCGTGGATGTAGCTGGCCACAGATCCTTCACTGGTCATGCGGGCCGCCTTCTTGGCGGCCGTGGCAATACCTTTTTTGCGCAGCCATACCAGCGCGCCTTCAATATCGCCTTTGGCTTCTGAAAGGGCGTTTTTGCAGTCCATCATAGGTGCGCCGCTGCGCTCGCGCAGTTCTTTTACCTGTGCCGCTGTAATGCTTGTCGTCTCTGTGCTCATCTTCTGTTTCCTTCACTTAAAACTTCGTTGTATAACATTTGACCCGCGTGGCTCTTCGCCTGACGCGGGCCGTTTTTTAGTCCCGACCCTGAGCTTGCCGAAGGGGAGGGATCCCTATCATGACCTAAATCTCAGGGCGTGCCGGATTTCAATTTTGGCAATTACCCAATTTTGGCAATCAATTTTAGGTTGCCTTGGCAACGTCCATATCAGGCGTCGCTTCAGGTGCCGGTGCCGTCTCAGATTCCGGAGCCTTACGCACCTTGCCGCCCAGCACCTCTTCCATGTTCAGCTGTTCTTCTTCTGCCAGATCGGCGGAAGTTGGAGCTGACTTGGTAGCGGCAGCAGCAGCGCGCGCTTCACCTGCGGCGGCAGCGTCCGCCATTTCCGCGCCTTGCTTATCAGTGGCAAACTGCACACCTTCAGCAATTGAATCGGCGACCTTCGAGGCAAACAACCGGATCGCTCTCAACGCGTCGTCGTTGCCTGGGATAACCCAGTCAACTTCCGTGGGATCGCAATTCGTGTCCACCACGGCGACCACTGGAATTCCCAGCTTGCGCGCTTCCTTCACCGCAATGGCTTCCTTATTGGAGTCAATCACAAAGACCACGTCAGGCAGTCGCGTCATGCTCTTGATGCCGGCCAGGTTGGCCTGCAAGTGTTTGCGTTCGCGTTCCAGCTTGATAACTTCTTTTTTCGGCAGCAGCTCGTAGCGGCCATCGGTGGCCATCTCGTCGAGCTCTTTAAGCCGTTTTACGGATTTCTGTACGGTAACCCAGTTGGTCAGCAATCCGCCCAGCCAGCGGTTGTTCACGTAGAACATTCCACAGCGTCCGGCTTCTTCAGCGATTGCATCCTGGGCTTGCCGTTTAGTGCCGACGAACAGGACAGTTCGTCCATCCGCGGCAGCGTCCTGCACAAACTTGCTTGCGTCCTTAAACATCTTCAGCGTTTTTTGCAGGTCGATGATATAAATTCCGTTGCGTTCCCCGAAGATGTACTCTTTCATCTTAGGGTTCCAGCGCTTGGTCTGGTGGCCAAAGTGGACACCCGCTTCAAGCAGCTCTTTCATGGTGATGTTAGCCAAAATACCTCCTTATTGAATTGCATCCTCTGCGGCACATCCTGCCCGCTCGGGATTTATTCCCTGCTCCGCTCCCGTGGATGCGGGAGGGAAGATTTTGATCCCGGTGATCAACCGCTCAGCTCCGCCGTCGGGATCCCATGGCGGGTGAGCAAAATTAAACTTGTACAAAAAGGACGGCCAGACGCGGAGAACTGGAGGCCGGGCTCCATTCCGCACCGTCCCGGCCGAGAAAATTATCGTCTTGGAGAACTGGAAGCGCTTGCGGGCTCCCTTTTGTCCATATTTTTTGCGCTCTTTGCCGCGGGCATCGCGGGAAAGGAAGCCTTCTGCTTTCAGCTTCTTGCGCAGTTCAATGTTGAACTCCAGCAGCGCGCGGGCAATGCCCATCTTTAAAGCGCCGGCCTGGCCGTTGATTCCGCCGCCTGAAACGTTCGCAGTAATATCGAAGGTGGAGCTGGTCTCGCTGGTCACGAGTGGCTGTTTCACTTCGACTCGCTGCGCGCCGGTCAGGAAATATTTATCAAACTCGCGTCCATTCACCGTCAGCTTGCCGCTGCCAGGACGCAGGAAAACCCGGGCCACACTCGACTTGCGGCGTCCGGTACCGTAATACTGAACTTGTTCAGCCATCTTTATCTCAATCGCTCCGATACTCTTTGTGGACCGCAGCCGCCCTCGCCTGCGCTCTTAAACCCTTACGCCTGCTTGCGACCAGCTAATGCCAAAGCCTCTGGCTTCTGTGCCTGATGATCGTGCTTGTCGTCCGCATAAACTTTCAGCTTCTTGCCCATGGCCTTGCCCAATTTGTTCTTGGGCAGCATGCCCAGGATCGCCTCTTGCACCACGCGGTCCGGACGCCGGTCAAACAGCTTGCGGAACTGCTCTTCGCGCAATCCGCCGGGAAAGCCGGTGTAATGCCGATACATCTTCTGTTCGGTCTTCATGCCGGTCACGCGAATCTTGTTCGCGTTGATCACGATTACATGATCGCCCACGTCAATAAACGGCGTGTAAAGAGGCGACTCTTTACCGGCCAGAATGCTGGCCACACGCGAGGCCAGCCGCCCCAGCGTCTGCCCCGCGGCATCCACCACAAACCATTTGCGCGCAATGTCCTGCCCGCCTGGAAAACGGGTTACCATTTCCAAACTCCTGAGAAATAAAAGCACTAAGAAAGACCGCTCGATGACGCCACTTACTTCCTGAAAGGGGAAGACACAAGGCGGGCCAACTGCAGAGCAGTGAAGGTTTAAGAATACCGAACTTGGCCCAAAAATGTCAACGCCAGCACCCAGGAAAGCAACCCGGGGTGCTCGGCCAGTGCCTTTTTATTCTAACGGACCCTAGTGTCACAGGCACTCCTGCTGCCTGTGTTTCGACCTTCCGAACACCGATCCTTACTGTTCCCATGTCTTCCGCGCTTTCATGGCAGATTTCCCGATCCTCTCATCCATTGGTCCACGGTACCGCGGGGGGATTCATCCTGCCAACACAACGACATGCTGTTCCGAGTGTCCGAACCCGCATTGCAGTCGCAATCTTGCCGAACACCCAACGTGAGGACCGAGGAATCGGCTCCGCTGCTTTCAGGGCAGCACAATCCCTATGTACGCATACAGTCAAAAACCGGGATTGTTCTTCTCCGCGTCTCCGCGCTGAGCTTTTGTTTTTCCGATCCCGCGCGATCACCCGATCACTCGATTTTTGCCCCACCCGCCCTTTTTTCAATTTTTGTTGCAAACACAGCACTTCGTCGCACTCGATCCTTGGGTCTCCCTTGCGTGGCGCTTGGGTGGCCCATGCGTGGCCCTTGGGCCACCGAATCCCAGACCCAAGCCCCGGCTGAGAGACGTCGGCAGAGGGTCGCAACCCCCAATAGCACAAAACGCAACGGAATTTCCGTTGCGCCATTTGGAGCACAGGTACTTTCTGTGCTTTTATTTCGCCCTACCATCATAGGACACTGCAATTTGAAAATCAAGCAAATCAGACAACAGAGTAAGAAAAGAGGCAAGCTCGACCAAGGATGATTCAAGAGGTTATCTGCATTTATAGCCTGAAATGTTTTTCCCGCGCGACACAAGTGTTAGGGCATGACTTTAGCGGTCAGCCCGGAGCGAGCCCTGCGAGCGACGGCCTGCGAAGTCGTGCCGCAAAGGGCAACAGCACGAACCAATTCCTTACTGCCGCAGGCTCACGCGCAGGCTAAGCCGGAGCGGCAAAGAAAAACGACCCAAACTTACGCATCCTGTTTACACTTGTCCTCGCCATGAATCGCAAACCAGCGCTCTCTTCCTGGCTGTTATCCTCGTTCAGGCCGCCCACGCCGACAGCATCAAAGACGCGCTCAACCATAAATACAAAAACCACATACTTGCGCTCCGCTCCCCATTCACGGCACGCGATCAGAAATTTGATTCCGCCGGCCACCCTCTCAATGCCGTGCCTAAATCGGGTTGGCTCCTTTACGGCGGAATCTTGGTCGAAAAGCTAAACCTCTCCCCTGACACCTTGCGCCTGGAGGGGCACCGTGCTGCATACTACATCGACAAAAAGAATGGCAATCTCAGTCACGTAATTTACGACAAGGGCCAGCGAATAGAAGTTCATCTCGACCAGCCGCTCAACTCTCTCGACGACGCTCAAACCATTTTGAACCGGATCTTTTATCTTGAAGGCGATGCCGCTGAGCATTCCAAGCCTGAGTTCCGTCGCGCTGACGACAACACTCCTGACGATCAGATTTTTCACGTTTCAAAGCATGCGTTCCGCCCTCCCGGCGACAACTCTCAGGAGGCTGCGGCCGATCGCGATAAAGAAGGTATCGTTCTTCCTCCGCGAGCCACATATACCCCTGAGCCCGACTTTTCCCAGCAAGCTCGCCACGCCAAGTATCAGGGGACCGTGGTTCTAAACATCGTTGTTGACAAAGCCGGAAGAATTTCCCGGATCAGGTTGGAGAGGGCTTTGGGCATGGGCCTCGATGAAAACGCCATGGAAGGCGTTAAGCAGTGGCGATTTAATCCCGCTACCCGCAATGGGCAGCCCGTCGCTGTCGAAATGACTAATGACTATTGAGATAGGTTTCCATTTGTATTGAGCCTGTTCGTTACTTCCCGCCGAACTTCGCTTTCCGCTTCTCCACAAATGCCCTGATCCCTTCTTGTCCGTCGGCTGTCCCGCCCGTTTCGGCAATGGCGCGGCTTTCCAGTTCCATCTGCGTTTCCAGGGACTGGTTCCATCCGCCGTGCAGCAAACGCTTAGCTGATCCAAACGCGCCCGTTGGGCCTTGCGCCAGTGATTGAGCCAACTCTTCCGCGCGTGCAACAAGACTGTCCGGCGGCACGACTTCCGTGACAATGCCCCAATCGCACGCTTCCCGCGCCGACAACACTCGATTCGTCAGCGCCAGTTCCATGGCGCGCTTGAGCCCTATCAGTCGCTGAAGAAAGTACGTCGATCCTCCATCAGGCGCCATGCCGATCTTCGAATATGCCATCAGAAATGTTGCCGATTCAGCTGCAATCACCAGGTCGCAGGAAATCGCCAGGCTGAAGCCGCCACCCGCGGCCGATCCTTGCACTGCCGCGATCACCGGCGCATCGAGCCGGACAAAACGCGAGATCGCCAGATGCAGATACGAAGTAATTTCGCGCAGATAGATCGGCAACTTTTTTTGCGCGACAAAGACTTTCACGTCACCGCCGGCACAAAAACTTTTCCCGGCTCCCTTCAGCAGGATCGCCCGTACGTCTTTGTCCTCTTCACAGCGCGAGGCCGCGGCCAGCAACTGCTTCGCCATCTCCAGATCGAGCGCATTGCCGGCCTGCGGACGGTTAAGCGTTACGTGGGCAACGTTGTCGCTAACTTCAAAAAGAACAGAATCGTTCGACATCTCTCACTCCTGGCGATTATTTTCTCGTTGCCGTTCAAATTATAAGGCGGTGCTTTTGTTCTCCCGGAATCATGCACCCTGCATTTCGTCCCTTGCCTTTCTGCTGCTGATGGGTGTCCAATAATCAAAAGCGAATCGCCAGAGGAGACGACTGATGAATCGCCGACAGTTTCTCAAAGATGCTTCCACCACCCTGGGCGCCGCGATATTTGCCCCATCATTACTGCATGCATTTGAAGCAGCACCTTCGGTTTCGCATGTAGCTTTCGTCAAGACCACGGACCGCGCCGCTGGCGTAAAGCGAGCGATTGATCTGCTGGGCATGGAGAAGTTGCGCGGCAAAGATATCTTTATCAAACCCAACTTCAACAGCTCTGATCCCACACCTGGCTCGACCCACGAAGACACGCTGGTTACGCTCATGCGCCAACTCAAAGCCATGGGCGCCGGTCCGCTTACGCTCGGCGACCGCAGCGGTATGGGCAATACGCGCGAGGTCATGAGTAAGAAGAGTGCATTCCAGATGGGCAAAGAACTGGACGCCAAAGTTGTGGTCTTTGATGAACTCGGCCCGGACGACTGGGAACTGCTCAAGCCGCAGGACAGCCACTGGGAACAGGGATTTGCGCTGCCGCGCGTGGTGCGCAAAGCCGGAGGCATTGTCCAGACCTGCTGCCTCAAGACGCATCGCTATGGCGGCCACTTCACGCTGTCGCTCAAGAATTCCGTTGGCTTCGCGGCAAAAGTTGTTCCCGGCAATTCATACAACTTCATGCGTGAGCTGCACTCGTCTGAGCACCAGCGGCACATGATTGCCGAGATCAATACTGCGTACAAACCTGACTTGATTTTGCTGGATGGCGTGCAGGCATTTACCCACGGCGGTCCCGACAGGGCAAGATGGTGGAGTCCAACGTGATTCTGGCCGGGACAGACCGCGTGGCCATCGATGCCGTCGGCGTGGCCTTGCTGCGCCACTTTGGCACCACGCCAGAAGTTAGCCAGGGCGCGATTTTCGATCAGGAACAAATTGCGCGCGCCGTGCAATTGAGAATTGGCGTGAGCAGCCCCAAGCAGATTGAACTGGTTACCGGCGATCGTGAGAGCGCGGAATACGCCAAGCAGATTCGCACCGTGCTGGACGGCGGCAAAGCTTAAGCGTCCGCGACCTTGAGCACGAGCTTGCCGAAATTCTCACCCCGGAAGAGCTTGCACAGTGCATCCGGAAATGTCTCCAGTCCGGAAACGATATCTTCGCGCGACTTCAATTTTCCGGCAGCGCGCCAGCCGGCCATTTCGCGCAGCGCTTCCGCATAGCGCTCGGCAAAATCAAAGACCAGAAAGCCTTCCATCCGCGCGCGGTTCACCAGAAGCGACATGTAATTGTTTGGCCCCTTGACCCCGCTGGTGGAGTTGTACTGTGAGATCGCGCCGCAAATCACCACGCGCGCGCCGCGGGCTAGCTGGGCCAAAGCCATATCCAGAATTTCGCCGCCTACGTTGTCAAAATACACATTGATGCCGTTGGGGCAGTGCTGGCGGAGCGCAGCTCTCACGTCTTCTTTCTTGTAGTCAATGCAGGCATCAAAGCCCAGTTCTTTTACCACGTACTCGCATTTTTCCGGACTGCCGGCCAGCCCCACAGCCCGCGCGCCTTTGATCTTCGCGATCTGTCCCACGGGCATCCCAACTGCGCCTGCCGCACCGGAGACCAGCACCGTGTCCCCGGCTTTCAGCGCGCCCACATCCAACAGCCCGAAATACGCCGTCAATCCCGGCATACCGAGCGTGCCCAGAAAAACCGGCAGCGGCGACAGTCGGGGATCGACCTTATTCACTCCCTTCCCGTCCGAGAGCGCGTACTCCTGCATACCGAACATGCCTACTACGTGATCGCCTACGGCAAAGCCGGGATTCTGTGATGCGATCACGCGGCCCACAGCCCCTGCGCGCATCACTTCTCCAATGCCCACGGGCGGGACATAAGACTTGCCTTCGTTCATCCAGCCGCGCATCGCCGGGTCGAGCGAGACGTAAAGAATTTTGACCAGGATCTGGCCCGGGCCGGGATCGCGCACCGGTTCTTCCGTGTAATTGAAATCACTGCGTTTGGGCAAACCCACCGGACGGGCGGCAAGACGGAACTGATGGTTCGTGGCAGGCATAGGAAATGATTGTAAATACAAAATTTCAAATTTGATATTCAGGCGTTGCGCTGGTCAGCAGCCTTCATATTTGGAAAACGTTTGTGCAGATGAGCTGCTCCGGGTTGCCTGAAAATAAAATCGCATTCTGCGCTCCTTGAAACAGGAACGCACCAACTTGTGGCTACCCTGAACGCATCCCAACTTCGACGGCCAAGCTGCTCCCCAGCACGCGCTCCCGGGGGCTACAGGAAGGAAACTGAAACAGGCACCATTATGGAACTGAAGGACAGAAACATCGCAATATATGACCAGACCGATTGCACCCTGGTTCCGGGAGAGCTGGTTGATCAATCGGGGATCTACGAAATATGCCACCAGGACGAGCCGCGCGCCAGCGTGCTCCTGATGCGCAACACCATCTTTCCTTATTGCCGCCGCTGCGGCGAAACGGTTCGCTACAAGATTCTGGAACTTGTGCCGCACATTTCTGAAGATCCAGACTTCCAGGAAGATCCGCTGGAAACGGACAACCCTTCCCACAAGATGGAGATTCAAACATCTACGTTCCCCATGCAACTCGGTCGAGAGCATGGATTCCGATTCCAGCAAGACAGTTTACAAGCCTGGGCAAGTGGTCCCCAAAGCGGGGATCTATAAGGTTTCGCACGCCGAACACCGCTTGCCGCATAAAGCCACCTTCAAGGTGGGAGATAAATTCCCGCCCTGTTCAAAGTGCGCGGCTGGCGTGCGCTTTGAACTGATGTTTGTCGCGGAAGACGGCGATGGTGGCTAGACCCGCACGCTGACAAAGCGTGCAAATCAGTGCCGCTGCGCGCGATGTAAGCTGCGCGTGTATTTGGGGCTCAAATTCTTTGTGCCATCATGGTTTCGGAAACGCGCTACTCTTCCACTTCCACCAGTTCTCCGCGCTCAGCTTTGTAGTGGGCAATGATCTTCTCCTGGGACACCGCCGGCACGTAGTCGTAGTGTGACATCTCCATGTTGAAGCTGCCGCGGCCCTGTGTCATGGACGTCAGGTCAGCGCCGTAAGTCAGCATTTCCGCCATCGGGCACTCGGCTTTGACGATGGTTTTGCCGGCCTTGTTGTCCATGCCTTGTATGCGCCCCCGCCGCGAGTTCAGGTCACCCATAATGCTGCCCGCGAATTCATCCGGGATGGTGATTTCCACTTTCATGATCGGTTCCAGCAGCGTGGGTTTGGCCTGCTCCATGGCTTTCTTGAAGGCGATGCGGCCGGCCGTCTTGAACGACATTTCGTTCGAATCAACGTCGTGATAGCTGCCGTCATAAAGGATCACTCGGAAATCGACCACGGGAAATCCGGCCAGATAGCCGCGCGCCGCTGCTTCCACAATTCCTTTTTCCACGGCGGGAATATAGTTCCTTGGAATCGCCCCGCCGAAAATGTCATTTACGAACTCAAAGGTCTTGCCGCGCTCCAGCGGTTCCATCCTGATCTTGCAGTCGCCGTACTGGCCGTGGCCGCCGCTCTGCTTCTTGTGCCGGCCCTGCACGTCCGCCTTGCCGCGAATGGTTTCTCGATACGGAACTTTCGGCGCTTTCAAAACCACTTCGGTGTGATAGCGGCGCTTCAATTTCGACACCATCACTTCAATATGTTGCTGGCCGGTCCCGGCGATCAGGAATTCCTTGGTCTGCTCATCGCGGAAGAAGCGCACCATGGGATCTTCTTCCATCAACTTGTGGAGACCGTTGGAGAGTTTGTCTTCATCGTTGCGCGTCTTTGGCTCAATGGCAAATGTAATCGCGGGCTCCGGCAGCGTGACGCCGGCAAAGCGGATGGGATTGGTCTTGTCACCCATGGTATCGCCGGTAAGAGTGTCTCGCAGTTTGGCTACAGCGCCCACGTCGCCTGCGTGCAGTTCCTGCACTGGAATAAGGTTTTTACCGTGCGGGATCGAAAGATGTGCAAGCTTCTCTGAACTGCTGCGGGTGAAGTTTTGCAGCGTAGCATCATTTTTCACCACGCCGGAAAAGACCTTAAAGAACGTTATGCGTCCGGCAAAAGGATCGTTGGCAGTCTTGAACACGTAGAGCGAGATAGGCGCCGCATCGCTAACCTGCAGGTCGATTCCGTGGCCATTGCCGGAGGAAGTAGCCGGATCCGCGTGTACCGCGGCGTGCTCTGAAGCCGTGGGAAAATAATCGACTACGAAGTCGAGCAGGTGGTCAGTGCCAATGTTGCCCAGCCCGGAGGCAAAGAGCACGGGGAAAATTCTGTCCTCTTTGATGGCTTCATGCAGCGCGGGAATCAGGTGCTCTTCAGCGATGGTCCCTTTGTCAAAAAACTCTTCCATCAGTTCGTCTTTGCCCTCGGCGACGATCTCCACCAGCTTTTCATGGGCTTCCTGCGCAGCCGTCTCAAGCTCCGCGGGAATCGGGCCTTCCTTGCCTTTGCCGCTGCCGCCCATCTCATACGTGTAAGCCTTCATCGTGACCAGATCAATCACGCCCTTCAGGCTCTTTTCACTGCCAATGGGAATCTGTACGGGAACAACCAGGCGGCCGAAGGCGCTGATCAGGCTCTCCAGGGCCGTCTGCCAGTTAGCGCGCTCACGATCCATGCGGCTCACGCAGATCACGCGCGGCAGGTTGATCTCGTCAGCATATTGCCAGACTTTTTCCGTCACCACTTCCACGCCGGAAACGCCGTCCACCACCACCAATGCGGCCTCGGCCGCGGACATGGCGACCTTGGCTTCATGCGCGAACATGGTGAAACCCGGCGAATCGAACAGATTGATCTTGGTGTTGTGCCACTCCACGGAGGCTATGGCGGTGGAGATGGTCATCTGGCGCGAAATTTCTTCTTCATCGTGATCGGTGACGGTGGACCCATCGTCCACGCGACCCAGTTTGGGCGTGGCGCCGCCGGTATAGAGCATGGAAGAAACCAGGGAAGTCTTGCCCGAGTGAGAATGCCCAATGACCACGAGATTGCGGATGTCCTTGCCTTCGTAAACCTTCAAAGTGCCTCCTTCGACAAACGGAGCCCGGCCAGATTAGCAGGCGATTCGGAAAGTTCTACTTGGACTGCCAGCTGTTGGTCAAGAGGGTCCGGGGCTCCAGCGGGACAAGATAAGTACCTATTAACCAGATATTATCCCGCCCGGCGCGGCTTTTGGGAAGGGGGCGGAAGAGCCAGAATTGCCCGGGATCGCCTGAAATCCCCGATTTCCGAGAGAAGTTTAAGTAAGCTTGTTGGGCTGACCAGTCGTTAACTTTTTGCCTCCGTTCGTCTCAAGACAACAAATGTATTCCCCTTGAGGCGAGCCTTTCTTTGGTTTCAGTAAACTGCACTCATGAGTGATGGCAAAGGAAGCATCGCCGCCGGAATGGCCATCTGCTGGCTGCTGAACGTTGCGCAGCTCGGCGTGGGATGGCTGTTGCTGGTGGCGGACGTACGGATGCTTCCAGCCTATTACGTCCTGATCGGCGCAATTGGCCTGGTGCAGGTGGGCTACGTGGTTCCGATCTGGCGTCTACTGCGACGAAAAGGGAAGCCACACACCGCTCGCGGCCTTGTGATAGCGGCATTTTTCACCTTTGCCCTGGACCTGATGTTTGTGGCGTTAGCGTCTCTGCGGCATTAACCGAGCGGCGGGCCAGGTCCGATGGAAGGCAGTGAAGTTCGCTGCGGATTCCCTTATACTGAAATGCTTTTATGCTGTCGCCCGCAGCCCCGGATAAGCCTACGAAATCCCGGTTCAGACTGCTTCCCACGCTGAAGCGCGGGGAGATGTGGCGGTATTTCGGGCCGGCGTTTGTAGCCAGCGTCGCGTATATCGATCCGGGAAATTTCGCCAGCAACTTTGAGGGCGGCGCCAAATTCGGCTACACGCTGCTGTGGGTGCTGCTGTGGTCGAACGCCATGGCCATCCTGATCCAGTATCTTTCCGCAAAACTCGGGATTGCCACCGGAAAGACGCTCCCGCAAAACTGCCGTGCGTATTTTTCACCCAAAGTAAATTTTGGTTTGTGGGTAGCCGCGGAACTGGCCGCACTGGCCACTGATCTCGCGGAATTTCTGGGCGCGGCCCTGGGATTTTATTTGCTTCTCCACATCCCGCTCTTTCCCGCCGCGCTGATCACCGCCGTCGTAGTCTTTTTAATGCTCGCGGTTGAGTTATACGGCTTCCGCCGGCTGGAACAGCTGATCATGGTGTTCGTGTTCGCCATTGCCGCATGCTATGCATTTGAGATGTTCCTGGTGCATCCCGACTGGGGCGCTGTTGCTCATGGCGTGCTTGTGCCAAAGATCAATTCAGACAGCATTTACATCGCAGTGAGCATGCTGGGCGCTACGGTGATGCCGCACGTCATCTATTTGCACTCAGCGCTGGTGCAGCACAGGGTCAAAGAAGACGCGGCCAGCGACCATCCAGAAAAATGGGTGCTCACCATGCGGCACCTGCGTTATGAACTGTGGGACGTGCTGGCAGCGATGAACGGCGCCTGGCTCATCAATTCAGCCATGATCGTGATGGCAGCGGCAGTGTTCTATAACAAGAGCACAAATTTCACGTTTGATGAAGCGCACCTCACGCTTCATCCTCTGTTGCCCGCGGTTTCCGGAACGGCATTTGCTCTGGCGCTGCTTTTTTCCGGGCTATCGTCATCCACGGTGGGCACCATGGCGGGTCAGGTGATCATTGAGGGGTTCCTGGATATCAAGTTCAGCGTGTTTCTGCGCCGGCTTCTGACCATCATTCCCGCGCTGATCGTAATCGCGCTGCGCCTCGACGCCCTCAAAATTTTGTTACTATCACAGGTTGTGCTTAGCTTCGCGATTCCATTTGCTCTGGTTCCTCTGGTCATGCTGACCCGTTCGAAGGCCGTAATGTCTGACCTGGTGAACAGCCCGCGGACAAACTACATGGCTTACCTGGTCACCGCCATCATTGTCGGCCTGAATCTTCTGCTGATCTATCGGATGGTGGGCGGCGAGTTCTGACGGCCCTGATCGCGAGATTGTGGAACGTTCGCCGGCGAAAATGAATCCAATAAGAAGGTGAACTCATGAACAGTTTCGGCAGCCGCTCCAAATTGCGCGCTGGCAATCAGGAATACGAAATCTACCGCTTAGACGCGCTGGAAAAGCATGATTGCTCCCCGCACCGCCTTCCTTTCTCGATGAAGATTCTGCTGGAAAATCTTTTGCGCACGGAAAACGGCCGTAGCGTGACCGCGGACGACGTGCGCTTCCTCGCCGGGTGGAAATCCCAGGCCGTGCCAGATAAGGAGATCGCGTTCACGCCCGCTCGCGTGCTCATGCAGGATTTTACCGGCGTTCCCGCGGTGGTGGACCTGGGCGCCATGCGCGATGCCATGAAGAAGATGGGCGGCGACCCGACGCTGATCAACCCGCTCCAGCCAGCGGAATTGGTAATTGACCATTCTGTGCAGGTGGACGAATTTGCCACAATCGGGGCATTCGCCGTGAACGCGCAGCTGGAGTTCGAGCGCAATAAGGAGCGCTATGCATTTTTGCGCTGGGGGCAGTCAGCTTTTCGAAATTTCAAAGTCGTGCCGCCAGACATGGGAATCGTCCATCAGGTAAACCTGGAATATCTGGCGCGTGTGGTCTTTTCTGAAAAGCGCGACAACGTGACCGTGGCGTATCCGGACACGCTGGTGGGAACTGATTCCCATACCACGATGATCAATGGCCTGGGCGTGCTGGGTTGGGGCGTGGGCGGCATTGAAGCCGAAGCGGCCATGCTTGGCCAGCCGGTTTCCATGCTGCTGCCGCAAGTCGTCGGGTTCAAGCTGAAGGGGCAGTTGCGGGAAGGCTCCACGGCAACCGATCTGGTTCTTACAGTGACGGAGATCCTGCGCAAGACCGGCGTGGTGGGCAAGTTTGTGGAGTTCTTTGGCCCCGGCTTGCCGTCATTGCCGCTGGCCGATCGCGCCACCATTGCGAACATGGCGCCCGAATACGGCGCAACCTGCGGCATCTTTCCGGTGGATGAGATCACGCTGGGTTATTTGCGGACCACTGGACGCCCCGCCGACCAGATTGCGCTGGTGGAAACTTATTGCAAAGAGCAGGGACTATTCCACACCGCGCAAACGCAGGACGCAGAGTATTCGCAGGTGGTAGAACTCGACTTGAGCACCGTGGAGCCAAGCGTTGCCGGGCCAAGGCGACCGCAGGACCGTGTGCTGCTTTCCAAGACGAAGGAATCATTCGAACAGGCATTGCCAACGTTGATTGGCCCGCGTCCGGCGCAGCCCGCTCGCAAAGTGGCTCCGCAGCAGGTGGAGCGCTTCGAGGGTGAAGGCGGTACGCCGGTGGCTCTCGCGGAAGATCCCAACGCGCCGGCGGCGCACAAGGATGTTGGAGAAAATGTTTTTGAGTACATGCACGATGGCTCGGTGGTGATTGCTGCGATTACAAGCTGCACGAATACGTCAAATCCCTCGGTCATGATGGCCGCCGGGCTGCTGGCAAAGAAAGCGGTGGAAAAAGGACTGAAGCGCAAACCCTGGGTAAAGACTTCTCTGGCTCCTGGCTCGCGCGTAGTGACGGAGTATTATCGCAACGCAGGGCTCATTCCCTATCTGGAGCAACTGGGTTTCCACGTTGTGGGCTATGGCTGCACCACGTGCATCGGCAACTCTGGCCCGCTACCGCAGGACGTCTCTTACGCGATCGCGGAAAAGCAACTAGTCGCGGTGTCGGTGCTCTCTGGAAATCGCAACTTTGAAGGCCGTATTAATTCTGAAGTCCGCGCGAACTATCTGATGTCACCGCCGCTGGTGGTGGCGTACGCTCTGGCCGGGCGCATTGATCTTGATCTCACTAGCGATCCAGTCGGCATCGGCACTGGCGGCAAGCCGGTTTATCTGCGCGATATCTGGCCTACACAACAAGAAGTTCAGGACGCGGTGAGCAAGTCCATCAATTCCGGCATGTTCACTTCGAATTACCAAACCATTTTTGAGGGTGACCAGGAATGGAAGCGTCTGCCCGTTCCTGAAGGCGAGACTTATCTCTGGGCCAATGACTCCACTTACATCAAGCGCGCTCCATATTTTGACGATATGCCGGCGCGCCCGGCGGCGGTAAAAGAGATCCAGGGCGCGCGCGTACTGGCGAAGCTGGGCCACAGCGTAACCACGGACCATATTTCGCCTGCAGGCTCGATCAAAGCCAGCAGCCCGGCGGGGAAATATCTGCAGGAGCATGGCGTGCCGCCAAGCGACTTCAACTCATACGGGTCGCGCCGCGGCAATCATGAGGTGATGGTACGGGGCACGTTTGCCAACGTCCGCTTGCGCAACCAGCTGGCTCCGGGGTCAGAGGGTGGCATCACCAAACATTTCCCAAGCGGCGAGATCATGTCGATCTTTGACGCTTCAGTGAAGTACATTGCCGATGGCGTGCCAACCATTGTGCTGGCGGGCAAGGAATATGGATCGGGATCGTCGCGCGACTGGGCGGCCAAAGGCCCGCTCCTGCTGGGCATTCGCGCTGTCATCGCAGAAAGCTACGAGCGCATTCACCGCTCGAACCTGGTGGGTATGGGCATTCTGCCGCTGCAATTCCTTGCGGAAGAGAATGCAGAATCACTGGGGCTGCAGGGCGATGAGATCTATGAGATCGTGGGATTGCCGGGGCTCCTGGCCAGCAAGTTCGCTAACGGAAAACAAGTTCAGGTGAAGGCGATCTGCGCTGATGGAACCGTGAGTGAATTCAGTGCGCTGGTGCGCATCGACACCCCGCAGGAAATCCTCTACTACGAGCACGGCGGCATTCTGCAATATGTCTTGCGGCAGCTGCTCGCGACTAAACCTAAACCGGCAATGGTGCGGTAATAGTCCGGGCAAGCCGTGTCAGCCATAGCTGTAGCTTAGTTTATGCCTGGATAATTCGTCGCTCGGCTGACGAAGAGCGCTAAATGCTATATCCTCACTGGTCTGGATTTTTGAATATTTCTGGTACAACTCTTACTTATGAAGGTCCTGGTCATCGGCGGTGGAGGCAGGGAGCACGCGCTGGTGTGGAAGCTGCGCCAGTCGCCGCGTGTGTCCCAAGTCTATTGCCTGCCGGGCAATGGCGGTATTTGCGAAGAAGCCACTTGCATGCCGGGCGATCCCAAAAGCCTGGCCAGCCTGCTTTCGGTGGCGCACCAGATACAGCCGGATTTGACTGTGGTCGGGCCGGAGATTTCGTTGTCGATTGGCGTGGTGGATGAATTTAAGCGACGCGGCCTGAGGATTTTTGGTCCAACGCAACGGGCCGCGCAACTGGAGACGAGCAAGAGCTTCGCCAAAGAGTTCATGCAGCGTCATCAGGTCCCCACGGCGCACTACGCCGTCTGCACTTCCGAAGAAGAGCTGCGCAAGTCTCTGGGGTTGTTCTCCGCGCCGGTGGTAGTCAAAGCCGATGGCCTGGCCGCCGGCAAAGGCGTGGTGATTGCCGCCACCAAAGAAGAGGCGGCCACTGCGGGCATTGAAATGTTTAACGGCAGGCTGCTGGGAACGCCGGTGGCCAACGTGGTGCTGGAAGAATTTCTGGAAGGCGAGGAAGTATCCTTCCTGGTGTTGAGCGATGGCGAGCGAGTGGCCGCTCTGGTGCCGGCGCAGGACCACAAACGAATTGGCGATGGCGATAAAGGCGCGAATACCGGCGGAATGGGGGCCTACTCCACAGATTCTTTACTCGACTCCGGGATGACCGATTGGCTGTTGAATCACATTGCCCGGCCGGTGATTGCCGGCATGAAGTCAGAGGGTGCGGAATATCGCGGCATTCTATATTGTGGCCTGATGATGACCGCGCGCGGGCCCATGGTGCTGGAGTTCAACTGCCGCTTTGGCGATCCGGAAACCCAGGCGGTACTGATGCGGCTGGATAGTGACCTGCTTGACGCGATTGAAGCGGCTGTGGAAGGCCGCGTGAGTGACGCCGAGTTTAAATGGTCGAGCGACGCGTCCTGTTGCGTGGTGATTGCTTCCGGGGGCTATCCAGGAAGCTTTATGACGGGAAAACAGATTTCCGGACTTGACCGCGCGGACGCCATGAGCAACGTGAAGGTTTTTCATGCCGGTACCAGCAAGCGCGATGGCGTTTTCTATACCAGCGGCGGACGCGTGCTGGGCGTGACAGCACGGGCGCCACGGCTGGAAGATGCGATCAGCCGCGCTTATGAAGCCGTTCGGTTGATCAGCTTTGAAGAAATGTATTACCGCAAGGATATTGGGGCGCGAGCACTGAAAGCACCGAAATAAACTCACAGGAAAAATCCCATGGCAGAGAGTCCTCTTGTTTCCATCGTAATGGGGTCGGATTCCGACCTTGAGATCATGAATGAAGCCGCCAAAGCGCTGGACGATTTTGGCATAGCGTATGAGATTGACGTCACCTCGGCGCATCGGTCGCCGGCGCGAACGTCAGAATATGCGCGTAATGCCGCCGGGCGCGGAATCAAAGTTATCATCGCCGGAGCAGGCGGAGCAGCGCACCTGGCGGGCGTAATTGCTGCGGAAACCACGATTCCGGTCATCGGTGTGCCCATTCCTTCCACACCGCTGAACGGCATGGATTCTCTGCTGGCGATCGTCCAGATGCCTGCCGGCATTCCTGTGGCGACCACGGCGATCGGCAAGCCGGGCGCGACAAACGCGGGAATTCTGGCGGCGCAGATTATCGGGCTGAGCAACACTACAGTCGCCGGCAAATTGAAAGAGATGAAAGGCAAGCTGGTCAAGAGCGTGGAAGAGAAGTCACAGAAGCTGCAGCAGATGAGGAAGCGGTAAGCTCTACTTTCATGCCAACAACTTTCTCCGCCATCGCGATTATTCCTGCGCGCCTGGCATCCACGCGGTTGCCGCGCAAAATATTGCGCGAGATTGCCGGCCAGCAGATGATTGCGCGAGTATATGAAGCGGCGAAGCAGTCTCCGCTGTTGCGGGATGTGATCATCGCCACGGATTCAGAAGAAGTCATGGAATTTGCGCAGTCTCGCGGATGGAAAGCGCAGATGACATCCGACAAACACCGCAGCGGCACTGATCGCGTGTACGAAGTGGCCCAGCGCATTCCAGCCGACGTCTATGTAAATATCCAGGGCGACGAACCGCTGGCGCGCCCCGAGCATCTGGACGCTTTGCTGCAGCCGATGCATGATCCCAAGGTGATGGTTTCTACCATCAAGACGCCGTGCCCGCCGGAGGATGTGGGCAATCCGAATGCGGTGAAAGTGGTGACGGACTTGGATGGCCGCGCGCTCTATTTTTCCCGCTCGGCCATTCCTTTTGATCGCGATAAGACCGGCGGCATCAGCTATTTCAAGCATCTGGGTTTTTACGCCTATAGGCGGGAGGCACTGGACCGCTTCTGCAATCTGCCGGAGTCGAAACTCGAAGCGGCGGAGCGGCTGGAGCAATTGCGCTTTATGGAGAATGGCATCGACATTTATGTGGCAGAGACGCCGTTTAATACCGTGGGCGTGGATACAGAAGAAGATCTGCGGCGGGTGGAAGAGATGGTGAGAGCGGCGGGCAAGTAGGGTTACCTCAGCGGCTGAAGCCGCCCATAAGACAAGCTTAACCGCAGGCATAAATGCCTGCTCCACCCCGTGTAGGACACCTCAAGTCTGCAGCACACAGCAATCTGCAAGCACACAGCAATCTGCAGAGCAGCACACACAGCAAATATTACCTGATTCTCTGTCCTCAAGGCTCAGGTGGCCAGGCCGGGCTGATGGTTCTTGGCCCAGGCTTCGGCGGCTGCGATCCGCTTGGAAATGGGTGGATGCGAGTGGAAGAGCAATTCCACCAGCCGAGAAGGATGGCTCTCACTCAGGTTCTGGCGGGCAAGCTTCTCCATGGCGGTGATGTAAGGCGCAACGTTATCCACGCATTTCCAGCAATAGAGATCGGCCTGGCGCTCGGTGAAGCGCGAGTAGGCGTTGAGGGCAGGCATCAGGAGCAATGAAAGTCCGCTGGCGACAAGGGCGAGCAGCGGCAGGTTGGAAAAGTCGGCAAGGTGCTGGAACATATGTTGTTCGTCAATCGCATAGCGCAGCACTTGATTTGCCGCCCAGAAGCCCGCGAGCGTGACCAGCGCCTGCACCACGATCATCTTTACCATGTGACCATGGACGTGATGGCCGAGTTCATGGGCCAGCACAGCTTCAATTTCGTCGTTGCTGTAGTTCTGCAGAAGCGTGTCCGCCAGGATGATGCGGCGGGTATTTCCCAGTCCGGTAAGGGCGGCGTTGGCCTTCTTGCTCTTTTCTGAGAGTTTCCATTCATACACGCCGCGAACGCGCGTACCGGCACGCTCCCCCAGTCGCATGAGGCGGGCTTTAAGTTCGTCATTCTGCAACGGGGCAAATTTGTAAAACAGCGGGAACAGGACCACGGGCGCAATCTGGGCGAAAAAGATGAACAAGCCCATGAAGATCAGCCATCCGTAAACCCACCAATACGGTGGCGAGGTCCGTATGAGCGCATACACAATCTCAGCCAGCAAAGTTGCCATCACAAGGCCAAGGACCCAGCCTTTGAACTCGTCTTTGATCCACGAAAAGAGCCGCTGATTGGATAGGTTGAAGCGATGTTCCAGGCGGAACGCGTAGAAATCGAGTCCAAAGCCAAGGGCCTTGCTGATCAGGCTGAGAAACATTACATAGAAAAACAGATCCAGCCAATAGTGATCGCCGCCCATGCGGGTCGCCAGACCGCTGAGCGTTTTCGTCCAACCCGTGGCCAGCAATACGATGAGAAAGCCAAAGCTGACAACCAGGTCGCCGAGTTCGAGCCAGCGCCGGGCGCGATTGTAGTCGCGCGCCTCTGGAGTGTCCGGTTGCAGATTGGATTCTGTGATCGTCATTGATTTTGCTTTTCCGGCTTAAATTCCAGGGTTATGAACTGGCAGGGTTTAGAGCTGTTGTTTGTTACGGTGGGCGCAACGCCGGCAGGTACCCAGACAATCCTCCGGGTGGCGCTTGATGCTTCTGCTTGCAGAGTCGGTTGTGCGACGCTTGCTAGATCGAGATCCGATACCGCTATAACCAGGTGCGGCAGGGTGTGCGTGTTCTTTTCCAGATGGGAGGAAGGTGGCAGAGAAAACATGGGGCAGTCCACTGGTCCGACGAAATGCGCTTCTCGCTTGAGGGACAGAAGTAATTCGTTCGATCAGTGCAGGGCAACTGACAAGGAAGCGACAGCGCAAGCTGTTACATTGGTAGAAGGCTTCAGTAACTCGATCGTGATGTTGTGGAACGGGCGGTCACTCTTGTTGATAGCAGCGTGGGCAAAGTTTCCCGGCGTGAATCGGACCTCGCCGTCTTTCAGTTGCAGCGCGGCCGGCTTTTCGCCGACACGCGCGCTGACCACATCGGAATCACCCAGCGTCACAAAGAGGTAGTCATGATTGTGCTTGTGGATCAGGGTTGTAGCTTTGGGCGCAACCGTCACATCGAATACGCGCACGTATTCATTTTGAAGAACCAAATGATGACTGGGCTCGGATGTGATCTCAACAGGCTGCTGTTGTTGCGCCAGAGTGGCTGTGGCCAGAAACAGCAGTCCCGCGGCACGGGACGTTCTCATATATAAAGATTGTAAGAATAACCCGTGACACCCGCAAGTGACCTTTGTTTCTGTCGCTTCGCTCCACACCGCTTTGAGACCCTCTTAGTTACCGGGGGGTATCCGCCTTGTGGCAAGCCGCTCGGCGATCACTGGCCTCGCGGCTTTTCCTCGGTCAGAACTCCTGTCGCTTCGCTCCAAACCGCTAGTACGGTTTCGATCAGCGAAGCGATATTCCGCCCTGATACTGGCGGCTCGGCGGACCGGGTCTCGCCGCCTAATGTATGTCGCTTTGCTCCAAACCGCTTAAGATTTTTCTCGCCTTGAGTTCATGCGGCAGCTGTTGCCCGCGACTCGCCGCCAACACAGGGGCTCGCCGCGTGATCGAGCGAGCCCTTTCAATCCCGGTTCAATCTAAAGCCTCTTGCTAGTTATGATCGTGCGGTTTGGGCGCGTCTTTAGATTGTGGCCCCGTGGACTCTGATCCCTCTCCCGCCGGGCGGCCGCGAAATTCGAGCACAACCACCTTTGCCGTGGTCTTGCCCGAATTAGTTACAGTGTGCACCACCGGATTGTTCCATGTTTGCTCACCTGTCCTGGAGTGGACCACTGTCTCTGGCTGATCCTGATTTTTTAGGGTTATGTCGGCATCGGTGAGAGGCACGTTGAGAAAATTTGCCAGATGCGTGTGCTGCGGATATTTTGCGCCCGCAGGCAGCGTCACCATGGTGACCGACCACTGATCGGCCGTGTAAAGCTTTACCACGGTAGCGCATGAGGCTTTGTCAGCGGAGTCGCACGGTATGGGAATTTCGCATGATTCCGTGCAGGCTTTCTGATTGGTCGTGGGCCCCATCAGTTCGATGGTCCGGTTGCGGAAAGGCGTGCTGCCGCTATTGCTTACGGCATGCACCAGCCCGGCCGGGGTGAACCTGACATCGCCATCCTTGAACGAGACGGCAACCGGTTGTGCGCCCTGCTTTGTATTCATGATCTGCGCGTCACCCAGCGAGACGGAAAGATAGTCATGAGCGTGGCGGTGCATCAGCGTCGATTTTCCGGGATCGACAGAGACGGCAAAGACGCGGACAAACATGTTCTCCAACACCAGGTGATGGCTGGTTTCAGCAGTGATTTCCACGGGCGCTTGCGCCTGCTGCGTCCAGGCGGTCAAGGCAAGGATGACGAACAGAGTCGCGATCGAAAGGTTTCGCATAGGAAAGCCATTCTAGACGCGACCGGCAGGAATGCCAATGGAAACAATCTACGGCGAAAAATCGAGAAAGAGAGAAGGGGATGACTAAGGAATGCGAGGAAGTCCGCGCCTCAGGTCCCGGCCAATGCGGCGCTGATGCCAGAGTCGAAGCGGGCGGGAATAGTTGATGATGCCGAAAGCGGCGATGGCCGCCATCAACAAAACGCTGCTCAGGATCAGGAAGACACGTGCGGCTCCGGTCTGCGCCACCTGCAGGATTACCAGAGCGTTACGCGGCGTCAACAGCATGGATGCAGCGAGAGCCAGCATGCCGATGCCGGCAAGCAAGCCGGTTACGTTTTTGGCCCAGCGACCTGTAGCGTGATACTCCGCAAAGAGGTTGAACCCATAGGAGATCAGCCCTGCAATGACAATGAAATTCGCTACGATCGCTATCCAGGATTTTGCGTCCATCACTGTGATTGGACGCCGTAGGCATGGCGCGGGTTGTGAAGCTCTGGATTGAAACGAAACCGGCATGGGAAGCTACGCCCCAGAGCAGACGGGGATCTAGAGGATGTAAGGTTTCTCATAGACAGGCACAAGGTCCCTCAGGGCTACTCGCCAGCTGACGAAAGCGCGGGCTCGCTTACGCCCTTCGAGATGACGAATTTCATTGCTCTTTAAAAAACCAGGAATTTCTTCTTTTTCTTGGCCGACGATTTGCCGGGATGGTTCCCGCCTTCAGTGTTGGCTGCTGCCACAACCGTCGGTTTATTGTTCTGGTTGGGGCTGGCTCCTGAATCGGTATAGCCAGATTTGATATCGATGTATGCCTGCTCCCTTAGCTTGGTTAGATAAGCACGCGCCGCCGGTTCCAAACGCTCCGAGTAAATGGCGTCGCGAATGTGATCCGAGACATCTTTCAACGGGGGAACCCCGGCCATCCGATGGCCCGTAACCTTCAGGATAATGAAACCCTGCTTGGTGCGGATTACGCCGGTATTTTCTCCCGGCTTCAGGGTAAACGTTTTTTCTTCCAGGTCTTTGGCCAGCTCGCCGCGTTTAAAGGTGCCCAGTGTTCCACCCTGCGCCGCCGTGGGTCCGTCGGAGCTTTTCTTGGCCAGTTCGTCAAATTTGCCGCCTTTTTTCAGTTGCTCCAGCAGTTGGTTCGCTTTGGCCTCGGCTTCCGCCACTTTGGCAGGATCTTCCGGCAACGCCTTGTCCTGCTCTGGGGCCTTTTTGTCTTTACTCTCGACATTTTCTTTTGCCGGCTGTGTCCCAACCATAATTTCGCTCAAGCCGATTTCTTCCTGCCCCTCAAGCTCCTTCTGGTGCTTGTTGTACCAGTCCTGAATGTCTTCATTGGAAATGTGGAGCTTGCCGCCAACTTCCTGGCCGATAACCTGCTGCGAAACCACGCTGATACGAATCTGTTCTTTGAAATCTTCATAAGAGACGCCCTGCTTCTGGGCCTCTTTTTCCAGATCATCGATGCTGGCCAAACCCATTTGCTGCCGCATCTGGTTGAGCCGCTTCACCACTTCGGTTTCGCCAGTAATGCCCAGCTCCTTACCACGTTCCAGCAAAAGCTGCTGGTCAATCAAGTCGCGCAGTACATCAGTCTGTGCTTTAGCGGTTCTCGTCTGCCAGTCAGAGGGGTATCTCTGTTTCAATTCTTCCAGGCTGGCCACCTTGGCCTTTTCCATGTCAGAGCGAGTGATGATCTGGTCATCAACGCGGGCGATGATGTCATCTACGATATCGTCGGCGTGAAGAGCCATTGCCACCAGCACGAGAGCAGAGGCAAGCAAAGCGAGTTTCTTGGGCATATTCGAAAGACCTTCTACCAGAGAAGCTTCAACCAGAAAAGCTTCTATTAGAAAAACTTGGGTTGTTAGACTTATTTTAACAGCGGACAGACCACTGCATCCACCCTATAGAACGCCGCGGGCCACTATTGTTGCGGCTTTTTCTTCTTGTTGAACAGGCCGCCAAGAGCGTCTTTCAGGTCCGGCTTCTGGTTCTGCTGATCAGTCTTGTTTCCTTTATTGCCCTGGACGGCATTCAGCAAGGAATTCTGAATATTGCCGGTGACGGCGCTGCCCAGGGCGGGGCGGAACACCGGGTTTGAGGTGGTGCCTTCAATCAGGAAAGGCAGTCCTTTGCTCGCGGCGGCTGAGCCACCGCTGGTGAGGCTGCCCAGAAGGTTATTGGCCGCTCCGGAAAGCTTAACCAGCATTTTGAAATTGAGGGAATTATTGCCCGCGATCACGCCGTTCCCGGTTACGACCCCAAGCGATGGAACGTCCAAAACAATGTTGTCCGCTTTCATCCCCTCGGGAGCTACATGCAAGGCAGAGCTGAACGTCTGGATCAAAGTGTCCGTGCTGGATTTGTTACCGGTGAAGGCGGCAATCGAGCCAAGCTTGGAGGCCAGGTTATAGCCGGAAAGATGTGTGCCCTCGATTTTGAGCGGACCGTCAACCACCAGACGATCGAGCGGGCCGGTTGCGTTGAGATCCATGTTGATGTTTCCGCCCTGCAATGACGCGCCTGACGGCAAAACCACGCCTAACGCCGGC
Source organism: Terriglobia bacterium (assembly GCA_963723055.1). Classification (GTDB taxonomy): domain Bacteria; phylum Acidobacteriota; class Terriglobia; order Terriglobales; family Acidobacteriaceae; genus Angelobacter. Next base: position 658,571 of record CAVROV010000003.1, read on the forward strand.
AGCAGCCCTTCAACATCATTCACCGCCATGTTCTTGCCCACGATTTTCAGATTGGCCAGCGTGTCTTCACCTTTTGCGTTGAGAGTGCCGCTGGCATTGGTCAAGCTATTGCCGGTGTGAAGGTTCGCGTTAATCGTCCCCGTATCGGAATCGAGGGCGTAATCCGATTTGTAATCGAGGTTGATCGGCTGTTTTGCCGGTTGGCTGCCTTTCACCAGGCGTAAGTCAGCCGCTTTGGCGGTGCCTTCAGAATGCAGCTTGTGGCCGTCTGATTTAACTTGACCATCAAAATCCAAAACGCCGCCAACTCCAGAACTGGGGTCGACGAAGCCGGTCGCACCCAGGTCAGTGTGTTTGAGCTTGATTTTAGCGTCCAGTGGACTCTTGGCGGCATCAGTGGGATTGAGCGGACCCACCTGGCCTTCCAGATTCATGGAGCCGCCTGCCGGCATGTCCGCAGAAAGCGTAAACGGCATGGCGCTCTGCGCTGAAATGTTATGTGCCACCAGGTTTACATTCTGGTAAACGCTTTCCTTCCCGGCGGCATGGCCACTGCTGTGGCCCACTCGCACCGTTCCACCGGCAATTTCAAACTTATCCACCGATACGTCCGGCGCTTTTCCTGAAGGTTCGGGCGCCGTCTTCTGCGCCGTGGCGCCGAGCGTGGAGTAGTTCCATTTGCCCGCCGCATTCTTCAGCAGCGTAATGTCAGGCTTCTGTATCGTGAGGGAGGTGACCTTCAGCTGTTTGGAGAAGATCAGCGGCATCAGTTGCACACCCACTTTCACCGACGACGCTTTCAGGAACGGATCTTTACTAAAGGCCGGATCATCAGCGATGGTGATGTCGCTGGCGCTTGCGCCTCCACTCAGGAGGGAAGCATCCAACTTGCCAATGTGGACGGTGCGGTTGAGCGCCGCGGAAAGCTTTTTTTCCAGATCAGGGCGAAAACTATCTACATTGATAAACAGTGGAACGGCAATCACAACCAGCAGAAGTACGCCGACGACAATTCCGGAAATTACCAGCAAACGCTTCATGGAGAAATGCTATCAGAAAGCTACCCTAATAGATGTTATTGACATGACAGGGGGTTTGCTTGAGCATGATCTTCTATGGCGAAACAGTGATTTCTGGCGTTGCTGGCGGTATTTTTGCTGGTCCACCTGGCAGGAGCGCAAACCGCGATCCGATCCTTGCCGAGGCGGCAATCGACGCCGTTAAGAAGTGGAAATACCGGCCGTATTTACTCAATGGCGATCAAGATTCAGTTCTCAATGTAGATAGTTTGTTAAATGGAGGCTGACAATGAAAACTCTTTCCGGCATTTTCTTTTCAGGAATGCTTGGCCTGGGCAGCATGGCAAACAGCTCTTCAGGCCGCGCCAACACCCGCCCGCCTGGAAAATGGATCGATTCTGTATGCCGAATTATCAAAGACTGTTGACGCCGGGAAGGCGAAGGTCGGCGATCCGGTGATGGCGGTGATTCTTGCCGATGTTCTTTCCCACGGAAAAATCGTGATTCGGCACGACTCAAAGCTGGTGGGACACGTGACCGAAGTGCGGTCTCACAGCAAGGAAGTCCCTGAATCACGCCTGGGCATTGTTTTCGATAAAGTCATTCTCAAGGACGGAGAGGTTCCATTCCAGTCACTGCTCCTGGCAATTCGGCCCGCAGAGCGTCCGGCCTTCGATGTGCCCGCCCCTCCTCCTCCAAGGAGGAGTTCCGCGGTATCGCCAACGCAGGATAACCGCTCACCTCAGGTGGCTGACGGTACGCCGCCGATCGGCTCGCCGTTAGGCGAAGAAGTGCACTCACATGATCGAGAGCTGGCGGGAACGGGGCCAACGGATATCGATGGGCTGAGTTTAAGTGCACCGGCCAATGGGAGCGCCGGGACGATTGTCTCTACGCGGCGTACGGTGAAGTTGGACAGCGGCGTGAGAATAGAATTGCGCGTTACCGCGCCTGGCCAATAAAGCTTAACTGCCGTAATTCTTCTTGAGATAGTTTGTGATCTCGGTTTCCAGTTCGGCATAACCGGCATGGACGGTGCTGCGCAGCGCTGATTCCACGCTCTGCCCTTCTCCCATCCGCTGCAGCAGTCGCGCCACATCGCTCATGCCGTACGTTGCGCGGATATACTCCACCGCGGCCAGGCTTTCCGCATAAGCGACCGAAGCTTCCATGGAGCTATAACTTTGGAATTCGCCTTCCAGTTGATTGAGCGGCACCTGTCTGCCCGATGCGTAAAGCGCAGCCAGCCGTGGGCCGATTGCGCCGGTGGTGAGCCCCTGCTCCAGTTCCGCAACTCCTTCGTTCAGCCACGCCGGAGCGCGGCTGTGCGTAATCTGGGCGACAAACGAATGCGTCAGTTCATGCCGCAACACGCTGGCCATCTCCGGCGTTACCGCTTTAACACCGGAAATTGGAATACGAATCTTGCCGTCATTAAGCGCGGCGGTCCAGGCGGCAGCGTGCGTTACGTCAAAGAAAGCATCTTCTGTGTAAAGCGAAACGTATATGTTTCGTGGCGATGAACCGAGATCATTGCTCAGGTCGCGGTAGTCTGCTTCCAGCGTTTCAAGGACCTGGGTGCGCAGCGCATCTGCGGTTTGCGATCCTTCATAGCGCAACGTAAAGTGATTGCTCTCCTGCTGGTGGAAATCAGCCTCGGTCTTGGCTTCGCGCTCCACCCTTCCCAGTAACTCACGCGTCTTGTCGTCAGGACGGAACTCTAAGGATTTTTTTAACGCGGCAATGGCTTCTCGATTATGGTCATTCTTGTAGTAGGCATATCCGAGCAGCAAAAATGCGTCCGCCGACTGCGGGCTGGCGCGTGTTGCCTGTTGCGCGCGAAGCAGCGCTTCTTCCGCTCTGCCCAGCTGCAACAACACGGCAGCGTAATTCTCCAGCAGGACGCTATGATCGGGCAAGAAGACCAGCGCTGCCTGCAGATATCGCGCCGCACCCGAATAGTTGCGCCTCTTCTCCTCAAAGTTGGCGGCAATCGAATTAGCCGCGGCAGACTGCAGCGGATCGCTTTCTGCTTCAATCCTCTTGATCGCGGCGGTATCAATCGCTCCATTGCGGATCACGCGTGACACAAGATCGCCCGATCCGGACATTTCTTCATGCGCCGGCGGTGCATCAACTGTGGCGGCGCTCGTCGGCGATGGTCCATAAACTGGACCTTTCTCAATGCGCACGACGATGGACCTGGGAATGCTCATCGTGTTGTCGCCCAGCGTGTATTCCACGCGTCCATTGCGCTCCTGCGCCGAATCAGCCTGGATGCGGTCGCCATTTTTCAACACGATGGTGTCCGCGCCGGCTCCGGCACACAACATGGCAAAGGCGCAAAATGTGATAATCGATTTCAAGTCAGAAAAGTCTAAGCGATTATGGCATGTCTATGACGCGTGTCTTCATCCGGAGAGTAACGAAGGTACTAGTGTTGAGCTCTGCCCTTGCCCTGGGGAACCTGTCCGCCCTGGGCCAGCCCGCGGCGTCGCCATCCGGCGCCGTGGCGCTCTACCGTAACCTTCTCAATCCTTCTTTTGACGCCAAGGACGTTTACCAGGTGCGTGAGGTCTCCATTCTTCTGGAAGACATCCACATCTCCATCAGTGACGGCACGATGGCGTTTGCGCGCGAGGTCAACGGCCATATTACCGGCGCCATGTTTGAAGGCGTAGGCGAAGTTCTTCTGGTTCCGCCCAACCGCGCCGAGCGGACGTCTCTTGCGCTGTTTACGGGATCAGCGGTTCTGGAACAGCGCTTCCAGTCCGCCTATTTCCGTTTTTCCGACGACAAGATAGTTAATGAACTCCGGGCCGGCCTGCGCGGCCACGCGGACGACGCGCAGGAATTCATCAATCGATGGCAGGAACCGGCCCTGCTTCTGGCCCGGGGTGACGCGCTGCCCATCCTGCAGGCCATGACCAGTGTCCCGGAGGCTGCGGCGCGCTTCCTGCATTTGCGCATGGGCGGGACCACGGCCGGGATCGTGGACGTTTTTTTTGATAGCAACGGCTCCGAGCAGATCAGCGTGGCCCAGGCCAGCGTGTCTAATAATGCGGCTTACTATGACACATGGACCTCCTTCCCCATGCGCTCGGTCCGGGAGGCTTCCGGCGAAGAAGATCCCTCGACCCGGGCCAGCTTTGAAATGTCTGATTACAAGCTGCGCGTGAAAGTGCAGCCGCCCACTGACCTCACGGCCGAAGCCGAATTTACTCTCATTCCACAGCACTCCGGCCAGCGGACGCTGATCCTGGAATTGTCGCGCTACCTCAAGCTTACGGAGGTGCGCGTGAATGGCGCGCCGGCCGAGTTCATCCAGAATGAAGCTATATCCGGCAGCGATCTCTCGCGCCGGGGCGACGATCTGATCGGTGTTGTCATGCCGGCGCCGATGGCAAAAGACCGGCCTATCAAACTGTCGTTCAAATATTCCGGGCCGGTAATGTTCAGCGCCGGAGGCGAACTGATTTACGTGGGCGCGCGCGGCACCTGGTATCCCAACGTTGGTCCTACGTTCAGCAATTTCGATCTCACCTTTGAATGCCCCAGTGACTGGTCTGTGGTTGGCACGGGCAAACAAGTTTCCAGCACCATCGCCGACGGCAAGCGCACCACGCATTTTGTTACCAGCAAGCCCATTGGACGCGCCGGTTTCAATCTGGGCAAGTTTGTTTCTGCCACGTCCACCGCGGGCGGCGTGGAGATCCATGCTTACGGCGCCAGAAACGTTGAACAGTCGCTGGCGGGCGCTGAAGCGCGCGTCGGCAAAAAGCCCGATCCTACGCGCGAAACTCAGCAGATCGCCGACCAGGCCGCCAATACCGTCCAATTTCTGTCTTCCGAGCTTGATCCTTTTCCCTATCTCAATCTGGAAATCACGCAGCTTCCCGGGATGTTGAGCCAGTCATGGCCGGGCCTGATCTATCTTTCCAGCACCGCCTTTCTCTCGCCCGACGAGCGCCGAGCTGTCGGCGTTCGCGATCCCTACGTGGAACTTCTGCTGAGCCGCCTGATGCTGACGCATGAAACCGCGCATCAGTGGTGGGGCGACGCCGTGGACTGGGTCAGCTATCGCGACGAATGGATCGTCGAGGCGCTGGCCAATTACAGCGCGCTCGTCATGCTGGAAAAACAACATCCCGGCGACATGCGGACGGCCCTGAATTATTACCGCGGTGAACTGTTGCGCGAAACCCGTAACGGAATCATCGCCGACGCAGGCCCGGTCACGCTTGGCCATCGCCTCACGTCGTCCAAATTTCCTGATGCCTATGAACGCGTGCTCTATGGCCGCGGCACCTGGCTCATTCATATGCTGCGCACCATGCTGCATGAAGCCGGAGGTGGCGCCGGTGACGCGGTCTTTTTTTCGGCATTGAAGGGCCTGCTGGCAGCTTCGCCCAATCATAAAATCTCCACGCTAGATCTGCAGCGGGCCTTTGAGCAGGTGCTGCCTGCTTCCCTGACCTATGAACGCAAAAAGTCGCTCGACTGGTTCTTTGACAGCTGGGTCAACGGCAATTCCATTCCGCAATTTTCGCTCGAAGGCGTGCACATGACGCCGATCGCCGGCAAACTCAGGGTCACCGGAGCCATTCTTGAAAACCATGCCGCCAAAGACATGGTGACTGCCGTTCCGCTTTACGCCGTGGATGCCGCCGGCAAATCGCGCTTTCTCACTTTTGTCTTTGCCGACGACGTCAAAACCGAATTCATCGTGAGCGCCCCCGCCAATACCAAGCAGATTCTGCTGGATCCGGAGGAGACGTTGTTGAGGAGGTGAAGCGGCTTCGCATTTGTCCGGCTATCACGTTAGAAAATTCAATGTTCACGAAACTCGTGTGCACAGCCGCCCTCGGCATTGGCTCTTAGCCTTTGGCCTTTGGCTCTTCCGATTCTCCTCTGTGCTCCTCTGCGTCCTCTGTGGTTAAGGTTTTTTCTGATCCGCGTTCATCCGTGTTAATCCGCGGTAAGGTGTTGCCTTTCCGATCACCCGATCTATAGCTGCCCCATCACCTTGCTCAGTTCCAGCACCTGCAAATTCGCCGGACAGTCTTTCCAGTTGTGCCGCCAGCATACGATCAAGTCGCATTTCTCCGGATCATGCCGATGATCTCTGAAGTTGCGGCTTTCGTATTCAAACTCAATCCTGAAATGCTGCCACCGCCCCGGCTCCACTTCCATCTTCGCTTCGCAGTCGGGAAAGGCCGACTGCACTGATTCCATAACAAACCCCAGCTGCCGGGAGAGCATGCAAAATAGCGCCATCACTCCCATTTCATTCACCGGCTCATAAGCCAACCCGCATGGTCGTGTCGGCGCGCCCAGCATCGGACGGTCCTTCAGCGGGCGTCGCGGAAAACACGCGGCGGCCACCCACGGAAAAGCCGAAGGCGTCAGTTCAGCCACAAAAACCGCCAGCATCGTTGCCGTCACGCATTTCTTGCCCACCAGCGGCGGCGGAAGCGGAGTTCCGCCCGCGGCAATCGCTTCAAATTGCCGGGCCTCCACACCCGCAACCGATTCACACGTCATTCCGGCCGCCATTGGCTGGTTCGTGCTGGTTTCCCGCTGTTCCAGGTTTCGCGCGTCGTAGTTTCGTGCCTCATACGCCGCTTTTGCCGCCCTGTACCAGGCCAGCATCGCGGATTGGCCCTGCTGCGGTATCGGCCCCTTCCGGATCTTTTCCAACACATCCGTCCAATCGCCCGCCAGAGCGCCGCTGGCAACAAACCGGGTGAACTCCGCGGAAATTCTTACCCAGCTTTCAAAGCGGTCTGCATAGCAATCAGGCGAGTAGCTTCCAGCCTCCTTATATTGGCTTCTTGTTGGCACGGCGCCCACCTTGCGCACCACCCTGCCCCAGTCCGCCAGCAGCGCCGCGGTTTCCACTTTCATGCCTTGGTGGCTTGGTTCCAGTCCGGCGGCCCGGACTGCATTCCCATATGTGCCAAAGCGCCCCGTTACCTGCCACACGCTGATGCCGCTCAGCGGCCCAAACTCACGGCTTGTGGGCACGCGGCCCAGGCGCCGCGCTGCCTCCTGAATCGCCGCGATAATCTGTTCTTTGGTTCGGCTCTTGTCTTTCCCCATTGGTTTAGGTTCTGGCATCACGTACCTCACAAGAAAAATGAATGGGCGGGGGAAAGAGCATCAGGAGACACACTTCTCCCTCAGTTTAAAATCGCCTTGGTTTCAAAAAAGACTTCAAAAAGCGGCCCTAAAAAAAGGCCTGAAAACTAAAGAATTGAATAAACAGGACTTGCGGCAAAGTCTAATGACAACAGCGTTACAGGGGGCCCCAAACTAGTCCGCCAACTGCGGCAGGCTGATCATTTTATAGCACGAATAAACAACGAATGCAAGCAGTTTCTGTAGCGATGTTGGACTCAACACGCCGGACAGCTCCGCTTTCACTTTTGGCATTTTGGCAATCCTGGCAATTCTGGCAATTTCTCTCAGCGTCCGATAACAAGCGGCTATCCGCGCATCCTCCCCACCATAGAACGTCCCTGAACGCACCCGTCGCTTTAGCACCCCACAACCGTTCATTCCCGCCGCGCCGCTGCAGGATTGTCTTGACATTCTGTGACCTTCAAAATTGCTTGATTTCGGCTCCGGCTGAATGCAGACTGAAGTTCAGGGCCGGGTAGCTGGCCCCAAAACGGCAGAGTCCCGTAAGGGGACGACTGAGAATCAATCCATAAACACAGCATGCCGTCTCACAAACATCTCCCACTCCTCGCTCCAGCTGGTTTTCCTGTGATGCCGCGGCTGGTTCTCGATATAGCGAATTGTCGCGGGCACCTGTGACGCCCCAATGGTGAACGCTCCGTAACCTTCCTGCCACTCGAATCGGGGCCCCCAACATGCGCCGGTGTTGCGCTTGTTGGGGTGGGGGAAACGCCGGCTTCCGGTCTGCTCGTGCATCCACTTCGACGAACCGGCCTTCACCAGTTGAATTGCTTTTGCAATCGCAATCGTGGGCGGCAACGACAGTAGAACGTGGGCATGGTCGGCAATGCCGCCGACAGCGAGCGCCTTCATCTTGTTGCTTCGCGCGATCCCGCCCATGTAAGCCCAGAGTCGCGGCTGGAGCTCTTCAGGAATGCTGGCGGTCCGGTTCCTCGTAGCAAAGACGCAATGAAAGAGCAGGCAGGTTCTTGTATGGTACGACATAGGCTGGCGATTCTAATGCTCAGCCGTCCCTTGCGGGACTTTTCTTTTGTTTACACTTACCCGGCACTTGAGCGCCAGGGCGCTCGGCGTGCCGGGCTATTCTCAGTCGCGCCTACCGGCGCTCCGCCACAATCGTTAACAGCGTACTGCGACTTCTCTAACCGCATTCTGCAAACGAAGATTCTGGCTAGAACCCGCGATTTCAACTGACTAACGAAACGACCCCTCATCCGCGATACTCCAAGTCCCGGCAGGGACGACCGATAATAGCCCGGTCACGTTTCCGAGTCCCGGCGAGCCGGGATGAGGAATAAGTGCCGGGTAAGCAAGAAAAAGAATTCCTTCCTCGCTGCCGCAGGCCCGCGCGCAGCGCAGCGGAGCGCCAAAACCAGACGATAAGGTATTTATTTCCCGCCCTTCGCAAGAACTGCGAAAGTACAGTGCACCGTCTCGAGATGTAGAGAAAACCAACGCAAGAGAGGACAATGGAGGTGGCAAAGAATCGGAAACGGAAGAGGACTACGGGGATGATGCGCCATGTCTAAGAACCTCAGCGACGGTTCAGGCAATATGTCAGCCGCGCCAGAAATATTACCTCCATCGCATGAGGTTGGGTCTCCTATTCCACCGGAGCAGCGCGCAAAGAGGCAAATGCGTAAGTACATCTCAGGCGCTTTATTGTTCGAAATGTTTCTGTGGCTCCTCTCTCAGTTCTTCACGGTTAGAGGAGTTCCCAGCGTGATCCTTTCAAGGATATTTTTAGTCTTGATGGGAGTGACCGGAATTGCGCTCACTTGGGTGACTGTTAGAGATAAGTCCTCAAAACAGAAAATCTGGCCAATATCTGGTTCCGTTGTGGTGCTGGCGTTGGCTTTATATGGCCTTGATCGTTGGATACCTCTTCCATCCGCGCCTGTATCGCCAGCTTCTTCGACTAACAACACTGGGGCGCGTCCTACACCCATTCCAGCCCGAAATGCAGAATCAAGCCCAACTCCGTCCCTAACGTTCCATACGCCAATACCGGAGAAGACTGACAAGGAAAAGCATGACATCGTTCTTAAGTTTTTTCACCAATACATAAAGAAGCACCCCGATAAAGTTACCATCATGAACGGAGATGAATTTGTTCCTAGGCTTGAAGCAGTAAAATGGATAAATGATCAATTGCGGGCAGCGTGATATGGCTTTACCGTGTCATTGCAAGCGCCAGTGCCATCGAAAGCGCCAGTGCCATGTGTAACCGGTGTCATAGTCAAAGATTCACCAAATGCAAGCATATCCAACGGCCATATAGAAGGCGAGTGTGTAACTGGCGTGGATGCGAGTAATTCTCCGAATATCAAGATATCGAATATTACGGTAGAACAAACGCACCCTAAAAAGAAGGAATAGGGCCGGGTGCCCCATCCTTTCGCGGAAGCTAGCATGACGGTCAGGATAGGGAACATGATTTCCACTGTGTGGTCGAGTGAAGTAAAGAATGCGCGGATCTGGCTCTTCTCCGCCTGCACTTTCTTACAACAAAGCTTCGCGCGATGAATTCAGCATTAACTTTCCTGAAGTTTCTTAGCCATCGGGTTTTCACCGCGCATAATAAACGCGCCACAAAAACCGGATGAGGTCAACCGCCAGATTGAGCATTACCCACACACCGACATAGAAAATTGCCGTTAGGGTCCTTAGCCACCATTTTGGCCAGATTCTCTGCAGCATGACCGGAATGCGCTTTGCGGCACCATCTTCCCATGAGACATCCGGAAAGAACCTGGTCGACGTTGAAGATGCCATTGGTTAGATAAGTGATCGTCACCATCGTTTTCGGCGGTATGAACTCCAGACGCATAAGCCAGCCGCCACCCGGTGTTTTCCCGTCAATCCGTGGAATATCAGGAAATACGCTATGAACGAAGGGTTGAACGAAATGTCCCACCTGAACGTTTTTTGCAGTCGCCTTTCCATCGTTATAAATAAATAGGGTGAATGTGCCAACCATATTAGGCGCCTGCTGAATCGCCTGGGCTTGCCCCGGTACGGGCAGGGGCGGATTCGGAAGCGGCACAAACTGGAGATGGCTGGTGTAAAAAATGAGCGCTGACCTTTTGGTGTTGACGCGGTGGAGGATGTAACTGACGACGAAGGTAATTGCCCCTGTCATCAATAACGAACTGTATTTAAGAAGCCATGGCCACAACAAGTTCATTCAGGCCGCCTTTCAAAATCGTTTTGGCCGGGTGCTCCATCCTTCGCAGAAAGCTGGCTCTTGTTTTTTAGGTTCTGCGAAAGGGTGGGATCGATAATACCGCGAATTCTTCAGGAATAGAGGCCGCACAATCTTAATTGCACCAGTCCCGCCAGGGGCGGCCGATAGTAGCCCGGCATGTTTCCAAGGCGCGCTTGCGCGCTGAGGAATAAATGCCGGGGAAAGAAAAAAATCAACTCCGCTCTGCCGAAGACCCGCGCGCAACGGAGCGCTCTTTTACTGATTCCTCCATTGTCTTTCCATTTCAATTTAGGAGCGTTCATTATTTATTCTTGCTTCGCGGTATAAATACCACACTCTATTCGTGTTTGCTTCGCTTTTCGTATATAGTTCCACATTCCTTCGCTAGTTTTCCTTGTTTTCCACAGACATGCCAATAACTTAGGGCATTCCCTTTCGCTTTTTCGGGGCATACAATTACCACATGCGATAGTTCCTCAGATACTACATTTAGGAACCTAGCGCAAATGTGCTATGGGAAGAGACCTAGCTGCGCATGATCGCCGCTTTACGTTACCGTCACGCGGAGCCATAACACTAAGGGCCACACCGGGGAACCTATCTTGGCAGATGATCCCGATGCAGCCCGTGGTAGCGCTCTTGTTCTAGTGTGGGGAAATCTTGCTCCCTCCCCCAGGGCCCTTTACTTTACGAACCGAGAACTCTACGTTCTCAGACTCGGAAAAGTCAAATGTCTTTAGTATCTCCGTTCAACTCCGTGAAAGAAAACCACCACCACAACAACAACAAATGCGGTCCCGGCAGCGAAATTCCACCGCACAACCGTCAGTCCGGTACAGGCGGGAAGCCGCTCTGTAAAGACTGCGCAGAACTCAACAGCGAAGGTAAATAACCTGCGCTCTGAAGGTTAATTCCCAGTAAGGGCCTGCGGGTTCACCATTCTGAATTTGGTGGTAACGTCTGCAGTTGGTCAACCCGCAGCCCATTTTGCAATGCCACTGCAATGCTTTTCTAAACCCTTCTGACCGACAAGCTGAAACCCTACTGTTTGCTCTGGGAAATGAATACCCCTGCCGCCCTTTGCAGCTTCAAATCTATTCCGTTCTCGCGAAAGATTCTTATTTCTTTGAAATCCCACGATCAATAGGGCGCTCGCGTTCATTGCAACGATGCCCTCTTGCCCTTCTTGGTTCAATGTTACGTATATTACATAACTAACATAACATAGTCATGTAACATAAGTAACTCTTTTTGTTCATATGCCACGCAAACCAAAAGAAGATGCGACCGAATGGAATCTACACGTGCAGAAGGTTTCCATTGATCTGTTTTGGCCCTTGCACAACGCTGCTGGTCATGCGCAGAAGGAATTTGGGGAATGGGTTTTAGATGTTCTCAGGAAGGCTGCAGAACAAGAGTTTAAAACGAAGCCTAAGAAAAGAAGGAAACCTGGGGAATGATTGAAGCCCGAAGACCAGAATCCACACAATCCGCCAGCCTAACTCAATCACCGCTCAGGAATTATGCGCGACCTAGTTCACATGTGCAGGACATGTCTTTTGCGACCCTCTGCCTGACACGGTTCATGTTCAAGGGGTCGAGCCGCCAGCTCCTTGCCCTTCCCACCCCTCTGTGCCACCATTCTTCGCTGCACTTCTGGAGGCCTCTTGCGCAACCTGTTCTTCATCGTTCTCATGTTTCCTTCTTTGGCTTTGGCCCAGGCCCAATCCGCTCCGCCCATCGCTCCGCAACACTTCAAACTTCCGGCCACGCCCAAGACGGTTGCCTGGGGCTATTACGACGCGGCCGCGCCTCCGGTCCTGCGCATCCACTCCGGTGACACCGTGGAATTCGACACGCTGATCACCAACAGTCCCACGGGACTGGAAAAAGCCGGCGTCGCGCCCGACCAGGTGGAGCAGAGCCTGCGCGATATTTACAAAGAAGTAACCAATAAAGGTCCCGGCGGACACATCCTCAACGGTCCTGTCTATATAGAAGAAGCCGAGCCCGGCGACACGCTGGAAGTCCGCATACAGAAAATCGATCTGGCCATTCCGTACGCTTACAACGCTTTCGGTCCCACGCGCGGTTTTCTGCCGGAAGACTTTCCTTATCGCAAGATGAAGATCATTCCGCTGGATCGCGAGCGCGTGATCGCCAGATTCGCGCCGGGCATTGAGATTCCTCTGCATCCGTTCTTTGGCAGCATGGGCGTGGCGCCGCCGGAAGGCTTTGGACGCATTGACAGTGCGCCTCCCAGCCTGCACGCCGGCAACATGGACAACAAGGAACTGGTTGCCGGAACAACGCTCTTTTTGCCAGTCCATGCGCGCGGCGCGCTCTTTGAAGTTGGCGACGGCCACGCCGGCCAGGGCAATGGCGAAGTCGATATCACCGCGCTGGAAACTTCTCTGGTCGGTACGCTGCAGTTCGTCGTGCATAAAGGCACCGGCCAGAAATATCCGCGCGCGGAAACCCCGACGCATTACATCAGCATGGGCTTTCATCCTGAGCTGCATGAGGCCACGCGAATCGCCGTGCGCGAGATGATCGATTTTCTGGTCAGCGCGAAACATCTCAGCCGCGATGATGCTTACATGCTTATCAGCGTTGCGGGCGATGTGGACATTACCGAGTTGGTGGACGGCAATAAAGGAGTCCACGTGATGATGCCGAAAAGTATTTTTGTGAAGTAGTTCTTTGTAATAATGGAGCAAGGCATCCTTGCCGGAGAGGACGGAACGTATGCGGCTTCTGGTCCGTTGGCTTATTAACGCCGTCTCGCTGGTGATCGTCGCTTATATTGTTCCCGGCATTGAACTGCACGGGTTTGCGGCGGCGCTGATCGGCGCCATTGTTTTCGGATTTGTAAACGCGACGCTCGGGCTAGTCCTGAAAATCCTCACCTTCCCCTTGACCATCGTCACTTTCGGCCTCTTTCTGATCGTGATTAACGCCATCATGCTCAAGATGGCGGCGTCCGTCACTCCGGGATTTATTGTCCATACCTGGCTGGCAGCATTAGAAGGCGCAATTGTGCTGAGCCTGGTCTCTACATTCCTGCACTGGCTGATCAAAGACAATCGCCAGGTTGAGGTCCGCCGTTAGACTGCTTCGCGCAACTGCTTCACGATTGCGCGGACATCATTTTGCTGAAAAAGTCGGATGGCCGCGATTCCCGCCGCTCCTGCCTCCGCACATCGCCGCGCGTTTTCCAGCGTGATTCCGCCAAGCGCCCAGACAGGCATCGGCGGCTGCGCAGCCTCGGCGCGATGGCAAATCTGCCGCAACTGCTCCAGTCCTTCAGGATTTGCCGAGCTTTTTTTCTCCCAGCCGCTTTTCTCAAACACCGGACCAAACACGGCAAAGTCCGCACCGTGCGCCTCTGCCAGCGCCACCTCTGAAGCCGAGTGCGTGGAAACGCCAATCACAGGCTCGCTTTTGCCGGCACGTGCAAAGATAGAGCGCACATCACTGGCGGCCAAGTCGTTCGCCGGCAGATGGACACCATGGGCCCCGCAGGCCAGCGACACATCGGTTCGCGAATTAATGAGCAGTTTCGTTCGCGACTCGCCCAGTGCTGCCATTGCCTTGTACGCCAGCTCTTCCAACGCCCGCGTTTCCAGGTCTTTCTCCCGCAACTGAATATATTCGACCCCGGCAGACGCGCATTCGGCAATTTTCGCCAGCAATCGCTGTTTCTGTTCGTGGCTGTCCCCGGGAAACTGTTGGCGGTCGGTGACGTAGTAAAGCTGCAGAGCCATTGGCCAGCATTGTAATTGCCCCTATATTCACCGCAAGGCAACTTGGCAGGCGGAAATCTACTCTCTTAAAGGTGCCTCTCACGTTGCAACTCGTATGGCTCTTCGCGCTGGCCCTGCCTATCGCCTGCATCGCCTGGACCGTAACGCACGAAGAGATCTTTCGCGAGCCTCGGGAGTATTGCGTTCGCCAGAGTGAGTCGCATCAGAATCCGTGGTGTCGCAAGTTTTATTTTCTCTTCACTTGCGAATTCTGCTTCAGCCATTACGTAACAGCGTTTTTCCTCTTCATCACTCACTACAAGCTTCTCTTCGACGATTGGCGCGGCTACCTGATCGCCCTTTTTGCACTGGTCTGGATCGCAAACCAATACATGAGCGTTTACGCCCACTTGCGTCTCGATATCCGCAAAGACCGCGCAGAAATAAAACACGTGGAAAAGAAAGTGGAAGAGATGGAAGAGAAGAAGGCTGCTTAGTTTTTTCTGAAAATCCCGACCCTGAGCTTGCCGAAGGGGAGGGAACCCTATCGCACTGCAATCCGTCTGTAGCGAAAGCATAATCGAACAGACGCTAACGTTGCTTCCCTTGTCGCGTCGAACCATTCAGACACCGCCACCATGCCTCAATATTCCCTGCGCATCAACGGCAAACTGCGAACCGTCACTGCCGAACCCGAAACTCCGCTGCTGTGGGTCCTGCGTGACGAACTCAATCTGACCGGCACAAAATATGGATGCGGCATAGGTGTCTGTGGCGCCTGCACGGTCCATGAAAACGGCGCGGCCGTCCGTTCCTGCCAGATTGCAATGACCGCCGCCACGACAAAGAGCTATACCACCATTGAAGGCCTGTCCGCCTACGGTGATCATCCCTGCCAGCAGGCCTGGGTGGAAGAAGACGTAGCCCAGTGCGGGTTCTGTCAGCCGGGCATGATTATGGAAGCCGCCGCATTGCTCCAGAGACACGCGCACCCTTCTGACGCAGAAGTGGATGAAGTCATGGCGCAGCATGTATGCCGTTGCGGGACCTACCAGCGCATCCGCAAGGCCATTTATCAAGCTGCTGATCGCGCGCCGGAGAACAAGTCAACATGACCGTTACCCGGCGGGCGTTTCTTCGCGATGGCAGCCGGGCTGTGGTCGGGCTCACGCTGGCCTTTCACCTCGATATCGGAGCGCTGGCGGCAGAAGCGGAAGGCGCGCCTGAATTTGCCCCCAACGCCTTCATTCGCATTGGCCCGGACAACATCGTGCGCCTTTGGGCCATACGCTCAGAGATGGGGCAGGGCGTGCGCACGCTTCTGCCCATCGTGCTGGCCGATGAACTTGGAGCAGACTGGCAGAGAGTAGTAATCGAGCAGGCATCCATGGTTCCACGCTTCAAGGGAATCCGCCTGCGTACCAGCGGCAGCGGCAGTGCTGCTGGCACATGGACGCCTTTGCGCAAAGCCGCTGCTGCGGCGCGGGAAATGCTGATTAATACCGCGGCCGCCAGGTGGAACGTAAGTCCCGGCACATGCCGCGCTCAGCAAGGCACAGTGGTTCACGTTTCCTCGGGAAAACAGTTGACGTTTGGCGAATTGGCGGACGCGGCCGGCAGAGTGCCACCTCCATCCTCGCCAAAACTCAAAGACCTCAGGGATCTGCATCTGATCGGCACTCGGCTCAAACGTGTCGATGGTCCAGCCATCGTGAATGGAAGTGCAATCTATGGTCTGGATGTTCGCGTGCCAGGAATGCTGCATGCGGTAGTGGCTCGCTGTCCTTATCTCGGCGGCAAGCTTGTCTCGTGCGACCCGGCTCCCGCTCTTAAAATCTCTGGGGTAAAGAATGTCATTCCCGTTCATTCAGGATTCTCCGGCGGCGTCGCCATAGTTGCAGTAAATACATGGGCCGCGCTCAAAGGGCGGGACGCTCTTCAGCCAGTCTGGGACAAAGGCCCCAATGCAAGCTTTGACTCCGATTCCTTCATGCGCGAGTTAGAGCATTCACTCTCACAACCGGGCTTCCCTATTCGTCGCAATGGTAATGCGCAAACCGCGCTGGCTGAAGCGCCAGTGAAACTGGAAGCGATCTATGAATATTCTTATCAGGCCCATGCTCCGCTTGAAACCATGAACTGCACGGCAGATGTCCGTTCCGGCACCTGCAAAATCTGGGTACCAACGCAAGCCCCGGAAGCGGCCCAGCAGGAAGCAGCCAGGCTGTTGGGAATCTCGCCGGACGCAGTGCAGGTCAACGTCACAATGCTGGGCGGCGGTTTTGGCCGGCGCTTGCAAGTGGATTACGTGCTGGAAGCCGTGGAGATTTCAAAAGCTATTGGCAAGCCGGTTCAGGTGCTATGGACGCGTGATGACGATATGAAGCACGGTTTTTTCCAAGCTCCCAAAATCGAGCACATACAGGCAGGGCTCGATGTTAGCGGTAAGCCGGTGGCGTGGCTGCACAAATCCTGTGGGCCGGATCTTTCTGTGCTTGGCCTGCCCTCGGCAGAAGACCGCAAAAGACCAAACTTCTATAGCGATGATGGCATGCCCTGGGGCCTCTTCGATAATCCATACAACTTCCCTCATCATGCCGGAGACTTTGTTCCCGTACAATCGCCTGTTCCTACTGGACCATGGCGCGCTGTGATGTACCCGTCCACCGTGTTTGCCCGAGAGTCCTTTCTGGATGAAATCGCCTATGCCGCAAAGCTCGATCCCATTGATCTGCGTCTGCGCCTGCTCGCGCCGGGCGACATCCTGGACCTGAAAACGCAGAAGATCCATCGGGCGCGGTTGATCGCTGTGCTGCAGCTTGTTGCCAAAAAATCAGGATGGCCCAGGCCACCTCACGAAGAAGGCGGACGCTTGTGGGGGCGTGGCGTTGCCTGCAACGTTTATAGCGAAGACTGTTACATAGCACAGGTGGCAGAAGTTTCCCTCAGCAAAGACCTCTCAGAGATCAAAGTGCATCGGGTTGTTTCCGCCGTGGATTGCGGCCTTGCGCTCAATCCCTTAGGCATTGAAGGCCAAACGGAAAGCGCGATTGCCTGGGGCATGTCCGCCACGTTAGGCGGAAAAATTCATTTCAAAGACGGCCAGGCCCAAGAGCGGAGCTACGCAGACTTCAAAGTGCTCCGCATGGACCGCGCGCCGCTGGTTGAAACGCACATCCTGCAAGGCTCGGAAATGCCGGGAGGATTTGGCGAGACCGCCGTGCCACCGGTTGCGCCCGCTATCGCCAACGCCATCTTTGCCGCAAGCGGAAAACGCATGAGACGGCTGCCGATTACCGTGGAAAAGCTGAAAAATGCTGTGGAATCCTGAGCAACACAGCGGAGTTCTTCTCTGATTGAGTCAGAACCGGTTTCATGGAGACCTAAATGCTACTCAAATCCCGCTCACTCCGGCTGTTGGCAATGTCCATCTTGATAGCAATCTTTTTTGCCACGTCCATGTCAGCGCAGGCCGACCGAAGAGTGACCAAGTTGGCCGAGGGTGTATATGCAATTGAACATCGGAGTGGGCCTCCAAGTGGTAACACGACGGTCATCATCGGTGAAAGACAGGTCTTCGTCGTCGATAGCTGCTTCCTGCCTTCCCAGGCACGTGAAGACATCGCACAAATTCGCCAATGGACTGACAAGCCTGTGGCTTATCTGCTCAATACTCATTTCCACAATGACCACAATAATGGAAACAAAACCTACCTTGATGCATTCCCTTCTCTGGCCATCATCGCCCATGAGGAAACCAAGAAAGATATGGACCTCATCCAGCCGGGCAATATTGAGCGAACGCCTCAGCAGCTTGCGGCGACAATTGCCACTTTAAAACAGGGAAAGCTTCAGAATGGCCGGGTGCTGACTGAAGATGAGAAAAAACAAGTTCAGGAAGTGCTGCCCGGCATGGAAAAACAGGAAGCGGAATTCAAGACGCTGGTTTACCAATCTCCCACTCTCACCTTTACCGATAAGCTTAATATCGATCTTGGAAATCGGGAGGTACAAGTCAGGCACCTTGGAAGAGGTAATACTCCAGGAGATGCCATCGTGTATCTGCCCAGGGAAAAAATCCTCGTCGCCGGCGACCTACTGGTCCATCCCATTCCATACACCTATGACGGTTATCCGGCTGAATGGGTTCAGACGCTCCAGAACATGGCCCAGCTCGACGCGGACATCATCGTCCCCGGACACGGACCGGTCTTGCATGGCAAAGCGTACCTCTATCTGGTTACTGACCTGCTCAAAAGTGCTGTGGAGCAAGTGCGCGTGCGAATTCGCCAGATAGGCCATCCCGGATTTCATTCACTCGACGAGGTAAAGGGTTCGGTCGACTTGAAGCCATTCCGAATAAAATTCGCCGGTGACGATAAAGATCTTCAGGCAGAGTTTGACGATATGACCGTGCATCTGGTGAAAATTGTCTTTAACGAAGCCGCGCTACGCTAAAGCAACAAAAAATCAAGGCAGCGTCTTCGCGATCTCCGGGCCTTCTTCCGCCGCCTGTTGTTTTGCGGGCTGAGGCTGTAGATGGAACTTAGTTAGTCCCTCTTTGAGCACTTCAAACGCTTCTTCCGGCGTATCGACCATGGTAAAGCCCTTCACATCCTCCGGAGAGATCGTTCCGGCATCGGCCAGAGCTTCCAGATTCAACACGCGGTTCCAGTACTCCTTGCCGTAGACGATTACTAATATTTTCTTGGCCAGTTTGTGGGTCTGCGCCAACGTAAGGATTTCAAAAAACTCGTCCAGCGTGCCAAAGCCTCCGGGAAAGACGACCAGCGCTTTCGCCAGGTAAGCAAACCAGTATTTACGCATAAAGAAATAGTGGAACTCGAAATTAAGTTCCGGCGTGATGTACTGGTTAGGATATTGCTCAAACGGCAGCCGGATATTGAGGCCGATAGTTTTCCCGCCGGCATCGCGGGCCCCACGATTCGCGGCTTCCATAATGCCGGGCCCACCGCCTGAGGTGACCACAAAGCGATGGCGTTTGCCGGGTAGCGTAAGCGTCCATTCCGTAAGCATGGCGGCCAGCCGGCGTGCTTCTTCGTAATAGCGGGCCATCTCCACGGCGGCGTGCGCGCGCTTTAGCGCGGCTTGCAGGGCGTCGCCATCATTGGCGCCCGGCTGGTCCTGGGGTGCGGCCGGTTTGGCTGAGCCGGGTTTTTCCAGGATCGTCAGGGCATTCTGTGCGTCAGGCAGGCTGGCAAAGCGTGCGGAGCCAAAAAATACCACGGTGTCCTGGATTTTCTCGCGGCGGAAGCGTGACAGCGGTTCCTGATACTCCGAAAGGATTCGCAGGAGTCTCCCGTCAGGGCTGTTCAGAAACTCTGGATTTAGATAAGCCATCGGAGCAGGAAGCAGCTCCGGCATTGGCTCTTCAGCATCAGGATTTGTTTTACTGTTTGCCATGCAAATCTATCAAAAAAATAAATGTGCCAGGAAGACCTGGATTCAGGTCCGGTCACGATAACGGACCGCTTCCACCACGCCGAGCCATATGTCCAACAGGCCCAGCCCAGAGACCGCTCCGCGCACAAAACCCAGTTGAACCAGATGCTGGAAGCCCTGCCACTGTGACGTCCAGCCATCACTGAACCAGAACCGCGTCCAGGGCAGAACAATCAGCACTAATCCTAATTCGATGCAGAATAAAACATACACCACCACAAAGACCCGCTGCAGCCACACAGGCATTTCAGCGGCGGTCTCCGGCTCCGGTTCAGTCGGCTGGGCCGGCGTGGAGTTTTCGAGATTCGTGGAAGTAATTTTCAAAGGGTTTGAGATTTGTTAGCTGTAATGTTGGATGCAATAGAAAATTCTATGCTTTTAGCGCCTTTATCCGGCTGGCTACATCACGAAAATCGATATTCGAGCCATACACTTCCATGAAATTCGTCAGGGCAGATTTGTTGTCTCCGGCGGCCTGATAAGCCGCTCCCAGATCATAATAAATGGAGCAGCGGCTGCCGCTGTCCAGGCCGGGCAATTGCAAAGCTTTTTGATACCAGCGGACGGCTGCTTCAGGCGCACCTTTATCCACCAGACATTGTGCCAGCCAGGTAAGAGCCTGGATGGGTTGAGAGAACGGCGCGCCGCGATCCACTGCGTGGCAAACCTTCTGCAGTTCGCCGATGGCCTCATCCAGCAAGCCCATCTCCTTGAAAGCGATGCCCAGGTTGTAATGCGTCTCCGGATCTTCTTCCGGCTCAGCCGCTTCGGAGGTCTCGTCGCGCAGCTCAGAAAGAATGTCGCTCAAAACATTGGCGGAGTCCGCATCCTTCATATCGCCATTGGAGCGCCTTTCCATGGCAGGAGCCGCTGCTACCACGGGCACTGGAGCAGGGATGCTGGGAGTCTGTTGGGGCGCAAAATCGGCGAGGTCTGACTGTTCCAGGTCCTGTAGAAAATCACCAAGAATATCTTCAGTAGATTGCCCGCCGGCCCTGGCTGCCGGCTGCGACGGTGGAACTGACTTGGACGGCTTTGCCTTCGGCGCTTCCGTGATGTCGAGGACATTTTCCAGATCCAGGGAAGGAGTCGAATGCGCTTCTGCCGGTATTTCTTGTTCGATCATGGCCGGTGCTGGCGGAGGTTCAATGGCAGGCGACTCTTCGATTTCAATCGGGGCAAACGCAACCGGAACTTCTTCCATCTCCACCCGCGCTGCCTTTGTCTGTCCTGCCGACACTTCCGCAATCAGTTCCGTTACCTCAGGAGCATCAGGCGCAAGCTCCGTCAGGCTGAGGATCGCCGCTTTGGCCGGTTCCCACATTTCCTGCGTAATGTAGAAACGGATTTCCTGAACCTTGTCCGCAATCTGTGCGGCC
This sequence comes from Terriglobia bacterium, assembly GCA_963723055.1. Taxonomy (GTDB): domain Bacteria; phylum Acidobacteriota; class Terriglobia; order Terriglobales; family Acidobacteriaceae; genus Angelobacter. The sequence continues at coordinate 679,590 of CAVROV010000003.1, forward strand.
GGTGGCGTCGCCTCTAAAGCGGCCACCGCTTCCAGAGGCACTTCGGCGGCTACCGGCTCTTGTATGATTTCCTGGTAGGGCTGCAATTCAAGTTCAGGAGCCGGCGGCTCTTCCGGCTGAACTTCAATCATGTCTTCCCACTCGTTGGAGATATCAATCTCTTCAGTGGAAGGCGCGCTCGCCATGGCTGGAGGCGCATCAATCGCAACCGGCTCTAAATCTATTTCTACCGTCGATGGCGTAGCGGGGATGAGTTCGATGGGCGCACTCAGTTCCGGCTCCGGCTCTGTAATCGCCATTTCAGCCGCATCAAACGAGAACTCCTGCACTGAAGGCGCTGCCTGGACCTCAAGCTCCATGGGCGCTTCGGCCACTGGTTCCAGCGGGGCAGCGGGGCTGGCCTCCGCAGGCATGGGCGGCCAGGTGGTTTTAGCAACTGAAGGAGCAGGTGGTGGAGCGCTGGGGGTCACGGGCGTAGTCGTCGCGGGCGCGCGCAGGGCAAATTTCTTGGCTGCTTCAAGGTATTTTGCAGCTTCAGCGGGATGGCCCAGTTCTTCGTAAATCTTGCTCAGGTTCTGGTACATGCGCGCCGCGTCGCCAAAACGCTCAGCGCGGGCGTACAAGCTGGCCAGACGCTGGTTCAGATTCACATCCTGCGGGGCCAGCGGCAAGGCTGCCTCCAGCGGCGGAATTGCTTTCGACGGAACGTTATAAGAGACGTAAAGCTCTGCATCCGTCAGCGCGGATTCAATGGCTTTTTCCGTAGGCGGATCATAGTTCTGATGTACCGGTGTCGCGGTTTCGTCCAACTCCTCCACCATGAAGGCCTGCGCTGCTTCTTCAGGTGTCAGGATGCGCGTAGCTGAATCTTCTCCCAGCTTCGCCAGCATCTGTTTGTAGTTCTGGGCATGCAGCGCATTTTCCGGCTCCATCACCGTGAGCTTCTGATAGAGATCCCGAGCCTCAGTGAAATTACCTTTTTGGGCTGCCGCGTGCGCCTGTAGCTCAATTACCTCGGCGTTCTGCGCATGGCCGCCCGACTTGTTTGTCAGACGGTTCAAAATTGCCAGCGCCGCCGGATTGTCCTTAACGCGGTTGGTCAGCGGGTTGAGCGTTTCCTGTAATGCCGTCGGATTGCCGCCGAACAGGCGCTCGGAATATCTTTCATACAGAAGCAACGCGCTTTCCACGTGATTGTTGGTTACGTACCATTGCCCCAGCGTGGTCACTCCGGTGATGTCGTTGTGGGTGGCGAGCAGTTTCTCGGCGACTGTTTCTACTCCCTCAGCGCTGCCGGTATGGAGCTTGGCGCGCAACAGGGCACGTAAGCCGTCCGGCCTGGAATCGAGATCAGTCACCTGCTCCAGGTAGCTGACGGCGGCCTGGCTGTCGCCGGCATCCACCGCGATCATTCCGCGCAACATCAGCGCGCCGGTGTTGGCCGGATCGAGTGCAAGCACTTTGCCCAGGGCTTCTTCTGCAGCGGGGTAAGAACCGCGAGCGTAAAGCGACTCAGCCGCGCTGTAATAAATATTGCGCGCTTCATCTTTCCTGCCCAGTTTCGTGTAGAGATCGGCCAGCTTGGCCTGCGTGTGCGCATTTTCAGGGTCGAGTTCCAGAATTTTCTGGAACACCCTTGCCGCCTGCTGATTGTCACCCGATTTCAGAAGATGATCAGCCACTTGCATGTAGTGCACGCGAGCGTCGTTGTACAAACCCTGCTGGCTGTAGAGTTCAGCAAGCTTGGTGGTATTTTCGGAGTTGTAGGGGCTGATCTTGGTCAGCTTTTTGTAAATCGCGATGGCTTTCACCGCAAAGCCGTTTTGCGCGTACTGATCGCCGACCTTCTTGAAGTAATAGGTGGCTTGATCGTTGTTTCCCACACGTGCGTAGAGGTCCCCAATCGTGTTCAGGACGGTCAGGTCCTTGGGGTCTTCCTTGATGACTTTTTCGTATTCAGAAATCGCGTTGGGCAGCTTCCCTTGCTGGACAAACTTCTCCGCCTGCGCGAGGACCTTTACTTTGTTGAACCCAAACCCGAGTGCCATAAAAAATCAGTAAATCGAAGGGCAGCCTTTCCAAGTGCCGTGGGAAACCGCACACAAGTGCTTTTGGGGCTAAAGTACCACAGAAAAACGGCGAAACCCAAGCCGCATGGGGCAATCGTTAGTGCATGTTGGTTATTTACCTCAAAGGTTCAGGCAAGTCCGCCCAATTCCGGCAGAACCCCAGAAGTTTGAGTTTAAACCATGGGACGGGACACATTTCCGGGATTTGACATTTCGATTCGCAAGTGGACCCGAGGCGTGCGTGAAAACGACAGATTCCGGGGGCGAGCCGAGGTTCCAATCAAGCCCTTGCCGCTGAGACTAAAGGGGAACCGCACTTCAATCGTAGCGTCCGCACTTGCCTTTCAGAAAAGCAATGACTTTCAGCTTTTGCGGATTGTCATCCCCTCCAAACCCAGCCCAGTAGATCGCATCTCGTCCATCGTTGTCTCGTGCGCAAGGATCGATCCCAAGTTCCACCAGTAGCCTCACAATCTCCTCATAGTGCTGGTCGGCTGCGATTGAAACTAAGTTTTCTCCAAGAGAATCGCGCACATTGATGTCTGCCCCTGCTGCAATCAATTCTCTGGCAACGGCGATAGAGCCGTGCTGCACCGCCAGGAGGAGCGGTGTCCCCTCTTTATGGACAGGATCAATCGAGGCTCCGTATCGTATAAGCAGCTTCACTGTTGCCAGATCACCCAACGACGCCGCCATGTGAAGAGGGGTCCACCCGGTCGCGCTGAAGTCGGGGGATGCTCCGTGCTGGAGCAGAAACTCGACCATCTCCCTGTGACCTGAATCAGACCGCGAGTCATGAATTGCCAGAATCGCGTTCAGAAGAGGTGTGGTGTGAGACGCCTCGTACCCCGAGCAAAACGTGAACATGGTATCAAGGCTTGCTTGGGAGCTGAGCATTTTTCCGACAGCTTCGGAGTCACCCGACCAAATTGCCATCATGAGTGGCGTCTTGACCGGTCCTGTACGGCTGGAGTAACTGCAATAACCGTGGGCACAATCACCACCCAGAAAGATCGCGAAGAAGAGCACCCAATACTGAATCGCTCGCATAGATGCTTCCTTGTCTAATTTAGGTGCAGCAACTCAGGCCAGAGTTGGCGGATCGCGCGGACTCCAGAAAAGTAATTATAAAAAAATAAGGCCTCGATCTTTTCGAGGCCTCGTGTGCTTGCTGATTGCTGTCTGGCTGACTGCTGATCGCTCTACTGCGGGAATGGCACATTCTTGGTTCCGGATGCCAGATTCGCATTGCAAGGCAAATTGATAGGCTGGCTTGCTGGGGACGGTGGATTCAGGTTGGGGGACGAGAAATCAAAGAACTCTTCCATGTCCGCCTGGGCTGCATCGCGTGCCGTTAGACTCGGCAGATTGAAACGCTTTTCTACGAACTTGAGGACTGCTGTGTAGTCCATTGGGGTATGAGAAACATAATGCGGCTTGGCGAACGGCGAAACGATGATCACCGGCACGCGGAAACCCGTCCGGACGAAATCATCATTCTGCGGATCGCTGGTCAGCAGATCACGTGGCTTGATGCCGTCAGGGCTGGGCACGTGCATGATGGCTGCGTCCGTGGGATATTTACCCGGGCCCACCGCCTGACCTGATGCACCTGCGGAGAGCTCCAGAATAGGTCGACCGTCGATCATCGGGCTCACATGATCGAACAGCCCTCCTCCTTCATCGAAGGTCTCGATAAAAATTGAGTCTTTCCATGAAGGGCTGTTAATCAGGGCCGTAAACAGTGAATTCACGAAGGCCGCCCCGGGCTGTATGTTGTTCGTTTTTCCCGGATGCTCATCTCGCCCTGAGGCGAATCCCGGCTCAATATATGAAAATGCCGGCAAAGTATTGTTCTGCACGTCTGTCAGGAACTGAGATATGGGAACGATGTGGTCTTCCTTGGTCGCGCCATAGGGCTGGAAGTTGCGCAGGGTCGTGATCAGTTTGCCGTCCGGTTGGCGGTCAACCGAGTAAATCTTCCAGGAAATGCCTGCGGCATCCAGCAGTTGGAAAATTGTTTTGGCCGTCAATTGAGTGTTGGTGTCTTGCGGCGGATGCACCAGTCCCTGTGAGGTTGCCGCCATGGCGTAGAGCCGGGTGTCTTCCGTCTGTGCAGGCTCAGGATTGTAGAAGCGGTCAGAGGTGGCGAACTGTGTCGCAAACCAGTATGGGGAGGGCAAATCCGCTTGAGTGTAGTAACCCATCGAGCGGACGCCTTTGGTGTCGGGATCACCATCAAATGTTGCCAATCCGCTGGCGGTATGGACAAAGCCATCCAGAAGCAGCGGAGCGCTGTCACTTGTATCAAAGCGGTTGGCATTGCCGTGGCTCTCCAGCCATGCAGCCGACGTGTTGAAGATGCAACTGGTTGGAAGATGAAAGGTTCTAATCTGTTGCGTGTCTGGAGAATCGGTGGGAGCAGTGAAATCGGTTTCCAGGTCGTCCGCGTCCCTTCCCAGAGCGGGCGTCAGGCTGGCGCGATAGTCATTGATCTTGCCGAAGTAAGCGTCAAACGACCGGTTCTCCTGCATCATGAAAATGATGTGGTTCACGCTCTGAAGCGTCCCGGTTGGAGTAGGGGACGGCGTGGGGGTAGGCGTCGGTGTTGGGCTGCTGGCGCCAAGACCCTGACAACCGGTGAGCAGGGCAAGGGACAGCAAAGCAAAAAAGCTGGCAAGTGCAATTTTTTTCATGTTGGTCATAAGGCCTGACTGGGGTGCGTGTCCGCTGCAGCTGCTAACTGAAGTGGTACGAGCAGCCTCTCTGGTCACTGTCTGAGATGTCGTCTCTCGAGACAACGTTGGCTGCTGCTGGATTTACCTAGTTTTGACATCCCAAGCAGCTGTTCTGACATCGAAGATTTTTAGCTGCTCTCGAAACCGAATTCGGTGCGGGAACAAACTTCGTTCAGGACCCTGGGGACCCGTAAATGAGAATTGCCGTAGTAGGATCTGGTTATGTCGGACTGGTGGCAGGCGCATGCTTTGCCGAATTAGGCCATCAAGTACTTTTGGTCGACAACGACGAACGCAAACTTGCCGAGCTCCAGCGCGGCGAGTGCCCTATCCATGAAAAATTCCTTCCGGAATTGCTCGAGCGTCACCGCGGCAAGAGCCTGGATTTTACCGGCGATCTTGCTGATGCCGTACGCCGCAGCCAGCTGATTTTCGTTGCTGTGGGCACGCCCCCAAAAGATGACGGCGATGCTGACCTCTCTTATGTCGAGTCAGTGGCACAGGGAATTGCCTGCGCGATTGACGACTATAAGGTTGTGGTCGAAAAGAGCACGGTTCCGGTTTACACCAACAGCTGGGTGCGAAAGATCATGCTGCTGAACGGCGCGCCCGCTGAATTGTTTGATGTTGCTTCCAATCCGGAGTTTCTGCGTGAGGGAACTGCCGTGGCTGATTTCCTTTATCCTGACCGCATTGTGGTGGGCGCGGACAGCGATCGTTGCGCTGACCTGCTGGCCCAGGCATATCAGCCTCTTGTGGATGGCAGCTATTTCGCAAGACCGGACGCCATACCCGGCCCGGTGGCAGGTCCGTTCAAGGCAAATTTGCTGCGCACCAGCGCCAAGAGCGCTGAGCTGATCAAGCACGCCTCCAACGCTTTTCTGGCGATGAAAATCTCCTTTATTAATGCCGTCGCCAGTGTTTGCGAAGCCGTGGGAGCGGACGTGGAGCAGGTGCGCGAGGGAATCGGAACAGATTCACGCATCGGCCGCCGCTTTCTTTCACCCGGCGTTGGTTACGGCGGCTCCTGCTTTCCCAAAGACCTTCTGGCGTTCCGCTCAGTAGCGCGAGAGAACGGCTGCCATTTTGGACTGCTGGACGAAACCGTAAGAGTGAACGAAGAACAGCGCAACCGGTTCTTGCGAAAAGTACGCAAAGCACTGTGGACCTTGAAAGGCAAAAAGCTTGGAGTGCTTGGACTGGCCTTCAAGAATGGCACTGACGATTTGCGTGAGTCGCCGGCCGTGGCCATTATTAAGGCGCTCTTAAAAGAAGGATGTTCAGTTACCGCATACGACCCGGCGGCCATGGACCGTGCAGCCGAGGAATTCGGACCGGCCGGCACTGTGAAATTTGCCACCGGCGCTTATGAAGCCCTGGAAGGCGCCGATGCCTGCCTGGTGCTTACGGAGTGGGAAGACTTTGCTGCTCTCGACCTGGGCCGCATCAGGCAACTGCTGCGTTATCCCATTGTGGTGGATGGCAGGAACCTGTTCAAACCGGCGTTGATGGAAGCCGCTGGGCTCAACTACTACAGCGTGGGACGTCCTGACGTTGTGGGTGAGCGGACAGGATCAATCAAAGCATCTCTAAAAGAAGAAGCAGCCAAGCAGAATGAAGCAGCCTAGATTGAGTGCCCGGCTGTGGGAATGAAGGATTTGTCTCATGGCCCTTGGCAAAGAAGGCAAACGTTGAATTGGAATGGCGATCAGGAAAGAGTTATTTCTGGGAGTGGGGCCATGCTTTCAGTTGTAGTACCGATTTATAACGAAGAAGAGAATATCCCTGCCTTTCACGCTGCTGTACTGGCGGTGATGGACACCATGGAGGAGCACTGGGAGGTCGTTTACGTCAATGACGGCAGCCGGGACAAATCGCTCTCTCTGCTGGTCGACATTCAACGCCACGATCCCCGCGTGAGCGTGGTTGAATTCTCCCGTAACTTCGGCCATCAGGCCGCCCTGACCGCAGGACTTCAAGTCGCCAAGGGCGACGCTATTATGCTGATGGATGGCGATTTTCAGGATCCGCCGGAAGTGCTGCCGCGCATGGTCCAGGCATGGAAAGATGGCGCCAAGGTAGTGATAGCGGAGCGTTCCAGTCGGGCCGAAAAAGGAATCCGGGGCAAGCTGTTTCCGTTGTTCTACAAAGTCATGGGCCTGATCTCGGATTTCCCGATTCCTCTCAATGCGGGGATATTTGGCCTTCTGGATCGTCAGGCGGCGGATGCCATCATTAACCTTTCGGAAGGGAACCGCTATCTTCCGGGACTGCGCGCGTGGGTCGGTTTCCCCACGTCAATCGTGTATTACGAACGGGCCGGGCGGGCCGCGGGCGAAGCGAAACAAACGCTTCCCAAGCTCTTTAAATATGCTATGGATGCGATTTTCAGCTTCAGTTATAAGCCGTTGCGGCTGGGAATGGTACTCGGTGGAGTAGTGCTGGCGTTCACACTGTTTCTCTCACTGGTAAATTTGGGTAACACGATGTTTCATCTGAAGTTTTTTGGCGTGATACCCGGCGCCGGCCATATTGGAACTCTTCTTGCCATTTTGTTTCTGGGAAGCGTACAGCTCATTTGCATGGGACTGCTGGGGGAGTACATTGGCAGAATTTACGATGAGGTCCGGCGCCGCCCGCTTTTCCTGGTTCACAAACTCCATCGGTCAGACGCGGAGGGTGTGCTTGTTTACAAATCGGAGAAAGTGCTCGCTGCAACGATTCATGATTCAGTAGCGTAGCAACGGTCTGTTTTGGCATCTTTTTCAACAGGCGCACTCACTTCCAAACGGGCGGCTTGCACGGGTGATTTACCTAGTTCCTCTCCTCGGCTATCAGCCATCGGCTGACTTCTAGCGGCTTTTTCGGCGTCATCACCGTAGTACCAGCCTAAGAGTCAAATCCTAAGAAAAATAAGTGGTCTCCTGATACATCCAGAGTAGATGCACTCGTAACCTCTGCTCCTCAAGATAAAGCACCGTAGTTCTTAAGGAGTACGCATAGTGAAAAACGCTATTCGGCTAATCGTTGCGATCGTAACTCTGGCCACCGCATCCTTTGCGGGAGTTACGGTTAGCTCCCCTGCCCCCGGATCCACAGCCGGATCCCCAGTCCACTTCGTCGCCTCTGCAACATCCACTCATCCCATCACTGCGATGAGAATTTATGTGGACAACCTAAGCGTTTACCTGGTTTCGACCAGCAGTCTCAATACATCTGTGACGATGTCGGCCGGCAGTCACAGCATTGTGGTTCAGGCCTGGGATTCAACGGGAGCAGTCTTCAAGGCACCCCTCACTTTGACCGTAGGGGGTACTTCTCCCACACCAACTCCAACTCCTGTACCAACGCCCACGCCAACGGGTGGATTACCGCCACCCCCGGCAGGAGCCGTAGTGAAAAGCAATATCGACCAGATGACAGGCTGGGAGAGCTGTACCGTTTGCGCCGGCGCTAATGCGGCGGGTCCAACGGCCATCTATTCCATGGTCGCGAATCAGGCGTCTCCTTCGCTGGACGGGCTTGCCGCCAAATTCAGCATCAGCGGACCCACCCCCTATTCAGACGCGCTCTGGTGGAAACAGCTTGGCGCGGCCGATACCGCCACCAATCTCAAATATGATGTGGACTTTTACATCACCAACCCGGGCGTGGCCCAGGCTCTGGAATTTGATAACAACCAGTCCAACGGCTCCCACAAATTCATCTATGGCACGCAGTGCAACATCAAGGCCGGCCATTGGGACGTTTGGGGGAATGCGGCTGGTAACTGGATCTCTACCGGCGTAGCCTGTTCCGCTCCCACCGCATTCGTATGGCACCACCTGACGTGGGAATTTCAACGCACCGCCACAAATGTCATTTTCGTCGGCTTCACATATGACGGCGTTACTCACTACGTAAACCGCAGCTATCCCGCCCGGGGTTCCGGCGTCCATGAAATGAACGTGGCCTTCCAGATGGATGGAGATTTTGCCATGCACGCGTACTCGACGTGGCTGGACAAAGTCACCCTCACATACTGGTAGTGCTAAGGGTGTCCTCTATCAATCGTTGCACGGACTGACGGAAGCTGCGCGACCGAATTGTGAACACTTGAAGAAATGCGATGAGAGAGCGGCCTCACGGCCGCTCTTCTTGTTTTGGAACTAAGTAGCGGCCCTAATCACCTAGTAGTTCGTGATTTTTGGTTTCTCCCGGAGCAGGTCGAAAAGGGTTGAAGCAGAGTAGATCGCTCGTTAGGCTCAGCTTCGCCGTTGGAAATGGCGGCACAAACCAATCCCCTGGAGTTTAGTAGTGATGGTAAAGAAAACAACCAAAAGCATGTCCATTCTCGCAGTTGCACTGTTCCTTTTGGCGGCCACTTCGCTTCGTTCATCCGCCCAGACAGTCAAGAGCCAGATTCAGAGAATGAGTGGATGGCAAAACTGTGTGGCCTGTGCCGGCGCCAACGCTGCAGGTCCCGGAGCCAGCATTAGTACGGCGCTTACCTCATCGCCCTCCGCGAGCGGTGTATCCAGAGCCTTTTCAATAGCCAGCAGCCACCCCTACGCCGATGCATTGTGGTGGAAGCAGCTTGGCGCCGCCAATGGGGCGACCAACCTAAAGTATGATCTCGATTTTTATATCCAGACGCCACAGAACGCGCAGGCGTTGGAGTTTGACAACAACCAGGCCAACGGCCACAAGAGATGGATTTTCGGCACGGAGTGCAATATCGCCGCCGGTCGCTGGGACGTATGGGGCAATGCCAACGGCAACTGGATTTCCACCGGAATTCCTTGCGGAACGCCGGCGGCTTTCAAGTGGCACCACCTGACGTGGGAATTTAAGCGCACTGCTAGCACCCTTACCTACATCGCCGTCACCCTGGACGGGGTAAAGCACTACGTAAATCGAACCTACACCGCCCGCAATTCCGGCGTGAATGAGCTGAATGTGGCTTTCCAGGAAGACATGAGAGGGAACCACGTGGCATTCAAGACCTGGTTGGACAACGTAAAACTCACCTATTGGTAAACAAGTTTGTTCCTGTCGGCTCGCTCCCGGGTTTCAGGCCCGGGAGCATTTTTTTGTCAAAAGATTTCCAAATATAAAATAAAATTCCCCTTTTGTTCGCCATATGATAGAAATATATATTGCTTAGGCGCATCCGGGTAATTCCGGTAGCACTAAAACCAAGGCAGAAGTCTTTTTTTGATGGGACATGCCGCATGGAGACGAACGATGGTTGACGAAAAACAAGAAAAAACCCGGGCGATTGACCTGGCGCTCGCGCAAATAGAAAAGCAGTTTGGCAAGGGGTCCATTATGCGCCTGGGAAACAAAGAGGCGATTGTTCCCATTGCTGTGATCTCCACCGGGTCCATCTCTTTTGACGTGGCGCTGGGCGTAGGCGGCTTTCCTCGCGGCCGCGTGGTTGAGATCTTTGGGCCGGAATCGAGCGGCAAGACCACCATAGCTCTCCAGGTGATCGCTGAAGCGCAAAAGGCCGGTGGCATGGCCGCTTTTATCGACGCCGAGCACGCTCTTGATCCGCTCTATGCCAAAAAACTTGGCGTGGACGTGGACAACCTGCTTGTCTCCCAGCCGGATTACGGCGAACAGGCTATTGAAATCGCCGAAGCACTGGTGCATTCGAACGCCATTGACGTTCTGGTGGTGGACTCAGTGGCTGCTCTAGTCCCCAAGGCGGAGTTGGACGGCGAAATGGGAGACAGCCACATGGGCCTGCAAGCGCGGCTCATGTCCAAGGCCATGCGCAAGCTGACCGGTATTGTTTCCAAATCGCGTACCTGCCTCATCTTCATCAACCAGATCCGGGAAAAGATCGGTGTGATGTTTGGTAACCCTGAAACCACCACTGGTGGCCGTGCCCTCAAGTTTTATTCATCCGTTCGCGTGGATATTCGCCGCATCGGAGCACTGAAAGACGGTGACGTGGTGATTGGCAACCGGACCAAGGTCAAGATCGTTAAGAACAAGACCGCCGCTCCTTTCCGTGAAGCTGAGTTTGACATCATCTACGGCGAGGGCATCTCCCGCGAAGGCGACCTGCTGGATCTGGGCGTTACCAAGGAGATAGTGGAAAAATCCGGTGCCTGGTTTAGCTACAAAGGCGAGCGCATTGGTCAGGGACGCGAGAACGTAAAACAGTTCCTGAGAGACAATAAAGACATTACCGCCAAGCTTGAAGCTGAGCTCCGGCGGGAACTGGGATTAAAAACCCTGGCCCTGGAGCCTCCGCCGCCAACGACTGAACAGAAACAGGCTGCGGCTGCGCAAGCGAAGATGCCTGCAGGAAAACGGTAACCCTCTTACCTATTAGAGGGAGAGCAGAGGCGCGATGTCCACCTTCTGCTCTCTCTCTTTGCCAGTGGCGCTTTACGGTAATAATCCATACACGTCCAGCTCATTGGCAGTTCCGATATACACGTGACCGTTCGCAACTGTGGGAGAGGTGAATTTGAGGGCTTTTCCGGCGCTGTCGCGCGTGCCAGCCTGGGTGCTGTTGTATAGCTCCCGCAATGTCGAGCCGTCGTACGCATGCAGGACCGCCGGGCCGGGAGTGTTAGCGGTCCCGTCCGGAGTACCTCCCACGTAAGCGTGCAGGTCAAGTGCCCAGAGAATGGAATGGCTTCCATCAGTCGAGATCATGGGCGACGTGCCCGGGTAAAGAAAGACGTTGCTGGTCTGGGCCGCCGGGGCAGTGGAGAGCAAACCGTTTGAGAATATGAACAGTTCCAGCGGCTCATTCACCTCACCAAAATATATTGAGGATCCCAACGCAGCCGGGGTGGCAAACAGGCCATTTGTAGGCTCTGGATTACCCAAAGGCACCGTCTGCACATTACTGTTGGCGGCGGTATTGAACTTTCCCATGTTGTCGCGATTCACAAGATAGATTTTTCCGTCTTTTCCTCCTACCACCACCAGATTGGAAGCAGCTGCTCCGGGTTGAGTCGAGGGCAGGATTGGACCTCCTGCCCCTAAGTCCAGATCATTGTCCGTGAGGTCTGCAGTGTTCGATGGAGTGAAATAATCGGACACCATCAGCGCGCCTGCCTGTAACGCCAGCTCCAGAACGGTGTTGCCGGCATCTCGTCCGCCAGTGTTGAGGTTGAAATCGCCGTTGCCGGTGGCAAGATAAATATTGCCGGCAGGATCGGCAGCCGGACCATCTCCACTCTGCCAAATGGCGGAAGCGCCTTTGTTGGGACTGGTGCAGAAGATTGCCACCTGATGCAGTACTCCGGTTCCGGCCGCACTGTAGGCAAAAAGCCATCCGTTATAGGGAAGCTGGTCGCCGTTGGAACCGTAAGCGATATAAACATTGCCATTGAGCAGCAGCAAAGCGGGCCGCTGCAAATGCTGCTTCGGGACAAAGGGTACGCGGCCGTTTACCGCAACGCCGGGATAGGTGCCCGGAACAGAACCCTGAATCGTAATGGGGCCGCCAAACTTTTCCGCTCCGGTGGTAAGACTGAGCGCATGCAGGCGGTGGACGATGCTGCCGTGCTCGCTGGTTGAAACAGACACGTACAGCGTGCTGGTTGAGGGATCGATAACGGGAGTACTGCTGATGCTGATTTCCGGCGCAATCAGGGCATTGGCAGGTTTCGCGATGGTGGTAATTCCCGCCGACGGATTGATGAAGCTGCGCTTCCAGAACGGCGCTGTAACCCTGCCATCGGCTTCAAAGGCATAGACGCTGCTGTGCTCTGTGGCCACGAAAACAACATTGTGTTTGCCGCCAGCAATAGTAAGGTTCGCTACATATAAAGGCTGGGCATAGATTTGCCCGTCCACTGCGCGCGAAAATACCTTGCCAAACGTGGCCGATTGCACTGTGGACCCGGTAAGCGCAAACTCTTGCAGGTTAACTCCGCTGCGAAAACGGTCGGCATGGTAGGTAAACATTCCGGGATAGTCGGTGACCCATACCTTGGCCGAGCCAGCCGCGCTCGGTTGAGCCACGCTCTTTGCCGTGATGGTGTGGGCGCCTCTTTTGCTGGGAGGATGATAGAGCCCGGACGCGGAAATTGTTCCGAGCGTGGCGTTGCCACCACGAACTCCATCCACGGCCCAGATTACACTATGGTTTGTCGTATTGATGACGGTAGCCGTGTATTGTTGCGGCTCAGTCAACGTGAGGGAAGCTTTGGCTGGATGAACGGTTACACCGACAGCTGCAAACACATTGATACCCAGGCAAAGCTGGATTAGCACTAGAAACCCAGGGGTTCGGCCCAACTTCATAAAACACCCACTTGCAAATTGATCTTCTACTTACATACGAATGTAGCGGCGAAGGGCGGGATGCTTGGCAACCACAAGCAATAGAAATTTGCGTCATGAAATCCACTTGTCCGCTTTTGTCAGAGGCATATGCTTAAGGATGGCCTAGTCTTAACGAGATTCTTTGACGTGAAGAGAGTTCTACGGATCATGTTGCTTCTGCTGTGTGCGCTGTATGTCGGCTTGTTTCTTTTGGCCTTTTTTTTCTCAGACAGCATGATCTTCCTGCCGCATCCGTCTTCCTACAAAGATTCACTCGAGGTGCTGAAGATCACCACTGCTGGCGGAAAGAAGATTTCCGCTGTCTTTCTCCCCAATCCGGCGGCCAAATTCACTCTGCTGGTAAGCCATGGCAACGCCGAAGATCTGGGGGATGATCGGTACTGGCTGGACAACCTGCGCCATGCTGGTTTTAATGTGTTTGCCTACGACTACGAAGGGTACGGCACCAGCGAAGGCAAGCCCACTGAGAAGGCCATCTACGAAGATGCAGCCGCGGCATATGAGTTCCTGGCCGTTGATCTAAAGACCGCTCCAGACAGGATTATTATCTTTGGACGATCTGTGGGTACGGGTCCAGCGGCATACATTGCAGCGAAAAGGCCATCCGCCGGGGTGATCCTGCAAAGTCCATTTGTCTCAGCCTTTCGAGTGCTGACCCGCGTCCCGCTCTTGCCCTTCGACAAATTTCCCAACTACAAATACATCAGGCACGTCCACAGCCCGGTCCTGATCATGCACAGCCGCGCGGACTCCGTGATTGCCTTCTGGCACGGACAGAAGATGTTTGACCTGGCCAACCAGCCAAAGCAGTTTTTCTGGGCAAAGAATGCCGGCCACAATGATCTGGATCTGGCCCAGGGCTATGACCAGGCGATTCAGGCATTCGCGGCGACTCTGGGCAAAGCGGAACCCGCGCACCTGCCTCCGCTGCCTGCGCCAAAGGTGCCGTGAACGTCCTCAAAGGCCGATTTTTCCCTGTTACTACTGACAGTTGCGGCAGCTCTACTGCATCGTCGCGGGATGGCAGGTTGAACCCACGGCCGCGGGTGTCGGAATACCAGTCGGCGGAGTAGCCCATGGCTTTCCGGTGAAATCAAAGAAATCGAGCAAGTTGGGTTGAGCAGCATCTCGATTAGTCAACGCCGGCAGATTGAAGCGCTGTTCCACAAAATGGATTACAGCAGTGTGATCCATGGCTGTGTGGCCAACATAGTGACGGCGGGCAAACGGTGAAATGATCATATTGGGCACGCGGAACCCGAGCTGTGCGCCAAAGCCGGAGTGTCCGGCAGCGGCCGCGTCAGCCGGATGCGCTCCCGGACTTGTGGGTCGCAGGTCGCAATGGTTGGTGAAAACACCCGCTGTCGTGGGCTGGCAGGGCAGGAATCCGTCAGGGTTCACGGCGATCGGCGCAATGTCGCCCTCCAGGCTCGCCAGCGCGCTGCTGGTGTTCTGGTTGGTATGGTTGGGAACCGGCGGCACGTGATCATAAGGCCCGCCGCCCTCATCGAAAGTGAAGAACAAAGCCGAGTCTGGCCACGATGGGCTAGCCATCAGTGAGTTAATGATGTTTGAGATCTGCGCCTGACCGGAAAGAATTGACTGGCCAGAGCCCGGGTGCTCGTCACCGTGGCCGAAATTGGCTTCGACATAGGAGAATGCCGGCAGCGTGTTGTTCTGAACATCAGTAAAGTACTGGCTGAGCGGGGCGATGTGCGTTGGGTCAACCGTTACAACACCGCTGGCATTCTTGAAAATGTATTTACCGCTATAGGTGAAATACGTGAACGTGGTGGACGGGCTGCCGTTGGCATTGGTGGTCGAATAGTAGAGCTTCCAGGAAATTTTGTTCTCATCCAGCAATTGGAATATGGTCTTCGCGACCAGTTGGGGTGCGTGATCGTCATTGCCGGGATCAAAGACGTATCCCTGCGTGGTGCCGCCGGACATCGTCGCCAGCCGGTTAGGAATCGTCTTGCTGGCGACGGGCGAGAACCAGCGGTCAGACAGCGCAAACTGCGAGGCCATGAAGTAGTAGTAATTCAATTCGGCTGCGCCGGTCGTGCTCGTATCCTGGTAATAAGCCATGGCGCGCTGGCCGGCCGTATCTGTAAATGCGCCGCTGCCCACCCCGGATTTCGCGTAGCCCTCTGCCGTGTGAACAAAGCCATCCATCAGGATTTGCCGCGTGGTGGTGAAATCAAATCGGCTCACGTCGCCAAAGCTTTCCAGCCAGGCCGAACTCATGTCGTCAAGGCAGCTGCTGGTGGTGTGGAAAAGCGGGAATACTGTTCCTTCATCATTTTTATTGAAAATTGTGGCCAGTTTATCGTCGATGCCGTCCACATCATATTGACGCTGATCATCGCCGATGTTCCAGCCGTGAGCTGCTCGATAGGGATTTAGCATGCCAAAATAGCTGTCAAAGCTGCGGTTTTCCTGTTGCACAAAAATAATATGGTTCACGGCGCTGATGCCCGTTCCGGGTGTCGGCGTGGGCGTTGGGCTTGGAGTAGGTGTCGGAGTAGGTGTTGGAGTCGGCGTCGGTGTTGGGGTCGGAGTTGGCGTCGGGGTAGGTGTAGGAGTCGGCGTAGGTGTAGCCGAGACAGTGATGCTCTCTGAGGAAGAAAAGAAGAAGCCCGTGGAGTCCCATGCGCGAATCACAATGGCATGCTTTCCTGCCGGCAAAGAAAGGACGGCGTTGAGTGATGCATTCGAGCTTTGAGCCTTTTTCACCGAATCGATGTACATGATCATCGTCGTGACCGTATGAGCGGTGTCTCGTGCGCCCGCGGAAAAACTGACGGGGGAAGTCACTGTCGCTCCGCTGGCCGGAGAGCAGATCTTTACCGTCTTATCGACTGTGGCAGTGCAGGTTTGCGCTGAGGCGGCACTCGCGGATGCGAGAAGGAGAGTTGCAGTCAGGAAAACGCGAAGTGAGATCACCAGGGGCCCCTTTTCGGAAGAAACATCTCTGTTACATCTGGCCGGGAAAAATGATCCGGCACCGGGACATGAATTTCGGAGCTTTAAATTTTGACGTAGCTCCGCACGCAGGCCCCGTTTGTTAATTCCTGTAAAGTAGGAGAGCACCCACTCCCGGTGGGTTGTCTCAGAAAAAGACTTGTTTATTATGGGCAATTTTCCGTGGTTTTTTCTATTTCCATATACTTTGGCGCACACCTAAAAGGGAGAGTTTGATATTTTTCACCTAAGTCGGTGTGTCGCCCCCTAAGTTAGTTGCTTTTATGGCCCAACAGGCTAGAATGGCCGCAATGAGGGGTAGTGCGCAGCTTAATTTCTAGAGCTCTAGAGGTTCGCCCATGCGTTGGACTATGCCGTGCCGTACTCTAACACTCTCTTTTATTGTGTTGTGTTTCCCGGGAGCTTATTCCCAATCCAACACGCCTGACCAGCCGGTCGCTTCGCAACAACCCGCTTCAGACACATACCAATCGACGACGACGCTGCGCACAAATACGCGGCTGGTGGTCGTGGATGTGGTGGCCACAGACAGTCGCGGGCAGGTGATTGCCGATCTGAAAGCAGACGAACTGAAGCTACTGGAGGATGGCAAGACGCAGAAGATCAGCAACTTCACTTTCCATCCGCCGGGGAAGACGGACGCGATCGCAAGCACTCCTCTTCCAGCCAATGTGGTGACCAATGCACCATCATTCCAGGCTAGTAGCCTGAATGTGATGCTGCTGGATACGCTCAACGGAGACTTCGGTGAGCAGGCATACGTAAAAGACCAACTGTTAAAGTATCTCTCTCAAGCTCGACTTTCGCATCCCATTGCGTTGTTTGCCATGGAGAACCATTTGGTGATGTTGCATGACTTCACCACTGACCCGGCGGCACTGAAGAGCTCGGTAGAAAAATTCAGGGCGCCGGCGCGCTTCATTAGCGGCGAAACAGCAACGTCACGGGCGTCAGCGTTTACCACCTTCGGCAATGCTCATACCAGTGAGCGGGACATTGAAACCACCCTGAACCAGTTGAACGCTCTGGCCAAAACCTTGTCGGGCTATCCTGGACGCAAGAACCTGATCTGGCTCTCGGAGGGCTTTCCCATTAATCTTTTCCCCGATAACACTCTCAAAACCTCGTCCACATCTTGCAATGACGCTAGTTGCAGCTCTGGACTCGCCCGGGCGTCTGTCGAGGGGACCGGCCAGGGCGACTACAAGAACTATGCGTTCCTGATCAAAAAAGTCTCTGATGCGCTGATGAATGCCCAGATTGCAGTGTACGTAGTCGATGCGGGCGCGGTTGGCAAAGATGAACGCATGGCCTCGCACGATACGATGAGAGACATGGCGGACCGCACCGGAGGGAAAGCCTTCATAGCCACCAACGATCTCGCAGGCAGCATGCGCAACAGCGTGGATGATGGCTCGACCTATTACACCCTTGAGTATTATCCCGACAACAAGAAGTGGGATGGGCAGTTTCGCACGATTCAGCTGAAGAGCGGACGCGCAAATGTAAGCCTGCGCTATCGGCAGGGCTACTATGCGCTGGATCCGGAGAAGATCAACCAAGCGGATTCTGACGCCCTGGCGGAGAACTTCAGCCGCGCGTTGGAACTGGATGCGCCGGCGGCCACGCAAGTTGTTTTTCAGGCGCAAGTGCAGCCGCCCTCGGAGAAGAGCAAGAAAGTAGTCATAAACTTCCACATTGATCCGCGGACGCTGGCCTTCGAACACAAAGAGGGCGGCATGGAGTTTGCGCGACTGGGTTGCACGGTATGGGCCTACGGGAAGGACAAAGATAAGCCAACAATGTCCAATGGCACGGTGAACGCGAACCTGAAAGCAAGCGAATACCAGCAGGTAATGCAACAGCACTTTTTGCCATGCGATCGTCAACTGGACCTGAAACCTGGGACTTACTCGCTACGCATGGGCGTGCTGGATCGCGCCACTAATAAAATTGGCACGGCGAGGGCTCAAGTGGTAGTCCCTTAGAACTCGATAGTTATAATCATCGGTAGTTCAACTCAAAACGCGGGCATCGCCGATGTAGCGGATCTCCTGTTCTTTGAGGAATGCTGTAGATATTTAAATTATTCATAGGTTATAGTCTTCTGCACAGCGTTAATCTGCTATCCATCTTGGGGATGTCAATATCAATGAAACGAAAGTTGTTGCGTTCTGCTCTAACTGCATTCTTAGCGTTTACTTCCTGCGGGCTCTACTCGCAGACTGACCAATCTCAAGGACGACCCTCCAACGTGGAAAAGCCGCCTGAATACGTATTCAGGACAACTACCAGGCTTGTTGTTCTGGATATAGTGGCTACCGACGCTCAGGCTCGGACAGTGTCCGATTTGAAACCGGATGAAGTCCAGATTTTCGAAAATGGCAAGGAACAGACGAAGCGGGATTTTAGTTTTTTGCAGCCAAACCCGGAACAGGCAGCGCAGCAGGTCAATCTCCATCTGCCCCCGAATGTTTATACCAATGTGCAGCAGTATAAAGGCAACAGTTCCTACAACATCATTTTGCTTGATGTGCTGAACACCAGCTTCCCGAACCTGGCTTATGCTCATGAGCAGTTATTGAAGTACCTGGACACCACACCTCCAAGCCAACCCACCGCAATTTTTGCTCTGGGCAACAAGCTCTGGATGCTGCACGATTTCACCACTGATCATGAAGCGCTGAAGGAATCAATACGCAAGTTCAAGGGGCAGGGCTCACAACTGGTGACAACCTCACCCGACGATGGCAAAGAGTACAAACATAAGAGCACATTCACAACCATGGGAGCTGATCGCGTATGGGGTACGCTGGACGCGTTCAGGTCCATGGCACGCATTATGGGTGCTTATAAAGGACGCAAGAATCTCATCTGGATATCGGAGTCCTTCGTTGTGGATACCATGCCGAACATGGAGCCCAGGCGCGGTCCCCTTTTCATGGACGATTATTCGCGCGAAGTCGAGATGATGTCGGACGCGCTGATGGAAGCCCAGATCGCGATTTATCCTGTCGATCCTGCGGGGCTTTCCGGTAACGCGTTCCGGCCCATGTTGAACCGCTATGGGGCGCAAAGCTCGTTGCGCGAGATGGCGGAGCGTACCGGCGGCAGGGCGTTCATGAACCGTAACGATCTGGACCTTGGAATTCGCACCAGCATCGACGACGGTTCCAGCTATTACACAACGTCCTATACCCCTGCGAACAAGACATGGGATGGCAGGATGCGGAAGATTGAGATCAAGACCACACGCCCGGGTGTGAAATTGCGCTACCGCGAAGGCTATTACGCGGTCGATCCCTCGATCCTTCCCGGAACCAAGAAGGAAGTCAAACAGACCTCGATTGACTTTGCCCAGGCGCTCGATCCCGATCTGCCGGTTTCCACCGGCCTCCTGTTCCAGGCGAATGTGCTTCCTCCATCGGCAACGACGCACAACAAAGTGCTCGTGAAATTTGCTGTGGATCCTCACATGGTTGCATTCAACAAAAAAGAGGATGGATTGGAGCACGCGGAGGTGAGTTGCATCGCGTGGGCTTTTCCGGTGAAGGGAAAACCAATCGGCTCCGGGGGCGGCACAGTTAACGCAAACCTTGATGCGGAAACGTTCAACAAGGTGATGCAGTCGGCCCTGCCCTGCAGCCAGTCCCTTGATCTTGTGCCCGGCAATTACATGCTGCGCCTGGGCATCATCGATCAGCTCTCAAAACGCATTGGAGCGCTGACTGCCTGGGTCACAGTTCCGGACCAGGCCGAAAATCCCGCCCACCCTGTTCCAAATCAGCCCGCGACGCCGGAACAGGAAAAAAAGCCATCCAATCCAACGTAAAACTGTTCAAATCTCCAGCGCGATGGACATCTCTTCCCACGCATCCATGGCGTGTTCAAGGCCCGCTTTTGAACGATTCAGCAAGTCTGTCTGCCGCTGCGTTTCTTCCACGCTAACGAAGTTCTGCAGCGCGGTTTCCGCCGTGGCAATGGCAGCCTCAAAGCGCGCGATCTCTTCCTCCACTTCCTGCAAGCGCTCTCTCATTTGTTTGAGCTTGATGGGGTTCAAGCGCTTCTGCTTCGCGTCCGGGTCGACATGTCTTGCAATTTCGCTGTGGTTGGTTGATACCGCGAAATTCGCCACATCAGAGGCGCTGGCAGAAACAAGGGAGCCTGCCGGGGGCGCATTCCCTTTCCCCTCTTTGCGCCAGAGATAATCCTCATAATTGCCCGGAAAAACCTCAACCCTGCCCTCGCCGATTTCAAAAACGCGCGTTGCCAGTTTGTCAATGAAGTAGCGGTCGTGGGAAACAAAGACGACGGTGCCGGTGAACTTCTGCAATGAATCGAGCAGAACATCTTTGGCGCGAAGGTCGAGATGGTTTGTTGGTTCATCGAGCAGCAGAAAATTCGATGGGTGCAGCAACATGCGGGCCAGCGCGTAGCGGTTGCGTTCGCCGCCGGAAAGCACCCCGATGGTCTTGAAGACGTCATCCTCAGAAAACAGAAAGCAGCCAAGCAGGCTGCGCAACTCCGTTTGCGTGGAACGCGGCGCGGCCTCAAACAGGTCGTCCAGCATGCGCGCCTGCGTATCGAGCGCCTTGTATTGATCCTGGGCGAAATAATCGACGTCAGCGTTGTGGCCAGGTCGCAGTTCGCCTGCGGTGGGCTGCTCCGAACCCGCGAGCAGTTTGATCAGCGTTGATTTGCCGGCGCCGTTCACGCCGACCAATGCAATGCGGTCACCGCGCTCAATAACGAAATTCGCACCGGAGAACACGTGCTTAGGCCCGTAACTTTTGCCCAGGTCTTTGGCTTCGGCAACGATGCGCCCGCTGGGACGGGGTTGCGGAAAAGAAAAATGGATGGCTTTTTCGTCCGGGGGAACTTCAATCTTCTCCATCCGTTCCAGTTCTTTGATCCGGCTCTGCACCTGCTTGGCCTTCGTTGCCTGGGCGCGGAAGCGATTGATGAAAGCCTCAAGCTGGTCAATCTTTTCTTTCTGGTTGCTGTACGCAGCCTCAAGCTGTGCCCGGCGCTCGGCTTTTTGCGTCAGATACTTTTCATAGTTGCCGGTGTAGAAAAAAACCTGCTTGTTCCATATCTCTGCGGTCTTCTTCACCGTGACGTCGAGGAAATAGCGGTCGTGCGAGATCAGCACGTAGGCATGCGGATAGTTGACCAGATACTGTTCCAGCCAGTTGCGGGTTTCAAGATCGAGATGGTTCGTGGGTTCATCGAGCAGCAGCAGATTAGGCTTTTGCAGCAGCAGTTTGGCCAGGGCGATGCGCATTTGCCAGCCACCGGAGAACTCTTCCGTCCGCCGCTCCCAGTCTTCTTTCCTGAAACCCAGGCCGTTGAGAACCGTCCCGACTTCGGATTCAATGGTGTATCCGTCGCGGGCCTGCAACTCTGCCTGTATGCGGTGGAAGCGCTCGGCAATCTGGTGGTACTCCGCGCTCGCATGGTCAACCTCCGCCAGCCGCCGCGCCAGGTCTTCCTGCTCACGCTGCATCTGGTGGACCTGTTCAAAAACTGAAAGGCACTCGGCAAACACCGTGCGCCCGGAAAGCGACAGACCATCCTGCGGCAGATAGCCGGACTGGATGCCGCGCTGCTGCGTGACTGCGCCGTAATCGAGCGATTCCGTACCGGCAAGAATTTTCAGCAGCGTGGTCTTACCGGTGCCGTTGGCGCCAACCAGTCCAATGCGATCATGCGGCGTGATCAGCCAGTCCAGTTCCTGAAAGAGGATTTTTGGGCCAAAGCGCTTGCCGGCTGCAGTGAGCTGGATCATTACTATCTATCTAAACACAGTCGGCAGAAAGTCCACCACAGAGGCGGTAGAGCACTGCGGGTCAGTTTGTCTTGGGTCGCTGCGCCGGCTCCAGCTTGGCCTTCACCATCTTGTAAAACGACCAGATGTTGTCAGCTTCGCCTTCGGTCAGGCGGCGATGAATTTTCATGGAGGGAAAAAGCTTGTTGCCGGCCACGTTCAAGGTCAGGGTGGCGAACTGCTTTCCGGGATAAGTTTCAATGGTCCAGTCGCCGCCAAAGCGCCGCCGCACCACCTCGCCGAAATATGAGCCCCACATCTTGCACATCTCCGTGAGCTCGTCCGTTGCGGAGCCGCCAGGAGGCAGGTCGAGTGCAAGCTGGGCCAGAATGCCCTCCAGTTCCATCAGAGAATTCTCAGTGTAGTCCAGCCGGGCATTGAATTCGCGGGCGATGATCACTGCCTTTTGCGCATAGGCATCGGTCATAGTGGTGACGGAATCGTGGGTTTCCATTGCATAAAGTTTAGCGGCTGGAGCCGTCTTGTGTCTTCATTTTTCCCGCCAGTGCCCGGTTCTGTTAGGATTGGCAGCTTCCCAGAGGTGCGTTTTGATGAGAGATACATCGATGAAGAAATTTGCGGCCTTTGCCGCCAGCTTGATATCCGTTTCACTTGCCTTGGTTTCACTTACAGCGGGGCAGGAACAAAACCAGAAAGCCCCGATCGTCAACCGATATGTCCGTTGCGGCACGCTGGTGCAACCGGAAAGCGGCAAGGTGCAGCGCAATGTGCTCATTACAATTCAGGGCGAGCGCATCCGGGAAGTGCAGGAAAATACGCAGGCCCCCGCGGGCAGCCAGGTGATTGACCTTTCTGACCATACCTGCCTGCCGGGTATGATTGATACGCACACGCACGCGCTGTTGCAAGGCGATATTACGGCCGCCGACTACGACGAGCAGCTGCTGAAGCAATCGAATGCCTACCGGGCAATCCTTGGGACGCGGTCCGTGCGCCGCGCTCTGGATTATGGCTTTACCACGATTCGCGATGTGGAGACAGAAGGCGCCGGCTATGCCGATGTCGACTTGAAGAAGGCCATCAACAACGGAATCATTCCCGGCCCTCGCATGAAAGTGGCAACACGCGCCATGGATGTTACAGGTGCTTATCCACTGTCAGGCTATTCGCCCGATGTGGCGGTCCCGCACGGAGTGCAGGTGGTGGATGGCCCGGACGAGGGCCGCAAAGCTGTGCGTGAGCAGATAAGCTTTGGGGCTGACTGGATCAAGGTATATTCCGATCGCAGTTATTTCGTCCGCCCGGATGGAGTGCTTGATGACATTCCAACTTTTACCCTGGATGAACTGCGGGCCATTGTGGACGAAACGCATCGCCAGCACCATAAGGTGGCGTCGCACGCCATGGCGCTGAATGGCGTACACAATTCAGTTGAGGCCGGCGTGGATTCAATCGAGCATGGAAACTACATTGCTGAAGCCGACTTGAAGACGATGGCACAGAAAGGGATTTTTTATGTCCCCACGATTTATGTGGGCGAGTATGTGGCCCAGGGGCGCGCAGCTGCCGGCGCCAAAGTGTGGCTGGAGATGATCAAGATTCATGAAGACACTTTCCGCCGCGCCCTGAGCGCAGGCGTGAAGATTGCCTTCGGCACGGATGTAGGGGGCTTTGACTGGGGTATCAATCCCGCGATCGAATTTCCCTACATGGTGAAGTACGGCATGACCCCCATGCAAGCTATCCGCGCGGCCACCAGCAGCGCCGCGGAACTGCTGGGAATGCAAAATGATGTTGGCAGCATTGCAGTGGGCAAGTATGCCGATCTGGTTGCCGTGAAAGGCGATCCGGTGGCCGATATCACCATGTTGCAGAAGGTTGATTTCGTAATGAAAGGAGGCGAAGTACACAAGCCAATCAGCCGTTAAGACCAACCCAACAGCACTGGATTGAATCTATATAGCTGATGCTATTGTGGATCATTCTCGGCATTGGATGGCTGGGCATACTTCTTGCGGGTGTGTCCTTGTTCCGCCTTGCCGACTATGCCGACAAGAAAGTACGCCGTCTTGCGGAGCGTCCGCGGCAACGTAACAAACAGGCCGCCTGAGCATCCCTTTCGCGCGGCCCCATAGCTGGCTCGCTGCTCTTCATTTCCATAATGTCTATTTTGTTGTAACGATCCAAAGTGGCGCAATTCCCTGGACAAAAGGGGAATTTGTGATCAGGCCCAACGTGCCATCGGAAGCCTTGATACCAAATGCCGAGACGCTGGAAGATCCGAAATTGCCAACATAGAGAAATGTATTGGACACATCCACAGTCAGGAATGACGGCTGCGGAGTTCCCACGGAGCCAGTTGGCTCCACCGCATAAGGCGAGCCGGCGATTTGAGTCAATGTCCCGGAAGCAATCTTAAAAGCGGAAACATCATTCGATCCCTGGTTCGCGGCATACAGGAATGAAGAAGTGGAATCCACCGCAATAGAGACCGGCTTGATGCCGGCTATAACTGGTGCTCCCACAGCGTTAAGAGTGCCGCCACCGCCGATGCTGAAGCTGGCAATCTTATTGTTGGCGGAATCCGCGGCGTAGAGGAATTGGGCTTTGGCATCAATCGCGAGGCCTGCAACCGTCGCAGTTGGGCCCACAGGCTCCACAGGAACCGCAGTACCTATTTCAGTTAAGGCGCCACTGGCCCCAATTGAAAAAGCGGAGATATTGCCCGACGCGCCATTGGAAACGTATAGAAAACCCGCCGTAGGTGAAACTGCCAGAAATTGCGGGTTCGGAGCCACGAGCGATGGAAAAGCAAACGGGGATCCCGAGACTGGTGTCAGCAGACCCCGGGTAGTGTCGATATTGAAAACTGAAATTGAAGCGGGGACCGCCGGAACCGTTGATCCCTGGTTAAGCAGAAACAAAAACTGGCCGCCAGAATTAATGCCCACTCCTATCGGATTGGAGCATACCGCCGGGCTTACGCAGGCGGGCGTGGGTGGCAGCGCCGTGCCAATCGGCGTGAGGACGCCGCTGACGTGGTCTATATTGAAACCTGAAACCGTATTGGAAGTCAGATTCGGTACATACAGGAAATTCTTGGAAGGATGCAACGCAATGGATACTGGCCGCGGCGTTGTGGAGAATGACGAAACCGGAAGCGCTTGCAAATCGCCCGTGGTCTTCTCGGCTAAAGCCCGGATTCCATTGTCGCCCTGGCCGACCAGATAGACAAAGGCCAGAGTCGGCGCCGTAGAACTGCTGCTTGATCCCAGACAGCCGCTAAAAAGGACCACGGTGAATAGTAAAATTATGGAGAAGATTGCTTTCATTCGGTGCTTCCTCATTCTGAAAAAAATAGGAACGATGTCTGACACACGCGCAACGATGCCACTTGAGTGAGGCTGGCAAGGTGCAAATCAGTCTAGCTGTTTGCCCCTATTCTATCCAGTTGCCCAGGCGTTGTCTCTGTGGTGATTGGCTCAGGATCCTAGTGAGAACGCCGCAGCGTGGACTTTCTTGCGGAAATAGACTTGAATATGGATTGCCAGCAAGCCACCCTTTCACTGTCCGATGGAAATTGCTCCCGCCTCATTGCCGAAGCGAATCGCGCGCGTGATTGTGCGCGGCAGCGGTTTGATCTGGGGAATCATTTGCTGCCTGGCGGAATATTTATTGCGCGGACTAGGCGGCAAGCTCTCAGAACAGACACGGATTGAGGTGCTCCACCGCTGGTCGCGGCGCACGCTTCACCACATGGGCATCCGCATTGCGGTTACGGGCGTACCTGCCGGTGCGGGGTTGGTCGCCAGTAACCACCTCAGCTACCTGGATATCATGGTCTACAGCGCCATAGCCCCATGCGCATTTGTCTCCAAGCGCGAGGTGCGCGCCTGGCCGGCCGTAGGATGGATTGCCACCCTTGCCGGCACGATTTACGTTGATCGCTCCCGCCGCAGCGAAACGCACACGATTCAGCCGGAAATACAATCGGCGCTCGCCGCAGGATTGCGGCTGGTCCTTTTTCCTGAGGGCACCAGTTCAGACGGGTCCAGTGTGCTGCCCTTTCACTCCTCGCTTTTTCAGCCCGCTGTAGACTTGCAGGCGCCCGTTTCAGCCGCGCGTATCGCCTATGCCATACCTGACGGCGTAGCCGGGACTGACGCATGTTATTGGGGCGACATGAGCCTGTTTCCTCATCTGCTCAATCTGTTGGGCAAGCATTCTGTAATCGCCACGGTGAACTTTTCTTCCAGGAATTTTCGTTTTAGTGATCGCAAGCAGGCCTCGCTTCAGATGCATGAAGAAGTGGAGCGGCTTCAATTTTCAGGTGTGGAAGTGTCCCATTGATCACGACACATGAGTACTTCGATGTCGGGGCTGAGCCCGCGGTCCGCGGTTTCCTCCACGAACCGTCGCAGCCCAATGGCGATGCGCTGGTTTTGACTCATGGAGCCGGAGCGAATTGCCAGAGCAAATTACTGATCGCATTGGCGGGAGCCTTCGCGGAGGCTGGTTACGCAGTTTTGCGTTGCGATCTTCCTTTTCGACAAGCGCGTCCCCATGGACCGCCTTTTCCCGCCTTGGCCGCGCGCGACCGCGATGGTCTGCGTCACGCCGTGGAAGTGTTGCGGCCTAAAACCTCTGGACGCATCTTTCTCGGCGGGCATTCTTATGGTGGACGTCAGGGCAGCATGCTCGCCGCCGAACGGCATGAACTCGTGGCGGGACTTCTGCTGCTTTCCTATCCCCTACATCCTCCGCGCAAATCCACACAACTGCGCACCGGACACTTTCCTCAGCTCAAAACGAACGCGTTGTTCGTTCATGGCTCCCGCGATCCCTTCGGCTCGCACGATGAGATGAAGACGGCCCTGGAATTAATCCCCGCGCAAAAGATGCTGCTGCGGATCGAAGGCGCTGGACATGAGCTGCTGGGAAAAAAATCGGAAGAAGCCCTTCCATCCAGAATCGTGCAGGCGTTCCAGGAATTTTTCACAAGAAAGTAGCTTAGCTAACCAAGCGCGCAAGAATCCCACGTATTCCCGCTCAACTCTAACGTTGACTAGTCGCTGGCATGGGCCACGCCGGTCTTCATCAACCGGGGGGAGCCTTTCTCCAGCTCCTGTTTCGCAATGGATTCAATATGGACTTCGTCGGGGCCATCCGCCAGCCGCAGTGTCCGTACATTGGCCCAGGCGCCGGCCAGGAACGTGTCTTGGGAAACGCCAGCACCGCCGTGCGCCTGAATCGCCCGGTCCAGCACGCGCAATGTGACATTCGGAGCCACCACTTTGATCATGGCAATTTCCGCGCGCGCCGCCTTGTTGCCCACAGTGTCCATCATGTGGGCAGCTTTCAACGTGAGCAGGCGCACCTGCTCGATCTCCATTCTCGATTGCGCAATGTCTGCTCGCAGAGTGCCCTGCTCCGCCAGCGGCTTCCCAAAAGCCACGCGCGATTTCACCCGCTGGCACATCATTTCCAGCGCGCGCTCCGCCACCCCGATGCAGCGCATGCAGTGGTGAATGCGTCCTGGGCCCAGGCGGCCCTGGGCAATTTCAAATCCTCGCCCTTCGCCCAGCAGCATGTTCGATACCGGGATGCGCACGTTTTCATAACTCACTTCCCCGTGCCCGTGCGGAGCATGGTCATAGCCAAAAACCGTCAGCATCCGCTCGATTTTCACTCCTGGCGTGTCCATGGGCACCAGCACCATGGACTGCTGCTGATGGCGCTTGGCGGTTGGATCTGTCTTGCCCATGAAAATTGCGATTTTGCATCGCGGATCGCCTGCTCCAGACGACCACCACTTGCGGCCGTTCAACACATACTCATTTCCTTCGCGGCGAATGCTGGCTTGAATGTTGGTTGCATCGGACGAAGCGACCGCCGGCTCGGTCATGGCGAAGCACGACCGTATCTCTCCCGCCAGCAGCGGCTTCAGCCAGCGTTCTTTCTGTTCAGCGGTTCCGTAGCGCGCCAGCACTTCCATGTTGCCGGTATCGGGCGCGGAGCAGTTAAAGACTTCCGGCGCAAGAATGCTGCGGCCCATAATTTCGCACAGCGGCGCGTATTCCAGATTGGTGAGCCCCGCGCCTTGATCATCATCCGGCAGAAAAAGGTTCCACAGGCCGGCGGCGCGCGCCTTGGGCTTAAGTTCCTCAATCACCCTGGCCGGCGCCCAGCGGTCGCTTTCAACTTCCTGATAGTAGCGCTTTTCATTGGGATAAACATGCTCATCCATGAAAGCGCGCAAACGCTCCTGTAACGTTTTGACTTTATCGGTGTAATCAAAATTCATATCGATCCTTCACGATTCCCTCATGGCTTCTATTAGGCTAATCGATTATTCCCAATGCATCAAATGAATCATCCGAATAGTGTAAAATTTGTGCCGTGCATCTGAGCCAGGTCGATCTCAACCTGTTTGTGGTACTGGAAGCCATCTACCGCGAAGGCAACCTCACGCGCGCGGGGCGGCAGCTTAAGCTCACGCAGCCGGCCATGAGCCATGCGCTCAAACGTCTGCGGGAACTGCTGAAAGACCCTTTATTTATCCGCGAAGGCGCCAACATGGTGCCCACTCCGTTCAGCCGCAACATGATTAATGAGGTGCGCCAGGCACTGCAAATCCTGGAAGTAAATCTTTATGAGAACCGGAACTTTGATCCGGCGCATACGCGCCGTAATTTTCAGATCGGCTTCTGGGAACTGATGGAATCCACAATTCTGCCTCCGCTGGCAAAAGTTCTGTCCAGGGCCGCTCCGGAAATTTCTATCACCACGTTGCGGGTCAAGCGTCGCGAGATTGAACAGGAGCTGTCCAGCGGAACTCTTGACCTTGTTCTGGATATTCCCATTGCCCTGAGCGACAATCTCCGGCAAAAGCCGCTTTTTTCTGATCGCGTGGTCGTAATGGCGCGAAAGGGGCATCCCGCAATCGGGCGCGAGCTTGATCTGGACACGTATCTCAGACAAGACCACATTCTGGTATCTTCGCGTCGTCTCGGCCCCAGCCTGGTAGATGCAGAGTTGAATCGCAAGGGTCGTAAGCGCAGGATTGTTCTTCGCTGCCAGCACTATTTTGCCGCGTGCCGCGTAGTTAACGAGACTGACATGCTGCTGACCATACCGGAACACTATGCACAAATGCTCAACACCGGTTTCAACCATCGGCTGTACCCATTTCCGTTGAAGAGCCTGCAACAGCTTGAGATTCATATGTATTGGCATGAGAGCGCGGAAAATGATCCACCGAACCGCTGGCTGCGCGAGCAGATCAAGAAGGTCGTGGACGAAACACTTTCGGAGGCTGAACCTGAATTGCGCGGCCGCGCGCACAGTTCCGAGAAAAACCGGGCAAAGCCGCAACTCTTGAGGAGGAATCAATGAAAGCTGCAGTTTTGCACGAATTGAAAAAGCCCATGACGGTTGAGGAAGTCGAGCGACCCGCGCCTGGGGGCAGCGAGGTCCTGATCAAGGTGGAGGCATGCGGAGTCTGCCATTCTGATCTGCACGTTGCCGATGGCGACTGGAAACAATTCGCCGGAATCACCAAGCTGCCGCTGATCGTCGGCCATGAGGTTGCGGGCAGGGTGGTTGAGATCGGACCAGGAGTAAGTGAATTGAAAGTCGGCGACCGCGTGGGCGTGCCCTGGATTTTCTGGACCTGTGGCGAGTGCGAATTCTGCCGCGAAGGCAATGAGAACCTTTGTGTTAAGCAGAAAATCACCGGTGTGACCGTCGACGGTGGCTATGCGGAGTTCATCAAAGCGCCTGCCAGCCACGCGACGAAGATTCCCGACTCAGTCTCATCGGTGCAGGCCGCGCCGCTGTTTTGTGCTGGCGTTACGGTTTATCGTGCCATCATGCAGGCCAAGCCGCAGCGCGGGCAGAGGCTGGCAGTCTTCGGAGTAGGTGGGCTGGGGCATCTGGCCATTCAGATCGCCGTGCATCTCGGCCTTGAAGTCTCAGCCATTGATGTTGCCGATGACAAACTGTCGCTGGCCAAGTCTCTTGGCGCGGCTAACACCTTTAACGCGACGACTTCCAACGTAGTGAAAGAAATGCGCCGTCGCGGCAGCGCCCACATAGTTTTGGTTACCTCTGGCTCCAAAGCTGCATATGACACGGCATTTTATTGCGTGCGTCCGACCGGTACTCTGCTCGCCGTGGGCCTGCCCGCAAATGAAATTTCTTTTCCCGCCATCATGATGGCCGCCGGAGAGGTCAACATCAAAGCTTCCGCCGTCGGCACGCGAGAAGACCTGAAGCACGTTCTGGCACTGGCGGCTGAAGGCAAGTTGCATTGCGAGGTCGCGACCCGTCCGTTGGACGAAGCGAATGCCGTGCTGGAAGAAATGCGCACCGGCAAAATTTCTGGTCGCATTGTTCTCACCATGTAGCTGCACGCGAAAGCAGCGCTCACGCACGCTGGTTTATATTGGATTCAGGAGCACTTTTGAGGGAATAGATGAGAGAAGCGGTCGTAGTTACAAGCTCGCGCACGGCGCTGGCAAAATCATTTCGCGGTTCATTCAACGCAACGCGTCCCGATGATCTGGCAGCCCACTGCATTCAGGATGTTCTGCGCAAAACACCCAAGCTCGATCCCAGTGAAATAGAAGACGTAGTGCTGGGCTGCGGACAACCGCACGGCGCGCAAGGCCACAACGTGGCGCGGGTCGCTGCCATGCTGGCCGGACTTCCGCCGACCGTGGCCGGCAGCACTGTAAACCGGTTTTGCTCGTCAGGCCTTCAGGCCATTGCCATTGCAGCGCATCAGATCATTCATGAAGGCGTAGATGCTGCCATCGGCGGAGGAGTGGAGAGCATCAGCATGGCGGTCCGCGATAGCAGCCCCAATCCTCGTTTGCAGGAAACCATGCCTGGAATTTACATGGTGATGGGCGACACGGCAGAAGTGGTGGCCAAACGCTACAACGTCAGCCGCCAGGTTCAGGATGAATACTCACTGCTCAGCCAGCAGCGCACAGCCCGCGCGCAGCAGGAAGGCTTTTTCAACAAGGAGATTGCACCCGTCAAGGTGACCAAGTCTCTGCTGGATAAGAAGACGAATGAAATTGTGGGCAAAGAAGAAGTGGTGGCTGACAAAGACGAATGCAATCGCCCTGATACCACGCTCGAAGGCCTATTGGCGCTGAAACCCCATTTTGATCCGACCAGCGGCCATGGTTCCGTCACGGCCGGCAATTCATCGCAGCTTTCTGACGGCGCTTCTGCCACGCTGCTGATGTCGCGCGAGCGAGCTGACCAGCTGGCTATTCCTTATCAGTTGGTTTTCCGCGGGTTTCAGGTTGCCGGCTGCAATGCAGACGAAATGGGGATCGGCCCGATCTATGCCGTACCGAAACTGCTCAAACGCGCAGGCCTGACAATTGAAGATATCGACATCTGGGAACTGAACGAAGCGTTCGCTGTGCAGGTGGTCTATTGTTTCCATCATCTGGGCATCAATCCGGAAAAGCTGAACGTGAACGGCGGGTCGATCGCCATTGGTCACCCCTTCGGCATGACAGGCTCGCGCCTGGTGGGCACGATGGCCAATGAAATGGAACGGCGCAAGCACCGCTATGGCGTGGTGACGATGTGCGTTGGCGGCGGACAGGGTGCGGCCGGCCTCTTCGAACGCGCCAGCTAGACATAAGGAGTTTTTATGGCGACCACCACTTCCGTAAGCGCCTTCAGAAAAGGCGCCGGATTTCTGCTGGAAGACACACCGGCGGAAGAGATCTTCACCCGCGAGCACCTGAGCGAAGAACACATCGCGATTGAGCGGACGGTGGAAGAGTTCTGGATCAATGAAGTTGAGCCAAACCTGCCGGCCATCCGCCAGAAAAAGCCTGGCGTGGCGCAGGAGGTGCTGAGAAAGTCAGCCAAGCTCGGGCTACTTGGTATTTCCGTTCCGGAAAGATTCGGCGGCATGGAGATGGATCTGCCTTCGGTCATGGTGGTGGCTGAAGTGATGGGCCGCGACGCATCGTATGCTGGCTGGCACTCCGCGCATACCGGCATTGGATCGCTGCCGATCCTGTTCTTCGGTACCGAACCGCAAAAAGAGAAATATCTTCCCCGACTAGTGAGCGGCGAGTTGCTGGCGGCGTATGCGCTCACTGAACCGCTGGCTGGCTCTGACGCGTTGGCTGCGCGCACGCGCGCCGATCTCAGCCCTGACGGCAAGCACTACATCCTGAACGGGCAGAAGATGTGGATCACGAACGGCGGCGCGGCGGATGTGTTTATCGTATTCGCCAAGGTGGGCGGAGAAAAGTTCACGGCATTCATTGTCGAACGCGCCTTCGGCGGCCTGACGAGCGGAGCGGAAGAACACAAGATGGGCATCCAGGGCAGTTCTACGACCGCTATCTACTTTGACAACGTCAAAGTACCGGTTGAAAACGTGCTCGGCGAAGTCGGGCGCGGACATGTGATTGCTTTCAACATTCTGAATATCGGGCGACTCAAGCTTGGGCCGGCAGTGATGGGGGCGGCCAAAAACATTCTCTCTATCAGCATCAAATATGCCAGAGAGCGCAAAGCGTTTGGCCTGCCCATCGCAAATTTCGGCGCTATCCAACACAAGCAGGCGGAGATGGCGATCAGGATTTTTGCGACTGAATCCATGGCGTGGCGCGTTGTAGGACTGATTCAAGCGCAGTTGGGCGCAGGGCACGGGGCTTCTGATTCCGCCAAAGTCGAACTCAAAGCGGCGGAGGAATATGCAGCCGAGTGCTCGATGGTAAAAGTTTTTGCCGCGGAGATGCTGGATTACGTCGCCGACGAGGGCGTCCAGATTCATGGCGGCTATGGTTTCCACCAGGACTATGCGGTCGAGCGCTATTACCGCGATGCCCGCATCAACCGTCTTTTCGAAGGGACCAGTGAGATCAACCGTCTGGTCATCGCTGGTATGCCTCTAAAACGCGCAGCGCGTGGTCTGCTGCCATTGCTGGAAGCCGCACAAAAAGAGCTGGCCAACACCGGTCGGCAAGATGAAGCTGGCGCTGATCCGGAAATGCAGCTGGTTAGGCATGCGAAAAGGATTTCACTTTTTACACTCGGAGTTGCACATCGGCAGCATGGCGCAGAATTGGAAAAGCATCAGGAAGTCGTGATGAGCCTATCCGACCTGTTTATGGAAACCTTCGCTATGGAGTCTACGCTGCTGCGCTGCCGGAGTCTTGCCGCAACAGGCAAGAACACCGCCAATGACGTAGGCCAGGTCTTTCTCCGCGACGCCATGACCAGAATGCAAATAGCTTCGCAAAACGTGCTAAGTGCCTGCTCCGGCAATGATCTGGAGCAGAACATGGCCAGACTCAGATCCCTGGCAAGCTATCCACCGGTGAATGCAA
The DNA here is from genome assembly GCA_963723055.1 of Terriglobia bacterium. Lineage (GTDB taxonomy): Bacteria > Acidobacteriota > Terriglobia > Terriglobales > Acidobacteriaceae > Angelobacter. Next base: position 712,849 of record CAVROV010000003.1, read on the forward strand.
TCAGCCTTCGCCGGAACATTGCGGAACGCCTGCTGGGAAGCGAACGCTATCCGTTCTGAACTGAGTGTGTATTGAGCGCGCAATCGATTCTTCCACTCTGGCGTATTGTTGCATTGTGTGTTAACTTTTCCGCCAACTTGCGATGTGTGCCTTCTTTAGTTCCGGAAAATCTCTGCCATCGCGCCGGGAAACCGTGCCGGTTCCCGAACTCCAACAGGCTCAACTGGCGTCTGTCAGCTATGGCCAGCGCATCGGCGGTGACCTGCATGATTACATCCGCGTGAGTCCAACACGTGTCGTGTTCGCGCTGCTGGATGTTGCCGGACGGTTTGACCAGAATGGTTCAATCGTTTCCGCGGCCCAGAATGTTTTCCGATCAAGCGGGCCGCAGCTGCTCGCCAAAGAAGATGCCAACGAAGCTGACGCGATGATTGAAATCTGTATCCAGCTGAACCGCTCCATCCTTAAAGCTGCGGGGCGCGTCTGCTCTTGTCCCACGTTTGCCGGGTGTTACAACGAGAGTCTGGGAACAGTCTGCTACGTTAATGCCGGTCACATTCCGGGTCTTGTGCGCGACCAGGCCAGCGTGTCTGAACTCGCGGCCACGGGCTTTCCGCTCGGACTTTTCTCGCACTCCACGCCGGATGCATCCATCGTGGCAATTGAGCCTGGGGGCGCGCTGTTATTAGTTTCACGCGGGATGGTAGAGGCCAGGCATAAAACCAGAGAGTTTGGATTGCCTCAGGTGAAAGACATTCTTCTGCAAACACCAATGAAGACAGCGCAGGAAACTTGTGCGGTAGTTCTCAGTAAGGTCCAGAAATTTCTCGCCAGCAAGCCTGCCCGAAACGATATAACGGCAATCGCTCTGGCCCGTTCTGCCGCAGGAAAAACACTCGCTGCGGCCGGGTGATCAAAAACTATTTTGTCTTTTATCCGAGTGGCAATTGCCTCCGGCAAGAGCATCCCATTTTCCCATCCTTTGGGGACCGGTAACGACTTTGGCACGGACGGTGGTGTTCACAACTTCCTTCGTTACATGGAGGAATGGGGTGGCCAGAGCTCGAACTACCGCGGATCGCTGGTTAGTTTGTATTTCTCGCAATACGGCGTTGGGGCGTTCAAATGCTGCAATATGGTCTATAATCCGCCGGGCCGTAATTACGGTTTCGACCTCGATTTCACTGATCCCAGCAAGATGCCCCCGGGAACACCGCGCTTCATTGATGTGGTCAATGTTG
>CAVROV010000004.1:0-829741 GCA_963723055.1 Terriglobia bacterium
AGACCCTGGGCGCAGACCTGGAAAACGCCGTCGCCAAATTTGGGTTGAAGGAAATCTCATCGCGTAAGAACGCAGGGGCCACCGCCATCTGCGGCAAAGTGGAAGCTGAACTCGCCGACATGAGCGACGAGGAGTCGCAGGAGTTTCTCTCCAGCTACGGATTAGTAGAGAGCGGCCTGACGCGGCTGATCCGCAAGACTTACGAATTACTGGGCGTGATTTCTTTCTTCACAATCGGCGAAGATGAATGCCGCGCCTGGACCGTACCCCGGAACTCGCGTGCACAGAACGCGGCGGGCGCCATCCACTCCGATTTGGAGAAGCATTTCATTCGAGCGGAAACCATTCGCTGGGACACCTTGCTCGATGCTGGCTCAGAGGCCAACGCTCGGGCCAAAGGCCAGCTGCGGCTGGAAGGCAAAGAGTACATCGTGCAGGACGGCGACGTGATGCATATCCGGCATAGCGGCTAGCTCTTACTTAACTCATCAATGAACCCCATTACAACAAGCATTCTTCTGGGCCTGACGGCTGCCGTGGCCAACGGCCTGGGCGGCGCCGTCATTGTGCAGAAAGACTGGGAACGCCGCTACCTGCGCTACTTTGTCGCGCTGGGCGCCGGCTTCATGCTGGGCACCGCTTTTCTGGAAATGCTGCCGGAAAGCATTGCCCTGGCCGGCCCCAGGGCTCCGCTGCTGATGCTGGTGGGATATTTCATGGTTCACTTTTTCGAGCACACCGTTACCGGCCATTTTCATTTCGGCGAAGAGACACACGCAGCAGAATTTGCCGAGCGGCGTCGCGGCTATTCAGTCCTTTTTGGCCTGGTCATCCATACCTTTTTTGATGGTATCGCTATAGCGTCCGGCTTTCTGATCTCCGGCTGGCTGGGCTGGATCATCTTTCTGGCCGTGATTCTGCACAAGGTTCCTGAGGGATTCACAGCGTCTTCTATCATGTTGGCAAGCGGACGCAGCAAGGCAGTAGCGTGGGCTGCTTCTGGCGTGTTAGGTCTGGCAACCGTGGCCGGCGTGCTTACCATGACCATCTTTTCCCGTTCACTGACGGCCGGGCTCCCGCTCTCCGCCGGCGTCACGCTATACGTAGCGGCTTCTGACCTTATCCCTGAAGTAAACAAAGAGCCTGGAATACGAATCGCGTTAGTGGTGTTTCTGGGAGTGGGATTACTTGTGGTGTTGCAGCATTACTTCCACTAGTTCTTTTTCTGAAATCCCGAGCGCAGCGCGGGATCTCTGCCAGAACGAAGAAAGCGAGGGATACTCCCATCAAACGCCCACTGTGTAAGTGGCACTCATGCGTGTTCGACTCTGAGAACCATCGCTGCCTGACGCACCCTAGTGGTGAACCTCAAGAAATGAAAACAATAGGGTTCCCTCGCTGCGCTCGGGATTAAAAGAAAATCATTCCACCTGCTGCTTGGCCTTGTAGCCATCGCGGGCCACGATCTGATATTTGACGTCTTTTCCCTTCTCATCTTTCATCTTTAGGGGGTGACCGGTCTCATCCACCAATTCCACTTTGATCTTGCGGAAAGACCCGTCCTGAGCGTGGTTGGTAGGATGGTAAGAAATTGCGTACTGATTGCGGATGGTCTGGCCGATGTCGCCGAAGATCTCGCGCAACTGGCCATCAAAGATGGGCTCATACCAGCGGCCGCCGGTCATTTTTGAGAAGGTTTTCATCTGGTTGTCAGCCTGAAGAAACGTCATGTTGCAGTTGAATTCGGTGATCTCACACAGATACCTGGTCAAGCCGTGGCTCTCGGCATAATTCAGCAGCGCCTTGCCCGTACTCACGGTATAAATTGCGATGTCCTTTGAAGCCTGGACTTTCTTCAGGGTCTGGTCCAGGGTATGTTTGCTGAAGCTGTCGCGCCCGCTGCTGATAAGGATGATGTATTTGCGGCCTTCAATATTTTCCAGGCGATCAATCGTGTCATACAGCGAATCAAAAAGGTTAGTTTCCTGGCTCATGGCCATTCCCGGCTGCAAACTACTGACCGCGGCCATAATCGCTCGCTTGTCTTGTGTGAAGTCCTCCAGGATATGCGCCTTCAGGTCATAGGAGATCATGGCGATCCAGTCTTCCTTTTTTAGCGTCTGGGCAAATACATACGCAGACTTGATGGAATCGATCTGGAAGCTATAGAAATACCGGTTGTTGGAAAACTCCACCAACACCACCGCCGTGATGGGCGCCTGAATCTGATTGAAATTGGTGATGGTCTGGGGCACGTTGTCTTCCAGCACACGGAAATGTTCCTTTTTCAGGCCAGGAATAAAAGCACCGTCTTTAGAGAGCACTCCCACGTCGACCGTGACTAGCTGCGAAGCCACGCGCATGGAAAAATTATCGAGCCCCTCAACTTTTTTGGGAGCCTTGGGAGCGTCGTCCTTTGGCGGCGCCTCGTCTTTCTTCTTGGGCACGGCGATAGGGCCGATGTCCCCTTGCGGGCCACCTGCTTCAGCTGGTGCGTTGGTCGGTTGTTGCGCGCTGGGCGTGGCGGTTGGACTGGGTTGCGCCTGTCCGTTTTGTGCCTGCGCTGCGGGGCTGACCAGCCATAAGCTGGCGATCAGGCCAAGCGTAGCAAGGAAACGCAAGCAGGCGTTCGCCTTAGAAATCCGTAGTGGTCTAACGGCATGTATTAAGTGCATTTCACACTGCCTTTTTATGAGTTTGTACTCTAGTATAGATGCACGAACTCAGCTTTTTAGAAGCCATTTTTCCCGCGCTGCAGGGCCGCTTCGTGCGATTTGTATGCAGCATTCAGGTTTGTAGTATGAAAAAAACTGTTGCATTGTTAAGCGTTCTCTTCGTTTTTCTTAGTTTGGGCCATGCCCAGACCCGCGCCGCCAGCCTGCCCACCCAGAAAGATCCCGCACCAACGCAGATTATGAAGGTGGACGACGTGCGTCCGGGGATGAAGGGAGTTGGCTATACGGTTTTTCAGGGTACCCAACCGGAAGCCATGGGAGTGGAAGTGCTGGGCGTACTCCGCAACCTGAACGGCCCCAAGAGTGACGTAGTATTGGTGAAGCTGTTGGGCGAGAAGCCGGAGTTCACCGGCGTGGTGGCGGGCATGAGTGGCAGCCCGGTATACATTGACGGTAAATTGCTGGGCGCGATTGCCTATCGCATTGGCCAGTTTTCCAAAGAGCCGATCGCGGGCGTGACTCCCATTGAGCAGATGCTGGAGATCAACGAGTTTGATCAGAGCATCCCACAGTCTGGCGCGGCGGCGGCTGGCCCGTGCTGTCCGGTGCATCCAGGACAAGCACACCCGGCGCTGATAACAGCAATCCGATTCAGAGCTACGCGCAGTATCTCACTCCAATTGACGCTCCGTTTGTGTTCAACGGATTCAACGAAGCAGCCATCAAGCAGTTTGCTCCGGCTTTGTCTGCGGCCGGCATCACGCCGGTCATGGGTGTCGGCTCCGCCAGCAAGGAAAAACAGCCTGAACCTCTGGTGCCCGGCTCCGCCGTGAGCGCCATCATGGTCCGCGGCGATATGGACGTCGCGGCAACCTGCACTGTCACTTACATGGATAAAGACCACCTTCTGGCTTGCGGCCATCCGCTTATGCAATTCGGCATGGTCGATATGCCGATGACGAAAGCCAATGTGGTGGCGACGCTATCTTCTCCACTGAACGCCTTCAAGATCATCAACACCACAGAGGCTGTCGGCGCCTTTGTGCAGGACCGTCACACCGGGATTCTCGGCCGCTTTGATCGCGAGCCAAAGATGATTCCAGTAACGCTCAGCATTCATGGTCCCAGCGGTCCGCGCGAATATCACTACGAAGTCTTGAACAACGCCAAACTCACGCCCGTGATGATGATGACCACGGTTTACAACGCATTGATGGGCATGAATCAATACGGCGAAGAGACGACTTACCGCATGAATGGGCGCATCCACGTAAACGGGTTTGCCGATGTCCGCCTGACCAACATGTTCTCTCCCGTGGATGCAACACCCACGGCCTATGCTGTGGCCATGTCTCTGGGCGATCATTTTGGCCGCATTTATGACAATCCTTTTGAAGCTCCCACCGTCGGCGGCGTAACGCTTGAATTCGACCTGGAGCACGAACGCCGCGCTGCCGTGCTGGAAAGCGCGCGTACTGACGTGACAGAAGCGCGTCCGGGCGACGAGATCACGATTGAAGCCGTTCTGCGGCCCTACCGCGGAGACCGCATTGTTCGGCGCATTCCTGTTCGCGTCCCCACTTCCGCACCCAAGGGCTCGCTCCGCATTCTGGTGAGCGACGCAGAAACGCTGGATCGTGCGCGGCGCTCCACCCCGGCCATGGGCCGGCGGATGGATCTGCACTCCACCATCGAAATATTGAACAAAGAGCACCTGAATGACCACCTCTATGTTTCTCTGCTGGAGGCCAATCCGCAAGCGACCGTGGAAGACAAGGTCATGCCTGCCGTGCCTCTATCGGTGATGAATGTGATGGAAGGGATGCGGGCCACGCAGGAAATGGTGGTGTTCAATGAGTCGGCGGTGAATGAAGCTTCAACGCCGGTGGGTTATGTTGTAAGCGGCGCGCAGATCATTAGCGTCAGCATTAAATAATCCTGAAAATCCCGAAGCGCAGCTTTTTCCGAAGTCCCGAGCGTAGCGAGGGATCTCTACCCGGACAAAGCTGTGAAGGACCAGCAAACTTGAGAATCCCGAGTGTAGCGTAATGTCTTTTGTTTTTGGTTATCTTGTATCCATGAGGTATCTCCTGCTGGGATATCTCCGCCGCTGTATCTGCGTTGCGAACAGGATCACGTTCCGTGACCCGGCCCAACTGGTGCTTCTTGGCATAAGCGAAGGAACGCGAACGGAGAATTGATAAGAACCTGGTCGTATTGCACCGAAAAATCTTGAGAGCCGATAGCGATCCCTCTTTTCGCTCGGGATTTCAGAGAAAGACAGCCTGCTGTTACCCTTAGACAGAGATGAAAAAACTTCTTCCCGCCTTTATTGTTATTGCTCTTGCTGGTCTGGCCATTGCCGAAGGCACGCGCCAATGGAAAGAAACCGGCTACGACGAATTTGAGAAGGGCACTGCCCGTGGCATTGCCATCCGCAGTACAGGACAAATTGAACTCGCGCCCGCATTCAAAACCATTTACACCAGCCCATCTTCTTTCATCTGGAGCATCGCCGCGGACAAAGACGGCGTGGTTTACGCAGCCACGGGCGCCCCGGCAAGGGTCTATCGCGTCACGCCCGACGGAAAGTCCAGTGTGGTCTTTGAGCCCAAAGAGTTGCAGGTGCAATCGATCGCTCTGGGGCAGGATGGCTCTGTCTACGCGGCCACGTCGCCAGACGGCAAGGTCTATCGAATCTCGCGCAAGCTGGGCGGCACGGCAACCGCGCCGGAGTACGCCGCGGAAACTTTCTTCGATCCAAAAACCAAGTACATCTGGGACATGGCTTTCGACGCGCAAGGCCGCCTGTACATTGCGACTGGGGACAACGGCGAAATTTATCGCGTGGAGAAGAACGGGCAGGGTGCGGTCTTCTTCAAGTCTGACGAAGCGCACATGCGCGTGCTGGCTTTCGATCCCAGGGGCAATCTGATCGCGGGATCTGACGGAAGCGGCCTGGTGTATCGCATCTCGCCGGCAGGCGAGGGTTTTGTGCTTTACAGTGCGCCGAAAAAAGAAATCACGGCGCTGGCGGTCGATGCCGCCGGTAACATCTATGCCTCCGGAACAGGCGAAAAACGTGCCGCCCTGCAACAAGGCACCCCTAGCGCGCCCATTGTTCCGCCCTCCGCGCCAGGCGCTCCACCGGCTGCCGCACCGTTTTCCGGCAACGTGAGCCTTTCCGGATCAGACGTGTACAGCATTGCGCCGGATGGTTCCCCTCGAAAAATCTGGTCATCGCATGAGGATATTGTTTACGCGCTCACTTTTGATTCAGCCGGGCGGTTGATCGCAGGCACGGGAAACAAAGGACGCATTTACGCGATCGAAAAGAATGGCGACTATACCGATTTGCTGCGGGCCACGGCCAACCAGGTCACCGCATTCAGCAAAGCGCCGAACGGCGGCCTATATTATTCCACCAGCAATCTGGGCAAGATTTTTTTGATGAGCAATGGCACAGAGGCCGACGGCACTTTTGAAAGCGACGTGAAGGATGCGCAGATATTCTCACGCTGGGGGCGTGCGGAAGTCCGGGGCCGCGGTAACTTTGAGTTGTTCGCACGCAGCGGCAACGTCGACAACCCTGACCGCAACTGGAGTCCCTGGGCGCGCATTGACCTGGCCAAGGATGCACGGACCGATGTTCCGGCAGCGCGCTTTATCCAATGGCGCGCCGTGCTCAAGCCGGCAAATCCGCCCACGCAGATCGATGAAGTGGCAATCAATTATCTTTCAAAGAATGTCGCGCCGGTAGTGGACGATGTTGTGGTCCAGGTGGGCGCGCGCTTTCAGCCGCAACCCAAAATGACAGGCCCTGAATCGATCACGATCAATCTGGGGCCGCCGCCACAGCAGTTTGGCAACGGTCACATGGAAAATCCGCCAACAGCCAACAAGGACCGCGGTTCCATTGCCGTGCGCTGGGGCGCGCACGACGAAAACGACGACAATCTGGTTTATTCGGTTTACTACCGCGGCGACGATGAGCGCGATTGGAAGCTCTTAAAATCCGATTTGACGGATAAGTTTTATTCCTTTGAATCCGGCCTATTGCCTGATGGCGGCTACACCATCAAAGTAGTCGCCAGCGACGCGCCTTCGCACAGTCCGGAAGACGCGCTCTCTGACGAAAAAGCCAGCCAGCGCTTTGAGGTGGATAACACGGCTCCGCGCGTTGAAAACCTGGCGGCTCGCCTGGAAGGCCAGGATTTACACGTCACTTTTCATGCCGCCGATGATGGGTCGCCAATCAAACGGGCTGAATATTCTATTGACGCAGGCGACTGGCAGTACGTGGAACCCGTTGGCGCGCTCTCTGACGCCAAGAGCGAGAACTATGACTTCACCATACTGCTGAGCAACGCGCCTCCGGTGCCGGACGAACCTGTGAACCAGAAACGCAAGAAGGGCAAGCCTGCGCCGATTGCTGCGTCTGCTCCAGCAGCGGAGCACGTAGTGGTGGTACGCGTTTACGATCGCGCGGAAAATGTAGCGACCGCGAAGGTCGTGACGAAATAATTTCTGGATCACCAGAAGCAGCGGCGCGGCATCACCATCATGCGTAGTGTGGTTCTCTTCCTCGAAACCGTAATTTGCGATAAAACGGCCCTAAACAGCCAACCCGCAGCTCCGTTCTGAATTCTTATCCAGCAGAACTACTTCCCCTGGTAGAGAGACCTATGAAAACTTTTGTGTCTGCCGGGAGTATGTGTGTCCTCGCTTTGTTGTTGATTCTTTCTCTCATCGGCTGTGGCGGCGTAAGTGCAAACCCGGCACCCACTCCAACCCCAATGCCAACACCACCGGGCGCAACACCCACGCCTACTCCTGTTCCTGCGGCGCATGGGACGTTTGTCTATTTCGATAGTGGGTTGTCACAAGTCATCGGTTACAGGCTGAATCCGGATGGAACGTTGACTCCGCTGGCAGGGTCTCCCTTTGGAATCAATGGCGGATTGGCTGCCGCGGGAAACTTCCTGGCCGTGTCTTCGGGCAGCACGGTTTCAACTTACCTGGTAGATCCTTCCTCGGGTGCTCTAACCAAAGTCGGCAGTGGGACTGTGGTGCAAGCGTCTGGAGTAGTAGCAGACGCCAGGAACATCTATGTATCCGGAAGTATTCCCGCCAGCACTTCAACAGGGATCTACGGATTTGCGATGGCCGAGAATGGCGCGCTCACACCGCTGACCGGTTCGCCTTATGTGTTCACGCAAGCATGCGATTTTTGCGACGTGCCATTTGCCCTGTCGCTGAACAACACCTTCCTTATTCAAGGCGGCGTAGGGTTCCACGGTGTTGGCGACTTTACTGTCTATCCTCGAGGCGTTGGCGGGGTTCTTGGCAAGGCGCAGATCCTGGGCACAGATGCCGAGGAGCGCGTTGCTATCGAGCATCCGACCGGGTCGATCTCTTATGCGCTGAACACTGACGATTTTAGCCTGACTGAGTTCACGATCAGCCCTTCGGGAAATGCTGCGATCGGAGCTCAGACATTTGCCAACACTCAACCAGAGGACATACTGGTCGACAATACGGGCAGGTTCCTGCTGCTGCTCGATCTGACGGGTGTGGTGCACGTATTCAGCATCAATCCCGGCAATGGAAACTTCAGCCAGATTGGGACTTCTGAAGCAGCGGGTATCGGCGAAGGCGGCATCATCATGGACCCAAGCGGTCATTTCGTGTTTATGACGCAGGTCGCCAACCCGAACTTCCCCGGCTCAGTGAATCAGATCACGGTGTTTACCTTTGATCCGGCAACCGGCGCAATGAAGAAGCTGCAGTCCTATCCGCAACCGAACCCACCTGGAGGTGCGGTAGTGATCGCTCGTTGACGTCTCGGTTCGTGGGAAATGGGTCATCAGCGCCGCTTTACCGCGGTTTTGGTGGCCCGATTTTATTGGCAACGGAACTACCCCAAATAAAGGGAAGATTTCTTACCTCAGAAATATTTCCGATATTATGATCCGGCTCTTCTTCCGGCCCGATCGGCAATTGTGACTTGAACTCGCCATGGCGCACACGGACAGTATGCATTCCCAGGTCCCTGCCGGCCCGTATCTCACGCGCCGGACGATCGCCGACGACCAGGATCTGTCCAGACGAAAGTTCTGTCTTTTTCTGGATTTTGCGGAAGGCCGCTTCTTTGGTCAGCACATTGTTGCGGTCGGCGTAAAAAATCTTTTCGATCGAGGGCTCGCGGTCGAGTCTTAACGCTTTCACTTTTGCGCGTTGGGTTTTAGGTTCGCCAAAGCTGACGATAAAATTCCTGACCCCGCTGCTGGCCAGAAAGCGGAGCAGAGGCAGTGATCCGGGAAAGAGCGTGAGCTTACCAACCGGACAATTGAAATAGGCTTCACGGGCAATGCGGCTGATGACATCGGGATCTTCGGCGTTGAAGTAGCGAGTGACCTCGGCGTCGATATACCGCAGCATCGGGTCCTGGCGGAAGGCACGCATGCGAGCGCGGTAGACGGTTTCGATACCTGCTTTGAGGCCGGCTTTCACCATGGCTTGCGCGGCGTAACGGTGGGCCGCGCGGACGCGCTGCCCCAGGCAGTCATAAAGCGTATCGTCCAGGTCAAAAATAACGCAACGAATGCGCGGCTTGATCGTCCGGCTAACCTGCCGCTTTTTCGCGCGCGGTTGCGACGCGATTTTTTTCTTCTTCTTTCTTTTCTGATCAGGCAGGCGCATCTCTCCGGATACTGCGATATCCATTCTAATCACTGCTACAATCCAGATATGGAGGCAAAGCTGCTGCACATCCCATGGATGGTGAGTGTGCTCTACAGCAGTATTCCGCTGTTCTGGTTTGCTATTCACCCGTTTGCGGATTTCTGGCGCAAAATGAACCGCTCACCGTATCTGCTGCTGTTGCCTATCTGGGCCGCGGTCATCTTTATTCTGGCCTGGATCACGTGGCCCTGGCATTCCGCGCGTCTTTATTCTTCTCTCTGGATGTGGGTGCCCGCCAGTCTTCTGATTCTTTCCGGCTTCAGAACATACACAGGCATACGATCGGGCTTCGGAACGCATAAGCTCAGCGGTGAGGCCGAATTGCGGCCGCAGGAACACGCGCAGGAATTGGTCACCACGGGATTGCACGCGCGCATGCGCCATCCGATTTATGTAGCCCACCTGTTGAGTCTCACCGGCTGCGCCCTTGGCAGCGGCCTAGTCGTGAGCTTCATTCTGTTGGGGATAAGCGCGCTCGGAACATTTCCGCTGATGGTCCGGATCGAGGAACATGAATTAGAGAAAAGATTTGGTCAGCGCTATCGCGAGTACAAGGCCTGCGTCCCTTTGTTGCCTTTGCCGTTTCAGAGAACATCCGCATGAGTCTCCATATGTTTCTGAGGGGTCGGCGTGAGGTTTGAATTTTTTGTTGCCGCGCGATATCTCCGGGCCAAGCGCCGGCAGGCGGTGATTGGCGTAATCACGGTGATCTCAGTCATCGGCGTAACAGCCGGGGTGGCTTCGCTGGTGATTGCACTTTCCATCAATGCTGGATTTCAGAAGGACCTTCAGGACCAGTTGCTCGGCTCGCAATCGCACATCAATCTTGTCCGCGTGCAAAATGACGGCATTGAAAGCTGGCGAGAGTTGATGGCGCGGCTTGCGAAACAGCCTCGTGTCACCGGCGTCGCGCCGGCAATGTACGGACAAGTCATGGCGTCGCGGGCAGCGAGGGCCAGTGGCGCGGTGGTGAAAGGCGTCATCCCGGAATATGAAAACCGGGTAAGCGAACTACTGAAATCCATAAAGATAGGGTCTGCTGCTGCGCTGGAACCTTGCGCCGAAACCGATGAGTCTTGCAAGACAGGCAAGGCATTGCCGCCCATAGTGCTGGGAAAAGACCTGGCTGAGACGATTGGCGCAACAGTTGGGTCAACCATCATGATCATCAGCCCGCAAGGCGAACTCTCACCCATCGGCATGATGCCCAAATACCAGCAATTCAAAGTTGCCGGCATTTTCCGTTCAGGTTTTTATAACTATGACAGCGCCTGGGCGTTCGTTCGACTCTCTGACGCGCAACGTCTCTTCAGTCTTCCTGACAGCGTGATATCCGTCCTGGAGTTCAAGATTGACGACCTGTATAAAGCACAAGAGGTGGGAAACGAACTGGAAAAGATGGCTGGCCCTGGCTTTGTGGCCAAGAGCTGGATGGATGAAAATCGCGCCCTGTTTCGGGCCCTGCGGCTGGAGCGGGTTGTGACATTCCTGACCATTGGGCTGATCATCTTTGTCGCAGCTTTAAATATTTTGATTTCTCTGATCATGATGGTCATGGAGAAAACCAAGGATGTTGCCGTTTTGATTTCCATGGGGGCAAGACGGCGCCAGATCCGCGGCATCTTTATGCTTCAGGGCGTGCTGATTGGGGTAATCGGCACTGTGGCTGGATTGATCCTGGGCTACGGCATTGCCATCGCCGGGGCGAAATACCACTTTGTGGCGCTATCGGCGGAAGTTTATTCCATTGACTATCTCCCTTTTGCACCCCGGATCATTGACGGAATACTGATTGCGGCCGTGGCTCTGCTAATCTCTTTTGTTGCCACTCTGTATCCCTCCTGGTCGGCCGCACGCGTTTTGCCCGCGGAAGCGTTACGCTATGAGTGAAAAACCTCATTGCTTCGGGACCGCAACAGGTGGAAGATGTTGAGAGGCTAGGAGTTGCTGCTAAGGACGGAATTAGTAAGTTTAATGAAATCTCAAGAACTTTCTACGTAGAAATTTCAGAGATTAACTTTAGTCACATGGGTTCTAATAAGTAAGGGGCTCGCGCAACAGGAAAGGCACTGAAAATGCAAGGGAATATGGACGGTTGCACCATTGAGGCGGGCCGGTGCATCCAATAGATCAAGCAGTTCTGCAGCCCGAGATTGTTCGCGTGAGTGGACTTAAGAAAGTATATAGGTCGGGTCAGACAGATTTAGTGCTCTTTGAAAATTTGTCCTTCCAGGTGAGGAAGGGGGAAATGCTGGCCATTGTGGGCGAGTCAGGTGCGGGTAAGAGCAGCCTGTTGCACATCCTTGGTGCTCTTGATCGTGCTTCCGCAGGTGACGTATACTGCGCCCAGATTCCCGTAGCGAAACTTACAGACGATGCTGCCGCGGATTTTCGTAATCGAACCATCGGCTTTGTCTGGCAGTTTCACTACCTGCTGCCGGAATTTACGGCGCAGGAGAATGTTGCAATGCCGCTCTTGATGCAAGGAACCGCGTACCGTCAGGCCATGGAGAAAGCCGGCGGATGGTTGCGGGAAGTTGGGTTGGAGAGCCGCAGTCATCATCGAGCCGGAGAACTTTCCGGGGGTGAGCAACAACGGGTGGCCCTGGCCAGGGCTCTGGTAACAGGACCGGGGATCCTGATGGCAGATGAGCCAACAGGTGATCTGGATAACCGGACCGCGGAGATGGTATTCGCCTTGGTGCAAAGACTTCATCGAGAGTACCGGCTCACTTCCCTTATCGTCACCCATAACCTCGAGTTTGCCCGTCGCTGCGATCGTGTACTGCGGTTGCATCACGGCATGGCTGAGGAAGTATCGCCCGCATCGCTGAATTAGCGGGCGGAGGACAGTTTCTGGTTTTTCTGCCGATATGGCGGATAGTAGGTTTGTCCGGCGCAGCATTTGACTCCCTCGTGACGGAGGGCGCTGGCAGGACAGAAAGGCTTCTTTCTGGTGAGATCGGCGGATCGCAGCCAGAAAGATAGAGAGATGTTTCCGGCAGAGGTGACTGGGAGCATCTGGGGTGAGGGAATATGTTCGAGCGGTATACAGAGAAAGCCAGGCGCGTAATCTTCTTCGCAAGATACGAGGCCAGCCAGTTCGGCTCTCCGTACATAGAGACGGAGCACCTTCTGCTGGGCTTATTGCGCGAAGACAAAGCGTTGACCAATCGCTTTCTGCGCTCTCATGCGTCAGTTGAGTCCATCCGTAAGCAGATTGAAGGACACACCACGATTCGGGAGAAGGTTTCCACTTCCGTGGATTTGCCATTAAGCAATGAATGCAAGCGGGTATTGGCCTACGCGGCGGAAGAGGCGGAGCGCCTCAGCCACAAGCACATCGGCACGGAGCATCTCTTACTGGGATTGCTGCGTGAAGAAAAGTGCTTTGCCGCAGAAATTCTGCATGAGCGTGGACTGCGCCTGAGCGCTATCCGTGAAGAGCTGGCGCGCAGCACGCAGGAAAAAGCCCAGCCACAGCGCGGTTCCAACCGCGAATCTTCCCTGCTGGCGGAATTCTCCCGCGACCTGACTCAGGCCGCGATGGACAGCCAGTTGGATCCGCTCGTCGGCCGTGAAGGCGAGGTCGAGCGCGTAATACAGATTTTATGCCGCCGCACCAAGAACAATCCGGTGCTGATCGGCGAACCGGGCGTTGGCAAGACCGCGATCGTTGAAGGTCTGGCCCAGCGCATTGCCGATGGCGACGTTCCGTCTTTCCTCGCCGACAAACGCATTCTCGGGCTCGATCTTTCACTGATCGTTGCCGGGACCAAGTATCGCGGACAGTTTGAAGAGCGCCTGAAGACCATCATGAAAGAATTGATGGAGAGCCAGAATTGCATCATCTTTATCGATGAGTTGCACACGCTGGTTGGCGCCGGCTCAGCGGAAGGCTCGCTGGACGCCGCAAACATCCTGAAGCCAGCGCTTTCACGCGGTGAAATTCAGTGCATCGGCGCAACCACGCCGGGCGAATACCGCAAATCGATTGAGAAAGACCGGTCGCTGGAAAGACGCTTCCAGGCCGTGAAGGTCCCACCGCCAGGGGAAGAGCAGGCGGTCAAGATCATCTATGGAATTAAAGAGCGCTATGAGAAGTTCCATGCCGTCAGCTACACCGACGAAGCAATTCAGTTCGCCGTGTATCACTCGAACCGGTACATTCCAGACCGTTTCCTGCCGGACAAGGCTATCGATCTGATGGACGAAGCGGGAGCGCGCGTAAAGCTGCGCCAGACCTCCTTGCCGGACGACATCACCGAAGTCCAGAAGCGGATCAAGTTTATTGTTCATCGGATGGAAAACGCCATTGCGAACCATGAGTTCGAAAAGGCGCGGTTCTACTCCGACGAAGAACGCAAGGAGCGAGAGAACCTGCGCGCCCTGCGCGAGAAATATCACCTGGATGAGTCCTCAACCGGCGTTGTGGGCCGCGAGGATATTGAGGAAGTGGTCAGCCGCTGGACCGGCGTGCCTGTAACCTCCATCAAGGAAGAAGAAACGCAGAAGTTACTGCGGGTGGAAGAAGAGCTGCACAAGCGCGTGATCTCACAGGACAAGGCCATCAGCGCCCTGGCCCGTTCGATCCGCCGCTCACGTGCCGGCCTGAAATCACCCAGCCGTCCCATCGGCTCGTTCCTGTTCCTGGGACCGACGGGCGTCGGCAAGACCGAAGTTGCGCGTACGCTGGCGCACTTTCTCTTTGGCAGCGAAAAGTCATTGATCCGCTTCGATATGTCGGAGTTCATGGAGAAGCATTCGGTCAGTAAGCTGATCGGCTCGCCTCCGGGATACGTGGGCTATGAAGAGGGCGGCCAGTTGACGGAGCGCGTAAAGCGGTCACCCTACTCGGTGGTGCTGCTGGACGAAATCGAGAAGGCGCATCCGGATGTTTTCAACATCCTGCTGCAAGTTCTGGAAGATGGACAGCTCACCGACGGTCTGGGCAACACGGTGGATTTCAAAAACGTAATCATCGTGATGACCTCGAACATCGGCGCACGGCACTTGATGAAGCGCAAAGGCCTCGGCTTCTCGCTTGATAAGGAAGAAACGGTCCACGATAAGGTTGAAGAACTGGTGAAACAGGAAGTGAAGAAGACCTTCAACCCAGAGTTCCTGAACCGTCTGGATGAAGTGATTCTGTTCCAGGCCTTGACCGATGCCGACCTGATCCAGATTCTTGAACTGCTGGTACAGCAGCTCAACGGTAATCTGGCACAGCGCCACATCACGATCACCGTCACCGAAGAAGCCAAGCGGTGGATTCTGGAAAAAACGCTGGTGGATCGCAGTTACGGTGCGCGTCCATTGCGCAGGGCCTTGCAGCGGTACATTGAAGACCCGCTGTCTGAGGCGCTGATTCAGGGCACGATTACAACCCGTCCGGCATTCATTGAGGTTTACCTTGACGGCGCGCAGCTGTTCTATCGCCCAGTGGGTGATGGCGCAGAGAAGAGCGATGGAGTGTTGCTCTATAGCGCTTAACTAGCATTTGATATACAACCAAAGCCCGCCGGGAAAACCTGGCGGGTTTTGCTTTTAGTGGACCGCAGGCACGGGGACGGGGGTCGGCTTCGGACTTGCATTTGGGCTGGGAGTAAACGCCGGCGTTGGTGTAGGCGTCGAAGTGGGAGTGGGCGTCGGACTGGGAATAATTCTTGTTGGAGATGACGGAGTGGCTGTCGGGGTCGGGCTTGGGGTTGGGGCAAAGTCCGGTGTAGGCGATGCGGTCGGAGTTGGGGTAGGTGACGAGCTCTGAGCAACGATCTTGAGAGGCAAGTTCGCGAGCAGCAAACAAGCGACCGCAATCACAGCAGAGAATGGAGAGTTGATATCGAAGAAATCGCACGTTTGTGTTGATGCCGGGATAAACCAAGCCGTTGGCCCAAGGATTTGCGCTGTTTTTAGAGCAATGGGACAATAGAACCATGAGAAAACCTTTGATCGTAGTAAGAACATTGTTGGCCGTAGGGGTGGCACTGCTGGGGAACGCGGTGGCACAGACGTCCGCGGCCCCGAGCCAGACTCCGCCGGCCAAAAAACCGGCTGCGCCTGCAGCTAAAAAAACTCCATCTGCCGCGGCGAAAACCGGCACGGCGACCAAGGAGCAGAATGTGACGGCGCTCACCTCCACCAAGCAGAAAGCAAGCTACGCGATCGGCATGAACTGGGGCACGGGGCTGCATCGCCAGGGAATTGATGTGGACAGCGCAGCGCTCATTCAGGGCATGAAAGACGCTTTAGGCGGTGGTAAGACACTACTCACAGAAGAAGAAGCTCGCGCGGCGTTGATGCAGCTCCAAAGCGAGATGCAAGCCAAGCAGCAGGCCAAAGCAGCCCAGGAGGGCGAGGGTAACAAGAAGGAAGGCGATGCGTTTCTGGCCGCCAATAAGAGCAAGGAAGGCGTAGTAACGCTGCCCAGCGGTCTGCAATACAAGATTCTCACGCCAGGCACCGGGGCCAAGCCTACCGCTGCCGACAGCGTCGTCTGCAATTACAAGGGCACATTGATCAACGGTACCGAGTTTGACAGTTCGTATAAGCGCGGAGAACCAGCAACATTCCCCGTCACTGGCGTTATCAAGGGCTGGACTGAAGCCCTGCAGTTGATGCCTGTGGGATCCAAATGGCAGCTGGTGATCCCGGCTGACCTGGCCTACGGGCCACGCGGCACGCCGGGCGGGCCCATTGGACCTAACGCGACTCTAGTCTTTGAAGTTGAGCTGTTATCGATCAAAGACAAGAACGCGCCGCCTGACAAGGCTCCTGCTCCAGCAGCGGCACCGAGTAAGGCTCCAGCGGGCACTGCAACTCCCGCCGCCAGTCCGTCACCCACGCCAACTCCGGCGCCTACGCCGAAGAAGTAATGGGGGTAGTCTAAGAAAGGGGGCCGTCAGCGGAAAGTGACGGCCCCTTCTGTATTCACGCAGACAAACTTCTCAAACCAGCCTTTTCTTTTTGCTTCCATTCAAAATTAGCTCCACCTGCTGCAGATGATTCAGATCATGCCCTGCCACCATCTTGACTACGTGGCTTACGCTTTCATTGCCTCGCTCCGCATGTACGCCGTAGTTGTCCCAGAGCTTTCGGGGGACTGATTTCAGCAACGCCAGGTTGGCCTCGCGCAACGCGCGAAAATTCGCCAGTGACTGCCGGGGATCACGACGAGCATAGTTAAACGTCGTGGCCCAAAGATCCTGGTCGTAAGCCTGTATGGGAATGGCATTGTTGGTCAGTACCTGGCGGAGGCGCCAGGAAATAGCCAGCTCTGCATCGGCCAGGTGGGCAAGAATCTCCGCCACAGACCATTTGTCCGGCGTCGGCCGACGCATGAGCTGTTTACCCGTTTTCCCTTTCAGCAAAGCCGCGAACTTTGCGGGCGCGGCCTGCTGCAGGCGCAATGGATCCTTGCCTTCACCATAACTCAGTAAGCGATCTGTGTACTCCTGCACGGTTTCCTGCATAATTCCCTCCAGGTTCGCACATTGGATAAATCCCACAGGCAAGGCGACTCAGTAAATTGGGCTGTGCGGCTGTTCAGAATCACCCGATTTCCGCACCTTCAACTCTCTTCACGTCATCTAATGGACTACCGAATTATGAAACTAACCGTCTATACCGCCCCGTGGTGCCGCGATTGCCATGTCGCAAAGCGCTGGCTCTCCCAAAACAACATTTCCTACGATGAGATCAACATTGAAGAGACGCCAGGCGCGGCGGAGGAAGTGATCCAGCGCACCGGAAAACGCGCCATTCCGCAGTTCGTGATTGATGGCGCCTGGGTGCAGCCTTACGTTCCCGGAGAAGGGTTCAAATACGACGAAATGTCTGAGCTTTTCGGCATCTCCCAACCTTAGCCTTACCCGAGAACCAAAATAGTCAGAGGCGCAGCAAGTTCATTCGTCATTATTTTTTGTGCCGGTTACTTTTGGCGGCGGGGCCAGAGCATGCGCCAGCGGAGCGAAGGCGGTACCCGAAGCCGCAGAACGCGCTCGCGATGATGTTCATCGGCCACTGAGAGTTCGCGCGCTTTGAGCAGGTCTTGCAATCCTATCAGCCCCACCAGTTTGGGGCCACCATTTTGCGTCACGACGGGAAAGCGTGTGAGCCCGGTTGCCGCCATGCGATTGACAACTATGCGCAAAGGTTCTTCCGGATATGCCACTACTGGTGCTTTAGCTATCACCTCAGAGAGTTGAACGTTGTGGCTTCCGCCGTTGCGCTGACTTGCGAGAGCATTCAGAAGATCATATCGAGTCATCATGCCTATCAAATGCTGGTTGCCGTCAATGACTGGATAGACCCGCTGGCCGCGGGGATGATCATTGTGGGCCAGCGCGGTTTCCAGCTCGGAGATAGTGCTTTCCGCTGGAAAAGCGGTGATGTTCATCCGCATCACATCTTCGACGGCAAGCGCTTCCAGAGGATCAACTACATACTCGCGGGAAAGATGATGGCCGCGCCGGCTGATCTTTTCCGTGAGTATCGAGCGGGACATGGTAAGTACCGTGAAGGCATGCGCGCTGACGCATGCGATCAACAAAGGCAGGATAGAGTGATAGTCGCCGGTAAGCTCAAACGCAAAAATCACGCCGGTGAGCGGTGAGCGCATCGTCCCAGCCAGCATGGCCCCCATGCTGATCAAGGGCCAGAAGCCTGGTCCCTGATGAGGAAGAAACAGCGCGTCCACTGCGCCTAGAGCGCCGCCCATCATCAGCAATGGAGCAAGTACGCCACCGGACGTTCCTGACCCCAGAGATATGCTCCAGATCAGGCACTTGACCACCAGGACACCCACGATCAACTGAATTGTGGCATTGCCCTGGAGAAGTTGTTGAATCACGTCATACCCGACGCCCAGGGCGCGGGGGAAAATCAAGCCGCCTAAACCCACCGCTAAACTTCCAATCGCAGGCCACCACATCCAGTGGATTTTCTTAAGATGTGCAAAGGCATCTTCGACGGCATAGACGAACTGCGTGAGCAGCGCGGAGAGTCCCCCGCTCAGCAGCCCTGCAAGCAGGCAGCCAACAAGAATCAATGGGCTGAATACCACGTCATGTGGTGGCACCGGGAATACTGGTCCAGCGCCAAGCAGGTGAACTCGGGCTGCTTCGGCGGTGACACTCGCAAGAGCTACGGGAATAAAGCTGCGCGGCTTCCATTCAAAAAGCAGCAACTCAATGGCAAGCAGGATGGAAGCAAATGGCGCGGCAAACGTCGCGGACATACCGGCCGCAGCGCCGGCCACCAGCAAGGTCTTGCGCTCAGCGGAGGTGAGGTGGAAGAACTGGGCAATTAGAGAACCGAAAGCGCCACCTGTCATGATGATGGGGCCTTCCGCGCCGAATGGGCCACCCGACCCGATGGCGATGGCGGTGGAAACAGGCTTCAGGATAGCCAACCTTGGCTCTACCTTGGCCCCGCGCAAAAGGATGGCTTCAATGGCTTCAGGGATTCCGTGACCGCGTATCTTATCGGAACCAAAGCGTGCAATCAGCCCCACCAAGAGGCCGCCGATCACCGGCACGGCAACTACCCACATGCCCAAATGAGCATCACCGGGCGAAGCCGGCGCGGAGCTTAGCCGCTGGAAGAAGAACAGATTAGTAAAAAAATTAATGAGCTTGAGAA
The DNA here is from genome assembly GCA_963723055.1 of Terriglobia bacterium. Lineage (GTDB taxonomy): Bacteria > Acidobacteriota > Terriglobia > Terriglobales > Acidobacteriaceae > Angelobacter. The sequence goes on from CAVROV010000004.1 coordinate 19,062, forward strand.
GACCGACAGCGACATAGGCTGAAACTACGCCGAGCACCAGGGCGAGCCCGGTGATGGGTAAAACACGCCAGGTGGTCGTGAAATCTCCAAGCGTTCCGGCTGGAGCAATGTGCGGATTTTCCGCGGTGGGTGGCCTGACCTGAGTAGGTTCTTTCATGGTCCCGCTTTTTTATTTCCTCCTGTTCGCGGCCGTGAATCTGCTTTCGATTCTTTGGCGGCTCTGCTATCCCCCGTCAGCCGAAGGATTGCCTCCACCAGCATCGGCCCTGTATCACGCAGTTCCTGCCGGGCGGCAACGCCGAGCTTGCGCAGCAGCGCTTCGCCTTCCGGCAGAATGGACAGCGTTACCTGCCGCCGATCAGTGCCAGAGCGCGTCCGGCGAAGCAAATTATGCTGCTCGCAACGGTCCACGAGCTCAACCATGCTGTTGTGGTTCAGCTGCATCCTCTCAGCCAGGTGGCTGATGGTGGGCGCCAAATTATGAGGCAAACCTTTAATTGCCAGAACCAGTTGATATTGTTGGGGATTCGCCCCCAAAAGCCGATTGGCCTCTTCCATGTTCCGGAGAAACCGGCGCAGCTGGTAACGGAACTCCCCCAGCGCCAGATACTCCGGTTCACTCAACGGCCGAACATTTTTTCCCTTTGACATTTTATATCGCTCCGCGACATAATAACAACATTCTGCTAGATTCGAGCCTGGGCCTTTCATCGGACACTAAAGCCGAAGGAAGGCCCTTTTCTCCTGGCTTGTTTGACTTCCTGATCGATTGTAAACAAATGTCAACATCTGTAAAGAACCTGTAAGTCTTACGGTTGATAGTAGTTGAGTGATCGAGAGCCATTCATTGACGATTTCTAGTGGGGGCCATGTTGGCGACAAGAGGCCAGCAGCGTTTATTATCGAGAAGCAGTTACTCTGCCTATCCTTTCGAGGGAAAAACCTTTGATTCCACGCTATACCCGCCCGGAAATGGGCCAAATCTGGAGTGATGAAAATAGATTCCGCTGCTGGCTCAAGGTAGAAGCTGCCGCCAGCCTCACGCTTGCCGATGCCGGGATTGTCCCGGAGAACGCCGCGCGGGCCATTGCCGAACGCGGCGACTTTGATTTGAAACGTATTCACGAAATTGAAGCCGAAGTAAGGCATGACGTGATTGCCTTTACCACGGCGGTGGCGGAAAAAGTTGGCCCGGAAGCACGCTGGCTGCATTACGGTCTTACGTCGAATGACGTGGTTGATACGGCCCAGGCGCTCCAGATCAAAGAGGCTTCGCGGATCATCGCGCAGGACCTCGAGCAGTTAAAGCAGGTCCTTGCCCGGCGCGCGCATGAGTTTGAGCACACGCCCACGATTGGACGCACGCACGGCATCCATGCCGAGCCGACAACGTTCGGATTGAAACTGGCCAACTGGTACGCCGAAACGGTTCGCAATATCGAGCGCTTCCAGCGCACCGCGGAAGAGATGCGTGTAGGCAAACTCTCCGGCGCGGTGGGAACATTTGCTCATCTGGAACCGGAGTTTGAAGAGAAGATTTGCCAACGGCTGGGACTGGAGGCTGCGCCAATCTCAACGCAGGTGATCCAGCGCGACCGCCACGCTTATTACGTGGCCACGCTGGCGACAATTGCTTCCACGCTGGACAAGATCGCCACGGAGATCCGGCATCTGCAACGGACCGAGGTTCGCGAGGCCGAAGAATATTTCAGCGAAAAGCAAAAGGGGTCTTCGGCGATGCCGCACAAGCGCAACCCGATTACCTGCGAACAGATCAGCGGGCTGGCGCGCGTGGTGAGGGCCAATGCCCAGGCGGCATTTGAAAATGTCGCGTCTGTGGCATGAGCGCGATATCTCGCATTCCTCGGTAGAACGCGTGATTTTGCCGGATTCAACGATTCTGGTCGACTACCTGCTCACGAAGACGATTCATCTGATCGATACGCTGATGGTCTATCCCAACCGCATGCTCAAGAATCTTGAGTCCACCGGCGGTCTGGTGTTCAGCGGACAGCTGTTGCTTGATCTCTCGGAGCATGGCATGGCGCGTGAAGACGCTTACCGTCTGGTGCAGAAGCACGCCATGCGCGCGTGGAAAGAAGATTTGAACTTCCGTGAGCTGGTGATGAACGATGCGGAGATCACGTCGCGCGTTCCAGCCAAGCAGATTGAGCAGGCCTTTTCCATCGAACGGCAGTTGAGGAACGTGGACAAGATATTTAAGAGGGTCTTTGAGAAATAACTAACCACTGATTTGCACTGATAACACTGATCAGAAAAGGGGCTTACCGCGGATTCTCGCGGATGAACGCGGATTTAAGAAGTTGGGCTGGGAAAAACACGGACACGCGAATTCATTCAGTTCAATCTTTTATTCGTGTTGATTCGCGAAATTCGCGGCTGGTCTTTTTACACCGAAATTGTGAACGCCGTCTCCGTCCTCGTCACCGGACGATACATGGTGTCGCGCTCGACGGGTTCGCGGCCGGCTTCGCGGATCAGGCGCTCCAATTCCTTGCGGACCATGCCCTGCGGAGTGGTGGCGCCAGCATCGTGGTAAATTTTTTCTTCTACCACCGTGCCGTCAACATCGTCCGCGCCAAAGCGAAGTGATATCTGCGCGATTTTGGGCGAGAGCATCTGCCAGTACGCCTTAATGTGCGGGAAATTATCGAGTACAAGGCGGCCAATGGCAATTTGCTTGAGATCCAGCATTCCCGTGGTCACGAACAGATGCGCCAAGGGAGTGTTGGCCGGATGGAAGGCCAGCGGAATAAATGTCTGGAAACCGTGGGTTTCGTCCTGCAGCGTGCGCAGGCGGATGAGATGGTCGGCGCGGTCTTCCTCATTTTCGATGTGGCCATACAGCATGGTGGCGTTCGATTTCAGGCCAATTTTGTGGGCTGTACGGGCGGTATCAAGCCATTGGCCGCCGTCAATCTTGTGATCGCAAATCACGCGCCGGACGCGCTCATTGAATATCTCAGCGCCGCCGCCGGGCAGTGAGTCCAGACCGGCAGTCTTGAGCTGGCGCAGTGTTTCTTCAATGGAGAGCTTGGCGCGCTTGGCCAGGAAGGCGATCTCAACCATCGTCAGGGCTTTTAGATGCACCTGCGGGAATCGCGCTTTCAAGCCGGAAATCAGGTCCAGATAATACTGAAACGGCAGATCGGGATGCAGGCCGCCAACAATATGAAACTCCGTGATGGCCTCAGAATAGCCCGAAGCTGCGGTCTGGAAAGCCTCTTCCAGGGCCATAGTGTAAGCGCCAGGAGCGTCTTTGCGGCGTCCAAAGGCACAGAGACGGCATGCGGCCACGCAGACATTGGTGGGATTGATGTGCCGATTCACGTTGAAATAGGCCACATTGCCATGCAGCCGCTCACGTACATGGTTTGCCAGCCAGCCAATGGCAAGAATATCCGGCGAGCGGTAAAGCGTGACAGCGTCGTTAAGATTCAGGCGTTCACGGACAAAGACCTTGTCGGCAATGGGCTGGAGAGTTGGATCATCTGTCTGAAACCCGTGCCGGGCTGGGATGGAAACGCTTGTGGTCATGGCTAAGAAAATAATACCCTTTTGTGCTTTAGTTTTCGAGTGCATTGGAGTCTGCGCCCGTGATTCCCATTCACGATCTGTTTGAGAACCACCTCACAGTCAGCGATTTGCCCCGTTCAATGGCTTTTTAGGGTGAATCGCTGGGTCTGGAGTTGGCAAGCCGGTAGTGCTGGCGTGGATGCCTGCCGCATCGCTCTACTTTCATGATCCTGATGGAAACCTGCTGGAGTTCCTGGCAATGCTTTACGGGGCGCCAAAACCCCTAATGGGAATTGCTAACTGGAGCGAATGGACGCGGCAAAAAGGCATACTGTGAGCCCCGGACCAGCATTCGCAGAATGGCCATTTAGGGTTCCCTGCACCAAACAGCCTAACATCAAAAATTTCAGACATGGAAAACCATATACCTCAATACAATAATTGGAATCCAGGGCCGAAATGAGCGGCTGCTGGAGTGGTGCAAATCGCGAAATACGGAAACATCCGGCAGAGATTAGAAGATCATTAGGGCGAGAATTCTTAATGAAAGCCATATAAATTTCAATCCCGTCTATTGTTTCTAAACCGGTCATAGGCTGCTCTTCTAACTATCCGATGGTCGTGGCAACTTTGGAGACGAGTGGGACGAGTGCATCGATAACGCAATGGGCACATGGAACGTTTTGGTCATAGTCGTGCTTAATTGTTAAGCAAAGCAAAGCTCTTTAAAAATTTATTAGACAGGCACTCGAAAGAAAGTGCCGTAACCCCTAACTTCCAAGGAGAGATGAGAATGAATAGCAAAAGATGGCTATGTATTGCCGTCATGAGCTGCTTAGTCCTGCTCAGCACCGCAAACCTGTTTGGCCAAGCCACCGCAAACGCCAGCCTTCAGGGTACGATCACCGATAAATCGCAGGCTGTAATCGGAAACAAAGCCCAAGTTACGCTCACTAACAAACAGACCGGCGCCACGAAGACCACTACCACGAATGACACGGGCGGATATCGCTTCGACTCATTGTCCGCGGGAATATATTCGATTAAGGCCACTGCTCCGGGATTTTCAACAGTTGAGGCAAAAGACGTGGAGTTGCTGGTTGGAAGAACCGCGACGCAAAACTTCAGCCTCTCGCCTGGTGGAGTAAGTGAAACAGTTGAAGTTACCGGCGCTGCTCCCCTGGTTGACCAGACCAAGACCGACGTAAGCACCAACATCACGCCGGAACAGATCACGGACCTACCGCTGATTGGCCGCGACATCGCCGACTTGGCTTATCTTGCCCCTGGCGTGAAAGCGGCAGACTCGTACGATCCCACGAAAAACCGCTATGCCATTTTGTCAGTGAACGGCGAAGGTGGCCGCAACATCAACGTGACCGTGAATGGTGTAGATAACAAAGACAACACCGTGGGCGGACCAGTGATGCAGCTTCCCGCCGAAGCCGTGCAGGAATTCCAGATTTCTACTCAACGCTTTTCGGCCGTAAATGGCCGCTCGGCCGGCGCTGCCATCAACGTAATCACCAAATCAGGCTCCAACAATTTCCATGGTTCTGCTTTTGGCTTCTTCCGCGAGCAAGCCTTCAATGCTGACCAAAAGGTCGCGAATGGTGATGGCACCACCAGTCCCTCCAATCCGCCGTACTCGCGGCAATGGTTTGGCGGCTCAATAGGCGGGCCGATCAAGAAGGACAAGTTGTTCGCCTTCTTCGCGATGGAGCGCCAGCGTGAGCACACAGCGATTGCCGAATCCGGCCAGGCTTTTTCGGAGTTGTCACTGTTAACCAGCCTGGGTGCGCAGCCGGCTGCCACCATTCCAACGCCGTTCTTTGAAAACCGTCTCAACGGACGCCTTGACTACATTTTCAATTCCAATAACTCCGCCTATCTGTCGGTATCCACACAAGCCAACAACAGCCTGAACGACCAGAGCAACGGTCTCTTTGATTTGACGGAAGGGAACTTCACGAAGAATCACCTGCAGGTTGCCAATTTGACCGTGAACTCTACCTTGAGTCCCACGTTGATTAACCAATTCACGGCTGGCTTCCAATACTGGAACAACCTGATTGACAGCACCGGGCGCACGCCGCTCTTCACGTTCCCAACCGGCATCGAGTTCGGCACCAACACCAACGTTCCGCAAAATTCAATCCAGCGCAAATACCAGTTCAAGGACGACATCGCCAAGACCATTGGCAGGCACACCTTCAAGACCGGCGTTGACTACATCTGGACTCCGTTCATGGGCGGCTTCTTTGAATTCAACCCGACGCTGGAATTCGATTTCAACCAGTTGCCCAGCGCGATTCTGGCGTTGCCACAGGGCTTTAACACTCCCGGCCTGCTGGTTGGCGGCAACGCGAACGGCAGCGGCATGAGCATCGCCGTGGGCGATCCCACGTTCATCATTAGAGACGCGAAGCAGCTTGGGTTGTATTTCCAGGACGATTGGAAGATGACCCAGCGCCTGACCGTGAATCTTGGCCTCCGCTACGATAAGGACTTCGACTTCATCGGCGGATCTGACATTGCTCAAAGCCGTACGTTCCAGGAACTTCAGGCAGCAGCGCAGTTCAGCCCGCTGGCGGCAACTCTGGTGGCAAAGAAGGCGACTGATTACAGCAAAGGATTCAGCCCGCGCATCGGCCTGGCTTATGACCTGAACGGACATGGAAACCACATTGTGCGCGCCGGCTTCGGCATGTACTATGACAACACCTTCCAGAACATTCCGTTGTTCATGGAACAGCAGGCCAACCCGACGATCTTCCAGACAGCATTCTCACTCAATGGCGCCACCGATGTGGTGCCGGGCACTGGCCTTACCCTTGCCCAATGGCACGTGGGAAGCCCATTGCCAACGATTCCGGCTCCTCAAGCGGCGCTGACCGACGGCTCCATTGGCCGCCTTATGGATCCTAACTATCGCACCCCGGTAACGGAAGAGTTTAACGGTGGTTATACCTGGGCGATCAACAGCAAGTCAGTTTTTGAAGCCGAGTATGTTCACGTCCTCAGCTTGCATGAAAACAAGACCATCAATGTCGATGCGAATACTCCTATCGATCCTTCAAATATCTCGCTCGGCTTCTTCCACCCATTGACTGCCGCATTCAACGCGGCAGGCGTGCCGGTGCTGAGCAGCGTTCGCGACGAGACGTCTGGCGGGCGTTCACGCTACGATGGCCTGAATCTGAGCTTCCGTCAGCGTGGCTTCCACAAAATGGACCTGACGTTGAATTACACCCTGGCGCGCGCGGTGGGTTATGACGTAGATGGCACCTCATTCCGTAACTATCCACGCGACCCCGCCCGCCCGCTCGCTCCGGAAGACTTTGGTCCGGCGTTCAACGACGAGCGGCACCATCTCACGCTCGCGGCGACCACACACCTGCCCTGGGGCATTGATTTCTCCCCCATTCTGCAGGCAGGATCGGCGCGGCCGTACAATCAGATCGCGCAGGGCAACCAGTTGAGCCTTGGCGGGGGCAGCGCGGCAGGCGCACTCCTGGCTCCGGGCTGCACGGAACAGGGCTACTACAGCAGAACCTGTGGCTTAAACCCCATCTTTAACCTGCGTGGCGATCCGTTCTTTAACATGGATGCGCGTGTGGCGAAGAACATCAAAATGGGCGAACACCGCAACCTGCAACTCATGTTCCAGGCTTTCAACCTTACGAACCACGCCAATTACGGCAATAACTTCGATGGCACTACCGGGCTTTCGAGTTTTGGACACCCGCTCGGTTTCATTAACCCCACCAGCAGCTTGCTGCCGCGTGCGTTTACTGGCGAATTCGGAGCACGGTTCAGCTTCTAACTGAAACAACCTTAACCAATGGGCCGGCAGCAATGCCGGCCCATTTTTTTGTTTTCACCTTTTTGGATAGGAACAAGCGACGGATAGAGGGCCCAATAACATGCATGCGGCAGGCGCGCTGAGGGGATAGAGAAATTCATTTGGCCGGCCTGGCTATTCTTCGTTACTCTCGTCGGGATTCCAGGTGATAGAAGCGCCGGAGCCTTCCTGGAGGGAGGAGCTGGAGATGCCGCCCGCTAAAGCGTCAGGGTCGCCGCCGGCAAGCTCGATCTTGCGGCGTTGCACTTCACGTATCTCGCGCATGATGGCGGCTTCGGCTACAACGTATTGCTCTTCAGTAAGGGAGCCATCCTCAAGTTCAACCTGCAGGTGAAGCAGTTGTTCTTTGAGAGGAGCGTCATCTGTCCACTGCTCTTCAGCCATCTTCATAAGCGTTCGCATCAGGAAATTCCAGCCGGCGAAGGGCGCGAAAAGCAGGTCGTCGATGAGAAGCATTTGGCCCCCTCCTGTGCGTGGCCCCTTCACGGGGCGTCTCGGTCTTCGCGGCCCTCTAAAGGGCCGCTCTTTTAGCTCTAGCCTTGTCCGCCGCGCTCCAATTTCAGGCGGATATTGACAAAATTGTACGGCGGCCAGGGCCCCGTGTATTTGAAATTCAGGCGGTCGCCAAACTTCTGGGCGACGCGGTTCACGGCCGCGTCGAACTCGGTCTCACGTGCTTTCTGAATCAAGAAGGCGGCGTTCATGATCATTTTGTCGCCGATAGGCTTGTTGTCCCGCGAAGCCACACAAACAGCGCGCAGGCCATCGTAAATTTCACGGACGTAGTTGGCGGCCAGTTCCGCCAAAGCCTTATCGATCATGCGGCCGAGCTGCATACGGGCGAAATAGGTCGACTGCAGGTGCTTGCGCGTAAGTTCCTGGTGGAAGCGGTGGATCTCGTCGTGCTCGCGCTGCAACTCTTCAATAATGCGGTCGCGATCCCAGGTAACTTTCAATCCGAACTCAAGCTTGCCGGTCATCTGCTTGAGAACGTCTTTCAGCGATGAGTAAATGCTTTTGAGTACTTCGCGAATATCGTCGTCCGTGCGGAATACCGTGCCGAAACTCATGGGAATGATGGTGTAGTTCTTCATCACTGATTCGATTACGTGCTCATGGGCCAGTGCGTTGTCACGGGTGGGGTCGAAGATAAAGACGGGCGTGCGGCTGACCACGGCGGCGATATCGCCGTAATGCACGGTGTACACATCTTCATTCACGCCGCCGATGCTGCTGCGGCCGAAGCCGACCGGGGCGCGTGATTCAATCACGCCATAGACGTAACGGCCTTCCTGCTGCTGTCCGCTCCTGGGCTCAACCTTCAGGTTTGCCGGTGCAGGCACAAGATCCAGCACCGCTGTGGCCGGTTCAGCCTTAGTCGCCGCTTTGCGAACCGCGGTTATCTTCTTCCCTGCCTTCTTGCTAGGACTCATTGTTTCTCCTCAACATGTTGGAGGTTGTCGCCAGAAACTCTTCAATCTCAATCGGCTTGAACATTACGCCAATGCCGCGGCTGGTCGCTTCATCAGCGGTTTCCTTGGTGGCATACCCGGTAAGCAGGGCTGCGGGAATCCCGGAATCAAGCTTTCTTGCCGCTGAAATTACTTCAAACCCCGTATGCTGCTCTTCCAGTGAATAATCGCATAAAACCACATCAAACTGCTGGGTTTCCACGGCGGCAATCGCAGCCGCAGAGGTACCGCAAGCCACAACTTCATAGCCCTGCCGTTCAAGAATAAGACGATAGGTCAGCAGGACGGCCGCTTCGTCGTCTACCACCAGCACGCGGTATTTTTGGTCAGCACTCACAATTTTACGACTGGCAAATCAATCTTGAAAGTCGTGCCGCGCCCAATCCTGCTCTTTACGGAAAGCTTGCCGGCATGGTTCTGGATAATACCTTTGACAATCCAAAGCCCCAGGCCTGTGCCTCTTTCGCCCTTGGTGGTGACAAAGGGCTCAAAGATGGAGCGAATCATTTCCGCGGGAATTCCAGAGCCGGTATCGGCGATCAAAATTCGCACCCACCCGTGCAGATCGTCATACCCGGGAATATGGCGGCTCCTGATGCGTAGCTTGCCACCGTGGGGCATGGCATCCCTGGCGTTAATTACCAGGTTGGAGAGGACCTGGCGAATCTGGTCGGCCGCGATGACGGCATCGGGCAACACTTCCAACTGGGTCTGCACTTCCACGTTGGCCCGCTGAAGTTGCCGGTTCAGCAGCAGCAGCGTGTCTTCAATGATGGTGTTGACGTTGACCGGCTTGACCTGCTCCGTATTGCGATAGAGGCCAAGCATCTGGCGCACGATGCGCGCAACGCGTTCGGTTTCCGATTTCAAAATGTTGTACACCGGCGCCGCATTTTCCGGAATGGCGCTGGCCAGCAGGTAGATCGCGTTCTTGATGGCCTCCATGGGGTTGTTCACCTCATGAGCAATGGTGGCGGCCAGCCTGCCGGTGGCGGCAAACTTTTCAATTTCCAGCATGCGCCGCTCTACCTTGAGTTGCTCCACCTTGCGCAGGGCCGTGAGATCGCGCAGCACTGTAACGGTATACGCAACCTGGCCGCGCTCGCCGAAGATCTTACCGGAGCGGGCATCGTAGTCAATTTCCTGCCGGAGCGTGGGATTGTACAAACGAAGGGGAGCCGTTTCCCGATCGGAAAAAGAAGAAGTGAAGGCATCAATGAAGGCCGTGAGCTTGGTCTGGTTTTGAAACTGGACCGTGTCACGCACCACGTCAATTTCCATGCCGAACAATTCCTGGGCCAGCGGGTCTACCAGAACGATTTTCGCCTTGCCGTCGCAGACTACGATGGGGTCGCCCACGTTTTCGATAATCAGGTTCAGCCGGTCGCGGTCCTGCCGCACCACCTCTTCGGCGTCGCTCAGCCTCTCGTAATTAAGACGCAGTTCCTGGTCAGCCCGGCGCAGATCGGTCACGTCACGCATCACGGTCACGGTGCCAAGCTGAATGCCGTCAGGACCATACGTGGGAGCGGAGACAGCTTCAAAGAGCATCTCCTCGCCTTCAATCGCATCCACCAGCGTCAGGTCGCGATGAGAATCGCTGCCGGAAACCAGCATGGAAGACAGCGCCGCGGAGAAGAGTAAGTTATTGAACTCCACCGCCCGCACCAGGCCTTCTGTCATTTCCTCCGGCACGCGGAAGAAGCGCTCGGCAGCCTTATTCTGCATGATCACGCGATGCTGAGTGTCAGTGAGGATGACCGGATCGGCCATGCTCTGCATCACGGTTCCCATTTGCGCGATGGTGATCTCCATATCGCGCATGCGGTTGTAATAATGCTCTACCTTGAACAACCGCGAGAGATACCTGTTGGCGAGATCTATCAGTTCGCTTAATTCGGCAACAGTCTGCTCGGTGTGATTCTTCGGCAGTTCCACCACTACGGCCGCGGCGTAGGCGCGCATCTCGCATGTGGAGCAGACCTGGTCTTCCAGGCGGACGCGTTTTTCCCGGCGCGAATTCTGGACCGCGAGACAGCTGGAAGTGCGAATGCGATCGGCCTCCCAGCAGAGATTGCGGTTGGAATAAAGGATGGGATGAACGTAAATGGGCCGATTATGAAGACTGCTTTTGTTGAGCACCACAGGCTGCGCGGCATGCAGCACGGCGGTAAGGGGATGGTCTTGCATCCAAAGCGCGCTGGTGAACTTATCCATTTGCGCGCGGGGCCACTTTAGCGCAGCCGCGGGGGTCACCTCACCACTGTCAAGATTCACGTCGACGACGAGCGCGCGCGGATTGCCGAGGGCAATAATCTCTTCCAGCAACAGCGGGAAAATTTCTTCCGAGCGCTCTGCCTGAAACAGACGAAGGACCGCGGGACGACGAGGCTGCGCTGTACGCCGTCCGTTCATACGAGCCGGTTGCAACCGGATTTCGGCCGTAGCCATGCGTGACCCCAAATCCTGGCCTTACCGCCGCCGGCGGGGTTTGCGTGGCCTGACCTCAACCAGTTCTCCTTCTCCACCTTCAGCGGGGCCTTCACCCAGAGTCGGGCGGGAAACCAGGCCCGTGAGACCGACAGCGTCGGCGTACCTGAGGTAGGTATCAATGGACGCGACCACAACGCGGGCTTCTACCGTGATCAAGTCAATGCCGACCAGCGAAATGCGGACCCAGGCATCAATGACGATGCCCTTATCGAGAATTCTATCGAGAACATCAATTAAGCTTGATCCGCCGGAAACTCTTTCAACGGCCATTCGAGGGCCTCCTTCTTAATATCAATCGGCTCACTTTACGCGCTTTGCACGGACAGCGGACTTTTTTCGGCCCGGCGTCTGGGACGCCGGTGGCGCGCCGGGTAAACGGGTCCGCCGTACCACATTCTCAGGAATTGGAGCTGTAAGATTGGGATCATACTTCCACCAGTTGAGACCTATGGCCTCAGCCTTATCCACAGAACAAATGAGCAAACGAATTCGGATCGTAAGTAATTCCACGTTCGCAAGCGATACGCGAATGTCACCTGCGACCACAAGTCCTTTGTCAAGGACCCGATCAAGGATATCCAGCAGGTTTGCTGTTCCGGAAACCGTAGGAACTCTTTGCATAATATTCAGGAAAACACAGAAGAGATCGCTGGGAACAGTAAGAATCCACGCGACTCATGTCACCGCATCCTAACCAGCCTGCTACAAACTGTCAACCTTTGCCAACTTTTAACGCTTAGCCAGAGTGATCAATCCGGAAGGGGGAGCCCAGTGCGTGTTTTTAAGATGCAAACCCACTCGAAAAAGGGTTGGCTGCTCCTCAACGTATCTTGTTACGACGCATTTTTCGAGCGGCGGCAACCACGTTTACTTATCCAGAAGATTTCCCAGAGGCCCCAGTTCAAGGTTCAAATCTTCGGGCTTCAATCCAAAAGCCCCCGCCAACTCATTAACTTTGGCCTCCAGGCGCATCAGCGCCTGCCCCATCTCCTCGACCTTCGCGTCGCCTAACGATCCACCCTCCATGCGGCGGATGGCCTGCCGTTCCAGAAGACGCCGCAGCAGCTCAATCAAGCTGAGCACCAGCCGCGCCAGCCCCTGCTCAATGTTTTCCGGCGAACAGTCAATCCGGTCAATGGCGCCTTCGCCCACGGCCTTCAGCTCGCGGTTCATATCAGAAACCGCTGCCGCGATCTCTTTCGGTGTGATCTTACGCAAGTCCGTCATTTCGCTTCGGCAGCCCCGTTAATCTGAGGCATTTTAAGCTGCTCACTCAGAAATTCTGCTGCCGGCCACGGCCCGCTCATGCGCCGGGAGAGGTGCTCCGGAATGGCAACCGCACTCACTGCCTGGCGAAAGTCATTCTCGCGTCCTCTTTCAACCAGCACAAAGATTCGGGTCCCGTTTTTTGCTTCACGCACGCGGACTTCCCGGCTCAAATGTGCCACCGCGTCTCGCATCGATTGTGCAAATCCTTCGGAAGAGCGCATCGCTACAGCTTTCTGTTCCAGATATGCCTTGCCGGAACTTCTGTCCACGTCCGGCCGCGAAGGCGCAGGATAGAGCACGCACTCCATCTGCACAAAGTTCTTTAGCCGTTCCAGATCTTCCAGAAAAAGCTCTTTCTTCTCAGCGGCAAACGCCGTAAAAGCCTGCTGGTCCTCAAAAACGGACAGCAGGCGGAAAGGAATCACAGCAGCTTGATTGAAAACCTGATGCACGACTCCGTGAAATTCGACGGCACTCTTCTGCATTCGCGTGGACTCAAATGGCCATTCTACTTCCGACCATAGCAAGCCCAGCTCACCGTAAGACGCCAACTGCACCGGCATGGCGTTGACACCCACCGCAGGCAGGGCAAGCTCGGGTGCGTGGCGGAAGCCGCAATATGCCAGAATGCGGGTCACTTCCGCCTCCGCTTCTCCTCTATCTGCAAATTGCTCAGCGCCGTCTCGACGGACGTCAGCACTACGTTCAGCCCCAGGTACACCAGGTCAACGCCGGCCAGCGAGATCACCAGCGATCCATGGATCACCACGCCGGAATTCAGGACATGGTCAAGGATTTCGAGAAGAGAGACTTCATCTTCTCCGCCTCCCAGTACTCCTACGGTTTCGAAATCATTCGGCATCAGAGACAAACGAGTACGGCGGCCATGGCCCATTTACTTCGATGCGCCGCTGCCCTTCCCACCTCTCAACAAAATTCTTCAGCACCTGGTCCCACTGCCTGCGTTTGCCGCGCGGCACCAAAAACGTCGCCTGCCAAAGCAGGCTGGGTTGCGCTCCGCTTACCTTGCCACTGGGGGCGGAATCAGTGGCGATCTTGGACAGCGCCGTTGCCAGCTCTTTTAGCTCATGGTCGTTGCGTTCGGGACGCTTCTGCAATCGCGCCGCTTTTTGCTGCAAATACTCTTTGCCAGTCCGGGCTTCGGCTACGACGACCGGCGCGACCTGCCGCTCCGCAAAAACCTTTACACCCCACTCATCGCCACCGCTGACGCGGGCGAAAACCTTCTTGAGCGCAGCTTTTCTGCTCTGCACATCCTTCACCAGAGCAAGTTCACCGGAAAATATAGTTCCAAAGCGGGCCGGAACAATCGTCATATGCTCCGCCACCTCACCCACGACCTGCTGATGGCGCACGCCGTGAAGCGCCAGCCACTCGAGGTTTTCCATGTTGCGCTCTATGGCGTCAGCAAAGCCGGCCTGATCCACTTCACATACCCAGCAAACAAACTCTCCACAAACGAAGGAATGGACGGCATGCACTCCGTCAATCCCAGCGCTGCCGATCCTTGTAAGTTTTTGACCGAGTTTTGGGGCTGGCTTCTTCGCCGCGGCTCCACCGGGATGCTGCGATATCCCGTAAAGATACAGTGCCCCTGTGCCCGCTATTTTTCGGTTTGGATTTGCCATAGCTCGCCGGTGAATTTTTTCAGCTTTGCCGCGCCCGCAATCTCCGTGGGAAAATCCCGCACCAGGTACAAACGATGTTCGCCGTATTTCTGTTGCAGCGACTGCAATGTAGCATGCTGCCACTTTTGCGCGCGCTGGCATTGCTTACAGCTAGAATCAGGTCCGAGCAGGACGCGGTTCACGAACAAAGAATCCACTGCAATGCCCAGTTCTTTCATGGCCGCCAGAAGGCGTTGCGTCTGCCGATCAGGCACGGGTTCCGGCAGCATCACGGCCCAGGCGCGGCTTTGCTGTGGGTCACGCATCATCTCCAGCAATCTGCGCACGCGCTGCGCCAGACCGGCCAGTTCTACAGCAACATCCTGTGCGAGGGCTAGTGTACGGTGCGCAGCCAGGCTTTTCAATAAAAGGCGAGACCACAGAAGAATCCTGTCTGGCATGCGAAGTAATTCCAGCGCGTGGCCCGTGGGGGCCATGTCAATGAATACGCTTCCCTGTTTTGCCTCCAGCAGGTCAAGAATGCGAAAGATGGCAAAGACTTCATCCACGCCGGGGGGAACAACGTCCATCAGCGCTGCGAAAACCTCTTTTTCAAAGGTGAGATCAACGTGCAGTCCACCCGATTCCATGCTGGCGCCTGAAGAAAGCTGATTTTTGATACGGGCCGCCCAGCGGCGAAACTCAAACACCGCGTCCATTTCCATGGCGCCGAGGCCAGTGTCGCCAAGAACATGTACCATCTGATCGCCGATCTTCTTCTGGAAGATGTCGTCGAGCGAGGGCGCAGGGTCAGTGGAACAAACGGTTACATGAACATCCCTGTGCAGGGACCGGGAGTGAAAAGCCAGCGCCGCAGTAACCGTGGTTTTGCCCACGCCGCCTTTGCCCAGCGTGAATGAGAGTCGGGTTTCCGCATCCGGCCACTTCGTTTTTGCGAACTTCAATTTTCGCCTGGGTAATTTGGGTGGCGGCGCGACAAGGTTTGCGCGCCCTTCGGCGAACACCATATCACCAAAGCGTTGCAACTGCCGGGCGCCGAGCAATGGGTTCCCGGGATCGGGACCGAGCAGTCTGGGCACACGCGGGAATTTTTGTTTTAAAAATTGGACCGCCTTTTTTCCCTGAAGAGCACGGGCGCGACAGCGCGTACAGTCTTTCGCGACCATCACTGCGCGGTTTAAAACAATTCCACCCAAACGCATTTCCGGCGCCGACTCTTTCAGCGCGTCCACGCAACGCACTGCTTCATTCAAAGAGAAAGTTTCGGGCGAGGTCACGAGCAGCACCTCAGCCTGTTCCGAACTGAACGCTTCTTTCACCTGCCTCACGGTGGCTTGCCACTTCTTGAGAAAGCCGTGCGCAGGGGCGGACGCGCGCCCACCGAAGCGTTGCGCCAGCAGGTCGTCGCGGCTGGACGCGACCTCAAGGAAATTCAGGAAGCGCTGAAAATGGCCTGGCAGTTCAAACAGCCGCAGCGTGTGTCCAAAGGGGGCGGTATCGACCACGATATGGTCGTGCTCTCCGCTTTCCAGCATATCCCTGAGGGCCAGCAACCCCGCAACCTCTGCCATGCCGGGCAGAGTGGTATCCAGCAGAGGCGCAATTTCTTCCCGACTGAAGAAAGTCCCATTTTCAACAATGTTGAGAATGCCCTCGCGATTGCTCTCCAGGAATTTCTTGAATTCATGGTCGCTGTTAATTTGCCAGACTGAGAGATTGCCCTTGGCGCCGGTAAGCCGATGCGGCCCATGAGATATAGGACTGTCTTTGACTTCGACTTCCAGCATGTCGGCCACTGAGTGCGCCGGGTCAGTAGACATAAGCAGCGTCGATTGGCGGGGATGAAGCGCCGCCAGGTGCAGAGCCAGCGCGCAGGAAACAGTCGTTTTCCCTACACCGCCTTTTCCCACGACAAATGTCAGCTTAGCCACAGATGGGTTTTACCGCAAAGGACGCGAAGGACGCAAAGAAATTCAAAAAGCAGTTTTTTTAACAAGTTTGATGGCGGAATTCTCCGCGCAACATGAATTCTTGCCCCAATACAGCCCCTATCCTAGCTCCTTAGCGTCCTTTGCGGCCTTAGCGGCAAAACGTGGCTTACCTTCCGCCCAGACAAAACTCCGCCACCAGCGGAAGATGGTCAGATGCCATCAGGGCCATGCGACTGCGGTGAAGCAGAAACTCTTCCAGCGCCAGGTCGCGATCAAAATACATGTGGTCCAGATGCATGATGGGCAGAACGCCGGGATATGTGCGCTTGCGGTTCAGATGGAGTTGAATATCGACGCTTTCAAATGAATGCTGCAGCGACTTGGAAACCAGGCCGCGCGTCCATTCATTGAAATCGCCGATGATCAGCCGCGGGTGCTTCAACTGGGGCGACAGCAAGACCTCTCGACTCATCAGTAGCCGGGCCTGCTTTCTGCGCTCCATATATCCTGTGCCCAGATGGACATTGAAGAGGTGGACAATCTTGCCTGGCGCGATTTCCAGATCGCAGCGGATACAGCCGCGGGCCTCGCGGCGAGAAGCAGTCAGATCGTAAACGTAGACTTCGCGCATAGGAAAGCGGCTGAGAATCACATTGCCGTAAATTGCTCCACGCAGCTTGCGCGTCTCTCCAATACGATAGTCGTAGCCGGCGGCATCGGCCAGGAACTGCGCCTGATTCTGATCTTTCCGTCCGTCCTTGAGGCTCACTACTTCCTGCAGAGCAATCACGTCAGCCGAAAGTTCGTTCAGGACTTCCGCCACTCTTGACGGACGTATGCGCCCATCAATGCCTCGGCATTTGTGAGTGTTGTAAGTGGCTACGCGAAAACGGTGTTCCTGTTTCATGGTGAAGGCTGTTTGGTGAACGCTGTTTGCAGGATAACCTTGTTATTGTTCGCGGGCAATGAGCCAGCCCAGCCATTCCATTCCGCGCTCCCAATAGGGGCGGTGCTCCCACTCTTCCAGCGTTTCGCGATGAGATTTCTTCAGGTCATCACCAAAGCCAGCAGACAGCTTTGCTGCGAGCGCAGGATCCACAACCGCCAGATTTACTTCGTCATTCCAGCCAAAAGATCGATGGTCCATGTTGGTGGAGCCCAATACGCACCACAGGTCGTCCACAATCATGATCTTGGCGTGGATCATGGCCGGCTGGTATTCATAGATTTCCGCTCCGGCGCGGAGAAGGTCCCCGTAAGTTCCGCGGCTGGAACTGCGCGTCATGCTGTGATCGCTGTGCTTGCCGGGAAGCAGTATCTGCACGTGGACGTGCCGCTCCTGGATTGCCCGGACGATTTCCTTGCTCAAACTTTCATCCGGCAGAAAATATGGGGTGGTGATCTTTAAGTCTTTGCGTGCCGAAGCAATCAACGTCTGGAACAGAATGCGCGCCCGCGTGGATCCCCCTTGCGACGGGCTGCTGTCCACGACCATGGCCTGCGCGCCGTCAGTATTATCTTCTGAAACAAAATATTTTGGCCCGATGAGGATTTGCCCGGAAGACTCCAGCCAGTTTTCGACAAAGGTGCTCTGGAGCGAGCGCACGGTGTCTCCGGTGATCCTGAACATGGTGTCGCGCCACGGCGCGTCTTTCTTTGCGCCATGCCACCAATGGTCGGCTACGCCGGCGCCGCCCAGGAATCCCACCTTGCCATCAATCACGATGAGTTCGCGATGCGTACGGTTGTTGGCGCGCGGCCAGTTGTACCAGCGGAGCGGATGGTACCACTCAACGTGCCCTCCGGCCTGGCGCAAATCGTTGAAGAACTTCTTCGGCGTACTGACGCTGCCAATGGCATCGATGTTCAGGTTTACTTCAACGCCGGCGCGGGCCCGCTCGGTCAGGGCGTCAACGATGCGTTTGGCAATTTCACCCTTAGCGAAAATGTAAGCTTCCCAATTCACGCTCTGCCTGGCTGCTTTGATCGCGTTGATTTCCGCCTCATAGAAGTTGACCCCATTCGGCAGAGCTTCAATATGAGTGTGCGGTTCAACGCGCGACGCGGCCAGCGCTTCCAGTTGCTGCAGATACTCGCGCGAGCTCAAGTCGGCCGACGGAGGATTGTTGAGCTGGTACTTCGGGATCGGGCCGAACAGATCAATCAGCACCCAGGAAATGATGGCCAGCATTGAGATCACGGCAAACCAGCGCAACGCGCGGTAGTGCTTCATGGCGCTGGCGATTTCGCTCTGGTCCGGCGCGGACGGCTTTGCCGATTTGCTTTTGGGGCTGGTCAATGTAGGCACGGGTTAACTTCTCCGATTGTGGCTTGCCTGATCTACTTACCTTTCGATGCTCTCAGCGGACGGGACGCAATTCTTAAACACCGATTTAGAATGGTGTGTGCCAACTCTTACAAAAACGCGGCGTGCCAAAAGTCGGAAACCGACTCGCTTGCAGCTGCTGCAATCCTCTGATTTGAAACGTGTTCCGTGGCTGGTCCATGGATTCTCCACGCGCCCCGGCGGCTTTACCACCACTTACGGCGGCCGAACGCTTAACGTTGGCTTCACCAAAGACGATCTCCGCGCCAGCGTGGAACGAAATCGAAAACAAGTGCTGCTGGCGGCCGGCGCCACAACCAAGGCTGCGCCGTGGCCTCTGGTAACGCTGCGCCAGGTTCATTCCGATGTCATCCACGTCATTCGCTCGCGCAAGGCGACTTTACCTAGACAAAGTCCCTTGGTCGGCGACGGACTGGTCACTGATCTTCCCCGGCTGGCTCTAGGCATCCTGACGGCAGACTGCTTCCCTGTCCTGCTGGTGGACACAAAGAAGAAAGCCGTCGGAGCATTTCATGCCGGGTGGCGCGGAACGGTGAAGCGCATCGTGGAAAAAGGCGTCGGCATCATGCGGCTGGAATTCGGCTCGCGTCCGGAAGATATTCATGCCGCGATCGGGCCGGGAATCCAGAAATGTTCGTTGGAAGTTGGCGAGGAAGTGGAGGACGCGTTTCAAACCCAGTTTGCTTACGCCGATGAACTCTTTCACGATGTGCAGGAGTCGGACGCCGTGCGGGAGCGGTATCCCATGCTGTTTATGAATCAGCGCGCGCCCGGCCATGGCGATCCTTGTATTAAGGCGCATCTTGATCTGCGCGAGGCCAATCGCCGCCAGCTGCTGGCCGCGGGCGTGCCGGCGGCGAACATTACGGCGCTCACGGACTGTACTGTCTGCCAGCCGCGAAAATTCTTCTCTCATCGGGCAGAAAGAGGAAAAACCGGACGCCAAATGGCGCTCGTGGGCATCAAATAAAGATAAAACCTTACCACGGATAACACTGATTTACACGGATCAAAGGAGTCAAGCAAAACCATTTTGAATTTTATAAATCCGTGTAATCCGTGTTCATCCGTGGTGAGATTTGCTTTTTTGCAAAGAATGGGCCAAAAATCCCGTTCTGAATCGCCCGAGGCTGTGTATTCTTTTTGCAGGGGACTTTTATGTTGGATTTTTTCAGATTTGATTTCCTCAAGACGGTAAAGTCGCCGGAGCAGCGCAAAGCCTGGTTCGTCGCCATCCTGGCCGATGCGATCCAGATCGTGGGCATGCCCCTGTTTGCTGAAGGCGGCCTCTCGCCTCTTGATACCGGGCTGGACGTGATCGTGGGCGCTATCCTCATCAAGTTGCTGGGATGGCACTGGGCCTTTCTGCCCACCTTTGCCGCGGAGCTTGTCCCCGGACTCGATCTTTTCCCCACATGGACGGCAGCCGTGTTCTTTGCCACGCGTCAAATTGAACAGCGCGCCCGAAAAGGAAGCGATGAGCCATGACCGAGAACGATCAACCGAGCCGGAGATTCTTGATCCCGGACCTGCGCCGGCAAGAAGGGTTTGAATGTTCCATTCCCCTGATTCCAGCGACGATTGCTAATTCGCGCAAGTCGCGAGCAAAAACCCCCAGGTTTTTCCAACGATTTTGTTGCCTTTCTAGTAACATTTTCATGCCGACCCCACCCGGGTTCAGGCGCCTTGTTGCAAGCAAAGGCTGGATTGGAATTCGAAAGGACTGTCGATAGCCTGTCGAAGCTTTCTTTCAGCCCAGTTTCTACCCTCGAATCGCGTTGCTTTTTTCTCGTCTGTCTGATCGCCAAATTTACTTTTTGGTAAATAGGCTTTCCTATCACCGGATCACCCGAATGAGTAGGTCGAGCGGCATAAAATCGCCGCGCTCAACTTGTCATCCTGAAAGAACGGGCCGCCTTTGTCGCGAATTCTAAACCGGCGAAGCCTACTCCACCCTCCAGCCGGCCATTTCTGCGCTTTCATTGCAAACAAAGATACTTACACGAATCGACGCTTGGGTGGCCCTCGCATGGCCCTTGGGTGGCGCTTGGGTGGCCCTTGGGCCACCCAAGGGCCACCCAAACCCAATCCCAATCCCAGTCGGCAGAGGGTCGCAAACTATGCTTCTTGCTGAATGGCGACTACTGAGTGCTGAATTTTCAAAGACCGTTCTTCCCCTGTTCCGCCTGGGCGGACGGGAGCTTTCCAGTTTCACAGCTGAATGCTGTCTTCATGTTGTCGTTTTTCCTTCGCTTTTGCAAGCTAAATCGCGCACCAAACTTCAGGCATGCTTTGACAGTGTTATTGCGCGAATATGGGCCGTAAAGTCATTGGTACTGTTTCTCACTTGCGCTTCCTGCCCACCTTTACCCGCTGATTTTCAGTTGTCTTCGGATGTTTAGCGGCATATGACTTGGGAACGAATTTTCCCGTTATCGAGCTGCGGCTGATCGTTTTCTTTTTGGCCATTCTTGTGCGTTCTCCTCGATACAAATTTTAAACGCCTGTATTTCTAAGTTCCTCAACTTCGTCATCCGTTGCTGTCTTGAGCCCAACCCATTGGCGGCCAGCTGATTGAGTGATCAGTACGCCGAAACGTTTCCAAACTGAGGCCACAATAGATTTCGCTTCTTCGAGAACGGACTCAACTTCGACGTCCCATGCAACCGTGTATTCGGCATGGGGAAGGTGATACCACTTGTGGTCGCCACTCTCAATTACGCGAAAGTATTGCTTCCGCTGCATCGCTAAATGAAGTTTCTCGTAATCGTCTCCGTCGGGCTCCATATTGTTAACCTCATGGAGTTCTACTCTGACCGTAAATCGTGACATCGTCTTTCTCCGAGAAACTGATACTTATCCAAATATTTTTAATTTGGTCTTTCCCGTATCACTCTGAGATTGGAGTGATGCGATCGCATTGCGCCACTCGTTCGTTGTTTGCCACCCTCGATACCAGTCATAACCAGCCCAAACATCAATTCATCGAGTCTTGAGATAGGGATCGTTAAAGCCCTGGCGACATCTGACCGGCTAATACCTTCTTCGTAAAGACAAGAAAATATTTTGGGGAGCAATTGGGACGTTTCGCGCGGTGCCGATTCTGGTTCGTGCGTCAAGTAACCACGCTGTGCCATCTCAACATAGAGAGTTCGATAGTGCCAATCGCTCAATATTCCGATTGCATGCTGCCGATAGACAACAGCGGCAGCGGAGGTTGCCCATATTTTCTTAAGTTTAATGATGCTATCCAGAGTAGCGAATCGCGGAGCATGGGCAAGAACACTTGCACTAGGCAATAAGAATGCTGAAGCGAAGGCATCAGCTTCGCTTTCAGCTTCCTTTCCATTGGGAGCGCCGTGGCGATGTAACACCAAGTGTCCCAGTTCATGGGCGGCATCATATCGACTGCGTTCCGCTGACTTGGTGGTGTTCAAGAGCACGAATGGAGTCTCATCTTTCCATAGAGAAAATGCATCTACCTCTCGAGTGTCAATTGACACGGAAAAGACTCGAACTCCTTTCGACTCTAAAAGGTGAATCATATTCCTGACAGGCAATGCTCCGATCCCCCAACATCGTCGCAGTGATTCGGCTGCGGCTTCAGGTGTACTCTCTCGGCTCAGATCGGGTAGCTCAGGGGTTGGGAGATCAAAATTGCCTTCAATGTAGGCACCAATATGAATAGCGATGGCCCCTCTCGCCAAAGCCATATCACGTCGTCCTGATTTCATCCTTGACCAACCCCGGAAACTTGTTCCTTCTGGAGTAGGTTCTTCCAGATCAGGCCCAAAAGAAAAACTCTTTTCCGAATCCCAAAGCGAATTGCAAGCGATCAAGAGTGCCGTCTTCAGGAGCAAACTCTCCGCTTTCGTAAGCGGTTATTGTGCGTAGCGCGACCCCGACCCGTTCTGCCGTGTCCAATTTAGTGAGGCCATTCCATTTTCTAGCAACCGTCAAACGAGTCGGATTGAAGAGGGAATTCCCGTCATGCACGTCTCTTAACTTCCACAATGATCTCTGGGCTTTGTGGTCCATTGTTTTCGTCGCCTGTTATCGTGATCTCATCGCCATCCAACGGGGTGACGCTGAGTATGATGCGTTCATCCCAACCATCAACTCGGCTTTCTTCGTTCATGTTGACGGGACGAGAGAGTTCGCATCGTAGTTCGCGGCCTTCGGTGTCAGTATGCATCAGCAAAATCCAGGTTTCACGGCTTCTAATTGTGGCCAGTGCCTCCGGCGACACTGGGGAATCCCCAAAGTTCAGGCTATATTGATTAGCCTCAACAGCGTTTCGAGTGCGCGGCCCCCGGCTGTTTTTTGTGCACGGGCTGACATCACTATTGCCGGTATATTCGTCGCCGGTTGCAACAGCGATTGCCATTGTTCCTTCGTCATTGATTGTGAAAGGCAGATTGCCTTCGTCCGATCGCTTGAAGCCGTTGGGCAGCAACTGCTCCCGCAATGTGCGCACCGCTTCCGCCCATGCCGATATGCCCGCGTATAGAGGCGGGTGATTTAGAGTGCAGGCCACTCTTGCAGAGTAGCCGCGTTGTACTGCTAAAAGGAGCCACTCTTCCTGCAATCCCAACTCGGCGAGGCGGCGTCTGACGTCGAATGACTCTCTAAAGACAGTCGTTGAAACAAACATGGTGGTTGCCCTTCGGGAGCGCAATTCGCTAAACTTCCTACTTTTCTACCACAGATGATGTCAGAAAACAGGAAGACGAGTCAAGATATTTCTTCGAAAAATCCCGTGCCAATTGCAGCTTCCGCTACGCTCCTGCCGAATGGTACCGCTAACGACACGTTAAGAACCCTGGCCCCATAGATGGTACTCCCACGCACACGATAGAGAACCACTAACGAGTGCCGCCGATGATCAGCTCGCGGATTCCCGGCGCGGCCCGGCGAAGATGGGGTTTCCGGGACAGAGCATTGGTCGAAACTCCCTGAGGCCGATCTTAATGCATAAAAATCCTCGGGATCCTTCGACTACGCGCCCCTCAGCAATCGAGCGATAGCCATGTCGTGGCGCTTCGCTCAGGATGACAGGGCTAGGTGGCGGCGTGGAATTATCGGATGATCGGAACGCCCGAGTTTGCCGCGGATTACAGAGAGGATCGGAGATGAGAGCCAGAGGCGGTCTAGCAGCAGCCCTGCTGTATAATTTGCCCATGAAAACCTCACTGTTGCAGCGCGTAGTGTGCCTACTGATGATCTATGTATTACTGGTCCCGCAGAGCTGGGCCACATGCGGCGGCGGCGGTGGCGGAGGCATGGGCGGAATGAGCGGTGGCTCGTCTGGGAGTTCACAGACCTACCAGGTGCCATGGAAGGTGATCAAGCCGGAAGAGCCGGTGAAGGAAGGCCTGGTGGTGTACTGGTTCCCTACCGGCGCTGATGAAGTGCAGAAGTCAAGCCTGCGCGAATCGCGCACGCTCCAGCTTTATTCCCAGCAATGCGTAACCATGGGCATTGTTGACGCCCACACTCCCATGGGCGAGAAATACGTTCCTGATGGGAAGCTGCCGGTGGCCCTGCTGGTGCAACCCGATGGCACGGTGGTGAACAAGATTGAGAACAAGAACGGCAAACTAAGCGTCGGCGACCTGGAAAAGCTGGTGGAGAGCGAGATGAAGAAGCGCGAGTCCGCCATAAAAGAAAAGATGGAGGACGCCAAGTCCAAGGCCAAGTCCGGCGACAGCCAGGCCGCAATTGCCGAGTTGAAACAAGTGGCCGGCCAGAAATGCATGTTCCCCGGCAAGGCCAAAGACGCGGTAAAAGAGCTGAAAAAGCTGGGCGTGACAGACCTGAACGCCGAAGCCATGCCCGACGGCCCGAACTTTGATCCCGCGGTGAGCGCAAAGATCCAGAAAACGATGAGCGCCGGCCTGATGGCGGAAAATGCCGAGAAATACACGCAGGCGCAGAAGTTTTATGCCGCAGCGCACAACCTTGATCCCAATGATCCCACGCCGCTGCGCTATCTGGGCGAACTGTATCGCCATCACACCGGCGAATGGGACAAAGCGCGGCAGACCTTCAATGCAATCCTGGCCATGCCGGCTGATCCGCTTTCCCGCGCCGTGGCGCTCCACGGGCTGGGCAAGATGACGATCCATGAAGGCGACTTCAAGAAAGGTCTGCGTTGATGGAAGCTTCAACCGAGGAGTTTCCGCTGGCGCTGGCGTACCGGAACCTGGCCGTCTATTGGAACTCTGAAGGCGACAAGGTGAAGGCCGATCAATACACTCGCCAGGCGCTTGCACTGGACCCCAAAGAACCCTTTAACCTGATCTTTGCCGCGGCCTTTATGGCCGGCAATGGGCATGGCGACGAAGCGTTGAAGATCGCCAAAGACAATGAAGCGATTCTCTGCGCTTCCTACAACCTGGCCGCGATCTATGCGCAGTTGGGGCAGAAAGACAAAGCGCTGTCATTGCTGAAGCGCCACTTCTTTGAGTATGAGCGGTATCAATCCGTGCGCAGCAAAGAGATGATGGAAGCGCGCGTGGATGCGGTGTTTGCGTCGCTCTATAAAGACCCGGCATTCGTGGCTTTGACCAGCGGCGCGGATGGCAGGCTGCCTCTGCCCGCAATGGGCAGCAAACCGGCCGGGAACTAGAAACGTTTCGGGAAAACGTGAAAAGGCGCAAAGTGATCTGCGCCTTTTGATTTTTGTGCGTTATACTCCCCGGACATCGGGCAAAGTATGACTTTGGGGGACAGAAAGATGCCACAGCGGCGTCCGCCCTGGGCGGGTGCGAGTGCGAAACTTTCGTCCTGATAGCTCTTATTTTGGGAAATATGAAAACCTCAGTAATCTCGTTTTCAACGTGCGGATTTTGCTAAAGTCAGCTTACTTTTGGCCGATTGATTCTAGGTAAGTATGAATACCCTCACAATTCTTGTCGCAGAAGATGATTTGCTCTCCCGCATGGTGCTGGAGCGGTCCGTGGTTCAATGGGGCTATCAACTGGTGTCAGCCGCGGATGGCGAAAGCGCGCGTGACTTGTTGCAGACCCACAGCATCGATCTTTGCCTGCTTGACTGGGACATGCCGAAAATGACCGGCATCGAAGTTTGCAAATGGCTCCGGACGAATAGCACAGCTTCGAGACCTTATGTGATCCTGATTACCGGACGAGAGCAGCCGGAAGACATCCAGGCCGGATATGAAGCTGGCGCCGATGATTACCTTACAAAACCGTGTGATCTGAAGTATCTCCGGCGGCGAATTGCTACCTTTGCGGAAAAGCTGGGTGGGCAGCAATTGTGGCTGGATAAGGCCGATAGCTTGAGGACGGAGAAGGCGGAGGAGTCAGGGATGGCCGGAATGAGTCCCCTTGACATCTATTTGGCTGAGCTGCGATTGTTGCGACGGAAGACATAGGTTCGCCGCCGCATAAAGTGCAAGCGCACCGCTTAATCGGCGCCGTCCGCAATCACCACCACGTCCTTGCCCATCCGCCGTCCGACTTCAGTGCATGCAGAAATAGTTTCAGCGTCGGTCAGGGGCGCGCGCACTATCTCAAGATGTTTCGCAGTAAAAATGGGATCGGCAAAACGCATGCCGGCAACCTTCCCGGCGCGATAGGTCACCGAAGCAAGTTCTGCCACGCTGAGTGAAAAGGTGTTCGATACCAGAATCGTATGTGGCTTACAGATTTTATCCAGCAGAGTAAAAATTTCGATCTTCGATTCCAACTCTTCAGGCACGGCCTCAATTACCAGGTCGGCCTCGCGCGCTGCCTGCTCCACGGTGGAAGCAAATTCCAGACGGCTGAAAGCAGCCAGAGCCTCCGGCTTGCTCACAGTTCCAAGATCAGCCGCCCGCGCCAGGTGCTCACGCAACTCCACTGCGGCGGTGCGCAAGCTGGAAGGCAAAATATCTTCCAGGATGGTGCGGTAACCGGCAAGTGCAGAGGCGTACGCGATTCCGCGTCCAATGGCTCCCGCGCCGATGACTGCGATGGTCCGGATTTCGGCCATCGAGCTAGCCTTTGTCCAGGTTCTCCAGGGTTTTCATGAAGCTTGGGTCTGAGTTGCGCATGTAGTCCGCCAGCCGTTTGCGCTCTTCCGGCGTCATGCCGGAAATTCCAACCACGATTCGGCGCAGTGTAGCGGCAATGTCATCTACATAATTCATCATTCGAATCAGTTCACCAGTTGCTGGCATGCTGGATGTAGCTCCTTTATTTCCAAAAGCTATTTTCAACTGTTCCGGCAAAATTAGCAAAGCGCGGCACCATGCAGGATTCACCGCGCGGGATTCGTGCATCCAAATCAATGGGAGTATTCCGCCCAAAACTGTCCCGTTCGCGATTTACCCCATGAGAGCCAATCCAGCAATATTGACGCCAGAATCGAGCGGTATCTCAGAGTGCCTTGATCGTTTGGCCTCAGAGAAGAGCAGCGCCAAGCCTCTTTCCACCTATCGCCTGCAATTCAATGCCGGGTTTCGCTTTGAGAATGCGCGACGGCTGGTTGGATATCTTCACGCGCTGGGTGTTTCCCATATCTATTCTTCGCCCATCCTGAAGGCGCGTCCCGGGAGTTCGCACGGTTATGACATTACGGATCACAATCAGCTAAATCCTGAAGTCGGCAGCTATGAAGAATTGAAGGAACTGGTCCAGGAGTTGAAGAATTATGGAATGGGCCAGGTGCTGGATATTGTTCCGAACCACATGGGCATCGGTCCCGGAGCGAATCCCTGGTGGAGTGACGTGCTGGCCAATGGTCGCGCATCAGAGTTTGCGGAATTTTTTGATATCGACTGGGAGCCATTGAAGCCGGAGCTGCGCAATAAGCTTCTTCTACCCATCCTGGGCGACCAGTACGGCGCTGCGTTGGAGGCTGGACACATCCGGCTGATCAGCAGTGACGGCGGATTTCATATTGAATATTTCGATAAGCTGCTGCCGCTCGATCCGCAGACCATTCCCATGATTTTCGAGCCGCGAGCGTACGATTTGCCGCAGGAACTGCGCAACCTGCTCTCCGGGCTGCATAACTTGCCATCGCACAGCGCGCTGGAAGGCGAGCTGGTGCGCCAGAGAAGGCGCGCGATTGCGTCATTGACCCTGGCGTGGAAAGCGTTGATGGAAAAGTCGCCAGAGTCACAGCAGATCGTAGCGAAGGCCGCCACGATGATGAATGGTCATGCAGGCGATCCACGCAGCTTTGACGCGCTGCATCGGCTTCTGGAAGCGCAGGTTTACCGGCTGGCCAATTGGCGCGTTTCCGGCGAAGAAATTAACTACCGCCGTTTCTTTGACGTAAACGACCTCATTGGCCTCAGCATGGAAAATCCGCGGGTTTTTGCCGCTACGCACCAGTTATTACGGCACCTGCTGGCCGACGACATGGTTCAGGGCCTGCGTGTTGACCACTGTGACGGGCTGTTGAATCCGAGGCAATACATGGTGCGTCTGCAAATGCTGTATGCCGCAAGCCAGTGCAGCGGCGCAACGCCTCGCGGTACGCTGGCGGAAAATGGAATTGAACTTGACCTGCAACAGGCTTTTGGCCAGCACGACTGGATGAACCGGCGCGCCCTGCTCTATACCGTGGTGGAAAAAATTCTGGAGCCCGCGGAAGAGCTTCCACGCGAGTGGCCGGTGGACGGAACTTCAGGGTATGACTTCACTACGCTGGTCAACGGCGTGTTCATTGACCGCCGCAATGAGAGAAGCTTTACCAACTTCTATCACCGCTTTACCGGCGTGTCCCAGGACGTGGAAAGCGTGATCTACAACAGCAAGAAACTGATCATGCATGCGTCGCTGGCCAGTGAAGTTAACGTGCTGGCGCATATGCTTGACGCCATTTCCGCCACGGACCGCTACGCCCGCGATTTTACGCGGAAATCTTTGCGCGACGTAATTCGTGAGACCATCGCATGCTTCCCCGTGTACCGCACATATATCGACGAACGCGGCGAGATGACCGACCGCGACCGCGCTCACATCCATGAAGCTGTTTCCAGGGCCAAGCGGCGCAATCCGGATAAGGCCCCGGCCAGCTTCGATTTCCTGCGGGACATTCTGCTGCTGAGGCATAAAAGTTCAGAAGACCAGTCTGACCTCTACCGCAGAAAGCTCTACTTCACTCTCAAGTTCCAACAGCTCACAGGGCCGGTGATGGCCAAGGGGATGGAAGACACGGCGTGCTACGTCTACAACCGGTTCATCGCGGTGAATGAAGTGGGCGGCTCGCCCCGCCAATTCGGTATTACCACTGACGAATTTCATTCCGGAAACCTGAAGCGCGCTGAAAGCTGGCCTTATTCCATGCTGGCCACTTCCACTCATGACACCAAGCGCAGTGAAGACGTGCGGGCGCGTTTGGACGTGCTTTCTGAAATGCCCAAGACGTGGGCGGCGCACGCATTGCGGTGGCGCAGAACCAACCGCCTGCGCAAACGCATGCTTCCGGATGGCCGCCAGGTGCCGGACGCGAATGAAGAATATCTGCTTTACCAGACACTGATCGGCACGTGGCCATTCGACATGAGCACGGAAGCTTTGCGCGAGGAATACGTTGAAAGAATTCAGCAATACATGTCCAAGGCTGTTCATGAGGCCAAGGTCAATCTAAGCTGGATCAGTGATGATCCAACTTACGTGGATGCGTTGCGGCAATTCATCGAGAAAATACTCGCGTCGGGAACCTCTGCGCGGCCCAATGCATTTCTGGAGCAGATACGAACGTTCATGCCGGCCGTCACTTTTTTCGGGGCCATCAATTCGCTGGCGCAACGCGTGCTGATGCTCACTTCGCCCGGTAATCCTGACATTTACCAGGGCACGGAGTTATGGGATTTCAGCCTGGTCGATCCCGATAACCGCCGCCCGGTGGATTTCGCCTTGCGCGAGCGGCACCTCACGGAGCTCGACCACAAAGCTGAAACCGGTAATCTTCCTGAGCTGTGCGCCGAACTGCTGAACAATTACCAGGATGGACGGATCAAGATGTGGACCACCATGCAGGCGCTGCGTCTGCGGCGCGACCGGCGTGATTTGTTTCACCCCGGCCTTTACCGGCCGCTCCAGGGTGTCGGCGCGAAGCTGCAGCACCTGGTGGCATTCGCGCGTGAGCACAACAATCAGGTGGCAATCGTGGCTGTGCCCCGTCTCAGCTATACCTTGGCTGGCGGTGCGCTGCGCGCTCCTCTTGCCCGTTTGTGGGAAAACACCGAAATTCCAGTCCCGCCGCGTTCCGCGGAGTTCCTGGAAAATGTTTTTACCGGAGAGAAAATCAGGGTAACGCCGCAACGAACGCTGCTATGCAGCGAAGTCTTCGCGCACTTCCCCGTAGCCCTGCTGGTCAGTTCGTAGCGGCCTGCGATCGCTGATGGAACACAATGTTTCAAGCTTTTCCGCCAAGGCGCCCGTCAGCGCGCTTTTCTCAAGGCGCCAGCCCCAGTTGCCATCGCTCAGTGAGGGCGTGTTCATGCGGGCTTCGCTGCCCAGCCCCAGAAAATCCTGCAAAGGCACGATAGCCAGTTTGGCGACGGAGCCAAACGCGGCCCGGATGAATGCCCAATGCATTCCGTCCGCGGGCTCGCCTAAATAGTTTGCGGCCAGGCGCTTCTCTTCTTTGTTAGCGGAGGATTTCCACCAGCCCGCCGTCGTATCGTTGTCGTGAGTGCCGGTATAGACCACGCAGTTGGGCTCGAAGTTTTGCGGGAGGTAGATGTGCGCCCCGGGATCGCCAAAGCCAAATTGCAGGACCTTCATGCCGGGAACACCCAGCCGCTCGCGCAGAGCATGAACCGCTTCGGTAATCAAACCAAGATCTTCAGCAATGAAGGGAAGATCGCCCAGGCTGGCGCGCAGTGCGTGGAACAAGTCATCGCACGGACCCTGCACCCATTTGCCGTGGACCGCCGTGGGCTCATCGGCGGGAATCTCCCAATAGCTTTCAAAACCGCGGAAGTGATCAAGGCGAAGGATATCGCACGTCTCCAGCGCGCCTTTCATGCGCTGAATCCACCAGTCGTAACCGCGCGCCTTGCAAACATCCCAGCGATATAACGGGTTGCCCCAGCGCTGGCCGGTCACGCTGAACGCGTCCGGTGGCACGCCGGCGACTACAGTCGGCAGCAAGTTGTCGTCCAGAAAGAATAGATCGGGATTGCGCCACACGTCGGCCGAATCATAGTTCACAAAGATGGCCACATCGCCCACGATCCTGATCCCGCGCTGGCCACAATACTGGTGCAATGCCCGCCATTGCTCAAAAAAAGCGAATTGAATGGCCCGCTCACGTTCGAGTTCGGGCTGATGCTCAAGTCCAAACTTGTGCAGCCCTTCAGCTTCCCGCCGCGCCAGTTCTTTCGGCCATGAACTCCACGTGACTCCGCGGTGGACCTGGCGCATCACGTTAAAGAGCACGAAGTCTTCCAGCCAAGAGGCATGAGCCTGCTTGAATGCCTCAAATCGGCCACGCTCCCCGTTGCTGCGCTCCAAAAAAGTCTGAGCTGCGCGCTGCAGCAGAGGCATCTTGAATGCCTTAGCTTCTTCGAAGTCAACCCGGCCGTGAGGCGGAGGCGGTTTTCTTAGCTGATCTTTTTCCAGCCAGCCGCGTTCGGCCAGCCTTTCCAGGCTGATCAGCAGTGGATTGCCGGCAAAAGCAGAGATGGCCGAATAGGGTGAATTGCCCAACCCGGGCGGTGAGAGCGGAAGCACCTGCCAGAGTCCCAGGCCGGAGTGCGCAAGGAAGTCCGCAAATACGTAAGCTTCAGGACCAAGATCGCCTATGCCGCCCAGCGAAGGCAGTGAGGTTGGATGCAGCAGAATTCCGGCCGATCGCTGGGACAGCATAGCTCTCTATGATGCAGTCTTAACTGCGGGATTTGGTAAGGTTGTCCATTTCTGTCTTATTGATCTTCACCTTGCCCTCTTTTTCAAGGCGCGTTCCCAGATCATTAATGAACAGGCTCAGTACTTCCTGCCGCTTTTGTGAAGCTAGACGCTCGCGCAGCTGGTCGCGTTGCTTGGCAAACTCAGCGTCTGTTGCGGAAGGTTCCTGCCGGTCCACAATCTGCAGGACAGCCTGGCTAGCGCCCAGATTCAGAGGGCCGCTGATTTCGCCCTGCTTCATCGTAAAGGCTGCGGCGGCCGGTCCTGACATGCTGCCGATATCCGGCACCTGCTGTGTTCGGGAAACCAGGTCGCTGGTCTTGAATGTAGCGCCTGCCTCCTTGGCAGCCTTGCCCAGATCGTGCCCCGCGTGGGCCCGGTCTGCCAGTTCCTGAACTTTACGCCGCAGGACATCACTGGCGCGCTGGCTCTTGAATTCAGTGGCTACGCGGTCCTTGATTTCGTCAAAGGAAGGTGTGCGCGCGGGCTCGACCTTCGTTACTTCAAACACCACGGTGCTTTGCGGCGTCTGCGTCACTTGCGGGCCGGCTTTTTCCGGGGCGGTGAAAATTGCGTCCATTAACTGGGGTTGAGGGCCGATTCCCGGCAGGGCATCGTTGCGCGTAATCAGATTGCTGCTGACGACCTGTGCGCCGTACTTGCCTGCGGCCTTCTCCAGGCCCTGCTTCTGCGCGATTGATTCTGCATCCGTAGAAGCCTGGCTCATCTGGGCTTTGATTTTGTCCTTCTTAAGAGCCTCTTCGATTCCGGGTTTTACATCTGCCAGCGGCTTCAGGTGTGCATCTTCTTTGTCTTCAGTCTGGATGATGTGGAAACCGAACGATGTTTGCACCGGATCACTGATCTGGCCTTTGCTCTGAGAGAATGCTGCTTTTTCAAATTCCGGTACAGTCTGGCCTTTCTCGATCCAGTTCAGTTCGCCGCCCTTATCTTTGCTGCCGGGATCAGCGGAGTATTTCTTTGCCAGACCGGTCCAGTCGCCGGTTGCTTTCAACTGTTTCAAAACATCCTGCGCCTTGGCGCGCGCTTCATCCACGCCTTTCGGGTCCACTTTGCCGTCGGGCCCTGGCTTGGGCATCTCGATAAGGATGTGGCGAACTTTAGCCCGCTCTGGGACGCGGTTCGCATTCTGGTTGGCGCTGTAAGCGCGCTCTATCTCGGCCGGGTCCACCGTCACCTTGTCGGCAATACTTTTTTCATTCAGGACAAAATACTTGATCTGCCGCTTCTCCGGGATAGCGTTTGTATAGCGCGCCTGGTTAGCCGAGTAAAATGCCTTCAACTCCGTGTCCGTCGGCTTGATGGTTTTTGAAACGTCATCCATCTTAAGAACGGCGTACTGAAACTTGACCTTGGTGTTCTGGTCTTTGTAGGCCTGTTCCACTTCGGAGTCCGTCGCAGTAGCGCTGGCCCCGATAACATTCACCAGCTTGCGTTGCAACAGGTCAAGCCTGACATCGCGCTCAAAGTTCTCCACCGTGGTGCCGCCCTGGACTAGCAGCTGCTTGTACTTTTCCGCGCCAATCCACTTTCCAGCGGGAAAAAAAGCCTGCTTGTAGGGCCCGAACTGTAACTCGTCGCGAAACTCCTGATCTGACACCTTCAGCCCCATGCGCTCACTCTCATACTGGAGTTCAGCCTGTTGAATCAGCTGCTTGATCGCCTGCTGCCGCATGATAGGGATATAGAAGTCCGGGATCTGGTTTCCGCGGGCCTGCGCCTGCACTACTCGCGCTACCTCTTCGCGGTGAATATCATGGCTGCCGACAGAGGCCACCACGCCAGTCTCGCTCGCGGCCGTATCACCCATGAAACCGGGGATGAGATAGGTCACCATGCTGGCAGCCAGAATCAAAAGGAATCCGGCAAGGATATATTTTGCGGCTTTGTTGCCGCTTTGCAAAAACTTAATCATGGATGGAAAGCTCCAGGAATATTATGAGGTCAACTATCCTTAATTATAAATGGGCCGGCCATTTAACAAAACTTTACCCGCAAGCCACTAGCCGGACGCCATGGCAGGAGCATCACATCATCCGACATACCCCAAAATCACACATTTTGCACGAATAAGAAACTAAAGTAGGTGTAGACCGCCTATCGTTACGCAACAATCATGCCGCTCCAGTGTTACACCTTTTTCGGCCACGTGGGGAGCATCAATCGGCAAGCCATGGTCTACGAATCTTGATGTCATAATTCTTTGATAAGGCGAGGTACAACACAATGCCGGCCAGCAAGCGTTTCCTTCTGTTTCTTGCCACCACAATCGCTGCAATTGTCATCACGGGATGCGGAGGAGGCCGTTCTATTAGCTTCCCTCCCCCAGTGGGTTCGTTTACTAACGCCAGCCTGAGTGGCTCCTTTGCGTTCTCTTACACCGGTTCTGACGCCTCCGGCTTCCTGGCTGTTGCAGGCAGCTTTGTAGCCAACGGCTCCGGCACTATCACCTCCGGCACGCAGGACATCAACAGCGGGGCAGGCGTGACGACCAACGCAGCAATTACGGGCACTTATACCGTGCGCGCGGACGGTCGAGGCACGGCTATTCTGAATTCACCCGCCGGGAACACTACTCTGGACTTTGTGATTGTGGCCAGCGGACACGCGCTGGTAACCCGTTTTGATAGCAGGGCAACAGGCAGCGGAACAATTGATCAGCAGACTAGCTCCGCTTTTTCCAATGCTGCGCTGGCTGGGCCCTTCGCGTTCAGTCTCTCAGGAATCGATACGGGCGGAATTCCTCTGGCAGTAGGCGGCATCTTTACCTCCGATGCTTCGGGTACCCTCACCGCCGGTATTGACGACTCCAACGACAACGGCGTTGTTGTGACGAACGATCCAATGACAGGATCGATCCCCATGACTTCCACCGGCCGCGGCACAGCCACCTTGAACACCTCCAGAGGCGCGCTGACTTTTGCTTATTATGCTGTGGACGCGAACCATTTGAAAATTGTGGGAACGAACACACTCCCCGCACTTGGCGGCGAAGCGTTCCGCCAGCAAGGCACATTTAACAATGCCTCGGTTTCCGGTCCGTTTGCTTTTACCCTTGCGGGAGCAGATTTGCTTTCACGTAACCCGTTTGCTGCTGGTGGAGTACTGGTCTCTGACGGGGCAGGCAATCTTGCCAATGGCGTAGAGGATTTCAATGACGGAGGTCTTGTTAGCACCAGCGCGCCTTTTTCCGGCACCTACACAATGGCGGCCAACGGGCGCGGGACGATGAACCTGGCTACAACCGCTGGCAACCTTACCTTTGCCATCTATCCTTCTTCTGGAGGGGTCATCCTGCTTGAAACCGATGTTCGGTTCCTGACATCCGGTACCGCCCTGCAGCAACAGACCGCGCCCTTTACCGCCGGCGCTCTTCAGGGAACCTACGGATTAAATTTCACGGCGTCAAACAGCGGCTCTGAGCTGGATTCAGTTGCGGAATTCTCAGCCGATGGTGTTGGCAAGCTTACCGGTATTATTGATCTCAACAACAGCGGCGGCATCACGTTTGGGCAGGCGCTTTCCGGGACCTTTACTGTGGCGTCCAACGGACGAACCACCATGGTCCTGCAAACACCGTTAGGAACGCAAAATCTGGTGGTCTATCTGGTGAATGGCACCCGTGCGCTTTTCGTCGAAATTGATGGCACAGTGGTCGCGGCAGGCGATATCCGCCACCAGTAAATGGGATCAGGAAAGTCAAAACAATCAATAAGGGGCGGCAGAAGATGCCGCCCTTGTCATTGATCAAGGCTCCTTGCCCCCAGAAACAAAAGGGCGGAACGCCTGTGCTGCACGTCCCGCCTCTGGCTCTCAGAAAGAGCTAACGTCAATTTTTAGTAAACCCAGTTGCGGCCATTCCAGTAAACCCAGCGATGCCCGTCCCAACGGCGGTTGTAGCCGCCGTAACTGCGGTCGTAGCGCCCATCGTATCGCCAGTCCCGGTTCACGTATCGGCGGTCATCTCGATCTCCATCGCGATAAACACGGTAGTTGTTGTTGTAGCCGCGATTTCGGTCGCGATCATGGTCCCGGTCCCTGTCGCGATCTCGATCGTGATCCCGGTCGCGGAAAGCGACATCCTGTTGAACCACCTGTGCCGATGCCAAAGCCGAACCGCCGGTTATCAATGCCGCTCCAACTAATATCATTCGTAAACGATTCATATAATCTCCTCCGATTTTCGCCAGGCCCGACTTCTTTTCCACGCTGGTTCAGGTCTTAGCTTTTTCGTCCTATCTGTTCAAACCCCAATTTGGACCCATCGTTTTGAAAGGCCTGTAACGATTCTCAAAGCCCTGTAACGAACCGTATGGTTTTGTAAGGAGCCTGGGCACTTGTGAGGGACAGTAAAATTTTTCTGTTCTGAGTAGCCGATTTGCCGTGTCTCAGCATCCAAGATCGCTTAAGAGGTGCGCTTTGGCACATATTCCCCCGATGAGTGAATCTGAGCAGCTTCTATATGCGCTCAGGCAGTGCGGCGACCAACTGGCCGTGTGGATCAGCAAATCTCCAGCAAATGCCTGCCTGTTTATTGAAGACCCCACGGCCGCAATGGAAGCCGCCACTGCCCCCGCAGACCTGGACTTTGACACCATGCGTGAGCTCGAAGCCGTCTTGACCGGACTGGCCCGCAAGCTCGATATGCCTCTGACCCTGCGCCTTGATCCAGATTTGAGCAAGGCCTCATAAGGGTTGCGGGCTTTTCGCCGTGTGGCCCTTTCGCGGTCCGCCCTGGCAAAACAAAATGGCCCGGCTTTCTGCAAGCTCGGGCCACTCGTTATTGAGTAAGGGGGGTCATCCTACTCAAACCGTAAAGCTTCAATCGGATCCAGCATCGCCGCTTTCCGCGCCGGATAAAATCCGAAGAAGATTCCCACCGCCGTTGAGAACACCACAGCCGCTCCCACCGCCACGGGCGAAATCAATATGCTCCAGCCCAGTACCTTAGTGATGGTCATTGAAGAAGCAACACCGAACAAAATACCCAGAATTCCTCCGGCCATGCTGAGCACTACTGACTCACTTAGAAACTGCCGCAGCACATCGGACTCCGTGGCGCCAATCGCAATGCGGATGCCGATCTCCCGCGTACGTTCAGTCACCGAAACCAGCATGATGTTCATGATCCCAATTCCGCCGACAATCAGCGATACGCCGGCAATCGAGGCCAGTAACAGCGTCATCACCTTGGAAGACTCGTCCGCAAGTTGTGCGACGTCAGCCAGATTCCGCACGCTGAAATCGTCATCCTGCCCGGCGCGAATGCGATGGCGGTCACGCAGCAACGACGTGATCTGCCCCTGCGCCGCATAGCTGGCTGACTGCGACGTGGCCGACGCCATGATGTATTGCAGCCAGTCCTGCCCTGTAATCTTTTTTTGCAGCGTGGTGATGGGCACAAAGACGCCGTCATCCTGGTCCTGTCCCATTCCTGACTGCCCTTTGGCCTGCAACACACCCACAACCTGAAACGGCAGGTTGCCAATGCGAATCGTTTTGCCCGTTGGATCACTGTTTCCAAACAGATTCTGCTGCACCGTCGCTCCCAGCACCACAACATTGCTGGCGCGGGTCACGTCATCCTGCGAAAAGTTCGCTCCCTTAGCAAAGTCCCAGTTGCGGATATCAAAATATTGCGGCTCAGTTCCGGTAATGCGCGTGCTCCAGTTCTGATTATCGGCAACCACCAGGGCGCTGGCCCCGGCGCCCGGCGCAACCATGCCGATGGTTGGAACCTGCTGCTGGATAGCCTTCATGTCGTCATAGACAAGAGTCTTCGTCGCGCCGCCACCCAGCCGTATGCCGCCCTTATTCACGCTGCCTGAACTGACATACAGCAGATCGGTTCCCATCGACGCAATCTGGTCCTGCACCTGCTGCTGCGCGCCCTGCCCCAGTCCTACCGTTGCAATCACTGCTCCCACGCCAATAACAATTCCCAGCATGGTCAGCAACGAACGCATTTTATTTCTGGTTAATGCTCGCACCGCTATTTTTAAAATCGCTATGAAATCCATATAACCCCCGTTGTAAATCCATTGCCGGAATTGCCATAACTGCCAAAATCGCCTTGAAAGTTTGAGGTTCTCTGTGTTCCTCTGCGTCCTCTGTGGTAAAAGGGTTATTCGTCGATGGCTGGGAAGTGTCTTCAGCATTTCAGCCGCGCGCGGCCGTTGCCGCACCGGATCGTCATGCCTGATCTTGCCATCGCGGAATACCACGGTCCGTTTCGCAAATTGCGCGATGTCCGGTTCGTGCGTGACCAGGACAATCGTGAGCCCGCCGTCATTCAGTTCCTGGAAGATTTGCATGATCTCCACTGACGTTCTGCTGTCCAGATTTCCCGTTGGTTCGTCGGCCAGCAGGATTGCCGGCTTGTTTACCAGCGCCCGCCCAATGGCAACGCGCTGTTGTTGCCCTCCAGAAAGCTGGGAAGGAAAATGGTCCATCCTGTCGCCCAGACCCAACCAGCCCCAGCACTTCTTTCGCTCGCGCCTGACGCTGCTCTTTCGCCATCTGCGCATAAAGCGTGGGCAATTCCACGTTTTCCAGCGCCGTGGTACGAGAAAGCAGGTTAAAACCCTGAAACACAAATCCCAGTTTGCGATTTCGGATGGCCGCCAGCTGCTTCTTGTCCAGACTGGAAACATTCGTTCCTTCCAGCAGATAGTTGCCGCTGGTCGGTTTGTCCAGGCAACCCAGCATATTCATGAACGTCGATTTACCGC
This sequence comes from Terriglobia bacterium, assembly GCA_963723055.1. GTDB lineage: Bacteria > Acidobacteriota > Terriglobia > Terriglobales > Acidobacteriaceae > Angelobacter. Next base: position 57,252 of record CAVROV010000004.1, read on the forward strand.
TGCCACTGGAGCCCATGATCGCCACAAACTCTCCCGGCTGGATCGTCATGTCCACCCCGCGCAGAGCGTGCACCTTGGTTTCGCCCAGGTCGTAAGACTTGTGCACGTCTTGCACCTGAATTACTGGAATATCGCCGGCAAGAATGCCGCTCGTCGTAAGCTCCGGCTTGATCACCGCATTCGTATTCACTTCAACTTGTTCGAGCGTTGCCATAAAATCCTCTCTAATTTCTGTCTCTATTCCTGATCCGCGATCATCCGCGTTTATCCGCGGTAAATTTCCCTACCGCTCTTCTCCGTGTCTCCGTGCCTCCGTGGTAGGTTTTTCTAGCGGCCCACCCTTCCTCCGGCTGCTCCCCGCGTTGCGCCCATACCCGGAGCCGCCGACGTTGCACTCGCCGCTTTCGTGGCGGCTGCTGAACCAGTCACGACCTGATCTTGCGGATTCAGTGAGCCCTTCACCACTTGTGCGACCTCAGTCGTGGTGTGGTCAGTGATGCCCAGCTTGATCTGCACCGGCTCAACCGATTTATCCGCATTCAGCTTCCAGACGACCGCAGTCGTGGCCTGTTGTCCAGACCCTTGCGTTCCCTTTCCGCCTTTGCGAGCTGCACCGGCTGCCGCGATTCCAGCTTTGCTGTAAAGATTGCTGATCTGCTGCGCGGTTAAATCAGGAGTAAAACGCAACGCTCCATTCGGGACCTTCACCACATCATTGGCCGTGGCGACGGGCACCGTTACATAAGCCGTCATGCCAGGAAACAGCTTCATGTCCGGGTTATCAAAGTCCACGATGGTGGTATAAGTCACCACGTTCTGCACGGTCGTTGCATTCAGCCGCACGGCGGAAACCTGGCCCTTGAATGAATCTTTGGGAAACGCATCGACCTTGAAGTTCACTTCCTGGCCGGCGTGGATCGTGCCCACGTCGCTTTCGTCGGTGCTCACATAGACCTGCATCTTGGTCAGGTCCTGCGCGATGGTGAAAAGCGTAGGCGCCTGCAATGACGCGGCTACCGTCTGGCCCACGTCAACGCTGCGGGCGATTACCGTTCCGTCGATAGGAGACCGGATGGTTGAATGGTCCACATTGGTCTGTGCTACCGTAACCGCGGCAGACTTCTGCTGCGCCTGCGCGCTAGCCTGCGTTACCTGTGCTTTCGCTGCGCCCACAGCGGCGTCCGCGCTCTGTGAAGCGGCTCGTGCGGTATCCAATTGCTGGGTCGGAACCACGCCTTCCTGTGCCAGCGTGGTGTAGCGCGTGAAATCCAACTTGGCTTGCGCCGCAGCGGCCTGCGCTTTGTCCAGATTCGCCTTGGCTACGATCAGGTTCGCCTGTGCGTCAGCCAGATCGGCCTTCGCCTGCAACAATGCCCCCTGGAATAGAGACGGATCAATCTGCGCGATTACCTGGTTCTTCTTCACGTGCGAATTGAAATCCGCAGACAAGGTCTGAATAGTTCCAGACACCTGCGAACCCACCTGCACCGTGGTCACCGCGTTGATCGTGCCCGTGGCCTGGACGACGTTTTGTATGTCGCCCTTCTGTACTTTTTCAGCAAAATATTGTGGCGTGTTCTTGCTCTCATACTTGAACGCCGTCAGCAGCCCAATGGCCGCCAGAAGTACACCTATGATCGTCCATTTGTTCTTTAAGAATTTCATCCTGATAACCCCCAGGCCACCCAAATCTCATTCCGGCCTCTGTAGGTACAAACCCGGAATCACGGGCCTCGAGGTAAATACCGGGTAAGTCAGGGGTTAATAATTGTCAGGATGGTTAATTCGTAAGGCTAATGAATTGCGAGGGGAGTTAACAGAACTTTACGGGCGTCGGAAAATCGGAGACTAGACTTATTCATTTGCTATCTGAATTAAAGAAGTTGAGGGCTCACGATTTGGACACCCGAGAGCTCGCCGATTAATCTTCCTAATCAGCTTGCAATGCCCGATTTTGCAGGTTATAGTTCGCTCGTGATGATGTCCTCTGGCTCTCCAAATCCGTGTTGTTGCCCGCCGTGCCCTCATGCGCACACAGGCGGTTGGAGGCTATGAGTTAAGAAGGTTTTTAAGCAAATCAACATCGCCTCCCCGCTGCTGAGCCAGCGGGTTTTTTTATTAAGTGCTGCGGTGGCGTCGCGATACGGACAGGACAAAGCCGCGAGGCCGGGGTCCCCGCCACGCTTGGGGTTTCGCGTGGCGGGGTGGGAAGCCGCCCACGCGCCGAGCGGCGTGATTCAGGAGCAAGAAGATGCAGACGATGAGCAAGACTCTCCGGCGGTTTGGAGCGCGGCGACAAAAATGAACGACGGCTCCATTAACCACCGCGCGCTTCTGCTAAACACGCGCCGTCTCGTGATCAAAGTCGGCACCGGTGTGGTGTGCAAAACGGAAAATGAATTTGATCCCCAACAGGTTGCCGGCTTGGCCGCCAGCATCGCCGGACTAGTGAATGCCGGACGTCAGGTAGTGCTGGTCAGCTCTGGCGCGGTAACACTGGGCGCGGCGGAGTTGGGAATCCATCGCAGCCGCCTCAAAGATGCCAGTGTCACCCGCGCCTGTGCCGCCGTGGGCCAGTGCAGGCTGATGCAGGCATACGCGGAGTCATTTCGTCCGCACGGCATCAAAGTCGCACAGGTATTGGTGACCGAAGACGACTTCAGTGACCTGAAGCGTTACAGCATCCTGCGCCAGACTTTTGAACGCCTCCTGAAGTTGGGCACAGTCCCGATCGTGAATGAGAACGATACCGTCACCAATATATATACCGAACAGGCGCCGGTGTTTCGCGATAATGATCGCCTTGCCGCGCTGGTTCTGAGCAAGCTTGACGCTGATGCACTGGTCCTGCTCTCCAACGTTGATGGCCTTCTCTACAGCCCAAACCACGAACTGGAACATGCCACGGTTGTAAGTATGGTTACCGAAATTACTCCGGCGATTCGCGACTCCGCGCGCGGCGCCTCTTCTACCGGACGCGGAGGCATGGCGGCCAAACTGGACGCTGCTGAGATCGCCATGCAGGCCGGTGGGATGGTGGTAATTGCGAACGGAAAAACTCCCGGTATTCTGGAACGAGTGTTTCAGGGCGAAGAAGTCGGCACGCTTTTTTTGCCCGGCTCACGTATGGCGGGCAAGCGGCGATGGCTGGCTTTTGCCACGACCGTCCGCGGCGAGGCCACCATCAATACCAAAGCAGCTGAGGCCCTGCTGCATCGACAGGCTAGTCTGCTGGTTTCTGGCGTGACTGCGTGTCAGGGCGAATTTTCCGCTGGACAGGTGATTGCCGTGCTCGACCCTGAAGGGAATATCATCGGGAAGGGGATCGCAGAACTCAGCAGCCAGCAGCTTGCAGCCGCGCTCTCTTCCGGCGAAAGCCGGCGTGGCGTGCTGGTGCGTCGCGAAAATTTTCTGATCCTGTCAGCGAAGGAACCCGATGTCCAGCGCCGCGGAATTTAGAAATCCCGAGTCCATTGCCGTCCAGGTGAAGGCAACGCGCCGGGCGGCGCGCGAACTGGCGCGGCTTTCCACCGACCAACGCAATAAAATCCTGCTTGCTGCCGCTGATGGACTGGAAGGTCGTGAAGCTGAAATTCTTAAGGCGAATCGCGCTGACTGCGAATCTCTGGAGCGCGAACTCGCAATGGGCACGGCTTCTGCCGCGCTGCTGAAACGGCTCAAGACAACAGCTGCCGGCATCAAGGATATGGCGAATCAAATCCGCGATGTTGCCAAACTGGAAGATCCGGTGGGCCGCGTGCTTGCCACCACCGAACTGGATGATGGTCTGACGCTGCAAAAAGTTTCCTGGGCCCTGGGAGTAGTGGCGGTGATCTTTGAATCGCGGCCGGATGTGGTGCCGCAAGTCGGCTCACTCGCCATCAAGACAGGCAACGGCCTGGTATTGAAAGGCGGGGCAGAAGCGCGACAAACAAATCGCGTTCTGGTTTCTGATGTGGCATGAGGCTCTTGCAACCGTCAGCCAGTCGCTGCGTGCGGCGATCTGCGCTCTCACTGATCGTGCCGACGTGGCGCGCATTCTTGAAATGGACCGGGATATTGACCTGGTGGTCCCGCGCGGCTCGACGGAATTTGTGAATTACGTCTTTCAGCACAGCCGCATTCCGGTGCTTGGCCACGGCAGCGGCATCTGCCACATCTATGTTGATTCAGCCGCTGATCTAAAGATGGCCAAAGAAGTGATTGTTGATGCCAAGGTGCAGTATCCGGCGGCGTGCAATTCAGTAGAGAAAGTTTTAATCCATCAGGAGATCGCTGAAGAGTTTCTTCCCACACTCGTCGCTGCGCTGCAATCCGGCGGAGTTGAAGTCCGCGGCTGCGCTCGCTCAACTAGTTTGCTTCCGCACAGCCAAATCATTCCTGCCACTGAAGAAGACTGGCGCACCGAATATGGCGATCTGAAAATTACAGTAAAGATCGTAAGCGATTTGGATGAGGCTATCGAGCACATCAATCATTATGGTTCTCGCCACACGGAAAGTATTCTTACGCAAGACGAGGGCGCTGCGGAGCTATTTATGAATGAAGTGGATGCCGCCAGCGTATTTCACAATGCCTCAACCCGCTTTGCCGATGGGTTCCGCTACGGCCTGGGCGCCGAGTTGGGAATCAGCAATAGCAAACTCCATGCCCGCGGGCCTGTGGGCTTGGAAGGTCTGCTCACCTATAAGTACAAACTGCACGGCAGCGGCCAGATCGTCACTGATTACGCTCAGGGCAAGCGCACTTTCAAGCATCGGCGGCGCTAGTAAAGGCGGGATAGAGACCGATCAGTCTTGCTTGGTCTTAACTTCCGCCGGCTCGATCTGCACAAACTGCCAGCCAAATCGTCCTTTAATGCAGAGGTTGCCGTGCGTCACCGGATGGTCCAGCGGCGAGGTGACCTTTACGATCTCGCCATCCTGCTCATGCACCGTAAGATTGCAGCCGACTCCACAATAAGGACAGATAGTGGTCGTCTGCTCCTGGCGTGATTCATCCCATGCGCCGGCCTGGCGCATATCGTATTCACTCTTGAACATCAACGCACCGGTGGGGCAGACGCCGATGCAGTTGCCGCAATACACGCAGGCAGACTCGGGCAGCGGAACCTGAAACTCTGTGGCAATCGATGCGGAGAACCCGCGCCCGGAAACGGCTATGGCAAAGGTGTTCTGCGCGTCCACGCCGCAGGCTTCAACGCACTTATAGCAAAGAATACATTTGGAGTAGTCGCGGACGTAGAGATCATTATCGATCTTGATAGGTTGCTTTACTGTGGCAGCGGAAGCACCAAAGCGTTGCGGCTGTGCGCCATAGCGTTCCATATAGCCGGCAAACTGCGGTGCGGTTGAAACATCGACTGAAGAGGCCAGAAATTCCAGCACCATGCGGCGCGAGAGGCGCACGCGCTCTGAGTCGGTTTTGATCGACATCTTAGGTTCCACTTTGCGCGAGCATGCGGGAACAAGAGTGCGCGAGCCTTCCATCTCGACCACGCACACGCGGCAGACATTGACCGGTGTGAGGCTTTCCAGAAAACACAGCGTAGGCGTATCGATGCCGAGCTTGCGCGCGGCTTCCAGAATGGTTGAGCCTTCCGGCACCGAAACCGCCTGGCCGTCAATCGTGATTTCTATCATCCGACGCTCGCGCTCGTGCGGCGCTTGCGGTATTGGCCCACGGGGAATCGGCTGGAGCGGTGTGGGCGCAAGTTCTTGCGCCTGCTCTTGCGCCGTTATTGGTGTCGTCTCTTTCATGCGAATAGATTCCATCTTTGCAGGGCTGATTCCAGCGCGCTGGCCGCAGTCTGCCCCAGTCCGCAGATGGAGGCATCGCGCATGGCCTGTGCCATCTCTTTCAGCATTACGAGTTCCTCCGCCTTCGATCCGAGAGGCCGGTTATCGACGAGTCTCTGCAACGCTTCCTGCTGGCGAACCACGCCCACGCGGCAGGGCACGCATTGTCCGCAGGTTTCATGACTGAAGAACCTGGCAATGCGCAGCAGGATGCGCCGCAGATCGATACTGTCATCGAACAGCATCACCACGCCTGAACCCAGCGTGGCGCCGATGGCGCGCGTGCCTTCAAACGTAAGCGGAACGTCGATTTCTTTAGGCGAAATAAATGTCCCGGCCGCACCGCCCAACAAAATCGCCTGCAATCGTCCGGTACCGGCGGTGCCGCCTGCCAATGTCAGCAACTGGCGCAATGTGGTCCCCATGGGCGCTTCGTAAATGCCGGGACGCTCCACATGTCCGCAGAGACAGAAAAGACGTGGCCCCGTGGAACTTTCCGTGCCCACACTTGCATAAGCTGCGCCACCCTGATTGATGATGATAGGAACATTGACGAGTGTTTCCACGTTGTTGACGACAGTCGGCTGGCGGAAGAGGCCGGACTGGGTGGGAAAAGGCGGCTTGTTCCGCGGCTCGCCGCGATGCCCTTCAATGGAATTGAACAACGCAGTCTCTTCACCGCAAATGTAGGCTCCCGCGCCACGGCGGAGCTCGATATTGAAACGGAGGCCGCTGCCCAGAATATTCGGCCCCAAAAAACTCTCCCAGCGCGCAGCTTCAATGGCGTGCGCCATGCGCTCCGCCGCCAATGGATATTCGCCCCGAAGATAGATGTAACCGTGCTCCGCGCCGGTGGCCAGGGCAGCAATGGTCATACCTTCAAGAACGGCGAAAGGATCGCCTTCCATGACCAGCCGATCTTTGAATGTTCCGGGCTCCGACTCATCGGCATTGCAGATCACGTAGTGTTTGCGCTCGGGGTCAGCTTTCAGCAGGTCGCGTTGAAGGTGCAGCGCTTCCCACTTTTTTGCCGCAGGAAAAGCCGCGCCGCCACGACCCAGAAGCCGCGAAGCGTTCATCTCATGCAGCACGCCTTCAGGGCCCAGTTCAAATGCCTTGCGCAGGGCTTCATAACCGCCCAGGCGTTGGTAGCCGTCCAACTCCGGAGCATTCCTCTTGCCCACGCGCCGCAGAAGCCCGAGCTTTCTTGAGCCTTCCTGCGGCACGGAAAGCTGAGGGTTAAGGACATCAGGCGCTGACGGCATCACGTCATTCGCGGCGTCAGTGATCATCGATTGCACGCGATCGGTCGTTGCGGGCGCGAGCACACGTTGCTGAGGTTTTTTACCGGCCTTGACCACCAGTACTGCAGGCGCGCGTTCACACAGTCCCAGGCAATTGCTGCGCACCCACATGGCCCGCCCGCCTGAGCAAGGCAAACCCTCAGGCCCCAGACGCGTGTCCAGTTGATCGCAAAGCTCCTCGGAGCCACGCGTCATGCAGGCAATGTCATCGCAGACGTGAGCAACAACGGCGGGACGCGGCTGTAGCGAAAACATTCCGTAGAAAGATGCCACGCCGTAGACTTCCGCCGGAGGAACATCCAACCTGAGCGCAGCATAGTTCATGGCCCCATGGCTGATCCAGCCAATGCGGTTCTGGATGGCATGCAGGATTGGCAGCAAAAGATGTCGCTGCGATTCTGCTTTCTGGTTTCCGCCGACAGCAGATCGCGTATCGGCCTCATGACCCGGTGCGCCGCCTTCCCAAATGGATTCCGGCACGCCGCCTAATTCCAAATCAACGGCAGCTTTTTCTTCAGATGTGGGACGCTCGCCGGTGAGATGAAGGTCCAATTATTTCTCCGTACACTTTTCAATGCGGATGGCGGTAGCCTTAAATTCCGATGTCCCGGACCTGGGATCGACCGCGTCAATGGTGAGATCATTGGTGGCGACTTGATCAGGAAAATGCATCGTGAGAAAGGCAAGGCCCTGACGCAGTCCGGAATCAAATCTTACCGGAGCAATCACCGATCCTCGACGCGAACTGACGCGCACCTTGTCACCTTCGTGCAGATTGTAGTGCAGGCCATCTTCAGGCGATAGATCGATTGTTTCCTGGTTGCGCAGAGGAGACGAAAGCCGCGCGGTCTGGACGCCGGTGTTGTAAGAATCAAGCCTGCGGCCGGTGGTGAGGCGGATGGGAAACTGCGAATCAAGCGCATCAACGGGCTCCACATTCTCCACCACGCTGAAAGGCGCACGCGGGCCGATCAAGGGATCGTGCCAGAGCCGGCCGTGCAAAAAGATTTCTCCTGGATGCTGCTCGTCATAACAAGGCCATTGCATGCCGCCATGCTCTTCCAGCCGCGCGTAGCTCATGCCGGCGTTCATGGGACTGAGTGAACGCAGTTCGTTCCAGATGCATTCCGGCTTTGGTTCGCCCCAACTGTGTCCGAGACGGCGGGCCAGATCAAAGATGATTTCCGTATCGTCACGCACCCCTCGCGGCATAGGGACGGCGGCGCGGACGCGCTGCACGCGGCGCTCACTTGATGTTACTGTGCCGTCGCTCTCACACCAGCCTGCGGCGGCAGGCAGCACCACATCTGCCAGTTCTGCAGTTTTGGTATAGAACAGGTCCTGCACTACCATAAATTCAAGGCCGCTTAACAGCTTCAGCGCGCGATGACGGTCAGCTTCAGAGTCAGCGGGATTCTCGCCCAGGCAATAAAGCGTTTTCAGTTCGCCTCGCTCCATGGCGTCTAGCATGTCGCTGATGTGCCAGCCTTTCTTTGGCGGAATTTTTGCTCCCCAGGTCTTTTCGAACTTGCTGCGGAGTTCGTCATTTTCTACATGCTGGAAGCCGGGCAGTCGATCTGGAATTGCGCCCATGTCGCCACCGCCCTGGACATTATTCTGCCCGCGCAAGGGGCAGACGCCGCTGCCGTAGCGTCCAACGTGGCCGGTGAGAAGCGCCAGGTTTATCAGCGCCACCACATTATCGACAGCGTTGTGGTGCTCAGTGATTCCCAGCGTCCAGCAAAGCTGAGCGCGGCCGGCGCCAGCGTATGCATGTGCGACCTGTTTGATGGCCGCTGCTGGAACTCCGGTTTCGCATTCGGCGCGCTCCAGCGTGAACTTCTGCACATGATCGCGATAGGCCTCGAAGCCGGAGGTAGCATGCTCAATAAATTTTGTATTGGCCAGGCCGGCCGCAATGATTTCGCGCGCCATCGCATTGGCCAGGTAAATGTCGGAGCCGACATCAAGGCCAAGCCAGGTGTCCGCCCACTGGGCTGAACTGGTGCGGCGCGGGTCAATTACATATAACCTGGCGCCATTGTGAATGCCCTTGAGCACATGATGAAAGAAGATTGGGTGCGTTTCCCGCGCATTGGAACCCCAAAGCAGAATCACATCCGCTTCTTCGGCTTCACGATACGAACTTGTCCCACCGCCCGCTCCGAATACCGCCGCCAGACCGGCGACGCTGGGGGCGTGTCAAGTACGGTTACAGCTATCGATGTTGTTTGTCCCCATTACAGAGCGAACAAACTTCTGCGCCGTATAGTTCAGTTCATTGGTCGTCTTGGAGCAGCTGAACATCCCGAAGTCGCGCGGATCGACCCTGGCAATGGACTTCTGGAACGCCGCAGTGACGCGGTCCATGGCTTCATCCCAGGAGGCGGGACGATGCCCACCATTTTCACGCACGAGCGGATGAGTCAGCCGGGATTTCATTGGCTTAGACATAAGACACCAAAGGATTACAAGAAAATCGTAGCACCTTTTGACCTGGAATCCATCTTGGCCTGGAGCGATGTACCCCTATCGACAGCAAACGCCTGACATAGGGCGAACCCGTGTACCTCGTCACTTAGCGGCTGGCGTCACCGACGCTGCTGCCCCGCCCGGAACAACTGGCATGGTTGTTGCCGGAGGCGATTGAAAGAGCTTCCGCGCATTCTTCCAAAGCTGCGTAACTCCCCATGTCCAGGGAAGCCCGACAAATAGCCATGCCAATACCACCAGCACCACAGGTGTTTTCTTGATTTGGTCTTCCATGCTTTGCTCCCTTTGCGCATCGCAGCGCGGAACTATCAATGGCTAAGCCGTGACCAGTTCCTTGCTTACGTCCTCAGCTTTGTACCAATATTTGGAACTCACCGGACGCACTGCCGCATTGGCGACCAATCCGACAATTAACAATCCGACCATGACATATAAAACAGTGGAATAGGAATCGGCCAGCGGGACGCCGTGATTCTTCTCATACTCGCGGATGTAGTTGACCAGCACTGGGCCGCAAATTCCGGCTACAGACCAGGCGGTAAGCAATCGTCCGTGAATGGCGCCTACTTCCATGGTCCCAAACAGGTCGCGCAAATATGCGGGTACGGTGGCGAAACCGCCGCCATACATGCTGACAATCACGGCGGAGATGATGACGAAGAGCGGAATGCTATTCATGCCGCTGACTCCGGTGCGTGGAGCAAGATAGTAAAGGATTGCGCCCAAAACAAAGAATATATAATACGTATTCTTGCGCCCGATGTAATCAGAAACGCTGGACCAGATGAAGCGTCCGCCCATGTTGAACAAGCTCAGCAAGGCCACGAAGCCGGCCGCCGCGCCGGCGGTAATTCTTCCCCGGAACAGCTCCTGAATCATCGGTGAGGCCTGCTCCAATATACCGATTCCAGCAGTTACATTCATGCACAGTACGATCCAGAGCAGCCAGAATTGGAGCGTGCCGAATGCCGCATTGACTTCAACGCTATGGGCGGTTACCAGAGCCTTAGGCTTGGCGGGAGCGACCCAGCCTGCGGGTTTCCACCCCGCTTGCGGGACTCGAACGGTGAAGACGCCGAACATCATGGCGACAAAATAGAGGGCGCCCATCACCAGGAAAGTCTTCTCCACACCCAGGTCGAGGTTTGTGCGGAAGTAATCCATGAGGTTTCTGGCCAGCGGAGCGCCAATAAGCGCGCCTCCGCCAAAGCCCATGATCGCCATTCCCGTCGCCATGCCTGGGCGATCAGGAAACCACTTAATCAGCGTGGAAACCGGGGAAATGTAGCCAATACCGAGACCAATTCCGCCAATCACGCCATAGCCGAGATAAATGAGCCAGAGCTGATGAATTTGTACGCCGAGCGCGGAAACAAAGAAACCGCTGGCAAAACAGATGGCGGAGACGAACATGGCCTTGCGCGGACCCGCCCTCTCCAACCACTTGCCAAATACGGCCGCCGACAAACCCAGGAAGACGATGGCGAGGCTGAATATCCAACCCAGATCGGTGAATTTCCAGTCCAGCACGTTAGGGCTGTCCACTCCGGGCAGAGCTTTGAGTCCGCCGCCTGCAACAGAAACCTGGACCAGGTAATTCAAGGGTTTCTTGAACACGCTGAATGCATAGGCCTGGCCGATTGCCAGGTGAATGGAGAGCGCCGCGGGAGGCACCAGCCAGCGGTTGAATCCCGGTTTGGCGACAGAGTGATTGCGATCCAAAAAAGATAGTGCACCCATTGCTCATACCTCATTCGTGAAATGGCCTTGCTTTACGAATGCAGCAAACCGGGGCGTTTCATCGACCGGCTGCGAGTTTCCCGGAAGGGATCGGGCATCCGCGACAGCGAATAACCCGGGGCGTCTTTCAATTCGCGGCCCAAGATTAACAGATCGCAATACGATATATCAAGGGATTTCTTATCTTGGCCGATTGGCCCGGCCATCTGTATTGACGGATGTGACATCCCATAAAACATGGGCTGGATACAGGACCATCGCCGCCAAACCTCTCAGAATTCCGACCATCAACCCGACCCGGAAAGCCAGTTCGCCGCGGCCGCGCACTCACGCTGGCTGGAACTGGGTGACGAACTGCGCGCCGACGTCGCGGAGTTCAATAAACAAGGCACGGACGCCGACCTGCGAGTGGACGGCGAAGATAAATATAGCGTTCGAAACTCAGGTTCAGGACTGGAACTGGTGCTTACGGCTGATTTCGATAATCACTCCGTGAGCTATGGCTACACGGCCATTAATCAGCGCAGCGCAGGCGTCCCCGAAGGCGGCATCCTTTCAATGAGGCAATCGCGCCGGGGCGGAGTGGAGTTTTATTCCGCCGACGAGCGGCTTACGTCAGAAGAAACCAGGCAGGTATTGCTGGAACCGCTGTTGTTCCCAAAACAATCGGCCGCGTAGTCTCAGGCTTTAGCAGTCAAAAGCACCGCAAGCTCAGCGAGGGTGTGAACTTCATAGTTCGGTTTTGCTGCTCCCGGTTTGGCCGCGCCGGAGCCGGGCCTGATGGATCGCCGGTTTACCCAGACGTTGCGAATTCCCAGGGCGTTGGCCGGAGCAATGTCATGGTAGAGGCTCTGGCCGGCATGCAGGATCTGGTCTTTGCCCAAGCCGCTGCGGCGGATGGCTTCCTCAAAATTCCTGTGTGATGGCTTATAGCTCTGCATCTGTTGTGCGGTCACGACAAAATCAAATTCAACGGGAGCGAGCTTTTTTCTGGTTTCGGCAACAAGGTCATCGTCAACGTTTGAGATGATTCCCAGGCGGAGGTGCGTCGCCATATCCTGCAATGCGGCAATGGTGTCAATGAAAGGCGTCCAGCGGATGAGCGATTCGGCAAAGCTGCTGCCTTGCTCGGCTGTAACATCCACGCCCAGTCGGCGGCCGATTTCCTGGGCAGTCTGCGCCAAGATCTGCCGGTAAGGGAGATAGGGTCCGGATTCGAGATTGGCTTCGATTTCGCCATAGAGCTCCAGTATCTGCGTGTCGGGGACGCGGCGATCGATGCGGGAAAAGATCGGACGCAGAGCTGCCAGCAAGCCATTTTCCCAGTCAATCAAAGTGCCATAGCAATCAAACGTGATGAGACGGATGGATTCAAAGGCCATGCGGCAAGGATAATGATGGCGCTTGCGCCTGTCGACTTCCGGCTGTATATACTCTGGGAAACGCCATGAAGATCAAATCATCTCCTTCACTGCCAGCTCTATTCAACAGGAATATCGCTATCACATTCCTGATTGTGCTCTCCTTTTCCGCGATTGGTTACGCGCAGGATCCCCCGCTGGTCCCACGCAAAGTATTTGATGAGCCTGCCGAGCACGATTTGCTCACCATCTCGCCTGACGGAAAAACCATTGCTTACACTGCGCCTTCGCCAGAAGGAGTGGGAAATGTATGGGTAGAGGACCTTGCCACGCATAAGAAGCGCATGGTAACGCGGGCCAGTCATCGCGGGATCGGCCAGTATCAGTGGGCTTATGACAATACGCATCTGCTGTATCAGTCCGACGAAAACGGCAATGAAGACTTCCATCTGTACTCAGTCGATTTGACGAGCGGAGCGATTCGCGACTTGACGCCATTTCAGGGTATTCGGTCAGAGCAAATCCTGCTCGCCCCAGCGCGACCCGATGAGGTTTTGGTCGGCATGAACCTGCGCGATGCGAAGGTGTTCGACATTTATCGCGTGAATCTGCAGACCGGCGCAACTGTGATGGATGCACAGAACCCGGGAGACGTGATCGGCTGGACGGCGGATGCCAATCTGGTCGTCCGCGCAGCCACGGCTTTCAATGACAACCTGGAGACGGTAGTGCGGGTTCGCGACAATGGCAAAGCACCATGGCGCGATTTGCTCAAGATTCCGTTTGAGCAAGCATCTTTTCTGGGACAGGTGAATGGCGGAAATATCGTTGTGGGATTTTCGCAGGACGGCAAGAAGCTGGTTGTGGGCTCAAGTAAGGACTCCCCGGCGAACCGCCTTGTCGAACTGGACGCCGCAACCGGCAAAGAATTGCGCGTTTTGGCCGGCGATCCCCAGGCCGATTTGTGGCAGAATTTTGCTACTAGTTTTGTTCTGTTGCGCGATCCGCGCGACAACCACGTGCAGGCCGCGGCTTTCGACTACATGAAGCCCGAGTGGCGCGCGATTGATCCGGGGGTAGCGGCTGACCTGAAATATCTAACGTCCTTACAGCCCGGAATTTTTTTGGTTTCCAGCCAGGACATGAGCGGCAACAAGTGGGCCGTGTGGTTCTTCACAGATAATGGGCCAACCTCCTTCTACTTGTACGATCGATCAGCGCATCAGGCCCAACTGCTGTTTCGTGACCGGCCGCAACTGGCGCAGTACAAACTTGCAGAAATGCGCCCGATAACGATTCCCGCGCGTGATGGATTCAAACTCGTCAGCTACCTGACGTTGCCGTCGGGTAACCCAGTCAAAGGGTTGCCGCTGGTTCTGTTCGTACATGGCGGCCCCTGGGCGCGGGATGAGTGGGGATTTGATCCGCTGGGGCAACTTTTGGCCAATCGTGGCTATGCCGTGCTGCAGGTAAATTATCGCGCCTCAATCATCAACGTGCCCTACATGAATGCCGCCAACGGAAAGATCGGCACGCTCACGGACGACGATCTGACTGACGCGGTGAAGTGGGTGATAAAAGAAGGCATCGCCGATCCCAAACGGATTGCCGTGATGGGCGGATCATTTGGCGGCTACTCCGTTCTGCGCGCACTGACTCTTGCATCCTGATCTCTACGCTTGCGGAGTCGACGTAGTGGGACCGGCAGACCTGGCCACGCTGATGGATTCCATTCCCGATTACTGGAAGCCGGTCAAGAAAAGATGGCTGCGGCGAATTGGCGATGTAACCACGGACCAGGCGCTGAATGAAAAACTCTCACCGCTTTACCACGCTGGGGATATTCATGCGCCACTGCTGATCGGTCACGGACAGTTTGATCCCAGGGTCAAACTGTCGCAGTCAGAGAAGATCGTGGCAACAATCCGCAAAAATGGCGGCAAGGTCACGTTTGTTGTGTATTCCGATGAGGGGCATGGCTTCGTGCGTCCGGAAAACAACCTGGATTTCGATGGCCGCACTGAAGAGTTTCTGCACGGCTGCCTGGGGGGTCGATTTGAGCCGTGGCAAAAAGTTCCTGGGTCGACGGCGGAAGTGAGGTAGGCAGAACATTCGCGCGGAGCTTCAGTCGCACAAGCAATCCCGTCATTTATGACGCGGCATCAGATTGAAGCAAGGAGGAAGCGATGCCTGAAAAAGAAACTCTGGAACGCGCGGAGCAGGACAAGCGCGAAGGCAAATCACCCAGCACCCAGGCCGGCGAGTTTGTGCGTGAGGAAATCCACCATATCCGGGAAGGCAAACACGGCGCGGCTTCAGCCAAGCAGGCCGTAGCCATCGGACTCTCCAAAGCACGACGGGCGGGAGTGGATCTGCCGCCGCCCAAAAAGGGCAGCGTCTCAGAAAAGACGCGCAAGTCAGCGGCGCGCGACAGCAGCCGAGGCCATAGCCGCAAGAAGAAAGCCGTGTCAGCTTCACGATCGCGCAGCAGCGAAGCAGCATTGAAACGTGAGCCGCGCTCGGCGGCCTCTCACAAAGCGCTTTCCCGGCAGGCAAAAAGCGCAGCGCGCACACGCAAGAAATCTGGGACAGGGAAGGCCGCTTAGTAAACCTCTTCGTCGGCTCGAAATGGCGGTAGAACAGAGACGGTCAGTATGTAGATTGCGGCGGGCCGAACCACGGTGGTTCTTCCCATGGGCCTGGACAGGCTACTATAGAACGATGTTTACGCCTGTATCCGACAGTCCTTTTGCCGTACTTACCCTGATTGCGGCGCCGGCGGTATTTACCAACGCGTCTTCACTGCTGTCGCTTGGTACCGGCAACCGCCTGGCCCGGGTCGTGGACCGTACGCGAACGCTGGTGAAGGACCTGCACGGCACTGAGATCGATCCTGCAACCAGGGCTCTGTGGATGAGCCATCTGGGACGGTTGGAGAAACGCGGGGCATTGCTGGTGCGCGCGATGAGTTTTTTCTACGGCGCGGTTGGTTCGTTTGCCGCAGCCAGCGTGGTATCTCTTCTCGGCGCCGGTGTGGTTTCCAGCCAGTACAGGTGGCCTTTTAAAGCCATCGTAGTCATCAGCTTTGTACTGGGCACAGTAGGATTTGTGGGCCTGGCAGTGGGCTGCTCATTGCTGGTGAATGAAACGCGGCTTGCCTTGCGATCAATCTATGAAGAGGCGGGGCTGGCGCGGAGCGGGTTCAAATAGCAGAGGTGGTCAGTTTGTGCCTGCTGCTGCCCCTTTGACGCGCTGCAACTCTTCCCTATCGGCCTGAAGCGGACAGTCTGCGCGCAGCTTGCTGTAATAACTTTTCGCTTTGCCGGGATCTCCGGCCATCTGCGCAGCTTCTGCGGCGCCATAAAGATCGTTAAAGCGATTCGGCGAGACTTTGAGAACGGATTCGTATTCGGCCAGCGCCTGGGCCGGCTGATGCAGTTCCATCAGCATATCGGCGAGCATCTCTCGCGCCGGCACGGTAAAACCACCGCGATCCTCTTTATCCTGCTTATCAGCCGCGGCGCGCATGCGCTTCACGGCTTTCTCATGCTGGTCTTTGGCAAAAGAAACCCAGGCTTCAACTTCCTGACGGCGGTAATCTTCCAATCGGGCTTCCCTTCCGCCCTTCTGTTTCAGCGCATGCTTCAATTTCTTGTAATTCTCTTCCGCCGCCTCTCGGTCGCCTGTGCGAGCGGCGGCGATGGAGCGCAGAGCATAGATCAATTGGAGATCGAAGGCGTCGCCCTGGGGAGCGAACGCAAGAGCGTCCTTCCAGTGGTGCAGCTCAAGCAGATTTCGGGTGGTGAAAATCACGCGCATGTTCCTGGTCCACTTGTCTGAACTGCCGGGAACTTTATTCAGGTCTTCGATGACCTGGCGTGCGTTGGCTTCCTCGCCTAATTGCAGATAGGAGTAATCGAGAAAATCCATCGCGTGGAACTCATACTGCGCTTCGCCCATGTGGTGTTCGGTGGCATCGGCAGCGGCCGTAGCGGCGGCCAGATTGGAATCCACCGATTCCTGCCATAAGCCGAGGCGTACAAAAATGTGCGCAGGCATGTGCAGGGCGTGAGAGGATGCCGGAGCGACTTTAGCGTAGCGGCGTGCTGCTTCCAGTCCTTGAGACGCCAGTTCAGGCGTATCCGTTGCATGAATGAGATAGTGGACGGCGCCAGGATGCTCAGGCTGCGCCGCCGAGAGTCGGTTCAGGATGGCGATCGCCTGCTCGCGAATTTTCGTGTCGTCGGCGCGGGAGGGCAGTGCAAGCAGTGACAGAGCGTAAAAAGCCTGGGCCTCTCCATCATCAGGATAGTGTTTGTAAATATCCGCCATGGCGCGACTGTAGGCCGCGATACGATCGTCTCCCAAGTGGCGATTGTCACTGAAGATGATGGCTATGGCGTCAATGTATTCGCGTTCGCGTTTGCTGATGGGCCAATCTTTTTGGATTTTTGCCAGAGCATTGCGGCCTTTGTTGAGCGCTTTTTCGTCCGCGCCATCCCAAAGCGGACGGTAACTTGACATGGCAAAACCCCAATCAGCCATGGCGCACTTTGGGTCCGCCTGGGAGGCTTCGGCAAAAGCGCTTTCCGCGGCGGCGTATTGGAACGAATGGAGTTGCGCTATTCCCTTCAGGAGCCCCGATTGTGCCGCAGGAGAACACGAGTTAGGAAAGCTGATTTTCCCTAAACCTTCTGAAAATGACGGCGTGGCGGCAGCCTGCCGGGCATGGCACGGGGCGAGAGAGACCAGAAGCATTAAAATCAGCAAGAATCTAAGGGGTAACATCTACACTCCTGGTACCTATGTACAGTAACTCAATTTTAATGAGTATTTCAGTACAAATGGTTGAAAAAACGCCACTTATTGAATCTCGAGGGCTTCTTCCTGAAATATGCCCAGCTTAGTTAGCAAGTGACTCAAGGGCAAGACCTTAGGGTATATGGCCGAGAGCGCCAATTACCGAAATAATATGTAATGGATGTGTAGACAGTACCATTGTGGGATGGGGGTTAAGATTTCCTAAGCCACAGGCGGACTTGCTATGCGTCGACTCAACCCTCGAGGGACTGTAATTCGGGGCACAAGGAAGGTTCCCTAATGATCGACATTATTATTGCAATTGCGCTTTTGCTGGGCAGGTTTGAAGATGGTAATCCTCAAGCGGCAGGTGGTAATCCCATTCCGCCGCGGACCGCAGGGTTTAGCGCCCAGTAAGAATCATTGATGAAACATCAGCTCCTTACGTTTGATTACGTGTTCTGGTACGCCATCATCCTTTGTCAGGTGGTGGCGTGTCTGGCCGTGATCAAACGAAAGGAGTTTTTCAAACACTGGAAAGTCTTCAGCTACTACCTCTTCTACATGGCAGGCGCTTCAATCTTCACGATTGCCGCCTACAATTTCGGCAGCCGTGAGATGTATGTTGCTACCTACACGGTTTTTGACTTCATTGAAGCGATCCTGATTAACCTGGTTTTGCTGGAAATCCTGGTCAAGGTGCTGGATCCCTTTGAATCGCTGCCGGGACGCACGGTAGCCCGCTTTTGTTTCTGGGCCGTGCTGGGCATTTCGGGAGCGGTTGCTCTCTCAGTAATGACCCCTTCGGGGCACATGGAAGCCCTGGTCGAGGTCCCGCTCACCATTGAACGTACGATTTACCTTGCGGACGCTTCCCTGCTTTGGATCCTGCTGGTGCAGTCAAAAACACTGGGTATCACATGGAAGTCTGCTATCGCGGAAATCTCTATTGGCTTCATCCTGTATCTGACGGTCCAGGCCACGACCCGGTTCATGGTGAGCATTTACAGCGGTTCAATGCTGCGCAGCATCTCCAGCGAAGTTGGACAGGCTGGCTACCTGATCGCCCTGCTGAGCTGGATTTGGACTATTACACATCGCGATCCAGTGAATGCGCCACTCTCCTCTGAGGCCGTGGCGAGAATCCAGAAGCCCCATGCAGAAGATGAGAGCGTCGCCAAGGAACGCATTTTCGCCGCCGTGGGGATCAAGGTGAACAAGCCGGACGAGAAATCCGAAAGCTCGGCCGAAGAAGAACGCGATTCCAGCCTTCCTAAACTTCCTGCTTAATCCCTTTCTAGTTTTGCCGGCTCTCTTTTGGATCTTGAATTCTGCCTTTCCATTCGCCGCCGCGGCCCGTCCAATACTTCCAGGCTGAATGGAACGTTGCTCCCACATAGAAGACCGCTGCCAGGGGCAGAGCCAGAGTCCACAAAGGATTGAGCCGGTAAAGGCGCAGCACTGGCAGGTAGCTGAGAATCATCAGAAGCCATGCCGTGCCGCCAAGAGCGGCGGGCACAATGCGATGTCCGGCAAACACCAGAGCCGGCGGAAGCAAATATGTCGCGGCCATTCCTAACATTGATAAAAGCAGCAAGACGCTTGAATGGCGTAACTGGCTGAACGCGCTACGGGAGATCATGCGGCCGATCTCAGAAAAACCTTCGTAGGGACGAATGCTGCGCGTGATGGCGGAAGTGCCAAGCCACAAGCGTCCACCACTGCGTTTGACCCTTGCTGCCAGCGAGCAATCATCGATCACCTCTTGCCGAATGGCCTCAATGCCCCCGGCTTTCGCCAGCGCCATAGGACGCATCAGAATGCAGCCCCCGGCTGCGCCAGCTTCA
This sequence comes from Terriglobia bacterium, assembly GCA_963723055.1. Taxonomy (GTDB): domain Bacteria; phylum Acidobacteriota; class Terriglobia; order Terriglobales; family Acidobacteriaceae; genus Angelobacter. The sequence goes on from CAVROV010000004.1 coordinate 76,595, forward strand.
GAGCGGCGTGGATCGGCCACCCATGAAGGCGGATAAAGCTTGAAGAAAAAATAAACAAATGCTGGAATCAGGAGTTTCTCCGCCACTGACTGGCAATGCAGTTTCACCATGAATGACGCCATATCATATGGCCCAGTCTGGGCAATCGAAACCAGCGTGGCGACGCTATCTGGCGCGTGCTCAACGTCAGCGTCGGTGAATAAATAGAAGTCGGGAGCAGAATCGGCGGCGTGTTCAATTCCCTGCTGCATCGCCCAAAGCTTGCCGGACCAGCCGGCAGGCAGTGGACTTCCTGGAACAACGGTCAGGTTTTGCCCCTGGCTTTCAGCCATTGCTGCGGATCGCGTCGCCTGCGCCGTGCCGTCATTGCTCGCATCGTCGACTAAAAAAATGTGGATTTTGTTGCCGCCGGTTTGTGGCAGCAGCGAACGTACGGCCCGGCCAACGACGTCGGCCTCATTTCTGGCCGGAATGATTACCGCAATCCGAACCGGATTTGTATTCTCGAGCGTTTCCTGCGGCGAAGCGGCCGGATGGATGCGCCAAAAGCCGCCGCGCGCGAGCACGAGATATACCCAGATGGAAAGACTGAGAACTCCAGCGGCAATGAGCATTTCCGCTATTGTACGGCCCGCCGAAATTCAGGGACTGGCGTTCATTTGCCGGGGCTGAGGCATCCCGGCAACCGCAGAGCAACTCACAATTGGTTGACTGGCTTCGTCAGCAGCGAAACGTGGGGAACATGGCAGTCGCAAGTGAAACCATCGAAGACGCAAACAAGGAAGGGACGCTGCTGGAAAAGTACGTCAACAGCCATGTGGGGAATTTCATTCACTTCTTCCTGACGGTCCTGGCCGTGATGGTGATGGTTGCGGCCTGTATTGCCCTGTTCCAGATTGCCCATCACGGATTTGCGCAGTTGTGGCGGGCGCCGGACGAATACCAGACTCTGCATCAGCTCCTGCAGAGCATATTGCTGCTGGCCATCGCGGGGGAATTGGCACTGCTGCTTCTGTTCCATCGCGCCACTGCCGCAGTGGAAGTAGTAATGTTTGTGATTGCCAGAAGAATGGTGGCGACAGACGTAACCGCTTTTGACCTGCTGATGGGCTCGGCGGCGCTGGCGGCGTTGATGGCGGTGCGCTTTTATTTCCTGCCGGGGAAACCGAAGTAGCACTGCGACACACTTTAAAACGTTCCTGACACATGTGAGCCAGGAATATCTTCAGGTTATGGATCCTTCGGTCCTGTATCAATGACAGCCTCACAGCGTGTGCGATACCGGCAATGCTGCGCCATTCCGCGAACCTGTGGACAAGCGCCGCAGTTCACGGACCGTTTGATAAGCGTGGACAATCAATGCAATACATATTCCGCCGATGACCCACAGGATGGTCCATGAAAGCACCTGGTTCAAAATGACGAGGGCTTTAACATGTTGCGCGTCTAAATTCGCGTTCTCCGCCGGAATCAGGTAAGGATGGATTTTTGCCCCTGTGGCAAAAATGAGGAGGGCGACACAATCGGACAGCAGCAGAGCGGCGGCTCGGAGCCACGTCCACTGCGGCCGCAGAAGATTGACGCACTGCTGCACCATCACAATCGATGTCGGCACGAGCACGGGAAGATACCATGCGCGAAGAGCTGGGTTCAGCGAGAAGAAGCCGGCAATCGGACCAAATATTACGTATCCATAACGCGAGAGTGAGAGCCACCAGACAATGAAAAGGATGCTGAAAGCAAGACCGAAGACCGATTCCACGCGCGAGACGCGGTCTTTGCGGCGGGCCACGCGCGGCAGCTTACGCGGGTCCCAGGTGTTCAGCCAGATAATGCGAGCCTGAAATCTTTCCAGCACGGCAAAGACAACCGTGATGGCGCCAAAAAGCATGAAGGCCAGACTCCAGAAGTTTGCCCATGTCCCAAGCAAAGCCATACCGGAGTGCGAAGCGCGATATGACGGCATAAAGACCATCATCCCGGCCCAGACGAGAATCCATGGCACCAGATAGCCGAAGGTGACAGCCTTTAACACAAACTGGTAAAGCGGAAACAGCGTAGGCCCGATAAGAGACTGCTGGGGCAGATAACGCCCGGCCACGCGTATGGGATGGCCGGCCTGCCGCAGAAGAGCAACCAATTCATCTTCGTTCAGCCGACGCCCCAGTGACGCTTCTCGCTCTTCAATCTGCGAGCGGAGATCATCACCCAGCTCGGCGATAATGTCATCCTGCTGCTTGCGGGGCAGCCAGAATCGAACAGCTTGTAAATAGCGATCGAGAAATTCCATAAAGAAGTTATGCCTCCTGCAAAATCCGGTCGAGAGATGCGTTGATGGTTTTCAATTCATCCAGCAGCTTCTGCAAAATCAATTCGCCCTGGGAAGAGAGACGGTAAAAGCGCTTGTTGCGCTTGTTCTCTTCACGCCACTCGCTGGCCAACAACCCCTGGGTCTCCAGGCGGCGCAGCAGCGGGTAGAGCGTGCCTTCGTCGATGGCCAAACCAAGATCATCAAGCGCTTTACGCAAGGTATAACCATAGTGTTCCTGCCTAAGCTGGGCCAGGACGGCGACGATCAGACAGCCGCGGCGCAATTCCAGTTTGAGGTTTTCAAACAGGTCAACATCGAGCTTGGTACTGTTTTTCATATAGTGTGTAATACATACTATGTATTACACAGTATAGATGTCAAGAATAAAAATCATTTGTTTTGACATCTCAAATAAAAGGACATGAAGAGAGTATCGCCGCTGCGTTGCAGCAACGAAGTGACCGCCAGGTCCACCAACAGTTCCCGGCCAGAGCAATCAGGGCGATCCGCGCAGCCGGTCCACTCGCCTCAAAAGATGAGCGTTACAGTGGGCAGCATATCGATAGCGAAGTTTAAAGATCGAAGCGCTGGCGATCCAAAGAGCGTTCTCCCAAAAAGAAAGCCTGAGCCTTCCCACGTTGTGAGTCACAACGTGGGAAAACTCAGGCGCATTTTGCTATAGCACTCCTAGCGGAGCTGTACTACCGCACTCTGGACGGTGCCATCATCGAGCGGCAGCAGGAAAGCATAGCAGCCGGTCGACAAGCCTGTAGTCTTCCAATTGAACTGATAGCGATCGTTATTTTCTTTGAGGCCGTTGCCTGTAAAGTTGGCATCGACAGCAAGCCCCTCTTGCCCGGCGACACAGGATGGATCCGGCGCAACCTGGATCGTCCCGACCGCGGATGGGGCCACAATGAATGCCTTTTGGGCGTTCTGGAGCTGCCATTTCACGGTGATGGTTGAACCGGCTTTGAAGGTTTTTCCGTCCGGGCCGTCCCGTGAGAGGTCGGTCAGGAAGCCGGAGAAGATGTAATGCACGTCATAGCTTACGCTTACCGGCGCAGCGGTATTGCCCGCGCCATCTTTGGCTCCGCTGCATGTGGCGGTGAAATGGCCGACGCCGTTGGCCGTTCCGCCAGCGATGGAAAGAACGGGCTGAACTGCGACTCCCGTGACTGCGTCCGTGGCAGAGCAGCTCGCCGCTGGGACAGCGCCCAGAGTGTAAGTTGCTCCATTGGTTACACCGTTAAGCACCACGACTGGGGCTGTGGTATCGACAACCGTGACGCTGAAGCTGCCTTCAGCTGTTTTATTACGGCTGTTGGTGGCTGAGCAATTTACGGTGGTGCCACCAAGGGCAAATGTAGAACCCGAAGGCGGAACACAAGTCACAACCAGGTTGGTATCGCGTGCGTCTGTTGCTGTAGCGTTATAGCTCACGATTGCCCCTGCCGCGCTGGTGGCTTCCGCCGTAATGTTTGCCGGCAGATGTAGCACCGGCGGCGTGGCCTCTGGCAGGGTGAAGTAAGCAACCGGCATGTCATGATCGGAAATACGCTCTGACCGGTTGGGATCATTGCGGAAAACCTCAGGGAAATCCGCATCGTTGCGCGCGATAGCGAAGCGGCTGAGCTTTGCCAGGAAGCTCTGGCTCACAACCACGTGGTCCAACACCTGATGGCTGCCGTTGAAGTCATACGAATACTGCTGGTCATGGGGCAAGGTAGTGACCAGATCAGTGAAGTCAGGATCGACAAGATCCGGACTGGCAAGAACAACCTGATCTGCCGGTACGGGATGGCCAAGAATAGTCCCCATTACGTCAACATAGCCATCACTAAATTCAAAGGCATTGCAATCGCAGACCTGGATCACGTTCTCGCCTGCGGACTGATGGGATTGCAACAGGTTCGCCACGAATTCCGCCTGAGCTTCGCGCTTGGCGCGGACGCGCGGGCCATCCACAGGATCATCGATACTCAGCAGCGAGCGCAGATGATTCACTACCATGGTGAATGGCAGCGAAGTGTCTGAGTTGGGCTGAGAAGCTGTGGCCGTGAGTACCAGCGGCGGACGATCATTCAGCAGAGCAGTGGTCCCGTCCGGCTGAACGAAAGTTGTGTCTTTGCCGAGCTGCTCCACAGAGATTACGTTGATAGTGCCCTTGACCAGAAGACCAACATCAATGCCGCCTATATCATTGCCCTCAACCAGGAAAGCTTGATAGTTGGGGCTGGGTTGGCCTGCGGCGGTAGCGTCGGAATTGACTTTGTCAGCGAGCGCTTGCAGCGTGGATTGATGCTCCATCTCTTCAACGCCGATAACATCCGGCGTGTTCAGAACATTGCGGATGGCCAGCGATGCCTTGTTCAGCCGGTTGGCAAATGCAGTTGCGGTAAGCGCAACGTCACTGGTACCCGCATCTTTTACGGTGTCAAAGAAGCGTTCCATGTTGAAGTTGGCGATGGTCAGCTCGTTTGAAGCAGCCACAGGAACCGGAACAGCACTCATGTTGCCGCTGGCGGTAGCGGAGTTGGGATCGGTAAGAATGCTATAGAAGCGCGAGTTGAAATCAAGCGGGCCAGTCAGATTGGTAACAGTGGCGCCCGTAGTGACATCAAGAACAGTGGAGCCACTCTGGACCGCTGTGTTCACGCGCAGGATTTCTGGGTTGGTGTCCCAACGGGTGACAGTTGCCGGAGCGCCAGCTGGCAGCGGATCAGGCAGTTGCACTCCCGGCTCGCGGAACGGCTGGGGAATTCCGGCGATCACGCCGAAAAAGACTCCGTTAGAAGTTGAAGTGGCGTTCGCCTCGTTGAGATTGCCATCGGTCGGGCCGCTCACGGTCATCACGTCAACATGCACGCGCATGCCTTCGTACTTTTCGAGCTGATCGATTGGACCGGCAGGGTTGGTGTCTGCGGCAGTGAGCGTGACTGGCGTAGGTAGCGGGTTGCCGGTGCTGATCAGTGTGGTCGAAGGCCCCTGAATCTCGGTTGAAGATGGGCTGTTGGGGTCACTGCTGGGAATAAATTCGGCTACTGTTCCCGTCACTTGAACCAGGTTGCCGACTACTGCCGGTGCAGCCGGCCGACTGGAAGTGAAGACAAAGACGCCTTCTGAGGTGTTGGGGTCGGCGTCGACGGCATTGTCAGGATTCTGAATGAAGAAGCCGTTCGACACCACGGCGGTTACGATTCCGGTGGTGGATACCAGCTTGCCAACGACAGGCGATGTGTCTCCCGGCCCTTGAATGTCATGGATGGAAAGATTGAGTGGCGCAGTCGTAACGACCAGAGTAATGGTGGCTGAGCCGCTGCGGCCCTGCGCGTCAGAGATTGAGATCGGGAGAGACTTTGTGCCGGGCGTGGTATTTACGGTGACAACGGTGGAGAAAGAAAATGTATTGTTGCCGGCTGTGACGTCGCCATTGGTGCCATCGTCAAAGAAGGGCTCGGTGGCGGAGCCGCCAATGCTGCTGAGGTCACCGGAAACGACGATGCCGGCGCTGGTTGGGTTAGCGCCCGGAGTTACCAGCACAGTAAGCAAAGTTGTTCCGCCCTGAATCACTGAAGCGGGATTGGCCGCGCCAGCGCCACTGGGATTGGTGGTGCCAACCGGCGTGTTGCGCGGGTTGGGCGCGCCGGTGATGAAATCCGCGGTGTTGCTGTCAGTATCCTGAAGGCCGTTGTTGCGGCGAAAATCCGCAGTGGTATTGGTGAGCGTTGGAGCGGCCGCCGCGCCTTCAAAACACGAAGCTCCGCCCGTGCCGGTGCCATAGCCTACGAAATCAATAATTGCGCCGCCCGCCGGGCAGCCACCAGACAGGGCAACCGTGCTGCTAACCAGCGCTACTTTGCCGGCTGTCGCGCTCATGGCAATCGTGCCGGTAGCGTTGGGAGCGGGTAGGTTCGTTGTGCCTCCGGCGCCCTGGGATTCCTGAATCAGGAAATACTGGCCAGGCGCCAGCGAGCCATTCAGCGCGGTCACCTGCCAGGTTGTTCCGGCGGCCGAGGAATACTGAACAGACCATCCGCTCAGATTGACAGTCGCTCCATCAGCATTGAAGATTTCGATGAAGTCATTCTTGAAGGTTGAACCGGCGTTGCCGCCTCCTCCATAAATCTGGCTGATGACAATGCCGTTGGCGCTGGCCTTCACCGCGTGAGGCGGAGAAACCAGGACTGAGCTAAGAAGAAGGACAAAACACAACGCAAGACGTAGAGGGAAGGCTTTCGTTTTCATAGGCAGCACGAAGTATCAACGGAAGAGGACGAGAGCACAAACCAAAATCCTGTTAAAAAACAGGATTTCTGTGGATATCGAGATATTCCCATTTCGGGACAAGAAGATGGAGAAGCAAAAATGATGGAGCGGACTGTTTCGCTCGTGCAGGAGACGCAACAAAGGGGTACTGAGTCGCCACGGAAGGTTAGCGTCAACGGCCAGCCCCTGCTGACCGGGAACAAGTCCATTCAGGATCAGATTAGAGAAAAATTATGACTGCATCCATATCTTGTGGACTAACATGATTTGGCATTCTTCCCAATTTGGACAATGGGGCCAGCCGTTTCTTAACGGTTCCCTCAGCTCCCCCCACGGGTAGCATTTCCAATTTGTAAGTTCTCTTCAAAAACTGGTTGCCGGTATGCTCGAGCAAAGTCTTCAAGAACAGCCAATCCGCATCCTTCATCTGGAAGACAATCCAGAAGATGCCGAAATGTGCATGCGCAACCTTAAGCGATCCGGTTTGGATTTCAGTGTCAAGAGGGTCGGCAAGGCTGATGAATTCAAAATCCAGTGTGAGAAGGGCCACTACGACGTGATCCTGGGAGACTACCGATTGGCGGGCTGGACAGGCCTGGAAGCGGTGCGATGGCTACGGTCTTCAGGATCAATCATTCCTTTTATTCTGGTGACTGGAGAACTCGCGAGTGAGCTTGCGGTCGAGTGCATTAAGGAGGGGGCCGACGATTACGTCCTCAAAAACAAGCTGGTGCGTCTTCCTTTTGCTGTCAGGCGTGCCGTCGATGAAGCGAGAGTGCGTCGACAGCGCGACAAGGCTCAGCGGCAATATTTCTCAATAGTCCGCGACGCACCCTATGGCGTTTGCCGAGTTGACCAACACGGCAGAATTCTGATGGCTAATCCCACTCTGATCGTCCTATTGGGCTACGAGGCTGAGGCTGACGTTCTCCGGTTGAGTCTTGCAGACGACATCTACGTTAAGCGAGAACAGTGGCAGGAGATGATCAACAGCGTTGAGTTGTCAATACGAGTTCACAGGGCGGAATTCGTGTGGCGGCGTAAAAATGCAAAAACCATCATCGTGCGGGTTGATGGTCGATGGCTTGAAACAGAGCCGGATGAAGGCCCCATGTGCGAAATGTTTGTGCAAGACATCACCGAGCAGCGAACGCTTGAACAGGAGTTTCACCAGGCGCAGAAAATGGAAGCCATTGGACGCCTGGCCGGGGGAGTGGCGCACGACTTCAACAATCTGCTGATGATCATCCGGGGCAGCGCGGAGCTGCTGGATTATCACAAGGCCAACCCTCAAAGAATCGGCGGATACATCAAGCAGATCAACGATGCCACCTCAATCGCCGCTTCGGTGGTGCAGCAGTTGATGGCGTTCAGCCGGAAGCAGGTCCCGGAGAAGATCGCGCTCGATCTCAATGTCGTATTGCGGAACCTGTGCAAAATGCTGCCGCGGTTGCTGGGCGAAGACGTCCACGTCATTTTTAATACGGGGCAACAACTGGATCGCGTGTCCGCAGACCGTTCCCAGATCGAGCAGATCATCTTGAACCTCGCCGTAAATGCGCGCGATGCTATGCCCTCCGGCGGCAGACTGGTGATTGAGACCGGCAACATGTTTCTTGACACGCCGAAGATCGAGAGCGGCGGAGTGGAACTGCCGCCGGGGAAGTATGTGTGGCTTTCCGTTACCGATAGCGGAACGGGAATGGCCGCCGACGTGCAAGCGCACATCTTTGAACCGTTTTTTACCACCAAGGAACCCGGCAAAGGAACCGGACTGGGGCTGGCTACGGTCTACGGAATCGTCCGGGAGTACGATGGGGTGATCTCGGTAGACAGTACGCCCGGTAAAGGCACGACGTTCAATATCTATTTTCCCGCCGATAGAGCAGTCAGGGAAGCGGCGCCGACCGCGAGTGCGTCCGTGGCGCCGGGTGGCTCGGAAACCATTTTGCTGGTGGAAGATGAGGCCGCCCTGCGGGGAATAACCTGCGAGTATCTTGAGTCCCGCGGATACAAGGTACTCTGCGCCGCCAATGGTTTGCAGGCCCTGGAAATTTGTCGCACTCATGAGACCCCTATTGACATCTTGATGACTGACATCATCATGCCTGGCATACGTGGCCCGGAATTAGTAAAAGCTGCTCTGGAAATTAGGCCAGACCTGCACATAGTTTACTTGTCCGGTTACGTGGATCGCGGTATTGAAGATGGAGCTCTGGCAAGCGATGCAATTTTTCTTTCTAAACCCTACAGCCTTGACGAGCTAAGTCGCTCGATTCGTAGGGCCGCTTCAACCCCTAACCCTGCCGCCCACTAGACCAATGCCTTCTGTATAGCTGAGGACATTGAGGAACCTCCGTGACTATTGCCGTGAATTACAGACCGATGCCGCCAAAGCCAGCTCTTCTGCTGGGCGTCCTGATTGCGATGCTTGGCATTTCAGTACTTCTTGGCTGGCGTTTTCACACATTTTTTCTGCTGTCTTGGGGAACGTTTCTCAGTTTGGCAATATTGTCGTTAGGATTGTTCTTCTTCAATGCTGCTATTCGCGAGCGCAAGCGGGCAGAAGAGCAACTGAAAGTCTCATTCAAGGAAATTGGGGACCTGAAGGCCGCCCTGGATGAGCACGCTATCGTAGCGATCACCGACCAGCAGGGTAAGATCAGCTACGTCAACGACAAATTCTGCGCAATCTCCAAGTTCTCCCGCGAGGAACTGCTGGGGCAGGACCATCGCATTATCAATTCGGGCTATCATCCGAGGGAATTCATCCGTGACCTGTGGACCACGATCGCGAATGGCCTGGTCTGGCATGGCGAAATCAAAAACAAGGCCAAAGACGGATCTTTCTACTGGGTGGACACCACGATTGTTCCGTTTCTCAATGAGCAAGGCAAACCCCGCCAGTACATCGCCATCCGGGCCGACATCACCGAGCGAAAGAAAGCGGAGGAATTGCGCGAGCGCCTGGCCGCAGTGGTCGAGTCGTCCGAGGACGCCATCATCAGCAAGACCCTGGACGGCACCATCAGCGCATGGAATGCCGGCGCGGAGAAGATGTTCGGGTATTCGTCAGCAGAAGCCGTGGGCAAATCCATACTGATGCTTTTGCCGCCGGAGCGCGCGGATGAGGAAGCCGGGATTCTCTCTCGAATTCGGCGCGGTGAAAGCGTTAAGCATTTCGAAACGGTCCGCGTGCGCAAGGGGGGCCAGAAGATTGAAGTTTCCGCGACAATTTCGCCTATCAGGGACAGCAGCGGCGCCCTTGTAGGAGCGTCAAAAATCGCCCGCGACATTACCGACCGTAAGCGGGCGCAAGAGGCGTTACACGAAAGCGAGGTACGTTTCCAGGCGATGGTCAACGGCATTCCGCAACTCGCCTGGATGGCCGAGGCCGACGGACACATCTTCTGGTACAACCAGCGCTGGTACGACTACACGGGCACAACCTCCCAGGAGATGGAGGGTTGGGGCTGGCAAAGCGTCCATGATCCTGAAGTACTGCCCAAGGTGCTGGATCGATGGAGAGAAGCAGTTGCCAATGGCACGCCTTTCGAGATGGAATTCCCGTTGCGCGGAGCGGACGGAAGTTTTCGTATGTTCCTCACTCGCGTCTTGCCCGTTAAGGATTCAGAAGGCCGCGTGGTCCGCTGGTTGGGGACGAATACGGATATCAGCGAGCGCAAACAGGCAGAAGAGCGGCAAGCCAAGTTGGTTACGGAATTGGCGCAACAAGCTGAGGACTTGTCCCGCTCGCGTAGAGATCTGGCGGCCCAGACGGCCATGTTAAAACTGATCCTGGACAGCATGGGCGAGGGACTGATTGCGGCGGACCGGGAAGGCCACTTCCTTCTCTGGAACGATGCAGCAAACCAGATTATGGGCCGCGGGGCCGCTGACCTGCCTCCAGAAGAATGGACCCCGCACTACCAGGTTTTCCTGCCCGACGGAATCACGCCCTGCCCAACAGATCACCTTCCGCTGGTTCGGGCGCTGCAAGGGGAATCGGTGCGAATGCAATTGATCGTTCAGTCGCCGGAAACTGCGCCGGGAAGATTCATAGAGGTCACAGCACGGCCCTTAAACGACGCCCCGGGCAGCCTCTGCGGAGGAGTCGCGGTGCTCCAAGATATCACCGAACGAAAACGGAGCGAAGCCGAACTGGCGAGGCAAGCTGAGGAACTGGCCCGCTCGCGGCAAGCGCTGGAAGCTCAGACACTCATGCTGGAATCTGTGCTGAACAGCATGGCCGAGGGGTTGGTTGCCGTCGACGAGAGTGGAAAATTCATGATATGGAACCAGGCAGCACGGAAAATTGTGGGCTACGGCCCGGCCGACCTTAGCACCGAGGAGTGGTCCGCACATTATGGCCAATACATGCCTGACGGGACCACTCCCCTTCCGGCGGAACAAAACCCCCTGGCCCGGGCCATGCGCGGCGAGGCATGCACGGAGGAGATATTTCTCCGAAATCCCATGGTCCCAGGTGGCGTTTGGATCGAGGCCAGCGCCAGTCCTCTGAGAGACGCGGGCGGCTTGGCGCGTGGCGGCGTGGTGGCGTTCCGCGACATCACGCAGAGGAGGGCCGACGAGCGCGAAATCCGCAAACTCAACGACGAACTGGAAATCCGGGTCGCGGAGCGAACCAAGCAGCTGCAAACGGCAAACAAGGAATTGGAGGCGTTTTCCTATTCGGTGTCACACGATCTGCGTGCGCCCCTGCGGGCCATGGACGGCTTTTCCCAGGCGGTGCTGGAGGATTTTGGGCCACAATTGCCGAACGACGGGCGCCGCCAGTTGCAGACAATCCGCAAAGGCGCACAGCGAATGGGTGAATTGATCGACGATTTGCTGAGGTTCTCGCAGCTAGGCCGGCAACGGTTGCACATAGAAACAGTGGAGACCGCTCAGCTCGTGCGCGCCGTCCTGGCGGATTTCAGCGCCCAGCGGGAGGAACGCCAGATCAAGATATGCCTGAGCGATCTTCCATCGTGCCAATGCGATCCGGCATTGCTCAGACAAGTGTGGGTGAACCTGATTTCCAACGCGCTGAAGTACACGTCCAAGATTGAGCAGGCAGTCGTCGAAATTGGCTGCGAGAAGCAGAACGGCGAGAATGTGTATTTCGTCCGCGACAACGGTGCGGGCTTCGACATGCGCTATGCCGACAAACTATTTGGCGTCTTTCAACGGCTGCACCTGGCGGAGGAATACGAGGGGACCGGTGTCGGTCTCGCCATTGTGCAGCAGGTCACCAAGCGCCATGGCGGACGCGTGTGGGCGGAAGCCGAGGTAAATCGCGGCGCCACTTTTTATTTCACCCTGGGAGGGGATGCAAGACAATGAGTAACGGAAACGCAGTAGAGGTGTTATTGGTGGAGGACAACCCCGACGACATGGAACTGGCACTGCGCTCGTTACGCAAGGCCAAGTTCGCGAACTACATCCATGTTGCCCGTGATGGTGCTGAAGCCTTGGACTTCATTTTCTGTGAAGGCCCGCACTCCGCGCGTAAGATCACGGACACGCCCAGAGTGATCCTGCTTGATCTCAAGTTGCCGAAGGTCGATGGACTGGAGGTATTGCGGCGGGTTAAAGGTGATCCGCGCACCAAAATCATCCCCGTGGTCGTGCTCACTTCGTCGAAAGAACAAAGCGATATTGTCGAGAGCTACGATCTCGGCGTGAACAGCTATATCGTGAAACCGGTTAACTTCGAGCGATTCGCCGAGGCTGTGGCAAATCTCGGATTGTACTGGCTTTTGCTCAACCAACCGCCCAAGGTTGCCACATAGAGTTTGACAGTGCCACGTCTCGAAGCGATCCGCCCATCAGTTGGGGACTGTGCCCCAGGCGAAGCCATCTTTCGATGTGACTATGGCAAAGCGATTGGGTGGAGCAACGATAGCTCGCTTGCCATCGAGTTTCTTGCCCTGGTCCGACTCAGAGGCTTTCAGCATGCGATCAAACAAGGCCAGATAGTCCTGCTCCGCAAGACTCGAATTCTGTGGCAACCTAAATTTCTTGACCGCTGGATCACCTCTGAACTGTTCCAACGTGTTGGATTTTCCGCTCAAGAGTTCCAGGGGGACGCTGGACCGGCTGAAAATCCAGATTTCGCCGGGCTGAGCAACTGAAGAAGTGCGCTCCGCCCGCATGGCCTTACCCTTTGGACCGGGCATGAAATATCTGGTGGCGATCAGGGTAGGCTTACCATCGACAGAGCCAGCGGCAATGATGCCGAATTTGAACGCGCCGCTCTCAACACCGGCGCTGCGTGTGGAAAGGAATTTGTTCATGGCGGCGGCGACTGCGGCATTGACCTCACGGTCGGCAGTTTGTATGTCCGCATCCGGATGAGCAGCCAGCCAGGGGCCGGCGATGCGTCCCACGTTTACTTCTTCACGCACACGTTTGGTGACAGGGTCCTGAGTGGAAACGCTGCCGGCGATCATAATAGCGCCACGCTTGCCGCCTTGAAACAATCTTTGCTCCTGGCTGACACGGCCATCGGCATTGAGAGAAGAGCCATCCGTGGCCAACGCAAAGCCCTGGCGCGTGGCGCCAATCAGCACCAAACCAACTTTTACGGGAACTACATGCGGCGCGGGAACACTTTCACGGGCCGTGGCCAGCAGACATACAATAAAAATCAGTATGGTCTTGTACATTTCTTCTCCAATGCGGAAATTGCCGCGACCGCCGGAAATCGGGACGGCAAGAACAGAAGCGAAAAGATGCGATTGATTTTTTTCGACACACACGCAAATCTCGCCCGCCCAATTCTAATGCACGAAAACAGAAGCGAAGCCCCGGAGAATGCAGATCGCGAAAAAAATCCGGAGCCATGACGGCCCCGGAAGATTTTTGCAGACGCTCAAACGTTATTGGACATTCAACGCGATGTCGTCCAGAACGAATGAGGTTTGCAGACTGGTGTCTTCAGTGCCAATAAACCGAATCTTCACGGTCTGGCCCTTGAAGCTGAGAACGCTGAACGTGTGCTGCTGATAACCGGCAGCCTTGTTCAGGTTGGAGAACGATCCCAGCGTCCCAATCACAGTATTGGCGCTGTTGAGGACCTGAACGGTTAACACATCAAACGCTGTAGTGGTGGTAGTTTCCGCTGTGTCGATATGCAGCCAGAAAACCAGGTTCGCGGTGGTTGCCGTCGATGGAATGGTCACGGTTTGCGTGGCGGAGTCAGTATGCGTGGTGCCATAGCCGTCAAGCCATGCGTCCCATGCTCCGGTGTGCGCGGGCTCAGAAGCGGAGTTGTTCAGAACGCCCGCTGTGAGAGTCCATGGTGTGGCCGCGCCGGTTTCAAAGCCGCCATTGACGATGAGATTCTGCGCAGCGGAAGAATTGATCGTCAGGCTGATAGTGGTTGTGTGCGTCAACGTGCCGGAAACGCCAGCAATTGTTACGGAGGCAGCGCCGGTGGCAGCCGTGGCGCTGGCCGTGAAAGTTACAACGCTGGTTGAGGTCGTCGGGTTGGTGCCAAAGGTGGCTGTAACACCTGAAGGCAAGCCAGATGCAGAAAGCGAAACGCTTCCTGTGAATCCGCCGGACGGAGTCACGGTGATCGTAGAGTTGCCGCTGGTTCCCTGGGTCACGGTGAGGCTTGCAGGAGATGCTGACAGCGTAAAGTCGGGAGTCGCAACAGCATTTACGGTCAGCGAAATTGACGTCGTATGTGTTAATGCCCCCGAGGTGCCCGTGATTGTAATCGACGCCGTTCCTGTCGTTGCAGTGCCGCTGGCAGTGAAAGTTACAACGCTGGTTGAGGTCGTTGGGTTAGTGCCAAAGGTGGCTGTGACACCGGCAGGCAGGCCAGACGCAGAAAGGGAAACGCTTCCTGTGAATCCTCCGGACGGAGTTACAGTGATCGTAGAGTTGCCACTGCTTCCCTGCGTCACGCTCAGGCTGCTGGGCGAAGCCGATAGCGAGAAGTTTGGCGTCGCCGCGGCATTCACTGTCAGCGAAACCGACGTCGTATGGGTCAAAGCACCCGAGGTTCCGGTCACCAAGACAGATGAAGTTCCGGTAGTAGCCGTGCCGCTCGCAGTCAGCGTCATCACGCTGCTTCCGGTGGTCGGATTCGTGCCAAAGGTAGCAGTTACGCCCGCCGGCAGACCAGACGCAGAAAGCGTCACGCTTCCCGTAAAGCCTCCCGTGGGATTGACCGTGATGGTGCTTGAGCCGCTCGTACCCTGCACGATGGTCAAGCTCGTCGGCGATGCCGACAGCGTGTAATCCGGAGTAACCGCGCCACCGCAACCGGGGAATTTAAAGTTCGCGATACGGGTATTCCAGTTAAATGTTCCGGTCGTCTTCATGTATTCCTGGGTGTACCAGAAAGTGCAATCATCCACCGGATCAACCGTCATAGCGCTGTAATCTCCCCAACGCGTCAACGTGCCGTTCTGTGATCCAGTTCCTGTCACGATGCTCGTTTCCGCTTCCATCGTGTTTACCGGATCAGCAGGCGTGCGGCCGGTAAAGCGTATTGACGGACTCACCGTCGCGCTGGAAACGCTATAGCCCAGAGCCATGTCGCCCGACTGGTCCATGGCAAGGCTGCCCATCCAGCGGAAGTTTGTATCCGGCGCAAACGTGCTCTGCTGCGCCACAACCGGCGTTCCTGCCGGGTTTTGAATTTCATACCACCGGACGCCGCCGCTGCTCCCCACCGTCACCGAGTGATTCACAGTCAACGACTCATGACTGCCAAAGTTGCGATACGCCAGGCGAAACATCAGTCGATCGGCCAGAGAGTCAAGCTTGTTCGTCGTGCCCGGCTGCGTCACGCACGTTCCACCGCCGCAAAGCGGAGAAAACGCGGTCACCGGAATCACGGTTGGTCCGGTAAATGTTGAGGACGCCGGGGTGGTGAAGTTCACATGGAACTTGAAAAGGTTGAGATTGTTCGTGCCGAAAAACATCAGGTAGTTGGGCGACCCAGCGGGCGGCGCGGTGTTACCGTCCAGGTCCGCGGGCAGCAAGCCGCCGATCGAAGAACCCTGCTGGAAGCAAACCTGCGTTGCCGCCTGGCCGGCCAGCATCTTGGTGCGATCATAAGCGCAGGCATCGGCGCCCAGAAATGAGGTGCCGGCCGCGTTAAACATGTTGAACGTCACATAATACGCATCAGGCCAAACGCCCATCTTGGGATAATCGTCAAAACCGGAATATTGGAACGAATAACGGTTGAACGTTCCCGTGGCGTCAGAGGTCGTGGAAACAGCCACGCACTGCAGGAACGGAGTAGTGGAAACCGAGAACTGTGAAAACACCCAGCGCTGGGCAGCCTTGTCATATAGCACAACCGGATCGCCATCATTATTCGTCTGGCAACCGCCGCCAAAACCTGACCAGAGTGTGTTGCCGGCAATCGGGCCGGAGACCAGTGCGCCCGTTGACTTGTTGAACACTGCAAACGACGAATTCACCCACTGTACATATTGCGTCGCGCCCACCGCACCGTTCGTGTCCGGAGGCGCGCTGTTCACCGTAAAGCCCAGTGAGGCGTTTCCCAGGCCTTCAAATCCAAGGTTCACCGTAGGAGCAAGCCCTGCCGGGGCGGCCACTGCGGAAGATTGCACTGCCGCGTCGCCAACCGGCCCAAGCTGCACTCCACCCATGCCAGGAGGCAGGGGAATTCGGCGTGCCGGCTCAGCTTCATGTTTTATGTTTGCTGTGGCAGCATTGCCAGCCGAATTGATCGTCGGCATGTCACGCACCGCGGGAGAAACATCATGATGGACGTCCTGGAAAACCATTGGCCCGACTGTTTGCTGGGCTGCTAACGGAAATGCAGACAAAACAACTAGAGTTGCTGCACAAAAAAACATCCACGCGGGGTGACGTGTTCGCTGGAACATTGCTTGATCTCCTAGATCCGAATTGGTGTGCCGGTTGATCTGAGTCACGCTGCTGAAAACATGCATGCTGAGTGAGCTTGCTTGAAATGCGCTTGCTGAAAAGCGTCTTTGTTTAAAAAACGTGCGCTTGAAAAAGAAGACCCTATACGGTCTCTAACTATCGACTGTCGTACATACTACAAGAGCAGCAGTGACCCTGAAAAAGTTTTTTTGGTACAGTGACCCCAGCCTGCCATTCTCGTCCCGTTTCGGAACTTAAGTAAGCGAACTCTCATTTGAATGCCACTTTCAGCCAATTCCTCCATATTTACGTGGTGAGTTTGCTCCCGATCACGCGCTCGCTTATTGCAAAAAAAATTCCGGGGCCATAACGGCCCCGGAAGATTTTTAACAGCTCAAACGTTATTGGACGTTTAAGGCTACGTCGTCAAGGACGAACGAAGTCTGCAGGCTGGTGTCTTCAGTGCCAATGAACCGGATCTTGACGGTCTGGCCCTTGAAGTTCAGGACGCTAAACGTGTGCTGCTGATATCCGGCAGCCTTGTTCAGGTTGGAGAAAGTCCCCAGCGTGGCCAATACAGTATTAGCGCTGTTGAGAACCTGCACCTGGAACGTG
The DNA here is from genome assembly GCA_963723055.1 of Terriglobia bacterium. Classification (GTDB taxonomy): domain Bacteria; phylum Acidobacteriota; class Terriglobia; order Terriglobales; family Acidobacteriaceae; genus Angelobacter. The sequence goes on from CAVROV010000004.1 coordinate 93,675, forward strand.
TCAAACGCGGTGGTTGTCGTGGTTTCCGCTGTGTCAATATGCAACCAGAAAACCAGGTTCGCGCTGGTTGCGGTGGATGGGATGGTCACGGTTTGGACGGAGGAATCAGTATGCGTCGTGCCATAGCCGTCATGCCATGCATCCCATGCTCCGGTGTGCGCGGGCTCAGATGTGGAGTTGTTCAGTACGCCAGCCGTCATAGTCCACGGTGTGGCCGTGCCGGTTTCAAATCCACCGTTGACGATCAGGTTTGAGGAGGTAGCGGAGGAACTGATCGTGAGGCTGATGGACGTTGTATGGGTCAGCGTTCCTGAAGTTCCGGTGACCGTGATCGTGCTGGTTCCCACGGTGGCTGTGCTGCTGGCCGTGAAAGTCAAGACGCTGGTTGAGGTCGTCGGGTTTGTGCCAAAGCTGGCAGTAACGCCTGCCGGCAGAGCCGAGTTGGAGAGCGTTACGCTTCCGGTAAAGCCGCCAGAAGGAGTCACGGAAATTGTGCTGCTGCCCGCGGTTCCCTGCTTGACGGTCAAGCTTGACGGCGATGCCGACAATGAGAAGTCGGGAGTCGCAACAGCATTTACGGTCAGCGAAATTGACGTCGTATGCGTCAATGCTCCCGACGTTCCCGTAATCGTGACCGATGAAGTTCCGGTGGTGGCAGTGCTGCTGGCAGATAGCGTCAGCAAGCTGCTTCCGGTTGTTGGGTTGGTGCCAAACGTGGCTGTAACGCCGGCTGGCAGGCCCGACGCAGACAAGCTGACGCTTCCCGTAAACCCACCCGACGGAGTAACGGTGATCGTAGAATTGCCGCTGCTTCCACGCGTCACAGACAAGCTGCTGGGCGAAGCTGACAGCGTGAAGTTTGGCGAAGGCGCCCCGGCCGGGAAAGTGACGCAATTATTCGCAGAGTTGGAGAATTCCAGCTGGATTACATACGTGGTGCCATTGGCGACGTAGGAAGCTTGCTGGCCGTTGCAGATATCGCCAATTTCGCCATTCGTCGCGTCATACCATGCCAGCGGCGGGCCAACTACGGTCGCGATTCCTACTTGCGCATCGGTCATCGCTTCAGTCAGTTCGTGGCTGGTGACCGACGTATAATTGCCAAACACTGACGATGTGCCGCAACCCGTCGAGCAGCCGCTGCCGGCCTGCATGTCCGGCATTACGCCGTACAGAACATGCTTCGAATTAAGTGTGTTGCTTGTGGTTCCGTGATAGGCGCAGAAACCGCCGGCCTGGCAGCTATTGCTGCCGCCTTGCGAGATCGTCTTTCCCGGAGGGAAATAGATCATATAAAGGGTGTTGGGGTTACCCAGAGCATCGTTAGTCGGCCCAGGCAGGTGACCTGCAGTGATCTGGGCCAGAATTTCCGACTGGATCTGCGCGTCAGTAATGGTGGAACCGTTATTGCCCGCTGCCGGAACAATCTGAAACAGTCCGCCGAATGAGCCGTTCCCGAATACTTGACCGGTGCCTCCCGAAATATTCGTGTTGTACTGCTGCAGCAAAGTGATCAATCCGGTGGTGGTGATATCACTGAAGAAATTGCCCATGGTGGGCGACGAGGTTCCGGCAATTTGCGGGTTGTACGAACCGCTTCCGTACAACACCTGGATTACCTGGACGTTGGAGATGATCGGTCCACCGCGGTACGTCAGGTGCGCGCCGGCAGGAGCCGCGAATCCTACTACCGCTGCGGTCGTATTGGGATCTCTCCAGGGAACACCATGAAAGATAGGCGTGGTAGACACTGCAACCGGAGTTGCCGTCACCGGCGGTTGTTGGCTTACATTAACGGTCTGTGAAACCTGCGCCAGTATGGGCAGGGCTGCAGAAAGCAAAAAGAGAAACACAAACAACGCTGGACCACGCAACGATCGGGACATTCTTTGCTCCTTGGTGTTCAAAATGAACGTTCCTTTTCCTTGTGATTTAGAAATAGTTGAGGCCAAATAAAGAAAGCAGCGGAACGTGATGAATGCGATTGTTTGCTCACGATCGCCTGAGAATTACGGTCGATCACTCGGCGTGAAGTGAGAAAAGGTTTCTCTTCTGTGCAGAACCGTGATGCCATTACGGGAGCCCTTGTGCCCTTTGGAACCGGCGACGATTGTTTGAACTGAAACGATATGAAGTGAATCTGGAACCCTATAACGAAAGGTCGCGCAATTGACTGCCGTAAATACTACAAGTCCGGCAGCAGCCCTGGAAAAGTTTTTTTAGTACAGTGCCCCAAACACGCCAACCGGTTCCAATTTGGAACTTAAGTAAGAGCCACTTAATTCTGCCAAGACCATCGAGGAAAACGCGGACAGCCTAACCCTGTCATCCTGACCGAACCCGAGCGAGGCTCGCATAAGGGCGAGTGGAAGGATCCCCACATCCTATCCCGTGCCATGGCCGCAACAGGGAGCTCTCACCAGAATATAAGCAGTGTTCAGGCCTGTACCCTTACCGAGGCTTCAACCGAGAACCGAGCGCCCACCGGGGCGCGGAACAGTGGTAGCCCCGACCGGAAGGGCGGGGTTAGGATCAGATTAGAAACGCAGAGCCGCAGGTGCGGCACACAAATTCCTGGACGGGCTTATTCAGGCTGCAAAGATCTTCTGCAGCTTGCGGGGTACTTCGTCGGGGCAAGCAGCGCGTGAAAACGCCTGCTCGGGTAATTCGTAGAAAGGATTTGAAAGCAGTATCGGCCCTTCGATACGAACGAATTTGTGCGTTGCCAGGCAATGATCGATTGATTCTGGCGGCATTGTCTTAAGGTTGTATAAACACAGCCCTAATGCGTGGCTCGATTCATAAAAGCGATTCAGCCTGGCTTCGTACTCGACAAGTTTCTCCGTGCCCGGCACTCCGTCGAGCACCCAGTTCATGTCTCCAGCGGCGCACAGGCCTTTGAAGCCGGCGCTTAACGCGTCGCTGACCGCTTTCTCAAGCAACGAAATCATCTTGTCCGGGTCAAACTTGCCGCCCTCAAGATGTCCATCGTGCTTTGTCGCCAGCAGGATTGCTCCGCGCGCTTCTTCCGCCTCAATGTCAATTCCACCACGTTTCAAAGCGGCTCGAAACTCCGCCAATTCGTGCTCGCAACATACATAGAAACACCGCTCGCCGCGGTTCAGACCGCCTCGGATGTATTCCACGGCGGCTGAGAGCTGTTCCTCTGGTGTGAGGTAGAGAGCGCAAACGTGATCGCCCTGCTGAAACACCATTCTTGGAGATGATCCTGTCATATGTAAGAGAATTATACGCCACTATAGAGGTACGCTTTAAGCGTCAGATGTGCCTTGCAGCAGACGATCTGTTCTTTCTTGGGTTTGTTTTTCTGCTTTCTGGATCCAGCCTCGCGGGAGGTCCGGTTACCGAGCCGATCCTTGCTCTCCTAAGTAAAGAAAAAGCGCGGAGAGCCTCTTCGCTCCCCGCGCCTTCATGGCGGCGCCTTATTTGGCGGTCACCGTTAGCGGGACGGTGAGTTCGCCTTCTTGAGCTTTATTGCGCCAACTCCAGGGCATCTCCTGCAGCGCTTCGAGAAAATCGATGAATTCCCGATGCGTGAGAGAGCGGAAGACCCCGGCGTCATAGGCGCGAATAAAGCTCCCGCCATCCGGGCAACACGTCTCCATCGACGGCAGCTCGGGCTGCCGTGCGCGGTTGCCGCACCCTTGCGCAACCTCCTCTTGTTTGCGTCATTCTCGGCTTATGTTCCGTTTTTCGGATCGAAGTTGCGATGTTTGCCAAGTTGGAACAATCAAGCGAATAATATTATGGTAGCCATAATCGGACGGGCCAGTTCGAATTGCTCGTCAATCCAGAAAAGGAAGACGCATCGATGGACCATGGCAATTTTTATCTTCGTCAGAATATTCAGGTGGAACCTCTAGTCGATCATTGGTATGCATGGCCTCATCTCATTCCACCTGCAACCGCGGCGCGCAATATCACCGAGCGGCACCTGAAGATCATGGATTCCTATATTGCGAACCCCCAAATTCACGCAAGTGCGATAAAAAATCCCAAAATGATGGGCGGACCTTTTATTGATTACGGTGGCAAGCGCGCTGACGAGATCCGGTCCCTGTGTGACCGCATCAGGAAAGAGCGTGCGCATTTGCTGGAGTTATCGGCCGCGCTGGGAACATTGGATGCAATGTTGCGGGAGAACGCCAAAGGACACTCTCTCCAGCAGCTTTATCTGAAAATACCGGACATCCTGCGAGGCTATGTCGAACTCGTTTATGACCTGAACAATCATCCGTCTTTTCGGCTGGTGGAGCCACTGCTCTATAAAAGTAAATATTATGATCGTTCGCAGCAGAGCCTGTTTTTATCGCTCATCCAGAATGATGACCGCCCTTTTGTCTTGAGCACGCCCCGGCTTGAATCTGATCACACATTGCATTTGCGGCGTCCGTTCGATGATGACTCTGTTGATCGCTTATTCCGTCTCAAAACTGAACCGCAGCCCTGGCCGGTAATCAAAGAAATAGTGCAAGCTGGAGACGCGCAGGACAGCCTCCTCCAGTCCTTCCTGACTACGGAATCTCCATCGCCCTATGTGCCTTATACGGGGCCTGGGGTGCGCTGGCGGTATTTCGGCCACGCTTGCATTCTCATTGAGTCCAACGGCATTTCGATGCTGTTTGATCCGGTACTCAGCTATACCTACGAAAACGACATCTCCCGCTATACCTATCTCGACCTGCCGGAGAAGATCGATTATGTGCTGATCACCCATAATCATCAGGACCATGTGCTGTTTGAGACACTCCTGCAGATCCGGCATAAAGTGAAGAACATTGTTGTCCCACGCAATGGAGGCGGGCACCTTCAAGATCCATCGCTCAAACTGCTTCTCAAGAATTGCGGATTCAGGAATGTCATTGAGATCACGGAAATGGAAGAACTCCGCGACGGCCAGGTGTCTATTACGGGCTTGCCTTTCTTCGGCGAACATGCGGACCTGGACATCCAAAGCAAAATGGCCTGGCTGGTGCGGGTGGGCCCGCACGCGCTCTTGTTTGCGGCTGACTCGTGCAATATTGAGCCCCGTCTCTATGAACATATTCATCGTGAAACCGGCGATATAGACGCATTATTTCTTGGCATGGAATGCGATGGCGCGCCCTTGAGTTGGCTCTACGGGCCATTGCTCACCCAACGGGTCGAGCGTTCTATGGACGAATCACGGCGCCTGGCCGGTTCCAACTACGAACAAGCCAGACACATTGTGGACCTTTTCCACTGCCGCGAAGTTTATGTGTACGCCATGGGACAGGAGCCGTGGCTGAACTACATTATGAGCATCAAATACACAGCGGAGTCTCGTCCCATTGTCGAATCGAATCGGCTCATCCAATCCTGTCAGGAACATGGAATCATTGCCGAGAGGTTGTTCGGAGAGAAGGAGATTCTGCTGGGAAAAGGCGGTCACCGTGGTCCTATGGTAACGATGCCAGTTGCAGTCCCATCATAGAGATCGCATCTTTCAAGCGTCCAGTTTCTCAATTTTTTTAACTTTGTAGTCGGCAGCGCGCCAATTTCAGCTCATGGTTGACCAGACCTCATTTATTAGTCGTGAGTGGCTGGGCCTTCTCCCTTGTCAGCCTCTCCCGGAGTTCCAGCATTGATTGTGTGACTTTATCTATCTCGCTGGCGCGAAAGCCGTCAGATATTTGTGGTAGATATCGCCTGAACGCAAGCTTCGCCTCTTCTCCGAATTCCACGTTTCCATTGGAAAGTATTTTCACTCCATCCGCGACTGCAATTCTTTCATTCCATGCAATTGCCTCACATTCTGAAAGATGAGGCGGTAAATTCAGTTCTATGCGTGCACCCACTACGCGCACCGGATATCCTCCGGGAAGTCCAAATGGGCCGGGTACGTGGGTTTCCACATCGCTTCCGTCAATGATGTTGCGCAGCAAAACAGCGGCTGTACACCCAATTACTTTATTGACCTCTAAACCACTGCTTGTCCGTTGGTTTACCAGCAAGCCGGTTACGTTCTCGCAATGTTCCCCATCAACCCAGGCTTGTGCTTCATCCACTTCAGGTTTCGGCGTGTATAAATGCAGATGATGCGCCATGACCTGCAAGCGCTGTCCGGGCATAAGACCAAGAGAAGACCGCAAGCTTGCTGCCACAAGAGCAATATTGCCGATGCCGCAAAAGACAGGAAGGTCCAGGGCGCGCAAGAGTGGATTGACTGCATCCGGATAGCAGCCATTGATAAAAAGCACTGGCCGTGAATGAGCAGCCACCGCTTTAGCAAATTTGATCGCAAAGGCTGCTTGCAATGGCAATGTGAAACCGAATCCCGCGCTGCGGAGCAGATGCGTCCATAATGAAGGCTCGTGAATCCATTCCCAGGGAGAGTAATAGGAAGCACAATTCACTACTATGTCGGGGTGTAATGATGAAAGCAGCCTGGCAGCATCATCTGATTCGGCGTCAAATTCGACGGAGTCAAATTTCACCGGCGATTGCGCGCTTGTAGCCTTGGCGCGTGAAACATAGATGATCTCATTCAATTGATCTCTGGACCGGGCACAAACTATCACGCGATGAGGCCGAGATAGCAATAGAGCCAAAGAATAAGAGATGGCCCGCGCCAAAGAACCGCTGCCGATGATCAAGATGGTTGCGTCCATGAAACTTGTTCCGCCTCGCCCTGTTACTCTTCTCTCAAGGCCACAATCGGATCAACCAAGGTGGCGCGCCGAGCGGGAATGTAACAAGCACAGAGTGAAATAACAATCAATGCTGCAACCACACCCAGCAACGTCATGGGATCGTAAGCAGGAACGTTGAATAACAAGCTGGACACATAGCGAGTGAGGAGGAATGTGGCCGCCAGTCCAATGGCCACACCCACCAGCGTCAGGCGCACACCATGGGCCAGAACCAATTGCAGGACCTGGCCACGCGACGCCCCCAGCGCTATCCGCAGTCCGAGTTCTCGAGTGCGCTGGGCAACCGAGTATGCCATGACGCCAAAAATGCCAACCGCCGCAAGCACCAGAGCGATGCCGGCAAAGACCGCCAACAGAACGGTGCGAAATCGCGGCTGAGAGATGGACTGTGAGATGTTCTCTTCCATGCTTCGGATTGCGGTAATCGGTTGATTAGGATCGATGTTATGCACTGCCGAGCGTAAGGAATTGGCCTGCGCCAAAGGGTCTCCGGCGGTGCGCACAACCAGGGACAGCGTCGTGACTGGAAGCACCTGGTCCGCCTGGCGATAAGGGAGATAGATCTCTGAAGAAGACTCACTGGCCAGAGATTGCTTTACATCAGCAGTGATCCCGACAATCTCCATCCATGGAACGTTGGGACTCGGTGAGGCTCCAAGCTGGATATGCTGGCCGATCGGAGATTGGTTCGGAAAATGGGTACGCGCAAAGCTGGAATTTACCACGACCACGCCAGGGGCTCCTTCGCGGTCGCGATCTTCAACCCACCTGCCGGAGATAAGCGGCACTCCCATCGTTTTTAAGTAACCTGCGCTGACCACACGATAGCCGCTGATCGTGTATTCCGCAGGGGACTGGGGTGGCCGCCCCTGAATATTAAAGTGCAGGGCCGCCCCGGTGCCGGTTACAGGAAGAACGGACACAGCCCCAACCGAGCGCACACCAGGCAAAGCCGACGCTTGCTCAAAGAGACGGTCAAAGAAATTCAAGCGCACATTCCGATCACTGTATGCTGCAGGCGAACGCACTATATTCGCGATCAAGATGTGATCGGTAGAGAAACCTGGAGAAACCTGGGACAGGCGCGCGAAGCTCTTGAACAGAAGACCGGCCCCGACCAGCAGCAACATTGCCAAAGCGATCTCAGAAACAACCAGGACCGCGCGTGTACGCAAAACGGCGCGCACAGACCCGCCGCGGTTGGTCTCATTCAGGGTTTCACGCAGGTCAATGTTCCATGTATGGCGCGCGGGGGCCAGCCCAAACAGGATGCCGGCAACAAATGCAATCAGGGCAGTGAAGCCCAGTATCCACAGATCAATAGAAATGCTATTACTGCGGGGAAGGCTGCTTCCCGCCAGCCGCACTAAAAGAGGTATTGCGGCCCAAGCCAGGGCAAGCCCCAGAATGCCACCAGCAATAGCCACCAGGATACTTTCCGTCAATAGCTGGCGAATAATGTCGGCGCGCCGGGCCCCCAGAGCGATACAGACTGCCATCTCGCGCCGCCGGCCAGTGGCGCGAACGAGCAGAAGATTGGCGACGTTGGCACAGGCAATCAGGAGCACAACTCCCACTGCGCCGATCAGGACCCAAAGCGCGGTGTGAACGTTCTGCACAATCTGCTCCAGCATGGGATCGACCAGCGATGTCACATTGTTGTTGGTTTCCGGATATTGCTGCTCCAGCCGCTTGGCAATGACGGCTATCTCCGAGCGGGCCTGCTCGAGTGAAACATCCGGTTTCAGACGGGCTATAGGCAAGATTCCGGGGTGCCAGCTACGATCATCCGGCAGCGTTCTGGCCCAGGGCTCAAACGGCAGGAAGACATCTGCCTCCTGCTGAAGAATCTCGAACCGGGGTGGCATTACACCGATAATGGAATAACTCTGATTATCCAGTGTGATGGCCTGGCCGAGCACACCGGGAGAAGACGAAAACCGCCGTTCCCAGAGACTATGGCTGATGAGCGCCACAGGGGGCGCCCCTGGCTTATCTTCCGCGTCAGAGAAGCCACGGCCCAATTCCGGCTTGACTCCTAACAGGTCAAAAAAATTGGCGGTAACATTTTGCGAGGGCAGCCGTTCGGCTTCGGCGCCTCCCGTCATCGTCATCTGATTGTTCCGTACCGCTCCTACTGCTTCAAAGGAGTGGCTCTGATCGCGCCAGTCCTTGTAGTTGAGATAGGAGAGCGACAGCCTGGGGAACTGCGGCCAATGCTCGGCAAGCAACATGAGTCTTTGCGGATCACGATATGGAAGAGGGCGAAGCAGGACAGCATTGACGATGCTGAACATCGCGGTATTCGCGCCGATTCCCAACGCCAGCGTGAGCACAGCTACAACGGTGAATCCGGGACTATTTTTTAACCTGCGAAATGCGAATCGAAGATTCTGTGCGAGAGTAAGCATTCGGCCTCCGGATTGTGGATCAGCAAATTCAAAATCGATTTAAAATCAAATCAAGCAGTCTAGCGAACAAGAGCGGCTTTGAGTTCTTCCGATGTCATCCGGTGGATCCTAAGCCAAATCTTCGCTATTTTTTCCAATTCCTCTGGGTTGCGTCCAGAAACAGATCGCAGCTTCTGGGCAAACTCCGTCAGCACCGAATGCTCAAGCAGGGCCGGCACAGAAAGTTCCATCTGGAAGCAGTCATTCACGCGGAACAGCACACGGAGCGCAAGCAAGGATTGTCCACCCAACGCGAAGAAGTCATCGTGACGCCCCACCTGCTCCAATTTGAGAACCTCCGCCCAGATTTCTGCCAGGGCGGTCTCAAGATTTCCCTGTGGCGGCACATACTGGCGCACTGCATACGCATTCCCCGCGGGCGCCGGCAAAGCCTTACGATCCAGCTTGCCATTCGGCGTCAAGGGAAACGACTCCAGCAACACATACGCTGCCGGTACCATGTGCTCCGGCAAACGCCCGGAGAGGAACGAGCGCAGATCGGAGGGCCGGGATTCGGGATCAGTAAAAGTGTGAGAATAGTAAGCCACCAGACGCTTCTCTCCAGGCGTATCTTCCCGCACTATTACTACCGCTTCCTCCACTGCCGGGTGTTCCTGTAGCCGCTCTGCTATCTCTCCAAGCTCAATTCTGAACCCGCGAATCTTCACCTGGTCATCGTTCCGTCCCAGAAATTCCAGGTTCCCGTCTGCCTGCCATCTGCCAACATCGCCCGTCTTGTACATGCGCGCGCCCGCTTGTGCTGCGTACGGATCGGGCACAAAACGCTCCGCCGTCAGTTCCTCGCGGTTCAGATATCCCCGCGCCACTCCTGCTCCGCCGATGTACATCTCCCCCGCTACTCCAATCGGAACTGGTTCTCCCCACTTATCCAGGATGTACACCCGCGTATTCGCAATCGGCCGTCCGATCGGCACTGATTGTCTGCCTCAATGGGTGGGCACAACAGTGCATGCTCGCCCACACCGTAGCTTCGCTGGGGCCGTACTCGTTGAATAACTCAACCTGGGGTTCCTGCCGGGCTGACTTTGCCACTAAGTCCGGGGGACAAACCTCGCCAGCAACGATGACCCGGGAAAGCTGTTTCTTCTTTTCGCTGGACAACGGAATATTCCAAAAAGTGCTTATATAAGGATGGAACACAGAGCAGGCTTTCCACTCCCAGGCGCTGAACCTCCTGGTTGAGACGCAATGGATCGCGAACTACATCGCTATTGGCGATGATTAGCGTACCCCCATGGAGAAGACTTCCAAAAATACCCGCCACCGAACTATCAAAGGAGATGGAAGACAGCAGCAAAAAACGGCCCAACTCACCGTACGCCAGTTTCCTGGCAAAGGTTGAACTCACAAGATTCTGGTGACTCACCATCACGCCTTTGGGCTTGCCTGTGGAACCGGAGGTGTAAACCACATACGCCACATGCCCTGTGCCGGCAGCCTCCAGGTTGCTCTCCGGTTGGCTGCTCCAGACAGCATCCGTCAAATCCAGAGTGGGCAGGCCGGCAGGCAATGGCCCCAACCGCTCCCTCACTTGAGCTTGCGTCAGCAGGGCAGCCGGCTCACTATCCTCCAGCATGTACTGCAAACGTTCCTGCGGATAGGCCGGATCCAGTGGCACATATGCGCCTCCTGCCTTGAGTATGGCCATGAGTCCTACGATCATCTCCAGACCGCGCTCCACGCAGATGGCCACACGCGTCTCCGGCTTCACTCCCAGGATCTGAAGATAATGCGCTAACCGATTCGCTTGCCGGTTTAGTTCTCCATAAGTCAACTGCCGGCCGTCATACTCGACCGCCACCGCTTTTGGCGTCTTCTCCACCTGCTCCGCGAACAACTCGTGAACGGTCTTGTCCGACGGAAATTCAACCGAAGTCTCATTCCACTGGTATAGGATCTGCTCTCGCTCGCTTTCACTGAGCATGCCCAGCCGATCCACCATCTCCCACTCATGCGCTACCATCCCCTCCAGCAGCCTGCGGAAATATTCTCGATAGCGCCTGATGGTGCCGGGTTCAAACAGCGAGGTGGCATACTCCAATTCGCCGGTGATCGTCCCATTTGCCTCACGCATAAAAAGCGTCAAGTCGAATTTTGCCGGCTGGTAAGGCAGCGACTCCAGCGGCTTCGCTTCCACTCCGCCCAGCATCATGGCCCCTTCCGGCGTGTTCTGCCAGGCGAACGAAACTTGAAACAAGGGATTGTGAGTCAGACTCCGCGCAGGCCGCACTATGTCCACTACCCGCTCGAACGGCAGATTGTGATTCTGTTGCCCTCCCAGGGCCACTTCCTTCACCCGCTTCAGCAACGCTTTCACTGATATTGCGCCGCTTACATCCACCCGAAGGGCCAGAGTGTTTGCAAAAAATCCAATCAATCCTTCAATCTCTACCCGTCCCCGGTTCGCCACCGAGGTGCCAATCACCACTTCCGCCTGGCCTGACAGGCGCGCGAGCAATGCTGCCCAGCCTGCCAGCAGCGTCATATATAAGGTTGTTCCCTGCCGCCAGCTCAGCTCTTTCAATCCTGCCGTGAGTCCGTGCTCCAGAGCCAGTTTCTCAATTCCTCCTCTATAATCCTGCTGCGCCGGTCGTGCATGGTCCGTGGGCAACTCAAGGAACGCCGGAGCGCCCTGCAAAGCTCCTTTCCAGTATTCGCTCTGTTGCCTCAGTACCTCTCCTTCCATCCACTGCCGTTCCCACATCGCATAATCTGCATACTGGATTGCTAATTCCGGCAATGGGGCCTCTTCCCCGTGACGGAAGGCGCTATACAGTTTGCTCAATTCATTACGGAAAACCCCCAGCGACCACCCGTCGGAAACGATATGGTGCATAGTGATCAGCAAGGTGTGCTCATCCTCGGACTTCCGACCAATACGGAATCAATAGTCCGCGAATCAGTGGCCCGGTTTGCAGATTGAAAGATGCGTTAGCGTGCTCGGCGAGAAGACGATTCAGTTCCGCCGGCGCATCCGGATGTTGGCGCAGATCGCGCTCCAGCAGATGAAACCGGCTGTCCGCAGCGGAGGCAATGCGCTGCACAGGCTCTCCGTCAAGCAAGACAAAAGTGGTCCGCAAAGCCTCATGCCGCTCCACAATCCGATCCAGCGCTCGGCGCAAAGCTGCCGCGTCCAGCTCGCCCCTCAAATGCAAGCCCCAGGGCACGTGATATGCCTTGCTCGCATCTTCCATCTGCGCCAAAAAGAACAAGCGTTGCTGCGCAAACGACAACGGTAGCCGCGGGCCTCGCTCTACGCGCACAACCGGCGGCAGCTCGGCTGGCATTGCGCCCTTCAGACTACCGGCCAGATCCGCCAGCACCGGGTGCGCAAACAGATCTGCTACCGTCATCGCCACACCCAATCCTTGCCGGATGCGCGTCACCACGCGCACTGCCTGTAGTGAGTGTCCACCCAGGCTAAAAAAGTTATCGCGACGCCCGACTCGCTTTACCTGGAGCAACTCGGCCCATATTTCCGCCAGCGTCTCCTCCGTCTCTCCCCGTGGCGCTTCATAGACTTGCTTCGCGTACGCATCTGCTTCGGGGGCCGGCAACGCCTTGCGATCGAGTTTCCCGTTGGCTGTCAGCGGCATCTGCTCCATCCGCACATATACTGCCGGCACCATATATTCCGGCAGCTTCGCCTGGAGCCAGTCACGAAGTTCGCGCACCAGACCTTCAGCCAGCCGTGGCTTCAATGGATCGTTGGAGTAAACGTGCAGCGGCCCCAAGACCGCATTCTCCCCGGGAAACCTCACCGTCCCGGCTTTCTTCGCACTCTTGCCGTCTCCACATCTGCGAAATAGCACATCACAGAGCCCGGCCCCACTTTGAGACCAGCGGACCTCGATGGTGTAAGGCAAATCTTTTTCGAGTGACCAGATATCTTCCAACTCGACTGCGCATTGCTGTTCACCCTCTAACTGCCGCCGCAGTTCACCTGCGGTAGCCGGGCGATGTCTTGAACGAAGAATTCGACTGGCGATGGCATCACGCTGAACGCGAGCGTTGGGAATACCTGCAACTCCCAACACCTCGGGGTGGTCCCGGCTCAATATCTCCCCCAGCCGCTTCAGACTTAAATTCTTAGCGCTCCAATCAATCCAGGGACATTCCAAAAGCGGAACAGTCCTACCCACATGAAGCACGACATCATAGCGAAAGCTGGTGAGTTCATTGTGGGCCCGGCCCCGTTTCAAATTGATTTCCACTCGGCTGATTTGCGGCAGACGCTGGGGCAATGCAGTGAAGAAATCCGGAGAGATAACCAACTGGCCTTCCTGCTGAATGCTCTTTTGCACGCGATACCAGAGGGCATCACAACTCAGGGAATCGGTCTCCTCGCATAGCTGTGCAGATGTGTGAAAAGCTTCGTGCAGTGGATAACTGCGCACGTCTCCTATGAAGATTGCGCCACTTGTCTCTAATGTCTCTATTGCACCGGTTAAAACTGTCATCAGGTATTCAAGGTCGGGGAAATACTGGACGACTGAGTTCAGCACCAACAGATCGAATGATTGCTGCTTGCTTATGTCTCCAAACTCATGCGCGGCCATGCGCTCCAGCCGAACCTGGGGCATGTGCATTTCAGGATGCTGCAACTGTTGACGCACAAAATTCAGCGCCGCTACAGATATGTCCGTTCCCCGGTACGAAGCGCACTCAGGGGCGATGCGGAACAGCAACATACCCGTGCCACAGCCGATTTCCCAAACCCGCTTCGGGTGCAACGCCTTAACGCGCTCCACCGTTCGGTCCAGCCACTCGCGCATTTCTGGTGCTGCAATCGGCTGCCCGGTATAGAAGCTGATCCAACCAGCAGTATTGAACGTGGGGTCTGCAACGGAGGTCCATTCATTACAGATTGCGTCGTATGTGGTTGCCCATCCATTCACCTGCTCGGTCTTCAGCGCCTCCCTTGCGCCATACTCTCCACCGCCGCGATAGGCACTGTCCATCACGTAGTAAGCCACCAAATGCTTCTCTCCGGGCACGCCTTCCCGCGCTACGATCACTGCCTCCGTCACCGCCGGGTGCTCCTGTAGTCGCGCTGCTATCTCTCCAAGCTCAATTCGGAATCCGCGAATCTTCACCTGATCGTCGTTCCGTCCCAGAAACTCCAGGTTCCCGTCCGCCTGCCATCTGCCAACATCGCCCGTCTTGTACATGCGCGCGCCCGCTTGCGCCGAATACGGGTCGGGCACAAAACGCTCCGCCGTCAGTTCATTGCGGTTCAGATATCCCCGGGCCACTCCTGCTCCGCCGATATAGATCTCGCCCTCCACTCCCACCGGAACCATATCCATCGTCTTGTCCAGGATGTACACACGGGTATTAGCGATCGGCCTTCCGATATGGGCTACGAATCCGTCTTCCCGCTTCATCTTTACCCACGTCGAGTAGGTCGTGGTTTCCGTGGGTCCATACAAGTTGCATACCTGCTTCACTTCTGTACCTGCAAAAATGCTTTCCACCAGTTCCCGCCGCAACGGCTCCCCGGCCACATTCACTGCCTGTACCGCTGCCGGCACTGCCCGCTCTTCCAGCAGTGTCTTCATCACCGACGGCACGGTATTGATCAGCGTTACATCCTCTCCCCCTCCTGCCAAATCCAGCGCGTTGGACACCACGTGGATGCTGCCTCCACGCGTCAGCGGGACAAAGCACTCATACACTGCCAGATCAAAGTTGAGCGAGGTGGAAAACAATGTCCGCCGAAGAACGTCATCGCTAAAAACCTGGTGCGCCCAGCAGATCAGGTTGACGGTGTTGCGCTGTTCCAGCATCACAGCCTTGGGCACACCGGTGGAGCCCGAGGTATAAATCACATAGGCCAAATGACCCGGCTCCAGCCCTACACTGATGCGTTCCGGATTTGTCTCTGCCGCTCCTTCTCTCCTCTGCGCGTCTTCATCCAACCCGATCACGCTGATTCCATTCCCGATTCTTCTCAGCAAACCATCCGTGCTCTTCTGCGTAAGCACTGCCACGGGTGCGCTGTCCTTCACCATGTATTGCAACCGTTCCTCCGGATACTTCGGATCCAGAGGCACATAAGCTCCCCCGGCTTTCAGCACCGCCAGCAGCGCCACGATCATCTCCACGCCGCGCTCAGCGCATATTCCTACCCGCTCTTCCGGCCTGACTCCATTCTTACGCAGATAGTGCGCTAGCTGGTTTGCCCGCCGATTTAACTCGTCATAGCTCACTCTCTCGCTGCCAAACACCACCGCCGTGGCTTCCGGCGTGCGCTTTACCTGCGCTTCAAACAGCTCATGAATGCACATGTCCTCTGGATATTCCGCATGCGTCTTGTTCCACTCATGCAAAATCTGCTGTCGCTCTTCGTTCGACAACATTCCATTGGGTTTATTCATGGGTCTCATGAAATCCTGTTCGCGGGTCAGTTTGGTTAAAAATTCCTCACGGCTATTCATCGCTACCGCGATGGAACGTCTGCCTAAAGACACGCTGATACTGGTAGCGTCAGTTCATGGAAACTGGCACTACCGAAATTCTCGGCGCAAACGGAAATTTCATTGCGCGGAAAGGGCGGCTTTGCGTTGCTCAGGTGTCATCCTGCGGACCATCAGCCCAATCCTGGCCATTTTTTCCATTTCCTGGACGGGACGCGTCGAAATGGAACGCAGCCTTTGTGCAAACTCCATCAACACTGGATATTCGAGAAGCGTACGCACCGAAAGCCCTGTCTGGAAATAATCATTGATCCGGGATACTATGCGGAGCGCGAGCAGGGAGTGTCCGCCCAGATCGTAAAAGTTGGAGCGCACTGAGACGCGCGCAACTCCCAGAACCTCCTTCCAAATATCTGCAAGCAATTCCTCGACAGGAGTAATCGCCTCCGAAGCGCCTTCCTCTATCTCCGGGAGCACGCTATCTTCTACCTCCGGAAGAGCTCTGCGATCTACCTTGCCATTGGTGTTGAGTGGCAACTCGGGCAACATCACGTAGATACCCGGCACCATGTACTCGGGCAGCTTGGCTTTCAGGTAATTCTTTAACTCGTCAGCCTTCGCTTCACCGGAGATGTAGGCCACCAGTTGCTTGCCGCTACCGAGGGTCTTCATAAGCACGGCACAGTTGCGTACTCCACCATGCTGCAGCAGTGCGACCTCGATCTCCCCCAGTTCCACCCGGAAGCCGCGTATCTTGATCTGATTGTCCTCACGGCCAAAGAATTCCAGATTGCCATCTTCCATCCAACGGGCAAGGTCCCCACTGGTGTAAAGACGTCCTCCTGGTTGGCCATAAGGATCGGGAACAAATCTCTCTGCTGTTAATTCCGGCCTTTTCCAATAGCCTCGCGCCAGTCCTTCGCCACCGATGTACAACTTGCCCATGATTCCTATGGGCTCAAGGTTCAAATTGCGGTCCAGCACATAAAGCTGGGTATTTGCGACCGGCTTGCCGATAGGCACACTTACGGCATCCCTGGCTACTTTTCTTGCGACATACCAACCACTGAATGTGGTGCACTCGGCAGGTCCGTAGGCGTTCACAAGCCGCTCCGGCCCTCCATGCTCAAGCACGGCAGCCGCAGTTACGGGATAAACGGCTTCCCCTCCAAACAGCAGGCTCTTCACCGAATTGAACATAGTGGGTTTCAGGCGTCCCACTTCGTTAAACAAGGCGGTTGCCAGAAACATGACTTGCACACCCTTGTCTATGATCTCTGCCGCAAATCTTTCTACATCCAGCAGCACTTCATTGCCGATGATCGCCAGCCGGCATCCATTCAACAATGCTCCCCATATCTCAAATGTGGAGGGATCAAAGGACATGTTGACGGTCTGGGCCACCACCTCATCTCCCTGAAATTGGATGTAGTTGGTCTCGCGCAGCAGCCGAATCATGCTGCGATGGCTTACTGCTGCAGCTTTAGGCTGTCCCGTCGAACCCGACGTATAAATTACATAGGCAAGATTTTCCGGAAATACCTGGGTTGGCAAACTGTCGTCGCTTTGCTGCGCGATCTCGTCCCAATCACGATCAAGGGAGACCACATGCGCTTTCAACTGTGGGATGCGATGGGCCAGGTGTCCTTGTGTCAGCCAAACTCCAATGTCAGAATCCTCCGCCATGAAGCGCAGCCGATCCGGTGGATATGCGGGATCGATGGGGACATACGCTCCTCCGGCTTTGAGAATGCCCACCATTGCGAGCACCATGTGTATAGAACGCTCAACGCTGATGCCCACTAGCTTTTCCGGACCGACGCCCAGATTCTTTAAATAATGTCCCAGTTGATTCGAACGGCGGTCCAGTTCGGCATAGCTGATTTTCTCCTGGCCGCAGACCACCGCCAGTTCTTCCCCGCGGCGCTGGACCTGCTCTGCAAACAACTCCATCATGGTTTTATTGCGAGGATACTCTGTACGTGTCTGGTTGAATTCCACCACAATCTGCCGGCGTTCGCGCGCGTCAAGCAAATCGATGCAGTTGACAGGTTGATCGGGAGCAGTGGCATAAGCCGCAAGCAGGCGCATAAAGCGGCGGCCCAGAAGTTCCACAAGATGGGCGTCGAAGTGGTCCGGGTGATATGTAAAATACATGCTCAGTCGCTGGCCGGGAGCCACCACCACTGTCAAGGGATAATGTGCGGCATCGTTGAGGTCCATCACTGTGAACTGCAGACCGCCGGACGGTTGCGCATCCACTTCCGTTCGGCTTTTATCTTCCGTTCCTCTAGGGAAGTTCTCAAAAACCACCAGAGTGTCGAACAATTCATGCTGCTTTGTCAGGCGCTGAATTTCCACCAAACCAAGGAATTGATGAGGGAGCAGGCGGGATTGTTCCTGATTCAACCGGCTGACAAGATCGTTGAATGAATCGGCGGAGCGCAGGGCTACGCGTGTGGGCACGGTGTTGATCAAAAGTCCAATCATGCCTTCGACGCCCGCGATCTCCGGAGAGCGTCCGGAAACGGTGCTGCCGAACACCACATCTTCCCGGCCAGTGTGACGTGACAGCAGAACAGCCCAGGCGCCCTGGACTATAGTATTGACGGTCAAACTGCGGGCGCGTGCCTGCTCTGTGAGCTGCCGCGTGAGTTCTTCGTCGAGATCAACAATAATTCGTTCAGGTATTTTGGGATCGCCCAGGGAGGCCAGCGGGCTGAGCCGCGTGCCTTCTTCGAGTCCAGCCAGCGCTTCCCTCCAGGCAGCTTCGGCTGCACTGCGGTCCCGGCTGGCAAGCCACGCCAGGTAGTCTCGGTACGCGGTGACTCGGGGCAAGACAGCAGCGCTGCCATGATGCTCGTAGAGCGTCTGCAACTCGGGAATCATCAATGGCACGGACCATCCATCTACAAGAATGTGATGAGTGGTAATCAGCAGGCGGGATTCTTCCGGCGCAAAACGGACCAGAAGAAACCGAAACAGTGGCGAGACATTCGGGCTAAAACGGGCCAGACGCTCGCGTTGCACAAGCTCAGCCCAGCTCCGTTCGCGTTCCTGCGGCTCAAGCGCGGAGAGATCCAGGGTGCTCCACGGCAGAGAAAAATCCTTTGGTATGATTTGCACCGGCCGGTCCAGATCTTTGTATTCGAAAGCTACGCACAAATTCTTGTGGCGGCCTAGCAAAGCTTTCGCTGCATCGTGAAGCGCTTTTTCTTCGAGCAGCCCCTCCAGCTTAAGCATGATCTGGACGTTGTAAATATCCGGTCCGCCGGCATCATAGAAAGCATGGAAGAGCATTCCCTCCTGCAGCGGTGTGAGCGGCAATATATCTTCGATCTCTCCGTGTTCGCTTTCAAGCCGGTCAATTTCAGATTGGGAGAGAGCGACCATGGGCACGTCAGATGGAGAGAGACCTCCCGCTCCGGGCTGTTCGCTATGCTGGACAAGCGCTTCCAGCATGTGGAACCATCCATCCGCCAGCAAATGAACATCCTGTTCTGAAAATATTCCCGGGCATCCACGTCCAGACGGCCGTCAGCTCTGGACCGGCTGCGCGCTCTAATACCATGGAATCAACTTGCAATGGATGATGGAAGGCCATTTCAGGGTCCAGGCCTCCACTGAAAGATTCAGAGGGCGTCCAGTCGGCGGTTTCCGCCACCGGGAAACGCCCCAGGTAGTTAAAGTCTATTTGGGGCTTGGGCAGGCGGGACAAAACCGGCGCAGTTTCAGGATTCAAATAACGCAGCAATCCGTAACCAATCCCATTGTCAGGAATCGAGCGAAGCTGTTCCTTGATTGACTTGAGTGCCCTTCCCAGCGCTTCGCCTCCCGTCCAGGCTTCTTCAAGGTCCAGGTTGCCGGGGTTAAGATGCACAGGAAAGATGGTGGTGAAAAATCCCACCGTGCGGGAAAGGTCAATGCCGTCAAAAATGCTTTCCCGCCCATGGCCTTCCATATCAATCAAGACGGACGTGCCATCGCCGGAATTTTCCCGCCATTTCAGAATGCTAAGAACGAGCCCGGTGAGCAGCACGTCATTGATTCGCGCATGAAATGCCCCAGCGACCCGGTTCAGCAAAGGAGCAGTAACTTTTGGCGGTAACGTAAGAGCAATCTGGCTGAGCGTTGCGCACAGTATCGCGGCTGCGAACGAGTTGCTGGCCGGGAACAAGCTCCTGTGCGTCCTTCAACATGCCAGTCCAGAAGGATAATTCCTTCACTCGCTCTGGATTCAGCGCCTCACGGCTTAATCGTTCAGCCCAGCCACGGAAGGAGACGAGACATGGGTCAAGAGTTGGCGGATGTCCAGCGGCAGATTGCTGCATAGGCAGCCACAAAGTCTGGCACCAGGATTCGCCAGGACACTCCATCTACCGCCAAATGATGGATGACCAGCAGCAACCGTCCGGACGAACTGCGACCCGCGTCAAACCATACAGCCTGCAGCATGAGTCCGTTCTCAGCAGAGAGCCGTCTCGCGGCAGCCTTGTGCTTCTTCCGCTATCTTCTGACCGCGTGCATTATCGTCAAGCCCTGCGATATCGATTGCGTACAGGCACGATTCGGCACGCACTGCGCCTTGCGCCTCGGACCTCCAGTTTCCATTCTTCCTGCGCCTCTCTGCGCCGGTAAAACGCAGGCGCAACGCATCGTGATGATCAAGTATCGTCTGCAACGCGCTCACAAGATGCTGCCGCTCCAGATTGGCCGGGACTTGCAGCACAATCGACTGGCTGAAGCGATTCAGCGTGCCACCTGACTCCAGGAACCAACACATGATCGGAGTGGGCGGCATTGCGCCTACTCCTACGTCGGGAATAGCAGCCACCACACTTTGCGCGCGCGAAATATCTGCAAGGGCCTCAATCGTCGGTTGCTCAAAGACATCGCGCAAGCTGAGGATCAATCCTGCCTGTCCGCGCACGACTGACCAGTTGAAACGCCAAAATACTGTCACCGCCAAGCGCGAAGAAATTATCGTCCGGTGTGATGTGGGAAACATTCAGCACCTTGCATCATGAGGGAACAGAGAACTTCTTCCGCGTGGGTGTCGGGCATGCGGCCTGAACCGCTTCTGCGTTACTTCAGGCGCCGGCAATGCCTTGCGGTCAAGCTTACCGTTCGAGTTCAAAGGCAGAGAAGGCAAGGACCGTGATGAAGGCAGGCACCATGTAGTTAGGCAACATACGGGCCAGGGACTCGCGCAACTCAGTGGAATTCAGGCTTTGGCCCGAAGCAGGCACTACATAAGCAACCAGTCGCTTCTCTCCCCTTCTGTCCGAGTGCATAATCACGGTTGCCTGACCCACGCCGGAGCAGCCCAACAGGGCCACCTCAATTTCCGTCAACTCGATGCGATAACCCCGAAGCTTGACCTGCTGGTCAGTTCGTCCCAGGAACTCTATCTGCCCGTCTTCTCTCCAACGCACTCGATCTCCGGTGCGATACATGCGTCCGCCGAAGCTGCCGAAGGGATCCGGAAGAAAACGCTCTGCTGTAAGATCAGGCCGTCGCAGATATCCGCGTGCTATTCCATCGCCGGCAATAAATAACTCGCCGGGAATACCCACTGGAGCCGGCTTGAAAGCGGAATCCAGAACATAGACCTGGTGGTTATCCATGGCCCTGCCAATGGGCACATTGCCGGTCAACTTCTCTGGGTTGGAGATCGCGTAATGGGTGGCAAACGTGGTTGTTTCGGTTGGCCCGTAGCCATTGCACACCAGGGTCTCAGGACAATGTTCGTGCAGCCGCTGAACGGCGATGGCGGGAACAACATCGCCACCCGCCCATATCTCAGGGACACCGGAAAAGTATTCAGGCGACTCCTGAACAAGCGCATTGAAAAGCGTGGCGGTAAGGAAAGTAGAAGTGACCTTTTCTTCCTGGAACAAACGCCGGTAAGCGGCACTATCCAATTCGCCGGGCGGGGCGATGATGACCTGTTTACCTCGCAGCAATGGGACCCACATCTCAAATGTTGAAGCGTCAAAAGCGTGGGAAGAATGAAACAACACTCTTTCAAGGCTTCCCTCTCGCCAGCTGCGGTCGAATGCCAGGCTGAGAACATTGCGGTGTGTTACAGCAACGCCTTTGGGAGTTCCTGTGGATCCCGAAGTATACATGGCATAAGCAAGCTGTTCGGGATCGAACCGCGATATCGGGATCGCCATCGTTCTCCGCTGCCAGAGAAGGGTCGCCATCGACAACTATAACTTGGGTGGAAGTAAGTCCGTGGTTTGCAGTGGTATGGTCGAGCAGAAGCGCAGAAGCGCCTGCCTCTTCCATGATCAGACGCATGCGTTCAAGTGGATACGCGGGGTGCAGCGGAAGATAAGCGCCGCCGGCTTTCAACACCGCAAGCGTGGCAACTATCATGTCCACGGATCGTTCCATCAGGATGGCCACCACACTTTCAGGTTTCACGCCGGTCCTTATGAGCCTGTGAGCAAGACGGTTTGCCCGTTTATTCAGTTCACCGTAGGTCAACTCCGCCTGCGACGATCGAAGAGCAATGGCGCTTTCAGCCCGTGAAACCTGCATGGCAAAACAGCTTTGAATTGTCTGCGTGGCAGGATAGGGTACGGCAGTGTCATTCCAATCCGTAAGAATCTGTTGCTGCTCACGATCATTGAGCAACAGGAAGTCACTCAGCCGCCTTCCCGGATCGGCCGTCGCCTGCTCGAGCAAGCGCTGAAAATGCAGGAGCATCCGCTCGCCTGTGGAACGCAGGAAGAGATCGGTAAGGTAGTCATAGACGACGACGCAATGATCGGTGTTATCGTTCACTCCAAGATTCACGTCCAGCCAGCCAGACTGGTAAAAAGCATCGAATTCTTCCACGGATGACATTCCGGCGGGGGCTTCCGCCTTCCTGTGATCGTTGCCATAAGCGTATGAGCTATCCACCAACGGCGCCCGGCTGGGATCACGATCTGTCTGGAGCTTGTTCAACAGAACCTCAAAGGGCAGATCAGAGTTTGCCATTGCTTCCAGCGTGATCACGCGCGTGCGCTGCAACAGTTCACGAAAGCTGGGATTACCCGATAGATCCAGGCGATAAACGATGGTATTGAGAAAGTAGCCGATTACAGGCTGGGTTTCCCGATGCTTGCGGCTGCTCACGGGCGTGGCAATGGGAATGTCATCTTTGCCGCTATATTCCCGCAGCAGCATGCCAAAGAGAACCAGAACTGCCGTAAAGCGCGTGACATTTTCTGCCATGGCCATCTGCTTGAACTGCGTCCACAATGCCTCCGGCAGGTACCATACGAGACGCACGGCGCTGAAAGTCCGGTTATGCGGGCGCGGCATGTCCGTCACCAGATCGAGGCGCGGCATGTCCGCGAGTTTGCGGAGCCAATAGTCAGTCTGCCTGGCGGCTTCTTCAGACTTCATCCATTGGTCCAGCCAGTAAGCAAAGTCGCCGAACTGAACCGGCAACTCGGGAAGAGGAGACGGCAATCCGCGGGAAAATGCCTCATAGAGAGCAAAAAACTCGTTATCGACCAAATCATAGGAGACAAAATCCGTGATGAGGTGATGGAGAGTGAGCATGACTACATGCTCATGTTCAGTCACGCGGAAAAGAATCGCCCGAATCAAAGGGCCATTCAGAACGTCAAAAGGCCGGCAAGTATGGGCTGTAACCAGCGCCTGCAAACGCTCGTACCGGTCTTCCACGGGAAACTCCGGGACGTCCACCCGTTCCAGCGGAATCCGAAGTTGGGGAGCAACCACCGCTCTGGGCTTGCCGTCAATTTCCGGAAGCGATGTGCGGAAATTCTCGTGGCGGCGCACCATCTCATTGATGGCGCGCTCCACCGCATCAACGTTCAAGTCGCCTTTCAGCCGATGGGCATGAGTATGATTGAAGTAGTAGACATTCGGGTCAACCTGATGCAGCAGCCACAGATGTTCCTGCTCGGCGGTGATTGGATAATCCAGGGTGGGACGACGCGTTGGATAACCGCTTTGGACTCGCTTCGCGGCCCTTCACCTCGCAGCCGCTTCTGCAGCATTTCACGCTGGGCCGGAGTAAGCCGGGAAATCCGCTCCTGATTGACGGTTGATTCTCTGTCGTGAACTTCGTTACTCATATTTTGGAAAATCTCCCATTCTCACCAGTCGACTCTTACCTGAGATTGCCGCCAACGCGTGAAAAGAACAGCTTCAGAATTCCCTTCTGTTCGCATCACACTCAAAATCCTTGCCAGTTGCGAGTTCTCGGGGCTGTCGCTGTTTATGTCTCAACTCTCACTGAAACGTAATCTGCCACTGGAGGAATCGATGCCAGATCATGCTCCAGAATCTGGGTCCCTCCTCTGTTCTCGATTTCAGTAAATCCGGCAAATTTGTAAGTGACGTACATCATGCGGTTGCGGTCGTTCGATACAAATTCAGAGAGCAGCCGGACACCGGATTCCCGCGCCTTCCTGAGGATGTGGTTCAACATGATCGTGCCTACACCCCGGTTCATCACCCGGCAGGACATGAGCAGCAATTTGATCGTCCATACTTCAGGACCGCATTCCACCAGGGCAAGGCCAATTTTTCCGTAATTGCCGAACTTGTCAGTCAACTCAGACATAAGCAGGAGATGGCGATCTGAGCAGCGCAGCTCCTCCAACTCTTCCCGGGAAAAGGTGCGTCCCGTGGTGTTGAGTTGATTGGTACGGTTGGTAAGTTCTTCCGCCCGGGCCAGGTCTTGGGCTGCGCGCAGGGGAGATAGTAAACACCATGCCGAGGGAGGCCAGAAATTCTTCCTGCGGTCCGGTGAATGCCTCTTCTGTCTGCTTGCGTCGCATTTCGCCCAGATACATCTGGCGCCGCATGCCGGACTCTGCCGTGATGGTCTCAGGGTTGAGTTCCAGCATCTGCAGCAGATGGGGCAACTGCATATGGTCCATACAAAGGACCTGCGGCAGCGCAGCCTGGACTTCTTCACGCTCAAAAGGCTGATCGTCAATAAAGCAGATGCTATCCAGAGCGATGTTGAGACTTTCCGCAATGCTCCGTATGGAAGCCGACTTGGAGCCCCAGTTAATCTGCGGATACAAAAAATATTCTTCTAAGCCCAGCTCACGCAGCCGGGCGAGCGCCGATTCCGCATGATTGCGGCTGGCGATGGAGTGCAGAATGCCGCGAGCATCTAGCGCGTGGATGATTTCCCGAACGCCGTCGCTTAGACGCACATCATCGCCTTCAAGCAGAGTCCCGTTCCACAGGGTGTTGTCCAGGTCCCACACGACGCACTTTACTTTGCGCCGCTTAGCGGGCGCCACTGCATCGCCTGAAGATTTGTTTTTGGTTCCGAGTTCAGTCACAAATAATGTCTCACCTGGCTATGGCCGCGCTGTCCGTAACTTCCTGGCAGGCGCTCTGCGCGATAGTGATCTCCTGGATTTCATTGCTTCCTTCAATGATTTCCATAATCTTGGCATCTCGATAAAAGCGTTCTACCGGATATTCGCTGCTGCATCCGTTTGCACCGTGTATCTGAACTGCATCCCGGGCAATCTCCACGGCGGTCCTGCAGGCGAAGTATTTGGCAATTGAGGTCTCAATCATTGAGGTTGGATCACCTGCATCCTTGAGTTGTCCGGCGTTGTAGCACAGCAAACGGGCTGCTTTCACCCCAACCACCATGTGCGCGATCATGCGTTGGACCAATTGGTGGTCTCGCAAGAGCGCGCCGAACTGTTTTCGCTGGCTTGTGTATTGCAGGCACGCTTCCAGACATGCCTGGGCAATGCCCACACAGCCCCAGGCCACACTGTAGCGGCCGCAATCCAGGGCTGAGGAGGCGATATGAGAAAGGCCGAAACCGGGAGCACCGACCAGGTTCTGTTTGGGAACACGGCATTTCTCAAGATGCAATTCAGCCATCATGGAGGCGCGCGTGCCCAACACTCCATGCACTGGCGAGATCATCAGGCCGGGCGTGTTTCGCTCCATCAGAAAGGCGCATGGCCCTCGCTGGCTTCTGGCGAAGACCAGAAACAAATCTGCAATCTGCGCAAACGTAATCCATTTCTTGTGTCCGCTAAGTAGGAAATCATCCCCGCTGACAACGGCCTCCGTTCTTATTTCTCGCGCGTCACTTCCGGCTTCGGGTTCGGTGAGGGCAAATGCGGCTATTGCCTGGCCCTGCCCCAGCTTTTTCAGCCACTGGGCTTTCTGCGCCTCCGTTCCCCAGCGCCATATTGTCAAAGCAGCCATGCTGTGTACAGTCAACAAACTACGAATGGATGAACAACCTCGCCCAAGTTCTTCATTCAACAATCCGAATTCAACCATGTTGAAGCCGGCGCCGCCGCACTCAACCGGCAGCACTGCTCCGAGGTAGCCCTTACCGGCCAATTGCCGCACCATCTCCACCGGCATGCGTTCTGCCCGGTCCCAGGCATTCGCATGGGGTACGATATGGGCGTCTGCAAATTCGCGGACCGAGGTTCGCAGCCGTTGCTGTTCAAAAGTCAGTTCCATAAAGGACCAATCATGAATTCGAGCCGTTCTGTGAGTGTGGGGTCTTTCTCTCTATCAGCTCTGCCATGGCGTTAATACTCTGAAAATTTTTCAGTTCCAGGTCCTCATTGCCAATGGCAATCTTGAAGTTCTTTTCCAGGAACAATACGAGCTGCATGGCGAACATGGAGTTGACAAAGCCAGCCGCAAAAATCTGGTCCTCATCGGTAATCGTCCGGCCAGCTATATGTCGCGCCAGGAAAGCCCTCAATTTTTCTTTCGCTTGCTCCATGAACTTCCTTCTTTGCAGGATTGGTTAATCCTCATAGCTGTAAAACCCGCGCCCACTCTTGCGGCCGTTCAGACCGGCATCCACCATCTGCCGGAGCAGCGGACAAGGGCGGAACTTGCTGTCTTTAAACTCGTCATACAGCACCTCAATAGAAAACAAAATTGTGTCCAGTCCGATGAGGTCGGCGGTTTCGAGCGGGCCCATCTTGTGCTCGAAGCAGTTTTTGAAAATATCGTCCACCACTTCGGGCGCGGCAACTTTTTCTTGCACCAGAAAAATCGCCTCGTTGATGGTCAGCATCAACACCCGGTTGGAAACAAATCCGGGCGAATCATTCACCAGGATGGCCTTTTTACCCATAAGACCAAGCAACCGCGTTGCCGCAGCAATAGTGTCGTCGCTGGTGTGATAGCCGCGAATCACCTCAACCGCGGTCTTCAGCGGGACTGGGTTCATGAAATGCATCCCCAGCACGCGCGCGGGGCGGCCGGTGAGAGCGGCGATCCGGGTGATAGGAATCGCAGAGGTGTTGGCGGCAAAGATGCATTGCGGAGGACAAATCTGGTCCAGCCGGCGATACACATCAGTCTTGACCGCCAGTTTTTCCGTTACGTTTTCTACTACGAAGTCAGCATCCCGCAGAATGTCATAGTCGGCAGACGCCTTGATGCGCCCCAGGATTTCTTCAGGGCCGCTGCCGGGATTCTTGTGAAATAAACGCTGGAAGCGAATGTTGTTTCTGATCTGCCCGAGGGCGGACTCCAGAATGGAATCAGAAATATCGATCAACAGGGTGCGCAACCCGCCCTGCGCCAACGCATGGGCCAGGCCCACACCCATGACTCCCGCCCCAATCACACCTATCGTTTCAAGGCGGGGAAGACTCGGGTTATCGCCAGATTGTTTATTGTCAATCAGCGGCGGATGGGCGGACATCGTTTGTCTCCATTCCGGACAGTTCAGACTCATCCATGTTCTCGATCATGGTCAAGAGGGCGTCCTCAACAAACAGGGCAATCTCAGACACGGTAGACGATCGCAAAAGCGCCGCCAGGGGAAGCTCAATTTGGAATGCTTCACGCAACTCAGCTGCTACCCGTATGGCCAGCAGCGAATTGCCGCCTAACCGGAGAAACTCGTCATGAATTCCAATGGGATGGATTCCCAACAACTCCTCCCATATTTCCGCAATCTTTTGCTCGGTGGAATTGCCAGGCGCAACAAACTCGGCGCCCAGATGTGATCGTGAATTCTCAACAGCATAGTCTTCGGGCTTGATGCCTTGCTGTGACGAAATTATCTCCTGTGCGAATGAAGCAGCCGCGGTAGCGGCCTTTACAGGCTCGGCTTCCCGCTTCTGCTGCGGCCGCCTGCGGGACGTAAGCCAATAGCGTTGCCGCTCGAAAGGATAAGTGGGAAGCAGGACGCGGCTTCTGCGTTCATCTCGGTGGACGCCGGCCCAGTCCGGTTCAATGCCAGCGAGCCATAAATTTCCAAGAGTGCTGAGAATAAAAGCGCGATCTGGCTGCGCGTCTGACGCATGCGGCAGAGAGGCCAGCGCAACCCGGTCAGCCATGCCCCTGCCAGCAAGATACTGTTCGGCAAGAGACGTTAACATTTGACCGGGGCCAACCTCCAGGAACACCGGCGCGGTGGGCGAGCACATATGCTGCAAGCCTGCCGCAAACTGGACCGGCTGCGTCAGATGACGCGCCCAGTATGTGGCATCTGTAGCTTCAGCATCCGTAA
This sequence comes from Terriglobia bacterium, assembly GCA_963723055.1. Lineage (GTDB taxonomy): Bacteria > Acidobacteriota > Terriglobia > Terriglobales > Acidobacteriaceae > Angelobacter. Next base: position 121,774 of record CAVROV010000004.1, read on the forward strand.
TCGGCTTGCCAGTCACATTGGAGATGTAAGGAATTTTGGGCGGACTGAGACGGATGGACCGCGCAAGTCTGGTCAATTCCTCGGCCACTGGCGTCATCAACGGTGAATGGAAGGCGTGAGTTGCAAGAAGCCGCCTGCAGACCAGTTCGCCTTCGCGAACCAGCCGCTGTTGCAATGCATCAACCGCCTCCGGCGTACCCGCGACTACGCAGAGTGATTTGCCATTGATTCCCGCCATGGAGATTTCCGGGGTGAGCAGCGGACGGACTTCTGCTTCGGACCCCGCGATGGCCAGCATTCCACCGGGAGCAAGCGCTTCAATTTTCTGTGCCCGAACCGCCAGCACACGCAAGCTGTCTTCCAGGGAAATAACGCCGGCCAGGCACGCAGCCACATATTCCCCAATGCTGTAGCCCATCATGCTTTCAGGAACAACACCCCAGCTCATCCAGAGTTTAGCCAGCGCATACTCGATGACAAACAGCGCGGGCTGCGCCCATAGTGTGCGGTGAATTTCCTGCAACGTCGGGGAATCGCCTTCACGCGCACGCTGCATCAGGTTGCGGAAGTTCATTCGTTCTTCCGTCCTGACTTCATTCTGCTGCCGCACTCTTGGATCGGGATACATGGTCTTACGCAGGTCAACTCCCAAAAGTGGCTGGAGAAGCTCCGAGCAATGGTCCACGTGCAGCGCGAATTCAGGCTCCGATTCATATAAGCCGCGGCCCATATCCAGGTATTGGTCCCCTAAACCGGGTAACAGGAAAGCAACAGGCCGCCGCCGCGACGCTGAGACAGCGGTGAATACCTGAGAAGGGGTCCGGGACTGCAAAAGGCCAGCCGCGGCAGCGGCATCGCGGCAGACAACCATGCGCCTGTGTTCAAAAGCCTTTCTGCCTTCCTGCAAAGTGAATACGACATCGGCAAAGTTCTGTTCCGGATGTTCGAGAAGATGTGTGGCTAATTGATCCGTAGCTCGCTCCAGCGCCTGCCGGCTTCTGGCGGAGATCGCCATGAGCTGCCAGGGCTTTGCCGGTTCTGATGGCTTGGTTTCCGGCGCTTCCTCCAAAATCATATGAACATTGGTGCCGCCTATCCCGAATGAACTTACTCCCGCCCGCCGCGGCTTATTGCTGTCCGGCCACGGCGAAAGCGTGTGATTGACGCGGAAAGGACCGCGTTCGAAAGGAATTTTGGGGTTCGCCTGCCGGAAGTTCAAGGAAGCGGGAATATAGCCATGCCGAAGGGCCAAAATGGTCTTCATCAACCCGGCCACTCCGGCCGCTGCGTTCAGATGTCCAATGTTGCTCTTCACGGATCCCACGGCAATGCTTGCGGGCTTGACGGCGGCCTGGCCATAGGCCTGATTCAGCGCCGCGATCTCAATCGGATCTCCGATCGCTGTGGCGCTGCCGTGAGCTTCGATATAGCCAATGCTTTCGCATTCCGCTTCTGCTGCCGCAAGCGCCATGGCAATGACTTCTGCCTGCCCTTCAACTGCAGGTGCAGTGAAACCGACTTTCCTGCGGCCATCGTTGTTGACCGCCGAACCCTTGATGACGGCGTACACCGTATCGCCGGCGGCAACCGCGTCCTCCAGACGTTTCACAAGAACAACACCAACCCCATCACCGCTCACCGAACCGCTGGCATCGGCATCAAAACTGCGGCAGTGACCATCAGCGGAAGCAATGCCTCCAGACTCGTACATGTAGCCACAACGCTGGGGCACGCTGACGGTAACACCGCCGGCCAGCGCCATATCGCACTCATAGGTCATCACCGCGCGAGCAGCCGCATGAATGGCGGCGAGCGAGGTGGAGCATGCAGTTTGGATATTGAAGCTCGGACCGCGCAGGTTAAGGCGGTAGGAGATGGTCGTCGCCAGATGGTCCTTCTCCGCGCCACCCATCAGGAGGCGAAAAGCGCTCACGGAGTCTGCTGCGTCCAAATCGTCTCCTGCAAGCTGCCATATATAAGAGCTGAATGACATTCCGGCGTAGACACCAATCATCCCGGAAAATTTCTCCGGGTTCCATCCCGCGGATTCCAGGACTTCCCACGCGCACTCCAGAAACAACCGTATCTGCGGGTCCGTCAATTCTGCTTCGCGCGGTGAGTAACCAAAAAAACCGGCATCGAACAGATCAGCATCCTCCAGCACTCCTCTGACTTTCACATAATTCGGATGGCGCAGCAGCTCAGGGCTGATTCCGGCTTGTTCCAACTCCTGATCAGAGAAAAACGAGGTTCCTTCAATTCCCTGGCGCAGGTTTTCCCAGAACTGCTGGAGATTGCGGGCCTGGGGAAATCGTCCCGCCATGCCGATGATTGCTATTCCGTCAAGTGCATCTCTTGTCATGGTGTGTGCGTCCTTTTTAACTTTTGGATGGCGTTTTTTTGCCGTCCCGCGCGGTCACGCGTTTCACGCGACTTGCCGTCGAAGTTGTAACCAGCTTGAAGAAAGCGGACGAGAGAATCAATGGTGGGAAATTGAAAGAGGTTGAGAAGTTCAATATTAACCGAAAGTTCCGCCCGCAGCTTCTGATGGACCTGGATCATGAGGAGCGAATGCGCGCCTAGATCAAAAAAGTTGTCATACACCCCCACCTGATCGATGCCGAGAGCGGCCTGCCAGGCAGCCGCAATGGTTTTTTCCAATTCCGTTCGCGGGAGCACAAATTCCCTGGTCAATTGCTCCTGGCCCAGAACAGACAACCCGGCCCGATCCACCTCACCTCTGGGATTTTTGGGCAGATCCTGCACGGTAATAAAAGTGCCTGGAATCATGTATAGAGGCAGCTTGTCGTCGAGGTAGCTGCGCACTTCGTTTTGCCCCAATCTCTTTCCGTCGCGGACTACGATATAAGCCACCAGTTCGCCATTGGGACGCACAACTACCACCGCCTCCCGCACGCTCTCGTAATTCACCAGAGTGGCTTCAATTTCTCCCAGTTCCACCGGGAAACCTTCGATCTCCACCCGATCATCAAGTCTGCCCATAAGCTCGACAGTTCCATCCTCTCTATATCGGGCGCGCTCCCCGCTCCCGCGCATATATCCATCCCTTTCCGATGTAAACGGATTGGGAAGAAACTTCTCCGCCGTCAGCGAAGGCCGCCCCAGATAACCACGGCCCGCGGCAGGTACGCCAATCCACAGTTCTCCCGGAACTCCAATGGCAACACGCTGGAGGTGCGGATCAAGAAGGTAGATCGCTGCATTGCCGCGTGGCCTGAATCTGTTTCGTTGTTCGTCTGCAATGGGTGTGAGTATGGCAGAGGTGGAAACCAGGAAAGAACTGGATGTCAAACCCCGCCAAATTTCCAAGCAGCTATTGTCTTGAATCTTGGCGTGCCCATTTTGATTCGCCGTATCAGCGGCGTCGGACGCCGATACAAGATTCATCAGCGCATTGTGCTCAAGCATCAGACCTTTGGCGTGTCCCTTCTGAGCGGCGGTATAGATGACACAAGCGAGGCTCCGGGGATTGATCTGAACATCAGGGTTTATTGCGCTGTGCTGCCCTATCATCTCCCATTCCGAATCCAAACAAACCACACGTGTATTGGTCTGCGGGAGGCGCTTGCGCAGGCTCTCTACGGTCAGCAACACGGCAACTTCTGAACTGTCAATGATGTACCGCAAACGATCTTTGGGATTCAGGACATCCAGAGGCAGCCATGCGCCACCGGCTTTCAGCACTCCCAGTATGGCCACTACCATCTCCTTCGAAGGCGGCATGAAAATACCCACGAGTGACTCCGGCCTCACTCCCATGGAGGCGAGATGATGTCCAACCTGGCTGGCCCTGCTGTTCAGTTCCCCATAGCTGAGTGGCGTTTCACCGAAGATTGCAGCCGGTTCTTGCGGCCGGCTCTCTGCCTGGGCTTCGAGAACCTCAATGATGTTCTTCTCTCCGGGAGAAGCCGGTTTCGCGCAATTCCAGCCGGACAGGACCTTCTCGTCCAGTTCGTTCATCATGGGCAACGCCCAAACTGGCTGGTCAGCGTCTGCAACGATTCCTTCCAGAAGACGCTCATAGTGTTCCAGCATGTGCCGGATGGTCTCCGCCTCAAATAAGTCTTTGCTGTAGTTAAGGCCAATCGCTGCGTTCTGCCCGGCTTCTTCTACACCCATAATGAGATCGAACTTAGACGTACCAGGATCCAGTTCGAATGGGACCATCTCCAACCCGCCTAATTCCGATTTGCCCTCGATGGATCTTCGCAACGTAAACGCCACTTGAAAGACAGGGCTGCGGCTAACATCACGTACCGGCGACAATTCTTCCACCAGCTTCTCGAATGCCAGATCCTGATGCTCATACCCGCTCAGCACCGCCTCCCGCACCCTCCGCAGCATTTCGCGAAAAGTTGGCTCGCCGCCCAGATTCGCGCGTATCACCAGCGTGTTCAGGAAGAAACCAATCAGATCTTTCGTCTCTATCCGCTTACGGTTGGCTACCACGGTGCCAACTCCAAAATCCTCCTGACCGCTGTACCTCATCAGCAGCACCTGAAAGGCCGCCAGCATCGTCATGAGCAAGCTCGCCTTCTCCGCTCTCCCCAGGGCGTTCAAGCCTTCCAGCAAGCCGCTGCGCAGAATTCGCTGTTCTGACGCTCCGCGGAAACTCTCTCGCGCCGGCCGCGCGTGGTCCGTCGGCAATTCCAGCACCTGAGGCATCCCCTTCAACTGTCCTTTCCAGTACTCCATCTGCTGTTGGAACTTTCCTTCACTCAGCCCTTCCCTCTGCTCCAGCGCATACTCCCCATATTGCATTTCCAATTCCGGCAGCGGCGACTCTTCTCCTCTTCCATACGCCTCATACAATTTCCCTAACTCCTTCATCAAGAGCCCCAACGACCAGTCGTCACAGATAATGTGGTGCAGCGTCAGCCCCAGCACGTGTTCCCTTTCGTCCGTCCGCACCAACACTCCCCTTAACAAGGGCGCCTGACTTAAGTCAAATGCCTTGCCCGCTTCTTCTGCTACAACCTTCTTCGCCTGCTGCTCTCGCTCATCCGACTCGAACTGCCGCAAATCCACTACCGGCAACCGCACACCGAATGTCGTCTCTACAACTTTCTGCCTTGGTTCTTCGTGTTCCATCACAAAGCAGGTCCGCAGGATTTCATGTCGCCGCGCCACCTCCTGCAGACTTTTCTCCAGCCGGGGAACATTGAGATCGCCTTTAAGCCTCCAGGTCATAGGAATGTTGTAGAACGCATTGCCGGGATTGAACCGATCCAGTACCCAAAGCTGCTCCTGCTGGTATGACAAGGGGAAAAGAGAAGGTCTTAAATCAGAAATTACCGGCTTTCGCATTGCTCTCTTGTCGCTTCCTGCTTTCCTTCCCGATAATTTCAAGCCGGCTTCTATCACTTCTGCCAGTTCCGCAATCGTGGGCGACTCGAATAATGCTCGTACAGGAACGTGTATTTCAAACGTGTTTCCCATCCTGGTCGCTACTAGTGTTGCAAGCAATGAGTGTCCGCCCAGATCAAAGAAATTATCTTGTCTCCCAACTCGCGCGATTTCCAGCGCCTCAGCCCAAATCTCTGCCAGTTGCTCTTCTACCGCATTGCCGGGAGCTTCGTAGTGCTCGGCTCCCGAACCCAGGTCCTCTCGGTTTTCCAATGCCTCCCGGTCTACTTTCCCGTTCCCCGAGAGCGGCAGCTCTGGCAAGACCACAATGGCACTTGGAACCATATATGCCGGAAGATTACCTTTCAGATTTCGCCGCAACTCATCACAGTCCCGTTCTCCAACCACATACGCCACCAACTTTTTATTTCCATTTGCGCCCGTCTTGGTCACCACTGCACAGCCCCGTATTCCACTCTGTTGTTGCAGCATCGCCTCAATCTCACCCAATTCCACGCGGTAGCCGCGTATCTTCACCTGGGAATCGTTCCGTCCAATAAACTCGATCGTCCCATCCGTCCGCCATCTCCCAAGGTCTCCTGACCGGTACATCCGCGATCCCTCTTCTTTGGCAAACCGATTCTTCAGGAAACGTTTTTCTGTCAAATCTGGACGGTTCAAATACCCTCGGGCGACGCCAGCTCCCCCGATATACAGTTCTCCTGCCACTCCCACGGGAACAAACTGCTCGTGCTTATCTAATATGTAAATTTGCGCATTCGCAATCGGCCGCCCGATCGGCGGCAACACGGGCCAACGGTCGCTTTCCATACCCAGATGGAATGCGGTTGCAGCATGAGTTTCTGTCGGACCGTAATGGTTGTTCAACCGGCAATGCTCCAGGCGTTTGAAGAGTGCCCTTATCTTGTCATTAATGCGCAGTTGCTCCCCGGCTACGTTGATTTCCTGTAGCGCACAATCGAAAGACTTCCCCATCTCGGCCACGCCCTCGGCAAACATTTGCAGCCCCATAACAGGAAGAAACAATCGCTGAACGCCTTTCTCCATCACATAGCGCGCCATATCTGTGGCATTGCGTCTTTTCTCTTCATCGATCAGGAGCAAAGTTCCACCTGCGCACAGGGTGCTGAAAATTTCCTGGAATGAAACATCAAAACCGAATGGGGCAAACTGCAAGGTGCGCTGTGGGCCAGCCCAGGCTGATTCATTCATCTGCCACGCAATCATGTTCATTGCCGCGCCCGCCGGCATAGCAACGCCTTTGGGCTGCCCAGTTGAACCCGATGTGAAAATGACATAGGCCAGATCTTTGGCCGTCAATCCGATGGTGGTGTGCTCTGGGTTCGAGTCGGGTTGATGACTCCACGCCTCTGTGCTTCTCAGATCAATTAATTTCAGGTCCTCTCTGGTTTCCGTGAACAACCCGCGCAGGTGGCTTTGTGTCAACAACACCGCCGGCCTGCTGTCCTCAAGCATGAATTGCAAGCGATCCTGCGGATACGCAGGATCCATCGGCACGTATGTCGCTCCCGCCTTCATCACAGCCAGCAACCCCACAATCATTTCCAGGCTGCGATCCACACATATGGCAATCAGCGTGTCCGGTTTCACCCCCAACGCTCGCAGGTGATGCGCCAGACGGTTGGCTTGGCGATTCAAATCGGCATACTCTAGTTCCCGCCCTTCGTACTCCACCGCCACGGCGTTGGGCTTGCTTGCGGCACGCTCTTCGAATAATGCTGCAAGGGTTTTGTCGCGCGGATATTCTCTCGAGGTCTGGTTCCATCTTTCCAGTTGCTCGGTCTCTGCTTCGGTCAACAAAGGCAGATTCCACACCCGCTGCGCCGCATTCTCCACCACCGCCTTCAGCAATTGCTCGTAATGTCCCAGCATCCGCTGGATGGTCTCCGCTTCAAACAAGTCAATGGAGTAGTTGATCGTAACCGCTGCGCCCTGCATGGCCTCCTGTACACTCACGACGAGATCAAACTTCGACATCCCAATATCGATCTCGAAGCCGCTCAACTCCAATTCCCCAAATTCCACTTTGTCGGGCTCGCCAAGTGTGGTAAACAGCACTTGAAATATAGGAGTGCGGCTGACATCACGCTCCGGCGCCAATTCTTCCACCAATTTTTCAAATGACACGTCCTGATGCTCGTACCCTGCCAGAGCCGCCGCCCGCACCCGCTGCAGCACTTCACGGAAGGTGGGCTCGCCGCCAAGATTCGCGCGTATCACCAGCGTATTCAGGAAGAAACCGAATACCGGTTCCATCTCTGCCCGCTTGCGGTTGGCCACCACGGTGCCTACACCAAAATCCTCCTGCCCGGTGTACCGCATCAGCAGCACCTGGCACGCAGCCAGCAGCGTCATGAATAAGCTGGCCCTCTCCCGTTTTCCCACCGTATTCAGACCTTCGAACAAGCCGCTGCTTAGAATTCGCTGCTCTGTCCCTCCGCGGAAGCTCTCTCGCGCCGGCCGCACATGGTCCGTCGGCAAGTCCAGCACTTGCGGCATCCCTTTCAACTGTCCTTTCCAGTAGTCCATCTGCTGCTGGAACTTTCCGCTACTCAGCCTTTCCCTCTGCTCTAACGCATAGTCCCCATATTGCATTTCCAATTCCGGCAGCGGCGACTCTTCTCCTCTTCCATATGCCTCATACAATTTTCCCCACTCGCTCAACAAAATTCGCAAGGACCAGTCGTCACAAAGAATGTGGTGCAGCGTCAATCCCAAAACGTGCTCGTTTTCTTCCGTCCGCACCAACACTCCACGCCACAAGGGCGCCTGGGTTAAATCAAAGGCCTTTCTACCTTCCTCCTCTATAATCTTCTTCGCCTGCTCCTCCCGCTCGCCTGCCGCTAAATGCCGCAAGTCCATTAACGGCAATCGCACATCGAGTTTCTCCCCAACAACTTTCTGCCTCAGTCCTTCCTCTTGGTCCATCACAAAGCAGGTCCGCAATGTTCATGTCGCCGTACCACTTCCCGCAGACTCCGCTCTAGCGTGGGGACATCCAGGTCGCCTTTGAGTTTCCAGGCCAAGGGTACGTTGTAGAAGTCGCTGCCCGGCTGGAACTGGTCGAGAAACCAAAGCTGCTCCTGCTGGTAAGAAAGCGGGAAAACAGAAGGTCTTAAAGCAGAAGATCTCTGCGTTGGTATTCCGTCTTTGTCGCCTCCCGGTCCCTGTGATTTCAACCCAAGCTCTATTACCTCTGCCAGTTCCGCAATCGTTGGTGATTCGAATATCGCTCGTACCGGAACATCTAGTCCAAATACATTCCGACACCTCGATGCCATTGAGATTGCCAGCAGCGAGTGTCCGCCCAAATCAAAGAAATTAACGTGCCTCCCGACTCGCGTGACTTCCAGCACCGCGGCCCAAATCTCTGCCAGTTGTTCCTCTATCTCAGTACACGGAGCTTCGTAGTGCTCTCCTGAATCACCCGAATCCAAATCCTCTAACTTTTCCAATGCCTGCCGGTCCAGCTTCCCATTGCTCGTCAACGGCAATTCTTGCAAGCCCACAATGGCATTTGGAAGCATGTAGGCTGGAAGCTTGCCTTTCAAATCCCGACGCAACTCTTCACGATTTCGCTCCCCAACCACATACGCCACCAGCCGTTTACTTCCATTCACACCAGTCTTTGCCACCACAGCACAGCCCTGTACCCCACTCTGTTGTTGCAGGATCGCTTCAATTTCTCCCAACTCAATTCGGAAGCCGCGTACCTTGACCTGAAAGTCATTCCGTCCCACAAACTCAATCGTTCCGTCCCTCCGCCACCGTACCAGGTCCCCCGTTCGGTACAATCGCCCTCCCGCCTCCACACCATACGGATCCGGCACAAACCGCTCCGCCGTCATCTCCGCTCGCCCCATGTAGCCCCGCGCTACACTCGCTCCTCCTATAAAAGCTTCCCCCACTACTCCCACGGGTGTCACGTTCCTCCATCGATCCAGCACATACATCCGCCGGTCTCCAATCGGTTTGCCGATGGGCAGCGAGATCACCGTCTCAGCCAAATCCGCCGGTACTACATAGCAACTGCTGAACACCGTGCATTCCGATGGCCCATACCCGTTCACCACCCGCATCCCCGGCAACTCCTCCAGCGCTCGGCGGATATGCGGCACCGACGCCGTCTCTCCCCCTGTCATCACATACTTCAACCCTTCCAGGCTCTTCACATCGCTTTCCACCAGCGCGTTGAACATGGCCGCCGTCAGCCACAGCGTATTCACTCCTCTCTCCTGCACGTACTGCCTGATCTCTTCTCCACTCGTCACTCGCGGCTGTTGCGCTAATACGCTCCGTCCTCCCCGCAACAGCGCTCCCCACAGTTCCAACGTGAATGCATCCCAGCTCACTGAAGAATGCTGCAACAACACCGTTGCTTCGTCGAAACGCACATAATCCGTTCCAAAAATGAATCCCGGAATACTGCGATGGGGTATCTCACTGCCCTTCGGCTCCCCTGTTGATCCCGATGTGTAGATCACATAGGCCAGGCATTCTGCATCAACCCCCGTCTCCGCTCTCTCCAGGTTGGTATCCGGCAAATGCCTCATACATAACCTCATTGTCCACAGCAACAATCTGTATGCCTGCTTCAATTCCTCCCGGTAATCCCTGCAAATCACTTCGCGCCAGCAACGCCACCGGTGCACTGTCCTGCAACATGAATTGCAGGCGTTGCTCCGGATACGATAGATCCAGCGGCACATAGGCTCCCCCAGCCTTCAACACCGCCACCATCCCCACCACCATTTCCAATCCTCGCTCCACCCCAATCGCCACTCGCGTCTCCGGCTTGACCCCAATCGTCCTCAGGTAACGCGCCAACTGGTTCGCTCTACGGTTCAACTCTCCATAGGTCAACTCCTGGCCTTGGTATTCCACCGCCACGTTGTTCGGCATTCTGGCCACACACTCTTCGAACAATTCTGCGACGGTCTTATCGCGGCCGTAGTCTCTGCCGGTCTGGCTCCATTTTTGGAGTTGGTTCCTTTCCTCACCTGTCAATAGAGGCAAATCCCAAATCTGCTGCTCCGGATTTTCCACCACCGCCTTCAGCAGCCGCTCGTAATGTCCCAGCATCCGTTCAATGGTCTCTGCTTCAAACAGGTCAGTGCTGTAATTGAGCGCAATCTTTGGCTCTTTGGATTCCTCGACAAGCATGGCGAGGTCAAACTTGGATGTTCGAATATCTGCTTCGAATTCGCTCAACTGAAATGGCCCGAATTTCGAATCCGTGGGTCTGGGCACTGAGAACATTACTTGAATGAGCGGACCACGACTAAGGTCTCGGTCCGGAGCCAATTCTTCTACCAGCTTTTCAAATGGCAGATCCTGATACTCGTATGCGTTCAGCGCTGTCTGCCGAACCTGCCGCAAAATTTCGCGGAAAGTCAGCTCTCCGCCCAGATTCGCGCGTATCACCAGCGTGTTCACGAAGTAACCAATCAGTCCGTGCGTGTTTGTCCGGCTACGGTTGGCTATTGCTGTGCCAATTCCAAAATCCTCCTGCCCGGTGTACCTCATCAGCAGCACCTGGAACGCAGCCAGCAATGTCATGAATAGACTGGCCCCTTCTCCTTTCCCCACTGCACTCAGGCCTTCCAACAGATCGCTCTCCAGGTTTCGCGCTTGCATTCCGCCGCGGAAACTCAGCTTTGCCGCCCGCACATGGTCCGTCGGCAACTCCAGCACCTGTGGCATCCCGTCCAACTGTTTTTTCCAGTAGCCCATCTGCTGCTGAAACTTCTCTCCACTCAGCTCTTCCCTCTGCTCCAGCGCATACTCCCCATATTGCACTTCCAATTCCGGCAGTGGCGACTCTTCTCCTCTCCCATACGCCTCATACAACTGCTCCAACTCCTCCATCAATACTGCCAATGACCACTCATCACAGATACTGTGGTGCAGCGTCAGCCCCCAAATATGATCTCCTTCTTCCATACGCACCAACACTCCCCGGAATAAGGGCGCCCGGCTTAAATCAAATGCCGCATTACTCTCCCCCGCAATAACCTTCTTCGCCTGCTCCTCTCGCGCGCCCGGTTCCAGGTGTTGCAGATCCATCACCGGCAACCGCACATCGAGCCTCTCCCCAACAACCTTCTGCATCGGTTTTCCGTGTTCGTCCATCACAAAGCATGTCCGCAGGATTTCATGTCGCCGCACCACCTCCTGCAGACTACGTTCCAGCGTGGCAACATCCAAATCGCCTTTGAGCCGCCAGGTCATAGGCACGTTGTAGAACGCAGTGCCGGGATGGAACCTGTCCAGGAACCAAAGCTGCTCCTGCTGATAGGAAAGCGGGAAGAGCGAAGGTCTCGCTCCGGAAGCTTCCGACGAAGAAGAAGGCATTTGCTCTTGAGCCACACTCTGCGTTGCCTGAGCACCTGGAGCGCCAAGGCCTTCCTTCTCCAATAAACGCCGCAGGAGTTCCCGCTCTTCTTCCAACCGATCTTTCTTAAATACGACTCTTCCTGAAGACATTTCTCTAAAACCCTTTATAGAAGTTTCCGATCGTCAAGTTCCGGTATCAGCGCCACAAACGTTCATCGCGAAAGTATTTCGTTCGCGCTCAGTGTTCCCAGATGGCAGACAGGTTGGTCCAGGTCCTGCAATGCCGTAGTCAGCAATCGCTCGTAATGCCGCGCCATTTGCTCAATGCGTCCGCGATCAAACAAATCCCGGTTGTAAATCCAGACGATATCCAGTTGTCCATTGCGTTCGATGGCATTGACCTCCAAATCGAAGCGCACGGTCCAGGCTTCTGCTCCTAGCTCCTCAATCTTCAGTCCTTTAAGCTCCTGCAATCCCGAGGAAGCATTCTGGAGGGCAAAGACCACCTGGAAGACGGGCGTCCGGTTTATGCTGCGGTTCACTGAGAGTTCCTCTAACACCCGCTCAAAGGGGATGTCCTGATGCCGATAGGCCTCCAACGCAAACTCCCGCACCTGATCAAGCAGTTCGCGGAAACTGGCGTTTGGATCCACTCTCACTCGCATCGCTAACATGTTTGCAAAAAAACCGATCAGGCCCTCCAGTCGCTCATCCTGGCGATTGGCAATGGGAGAGCCAACCACGATGTCATCCTGTCCGCTGTAGCGATGCATCAGAACGGCAAAAGCTGTGAGCAACGTCATGTATAAGGTGGAGCGGCCACACTGTTTCAATGCCGCTACTTTTTCTGCGGGCAAAGTTATTCCACAAGCATCGCCAGCGTAAGTCTGTACGGCAGGACGTTCCCTGTCCCGGGGAATCTCCAGCTCTTCCGGTATTTCTGCCAGGTGTTCTTTCCAGAACCGGAGGTCTTCATCCAGCAGCCCCTCTCTTACCGTCTGTGTCTGCCACAAAGCGAAATCCGCGAATTGAAGAGGCAGGTCCGGCAATGGGTTCTCGCGGCCTTGCAAGTAAGCCTCATATAAATCCCTGAACTCCCTCATGAACACGCCCAGCGACCATCCATCCGAGACAATATGGTGGAATGTTCGCAGGAGAACGTGATCTTCCTCCGCCAGTTTAAGCAGCTTCACTCGCAGCACAGGGCCATGGGCCAGATCGAATGGTTCACACCATTCATTGTTCAGGAATGCCATCACCTGCCGCTGCTGCTCCGTTTCGGAAAGCAGACTGAGGTCTTCCATTGGAATTTCAACAGTAAGGGTGGGCGCGATGATCTGTACCGGCTCTCCCTGCTCTTCTCCAAAATGGGTGCGCAGGCTCTCATGCCGGTCCACGATAGACTGGACGGTGCGGTGCAGTGCGTCCACATCCAATCTGCCGCGCAACCGCAGCGCCTCCGGCATGTTGTATTCCGCGCTGCTGCCTTGCAATTGATCGATGAACCATAGCCGCCGCTGGGAATACGACAACGGCGCGCGCTCAACGTTGGCGTGGCGTCGCAATGAACTCCGGGCTTTACTGCTGTCTTGTAGCCGAGGTGCTAATTTGGCAATGGTGGGCGATTCAAACACGCTGCGTAGCGCTACATCTACTCCCAAAGTACCGCGGATTCGGCTTACTAACTTGGTAGCCAGCAGCGAGTGTCCGCCTATGGCAAAGAAGTCGTCATGCACACTCACGCGGTCCCGGTTCAACACTTCCGCAAACAGATCACACAATATTTCTTCCTCGCCATTGCGCGGGCCCACATAGCCTCTTCTTTCACTCCATTCTCTCTCCGGAGCGGGCAATGCTTTGCGGTCAACCTTGCCGTTTGGCGTCAGCGGCAATTGGTCCATCTCCACAAAAACGGATGGGATCATGTGATCAGGCAATCGGTCTTTGAGGAACTCCCTGAACGCCGCCGCAGCGCCATTCGTAACCACATATGCCACCACTCGTTTTTCTGCGGGTTGATCTTCCCGAACTATTACGGCACACGCTTCAACTCCCTGATGTGCCTGCAAAGCTGCTTCGATTTCTCCCAGTTCAATACGGTAACCCCGTACCTTCACCTGTTGATCCAGCCGGCCCAGGAATTCCAGATTTCCGTTCTGCCCCCATTTCACCTGGTCCCCGGTTCTGTACATCCGCTCTCCGCCGCGTTCAACGAAAGGGTTGGGAACGAACTTTTCCGCGGTCAGACTCTGGCCGGTTTAAATATCCGCGCGCGACTCCCTGGCCTCCCAGGCACAACTCGCCGATAACCCCCACCGGTACGGGCTGGTACTCTCTATCCAGTACGTAAGCTTGCGTATTGCTGATCGGTTTTCCGATCGGGACTCTTTCATTCGCCTCCCCTCTTTTCAAACATGCATAAGTGGAGTACGTGGTATCCTCCGATGGCCCATACAGATTGAAAACCCGCTCCACCTTTGATTCTTTGTAGAGTTGCTCCACAATGTTCGGCGGCAAAGCTTCTCCAGCCAGGTTCACAGTTCGAATCCAGTCGGGCACGCCTTTGATTCGCAGCAACTCCGCCATTGCAGATGGCACTGTGTTGACTAACCTCACTCCCGGGTTTTGCCCAATCTCCGCCAGGCTCAGCGCGTTCCGCACCACGATTGTCTTTCCACCCCAACTGAGCGGAGCAAAAATCTCAAATACTGAGAGATCAAAACAGATCGAGGTGGAAGCCAGTACTCCCTCCAACTCACTTACCGAGAAGACTTCCCGCGCCCACTGCAACAGCACGTTCGCACTACTATGCTGGATAGCCACCCCTTTTGGCCTGCCCGTGGATCCTGATGTGTAAATCACATACGCAAGATTTTCCGGATGAAGCGGAAGCCCAATATTTTCTCCACTCTCCTGCGCTGTCGCAGCCAGTTCCTGGTCGACGTAAATCACCTGCGCAGGTCCCGGCGACTGCTCCAATAAGCCACTTTGGGCCACCAGCACCACTATGGATGAATCCTCCACCATGAACTTGAGACGTTCTGCCGGATAATGAGGGTCTAGCGCCACATAAGCCCCACCTGCCTTTAGAATCCCTAGCAGCCCGATCACCATCTCCAGACCGCGTTCCATGCAGATTCCCACCCGCATCTCCGGCCCCACTCCCGCTCTCCTTAAATAATGTCCTAACTGATTTGCCCTCCGGTTCAGCTCACCGTACGTTAACTTCTGCCCGTCAAACTCCACCGCTACCGCTTCCGCACTTCTTCTCACCTGGTCTTCGAACAACTCATGCACACACTTTTGGGGGTATGCCGCATCCGTCTGGTTCCACTCGTACAAAAGCTGGTTCCGCTCGCCCTCTGACAGCAATTCCAGACAATCAACTATCTGCCCGCTCCCGGCGACCATCCCTTCCAGCATGCGGCGCCAATATCCCATGTAGCGCTCGATCGTTGCTTTCTCATAGAGCGCCGTGGCATATTCCACGCCACCTGCAATCCGTTCGTCCAACTCCCACAAAGACACCGTGAGATCAAACCGGGCTACGCGATGCGACGCCATTTCCAGTCCCATCGTCTTCAATCCAACAAGGTCCAACTCGCCCCTGGGAGCGTTCTGCCAGGCAAACATCACCTGAAACAATGGGCTATGGGCCAGGCTGCGTTCGGGCTGCACGACTTCCACTACCTGCTCAAAGGGAATATCTTGATGCTGCTGCGCCCCCAGACGCTTGGGTTTTCACTCGTTCCAGCAGTTCCCCTACACCAGGTCTGTTGGATAAATCTGTCCGCAGCACCAGCGTGTTCACAAAAAATCCGATCAGCCCTTCAAGGTCTCCCTGCCTCCGGTTGGCTACCGGCGACCCGATCAATATGTCCTGCTGTCCCGATAACCGTCCCATAAGGGCCGCCCACCCTGCCACGAGAGTCATATATAAGGTGACGCCATGCTGCTTGCTCAATTCCTTTAATCCTGCCGTCAACCTTTCATCCAGGATCACCTCGTACCATGCGCCCGCATAACTCTGGTCTGCCGGCCGCACATGGTCCGCAGGTAACTCAAGCAAGGTCGGCGCCCCTGCCAGCGTGGTTTTCCAGTACTCAGCTTGCTGCTCTAGAACTTCTCCCTTCATCCAATGCCGCTGCCATACCGCGTAGTCTGGATATTGCACAGCTAACTCCGGCAACGGATCAGCTTCCCCGCGTACAAATGCCCGGTACAATATGCTTAATTCGTTGAGCAATACTCCGACCGACCAGCCATCAGAGATGATGTGGTGCATGGTGACGAGCAGCGCATATTGATCTTCTCCCTGCCGGACCAGCCGTCCTCGAATCAGAGGACCGGTTTCCAGATCAAAACTCGCATGCGCCTCTTCCTCATAGAGTTGTCGTAATCCAAGCTCCGAATCTGCCTGTTGGCGCAAATCATGGTCCCGCAGATCATGGTCCCGCAACAGAAAATGGCTGTCCTCCACTGCGGCAATTCGCTGCACTTGGTTCGCCATCTACCACTACGAACGTGGTCCGCAACGCTTCATGGCGCTGGACGATCCGGTCCAGAGCCAGGCCCAATGCATGCCGGTCTAGTTTGCCCACGAGACGCATGCCAAAGGGCATGTGATAGACCTCGCTCACTCCTTCCATCTGCGCCAGGAACCACAACCGTTGCTGCGCATACGAAAGCGGAAGAGGCTGACTGCGATCAGCTTTCGCGATCTGCGGCAATTGCGCCTCTCTGCCGCCTGAGATCTTGCCGGCCAATTCACTCAGACGGGAATGCTCGAATACATCGCCGATCTCCACTTCCAATCCGAGCGTTTCCCGCAACCGCCCAATCATCGTTATCGCCAGCAGCGAGTGCCCGCCTAATTCAAAAAAATTATCGTTCCGGCCCACCTTTGCTACTTCAAGCAATTCCCGCCAGATCGCCGCCAGCGTTGTCTCAATTTCTCCTTGCGGCTCCTCATATCCACTGCACCGAGTACGCATTTCCGTCCGGGGCTGGTAACCGCTTCCGGTCCAGTTTCCCATTGGGCGTCAGCGGCAGTGCTTCCAGCCGCACATACGCCGCCGGCACCATGTACTCTGGCAGTCTTTGCGCCAGATGGCGGCGCAATTCTTCTGCTCCGAGTTTTTCTCCGCCATCGCTCTGCTGAAGATCACTTGCGCCTTCGGTGTAATAAGCCACCAGACGCTTGCTCCCAGACACATCTTCCTGCGCTACCACCACCGCTTCTCTCACTCCGCCATATTCCAGCAGCCGCGCTTCAATCTCTCCCAATTCAATTCGGAAACCGCGTACCTTGACCTGATCATCATTCCGTCCTACGAATTCGATCGTTCCATCCCGCCGCCATCGGACCAAATCTCCTGTCCGGTACAAACGCCCTCCACCCTCCGCGCTGTACGGATCGGATACAAATCTCTCCGCCGTCAAATCCGGGCGCCGCAAATACCCCCGCGCTACACTTGCTCCCCCTATAAAAGCTTCCCCCACCACTCCGATGGGCACCACGTTCATCGCTCGATCCAGTACATACGTCCGCCGGTCGCCTATCGGTTTGCCGATCGGGAGCGATAGCATCGTCTCCGGCAACTCGTTCGGCACCACATAGCAACTGCTGAACACTGTGCATTCCGATGGTCCGTACCCGTTCACCACTCGCATCCCAGGCAACTCTTCTTTCACCCGCCGGATATGCCTCACCGAGGCCGCTTCTCCCCCGGTCATCAGATACTTCACTTCTTCCAGACACCTCAAATCGTTTTCGACAATTGCGTTGAACTGCGCCGCCGTCAACCACAGCGTATTCACTCCCTGTTCAAGCACGTACTCTCTGATTTCTTCTGCGCTCAAAACTCGTTGCCGCGCCAGCACGCTCCGTCCTCCGCTCAGCAACGCCGGCCATAACTCCAGCGTGAATGCATCCCAGCTCACCGAAGAATGCTGCAACAGCACCGTTTCTTCATCGAAGCGGACGTAATCGGTTCCAAAAATGAATCCAGGAATGCTGCGATGCGGAATCTCGCTCCCCTTCGGTTCCCCGGTCGACCCCGATGTATAGATCACACAAGCTAGGTTTTCAGGGTCAATACCCGTCTCGGCACGGTCCAGGTTCGTCTCCGGCAGGGCCCCGAATACATCCACATTCGTTAGATCGATAACGTGGACACCTCGATGGATTCCACCCGCCAAATCCCCCAACCCTTGCCACTCACTGCTCACCAGCAACGCTACCGGTGCGCTATTTTGCAACATGTATTGCAAGCGTTGCTCCGGATACGATAGATCCAGCGGCACATAGGCTCCCCCAGCCTTCAACACCGCCACCATCCCGACCACCATCTCCAATCCACGCTCTACTCCAATCGCTACTCGCGTCTCCGGCTTCACTCCAATCGTCCTCAGGTAACGCGCCAACTGGTTCGCTCTCCGGTTCAGCTCCCCGTATGTCAAAGAAGCATTCTCAAACACTATCGCCATCGTATTCGGCGTTCTTCTCACCTGCTCTTCGAATAGCTCATGCACGCACTTCTGCCCAAATTGAGTCTTCGCCGGGTTCCACTCCACTAAAAGCTGTCGGGTTTCATCCTGAGTCAACATCGGCAGGTCGCAAATTCGAAGCTCAGGTCCGGCTATTGCGCTGGCCAGTAAAAATCCAAAGTGACGAAGCATCTGCTGAATTGTTTCTGCCTCAAACAAGCCGGTGTCATAGTTAAACGCCAGCATGGGAATTTCATCGTCTACTACAAGCAGCGCCAGATCGTATTTTGAGGTGGTGATTTCCGGCGCCATTGGACGCATCTCCACGCCTGGAAGCTCAAGCGGTACAGCCTTGCCATCCGTGAACGTAAACGTCACCTGAAACAGGGGCGAGCCACTGAACTGCCGCTCCGGCGAGAATTCCTCGACCAGCTTCTCCAAAGGCAAGTCCTGATGATCGAACGCTTCCAGCGTCGCTTTCCGCACACGCCTGAGCACTTCCCTGAAAGTCGGCTCGCCCCTCAGTTCAGCGCGCATGATCAGAGTGTTTACGCAGAATCCAATCATGCCCTCCATCCGCATGTCCCTGCGGTTCGTTATCGGCGTTCCCACTCCGAAGTCCGTCTGGCCCGTATACCGCGATAGCAGCGTCTGGTAGATGGCCAGCACAATCATAAAAACGCTGGCGCCCTCTTGCCGGCTGAACAACTTCATTTGTTCCCAATACTCTCTGTCAATGGTTACCGCCTCAGTGCTGCCACGATGCTGGGGTACGGCCGGCCGCGGCTTGTCCGTGGGCAGTTCCAAAAATTCCGGCATTCCAGCCAGCTGGTGCTTCCAGTACTCCATCTGACGGACAAAAAGTTCCGCCCTCAGCCACTGGATCTGCCACAGGGTGTAATCTGCATATTGGAATGGCATCTCCTGCAGCGGCGATTCCTGTCCCTGCACATAAGCCGCGTAGAGCAATGCTATTTCCTGCTGCAATATCCCCATAGACCACTCATCCACCACGATATGGTGAATGCTCAACGCAAGAATGTGTTCCCGTTCTTCCACCCGGACCAGCACTCCACGTAACAAGGGTGCGCTTTCCAGATCGAAAGGCTTTGATACTTCCTGCTTTATTATTTCCTGCGCCTGTTTTCTCGAGTTCGCGGCGCCTTCCTGATTACTTAGACTCAGTAGTTGCAGCCCGAACTCTACCGAATCCTCAACCTTCTGTACCGGCTCGCCGTCCTCTACCACAAACCTCGTCCGCAAGGCCCCATGCCGTCGGATGATCTCTCGCAAACTCTTCTCCAAAACTGGCACGTTCAAATCTCCGTGCAGTTCGCACGCCAGCACGACGTTGTAGAAATCGCTGCCCGGTTGCAGACGGTCCAGAAACCAGAGGCGTTTTTGCGCCCAGGAAAGCGGCAGCCGCTCGCGAGTTTCTGGTGAGGTAATCTCCCAGACCTCGGAGCTAAGGCCCTCTTTCTGGAGCAAAAGACGCAGCAGTTCCCGCTCTTCTTCTGCCTGATCTTTTTTCAACTCAGCTCTTTCAGGAGACATGGTTATAAAACTCTAATTTTTTTGATGGGCTTAAGCTCAGAAGCTCCCTGATTGAGAGATGAAATACCTTGGTCATTGATGGAAGCGGACCCAAAAATGTGGAAGTCTGAGTCCCTGATGACTTGCGACCGGACATCACCACCCGTATTAAAGCTTTATCAGTCTAATTAGTCTAAAGGTCTTTCGAACTGATTTTTACAATAAATCCAGCTCTCGATTTTTGAAAAGATTGTGAATGTATCGGATCGTCCTATCTGCCGCATCACATGCTTGTTTATGTAATGCTGATGGATTGTCATGCAAGCGGTTTATTAGACCATATTGAAAAAGCTGCGGCGTTCGTAAAGGTGGGGCGGGAATTTTTTCTGACACATCATGGGTTACACACATGCAGGCAATTGCGTGCAGTCGCCCATCCCGAAGGAATTGAAAATCCGTTTCGAACTTTCAGGGGCGACATCATGCACCATTCTCTGTGCTGATTCTGTTTGAATGTGACGCCGAATTGCTGTTTGCAACGCAGTTGAAAGTCTGCGCGGTGTTGACGCCAACAACAGTAACGGAAGGGTCATTTCGAATCCGTTCATCGTTGGTTTCTTTATGTGGTGCTATACCAGGACCGCACCGCCATCAACCACAACGGTCTGTCCAGTGCCGAATCCTTCCTGCATCAAGAACAGATAGGCTTGCGCGATCTCGGAAGCTTCGCCGACTCGGCCAACAGGGAGACTGTTGCCTACGCTCCCGTATAACCCTTCCCGCTCCGATGCACTCATGGTCTGCCAGAGGTTCGTGCGAACGACACCGGGAGATACTGCGTTAACCCGTATTGGCGCCAACTCGACCGCTAGAGCACGTGTTAATGCTTCAATAGTTCCGCAGACACTTGCAGCAATTACCCATCCTTTTTGCGGGCGGTGGCCGGCGATTCCGGTTGTGAGCACGATAGACCCCTCCTTGCGGATATGTGGGCTTCCGTACTTGACTGCGGCGAGTGCGGCCCAATAGCGCAACTCAAAGGCGCGTCGGGCTTGTTGGAGATCCGTCGTAGCAAGGTCGCGCAAATGCAGGCTATCGCCGGCGGTAAATACCAAATGATCGAAACTGCCAAGCTTCGCAAAGAAAGTTGCAACCGCTCCTTCGTCCGAGACGTCGACCGCCTGCCCCTGTGCTTCACCACTGATACACTCAACGGCCTTCTGAATTCGTTCCGCATTGCTGGAGACGATAACGACCTTGGCTCCTTGTGAGGCCGCCTGTTGGGCCACTGCCAAACCAATCCCCGACGACCCACCCACCACGACCACCCGCTTCTGTTGCAAATCATTTCCCCGTTGCATTGAATTCTCCTTGTGCACTCTTCTGACTTACACAGTCACAGATGACCAGACAACGACATGCGGTTCATGCATAATAGTCATGTATCCCATGCGTTTAGAGAAACTACGACAAGTCGACTTGAACCTCCTGATTACATTTGCTGCCATTGCGGAGGAGAAGAGCGTCACGGCGGCAGCATCACGGCTGCTGCTGAGCCAGCCCGCGGTGAGCCGCGCGTTGCAGCGCGCTCGGGCCATGTTTCAAGATGACCTTCTGCTCCGGTCGCCGCATGGTTTCGAACTCACGTTGCGGGGCCGCAAGATTCTTCAAGAGCTTGAGGGATTACTACCCAGGATGGAAAATCTCGTCGCGCCGAACGTGTTCGATCCGACGCGGGAGAAGAGCCACTTCCGCATTTCAGGCCCTGACAACGTCTGCACGGTTGTGGTCCCCCGCTTGTGCCAGCAGTATGCAAACGGACGCTACCAAGTGCAGTTTGAATTCCTTCCCTGGCAGAGCGGCATCGCGGAATTAGTGGAGCACGGACAAGTCGATCTTATTCTGCACATAGATGACGGACTCCTGCCGTCACACTTTCACTCAGAAAAACTTTATCGGGAGGATTGGATTTGCGCTGTCGCACGTGGCAGCCGCTTTGGCGACCGGCTGTCGCTTAGGCAGTACCTGGCGGCAAGCCACATCGTTGTATCTACGTATGCCGGTGTGCAGACGATCCCGGACAAGCAGATGGCGGCTGTTGGCGCCAAACGCACTTCGTGTATTCGAGTGCCTTACTTCGGCGTGGCTCTGCAATGCCTCCCCGGCACAGAACTCGTGCTTACCGTAACCAGTGGCATGCACTCAGCCGTTAGAGGAAATCGCGAGTTGCGCGTTGTGAAAGCACCACACGAATTGCATCCGTTTCATTTTCTGATGGCTTGGCATCCAAGACTCAACAGCGATCCGCGTCACGCGTGGCTGCGCCAGGCTATGCGATCAACAACTGCAACTCTCAATGAGTAATCTTCTGGGCTCGAAGATTTCCTTCAAATCGAAAGGCCTTTACCCGGTGGCAGAAGTCGCCTTTTAATCCTTCTTAACTCAATCGCGGATTTATCAAGCTTTTAAACTCTGTACCGGCAACTACATTCTCCAAAGCCGCATTCACTTCGCTCAAGCCATAAAACTTCAAAGGAAGGGCCGACCATGCGGCGGAGCGTGAGGGATCTGTCATCAGCCGTACGGATTTGTAGAAATGCGAAAAGTCTGCGCCCCAGCACCCGCGCACGTCGAGGTGCTTCTTATTCAAATCCAGGTGCGGATTGATAGATACGTCTCCTGCATTCGTGTATTGACCAACAATGACGACACGTCCGGCATCCCGCGTAAAGCGCATTGCGTCAACAACGGCGTGTGGATTGCCTGTGGCTTCGATCGTCACGTCTGCTCCTCTTCCATCCGTAAGATCGCGGACCCACTCTAATCTTTCGGCTTCTGTGCAGGTTGCGAAGTCCTTCGTTTGATGCGCGCCTACTAGCCGGGCAACCTGCAGGCGGGCTTCCGGGGCCCCCAGACAAAAAACGCGATGTGCGCCACGCAGCAATGCGCAAATAATGATGGATATACCCACAGGGCCACTTCCGAGTACCAGCACAATGTCTCCGAGTGATATCTCCGCGCGCTCCACTGCATGTACTGCCGTGGGCAATGAACATCCCCCGGCCATGAATCTTTGCGGATCAACACCCTGCAGGCTTAAGCAACGCGTATTCGGCTTAAGATAAACCGATTGGGCCCATCCGCCCGCCAAGCCATCTGCCACTCCATAGGTGACCCCATAGACTTTCCTCTTTGGACAGCGTGTGCTTGCTTTTGCCACTGCGCAATACCAGCACGCACCGCATGTTCCATGCACATCGAGAAATGTGACCTCATCCCCTTCGCGAAATCTGCGGTCATCGGAGTCGAGCAGACTGCCGCGTATTTTGCGCAGAACTCCCACTGAGACGTGCCCGGGAATAATCGGGTAAGGCACGCCGGCCAGGTGTCCTGCATGCAAGTGGATATCTGTGCCACAGACCTCGCTCAAGCGAACATCCAGGATTGCTGAGTTCATTTCCAGTTCGGGTTCCTCAAACTCACGCACTTCTATCGGAAGAAATGGTTTTTCCATGACCGCTGCCAGGATTTTTTGCAAGATACCTCAGCTTTCTGCGCATTACTGTGAGTGTCTGGTCCAGGACGAAGACTTGCCTGGACCTCGGCCGCCAGCGTCAGACCAGTATCGTAAGGTTCTGACGTTCCAGTGCCCTCTCCGAATTCCAGCCCTCGATAAACCATAACCCGCCGCGTGCCCGCATTTCAAAAGATACAATGTTACATTCACATTCGGCGGTCACTTTCCGCCCTGATGCCCGACAATAGCAAAAGGATTTTATGGCCTCGGTACCCGCATCCACGCCAACCGCTTCTAACCCTGCAATCGAGCATCCGCTGCGCAACCCTAAGTATCGCCTTTGGCTGATCGGCGGTACGATTTCGTTTCTGGGCGATCAGTTCTACATGGTGGCGTTACCCTGGCTGATCTTGCAGCAGACGGGTTCGGCAGTGGCCATGGGCGCTGTCATGATGGCAGGCTCTATTCCGCGCGCACTTCTCATGCTCATGGGCGGAGTCCTGAGTGATCGCGTATCGGCGCGCAAGATTATGATGACCACAGCCACGGCGAGGACTATCTGTGTGGCTGTGATCGGAATTCTCGTATGGTTCGGCATTCTTCACATGTGGGAACTCTACGCCTTGGCGGTTATTTTTGGCGTGGCCGATGCATTTGCCGCTCCCGCATCAACAGCCTACTTGCCTTCTCTGTTGAAGCCCGAGCAACTAGTGGCGGCTTCCTCGGTCGGCCAGAGCACAGCGCAATTGACGACCATTGTGGGCCCGGTTCCGGCAGGATTTGTGATCAAGGCCCTGGGAGTAGCGTGGGCCTTCTTCGCGGATGCAGTCAGTTTCCTGTTTATCATCGGCGCACTCTGGAAGCTGCCAGACCCGCCTCCATCTCCAGCAGCCAGCAAAGCAGTATGGCCCGCGATTGCAGAAGGTATCGCTTACGTGGGAAGAGATGTGCCCCTGCGTTCGTTGATGCTGCTGGCCATGACCATGAACTTCTGCTTTACCGGGCCGGTTGCGATTGGTCTCACCTATCTGACAAAAACCCGCTTCGGTTCGCCTGCCATCTTAGGGACTTTGATGTCGGCTGTTGCCGCGGGAAGTCTGTTAGGCGCGCTGCTGGCCGGCGTGTGGAAGATTCGCAGGCGCGGTGTCCTGATGCTTCTGGTGGCAGCGGCATTGGCCCCTTGCCTGGGATCCATTGGGCTCATGGACAGCGTGTGGCCTCTTGCCGGTGTGCTATTTGTGATCGGCGTTTTGGCCGCCTTGATGAACGTTCACATCAGTGCATGGGTGATGCAGCGGATCGATGCAGCGGTGCGTGGGCGAGTGGCAAGCGTGCTCATGCTCGCCACCTTCGGAATCATGCCCATCTCTTTCGCAGTTGCCGGATTCCTGATTGCGTGGAACCTGAAGTTCACGTTTCTGATCGCTGGCCTGGCAATGTTGATAACTGCTGCCGGAGCATCGTTGCAGAAACCTGTTCGTGAGATTCAATAGATAACGTAATACAGAAAACGTAATACCAAATTTCCAGGCGTCACAGAGAGTAAGCATCTGATGCAAATCCCAATTTGGGTCTGCCTCGCCGCATGCGACTTCACGTATTGAATTCTAAAATCTGGAATGGTACTGTGCCTTATGAAGCTTGAGAAAGGAGTTCCAATATGGTCCATGGTCGTGTTCTTGACTCGCTTAAAAATAATGCTTTGAGAAAAAATCTAATCCACCACCCTTTTTTTGAAGCAGTCCGGTCCGGCACGCTGGCGCGCAGCGATGTTGCGGTTTTCTTAGGCCAATGGTGGCACCCTCTGCATTACTTCCCTAACTTTCTGTCCAGAAGCATTTCCGTTGTTCCCAACCTCGAGACGAAAACCGCGATTTGTGCCATTTTGTCCGAGGAACTTGGCGAAGGCAACCCAGAAAGGGCCCATGAGCGCATTTATATCGAAACCATGACTGCTGCTGGCTTCTCTCGGCAAGAAATCGCTGAAGCTCCACCTCTTGGCTCTACCCGCGACCTTGTACAGGGGTACGAACGCGCCTCTTCTGCGCAGACCAGTGCGCTTGGCTTCATGTATGGAACTGAGGTGGCTGATCTGGCGATGGTTTCCGGAATCGGCGTGGCAGTACGGCGAGTAAGCGGCATGAAGAACCTTCCATGGGTGGACATTCACGTCCTACAGGAACCACATCATGTTGATAAGGCGAGCGATGCTCTGGAACCGGAGCTTTCGGCCGAGCAGTATGGGAGTGTCGTAGCCAGTGCCGAAGAAATGTGGCGACTCTGGATCGCCTTCTTTTCTGAGCTAACCCACGTATTCGATCAAGAAGGTACTGAGCAGCGCATGGCAGCAAGCATCACGCAAACATATTAGAAAGCAGAAATATCAGCAGTTCCGGGGACCCGACCTCGTATGGTCAAAAAACTCATCCGTGCTTGTTCTCAACTGAAGCCAATCCGGATGAAATTTTCGATATGGACAGGAGATCAGTTGCTCTGCCAGGATCGGAAGTTGTGAAAAGATATGGTGAGCGCGGAAGGAATCGAACCTTCAACCTACTGATTAAGAGTCAGTTGCTCTGCCAGTTGAGCTACGCGCCCTTTGCTGTGGGATCAATCTATGAGGGACGTCACAGGAAGCAGTATCAGTGTAACACAGGGCTTACATCGGCAATGCCGGCGCGCTGATTCACAGAAGCTTAACCGTCCATTCATCTGGCATTAAAGTGGTCGGCGTAAAACAATCTTGATCGCTTCATCAGGGGGAGAAAATTCAAACCTGTTTTTTCTCTCTAACTCGCGAAAGGGGGCCCTTTTCCGGGCCCATTTTCATTTTGCTGCGTTCAGCCGTTTCGTCGCTGCACCGACAGGCTCCAGCCGCGCCAGTTCCAGCAGGGCTATGCACCGCGCATCTTCTTTGCGGGCGGTTTCATGCAGGACCACTACTTCCCTTGAGCCTTCCTGCTCAATCACGCAACGCCACAAGTTGGGCGCTCCGGGGCTTTGGGGGACGATTCGGGCCTGGTACGGTGATTGAACAATTCGCATTTCTTCTCTCCTGGCTTGGGGATAGGCTACGGAGGGTACGGCCTGAATAAGCCTCTATTACACTCCAATTGCAGAGGCCCAATTGTTAAGAACGTGTTAAAAAGGGACTTTGCCCTGTGGAATACCCGGAAAAAGCTTCATTTAGGCGCTCACAGCCACTCGCGGTCAGCCAGTTTCTTCGTTTAGCGCGATAGTTCCGCCCGCTGCGGTTCTTTAGCGGCATCGGACTCAGGTTCACGACCGGGCACGGCAGGTTGGATGTTCCAGATATCGCGGGCGTATTCGGTAATGGTCCTATCGCTGGAGAAGAACCCTGTTCGGGCGACATTCAGAATGGATTTGGCCGTCCACACGTCCGGTTCGCGATAATCTTTTTCCGCGCGATGGCTGGCTTCAA
Organism: Terriglobia bacterium; assembly: GCA_963723055.1. GTDB lineage: Bacteria > Acidobacteriota > Terriglobia > Terriglobales > Acidobacteriaceae > Angelobacter. The sequence continues at coordinate 148,500 of CAVROV010000004.1, forward strand.
TGTAAGAGGAGAGATCGGCAAGATGGAAATAACGATCGCCGCGGTCCAGCAACTCGTCCACGATCCAGCGAAACAGGCCGGGCTCGTCCGGACACAAGCGATTTGAAGCCAGGCAATCTACCACGCGGTGCACCGTCGCATCATTGTTATAGATCTCGCGCGGATTGTATCCTCTCGACTCCTGGTACCAGCTCACGTCTTCGCGCGTAAGGCCGAAAGTATAAATATTGGCCTCCCCCACGGCTTCCATGATTTCGATATTCGCTCCATCGAGCGTGCCCAACGTAAGCGCCCCGTTCATTGCCAGCTTCATATTGCCGGTGCCGGAAGCCTCCATGCCCGCTGTCGATATCTGCTGGCTGAGATCGGCGGCCGGCATGATGATTTCCGCCAGCGAAACGCGGTAATCGGGGACAAATACGACTTTGATACGGTCTCTGACCCTCGGATCGGAGTTCACCACCTGCGCTACATTGTTGATGAGCTTGATGATCTGCTTGGCCGCCCAGTATCCCGGCGCTGCCTTGCCGGCAAAAATATAAGTGCGCAGCATTTGCGGGTCTGCGCCATCGTCGGCCACGCTCAGGTACTCGTGAATCACACGCATTACGTTCAAGAGCTGGCGCTTGTATTCATGAATGCGTTTTACCTGGACGTCAAACATCGAGTGCGGATCAATCGCCACGGCGGTGGTGTTAAAAACCTCGCGCGCCAGTTTTTCTTTGTTATGCCGTTTGATCTCGCGGAACTCCTCGCGGAACGCTGGATCACCCGCGCCTTTTTCGATCGCGCGTACGCGCTCCAGGTCCGTAATCCATTCTTCTCCCACGCTGTTTGTCAGCAGCGCGGAAAGGCCGGGATTGGCTTTCAATATCCAGCGCCGCGGCGCCACTCCATTGGTTTTATTGCTGAAGCGCTCCGGCCAGAGCTGGGCAAAATCCGGCACCAACGCGCTTTTGATTAAATCAGAGTGCAGCTGGGAAACTCCGTTGATCGCATGGCTCCCGACAATGGCCAGGTTGGCCATCCGCACATGTTTTTCCGGACCTTCCTCAATGATCGACATGCGCCGTTGCCGATCCATGTCACCGGGCCAGCTGCGCGCCACCGTGCGCAGAAACTGGTGGTTGATGCCAAAGATGATCTCAGTATGCCGCGGCAGCACGCGCTCAATCAGCGAAACAGGCCATTTTTCCAGGGCTTCCGGCAGCAGCGTGTGGTTGGTATAGCCGAGCGTAGCCACGGTAAGCTCCCAGGCTTTGTCCCAATCCAGCGAATTTTCATCCACCAGAAAGCGCATCAACTCCGCCACGCACAAGCTGGGATGCGTGTCATTCATCTGGATGGCGACGTTGCCGGGAAGATCGTCAAAGCCGCTATGCGTGGACATGTAGTAGCGCAGGATGTCGCGCAGCGCGCACGCCACCAGAAAATATTCCTGGTTCAGCCGCAGCTCTTTGCCGGAGAGTACGGAGTCTGAGGGATAAAGGACGCGGGAAATATTTTCCGAGGCAATCTTCTGCTCCACCGCGCGAATGTAGTCGCCGCGATTGAAAATCTCAATGTCAAAGTCCTCTGACGCGCGTGCCGTGAACAGGCGCAGGAAATTTACGGTCTCGCCACCGTAACCGGCCACCGGCATGTCATTGGGTACGCCCACGACGATTCGGCTGTCCACCCAGGTTTGCCTCCGATTGCCGTGGGAATCACGCGACGACTGCAGCCGTCCATACATCGGAACCGTGCAGAAATCCTGCGGTCGCTCAATATAAAACGGTGTTCCTTCCGACTTCCACTGGTCGGGCTTTTCCCGCTGGAAGCCGCCCACAATCTCCTGCTTGAACATGCCGTATTCATAGTCAATGCCGTAACCAAAACCGGGCATGCCCATGGTGGCGAGCGATTCCAGAAAACACGCGGCCAGCCTGCCCAGACCGCCATTGCCCAGGCCGGCGTCGGGCTCCACCTCAAGTACGTCTTCCAGCTTCACGCCAAATTCAGCCAGCACCGCGCGACACTGCTCGCCCAGGCCAAGGTTACACAGATTGTCACTGAGCCAGCGGCCCATCAGAAATTCCATGGAGATGTAGCCCAGGCGCTTTACGTTCTTCTCGCGATAGCGCCGCTCTGTTTTGAGCAGGCCATCAATCATGTAGTCGCGAATGGTGAGGGAGAGAGGTTTGAAAAGCTCGCGGGGGACCAGATTGCCAGCTGAACGCGCAAGCGTGTAATGAATGTGCCGCAGGATGGACTCACGCAGCGGTTCGGGATTGAACGGTGTTCCGGTCAATGAATCAGCGGACATTCTGGTTCGTTGGATGCGCGCCCTTACGCACCGAGGATACGCGGCAACTTATTTAGTATTGCACAGCGAACGCTCCCAGTGCACTCAGGTGAAATACCTGATAGTCCGTATAAGCTTTCTTTCTACGTAAGGGCAGGATGCTTGCGGTGCCAGTCTGTCTGGCGCTGGAAGATGCGCGCCGCTTGAACGACTTTCGCGTCGTCCAGAGCGCGCCCAACAAACTGGATGCCCACCGGCAAACCGTGCTGGCCGAAGCCGCAAGGCACGCTGATAGCGGGCAGCCCGCAGATATTGCCGATGCCGCCAATGGGATCGGCAAAAGTCAGGGTTTCATCCAGGTTGGCATCGATTTTGCTTGCAGTCACGGGAAGAGAGGCCGTAGCCAGAACGTCAATATGATTGAAGATCTCATCCATCTTCACTTGCAGAACCGCGCGGATACGCTGGGCCAGAATGAAGTCTGACGCGCTGATCTCCTCATTCATGTAACCGCCAATCTTACCCAGCGGATCGGTCAGCTCGGCCACCCGTCCGGACTGGATGAGCTGGCGAAACGCGGTTGCGCCTTCCACGGAAACAACCAGCCCGGCAGCGGTCTCCCACGGACCTTCCGGCAATGTAGCGTTGTTCAGCTCGATCGACGGGCTCTTTTCCAACACCTGTCGCGCGGCCATCACCGCCTGATTCACTTCCGGAGAAATTTCCTTCCACTGGTTCATCAGCCAGCCCACACGCAGCTTGCCTTTCACCTCGCCTGCGCCGGGGTACTTCGCAGACGCTTCCGGCAACGAGCCCATATCTTCAGCATCATGCCCAGAAATAGCTTTCAGGACCAGGTCGCAATCATCGGCGCTGCGCGTGATGGGGCCAATCTTGTCCATGGTGTAAGAGAGGGCCATGGCGCCGGAACGGCTCACGCGTCCGTACGTCGGCCGCAAGCCGCTGAGCCCGCAGAATCCTGAAGGACAAATGATCGATCCCCATGTTTCCGTGCCAATGGCGAAGGCAGCCAGACCGCCACCGGCGATGGCGGCAGAGCCGCTCGACGATCCGCAAGTCCAGTAGTCGGGGTTCCACGGATTTCTGGCCGCGCCGGTAGCTGATGCCGAGGCATAGCGGTATCCCATGCCGCCGGCCAGCTCGATCATGGCCGCCTTGCCCAACAGCACCGCGCCGGCAGCTTCCAGCTTCTTGATGACCGCGGCGTCGTAGTCAAAGCGCTGGTCAGCGTAGGGTCGAGCACCCCATCCCGTGGGATAGCCTTTCACCGCAAGCAGATCTTTTGCGGCGTAAGGAATGCCATGCAGCGGTCCGCGATATTTTCCAGCCGCGATTTCTTTTTCCGCCGCATGCGCCTGCTTCAGCGCCAGATCGGGCGTAAGCGTGGCATAGGCATTCAGCTTTTTGCCGATGGTGCGGCTGCGATCCAGGTAGCTTTCAGTTAGCTCAACTGGTGAAAGCTGCCGGGCGCGCACGCGCCTGGAGAGTTCGGTGACGGAAAGAAAGAGAACGTCTTCGTTGAGCATCTATTGTTTCTCTTTCCGGAATTGGGCCTTAACCGGTTTGATTGCCGCAGGCTTTTCTTCAGATCGGTAGGCGCGGAAGGCGTCGGCTGGCTGGTCGCCATTTTCCAGTTTGAAGGCGCGCATTTTTTCCAGGCCTTCCTGGGATTCAGCCATGATGCGGCGAATGTCGGCCTTCTGCTCGTCGTTGAGCCGGTCACCATATTTGCGAAAGATGGATGCCACCTTCATCTCGACCTCCACCTGGGCAGAGGGGGAAAGTTTGGCCATGGCCATTCGGATCTTTCCTTCAGGGGACGAGTCGCCGGCTGTCACTGCGGTGGGGGCTGTTTGAACCAGACCATCCATTGATATGGCATTCCCCTTTGGAATCAGTGCTGTAGTGGCAGTGGCCGCCGCGCCAAGGGCAAACTGGCGCCGGCTGATCAGGAATTTGGGCATCCCGTGTTCTCCGGTCGAGAAGTTCTAAGCCGGGAGACTACATGAAGCGTGTCTTACGCGTCAAACGCGGCACCGGCAGCTTGCATCAAAATAACAGCCGCTTGTCTTAGCTCATATTTACGGATGGTTTGCCCATGGCACGCTGGATCGCTTTTGACCAGGATACGACTTCCATTCTGCGTTCGACCCTGGCGCAGGGTACAAGAATTGATACACTTCTGCGCGGCCCGGTGGATTATGCGCTGGCCAGACCCAGCGCGGTGGTTGCTGTTTTGCCGGCATCCGGCGGCAGCGGATTAGGCATTGCCATATTCCGGCGGGTACAAGCCGCAGTGGCGCAGCGCACCGCAATGGAACAGCTCCGCCGCTTTTCCCCGCCGCAACCTGCGGCCCACCAGACATCCACACGCGCCGGCGGTTTCCTGGGATTGCGTGACGAAGCGGTGTTTGACGATGAGGCGCCGCAGGAGAAAAAGGGCTGGTGGCGTAATTTCTGGGATGAATAGGGGTTAGCCGCGAATCTCTTTCTGAAATCTCGAGCGTAGCGAGAGATCCCTATGGTATTCAAAACCTCGTGAGAACGCCTCGATGCTGCATTTCAGATAGAAATATTCACGGGATCCTTCGACTGCGCGCCCATCGATGTCTTCGCACAAGCGATCTTCTGGCGCTCCGCTCAGAACGACAGATCTAAGGCTTTTGAAATGGCCTAGTAACAGCTCCACACTAATATTGAGACCATCGCTACCCCCTGGAATTTAATAAGATGATGGGGTTCACTCGCTTACGCTCGAGACTTCGGACCACATAGAAAACGGTTCCATTTGTACAAGGAGTAATAATGCAAAAGCGCAAACTTGGAAAAAGCAATCTGGAAGTCTCAGCGATCGGGCTGGGCTGCATGGGCATGAGCTTTGGCTTCGGCCCTGCCATGGACAAGAAGGAAGGGATCTCGCTGATTCGGGCGGCCGTCGAACGCGGCGTCACATTCTTTGACACCGCTGAAGTTTACGGCCCATTCACCAACGAAGAGCTGGTGGGCGAAGCGCTCGCCCCGGTTCGCAGTCAGGTGAAGATCGCAACGAAGTTCGGGTTCAAAATTGATCCCAAAACCGGGCAGAATCTTGGACAGACAGATAGCCGGCCGGAACACATCAAGGAAGTTGCCGAAGCCTCACTGAAGCGGCTCAAGACCGATGTGATCGATCTGTTCTATCAACACCGGGTTGATCCCAATGTGCCGATCGAAGAAGTTGCGGGAGCGGTGAAGGACTTAATTCAGGCAGGTAAGGTCAAGCACTTTGGCCTTTCTGAAGCAGGCGTGCAGGTGATTCGTCGCGCACACGCAGTTCAGCCGATCACGGCACTCCAGAGCGAGTACTCACTCTGGTGGAGAGAGCCTGAAGCTGAAATCTTGCCGACGCTCGAGGAACTGGGCATCGGATTCGTTCCATTCAGCCCTCTTGGCAAAGGCTTTCTTACAGGCAAAATCAGCGAAGAAACCAAGTTCGATAAGACCGATTTCCGCAACATCGTGCCGCGCTTCACGGCTGAAAACCGCAAAGCAAACCAGGCCGTGGTGGACCTGGTCACTAAATTCGCCGCAGAGAAAAAGACGACACCGGCGCAGATTGCGCTCGCCTGGATTCTGGCACAGAAGCCCTGGATGGTTCCCATCCCCGGCACCACCAAGTTGCACCGGCTGGAAGAAAACATCGGAGCAGTTAACGTTGAACTGACACCGGACGATCTCCGCCAGATTGACAACGCCAGTGCGAAGATTCCGGTGCAGGGAGAGCGGTATCCGGAGAATCTACAGAAACTGGTCAATCGCTAGCTTCGATCAGTTGTCTGGAGGAGCGAAATCCGCGGAGTTAACACAACTTCGAACGTTTTGCATGAACCAACGGGAGAGTCTATGTCGAACGCGCCAGACCGAAGCCTGCTCGAGGCTCTGCTGGACTCGTGGGACCGGAACAACACCATCCTGCTCAACCTGCTTCGCGCCATTCCGAAGGCTGGACTAGAGGCTCGGGCGATGCAGGGCAGTCCCTCCATCGGTGAACTTTTTGGGCATGTCCATTATGTGCGGCTTGTCTTTGTCTCCGAAGACGCTTCCGAGTTCTCAGGTGAACTGCCCGCGGAAGAGTGGGCCGCCGAGGCTGATTCCGAACGCATGGCGCAGCTTTTGAACAACAGCGCTAAGGCAGTGCGGGACGCGGTGAAAAGCAGAGTGGAAACAGCCCGGGCCATGGACATTCATTACGACCATCCAATCCTGCTGTTGCAACACATGATCTGGCATGAAGGCTATCATCACGGTCAGATTAAACTCCTCCTCAAGTTGGCAGGCCGCCCGATAAGCGATGAGGAAGCCGGGCTACTCACTTGGCGCGTCTGGATGAACAAAACGAAAACAAGTAGCACTTAGAGACAAAACAACCTTGAAATAGGAAATTACAAAATGGAAATCAAAAGAGCGGGCTCGCAACCTTCCGGCAAGGGACCGGCAGACTGGTTTACTGGAACAGTGCGGATCGATCCGCTGTTTCAAGCGCCCGATCCTGCATTTGTTCAAGGCGCCAGCGTGACTTTTGAGCCGGGAGCGCGGACGGCATGGCACACACATCCGCTCGGCCAGACTCTTATCGTTACAGCCGGCTGCGGCCGAGCGCAGCGATGGGGCGGGCCTATTGAAGAAATCCGGCCCGGTGATGTGGTCTGGTTCTCGCCTGGCGAGAAGCACTGGCACGGGGCTGCGCCAACGACGGCAATGACACACATCGCCATCCAGGAAAAGAAAGACGGCAAGGTGGTTGACTGGATGGAACACGTCAGTGACGAGCAGTACAAGTCCTGACATAATTCCATAGCATGACACCACTGTCCGTGTGGCAAAACTTTTACGTAATCGTCGGGTCTTCTGCGGGCGCCTTGATTGGATTGCAGTTCGTTGTCATGACCCTGATTGCCGACAGACCAAACATACGAGGCACGGCGCAGGCCGGCCACGCGTTTGCTACACCGACCATCGTCCACTTTGGAGCTGTGCTGCTGCTGGCAGGAATGCTGAGCGCACCATGGCAGGAGATCGCCGCTGCCGCCATTCTATGGGGCCTACTGGGTCTTACCGGGATAGTGTATGCGGCTGTTGTGGTTCGCCGTATGCGACGGCAACCCATATACAAGCCTGTGTTCGAGGACTGGTTGTTTCATGTTCTGCTGCCGTTCGTGGCATACGCAACGCTGCTGGCAGCGTCCTTCGCGTCTCGTTCTCATTTACGCGACGCGCTGTTTGGTATTGGAGCGGCGGCACTGCTGCTGCTGTTTATCGGCATTCACAATGCGTGGGACGCGGTCACGTACCACATATTCGACAAACCGAAAACCTAGAGTTGCAGTTCCGGGATGAGTGATTCTTTAGCCGCGAATTTATGCGAATTTTCCTAAACTCGAGCGTAGCGAGAGATCCCTATGGCCTTCGAAAGCCTAGCGGGTCGGTTGGACGTAGGTGAACTATTACCTGGCGGGAATTCCAAAATACTCGCTCGCCAGTTGCACGAGGTCGGCATCGGTCATGACGCCATACTGAATGCGCGGCTTCCTGCCAGGTGCCATCAAGTAATATCCGACATTTACTTTGCCGGGCCGGAATGTCTTCAATCTATTTCCAACACGCAATCGAAAAGAGTGCGCGTAAAGTTCATGAAATTCAATTCCTGCTTTCCTGAGCGGTTCGCGGGCATTTGTCGCATACAACTGGAAATCCGCCAACACCTCGTTCGTGTCAGGGTCTTTCTCCAGTTTCGCCTGTGTGACCGGTTCGAAAAATGCCACAACAGTTGGGCCGCGCACAACGACAACAGGTTGCTTTTCTGCCGCGGCTGCTGCGACCGGGCAGGTACAAGCGCACAGAGCAACACAGGCGATTGTGCACATCAAGCGTTTCATACCGCAAAGGTACTCTGATGCTGATAGGGTTCCCTCGCTGACGCTCGGGACAAGAAACTAAAAAGTAAACGACAACCCACCGCGCAAGGAGCGCGCCGACTGGACCATATATACGGTGCGTCCGTCCTGGCCCATCACGGGAACGTAGCCCTGGGCCAGCAGGTTTCGCAGATCGAGCAAGGCGTCCATTTTGGCAGGAATGAATGAGGTTCCGGGGATTGGCTGGCGGATGAAAACGCTTAGGTAAGGATCAGTCTGCCCGGGCGACGAGTTGAATGCATCCACGGCGGAAAGTGTGTTGCCGCTGGTCCACTTATAGGAAGCTATCCAGCGCGTGCCAGTGGAGGGGATGTGGCCGTAAAGTTTGGTCCCCACGGAATGCTGGCGGCTGGTGCTCATGGCCTGCGCCAGGGCCTGCCATTCAGCGGCCGATTCCGCAACAATCGCCTGACCGGTGGAATAATCTACGGTGGCCGTAAGGTCGTCAGAAAGCTTGCGCTGCACTACTATGCGCGCTCCCGTGCTGCTCACGCCCGGTCCATAGCCATAAGAAAATGTGCCGGAATAAACGTCAGGCAGCACGTCATCGGAATAGGTGGAAGGATCGCCGGCGCCAGTGAGCACCGCATTGTGAACCTGGTCAAAGAACGCAGCCAACTGCACGCTGGTATCACCCATGCGTCGTGCGATGGAAAGCTCGTGATGGGAGGACTTTTCCACTTCAGGCTGGCCGTTGAGCAGGGCCATCCGTGGACCGGACTCGCTCAGATCGGCGGGAGCAGTGTCAAAGCCCTTGGCCGCGCGCATATCAGGTTCAGACGTGGCGTAACGATATTCCACCAGCATGTTGGGCGAGAGATGCACATCAATCGAGCCGTGCGGTCGAAGCGCGATTACGCGGTTGGCAAACTCCAGGGAATGCAGGTCCGCGCCATAGTTCAAATCAATGAATCCGGCAATGGTCGTGCTGTCAGAGCTGCTCATCTCAACAGCGGCATAAGGCGAGTTCTGCACAGCAACGCCGGGCGCGGCAAAATGCCGGTAGGTTACGGTAAAGCTGGGGCGGGAAGCGTCACCGATGTCATGCGAGTAGGAGGCGCGCAATACGCCGGCGGGCTCGCCGGCCGAAGCGCCGATATTGCCGTTGAAGGAGAGCGTGCCAGACGAGAACAGCGATTTTTCCAGCGCGAAAGCGGTGGTCATGTCGCCTGCGCTGCCAAAGCCACTGGCTTCTGCACCCGCCATAAATGCGACACTGGCTTTTACCGCGCCATCACTACCGCCGCGCTCAGACTTATTGTGCGACACCACTACCAGCGATCCGCTGTCATTGCTGTCCTTGTCCTTCTCCAGCACGCGAAGAATCGGGCGGTTGGCGGCCGAACGCAGGGTCCAATGCCAGTCGTCAGCCTCTTCACTGTCAGCGCGCCGGGTAGGCATCAGCCGGAGCGCATCCGCGAGGGTGTTGACGGTAAGGTTGATCACGACGTGCGCGCCCGAGCGAAGAAGAATGTTGTCCCGCAGCGACGGCAGAAAAGACGCGGCCGTCACTTTCACGTAATATGTGCCGGCGGGCAGATCATTGGCCAGATAGTAGCCGCGCGAGTCAGTGAAGACGGTGGTGCCCACTTTGGCGGCGGAGACAAAAACCTCCACCACCGCCCCCATCTGGGGCGCTCCGGAACTGTCTTTGACGTATCCCGCAATGGCTCCAACGCTGGCCGCGTGAAGCGGCGCACATGCCAACAGGAACATCAACAAACATCCGAATTTGCGGGTCATATCCACCACCTCAAATAAAAGTGGAGCCCTTACAGCTATTGCTGGACGGCAAACTTGGCCGTGGGTGAAATCGTCTGTTTAGAAATCTGGTCGTTCACTTTTATGGTTACCTGGTATATGCCGGGGTCAAGTTGGCTCAATTGCAGGCTTCTGCCAAGGGTCACCTGCTCGCCAACGTTTCCCATCTGGGCCGTTGATTCCGTGAAGTCTAACACATGCTTGTTGGTTGCGGTGTTTACTACCTGATATTCCACCGTGGCGGAGGGCTTGTTGGTCTTCTGGTCGACGCCAAGATTGTAAACCTGCAGCCAGAAACTGATCTTTTCTTTCTTGGTGAAAGACGCCGGCTGTCCGTCGGACGACCGCACCTTGGGCCGGACCTTGTTAGTGCCAATCACGAAATTGCCGGTTCCTACCTCGCGCGCCGGGACCGGTTCCATCTGGTCGGCAAGAATCAGCGTGGAAGAAGTGAGCTTTTCGTCGCCGAAGTCTGGGACGGTATAGCTGCGGCTGAAAATGCCGGTCTTGTCGCCATTGACGTCTTTCATCACCACGTCAAGCCGGTAAAGGCCCGGGCGCATGGGCAGCGCCTTCCAATACAGAGAGACGTTGTTGATTTCCTTTTCCAGCAGCTCGGCCGGAATGTCGCGGTGCAGCGTTTCTTCAAAGGTCTGCACGATCTGCCCGGAAAGCTTGGTCAGCTGGCCATAAACGTTGACCACCGCGCGCTGGATGCCATCTTTATTGGCGAAAGTAAGGCCTTTGAGCGGAACTTGCAGAGTAATCGGGACCAGCACCGTGTCTGAGGTCAGCTTCACGAAATCAACCTGCACATCAAAAGGCAGCAGGTTGGTGCGGAACTTATGGCTGACAAGTTCATTTTGCAGATCTTTAAACTTGATATCCGGCGCACGGTTCACCTTGGCGAAAGTCTCCATGCGGTCAAACTGTTTGGTCTGGTTTTGACTGGTGAAAGGGCCTGAGCCGAGGTTTTCCAGACCGCCGCGGAAACGGTCCGCCTTGTTGGCCATGCCCATTTCTTCCATTGTGGTAAGGCCGGCATTAGGGACGTGAAGGAGCGCGTCTTTCTTGGAGCGGTCCAGCGTCATTTCATACGCGCCGCAGCCGCAATCGTCAACGAATTCGAGTTCTATTTCCTGCCCGATGCCTTCAAGGTAGCGGTAACGCCACACTTCAAACGGGAAAGTTGAGGTCTGCCCGCCGCCTTCGTCCGCCGGGCGCTGATAGGGACCGCCCATGGGATGGGAATCGATAGACGTTGGCGGACCATACATTATGTAAATTCTTCCGCGGTCCGTTCGCCAGCCCGGCATGCCGGCGGCATAATGTTCGTTGGCGTATGCGATGCGCCGGTAGTGCTCTTCTTTATACTCGTTTTCCGCGGTATCGGGCGTGGGGTCGCGACGCTGCCAGAATCCCTCAATAAATACGTCGCGCTCTGAGTTGTTGGCCAGTTTCTTGAAGGCGGAAAGCTCTTCGTCCGTGATGATCCAGCGCACGTCCTCGTCCAGCCACTTCTTGTACACGCCGCCCAGCTTTTCGATATTCGCCGCTTTATCGTCTTTTTTCCGCGCACGTTTGAGCGGATCCTGCTGTCCATCCGGCTGCGCCTGGGCTGAAGCACCCGCCTTTGAGTCTTTTTCCTGCGCCTGGACTACAAAACACCCTGAACCAACCAATACAGCCAATAAAAACACGGAATGAAAACGAGGATAACTGGAGACCACTGGGAGCCCTCCTTCAAACGGGCAGATACATGGATTCTAAGTCTTTTGCAAGCCCATAATCAAGGATGGAACGCCGATTCCGTCCTTTTCTTGTCGACCTTAGAATGCAATTTGGGGCATTTCTTGCAAACAATTTTATCGACTTTACCTTACCAAATCATGTAGAACGGAAAACCACTTGCCGTTATAATCGGAGCGGTACCCGCCCACCATAAAATGAACGCTTCATGCGAGTACACCTGCCTGACGAAGGAACTTTCCCAGTCCTGCCGGCGTATATAAGGTGTGCATAAACCGCCGTGGTGCGCCGGAAGGTAACTCATGAAAGCAAAGAAAATCGCCCTCATCCTAGGTGTTATCGTGCTGCTGGGCGCTATTGTTGGCTTCTCCGTTAATCAGAGCCAGAAGAACGTTGTTACCGTCCAGACGGGCAAGGTCTTCAAGCAGGATATTTCCTCTCAGGTTACTGCATCCGGCCAGATCAAGCCCAAGACGATCGTCAACGTGGGCGCCAATGCCATGGGACGGATCGTCCGTCTGTTTGTCAAGGAAGGCGACACCGTCAAGAAAAATCAGGTACTGGCCCAACTGGAAAACGTACAATCGGCCGCCGACGTCGCCATGACCCGCGCCACCGTCTCCAGCTCAGAAACGGATGCCGTTGCCGCCGAAGCTGCGTTGAACACCGCGCAGGCGCAGCTCAAAAGCAGCACTGCCGATTTTGCCCGCGCCAGGTTGGAATATGAGCGCGCGCAGAGTCTCTATAAAGACAAACTGATTTCCAAGGCGGACTTTGACACCAAGCAGGCCGCTTATGAAGTGGCCGACGCCGTTCATGCGCAGGACATCGCGCGCGTGGCCCAGAGCAAAGCGCAAGTCGATTCCGCCCACGGACGCGTTGGCCAGAGCAAGGCCCAACTCACCCGCGTGAATGACGTTCTTAGCAAGACCACCTACACCGCGCCCTTCAACGGCACCGTGACCAATCTTCCCGTACACGAAGGCGAGACCGTGGTGATGGGCATACAGAATTCTCCGGGCAGCACTCTCATGACGGTTGCAGATATGTCGATCATCACCGCTGAAGTGCAGGTGGATGAAACCGATATCGTCAACGTAAAGCTTGACCAATCCGCGGAAGTAACGATTGATGCAATTCCCAACCAGGTTTTCAAGGGCAAGGTCAGCGAGATTGGAGATAATGCCATCATCCGCTCCACCGGCGTTTCCACTTCGCAAAGCCTCTCCGGCGGCCAGGAAGCCAAGGACTTCAAGGTTGTGATTACCCTGACCGATCCTCCGCCCAATCTTCGTCCGGGACTTTCCGCCACCGCTAAGATCACTACCGGTCTGGCGCACGATGCCGTGGCCATTCCGATTCAGGCGCTCACCATGCGTGACAAGAATGATCTGGACGCGCAAAAAAAGACCGCCAAACCCGTCGACAAGACCGCTCCGGCGGCGCCCACCAAGAAAGAAAACACTGATATTCAGGGCGTTTTTGTTGTGAAGAACAAAAAGGCCGAGTTTCATGAGGTCGTCACGGGCCTGACCGGAAGCACGGAAATCCAGGTGAAAAGCGGCCTTGAAGCGGGCGACGAAATTATCACCGGCAGCTATAAAGTTCTCAAGACCCTGCGCAACGGCGCCGGCGTAAAAGTGGATAATTCCGTGGCTAAACTGGGAGACTCGTAACTCTTGCGCCTTTTCGACGTCTAAAGAAACAGTGGGGTTCGGTGTGGCAATAGACCAGGAGAAATTGATGTCAACTCAAGTCGCGGACATTTCTGACAAGATCATTGCGCCTCCTTCCGAATGCATCATCTGCACGGAAGACCTGTGGAAGACCTACGTGATGGGCCAGGAACAGGTGCATGCGCTACGCGGCGTGAACCTGCGCATCGATCGCGGCGAATACGTTGCCATCATGGGCCCGTCCGGCTCCGGCAAATCCACGCTCATGAACCTGATCGGCTGTCTGGACACGCCCACCAAAGGCCGCTACTGGCTCAACAGCAACCTGGTCAGCGAGCTTGACGACGATGAACTGGCCCGCATTCGCAATCGCGAAATCGGCTTCGTCTTCCAGACATTCAACCTTCTCGCCCGCGCCACCGCGCTGCACAACGTTGAACTTCCTTTGATCTATAGTGGCACGCCCTCTGACGAACGCATCGCCCGCGCCAAGGCTGCGCTGCAGGCCGTCGATCTGGGCGAGCGCATGAACCATAAGCCCAACGAGCTTTCCGGCGGACAGCGCCAGCGCGTCGCCATTGCCCGCGCCCTGGTCAATAATCCTTCGATCATCCTGGCCGACGAGCCCACCGGCAACCTTGACTCGCAGACCGGCAACGAAATCATGAAGCTGATGGAAGAGCTTCATCGCAAGGGTAATACCATTGTGCTGGTGACCCACGAAGCCGATATCGCCGAGCACGCCTACCGCGTGATTCACATCAAGGATGGCATCGTCGCCAGCGACGAACGCAAAAGCAGGATCGCGCCGCCGGATTAGTGCGGAAGTTTTTGCCGCAGATTTAGCGGATCAAAGTAACCTCGGCGGCTACAAGCCGGACACTTTTATAGCAGCATCCGCAGGCCTGAAAGGCCTGCTCCACTCCTCTTGCCCTTTGCATCTCTTCACTCACTTCCCTGTCTTCAGCGCCTCCTGGTACCACACATCCAGCGCGCGCTTCATTTCCTTGATCGCCACGGCGTCGTTATAGACCATGTGGCCGCCTTTAAAATCGGCGAAGGTGAGGTTCTTGCGATAGTCGGGTTCCAGCCGCAGATGCTGAAAGGTATAGGCGCTGGCATAGAACGGGGTGGCCAGATCGTACATGCCTTCCATCACCAGCACTTTGAGATATTTATTCTTCGCCATGGCCGACTGCAAGCTTCGTTGCCGTTTGCGGGTATGCGAGCCCCGCACTAAAGTCCATCGCCGTCCCCCAATCCCAGGCGCGGTTGATGCCCTCATAATTCCAGATCACATAAGGCAGCTCTGATTTGTATCCCAGTTCGCTTTCGGCATAATCGTTCATCACGGCGTTGAAAGCGGGAAACATGGCCGCCATGGCGGGATCGAAGAACGGCTCATGAGCGTTGCTCTGCGGCATGGGCGCGGCAAAGCGTCCGTCCACGCGCCCGACTTCCAGTTTGCGGTCCTTAAGCAGGTTATGCATGAAGACCTGCGGCTCAATGCGAAGATCGTTTTCTTCAATCAACTCAGGCTTCAGGCCGGTGTAGGCGGCAAGCTGCTCGATAATCTGCTTTCTTTTCTCCGGCGGCAGCGCATTGCCCAGCGCCAGCGCTTGCGCATAGTCCGTGGCGCACCACTGTTCGACCTTCTTGATGGTTGCGTCAAGGTTGGCGGTAAGTTCCGGCGCCAGCTTTTTGTGGTACGCCGCGATCATCGTATAGCTGGGAACAATTACCTGGTGAGGAAGGTCGTTCATGTTGCCGGGCATCAGCGTCGTGAAATCCAGTCCGACTGAAAGCAGAGCCACGCCATTGACCGGAATGTAATTGTCAGCCAGATGGTTCACCAAAGCAGCGGCACGCGTGGTGCCATAACTTTCGCCAAACAAGAACAGCGGAGAACGCCAGCGCTGGTAGCGTGAAAGGTAAATTCGAATAAATCGATAGAAAGCGTCGGCGTCGCCCATCACGTTGTAAAACTTTTTCGTAAGATCACCACGGATGCGGCTATAGCCGGTGCCGGGCGCGTCAATAAATACCAGGTCTGTGCGGTCAAGGATCGTCTCTGGATTATCCACGGTGACGTACGGAGGCGCGGGGACGCCGCCATCCGACTCCAGCTTGATTTTCCTGGGACCAAGCGCGCCCATATGCAGCCAGGCAGTCGCCGTTCCCGGCCCGCCGTTGAATACAAACGTCAGCGGACGCGTACGCGCCTCGTCGCCGTCCAGCGTGTAAGCGGTAAAGAAGATCGCCGCTTCCGAGGGGCCGCTCTCCGGTTTGAGCAACAGGCGTCCCGCGGTGGCGGTGTACTTCAACGGTTTGCCGTTTACCGTGATCTGATGGTGCGTGACAACGGGCACGCCGTCAGCCAGCGGATCGTCTTCGCGAGCAGGTTCGCGCGCAGGCTGCGGCGACGATGTGTCTTTTTGTTGTGATGGCTGCGGCGCAGGTTGCTGGGCTGCGGCGATCGATAGCATGCTGAGAACAAGCAGTGCAAAGCGGAGGAACATCATGGAGGCTGCAAACCTTTCGTCGTGCCAGGGATGACGAAACCCGTCATTATAAAGGCACGGCAAAACGAATGGTTTTGCACACAGGTTCAATGAGATTGCTATTCCGGAGAATAAAAGGCCGGCAGCGTAAAGAGGATTTTATCCTTTTACTCAGCGCCTCTCACGGGTCGTGTATTTCCGGCCGGTTATGCGGAAAAATAGAATGGACCGCGCCATGGCTGGCTTCCTCAATTCCGGCCTGAGCGCTTGCCCCCTACGGCTGTGTTCACTTCAGACATGAAATGATCTATGTCCTTTTTAGGGGTCTTCCCTTTCTCGAGGGTGGACGCTCTGGTTACTTCGCCGTTTCTTACGGCAAAAGTGCCTGAGCCCAACGCCCGATAGCTTGTCGTTCCTGGGACGGACCGAAGCATGAGGACGTAGGATTGGTTCAGCAGGAACTCACTGAATGCCGGCTCTATTGCTTTGATAAGAACATTGTCTACCGTGAGCTCACCGCCGCCGCGGGAGACGATAATAGTATCTCCGGGAAGCAAGCCATTTTGATCATTGGCAACCACTTTCTCGACGCGCACCGCATATTGGGTGAATGCGAAGGTGTGATCCTCAATGGGGAGGGACCGGGCCTTGATGGGAGTTCCAATTATGATGAGGTCAGAATTGGCGATTTCAACCTGGACCTGAGGCGAGCTGCCCGCCGGAAAAGCGGAAGAGGGTACATGCATGTGGAATGGCTCTTCCATACTCTTAACGATCTCAAGCTGTTGCGGCTTGCTGCCGTTGGCCTGCGCTGCCTGACGAATCCGTTCCGCAAAAGGATAAACGTTGGCATATATCTCATAGTACCTGGCCAAGGTCGTATCCAGTTCTTCGGTGCTCTCCGATTGGGCCTGCACGCTGACTGCTGAAGTATTCGTTGGGCGTGCAGATACAATCCGCATCGGGTAAATGCCAAGTGCAACGGTAAATGTGACGATGCTTGATAGTTTCAAATAACTTGATCGGCGCATCAATCAATCCTTTCGGAACTGAAATAAGCAAAACACTTCGGCCTAGGCATTTGGTTCTTCAGACGAGCAGCAGCTCTGGAATGGTTGCATAGAAGCACGATAAAATTGCTCGAGCCGTTCCATGTTAGAATTTGCCCTCAAAATGCCTACTGAACCACTTTCTAATTCTAAATTTCTGACTCAAAATCGCTAGCTCGGGCGCCTGCCCTAAAGTGGCTTTTGTCCTGACGAAAATGCCATGGCCAACCCTTTCACCTGCTTTTTTTTGCTTGACACCAAGGCGAACAAATGGTAGAGTTGGGAGTTCGCTTCAGAGCGGAAAAGTGGTGCGTCGGACGATCTTTGACAATAAGAAGCTACTAGTTACTAGCCCCTAAGCTGCTGGCCAGAAACCCCAAAAACCTGTTAACCGCAAAGGACGCTAGGCGACGCAAAGGAAGACCGCTGAACCCTACGCCAATCGAGGCCTAATTGCTGAAGTCTACGCCAATCTGGGATGACTTGGGATGAGGTGGGATACCCGGGTAGGGGGTAGAGGTACTGAATCGCCGATATCGCACGTGATCGGAAATCAACCCTCCAAACCCTACGCCAATTGGAGCCCAATCGCTGAAGTCTACGCCAATCTGGGATGCCCTGGGATGACCATCGATCAAGTCTACGCCAACCTGGGATGGGTATAGGAGGGGGAGGGGGCTACGCCGACTTCTTTGCAGTTGAAACCCCCCGGCGGAAGGTTCACAATCTCTCCATACCCTGGCCCTGCTCCAGTAAGAGCCGAAATCGAGAACACCCCCTTGGACTATTATCGCGGCACAGAAACCATTCTCGTGGTGGACGACGAAGAGTCTTTGCGGAGCGTCATTGTCGATCTGCTGAGACAGCTTGGATATCAAATCCTCTCAGCTACCAGCGGTCATGAGGCATTGGAACTGGCGGGGGAATATCCCGGCAAAATCGATCTGCTGCTGACCGATGTGGTAATGCACCCGCTTCCCGGCCCGGACCTGGCGGAGAAGCTTATCCGCACGCGGCCGGAGATGAAAGTGATCTTTATCTCGGGCTACGCGAATCCTTCTCTCGCTCCAGACGGCGTTCTGAAGCCGGGGACCATCCTGGTGAATAAGCCTTTCACCATGAAGATTCTGTCGGCCAAGCTGCGGGAAGTACTGGAGAGTCCGACGCCGGTCTAAGAGGTCAGCCCAATACTGTGTGTGTCGGGACACGCCAACAGTGATTTTCTGACACATCGGCCAATCCCGAGATATGCCGCAAACTGCTGATAAACAATAATATAGCTGCCTGGCCCCGGGCTTGCATTACTCCATGCCGGCAACCGTACTCGAAAAGGGCGCACTATGAACACAGCAGAAATGGCAGGCGGCAAAAATTTTTTGATCTGGATGGCTTTGTGGATCGCGGCATTGATGGTGTTGCTGCCCGCGCTCTCCGGCAGCTAAAGAATTGCGGCAGTCAGGATTTTGCAATGAACTTGCGGGCGGGATGTGAGGCGCGCCTCATGTTTCCCGACCAACGCTTTTCCCGATCAACGTTCTTTGACTACCGTTCCTTCATCAATTCCTGTGCTAGCTTTTCTTTCTCCACTCTGGCTTTCAACTCAACTGGTGCTCCAATCGGCAGGAAGATTCTGAAGCAGGTCCCAGCGCCGCCGCTGGCGCGTCGCGATCGAAAACGCAGACTACCTCGATGCTTCATGACCAGGCTGTTGGCCAGCCACAGTCCCAGCCCGGTGCCTTTGAGCTCTTTGGTGGTAAAGAACGGTTCCAGCACTCGGTTACGCAGCTCTCTTGGTATTCCCAGGCCTTCATCATGGATGGTAAAAACCACTCCCGGAACGCCCTCGGACGAGCCGGCACGAATGCGAATGCAAAGGCATCCCCGGTCAGGCGACGCGTCAATGGCATTGCCGATCAGGTTCGCAAAAACCTGGCGCAGTTCCCCGGGAAAACCGTGGATGCTGAATGGCGGCCCTTTCTGGTAATCGATTTTGATGTGCTTGGCTTCGAGTTGGATCACATACAGCGCCAGCACGGACTGCACCATGTCCTGAAAGTCCACTTCGACAGGAACTTTTGTCTCGCGATGGAAAGAAAGAATCTGCTTCGTAATCTTGGCCACGCGCTCCAGTTCCTTGGTCGCCTGTTGCAGAAAACCCTGAATTTCTCCCTGGTCCTCCGTATGCGTGGAGAGATAAATCAGGTTGGTCAGCGCTTCCAGCGGGTTGTTGATTTCATGGGCTATGGTTTGGGCCAATCTTCCGGTAGCAGCCAGCTTCTCCGTATGGCGCAAGGTTTCTTCCGCCAGTTTGCGCTCGGTGACGTTGGTCAATACCACGATGGAGCCAAAGCGCTGCTGGCCCGTCATTACGGCGTCCGCAGTAACCAGAAACCAGGTCTGTCCGTGCTGCTGTTCGGCCACGTAGCGCGACGTTTCCGGGTGCGTGAGAAATTCTGCGCTGCCCAGCAGCTGTTTTAGAATGGCCACGCCATCGTGCCCAATTACGTCGCTAAAAGTTTTGCCGCTCAGCTCAACGAAAGCCCGATTGCAGCGCACCACCTTGTTCTCTGTATCCAGCAGCACCAGGTATTCAGGCAGGGCGTCCACCGTGGACTGCCACTGCTGCGCCGACTGCCGCGATATCAATTCCGCCTGCTTCAGGCGAAGCAGCGATTTCACCGTAGCCACCAGCACCGTGGCATCGATCGGATGGGTTAGATAGCCGTCCGCTCCGCCCTCCAGCGCCTGGACTTTACTTTCGTTGCTCACGAATGACGCGGAGATCTGCAACACCGGCAACGACCGTGTGATAGGATCCGCCTTGATGCGCCGACATACCTCATAGCCTGAGAGGTCGGGCAATTTCACATCAAGTATCACCAGATCCGGACAATCCTTCACACGTTCCAGCGCTTCTTTGCCGGTGGTGCACTGTTCTACTTCAAGGCCAGCCCGCGCCAGTATTCGCGAGAGCACGTAGCGATTCTGTTCCGTGTCATCTACCAGCAGAATCCGTGATGTGTGGGGCACTGGCATACTTTGTTATTTTACTTCTGGCCCCACAATATCCATTTTGGCCAGCGAGCTCAATAAGGACTCCGGAGACAGCATGGTGGTCACATCGCTCTTGGCGATCAGCCCCGCGGCCAGATCGGTCAACCGCTTCTTCTCTTCGCCGGAAAGCACCTTTGACGTGTAAACAATCACGGGCAGCCGTCGCGTCTGTTCTTGTGCTCGCAACTTCTGCAAGACTTCAAATCCGCCCATTCCGGGCATCACCAGGTCAAGAATCACCGCGTCCGGTTGTTCGCGATCGATCATGTCCAGCGCTTCCTGTCCGTTATGTGCTTCCACCAGGTTCAGCCATGGACGGTCCAGCAGTTCGCGCAGAATATACAGTGACAAATCGTTGTCGTCCACCAGCAGGAGCGTTTTTGGTTTTTCCTGTCGTGTTACGCGACGCACGTCCTGTAACAGGCTGGCTGCTTCCAGTGGCTTGCTCACGGCCAGCGCCGCGCCAAGGTCCAGAGCTTTCGGAGATTCCCGCGGTATGGTTACGGCAATAATCGGTATCTGCTCACTCGAAGCCGGCTGTTTCGGAAAAAACCGCAGAAAGTCCCACGCCGCGTCTCCAATACCCTCGATATCCAGCACCACGGCACGCGGCTGGTGACGTTGCATCCAGGTCTCTGCCCGTTCCAGGCTTTCCACATGAATAAGCTGAAATTCAGACGTCTTGAAAGATGGATCCATTGCAGAAAATGTCTCCAAATCCGGTGCGATCAGCAGCACCGTGGGACGTGAAAACTCCGGAGCCGGCATTTCTTCGCGCGTACCGGCCACATCGGCTTCGCCTTTGTATATGATCGGCAATTCCACGAAGAAGCTCGATCCACGCCCTACTTCGCTCGTTACCCAGACTTTGCCGCCCAGCAGCAATGCCATCTTTCGGCACAGCGGCAGTCCCAGTCCGGTGCCGCGATAGCGCTCCTGGAGCGGATTTTCCACCTGAGTAAATTCGTGAAACACCGTCTCCAGGTGTTCCGGTGGAATGCCAATTCCAGTATCCGTAACTTCAAACAGAATGGAGCCGCTTCCACGTCGCTCTGCAGCTATCCTTATTTCGCCCTGTGGCGTGAACTTGATGGCATTGGAAATGAAGTTTCTCAGGATTTGCGAAACCTTGCCTTCGTCTGTTCTCAGTGACGGTAGATCGGCGCCTTCAACAAACACCAGGTCCACGGAAGTGTTGTCCGCCAGCAGCGGTTTCAACATGCCTTTGAGCGCGCTGAATATCTCCATCACCTCAAAAGTCTTCACCCTGATCCGGACCTTCCCTGCTTCCACCTTGGCCAGGTCAAGCAGGTCATTCACCATTTCAGACAATGTTTTTGCGGATTCCAGGATGAAGCCCACTTGCGTCTCCTGGTCGTCCGTAAGATCTCCATCCAGCCGATCCAGCAATATCCGCGAAAGCGACATGATGGAGTTCAGGGGCGTGCGAAATTCATGCGAGATATTGGAAAGAAAACTGGTCTTCAGGTCTGACGCGCGCCGCAGATAGTCGGCGCGCTCATCCAGTTCAGCATAAAGCGCCACTACCCCGCGGTTCGTGTCTTCCAGTTCGCGGTTCAGCAGGGCCAGGTCTTCCTGCCGTGCGCGAAGTTCCTGCAGCGTCTTCAGCAAGTCGCGGTTTTGCCGGTCGATCTCTTCATAAGGGCTTTCCGGCGCCTTGGCGCTGATTTTCTCGCCCAGATCTTTCAATCGCAACGGTGTGAGTACCGGCGCAGCGAAAGGCAGCTCCTTGCCCATTTTCACGATCGTTCCGCCAGGGCTGCTGGTGATCTCAAAGTTATCCATCAGCCGTTTGGTGCCTACAATTCCCAAACCCATCCCGGTATTGGAACGGTATCGACCCTCAAAAATTTCATCCAGATTTTCAATTCCGGGTCCAGTATCGGAAATCATGATCACCAAAACCTGCGACCGCCCGGTCTGAACATCAAAACTGACTTTCCCGCCGCGAGCATAACGAAACGCATTGCGCGCCATCTCTGAGGTTGCCGTGGCCAGCCGGATTTGCTCCTGGTTGTCAAAGCCCAGCATTGCGGCGATTTCCCGCGCACGCTGGCGGGCCTGGACCACGTCGCGCTCATTTCGTAACGCAATGGTGGAAAGCGGATTGCCCATCTCGGTTGAAATTGGCCGGATCAAATCGACGAGGCCCCTTTCATGACCAGCACGCTCGCGTCGTCGCGATCTCTGCGAAAATCGCGCAGAAGCACGCCGCCAATCAATGCCGGTTGCCGTGCCAGTAGCCCGGGATAGCGCGCAAGGTCCCAGCGGGACTGCAATCCATCAGAATGCATGATCAGGATTCCATCTCTCGGCCATTCCACCTTGAATTCCTGGACCCTCGGCATCACATGTCCCACCGTGCCACTATGTGAAACCAGACTGCGGCTTAGCGTGTTACTTAGGATGCTCCCTGCGATGTTGCCGACACCCGCATACGTTAACGTTCCTGACAAAGGATGTATTTCCACCACGGCTACCGCCGCGCCGCGCGTCTTCTTCAGCGCGTCATGCAGGCGCGTAATCACGCTGGCAGGGGATTCATTGCTGTGGGAGCGAAAAACACGAACCGCTTCATCCGCGGCTTCCGCCGCCTGCGGTCCGTGACCCAGCCCATCCGCCATCAGTACGGCGCATCGGTCGCCGGTAATGTCCCAGGCCAGATTGTCGCCACTCACCTGCTCTCCCGCAATCGGCGAAACTAATCCGGCAAACTCTACTGAGGATTTACGCGAATGATGCTCGTTTTCCCGCTGTTCGATCCGCGCAAAAACTGCTGTGCCCTTGGCGTTGCTGAAAACGTCAAAGACCTCCGCCATGCGCTTGATCGCGCCCAGCCCGGTCCCGGAAGTGCCTCCGGTGGAGTATCCATCTTGCAGCGCGCGTGACAGATCAGCGATACCCGGCCCACGATCCAGCGCCAGGATTTCCATCCTTGTTTCGTTCTTGGATTTTATCCCGGAGAGTACCATCTGCCCTCCGCCGCCATAGACCACGGCATTGCGGGCAGCCTCCGTGATTACAATGGCGATCTCGCCTGACTTTGTCTCATTTAGGCCAAGAGAAGCGGCCATCCGCGCTCCCGCCATGCGGGCTTCAGCCGTGGAACTGCCATCAGACAGCGGGATCGTTCGAGACAGAAACATTATTTCCAGCGGACCACGGTAATACGCGTCCCTTTACCCGGTTCTGATTCAATGTGGAAGTCGTTGACCAGCCGTTTGCTTCCGCCCAGTCCCAGCCCCATGCCCCCGCCGGTGGTGTATCCATCTCGCAAGGCCGCATTTATATCCGCGATCCCTGGACCTCGGTCTTCGAATACCAGCTTCAAACCGTTCTTGATGGAGTTCTCAACCTGCTCAATCACCATGTGTCCGCCCTTGCCGTGTTCCAGGGCGTTGCGGGCCAGTTCACTGGCGGCAGTTACCAGTTTGGTCTGGTCCACCAGCGTGAACTTCATTTCAATGGCCCATTGCCGCACCTTCTGTCTCGCCAGCACCACGTCGCTCGAACTGGCAATCGGCACGGTCTCCTGCTTTCCAGATTTCATCCGCCCATCCCCGAATGGAAATCCCCGCGCAATTCATACAGCAACTCCATTCCTGTTTCCACATTCAGGGCCGTGCGCACTCCCGCTCAGTGACATGCCAAGCTCAACCAGCGTAATCGCCACAGCCGGCTGCATTCCCACCACTACGGTTTCGGCATCCAGCACCCGGGCCATCGCGGCAATATTGGCCAGCATCCTGCCAATGAACGAATCCACAATCTCCAGCGTCGAAATATCGATCAGCACACCGCGGGAGCTCCACTCAGAGATTTTCTCCGTCAGGTCGTCCTGGAGTTGCACCGCCAGCCGGTCATGCATGTCCACCTGAATTGTGACCAGCAGGAATTGCCCCATGCGGAGGATAGGAATGCGCTCCATTTATTCCTCCCGCCTGAAGAAGCATTCTCTTGCCGCCGCTGTCGCCGTTGAGTTTCGTCACCGTTTGGCCGGTCCGCTGGAGCGCCAGCGCAAACGCGTCTGACAGCTTGGCTTTGGTGATCACGCCGGCCAGATCAATTCCCAGGTGCACAATGGTCTGGGCAATCTGCGGTCGCACCCCGCTGATGATGCAATCCGCGCCCATCAATCGGGCAGCCGTAATCGTTTTCAGCAGATGCTGCGCCACCAGCGTATCCACCGTCGGCACGCCCGTAATATCGATAATGGCGACGCGCGAATTCGTTTGCACCACCGCCTGCAGCAGTGATTCCATCACCACCTGCGTCCGGGCGCTGTCCAGTGTGCCGATGATCGGCAATGCCAGAATTCCGTCCCACAGCTTCACCACCGGTGTGGACAACTCCATCAGTTCCTCTTGCTGCCGCGCTATAAATTTTTCGCGCGACGCCTGGAAAGCGTCGGCCGTGATCAGCGCCAGCTTGTCCACCAGCAGGGTTGATTTCCATATCTCATCGAACAAGGCGGTCGGATCGGACGCATTCTCTCGGCGCACAGCCGTGAAGATCGGCTGTTTCAAAGAAAGCACAAAAGTCGCGGTCTCGCTGGTCGTAAACCCTTGCTTGGCCCGCGAAGCGGAGATGGCGCTCAATGTATCGCGCGCTGGGCTCCACGCCGGGCCGTCCAGATTGGTGATGTCGCCGGATTTCACTCCGCTGGCAATCCCGTTCATGAGTTCGCGGGATTGCGAGTCTAATTCCTCATTGCTGATCAGATCGGCGCGGCGCACCGCGGTGCTCATCTGCTTCAACCAGTCTGTGCGTATCTCTTCTTGATGCTTGTTGATCATCTCGGGCAACTTGGTCATCGATGGGATCCTCCAAATGTTTTTGGGTGCTTTCACAAAATCCGTAACAGAATGGAATGCGTTCGGATGGGCAGAACTGGTCCAGCGCGGCAAGATCGCCCCAAAATGCAGCGGCTAGAGTTGGATGCAGCTGGAACCGGGCAGGCTGTCTGGCGCTTAGGCCTGAGTCGAATCGGATTCCTGTACAAAATTCCTCAGGGCCGCTTCCAGTTCTTTGGGACCGGCCCACTTGGGCACCACGTGCTCTACCCCGAAAAACTGGCATAACTTGGTTTCGGTATCACCCATGACCGTCCACACCACGACATGAATCTCATGGATTTTGGCATTGGACTTCCAATACCGCAATACCTCGAATCCGCTCTCTCTGGGAAAGGAAAGGTCCAACAGGATAAGGTCCGGCGCCTCTTTCGTTCCTTCCACCACATCCTGCAGAAACAGGATCGCTGCGGCGATGGTGTTGACTGCGATGATATCCTCTGCGCCGAGTTTCTTGACTACGGCGCTGGACTGTCGCACATCAGATGGCGTGTCTTCGACAATCAAAACTCGACGCATATATTTCTATATTTCCCCAGAAAGCATATTGCGCGTATCTGCCCGCGGCGTCAGGGCATCTTTAAGCTTTTGTCAATCCTGTACTCTTTCGGAAGGATGAATTCTAAGTAGTTCATCCGCGATAATGCAAGTCCACTGGCCGTAATTTTGTCAAAAAAACCTTAGTCCAGGTATCATGAAATGCGGCAAAATGGCGCTTCCAGCCCCGTTTTAGCTTCTTCTTGCCGCTCTTGGCATCAAGTTCGTATCTCGTGTTCAAGTCGCCTCTTTGAGAGAACCATTTACGTCCGACCTGCATCTCACTTCTAGATCAAAAGCCGAAAAGTTGCTCCGTCGGCCCAGCCAAGGAGTTAACATGCTCGCCAAATGCGCTAACCCCTCCTGCTCTACTCCGCTGGTTTATTTGCGCGAAGGCAAGATTTTCATGGTTGAATCCCACGAATCGCGAGCCATTGTGGATATCGCTCTGCCTATCCGCCCCAAAATGCCGAATCGCGTGGAACACTTCTGGCTTTGCGGGCCGTGCTCTTCCGAGTTGACCCTTACCTATGATCGTCACAGCGGGGTGGAAGTTATTCGCAAAGTAGTCAAGAAGCCTCTTTCACTTCGCGCAGCCGCATCCTGATCCGCCATCACAACCTCCTCCTGCAAGTTGACCGCCGTATATTTAGGTTCGGCGGTTTTTTCTTTGGTCTTTTACAATCCTCGTGATGCCCACCGCTGCAAAGAAAAGCTCTTCGCTGACACGCACCCTTTGGAGCAAGTTCCCGGTGAAAACCGGCCATCGCTGGTTGAACCTGTTCCTTCTCTTTGTGCCTGCGGCAGTCACGCTCGATCTCTTGCACGTTCCGCCCCTGGCGATTTTTATCGCTTCAGCTTTGGCCATTGCTCCTCTTGCCAGCGTACTGGGCGAATCCACTGGTGTCCTGGCTCGCATGTGCGGCCCCGCCATTGGCGGCATCCTGAGCGCCACCATGGGCAATGCCACGGAAATGATCATTGCCTTTTTTGCGCTTCATGCCGGTCACATCAACGTGGTCAAGGCCTCGCTTTCCGGCAGTATCATCGGCAATCTGCTTCTGGTGCTGGGACTCAGCCTGGTTGCAGGTGGATCCGCAATCCCGTGCAGCGCTTTTCCCGCGCCACGTCTGCCATGAACAGCACCACGCTGATGATCGCCGTGGCCGCGCTGGTGATGCCGGCGGTCTTCAACCTTGACCCTCTTCGGCACCCTTCAGCATCATGACGTCAACCTGCAGAATCTGAGCCTCTGGACCAGCGGCGTCCTTATTCTCCTATACCTGCTGAACATGCTTTTTGTTTTTCGCACCCACCGTGCAAACTTTGCCGCGCAGCCTCACGAAGAAGAAGCTTCCCAGTCGACCAGAAACCTTCCCGCGGCCAGGCCATCATTTCGCTCGGTCTGGCCACTGCGCTAATCGCCTGGATGAGTGAAATTCTCGTAGGCCAGATTGCTCCCGTCACCAGAGCGCTGGGCATGACAGAACTTTTTGTCGGCGTGATTGTGGTTGCTCTGGTGGGCAACGCAGCGGAGAATTCCACCGCCATCATCATGGCCCGCCGCAACAAAATGGATGTGTCCATGGCGATCGCTACCGGCGCCAGCACTCAGATTGCCCTCTTCGTCGCTCCTGTCCTGGTTTTTCTCTCCGTCGCCGTTGGGCATCCCATGACGCTGGTATTCAATGGCTTCGAAATAGCCGCCATCGTGCTTTCGGTTTTGATCGTGGAGATGATTTCCTCTGACGGCGAGACCAACTGGTTTGAAGGCGCGCAACTTCTAGCCGTCTATGCCATCGTCGCGGTGGCGTTTTATTTTGTTCCGGAATAGCGGCTTTCGCCCACTGCAGGTCTCAGGGCACGGCCCAGCCCTCGCGTTTAGGCGGGGTGAGCGAAGCGAAAAGCGCCGTCACAGATTTAAAAACATGGGGCTTCATTGGGATTTCGAATAGGGCTATCGAAAACGGCTTACGAACTAACCGCATCCTTTTTTTCCGGCGTCTCCGCCGGCTTGCGGTATCCACCGGTCAGTGACATCCAGCGTATCTTCAGCGTATCCACGCCCATATAAAACCCGTCGCGCCAGGGATGGACCTTGGACCGCTCATCGTTGCCCCAGGTAACCGGCACTTCGGCCACTTGCAATTTCATGTGATGGGCCAGATAAATGATCTCCGCGTCAAAGCCCCAGCGATTGATCTTCTGGAGAGGAAAGATCATCTTTGCCGCGCGTTGCGTGAACGCTTTGAAACCGCATTGCGTGTCGTGATACGGGAACGTCAGGACTGCACGTGTAAACAGGTTGAACGTGCGTGACATGATCTGCCGCTTCAAAGATTGCCTCTGAAATTGCAATGAAGGATCAAGCCAGCGTGACCCGATGGCGACTTCGGCGCCTTTTTCCAGCGCGGCAAAAAGCTTTTCGGCTTCCGTGATCGGAGAAGAAAGGTCGGCGTCAGTGAACAAAATCACCTTGCCCCGGGCATTCAATACGCCATTGCGGACGGCATAGCCTTTGCCCTGGTTGCCGGGGTTCTCGATCAGCCGCACCTCTGGATGATCAATGGCAAACTGGCTTACGAAGCTGGCCGTATCGTCGCGCGATCCGTCATTCACCACCACGACCTCGGCGCTCCACTTTTCCGCGCGGATATGCTTCAGTACCTGCTCCAGCGTGCCGCCGATGCGTGCGCGCTCGTTGTACGCAGGTACAACAATGCTGTACTGCGGCTGGGCTGCTTGCAGACCTTCGTTGGACAAGGGAAACTCTATTGCCAGGCTCATGCGGCTTGTTCCTTCTTTTTGAGCATGGAAAAAAACTCAGGTACCAGATTGGGATCCCAGTATCCGCGGGCGGCTTCTTCAATCATGGTGCGCTTGGCCTCTTCATGGGTCAGAGCCGGCTTATACGGACGGGCGGTGCGCAACGCATCGTAAACGTCCACCACTTGAAGCACTCGTGCCAGCAGAGGAATATCGTAGCGTGTCAACTGGTCCGGATAGCCGCTACCATCCCAGTGCTCATGATGATGACGGATAATGGGCAACACGTTACGGAAAGACTTCAACGGACGGCAAATCGCTTCCCCGATCTCCGGGTGCTGCTTCATGATCGCCCATTCGTCGGCGGTAAGGCGTGAGCCCTTTTTGAGGATGTCGTCGGGGATGGAGACCTTGCCCAGGTCATGCAGATAGCCGCCGCGCTTCAGCGCGATGATGCTGTCCCCATCCAGGCCGATGTGGTGTCCCAGGTCGGCGGCGTAATGGGCCAGCCGCTCGCAGTGGTTGCCGGTGTATGGATCGCGCGATTCAATTCCCAGCGCCAGCGCCACCAGAACAGCCTCGGCGTTTTCCAGTTCGTCAGTAAACTCTTTCAGCTTCAGCAGTGATTTGACCCGGGCAAACAGCTCTTCGGGATAAAGCGGTTTGCTCAGGAAATCGTCGGCGCCGGCCTCAATGCCGCGTACGCGGTCATCGCGATCGGAGAGACCCGTGATCATCACCACGGGGATAAGCCGGGTGTAGGGATCTTCCTTCAGCTCGCGGCACAGATCGTAGCCCGACTTGCCCGGCATGACCACGTCCAGAAGGATGAGTTCCGGCCGTTCCGTGTGGACCATCTGCTTGGCTTCTTCTGCCTCTGTTGCTGTAATGATGTCGTAACCGCGGGAAGATAGGAGTTCACGAAGGAGTAACAGTGTGTCTAGTTTGTCATCGACAACCAGAATCCTTGGCGCTCGCTGTTTGAAGCGGCCATACTCCTCCCTTGCCCTTTCCGATATGGGTGCCATTGCTAAATGAGAAGGTAGAGTTGGGTCGAGGGTTGTATCGAGCAACTCTCGAACCCTTTTATCTTGTGAGTCGTCGTCGAAAAGCACAAATACCCCGGTAGGCGCCCTTGGTCTTCAAGTATATTGGGCGCGCCCGCAAATGGTTAGATTGGGGGGAGCTTCAATTTTAAGGTTTATCGTTTAAAAATGAAAGTGCCAAAATGTGGCATTCCTTTCGTTAAGGTCACGCCGGGCGGCTGGATTGCTCGCGATAAAGCGCTTCTGCGCTCCGCACTTACAATCCTGCAGATGCATTTTTTGCTATTAGTTCTTTAGTCAACACCCTCGAACATCCCTTGCCTAGCGGACCTGTTATCTGCGGGCTTCTGCTCTCATTGGCGAAGTCATATAATTGGCCACATCATGCGCCTACTATGGATATGCGCCAGCTTTATGCTGCTGTTTGGCAGCAGTCTTGCTGCTCCTCGCGCACATACTGTCATTCTGGGCCAGTGGCGTTCCGTGGAAATCCGTTCAGATTCGGGCGAGAAGCACCAGATGAAAGTCCGAGAGCTGATCATTGACGGACGCACCCGCGAGTACGCCACAGGCGCAACGCATGAAGTCACAGACCGGCTGTTTGTCGTCCGGCGAGCTTATCGCATCAATGATGCCCTTCCTGAAGAAAAGAAACCACAGCAGTGGGTATGGCGGTTGGACGGATGGATCAGCGTAGACCGCCAGACCGGTCACGTGGCCCAGCTCAATCTACCGGCCTTCGATGGCGACACTTCAGAAGCAAGCTGGTATCGCGATTATGCCGCCTATTGCGGCGCTGCCGACGACGGATCCAAGACCTATATGGTGGTTTCACAATTGGGAAAGCGCAAACCTGTCCTGAAGAAGGAATATCCCGGCCCGGCCTGCGCGGCGCCCAGGTGGGACCGTTCTCCCAGCCGTGTGATCTTCACTACCGCTGGCGAGAAAACCAGTTTTGTGGTCCATGCGCACAGTGCCGATCCCCAGGCTGACACAGCAGAAGAAGAGGGCCCGCAATGAAGACGCTCCAGGAATATCTCGACGACGCCGCCGTGGCGCACGGCCATCTTTGCGCCGGGCAGGTGCTCGGCGTGCGCATGGCCATGTTTGGCCTGAAGAAGCTTGGCCTGGAAGAGCCGCAGGGCAAAGATCGCAAGCGTATTGTCACCTTTGTCGAAATTGACCGCTGCGCCACCGACGCCGTGATGGTCGTGACCGGCTGCCGCCTGGGCAAACGCGCTCTTAAGTTCCGCGATTGGGGTAAGATGGCCGCCACCTTCGTCGACGTGGAAACCGGCAAGGCCGTGCGCGTGGCCGCCCGCGAGTCTTCTAAAGCACTGGCCAAGAGCATGCACCCAGAAATCCCGGAGAAGAACCAGCAGCAGATGCTCGCCTACAGGGAGATGACTGACGAGCAGTTGTTCCAGGCGCAATCAGTCCATGTGGAACTGCCACCCGAAGAGTTTCCCGGATACAAAGGTGAGCGGATCGTCTGTGCGCAATGCGGTGAAGGCATCAATTTTCGACGCGAGGTCAAACTTGGCGCCAAGACCGTCTGCCGCGGCTGCGCCGGCGAGCGGTATTACGAACCGATCGTCTAGCCAGCATTAAGCGCTTTTCTTCTGCATGGTTTCTCTTAAACATCCCACTAAGTTTTAGTGAACTCTTATTTTTTTCGAAACTGGAAATCTAAGAGCGAAATAAGTTTTGCGGACTTGAAGCCCTGATACCATCGTGATCACAATCAACGGTTCCTCCCTGGTGTTTGCGCTAGACTGAAGTGAAGGGCTCGCCAAGTTGAGTCATCCCAAAACAGGACGATCCCTAAAACGCTGGCGCTTGTATAGCACTTTGATTGTTTGCACCGTGCTGCCTCTTCTTCTTTTCCTCTACGCTGCGGACAGACTCCTGCGCTCGACCAGTACCAAAAGCCTTTTGCAGCAGACCGGTCCAGCAGCCGATCTTGCCGGCACAGTGATTGAAGAGCGAATGACGGATGCGATGGCTTCGCTTGAGTCTCTGGCTGCAGATCCTGCCCTGCTCGATGCATGGAGCCATGGTGACATGGCGCGCCTGGCCGCACACTTGCGCATGGCACGGGAATTGAAAAGCCAGGTTGCGTCTTTCGCAATCTATGACTCGAATGGAACTCTGCGTGCCGCTTATCCCAGCAAGCCTTCCCAGACCGAAACCAGCATGGCTTCATCCGTTTGGTTCAGGGCCGTAATGCAACAGGAAAGACCTTACGTTTCCGCTCTTGGCCCTGTGCAGAATGTAACGAATACTTCTGTCGTGACGGTGGCGGTACCGATAAATCCTCACCAACCTTCCGGGGTCCTGACGGCCACTTACACCGCAAATACATTCGTCGACTGGACCCGGGTTATTGCTGCTGCCAATATGAAGTGGATTGCTGTTGTAGACCAGAATGGCGCCGTCCTCGCCGGTTCCGGTCTCGCCAATCTCGGCGTGCTCCGCGACGCCAGCGGCCGCCCCGAAGTAAAACAGGTCCTCGCGGGACAGGGCGGCACTGAATTTCTTCGGGAAGATGGGAAGCGAGTACTGGTGAGCAGGCACCCGCTATCTTCGCTTGGCTGGGGCGTGCTGGTGGAAATCCCCGCCACGGAAATCGACGCTGCCATCTGGAAGTTCGAGCGGCCTATCGCTATCGTCGCCATATTGTTTGTCGGATTGGCGTTCGCCATTGGAGTTATTGTCGCTTCTCTTTACCGGCGTCTGCGCGAGAGCGAAGAGCATACTCGAGGGATCATCACTGCGGCAACCGACGCATTTATAACCATCGATGCGGGCGGCATCATCTCCGACTGGAACCCCAAAGCCGAAGAGCTCTTCGGCTGGCCCAGGGCTGAAGCCATCGGGCAGCCGCTGCATGCAACCATTATTCCTCCCCGGTATCGTGAACTGCACTTGCGTGGATTGAAGCATTTGCTGGCTACCGGTGAGGGCCCGGTCCTGGGCAAGCGTGTTGAATTGTCCGCCTTGCATCGCGACGGACATGAGTTTCCCGTCGAGCTTTCGATAACTCAGGTGCAGCGCGATGGAAAACTTTGCTTCAACGCCTTTCTTCATGACATAACCGACCGCTACCGCGCGCAGAAGGAAATCGGCAATCTTAACGCGGAGCTCCATGTCCGCGTATCCGAACTGGAAGAACGCAACCAGGCGTTGGAAGCATTCAGCTATTCCGTTTCTCATGATGTCCGCGCCCCGCTGCGCAACATCGCAGGTTTTTCTGAGATCCTGTATGAAGAGCACGCGCGCCAACTCACTCCCGCCGGGCTCGACTTCTTGAATCGGATCCAGAAAAACGTGGTCCGGCTGCAGCGGCTCGTCGACGATTTATTGCGCTTTGCCCGTCTTGGCGAACACGGATTGAAGCTTCAGATGACCGATCTGAATCAAGTTGTCAGGGACGTGATTACTGGTTTTGAGCGCGAACTGGCGGGACGCCAGGTAACGTTTGACGTATCGCTCCTGCCAACGATTGAGTGCGATCGCGCGCTGGTCACACAAGTGTTCTGGAACTTGCTGGCAAACGCCATAAAATTCACGGGGGCGCGCATGCACGCTGTCATCTCTGTCGGTGAGTCATCGCAGGAGGGTGAGACCGTACTTTTCGTCCGTGACAATGGCGCCGGTTTTGACATGAAGTATGCCGGCAAGCTGTTTGGGGCCTTTCAGCGGCTCCATCGCCAGGACGAATTTGAGGGAACGGGTGTGGGGCTGGCGACGGTCCAACGCATCATTTTGAAGCACCAGGGTCGTATCTGGGCACACTCGGAACCAGATCGCGGAGCAACGTTCTACTTCAGGCTCCACCAGGAAAAATTGCGCGACACTCCATCGGTAACGGTCCATGCCTGAAACACATGTCGCTCATTCTCCCTGCGGCTCTGTTTTCTGCAGCGTCCCTTATCTCTTGCGCGCCCTCCTGGCGGCAAATTGCTGCCCCCCTTGTTTTCTGCGAACAGTTTGTTTTTACAAAAATGGCGGAACTTTTAGCCTCGCTGGAGCGTATGAATACTCAGGACAGCAAGGAAAGTAGTTTAAACTCAGACATTTGAAGGAAGGCCCGTATGCGCCGGTCGCAATGCCAGATGTTATTGGGTTTCTTTTGTGTTGTCGCACTCGCTGGGTGCTCCGTCACCACGCACGATAAAGGCAACGGCAAAAAGGATGATGTCGATATCCGTACGCCCTTTGGCTCTCTCAGCGTGAAGGAAGGCGCCTCGGACGTGAAAGACACTGGTCTATCACCCTATCCGGGCGCTCGGCTCGCAAACGACAAGGACGACGAGCATCGCCACAGCGCCAACGTGAATATTTCCAGCTCTCTATTCGGCCTGAAGGTGGTCGCCTTGAAATATGAGAGTGACGATGCGTCCGACAAAGTGTTGGCTTTCTATCGCAAGGAAATGGGAAAGTATGGCAAGGTGGTGGACTGCACCGGCGGATTCAACATGAATTTTCATCATCGCGACAAAGACGCCGAGGTAACCTGTGACGATCACAATGGTTCTGGCCACGAGTACAAGGAAGAACTTAAGGTCGGCACGGAAAACAACCAGCGCATCCTGGCTATCAAGCCGAAGAACAGCGGCTCAGAATTCACCCTGGTTTATGTTCGCGCCTGGGGAAATAACGACACGAACTAAACAGCTGCGCCCCCGCAAACTGTAGATCGGCTTCGGCGCTTACAAATATTAAGAAGATGGCCCATCTCCGGCCATCTTCTTTAATGGATCGCTACGCTTCGTTCATGATTGTAAAAAAGCATCCAATCCTGCTCCGCCTCGCATCATAGGAAGCGTTGAAATGAACTGGTTTAATGCGGTTCCCAGATGTTGACGCCCCTTCGCATCTGTTGTTGACGCGTTCTGTATCAAGTTTGGTTGTTGTTCATGTCCGCGCGGTGGGTTAACAGCATTCGCTGAAGCCCGAGAGCAAATTAAATTTTTTGAGAAGACCTGACACTCGATGGGATGGACTGTCCTTTGTGTAAGCAAAATCTCACCGGCGCAACCCACACGGAACATGATTCTGGAAGAGCCGGTTATAGGTAGTTGCGCTCGATAATTCCGAGCCGTTCGGATGTTTACAAACCTTGAAGGTGAATGCGGTTGTTTTTGGAGACTCAATCCCGGGCGAGCAGTGATTTGAGTGGCTTGGATCTTCAACGGTTCAAACCGCCCGGTGCCATTGTTGCGCTCAGCAAGACGACGGCTCGCAGTTCTGCGGGACTGTTGGACGAATAGCTGGAGTCTCTGGGGATCCGCAACTGTTGTTGAAAGCTCTGAAACGTGTTCTCGAGTCAGAGTCGAAACGCTCCCGATAACGATGGATCAGCGTGGAGTGCGGGACAATGATGGTCCTCAAAAATTAAACCAATCTGGTGTCTGAAAGAAACAAACTTATGCCGTCAAGTACTGTGCAGAAAAAGAAAAAAAAGAGCGCTCCTGATCTCTCCTCTCTGGTGCTGGAAAAGGTCCCTACCGGCATTCGAGGGCTTGATCAGGTGACGCATGGCGGCTTTCCCAAGGGCAGGACCGCTCTGGTTTGCGGTGGTCCGGGAACGGGCAAAACCCTTCTGGGACTTGAATTCCTGGTGCGCGGCGCGCTGCTCTATAACGAGCCCGGGGTCTGCGTGGCGATGGAAGAAACCGCCCAGGAGCTTGTCACCAATATGGCTTCGCTTGGTTATGACCTGCCCTCGTTGATCCGGTCAAGAAAGCTGGCGATTGATTATGTCCACATTGAGCGGAAGCAGATTGAGGAAACTGGCGAATATGATCTCGAAGGTCTGTTCATCCGCCTGCGCGCGGCTATTGAGCAGGTTAAAGCCAAACGCGTGCTCCTGGATACCATTGAACTCCTCTTCCTGGGTTTGAAAAATGATGGCATCGTGCGCGCCGAGCTGCGCCGTCTTTTTCACTGGCTGAAGGATGCTGGCGTTACTGCCGTCGTCACCGCTGAAATGGGCGACCGGATGCTAACTCGCTACGGTCTGGAAGAGTATGTGGCCGATTGCGTTCTTGTTCTTGATCATCGCGTGAGCGAACAGATCTCCACCCGGCGCCTGCGCGTAGTAAAGTATCGTGGCTCCTCGCATGGCACCAATGAATATCCTTTTCTGCTGGATGACCAGGGTATTTCGGTGGTCCCCATCACTTCACTCGGCCTGACCCACACGGCTTCCACCGAAAGACTCTCCTCTGGCGTCCCTAGCCTGGATTCCATGCTGGGAAAGAAAGGGTTTTTCCGCGGCAGCAGCGTCCTGATCACCGGTACGGCCGGAACGGGCAAATCCAGCTTCGCTGCCGCTTTCGCCGGCGCGGCATGTGAGCGCGGGGAACGCGCCCTGTATTTCGCATACGAGGAATCTCCCAGCCAGATTCTGCGCAACATGAATTCCGTAGGACAGGACCTGGAAAAGTGGATCAAGCAAGGGCTGTTGCGCATCCACGCAACTCGACCGACGGCCGCAGGACTGGAGACCCATCTCGCTCATGTATATAACGAAATTCAGGAGTTCAAGCCGACCGCGGTCATCATTGATCCCATCACCAACCTGGTCGCCGTCGGCGACCTGCATTCGGTCAAGGCCATGCTCACCCGCCTGATTGATTTCCTCAAACTCAAGCATGTCACTGCGCTGTTTACCAATCTGGTATTTGGCTCGGGAATCATGGAAGAAACCGCGGTCGGCATCTCCTCTTTGATGGATACATGGGTGGTGCTCGGTGATGTCGATCAAGGGGAAGCTGAACGTATCCGCACCCTGACCCTGTTGAAATCCCGCGGCATGTCCCATGACACGCGCATGCATCGTTTTACTCTCAGTGACAAAGGAATTGAGATTCATGGCAACAAGTAAACCAGCACCAGTAAGCAAGCCGGCAAACGAAGGTTCAGCCAACGGGAAAAAGCCGAAGGCCCGCCCGTTCAAGCGCCCTGTATGGGAATTGCGGCTTTACGTAGCCGGCATGACGCCGACTTCCATCCGCGCTTTTGAGAACCTTAAGAAGCTGTGCGAAGAGCACATGCACGGCGCTTACAAGATCCAGGTGGTCGATCTTCTGGAGCGCCCTACGCTGGCCCGCGGCGACCAGATCATTGCCGTTCCGACTCTGGTCCGGCGTTTGCCCACGCCCGTAAAGAAAATTATCGGCGATCTCTCCAACACTGAGAGGGTGCTTGTAGGCCTGGATTTACGCCCAGCGGGGGGTTGGCGATAAATCCCAGTCTATGAAGCGTTCCCATATCACAATTGTGCTGCTCGCCGACCGCAGGCACAGCCAGACAGCAAAAGCACTGAAGGGGTTGGGGCATCGGCTGGTGACCACGTTCACTCCGGACCATGCGGTCGCCATCTGCGTAAACAACCCCGTGGACGCCGTCATTCTCGATCAGGAGCATTTCATTCAGACCGAAGGCTGGTCTGTGGCCCAGTCTCTAAAAATGATCCGGCGTAATCTGTGCGTGCTCCTGGTGGTGCGCGGAAAGCTCGTTGGCAGAGATTTACCGGATGGGGTGGATGCCGTGGTTCCTGACCATGATGCTCAAGCATTGACGGCGACGCTGAAGCAGCTGCTAAAAGGATTTTAGTGTTCCATTCTCGGACTCAGCTGGCGCCGACGCCCTCAACAGCTCATCGCGAAACTCTGCATAATGCTGGCCCAGGTAGAACAGTGCGCGAAATTTGACTAGGAGTAGGAAAGCGTAGCCGGCCCTCTGCCTCGGTTCATCCAGAGTCTTATCCTTGAGCGGCGGAAAAACTGTTCTGCGGAGCCGAGCTGCCTTCGCATCAAATCAGAACGTCTTAAGAACTTGGTCGACTTCCCGCCCTTTCGTCTTTCCTGTAACTTGTTAATATGCAAAGCGATTGCTACCGTTGCGGACGTCCCATTGAAGGACAGCTTGCCTTTTGTTCCGCCTGCGGCGCTCCACAAATAAGGGTTTCAAGAACAATTGAACCGCCTCCTCAGGAGGCCTCTGCATCCGAATCGGGCCTGCCCTCGGTCCCTCCCCCGGACTCACACTTGCCTTCCGACCTTGCCCCTCTGGTGGGAATTGACTGGAAGTACTTCCTTCGTACTGCGACTCCTCTGGCCGCCCTGACTGACATTCTGACGATGGCAGTGCATCCCCTGGCTTTCTTCGTGCTTCTGCCGGCAAACTTGCTCTGGGCTATCTCCCGCTACCGCCGCAGCCGGCCAGCCGCTTTCAGCAGCGGGCAGGGAGCCTGGATGGGCATGGTAATGGGGTTGCTGAGCTTTGCCTTCTTCCTCGTTTTCTTCCTGGTGACGGTTTCCTTCCAACATGGGCAGTACCGAGACATCATGCTCATCAGGATCCATGAAATAGCCACACAGAATCCCGATCCCCAGGCCCAGCAAATGTTGCAATGGTTTGCTACTCCTGATGGCCTGGTCACGTTTACCGCCATCGCCCTGGTTACGATTCTGTTGATCTGCCTTGTCATTGGTACAGGCACTGGCGCCTTAGCCGTGGCACTGGGGAAAGATCGAAAGCAGCCTTAAAGGTGAGCGGTTGGCGCATCGTGCTTCCTTCGGATATCATGCGGTGACTATGAATCCTGCCTCCACCCGACTTCCCAACCTGCACGTGAAAGGACGCCTCATGTCCGGCTCAGAAATTGAGCGGACTCTCGTCCGTCTGGCCCATCAGATCGTCGAAAAAAACAACGGTGTGGAAAATCTGGTGCTCGTTGGCATTAAGCGCCGCGGCGTCCCGCTGGCCAACCGATTGGCCGCCTTGATCCAGCAGATTGAAAAGACGCCCGTGCCGGTAGGCACGCTGGATATCACGCTCTACCGCGATGATCTTTCTACCGTGGGCACCAGCCCGGTGATCAAGAAAGCTACTCCGTTGGGGACTGACATCGTCGACAAAAACGTGATTCTGCTGGATGACGTGCTTTATACCGGACGCACTGTCCGTGCCGCTATGGATGCTCTTTTTGACCACGGGCGCCCGCGCCGCGTGCAACTCTGCGTTCTTATCGATCGCGGGCACCGCGAATTGCCCATTGAAGCGGCTTTTGTAGGCCGCACCGTGCAGACCAGCGACGCTGAAATTATTGAAGTAAAGCTCTCTGAGATCGACCAGGAAGAGCAGGTCCTGCTGGTGGAACGCATTTCTTGAGCATGGCGCGCACACGCTCGTTACTCGAACTCGAGCACCTCTCGGCGGATGAAATAACTTCTTTTCTCAAGCTGGCGCGGCGTATGCACTCAGGCAAACCGCGTCCTCTGCTTCGCGGCAAGCGCATTGCGCTGCTTTTCTATGAAGCCTCCACGCGCACCCGCGTTTCATTTGAGTTCGCCGCCAAACTGCTGGGTACGCACACCTCGGTGATTAATGCCACAGCTTCCAGCATAGAAAAAGGCGAGTCGCTGGTCGATACCGGCAAGACGCTCCAGGCGCTCGGATCGGACTGCATTGTCGTGCGCCATCCCTCCTCGGGCGCTCCCCATGTGCTGGCGCGGAACCTTGAAATTCCGATCATCAATGCCGGTGACGGCATGCATGAGCATCCCTCCCAGTCCCTGCTTGACGCCTATACCATCTTGCGCCACAAACGCTCATTGAAGGGCCTGCGCATCACCATGGTGGGCGATATCCAGCACAGCCGCGTGGTGCGCTCCAATGTTCATCTGCTCTCAAAGTTTGGCGCGCAGATCATTCTCTGCGGTCCGCCGGAATTGCTGCCCGACTATGCCGCTTCACTCGCCCCCGGCGTAAAAATCAGCCGCCACATCGAAGAGGCAGCACGAAAAGCCGACGTCCTCATGATGCTGCGCGTGCAGAAAGAACGGCTTGCCGGCCTCAAGCTCGACGCAAATAGTTACATCGCCCACTACCAACTCACGCCGGAACGGCTGAAGCTGGCCAAAAGCGACGCCATCGTCATGCATCCCGGTCCCATGGTGCGCGGCATGGAAATTCAGAGCGAAGTCGCCGACGGCCCCCAGTCCGTGATTGAGGAGCAGGTCCATAACGGCGTGTATGTAAGGATGGCGATCCTGGCCTCGTGCTTGGGGGTGGCGTGAAGAAGCAATTAGCAAATAGCAATTGGCAGCTAGCTGAAGTTTTGGTGACAGAGGGCAGCTCCCTGTTTGGCTAATTGCTAGTTGCCAATTGCTAATTTGCTGAAATATTCGCGGCAAAATAGGTTTTGCATTGAACAACAAAAACAGTCTCGCAATCCGCAACGGTCTTCTCATCGACCCCGCTGAGCGTCTCGAGGGCAAGTATGATCTTTTGCTCAAAGATGGCCGCGTGACTGAAGTTGCTCCCGTTGGCAAGTTGCGCGGCAAAGCCGATGAAACTTTCAACGCTCGCGGACTGATCGTCGCTCCCGGCTTCATTGATATTCACGTCCATCTGCGCGAGCCCGGGCAATCGCATAAAGAAACCATTGCCAGCGGCACCATGGCAGCCGCTGCCGGCGGATTTACTTCCGTCTGCACCATGCCGAATACAAACCCTGTAAACGATTCGACGGAGATCACGCGCTGGATGCTCGATCCCGCTCGCGGCGCGCACGTAAATGTTTTTCCAGTTGCTGCCGCCACCATCGGCAGTCTGGGCGAGCGGCTCACTGATTTTGCCGCGCTCAAGCGCGCCGGCGCCGTGGCCCTCAGCGATGACGGCAAGCCTATTCTCGACGACAAGATCATGCGCCAGACGCTGGCCGCCGCAGCCGCTCTGAATATGCCTGTCATCCAGCACGCGGAAGACTGCCGCATGACGGAAGGCTCAGCCATGAACGCCGGCCCCACGGCTTTCAAGCTCGGTTTGCGCGGCTGGCCCCCCGAAGCAGAAAGCTCCATCGTGGAGCGCGACATCCGCCTCACCGCCGAAACCAAGGGCCGCTACCACGTCGCGCATCTTTCTACTGCCGCTGCGCTGCGCGCCGTCCGCAAAGCCAAGCGTGACCATCTGCGCGTGACCTGTGAGATCACGCCGCACCACTTCACGCTGCTTGATGAGGATGTGGGCCAGTACGACACCAACTACAAAATGAATCCGCCCCTCCGCTCCCGTGAAGACCGCGAAGCACTGCTGGCCGGCCTGGCCGACGGCGCCGTAGATTGTGTCGCCACCGATCACGCTCCGCACGCCGCACACGAAAAGAACCAGGAGTTTGACCGCGCGCCCTTCGGCATTACCGGCCTTGAAACCGCGTTGGGCTTGTGCGTTTCGATCCTGCATTACCGGCACAATATTTCGTTGCCGCGCATTGTCGAATTACTCTCCGCTAATCCAGCGCGCGTCATGAACCTGCAAGGCCGCGGCACCCTGGCAGTCGGCGCTCGCGCCGACGTCACTATCTTTGATCCCGCAAAGAAATGGACCTACCACGTTTCTCAGTCGCACTCGAAATCAAAGAACTCGCCGTTCGATGGAAGGCAGATGCAGGGTAAGGTGATGGCGACGGTGGTGGGTGGAGTTCTCACGTTCCGAGCGTAGCGAGGAATCCCTACAGGCTTAAGTGGTTTTGTCCTTCCACTGAAATATCCGCTCCCACCAAGACTTCTTGCTCGGAGCAATCAACCCATTTTGGGAAAGGTCGAACCTTGCGGAGAAACTCTGCAACCCATGGCCTTCATCGGTTATCGTGACCTCGTCGGCGTCAGAAAGCAATGAGCCAAGTTCTTCTTCGAAATTTTGTTCCACATCCTTTTGAGCCTTGCGATCATCAGTGGAGAGTTCGAGCCGGCGAAAGATCGGGCAAGCCGGTACTTGGGAAATTGCAGTATTCCAAAATAGATCATCTTCTTCCGATAGTGTTTTGTTGTCCCAAAGCTGAAAGCGTATCGCGAACAATCGAAGTATTTGTTTGCGGTCCTCTTCCGGCAGCTTCATGAAATCCCAGAAATCGGGCAGCTCGTCCTGCCAGTAGATCCCTCCAAGGGGTATCCAGCAAATACGCCGCTCCGCATCAGGACGATGCGTAAGCTCATGAAGGTATCCCGCTGCAATTGCACTCAAACGAAATGAAGTCATGTCTTCTGGATGGACGGGTGCCGACAACTGTCTCACTTAATAGGGTTCCCTCGCTACGCTTCGGGATTTCAGAAAACTACTTGATAATCCCCATCCTGGTTCCCACCTTCTTCAACACTTCCAGCGCCTTGGTTAACTGGTTTTGCGTGTGGGCAGCGGTCATGATGGTGCGCACGCGTGCCTTGCCTTCCGCCACCGTCGGAAATGCAATTCCCGGCACGAATACGCCCTCACTGAACAGCTCACGGCTGAACTCCATGGTCAGGCGTCCATCGCCGATGATGATTGGCGTGATCGGCGTCTCGCTGGCCGGCGTGATATGCCGCCAATGTTAAAGCCAAGCAGCCCCAGCTCATTTTTGAAGAACCGCGTGTTGGCCCAGAGCTTGTCCATCAGTTCAGGCTCCTTCTCCAGTACATCAAAAGCTGCAATGCATGTGGCCGCCACGGATGGCGGATGCGACGTGGAAAACAAAAATGGCCGCGCGCGGTGATAAAGAAAGTCAATTAGCTCTTTTGATCCGCACACATATCCGCCCAGCGCGCCAATGGCTTTTGAAAGCGTGCCCACCTGCACGTCCACCCGCCCGTGGACTTTGTAGTGGTCCACAGTTCCGCGCCCATTGCGCCCCAGCACGCCGGAAGAGTGCGCGTCATCGATCATCATGATAGCGCCATATTTTTCCGCCAGGTCGCATAGCCCCGGGAGCGGGCCAATATCTCCATCCATGGAGAACACGCCGTCAGTGATGATCAGCTTGTGCCCCGGCTCGCCGGCAATTTCCTTCAGCAACTCTTCGGCGTGCGCCGTGTCTTTGTGACGAAAGACTTTGATCTTCGCTCGGGAAAGCCGCGCACCATCAATAATGCTGGCGTGGTTCAGCTCGTCGGAGATAATAAAATCGTCTTTGCCCAGGATGGCCGAAACCGTCCCCGCATTCGCCGCAAAGCCCGACTGAAACACCACGCAGGCCTCAGTATTCTTGAAGCGCGCAATCTTCTCTTCCAGTTCCATGTGGATTGACATGGTCCCACTGACTGTGCGCACCGCGCCTGATCCCACGCCATACTTCTTGGTCGCTGCGATGGCCGCCTCCCGCAGCTTGGGATGCGTCGTCAGCCCCAGATAATTATTCGATGCCAGGTTAATGACGTGCTTGCCGTCAACCGTACACTCTGGCGACTGCTCGTCCTGAAGGACGCGCAGGTTGAAGTGCGTGCCTTTCTGCTTGAGCTCGTTCATCTGGTCGGTGAGATATGACAATTGTGGGCGGGAGGTAGTGGTTGGCGTCATCTTTGAATCCTTTTGCTACAGACATTTCAGCAATTAGCATCTGGCAGTAAGCCAAAGCTGCCATCAAGACAATCCGGCTAATTGCCAATTGCTATTTGCTAATTGCTCCGTTCGGATACAACAAAATCTTACTCGACTCGCCTGTGCGCAGCCGGTCCATGCCTTTGCTGAAGTCGGCCATGGGCATGCGGTCGGTAATTACCGGATCCAGATCAAG
The DNA here is from genome assembly GCA_963723055.1 of Terriglobia bacterium. Classification (GTDB taxonomy): domain Bacteria; phylum Acidobacteriota; class Terriglobia; order Terriglobales; family Acidobacteriaceae; genus Angelobacter. The sequence goes on from CAVROV010000004.1 coordinate 191,336, forward strand.
TTTGCCGGCTTTAAGCAGCGCATTCATCTGGAACCACGTTTTATACATCAGCCGTCCATTGATTCCCTGTACCACCGCGCCTTTAAAAATAATGTCATTCGCCAGGTTCAGTTCCATCGGCTTGGATGGAATTCCCAGCAATGATGCGCGCCCGCCCAGCCGTAGAATCTTGAAGCCCAGCCGAATCGCATCCGGATGGCCAGACATTTCCAGGATCACGTCCACGCCGGTGTCGCCGGTGGCGCTCATCACCTGCTCATAGACATTGTCTTTGGCAGGATTGAGCACATGGTCGGCTTTCATCTTTTCCGCCAGCTTGCGCCGATGGTCATTGATTTCCAGCGCAAACACTTCGCTGGCGCCGCAGGCACGGGCCACGGCAATGCAGAACAAGCCAATCGGCCCGCAGCCGATCACCGCCACAGTCTTGGCGGCAATCTCACCGGCCAGCACCGTATGCACGGCATTGCCCAGCGGATCGAGCACACTGGCATAGTCCGCCGGAATCCCAGGATCGATCTTCCAGATATTTGATTCGGGAATCTTCACGAACTCGGCAAACGCCCCATTCGCGTCCACGCCGATGATCTTTACATGCTGGCAGATATGGGCTTCGCCTGTGCGGCACTGGTAGCACTTGCCGCAGGCCACATGCATCTCGGCGGAAACAAAGTCGCCTTCCTTCACCACTGTTACGTTCTTGCCCGTCGCCACCACGTGCCCGCAGAATTCATGGCCGGGAATCAGCGGCGGCTTAATGCGGTTCTGCGCCCACTGGTCCCAGTTGTATATGTGCAGATCGGTGCCGCAGACAGACGCCACTTTCACTTTCACCAGAACATCATCCGGGCCAATCTGTGGAATGGGCATCTGCCGGACATCCGCTCCCGGTGCGGCGTCCGGTTTTACTACGGCAAGCATGGTTTCAGGCATTCAATTCCTAAGTTAAGCAGTGATCGAGCGCAAACTCTTTATTTTAACAAACTCAGTTTGCCCTCCCTGGGCGGCGAAAGGGAGCGTTTGTGTCATTACGTTCTAGAGAAAATTCTTGTTTGCCAATGACTACCCGCATGATCGATAATTAAACAACCAGTTAATTAATGACTTCTGCCATCAAATCCGGCAAGTCAGGCTCACGCGGAGAGCCAGAGAAGACCCGCGCTGCCATCCTGAAAGCCGCGCTAGAAGAGTTTGCGCATGAGGGCGTTACCGGCGCCCGCACGGATGAAATTGCCCGCCGGGCCGGCGTTAACAAAGCCCTGATTTATTACTATTTCAAGGACAAAGAAGGCCTGTACGCTGCCGCACTGGAGCAGGTTTTTTCCGGCCTGCATGAGAGAGTTGCGGCCGTCTTGCAGCGTGCCGATCTGCCTCCGCGCGAACGATTGCTGCTCTATGCGCGAACCCACTTTGACTACATCGCCAGCGCGCCAGTTTACCCGCGCCTGGTACAGCGTGAGTTCATGCGCAGCGCAGGCCGTGCGCTCTCTCCCGCCGCCAGCCGGATCATGGAGCGCCACGGCAAGCCTTTATATAGCCGCCTGGAAAAACTTATCGAGGAAGGTATTACCACTGGTGATTTCCGTAAGGTCGATCCGATCCAGACCGTGACTTCGATCATCGGTACCATCGTTTTTTATTTCATCAGCATGCCCGCGCAGCAATTCATGCATGCCGGCGATCCCGCTTCTCCGGAACGCATCGCGGCCCGCCGAACTGCGGTGCTTGATTTCATTTGTGCCGCCGTCTTCACTCCTTCCGCGGCCCAGAAGGTCTGCAAATCATGAGCCAGCGCAACCGCTTCTTCGCCTTCCTTGGGCTCCTGCTGGTCATTGCCGCCGTCTATTATTTTTTCTCATCCGACCATTCATCCGATCTTGTCCTGATAGGCACCGTTGACGCCAACCAGGTCGTTGTCAGCCCCAAGATTAGCGGACGCATCGAGCGTTTGGCTGTGGACGAAGGCACCGAGGTCAAGGCTGGCGACACTATCGCTGTGCTTGACGCGCAGGAACTCACCGCAGATCGCCAGGCTGCGGAAGCTGTGCTTTCCAGTCTTCGCCACCAGGTTTCGCAAACGCGCGCCACGGAAGAGCAGACCGCCGGCGAAACCTCAAGCGGTGTGGTAAACGCACAAGCGCGTTTCCGCGCCGCGCAGGCAACATTGCTCCAGGCGCAGGCCGATCTTCAGCGCATCCAGGGAGACACGCGTCGCTCAGTCGCTCTGGCGCAACAAGGGATTGCCTCCCAGCAACAAGCGGATCAGGCCGCGGCGCAACTGAAAGCGCAGGAAGCTCTTGTGCGCGCCGCAGAAGATCAGTCTCGAGCCGCCCAGGCCGATCTGGTAACAGCGCAGGCGCACACCCGCCAGACGCAGGCAGCGCAGAGCAGCGTCGCCTCCACACGCGCGCAACAGTTGAATGCCAAAGCCCAATTGGAAGCCGCTGAAGCCCGGCTCGGATATACCAGGGTCACCGCTCCCGTGAGCGGAGTAGTCACCGTACGCGCCGCTCGCGAAGGAGAAGTCGTCAACCTGGGCCAGCCCATCGTCATCATTACCGATCTCAATGACACGTGGGTTCGCGCGGCCATTCCCGAAACCGAGGCGGTGCACATTGCGCTCGGCGACCAACTCAACACCCGCCTGCCTTCGGGCGACATCGTCACCGGCAAAGTTATTTTCAAGGCGCCGGAAGCTGACTTCGCCACACAGCGCGACGTAAACCGCCGCAAGCGCGACATCAAGGCCATCGCGCTCAAGCTGCAGGTGGATAACAGCAAAAAAAATCTTGTGCCGGGAATGACCGCGGAAATTCTGGTTCCTCAAGCCAAAGTGGCAGGGCGCTGATGCCGCCCCACGCGATTCAAGTTATTGATATCGTGAAGCGCTTCGGGAACTTCACTGCCGTCGATGGTGTCTCTTTCGCGGTGGAAGAAGGCGAAATCTTCGGTCTGCTGGGTCCCAATGGCGCCGGCAAGTCAACCCTGATCAGGATGATGACCACTCTGCTTGATATCACTTCAGGAACGGCCATCATTGAAGGCGCCGATGTGCGCAAAGCACCTAACACGGCTCGCCGATCTATGGGCGTAATTCCCCAGGCCATGACCAGCGACGGCGATCTCACGGTGTGGGAAAACCTGAGCATCTATTCCAAGCTCTATGGCATTCCCGCTGCGGACCGCGAGAAGTCGATCGACGAATTATTGCAGTTGGTTGACTTGAACCAGTGGCGTGACGCTCCGGCGCGAAACCTTTCCGGCGGCATGCGGCGAAGGCTGGAAATCGCGCGCGGCCTCGTGCACCGCCCCAGAATCTTCTTTCTCGACGAGCCCACCACCGGCCTTGATCCCGTCTCCCGAGTCGCCGTTTGGGAAATGATTACCAGCATCAAGCAACAGCGTAACCTCACGGTTTTGATTACCACTCATTACATGGATGAAGCCGACCGTCTCTGTGACCGCATCGCCATTGTCGATCACGGCAAGCTCGTTGCCCTGGACACGCCGCGCAATCTCAAGAACAGCATTCCCGGATCGAGCGTGATTGAAGCACAATTCCTGAAGCCCCCTGCGGACTGGCAGCAGACGCTGGAAGGCCTGACCGGCGTGAAATCGGTGCAGCCTGAGGGCGCGGACATGTATCGCATCCTCACTGAAGACGGATCGCGCACCACCACCGCTCTGGTCGAGACCGCGGTACATTCCAATGTTGTGTTGAAGACACTCACCGTGCAAAGCACCACGCTTGACGATGTCTTTGTCCATTTCACCGGAAGACAGCTGCGCGACCAGGTGGTGGACTCGCCGCTTTACCAGTCTCCCATAGCGTGGGGCAAGTAAGCGTGCTCAGCTTTTTTCAGAGCGGCCGCATGATGGCCATCGTGGAGCGCGATTTGCGCAAGTTCTTTCGCTCGCCCGCCCTAATGGTGGCCGCCATGGTCTTTCCTCTGGTACAGCTCATCGTCCTCGGTAACGCCTTCGGCGGCAAGATCAAAGACGCCAAAATCGGAATTGTCTCCCACGATACCGGGCCGCAAGCCATCCGCGTGATGGAAGCTCTGCGTGCGGTACAGAGCAATGCTCGCACATTTCAGCCTATTGTTTATCCAGACGAAAAAGTCATGGTGGCGGCCGTACGTCGCGGCGAGTTAAATGCCGGGCTGGTCATTCCGCCACAGTTTTCGCGTAACGTCTATGAGCATTCCCGGCCCCGCATCGGTCTGGTGCTCGATAATACTGACAACTTCATGACCTCTACCTTCGTCGACCAGATGACGCAATTGGTGGCGGCGCTCAATCAGCCTGGCGTTTCGCCACGCGTGGTGCAGCAGATTGAGCTTCAGGTTGTCGAGCTTTATCCGTATATCGAATACATGAAGTATCTATTGCCCGGCTCGATCACGCTGGCCATGTTCGTCAGCGTAATGATCGGCGGCGGCATTGTTTATATCGACGATAAGGCGCGCGGCGTGCATGAAGGTTATCTGGTTACGCCCATCACCAAACTGGAATTGGTGGCGGGTTTGAATGTGGCCGGCGCGCTCAAGGCCATGGGCGCAGGTGTGGTGCTCACAATTCTTGGATCGTTGATTGCCGGCGTAGGGTCCGCATTTCAGCCCGCAAATTTTTTCTGGCTGCTTTTGCTGATCGCTGCTACCTCGTTCGCATTCATTTCCATGATGTTTGTCATGATGGTGCGGGTGAACGATCCATTGATTCCTCGCGCCGTCTTCGGGATTCTGAACACTCTGCTCTATTTTCCCAGCGGCGCCATCTATCCGATCCAGGCTTTCCCCAGGTGGCTGCAATGGATCGCATGGATTGATCCTTTTACTTATTCTGTCCGCGGATTCAAGGCTGTCCTGCTCAAGGGCGTTGGACTGGCTGCAATCTGGCCTGACCTGCTGTATCTTGGTGGGTTCGCCGTAGTGGCTTTCGCACTATCTACATTGCTGTTCAAACGCACGCTTTAGAAGGAACCTTCGCATGGCACTGATGGATGCAAAAGAGTACGATCCGCGACCGGCAGAGAAACGCCGGAAAATTATTGCGACCGCCGTCGTGGCAGTGATCGCCGTCTCGGTCTATTTGTACATTACCCGCTACGATTCTGAGAAGAAGGTCATCAACAATTTCTTCCAGGCCATCGAGCAAAAAGATTTTGACAAGGCTTACGGAATCTATGAAGGCGATCCTGACTGGAAGCAACATCCCGAGAAATATGCCAGCTATTCCGTAAACCAGTTCAAAATGGACTGGGGACCACAAGGCGAATATGGTGCCATCAGCACCCATCGCGTGGACTGTGCTCTGGAACCGCCCAAGAAGGAGTTTGCCTCTCCCAGCGGCGTAGTTGTGGTGGTGATCATCAACAACCGCGCTGAACCCAGGTCAATGTGGGTAGAGAAGAAGAGCAAGACTATTAGCGACTCGCCTGTTGCTGTGGCGTGCCGCGGTGCACAGTAAATTGGCCTGAGTTGTTTCGAGATTTCCTGGAAATGATTGGAAACGCTGGCAAGAGTTTACTCTTTCGCCGCGGCTGCGAAAAGATTACTTACTTTTTGAACCGACGCCTCGTCCTCTGCATTCAGGCAGGTTTGTGATCGATCGATCTGGCGCATCAGGCCTGTGAGCACTTTCCCCGGCCCCACTTCAATAAACGTCTGCACGCCCAACCCAATCAGTGTCTGCATGCACTTGGCCCACTGCACAGCCCCTGTGACTTGGCGAACAAGAGCCTGGCGGGAGCCTTCGGCGGTAGCCTTGGGCGTCGAATCAACATTGGCAATCACTGGCAATTCGGGATTATTGAAATGCAGCTTCTGTAAATCCGCTTCCAGACGGTCTTGCGCCGGCTTCATCAGCTCGCAATGGAACGGCGCGCTCACCACGAGCATTACCGCGCGTTTGGCGCCGCGTTGCTTGGCCAGGTCGGCTGCGCGTTCAACCGCCTTCTGATGGCCAGAGATCACGATCTGGTCCGGAGAGTTGATGTTTGCCGGAGAAACAACTTCGCCTTGCGCGGCGTCAACGCAAACTTGCTGAAGCTGATCCAGCGCCATGCCTAAAATAGCTGCCATTCCGCCTTCACCCGGCGGCACGGCCTCCTGCATGTAGCGTCCGCGATTGTGTACCGTGCGCACGGCCTCGGCAAAAGGAATGGTCCCAGCAGTCACGTGAGCGGAATATTCGCCCAGACTATGTCCGGCGGCAAATTGGGGAACGATTCCCTTCTCCTGCAGCACGCGCGCCACCGCAGTGCTCATGGTAAGAATGGCCGGCTGTGTATTTTCGGTAAGCTTGAGCTGCTCGTCCGGCCCCTCAAAGCAGAGTTGAGAGATGGAAAACCCGAGAGCGTCGTCGGCTTCCTGAAAGGTGTGTCGCGCAACGGGATAGAGCGATGCCAGCTCTTTTCCCATGCCTGCTGCCTGTGATCCCTGTCCGGGGAAGAGAAAAGCAACCGGGCCATGGCTCATGCGGATTCTTCCGCCTTGCCGGCACTAATTAGTGAGTCAGGCCGCATGGACTCTGATTGCGACGCGCCAAGCTCTTTTTCAATATTGGTGTTGATGCCTGACTCGTAAAATTCCTTGGCCACGCGGATGGCATTCTTGATGGCGTTGGCGTTGGAGCGTCCATGTCCGACTATGGCCACGCCTTTCAGGCCCAGCAGTGGAGCGCCGCCATATTCGGCATAGTCGAGCTTGCGACCGAAGTTGGCGAATGCTTTACGCGCCAGCAGCGCGCCCACCTGCGAGGTAATGGTCGAAGTCAGCGATTCTTTCAACAGAAAGCGCACTGCTTCCACAAGTCCTTCAGAGATCTTCAACGCAACGTTGCCGACGAAGCCGTCACAAACGATGACATCAACTTTGCCGTTATAGAGGTCTCGCCCTTCTACATTGCCGAGAAAGTTGAGCGGCAAGTCCTTGATCAGCGCGTGCGCTTTGCGCGTAAGATCGTTGCCTTTGCCTTCTTCTTCCCCAATCGAAAGGATGCCCACGGAAGGTTTCGCATTCTTGAAGATCGCGCGGTAGTACATTGCGCCCATCAGCGCGAATTGCGCCAGGTTGTGCGGTTTAGAATCCACATTGGCGCCCACGTCAATCAGGATGGAAGGCTTGTCCTTGCCCGCCGAAGTAGGAAATACGCTAGCCAGCGCAGGACGATCCACGCCGGGCAGCGCGCCCAGAACCATCTTTGCGGCCGCCATCGCGGCGCCGGTATTGCCGGCTGTAACAAAGCCCACGGCTTTTTTGTCTTTTACCAGGCGCAGGCCAACGTGCATGCTGGAGTCTTTCTTGGTCCGCACGGCCTGCACGGCTTTTTCTTCCATTTCGATGACTTGGGTGGCATTCACCACGTCAATCGGCAGGTTGCGCGCCGTAGGATGGGCGGCAAGTTCTCTGCGAAGCCGGTCTTGTGGTCCGACGAGCAGTACACGCACGCCATAGTTGCGCGCGGCCAGCAGTGCCCCTTCAATCTCGGGCCGGGGATGCCGGTCTGAACCCATTGCGTCGACGGCTATGACAGTTTCCACTGACTTTTGCACTTAAGCTTTTTCTTTTACCTGCACTACTTCCCGGCCTTTGTAGTAACCGCATTTTGCGCACACGCGATGCGGCATCTTTTTTTCATGGCAGTTCGGACATTCCGAGGCGGAATGGGCCGTAAGGAAGTCGTGTGCGCGGCGACTCGAAGTTCGTGCTTTTGAGTGCCGCCGTTTTGGATTTGGCATTGTTCCCTTTCTCCTGGCGCCGGCACAAGTCCGATGCGCTCATTTCGTTTTTATCGCTCTAACTTCTTGCGGATATCTTCCAGTGCCGACCATCGCGGGTCGGGCATAGCCACCACGCAATCGCAGCTTTCCAGATTCAGGTTTTTGCCGCACTGCGGGCATAGCCCTTTGCAATTGGCGCGGCAGAGCTGTTTCACCGGCAAAGCCAATAGGATCTGCTCTTTCAGCACGTCTTCCAGCAGCAGTCCCTCACCCTGATAATAACCAATTTCCGTGTCAGCCTCCGTGATGGCAACCTCATCCCGGGTCGCGTCCACGCCCAGAGGCCGATATAACAGGTCAAACTTTTCCGCCAGCGCATTATGCACTGGATCCAGACAACGAGCGCACTTCACTTCTACTTCTGTCGAAAAGCTGCCCACCAGCCTTATGTCTTCAACCACATTGCGGCCGCCGCGGTTTTCGCGAATCAATTCTGCGCGTCCGGCCGACTTCAAGGGTGCGGTCTGAACTTGATCTTCCAGCAACTCAATCGCGCCGGAAGCAAAAGACTCATCAAATTCCAGATTTCGGAGCTCAAGATCCTTTACTTTTATAAACATAAGGGGCGCTCCGGAAAATTAGTGGCTCTAGTTTTGTCGGGGGAACGCTGGGACGATCGGCGATCAGTGACTGACGATCGTTGACAATATCTAAGGATAAAGGGGGTACGGAGAGAGTGTCAAGGAAGTTGCGTGGCGGCGGACTTTCTCCGCCGCCTGTTCACGCACTTTGTAGGTTGATAGGTTAGAGGTTACGAGTTTCAGTTCCGGTAGCTTCCTGCACCGTGCTGGCAAAACGGTCAGCCTGTCCACGAATCGCAGAAACCGTGGTACGAACCTTATCGCGACCCTGGCTAGCCAGATCACGTGCTGAGTCCGCCAGGTCACTGGCCCGTTGTGAAAGATTATCCCGTGTTTCTTCGCCGCTCATCGGGGCAAAAAGAATCCCCAAACCAATACCAATTCCCAACCCTGCCAAAAAGGACTTCATGCTTAAAAACTCCTGGTGGATTTGGCAGCAGATTGTGTGCCGCCTGCTATTAAAGATGCCAATTCACCGCGAAGGTTGCCGCGCACGTGGTGGAAGTCCTGTGTTCCCGCTGGTTGTACTCTGCTCAGTTCTGGATGGCTGAAGGTTTACTTCGACTTGGCCAGCTTTTGCGATGCGAGCTGTGCCGCGGGGCTTCGCGGATCGTCTTTTTGCAATTGCTGATAGATCAGAGCTGCCTGCTGAGGATCAGTAGTTTCGTACATCTCGGCCAGTTCCAGCTGCGCCTGAGACTTTGACACCGTCACCGTTGGATGCTCTGAAAGGTCTTTGTAAATCGCTACGGCTTCTGGTGCTCGATTGGTTCCTCGATAGGTTGCCGCAAGAGCCATCTTGGCCAGGGCAGCCACATCCTTGTCACTGAAATTGGCCGCTGTCTTTAACTCTTGTTCCGCGCCCGTCTTGTCACCCGCCTGGATCAATGCAATACCGCTCATATAACGGGCAATCCTTCCCGGAGACACCGTGGAATATTTGTCCGCAATCGCCTTAAACTGCTTTTGCGCCGCTTTCGCGCGATCTGCAATCGTGGGGAACGTGGGACCCGCATCTTCAGCAGGAGGCGGTGAGCCTGCGGGCAAAATTTGTGCGTCAAACGTGCGCATGGCGGCGGATAGTTCCGTATTAGCCTGATCGGATTGGCGACTGCGCCACGTAATCACACCGGCGGTCAACAAAACGGCGACCAACACAAGACCGACTGCCCAAATCACCGTTTGGCGGTGACCTGTGGCCCATTGAGCTGCGCCCTGGGCAGTTTGAGCGAACTTATCTTCTTTCAATTGGCGACGGGTATAACCTGGCACTTGGAACCTTCTCGGTGGGATAAGTGGCAATGAAACCTTGAGTTTAGCAAGAAATCGGCACGTGCGTCAAACGTTTTGACACTCGACGTCATTCATCGAAAAGCTCCAGGTCTTGCCTCGACGTCTCGGATTCAAACTTTGCACGCAAACCTACGCATCCAATAACATGCGCCGTGAGGGACTTAGCCGGCGCCAACTGAGGTAGCAATGCGCAAACTTGGTATAGCGATCGCCGTCATCGTGGTTTTGTTGGTGGCAGCAGCACTGATTGTGCCGCACCTGATTGACGTAAATCAGTATCACGGACAGATTCAGTCGCAGTTGGAAAAGCGGCTGGGAAGACAGGTCTCACTGGGCAACATGGGCCTGCGTCTGTTCCCGCCAGCTTTCGATGTCGAGAACACCACGATCGCTGAGGATCCGCGGTTTGCTTCGGGCCGTCCGTTTGCAACGGCGGACAAGCTCGCCGTAAGCGTCAAGTTCTGGCCATTGCTGCGCAAGCAACTTGAAGTCAATTCTCTCGAACTCGTACATCCGCACATTGAGCTGGTGCGCAACGCGCAAGGTGTCTGGAATTTCGCCACTCTGGGGCAGGAAGCAAAACCTACTGCCGCGCAAAAAGTTCCGCCGCAATCAGCACCTACAACCACCACCGGCCCAACTGGCACACAACCGGCAGGCAAGCAGCCCGCAGGCCAACTCACGCTGGCGAATCTGTTCATCAACGATGGACAGGTTGCAATTACCGATCTCCAGAAGCATCAATCCCGCGCGGTGTATGACCATATTGATCTCAACGTAAATGATTTCGCGCCTGACCAGCAATTCAGCATGAAGCTCACGGCACATCTGCCGGGCGAAGGCAAACAGGCAATCTGGCTGGAAGGCCAAGGCGGCCCGATTAAGGAAGCCGACATGCTGAATACTCCGTTTGACGGCACCTTGCGGCTTGATCAGGTATCCACTGGGGCAGTCCAAAAATTCTTGAACTCGCAATCCCTCAACGGAATTGATGCCGTCATCACGGGCGATGCCAAAGTAAAAAATTCCGGGGGTAAGCTGGCTTCCAATGGAACGATCAAGGTGGAGAAAGCGCACATTCACAATGTAGATGTCGGCTATCCCATCGCTCTCGATTACGATATTGCCGACGATCTAGCCAGCGACGTAATCCAGATTCACAAAGGTGATCTCAAGCTGGGGACCACGCCAATCTCTCTTGCCGGCATGATCAACACCAAGCCAACTCCGTCGCAGATCGATCTCAAACTCACCGCCTCCAACGCCTCCATTGCGGAAGCGGCGCGTCTGGCATCGGCTTTTGGAGTGGCATTCGGTAAGGACGTGGATGTAAAAGGCCAGATTAACGCTGATATCCAGGCACGCGGGGCCATGGACAAGCCGGTTCTCAATGGACAGCTTTCCGCCCGCAACCTCGACATCAGCGGCAAAGAAATCCCGCAGCCAGTCAAGGTCAATGAAATCGCTCTGACTCTCACGCCGGACACCGTGCGTTCCAATGAATTCGCTGCGACTACCGGTTCAACCACCGTCAACGTCAGCTTTGCGCTCTCACAGTACAGCGGACCGAACAGCTCAATCAGCGCCACCCTTCGTGCACCGAACGCACGGATAGGCGAAATCATCAACATTGCCAAAGCAGCGGGCGTATCCGCCGTGGACGGCATGTCCGGTGACGGGACACTTGCTTTGGACGTCAAGGCGCAGGGACCGACGAAAAACATGTCTGCGCTGAACTTTGATGGCACAGGCAAAATCAGCAATGCCACCCTCAAGATGCCATCGCTGACGAAACCCCTTCAGATCAAGAATTCCGACATCCGCTTCAGCCAGAACTCAGCTTCGCTGCAAAACCTGGCCATAACTCTAGGACAGACCAATGCCGGCGGCGCTCTTACGCTTAAAAACTTCGAAGCGCCTCAAGTCCAGTTCGCTCTGAACGCAGACAAAGTGAACGTAGCGGAACTTCAGCAGATCTTTGCCGCCACTCCGGCGCAACCGGCCAAACGCGCGGGAACCTTCTGGCGACTGGTCCCGGAAGCAAACGCTCAAACCAAGGGCGAGCCAAGCCTCCTCACAAAAATGACCGGTGGCGGCACCGTCACAATTGGTGTGATTCAGTATGACGATCTGCTTTTGAACAATGCCCATGCGAACGTGACACTCGATCACGGCTTGATCAAAATGAATCCCGTTACGGCAGACGTTTACGGCGGAAAAGAAGTTGGCGCCGTCACCATTGACATGCGTCCGGCGCAGCCCGTGTATGCCGTGAATTTGAAAACTGAAAAGGTGGATGCCAACAAACTGATTTCATCTGTTTCTGACGTGAAGCAGACCATTTACGGAATGCTGGCCTCGAATGTGAATGCCAGCTTCAGTTCTTCCTCGTCCACCAGCATAGCGCGCAGCTTGAATGGCAACATGGCCATCGATCTAAGCAATGGCAAGCTGATGAATCTTGATCTACTGCACGAATTGGCATCGGTGGGAAAATTCGTGGGCAACGGTTTTGGCCCGCCCAAGAATTTTACTGACCTCGTCCAGCTCACGGGGAATTTTGACGTGAAAAATGGTCTTGCCCAAACGAATAACCTGAAAGCCGTGATTGATGGCGGAACCCTGGCAGCCGCCGGACTGATAAATCTGGCCGACCAGTCGCTCAACCTGCACGTGACCGCCGTTTTGAACAAAGCAATCAGCCAGCAGATGGGCGGCACGCAAGTCGGCGGATTCATGAACACGGCGCTCGCCAATAATCAGGGCGAACTCGTATTGCCAGTAATTATTACCGGCACGTTTCAGCATCCTCAGGTCGCGCCTGACGTACAACAGATTGCAAAGATGAAATTAGATAACCTGCTGCCGAACAGTAAAAATCCAGGCCAGCTGACCACGGGCATTCTTGGCGCGGTTCTAGGCAACAAGAACCAGAATGGACCTGCCAGCGGAGCCAACCAGCAGAAGGGTGGCATTGGCGGAATTCTGGACGCAATCGGCGGGAAGCAACCGCAACAGAACCAGCCCGCTAACCCGGCGGTTGGCAGTAATCAGGGTCAGCAGCCGCAAGCTACGCCAACTCCTGCTCCCAACCTGGGTGATGTTCTGGGACAGGTGCTAAACAGAAAGAAGAAAGATCAGGCAAGACCTACGCCGACCCCACAGCAATAGCGCTTCGCAATTACGTTTGGGGACCCCAGCCGCCGCCACCTGGCGACTCAATACGAACCTTATCGCCTTTCTTGAGGCGCACGCTGGTTTTTCCCGGGAGTGTTTCTGCCGTGCCGTCATGGTGGATCACTTCGGTTCGCCCAGCAGCGCCGTCTGAACCGCCTTGTAATCCGTATGGCCCGCGGTTGCGACGATCCGCCAGAAGCGTTACTTCAGAATCGGCAAGCAACTCCACTTCTCGCACTATGCCGTCCCCGCCACGGAACTTGCCCGCTCCGCCGCTGCTCTTCCGTAAAGAATATTCCGTGACCCGCAAGGGATACGCGTACTCCAGCGCCTCTGCCGGCGTATTGAGCGAGTTCGTCATGTGTGTATGTACGCCGCTCACCCCGGCCCGGTTAGAACGTGCTCCCATGCCGCCGGCAATCGTTTCGTAGTAGGCAAAAGACTCGCCCGTGCGTTTGTCGATCCCGCCGATCGTCAAATTATTCATGGTGCCGGAAGAACCGGCAGGCACGCGGTCCGGCATCGCCTTAGCCAGAGCTCGCAATAGCACGTCGACGATGCGCTGTGAAGTCTCAACATTTCCTCCGGCCACTGCCGCTGGAGGACGCGCGTTCACCACTGTTCCCGCTGGCGCAATCATCCGCACCGGTCGCATCAACCCGGCGGCCGCAGGAACATCTTCCTGCAACAGGCAGCGGAAGACATAAAAGCATGCGGAGAAAGTAATCGCGTCAACGGCATTGATGCTGCCGGCTACTTGCGGTGAGCTGCCGGTGAAGTCCACCGTCACCAGCGGCTTGCCTGCTGAGGCCGCTTGAAACGTGAGCGCTACGGCGATGCGGACAGGCCCCGAACCGGCGCCGTCATCATCGAGAAAGTCTTCGGCTTCATAGCGTCCATGCGGCACTTTGCTGAGAAATGCCCGCATCAGCTTTTCTGAATAATCCTGCAGTTCATCCATCACGCGCTGCACACGCGCCAGCCCATAACGCTCGGTGATCTCCAGAAGGCGCGCGCTGCCAGTGTGGCAAGCGGCTATCTGCGCGTTCAAATCACCTTCACGTTCTTCCGGAGTACGGACATTGCTGAGCAGAAGGCGGAAAACATCATCCTGCAACTTGCCCCCGCCAATCAGCTTGATGGGAGGAATGCGGATGCCTTCCTGATATATCTCGCGGCAGATTCCCATGGAACCTGCGTAAGTTCCGCCCACATCGGCATGGTGTGCTCTCGACGCAACATAAAATGCTGGCTTCGCGCGCTTGCTCTTGCCGCCTAAAAAGACCGGTGCAACCAGCGTGATATCCGGCAGATGCGTACCGCCACAGAAGGGATCGTTCAGGATTGCTACATCGCCGGGGGTGAGCGTGAGTGTCTCCACCGCTGCGCGGACGGACATGGGCATTGACCCTAAATGCACCGGCATATGATCGCCCATGGCGACGACTTCGCCCGCCCCGTCAAACACCGCGCACGAATAGTCGCGACGTTCTTTGATATTTGGGGAAAACGCCGTGCGGCGCAGTGCCGCTCCCATTTCCTCCGCAATGGAGTGAAACAGGCTCTTGAAGATTTCCAGTTCTACAGGGTCGCGCATGCGCAGTCAGCGTATCACGGCCTTGGAACTCTTAGCAGCAGATCGGCCGCCACAAACATGAAAAACACCACGGCAATCACGCCGTTCATAGTGAAAAAGGCAGCATTCAATTTACTGAGGTCGTCAGACGCAACGAGCGAGTGTTCGTAAGCCAGAAGAGCGGCCACTACAATTACTCCGATGATTGCCAGCTTTCCGAGCCCAAACACCAGAACCAGCGCCATCAGCAAAACGAGCATGAGCAGATGCAGGCTTCGCGCGACTATGAGAGCTTTGGGAACGCCCATCGCCTGCGGAACGGAATTCAGCGAATTGGCACGGTCGAATTCGATGTCCTGGCAGGCATAAAGAACGTCAAAGCCCCCCACCCAGAAAGTGACGGCTGCCGTAAGCAACAAAATGCGAGGATCAAGCGAGCCGCGCACCGCGATCCATGCAGCGGCCGGTGCAATGCCCAGGGCGAAGCCCAACACCAGGTGCGACCAGCGCGTGAATCTTTTGGTGTAGGAATAAAGCAGCACCACGGCCAGCGCTAAGGGAGAAAGATACAGCGTAGCGCGATTGAGTTCAGCCGCCCCAAGAATAAAAAGCAGACAAGCCACTGCGACAAAAACCGTCGCAAACCTCTGTGAAAGCGTGCCGGCGGGAATGGCACGCATGGCTGTGCGGGGATTGGCCGCATCAATTTGAGCATCAGCAATGCGGTTGAACGCCATGGCTGCGGAGCGGGCTGAGACCATGCACAGGACGATCCAACCCAGCTTGGCGCCAGTGGGCATGCCGCCGGCGGCAAGCATGGCTGCACACAGCGCAAATGGCAGAGCAAAAATGGAATGCTCCCACTTGATCATCTCCAGCGTGGTTTGAATGTTGGTGAGGAGAGGCACAGATTATTTTATTCTGAAATCCCGAGCGAAGCGAGGGATCGCTACCGATGTTGTCAAGTTTAAGGAGCTGGATACCAAACTTCTCCTCCCGGAAGTTAATCTCAGCAATTCGATCTTCTCGTTTCCTGAATCCGGGTGACTATAGGGATCTCTCGCTTCGCTCGAGACTTCGGAAAAGCTACGCCGCGAAGCCCTGTTCGCCGATTAACGGAACAAAGCGGCAGCCTTCGAGCGTGCGCACACTGGTGGTTCCGTCTGCGTGTCGCCGGACAAGTTGCAAAAGTTGTTGCTCAGATTCTCCAATCGGAATCAGCAGGCGTCCGCCAAGGGCAAGCTGCTCCGCCAGTGCCGGCGGGACGCGTGGAGCCGCCGCAGAAACAATAATGGCATCGAACGGAGCGGCTTCGGGGAGTCCCAGTGATCCGTCACCGGTGAAGATTTTGGCATTGCGGTATCCCAGCCGCTCCAGGGTCTTCTGGGCTGCCTCGGCGAGTGATACGTATCGCTCCACGGCAAAGACCTGGCCGGCCATTTCCGCAAGGAGAGCAGTCTGGTATCCCGAGCCGGCCCCAATTTCCAGGACGCGGTCTTCAGGCTTGATCTGCGCCGCCTGGATCATAGCGGCAATCATGTAAGGCTGAGAAGTTGTCTGCTGTTCAGCAATGGGTATGGGATGGTCGGCATAAGCTTCATTCCAATTCTGCTGATTGACGAATTCATGCCGTGGAACTTTGTTCATGGCCGCGAGCAGCCGCTCGTCGCGAATGCCGCGCTGGCGCAGCTGGCTTTCCACCATGGAGCAGCGCTCCGCCGCGAACGGTTGCGTTCCATTTCCGCTCATGCGTCACTTTTTCCGCTTGCGTATGTGGATGTCAAAACCCAGGACTCCGTTCTGGTCTCGAACAGCTACAATCGACACGTTCTTATCGATATTGTATTCCACCTGAATCACCGTCTCAGCAGACTGCGTAAGGCTGGTGACGTAGGTAAACGTTATGTCATTGCTGATCTGCTGTTCAATCGTGACGCGCGCGCTGGGATTGTTTTCCGAGCCGATAAATTGTGGATCAATTTTTACCCGGCTGGCGCCGAAGAGCCGCTGTACACGGTCACTGAATGTAGCATTAAGCGCTTCTCCCAGGATGGCATTTGAAGCCGAGGCCGTATCGCTCGTGCTCACGCCGGGCTGGCTCGCGTTATACACGCCCTGCCCGCGCGTACGTCCAAAGGCCAGCAGCGCGATGATGTCAGAATTGGCCAACGGCGGATCGGATCGGTAAGTCATGCTGAGTCCTTTGCCGCCGATCGCCTGTCCATGCAATCCGATAGTCACGTCATAGCCCTGTACTCGGGCAGACATATCAAGATTGATAACAGGCTCAATGGTAAGCGGGTTGCTGAAAGTAATGTCACCGCGTTCGAGCCTGTACTTTGTACCGTTAAAAAAGACATCGCCTTCGGCAATGTTTACCCTTCCCACAATGCCAGGGCGCGCCGCAGTTCCGCGAACATGTAAGTCGAGATCGCCGGAAAGCTTGGCTAGAGAAGTTTCCACTCGCAACTCCGGCGTGGAAGTAATGTGCAGATCGAGACGCATATTGTCCAGAAATGGATTTAGCGTAGAAATCATCGGCGCTTTCTTGCTCTGTGCCAGGTAGTTGGCGAAGTCGAAGTGCGGATTCATGCCAAAACGCGTGACCAGAATGTCGCCAGATAAAAGAGAGCTTTTTGCCGAACCGGTGTAGCGCAACGTAGCATCGGCCGAGGAACTAACGCCCGGCGGATAACGCAGGCGTATGTCTGTGCCAGTCGCCGTCAGATCAAAGTAGAGTCCATTGCGGTAGGCAAGGAATCCGCCCACATTCAGTTCCCCGCCGCCGGTATGTGCCGTTAGCTTCTCAATCTGCATGCGGTCCTGGGCAAATACCAGAGACCCGCTGATGTGGCTAAGCCCGTTAGGCAGGTCGAGCAAAGAGACAGATGCGTCTTTCAGCTCTAGTCTTCCGCTCATCTGGGGACGCCCTGAGTTACCGTCGACATTGACTGTAAAGGTGGCAGGTCCATTTGCCACCAGGTTCGGATTAAACGCCTGCAACAGCTTCAGGTTGAAGCGCCCCCGTGAGCGTAGGTCAAGCATGTGTTCGCCCGTGAGTTGCACCGTGCCTCTTGCCAAAAGGTCTGTCTCTGTCCCTGTCAGATGAAATTCATCTACCTTCAACGATTCATTTTCCAGGCCGAAATGAATGGGGCCGTCGTTTTGCAACTTCACGTTCTCCACGTCGGCTGAGAGCTGAGTGACATTGCCGGTGACCACCAGGCTGCGCGGCCGCTTCATGGGACCGTGAATATCAATAGAACCAGCAATGGAAGAATGCCCCGTGATCTGTCCTTGAAAATAAGCGCGAATCAAAGGATCGAAATCGAGATGGGAGAACTTCACGATTATCTGACCCGGCCACTCACCGCGAAGATGGACTGCTCCATCAACATTCAGCTCCGCATTTTCAAAATTCGAGCGCCCGCGCAGCTGCACGTCTTCGCTATGCGTCTCCGCCAGAACGGTCAGGCTGCCCACTGTTTCACGGTTCAGCACAATATTCCGGAGATCGATCTCTCCATTGATTACCGGGGTGTCCTCGGTGCCAGAGCCAGTCAGGTGAAAACCGGCCTGGCCCTGGACGGAGAGGCGCGGCAGATCAAAGCGCTGAAAGTTGCCTAACTCAATATTGGCGCCGGTAAGATCGAAACGATAATTCCTGTTCTGCAGATTGTAAGCCACCAACCCGGTAAAACGCGCGCCGTTGTGCGCGAGTTGGATGTTTTCCAACCGCGCTTCGCTGCCGTTGAGGCTCACATCGCTGGAAAAGGTCTTAAAAGGTTCTCCGAATACCATCAGCCTGTTGATTTGCAACTTGCCGCCGCCATGCAGATTTCGCAACGTGCCCGTGGCCTGGACGTCAACGTTAGCCACGCCGGTCAATTGATAACTTGTCCCGGCAAGTGCCTGCATGTCTGCCACATTTTCATTCTGGACATGAAGAGTGACATTGAATTGGCTTGTATTTTCGTCGAAGTCACCGTGGTGCAACGTTGTACTGGCGGAAAAGCCCAATTGGGCGGTGCCGCGGCGCAAAGCGCCGCGTTGCAGCGATAGAAGAGAAGGCGTGTATGTCAGTTCGGCTGAAAGTGCGTCCCAATGTATCCGAGGAGGCTTGCTTTGCTGGCCCTTAGGCTGGCTAGCCAGGTGGAACTCAGTATCAAATTTTTCCAGCTCCAGGTGTCCGCGGGCAGAGAGTGCGTCCAGTTTGCCGAAAACCACTCCATTGAATGACGATCGGCCTTCCAGCGTGACCGGAATACGCGTTCCCGGATCAAGAGCATCAAGCGCGGGCTGCAATTCACGCAAGTCTGTCGCGTTGAGAGAAACATGGGCCTGGGCCTTTTCCGAACCCAGCGCTCCGGTAGCATTTAGGCGAATCGCGCGCGTCGCCAGGGTAAGCCCGGCTACATCCAGGGTGCGGACATCGCCGCGGTATGTCGCCTGCAGTTGCGCAGTAACGGGAACTTCCTTGATGGATGGCGCTGCCGGCGGAGATACTTCTAGCTTCAATGATGAGGTTGCGCGCTCAAGAGAGCCGGTCCACTTCGAATTGATGTCGCCGGAAATGTTCCCGGTCAGGTCAATCTTATCCAATGGCATTTTGGCACTGGAAATAGCCGCCGCAACCTTGCTGATCTGAACTCCGACAAGATGAAGCCGTGTTATGCCCTGCTGTGGCAAAGCTTTCTGTCCCGGTGTCGGTGAAGAGTTCCAGTTCGTAATTTGCGCATCCCCTTGCACCATGCCCCCGAACACGTGCGCAATCACCCGCGAGAGAACGATTTTGTCCTGTGTTACCGAGTATGGCGAGGACCCATCTAAGCTGGAGATGCGCGCGGTCGGATCATGCCATTCCAGGTTGCGGACGCTCAGGTTTCCCTGCGAAGAATAGTTATGGTTCCGATAATTCCCTGCGCCCTTCACATCGACCCGCCCGGCGCGAAGCTGCTTCACCTTTGCAGTGCTCCCAACCTGAGCCAGATCCAATGACGCCTCGTACTGCAGCGTTAGTTCCGGGTTTGCGTAGTTGCGGAGGGTGCCGCTCGCCTCGAGTTTGGAGTTCCCCGTGGAGAGTTTGAACGACTTGATTTCCGTTTCACCAGTGCGCAGAAGAAAACCAATATGCACTTCCGCCTGCATTGGCGCCGCATCCCTGTATGCGATCGTCAGCGGCGTGAGATCGAGGTGGCCGTCATACGCCTTTTTGCTGGCAATGTAGTTCATGCCCATAGAGACATCTTTGCCATTGAGATCGAACGGGATTTTCTCCTGGTCGAGCATAAGCGTGCCCTGCCGCACGGTAATTTGTCTCACTGCGAGATCGAAGAGATTCTGCGTTGGTGCTTCATTAGTGGTGGCGCCGGGCAGCAGAGGAGGAGGCTGGTTGGTAGTGCCGTCGGGATAGACCATCAGGTGCAGCACAAAACGATCAATGTCTAGGTTTTCGAGCGATATCTTACGCGAAAAGAATGACACGATCTTCACGTCAACCCCGATGCGGTCAGCGTGCGCGTAAGGAACTTCGCCGGCAGCCTCGCGGCCGTGAATAGTGACGTTGAGCGCCTCAAAATGAAGCGTGGAAAGGTTCCAGGTAAACGATTCAACGTCGACCTTGCCGCCGGTCATCTGCCGCAACTCAGAGATCACTCTTTGCCGGACAGTCTCACGGAAAGAACCACTGTTCAGGTAAAACAACAGGCCAACCAGAAGAACGGCAAGCGCCAAGCCCGCAAGGACGAGGAATCGCCGTAATTTGCGTTTCTTCGTTGGAGTAGGAGGCGGCGCAATATTTACGTCGGTTTTGCTGCTCATGGCGCGGTCCCGGCACTCGCAGTCGCTGCAGCGGGCAGCATCCGCTCGATGTGGGCCTGGGCACGCAAGGTCTTCAGCCAATTGTTCAAAAGCTCGTCGATGCGCTGCTCCGCAAGTATCTGCTCAATCTTGTTTGACACTTCTGAGAGCTTCGGCTCCGAAGCGTGTCGCTTGCGCACCTCAGGCAAAAAACGCTCTTGATAATAGGCAGCAATCGCTCCTTTATCCACCCGCACTAACCCACGAAAGCGCAGGTCAATGAAGCGAAGTATGCGGAATTGTGAAGTTAATTGCTCCTCCACGTCCTGTTGCGTCAGGCCGTACCCGGAAAGAATGGCGTTCCAGCGGTCATTCGTCGCGGCGCCAGGCATGCTATCTCGAATTTCTTTTATTTTTGCCGCCAGTTCCTCCGGAGCAGGATCAAGCATGGCCGGGTTCACAATCTGCTGGTCCAGCAACGAGCGGTCAATCAAACGCTCAAGCACTGCGGACCGATCCGCCTGGGTAAGACTCTGGATGGGCTTGGCTTGCAGGAGAAATTCCACACGGGTGGCTTGATCCAGTTCGCTTTCCAGAACCACGCGCTTGTTCACCACCGCCACCATACGGTCGACAACCTGCGCCTGGCCGAGTCCGGCAAGCAGCAGAACCATTACGAAGTGGAGGCGCGCTCTCATCAGAAAGTCTGTCCAATATTGAAAAAGAAATTGAAATGCTTTAGCACCTGGAATGAAGGGACCGCCGGCGGGGGAGGTGCAGAGATGGGAAAGGCCGGCGGGTTCAAGTTGTAGCCCACGTCAAAACTCACCGGACCGATTGGCGTGCGGTAACGTGCACCGGCGCCTACTGCGTGTGAGACATAATTGAAGTTACAGCTGCCAGAGGCTGGATTCAAACAGAGGCTTCGGTTGGGCTGGGAAAACTTAAGAATGCTGTTGGCCATATCTCCGGCTGTGGAAAAGACATTCCCCATATCATGAAACACCACCGCGCTCAGATTGTTGCCGACAAACGGAAATGGCAACGAAGGCGTGCGCAATTCAAGGTTATTGAGGAAGAGCGCCTCGCCACCCAGGGGAAATCCGCTGGTCAGGTCGCGCGGACCAGCCTGATTGATCCCAAAGCCGCGGTGTGACGTGCTTCCACCGGCGAAGAAGCGTTCCGGCAGAGGGGCGAAATCTGTGGAGGCAAATGGTTCTTCCACGCCAATGCGCGTGGAACGGGCAAAAACCCAGCGTCGCTTGTGAAATTGGTAGTAGCTCGTGTTCTGTACCACCACCCGGGTGAAGTTGGTCTGAGAGCCGAATATCCCGGAGGCGACACCCAGATCAAACGTGTTAAACGTTCCCTTGAGCGATTCAATGGGATTGTCGCGAGTATCGCGCACATAGCTGAAATCCGGCATGCCCACCCGCACAGGCTGAGAAAACAGCGGCACAAGGTTGGGATCAATGACCAGATTGGTGGTGCTGACGCGCCGGTAAATGAGGCGGTACAGAAGCGTTGTGGCGCGGTTCAGCTCTTGCTTGATGGCGGCCGACCCCTCCAGACGTTTTGAGGTGAACGTAGTCACGTCGTTAGTCTGCTGATAGAAGGCCGTGAAATCGAGCGTAAGTTTTCTTGAATCAAAAAGCCGCGGCGCGCCGTAGCCTATAAGTGCCAGCTTTTCCAGATTGCCATAACGGGTCTTGAGTGTGATGGTATGGTCGCGTCCGCGAAAATTGAGGCGCGTTACGTCAAACGATACGCGCGCGCTCACGCCGGTGTCTCCCTGAGGATTCGTGCTGCCGGCGGGCTGTCCGGTCTGTACCTCAAATCCCAAGCCGTAGTTGAAAGTGTATCGTCGCGCTTCGGAGAGCTGGAAGTTTACTTTCTTGCTGGTAGCATCGCCTTCGGGATTCTGCACAGCCACGCCCACTTCATTGAAAATGCCCATGTCGTAAAGACGGCGCTGGGAATCCAGCATCTGGCTCTGGCTCATTCGGTCGCCAGTACCGATTTTGACTTCACGTTCCACAACAAATGGCCGAGTATAGTTCAGCCCGGAAATCAACACCTTATCGACAAAGACCTGGGGGCCTTCTTCGATCTTATAGCTCACGTCAATCTTGTTGGGATTATCTGGCTGAGGTTGTGTGGTGTATTCAAATTTAACCTTGGGAAATCCAAGATTGTAATATTCGTCCAGAATTACCGACTGATCGGCGATCACCATTGAGTCAGAGTACGGCTGGCCTTCTGAAGCAGTGATTAGGCCGCGAATCTGGCCCTCGGGAAGCGCTTGGTTGCCTTCAATGATGAGCTTTCCCACCAACGTCTGTGTACCTTCGGTCACAGTCAGCTCTACACGTATGTGGCCTTCTTTGCCGTAATTGTCCTGCACCTCAGGCGTGACTTTGGCTTGCAGAAAGCCATTGTTGCGATAAAGATTTTCAATCGACTGCACGTCCCGCACCAGGATGGACTGGCTGAAGAGGCCATATAGCAGTAAGCCGCCTGCCGGTTGTATGAGCATCTGCTCGCGCAGGTCTTCGCGGCGGAAATAGTGGTTGCCCTGGATCGCCAATTCCACCAGCTTGTGCCGCTGGTTCCTCTCGATATGGAAGATTACGGTCCGCCTCTCCGTTTGTGGATCCTGCTTCTGCTCAAACGTAACCTTCACATCAAAATAGCCCTTGGTCTGAAAATAGTCGCGGATGTTGCGCGCCCCTTCGTTCAGCAGGTCGTCATCCACGGCGTTCTCTTCGAAGATGGGAACAAATTTCTTGACCAGGCCACGGCGTAATTTGGCGCCTTCCACTTTAACGTCCACCACCGGTCCGCGGTTAATCTCAAAAGTGTAATCCAGGAGATTGGTCTCTGGATGGTAGACACGTTGCGTCATGATGACCTGGGCTTCCAGGCGTTCCTTTTTCTGAAAGCGCTTGCGCAGCCGCTGCAGTGCGCGGGTCCGTCGGGCGGCCGAAACTTTGTCTCCGGACCGCAGCTTGGCTATGTTTCTCACTTCCTCTGCGCTATAGCCGGGCGATCCTCCAACGTTGATCACCCCTACTCGCGCAAGCTTGCCGCGATCAACCACGAACTGCACCTTCACCTGCTGATTACGCGAATCCCACTCATAAAAAGGCTTAATAGTGGCCTGATAATAGCCGTTCTCCTGGAGCGTCCGCTGCATCCCCTCGATGCCGGCGGTAATTTTTTCTTCTGTATATTGCTCACCCAGATTGAGTTTGCTGGCATTGACCAGTTGGCTGTCACTGGGATGAGCGGACGAACCCTCCGCCAGAATGGATCCAAAGAAGTAGTTCTCGCGGGCATCGAATGCCAACACCACTTCACCTTGAGGGTTGCGCTGGGCTTCTACCTGTATCTCCGCGAACCGGCCGGTGTTGTACAGAGCCTGGACCGATTGCCTGACTTTGTACTTATCTAATGGCTCGTTGATCTTTTGTGGCAGGATGGGCAGTAAACTCTCCGCGTCGTCCACGCCAGAACCGTTGATCTGAATCATTGCAACTTTGAGTCCCTGCAAACTATTGAGGCCGCTTGAGAGTTGGAATCCAGCGGCCGCGTTGGCAGAAGAGGGAGTGGGTAATGGCGATGGCGCCACAGCCTGATCCACCGGGTGCAACGGAGTGGCTGCATCTTGAGGCAATTGGCCCGTCTGTGCGGTACTTTGAGGCGCAGAGGCTCCCGGGAGCTGGGTGGCGCACAAACCCAGGCATAGCACGACCATCAGGCACACTGATCGGCAGCGCGGCAATCGAAGCCCCTTAATTGGAAGTCGCTTTGTATAGTTCGATGGTGGCAGATTGGACCTTAGTTGCACGCACGAGCTTTTCCGAGCATTGTAAGCTGCGGCAACAGACGCATAAATCCCCTAACTGTCAAACACCTATAATAAATGTGCCATGAAATTTGAGGATCGATACTCACGCCAGGTGCTTTTTCCTGGCATCGGCGCGCAAGGGCAGGTTCGCCTGACCCAGGGACGGGTAGCGATCGTCGGCTGCGGCGCGACGGGCGCCTGCGTTTGTGGTCTGCTGGCTCGCGCGGGTGTAGGGCAGCTGGTGATTATTGATCGCGACTATGTAGAACCGAGCAATCTACAACGCCAGTCGCTCTTCGATGAAGCCGACGCGGCTGAGTCGGTGCCGAAAGCGATAGCCGCCGGGCGCAAGATCGCCACTTTCAATTCCGAGATCCAAACCACGCCGGTGGTGGCGGATCTCACTCCGGAAAACATCGAGTCGCTTCTCGGTGACGCCGATTTGATCCTCGACGCAACCGACAACTTTGAGACGCGTTACCTCATTAACGATTTTGCCGTAAAATATGGCAAACCTTGGATTTACGCCGCCGCCGTGGCTGCCTATGCTGTGACCATGAACGTTATTCCCGGAGAAACGGCCTGCCTGGCGTGTATGTTTCCCGCCCCTCCGGAAGGCGCCATCGAAACGTGTGACACAGCTGGAATTCTAAACAGCGCGGTGAACCTTATTGGGTCGATCCAGGCAACCGAAGCTATCAAATTTTTGGTGGGCGCACAAGACAAGCTCAGGCGGACTTTACTCTCCTTCGACGTTTGGAACAATGAGCAGGCTGAGATTGCTGCTTCCCGGCCACGTCCCGGCTGCCAAACTTGCGAAAAGCGGGAATTTGTCTATCTGGCAGGCGAGCGCAGGCCGCAAATTACCTTGTGCGGCAGGAACTCCGTGCAAATCCATGAGCGCCATCGGCCCGTGGATTTTGCTGAGATGTCGGCTCGGCTGGGGACACACGGCAATGTCAAGCACAATGCTTTCGTGCTGAAGTTCTGGCGTGATCCTTATGAGATGACCCTTTTTCCAGACGGCCGGGCCATCATCAAGGGAACCAGCGACACCGCCGTCGCGCGCAGCCTGTATGCGCGATTCGTTGGAAGCTGAAGTCATACACACGTATGATAAACCTCCGGGCATCCCCTGTTTACCTTTGAGTAATCCAATGTTCAGGAACAAGTCAGGGGTGATTTATGCAGCGCGGAATTCTTCTCATTGCTGCGCTAACAGTGTCTTCGGCTATCTTCGGATACGGCCAAACAACTACAACGACTGTGCCCGCGAATGGGCCGTGGGGCGGTCCGTTACTGGTGACCCCTATCACCAGCTTCCCCAGTCCGGCCCCGACCGCTGGCATCAGCGACGCCGGTCGCGCAGGTATTAGCATCGAGAACAACGGGACAGTTGCTAACGACTCGAATAGTGGGGTCACGACAGTCGCTCCGACCATCCCTGCGACGATTGTTGTCGCACCGGTCGTGCCGGCAGTAACGAATCCAACGGCGGCGAATGATCTGGGACCTTCCGCTTTCGTGGGTGGGCCGTCTGATGCTTCGGCTCCGAGCACAATAGGCGTTGCAGAGGTTGCAATCCGCTACAAATCCGAAAAAGGCACGCGGAACGCACGAGTCCTGGACAACGAAGACGTGAAGAGCATGTTGAACAACAAAAATGGCGTAACCCTGGCCAAAAACATGCCTACTCTGGACCACGGCGTGGCGGAGCACGGTGGAGAGGCACAGAACGCTGGAGTTCAAGCTGGCGCTCCACCAGCCGCGACACAGCCAAGTCAGCAAAATACAGAGGCGAACGCATCTGCCAGCCAGGGACAAAGTGGCGCGTCGAGTCCGGCTGCCCCATCAGGCCAGAACCAGACTGGTGCTGCTGATACTCAGGCAGAAAATTCCACCACGCCGCAGATCAACCAAAACCCGCAGTCCAATGATGCTCAAGGCAGCCGCCGCTTACCAGCGACAGCAACGTTCTTGCCGCTGTTGGGATTATTGGGGTTGGTGAGTGGAGGAATTGGTTTCTGGTTCCGGAAGTTCCGGAATTAAAGTTCTGTCCCGCATTGAGGGGAAGTTTCGCCTGGCGATTAACGCGCCCCTATGAGGCTGGGCCTTCGGCAGCCGGAGCCGTGGCTGGTGCTTCTCCCGGCTTTCCGTGATTAATCACGTCTTTCAGCTCTTTGCTGGGCTTGAAGTAAGGGATTTTCTTTGCCGGTACTTCCACACGCGCACCCGTCTTGGGGTTGCGGCCAACGCGGGGCTTGCGCTGCCGGGTACGGAAACTGCCAAAGCCGCGGATTTCGATCTTGTCGCCGGAGCGCAAGGATCGGACAACGCTGTCAAAAATCGTTTCCACGATGATTTCGCTGTCTTTGCGTGTCAGTTCCGCCAAGCGTGAAACCTCTTCAATTAAATCGGCTTTGGTCATGGATTTATTCCACCTGAAATAGGCTTCCGCGTCAAGAACCGTTTTACTTACAGCGAGATACACACTTTCAGGGCCATTTCCATCTGAGTGGGTTCAGGAACATGAAACTTAGTCAGGCTCCACCCCTCGACGGAGTGCTAGACCGGACCTATGACCCGCAACGCCCTTGGAAGGACCTCGATCTTTACCGGTGTTTCGCCGACGTAATCGCCATCAGCATAGAGATCCAACTCTCGCTCTGCTTCGATTCGTATCTGTTTCGCCTGAAAGTATTCCACTTGTTTCAGCCGCAGGTGTTCGCCGAAAAAAATCGTTGGTACCCAGCACATCAGCTTGAGCTTGTTCATTTTGCTGACCAGGCAAATATCCAGTAATCCGTCATCGAGCGTGGCTTGTGGTGTTACTTTCATTCCGCCGCCATAGCTTCGTGCGTTCCCTATCGCAATAAAGAACGTCGACCGCAGTATTTCCCTTCCAGGCACGGCGATGCTCATCTCCGCAGGCTTGAACGCTATCAACGATTGCAATGCCGCCAGCACGTATCCACCGCGGCCTTTCAGCCAGGCCGGCATTCGATTGGCGCGGGCGTTAGCCTCCGCGTCCATTCCCACTCCTGCAACGCAGCAGAAGAGTGTTTCTTTTCCGCCAGCACGAATCATGCCCAGATCAATGTTTCTAACATTCTTCCCATCCGAGCAAAACTGCTTCCAAGCTCGCAGCGCGGTATCTACCTTGCGGATCCCCAAGGCCCTGGCAAAATCATTGCCGCTTCCGGTCGGTACCACCAGCATGGGTGTTTTCTGCTGATGGAGTTGAGGAAGGTGTCGATGGACCGTGCCATCACCGCCGAAGACCAGCGCCGCAGATATAGCCGCATGATTCTCGAGACTTTCTTGAATGCGTATTTCAATGCCGCTGCTTTTGAAGCGATCGACTACCTTGGACGACACGTCTGGGTGAAGCAGCGCGGCTGCGATCATGAGGAGGAGGAAGAAAGAGAAGAAGACTCGTGGACGGCAGCCACCCTCGGCTGCGATGATTCTCGCCATGCCCATCGATAATCATCTGGCCCTTTCGCTAGACCAGCAGCGATAGGATTCTGCACGATGTAAAGCATGCGGTATTCGAAATCGGCATCCGATCGAATAATACGGTCAAATGATTCGGCCTCCCAGACCGATCCCTTGCGACCAAGCAGTTTATTCACGCTGTGACTGGATACACCTTTAATTCTTTCCATGATTTCAGCAAGCGAATATGGCTCTCCCATTTCCCTTTCCATAGGCGTAAAAAGCATGTGGACATGGGTGGGCATCACGACGAACGCGTGCATGTGAACTTTACGGCCATTTTCAAATAGACAATGTTGAAAAACCAGCGTTCTCGCTTCCTCAGGAAGTCCGAAGTCGTTGCGCGTGCTAAAGTTGACGAAATATGAAGCACCATTTTTTTCGATGTGAGGAAGGTTCCTCCGATAGTATGTACTCATTACCGAATTCCTCCTGTTCTCTTGAATTGTGGACCGCAGCCGCCCCCCGGCTGCGCTGAAAGGTTTTTGGGACGCAGGCGAGGGCGCCTGCGGTCCACGATCATTTAATAATTTGGATTTTTCGCCAATGTCTTCCCACATTCAACGCAAATTCTTTACTGGGGACCGGAGTAGCAATCTGATTAACAACAACTACGCTTCCATCAATACGAACGGCTCGCTCCTTTAGCTTGCGAGACGCTTCGGAATTCGAGCTTGCCAAGTTCACTGCTGAAATGATCTTATCCAACCGAAGTAAGGGGATGAAACTCCCTGGGAGAACTTCGTTAAAATCGAATAGAGGGTAATAAGGCAGCTTGGGACCCGCAAGAGCTTCCGTTTCTTTTACATAAACTTGCGAAAAATGAATACGCGAGACTTCCACATCCTCCGGTACTTCATCCTTCTGAAACTGTCTTGCCCAATTTTCATCAGCTGCACCGGCGGCTTGTTCACCGTGAAAGTCCTGTACAATCCTGCGCGCCAGCGCTTTCTTCAACTGCATCGGGTGTTGCGTGCCAGCTGCCGCATCGGCCTTCATTCGCTCAATTTCAGGCACTTTAACGTCGGTAAGCAGTTCGTAGTAGCGCCACATCAGGTCATCCGACACCGACATGACCTTGCCATAAATTTCCTGCGGCGGCTCATTGATGCCGATGTAATTCCCGTAGGACTTCGACATTTTTTGTACGCCATCGGTGCCTTCCAGTATCGGCATGGTCAAAATGATCTGTGATGGCTGGCCAAAATCCTTTTGCAGCACGCGACCCATCAGCAGGTTGAATTTCTGGTCAGTGCCGCCCAGTTCCACATCGGCCTCGAGCGCCACAGAGTCGTATCCCTGGCAAATGGGATACAGCAGTTCATG
This sequence comes from Terriglobia bacterium, assembly GCA_963723055.1. Classification (GTDB taxonomy): domain Bacteria; phylum Acidobacteriota; class Terriglobia; order Terriglobales; family Acidobacteriaceae; genus Angelobacter. The sequence goes on from CAVROV010000004.1 coordinate 220,219, forward strand.
CATGGCGATAGGCTTTTCTTCCTGGAAGCGCTTATGAAAGTCCTCGCGCTCGAGCATTTGTGAAACCGTAAATTTTGCGGTAAGCCGCACAAAATCTTCCGGTGTGAGCCTGGAAAACCAGCGCGAATTGAAATCGACCACAGTTTTCTGCGGATCAAGGATTTTAAAGACCTGAGATTTGTAGGTCTCTGCGTTGCGGTCAATATCGGCGCGAGTCAGCGGTGGCCGTGTGACTGAGCGGCCCGTGGGGTCGCCAATCATCCCGGTAAAATCACCGATCAGGAAGATCACCGTGTGACCCAGGTCTTGAAAGTGCTTGAGCTTGCGGATGAGTACGGTGTGACCGACGTGAAGGTCCGGCGCGGTGGGATCAAAGCCGGCTTTCACGCGCATCGGTTTGCCGGTCTTCAGCGAGTTCTCAAGACGCTCGCGCAACTCGCGCTCGTGAATAATCTCCGCCGCGCCCTTCTTTATATAAGCCAGTTGTTCTTCTACTGGAGCAAAGTTTGTCATCAGGAAATGATTATAGAGAAAGACTTTCTGAAATCCCGAATGCCGCGCAGCGGCAGAGGGACCCCTATCGCAACGTTAAAGCCTATGGGAATATCACGTTTCTATCGCGTCCCAGTGCAACGCCGCAAAACAAGCTCAATTTGCAATCGAGTAGTACTGTACTGTCTGCTCGTGCCAAAATCTTCGGCATAGGGATTTCTCGCTGCGCTCGGGATTTCAAAAACTATCTTCCGCTCGACCCAAAGCCACCGGCCTTGCGGCTTGATTCATTGAGATCGTCCACCACCTGAACCTCGCCGGTCAGCACCGGATATGGAATGAGGTTAGCAATCTTGTCTCCGGCCTGGATGGTCGCCGGCAAGTCGCTCAAATTTTCCATCAGGACTTTGATCTCGCCGCGATAGCCCGCATCAATCACTCCACCAGTCAGCACCAGCCGCCGGGCCGCCATGGACGATTTATCGCGCAGCAAAGCCCCCATCGGCTCGCCCGCCGGTGACGTGCATTCAATGGCTACTCCTGTGGAGACAATCGCGTGGCCGCGTCCTTCCAGCGCTACGGTTTCAGCGGAGTAAATGTCATAGCCCAGGTCTTCTCCTGGATGAGCAACGGTGGGCGCTTTGGCGGAGGTAGACAGGAGTTTTACGCTCAGCATCTACTTGCCCTCCGCGCGTGCGTGTTTGCGCACGATTGTTCTTCCCTGAATCTCCACCTCGCCGGAGAGCAACAGGCCAATCGCCTCAGAATACGCTGTGTGCTCCTGCTCCAAAATCCTGGCTGACAACGAATGCACGTCATCTCCATCCAGCACAGGCACGGTCTTTTGCAAAATGATTGGCCCGTGATCCAGGTGCTCATCGACAAAATGCACCGTGCAGCCCGTCACTTTCACACCATATTCCAGCGCCTGTTTCTGTGCGTCCATGCCGGGGAAAGCGGGCAACAATGACGGGTGAATATTGACGATACGATTGGAAAAAGCTCTTATGAAGTCCGGCGAGAGCAGGCGCATATAACCCGCAAGGCAAACCAGATCAACCTGGGCCTGCTTAAGCGCCGCTATTACCTCAGCATCGTGCTCTTCGCGGATCCGGCCTTTCGAAGGAATCAACTTAGCGTTCAAGCCACGCCGCCTAGCCGACTCCAGACCAGGAGCCTCAGCACGGTTAGAAATGACAATTGCGATTTCAGCATGAAGCTTTCCGGCCTCAATGGAATCAGCAATGGCCTCAAAATTTGAGCCGCGTCCGGAAATCAGGATCCCAATTTTTTTCAGGACAGGCATGTTATGCGTAATGCACTTTGCGATCGCCCTTGACGATCCGCCCGATGAGATATGCTTTTTCGCCCATTTTTTCGATTATCGACTGCACGCGTTTGAACTTCTTCGCCGGCACCACCAGCACCATGCCGATCCCCATATTAAAGGTGCGCATCATATCGTCCTGCGGCACATTGCCAATGTGCTGCATATGGGTAAATACGGGCAGAACGGGCCACGTGCCCAATTCCACTACTGCGCCAGTTCCTTTGGGAAGCACGCGCGGCAGATTGTCCGTGATGCCGCCGCCGGTGATATGCGCCATGGCGTGAACTAACTCAGCCGCTATCAACTTCTTCAGCACTGGCCAGTAACTCTTGTGCGTGTGCATGAGTTCGGCGCCGGCCTTGGCCTTCATTTCGTTAACGTAGGTATCGGGCGTGTATTTTGCGACATCGAAAAACAATTTGCGGGCCAGCGAATAGCCATTGGTGTGCAGGCCATTGGAAGGAAGTCCGACCAGCACATCTCCGACTTCAACATTGTCTCCGTTAATGATCTTGTTTTTCTCCACCACGCCAACGATAAAGCCAGCCAGATCGTACTCGCCCTTGGGATAAAAGCCCGGCATCTCGGCTGTTTCCCCACCTATCAACGCGCAACCATTGTGCCGGCAGGCGTCGGCCATTCCTTCCACAATTTTTTCGGCGATCTCCGGATCCAGCGAGCCGGTAGCAAGGTAGTCCATAAAAAACAGGGGCGTGGCGCCTTGAACAGCAATGTCATTCACGCAGTGGTTAACCAGATCGCCACCCACGGTGTGATGCAGGTTCATCATGAAAGCCACTTTGAGCTTGGTGCCAACGCCATCCACGCTTGAAACCAGCACGGGCTCGCGAAACTTTTTCTTGTCAATGGCGAACATACCTCCGAAGCCGCCGATTTCGCTGACCACTCCTGGGGTAAACGTACGGTGGGCGAGGTATTTAATGCGTTGCTTGGCGCGGTCGGCGCGGTCAATATCGACGCCGCTGTCGGCATAGGTGATAGAAGTCTTTTTCAAAGCAGAGGTCCGTTTGTATTTATTCTTGCGGGCACCCGGAAGCGATGGAGTGCTTTATTGTAGCACTGGTTTTTCTGAAATCTCGAATCTCAGAGCACCAGAAATTGCTCCTTCAGCCCTGCTTTGGCGCCTTGGCGGCGGAAAGGTCTTTCCCCACGGAATCCAGCACACCGTTGATGAACTGGACTGATTCGGGCGCAGAAAACTTTCGCGCAATTTCCAGCGCTTCATTGATCACCACCGGCCTTGGCGTATGGTGCGGTCCAAGAAACTCGGCCACACCGGTTCGCAACACGTTGCGGTCCACCGCGGCCATGCGTTCCATTCGCCAATGCTGAGCATGTTTTTGGATCAACTCGTCAATTTCCTGCTGCCGGTCCACGGCCACCTGAAAAATGTCGTCGGCAAAATTGCGCGTCTCTTCGTCCACTTCTCCGCGCTCCAACCAGAAAGTCTTTTTCACGTGCTCCGGGGCCTGCTTGCCCATGTCCCATTGGAAGAGCATCTGCAAACACAGCTCTCGAGATTTACGTCGGGTTCCCATTTTTTAACGGCCCTTTTTCTTTTTCCCGGAGGGAACTTTCTTCTTCCCGCGTCGTTGAGTTTTACGCTGCAGGCTCACCATTTCCACTGCTGAGATCGCAGCCTCAAAACCTTTATTCCCTGCTTTTAGGCCGGCGCGATCCAGGGCCTGCTCCAGGTTTTCACAGGTTAGTACGCCGTATGTATGGGGCACGCCGGTTTCCTGTGCCGATTGTCCGATTCCGCGTGTGACTTCAGTAGAGATGTGTTCGTAGTGCGTGGTCTCTCCCCGAATCAGACAGCCCAGCGTTACGATGGCGTCATACTTTCCGCTCTGCGCCAGCGTGCGTGCCTGCGAAGGAATTTCAAAAGCTCCAGGCACTCGCACGATAGCAATGTCTTCTTCCCGACAGCCGCTGCGGCGCAACGCGTCCAGCGCGCCTTGCAACAGCCGTTCCGTGATGAACGAATTCCATCGGCTCACCACCACGCCAAAGCGCATGCCGCGAGCATTTAAATCACCTTCAACAGCCTCTTCGGTAGGACGATTTTTCTGCCAGAAAAGAACCTTCGACCCTTTGGCTGGTTCAGCCACCAGAAATCGCGAGTCCCATGCCGTCTGTCTGATTTCGGCTGACCCCTTCACGTTTTGCTTTGCCAGAAGATCGCGAATCGAATCGAGGTCTGTAACCTCGATCCAGATATCGGCATGGATTGTTTCCAGGCCCTCGACAAACTCAATCTGCCCCAGCGGCGCTTTGAACGGCGCGCCCTGACCTCTCGCGGTCTTCCACGGTGTCCCGCGCTCGAACCCCATGGCGTCAAACAGCTTGCTGAGGGCCTTGAACTCTTTGTTGCCGGCGGCATGGCGGATTGTTGTAATGCCTTTTATCATTCGTTCCAATCATTCAACAAATCATTCTATCGGCCCGGGACCCGCGGGATCATCCGGTGGTATGTATTCTTTAAGCAGCTCTTTTGCCAGCTCAACATCTTGTTGCGCAACCTGGAGCCGCACACCACCAATAATTTCACTGGTCAACGGATGGACGCGGTGCATGTGCTCATCGCACAGGAAACAGTCTACCCCACAAGAGTCAAGCAGACCCTTGGCAATATCAGCCTCATGCAGGTTATAGAAAATGGCGGCAGTAGCAAGCTTGTCCGGCTCCCAGTCTGGGTGCATGCTACTTGCCCTGAAAATTGGCAGCGCGCTTTTCCAAGAAGGCCGTCGTGCCTTCCCGCTTGTCGTCCGTTGCGCAGCAGATGCCGAACAAGGTGGCTTCCAGGAAAAGACCTTCAGGCAGCGTCATATTCATGCCCTGGTTCACGGCTTCCATGCAGTACTGGATGGCCAACGGGGCCATGCCAATGATCTTCTGCGCGATTTCTTCCGCGCGCGAAATTAGCCGGTCAGCCGCAACCACTTCATTCACCAGTCCAATGCGATGCGCTTCTTGCGCGGTAATCATTTCTCCTGTCAGTAACATTTGCATCGCGAGCCCAGTGCCTACCAGTCTTGGCAACCGTTGCGTACCGCCATAGCCTGGAATAATGCCGAGCTTCACCTCTGGCTGGCCCAGTTTCGCATTCTCGCTGGCCAGGCGCATGGTGCATGCCATGGCAATCTCGCATCCACCGCCCAGGGCAAAGCCATTGATGCATCCAATCACCGGTTTGCCGAGGTTCTCAATCAGATCAAGCGTGGCCTGACCTTTGTGCGTATATGCCTTGGCCTCTACAGCGTTGTTCTTTGCCAGTTCATTGATGTCGGCGCCGGCTACGAAAGCCTTTTCTCCACCGCCAGTAAGAATGACGACGCGAATCTGTTTGTCGTCTTTCAATTCGCTGAAGACCTCCCACAGCTCCTGCATCGTAGCCATGTTCAGCGCGTTCAGAACCTTGGGACGGTCAATGGTGACGTAAGCAATCTGGTTTTTCTTTTCGAGTTTGAGGTTTTGGAGAGCCATCAAAGAAACCTTTGTCGCAGATTACGCTGATCTGTGCAGATAATGAAATTGATCAGCGTTCATCTGCAGTTGATCAGCGGCTAGAAGCTTTGCGCTACTGGATTATTCGGGTCGGCGTAATCGTAAAACCCTTTGCCCGTCTTGCGTCCGTACCATCCGGCCATCACCAGGCGCTTCAACAGTGCCGGTGAAGCAAAGCGGCGTTCGCGAAATTCGTCAAACATCACCTGCGTGATGTAGTACGTGGTGTCGAGTCCGACAAAATCCAGCAGCGTAAAGGGGCCCATGGGATAGCCGCATCCCAGCTTCATGGCATTGTCGATGTCTGGAATTGAACCTACACCTTCTTCATAGGCTCGAATCGCATCAAGCATGTAGGGAACCAGCAGTCGGTTTACGATGAAGCCTGTTTTGTCGCTGGTGCGGACCGGTACTTTGCCCAGGCTCTTGCCGAACTCGTAGGCTGTTTCAAAAGCGGCGTCGCCGGTGGCAATCGTGCGCACCACTTCCACCAGTTTCATCAATGGGACCGGGTTGAAGAAGTGCAGGCCGACAAAGCGGTCAGCGCGTCTGGTGGCCGCAGCCACTTCTGTAATTGAGATGGAGGAAGTATTGCTGGCGAAGATGGCGTCTTTCTTCACGATTGCATCCAGCTCCGCAAACGTCTTCTTCTTCACTTCTACGTTCTCAATGATTGCCTCAATGATGATGTCACAATCGGCCAGCGCCTGCTGCGATGTGACGCCCTTCAGTCTCGCGCGCACCTTTTCCACCGGCTCTTTGAGCGTGCCTTTCTCGGCAAACTTGGCCAGCGACTTTTCGATCCCGGCAAAGCCTTTATCGAGAAACTTTTGCTCCTGCTCTAAGACCACAACATCATAACCAGCCACGGCGCTGACCTGAGCAATGCCTGAACCCATCAGGCCACAGCCGAGCACTCCAACTTTTTTGATAGTCATATGATTCCTTTTGAGAACAGACTATGTACTGAACTACGAAGCCTTTTTCTGAAATCCCGAATCCGCCGGATTTGCGAATGAAGGAACTCTACTGCAACAAAATTTCGCTGCTGTTACGAAGATCCTAGAAATCTACGTGGCGATAGGGTTCTCTCGCTTCGCTCGAGATTTCAGAAAATACTACCGCTGCAAGTTCTCCACGATCATCGCAATGCCCTGCCCACCGCCGATGCATGCCGTGGCGAGGCCATATTGAGCCTTGCGGCGCCGCAGTTCGTGCAGCAGCGTAATCACCAGTCGCGTACCAGTTGCGCCCAGCGGATGTCCCAACGCGATTGCACCACCGTTGACGTTGACTTTGCTGCGGTCCAAACCAAGCTCTTTTTCGACCGCCAGGTATTGCCCGGCAAAGGCCTCATTCACTTCCACCAGGTCTATCTCATCCAGCTTTAGTCCGGCTTTCTTCAAGGCCAGGCGCGTGCTCGGCACCGGGCCACTGCCCATGATTTTTGGGTCTACTCCGGCGATGCCCCAGCTCACGATGCGTCCCATCGGCTTCAATCCGCGCTTCTCCGCCTGATCGAGAGTCATCATCACCACGGCCGCGCCACCATCAACGATGCCGCTGGCGTTTCCTGCCGTTACCGTTCCGTTCTTGCCAAAGGCCGCCTTCAGTTTGGCCAGGCCCTCCATCGTTGTTTCCGGACGGAGATGATCGTCTTTCTCAAACATCTCACCTGTCGGTTCGCCTTTGCGGTTCTTGAGCGCCACTGGGATGATCTCTTCCGCGAGACGGCAGGCCTTTCTGGGCTGCGCCCGCCTTCTGCTGCGACTCGAGAGAGAATTCGTCCATATGCTGGCGCGTGATGCCCTGCTGCTCGGCATAAAGCTCAGCCGTATTCGCCATATAGAGACCACAGTAGGTATCCAGCAGAGCCACCATGAGCGAGTCTTCCAGCTTGCCTTCACCCAGGCCAAGTCCCCAGCGCGCGCCGCGAACCACGTGGGGCGCCTGAGACATCGATTCCATCCCGCCCGCCAGCACGATGTTCGCCTCACCCAGTTGGATCATCTGCGCGGCGTTTACCAGTGACTGCATGCCCGATCCGCAGAGGCGGTTCACCGTTAGCGCCGGAGTCTCAATGGGCAACCCGGCCTTCAGCGATACATGCCGCGCGCCATAGAGCGAGTCGCCCGACGTTTGTTGCGCGTTGCCGAATACGGCATGGTCAAATTCTTTGGGATCGACGCCCGAACGCCTGATGGCTTCCTGGCTGGCAACGGCGGCCAGGTCCATGGCGGTAAAGTCGCGCAATTTGCCGCAATAGCGGCCCATGGGCGTGCGCGCGCCGCTTACGATTGCAATGTCTGTAGCTTGTGCCATAAAGAGCAACCTACTGTATGAAGAGTTTGATCGAGCAGGGCAAACTCTTAAGTCTATCAGCGGGCACGCAGGCGGGCAATCAAGCCCCCGCCAGGGCGCGTTTTGGATCCGAGTTGCTGAATTTCACCAAAAATATTTGGCCTTTTAACACATTTAACACTCTATTCATATTCAGGGGCACGCCGGGAACTAAGATAGACGCCCATGAGAGACGAGAATTTAGCTATTGAAGAGGTCCCGGCAGGCGCCGCCCAGCGCATATTGCGATTGACCGGTCCGCTCGTCCTGAATTCGTTTTTTGCGTTTCAGACATTGATACGCGAGGACAAGACACGATTTGCTCGTTTTGGATTTTTCGGCCGTTCCTTATATTGACTCAGCAGGTATCGGCGCATTGGTTGGCGACTTACGTGCATCGCCAAAAAGAGGGACGCAGCCTCTTGCTGGTGGGTGTGCAGCCTAGGGTCCGCACGGCGCTGCAGGTCACGAAAGTCGAGCAATTCTTTCGCTTCTCCGATTCATTGCCGGCCGCAGCAGGCGCCTCCTAGAGTGCAGTCAAGCATCTCATTCGGTTCTAAGGGCCTCAAGAGGGTTCACGCGCGTGGCCCTACGCGCTGGCAGATAACAAGCCACCAATGCGACAAGGAGGGTCAGGGCGGCGACTGCAATGAAGGTCAAAGCATCGTTACGGCTCACTCCAAAAAGCAAGCTAACTACTAGATGCGTTAGCCAAAGGGCGGCGCCCAATCCCAGAGCTAATCCAAACGCGGCCAGGACCAATCCTTTCTTCAAAACAAGCCACAGCACATGTCCGCTTTGAGCACCCAGGGCGATGCGAATGCCGAAATCGTGCGTCGCACGCGCAGTGCTGTAAGAAATAAGCCCGAACACGCCCGCGGCGGCAAGCGTTACCGCGATCAGGGCAAAAACCAGTAAAAGCCGCGCCAAAAATCTCTCCTGGCCCAGAGCGCCTGCAACATACTCTTTCATGGTCCTGATACGGAACACAGGCAAAGCAGCATCCACGTCGGCAACGGCGCGACGAATTGAGCCTACCAAATGTTCCGTATCGCCGGGACCACGCACTAGCATGGAGACATCAGGCTGCCAGGGGAACATAAGATACGTCTGTTCCAGAGGAAAATAAGCCACTGCTGGCGGCTCGCGCCGGAGATCCTGGTTTGCGGTATCTCCCGCGATCCCGACAATCTCAAACGTCTGGTCATGTATTCCGACTTGCTCGATGTGCTTGCCTAGCGCATGTTCATTCGGCCAGTATTTTCGCGCGAACGATTCACTCACAATGGCCACGCCCGGGCCATTGGCCGAGTCAGAGCGCTTGAAGTCACGGCCATTCAGCAATGGAATGCCAACTGTCTTGAAATATCCTGGGCTGACACGGCTGCCTCGAATCCCCTGCCGCTTGCCGTCGCCCGAGTCATGCCCTTCGATCTTTACCGAGGTCGACATATCAGCACCCATCGGAGGAGTTCCCAAAGCGGCTGACTCCACGCCGGGCTGCGCCTGCAAAGAGTCCAGCAGAGGGCCCAGCAGATTTACAGCCGCATTCTTGTCATAGCCCTGGCGTATCAGGTCGGTGGATGAAAAGACGGCGTGTTTAGGATCAAATCCCAGCCGGACCTGCGAGGCATGCCAGAGTGTTCGCGTTAGCAACCCGGCTCCCACCAGTAACAGTACTGAAGCGGCAACCTGCATCACCACCAGCACAGCCTGTGAAGAAAAACCATGTCCAACCGCGCTTGAGCGGCCTGAATCGCTCTTGATGCGATGGAGCAGATCCGAGCGCGAATATTTCAGCGCGGGCACCACGGCGCTGATCAAAGCCGAGGCAAGTGCGACTATGCCAGTGAAGGCCAGCACGCGGACATCGAGAATCGAAGAAGCCCGGCCCAAAGGCAAGTCAAGCGTCGGAGGAGCCGTAAGAATGATCAAGCGGGTCGCCCAGTTCGCGAACACGCAGCCCAGAACAGCTCCTGTCGCAGCAATTAGCAGAACTTCTGACAGGTGCAGCATCATGATCCGCACCCGCGGCCCTCCAAGAGCAAGGCGCACAGCGATTTCTTTCTGCCGAGTCTCAGATCGGGCCAGCATGAGACCTGCAACATCGGCACACGCGATCAAAAGCACCAGCGCAACAATTCCCAGCAGCAAAAGTGAAAACTGCGTGTTGGTCTGCCTGGCGGCTTGAGTCACAGGAACCAATACGGGCCATGGCCGCTTCCAGTCTGGGCCTTCAGCAGGATCAGGTTTGCCTGCGCCGATCCGCTCGGCCAATGTATCCAGTTGCGCCTGTGCCTGCGTTAGGGAGACTCCAGGCTTGAGCCTGCCAACAACGGCAAATGACACAAATGATTTCCGATTCAGCGGGATCTGGCTCTTGAGCAAAGGATCAAGCTGAACTCCCTGCGTCAGCGGAATCCATATCTCTGGAAAATTTTCAAATGACACGCCACCGAAACCAGGCGGCGTTACGCCCACAACTGTGAACCATTGGCCATCGATCAATACTTGCGATCCGAGCACACTGGTGTCGGAAGGAAAGTGCCGTTTCCAGAATTGATATCCGAGCATGACCACGGGCGAGGCGCCCTTTTCGTCATCGTCTACGAGGAAGTTCCGGCCAAATTCGGGTGTGGCTCCGAGAAGATGAAAGTAATTGCCTGTTACCATTCCGGCATCAACTCGCTCCGTACCGAACCGCCCCGCTGAGACGTTGGCCGGAAAACGGTCCACATAGGCCGCCAAGCCAGAGAATGCTTCTGCTGCGCTCGATATACTCCTGAAACTCGGGCAATGAAACATATCCCCAGCCCGTATTCCCTCTGGTCTCTCCGCTGAAAATGCGAACCAATTCATTGGAGTTCGACACCGGAAGAGGGCGGAACAGCAGAACGTCAACGATGCTGAAGATTGCAGTGTTCGCGCCGATGCCCAGCGCCAGAGTTAGGACGGCAATGATGGTAAATCCTGGATTTTTCCAGAGCATACGCGCGCCATAGCGCAGGTCTTGAAGAATGTTTTCCAGCATGAGCATTCTCCTGAAGTTTCGCATGAATACCAACCATTGAACGAGAGAACGAAAGTATTTTGCGTGAGATTGTCCAACCGGCATATCTCCCGGCAAATGCGCTGCAACCTGGCGCACGCAAAACGCCAATTTCGAATGAATTCGGCGCTAAATTGATCTTTCGGTATCGATTCGGCAGGTGTAGCTCACGCAAGTCCGAAATCGATTCCCGCAGCATCTAAATATGAGGGGCGTGGAGGTGTTTACATGAAAGTAGGCATCGTCGGAGCCGGAGCCGTTGGAGCAGCTTGTCTTACGTCACTGATTACCCGGGGCGTGGCTTGCGAAATCGTTCTTGTGAACCGCAGGCGCAAGCGAGCTGACGGCGTCATCACTGACGTTCAATACGGTGCCGTTTTACAACCCCATGTAAGGCTCCGGGCGGGCGAATATGCAGACCTTCAGGGCGCTTCGCTGATCATGGTGACTGCCGGCGTGAATGAGAAAGATGGCGGCGCCACTGATCGCAGCGATCCGAAGGGCCGCCTCAATCTGCTGCACAAAAACGCCAAGATCTATGAAGATATCATTCCAAAAATCACGCAAGCTGCTCCCAATGCAGTGATTCTGGTAGTGACCGATCCTCCAGATCCCTTGGCCGACCTCGTCCTGCGGCTGGGACACACCAAGGTGCTGAGCACGGGAACATATCTTGATTCATTGCGTTTTCGTTTTCACCTGGCTAGGCGGCTGCAAGTAAATCCGCAAAGCGTGGAGGCGCTCGTGGTTGGGGAACATGGCACGTCGCAGGTCTTTCTCTGGTCCAGTGCCCGTATCGGCGGACGCTCCATTTCTCTGTTAGCGAAAGACAGCGGTATCAGCTTTGATCAGTTCAAAAAGGAAATTGAGCAGGAGGTCCGGTACGCAAACATCACGATTATTGAGGGCACGGGTGCAAGCGTTTTCGGAATCGGCATGGTATCGGCGCGGATTGCGGAAATTGTGCTGCGCGATGAGCGATCGGTGATTCCAATTGGTTCGTTTAATCCGGATTTTGGTACAACGCTTTCACTCCCAAGCGTGCTGGGGCGCGACGGCGTGAGCAGGATCCTCATGCCGGAGATGTCCGAGGCGGAAAAGGAACTGCTCGATAAGAGCGCAAAAACTCTCCGCGAAGCTGCGGCATAAAAAAAGCCGCCCTGGCGGGACGGCTTAGATAAACGTAAGAATCTTACTTGAAAAACCCATCAGCCTGCGCCAGACGCTTGTTGACTTCGTCCCAGTTCACGACGTTCCACCAGGCCTTCAGGTAGTCGGGGCGGCGGTTCTGATATTTCAGGTAGTAGGCATGCTCCCAAACGTCATTGCCGAAGATGGGGAATTCGCCATTGGAAATGGGATTATCTTGATTAGGAGTTGAGGTGATTTTGAATTCGCCATTCTTGGTGCGCACCAGCCACGCCCATCCGCTGCCGAACTGATTCACACCGGCGGCCTCAAACTTTTCCTTGAAAGGCGTCAAAGCTGCCAAAGGTCTTGCTGATGGCATCGGCAACAGCGCCGGTACGGATTGCCGCCCTTCGATGGGCCCATGATCTGCCAGAACATCGTATGGTTCACGTGTCCGCCGCCGTTGTTACGGATCACGCCGCGAACGTCTTCCGGCAGCGCGCTCAAGTTGCGCAGCAGGTCTTCAGGACTCTTGCTCCCGAGTTCAGGATGTTTCTCAATTGCACCGTTCAGCTTGGTTACATAAGCCGCATGGTGCTTGTCATGGTGCAGGTGCATGGTTTGCTCGTCAATGTGCGGTTCCAGCGCGTTGTACGCGTATGGCAGCGCCGGGACCTCATGTGCCGTTACAGTTCCTTGTGCCATTTCAACCACCTTTCATTTATAAGTACCGGACTCATACTCTTGGATGACCTTGCCCTTGCCTGCGATGCTGCATTTGCAGTGCTAAAAGGCCTTGAATGCCAACTCCAGCAAAGTCTTCTGCTCCATCTCATGTGCTGTGTGCGAACCGGTGGAGGGACTCGACGACGGGGAACGCTTGACCGAGCGGAATGGAGTACCGTGGGCCAAACGCTCCAATTGCGGCGACAGGAAGTTGAGCGCTCCCATGTTGGCGGGCTCTTCCTGAACCCAGAGAAATTCGCGCGCATTCGTGTGCTGCGCGAAGGCCGCTTCCAATTCGCCTTCAGGCAATGGAAAAAGCTGTTCCAGGAAAATGATGGCTGTCTTGGTATCGTTGCGACGCTTGCGTTCACGCCGCAGTTCATGGCCAACTTTTCCTGTACAAACAATGACGCGCTCAGCATTAGTTATTTCGCGGTCCTGAATCACAGTTTGGAACTTTCCATCAGTAAGTTCGTTCAGTGGGCTGGCTGCGTCAGGGTGCCGCAACATACCTTTGGGTGTGAACACGACCAACGGTTTGCGCCAGTTGCGCAAGGCCTGTCGCCGCAGCAGGTGGAAATATTGCGCTGCGGTGGATGGCTGAGCGACCTGAATGTTGTCTTTGGCCGCGAGTTGCAGGTAACGTTCAATGCGACCGCTCGAGTGTTCCGGCCCCTGGCCTTCATAGCCGTGCGGCAGCAACATCACCAGGCCTGAGAGCAGGCCCCATTTGTCTTCACCGGCCACAATGAATTGATCGATGATCACTTGTGCGCCGTTGGCAAAGTCGCCAAACTGCGCTTCCCACAACGTGAGACCGTCAGGATAGTCGCGGCTGAAGCCGTATTCAAAACCCAGTACTGCAGCTTCGGAGAGGATTGAGTTGTATGCCTCAAACCAAGCCTGACCTGGCCGGATATGGCAAAGCGGTACATATTCTTTCTCAGTTTCAGTATCGATCAGGCAAGAGTGGCGATGGTTGAAAGTGCCGCGGCGCGCGTCCTGCCCGGAAAGCCGAACTGGAACGCCTTCCACCAGCAGAGAGCCAAAGGCCAGCGCCTCCGCCATACCGAAGTCCACCGGTAGTTTGCCCGTGCCCATTTTCTCGCGTTGCTCCAGCAACTTCTTGACCTTGGGATGAATGGCGAAATCCTGGGGATACGTTGTCAGCTTCTCGGTGATCTCTTGCAGCTTGTCGGCATCGACAGCCGTCGACACTTCGTACTCAGGCTTATAGCGTCCGCCTCTGTACTTATCCCAATAAGCAGGCAGCTTGCGCAGCACTGGTGACTTTTGCATCTGCGCCGCGTGATCGTAAGCTGCGTCCACTTTGGCGCGGAAACTCTGCGCCATTTCCGTGGTGTCAATTTTGTTCTGCTCGGCATAGATCTCAAACAGCGGACGATGCGCGTTAATTTTTTTATAGAGCAGCGGCTGCGTGATAGTGGGGTCGTCAACTTCACTATGGCCGTGGCGGCGATAGCCGATCAGGTCAATCACCACATCGCTGCCGAACTGGTAACGGTATTCCGCGGCCATGCGCGCAACGCGTAAAACAGCTTCGGGATCTTCCGCATTCACGTGGAAAATGGGAATGGGCTGGCGCTTGGCCAGATCCGACGCGAACCGCGAGGTATGCAGCTCACGCGGGTTGGTGGTAAAGCCGATCAGATTATTTACGATTACCTGAATCGCGCCGCCCACGGAATAGCCCTTAATCCCGGCAAAGTTCAGCGTCTCTGCCCAGATCCCCTGACCGGCAAAAGCAGCGTCACCATGCATGATGATAGGAAGAATTTCCTTCACGCCATTCTTACCGGCATGGATTTGCTTAGCCAGGGTGCGGCCCAGAGCTACCGGATCGACCGCCTCAAGATGGCTGGGATTGGAAACCAGGTGCGTGCGAATGACCTTGCCTTTGCGAGTGCGAAATTCGCCGGTTGCACCCTGGTGATACTTCACATCGCCGCCGCCCAGCACGCTGCGTGGATCAACATCTTCAAATCCGGCAAAAATATTTTCCGCCGGAATACCGACTGTCAGGGTCATCACGGTAAGACGTCCACGATGGCTCATCGCCATTACCGTTGTCGTCGCGCCAAGTTCGGCGCCTGTTTCCAGGATCACATCCAGCAGTGGGATTTGCGCAGTAGCGCCCTCGCCTGAATATCTCTTGGTTCCAAGGTAACGGGTTTGCAGGATCTGCTCGAACAGATCAGCCTGAAGCAGGCGCTCGGCCAGCCAGCGTCGGTCTACCTGTTGTGAACCGGGATTTTCCATTCGGTTCTGTACCCATTCGCGACGGTCGCGTTGCGGCAGATGCATGAATTCAGCGCCAATGGTCCCGCAGTAAATCCGCCGGGCTTCTTCGGCGCCTTCGCCATCCGAGGGTAGGTCGGGATAACCGCCGCCAATCGTCCCACCCAGGGGATTCAGGCTGGCATCCAGGTAGCCCCAACGGCGGAAGGTATCAAAAACCTGTTCGCGAACTTGTTCGCGCCCGAGGGAGACTTCACTTGTCGGTAACTGTGCGCTTTTGCTGCTCATCTCGTGTGTGATCCAGACTGATAAGGGAACCGCTCCAGCAGTAGTTCCTGAGGATTCCTAACTCTTGAGGATAACACTTTGCGCGGAAGAAATTTAAGCGCCAAGCTATGGTGAATCCTCTCAATATTTGTGATTTGCCAGTTCATGCCAGAGAGCAACTCTGCTCAGGTTGCCTTCGTTCTTCCCGTTAATTTTTGTTAACCCCCTCAGAACAGCACTCTCGCGCACCTGAAGCGGCTTACATCTAATCACTTAACGGCAATACAAACGGGGACAAGGAGGAAACAGGTTCATGCGCCTATTTTCAGGACTTTTGATTTCAACTCTGGCTTTGGGGACAATCGTGACCACCGGATGCGCGGAACATCGATATCGAGGAAACGACCCTTATTACGGCTCCAGCGGCTACTATGGATATAACGATCCTTACTATCGGCAATGGCTGGCTGAACGCCGGTATGACAATATCGAGTACAACCGACTGAGCCGTGAGCGCCAGCGGGAATATTGGGAGTGGAGACACCAGAATGAAGCGCGCTTCCGAAATGACCCGCGCTTCCGTGATAATCAGCGCATCGTAAGAAACGATAGGAATGACCATGACGCAGATGATCGCCGGGGCAGGACTTACGCTCAAACCCGCAATGGGAACAGAGATCGCCACCAGGACGACAGGGACCGCCACAAGGTGCGGGATCGCGATCGCGACAAGCACGACAAGAGCAAGCACGACAAAGACGATCATGACCGAGAACACGACCGGCGCTAGCTAATTCGGCGAAGAACGAAGATCAAGGGCGGCCCTACCGTGGGTCGCTCTTTCTTATTCTGGCCAGGTGATTTGGCCCAAAAAACAAGCGTCCCACGACGAGTCGCAGGACGCCCGGCAGCCCTCCCCCGGAACTGCCTTACCACCGAGGAAGAGTCTAGAACCACCCTGTCCCTTCGTCCACGTCACTTTAGTAACTTTTGATTTTTCTGCACTATCTCTTTTATTGACAATTATTTAGCTAATTTCCGCAACCTAAGCAGGGCAGTTTCATCTAATCCATTTGCTAGGATGGTAGGTCACATAGCCGCTACCAAGGCAGGACAAATTTTTAATCAAGGTAGGCACTTCATGGAGAGCGTGGGAATTCTTGAAATAACTGATGGCAATTTTGACCAGGAAGTATTGAAAAGCGAGCAGCCGGTGATGATCGACTTCTGGGCAGCCTGGTGTGGCCCTTGCAAGATGCTGGCACCCGTGGTGGATGAAGTGGCTGCGGCCTACCAGGGTAAAGTTAAGGTTGGCAAAATGGACGTGGACAGCAGCCCCGCCACCCCACAACGTTACGGGGTACGCGGCATCCCTACCTTGCTAATCTTTAAAGGCGGCCAGGTACAGGAGCAGATTGTAGGTTACGTTGGCCGCGACGTGATCGAAAAGGCCCTCAAGAAGCACGTCAGCTGAGGACACATCGAACCAAATTAAAGAGTATTGATGAGCCCGGTCAGCGCCGGGCTTTATTTATACTGCGAAGGCCGCAAAATAAAAACGCCCGCATTTGCGCGGGCGGATCTGTTAATTCGCTTCGGTAACCTTACTGATATCACATCAGTATTTCCGCAGAACTCCAATCACTCTTCCCTGCAACTGCACTGATTTTGCCGGGACAATGATCGGTTTCATGGCGGTGTTTGAAGGTTGAAGGCGAATGTTCACGCCTTCGCGAAACAGGCGTTTCAGCGTGGCATCCGTGCCTTCCACCAGCGCCACCACAATTTCGCCATCGTGGGCATTATTGGTTTTCTCCACCAGGACGTAGTCGCCGTCTACAATGTGCTCGTCCTTCATGCTTTCGCCTTTGACCTGAAGGACGAAGACATCCTTGGAACGGGTAATATCGCTGAGAGAGATGGTTTCGGGAGTTTCCACAGCCTCGATCGGCTGGCCCGCAGCGATGCGCCCCATCAGGGGCAAGGCCAGTTCCTTGGGTGGTGTCCGCTTGAACATCCCGCGCACCGGCAGCACATCAATGGACCGGCTACGGTTATAGTCGCGCTTGAGGAGGCCCTTTTTTTCCAGATTGGAAATGTGCTTGTGCACGGTTGCCAGTGAACTCAAGCCCAGCCCGTCGCCAATCTCTTCGAAAGAAGGCGAATAGCCGTTGCGCTGGATGAATTCCTGAAGGAAGTCGTAAACCTGCCGTTGTCGCTTTGTAATTGCCATACAAGCGAAATATTAACGAATCAAAGGCGAACGGTCAACAGAAATTGTGCAAAGGAACCAAATTTCGCACTATTTGTTCGCCATTATGCTTGCAGGCATCTCGCTAAGGACCTCATCAACGGCCTGAATCGCCCGGTCAATCTCTTCCATCGTGTTGTAAAAATGTGGTGAAAACCTAACACCCGCCTGCGGACGAAAGTCGACCAGCACGTCCCGGCGCAGAAGTTCCTGGCAGACTTCTTTCGAATTCGGCATCTCTATGGCCACGGTTCCGCCCCGCCGTTCCGGGTCGCGCGGAGCATTGACGCGCCAGCCGCGCTGGTCCGCCAGTTCGATCAACCGGGCGGTCATCTTCTTCGATTTCTCACGAATTCGCCCTACGCCAGCTTCGCGAATGATTTTCAGCCCGGGCATCGCTGTATAAAATCCGGGTACGTTGGTAGTCCCTTGCATGAAGCGGAAAGGCGGTTCGCCATACTTACTGGCGCCAGTCTCAAATTCAAACGGATGCTCATGGGCAAACCAGCCGGTAAATCCTGGCTGAAGTTTCTTGCCCAAATCGGGACGCACATATAAATACGAGGTACCAGCTCCTCCGCACAGCCACTTGAGCACGCCGCCCACGGCAAAATCGACGTTAAGCGCCTGCACATCCACCGGGACATTGCCCAGCGATTGGAAACAATCCAGCACCACGTGCGCGCCGACGCGGTGTGCTTTCTCAATAATCGCCTTCACGTCCTTGATATAAGAGCTGCGGAACACGACATGCGAAATCGGAACCAGGAGCGTCTCTTCATCAATGGCATCAATCAGACGCTCCGTCGGAACGTGGACGCCGTCGTCGGTGCGGACCATATGGACACGGGCGCCACGCGAGCGTTGGCCTTCCCAGAAATACATGACGGAAGGAAAATTCATGTCGCTATAAACGATCTTGTTGCGCTTGCCGCTGAAATCAAAACAGCTTGCCACCACCGCCTGGCAACTGGTGACGTTCAGATGCGGGCTCACCGAGCCGGTCGCGGCATTCATCAGTACGCCAATGGCATCTCCGACTTCTTGCGCCATCATCCACCATTTCTCTTCCCAGGCGCGCACACCGCGCGTGGCCCATATATCACAGTACGAATGCACCGAGTCATAGACTCCGCGAGGCATCGCGCCCAGCGAGTTGCTAATCATGTAGGTAGTGCGCTCCAGAATCGGGAACTCCGCTCGGAAGCGGAGCAAATCGTCTGTCATGAAGGGTCTCCCTTGTTGCCGCCTGAAAGTTGCCGCATAAAAGTGTACCCGATGCGCGACCAGCTATTACAGCTTTTGACCTGCTGAGTCGGCGCTCTCCTCTGTGACGACACCGTTTGCTGCGCAAAATTAAGACACTTGGTAAAAAATCTTCAGCCCAGTTAACTCTTTGCTTCACGTCGGCGCTGCGATGCTATATTGCATTTCACGAAAATGCGAAAAGCGAACTCTGGGCCACGCCGCAAGTTGGGTGTTTTGTCGCTGGCGGCGGCCACATATTTTATGGTTTCCGGCGGCCCGTATGGCGTGGAGGAATTGGTCCAGGATGCGGGCTATAAGCTCGCTATCGTCATTCTGTTTTTTACTCCTTTGGTCTGGAGCCTACCCACGGGCCTGATGGTGGGCGAACTGGCCGCCGCGCTTCCGGCTGAAGGCGGCTTTTACGTCTGGGTGCGCCGCGCCATGGGACCTTTCTGGGGCTTTCAGGAAGCGTGGCTCTCACTGGTGGCCAGCATCTTTGACATGGCCATTTATCCCACGCTGTTCGTACTCTATCTGGGAAGGCTCTGGCCTGCTGCGACCGCCGGGCATCGGGGTGTGGCCATTGCCGCCTCCATGATCGTGGTCTGCCTCGCCTGGAACCTTCTTGGCGCGAAAGCTGTGGGCACAGGCTCAGTTCTGCTGGGTGCAGTAATGCTAAGTCCGTTCGCGATTATTACTGTCTTCGCTTTTTTTCGCCACATCACTCCCGGATCCACGCCGCCCGCACAAGGGAGCCTTCTTACCGGCGTGCTGGTGGCCATGTGGAATTACATGGGCTGGGACAATGCATCCACTGTGGCAAACGAAGTTGAAAATCCACAGAAGACCTATCCACGCGTGATGCTGTTGACGCTGGGGGCAATTTTTCTTTCTTACGTCATCCCGGTCCTTGCCGTATGGCACCTCCACGTGCAAGCCGACATCTGGTCTGCCGGAAGCTGGGCCAGCATTGCGTCAATGGTTGTGGGGCCGTGGTTGGGGGCCGCGCTGGTAGGAGCAGCCATGATCAGCGAGTTCGGCACTTTCAATTCTCTGGTGATGTCGTATTCACGGCTGCCCGTAGCGATGGCTGAAGATGGCCACCTGCCCAAAATCTTTGCGCGCAAGCTGAAAGACGGAGCACCCTGGGTTGCCATCGTTGTTCTTGGGATTGCGTGGGCCGCCTCGCTGGGCCTGAGCTTTGACAAGCTCATCATGCTCGACATCCTTCTCTATGGCGCCAGCCTGGTGTTAGAGTTTCTCGCCCTGATCGTGCTGCGCATTCGCGAGCCGCAGCTTTCACGGCCGTTCAGAGTGCCGGGCGGCCTGGCTGGTGCAGTTGCCCTGGGTGTTGGGCCAACCGCACTGCTCGTGATCGCCCTGGTCAAGAACCGTGGCGAGCAATTGGCGCTTGGCCGACTGGGCAACGTAAGCCAGTTGGGCTTCGGGTTGGTTCTGATAGCGCTGGGAGTGGTGTACTACTTTGTAGCAGGAAGGGCTACTGAAATCTCGAGCGAAGCTGCCTCTGAAATTCCGAAGCGCAGCGAGGAATCCCTTTGAACTGAAGAGAAACTTCGGATGAGAACGCCCCCGTCCAAATGGGATTCCTAGCTCCGCTCGGAATTGCAGCAAGAGCACCCGCTAAGCAGCCCTACTTTTTTTTACCAGGAAGTATGCTGCCGTCAGCACTACCAGATAAATTCCCGCGCTCTGTGCCGCCACGCTCGATTGCGATACCCACCAGGTACAGGCGATAGCGGCAATGATCGCGACGAATCCGAGGATCGATCCGGTGGCTCCCAAGGGTGAACGTAACCCAGCCGCTGCCAGTTGGTCCGCCGTGATCACGCGACGAAACCTTACGTGCGCCGCCAGCGAAATGAGCCAGGCAATCATTCCTCCCACCAGCGCCGCATTGATGATGTAGAGATATGCATTTTCTGTCCGCAGCTGAAGCAGGATTGCCCCAACAATTCCGAGCATGGACGCCACCAGGGCCCCCATGGGCACTCCATGATGATTCAATTCACCCATCTTTTTGGGAGCATAGCCGGCACGTGCGATAGAAAACAACATGCGCGAGGTCACGTAAAGGCTTGCATTCGCGCCGGAAAGGGCCGCCGAAAGCACTACCAGGTTCATGATGAAACTGGCCGCTGGAATTCCAGCCACTTTAAACACGGTGACAAATGGGCTCTCAGATACGCCGGCGCTCCTCCACGGCATCACGCCTACCAGCACAGCCATGGCGCCGACGTAGATAAAGGCCAGCATGGCAAACGCAATGCGCGTGGCCTTTGCAATGTCCTTGCTCGACCGTGCCTCCCCCGAGGAAATGGCCACCATCTCAATTCCGAGAAAGCTGTACAGCCCGAAGGAGATCGCCAGCAGTGGAGCTGACCAACCCCGGGGCGCGAAGCCCCCGCTGGCCACATATTGCGGGCGCACCCTGCCGGCAAACAATAACGCCGCCCCCATCACAATGAAGACGAAGATCGTTACTACCTTCAGCAAGGCGAACCAGTATTCAAACGTCCCGTAATGGCCCACGGAGAAGAAGTTGACCGCAAGCAGAAACAGGCTGAATGTGACCATCCAGACAATTGCCGGTACCGTGGGATACCATTGCCGCATGTACGTGGCTGCCGCCACCACTTCCGATCCAATGGCTATGACCACTGAGAACCAGTATCCGTAGCGTGCAATGAATCCAGCCCAGCGGTTTATGTAGAGTTCCGCGTACACGCCAAACGATCCCGCCGCCGGGTGAACCGCAGACATCTCGCCCAGAGCCATGGCTACTGTCCAGGAAATCAGCGCGCTGAGCACAAAGGTTAGAACCACGGCCGGCCCGGCAACCTGAATGGCCGCGCCAGATCCGAGCAACAGGCCGGTCCCAATGGAACCTCCAACGGCCACCATGGCCATCTGCCGGGCGGTCAATTCCCGTTTTAGCCCTTGCTCTTGGTCAGTCATTCTTTTTGGCCACTCATTCCGGAAAGTTATAACGATTGTTACGGCGGATTGCCAGATTCGTTTGCTTCTCCAGACATTTGTCGCTGACCGACATGAAGGATTGAGTGCTCCGGCAATTCCGCATAGAATTGCTTACTCAGCCTCAGTACATCCTGGCCGGGCCTTTTCCGGGAGGTATTTTGAGGAACTTGACCCATGGCGGATATTTCCAAGCGACTGGAAAAAGCGGAAAAGTACCTGCAAAGAAGCAAGCCTGAGGCTGCGCTGGAAGAATACCTGGACATTCTCGCGGACGAGCCCAGGAACGACCAGGTGCGCCAGGCTGCGGCCGATCTTTGCCTGGCTCTGGACCGTCGGCCCAAGGCCCTGGAACTGTTCAGCGCCTTGCTGGAGCAGGAGTTTGAGTCCGGCGAGAGCGCCAAGGGATCCATCACTTATAAAAAGCTCTGTAAAATTGCAACGCCCACTCCGATGCAAACATTTCATTATGCCCAGCTTACGGAGAAGCGGGACCGTAAAGAAGCGCTGGACGCCTACATCATCGCGTTGCAGGGTTTCGAACGGCAAAAGAAAGACAAGCAGGCGCTGGCTGCCTGCAAGCGCATCGTTGAACTTTCACCGACCATCGAAAATCTGCAGCTCACAGCGGAAAAGGCGTCAGCACTGGGCGAAGGCAAGACTGCTGCTTCAAATTTTGTCCAGCTCGGCCTTCTGCAAGACCAGGAATCGCCAAGTTCGGGCTTTCAGTCATATGAGCGCGCCTATAATTTCGATCCGCTGAATTTCCAGGCCATCTATCTGTATGGTCGCGGGCTTTTCTCGCGCAATTCGGTCAAGGAATGTCTGGACGTGCTGGAACCTGTTGTTACTCGAGTAAAGGGTCTGCCAGAGTTGCGGGAGCTGTATGCGCATGCACTGATGGCGGCCCGGCGCCCGGCGGAAGCCGAACCTTACACCTGGGACGCGTTCGAGAAAGACCCTCAGCAACTGGAAGAAGTTGCTTCTCTGGTGGGCGTCTATCTGGATATCAATGATACGCGCGGGGCTTTGGAATTAGCCAAGAAGCTTGAAGCGCATGAAACAGCGGCAGGACGGCGTCGCGAATTTATTACCAGCATGTATGAGATGTCTGATCGCCGGCAGGCGACACTGGGCTTCACCGAGTATCTGGTCAAGCTCTTTGATACGGCCAATCGCGAGCACGAATACAGCCACACGCTGCTGAAGCTGTTCCAGCTTTACTACGCCGCGGGCAAATACGGACAGGCAGGAGAAACCCTCGACCGCGCGGCTGAGCTCGACCCTTATGAACCGGGACATGCCAAGCGCCTGGAGATGTTGCGCGGCCGGATTGATGATCACGAATACAGCCGCATTGCCAACCGTTTTCACCGCACTGACAACAAACCCGAGACGATGGCGGCTGTGGCTGCGCCTGAACCTGCAACGTCAGCGCCGGCGCGCGAATCAGAGCCCACGGTGCTGGAAGATTTCATTCTCCAGGCGGAAATTTATTTGCAATATGGTATGCGCTCCAAGGCTTTGGAGCGCCTGGAACGCGTAAGCAAGCTATTTCCGCGCGAAGAGCAGAAAAACGAGAAACTGAAGCACCTTTATGTAGCGGCGGGGTTCACGCCGGTGTATGAAGTTGCCGAGGCAGCAGCACGGGCCACCACCCAGGATTCAGCAGACAAGCAAATGGCGGCGGCTTCGCCCGCGTCTTCCCGTGCCCCCTACGAGGAGAATGCGGTCGATAATTTTGCCCGCGTCACGGAGATCACGCGGAATATTTATCGCCAGGCCAATGTGAAGAGCGTGCTGTTCACTGCGGTCAACGATATTGGCCGTCACTTTAACGCCAGCCGGTGCGTCGCCGGGCTATGCACCATCGGCAAGCCGCCTTCGGCAGCGCTGGAATATTGCGCGCCCGGAATAAAGCAGTCTGACGTGATGGCGATCGTGAAATTGATTGGCCTGACACAGCAATTGTCGGCAAACGGCCCGGTGACTATCTCAAATGCCAAGGCCTCGCGCGAACTTGCTCCAGCGGCAGAGCATATTCATGCTTTGAATATTGAATCTCTGCTCGCGGTGCCTCTGTTGGATTCGGGCGAGCAGTCTGGGATTTTGATTCTGGAACAAACGTCCCCACGGCAGTGGCAGCAAACGGATGTGGTGGTGTTGAAGACAATCGCCGAGCAAATGGTACTGGCGGTAAGCAACGTCCGCCTGCGCACATTGATGAAGACGCTGGCCGTCACTGATGAAAAATCCGGGCTGCTGAAGCGGCCTTCTTATCTCGACGTTTTGCTCTCTGAAGTGCGCCGTTCGCTGCAACAAAAAATTCCTTTGACCCTAATGCTTCTGCACTTCGGCAAGGCTTCAGCGATGGTCAAGGAGATTGGCGAGACACCGGTGGAAAGCATGATGCAGCAAATAGGACAGGCGCTGGCGTCTCACATCCGCCAGAACGACGTGGCCATACGCTATGACCTGACCACGATCGCGCTTGTTCTCTCGGATACAACAGAGAAGAACGCCTTCCTGGTGGTGGACAAAATGAGAAAAGTTTTGGCGCCCACAAAAGTTCCCGGCACAGAGCGTACTCCGGCAATCAGCGTAGGAATTGCGGAAGCCGTACTACAGGAGCGCTTTGACGCTGTGGACATGGTCACTGAAGTGATCAACCGCGTGGAAAGCGCCTTGGAGATCGCTCGCACCGAAGGCGGCAACAAGGCGCATTCTCTCGCGCCGGTATTGCAACCAAATGCGGTAGCGTAAATGAAAAATGGACCGTCATGACAGGTGACGGTCCATCTTGAATAGCCGCTGAGCCCTCAGCCGCTAACTTGATTCATCCGATCATTCATCCATTCGTCATTCCGGATCAGTAGGATCGTTAAACAGCACGGTCAACTTGATACTGCCGTGACCGAACTGCGGGAAGTTGGTCGTGGTGCGCACGCCCGGGTCCAGCGTGGAAGCCGTATCGTCCGGCGGAAAAATCACCAACGAGTTGAGAAAGGCCTGTATTGAATCCTGGTCTTCTGATTCTAACTTTGCATAAGCGTTCCGCGACGCCAGCGATTCTCCGCCGTGTCGCAAAATCACTTCATGCAGGTTGATGCTGCGGCCATCGTGGCCGTACGGCGAGGTTGTTCCAACGCCCCACAGCGGACGCGTGAGGAACTGCTTCTGCAGCGTGCCGTCATAATTACGCTCGTAGAAGTTCACGCCCAGATCATGGCGCTTGAAATCGGTGTAAATATCTTTCACCAGGAACGGCCCGCCATTCGGGACCTTGATGGTGGGAAAGCCTGATCCGTCATTGATTTCATGCAGGGCAGGGATCGCCGTGGCAAACAGATGGTTCATGTTGCCGCGAACAGGATCGAAAACCGTGTCCAGGTCAGCGACTCGGCGGTCATGCTCAATCAGAAAGTCGCTGACGTGGCATGAGCTGCAGCCGATCTTGTCGAAAAGCTTTCTTCCCTTTCGCGTATTTTCAGTCTGCTGGTAAACCGCGGGCTTGAAGTAGTGGAGCAGGTAAAACTCTTCATGATCAACAATGCTGGTGGGCAATTCGTTGTTAATGCCGTCGCCATCGGGATCGGCGCCATTGTCGGTAATCGGTGGAGCTTCGATCTTGTCCAGTGAACCATCCAGCACCATTCCGGAAGGAGTGACCACGCGCCCACCGGCGCTGGCCGTTAGCAGGTCAGGATCAGCCGCTTCCATGCCCATCTCATTGCGGAAAGCGCCGACCAGGAACTCGCGGATCGAGATTGTGCTGCCCTCTGCAAAGAACGGGCGTACGCGGAGATCAGTGTTTACGCCGCTGACTTGTGTGGTGTCCACGCTGCCATCTGTGTTAGCGGTGATCGATCCGAAAGATACGCCTTTGGTGAGCAACTGCCGCGTTACGGCGTGGCCGGTCTTCTTGGCTTCTGCAATCGCTCCGGCGCGGATCGCGCGCATGTCGGCGGTCATCTCATCGCCCAGCATTTCTTTCAGTCCCAGACCGAACAGGTGTGGAGCGTCACGGCTGTCAGGACGCGTCGCCACATCACCACCTGCGCCTGCCGAGCCGCGTGGGCGTCCGTGGCAGCCGGCGCAGCTATCAGAAAGACCCGCGCCAATTCCACCTGTCACGTTGATGTTTCCTGTGCCATCGCTGTTGCTGGGCCCCTGACCCTGCGCGCGGATGAACTTGCGCTGGAAAATCTGGCGTCCACGGCGTACCGAACGGAACGGATCTCTATTGATGATGAACAGCGAGGAATTCGGCGTCATCAAGTCACCGCGGCCAGGACCGATTTCATTCGCCAACGATTTGTTGATTCCCGCTTTCGCCGTATTGGGAGCCTGGTTATTGTCAATCAGTTGGGCGTACGCAACTTGAGCCAAGGTCATGAACGCAGCCGTGCCAAGCACGACCGCCAGATTTTTGATTTTCATTGAACTCCGCCTTCATGGTTGTAGTGCGGGAAGTTTAGTTTCCGTTACAAGATTGAGGGATTCCGGAAAGGCCCACTCATAACGGCGGACAAGTTTGGGCCTTGTGCCGACTAATGTCAATGCCAATATTTGGCAGTTTCAATCGAGATGATGGCGGCGAAGTTTGAGCAGAGTATGAGGTTAGGGCTACACGAATTGATGTAGTCCTGAGATGGGTAATCTTTAACTTCGATTCAATCCATCAGAACGAAAACATCACTTGCAAATCAACCCGGCGGTTCGCTGATTGCGTATTGAAAACGCCTCCGGCCAGCGCGGTTGACTTGCCGAAAAGCCCGGAGCTGAGATTGCCGATGGGCGGAGCCGGGTTCACATCGTTAAAAATATTACGAGCGTTGGCGCTGAAAGTGAGGCTATAGCGCTGATTGGATTTTTCCGGTCCGCCGAAACCGCCGCCCCCGCGCGGACCGCCCATGCCTCCCGGGCCGCCACCACCGGGACCTCTTCCCTCGCCACCATGAGCAGCGGGGGTGCGTTGGCCGCCTTGCCCTTGCTGCTGAGGATTAGTATTGGCGGCTTCCAGCTTGGGGCCGAGGCCAATCGTCTTGCTCAGGCGCATGTTCAGCGTGAATTGCGCAGGGCTCGAACCAAAATTGGAAGGAATGATTGCCTCTCCGGGCGTGGGGGAGGTATTAAACGTCCCAAAGTTCGTATCGACGATGCCTGCTCCCGTGCCACTGGCAAAGGCTGGACGATCATTAAAGATCGAATCGCCATTCAGGTCTGTCCCCGTGATGATGTTGAAAGGAGCGCCTGAGTTCGCCACCATAAATGGGCTTACGCGGAAACCATGCGGCAAAGCGACTGTGCCGCCGAAAAACAGGCGGTGGCGGACATCGAACACGGCGCGCCCGTAGTCAGCGGAAATTCCCCTGCTGGGATCAGAAGCAAAGCTGGTAGCTCCAGCGGTGTTGCTGTTCGCATGGCTGAACGTATAAAAGCTGAAGATGGTCAGCCGGGTACCGGCACGCATGTTGAAGTTAGCAATCAGCTGGTTCTGGTTGAAGACGCCGCCGGACTCAAACTGGTATTGCGGCACTGGAGTCGCGGTAAGCACGCTGGAGAAGAGCTGATGGACGCCATGCGAATGGATATAGGTGCCCGAAAGCGTGGCAGTCTTCGTGATTTGGCGTTCGACGGAGCCGGCGAACTGGACCGTATAGGGTGTGCGCAAACCTGGATCAATAGCGTACGTCGTGGTCTGGGTCGCCGGCAGTGAAGGGATTTTTGGATACTGTGCAAACAGCAAAGCCAGTCCGCTCGGATTGTTGGGATCGACGGTGATCGTTACCTGCTTCTGGTTAATGCCGTTGAGCCGTTCCGCCTGCATGATCAGATTCTGAGAAAAGCGATCGTAGAAAAGACCGAAGCCTGTACGGATGACGGTTTTGGGAGCGGCATTTTTCTTGCCGCCCAGCCCCCAGGCGAATCCCACGCGAGGCGCCCAGTCGCCGTGGTCCTTGATGCCATTCTGTGTCTCAAAACGTAATCCGTAGCTCGCAGTCATGTTGGGACGGATCTTCCAATCGTCTTCAGCGTAGAGCCCGGCGTCAACGAAGGTATCTTCAATTAGCGGGTTGCCGGTAAGTACGGTCAATTGCGTGGGTGTGCCATTTTTGAAATTCGTTAATGGAGTAATTGTCTGTTGCGTGACTGGGTCCTTCGTCGCTCCAAACGTAAATGTTCCATTGAAATTCTGCGTGGAGGTACTGGAGTTGGCGGTAGCACGCAGCCGTCCACCCAGCCGCAGAAAATGATTGCCTTTGTTGATCGACGTATAGTTCTGCAGCTCGTAGTGATTGGTGATGACCGAACTGATGCCGAGAGGGTTTCCGCCTTCACTGAATTGCCCCAGCACGTTGATGGCGGGAGTAAGAAAAAGAGAATTCTGGTCGGTTGCGCCGCGCTCCCACTCAAAGCGCGTCTCATTAACGGCGTGCGGGCTCAGAATTTGTGTATCGCTAACCTGGATTTCGTTTTCGTTTCCGCTCTGGTTGAAGCCCTGCGAGGGCAACGATAGTTGGCTGATGCCATTGTTCTCTTCGTGATTATGGGTGAACTGGTAACGCACCATCAGGGTGTTGGAAGCTGAAACCTGGTAGTCAAAACGCGTGCTCAGGTTTGTTCGCACGCGCGGGTTGAGCACGCCGACCACTGGCACGTTGGCAGCGGCAAAAGCCGCGGGGAGCACCACCGTGGCTTCATTGATGTTTCGGCGCTCCGCGTTGATCTGATAGGACGCTTTTTTTCCAAGCGGCCCGCCTACATTGCCGCTGACCATCTGCGTGCTGAAATCAGGTTCACTGGCGGCAAAGGGATTCAGCCCGTCCAGGAACGAATGGTTATCATTGAAAAAGAACTGGCCGTGAACTTTGTCCGTGCCGGGCTTGGTAAGGATTTCAATCCGTCCAAAGCCCATGCGGTCATACTGTGCGGAAAAGGGATTCTGGTTGATGCGGATTTCCCGTATGGAAGACTTCGGCGGAAGCTGCCCGCCGGTAAAACCGTCGATATAGATCTGTCCGCCATTGGGCCCGGCGGAAGGACCAGCGAGCGCCTGCAATTCTGACTGCAACTCATCGGGATCGTCGGAAAGCGCGTCCAGGTCTTTGCCACTGAGAACCAAGCTACTGGCATTGGCATCAGGGCTGGTGCTTACTTTGGCAGCGTCACTCTGCACATCAACATCTTCTTCCTTCACCACAATTGCCAAGGGGATATCAACGTCCTTCAACTGGCCCGAAGCGATTTCTACTTCTTTCGTGGTAGGAGCAAAGCCCTTGGCCGTGACACTTACGGTGTACTTGCCGGGCGCCAGATTTTTAACGTCGTATGCGCCGACGCCATCAGATGTGGCAGACACAACCAGCCCGCTGGAGTTTTTCACCGTAATGCTGGCGCCGGGAATGACCGCGCCAGTGGCATCAACGATCTGTCCGCGAAGGCGGCCAGTCTGGGTTTGCGCAAAGACCGAACCGGAACAAGCCAGAAGCATGAAAACAACCAAAGCGGAGATCCACACCCGGTTCCCCGATAGACAGAATTTCATCAATCTCTCCTCAACCTTCGTGGTCATTTGTCAGCCCTGTGCCCGCACTTTGTCATTGCGGGCCTGCCTCGCCACCGGGCGCGCCCAGGTTCCATCCGGAAAACAACGCGGCCGCGCTCATCCCGTTGGGCGACGCGGTAAGAATCGGCTCTACGCCGCCTAAGAGCGTAATGGCTGTAACTTCACTGCCGGTAGTTCCCTGCGTCGCCACAACCATGACCGCATCTTCTTTCTGCAGGTCAGCCAATGTCACGCTGGGGATCCGACTCAGCATTTGCTGGAAATCGGGCCCGCCCGCAGGGCGCGTACCTTGCGCGCTGCCCTGTCCAGGCCCGGTGACGGGTGTTCCACTTGGCGACGTTTGTCCCGAAGCCGCAGTTCCACCCTGGGCGGCTTGTGCTCCGCCTTTCAGGAAGAAAGCCAGGCGCTGCGCCATCTGCGGCGCAAGCTTGCGCAATTGCGAATCTGAATTAAATTTGATCACAACGGATTTTTTCGCCAGCAGGTCCTTAACGGTGATGGAGTTGTTGGCAGCGTCAATCGAACTGATAGTCCCAGCTATATTGCGGAAGGTGCCGGAGATAACTTCTTCCGCCGCCAGTTCCTTGCCGTCGGCGCTACGGCTGCCGCGCGCACGCAACTGGTCGCCGGTCTTGATCTGGTCAATGGTTCCTTTTTGCGCGTCGGCAAACTTCACGGAGTTGGGGGCGTAGCGCAGGAAGCTGGTTTCTTTTGACGTCTTCACCAACACGCTTAGAGTGGGTGTTACGGATACGGTAAAAGTTCCGGTCGGGGCGTCAATGGCACTCACGATTCCGCCTGTGCCGCGCTTCTGCCAGTCGTCGCGATCATGCTGTTGTTTCTGGGCTACGTCAGCTTGCTTCATCACGACAATGGTGGTGGCCTCGACTGTGCCATTTTCGCCGGAGCGTCCACGCAGCAGTACACGATCGCCGACCTGCACATCGGCGAGAGTAATGGCTGGGGCGCTCTTCAAATCAGTTTGTCCGGCAGCAAGGCGAACAATGCGTGTGCCGTCCGGCACAGAGATCGTGACTTCCTGACCGGCATCGGATTTCAGCACCAGGCTTTTACCGCTGATCGACTTTACTGCGCCGACATTCTTGACGATAGTCCCTGCAGTCTGTGAGCCATCGACAGGAGCGCGGTCCTGCGCGTATAGGTCAGAGCCCAGCGTTAGACCGACCGTTATGGCGAGAACTACGAAGGTGTGCGTCCACTTCACTGCAAGTTTCCCTCTACTAATTACCAATCAGAACTCTCCCGGTTACTCAGGACTAGCAAGATGATTGTTGTACGTCCATCGGGATCGCCGAGAGCAGAGCCTGCCGTTCCTGCTCGTATCCGATGTTTTGTCGGCTCTATCTATTATGAGAGATGGGTGCGGATAATCATCTCAAAAGACATCCGTTTTGTGTAAAAAGATAGCAAAAAGTTTTGTTAAGTTGAGCCGCTAAGCGCAGCAGGAGCGTCGAGTTAACCAACATGCCGTGCTTGGGCGTTGGGGCAAAAGCCCGGGGGCAATGCTCAAGCGGAAACATTGTTCCGGTCGACCGGAGGAAAAGTTTTTCCCGTCCTCGCGACCCACGATTGAAAAGCCATCAGCTCCAATTGCAAATCACACAGAAATCCAAGCAGTAGGTGCGGTTTGCAGCGTCGACCTTACCCATCCGGCGGGTTCAATATCACGGCAACTCAAATGCAAGTGTGATTACCGGGGGGAAGGCGCCCACAAGACCCGCTGTTTCCAGAGCATGCGCGTATGCAGGTATTTGTCGGTTGTCCTGGCACACCATGAATGAAAAGTGTACTCAAGGACATGACAGGCCAATAACAAACGCCGCTGAAGGACATGTACTGCGAAGTTGTTCTGCCTGATTGCGCATGCGTGTCTTACCAGAGTTAGCAACATTCCGGCGCACGTAAACATTTTCAGTGTTCCCGGAGCGTGGCAACAGATTTATCAATCAGGGTTAATCGGCTGAATCATTCCATCCGGGCCAAATGATCGTCCGTCCCCCTTTAAAACCACTGGAGATACTCATGAAGACGCGCGCAGTCAATCTAATACTTGCTCTTATCCTGGTTCTTGGTGCAGCTTG
This sequence comes from Terriglobia bacterium, assembly GCA_963723055.1. GTDB lineage: Bacteria > Acidobacteriota > Terriglobia > Terriglobales > Acidobacteriaceae > Angelobacter. The sequence continues at coordinate 251,506 of CAVROV010000004.1, forward strand.
TTCCGCATTTGCCGCCGTAGCCGTACCCACGCCTTTGGCACCCGCCACCGGCGCGAATTTGCAATCACCCCTGACTATCTCGTGGTCGGCAGTTACCGACCCCAGCGGAATCCTGGGCTATAACTGGCAGGTCAGCACCTCTTCAACCTTCCCCACCGTGGCTCTGCAAAACTCGACCAACGTGGGCATAACACAGGACACGGTGAGCGGTCTGCCGAACGGTACGTATTTCTGGCGCGTGCAGGCAGTCAGTGGCGCATTTGTGAAGAGCGCATGGTCAGCGGCGCGCAGCTTCAACATTACCGGCACCGGCGCAGGACAACCGGGCGCCCCCACAATGTCGCCGACGAAAGCATATTCCACGTTCCATCCTCTGGAAGTGATGACGTTTAACTGGTCTCCGGTTGCGGGAGCCGCGAGCTACGTTCTTCAGTTTTCGAAAGATCCGAGTTTCCCCGTAACAACCACCGGCACGTTCAACAACATCCCCAACCCAACTTATTCCTTCTCTACACCGGATGAAGGCACCTATTCAGCGCGCGTCTATGCCGTAAACGCAAACGGCGTGGCTGGTGTACCCTCGAACACCATCAACTATTCGATCTTCTACAATAATCCGATTGCAGCGCCGCCTGCGCCGCTGTCGCCTGCGAATGGCGCTTCTCTCACATTGCCGATACAAGTGGCATGGACAGACGTGGCTAATCCGCAGCCCAGCGGATACGAGTTGCAGATTGCCAAAGACTCCGGCTTTCAGCAGATTGAAGACGATTCACCACAGCTCAACAACCCCAACCGCACCGTGCTTTCGTTGACCTCAGGCCAGAAGTTCTGGCGTGTACGCTCCGCCCAGGGCGACTCTTCACCAACAACCGCAGCTGTAACAGCGTGGTCGGCAGCAGGATCGTTCACGATCAGTCCGGCGCCGCCAGCGCCTGCAACTCTGGCCCTAACTACCAACGCTTTTTACAGCGGCAACACCACGTGGGTGCAGTTGCAACTCAGCGGAGCAGCGCCAGCCGCCGGAGCAGTAATCAACCTCACCAGTTCGAATCCTGCGGCTGCACCGGTACCAGCGTCAGTGAACATGCCGGGCAACACCGCATGGATGCAGTTCCAGATCCAGGCTGGACAAGTAACTTCACCAACGCCGGTAACTCTTACGGCCACGCTCAACTCGGGGCAAGCGACTGTGCAGTTCAACGTTTTGCCGCCGTCGCTCAAGTCAATCACAATGAATGCTGGAACCATCAGTGGTGGAGCGCAGGTAGGCGCGATCGTAATGCTCAACGGCCAGGCGCCAGCAGGCGGAGCAGTTGTGGACTTCAGCAGCGACTCGCCTTCCGCCATGCCGCCAGCTCTGGCGACAATCCCAGCCGGCAATTCGTCAGTGTCAATCACGATTCCGACGAATCAGGTAGCGGCAAACACAGTGGCCAACATCAGCGCCAGCTGGAACGGCGCAAGCGTTCAATCACCGCTGACGATTACGCCGCAAGGTCAGCCTGCGTCGATCGCTCTTAGCCCGGCTTCCGTGAGCGGATCAGCCGGTTCATTCGCCACTGTCACCATGGCAGCGCCTTCCGCTACTGACCAAATCTTCCAGGTCAGCAGCAGCAACCCGGCAGCCGCCGGAGTTTCAAGCTCAGTTCTGATTCCGGCAGGCCGCACCACCGGCGGGGTCTTCGTCAATACCACGCCAGTAACCGCGCAAACGCTAGTGACAATTTCAGTCTCAGGCGGCGGAGTAACGCGCTCAGCCACGTTGACGCTGAATCCACTGGCTGCGCCAAGCACTATGTCACTGGCAATAACCGCCGGTGGCCGCAGCGGAGAGCGAGTGGTATCGAACCCGGCAGGTCTGAGCGTGGCAACCGGAAGCACCAGCAGCACTCAGTTTGCGCCTGGAACTGTGGTAACACTCAGCGTGGCCAGCGGACGTGATGCCATCTGGGGTGGCGCTTGCTCCAGTGGCGGCGCCAAAGCCAGGACCTGTACGCTGACGTTGAAGACAAATTCGTCAGTGACAGCGAACGTGCAGTAACACCGCACGAAAAAGAGAAAGCGCTCCTTGCCCCCGGCGAACCCGGGGGCTTTTTTATTGGCAACAGATATGTTATTGGCGAGACGTTTCTAACTCGCAGCGGCAATCGGAAAGGCAGTCTGTAAATTGACGTCGGCATCAAAGCGTCCCAGAGCCTGGCATGGGTGTCCGGCGTGATAGCGCATAGAGAGTTCGCCGGCAGTAAAAACAACTTCTGTGTAGCTGACTGTCGCCGCATCCGGACGATGCACGCAGATGCTGAACGACCCGCGCACCGGCGAGTGCGAGGCGTGAAGCCCGCGCAGCCACTCGGCAGAGCCTGCATCGCGCCTGCGCCATGCCTCATAACACGTGCTGCCGCGCACCTTTCGCGCCATCTCGTCGGAAACGCCCGAAGAAAACCAGTGGCGGACGTCCCAGCCGAGGCGGAGAAACTGCAATTCGTTCCCGTCCCACTGGCACTGGCTGATGATCTGCTCCGCGGGAAAAATGCCGACCAGCACAAAAGGCAGCATGCCGCCCAGGTCCAGGTGCTGAAAGAGCCGCATCGCTTGCGGAAAACGCGACGACGGGAGAAGGGCGGGAATAATTTCACCGCGGCTGCTCTCCTTCACCTTCGATTGCGGACCTTGATTCTGGTTGAGCAGCGCAAAAGTTATGCCCGTGGAATTGGAGCCAATCCACGTGCCTCCGCCGCTTTCACGCGGATAGACGGCAGGCAATTTTGAAGCTGTAATGGGGACAGGCGCAAGCGCAAGTTCACGGGTCAGCCGCTCGTCACGGTTCATGCCGAGCAGATATCCCTGAGGCTTCGGGATGAAGGTCAGCGTGCACATCCTGGGTCCGCCGCTCCAATGGGCTTATAGTACTGCGCAAAGTATGCCGATTTCCATTGATTTTTTTGATACTCTCGATCAGTCAGCCTGCTGGTTGTCTTTATTTTTTCTCACGGAAATTAGCGGCCTTGCCCCACCTTTGCTTTGATTCCCTCGGCAGTTTTTTGTTTCAAAGAAAGCTCACCAATCATATTGGTGAGCAGCGCAGTCCAGCCCGTTTGATGGCTGGCGCCCACGCCGGCGCCGCTATCGCCATGGAAATACTCATAAAACGGCACGTAATCACGCCAGTGCGGGTCGGACTGGAACTTTTCATTCGCGCCGAAGACCGGACGGCGACCCTGACTGTCACGCAGGAAGGTTGAGACCAGGCGACGGCTGATCTCGTCCGCCACCTCGTCCAGGTTCATCATTTTTCCTGAGCCCGTGGGGCACTCCACCTGAAATGACTCGTGATAGTACTCATGAAACCGGCGCAGCGCCTGGATCAGCAGGAAGTTCACAGGAAACCAGATGGGGCCGCGCCAGTTCGAATTCCCGCCAAAGAGTCCTGTAGTGGATTCCGCCGGCTCATAGTCAACTTGATGGTTTACTCCCGCGACATCCAGCATATAAGGGTGCTCTTTGTGATAGCGCGAGAGCGCGCGAACGCCGTGCGGCGAAAGAAATTCCTTTTCGTCGAGCATGACTTTAAGGATGCGGCCAAGTTGTTCGCGATCCGTAATGGAAAAAAGCCGCCGCTGTTTGTGGCCCTCAGTCTCCATGCAGGCCATATGTTCGGTAAGGTCTTTGCGGTTTTCAATAAACCATTCCAGCCGCATCTTAAAACCGGGCATGGAATCTAGCAGTTCCGGCTCCATGATCTGCACCGCATAAAGAGGAATCAGGCCCACCATCGACCGCACACGCAGGGGCGTCCTTGTTCCATCAGGGAGGTGCAGCACGTCATAAAAGAAGCCGTCTTTCTCGTTCCACAGACAGAGGCCGTCATCACCCAGATTGTTCATGGCACGGGCAATGTAGATGAAGTGTTCCCAGAATTTACTGGCAACGTCCTGATAGGTATCATCGCCGGCGGCCAGTTCCAAAGCAATGGCCAGCATATCGAGCGAATACATTGCCATCCAGCTGGTGCCGTCGGATTGCTCAATTTGTCCTCCGGTTGGCAAATCAGTGCTGCGATCAAACACTCCAATGTTGTCCAGGCCCAGGAATCCACCCTGAAAAACGTTCAAGCCTTCCGGGTCTTTGCGGTTGACCCACCACGTAAAGTTCAACAGCAGCTTGTGGAATACGCGTTCCAGAAACTGCGTGTCACCCACGCCGTCGTTCTTCGCTTTATCGATGAGATAGACCTGATACGTGGCCCATGCATGGACTGGTGGGTTGACGTCACCAAATGCCCATTCATAGGCTGGGATCTGCCCGTTGGGATGCATGTACCATTCGCGCAGCATCAGCACAAGCTGGTCTTTGGCGTAGCTGGGGTCGATTAACGCCAGCGACACGCAGTGAAATGCCAGGTCCCAGGCTGCATACCACGGGTATTCCCATTTATCGGGCATGGAAATAATGTCAGAATTGTAGACGTGTCCCCAGGCATGGTTGCGGCCATTTTTGCGCGCCTTCGGCGGCACCGGCTCCGCAGGATCGCCAATCAGCCACTCGCGGACTACAAAATGGTAATACTGCTTCGTCCACATCAGACCCGCAAATGCCTGACGCATAACGTTGCGCGTGTCGTCGTCTGTGGTGGCAGGAATCACACTCGCATAAAAATCGTCCGCTTCGGCCTTGCGGCCGGCAAAAGTGTTTTCAAATTCCCTGCCAAGAGCGCCGACCAAAACTCTGCCTGGCTGTTCTTTCGCGAGCCGGAGTTTAATGGAAACTTCTCCGCCTGGCGGCAGAGTGAGCTTGTACTGTACCGCGGCTTTGGTGCCGTGACGCTGCGCATTCACCGCAGCAATCTCGCCGTTGATCACATATCGATGAAACGCGTCTTTTACGTAAGGCGAAGCATTCTTCACGCCGAACACTCGCTCAAAATTGGTTTCGTTCTCGGTAAAGAGCGGCGTGCCGCCCTGATCAAAATAAAGACGGTAATCCCCGATCTCACTTTCCTGCGCGAGAATTGTGTTTGCGTCTGTCCCCTTATCTAGCGCCAAAATGGGCTTAGGCATCGCTGCCCAGGACCATGTGTTGCGAAACCAGAGCGTTGGCAAAAATTGGATTTCAGCGGCTTGTGGGCCGCGATTGGCTGCGGTGATGCGAATGCACAGATCGTCCCAGTCAGCCTTGGCATATTCCACGAACACGTCAAAGTATCGGTCGTCGTTGAATACTCCGCTATCGATCAACTCGAATTCAGGCTGGTTTTTCGAGCGGCGCCGATTTTCCGCGACCAGATTTTCATACGGGTATTCAGCCTGCGGATACTTATACAGAAACTTCATGTAGGAATGCGTGGGAGTAGAGTCCAGATAGAAGTAATACTCTTTAACGTCTTCGCCGTGATTTCCTTCGCTGCCATTCAGGCCAAAGAGGCGTTCTTTGAGAATAGGATCACGGCCATTCCACAACGCCAACGCAAAACATAAACTCTGGTGGCGATCGCAGATTCCCGCCAGCCCGTCTTCGTTCCAGCGATAAGCGCGCGAGCGGGCCTGCTCGTGCGGAAAATAATCCCACGCTTCACCGGTGGCGCTATAGTCCTCGCGGACGGTCCCCCAGGCGCGCGCGCTCACGTATGGCCCCCAGATTCTCCACGGGGCGGTGTGGTCCTGCGATTCTTTGAGCCGGCGTTCTTCTTCGGTCATACCTGGCACTGTATATCTTGAGCGAATTCTTAAGCTTCCACAACGGGCGATCGGCGCTCCCGGCAGCTTGTTATTTGTTTTTCATTTGACGGCGAAAGAGTGTGTCCAGTCCAGCTTTGTTCTTCTCGTATTCTTCCTGCGAAATCTTCCCGCTCACCCGATCAGTTTCAAGCTGGAAGAGTTCATCTTTCAATACCTCCAGCATGTTCCCTTGTGGTGGTTTCGTTACTTGACTCTGCGTCTGCACTCGCGCTTTGGACGTTACCTTGGCTGCTTTGGAGTTGGAAGCAGCTTTTGCTCCGCCTTTTTTGCGCCACAGCACAAACGCGCCACCGCCGGCAAGGATCACAACCGCGCCTACGATAAACCATACTGCATTGCTCGTGCCCCCGTAGGAACTGGGAATAGCCCCGCCACTGTCACCCGACGGCTGCACGGCATTTGCTCCCAGCGCGTCATTAGGGGCCGCCCCCTGACCGGAGACTGAAAATTTTACCTCTTGATTTGCGGGTACGTTCTTGGCAAAAAAGACTGCGAGATCCGCTTCGTCAGCGTCCTGAGCAAATCCGCCGGAAATGCCATTGAACTTCATGCTCTTCGGCAACAGCACGCCCAGTTCGCTCAATGGTGTTTCCGGTTTGAGGGAGAACTCATGCATCCCGCTGTATGGCACCTTATACGTCACTTCAAAACGCGTCTGTCCGGGACGAATAGGAAAATCATAAGCGTACCGATTCTTCCCACCGGACGGAACTGCGGTTACGGTAACCGGCATGCCGCTTGGGCCAGTCAGCGACGCTTCGCCCATCTCGGCGCCATCTGGCAGCGTCACGGCGAATGTCTGGTTGCCAATCTTGCTACGCGGAGGTTGAGACTGATTATTGAGAATGTATGACTCTTGCACGTCCATGCTGCCGCCACCGGCCTGCAGACGAAACACCCGCGCTTCAGTGACAAGACCTTCCAATTGAGTAGTCGCGTCATAAACCGTGATGTCGGCGGTAGTGGCACCCGGCGGCGGCGACTTAAAGTAATGGACGTTCTGCCGAGCCACTCTGATCAGGTGCTGCGCTCCTTCATCCGGGACATTCAGCGTGTAGTGGCCCTGGCTGTTGGTTTTGGTCTTCGCTACCTCTTCCATGCCGGAAGCCAGCGAGAGCAATACCACTTCATCGCCCACGGCGGGTTGGTTCGTGGTCGCATTGGTGACGGTCCCTGTAATCTGCGCGGCAAACGAGCCCGAAGACGCCAACAAGCTGAAGACGAATGTTGCAATCCAATTGCGGTATCTCAAATGTCAGGCTCCGCGACGGCTTTCATTTTGATTGCTTTTTGGCCCAGGCATCTTTCAACGCCACGGTCCGATTGAAGACCAGCGCTCCAGGCTTTGAGTCCGGATCAACACAGAAATATCCCAGTCGCTCAAACTGGTAGCGTGCCCCCGCCTCCGCCGGCTTCAACGATGGCTCGAGCTTTGCGTCAGTCACAGTCTCCAGCGAATTCGGGTTCAGGTTGGCGGTAAAGTCCTGGCCTTCAGAAACGTCATCGGGATCTTCCTTGGTGAAAAGGTTGTCATACAGGCGCGCTTCAGCCGAAAGCGCGTGAGCCGCCGACACCCAGTGAATGGTCGATTTCACCTTGCGTCCATCGGGCGCATTGCCGCCGTGGGTCGCGGGATCATAAGTCACGTGGACTTCCACGACCTCGCCTTTATCGTTCTTCACCACGCTTTTGGCGGTGATGAAATAGCCATAGCGCAGGCGCACTTCTTTTCCCGGCGAGAGACGAAAATATCCCTTGGGCGGCACTTCGCGGAAATCATCCTGCTCAATGTAGAGTTCGCGCGAAAACGGCACCTTGCGCTTGCCTGCGCTCTCATCCTCAGGATTGTTGACCGCGTCTAACTCTTCGCTCTGGCCTTCAGGATAATTATCGATCACAACTTTCAATGGCCTCAGCACGGCCATCACACGTTGCGCGCGACGGTTCAGATCTTCGCGAACAAAATGCTCCAGCATTGCCAGTTCAAGAGTGCCATTGGTCTTGGTGACGCCGATGTTCGCCACAAAATTCCGTAGCGCTTCCGGGGTGTAACCGCGCCTGCGGATGCCGCTTAGCGTGGGCATGCGGGGATCGTCCCATCCACTGACGCGTTTTTCCTGCACCAGTTGCAGCAGCTTGCGCTTGCTCAGCAACGTATAGGTTAAATTGAGACGGTCAAACTCCAACTGCTGCGAGGGAAAGATTCCCAATTCCTGGATGAACCAGTTATACAGAGGACGGTGATCTTCAAACTCCAGCGTGCACATGGAGTGCGTAATGTTTTCCAGCGAGTCTGACTGTCCGTGCGCGTAGTCATACATGGGATAAATGCACCACTCATTCCCGGTGCGATGATGCTCCGCATGCAATATCCGGTACATCACAGGATCGCGCATGTTCAGGTTGGGTGAAGCCATATCGATTTTGGCCCGCAATACGCGCGTGCCGTCCGGAAACTCTCCCGCCTTCATGCGCGCAAATAAGTCAAGATTTTCTTCCATCGTCCGGTTGCGATAAGGACTTTCCTTCCCGGGTTCCGTCAGCGTGCCGCGATGCTTGCGGATTTCTTCCGCGCTTAAATCGTCAACGTACGCCTTGCCGGCTCTAATCAGCTGCACCGCCCAATCATGCAGTTGCTGGAAATAATCTGATGCGTAATGGAGACCTTCCCACTCAAAACCGAGCCACTTCACGTCGGCCATGATCGACTCGACGTATTCAGTCTCTTCTTTTTCCGGATTCGTATCGTCAAAGCGTAGGTTGGTGCCGCCGCCGAATTCGTCCGCCAGGCCGAAGTCGAGGCAGATGGCTTTGGCGTGCCCAATGTGCAGGTAGCCGTTCGGTTCGGGCGGAAAGCGCGTCCAGACCCGGCCGTTGTATTTGCCGGTCTTCAGGTCTTCAATTACCGTGTCGCGAATAAAATTGGACGGCCGCGCCGGCTCGGGGGCTTGGGTCTCTTCCGGTTTGGGATTCGATACAGTCATAGTAATCGCGCAATGAGCAACGCAATCAACTATCTTAAATTGCAGAAGGTCAAAATAAAAACCGGCCGCACGCCAACGGTGTGGCCTGGTGTTTTCTGTCAGGAACAACATGGCGGGGCAGGGTGCCTCTTTGTGAACAGACAGCTTCTGCGGCGGAATGTAAGGTTAATGGTGCGAGAGCAGCTGAGTTCACCGTAATCAGAAAAAATGCGCAGCCTAGATCAGCTTGGTCAAGCAGGAAGAAGGATCACAAATGCGGTTACTTAGGTATTTCAGTTCACTGATTCTACTGGCGGCCCTGGCCGGCCCTATGGCACGCAGCGCCGCTGCCATCAACACCAGCCCACGCGATGATGATGACAAAAAGCACAAGGTCCACCGCTATTATGATCGCAAGCACCACGATTACCACGAGTGGAACGAACGTGAATCTCGCTCTTACGAGCGGTGGGAAGCGGAAAACCGCTGGAAGCATCGTGAGTACGTCAGGCGGCAGCGCGCAGAGCAAAACCGCTATTGGGCCTGGCGCCACAGCCATCCTGACAGGGACTAATCAGATGGGCCTTAGCTGCGGTCCATGGCGCGTCGCTTCAATCAAACGACTCAATTTCCTTAACGTCACGCGCGGGAAGCTGCGCCAGGACGTTGCGGTAGGCTGCATCGATTTCGGCCATCGGCATTTTGCTGTCTTGCGCGATGCGGATATCGGATTCGTATCTCCAGCCGGTTTCCGCGCGTCGGGGAAAATCGACGATGCGGATGCGAACTCCGGGAAAAGGCACAGCGGCCACGTAGTCGCCGTACCAGTAGCTATCGCCAACGCGCCACTGCCACGCGACCTGGTTCAGGCGCGCACACAGCGCATCCGTTGACGCGTAATCGCAAGTGAATGAGTAAGCTCCGGTCATGGTTGTGACATGTCAGTGCTCGATTCCAGAAAATGGCGCGACCAGCTCTTATGCGGGCATTATCTCACTATAGGGTTGATCCTGCCGGTTGCGACCGGTTCGCCGATGCCATTGAATCCACCAGTTTGACCAGCTTTTCTGACGACGTCCATGAACTGATTCGAACCCAGCCGGAGGCTGCGCTGCCGATCATCAGGGCTGATTGATGCCTCTGTGGCAACTCGACGAATAATCCAAGCGACTTCAGCAGCGTATCCACTTCTGCGCGCTTGCCGCTTAAGAGCGTCCAGCCGGCCCCAATGTGAAACTTCTCTCCCCAGCTCTTCATCCGCGAGGGCGTGTCATTCTCGGCATCAACGCTCACGGAGACGATTACGACGTCTTTTCCCAATCGTGAGCCCAGCAACTTGGCCACCTGCGCAAGTTTTTCCTGGGTGATGGGGCACATGGAGCTACAGGTAGTGAAGAAGCCGGTGACAATGGCGATGCGACCATCGATCACCTGGCTGTTAAAGCGCACGTGGCGGCCATCCTGGTTCACCACCTCGATATCGGGCACGGATAAAGCAATTGGAGCAGCCTGGTCCTGACCTTGAAGCGAACAGCCGGCTATGCAGACGATGACCGCGATGAACGCACGAAATTTCATTGATTGCCCCTGGGACTGCTGATGACGACCGCTATAACACAATATTGATGTTCAGACAGACCGCAAAATGTGGGCCGGCTGCAACTGCACAACCGGCCCCGCATCTTGAGGGTTGGGTCTATCCGATGATGTCCATCGGGCGCATCATCTCATTGTCCTCGTGTTCAAGGATGTGACAATGCCACACATACTTGTAGCGGTGTCCGGGAATCACGTGTGTCCCAGTCGGCAGGTCAAACTTCATCGCCAGCTTGGTCACAGTGCCAGGAAACGACTTCACCGTATCCTTAGCCGCGTTCACCTCTTCCGGAGCAGGCGCTTGCGGCGGACCGGTAAACACAAGTTGTCCGGTGTTGTCGAAGGTATCCTGGTCGAACGGTCTCCTGCCCAGGATCTGGAACTGCACCAGGTGGATGTGCTTGGGATGAGCGTCACCGGTATCGTTGATCAGGTTCCAGATTTCCGTGGAACCCGCTTTCGGATCTTCAGTGACGGGATCGTCCCAGTTCTTGTTATCGAGCAAGCCGATAATGGGGAATCCATCAGAAGCACGATCAAGTTCAGTCAGAACCAGGTCGCGGGTGTTGGTGTTCCCATTGACGGCTACGTTCATTGGTGCAGGATTCAGCACCTGTGGAATCGTGCTGGTATCGCGCGACGAAAGCGGCTTGGAGACACGGAACATCATGATCTGCGAGGGCACAACTTCGCCGCCGCCCGGGAACGGAGCCGGACCACTGTTCGTCAGCACGAAGAACTTGCCACCTTTGCCGGTAAAGTCCACGATCACATCGAAGCGCTCTGCCGGTGACTGCAGCAGAGTGGTCAACGCCACCGGAGCCGGCAAGAGTCCACCATCCGTACCAATCACATTGAACTGCGGGCCTGCCATACCGTGCGGAGTGCCATGGGCGTCTGTCATGACCAGATTCATGTTCAGGAAACGAGCATTGCAGCCATTGAGCATGCGCAGGCGATAGCGCCTGGGCTCAATATCGATTACCGGCCACGCCTTGCCATTAACGCACATGGTGTCGCCAAAGAACTCAGGAATCCAGTACTGGTGCGTGCCGCCGTCAGCCACCGGGTATAGCAGCGTGCCATCGGGATTGAACAACCGGTCCTGAATCAGCATTGGGATCTCAAACTGGCCTTTCGGCAGGTTCAGCGAATCCTCCACCGCGTCGCGGATCAGGTAAATTCCGGCCAGCCCCTGGATCATGTTGAGCCGGGTGATTCCGAGCGTGTGGTCGTGGTACCAGAGCATGGTGGATTGCTGGTCATTGGGATAGACGAACGGATTCGGGTTGTACAACACCGGACCAGTTACGCCATCGGGAGAAATCCATGCTTCCGGGTAGCCATCACTCTCAGGAAGAATCTTGGCGCCATGGAGATGAACTACGTTGCGCACCTGCGGCTTGTCAGCTTCAGATCCGTGGATCGTTAAATCCACTGGCAGTGGATGCGTCGTCGGCAAACCATCATTGTGATATTTGATTCTTACCGGAACGCCGCTGCGTACTTCGATAGTCGGTCCTGGCCATGTGCCATTGAAGCCCCAGATCGGGGTGGGCGGAAGATCACGATGTATCTTCTGCAGCGCCGGCCGCATTCGGATGTGAGTCACTCCGTTTGGATCAGGATGGATTACCGATGGAATCGGCAGTTGGTCAACAAACGGCGTCAGCGTGTTGGCGGCGGTTGTGAGTTGTCCAAGTGGATGCTGGACGTGCCCATGAAACGTGACACCTCCTTGTGTGTGCACCCTGGTGTTGACTGTTTGTGCTGAGGCGAATTTGGGCAGTACAAGTCCTGCACCCGCCATAGCTCCGAATTTCAAGAGATCGCGTCGACTCTTTTTCATTTGGGATGGGGCTCCTTGATTAGACACACGTCAGGCGTGACTGGCAGGAGCCGCTTGGATTCCGTCGGTCCGCAATTTCGCCTGAAGGTGGCGTTCTTAGTGGGCTTTTCCGGCCTTGAGTTTCCGGAAGGGCTGGAAAGCGAGTCCAAGGTAGCGTGAAAAATATAGGGCAACCTAGAAGATTAGGATTTTTAATAACTGCCGAGCTTCTGTGAAGGAGAGATTTTTAACAATGGTACGTTGGATATCGTTGCACACCTATATTCGCAAACTTACTCCACCTGCGTGGCTTAGTTAGTAAGAAATTTGCGCGACAAAGGTCACAGTGTATTTCTGTTTGAATTGATACGTCTTCTTAGAATTTCTCACAAATGAATCGCAAAGTCCTGTGCAATCAAATGCATGGCGGCGCCGCGCTCGCCTTAAGTAGATCAAAGAACCAGGTCGGCGTACTCAGGATGTTTCGTGAGGTATTCGGCAACCGAAGGACAGATCACATCAACCTTCAGGCCCTGTTCGCGAGCCCATTCCAGCGCCGAATACGCCAGCTCTGATGCCAAGCCCTGGCCGCGCAATGCCTGCGGCACTTCGCTGTGGATAAGTTGCAGGATCTTGCCCGCCAGTGTGTACTCCAGGTAAGCCACGTGGCCCTGGCGCTCGATTTCCATCCTTCCACTGGTAACTTGCTGGGGTGATGGTTTGGTCTGTGCCTCTTTGCTCCAGCGAAACATACCTCATTTTTCCTGATCGGCAGCCTCAAACGCAACTACAACCGCTAGCCAGCGCATGCTTGCCCGATCATGGCGACGGCAAAGATGCCGTCACTTTAGCGCCCAGTCGTCTATAACGAAAAATCCGCTTCCCCCAGTGCATGGCTCATGCTTCTTCGCCGTCCGTCCCAGGCTGTTAACATTATTTCCATGATTGGACGCCCCCTACCTAACGAAGCCGCGCCGTATTATTTCGGTTACATCAACCGCGTTACCGGCGACGATATTCTCCATACGCTGCAAAGCCAGCTGGATGATACGCTTCCGTTGCTCCGCGGCATTTCTGAAGAGAAATCACTGTATCGATATGCGCCGGAAAAGTGGAGCATCCGACAGATGTGGGGCCACGTCAATGACGCCGAGCGTGTCTTCCTCTTCCGTGCCTTGTGGTTTGCGCGCGGTTACGAGAGCGCGCTGCCCAGCTTCGAGCAGGATATCGCCGTTGTCGCCGCCAAATCGGACGATGTCTCCTGGGCCCGGCATGTGGAGGAATTCCGTGAGATTCGTCTGGCAACCATCTCATTCTTCCGCAATCTTCCTGAAGAATCCTGGATGCGAACGGGCATAGCCAGCGGCAATCCGTTCACCGTGCGGTCATGCGCTTACATTGTGGCTGGACACGTGAAGCACCACATGGCGGTACTGCACGAGAAATATTCCTGACAACTCAGCGACGACTCAGGCATTCGCCTGAATCGGAACCGCAACTACACCTAAGTCTTAGCTTTCTGGTGCAGGAACATATATTCTGAATCAAATTTCGAGGGGGCTTCCGCCCTCGAGCTGTGCTCATGTCGTTGAAACAACCGAATATTCAGCGTGACTCCGAGGTCACGCCTATAGCTGCTGCTGAAACGGCAGAGCACGCGCTTGTTCAACACAGGCTTGTGCTGGAAACGCTGCTTGAGAGCACAGCGGATTTCATCTACATGAAAGACCGTGACGGCCGGTATGTATTCGCCAACTCGTCCGCCGCGCAGTCGGTTGGCATGAGTCCGCAGGAAATCATCGGCAAAGATGACCGCGCGCTGTTTCCTGAAGAGCACGCCCGGCACATCATGGAAAAAGACCGCGAGATTATGGCGTCGGGGATTTCCGAAGTTTTTGAGGAAACCCGCGGTTATGCCGGCAGTGTGCGGCATCTGCATTCTTCCAAAAATGTTTGCCGTGATTCTTCCGGGGCCGTGATTGGCATTGTAGGGATTTCACGCGACATCACCGAACTCAAGCGCGCTGAGGAAGCCTTGAATTCCAGCGAGTTGAACGCGGCCGGCGCGCGCATGGCCAATGCGCTGGCCCATGAAATTAATAATCCACTGGCCGCGCTTACCAATGCGCTTTTTCTGCTGCGGCAGGGAAAAGGGACAATACCAGCGGATGAATTGCTGGTCTCAGCGCAGGAATCGCTTTGGAGAATCACCAAGATTACGCGCCAGATGATTGGTCTCTATAATCGCACTGCCGCTGCCCGGCGTATTCAGGTGCAGGACGTGGTGAAAGATACGCTGGCAAATCTGGATTTGCGCATCAAGAAGAAGGGCATTCGCTGCGAAAGCAATCTCTCTCAGTGCGAGTTTTATGGGATCGATGCAGACTTGCGCCAGTTAATTACCGCGCTCATGGAGAATGCGGTCGAACAGAGCCGCAGCCTGGTCCGAATTAAGCTTTACAGCCGGACTTCCTCAAGCGGTGAATCGCGGCCTGAATTCCGTCTCATCATCGCCGACGATGGTCCTGGTATTGCGCTTGAGCACCGCGACCGCATCTTTGAGCCATTCTTTTCCACCAAAGCGGAAAAGGGAAGCGGCCTGGGACTGTGGATGGCCCGCGGAATCGCCAATAAATACGGCGGCAGCATTCGAGTGCGCAGCAGGACCGCCGAAGGCTCTTCCTGGACCTGCGTCGCAGTAAGGATGCCGTCAAGAAGAACTTTCTCGTTTACGGAGCCAAAATAGCGGCGATCATTTGACGTATTACACGCCGCAGAGTGCCGCCGCAACGCCTACGTCCTTCTAGGTCTAAGCGTTGGCGGGCGCCGTTGGCGTGGACACCACTGAGGCGCAAAAAGCGCAGCGTCGCGCGGCCACGGGAATTTCACTCAGACATTCCGGGCACTTCTTGCTGCTGGGATCGGCTGGGATGGCATTGCGCGCGGCCCGGGCCTTCCAGGCATTCATAGGCGCGATCATAAAGAAGTAAACCGCAGCGGCAACCAGAAAGAAAGCAATCAGCGCGTTCAAAAAGATACCATAGGAAATTACGGCACCGTTCACAGTGAAATTGAACGCAGAGAAATCCGGTTTGCCGACAATGGCGGCGATCAAAGGCGTGAGAATGTTGGTGACAAATGAGGTAACCACTGCGCCAAACGCCGCGCCAATCACAACAGCTACGGCCAGATCAAGAACGTTGCCCCTGGTGATGAACTGCCGGAAACCCTTGAGCATGGAAGTCCTCCTATACTGTGCAAGATCATACAAGAAGGATCTACAAACCTTCATGACATCTGATGCCGGATTGCCGGTTCGCGTCATTTATAATCGGGCGTTTACACACACGAGGTTTGAATCACACCAGTGTCCTTTGAAGAGAGCGTTTACCAGTTGCGGCAGCAAAAGCTGCGCGATATTGAAGCCCTGGGCCAGCAGGCCTACCCGCACAAGTTCGCCTTTACCCATAGCGTGCCGCAGGTACTGGCCGAATACAGCGAAAAAACGGCTGAACAGCTGGAAAACCCGCGTGTTGCGGTAAAAGTCGCGGGACGGATTATTTCCATACGTCTCCAGGGCAAGGCCGGTTTTGCTCATCTTCAACAGGGCGGCAAACGCCTCCAGATTTACGTGAAGCTCGACTTTGTAGGCGAAAAGGGCTTTGCTCTTTATAAGCTGCTCGATTTGGGCGATCACATCGGCGTGAGCGGTTACCTCTTTCGCACGCGCACCGGCGAACTGACCATCCACGCAGAAGACATTACCTTCCTGGCCAAAGACTTCGTGCCTTTGCCGGAAAAGTGGCATGGTCTAAGCGACGTGGAACTCCGCTATCGCCAGCGCTACGTGGATCTGGTCATGAACCAGGATGTGCGCGAGGTCTTCGTCAAGCGCAGCAAAGTGGTGCAATCCATCCGCCGCTTCCTGGACGCCCGCGACTTTATCGAAGTGGAAACTCCAATGATGCAGCCCATCGCCGGCGGCGCCACTGCTCGCCCGTTTACCACGCACCACAATACGCTCGATATCGATCTTTACCTGCGCATTGCGCCAGAGCTGTATCTCAAACGGCTGGTGGTGGGCGGGCTGGAGCGGGTTTACGAAATCAATCGCAATTTCCGCAATGAAGGCATTTCTACCCAGCACAATCCCGAGTTCACCATGCTGGAGTTCTATCAGGCTTACGCCGACTATCACGACATGATGCAGCTCACTGAAGACATGCTGGCCCAGGTAGCGCGCGATGTGAACGGCACTACCAAGGCCACCTTCGACGGCAAGGAATTTGATTTTGCTGACTGGCAACGGCTTTCCATGCGCGAAGCCATCATCAAGTATTGGCCGGAAGCCGCCGCGCCCAAACCGGAAATGGCGGACTTCGGCACGCACGAATCCGTGGGTGCGTTGGTAAAGCGTCTCAACGCCAGCCACACGCCGCACATGCCTTACGATCCCAAAGATCCCGCTGGCAAAACCATTGCCGCCATGTTTGAGGCCGTGGCTGAGCACCACCTGATCCAGCCGACGATTCTGTACGACTTTCCGGTTGCGATCTCGCCTTTGTCCAAGAACAAGCGCGACGAGCCGGACTGGGTGGAGCGCTTTGAGGTATTCGTCGGGGGCCTGGAAATTGGGAATGCCTTCAGCGAGTTGAACGATCCGGAAGAGCAGCGTCGCCGTTTTGAGCAACAGTTAAAAGAAAAAGAGCGTGGCGACGAAGAAGCCCATGCCATGGATGAAGACTACATTCGCGCGCTTTCTTACGGCTTGCCACCGACCGGAGGCGAGGGCATTGGCATTGATCGGCTCACGATGCTGCTCACCGATTCTCGGTCGATCCGCGACGTGATCTTGTTCCCATTACTGCGCAAACAGCAGGAGCAGGCAGAAGAAGACGAACAAATCAGAAAACAGACTCGAGCTGATTACGATCCTGACGTTAAATATTGATAGCTTGGAACCGGACAGAATGAAACTAGTCGTTCATCGCTAGTTGATCCGCGCTCATCCGCGTAAATCCGCGGTGGGTCTTTAGTTACAATAGAAACGATGCCGACCGGCTCTGAAATTCGCGAGAAATTCCTGCGCTTCTTTGAAAGCAAAGGGCACAAGCGCGTGCACTCATCGTCGCTGGCGCCCGCCAATGATCCCACGCTGCTCTTCACCAACGCAGGCATGAACCAGTTCAAAGACGTCTTCCTTGGCGTGGATAAACGCGACTATAACAAGGCCGCTACGTCGCAAAAGTGCGTCCGGGCCGGCGGCAAGCACAATGATCTTGAAAACGTGGGCTTCACCAAACGCCATCACACGTTCTTTGAGATGCTGGGCAATTTCAGCTTTGGCAGTTACTTCAAGGCTGAAGCGATCTCCTACGCCTGGGAACTGGTAACCGCTTCGGAATGGTACGGAGTTTCCCGCGACAATCTCTACGTGACTATCTTCAAGGGCGAGCAGGGCATCCCGCGCGATGACGAAGCGGAAAAGCACTGGCGCGCCGTGGGCGTTCCCAAAGAGCGCATTTTTGAAATGGGCATGAAGGATAACTTCTGGTCCATGGGCGACACCGGCCCGTGCGGTCCATGCAGCGAAATCCATTTCGATATGGGACCTGCCGCCTCCGACGAAGGCCATGCTGACTGCATGTTCCCCTGCGATTGCGGCCGCTACGTGGAGATATGGAACCTGGTCTTCATGCAGTTTGACCGAGACAATACCGGCACGCTGAACCCGCTCCCCCGGCCTTCCATCGATACCGGCATGGGACTCGAGCGCATTGCCTCCGTCCTGCAAGGCAAGATTTCCAATTACGACACCGATCTCTTCATGCCGCTGCTGGCAGCTGCCGCGAAGCTCACTGGAGTTGACCTGGAAAAAGAGCTGGCAGCGGAAACAGGCTCGCGTTCGGCGGCGAGCCTGCGCGTGGTGGCCGATCACGCCCGCGCGGTCACATTCTTGATTTCTGATGGAATACTGCCTGCCAATGAAGGCCGCGGATACGTATTGCGCAAGATCCTGCGCCGCGGCATCCGCCACGGACGTTTGCTCGGCGCTACCAAGCCCTTCATGCACGAGATGGTGATGGCCGTCCGCGACCTGATGAAAGATGCTTACCCTGAGCTGGTGGAAAATGCTGAGCGCATTGCCAAGATTGTTTTTGAAGAAGAGCGCCGCTTTGCCCACACACTGGACGCCGGGCTCGCCCGACTTGAGGCCGACCTGAAACAGTTGCGCAAAGAAAAAGCTGACAGCCAGCGTGCCACCCTCTCGCGCGATCCCCTGGGTGAACAAGGCATGTCGCCGGCAGAACTGGCGCAGCATCAGTATCAGAGCGCTCGAGAGCTTCGCTATCGCGGCGAAGACGCCTTCAAGCTGTATGACACCTTCGGGCTGCCGTTCGATTTCATCATGGACACCTGCCGCGATGCCGGCATCAGCGTGGACGTGGAAGGTTTTGAGCGCGCCATGCAGGCCCAGCGCGAACGCGCTCGTGCGTCGTGGAAAGGCGGCTCCAAACAGACGGCTTCGCCGGTCTATCGCGACCTGAAGAAAACCGAATTCGAGGGCTACCGCGCGACGCGGTCAAAAGGAAGTGAAGTTCTCGCAGTCGTTAAAGATGGGCAGGGCGTGAAAGTGCTGAACCCGGATGAAGAAGGCGAAGTCGTCCTCGATCACACGCCGTTCTATGCCGATTCAGGCGGGCAGGTGGGCGACATTGGAATCCTTTACGACGAATCGCACTCAAGCATAGTGGCCGAAGTGAATGGCTGCTACATGCCTGTTCAGGGCGTGCGTGCACACAAAGTCAAGGCACGCCAGCCAATTCTTGTCGGCATGAAAGTTGATCCGGTGGTCCACGTGGATGTGCGCGAATCGACCATGCGCAATCACACGGCCACGCATTTGCTGCATGCCGCTCTGCGCGAAACACTGGGCGAGCATGTGAAGCAGGCGGGCTCGCTGGTTGATCCCGGCCATCTGCGTTTTGATTTCTCGCATTTTGCCGCCGTGGCAGATGAAGAACTGCAGGACGTAGAAGATCTGATGAATAAACATGTCCTGCGCAACACGCCGGTGGATACGATCGAAAATGTCCCCATCGACGTGGCGATCAATGAATACAGGGCGATGGCGCTTTTCGGAGAGAAATATGGTGACCGCGTGCGCGTGGTGAAGATTGGCGAGTTCTCCACCGAACTCTGCGGCGGGACGCATACGCACGCTACAGGTGAGATCGGCCTGATTAAAATCATGAGTGAAGGCAGCGTTTCTTCCGGCGTGCGGCGCGTGGAGGCCATCAGTGGCGAAGGATCGCTCAAGCATTTTCGGCTGGATCACAAGCTGGAAAATCTTGTTTCTTCTTTGATCCCGCAGACCAAATCTCACTCTCCGGCTGAAGCCCTGCGCGGCGAACTCGACAAAAAAGATGCCGAGATCAAGAAGCTGCAAAAAGAACTGGAACAACTGCGCATGAAGTCCGCTGGTTCCCAGGTGGCTTCTGTGGGCGAGAAAGCGCGCGACATCAAGGGCGTAAAAGTAGTGGCGCAGCGCGTCGACAATCTTGATCGTGGCCAGATGCGCACTCTGGTCGATAACATGCGCAACAAACTCGGCTCCGGCGTTGTCGTACTGGGCTCAGTGCAGGACGGCAAAGTCGCATTGATCGTCGGAGTCACGGCTGATTTAACTTCACGCGTGCAGGCGGGAAAAGTCATCAAGCCGGTCGCGGAAAAAGTGGGCGGCTCCGGCGGTGGACGCCCTGACATGGCCGAAGCCGGCGGCAAAGATCCCGCGCAACTCGATGCCGCATTGAATGAAGCCTATGCGGCCGTGGAAGGATTGCTGAAATAAAAGCTGTCCTTCAAGTCTGAATCGATTCAAGGAACACTAAATAATAAGAGTTACTGACTCCCGTTCTTCGCTGACGTAGCTTGGGGTTTCTTCAACGCCAGCAGGCGCTGCTGGGCAAGAACAAAGTTGGATGTCGGAACTTCGGGCTGAGCCTTATCCACGCGGGCATACATAGCCTGCGCGGCGTCGGGCTCTCCATATGCCTCCGCGATCTGACCATAGGCAAACCAGACTGAGGAGTCCGGCTCCTCAAGTTTCCCATCCATGGCCTTGAGCAGGAGTTCTCGCGCTTGTGCAGCTTTGCCTGTATGCGCGTAAAGGCAGGCAAGGGTGTGCATAATGCTGTAATCCGAGTTTTGACTGAGTTGATTGGCGCGTTCAGCCGCCTCAATTGTCTCCTGCCCGATTTCTCCGGGCAGGAACAGCGCATCCCAGGCAAATGAATTGAGATCACTCTTTGTTGCCCTGGAGCGATCTGCTAGTTCTTTCATAAGCTGCCTGGATTTGTTGAAATCACCACGATAACGCGCCAGTTGGGCCGCCGAGCGCGCGTAATCCAGATCATCGCGATGCTTGGCCAGGCGGTCCTGAACCAATTTATCCCAATCCTCGAATCGCAGGGTGTGGGCATATACCGACGTCATCCATTGGAAAGCCACCATGGAATCAGGAAAAGCCTGCATGAGTCTGGCAGCAATAACCTCTAATTCAGCCCACCGTTCCTGTTTGGCATAGGCCCAGGCAGCTACCAGATCCAACCTGGACCGTTCCTGGTCGGTCTTTGCCTTGTCACGTGACTGCAGCACTGCATGCAAATCTTCTCCTTTGAGTTCTTTTGAGGGGACTAGTACCAGGGCCGCAACGCGAATTGCTTCTGCGTCACCTTCCTGACCTTTCGTCCAGAAATAAGGAAATGGCTGAATGGACAATGGATCGTCGCTGCCGAACATGTGGATTTGCTCGCGCGCCCAGTCAAGCCACTTGCGAGCCCCCGGCAAGTCATGTTTGTTGAGGAGTTCTAGCGCCTGCCAACCCAGATTCTCGGGCAGTTTGTCGGATCCAACGGTATATTCAAGAATTTTGTAACTTCCGTCTTCCTTAACGACGAACGCGTCATGGGCCGCCGCACCCGGTGTTTCCGAGGTGACGCGGTAGCCCTGGGAATCATTTCCTTCCACCGAGTATCGGGTGTTATTCAGCACAATGTCCCCAACTGTTTCAAATGGCAAACCGTTCTTCTCCGTTTGGACTCGCAGTTGATACATTGAACGGCTGAAGTCTTGAGCTTCTTTCTTGGAATCAAGAGAGCGAAGCGAGTTCCGGCTCGCTAGCTTTCGCAATTGCTCATAATCCACGTGCAAACTAAAGGTCTGAGCGAAAAAACGCTGGATCACGCTGCGCGGGTCAG
Source organism: Terriglobia bacterium (assembly GCA_963723055.1). Lineage (GTDB taxonomy): Bacteria > Acidobacteriota > Terriglobia > Terriglobales > Acidobacteriaceae > Angelobacter. The sequence continues at coordinate 272,891 of CAVROV010000004.1, forward strand.
TGTCGTCTATTTTTAGTACTTCGCGAGGCTTGATCTTCTTGAGAGTGGCTGCAAATCCTGCAGTCTGCGTCTCCGTACTTTCGCCGCGCGCCCCGGCCGTTAAGAGGTCAGCAGCTTCACCATACTTATGCAGGCGCAGCAGCAGCCATCCAGCGGTGGTAAGCGCCTTTCGTCGGAACTCGTCGGAAGTGGTGATCTCGAGGGATTTCTTGAGAGCAGCATCCGACCCTTGACGGAACGCGGTCTCGGCGACAACAAAAGCGCGGCGGGTGTCAGTGGCGGGGAGAGTTTTCAAAGCATCCTCCAGCGCCTTGAACTCCTCGGAGTACCACAGATCGTAAAGCACAAAATCGTCATAGGTACGCCCCGTTGCCTCGTCCATTTTCTTCAAGTCCCGGAACTCAGAAATGGCATCCTTGAGGCGGGCAGCTGCGGTATAACGGTCGCCATTTGCATCATATTCCAGCAGCATCGCAAGATTGGCGCGGATATCTTTATCCTTGGGATCAAGTTCTTTAGCCTTAGTGTAGGCGGCTACCGCCCCTTGAAAGTCGTAGCCCTTCTTTAGGCGACGGCCAATGAGGTCGTGTTCCAGAATCCAGGCCAAAGTGCTATAAGCTTGTGCGGAGTTGGGCTCCAGAGTAGCAGCCTGTCTCGCAACCACGCGGGCATTTTCCGCCAGTCCAGCAGACAGCAAGGCTCGCGCCAATTGAATACGGTGAAGAGCTTCTTTCGGATGTTGTCGTGCAAGCTGCTGATATTCAGCAAGCCCTTCCCTGGTCTTTCCCGCGGCAATGAGCGAATGAGCGACCTGGTCGAAAGTGATAAGGATCGGATCGGACGCCCGGGTCTTAACCACAGCATCGCGCAGCTCAGCTGCCTCCTTCACGCTGAGTCGACTCTTGCCACTCTCAAACCGCAACACGGCCTGGACCACAGTTCCGTCTGGGTTGGAAACATATTTCTGGCTGAACCTCGCTGTCCCGAGTTGTTCGTCCCGGGAGGGCGGTAGCGCACGCAATCTAAATCCCACGGGCGCCGTGATCTTGTAATCCCATTCATTGACGAAAGGTGTGATACTCCAGTCCGCGGTACGAGGCTTGTGCTTTGTCTGAGGCGCATCTTCCTTTTCGGCTTCTTTTTCTTCACTGGCGCTGGTAGTAAAGTAGCTGGGGAAATCACCCATCAGGTCTTCAACGCGAATGGCCATCACAGCGCTCTCGTAATCAGTCGTTCCGCGTTTTCCTTGCGTCAGAAAAGTAAGAGAAAAGGGCTTCTCCAGATCTGACAGGTCCCCGTGCTCCAAAGCGGTCAAAGAATCAGCGAGGTAAGCATTCTTTACATATTTCTCGCTGCCTTCGCGAATTTCTTTGGCATCGCCACGATAAAATGCGCGGAAGTCTGCCTCGCGTGGACCAACTTGCTCGTCCGTTTCCCTGATAGTGGCTGGCCCGAATTCCGCGAGTGTGAACTCTCGCAACTCGCGATGAAAATTTTGGGCTGCGGTAATCTCAGGAGTTTTCTTGAGTTCGGCGCTGTATTCTTCCACAACCAGAGCCCAGCGGTCATAATCCATGTCAGGAAGATCGCCCACGCGTGAATATTGGGCTGTTGCGTCAATCCATAATTGCGGCTCTGAGTCGGATGCCGGAACAAAAACGATGGCATGGTCAAACATTCCCATTCCAGGCAGTTCCACGTTGATGTCCTGGCCCGGGCCGGTATTAAGCAAGGCAAGATTGGCCGGGATGTTAACGGCGCGAAGCATGGTCACAAGCAACGCCGCTTTATCTTTGCAGTCGCCATACTTGCGCTTCAGAATTTCTGAGGGATACTGGGGAACAATGCTGGCTTCTCCGAACTCGACGCCGGTATAGCGCACATTTTTGTGAAGGGCAGCGACTAAGCGGCGAATCAATTCGATGCGCGATGACGTTTTGAGATTGATCTTTCCGATTAAGGGCTGGACATCGGGAACTCGCAGCTTGTCATTCGACATCCGGGCATACTCGGCTACAACCTGCTGCCAGGAGGTTCCCGTGGAAAACTCAACCTGGGGGCCGCGTGGGACGTCGGAGGGTAGATTAGTTAGTTTTTCCGAGCGCGCTTCGTACGGACCGTCTTCGATTTCGATGGTCTCAATACCGTCATGGCTTGTTTTGTTTACCTTTGCTCCCGGCATCTGCTGCAAAAGATAATGGAAAGGTAGCGAGTCGGGATGGCTAACAATAACTCGGGTCTTGTTTACAAGTACCGACCTATTCAGGATTGTTCTCTCCACAATGCCTGCCGCGAAAAAGGGAGCAGTGTCACGAATTGTAATTTCCTCTTCCACAATCGCGCCAACCGCGATCGCTGGCAAGGGTCCCCCAAAGGCGCGCTGATCAGTGTATGTGTCCGGCGAGTCCTCATGGACGGGAACATCATTCAGGGTCTTGAGGTCGAGAGTGTGTTCGACTCCGTCAGTGGTAATTACGCGAGCGCGAATCTCGGGCTTCGACTGATGCCAGGGCTCCCATTGCGCGCTAATCTCTGCCCAGTTGCTGACGCCTTCATCATTTTCAATCCGATAGATGGTGCGATAGGTCTCAATCGCCCTTCCCTGGCGATCATAAGTGTAGCGTTCCTCACGCAGGAGAATGATGGCATTACCATCTTTGTCAGGCTGCACTGAAGCTGATGCTCGCTGCAAAGCGGCGGCACTGGCGGAAAACGCCGGACCGTTCCAAATCTCATCAGCATGAAGCAATAATGGAATCGTCAGCAATAAAAAACAAACGATATTTCGGCTGGCAGGAATTTGGCGGAGACAGGAAGACACGGACATTACCCTCAAGAGGATTTTCAGAGTAGCTAGTTTGTACATTGGATATGACGCCGGTACAAGCAAAATCAAGCACGAACCTATCCACAGGACATTGTGCTTACGGGCGCAAGGCGAACCTGGCTTTAACATTTCCCTCTAAAGTACCCGTACAATAACAGACAGATAAAATCGCAATGATAATATCGAATCAGCCATAGCGTTTCCGGAACCTGAACTCAATCCCGCTTGGCTTGTGCTGCTGCTTCCTGTAGATTTCTTACGTTCGGCGTAACTCATTCACAGTTCATTCACTCTTTATTATCCAAGGAGAAACAACTTGAAGAAATTCGTTCTCGGTCTGATTGTTGGTTTGCTGATTCCGGCAATTGGCGGCTATTTATACATCAAGGCGGGCATGATGCCAGTGGCCACGGCGTCTGCGCCGCTGCCGATGGAAGAGAAGATCGCGCACATGGCCTTGCGCGCGCGCATGGCCAAAGACCCGGTGCAACAGTCGCCGGTCGCGGCGGACGAGCCCAACCTGACGCAGGGCGCGCATATTTATGTTGAGAATTGCGCCTTCTGCCACGGCTTTACCGGCGAGAAAGCCAGCTTCGCGGCCAAAGGCATGTTCCCGTTGCCCCCACAGCTTCTCTCCGGCGACGATATGGTCACCGACGATCCGCCGGGCAATATCTACTGGAAGGTGGAAAACGGAATTCGCCTGACCGGAATGCCTGGCTTCAAGGACATGCTTACGTCCACGCAGATCTGGCAGGTATCGCAAATGCTGAAGCATGCTGACAAGCTGCCTGATCCAACCAAGGCAGCTTTGGCCAGGACTGCAGCCATTCCCGTGGCGCCGGCTTTAAACGCAAACCCAGCCGCCATGCAGGGAAAGTCACCAAGCAAGAAATAGGACATGAAAAACCGGGCCGCCGCAGGTTAACGCGGTGACCCTTGGAACGGTGACCCTTGGGAATGGTTAGAGTTTCTCGTGGAATTCACAGCCGGAGCAGGAAATGAAGATGCCACCGGGGGTATTGCGCTCGCGATCCTTGACGCGCTTCACAATCCGGGTCGGCTTGCCGCATTTAGGGCAGTCGGTGCTCTTGGTGGTGTCCATTATTTTCTTGCGGTCCGCCGTTTTGGCGATCTTAGCCATGGTGAATCTTCTCCTGGGATGTCGGGTTTTCCGCGGCCCACAGTCGGCGGCGGCAATGCGGTAGTGGAAATTTGAGGACGGCACGCCAAAAAGCGGTGCGTCCATGACCGCAACAATATGATTTTACACTGAGCAGTCGATTTTCGTCTCTCATCCCCAAAGTCGGGACGGCGGCGCCAAAAAACACGCTTTACATGTAACCCGCAGTTCGGTTATCAATCAATATCACTGCAACAGCCATTTACAGGGGAGATCATGAGGAGAATAGCACTGGTATTGCTTATAGCCGCGGCGCTGAGCGCGTTTGCCGCGGAAACCAAGATACAGGGTTATCTAGTGGACCTGGCCTGCTCGAGCGAAGAAGGACAGAAACCCGGCTTTGGAGCCAAGCATTCCAAGGAATGCCTGCAAATGCCGGAATGCGTGAAAAGCGGCTACGGAGTGCTTACAGACGATAAGAAAGTAATCAAGTTTGATGCCGCGAGCAATGCCAAGGCCAAGCAATTCATTGCCGACCTGAAAAAGACCCAGGACATCAAAGTCAACGTGACAGGAACCGTGAACGGCCAGAATATCGCCGTGAGCAAGATTGAGTTGCAGTAACCGCCGCGTTTTATCAATCGATATGAAGAGGCCGCGCGACGCGGCCTCTTTCTTTGCTCAGCCGCTTTCGCAACTGCTGCTCGTTGCGAATGTCCAGCCACACGTTACTTTCGTACATTGGCCGCAAGTGCCTGATTCTGTGTGGCTTATTGCTACACTCAGAGCTCCGGCTCCCCACCACCAATCCAAGCCTGTGTTGGTCGCTCATTGCAAACGCAGCACTTAGCCGATTTGCCGGGGTTGGCCCGCCAACTGCACTTATCCCCGGCGAGGACTTCCCCACTCACTCAAAACTTGGAGGCCCCTATGAAGCGATACTTACTTTTAACAGTCGTTACTGTTGCTTTTGTGCTGGCGACAGGCTGTGGCGGGAAAAACAATCTCACCACCGCCGGACCGACAAATGCCACCATTAACACCACAGACGGTCTGAATGATCAGATCATCAAGTTTGAGCTTTCTGTCAGTTCGCTCACGCTTACTGGAAGCGGCACCACTACAAACACGGGCAACCTGCTTTCTAAGACGTCTGAGGTTGAGTTTGTCCATCAGGCGGGATCGTTTGAGCCGTTGTCGCTGGTAAATATTCCGCCGGGAACCTATTCCGGAGCATCGCTTACGGTTGGAAACCCAGAAGTGGTGGTGATGAACAACGCAGTACCGCCCGCGCCGGCAAAAATTACGGCGACTCTCACCAGCCCGAGCGTGACTGTGACTTTCACTGCGCCCATTACCGTGACCAGCAGCAATTCCTCGGTCATTAACTTTGACCTGGATCTGGCCAGTTCAGTGGTGCTGAGCGGTACGCCACCGACCTCGGCCACCGTGACTCCGAAATTCAACGTGACCACGGCCACGGCCAACAATTCCGACGGAGACAGCGGCGAAATGGACGACGTTCACGGCAGCGTGACGGCGATTGCCGTGCCGAACTTCACCATCCAGACCAAAACCAGCAGCATCGTTTTTGCCACCGACAGCACCACGCAGTTCAAGGATGGCATCACGTCTCTGTCGCAGCTGAAGGTTGGCGACATTGTTGAAGTGGATGGAACCACCAAGCCCGACGGCAGCAAGCTTGCCACCAAGGTCGGCGTGGAAGAGGGCCAGAGCGGTGCAGAAGCGGAAGGTGTAATTACCGCAGTGACCGGAACTCCGGCCACACTGATCACAATCGCGCATCAGGTTGACTCGTCCGGTACAGCAACTCCGCCGCTGACGGTGGACATTGCGATCGGCACTGGAACCACGTTCTCTGTTCGGACAGACAAACTGAACCTGGGCGGCGCCGCCCCGGCCTTTGATGCCAGCCACATCGGCAAAGGTCAGCGAGTTGAAGCCGATACAGGCAGCAGCACTGCTACGCCGATGGTGGCAGACAAACTGAAGCTGCGCGAACAGGCCTTGGTGGGAACAGTTTCCGCTGCAAGCGCGTCAGGCTTTACGCTGACGCTGAACGCCAACTCCGCTTTTGCCACCCTGACTGGTCAATCGACGGTTGCGGTTTCAGTGGCGAGCGGCACCAACCTGAAGGTCACACCCGCGAACACCAACACTGTCCGCGTGCGTGGTCTTATCTTCTTCAACGCCGGCACATACAGCATGATCGCGGCCCGCGTGGACGACAACAAATAGCTTGTATCATTAACCTTCCAAACTGGAACTTTCCAAAACTGGGTCCGCTTCGGCGGGCCCTTTTTTATACCCATCTAGTAACCGGTGGTTTTGGCAGCATCTACTTACTTTAATGTTGACAATGATAATTACGTTGTTATGCTTGCCTCCTACAAATTGCAACAACGAGGCTATAGCTTATGCTTGCACGGGGTCTCATTGTCACTTCCACTCTGGTAATTTCCATAGCTTATGCATCGGCGCAGACTGCTAAGTTTTCTGATCACTGTTCAGATGGCACAGCATTGCCCTTTGCCCCTATTGAATTAAAGCATCCCATTGACGCAACCTGCGGGACCAAAGGAAAGCCTACGTCTTCCGCTCCCAGCCAGTTGCAAAATGAAGCAAAGAATAATTTCTGCGGAGCTCCTGCGGACGCCTCGCCGGAAAGTTTCACCCCTCAGATGTTCTTTGACCTGGAACATAACACGCATATCATTTCCGGAACCGGCAAAGAGCCGGCGGACCGGACGGAGTTGCAGCACCTTGGCGAAGGAAAGATCGTCAGGATGAAAGCAAATTTGCTTGAAGCTCATCATGCCGACGTCGGCAGCGGAGAGAGCGTAAACTGTGGCGGGCTGAAGGAAGAAGATAACGATATTCACATCGCGTTTGGCCCCACCGCCAACACCTTGGAATGCAAGAGCATATCCGGGGAAATCAGCCCCCATTTCCGTCCCGCCTCCTGGAATGAAATAGGACATTTCGAAAAATTCGATCCGGCAACGAAAAAGAATATCGTGAACGCTATGCTGGCATCCCGGCTCCAGGCACATCCGTATCGAATAACAGGTCAACTATTCTTCGATGCTTCGCACACGCTGTGCGCCTGTGGCACCAAATGTAACCCTTCACGAAGCGCACGTTGGGAAATCCATCCCATCTATAACATTGAAGTCTGTAAGGCCGGTACTCCCTGCAACGCCGACACTGACTCTGACTGGATCGCATTTGACACGTGGTGGAATACCCTGGTGCCACCGCAGCCGATAAAGCCTCCGCATAGCCATCAGCCGCATGAAGCGAAAAAGAAAGGGACGCCAAAAGCAAAAAAGTAAGCAGCGTTAGCTGTTTACAAAGTTTAGTGGGCCGCCGCTACGCCGCAACAGTTACGCTTGCTTTCCTGGATAACCACAGTCCGCGTCTGGCCCAATGCACGGTTAAGTGACTGCTTGGGGATCGAGGTTACCAGAGGCTTCAGCAGCCAGCCCAGCCCCGTGGGCATGTCGCGCGTGAGTGAGAGGGCTTCGCATTGCAGGTAGACGCCGCCATCTTTTTCTTCGAAGCGCCAATAGGTATTCAGCCGCCACAGGTAGCCGTGCCCTGTGCCAACGGGAAGCTCTTCGCCTTCTGGCTTGGCAGGATCTTTTACTTCAGCGATGCGCGTGCTGATGGAGTTGGAATAAGCCTTGCTTGCATCCACCGTGCCCCAGTGCACGTCATACGTCGTATTGAAATCGACCGTAGTGAATCGCTTCTGATGTAGTCGCAGGAACATTTTGAAATCATCGCCATTATGGGCAAGGGTGCGTGACGCACTCACGTCCGGCTTATAGAGATCGGCACGGCGATCATAGTCCTTCACGATGGGAAGCGTCGTGGCCAGCGTGGCGCCCGGAATAAAGATGAGTCCTACCCAGTGATGCACCATGCCGTCAGGGACGTCTGAACTCACGCCAGAAGCTTTGGTTTCCAGCTTTTCCACCAGGATCTCACCTTGTTTGAGCTGGTCATAAGCCTGCCGCCTGGCGTCAGGGTTCATGCTGTCGATGTAGAGAAACGTTCCTCCCGGACGGAGTTCGCTGGTGAATCGCGCTTCCGTGGCCGCAACGTAACGGTCAAAGGCAACGGCGGTCTTCTGCTTCAGCTCGGCCGCCGAGGCGGCAGGATTTAGAGCGACACCAAACAGGAGTGTGGTAAGAATGGGAAAAATGTAAAGTTTTCTCATGAGAAAGTGTGAAATCATCTCTTTCATTAAGATGCACGGTTCAGGGCCCTGTATCAAGGCATCTCAAGCCGGATTATCGATAAATGAGGCAGTTGACCTGAAATTTACCTAGAATTCTCACCGCACTGAGACCCGAATCCGCCAGAGAGTTGCTGCCCCTCCGTTTCCTAAAGTTTTAGTACCTCTGGAAGCGGCGGCCGCGCGAATCTGGGTTAAACTCTTCTCAACCCTCCCCCTATTTGGTTCGAATTGAGTATGGCGAATAACCACCGGTCAGACATTTTGTTCTTTTTCGGCGTGATCCTCTCTCTATGGGTGGCATACAGCGTGCGCGACGTGCTGATGCTTATTTATGTGAGCGCGCTGTTCGCCGTGGTGCTGTCACCGGCCATCGGCATGATTCAGAAGATGAGGCTCGGCGGGTGGCGCGCCGGACGCGGCTTTGCCATTGTCTTTCTCATTCTGATGCTGGTGCTCCTGGGGACTCTGTTTGCGGTGTTTGCCCTGCCCCCGGTTTATCGCGATGGCCGCAACTTTTCCGCTGACTGGCCGCGGCACCTCGCTGAATTGACCGATGGAATCAAACGTCTTCCCTTTGCCGCCAAGATCGACCCCGCCGGACTGCAGAAATATGCTGCCGAAATTGCCGGCGGTGCGGGTGGACTCTTCTTGAACCTGGCCGGTGGAATTTTCGGGCTTTTTACCGCCGTCATTCTTACCGCATACTTCATTATTGACGGCGATCGCACGTTCCACTGGGCCGTCTCCATGTTCCCGCTGGAGCAGCAGCCGCGGCTGAACACAACTCTTTTGCGCGCGAAAGCCCGCATGCGTAACTGGCTGATTGGCCAGTCAATGCTCATGCTGAGCCTTGGAGTCTGCAGCCTGATTGTCTATTGGGCTCTCGGTCTGAAATACTTTTACCTGCTGGCAATGTTTGCCGGCATCGCCAATATCCTGCCTATTGCGGGCCCCATCAGCGCCGTGGTGCTGGCCTCGGCCGTGGCCATCATGGACTCGCCGCAAAAGCTCGTTGGCGTAATCATATTCTTCGCTGTCTACCTACAGATCGAAAGCGTCTTTCTTTCTCCGCGCATTATGCGCCACACGCTGAACCTGTCACCACTGACCGTTATCATCGCGCTCTCATTAGGTGGCGCGCTGGCAGGAGTTGTGGGCGCATTGGTTTCCGTTCCGACCGCCGCTCTGGTCATGGTTCTGGTAGATGAGTATCTGGTAAAGCGCAAACCGGTCGAAGCGGCGAAGGCTGCGGCGGGGGATTGAAAAACCTTTTCACCGCAAAGGTCGCAGAGGACGCAACGAGCAACACTGCTTTCCATCCCATTGGAGATGTCAGATTGATTAGCGACAGCCTGAGCATTGAAGATGAATTAGGTTCGTGCCCAGTTCCTTCGCGTCCGTTGCGTCCCTTGCGGTGGGATCTTGTTGTTCTTCTCCGTGCCTCCGTGTCTCCATGGTGAGATTCTCGCCTGATGCTAAAATCTAGTTTTCAACATCCATGGCGAGCAAAATTCCAGTCGGCATTCTCGGCGCCACCGGGACCGTCGGGCAGAGATTCATCCAACTGCTCCACGAGCACCCGTGGTTTGAAATCACATGGCTCGCGGCATCCGACCGCTCAGCCGGGAAGCCTTATGCTGAAGCAGCTAAGTGGAACCTGGCCACGCCGATCCCCGCCACCATCGCCGGGATGAAAGTTTCTGCCGCGGCGCCGGACAGCAGCACACCCAAGCTGGTGTTTGCTGCGCTTGATGCTACGGCCGCACAGCAGATTGAGCCAGCCTTCGCCGAAGCAGGCCACGCGGTGGTCTCCAATTCCAGCGCGTTTCGCATGGCCGAAGACGTTCCTCTGATTATTCCTGAGGTCAACGGCGACCACGTTCCGCTGATCAAGATGCAGAAGTGGTACAAGAAAAATGGCGGCTTCATGGTGACCAATCCCAATTGCTCGGCTATTGGACTGGTTCTGGCGCTGGCGCCGCTGCACCGCCGCTTCGGCATCGACAAGATTTTCGTCGCAACTATGCAGGCCATCAGCGGAGCGGGCTATCCCGGCGTGCCGTCCATGGACATTCTGGGCAACGTGATTCCCTACATCGCCAAGGAAGAAGACAAGATGGAAGCTGAGTCGCGCAAGCTGCTGGGGTCATTGGTAGAAAGCTCGCTTAACGGCTCGCGCATCATCGACGCCGATCTCACACTGAGCGCGCACTGCAACCGTGTGGCCGTAGAAGATGGACACACGGAATCGGTTTCACTCAAGCTGCGTAAGCCTGCGACGGCGGAAGAGATCATCGCGGCTTGGAATGAGTTCCGCTGCCTGCCCCAGAAACTCAAGCTGCCCACAGCGCCGGAACAGCCCATCTTTTATGAATCCGCGCCGGACCGTCCGCAGCCGCGACTGGACCGTGATCGCGGCAAAGGGATGTCTGCTGTGATCGGACGCCTCCGACCCTGCAATATCTTCGACTGGAAATTCACCGTGCTCTCGCACAACACCATCCGCGGCGCAGCCGGTGCTGCCGTGCTGAACGGCGAGTTGCTCAAAGCGCAGGGATACATCAGTTGATCGTACCCGTGCAAAAACACAGTTCATCTCCCATTGTTTTTCTGCGTGCCTCCGTGCCTCCGTGGTGGAGGTTATCCTCATGATCGTGATGAAATTCGGCGGCACCTCCGTGCAGGACGCGGAAGCCATCGACCGCGTCGCTGCCATCGTGCGTGAACGACTGCATGAGCAGCCGGTCGTGGTGGTAAGCGCGCTGGCCAAAATCACCGATCAGCTTCTGGCTATGTCTTCCGCCGCCGGATTCGGCGACCGGACAAAAGCGCTTGAACTCTCGCGCGCCGCCCGCGAGCGCCATTACAACTGCGCCTGTGATCTCCTGGGAACGCATGCGTTCGAGCAGATTGCACCTGAACTGGAAGCTGATTTCAATGGCCTGGACGAGCTTCTCCGCGGCGTTGTGGCCGTGGGTGAACTCACGCCCCGGACCATCGATACGATTGCCGGTTTTGGCGAGCGTGTTTCATCCAAGATCGCCGCCGCAGCCTTCTCCCAGCGCAACATTGAGGCCGCCCACGTCGATTCGCGCAAGTGCATCGTGACCGACGCAAGCTTCGGCAAGGCTGTTCCTCAATTCGAAGAAACTGACGCCCGCCTGGCGGAGACCGTAAAGCCCTTACTGGACCGCAAACGCGTCCCGGTGATGGGCGGCTTTATCGCTTCCACGCGAGAAGGCGTTGGCACTACGCTGGGACGCGGCGGATCGGACTTCAGCGCCGCCATCATTGGCGCGGGCCTGCATGCCGAACGCATTGAGATATGGACAGATGTGGACGGCATGATGACCACCGATCCTAATCTCTGCCCCGACGCGCGGCGAATCAAGAACATCAGCTTTGAAGAAGCGGCGGAGCTTGCCTATTTCGGCGCGAAAGTTCTGCATCCGGCGACGCTGCTGCCGGCCATTCAGAAAAACATTCCGGTGCTGATTCTGAACTCGCGCAATCCCAAATGCGAAGGCACGCGAATCACCGCCACTGCCCCCAAAAGCAAAAACATCTTCAAGGCCATTGCCGCCAAGAAGCGCATTACCGTCGTCGACGTGGTGGCAACGCGCATGCTTATGGCACATGGCTTTCTCAAAAGTATCTTTGAGGTCTTCGCCAATCATCGCTGCCCGGTGGATATGGTTTCCACTTCTGAAGTCAGCGTTTCCGTCACGGTGGACTCAAATGAATCCATCGCAGCCATTGCCGCTGATTTGGCCAAACTGGCTGATGTGAAATACGAAAGCCGCAAAGCCATCGTCTGCCTGGTGGGCGAAAACATTAAGAGCACGCCGGGGATCGCGGCCAAGGTGTTCAGTGCCATTCCTGACGCCAACATTCATATGATTTCGCAGGGAGCATCGGAGATTAATATAGGTTTTGTGATTGATGAGGATGCGGTGCCAGATGTCGTCTCGCGCCTGCACCGAACGTTCTTTGCTGAGGTAGATCCCGAGGTGTTCGCGTGAAAATTTTAGTGTTGGGCCGCGGAAAAACTGGCGCATTGGTTGCCGAAGTGGCAAAAGAGCGTGGGCATGACGTCCGATCGCTGGCCAGCCAGGAAAACCAGGATGGCCGTGCACTGACTCCAGCTACGCTCAGAGAGATTGATGCAGTGATTGATTTCACCACTCCTCACGCCATCATTCCGAATATCATTCGCTGCGTCGAAGCTGGAATTCCCGTAGTGGTGGGTACCACCGGCTGGTACCAGCACCTCGACAAAGTCCGCGAACTGGTGGCAGAACGTAAAGCTGCGGTGCTCTACGGCTCCAATTTTTCCATAGGAATGAATTTCTTCTTCAAGGCCGTCCAGGCCGTGGCGCCGATTCTGAAACATAACTATCGCGGCAGCATCGTGGAGCGCCACCATATTCATAAGAAAGACAAGCCTTCCGGTAGCGCCGTAACGATCCAGAAACTCCTGGAATCGAACTCCGGCGAAATCGTGGAGGTAGCTTCCGTCCGCGAAGGCGAAACCGTGGGCATGCACCTGGTGATGCTCGACTCAGCCAATGACACGATCCTGTTTACCCACGACGCCAAGTCGCGCGTCGGCTTTGCCGAGGGCGCCGTGCGCGCCGCCGAATGGATCAAGGACAAAACCGGGTTTTATGAGTTCCCTGAGATTGTCGATCAGCTTTAGAGAAGCGGTTTACCACAAAGGACACGAAGGGCACAAAGGTACTCTTTCCCAAGAGATTTTCCGGGCAGCATGCAGCATGGCAATCCAACCGCCTTACGTTCCCTCTTTGTGTTCCTTCGTGTCCTTTGTGGTTTAGTTTTTGTTATCCTAGAGCTCCCATGAACCTACAAGGCTGCGGCACCGCGCTCATCACACCGTTCAAGCAGGACCAGAGCATTGACGAGAAAGCCCTTCGCTCGCTGGTCGAGTGGCAGATTACCTCCGGCATTCACTTCCTGGTACCCTGCGGGACTACCGGCGAAACGCCGACGCTGACCAAAGACGAGTGGCTGCGCGTGATTGACATCACGATTGATACCGCAGGCGGACGCGTTCCGATTGTTGCGGGAGCCACTTCGAATTGCACCGCAGAAGCCGTGGAGAAAGCGCGCGAGCTGGACCGCCGCAAAGGTGTGGACGCAATCCTGACCGCCTCGCCTTACTACAACAAGCCGACGCAGGAAGGTCAATATCAGCACTTCAAAGCCATTGCAGGAGCTGTGGACAAGCCGCTGGTGCTCTATAGCGTCGTAGGCCGCACTGCAGCGAATATTGAGCCGGCAACCCTGGGCCGTCTGGCCAAAATTCCCAACATCATCGCCGTGAAGGAAGCCAGCGGCAACATCTCCCAGATCGCGGAGGTTTTCAATCATGTGCCAGAAAGCTTCCTGGTTTTTTCCGGTGACGACGCTGTGACGTTGCCAGTGATCGCGCTGGGCGGCGTAGGCATTATTTCTGTGTGCTCAAACGAAATTCCCAAAGAGATGTCGCAACTAACAGCGGCCGCACTGAATAACGACTGGGACAAGGCCCGCCGCATACAGCGCCAATTCCTGCGCCTGATGCAAGCCAACTTCCTGGAATCAAATCCCATGCCCGTTAAGGCCGTGCTGACGATGATGGGGCGGATCGAAGAAGTCCTGCGCCTGCCCATGCTGCCGGTGAAGCCGGAAACGCGGTCCAAACTGGAAAAGATTGCCGCTGAAGTTGGCCTGCTGCAAGTACACGCTTCGGTGTCAGACCTGTAAGAGAAAACTTGCCTTTGACACCGGATCAAAACTGATCTGCTTGCGTTCTGCGGGCGATCAGACGCCATTGCAAACAAAAAATGAGCGACCACGCCGTTTAGCGCAGCCGCTCATGCACCACCTCCGAACACGGCCGACGAGAGAAGGAGTTCAAATTCTTACCCGACGTCCGTTTTCAGAGGGCTTTACCCACCTAGGAGAACATCCCTCATTGGAAGATCGTGGCACGGAAAGTTTCTTGCAAAGATTTTTTGTGTCTCTGTCTGCTTTTACTGATCTTTACGAAACTGTCTCTGCCTTAGAAGCAGTCCGCTGTCGCTTAAGCAAATCGCAGAGTCTTCTCTGGACAGACCAGCCGCTCATAGAGCTCGAAATATCTTTCAACCATCTTCACCGCGCTGAAGTTTTTCTGAGCGTGTTGCGCGCAGGTTTTGCGACTGATGCCGGAAATCTTTTGCAGAGCCAGCACCGCCTCGCCCTCATTTTCTACCAGAAACCCGGTGACGCCTTCTCTCACGACTTCCGGCAACGCTCCTCGACGCAAGGCGATCACCGGAGTACCTGACGCCGCAGCTTCCATTGCGACCAACGAGCTGGTTTCCTCCGCCAAGCTGGTAATCAGAATGGCCTGCGCCTCCCGCAAGAAGCGGCGCTTCAACTCTGCCGACGGTGCGGACACGAATCTGGCGTTCGGTACGCTTTGAAGCCTTGGCGCCACTTCCCTTTTAAAATATTGCTGGTGATAAGAAAACGGATAGACCTGCCCGGCAAGGGTGATGGGCAATCCCGCTTTGCCGGCAATGTCCAGCGCCAGATGCGGCGCTTTTTCTTCACAGATGCGCCCCAGCCAGAGCAGCCCCTCACGATCGTTATCCCTCTCAGCATCACCTCTGGCCTCAAAACAATCCAGGGCAATCCCATTGGGAACAACGCCGGCCATGGCTTCCAAGTCGTCAAAGCTTTGCGCCTGCGAATTAGAAACGCAATTAAAGCTCACATTTTCCGCGACTTCAAGAAAGCTGCCCGCATGATAGAAGTTGCGCGGCAGGTGCAACGTTGCCAGCACTGGCTGGTCGATCTCTGCGGCCCGCTTCCAGAAACTTCCGGACATGTCATGGATGAGATCAAATGGCATCCGCGCGCGCTCGCGCCGACGAACAAATTCCACTACCCTGTCCTCGTGCTCCATCCTCCGTCGCTCGTAATCGTCAGGTGTGGTGCAGGGCTCGCCGGTGGAGAACAACTCGCCGCTGACGCGCGATCCTGCGGACGCGGCAACCGTGGTGTGCGTGCTGCCGTGAGCCATTTCGCGCTCCAGCGTCCACAAAATTTGTTCCGCGCCGCCCGCTGACTCTTCCGACACCTGGAGCAGTGGGTACGCAACGTAAAGAATCCGAGCCATGTCTCTCTTTTAGATGCAAACCAGCAGATGCGGATCAGCAAATACAAAGTTAGGCTTTGCTGACTAAACGGCCGACGGTTATACTCCGCACTTGCTCTCAGAGCGCAGAACGGCGGCTGATAATTTCAGCCGATGGGCTGCTTCGGCGGAGCGATAATGGTTATGGACATCCTACGGGCTGAAATCGAACACCTCTATGCCAAGGGCGCGCTGCCCGCTGAAGTAGCAGTGCATGCACGGCATGCGTTTCGGGAATTCCACGAAGCCCTCACGCTCGGGCAAGTCCGCGCGGCAGAAAAGATTGACGGCCGATGGCGGGTCAACACCTGGGTGAAACAGGGTATCCTGCTGGGCTTCCGGCTGGGCGAACTCGAAGAGTCCGGAAGCGGCCCTTTAAGCTTTGTCGACAAAGACACCTTCCCTGCCCGCCATTTCAGTGTCGCCGACCGTATACGCGTGGTGCCCGGGGGATCGTCTATCCGCAGCGGAGCGTATATCGCGCCGGGCGTGATCTGCATGCCGCCTATGTATGTCAATGTGGGCGCTTACGTGGACGAAGGCACGCTGATCGATTCGCACGCGCTGGTCGGTTCCTGCGCACAGATTGGAAAACGCGTACACCTAAGCGCGGCCGCGCAAATTGGCGGCGTGCTGGAGCCGATAGGCGCATCGCCGGTGATCATTGAAGATGACGTACTGGTAGGTGGGAACTGCGGCGTCTATGAAGGGACGCAGGTGCGCAACGGCGCAGTACTGGGCGCGGGCGTGATTCTTACGCGCGCAACGCCGGTTTACGATATCGTGCGCGAACAGGTCTATCGTTCGAGCGCCGACGCGCCGCTCATCATTCCTGAGAACGCTGTAGTGGTACCGGGATCGCGCGCCATCGCCAAAGGAAAAGCCGCGGAGTGGGGACTTTCACTCTATACTCCGGTTATCGTAAAGTATCGCGACGAAAAGACCCAGGGATCGATTGAACTGGAGGACCTGCTGCGTTGAAGACAAGTTCCCCCAACCAAAGCCGTTTGCTGATCGCATTTCTGGCGCTTGCTGGAGTGGCAGCAATTCTATGGTCTATAGCTCACTATACTGGCGCGCCCATCGATTCGCGATTACTAGCGGTTTCCCGCTGGGTCGCCATGGCGGCATTCTGCGGCTACGCCTGGTTCCGGCGCTCCTTAACTACGTGGATCATGTTTGGGATTCTGTTGGGCGCAGAATTCGGGCATGACCTGCCCGAACAGGCCAAACAGCTTCAGGTACTCAGCGCGATCTTCCTGCGGCTCATCCGTAGCATCATTGCGCCGCTGATCTTCTCCACGCTCGTGGTGGGAATTGCAGGGCATTCCAACCTTAAGCAGGTCGGGCGCATGGGCATCAAGGCCCTTCTTTACTTTGAAATCATCACCACGCTCGCGCTGTTCATTGGCCTGGGGGCTATCAATCTTTCACGCGCCGGCGTGGGCGTAAGGCCGCCAACCAATGCGCCCGCGCCTGCCACCGTACAAAAGCAGACAGCAGCCGATCTTATCCTGCACGTGTTCCCTGAAAATATCGCCAAGTCGGTGGCGGAGAACCAGGTGCTACAGGTGGTGGTCTTCAGCATCATCTTTGGCATCGCGCTGGCGCAGCTTGATGAAAAACGACGCCGGCCGCTGCTTGAATTCTCAGAAAGTTTTTCTGAGACCATGTTCAAGTTCACCAATATTGTCATGTTGTTTGCGCCCCTGGGAGTGGCCGGTGCAATCGCATATACCGTAAGCACCATGGGCTTTGACGTAATGTGGAACCTGGCTAAGCTGGTGCTCACCCTGTATGCGGCCCTGGTGGTCTTTATCTGTTGCGTGTTTGTGCCGGTGGCGCTGATTACACGCATTGATGTGCGGCGGTTCTTCAAGGCCGTTGCGGAGCCAGCGTCAATTGCATTTGCCACCGCCAGCTCTGAAGCTGCTCTACCGCGCGCCATGGAGGCCATGGAAGCTTTTGGCGTTCCGCGGCAGGTGGTGGCCTTCGTAATCCCTACCGGCTACAGCTTTAATCTGGATGGCAGCACGCTGTATCTGTCGCTTGCGTCAATCTTCGTCGCTCAGGCGGCGGGCATTCATCTGAGTTTCGGCCAGCAACTGCTGATGGTCTTTACCCTGATGCTTACCAGCAAGGGTGTAGCCGGTGTACCGCGCGCAAGCTTCGTCATTCTGCTGGCTACGGCCGATTCGTTCCACCTACCCACATGGCCGATCTTCGCTATCTTCGGCGTTGACCAAATCATGGATATGGCCCGCACCATGGTGAATGTGATCGGCAATTGCCTGGCCAGCGCCGTAGTTGCTCGCTGGGAAGGCGAACTGAATACGGAAGCACCTTCACCCGCGGTGGCGGACGCCATGGCACAATAGCTTCCATGTTTCACGACCGCACCGGCGCGCACCTTGTCCCACCTGAACCGCATTTCCGCTGGCGCGGCGGCGAGATCACTCGGCTGGAAGGTTTTACCGACGCAGTCTTCGCTTTTGCCGTGACTCTGCTGGTGGTTTCGCTTGAAGTGCCGCGCACGTTCGAAGAGCTTCTGGTGGCGATGAAGGGATTTTTTGCTTTCGCCATCTGCTTTGCCATCCTCACGCAGGTCTGGTACTTCCACTATAAGTTTTCGCGCCGCTACGGACTGCAGACGGTTTACACCATCGTGCTCAACGCCGCTCTCATCTTTGTAGTGCTGTTTTACGTTTACCCGCTCAAGTTTTTATTCACACTGGCGATAGGCGGCCTGTCAGGCGGCAGGACCGTGCCAGTTTCGCAGCTGAACCGTATGGTCACTACCAGCCACGAACTTTTGCTGCTCTGGCTGATATACAGCGCTGGAGTGATTGCCGTGTACGGTTTGTTCGCGCTGCTGTATCAATATGCGTACAGAATGAGGGTAGCGCTGGAGCTGAATGAATATGAAATCCTCTCTACTCGCAATGCCATTATTCACTTTACCGGACTCTCCGCCGTCGGCGTTATCGTCGCCATTGCGGCACTGACTCTGCCAGCCAAACACGTCGGCTACGCCGGCTTCTTATTTTGCCTGAATGCCGTCTGGGGTTGGATCGCCGGGTCGGTTCTGGGCAAGCAGGAGCGGCTGGCGTTGGAGCGTATGAAAGCGAAGGCCGCAACCTCATGATTTCCCGCATGCACCTCTCTGCTGTTAGCATCAAGGGTTGACCATGCCCTCTCAAAAACTTCATCTTATACCCCTTGGCGGCCTTGGTGAGTTCGGAATGAACTGCATGGCCGTGCGTTACGGTGACGACATTATCGTTATCGACGCCGGCCTGATGTTCCCCGAATCCGAACTGCTCGGGGTGGATATCGTAGTCCCGGACATCACTTATCTACTGCAAAATCGCGATAAAGTCCGCGGCATCGTATTGACCCACGGTCATGAAGACCACATCGGCGCGCTGCCCTGGGTGCTTACGGAGTTGAGGGTCCCGGTCTTTGGCACAGAGTTCACGCTGGCACTGGTGGAAAACAAACTGGAAGAGCACGGTCTGCTCGACGACGCTGACCTCCGCGAGATCCAGGCAGGGACCCGTTTCAACCTGGGGCCGTTCGCTATCAATCCCATACAGGTGACACATAGCCTTGTCGATTGCGTCGCGCTGGCTGTTCACACACCTCTGGGAGTAGTCATCCATACCGGTGATTTCAAGGTGGATCCCACGCCCACGGACAATCGGCTGTTTGATCTGCACACCTTTGCCGAGTACGGCAAAGAAGGGAATGTGCTGGCGTTGCTTCAGGATTCGACAAATGCAGAACGTCGCGGATATACGCCGAGCGAGCGCGCTGTGCGCGGCAAGTTTGACGAAATTTTTGCCCGTGCCGAGCGCCGTCTGTTTATCTCCTGCTTTTCGTCGTCGATCCATCGCATCAAGCTGGCGTTCGAGATGGCGCGGGACTACAAGAGAAAAATTGCCCTGGTAGGCCGCTCGATGACCGAAGCATCCGAGATCGCCATGGACCTCGGCTACATCGACGTTCCCGAGGGACTCTTGATCCATCCCGGACAGATCAAGGATTTTGCGCCGCAGCAGGTCTGCGTAATGATCAGCGGCACGCAGGGCGAGCCCATGTCCGCGCTCTCGCGCGCCGCCGTCGATAACCACAAGCATGCTCGAATCGAAAAGGGCGACACCGTGGTGCTTTCCTCGCGCATTATTCCCGGCAATGAAAAAGGCATTTACCGGATGATCGACCATCTCTTCCGCCGCGAGGCTGACGTGATTTATGACGACGGATCCAATCCGCCGGTCCATGTGAGCGGACACGCCAGCCAGGAAGAGCAAAAACTGATCATGAACCTGGTGAAGCCGAAGTTTTTTATTCCCATTCACGGAGAATACCGGCAGTTGCGCATTCAGGCCGAGATGGCGCGGTCGATGACCGGCTCGGTGGGCCAGGTGTTGATGATTGAAAGTGGTGACGTGCTTGAGTTTGATGAACTGGGCGCGCGCAAGCTCGATAAAGTTACCGTGGGCCGCATCTGCATTGATTCCGGCTCGCGAACGGACGTGGTAGAAGACCTGGTAATCAAAGACCGTCGCCACCTGAGCGAAGACGGCTTTGTGCTGCCGATTATCGCCATCAACAAGCTGAAAGGCACGGTGGAATCGATTCCGGAGATCGTAATGCGCGGATTCGCCGCGGGATCAGAAGAAGGCTTTGTCCGCGAGGCGCGGCGTGTGGTGGTTGCCACGCTGGATGGCTCAACACCGGAAGAAAAGGCCGATTACGGCGTGATCAAGGAAAAAATCCGCGCTGACCTGAAGCGGTTTATCGTGAAGACTACTGCGCGGCGGCCGTTGATCATGCCGGTGATCCTGGAGATCTAAGTGGCAAGATTCACACGCAGGCAAAGAGTTTTTATTTTCCTGTTTGTGCTGATGGCTTCGATCGGCCTGACCGGGGCAGTGCTGCTGCATCCTGTGGGCCCGCATCTGCGCGCCATGTCACTGCTGCTGCGGTTCTCTGATTCGCACGCCCAGGGATTGGCGACCCGATTCGCGAATCATCCTTTCAAAGAAGAAGACGGCGCTGTTCTGACTCCACATGGCGCTCTTCGCTATCGAATGTACACGCCACAGGACATTCAGAACCCCGGCGGCGTAGTGCTGCTGCACGGCGTGCATCACCTGGGAATCGAAGATCCGCGAATGTGGGCGCTGGCGCGAGCGCTGGCCGGTGCCGGAGTGGTGGTGATGACCCCGGAGTTGCACGACTTGGCCGACTATCGCGTGACTACCAGAACCATCGATGTCATCGGCGATTCCGCTGTGGCACTGAGCACGCGCATGCGACGCAGAGTGGGAGTGATGGGACTCAGCTTTGCCGGCGGGCTTTCCCTGCTGGCGGCAAATCGAAGCGAGTTCCGGGACAGTATCGGCTTTGTCGTCGCCATTGGCGCTCACGATGACATGGGCCGCGTGGCGCGCTTCTTCGCTGCCAACGTGATTGCCAAACCAGATGGCGTCGAAATACCATTGCAGGCGCACGAATATGGAGCACTGGTCCTGGCCTATTCTCATCTGGAAGATTTCTTCTCCACGCAGGACGCTCCCGTGGCGCGGGAAGCCTTGCGACAGTGGCTGTGGGAGCAGCCAGATGCAATGAAGACTGCGGCCCATCTAAGCCCCAAAGGCCAGCAGGAACTCGACCTGCTGCTGCATCATCGCGATCAGTTGCGAATACCGCTGCTGGGAGAGATCACGCAACATAAAGAAGAGATGGACGCGGTTTCACCGCATGGGCATCTGGCACAGTTGCACACGGCTGTCTTTTTACTGCACGGCGCGGGAGACACGATCATTCCTTCGTCGGAAACGTTATGGCTTGCGAAAGACGTGCCTGCGGCTGAGATCAAGGCCTCGCTGATCAGCCCGGCGCTGGTCCACGTGGATATGGGAGACAAAGTGACGTGGCAGCAGCAATGGCAGCTGGTCGACTTTATGGCGCAAGTGCTGGACGCGACGGAGAAGCTGCAAACCCTGCCGCGATAAGCGGAAGGACGACCAGACTGAATCGTGAAACGATATTTCTAGTAAGCTATTTAAGTGAGCATTTCCCCCGCCGATAGCGGCAAAAAAACAGGAATAGCCGGCAGGCTCCTACAGCGTTGGAGAGTATTTTCCGAGCAACGCGAAGAGCAGGTTTTTCTGGCCCTGACGCTGGTGATTGGAGCACTGGTCGGCCTTGCCGTGGTTGCTTTCATCGTGCTGACGGAACGGCTGGGGATGCGGCTGTATCCCGTCGGCAGCGAAGCCTGGAGGCGCGTTCTGATCCCGATTGGAGGATCGCTCGCCATGGGTTATCTACTGGCCCGCTATTTTCCGAATGCCCGGGGCAGCGGGGTACCTCAGACGAAGGCAGCGCTGTTCGCGCGCGAGGGATTTATCTCGCTCCGCACAGTTCTCGGCAAGTTCACCTGCACGGCGGCCACGCTCGCAAGCGGAATTCCGCTTGGGCGTGAGGGACCGTCGGTTCAGGTGGGAGCTGGCATCGCCTCTGTTCTTGGGCGGCGATTGGGATTGCGTCCGGAAAAAGTGAAGGCGCTTATACCGGTGGGAGCGTCGGCTGCCATTGCTGCTGCATTCAACACGCCGATGGCTGCCGTGCTGTTCTCGCTCGAAGAAGTGATGGGAGATTTAAATGCGCCGGTCCTGGGATCGGTTGTGTTGGCCTCGGCGACTTCATGGGTCGTTTTGCGCGTGCTACTCGGCAATAATCCGCTCTTTCACGTACCGCAGTATGAATTGGTCCATCCGCTTGAGTTTGCTATCTATGCGGTGCTTGGGGTTGCAGGGGGACTTTTATCTGCCGGCTTCACCAAGCTTTTACTGAGCATGCGAAAGCGCTTTTTACTCCTGCCCAGAAAGACGCACTGGTGGCATCCGGTAACCGGCGGTCTCGTAGTCGGACTCATGGGTTGGTTTGTGCCACAGGTGTTGGGAGTTGGCTACAGCTATGTGGGTGATGCACTCAACGGCAATATGGCTTTGAAGTTGATGGCGCTTCTGGTTGTACTCAAGCTTTTTGCTGTGACCTTGAGTTATGCCTCAGGCAACGCTGGCGGAATTTTTGGACCCGCCCTGTTTCTTGGCGCAATGCTCGGCGGGACAATCGGCAGCGTGGCCCATCATTTTTTGCCTGTCTCCACTGCCATGCCCGGCGCCTATGCGCTGGTTGGCATGGGTGCACTCTTCGCCGGGATCGTGCGGGCTCCCATGACCTCTGTGCTGATGATTTTTGAGATGACCCATGACTATGCCGTCATCGTGCCGTTGATGATCGCCAACCTGGCAAGTCTTTTTATTTCTTCGCGGCTGCAGAAGCAGCCCATTTATGAAGCGTTGGCGCATCAGGATGGCATTCACCTGCCGAACTCGAAGCGAACGGAATTCGGACAGCGCAAGGTGTTTCATGCAATGCGGAGCGCAACGGAAACCCTGGCCGTACAAACGAGCGTGCAAGATGCAGTGGAACGTGTTGGCTCCAGCCAGTTCCGCGCATGGCCGCTGATGGATGAAGGAACTATTGTCGGTGTCTTAAGCAGAACCATGCTGACGAATGCAATGAAGGAAGGCAAGGCAGAGCAAACACTGTTGAGCCTTCTGGATACGCTCGAATTTCCACATGTTCATACCGACCATGCGCTCCACCTGGCTCTGGAACGCATGAGCAGCGCTCATATCGACATTCTGCCGGTGGTCAACCGGGCAGATGTTCATAAACTGGAAGGCATCGTCACACTGCGAGACGTGCTCGATTCCTATGGAGTGGACTCCATCGGCTCGGCATAAGAGCTTTCAATTTCACAATTGGCTGTGCGCCGTCATTACTCGACGTAACAGATCGGGCGCCTTAATCTTGCGACAGGTTTCGTCAAAGGTCGGTCGTGGGCCTTTCCAGCGAAGTTCTTCGACCGACTCAAACACGGGCGCGTCCAACCGCAGGGTGGCAAGAGTGCGGAACAGCAGAGCATCGTGCCATGCACTGAATAAAGACTCAGATAAAGCCCGCGCTTTTTTGATCGACGGATGCCACGCGCGCCAGTCCTTCGGGATATCTTCAAGATGCGGGTACTGGGATAAGACAAGAGCCGCGGCTTTCAATCCCCATCCGGCCACGCCGGGAAAGCCATCGGCGCTGTCCCCGACTACGGCCAGATAATCCGGGATCGATTGCGGCCTGACGCCAAATTTTTCAACTACGCCAGCTTCATCACGCAGGATCTCGCGCCGCCGATCCAGTTGGACCACTCGGTTGCCGGCGACACACTGACTGAGATCTTTATCCGGCGTACAGATCAAGACTTGTCTGACGCGGTCATCATTGGCGGCTTTGGCGGCGGCCGAGGCCAGAGCATCATCGGCTTCAAAGTAAACTTCCGGCCACACCACCACGCCCATGGATTCCAGCGCTTCTTCAAGAATGGGAAACTGCGAGAGCAGCTCCGGGGCCACGCCTTCGCTGGTTTTGTAGCCGGCGTACAAGTCGTTGCGAAAAGACTCAACGACGTGGTCAGTGGCAACACCAAGATGGGTTGCGCCCTTTTCGATCATCGACAAGACGGAGGTCAGAACACCGCGAACCGCGCCGATTTCCTGCCCGTTGGTGTCTCTGGCCGAGGGCACGGCGAAAAAGTGGCGGAACAGTTCGTAGGTTCCATCTATCAGGTAAACATCCATGCGCAAGCGATGTTATACGAAGAGTCCGCCTTGTGCTCAAGGCCGCTACTCCGTTCTTAGGGCTTTCATGGGCGAAATGGATGCCGCGCGGCGGGCGGGAATCACGGCCGCAAAAAATGCGGAAATCGCGAGTGCTCCAGCGGCTATCCCGAGAGCCATTGGGTCCCAACTGGAAACGCCATAGAGTTGGGCGGAGATGAGTCGCCCCGCGCCGATGGCCAGCGGTACACCCAGAAGCAGGCCCGCCAATACTCGCCTGGAAGCTCCGGCCAGCACCATTTGAACCACGTTGACCCGGTCAGCGCCCAGTGCCATGCGAATGCCGATCTCCTGAGTGCGTTGTGCAACGGTGTACGCTGTGACGCCATATAAACCAACGGCCGCCAATAACAGCGCCACAATCCCGAAGAGCCCTGCAAGACTGGCAACGGCGCGCTCCTGGTTGAAGGAAAGATCCACCTGCTGCTGCATGGTTCTAACGCTGGTAATAGTCAAGTTGGGATCAACATCGGCAAACGTGCGGGTGAGCAGCGGTTCGAGCGAGCCAGGGGACGAATTGGTGACCAGCATCATGCCGCCGATGAAGTGTGAGCGCAATTCGATCTTGGCCATCAGTTCGTCTTTGTAGTTGACCGTCTGCGCCAGCGGCACGTAAAACATGGGTTGCGCAGGCCGGCTCAGGCGATAGCCGGCGAACTTGGCGTCGCGCACCACGCCCACGATCCGGAATGTCTTGTCATACTGCGGCAGGTCCAGGCCGAAGTGCTGGTCCAGCGGCTCTTCGCTGCTCTTGAAGAACCGTTTTACAAAGGCTTCATTCACCACCGCCACCAGTTCCGAGGTTTCATTGTCGGCAGCGGAAAGGCCACGTCCGCGCAAGACGGAGACGCCAAAGTTCTTGAGATAGTCCGCGCTTACGCGATCCCAAGATGCGCCGGAGTCTTCTTCGATCTTGGCGGGCGGATGACCGGAGACGAGAATCAGTTCGCCCCAGTTGTCAGTGAGCGGGTTATACAAAGCCAGGCCAGTTCCCTGTATTCCGGGTAAACGGTTGACCCGTTCTTCCACCTGACGGTAAAGCGCGGCCAGTTTGGCCTGCGAATAGCTTGCCGGCGGATTGTGCACATCAACCACAACGCGCCCTTGCACTTGATATCCAAAGTCCTGGTTTTCCAACTTGTTCAGGCTGCGCGCGAGCATGGTGGCGCCCGCCACCAGCACAACTGAGAACGTGGCCTGCACGATGAGCAGCGCTTTGCGCGCGAAAGAGGAGCGGTCACTGGTGCTGCGCCCTGATCCCCGCAAAGCATCCGCCGGATTGGTCCGCGTTGCGAACCATGCAGGCGCGGCCCCGAAAATGATTCCCGTCACCAGTGCCAGCATGAAGGCGAAACCTAAAACCACAAGCGAAGGCGCGGTGCTGATGGGAAGAAAATGTGCGCTTTGGAAAGCCAACGCCAGCAGCAGCCGGGCGGCCGCTATCGCGACGACCAGACCGGCAATTGCGCCGCCGATGGCCAGCAGAACACTTTCCAGCAGCGCCTGCATTACGATCTCCCGCCGCGAGGCCCCGATAGCCATACGGATGGCGGTTTGTCCACGACGCGCCACACCCCGGGCGAGCAGCAGGTTCGCGACATTGGCACAGGCGATAAGCAACACGAGTCCGCAAACACCGAACAAGATCTGCAGGCTGCGCCCGTACTCTTCTTTCATTACAGCCACACCGGCGCCCGCCGGCACAACATTGACCACCTGTTTGGGAAGCACGCGAATTATGTCAGGCATCCAATTGGCGGGATAACCTGAATCATGTTGCATCCACTGCCGCAACACGCCGGTAAGGCGCGGAGACATGCCTGCGGTGGAAGCTCCGGAACGCAGGCGGCCAATGATCCGCAACCATGCGGAAACCGACTGATGCAACAGCGCACCATCAGCGTTCATCATCGGTTCCTGCTGCAGAGGAATCCAGATGTCAGGAGGATCGCTACGCAGAGTTTCACCAAAGAACCCCGGAGCCGCTACTCCGATCACGGTAAATGGATGACCTTCAATGACGAACGTCGAACCCACAACAGAAGTGTCAGCGCCATACGTGGTCTGCCATGAATGATGGCTAAGCACAGCTACCGGCGCCGACGCAGGTGTATCGTCATCCCCGGTGAATAGACGCCCGCCAAAAGCACCCACTCCAAGAGTAGAGAAATAATTTCCGGTGACATACTCCGAGCGCAGCGGCCTGGGCGATGTTTCCACGCGTTCGCGCCGGACGCTCAAGCGCCCTATCCCGGCCTGGAATGCTGTGACCTGTTCGAACTCAGGAGTTTCCGTTTTAATCCGCTCGACAAGCGGGAAAGAGAACATTCCCCATTGGTCCTGCGGCCCGCCTTGAACGCAGCAATCATCGCCTTCACCCACACGGTAAAGGGTTGCGGGATCGGCAACCGGAAGAGAGCGCAGCATTACCGCGTGGATTAAGGTGAAAATCGCGGTGGTGCCACCGATTCCCAGCGCCAGGGTAAGCATAGCGGCAACGGTGAAGACAGGCGACATACGGAACTGCCGCACCACATAACGAAGATTGCCCAGCAGTTTTTGCATCGCAAATCTCCCAGTCTCTTACGAATACGTCACGCGACGCTAAAGGGTTCCCGGATTTCCAACTTTTTGAGGTCTTCGGTGTGGAGCTCCGCATTTACCATGGGTACTGAGACTGCGAACTCCTTCTATGGTTAGCCTTAAAGACATCCAAATTGCCCGTTCACTCCTTCGCAACATCGCGGTTCGAACACCGCTGGTGCTGTGCAAACTCCCTGACGATCGGCAGATATTTGTTAAGCCGGAAAACCTGCAGCCTATTGGATCTTTCAAGCTGCGCGGGGCCTACAACAAAATTTCGTCGCTCACGCCGGAAGAACGCAAGCGTGGCGTGGTGGCACATTCGAGCGGGAACCATGCGCAGGGGGTGGCTTTTGCGGCCAGAGCTCTGGGGGTTAAGGCCACCATTGTAATGCCATCGACCGCGCCCAAGGTGAAGCTGGACGCGACGCGCGCGCTGGGAGCAGAGCTGGTGCTGGTGGGTCCGGCAAGCGAAGACCGCATCAGGAAAGCAGAAGAACTTGAAAAAGAGCGCGGGCTGGTTCCCGTGCCGCCGTATAACGATGAAAAAATCATCGCCGGCCAGGGCACGATCGGGCTGGAAGTTCTGGAGGACATGCCAGAGGTTGAGCTGGTGCTGGTTCCGATTGGCGGTGGAGGGTTGATCAGCGGGATTGCAACGGCGATTAAAGAATCGAATCCCAGGGCGAAGGTGATAGGCGTGGAGCCGGAATTTGCCGCCGACGCGCAGGCGAGTTTCCGGTCAGGAAAGATACAATCCATCTCTGGAGAGAGCGCGGCGCGCACTGCGGCGGACGGACTGCGGTCGCAGAGCATTGGCGAGATCAATTTTGAGCATATCCGCAAATACGTGGACGGCATTGTCACGGTGACGGAAGATGAAATTCGGCGTGCCATGCGGCGGTTACTGTTTTCCGCGCGGGTCCTGGCCGAGCCCAGCGGCGCCGTCACCACGGCGGCAGCCATGTTTCATGCTGAAGAATTACCGGCATCGGGCAAGACCGTGGCGGTGCTGACGGGTGGGAATATCGAGCCGCAGCTTTTTTCTGACATGCTGCTGCAAACCGTGTAGGTAAATCGGTGTACAGTAAACATGGTGACAAACCGCAAAATATTTGGCTTTCTATTCCTGCTCACTGTCGCAAGTATGGCTTCCTTTTCCGCGGCCACGTTTGCTGCGGAAAAAGAGCACGCAACACTGATCCGCGAAGAATCTCTGCATGTCGCGGCGGGCGCTAACGCAGAGAAGGTCGCACAGGTTGGCCGCGGCAGCAATCTGGTGGTCCTGGAGCGCGCTAACGTAGACAATCAGCCATGGCTCAAGGTCTTTGCCACCCTTGAACAAGGGACGCAATCTCGGGAAATCACAGGCTGGCTTCCCGGCAAAACGGTCATTACGGGCTCAACGGCGAACGGCGACGAAATCATCTTTGGCGAGGCAGTGGACTCAGAAAACCAGGCGGAGTTGCACGGCGGGCGTAAGCACGCGGCAGAAGACGCCATGCGGCTTTACTATCGGATCTACGATTATTTCCCCACCTCACCCCTGGCTGGTGAGGCTTTGTGGCGCGGCAGCCGACATCCGCTGGCAACTGGCAAAGGCAGACTTCCTCCGTTCCGGCAAACCGCTCGAAGACAAATATCTGAAAGAGGTCATCGCGAAATTTCCCCAATCGAAGCAGGCGGAGCTGGCGGAATTTGATTTGCTGGAAAGCAAAATGTGTCCGGAATGGCGCGGGCAGACGGAGTGTCCTACAAAAGAGTCGGCGCTGTATGAGCAGTATGCGCATGAGCATCCGCAATCGCCCAAGGCGGCAGAAGCTCTGTATGACGCGGCGTGGCGGCAGGCGGCGCTCACTGATATCTATCGCATTAACAATGATCCCAACAAGAGCGACGCGGCACGCAAGAAAGCCACCGCGCTGGCACAGGAAATCCAGAGCCAGCACCCAGACGGCGACTGGAAGCCGCGAGCGCAGGACCTGATCTACAAGCTGGAAAAGAAAATTTCGATTTACAGCGCGGCGGTAGACGCAGGAGAGACGAAATGAAGCTGAAAACAAGCGCGTTTCTGCTGACAATTTCTTTGTTGTCTTCGACGATGCCGGCACAACAGAAGGAACAAGGCACCATTATCGACGAGGTCCAGATGTACGTCTCGCCGGATTTGACTTCGCAAAAGCTGGCGCGGGCCACGCGCGGAAGAGATGTTCCGCTGGTGATGGAACGCACCATGATCGGCGATCAATCATGGGCGCACGTTCTGATCATCGTAGACGTTGACCGCGAGCGCGAGACAAACCGACAGATCACGGGATGGGTGCCCAGCAAAGTCGTCATCAGCACTGCCACTCCCAAAGCCGACCAGATTATCTTTGGCGAGGCAGTGGACTCAGAAAACCAGGCGGAGTTGCGCGGCGGGCGTAAGCACGCGGCAGAAGACGCCATGCGGCTTTACTATCGGATCTACGATTATTTCCCCACCTCACCCCTGGCCGGTGAAGCTTTGTGGCGCGCAGCCGACGTCCGCTGGCAACTGGAAAAGGCTGACGTGCGCATGCGCCCTTCATCGCGCGAAATGAGTCCCGACCTGCGCAATCCCATCGACGATGAAAACATGAAGCTGGTGATGAAGAAGTTTCCGCACACCAAATGGTCAGATCTGGCCGCGTATAACTTGATCGACAACAAGCTCTGCGGCTCATGGAAGGGCGAGACCCACTGTCCGGAAAAAGAGTCGGAACTGTACGAGAAATACGCGCGCGAGCATCCGCAGTCACCCAAGGTGGCGGAGGCGCTCTTTAATGCCGCATGGAGACAGAGCGCGCTGGTAGAGATGTACGGTGCGCAACACGAAAAGGAGCGGGACAAGTCCCGCAAGAAAGCCCTGGAACTGGCGCAGGAAGTTGCGGCCAAAGCTCCCGCAGGCGACCCAAAGCTGGCGGACTGGAAACCGCGCGCCATAGAACTCATGTACGCGCTGCAACAAGGCATCTCTACATACAGCGCGGAAGCTGACCGCAAGTAATCCACGGAGGAGTTTTGCACGATTATCTGCTCTCTTTGTTTTTAGGCATTGTTGAAGGTCTTACGGAATTTTTGCCGGTCAGTTCTACGGCGCATCTGCGCATCACTGAAGCGCTGCTCCATATCCACCTGGACGATCCATTCTGGAAGATGTATTCCATTGTGATCCAATTGGGCGCAATCCTCTGCCTTCCCATTTATTTTCGTGCGCGTATTGCGCGTTTCCTTTCCACGTTCCCGCGCGGTGAGCGGAGCGACCGCACCTGGCTCACGCATCCGCTCTCTCTGGTGATGATTGCATTTGTCTGCACTGCGGTTCCATCGCTGTTGCTGACCAAGCTGATTGGCAAGCATCTGGAAAGCCTGTTCGTGATGGGCGTCTCGCTGCTGGTCGGCGGCGTCGTCATGTGGATCGTTGATGCGTACTTCGGCTCGCCGCGCACCGTGGGTCGCCACATGACGGAACGAATGGAAGATGTCTCGCTCATTCAGGCCATCTGGATCGGTATCTGCCAGGTAGCGTCAGCGGTGTTTCCCGGAACGTCGCGCTCCATGGCGACGATTGCCGCCGGACAGGTCGCTGGAATGTCCCGCACCGCCGCGCTGGAATTCTCTTTCTTTCTCTCCATGCCAACCATGATCGCCGCGACTGGCTATGATCTGCTCAAGACCTTTCATCCCAAACACGGCGCTGAAGCCCTGGGCCGCATGCCAATGGACGGCCACGAGTGGACCGTGCTCATCATCGGCTTTGTGATTTCATTTATCGTGGCGCTGGCCGTGGTGGCGTGGTTTATGAACTGGGTACGCCAGCGGGGATTCACGCCGTTTGCCATTTATCGGATCATTGTCGGTATCGCGGTACTGGCGTGGGTAATGCGAGGATAGCAGTCAGCGTTGAAGGCAGCGAACACGGCAACGGTTGCCAAGTGCAATGACTGCAGTTAGAAGCCGGCCCTTTCGAGCCGGCAAGCATCCTCTTTGCTTCAGCTTACGAAGGCACTGCCAGAAACACCTTGGTGCGCGTGGGATTGGGCTTGACTGTGGAAGTAAGCTTCAAGGAAGAACCGCGGGCGCTTGCCGGCGGCTGCGTTTGTCCAATCAGTTTGTCAAAGACGCTGAACATCGCATTGGTCTGCAATCCCTTGTCGATGAGTGAAAAGCTGTCAGAAAATGCCTTCATCTTAGACGCAAAAGCATTCGGATCCAGCTTGGCGCTGGATTGGGCGAGTGCTTGCAGCCCCAGAATAGCTTCCACAAGAGCGTCTTCATTGCGGAAAAATTCCGCTAATACGGAAATCTGAAACCGATCCAGCACAACCGTGCCGGAGTTTTTTGCCGACGGAAAAGGAGAAGGGTCGACGGTGAATTGCAGGGAACTAAATGTGTTTGTAAATTGCGCTCCTTCATCTTTCCACATTTTGTAGATTCCCGGGGTTGAATATGCCCAGGCTATGTCCTCCAATCCTTGATCAGCCAGAAGGGTTCCCACCGTCACAAGCCGCATAATGCTCCGGATCGTGCTCTCCGGCGTGGTAACGCTGAAAATCCTTACAATCGCCTGGTCGAGAAAATGGACCTCATAGTCAGCAGCTACGTCGCCGTAGTCTGTTTTGCCACCGTTGGTTTCTGAGTCCAGAAGAGGAAGTACCGTGTTCACGTCAGCCTGCAGATCGAATTCCGAAGCAAACTTAAGAAAGTCAGCAATGCGCTCTTTGGTAGCTTTACTATCCTCGAGTAGAAGCCGGTAGCTGGCGGACATGCCGGTGACTATATCCATAAGATAGTCCTGGTGTTTGCGGTCGAAAGCGGGCGGGGTATTGATACTACCCTGTGTCTCGCCAATAAGACGGAGCAGGAACGTGGCATGGAGTTCCTGATGGCGCTTGCCTATCTCTTTTGCGATGTCCTCAGTTTTCGTGGCGTCGACCGTGGTAAACACCGTGAGCATGCCCTGGCTGCCGGAAACGATCTGCTGCTTCGTGTTCAAGATCAGGGACACACTGGAAGAGTAGTCAAAGTTAGAGTGCCAGCCGGCAACATTGAAGGTCAGCTTGCTGGTGCGTGAAAGTTGATTTAATAATGTGCCACCCGTCACGCGGTAGTCGGCGGTGATGGGCGTGCTTAAAACGCCGGTAAAGTCTCCGCCTGATGCGGCATGCAGGAGCTTGCTTCCGGCAGCGGTCGCCGGATTGACTTCAATCTCCAGCAGAACATCGGCTTCGCTGGCGCGGGTATATTCGGCGTGCAACGCCAGCGTTGCCGTCTGATTCAGCGTCTCCTTCAATTTGGCATAGAGACTATCTTCAATATCGCCGATGCGCTGGAGCTGAACCAGCACTTTGTTGAGTTTGTTTTTGTCAAAGTTATCAATAGTGGTTCCGATGATCCTTTCGACGAACCCGTTAAGCACGTCATCGGCTTTTTTCTTGAGTCCGTCTGCGGTTGTCACATCGGCCAACTTGCTTACAAGACCGTCAAAAGAAAATTTGGCTTTGGCAAGAGTGATGTATTTCTTGAGCAGTGCGTGAGCATCGTCCTGCAGGAGCGAAAGCGCATCTTCCACGCGCCCGTTGAAAATATCCAATACAGACTGGGTGATGGGTTTCCCGGCGGGATCTTTCAGGTCTACCTTGCCCAGAATGAACGCCAGTGGATCGCCACCAGTAAGTTCCTCAATGAACTTGATCAGGTTGCTATTGGTGTAGAGTTCGGCCAGCTTGTCGAGCGCGGTGAGATGCCTTAATTGCGTCAGCCCCTGAACCAGCGCCGGCTCACCCAGCGTGAAATATTTATCGAACAGGTTGATGGCTGTGGTGTCCAGATTCTGGTAACCCTCAATGACCTTATGGACATCGGCTAGAATCTGGGGGAAGTCGGTGGCGTCGAGCGCGTCAAAACCCTTATTAACCCATTGCGAAACGAACTGCTGAGAGAGCTTGTCGAGATTTGTTTTGAGCTGGTCAATGCTGCCGCTGGAAATGATCATCTGGGCGGAGTTGAGCCAGTTTTTGGCGTTCACACCCAGAAGCGCGCCCAGGAAATCCTGCGCGCTACCGGGCAGGCCGGTCGATTCCGTGGTCAGACCAACTGTTACGTCGGCGGCGAAGCTAAACTGGTTGCTGTGTTTCTTATGCACGCTGACATGAATCCATGACGTATCCGTGTCACTGGGGCGCAGCTGGATAGAGAAATTTCCGGCCACACCTGCGGTCAATCCCACCTTGCCGAGCAGGCTCAGAGAATAGCTTTCTGATAGGAGGAGATTGGCAATGTCCACGGAGTGGCTGCCCTTCATCTCATAACCGATAGAGGCGTTCAAGCCGAAGTTGAGATACCCGCCGTATTCCAGATAGATCACTTCGCCCGCCGCGAGCGGCGCGGAAACGCTGGAAGGCGGCCTGATATTGGAGACGAGGTCTTTCAGCACGTCGCCCAGTTTTTGGGTGTTATCGTAAGCGCGGCTGAACCAGAATTCGCCGTCCGCTCCGGCCTTGAAATTGCCCTGGACTGACAGGGTGGAATACTTCAAGGTAGCTGCGGCCCCGGCTGCGGCCTGGGCGCCTATATCCAGAACCAGAACATATTTATGAGGATTAGAGTCAAAAAATGATGCCAACCCGTGGTCGCTTAAAACCTGGTCGGGTTTAAAAAATGGCGTGAGAGTCGCGCTGACGCCGCCGGAGATAGTGAGGCTTACATCGCTTACCGGGCCATACGTAAACGCGGGGCTAGCACCTTGAGCGTTAAACTTCGCGTTGAGCAAAGCTGGAGTGTTGGGATCGAGCGGTTGATCAAGCGGTAACTTCTGAATGTCAATGTCGACGGAACCTGTTCCATTCTTCAAAAACTTAAAGTTGTCTTCTTTGATCGAAATTGGGTCTGGCACTGGCTTAAGCCTCCTTACGGCACACCAAGCGTACACCTTTGTATAGACGAAAACGGGAGGCAAAAGCCTTTATGGATCATTGCACCTGATGGGCGGCTGTTTACAAACTAGTCACTTGTTATCCACACTCGCGTCATTTATAAGAAGCAGCCACACCCCTTTAGGAAGCCCCATCAGTATTTCTGCGCAAACTGGCTGCAAATAATTTCGTGTCAAGGTGAGTTCATGAAACTTGTAAAGCTCCTGCCGCTCTTTGTCATCATCGTTGGGTTAACCAACCTTCTTTCGGCCCAGACATGCGCCAGATTTGGAGAACGGCTTCAAAAATTATGGCTCTTATCACGGCAGCGACGTTGACACGGTCGATCTGAAGAGTGGCAATTTGATGTTGCATTTGCCGTTGCTTCCAGGTATTCCGCAGCGTGGTTCGCTAACGCTTGACCACACAGCCTATTTGAGCTCTAAGGATTGGCAGGTGGCCTGTATGCAGGAAGAACGCGCCTTCAGGCGAAAGATGCTAGTGGAAAAAGGGCGGCACAGGAATCAGCATTGTGAGGCCATTCGACGTCTCTGTTCACCGCACGCTGATGACCAGTGGCAGCGGCACCGGCACGGTGACTTTTATGGCCTCCGGCTATACCGTGAGCAGCGCGGACGGCGCAACCCACAAACTGCACGGCGTTGCGGGCTCTGAAGATGCCAATGGCGTCCCGACCATATACGACTCCGTGGACCTTACCGGCTACCACCTGCAAATGAGTGTTTTGGACGACAACAACGTCCTGAGCACTTTTACCCTTACGGACCGCCATGGGAACGTTTTTCAAGGAACATTTCCTGACAATGATAGCGGTTGCAGAAATAACCACGGCAACGAACTCTCCGGCGGCAGCCACGCGCCGTTGATCGATGATGCTCCGTTAGGCGATACGTTCTGCTCGGAAACTGCCGGACCGAGCCTGGTCACGGACAGCAATGGCAATCAGATGAGCGTTGGTCCGTCGAATATCAGCGGTCTGAATCTCGCCTTCCTTCTGCCTACCGGGGGTACTGACACGCTGGGACGTGCCATGCCTCCAATGGCCGCTACAGGTGCAGACCCTGGGCCATGCGTCAGTACACGTTCCATCGTCGGCACATTTTTATTCAATTACCAGGCCCCGGACGGAACTGTCCGGCAGGCAAAGCTCTGCAGCGCCAATGTCCCGATTCAAACGGCGTTTAACGTTTCGGGGGTGAATGAAGCCGTGACGGGAGTAAACGGCCTGGAATTTTACCCTATTGTCAGCCTTGTGCTGGCGGACGGAAGCACCTGGAGCTTTGATTACGACAGCTATGGCGAATTGACGAGTGTTGGACTCCCGACGGGAGGGTCGATTGCGTATACCTGGCAAACCATCAGTTTCGCCGCCTGTAACAATGCCACACCACTCACCCGCGCCGTCAAAACCAGAACGCTGACTGACGGCCAGGGAAACACCACAACATGGACTTATAACTGGGGCGCAGCCTCCCTGACGGCCATCACCAACTCTGTGACTGACCCTGCCGGTAATGACACGGTGCATTCATTTACATCGCAAGGCGGCAACTGCAACCTGTTTGAAACGAGCGTGACTGAATATCAGGGAGCCCAGGGCGCCAACCAGCCTTTGCGCAAAGTGGATACAACATATTCCAGCACGGGCACCACTAACACTTTTGCCACTGACGTTATCACCACGATTTATCCCAGCGGCAAGGTCAAAAAGGTACATCATGATCCTGATCCGGGACTCGGGACGGGGCTGCCTATTTTTGGGAACGTGGTGAAAGAGCTGGAATACGATTGGGGGCAGGGCACTCCCGGATCGTTGCTTCGTGAAACTGATACGGTTTACCAATGGCAGAAGGCCGATGGATCAGGAAACCGCCCCTACCTGACAGCGCATTTGTTGGACTTGCCGGCGTCAAAAGTTATCATCAGCCCTTCCCCCGCCGCAAACGTCAAAACCAGTTGCCCTGTCACCGTTACCACAACAGCCAACTGCGCGGCTGAGACTGACTACTCTTACGACGAAGCTGCTTATTTTTCTGTGCCTTCGCCGGCGGTCACGGTGCAGCATACGTCTCCGCCCAACAGCGTTCGGGGAAATCTCAGCACAACCAGTCCGTGGCTCAGTACCAGCAACAGCTTTGTTCCCAGCCACACAAATTGGCATGACACGGGTGAAGTATTTCAAAAAATCGATCCGCTTGGCCACACCACAACGCTCAGCTATGACCCAGCTTATGTTGGCGCATATGTCACGCAGACCTGCTCGCCGCAAACGGGCTCCGTTTCACATTGCGTGAGCGGCACGTACGATTTCAACACCGGCGTTCTTGCCAGCCTGACGAATGAAAATGCCACCGGACAGGCCAGTGGCAACACGCTCGGCGACCCGGCGCATACCAGCAACTACAGCTATGATTTCATGTTTCACATCGCGTCAGCGCAGGCCCCGCCCGATCCCGCCAATGGTGGCCTCCGCTCCGCCAATACGTTCACATATTCTGACATCGCCGCGCCAAACACTTTTCCGTTAACTGTCACGCGGCAGAAGTCAATCACGGCTGCGCTCACCGATTCCGCCACCACAACAATTGACGGGCTGGGCCGGGTTATCACCACGTCGCATGCTATGCCGAGCGGCTCGCCCTCCCTGGTCACCACCTCTTATGACGATCCCCACAGCAAAGTAACGGTGAGCAACCCGTATTTCACTACTGCAGACCCAACGTATGGCATAACCACCACGTTATCCGACGCGCTGGGCCGCGCCACTACGGTCACCAAACAGGATGGCAGCGTCAGTTCCATCGATTACAGCGGCGGCAACTGCACCGTTACAATGGATGAAGCTGGCAAGGTGCGCAAGGCCTGTTCTGACGCCCTTGGCCGGCTGGTGGAAGTGGATGAGCCTAATCCCGGCGCAGGCATCAGCACCGCCACGGGAAATGTAAGCATCAATGGGCATGAGCAGGCCAATCCGCAACCTGTTGTGCCGGGAACAGGGTGGGTAACAATTGCGGGAGCGTTGGCCACCTTCCAGTCCTGCTTGCCACCGCCACATCAACTCCAATGCCACACGGTTTCGGACTCCGGAGGGGTAACGATTACCGTGAATGGCTATGCCAAGAGCGAGAGCTACGGACTGGGCGCCAGCACTACGGCCGTTCTGCTCGCCTCAGCTCTGGCTGGTGATTTTCACAATGATCCCTCGTCGCCGGTGGATGCGGTGGTCGATCCGGCCAACAATAGAAAAATCGACTTCACGTCGCGTTCGCAGACCCTTGCCGGGAATTACTCCCTTTCTGTGAGCGCCTACACGAATGATCCCGACGACTTCGGTTCTTCCTCCTTCACGTCCACCCAATCGGGCTCGACTTTGACCGGCGGGCGCGATGCGACTTCCAGTCCGGATACGGGGACTGTATCGATTACGGTCAATGGTGTGGCGTATTCCACCAGCTTCGGCGGAGCAGATACAGACGGCAGCGGCATTGCCTCGCGTCTGGCCTCGCTCATCAGCGCCGGGCCATATGCCAATGCTTCAGCCGCCGGCAGCACGGTCAGCCTGACCAGCAAAACTCCGGGGCCGGGCGGTAACTTCTCGCTTTCTGCCTCATACACCTGGAACAGCGCTTCGTTTGCTCAGCCGTCATTCACCACCGCGCCTTCAGGCAGCAGCTTGTCCGGCGGCTACAATGCCAGCGACATCGGCAACAATCCCTTCGTAACGCTTTATACCTATGACGCCCTGGGCAATCTCCTGCGCGTCGACCAGAAAGGCACCGCACCCACAGACAGCTCGCAATGGCGCACCCGCACCTTTACCTACGATTCACTCTCGCGCCTGCTGACGGCCCACAACCCCGAGTCCGGTACTATCACTTACGCCTACGATGCGGACGGAAATCTGTTGCAGAAAACCTCGCCTGCGCCCAACCAGACCGGCTCAGCCACTCAAACGGTGAGCTTTTGCTATGACGAACTGCATCGCGTTACCGGCAAAGGCTACGGTGCGCAGAGCTGTCCGCTGGCCACGCCCGTCGTCACTTACGCTTATGACTCCGGCGCAAACGCCAAGGGCAATCTCACCTCGCTTACCGACCAGGCCGGAACAGCCAGCTACACGTATGACATTCTGGGAAGATTGGCGACCGAAACGCGCTCTCTCAACGGCGCGAACAACGCTGCCATATCTAAAACCGTCAGCTACGATTACAACCTCGACGGCTCAATGAAAACGCTGCACTATCCCAGCGGCGCAGCCGTGACATACACGCCTGATTCCGCTGGACGAATTCTCTCGGCAATCGATAGCGGCAACGGCATCAACTATGTGACCGGCGCAACCTACGGGCCGGACAGCGCGCTTACCGGCTTCGTCAGCGGCAACAGCGGAACTTTTACCGGGATCACCAATGCGTTCAGTTACAACAAGCGTCTGCAGCCGCTCGCCATGTCGGCCAATGCGCCCAGCCAGACCGTATTCTCCATTGGCTATGACTTCCACTTCGGCGCCGGTAATAACGGAAATGTCTTCGGAATCACGAATTACAAAGACCAGAACCGCAATCAGACGTTCACCTATGACGCTCTGAACCGGTTGACTTCGGCCCAGAATGCCGGAACCAATTGCGCGGCCAAGCTCCTCAAGAACAAGACCGAATACTGGGGCAACAGTTACGGCTATGACGCCTGGGGCAACCTGCTGCAGAAGTCCATCACCAAGTGCGGAGCGGAGAATCTGGTCGTCACTGCCGACGCGCACAACTGGATCCATGCCTCAGGAACTGATTACCAGTATGACGCCGCCGGTAACATGACGTTCGACGCGACCGCCGGCCTCGGCTACAGCTTTGATCAGGAAAACCGGCTGACGGGCGCTGCCGGCTATGCTTACACTTACGATAGCGACGGCAACCGCGTGCGCAAGTCAAACGGAAACCTGGCCGCCAACGGCACGCTTTACTGGTACATGACGCCCGGCGTAGTTGCGGAAACCGATCTCGCCGGCACGATGAAAACTGAATATGTGTTTTTTGACGGTGAGCGTGTGGCCCGCCGCGACGGCGCAACCGGCACGGGCGGCGTCTTTTATTACTTCTCTGACCATCTGAAGACCGCGTCGGTCATTACCGATTCCGCCGGCGTGATCAAGGCTGAGTCCGACTACTACCCCTGGGGCGGCGAACTCCAATTCGTCAACAACGATTCCAACCATTACAAATTTACCGGCAAGGAACGTGATTCCGAAACGCAGCTCGATTATTTCGGGGCACGGCATTACTCGAATGGATTGGGGCGCTGGGTCAGCGCGGATTGGTCGGCTACACCCGTGCCAGTTCCGTATGCTGATTTCAGTGATCCGCAATCGCTCAACCTGTATGGCTATGTGCGCAACCTGCCCACCGGGAAGTACGATGCGGATGGGCATTGCCCCGACGTTTGCCCGACTGACGGACCAAAGTCGCTAGCTGAATTAGATAAACAAAATCAGGTTCAAAAGGATTTGTTGATTGGAAATGCCAAGGGATTAGCCAATCTGGGCATTTCTGGGGAAAACATGTTCTTTACACTGGGCGAGAGTGGGAGCACTCCAATTCCCTTATTCAAGCCGAGTAATGAAACGCAGGCAATTGGCATGTTATCCGGAACTGTGATAGGGACTGTAGCTTCCCTCAACCCCGTTGTTATCGGAGAATCAACCACCGCCACACTAACCAGACTTGCTGGAGATGCCGTAGAAACAGTTGGCCCCGGGCAGGGTGCCGCTTATGGGACGAAGGTTCACAGCGCATTCGAGCAGGAAGTAAATGCGCTGAAGAATCCCAATCTGAATACAGAGGTATCCTATCTCAACGGAAACGAGGTTCCGCGGGGTACACCTGGTTCCATTCGTGTGGACGTTGCAAAGGGGCCGAGAGATGCCCCGACAGCCATCTATGATCTCAAGACGGGAAGCGCCACACTTACTCCCGCGCGGATTCAGCAAATCCAGCAGCATGTTCCGAAGCTGCCAAATGGAAACGGCGTTCCAGTAACGGAGATAAGGCCACCGCAATGAGAGCAAAGGATTTTGTCACACTTGAGAAGCGTTTGCTGCCAAATCTGCCAAACTTCACGATAAAGGGGCCTTTGCTGTTCATCGTACCGATTGGCCATACTTTGAGAGGCTTCCATTTTGACGGATCAAGTTTCGACAAGAAAGCCTTTTATGTGAACGCGTTCTTTATGCCTCTGTATGTACCTTCACAGCATATTCACTTGACTTTCGGTCGCCGTCTTAGAGATGGGGGTGGCGACCGCTGGAGTACGGACGAGCTTGGTTTTGAAGCTGTTTTAGAAGCAGCAGTGCAGAAGGAAGTCCCATTTTTGACTAGCCTTAACACAGCGCTGGATGTGGCAAATGCGCTGAAGCCTTTAGGGAGTAACCTCCATTGCCACGAAGCCTTCGCTTATGCCCTTGCCCAGGCGGGCGAGATTCGAGCTGCTGTGGATGCAATAGACACGCTCCTGGGGCTCGTCGAGTCCGTAAAACGTGTGAATCCAAAGCTCACTTGGGAGCTGAAAATCGCCGAGAGAGCGCAATCACTCAAGGCCAAGCTAATGGCAAATCCGGACGATGCGAGTGTCCAACTTGCCACATGGGAATCCGAGACCATTCGTAATCTTGGGCTAGAAACCTTCACCACCGGTGGCAAATTGAGCTGACGGCAACCGCGTGCACCCCCCAACGGCACGGCGGGTGGCTCACCTTTTCTGCCTTGTCTTTTTCTCGAGCTCACGACACTCGGGGTGCCCTACCCTTTGCCGAGAAGCCGCGTGCTTTTTGAGGCTGCGAGGGAAAGGGTGGGATTACAATAACCGTCCATGCCTAAAGGACTGCGCCGCTTTCATGGCAGTGGCCAACGACACTTCATCACTTGCAGTTGTTACCGTCGCCAGCAGTTCCTGGGATCGGCACATCGCCGCGATGTGTTTCTCAAAATCCTGGACGAAGTCAGACAGGAATATGACTTCGTCGTGTGGGGTTATGTCGTGATGCCGGAACATTTCCATCTTCTGCTCAGTGAACCGGCAAAGAGAAATGTTGCTCTGGTGATGCAGGTGCTCAAGCAGAGGGTTTCCCGCCGATGTCGCAGGAAGAAGAAATCGGCCGCGCAGATGACACTCTGGAAAAACCTGCCGCTACGCGCCTCCTGGCAGCGACGATACTATGACTTCAACGTCTTCAGCGAGCGCAAGCATGTAGAGAAGCTGCGTTACATGCATCGCAATCCCGTGCAGCGTGGATTGGTAAAATCTCCGGAGCTGTGGGCATGGAGCAGCTTTCGAGCACACTGGTTGGGAGAACAGGGGCCGGTGAAGATCGGGACATAGTCTATCCCACCCTTTGCTGCGCAAAGGGGTAGGGCACCCCCGGTTTGGGAGGGAAAGCAAAAGCAGGAAAGGGTGGGCCACCCGCCAAGACCGAATACTGGGGCAACAGTTACGGCTATGATCCCTGGGGCAATCTGCTCCAGAAGTCCATTACCAAATGCGGAGCGGAGAATCTGGTCGTCACCGCCGACGCGCACAACTGGATTCACGCCTCCGGAACTGATTACCAGTATGACGCCGCCGGCAATATGACGTTCGACGCCACCGCCGGCCTCAGTTACACCTTTGATCAGGAAAACCGCATCACCGGAGCCAGCGGCTATGCCTACACTTACGACGCTGATGGCAACCGCGTGCGCAAATCGAACGGGAATCTGGCCGCAAGCGGCACGCTTTACTGGTACATGACGCCCGGCGTGGTCGCGGAAACCGATCTCGCCGGAACCTTGAAATCTGAATATGTGTTCTTCGATGGCGAGCGCGTGGCCCGCCGTGACGGCGCAACCGGCACGGTCGGCGTCTTCTATTACTTCTCTGACCGTCTCAAGACTGCTTCAGTCATTACCGATTCCGCAGGCGTGATCAAGGCCGAGTCAGACTATTACCCCTGGGGCGGCGAACTCCAATTCGTCAACAACGATTCCAACGATTACAAATTCACCGACAAGAAGCGTGATTCCGAGACCCAACTCGACTACTTCGGTGCAAGATACTACTCGAATGGGCTCGGGCGCTGGGTAGCGGCAGATTGGTCAGCAACGCCGGTGCCGGTACCATATGCGGATTTTGGCGATCCGCAGTCTTTGAATTTGTATACTTATGTTCGCGGGTTGCCGACGACAATAACAGACTTCGATGGGCACGGTTGGTTGGACAATGTAAAGAAGTGGAAGGATGATCATCCGCGCACAATGCAAGGACTCAAAGGAGCTGGAAAGATTGTTGTTGGTGTGGGACTCGTTGCCACAATAGCTGTAGGAGATGCGCCTGGAGGTGCTGTCGGAGTCGGGTTGGTCGTGAGTGGTACCATTTCGGCGGTCGCCAGCGTAGTGAGTGGCACTACTGACGTCCTTGGCGCATCCACCAACACTAATGTTGAACCAGCTCAAAAAGCGCTTGACAGCGTAAGCAGCGTCCCTGCTTTGCTGACTACTGTCGCCACCGGAAATCTCGAAGCAGGGGCAACCGTAGGAACCATAACTGACGCTGCAACGTTGGCGGCTAAACCTCAGGAAGCTCTTAAGAATGCGGCAACCCTGGCTGATGCGATAAAGACAGGAGTTGATGCCGGTCACCTTGCAAAAGATACGGCAAAATCAGCAGCCGATGCGGTACATGGAATGAATCCGCCGCCGCCGCCCCCACCACCCGCTCCTAAACCGCCGGTATGCACAGGTACGGGAGGATGCCACAATTGATAGGCTCCCTAAAGAAGATTCCACTCAGTTTTCGCTTCGTCCTCCTCAATCTGGCGATGCTAGTGGGCTTCTATTTCACGGACATGCTACGCGCAGATTGGGCTTCAATGTTTGGGATGGCGGCTGCATTCGCTCTCATGAACTTTGTCGCTTGGATATCATCACGGAACTATAAGGAGTGGAAATGAACAATACGACTAAAGGCATTCTAATGAATGCAATAATTCTAGTTTCGCTTGGGTTCTTCTATTTCCAAGGGGCGTCGTCCCGCGTTCTTCTGATCTCCGCGGTTATCTTGATAGCGGTCGTCAACGTGCTGTTGATTTTCGGCCGGAAACGAAGAGTGAGCTAATTCTCTGGGAGGGCGGGCGGCCCTTGATAAGAGCGAAGGATGTGTAGAGGAAACGATGCTACCCGAAGCACTTCTAAAAACAATATATCTTGGTGACAGAGCTTGTAAGGCCATTCACATCGAAGGCTTTGCTCACCAAGTTTCAATTCAGGTTGACGAGATATCCCGAATTAGAAGCTCGTCGGGGCTTTGGGAATATTACAACGAAGAAAATATCATTGATGGTTTTCTTGTTTTCACTGGAGTGAAGGAAATCAGCTTCTTCCCCTCAGGTCCGGTACCGAATGATTACATCAGCGATATCAAGATCGAGAATGTCGATGAAGGATACTACCGCTTTCAACTATCCATTGCTTCGGTCGACAGTGACGCTCAATCAGATGAAGTACTTGTAAACATTGTATCCAAAGGATTTCATCTTGCTGATCCGCTTCGGCCAGGTGTGGTTATAGATAAATGACAATTTAGGGGCGGGTGGCCACCCTTTCTATCTTGTCTTTTCTCGAACTCACGACACTGGGCCCTACCCTTTGCCCGAGAAGCCGCGCTTTTTGCGGCTGCGAGGGGAAGAGTATAAATGGCGATT
Source organism: Terriglobia bacterium (assembly GCA_963723055.1). GTDB lineage: Bacteria > Acidobacteriota > Terriglobia > Terriglobales > Acidobacteriaceae > Angelobacter. The sequence goes on from CAVROV010000004.1 coordinate 316,310, forward strand.
TCTCAATTCGCTCTTGATTCGCTCCCGCGAATCGGCTAGAATCCTGCAGCGCCTCAGGGTGCAAGCGATACAAACGATATTTGAAAATCGGTAACTAGCGAGAGCGATTGGCAATCAGCTAAAAAAATGGGCTCGATAACAAGCCTAGAAAAGAGCTTCGACCGCTCGGTCACCGTTCGGTCGAATTGCACTTAGGTCTTTGTTTGCAACAGAATGTCTACCCCCGGGTGGGGTCTGGCTGAAGGACATCGGCAGAGGGACGCAACAATGCAGTGGGTATCCCCGGGGTTGAATCGTGTAAGTGCTTTGGAATCCTAGTTGGCGGATGGGGGAGGGGGGTCTGCTTCCATACTGCAACGCGATCTTCGGGATGCCACGAGCAACAGACGGTGCCAGTCATCGAGAAACCCGGGCTTGTTTACGCGCAAAAGAGCGCCAGATAAATATCAAAAGCCTGCACCCAAGTGCAATCGATGGTCGGCGCAGGCTCCTTCCGATCCAGCCAACTCGGGCGCTCGTGCCCAGACCAGCCTCAACTTCTCACCGGCCAATACTTTTCCGCTTTCAGTGCAACGCACCAAATCGATCACTACATCTCTGAGCGACTCAGCCACCAACTTCTTTGACGGTCTTGGTCGCGCTTATCAGGACCAGCATGTGCTTCCCAACGGCACGGCAACCGTGGACACAATCTTTGACGCCCTGAGTCGCCCCTCCAGCGTGAGCAATCCCTATTTCACCACCTCGGATTCCACATACGGCACAACGCAGACGCTGTATGACGCTCTTGGGCGCGCTTACCAGACGACCAAACAGGATGGCAGCATCAGCTCGGTCGATTACAGTGGGGGCAATTGCACTCTCACCACCGATGAAGCAGGCCATCAGCGCAAGAGCTGCTCTGATGCTCTGGGACGACTGGTGGAGGTGGATGAACCTAACCCCAGCGCGGTCGCACATGTCGTGATCAACGGCCAGGTGCAGACGAATCCGCAACCCGGTGCACCGGGCACAGGATGGGTCATCATCACCGGCACCGAGGGATCAGTCACGACTGACCCTTGCGCCGACCAGGAGCCTCTCCCCGGCCATCCTCCACCGTCCTGTCCAACAACAGTTTGGGACACGGGTTCTCTCACAGCAACCGTGAACGGCTACAGCAAGTCCGCCAATTACCAGCACAACAGCACGGCCGCTTCAATGGCCTCAGACCTGGCGTCTGCCTTTCATCTTGATGCTGCCTCGCCTGTCGATGCCGCTGTGGATTCCAGCAACCCTGCAAAAGTAAATTTCACCGCCCGCGCGGTTGGCGTCGCCACCAACTACTCTCTTCAACTCAGTCCGGCTGGAGATTTCCGTTTCAATTCCAGCTCCGGCGCAGCTTTGACCGGAGGCCGTGATGCCACGACCAATCCGGATTCCGGCTCGGTCACGATTACTGTGAACGGAGTAGGCTACTCCACCAACTACGGCGGATCAGACAGCGATGGCAGCGGGGTGGCTTCGCGGCTGGCCGCGCTCGTCAGCGCTGGGCCTTATGCCAATGCTTCAGCCGCCGGCAGCACCGTCAGCCTGACCGGCAAGGCATCCGGCCCTGCCGGTGGGTATTCGCTCTCGGCCTCTTACACCTGGAACACCACTTCATTTGCTCAGCCTTCGTTCACCACAAGTGCTGACGCCAGCTTATCGAACATCGGCAACAGCCCTTACGTAACGCTGTACCAATATGACGCTCTGGGCAATCTCCTTCGCGTCGACCAGAAAGGCAGCGCGCCCACTGACAGCACGCAATGGCGTACCCGCACCTTTACCTACGATTCACTCTCGCGCCTGCTGACTGCCACTAACCCTGAGTCCGGGACCATCACTTACTCATACGATGCGGACGGAAATCTGTTGCAGAAAACCTCGCCTGCGCCGAACCAGACCGGTTCAGCCACTCAAACGGTAAGCTTTTGCTATGACGAACTGCATCGCGTTACCGGCAAAGGCTACGGCGCGCAGAGCTGTCCGCTGACTACGCCCATCGTCACCTACGCTTATGACTCCGGCGCAAACGCCAAGGGCCATCTCACCTCGCTTATCGATCAGGCCGGAACAGCCAGCTACACGTACGACATTCTGGGACGGCTGGCCTCTGAGACGCGGACGATTGCGGGAGTCTCCAAGAGCACAAGTTACACTTACAATCTCGGCGGTTCGGTGAAAACTCTCACATATCCGAGCGGCAGAATCGTTACGTACACGCCTGATTCCGCAGGCAGGCTGGTTTCTGCCGTGGACGGAAACGGAACAAATTATGTGACTTCTACCAGTTACAACCCTGACGGATCGCTGAAAGGTTTGTTAAACGGCAGCACACCGGCGCTGAACCAGAACTTCCAGTACACTCCGCGCCTCCAACTCTGCCGCGTTACAACTCTCACTTCTGGAACACTGCCCACTTCGTGCGCTGACTCGCAAAATATTGGAAACATCATGGATCGAGGCTATGACTTTCATGCCGGCAACGGAACCGCAGGCAGCGGTACGGACAACGGTAATGTTTTCGCCATTACGAACTACAGAGACGCCAGTCGCTCGCAAGCATTCACGTATGACGCTCTGAATCGTCTAACTTCTGGTTGGTCCTCAGCTAACACCGGAACGTATTCATGGGGTGAGAATTACTCCATTGATGCCTGGGGAAATTTGCAGATTTCTCCCATGGGCGGCAAGACACACGGCGGCAACTTCACGCTAAGTGGAAATGCGCAGAACCGTCCCACAGGCTTGGCGTATGATGCTGCGGGAAATCTCATGTCTTATCTTTCCTCCACGTACATTTACGATCAGGAGAACCGTCTCTCCTCTAGCGCTGGCACGACATACACCTATGACGCAAATGGCGAGCGCGTCCTGAAATCCAACACCAGCACTGGCGTTCCGGTGAAGCGCTACTGGTCAACGGGCGGCAACACCTTGGCGGAAGGAGACGGCTCAGTAAATCTCAGCGCTGAATATATTTATTTTGGCGGCAAGCGGGTCGCCCGTATCGATCTTCCGGCGAACACGGTGCATTACTACTTGTCGGATCACCTCGGCTCAACCAGCGTCGTCGCCAGCGCTGCGGGAGCGGTCGAGGAAGAGTCGGATTATTGTCCATTTGGCACTGAAGTAGTGGTTACGGCGGGCTCAAATAAATACAAATTCACCGGCAAAGAACGCGATGTAGAAAGCAATCTGGATTATATGGGAGCGAGATATTATGGATCCGGGGTTGGGCGGTTTACTACACCTGATCTAAAAGGAATAGCATTTCGTCACTTACTAAACCCGCAAAAATTCAACAAGTACACTTACGTCCTCAACAGTCCAATGAGCTTTTTCGATCCCGACGGGTTGGAGGAGGTTACGATCACATATCGTACTTTCATTCCAACATCTTCCGTGACCGTAGCGGGAAGAACCAATGGAGGTGACAATCGTGGATTCAGCACGGCTGCGAATGCATCCTCAAGGACTTCGATTTCAGTAAAGATTGAAACTGATCCAAAAATTCGGCCTGGAAATCCAATTATAAGCGTTGACGGTAAAGCTGGACAGAATACCGGCCATGCCGGCGTGAGTACGATTCTAGATAAGAATGGAAATGTAACCAAGACAGATACTGCAACAAAGGGATTGCCAACTGCGACCGGAACACGCGATGCGAATGGAACTGCTGTCATCAACATCCAACAGGACACGAAAAATCCGCTTTCGCCAGGCCCACAGTTGTTGACGCCGGGAATTAGCGCGAATCTGAATGTAACGGTTGCGCAAGATGGTTCGGCTACACAAGTGACGGGTACAGCGGCGTTATTCCCGGCATCAGAACTAAACGTGACAAGACAAGACGGAACGACTACTCCTGTTGTAGAGTATATGCCGTCGGCGGAAGCATCACCGTGGTCGCTCCTGAAGCCTGACCGAGACGTCAACGAGAAGAAAAATACTCCAGCTTGTCATGGCGGCGAGAAAGGATGCTCAGATTGAGGCACTTAATCGGTTTGCTCTACGTATCGACAGCATTGGTAGGATTTTATTGGTCAATTTATCTGACGCTAACAGGGCTTTATGGAATTCCTTTTTCAGCGTGGTATTTTGTAATTCTAATTGGCGCGTTGGTCTTATTCGTTGGTGCAGTATTTTGGTGGGCGTCAACAAGCGAATGGACACGCTGGCTCCCCATTGTCGGAAGCACACTCCTTGCTTCTTACTTTGTTCCCGCTGTGACAGTGTTGGCGCGGCAAGGAAGAGTTGACGCTATTCGGGCGCTCATCGTAGCTCTAGTTCTCACGTCATTGGCGATCGCTATTAAAGAGCGCCACACGTTCACAAGTCCGCAACCACCCCAGCAGAAGGCTGTCTAACAAACTTGAGCGAGCAGGCCACTTACCGGCTTCGTCAGCGGCAACAGCGGAGCCTTTGCCGGAATCACCAAACGCGTTCAGTTACAACAAGCGCCTGCAGCCGCTCGCCATGTCGGCCAACGCTCCCAGCCAGACCGTGTTCTCCATCGGCTATGACTTCCACGTGGGTAACGGCACGTCGGGCGCAGACAACGGCAACGTCTGGGGCATCACCAATTACAAAGACACAACCCACGACCGCAATCAGACCTTCACTTATGACGCTCTGAACCGGCTGACTTCGGCCCAGAATGCCGGCACCGACTGCACCGCCAAGGTCCTCCAGAACAAAACCGAATACTGGGGCAACAGTTACGGCTATGACGCCTGGGGCAACCTGCTGCAGAAGTCCATCACCAAGTGCGGAGCGGAGAACTTGATCGTCACTACCGACGTGCACAACTGGATCCACGCCTCAGGAACTGACTACCAGTATGACGCCGCCGGCAACATGACCTTTAACGCCACGCCGCCCACGCAAACCTACACGTACGACCAGGAAAACCGCCTCACCGGAGCCGCCGGTTATGCCTACACCTACGACGGCGACGGCAACCGCGTGCGCAAATCGAACGGGAATCTGGCCGCAAGCGGCACGCTTTACTGGTACATGACGCCCGGCGTGGTCGCGGAAACCGATCTCGCCGGCATCACCAAGAGCGAGTATGTGTTTTTTGACGGCGAGCGCGTGGCCCGCCGCGACGGCGCAACCGGCACAGGCGGCGTTTTCTATTACTTCTCTGACCATCTGAAGACCGCGTCGATCATTACCGACTCTGCCGGCGTGATCAAGGCCGAGTCCGACTATTACCCCTGGGGCGGCGAGCTCCAATTCGTCAACAACGATTCCAACGACTACAAATTTACCGGCAAGAAGCGCGACACCGAAACTGGCCTCGACTACTTTGGTGCAAGGTACTACTCGAATGGGCTGGGGCGGTGGGTGTCAGCAGACTGGTCGCCAACGCCGATACCGGTGCCGTACGCGGATTTTGGTGATCCGCAGTCGCTGAATTTGTATGGTTATGTCAGGGGTATTCCAACAACTCGCTTCGATGAGAATGGGCATCAAGATAATGAAAAGAAGTCAAGTGTACCCGGCTTGAAGTATCAACCCAGTGTTGGCGAAGCGGTCGAAGTAAAAACTGGAGTATGCCTATGCGCTGGAGGTTCAGTAAACGCAGGCCCTGTTCAGGTCAATGCCTCTGCCGAAATGATTGGAGCCGAGGTCTCAACCACCTTGGCAGGCAGCGTTGACGCGAAAGTGAATGTCGCCAATGTTGAGGGTGGAGCAAAGGTCGGGCCCGTGGGTGTCCAAGTTGGAGCGGGAACGCAACTCTCTGCCAAGGATGGGGTCACCGCGTCAGGTCAGGCGACGATTAATGGGGTCGGAGTGAAAGCCGATACGAAAAATGGAGTGAGCGCTGTGGTGCAAGGCAGTCATGACCACGACATTCAGGGAACCGCGAAACTAGGGGTGGTTAAAGGATCAGTCGCGGTGAGCCCGTCTGTGATTGGCAAAATTTACGACGCCTTAAAAACTAATATCCCTATAATAGTGGGTTCGATGCTCGATCACGTCATGCCTGCATGGGGCACCCCAAGTGTAGGCCAGTCCCCTCCCTCGAGTGGGATTGGCAATGGCCCCCCTCTTCCATGAGTGAATGAGTATGAGAATCTAAGGAGCTGCTGTAATTCTAGAATGATCGATGCTGGTATAACCCAATCTAATATGCATAAGCAAAAGCGAAAAATGGGAACTAGGCTGCTTGCTCTAATGCTCGGTCTGGGCGGGCTCGTCGGCATTGGCGTTTGTTTATGGACATATATACAAATACTTGTCCAGTCCGGCATGAAATTCTCACCGGCAGCAGCTCTGTTTGGAGTGTTCATCGTAATTTTTGGGTGGAGCGCTTGGGTTGGCGCAGAGCTGTGGCAGGACAAGCCAAAAGCTTACGCATGGGCGAAGATACTTTTTCTTTTACAAATACCAACGATCAATGTTCCCCATTTCGCATATCAGTTTTACACTGCGTTGATGCTAGGCCTTGAATTCAACCGCGATAATGACAAAATCGGTCTCGATTTCCAAATTGCCTCGGCCATCGATTTTAGGATTGCGCATGATATCGATAACTTAATATTGGGAGTGAATTTGATCGCAGTTGCAGCTCTCATTTACCTGATGACAGTCTCTCGAACGAATAGACAGGTACAAACGATTTGACGCCGATTCGGGGCGTGCTGTACTCGTCGTGGGCCTTACGCTAGTGGAAACACGAGTTGCGAAAGTGGTAATAAGAATGATCGTTCCGCTGGATTGCTTTTATATACTCCAGGCCGTTCATTCGGTATTGCATCACCCTCAGACCGCTCATCTGGTTCCGGTCTACATGCTGGTTGTAGTGGCCGCAAACGTGTTTGTCTTTAGGTTTTGGGGCGCCTCGAGTTTGAAACATGCGCCCAAATGGAGGAAAGCAGCCCGGTTTGTCGCATGGGTTATATTGCTTATTTTCGTTCCAACTTTATCCTTGATCGCCTTGGAGGAACAGAGTCTCACGCTAGCCATGACTGTACTCTATGCAACAGTTCTTGGTTGTGTGTCATTTTGGCTATCAAACCGCGAGATTCCGGATGACGCAACAAAATGAAAATAAGAAGTACTGGGGCAACAGTTACGGCTATGACGCCCGGGGCAACCTGCTGCAGAAATCCATTACCAAATGCGGAGCGGAGAATCTGATCGTCACCGCCGACGCGCACAACTGGATTCATGCCTCAGGAACTGACTACCAGTATGACGCCGCCGGTAACATGACGTTCGATGCGACCGCCGGCCTCGGCTACAAAGGCGTTAAGGCGGTCAAAGAGGTTCTCGATGCTGAACCACAAATTAACGAGAAGAAATGAAGGACAATAAATTCATCATAGTTGTTAACGCGACAACTGTCGTGGCGCTCATGATCGTGCTGGCGCAACGTGGGATGCACGGGATACAAATGATACTGGTCGTGATTCTTTCCCTTCTATTCACGAACGCTGCTGCTGTTGTGGGCCTTTATCTGAGAAAGAAATGAACATCATTGCAGAGCTAATCTCTATTCCTTGGATCATCTGCATTGCATTCTTAATCGCGGCTCAGGTCAGGCATAGTAAGTTCATTGCTCTGTGTGGCGACATCATGCTCGCGGTCAGCTTCGGCGCTACTTCGGCGATCCTGTTATATGCCAAGTCCTATTGGGTCGGAGCAGCGTTTGCGTTTCCCGCAATCAGGCAGATATACGTGCTTATGGCTCCTCGGTTGCGGACTCATGGCTAGAGTTCATAAAGGAGATTAGAGGCGGGTGGCCCGCCCTTCCTGCCTTGCTTTTTCTCGACCTCACGTAAACTGAGGGTGCCCCACCCTTCCCTAAGAAGCCGCGCGGTTTGCGGCTGCGAGGGAAAGGGTGGGAAAAATGACGATTCCCTCAATTCGCTCTTGATTCGCTTCCGCGAATCGGCTAGAATCCGGCAGCGCCTCAGGGTGCAAGCGATACAAAGATATTTGAAAACCGGCAATTACAGAGCAATAGGGAAACAGCCAAGAACGGGCTCGATAACAAGCTGAAAAAGAGCTTCGACCGCTCGGTCACCGTTCGGTCGAATTGCACTTAGGTCTTTGTTTGCAACAAAACGTCTACCTCCGGGTGGGGTCTGGCTGAAGGACATCGGCAGAGGGCCGCAGGAATGAAGGAGTATCCCCGGGGTTGAATCGTGTAAGTACTTTGGAATCCTAGTTGGCGGATGGGGGAGGGGGTCTTGCTTCCCTACCGCAACGCGATCTCGGGATGCCACGAGCAACAGACGGTGCCACTCATCGAGGAACCCCAGCCGCCCGCTCATCCGCAGCTGGAAAAGCCTCTACTCCGTCTGCTGGCTCACATTCAGCAAAACGCCTACGCTGGCCAGCATCACAAACAGGCTTGATCCGCCATAAGAAATGAACGGCAGAGGAATGCCTTTGGTCGGAAGCAGGGCCAGCACCACGCTGATGTTGAAGAAGGCCTGCACCACGATCATGGTGGTCACGCCCACGGCGATGTAGCGGCCAAAGGCGTCGCGCGCGCGAAGCGATGTTCGCAGTCCGCGCCAGGCAAAGATGAAGAACAGCGTGGCGATCAGCACCGCGCCAATCAGTCCCAGCTCTTCCGCCGTCACGGCATAGATGAAATCGGTATGCGGCTCCGGCAGGTAGAAAAGTTTTTGTTTGCCTTCCATCAGGCCCACGCCGGTCATGCCTCCGGTGCCCACGGCGATCAATGACTGATTAATGTGGAAGCCGATGCCCTGCGGGTCGCGCTCAGGATGGAAGAAGACGACCATGCGCGCCAGCCGCCACGGCACAAACATCAGCATGTAAGCCAGCACGGGCACGATCGGTACCAGGCCGGCGGCAAAATATCTGCAGCCGCATGCCTGCCGCATATAGAATCGCGGCGGTTACGCCCAGGCAGACCAGCGCGGTGCCCAGGTCAGGCTGCTTCATGATGAGCGCGGCAAACAGAAACGCCGGAATCACCGCCGGCAGCAGCGTGTGCCGCCAGTCGTCCATGGATTTGGTGCGCGCTTCCAGAAAAAACGCCAGAAAGAGAATCAGCGCGGGCTTGGCCAGTTCCGACGGCTGGAATGACATGAAGCCACCCAGCTTGATCCAGCGATGCGTGTTGTGCGAACGATCAAGAAAGAAGACCGCCACCAGCAGCACCGCGGTCACCCCCAGCAGGCTGAAAACGATGGCCGGCTTTTTCCAGCGGCGATAGTCCACCGTCATCGCGACGGACATAGCGGCCAGCCCTGCCAGCGCCCAGCCTAGTTGTCGGAAAAGAAAGTGGTATGGCGAGCCGAATTTTTCGCTGGCCATCACCGCCGACGCGCTGAAAACCATTAGCACGCCCAGCACCACCAGCAGCAGAGTTGAAGCGAACATCCATTTGTCAACGCCGACCCTTTTGGCCACTAGGACCTGTCTCCCGTCGGTGACCGGAGTGAGTGACTGAACCAGTGCTTTGAAAGCGCGCCCGCGGTGTTCGTAGTTTTCAAACTGGTCGAAGCTGGCGCATGCCGGCGCCAATAGCACCACGTCGCCGGGCTTGGCGGCGTCGAAGGCCTGGTGCACTGCGCGCTCCAGCGTGCCTGAGCGCACTAAGGTTGTCGAGTTCTGCAAGTGCTGGGCAATCTTGTCCGCGGCTGCGCCAATCAGATAGGCGCGCTTCACCCGCTCGCGCAGCAGCGAATTCAGGACTGTGTAGTCGCTGCCTTTATCTTTGCCGCCAAGAATAATGTGGATGTTCGCGGGGAAAGATTCCAGCGCTTTTAACGTGGCGTCAACGTTGGTGGCTTTCGAATCGTTATAGAAAGTCACGCCATTTACGGTGGCCACCAGCTCGAGGCGGTGCTCCACGGCGCGAAACTCTTTTACTGCCTGCCGCACCTGCTGCGGCGTACAGCCGGCAACCATGGTCATAGCGACAGCCGCCAGAACGTTCTCCAGATTGTGTTCGCCCTTGAGCTGAATATCGCCGCGGCTGAGAACCGGCTGTTCGTGACCGTTCTGGCGAAAAATAATCTGGTCGCCTTGCAGGAACGCGCCGTTCTCTACGCGTTGTTTGCGGCTGAACCACAGCAATGTGCCTTTCACTTTGTCTTTAAGAGCAACGCATGTCGGATCATCGGCATTCAACACGGCAAAATCAGAAGGATTTTGCTTTTCAAAAATTCTTGCTTTGGCAGCGACATACGCCTCAAACGTATGGTGACGGTCCAGATGGTCCGGCGTGATGTTCAGGATCGCGGCGATCCACGGGCAAAACTGCTCGATGCTTTCGAGCTGGAAGCTCGAAACTTCCAGAACCACCATAGTGTCGGGGGTCGATTGGCCGGCAAGCGAAATCACCGGCGTGCCAATGTTCCCGCCCACCAGCGTCTTCTTGCCGCTCTTGGCCAGAATCTCTCCCACCAGAGTGGTCGTGGTGGTCTTGCCGTTGGAGCCGGTAATCGCCAGCACTTTGCCCTTCAGAAATCGAAAGGCCAGCTCAACTTCACCGATCACTGGAATCCCCAGTGTGCGCGCGTGCTGCAACTGCGGCTGGTCAGACGGAACTCCGGGGCTCACGACAATCAGGTCCTGGTCGCGAAAGGTGCGCTCGCCGTGGCTGCCAGTCTCAATCGATATGCCGCGATCCAGCAGCGTGGAAACTTCCTTCTGCAACTGGGCTTCGGCCTTGGAGTCAGAAACAATGACCTTGGCGCCGTGCTCCTGCAAAAAAATGGCCGACGACACGCCGGAGCGCCCCAGTCCCACCACCAGAACCCTTTTGTTCTTCAACTCCATCTGAAATGCCATTGTGCCATGAATTTCGCTTTGCGCAAGCGGTAGAGTGTGAGATGTGCGCGTTACCGCAACTTCAGGGTTGTAAGCGCGAAGAGCGCAAAGATCAAAGCCAGAATCCAGAACCGGATTATGATCTTGGACTCCGACCAGCCCGCCAGCTCAAAGTGGTGATGCAGCGGCGCCATCTTGAAGACGCGCTTCTTGCGCAGCTTGTAAGAAGCCACCTGGATAATCACTGAAAGCGCTTCCAGCACAAAAATTCCGCCAATAAACGGCAGCAGCAGTTCCTGCTTGATGATCACGGCCACGGTGCCAATGGCGCCGCCCAGCGCCAGCGAACCTACGTCGCCCATGAAGATTTCCGCTGGATGCGCGTTATACCAGAGGAAGCCAATGCTCGCGCCCACCATGGCCCCGCAGAAGACGGTCACCTCCGCCACCTGGGGCATCTTTTGCAGCTCCAGATATTCGGAAAAGACGACATGCCCGCTGAGATAAGTAAGAATCGTGAGCGCTCCGGCGGCAATCACCGTGCAGCCGATGGCCAGCCCGTCAAGCCCGTCCGTGAGGTTTACGGCATTGCTCGATCCCACCAGCACCAGCATTACGAACAAGACAAACGGAATGAACGCCAGCCACCACACATGCGGGTAGTGGCGGAAGCTCTCAATCACCAGATCGGGACGAAATTGCTTGAAGAACGGCACCATCAGGTGCGTCGAATACTGCCGCGTGGCAGTGAGAGTCACCAGCGCGATAGCGACAAATCCGGCAGCCACGAACTGCAGCAGCAGCTTGGCTCTGCTGGTAAGGCCCAGGTTTCGCTTCCGTACCACCTTTATATAGTCGTCGGCAAAGCCGATGGCCCCAAAGGCGATGGTGGAGAAGATGGCCAACCATATATATGTGTTGGAAAGATCGGCCCAGAGCAGGGTCGGCACAATAATTGCGATCGTGATCAGTACCCCGCCCATGGTGGGCGTGCCGGCTTTTTTCTGGTGCCCTTTAGGGCCTTCTTCACGGATGTACTGGCCAATCTGGAAATCGCGCAACTGCCGGATAATGGCCGGGCCAATAATCATTCCCATGAACAATGCTGTCAGGCTGGCAAAGGCGGTCCGAAACGTGACATAACGGAAAATACGGAATGGAGGAAAGTGTACGAATAACCGTTGATAAAGAAGCCAGTAAAGCAAAAATCCTCCGGAAACAGTTTACAGGGAGCTGCGCGGTCTTATTCCCAACTTACAATAATCAGCGTTGACTGTGAGGCTGTGGAAAAACTATTTCGCCGGAACCTTATCCTGCAATAGGTCCAGCGCGCGCTCCAGCTTCACGCCGCGTGAGGCCTTCAGCAGCACCGCATCTCCCGGACGAAGATTCCGGGCCAGCCACTCTCCCGCCTGTTCTGGAGTTTCTACAAACTGGGCTTGCGTCCCGGAACCGCAGGCAGCTTCCGCTACGGCGCGTGCCATTCCTCGCACGCCAATCACCACATCGATTTTCTTTTCCGCGGCGTGCGTGCCGCATTCGCGGTGCAGGGTCTCGGCTGTAGGGCCAAGCTCAAGCATCTCGCCTACTACCAGAATCCTGCGCTCGGCTTTCATGCTGGCCAGCGTATCGATCATCGCCTCCAGCGCTCGCGGGTTGGAGTTGTAACAATCGTTAATGATGGTGGCGCCGTGCAGATGCAGCACCTGACCGCGCTTGTCCGGAGGAGCGATACTGGAAAGCGCCGCTGCCGCCTGCGATGGCGATATCCCGCGCTCCATTGCCGCTGCTGCTGCTGCCAGCGCGTTATAAATGTTGTGCTCGCCCACCAGCGGAAAACTTACCGGCTCGCCCACGTTGCCCACGACCAGTTCAAACGTCGATCCTTCCGCACCGTTGAGCTTGATCTTCTGCGCAGTCACATCAGCCGAGCGTTTGATTCCAAATGTGACGACTTTGCCTTTGAAGTCGCGGCCGAACTGGGAGACGTATTCGTCGTCGGCGTTTAACACGGCCACGCCGCCGGTAGGCAGCGTTTCAATGATCTCGTATTTCGCGCGAGCAATTTCCGCCAGCGATCCAAAAAACTCCAGGTGCACCGGCGCGACGGTAGTCACCACGGCCAGATCATGATGGGCCAGCGCGCCCAGCGCACGGATTTCACCGGCATGGTTCATGCCCATCTCCACCACGCCCACATCGTGCTCGGCTTCAAGCTTCAGCAGCTGCAACGGCAGCCCGATGTGGTTGTTCAGATTGCCGGAACTTTTCATCACGCGGAACCGGGTGGCCAGAATGTGGGCCAGGATTTCTTTGGTGGTGGTCTTGCCTGCAGAGCCGGTCACCGCTAGCAGCGGTTTTCCCCAAAGCCTGCGTGCCGCTGCGCCCAATAGCTGCAGCGCCTTCAAAGTGTCGTCAACTTTCAGCAGCCGCGGCGAATCACCCGCAACCTGCTTCCCTGCTGCAACAATCGCGCCCACCGCGCCCTTTTCCAGCGCGGCCTGAACGAATTCATGTCCGTCAAAGTGCTCGCCCGAGATGGCGATAAACAGATCACCCGGATTGAGCGTGCGTGAATCAATGGAATACCCCATGGCGACGGCTTCCTGGTCACACTCGCCTTTGGAGCCAACGAACTCGGCGATTCGCCATAACGGCAACTTCATTTCTTTCCTCCGCCTGCGTAACTCATCTGTTGTAACGCTTCCTGGGCCACCTGCACATCATCAAAAGGGAATGCACCTTCGCGCGTGATCTGAACTTTCTCATGGCCCTTGCCGGCGATCAAAACCACGTCGCCGGGCGCGGCTTGCATCAGCGCCAGACTGATGGCTTTTCGTCGGTCTGGCTCAACTTCATGCGGTGTCCCGGTCTGGCGCAGTCCGGGCAGCGCGTCATCAATAATCTGCAGCGGATCTTCGCTGCGCGGATTGTCAGAGGTAAGGACAACGAAATCGCTTCCCTTGCCTGCTGCCTCAGCCATGAGCGGGCGCTTGGTGCGATCGCGATCGCCACCGCAGCCGAAAACCGTGATCACCCGGCCCAGACCCAGTCCGCGACGGGCAAAGTCGCGGGCAATCGCCGTGAGGTTGCGCAGCGCATCATCGGTATGGGCATAGTCCACCACCACGGTGAAGGGCTGGCCGCAATCCACTTTCTCAAATCGTCCTGGGACTTGCTTGAACTGCCGGATGGCTTCAGCAATCTCCTGGAGCGAGCACCCACAGGCAAATGTGGCCGCCGCAGCGGCCAGAATGTTGTAAATGTTGATGCCGCCGATCAGAGCGGTTTCAATCTTGATGCTACCGGAAGGCGTAAGCAGATCAAACTTTGTGCCGTCCTGCTGCAGATCAATGTTCGTCGCGCGAAAATCGCCATTCTGGATTCCATACAGGATCACCTGCTGGCTTAAGGTCTTCCGGCTCTGTCCCAGGCTCTGGCCGTATTGGTCGTCGGCATTGATCACCGCGGCGCGCGGCGGACGCGTTCCACAGCCCAGAAACAAAATGCTTTTGGCTTCAAAGTAGCTGTCCATGCTCTTGTGATAATCCAGATGGTCGCGCGTGAGGTTGGTAAAGACCGCCACTTCATACGGCACGCCCCAGACGCGCTCCTGTGCCAACGCATGCGACGAAACTTCCATCACCGCGTGCGTCGCGCCTGCGGCCAGGGCTTCAGCAAAAATCTGGTTCAGCTCCAGCGCTTCTGGCGTGGTGTGTGGCGAAGGCAGGACACGGTACGGAACTTCCGCATCGGCTTGCGCCGTTTTTGCCTTTGTGGGCACATGGTATTCAATCGTGCCTATCAGCGCTGATGGCCGGCCACAGTGCCGCAGGATGGCTTCGCACAAAAAACTTGTGGTGGTCTTGCCGTTGGTTCCGGTAATTCCGATGATCTTCAGCTTCTCCGCGGGATGGCCGTAGAAATTTGCGCTCATGTAGGAGAGCGCACGACGTCCGTTGGAAATCACGGCCCATGGAACATCGTGCCGGGGCTGTTCGGACTTTGAGTCCGTGACCACCGCGACCGCGCCATTCTTCAAGGCCATATCAATGTAGCGATTGCCGTCACTGCTGTCGCCGCGCATGGCGACAAAGACAAATCCCGGCTCCACCCGGCGGGAGTTGTAGTCCAGACCTGAAATTTCCGGATCGCCACCGCTGTGCGAGACGCCCAGTCCCGCACAACAGTTCAGAGAAGTTCATTTGTCAGTAATTATAAGCAATGCTTGTTTCAAGCGCGGAGTGTGCAATCGACTATTTCACCACGGAGGCACGGAGACACGGAGAGCAACAGGGCCAATATGGACTATTGATTAGGTTTCATCACAATGATTTTTAGGAGGCAAAAAAATCTATTCGCCTTCTCTGCTTGTCGTTCTCCGTGCCTCCGTGTCTCCGTGGTGAAGATTTAGCTGATGTGTGCCGTTGTTACCTGTGCGCGCAGTTTTTCTGGCAGAGCTTTCAACCGCTGGCAAGCCTCGGCCAATTCAGCATCCGTCTTGGCAAAGCAGAACCTGATCAGGTTCTCGCCGCCGTCGCCGTGATAGAACGCCGATCCCGCCACGGTGGCTACACCAGTTTGCTGAAGCAGATACATGGCTTTGTCGCGGCTCGTTTTGCCGGGCAGGATGGATGCATCAGCCAGCACGTAATACGCGCCCTTCGGGACGGAAGGCGTCAGGCCGATCTCGGTGAGCGTGTTGCACAGCATGTCACGCTTCTGCACGTATTCTTTGCCAATGTCAGCATAGAAACTTTCCGGCAGTTGCCGGATGCCCTCGGCCACACCGATCTGCAACGGCGCGGGCGCGCACACATAGATAAGGTCGTGGAAGTAGGCGATCCCCTGGGCCCAGCGGCGGTCACAAACCGTGTATCCTATGCGCCAGCCGGTGATGCTGAAAGTCTTGGAATAGCCGGACATGGTAATCGTCCGCTCGCGCATGCCAGGCAGCGTAGCCATGCTGATGTGCTGCCCCTCGAAGATAAAGTATTCGTAGATTTCGTCAGTGAATACGAAGAGATCATGACGCTTGGCGAAGTTGGCAATCCATTCCATTTCTTCACGAGTAAAAACTTTCCCGGAAGGATTGGCCGGCGAGTTCAGCACGATAGCCCGCGTGCGTAGAGTTACCGTGCGCTCCAGGTCTTCACGGCTGAACGTCCAGTTCGGGGCACGCAGGGTCACATAAAGCGGGACAGCCTCCGCGGCCACCAGCGTATTCAGGTGGTAGCCATAATAAGGCTCAAACAGCAGAACTTCGTCGCCTGGATTGAGCAGAGCAAGGCACGCCGCGTAAAACGCTCCGGTAGCCCCTGAGTTGACGACGACTTCAGTCTCGGGATCGCATACAACGCCGTTGAAGCGCTGCATCTTCTCCGCGATGGCTTCGCGGATGGGCGCCAGTCCTTCGGCGCGGGTATAGCTGTTGATGCCCTGGTCCATCGCCCGCTTCGCGCCTTCACGCACCGGCAGCGGCACCTCGGTATCACAAACGCCCTGGGCCAGATTGATGCCCTGCACCTTCTCGCAGGCAATCGACATGGCGCGAATCTCAGATTGCACAGTGCGGGCGGCGCGTCGGCTCAGGGAAAGGGGCATGATTCCTCCCAGTATTGTAAATCCAGCCTGCGCAAGAGCAGAACAGTCTTAGGGACCGCTAACATTGGCGTTTCCAGACTTATGGGCAAGACCAGATTGGGAATTTCCGAAAAACGTGTGAGAACTTCTTGACATTGCGGCAGGGCAAACGGTAGTGTCTGCCTGTTCAGGCATTGCGGTACGGCTGCAGAAAAAACTTCATCCTTTATTCTCTCAGGCCAATTTCATTCGGCCCAATCATTTCATTGCCGGCAAATTTGGTTTAAGGAGGTTTTGCGTGAGTTACAAAGACAGTGTACTGGCGGTTTTTGATCGTCTTTACAAGATTTCGTGGCCAGTATTTATCCATGGGACCGGCACGCACCCCCCGGACTTCTGGCACACCGCGAACACACTTGATACCTGTATTGATTTCATTGTGGAAGGCTCAAAGGTCTGGAATGACCTTGCGAACCAGCGCAAACAAGTACTGGACATGATTAAGGACAGCTATAAATATTTCGATGACACCTACAAGGAAGAGAACGGAGAGGGCAAGAACAGCCCCACGGTGTGGTGGGACGACTACGGGTGGTGGGGCATCACCTTTACGAAGATTTATCAGCACTACGCTGATCTCTTCACGGGACCGGAACCACCTACGGTAACGCGAGATCAGTGTCTGCAAGTTGCACGCAAATGCTGGACCGCGCTTGGCTCCTACTCGCAGGAGATCAACCGCTCTCTTCAGCCGCCGCTGAAAGGCCCGATTGTGGGAGGGTGTTGGAACCATCCTCCAAAACCTGCGCCAGCAGAAGGCGGGGTACAGAACACCGTGACCAATGGCCTCTATCTCGTGCTTTCCGCGTGGCTCTATCGAAACACCAAGGAGCCGGCTTTTCTAGATGCGACGGCCGCCCAGTATCTCTGGTTCAAAAACTGGTTGGTGAATTATCCACAAAACCAGGACAACAAATGCGAGTTTCCCGGCACACAGCACGGACTCTTTCGCTGCCTGCAATCGAATGGGAATGACAAGCTTTTTGTGATCTATGAACGCCCGTATGATCCGAAGTACCCTGGCTACAATCAGGGCAATCCTCCGTATGCCAAAGACCAGTGGTGGAGTGGCGATCAGGGACTGCTCTTAGGCGGATTGGCGTCAGTTTTGGATTTGCAGCAGCAGCTCCGGGCGCTTCCGATCATCCAAAATGAGGATCCCTCGTTTCCACAAAATGCGCAGAACCTGATCCGCTGTGTAGCCTTTGGCATCGGTTGGCTGTTTGATCCCGGAAATGTGCTTCATGAGACCAGGCTCAACGGTGCATTTGGAAATGGCTTTGCCGCCGATATGGCAACCGGCAAGGGCGTGATGATGCGATACCTTGACTATGCAATGAAGAAGGCAAGATTGAATCCTGAGACTTATATCACCACAAGCGCGAACGCAGTGGTGGCAACCAAAAATAGCGCTGGCGACGTGCAATTCCGATGGAACACCAGAACCGACACCAAAATCGGAACGAATGAAAGTGAAGTGCAAAACTACGGAAAAAACGACCCCAGGTTTCAACCCACAGCCCAATCAGCAGGTCTGGATGCGCTGAATGCGGCAATCCAGTACCTTAAATAACTTTCAGGCGCGTCACGCTCAAGACTGGCTCTCAAACGGTTTGGAGCGGAGCGACAAAACTTACAAATTCCGCCGGTTGGTAAACTCCACCAGCGCGCCCAACTTTGCTCGGGCCGCTCCGGTATCAATTGACTTGACGGCCAGCGGCATTCCGTCGTGCAGCGAATCGGCACGGCCGGCGGCGACCAGTGCCGCGGCGGCGTTCATCAGCACAATGTCGCGACGCGGAGACTTCTCGCCCTCAAGCAGCTTCCAGATAATATCGGCGTTGGTCTTGAGATCGCCGCCCAGAATCGCGCTCATGGGCGCTCGTTCCAGGCCAAACTGTTCCGGCGTAACTTCATAGACACGGACCCACTCGCCGCGCACCTCGCCAATCTTGGTCGGGCCGCTGATGGAAATTTCATCCAGTCCATCTTTGCCATGCACGACGAGGGCGCGCTGCAGTCCCAGCAGTTTGAGAGCCTGCGCCAGCTTTTCAACAAGATCTTCTGAATACACACCCACCACCTGCGCCGACGCGCTCGCTGGATTGGTGAGGGGCCCGAGCAAATTGAAGACTGACCGCAAAGGACGCAGCTCTTTGCGCGCCGGTTGCACATGCTTAGTGGCGGAATGCATGGCGGGAGCAAACATGAACGCAATACCGACCTCGCGCAGACAATCTGCAATGCGCGGTGGCGGAATAGTAATGTTCACGCCCAGAGCTTCCATAACATCGGCCGAGCCGCATCGAGACGTAATGCCGCGATTGCCGTGCTTGGCTACGCGAACGCCCGCGCCGGCAATGGTCAGCGCCGTTGCGGTAGAGATATTGAAAGTGTCACTGGCATCCCCGCCAGTCCCGCAGGTATCGACAAGGGCTTCGCGTTCGGTGCCGCTCACATCCAGAGCCGTTCCATCGGCGTTGGACAAAGGCTGCGCTGCCGCGCGGATGGCTTCGGCGAAACCGACGATCTCTTCCACGGTCTCGCCCTTCATGTGCAGCGCCACCAGCAGCGCGGCTACCTGCGCGTCGGTGGCTTTGCCGGCCAAAAGTTCGCCCATTACGGCGCGCGACTCCTCGCGGGACAGAGAGTGCCGGTGGTTCGCGATTTTGCAGAGAGCGTCGATGATCATGGGGTAAGGATGAATATTATCAGGTAGGACCGGAAATCAAGGAATGGAATCTCTCGACGAAGAAGTTGAGTTTTATTCTTTTATTTCTCTTTGCTAGAGTTGTCATTCCGAATCCCGCCCCAAGGCGTTGGCCGGACTTTGTAGATCAGTTACCGGGCGGGATTCGGAATGACAATCTCCGTTTCCTCTTTCGTAAGTGTCGATACCCATGACGGCGATGTCGCGCGATCTCGGCGATCCTCCCTCCGTTTGCCCATTCCGTCCGTCGTCTTATAAAATCACAAGTTGCCTTCAGCGCGCTGCATCTGCTGTGTAGAACGCTTCGTTTAATAGAACACCAGTAATCGAAACCCAATAGAACTCCAGACATGAAAATTCACGAGTATCAGGCGAAGACAATCCTTGCGAAGTATGGCGTGGCCGTACCTCGCGGAGAAATGGCCCAGACCCGCGCGGAAGCGGAAAAGGCCGCGCATCGGCTCTTTGAAGAAGGCGCCAAGGGTGTAGTGGTGAAAGCCCAGATCCATGCCGGAGGACGCGGCAAAGGCGGCGGCGTGAAGGTGGCCAAGAACCTTGAAGAGGCGAAGGTATGGTCGGACAAAATTCTGGGCATGCGCCTGGTCACGCATCAGACCGGCCCGGAAGGCAAGGTGGTGCAGCGCCTGCTGATTGAAGAAACTGTGCCGATCGAGCGCGAACTTTATCTCGGCATTGTGGTAGATCGCGCGACGGCGCGTCCGGTGTTTATGGCGTCTGCCGCGGGCGGCATGGAAATTGAAGAAGTCGCCGCCAAAGATCCTAAAGCCATCATCAAGGAAGCTATTGATCCTACGATCGGCTTCCAGGCTTTTCATGCGCGCAAGCTGGCTTTCGCGTTGGGCCTGAAAGCCGGACAGATCGGTGAAGCCGTAAAGTTGATGACTGGTCTGTACCGCGCATTCATCGACACCGATGCTTCGCTGTGCGAGATCAATCCTTTTATTACCACCACGGACGGGCGGCTGTTCGCGCTCGACGCCAAGTTTGGTTTTGATGACAACGCGCTGTTTCGGCACAAAGACCTGAAAGAGCTGCGTGACATCAGCGAGGAAGATCCGCTGGAAGTGGAAGCGTCAAAGTACAATCTGAATTACATCAAGCTGGACGGCAACATTGCCTGCCTGGTCAACGGCGCAGGCCTGGCCATGGCGACGATGGACATCATCAAGTACGCGGGCGGTTCCCCGGCAAACTTTCTGGACGTGGGCGGCGGCGCCAACGCGGAGCAGATTGGCCACGCGTTTGAAATCCTGCTGAGCGACAAGAATGTGAAGGCCATCCTGATCAACATTTTTGGCGGCATTCTGCGCGTGGACACGCTGGCAGATGGTGTTGTCCAGGCAGCCAAGGCAACCAACCTGAAGCTGCCGCTGGTGCTGCGGCTGGAAGGAACCAACGTGGAGCAGGGTCGCGAGATCCTGAAAAAGTCCGGCCTCAACTTCCAGGTGGCAGAGACCATGAAAGATGCAGCGGAAAAAGTGGTGAAAGCTGCGGGAGGCAGATAGCCTCTATGCACTATGTTTTTGTGAGTATGGTTCGATTTTCTACGAACGTCATCCTGAGTTCCGTCAATGAGGACGCGCTTTCTTCAGCGTCCGAATAGGAACGAAGGAACTTGCGTTTGATCGAGAGCACAAGGTCCCTCGGCCTACTCGCACGCTTGAGCAGCGCGTGCTCGTTTAACGGCCATCGGGATGACGATCGTTTTGGGTTCGTAAATGATGTTGAGATAGATAAAAAGGATTTCATGGCAATACTCGTTGATAAATCCACGCGGCTGATGATCCAGGGAATTACCGGGCGTGAAGGCACGTTCCACGCAAAGACCTGTGCCGCTTACGGCACAAACGTTGTTGGCGGAGTCACACCGGGCAAAGGTGGAACCACCCACGAAGGCTGGCCGATCTTTAATACGGTATCAGAGGCTAAAGAGCAGACGGGCGCCAACGTAACCATGATATTTGTTCCGCCACCGTTCGCCGCTGATGCGCTAATGGAAGCCATCGACGCCGAAGTCCCGCTGGTTATCTGCATCACCGAGGGCATTCCCGTTCTGGACATGGTGCGCGCTTATGAATACCTGAAAGTCAAAGGCAAGTCGCGGCTGATTGGGCCGAATTGTCCGGGAATTATTTCTCCCGGCAAGGCCAAGGTTGGCATTATGCCAGGACACATTCATAAAGAAGGAAACGTCGGAATCGTTTCGCGATCGGGCACGCTGACCTATGAGGCTGTGTTTCAACTCACGCAGCGCGGCATCGGCCAGTCGACGGCGATTGGCATTGGCGGCGATCCGATTATCGGCACAAATTTTGTCGACGCGCTGAAGCTCTTCAATGACGATCCGGAAACCCATGCCATCATTATGATCGGTGAAATTGGCGGCAATGCCGAAGAGACCGCGGCGGCCTACGTGAAACAGCA
Source organism: Terriglobia bacterium (assembly GCA_963723055.1). GTDB lineage: Bacteria > Acidobacteriota > Terriglobia > Terriglobales > Acidobacteriaceae > Angelobacter. The sequence goes on from CAVROV010000004.1 coordinate 337,902, forward strand.
TGTGAAGAAGCCAGTGGTCTCGTTTATCGCCGGGCAAACCGCGCCGCCAGGGCGACGCATGGGCCATGCCGGTGCAATCATTTCCGGAGGCCAAGGTACAGCGGCAGAAAAGATCAAGGCGCTGGAAGCGGCGGGGATCGCCGTGGCCAAATCCCCGGCCATGATGGCGCAGACGCTGCTGGATAGGATCGGAACAGCAAAGGTTTAGATTCACCAAACGTCACGGCTCAGCCGTAGCTGCATTTTTAAGTTTTAAATTTCGAGGAGTAAGTAACAAGAATGCATACACTGCAACGCACATTTTCCATCGTAAAACCGGACGCAGTCGCCAAAGGCGCCACGGGCGACATTCTCCGCATGATTGAAGAGAAGGGCTTCCGCATTCTCGGCATAAAGATGCTTGAGATCAGCAAACAGCAGGCTGAGGGTTTTTACGCCGTGCACGCCAGCCGGCCGTTCTTCGATTCATTGACCACATTCATGTCCAGCGGGCCCATCGTAGTACTGGCATTGGAGAAGGAAAACGCCATCGCTGACTTGCGCAAGATGATGGGCGCCACCAATCCGGCCAATGCCGAAGAGGGCACGGTGCGTAAAAAGTGGGCGTCGAGCATTGAACACAACGCCATTCATGGTTCCGACGCGGACGAAACAGCCCGCTTCGAGTTGAGTTATTTTTTTGCTGGATATGAACTGAATCGCTAACGGTCGAATTACAAGCTGGTCCGGATGTTGCGAGGACGCCATGCCACTCATTCAAGTCACCATGTTAAAGGGCCGCACCGTTGAGCAGAAGCGCAAGCTTGCCGCGCGGATCACCGACGCCATGGTGGAAGAAGCCAACGCCGCTAAAGAAGCCGTGATTATCACATTTATCGAGATCGGCCGTGAAGACTACGCGAACGCGGGCGTGTTGCTCGCAGACAAAAAGTAACGCGGCCAACTGCGTTATAACTATTTCTGGGGAACAAACACTTTGTCCAGCGCTGCGGCGATAGCGTGGGCTGTTAGGCGACACTCTTCAGCAGTGATGATAAATGGGGGCGCCAGCAGGATGTGATCTCCGTTCACGCCATCCATGCAGCCCTGTGTGGGATAGGTAAGCACGCCGTGCTCCATGGCGGCCTGAAAGATTTTTCCCGCAATGTTTTCTTCGCGCGGAAACGGCGTATTCGTAGCCTTGTCTTTCACAAACTCAATCCCCGCCAGCAATCCCATACCTCGAACATCGCCGACGTGGTGGTGAGACTTCAGCGGCTCCAGCGCGGCAAACAGCTCCCGGCCAATCGCTGCCACGCGTGAAAAAAGTTCTTGTTCTTCCAGTACATCCAGTACCGCATTGCCCGCAGCCATCGACACTGGGTGATTCTGATAGGTGAAGCCATGCTGAAACGCGCCGGGACCATGCGCGATCGCTTCGACCACACGCGGCCCGATAATCACCCCGCCGAGTGGCGCATATCCGCTGGCTGCGCCTTTGCCGAACGTAATCATGTCCGGCTCAACGCCCCAGTGATTGACCGCGAACGGTTTACCGGTTCGTCCCATGCCCGTCATCACTTCGTCGGCAATCAGCAATACGTGATGGTTCCGGCAAATTTCAGCGATGCGCTGGACGTAACCATCCGGCGGGACCGCCGCGCCGAGCGTCGCGCCAACAACGGGCTCAAAGATAAATGCCGCTACGGTATTTACCTGGTCATTGTGAAGGAACGTTTCCAGTTCGCCGGCGCAAGCCAGCTTGCATTCAGGGAACTGCAATCCCAGCGGGCAATGCCGGCAAAAGCATGGATCAATGTGTCCCCACTCCGGCAGCAACGGCTGGTACGGAGCGCGGCGGGCCATGTTGCCGCTGATCGCCATGGCGCCGAGCGTGCTTCCGTGATAACTCAGCCGCCGGCTGACCACGCGAAAGCGCTCCGGCATATTACTCTCAATAAAATACTGGCGCGCCAGCTTGATGGCGGTTTCATTGGCTTCAGAACCACCAGAACAAAAATAAACGCGCCCTCCGCGGCGCATGCCTTCCGGCGCCATAGCGAGCAGCCGCGCGGCAAGTTTTTCCGCCGCAATAGTTTGAAATTGAGAACTGTGCGCGAAAGCCAGGTCCGTGGCCTGCTCGGCCATTGCGCGTCCAACAGAAGCCACACCATGCCCGATATTGATTACTGCTGCCTGTCCCGCTGCATCCAGATATTTGCTGCCGTCAGCAGCGGTAATCCAGCAGCCTTCGCCGCGTACGGCAAGCGGATAGGTTTTGTTGAAGTGGCGCGGAAAGAGTGCTGCATGATTCGGCACGGCGGAAGGATTTTAGCAGAGCCGCTGGGCAGCGGATGGCTAATGAGTCTCACGGAAATCGTGGCTAGTCGATGGGTTCAAAGAGATCACGGCTACGGTGCTCCATGATCGCGTCCAACCCACCGATGACATATTGCTTGAAATACGGGGCATTGCGGTGAGCTTCGAGCGCAGCAGCATCTTTATATTGCTCGTAAAAAAGAAATTTGCGTGGATCTTCAGTTGATTGGTGGCCGATATACAGCAGGCAGCCTGGTTCCTTGCGCGAATGCTCCTGCAAGATCTGAATGTATTCGCGGCACTTGGCTTCAGTACCGGACTTCACCAGCATGTCAACTTTGAGAACGATCATTTGGCCTTCGCGCCTTTCTGGGTCGCACTCTTATCCACCGGAGTAATAACCTCGGCTTCAAACTCGGGCAGAAGCATTGTCTGGTCGCGGTCCGGACCAGTGGAAACCATGCCGATCTTCGCTCCGCTCTCCCGTTCGATAAAGCGCAGGTATTCCTGGGCCTTCTTCGGCAGATCGTCAAAGCTGGTCGCGCCCTCAGTGGATTTCTTCCACCCTGGCATCCTTTCGTAAACAGGTTCTACCTGCTCAAAGCCGGTGGCCAGCGCGGGAACCGAATCATACTTTTTGCCTTTGATCTTGTAGCCAACACAGACTGGAACTTCGTCAAGCACGTCCAGCACATCGAGTTTGGTGACCACCCACCAGTTCACGCCGTTGATCATCTGCGCGTAGCGGAGAAGCGGCAGATCAATCCAGCCGCAGCGGCGGGAGCGTCCTGTGACAGCGCCGTATTCATTGCCGCGAGCACGAAGCTGGTCAGCGACGGGACCTTCAACTTCGCTGGGGAACGGCCCGCCGCCCACGCGGGTGCAGTATGCCTTGGTTACTCCGATCACATTCTGGATTGCATTTGGAGGAACGCCGGTGCCGGTGGCCGCGCCGCCCGCGGTACAGCTTGATGACGTGACAAAGGGATAGGTTCCATGGTCGATATCAAGCATGGTGGCCTGCGCGCCTTCAAACATCACTGATCCGCCTTCCGCCAGCGCCTGATTCAGCAGCACGGCGGTATCAGCCACAAACGGCGCGATTTGCTTGGCGGCCTCGGCATACTCGGCGTACATGCTGTCGGCATCGAGTGGATCAGAATTGAAGAGAGCGTGCGCGATCATGTTTTTTTCACGGCAGGCATTCTCAATCGTCGATTTGAGAAGAGCGGAATCAAGAAGATCGGCGACGCGCAGGCCGCGCCGTCCCATCTTGTCTTCATACGCAGGACCAATGCCGCGTGAGGTGGTGCCGATCTTCACGCGTCCAGGCGCGTTCTCCGCGCCCATTTCAATCATCCGGTGGTAAGGCAGGATCACATGGGCGCGATTGGAGACAAAAAGATTGCCATCCACCTGTACGCCGGCATCGCGCAGCATCTTTACTTCCTTCAGAAATGCCAGCGGGTCCAGCACCACGCCGTTCCCGATCACGGAGCGGCAGCCCTTGCGCAGCACGCCGCAGGGCACCAGCTGCAGAACAAATTTTTTGCCTTTAATGATAACGGTGTGTCCTGCGTTATGCCCGCCGGCATAACGGGCCACCACGGAAAAATTGTGCGACAGGACGTCGACAATTTTGCCTTTGCCTTCGTCGCCCCACTGGGCGCCTACGATTACTGCAGTCTTACCGCGCTTCACGAGAAATGCACACTCCCTCGCCCGTAATGGTTTTTCGCAGGTCAAAAAATAGTCTTCTACAAATGAGTCTGGGAAATCCGGACGGGAAAGATTCTGTTACCAATAGATTTTAACAGAGAAGTCTCGGTTTCCACAGGTGCAGGACCGTGAAGAAATGGCCACTTTCGCTTCCAACATGGAGTGGGGAAAGTCAAAAACATTGCTGGCTGTGAATGGAGATGCTGCCGCCAATGGCAGGGCGTTGACTAATCTTTGCCATCCTTTGTAAAACTTTGATTTTTCAGAGTACCTCGTCCTTCTATCATCGTGAACGTAAGCCCTGACTATAAAGGTGCGGGAACCTATACACGAAGTTAGAATCGAAACGTCGAACCGGAGGAGCTTATGAGAATCGCTCTCGTCATGATTTTTCTGGCGGCATCCGCATTTGCCCAGGACCAGTCTGCTGTAGCCGCAGCGGCCTGTGGCCCGAAAGATACAGACTTCGAAGTGAAGCTGGATAAATCCAAACACGCAACCGCGCCGCCCGAACCGGGCAAAGCGCGGATTTACTTCATTCAGGATATTGGCCGGGTAAGCTGCATTGGAGCTTGTTTGAAAACGAAAATTGGAATGGACGGAACCTGGGTTGGCGGAGTCCGGCGTAACTCCTATTTCTCAATTTCCGTGGAACCGGGCGAGCACCATATATGCGCGACGCCGGGCCCGGTGATAGCGCTCCTGCATTTCTCGGCGGAAGCAGGTAAGGTCTATTACTTTCGAACGCGGGCCTTTGGTGGTGAGAACCAGAGCCTCTTCGATTTTGATCCCATCGATAGTGACCAGGGCCAGCATCTGATCGCTTCCTATCCATTGAGCGTTTCGCGCCCAAATCCGTGAGCGGTAAAACCCACCGCGCAATAGCGGCAACCGTGCCTTGGTGGGCGCGCGGTCCCGTTGCCACTGGGCCGCTACTGCAGGGGTTTTTCACAATTAATCATCCAGTTGATGCCGAACTGGTCAGTGAACATAGTAAAACGCTCTGCCCAGGAAGTTTCCTGCGGCGGCATCTTGATTTTGCCTTTTCCACTAAGTGCGGCAAATAATTTTTCTGTCTCCTGAGCGCTATCGCACGCGATAGCAACAAAAAAGTTCTCGCCGTGCTCAACCGGCGGTCCCCCCATGTTGTCCGACGCCATCAGAATGGGCGTGCCGTCTTTGGTTATCCTGGCATGCGCGATCTTGTCTTTTGCTTCAGGCGGAATATCGCCGGGCATGTCGCCAAACGTTGTCACCCGCAGATCGGCGCCAAGGCATCTCTGGTAAAACGTCATGGCTTCACGGCAGTTTCCGTTGAAAATTAAATATGCATTGATCTGTTTCATGTTCACTCCATTTCTGTGATGAATTTGATACTGCCAACTATTCCTTATGCGTGCAGAGACTTAACTCCGCAGCGGGATGAGTGCCCGCAACCGTTGGTCGCAAATAGAGCCCGCCCCAGACAAAGAAGCCGATATAAACGGGGAAGAGGGCATGGCTAAACCATGGATCACCAATGCGGACGTGGCTTGCAACCGCGCCGCCCAGATATCCCGTAAGCAGAATGGCACCTAGAACAGACGTGCGCGGAATCAAATAGAGAGCACCATGTCAAGCGCGAAATCCGCATTTTTCCAACAGGGCTATCACCACTAGCCTATGCTGAAGAGAATCACTAAAAATGTGGCTCTCCAAATCGTTAATGGGCGGGGCTACGTGCCGAATCTTTCCGCTGCGCGGGCCCTGGCTTTGGCGGCTTCTTCTTCACGATTCTTGGGCGGCGCTGTGGTTTCCAGGGAGCGGAGCAGCCGGTTCGAGATAGCGGCTATTTCATCAATCGCTGATTGGAACGCCGCCTCATTGGCCTTCGACGGCTTGTTAAAGCCGGTAATCTTTCTTACGAACTGAAGTGATGCAGCCTGTACTTCGTCGGTGGTGACGGGCGGATCAAAGTTGAAAAGCGTTTTGATGTTTCTGCACATCTTTCAATCCTCGAGGATATTGGTCTATGACGCGGTTGCTTGGAGCACATGAACTCACCGGCGTCCTGCTGATTTAGATTCACCGGGCGTGTCAACCGGCTCAGGAATTCACGGCTCGGGCCGTCCGCGCAGCGTTTATCTGCGGCTGCCGGATGAAACTTTTTTACCGCCAAAATACCTGCCACGATGAACAGCACCAACAGGATACCCTCCGCAATCGCGAAAGGCGGCTCATTTCCCTTGGGGGCCAGGGCATGGAGCGCCGGAACCTTCTGGAAGCTCTGCGCGATAAGCACGAAACAATTAAAGTAAAGAGCGATCACGGCCGTGACTACGTAAATCGTGCGCCACTTGCCTGCCACGCGGAAAGAGTAGCGGGCCAGGGTAGCGATCGCAAGGACGATCAGGGACAGAATCCCAAGAATGATACCGGGCGTAACGTGCGCGATCGGAAAACCGAAGCCGGTCACGCTGGTGAGGACGGTGGTCACCAGAAAGAGCGCGGTCATGCCATCAAGCCGTTTTCCGGCGAACATCCCGAATAAAACGATCAGGCCTGAGCCGATCCCAACCAGGCTGATGATTACGTGAATAAGGGTGAATGTAGCCAGAGACATGCCAAAGACCATGATGTGCCTCCTGCAGAACCAGTCTGAGATGGTACGACTCCAGACAGTAAATTGCCACAAAGAAGCAGGCGCGCCGCTCTATGGAGCGCTTACGATGCTAGAATTCCCACGTGGATTGGGAACACACTGTTGTAGCGCTTTCCGCATTAGGCGCAATCACTTTCGCCGCTGTTGCAGCACGGATACCAGAGAAGCGTCTTCGACTGGGAATCCCGGCTGCTCTCCTTTTGGTCGTGGCGGTCTATGAAATTTTCATGCTTCGATGGGAGAAAACGGTCCACGCTCCCATTCGTCTTGACCTTGTGGTGGAAATTCCGCTGATGTTTGCCCTTCTGGCGTGGGGAATCGCAGTGCTCATTTTTCCCAGGCGCGTACATCATAAGAATTGAATATTTGCTCCCAACGCCCATCGACGTTACCCTGATCCGTCATGCTTCCTTTCAAACTCGTCTATAGCGACGACTATTATCTGCCGATTGGCGCGCACGTATTCCCAGCGGAGAAATACCGACTGATTCATAGGCGACTGCTGGAGAGCGGAATCTGGCCGAACCCTGGGGATTTCATCACGCCGAAAACCGCGCGCTAGATGAAGATATCCTGCTGGTGCATACTCACGAATACGTGCAGAAGCTCAAGACAGGAACGCTGTCGCGGCAGGAAGAGATGCAGATGGAAGTGCCCTATTCGCCGGAACTGGTAAACGCGTTCTGGCTGGCGGCAGGCGGATCGATTCTGGCGGCGGAGATGGCGTTGCGCGACGGGATCGCATGCAACATCGGCGGCGGATTTCATCACGCCTTTCCCGATCATGGCGAGGGCTTTTGCGTGATCCACGATGTCGCCGTGGCAATTAAGCGCATGCACCATGAAGGAAAGATCTCGCGGGCGATGACGGTAGACTGTGACGTCCATAATGGAAACGGAACGGCGGTAATTTTTCCGCCGAAAATACGGCCTGGCCATCCGCTACCCAGCGCCAGCGCGAGCAGCCGCGATGTTCACACCACGCACGAAGATCACTTCCAGCATACGGCGGGCGAACTGGATGTATTCACCATTTCGCTGCATCAGGCGCACAACTATCCCATGGTGAAGCCGCCCTCGTCGATCGACATTAACCTGCCGGACGGAACCAACGACGACGAATACCTCGGCTGGCTGGACCAGGCGTTGAGTTCGGCCTTCCGCCACTTTGAACCGGATCTGCTGTGCTACATTGCCGGAGCCGATCCATATAAAGAAGACCAGCTCGGCGGATTAGCTTTGACCATTGAAGGTTTAAAGAAGCGCGACGAACTGGTGCTGAAGGTGGCTAAAGCGCGGAACGTCCCGGTAATGATCACTTATGCCGGAGGCTATGCGCGTCGAGTGGAGGACACAGTGACGATCCACTGCAATACGGTCCAGGCGGCAAAGGAGATTTTCTCTTGAAGCTGCAACTGGTGCGCCACGCCACGCTGCTTCTGGACTATGCCGGAATGAAGATTCTGGTGGATCCTATGCTGAGCGACGCGGGAGCCATGGCGGCGATCCAGAATTCGCCGAAGCCGCGCCCGAACCCGCTGGTGCCGCTGCCTTTTCCTGTCGAGCAGGTATTGGACGGCGTGCAACTGGTTCTGGTCACACACACGCATCGCGACCATTGGGACGATGCGGCGATTCAGCTTGTGCCTAAAGACCTGCCGCTGTTGTGCCAGCCGGAAGACCTGAAGAAAATGGAAGCGGTGCATTTTGTGAATGCGTCGGCTGTGCATGACATGAAGCATTGGAGCCATATCTGCATTACGCGCACGCCAGCGCAGCATGGGTCAGGCGAGATTGCGCGGGCCATGGCGCCTTCCAGCGGATACGTGCTCAGCAGCGAAGGCGAGCCCACGCTCTATATCACCGGCGACACAATCTGGTATGACCAGGTGGCGGAGACGATCAAAGAACACAATCCGCAGGTGATTGTGGTGAATGCCGGGGCGGCACAGTTTCTGCATGGCGATCCCATTACGATGACGGCGGGAGATGTAGTCCGCGTCTGCCGCGCGGCAACGCACGCGCAGGTGGTAGCCGTTCATATGGAAGCGATTAATCACTGTTTACTCACGCGTGAAGAGCTGGCGCTGCAGGCGCATGATACCGGCGATCGTCTAATAATTCCCGGAGACGGCGAAGAGCTGGCATTGCAGGGTGGGTAGCGGAAAAAAGAAACTTACCGCGGATTTACGCGGATGAACGCGGATGGAGAAAAAAGTCAGAAGGAGTTCCGACGTTGGGTTCCCTCTGGCCTACTTCTGTATCTGCGGTAAATCCGATCCAAAATTTTGTTTTGTTAAGCCAGAGAGAGAAAATCCAGAGCTGCACAACTCTTCCGGGCCTTAAGGGTTCTTACCTAGGAGAGCAAAAGCCATGAAATGCGAAATCTGCAAAACGATTGAAAAACTGGGACTTGATCCAGCAACGCATGAGCCATGGATGTGCGCTGACTCGAAATCACCGAGATTAGCCCTCAAGAAGGCGCAGGTGGCAGTCCACCACTTTTATCAGGAAGTGAGTGCGCTCTTTCAGACGAAGTGGCAACATGCCGGGCACAAGCTATGGCAGCGCGCACAGTACGTGACGCTGGGACTATAAGCGAAAAGGCGGACGAGCTCCTGGGCGACTACTGATACCCTGAAAAAGATCTCGACTTTCGTATTTGCTTTGCTATAATCAGAGGTGCTCTAGCGGTTTATCCGCGAACCTCAAACCAAGACGCAACGGTCAAGGCCGTTGCGTTTTGTCATTTTGGGGTTGCGACCCTCTGCCGATCCTCTCAGCCGGGGATTGGGTGGGACGCGATGGGACCAACCGGGAACATAGGAGTAGGGGAAGGGTCAGTACAAAATTGCCATAACTGCCAAGATTGCCAAACATCGCCGGGATTGAAAAACAAAGGCTTACCGCTGATAACGCGGATTTCACGCACGAGAAAACCAATGGGATTTCAATCAGTTTAAGGCGTTATTATGTACGATTTTTGGGGTTCGAGAGGCGGAGGTCCTTCGATTTCTCCTTCGACAAGCTTCGGGATCGCTCAGGATTTCGTCTACGGATGCTGGCTATGCTGACGCCCGCATGACAGCTCAAGTTGTACAATCTAAGCAATCAGGCAAGGCGCGAATCCAGCAGCACAGAAGCAGCAGAGGCCAAACGAATCTATGGACTCCTCAATCATCCGCCAACTCAGAAAAATTGCAGGCAAGGAAGCCGTATTGGACCGTCCGGAAGAGCTCATGCTGTATGAGTATGACGCGGGCGTGGACAAGCACCGCCCCGGAGCAGTGGTATTTGCCCAGACGACGCAGCAGGTATCGCGGATCATGCGGCTGGCCAGCGACAAAAAAATCCCCGTGGTTCCGCGCGGGGCGGGTACCGGGATTAAGCGGCGGGGCCATCGCGCGGCGAGAAGCGATTGTGCTTTCGCTGGCGCGGATGAATAAGATCCTGGACATCGACGTGCCCAACCAGCGCGCTGTGATCCAGCCGGGCGTGGTGAACCTGGAGCTTAGCAACGCAACGGCGAAATACGGCTATTACTACGCGCCTGATCCTTCCAGCCAGAAGGCATGCACCATCGGGGGGAACGTAGCGGAAAATTCCGGCGGCCCGCATACGCTGGCGCTGGGCGTGACCGTGAACCACGTCACCGGGCTGGAAGTGGTGCTTCCGGACGGAAAAGTGATTGAGTTGGGAGGCAAGTCGCAGGATTCCACTGGTCTGGACCTGACCGGTTTTTTTGTGGGCTCAGAAGGCACCATGGGTGTGGTGACGGAAATCACTGTGAAGCTGACCAAGCTGCCCGAACATGTGGCCACGCTGCTGGCCATTTACAACACGGTGGAAGACGCGGCCAATACAGTCGTCGCGATCACCCAAAGCGGCGTGACACCGGCGGCGCTGGAAATGCTGGATGGCTGGATGGTGCGATGCGTTGAAGCCAACGTCCACGCCGGATACCCCGAAGACGCGGCGGCGGTACTGCTGATTGAGCTTGAGGGCATGCGGGAAACAGTGAACGAGCAGGCCGAGGCCGTGAGCGCCGTCTGCATGCAATCGAAGGCGCGGGAAGTTCGCCACGCGAAAGACGAAAAGCAGCGCCAGCTTTTGTGGCTGGGACGCAAGACAGCATTTGGCGCCGTGGGCCGCGTTTCACCTTCTTATTACACGCAGGATGGCGTGATTCCGCGGACGAAGGTTCCCTATACGCTGGCGGAGATCGAGCGCATCAGCAAGAAATACGGGCTCATTATCGGGAACGTCTTCCATGCCGGCGATGGCAACCTCCATCCGCTAATCCTGTTTGATAACCGCGATCCCAAGCAGACCGAGAACAGCAAGAAGGCGGCGAAAGAAATTATGGCGTGCTGCCTGAAGTTTGGCGGATCCATCACCGGCGAGCACGGTGTGGGCCTGGAAAAAATGGGGCTGATGACGGCGATGTTTACCGAGGATGACCTGGAGGTAATGGTCCGCTTGCGCAATGCCTTCAATCCGGAATCGATTCTTAATCCGCAGAAGATGATTCCTGATCTGCACTTCTGCCGCGAGATCACCGGGCCATTGCCGAAAGCCAAGTTTGAGCCGGTGGCAGGCTTACCAGTATGAGCACAATGACATCACCAGCTTCTGTCGATCGCGAACTGGCTGCAATTGTGGGCGACGGTAACGTCAAGCGCACTGACTTCGAAGGCTTCAACATCAATGGCGTGGTTCCAAACGCTGTTGTCTATCCCGGATCAGCCGACGAAGTGGGCGAAGTGCTGCGGCTGGCCAACAAGCGCGACTTGGTCGTGGCCCCGGCCGGCGGACTCACCAAGCAGCAGATTGGCTGCGTGCCGGAGCGCATCGACATCATGGTGAGCACCACGCGGCTGAACAAAGTTGAAGAATACGATCCAGGCGATTTGACCATAGCCGTTGGCGCGGGCATGCCGTTTGCCGAGATGCAGCGCCAGTTGGCCCCACATCAGCAGTGGGTTCCATGTGACGCCTCAAGCCTGGAGCACGCGACGATTGGCGGATTGCTGGCCACGGGCGCGGCGGGCCCGCTTAAATCTACCTTTGGCCACATGCGGGACTTTTGCATTGGCATTCAGTTCGTTACCGCCGATGGCAAAGTGGTAAAAGGCGGCGGGCGCGTGGTCAAAAATGTCGCGGGCTATGACCTGATGAAGCTTCTCACGGGCAGCTATGGGTCGCTGGCGGTGATCACGCGGGCCAATTTCAAGGTCTTTCCCCGTCCCCGGCAGACGCGAACGTTTGCCTGCTCGTTTCACTCACTGGAAGAAGCGCTGCAATTCCGCATGCAGCTTTTTCAGTCGCCGCTCACGCCCATGTGCATGGAAATTATCTCGCCAGGAGCGTCCGAGTATCTGCACGACGAGGGAACCGTACACGATCCAGACGATTACGCGCCGGAGCAGCCCGTTTCACTGCCTGCCGTGGAGTGGCAGATTGTGCTGCGCGCCACGGGAAGCGACAACGTGCTGAACCGCTATGCCCGTGAGCTTGGTTCAGCGGTGACGCGGACGCTGGAAAGCGCGGAAGAAGACAAGTTGTGGGGATGGATCTCACACTTCGAACAAAGCGTGCTGGCACGGCACAGAAACGCCATGGTGCTGTATACGCACCTGGCTATCCAGAACGTGGGCCCGGCGTTGCAAGCCATGCAGCGCGTCGCTCCGGATTACAACATGATTCCTGCCGCAGTGGGCAGAGCGGCCACGGGCAATCTGGTGCTGGCGCTCATGCCACTGTCGGTGGACCCGCCTTCGGCCATGCAGTATGCCAACTGTGTTTCGGCGTTTCGTGGAATGCTGCCGCCGGGCTCGTCGGCTGAAGTGGCGCATTGCCCAACGGAAGCCAAGACTCACTTTGACATCTGGGGCACTACGCCGACGGATGTAAACATGATGCGTGCGGTGAAGCGGGCTATCGATCCGAAAAACATTTTGAACAGGGGAAGATTCATTGTCTGACACTGCTTTTGAGCCGCATGTCCATGATCCCCATTTGCATCCGCCTGAGGGAGTAGCAAAAGATGCTCCAAGTTGGGAGCTGCTGTCCACGTGCGTCCATTGCGGGCTGTGCCTGAACCATTGCCCGACGTACAAAGTGCTGGGCATGGAGATGGATTCGCCCCGCGGACGCATTTACCAGGTGCTACAGGTGAATGAAGGCAAGATGCCGATGGGCGATACGTTTGTCCAGCATATTGACCGCTGTCTGGGCTGCGTCGCGTGCGAAATTGCCTGCCCTTCCGGCGTGAAGTATGGGCGCATTGTGGAGCGCGCGCGGGCGCAGATTGAGCAGGGCTACAAGCGGCCATTCATCCAGCGAGTGCTGCGGAATTTCTTTTACAAGAAGGTGATTCCCGATTTCCGCATGCTGAGCTTCGTGGCCAAGCTGATGCGCTTCTATCAAAGCTCAGGGCTGCAGACGCTGGTGCGGAAGTCCGGCCTGCTGAAGCTGATGGGCGTGGCTGACCTGGATAGACTGTCGCCACAGATCGACAAAGAATTTTTCTTTGGCGAGATTGGCAAGGTCTTTCCGTCCGTCGGTGAAAAACGCGGCAAGGTGGCGTTCGTGGCGGGATGCATCAATAACGTTGCCTTCTCATATTTGAACCGGGCCACGGTGAATGTGCTTACGCAGAATGGAATTGAAGTCCACATTCCCGCGGGCCAGGGCTGCTGCGGCGCTCTGCACGCCCATGCCGGATTGCGGGAAGAAGCGCGTGAACTGGCGCGGCATAACATCAATATTTTTCTGGGCGGCGACTACGACGCCATTGTCACCAACGCCGCCGGCTGCGGGTCCAACATGAAGGAATATGACGATCTGCTGGAAAATGATCCGGCATATCTGGGCCGCGCCAAGGAATTCAAAGCCAAGATGAGGGACGTGACGGAGTATCTGGCGGGAATTGGCCTGGTTGCGCCGAAAAAGAAGATCGGCCAGCGGGTGGCATACCAGGACCCATGCCATCTGGCCAATGCGCAACGTATCCGCACGCAGCCGCGCGAATTGCTTGTGGCCATCGGATGCGAACTGGTGGAGTTGCCGCACTCTGACCAGTGCTGTGGAAGCGCCGGCGTGTACAACGTTTCACAGAATGAGCTGTCGATGAAAATACTGGAGAAGAAGATGGAAGATGTGACTTCTGTCTCCTCAGACATGCTGGCCACGGCTAACGTGGGATGCATGATCCAGTTGCGGGCCGGGGTGCAGCAGCGTGGCCTGGCGTTGCCGGTAAAACATGTGATTGAGCTGCTGGATGAGGCGTACGGGAGCAATTAGCAGCTAGCAATTGGCAATTAGCAAAAGCGGGTTGTGAAATCGGCTTAAGCTAAAGGCCAAAAGCGAAGAGCCAAAAGCCCGATTTATGGAAGCGGCAAATGAAGATCGTTCCGCTCTACAGGAAGATTTGAGATGGCAACTCAACCCAAAACCGAAGCCAACATTCAACAGGCGGTACCGTTCTTTCGCGTCAGCAACATGGAAGCATCCTTGCGCTTCTATCTCGACGGGCTGGGCTTTGAGATGACCAATAAGTGGACTCCTGACAGCGACGGCAGGGTGCGGTGGTGCTGGCTCCAGCACGGTAATGCCGCAATCATGCTGCAGGAGTACCAAGTTTCCAAAAAGCCAGAAGGCAAACTTGGGCTGGGCGTAACCATTTGCTTCCAGTGTAAAGACGCTTTGGCAATTTACCGTGAGTTCATAGCGCGCGGAATCGAGACGAAAAGGCCATTCGTCGGGAATGGGTTGTGGGTCACTTCAGTGCAAGATTCCGACGGTTACAAACTCGAGTTCGCAAGCCCTACGGACGTTCCGGAAGAGACGGTATTTTCTGAGGCATAGGAATTTGGGAATCGAAATTGACGGCAAGATATCTGTTAGTGCCGAAAAGAAGGGCTGTTTGGAGACAAGGTAAGGTGTTCCCGGTTTTTTACGTAGCTAAGATCTCTGTTCAAGGCGGGCAGGCAGATTGTGTGATTTCCCTCACAAAACCGGTCCGGCGAGAGGCGCAAGTTGTTGTTGATCCTGCAGGGTAACGTTATGCAAGTAACGTTACTTAGCTAGTGGATACAAAGCAGGGTTCTAAGGTCTTTGAGCGATTCGCGGTTGTGCTCACTCCTAGAACAATGGTGAAGCTATGAACAGAGTCGTAAACAAATTCGTCCTTGCCCATGACCGGTATTTGGAACTCGACCGCATTCGTACCGAATGCACCAGCCCCGCGCAGCGCGAGTCGATTCACATTGCGCTGATGACGGCGTACCTGGAAGTTCAGCACCATGCCAGGCAGATCGCCGGTCTGCAATTTGCCGACGGTATGGACTTTGCCGAAGTGAACTGAAAAGTCACCCCGCCAGACACCCCTCGCCTCGCAATTTGCGTCTAACTATCCACGCCACTGCTGTACTATGTACATGTGCGGCCGGAATTTCTGCAAGGTCCGGCGCAGAGTCAAATCTCCTTGGGAGGTGGCTTTTCAATGCCACTGGCTCGCATCTTTACGCGCAATCCGGAACGGACAACGGACCTTTCCAGTCAATTAAAGCAACAGGGCTATAGCGTTGAAGTAACACGCCCGGACCAGGCAAATCTGGCTCCAGCTGATCTGGAAATTGAGTTTGAGATCTGCGAACGAGCGGATGTGCTGGACCGCGCCAGCGATCTGGCCAATGAAATCGGCGCTGACGTAGCCGTAGCTCCCGGCATTCTGCAGATGGCAGCGAAGCCCATAGCGGAGCCCATGGTCACGACGCCGACGGTGGCCAAGCCAATCGCGCCACAGCCGATCGCGCCACAGACGGTGACCAAAAACGTGATGGAGCTGCAATCGCCTGCCCCGGCGGAACACGATCCGGAGCGTGATTTTGAAGCCGCCTTTGCACCGGTACCTCAAATGCCGGAGGGCGTGCAAGCCAGCGCAGAAGTCATTGATGTGCCTGAAGTCATCGATGTACCAGTGATGGAACAGGAACCAATGCCGCCAGTGGCTTTCCTGGAAGAATCTCCTACAATCGGGCCTATAGCAGCTGCTCCTGTGGCGGAACGCTATCCTGAAGCGCCAGTCGTATTCTCGGAGCCGGCAAGATCCGCCGACCCAATGCCCTATCTGGCACAACTGACACCTTTCAGCATTCCTGCAACCCGCACGCCGTCATCCAGTACAGAAGAAAATCAGCCATCCTCTACTCGATCAGTACGGCCGCAAGTACCAGTTCAGGGCAAAAAAGTTCTGGAGGATGGAGCAAGGATCGCCGCCCACACCTGGGCCGGTGCGCTTGCGTTGGCCGCTTCCACCACAGCTTCAGTCCGTGATCATTTTGAGGAATACAAGAAGCGGG
The DNA here is from genome assembly GCA_963723055.1 of Terriglobia bacterium. Taxonomy (GTDB): domain Bacteria; phylum Acidobacteriota; class Terriglobia; order Terriglobales; family Acidobacteriaceae; genus Angelobacter. Next base: position 353,925 of record CAVROV010000004.1, read on the forward strand.
CGCAGGTGCGCTCCGCCGAAGCCAGAGCTGCGCATGCCGCACGCCTGCTGGACCTGGAACAACGCCGCGCAGAGGCCCACCAGCGCGCCGCGGAGCTGGAAGCCGCGCGTGAACAGGCAGCAGCAAGACTGATTGAACTCGTCCGCCAGCGCGAACCCGGATTACCGCCGGAACGCCTGGCCCAGGAAACGATGCGCGAACAGCGCAAAGTTGAACAAGCTATTCCGGCTCAGAGCCAGACTTCAGAAAGCCGCACGGAGCGGCGGCCAATGCAGGATCGCAAACGTGAAGTGCCACCAGTCTGGGCGCCGGCGACGGCCAAACTACGCCGCCCTGCGGTGAATGCAACGCCGATTGAACTGTGGCGCAGCATCAATCCGCCGTTGCGCGCCGTATTGACCGGTGCAGCCGCGGTAAGCGCGCTGTTTATCGTGGGAATCGCTCTGGGGCTGTTTCATTCAGATCAGCAGATGGCGAGCACTCCAAACCGGGCTTCGAATGGTGTCACCGTCCAAACTGGCGGCGTAACGCTACCGGCGGTTCCTGCCAATCTGCAAGCAGCGCAACCCATTGCAAGAACGGCCAAGTTGCAACCCGGCCAGCCGGGAACGTCCGTACAGACGCAATCCGCGGGAACCGTGGCAAAGCCTTCACCTCGCGTGGGACAAACGCATCTTGTCGCGCAGCAATCCGAAAAACAAATTGGCGATGACGTGGTGATACGACACTACTCGCGCCCTGTCCCCACACAAAAACCAAAACAGGCAGGCCAGCAAGCGGGATTGAAGCATTTTTCTGATCTGGAAAACTAGCCAGGGACTTTAAGAAGTGAATGGCCGGTGTGTGTGCGCCGGCTTTTCTTTTTGGGGCAACTGCTAGCGTGGCGAAGACGGCATTTGTCGGCGTCGAACCAGCTTAATGTTGACCCACTCATGCAGCGATGTCAGCGGGAAATCCAGGCGCTGGATGGTATCGGCGAATCCCGGTCGCTGCACTCTGAGCAAATGCGGCTGGCGTGACAGATGCGGAATCACATACCTGCCATATGAAGTTGGAGCTAATTCCTTGCTATCGAGAAAGACCGTTACATCAGGCGGGCTGGAAACGATGATGGTTTCCACGCCCATAAAATACCAGCCGCCAAAGCCGCCAACCAGGATCAAGAGGAGCAGAATTATGATGACTGTCCGGAATGCGCCTCCGCCTGGTTGTGCTGGCTGATACTCGACGGGGGTAGCGTAAACCGGCGCGGCGAGTTGCGGTGCTGGCTCAACTGGAGTCTGCGCGGCCACAGCGGCAGGCGCGGTTTCAACCGGCCCTGGCACGGGCAGAGCGATCGTGGACTCCGGCGCAATTGAGGCTGTTTGGGGCTGCGCAATCGTAGGCGAAACACCGCTGTTCGATACAGGAGTGGCTTCGGCAATCGGCGCGGATCGTGTTGCCAGCCGTTGGCCGCACTCGGTGCAGAAAGCAGAATCTGGATCAACCTGCGCCCCGCATGAAGAACAAACCGGACGTGTTACCGTAACCGCGGCGGAAGGCTGCGCGGCCGCTGGCATCGGCTTGCCGCACGAAGTACAGAAACTTGCAGATTCCTCTACTTGCTTGCCACACGACGTACAAAGCGCCATTCACTTTGCTCCAGGTATTCGCAATGCGCTGCTCCAGCAAGAGGATTCAGCCTGCGCGCAGCTTACTTCCCTGCCGCAAGTTTCTCCACCAGCTGTGAGTAGTCGGTCTTCTCGATCCCGTACACCTGCTTGTTGAACTCGTCCACCTTCTGCGAGTAATTCATGGAGCAGAATTTCGGTCCGCACATGGAGCAGAACTTGGCTTCTTTGTAGTAATCGTCTGCCAAGGTCTCGTCATGCATGGAGCGGGCGGTCTCCGGGTCAAGCGAGAGGGCAAACTGCTTGTCCCAATCGAATGTGTAGCGAGCGTAGCTCAAAGCGTTGTCGCGGTCCTGCGCGCCAGGCCGATGCCGCGCGACATCCGCGGCATGCGCCGCGATCTTGTAAGCAATAATTCCGTCTTTCACGTCTTTCTCATTGGGCAAACCAAGATGTTCTTTGGGCGTGACGTAGCAAAGCATGGAAGCGCCGTGCCAGCCGATCATCGCCGCGCCGATGGCCGAGGTAATGTGATCGTACCCCGGAGCAATGTCTGTGACCAGCGGGCCCAGCGTGTAGAACGGCGCGCCATGGCACCACTCCACTTCTCGGTCCACCTGTTCTTTGATTTTGTCCAGCGGCACATGGCCTGGGCCTTCAATCATCACCTGAACGTCGTGTTCCCAGGCTTTGCTGGTCAGCTCGCCCAGCGTGCGCAGCTCAGAGAATTGCGCTTCGTCACTGGCGTCGGCAATGCAGCCGGGGCGCAGCCCGTCACCGAGAGAGTACGAGACGTCATACTTCTTCATGATTTTTGTGATGTCGTCAAAGCATTCGTAGAGAAAATTCTGTTTGTGGTGATGCGCCATCCACTGCGCCAGAATCGCTCCGCCACGACTCACGATACCGGTGATGCGTTTGGAAATCAGCGGCAGATACTGCACCAGTACACCGGCATGAATTGTCATGTAATCCACGCCCTGCTGCGCTTGTTCTTCAATCACCTCCAGCATCAGGCTGGCGTTCAGGTCTTCAATGCGCTTCACCCGCGAGACCGCTTCGTAAATCGGTACCGTGCCAATGGGAACAGGTGAATGCCGCAGAATGGCTTCGCGGATCTCAGGTATCCCGCCGCCGGTAGAAAGGTCCATCACGGTGTCGGCGCCAAAGTGGACCGCCGTATGCAGCTTCTTCAACTCCTCGTCCACATTAGAAGTAATGGCGGAATTACCGATATTTGCATTGATTTTGCACAGCGATTCCACGCCAATCGCCATGGGCTCCAGCTCAGGATGGTTGATATTGGCTGGGATAATCATCCGGCCCACAGCCACTTCGTCGCGAATCAGCTCAGGCTTTACCTTTTCCCGCTCTGCGACGTACAGCATCTCCTCTGTAATCAGACCCTTGCGAGCATAATGCATCTGAGAGACGTTGCTGTCACCGGTGCGGGAGGCCTGTTCGCGGCGACGGACGATCCACTCTTCCCGGGGTTTGAGTTGGGGCTTGGCGTCGGTTTGCGGGGTGCTGGAGATTGTGCTCATGATTCACCTTATGCTGGAAACCCTTTATTATACCGCTATAAGAGCGTGTGACTTCCGTCACGCATCTTCATTAAGACTCTTGACCCCTACCCAAAGCGGGGATACCCTTTGAGCAGCCATGTCACAAACAAGCAATAAATACCTCAAGTTCGGGGCCGCAATCACAGTAATCGTGCTGACCTTGGCTTATCTGGCTTACCTGGGCGCGCAGGAGAGCAAGAGCTATTACGTCACCATCAAAGAACTGCACGCCATGGGTGACGATGTTTACAAACGGAACCTGCGTGTCGCCGGCAATGTGCTGCCGGGGTCGATTAAGATGAGCGGCCCGCACGCGGATTTCCAGCTGGTTGAAAATGGCGAGACTCTGCGCGTGGTCTATAAGGGCTCTGAGCCGCCACCGGACACTTTCAAGGACAATGCCCAGGCGCTGGCCATGGGCGTTTACAAGAAAGACGGCGTTTTTTACGCCAATGAATTGCAGGCGAAATGCGCCTCAAAGTACGCTCCGCAGCAGCAACAGCCAGGAGCAGCGCCGGCCGCACAGCCGCCGTCGAAAGGATACTGAGGTCCGCCGCTGACGAACCCCGACGCCCCTCCTGTCCGGACTGAAAACGTCTCCAAAATTTATGGCCGCACTGCCGCGGTAAGAAAAGTCTCGTTTGCCTTGCAGCCTGGGCGCTTTTACGTGCTGCGCGGTGAAAATGGCGCCGGCAAGTCTACGCTACTGCGCATGATCGCCGGCCTGAATGAACCGACCGAAGGCACCATCCTGATTTACGGCATTCCCAACAAGCAGGCGCTCAATCGCATGGGTTACATGGCCCACGCGCCGCTGCTCTATGACGAACTTTCCGGCATGGAGAACCTGCGCTTCTTCGCGCAGCTTTACGGCATGAAATCTGATGAGCCACTGGAACAAGCCATGCAGCGCGTCGGACTTGATCCCAGGCTGGAGCGGCGCGTCGGCCAGTATTCCCAGGGGATGCGCCAGCGGCTGTCGCTGGCCCGGGCCATTTTTCACGAGCCACGCCTGCTCTTGCTTGACGAGCCATTTTCCAACGTCGATCCTGATTCAGCGTTGCAGATCGCTAAACTTCTGGCAGACATGCGCTCGGGCGGCACTACCATTTTGCTGGTAACGCACCAGATCGGATTGCTGGCCAACCTCGCGGACGAATACCTCATGCTTTCGCACGGGCAGCTGGCGGATCGCGGGGCGTTGAAGCAAGATACCGTAAAGCAAGATCCCACCGCTAAAGGAACGGCGTGAGCATGTCCATTGCCAAGCTCACGTGGATCAACGTCAGCAAAGACCTCCGACTGGAATGGCGGTCGCGCGACGTTTTTAATTCCATGATGTTCTTTGCCCTGGTGGTCGTAGTGGTGTTCAGCTTTGCATTTGAGCGTGAAGACTCACAGCCCGTCATGGGCGGCCTGATCTGGATTGCGTTTCTTTTTTCCACTACCATGGCGCTCAACCAGAGCTGGGCGCGCGAGCTGCGCAATGGCGTTCTGGACGCTTATCGCGTCTCTCCGGCACCCGCCGAGGCTTTATTTCTGGGTAAGTGCTTAGGTAACTTTATCCTGATCATGTTGCTGGAATGCCTGATGGCCCCATTATTCGTGGTCTTTTACAATTTAAGCTCGGTAGGGCCTCTCTGGCAGTTGCTGCTAATCGCCCTTTTAGGAACGTGGGCGCTGGTGGTGAACGGAACTTTTTTTGCCGCCATGTCGATTCGTACGCGCAACCGCGAACTCATGCTGCCGCTGCTTCTGCTGCCGATATCGCTTCCGGCAGTGATCAGCATGGTAACCGGCACTACTCAGGTACTCAGCGGTGAAGGCTCGCCCGCGGTACAGTTGAAATTTCTGGCAGGATTCTGCGTGATCTTTACCACCGCATGTTTCCTGCTGTTTGATACGGTGTTAAACGCAGAATGAAAACCAAACTGTTTTTCGCTTTCGCCGCTTTTTGCTGCGCCTTCCTGGCTTACGGAACCTACCAGGGACTGGTCGTTGCGCCCACGGAAGAAACCATGGGCGACGTGCAGCGGATTTTTTACGTCCACGTGCCCGCGGCCACGGTCGCTTTCACGCTGTTCTTCGTCAACTTTCTCGCATCCATTTTTTACCTGTGGAAGCGCAGTGCAAAGGCGGATGCGCTGGCCGCGACGACGGCTGAAGTGGGCGTCGTTTTCTGTTCCGTGGTGCTGATCACCGGGCCAATCTGGGCGCGCTATGCCTGGGGAGTGTGGTGGTCGCCATGGGACATGCGCCTGAATACCACGCTGATGCTGTGGCTGTTGTATGTGAGTTATCTTAATGATGCGCCGCTCTTCGACAGCGGGCTCGACCTCGGTTTTAGCGGCAGCGCTGGCGGTTTTTTCTTTCCTCGATGTACCGATTGTTTACATGGCCAACCGCTGGTTCCGCACGCATCATCCCGCGCCGATGATTGGCACGCCGAACCTCGATCCTCGGATGCAACACATCCTGTTCATCAATATGCTTGCCTTCGTCTGCTTCAGCGCTCTAATTTGCTGGTTCCGCTATGAGATGGAGCGGACAGCGCAAAAGATCGACTCAGCGCATATTCAGCGGGCCACCGGCGGCGGTGCCGGCATGATGCTGATTCCTGCCATTTATTTCGCCGCTCCCGGTCACGTTGCGCCTATTTCCTACCTCTGGGGCGGATATCTGGCAGCGTGGGGAATTTACGTCGGCTACCTGCTGTTTCTCACGAGCAAACTGGCGCGACTGAAGAAGGAAGCAGCAGAGTTGGGCGCGCATTAGAACGTAAACAGCGCTTGACATTAATATCCTAGAACTGGGATAATACGCATGGCCAGAAAAGACAGAGTAAGCGGAGAGAAACCGCTTTTCTGGGTTAGCTCATCCAAAGCGGACTTGCTTGGTTTTCCGGAAGCAGTAAAGGACGGAATTGGAATCGCACTCAGTGTCGCGCAATTCGGAGGCAAACACCCACAAGCCAAACCATGGAAGGCGAAGGGTCTGGAGTTTTAGAAGTTGTGGCGGACTACCGCACAGACACTTTTCGTGCGGTGTACACCGTGCGCTTCGAACAAGCGGTTTATGTACTTCACGCATTTCAAAAGAAATCGAAGCATGGATCGAAGACGGCAAAGACAGATGTTGATTTGATTGGAAGACGACTTAGAGCGGCGCAGGAAGACTATGAAACGCGTTTTGCAAAAAAGAAATAAAACGACAATAACTCCTAGCTCGGGCAATGTCTTTGCTGACTTGCAATTGCCCGACGCCGAAGAGAAGCAAACGAAAGTCCGCCTGGCTGTGACAATCAACCAGATCATCGAACGCGCACGCCTTTCTCAGGCTGCGGCGGCAGACGCCCTAAAAATAAACCAGCCAAAGATTTCTGCGCTGGCGAATTATCGTCTGGAAGGATTTTCGGTGGAGCGCCTGATGAATTTTCTCAATGCGCTTGGCCGCGACATAGAGATCGTAATCCGCAAAGCTCCTCGAAGACGTGCTCCCAAAATCCGCGTGACTGCGGCGTGAGTTGAAGTCGAAAAAAACTGAAGAGCAATATTTCACCGATTCTCTTCGGGCGGCGGCACGTAACTTCCTTTGCGGCGCATCTCGGCAATCCACTCTTTGTACGGATAATCTGATGCCAGGAGCCGTTCAACTTCTTTCTCAATGTCATATTCCACGCGTCGTATTGCCGGCTTTCCATCGTCAATCAACAGGTAAGAAGCGCGCGGATCGCCATCATACGGCGAGCCCACGCTGCCGGTATTGCAGACCGTCATGTTCCCCACCTTACGAATAAACGGCCGGTGGATATGGCAATAGACTGCTATTTCAGCATTCAACTGCTTGTAAGTTTTCTCCAGCTCGGCGTCGTCCGCCGTGTCCATCGGCGCGCGCCACAGGCTGCCAGGACTGGCATGCATCAGCACCACATTTTCATGTCGAACCTCAACTGGCAGAGCGCGTAGCCACGCCAGCCGCGAAGCCCCAATCATCTGCACTGTCGAGGGCGCGCAGGATTCAAAGAAGACTTTGAACAGCGGCTTTAGCTTAGGCGCCGAAGCCTCCAGCGCCGGCCGGGCCGAGCTGTCCCACAGCATCTCGTCGGTATTGCCCACGACTCCCTTCCAGCCCTCGTGAACAATGCAGTCAATCACCTCAGCCGGCTGCGATCCGCCGAAGGCTACATCGCCGCCCTGAAAAACCACATCGGGCTTTAGCTGCCGAAGATCGGCCAGCACGGCGTCAAGGGCCGTGAGGTTGCCGTGAACGTCTGAGATGATAGCGATACGCATTGGCGGCCCGATTACCTCCCCACTGGATAAAACGATAAACTAAACACATGCCTGAAGTCGCGACCAACTCGCTCGCCCAAGCTTCATCTTCTTACCTACGCTCTGCCATGCATCAGCCCATCCAGTGGCATGAATGGGGGCCAGAGGCGTTTGAAACCGCGAAGCGCGAGAACAAACCCATTCTGCTCGATATCGGCGCGGTGTGGTGCCACTGGTGCCACGTGATGGACCGTGAGTCATACGAAAGTCCCGAAATTGCCGCAATCGTGAATGAGCACTTCATCGCCATCAAGGTTGATCGCGACGAGCGCCCCGATGTGGACAGCCGCTACCAGACCGCGGTGCAGGCCATCAGCGGGCAGGGTGGATGGCCGCTCACTGCATTTCTTACGCCTGAGGGCAAGCCGTTTTATGCGGGGACATATTTTCCGCCGCAGGACTACCAGGGACGTCCCAGTTTCAGCCGCGTGCTGCTTACGCTGGCGCAGGCGTATCGCGAAAAACACAGTGACGTGCTGGAGTCGGCAGAGAGCGTGATGAGCGCGATCAGCCAGGCTGAAGGCTTTGCCGGAAAGTCCGGGTCGCTCAAGCCTGAGCTGATTGACAGCATGGTGGAATCGGCGGTGAAGTTATTTGATCCCGAGCATGGTGGCTTTGGCTCGTCGCCGAAATTTCCCCATCCCAGCGGCATGGACCTGCTGATGCAACGCGCCGCCGAAACCGGCAATGCGGATCTGCTGAACGTTATAACTGTTTCGCTCGACAAGATGGCGCGCGGTGGCGTTTACGATCAGCTGGCCGGTGGCTTCCATCGCTACTCCGTGGACGAGCACTGGATCGTCCCGCACTTCGAAAAAATGTCGTACGACAATTCCGAGCTGCTAAAAAATTATGTTCATGGTTATCAGCTCACGGGCAATGAGTTTTTTGCTTTTGTGGCTAAAGACATCGTCCGCTGGATGGATGAGGTGCTGTCTGACCGGGAGCATGGCGGCTTTTACGCTTCGCAGGATGCCGACATTTCGCTGGACGACGATGGCGATTATTTCACCTGGACTCTGGACGAAGCCGAAGCCGTGCTGAGTACCGACGAATTGCAAGTCGCTATGCTGCACTATGACATTGGCGAGGTTGGCGAAATGCACCACAATCCCGCCAAGAACGTGCTCTATCTGCGCGCCAGCATTCAAGAAGTCGCGGAGCGGGTAAAGAAGACGCCACAGGAAGTTCAGACGATTCTGGATTCCGCGAAAAAGAAGATGTATGCCGCACGGCTGCAGCGCACCACGCCGTTTGTCGACAAGACCGTGTACGTGGGCTGGAACGCGCTCTGCATCTCTGCTTATATCAAAGCGGCGCGCGTGTTGAAGCTTGATGAAGCACGGCGATTCGCACTGCGCTCGCTCGATCGCATTCTTTCGCAGGGGTGGGATGAAAAGCTGGGTTTGCAGCGGGTGCTGGCTTATTCAGATCCACAGGCGGCCAAACGCCGCGTTCCCGGCGTGCTGGAAGACTATGCTTTCACGGCAATCGCGTGTCTGGATGCTTATGAAGCCAGCGCCGACCTGAGCTATTTCCATTTCGCCGAGAAGATTGCGGCAACAATGGTCGCGCGTTTCCATGACCCGCGTGAAGGCGCGTTCTTTGACATGGCCAGCGGTCCAGAAGTCGGTGATGGATTGGTTTTGGGAGCGCTCGCCGCAAGGCGCAAGCCGTTGCAGGATTCACCCACGCCTGCGGGCAATCCCATGGCAGCCATTGCTCTCTTCCGGCTGCACGCTTATACCAATGACGCCCGGTATCGCGATCTGGCGGAAAGCACATTGAAAGCCTTTGCGGGAATTGCCGCGCATTATGGACTATTCGCTTCGACCTATGGGATCGCGCTTGGAATGTACCTCCATCCGCACACTCAAGTGGTTATCGTGGGCAGCGGAGCAAGGGCTGAGCAATTGGAATCGGCGGCGTTCAAGGCTTTGTCATTAACCCAATCTGTTCTTCATCTGCAAGAAGGAGAGGCAGTGCCGCAGATGCTTCCGCCGGCGCTGGCTGAAACTATCCCAAATTTGCCGGCGATCAAAAAAGGCCACACGGTGGCCGTGATCTGCAGCGGCTTCAGCTGCAAGCCGCCAATCGCCGAACCGGCAGAGTTAGAGAAAGCGCTGGCCGTTTCGTAGAGGCGAGGTCCTAAGGCGAGCGGGTGCGAAAGCCCGCTCACTTCCTGGCAAAGCGCTTCACTGATACGCTTCCAGCACTCCCGCGGCGCGGTTCAGCGCTTCCGTCAGCACCTGCAGCTGCGATGTCGTGAGCTGCGCGTCTTTCGCATCGATCGATTCATTCACTCCGGGAATCACCACGGCGGCGTAGCCGGTGTATTGTCCCGGCGCATAAATCAAGTGCCTGAACCACGGACGGTTCGGCAGTCCTTGCGGAGAAAGCAGCGCCCGCTCTGCGGCAATCAACGTTTGGTTGAGCCTGGCTGCATCCTGCGGCGGATTTTTCTGGATAGTCAGAACTTTTGCTCCGGCATTCATAAATCGCTTCGCCGCGTCCGATGCCTTGGTGAAATCAGGCGCGCTGGCACCCAATACGTGCATCGCTTTATCGCGGGAATTCTCAATGTATGCGCCAATTTCTTTTCCATAAAGTTCGTAGTCATAGGGCAGCACGTCAGCCTGGGACATGTGCAGCGCTTCAATGCCAAAGACGCGAGCCATCTCCTGCTCATAAACAAAAGTGGGATCGGCAAATTTCTTGAACCAGTTAAAGTTGTCAAACGCCGAGTGATACACGCCATACTGGCCACTGGAGGTCATATCAGTAGAAGGAATGCCAAGGTGCTGGATGAAGACGCTGTAGTCGGAACCGCTGCCCAGGTCGCCCACGGGCACGTCGTTTTCTACGCGAGCATTGGGCACGCGGCCCTGCCCGCTATCAGGACGCCGCTGCGGCTGTCCCATCTTTTCATCTTTCCAAACGTTATAAAGCATGCCGCCTTTTGGGCTAGGCACAACTTTGGTGACGTCGCGCATAAAGCCTTTCAAACTTGGAACCGCCGACGCTCCGAAGTTCGAGCCGGAAACCGCCACATCCAAATTGAAATATGCGACGGCGTGGGCCAGATCTTTTTCGTGCTCCTCACCCCATTCCGTGCTGCCGATCAACCCCTCTTCCTCTGCGTCCCACGACGCAAAGACGATGGTGCGGTCAGGCTTCCAGCCGTGTCGCAGCAGATCGGCGAAGCCGTGCACCGTTTCCAGCATGGCGGCCGTACCGCTATTAGGATCCACCGCGCCGTACACCCATGCATCGCGATGGTTTCCCAGCACCACCCATTCATCCGGATACTTCGTCCCTTTGATTTTCCCGATCACATTCCAGATCGTCCAGTACCGATAGTTCTGCTTCAGATGTATCTTCACTTTCACCGGGCCGGGACCAACGTGATACGTGAACGGCAAAGCGCCTTGCCAGTCTCGCGGCGTCTCCGGTCCAGCCAGGTTTTCCAGGATGGGACGAGCGTCGCCATACGAAAGCGGTGTCGTGGGAATCTTGGGCATGTCCACAGCTTTTTCCGGCGGAACGCGTTGCGATTCCGGCAGCGTCACCACGGAAGCGAATCCCGGCGTGGTGGGATCGCCCGGATATTTGAACATGTATTGGATCGATCCGCGCTGCACGCCGCTCTCCGGACGCCACGGTCCCTTGGGGTAAGCATCGCCCTTGAAGTAGCCGTCGTCGATGGGATCAGAATAGATAATCACTCCCGCCGCACCGTGCTCTTCCGCCACAAAACTCTTTACCCCACGAAAATTATCGCCATAGCGGACAATTACAATCTTGCCCTTCACATCGACTTTCAAATCTTCAAGCTTCTTGAAATCCTCCGGCCTGCCGTAATTGGCATATACGACTTCGGCCTCCGCGTCGCCCGATGGAGATGATCCGTTAAACGGCATCACCACTTTTGGATTGTCAGCCAGGGGATCGCCATCCACGTGCTCTGGTCTGGGACCATTCATCTTTACGTTGGCTGGGGCCGTCACGGTCACGCTGATCTCTGACGGCCGATTCATCCACACCGAATACTTGACCTCCTCGGTTTCCATGCCCGCGATGTCAAAGTGCTTGGCTACATGGTCCGCTGTCGCCTTGTCTTCCGGCGAGCCGGCGATGTGAGGCTGCGCCGTCAATATCTTCAGATGTTGCTCCGCTCGCGCCGCGCTGGGACTGGCCAGAAACTGCTGGTCCACCTGATACTGTTTCGCAAAATCTCTGAAGCCAAAAATCTGCGTCGGAACAGCCTGGGCGGAAACATTTTGCCCGAGATTGCCTGGCGTGGGAGTAGGTTGCGAGGGAGCACTCTGGCCCCTGCCTGCGGGATTCTGCAAAGCAAAACTGGAAAGTACAAAGGCCGATATGACGACTAATAATTTGGCGCGTTTCAATTTCCTGGCTCCTGGGTTCGAGTTTAAGCGCGTCCTGCGGTGGAAACGAAAAAGCTTACACTATTGAGTGGCATTTATTCGAATCCGCCACCAACAAGGCCAGGGGACTTTGAGCACGGATGCGGAGATGAATGGCGGCGATGTAGAGCCGCTACCGGTCGCGGACCCAACAGGCGAATCAACGACCTGCGAATCTGCAACCGCCGATTTAAAGGTCGACGACTTAACGATCGGTGAATTAACGACCGGCGAACCCAACGTGCCGCGCGCTGACGCCGTCGACGGACTTGCTCACGGAGCAGTCACCGACGCGGCCGAAACGACAGTCATTGAAATTCCCAGGATTGCACGGGCCTTGCGTCATCGTGATTTTCGGCTCTTCTGGACCGGCAACTTCCTTTCCAACATCGGCACCTGGATGCAGAATATCGCCCAGGGCTGGCTGGTGCTGCAGCTTACGAACTCGGCATTCTGGCTGGGCGTGGTGGGCTTTGCCGCGTCATTCCCCATCCTGCTGTTTGCTCTTATTGGCGGCGTGATTGCTGACCACGTGAACAAGCGCAAGCTGCTCATGGTGACGCAATCCGCCATGATGGTTTTTGCTTTCATCATGGCAGCGCTGGCCTACTTCAAGGTCATCACCGTGCATGAGATCCTGCTGCTGGCTCTGGGCACCGGCATCGCCATGTCACTGAACACGCCAACCTATCAGGCGCTGGTGCCACAACTGGTGCCGCGTGAAGACCTCACCAACGCCATCGCGCTCAACTCGGCGCAGTTCAACATGTCCCGCGTGCTTGGCCCCACGCTGGGCGGTTTTGCCATGGCGCTCTTTGGCGTAGCGGGAAATTTCTTTCTCAACGGACTCAGCTTCCTGGCCGTACTGTTGGCGCTCACTCGTATCCGCTACATCGAGCCCGCCGCTCCGCAGGAAGGCCATCTGTGGCAAAAGCTGAAACAGGGCTTCATTTATGTTTTCAGGAATCCCGCCATGTCGTCGCTGGTGCTGCTGGTGGCGATCGGCAGCCTGCTGGCGATTCCGTATCTCACTTTTATTCCTTACTTTGCGCGCGACGTACTTGCCAGTGACGAGCCCGGCCTCGGCATCCTGATGGCCTGCTCCGGCGCGGGCGCTTTTCTTGGCGCCATCACCATCGCCTCGGTCACGCACATGCGCCGCCGCGGGCTATTTGTAGTCCGCGCTTTTGCCGGCTTTTATGCCGCCATCATCGCGTTTACTTTCTCGCGCAACTTCTATCTCTCCGGACTCATCCTCACCATCGCCGGCTACTGCATGATCATCTCCGCCGCCACTATCAATTCCCTGCTGCAACACCTGGCGGAAGACCACATGCGCGGACGCGTGATGAGCATTTATTCCACGGCGTTTCTGGGACTGCCCCCCATCGGCTGCCTCATCGCCGGCTCGATGGCCCACGTCATCGGCGCTCCACTGGCCATCGCGGGCATGTCAGCCCTGGCTCTGCTGGGAAGCCTGGGCGTGTATCTGGGAAAAGAAGGGTTGCGGCAGCTGGATTAGTAAAAACATCCTGAGCGCAGCGAGGGAGCCCTACCTTTTTGGTTTACTCCCGAGCCAAGCGAGGGATCCCTATAGGCGGTATGCCCGGCGCCAACTGGCAGGCACCGGGCATTGCCGTTATTGCTTGGCGTTGATGATGAAGCTGAAATCGGACTTGAACTTTGAATTGCGAGCAAAGTTATGGCAGTCCATGCAGCTATAGGGGTTGGTGTTCGCCACAAATGTCTCCAGGACTGAATTCCCCAGCTTCGGTGGTTTGGGAGCATTGCCAAGCTCTCCCACCCACTGGGTACTGATCAGCTTGTAATAAGCCCAGGGTGTGTTCGGCAGCAGTGCCTGAAACTGTGTATTCAATTCAGCCGCAGTGGTTGGTGACGCCGCCACCACTTGCACGGGCTTGTTATGGGGCGAGCCATTGGGGTTCAGCTCAAAAAAGGGTTTAGTGGCAGTCTCCACATTGGGCGGGCACTGGCTGGGTGGACAATTTGGATTGTAGAAGGACTTTGTACCATTCTCCACCTGTTCAAACGTTGACCAGAGCCATTTCGTTTGCTTCCTGGTTTTATGCGTAATGTGCAGCCCTACCAGACCTACCGTAACCGGGTTGGGGCCGGGGCTCGGCGATCCATTTTCGTCGTTATAGACGATTGCCTTCTGCGTGAAAAAGTGCGACACGTTATCGTTGGGTCCCAGCACCTTCCATGCCGCCTTGAACTCCATGGCGCCGAGCTCGTTTGGGTCGGACTGTGCGTTGGGTGGAAACGACAGATCCCCGGTGGCCGCCTGGCCGGATTTCTTCCAGAGAACATGCGACATGATGTATTTGTATTCGTCCTGCCCGATATTAATGGTGAAGCGGACGAAACGGCCATTCTGGTCTGTGACTGGTTGATCTGTCGCATCGAGTATGGACTGCATTTCCGGAGAACTTGCGGCGTTCATGTGTTCGGTGCTGGAAAGCAGGTCCTGTCCCTTCGCATTATGGTGAAGGAATAGCTGCACTTCAGGGTGCTTCTGCGCCAGCGCAAGTACCTTGGGAGGCAGATGGGCCAGCTTTACCTTGCGCTTAGCCGTGAGCGCGGCTTGCAGGCTGGAAAATCCAGCGGTGGCTCCGCCGGCTTTGTTGGCCAATGCCGGACTGTAACACCAGTTGGCCGGTGACTGCGGCGCGGACACAAACACTTCATCATTGCTTAAAAAAGTCAGCCACGTGGGATTTTGCGGGCCTGCCAAAATGCTGGCATGCGAGTTCGCAGTGCAGCTTGTAGGGTCTACCGGCCAGTTAACGGAAACGAAAGTAAGCCAGGAATAAAGATCGGCGCCAAACTGTGACGGAGTTCCATTGAAGTCCAGGGGAATGACCGCGCACGTTTTGTCGATGCTGGTTGGCACGGGCGGGAAAGTGCCGGTAGATGATTCGGAATCGGCACAGGTGACCGGTGTTGCGGATGCCTCCGGTTTAGCCTGCTCCGTAGTTGAGCTGGTGGCATCCTGCTGAGCGTTAGCATAGCTGTGAATGGCGACTGCTGCAATGCAGACGGTAATGACCAGCAAGAGTGCGGTTGGGATAGAACTTGCGGTATATCTCTTCATTACTTCGACGGCTCCTTACGGATCGAAACGCTTGTAGAGATCTACCACAGCCGCCGCATGTTCTAGACATCGACGCTGCAATGTTCCACTTATGCGATATTCGCAATTCTTGGAATGCTTTAATTATTTTTGGGGAATGTTTTAACTATCTTTGCGATAAAGCAGTTCGCGCATCGCCTTTTCTGAAATCCCGAGCGCAGCGAGGGAGCCCTGTCGCAACGACAAAGCCGAGGTTCATATCATGATTTTGAAGGCGTCGCGAATATCAATTGAATCGCGTTCCGCTGCGTTAACTGTCCTTGCGGTAAAGCAGCTCACGCATCGCTTGCCGCCGGGCTTCGTTCGCCTCAGTCGCATTCTTCCGTTCGTCGGCGTCCATGCGGCCCTTTTTTGCCGGCCCAGCGCTTTCTGTTTCACTGCATGAGGGGCAGCGGTTGGCGAAACCGGGCTTGTCCGGCTTGAGTTCAAACTCTTCCGCGCAGACGGCACAAACTTTGATGGGAAACGGCATATTGTTTCAATGATACAACGCCTTTTAAGAGCGACCGCAGGTGATAACGGCAAGAGACAAGTATCGGGGCACGACTTCAGTGGGGCCATCCCCTTCCCTGTTAACCCCTGTCGTCCTGAGCGACTCCGAGGGAGCAATGCGACTAAGGAGGAGTCGAAGGATCCCGAGGATGTGTCCTCGCCATGCCGCCTCAGGGAGTTCTACCCAAAATGCCTGATGTTTCCGTGCGGAAACAACGCAAGCCATAGACACGCAACAAAAATCGCTCTATCATCCCCCGATGAAGAAAGCCAAACCCAGCCAGGGCACTTCTTCCGCGAATGGCCGCGGAGCCCAGAAGAAAAAGACCACCCCAAAAAAACCCGCCCCTAAACGCATTCCCGAAACCGCCGCACCCCAAACCGTCGACGAATACCTTGACCGCCTCCCTGAGCCCGCCCGCACCGCGTTGAACAAGATGCGCGCGGCGATTCGGTCCGCAGTGCCCGCGGAGGCCACCGAGACCCTCAGCTGGCGGATGCCGGCTTTCAAGCTCAAACGAACGCTGGTGTGGTACGCAGCATTTTCGAATCATTACAGTCTGTTCCCCACGGCAGCCGTGATCGACGCATTTAAGGACGAGTTGAAGGGCTTCTCCACATCCAAAGGGACCATCCACTTTCCCACGGACAAGCCAGTGCCGGTTGCGCTGATCAAAAAGCTGGTGAAGGCGCGCGTCGCGCAGAACAAAAGCAACAATCCGCGATAACGCCAGATTACTCTTTCTCCAATGAAGCTTTGAGGTTTGTATCCGAACCGGCGAAGACAGATACCTGTCTTGTCCACGGCTTGAATCCCTGTTGGGACACTTTCACCGTATGCTTGCCTGAGGGAAGCCTAAGGGTAGCTGGAGCATTGCCGACGAGATCATCGTCCACGTATACCTCGGCACCTTCCGGTACGGAGGTCACCACGATTTTTCCCTTTTCGCTGCCGGGAGACGCAACCAGAGAGTTGCTCTCCGCTGATTTGGTCATGGATGGTTCGCTGGGGACGGCTTTCGGGTCGGGGACCGAAATGGCTTTCTCCTGCGCTTTGACTGAAGCTGCCTGTTTGGTATCACCAGCCAACTCGTCGGAAACCTGCTCATAGAATTTGTCCGCCATGCGGTCTCCCGCACCCCATGAAACGCCTTTTTTGTTCTGTACGTTGATGATGAGCGTGGCCTTGCCCTCACTTTCGGGCTCGATTGAAGCATTGGCGACGAAGCCTTCCGAGGCAAAGGAGCGGCCGGTCTCAAAGGTAAACATCAGCATCTTTTCATTGATATAAGTCACCACATGGCGCTCGCGCGCCGTGCGTAAGGCCGCTGTGAACAACTGCTCGGAAGAATTGTTATAGGTTTTCTTCTTTGGCTTGGCCTGTGCACAGACGGGCAATAGAACTGCAACTATCAGAACTGCGATTAGGCGGGACCCAATTGAATGCTTCATACACTATCTCCAGAAATTCTTATATAGATTGGGGGGCGGAAGGATTTTACAACGATTCTTCCCAGATGTGGTTTTTCTTTAACAGGCGTGGCTTGGGTCAAATTAGATGAATTTATTCACCCTTTGCTACGCAAAGGATAGGACTCGGTAGGTTTCTTCCGTCCAGTGATGCGCCCGTCCTTTGGGCACTCGTTTGCAATACAAATGGCTTGAAAGGATGCCAGGAGCTAACGCATAGTCTTGGCATTAGACTGCTTGCACACTAAACAACCATCTCGCTTCAATTCCGCCATTTTTACCGCAAAAGCTGCAATCCTTCGCGGAATCCGCGCCGTGTCTCACTTGACGCAACCGGTGCGTCGGCTTGGACACACGTCGGGAGGCCATTACCCCGTGCTTTTGGCGGAATGCCGCTCTCCCTTATGGACAGCAGAAAGCCAGGTAGAGACTTCGCTGCAATTCGGCAAGGTGCAGAATCTACGCAAGGCATGCCTTCGCCTGCACCTGGTCGAGGTGCCTGCCGCAGAAGTTTTCAGTTTCTGGAAACAAGTTGGCAAAGCGAGGGCTTCCGCCGGATACGCTCGTGGCCGTGAACTTCGTCAAGGATGTCTTATACCCACTGTGGGCGGAGGTCTCTGCCAGCTTTCAAATTCTTTGTATGACCTGGCGCTCCAGTCCGGCTGCGAAATCATCGAACGACACGCGCACAGTTCTGTGGTGCCAGGTTCAGCCGCGGAGCAGGGGCGTGATGCCACCATTTTCTGGAATTATGTCGATCTCCGCTTTCGTCCCAGGCAGAACATCGTTATCACGGCAGTACTTACCAGAGACGAATTGGTCGTTCGGTTCTGGGGCACAGAGCGGCCCGTCTCTATTGGCGAGCAACAACCAGCAAACCAAAAGTCTTCGTTCATCAACACCTGCACCGATTGCCGAGTAAGTGAATGCTTCCGTCATGTAACACCGCAGGCATCTAAATTTTCCGATCGGACTGCGTTTCTTATTGAAGAGTGCTGGCCGGAATTTGAAGAATATACCAGGCAAATAAAGTCAGGGATGGATGAGCTGTTTCTTCCGTATCACTCCAACTTCAAAACACTTGGAAGATATGAGTGGGATAACAAAGGCTACCGGAGAACGATTGCCGCCAGCGCGCAAACGTTGCTTGCGACGGTAAAGTCACGACTCCATTTGAATAGCGGCCTGCCTCCAGCGGCTGTACAGGTTGCCCGCTCTCAGGCGCTGGCGGATTATTATAGCGATCGCCTTTCGATCGATACTTCCCATTTGTATGTAGCGCAGTCGCTGCTGCCATTCCTGTGGCACAAAGGTGATCTGGGCGGACGGATCTTTTCTGTCCTGATGACTCGCTCACCTTTGCGGGCGCTTCATCAGCAGCTCGACGCATTGGCGGCACAATTCCCGGAGCGAACAACTTTTCAGGAGTTTCGCGCCCTTGCCTGGATGGCGGAGGCTGAAGCCGAAGCCCTGGAGCAAGCTGACCAGATTATTACGCCGCATTGTGAGTTCGCCAGGCTGTTCCCGCTCAAAAGCAAACTTCTGGACTGGAAGCTGCCCCACGTTAAAGGCGGCCAGTGCGGACCGCATGTTGTTTTTCCAGGACCGGCGCTTGCGCGCAAGGGAGCTTTTGAAGTGCGCGACGCAGTACAAGATCTTGATTGTCCTTTGCTGGTGCTCAATAGGACAGTGGAATCTGAGGACTTCTGGGATGGCGTTCAACTAGTAAGAATGTCCGATGATTGGTTAGGCCAAGCAGCTGTAGTAATCCAACCGGCCTGGATAGAAAACAATCCCCGTCCGCTGCTGCGGGCATTGGCTGCCGACATTCCCGTGATCGCAACGCCAGAGTGTGGAATCGGAGCACATCCGCTGCTGACGCTGGTGCCGGCGGGCGATACAAGAGCATTGCGAAATGAGATCCAGAACATCGTTTCTGGATCGCATCATTTTGCATCGATGCCAGCGAAGGATCGCATGTAGCGCGGCGCCAACTTCATTCCCGTGTTTTGAGTGATTTAGAAGCCATATCCCCGACTCCCGCTTGCACTCGGTCACACTCCACTGCACCGAGTATTAAGTAAATAGTTATTACCTATAGATACAACAGGGCAGCAGGAGCTTACATCTTTCAAAGCAGCACATTCCCCGGATCCCCTGTACGGAAAACATGATCGTGCTTCTGAGGATTTATATGCTGAAAGCGCTCCGATCGCTCCCTATCGTCTGCCTGCTACTTAGCTCTTTTGTTTTCGCCAGCCAGCCATCCGTGCCTTCGCCCGACGGGCTGTTAACTTTTGAAACCAACCACGGCCAGACCGCTCCGCAAGTCCGGTATCTGGCACGAAGCCGCGAAGGCGTCCTGTTCTTCACTCCTGACGGAATGACGGTTGCGGTGCCGCACCAGGGAAGCTTCCGTCTGCTGTTCGAGAACGCTGCTTGGGAGAAGGAAGCAATCAATCCTGAACAACCGCTCGCTGCGCGTAGCAACTATCTGGATCGCGAGCCGGCCATCGTGGGAGTAGAGAACTATACCGCGCTGCGCTATGCATCCGTGTATCCCGGGATCGATGTGCGCTTCTACGGCCATGGCCGCCATCTGGAACACGACTTCCTGCTGGCTCCCGGAGCTGATGTGAGCCGGATTATCCTGCGTGCCGAAGGCATTGATGAGATTCACGCGCAGCCAGGAGGCGATGTGGAACTCCTGCTCGGAAAGATGAGGCTGACTGAGTCCGCGCCGCGCGCCTGGCAGACGATCCAGGGCAAACGCGTGGCTGTGCAAGCCGCCTGGAAACTTATCGGCGCTGACCGTCTTGGCGTTTCTCTTGGAGCTTATGATCACGCTCTGCCGGTGACCATCGATCCTGTGCTGGCGTATGCAACCCATCTCGGCGGCTCCACGGGCCAGGACTTGAGCCTGGGCTCGTCATTTCCTGCCGACACCTTCATCACTGCAATCGCGCTGGACGCCAACGGCAACATCTACGTTGGCGGCACCACCAGCGCGGCTGATTATCCCACCACCGCCGGAGCATTCGACCGCTCTGCCAACACGCGAGCCATATTTCACGATGACACCACCACTCAGAGCGGCTTCATTTCCAAGTTCGACAAGACTGGCCGTATTTTGATTTACTCTACGTTCCTTCGCGTAACGGTGGAAGCCATGGCGGTGGATTCTGCCGGCATTGTCTATAGCGCGGAAGCTCAAGCCGATGAATTTCCCGGACCGAACCCCGGATTCGATATAGGCATTCACATTGACAAGCTCAACGCTAACGGCTCCGCGCTGCTCTATAGCAATATGTTCGCGCAGTCCTCTGACACCGTCAGCCCTGCTTGCCAGACATTTAGCAGTTCGACTGTAGGCAATCTTATCGCGGACAATTCCGGACATGTGTATCTGGTTGGCAGCACCACGAATCCCTGCCTTCCAGCGACGCCGGGCGCTTTCCAGACGACTTTGCCCAATTCCAACACCACCGGGTACGTTGCGAAATTCAACACCAACGTGGCGCCTGCCAGTTCGCTGGTCTTCAGCACGTATCTGGGCGGTAGTGACGGACTCGACGTCGCGAATGCTGTTGCAATAGATTCTTCGGCGAACGTGTATGTAGCGGGAACCACTTCGTCCACCAACTTCCCTCACGGCGCGACCTTTGGTTCGGGATCGCCGCGCGTATTTGTATCCAAACTGAACCCTTCCGGCTCAGGACTGATTTTTTCAACTCTACTGGGCGGCGCTGACGGCTTTCGCGGCGTGACCGGGATTGGCCTGGACCCATCGCACAACGTTTACATCACCGGCAACACGTCGCAAAGCACCTATCCCACCACGGCTGGCGCTTTCCAGACTACGATCGGCGGCGGCTCGGATGCGTTTGTTACCAAGCTCAGCACCGGGGGCGGTTCGCTCATCTTCTCGACATTCCTCGGCGGCAGCGGCACAGACGGCTCCTCCGGCCTGCATCTCAACAGCGCGCAAATGGTATTCCTGACCGGAAGCACCAGTTCCGCGAATTTTCCCACCACCGCCAATGCTTTCCGGCGAACTCTGGCTCCAGCCACCCAGGACGCATTCGTCACCGCGCTGCAGCCCGACGGCAAGTCTCTCTACTATTCAACGTTGCTGGGCAGCAGTAACACGTCGAGCGGCGCGGCGATCTGGGTTGATCCAGCCTGGAATGCATGGGTCGCCGGAAACACTTCCGCGGCTGATTTCCCGGTGACGCCGAACGCGTTCCAGCCGGGACTTAAGGGAAACAGTGACGCGTTCATTGCGAAGGTGGTCATCGCGGCCGATCTTGCTTTGCTCTCGCCCACCGCTCCGGCAACAATCCACCAGGGGCAGACGCTCACCTATAGCCTGTTGATCGGCAATCAGGGGCCGGACAACAGCGACAATCTCGTTATTACCGATACGCTCGCGCCCGGAACAAGTTTCGTCAGCTCCAGTCTTTCCGGCGGTACCGGGCCAAGTTCCTGTACCACACCTCAGCCGACGGCAAACGGCGGAACCATCACCTGTAACTGGAGAGGATTGCCGGCGCACGAGACTATCGCCGTAACAATCCGGGTCAAGGTAAATGCTGCGGCGGGCACAAGGCTGGTCAATAACTTCAACGTTCGGGCGCAAACCCAGGATCTGGTACCGTCCAACAACTCTGTCTCATTTACAACACAAGTACAGTGAATCCAACAGGGTGAGCTATCCTGCTCCGAGAGCCGGCGCAGGATAGCTTCATCCAGCTTATGGATTCTATTGTTGCGAGATTGCTAGATGTTATCGTCGTGATGGATGAACTGGGGGAACCAGTTGGGTAACATATCTCCTTTGTGCGGGCGCACAGAGTTATTCACATCCCAACTATTTTGGAAATCTGGCAGTCGACGTGATCTTCTTAAAAATTTACGGTGGCTAAATGCCCGCCGCAAGAGCCTCATCATCTTCGACCGCATCCTCAAACTCAAACGCTTCCTGCTGTTTTTCCTGGCACATCCACACCGGAGCGAATGACAGTCTGTGCAGCGGCGTAGGGCCAAGGTCATTGAGGGCAGCCAAGTGTTTGGGCGAGCGGTAGCCCTTGTTCGAAGCCAGATCATACTCCGGGTAAACGGGCGCCCAGCGGCGGATCATTTCGTCGCGATGGACTTTGGCGATGATGGATGCGGCGGCAATCGAGATAGACAAGGCATCGCCATGAATTATTTTGGTCTGCGGGCAGTCCCAGTTCACGCGCACCGCGTCCACCAGCAGATGGTCCGGACCGGGTCGAAGCTGCGCCACAGCTTCACGCATGGCCAGCAGTGACGCCCAATAGATGTTGAGCTGGTCAATCCGCGCCACGTCCACGGCAGCAACCGCATAGGCGATGGCATGTTCTTTGATTCGTTCGGCCAGCGTCTCACGGGTTTTCTGGTCAATCAACTTGGAATCGCGCAGGCCTTTGATTCGATAGCCCGGTTCAAGAATTACTGCTGCGGCTACTACCGGCCCAAACAGGCATCCGCGTCCAACTTCATCGACGCCAGCAACAAGGCGCGCCCCGGATTCCCATGCCAGCTTTTCAAATTTCTGGGTGCACTTCAGCCGCTTGAGCAGCCGCATCTTCAGCGTGCCTTTGGAAAATGGCAGGCCCGTTGCCGGATTCACCGGGATAACGCGCTTCTTGCGCTTAATGCGGGCGGGTTGGGGAGCAGCAGACATCAGAATTCAAAAAGCTTCAGTTACTTTTCTTTCGAGAGAGACAACTTTGGCCGTCGAAGGAAGAGCAGCAAAGCGCTTGCGTCCATTATGCCCCATGGGATCGTGGAAAAAGATTGTGAAAAAATAAAAGCTGCGGAAAATTCTTCCGCAGCTTGAATGCAAGTAGAAGGATTAACTATTCAGCCGGCGTAGCAGCTTCGGCGGCCTTGGCCTTTGCGGCCACAGCGCGATGGTCCACTTCACGCAGACGCGCGGCTTTGCCTTTGAGAGCGCGCAGGTAGAACAGTTTGGCGCGCCGAACCTGGTTCGAACGCACGATCTCAACTTTATCCAGCACCTTGGAGTTGAAGGGGAAGATACGCTCCACGCCCTGCCCAAAGCTGACCTTGCGGACGGTAAAGCTTCCCTGCGGTCCGCTGCGCATTGAAATCACGGTGCCTTCAAAGGCCTGGACACGTTCTTTGTCGCCTTCTTTGATCTTTACCTGAACGCGAACGCTATCGCCCGGCTTAACCGCAGGCAGGTCTTTGCGCTGCAGCTTGGCAGCGAGTTTTTCCATAATAGGGTGCTGTGACATGGTCTGATTCCTCTTCAATTCAAGGACGTTTCGACGTCCGAAATTTCAAAACCTTAAGCCGCGAATCGCGCGAATCTATAATTCTACCTGTCTTGCTTCCGATTCGCGATTTTTCGCGTTCATTCGCGGCCAATCTTCTTCTTGCCGATATCGGCCAAAAACTTTTTATCTTCCTCGCTTAACGGCTGCCGCTCCAGCAGGTCCGGACGATTCCGCAAAGTTTTTTCCAGCGCTTTGCCGCGGCGCCACTTGCGTATCTGCTCGTGGTTACCGCCCATCAGAACTTCCGGCACCGCCATCCCGCGAAACTCCGCTGGCCGCGTGTAATGCGGATAGTCTAGAAGCCCGCCGGAACCGCACGTACTATCGGGTCCGTCTACGCTGAGTTTATCCGTGGCGCTGAAACTTTCCTGCCGGGCCGACGCCGCGTTTCCTAGCGCTCCCGGAACCAGCCTCGTGATGGTATCAATCATCACCGCTGCGCCAAGTTCGCCGCCGCTCAGAACGTAGTCGCCGATGGAAATCTCCTGGTCCGCAAGGCACTCGGCAACTCGTTCGTCCACGCCTTCATAACGCCCGCAGACCAAAACAATCCGCTCCAGCTCGGCCATCTCTTCCGCTACCGCCTGCGTAAACATTCTTCCCTGCGGCGAGAGTAGTACCACAGTCTCTTTCGCCTCACCCGCAAGCCGCTGATCTCGCGGAGACAGTTGCAAAGACTCCACACATTCAAATAACGGTTCCGGCTTCAACACCATGCCTTCGCCGCCGCCAAACGGACGATCATCCACCGTCTTGTGCCGGTCCGTGGTAAAGGCCCGCAAGTCGTGAATCAATATTTCAATGAACGAGGCCTCGCGCGCCCTGCGCACAATGCCGTAATCCAGCGGCCCGCTAAAAAAGTCCGGAAAAATAGTTACGATCTCGAACTTCATTGTCGGACCCGCTCAAGACTTCTCATGCTGCCGCTGTTTTTCTTCCTGGTTCAGCGGCGCATCCAGTTCAAGCAGGCCTTCCGGAAGTTTCATTTCCAGGCGCTTCTGCTCCAGCGCAATCTTTTCAATATAAGCGGCGGCAAAAGGGACCAGGTATTCCTTCTTGCCCGAAACTATGCCGCCCGAAACTACGCCGCCTTCAATCACCAGCAGCGGCGCTTCCCCGCTGCCAAACTGCACATCCCGGACTCGCCCAACGACCCTTCCGATCTCCCGGCCGGAATCAGTCACTGTGCAGCCAATCAGATCGCTTACGTAAAACTCATCGCTGCCCAATACAGCGCGTTCGCTGCGCGGAATCTGGATTTCACTTCCCACCAGCATTTCCGCATCATTGATGGAATCCACGCCGGCAAATTTCAGCACCACCATGCCTTTGTGGAACCAGTGCTCGTCCAGGTCGAGCTTTCGGCGGCCTTGCTCGGTGGCGCCGCCGTGCTTTGTGCCGCTCCCGCCAAGCGCAAAAAGTCTCTTGCGCGTTTCAAACAGCTCGGGGAAATCGGTGAGCAGAGTTGCAGCTACCTCGCCGTGGCGTCCCTGCGTTTTGGCCACCCGGGCAATCGTGACGAACTCAGCTTCCTCAGTCATCGCGCTTGTGGGGCAGATCAGGGCAAAACTATTCCGCCGGGCCAGTTTCCTCTTCGTCTTCAATGATTTCCAGCATGTAGCGCTTCTTGAACTTCATGCTGGCCGCGCCTAATAAAGTGCGGATTGATTTCGCCGTGCGACCTTGCCGTCCGATCACTTTACCCAGGTCTGTTGGGGCCACGCGTAATTCCAGGATCGTGGCATCGCCATCTTCCACCGGGGTGACCTTTACTTGATCTGGAGCGTCAACAAGAGCCTGAGCAATTTGCTCCACGAGCATACGCATATCGCCGCCCGCTTCCGTCATGGGGGAGTCCTTCACCTAGCTAAGCTTGGGGCCCAAAATTCTCTTACTTTGTCCCGGAAAAGAAATGACTCCTTGCTTGTTGCCTAGGCCGCCGGCGCCGCTGTGGCTTTTGACTTGGTGAGCAGACGGCCCACGGTATCAGAAAGCTGCGCGCCTTTTGAGACCCAATAATCAATGCGATCACGTTTCAAGTCGATTGTAGTGGGATTGGTGCGCGGATTGTAAAGTCCCACCACTTCCACGGAGCGCCCATTGCGCGCACGCTCTTTGTCAATAACCACTACCCGATAGTAAGGCTGCTTGCGCGCACCAATGCGCGCTAATCGTATCATTAGCACAGTTCCACTGAATCCTTTCCTGATGAGGCCCAGCAAATACTGGGCAAGTTGTTATTATCGCGTAAGTTGCGGGGATTGGCAAGGCATTGGCCCGGCAGGACGGGGCCAGACTACAGCCTGCCTACTTCTGCCATCACCTTCGCCAGTGTCCGCCGCACATCATCCGGCGATCGCACCTCAAAAGAATGTATCTTCAGCGGTTTCAACATCTTCTCAACGTTGCCGGCGCCCCCGTTGAATCTCCCGCGCTCAAAATTATCAGCATCCCTATCGCTATTTCTGTCGCGGTTGAGCCCCCTATTGCTATATCTCATCGGATCGTGAGTTCTGGGCTGCTCATGTCCAAACATATCAAACTGTATGTAATAAATGACGCAGTCCTGCTCATTCCCGGTTTCGATTTCCGGCAGCTTTGGAAATACGTAAAGATCCATCGGGCTGCCGATGACAACAAACACCCGCAGCGGCTTTTCGCCTGACTTGGCCGCGGAACCAGCCGAAGCCTTCAGTCCCCGAACTATTTCCTCACGCAAGAACACCGGACTCTGTCGCCGATTTTGCAGGTCCTTTACGCTGACCATTCCTGGGCCATTGTCCGGCGAAAGCGTCTTTTGCAAACTGGCCCAATCAAGGTCTTTGCCGTCATTCTGTTCAAAAACAACGTGGCGTTGTACCAGGTCCAGGGCTGCGGCGCTTCTGGAGCCGTTGCTGATGTTGATCTGATTGAAAAGTTTGAACACGGGTAACGCGGCGCCAAGATAGCGGTTGTAATAGCCGTAGTTCCCGCGAAAGATCTCCGCCGAAGGCGTCATGTCCAGAAGCACTTCCATTTCAATCGGGCGTCGCGTGGCCAGCGGCAGATTAGGACGCCCATTGATATCGGAATGAAACATGTAATCCGGCCCGTCGCGCTTGGTTGACCAGAATTCAAAAGCGTCCAGACCGCGCCACATTTCCGGCAAAGGATCGTTCTTGTATGCGTCCACATGGAAAAGTTGGCGCATGAAATTGTGCTCGCCTGATTTCTTGTCCCAGAGCGCCACGGACACCTCATATTGCCCGGGCACTGCAAAAGCCTGCCATGAAAACTCGACGTCGCTACGCTTCATCTCCGGCTTCAGGTTATCGAGTTCCAGTAGGCCGAAATTCCGTGAAGAAACACCCGCGCCATTCCTCACTAGTATCAGCAGGACAAGATGCTCATCGTGGCTGCGCTTGAGCAGTTCCGGTCCCGGCACTTCGACCTTGATGGTGGCGATCAGCCTTTGATGAAATGAAAGCCGGTCGGCCGTCATGTGAACTTTCCACGGCATATCTTGCCGGGCACCCTGGGCTATCCACTTGTCGAAAGGCGCGTCCGCAAAAACGGAATCGGTGGTTGGTTCGGTGGTCTGTTCCTGGGCACTCACCGGATTGACCACAGCCGATGCCAGCATGAGCAGAACAGACAGATAAAAGCGGAACTGTGAAATGGACGTGATAGACCTGATTGGCATGCTGGTAAGCGAACCCCTCCCAGCATAGTGGCGAAGGTCGCTCCTTACAAGGCGTCACACCCGCGATTTTTTCTATGCCCCGTCATAAGCCTTCTGCAAGCGGCTGATGTCAATCTTGTCCATTTGCAGCATTGCCTGCATCACTCTTTTTGCTTTTTCAGGGTTTTTATCCCCTAACAACTTGCTCAGGATCGTTGGCACAATTTGCCAGGACACACCAAATTTGTCCGTCAACCAGGCGCACCGATCTTTTCGTCCTCCGGCTGATAGTTTTTCCCAGAGATTGTCCACCTCTTCCTGCGTTTCACAGTTCACCACCAGCGATATGGCCGGCGTAAATTTGTATTGCGGCCCGCCATTCAATGCCACAAAGTCCTGCCCTTCGAGCTGGAAGGCAGCAGTCATTACGCTTCCCTTGGGACCGGGCCCGGCATCGCCATAGCGGGCCATGCTTACAACTTTTGAATTCTTGAAGATAGAGACATAAAAGTTCACGGCTTCTTCGGCTTTGCCGTCATACCATAAAAAGGGAGTTATTTTTTGCACAGGAAAAACCTCTTTTCAAATTTTTAAGCTGCCGAGCCTTGCCAAACGCGACTGTCATTTGATTTCTGCCGTTGGCATCGACGCCAACACATCGGCAAGCCGATCATAGCTGGCACCCACTCCCGACTCCATCGGACTCTTGAGCACACCATCGCGGGTCTCTTTCGACTCATAAAGCATGGTCTGCGTCAGCGTGGTCTTCCCGCCCTGCTCCACCAATCGGGTTGTTCCCACCGCCTCGCCTGAATACCAGGACTGATCAAACTTTTCTGTCGCTACAATCCGTTCCGGCTTTACGATCTCGCGATAAACGCCGCCCATCCCCATATCAGTTCCGTCGGAGTCGCGCCGCCACACATAGCGATACTTGCCGCCCACCTTCAGATCAATCTCGCACACCGGCATTGACCAGCCCGGCGGACCAAGTAACCATTTCTTAACCAGCTCGGGCTTGGTGAGCGCGTCAAACACCAGGCGTCGCGGCGCGTTGAAGACACGCTTCATAGCAATCTCGCGATCGGTCGGCGTTGTAATCTGCAGTTTCTCTGTATTCATGTCTCTTGATCTCCTTTTAATTTCCACTTAGCGTCTGGCGTGTCCGCGTTTCTTCCCTTTGGCTTTCGATGGTTTGATGTTCGATGGCCTGGCTTTCATTTCGCCGTCCTTCAACTCCATCAGCAGAGTGTCGAGCCGCCCGAAGGAAGCTTCCCAGAACTGTCGATATCGCTCCAGCCATTCATTCGCTTCGGCCAGCGGCTTGGCCTCAAGTTTGCGAGGACGGCGCTGAGCGTCGAGTCCCCGCGAAATCAGTCCCGCGCGCTCCAAGACTTTCAGGTGTTTTGAAACAGCGGGCTGGCTCATAGCAAACGGTTCCGCCAACTCATTCACTGAAGCGTCGCCTGAGGCCAGCCGCGCCAGGATCGCTCGTCGCGTTGGATCGGCCAGCGCGGCGAATGTGGCGTCCAGCCGGCCTGAGCCCAGATTTACATAACCTGAAAGTTCCATAACCAAATGGTAATACACAAATATTCAATGGTCAACAGTTTTTTCACAAAAAATCTTTGCAAGAGTCTGCCGTTTGTTCCGCTGGACTCCTCTTTTTATGGCGACACCCCGATGTTTGGCCAGCCACTAAATTGCACCCGGTTTGCCGGAACAGCCGTCTAACAGAGACAATGGTCGCCATGCGCTCAAAGCTCATCCGCCGGGCCCTGGCCTGTGCTTGCTTGGTTTTCCTTCTAGTTTCCACTGTTCACTCGGATACGCGTCCGCTGCCGGAAGATCTGGGCGCGCTTCACCTTGCTCAACTTTTGACCAAGCTCAAGACCACGGCGCGCATTATGCAGGTGGTCGCGCATCCTGACGATGAAGATGGCGGCATGCTGACGCTGGAAGCTCGCGGCAAAGGCGCAGAGGTAACGCTTTTTACGGTCACGCGTGGCGAAGGCGGACAGAATAAATTCGGCACTGAAAGCTCCGATGAACTCGGCATTCTGCGCACGCTGGAGCTGCTGGAAGCCGATAAATATTACGGCGTGCAGCAGCGCTTCAGCCACGTGACCGACTTCGGCTTCTCCAAGACCGTGGATGAGACGCTCAGCAAGTGGCATGGGCACGATGTTGTTGTCGGCGATATGGTGCGCGTCATCCGGACCTTCCGTCCCGATGTGCTGATTGCGCGCTTCAGCGGTACCAATCGCGACGGCCACGCCCATCACCAGGCTTCTGCGCTGCTCACAGTGGAGGCTTATCGCGCCGCCGGCGATTCCACCAAATTTCCTGAACAAATAAAGGAAGGCCTTAGTCCGTGGCAGCCGCGCAAGCTTTATGTCGGCAATCCGCCCCGCATGTTCCAGGGCGGCAACGTGGCCGATGAAGATTACACAGTCAAGCTGAACATAGGCGAATATTCCCCGCTGCTTGGGATGTCATACACCCAATTCGCGCTCGAAGGTCTCGCGCACCAGACTTCGCAGGGCACCGGCGGCATTCGCGTTCCGCCTGGCCCGCGCTATACGTATTACAAGCTGACGGATTCAACGCTCCCTAAGCCTGCGGCGCACGAGACTGATTTCTTTGATGGCATCGATACTTCGCTGATGGGGCTGGCTGCTCGGTTGGGAAATGACGAATCAAAAGCTTCGTTTTTGCGGCCGGCGCTGGAATCTTTGCAGAAGCATATCGACGCAGCGAGCAAAGCCTTCTCGCTACAAGATCCTTCAGCATGTGCTCCGGAGTTGCTGGCTGGAATAAAAGAAACTACTTCCCTGATCAGGGACGTGAGGGATAAGTTGCCTGCGCTGACTCGTGCCGACATCATGCCCGCGCTCTATACAAAACTGCAGCAATTGCAAGAAGCAGCCAATGAGTCGTTAGGCATCTACTTTGACCTGACGATAGATCCTCCCGGACCTCCTCCAGGTGCCTCTTACTTTCCGCGCATGGAGCAGACCATCAGCATCGCGATTCCCGGACAGACGTTCACAGCGACGGCGCGCTTATACAACCGGGGAAAGTTGGCTCTCCGTGCATATGAGATGCAGCTCGAAGTTCCCGCAGGCTGGAAATTTTCGATTGTCAAAAAAGATGATCGTAAGCTTGAGCCTGGAGAAATGGTATCAACGCAGTTTCAAATCACTGTGCCTGAGAATGCAGCCTATACACGTCCTTACTGGACCAGGAAAGATCAAGAGACGGAAACCATCTATACCATTCACGACCCTGCGCGTTTGACATTGCCTTTGCCCGATTATCCTTTGCACGCTGTGGCCGACTTCACTCTCGACCAAAATGGAAGCCGTGCAAAGGCGGTCGCCAAAATCAAATTCATCGATCCCACACTCGGTCAGTCAGAGCGTCCGCTTGCAGTCGGCCCGCCGATCTCCGTACTGCTGACATCGCCCGTTGTCGTGGCTCCTGTTGGCGGCACAGGGAAATCGCAGATTGGTGTGAGCGTGCGCAGCAACGTGCAGAATCCAGTTCACGCCAAGCTGCGGCTCGATACGCCGCAGGGATGGAAAGTCGAACCAGCCGAAATCGCCGTTGATCTAGACCATGATGGCGACGTGAACAATTACGCATTCCAGATCACGCCGCAAAATCTGCATGAAGGATCATACAAAGTCACGGCGCGTGCCGAATACAACGGCAAGCAATACGGCGAAGGATTCAAGGTAATCACGCGGCCCGATCTCGATTCTTATTACGCTTATCGTCCGGCGACAGAAAACGTGCAGGCCGTGGACGTGAAGCTGCCGCCACAACTCAAAGTTGGCTACATCATGGGCACCGGAGACGAAATTCCTTCGGTGCTACAAAGCGTGGGGTTGAACACCAGCATCATCACGCCGCAGGAGCTGGCCTCGGGCGACCTCAGCCGCTACGGAACCATCATCGTCGGCATTCGCGCCTATGACACGCGCACAGATGTGCGCGAACACAACCGCCGTCTGTTGGATTACGTAAACAATGGCGGAACGCTTATTGTCCAATACAACCAGAGCGTTGGCGCTTTTAATGACGGCCATTACACGCCTTATCCGGCCACTGAGGCCAACATGCGGGTCTCCGTGGAAGAGCAGCCGGTGGAAATTCTTGCGCCGGAAGAAAGTGTCTTCAACTGGCCCAACAAGATCACGCAGAAAGATTTTGACGGCTGGGTGCAGGAGCGCGGACTCTATTTCATGTCGCAATGGGACGCGCAGTTCAAGCCGCTGCTGGCTTGCAATGATCCGGGCGAGCCGACGCAAAAAGGCGGCCTGCTGCTGGCCCATTATGGCAAAGGCATTTACATCTTTTCCGCATACGGATTTTCGCGCCAGCTGCCCTCCGGCGTTCCCGGAGCCATCAGGCTGTTTGTGAATCTGGTGAGCGCGGGGCATCAATGACAGGAGTTCAATGACTGACGTCCCGCAACCGCCATTGCCCGGGCTGGCGCGCGAAGTCGGTTTGCGCGAAGCCACGGCGCTCAACATCATTGACATGATCGGAGTGGGTCCGTTCATTACAATTCCTTTGATTATTCATGCCATGCACGGGCCACAGGCCATGCTGGGCTGGGTGCTGGGCGCGTTTCTCGCCATGTGTGACGGCCTGGTCTGGGCGGAACTGGGCGCGTCCATGCCGCAAGCGGGTGGATCGTATCAATATTTAAAAGAAAGCTATGGCCCCAAGCGGCTGGGCCGGCTGATGTCATTCCTTTTCGTCTGGCAGTTGATTTTCAGTGCGCCGCTCTCCATCGCTTCAGGCTGCCTCGGCATCGCGCGGTACGCTGAATACGTCTGGCCGACACTGAGTCACGTATTACTGGACCATACTGTATCTCTGGGCCTTGGATTCATGGGCGCGCTGGAGTTCCGCTTATTTATCACCCACGGCACGTTTGTCGCGATGGGAAGTTGTCTCCTTGCGTTGTGGCTGCTATATCGGCGGGTTTCCGTCATCGGACAGCTCGCGCGTTATCTTTCGGTGGGAGTGCTGGCCGCAATCCTGCTGGTGATCGTGGCCGGCTTGAGCCACTTCAGCACGGCACGGGCGTTCACGTTTGCTCCCGGATCGTTTAATTTTTCTTCCGGCTTTATCACCGGCCTCGGTGCGGCCATGCTGCTGGCCACTTACGATTACTGGGGCTATTACAACGTGTGCTTTCTGGGCGCGGAGATCAAGCGCCCGGAGCGCAATATTCCTCGCGCCATCCTGATCTCCATTGTTATTGTGGGCGCGCTTTATCTGATGATGAACATCAGCATTCTGGGCGTGCTGCCGTGGCAGGAACTGGATCAGATCGGCGCCAATGAGGCGCGCTATTACATTGCGTCTACGCTGCTGCAGCGGACATTCGGAACCTGGTGGGGAATGTTCGGAACGTTCCTGATCATGTGGACGGCCTTCGCTTCCGTTTTTTCGCTCATGCTCGGCTATTCGCGAGTGCCATATGCCGCGGCGCAAGACGGAAACTTTTTTCGCGCCTATGCCAAGCTACACCCCAAACATCAATTTCCTCACCGCTCATTGCTGACGCTGGGACTTGTTACCACTGCTTTCTGCATGTTGCGCTTGCAGGATCTGATCGCGGCGCTGGTGGTAATCCGCATTATGGTGCAATTTCTTATGCAGGTGTTCGGGCTTCTCCTTCTGCGCTCGCGACGTCCCGATTTCCCCCGCCCCTTCCGCATGTACCTTTATCCCATTCCCGCGCTGCTGGCCGCGCTGGGGTTCGTTTATATTCTCTATGCCCGCCCCAACCTGAAAGAGATCAGATTCGGCGCCGCAATTGCGTGTGTTGGCATCGTCCTTTTCCTGGCCCGCTCCTGGCAGCGCAAGGAATGGCCGTTTTCCGGGCCGCCTGCTCACGATCCTGTGGGAGAAGCAGTCCAATGACTTGTCATGTCCGCCATCCCCTCGAGGCCTGCTAGACCCATGGAGACTCCGGCTTCAGTACAGCCTGTGCCAATCCATCACTCCGCTCTTTCGCCGTTGCGCGAGCCGCTGTTCCGCAGCTTGTGGATTGCCGCCGTCATTTCCTATACCGGCAGCTGGATGCAGAACGTAGCCACCGGCTGGTTGATGACCTCGCTCACAAGTTCGCCGATGTGGGTGGCCCTGGTGCAAGTGGCGGTGAGTCTGCCGGTATTTTTGATTGCTCTGCCGGCCGGCGCTTTGGCGGACATCGTTGACCGGCGCAAGTTTCTGCTCTTTACCCAGGCTTCCATGGTTGCAGCCGCTACCGTGCTTGGCATAATGACGCTCACCGGGACCGTAACGCCGCAAACTCTCCTGGTATTTACTTTTCTGCTGGGCGTGGGCGCGGTAATGAACGATCCGGCATGGCAATCGCTCACGCCCGATCTTGTTCCGCCGAACCAGCTCGCAGCCGCCGTGGCGCTCAACTCCGCCGGGTTCAACATCGCGCGGGCCATTGGTCCCGCGTTGGGTGGTTTGTTAATTGCTGCCATCTGTTGCGGCACTACCGCCTCCGGCTGGGCCTTTCTACTCAACGCCGTCTCATTTTTTGGCGTGATCCTCTTTCTGTATCGCTGGAAGCCCGCGAAAACGGAACGCCGCAATGGCACGACTTCATTCACCGAGGCAATTGCCATTGGCCTGCGCTATGCCCGGCAGGAGCCGCGGATTCGCACCGTTCTGGTGCGCACGCTGATGTTTTCACTTTTCGCCAGCGCGTTCTGGGCATTGCTGCCGCTGATCGCCAGCAGGTTCGGCGCGGAAGGCTTTGGCGCGATGCTGGCTTTCTTTGGACTGGGTGCTCTCGTCGGGGCCGGAGTTCTGGCTCTGGCGCGGCGACGCCTCTCGCCGGATGCTGTCATCGTTTACGCGACTTTGATTTTCGCCATTGCGCTATGCGGGCTGGTGCGTTCGCCTTCGCTCGCAGTGGCGTCCGCATTTTCCGCCGCAGCGGGATTGGCCTGGATCAGCATTCTGGCCACGCTCAGCCTGGCAGCGCAGACTGTCGCTCCGGCCTGGGTGCGCGCACGCGTCATCTCCATGTACGTTCTGGTCCTGCAGGGCGGGCTGGCTCTGGGCAGCGCTGTTTGGGGGGCCATGGCTTCCAGCGCCGGCGTTCAGTTCACGCTCACATTCGCCGCCGCCGCCCTTACCGCAGGACTTCTGCTGGCGCCGTGGTATCGTTTACAGCAATCCACCAATCCATAAATGAGAGAAGAGGAGAACCAAATGAAATATTTGAGAAACCTGTGCTTGCTCGCGACCGCGTGCCTCGCCATGGGTGCTTACGGCCAGACGCCGGCAGCTACGCCCGCTGCCACACCCGCAACCCAGGCGAAAAAGACAGCAGCCCCAACGATTGCATCGGCGGTCGACCAGCAAATCAGCATTCTCGAACGAGAATTTGTGGGCGCCGCAGAAGCCATGCCCGATGACAAGTTCAATTTCACACCCGCCACCCTCAACATTCCAAACAGTGAGTATAAGGGCGTGAAAACGTTTGCCGAGGAAGTAAGGCACGTAGCAGCCACCAACTATCTGTTGTGGGACGCCATCACCGGGGATAAGCCGCCCATCGAGTCCAAGGAGGACAATGGTCCTTCCGAGCTAAAGACCAAGGCTGAGATTGTGAAGTATTTGAAAGACTCTTTTGCGCTCGGACACAAAGCAGCGAAGTCGCTGACCGCGGAAAGTGCGGTGGCCCAGGTACCCAGCCCGTTTGGCCAGGGACAGACAACAAAGCTG
This sequence comes from Terriglobia bacterium, assembly GCA_963723055.1. Taxonomy (GTDB): domain Bacteria; phylum Acidobacteriota; class Terriglobia; order Terriglobales; family Acidobacteriaceae; genus Angelobacter. The sequence goes on from CAVROV010000004.1 coordinate 388,737, forward strand.
TTCTGCGCTACGTTCGCCGTGGCCCATGCCTTTGACCACTACGGCCAGATGGTGGAATACCTGCGCATGAACGGCATCATTCCGCCAGCCAGCCGTGCTGGAAACTAGAACACTTGCGGAATCGAACCGATGAAAGCACGGAGAAAAATCCTCCGTGCTTTTCTTTCTGATCGGCGTTAACGAGCGCTCTATGGTGCCTTACAAGTCGTCCGTGATATCTTTCTTCGTCGCTCAGATCGCACAATAATGAGGAGAGTTTCAAAATGAAACAAATGAGAATGTTGTGTCTGCTGGCAGCTTTAAGCTTGGCTGTGGGAATAGTGAGCCGGGGACAGGGCGCTGCCCCCGCGGCCAAACCAGCCACTCCTGCACCGCAAGCGCAAGCTTCGCCGCAACCAGCGCAGCCGGCGCCGACCTTTGCCAGTATGGTTGATCGCCAGGTCAGCGCGATCGAAAAACAATTTGTAGAAGCGGCCGAAGCCATGCCGGAAGATAAGTTTAATTTTTCTCCCGAGTCGCTCAACATTCAGGGCAGCGATTACAAGGGAGTACGTACTTTTGCTCTGGAGGTAAAACACGTTGCCACCGCGAACTACGCTTTTTGGACTGGATTGACGGGCGATAAAATGCCGGAAGGCATCAAAGGTCCGAATGGCCCGGAAGAGTTGAAGACGAAAGCGGAGATCGTGAAATTCCTGAAAGATTCCTACGCGTTGGGACATAAAGCCGCCGCCACCTTGACCAGCGATAATGTCTTGGAGCTCGTACCCTTCAGACAGAACAAAGCTCCTCGCCTGTACCTTGCCACCGCTCCAGTTGCCCATGCCTTCGATCACTATGGGCAGATGGTCGAGTATTTGCGCATGAACGGGATCATTCCGCCGGCGAGCCGGGGCAACTAAAAATATTAAACACAGAAAGCACCTAGAAACACGGAGGCAGTACCCTCCGTGTTTTTCTTGTTTAGTTTCCCCGATATGAACGCGTTCGCCACTCCGATCTTGCACGCCCCCACTTGCAATAGTTCAGGCGCTATTTCCAAACTCTTCTAATCTTCTGCAGATTATTTCCTGTTAACCATCCCGATACTTAGACCTTTCTCATTCAGGGTTAAGCTGTTACGCTAAGGTGCTCTGGAAGATCGCGCCGCTCGAAAAATTGGCCGACTCTTTCTTTACTAGCAGGCCTCCGCTGCTCGCTTCCCAGGTCCTGGCCGAACTGGGTCCCGTTCTAACGGGTGAGCGAGACCTTTCCCAGACCGCCAATGGCGCTCTGGAAGTGGTGATGGCGGCAATACGCGCCGGCTCAGGCGCGCTGTTTCGCTTTCAGGAAAAACCGGCCATGCTGGCCTCCATCGCAGCGCAGGGCTTTGTCGTCTTCCCCCAGACCGCTGTTTTCCCGCTTCTGCCCAAACATGTGCATGCTCTAACCAATGTCACCGGCCCGCAGAGAATTTCACGCGAGCGCTGTGACACTTTCCTGAGCTCTACGGGAAACATTTCCAGCGTCTGGTTCAGATGCATTGCGCCGCTGAAAGTCCATGGAAGGCTGATTGGCGCGCTGCTGCTGGGCGAACGCGAAGAAGGAGCGGAGTACACACCGGAAATACTGAAGCAGATTGGCGATCTGGCGCCGTTCATCGCATTGGCCATGTATAACCACCAGCTGATGATGTCGCTGGAGGAACGTACGGCCGACAACCTCAAGCTCATCGCCTCGGTTCATTCGTTCTGGGACGACGCTTTGGCTGCCTTCGCGGCCACCATTGATGTGAAAACCGTCCAGATGCACGGACATTCATTGCGCGTTGGTCGATATGCCGCCGGCATGGCGGAATCACTGGGGATGAGCGCCGCCGAGGCCAGCGAGATGCGTGCCGCCGGCTATCTGCATAACATTGGCATGGTCACCGTGGACAAGCATCTGTTGAGCAAACCCGGCGCGCTGGAGCCCGGGGAGTTCCAGGAGATGGCGGATCACACTGTCCAGGGGCATCGCATTGTTTCCACCGTCCAGTTTCCCTGGCCCAAGATTCCTGAGGTTGTACGCTCCCACCATGAACGCGCCGATGGCTCCGGCTATCCTGACCATCTGCACAATGATGAAGTTTCATTGCCGGTAAAGATCGTGGCCGTGGCTGATACGTTTGACGCCATGCTGAGTGAGCGTCCTTACCGCAAGAAACTTTCTTTGGGCGAAGCTGCTGCGCAATTGAGCTGGCTGGCGCCCGCCAAACTCGATGGCCAGGTTGTACATTCTTTGCTTGTGCAGCTGCGCCGTGACGCGGTAAGTCATGTGTCACCGCCGCGCCCGTGGTCTTCGTCCGGCCAGGAAACCAGGACAAGAAAACTGTTCCTTGACCCCAGCGTAGCCTGCAATATCTCACCCACGGACATCGATCATATGGTTTCTGAACTGAACCGCCGCCTGAACCGCGGCCGCGTTACCCTGGCGTAATCTGGTTTTCTCCACAACTTTTGCATAAGCTGGGGTTAGTATCCCTGAACAGAAGAGTTCCTGGAGTGTTTATGCCCGCTGCTCGTAAGCAATTGATTCTGCTGGGCCTTGTTGTGCTTGTCTCCACTGCTGTGCTGTTTGCCGGCGATAAAAAGTCCAAATCCAAATCAAAGTACCCTGATTCTAGCGTCTCGGCGGTGGCGCAGCCGCAGATGCAAATGGAAGACGATAAGCGAATTGTCCACGCGCTCAACCGCTTTACCTTTGGCGCGCGGCCCAGTGACGTGGAACAAGTTCGGGCCGAGGGTCTGGACAAGTGGTTTGATGAACAGCTCCATCCAGAGAAGATTGATGACGGCGCGGTCGAGTCGCGCCTGGCGCCCTTTCGCACATTGAAGATGAGCACGAAAGAGATGGTGGAAAACTTCCCTCCGCCACAGGTGCTGAAAGCGATTGAGAACGGACGCATGTCCATGCCGCACGATCCCGCGAAGAAAGCGGTCTATGAATCGCGCATGGCAGCCTACCAGCAACGCCAGCAGAATAAAGAAAACAAAGCGGGCGCCGGCGATGCCGGGGTGAACACCACTGAGATGTCTGCAGCCACGGCAAAGCCAACAGTCGTTACCGAAACTGTCAAAGATAATACAGATAATGATAGTAAAGATGCGTCGATGGACGTGAGATCCAGCGGCAAAACCCCGCTGCCCTCCGCCGACCGTAAGAAAGAGCAACAGAAGCTCGAAGATGCCATGTACGCCGATCTGGATACTGATCGACTCTTGAAGTTGCCGCCCGACGACCGTTACAAAGCCATCCTGAAAATGCCAGTGGATGAACGGCTCGATCTGGCGAAGACTTACAAAGGTCCCCGCGCCATGCAACTGGTTGACGACATGAAGCCGGAGCAGCGCGAAACCGTGGAAGCGATGATCCAGCCGCAGGCAGTGCTGGGCGAGCTCGCTGAGGCCAAGCTGCTGCGCGCGATTTATAGCAATCGCCAGCTTGACGAAGTGATGACTGATTTCTGGTTCAATCACTTCAACGTTTTTATCGGCAAAGGGCCGGACCGCTACATGGTCAACGCCTATGAGCGTGATGTAATCCGTCCGCACGCACTGGGTAAGTTCAAGGACATTCTTGCCGCCACGGCCAAGAGTCCCGCCATGCTTTTTTATCTGGATAACTGGCAAAGCGTTGGACCTGACTCTGAACTGGCATTGTATGGTCCGCAGAAGTTTGCCGGTCGCCGTGGACGTTTTCCGCGTCCACGTCCACAGCAGAACAAGAATCGTCCCAGCGGACTGAATGAAAATTACGCGCGAGAAATCATGGAACTGCACACGCTCGGCGTGGATGGCGGCTATACCCAAAAAGACGTGACGGAACTGGCCAAAGTGCTTACCGGATGGACGATCGAGCGCCCACAGCTGGGCGGCGAATTCAAATTCAACGAGCGCGCGCATGAGCCGGGCAACAAGTACGTGCTGGGCCATAAGGTCGGCGATCATGGAGAAAAGGAAGGCGAGGAAATGCTGGACATCCTGGCCCATCATCCTTCGACCGCCAAATTTATTTCACGCAAGCTGGCGATGCGCTTTGTCTCGGACAATCCGCCGCCAGCTCTGGTAGACCATATGGCGGAAACCTTTCTGAAAAAAGATGGCGACATACGCGAAGTTCTGCGCACCATGTTCCGTTCGCCTGAATTCTGGACCGCCGATGCTTACCGCGCCAAAATGAAAACGCCGTTTGAGTTTGTCGCTTCGGCAGCACGCGCTTCCGGCGCCGACATTCAGAACGCATTGCCGCTTGTCGGCACACTTAATCGCATGGGCATGCCGCTCTATGCCATGCAGCCGCCGACGGGCTACTCAATGAAGGCGGAGGCGTGGGTGAACTCATCCGCGCTGCTGAACCGCATGAACTTCGCATTGCAACTAGCTTCCGGCAAGCTGCCGGGAACATCGCTCGATCCGCTAGGGCTGATTCGCGGGCCGGCACCGGTGGATTCGCAGGCGGCACTGGCGGCGCTGGAGCAATCCATTCTGGCGGGCGATGTTTCACCGCAGACTCATGTCGTGATGCAGAAACAGTTAGGCGATCCGCAGATTGCTCAGCGCAGGCTGGACGACGCAGACAAAAAGCCAAACTATGGCGCAATTGCCGGCCTGATCATGGGCTCACCGGAATTTCAACGCAGGTAGCAGTTAGCCATTAGCAATACCATTGGCCTTTGTTTTTTTAGATACGTGCAAGATTGGCTAAAGACAAGCAGAACAAGGCCGTGGCTTTGGGCAGAATTGGCTAAAGCTAATAGCCAATAGCCTGAGGAGCAACACATGTCGATTACTCGCAGAGTTTTCCTGAAAAATGGCGCGCTGGCCATTGTGGGCACCAGCGTGGTTCCCAGTTTTCTCACGCGCGCAGTATACGCCGCGGAGACCGCTGCCCCGGGCGCCAAGCGCCTCATTGTTCTTTTTCAACGCGGCGCCGCCGACGGTTTGAACATCGTTGTGCCACACGGCGAGCAGGCGTATTACAACATGCGCCCCAGCATCGCCATACCTCGGCAGAGTGTGGTTGACCTGGATGGATTCTTTGGGCTGCATCCTTCGATGAACGCATTCAAGCCGCTATGGGACCGGAAGCATCTCGCCATCGTCCATGCCGCCGGCTCGCCCGACAATACGCGCTCACACTTTGACGCACAGGATTACATGGAATCAGGCACACCCGGCGTGAAGTCGACGGAAGACGGCTGGCTGAATCGCGCGATTGCCGGCGTAAAAGAGCCGGACGCGTCGCCCTTCCGCGCCGTGGCGATGGGTGGAGCGCTGCCGCGCACGTTGAGTGGCCCGGTCCCCGCAGTCGCCATGGACAACATTCGCGCCTTTGCCGTAGGTGGACGCGGCCCTAAAGCCAGCGGGGCCAGCAATACGTTTGAAGCCATGTATGAGCAATCGGTCGATTCCGTTTTGCATGGCACCGGGAATGAGACATTTGAGGCGGTAAAGATGTTGCGCTCTGCCGATCCGGAAAAATACTCCCCTGCCGTGGGAGCAAACTATCCTAACGGCCGCTTTGGTGACAGCCTTCGTCAGGTGGCGCAACTGGTGAAAGCTCACCTGGGCGTTGAAGTCGCGTTTGCCGACATTGGCGGCTGGGACCACCATGTGAATGAAGGCAACGTTCAGGGGCAGATCGCCAACCTGACGCGAGAATTTTCTCAGGCGATCGCCGCGCTGTGGACTGACCTGGGCGATCTGGCCGAGAGCACTGTGATCGTTACCATGTCAGAGTTCGGACGCACGGCGCGGGAAAATGGAAATCGCGGCACAGATCACGGCCACGCCAATGTGATGTTTGTACTTGGAGGTCCGGTCAAAGGCGGCAGGATGTATGGCCGTTGGCCTGGACTTCAGAACGAGCAACTCTACGAAGGGCGCGACCTGGCGGTGACGACGGACTTCCGGCAGGTGCTGAGTGAAGCCGTGGCAAATCATCTTGGAAATAGAGACCTGACGAAAGTATTCCCTGGCTTCGACAAAAGCACACCAAGAGATTTTCTCAAGTATCTGGGATAGCTTTGTTCCAAAACTTAGTAAGGGCAGCGGAGATACCGGTGCCCTTTTTTCTTTGGCGCAAAAAAATGCACCCATGTGCTAACCTGTTAGCACCTCTGCAGTCATACTATACGGAAAAGACTGCGCATTACATCCCGGAGGAAAGAAATGCCCATCGCCGCCTGGACTGAAGACCTGCTCAAGGACCTGCGTTACGCCATACGCCAATTCTCTAGGAATCCAGTTTTCACGGCGGTAGCAGTCGCGTCACTGGCCATCGGTATTGGCGCCAATACCGCTATTTTTAGCGTGTTGAATGCGGCCATGCTCAAGTCCCTGCCCATACGCGATCCGCAAGGCCTGGTCATGCTGACGGACCCGAACCAGTCAGGCGTGAGTTCAGGGATGAGCACCGGAGAGCGAGGCATGCTGACTTATGCGGAATTCACTCAGCTGCGTGACCATGCCACCAGCCTGGACGGGCTGTGCGCCGCGCAGGCACAAATGGGTCGCTCGCAGGTGAGGATTGCCGGAGGCCAACAGGAAGATGCGCAGGGGCGGCTGGTTACAGAAGAATATTTCTCGGTGCTCGGCGTTGATCCGGCCATTGGACGCTTCTTCAGCCGCGCGGACGCCAAAAGTCCGGGAGAAGACCCGTATGCGGTCATCAGTTACGAATATTGGCAGAAGCGTTTTGGCGGCAATGTTTCAGTGCTGGGCACGCCCATCAAAATGCTGGGCGCAACGCTCACGGTGATTGGTGTGGCTGCACCGGGGTTTACCGGCGAGAGTGTGGGCGACAAGCCGGATTTCTGGATGCCGATGATGATGCAGCCACTGGTCATGCCAGGTCGGGACTGGCTGCATGAAGACCTGAGCAAGAATATTGAGAAAGTAATGTGGCTCCACGCTTTCGGCCGCTTGAAGCCCGGAGTAACGCAGGCCCGCGCGCAGACAGAGATCGACGTGCTCTTCCGCGGCATCATTGAGAACGGCTACCCGACCACGCTCGACGCGGAAACCCGCAAGCAGGCATTGGACCAGCGCATCAAGCTGCATGATGCTCGCACCGGCGCTTTTGGCGGTCGTGACGATTTCACCCAGCAGCTAAAAGTTTTGCTGGGCGCATCCATGGTGGTGCTGCTGATCGCGTGCATCAACGTGGCCAATCTGCTGCTGGCCCGCGCCACGGCGCGCACGAAGGAAGTAGGTGTTCGGCTCTCCATCGGCGCGTCAAGGCTTCGTCTGGTGCGGCAATTTCTCACCGAGAGCGTGCTGCTTTCCCTGCTGGGCGGTGCTGCCGGATTACTGCTGGCCTGGGGCGCTTCACGCGCTCTGGTGCTACTGCTAACGGAGCGAAGAGCGGACTTTGTCCTCTCTCCAACGCTCGACTGGCGGGTCCTGAGTTTTACCGTGGGTGTGACGCTGCTAACGGGAATTCTTTTTGGGCTGGTTCCAGCTCTACGCAGCACGCGGGTAAACCTGAATGACAGCCTGCGCGACGGGGGCCGCAGCACAGCTTCCGGCAGCCGGTTGAACCTGGCCAAAGGGCTGGTGATTGTACAGGTGGCGCTCTCACTGCTGCTGGTTGCCGGCGCGGGCCTCTTTCTACGGACACTTTGGAACCTTCAGTCGGTCAACCTTGGCTATGCCAAAGAACATCTGCTCCTGATAAGTGCGGACGGAGTTTCCGCCGGCTATAAAGATGCGCGCCTCTCAAACCTGTGGCGCGATCTTACGGAACGCGTGCGCGCACTGCCGGGCGTGCAGGGCGCAACATACTCCACGAATGGCCTGTTTAGCGGCTCAGAGTCGGCTGATGAGATTGATGTTGAAGGTTTCACCGCGACCAAGAGAGAGGAAAAGTTTGCCCGCTTTGACATGGTCGGGCCCCAGTATTTCTCTACCGTCGGCATACCGTTGCTGCGTGGACGCGAGATTAGCCAACAGGACAATGCCAGTTCTCCCCACGTGTGTGTCATCAATGAATCGCTGGCTAAAACCTTTTTCAACGGACGCAATCCCATTGGTCACCACATCACGGAAAAGTTTGGCGCCAAGAAGAATGTGATGGAAGTGGTGGGCGTGGCGAAAAACGCGCGCGACCACCGCCTGCGTGGTGACGTTCCGCCCCGTTTCTATATTCCTGCTGATCAGGGAATGGATGGGCCGAATGAGTGGGCGATTTTTGAGATCCGTACCGCCGGCGATCCGGAACAGATGATCGCTTCGGTGCGCAAGACCATCTTGTCAGTGAATGAAGACTTGCCGGTGGAAGGCGCTCGCCCTGTGGTGATGTCAGTTGACCGGACCAACGCACAACCACGCATGGTGGCTCGCCTTTGCTCGATTTTCGGAATTATGGCTTTGCTGCTGGCCGCAACCGGACTCTACGGTGTTCTCTCCTACGGCGTGGCGCGAAGAACGAATGAAATCGGCATTCGCATGGCCCTGGGTGCGGGAAAGGGCCGCGTGATCCAGATGATCCTGCGCGAAACCGGAGTCATGATCGCTTTTGGCGTAGTGGCAGGCGTAATTTTCACCGCCATTGGCGTGCAGCTGATTAAGTCAACTCTCTTCGGGTTGGGTGTGCTTGATCCAGTGGCTGTGCTGAGCGCGGTCGGCATCCTGACTGCGGTAGCGCTGGTTGCGGGATATATTCCTGCTTCGCGTGCAGCCAAGGTAAATCCTACTCAGGCACTGCGGCATGAATGAGGAGGGCTATTGTTCGGTTGGAAACCAGCTGCTAGCGACTAGCTGCTAGCGTCTAGCCAGAAGGATCTTCGCAAAACTTCAGTCGGGTCACAGCACCAAACACCAAAAGCCAAAGCACCAGAAGTCAAAGACCCAGAAATAAGCATAGAAAATCCAGCACTCACACGGCTGAGTGTCCTTCCTTTGGAGAATGCCATGAGCAAAGAAGAGGTTATTGCTGCGATACAGGAGTCGGCGGCGCGGTTGGGGCATGTCCCGACCTTTGCCGAGGTACGGCGGACCACCCAGATGGGCAAACATGAGATCCGCAAACATTTTTTGACGTATGCGAAAGCGCTGACGGAATGCGGCCTGCAACGGACAGGGCCGGGCTATGAGGTGGACGCAAAAGTCCTATTTCTGGACTGGGCAGGACTGGTGCGCAAGCTGGGCAAGCTACCGACGATGGCGGAATACGAGATGCATGGCAGTTACAGCGTGCGTCCGCTGATAAGGCGGTATGGCGGGTGGGTGCATGTGCCGGCAGGGCTGCAGGATTTTGCCCGGGAAGAAAAGCTCGAAGGGGAGTGGGGCGATGTGCTGGACGTTATTGCGCGGCAGCGAGAAGCGGCGGAGGATGCTTTACGGACGTCTGGCAACACGAACGGCAGGCTTATGAGACCCAGGTATCTAAAAGACCGGCCGATCTATGGGGCTCCGATGATGGACCTGGCGCTGGGGCTGGCGCCAACGAACGAAATGGGCGTGGTGTTTCTGTTTGGCACGCTGGCCAAAGAGCTGGGTTTCATGGTGATTCGGCTGCAATCGGAATTTCCGGATTGCGAGGCTTTCCGCGAAGTGGAGCCGGGACGCTGGCAATGGGTGCAGATTGAATTTGAGAACGAGAGCAGAAATTTCCTGGCGCATGGCCACAAGCTGGACGGCTGCGATTTGCTTGTGTGCTGGAAGCATAACTGGGAAGGGTGTCCGCTGGAGGTGGTGGAGCTGAAAACCGTGATGAAAGCGCTTACCGCGGATTAACGCGGATGAGCGCGGATCAGGAAAGGCCAAATCTTCACCACGGAGGCACGGAGACACGGAGAACAGCGGGAAGATGCCAAAATCGCCGGAATTGAAAGGGCAGAAAATCTGACCACTGATCAACACTGATGACACTGATCGAAGAAGATCAAAAATCTTACCGCGGATTAACGCGGATCAACGCGGATTGAGGAAAAGGACAGAACCGGAGAAAACCCTTACCACTGATTCACACTGATGACACTGATCGGAAAGACCAAGAATCTCATCCCGGAGGCGCGGAGACACGGCGAAGAGCGGAGAGCGGTATGTCTGGAGATCGGCAAAAATATGGAATTCCGTACAAACCAGAGTTTTGGGGCTAAAGGCCAAGGGCCAAAGGCTAAGGGCCGACGGTTGAGGCTAAGTGCTGAAGCTCAGGCAACCAAAGTTCCCGAAAAAGGCTTCCATGTTTAGTCACATGGGACAAACACAGAGACGGTCGTCTGGCGCGGGTGGGGTCCTTACCTATAATGAAGCCGGGCCGGTAGTTGGGCACGGCCAGAGTGAACCGGGTCAGATGGGGCCATTTATCGTGGCAGGAGCTACCCGGATGGACAACGAAGCAGCTACAATGCCGCATCCAAGGGAACAGCGGCCTCAAAAGGCAAAATTGACACAAGCAAAAAAAGTAATCGCATCCGGAATGACCGAAGCCGAAGCGATTGATAGAGCTAAAGCCGGTGACGCGGAGTCTTTTTCGGGCCTGTATGGGCTCCATAAACGCCGTGTCTATTCACTTTGCCTGCGCATGACTGGCAATACGGCTGAAGCTGAAGACCTGACGCAGGAAGCGTTCTTGCAGCTGTATCGCAAGATAGCCACGTTCAGGGGCGAGTCGGCGTTTTCAACCTGGCTGCATCGGCTGGCGGTAAATGTGGTGCTGATGCACCTGCGCAAGAAAGGCCTGCCGGAGATTTCTCTGGATGAAGCGCTGGAGCCGCAGCATGAAGATGGGCCGAAGAAAGATATCGGCGCCAGGGACAATGTGCTGGCGGGGTCGATTGATCGGGTAAACCTGGAGCGGGCAATAGAAAGCCTGCCGCCAGGATACAGAATCATCTTTGTCCTGCATGACGTTGAAGGCTACGAGCACAACGAGATTGCGGAAATGATGGGATGTTCGATAGGAAATAGTAAGTCGCAATTACACAAGGCGCGCATGAAGCTGCGCGACCTGTTGAAACTCAGCAGAGCCGAAAAGGCCGCCCGCAGGTAAAAGCAGAAATCCCTAGCGGCTGAGAGTAAGACCGAGTCCATAACGCGGAAGAGGCGATCTGGACAAGCGGAGGACCTGTTCCGGAGTCCTGAAAATGCGTTTGGGTTCCCCCTGTAAGCAAGTTGGGAGAGGATGAAGAAAATGAATTGCCAGCAGTTCCAGGAAACACTGCCTTATATCATCGAAAGCGGCGGCGGAGGCGAGGACGAATCGCACCTGCAGACATGCTCGTCTTGTGCCTCATTGGTGCAGGACCTCCGCTACATCGCCGAGCAAGCCAAACTACTTTTACCCATGCACGATCCGAATCCGCGTGTATGGAACAACATTGAGCAATCTCTGCAAAGAGAGGGATTGCTCCCGGAGGGTCGAATGCCCCCGCTGGGGCATATAAAGAAAAACCCGACCTCCCAAACAGAAGCCAAAAGCTGGACGCCCCTAGGCTGGGCGCTGGCCCTTACGGCAGTAATTGCATTTGCTGTCGTACTTATCAACTATAAACCCCGGCAGTTGCCTCAAGTTCCGTCAACGGCGCAAAATAGCGCTGCAGATCCAACACAATTTAATAGTGACGATCAACAGTTGATCAGCCAGCTTTCGCAACAGGCCCCTGACGCGCAGGGCGCGTATGAAGCCAGCCTGCGTGACGTGAATGCTTATATCGCGGACGCCGAACAGGCTGTCAGAACCGATCCCGGGGATGTAAACGCGCAGGCGCTTCTGCAGGATGCGTACGAGCAGAAGGAAATGGTGTACCAGATGGCGACCGCCCGTTCGTTACCCTGAACGGATGAGGAGGCAGGAGACAGCTATGAAGCTTGACACCGCACCACGCGCTCTGCTGTTGACTGCCGCGACTGTCTACATTTGTTTGTCCGCAGCGCACGCAGCGGACACGCGCAAAGAAGCAAAGATTGATATCGCCGCGGGCGGTACGGTCAACATCGTCAGCGGCGGCGGTTCCATTGCCCTGCATTCCGGCGCCGGACACCAGTTGCTCGTCACCTACACAGTCCATTCCCGGAAAATTGAAGTCGATCAGAACGCCAGCGCCAACAAGCAGCGCGTGGAACTTCTCACTCATGTCCTCCCCGGTGAGAAGCCCACAGCTGAAGAAGCTAAAGTCGACTATGACGTTACAGTCCCTGCCGGCGTTTCCGTCAATGTAAGCACTACCTCTGCTCCCATTACCGCCGACGGCCTCAACGCGGATATTGGCCTGTCTTCTGAAACCGGGCAGATCACCGTTCACAATATCGTGAAATCGCATGTGCACGTGCGGAGCATGACGGCGCCAGTGAGTCTGAAAGATGTCACCATGAGCCGCGTCGACATTCAATCCGCGGGCGGCACTGTCCAACTCAAGAATGTCACTGGACAACGGGTTGCTGTTGGCACAACCAGCGGCAATATTGAATATCAGGGTGATTGCTCCGGCGGCGGCGACTATGTCCTCACCACTCACAGCGGAGCCATTGATGTAACTCTGCCCGCCACGGCGTCAGTCGATCTCACGGCTCGTTCCACCACCGGCCAGGTTGAAAACGCTTTTCCTTTGCAGGAAAAAACTCACAATTCTTTTGTTCCTCAGCAAGGACGTTCCTTCGCAGGTACCTCCAATTCCGGCTCATCTTCGGTTGAGCTCCAGTCTTTCAGTGGTAAAATCCGCGTGAAGAAGCAGTAAACGCCGGCAGCGCGCGATTAAGAAATCCTTATGGTGCGACAACCAGAGTCCCTTATCTGCACGCCCTGTGCCTGCGGGAATTTCCGCACCTGAATGCAGATGCGTAGTCCTCATCGGGTTCATGGGCGCGGGTAAAACCACCGTAGGACGCGCGTTGGCCAAACGCCTGCGCTGGAAGTTCCTGGATTTGGACGACATGATTGAGCAGCGTGAGCGCAAGGGCGTGGCTGAGATTTTTACTTCTTCCGGCGAAGCCGCTTTTCGACGCATGGAGAGCGCGGCCCTCATCGCTTTGCTGCAAGATCGCAAGGCCGGCAACGATCTCGTATTAGCGCTCGGCGGCGGGGCATTTGTGCAGAAGCAAAATCGCGACGCACTCAGTTCGGCGGGCGCGATCACGGTGCTTCTGGAGGCTCCGCTTGAGGAACTGCGGCGGCGCTGCCTGGGGGAGCGCAAAGTACGTCCTCTGGCAAAGGAAGATTCCAACTTTGCCGAGTTGTTTGCCGCCAGGCGCGCAGACTATGCGCTGGCCCAATTCACGGTGCAAACCCTGGACAAATCGGTAGAGCACATTGCAGCGGAGATTGAGCAGATGCTAAAAGCGGCGGACATCGAAACAGAAAAGCGGAAATAGAAAGCGGAGGTAGAAAAAGTGAAAGCAGTAAAGCTGGCCATTCTCTTGAGCGCGGTGCTCGTGGCATCAATATGTCTTAACGCGGCCGACAAGATCAAAGACAAGGAAAAAGGCAACTCCAAGGTGGCAGATTCCGGCACCTTCGGCATTTTTATGAATGGCAAGCGCGTTGGCACGGAGACCTTCAACATCACGGAAACGATGAACGGCGAGCACAACCCTTCCTATTCCACCGCCTCCTCTGAAATCAAGTTCGACGATGGACATTTCAAGGCTACCCAGACGGCGGAAATGCAGGTTTCAGCCAAAGGAGAGCTGCGATCATACAGCTGGCACGCCACCGTCCCGCAGAAAGAAGAATCTTCCGTCGAGCCCAAAGACCAGCTGCTGGTGGAACACATCACACCGGCCGACCAGAAAAAGCTCGATGTCCCGCACATGCTCCCTCTCTCCACCATCATTCTGGACGACAATTTTTTCTCCCAGCGTGAGGTCCTGTTGTGGTGGTATCTGGCCAACGGCTGCCGCCGCCAGGAGAACGCACTCGTGTGCGGCACCGGCAGGTTTGTGATTCTTGTTCCCCGCCAGCATCTCTCCGGCAACGCAACCCTGGAACTGCTCGGGCCGGATAAAGTGATGGTCAGGGGCGTGGAGCGTGAACTCAATAAGGTCAAGCTGGATATGACCGGCCCTCAGTCGCTCACATGGCTCAACGACCAAAGCCGCGACTCTGAGTCCACACAATGGGTCCTCTGGGTTGATGATCAATACCGCGTCATCAAGATGACCGTCGCCGGAACCAATGTTGAAGTCGTCAGGGACTAGATCGCAGGTTGCTAGGGATTGCAACAAGATAATTCTGACGCTGCTTATCAGTGTCATCAGTGCAAATCAGTGGTTAGATTTTTCTTGCCGATTTCTCCGATGATCTCCCGCGCCCCCGTGGTGAATCCCCTCCTTTTCCAGATCCGCGTTCATCCGCGTTGATCTGCGGTAAAGGTATTGCAATGCCTGGCGGGCGACACAAAAATCGAATCGTCTCCATCTCCGCTAACATCTAGCGCTATGAATGAAAATCATCGGCATGATCGGCGGCATTGGGCCGGAATCAACCATTGACTACTATAAGCGCCTGCTGGATGGAGCACAGAGGCGCAATCACGGTGGCCCTGCGCCATCGATCATCATTAACAGTATTGACCTGCAAAAGGGACTGGCCCTTCTTGGAGCCAATCATCTGAGCGAGTTGACCGAATACATTGTCCCTGAAGTGATGCGTCTGAATGGAGCTGGGGCAGAGTTTGGCTTCCTCGCAGCCAACTCTCCGCACATCGTTTTTGACGATATCTCCCGGCGCTCGCCCATTCCGCTGATCAGCATTGTGGAGGCCACGTGCGCGGAAGCCAAAGCGCAGGGGCTTAAGAAACTGGGACTGCTGGGGACGCGCTTCACCATGCACGGCCGCTTTTATCCTGACGTGTTCACCCGCGAAGGCATTGCACTTGCCGTGCCCACGCCCGAAGAACAAGACTACATTCATGACAAATATTTGAACGAGCTGATCCCCGGACAGTTTCTGCCGCAAACCCGCGAGGGCCTGCTGGCGATCGCCATGCGCATGAAGAAAGAAGATGGTATTGAAGGCTTGATCCTGGGCGGGACCGAACTGCCGCTGATCCTCACCGACAATTCATCCCTCGGAATTCCCTTCCTCGATACCACGCAGATCCATGTTGAGGCGATTCTGGAATATGCGGAACAACCTTAAACCTGGCCGCTGATCAACAGCGATCAACCCGATCGGACCCGAGGGACCTGCTCCGCTGCAGCCTCAGGCGCAGAATTTCATTCTTTTGCTGGTTCCGTTCTCCGTGTCTATGTACCGCCGTGGTGAGTTTGGGACAGATCCGAACAAACCTCCATCGGATCCGTGTTTATCAGTGTTATCAGTAAAATCAGTGGTAAGCTTTTCTTCTCCGTGCCTTCGTGGTGGATTTGAGATTTTGCGTTACCATTCTCTATGGAGGCCCGCCATGTCCATTCGTCCCGTCAAGAAAGTCATCAAATCCAAACCCACCATGGAAGGCGCAGGCGTCCATCTGCGACGCGCGTTCGGGTTCGGCAACACCTCTGACTACGATCCCTTTCTCCTGCTCGATGATTTCCGCAATGAATCGCCGGAGGATTACCTCGCCGGTTTTCCCTGGCATCCACACCGCGGCATTGAGACCATCACGTACGTTCTCGCGGGGACGGTCGAGCATGGTGACAGCATGGGCAATCGCGGCGCCATCGCCGCCGGCGACGTGCAGTGGATGACCGCCGGCAGCGGCATCATCCATCAGGAAATGCCCAAGGGCGATCCCACCGGCCGCATGCATGGCTTCCAGCTCTGGGCCAATCTGCCTTCGGCGCTCAAGATGACGCCGCCGCGTTACCAGGAAGTAAAGACCGCGAGAAATTCCCGAGATCACTGACGATGACGGCACACATGTCCGTCTGGTCTGCGGCAGCTTCTGGGGCAAGAAAGGCCCGGTGGAAGGCATCGCTGCCGATCCTACTTATATCGATGTTTCCGTCGCACCCGGCCGCCGCAAAACTCTTCCTGTGGAACACACGCGCCATGCCTTTGCTTACGTCTTCGGCGGATCAGGCAAATTCTGCAACGCCTCTGGGCCGCTGGCCGTGCCCACGGAAAGCGTCAACTGGCTCGACACCACGCCGCCTTCCAGCGCCGAAAATCGCTCGCTCATTCTCTTTGACAGCGGCGACGAAGTCACCGTGCAGGCCGGCGAAGACGGCATCCGCTTTCTCCTGGTCTCGGGCAAACCGCTGCAGGAACCCGTGGCCTGGTACGGGCCAATCGTAATGAACACACAGGAACAGCTGAGAGATGCATTCCAGGAACTGGAAAAAGGGACGTTCTTGAAGACGAAGAACGCCTGACTGTCACTGTGTCCCACGGCGGGGTGGAGCAGGTCTTTAGACCTGCGATAAAGCTGATGAACCCTCCGGCTTCAGCCGCTGAGGTAAGTCGCGCGGATACACCATACCCTAAAAAGATATAGTGTAAGCTTGTATCTATGGACAACTGGATTGTCACTGACGCGGAGCACCTTGGAGGCAGCCCGCGTGTGCGCGGTACACGCATTTCCGTGGCGCTTATTCTCGAGGCGTTCGCCGCAGGCATGACTATTGACCAAATTGTGGACGCTTATCCCAGCCTGACTGAGGAATCTGTGCGCGGCGTTCTTGGCGAACTAGCCCGGCGGAAAGACCTTCAACCGGTGTGAAAATTCTACTGGACGAGAATCTACCCCGGAAGCTCGTTGCTGCGTTGCGTGCAGAAGGTCACGAAGTGGAATCAATTCACACCTTGCGGCTCCAGGGGTTAGAGAACGGAAAGCTTTACGAATTCGCTCGCGACAGCTTTGACCTTTGTTTCACACGCGACGCTGGTTTTGCCAACAATGCTCGCCAAGGCGCACCGCCTTCGCGGTTGAAATTGCTACGAGTGACTGTGCAACAAAAACCACAGGATGAATTTGTGCTGGATTTTATTTCAGTTTTTCGCGCAAGTGATTGGACCCAATTCGGTCACGGCGATGACTGGCCGCATTCATCAGACCATACCTCGTAGGGCCTACTTCATTACCGCTGCTGTGTGTGCCTCTCCTATACAATCTGGCGCATGCTCCCTCTCGATAATGCCGTCTGGACGGCGCTTACCACCAAACAGGCCCAGCTAGCGCACACGTCGGCGTTGGCGCGCAGGTTCCAGCCGGAAATGACTTTGCTGGGAGCGCTTGGCCGCCAACACGCCGATGGCCTTTGATTCGCTCGCGCAGCTCATCCACCGTGACCCCGTGACACTGTATTTCACGACCGCACCACCCAAGCTCACCGCGGGTTGGGAAGTGATACGTGCGGTCGAATTGCACCAGATGGTGCAAGAGACAGAAGCGCCTCTGCTGTCCGCCACAAACGAAGCCGCGCCCGAAGTCATCGAACTCACGCCCGCTGACGTTCCGGAAATGAGCGTTGTGTATGCGGCGACGCGTCCCGGACGCACGTTTTGTCCCCGCATTCAGAAGCTGGGACAATTTCTGGGCATTCGCCAACAAGGCACCGAAGACGGCAAACTGGTTGCCATGGGTGGCCTGCGCCTGCATATCGCAGGGCTACCGTGAAATCACCACCGTGGCGACACTTCCCGGCCATGAAGGCCGCGGCTACGCGACGGCCATCATGCGCGCCCTGATAGAAAGAATTCATGCCCGGGGCGAGCGCCCATTTCTTACCGTTCGCACGGACAACACGCGCGCCATCGAGATCTATCGCCGGTTGGGATTCAAAGAGCGCATGCTGCTTTACTCGCACACCATCCGCCGCGCGACCTAGAACTGTCTTAATGAATCTGCTAGTTTGGACGGATTGCTTACAGGCTTCGTCATCCCGAGCGGCCGTGAGCGAGCACAAGCTTTCTTCATTTGTGCGAGACCGGGGTCCCCAAGCGCTCCGTTCTTGCGCGATTGGGTAGGAGTAGGCCGAGGACCTTGTGTTTTCTTTACTTGGCAATACAAGATCGCTTTTGAAGTCCTAGGTCGGGCTCTAGATGACATTGATGAAACATGCTGCGTTAAACCGGGGCATTGTAGGATTGATGCGCGACTGCAGTTGAAAAGCTAAAAACAGGAGAGACCCATGCGCGTACGAATTTTGGCTGTGCTGCTTGCAGTGACTTTCATGAGTGGCGTCGACATTCAGCTAAACGCCGTGCAGGCCAACGCCACTCAGGCCAACGTGCCAACGGACGATCCCACAACAAAACTCGCCATCTTTGTGGGCAAGTGGCAGACGCAGGGCGCATTCACCGGTGGCGACAAAATTTCCACCACCCTGGAATGCCGCTGGTCGCCGCAAGGATCGTTTCTGGTCTGCGATCAACTGGTCAAAATGGGCGGGGCTGAGCATCGCCAGTTTACGGTTTACTCTTACAGCAGCAAAGACGGCTACTCGTACACCACGCTCTCCGATCCCGGCGCTAAACCAACCAGCGGCGGAGTGACGATCAAGGGCAATCTCTGGACCTATGACTCCAGTTTTGGCCCCAGCGGCAAGATCACGCAGATTCGCACCACAAATGAATTTACTGACGCAAAGACTGAAGTCTTCAAGGTGGCATCGTCAGAGGATGGCGGCGCGCACTGGAAGACTGTGTTGGAAGGCACGGCGCACAAAATCGCCGATTAATTCGAAGACGAAAGCTCTTTGCGATACCTTTTCAAATCCAGCCGGTATCGATCTAGGGATTCTACTTTGGCCGTGTTTTCTCCCAGTGTTTGAGTGCGCAGCACGCGTAGCGCCAGCGCGGCAAGCCGATAGCGCAGATCATCACGGTCAAACGGTTTAGTGATGTAATCATTGGCGCCGGCGGCAAAGCCATCGCAAATCTGTTGTGGCTTGCCTTGGCCGGTCAACAAAATCACGTAGGGAGCCGGATCAAGATTGGCGGTCTGGATCCAGGCGCATAGATCGCGTCCATTTAACTCCGGCATTTGCCAATCCAGAATGCAGAGATGAATGCTGCCGCGTTCCAGAATCTGGCGTGCGCTCTCGCCATCATGCGCGGTTGAAACCTGATAGCCCCATTCCGTCAGCAGTTTCTCCAGCAGTCTGAGTGTAAGCGGATCGTCTTCTGCAACCAGTATCTTCATTTCTTGCATGGCGCCTGCTCCTGCTTCCCAAGGGTGTTGTACCTTGGTTATCGGCAGCAGTCACCTCATTTTGAGGGTGCATGCAGCAAAGCAAACAAATGTACTCCGTAACAGTCGCTGAACGTACTGTGACCAGGCGAGCTCTTGTTTATTCGTAGCGCAGTGCTTCAATCGGGTCCAGGCGTGACGCTTTGATGGCCGGCAGCATGCCGCTGATTAGCCCCACCACAATCAAAATCGCCGTGGAAACAAGCAGGTGCACAGGTGAGATGGAAAGATGGATGTCCCCGGCGTCGGCGTTCTTGGCCATCACGCTGTAGACCGGAATCGTTCCGATGATCCACGAGATCACATAGGCCACGGCCACGCCCAGCAATCCTCCGGCGAATGTGATGGCCATTGCCTCAGCCAGAAACTGCGTAAGGATATCGCGGCGTCGCGCTCCCAGCGCTTTTTCCACTCCAATCTCGCGCGTGCGCTGCGTCACGGAAACCAGCATGATATTCATGAGTCCCACGCCTCCAATGCCCAGCGTGAGCGTGCCGATAATGGTCAACAAGACCTGCAATGCCATGGTGATGATCTGCCAGTTGTTTAGGTTCTTCATCGTGTTCCAGACAAATACCGCGCGCGGGTCCTTGCTGTTGAATCCGTGTGCCGCGCCCAGCACGCTGCGGATGTTGCCTTCCACTTTGTCGTATTCCAGGCCTTCGTAATCCAGCCATATTCCATCCAGGTAACGCGTATCGCGAATATCGCCCATGGTGCTGAAGGGGATGTACACCACCTGGTTGATGTTATCGTCTCCTTCCTGCATCTTGGCCTCAAGCACGCCGATCACTTCAAAGCTGATACCGGCAATACGCACGGTTTCACCCAATGCCGGCTCACCGGAGAAGAGCTTGCTCTTGGCGTCAGAGCCCAACACCGCCACGCGCGACCGCTGCATTTCGTCGGCGTCGTTATAAAAGCGCCCTTGTTCCAGCTTGATAGCGCGCACCGGCACAATGGCCGGCGTAAATCCGCCAACGTTAAATTTCTGTGTGCGATTTTCATGCTGTACGCTCGCGTCGAATGACGCTTCCGGCGAAATATGCCGCACCACCGGAATCTGCTCCTGCAAATGCTGCACATCATCGATGGTGAACCGAATCTGCGTGCCGGCCTTGGCGCCGCCTGCCTGTAAGGAAGTTCGTCCGGGAAAGACCCCCATCATCTGCATGCCGAAGTTGGAGAAGATGGCGGTGATGGCGCGGCCAAACCCTGCGCCATATGCCAGCAGGATCACCACCGTGGCAATGCCCCACGCCATGCCCAGCATTGTCAGCGCCGTGCGCCGGCGATTGTGCTTGATGGACGAGTATGCCTGCCCTAATAAATCATGGACCATCGCTTATTCCCTTCTCAGCGCTTCCACCGGCTGCAACAGTGACGCTTTCCGCGCCGGATACAATCCCGCGACGATGCCGGCAATCGACAATGAAATCATCGCCGCTGCCGCCGACGCAGGCACAATATGCGGCAAGTCAAATCCCGGAGGCGTAGGCAGCTTGGCCAGCAGCGCCATCACTCCGGCGGAAATAGCAATGCCGGTACCGCCACTCAGCGCCGTAAGAAATGCTCCTTCCAGAAAAAACTGCATCAGAATGCGCCGATTGGTTGCGCCCAGCGCCTTCATCAGACCAATTTCGCGCGTCCGCTCGGTCACCGACACCAGCATGATGTTCACAATTCCAATGGCGCCCAGCACTAGCGTCACCATCCCAACGCCGCCCAGGAAAATATCCATACCGTCAAAAATCTTCCCCACCATGTCCTGCGTCTGCACCGTGTCCCAGCCCTGGAAGGCTTCTTTGTTGCTGGCATCAAAACCGTGATTGCGCGCAATGATTTTGTGTATCTGCTCCACCGCGCCCGCGTGCTTTTCGCGGCTCACGGGCTTCAATATCAGATTGCCGATGTCGTCAGTGGTGTGCTCATTCTTCATCGGGAAATACTGGTGCATGGTGCTGAAAGGAATAAAGACCCGCACGTTGCCCAGGTTATTTTCCTGCCGCCCGATGTTGGCCAGCACCCCAATCACCTCAAAGCGAATTCCGTTCAGCAGGATGGTGCTGCCGATGGCCGGACGTCCCGGAAACAAATTGCGCATCATCTGGAAACCCAGTACACACACCTGGCGCTTCTGGTCTTCGTCGCCTTGGTTCAGCCAGCGCCCTTCGCCCTGCGGCAGAAAGCGGATATGGTTGAAGTTCGGCGTGCTTCCGCTCACGAACCCGCTGGCGGTAGCAAAATCGCTCACGGCCCGAATGTCGCCCCGGCCCACCACCGGCGCCACGTCGCCCACCAGGGTGGCTTCCTTCTTGATATCCAGGTAGTCCTTGTAAGTCAGATAATAGCTGCGCTGGTCCTGGTTCTGGCCCGGCACCACGGGAATCTGCCCGCCCCAGACGAAGATTACATCCTCGCCGATCGTCGCCATGTTCTTGCGCTGCCCGGAGCGGAATCCCTCACCCACGCCCACCAGAAACAGCAATGACCCCACGCCCCAGGCGATGCCAAACATGGTAAGAAATGAACGCAGCTTGTGCGCCCACAAAATGCTCAGCACCTGCCCGATCGTGTCCAACGCCATTCTCATTGTGCGAATACCGCTTCTAAACCCGCGTCGATTCCTATTGCTGATTAGTAATACGGCGGAAAAGCCGTTGTGGTTCCAGGGTTTTTAGACGGCCAAAAAACCGAATTGTCCTTAGAAAGCAGGTAACTTTTGACCCTGCATCCTAGAACGAAGGGTTCCCTTATTTTTGCGGCAGCCCCTGTTGGTAGTGTTCGATTATGTTACGGATCGCTACCGCATCTCCCTTGCTGTGACCGTGGCTCAGAATGGGGTTTGTGCCCCCGGTGGAATCAATCCGGATATCCGACCAGAACACCCCAGTGCTGATCAGCACGGATGCGACCTTGGTGATGGGAATGCTCTCCTCTGAGCTTCCGAAGAATCGGGGCTTGATACGCAACACGCGCTCCGGACCAACTTCAATGCGAGTGGGAAAGAAGAAATTGCCGCGCGTCCAGCGGCTGGCCTTAAAAACCCTGCTTGCAGTGGAAGTGAGGGGTGCGGTCGACATGATTCCATTCTACGCCGACAGGCTCATGACCGGCTTCAATGCGCCTTGGCGGGATTATTCGCTTCGGCTTCCTGTAATGCTTTTTTTCTTCGCCGGCTGAGTATGAAGGGACGGCGCCTGCGCCGCTCCACTCGTTTGTTAATCTTGTTCCAAAAGCCCCAGAAATAGTCCACAGCGGAAATCACTGAGACGGCCACCATGAACCATATGGCCATTCGCGCCACCAGGTCCACATCCAGAACGAATGAAAACACCCGCAGATTGAAATACCACGTGTCCCAACGCAGCGCCAGGATGGTAGCTACAACGGAGACGATCTGCACCACCATCTTGAGTTTGCCCAGTTCGCTGGCCTCAATGGTGAAGCCCTCCGACGCGGCAATGGACCGCAGGCCGCTAATCAGGAATTCTCTGCCGATAATCAGCACCACAACCCATATATTTACGATGTCCGGGGCAAGACGTAACAGCGTGATATAGCAGGCGGCAATCATCAACTTGTCTGCTAGCGGGTCCAGCAGCATGCCCATGGTAGTGATCTGGCCGCGGCGGCGGGCCAGGTAGCCATCAAGACCGTCGGTAATTGAGGCTAAAATGAAGATGCCTGAAGCCAGAACCACGCGGAGCGTCTCTTCCTTTGCGCTCTTGGCGCTGAAGTAAGGCGTAGTAAGTATCCATATGATCAGTGGGATGCTGGCAATTCGCGAGAGCGTAATGTAGTTCGGCAGGTTCACAGGGAAACAGGGCAAGCCGGGGCATTCGGCTGCCCTGATTATCGTTTGAATTCGGACTTAGCGCAAACTTAAGTTTTGTTATTTCTTACCGTTAACCGTTTCCAGGCAGCGGGTATACAGCTCCAGCAGATGGCTGGCATAGTCCTCGGACTTGTTCTCCACCCCGCCATGGAAACCAGCTCCCGAGGCAACGGTTTTTCCAACATTCGTGGTGGCGGCGATGAATTTCATCAAGTCCAACGCGATATCTTCATTGCGGCGCGCGCCGACAATTCCTGCTAGCGGGTCCATGAGTCCTCCAAAAGATCAATGCAAATGTCTATTGTAACGGTGTCCCACATCCCGAGCGTAGCGAGGGGACCCTATAGCAAAGTTGCCGTTTTGATCGAGCGCCCATTAAATGCGGCAACCAAAAAGCTTCGATACTCCTTGGGCCTATCCAGCAAGCCAGGTGCTCGATGCAAAGCCAAAGGCCAGGAGCTAATAGCTAAGGGCTGCCTCACTCATACGCCAGTGCGTCAATTGGATCTTTCTGGGCCGCCTTAAACGCCGGGTAAATTGCCCCCAGCATCGCTCCGCAGATAGCGATCAATGCGGCGTAAATGGCCCATTTCCAGGTAATCGGCATAACCCGCAGCGTCGGGAACTGATGCACCAGGCTGATCTGGCCCACTGTGCTGATGATGAAACCGACGATAATTCCCGACACCGCCAGCAGCAGCGTCTCTCTCAAAATCACCCGTACCACGTATGACTTGGACGCGCCCAGCGACTTCAGTATCCCGATCTCTCGCGTGCGCTCCATTACCGCCGTATACATCGACTGGAAAATCACGATGAACCCGATAATCACAGCGATTCCAATTACGATCTTGATAAACAGGTTCAGCCCCGGAATCCTGTCCGCTGAGGTCGCCGCCAGCCACTGGCTGGTCGAGAGGATGTTGTAACTCTCCATGCCCGGAATTTTCTTGAGTTGCTCCACCACTGAGTCGGCGTTCAGCGGATCGTCCAGCTTCACATAGAACATTGAAGCTTTGTTCGGCTGCCCTGTAAGGTCCTGCATGGTGGTGATGGGAATAAATCGTCGCGCTCCGCGGCCATGCGGCACCACGCCTGAAACGCGAAAACTATGATTCAGCACATTGACCGTGTCTCCCACATGCACTTTGTTGCCTGCGGCAAACAGATCGTCCACAATCATGTCGTCTGGCCCCGTAAATGGGCCCCCTTGCAGATACCTCATGGGACCGCCCAGGGCCTGAAATGATTCCAGATCAATGCCATAGATGATCTCGATATTCGTCGTCGAAGTCACCTGCAGCACCACCGGCGAGACCGCCACAATGTGCGGCTGCTTGCGCAGGATGTCAGCAACCCGCATCGGCACGGGAGCGCCGCCGAAAGCGGCCAGGTTGGATGATCCCGGCGGCCGCACCGTCAGGTCTGCGCCCATTCCTACCTGACGCGACTTGTTGTCGTCCAGAATTCCCAGCGCCAGCCCCACAATCATCAGGATCAGCGTAACTTCAACGGCCACGGCAAAGATGGAAATGATGGATCGAATAGGGCGGTGGACCAGGTTGGCCACAATCATTTTGTTCATAAATTTTTTTAAAACCGCGATAGAAACATGGCCTTCGCCCCTCTGATGCGACTATTGCGGGGGCTTCTTGCTTTCTTCTTCAGGAACGGCGGAGGCGGCAGCCTTGGTGTCCAGGTTAATGACCTGCGATCCCGGTGGCTGCGTCAGCACAAACTGCTCGTCGGTCAGCGGCACATTCACGTCAACCTTGACCATGGAAATGGTGATGCCATAGCCCTCGATGGGGCGCTGAATGGATACGATTGCCGGCAGCGGAATTCCCGAGTAATTAGTAAAATTTTCATAACGAACGAACGTCATCAGCCTGCCCTGGCGGTCATAGATAGACTGCTCATGTGGAAGAAGATCGGTCCGGCTGAATACGATCTTGCGCGAAAGATAATAACCCACGCTGTCCTTATCAATCACCACCACCGTGTACGCCAGTTGTTCCACGTCCTTATGGGTCTTGGGGTCTTTCACCACTTCGGTGGTGTTTTCCAGCACGGCAATTTCTCTGCCTTCTTCAATCGGCTTTAGCAGCAGCGCGTCAGAGATGTGTTGCGGACGCAGATTTTCCAGCGGCTCGGGTGAAGGCTTCACTGGCTGTTTGTTTGAGCCGGTATAAAACTTGCTTTTCGTCAGAGCAGCAAGGGAAAAAGTCTTGCCATTGCTCACCATGTCTGCCGCGACGTTGTGAATCACCGGAACATAAATCCGCATGCGCAGCATTTCCGGCTTGCGCACCAGAATCAATCCTGCAAGCTGTGGGTTGTCCTTCACCCGGCCCTTCTTCTCTTCCAGGACCGAGCTGTCTATATCGACAGTCGCTTTCAGTGTCTTCAGCTTTTCCGCGTTTGAATTAATGCTTTCCACCAGCTGTTCCAGCGTCGCTTCCTTGAGCGTAGCCGTGCTGGTGCGCATTTTTACCGGGTGTGACGAGCGAAACCCGCAGCCACTGACCGATAAAAGAGCAATTAAGAATATGAGAGTAGTTTTGCGCAAATGAAAGTACATCCGTCCAGTCTTACACCTGATAATTTGGATGCATTTAGTATAGCGGATGGCGGGTTGCCCATGGCGATGGCAAGCCGCGGCAAATCATGACATTTTGCGTCATTTGCCCTACGCTCTAACGGTTTACTGCCTGGCTAAGCGCACGCCGGTAGGCCTGTACATTCGCGATATGTTCGGAATCCGTACGGGCAAAGCGATGGTGCCCCTGATTGTCGCTCACAAAGAAAAGATAGTCGGTTTGCGCCGGATGCATCGCCGCCTGCAATGACGCCTTACCGGGATTGGAAATAGGGCCTGGGGGCAATCCGGCTGTCCGGTAGGTATTATACGGCGACTCAAAATGTAGGTCCGACTGATGAATCACGCCATTGTAGCGGTTGTTCAACAGCGCAGCGTAGATCACTGACGGGTCAGTTGCCAGCACCATGTGCTTTTCCAGCCGGTTATAAAACACGCTGGCCACCTCCGGCCGCTCTTCCGGCGCTCCCGTCTCTTTTTCCACGATGCTCGCCATTGTGACCACAGCGTGAAAGTTCTGGTTCAGGCCCGCTTCCTTGGCTGCCTGGCGGAACCGCCGTACCATGGCTGCAGCCATATCATGCAGAGATTGGGTTCGCGTGAAGTGGTATGTATCCGGAAACAGGTAGCCCTCCAGGCTCGGGGCCTGTGGGTCAAGGTCTTTGATCAAAGCGGTATCCGTGCGTGCGACCTTCAGGAAATCGTCGCGCTTGCCCAGCTGCGCTTCTTCAATCGCTGTGGCGACGTCAAACATGTTATAGCCTTCAGGCACCACCAGCGTGTGGAAGAAAATATCTCCGCGCGAGATGCGGTCATAGACTTCACGCGTCGTGGCGTGATGATCAAATGCATACTCGCCGGCTTTCAGCGGCTTGCGTCCGTGCAGGTAGTGCCACGCCAGGAATGCATACTGGCTGCGGATGATTCCGGCATTGGCCAGCTCGGCCGCTATGTGACGCGCGGAAGAGCCAGGCTTAAGCTGCACCAGTCTCTCCTGTGTCGGACCGGCCGGCAACAACAGGCCGTAAGCCAGAACTACGCCAGCTACCAGCAGAAGTATGAATACGGTTTTGAAAAGAAACTTCAACATGAATCGGTTTTCTCTAACTTCTATATTCTAAGGGTGAATCCGCCCGGCGCAGCCATCTTCCCCGCACGCGACGCATCACGAATGGTCAATGAACTGCCGGCTTTCGAGTTATGAATTAGGAAGTGGATTTTCTCGGTAGAGTTGCAAGCTGCGTCTGATGACTCAGAGTTCCAGATGAAGCCTGAGCCCGGGCACGATCACTGGGCCTCGATCCTTGTTGTATCCCGGATGAGCTGCCCATTGCAGGTCAGGCGAGACATACACCCCGCGCCAAAGGTGAGCAGTGTAATAGGTCTCAAGAATGTCTTCACGATCGTAGGTCAGCCGCCCGTCGCCCAGCAGGAAGCCGTTTCCTCCCAGTTCGAGATAGAGCTGATGCCAGCGTGAAATCCCATTCGTGATGAACGCGAAGCCGATCTTGTCGGCGGGCCGTCTCCATCTTTTCAAACACCAGTCCGCGCCCACCTCGACGGCCTGATCCACTTCGGTGTAAGCAAAGCTCTCATTCTGGCCTTCATTCCAGCCCAGGCGGCCAAAGACTCGTAGGGTCTTGGTAAGCTCCTGTTCCGCATTCAAGCCAAACCCATACTTGATGCGGCCCTGTTTGCGGTGCGCCTCAATGATCGGCCGCGGATCGGTCCCGGCAAGAAATGCCTGCACCGCTTCACGATAGCTGCCCATGTCGGCGTGGTTGACGAAACTGAGCAACCGGATCAACGTCTTCTTGTCCTTCTGCAATTCCGGCCTGAACTCGATTTCAATGTTTTCTGACCGCGCGCGAGCCAGGTTGAAATCGAGCTTCGGGCCATTCGCCACCTTTGGCATCAGCGCTTCAGCAAAGCGCACACCCCAGTTGTGGTCGTGATATTCCGCCATAGCGGCCATGGTGTAGCCGCGCGTATCGGCAGCATAGTCATAGGCGCCATTGTTGACCGCGGTCCAGTTGAGGAATTGCAAATGGCTGTCACTGCCTACGGAGTTCACGTCAAAATAGTCAGCCATGCTCATCTTCCCCGCGCGCACTTCAATGCGCCGCTCGGGTAGCTTGCTGAGGATCGAGATCGGCGTGCGCTCCGCGTCTTCTTCTTTCGCGCTCAGGGCAAAGACATGGTGCAGAATCGCTCGTGCAATATATGGTTTCGATCCCAGCGCTGGATTCCGTACGACATCAACGTTGGTAAAGCCTGCCATGCCCAGCGCATCGCTGATGCCCCGGCCGCCGGCGCTTTCCAGATCGAACAGCGCTTCGGTCTGTGGCGATAACTGGTAGCCGGTGTAGAGCGTGAGCACGCGGGAGGTCGCATGTTCACCGCGCGAAGAAAGGCTGTTCGGCCCGGAATAGAGCGCGTGAAAGCTGGGGTGCGCCTGGAAAACAACGTTGATCTGTCCGGAGACCCACCAACGCGCCGTCGTGGAGTGAGGAAAAACGGTTGTGGGAGTGGATTCCTCGGCTTCCGTGCCGGTGTCCTGCGCCTGGCCCCGCACCGGTACCAGCAGGCAAGACAAAATGAATGCTATCAACAGCAACTGTAGAGATGTGCGTGTGCTCAGCAATGTTTGAATTTAGCAGACCGTGCCAGTCCAGGGCATAAAGAATCAGTTAAGACTTCTCGACTGCATGAAGCTTTGCAGGATCAGCACTGCCGCCATGCGGTCCACGGCCTGGACTCGACGCTTTGTGCTCACTTCGTTTTCGCGCAGGAGCCGGTTAGCCTCGGCTGAAGTGAGTCTCTCATCCCAAAGATGGACGGGCAGGTGAAATCGTTTGCGCAGCTCTTCCGCAAATTCCGCCACTTTTTGCGATTGCGTGCCTTCCTGCCCGCTCATCCGCAACGGGTTTCCCAGCACTATTTCCTTCACCTCGTACTCGCGGATGATCCGCTCCAGGCGGCCAAAGTCGGCGCGGTTGTTTTTGCGCTGCAGCGTCTCCAGCCCCTGGGCCGTGATGCCCAGCGGATCTGTCACGGCCAGCCCCATGCGGCGGCTGCCGTGATCGATGGCCAGGATGCGCCCGCTGACTCCCACGCGGCGATTATACGAGTTTCTGCATCTCACCTATCCGTATGGCTTCGAATCGCGTAATTCCTCCCGGGCCTGAACAACTCATGCCGGAGGATGCTCCCGACAGCCAGCTCGCGGAAAAAGAGCTGGAACAGAAACAACAGCGAAAGCTCAACACCGCTATGCATGCGGGAGCGGCGGCGCAGATTATTGTCGGGGCCACCGTGATTTTGACCATTTGCTATATTGCCAAGCTTGTCCTGGTCACACTGCTGGTTTCGATCCTGCTCGCGTTCATGCTGGAACCTCTGGTAAACCTGCTGGAAAGAATCCGCATCCCGCGGGCCGCAGGCGCCTTTCTGGCCGTCCTGTTCATGCTGGCAGCTATGTATGCCGGCAGCTATTTCCTCTATGGCAAAGCCGTGAGCTTTGTCCACGAATTACCCAAGTATTCCGAAAGGATTCGCAGCCATCTCGCCCACTTTCGCCAGCAGACCAGCGAACTGGAAAAGACCACGCAACAGGTCTTTCCCGAAGATAAGAGCGCCAAGAAGCCGATGACGGTAAAGGTGGAAAACCAGAGCGCGCAAGGGATGCCGGAAAAACTTGGCGCGCTAACGGAAATTGTGCTCACTCTCTGCTTCATTCCGTTTCTCACTTATTTCATGCTGAGCTGGCAGGAGCATGCTCGGACGAAGTCAGTGCAGCTGTTCCGACCCGAATACCGCAGCACCGCCTACGTCACTCTGGGCCACATTTCCGCCATGATGAAAACCTTCATTGCCGGAAACTTTGCCATCGGGCTCTTCATGGGCGCATGCAGCGTCGTGATCTTCGGCTTTCTCGGAGTTCCCTACTTCTATTTCGTCGGCTTCATCAGCGGCTTTCTTAGCCTGATGCCCTACCTTGGAATCGCCGTCGCCATGCTCCCGCCGCTTGCCGTTGGCATCGGCGTCATGAGTGACACCAGACTGGCGCTGGTGGCCGCCACGGTGCTCGGCCTTCACATGCTTGCCATGAACGTGCTGTACCCCAAAGTCCTGGGCAAACGATTGCAACTGAATCCGCTGGTAGTAACGATTTCACTTCTGATATGGGGCTTTATTTGGGGCGCCATGGGGTTGATTCTGGCTGTGCCGATCATGGCCGCCATAAAGATCGTCTGCGATCATGTGGTATCTCTGCGTGCGATTGGGGACTGGATGGGAGAGTAGGTTTTCTGAAATCCCGAAGCGTAGCGAGGGAGCCCTATAGCCACGTCGGCCTTTCCTGACTGCATCTTTTCAACGCGGGAAGCGCCGACTAGCTCGATCCTCGAACGTTTTAGGATTGCCACATAGATCCCTTACCCGCTACGCAGGACTTGGGATTTCAGAAAAGGTAGTTGTATTGCTAATTGCTATTTGCCAATTGCTTTTCCGCCCCCAACCTGCATCTCTCCAGCGTCTCCTGCATTTGCTGATGCAACGCAGACACCTGCTCGTCAGTGGCATCGGCAGGTACGTACATTGGTCCGCTGGCGTAAATCATTGCGCGCGAAAATGGCTTGGGGATAATCATTCTGTCCCACGAATTCAAGATCCACGCACGCTCCACCGCCACATAAAAGCAGTTAATTGAAACGCCGGTTTTCTTGGCCAGTAGAATTGGCCCCGGCTTGGCCACGTAGCGAGGTCCGCGAGGGCCATCGATGGTAAACACCACACCATGCCCCTGCTCCAACTGCTGGCGCATTCCGATCAGCGCTCCCACGGCGCCGCGCGAACTCGATCCCCGCACTGCGCGAAACCAAGCTTCTGAATAATGCGAGCAATATATTCTCCGTCAAAGCTGCGGCTGGTCATTACCGCCAGCCCTTTATTACGAAAGCGATAAGTCGCGGGAATCACTGCGCGATGCCAGAAGCACCAGATTGCGGGCGGCCCGTCGCCGTTGGAGTCCGCAATGCAGCCCGGTTCGGTGAAGGCCTTGTACCGCAACGTTGCACCGATGGCACGAATAAGCAGGAATCCGGCCCAGGAAATCAGCCAAATCTTCACCCGCTCACCAAAGGAAAATGAACGGGTACTCGCCGTACTCTTGCTCCTGATTTCGGTCTGGGCTGCGTCGCTCACACTCTGATTGTATAAGGCAGTCAAGGTGCGTCAGGCCCCAAACGTCGCGCCCGATTAGCGTTTACCTACGCAAACCTGCGGCGAAGTCAACCCTTGCTCTACGCGTACTTGATCCACTTCATGATTTCCGGCAGATTCGGTTTCTTGCCGTACATCAGAATGCCGACGCGATAAATCCGCCCGCACAGCCAGATCATCCCGTAAATCGTCCCCAGCATCAACACGATGGAGAGCGCAATCTGCCAGGCAATGTCCCAAAGAGACGTCGGCTGCATGGCGATCCGCGCAAACATAACCAGCGGCGCACTGAATGGAAACAGCGATCCCCAGAACGCCAGAGATGAATTGGGATACTGAAAGACCTGAGTGATGATAACGATGGAAAGGATCATCGGCATCATGATCAGGAATTGCAGCTGTTGG
This sequence comes from Terriglobia bacterium, assembly GCA_963723055.1. GTDB lineage: Bacteria > Acidobacteriota > Terriglobia > Terriglobales > Acidobacteriaceae > Angelobacter. The sequence continues at coordinate 419,901 of CAVROV010000004.1, forward strand.
GCTTCCTGCTCTGAGTTCACCATAGAACCCACGGCCGCGCAGAGCGTGCTGTAAAGCACATAGCCCAGCAGGAAGTAAATTGCGAAAAACACCAGCAGCTTAATACTAAGAACGCCCTTCAGCAGGTCCGCGCCCGCGGCCAATGGCCCAGCAGAAAATATCAGAGCAGTTCCCACCCAGATTGCCACTTGCGTCAGCCCTACCGCGCCCACGCCCAGAATTTTTCCCGCCATCATTTCTTTGGCGCTGGCAATGGAGAGCATGACCTCCATAATCCGCGAGGTTTTTTCTTCCAGAATGGAGCGCATCACGTTGACGCCGTATAAAAGCACCGTCATGTAGAGCACCATCACCATGCCCAGCGTGACAAAGAACATCACCTGCGGATTGGGAGCGTCTTTCCCCATTGGGCTACGCGGTTCAACGTCCACGGACTGAAGAGCGCTTTCGATTTCCTCTTCATCGAGTCCCTTGCTCTTAAGTACGCTGCGACGCAATGCATCGCTTACGCTTGCGCCAAGTGCTCCATTTTCGATGAAGCTGGAAACGTCGCGGGTAACAAAATCAAGCTTTCGCGCTTTGATGGCATCCGGCGTGGCCCACAGAAAACCGTCCAGACTCTTGTTCTTGACTTTTTCTGTCAGCGCGGCCCGGGCAGAGTCAGAGGTATCTGTACTCACATCGACCGTGAAATGCGTGGGTTTCCGTCTCCTGCGTGCCGCTACGGCTTCCTGGGTTTTCTCGTCTTGTTTCTCCTCAATGCCGCTGCGGATCATTTCCGCGGTATCTCGATCGGCAGCCACCACCACCACGTGCTTGGTCTGATTCGTGCCGCGATTGGCCAGCATTGTGGGCACCACGGTGACGCCAAACATCAGCAGTGGGATGAAGAGGGTCATGATCACGAACGAACGCGAGCGCACCCGCTCCAGGTATTCACGCCTGGCGATGATGAATGTGTTATGCATTGTCTTTACCCACCGTGTTAATGAATATTTCTTCCAGTGACGGCTCCATCAGTTCAAATTTGTTGATCCGCGACCGTGCCGCCACCATTTGCAACAACTGCTGGGCGTCCGCGCCCGGCGCCAGCCGCACTTCCACGTAATTGCCATAATTGTTGTACGCGCTTACCAGCGGGTTCTTCTCCAGAAAGTCGCCATTGCCTTCGTACTCAATCTGCACATTGCTCTTGCCGTAACCCGCCTTGATCGTCTTTAAATCACCCTGTAGCACGGCATTACCTTTATTGATCAGGCAAATGCTGTCACACAGCTTCTCCACCTGGTCCATGCGATGGGTCGAGAACAGGATCGTCTTGCCCTGCTTCTTCAGGTCAAGCATTACATCTTTAAGCAGCGTGGCATTGACCGGATCCAGCCCGAAAAACGGCTCGTCCATAATGATGAAGTCAGGATCGTGCAGTAAGGCGGCAATGAACTGTATCTTCTGCTGCATGCCCTTGGAAAGCTCTTCCACCTTTTTTTGCAACCATGCGTCAATCTCCAGCCGCCTGCTCCACTCGATGGCCTTTTGCTTTGCCGCGCCAGCCGTCATCCCGTGCAGTTCGCCCAGAAAAATCAGTTGATCAATGATCTTCATCTTTTTGTACAGCCCGCGTTCTTCCGGCAGGTAGCCGACTTTGTTCAGGCTCCTGCGTTCAAACGGCTTGCCAAAAAGATTGATCTGGCCGGAATCGGGCGCGGTAATGCCTATCATCATGCGAATAGTGCTGGTCTTGCCTGCACCGTTAGGTCCCAGCAGCCCAAAAACGCCGCCTTGCTCAATGCTGAAGGAGAGGTTATTCACGGCCACAAACTGGTCATAGGATTTACGGACGTTATCAAGTTGGATTGTTTGCATGAAAAGGGAGTCCTGCCTCGGATGTTATACGCTGGGGGCATTCCAAAGTTACACAATTTCCAGATATTGGTCGATCCAGCCGCGCACCTTCAGGCGGCGCTCGTCAGTAGAATCAAAGCGGATTCCATAGACTTTATCGCTGTCGCGGTACCAGCACACAAAAGCGCGAACACTCAACTTCTCCACGCCGGGAAGATTGAGGACGAGGCGAACAGGATCAGTTTTGGGTAGCTGGGCCAGGCAGCGGATCGAAATGCCCCCGGAACTTACCTCCACCGCTGTGCCAACGATGGGCGCCCTGCCGCCGACATCAATTTCAACCTGGGAAACAACCGGAATGCGTACATAACGCCGCAGCTCATGAATCACCAGCAGGTGCGTGGCGCGGACCACCTTCAATACGCTCTGCCGGTCCAGAGGTTCGTCCAGAACGGCGTTGATGCCGTAAGTGGAGTAACGCAGCGCTTCCTGTGTATTTCGCGCGATCCCATAAATAACCAGGCGGCGATTCGAAGGTGAGTTGCGCACCGCCTTCAATATCCGGTCCGCTTCCGGGTCATAAAGACGCAGCACACAAGCCTCAAATTTCTGGCGGTTCAGCACCAGAACAGGGTCGTCATCCGTAGGTACCACCATGATGCCAAACTGCCTGAAGCAGTCATTGAGAAAAGTGTTGCAGGCTGGATCGATATGGATGCTGGCGATCCTGGCAGTAATCTTGCCCGAAATGGCCGCGACTGTGGTGCTGCTCATATCCCCTGGATTCTGTTTATCTGGAAGCGGAAAATTCTTTCTTGACGTTCGCTGATGCTACTTTGTTGCGTCCTAATTGCTTGGCTTGGTAAAGCGCGCTGTCCGCTGCGGCCACAACTTCATCCCGCGTAACGCCATGCGAGGGATAGTCGGCCACGCCGCAGCTGATCGTGACCGGACGCGGCACTCCGGGGAAAAAATGCGTTTCCACCTGTCGGCGCAGCTTTTCCGCCACACGGACAGCGCTATCTCCCGTGGTTTCCGGCACTACAATCGCGAATTCGTCACCGCCATAACGGCAGACCATATCCATCTTCCGCAGCTGTTGCTTCAGGATGGTGGAAACCGAGCGGAGCATTTCGTCGCCCAGCAGATGTCCGAATTCATCATTCATCTTCTTGAAGTGGTCAATGTCCACCATAATTACTGACATGCGGCCCTGGAAGCGGCTCGCGCGCTCCAGCTCTTCCACAATGCGCATCTCAAAAAACCGCCGGTTATGGATTCCGGTAAGACCATCCACGTAGGCCAGTTGCTTCATGCGATCGAAGTTGTGCGCGTTCTGGATGGCCGCGGCGCAGATGTCAGCCACCGATTCCAGAGGCTGAACGTCGTCAGGATCAAATGCGTCCTTCTTCGCGCTGTCCAGTGCAAGCACGCCCAGTTTTTCACCAAAGATAATGAGTGGCACGCACATTTCCGACTGCGTTTCCGCAAAGCCGGCTATATAGCCTTCAACGTTGTTAACGTCGTTTTCAATCACGCTCCTGCCGGATGTCAGCGAACGAGCCGCAAGTCCTGTCGCAGGCGACAGAATCGCTCCCATGGCCAGGTTCGGCGTGAGCCGGCCCTCATGTGCCCGCACTCGCAGGCTGTCACCTTCGGCCAGCAGCACGGCGGCGTGGTCAATTCCAAACAATTCCATCAGCAAGCGGCAGACCACGGTAAGCAGTTCGTCCAGATCCAGCACCCGCGTGGTTTTCTTGGCTACGGCATTGATGGCCTCAAGCTGCTTGGTCCGGCGCCGCTCCGCCGAATACAGCCGGGCATTTTCCAGCGCCATGGAAGCCTGCGTTGAAAACAGAGTAAGCAGGTCAATTTTCTCCAGATCGAAATAATCAATTTGGTCGCTCTGGAAATCCAACACGCCCACAACCTCGTCCCGAACCATCAGCGGGATTGCCACTTCAGACCGGGTTTCATCCACCTTCCGCAGGTACCGTGGATCTTTGGTGACATCCGGCGCGTATACCGGCCTCTTGAGTTCCGCTGCCGCCCAGGTCAATCCGGTGCCCTTGGGAATCCTAAAGCCGACATCCAGGTTGCTGCGACCCATATGGGCGCGCACCTGAAGCTCCTGCCGGGATTTATCCAGCAGAAGAACAGCTCCGTTCTGCAATTGAAAGAAGTCGCGAATAATGGTGAGAATGCGGTTCAGCACCTCATCCAGGTCAAATGTAGACAGGATCGCCTGACTGGCGTCATACAAAATAGCAATCTTTTGCATCGACTCAAGCAAGACGAATCCTTCTCCATTAATAAACTTTGGACTGCGCGGCTCCCGGCGGATTGAATTTACAGTTTGCCGGAGGGGGATGTGAGCACGTTAAACCTGGTTATTCAGGGTTAAGAGATTTTATAGCGAAACACCAACCGAATGAAAGGTGATTTTGGTCATGTTGGCCAAAGTCTTTTGTCATCAGCGATTGATTTGCTGGTTTTTGGGCTAAAAACAGGAATTCAGAGACCGAGCGAGCAGTGAATTTACTGGAATTTTACCAACAAACGTCTCCCTTCCGGACGTAGCGGCTTGTTCCTGATCAGGAAGGACTTAGAGTCCAGGACTCGGGGGGCCACTCTGGTATCGCTTTTGCCAATTAGGCCTATCGTTTTAACAGATCAATCGGTTGTCGAACGTCAGTCACGCGAAAATACTTTGCCAATGAAGGATGTTTTCTGGCCACCTCTTCATACATGGCAAAGGCTACGTTGCGATAGGAAAAGTGTCCGGCGGCCCCGCTGCGCAATTCGGCAATGTACAGCGCTTCGGCAAAATCCATCTTGAACAGCGTCCTTTTGCGGAATGCCATCGGCAACAGATACAGCCCGGCGTGCGAACCTGCCGCGCCCAGCTTGTCGGTCATGTGGATCACTTTCTGGAACGCGTCTCTATAGCGCGCCTCCAGACCGGCTTCAATGATGTCCGGCGGCGTATCGTAACCGTGATGCCGGGTGAAACCTTGCTCTATCTGGGTGCAGCGGCGGTGGCGATGCATGTCCCGAAAGCCGCCCACGTCCATCAGGATGTCAAATTTGAACTGCTGGCCGGCATGGAACGAACGCTGCAGTTCGTCGTGCTGGCCGCGGTGGCGCATACCCAGATCGATAATCTCGCTACGCTGCTTCGCCGTGAGCGCCTGCGCTCGCTCCGTGACTTGACGATAAGAGTGATGGCAGCCCGAATACAGCAGCGTTGCGGCCATCTCCACTTCCAAAGGGCCGTCTTCCACCAGGTCCACCAGTGGCGCCGGATCGAGTGGCACGCCATCCATCAGTTCGGCGGCTGCATGCTCCAACTCGCTGCGTGTCCGGCGCTCATACTCATTTGCATTGGCGTACTTCACCAGCGTAGGAGCCACGCGGGTCGGACGCAGCAACTGTTGTTCGGCTTTAGCGCCTAACTCCGGGTTCGCGGTTTTGATCTCTTCCACCAGCGCGCGCAGCGATTCAGACTGCACGTTGTAAGCGGCGTCACGGGCTGCGTCTTTCAGTAGCGCGCCCAAATGGCGGACCTCGGCATAAGGGCTGGCCAGCAGCCGCGCGATTTGCGTTTCCAAAGTGCGTGCGTTAACGATCTGCCCAAGCGAGGTGTTTGTCGCCAGGGGCAGCAGGTAGCGCGAATTATCGAAAGCGCGTGCGCGCAAGGTCCGCGTGTACTGGTCTTCCGCCATCTCTGCCGGTCGCGCAGTCTTCCCTGTGTAATACCGCAGCATTTCCTGCGTAAACGCGTCGTACTCGGCAAACAGAAAATCAACAGTCGAGCAGTACTCGGCCTTGCTGGCCTCGTCACTGCCGAAGTCAGGGATGAAGTAGCCGCTCTTCTTGAAATTCTGGTAGCGCGTGGAGCGCTCCTGCCCATCCCAACGCTGCTCGTCTACAAGCACAATCGCTGCCAGGATCGACAGCTTCTCAATGGCAAATGCCAGGTGCGCCAGGTCTGCAATAGACCGGTGGCCATACTGAAAGTAAAACGTGTTGAGAAACTGTTCTGCCTTCTGCTCGCTGATCTCTTTGAGCGATTCCTTCATCGACAGTGCAGAGCGCGAATACTTGGCCATGGCATAGGCCTGCACTTCCGGCTCAACGCCGTGGACGGCAAACACGTTCACCTGCGGGCCGGAACTGGCCCCGTTCTTTTCTGTTATTGCCGGCTTGGTGGTGAGGGAGTCTGGCATGGGAGTCAACTCGATTTTATTCCATTCCGAGAAGTGGTGAATTCCAATCTGTGTAGAGTTACCGATTCTTCACCCGATAATTTAGTTCTACTACCCCGTCCGGAAACGCCTTGCTGGAGAGTAGCTTCAGAGGAATTGCGCGATGCCGGGGTTTGATTAGCGGAATCCCCTCTCCAATCAGAATCGGGATAACGTGGATTCTTAACTCGTCAATTTCGCCTTCGTCCAGAAACGAAGCGATGAGCCCTCCGCCACCCATCATCCATATATCTTTGCCGGGCTGCGCGCGCAGCCGTTGCGCGAACGGCTTGACCGCCTCGCGGGTCCACTCAAATCCCGGCAGCAATGACTTCCGGGGACGGCGGGAAAAGAGATAGTTCTTGACCGGCCCGAAGTCCGAACTCTTCATGCCCATCTCGATTCCCTTGTCATATGTCTTGCGGCCCCACAGGATCGTGTCGATAGTCTTGAAAAATTCACCCATTCCATAATCCTGCTTTGGCCCCGGGCGGTCGAGCCATGCCACGTCACCGTCAGGCCGCGCGATGAATCCGTCGGTGCTCATCGCAATGGACACCACGATCTTCCTTTGCCTCTTCATGGTTCTTCGCTTCCCCCGAACGTCGCCTAATATACCTCTGCCACGGCATTCGAGGGGAAAAGTATTGAGGCGAGAAAATTCTTGCATTCCAGCCCGCTTATCCACAGTCGATCCTTTCTCACAGCGGCGCGAGGTGATAAAATCTTTAAAATCCACTCCTCGGAGTTCAGATGCAGGCTATCCTTGCGCTGGAAGATGGGCGTATCTTCAGCGGCATAGGCCACGGCGCGAAAGGCGAATGCTACGGGGAAGTTGTTTTCAATACTTCCATCACCGGTTATCAGGAAATCTTTACCGATCCCTCTTACACGGGCCAGATTGTTGTTCTGACCAACCCGCAGATCGGCAATTACGGCACCAACCCAGACGATAATGAGGCCACTCATCCCTATATTGAGGGCCTGATCGTTCGCGAGTTTTCTCCAATCAGCTCCAACTGGCGCTCGCAGCAGGTGACCGACGAATATCTGGAAAAATTCAAGATCCCGGTCATTGCCGATATTGACACTCGGGCTGTCGTCCGCCATCTGCGCACCCATGGCGTGATGCGTGGCGTGATCTCCTCAATCGAGACCGATGCGGAAAAGCTCATCGCCAAAGCCCGCGCCCTTCCGAAAATGGATGGCACCGACCTGGCCAAGGTCGTTACCACCAAGCAGCGCTATCAGTGGGAAACCGGTACACGCTCGCACGAGCCAACGGAGGTTGTCGGCGTAAAAGACCGGCCGCCCAGCAAGCATGTGGTGGCCTACGATTTCGGCATCAAGCAGAACATCCTTCGCATGCTCGTCGATCAGGGCTGCCGCGTGACCGTGGTCCCGGCCATGACCAGCGCGGAAGACGTGATGTCACTGAATCCTGATGGCGTATTTCTTTCCAACGGTCCTGGCGATCCCGAGCCATGCACTTACGCGGCAGACAATATCCGCCGTCTCATGGGCAAGACGCCGATCTTTGGCATCTGCCTGGGACATCAACTTGTCGGCCTCGCGCTGGGTGGCAAGACTTATAAACTCAAGTTCGGCCATCACGGCGGCAACCATCCTGTAAAGCAATTAGAAACCGGCAAGATTGAGATCACCGCGCACAATCACAATTTCGCAGTCGATCCCGACTCGCTGAAAGAATCGGAAATTCTGAAGACACATATCGACCTGAACGACAATACTCTGGAAGGCCTGCGCCACCGTTCACTTCCGCTGTTCACCGTCCAGTATCACCCAGAGGCCTCGCCCGGCCCGCACGACTCACACTACCTGTTCAAGGATTTTATGGGGCTGATGGAAGAGTGGAAGGGATAATGCCACGCCGTAATGACATCGCGAAAATCCTGATCATCGGCTCCGGGCCCATCGTCATCGGCCAGTCGGCGGAGTTTGATTACTCCGGCACGCAGGCCTGCAAGGCGCTCAAAGCCGAGGGCTATGAAGTGGTGCTGGCCAATTCCAACCCGGCTACGATCATGACCGATCCAGAGATGGCGGACCGCACCTACATCGAGCCGCTGACCAAGACGTATCTGGAAGAAATCATCCGGCAGGAATCGGAAATGCTCCGCGGACAGACGGGCAAGTTTGCTTTGCTGCCCACAGTCGGCGGCCAGACTGCGCTCAACCTTGCCGTTGAACTGGCCGACTCCGGCGTTCTGGAAAAATACAACGTTGAGCTGATTGGCGCGCAGCTTCGCGCCATCAAAATGGCCGAAGATCGGCTGCTCTTTAAAGACGCCATGACGCGCATCGGGCTTGACGTGCCCAAATCCGCGCTGGTCAACAATCTAAAAGACGGTCTCGACTTCTCCGGAAAGATCGGCTTTCCGCTCATTATCCGGCCGTCATTCACGTTGGGCGGCAGCGGCGGCGGCATCGCCTATAACCGAGAAGAGCTGCTGGAGATTCTGGCCCGCGGCCTTGATCTTTCTCCGGTGCATGAAGTGTTGATCGAAGAATCGGTCCTTGGCTGGAAAGAGTACGAGCTTGAGGTCATGCGCGATCTCGCTGACAACGTGATCATTGTCTGCTCGATTGAAAATTTTGATCCCATGGGCGTGCATACCGGTGACTCCATCACCGTAGCGCCGGCCCAGACGCTCACAGACCGTGAATACCAGCACATGCGTGATGCTTCAATCAAAGTCATCCGCGAAATCGGGGTGGAAACTGGCGGCTCCAACATTCAATACGGCGTGAACCCGACGAATGGGCGCATGGTGGTGATTGAAATGAATCCGCGCGTCTCACGCTCCTCGGCGCTGGCGTCCAAGGCTACGGGCTTTCCCATCGCCAAAATCGCCGCCAAGTTGGCTGTGGGCTACACGCTGGACGAAATTCCCAATGACATCACCAAGATGACGCCGGCCTGCTTTGAGCCGACCATCGACTACGTAGTGGTAAAGATCCCCAAATGGCAATTTGAAAAATTTCCCGGCGCCGACGAGGGTCTCGGACCGCAGATGAAATCCGTGGGCGAAGCGATGGCTATTGGGCGCACGTTCAAAGAAGCGCTGATGAAGGGCGTCCGCTCCCTTGAAACCGGACGGAAAGTTGGCGCCGAAAAAATCGAGCCGCGGATTCTTACGCAACGGCTGGTCACGCCGCATCCGGAACGGCTCACATATATCCGCTACGCTCTGCACCAGGGCATGACCGTAAAAGAGCTGCACAAGATGACCAGCATCGACCCCTGGTTCCTTTACCAGCTCAAAGAAATCACCGCCGTCGAAACCGAGGTAGCCCAGCACTCAGCCGAGACGCTGAGCACAGATTTGCTGCGCAAGGCCAAACGCGTCGGCATCTCTGACGAGCGGCTGGCGCTGTCTATCAAGTGTGGCGTGCAGACCCTCCGCCGCATGCGCGAAGAGCGCGGCGTACGCCCGGTTTACAAACTCGTCGACACCTGTGCGGCGGAATTTGAAAGCTACACGCCCTATCTCTATTCCACTTACGAAGAGGAAGATGAAGCGTCTCCCACAAACAAGAAGAAGATCCTGATTCTTGGCAGTGGCCCCAACCGCATCGGCCAGGGCATTGAGTTTGACTATTGCTGCTGCCACGCGGCCTTCGCGCTGCACGACGATGATTATGAAACCATCATGGTCAACTGCAATCCTGAAACGGTTTCTACTGACTATGACACCAGTGACCGCCTTTACTTTGAGCCGCTCACCTTTGAAGACGTGCTCGCGGTTTATCAGCATGAGACGCAGGGTGGCGCTTCGGTCGGAGTAATCGTTCAATTTGGCGGACAGACGCCGCTAAATCTGGCGTTGCCGCTCAAAGGCGCTGGCGTGACGATCATCGGCACCTCCCCAGAGTCGATTGATCTGGCAGAAGACCGCAAGCGTTTTGGCAAGCTGCTGGAAGAACTCGATATTCCGCAACCGCCCGGCGCCATTGCCACCAGTGTGGAAGAGGCCGTGGCCGGCGCACGCAAAGCCGGATATCCAGTGCTGGTGCGTCCATCCTACGTTCTTGGCGGACGCGCCATGGTGATTGCCTATGACGATGACAGCGTTGTCCGCTACATGAAAGAAGCGGTGGAATATTCCCAGCGTCGCCCGGTGCTGGTTGACCATTTTCTGGAAGACGCGGTTGAAGTTGACGTGGACGCGCTCTCTGACGGCGAAGACGTCGTCATCGGCGGGATTATGCAGCATATCGAAGAAGCCGGCATTCACTCTGGCGATTCTTCCTGCGTTCTGCCCTCCGTTGGCCTGCGCAAACCGGTGCTGGACACGATTCGCGAATACACTTTCAAACTGGCCCGCGCTCTGAAAGTCATTGGTCTGATGAATGTTCAATTCGCCGTTCAAAATGAAAAAGTTTTTGTCATTGAAGTGAACCCACGGGCTTCTCGGACCGTGCCTTATGTTTCGAAAGCCACTGGCGTTCCGCTGGCCAAGATCGCCGCTCGCCTGATGACCGGGCGCAAGTTGCGCGAGTTCCTGCCCGCTAACGTTGAAAAGGGCCTCGACCTGGCTACCGGGGCGGGATACTTCGTTAAATCCCCGGTCTTTCCCTGGAACAAGTTTCCCGGCGTGGACACGGTACTCGGCCCGGAAATGAAATCCACCGGCGAAGTCATGGGTTCAGCCGACACATTCGGCGAGGCTTTTGCCAAAGCCCAGCTTTCCGCCGGACAGGCACTGCCAACGCAAGGCACGGTCTTTATCAGCGTGATTGACCGCTACAAGCAGGAATCCATCGAATTGGCGCGCCGCTTTGTGGAGATGGGCTTCAGCCTTGTCGCCACTCATGGAACCGCCGACCGTCTGGAGCGGGCTGGCCTCGCGGTGGACCGCGTTTACAAAGTGAAAGAAGGCCGTCCCAACGTGGTGGACCTGATCAAGGGCGATCGCGTTCAACTGGTCGTGAACACGCCGCATGGCGCTGAGCCGTGGTTTGACGAGAAAGCCATTCGCCGCGCCGCAGTTACCAATCGCATACCCACCATCACCACCATGGCTGCCGCCTGGGCCGCTGCTGATGGCATTGCTGCATTACAACGGAATGAAGTTAACGTGCGTTCGCTCCAGCAGTGGCATGGAGAAAAGAGCGCTCAGCATACGACGGTCGGCACCGAATAGCACGTCACGACGATTTCCGCATAATTGCCCGGATCGGCTCATTGTCCGCATAAACTTGCCAGACTGCGATTTTTCCCTCCTGCACCACGGCGCGCCACGCAGCAGGAGTTTTCCAGAAATTCCCTTTATCTAGCTGGCCGTCTTTTGAAAATGTCCCCTGCGCCGATCCGAATACAGCAACAGTATTTCCGTCAGCAAAGATTTCCGAATGGGAAATGGAGTAGTCCGGGACAATTTTGAAATAGCCTGTCCATGCTGCGCGAAGTTTCTCCGCACCCTGAATACTATTGCCGAGCGAATCAAGGAATGCACCGGCGGCTGTCATAAAAGCCGCGATGGCTTCAGCATTACGACCGTTAATAAGCTCTTCAAATTTCAAGACCACCTGGATGGGGCTGTTATTGGACATAGGCTGCTGCTCCAATTTGGGTTATCGCAACAAGAAATGCACATTGCAGGAAATCACTCGCGGTGAATTAAAATCCACAAATCAATTTCCCAGCCAGGAGATACTAATGCATCGTAGCGCAGTCATCTTATACTCCCTGATAGTAATAAACTTCTCTGTCTTCGCTACGAGCCAAGATAGGCCGCTTCGCCCCGTCCATACTTTTTCCATCGTTGCCTTTGATCCCGCCACCGGCGAAATGGGAGTGGCGGTGCAGTCGCACTGGTTTGCCGTAGGAGGCGAGGTTCCGTGGGCTGAGGCGGGCGTGGGCGCCGTGGCGACACAGTCTTTTATCGATCCCAGCTACGGCCCTCTGGGGTTGAACCTGATGCGGGCGGGTAAAAGCGCTCCCGACGCGCTGCACGGCTTGCTGATAGCCGACGATGCGTGCAATGTACGGCAGGTGGCGATGGTGGATACGCAAGGCCGCGTCGCCACTTTCACCGGAGCCAAAGATATAGAGCCTGCTGGCGGAATTGCCGGCGCATCGACTGCAAGTGCTATGCCGATCCGATGCGGCGGCCAGCCTGGCGGTTCCATACAAACTGGTAAGAACTACGCAGTCCAGGCCAACCTGATGAGCAATGACAAAATTTGGCCTTCCATGTCGAAGGCGTATGAATCAACCAAGGGCGATCTGGCGGAACGTATGCTGGCCGCACTCGATGCGGCACAGGCCGCCGGAGGCGATGTGCGGGGGCGGCAGTCCGCAGCTATTGTGATCGTGCCGGCCAAAGGGACGGGAAGGCCGTGGCAGGATTATGTCTTCAACCTGCGCGTCGATGACAGCCCTGAGCCGCTGAAAGAGCTGCGCCGCCTGGTCACTCTTCAACGCGCCTACAACCACATGAATGCCGGCGACAAAGCGGTTGAACTGCATGATAATGCCGGCGCGCTACGCGAGTACAGTGCGGCCGAGCAGCTTGTCCCTGACAGCGCGGAAATGATCTACTGGCACGCTGTCGCTTTGGCGAACATGGGCCGTGTGGACGAGAGCCTGCCGCTGTTCAAAAAGGTTTTTGCCATGGACCGCAACTGGCTCGATCTGACGCCGCGCCTGCCCAAGGCGGGTTTGCTGCCGGAAAATCCACAGCTGATCCAGAAGATTGTGGGTCAAGGAAAGTAAGACAAGAGCGACCGCTGATGTTTGTCCAATGTGGAAAAATATGCTTTTTCCATAGTCAAGCTAATGGCGCGTATAGGGTTAGTGGATAGCATCAAAGTAGTGAAATAGTTTGCACCAGAGCGAGTAATATATTTGCGTGATACTTTGGCCGAAAGCGTTTCATTTAATCTACTCATTAGAGAAAAATTAAAAAGGCTAACTGAGTCAGTCAGAGCTTGACAGGCAGCCCCTGTGAGCGGAAAATCTTTTCACCTTAGATGCATCTCCCCGTAAGCGGCCGGGCATCAGCTGTGCTATCAGGATTTACCTCAGCAAAGGTATTGTGGACGGAGAAGACATGGAAAAGTTAGACCCAAGCGCGGTGGCAGAACTTCGGAATTCGAGCGACCGTGCGATGCGCCACGAGCTCAATATCCCCCTGCGCTACAGGCTGGAGGGCCAGGCAGACTGGTCCACTGGCGAAGCTATCAATATGAGCGAATCGGGGCTGCTGTTTTCCTCGAACCAACTTCTTGAAATTGACTCCAGGGTCCAGATCACCTTTCAGAGCATTGACACGCCGCAAGTGAAATCGAGCACGCGCCTGGCTCGTGTGGTGCGCCGCACGCTCAGCAACTGGCCGGAAACGCGCGTCAAATTCGGCGCAAGATTCTGTTCTTGATCGCGTAATCCCACATAGCGTCACAAGTTGATCCCCGCCTACCAACTCAAGCCTGGAGATGTCATGGCCGCCACGTGTTCTTCTGCATGCCGCTTCGATCGGACGGTGTACGAAAAACCGCTTTTTGTCCGGCAAGAAGGTATCATCTAAATTACTGAGACAACGCGCCGCTCTGCGCGTAACTTTAAAGTGACTCAGGGCGGAAGCGCGAATCCAGAATCTCAGTTGGCCACCGTTCGGTTGCGATGGTAAAACAGAGTTATGACTGCACAAGACGATCCCAAGGCAAAACCGCGGTTCGAGGAATTTGGGCGCAAGTTGGGCGCCGAATTTGGCGACGCAGCGGAGAAACTGGAACGGGAAAAAGAAAAAGTCATCACGTACCTGAACAACGAAGTGGTGCCGGCAATCCGTACGCATTCAACCAAGGCGTTGCGCATTGCTTCAGAACAGCTCAACAAGCTGGCCGAGTACATGGACAAAAACCGCTCCAGCTAGCAGCGTTATTCTGTCTTTTGCTGGCATTGGCAGGCTGCGCGTCACACCGTGAGCCGCCTCCGGCAATGCCTGCGCCTCCGCCGCCAGCTTCAGCGTCGATCCCGCCTCCGCGCCTTCCTACTCCTACGCCAACGCCGGTTCCTAACCGTCCAACGGCGCCCGCGACCAAGTCCAATGCGGAAATCACAGTTCCCAGAAATGCCAAGGTGCTTTATACAGAAGTGGGCTACGCCAGCTGGTATGGTCCAGGATTTCAAAAGCGCAATGGAGCCAATGGCCAGCCCTATGACATGAACGCCATGACGGCTGCCCACCGTACGCTGCCTTTGAACACGATTGTGCGCGTGACTGACGTGAAGACCGGCGACTCTGTGCTGCTCCGCATTACCGACCGCGGGCCTTTCGTCGGGGACCGAGTGATTGATCTCTCGCGCGCTGCCGCACGCAGGCTAAGCGTTTTTCAGAAAGGCGTTGCGCTGGTACGGATTGAGGTGCTGGAAACTCCTTCTCCAATCAAAGAGGGCGGCCGCTGGTGCGTGCAGATAGGCGCGTTTTCTGATTCGCGCGATGCTTCCAATCTGAAGGAAACACTGGCACGGCGCTACCGCACGGCCAAAGTTCTTCAGTTTAGTAGTCCTGTGGGCGGTGACTGGCTTCGCATCCGTGTGGCTGAAGACGATAAGAAACGGGCGGAGGAGGTAATGAGAGAAACTCATACCGATGCGGGCGTTTACCTGGTGCGGCTCGATTGACACAAGTTGCCGCATAGGGTGGCCCATTTGTTAACATTCCCTGCTATGACTGACTGCCTGTTCTGCAAGATCATTGCCGGCAAAATCCCTTCGAAAAAAATTTATGAAGACGAAAAGACGTTTGCGTTTGAAGACATCAATCCGCAGGCGCCGACTCATGTGCTGATCATTCCCAAGAAACATATCGCTGGCATTGACCAGGCGACCGAAGCAGACGCGGAATTAGTGGGCTATTGCCAATTGGTGGCGGCAAAGATTGCGCGCGAACGCAAGCTGGAACACGGTTTTCGCACCGTCTACAACGTAGGCCCCGATGCGGGTCAAACAGTTTTCCATCTGCATTTGCATCTGCTGGGCGGCAGGAAGATGAGTTGGCCGCCGGGGTAGTTCTCTTAATCCCGAACAGAGCGAGGGAACCCTATAGCGCCCATCCTGCAAACAAATCGTGAAGCATCCGGTCGTACATGACATCTCAGCTCTAGATACGAAAAACTTCTTCTTGAAGATGGCGAGTTTCTTGTTGTTGATAGGTTCCCTTCCCTTCGACAAGCTCAGGGATAAAGAACCTCACGCCGCCCCGATCAGCCTTGACGCATTGGGAAAGGACCTCTGCCACACTGATGTCAGAAGTGTGAATTGGGGCAACAGGCGGGCAAAGCCGTCCACCGTCTCTTCTATATCCCGCCACTGCTCTGGATTCAGGTCTTTCAGGAGAGCGCGGTGGTCTTTGACCGGCATTCCAGCCAGCAATGCGCGAGCGCGGCGGTTGAGTTCCTCGTGGGCGCTGATAAATGATGGGTCCGTCAAAAGGCGCTTGCCGTCAAGCCACGCCGAAGCCAGGTAACTGGGAAAGGGCGAAAGCGCGCGGTACAGGCTAAGAACGGTTTTCGCGCCGGTGGTTTTCTTGATATCAGAGTAAATCAGCCACACGCGCAGTCCAGCTTCGCGCTCATTGGGAACGTGTACGCGCACCATCTGGGCCATGGCTGAGACCTGCTTGGACTTGGTCACTCTCCCCTTTTGTCCGCCGGAATAGCCGCGCTGCATGAGCCGTGAAAAAAGCGCCATCTGGGCCGTGGCGTGGGCGAACAGGCCAACGATGCCGCCAACGACCCGGATATCGGCATTGGAGAACTTATCGGCGGCAAGAACGCCAGGTTGGTCGGAAAATGTCCAGCCACCGCTGATCGCGGCCGAGTGCGCGATTTCCTGATAGGCTCTGGCGGCACTTTCAAATTCGCGGGAGCCTACCACGCTCTCCAGGTCTTTCCACAACACTTTCAGGTATTGCGGGATTCCGGCTGAGAGCTTGAAAACTGTTGGGACGTATGGAAGATCAAATCCTGCGCGGATGTTTGCGTACATCCGGCGTATCTCGGGCGTGACTTCGTGTTCTTCATACGCGCGACTGAGGGCCATGGTTTGTGCCTTTATGGGAGATTGGACGTCTCTGGCAGCTACTCAGTTGCAAGAATGAGGTAAATATTCAGCCATCGCCCAAAATGAAGGATTTCAACTGAGGCGGGTGTCTGCATCAATTCCAACGGCGGTCAGCGCGGGAATCCCACCTGCGGCTGACTATCGCCACGATCGCAATGTGCTTGAAGGTTAAACCCGGTTGAAAGTATCATCCGTGTCGTCGTCAGCTCCGTGGCGACGGAGAATGCTCACCAGATTCTGCGAAAAAGCCGAGCGTGGCATGACCACGTCGCATCCCGCTTCCACAGCTTTGACTTTAAGATCGCCCTGGACGTGGGACACAAAGCCAACAATCGATGTGGCTTTTTTGTACTTCGATCGCATCTTGGTGATCACCGGCAGCGCCTTGATGCTATTGCTGTTGAGGTCAACGATAATCAAGGATGGCTTCTCTTCCGCACCTTCGGTCTTTTCGGTAATTTCTTTGTCCGTCTTGACGAACTCCACTTTTACGTTGAGCTTGCGTGAGACTTCCTGGATCTTGGCTACAAAGAAAAGATCGTCGACAAAGGCAAAGATGCGCGTTGGAGCGTCCACGCGCTGAGTAAGCGGCTCCATGTTGGGCGTGGCTTGAGCGCCATTGTGGAAACGCGCACCCTGCATGCTATTGCCATTGCCCTGGTTGCGATAGCTGTGGTCCATGGGTCCCACAAAAGCTGATCCGCCGCGACGTGGCCCGCCACGGTTGCTGCGGTTCTGGCGATTCTGCCCGCCGGGACGCCCCTGGTTGCTGGATCCGTTCTGGCTATTCTGGCTACTCTGGCTATTTTGGGCGTTCTGGCCCGGGTTCTGGGAGCCAAAGTTCCGTCTGCGTCGCCGCGATTTGCGATTGCGCGGGTTCTGCGGCTGGTTCAATCCTTCATTCATTCGTATACCTGTGAGCTATGATCTGTCTGCCGGGACTTCCAAAATGTGGTGACCCGATGTAAGCGAATTTCTCAGGGTCTGGCTGGAAGTCAGTCGGCTAAGTTTCGGAAAATCTTCGTTATATCAGCGCTTTAGTATCAAAAATCTTTGCGCGGAGCGTCGCACCGGAACGGGCGGCTACTGAAGACTCCGTGATGTTACCACGAACGTGTCCTGAAGCAAGCAAAAACTTGTAAATTTCCACCCTCAGAATCTCCACAGCAGTACTCATTTTACCTTGGCATTCTGGAGTGGTGGGCGCTATAGGATTCGAACCTATGACTTCCACCGTGTGAAGATGGCACTCTACCGCTGAGTTAAGCGCCCGATCCGCTGGGATCCTGCTGCGTCGGGTAAATTCATTCTAACAGAAGGCTTTTCTCACTGTCTTGCTCACGAGGGTCCGCGCTTAACGAAAACTTACAGATGCGCGAAAGCCACAGAATGGAATAAACTCTGATGTCGGGGCTCTGCTGCCTCTCTGAAAGCCTGCAACTTTCTGGTTGCCAAGGGGTTTAACGGGATGTGAGCAGCGTGGCCTTAAAGTCGGGTTTGTTCATGCCCACAGCTACCGGCAGGATGCAGGGTATTGCGGAGATGGCAGCAAGCCACGTTCCTTATGATTCGCTGAGCGATGCGGAGGTGATGCTCCGCGCCGGTACCGATGATAACGCGGCCTACGAGTATCTCGTAACCAAGTATCACCGGGCCATGATCGCCTTTATGTACCGCATGTGCCGCAACCAGGCGCTGGCGGAAGAACTGGCGCAGGAAGTTTTTTTGCGTGTTTATCGCTCACGCAAAACGTATGCGGCGGAAGCCAAGTTCACCACGTGGCTTTACCGCATCGCCACCAATCTGGCGGTGAACCATGCGCGCGACCACAAGGTTGAGCGCAGCGGGAAGGTAGTAAGCCTGGATGAGCCGGACGAAGAAACCGGCACTACCCTGGACGTGGCCGATCCAACGCTGAATGTGGAACAGAACATTCTTCGCAGGGAGCGGCTCCAGGCCATCAAGAAACATGTAATGACGCTGCCGGAAAAACAGCGCGCCGCGGTGTTGATGCATAAATATCAGGGGATGGATTATCGCGAGATTGCAGGAGTTTTGAAATTAAGTGAGTCCGCCACCAAGTCTCTGCTGTTCCGCGCCTATGAAGTGTTGCGTGACCGGCTGAAGGAATTTGTATGAACTGCAATGATGTTCGGGAAAATTTGATCGAGCTTCTCACTGACGGTCCGGCCGACCCCCAGGTGAAAGCTCACGTCAGCCAGTGCAGCGCCTGCACAGAGGAGCTTGGCTCCATACGCAAGACCATGGCGTTGCTGGATGAATGGGAATCGCCGGAGCCTTCTCCTTACTTTCTTACCCGCCTGCGGGCGCACGTGAAAGAAGAACGGGAGAAGGCCCCTGCCATGTTTGGCTGGCTGCGCCGGCCTGTACTGGCGGCTGCGCTGGCCACTGTTCTGGCAGCGGGTGGGGTAGGTTATCGGATTTTCATGACAGCTCCGCCATCGCCTGATAACGGCGCGGTGGCCGATATTGAATCTCTGGACAAGAACCACGACTTAATTATCGATACGGACCTGGTAAACGAACTTACTGGCGGTCCGTCTGACGATGTAGCGGAACCGTAAACTTTCTGCTCGGGGGAGCGAATGGTGATCGGAGCTAAAGTTGTTTCGGTCGTTTTACTGTCAGGGTTGATGACCCTGAATGTTCCCTCGCGCGTGACTACATCCGGCACCAAAACCGCGCCAGTCGTTCTTTTACAAGCCACGCCCCAGAAAAGTCCTAACACCGCCAACCATGCCGGACAAAAAGGCGGCCGCAAGATGGGCGACTGGCTCCAGGCTCACAAAGACCTTCCACCGGACCAGCAACTCAAATTGCTGGAGAATGAACCCGGCTTCAAGAAACTTCCTGCGGACCGGCAAGCTGCTTTGCGAGAGCGCCTACAAAAATTCAACAGCCTGTCGCCTGATAAACGCAACCAGGCCTTGCAGCGCATGGAGTTTCTAGCCACGTTAACCGCACAACAACGCCAGCAATTGCGTGACGCCAACCAGCAACTCAAGGGCTTGCCACCGGACCGGCAGGTCGCGGTGCATACGGCATTGCGCCACCTCCGGCAAATGCCACCGACGGAGCGTCAGCAGGTGATCCAGTCAGACCGCTTCCGCAGCACCTTCTCCGACCAGGAGCAGAAGCTCATCAGCCAGCTGGCGGAGATGTCCCCCGCCAACGGCACAGCGCAGAATCCGCAGCCGAAGTAGCTTTTTGTGCAATCCCGAACGGAGTGAGGGAACCCTATAACCTCGTTGCTCGGTCAGTTCTGAAATGACATGGAGGGCCGAGATCCCTTGGCGCCTTGTTTTAGTGTTAGTGAAAATGATCGTAACGATAGGGCTCCCTCCCCTTCGACAAGCTCAGGGTCGGGATTTTAGAAGAAAAACCTAGTTCATCATCGCCATCGAACGCCGCAATGAAAGCGCGGTCTGCCTGATCTCTTCCGCATCCGACGCGTCGGGCGACATCTTCACGTACTCGTCAAAATCGCTGAGCGCGCCCCGATAGTTGTCCAGGTTGTAGCGCAGCACGGCTCGCTGCTTCATGTCTTCAGGGGAACGGGGATAGATCACCAGGATCAGGTCAACAATTTGCACGGCGCGGCGAAAATCGCGTTGGGATAAATAGACCGAGCGCAGGTTGTTGAGCATGCGGGTGAGCATCTGCCGCCGCGTCACCGGCAGAAGGAATTCCGGCTGCAGCGCCAACTGGCCGGAATAAATACTGTCGAGCTTCTGCCGGCAATCTTCTTCGGTAACGATGGAACCGCGTTCGAAAGCATCAATCAGTATCGCGTGGCCATCGACGTCATAGTGCTTGAGCAGAAAATGCCCCGGCATACCGACGCCAAACAGCTGAAAGCTCACGCGACGTGCCACTTCCATATAAACCAGCGCCAGAGTAATGGGAATGCCCAGCCGTCGGTCCAGCACGTCATGGAGAAAAGAGTTGCGTGGACTGTAATAATCCACGGTGTTGCCGCGAAACATCTCTTCCCGGAAAAGTACGCCGTTCAGGGCGGCAATGATCTGCGCGGGATCGTCGGGATCCTGAATTTTTTTGGGGACGCGGGCGGCCAGTTCGTCAACGCGGCGCACGTAATGCTCGATATCGAGACCTGGATCTTCAACGCGCGCAAACGTGAGCGCAGCCCGCAAAAGGTCAACCCGTTCATCTTCGATTTCAGAACGCACCAGCGCAGCAAACGCCTGGATGATGTCGGAGCTGGCTCCCGTAATCACCTGTAAATTCTAGCCGAAACGGGCAGATGAAATCTGCTGGCCGGAAGGCCAATACGCTGCCGGGGCTTTCAGTCGTGACTCTCGAGTGAAGAGCGCCGGCCAGGGCGGGTTAGATCACCCGCCCTGGCCAGAGATCAAGAGCTAGAAATGGAACCCCAGTTGCGCCGAGTACGAACGCGGCGTAACAAAGTGTGTCCCTGTGAAGGTTGAAAGAAAGTTATAAAGCGCCGTCTTGTTTGTGAGGTTAATAACGCTGCCCTGCAGACTCCACTTGTACCGGTCCCCATGAAACAGATTGTCATGTCCCACAGCCATATCGAAGAGATTGCGGGATGCAATCCGGGGCGGGTTGTGATCGTCGTTCTCGGTTCCAGGAGCAGGAATCGAAACCCGGGTCGCTCCAAACTGTGACGGCGCGCACGACGTCAGCGGCGAGGCCAGAGTTGGGAACACGTTGCCGCAGAACAATCCTGCCTGGAGTTGCTGATCTGCCGTTAGCCCGGTCAAGTCGATGGGAGTCGTTCCGTCGGTTGCAAATGGCACCGCGCCTGCTACCAGCCCGCTGTCAAAACGCCAGTTGAAACCGACCCACGGGCCGCGCTTACCAATCTGATATTGCAAATGCGTGGTCTCATTAAATTTCTCGTCGTGATCGATGCGGAAGGCGCCAATGGACGAAGGAACCGCACCGGCTCCGCCAAGCTGAGGCGTAAAGAACCGCGCCTGCACACTGGAGAAAACAAAGAGAGCCGTGAACCCATGGAAGTTTGGCACACTCACGCGTCCAGCAAACCCTGGGATTTTGGAGTTGTGCCATTCAATTGGGAACGTCAGCGGGGTGGCTCCGAAGATGCCGAAATCGTAAGCGTTGTGGGTATATTTCCATATGTACTCACCTGAGAAAACCAGATACTTTCCGAACGCCTGCTGCAGGCCGGCGTGGAACTCATTTCTCCATCCGGGAGTGAACGGAGTGACTGCATTTGATGCACAGACCAGAAGCGGGTTCAGTACCGGATTGGCGCACCCAACGCTGGATAGAATCAGGTTCTCATTGAATGGCGTTTCCAGCACTCGTGCATATGAAGCACGAAAAACAGTGTTCGTCCTCTTCACGTTGTAAGCAACGCCAAGGCGGGGCTCAGCCTCACTGTGCGACACGAGCCCGTGGTAGATATCACCACGAACGCCAAGGTTGAAAGTCCAGGGACCCGCCGTAATTGCATCCTGCAGATACAACGAGAGCAGCTTGATGTCCGTATGGCCATTAAATGGAAACAGGCTTCCTCCACGGGTGAGGTCAACGGGAAGAAGAAGACTGTTGAAGTCTGGATTGGCCGAGCCACCGGGATTCACCGCCCCTCCGCATTGTCCCTGGTCAGTCACCGTGGGGTCAGTATTAGGACTTCCATCGGCATTAAGGCAAACTGCGTTCAACGTGGGATCCACGATGCCAAAGCGGTCTTTCTCGACGAGAAAAGTCTGCTGATATGTGGCGCCCGCCTTCAGGTTGTGGATACCCTTCACATAAGAAATATCGGAACGTACTCCTGCGTTCGTAAGCCGTCTGTCTTGTATCAGCGTTTCCTGCTGAAGACCTGGGGCTAGGTCGGCGAAGGGATTACCGCTGGGATAATAGTTGAACTGGTCATGCCGCAGGAACGCGCCTACGGTTAACACTGTGTTGGCATTCAGTAAATGGATGAATGTGGGAGCAATATTGAAAGTCCTGATCTGAGAGCGCTGGTCTGCCGGTCCCACAGGAACGCCATCCGGCCCAAGGCCGCCATTGTCGACCACAAGCCCAGACCATGCAGTCGCATTTTGCTGGTCAAAAGTATTCGGCGTTTGAAACCAGGAGCGGGTGAATCCCAGATTCAGGTGGAGAGAGCTGGCTTGAGAAAGTTGAAAATCTACGCGGTCGAAAATATTTTCTTCGTTCCCCTTGGCATGCATCACCGTAAACTCTGGCGGATCAAGAAAGCGACCGCTATTCAATCCGTTCACGGATATGAAGTTTCCCCATTTGTCGTTTCCATAGGCCAGATTAAATCCCATGCCAGCGGTGCCAAAACTTCCGTAAGAGGTCGTCAAAGCGCCGTGCGGCGTAGTCACGCCCTGGCCAGAACGAGTCGTAACGTTGATTACAACGCTCGCTTTCTCGCCGAATTCCGCCGGCGGTGCGCCGTCTATAACCTCCAGAGACTGGATAGAATCGGCAGGTATCTGGTTGGAGAAAATTTTGCTCTGCTGATCGGTGATGGGCTGGCCATCCACTGAGAAAGAATTTTCCGCGTGGTCGCCCAGACCGTGGAACAGTCCGTTAGAGTCGGCTGCGATCCCCGGAGTAACCAGCGTAACCAGCGAACTCACAGAAGAGGAAGCATTCTCCAGCGGTACTTTGTCAAAAAGATTGCGATCTACGTCGGTGTGAAAGGTCGTATCGGCTTCAAGCAGGTCAGCTCCTCCTCCCTCCACTGTGACAGTCTCGGTAGAACCGCTCAATTTCAAACCGATATTCAGGCTCGTGGGAACGACGGAGCGAATATCTACATCCTGCGTGTAGGGAGCAAAGCCCTTGACGCTAACCGTGAGATGGTAAGGGTTGAAAGGAACGTTCGGAATGCTGAATCTGCCCGCGCCGTCCGTCACGGCTGTGTGAGCATAACCACTGACAGGATTATGAATTTCAACACTGGCGCCGGGGACAACGGCATTTGTGGGATCGGTGATAACGCCCTGCAACGTTCCGCTGGATGTTTGAGCCGAGGCCTGGAAGCAGAACAGGAACACAACTGTGATGAATGTAAGAGATGAGAATAACAGAACGGCTTTCATGGAAATACGCATAGCTCCTCCAAAAGGTTAGCGGGTGAAGAGTGTTTGGGGACTAGGTTTTATGGTTTCTGGAAAGAGCTATGCGGCGGGAGGAGGACGGGATGAATAGGGCGATGAATGTAGCTCTGTCTTGTGTTGCGTTTTCAGCAGCGGCTTGAGAACGCCGGTCTGCCGAAAGGTGACGTTCGCGTGGTAAAAACCTGCCACACGAACTGCCGAGTGCAACAGCGGACACACGGTACAGTGCCGGGCGTCAGTTTCCAACCCATCAGGGTGGAAGTGCAACGCCTGCGCCGCTGCTGAACCCAGCACGAGCACCAGGCAGGCAATAACCAGCCAGGGCGGGATCCAACGAGCGATGTTGCCTTGTTGTTTCATAGCATTAAAAACTCTTTATACGATCTGCAGGGGCGTGTCTATCTGGCTGTCGTACTTCCTGTCGAGCGCCGAAAAAGAGCCCTTTAACCGCAGCCATGACTACCAGGACTGCACCAAACGTGCATACGATGGTGGCCCCGGTGGGCGTATCAAAGTACACGGAGCAATAACAGCCCAGCGCCGAAACCAGCGTGCCCATGGTCCAACCGATCGCCAGGCGCGTCCCAATGCGGTCAGCAAATAACATGGCTCCGACGGAAGGGACCACCAGATAACAGAACACCAGCAGCACGCCAGCAATCGCCACTGACGAGGTCACCACGAAGCCGAACGAAGCGTAGAAAAGGAAGTCCCACAGGCGAACATTGAGTTCCAGTTCCGGTTGCGGGTCGGCGGTGTTGTGGCCGAGCGAGATCGCCAAAAACTTTTTCCGGAAAATGAAATGAAAGAGCCCGATTACGCCGTAGAGGAGCGCGGTCTTCAGGACATCATGCTTAGACACGGCAAGGATGTTGCCCACCAGCATGTCCTTCAAGTGCTCGGTTTCGCCCGTGGCCTTGCTCATGGCAATGATCGCCGCCGCTGATGCAACCGCATAGGTAATGCCTATAAACGCTTCCAGTGGTATACGTTTTTGGCGGGAGCGCACAAAAGTGAAGATTCCCGCGCCAATGAACGTGAATCCCAGGCTCATCCAGTAAGCGCCTGTGCCGTGCGGGTCCATGCCGATCAGGATGGCGGTAGTGGCGCCAAGAGCGGCAATCTGCGCCAGCGCCAGATCCACAAAAATCACACCACGTTCCACCACATGTACGCCCAGATAGGCGTGAATTCCGGTCAGTATCAGACTGGCTAGAAATGGAAGAATCAGAAACTGGAGAATTTCCATGAGGCTTATTTGGTCTCCTCAAAAGCTTTTGTCAGAAGCGCAATATCGTACTCGAAAAGTTTGAAATAATCGGTAATTTCCGGCTTGCCGCCCACGGAAGGCATGAGCACAACTACTTTTCCTCCCACCATGCTGGCAACGCTATTCGGCGTTTTTAAATCGAAATACGGCTCAATTAACTCGATCTTTACGCCTTCGCGCTTCATCAGGCCCACCAATTCGATGGTGTGTGAAGGGGTTGGCGGGATGCCAGGCCGTGGCTCAATGTAGCCGATCACGTCCAGCCCAAAGTGCTTAGCGAAATTCGGCCACGAGCGATGGTACGTCACCACTTTCCGCCCACGATACGGGGCCATCTCAGCCAGCCACTTCTTATCGGCTTCAGCCAGGCGCTTTTCGAAATCCTGTTCGCGCTGTTGAAAATATGCCTGATCTCCCGGATCCATCGCGCTAAGCTTGGCGGCAATGCCCTTGGCGATGCGGCGTCCATTATCCGGGTCCAGCCAGTAGTGCGGGTTCCCCATCGGGTGAACGTCACCTTCAGCGCGGGTCACGTTGCCCTGAGGAATCTCAAGAATCTGCGCGAACTGCGAAGCGTCAAGGTACCCCTGACCGCCGGGCTGTATCTTACCGTTGCCACTCTGCGTGATCAATGGAGGAAGCCATCCGATTTCCAGTTCCAACCCAACCAGAATCAGCAGGTCAGTATTGCGAAGCTTGAGCAGAAAACTGGGTTTCGGTTCCACAAAGTGCGGATCCTGGTACCCCTTGGCCAGAGATTCGACATCCACTTTGTCACCGCCTACTTCCTGCGTTAGCGCCGCCAGGTCTGTAAGCGTAGTGATGACTTTGAGTTTCTTGGCTTCCGCCGCCGAAGGCAGAAGCAGAGTTGCGCATAATGTGGCGCTAAGAAAAAAACCAGATAATTTCGTACGTAATTTCATTCATCTCTCCAAAACTAAAACTCTCGTTTCGCGGCTTCCGCCGCGAGCAAACGCCAGTGCATCAATTAGAAGGGATGCGCGCCGTGCGCGCCGAGAGCAAACTGTAATTGTATAAACGCCTCATGCGCGTCAAAGTTCTGCGCATAACGGGTAAACCGATACTGGCCGCGCAGTTGCGCGAATTCGCTGGGCCAGTAAGTCAGCACCAACGAGCCGCCCTTGTCGGTCAGAGAGGCGTCAAAAGGCCGGTCAGACTGGTCTACTCTTCCGCCAACAAACCAGCGGCGGGCAAACTGGTAATCACCAGACGCGTAAAACCCGAAAGCGCGTTGGTAGCCGGTTCGTACAAAGGCCGGACATGTAATTGTCGTGCAGGCCGTTATGTCAGGCTGGTTCTGCTGCCGCCAGATAAACTCGCTGCGAGCAACAAATGATTTGTAAATGGCCCGCTGCAATGGCTTCCAGCGCAACGTGGCATCCACTCCATACAGATGCGTGATGAAATCAGTGCCAAACAGATTGTGGCCGCGCGAATAAGACGCGCCCACGTCCATGTTTGTGCTTTCGCTCAGGTCGCGGTACGCCCGCAGATGCCCGACCACGCTGACGTCATTTTTAACGGAGGATTTGAATACGTCAGCGGAATCGCCGCGGAAAGTCTGCCCGGTAAATTCCAAAAACCAATTCTTGGGCGCGGGAATAATATGCTGAACGGAGAATCCGGCATCATTGATTCCGTCTTCGCCGCCCACAAGGTTTTGCGATACCAGCGGACGGTCCACCCAGGGCAGCACGTGATTGTGCAGCGTGTTCACCTTGCCGAAAGCCGCGCGCATCTTGCCTCCCCTGGCGACAAAGCCAGCCGGCAATGCTGTGAAGGTGATGTAACCTTCCTCCAGATTGACACCCGTTTCACCAAAGGAGATGAAGAAGTCACCGCGCGCGTAGGGATCGATAATCGCTTGCAGGCCTACTTCGGATTCATGCATCTGGAACGTCGGCGTGGGATTGACGGGGTTATGGCCCAAGCCCGAGATGAAATCGCCGATTACGCTGATGTCAGGATTCAACGCTTTGGAGGCCGCTCCGCCGGCTCCGCCCAGTCGGACGTTATCCGATTGCGTGGCCGCGCCAGCAGCGCCTTCAGCCGCCGCTACTTGAGTTTGAGGTGCCGCCGCAGGCGGATTGGCAGGGGCAGCAGCGCTAGGGCTCTGACCTGGCTGCGGGCCTTGCGCCTTCAGCTGACGGATTTCGCCCTCCAGCGTTACGATGCGATCTTCAAGATCGCGCAGCCGTTGATCCATTGCAGCTTTGTCATCCGTGGTGGATGCCTGGCCTTGCGGTTGCTGGCCCGATGCTCCAAAGCTGGCCAGCATCAAGAAGAACACCATATAAGAACGCTTCATAATGACCTCATCTAACGCATGAACTCCGGGGTATCGGGCTACCAAAAGCGAAAGCTGGCAGCATCGGCATCGAAAGCAGCGAGTCTGGCACGAACGGAAATTAGGTGCTTTGATGCGGGCCTGGGATCAGGCAGCAGGAGGGGGACGGATAAAGAGACTGAGCTCAGAAATAGCGCTCTTGCCCTGCGTTTCATAAGGGACTGTAAATGCTTCAACAGAATGAAAGACAAGCAGCAGGTACACCGCTATAACGGGCGCCTTGGCGTGCACGGACAGGCAAATGACACAAGGTGAAGAATTGCTTGCGACCGCGGCATCAGAGTGGCTATGCGTAGCTTCCAGCCCTGCCATGAACAACGCGAGGACAATGCAGCTCAGCGCGACCAAACGGACCATCGTTCCGGGCTCGAATTGATTTTTACCGGCTTGCATTGGCGATTGCGATGCTATATGACACCGCGTTCTTCCAAAACCAGCTTACA
This sequence comes from Terriglobia bacterium, assembly GCA_963723055.1. GTDB lineage: Bacteria > Acidobacteriota > Terriglobia > Terriglobales > Acidobacteriaceae > Angelobacter. The sequence goes on from CAVROV010000004.1 coordinate 447,279, forward strand.
GTAATTTCCACAGTCTTGCCAGAGTCCGTAAGGGTATCGGGCCAGAGTGTTTTCGTCGCAGGCACTGACGACAGTGTTCATTCTTCTGAGCCCGGAAATTGCATGACCAGAGCTGCTGTGCTAGCGTTGAAGTGCATTGAGAGGCGTTTTGCGAACCATTCCTTCGGGGCTGGACCGAAAGGAAGCTGAACTCTATAGCCAGCTTGATCCTCACCAGTTCCCAAAACATGTCGCCATCATCATGGACGGCAACGGCCGCTGGGCCAAACGCCGCCACCTGCCGCGTATTGCCGGCCACCGCCGGGGTGTGGACTCAGTCCGCAATGTGGTTACAACAGCTTCCAACATCGGCTTGTCCGCGCTTACGCTGTATGCTTTTTCGGCAGAAAACTTTACCCGCCGCCCGGCGACGGAAATACACTTCCTGATGAAGCTGCTGCATCGCTACTTAAAGAATGAGTTGCCGCTGATGCACCGCAATAACATCCGGCTGTCGTTTATCGGGCGCAGCCACATGCTGCCGCAGGAAGTGCAGGAGCGTATGGCCTGGGCCAAAGAGCAGACAGCCCACCATACCGGAATGGTCATGACCCTGGCCTTGAATTATGGATCGCGCTCAGAGATTGTTGACGCCTGCAAATCCATGGTGAATGCGGCACAGAGCAATGGTGGGCTCGACCATCTCAAGATCGACGAAGAGAGCTTGAATCGCCACATGTACACCAGCAATCTGCCGGAGCTGGATTTGATTATCCGCACCAGTGGCGAAATGCGCCTGAGCAATTTCCTGCTGTGGCAGGCGGCGTACGCGGAAATCTACGTGACGAAGACGCTGTGGCCTGACTTCAGCGGCCTGCATCTGTTGGAAGCCATCAAGGAATTTCAATCGCGTGAGCGGCGTTATGGCGGCTTGAACGAACCTCCTCCGGGCAGTTCCAATTAAATGAAGAGAGTTCTTACCGCAGTGGTACTGGTGCCAGTGGTGCTGGTGATTGTATTCAAGGCGCCAAACTGGCTGTTTGCAGCTGGCTTCGTCGGGCGCATCGCCGTGCTGGCTGTCCACGAATATTTGGGCAGATCGCGTATCGGTACCAGCCATGAGGCTGCACGCCTACATTGTTGAAGTCGGCGATTGGGCTGTACTTCCTGGGTCACTGCCTTCATGGCATGACTGCGTTTGGCATACGAGAACTTTGCGGAATGGTTTCGAACGCTGGGCTCTTGACGCAACCGGCGTGCGGGCTTCTGCCTCTACTGCCTGACTAATCATTTGGCATGTTCGTTTGGCAGAATGCGAGAGGTTTTGCCGGGTGCAGCATTTTCGCATTTCGGGTTTGCTCTATCTGGCCTATACCCTGGCGATGATAATCTCACTGGTAGGGCATCACGAGAATGGCCGCTTCATGGTGTTTGTCTATTCTCATCGTGGTATGGTCCGGCGACATTGTTGCGTACTATATAGGACGCGCCTTCGGAAGACATAAACTTGCCGAGACAATCAGTCCGAAGAAAACGTGGGAAGGCGCCATCGCGTCAACCGTCGGAGCTGTTCTTGTCAGTTGTCCTCTTCCGGTGCATACATTCCATTGGGACGACTTTAGTGGCGCTTCACGCACTTCCTTCGTCAGAGTCTTCTGTACACCGACTATCGAGGCTTGATGCGCCTCCCTGGCGCTATGTCATGCCGCGTTCGGCTTCCTGATTAATATCGCCGCCCAGTTCGGGAGATCTTGTTTGAGTCGGCTTTGAAGCGCGGAGCGGAATCAAAGACTCCGGCACTCTATTCCGGGCCACGGCGGCATACTGGATCGCATTGACGCGATTGCTCTTCGCAATTCCGGTATTATGGTACTATGCGAATTTGACCAGGTTTCCTTTATATCGAGAATCCTTTCTCAACCATGAAACGTATTGCCATCCTCGGTTCTACCGGCTCCATTGGCCGCAGCACGCTCAACGTAATTGGAAACAATCCTGAGCGATTCCAGTTGCTGACGATGGCCGCGGGCTCGAACATTGAAGCCGCATTGGCCGATGCGCGTCGGTGGAAGCCCAAAGTGCTTTCGCTCGCTTCAGAGCAGGACGCAGAGAGAGTTCGCAAGCAACTCAAGACTGAAGGTTTTAGCGATATTGAAGTTGTTCATGGACAGGCCGGAACCGTCCGCGTTGCAACGCATCCGGAAGTTGATTTTGTGGTGAGCGCGATCGTTGGAGTGGCGGGACTGAAAGCGACCTATGAGGCTGTGAAGGCAGGCAAAGAAGTTGGACTGGCCAATAAAGAATGCCTGGTGGCCGCGGGGGAGTTAATCACCGCCGAAGCGCGCAGGCAGGGCAAGCCGCTGCTGCCGATTGATAGCGAGCACAATGCGGTGCACCAGTGCATGCGCGGCGGACGAATGAAGGAAGTTGAGCGCGTGTGGCTCACGGCCAGCGGCGGACCGTTTTTGAACACGCCAAAATCTGACTTCGAAAAGATCACAGTGGAGCAGGCGCTGAACCATCCCACGTGGAAGATGGGCCAGCGCATCACGATTGATTCGGCCACGCTGATGAACAAGGGATTTGAGGTTATTGAAGCGTGTCGGCTGTTTGATATGCCGCCAGAGCGCGTAAAAGTCATCGTTCATCCGCAGTCGACTATTCACTCTCTAGTCGAGTTCAATGACGGCAGCATTCTGGCGCAGCTTTCCGTCACAGACATGCGCCTGCCCATTCTTTATGCGCTCACTTATCCTGAACGCATCGCGTCTGATCTGCGCTTCAATGTACTGGACCTGAAGCGGCTGGACTTTTCGCCGCCCGACCCCGACAAGTTCCCGTGCCTGCGTCTGGCTTATGAAGCTGCTGCTGCCGGAGGCGCCAAGACCATTGCCCTGAACGCAGCCGACGAGATCGCCGTGGCGGCTTTCCTTAAGCGGGAGATCGGTTTTACCGATATCTCTAAGGTGGTGGAGCGCACAATGAATGAAACGCCGGACCGCCATCCTGAATCTATAGAAGAGGTACTTGCCATTGACGCCCAGGCCCGCAGCCTGGCGCAGGAGCAATTGCCGCGTCAGGTGGCACGGTAGCGGGCTGCTACGCTTTAAAGTTACAATATCGAATCTACCTTCATATGCAGTCATTACCGCTTAATATCGCAGCTTTTATCTTTGTATTGGGCATTCTGGTGTTTGTCCATGAGTTCGGCCACTATGCTGTAGCCAAGCTGTTCAAGGTCCGGGTTGAAGTCTTCAGCCTCGGCTTTGGCAAGCGCCTGGTCGGCTTCCGCCGCGGCGATACCGATTACCGCATCAGCCTTCTGCCCTTGGGCGGCTACGTGAAGATGGCCGGCGAAAATCCCATGGAGGCGCGATCCGGCGATCCTGGCGAGTTTATGAGTCATCCGCGCTGGCAGCGCTTTCTGGTGGCGATCGCCGGACCGGCGATGAACATCATTCTGGCGGTGGCGGTGCTCACCGGCGTATTCATGTTCCGCCATGAGTACCCCGCGTACCTTGATAAACCGGCGGTGCTGGGCTGGGTGATGGATGATTCACCTGCACAGAAAGCCGGTTTTCAGGCAGGCGATCAGATCGCGGCGATACAGGACAAACAAAATCCCACCTGGGACGACGTGCGCTACAAGATCTTTGGCAACATGAACCAGAATCTTGTAATGGACGTGCACCGCGGAACACAAGATCTTCACCTGTCACTAACACCTCGTGTCCCGGAAAAGGACGATGGTGGGGATATCCTCGGCGAACTGGGACTGGTTCCTGATGGGCCGTCCATAGTAAGCAAAGTGGAGCCGGGAACGCCCGCGTACAAGGCGGGCATTCAGGCGGGCGACGAGATTGTTGCCGTCAACGGAATCCATGTACATTCCGGCAATGGCGTGGGATTGGTTTCCGTATTGAAAAAGACCAAAAACGCACCCATCTCAATCACCATCAGCAGAAACGGCGAGACGCGCGATCTTACCGTAACACCGGAATTATTGCCGAGTGGCGGCCGGGATCCAGATGCCTATCGGATCGGCGTAAACATTCCCACGGATTTCCGCACGGAAAGACTTCCTTTTACCGCCGCCCTGAGTGCAGCCACCGAAGATTGCAAGAAAAATTCGTCTTTGATCTTCCGGCTGCTGGGACAGTTGTTCACTGTGAAAGGCACCTTGAAGCAATTCGGCGGGCCGGTAATGATCATGCAGGAGTCTGGACGAGCCGCGCAGGCCGGCTTTGTAGTGCTGCTTCAGTTCATGGCGTTGATCAGCCTGAATCTGGCCATCTTTAACATGCTGCCTATTCCCATCCTGGATGGCGGACTGGTGCTGATGCTGCTGGTGGAATCGGTGATGCGCAGAGACATCAAGCAGGAAATAAAAGAACGCGTATATCAGGCAGCGTTCGTCTTCCTGGTCTTGTTTGCTGCCGTCGTAATCTTTAACGACGTTTCCAAGACGATTCACTTCAAGTAAAACGAAGAAGTATTTCAGACCGCGATTAACGTCTTCTTGTCCGCTTCCCAGCGCCACTGCGGCTGCTCCCCGGTGAGGTGCACGCCGCCAAGCCAGCGATTGACGTTACCTTGCAACTTGATCCAGTCGGCTTTGCCTTCCAGCAACTGGCGCCCGGCATCAGTGACGGTGAATTCGTTCTTTGGCGCTTCAACAAGCGCGGGATTCGGCCCCGCACCGAGCCAGGCCAGCCGTAGATAGACTGAGAGATCTCCCCAGGGAACATCTTCCTGCTTGCGCGACTCCATATAAATATCCGCCTTCTTGCGCTTGCCTGCAGCCGTAGCCTGCAAGAGCTGTCGCTCCGTCCGGGAGAGCCCATCGGCGGTCCCCGGGTACTCTTCAAGAAAACGCACGAGCGCTGCCGCAAGGAATGGCATCTCATCGAGCTTTTGTTGCGAGATGGCAAGCAGGTCCGTGGGATCTTTTGCGCGGAAGGCGCGCCATGTCTCGGTGGCGATGCTTCGCTGGGTATGGGTTACGCGTTTGCGCATGGGAAACAGCCGGGCCAGTTGTGTGCCACTCAGCTGCCCCAGGCCATAAAAAGGCCGCACGCCTGGGTACGAATCGATTTGAACCAGGTCGAGATTGATCCCCTCAAGGTCCTGCTGCTCAAACCAGTCCAGCAACTGGAGAAGCTGTAACTGATCGTAAAGATCATGCTCGAACCACAGCACAACATCCTGGTGTTTGCGGAAATCCTGAAGCGTCCGGTCGCGGTTGGCGAAATCGGCGCGGAGTTTTTCATGGTTGCCCCAGCCGAAGCCGGCGAGCGCCTCAGCGCGAACGTCAGACAGTTCGCTCAGTGTCTGGGTGTGCGGCACAGGACCGTCATGCAAGGGATCATTCCAGGCAATATATGTCCCCGGAAACCTGACTTGCCGGAAGGTGCCGGTAACAGACTCTCCGTTGGCGATGTGCAACATCAGGAAAAGGCTACCATAGCGGGAATTGCCAATATCGCCGGAATTGCCAAACACTGCCAAAATTGAAACCCAAAGCTTGCTATGGCAATCGAGTCTGATCCCCGATTCTGGTCCACGATCATGGATCGCTACCGTTTCAATTTCGGCGGTTTTGGCGGTTTTGGCAGTTTTGGCAGTTCTGGCAATTCCCTCATCGGCTAAACTGATAGCTACCGCATAGCATGGTATTCGTTCTCGACAACTACGATTCCTTTACCTACAACCTGGTCCAGTATCTGGGTGAGCTGGGTCAGACGGTTGAGGTACGGCGTAATGATCAAATCACGCCGCTTGAAGTGGAAGCCATGCAGCCCGACCACATCGTTATTTCACCGGGGCCATGCACTCCGCAGAAAGCGGGCATCAGCATTGATCTGATCAAGCACTTTGCCGGCAAGCGGCCCATCCTTGGTGTGTGTCTGGGGCATCAGGCGATCGGAGCGGCCTTCGGCGGCAACGTGGTTCGGGCGCGTCAGCTCATGCACGGCAAGACGAGCCGTATACAACATGACGGGAAGACGCTGTTCCAGAACGTGCCACAACCCATGACGGCGACCCGCTACCATTCATTGATTGTGGCTGAGGAAAACCTGCCCGGTGAACTCGAAATCAGCGCGGAGACGCATGAAGCCGATGGCACGCGCGTGATTATGGGCCTGCGCCACCGCCGCTTCCCCATTGAAGGCGTGCAGTTTCATCCGGAGAGCGTGCTGACGGAGTCTGGGCGGTTGTTGTTGCAGAATTTTCTGTCCTTGTGAAGCAAAACCTTTGAAACACAGAGGAACAGAGGAAGCAGAGGAGATCGGACAAAGGCAAAACCCTACCACGGATCAACAAGGATGAGCACAGATCGGTGGGATTGGATTAGTTGGATTACGCAAAATACTTTTCTCACAAACATGAAAGTCGCTAAACTTTTGGATCATCTGTTGCCTCCTTTCCTCTCTGTTTCAGAGGTTTTCGCAAGCGGCCAGAATCGTTTCGCGGGCAGAAATATCCAGCAAAAATCCAGCTACTTAGGCTAAAATCGGGGCCAACGGTCCACAAACAGTTGGAGGCCCTCCATGGCGCAACCACAGCCGGAAAAAAGAACCACCCGGCGGTTTTCGCTCAATTTGCCGGTCTCAGTAAAATTTCTGGATAACGGCAGGCAGGGATTGGCCGGGCACACGCGCGACGTGAGCTCGCGCGGGGTCTTCATGTATCTGGATACCGATGTCGCTGTCGGCGGGCTCATTGAATTCGTGATGACGCTACCGCCGGAAATAACCCTCGCTGAGTCTATCCGCGTGCGATGTACGGGAAAGATACTCAGGGTCGACAAGGCAGCACAGGAACAAGGTCTTGCCATAGCAATCGATGAGTACGATTTCGTGGGTAAGGAGTAACGCGTTCTGACAATCTACCTGTCCTCAATCCTGAAAAGAACTGTGCGGCACGTATGGGCTGCGTCTTTGTTGCTTGCGGCGCCGGCATTTGCGCAGACCGTGCCGACAGTGGGCGAGTTGTTTGCGTCAGACGCAAGCAGTTCCAGTTCAATGCAGCTGGCTGGCTCGGGAATGAGTGTGTACTCCGGTTCTGAATTGTCGGCGGGAATTGCTCCGGCCACCCTCAAGCTCGTTCGCGGCGGACAGGTGCGCATTTGCCCGCACAGCGGCTTAAACGTGACCTCAAGCGGGCAGGGACTTATGCTGGCTACAGGCGCAGGCACCCTGGAAATCGATTACCAGTTGAACCAGCAGGCAGCGGACGTGCTGATGACGCCAGACTTCAACGTGACGCTGGTTGGACCGGGCACTTTTCATTTCGCGCTGGGAGTGAACAAAAAGGGCGACACATGCGTGAAACCTCTGCCAGGCAACACCTCTGGAGTTACGTTCTCAGAGCTGCTGGGAACCGGCATCTACAAGGCCGGACCGGACCAGACGATGGTATTCCGAGGCGGGAAGCTGGATGCAAAAACGACACTCACCGGTGAATGCGGCTGTCCGCCAGCAGCGCCAATGGTTCGAGCAGATGCGCAGCCCGCCCCCACGCCCAGAGATGAGACGCCAAAGCCAACGGAGCGGATAGCCGTCGCCAGCAATGAGACTACATCACCCCTGCCGCCCGATAAGCCAGGACAGGTCCACGTGCAGGTTGACACACCTTTCGTGTTCAGTGCCCGGCCAGCGACGGGGCGGCCATATTCGGTGGCAAAAGTGCAATTTTCGTCGTTACCAAACGTTTATTTTGTGCAAGAAAAGGTCGATCCGGTCGTTCTTACAGACAAACAGCCAGACGTGTCTTTAACAGCAAGCGCGAATACTCCCAAGATTGAGGAGAAGCCGAAGAAGGAAAAGAAGGGCTTTGTAGGGCGGGTTAAGGGCTTTTTTGGCTCCCTGTTCCATCGTTAAGTTGTTGCACGGTGAGGAATTAGATACACTGACTTTAGCCTCAATACCAAAGTGAAACTTTTATAGCCGCGTGGAGTCTATACTAGATAAACTTTATTATGTCTTCGCCTGACCCGAAAAATCCGAATCCGGAAAACCCAGCCGCCGGTGACCCTGAGTCGCCCCAGTCAGTAGTGAAGTTCGCCAAAGAGCAGCCCCTGAATACCTCTGTTATGCCCACAATGCTGGGAGTCGGGTATGGCACCTATCAGCAGCGCCCGGAAAATTTCCTGTTGTCATTTGTGACGCATACGGCAGGCATCGGGTTGATGTTGTGGCTGCTGCATTTAACGGTTCCGGCAAAGATCATTCCGCCTACCACGGCAAATTCCGTGGAACTTGCGCCCTATGTTCCGATGAAAGTGGGCAAAGGCGGCCCCAGCGGCGGCGGCGGCGGCGATGCCAGCAAACTAAAAGCGTCTACCGGTGTGCCTCCGAAAGCGGCTAAACAACAATTCACTCCACCCACGGTATTACCGCAGCAAAAAAGTAAATTGATGATGGAACCAACCGTGGTTGCCGATATAAAACCTCCCGCGAACGTTCAGATGGGAGACCCGCTCTCCAAGTTGATGACGCCTTCAAACGGCGTGGGCGTGGGCGGCGGCATTGGCAGCGGAAGTGGCGGCGGTGTTGGCTCAGGACATGGTGGCCCTGGCGTTGGCCCCGGGATCTTTCACGTGGGTGAAGGCGTAAGCGCGCCGCGCCCTATCTTTACACCCGAACCTGAGTTTTCTGAAGAAGCCCGCAAGGCCAAATATCAGGGTGTTGTGGTGCTGAATATTGTAGTGGGCACTGACGGACGCGTGCACAACCCGCGCGTGGTTCGTTCCCTGGGCATGGGCCTGGATGAAAAAGCCATTGAGGGCGTGAAAACCTGGAAATTCGATCCTTCCAAGAAGGACGGCCGGAATGTTGCCGTTGAGATGAACATTGAAGTGGCGTTTAATCTTTACTAAAACAAGATCTGCAATAAAAAAGGAGATGCTTTAGAGCATCTCCTTTTCATGTTTAGCTGATTAAAATTGCTAGTCGTGGGCCTCTTCCAATTGGCCTTTTTCCAGCTTTTCCTGGCATTCAATGCAATAGCGGGTCCAGGGCACGGCTTCCAGTCGCTTCGCGTTGATTTCATTCCCGCAGCTCACGCACTCGCCAAAAGCGCCCTCACGGATACGTTGCAGTGCGGTCTCAACCATCGCCAATAACTGGCGATCGTTATTGCTCTGCGCAAACAGGAACTCCTTGGTGTAAGAGCTTGCCGCGCGGTCAGCAATATCCTGTGCAGTGTCCTGGTCCGCGACGCGGCCGTCCTCTTCCGTACGGCTCACGGTTTTGCGCAGGGCCAGCTGGCGCTCTTCCAGTCGTTTTTTAAAGCCTTCCAGCTTCTTCTTGTCCATGTCTCTCGATAAACGATTAATCTTAGTCGCCATATTTATTACCGTCAAATGTTTGCGGAACCCCGATTAGATGCATTGAAGACCCCATTTGTCACAATCCGGAGCAAGGAATCTTTTTCAGGGAAATAAAAAAAGCGGCCTGTACACAGGCCGCTCTTTTCTTTGCAAAGAGGCGAAAGGGAAAGGAAAATCTCTCAGGGAAGGCGATGCACGATGTAGTCCCGACTTGCGCCAAGACACACGGATTGAAGATGTCTCAATTCTTGGAAGAGGGTTGAAATCATTTTAGTTTTACGTGCCTCTTTATTTGCTTTCTATATAAGCAACTCGGAAACCAAAGAAGTTCAGGGAGACACATGGACCAGAAGGAATTTATTAAGTATTTTATTTTGTTGTTGTTACGGGAAAAGTGAGAGAGAAAGAATCCGTCGGCATCGTTTACGGAAGAGAGCATTAGAGTTTTCTTTTGTGGTACATGAATGCCACTATTAGACCTCCTCGTGCTTAAGTTGCGTTTTTGTCTGCTCCTCCATTGCTTTCAATTTATTGAGCAGTGCTTTGTAACTGATCTTCAATATCTTGGCCGCCTGACGACGGTTCCATCGAGTTTGTGCCAAAACTCGTTCGATCGCTTCCCGCTCAGCCTGCATGGCTGCACGGCGCCCAATCTCAAGCAATGACGGCATTTCAATTTCAACGCCATTGTTCGATTGCAACGCTGGAACGGCAGCCGGCGCATTGACAGGCTGTGTGGTCATCCCTCCGAATGAAGTCACGATCGGTTTGTGAGTGGCCAACTCCCGGATGATCTGCGCTTCATTCCCGACGATCACATAGCGCTTCACCATGTTTTCCAGCTCGCGGATATTTCCCGGCCAGGGATATTCCATCATCTTGTTCACCGCAAACTCACTGAACATGGACGGTTTTTTGCCATAGTGTTCGCTGTATTTTTCCAGGAAATATTTCAGAAAAACCGGGATCTCTTCGCGACGCTCGCGCAACGGCGGAATATGGATGGTGACCACGTTCAGGCGATAGAACAAATCTTCGCGGAACACGCCTTCTTCAACGGCCCGCTCCAGCGGCTTGTTGGTCGCGGCCAGAACTCGTACGTCCACCTGTACATCACGCTTTCCGCCCAGGCGGGAAAACTCGTGGTCTTGCAGCACATGCAGCAGCTTGGCCTGAAGGGCAGGATGCATTTCGCTTATTTCATCGAGAAAAATAGTGCCGCCGTTGGCTTGTTCGAACTTGCCCAGCTTCTGCCGGTTGGCGCCCGTGAAAGCCCCGGCCTCATAGCCGAAGAGCTCGCTTTCTAGCAGTTCATGCGGGATGGCGGCGCAGTTGACTTTGACGAACGGTTTCTCGCAGCGCGACGACTCGGAGTAAACCATGCGCGCCACCACTTCTTTGCCGGTACCGCTTTCACCGCGGATGAGCACTGTTGCCGTGGTGTCGGCTACCTGCTCAATGGTCATCTTCACTTCCATCATTTTTGGGCTGGTGCCAAAGAGCATGGTGAAGTCGCTCTGGCGGCGTACCTGCTCGCGCAGTTGCGTGACCTCAGTAAAAAGACGCTGGTTGTCCAGAACTTTGCCGATGCGGATATCGAGATCTTTAGGATCGACAGGCTTGGTGATGTAGTCGTCGGCGCCAAGCTTGGACGCCCTGAAAATCAATTCCGGGTCCTTGATGGAGGAAAGGACCATGATGGAAACCGTGGGCTTGATCTGCTTCAGGCGCTGGAGCGTCTCGTTGCCGGCTTCGCCGTCCATGGATGTTTCCACCAGCACCAGCACAGGATCGAAGGAGCGAAAGATCCGCAAAGCCTCTTGTTCGCTGGAGGCGACCGTAACTTCGAAGTTGCGGCGGGACAGATGCGCAGCCAGATACTTGGCCATAGCCACGTCATCGTCCACGATCAGCACACGGGTCTTGGGGTTCATTCATGCTCCCGGCGGTAAACATTCCGCCTTCTGAATGGAAAGCCTCAACGGCAAAAAACTGGAACGGGGACATCCACCAGGGGCGATGAGCGCCCCTCGACATTGTACTCTGATTCCATTTTCGGGTATTTAGATGCCTAACTAGGGCCTTTGCGAGTGGCTTTTGGAGCAGAAAAAGGGTTGAAAGCCAGAGCTTTCAACCTTTTGATTCTGATCTCCGAAACTTGTCTTGGAACCCGATTAGGAGGAGCGTTTCCCTGAAATAAAGTGGTAGGGCGGCCACGGACCGCTCATAACTACTTCAATCCCGGGCAGATGCCGGGTAGCCATCTGATATCGGTTCTGGTATTTTTCAACTTTTTTGTGATCAATCAGGTGGGCAATATCAATTAACATTCCGCCGGAATCGACTTTGCGGCAACAGACATCCTGGTCGAGCGGCGAGAAAATCTTGTGGACCTGGACGGATAGTGCACGCGCTTTGGTCTGGCGCTCCCGTTGTCGCACCGCCTTTTCCCGCAGCTTGCTTAGATACTCACTGCCAACAGTTGCTGGAAGTTCGATCTCTTCCATGCGCCTCACGCAATGAACCGTCTTTAATCAGAAGTTTCAAATGCATTTCTGCCTTGCCCTTCAGCTTGGTCACGCTCTCCGTGAAGCCCTTGCGATTGATGCGAACGGCGCGGCGCAGCGCGTCATCGGTATCGAAGACCGTGCCGAAACGGAACGGTAGAACCGTGGTGCGCTTGAAGCATTCGCTAACCACATGCGCATGCTGGAGCAGGGCTTTCTGACCGAGATCGCCTGTGGGAATGTATTCGCTTACCAGGACGGAAAAATCGCCGCTGGGGTACGCGAATATCTGGGCGTCTGCTATACCTTTAAGGCCTTCTACGGGAACGGGGCGACGAGCGCGAATACCACCTTGAACTGATTGTTGCTCAACGATGCAGTACGCGTACCATGCCATGAGGGAGCTTCTCCTGTCGGAAAAACGTTAGTGGGCCGGGCGTGAATGTTAACTAAATGGGCGAAGTTTTACTGCGAAGAGCTGTTTTTCAGCGCCAGCGGGTTTTCCAGCGCTTAAACGTATCCTAAGCTGAGTCTGAAATAAATGCAACAGAGACTGTGCACGAAAATGCAAGAAATCGTGAGTTCCTGCTCCGAAATGGTAAACCTTAAGCGGCGGTAGCTGCGTCCAGGAACGCGATAATGATCTGAAGCCGTTTCTTTTCATCGATTTGATTTGCGTTTGTAAATATCATCGACGCGTGAAGTTTCAGCATCCGCGAGTTCCAGATGGCGCAAGACTTCCGTATCACGACTTCGGATGGCCGCAAGGTACAGCGCATTGCGAATGGCCGACAACGGGCTGTAGATTTCGTGCTTTAACTCCTGGATCAGTTCCTTTTGGCTTAATGCCATCGTTCGTCCTCCGGTAAGCCACTGATAATGCACGTCGTCGGCCAAGAAGCTGTTGGGAATCGAGCAATGCCAAGAATTGGCTAATTTTGTGCAACTAACCGATCCTAAAGATGTATCAACGTTCCGTTCATTGGTTCAATAGCTCCATAATGGGATGGTCTTTCCTGCCATCCGCCGAAACCTGCCCTGTACATTTGGCCATTGGCAGGTAAAAAAACAGAGCACTTCCGTAAGTTTCCCTAAAGCATCCAATGGCATCTCACAAGAGGCTGGTTAGGCCTGCCGCCATGAGTTCTCCCAGGAATATGCTCCCAATGCCGTCCCCTGAATTCGCTGATCCCGGCTCATCCCCACCTGAGAGATTTGTCGTCGAGGTGTTTTCAGAACTACGGCCGGAAACCATCCAGAAGCGCTGGGAGGATGTAAACGTCATTCTGCGCATGAGTATGCTCACCGGTCTGCAGATGCAACTGGACGCCACACTGAATCTGCTTTGCGATATGACCGCTGACATGGCCGCATTCGACAAAGCCATGGTGTATTTCTGGGATGAAGGCCGCGAACTGATGGAACTGCGTATCGCGCGCAACGTGGAAAATAAGGCCGGCGAGGAGATTGCCACCGGTAACATTCTGAATTTCTGGGCGATCAAATATGGCCGTCCTTTGCTGGTGGAACGCGGCCACAATTCCCAGTCAGACGCGCTGATGCAAGGGCTAAGCGCGACCTCCGCCCTGGTGGTGCCGCTGTTTGTCAGCAACCGCGTGATGGGATCGTTACAGCTTTTCCGTGCTGGCGACAAATGCTTTACCAAGGAAGATGCACAGCTTCTATGGATCCTATCTCTAGTTGCGGAAAATCTACTAACGCGTGAATATGCTAATGAAGGTCTGCTCCGCTTTGCTTTTACCGATTATCTTACCGGCCTGCGCACGCGTGGCTACTTTGAACAACAACTGGAACTAGAATTCAAACGCGCTGAACGTAAGCAACAGAAATTTGCCTTGTTAATGATAGATATCGACCATTTCAAGGTATTGAATGATACCTTTGGCCATCACGTAGGCGATCAGCTATTGCGCGACGTTACCTCCATTCTGATGAAAGACATGCGTGAAGTAGATACTGTGGCCCGCTACGGCGGCGAGGAATTTGTGATCATCCTGCCGGAAACTACGGAAACCGGCGCCGTCTTTGTGGCCCAGCGCCTGCGGCGCGCGGTGGACCAGGCTAAGTTTTTTGCCGGCTCACCGCATTCCGTCCAACATCTCACCATTAGTATCGGCGTCGCAGTGTACGATACCGACGCACAGTTCAAGCGCGACCTGATTGAATTTGCCGACGCCGCGCTCTATTCCGCCAAGCATGAAGGTCGTAACCGCGTGATTTGTTATTCCGAGCTGTCCCGTAAGCAGGGTCGTGTAGTCTCATAGTCCTTTATGAATTCAACTTTTCCTTTGGCGCAACAGCGCGGACAATCCGAAGGCGCGAGCACTGTGCCCCGCGTCGGCCGACCCAAAGTCTGGCGCGTGATCCATGCCTGTGAATATGCCCGCGACGTTCTGCCCGTGGTGGAAGGACAAGTCGCCGTGGGCATGCGTCCGTTTATAGTTACGCCGCAGGGCGCCGGCGCTGCCGAACTTTATCTTTCTGGCGCCAATCAGGACAAGCCGCGCTCGCTCTCGCTTCTCCGCTCCTGGCAGGACGTACGCAACTGGCGCAAATCCCTGCTCGACTGCGCTCCTGAAACTACCTCTGATCTTGTCCACGCGCATTGCTTTGCCGCGGGCATGGCAGCCGTGCGAAGCTGTAGCTGCGTGGTATATGACCTGGGCGCCTGCATTGAAGAAATGGCCATCTCCGCCGGTCTGTGTGAATCCGGCAGCTGGATGGGACGCTCCTTTCGCGTGGCTGAACAGTTTGTCCTTTCTCGCGCCGCTGCCGTGATCGTGCACTCGCTCGGTCTGAAAGAAGCAGCGCTGGAACGTGGTGCGCCGCCAGACGCGGTCTTTCTTGTTCCTGAACCTATCAGCGAAGACAACGAACCTCCCGCGCTTTCCCAGGACATCGACTTCCTTACTCGACGCTTCGGCTTCGCGCCTGATTCAGTCTCATTCTTCGTTCCGCAGTTCGCTCTGCAGGAGCAGCTTTCGCCCGCCGCCATTTCCGTGCTGGAAGGCTTTGCTCTGGCTTCCAATGAACTGCCGCAGTTCAATCTGCTGCTGGAAGCGCCGGAAACCGCGCGGCGCGCCATCAATGAACATGCCGCACGCCTGGGAATTTCGCCGCACGTAGCGTTGGTCCACCAGTTTGACGTCCCTGCAACCATGGAGAGCGCGCATGTTGTCGTCGCCATGGGTGAACTTCCCGCCGATCCCGTTGCCGCTCGACAGCCCAATGAAATCTGCCTGAAAAGCCTGTGGCAGGGCAAAACCCTGCTCGCCGCCGACGTCCCGCGCAATCGCGACGCCAGCCCTGAAGGCCGCGGCTGCCTGTGGTTTGAAGCCGACAACCCGCGCGATCTCGGCTATCGCATGGCCTTCGTCGGACGCAAACCGGATTTTCGCGCCGCTCTCGGCGCTGCCGGCCGTATGTTCATCTATGAAACGCGCAACTCCGCCGCCGTCGGACAGCAATACGACGAAGCCTACCGCTTCGCCGCCACCCGCAAAAAATCCAGTGGCGTTGGCCCTAACATGATTCGACTAGAGACTGCTGAGAACTGGGGATAGCCTGATCCGCGCGCCGAACTTGTTTGCCCAGCTTTTCTGCCCGGCTTCTTCTGCCTAGCCTTTTCTGCGTAGCTTTTTCTGCCTGACTCTTTCCGATCTGTCTTTTCTGATCAGCGTCATCTGTGTTCATCAGTGGTAAGGTTTTGCCTTTCCGATCTCCCGATCACGCGCGATCACCAGATCACCCGATTCTCATTTCCCATAATTTACCTTCTAGTTACTATCCGCACCCTCCCCTACCCCCTCCCCCTGTATCCCAGGTCATCGGCAATAACATCGTTGGCTAACCTGAGCTGAAAAAGTGAACCCGCCATTGCTGGCGGGTTTGATGCGCTTCTCTAGTATGCCATGTGTAAAATGGGGTCAAATATTTTCTTGGTCGCCGTTTCAACTGTAAGCGGAATCTCCCCTAGGCGAATCCCTACTTGTTGGGCACTGGCTTCGTATGCGAACGTCAAGGACGGCTCGCTTACCTTGCGGGAGCGATCACGCGGGCTAAACGTTTCCGTAACCTCGATCTTAATTTCTCGCGCATCTCGATCAAATTCTACTTCTACCAGTACAGCTGGATATTGGCTTTTGTGTAGACGGAACGATAAGTCTCCCGTCCTCTGATATTCAATATGGTTCTGCTTGTCGCCTGATAGTCTCTCATTGAAAAGCCGAAGATGCTGTCTGCGCTTCATTCATCACCTGCAAAAAGAGGTTCGGTGCAGCGCCATTAATCAGCCCAAGAACTTTTGCATCATATTCTCGCTCTAGGTTACGGACTTTCTGCTCTGCTTTTACTCGTTCTGCTTCATCTTCAATCCAGCTCATTACTGCTGTTCCTCACTTTCCTCATCGAAGCTCTTCTCAAGAAATTCGATCTGCTGTTTGAGGCGCGTAATATCAGCCTTGGTCACGTCGCCAGCGATACGCAGGTCTGCCCTCACGTTGCGGGGTATCGACAGCGTCCAAGTCCAAGCGTTGCCATCTGCCGGAGGGATTGAGGGACTAAAAGACGTTCGCGCTTTCAAAGCGTCTTCGATGCGGACAAAGCCACGGGGCACAGGCGCATTCGGACTCTTAACTCTAGTCTGAACCTCGGGTTCTTGTTCTTGGATGCTCATTTCAGATTCAAACTCTAACACAGACAAATCAGATAAACCAGCGAATTCCAGTGTCTCATTGAAGCCCTTTACGAACTCCTCAACTGCATTAGGATTGAAGCCTTTGTAGGCCACTAGTTCAGCCTTTAAGGTGTCGTCACTAGGCAAACCAGTATCCCTAGACTGTTGAATCAATTGACGGTAAATTGCAGGGGCCAAAGCCGCAGATTGGAGTGCCTCAATTCTTCTAGGGTCGTCGGGAGGCAAATGCAGCAACTCCACAGCCCTCTGAGTCGGGACAACCCGCCCAGATTTATCCTCTAAAAGTCCGAAGCTTTTTAGAGCGGCTAGAACGCTTAATGCCTGTCCATGCGCCGAAGCAAACCCTATATGCTTCGCCGCTGTCTCGGCGGGTGCCCCAGCCTTCCCGTCTAAATCGTAGAATTTCTTTGTTTTCTCCAAAGCCTCCTTCAGCCCCACCGCGGGATAATTGGGGCTTCTGTGGCGCTTCTTGGGAGGCTCCGCACTCTTATTTTCTGCTGCGTCGGCCCTCTTTAGATCGACCTCCGCTTTCGCTTTCCAGGATTCGGGTTTCGCTGCCATCTGATTTCCTCCCATGAAGAGAGTACCATTAGACGAACGGCTAATGCAAGTGTCTTACTGGATAATTATGGTGATAAAAAGATATTTGCTAACGCACTCTTTTGTGATATAAGTTAGCTTATGAAGTTAGGGCCAGCAACCCGAATCTTGGCAGAGCAGGGCGGCTGGCCTTTTTCTTTGATTGGGCGCTGTAGGGAAGTGGCTAAACCCGCCCCCTTTGCAATGGGGTTCCTCACCGGATACGCAGGTTCAAATCCTGCCAGCGCCTCTACGAAAGGAGCGGCTTATGCCTCCACCGTGACGCAGAACGCCAGCAACATCAACCACAAACCCTAACCTTTAACGCCCCGTCGCCAGCGTCAACTGACGGCGGGGCCAATCAGCAAACGGAGTGACCCGAATGCCGACCGCACAAATATTATCCGTTAAGACCCTTCAGCAAGCAATCCTTTTTTACAGCGATGAGCAAACCTGCATTAATGCCGTAGCGTCTATGCGCTGGCCCAATGGCCCTGAATGCCCTGCCTGTGGCTACAAAGAGCACTGGTATCTCAAGAATCAAAAACGCTGGAAATGCAAAGACTGTCAACCGCCAGTTTTCCGTAAAGCTCGGAACCATCTTTGAAGATTCTCCACTTGGACCTGGACAAATGGCTGCTTGCAATGTGGATGATTGCCAATTGCAAAAATGGCGTTAGCTCTTACGAGATTCACCGCGCTATAGGCGTTACGCAAAGGTCAGCATGGTTCATGCTTCACAGAATCCGGCTTGCCATGCAGAACGGTTCCATCATGAAATTTGGTGGAAGTGGCGGCCATGTTGAAGTGGATGAAACCTTCATCGGCGGCAAAGCGCGATTCATGCACAAAGCACAAGAGAGTAAGAGCCAGCGCGCCGGGATATGGCAAGGGTATGTCCAATAAAGCCATCGTTGCGGGATTCTTTGAGCGTGATACTCGCAAAGTGAGGACTCAGGTAATTCCAGATCGCGACAAAAGCACCTTTCACGCTATGGTGAAGGAAAATGTTGAACTTGGCTCTCGCCTGTCATACCGATGATTTCCACTCTTATTGGGGACTAGACAAAGAGTACATCCATGAGATTGTCGATCACGCTGAATGCTACGTTAACGGACAAGTGCACACTAACGAGTCTGGAAAATTTCTGGGGTCTTTTGAAGCGGGGACTCAAAGGAACATACGTTGCTGTCGAACCGTTCCATCTGTTTCGGTATTTAGATGAACAATGTTTTCGTTATCAATAATCGCGGCAACAAAGAAAAGCCAGTAAACGATGGTGAGCGTTTTGAAATGCTGCTTCACAGATCGCCGGAAAGAGACTCACTTACTCTGCTCTGACTGGCAAGGATTCACTTCCAGCGGAAGAAGCGTTCTGAGATGCTGGTGCTTCGATACCGCAAGCGGAGGGGGCCTAAGATGCAAAGGGCCTAGTGGCCCTTTGGGAACTGTATGAAAATAAAGAGGCGGCCTAAAAGTAAATTTTGATACGATAAAACAGCGAGCATGATACAATGAGAAAGAAAGGCGAAACAAAAATGCTCCTTGATTTCGACATCGACAAAGCGATTGCCGCAACCGCATATGTGATCGAGCGAAAGGGCGGCAAGGATGACATGTTTTGCCTTATCAAGAAATTATATTTCGCTGACCGAACAGCACTCATCCAATGGGGCAAGTCCATTACCGGTGACAAATTGGCTTCTCTCGAAAAAGGCCCTATTGTCAGCCGCATCTATGACCTGATGAAGGGCAAAGGAGAAGAATCAGATCAAATTATCTGGGATGATGTGATCGTTCGAAGGAATCCTTACACCATAGCGATTCGAAAACATGCTAACAAGGGCGTCTTGTCGGAACGAGAAACACAAGTCCTGGAGGAAGCGGCAAAGACAATCGATGCGATTCGCGGCAGCATTCCGAACTGGCTACACAAACACTGTCCAGAGTGGCAAGACCCTGGAAACAGCTCCGTTCCAATCGATCCTAGTACAATTCTGCGGATTGCAAACAAGAGCGAAGAAGAGATTAGCCGGATTGAGGAAGAAAACGACGAAATCCGGCTAATGAATTATCTGCTTGGCGCACGGTAGACCGCTATGGCCGTGCAAGTTGGCGATACATTCTTGTTCGGCGAAGGTAGTCACCTCTGGGTCGTGATATCCGACCCTGCCAAAAATAATGGCGTCTTCGTAATCGTAAATTTGACTAAAAATGTTTTCCGGGCTGGAAAAGATTGCGAAATGAATGTGGGCGAACACCAATGGATTACAGAAAAATGCTACGTCAGCTTCGGTGATGCAAGAAAGGTCACTCCAACAGAAGCAGCAAAGATTCAGGCACTAATCTCGCAGTATCAAATCAAGCAGCACTTCCCTATGCGAAACTCCATTGTTAATAAAATTGTTCAGGCCGGAAAAAAATCAAAGGCCCTTGCCATCGAACTAAAGTCTCTCCTTTAATCAAAGCCCACTACCCATTAACCGGCACTGTGAGATTTCAGGTTAGCCAACGATGTTATTGCCCAGGTCATCCCACTTTGGCGTAGGGTTGGTCCCAGGCCGATTACTCACGCATCCCAGAATATTCAACCTGCACGAGCTATCAGGGTTTTTACTACTTGGTAAATGGGTTGGATGCCACATCCTAGCCGATTCCGCCAACCGATTCAAGCGCGAAATAGTACATCTTGAGCTGGTCTGGCTGCGTCCGTCGGGGTCCCCAGCGCGGCGGTTTTGCCGTGATGGGGTGATCGTCTGAGCTGCCCAGCGAAATCCTGAGCGAAGCCGAAGGATCTGTAGACAAAGCAAGTCTGCCGAAAGATGCGTTTTTGCGCAGCGCTCTTGGTCTGATCGAAAGAGCGAAGGCAGGAGGCCAATCGAGCCGCTTCGCGCCTATTCTCGAGCCCAGCTCTTGCCAAAATCGTGCGTATGGAGCGTAATCCTCGCCCCGGAGGCAAATACGTCTATTGTCATTGTTCCGCTACCATCTGCGGAGAGAGTGACATCCCGAATGATAGCTCTTTTAGGTCTCCATTCGGGATTCGTTTTTCCTAAACCCCACAAGGACCACGAAAGGCCTCTGTCAACAGTCACTGCTAGTTTGTCATAAAGGAATACATACGCAACTTTGTCGTTTACAAATCGCACGTTTCCGCTGGGGATAGGATCAGGATCGTCCAGATGAACCGTCATGACATTGGTCCACGGCCCTTTATCTGAGCGTCCGCTCTCGAAGAAATAATAGGAACCTGCGACGAATGCTTGACTCTCTTCCTCCGGATGTTCCGTTACTCGAATCCAGAATTGTGAACCGTCGGTGACGTTGTAAGGGTCAAGGGCCTGGTATATCTGTCGAACATGCGAATCAGGTTTTGGCACATTCGCATTTTGCCAAGCCCCTATACAAACAACCAAAACGAGTAGTGCAGCTATGCCCGAAATGTATCTAGCATTTAGTGTCTTGGTCACGGTTATGACTCCTGCGTGCCGCAATCTCAATGGTTGCAGATCTTGTCACGGATAAAGTTCGCAAGATCGTGGTAATCCATTGTGGATGAACTAACCTTATCCTGCAATTCTGGTGGCAGCCCTCCGTTGGCAATCATACCACCGGCATAAGTTGATTGCCCATTGAGAGCAATGTCTGGATCATCTTTGCCCTCTACTTCCCGATGATTCATAAGCACCAATGCAGGAAGATATCCCAGGTCGTAGCCAGCGACTAATCCGCCTGTAAAATGTCTCACCTGATTGCTTCCATCCTGAAATTGGGGCTGGAAACCTGAGTCTTTAAAGCCACTTGTTGCCGCAGGGGCAGCTTTATTAGCACCGGCGCGCATTGCATCAACGCTGCTATCCTTAGCTCCGGTGAAAGTGCTTGCCATCTTATCCATAAATTGTTTTGCATTACCGCTGTCGTTAGCGATCTTATCGACCATATCGGCAAACGCATGGCAGTCATCTTTCTTGGGTGGTTGATTATTTCCATTACCGCTTCCGCCGCCGCCTCCCCCTCCTCCGCCATCACCGCATGGCTGGCCACCACAAGGATCTCCGGGAGGCCCCCCCTCATCGCCACCACCGCCGCTTCCTCCGCCACCTCCATCACTGCCGTCATCCTCTCCAGATTTTACCGTGCAGGGCACCTCGCCGAAGACTGGGTCTCCATTTTCATCGTCTCCGATGTAGCCTGTACACAGCCCAAATGGATCGTTAAAGTTCACTGGATCATTGCCAGCGTAAGCATAGCGGTTGAGCGATTGGGGAGATCTCCGATTCCCTGGGAGTAGATCGGCAGTAATGA
Source organism: Terriglobia bacterium (assembly GCA_963723055.1). Taxonomy (GTDB): domain Bacteria; phylum Acidobacteriota; class Terriglobia; order Terriglobales; family Acidobacteriaceae; genus Angelobacter. Next base: position 468,701 of record CAVROV010000004.1, read on the forward strand.
ACCTGCCCTGACTCGAGGCGTAGTACCGGAAAGAGGCGTAATCGAGACCGGTTTCCCCCGTTCCAGAGTCGCGCTCATAGCTCGTAAATTTCCACTTGTCAACTGGGGTGGTCTCATACCAAGTCTCCCCATAGGGCAAGTGGCCGAAAGTACGCGTCCGCGTTCCCGAAGAGTTAGTCTCCGCTCTATTGGACAGATGATCTGGATGATGATATGTGGTTGTGCTTCCGGCTATCGTCACCAGCAACTGAGAGCCAGCATAAATATATTCCGCACTCAGCGTGGGAGTGGTGGTGCCTGTGTATTCGGCGATTGGTTTGCTTCCTGAGTAGATATACCGCGTCGTGGTCGAACCGAGTACCTTTTTGACGCGTTGGGGGCCGAAGTATGTGTACACGGCGGCTGTGCTGTTTATAGTAATGAGGCGCTTGGCGCCATCGTATGCGTAAGCTGCCGAGGCGTCATGCGTCATGTTGCCCGCGGCATCGTAAGTATACCCGCTGTTGGTAATACGGTTCGTTGCGGGATCGATCATAAAGTTCGGTTGGCTGACCGGGAGCGTAGGATCACCGCCGACCATGGTTTGGGTCAGGCGATTTCCCAGACGATCATAAGTCCACTGCAGGCTCCATGTCTTTGCCCCAGAAGTGGAGTTGACCACCCCGGTCTGCGCCGCGCTTAACCGGCCTAACCCGTCATAGGTGAACTGCTCGGACTTGGTCTGGTCTTCCACGCCCGGCGTGGTGTAGTAATGCATCTTCTGTATCTGCCCATTGTTGCCGGGCACCCCGGTGGTGTAATCATACCCAAGGTTCAAAATCTCGGAGGAGCCCTTGAAATAGCGCAGCGTTGACATCTGAAGGTGATCGTTGTACGTAAATGCGCCCTGAACGCTGTTGCCAAAAGTCACTGACAAAGTTTCGCCGGCGGCGTTGTAGGTAGGGCTGTTCAGGTATCTTGTTCCCGCCGTGCAGGTGCTGCCAGACGCACCAATCGCGCAAACCCGCCCAATCGCGTCATAATTCTGGAGGACGACGCGGCCTGACGGATATGTGATCGAAGTGATCTCACCCGCCAAATTGTAGGCATATCGGATCAGATATGTGTGCTGATCGATACTTTGCGTGTCAGTTATGATACGACCAAAGTTGTCATAAGCGTACGTATGAGAATTCACGGGAGTAGGCGTTGCTGGCCCCTCGGTCAGTTTGGCCACGCGATCCAGGGCAAACGCCGCAGCGCCGCCTGTGTCGTACGTTAGTGTCACCGGTGGGGTATTGGCCGGATCGGCGCCCCCAGAGGTGTTTGAATATTTAACGCCGATAACACGGTTGATGCCATCGTAAGAGAAATTCTTTACCACACCCCGTGCATCTTGCGTACGGCACAGCAACAGGGGATTACCGGCGCCACAGATAAATCCGCTCAGGGGCGTGTAAAAATTCGTCACCGTGCCTGATTCGGGGGTGGTCGCGCTGAGACTCGGCCCAGACCATCATAGATATAGTTGCGCGGCTGGCCTGCAGCGAGCGCTCCGTTTATGACCGTCGATGCTTGCGAGACAGCGGTGAGGTTATTAACGGGATCGTAAGTATAAGTCGTCCTAAGCGTCACGATCTTCGACAAAGGAGTCAGTGCAGTGTTCGAACTCCAAAGGAGCTGTGCCGGTGTTACAGAAAGATTGTTGAGAACAAGGTTCCCATCATTCTGCAAGAGAACCTCATAGAGGCCGTTGAATGACACATAACATTGTCCATTACCCAGGACTCCTGTGGTGCCCGTACCAGTGCCAACATCGCAACTTGGGTGCGGCAGCGTTTGTGCATTTGGGGCCTGCATGGTCCCGCTGTTCCAGACCGATTTGAAGATCAGAATGCGCCCGTCGTTTTCCATCTCCAACCGCTCGGAAAATGTTCCGTAGGTGCCGCTTGACCAAAGTGCGACTCCATTGACGTCATAAACAACAAAGTTACCATCCGTTTGCATGGATGCATGTGCTCCCGAATGGCCAAAGGTTCCAGAGCTCCAGGTCGTCACCACGTTATTGTTGGCCAGATTGTAGATCTCCAGGTCGCCGTCAGGGTGCATGTATAGCATGTACTGGCCTGCGGGTGAGGTAATGCATTGGCCCGAGGCAAGAGTCTGCGGCGCATTCAGCGCATGACCGATGGTGCAACTCTGAGGAATAAATGGCCCGGGAGATGGAGCGGCATAAACACCCGCTTGCCACCGAAACGAATACAGAACAAAGTTGCCATCGTCCTGAATCTCAATCGAACTGCCGCCCAGTCCAGCTGTGCCGGTAGACCAAACAGTATTGTTCAAAATGTCAGACATAACAAAGTTGCCGTCTGCCTGCATCGTTACGCTATTGTTGGCAGGAAGGTGGTCAGAAATGACTCCCGGCTCGTCCACTTCAACGAGACGGCCCAAAGCGTCACTGTAGTTCTTGCGCTGCTTGCCGGCCGGGTCGGTGAGCGTAACGGTGTTGCCGGAATAGTCATACTGGGTAAAGCCCCCGCTGGGCGGAGTAACCTGCTTTGGCCGTCCCAGAGCGTCGTAGGAAAAGCTGGTATTGACCACACTTTCGCTCGGCCCAAACGGGTTTGAAGCCAGCTTGCGCCTCCAGAGATGGTCATAGGAGAAAGTCGAGCTGCTTACAATTGCGCTGCCATTCTTGGTATCGACACGCATCACGTGGCCAAGTCCATCCATTGTTGTCACAGTTGTGGGCACGGTTACAGTTGCAGGCGAAGTAGACTTCATAACCAGAGGAGATGCTGCGCTGTCGTCATAAACAGTGTTGACCAGCACGCTGGTCGAGCCTTGAGGCGGCAAGGTAACGACGGTAGGCCGATTCATGGAATCGTACTGATACCCGGTGACCTGGCTATTTTCGTCAGTGCTGGACAGAATCAGGCCTTTGTCCACATTGTAGGTCGCGCTGGTTGTGAATTGCGTTCCGCTTGGACCCCGAACAGTTGAGTTGGGATAAGCGTATTGATTCGCAACGCTGAAATTGAATACCTTCTGATTACAACAGTCCAGCTCCGCCGTACGGACATTGCCTGTGGAATCATAAAAGAAATGCCGGATGACCTGGCCGGAGCCCCCTGCGGCATCCGAGTACCGCGTTATCGAACTAATATTGCCATGCACTGTCAATGAATTATCATGGCTCGTGGCATCGGTGATGTTGATACTGATTGAGCCGGGGTCGTCATAGCTGACATCTGTGCGAAAAATCGTTGCGCCAGCACCATTCTTGACTAGAATCTGGGTCGGTAAATTCAAGATGTGCTGAGTTGTGAAGGGAGTTGTGGCGTATGTTGCAATTGTTTCGCGCAGCAGTGCTCCGCCGAAATCAAATTCCTTGACGTCTCCCGCATTCCCGTAGGTATCGTAATTGCTGTACTGGACTGAGGATTGTTGCCCGGTGTCATTCAGAGTGGTGGTGATACTGCTTGGCACATTTACTGCGCCTGAAGTAGTCCAAGCGAAGCTGCTAGCCTGCAAGATTTTGCCGGAACTGTCCTCCCGCTGCAACGAAGAGAGCAACCCAGTGGCTGGATCTAGGTTTGTGACCGTGATGGAGCCGACCGGATCGACGACCTGCATACCTGTAACAACGCCGGTGCCCGCCTTGGTGGCAGTATAAGTCCAGACTGATGTGTTCGTATCCAGTCCGTCCGGAGAAATTGTTTCAAGAGTGTACGTGGGCGAGTCTGTTTGTGCTCCGGCATTGGCCAGAGGGTAGTTATAGCTCACGTAGCTGCGTGTAATGATGGGGTTGGCGCTGGCGCTGAGATTCTCAATCTTGTTGATGATTCCCCAATCGCCATAAGTAAAGCGGTATCCGGTGTTATTTGCGTAAGTGCATCCAGTCACAACATTCAGGGGTGTCACATTGTCCGGAGCGCCCACTGTAAAGCTGGGAAAGTTATACCAGGCTTGTCCGGTTCCATATTTTGTGCCCCAGGCGAAAGTCACATACCGATGCACACCAGTGGGATCAACGGTTGAGACAGCGACATTCTGGTCAATGTACGACAATCGATTGCTGCCGTCGTAATGAAAATTGATGATCCGACCCAGCGTGTCCGTGATTGATTGGATATGTTGATCGAATCCTGCCGCATAAGCGATAGAAACGTAATTGCCGTTCGTATCTTTAATTTGAATAGGGCGGCTCAGATTCGCGTCTGAAGGGAAAGGCGCGTACAGGACCGTGGTGCCGTTCTTATAAGTGATAACTTTTGTTGACGAATTAAAATTGATGTAAGTACCATCAGTTGAATTGTATCCCCCAACATTCGGTAGAGCATGCTTGGTGCCATCCCGTTCGGTCAAAATATACTGATCATTGTTAACGTCATACTCTAGAAATCCAAAATCCAGGCGAAATCCATAACTAGGAAAATCCCTGTCTGCGTTGAATGTCGCGGTTCCGCTAACGGTATCGATGTCCCAGACGCGACTGTTGTAATAAAGATTCAGGTTCAAGTCCATGCCGGCCCGCCCGGGCAAGCTCAAAATGGGAATCACATAGTTGTGACTCTGGCTGCCAGCGACCATCGGCACCTTTTCGGGGCCCGCCGTCACCTGAATCGGACTTGAGAATCCTCGCGCGTTGAGTAGCTTCGGGCGCGCTGCCACAGCTCCACCGTAAGTTGAACCGCTCGGATCGGGGGTGCAGGTCACATCACAAATAGGTCTGATCTGGCCTTCCGCTGTTATTGATGCGCATCCGAACAGGAACAGCACTAGTGCCGCCCGTGCATACTTCATCGGGTTTCTCCTCGATGGTGCATTTCCAAACTAAAGTTCAACTGGGCCGGAACAGCAGGAAACGAAAACACTGCGCATGGGCGCGCACGAGGTGAAGAGTCAAATACAAAGAGCCTATAAAGAACTTGCGGCTAGCCTAAATTGCTAAGCATCACGTGACAAGTATCGACTTGGTTAATGTACTGTCTCCTGCTGAGCTATAGATTTTTGCTTATACCTGGGCGGCAATCTCTTGCAGAAGACCTCGCCCGCGCCCAACCAGACTGGTTCGGCCACTCAAACCGTAAGCTTTTGCTATGACGAACTGCATCGCATCACCGGCAAAGGCTACGGCGCGCAAAGCTGCCCGCTGGCCACGCCCGTTGTCACTTACGCTTATGACTCCGGCACAGACGCCAAAGGCAAGCTCACCTCGCTTGCCGACCAGGCCGGAACGGCCAGCTACACGTATGACGTTCTGGGAAGATTGGCGACAGAGACGCGCACGATCACCGGCGCGAATAACGCCGCGATTTCCAAAAATCTGAGCTACTCATACAATCTCGACGGTTCACTCAAGACCTTGACCTATCCGAGTGGCAATGTCGTTACCTACACGCCTGATTCTGCTGGCCGGACGGTTTCAGCCATCGACAGCGCCAGCGGCATTAACTACGTCACCGGCGCAACCTACGGCCCGGACAGCGCGCTTACCGGCTTCGTCAGCGGCAACAGCGCAACTTTTGCCGGGATCACCAATGCGTTCAGTTACAACAAGCGTCTTCAGCCGCTCGCCATATCGGCGAATGCGCCCAGCCAGACTGTGTTCTCCATTGGGTATGACTTCCACTTGAGCAACGGCAACAATGGAAATGTCTTCGGAATCACGAATTACAAAGACCAGAACCGCAATCAGACCTTCACCTACGATGCCCTCAACCGCTTGACGTCTGCGCAGAATGCCGGAACTGACTGTTCGGCCAAAGTCCTCCAGAACAAAACCGAATACTGGGGCAACAGTTACGGCTATGACCCCTGGGGCAATCTGCTCCAGAAGTCCATTACCAAATGCGGAGCGGAGAATCTGGTCGTTACCGCTGACACGCACAACTGGATTCATGCCTCAGGAACTGATTACCAGTATGACGCCGCCGGCAATATGACGTTCGACGCGACCGCCGGCCTCGGCTACACCTTTGATCAGGAAAACCGGCTGACGGGCGCCTCCGGCTACGCTTACACTTACGACGGCGACGGCAACCGCGTGCGCAAATCGAACGGGAACCTGGCGGCCAACGGCACGCTCTATTGGTACATGACGCCCGGCGTAGTCGCTGAAACCGACTTGGCAGGAACGACAAAAAGTGAATACATCTTTTTCGACGGCGAGCGCGTGGCCCGCCGCGACGGCGCAACCGGCACGGGTGGCGTCTTCTACTACTTCTCTGACCATCTGAAAACCGCGTCGGTCATTACCGACTCCGCCGGCGTAATCAAAGCCGAGTCCGACTATTATCCCTGGGGCGGCGAGCTCCAGTTCGTCAACAATGATTCCAACGACTACAAATTCACTGGCAAAAAACGAGACGCCGAAACGCAACTCGACTATTTTGGGGCAAGGCATTACTCGAATAGTCTGGGAAGGTTTATCAGTTCAGATTGGAGTCCAACGCCAATTCCAGTGCCATATGCGGACTTTGGCGATCCGCAGTCCCTCAATCAGTACAGCTATGTAAGGAACATTCCGACTGTGAACCTGGATGCGGACGGGCATTGTCCCGATATCTGTCCAACTCCTATCAAGAGCGTGAAGGAACTAGATCAGTACAATCAGGCAAATATTGGTGCTTTGAAAGGTGTCGCGAATGTCGGCATAGCGGGAGAGAACATGTTTCTAACCTTAGGCGAAAGTTCTCAAGGTCCAATTCCGCTATTCCAGCCGAGTAATGAAGCCCAGGCGGCTGGGATGATAGTCGGCGGCGCTTTTGGAATGGCCGCCTCTGTCCTGGCTCCAGAGGTAGGAGGTGGGCAGACACTCGCAAAAGGGGAACAGCTAGCAGCGAGCGCGGAAAAAGGTGGAGGCTCTACTGTTCCCAAAGAAATTCCTGCAGGACCCAGCCCGAGACCCACAGCAGCGCAGCAACGTCAGATTAATGAGATGGGGGAAGCTCACGGATGCTCTACTTGTCCTGCTAAGACTCCAGGTACAAAATCCGGGGATTGGGTTGGCGATCATCAGCCGTCAACATCTGTGAATCCCCCAGGCAATCCACAAACCTATCGGCCTCAATGTTTGACGTGTAGTCTTAGGCAAGGCGGTCAATTAAGAGCAGCGCAGGCAAAAGCAGCGGCGGCGGCACGGAGAGCGGCGGCAGCCGCAGAAGCGGCAAAGAAGCAGCAACAAACCAACTGATATGAACACAGTGCAGATTCTCAAAGATCTAGACAAACACGCCTCGGAATTTAACTTTCCAATGCTTGACAACGCCTACGTCGAGTTTGCCGCCGCTCGGCTCAGCGCTTTTCAGAGTGACAAAGACTGGTTGATTGTTTTTGAGGTGTTGGGCTTTTCTACAAGAGAAGTCCGGTTTGTAGATGACCTTTATGCATTTGGTTCCTGTGTCGAAAAAGAAGGAGTCGTTGGCGAGGAGATTCCTATGAGCGTGTCACTGAAGGAGCCGCTCTTTGATGCAGAAACCAATGAATGCATTGCAGACTGGAGCCACTGGTCAATAAGAGTGGGCAACGAGGAAATCTCTTTCTCGCCAACTCGTGCGGAATATGCCGAGGCGGGTATCGTCATAGATCAAGAACCAGGCCGAGGGAGTTTGAGCGAAATCGAGTTGTTGCGCTTCCTGATTCATCGGTTGGGGAAAGAGCGGTTTTTCTTAAGCGATGAAGATCTATTGAGGCGTTTCCCTCCATGTAAGAACCTGAGGAAGTTCGTGCAGACAACGCAATGGGAGCATCCCGACATCGCTAACGAGGAGAAACCTTCGAAGAATATCAGCATTCGTAGCTTGGTGGAGGCGCTATCCAAAAAGAATCCTTCGTTATTCGACCAGGGTCTCTCTAATACCCACTGGACCTATTGGCTGCAAACAACGTAATGCTTCCGCTGATTTTCTATTCCTAACGACCCGAGCTCAGCCCCATGCTAAAACTAAAAGGCCGCTCTCGCCGCGTTTTCCATCTACTCAAACTTCTAAGGAGTAATCGCAACAATGGAACGACGATTTCAAGTGTATTTGCTTCCCTCAGATGCAGTTAGATTACTGGAAAAGAGCTAGGGCTCAGGTTATTGGCTAGTCGGTCACCAGAACCACACCAATTGAAATCGAGTCGTCAGTTCAAACGGCTGCTGGATACTCGCGTAGACTGTTTGATTGCTCCCGCCGACTTGATGACCGTTAAATTAGATCCCCTTGAAAAGCAGGGTTGCTGGAGCGTCAATACTTTGTTCTCCGAGGTAAATTGAATTCAATAGATGTCATTATGACAAAACAACTCTAAAACGCGGACGACTTTTTTACGCTACGGGATTCTATAAATCAGAGCTCTGGCAGGAAAAATCCAAACATTTTCTCAAGTGGGCCGAAACTTTGCCTTTAAAGCCGCCAAAAAGTCCCTCAAGCGATCCCCGAGTCTGGATGCTTATATCGGCCAAGATGCTGACCGCTGGCACTCTATCGGCGGAGAACTTGTAGCCTGAACATCAAAGCTCCGGCAAAGACGTGAGTCCCTACTCCGTCTGCTGGCTCACATTCAACAAAACCCCCACGCTGGCCAGCATCACAAACAAGCTTGACCCGCCATAGGAAATGAACGGCAGCGGAATGCCTTTGGTCGGCAGCAGGGCCAGCACCACGCTGATGTTGAAAAACGCCTGCACCACTATCATCGTGGTCACGCCCACGGTGATATAGCGGCCAAAGTTGTCGCGCGCACGCAACGACGTTTGCAGTCCGCGCCAGGCAAAGATAAAAAAACACCGTGTGCACGCTACACGTTGGCCGTCCTGCTGACGTCTGTCCTGCTGACAACGACAGCGCAAGAAAAAGCCCGCCGTTTTCCGGCGGGCCTGTTAAGAGTTTGAAGTAAGAACCTACTGCACCGGATTACCATCCGCGTCGATTTTATGGATCTCGCCCAGGTTCAGGTCGCGGATACCTTGTTCCACCTTGCCCATGTCGCCGACTACCACCCAGACCAGATGGTCGGGCAGGATGAACTTTTTTGCGATGGCATTGGCGGACGCTGGCGTTAGCGACATGGCCTTCTCCGTGAAGGTATTGAAGTAGTCTTCCGGCAGCCCGTATTGCAGGATCTGGCTATAGGCGCCGGCGAGCTGCTGCACGGTTTCAAAACTTCCCGGCAGGCCGAGCGTGGCATTGCTCTGCTCGTCTTGCAGTTCTTTCTCCGCGATGGGCTTGCCGCCGGTGACATCCTTGTATTCCTTGACCAGTTCAGACAGGGATTCTTTGGTCTTGTCAGTTTCCACCGGAGAGATGCTCAGGTAAGGGCGTTGACCGCGGGCTGAGGGCAGGAAGCTGAAGACGCCATACGACCAGTGCTTGTCTTCGCGCAGATTCATGTTGATGCGCGAACCGAAAGTGCCGCCAAACATGTCATTCACCAGCTGCAGGGGAACGGCATCCGGATCGTTGCGCGGCGGGCCAAGTTGCGCGCCAAAGATGATGCTCTGGCCGGAGCCGGGGCGATCAATCAGATACACGCTGTTCTTCTCCGGCTGTGGCACCTGTGCGACGTTTTTTTTCGGCACGTCGCCGGGCTTCCATCCGGCAAACAGTTTTTCCAGCTTGGGTTTGATCGCGGCCAGGGTGGTATCGCCCACAATCAGCAGGGTTGCGTTGTTGGGCTTGAACCACGTGTCATGCCATTTGGCCAGGTCTTCACGCGTCATCTTGCTGACGGCAGCCTCAGTTCCGCTGCCGGTGAAAGGCAGCGCGTAAGGATGGCCTTTGCCATAGAGCAGCTGCGGCACCACGCGCAGCGCCATCGATTGCGGCTGGACTTTTTCGCGCCTGATGGCGGCAATGCGGTCCTGCTGCAGGCGCTGAAACTCTTTTTGCGGATACGCAGGATGGAGAATGAGGTCACCGTAGATGTCGAGCGCTTTGTCCATGGTGAGCGTGAGCGTGTTGAGGCTGACAGTGGCCCAGTCAAGGTTCGCGCTGGCATTGAAGTTCGCGCTGAGCGATTCCAGTTCTTCGCCGATCTTGAGCGAGTCGCGCGTAGGAGTGCCTTCTTCCAACATGCGCTGCGAGAAGCTGGCGGTGCCCGGCGCGCTGGATGGGTCAGCAGCATAGCCGCTGTCGACGAGAAGCGAGAAGTTCACGACGGGCGCGGTGTGCCGCTCTGCCAGCACAATCTTCAGCCCATTGGAAAGCGTTGCCTTCTGCATGGGAGGAAGCTTGAGTGACATGGGTTCGCCCGTGGCTGGAGGCTTAGAACGATCAAGTTTGGCGTCGGCTTTCAGGTTGGCGGGATATGGCTGCACTTCAAGAACGTAGTCGCCGTCGGTAAGCCAGTCGTTCGCGGCCTTCTTCACCGTAGCGGGGGTGGCCGCCTGGATCCACTTCAGGTAGTCCTTGTAGCAATCAGCGTTGCCGGTAAAAGTCTGGCAGCGGGCCAGCAAGTCACTCTTACCGCCAAAGCCGCCAATGCGCTCCACGATGCGCGCGTAGTTGCCGAAGATTTGCGTCTTTGCCAGTTGCAGCTCAGCTTCTGTAGGACCGTTTTTCAGGAAGTTTTTGAGTTCCTCATCGGCGGCTTTTTCAGAATTGCGGAAATTCGCTTCGGATTTCTGGGGATCCTGATCGGGCTTGGCCGTAATGGTGAAATCGAATTGACCGCCAATTTCATTTGTATCGTCTGTAGCGACAGCGCTGGTTGCAGTCTGGTCTTTGTAGACCAGGCGTTTGTAGAGTCGCGAAGTCTTTCCGCGGCCCAGCACCTGCGCTACCAGATCAAGCTGCGCTTCTTCCGGAGAACCGTATTGCGGAACGTTCCAGATCCGGTAAAGACGCGCCTGCGGTACGCGGTCCTGCACCCAGCCGCGATGCGTGCCGGTCCGCTTGGCGATCCATGTTTCCTGCTTGGCGATGGGAGGCCCGGCGGGGATTTCGCCGTAATACTTCTCAACTTTTTGCCGCGCAACTTCCGGCGTGATGTCGCCGGCGATCACCAGAGTCGTGTTGTTGGGACCGTAGTACGTCTTGAACCATTCGTCCACATCGTCCTTGGAGGCTGCATCCAGGTCTTTCATCTCGCCGATGACCGTCCAGGAATAAGGATGGCCCACCGGGTAGGTGTTCTTAACGATCAACTCTTCGGTCACACCGTACGGCTGGTTTTCACCCTGGCGTTTTTCGTTCTGCACCACGCCGCGCTGAAGATCAAGCTTTTTCTGATCGAGCACCCCCAGCAGGTGGCCCATGCGGTCGCTTTCGGCAAACAGTGCGTAGTCCAGCATGGAAGTAGGTACGTTCTCAAAATAGTTGGTGCGATCATTATTAGTCGTGCCGTTCAAGTTGGTGGCGCCGATGCGCTCCATGGCGTTGAGATAGGTAGTATTGAAGTTCTCACTGCCGCTGAACATCAAGTGCTCAAATAAGTGGGCGAAGCCTGTCTTCCCTGGCTTCTCGTTCTTGGAGCCCACGTGATACCAGGTGTTTACTGCCACGATGGGAGCCTTGTGGTCCTCGTGCACCAAAACGGTCAGCCCGTTCTTGAGCATGAACTTGGTGTACTTGATGTCTGGTATGGGGATGCTGAGTTTCGTTGTCGCGGAGTGTGCGGGCGCCGTCGCCTTCGCGTTCGCCGCCGGCTTGGGCTGGGCGTTCTGGCTGAATGAACTGGCGCTAATCACCGCAAGGGCCAGGAACAGGCCGGCGATTTTATACAGGAACTTGCTTTTCAAGGTGCCTCCATGTTGATGATCGAGCATTTTTTGGACCGGCGGTTGTGAGCACACCGGCGCTGATGATTTCAATCCGACAAAAGGGTTTGGCCCCGCAGCCACTGGCTCGCGTTCTCTTAGTACACGCGTAAGAGTAAGAGAAGGATGCAACAGGAATTCTCAAGGCTTCCGGGGACTACGCTCATCATACCAGTGTAGCTGCGCGTATGTAGGATGATTGAAGATGTTTTTATCCTGCAGCATTATTTTTGCAGCAAGCAACGATCTAACGTTTACCCGGCCCACGAGTCTAAGTCAATGTGAGAGTGTTTTCACTTGCGATGATAGTTCTTGCGGCCGCCCTTGCAGGACAGAGTGCTGACTCAACACACCTGGAACGCCACGCGCATGGGCAGATGCTGACCTCCGAGCATGATCCCGCGCTGCAGATTACTTTTGCTCCGCAGTTCAAGTATGCCGGCGGCCAGCGCTTTATTCTTTATGGTGTGGCTGAGGCTGAGCAGCATTTTTATGTGCAGTCAAACGCAAGTGGACAGGTGGAGCGATTTTACTGGGTGCAGTTTGAACATTATCTTCCCACCAATACCCATCAGTATGACTATCCATCCAAGCGAACCACAGAGATTGGCGGCCTTACTTTTATCCACGACAGCGCGGTCTTTTCAAACTATTCTGGCGCAATAGCGAATCCTGATTCCGATGGCGGCAGGGCGCGTGCGTTACTCAAAAAAGCAGGGCTCGAACTTCCTGCGGCCGCAACGCGCATACGGATGGTCCACCTGACGGACAGTTCCAAGCGTAGCGAGCTGATGGTCATTTACGGCGAAGCGCTCGATGGGAAAGCTCCGCCCAACTCGGAGGAAGGCATTGCCGCCGATGATCAGTTTCCAGAACTGGCCGCCCGTGTTCGGCAGCACGCGATCGACGGAATGAAGATTGAACGGCGGTAACGCCGGCGTTACTTCCAGTTCTTTTCCGCTCCAGCCAATATTCCCGCGAACACTTCAATCCCGTCCCACAGGTTTTGCAGGCGAAGGTTTTCGTTCGCGCCATGCTGGTTGTTGTCGTGATTGGCAATTGGCAAGCCGACAACCGGCGTCTTCAGCACGTCAGTGAACAAATACATGGGAACGCTGCCGCCGAGCAGAGGCATTTTGATGACCTGTGTTCCCAGTGTCTGTTCCATCGCGCTCACCACCGGCTGCACTGCCGGATCGTCCATGGCTACCCGCGCCGCTTTGTATCCAGGCCCCCAGCTCATTTTGATTACCTTCGCGTGCTGGCGACGAGTTTCTATGTCCGGCGCTTGCCGCACGATATAGAAGCCCTGCTGCGCAACGAACTGCTCCACCAGCTGGTGCACTTTTTCCGGAGTCTGGTTTGGAACCAGCCGAAAGTCAATGGAAGCTTTGGCCGCAATAGAGATCGCGTTCTGCGCTTTTTCCTCGACGTGTCCGGCCTCAATGCCGCGAATATTCAAGGACGGCTGCGTGATGGCCATCGGCAATGAAGCTCCCGCGCTTTCAGTCCATGCCAGGCCAAGCTCCTGCTTCAGCGGCGTATCCACGTCCGGACTCTGCACGATCGCCTGCCTTTCAGCTGCCGTCAAGGCCCGCACATCGTCATAAAATCCCGGAATCAGGATGTGAGAGTTCGCGTCGCGCATGTGCGCCAGCAAATCCACCAGCACCGCCGCCGGGTTCGGCGCCCAGTTGCCGTAATGGCCGTCATGCAGCACGCGTCCCGGACCATAGACCGTGAGTTCCAGATCAGTCACGCCGCGCGCGCCAAAATAAAGCTGCATGCGCCGCGTCTGGTTGACCGGCCCATCGCTCAGCACCCATATATCACCGCGCAGCAGGTCAGCGTACTGGCGAAAAACTTCAGGCAAGTGCGGAGAACCGGCTTCCTCTTCGCCTTCAAAAAACACTTTCACATTCACGCCGATAGCAATCTTCGCCGCTCGCAGCGCATCCATCGCGGTGAGCAAGGCCTGGATTGGCGCTTTGTCATCGCTGGCGGAGCGCGCATAGATGCGCCATTCCGGATTCAGGGGGCCCTTCAAGGTTTCAAGCGGGATAATCTTGCCATCGACAGCGCCATCACGTAATACCGGCGTCCACGGATCGCTGGCCCACTGCGCTTTGTCCACCGGCTGGCCGTCATAGTGCGCGTAAAAAAGCAGCGTATGTTTTGCCCCCGGCGATGGAAGTTCGCCATAAATCACGGGCGGTGCGCCGACAACATGCAGCGCTCGCATGTGAAAGCCGCGATCCTCCAGCATCGTATTGATGGCAAGTGCGTTGAACTGGATGTTGACAGCATCGCTGGCGACATTCGGCACGGAAAGCAATTGCGCATAGCTGCGCACGATCTCCGCTTCGTGCTGCTGGCGGTATTCGCGAACGAGGTCGCGCACGGCTTTTGGAGAATGTTCTTGCGCTGCAGCCAGGCCAGCAGCGAAGCCTAGGCCTACCGCAATCATTGCCCATCGATTGTGTTTCAGCATGGCTGCAATGATAAAGCAGCCAGCAGCGAACGCCGAAGGCCGTTACTTCTTCTTGCCTGTCTTCTTTGCCGGAGCAGGCTTCTTCTTCGCCGCAGCTTTCTTAGGCTCAGGTTTTTTTGCCGCGGTCTTTGCCGCCGCTTTCGTAGGTGCAGCCTTTGCAGATGCAGCTTTCTTAGCCGGCGCTGCCGGAGCAGATCCAGCTTTCTTAACCGACGCTACCGGCACAGCAGCAGCTTTCTGCTTGGTTGCCACAGTTGGCTGCTTGCCCTGAGTAACGGGTACCGCCGCGATCGGTTCAGCCGCGGTTTCTGCTGGGGCAGGCGCGAGTGTGCCGGCCAATGCATTTTTGGGCTTGCGTCCACGCTTCTTGGGGGTCTGATCTCCGGGCGCGCCGGGTGCGGATTCCTTCTTCGCGCGTCCGCGACGCGGTGGTGGCGGCGGTGGGGGCGGCTCCGGCGGAGAGTATGGTTCCAGGAATTTGACGATTTCCGTATGCGAACGCAGCTTGCCATCCAGCAACATCAGAAAGGCTTCATCCAGGATTTTCTTGTACTCCGGGTGTTCCGGCGTGATGCGCATCTCCGCCATTTCCGGGAACGGCAGCTTCTGCCGCACCAGCGGCCACTTGGTCAGAAAGTTCTTGATCTTCTGTTCCACGGCAGACGCCCGCGGCGTGATGGCGTTGAACAGCAGCGCGTCCGGGCGGTTCGTCATCAGGAATGTCCAGGTCTGCGATGGCAAAGCCAGGTCACGCGCCATCAGTTTCTTGGCAAAGTCCTTGGCATCATCTTCAAGGTGCTTCCAGCGCTCCACAAACCCTTTATTGACGATCTGCTTTTGCATCGCCGAAATATCTTTGTCGCCCAGCTTGCGCGTGAGGAAGTGCATCACAATGGGGCTGGCGTCCGGGTTCACGCCCACTTCCAGCATCTGCTGCTTGAGCTTGAATACCTGGTTCAATCCGGCTGAATCCACCTTGGCCACGGAGAAGTGCGGCACCAGCACTTTGAGCCACCCTTCTTTCTCCAGGGCTTTCAAAACTTCAATGGGATTATCTTCATGCGCCAGCTGCTCGATCTCATGACCCACGGCGCGATCAGAAATATTCTCGATGTAGTTATTTTCTTTGGCCGCATCGTATCGGGCCTGGGTGCGCTCTTCCAGCGTCCAGTGGAAGCGGCAGACCAGACGGGTGGCGCGAATCAGCCTCGAAGGATCCTCATAAAAGGCATAGTTATGCAGGACCCGCAGCACCTTGGCCTCAATATCGGCCACGCCGTTGAAAGGATCTGTAAGCAGGCCGCGCGAACCAGGATTGAGAGAGAGCGCCATGGCATTGACGGTGAAGTCGCGCCGGCGCATGTCGTCATAAATTGTTCCCGGAGTAACCTCGGCCGGCTTGCCTGGCTTGTCATACCGTTCTGAGCGGGCGCTGGTAACTTCCGCGCGAACATTCCCCGGCAGCAGCAGCATGAGAGTCCGCGTGCCTTCGTCAGTAGCCTCCAGAACCGCGCCGGCTTTTTCAAAGTCCTTTTGCAGCTTGAGCGCGTTACCCTGCACGGAGAAGTCAAGATCGCGGATAATGAAGCCGCTGATGATGTCGCGGACCGCGCCCCCGGTCAGGAAAATGTTCATGTCATGGGCACGGGCGACATCAGTCACCAGCGCCACGGCCCGCTGCTGATCCGGCGTTAGCCGGGTTTCCATGAGGTAAATAAAGTCAGCCATCAGTGAAGGAACACACTATTGCCCTCCCGGCCCCCGGCCGGGTGAGCTAACCGATTCTCCCAGTTTTTCGTAAGTTGCACTTTATACAAGAGTTAGACGGCTACTGCAGGGACTCGAACAAACTCGAAACATTATCACAAAGGTTAACCTTTTGGCTACCCCATCATGCGGAAAGCTGTGGTGACGTCTTTGATGCCCCCGTAAACAGTGCGAGAATCAATGAATTATGCCGTCAAGCCACAAAAAAGTGATCGTGCGCAAAATGGGGCGCGATTCCATCAGCGGATACGTTTCACCCGCTAATTTTGTGGTTGAAGGCAAGCTGGAACTATTGAATCCCTCCGGCAAAGTGGTGCTGATTGACCTGGGGGAAGTCAAGAGCGTGGACTTCGTCCGCGATTTCAGTGACACTGCAGCCGCCGGACGCAAAACGTTTACTACCCGTCCTCGCACCGATGGACTCTGGGTGCGGCTCAAATTCACTGACAATGACGTGCTGGAAGGCCTGATGGCCAATGATCTCACCCAGGTCATCGCTGAAGGATTTCTCATCACGCCGCCTGATACGCGAGGCAACACGCAAAGGGTCTTCGTTCCCCGTACGGCTCTGCAGGAGTTAAACGTCCTGGCGGTCATTGGGCGTCCAGAAGCCCATAAGAAAACCGCGGAAGATATTCGTCAGGAAAAGTTGTTCATTGAGTCGTAAACAAATGAGTCGTAAGGATGCCTCTTAACGATTTTGCTCTGAGCTTTCCCTGTCTTCCCGTTACAATCACGCCTTTAGGCAAGTTTTCATCAGGACTCATTGGTTATGAAGCTTAAAGAACTTGCGGACAAGCTGGACGCCAGGCTTGATCCACCGGATGCGGACGCTGAAATCCGCAGCGTCGGCCCCATCGAGTCGGCGCTGCCTGGCCAGGTTACATTTGCTGTTAGCACCAAATATGCGCCGCTGGCCAAGACCAGCAAGGCATCTGCACTTATCGTGGACGAAAAATTTCCTGTTTTGGAAAAGCCGACTCTGCGGACGCGCAACCCACAGTTTGCCTATGCTCGCGCTGTCGAGCTTCTTCACGCACAGCCCCAGGAAAAGCGAGGCATCCACCCAACGGCGGTCATTGATCCTACAGCGCGGATCGGCGCTAATGCATCCATCGGCGCTTGCGTGGTGATCGGTGCGGACGTGGAAATTGGCGAAGGATGCACGCTGATGCCCCAAGTGGTGATCTACCGCGAAGTAAAGATCGGAAAAAACTTCTTTGCGCATTCGCACGTCTCCATCCGCGAGAACTGCGAGATCGGCAACAATGTGCTGCTGCACAACGGCGTCGTTATCGGTTCAGACGGCTTCGGCTTCGCCAAAGACGACACCGGCCAGTGGTACAAGATTCCCCAGATGGGGCGAGTTGTGATCGAAGACAATGTTGAGATACAGGCAAATTCCTGCGTGGATCGAGCCAGTTTGGCCGAAACCCGCATCGGGCGTAACACAAAGATCGACAATCTTTCCCAGGTGGCGCATAACTGCGTTGTAGGGGAAAACTCCATGCTCTGCGCCCAGGTGGGCCTGGCAGGATCAACCGAAATTGGCAAGAATGTAATTCTCGCCGGCCAGGTTGGCGTTGCCGGTCACTGTAAAATCGGAGATGGTGTGATCGTCACGGCGCAAAGCGGGACGCATGGCGATATTCCCGCCGGATCGATGGTCAGTGGCTATCCCGCCTTCGATCATAAGCAATGGCTGCGCAGCGTGACTGCATTTATGAAACTGCCGGAAATGGCGCGGGCCATTCGGGGCAAAGGTACGAAAGAATGACGGACGTCCGCACAGAAAAAAAACCGATTCGCGTGCTCCTGCTCGACGACAGCCACGACAACCTGATCCTGCGCTCCGCAATCTTGCGCAACAACGGTTATGAGGCCATCAGCTCGGCCTCGGTCGAAGAAGCTGAAACGCATCTGGGAGAAATAGACATCGCCGTGCTCGACTATCACCTGGGAGCAGGAAAGTTTGGCACGGAGGTAGCGCAGTCTCTACGCGACAAGCGCCCTGAGGTTCCCATCATTATTCTCTCTGCCACTCTGGAAAGAAAATTCGGCGGCGTGGAAGACATGCATTTGCTCAAGGGCTATAGCTCAGTCGACGATCTGCTGGGTGCTTTGCGTTCTTTTGAAGCCAAGCGCCGCGGAAAACCTGTCGTCGTAGATGCGCGTGACTTTTTTTATTCCCGCATCGCCATGGCCATGGGCGATGATATTGTGCTGGAAATCCTGGACCGCGACGGTGTCTGGCAATATGTGAATGAATTCTTTGCCCGGCTCTATGAACGGAAGCGCACCTGGTTTTCCGGCAAGAACCGCTTTGAGGAATTTCCCGAACTCAGCGCCGAATGGAAAGACATCCTGCGCACCGTGGCTGACACCCGCGAAACCTATGTAGACCGGAGCTTCCGCTGCCTGCCTCACCTGCCCAAGAAAAAAAGCCGCTGGAACTGGAACATCCTGGTCTTCCCGCTCAAGCTGCATGACAATCGCAACGGCGCCGTGCTGGCCGCGCGCGTCATTGAAAAGAAATAACTAAGATGCAATCCTTCCGTTTCGCCGTGGTTCTCATCTTCCTGATCGCGATAGCAGGCTGCCGCGCTCATGTCGTTAAGATCAATCTGACTAACACCAGCGCTCAACCTATCAGGACCATCATTGTTGATTACCCGAATGCCACCTTCGGCAAAGATACGCTGGCGCAGGGCGCGACTTTTTCCTACGGTATCAAGGTGGTCGAAACTGGACCGCTGAAGATCCAATTCACAGACGCCATGGGCATCATTCATACTTATCTCTATCCAGCCCTGCACAAGAATGATGACGGCTCGATCGAGGTAAGCCTCAATCAAAATGGCGCTGTGGCGGTAGTCAAGCTCCGCAGTCACTGACTTAATCTCCGGAACCTAATTCCCTTCTTTCCGGCGGCAGCGCGCTATTGATGGCATTCCATACCGCCTGGACAAGCTCTTCCCGTGAAGAAAATTGCTTCGGGTCCA
Organism: Terriglobia bacterium; assembly: GCA_963723055.1. GTDB lineage: Bacteria > Acidobacteriota > Terriglobia > Terriglobales > Acidobacteriaceae > Angelobacter. The sequence goes on from CAVROV010000004.1 coordinate 487,689, forward strand.
CAGGCGGATGAAACACCAACGTCGCCGTGCCTCCTCTGATCAAGGAGGTTCCCTTGGGCAACATTTCGTATGTGCCTAAAATAGTGATGGGCACAATCGGGAATCCCGTTTCAGCTGCAAGATGGAACGGACCTTTCTTGAAGGGCATCAGCCGTCCGTCCGGCGAGCGCGTGCCTTCCGGGAAGATGGTCATGTTGATGTGATGTTTCATCACCTCGCCTGCTTTGCGAATGCTGTTGATCGCAGAATCGCGATTGCTGCGCTCCACCGGCACGATCTCCACCAGGTCCAGGGCCTTGTTCACAATGGGAATTTTCCAGATCTCTTTCTTGGCCAGCACAGACGTGCGGCCGGGAACTAGCGGAATAATGATGGGCGGGTCGAGGTTGGATACATGGTTGGACATGAAGATGTAAGTGCCCGCCGGATCGATCTTGTCCAGGCCCACCAGCTTGATTTTTACGCCGGCGAGTTTCGGGCCGGCCAGCGCCAATGACGTTCCCAGCCAGTAAAGAAACTCGACCTTGCCGGTGATCAGCGTCCAGGGAAACGCGATAAGAGCAGCAGGCGGAATAAAAATAATCCAAAAAATCAGCGCTAGCAGTGTTCGGGCAAACGCAACGGCGCGAGAGATCATGCGCGCTGCACGCCGCGCAATTCCTCCAGGCGGCGCGGCAGCTTTTCATAGATGCCGCCGAAACCGCCATTGGAAAGAATGGCCACCACATCGCCGCTACGCAACTCCGGCGCCACAGCTTCAACAATCGCGTCGGCATCGGCGATCTCACGCGCTGACTTGCCTGCGGCGCGAATCCCTGCCACCACCGATTTCGTCGTCAGGCGCTCGTGTTCAGGGACCGCTTCCGGCTTGAAGATCGGGGTGATGACAATTTCGTCCGCAATAGTCAGACTGCTGACCAGCTCTTTCTCCAGGACTTTTCGGCGCAGTGTATTCGATCGAGGCTCAAAGATGGCCCACAGGCGTGCGCCGGGATAGCGTACGCGTAGCGCGCCCAGTGTGGCCGCGATGGCTGTGGGATGGTGAGCAAAATCATCGATGATTGTAATTCCGTCAATTTCCGCTTTGATTTCCAGACGGCGCTTTACGCTCTTGAAAGTTTTTAACGCTTCGACGATCTGCGGCGGATCAATCCCATAGTTTGCCGCCATGGCAGCCGCGGCCGTGGCATTGAGCACGTTATATTCGCCGGCCAGAGCAAATTCAAAATTCACCGGCTCTTTTCCGTCGCGTAGGACAGTCCACGTTGTACGCTCGGCCTCAAATTGCAAGTTGGTGATCCGCCAGAACGAATCTTCTTTCATGCCGTACTTCTCAACCGGACAAAGCGCCTTGGCAACGCATTCATCCACATTCTGATGCGCGTCAAAGGCAATGATCTTGCCTTTACGCGGCACCAGATTCACCAGCCGCTTGAACGCCAGCTTTACCGCGTCCAGGTCGGCGTAGATATCGGCGTGGTCGAACTCAACTGACGTGAGAATGACCGATTGAGGGAAATAGTGCAGGAACTTGGGGCCTTTATCGAAGAACGCCGTGTCGTATTCGTCGCCTTCAATGATGAAGTGCTTGCCCTGGCGAAGGGCGAAGCTGCTGCCAAAATTTTCGGCAATCCCGCCCACCAGAAATGACGGGTCTTTCCCCGCTGACTGGAATATCCATGCCAGCATGGACGTCGTGGTGGTCTTGCCATGCGTGCCCGCGACAACAAGTGGCTGTCGGGTGCGCAGAAAAAGGTCGAAAAGAATATCCGGCATGGAGCGGAAGAAAATTCGCTCGTCCAGGACATATTCCAGCTCAGGATTTCCGCGTGAAATGGCGTTGCCGACGATCACCATGTCCGGTCGCGGCTTGAGGTTGGCCTCAGAATACGGCTGCGCCACGGGTATGCTGATGGAAGCCAGAAAGTCCGACATCGGCGGATAAGCCGCTGCGTCCGATCCCGTGACCTTGAACCCGCGTTGTTTAAGCAGTCCCGCGAGTGAGGCCATCGCCGTCCCGCAGATTCCTATGATGTGTACGTGCTGTTGTTCCACGGTTCAAGATTAACGGATTTAAGCGCTTTCGTGAGCGGGAAATTTATGTGCCGGTAGGAACAGTTGAAGCTTCAAGAATTCTTAGACTCACGTCCGTTCCTTGTGCCTCGAGTTCTGCCTGCACGCCGATGGGCAGCGTGATATTTCCGCTGCTCACATGCCCAGACTTGAGGCCATAGACGATGGGCAAATTGTAAGGCGCGAGCACACGCATGATCACCTGCTGGAGGTTATACGTCTCGCCCTTTGGCGGAGTGCAGTCCAGCATCTCGCCGAATACAAATCCGCTCACTTTTTCCAGCTTGCCGGCCAGTCGCAGCTGCATCAGCATGCGGTCAATACGGAAAGGCTTTTCGGCAATGTCTTCTATAAAAAGGATGCTGCCTTCCGTCTGGATCTCAAACGGCGTTCCCAGGGACGCAACCAGCATGGAGAGGCATCCGCCATAGAGACGGCCTGCAGCTTTGCCGGTATGCAGCACTTCAACGCCGACCGTCGGGATGCTCCAATTCGCCACGCCCCCCAGCGCACTTTTCCAGCTCACCAAATCGAAAGTACCGTCCGCAACATCTTTGGCCAGCATCGGCCCGTGAAAACCAACCAGCCCCGTGCGATCATTGATTGCTGTAAGTAGAGACGTAATGTCACTGCAACCCAGCAGAACTTTCGGTCGTGCGGCGATTATGCCGTAATCGAGCTTCTCCAGCAGGTAATTGCTGCCATAGCCGCCGCGCACGCAGATCAGCGCGGCAATATCGTCACGCCGCCAGAACTCCTGGAACTCATGTGTTCGCCGCTCCACTGTTCCCGCAAAATAAATATCGCGGTCAAAAATGCTCTGCGAATACACTGGCTCATAGCCCATCTGGCGCAAGCGATCGCAGCCGGACAGAAACCCATCGCGACTGAAACTGCTGGCTGGAGCGATCACGCCAATCTTGTCGCCCTGCCGCAAAGCCGCGGGCTTGATGGTTTTTGTGTTAGCCAAGGAATTCTCCCTGGCAGATCAGTTGCGCCGGACCGCGCAAAAAAACCTTGCCGTCTGTCCAACGCACTACCTGAGTGCCGCCGGGCGCATGTACTTTGACTGGCGACTTCACATAGCCTGCGGCAATCGCGGCCACAGCGGAGGCGCATGATCCCGTTCCGGAAGACTGCGTCTCGCCCACGCCACGCTCATAAAACCGAACCTCAATTTCATGCTCGCTCCGCACGCGGACAAATTCCACGTTCACTCCGTCCTTGAAATCCTGGTGGCGGCCGATCTCCGCGCCTTCCTTCTGCCAAACCGGAGAAAACTCATTCACAAAAACCACGTAATGCGGATTGCCCATGGAAATTGGCGTGCCGTGCGTCGGTGCAAAGCCTACTGTCATGGAAAACTCGTCACCCACCTGCGGCTCACCCATTTCCATCTCAAATTCAAACGTGTGGTCTTCGCGCGACATAAGATCACACTGCTTGACGCCTGCGCCAGTGCTGATGGCGATCTTGCCAGAGTGGCCCTGGCTCACCAGGTAGGCAGCAACACAGCGCGTCCCATTGCCGGAAATCTCCGCATCGCTGCCGTCGGCATTGATGAGCCGCGCGCGCATGTCGGCATTCGTTGCGGGGAAAAGCCATTCCACGCCGTCCGCTCCCACGCCGTTGTGTCGATCGCAGATGCGTTTAGTAAATTCATGAGGGTCAGCTGGAGAATGTGCGCCGTCAATGATCAGAAAATCGTTTCCGCAGGCGGACGCTTTGGTGAAAGGGATATTCATCTAGTCGATATCCATGCCCGCAGAGGTTTCCAGATGGCTCAGATCGGGTGACTGGCGCAACCGATCCATGAGTTGTTTGTGCTCGTGTCGTGTGCCGTCAACACGGAATAACAGCTTTTCTTTTTCTCCAGACCTGCTGAGGTGCATTGCCTGCATTTCCTTGCCCTGGTCTTCCAGGATTGAATTTACTTCGGCCACCAGATCGTCGGCGGTTTTTTCGGAAACAATCATGTAATTCATTCTCAGTGGCTTCAGGTTGAGCTGCCGCTCCAGAATACCAAGCAAATGCAGCGCAAGATAAATGAGCATGGTGGCAAAGATCGCCTCAAGGTAAAGCCCTCCGCCCACGGCCATGCCAATGGACGCAACCACAAAGAGTGTAGCCGCCGTGGTGATCCCGCTTACTCCACCTTTGTCATGCAGGATAGATCCGGCGCCAATGAAGCCGATGCCGGGGATGATTTGCGCGGCAATACGCGTGTGGTCGCCAATGCCCCACTCGCCCGCCAGTTCATTGGAGAGGATCGTGAACATGGCAGACCCGAAGCATATAAACATATTGGTGCGAAGGCCCGCCGGTTTGCGTTTGAGTTCGCGCTCCAGCCCGATGATTCCGCCAAGAAAAGCAGCGAGCGCCAGCCGAACCAACGTTTTTGAGAGCAGGCCGGCGAGCGTGATATGCGGCAACAGGGTGGCTAGCGTGGTCATGGATTCATAAGTGTTGGGCTAACGTTTGATCTTATGCCAATTATCGATGCATTGAATGATAGATGAAAGCCTTTGGCTGTGAAGGAGTGCCGATTGTGGCAACGGTTTCAAGTCCTTCGGGGAAATCATGCGCCGCGCGGGCTACTTCGTCGCCGGGGAAAGCGATGATGTAATCAGCCGACTGCGCTGGTTGCTTCAATGCGACCTTCCACAAACGCGAATTGCTTTCACACAAGACGCGGCGGAGATGGATGCCGGCCATCTGGGTGGAAGCCGGGTGCGCCCCGCAATTCATCATCAATGTGGCCGAAGGAGGAAGGGCGCGCATCTTTTCCGCAAGTTGCCGCTCCAGCGCCATGCGTTCCCTGCTGTTGATTTGGGCTTCCCGCAGGCAGATGGGCGTGGTTTGCCACACTGAGTAATAACTTGCAGAGATGACCAAAGCTGCCGCGACCGCAACGTATTGGGCGGGGAAAAAGTTGGAGAGGAATTCGCATCCCAGCGCAGCGAAGACCGCAATTGCCGGCAGCAATTGTAATCCGTATCGGACGTTGTAATAGCTAAATGGCCACCATTCCGGATGATAGACGGGCACGCTGCCCCACGCGATACAGAGCACATAAAAAGGTAGCGGCGTCCACAAGACGACCCAGCTCAGATACCGCCGCGCGAAATAAAGCGACGCCAGCAGAGCGATAAATGCGCCATTCAACAGCAGGAACTCCGGCCTGCCTAGGGCCACGTTAAGCCGGGAAACTTTCAGGAATTGCAGTGTGGCATCGCGTGGAGAATTCTCTCCGGGATAAGAAGACATGCTGGCCGTCTTGCTGCGTTCCTGGATGGCCCGAGCCGAATATGGTCCATTGGCAAACTCCAACGCATTGCCAAAGGCAACCTGGTTGTAAAGAAGAAAGAGCACTCCGGTAGTGCCTGTGAGCAAAATAAAATTGCGGAGGCTGCGGCGGAGCAGCGGAGCATATGGCCGCAATTGCCACAGGATAGATACCGCACTGGGTCCGATCACGGCGGCGAGAAACCAGCCGTCATACCGCACCAGCATGGCCGCCGAAACCATCAAGCCGCACTTCGTCAGGGACTTTCCTGCTCGCTCCGCATCATCGCGCGCCTCCCGGACAAACTCCGCAAAGTACACTGCCGACCAGACGAACAGAGCCAGGTACAGCGATTCACCCATCGCCGTTGACTGTATATAGAGAAGGTTTGGGTTCAGCGCATAGATCAGCGCGGCGATCCAGGCAGTTGTGGCGGAAGCCATGCCACGCACCATGCGGAACACGCCCAGCGTTCCGGCTACGTAGGCGATCATCGATGGGATTGATGCGCCCAGGCCTGTCTGCCACAAACGGTCGTTCACGATGAACGGAATATCGAGCAGGTGCGGCAGAGGCAGCCAGACGGTGCCGAGTTGAAACAAGCCGGGCGTTCGCGAGTCAAAGACCCGGCGCGCAATGTGGATATGCGCCACGGCGTCGCCATAAAGAAGGACGGCGCCCTGATGGTAATAAAAGATCAGGGCGCCAACAGAAATGGCGGTCGCAATTGACGTGAGCAAGAAATAGTCACGGCGCGCCGCGGCGGTCATGGATGGGCTGATTACGCTTTTGCCTCTTGGCCTTTGCCCAGGTATTTATCCAGCAACAGGGCCAGCTTCTGGCGCGTGGCTGCGGGAATTTTATCTTTGTCGGTCTGGATGGCAAATTTCATCGCAGAGCCGCAGGCGCACTTGCGCTCCTTTGGCATGATGCCGACGGCATGCTTTACCACCTTTGCCGCGTTCTCGGCATTCTCACGGACAACTTTGAGCACCTGGTCAACGGTCACGTCTTCGTGCCCGGCGCGCCAGCAGTCGTAGTCGGTCACCATGGCGCAGGTGGAGTAGCAAATCTCGGCTTCGCGGCAGAGCTTGGCTTCCTGCAGATTGGTCATGCCGATCACGTCCGCGCCCCAGCTGCGGTAGAGGTTCGATTCCGCGCGGGTGGAAAACTGCGGGCCTTCCATGCATATATACGTCCCGCCCTGCTTACCCACCACGCCAATATCTTTGCAGGATTGCGTGAATGCGGCCGCTGCTTCCGGGCAGATGGGATCGCCAAAGGCAACGTGGACCACGATGCCATGACCGAAAAAAGTCGAGATGCGATGAATAGTGCGATCAATAAACTGATCTGGAATCACAAAATCGGTAGGCTTGTGCTCTTCCTTGAGCGAGCCCACGGCTGAGAGCGATAGGATGCGCTCCACGCCCAGATCTTTCATGCCATAAATATTGGCGCGAAAGTTGATCTCAGAAGGCAGGATGCGGTGGCCGCGGCCGTGGCGGGCCAGAAACGCCACCTTGCGCCCTTCCAGCGTGCCCAGTACGTATGCGTCCGACGGTTCGCCAAAGGGAGTTTGAACTGTGACTTCGCGGATGTCCGTAAGGCCGGGCATGGAATACAGTCCGCTGCCGCCCATAATACCGATTTCAGCTTGCTGCAAGAGTGAATCTCCTTAGATTATCGATCTTTCGATTATACCGAAACTAAGCCTGTGGTCAGATTGCGGCCGGCAAGAGTGCGCGGATACGTGGCTAATGTACTCCATCTGTGAGAGTTACGCGTTAGTCGCTGACCCCGAGTGCGCGTACTAGGTACAAACCCAAAAAGGAACTAGGGGATTGCCTGATAAATCAGCCCTGACTGTTGGCGATTTTCTTTATCAAGTCTAGAGATCGTTTGTTCCCTTGGAGGGATCAGTGAGAAATTTAAGTTGTTTGCTGACCGTTATGTTTGCCCTGACCGCCTCGTCGTTTGCAGGAGTTGCTGTTCAATCTCCTGGATCCGGGTCAGCAGTAGGTTCACCTATCCATTTTGCGGCGTCCGCAACATCGACTTCTCCCGTCACAGCAATGCGCATCTATGTTGACAATGTAAGCGTGTACCAGACCATGGGAAGCCAGATCAATGCTTCTGTCGCAATGTCTGCCGCCACGCACTATGTTGTGGTTCAGGCCTGGGATTCCAAGGGAAAAGTCTACAAGCAAGCTCTGGTGCTCAAAGTAAGCGCGCCTGCACCGACGCCGACGCCGGCTCCAACTCCTAAACCAACACCCACGCCCACGCCAGTTCCAACACCAACGCCGGCTCCGACACCTACGCCTACGCCTGCACCGGGGCTGCCGGTTCCGCCAGCGAGCGCCGTTACCATTAACAGCATTGAGCAGTTGGGCGGATGGGAAAGCTGCACTGTTTGTGCGGGTATTGGCGCCAATGGACCTTCAGCAACGTATTCCCTCGTCCCCAACCAGGCTTCGCCTTCGCTGGACGGCAATGCCACGCAGTTCAACATCAGCGGCGCCACGCCTTACTCTGACGCACTTTGGTGGAAGCAGCTTGGCGCAGTAAATACCGCCAGCAATTTCCAATATGACATCTACTTCTACCTGACGACTCCGCAGGCAGCACAGGCGTTGGAATTCGACATGAATCAGGCGATCGGCAACCAGCGCTTCATCTTCGGAACTCAATGCAACATCAAGACTGCAGGAGTAGGACACTGGGATGTTTGGGGCAACGCCGCCGGCACATGGTTGACCACTGGAATTGCCTGCACCGTTCCGGAAGCCTTCATGTGGCACCACCTTACCTGGGAATTCAAGCGCACCTCAAACCAGGTGATCTATGTCGGTTTCACATATGACGGCGTAACGCACTATGTGAACCGCACATATCCGTCCGAGCCTTCCAACTCGAATGAACTGAACGTCGCGTTCCAGATGGATGGCGATTCGAAAATGGATAGCTTCAGCACATGGCTGAACAAAGTCTCCGTCAAGTACTGGTAACACTCAAAAGACCGTCTTTAGTCCGCAGCCCAGCTTGATTCCGAAGGCGAGAGCGCAATACAGTGCTCCGGCCGGAGGCAGGCTGGGCTGTTTTTGTTTGTGCAGATGAATCCGGATGGTAGCTTAAAACAATCCCAGGTGGTCAGGATACTTAGCCTGCAACGAACTCACCAGCAAATCAAACTCAGGCAGGCCATGCAGGTTCTGAAGACAATGATCTTTCAGAAAAAAAGGCCAGCAGGCAAAGCCGCTGCTGACGCTCCGCTCCAGCCACTCAAAACCAGTTTCGCGTTTGCCGACCAGGGCCAGAATGCATGCAATTTGATAATACGTGTGGTGCGCGTGCCCAAATGATTTCGGGCTGGCACACGCGCGGTTCATGCAGTCAAGCGCCTGTTCGTGTTTTCCGGTCAATGCGTAAAATATACCCAGCAAGCTGGTGACGATCGGGTCATCCGGCAAGAGTCGTACGGCTTCATCCAATAAAACTCTAGCTTCGCTCCAGTTGCCCGTCATCATGGCCGGGTAGGGAGCAAAATAGATTGCGTACTTGTTGCCCGGATTCTCCAGCCGCCACGTTCGAATCTCTTCGCGCGCCAGATCATATTCCTTGTTCCAGATGTACACCTGAACAATGCTGGAGCTGACTGCCTTTTTAGGATGAAACTGGCTGCCTCTTTCATACATTACCCGCGCGTGATCCAGCAGCCCGATGTGCGCCAGGATGGTACCCAGACGGTTGTAGGCATGCGGCAAATTATTCTGCAGTGTTAGAGCGCGCTTGAGTTCGGCGATGGCTTCCAGATGCTGGAAGTTTTTCGACGGTCCCCATAACAGGAAGGCACGGGCGACATGTCCTTCCGGCAGTTCCGGATCGATTTCAAGGGCGCGGCGGCAATGGAATTCAGCTTTTTCCAGCCACACGCTGGCGGGGTCATATTCGAAATGGCGGGTCGCGCAGGCCAGTGAAAGCGCGGCGTGCGCGAGAGCAAACGCAGGATCGCGGGTGACGGCGCTGGTAAGGTGCTGGATCGATTTTTCCATGCTGGCCGGATCAGCCGATGCGCCCAGCCGGTAGCCTCGCATGAACTCCGCATAAGCCAGCGGGTCTCTGCTGTAGCGCGGACGCCGCTGCACCGGTACCGGCCCCAGCGGCCGGTTTAATGCGCCGGCGATCTGCCGCGCGATATCGATCTCCAGATCAGCAAGCCGGCTTACGTCAAGATCGCATTTCCTGGTCAGGCACGGGGCTTGTAGATGTGTGTCAAACATTTCCAAAGAAAGTCGCCACTGGCCTTTGGAAAACTGAATCGCGCCATGGACCACGAATCGTATGCCGAGGCGTGACGCAATGTCTGACGGAGATGATTCAAGCGGAAGGTCCATCACGGCTGAGGTAGGCAGCACGTTCACGTCACGAAGGTTTCCCAGTCGCGCGACCAGCGCATCGGCGAACCCGAGGCTCAAGCCACTATCATCCACCGTCTTCCCGACAAGTAACAGCGGCAACACGGCAAGAGACGAACGTTCACCAACGGTTTGCGGCCTGGATACACGAAACGAATCGAAATCAGTGCGGGGATGCTGCGCGTCGACAACCCGCAGCGGGCCGATAAAGCGATAGCCTTTGCCGACTACGGTTTCAAGGAAGCGCGGCTTTGCGGAATCGTCGCCAAGCGCCGTACGAATTTTTCGCACGATATTGTTGAGGTTGCGTTCTGTATCGATAAACAGGTTCGAACGCCAGAGTTTTTTGACGATCTCGTCGCGGGAAATCATCTGGTCTCTGCGGCTGACCAGAAGAATGAGTAGCTCCATGGGCTTTTTCTCAAGCCGTACGCGCCGCCCAAAACGGCGTAGCTCATAACGGCCAAGGTCCAGTTCTACTTCGCCAATTGTCTTTTTTACAGCCTGCATCGCACGCCCCATCTGGAGTATTATGCATCAGATTCATCGACTTACGGCGATACATAAAAGATATATCAAAGATATCTGGCCTTCATTGAAACCGGCGTTTCCGCAGGAGATGATCCTCATGATGAATATGAACGATGGAGCAAACCAAATGAAACGAAGTTTTTACATTCTGATAATGCTGGCAGCGCTGCTTGGCTGGGCTGGTCAGCATTACACATTAGCCGCGCGTTCAACTGGACACGAAAAAAATGCATTCACCCCGGAAACAGTTCCATGGGGACCGCCGCCGCCATTCCTGGCACCGGGCGCTCAGCTCGCCGTGATTGAAGGCGATCCCACCGCTTCCAGCGGGGCTTACACCGTGCGGGTGAAAATGCCGGATGGCTACCGTATTGCTCCCCACTGGCATCCACTGCGCGAAAACGTCACCGTGATCTCAGGAACATTCAAAGTTGGGATGGGAGACACTTTTGATAAATCCAAGATGGGCACTTTCCCTGCCGGCAGTTTTGCTTATCTCGATCCAGACATGCACCACTATGCAATGGCGCTTGGCGAGGTGGTCGTACAAATTCACGGCACAGCGCCAGTGCAGTTTAACTACATCAATCCTCAGGATGATCCGAGCAGAAAGTAAGTAACTTCGCGGAGATCAGCAGAACAGGTCGGGGCGCGCGTCGTCCCGGCCTGTCAGCCAGGAAAAGAATCAAGCGCAAGGCAGGAAAATACTAAAAACAGTTCCGCTGTGACCCGCTTTGGTGCTGCTGCGCACGCGAAGCACGCCATGGTGTTTCTGCACAGTGTTCTTGACCAGTGAAAGTCCAATGCCGTTACCCGCCGCTCCTTTTGTGGTAAAGAAGGGGTCCCACATGCGAGCCAGGTTTTTTGCCGAAATTCCACAACCAGTGTCAGCTATCGTGAGACGCAATCCGCGCCTGTGGCCGCCATTCCATTCGTGAGCGGGCGCGATTCTGGCATACATCTTTCCGCCCTTCGGCATGGCGTCCGCCGCATTCAGCAAAAGGTTGGCGCACATTTGCCGTAATTGATGAGGGTAGGCGCAAAGATGTGCCGCGGTGCTGAATCTCGTATTGACTGAAATATCCTGCGCGGCAAATCGCGATTGATAAAAGTTCAGCACGGAGCGCAACAAGTCCGGTACGTCCGTGTCTTCAGGATCCCCTGAGTCCCGCAACTCCATGGCTGCATGAAGGATTCGCGAAATGCGCTCTACTTCGTTACGGGCCAGAGCCAGATACTCACGGCCCTTTTTCTGGAGCGTTCCTTCTGTTTCGATGAGGTAGTGCAATTGATGAAGAGCTTCAAGCGGGTTATTGATCTCGTGCGCAAGAGAGGAAACAATTCCGTTCTCATTTTCCGCGGGAGGGGGGCGATTTTCCAGCCGCTGATTTTCCCCAGACTCGCCCGATGAAATTTGTATGCTGCTGCCCGACATCCAGATTAAGCCCTTTTTTAGTCTGATACTGAACATAAGGCTCGAGGTTGCCATAAGCAGCGAGCAGCACCGGATTCTCACGGATACATACCATCGTGCTGAGGGAAAGTAACTATGGGCGAGCCAAGTCTCCCGCCTGCTTCAGCCCTGCTTCAATCAACTTTCTGGCCGCATCTTCATCAAAACTTTCCACCGCGATCACCGCGTTTCCGGTCTGCTGAATGAAAATTGGACCGTCGGCACTGGCGTATTGGTCAAGACCCGGAACGGCCGCGTCCGTGGGCACACGACGAAGGGATTGATAACGTTTGGAAAGGGCAGCGGCGTAAATGCCGGCAAATTCCTTTGCGGCCGCCTCAGTCGCCCACTTGGAAACATAAAACAGGCCGATGTGCGCTGACGAATTGCGGTCAGTGGGCTTGGCGCCGCGGCGACCCGCAGCGTAATAGGCGCCGCCACGCCAGTCCGTACTTAAGTGTTTATCGAGCGTCTCATCGGCGTAGATGCGCAGCAGAATACTGACGTCGAGTTGACCCACTGCGCCTGCATCATAGGGCTCATAGTCTTTTTTCAGAAAACCGAGATCGGGCAGCAGCAAGGGGGATACTCGACGCCCGGCAAGATATTCTTTCGATTCGATAATCTCGCGCGTCGTCTGTGGCATGCGCGCAAGCACGCCGGTATAAGCAAGCTGTTTCCCGCCGGCCACCAGCAGGTCTTTGATGAACTTCATCCCCTGCCGGTATGGAAATGCCAGCTCTTCCTGCAGCAGCAACGGCGCGCTGTCAAAGACAGGGCTGCCGCGGCTCTTGTCCATGGAAGCCTGCATCAGGTCCACGACCTGCGGGGTTTTTTCAACGCTTCCGCCCTGAGGCGCAAGAACGTAATCCAGCAGCACGATCATTGCCTGCCCTTCCAGCACGGAACTGCGGCAGGTGGATTCCTCGTCATTGCCAATCAGGCCGGCCAGATCGTCCAGCCCGCGCTTTTCCACTTCTTCATCATGCTTGCTCATCTTGGCCAGGTTGAAGCTCTGGTCCTGAAGCGCATGAGTAAGCTCGTGCGCCATCACAGGGCGCTGCATTTCCGGCTCATTCCAGTCAAGCAGGTTCATGGTGCGAGTCTTCTCGTCGTAGTAGCCCGCCACCTGTTCAGTCAGCAGCTTGATGAGGAAACTGTGGAGATCGAATTGGCGCGGCAGCAAGCCAAACTTTTTCTGCACCAGCTCAGAGCGCTCAAAGCGGATGCGGTCAGCATCGTCTTTAAACTTGTCGCCAATGTACTTTTCCACCTGCGGGCGGCTGACGATGGTCCGCTTGACCTTTTTCTTGATTGGCAGACCAGTGTCTTTACTGGCAAAGCGCAGGATCTCGTCCACCGACCGAAACAGCTCTTTGGCTTCGGCCGGAGTGATCTGGTGGATTTTTTCAATCGGCTCGACTTCCACGCGATTGCGCGACGGCGTGCTTTGTGGCTGCACGTCCGGCGTCGGCGAAGGAGCAGCAGCGGGCGGCAGTTGCGGCGTGGCGGCGGGTGAGGACGGTGTTGATTGTGTAGTTTGCGCGAACCCGGACAACACGAAGAAAAAGAGGATTACCGGCAACAACGCGATCGAAAGCTTTCTCATGAGATCAATAAACAGCAGCTCCATATTTATGGTAACAACAAAACGCTCAATTGCCATGGACGTCAAGATCGCCGAATTTTCTCACGTCCCGGTTGCACGCAATCCTCTTTTTCTGTGAAAAAACTCATCGCCGCGATGATTGTTCTTAAGTATTGCCGTCAATCTGGTAACGTTCTTAGCGTTCGGAGGTTCGCATATGGCTGATACAAATGTCCTTGGTGGTGCAGCGCTGGGTTCTGCCTTGAAGATAGCTGAGAGGAAAGTCCAGGCAGTGCAGGAGTATGCCATTCTTTCCTGGCATTCAGTGGTGAATCTCTTTCGCCGTCCCCTATACGTCGCGGACATGATCCAGCAGGCTGATCTGGTGGGCGTCGGCTCAATTCCCATCGTTCTAGCCGCGTGCTTCTTCACGGGCGCGGCCCTCGCGTTAAACAGCGCGACGACTCTCAGCCGGTTCGGCGCTCTTGGCCTTATCGGGCAGTTGGTGTCCATCGGAATTGTAAGAGAGTTGGGGCCAGTGCTCGCCGGGCTGGTGGTGTCGGGTCGCAACGCTGCTGGCATGGCAAGCGAGCTGGGTTCGATGGTTGTCACCGAACAGATTGATGCGATGCGCGCCCTGGGCACAGATCCTTACAAGAAGTTAGTAACACCGCGAGTCATCGCGACTGTGGTCATGCTTTTTTTTCTGACCATTATCGGCGACATGTTTGGGCTAGTGGGAGGGAGCGTCATATCCAACGTCCTGCTGGGCCAGGACTTCCATCAATACTGGACAAATGTAAAACAAGCGCTGGCGTTTAACGACGTCTTCATTGGCCTGGTAAAGCCGGTGGTATTCGGATTCATTATCGCTACGGTTGGCTGTTATTTTGGAATGTCCACCCGAGGGGGTACACAGGGGGTAGGGCGGTCCACAACGCAGGCCGTGGTGGCTGCCATGATCATGGTCATCATGGTCGATGTCTTTGTGACTCGTTTTCTTATGGTGGTGCTGGGGTCATGAGAACGCTCGGCTTTTCTTAATGCTCGGCGCAAAAAAGGGCGATCCTCGTTTTCGAAGATCGCCCCTGTTGAATGCGAGCATTTATTCGAGCGCCGGTTCGGCGGCGCGGATGTACTCGATCACTGAATCGCTCCAGCCATCGATGTGCGTCCACTTGCCATAACCCACGCCGTTCTGGAAGCCGGCCACGTTGATCACGTAGCCACGCGCCTTAGGGTTTGGGACAGAGTCATGTGACTGCTCGTCCGTGATTACGATCAAGCGGTCATACTTCTCGTCGATCTCACCCAGCGCACGACCCAGGTACGTTCCGCCATGCGGCTGGCTGGCGTTCATGGCGTCGCGCAAGGCAAAGCCCTGGCGCGCCGGTACGCGAACCAACTTGTCAGAGAAGGTATAGATGCTTACCTGCTCCGCGATTTCGCGCAGCAACACCGCCAGCCCGTAAGCCGCGTCGTTGCGGCGCATCTCCGCACGGCGAGAAAGCGGCGCGTCCATGGAGCCGGAGACGTCCACCAGCAGCACGGTCTTGCCCGGCAGACGAGCCTGGCCGTCCCCGGTCTGACTTCCCAAAGACTGAAACATCGCCTTCTCCAGTTCCGGCTCCCACTGCGGCGCATAACGCGCAGCAGCGATGAAACGGAACGGCAGCACGCGCTCAGTCTTCATCCGCGAGAGACCGGTGCGGACCAACTGCTCGTCCACCCTGGCCTCCGCCATGTTGCGCAGGTTACGCAACAGAGCCAGCGCACCCAGTTTGTTGTCCGCAAGCAGACGCTCCCAGGCCTCACGCTTGTCGGCGCCGGCAGAGAGAGCCACCTCCCAGGTATCGGGCGGGGCCAGCTCACCGGCGACCAGACGCTTCCACAGCTCAGCCTGCGCGGCGTCCACCGGCTTGGCGTGCGAGAGAAAGAGCACATCACGCAACTTGACGGGAGACGCGCGGTCATACTTGGCCAGCGCATACTCGTCAAACCTGGTGAACGCGGCAGCCAGCCCCTTCTTTACCTGCGCGGAAAGAGGCTGCTTGCCCTCACTCCAATAGAGCGCCACGAACTCAGAGAGTTCGTCGGCGCGCTGAATCACGCGGAGCAGAGTCTCTGCAACCAACTGGCGGTGCGTAGCCAGACGGGCCATCTCACGCACCAGCAACAGCGGCGCGTGGCGCAACTTCATTTTCTCGCGGGCCTCCACGGCCAGCGCAGCAACCTTCTCTGCCGCGACCTTGGGCACCAGTTCGCGGATGCGCCCGGCGATCGCGACGCCGTCCTCATAAAACTGGTTCTCCCAGAGCATGCAGGCCAGAACAGAGCGGCGCAGCTCCGGCTCGGCGGAGATATGTTTTGCCGGCGCGCCTTCGTGCGTCTGCTTGGTCTTCATCCAAGGCAGTCCGCTCAGGTTCAATACATTCAAGCGAGCCATTTTGGTCTCCTTTCTTACTGGTCTTAGCGCGCACAGGCGTTCCTGCCTGTGAGAACTACCTTTGTTTGCCGGGGAAGCTTTTTCGCCGGGGAACGTTAGCGATGACAGTAAACAGGCTAGTGTCCTTTTGTTAGACGACGCCGCAAAAGCGACGGCAGGGTTCGATACCTGCATCACCAAGCTCCGAAGTAACTCTCATCTTCATCACCGGCAAAAGACTACGCCATGATCGCTTGCCTTGCCGCTACCGGATCCAATCGTCCCTCTTCCTGCTCCAAGGCAAGAAGGAGGCCCTGAAACTCAGCCATGGTTTCTACAGATCGCGAAGCTTCGACAAACTCCCGGGCTTCCATCTCGGACGATTCCGGGAAAAACCTCCGGAACAGTTCCAGCTTCTGGTGGTGGCTCGCTTTACCCAGGTAAAGCTTGTAGTCGATTCTTCCCGGGCGTAGCAAGGCCTGATCCAGCTTCTCGACATGGTTCGTCGTCATCACAAATAGAACACCGGTCGGCGCGTGAAACCCGTCCAGTATGTTCAACAACCCGGAGAGTGTGATCCCGTTCTGGGTAGAAGCATTCTCCTTTGCGCTCAGCATCGCAGATCCCTTTTCTCCGCCCCCCGTTTCCGTTCCGCCACGGGATTGACTGCCCCTCATGCAATCAATGTCCTCAAAAAGCAGAACCGAATTTCGCGGGACATCATTGACCGCGACCATCAAACTGCGATCACTGAAATCCGCCAGATTGACCGTGTAAATCGATAGGCCAAAATATGCTGCCAAGGCCGATACGAGGGAAGTCTTTCCTGTACCCGGCGGCCCGTATAGCAGATAGCCACGATGATAAGGAACTCCCAGGCGCTGGTATCGCTGCTGCGACCTGCGAAATTGCGCCACATCCTGCAGCAACTGTTCCTTTTCTCCTGGTTCCAAAACCACCGAGTCCAGCACACGCGGCGAATAGCCTTCAACGTAATCCCATCCGTCGTTGTACATATAAAGGTACGACTGCACACCCTGCCTCTTGATATGGCATCGCACAACGTCATCCACAAAGCATTGCAAGGAAGCCCGATTCCTTCCAACGGTTCGGAATGTAAGAGACTCGATCCTCCTGCCGCTCCTTTCGTGAGTGTTTTCCGAGCGGAAAAACCATGCCTCAAACGGCCTGCCGCCAAACCAGAACCAGTGTTTTCCCGGAGACGGGATCATCGCGATCCGCTCATTGCGTAGAGTCGTATCCAGGTCCACACGACGAATTCGCTTAAGGAAACCCTGCTCCAGGAACCATTCCTTTACCCACACGAATGCCGGATCGTCATCCTTCACGGTGACAATCATGGTGGTTTGGCTGATGATCCAGTGCCAGAGCTTTTCTGGCACGGCTCTCAACCAAACGCTCAAAGCGCCAATAATCATGAGCAGCAGGCCGCCGGAGGCAAATTCATTCCGGCCGGTCAGCATAGTCTTCAGGATTTGAAACATATCGCTTCTTCTAACCGGCGCAGCCGGAGTTAATGACCATGAAAACAAGCAGCCAACGCTGGATACAAATTCCACACGGGGAACAATCGACCCGGGTGTAGTGGTCCGTCGTTCTAGGTTTGAAACTACGGCACTCGAGATGCCGGCGGGATTTGGCTCACTCACCATCGCGGCAATGTTGCACGCGATGGGTAGCCGGGCCCGCACCTACGGACAGGCGATGTAACCCTGGTCTTCACCACCGATGAAACTTGTTCCAACGTCTAAACTGCTGTTATGGGAGCGGCTGTTGCAACAAATTCCGCTCCAAATTAGCTGGGGGAACAGACAGTCACGGTATTGGTCACTTATCAAACGAAGTAACCGTGACCTTCGCCACCCAGCTTCTTTTCTGTCGCTGCGCTCCAAACCGCTTACGCATCTTTTCCCGGCAATCCGGCCTCTGCCCCGACGCAACGAGCTCGGCGCGCGAGCCGGCCGCGCTCTCCTTTTGCGCTGCGCTCCAAACCGCTATAGAGCTACGCGCTGCATAGATATTTCATGCTCCTGATGCCATCGGCTCGGCGCGCAAGTCGGCCTCGCCGCCACGCGAAAGGCACGCGTGTTGGAGTCCGGCTTACCACAATGAGCAATCGGCTTGGAGATAACTAAATTATTGCTGGAATTCGGTCTGCACGATTGCAAGCAACAAACTATCCAGGTTCAAGTGATTGTCAGATTTGCGTAGGACTGAAGCGCCTGAGGTTAGCTGGAAAGATGTTCAAACGCCCACAGGCTATCAGGACCTATGATCAGGTCTGTCAGCCTCCGCACCGGATTGTAGATAGTGCATTTCATTGGGCGTTACTCCTACGCATAGCCAGAATAGCAAACTATGGTTTGCGCATGAATACGAAAAACACGGAATTGCAGAAAATAAACTGCGAAATGAAAAATATTGTGCGCGAAGCGCTAAAAGTTTAGCTGCTGTGTGAAGCGATGATCGCTGTTCGCAGGTGACGGATTATTTCAGCCGGCGAAGGCTACTTCAGCTTCAATTTCTTTTTCACGATCTTGTGCAAATCGGCGGAACGGCGGTCCTTGTAATAGGACTCGGCATTTTCGATTTCGACCTCATGCAGCTTCTGGCCGCGTCCTGCGACGGGTGTGGATATGGGAGTTTTGCGATCGGAAGGCTGTGGTTGCTGCGGGATGAAGGTCCCCACTAGTTTCCCTCGTGCGCTGATGACGTGAATTTTCATAACTATAACCAATCCTGGAGGTTCAAATTATGAGCAACGGGCGTAGCTCCGGGGTTGTGGATCTCTACCGTATAGAAATTGCGGGAATTACTGGTTGCGCCCAGACCCTGGTTCTGAGCTGTAAGCTGAACCACGCCCAGAACGTCATCAATGATGTTGGGGGCGGCCGTCACGATACCAACGTCCTGGCCGGTACCGTAACTGATGCTCCAGGAAATAGTCTGTCCACCAGCCAGACTGAACAACGGTCCCACTGAGCGATGTTGCGCCATTAGAAAATCCTCTCGTCTGGGATAGTGCGTCCGCCTGGAAAAACGTTACACGGAAAACGCAGGCGGGAGCTTTCTCCCGATTACCAGCTGTAGTGCGCCGTGTAGGTCAGCACCTTTTCTCCGTCCGGCGGTACCTTGACCCTGAACTCAACCGTTTTGCTGTCCAGTTTATTGAAAGGGTCTGAAGTCTTGGGAACATCCCAGTTCGACCAGCGATAGAGATGCTCGACCACCCGAATCTCCATGGGCTCTTTCTTATGGTTGCGAAGCTTGATCTCAAAACTTTCATCCACCCAGTGCGCATTGCGGTCAATATGATAGGAAGTGCGTTTGCGTTCGCCCACGGCATCAAACACGTTGCCGGTGTAGAGACGGACGGTCTCGTCGCTGGGCGTGTGGTCGATCAGGTTCTCGCCGGTAAATTCCATCTGGCCGTCGGTATCGCGACGGTAAAAACGAACGCGACCCTTGGGCAGAGGCAAGCCGAGATGGTTCTCTTTGCTGTTCTTGAATTCCACCATCGCCCAGACCTTGGTGTTGGACTGGATGCCAAAGTTCTCCATATCGCGAATGCTTTCCATGGGATAGTTGCGATAGTTCTGATCGATCTTGACGCCATCGTAAACGTAGATCCGTTGTGAAGGAACTCCTGCGGCCCGCACAAACTCCACCTGTTTAGTTTCGCGGTCATAGAGCGTGGTGGGGCGCTCCAGAGTGTAAAGATGATATTCATCGAAGCTGCGCTCGGTCACGGCAGGCGCGGCGGCTTCCATGCGCAGGACACCGTTGGCGCTGAACCCATCCGCCGCTCCCATTCCAGGCTGAAGCTTGTTCACGTCGCCGGCCAGCAGCTTGATGTGCGCGCTGGGAAATGTCTTGCCAGTCTGGTTGTCCAGCGTTACCCAGCCGACAATATCCAGCAGGTTGCCGCTGACGGGCGCCACTACGTTGTAGTCCGCGTGCCAGCTCATGCCGCCGGTTACATAGCTGAATTCCGCATTGGTGTTTCCGGGGCGGTCGCTCTGCAACAGCCATGAAAGCGTCGGTTTCAAAATCGTGTCATTGCTCAGCGCGGGAAATATCGGCTGCCCGGGAAGCCCAAACTGCAATTTGCCGTCGATTTCAATGATCGGTTCGCCGTTGCCGGCGGCCACATACGCCTGCTGCGCCTGGTAATACTGTTGATCGTATGTGTTGTATGCCTGGTAGTGCGGTGTGTATCCGCTGCGGATAATCTTTCCCGGCATCAGCTTGCGGTTGCCGTCTTTGTCCGGCACCAGGAATTCAATGGTCTTGCCTTCATACAATGCCAGCAAGCGGCCCTGCGAAGCTACGTCACTGCGGTAGTTCTGCTCCAGAATGCGCAGATCGCGGCCACTCTTGAGATCGCGCAGGATGACAGAATCCGGCTCCAGGTGCGAGGTAATGTCGGTAATCTCCAGCTGGTTTGTGCCGCTCTTGAGGTCCAGCGGGAGCGTTTGCCGCACCACGGCAAACGACTGGTTGTAGATGGTGAGAGCCGCAGCGTCGTCATGGCTGATGTTGGGTTTGTCGTCGGATCGGTTTTTGGACCAGGCCGGTAGCGGCGCTGGCCAACAGAAGCAGAAAAAACAGATATACCCGCATAAGATGCACGTCCTTTTTGGTCGATCATGGGCGGCCGAATCGGGGGGAGATGAAGAGATTCTATGCCAAACAGAGGAACGCAAGTACCAGGATTTCTTGCAGAGAAATCGACTTGCAGAGAAATCGATAGATAGTGCAACTAACGGCTTTTTGCAAAGCCGTTCAGATTTTTGGAGGCCGCATGGGCAGGGTAACGGGATTTCGGGTGCATGTTCTCTTTAGGACAGACCAATCAGTCACGCGTGATTAGGATAATGAACTAGTGACCGGCGGCAAGACACCAGCGCTTAAAGGGAGCACGCATAAATGAAACGAACTGGATTTATCACCACAATCATCATGTTCCTGATTCTCAGAATGACGGCTACTTCCATGCAACGCGAGCAAGAAGGTAAAGAAGGCAAGGGGGAGGCGAAATCGCAAGCGGAGCAGCAACATCAACAGCGCCAACCCGCACAACAACAGCATCAGCAAGGCCAACAGCATGCGCAGGCTCAAAAGCAGCCAGATCAACAGCCACAGCGCGCAGCCAGGCAACCTGCAGCACGACAGGCAAGACCGGAACCTAGCTATGGGGGCGCCTTCCATGGCGGAGTTCAGCCCAACGGCCCCACACACGGCGGAGTCCATCATAGCGGCGTGCCTCAGCAGCCGGAGCAGGTCCGTAGCGGTTTCGGCCAGTCTCGCGCCAGTTCCTGGAACAACGACCACCGCACATGGGGCCAGCGCGGCGGTTATAACGGTTACCGCGTACCTGAAGACCGCTTCAGGCGCTACTTCGGCAATGACCACTCCTTCCGCATCTATAACCTTCCTATGGTCTTTGTCGGTGGGTATCCACGCTTCCAGTACGACGGCTATTGGGTTACATTCGTTGATCCGTGGCCGGAATCATGGCCAGCAACGTGGTACCAAACCGATGACAGCTATCTTGATTACACCGACGATGGGTATTACCTTTACGACCGCACGCGCCCGGGTCCGGGAATCGCAGTCACCATCGCCTTCTAGCGGGAGGAATACAGAAACCTAGGCAATCATTGGAGAGGCCCGCAGTTTACACTCGGGACAGCATCAGCAATCCACTCCGCTGCTTCTTTCGTCCCCAGGCTACCGCCGATATCTGCCGTAGTTTTCTTTTGCTGCACTGCCGCGAGCACGGCCTGATTGATCCGCTCTGATTCTTTGGCGAAGCCCAGATGCTCCAGCATCATGGCCGCCGTGGAGATCGCTCCAATGGGATTGGCGATATTCTTTCCCGCAAAGGGCGGCGCGGAGCCATGTACCGGCTCAAACATTGACGTCTTGCCGGGATGAATATTGCCGCTGGCGGCCATGCCCAGCCCGCCCTGGAGGGCCGCGGCCAAATCGGTAATGATGTCGCCAAACATATTGTTGGTGACGATCACGTCAAACTGTTTTGGATCACGGGCCATGTGCATGCAAAGGGCGTCCACGTACATGTGCTGCGTTTGAATTTCAGGATATTCGGCGGCAACAATCTTGAAGACCCGCTGCCACAAGCCACCGGCAAAGGTCATGACATTGGACTTGTCTGACATCAGGACATTTTTGCGGCCCTGCTTGCGCGCCAGTTCAAAAGCAAATCGAATCACGCGCTCCACGCCTTTGCGGGTGTTGAAGTCTTCCTGGGTAGCGATCTCGTCGGCGGTTCCCTGCTTGAGAACGCCGCCTGCGTCCACGTAGGGACCTTCAGTGTTTTCGCGGATCACCACAAAATCCACATGCTCAGGCTTCACGCCTTTGAGCGGGCACAGCGCTTCGTCGAGCAGCTTGACCGGTCGCACGTTAGCGTAGAGATCCATCTTGAAGCGCATGCCCAGCAGGATTTCCTTGGCATGAATATTTGTAGGAACGCGCGGATCGCCCAGCGCGCCGACGAAGATGGCATCAAAGTCGCGCTCCAGCATGGCAAAGCCGTCAGGCGGGATGGTGGTGCCGTCTTTCAGATAACGATCAGCCGACCAGTCAAAGCTGGTGAACTCAACGGCCGCACCTGTGGCTTCAACCACCTTCAGGGCCGCGGGAATAACCTCTTTGCCGATACCGTCGCCGGGGACGACAGCTATGCGCTTCTTGGACATGAGAACAATAGTAGCAAGCGGCGTTAGCGTTTGGCTCCGGACGGAACCGCTGTCTTACTTCGCCATGGCTTTCTGGATTGCCTGCACCGCGTTTTCAATCTGTTTACGTTCCGCGTCGCTAAGCCGTGAAAGGTGCCGGGCCAGAAACTTTACCCGCCTCTTTCTTCCCTGCCACAGGATTGCAGCTCCCTTTGTCGTAGCCTCGATCACCACGGCGCGGCGGTCCTGTTCATTGATGGTGCGGCGCGCCAGCCCTGCTGACTCCAGTGCGTCTACGATGCGGCTCATGGTGGGTGGACGCACTTGCTCGGCCCGCGCCAGGGCATTTAACGACATGGCGCCGCCAAAGACGAGGACCGAGAGCGCTGACAGTCTGGCTGGCGCAAGGCCCGTCCCAGAATCCTGTACACGGACCTGGCGCAGCAGGTGGATGGCGGTGCTGTGCAGGCGGTCTGCGAGCGCTTCAACTTCGGTCATTTTCGCCATCGATAACCCAATGATTAGCCATGCTAACTATTTGCTTGACAGGCAGCCAGCCTCAGCAGTTTAATTAGCCTTGCTAACTATATCAGATGCGACAAGGAGTCCGACGTATGGCAGAAACGGTGCAGCTTTCGCGGATCGCGGCCATCATGCTGGGGGTGCGGGACCTTCCCCAGGCGGTGACGTTTTATCAAGACAAGCTGGGACTTAAGATGATCATGCAGGAGTCTGAGCTGGCGTTATTGCTATGCGGCACGGTCATACTGGGTTTGAGTACACGCCACGCCAATGCGGCGCCACTCGCTGAGGCCGTAGAAGTCTCTTTCGGCGTGGACAATTTGCGGGCCACGCATAAAGCATTGGGCGAGAAGGGCGTGGTCTTTTTGAGCGAGCCGCGCGCTATCACACCTACGGATTGGGCGGTGCATTTCAGAGACGTGGATGGACATCTTCTGTCTTTGTTCGGGCCGGAAGGTAAAGCGTGATTCTGGCGATGAATTTTAGCGATGCAGGAATTTGCGCCTTACGTCTGGCCAGAACTCATGCAACAGGTTCTCGCCGGCGTCACGCAATAAGGTGAAGCTGACGCACGCCGTGATTGGGTGCATGCCCTGGCGCTCGCCAGGAACATAAAGATCAGAGACTGCACGCGACGCGGCGACACTGAGGATGCGCGAGGAATTGAAAGTCTGGCCACCGCTATCGGTGCGCGTGATCAGAACGCGGCTCATGGCATACAGAGCACGCTGGAAGAACGGCAGATCAGGATTGCGAAAATATCTGGGGTCCTGTTTCAGCAGAGTGGGAAACAGGAAGCGCTGAAAGAAGACATCGGTTTCATTCGTCGCCAGGCTGACGCCGTAACGCTGTCCCACGCCACGAAAGCCCCTTTCATATTCACGATTCAAATGCTGGCCTTTGGCCCGGTCTAATGCTTCGTCCATGGCTACGTTGGCGAAGGTGCGTGGCGAATATGTGCTGTGGAGAAATACGTCAAATTTTTGCCGGGCGGTGAGCGGCTTCCAATCGGTAAGCGAAGGATATGGTTTCCCGTCGATCGCGCGATTAACCTGCAATTTGATCAGATTTTTCATCTGCTGGATCCGTGTCACAGGCGGAGGAGCCAACAGCGGCGTTTCAGCCAATGCCATGGTAACGCTCGACGACGATTCCATCACGTCCAGCGGCGGCGCTTGCGCTGATGCAAATGCTGCAGGTAAGGATCAAGACCGGGATGATATTCAACGAACGCATAATTTGCTGAAATGGGCCCCAGGAGGGACTTACCTTAACCTTAAACAGTTAGAACTAAGGTAAGGTCGGGAGGTTGCTGCGCTAAGGCAAAATGCAGCTCGGCTTGCTGGATTGACTGGGAGCCGGCAGCAGCTTGCGCTGGGCTCCCAGCTATACTTTCTTTCGATGAGCGAATCCCTGCAGCCGCTGCCCGGTGTTTCCTGGTTTGACATCTCCGATCCCAACTCTCTTGCGCTGGACAAACTGGCTGACCGCTTTGACTTCCATGAGTTGCAGGTGGAAGACTGCCGGCATCGTCCCCAGCGCGCCAAGATGGAAGAGTATGAGAACTACATCTTTTGCGTGTTCAAGCACCTCCGCAATGACGCTGACTTCACCTTCGAAGATTTCGACATCTTCCTGACTAAGAACGAGCTGGTCAGCGTGCATGAACCCAACTCTGACATTCTGGAAAAGGCCCGCGTGCGCGCCCAGCAAAGCAAAGTCACCGACGTCGACAAAATCTTCTACATTCTGCTGGACACCATCGTCGACGAGTATTCTCCGGTGCTGGACCGCATTGCCGACGAAACTGCCGAAATCGAATCCGTGGTGCTGCAGAGCCCTGAGCCAAAAGTGCTGGCGCGAATCTTCAGGCTCAAGCGCAACCTGATTGAATTTCGCCGCGCCGCCGGCGGAATGCGTGAGGTGGTGAACTCGCTGGTCCGGCGCGAAGGCGGCCTGCTGTCTGACAAATTCGATCCCTATCTCCGCGACGTTTACGACCACGTGGTCCGCACCACGGAATTTATTGAAACCTACCGCGACCTGCTCAGCGGCGCCCTCGATATCTATCTTTCCGCTGTCGCCAACCGCACCAACGAAGTCATGAAGGTCTTAACCATCTGGGGCACCGTGGCGCTGCCGCTGGTGATTATCACCGGCTTTTTCGGGATGAACCTGCCGCTGCCCTGGCAACACAATCCGCATGGAACCTGGTATGCCGTTGGCCTGATGGCCATAACCACCGTGGCCACGCTGCTGTACTTCAAGCGGAAGAAGTGGTTCTGAGTCCGTGTTGAGCCTTTGCCTTTCCGATCTTGGGCTGTTCTCCGTGTCTCTGTGCCTCCGTGGTAGGTTTGTCTTTCCGATTTCCCGATCACCGCTTTTCCCTGCCCTTTTCCGATCAGTGTCATCCGTGTTGATCAGTGGTAAGGTTTGTTTTGCCTTTCCGATCTTGGGCTGTTCTCCGTGTCTCTGTGCCTCCGTGGTAGGTTTGTTTTTCCGATGTCCCGATCACCTGTTTTCCCTGCCCTCTTCCGATCAGTGCATCCAATCCGTGTTCATCAGTGGTAAGGTTTAGCCGCCCCTCCCCCCTATCCCTCGACTAGGATTCTAAACGGGTTACACTATTCAACCCCGGGGATGCCCTACAAACATGGCTCCGATCAGTGTCATCCGTGTTGCATCAGTGGTAAGCCTTTGCCTTTCCGATCACCAGATCTTGACGCCCACCCCCCTCCCTGGGTATCCCACCCCATCCCAGGTCATCCCAGTTTGGCGTGAGTTTTGCGCGTTGCTGGCTTTTGTTATTAGCCAGAAGCCAGCGGCTAGAAGCTAGCAGCTCTTTTCGCATTATATCGTTTTTTGTTCGCTTTTGTCAAGAGGAAAATGGGCCCTCCTGCTTTCGGACAACGTTCTTGCACACAGGGTGGAGCAGGCATCTATGCCTGCGGTAAAGCCGGGAAAAGATTCCTTCCTTGCGCCGCAGAGCCTGCCCTGAGGGACTCAGCGGCAGCAGAGGAGTCGAATGGGCCCGCGCGCAGCCCGAAGGCGGAGCGCGCTCGGTGGAAGAACGGCCATTTATGGCCGTGACAAGAACGTTTTAAGATTGCTTCCTTGCGCCGCAGGCCGGCGCGCGGCAAAGCGGAGCGACATTGAAAGATTCAGCGCAGCGGAGCGCGCTGACCAAAGTCGCTTGTCGTGGTTTCAAAGCCGCTAGGTGCTCCAACTTTGTCGGCTGCAATGTCTCAAAAACCTTCTCGCCCACTTTCCAGATATTGCCATCTCGTCCCGCTCAGCTGGGTAGCATTTTCACACCATTGGACCGCGGCCCGGTCCTTGTAGCGACACTTCCAGTCCTCTGCACCTTTGGTTTCCAAAATCCAGCGCGCCTTGTTTTCGTCCACGGCAACAAAATCAGGATAGTACGATCGCAGGTTCATCCCGAATCCGTGTATTCGATTGAGAAGCCAAAGGGTTGGGGGAGCTTCGCAAAAGCCGTCACATCATGGCATCCTCCAGGAACTTGGCGAACTCTCGTTCGAAGTCGTTGTCGCAAGGCACTAGGTTGAAGACCGTCTTTGCGCCCTCCCACACCGGCCGCGACCAAGGGAAAGGCTGACAAGCAGCGAAAGCATCCGCGCCGGCTCCAACAGTTGCGGCTCTTGTTCTGCGATTGTCAGGTTCTTCAGCGCCTTCGTGAAAACATCCACACAAACATAGTGAGCACCGGCGTGCTCATAGCCTTCACAACACTGCGTCTCGCAAGTCCACCTGATGCCCAAAAGCCTTGTCCTCAAAAAACTCGCTAACCTTCGGGGCTAGCGCCGCAAACTGGGAAGGCAGCTTCACTGCTTCCGCGATTCGCCGCGAATAGTAGCCGATGACTTCCTGCGCGGTTTGGGGTTCGGGAATTGGTATTCGCGCTCGACCATCTTCTGAGCGTAATGATGTCGTAGCCTTCGTACCGGAATGTCTTGGATACGGGGTCGTCCTTGCCCATCGGCAGGAGAACGGTTTTGAAACGCCATCACATTCAAGCCGCGATTTCCTCCGCCAAGCTCTTCTTCCGCACCAGCGTCGGCGTGAGCGTGGCAGGCCAATGTCGAATTCCTTGCGGCTCATCGAGCGGCATAATCGTGACGATCCGTAGCTTGTCCTTGCCAATTTCGAACGTATCCAGCTTCAGGTCTTCGAGCTTCTCCAAGTCATCCACAAAGTCGAGGAAACTCCGGTTGCCGATGATGTCCACGCGCTCGGTAAAGTCCGACCGGATAGCTCGCGGAACATCAATCGCAAGCCGCGCCCTATGGCCTGTTCCGGCAAAATGTTAGCTTTGGCCGTGTAGGGCCGCAGGCCGACGACGACCGTGACATTTTGCACGTCCCAGCCTTCGCGCAACATCAGCACGCTGACGATCGCGTTGATTGGGCTGGTCTCGCTGTCGACGTCGCGCACCGCCTTCCGCGCCACGTCCAAATCCTTCTTGCTAACTTCACCCGATTTGTCCGTGTGAATGACTTGCGTTTTCTCGCCGCCGAAATCCTCGGGATACTTGCTCCCCAGCCAGTCGCCCACGTCGTCCGCGTCTTCTGTGTCGTTCATCATGACGAACAGCATCGGCTTTTTGCTCAGCGGGTTAAGCTGCTCCCGGTATTCTCGCCAACGCTCCACCGCCGCCGTCAGATAGCCTTGATAGCGCACGCTCGCAATAATCCGACTTGGCTTCTCGAATGTGCGCGATACCCTTCACGGGCCGTTTCACAATGTTGTCAATGATGGCCTGTTTGAGCGGGTAATCGGAAATCGTCCACGGGAAAATACCGCCCTTTGTGAAATCGAGGAGTGGCGGAGAAATCCAGTTGTGCTGTCGAGCGGCGTCTTTCCGTGCAGCTCCCGAATGATCTTGTTCCACTCGTTGTCCTCGTCATGCGTGTGGTGGGCTTCGTCATTCACCACCAAGCAAATGGCCCGCCCGCATGCGCGATGCGTTCGCCGAAGTCGGTCAGTTCCAATTTTTGCGTCGGAGGCTTCGAGCCCAGCACCGCCGTCATCGCTTCTGGTTCGCTCGTCGTTGCCGGTTCGGATCGTTCATAGAACTGCTGGATATTCGTCAGGAACAGCGTTCCTTCGGCAGTGCGCTTTTTCGGCTTCGCCGCGCATGACGCAGTCGAAGTCCCAGAAGATTTCCAGTTCTTCGGGATGACTGGGTCCGCGCGAAGATGCGCCCGCCGGCGAAGTCGGTCTTCAGCCGCTCGAGAACAATGACGTTCGGCGCGAGGATGAGGAACGTCTTCGCATAGTCCTTTGCGACTTCCTCTGCTTCGCGCGCGGCGTTCAAGAATTGCCACGCGATCGCCAGCGACATGACCTTCGTCTTGCCGCTGCCTGTCGCCATCTTGATGCAGTAGCGGGCAAATTCATCGTAGGGCGGCAGGCGCAAATCAGTGCAGGTCCTGGCGTAGCGTTCGAGCAGCGCCTTCGGCTGCGCACTTTCTCGAACTCCCAGACAAAGACTAGCGTCTCGATCGCTTCCTGTTGCGAACGGTGATATTGAACGGGCGCCAGTCGCCAGCTTGTGGTCGGTGTAGAACCAATGGTTCAGCAGGATGCGCGTTGTATCGGTGATGCCTTTGTACCCGCCCGCCACCCACGCCTTCACTGCCTCGCGCAGCGCCGGGCACGCAGGAGCGGTGCGAAGCTTTGAGCCGAGCGTCGAGACAGATCGGTCTGCGTCGGATTGTCGCCGGTGGTTCGTTCAGCGGCTTCGTTGCGTGCCATCAGTCATTTCACCTTCTACTTCTACGAGTCTTGGTCGTGTCGTTGCCAAGGATGTCGATGACCTTCACCACAACCTTGTATTTGCCCGGTTCCGGGTATCTCGTACTTGGCCTGCAGCTCGATCTTGGGTCTTTGCGCGTGCGGTATGACTGCCACTGGTTGTGAAACGTGTCGTCCTTGAAGTCCCAATCCACCGCCCAATAGTCAATCATCTGGCTCCAATGCTTGATGGCTTTGCGCGCTTCTTCTGGCACGTCGTCGAGCGGGATCACAAAGTCCGTAAGCTTCAGTGTCGACTTCGCGCTTTTTGCTTTGACATCGACCGAAAGCGCTCCCAACTCGAAAAACTTGATGTCGCCCTGTTCGACTGCCTTCTTCTCCAGCACCTCTCGCGGAATTTTCTTGAATGCCACATCACGTGTGACTCCGCGGCGACCTGTTCTGAGCGGTCTCGTTCAACTCGAAGGCAAATTCCCACCCAAGCATGTCAGCCGCTAGCCTTTCCGCGCGTCCTTGCCGGTGCCGCTGCGCCTTCCAAACTTCGCGGGCGATGGCCTTCACATCGGCGAAGGTCACAGGAGCGTCCACGGCGCCGACGTGAACCATCCGCCCGCCCTTCGCACCGTGCAGCCACGTGTAGCCGTGAAGGGCTCGCGTGTAAAGCTCAAGGATGAAACCCGATAAGCGCGCTGTCGCTGCCGCTGCTCTTCTGTTGGTCTTTCTCCGCTCTTCCCAAACTCGGCCCACCGGCCACAACTGCCGCTCGTATTTGCCGAGGTTTTGGACCACAAACGGCGTACACCTGCAATGCTCAAAAGACGTTTTCGCGCAGTGTGAATCGCAAACCGGCCCAAGTCGCAAGCAATCCAGCGGCGCTTTAGATTCTCGGATGCAACCACACTTGCTCCTGAACCCACAAAGCAATCTAGCACCAAGTCGCCTGGATTGGAGGCCACTGGAGAATTATCTCGATCAAATCTGCGGGCTTCTGAGTATCGAAATCAACCCACTCTTGAAGATTAGCGGGCTGCAAACATCTTATCCTCCAAACATTGTCGACCGTGCGCTCAGTGCTTTCGTAAGTTACTGCTTTTCCGTCGGCACCCATCACATTTTGAAGTTGTTCCTGCGACCTTCTTGTATTTCAGCTTTGTTACCGGCTTTTCTCTCGGTTCCTTAAGGGCGTGATATATGTAGGGCGCTCCCTTTTCCTTCACATAATAGAGAATTTGATCAAACGCCTTCGGTAAAAGTCGCTTGCGGCTATCATGCAGTTTGTTGTAGTAGTACCACGCAATCTGGTTCTGAAAATTCTCGATCCGCAAAAGTATCGTCCAGTATTACCTTCACATATGGGCCCATATGAACATCGAGGTGAACAAAGATGCTGCCGTTCTCCGCGAGTAGCTCGCGAAGCATCGTTGTCGTCTCATGGAACCACTTCAGATATGAGTCTATTCCCTTAACCCCAAGTATCGCGGTAAGCCTTTGCTCCGATAACTGATGGTTGCTTTACAATTCGGTACCTTCGTCGTCTGAGTCGGAGTCCCGAGCAGGAATGGTCGCCCTCAAAAGAGAAATCTTGGCCGGTGGCAAACGGCGGGTCAATGTAGATCAGGTTTACTTTTCCCTCAAACTCCGGCAGCAGCGATGACAACACATACTTCTTGTCGCCCCAGATCACCGGTTGCGTTATTCCGATTCCCGCCCCGACGCGAACATCTCCATCGTGCGCATGCGGTCGGCCGCGCTCTTCATTACCGTCTCGATTTTTGAAAGGGCAGAGCGATGCGAACCGGCGACTGCTTCTTGCCATCGAACATATTTGCCATCCCAGATGAGCTCAGTCATTCCCCTGCCTTGCTGAAAAGATGCGTTGAAGAGTGTCAGCTATAGCACCTATGCCGCTGAAAGTGAAAGCAAAGTTCAACCCCAAACATGCGCAGAAGCCGCATCGAAAAATGCAGTTTCCAGCGGATATCATTGGGGGCGACTGGCTCCAAGTGTCCTCAACGCGCAATCAGCGCCCGATTAGCCTCAGAACGCCTATCGCCATAAAGGCCAACAAACAGTTTCCTGGAGCCTACGGTTTTTCTCAATAAGGCGCAACCAGTGCTCATCATTTTGGCTCATTGCGAAGCCGTAACAGTAGGTAGATTTCCAGGCAATTTTCGCGAAACTTCGTATCCGCGCCCTAGATAATTGCTGTGTTGGATCCGGGCCATTTTCTCCTGGCTGCTGCCTTCGGCGACAAACTGAAGCGGAAACAGTTTTTTGCGCAAGCGCTTCTCTCGACTTGCTCAATGAGGCGAATCCCCGTGTTCATCCAGGTAAACTTCTTCAATTCACTTCCTGCGTCGTAAAGGTGCAAAGCTCCGTGCAAGTAGAACACGTCTTGCTCATCAGTTCTCTCCACATCCCAGGTCACGTATTCGGCCTCACCATCGTCAGGAGTCCTGAAGCCGTCGTCGCCTAGGGTGAGAGGCTGTCGCACCTCGTTTTGCATGATTGACCAGTAAAGCAGCAGATCATAATTCAGCCGTATAAACATGCCTAAAGTATTCAAAAAACCGGCGACAGGCAGCATACTGCTCATCACGAATGTCGGAAGGCCGTTCGGGATGATTTTGCGAGCGATCGCAGAGGCCATACCTCCCGTAAAGCATCCCCTTCCGACTTAGTATTGCTGCTATTCTGGATTTGTTTGTGCATACACGGGAACCAAAAGCGCTGCCATTCTTAGCGCGTTCATCACACTCTCAAAGTCCGTCGTATTCAGAGCCTGAAATGCCCGTTGTGCCAGAGGGGCATGTTCGTAAATCTTGCTCGAACGAAAAGGGCTTCATAAGCAAAGATGTTGTTACGACATGCCCGAGCTGAAGCCGTTTCCAAGCAGCACATGCTTGGGCCTATTCTCTTCGGCTCTTTGCAGCGCTTCATCGAAATTAAGCAGAACTGGCGCAGCCGCCATTCAGGTATGGCTCTCTCAAATCAGATTGGCTCAGGGGGTAATACTTCGCCGTGCAGCTCGGCTATTTTGTCGCCTTTGATCTTCCAGGTCAACAGGAAAGGTGACTCCGCTACGCTGTCCGCGGGCCTGCGGCGCAAGGAACAGAGCGCCGTAGGTGCGGCACAATCGCCGGGTGTCTCTCTATCCCGCAATTGTCGGCTCACGAAACAAGTGTCAGGCACGACTTGAGCGTTTAGCCCGAGATGAGCACCGCGAATCGAGGGCTGTGAAGTCGTGCCGTAAAGCATGGCAGGAGATCACTTCCTCTCTGCCGAAGGCCCGCGCGCAGCCGCAGGCGCAGCGCGATTAAAGAAAAATTCTTCAGTCGTCCCCCTGAAGGGGGACTCTGTTTTTTCCGCTTACCCGCCGTTTCTTGCTCGCTGCTAGCCGCTAACCGCTGAACGGCTGAGGTCTTTGCGGGAGACAGCGGATGCCTTGAGTTCTCCCAGAGCCCGTTGTCCCTTGAACCATTGGAAGATGAAGAAGCCATGAATGCCAAAAGACCATATCGAAAACATGACGATGAGGGGCAGCATATCTGCTGCGTAGAGAATCACGCCGGCCCAAAAGGCCCAGCGCTGGCCCTTGCGCCCCGCCACACCCAATCCAACCAGGGCAAGCACCCATGCGGCTGCCGCGGCGCGCAACACAAGGGGATTCCCCCGGACAACTCGCCGCCATAAAACGTCAGAAGGTCAATGAATCCGATGTTGACGAAGGCAAACAGCCTGATCGGGAGCAGTCCCGTGCCCAGGCCGGCCACGCCGGCGGCCACGAAGAAATACATGGCGTAGGTCTGGACGTCGCTGCGGAGATCGGCAAGGCGCTGCTCTTCAGCGGCTTTGTACTCTTGATCGGAACGGCCTGCGCCGACGTTGAGGGTTTGCATAGGGTGGATATCATGCCTCAGAGCGGGACGGCGTGCAATAAGAGAAAAACTTAATGCACCAACAGGGTATGCAGAACCGCAAGCGCGAAACTAAGGATGGTCGTGACGATGATCGTTAACTGCGTTCCGCCATACACCAGCACTGTCTTGCCCGCTGTTTTCCATGGGCCTTCGCCATGAAGCTGCCGCAAGGTCACCCATAAGTAAGGAAGGGCAACCAGCAGAAAGACGAGCGACAGAGCATATGCCCTGGCGCCCTGGACAGGCGCGCCCAACGCAATCCAGAATGGCCACTTCACAATGCTCAGCAACAAGGTAAACGACAAAAAGTAAAAAGATGTGACAGCATGCTCCCCGAAATACCACTTCTGCTTGCGGTAGAAAAGTGCGAGCAGGCAGGCCATCACCAGCGCGTTAAAGATTTTTGACGCCTCATAATAAGAATGGAGCCGTTCATTCAAATGCAGGACAAGGGTTTCTTCTGAGACGCCTTTGTAGTGCGCAAATTTCTCCAGCTTCGCATTCAGCTGTCCGGTGCCGTCGGCATTGGCGATGGTCTTGAAATCCAAAGTGGGATGGTAGGTGGAAGTCAGCAACGTTGCCACCGCAAAACAAAGCACATAAAGGCGAAACGGATTCACATACCGGGACCGCTTTCCCGCCAGATACTCGGCGGTAACAAATGCCGGCTTGCTGAACAGGTACCTGACTGTCCGTAAAATCTTTGAGTCCAGTTCCAGCAACTCATGCGCCGCATGATGAGCAAAATGCCTGAAGGAAAAGCTATGGCGGTCAAATTTATGCTCGCCGCAAGCGGGGCAGAACTGGCGCGTGATGGGTTCACCACATGTTGGACAAGTTGATGGTTCCTGTTGCCGCGCCGCCGCAGCGCTTTCCTGGATCATCGACCCCATACTGCCCCCGTTTAGAGCAAAAGTGGGCAGAGTATAACCCAGGATTGAGGGATACACGAACGTCCGATGACAGAAATCGAAGGGGCTGGAGGTTGTCGTGAGAACACTCTGTGAAGGATGTCATGAAACCGTACACCTAAAGGGCCGCTCTATGCCGGGCTGACCGTCAGATATCCTAACCCGTCCCTAACCCTGTTGTGCCAGTGTATTCACCCGTTTGACGTGAGCCGTTCATGGTGTTACGGTCGAAGAGTTAACTGATAGAGGCGGTTGACTTTGCAATGATAAACCCACAATTCCCCCTGTTTGCGTCCATCGCCGCCGGAGTGCCTGCATCCTTCATCGGCGGAGAGGTCTTCAACCTGATACGGCAGACCGGGGCCGTGGCGCAGGTTGTCCTCGTAATTCTTCTGGCCTTCAGCATCCTGTCCTGGTCCATCATTCTTACCAAGTGGGGTTCCATCAAGCGCGCGCGGGCCCAGAGTGGACGGTTTCTGCGCGCGTTCCGCAAGGCGCAGCGCCTGCAAGACGTTGCGGCTGTCTCTGAGCAGTTCAAGCCCAGCCCGCTGGTGGCGGTTTTTGACAATGCCTATGACGAGTATCGGCGGCAGGGCGATAGCAATATCAACGCGGTGCAGCGCGCGGCGCAGATCGCATCTTCAGAAGAGCTTTCACGGCTGGAACGCCGGCTGCCGTGGCTGGCGACGACCGGCGCTGTAGCGCCATTTATCGGATTATTTGGCACGGTGTGGGGCATTATTGACGCGTTCAACGGCCTGGGCGCGACCGACTCCGCCACGCTGCGCGCCGTGGCGCCGGGAATTTCTGAAGCATTGATCACTACCGCCGCCGGCCTGTTTGCCGCCATCCCGGCCGTGATCTTCTATAACCAGTTCACGCACAGCATGCGCGAATTTGGCTCGCGCATGGACGATTTCACCATGGAGATACTGAACTTTATTGAGCGCACCACCGGGGTCACAACGGGAGTACGCTGATGGCATTTACTACCAAGACAGGCCGCACGGAAACGTCGCTATCAGAAATCAACGTCACGCCTTTTGTGGACGTGGTGCTGGTGCTGCTGATTATTTTTATGGTCACCGCGCCGGTGTTGCAGTCCGGCATTGAAGTCACGGTCCCCAAGACAAAAGTGGTGAAGGAAATTTCCGAGGAGCGCCTGGTCATCTCCATTACCAAGGGACAGGAAGTTTACCTGAACAGCGACCACGTTCGGCTGGACCAGATTGGCGACGCGCTGCGCAAAAAGTTTCGCGATCCGCGCGGCCAGGCCGTGTATGTGCGCGCCGATGAGAACGTGGCTTTTGGCGCGTTTGCCACGGTGATGAGCGCGGTGAAATCCGCGGGCATAACCAACGTAAGTATTGTGACTGAACCGATTCAACCACCCAAGAAGTAAGCGGAGGCTATGGCGTACGTCCGGGCCAACCTGTTTTATGAGCGCGAGCAATGGAAGAAGCCAGTGCTTCTTTCCGTGGGATTCCACGGTCTACTGGTGGCGGCCATTGTTGGGTGGGGCTTTGTAATGCAGTCGCACAGCACGGCCAATGATTGGGGTATCAAGCAGGGCGACGCGGTGACGGCGCAACTGGTGAGCGCTTCCATTCCGATTCCCAAAGCCGAGCAATCCGACAATATCGTTGCGAATGAAAGCAAAGGCGTGACGCAGACGCAGCCCGAAGCCAAGCCGGTGGAGAAGCCTCCGGACGACGCGGTTCCAATCCAGGGAAAAGTTAAGCCACCTAAGCAGGTGGAGAAGCCGGTGCAGCAGGCGCATGCGCAGCCGCCACCGCGGCCGATTCCCACGCCCGAAACCGCTGTGCCTTATGGTGAAGGCGGGCCGGTGAGCGGACCTTACGGTTCGGTGACAACAAGCAATTACAAAGGCGGCTTCAGTTTCCAGAACGCCGACTTTGGCGGCAAGTATGGCTGGTATGTTGACGGCGTGAAGCGGCGCGTACAGCAGAACTGGCTGACGTATGAGATTGATCCGCGCATCAAGGCGCCGCATCGCGCGTTTATTGAATTTGACATCATGGGCGATGGCAGCCCGGCCAACGTGCATCTGGCGCAGACGAGCGGCATACCGTCACTTGATCAGTCAGCCATGCGTGCCATTCAACGCATTGATACCTTCGGCAAATTGCCGGAAGGCAACAGAGTTACCGTAGATTTCTGGTTTGACTATCCTCCAAAATAGGCGAATTCATGGTTAAAGCAAAAACGATTGGCGTTGGAAGAAAGTTCTGCTTCATTACTCTTATGGTGCTGTGCGGATTTTTGAGCGCAGCCGCGCAGGACCGAATCAAGATTGAACTGAACATGGGCCAGGAGCGCCCGCGGATCGCGGTAGCGGATTTCAAGGCCGCAAATGCTGACGCGCAAACCGCTCCGCTGAACACGGCCTTTAACCAGACGCTATGGAACGATCTGGACAACGCCGGAATCTTCGATCTGGTGGCCAAAAGTTTTTATCCATCGCAAACACCAGGGCAGCCGCAGGAGTTGCAAGCGAAAGCCTGGGGAGATCCGCCGCCCAACGCCGGAGTGCTCACGTTCGGTAACCTGGGCGTGAACAACGGAAAAGTGGATGTCCAGGGCTGGCTGTATGACGTGAAGAATCCCGGCGCGCCCCAGATTCTGGGCAAGCAGTATAAAGAAGATGCCACGCCGGATATGGCACGGACCATCGCGCACCGCTTTGCTGATGAGATTATTGCCCGCCTGGGCAGCGGCATTGCCGGGATCGCGGAAAGCCAGATTTACTTTGTGAGCAATCGCAGCGGGAACAAGGAAATCTGGTCAATGGACTATGACGGCGCGAATCAGAAGCAGATTACCAAGCTCGGGTCGATTGCGCTGTCACCGCGGATTTCACCCGACGGTTCGAGGCTGGCGTTCAGCGGTTTGACCAAGGATTCCTGGCAGATCATGATGTACTCCCTGGAACTGAACCGCACGGTGGCGTTTCCGCGAGCCGGAGGCGACAATTTTTCTCCCGCATGGGCCTCGGATGGAACTAAAATCGCTTTTTCATCTTCCATGCATAGCGGACTGTCAGAGATATTTATCGCGGATGCGAATGGCGCGGGCGCGCGCAGGCTGAGCACCGGCAAGGGCGACGTGTCCCCGGTGTTCAATCCCAAAACTAATGGTCAGATTGCCTGGGTAAGCGGACGCACCGGCCTGCCGCAGATTTACGTGATGGACGCGGACGGTAGTAACGTGCAAAAGATGACCGACCAAGGCTATGCTGTTTCGCCGGCGTGGTCGCCCAATGGATTGCTGCTTGCGTTTGCGTGGGTGCGCAATTACGGCCCCGGAGTGTTAGGCGGCTCGGACATTTATCTTATGGATATCGCATCACGACAGATCATACAATTGACGCACGATGGCGGGAGAAATGACTTTCCGTCATGGTCTCCGGACGGGCGGCACGTTGTTTTCCAGTCCAACCGCACCGGCAATGAACAGGTATGGAGCGTTCTGGCAGACGGCACGCACTTGCAGCAACTGACGCGCCAGGGCCGCAATAGCCAGCCCAATTGGAGTTTCAAATAGGTCTTATAGTAAGTTGCATTACTTTTCTTGGAGGACATGAGGTGAATAAGAGCAAGAGCAATCGGATCGTCGTCCTGGGGGTGCTGGCTTTGTTGATGGTGGCAAGCGGCTGTAAAAAGAAAGAGACTGCGCCACCGCCGCCACCGCCGCCCAAAGCAGTGGTCGCCAATCTTACCGCCAACCCGGCTTCCATTCAGGCTGGCCAATCCGCCACCCTGACATGGAGCACGGAAAACGCAACTGACGTTGCCTTGGACGGCAACAAGGTTGATCCCAGCGGGTCGCAAACCGTCTCGCCGGCGCAAACCACCACGTATCATTTGACCGCGAAGGGCGCGGCTGGAACGCAGGAAGCCACGGCGCAGGTTGAGGTAGCGGCAAAACCAACCCCAACGCCTGTTCCAGCGGCTACGCCGAGCAACGTTACCGACGAACAGCTCTTTGCCCAGATGGTCAAGGACGTTTATTTCGACTATGACAAAGCTGATCTGCGTCCGGATGCGCAACAGTCACTGGCTCAGGCAGCACAGCTCATCAAGCAAAAAGGCTGGAAGGTACAGATTGAGGGCAACTGCGACGACCGCGGTTCTACCGAGTACAACCTGTCCCTGGGAGAGCATCGCGCTGACTCAGCCAAGCAGGCGCTGATTCGGAACGGCATTGGAGCCGACGCGATCAAAACCATCAGCTACGGCAAAGAGAAACCGCAGTGCACTGAAGCGAACGAGGATTGCTGGCAGAAGAACCGCCGCGATCACTTCACGCTGTTACATTAAAACAGCTGTTAAACTAACCAAAAGACCGGGCGGGCCAGTGCCCGTCCGGCTTATCAAGTTTGGTTCGCACCCAAGGTTTGGTGCCTGCAAGCCCTGATTCCGGTGCACACTTAGAGGACGCGCTTCCTCGTCACAAAAAGAAAATTCCCGCAGGATCAAACAGGTATTCTGCATCTAACGAGTTAAATGCCTATGAAGAAACAAAGTTTTACCGTCGTGCTCGCGCTGTTGCTTTTTGCCCTATGCACCAGTCATTCTGCCGCTGCCGCAGACACCAAATCCCAGCTCATACAGATCCAGACCCAGCTCCAGCTCATGCAGGACAACATGTCGCGCATGCAGCAGTCGTTTGACGAGCGCATGGGCGTGATGAAAGACCTGCTCACGCAGCAAACCGATAACGTCAACAAAATGGGGACAACTGTCCAGAACCTGCAAAAAACTCTGGGACAGCAGGGCAATGATGCGGGCAGCAAGGTCGATCAGATTTCAGGACAGGTCCAGGCGCTGCATGATGCGGTGGACGAACTAAAAGCGCGTCTGGCAAAAGTAAGCAAGCAGCTCGACGATATGCAGACGAACCAGCAGAATATTACAGCTCCCTCCGGAGGACAGCCCGCAGGTGGTGCTCCAGGCGGAGCGGCCAGCAATGTGCCCACGGCTCCGCCCGCTGACCAGCTCTATAACGACGGCCTGCGCGATTACAACGCCAACAAGAATGATCTGGCCTCGCAGGAGTTCGCGCAGTTCCTTCAGGTCTATGGCAATACCGATCTTGCCGGCAACGCGCAGTTCTATCTGGGAGAGATTGCTTATCGCCAGGGAAACTTCAGCGGCGCCGTGCAAGCCTACAACAAAGTCCTGGACCAGTATCCTGGCGGCAATAAGACCGCAGCGGCGCAGTTGAAGAAAGCGTATGCGCTACTGGAACTTGGCCAGCGCGATGCAGGAGTGCAAGAGTTGCGCAGCTTGATCAGCCGTTATCCAAAAAGCCCAGAGGCCTTGCAGGCCCGGGACCGTCTTACAAAATTGGGGGCCGCGGGCGCGGCCTCCAAGAAACCTGCCCGCCCTTCGCCCAGCCACCGCTAGGCTTTAGCTCTTTAATCTTTAGCTCTTCACTGCCGGTTTAACCTTCAGCTCCAGCTCCAGCTTCCGCAAACAATATTTGATCTCC
This sequence comes from Terriglobia bacterium, assembly GCA_963723055.1. Taxonomy (GTDB): domain Bacteria; phylum Acidobacteriota; class Terriglobia; order Terriglobales; family Acidobacteriaceae; genus Angelobacter. Next base: position 526,836 of record CAVROV010000004.1, read on the forward strand.
TGCGCCACTTCCGTCACGCGCATTCCATCCTGCACCATCAGTTTGCATGAGATCGCGGTGCGGTTCGGCGTGTCCGGCCCCAAATCATAGTTCACGCGGCAATACTGGCACTCTTCATTCCAGCAGAACTTTCCATAAGAGATGTCTTCAGGAGATAGGAATTGCAATGCGCGCAGAAGCATGTTGCCGTCTGGGACTTCAAACTGCTTCTCCCCCAGCGTGATCTTCACCAGTTTGTCATACGGCCGAAACAGCGGCCCTGGGTTCGACATAGGTCAATTTTAATTGAAAAAGCGGCCACGGTAGTAACCGCAGCCGCTTCTCGCATCGCACTTCCGCAGTGAAAGGCGCCGTTCCCCTCAGGAACCCTTCCCCACAGCTCAGATATAAAAATCAGAGCGTTTGTATAAAGATGTAAACACGGGCGGTGGGAGAAAGTTGCGGAGAGGAATTGTTGCGTCGCCGGACACACAGAGGGGCGACACAGGAAACCGGTCCGTCATCCAAACATCCATGAAACAGCCAACCGACCAGGAAGAGCGCAACGAGGACAAAAAGAAGCCAGAGAAGGAAAATCCCTCGCACGGCATTGATCCGGAAACAAAAGAACCAGAGATGGAAGTGGAAGGAAATGGGTAATTTGGTAATTTGCTTTCTGTAATCCCGAGCGCAGCGAGGGAACCCTATCGGTACGAAACACCTCAAGGAAATCACTCGGCCGCGAATCACGCGAACGGGCACGAATCAGTTCGTGCCTCATTGTTCTTTTATGCTTGCGCGTTTCGCGTTAATTTGCGGCCATACTTTTTGATTGTAGGGTTCCCCTCGCTGCGCTCGGGATGAACCGTTTACCTGAGTTCTTCCATGATCTCGTCCAGCGCCTGGCGCGAGGGGCGTGTCAGTTCTTCAGGCATTCTGGCCAGCGGTTGGTCGGTCAGGTTGAGCTGCTCAACGAAGCTGGGCGCCGTGGTATTCACGTAGAAAACGCCGGTCAGCATCTCGCCTTTTTCGTGCGACCCAGCCAGCAGCGTGAGTGCGCCGACTTTGTCCGTCGCATCATAGTCGCGGTCCAGCTTGCGCAGCCGCAGTTGCGAACCATCATGCATGCGGACATTAGCCGTCGTGCCGGGATCGTAATCCACATCGATGTTTTCAAAGCTGGGCACAAAGCCCACTTCCTGAATCGGCTCTTCATGGTCCTTGGAATATTTATAGGACTTGGTGGAACCATCGTGGTCATTGAAGGTTACGCAGGGAGAGATCACGTCAAGCATCACGGTGCCGCGGTGGGCGATGGCCGCTTTCAGAAGATTCAGCAACTGTTTTTTGTCGCCGGAAAATGATCGCGCCACAAACGTTGCGCCCAACTGGATGGCAAGCGCGCAGGTATCGATGGGCGGCAGATCATTGATCACGCCGGTCTTCAGTTTCGATCCCCGGTCCGCGGTGGCAGAAAACTGGCCCTTGGTAAGGCCATAGACGCCGTTATCTTCAATGATGTAAATGATCGGCAGGTTGCGGCGCATCAGGTGAACGAACTGCCCAATGCCAATGGAGGCCGTGTCACCGTCACCAGACACTCCAATCAGCATCAGTTTCCGGTTCGCCAGGGCCACGCCGGTGGCGACTGAAGGCATGCGTCCGTGGACGGAGTTGAAACCGTGGGCGCGGCTCACGAAATAAGCGGGCGTCTTGGACGAGCAGCCGATGCCCGACAGCTTGGCGATGTTTTCCGGCTGAACGCCCATTTCATACATCGCATCAATGATGCGTTCCGTGATGGCATTGTGGCCGCAACCAGCACATAGAGTAGTCTTGCCGCCGCGATAATCGAGCACGGTGAGCCCCGCATGATTTGTCTTTGGAGCCGGACTGGGAGTGGTAGTCGCGGACATTATTTGGCCTCCTGAGAAACGATCTCCTGGGAACTGGTCTCCTGAGAAACGACCGCATCGGTGACGGAACGTGCGTCAATCGGCAGCCCGTTGTAGTGGACAACGCTGCGGAGCTTGGTCACCTGATCGGCTGCCATATCAAGCTTGATGAGCTGGAACATTTGCGCGTCGCGGTTCTGCTCCACCACGTAAACACGATCATGTTTTTTGATAAAGTCGTGCACGTCCTGAGTGAACGGATATGCCCGCAGGCGCAGATAGTCCATCGCCATGTTGTGCTCTTTTAGCAGCTGATCGCATGACTCAGTGAGCGCCCAGTGGGTGGTGCCATAAGCAATAATCCCAACCTTTGATGTACCGCTCACTTCCTGCACCGGCGCCGGAACAAACTTGCGTGCCGTCTCAAATTTACGCGCCAGGCGGTCCATGTTGTTTACATAGTCGTTGGGGCGCTCGCTGTACTGCGCTTTCTCATTGTGCCCGCTGCCGCGCGTGAAATATGCTGCCGCTGGATGCGGTGTTCCTGGCAGGGTGCGATAGGGAATGCCGTCGCCATCAACATCTTTATAGCGGGCAAAACCGCCCAGACGCGTCAGGTCGTCGGCATTGAGAACCTTGCCGCGCGCAATTGGCTTCTCAGGATAGGTAAATGGATGCGCCATCCAGTTATTCATCCCCAGATCGAGATCGGAGAGAACGAAAATCGGCGTCTGGAATTGTTCAGCCAGATCAAACGCTTCAATCGCCATGGTGAAGCACTCTTCCACTGACGATGGAAGCAGCAGGATGTGTTTGGTGTCGCCATGGGAGAGGAAAGCGCAGGCAAGCACGTCACCCTGCATGGTGCGGGTAGGCAATCCAGTTGAGGGGCCAACACGTTGAATATCAAAAAACACGCCGGGCAGCTCCGTGTAATAACCCAGGCCAATGAATTCCGCCATGAGAGAAATGCCCGGGCCGGACGTTGAAGTCATGGATCGGGCGCCAGCCCAGCCTGCACCCAGTACCATGCCGGCAGCTGCGAGTTCGTCTTCGGCCTGGACCACGGCGAAGGTCGCTTTGCCATCAGGGCCAATGCGATATTCCTTCAGATAATCGATCAGTGTTTCCACCAGCGAACTGGAAGGCGTGATTGGATACCACGTCACCACCGTCACTCCGGCAAACATGCAGCCCAGGGCCGCGGCGGCGTTGCCATCGACAATGATCTTGCCCTGGTTTTCATTCATGCGCTCCACCCAGAACGGATCCTGTTTGGTGAAAGTGGCGATGGCATAGTCATAGCCGGCGCGGATGGCTGCGGTATTCAGCTCTGCCGCCTTTTTCTTCTTGGCAAAGTGCTTAACCAGAGCCTTCTCTGATTCGGCCGTGTCGATGCCCAGCAGCGCATCCACCACGCCCACATAGAGCATGTTCTTGACTAGGCGCCGCAGCTTGGCCTCAGGGCATACCGGAGCCACAAGCTTGTCAAAGGGCACGGAATAAAATGTGACATCATCGCGGAGGCCGGAAAGTTTCAGTGGTTCGTCATACACACAGGCAGCGCCGGCTGGCAGGGACATCACGTCCTCCTGCGCGGTCTCAGCGTTCATCGCCACCAGAACATCGATTTCCTTTTTGCGCGCGATATAGCCCTGCTGGCTGGCGCGGATGGTGTACCACGTTGGCAGGCCGGCGATATTCGATGGAAAGAGATTTTTGCCGGAGACGGGAACGCCCATCTGGAAAATGCTGCGCAGCAACACGGTGTTCGCCGACTGCGAGCCCGATCCGTTCACCGTCGCGACTTGAATGCTGAAATCGTTTACCTTGCGGCCGGGCTGAGGCGTAAGCGCCGCTTTTTCCTGTACTCCGAGTTCGACTGTGGTCGCCATGATTATCCTGTGCGGCCTCACGGCCACAATTACCCAATGGGTCTACGAAGTGTGCGGTAACCTTTAATTATAAAACAGGGCGCCGAATCACATGGCTGGAATACTGTGCTTTTGGCTCTTTTGCTGGCTTGCAGTCTGGTGATCTCCTGCTAAATTGTTACCGTGAATATTGTCCTGAATCCCGCAGAAGCCCGGGTGCTGGGCGCGCTGGTGGAAAAAGACATCACCACGCCGGACTACTACCCGCTTTCACTCAACGCGCTGATAAACGCCTGCAACCAGAAGAACAATCGCGAGCCTGTCACCAATTTTGACGAAGAGACAGTGCGGCTGGCATTGCGCAACCTGAGCGATAAGCGGCTGGCCGGCCCGGCCAGCGGCGCGGACGGTCGCGTGACCAAGTATGAACATCGCCTGCAGGAAGTATTCAACTTCACACGGCCTGAGACGGCGATCCTGTGTGTGCTCCTGCTGCGCGGCCCACAGACGCCTGGCGAGCTCCGCGGACGCGGTGAGCGCATGCATCGCTTTGAAGATCTGGACGAAGTGCTGAGCGGGCTGCAACAACTCATGCGGCGCGAACCTCCGCTGGCTAAGGCCCTGGGACGCAGGCCCGGTACAAAAGAAATCCGTTACGCGCACCTGCTCTCCGGCGACGTTGAGGCGTGGGAGCCTCCTTCGGAAACCGCCTATCCGGGCGGTGTTAGCGATGAAAACGAACGGGTAGCGCACCTGGAAGCGCAGGTGGCAACACTGCAATCCGAAGTGGCCGAACTGAAGCAGCAGATGGCAGAGTTCAGGAAGCAGTTCGAATAACGGCAGAAACCTTACCACTGATTTTCATTGATGACACTGATCAGGGTTTGCTTACCGCGGATTTACGCGAATGATCGCGGATCAAACGAGCAATTGGCAACTAGCAGTTGGCAATTAGCCAAACCACCTTGCCGACCGCATTCTTACAAAGTGCCAGTTTCATCCTGATGTACCCGATCACGCGCGACCACCCGATCTGCTTTCTCAGGCGTACAATGGCGACGCCTAACCAAGGAGTAGTTATGTCGACGTCGGCGCAGCCGGACAGCGGAATCGAACAGCTCTTACACTCGGAAAACGAACTTCTGCCGCCAAAATCGCTGGTCGATAACGCGCGCCTGAAAGATTATGCCGCGGAATACCAGCGCTCCGTTGAAGATCCTGAAGCTTTCTGGGCCGCGGCCGCGAAAGAACTGGAATGGTTCCAGCCCTGGACGAAGGTGTTCGAATGGAAGTATCCGACGTTTGAATGGTTCCAGGGCGGCAAGTTCAACATCACGTATAACTGCCTTGATCGCCAGGTGAAATCCGGCCGCAAGAATAAAGTCGCCTATATCTGGGTGGGTGAAGACGGAACGGAGCGGCAGATTACCTATGGCCAACTGCTGGATTTTGTCGGCCGCACGGCCAACGCACTGAAGTCGCTGGGAGTAAAGAAGGGCGACCGCGTCATTGTTTATATGCCGCTGTGCCTTGAGGGCGTGGTGTCCATGCTGGCGTGCGCCCGGATTGGCGCGGTGCACTCCGTTGTTTACGCGGGTTTCAGTGTAGGAGCGCTGCGTAGCCGTATTGAAGATGCGCAGGCGCGCGTGATCCTGACGGCGGACGTGACGTATCGCCGCGGCAAGCAGGTGCAGTTGCGGGCAATTGTGCAGGAGTCGATTGAAGGCTTGGATCTAGTTGAGAAAGTTGTGGTGCTGCGGCGCGTGAAGCCGATGATCGAACTCACCGAACGCGAAGTGGACTTCAATGAACTGGTGCGGGCGCAAAAAGCCGAGTGTCTGGCTGAGGTAATGGACTCCGAAGATCCGCTTTACATCCTTTATACGAGCGGCACCACCGGCAAGCCCAAGGGCGTGGTACATGTCCACGGCGGTTACGCCGTGGGCATTCAATATCACATGACGCGCTTCTGGGACATACGCGATGACGACGTTTTCTTCTGCACCTCCGATATCGGCTGGGTTGTGGGGCATTCTTATATCGTTTACGCGCCACTGCTTGCGGGCGGGACCACGCTGTTCCGTGAAGGCGCTATCGACTATCCCAACCCGGGCATTGCCTGGGAACTGGTGGAAAAATATCGCGTCTCGGTCGCATTCACCGCGCCTACGGCGGTGCGCATGTTCATGCGCCATGGGGACGAGCTGCCCAAAAAGTATGATCTCCGCAGCCTTCGTCTCTTCACCTGCGCGGGTGAGCCGCTGAATCCTGAGGCGATGAACTGGGCATATCGCGTGCTCTGCGGCAACGGCACAACGGCCTTCGTCGCCGACAACTGGTGGCAGACCGAAACCGGCGGCCCGTGCCTGGGCACTCTGCCGATCATGGCGGCGCGTCCGGCAAAAGCGGGCAAGGCGCTTCCCGGCGTGGTGGCGGAAGTTGTGGACCAGCAAGGCAACAGGATGCCTCCCAACAAAGGCGGACTGCTGGTGATCCGCAAGCCTTTTCCGCATATGTTCCGCACCGTCTATGGCGATCCCGCCCGTTACGCGCAGGACTGGAATAGAGTTCCCAACGCCTATACCACTGGCGACGTCGCCGTTTGCGATGAGGACGGGTACTTCACCGTGGTTGGCCGCGCCGACGATGTGCTCAACGTTGCCGGCCATCGCATTGGCACCGCCGACGTTGAAGGCGCGCTCGTAAGCCATCCCTCCGTGGCTGAAGCCGCCGTCATCGGGCGACCCGACGAAATCAAGGGCGAGAACATCAAGGCTTTCGTGATTCTCCGCATCGGCCACGCCGGCTCGCCAGAACTTGAAAAAACTTTGAAAGACCACGTTCGGCACGTGCTGGGCTCCATCGCCGTGCCCGCTGAAATTGCTTTTCCTGACAAGCTGCCCAAGACGCGCAGCGGCAAGATCATCCGCCGCCTGCTGAAAGCGCAGGAACTGGGCCGCGATGTGGGCGATCTCTCCACGCTTGAAGAGTAGCAAGCGCGGAAGCCGAAAAAATCAAAAGCTTACCGCGGATAAACACGGATTAACGCGGATCAGGAAATCGGATGATGATCGCGCGCGATCCGGAATCCGTTGATCCGGTAAACCACGATTAACTGCATTAAACGAAATGCCGATCAGGAGGGGTTAGGTCCTGGTTTGATCCGCGTATATCCGCGAAAATCCGCGGTAAATCTCCTCTGATCGCGGCCATGTGGCGATTTCTCGTCTCTCTCAGGTAAGGCCCTTAATCCGTATATCTCGGTAGCAGGCCCTATTTCCCGCGGGGGCCTGTACGGCCAGAATCTCTATCAGAATCCACAATTAGTCGATCGAGCACGCGTTTGCGCTCACGTCAGGGGGAGACTGGTGAGAGTTGCCATTGCCGCCATGTTATTGGCGTTTTTCGGATCATCCACTGCGGCCATGGCTCTGGTCAAAGACGGGCGCACACCAACGCCTGCCTCGCCATCAGCACCAGCTTCCGCAACAGATTCCGCTGCGTCAGCTTATGCCGCACCCGTTTCGACTTCGGCCGCAAATACTTCTTCACCCACAGCACCGGTATCACCGAATGCAAACGTTCTGCTGGCGACTGCGTTGCCCGATGCGCCTCCAGCGTCTTCTGCCGGATTTGCGCCTTCTGCCAGCGCATCAGTGCCGGACAATAGCTTTTTGATGAACGACAGTGTAACCAACAACAGTCTGGCTGCGATTCACGCGCTTCTCGCGCCACCGGCCGCTCTCATCAAGCTCAAGACGCCGCCCCACTCTCACAATTTTTTTGACGCCCGCAACACGCTCGGCTTCGCGTCACTGGGTGCATCGCTCACTGCGGACGCACTCTCCACGCAAAAAGGTCTGGCGTATCCCGGCTTTACTGAAATGAATCCCATCGCGCGGCCATTTGTGCAGACCCGCCTGGGCGCCGCCACTTACAATGCCGGCAGCTTCGGCCTGCTGGCAGGCTTGATGTACTGGGCCCACAAGACGGAACATCACAAACTGGAACGTATCCTGCCCTTCGCCGTCGGCGGATGGGAAGGCCTGCTGAGCGCGCGCAATTACCGCGTGATCGCGAACCGGGCGAGATAAGCACCCGCCCTCTCCACATCCGCTTTCTTAGTCATATCAGGGACGAAACTTAACCGTGACGGAGCTTTCCACGTCGACCGGTTGACCATTCAGCAAGAAAGGCTGGTAATCCCACTTCCTTACCGCGTCCAAGGCGGCCTGAATCAGGATTGGATGTCCCGTCTTTGCTTTTGCATTGGCAACATGTCCTTGTTTATCTATCAGGATGTGAAGCACAACATCCCCTTGAATATGTGCGATCTTAGCCATCTGAGGGTATTGAGGCTCCACTCTTCCGGTCAATTTTTTTTCCGCAACCAGGGCCGCATCTCTCTTTGCGGCCCTCTTCTTGATCTTTCCCGGTTGACCCGAGCCGTCCCGGGGACAGGCCATCCATTTCGCACCGAATCCCATGGGTGCCCCCTTCGCCAACCAAGGTCACCTTACTTTCGTTACCTTTCGCCTTGCGCCGGGCCGAACGACAATACGCCGATGGCAAGCGCAACAACATACGAATTGCACGCAAGCACCATCGACGCGATCGCTCCGGGACGGGTGCGTTTTATTGAGCACCAGGGCAAACGCATCCTGTTTATTAATTATTCGCATTGTGATGTGGCAATGCTGAAGGCAGTGGCGGAAGAAGGCCATCGCGTAATTGCTCTTGAGCCGCTCAACAGCGTACTTACGCTGAATGACGTGACTGGCACCACCTTCGATAAGGAGTCAGTCGCATTGCTGCAAGCCAAGGTAGCGGCCAACGCGCCGTATGTACGCCGGGCGGCCGTGATCGGCATCAGCGGATTGCAGCGCTTGATTTATGAAGGCGTGAAGGCTTTTTCCCGGCGGCGTCTGCCGCTGTTCGAAAGCCGCCAGGAAGCCCTGGCATGGCTGGTGCAGGAGTAACGCTCCGCCCGGAATGTTGCTGCTTAGGTATTCAAAACAGTTGTTTGCGGCGCGCTCTCCTGATAAAGTTTGAGCGCAACGAACCCCCTTGAAAAAGTTGTGTCTTTCCAGGAGCGTAACCATGTCGCGAATGATCCGCTTGATCTGCACATTAGTCCTTTTGACCATTACCGGCGCTGCCCAGACTTCCGGCAAGAAGCGCGTCGCCGTGCTTGACTTTGACTATGGCACTGTCCAGTCCTATGTGTCCGCGATTTATGGCAGCAATCAGGACGTAGGCAAGGGCATTACGGACATGCTGGTGGAGAAGCTGGTAAAAGACGGCAAGTATTCCGTCATCGAGCGCAAGGCCTTGGACAAGATTCTGGCGGAACAGAATTTCTCCACTAGCGATCGCGCAAACCCGGCGACGGCCGCCAAAATCGGCCAGATTCTGGGTGTGGACGCCATCATTATGGGTTCCATTACGAAGTTCGGCAACGACGACAAGAGTAAGTCTTACGGAGGCCTGGGCGTTGGCCCGCGAGCTTTTGGCATTGGCGGCATCAAGAAGAATGAATCAAAAGCGGTGTGCGCCATTAGCGCGCGCCTGGTGGATACCAATACAGGCGAGATCCTGGCCGCGGTTACCGGACAGGGAGAAAGCAAACGGTCTGGAACTTCACTGATCGGTGGCGCGGGCGGAAGTCGAGGGCTTGGCGCTGGTGGCTTTGATACGCACGCTTCCAACTTTGGCCAGACATTGCTGGGCGAAGCCGTGACGCAGGCCGTAACCGACGTAGGCGGCCAACTGGGTGCATCGGTGGCAAATGTTCCGACGCGCAAAGTTGAGGTTTCTGGCGTGGTGGCAGACGTAAGCGGAAGCACGCTGATCATCAACGTGGGCAGCAAGACCGGCTTGAAAGTGGGTGACAAATTGGAAATCAGCCACGCGGGCCGCCAGATCAAAGATCCCGCCACAGGAAAAGTTCTGAAGACCATTACCACCAAGATTGGCGAGGGCACCGTTACCGAAATTGATGCGGATTCCGCAACGCTCAGCTTCAGCGGAACCGGCGCAGCCAAAGTGGGCGACGTAGCAAAAACGCCGTAACCGAACTCAGTCGAGAACATTTTGGGGCTTGCTCGGAAGGGCGAGCCCAAACTCTTGCGGGGTACTGAGCAATCCTCTTGGGTTTGAATGCGCTAATCTCGGCACTCTCGTAACCTCGCCATTGAAGGATTGTCACTCCCCGGTCCCGGTTATGCCGATGTGTCTACAAGCAAGAGATAGCAATAGCCACCGGCCTGCTCTCCTCCCTGCGGACTGACACTTAGCAAAACTCGCTTCAAGTTCCCATCTTCAATACGGAGAAAAATTCATGATTCGATCAACCCTTTCCAGAACAATTATCACTGCTCTCGCGTTACTCACGCCTGGCTTTGCCTTTGCGCAGGTTAATTCCGCGGCCGGCACTGACGTCACGGTGAACGCAACCCTGGCAGAATCGCTGACGGTCAGCCTCGATGCCTTGACCTTGGCTATTCCTCTAACGGCCGGCAGCGCAACCAACCCCGGCGCGACGCCCATCAATGCCACCACGTCCTGGTCCCTCGCTACCGGTCGCACTGCCGTCGCCCTGTACGCATATTTCGATTCTCCCGTTGCTCTGGTGAGCGGAAGTTCTTCGATTGCGAATACCCAGTTCAGTGCAAAGGTGAATGGAGGCGCTTCACTGCCCTTCACTGCAATTGAACCTTTTGGTCCGGCTTACGCCGTCCAGATCTTTAATCAGGCCATCACGGCCGCCAACGTGGTTGGATCCAAGGTATCTGCCGTTACGCTCAACATCGATCTCAGCGCCTTTCCGCTGTTGCCGCCTGGTATGTACACTGGAACCCTCCACTTCCGGGCACAGGCAACACCATAACGTGTCGATTCCCCAGAGCAAACTGAGTTTTGACGCGGTAAACAGGATGATGCTTTCCATCCTGTTTACTTTTTTCTGTTTCACCGCGGCCCACGCACAGACCATCCGGCCCGTCATTACGGAGTACACCGCAAAAGTAGCCAGAGGCAGCTTTGAACTGGTAAACCCGGGCGTTGTCCCCCTGAACGTAATCCTGGAGCCGAAGAGCTTCACGGTCTCAGAAACCGGGGAAATGTCATACCGCCCGCTTGACAAGGGAATCCAACTCAAGCTTTCCGCCATGAGTTTTCAGATCCGGCCCGAGCAAACCTACATCGTTTTTTATGAAGCTCGTGCGGATGCCCTGCCCGCCTGGTTTGTTATTTATGCAAATATCGGTGGTTACCGCAAGACCGGTGCGGGCATGAATATCCGGCTTGATCTTCCACACACCGTCTATATCCTGCCCAAACACTCAGTGGACAAAAGCGATATTGTGATCCGCCCGCTCGGATACGCCGAGGACAAAGGCCACCTCAATTTCCTGATTACCAACAACGGTCCCTGGTTTGGCCGCGTTCTCTCAAGCGAACTCACAGGCAAAGGCGGAGCCACTCAAGGCAGTGGCTTCCCTGTCTTCCCATATAGCAGCCGTGTGCTTAGTGTGGCTTGCAAACCCAATCAGACGCCAACCGCTCTCCGGCTCCATCTCAAGAACTTCAAGATGGAAGAACCGCTAACAGACTTTGGGGACCAGCAGGTATGCGCTCCCTGATTCTGTGGATTGTCGCTGTCTCCGCAATCCTGCCGTGCGCCGAGCAGGGGGCTCAGGCGCAGGTCTTCCGGCTAACGGGCGGGGCCTCGTCGGGTTTTCAGGCCCAGGGCGCGGGACTTGAGGTCCGTGGCAAGGACTACGAGGCATGGTCCGGCGCTGGTGTTTCGGAAGGACACCTCATATTCGGCGCCTTCCTCAAACTGCATTACCAGCGCTATACCGTCAAACTCGGTGATGACGACATCAACTTCACTCTTCCCATGGACGTCTTCGGCTCTCAGTCCACACTGCACACCAATGGCCTTGCCCTGGAAACACACCTGAATCGCACCACCTTCTACGCCTTTACCGGACAGATGGGGACCGGCTTTGCCTCGCCCATGTTTCGCGCCGGTACCTCCACAGGCCCTCTCACTACGATTCTCTTCACGGATACGCTGCTGACGAAAAATGTGCGGCTCTTTTCACGCAATATTTTCTCGTCGGCACAGACCACGATTAGCGGAATCGAATGGAAACCCAGCCTGGGAGACACTCTTTCCTTCGCCGCGGGGATCGGTAGCGGCCATTTCTACGCCTCTGAGGCTGTCGGGTTCGTCCGCAGCCGCTTCGATCTCAATCTCGGCTATGTCGCTGCGGGCGAAAATTTCCAGCGGTCGGTGGCCGGCACGCCGTTTCAAACCGAACTCGACGGCGCAAATATTACCGGCGCCATCCGTCCCACAAGCAACACCAGTTTTAGCTTCGGACACCAGAACTACCTGGCCCCCAGGCAAGGGCAACAGCCGGCGCTGCACGCGCAGGTGGACCGGACGGGCGTCAACTGGAAGCTCAGTGAGCTCTCGTTGGGCTCCGCGCTCTTTCGCTCGGAAGTCCTCAATCGCACCAGCCGAGGCGCGTCACTCTGGGCCGCGCGATCACTCGGACTCGTCGATCTCCGTTTCAACTATCTTGTGAGTGCTGCCGACCGAAACCGTGCGCTTCAATCTTTCTCTCTCACCTCGCAGGAAAAGCTCACGCAACGTATCAGCATGCTTCAGGTAACCACCTACTCCGCCGGCAGGACCAACGTGGCTTTTGGTGGAAGCCTGACCACGAACCTGCTGTCTTTTGGCATCAGTTACCAGACATACTATGTTCCATTCCGACCCGACCGTCCGTTTACTCAGGCTCTTTCCATCAATCTCAACCTGAACCTGCGTGGCAACATTCATCTCAGCACCGCAACCTCATTCACTCCACAGGGGAAGATTATTTACACGCTGGCAGGCAGCGGGTCCTACTATCGAGTTTCCGGACTGGAGGCGACTCCGCAGCTCCAGAACTTCCGCTTCCAGCCATTCCTCATCCAGGGCCGCGTCATTACCAGCGATGGGCTGCCTGTTTCCGGGGCTGCAATACGCGTTGGAAAAGAGATGCTTTACTCTGATAGCGATGGCTGTTTCTTTGCGCGCCAGAACAAAGCGGGCCGCTACAAGGTCGAAGTGGTCCTGAATGAATTCATCGCCACTGGAACATTCGGCGTTGTCTCAGCGCCCGCGGATGCCGGTGCGACCAAGGATCAGGATACCCCGGGAATCGTCATTGTTCTCGCACGCTCATGATCATGAGCTTTCTGGAGTGAAGTGTATCTGTGCGGGGTTTGCGAAACGGCGATTGAGCGGCTACCTACTTCCCTTTTTTCTCTGCCTTGCCTTCGGCGGCGGCTTTTGCGGCGGCGTGCTGATTGAGTGCATGGTCCACCACGCGCTGCATTTCTGCCAGCGGAGCGGGCTTGCCAGTCCAGATCTCAAACTGGCGGGCGCCTTGCTGAACAAACATTTCTGAGCCGGGAATCACTTGCATGCCGCGAGCACGAGCCATCTTGATCATCCGCGTCTCTGCCGGGGTATAGACCATTTCAAAGAAATACTTCGCCTTCATCTCCTGCTCAGTAAGGGGCAAAGGATCTTTGTTGCCCTCCATACCAGCCGGCGTCGCATTGATAATCACGTCAAATTCCAGCTTCTTCAACATCGTCCGATTGATCACCTTGGCTCGCGCCTGCTTGGCCAGCTTCTGCGCCGCTGCGGCCGTACGGTTCAGAATCGACACTTCAGCGCCGCGCTCTTTCAGTCCGAAGACGGCGGCTCGGGCCGCGCCTCCGGCGCCCAGCACCAGAATTTTTGCGCCCTGCAGGCGAATGCGCAGTTCCAGCGGCCGGACAACGCCATTTACATCTGTATTGAAGCCGTAGAGCTTGCCATCATGGCTGCGCACCACCGTGTTGCAGGCGCCGACCTTCGTCGTCCACGGATCACACTTGTCCAGCAGTTTCAGAATCGGCTCTTTGTACGGCATGGTGATGCTGAGGCCGGCGATGGGGATATGCTGCACGCAAGCCATCAGATCGTCCATAGTCTTGGCATGGAGAGCCAGGTAGACGGCATTCACGTTCTCCCGACGGAAAGCGGTGTTCAACATCACCGGTGAAAGCGATTGCGCCACAGGATCACCGGCCACGCCGTAAACGCGCGTCGCGGCATCAACCTGATCAATGCGATAAACGTCGCGCAATGCCCGCGCCGTTAATTGTCCCGGCGCGGTTTCTTCTCCGGGATTGGCGGCGGCAAAAGTGAACTGGCTTCCAGCGCGCACACACAGCACCCGGCTGATAACGCCCTGCTCGCCCATGCACAGTCCAATCAAGGAATGCGCGTGGCTGTACTTTTCCAGGAACTTCATCATCACCACGTTGTCATAGAGCGAATTTGCGGTGGTGACAATCTTGATGAAATCGGAAGGATACTGCTGCATTTTGGCAAAAATATCTTCCAGCTTTTTTGTTCCGCGAAAGTCATGGTACGAGAGAATCAAGTGGGCGGAACGGCGCAAACGATTGAAATCAGAAGGCTTAAGCTGGGCGGCCGTTTCCAGTTCAATATCCACCAGATGGCAGCCCAGGCTGGCTGCTTTTACCAGCACGTCAATCTCTGAAGCAATCGAACCCTTGAATTTCCCTCCATTGACAGCTCGGCGGCAGGTGGCGACGATCAGCGCTTCAGGGTGAAACTCGACAAACGTCTTCAGCTTTGGCAGCCCCAATGCGGGATTGGAAAGATAGTCTAACCTGAACTCAATAAAGGGGTTATCCCGGACTGCAAGGTCTGCTTTCTGCACCATTTCCGCGGGATTGGAGGCGGCAATGGCCACACATACCCGGGGCAGGCGGGCGGGCAGGAATCTTGGTGCGTAACTGGATGATGTTCCATTCATTAGATTTACAAAGGGCTGGCCATCATACGTGAGCGAAAATCACAGATTCAAGCACCGAATGCAAGAAGTGAATAGAACTTCTGTAATTAAGCGTATCTGCTTAGTAAATAAGAGTTTAGTTGAAGTCGAAGGAAAGGCGGTGATATGTTCCACCCGGGACATTGCGCGTCCCGTGGGAGAGACTTTGTTCTCCTGCAGAGGCGTATGGAGGAAGTATGAAGAATTTTGGACTGGTGCCGCTGGCGTTGGCGGGGATGCTTTTGTCGAACCTTGGTTTTTCACAACAGACACTACCTGCTCAGCCACAACCGGCACAACCGGCACAAAGATCGCAGGAGCATGCCGCGAATCTGGATGTCGGCAACACGCCTACGCGCAGTGATATGTATTGCTCGGGCTTCCTGACGAGCGAAAAAGTCCCGGACAAAATGTTCGTTGCGGCCGGACACAATAGTCCCGACCAGACACGCTATGCCGGAGCGTCCGACGTAATTTTCATTCACGGCCAGGGCATGAAGGAAGGCGAACGTTACCAGATTGTCCGGCACGTAAAAGACACAAACCACTACGAAATATTTCCCGGACAAAAAGCCGCCGTCCGCAACCTGGGCGTACCTTATTTTGAACTGGCGATCGTGAAAGTGATCGACGTGCAGAAAAGCACGGCGATCGCAACGTTTGAATTGAGCTGCGCTGACGTAATGCCTGGCGATGTCGTGATCCCGTTGGTGGAGCGCGATGCGCCGCTATTCCGCAAGGTCTCTCTGGACCGCTATACTCCACCCACCGGGAAGCCCCAGGGTCGCATTGTGATGGCCAAGGAATTCGATTCATTCCTGGGATCCAAATACAAGGTATACATCAATATCGGCGCGGACAAGGGACTGAAGCCTGGAGACTACCTGCGCGCCACGCGTACTTATTCCTATAGCTACCACGATCCTGTAGCGGGGCTCTCGCTCAAGGCCACCGAATATGACGATACGCAAATGAATCCGCAGAGGCTCCCGCCAGGTGATGTTTCCAGCCTGCCGCGCCGGACGCTGGGAGATATGATCGTTCTTCAAGTGCGCCCGAAAAGCGCCACGGCCATGATTTTGACTGCGTTGGATGAGATAGCTGTAGGCGACGGAGTGGAATTGATGGATATAAGTGATGCGCCGGTTCTGGCGCCTATCGAGCCATCATTCAGCAACGCCCCGCAACCAGAGGCGGCCAGCACAACTACAACCCCGCCGAAAATTAACTGCTCGGCCTCACCTACCAGCTTGCGCGCCGGTGAGAGCGCTTCGATCAGCTGCGAGGCCGTGAGTCCGGACAACCGGCCAATCAACATCACCTATGTAGCCAACGGAGGCAAGCTTTCTTCCAACCGCAATCAGGCAACGCTTGATACGGCCGACACAGGCCCGGGGCCGATCGCGGTCCGCGCTACCGCTTTTGACGACCGGCAGTTGAGCGCCTCAACGGTTGTTACTGTAAACGTGGAAGCCGCAGCACCGGCCATGCCCACGGCGCAAAAGCTGATGGAGCTGGATTACAAGCCGAACAGTGGCTACGTGGACAATCGTTCCAAAGCCGTCCTGGACGATGTTGCTTTAAAGTTGCAGCAGGACCCAAACCTGACCGCAGTGCTTTCTGGCTCGGCCGATGCCGGTGAACCACACAGCATGGGCTTGCAGCGCGCCCAGAACGCAATGGCTTACCTGACCAAGGCTAAGGGAATCGATCCCCAGCGCATTCAGGTAAAGGCGGGGACTGCATCCGGACGCAAAGTAGAGGTCTGGACAATGCCTGCCGGCACCGCTCTGCCAGGCGCCACACCAACTCAGCCACCACAAGGCGCCGCGCAACAGGACCAGCCAGTACAAACTGCGCCAGCCGATCAGCCAGCGGCTACACCTGCGCCGGCAACGCAACCACCAGCAGATCAACCTGCAGCCACACCGCAGCCTACGCCTCCGCCGCAGAAGTAAGCAGGGAGAACAAAAGAACTTTTGGGCACGGCGCTCTGGGCCGTGCCTTCAATTTTTCTCATTAAGAAAGCAGTCTGCGCAGCCAGCCCTTCTCTCCGGCCAGCGGTTGAGTTACCCTGCACGACATGAGATTCTTCCCTGCATCGCGTTTGTTCATTGTCTGCCTTCTAACCTGCACCACCGCGTCTGCCCAACAATCGATCGAAGCTGCCGGCCCTGATATTGTCATCCACGGCGGACGCATCTTCGATGGCACCGGCAATCCTTGGTATGTTGGCGATATTGCAATTACCGATGGCCGCATTGTGGCAGTGGGAAAGATTCCCGGCGGAGTTGCCCGGCGCGTGATTGAAGCAAAGGGCTTGGCGGTTGCCCCCGGTTTCATCGACATGCTGGGCCAATCAGAGACGTCGCTGCTGGTGGACAACCGATCGATCAGCAAGCTGGCGCAGGGCATCACCTCAGAAATTACGGGCGAAGGTGGTTCGATTGCGCCGCAGAATGCGCTGACCATAGCGGCAGCGCAGCCCTCACTCGATCCCTACCACCTGAAGATTGACTGGGCCACGCTGGCGGAATACTGGCAGCGGCTGGAGAAGAAAGGTACTCCCATCAACATCGGAACGTACGTAGGTGCAGCCCAGGTGCGTGAAGCCGTGCTGGGCGATGTGAATCGCGATCCAACCCCAGCGGAACTGGAAAAAATGAAAACGCTGGTGGCGCAGGCCATGGAGCAAGGCGCGCTGGGTATTTCGACCGCGCTGATTTATCCCCCGGGACACTATGCAAAGACAGAAGAACTGATCGAACTGGCCAAGGTGGCGGCACGCTATGGCGGCATCTATGCAACCCACATGCGCAGTGAAGGGCAAAACGAAGTGGCGGCGATTCGCGAGGCATTGCGCATCGGTCGGGAAGCCCAGCTACCCGTAGAAATTTTTCATTTGAAAGTCAGCGGCAAATCGCGAGCCGGCAAGATGACTGAGATCGTGCGAATGATCCAGGAAGCGCGCGACGGCGGCCAGGACGTGACCGCAGATATGTATCCTTATCTGGCTGGAGGCACGGCTTTGGCCTCAAGCCTGCCGCCCTGGGTGGCCGATGGAGGCACGGACAAGCTTCTGGGGCGGCTGCGCGACCCGGCAGTGCGCCAGAAGATCAAAACAGAAATGTCAGCCACGGGCGAGCGTACATGGGAAAACCTTTATCTTGACGCAGGAGGAGCGCCGGGCGTGATGGTGTCGTCGGTGGTGAATCCTGAGCTGAAACAATATACCGGCAAGACCGTGGCGGAGATTGCCCAAGTTCAGAAGAAAGATCCGCTGGATACCCTCATGGATTTTGTGCTCGCCGATAAAGGTCTTTCCAGTGCGCTCTACTTCATCGCCAGCGAGGAAGACCTGCAAACCGGCCTGCGGCAGCCCTGGACCAGCATAGGCCTGGACATCAATGAGATGTCGCTTGACGGTCCCTTATTTGAGCCGCACACTCATCCTCGGGGCTATGGCAGCATGCCGCGATTCCTGGGGCACTACGTCCGGGACCTGCAACTGATGCCGCTGGAGCAGGCGATCCGCAAGATCACTTCTCTGCCCGCGCAGCGCGAGCATCTGGTTGGCCGTGGCCTGATCAAAGAAGGCTTCTTCGCCGACATCACGATCTTCGATCCTGGCTCCATCATTGACAAAGCCACATACGCCCAGCCGGCCCAACTGGCGGAAGGAGTGAAATATGTGCTGGTAAATGGTCAGGTGGCATTCGAAAACGGGAAAGTTAGCGGAGCGATGGCGGGGAAAGCGTTGAAGGGTCAGGGAGCGAAGGAACCGAAACTGTAGTATAACAGTTATACCACAATGCGTTTTGACTTCGACGCGCGAAAGAGTAAATGGCTACGGTCCAACCCCAGGCGTGGCATCGGGTTCGAAGAAGCACAGGAGATATTTTCACATTCGTTCTATATCTCGACCAACGTCTTGAAATAACCGAGCAGCAGCGAGCAATCGGCTGGGTTGCGGACCGCCTCTACACGCTCATTTTTGAAATAAGAGAAGACGCTGATGGGGAGTACTACCACCTTGTGACTTTGTGGAAAGCGACTAAGCAGGAGCAGCAACTTTATGAAGAACACTCATAAACCCCGGAAGATACCCTCAGCGGAAAAAATTGCCCGCCTGGCAGAGCGAGGCAATGACGTTTCGGGCTTTTTCACCAACACGGGCAACATGATGGGGCCGATTCAACGAGTAAACGTAGATTTCACCGCGCCCATGTTGCGCGAGCTGGATTCTGCGGCGAAAGATCTGAATATTAGTCGTCAGGCCCTCATTAAAACCTTGATCCGGCAGGCGCTCGACCAACGGTACTTGGCGATCAGTGCCCGTAAAAAGGTTAGGAGAGCGTAATGTCTGCTGACCGTATAACCCTGTTACCATCCAACCTTTTTTTAACAATTATTTACAAAACCTAGTGTTGTAACCCTCTGATTTAACGTCAAATAGATTAGCTGGTGCAGTGAGCTCCGAATCGGCACATTCCTAGCGGTACCGGCCCCCGCCGGTGACCGGCAATTGCTGAAAAGTCGAAGTCTGTATAGGATTTCAGATTTCCAAGATCCTGCCCTGAGAGGACAGATGACAAAACCTTTACGCCACACTTTGGCCATTCGCCTCATGATATGCGCTTGTCTGGCGCTCATGTTGAGCGCCTGCGGCAAAACCAGCGCCGATTCCAAGCAGAAGAATGGCGGAAGCAATAGCGGAGCAAAAGGCGGCCGGGGCGGCGGTCAAATGACCGTTCCTGTTGCCGTGGCGCAAGCCGAAGTCCGCGATATGCCGGTTCTGCTGAATGGCCTGGGATCAGTGGAAGCCTACAACACCGTGGCGGTCAAGAGCCGTATTGACGGCCAGTTGATCCGGGTAAATGTGAAAGAAGGGCAGGAAGTAAAACAGGGCGAGCTGCTGGCGGAGATTGACCCCCGCCCTTACCAGGTGCAATTGAGCCAGGCGGAAGCCACGCTGTTTAAAGACCAGGCCGCGTTGAAAGATGCCCGATTAAACCTGCAACGCTTTCAGGAACTTTATAAAGATGGCGTGATTCCTAAACAGCAATTTGACACGCAGGGCTCGCTGGAAGGCCAGCTTGATGGCGCCGTGCGCGCCGACCAGGCCCAGGTGGATACGGTAAAGCTGAACCTGGTCTATACGCGCATTACAGCGCCTGTGGGTGGAAGAATCGGCCTACGCCAGGTTGACGTGGGCAACATGGTGCATGCGGCTGATCCCAATGGACTTCTGGTAATCACTCAGTTACAGCCAATTGCCGTAATTTTCAGCCTGCCGCAAGACAATCTACAATCGGTCTCACAGCACATGAACAAAGGCAAGCTGTCCGTGGACGCTTTCAGCCGTGACGATCAGACAAAGATTGCCACCGGCGCGCTGACAACCATCGATAACCAGATTGACACCACGACCGGCACAGGAAAACTAAAAGCTGTCTTTGAAAATCGCGATCGCTCACTCTGGCCTAATGAATTCGTAAATATTCATCTGCTGCTTGAGGTGCGAAAGAACAATATCGTGGTGCCGGCGGCGGCAATCCAGCGCGGGCCGCAGGGCACATACGTGTTCGCCGTAAAGCCGGACAAGACGGCGGAGATGCGCAACGTTACTGTTTCATTCAGCCAGGGAAATTTTGTCGCAATCTCACAAGGCATCAGTCCTGGCGACATGGTGGTAACCGACGGACAAGACAAGCTTCAGCCCGGTACCAAGGTTGAGATTCGCGGCGGAGCCGGACAAAACGGCAGCTCCGGCCAAACCGGCGATGGGCAGACGCAATAGCCGCCCGTAAGGGCGTGCCGTCGATAGAAGACCTATTAGAGGAAGATAAAGGCGTTCAAGCAGACATCATGCCTAACGGCGGCCCTTCAAAATTATTCATCCTGCGTCCGGTAGCCACCTCGCTGCTGATGATCGGATTGCTGCTGGTGGGCGTTGTTGCTTACCTGCAATTGCCGGTCTCCGCCCTTCCGCAAGTGGACTATCCCACCATCCAGGTCATCACTTTTTATCCGGGCGCTGGCCCGGAGGTGATGGCTTCATCTGTAACCGCACCGATGGAAAGGCAGTTTGGCCAGGTGCCGGGCCTTAGCCAGATGACCTCCACCAGTTCCTTTGGCAGTTCGGTTATCACGCTGCAATTTAACCTGGAGCAGAGCATCGACATTGCGGAGCAGGAGGTGCAGGCTGCCATCAATGCGGCCGCCACGTTCCTGCCGCGTGATCTGCCCAATCCGCCGATCTATAGCAAAGTCAATCCCGCCGACGCGCCGATCCTTACGCTCGCCCTGACTTCAGATAGCCTGCCACTCTCCAAAGTTGAAGACCTGGCTGACACCACACTCGCGCAGAAGATTTCTCAGCTTACCGGCGTGGGCATGGTATCGATCAGCGGTGGCCAGAAGCCGGCAGTACGGATACAGGCCAATCCAACAGCTCTGGCTTCGTATGGCTTGAGCCTGGAAGACCTGCGCACTGTGCTGGGACAGGCGAATGTGGATCAGGCCAAAGGCGTTCTGGAAAATCAGCGGCAGGCTTTCACCATCTCGACGAACGATCAACTGCTTTCCGGTAACGAATATAAAGATGTGATTCTTGCCTATCGTAATGGCGCTCCGGTGCGCTTACGGGATGTGGCCACCATCATCGATGGTACGGAGAATGCCAAGCAGGCTGCGTGGATGAATCTCTCGCCGGCAGTCATCGTGAATATTCAGCGCCAGCCCGGAGCCAACATCATCAGCGTGGTCGACCGCATCAAGAAAGTTTTGCCGCAGCTCCAGGGCGGCCTGCCGAGTTCAGTGAAAGTTGCCATTCTCACCGATCGAACGGAAACGATCCGGGCGTCCGTGAAGGATGTTGAGTTCGAAATGATGCTCACCATCTGCCTGGTGGTGCTGGTAATTTTTCTTTTCCTGAGAAATCTTGCGGCCACAATCATTCCCGCCGTGGCTGTGCCGCTCTCGATCGTCGGAACTTTTGCGGTGATGTACCTGCTGGGCTACAGCCTGGACAACCTGTCGCTGATGGCGCTCACAATCTCCACCGGCTTTGTGGTGGATGATGCAATCGTCATGATCGAAAACATCGATCGCTTTCTTGAGGAAGGCCATTCTCCGATGGAAGCCGCGCTCATGGGCGCGGGACAAATCGGCTTTACCATCATCTCGCTGACGGTTTCGCTGATTGCAGTTTTGATCCCGCTGCTGTTCATGGGTGACATCGTTGGCCGGCTCTTCCGCGAATTTGCCGTGACGCTGGCTGTAACTATTGTGATTTCAGCTCTGGTCTCGCTCACGCTCACGCCCATGATGGCAGCGCGACTGCTCAAAAATCCAAAGAAGATCAAGCATGGCCGCCTATACCAGGCTACAGAACGCGCCTACGAGCGGGTAATTGAATGGTACGGAACGACTTTGCGCTGGGTACTGAAACACCAGACCATCACACTGCTGGCCACCGCGGCGGCGCTGGCGCTGACGGTGTATCTATACGTGATCGTGCCCAAGGGATTCTTTCCGGTGCAGGATACGGGCGTAATTCTGGGCATTTCAGAAGGGCCGGAGAACGTATCGTTCACTTCCATGGCGGAGCGGCAGCAGAAGCTGGCCAAGGTGATTCTCCAGGACCCTGACGTGGCCAGCCTGTCATCGTTTATCGGCATTGACGGCACCAACACCACGCAGAACAGCGGACGTATACAGATCAACCTGAAGCCGCACGAAGAGCGCAGTGACACCGCTTCAGATATTATCCGGCGCTTGCAGCCGGAGCTGGCCAAGGTGGAAGGCATCACCTTATATATGCAGCCGGTGCAGGACCTGACGGTAGAAGATCGCGTAAGCCGCACGCAGTTTCAGTATTCGCTTGAAGACGCCGACGCCAACGAACTGAATGACTGGTCTTCCCGTATTCTGGCCAAGCTACGCACGTTGCCGGAGTTGCGCGACGTGGCCAGCGACCAGCAGAATGGCGGGCTCAAAGCTGACCTGGTGATCGACCGCGATACCGCCGCGCGCTTTGGCATCCTGCCCCAGAATATTGACGACACGCTGTATGACGCTTTCGGCCAGCGCCAGGTCTCCACCATCTTCACGCAACTGAATCAGTATCATGTGGTACTCGAAGTGGGTCCGCAATTCCAGGATGATCCCAGCGATCTGACCAATATTTACGTGAAATCATCCACGGGGCAACAGGTCCCGCTCTCGACTTTCAGTCACTTTGTTACTTCGCCCGCGCCGCTGGCGATCAATCACCAGGGACAGTTTCCGGTAGTCACGATCTCCTTCAATCTTGCTCCGGGCGAATCGCTGGGCAAAGCGACGAAGGTGATCGCGCAGGCGGAGCAGGAAATGGGAATGCCCGCCAGCATCCACCCCAGCTTCCAGGGAACGGCAGCGGCATTCCAGAATTCTCTGGCGTCGGAACCGTGGCTGATTCTGGCTGCGCTGGTTACGGTTTACATTGTGCTGGGCGTGCTGTACGAAAGCTACATTCATCCCGTAACCATTCTTTCCACGTTGCCTTCAGCCGGCGTGGGCGCGATTCTGGCGATGATCATCACGCGCAATGACCTGACGGTGGTGGCGCTGATAGGAATCATTCTGTTGATCGGCATTGTAAAAAAGAACGCCATTATGATGATCGACTTTGCGCTGGATGCGGAGCGCAACCAGGGCAAGCCGCCGGAAGAAGCAATCTATCAGGCCAGCCTGCTGCGCTTCCGCCCCATCATGATGACTACGATGGCCGCGCTGCTGGGCGCTGTGCCGCTGGCTTTCGGGCGGGGCACGGGATCAGAACTGCGGCATCCTCTGGGCATTACCATTATCGGCGGACTGCTGCTCAGCCAGGCATTTACGCTCTACACCACGCCGGTGATCTACATCTGGTTTGACAAGCTGGCCAGCCGGTTCTCGCGTTTCCAACTGGGGAATGAGATTGTGCCGGAAAAAGAGCCAACGGGCGCAGACTAATTTTTCTGTAATCCCGAGCGAAGCGAGGGACCCCTATAGCGACGATGGACTTCAGATGGAAGAGTGGTCAGTTTTTGGAGAAAAGAAGCTTTGTTTGCAAAGAGTAACCCGCGATGGAGACATCTGGTCCCTGAGATTCTTCAGGGTATAGGGGTCCCTCGCTCCGCTCGGGATAATGCTGAATGAATATTTCCGCACCATTTATACGCCGTCCGGTTGCCACGTCATTGCTGGCGCTGGGCCTCCTAATGGCGGGAATCCTGGCATATTTTCGCCTCCCGGTGGCGCCAATTCCGCAGGTTGAGTATCCCGTCATCAGCGTGAACGCCGGTCTGCCCGGCGCGAGCCCGGAGACAATGGCCTCGTCTGTGGCAACGCCGCTGGAGCGGCAGTTCGGGCGTATTGCCGGGGTCAATCAGATGACTTCGACGAGCCAGCTCGGCTCGACGAGCATCACGATGCAGTTCGATCTCTCGCGCAACATTGATGCAGCGGCGCGCGACGTGCAAGCGGCCATCAATGCGGCGCTGGGGCAACTGCCCGCCAACCTGCCTACTCGACCAAACTGGCGCAAGGTTAACCCCGCGGACGCGCCGATCATGATTCTGTCGCTGACTTCAGAGAGCATCACCAAGCCGCGCATGTATGACGTGGCTGATTCAGTGCTGGCGCAAAAGCTCTCACAGGTGGCGGGCATCGGACAGGTATTTGTGGGCGGCGGAGCAAAGCCGGCGGTGCGTGCGGAGGTGAATCCCACGCTGTTGAACAAGCTGGGCGTGGGCGTGGAGCAGGTGCGCGCGGCGCTGGGCGCGGCAAATGCCAACCGCCCGAAAGGCGAGTTTGCCGGCGCGGTGAACGCCTGGCAGATCACGGCCAATGACCAGCTCTTTAAGGCCGACGACTACAAAAATATTATCGTTGCCAAGAACACGACCGGCGGTGTGGTGCGGTTGCAGGATGTGGCCGACGTGCAGGACTCAGTGGAAGACATCCGCAATACTGGCGTGGCCAATGGCAAGCCGGCTGTGTTGATGATCGTCTTCCGCCAGCCGGGAGCCAACATTATTGAAGCCGTGGATCGGGTGAAGGCGCTGATCCCTGAGTTGCAAGCCTCGATTCCCGCGGGAATCAAGCTGGAAGTAGCGCTGGACCGCACCACGACAATTCGCGCGTCGGTGGCTGATATCCAGATCACGCTGGTGATTTCCATTGTGCTGGTGGTGCTGGTCGTATTTGTTTTTCTGCGCAATCTGCGCGCCACTTTTATTCCCAGCGTTGCGGTGCCACTCTCGCTGATCGGCACGTTCGGCGTGATGTACCTGCTGGATTACAGCGTCGATAATCTTTCTCTAATGGCGTTGGCTATTTCCACCGGCTTTGTAGTGGACGACGCGATCGTGGTGCTGGAAGACATCACGCGCTACATGGAACAGGGTATGGGCCCGGTGCAGGCGGCATTCCGCGGCGCACGCGAGATCGGCTTTACCGTGCTTTCCATGAGCACGTCACTGGTGGCGGTGTTTATTCCAATCCTGCTGATGCAAGGATTGGTAGGACGGCTTTTCCGCGAGTTTGCCGTGGTGCTGAGCACGGCCATCGCCATGTCACTGGTGATATCGCTCACGGTCACGCCGATGTTGTGCGCCAAATTCCTGCGGCCTGAGAGCGAGAAGAAGCATGGACGTATTTATCGCGCCAGTGAACGCGGTTTTGACTGGATGCTAAAAGTCTATCGCAGCAGCCTGGGTGTGGTGCTGCGCCATCAACCACTGACGCTGCTGGTAACAATTGGCACGGCCGTCTTGAGTATCTATCTTTACATTATCGCCCCCAAAGGTTTCTTTCCGCAGCAGGACACAGGCCGGCTGAACGGCGCAATCCAGGCCTCGCAGGATATCTCGTTCCCCGCGCTGCGCGACAAGATGCTGCAATATGTGCAGATCGTGCTGAAAGATCCGGGGGTCAACAATGTTGTGGGCTTTTCCGGCGGCCAGGGCAGTTCCAACACGGGACGGATGTTTGTGGTACTGAAGCCGCCCAATGAGCGCAAGGCGACGGCCGACCAGATCATCAACCGCTTGCGCGGCAAACTAGCCGTGATTCCGGGCGCGACGCTATTCCTGACGGCGACTCAGGACCTGCAAATCGGCGGACGACAGAGCAATGCGCAATTCCAATACACCATCCAGTCAGAGGATTTGCAGGATCTGAATTACTGGGCGCCGAGAATCCAGGCCAAGTTGCGTTCACTGCCGGAGCTGCGCGACGTGAACTCTGACCAGCAGGATAAAGGCCTGGCGGCTGAAGTGATTGTCGATCGTGACACGGCTTCTCGCCTGGGCATCACACCGGCGCAGGTGGATGCGGCGCTCTACGCATCGTTTGGACAGGCGCAGGTTTCCACGATGTATAAGCAGCTGAACCAGTATCACGTGGTGATGGAAGTCGATCCCAAGCTCCTGCCCGGCACGGACGCGCTCAGGAACACTTATGTGAAGTCGTCCACGGGAGTTGAGGTTCCGCTCTCGTCATTTACCCGCTACCAGCCTTCCAATACCGCGCTGCAGGTTAACCATCAGGGCTTTTATCCGGCGGTGACGCTGTCTTTCAATCTGGCGCCCGGCGTCCCACTGGGCAATGCCGCAAAGGTTGTGGAAGGCGCCATGCGCGACCTGGGAGTTCCCGCAAGCGTACACGGTGGCTTTCAGGGAACGGCCGCCGCGTTCAAGGACTCAGCCCAGAGCCAGCCGCTGCTGATTTTGACTGCATTGATCACCGTCTATATAGTGCTGGGTATGCTGTATGAGAGCGTGATCCATCCCATCACGATTCTCTCGACTCTTCCCTCTGCCGGCGTGGGCGCAATCCTGGCTATTATGCTGACGGGCAACGACCTGAACGTGATTGCCTTGATCGGAATCATTTTGTTGATCGGCATTGTGAAAAAGAATGCCATTTTGATGATCGATTTCGCCGTGAACGCCTCACGCGTAGATGGAAAGAGCCCGGAAGATGCGATCTTTCAGGCATGCATTCTGCGTTTCCGCCCCATCATGATGACGACGATGGCAGCGCTGCTAGGCGGACTGCCGCTGGCATTGGGTAGCGGCACGGGAGCTGAGCTGCGCCGCCCTCTAGGCATTGCCATTGTGGGTGGACTGATCGTGAGCCAGGCGCTTACGCTCTTCACCACTCCTGTGATTTATCTTTACATGGACAGAATCCGGCTGCGCGTGGCGCGCTGGCGTGGGGCGAATCGAAAGGCTGAGCCAATCCTGGGGCCGACCGGGGATTAAGATTTTCCTGCGTTAAGGTCGTTGCTGTATCGCCCTGCTGGGAGCTTACCCAGGCCTTCTGGCCTGGGCTAGATGCAAGCCCGAGACAGAAGAACCGGCTCGCTCGGAACGGCATGTCGTTGTCTTGAAGAATTCTTGTAGCCCTCTCACATAATTCGTCTTCTGGTCGCAGCGATACCGTAAAATGCTTCCATTCTTTCAGCGTTCGAAAACGCTGAGAAGGAGCGGGTTTGGACATTTCTTATGCCTTACTGGCAATTGCGGTCGTGGCCGCCGCGTTGCTCTTTCTGCTGCTCAAGACCTATAACGGCCTGATCAAGATGAGGAACACCGTACAAAGCGGCTGGGCAGATATCGATGTGCAACTGACCCGGCGGCATGACCTGGTGCCAAACCTGGTGGAAGCCGTGAAAGGCTACATGACCCACGAGCGCGAAACGCTGGAAGCGGTGACCCGCGCGCGGACAGAAGCGGTGTCGGCGACCGGCGGCGCAACTCTGGCGACGCGCGCGGTGGCGGAAATGGCATTGACTGGAGCAGTCGGCAATCTGTTTGTTACGGCGGAGCGATATCCGGCGCTGAAAGCCTCGCAACAGTTTTTGCTTTTGCAGGAGCAGATTACGTCCACGGAAAACCGAATTGCCTTTGCGCGGCAGCATTACAACGAATGCGTGCGAAGGTACAACACGGCGCAGGCAGAGTTTCCGCGCAATCTGATCGCGGGACCGATGGGTTTTACGCCATCGGCGTTATTTGCGGCGGACGCGGGAGACAAGGCGAATGTGCAGGTGAAGGTATCGTGATCTCTTGAACAAATACATAGGGCTCGGAGCTGTTTATGGCACGGGACTCGCAATTTTTGCTTTTCTCGCTGCCGGCGGTGGACACGGCACATATGCTGTGCTCGGGCTCGTTTCCGCGCCCATGGGGATCTTCGACATATTTTTTGCGCTCATCTCATTGCCGTTTCTTTGGATGGGCATCTTTGTCCTGCTGCATCGGCATAGAAGTCTTTCTGCAATGACAATACTGATCCATTACCTTACCGCGATCGTCCTGCTTACCATCTCTCGATTCGGGCATCCGTTTGCTGATTGGAATTACTTCATGAAAATGTGGGCACTGTCTCCGGCCCTGCTTGTATCGTGCGGGTTGTGGTATGCGGCGGGAAAGATTTTTCTCTGGACCGATTTTGCATCGCAACGGTCAGCACGGCGAAGCTGAAAAGCTCTGCGTTTAGCGGGAGCAATCTGCGCTAAAGTCGTTTCAACGCCAGTTCCAGGTCTTCAATCAGATCGTCGGGATGTTCCAGACCGATGGACAAGCGGAGTAGATTTGCGGGGCTGCGGGTGCTTGCGCCTTCGACGGACGCGCGATGCTCGATCAGGCTGTGCGTGCTTCCCAGGCTGGTGGCGTGGCTGAATAGCTTCAGGCCGGAGATGAGCTTGAATGCATCGGCTTGGCCGCCTTTGACTTGAATCGACATCATGCCGCCAAAGCCGGTCATTTGCGCGGCGGCGATTTTATGCCCAGGATGCGAAGGCAGGCCGGGATAATGCACGGCTTCAATTTTCGGCTGAGTGCTCAGAAATTCGGCGACACGCTGGGCGCTTTCAGCATGCGCACGTACGCGGTAAGGAAAAGTCTGCAGGCCGCGCAGGGTCAACCAGCATTCAAAAGGAGAAGGCACCGCGCCACCTTCGCGCTGAATGCTGGTGACCTTTTCCAGCCATGGACCTTTGTCTTTGAAGATCAGTGCGCCGACTGTTACATCACTATGGCCGGAAAGATATTTTGTGACCGAGTGCATCACCACATCCACGCCGAGGTTGAGTGGAAGCTGGAACAGCGGCGTGGCCCAGGTGTTATCGCAAGCCACCATGGCGCCGGCTTTTTTGGCCAGCGCGACAATAGCGCGGAGATCGGTAACGTTCAGCAGCGGGTTGGAAGGCGTTTCCGTCCAGATGAGCCGCGTGGCGGGCGTAATGGCGCGCTCCACGGCGGCAAGGTCCTGCATGTTGACCAGCGTATGCTTGAGTCCCCAGTTTGCCATGACAGTACGCAACAGGATGGGCGTGCCGTAATAGGCATCTTCAGCGGCGATGACGTGGTCTCCGGGCGCGAGCGATTGAAACACTGCCAGCGTGGCCGCGCTGCCGGAAGAAAATGCCAGCGCCGCCGCGCCTTCTTCCAATGACGCCAAGGCATGTTCCAGCGATTCACGATTGGGATTGTTGGGACGGCCATAAAGATAGCCGCCGGGAAGGGTGCCGTCTTCGGCCTTGTGGAATGTGGTGGAGAGATGGATTGCGGGCACAACGTCGCGTGATCCGCCTTCAGGTTTGCGGCCGGCATGGACGGCGCGGGTTTCAATCTTCATCTTGGTTAGGTTATATCAAATCCTACCGCGGATTTACGCGGATGAACGCGGATCAAAACGTTGGCCGTGAATGAACGCGAATTGGGAGACGCATCGATGCTACGCCTCTACGTTTGGAGAATCGGCGATTTAAGTTGCACCAAAGTTCTGGCATTCCCCTCCTGCGGTTTTTCAAGCAAAATGATCTCAAGCGTTCATGACCACCCTCAGCGACTTTAAGGAAACGGTGCGGCAGCAGGCGGACATTGTCCGCGTGATTGGCGATTACATCCAGCTCAAGAAAGCTGGAGCACAGAATTTTATCGGCCTGTGCCCGTTTCACGGAGAAAAGACGCCGTCGTTTTCCGTCCACGCCACACGGCAGTTCTTTCATTGTTTTGGCTGCGGCAAGTCGGGAGACGTTTTTAAGTTTGTGCAGGAGCGGGAGCAGATCAGCTTTCCGGAAGCGATACGGTTGATCGCGGAAAAAGTGGGCATTCCGCTTCCGAAGATGCAATACAGCTCGGAGAGCGAAGCCGAGGACGCCGGCAAGCGCGGCCGGTTGATCGAGATGCACGAGCGGGCCTGCAAGTTCTTTGAAGATCAGCTACGGCGGCCCGAAGGCGCGCATGCGCGCGAATACCTGGCAGGACGCGGGTTAAAGGAAGAGACGATCAAGACGTTCCGCATCGGCTATGCCCCGGATTCGGGGTTCACCCTCAAAGACCGCCTGAAAGCCGATTTTAGCGAAGAGATGATGCGGGCCTCGGGATTGTTCTCATGGAAAGAAGGAACAGATGCGGGCGCGATGTATTCCAAGTTTCGCAACCGGATCATGTTCCCGATCGCCAACGAAAACGGCAAGATCATCGCATTCACAGGGCGTACGCTGGCGAAGGATGACAAGTCCGGCCCGAAGTACATGAACTCTCCGGAGACGCCGATCTATTCCAAGGGCCGGGTGCTTTATAACCTTGATCGCGCAAAAGAGGCGGTGCGCAAGCTGGGCTACGTAATTATTGTGGAAGGCCAGATGGATTGCATTGCCGTGTATTCAGCGGGTTTTCACAACGTGGCTGCTAGTTCAGGCACGGCGTTTACTGAGACGCAGGTGCGGCTGCTGGGAAGGTTCAGCAAAGATATCGTCGTAAATTTTGATCCGGATACGGCAGGCGCGGCCGCCACCGACAAATCACTGGGCATGCTGCTGGAAGAAGAATTCAATATCCGGGTGCTGCGGCTGGAGGCGGGGTTCGATCCTGATCTGTTTATACGCAAGAATGGCGCGGAGGCATATGCGAAGGCGCTGAAGGGATCGGCAAAGTATTTTGATTATCTGGTGGAGCGAGCGCTGAAGTTGTTTCCGGTACGGAGTCCGGAGGGCAAGAAGAACGCAGTGAACTTTCTGCTACCGCATATCCATCGCGTACCCAGCCGGATTGTACGCGACGAACTGGCTAATGACATCGCGCAGAAGCTGAATATCGATACCACGGTGCTGCGGCAGGAATTCAAAGCTGCGGCAGTGAGCCGGGCTGCCGGCGGTCTGCGCAACCAGCCCGACGAAGATGTGACACCGTCAGAAAAAGTGCTGGTGCGGGCGGCATCGTCAATGGTCGCAGAAGAAGCAGAGCTGCGGCACATGGCAATTGATGCGCTGGCCGAAGAACGTCTGCACGCGGGGCTGACAACGGAGGCGCTGCTGGAGGCTATCCTGCAGAATGCGCTGGCAGTGGAGCGTGGCGAAGGCGTGGATGACGTGATGGCCCTGCCGCTGAGCGATGCCAATCGGCAAAGGCTGGCAAAGATTGTGATGCGTGAAGACGATCCGCTTACGGCGGACCTGCTGGCCGGCGCGCTGAATGCCTTGCGCCATCAGCGGCAATTGAGCCAGCGCGAAGGCGAGATCAAGCGTGGTTTGGTTGAGGCTGAGCGTAAAAATGACGTGGCGGCGCTGCTGCGGCTGAAACAGGAAAAGCTGGAGCTGGACAGGAAACTGGCGTCGGGCGGGTAAATTCTCTTGTTACTGGCTTTAGAGACGTAACCCCAACGTTCTAAGCGATAATTTGCCGCAACCAGCACGGAAATCGAGGCGAAACCTTAGAGCGTGTGCGGCATCTAATCTTCAAGGGCAATTCACAGGGCAGGCGTTCCGGTATCTTCTTTGTTTTAGCGCGGGTGGCAGGATAAGGCTCTTTTCTTGTTGACTGGGTTTATGCTAACCTTAGTACTCTCGGGACGTGCGCGCATTTCAAACCTAAATCCCCGCCGATATGCTTTTGAAAATATAAGCGTACAGCCCCGTATTGTCACGAAAAATGAGGTCGTGATTTGGCTCTAGAAGATAAATTTGACGATATAAAAAAGCTGATTGATGCAGGCAAGGAAAAAGGTTACCTGACCTATGACCAGGTAAATGACCTTATTCCCGGAGACGTTCATTCACCGGACGATCTCGACGATTTGCTCACTACGATCGGCACCCAGGGCATTGATGTTCTGGAAAGCGGGAAGGGACTACCTTCCGAGCAGAAGTTTGAAGACATTGAAGAAGGCGAAGATGTTGAGCTTGACCTGACGCCCGGAGCTCTCGAGAAAACGAACGACCCGGTGCGCATGTACCTGCGCGAGATGGGCACGGTTCCGCTGCTCACGCGCGAAGGTGAAGTTGAAATCGCAAAACGCATCGAGCGCGGACAGCTCCGCGTGCTGAAGGCGCTTTCGCGCTCTCCTATCGTAATCAAGGAAATTCTTGCGCTGGGTGAAGACCTGAAGCGCGGCGTGCGCTCCATCAAGGAACTGGTCGCGTTCGACGAAGAAGAGATCACCGACGAAATCGTCCAGGCCCGGCTGAAAGACTTTGTCGGACAGATCGACGACATCGGCAAGAGCTATAAGAAAGTCCAGCAGCTCGAAGAGAAACTTGAAGATGTAAAGCAGAAGAAGAAACCTAAAGAATCGCGCAAATTCCGCTGGGCCCTGGGGCGCGCACAGGTACAGGTTTCAGGCGGAATCCGGAAGCTGAAGTTCACCCATCCTGAACGCAAGCGCCTGATTGACCGCGTGAACAAAACGGTCGACTCCATGCGCTCGCTCGATCGCCAGATCAACAATCTGGAAAAAAAAATCGAGGCTACGCGGGTTGAAGAGACCAAGCGCGAGTACCGGCGCATCCAGCGCCAGCACCGCAATGATCTGGAAAAGCAGGAGCTGGAAACCGGCGTCAGCTACCAGGAACTGCGGCGCACGCAGCGCGAAATTATCCAGGGCGACGTTGACGCTGAAGCCGCGAAGCGCGAGCTGATCGAAGCCAACCTACGCCTTGTGGTCTCCATCGCCAAAAAATATACCAACCGCGGCTTGCAGTTTCTCGATCTGATTCAGGAAGGCAACATTGGCCTGATGAAGGCCGTCGACAAATTCGAGTACCGCCGTGGCTACAAGTTCTCGACGTACGCCACGTGGTGGATCCGCCAGGCCATTACCCGCGCCATCGCCGACCAGGCCCGCACCATCCGCATTCCGGTGCACATGATTGAGACCATCAACAAGCTGATCCGCACGTCGCGGCAGCTGGTGCAGGAGCTCGGGCGCGAGGCCACGTCAGAAGAGATCGCCCGCCGCATGGATATCCCGGTGGCCAAGGTGCGCAAGGTTCTCAAGATCGCTCAGGAACCCATCTCACTGGAAACGCCCATCGGCGAAGAAGAAGATTCTCACCTTGGCGACTTCATTGAAGATCGCTCCATGGTTTCACCCGCCGAGGCCGTCATCAACGTGAACCTTAAGGACCAGACCGCGCAGGTCCTGCGCACGCTTACCCCGCGCGAAGAAAAGGTCATCAAGATGCGCTTCGGCCTTGAAGACGGCTCTGAACACACGCTGGAAGAAGTGGGCCAGTCCTTCGCCGTCACGCGCGAACGCATCCGACAGATAGAGGCCAAGGCGTTGCGCAAATTGCGGCATCCATCAAGATCGAGGAAGTTGAAAGCATTTATGGATGGCATTCGAGAGGCGTAAAAGCAGATCCTTCGCTTCGCTCAGGATTTCGCCTGCGGGCTCAGACGCCCGCAACCCGGCTCAAGTTGAAGGCGTTTATGGATGGGATACGAGAAGCGTAGCATCCACCACGGAGGCACAGAGACACGGAGAAGGGCGAAGCTGAAACCCAAAACCTCTGAAACACGGGGTAGCGGAGCAAACGGAGGAAATTGGAAAGGCGCTGCGCGAGCGGCGCCTTTTTTCTCTGTGATCCTTCATGTCCTTTGTGGTTAACTCTGCTGATCCGCGTTTATCCGTGGTAAAGGGGTTCGGCTTTCTCTTTGCGATCTTTGCGTCCTCTGCGGTGAAAAACGGATTATTCAAAATTCAAGACACGACTTTCTTTATCGAATGGCACCGGCTCGCGATTGATCATGATCTCGATCATGGTGGTGGTAAACGGATAAAACAATGTCTCTTTACCCGTTGGGCCCAGGCCTGAGATGTCCAGTTCAAAAGGCTTATTGCCCGCGCCCAGTTCGATTGTTGTTGCGCCATAGGCTCGGTACGCCATCAGTTCTGTTCCGGTGGACGCGTTCACACATACGCACAGCCTCTGGCCCGGCTGGGAAATGCCTTTGGGCAGCCGGATATGGAAACACCGGTAGCTTTGGTCCAGACCATAGGCATGGACATCGGTTGAAATCTGCTCAAAATTCACCCATTTCCCATTCTCCAGGCGACGCACCTCCATCACGTAGTCGGATATGCCGTCGCCCCATTCGTCACGCGCATACACAACAAACTGCTGCCAGCCTTCCAGCTCAGGCTCCGATTTCCCTTCCGCCATTTCTATTAATTTTTCAGCTCCGCCCAGAATGCCGCCCCGGCCGGGATTTTTCAACATCTTCTGCAGCGCTTCGGCGCTGAACTTCTGCGCTTCGGTTAGCCAGTCCGTGTAGTCCTTCTCGCTGCTCACGCCCAGGAATTTCAATACCAGGCTGATCATGGTGGGATCGGGATTGCTCAGGATGGTGGCGTGGTTCCTTCCCTCCACGGCGAGAATCGGGACATCCAATCGTCCCACGGCCCATTCCGACATTTTCACGCGCTGTTTGTCGACGCCCGACCGCGTAAGGTCCACGGTAATCTTGCGCGTATTCAAGCCGCACCCAGCCCAGCGCACAGTTCCATCCGATCCCGGACTGTTAGCCACGCTGGAAAGCCCCGTATACGGCGAGTTCCCGATAAACACCGCCACATAGGGTGTTTTATCGTCGTGTCCGTAGTAAGGCTGCTCTCCCAGCAAATCCTCGTGGGCCAGCTCCCAGGTAAATTCGCTGCCCAGTTCCAGTCCTTCCAGTACGCGATCGCCGGCATTCAAAAAGTCCGGTCCTAGTTCCTTGCTCCCCTTCACCAAGGCTCCCAGCCAGGTGCGCCCCTTATGGGCCGTGGGCGATCCCCAGGTAGCCGGCGCCAGGCCAATCAAATGCTTCAAGCGGCCCAATCTTTTGTTCTCGCTCAGCGGGCCACCATAGTTCACCAGCCATGCCCGCACCACCAGCATGCCAGTGGAGTGGACAATGGCGTCAAACTCCTCGCCCTTGCTCAGTCCGGGACGCACTGATAGCGCCCGATCAAAACCCTCCGCAATGTCCTTGATGGTGATTTCATTGTTGAGAGAAATGTAATTGCACACATTAATTTCAATCAGATCGATCTTCTGCTCTTTCGCCGTCGCCAGCAGAGCTTCCCGGACCGGATGAAAGGCCTTGTCGTCAGCGGAATAACCGTGGACCAAGACAAGTGGGCGGGGCATAGGCATAAGTCCTCCTGGAATGCGGATGTGGGCTCATTCTAGAAGAGTGGTGTCGCAAACGGGGTTCGCGTTTCATCTGAAACACCAATTCATGCCACCACACGCCATAAAGATACGCTTAAGCTTCCGCCCGCATCGCTCCCAAACCGCTTCGCGTTTCCACTGCGCTGCTTTCGCGGATCTCAGTCAGCCTGGCCAGCACAAACGCCGCAACGGCCAGTTCCAGATCGCGCACCGCAATATCAAAGAAGTGTCCTGTCGTCACCAGGGCCAGCGCAATGCAAACCAGCCACGCCGCGGCCACATACGCGCCCAGCCGCGTCGCTTTGGTCAGGATAGCCAGGCCCACAACCATCTCAATCACGCCCACAATATGCATGAGGGACGTGGGACTCAAGGGCAGCATCCTCTGCGCCAGCGGGCTTACGTATTGCTCCCAGTTGGTGAGCAGGTTAAAAAATTTGTCCAGCCCGGCCAGAAACGCCATGAGCCCCAGGGCAATCTTTGAGATCGTCTGTATTGTTTGCAGTCTGCTTTGCATCGCTCCATCACCTCGTGCTGTATAGAGTGAAGAGGTGGAAAGAGGTTACAGGGGGAGGATGCGCCACGAAGCTCGCGGGGGACGGCATTTCCCCAAAACTCGTGGTGAAAGAGCGGCCCTTTAGGGCCGCGAAAGATCAAAACAAAACCTTCCACGCGCCGCAGGCCGAAGCACAGCAAAGCGCGGAGCGCGTTCATTTGAGCAACACCACTCCGCACCGAACTAAAAACTCAGCTGTATCGTTCATCGCGCGAACATTTCGGGTCTCGTCGGTAACGTCACCGTGCGGAACATATATAACAAGCCCCTCTCGTGCTCGTGTGAGGAGTACCCGATATTTATTGTGAATTTGTACTTTCTTGTTTCCTTCCACGGCTCTCCACTTCTTTCCGGTGAACTGCAGGCTTTGCCATAGACGCAATCGACTATCCCAAACAAAATCGCCGCCCCAACATAGACCGGCGATATCCAGTTCCAAGCCCTGAATCTCAAATTCCGTGGCGACTACTTCGAGTTGATAAGAAGAACGAACATCCTCGCGTGGATCAAGAAACCAACGAAAATACGGGTAAGCCCTGCGAAAAGAAATTGAAGTTTCTAACCCATAAGCTCGTAGACGGGCAGCCCCCGAACTCGCAATGAAGCCGCACCGTCGTTCACCGCGCGTGTATTTCAATAGCCATTTCTTTGCTTGCGAAATCTCTCGACACAAGACAATCGGAAATTGATCGAATGTGGCACTAAGCTTGATCGCCTCAACTTCATCGCCCCTGAGAACACAATTCACCCAATCCGCCAAATTCGTCGCTTGGTGCGATCGAAGGCATATCTTCAAGTGCAAGGCCGATTGCTCAACTATCTCATTCTGTGGCGATAAGCCGTCGAACAACGACGAACCGTCGAGGCCGGGTCCACCTTTGAGTGCCTCCTTCGATGCAACAACCCGCCAATGAGGATATTTGACAAGCGTCTTTCCCCATTCCGAAAGGCCCGCCTCACCCTCGTGAATCTCTTGCCCACCACCGACAAGAGCAACAACACACGCCCAGTCACGATGTCGATCCATGATCTTTAGGAGCATCTCCGGCTCTGCTATGTGCCATATTGGCTTGTCCTTATATTCTTTTCTGTTTTTATCGGCGCTCCATGCTCGTTGTGCTTCGTCAAAGACAATAGCATTCTCGTACGCGGTATTGTCTGGCGGGTCATCTAAGTGGAACTGCACAAAACTGTGCACGTTCTGGACGAACGTTTTGACTTTCGCCCGTGCAGCGCCTAAGTTGGCTTTTGTCCGTTTTGCGAAATCCCGGGCTAACGCTTCCTGCAAAACTTTGATTAGCGGCCCATTACCGGACATAAAAACGGGAGCAGACCGTCCATCACCATGGGTTTCCCGATTGTGCACAAGGTTTAGGCCAGCCAATGTCTTACCCGCTCCTGGTATGCCCGTAACAAAGAAGATTACTTTTTGTCTTTCCGCTTGAGCACGGCGGATCGATTCCAGCAGAAAGTCTGTGACTCCTGTAAGATTTTCTCCTCCCGCATGACTTCTCGCTATTTCGCGGACCGACATTCCCTCGTAAAGGGATATTGCCGCCTCGATGACAGTTGGTACGGGCTCGTAGGCTCCATTGTCCCAGCCTTCCAATGAAACCGTTTCGCCTCTTGCGGCACTCTCGCCCTTGACTACCGAAAGTAATAAGGACGCAATCTGGTTGGGAGGTGCAGTCGCTACCGGCCTGATGTTACCTTCACCATAGTGTGACGTCTGATATACAAGTCCCGGGCCAATAACGATCGGTGCAATGACCCTACCGTGGCTTGGCTCGTGAAAGTAAGCCAGATCCAATGCGTAATCTTCTACCTGTCTTTTGGCGGAAGACAATGCGGTGCTGATTCCTGACTTGAACTCAAGAACGATGATCAGCTGCCCGGCCAACAACACTACATCGATCCTTTTTTGCCGCCGGGGAATCGGGAACTCTAGCAGCAGTCCCCATTGTCGAGCTTCTGCTAACTGGTCGACAAGATTCCCCAATTGGTTCTGCAGCAAGAAGATTTCATTTTTCCACGCTTCAACAGCATCCCGTTCAACTTGAGAAAAGCCGAATTTCCCATTCTGATCAACGAGAGCAAAAGCAACTTCACTTGCGGAAGCAGCAACGAATTCGGTTATTGAATTACGGTAATAGGCGCGCAAAGAGGTTACCTTGCTGTCGGGGCTCGCTGCTTTCGATGGTTGGCATCTGCATCGTCCAATAATTGCGACGGCTTGATGCCTAAGGAGCGGCTGATCTTTGCAAGCGTCAACAACGTTACGTTCTGCGGAGAATTTCTCAATCGAGCCAATGAACCGACGGAAATTCCTAACTTCTTTGCGAAGGCGCGATGAGTCAAATCTCCTTGCGCCTCCCGCAGCTTTCGCTGAACCGTTTTCGCCGCATCGATTTCCAAGTTGCAGATTTAGCAGAAATCGTGTTCAATATATTGAACAAATGCGTTTCAGTAGAGATAAGGCCGAGCAGAACGGCGCACACACGCGGCAAGCGTCCGCTTGCCCGAGTTGCGGCATCATTTTGAAAAGTCTCAGGTACACGATTTGGGGCACAAAGCAATTTGATCCGAATAGTGGCTCGTATTTGGAAGACGATTCGCTAGGAAAATCGGATATGGAAGTCGCTTGTCCGAACTGTTCAGCGAAGCTGGATGCCGAAGGTCTGTTGTTTTAACCGCGGTTCGTCATTCGCGCCTTTGGCGTTAATTCGCGGCCACTCTTCCTTCTCCGCGCCTCCGCGGTGCGCTTGTGTCTTTCCGATCACCTGATCCCGCCCCTCGCATCACCTCATTGCACAACCCCGTCACCTCCACCCCGGACAATCCGGCTAGTTATGCCGCCAGCACCCAATCACACGGGCGCCGAGTGGGTCATGGTTGTGCTCTTTGAAGTTCCGGGTCGGACGCGCCTTTTTTTGGGCTTGACATGCGCGAAAGCCCGTCCGAAGTAGCAGTTTTCTCTTGACTTTTAAAGCGAACAAATGGTAAAGTCAGGAGTTTGCCTCAAGAGGCGAAAAGGCGATCTTTGACAACTGAAAGTGGCAGCTAGCCGTCGGGCTGCAGATGGCTCAAACTCACGCCAAACTGGGATGACCTGGGATGGGGTGGGATACCCAGGGAGGGGGGAGCGGGTGTCAAGATCGGGAAGACAAAACCGTCAACCACAGAGGACACGAAGGAGCACAGGGGAAAACCTCTCAAACTCACGCCAAACTGGGATGATCTGGGATGCGGTGGGATACCCAGGGAGGGGGAGGGACACAAATTGCCAGAATTGAAAATCGCCGGAAATGCCAAAATTGAAACCCTTCAGCGTTACCGCTTGATGGCGGCGCAGGCGGCGTCAAAGTCTGACCGGCTGCCTTCATGCAGGGTCAGCGGCACCACTTCCTGCACGTCAGGGCGCATATGGGTTTTTGGGGCCAGCGTGCCGCCGGGATCAAAGGCGCGGTTGAGCGAGCCGTGATCGTCAAGCACAAGGTCAGGATTGTTCCACTTGCCGCGGAA
Organism: Terriglobia bacterium; assembly: GCA_963723055.1. Taxonomy (GTDB): domain Bacteria; phylum Acidobacteriota; class Terriglobia; order Terriglobales; family Acidobacteriaceae; genus Angelobacter. Next base: position 566,054 of record CAVROV010000004.1, read on the forward strand.
CTCCAGTGAAGGTTCGTAGTGCGATTTTGAGTAATTGTGCGCGTAAATCACGGCCGTCTTGCCCTGGAGATCGATGCCGGGATGGCTTTGAAAGCTTCCCGCGACATTGAGAGGGTAGTTATCACCGCGCTGTGTGCAGATAGCGCCCTTGCCGGTAATGTCCGTCAACGAACGGCCGCGGCCAAAATACGGCGAGAGGCTCATGTAGATCACGTAATCGCCGGCGGTGTTGGAATGCATGCGTCCCCAGCCGGTCCACCTGGGATTGATGTGGAAGTGGCCGCCCATAAAGAATGCCCACGGGGTAAAGACGGCGTCGAGGCCGAAGAGCAATACGCCGAACAGCGCCACGAGCGCCAGCAGCCGCACCAGGGCGCCGCGGATGGATTTTGGGGGAGTAGGGGTTGTGGCGGGATCCATGTGGCTTGCAGCAAGTGTATAGCAAGGCACTGGCAAAAACAGGAGATTATCCGAGGATGGCTCAGTGAATAAGGTTGTGCCAGTGTTCAGGCGAAGGCGCGGATGTCTGAGACATTTGCGCAGCGTTAATGTTTTGCGATCAGGGCGCAGGCAGCGTCAAAGTCCGACTGGCTGCCTTCATGCAGCGTGACCGGCACCACCTCTTGTACGTAAGGACGCATATGAGTATTCCTGGCCAGCACGCCGTCGGGATCAAAAGCGCGGTTGATGGAGCCCTGATCGTCGAGCACCAGGTCAGGATTGTTCCACTTGCCGCGGAACTCAAGTGACGGAGCGGTGCTGCCGCTGAAGACCGAGTAAGTGTGAGCGTAAAGATAAGCCGTTTTGCCCTGGAGATCGGTGCCGGAAGTTTTGCCAAAGTTTCCGCCGACGCGGAGGCGGTATCGGTCACCCCGCGGCGTGCAGAGAAGGCCCTGGCCGCGGATACGCGGGACCGCGCGGTAGGTGCCGCGTCCGCCGGTGGCGGGCGAGATGCTCACGAAGAGAACGTAGTCGCCGGCGGTGTTGGAATGGAGCTTTCCCCATCCTGTCCAGCCGGGATAAGCGTGGAAGTGGCCGCCCATATAGAAAGCCCACGGAGCAAAGACGGCATATATGGCCAAGAGCACCGCGACCCCGAGCGCAAGTGCGCCCAGTACCTGCACCAGACAGCCGGGGCCTTTGCGTCGGACAGGACGGGGTGCTGGCGGAAAGTTTACAAATTGTTCCATTGGGGCGCGACGAACGGCTGTAAGTGTATCGCACGGTGGCTGCATATCGCCCGCAATTAGGTTTCGTCTGAATACAATTGACAGTAACGATTTAATTCGTATTAAATCATCTATCGATAGGAAAACTACTGAATGCTCTTTCGCTCGACCTCAACCCGCCGCAAATTTCTTGCCCGCAGTACCACGCTTACTGCGGGCGCAGTCCTTTCCGGCCTGCCCTTGAAAGTCTTCGCCGCTGAACTGGCCGCGCTCGATGTGGCCTATGCCGGATCCATGGGATCGTTGATGGAAGGCCCTGTGAAAACTGCCGCAGCGCAAACTCTCAAACTTAATATGCACGGCCTCGGCCAGGGATCAAGTGCGTTGGGCCAGTTAATTGTTGGCGGCAACATTCATCCAGACGTTTTCATCCCAGTCACACCCGGACCCATGTTGGCCGTGCTGCACGCCGGCAAAGCTGACGTAGCTCAGCCCATCGCTCACACTGAGATGGTGATCGCGTACAGCCCCAAGAGCAAATTTGCTCCGAAGCTTCAGGCTGCCGCCGAAGGCAAAGCTAACTTGTGGGAAGTCTTGCAGGAGCCCGGATTGCGTTTCGGACGGACCGATCCTTTCACTGATCCGCAGGGACGCAACATTATTTTCACCATGATGCTGGCGGCCAAAATCTACAAACAGGCTGGATTAGTGGAAAAAATCCTTGGCCCCGCAATCAACGAACAGCAGATATTTACCGAACCCACCGTCCAGGCGCGATTGCAAAGCGGTGAGTTGGATGCCGCGTCGGCGTACAAGATCCAGCCCGCGCCATTTCATCTGCCATACATCACGCTGCCGAAGGAAATTAACCTGAGCGGGCAAGATGTTCACAACGAGCATCCCGATATCGTTTTGAAAATCGGCAGCAAGACCTGGCAACCGGAGCCTCTTATCTACTATGTCGCCGCCATCAAGGATGCGGCTAACGCCAAAGGCGCGGCCGCTTTCGCCGAGTGGCTCAAAGGCGCAGAAGCCCAGGCCATCTTCCGCCGCTTCAGCTACGATCCGCCGGGAGATGCCTCTCCCCTTCGCGCATGATTCATCGCCGCTGGATTGCCAGAGCTGGAGCAGCGCTGTTTGCGCTGGCGCTCCTGTATCCGTTCACCGCGCTGCTGGCTCGCATCGGGCCGTGGCAATGGGGTGACGATGTACGCGGCCCCGCGCTCGCTTCTGTCCGCGTCTCCCTCGTGCTCACTGGGTTTGCGATGTTGGTCATCATTGCCGTAGGCACGCCCGTTGCGGCTTACATTGCGCGCTGTTCCACCCGCGAACGTCTCTGGTGGCAGGCTGTTTTGCTGGTGCCGATTCTGCTTCCGCCGCTGGCGCTCGGCATCCTGCTTACCCTGGCCTTTGGTCCTTACGGAGCGGTGGGTTCATGGCTGGAACATCTTGGCCTCCGCATGACCAACAGTGTTGCCGCCTTCACCGTTACGCAGGTTTACGTCGGCATGGGCTATTACGTGCTAGGCGCCGTGGCCGCGTTTGACGCGGTGCCAGCCATTCTGCAAAAGCAAGCCGCGCTCCTTGGTCTCACGCCGATGAAAGTTTTTTTCCGCGTCACTCTTCCGCTCTCGCGTCTGGGGCTGGCCGTGGCGCTCAGCATCGCATGGGTGCGCGCCATCGGAGAATTTGGCGCGGTGGTGGTTACGGCTTATTATCCTTCCGGCATGCCGGTGCAACTCTGGGTGAACCTGCAAAGCTTTGGATTGCCCGCGGTGATGCCGCTGCTGGTAGTGTTTCTGGCCGTGGCTCTGCCACTGCCCTGGCTGGTGCATGTGCTGGCCCAAAGAAACCGCCATGCTTAAAGCCCACATCATTAAGAAGCGCCGCGAGCTTCAGGTGGATGTCGCGCTGGAGCTGGAAGCAGGTGGCGCAGTCGGGTTATTTGGCGCATCCGGCGCAGGCAAGAGCACGGTGCTGGCGTGCATCGCAGGAATCGAAGAACCCGATGACGGCTTTGTGCAGCTGAACCACCTGCAACTATTTCCGCCTTCTCTGCCCCTGCATCGCCGACCGCTTGGCTACATGACGCAGGAGCCAGGCCTTTTCCCTCACCTGAGCGTGGGGGAAAACATTCATTTTGGAATTTCAAAAAGCTTGGCCGCCACCGCAGAGCAACAGCAATGGATCAACACATTGCGCGACCGTCTGCAACTATCGCCTTTGTGGCACGCCCCCGCGGCCTTGATCTCCGGCGGACAGGCGCGACGTGTTGCCCTGGCGCGCATGCTCGCCCGCAAGCCTTCCCTGGTCCTGCTCGACGAACCCTTCGCCGGGCTCGACCGCCAACTGGTGCGCGAACTGATTGACAATCTCATCTTCTGGAGCCGGCAGATCGGTTTCAGCATGATCGCCGTCGACCACCAGGCCGAAGTGCTAAAACGCTTGTGCCCGCATCGAGCCATCGTATTGGAACAAGGACGAATTGTGCAGAGCGGCAGATGGGAACAGCTTTACAACACGCCGGCAACGCTACAGCTGGGATCGTTGCTGGCGCCATTATGACAATTTCTACGAAACGCCGATCCGCACTCCCACAAAGGAGTCGAAATTATGCGATCTGAATCACTAAAGAAGCTTTATCCCCTGCGCGATGCCTGCAAAGTCCTCGGCGTAAGCTATGCCGCGCTGAAGCAGTGGATTTACAAAGGCAAGATCAAGACGGTCAAAACTCCCGGCGGCCATCATCGCATTCCAGAAAGCGAAATCGACCGGCTTCTTCCCGCCTTGCCGCAACGCGGCCCGGTGCAGTCTCGCAGAGAAAGTTTCCGCACCATCAGCGGACGCAACCAGCTTGTGGGACGCGTGGTTGAACTGAAAGTGGAAGGCCTGATGGCGCAGGTCACTCTGTCCATCGCCGGCCAGCGCCTCACCGCCATCATTACTGCTGACGCTGTCCGCGAGATGCGTCTGGAAAAAGGCCAGATCGCCGCCGCGTTGGTGAAATCCACGGACGTGATGGTCATGAGGGCGAAATGAAGGCCGTCATCAAGTCGACCGAAGTGATGCTGCTCAAGGATTAACTGCCCATTTCGCGCTGGCGGCCCTGGTACTGGCCGCGGGATATTGGAGGATGATGGGAATGCTATAAGGACTGAATAGTTGCCACGCTCCTGTTGGGGATGACCACCACGGCGACTAAAGATAGCTCAGCCACCAATCGCGCCTTGTGCTTTTCACATTGGCAAACCATCGGCAGAGTGGATAGAGCAATGCCACGGTCAGCAACCACACCGCATACACTACCCACAAGCTATAACCAGAGTCCGCCGGGAATAGCTGGCGTGGCCCACCCATTGAAGGCAGGGGATTGAACATGAACCTGGCAACCGAGCTGCCATAGCGGAGCCAAGCCGCAAGCACTGCCAGTGCATGTATCAGGTAAAAATGCAGGATGAAGTAAAACATTGGCACCCGTCCGAAGACCACCAGTGGATTGGCTGGCTTGAACGTGCGCCGGTCGAACCAGGCCAGCACCAGCAATGCGGGCCCCAGCGTCATCAGCAAAAAATCAAGCGATCCCGGGTATTTGGTGCAATTCACAAAAGAGAGCAGCGTGAACAGGCCTGACTTCTGATGGGCCCACGGCGCCGGGTCTCCATAGCGGTTCACCGCGCGCACCACGATAAACCCAATCGTCAATGCCGCTCCAAGCCTCAGCAGAATGCGGCGCCGCGCCGCTGGCTCCAACTGCAACACCTGGCCAAAGCAGAAGCCTGCGGCCATCACGGCGATCCATGGCAGAAATGTATAGGTCACCAACACCTGCTTGGCTGCAACCAGAATGATGCCGGGCTGATGCAGCAGCTTCCACGCCCACGCGCCGGCTCCGAACCGCGCTGCGCTGATTCCATCCAGGCAATTGTGAAAGGCGATGACAGCCACGCTCAACACAGCCAGCCAGCGAATGGGCAGATGAACCAACGCAGCCATCGCGATCATGCAAATCCCAAAAATCCAGAGAATCAAAAGCAGAATCAGGAAGCGCGGCGAAAAGTTAAAGTTATAGGCCAGCTGCATCACCGTCAGCTCCAGCACAATGAACCAGGCCCCGCGCGTCACCAGAAATCGCGAGAGCTGTCCCCTGGTGCGGCTGCGCCCATGGAGATACACGCCCATGCCCGCCGCAAACATAAACACTGGCAGACAAAAATGGGTAATCCATCGCGTAAAGAACAGGATGGGCGTGGTTTGAGTGAGATCAGTTGGCGAAAAAGATATTGCTCTCGCGTGGAAGAAATCGCGGACGTGGTCCAGTGCCATGATGACCATCACTGCCCCGCGAAGCGCGTCGATGGACATCAGGCGAGAGCCAGCTTTCGAGAGCGAATCCATTGGAGGGGATTATTCTCCCCCATCTGGCAGAAAAATGTCAGATCAATCGTGACGATTGGACCAGGACTTTTTATCAGCTAGCCAAAGCGTTCCAGCGGCTCAACGCGGCTTCAGCACTTCAAAGCGTGCAATCGTATAGCCAAGGGCTCCGCCCAGAAAAATGTCAGACGGAAAATGCGCCAGTGATGTCACGCGAGAAAAGCTGATTGCCGCTGCCGCGCCATACATTACCCACGGCACCCAGCGGTGGTTGTGATAACGGCTGGCAATCACCGTAGCCACTGAAAAAGCTCCCGCAGCGTGACCGGAAGGAAAAGCACTGCCTTTAAAAGGCGACTTGCCGCCGGCAAAAAATGTGTCGTTAAATGGGGCACCGGGCGGAACATCGGTAGGCCGTTTTCTGCGGCTGATCGCCTTCACGGCCAAATCCACAATAGCGCTGTCAGCGTAAGCCTCTCCGGCCAGCAGGGCGGTGCCCACCTGATATTGATCATGCCGCATGTAGCCGCTGAACATCAAAGTTGCTGGAATGGCTATTACTTCCGCAGTGGTGATCTGCGTGTCGAAAGTGTCATTCAGATCGTCCAAACGTCCGGCATGGCGTTGGAAGTATGGCATGGTATGTGGATCAGAGTAGATCAGTCCCGCCGTTCCACCTACCACCGCCAGTGTCGGGAGCCAAGCGTGCCCTTTTGCCAGTTGCAGGGGGAACAGCCAGATGCCTTTTTGATCGTGAAGAAAGTCTTTAGGCAGGCTCTTCCAGGTAACTTCCCGCTCCGATGCAGCGTCGCCAGGCCTTGAAGATCCCGACGGCGATGGAGCGTTCGGCAACTGAGTATCCTGCGACCAGGCACGGTTCGAAGCGCCGAAAAGGGTTGTACAAAAGAGAACAGTAAACAAAGTGTATGTTTTTAAACGGCTCATCGAGTTTCTTGGATGCGGTTCTCTGCTCCGGGGTATGCCATTCATCTACTATTGGCACCGGGGCACCTCAATTTTCCTTAATATTGACTCTCGGCGGACGATGTCAGTCTCCCTCCGCGGCGATTCTCTGTCCCATTACGCACTTGCTCTGCTTGTGAAATAATTGTCGGTTTGCTCAAAGGCATCAAAGAAAGTGGCGTGGCATTCCTGGCATGAGGATTAAGCCGGGGGGGCCGACTTGCGCGCCGACCCGCAATTGCACAAAGGCAGCGAGCCCACCGCTTAAACCGGAATGCAACAGCGGTTTGGAGCGAAGCCACATATAAATGAGGTTCTAGGCGGCGAGGCCCCGGGGTCCCCAACACGCGCGGTTTTCGCGTGGTGGGGTGGGAGGTCCGGATTGCCGAGCTGCCGGCATCAAAGGCAGAACACGGTTCACAAGATCGATACTGCCGAAGCGGTTTGGAGCGAAGCGACATATAAATGAGGTTCTAGGCGGCGAGGCCCGGATCGCCGAGCCGCCGGCATCAAAGGCAGAACACGGTTCACAAGATCGACACTGCCGAAGCGGTTTGGAGCGAAGCGACATAAATTATGGACTTCCAACTTACTGACGAACAATTACAGCTCAAGAAATCTCTGCGCGAATTTGCCGAGCGTGAAATCCTTCCCAACGTAATGAAATGGGACGAAGCCAATCACTTCCCTATGGAGACGATCAAGGAGCTGGGCCGCATGGGCGTGCTGGGCATCATCTTTCCCGCAGAATACGGCGGCGCCGGCCTGGGCTACGTGGAATATGTGATCGCCATTGAAGAGCTTTCGCGCGTTGACGGCTCGGTGGGCATCACCGTTGCGGCGCACAACTCGCTGTGCTCCAACCATATTTTTCTGGCCGGCAACGAAGAACAGCGGAAGAAATATATTCCCAAGCTCGCCACCGGCGAGTGGCTGGGCGCGTGGGGACTGACCGAACCCGGCTCCGGTTCTGACGCGGGCGGCGCGCGCATGAGTGCCATCCGCAAAGGCAAAAAGGGCGGATGGGTGCTCAACGGCACCAAGACTTTTATCACCAACGGCCACTATGCTGATGTCGCCGTGGTGATTGCGGTAACGGACAAGACCGCGCACACGCACGGCCTCTCAGCGTTTATCGTCGAGAAAGGCACCAAGGGCTTTCGTCCCGGCAAGAAAGAAAACAAGCTTGGACTGCGCGCCAGCGATACGTCAGAATTAATCTTTGAAGACTGCCACGTTCCGGAAGAAGCGCTGGTAGGTGTGGAAGGCCAGGGCTTTGTGGACGCCATGCGCGTGCTCGATGGCGGCCGCATCTCCATTGCCGCGCTGGGACTGGGCATGGCGCAAGGCGCGTATGAAGCCGCGCTCAAGTATTCCAAGCAGCGCCGCCAGTTCGGCAAAGCCATCAGCGAATTTCAGGCCATACAATGGAAGCTGGCGGATATGGCCACGGAGATCGACGCCGGACGCCTGCTCACCATGCGTGCCGCTGCCATGAAAGACGCAGGCATGAAGACGACGCAGGAATCGTCGATGGCCAAGCTCTATACCGGCGAGGTAGCGGTGCGTTGCGCCAATGAATGCGTGCAGATCCACGGCGGTTATGGGTTCATCAAAGACTATCCGGCGGAAAAGTTTTATCGCGACGTGAAGCTCTGCACCATCGGCGAAGGCACCAGTGAGATCCAGCGGCTGGTGATCGCCCGGCAGTTGTTGAAGGATTGATGGTGGAAGAGCCAGTGTTTTTATTGAATCGTCATCCCGAACGCCGTTTATGAGAGCGCGCTTTCATCAGCGCTCGAATAGGAGTGAGGGACCTTGAGTTCCGTTGCAATGAATTGTGCAATAGATCACAAGGTCCCTCAGGCCTACTCGCCAGCTTGGAAAACGCTGGCTCGCTTTACGGCCTTCGGGATGACGTCTTTAAATATTTATAAATAATGCCCACCAACCTCCAACATTGGGTTGACCGCATACGCGCGGGCGACGTGCGCGCGCTGGCCCGCGCCATCAGCACCATTGAAGACAATCGACCTGAATCGCGCGAACTGCTGAAAGCCATCTTCAACTTCACCGGACGCGCCCGCGTGATCGGCCTCACCGGCGCTCCCGGCGCGGGCAAGAGCACACTGGTCGATCAGCTCGCCCGCGAATATCGCAAGCAAGAACGTACAGTTGGCATCATCGCCGTCGATCCCACAAGCCCCTACACCGGGGGCGCGATTCTCGGCGACCGCATACGCATGCAGGCCCATCATGCTGATCCGGGGATTTACATACGCAGCATGGCGACGCGCGGCAACCTGGGCGGACTTGCTCGTGCGACCACCGACGCGGCTACAGTGCTCGATGCTGCTGGCAAAGATATTGTCCTGATTGAAACCGTCGGCGTCGGACAGGATGAAATCGATATCGTGCGCCTTGCCGACGTAACTGTCGTAATTCTTGTTCCCGGCATGGGTGACGACGTGCAGACCATCAAGGCCGGGATTATGGAAATTGCGGATATTTTTGTGATCAACAAGAGCGACCGCGAAGGTGCTGACCGTGTGGAGCGGGAAATACGCTCCATGCAGTCGCTGGCAATCCGCTCCGATAAATGGACACCGCCAATCGTCAAGACCGTGGCCACTGACGGCAAAGGTGTTCCCGAACTGGCGGCGGCAATCGTGAATTACGAGCTGTTCCTCCAGCAGAAAGATCTGCTGCTGAAGAAAAAGATCAGCAGCTGGCGCGAGCGGCTGATCGAAATGCTGCGCGACGGGATGCTGGAAAAGTTGTTGAACGAGCGACTACCGGAAGAAGAGATTGCGCGGCTGGCGGCTGAAATCGCCGAGCACAAACGCGATCCGTATTCGCTGGTGGAGGAAATTGTGGGGAACTTCAGCGAAAACAAAATCCACCACGGAGACAACCGCTCCGCCGAGCCGACAGTGGGCTCGTCGGGGATCCCGGACACGGGGACACGGAGAGCAGGCAATTGAAAGTTTAGAATCATTTCAAGGTTCACGACATGTCATCCCGAACCCAAGCGGGCATTACCGTTAAACAGCTACACAAACTTGACGCGCGGGTGAGGGACCGGCTCTGCTGCAGCATCGCGGAAGCCTCTAGAGCAGCGGAGCCGATTCCTCCCCTTCGGCTTCGCTCAGGGTTCGGAATGGCATTTCCTGTGAATGGATCTTTTGCTGACCTTAAATGTTTTTCGTTGAACTTAAATAGAAGAAGAGCCAACAGCGGCGATCCAAGCTAGCGGCTAGAAGCCAGGAGTTGCTCATGCACACCATTGACCATCTCGGAATCGCGGTAAAGTCGCTGGCGCAGGCACGCAAATTTTATGAACAGCTCGGGCTGGACGTGCTGAGTGAAGAAACCGTCCCGCATGAGAAGGTCAAGGTGGCGATGATTCCGCTGGGGCAGAGCCGCATTGAGCTGCTGGAAGCCACCAGCCCGGATTCGGTGATTGCCAACTTTATCGAGAAGCGCGGCGAAGGCCTGCACCACGTCGCCATCCATGTTCCCGATCTAACGCAGGCCGTGGAGAATCTCAAGAAGACGGGCACGCGTTTTGTGTCCGAGGAAATCAAGATAGGCGCCGGCGGGCATCTTTACGTTTTTGTTCATCCATCCAGCACCGGTGGAGTGCTGCTGGAGTTGGTGCAGGATGTGCCTGAAGGGGTATAGCTCTTCTTTCTTTATCCCGAGCGGAGCGAGGGAACCCTCTGGTCAGGATGGCATCCGCTCTTAAAAGCCAGCTCCTTTTCTACCCTTACTTCGCCGATGTAGTGCCCACCGAATGACGAAGAATGCAACAATAAATGGTGAAGCCCAGAATAAAGTTGCGGCCACGATCGTGTCCCACCCGCCATGCAGCAGTAAGAATGACATTGATAGAGTTTACGCCGTGAAACAAGGCAGCGGTTGACTATCACTTGCATCGTCTATAAGCACTTACCGCACAACCCTCCTTTTCTGCTCCGTCAGCAAACCCAATTGATCCACTCCCGCCGAACGAAGGTCATCCACTGCCTCGACAAGAATGCCATATCTGGCGCGCGCATCGGCTCGAATGTAAATGGTTTTGTTGACGCGGTTGGTAACCGTATCCCGGATTTTCTGTGTTAGAGCGTCGCTGGTCACGCTCTCGCTGCCTAAGAACATTTTGCCGTCGCGCATTACTGACAGGATGAGAGCATCCGCTTTGTCGGCATCGGACATGGCGCTCGGGTTCAAAGTCTTCGCCAGGTCCACAGGAACGCCGGGGTGCAGCATCGGGGTGATCACCATAAAAATAATCAGCAAGACCAGCATCACGTCCACCATTGGCGTGACGTTGATGCTGGAATTGATTTTCGAGCCCTCGTTGCGCAAGACAATTGCCATGGTTCGCTCCTTGGCGCTCGCAGAACCGCAACTACCGCTTCACCACAACTGCCCGCTTCAAAAAATAATCCACCAGCTCGCTGGAAGAGTTGTCCATCTCCACGTCGAACGCACGGATCTTGGTGGTGAAGTAGTTGAACATCATCACTGCGGGAATGGCGACGGTCAGTCCCAGGGCTGTGGTCACCAGCGCTTCAGAAATTCCTCCGGCGACGGCGCTTACGCCGGTGGCATTCTGTCCCTGAATTTCGCGGAAGGCGTCGATGATGCCGATCACAGTGCCCAGCAGACCAACGAACGGCGCGGTTGAGCCAATGGTGGCCAGTCCGCTCAGGCCGCGCTCCAGTTCAGCGTGAACTATCGCCGAAGCCCGCTCCAGCGCGCGCCGGCTGGCTTCAATCTTGTCGCCGGGAATTTCTTCAGATTGCTCATGCGCACGAAATTCCTGAAGGCCCGCGTTCACCACCTTGGCCAGATGGCTTCTCTTGTTGCGCTCGGCCACGCGGATCGCTTCGTCCAGCTTGCCTTCACGCAGCGCGCCCGCAACAATCGGAGCAAACTGGCGTGACTGTTTCCGTGCAGCCTGAAAGGCAAGCCAACGGTCCATCATCACGCCCACCGACCCAGGCCGACATAACGAGCAGGATGATGGCGATGGAGCGCGCGGGAGATTCTCAGAAGCCTTCGGAAGACGCAGTATGCTGCGTCTCTACGTCGGCGATTTGCTGGTAAACGGATTTCTTGCCAGCCGAAACAAAGCAAGTCCATAGTTTATTCTTGCGTGTAGGGTTCCCTCCCCTTCGGCAAGCTCAGGGTCGGGACAAAAGACAATAGGGATCCCTCGCTCCGCTCGGGATTGCAGAAAGAAAACAAATGCTGATCCTCGCCATTGACACATCGGGCCAATCCGGCGGCATCACGCTGGCCGAAGCAGACGCAGGAACATTCCGCGTGATTGAATCAGCGGCAATTGCCGGTGGAACTTTTTCCGCCCAACTCATTCCCACGCTGGCTGCACTGCTGAAGAAACATGGCTACGGAGTGAAAGACATCGGAGGATTTGCTGCGGCGTCGGGTCCGGGATCATTTACCGGTCTGCGCGTCGGGCTGAGCGCTATCAAAGGTCTGGCGGAAACTTTGCACAAGCCGATTGCGACGGTTTCGGTGCTGGAATCGCTGGCTTCTCTGGCGGATCGCGACGGAAAAATTGCCGCTGCGATTGATGCGGGCAGGAAAGAAGTTTTTCTTGGGCTGTATAAAAAATCGGATGGAGCATTGCTGAAACAACGCGAAGAGTTATTGACCCAGCAGGATTTTCTGGCAACGCTCGCAACAGAACGTCCCGCCGTAATCATCACCAGTGATCCTGCTCTGGCCGAACTTGCTTCAAGCTCTCACTCCGCCGTAGTAGTCGTTACGCCGCCCGGCAGCGAAGTGATTGCGCGCATCGGCGCCGGAAAATTGCTCGCGGGTGAAACAGTCTCTGTGGAATCGCTGGACGCGAACTATCTCCGTCGGTCAGACGCTGAGATCTTTTTCAAAGGAAACCGCTAACATGATACGCATTGTTCGCGGAAGCTTTAAGCGAGCCAGATCCGCGTGAGCACGGTCCGCGTGCGTCCAGCCAAACCAGCCGATCTCCCCCGGCTTGTGGAAATCGCGTCCCACTCGGCCACTGCCGCGCAATGGAACCAATCTGAATACCTGAAGCTGTTTGCCACCGATGATCCGGAAGACCAGCCCCAGGTCGAAGCAGGAACCAAGACCCAGCCTCAGCCCCGAACTGCCCTGGTAGTGGAGCAGTCGGGAAGCGTGGTCGGTTTCATCGTTGCGCGGCAGCTGGAAGACGAATGGGAGATTGAAAACATTGCGGTTACCGGCTCGGCGCGGCGTTGCGGGCTGGGTTCACGGCTCGTCGGTGAGCTGCTTGAGCTGGTCCGCAATCGCGGCGGAAAGAGCATTTTTCTTGAAGTACGTGAGTCCAACCGCGCGGCCCGGTCTCTTTATGAGAAATGGGCGTTTATCGAAGTTGGGCGCAGAAAAATGTATTATCAAAACCCGGCGGAGGATGCCCTGGTTTTGAAATTTAAATTTCCATAAATTTAGATTTCCATAAATGAGGGCCTTTTTGATTGAACCCGCCCTGTCCCTGTGTTAACGTTCGATGAAAGAACACGCAGGAGGTTCTTCAAGAATGGTGGATTCCGTTCGCGAACAGCTTCTCGCCAGTCACGAAGAGTTTCGTAGGCTGGCCCAGGAACACACTCAATACTGCCAGCGCCTTCACTCCCTGATCGAGAAAAGATACTTGACGGAAGATGAAAAGCTGGAAGAAGTGCGCATTAAGAAGGTTAAACTTCGGTTAAAAGACCAGATGCAAATGATCGAGCAGGAATATCAGCGCTCGCATTCGCAGGTGGCTTAACCGGCTGAGTCGGCTCAGCATAGTGGGCTCCAGACCCTGATCTTCAGCCTCTCCTTGAACGGACCCATGATCCGTTAGGAGAGGTTTGTTATTTGCGCCCGATCGCAGGAATTTTGCCCGCAGATTTGCACAGATCGACCAGACAGCCCCTTCAGGCCGCGAATGAACGCAAAAAGCGCGAATCAGGTTTGTGCCCGCAGCAAGCAGGAACCAGGTTTTACGCACAGGGGTGCGATGTGATCAGCAATCAGATTGGTTTCGATAAAGCGATTTGCAGGTCGTAAAAGCGGGACCGTGTGGACAAGAATTAAAAAAGGGCACGGCTTCCGGGTCCGTGCCCTTTTAATTTGTCAGCAGTTCTGACGGATGAACATGCCTCGTATGTCTAATAGAGTCCCCAGTAGCCCAAAAAATATAAGTTAGACGAGAAATCTATCTATTTTTGGGCCAAGCGCTGGAACTGCCTGTCTCGCAACGGGATGCAGGGAGCGCGCAATCATTGGGTCAACAGATCCAGGCCAAGAACTTCATCCGTTCCTGGGCCCTAAATCGCTATAATCGAAGCGATGGTTCGTGACGGGATCTATTACGCCCTGGGGATGGCTGTGGTCGCTGCCGCGATAGGCTGGCTGACGCACTCGTTCGTCCTTACGGCTCTGCCCATTTTGCTTGGCGCTTTCTTCTTATGGTTCTTCCGCGACCCGGAACGCACAGTGCCTTCCGGCGACGGTCTGGTGATTTCACCGGCGGATGGAAAAGTGACGGACGTCTCCTCCACACAACTAAACGGTGTGCCCTGCACGCGCATTAGTATTTTTTTGAACGTATTTGACGTGCACGTCAACCGTTCGCCCATCACTGGCGTGATCAAGAGCGCGGTTTACAAGAAGGGCCAGTTTGGCAACGCCATGGCTTCCACCTCAGCGGACGACAATGAGCAGAACATTGTCACCCTGGAAGGCGAAGGCATGACAGTGGTTTTCAAGCAGATTGCCGGACTGCTGGCGCGCCGGATCGTATTCAATCACAAGCCGGGGGACAAAGTTCTTCGCGGGCAGCGTGTGGGCCTGATCAAATTTGGATCGCGCACGGACGTGATTTTCCCGCAGTCGGCGGAAATCAGCGTAAAGCTGGGTGATCGCGTCAAGGGAGGATCGAGCATCCTGGCGAAGGTGACAATTTCGCAGAAATCAACGCCTTCACTCAAGCGCGAGAATACAGGTGCCTTCCGATGAAAATGCCCTCACCCATGCGGCGATGGGAAGATCAGCTTCCGCCGGCTGAAAAACGGCGCATGCGTAAAGGCCTGTACATCCTGCCTTCGCTTTTTACCGCCGCAAATATTGGCGCAGGATATTACGCGTTGAGCCAGACAGTACTGGGCACGCGTCAGGAGTTCTGGCATTTTGACCACGCCGCGCTGGCGATTGGCGTGGCGGTGGTGGCCGATGGACTGGACGGTCGCATTGCCCGCATGACCAACACCACCAGCGACTTTGGCCGTGAGTTCGATTCTCTGGCGGACGTGATTACTTTCGGCGTCGCGCCGGCACTGCTGGCCTGGATGTGGGGATTCAGCCTGCTGCCTGACCACGGCTTCCCCGCAGTCCATGACAAGATGGTGCAGCTGGGGCTGATTGCCACGTTCATTTTTCTGGTCGCGGGCGCCAGCAGGCTGGCGCGTTTCAATATTCAGCTGAATCCGCAACCGTCAAACCCAGGGCGGCCAGGTAGAAAATATTTTGTAGGGTTGCCAATTCCCGCGGGAGCGGGCGTGGTGGCTGCCACAATTCATCTGGTAAAAGGCGAACCCATCCTGTGGCCGCAACTGGCGCCGCTGTGGTTTGCCCTGCTCATTGCGGTTGGCTTTTTGATGGTCAGTACCTGGCGGTTTTACAGCTTTAAGGACCTCAACCTGCGCAACCGGCATCCGTTCCAGATTTTTGTTCTTATTTGCGGATTCTTTGGGCTGCTGGTGGCGTTCCACCACTACATGCTGTTCATCATTGGTATTTCCTACGCGCTCAGCGGAGTTTTTACGAGGCTCTCCTACGGTTTTAGGCGCCGCCCGCCGGAGCCCGAGCCAGCTTATAATGAAGCCCCTGAACCCAGATGAAAACTGAGACACAGAACCTCTTTCGCGTCGCCATTGTTGGCGCGGCTTCCCTCAAGGGCAAGGAACTTAAGGACGTGCTGGAAGAGCGCAACTTCCCTGCCATGGAAATCAAGCTGCTTGATGACGATGAGTCATTGGGACAACTGGAGCGCGTCCAGGATGAAGTGGCGCTGGTGCTTCCCGTGGGGCGCGACGAACTGGCGCAGACGGACTTCACCTTCTTCGCTTCAGAAGAACAGTTCACGCGCAAGAAATGGAAGCTGGCGCGCGAAGCCGGCAGCGCGATTGTCGACATGTCGTACGCGCTGGAGAACGAGCCGGGCGTCCCGGTAAGCGCGCCCTGGGTGGAGCGCGAACTGGGTGAACCCACGCAATTCACACTGGAATCAAGCTCGATTGTCACTGCTCATCCCGCAGCGGTGGTGCTGGCGCTGCTGCTGCTACGCGCTAAAAAAGCGGGATCCATTCGCAACACTATCGCCACCATTTTTGAGCCGGTGTCTGAGCAAGGACGCCAGGGCATGGACGAACTCCACGAACAGACCATCAATCTGCTCTCATTTCAGCAAATGCCGACCGCCGTTTTTGACTCGCAAGTTGCTTTCAACATGCTTGATCGTTATGGCCGAAGCTCAACCCGCTCATTGGAGGCCACAGAACGCCGCATCGCCGCGCACTTGCGCAAACTGCTGGGCGTTCACGCGCCCATGCCCGCCATGATGTTGGTCCAGGCTCCGGTTTTTCATGCGCATACCTTTTCCATTTACGTTGAGCTGGATCATTCCATGGCCGTCGGTGATTTTGCCCGCAGTCTTGCTGGTGAGCATGTGCAGATTGCGCGCCCGCCGGAAGATTCCCCCAGCAACGTAAGCGTCGCTGGCAAAGACGAGATCATGGTCGCGGTGCGGCGAGACGTGGTGCATGAAAACGGCTTCTGGCTCTGGGCCGCCGCGGACAATCTTCGCCTGGCCGCGCTCACCGCCGCCGACTGCGCCACTGCGCTGGCCGCAGTCCGGCCACATGGAAAAGTTCAGTGAGGTTCGCGCGACGTCTTTTACTGGTTGCCGGCATTCTACTTGCGGGCTGCGGCTATCACACTGCCGGACACGCCACGCGTCTGCCGGCCAGCGTGCGCACCATCGCGGTGCCAATCTTCGTCAATCAGACACAGACATACCGCATTGAGCAGATACTCACGCGCGATGTGGTTCGTGAATTTCTCGCACGCTCGCATTATCAGATCGCGAATGACGCCGGGCAGGCGTCTGACGCCGTGCTCAAAGGTACCGTCGTCTCCGCGCAGGCCGCGCCGCTCACCTATGACGCCCAGACCGGACGCGTCTCCAGCGCCGTCGTCACCGTGTCCATGAAGGTTTCGCTTATCGACCACAGCGGCCATACTTTCTTTGAGAACCCGAACTACACTTTCCGCCAGCAGTATCAGGTCTCGCGCGAAGTCACCAGTTTTTTCGAGGAAGAGACTCCGGCGCTGCAGCGCATGTCACAGGACTTTGCCCGCACGCTGGTCGGTGACATCCTGGAGGCCTTCTGATGCCCGGCCTTGGACGAAGTTTTGCTCCGGCGGAAAAGTTCGCGTCAGAAGTCGCGGGACGCAAGCTTCGCCCTGCGTATGTGCTCATTGGCGACGAAGTTTTTTTTCGCGACCAATGCCGCCAGGCGCTCTTGCAGCACCTTGTCCCCGCGGATATGCGCGACTTCAGCCTGCATGATCTTGATCTTGCGCAAGTGAGCGTTGCGGAAGTGCTGGACCGCGCGCGCACGCCATCGCTCATGGCGCCGTTTCAGGTTTTCTTTGTGCGCGGCGTGAAAGAGCTTTACGGACGCGGCTCGCACGCTGAAGAATTCGCCGCCATTGAAGCCTATATGAAAGACCCCAACCCTGACGCGGTGATCATCTTTGTCGCCGACCACATCAGCATTCCCGCCGACGTCCGGCGCATGGAGATGCAGGACAAAGACCGCTATGAGCGTATCCGCGAGACCTTGGGCGAATATTGCGGCATCGTGGAGCTGGCGCGCGTGGAAGAAGCCGACGGCATGCGCTGGATCATCGAGCAGGCGCAGAAAGAAAATGTAAAAGTTGATCAGGACGCGGCCCGTGAATTGATCGACGCGCTGGGCGCGGACATGATGCTCGTGAGCCGTGAGCTGGAAAAACTGATTCTCTATGTCGCCGAGAAAAAACACATCACGCTGGGCGACGTGGAGACCATGGTGCTCGCTGCAAAGCAGCGGTCCTTATATGAACTCACGGACGCTATCTCCGCCCGCGACAAAACCCGCGCGCTCGGCGTGCTGGATGCGCTGCTCTCCACCAGTGAAGGCGATGACGCCGCCATTGGCCACCTTTATATGCTCGCCCGCACCTTCCGCCAGATGCTGGTGATTCTGGAAAAGAACGTCCGCGACTCCCGCGCCATCTGGCAGGCGCTGTGGCAGGGCTTCCGCCTGCCTCCCTTTGCCGCTGAAGACGTGATCCGCCAGGCCCGCCGTTACAAATCCCGCCGCGATCTTACGCGCGCTCTCAAGCTGATCGCCCGCGCTGACCTGGCTCTGCGCTCCAACGCCCCCAGCAAACGCCTGGTTTTGGAAAACCTGGTCATGCAGTTGTGCGACGAGCCAAAAGTTGTGGCAACGGAGTGGCAGCAGGAAGAGCTGCCGGTATAACTCCCGAAGCGGAGCGAGGGATCGCTATTCCCTAGGAGTTCGACGTGCTTCAGTGAGTGATCGGGCTCGCCTCGGGGCCTTTTTCCCTGATCTTTTCAAACACTGCCTTCACCACCCGATCGCAACGCACGGCGTGGAACTGGTAGAGATCGGTGGCGCGGCCTTTGGCGCGGGCATAAAGATCTTTGCGCAGCATGGCGTGGGCCCGATGCAGGCGAGTCTTAACCACCGCGTCGCTCACGCCCAGGCTTTCCGCAGTTTCCGCCACACTCATTTCTTCCACTTCGCGCAGCATGACCACCGCACGGTAAGCCTCAGGCAGATGATCAATCGCTTGTTCCAGCAGTTCACGCGCCTGCGTGGTGGCTGTGCCGTCTTCCGGACTGGGCGAAGATGATTTGAGAATGGCCATAAAATCTCCGTTTTCGGGGAGAGCGTCAAGTTCTTCCATCCGCCCGCGGCGTCGTTTGCGCGCCAGAGCTTCATGGATGGCGATGCGCGTCAGCCAGGTGGAAAATGCCGCCTTGCCCGCAAACTGGTTCAGATGTTCGTAAGCCCGGACGTAAGCATCCTGCATTACATCTTCCGCTTCTCCGTCATTGCGCAGAATCATTCGTGACAACCGGTAGAGCCGCTGATTGTAGCGGCGCATCAGGATCTCAAAAAGCGCCGTCTCGCCGGCGAGCACACGGGCCACCACTTCTTCATCTCGCAGTTCGCTTTGTGCCGTTACGGGGACCAGCATGGTACTCACCTGGATTCCCTCCATGCCTGAATAGAGTAAGCTGAGAACCAAAGGTTACAATTTTAAGTCCTTTGGGAGCATGGAAATGCGTGCCGCCACAGCCTTCGCTATCATACTTCTTGTTTTGTCTTCCACTTACGCACAACAGGCGCAAAACAGCAAGACCGACGTCCAACTGCGCGGCATCAGCGCCGTTTCCAGCAAAGTGGCGTGGGCCAGCGGAGCCAAGGGAACGGTGTTGCGAACCGTGGATGGCGGCGTTACGTGGCAGACCGTCGTAATTGTTGGTGCGGATTCACTCGACTTTCGCGACATACAGGCCTTCGACCAGAACACAGCATTCGTGCTGAGCATTGGCGCGGGCGATCAATCCCGTATTTATAAAACCGCTGACGGCGGCCGAATTTGGCAGCGGCAGTTTACCAACAACGATCCTAAAGCTTTTTACGATTGCTTTGCTTTCTGGGACAGCACGCACGGAATCGCCCTGAGTGATTCTGTGGACGGCAAGTTCCCGCTGATCGCCACCTCTGATGGCATGACCTGGAACCCAGTGACGGTCAAGAAAATGCCGGCAGCGCTGCCCAATGAAGGCGCCTTTGCCGCCAGCGGCACCTGCATTGCGACCTTCGGCAAGAATGATGTTTGGTTCGGCACCGGCGGCCCGGCGGCGCGGGTATTCCACTCCGCTGATCGCGGACAGACCTGGACCGTCGCCGAAACGCCGATCGTTCATGGAGCAGCGACGCAAGGCGTGTTTTCTCTGGCTTTCTGGACAGCGAACGATGGCGTTGCGGTTGGCGGAGATTACAAGGAGCCGGCGAAGGGTGAAAAGACGGCGGCCTTTACCCACGATGGCGGCAAAACATGGAAGCTGGCGTCGAAGCCTCCCCCAGGATATCGCTCAGCGGTGGCGGCTGGGCATTCCCAAATACTGAACGCCGTCGGAACGAGCGGCGCGGATGTTTCCCACGACGGCGGCAACACCTGGACACCGCTGTTCACTGAAGACCTGAATGCCTTGGGCCTCATTGGAGATTCGGGTTGGGGCGTCGGCCCCGCCGGCAAGATTGTTACCATTCATCTTAATTTCCACTGACCTTCCCATCGCGCTGAAGCAATAGCCCGATGGCGGTTTGACCAGTTCTCTACCACTTATTAGAATTTGGCCCTCATCATGGAGGTAGTCATGCCCATCCCTTCCGCTTCCGCGCTCAGATCAATTTTGTTTTCTTCTGCAAAAATATTCGTCTCTGCCTGCGTTATGCTCGCAGCCGCTGCAATCTCAGCCCAGCCGATTCCGCCCCCGGGGCTGGTGATTGGTTCCGGCAACACCGCCACGGCTGATCCGCCCATCGCACGGCCCAACACAACGCCCTGTGTGGTCACGCTGTTCAATAGTTTTGCCTTTGCAGATTTTTCTCCCAAGCCATTTTCGTTTGCTCCTGCGTGTCCAGGGCCATGGGCCAAAGTCGTGTTGAATGCAGATTTTTCAATTCAGGCAGGCAGACAGTTTGACCGCACCGCGGAAATCTGGATCGGCGGGGTGAACGTTTATTTCGGCACCACTTCGGAGCCTTCAGGAACCGTGGCGCGCTCCTGGCATATTGAGCGCGACCTCACTGATTATTCCGCGCTCTTCCACACTACGCAGAATGGCCGCGTGGATCTGGGCAATCTGGTGAACTCCACCTTCACCAGCACTCTGTTTGGAACGGCCCAGATTCAGTTTTATCCGCTGGCCCATCACCAAGACGCTCCTCGCACCGCCGACCTGGTGCTGCCTCTTGCGTCCGATCCTACCGGCGGAACTGCATTCCTCTCAAACTCAACCAGCACGCTGGCAAGAACTTTTACGCTTCCCGCTAACGTTGAGCGCGCTTTTATTGACGTTGTGGCAGAAAGCCAGGCGGGCGACGAGTTCTGGTACACCTGCGTACCGGATGACGTCGCCGGCGAATTGCAAAGCTGCGGCGGCGGCGCGTTCCGTGAGAGCCAGGTCACAATCGATGGCACATCCGCGGGCGTTGCTCCTGTCTATCCGTGGATCTACACCGGCGGAATCGATCCGCTGTTATGGCGTCCCATTCCCGGCGTGCAGGCGCTGAACTTCACTCCCTATCGCGTTGACCTCACTCCCTTCGCCGGCGTACTTAGCAACGGGCAGCCACACCAGATCGCGGTCAGCGTGTTTGGCGCTAACAACGGCTTTTCCACCACGGCCACCCTGCTGCTGTTTCAGGACCATGGATCAAATCAGATAACCGGTGAGGTAACGCGCAACACGATTGGCGTGCCCAATCCCAGTGTGGTTGAAAACCTAACCACCGCGCCCGACGGAACCATTACCGGCTCGGTCACAGTTGATTCATCGCGCATTTTCAGAGTGGAAGGCTTTGTTCGAACGTCGCATGGCCGCGTAGAAACTGACGTGCGGCAGAATATTCACTTCTCCAGCCGGCAGGACTTCAACATCACCAACACGGTCTTTGTGCAAAACATTAAACAGCGCACTGCAATCTCATCTGAGACCCAGATAAATGGTCACGGAGAAGGGCGCGCGGCGCAGCGTTTTGAATGGCCGCTGGATCTCGGTTTCACTTTCTCTGTGAACCCGGATGGTACGGGCCAGCAAACTACTACGATCCGGCAGCAATTCCAGAGTGCGGCGGTACAGCACGGCGACGATGGTGAGGATTCGTTCAGCGTGGTATCCAATACCGTCACACCCAGCGACACGCTGCTGTTCGACGCAAACTTCAACATCACCGGCAGCAAGGGCCAGCAAAGCGCGCAGGAGTTTTTCTCCAATAATTCTGCCAGCGGTTGCTTCAGCCGGAAGATCGCGGCTTCCGCCGGGCTGCTCACTTCAGTCACCGATGGCGCTCTGTGCAGGAAGGGTGAAAAATAGACAGAACCAGGGCGCGGGCACCAGGCCGCGCCCGTTCTTATGGGGTCGCTCGTTTTGCAGATAAAGAATAGGCGTATCATTCTTCAAGCGGGTGAAGTGCTATGACATCGGTATCCGGCGGTTCCGTCATCGTTGACGCAAGCACGTATGATCTGAAGCAGGCTTCCTGGCACTGTGATCAACTGGAGCGAGGCAAGGTGCTTTTCTTCAGCCGTGTGCCGTTTGAGTTTTCCGACGCTGACCGCGCTTTCCTCCTCGCGCAGAAACAGAGCGGCTCGCGCTTTCACAAAAACATTTCCTACCGCCCGGGCAAAGATTTGATCAAGGGCATGGACGAAGATTCTAGCGATCGCGAGCGCATGAACACGATCATGCGGGACTTCTCCGCCTCAGTAACGAATTTTATCGCGCAATTTCTAGCGCCGTACGCGGGCAAAATGAAGCTGGACTTTGCCAGCTTCCGTCCACTGGAAGAACAAGGCCGCAACCTTTCGCTGCACAAGCGCAACGACCTGCTGCACGTGGACGCGTTTCCCACGCGGCCTACGCATGGCGCACGCATCCTGCGGGTATTCGCCAATATTAATCCGTCCGTCGGGCGGGTGTGGAATGTAGGAGAACCGTTTCATGACTTTCTGCCGAAGCTGATGCAGGCGAAGAGAATTGGCCCGTCGACCAGCAGGCTGGCGCGTGGTCTGGCGCATATGGCCAGCAAGATTGGGCTGCCTGTTGCTGATCGCTCGCCTTATGACGAGTTCATGCTCTACCTGCATAACTGGCTCAAGGAAAATTCTGACTTCCAGCAGAACGCGCCGAAGCAGAAGTTGGTTTTTCCGCCCGGCAGTTCGTGGATGGTCTATACAGACGGTCTTCTTCACGCCGCCATGTCAGGACAGTACGCGCTGGAACAGACTTTTATTATTCCCCGCGAAGCGCTGGTTACGCCGCAGGTGTCGCCATGCCAGGTTCTGGAAGATGGAAATTATGTGCCGCGTGCCCGCGCAAGTTAGGAGCCGTGGTGGTGCGCTGCTTTGCCCAGGTTCATACGCAGGTTAAAACCAAAGCTGTTCAGGTCATAGGTCGCGCTGCGGGAGAAGCCAAACTGCACGCGCCATAGCGGCGTAGGATCGAATGCGACCCAGCTGTTGAAACCGTTTTCGCGCGTCAAGCCTGAACCGCTGGTGACAGCGGCCAGATCAAAGGTGTTCTTGCCCTTGCCTTTTCCGCTCTGTCCTTTGCCCACAATCTTGCTGAAGATCTTCTGGTTGCCAAAAGGAACGATCTCATAGCCCGAGCCCCCTACGGAAAAATGCTTAACCAGTTCAAGTTCGCCACCTTCTTCAAGGTGCGTCAACAAACCTAGTGAAGTGAAAGGGCGCGTGGACAATCCCGAATCGGGGACGGCGTTGGCCAGCCCGCCTTCAAAAAATGGCGTGAGCCGATTGAAAGAGTGTTCAAGGCGGCTGGTCCAGTCGGCGTTGGCGCGGCCGCTGCTAAAGCCTTTGGAGGTGCTGCCGGTCGGGGCGGCCAAAGTAACCGTGGAACTGTAATCCAGTGTTTTATTCGGTGCGCGCACGGCAAAACCGAAATACGCGTTGCCCGGTCCGTTATTGGTCACATTCGTCGTTGTCGTGGTCGCGGTACCGTTCACCTGCGTGGTGGTGGTCTGCGTGTTGGCAAAATAGAGCGGCATGCCGACGAAGACGCCGAAGTGCTTGTTGAAGTCATATCCGGCGTTGGACTCGAGCTTGAAAATCTTGCTGTCAGAATTCACGGTGCCCTGAAATTCTTCGAATCCTGTGAATCCCTTTTGCGGTTCCGGCGTGGGCAGGTTTTGGGCAAAGGCAGAAACGGTCACGAACAATCCAAGCAGGAAGACAGACTTAGTTAAAAAACGGTTCACAACGGGACTCCTTGTAATACGCGGCTATTCTGTCTTCTTTACCTTTCAGGAGCAATGAACCGAGGTGTGTTGGCCTTGTGGGGTGACTTGGCGGCGTTTTTGTTAGCCTTTGTAATCGCGGCAGACTTTTAGGTATGGAGCGTCACGTCTGCATAGGTTTTCCCTCCGGTTTCCTAGAACAGCAGAAGCGCGCGCACCCGGCTGAACCACGCAGCAAACTAGTGCTTGACATCCTTCCTGTATTTCGATATTGATAGAAATACTGGAGAATAAATGGCTACCAAACTAACAAGCCAAGATGTCACGCGGTTTGCGGACATGTTGGCGGCGATGGGCGCGGAGCCAAGGCTGCGTATCCTTCGGCTGCTCTTGACGGCTCACCCTGAAGGAATGTTTGTGGGGGAAATAGGTGAGGAGCTTGAGATCGCCAATTCAACGCTGTCCCATCATTTGGAGAAGCTGAAAAACGAGGAATTGGTTGTGGTTCAGCGAGAGGGCACGTTCCTACGATACACAGCGAATACGGCTGCGTTGGAAGAACTGCTCGGCTTTCTTTACGCCGAATGCTGCACCCGCAACAAAGTGGTCGAACCGCAAAAGGTAGTCTGCTGCCGGTAACAAGGAGAAGAGCAATGACGGAATCAATCAAGGATGTGGTGCAAACGAAATATGGTGAAGCGGCCCGGAGGGTCGCGGCAGGACAAAGTAATTCATGCTGTGGCGCCGCCGCTTGCGGTACGGATGTTGATCCGATTACCAGGGACTTGTATGACAATGGGCAGACCAGCATCCTGCCTGAAGATGCCGTGAAGGCGTCTCTTGGCTGTGGCAACCCGACGGCGCTGGCTCAACTTAATCCTGGCGAGACTGTTCTTGATCTGGGATCGGGCGGCGGCATTGATGTGCTGCTGTCAGCAAGGCGCGTGGGCCCTACGGGGAAAGCCTACGGCCTGGACATGACCGATGACATGCTCACTCTGGCGCGTGAGAACCAGAAGAAGTCCGGCCTGACGAATGTTGAATTCCTCAAAGGGGAAATTGAGAACATCCCGTTGCCGAACAATTCCGTTGACGTAGTCATTTCCAACTGCGTAATCAATTTATCAGCAGATAAAGGCCGGGTTCTGCGTGAAGCGTTCCGGGTACTCAAGCCGGGCGGACGGTTTGCTGTCTCTGACGTTGTTGTGCGCGGCGAGGTTCCTGACGAAATCCGCAAGAGCATGTTGCTATGGGTTGGCTGTATTGCCGGCGCTCTAGGAGACGATGAATATGTCTCCAAACTTCAAGACGCGGGCTTCGAGTCAGTACAGATAGAGCCGACCAGAGTCTACAGCCTGGAGGATGCCAGGACGGTGCTCACCGGTCACGGTATCGACGTGGACGCAATCGCTCCACAAGTGGAAGGCAAGTTCATCAGCGCGTTTGTACGGGCAACGAAGCCAGCAAGTTGCTGCGGCCCGACCTGCTGCAACTAGGAGCATCTGTGGTTCAATCAAGCACACCTGCAAAGAAGTTGGTAGCTGAAGGCGTCGGCACTTCATTCTTGCTCATGGCGGTGGTTGGTTCAGGGATCATGGCGGAAACCCTCTCGTCCGGCAACGTATCTCTTGCGCTTCTTGAGAACACAATCGCTACTGGAGCCGCGCTCGTGGCCCTTATTCTTGCCTTCGGTTCCATATCAGGAGCACATTTCAATCCTGCCGTGACGCTGGCGGATGCGAGTCAAGGCGGATTGCCGTGGAAGCTGGTGCCGGGCTACATTCTTGCCCAATGTGTGGGAGCAATCGCAGGCGTTTATTCCGCTCATGCGATGTTTGGCCAGAGGATACTGCAAACCTCGACTCACGTTCGGGCTGGCGGATCACAGTTATTCAGTGAGTTCATCGCGACGTTCGGATTACTTGCGGTGATCTGGGGCTGCTCTCGCGCACGGCTTGCTGCTGTGCCATTTGCAGTGGGCGCATACATTACCGCAGCGTACTGGTTCACGGCATCAACATCATTTGCTAATCCTGCGGTAACACTCGCACGGTGCTTCACCAACACCTTTGCGGGTATACGGCCAATGGACGCGCCGTGGTTCATCGTGGTTCAGATCGCTGGCGCATTTGCGGCGACCGCCCTATTCCGCTGGCTGGCTCCAGCAACGCCTCAAACCGCTGAAGAGCTTCTTGTACCACACGCTGAGGATAGAGATTCAGTCCATGCGTAAAGTAATCTTCGCCTGTGTACACAATGCAGGCCGTTCTCAGATGTCCGCCGCGTTCTTCAATCGATATGCTGATCCTTCCAAAGCCCATGCCGTCTCGGCTGGAACACATCCTGCTGACCGGGTTCATCCTGAAGTGATTGAAGTGATGAAAGAGGTCGGCATTGACCTAGCGTCCGCGAAGCCTCAGAAGCTTACTCATGAACTCGCTCAAGACGCGTACTTGCTTGTCACAATGGGATGTGGAGACGAGTGCCCATTTATCCCCGGTTTGCGCCGTGACGACTGGCCCCTGCCCGACCCGAAAGGGCAGAGGCTTGACCAGGTGAGAATGATTCGAGATGAGATTGAAAAAAGAGTCAGAGCGCTCATCGAACTAGATTTCGCCTGAAAACCGGTTGCCCGTACTTGCATGCCTACCCACTCTTCCGGCCGGGTTCTGGCGGGGGGCAAAGCTCAATCTCTAATGGCCGTTTGTGACCGTTTTTGCGTACTGTGAACGCAGCTCGAAGAGTTTTTCCAGTTCGCGGCTGCCAAGAGAGCGAGCGGTTCCGAGTTGGCGGGTGGTCATCACGATCTTGGCATAGTGCTCTACGGCTTCCATCCTCATATAAGCACGGCAGAGATCTTCACCATAGGTAACGACGCCATGGTTCGCCATGAGGATGGCGTCATGGTACGGGATGAAGGGACGCAGCGAATCGCTCAGTTCCGTGGTACCAGTGGTGGCGTAAGGCGCAAGCGGAACGGCGCCAAGCGTGATCACAATTTCTGAGCAGAGCGGTTCGTCCAGCGCAATGCCAGCCGAGGCAAAACCCGTGGCCGTACAGGGATGAGCGTGAACCACAGCTCCCACATCCGGGCGCATGCGATAGATGGTCAGGTGCATCACGATTTCACTGGAAGGATTGTAGTCGCCGCTGAGCTTATTACCGTGAAGA
Organism: Terriglobia bacterium; assembly: GCA_963723055.1. GTDB lineage: Bacteria > Acidobacteriota > Terriglobia > Terriglobales > Acidobacteriaceae > Angelobacter. Next base: position 592,881 of record CAVROV010000004.1, read on the forward strand.
TCAACCACAACCATGTCTTCGGGGCGCATCATGCCTTTGCTGAAGCCGGTAGGCGTAACCAGGACGCGGTTGGAGTCCAGCCGGACAGAAAGGTTCCCGTCCGTTGCGGCAACGAAACCCATGCTATGAAGCATTTTGCCGAAACGTGTGAGGTCCCGGCGCAGCTTGCGCTCCATGTGAGTTGGCTTGCCAGCAAATGGTAGAGCTGCGGTCGATTTGATCAGATCCCTGAGATAACTCATCACTGCACCTTTCAAGTCGGTACCTTCGAAGTCGGTTCTACGCTGCGCGCTTGTTTCGTGGCAAAATCCTGCTGATAGAGTTTGAAGCCCAATAAATGTCTCCGGCGGTTAAGCCGAACCCAAGTTTATGATTGCCCACTGCGGCCAGTCCCATGGAAGCAAAACAGCCGCACTGCGAGCAGTCTGGAGTGCCGCCGAACTGGCAAGGCGTAATCTTGCTCTTTAGATCAGCAGAAATCGTGTGAGTTGTCTGAGCAAAAACGCACACTTCCGGAGATTTAGGCGGATGCAGGAACTCCTGAAGCAAGGATTCAGGCATATCCAGTTTCGGGAACAGCCGCCGCAGGCTAAGCAGTTCCTTCACCGCCTGCACACGTTCCTCCCGTTCAAGGATTTCTGGCCCCGCGGCGCCGACCTGAGGCGTAAACATGCTCATCCATATTTTTCGTATCTCGGGTTTCCCGCTCCAGAACTCAATGAATTCCTGAAGGTACGAATGGCGCTGCATCATCTGGCCGGTGATGGTGCAATGCACGATTACCTGGTGGCCACGAATGCTTTCGAGAATCCGGGCATAGGTGGCTGGCTTGCGGCGCTCATCGTGCTCCGGTTGCAGACCATCAATGGAAACCACGATATTCACCCGCTCCATGCCGGCCCACTCTGGAGGGATTTGCCGGAATGCACTGGTTACAACCTGGACGTAAATGCCACGGTCGACAAGCATAGGCAGCAGCCGGGTGACCTCGCGATGGCGTACGAGGGGATCGCCACCTACCAGGGAAAGATGCAAGGGGCGGTGCTCATCCACGAGGTCGAGCACACCCTGCACCAGATCGTCACCGCGTTTGTCTTGGAGCTGCCGCAGACTGAATCCTCCAACATGTCCATTTTCATATGCGTAACATCCCGGACAACGCAACGGACATTCCCGAGTAATCTCGATTGCAAGGGAAGGCCGACGACCGCTCAGGACGCTTTTCCAAGCCTGAATGACTTCGCTCGTCTTCATATAAACCTCTTATGTTTGGCCAGTGATCAACACGAGATCCGCACCACTTTGGCTGAATGACTCAGAACATCCGAGGTTGCCATGCAGGTGCGAAGGGCTGTTGTACTCCAGTCAAGAAGAGGACTAACAAAGCCTGACACAGATCAGTTTGAGAACATCACCGTGCGCGGATGCATTCCAGTCTGTAGGCCGGAAACGCATCAACAGCGTAAGAAAAAACAAACCTAATAAAGCCTGCGTAACGAGGATGAAATGAGTAAGAGCGGATTTTCCTGAAAAAGTGGCGTCCATTTCCGGCAGGGGAGAAATCAGCACATAAAGAATGCCGAACACAACTGCCAGCGTGATTACGCACTTGAGGGAGGTGGACACGCCAGTCATATTATCCGATTTTCAGCGCTCTTAAAAGCAATTAAGAGAGTCTCCAAAACTTTGTATTTCTTTGCAGACCCCACATGAACGACGTTTTTCCCTGGCCCGTCAAAGAGAGACGTGAAAAATTCTGGCGCAGGCAATGTGCCACAAAAAACGTGTTTCAATCCTCCGGCAAGCGGCGGGGAGAGGATGTATAACGGACGGCAGAGCTGCCGGCTTCTCAGCAGGGGCTGGTCGTACCAACTTGGCAAGCGCCAGATGCATCGATTAGCAGGTGGCAACCTGCCGGCAGCTTTGTTATTTTTGAGTGCAGACTTCTATGGCCCTACTCTACAAGAGCGCGGACACTATCCCTGAAAGCGGAATATACCGTGTGATTCACGCGCAACATCGTTTGCCCCACGAAGTAACGTTGCTGCGAGGGCAGACTTTTCCGCCTTGTGCCAGCTGCCATGAAGAAGTCCGGTTTGAACTGGTCCGTGAATTGCCGGAGCTGGCGCGCGATCGACGTGGCAGCGTCTCTCTCTACAGCCTGCCTGTGCTCGATGACGAAGAAGGACAGCCATCCTAGATCCCTGAGCGTTCAGGCATTATCCTTGCCGCGATGGCTACCGGGAATGATGAAAAGCGCAGCCCTCAAGATCCCCAAAGCCCTGCAAATTAAAACCTTTCTTATGTCTGGTATCGCACATTTCTGCTAAAATTGTCCAATCCAGCACATTTCTCCACTATGAAACGCAGAAAGAATCGCGGATTCGATCCGGAAGCATTCTTCAGACACACCGGAGCAGACTATACACAGGTGAAGCTAGAGAAGAAGCAAGTCATTTTTTCTCAGGGCGAACCTGCGGACGCCATTTATTACATCCAGAAAGGAAGAGTCCGGCTTTCCGCCATTTCCACAAGCGGGAAGGAGGCCACGCTCGCTTTGATGGGCGCAGGAGACTTTGTTGGGGAGGAATGTGTCGCATCATCCCACCAATTTCGTCTCACCACGGCAACAGCGATTTCAGAGGGCTCAATGCTCAACATCCAGAAGCCCACCATGATCGCCCTGCTTAAGACGGAGCACAATTTTTCTGAAATCTTTGTCGCCTTTCTTCTCTCCCGCAACGCCCGCTTTCAGGAAGCTCTAGCCGATCAGCTCTTCAATTCCAGCGAAAAGCGCCTCGCCCGCGTGCTGTTGCAACTCGCTCAATTCGGCAAGGACGGCACACCAGAAACCGTGGTTCCCAAGATCACCCAGGAGATGCTGGCAGAGATGGTCGGCACCACCCGCGCCCGGGTAAGTTTCTTCATGAATCGTTTCCGCAAGATGGGATTCATTCATTACAACGGCGGACTCCAGGTACATAGCTCGCTTCTCAACATCATTCTGCATGACTAGAAGCAGGCAACAAAAAAGGAGATGCCATTTACGGCATCTCCCATAGATACTAGATAAGTGACAAGTTTGAAACTAAAGCGTGGGTGGATGATTGACAGGCGGCGGAGGATCGGATGCCGGCGGCTGAGTTGAGCCGCCCGATGGACGTGATTGTGTCCCCGACGTTCCGGCCGGAATAGAAATACTTCCAGGTGCAGCGGTGCCCGGCTGCGCAGAAGTGGAACCACCCTGCGTCGCTCCTGAAACTCCTCCTGTCGCACCCGGAGTTGCGCCCATGGTCGCTCCTGTACTGCTGCCAATGGCATTGCCGCTTACAACCAATTCAACTCTGCGGTTCTGCTGCCGTCCGGCGGCTGTTGCATTGCTGGCCACGGGATTGGACTCTCCGAATCCTTTCGTGGTAACTGCGTCAGTACCAACGCCCTGGGCAACCAGAAAATCGCTTACAGCTTTGGCCCGTTTATCAGACAGTGTCATGTTGTATTGGGGAGTTCCCTTGTTGTCAGTAAAGCCGTCAATTTCCAGCTTCAGGTCAGGATAAGCAAGAATGATGCCTGAAACTTTTGCCAGACGCAGCTTGGCTCCTGGCTTCAGAGTGGCCTGATTAAAGTCAAAAAGCACATCAGACATGCTCACGATCAATCCGCGGGCGCTGTCACGCGTCTGCAGGACCTGATTAAGTTGTTTTAGCAGCCGTTGCCGTTGTTCTTCCGCCTGCTGCACGGCCTGCGCTCGAGCCTGGTCAGATTGCTGTGCCTGCAAACGTGCCTGTTCGGCCTGCTGCGCGGCGGCCTGGCGCGCCTGTTCAGATTGCTGTAATTGCTGCTGGGCAGCGGCTCTGTCTTGCGAAGCTTGTTGCGCGGCCTGCTCCGCTTCAAGCCTTGCCTGCTCGGCCGCTTGGCGCTCCTGCTCCGCCAGTTCGCGCTGTTCTTTCTGGTGTTGTGCATCCAGGCGGGCCGCGTCAGCGCGGGCTGACTCAGATTCAGCCTGCGACTGCGCCTGCTGTATGCGGTCCTGTGAGCGCTGCCGTTCCGCTGCTGTCTGCTCTTCCTGTTTCTTTTGGAGAGTAAGCAGCCGCGCGTCTTCTGCTGCTTGGGTGGCTGCACGCGCTACCGCCCCGATGGGCGTAATATTCTGTTTTTGCTTCAGGTAATTTTGTCCCTGGGCCAGATAGGCCTTGGCTTTTCCCAGCGTGTCAGCCGCGTATTGATCGGCTCCGGCGGCCTGCGCAATGGCAATAGCATTCTGCGCTTCCAGCAACTCCAGCGGGGTCTTCTTGTCCGCAGTGGTTGCGGGCAATTGGTCAGGTGTGAGGTTGACGGTGTACTGCCCTTTTTCCAGAAGATCAAATTTGGCTGAGATCGGATGATTGCCGCCCGCAGTATCTTGCCGCACGATATTTTCTGCGACTACGAGATTACTGGGTCGAGTTACCGCGAAGTAAGGCTCGGCAGTCACAATCATGCCGAACTCCTGCAATCCGCTGGTGACTTGCAGGCGCGAGTTCCCGTCATCATTGGGCCTGATTTCGCCCATGTTCAGCGGACGGCCTTCCGGCGTGATCGCCCAAAGAACATACGTCAAGTACTCCGGACCAAAGCCGCGTGGAGGCGCTAAATGGCGCAGCGTGGCATCAATTGCCAGACGGCCCGTGTGGCCGGTGACCTTGGCGTTTCCATCGACGGCGGGCATGAGAGACGTGCCCTTGAAATCCACCTGGGTCGTGCCCCCACGATCACGGTAGTCCACCGCTTCCGTGGTCCGTTCCACTACTGTCACTCGATACACAGGAACTTTGTCGTTCTGCTGATCGTCGCCATTGGACTGATTGTCTGGTTTTTGCGCACTGGGAGAATTGCTGTCAGAAGAACTCTGGCTTGATGGAGGTGGATTTTGATTGTCCGGCGTGGATGGGGCGGCGCCTTGTTGGGCTGTGAGTGGCAAGAATGCAAAAGCGGAGAGAGCCAACGAAAGAACCAGATTAGTTTTCATACGCGAGTTCCTGCTTGAAATAAATTCATGTGGGTATATAGATGATGCAGTTCATCCCGGCGTTTTCCGTCCTAAGCTTTAAGTTGTAGGTAAATAAGCGCGGAATGGGGAAGCTGCTTCCCGAAAGTCAGCGCACCTGGAAGGCTATGTCGGCATAGAAACGGTCGGGGACGCCTTGGTTCTTGTAAGGGCGGAAATGCCACTGTTTCAGGGCCGCTGTTCCAGCCGTGTAAAGCGCAGGCGCCACATTGGTCTGATTTTGGACTCCCTGCACCTTACCCGCTTCGTCCACGGAAACTCGCAGACTGAATTTGCTTCCTTTGCGCGCTTTGCCGGCCGGGACTAGCGCTTCCACCATGTGCGTGGCCAGTTTGCGGGCTTCCGCATCACTCAATACCGGTACGGGATTCTCAATCCTGGTGGTAAATGCAAAGGTCAGCACTGCTTCCATCTGTGAAGGGCCGCCGTTGGTATAGGGTTTATATTGCCAGCGCAGTAGCTGCTCGCGGGCCGCTTCATTCAGCTCCGCATTATTCGAGGCCAAAGGCCACACTTCGCGCACCTGCCCAGACCGATCACTGGAAATGTACAGGCTCATTACGCCGGCAGTCTTTCCTTCGCGCACCGCGGGCCAGACGATGGGCGGAGTATTCAGGGCCAGCAGCCGGGCCGAATCCTCCCCGACCTGGCTGGTCTTCATCTGCTCAGCGGCGGGTGTGGCGGTCTCGACTGCAAATAGCTTTTCGTCCACATTGGAGAGTTCCGCAAGTTCGATGACCTTTGCAGTAAGACTAAGGCCAGGCGCAAACTCCGCCTTAATAGTCCGGGCTACCATCTGCTTTCTGAAAGGCTGATAGTCGGCAAATTGGGCCTTGTATCCGGGAGTAAGCACAGCCTGCAGTAATCCACCCTTTGCCTCCGAAACAAAAAGCATAAGTAAGGCTGTTTTGCGCCGGAGCGACCCCGACTTTGAATTGCATGTTCACGCATGAGTTTGATTTGGCTGAATCTTCAGGGATCTCCACCTGCCCCCGCATCGCTCTCAGTTGGTCGACCATGGGCAGCGGATCGAACAGCGCGGTAACCAGGTCCCGGAGCCAGAAGGGATAGTAGTCTCCTGTAAGTTTTTCGGAGACCTTGCCACCATTGACGACCAGGGTCTGGGAAAAACCCGCAGATTGCACGGTACGCCGCCATTTTTCCGGCGAAACCCAGTACTCTTCCACATCAGCCGAGTACTCCGGTTTGGCCGCGCCGGCGTTTGCGATGTGCGCCTTTAAATGGAACGGAGTGCCGCCCGCCAGCGTGAGCCTGCTCTGCTGTACGGCGTGATCGGCAGCCTGGCCGATGGAAACAACTTTGTCCCCGGCCTCCTGCGCGCTCACGGTCAGCAAAGAAAGAAGCGTCAGGGAGAGCAACAGTCCGCTCCTCATGCTTTCTTTTCTTCCAGCATGGAAAGAAAGTGTCGCGCTTCGCGCGCATTCAAGGTCTTGTTATAGATAGGCGACTCAGGCTCCTGCAGACGGCCGCCTTCGCGCAGTGATCCTGTATCGACCGCGGCAAAGCCGATTTCCTCAATCAACCGGGCGACCATAGCTTTCGCTTGCGCGTCATCACCTGCTACATAAATTGTGTGGCGCTCATCGATCGGCAGTTCTTTGCGTCCGCGGCTGGCCAGATGCACGTAATAGATGGTATTGAAGGCTTTCACCAGCCGCGAGCCGGGCAGGCGTTTGAGCACTTCTTCCGAAGAGGTGGATCCGCCCAGATCGTAAAAGCCGCCGTCGGGCCGGTAGGGATTCATGGCGTCCATGACGATCTTGTTGCGCAGCAGCTCCGGCTCGGGCAGTGCTTCCGGCGAACGCCAGGGAACAGCGAGCAATATTATGTCGCCAAAACGGGCTGCGTCGCGGATGGTCATGGCATGTGCCTGAGGACCCAGTTCTCTGATCAGTTCGCGTAGCGAGTCTGGCCCGCGTGAATTGCTGACTGCCACGTCATGTCCGGCGGCCACAAACAGCCGGGCAGCCGTCGCGCCAATGTTGCCTGCTCCCAGGATTCCGATCTTCATGCCTTGCTCCCGCACAATGTCTAAGTGTTTCTAATTCAACGATGCTTCAAGCAGAATTATATATGTGCAAAACTGAACAGTTTGGAATCATCTGTCTGCGTAAATCATTCAAAATATTATTCTTGAGTTCTGCAGTCTGCGGATATTTCAAACGCACTTTACATTTCTTGATTTTTTTCTTGGCAATGTGTTGCGGACGCGTATAATCGGCCCAACCTAAGTTCTAACCATGTGGGGAAAGAACTGCGTGAGTGTGGTTTCGATGACCGGAGCGCTAGGGGCGGTTCCGAATCATCCAACAGACCACAGAAGTAGGGTCCGTCGGAGCGGTTAGATTCTCACCTTCTTCTGCCCGAAGAAAGCGACACTTTCATGTGTGGCATCCTCGGGTACACGCACGTCCGCAAACGTCTGCCACGCGGCGTGATGGACGCGGCTCTTACGTCTCTCACGCATCGAGGGCCGGATCATCAGGGCCGATTCACGTCAGAACTTATCTCCCTGGGCGCAACGCGCCTCCGCATTGTTGACCTGGAAAACGGCGACCAGCCGCTGATCAGCCCTGATGGCGATGTAATCGTCGTTTTCAACGGCGAAATATTCAATCACCATGAGCTGCGGCTCGAACTGGAATCGGCCGGTGCGGTTTTTGAGAGCCGTTGCGATACCGAAGTCATTCTGCATGCCTTCATGAAATGGGGGAGCGAATGCTTTTCCCATTTCCGCGGGATGTTTGGCATCGCCATCTGGGTGCAGTCAGAGCGGCGGCTCATTCTGGCCCGCGACCGCATGGGCATCAAGCCGCTGTATTACGCGCACCATGGGGGCGAACTGTATTTCGGCTCCGAGCTGAAATGCATCTTTGCCCAGCCTGAAGTCCCACGCAATCTCTGCATGGCCGGGCTGAACTGTTATCTCAGCCTGAACTATGTGCCCGCGCCATACACGCTGGTGGAAGGCATTCGGAAGCTTCCGCCGGGACACGTGATGCAGTGGCGCAATGGCAACATGAGCGTGCGGTCCTACGTGCAAAAAGAAACTGCCGCCGCGGCTCCGCGCTCGATTTCCGAAGCCACGGAAGAGCTGGACGATTTGTTGCAAAAGTCGGTGCGCGAGCAACTGATCTCTGACGTTCCCGTTGGCATATGGTTGAGCGGCGGGCTGGACTCTTCCACCATTCTGCGTTACGCCGCGCAGCGCGGGCACCGCACAGCTGCGTACTTTTTCCATCACTTTCAAAGGACGCTCGTTCGATGAGAGCGCGTCCATTGCTGAGATTTCCCGCCACTTCGGCAGCCAGCACACCGAGTTTGATCTGGATGAAACTGCCGACCTCGAAGATGCCATCGAGAAAATGGCTTACTACTCTGACGAGCCGAGTGCCGACGCGGGCGCGCTACCCGCATGGTTCCTGGCAAAGATGAGCAGTCAAGACGTAACTGTCGTGCTGACGGGCGAAGGCGCCGATGAACTCTTTGCCGGCTATCTTACTTACAAAGCCGACCGGTATTCCGCAGCTGCTCGGCACGTGCCCGCGTTGTTGCGCCGCGCCGCACTCAAGTGCGCAGGCTTGCTGCCGGTTTCTGATGACAAGATCAGCTTTGAATACAAAGTCAAGCGCTTTCTGCAGGGATCGCTGCTTTCGCCGGAGATGGCGCACGTTTATCTGGAATGGGACATTTACTGAAGGCTGAAAAACGTCAGTTCTTCCGCTTCGCCGATGCGGATCCGCTGGCCTCAGTCCTGGAAAACATGAGTGCGGAGCCGGGCTTGCAGCGCTACCTGGAATTTGACCAGCGTTACTACCTGGCGGACGACATCCTTTATAAGGTCGACCGCATGAGCATGGCGCACTCATTGGAAGCGCGGCCGCCATTTCTCGATCCCCGCATTGTCGATTTTTCCGCGCGTCTGCCCGAACACTTCAAACTGAACGGATCGCAATCGAAATACGTCTTGCGCCGCCTGATGCAGAACAAGTTGCCTCCCAGTATTCTGAGCCGGCCAAAGATCGGGTTCGATATTCCTGTTCACGACTGGTTCCGCGGAGTGCTCCGGCCCATGCTGCTGGATACGCTTTCAGAAGACCGCGTGCGGGCGAGCGGATTGTTCAACTGGAACGCCGTGGAGCAGTTGCTCGGTGACCATCTGGAGCGCAAAGCAAATCTGGGGTATCACTTATGGGGTCTAATGGTGTTGTTGTTGTGGATGAAGCAGTGGAACATCGGCCTGGGCAGCAGCGAACCAGCGCCGAGCGAGGCCGTCCCCGCGGTGCTCGACCAGGTTGGATCGTTGTAGCCGCAGCCTGCTTCGTCTTTTTGTTGAATATTGCCAGCCCGCCGCGCCTGATGGATGATGTGGATGCTGTGCAGGCACAAATTGCCCGCAACATGCTCGTCTCCGGTGACTGGGTCACTGCGCGCCTGGATGGCGTTGCCTATCTGGAAAAAGCGCCTCTGGTTTACTGGATGATGGCGGCGTCTTACAAAATCTTTGGCGTGCATGACTGGGCCGCTCGTCTTCCGCTGGCGCTGGCCGTGGTGCTCCTTTGCTTTGTTACCTGCCGTTTTGGTCGATGGGCCTTCGACGAACACGCAGGCATGTTCGCGGGAATCATTCTGGCAACTTCCGTCGGGCTCTTTCTCTTCACTCGCATCCTGATTCCGGATGCCATGCTCACGCTCACCATCACCGGCGCAATCTGGGCGTGGCTGCGCCTTCTCGAACCCGATGAAGAGCGCCCTCGCCGCTGGCCTGTGGTCATGGGTTTGTGTTTTGGCGTCGGTCTGCTGCTTAAGGGCCTGATCGCCGTTGTGTTTCCGGTGTTGGCAGGGCTGGCTTTTATGGCCGTCACGCGCCAGTTGTTCCGCTGGGCAGCATGGAGAAAACTTGATCTTTGGATGGTCGCAGCCGTCGCGCTGCTCATTGCTGCGCCCTGGCACATTCTGGCTGCCGTCAATAACCCGCCCGCATTTGCGTTCTCCCTGCATAGCGGTCCCGGAGAATATCGCGGGTTCTTCTGGTTTTATTTTTTCAATGAACATCTTCTGCGCTTCCTGAACATGCGATATCCGCGCGATTACAACACCGTCCCGCGCGTATGGTTCTGGCTGCTGAATCTGGTCTGGCTGTTTCCCTGGTCGGCCTATCTTCCCGCCGCCATCAAGGAGTCTTACAGCGCGCAGTCCCGCGCGGGCCGGGCAAGGCTGATGGCGATTTGCTGGGTTGGCGTGGTCATGGTCTTCTTCACATTTTCTACCACGCAGGAGTATTACTCCATGCCGATCTATCCCGCGCTGGCCTTGCTGCTGGGCTCGGCATTGGCTTCACGCGGCAAACGTATGCGTGCCGGTACATGGATTTTGCAAGGTATTTCAGCGGTGGTGAGTGTTGCGCTGGCTGTTCTTCTTCTGATGGTCTGGCGCCAGCCGGCAACCGGCGATATCTCACAGGCTCTCACGCAACACCCCGAGATGTACACGCTTTCCATGGGCCACATGGGAGACCTCACGCTCAGCGCCTTCGCCTATCTGAAGTTGCCGCTGGCGGTCGCCATTGTTGCTTTTGCGGCTATCGCGTTGGGACTGGCTATCTGGCGCAACAATGTTACGAGGGCAGTTCTGGTGGTGGCAGCTGGAATGATCATTTTCTTTCAGGCAGCCCGGCTGGCACTGGTTCGCTTTGACGCCTATCTGGGTTCGTATCCTCTGGCGCAAAGCCTCATTCAGTCGCCGCCAGGACAACTGGTGGAGGCAAACTCTTACTACGCATTCTCCTCGGTCTTCTTTTACACCGGTCGTACCGCCCTGCTGCTCAACGGCCGCAACAACAATCTTGAGTACGGGTCCTACGCACCGGGCGCCCCCAATATATTCATCGACGATGCGACGTTCAATACGCTGTGGCGGTCGCCGTCGCGTTATTACCTGCTGGCATACGGAGACGAAAAAACGCGCCTGGAAAATCTGGTCGGCCCGGCCAACCTCAGAGTAGTGGCTGAAAACGCCGGCAACTATCTATTCACGAATCTGGCAATCCCTTCAGGCCAGATAACCAAATGATGCACTGGGGAGAGAGCATAAAGCTCGCACTGGACGCGCTGGGCGTGGACAAGGTGAAAGCTTTTTTGACCATGCTGGGCGTGATGATTGGCAGCGCGTCAATTGTGCTGGTAATCACGATTGCCTCCACGGGAAAAGCCTACGTCGTGGGCCAGATTGAAGGCATTGGCGCGAATCTGGCGTATGCCGCGCTCGATCGCAACGGAGTGCCCGCGGTACCGGGGGACGAACTTTCCTCCGGCGATCTCGCGGCCGTCCGACAATCGCTTTCCATGGTCACGGCCGCCGCAGGAACTTACGATATTCCTTTTGACTTCAGGCTTCGCGGCAAAGTTGTGCGCGCGCGCCTGGTGGGAGTAACGGAAGAGTTCCAGAAAATCCGCAGCCTGTTGATGATCTCAGGGCGCTACTTTGACGAGGAGGATTTCATTTCTCGCGCCAAAGTTTGCCTGGTTACGGAACACATTGCGCACAATGTCTTTAACCATGAACCCGCAACCGGACACTCGCTGCAACTGGAGCACCTGCGATGCACCGTTGTCGGCGTATTCCGGGAAGGCGTGCCAACGTTCGGGCAATCGGAAATTCAGGACGAAACCGTGCTGGTCCCCTTCTCCCTGATCAAGACCGTTACGGGCGAGGATTTTTTTCAGGTCATTTATGCCCAGTCCGCCTCGTCCGATGAAGTGCCGGTGATGACCGCGGAGATGGACCGGCTGATTCACAGCCGGCATCGCAAGTCAGCACGCTATGCGGTGCAGAATCTGTCTTCTGTGCTGGGGACGGTGCACACCGTTTCGCTGGCCATGAGCCTGGTACTGGTAGGCGTGGCCGTGCTGACTCTGATAGTCGCCGGCACGGGAATCATGAATATCATGTTTGTGAACGTGGCCCAGCGGACGCATGAAATCGGCATTCGCAAAGCCTTGGGCGCGCGCACGGCGGAGATAAGGTTACAGTTTGTGCTGGAGGCCGCATTTATCAGCTTGTCCGGAGCGATCATCGGCGTGGTTATTGCTTTGGGGATGATCTGGTCTGCTTTTCGCCTCATCGAAGGCGCTGTGCCTCTCTCGGTGTCGTGGATCGCGGTGTTTTGCGCTCTGCTGCTTTCCACCGGAGTCGGAGTGCTGTTCGGATATCGCCCGGCCAACGCTGCGGCACAGTTGAATCCCGTAGAAGCGTTGCGAGTGGATTAGCGCGTCAAGCCAGAGCGCCGCTGGCGATCACTAAACCATCTGGCCCGCGCTAAATCCAGACGCCCAGGCCCACTGAAAGTTGAAGCCGCCCAGGTGTCCGGTTACGTCCACCACTTCGCCGATGAAATAGAGCCCCGGCACTTTGCGGCTCTCCATGGTTTTTGCGGAAAGTTCATTCGTGTCTACGCCGCCCGCAGTCACTTCGGCTTTCGCATAGCCCTCAGTGCCTTTGGGAATGATCTGCCAGTTGTGCACGCGGCGCTCCAGTTCATCCAGCGCATGATTACTCCATCCCTGCGGCGGATACACATCAAGCCAGCGCTCGGCAAAGCGGTTGGGCAGCACCGCGCGGAATGAATCTTTTAAGGAAGGCAAGTCGCGACGCGCTTTTGGCTCACGCAGCCCGGCGGTTAGTTCGATTTCTGGAGCGAGGTCGAGTGTGATCGTGTGCGACGGCTTCCAGTAAGAAGATATCTGCAGGATTGCCGGTCCGCTCAGGCCGCGATGCGTGATCAGCATCTTTTCGCGAAAGCTCTGCGCTCCTATCGACGCCACAACGTCCGCCGATACTCCGGCAAGATCGCAAAACTGCGCGGAGTCCTCTTTGTTCAATGTGAACGGAACCAGTGCTGGCCGGGCCTCCACGATCTTCAGTCCGAATTGCCGCGCTACATCGTAGCCAAACCCCGTCGCGCCCATTTTGGGAATCGACAGGCCGCCGGTGGCGATGATCAGCGACTCGCTGTGAAACTGGTCGTCACCGGCGTACATCAGAAAACCGTCTTCTCGGGAAACCTGCTCCACATTCACATTTGTCTGAATCCGCACCCCGGCTGCGCGGCACTCCGCTTCCAGCATGGTCACGATCTGCTGCGCTGAACCATCGCAGAAAAGTTGTCCCAGCGTTTTCTCGTGGTAGGCAATGCCGTGCTTCTCCACCAGCGCAATGAAATCGGCAGGCGTATAGCGCGCCAGCGCAGACTTGGCAAAGTGAGGGTTGGCGGAAAGGAAATTTTCCGGGCGGCAATGCAAATTGGTAAAGTTGCAGCGCCCGCCGCCGGAGATGAGAATTTTTTTGCCGATGCGCTCGGCCCGCTCCAGCACCACCACGCGCCGCCCGCGCCTGCCGGCTTCGACGGCACACATCAGGCCGGCCGCTCCGCCACCAAGGATGATTACGTCGAATTGTGACCTCATTCAGGATTAATGGCGCAGCGCGACCACGGCAATCACCACCAGGCCGATCGTCATCACGATGTTCCACACCAGCAGGCCCAGCAGCCAGCGACGCAAACGTTCTTCGCGTTCAGCCGCGACATTATTGAGCATTTCAAGATCAGACTTGAGCTGAAGTACATACCCTTTGATCTGGTCAACATCGGCGGCAAGCAGTTGCACCGGATCAGGGCCGGAGGATGCTCCCGGCTGCGCCTGTCCCTGAGCGGCTCGAGACTTGAGCGAGTCGCGTAAGACCTGTCCGCCGTGCTCCACCGCAATAGGGGCCAGCATGCGCAATATAGAACCCAACCATCCCATACGTTTCCTGCTCTTTCGCCGTGATCGTGGCCTGATAACTGGCATGAGCCTGTCAACGATCCAAGCTCATTAGAAACAAGTTCATTAGAACACATGGCGTCGTGTTCCATACCAATGATTGCGCGCACCAGCGGGGTAAGGAATCAATCGCTAGAACTGTGCTAACCTGTTTATGCTCTTTTGCCCGCCTCAAGAGCCGGGATGGCGGAACTGGCAGACGCAGCGGACTCAAAATCCGCCGGGCTTCGGCCCTTGGGGGTTCGACTCCCCCTCCCGGCACCAACTAAATAGCTAAATGCGATTGGGATAATTCACAGCATGAGGGAGAGCTCCCATTTGGGGCAGTTGCCGCTGTGAACATCCTTTGTTCGTTTGCTTTTTAGTTCTTCTATCTCCGACGCTAGCGTTTGCAGTGCCTGACGGTTTCTTGCAAAACTGAGTCTCCAGCCAAAAAGAGATTATTAGAAAATCTAATATCGTTCTAATCAGCGCCTAATCCAACCCATTGATTCTGTTCATATCCATTAATTTGGAGAAGACCAGCCTTCTCCTGGAGAAAAAATGCGCCCAGTGAGATGACGCGCGTACATGAATGCGCGATCTCCTGGCGATTGAACCTCTCATGAAAACGTTAGTTCGGCCGTAACGCCGGCTTCCTCCCGGGACGTTTTTCTAGAAATGTAATTGGCCATCATCACGAGGCAAATACCTCGCAGGGAGTACCATGCAAACTCAAAAAGCGAACTTGATTTGTGCCGAACCTGCCAAACGGATGGAACATCGCTCCGCTGGCGCATCCCGGCCTTTCGCCATGCTGTTGTTTTTTCTTGCGATACTGTGCCCACTGATGTTGACCGCGCAGGCAAACTTTGTCTACGTCAATAACCAGAGTGGCGTGTCCAACAGCATCACATCATATTCAGTGGACGCTGGTGGAGTCGCGACTTCTCTGGGAACCGTTAACACAGGCGGCACAGGAGCGACGGTTGCATGTGCGGGCATCGACCGCATCACGGTCAATTTGGCCAGCAATCTCCTGTTTGTTTCGAATAGCGGTGACCAGACCATCAGCGTGTTTCGGATTACTCCAAGCACAGGCTTGCTGGCTGCGATTGCGGGGTCGCCGTTTGCCACCGGCCTTACGCTCGATAGCTGCGCCGGGATTTCACTGGCGGCCACACCTGACGGGCACTTCCTGATGGCATCCAGCAATGGTCAGATCAAGACCTTCAGTGTTGCCGTGAATGGGTCACTTAGCTTGTCCGCCACCGCCTCTCTGTTACCGGCGCCCATGGTGGGCATGAAGATATCGGGTGATGGACGCTTTCTGGCGGTTTCTCACCAGGCATCGGTCTCCGTCTTTACCATCAGCGGTATCAATGGCGCACTCACCGCGGTAGCTGGATCTCCATTTGCCAAGGCCGGCACCGGCCTGGTGGGTGGCCTTGATTTCAATTGCGATGGCACTCTTCTATATGCAGCAGAAGGCGGTTCAACGTCTTCAATCACAGACGCGTGGTCGGTCGCGGCGAGTGGCGCGTTGACTCCAATCCTGGGAAGCCCGTTTGTGGCCGCCGGTAGTGACTCGAACGTTGTATTTCTCACGCCGGACAACACCATCCTTTATCAGAGCAATCAGGGCAGCAAAGATCTGAATACTTTCACGGTCAACGCTGATGGCACACTTACAAGCATCGGCGTTGCCAGTATTGCCGCAGGGCATACTCCCGCTGGCCTGGCCGGCGATAATTCCGGACTGTTTCTCTATAGCGCTGACGATGCTTTCGGCCTGGCTGTCTTTAACATTCTTCCTGGAGTGGTTCCCACCCTGGCAGGAGATACAGCACTAGCGGGCGCAGGGCAAATCCAGGGAGTGGCGGCTTACCCGCCGCGAAGCTGCAGTCATGCGGATTTCTCGGTTTCGCAAACCGCATCGCCTAATCCAGTAACTGCTGGAAATACAATCACCTATTCGATCACAGTCACCAACAACGGCCCGAATGCAGCATCGGTTGCGATCAATGACCTCCTGCCGCGGACCTTCGTCACCTTCGTTTCCTGCACAGCCGGGCCAGGGGGCGTTTGCGACAAGGGCGCGGGCCTGAATCGTACGATCACATTTGCTTCGCTGGCAAGCGGCCAATCGGGGACAGCTACCCTTGTCGCGTCCTCCATCAGTACGCTCTTGAACGGCGACACCATCAGCAACACTGCGGTGGCGAGCAATTCGTCCGCGGTAGATCCGAATCCCGCAAACAACTCAGCCAATACATCCGTTACAGTTTCGGCGCCGCTTTCCGCGACCAACTTCATCGGTGCCAACTCCACTGGAAATTATTTCGGAACAACGGCACTTTCCACTACGCTCAAGAGGACACTTAACGGCGTGGCGGTCGCTGGCCGAAATATTACTTTTTCCATCGACGGAACCGTCGTGGGCACGGCGCTTACCAGTGCTACAGGCGTCGCCTCTCTTCCAAATGTCAGCCTGGTAATTGGCGGCGTTCCTATAACCGCTGGACCTCATTCGATAGGTGTGAGCTTTGCCGGGGATTCGCAATACCAAGCCAGCACCGGCACATCAACTCTCACCGTCAACAAAGCGGTGTTAACCGTCACTGCGCAAAACTCTACAAAAGTCTATGGCGATGCCAATCCGGCCTTCACCTATGTGATCTCCGGATTCTTAAACAATGAAACCGTTGCGGTTGTGAGTGGGACAGCGAATTGCACCAGCTCAGCGAATTTAGGCACCAGCGCGGGGACTGCTCCGATCACCTGCGCTGTGGGCACTCTTGCGGCTACAAACTATTCGTTCATTTTTGTTCCTGCCACACTGAGCATCACGCGTGCTCCTCTTGTGCTTGCAGGCAACAGTGTGAGCCGGCTCTATGGAGATGCCAATCCGCCGATTACCGGGACCGTCACCGGTCTCAAAGCCGGAGACCAGGCGACTGCCACTTTCTCCACCACAGCAGTCTCAACCAGTCCGGTGGGAACGTATCCGATCACCGGTACAGTGGTCCCCGGGGCCTCGTTCCTCGCCAACAACTATTCGGTGACGTCTTCTGGAACTTTGACCGTAAATCCGGCGCCATTGACTGCCGTCGCCGCGAGTGCCAGCCGAGCGTACGGTGATCCAAATCCGACATTTACTGGCACTATTACCGGCGCGAAGAATGGTGACGTATTCACCGCCTCATTTACCAGTGCTGCTACCCCCGCCAGCCCAGTAGGGACCTATCCGATCGTGGCGGTGCTGAGCGGCGCGCCGTCCGTGATCAGTAACTACACCGTCACCGCAAACAGCGGCACCCTTACCATTACTCCTGTGGCTTTGAGCGTCACGGCTGCGAACGCAAGCCGGCTGTATGGAGATTCCAACCCGCTGTTTACCGGCACCATCACAGGAATCAAGAACGCCGACAACATCACGGCAACTTACGCCAGTCTGGCGGTTGCGGCAAGCTCAGTGGGACCATATCCCATCGTGCCGACGCTGGTCGATCCAACGGCGAAGCTCGGCAACTACACCGTCACTTCGATCAATGGAATCCTGACGGTAAGTCCTGCGCCGCTGTCAGTAGCGGCGGCGAATGCGAGCCGTCTGTACGGCGATGCCAACCCGCTATTTGCCGGCACCATTACGGGCATTAAGAACAGCGACGCAATTACAGCTACATATGCCAGCGTCGCTGACCCAACCAGTTCGGTCGGAACATTCGCTATCGTGCCTACTCTGGTAGACCCGACGGCGAAGCTCGGCAACTACTCCGTGCTTTCCAGCAACGGACTTCTGACAGTCAGCCCGGCTCCGCTGAGCGTGGCTGGCACAAATGCAATCCGCATCTATGGTGACCCAAATCCGGCGTTCAGCGGCACGATCACCGGAATCAAGAACTCGGACAACATCACTGCCACCTTTGCCAGCGCGGCAACGGCAACAAGCCCCATTGGAACTTATCCCATCACGCCATCTTTGGTTGATCCGACGGCGAAGCTGGGTAACTACAGTGTGACTTCAATCAACGGCACGCTCACAGTCAGCCCTGCATCTTTGATTGTTACTGGCACGAATGCCAGCCGCTTGTATGGCGATCCGAACCCTGCCTTCACCGGCACCATTGCCGGACTTAAGAATGCGGACATTATCACCGCGACGTTTGCTTCTGCAGCGACAGCTGCCAGCGCTGTTGGCGGCTATCCCATCGTGCCAACGCTTGCTGATCCAACCACCAAGCTGGGCAACTATAGCGTCACCTCCAACAACGGCACTCTTACGATAAACCCCGCATCCCTCACGCTAACGGCGGCCGACGCCACGCGCGCGTACGGAGACCCGAACCCAGCCTTTACCGGCAGCATCGCAGGTCTTAAGAATGGCGACATCATCACCGCCACATTTGCCAGCACGGCAACAGCGGGCAGCGCAGTGGGCGCCTATCCGATTACGCCCAGCCCCGTGGACCCGGGAAGTAAGCTCGGCAATTACACCGTCACTTCCAACAACGGTACCCTGACGATTACCGCGGTCTCTTTGACAGTAAACGCCGGTAATGCGAGTCGCGCCTACGGCGATCCCAATCCTGCATTCGCCGGCACGATTATCGGATTGAAGAACGGCGATGCCATCACTGCGACTTATACCAGCATTGCCGGCGCAACCAGCCCGGTTGGGACCTATCCAATCGCACCGGCGCTTGTGGATCCCACGGCCAAGCTGGGCAACTACACCATCACATCGAATAACGGAATATTGACGGTCAACCCGGCCATACTAACGGTTACCGGGACGAACACGAGCCGGCTGTACGGCGATCCGAACCCGGTCTTTGCCGGGACAATTGCCGGACTCAAGAATGGCGACGCCATCACCGCTACATTTACCAGCCTCGCTACGGTGGGCAGTCCTGTCGGGACTTATGCCATCCTACCCACGCTGCAGGACCCAACGGCTAAATTGAGCAACTACACCGCCAGTTCGATCAACGGCGTGCTTACAGTAAGTCCAGCGCCATTGAACGTAAGCGCAGCCAGCGCGAGTCGCGTTTACGGCGATCCGAATCCAGCATTTACCGGAACGCTAACCGGGCTAAAAAATGGTGATGTTATTACCGCGACCTTCGCCAGCACGGCAGCAGCGGCAAGCGCTGTGGGAACTTATCCGATCGTGGGCACGCTGGCAGACCCGACCACGAAGCTCGGCAACTACACCATCAATTCCAACAATGGAATTCTAACGATCACGCCTGCGGCACTAACGATTACCGCCGGCAATGCCAGCCGGATCTATGGCGATGCTAATCCGGCCTTCACCGGCACGATCACCGGGTTAAAGAACGGTGACAACATCACAGGGAGTTTTGCCGGCGGAGACCCAACCCTTCCGGTGGGAACACATCCGCTGGTGCCAGCCCTGGTGGATCCAACGGGAAAGCTCGGGAATTACGCAGTCACGTCTAATAATGGCATTCTGACAGTGACCCCTGCGGCGTTAACAGTGGTTGCGTTGGATGCAGCGCGTGCCTACGGCAGGCCGAATCCGGCGTTTACCGGCACCATTTCAGGCCTCAGGAACGCGGATAATATCACTGCGACATTTACCAGTGTTGCCAACATCGACAGCACCGTGGGAGCTTATCCCATTGTGCCCACGCTGAATGATCCCTCGGTGAAACTCGGCAACTACACGGTTAGCTCGAGGAATGGCACATTGATAGTCGGTCCGGCTACGCCGGCGGTTCTGTTGACCGTGCAACCCGGCCAATCGACGGCGTTGTTGGTGGCTCAGGTGTTGAATGCCGGGTTGGTTTTCCCCACCGGCACAGTTCAGTTCTCTGAAGGCACTACTGCTCTGGGCCAGCCAGTTGCGCTAGCTCAACTTCCCCCCGGAACTCCGCCCACTGCCTCCTTGCAGGTTCCCCTGACGCCAGGGACGCACACGATCAGCGTCACTTATTCAGGAGATCTGACCTACACTGCAGCGACGGCCAGCCCGGTCACTGTGGTCATCGCCGGTCTACCTCCCGGACTCCGCTTCGTGCCTGTTACTCCATGTCGCATCGCCGATACGCGGAATCCTGTTGGCCCATTTGGTGGACCGTTCATAACCGGAGGAGCTTCCCGGGCGTTCGCGGTTCCGGATAGTGCATGTAACATACCGGCGACAGCGCAGGCTTATTCCGTAAATGTGACGGTTGTGCCGAAAGGACCGCTCGGATTTTTGACGATGTTCCCCTGCGGGCAAACGCTACCATTGGCCTCAACGCTCAACTCAATTGATGGTCGAGTGAAGGCGGCAGCCGCTATCGTACCCGCTGGCGCCAGCGGAGGCGTATGTGCCTTCGCCACCAATAACACTGACCTGGTTCTCGACATCAACGGCTACTTCGTCTCCGCTTCTGATGCTTCCGTGCTGGCTTTCTATCCAGTAGCGCCCTGCCGTCTGGTCGATACGCGCGGCGCAACAGGAACGCTGGGCGGGCCATCCTTGATTGGGAACGCAACCAGAACATTCCCCGTTCTTGCCAGTCCGTGTCAGATTCCTGCAACGGCAAAGGCGTATTCACTCAATTTCACATCAGTACCCAAGGGCAGTCTGGGCTTTCTGAGCACCTGGCCGGCGGGACAACCGATACCACTAGTATCAACGTTGAATGCAACCACCGGCGCGGTCACAGCGAACGCGGCAATCGTACCGTCCGGTACGAACGGTGACATTTCGGTGTTCGTCACGAATGACTCGGACCTGGTGGTTGACATCAATGGTTACTTCGCGCCGCCCGGCGCCGGTGGATTGTCTTTCTTCCCCCTGACTCCATGCCGCGTGCTCGACACCCGTAATCCGGCCGGAGCTAAGCCGTTCACCGGGGCCATAGACGTAGATGTGACCACCAGCGGCTGCGGCGCGCCCGCATCCGCGCAGTCCTTTGTGCTCAATGCCACCGTTGTTCCTCCTGCACCATTGGGATTCCTTGACACTGTGGCCACAGGGTACCGCTCAACCTTTGGTGTCCACCTTGAATGCCATCGATGGGGCGGTCACCTCTAACATGGCCATTGTTCCAACAGCGAATGGCTCTGTAAGCGCGTTCGCATCGAGCCCCAACCACTTGATACTGGATATTTCGGGGTATTTCGCGCCTTAGGAGTCAGCAGGCAATTGAGAGAGGAAAACCGAACATCACGACGCGTACGGTGACGAAGCAACAATGCGGTTATTGCGATGTGCAAGAAGAATGGAGGGGATCGAAAATCCGCCGGGGCGCGGGAGTTCGATTCCTCTCCAGCAGCATTAAGAACTCAAGCTTGAAAAGCGTTTACGTTCCGTTGAATTACACGTAGATTCCTGGCGCTTCGTGCCCAATCTTCTGCACGTATTCAACATAAGAGCCGGGATACACCTGCGGACTGCGATCAGTTCCGCTCTCGCCACCCAGTTCCAGCACACGTGAACCCAGGCCGCGCAGGAACATGCGATCGTGCGAGACGAAAATCATGGTACCTTCAAAATCCTTCAGCGCTTCCACCAGCATTTCCTTGGTGGCCAGGTCGAGATGGTTGGTCGGCTCGTCGAGCACCAAAAAGTTCGGCGGGTTATAGAGCATCAGCGCCATCACCAGCCGCGACTTTTCTCCGCCGGAAAGAGCACGGATTTTTTTGTCGACATCATCACCGGAAAACTGGAATGCGCCGGCGAGATTCCGCAGCGAGCCCAGGCTGTCCTGAGGAAAATCTCTCTGCAGCTGCTCGATGATGGTGAGATCAGGTTTCAGGACATCAAGAGACTGCTGCGCGAAATAGCCCATGATCAGGCTCGCGCCGAGGCGAACTTTTCCAGAATCAGGCTGGGATGCACCGGCAATCATCTTCAGTAAGGTAGTTTTGCCTGCGCCATTTCTGCCCATCACCGCCCAGCGCTCCCCCCGCCGGATTGTCAGGTTGAAGCCATCGTAGATTACGCGCGGACCGTAGCTCTTGTGCAGGTCTTCGATCACGGCAACCTGCTCGCCGGAACGCGGCGGAGCGCGGAATTCAAACTTTACGATCTGGCGTTTCTTGGGCAGTTCAATTTTTTCGATCTTGTCGAGCGCCTTGATGCGGCTCTGCACCTGCGCAGCTTTGGCGGCATGCGTGCGGAAGCGATCGATGAAGCGCTGCTCCTTGGCCAGCATCGATTGCTGCCGGGAGAAAGCAGCCTGTTGATTGGCGGCGCGAATGTTTCGTTCCCGCTCATAGAAATCATAATTGCCGGAGTAAGAGATAATCTCGCCGGATTCGATCTCGGCGATCTTGGAAACCAGGCGGTTCATGAACTCGCGGTCATGCGAGGTCATCAGCAACGCTCCCTGAAAAGATTTGAGGAACTGTTCCAGCCAGATAATTGATTCGAGATCAAGGTGGTTGGTAGGTTCGTCCATCAGCAGAACATCGGGGCGGCCAAGCAGAACGCGGGCCAGCGCGACGCGCATTTTCCATCCGCCGGAAAGGGCGCCGACGTCGCCATCAATCTGGTCGTCTTTAAAGCCGAGGCCGTGGAGAACTTCTCGCGCCTGCGCCTCGAGCGCGTATCCGCCAAGATGCTCGTACTCTTCCTGAACTTCGCCAAAGCGCGCCAGAATACGATCCATTTCATCGCCCTTTGCGGGATCGGACATTTCATGCTGCAAAGCTTCAAGTTCATGGTGGAGATCGCCCACGCGTCCGCTGCCGGCGATGGCTTCATCGAGCACGGAGCGACCGGACATCTCTTCCACATCCTGGCGGAAATAACCGATGGTCAGCCGCTTTGGAACAGAGACTTCGCCTTCGTCAGGAACTTCTTCGCCCACCACCATGCGAAAGAGCGTTGTCTTCCCTGCTCCATTGGGGCCAACCAGGCCGACTTTTTCACCGGGGTTGAGCTGGAATGAGGCATCGACAAAAACCAGCTGCTTGCCATACTGCTTATTGATGTTGGAAAAAGAGATCATCCAATTTCAAGCTAACAGAATCCAGAGCGGATGTGTAAGGGAGGGATTCGGTGCTTGAGGGACAGTCGTCAGGAGCGGGTTGATAAACTGACGCAAATGTTTTAACAAAAGCATCTAAGAGCAGAGTCCCAATCATGCCCCAGTTTTTCAGCAACCTTCTGCGCAGCATGCGCGGCCCCCGCGGGTCGGATATGCGGCTGCTTTGCCGGCAGCTCCTGTCCCAGCGCGGAGAAGCGTCGCAGACAATCCTGGCGCAACGGATTTTCGCGCAGTACTGGGCGATGAACGCAGCAAGCCGGCTCGAGTTTTTTGAGATGCTGGCAGCTGAGTTCGGCCCCGACGAGGCCTCAATCCAAAAAGCCATGGAAGCATATCAGGCATCGCCCTCGCCGGAGTGTGCGGCTGCTCTAAGCGCGGCAGCCGAAGCGCCGCGCCAGGAACTCTTTCGCCGCCTGAACACCGCGCCCGCAGGTACCGAGAACCTGGTCAAGATGCGCCGCGAACTTCTCCAGTGTGTGTCCAGCCATCCGCAGCTGGCTGTTTTGGATGCAGATCTCAAGCATTTGTTCCGATCATGGTTCAACCGCGGGTTTCTTCGGCTGGAACGCATCAACTGGCAAACGTCCGCGCTGACCCTGGAAAAGTTGATTCAGTATGAGTCTGTACACGAGATCAGCGGCTGGCCCGACCTGCGCCGCCGGCTGGAAGCCGACCGCCGCTGCTTTGCCTTCTTTCAGCCGGCACTTCCCGGCGAACCGGTCATCTTTGTGGAAGTGGCGCTCACGCGCGGATTGGCACGCGATCTGGCGCCTCTGCTGGACGTGAATGCCCCGGTATTGCCGCTGAAGCAGGCCGACACGGCGATCTTCTATTCCATCAACAATTGCCTGGAAGGATTGCGCGGCATACCGTTCGGCAACTTTCTGATCAAGCAGGTGGTGGATGAACTGGGCGCCGAGCTGCCAAAAATCCGGGATTACAGTACGCTCTCACCGTTGCCACACTTTTCGCGGGCGCTGAATGCCGCCGCTGCCCGTAAAGATTCGACGAACGGCGCGGGCCAGCATAGCTCGAAAGACGCTCAACCGGGATTTACGCGTGACCGCCTGCAACGCCTCTTGCAAGAGTTTGCCGTCGAATTGACGCGCGAGGCCGGTGTGCCTGATCCCGTTGATGCATTGTTTGAGTTGCTGAAAGATCCTGTGGCCCATCAGAAGGCTCTTACTGCGCCGCTGCGCAGGCTGGCACTGGTCTATCTGACGCAACTCACTGGTAAACAGCATGACCCGGTGGCGGCATTTCATTTTTCCAACGGCGCGCGCCTGGAATCGATTGATCCTTTCGCCAATCTGCGCCCCTACGGGCTGCGCGATTCCTACGGCGTGATGGTCAACTACCGTTATATCCCTGAAGACTTGGAAGAGAACCATGAGCGGTTTGTCCGCAACGGAGAAATACCGGTAGCGTCCGGGCTGTTCCAGGAGCGGAGGGTCAGTGCGGCGCTGTGGAAGGGCGAAAAAGACAAGCCAGGGACGAAACTCCGGGGCTAAAGCCCCAAATAATGGACTTTATCGAAGGCCTGCTCACCCTGTTCCCTTGACCCCCCTCTATCCATCCAAAACTGCTGCTTTTTCATCCAACTGGGGGTAATTAAACAGTCATAAGGCAGTTGGGCAGGTCATGAAGGGCATTCTTATCTCTATTTCTAACGCAATTTTCTCCAGACGAGATCCGCTCCTGGATCGGCGAAGCGTGGGCCGGCACAGCCAGGTTCAAAGCATGGTACCGCGCGCACGGCGCAGGGTGGATTTTCAAACAATCGCGCTGTTAATAATGGCGATGGTGTCATTGATCCTGCTGGGCAGCGCGACGGGCTGTGCGGCCAAGATCAATCCACGCGAGTCGCTGGCGGCGCAGGGCCGGGCGCCGGAAGGCAGCCCGAAGCTGCTGGCCATTTATCAGCCGTGGTTCGGGCAGAAAGATCACATGAATGTGGGATATTCCTGCCATGATCCCAACGTGCTGCGGCAGCAGATCGTGAAGGCCAAAGAGCTTAACATCAGCGGGTTTGTGGTGAACTGGTACGGCCCGCGCAAGGAGTTTGAAGACCAGGCCTATGGGCTGATGCAGCAGGCGGCGAGCGCCGATCCCAGTTTCAAAGTATCGGCCCAGTATGACGAAGCGGTGGACCATCCAGGATATGACACGGACGCGGTGATCGTTGATCTGCAATACCTTTATGACCGCTATATCGGGCCGGAAGCTGGCCCTTCACGCAACGCTTACCTGCGCTATAACGGGCGGCCGGTGATTTTTATTTTCCCCAAAGAATCAAATACGGACTGGAACCGGATACGGCAGGTGACCAAATCATGGCCTGATCCTCCGCTGCTGATTTACAAGGACATGAGCGAGAAATACCCGAACGCGTTTGACGGGTATTACGCGTGGGTGCAGCCGGGCAAAGACGGCTGGGCGCGCGACGGCAGCAACTACGGCGAGGATTACCTGAATTATTTTTATCGCAACATGCAGGAGCACCATCCGGACAAGCTGGCAGTGGGCGCGGTGTGGCCGGGCTTTGACGACACCAAAGCTTCCTGGAGCCGCAACAGGCACATTGCGTATCGGTGCGGGAAGACGTTTGAAGACGTGCTGCGGGTTTTCCGCAAATATTATGGGTCGCAGAACGCGGCGCCCTATCTTCTGGTGGAAACATGGAACGATTACGAGGAAGGCACTGACGTGGAGCGAAGCATCGGCCACTGCGGCGGCAACAACGTGATGAGCAGCATGGAAGCGGGGCAGCGGTAGAATGGTGGCGCCAGCGCTAAAGCGCGGGGATTTTTGGGCACGTCATAAATCCGTGCTCTTCCACGCTTCGTGGTTAGACTTGGGAAGCGAATTTGAGAGGAAAACTTCTATGCGGGCATTGGTGACAGGCGGAGCGGGATTTGTGGGATCGCATCTGTGCGATGCGTTGCTGGCTGAGGGAAATGACGTGGTGTGCGTGGACAATCTGCTTACCGGCAGCCTGCGCAATATTGCCCACCTGAAAAATGAGTCGCGCTTTGAGTTTGTGCAGAGAGACGTGAATGAGTCCTACGATGTGGGCCGAGTGGATTATGTCTTTCACTTCGCGTCGCCGGCCAGCCCGGTCGACTATATGGAACACGGGATTGAGACGCTCAAAGTCGGCTCTTTAGGATCATTTCATTCTCTCGATCTGGCGAGGAAATACGGCGCAAAGTACATGGTGGCCTCGACTTCAGAATGTTACGGCGATCCGCTGGAGCATCCTCAGAAAGAGACGTACTGGGGAAACGTAAACTCGATTGGCCCGCGCTCTGTGTATGACGAATCCAAGCGCTTTGCCGAAGCAGCAACCATGGCCTACCACCGCTACCACAAGGTGGACACGCGCATTCTGCGCATCTTCAATACATATGGACCTCGGCTTCAACTGAACGATGGCCGCGTGATTTCCAATTTCATGAAGCAGGCGCTGCGCTCAGAGCCGCTCACGGTGTACGGTGACGGCAAGCAGACACGCAGCTTCTGCTATGTGAGTGATGAAGTGGACGGCATTCTGCGTTTGTCGAAAGTAGAGGAGCACGATCCGGTAAACATCGGAAACCCGGTGGAGTTCACGATTCTGGAGTGTGCTCAACTTGTCCTGAAGGTCACTGGGTCTAGCAGTCCGATAGTCTATGAGCCGTTGCCGCAGGACGATCCTAAGCAGCGGCGTCCGGACATCAGCAAGGCGCGGCGGTTGCTGGCATGGGAGCCAAAGATTGACCTTGAAGCCGGCCTGAAGCTCTCGATGTCTTACTTTAAGCAGGCAATCCAGCTGGAACAAACTGAGCATACGGCAAAACGGCAGGCAGTGGTCGTCTAGGAAACTTCCCCTGTGGCAAACTGGGGTCCTAAGGGGTAACTCCTAGAGGGATAAGGTGTTTCTCTGCTGGCTAGGGAAATAGTAACTATTTAGTTCACAAGGGGTTCGGAGCGCTGTAAAATACCTTAGAGATTAGGGTATTTTCCGGTTACCTGAATAGTAAAATGACCGGGGAACGGCCACCTCGTCAATACAACTCAGGAAGTGCCAGTGACTGCCGTACCGCCGTTCAAGGAATCATCCCGGGAGTTAATCGCCGAAGTTGCGCGTGCGCTAGAACCTTATTTTCCAGACATTACAAACAAGTGGCGTGACCAGCTGACCAGCGAATTCGGCTTTGATGGCCGCACTCTGGCCGCAGTGGAGCGCCTGACCCTGGCGGCGGGATGCTCTTATTTCTGCCACAATGATTACCCGGGGTTCCAGGAAAATTTACAGTACTTTGGCACCCGCCTTTCCAAGCTGCAAGTGGATACGCGCGCCGTGGCTCGGGCGCTGGAACTCTACCAATCCTGCTGTGAACCTTATATAGCCGGGCTTTTCCCTGAGCGTGAAGCGGAAGCCAAAGCAGCGCTGGAAATGCTTTCGTCCGTTTCCTTTATCATTATTTCTGGCGCTTATTTTGATTCCAAGACCCTGGAATCCTCTGCTCTGCTCCGCCTGCTGGATGCCGAGCTGGCTTCAGCCGACTTGAGCGCTCTGCTGGCCAAAGTGCTGGACATTACGACCCAGACTTTCCAGGCTTCCCTGGGCATCATTCTTCTATGCGATGCCGAGATTGGCGCGTTGCGCATCTCCGCTTCCGTGGGCATGGACGTGGAAGTGCCGGAAGACTTCAAGGTCGAGTTGGGCAGCAGCTTCTCCGGCAAGATCGCCATGACCGGCGAGCCGGGAATGATTTTGGACACGAACGTGGATACTGGCGCATTGCGGGCGATGATCCGCATTAAAGCCAAGTCTCTGTGGGGCGTACCTCTCAAGGCTGACGGCGAAACCATTGGCGTGATGGTGATTGGCTTCCCCAAGCCTTACGAATGGCTGCCGACGGAACGCGAGTTGATGCGCGCGATTGGCGACCGCACGGCACTGGCGATTGAACGTGCGCGCATGACCGACGCGTTGCGCGAACGCGAACAACGAATCGCGGAGCTCTCAGGACATTTGCTGCGCGTACAGGAAGAAGAGCGCAAACGCATCAGTCGCGAGTTGCACGACGAAACCGGACAAGCGCTGATGGTGATCCGGTTGTACCTGGGAATGATGGAATCCGGAAATACCACGAAATCCGTCCGGGGCAAGATCCGCGAGACCGTGGACGTGGTGGACCGCACCATTGAGGGCATCAGAAGAATTATTGGCAAGCTCTCTCCGCTGGTGTTGCAGGAACTGGGACTGGTGGCCGCGATCCGCAAGGAAGCCAAGGATTTCGCCCGCAACACGGGCGTGAAAGCGCGTGTGCTGATCGCGGAGAACGTAGGCCGCCTGGCGTCAGGAACGGAGCAGGCCATCTATCGCGTGGTGCAGGAAGCGTTGCACAACGTGGCCAAACACGCCCAGGCCAAGAACGTAACCGTGCAACTGGAGCGGGCGGACGAGCTGGTGCAGGTGGTGGTGGAAGACGATGGCGTTGGCATCCAGTCACGCAGCAGCAACTCTCGCGACCACTCTTTTGGGCTGGCTGGAATCAAAGAGAGAGTAGCAATGTTGGGCGGGACTTCACGCGTGATCTCGACCAAAGGGAACGGCACGCGACTTGAAATCAGTGTGCCTGCGGGCGAAGAAACGCAAGTTGTAGATCGTCCACTGGCGCATGCGGCACATGCTGTACAGAGGCCGAATTAAAGAAAAGGACACTCCCCCATGCCGAAGATTAAATGTTTACTCGTAGATGACCACACGCTGTTCCGCCAGGGCGTACGCAGGCTGCTGGAAAGCGAAACGGATTTTGAAGTCGTGGGCGAGGCCGCCGACGGTGGTGAAGCCGTGGAAAAAGCGCGCGAGTTGCGGCCGGACATCGTGCTGATGGATATTGGGATGCCGGGTCTGTCGTCATTTGAGTCAGCGCGGCAGATCAAGAAAAACCGCATGGAGACGAAAATCCTATTCCTCACTATGTACGAAGACGAAGACTACCTGGTGCAGTGCCTGGAGGTCGGTGCGTCAGGGTACGTGCTGAAGGATACGCCTGCGCCGCAACTGCTGACTGCCGTCAAGGACGTCTACAAAGGCGGAAAGTATTTGAGTTCGCAAGTGCTGGGCAAACTGGTGGAAGACTTCCGGTCGCGCGTCCGCGATACCAGAATGCGGCCGCGGATATCCACGCTCACGCCGCGGGAACGGGAGATACTGAAGCTGCTGGCGGAAGGAAACTCTGTGAAGGAAATAGCGGTGATTCTGGGACTGAGCGTAAAAACTGTGGAAGCCCACAAGTTCAACCTGATGCGCAAGCTCGATATTCACAACAAAGCGCAATTAGTTACGTATGCGATCCAGAAAAAGATCATCAAGATTCCCGTAAACCAATAGGCTGTTTGTACCCTCCCCGCAAAGAAACGGCGCTCGCAAGAGCGCCGTTTCACGTTGATTCATGTGCTGGCTGATCCTGTAAATCCAAATTTGCTTCAGCCGAGCCCTACGATCCGCTCGCCGGCCTGGGAGAGAGCAGCCTCTATTGCCGCCAGCATCGTAGAGAGCCTGTCCCCCTTGGAAACACAGACGTCAAAAAGCGCCATTTCTTCGGCGCAAGGTGCTGCACCGCCGGAATGAAGAATAATGGGGACCTCGCGATTGATTTGCCGCATACTTGCAGCGACAGCCCCGCCGTTCATTCGCGGCATTTCATAGTCCAGCACTACCGCGTGGACAGGCTGGGCGGAAAACTTTCTGAGCGCCTCTGCTCCGCTCCGTGCAGTCAACACAATGTATCCCGCGCTGGCGATCAGTTCCGCCCACGATGTCAATACCAGCGGCTCATCATCCACACACAAAATAGTTTTCTTTTGCTGATCAGGCCAGGCGGAGTAGTTAGTCATTGGCACTCCCATTGGATGGAGGCGATCTAGTTAACGATTACGACGGAGTAACGGGGTATGGGAACACAGCCACGATGTGTCCAAAATAGAACATTTTTGCGCGGCGGTCTGTCTGACACAATACGGATGCCCGAGTCTCAATGAAAATAGCTTCGAGCGTCAAGAAACAATAAGAGTTCTCTCACAAAGATCGCTTTCCACCGAAGGATTTATCTTTGCAGCTTCTTTGCTTAAAGACTTCTTATGCAGAGTGCATGCCACCACGCAAGACCTGGCGGCGCACATTGGATTTCAGGCAGTAGAGATGCCGAGCCGGTCAAATTCATTCTTGATCGTCTGGTAACACTCGCAGGCCGCCTTCTCCAGGCCCCTCCGGTCACGGATTACAACTTTCCCGCGGGAATAATCAATCAGTCCTGACTTATGCAGAATTCCCGCAGCCAGGGTTACGGTGGAGCGCGGTGTTCCCAGCATGTGGCCCAGAAATTCATGCGTGATGGTGAAGGTATCGGCCTCCATGCGGTCATGGCACATCAGCAGCCAGCGCGCCAGTCTTTCGGCAATGTCATGCAGACGATTGCAGGCGGCTGTCTGCCCTGTGAGCACTAGATGGGCGTGGAAATACCGGTTGACTTTTTTCCGTAGAGTCGAGGATCTTTCAAACTCATCGATAAGGTGCTGGGCCTTGATTTTGAAACCTTTCCCAGGTATCTGCATGAATGTCCGTGTGGGCGTTGTTTTAGTGCCCAAAAGCGCAGGAAATCCCACCAGTCCGTCATTGCCGGTGACTCCCGTTTCAACCATGTTTCCGTCAGCCATCGCAACCACCACTGAAGCCAGGCCGGTTTCCAGAAAATACGCATACGTGGTCTCTTGTCCAGGGTCCATCAATGTCTTTCCTGACGGGAGATCCAGCGGCGACAAGTGCCGTGCAAGACGGGAAATTTCCGCCCTCGGCAAGGATGCCAGAATTCGATTTTTGTATACGTTTCGTGATTCGGATGCAGCAGCCATGAAGCTCCTTCGCACTGATCGCACGGTCCTTTTCAAGACCTGCACCTCAACGCGCAAGGGATTGGCCTGCGTGCGTATGAAGTTGTATTCCAATCATATGCGCCGAAGGGTGTCGCTGTATGTTCTGTATCGCACTCAAGGGAAGAATCAGGGTGGCAGGATTGGTACCGTTTGCGGGCGCTATTTTGGCCTCTCTTGCGCCGGCACTTCCCTCACTCCGGGCAAAATCGTGATGGTGGAACTGAACTTCTTGTAGTTGAAAAATGTATCTTCCTGCTCGATCGCCTCATTCTTCAGCAGCGCGATCCGTGCTCCGCCATTGAGATATAAGTGCCGCAGCAGCCACACTTCATTATTCAAATGCAGCTGCTGAAAATTGAAGCGCGAGCCTGGGTGTATCCGGAACAGGAACAGGCCGAAAGAAATCGTGTCCGTGGCTTCCGCTTCCACGCGTATCCAGTTGTACTCTTTCTTGTCGATCCACATCTTGCCTTTGATTTTCTTCAGCATGTCGGCATGCGGCTGCGTGGGCTTGAAATCCTTGCGCGGCGTTGCTTCGATCACCCATGTATTGACGCCTTCCAGTTCTTCTTCACCCACAATACGGAAGTCATAGGCGTTGGCCACATCCAGGCGATACGCGCGGCTTTCCTGCCGATCTTTCTTTTCCTTGTCACGACGCTTCTGCCGGTCCTCTTCACTCTCATTGCGGTATTTGGCCAAAAATTTTTCCAGCTTCTCGTCTTCTTTCTTCTTCTGCTTATCATCGAGAGGCTTGTCATCCACCATGATCAGCCGGGAGTATTCTTCGCCATAATAGAAGCTGATGTCGAAGGTCTTGACCTCAGTGGACTTCACGTCCCCGTGCTTGTCCAGGTGTTTCACCACTTCACGCTGCTGGCAGGTGTAATTTCTTGCCAGTTCCAATGTCCGCCGGTCAATCTCCATGGATCTGCGCACTATCTCTTTGGGATCGCTGGTTGGCGGGAACTGCGTGGCGTCGCTTTCAACTGCGCCTTGCTGAGGTGGCGCCGAAGGCTGGGTCGCCGCCGGCGTTGGCGAAGCCTCAGCGGCCGGAGTCGGCGAGCTCCGTGCCGGCGCAGGCGCGCTTGCGGCTGGATCCTGCCGTTGAGCGTAGGTTGTCGCGCAAGAAAGCGCCAACAGGGCCGCACAGCTGATTTCTATTAGGCGTTTTTTCATCGACCAGCACCGTTTGTTTTTCTCCACCAGTTTAGGCTGAGTCCTTCCCGTAAACAACAGAGCCGCAGGCCAACCAACCAGCGTAGCTGCTATACTTAATGGCAGTCAGTACACCCGCCAAACCAGCGCAGTTACGTTTTAGGGGACCCATTATGCCCACTTTCCGCTTTCGTGTCCTTTTTGTCGATGACGAACCTCCCGTACGTGTAACCGGCGCTGCCGTGCTTGAGGCTGCGGGCTATGAAGTTCTTACTGCAGCGGACGGCTTGGAAGGTTTGCATGCCCTGGATGAAGCGCTGCCTGACCTTATTATTTCCGATTTGCGCATGCCCAATATGTCTGGCTTCGAATTTCTTGCCGTGGTGCGGAACCGCTTTCCCCAGATTCCCACCATCGCGCTGAGCGGCGAGTACGTTACGGACAACGTGCCTGACGGCCTTCTGGCTGATGCCTTTTTCCAAAAGGGCGACTACTCCATCCCTGACCTGCTGGGCAGAGTGAGGGAACTGGTGCGCAAGGCGCCGGAGCGTCCCGTGCCGGGCAAGCGCAATATCTCTCCTATCTGGATCGCGCTCAATGGTTCCGGACAGATCATCGTTACCTGCCCCAAGTGCCTGCGTTCGTTTGATGTTGCGCCGGGCCAGGTGAGCGAGGGGACCCACGAAACATCGTGCCCTTCCTGCACCAATAAATTCACCTTTCATATTGACCAGTTCAGCTTGCCGCAGTTCTTCGGTTCAGAACAAGGTTCGGGCCGGCCCAGGAAACATGTGGCCAAGCGTAAGTCCGCCAGAGGCTAGACCGGAAGTCAACAGATGTTTCCGGCCGAGCCCCTATGTTTGTTATTTTGCTGCCAGGACTTCCCTGATTTTTTTTCGCAAAGAAACCGCGGTGAAAGGTTTTTGCAGCACCTTGTCCTGCAAGTTGGTCAGGCCTTTGGCATCGATCACATCCGCCGTATAACCCGTCATGTAAAGCACTTTCAGTGCAGGCCGGGTCGGGCTAAGATGAGCCGCAAGTTCCAGACCATTCGTCCCTCCCGTCATCAAGACGTCGGTCAACAGAAGATCGATTGTCCCGCGATGGTTCTGCGCCACGGCCAGCGCTTCTCTTCCGTCATGTGCTTCCAGCACGGTATAACCGGCGTTTTCCAGCTGGAACCGTACAATCTCGCATAGCATGGGCTCATCTTCAGCCAGCAGTATGGTCTCCTCGCCGCCGTCAGCACTGGATTCCTGGCGCTCTACGCCAGTGTTTTCAAGTTCGTCCGCCGTTCGTGGCAGGTAGATCTTGAATGTTGTGCCTTTGCCCCGCTGGCTTTCCGCGACAATATAACCGTCACTCTGCTTGACGATCCCGTAAACAGTGGCTAGGCCCAGGCCGGTTCCTTTCCCCTCTCCCTTCGTTGTGAAAAAGGGCTCGAATATGTGGTTCAACGTATCCGTCTCAATCCCGCATCCACTATCGGAGATAGAAAGCATGATGTAGGGTCCCGCTGCCATGGCAAAACCCTTCGCGGCCGGCTGGCCATTAAGAACCACGTTTTCGGTGGCAACCACCACGTGCCCCCCACGCGGCATCGCGTCGCGTGCGTTCACTACCAGATTCATTACCACCTGCCCGATCTGCCCCTGATCAGCTTTCACGTAGCCCAGGTTCTTGCCCGGACGGACTATCAGATGAACGTCGTCGCCAACAAGGCTTTGCAGCATGCTGACCAAGTCGGCGATTGCGACGTTGAGATCGAGCACCCTCGGCAACAGGATCTGCTTGCGGCTGAACGCCAGAAGCTGGCGCGTCAGTTCGGCTGAGCGCGTGGCCGCCTTCTTGATCTGCTGCACACTTTGCCACCCAGGAGTGTCGACCGGAACCCTCTCTTCCAGGGCTGGGCAATGCCCCAGGATCACTCCCAGCATGTTGTTGAAGTCATGGGCAACGCCACCGGCCAGCCGGCCCACAGCTTCCATTCTCTGTGACTGGCGGACTTGTTCTTCCAGCGAGCGTCTCTCTGTGATGTCTTCGACGATCGCCATGCCGAACCGCGAGGTTCTTTCTGTAACCGGCGACAGAGAAACCGTGTTCCTTACCCAGATCAGCTTGCCGTCCTTGCGGCGGTAGCGTTTCTCATGCTGGAACTGCTGCACCTGGCCCTGCCACAATTGCTCGCTCAGTTCCAGGTTGGCGGTGCGGTCGTCTTCGTAGGTTAAGTCAACGTAGGACATTGAGCGCAGCTCTTGATCCGTGTACCCGACCATCTTCTGATAGGCGCGATTGGTCAGCGTTAAGAGGCCACTTTCGTCCGCCAGAGCTATCCCTACGGCCGAATTCTCAAAGATCGCTCGCCATCGCTCTTCGCTGGCCCGGAGGGCATCTTCAGCCTGTTTGCGTTCGGTAATGTCCATCACCATTCCGGTGCTCTGCACGGCTTTCCCATTTTCGTGCTGGGTCACTTGGCCGCGATCGTGAATCCTGCGCACGCTGCCGTCAGAACGGAGAATGCGGTACTCCATTTCCACGATTCCGTGGCTCGCCAGGGCTCTGCTTTGTATGGCTCGCAGTTCTTCGCGGTCTCCAGGATGCACGAGCGCGAAAAACGCGGCGGCATTCCCGCCAAAGGCTTCCCGCGCAATTCCAAAAATACGAAGGGTTTCGTCGTCCCACTCCAAACGATCATGGACAATGTCGTGTTTCCAGCAACCCAGGCCGGCAATGCGTGCCGCGCTGGATAACATCGCCTGGAAGCGGCGCTGCTGGCTTGCCGCCCGTTCGTGCTGAACTTCAATCCGTTGCCGCGTGCGGGCACGGTTATCGATGAGCCAGGAAAATACGACCATCGTCAATCCGACAAGGATCGTCCTGATCAAGGCATCATGATCGGCTGAAAACCCACGCAGTGGAATGACATAGTAATCAACTAGTAAGAGTGCGGCCGCAGTCGCCAGCAGTCCCGCCCGGAAGCCACCGAACCAGGCCGAAATACCGATCGAAAGGTAGAAGGAAGAGAACGGGCTTTTTGAACTGAAATTAGGGAAAAGCAGGTCGATGGCGAGAGCCAGCCCGGAGAGCAACAGTGCCACTGCGTATCCCGGTAGAGAGGGGCTTCGCAGAATACCGCCATGTTTGGCAGGACCTTCGTCTTTGTCTTTTGTTTCCATGCCCCGCTCAGTGGGAGCCTTAGATATGGTACCGGTTCCTTGAAAATTAGCTAAAGCCTATCACGTGGGTAAGAAGCTTATTAGAACAATCAACCAGATAAGGAATTTCTTAGGTGTCGTAGTCTTTTAGCGCGACTCAAGTATTATCGACTCAGTCGGGCGCGAGGGCGGACTCGCGCGCCGAAGGACAGATAACAGGGCTGGTGACTCGGTGGGGAATCGAGCCTACATGAG
Organism: Terriglobia bacterium; assembly: GCA_963723055.1. GTDB lineage: Bacteria > Acidobacteriota > Terriglobia > Terriglobales > Acidobacteriaceae > Angelobacter. The sequence continues at coordinate 628,258 of CAVROV010000004.1, forward strand.
CGTTTTGGAGCGAAGCGGCAGAAATGTTGGATCTTCAGACGGAAGTCAAATTCGTGAAAGGCGTTGGCCCGCGCATTGCCGAATGGCTGGCGCAGAAGCAAATTGCCACCGTCGAAGATCTGCTCTATTATCTGCCTTTCCGCTATGAAGACCGCCTGAATCCGCGCGGGATAGGTGAACTGCGCGCCGGAGAAATGGCCACCGTCATCGCCGAGGTCCGCAACTCCGCCGTCTTTCGCACGCGCAACGGCATGCCCATTTTTGAGCTGGTTGCCGGCCAGGGACGTTCCACCCTGAAATGCATCTGGTTCCACGGTGAATATCTGCGCGACCGCTTCAAGCCCGGCCAGCTCGTGGCGCTCTATGGCAAGGTGGAAGAAGGTTGGAAGAGCCGCGGTCTGCAGATCAACCAGCCGCAGTTTGAACTTCTGGACGGTGGCGGCGAGGGCGAGCTTGGCCTGGAGAGCGCCAAGGACATTGAATCGCTCGAGGTCGGCCGCATTGTGCCGATCTATGAGTCGGCAGCCAACGCCAAACTTACGTCGCGCTGGTTCCGGCGCATCATCCATGGCGCTCTGGAAAATCTGGCGGCAGACATTTCCGACGGCATTCCGCCGGCAATTTCCCGGCGACTGAAATTGCTCGACCGCCGGCCAGCCTTTGCGCAGGTACATTTCCCGCCTGAAGGCGAAGCTTTTGCCGATCTCCAAAATCACAGCACTCCGGCGCACAAGCGTCTGATTTTTGAGGAGCTGTTCTTTCTGGAAGTAGGACTGGAATTGAAGCGGCGCAAAATGCGCGAGCGTCCCGGCATTCCGTTCGCGCTCACAGATTTGGTTCGCCAGGCGCTCAAGAAAACTCTACCCTTCAAGCCCACGGGCGCGCAGAAGCGCGTGCTGGGAGAAATTGCCCAGGACATGCAGCAGCCTTCTCCCATGCGCCGGCTGCTTCAAGGGGACGTAGGCTCGGGCAAAACGATTGTCGCATTGCAGGCGGCCGTCATCGCAATTGAAAATGGCTATCAGGTGGCATTGATGGCGCCCACGGAAATCCTGGCCACGCAGCATTATTTCTCCGCGCGTCGCATTCTGGAAGACGTGGCCGGCTATCGCATCCTGCTGCTTACCGGTTCTCTCGATGAAGACCTCAAGCGCAGCGCCCGCCGCCACATCGCGCGCGGAGATGTGCACCTGGTCATCGGCACGCATGCCTTAATCCAGGAAAAAGTGGAGTTCAACAAACTGGGTCTGGTCATCGTCGATGAGCAGCACCGCTTTGGCGTGATGCAGCGGTTCAAGCTCATGAAAAAGGGCGATGCCGAGCCCGACACGCTCGTTATGACGGCTACGCCCATCCCGCGCACGCTGGCCCTGACGCTCTATGGCGATCTCGACACCAGCATACTCGATGAAATGCCTCCCGGACGCACGCCTATCACCACGCGCAAAATATCCGACCAGCGTGCCGACGAGGTCTGGGACTTTGTGCGCAAACAAGCCAGGATGGGACGACAGGCGTATATCGTCTATCCCGTGATTGAGGGCGCTCCGGCGGAGCAGCAGGAAATGGAATTTGCCGCCGAGCCGGCAGGAGCTCGCTCAAAAACAGGCCTGAAGGCCGCGCTGCATATGTATGACGACCTGCGCAAGAAAGTTTTTAAGGACTTGCGCGTCGGTCTGCTGCATGGCCGGCTGAGCCCGGAAGAAAAAGAAAGCGCCATGCGCCGCTTCAAGGCCGGTGAGATTGATGTTCTGGTTTCGACCACGGTGATCGAAGTCGGTGTGGACGTGCCCAACGCAACGGTAATGGTGGTGGAACACGCGGAGCGCTTTGGGCTTTCCCAACTCCACCAGCTACGCGGACGCATCGGACGCGGCGCGGCCAAGTCCTACTGTGTACTGATGACCGGCGGGAAGGTGTCACCTGACGCCGAGCGCCGCCTCAACGAAATGGTGCGCACACAGGACGGCTTCGAAATCGCCGAGCTTGACCTGGAATTGCGCGGCCCCGGTGAATTCTTCGGCACCAAGCAGGCGGGCATGCCCGGGCTGCGCATCGCCAACATCCTGCGCGATCGAAATTTGCTGGAGCTGGCCAAAGTGGAAGCAGCAAAGCTGGTGGAAGAAAAAGATCCGGAAGTCACGATAGAAGATCGCCAGCGCGTAATGCAGCATCTCCGGCAACATTGGCAGAGGCGCTATGGGCTGGTGGAAGTGGGATGATTTTTGCTGTAATCCCGAAGCGAAGCGAGGGAACCCTATCATCTATAGAGATGTTTCGGCCCAATATTTTGCAAACCAGCATTTCGTACCATTTGCATCTTTTACATTCGCAACTGATTTGCGAAAATGTGAAAAGCTGTAACTTCAAGACAACAAAAGTTCCCTCGCGGAAAGAAAAAGTGACGACAGTCCCCAAATCCGATCTTTACCGCCTCCTTCCCTCAGTGGACGAGCTGCTGAAAAGCGCTGCGCTCGCTGAGCTGTTGGCTCGCGAAGGTCAGCCCGCAGTGACCGAATCCATCCGCTCCGTTCTGGCCAGCGTGCGGGATGAAATCAACTCGGGCACTCTGGCGACACAACAGGCCGTTGGACTTGCCGCGGCGTACTTACCACAGGCCATCGCCCGCCACTTAAGCAGCGCGATGGAATTTTCCCTCAAGCCGGTTATTAACGCCACGGGCGTGATCTTGCATACGAATCTTGGGCGCGCTCCGCTTGCCGAGTCGGCAATCAGGCGCATCACAGAAGTCGCGGGCGGCTATTCAAATCTTGAGTTTGATATTGCCGCCGGCGAGCGCGGCAAACGCGATGTCCACGTGGAGCGTCTGTTCTCCCGGCTGCTCAACCAGGAGGGCGTAAGCGGCATTCGGACGGTCGTGGTCAATAACTGCGCGGCCGCGGTCATGCTCGCGTTGAATACGCTGGCTGAAGGCGGCGAGGTCATTGTCTCGCGCGGCGAGCTGGTGGAAATTGGCGGATCATTCCGTGTGCCGGACGTGATGGCCAAGTCGGGGGCGGTGCTGCGCGAAGTTGGAACCACGAATCGCACGCGCCTGGCCGACTACGAAAATGCCATCACTGAAAAAACGCGCCTGTTGCTGCGCGTGCATCGTTCCAACTTTGCCATCATCGGATTTACCGAGCAGCCGACTCTGGAAGAGCTGGCCGCTCTGGGGCGCAAACACAACATCCCTGTGATGGAAGATCTGGGCGGCGGCGCCATGATTGCCTTGCGCGGGCTGGGCGTGAACGAGAGCGGCGTGATGGACAGCCTTCGCGCCGGCGCCGATCTTATTACTTATAGCGGTGACAAAATGCTGGGCGGTCCGCAGGCCGGCCTGCTCAGCGGACGTGAAGCTCTGATTAAACGCGTGCGATCAAACCCGCTCTTCCGCGCTCTGCGCGTGGACAAACTGACCTACGCGGCGCTGGAAGGTACGCTGATGGAATACATACGCCAGAACCATGATGCCATTCCATTCGCCCGCATGATGCGCCTTTCGGCGGCGGACATTCGCGCCCGCGCCGAAACGCTGCAAGCACAGCTGAGCGGGGCCTCGCATTTGCAGACCGCAATCATCGTCGGCGAATCCCTGGTGGGAGGCGGTTCCGCCCCAACCTCTTCTCTGCCCACTTTCCTGCTGGCTGTAACTGCGGAGCAACTAAGCGCCGACGAACTCGCCGCACGCCTCCGGCACAATAATCCGCCGATTGTAACTCGCGTAGAAGAAGGCCGCGTGCTTATCGACCTGCGCACCATTCTGTCCTCCGCCGAAGAAGCGCAGATCGTGAGTGCACTGCTTGGTGTGGCAAGCTAGATATTTCAAAACACAGCGCAAGTTGCTCAAGGCCCATTGTCCCGCTATATTTTTCCCATGCCTTCTTACCTCGACTGGGTGCGCGCTTTCTGCCTGTCCCTGCCCAACGCCACCGAAGATGTGCAGTGGGAGCATGACCTGCTCTTCCGCATTGCCGGAAAAATGTTTTGCGTCGCGAACCTTGAACCTGGCATGAGTCCGACGAAGATCGCCTTCAAGTGCTCGCCGGAAAAGTTTGCCGAATTAGTAGAAATTGGCGGAATCATTCCAGCGCCTTACATGGCCCGCAACCACTGGGTTGCGATGCTCGACATGAATGCGCTACGCCAGCCTGAGATCAAAGAGTTAATCCAGGATTCCTATCGAATGATTCTGGAAAAACTGCCGAAGAAGACGCAGGCCTACTTGCAGGCGAAGCCCGTTGGCAAACCTGCCAAGGGTAAATCGTTACGGGCCAAGCCGTCGGCAAAAGCAGTTAGGACTAAACCACAGCGGGTTGGGAAGCGACTGAAGTAATCTGCTCCACCGCCATGCGCGCGGACTTGATGCAATCGGGCACGCCGATTCCGTGAAACGAATTTCCGATGATATGGAAACCCGGCATGGCCGCGATGATCTTCTCCATCCCGGCCACGCGGTCCAGGTGACCGGTTTCATACTGCGCCATGGCACGTTCCCAGCGAAATGTACGCGCGAATCTGGGCGCGGCCGTCAGCCCAAAAATATCTTTCAGTTCCTGGCGCGCAAATTGTTGCAAGGCTTCGTCGCTGTGGGTAAGCAGGTCAGGCATGCGGGAACTGGAAAAGAAGCAACGCAGCAACTTCATATCGCCGGGCGCGCGATGCGAAAATTTTTTGTGGACGAAGGTGCAGGCCATCAGTTTGCGGCTTTCTGATCGTGGCACCAGGAAACCGTGCCCGGGAGGCAGATCGGCCTGGTCATACGCCAGCGCAACCGCTGCGGTGGATGTGTACTCTATTCCGGCCAGTCCTTCAATCAACGAAGGGTGGAACTGCCGCAAAAGTCCTGCTGCCGCGGGCGCTGGCACTGCCAGCAGCACCGCTTGAAACCGTTCGTTGATGCCGGCGCTTTCAATCTGCCAGTCATCATTCACCTGGCGCAGCGTCATGTTTTGCTGGCGCAAGCGAATCGAGGCCGGTGGAACCGCGGCCGCCAGCGCTTCCACCATCTGCTGCATGCCATTTTTCAACGACGTAAACAGCGGCTGAGGTTTAGTCCCGGGCCCAGCTTTGGACTGCGCTTTGCCTCTCAACGTCGCGCGCACCAGGCTACCGTGCTGACGTTCCATCTCAGCAAAGCGTGGCAGCACGGCTCGAATGCTAAGACGTTCAGCGTTGCCGCCGTAAACACCTGCGAGCAGCGGCTCGGCGACGCGATCGACCATCTCCTGGCCAAAATGGCGGCGCACAAAATCGCCCACGGATTCGTCGGCTGCATCCTCTCGCGCTGAAGAAAACAATTCCGCTGCCATGCGCAATTTTGTCTTGAAGGAAAACAGCGGTGTGGTAGCCATAGGCCAGATGCGCGTTGGCACCATGAATTCCAGTCCCTGCGGGATGGATACGAGTTGCCCTTTAACCAGGATGTAAGTTTTGCGGCTGGCGTCGTTGGAAGTGATGAGTTGATCGGCGATACCTAGTTCCTTGCACAGGCGCGAGGCGTCAGGTTTAATGCTGAGGAACGAATCCGGACCGGCTTCAATCACAAAGCCGTCATGGCGCTCAGTCTGGATGACGCCGCCGAGGCGGTCAGATTTTTCGAACAATGCCCATTGCAGGTCCGCGCCTGCTCGCCGCGCTTTCTCCAGATAGAAAGCCGCACTCAGCCCCGCGATACCGCCGCCGATGATGGCGATTCTCTTCATGCCAGCGAGACAATCCCTGAAGCCAGCGCCATGCGCGTGGCCGCCAGTTTGGCCAGTGCCGCGACGAACGTGGGCGAAGTATTCAGCGACTCAGGCCGCCATAACTTGAGTCCCTGTTCAGTGGCAAACTGGCGGAAGCTGATATCGATATCGTAGAGCACTTCAACGTGATCGCAGACGAACCCGATTGGAGCAATCACCACGCCGTTGTGACCCTGCTTCTTCATTTCGAGCATCGCACTTTCCACTGTTGGCCCCAGCCACGGACCGCCGGTCATCCCCTGGCTTTGAAAAGCAAAATGCTGCAACTCCGGCGTGAGTCCGGCGATCTGGCGGCCTACAAGCTGCGCAGTTTCCTTGACTTGTTTCTCATAAGGATCGCCCGCTTGAATGGTGCGCATAGGCACGCTGTGCGCGGTAAAGATCACCGGCATCGGGCTGCCGATTTCTGCACTGGCTTGTCGCCAGACCGGCTCCAGTCGTTCCGCAAAGGCCTGTATCAGCAGAGGATGGTCATGCCATGATTCCACAAACTGCACCGCTATGCCGGGCTTGCGCTCGTCGGCAAGCACCTTGCTATAAAGTCCCACGCTGGTAGAAGAATTTTGCGGCGCCAGGCAAATAGCCACTACCTTTTCAAGACCCGCGCCAACGATCTGCCGCACGGCGTCACTGATGAATGGTTTCCAGTTGCGCATGCCAACATACACGGGAAGGCCAAGTCTGGCTTGCAGCGCCTCCGCCTGGCGCATGGTGATTTCGGTTAACGGTGATTTGCCGATGAGCGAATAGCGGTGCGTGACTTCCTTCATCACCGCGTCCGACACCAGCCGGCCGCCGGTGATATGTTTCATGAATTCGGGAATATCGGCAGGCGACTCAGGACTGCCGTGGGCAAGAAGCAGGATGGCTGATTTTGGACCGCTCATTCAGTACAGCTCATGGGGCCGCTCCAGCGGAATATGCTGAGCTCAATTCTCTAACAAAATTTACGAGCGCGCGAACATTTTCCACCGGCGTTTCCGGCAAAATTCCATGCCCTAAATTGAAGATATGGCCGGGACGCCCCGCCGCCTGGCGCAGGATGGCGTCAGTACGGGCGCGCAGTTCTTTCTGCCCGGCAAACAGCAGCACAGGATCGAGATTTCCCTGCACCGCGCCCTGAAACTTAAGGCTGCTCCAGGCCTGATCAAGCGGGAAGCGCCAGTCCACACCCATTACCTGCGCGCCGGTTTCTTTCATGGCAGGCAGCAGCGTCGCGGTATCGGTGCCGAAATAGATGATCGGCACACCAGTCTTCTTCAATCGCTGTACCAGGTCCGTGGTGAACGGAAGTACATATTGACGATAATCTTCCACGCTCAGGCAGCCCACCCAGCTATCAAAAATCTGCAGCACGTCCGCGCCGGCAGTGACCTGCTCCGCAGCGTATGCCGCCAGCACGTCCACCAGTTTGCGCATCAACATCCGCCAGGCAGAGCTTTCCATGTACATCATCTTTTTTGTATGGATGTAACTGCGGGAGCCCCCGCCTTCAATCATGTAGCTGGCCAGGGTGAAAGGCGCGCCGCAAAAACCGATGACCGGCAGCTTGTCACGAAAATGCTTGACCACTCGGCTGACGGATTCCGCGACATAGCCGAGTTCGGCAGCGCGGTTGGTAACCAGCGCGTCTATGTCTTTCGGTGCGCGCAGGGGGCGTTCGATGACCGGGCCTTCACCCGCCTCAAAACGAAACGGCATCCCCATAACTTCCAGTGGCAGGAGCAGATCAGCAAAGATAATGGCCGCGTCCACATCCAGCTTTTCCGCGGCGGTGATGGTGACTTCAGCCGCAATTTCCGGGGTTTTGCAGATCTCCAGGATGGAATGGGTCTTGCGCACTGCGCGATATTCAGCCATGTAGCGGCCGGCCTGGCGCATGAGCCAGATGGGCGTTACATCGACAGGTTCACAGCGGCAGGCGCGGACAAATCTTGAGTTGGGCGCGGACATTACGCTTTTAAATCTACCATGGAGACACTGAGGCGCGGAGAAAACCCAGATTCCCGCAAACCGATATCAGATTAAAGACGTGAACGCTCAAGCTGTTGCCTGCCGTCAAGCCAGACCGCGTGCAGTTATCCTGTGCGCATCAATTTCCGAAGGAAAAACCATCTTTCCTCCGTGTCTCCGTTCCTCCGTGTTAGGTTTACTGCGTGAAAAAGAAAATATTGCTTTCGTGGAGCAGCGGCAAAGACAGCGCGTGGGCGTTGCACATGCTGCGTCAACAGGGCGAGTATGAGATCACTGGCCTGATGACTACGTTTAATGCCGCGTTTGATCGTGTTGCCATGCACAGCACGCGGCGGGCTTTGGTGGAACTGCAAGCAGAAGCAGCCGGGCTTCCGTTGATCGCAGCGCCGATTCCCTGGCCCTGCTCCAATGCCGACTATGAATCGGCCATGAAACAGGTCTGCGACCAGGCGCTTGCCCAGGGCATAGGCGCTATCGCTTTTGGCGATCTCTTTCTCACAGACGTAAGGGCCTACCGTGAGCGCCAGTTGAAAGACACGGGACTGGAGCCGCTGTTCCCGGTCTGGGGCATTCCCACTTCGACACTGGCGCAGGAGATGATCAGGGCCGGACTACGTGCAAGACTTATCTGTGTCGATCCTAAGCAATTGCCTTCCTCGTTCATCGGACGCGACTTCGACCAGTCATTGCTTCGTGATCTTCCAACGGGAGCGGATCCCTGTGGCGAAAACGGCGAGTTCCATTCCTTTGTGTATGCAGGACCGATGTTTAACCAGGAAATTGCAATCGTAACCGGCGAAAAAGTCGAACGCGATGGTTTCTGGTTCTGCGATGTAATGCCCGCCGTTACCACTCCCAAATAAGACCGCGTCAGCTCGCCGCACAATTTCTCCGTCCCTATCGCTAGTTTTCAATGGGACTTACTTCCAATTTTCTTATAGTTGCCCCTGCACTCCAAATAGTGCTGATTCAGAAGCCTTCTCTGATTAAGAATCAATAACCACTTCAACGCGGAATTTGTCTGAGGCGTCCTGGTCCGGGAATAGTTACTAGGCATGGCCGCGCCACACGTTGCGCCACATATGGCTACATATAAATGACGTAAGAGCTGTGCCAAAGAGCACTGGGCAGGCTGCCGGGCTGCCGCGAGGTCAGAATCACGTTGTAATCCTGGGAAACTGGAAGCGCGTCAAGAAACTGGGGATCGCGGCTGTCAGGCTGGACGATAGCCAGGAAGCTCAGATAGTCGGCCAGGCGAAGGCCGCCGTCGTAACAAGAGCCGGCGTAAGAGAGATCGATATTTTCCGTGTTGAAGTGGCAGGCCAGCGAAGCGGCCATGGAGACAGCTCTCTCATACGCCGGCATCGAAACGCGGCCAGGCTCAGGATTATCAAACACCAGGCGCAGGCGGCGCTCGTCTTCACGGGTGAACTCACGCACTTTGAGCTTGCCGGTCTTGGCGGTGGCTTTCCAGTCCACAAAGCGGCCCGGGTCCTGGGGAGTGGCTTCGCGGATGCGATAGAGTTCGGTGCCGCGTCCGCGCATGAAGGAAGCGAAGTCTCCTGTAATCATCGGCAGGACGTCAAGAAAATCGTCGGGCTCGAGCAGCGAAGGATAGACCACCAGATCGCGCTCCAGGGTAACTTTGCGGCTCTTGATAAGAAATGAGAAAGGAAAGCGCGTAGCAACGCTGAATCCTTCCTGGGAGTAATGGCCGCGGCGCGGAAAGGCCACTTCCAGTTCAGTACCGGCCGTGCTTCGGGGAGCGACAAAGGTGAAATAGACCGGCCGCGTCAGGATGCGGGCCTGCCACGGCGGCGGACTCTTCCGATGCAGCGTGTAGTCCGGCAGCCGCAGCCAGCGCTTCTGTTTTGGAAACACAAACTCGGTCTTGTTCCACTCCCAGCTGCGGCGTTGCTTCTTTTTATCCACCGGGCTGAACACTTTCACGGAGAACGCCGGCATCCAGAGTCGGGGATTGATAAGGTTGACGCGCAACTGCACCGGCACTTTGGCAAAGGCGTTCTTGGGAACGATCACATCCAGTTCCAGTCGCCTCAGCACTGCTGCTGAAGCGATGCCGGAAACCACAATCGCGGCGAGCATCGCCGCCAGCACGATAAACAGAAGGTTATTCGCCGTGTTGAGCGCGGCTATTCCGATCACCAGCGAGACGCCCAGATAAGCCATGCCTTCGCGCGTTAATTCGTAGTCAAAGGCGTCTTTCATGCGGGCGGCAGCCACGCGGCGCGCCAGAAAAGGCACCGTCAGCAGACCGACAATGAGTGCCAGAAACAAAGCCGAGATGGCAAAAATGGCTGTGGCCAGCGTGTTGCCGCTCTCCCGCGCCACAGACGAAAACACTGCCGCCGCAAACGCCAGTCCCAGCCCGGCTACGGCCATAAAAAACCGCTGCCACGCTTCGCGATCAACGCTATCCCATACCGACTTTAGGTATTCACGCATTACTGGCTCTTGTTTCCTGGCATTAGTGTGGCACAACCAGGGAAAATCCGGGTAGTGCCTAAAGTGCTTTCAGGATAGTGCCGGCACGGAGGCAGTCAGGGTCGGTCCACAAAATCCAGCACCAACCGGTTAAATTCGTCAGGCATTTCTTCAAACGGCAAGTGCCCCGCGCCTTCAATCAGCGCGAGTTCACACCGGGGCAACGCCCGGCCGAGAGCTTCACAAGAACGCAGGTCCACGGCCCCATCACGGGTTCCCCAAATCAACAGGGACGGAACGTTGATTCGGGAGATTGCACCCCGCAATGAGTTCACGTCCTTATCCCAGCTGCGCAAAGTGTTCAGAATGTTATGCACCCTTCCTGGTCGCATCGCCAGGGATGAGTATCCCTCGATGGATCCCGCGGGTACACGCCGAGGATCGCCATACATCCGTTTCAGCACAGTGCGATGCAGCGGCCCGGAAACAGGCCAAGCCATCCGCAGCAGCGTTCTCCCCAATCGCCCGTTCAAAAAGCGTATACGTCCCGCCCCCAGAGTTGACCATGGGTTGACCGGCGCTGCCAGCACCAGACGGCGCACTCGTTCGCTCTGGGCGGCAAGAAACATTGCGATCGCTCCACCCCAGGAACAACCAACCACATCCACTTTTTCCAGATTCAGCTGATCTATTAGGGACGAAACGCGGGACGCCTGCGCCGCCATTGAGCAGTCCAGTTGTCGTGGCGCATCGCTTTCGCCAAGACCGGGTAGATCAACCGCGAAAACGGTGTGCTGCCGGGAAAACGCTTCTATATTCATGCGCCAGCAGAATGATCCGCCCAGCAACCCATGCAGTAACAGTAACGGCGGCCCAGACCCCGCACGAAGGTAGTGGAGTTGTTGCCCATCAAGTTCCGCTGTAAGTTTGTTGATCTGCATTCGCTCCTGAGACAACTGGTTTTTCCGTTTCAGGCACTCAAATGGGATGTTATCGCTTCCGTCGCTTCTGATTGCGGGCTTATTCAATAAAGTCCAGCACTTTCTAAGGTTTTCTTCCAAATTCGAAGTTCATTTCCCCCAAAAATCGGGAAATACAAAAATTCACATGGAAATTCCAATTTCGGTAGCCTTTATACACCAAGACATTTATAATTTTGTAAGTTTAGGCAAACAAAACCCTTACTGCTGCCGTCAGGAAATCATATGGCATCTGACTTGCTTCAATCTAATCCAATCCCAGCGCCTTCGAATCTCAGGCCAGGGGTGGAGAGGTTTGGGGAGCAGCGGATGCGAAAGGATTCCCTAGTCCGGTTTTCTGCCATCGTGCTGGCGTTGTTGACGGCAACCACTGTCGTTTTTGCCATTATCAACTGGCAAAAAGAGTCCCAATACATCACCACCACTGACGGCGTGTGGTGGAAAGAGCATTCTGGATTCCTCGTGGCCAGGGGAATCGTCCCCAACGGTCCTGGCGATAAAGCGGGAATCAAGGTTGGCGACCGGGTGCTGCGGGTTAATGGCCTTCCCAAAGATCGGTCCATAAAAAACATCATTGAGTTCGACAAGCTTCTTTACCGCAGCGGCGTGTACTCCCGCGCAACCTATCTTCTTGACCGTCAGGGCGTCAACGTGGAAGTGGGACCGGTCATCCCGGTTCCAGCCGATAACTCGTTGAATCTCGGTCAAAGACTGATTGCCCTTATTTATCTGAGCATTGGCTTGTATGTGTTATTCCGGCGCTGGACAGCACCCAAATCCACGCATTTCTACGTGTTCTGCCTGGTTTCCTTTGTCCTGTATTCATTTCATTACACCGGCAAGCTGAACGCTTTTGACCAGGCGATTTATTGGTCCAGCATTGTCGCGTGGTTGTTGCAGCCGGCATTGTTCCTGCATTTTGCGCTGACTTTCCCGAAACCACGGAAGTTTCTGGCGAACCATCCGTGGGCCATTTCCCTTGCCTACGTGCCGGGAACGGTCCTGCTGGTAATGCAAGTGGTAGCCGTCTCCGTCTTTGAATTCACTGAGTCTCTGCGCTGGGATCTGGACCGCCTGCAGATGGTTTACCAGACGCTGTACTTCGCCGCGGCAGCTGTGATCCTATGGCGCACCTACCGGCAGGCCAGCACACCGCTGCAACAGCAACAGCTCAAGTGGATCTCGCGCGGAACCGTGCTGGCGATCGGACCCTACACGCTCTTCTATGTGGTGCCGTACATTGCCGGAGCATTGCCCACGCCGGCGATGAAAATCTCCGTCCTCTCGCTGGTATTCCTGCCCGTCACGTGGGGTTACGCCATCGTCCGCTACCGGCTGATGGACGTGGACATCATCTTCAAGCGTGGCGTTGCCTACACGCTGGCAACCGCCGCTATCGTCGTCGCTTATTTTGTGGGAATCGGCAGCCTGGCCGGGTCCATCACCACTAAATATCCGGGCACCGGGACCTTTGGCCTGATCGCGGTGATCATTATTACCGCGCTGATTTTCGAGCCGCTGAAGAACTGGATTCAGGTCCGGGTTGACCGCTTCTTCTACCGCAAGCGTTATGACTATCGCCGCACGCTGATTGAGTTTGGCCGTGAGCTCAGCTCTGAAACTGATTTGCACGCGATGTTGACCTCTGTGATTGACCGGCTCTCGCGCACTCTGCTGGTCGATCGCATCGCCATCTTCCTGGCCACGGACGCAAATGCCCACGATTTCGTAATGGAGAAATCTTTCGGCATCAGTTACGCCGGCTCGCTCGATCTCAGCTTCCTGGTGGTGGACCGTCCGGAGCAGTATGCCGGACACATCTTCTTTGACAACACGCGCAAGGCTCTCCAGGAAAGCGTGACCGCTCGCGAAACGATCGCCAAGCTGAACCTGAATTACTACATTCCCTGCACGGTGCAAAACCGCACAATCGCAGTGATGGGCCTGGGCAAGACCATGGCAGGCGATTTCCTGTCCAGCGAGGACGTGGAACTGCTGGAAACCCTGGCCGGCTATATGGGGATCGCCATCCAGAACGCCCGGCTGTATGCGTCCTTGGAGCAAAAAGCCAGCGAGTACGAACGCCTGAAAGATTTCAACGAAAACATTGTGGAATCGATCAGCGTTGGCGTGCTGGCCGTGGACCTGGAAGACCGCATCGAGTCCTGGAACTCCCAGATGGAAGTGATGTATGCCATGCCCCGTTCGCAGGTGCTCAGTGAGCGGCTGAGTGAAGTCTTCCCGGCCGAGTTCATGGAAGAGTTTTACCGCGTGCGCCAGAACCCGGGCATTCACAACCTCTATAAGTTCCGCCTCCACACCCGCGCAGGTGACACGCGCATCGCAAACGTTGCCATTGCTCCGCTGGTAAACAGGAATTTTAGCGTGATCGGTCGCCTGATCATTGTCGATGATATTACCGAGCGAATAGAGCTGGAATCGCAGCTGACCCAGGCAGAGAAGCTTTCGTCTATCGGATTGCTGGCCGCGGGCGTGGCGCATGAAGTCAATACTCCGCTGGCGGTCATCTCCAGTTATGCGCAGATGCTGACCAAGCAGATCAATGGCGATGCGAAGCTTGGCCCGCTGCTGGAAAAAATTACGCGCCAGACCTTTCGCGCCTCTGAGATCGTAAACAACCTGCTGAACTTCTCTCGCACGAGCGCGACTGAGTTCAGCGCCATCGATTTAAACAAGATCATTACAGAAACGCTCACGTTGCTGGAACACCAGCTCAAGACTTCTCGAATCAAGGTTGAGACTGCACTGTACCCGGGCCTGCCGCTGATCCACGGCAACTCCGGCAAGTTGCAGCAGGTCTTCCTGAATCTTTTCCTGAATGCCAAAGACGCCATGGCCGGCAAAGGCGGCACGCTGCACATCAGCACAGCCAACGGTGACAACGTTCAGGTCAACATCAGTGACAGCGGCGCCGGCATTGCGCCGGAGCATATCAACAGGATTTACGATCCGTTCTTCACCACCAAGAACGTTCCACGTGAAGGCCAGTCACGGGGCACGGGCCTTGGGCTGTCAGTAACTTACGGAATTATTCAAGAGCATGCCGGCAAGATTCGCGTGGACTCGCAACCTGGCCAGGGAACTAAGTTCCAACTGGAATTTCCAATGAGAAAGGCAGTCAATGTCTGAAGCCGCGGTCTTAACTCGCCCTCGGATGGACGTCTCCCACGGCGGTTCCATCCTGATTATTGATGATGAAGCTGGCATCCGCGAGTCGCTGGAGACCCTGCTTGAATTCGAGGGCTACAGCGTGGAATCCGCTGAGACCGGCGAAGACGGACTGGCCCGCCTGAGCGAGCATACCTTCGATCTGGTGCTGCTCGATTTTGCTCTGCCCGATCGCAATGGCTTGGAAATTCTGGCCGACATCCGCGCGCGCGATTCCCAGTTGGCCGTTATTATGATTACCGCGTATGGCACCCTGGACAATGCCGTGCGCGCCATGCAGAAGGGCGCCACTAACTTCATCCAGAAGCCCTGGGACAACGAAAAGCTGCTGGCTGACGTGCGCGCTGCGGTAGTCCGCCGTCGTGTGGAAGAAGAGAATGAGCAGCTCAAGCGCGCGCTCAAGGAGCGCTATAACTTTGAGCACATCATCGGCAAGTCTGATTCCATGCTTAAGATTTTTGATCTGGTCGGCCAGGTCGCTCCCAGCCGCTCCACTGTTTTGATCCAGGGTGAGAGCGGCACCGGCAAGGAACTTATTGCTAAGGCCATTCACGCCAACTCAACGCGGAAGAACCATCCCTTTGTGCCGGTCAACACCGGCTCCATGCCCGCGGACCTGCTGGAGTCAACGCTCTTCGGCCACGTGAAAGGGGCGTTCACCAGCGCTGTTTCTTCCAAGAAGGGGCTGTTTGAGGTGGCCGACGGCGGCACCATTTTCCTGGATGAGATTGGCACCATGAGCATGGAAACTCAGGCCAAAATTCTGCGCGTCCTGCAGGACCGCAAGTTCATGCATCTGGGCGGAATCCATGAGTTGCAGGTCGATGTGCGCGTGATCGCAGCCACCAATATCGATTTGCATGTGCTCGTGCGGGAAGGTAAATTCCGCGAAGATCTTTTCTATCGACTGAATGTAATCACCGTGGACCTGCCGCCGCTGCGCAACCGCGGCGAAGACGTCCCCCGGCTGGTCGGACACTTTCTGGACAAATTTTCACGCGAGAACGGCAAGTCCCTCATTCATATCGCGCCGGAAGCTTTACGCCCCCTGATGGATTACGGCTGGCCCGGTAACGTTCGCGAACTGGAGAACGTGATTGAACGCGCCGTGGTGCTCTGCAACGGCCCCGTGGTCGGCATTGAACTGATCCCTGATCATATTGTTGGTCGCGGCTCCGAAGGCAGGATGCTTGAGCACCGCCCGGACGCGTCACTGTTTGAAATCGTAGAAGACTGCGAACGCCGGTTGATCGTCAACATGCTGGAGAAGTGCAATTGGAACCAGACCGATGCCGCCGAACGCTTCCACATCCCGCTTTCCACGCTGAACCAGAAAATCAAGCGGCTGAACATTGAGATCAGGAAGAAGGGCGCGCGGGATTAGCAGGGTTCGTAGCCTGACGACGATGCCACATCGTCTGCCACAGACGAAGCCCGAGCAGCACAATTGCCATGGCGTAAAAACCTGCCTGGGGATTGATGAAATGAACAGCCAGCATGGCTGAGCCCAGCGCTGCTGGAAAGAAAAAGATTTGCTGTCCCATTAGTTGGGACTTTAGCGGCTCGTCTTCACTGAGCAGTTTCTTCTGCCTGGCCACCACCCATTGCAGAGCCAACAGAGCAGACGCCACAAACATATTCCCGAAGTAAATCTCCTGCACCGCGCGGTTGTTCAAAAAATGCCCCAGCAACGCACAGGAAAAAGGCATGATAGAAATCGACATGAGAAACAACAGGTTTAACCACACCAGGGCAATTTGCAGGTGCCGGACGAAATGCATCGCCAGATGGTGCATTACCCAGAGCAGTCCACAATAAAGAAAAGAAACAAAAAAACTAAAGAAAGCCGGCGCTTCATGGCCAATTCTATCCAGCAGCTCGCTGCTGCTCGCGGACTTGGGCAGGTCAGGGACTTTCAGCTCCAGCACCAGAAGTGTCATGGCGATGGCAAAGATGCCGTCGGTAAGCGCTTCCATGCGCCCCTTGGAGAGCAGAATACTGTGAATTAGCTTTCTGGCTGATAGCGGCGGCGTGCTCATTTGGGGTGAGATTGTAGCCGACAGCTTCGCCATGCACAATCCGTGTTCCTGTCTGTGCGGCATTTGGGCGCAGGCTTTATGCTCTGCTATATTGCCTCTTGGATGGAACTGACCTCGCCGTTTGATTTCGTGAAGCGCAATGTCCTCGCAGTGCAGGAATACAGTTACCTTTCCCTCCGTTCGCTCGCTAATCTATTCCAGAAACCTCTCTACATGGCGGACATCATCCAGCAAGCTGACCTGATCGGCGTGGGGTCGCTGCCCATCGTGGTGCTGACCGGGATGTTTACCGGCATTGTGCTGGCGTTGAATACTTCGAAGACCCTGGAACAGTTCGGATCCCTCTCGCTCACCGGCCGGTTGGTTGCGTTCTCCATGGTCCGGGAGCTCGGCCCGGTACTTACAAGCCTGATGGTGGCGGGCCGCAACGCTTCCGGCATGGCCAGCGAGCTGGGCTCCATGAAAGTAACGGAACAGATTGATGCCATGCGCGCCCTGGGCACCGATCCTTATAAGAAGCTGGTAACGCCGCGCGTGATCGCCACAGTCTTCATGATGTTTTTCCTCACCATCATTTCCGATCTTGTGGGCCTGGTTGGAGGATGGATCATTTCGTTTTCCATGCTGGGATTGGACAGTACGCAGTATTGGAACTCCGCTTACCAGGCCTTGCACTATAACGACGTAATCACCGGCCTGGCCAAGCCGCTGGTTTTTGGCTTTATCATCGCCACTGTGGGTTGTTATTTTGGCATGACCACCAAGGGTGGCACGCAGGGTGTGGGCCGCTCTACCACTGAGGCCGTGGTATGGGCTTCCGTCGTTATTCTGGCGGTCGATGCCGTCCTTACTCAACTTTTCATCACCTTGAGCTGACCTGATGCCTGGACTTGACAATGCCATGCCGCCGTTCGACAACCGACCTTTCGATCCCGCAGCTATTGAACGCTCCACCGACACCGTTCACAAGGCAATCATCTTTGAGGATGTTTCCATAGGCTTTGAGGACATTCAGGTCCTGAATGGTGTCTCCTTTGAACTCAGGCGCGGGGAAACCAAGGTGATCCTGGGAGTTGCCGGATCGGGTAAAAGCACGATCCTGAAGCTCTGCCTCGGCCTGCTAAAGCCGGACAGCGGGCATATCTACGTGCTGGGCCACGATATCACCACGATGACGGAAGAAGAGTTATTTGACCTGCGCAACAAGGTAGGCATTGTCTTTCAGGAAAGCGCGCTCTTTGACTCACTCAACGTGCGCGACAACGTGGCGTTTCGCCTGGTGGAAGAACACCTGCCTGCGGCGGAGGTGGAAAAGCGTGTGCGCGAATCCCTGAGCTTCGTGGAACTGGAGGCTGCCATTGACAAGTTTCCCGCGGAGCTTTCCGGCGGAATGCGGCGCCGTGTTGGCATTGCACGCGCGATTATCACCCAGCCCGAGGTGCTGCTTTATGATTCCCCTACCGGCGGCCTGGACCCGATCACGTCTACAACTATTATTGAGTTGATCATGAAACAGCGCGATGTTTTTAAGACCAGCGCGCTGATGGTGACGCATCGGCTGCAGGATGGTTTTACGCTTGCCAGCCACTACTTTGACCCGGCCAGCAAGCATATGAAACCATCCGACGGAATGCCGTCACAGGATATCCGAACCAGCTTCATGATCCTGCGCGAAGGTAAGGTGGTGTTTGAAGGAAGCGCCCATGAACTGGGCCAGGTGCAGGACCCGTATATTAAGGAATATATTTCTTAAAGCCGTTCTAGGATTGCTGTATCTCGAATCACCAGTCTCTATCCTCATGAATGCGCCATCCTGAGCCGAGCACGACGCTCTGCTTTTTTATCATGCCCCGGATGCGAGGCGAAGGATCTGCTCCGCTGCTCTTCAGGGCCGTCGATCATCCAAGCAGTCTTGGATAGCCCTACGGTGCAGCGGAGCCGATCCTTCGGCTTCGCGAAAACCGTGTCGGAGATTTTGCAGTTCGCGTGGCTCGCCTCAGGATGGCATGTCGCAGGAATAAGATGGATCGCTAACCGTGACGTGTGTAGTGGATACAGCAACTCAGGGAACGCTCTAGCCTTTAGCTGAGTTGATGGCTATTTACCTTCAAAAGCGCATTGGCTTCTTCAAAGCGTTGGGCCATTTTCTCACCACTGCATTGCTGCTCCAGCAGCGTTTCCGCGTCCCACTCACTGCGCGGTACGCCAAAGAAATCGCCGCCATAAACGTGCAGCGCAC
This sequence comes from Terriglobia bacterium, assembly GCA_963723055.1. GTDB lineage: Bacteria > Acidobacteriota > Terriglobia > Terriglobales > Acidobacteriaceae > Angelobacter. The sequence goes on from CAVROV010000004.1 coordinate 646,871, forward strand.
CAGTCAGTTTTGGGATGGGATTGCTTACAGAATGGATGATGTCCCGGCCCAGCGGTTCAGCGTCTTTCTCACGCAGCGCTCGCGCTCCCGCAGCCTCGACCAAGCCGTTGCCTCCCGGCACGCGCCGCCAGAAAATGTTGTCCTCGCGTCCGGTGTAAAGGCCGATGATGGCCCACATCTGGTGATTGTGCGGCAGCAGGTTCATCCATGGCGCCCAGATCACGTTGAGGATGGTGAGATCATCAGAGCGATAGAGAGTTTGCATTTCCGCCCTCTGCGGCTCGCCGAGAGCATGCAATACCTCGCCCGGCATGGATACCGCTCGCCGTACCACTTCCTGTACCGCACGCTGTGGCGCAGCTTCCCTCAGAGCTACGCGGCAGTCGGAAACGAATTGGTCCAGCTCAAACATGGATTACTTGCCGGCTTTGGCTGCCGCCGCGGCCTGGGCCCGTCGTGCGATCAGACGTTCCTGCATACCCTTGATTCGTTTCTTTGCCGCCGACTTTGAAGTCAGCTTTTCCAGGTGCGAAAGAAACTCAGGATCGATCTGGTCTTTCCTGGCCTGCGGAATATACTCGCCAAACTTGGCCCACAAAAAATAGGGTTCGTTATTGGTCTCGAAGAATAATTGTTCGTTCACCGCGCCACGCAATACCAAAGCAGCAACCATGTTCCAGTAAGTGAGCACCTGGCGAAACCAGGCATTGGGCTCCGTACCGTAGCCCGTCACCACTGCTTTGAATTCATCATAATTCTGCGGCCAGAACTCTGACACGACAAATTTTCTCGCAGCCCGCATTACGGGTTCTCTGCGGAGATCGTAAATCTTGAGGATTACCTTTGCGTCTTCTGCCTTTGCCTTCGCCATAAAGATAGCTCCTGATTAAACGGCTTCTCTCTGCTCGTCGTCGCTCTTCCCTTGCGTCATCCATTCCGGCGTGGGGATGGACCGCGAGTAGTCGCACTTCACCACCACCGCCGCCGGCGCTGCTTCTGCTGCCGGTGCGCCCTTCTTGCCGCGTTTTCTCGGCTTGGGCTGCTCTTCTTCATCCGCGGATTTCTTGCTGTTATTTGGACAAACCAGCAGTGAGCCGGACTTCAAATGCTTCTCCAGCAGGTATGGGCTGTTGCACTCCGGACACGTCTCCGGCACAGGCTTGTACGCCGACGTAAACTCGCACGTGGGATAATTTGAGCAGCCGTAAAAGGTGTTGCCGCGCTTCCGCGCTTTCTTTTCCACCAGCTCGCCATCGGCGCACTGGGGGCACTTCACGCCAATAAAATTCTGCTTGATGTATTTGCAATCCGGATATCCGCTGCACGAGATGAACTCGCCATAACGCCCGTGACGCAATACCAGGTTGCGGCTGCATTTGGGACAGACCTCTTCCAGAGGGACATCCGGCACGCGCTTGCCCTGATCGAGCCGCCGCGTGGTCTTGCAATCGGGATAGCCGGTGCAGGCCATGAACTGCCCGAAGCGCCCGCGCTTCAATACCATCACTCGTCCGCAGTTCTCACAGTATTCATCCTGGCCGGTCTCCGGCATCTCAGCGCCGTCGAAGTCAGGAAGATTGACCGGGTTCTCCTTGGTGAACGTGCAGCTTTCCGGATCATCCTTCTTATACGAGCTGCAGGCATAAAACGAGCCGTGCTTGCCCCACTTGAGCACCAGCGGAGAGCCGCAACGCTCGCACTTCTCGTCCGTGGGCTTCTCCATCCGCTTCACGTTTTCCATGTGCTTTTCAGCGTAGCGGAGGTCCTTGGAAAACTTTTTGTAGAAGCCGCCCAGTGCGTCGGTCCACTTCTCCTTGCCTTCTTCGATTTCGTCCAATTCCTCTTCCAGCCGCGCCGTGTACGCCGGGTCAAAGATTTCTTCGAAGTTCTTGACCAGCAGATCGGTCACGACCAGGCCAGTTTCCGTGGGAATGAACTTGCCGCCGATCTTCTGCACGTACTGGCGCTCCTGAATCGTTGAAATGATCGTCGAATAGGTTGACGGCCGCCCGATGCCGCGCTCTTCCAGTTCTTTCACCAATGACGCTTCGTTGAATCGCGGCGGCGGCTCGGTGAAATGCTGTTCCGGCTTCAGTTCACGCAGCGTGAGCTTCTGGCCAACTTCCAGTGCAGGCAGCTTGTGCTTGAGCGCCTCGTCTTCTTCGTCCTTGGCGTCCTTGGATTCTTCATAAACCTTGAGGAAGCCTTCAAACTTCAGCACTGAGCCAGTCACACGGAACGTGAACGATTCGCTGGGCGCCTTGGCTTCAATGTCAATGCTGGTCTGGTCGAACACAGCGGGCGTCATCTGTGACGCTACAAAGCGCTGCCAGATCAACTTGTAAACTTTGTATTCATCTTCCTGAAGATACTTCTTGATTTCGTCCGGATGTTTCGCGACTGACGACGGCCGGATTGCTTCATGCGCTTCCTGCGCCGCTTTCCTCGACTTGTACTCGTTCGGTTTCTCAGGCAGAAAATCTTTGCCGTAAGTAGACTCAATGGCTTCGCGCACTTCCGTCAACGCGTCGGGCGACACGCGAACGGAATCGGTACGCATATAAGTAATGAGGCCGACGGAGCCTTCGTCGCCCAGTTCCACGCCTTCATACAGGCGCTGGGCAATCATCATCACGCGCTTTACGCTGAAGCGCAGCTTGCGTGATCCATCCTGTTGCAGCTTGCTGGTGGTAAACGGCGGCGCCGGGCTGCGGCGGCGCTCCTTTTTCTCAACGTTCCGCACTGACCATTGCGCCTGCTCCAGCGCGCTGGTGATCTTCTTGGATTCTTCCTCGTTCGGTACTTCGGTCTTCTCGTCGCCACGACCAACAAAACGAGCGTCGAAGGCCGGAGGCTTGCCACCAAAAAGATGCGCGTCAATGGTCCAGTATTCTTTCTTTTCAAAAGCTTTGACTTCGCGCTCACGTTCCACGATCAACCGAAGCGCGACAGTCTGTACGCGACCGGCGGAAAGGCCGCGGCGGACTTTGTCCCACAAGCAGCGGCGAAACCTGGTAGCCCACAATGCGATCCAGCACGCGGCGCGTCTGCTGTGCGTCCACCAGATTGCGGTCGATGTCTCGCGGGTGTTGGAAGGCCTCCAGAACGGCCTTCTTTGTGATCTCATTGAAGGTCACGCGATGGAACTCAATCCCGCCTTTTTTCTTTTTCTTGCCGACGCCGTTTTCGCTGAGCTCTTCTTCCAGATGCGCGGCAATAGCTTCGCCTTCGCGGTCCGGGTCAGGCGCCAGATACACCGCAAGCGCGCCCTTGGCCATCTTCTTCAGCCGGGCCACAACTTTTTCTTTACCCGGAATGACCACGTACTCGGTGGTGAAGTCGCCTTCCAGGTCCACACCCAGCTGACTCTTGGGCAGATCTTTGATGTGGCCCAGCGAGGCTTCGACTTCATAGTCCTTGCCCAGGTATTTATTGATGGTCTTCGCCTTGGTGGGCGATTCGACAATGACGAGTGATTTTGGCAACGTTACTCTTTTCCCTGTAATTCAAGTTGAAGCTACCACGAATCAGGCCGAACCGACAAACATGGCTACATGCGTCGGCTCTTGGCTCTTGGCTTTTAGCTCTTGGCAGAAACAACAATTACTGCATCAAGCTCAACCTGATCGAGCTTGAGATTAGCGGACTCCGCCTGCCCCAGCAGCCCTTTGCTTTGTTCCAGATTCCAGAGTCCCAAGCAGTGAGGCCAGCATCTTTCGCACCCTGGTGAGTTCCTGCGAGAGAACCTTGTGTTCATCAGAGTGTAAATATCCGAAATCAAGTGCAAGCAAAAGGTGATAGTCCAGTTCGCTTGCAGAGCCCATGGCGATCCGCACAAAGCGCGCAAGTTCAGGTGTTGTCTGCCGGCCACATCCTTCGGCCAAGTTCGCACCTATTGACATTCCAGATCTGCGCAGATGCGAGGTCAGCCCGTAGAACTCTTCTTTCGGAAAAGATCGGCTCTTTTGGTAAAGCAGCAATGTCAATTTGTGCGCTTTCCCCCAGACTTCTAAATCCCGATAATTCCTCAACCTAGCACCTCGGGCGATTCGAAAATTGAAAGATAACCACACAAGGCTAAAAGCCAAGAGCCAATGGCCAAGAGCCGCTTTTCAGAAGCTTTTTACATAATTCTTCCCCGCCATCTGCTTCACCTTGCCACTCATCTCCAGTTCAAAGAGCGCGGTAAAGACTTCCGATGACGAAACGTGTCCCTCCAGCTTTTCCATGATCACGTCAATGTGAGTTGATTCGTCCTGGCGCAGGATTGACAGCAATTTCTTTTCCGCCGGGCTCAATTCGTTACCGAACAGGCTGCTGGGAGGCTTCTCCTCTGATGCTTCCGGGCCCCGTTCGGATTCAAGCAGGTGTTTCACCTCGGCCGGCAATTCCTCCCAAACGTCTTCCCATGTTGCAGTTAGCTTGGCACCCTGCTTGATCAGCGTGTTCGGCCCCCAGGAGTTGCGGGAGATCACATTGCCTGGAACGGCAAAGATTTCGCGGCTCTGTTCCAGGGCGCAGCGGGCCGTAATGCGGGTACCGCTGTACTCGCCGGCCTCAACCACCAATACGCCTAAAGACAGGCCGCTGATGATGCGGTTGCGGATGGGAAAATTCTGCGGCGCAGCAAACGATTCCAGAGGAAATTCGCTGATCAGTGCGCCGCCGCATTCCAGGATGCCATCAGCGATCTTCTTGTTTTCGCGCGGATAAATCACATCCACGCCGGTTCCGAAAACAGCCACGGTGCGGCCCTTGGCTTTAATGGCGCCGCGATGTCCATAGGTGTCGACACCACGGGCCATGCCGCTGAAAATAGTGAGACCGCGCGATGCCAGATCACAGCTGAGGCGCTCGGCCATGCCAATGCCATATGGTGTTGGGTGCCGTGTACCGACGATCGCTATGCCGGGCCGGGACAGCACTTCAACGTTCCCGCGCACATAGAGCACCAGCGGCGGATCATAGATTTCGCTGAGTCGGACAGGCCAGCTTTCATCTTCACGGCAGACAATCTGAACGCCTGCGGCGGAAGCTTTTGCGATCTCATCATGCGCCAGCTCCAGCGATTTTCCCAGAGCGATGTGCTGAGCTGATTGGGCCTGAAGGTTCTCCGCTTCCAGTTCCGTGAGCGACGCGTGAAAGATGTCCTGGATGGTGGCGAAGCGCTCCACCAGCCTGCGTCCCCGGGTGGGGCCAAGGCCGGGCGTGAGGGAAAGCGCCAGCCAGTAAATTGAGTTCGAAGTAACGGCTCTTGCGGTAGACATTGCGGTCTTCGGGCCCTTCCGAGGAAACTTGGCGGACTGTACACGGATTTTAAAAAGGCTGTCAACCCCCGCCCCTGTGGTTCCGCGAGACTCGGACACTTTTTTCTACATCCCTGCTGACCCGAGTGCATCCGCGTAAATCCGCGATATATCTGGCTTTCCACGGCTTTTCAGCCCACTCCGTACCAGCTTGCTAAAATAAAAGATACATGTCCCCGCTCCGCATCTCCGCCATTAGCTTTTTGAATACTGCGCCGCTCATGTGGGATTTTGAAAACGGAGAGTCCGCGGCACGCCTGCGCCAGAATTTCGAGATCAGCTACACCATCCCCTCTCGTTGCGCAGAGCAATTAAAGGAAGGCTCGGCCGATATTGGCATTATCCCGGTCGCGGCTTACACCATGATTCCTGACCTGGTGATTGTTCCTGATGTGGCCATTGCCGCCAAGAATAAGGTCCGATCGATTCTTCTGGTGAGCAAGGTTGCGATCGATAAAATCCGCAGCGTGGCCACCGACGATTCCTCCCGCACGTCAGCCGCACTGGTGGAAATTTACCTGAGAAAGTTCGTCGGCCTGGATCCGGGCTTTACACGGCAGAAGCCGTCCCTCAAAGAGATGCTGCAATGGCATGACGCCGCGCTGCTGATTGGCGATCCCGCGCTCCAGGCGAGGACGGACGGCTACTTTGTTTATGACCTGGCTGAAGAGTGGAAGCGCTGGACCGGGCGTCCGTTTGTGTTTGCCTTTTGGGCGGTGCGCAAGGCAGCTCTGGAAGGGCGCGCGGCCGAGCCAAACATCGCGCAAGTCTTCCAGGAATCGCGGGACAACGGTTTGAAGCACATTCCTGAAATTGCCTCAGCCTGGGCGCCGAAGCTGAACCTCTCCGCCAAGCTGATTACGGATTACCTGAAGGAAAACGTTGACTACTCCCTGGACGCCGATAATCTGGAAGGCCTGCGCCTGTTCTACAAATACGGGCTGGAATGTGGCGTTTTCACCCAGATTCCCGAACTGGCGTTCCTGGAGCAGGCATTACTAGAGCAGACGTTCCTGCGTTAAACCAGGCTCGCTACCCGTCTTTAACATCTCTCTCTTAACCCAGCCTTTACACGCTTTACAACTCTCAATCGCTACCGCACCTCTGTTTTGGCATCCAATGATTGTGCCGCTTGTTATTCTGCTCGCAATAGGACCGTGGTTAAAACGCCTGGGTGGTCTTGGGCTGATCCTGCTGGGTCTGGCCGATAACTCCGTTGTGCCCATGCCTGGGAGTATGGATGCGCTCACCATTGTGCTTTCCGCCCACCAGAAAAGTCTGTGGCCTTATTACGCCATCATGGCGACGATCGGCGGAATCGTGGGCGCCTATGTGACCTACGGCTTGGGATTCAAGAGTGGCGAGCACGCTCTGGAGAAGCGCGTTTCCAAGAAAAAGGCGGAGAGAATTTATAAGCTATTTAAACGATATGGCTTCTGGAGTCTCTTTGTGCCGGCGTTGCTGCCGCCCCCAGTGCCTTACTCACCGTTCCTGATCGTTGCGGGTGCAATGAAATATCCCAAACGGAACTTCTTTGTCGCCGTGGGACTGGCCCGCGCCATCCGCTACGGTCTGCTGGCGTGGCTGGGATCGATGTACAGCAAACAGATCTTTGGCTTCTTCCACAATTACTACCGGCCTATGCTTTGGACTGTGATCGGCCTGGGCGTGCTCGGCGGGATTGCCGCGCTCTACTGGACGTGGAAGCGCAAGCGCGAAGGCAAGTCAGTGATTCCGGATGCCAACGAACCGAGAGCCCGGGTGGCCTAAGCAGAAGGGCACTGAACCGATCCCGGTACCCTAAGCTGCCCAAATCCGCTAAAATAAAGGGACTTAAAATGTCCCTTACCAAACAACAAGCACTGGATCTGTTCCGCTCGGACGACCTCATCGGCCTGGGTATGGAAGCCGATTCGCTTCGCCGCAAGCTGCACCCGGAAGGCGTGGCCACGTACATCATCGATCGCAACATTAATTACACCAACTTCTGCACGGAATACTGCACCTTCTGCGCCTTCTACGCCCCGGTGAAAGGTCCCGGGCGCGCCAAGGGCTACGTGCTGGAGATGGAAACGATCTATGACAAAATCCGCGAGACCGTGGAACTGGGCGGGACCGGCGTGCTGATGCAGGGCGGGCTGCATCCGGACTTGAAGATTGAGTGGTATGAGGAGATGCTGCGCGGAATCAAGCAGCGCTTCCCGCAGGTTCATCTGCACTGCTTCTCTGCTTCAGAGATCATTCATTTTGCCGACGTGAGCGGCTTGTCGATTGAAGAAACTATTATCCGGCTGCGCGCAGCGGGACTGGATTCGATTCCCGGCGGCGGCGCGGAAATTCTGGATGATGAAGTGCGTTATAAGATTGCGCGCCTGAAATGCCTGACCGACGATTGGCTCAACGTCCACCGCACGGCGCACAAACTGGGCATGCGCACTACGGCCACAATGATGTTTGGCGTGGGCGAGACATTTGAGCATCGCATCAATCATTTCCAGCGTGTGTATGAATTGCAGGAAGAGACGGGCGGCTTCACCGCGTTTATTCCGTGGAGTTTTCAGCCGGGGAATACCGCGCTGGGCGGCCGCCATTGGGAAGAAGCCACGGCCGTCGAGTATCTGAAAGTGCTGGCCATTGCGCGGCTTTATCTCTCGAACTTCAAGAACGTGCAATCAAGCTGGGTCACGCAGGGACTGAAAGTCTGCCAGTTGGCCTGCGCTTCGGCGGCAATGATGTTGGCTCAGTGATGCTGGAAGAAAACGTTGTGCGCTCCGCCGGCGTCACCAACTGCACCACGGAAGAAGAGCTGCGCCGGATGATCCGCGATGCCGGCTTTGTGCCGAAGAGACGAGACACGCTGTATCGGCAACTGTTTTTGAATTAGCCTTTTCTGTAATCCCGAACGCACGAAGCGCGTGAGGGATCGCTATAGCACCAATCTCGTTTCAGGGATTGCTGTTGCGCCACAACAAGTATTGATGCAAGACAAGGTTCTTGTCAGAGTAGGGCTCCCTCGCTTCGCGTCGGGATTTCAGAAAGAAATTCACGGGCAGTATAGAGTTCCGGAAATAGATTCCCTCTTTCTTCGCCTATAATAGGTTAGAATCTTCTGTTCCAACCTTCAGTCCTTTTGGGGAGTTCCAGTTGAACCTTTGTTTCGCGCTGCTGCTCTTTGCCAATTCGCAGAAGGGGCTCGTCCATTATTTCAAGAGCCAGTTCATGGATAGGACCTTCAAAGGTCTCTACTCCCCGAATGGCTTCGACCTGGCGCTGCTGATTCCATACTTCATCGTGATGGTGATTCTGGCCGGCTACGGCATGCATCGGTACGCGCTGGTGTACATGTATTACCGCAACAAGAAAAACCGGACCACCGAGCCACCAGCAAAATTTGCAGACCTTCCGCGCGTGACCGTTCAGCTCCCGATTTACAACGAGCAGTTCGTGGTGGACCGGCTGGTTGAATCCATCTGCAAGCTCGACTATCCCAAGGACAAGCTCGACATCCAGGTGCTGGACGATTCCACGGACGAAACGGTGAAGGTCGCGCAAGCCGTCGTCGACCGCTATGCGGCCCTGGGCCATCCGATTACTTATATTCACCGCACGAATCGCGAAGGGTTCAAAGCGGGCGCGTTGCAAAACGGACTGCTGACAGCGAAGGGTGAACTGATCGCCATTTTTGACGCTGACTTTGTTCCTCCGGAAGACTGGCTGATGCGCGTGGTGCATCACTTTACCGAAACGAACATCGGCATGGTGCAGACGCGCTGGACGCACCTGAATCGCAATTATTCATTCCTTACCGAGGTCGAAGCCATTCTGCTGGACGGACATTTTGTGCTGGAGCACGGCGGACGCTCCCGCAGCCAGGTATTTTTCAACTTCAATGGCACGGCCGGAATGTGGCGTCGGCAGGCCATTGCGGACGCGGGCGGCTGGGAGCATGACACGCTGACTGAAGACACTGATCTCTCTTATCGAGCACAGCTGGCAGGGTGGAAATTCAAATACCTGCAGGACGTGGAATGCCCTGCGGAATTGCCGATTGAAATGACGGCGTTCAAAACGCAGCAGGCACGCTGGGCCAAGGGCCTGATCCAGACCGGCAAGAAAATTCTTCCCAAGGTCTTCAAGAGCAAAGCGCCGTTCCGGGTGAAGGTGGAAGCGTTTTATCACCTGAGCGCGAACCTGAGCTATCCGCTCATGATCGTGCTTTCCACGCTGCTCATGCCGGCCATGATTATCCGGTCGTTTGGCGGCTGGTTCCAGATGCTGGTGATCGATCTGCCGCTCTTCATGGCATCCACATTTTCCATTTCCAGCTTTTATCTGGTTTCACAGAAAGAGCTCTTTCCTCGGCGCTGGCCCCGCACCTTCCTGTTCCTGCCGTTTCTGATGGCGCTGGGCATCGGCCTGACGCTCACGAATACGCGAGCCGTGATTGAAGCGCTGCTGGGAATCAAATCGGCATTCAAGCGCACACCCAAGTACGCCGTGCAGTCAAAGGCCGACAAAGCTCAGGGACAGCAATATCGACGCCGCCTGGGTATTGTTCCGTGGCTGGAGCTGCTGGTGGGAACATACTTTATGGCTATGTGCACTTACGCTTTCAGCAGCGGCAATTACTGGACGATTCCTTTCCTGCTCCTTTTTGTGCTGGGATACTGGTACACGGGCATGATGTCATTGCTCCAGGGCAGGTTTGAGCGCCGCGGCGGTGGCGCACCCGAGCCGCATACTAAGCCTTTCCCTGTAGGCGTCTAAGCGCTTTTTCCGGAGTTGCCGGGCGAGCAGCTCTGGTATGCTAGCCGCAAATGCTGATGAAGGTCCTGTACGTGCTGTTAGCGCTTTCCATCGTGGCCATTCTGGCGGCGGTGACCGCCATGTTGTGGCGGCTGCGCTGGCATTTACGGCGTCCTCATATCATCCCTCCCGATCCGGTGCTGGAACTAGCCCCAGACCAGGAACCCGTCGAAAAAGCTTAGCCGGATAACGAGTGTATTCAGGATTGAACCTGTCCTGGCTTGTAAGGAGTTTTTCGCGAGGCGATGCAGGGTGCCCCGCATGAACGCTCAGAGTGTTGTAGGATTTCAAGTATGTCATCTTCGTCCGTTTCTTCCGCCATTCGCGAAATTACAGTCGCTCATAGTCCCGACTCTGACGACGCTTTCATGTTCTATGCGCTGGCCACGAATAAAGTCCGTGTTCCGGGCCTGAAGTTTTCCCACACGCTGACGGACATTGAGACCCTGAACCGCAAGGCCATGGATGGGTTTTATGACGTGAGCGCCATTTCCTTCCACGCCTATCCGTATGTGCAGGATAAATACGCGCTTATGCCCTGCGGCGGAAGCGTAGGCGAGCAATACGGTCCCATGGTGATTGCGCCGCGTATGATCGGGCTGGAAGAACTCAAGACCATGAAGATTGCCGTCCCCGGCACCATGACGACGGCGTATCTTGCGCTCAAATTATTTGCGCCAAAAATCGAGACCGCAGTGGTGCCGTTTGACCGCATCATTCAGGAAGTCGTCGCCGGGAAATATGAAGCGGGACTGATTATCCACGAAGGCCAGCTCACGTATGAGCGATCAGGTTTGAAAAAAATCCTGGATCTGGGTAAATGGTGGCATGAACAAACCGGACTTCCGCTGCCGCTGGGCGGAAATGCTATTCGGCGCGAACTGGGGCCGGAGTTGATAGCACAAGTCACGCGGGCATTGCGTGACAGCATCCAGTACGCGCTTGACCATCGCGAGCCTGCGCTGGCCTACGCCATGCAGTTTGCGCGCGATTTGGATCCGCAAATGGCAGACCGCTTTGTGGGCATGTACGTAAATGATCGGACACTGGATTACGGCGAGGACGGAAAGCAGGCCGTGGTGAAACTTTTAGATATGGGATACAAAGCCGGCATCATTCCACACAAACCGGACGTCGAGTTTGTGTAATTCAGTTCTGCTGTAAAAGCTAAAAGCAAAGACGCAGGCCCCAAGCCTGCGTCTTTTTGCGTTGCTGAAATTTTAGTATTTGCGCCCGCCGCCACCACCTCCGCCGCGATTGCCGCCTCTTCCCCCGCCACCACCGCCACGGCCAAACCCGCCGCCACCGCCACCACCGCGACCAAAGCCGCCGCCGCCACCGCCGCCGCGGCTAAAGCCTCCACCACCGGCGCCTCCGGTTTTGGGCCGGGCTTCATTCACGTTCAACGCGCGCGATCCCAGTTGGTATCCGTTCATCGCGCTGATCGCTTTTTCTGCTTCTTCGTCATTTGCCATCTCCACAAAACCAAAGCCGCGTGGCTGGCCGGTATCGCGGTCTTTCAAAACAGTGACGTTTTCGACCTGCCCGTACGCTGCAAAAGCCTGCCGAAGTTCATCTTCACTGACGTTAAAATCCAGATTGCCTACATAAATATTCTTCATGCGATCCTTCTTTACTGGAGTGCAGGCGCCTAGCTACGGGCGATCATTCGATTGCTAATCTGAACGAATGACAATCAATCTTACCTGCCATTCGCGCCTGTTGAACCCAATAAGCCTACGCCTGAAGGGTAAGAAGATGCAAATGAGTTGGCCGCGATTTCCTGACAGCGATCAAAGTCATTTTCCCGGTTTGGATTTGAGATTCTTGTCCCTTCAAGAGACTATAATTCTGACCAGGAGGACTACCATGTGGCCTCTAGGTGTGTTCTTATTTCTGGCGACTGCTGTACCGCAGCAGAATTCGTCTCAGGCCTTGCAGCAGAACCTCGCACGCAAATTGCTCGCAGAGAGCCAGCGCAATACCTGTTACACCATGCGGAGTTATTTCTTCCGCCGCCAGGACGGACAGGCGCCCGTACCCGCCGGCATAAGCACGTGCACTCCGGCCAGCGTTTCGCGGCAGCTGCAAGTATCGCCCGGACCCCGCGTCAGGCTCGTCCCGCTTGGCGCAAATGGCGACGAACAGTAGTCAAGAACGCGCGGGCCGCTAATCCGGGCGGCGCTCCATCTGTATATACATCTGGTCTTCGCCGGTGCGCGTGAAGCCCAGGCGCTCATAAAGTCGCAGCGCTGGATTGGCCTTCAGCACCTGTAAACGCAGAGGGACGCGATCGCGCAAACATTGCTGGACAAGGTCGCGAACCAGCCGGCCTCCAATGCCGAGCCCGCGGTGTTCTGTGAGCAAAGCAATGTCCACCAGCAGCGTGGAATCTTCATTCCGAAAAACCATGATTCGCCCGATTGGCTGCTCATCTCGCTCAATGATCTGGTGTTCGGCCTCTGGGTAGGCCGCTTCATACGACCGGCGTTGCGCGTCAAACTGCATCCGCAAGAACATTTCCTGCTGCGCTGCGGGCCACCCGAAGCCGGCGATTTCATGGATGCGCGTACTGGCATAAAGCTTGAAGAGAAATTCCTGGTCGTCAGCACGGTATGGGCGCAGTAAGGTTGCCATGGGCAGGTCTTATGCATTCTAGCCGAGTTTTCACACTCCATTAACATTGGGCCTGTAACCTGAACTTGTTATGGGTGCCCTCAACAGAACGCTTCCACGAGTGGACGGGCCAACCGAGGAGAGCGCCGCTGCCACGCCTGCAGTGAGCGACAAGCAAAAAGTTTTTGTCGTTGAAGACGACTCCGATATTGCTCGCCTGGTACGCCACCATCTTGAGGCCGCTGGATATCGCGTGCGCAGCTACTCCAGCACGCATTCCGTGCTGGCGGACGCCCTCAAGGAACGTCCTGCTCTGCTGCTGCTGGATATCATGGTTCCAGGCGGAGATGGAATCGAACTCTGCCGCCAGGTGCGTCAGTCAGGCCAGGCGCTGGGCGGCATGCCGATCGTTTTTCTGACGGCTCGGAGCAGCGAAGCCGATCGCATTCGCGGCCTGGAAACCGGAGCTGACGACTACATCACCAAGCCGTTCAGTCCGCGCGAACTGGTTGCGCGTGTGAAAGCAGTCTTGCGGCGCTGTGAAGTGCCTCCAACTCCTACGGTGATACGCGCGGGTGATCTGGAAATTGATGCCCTGGCCATGGTCCTTACCGTGCGCGGCGCTGTGATTACGGTCACCGCTACTGAGTTTAGATTGCTGCATTACCTTGCCCGGCACGCTGGCCGCGTCTTCACCCGTGACCAGATTCTTGACGCTGTCTGGAAAGAGACAGCATTCGTGACCCCGCGCTCGGTAGATGTGTATGTAAGGAAGTTGCGTGCCAAGATCGAAGTTGACCCGGAGCAGCCCCGGTATCTGCGCACAGTGCGCGGCGCGGGCTACCGTTTTGAGTCCCCGAAAAAGTGAATCCCACCTTAGTTCCCTCTCATCTATAAGTAACAAAACAGGCACTTTGTACCATTCATGAAAATTGCTTTTTAGTTTCATTGGTTGTTAACCGGCGGGTGCTACGCTTCGTCTAATACAGTAAGGCCTACAGAAAAGGTGTTTTCATGCAGTCAGCCAAGGCGCAAACAACGGAAAATAAGATCAACACTCTTCTTGTAACCATGGGCCTGAAGGTGGATGAAGCCGTAAGCCGCGCGATTGCGGCTCTTTTGAACTCCAACTCGCACGTTGTTGCCGGCGTGCTGGAAAGCTCCGTGGCGATTCAGGAATTGGAACTCACGCTCGATCAGACTGTTTTTTCGGCGTTGGAACGGGGCGACCTGGGAGTTTCAGAGGTCAAACGCGTGACGTCCGCGGTCAACATCAGCAAAGACCTCTCACGTCTGGGCAAGCTTGCTGCCGGTTTGGGGCGCAAAGTCACTGAAGTGGGAAAGCACAATGAACATGAAGACTTTTCCCGGCTTCAGCCGCTGGCCATCGCCGTCTCACATCTTTGCCGTCAAACTCTGCGCTCACTCGCGCGGCTGGATCCGGTGCTCGCGCGCAACGCTGCCGCGGGCGGAGCGTCCGTGGACGCCTATCGCGACTATGTTCTGCGTGGCCTGAGCCATCAATTGCCAAGCGTCACGAACGAGCAGGACCTGCACCTGATCTTTGCATCGCGTTGTCTGGAGCAGATTGCCGACAATGCCGTTCATCTGGCGGAAAATCTGGTAGTTTTTCTGGAAGGCCAGCACCAGCCGGAAAACACCCAGACCATGGTTTCCTGAGAAACCCATGCCTCCAACCGCATTTTGCACAGGATTCACCGCGCTTTAACCCTGCATTCATAATTTCTCTTTATAACTTGGGGTAAGACGGCAATCGGTAAACAAGCCGCTCTTCCCCCAAAGTGAAGGCGCGGCGGACAAGGTAAATGCAGTTATGATCTCCCCAGCAACACTCCTTCCCCGGGAATCTTCAGCGCAATCCCATCTTGTTGACCTTACGTTAAGCGCCTGTTCCCTGGCCAAGGACGAGGTTACCCATGCCATTGATGGCTTGATCAATGGCTCGCAGCTGGCGCTATTGGCCGTCCGCAAATGCGAGGAACGGCTCGACAGCATGGACCGCGAAATGGATGAGGACCTTGCCACGGTGATCACGCAGGTCACGCCACCTCAGGCGCGTGAGCTGCTGGCATGCATGAAGCTGATGCTCGATCTTGAGCGCGTGGGGGACCTGGTTGCCAGTTTTGCGGAGCGCTCAGCCATTGTGCGCAACCGGATTGACATGGAAGATATTGAACAGCTGACCAGGATGGGCTGCATGCTGGAAAACATGCTCACCACCATGGTTAAGGCCTTTGCTTCCCGCGACATTGAACAGGCGCTTCATGTGTTGCGCACCGACTCTGAAATTGACCGGCTGCGCAACCTGATCGTGGTGCGTCACACAGAAAATGCTGAAGGGATCAAGGGACCGGAGAGCCTGCATGTGCTTGCGATGGCCAATGCGCTGGAGCGCGCCGGCGACCATATCAAGAACATGGCCGAGGAACTCTGCCATCTGGCCACCGGCCACACCATCCGCCATCTCATCCGCGCCAAGGACAAACCCATTGAACAGCTCTTTTTGAAATGGCTGGCCAAGAACTCTGCCCAGACGGAGTAAGAGCTGGGGCATCCAGCAGCTCTGGGCAGCAGCAGTTTCCAACCTTTTCACTTCGGCATCACACTAACTGGACCGGGTGCGCCCAAAAGCACCGCGGCCAGAAAGAGGAGATCAATGCGTTTGGTAGACAATCTCCGTAAAGCTGAAGAAAAAGGCGTCATGCGCATTCGGCGAGGCATGGATCGCGCCCGCGAAGAATGGGCTGATGTTGAGCGCAAGATTCGACAGCGAATGCGTATCTATCCACATAAACAACAGGCTGTAGCGGGTGGCGCCGGACGGATAAACCTGGAACAAGACGCGCCAGAGCATTCATCTGACGAACAGCGCAGGCCAATTATTTCAATTCGCGGACAGGATCTGAACAGAAGTTAGGGGCACATCAAGGTCCTTCTCCCAGTAAACAAAGCCGGTATCCCGAAGAGGGCTACCGGCTTTTGCATAAGTGGGGGAAGCAGTGAAGTGGTTGCGCTATTTTTTTCTGTCTCGTGGCGCCACGTTGATGGTGGGTTTGCGCAGAGGAATGAGGGCGCCCTTGCTGGGATCGGCATGGGCATTGCTCGCCCGGAAGGCAACTTCATCCTGCACAAAGCGAACAAACTCTTGCATTTTGCGGTTCATCTCTTCCATGCGCTCGCGCATCGTCAGGATGATGGCAATGCCGGCGATGTTCACGCCCAGATCGCGGGCCAGGTTCAGGATGAACTCCAGCCGCTGCAAATCTTCTTCCGTGTAAAGACGCGTGTTGCCGTCGGTGCGCGAGGGCTTAAGCAGGCCTTCACGCTCGTACAGGCGCAACGTCTGCGGATGGATGCCGTACATCTCCGCCACGGAAGAGATCATGTAAGCGCCTTTGGATTTGCGTTTAGCGGTCATAAATGTCCTGAACGTAGAGACGTGGCACTGCCGCGTCTCTACGCCTTCATTTGCTCAAACCTTGCTCCACAGCTCGGCCCGTGGATCGTCTGGATGCAGCTTTTGCAGTTCCTGCCACAGTTCGCGCGCCTTCATGTCATGCGCTTCCGGGACCATGATCTTAATTTCCACGATCTCATCGCCGCGCTTGTCGTCGCGCGTGGCTGAAGGCACGCCTTTTTCGCGCAGTCGCAGCTTCTGCCCGCTCTGCGTTCCCGGTGGAATTTTCAGTTGCGAACGCCCGTCAATGGTTGGCACTTCAATTTTGGCCCCCAGAGCGGATTCCCAGGCGGCTACCGGGACGGTCACGTAGATATTGTCCCCTTCACGGCGAAAGACGGGATGCTCACCCACGCGGATAATGACGTAAAGATCGCCCGGCGGCCCGCCATGAATCCCGGCGTTGCCCTTGCCGCCAATGCGTATGCGCTGGCCGTCGCGCGTACCCGCCTTTACGCGGACCTCCAGAGGCTCTGTGCGTTCCACTACGCCTTCGCCATGGCATACCGGGCATGGAGGCTGCACCTTGCCCGTGCCGCCGCAGCGCGGGCAGGTGGTGTTGAATTTCATCCCGCCACCGGACTGCGTAATATGGCCGCTCCCGTGGCATTGTGGGCAGGTCGTGGGCGTCCCCACCACGCCACTGCCGTGGCAGTTGGCGCAGGTATCAAGACGCGTGATGTTCAGGCGCATCACAGCGCCGCGAATGGCGTCCCAGAAGCCTACATTGACCTGATATTCCAGATCGGTGCCAGGTTCCGGTCCGGCTTCAGTAACCGCGCCCCCGCGTCCGCCGCCAAAGATGTTGGAGAAAATGTCACGGAAGCCGCCTGAACCGGTTTGCCTTCCGCCGGAGCCGCCAAGATCAGAGAAATCAAAGCCGCTGAAATCAAATTCCTGTTCCTGACCTCCCGCACGTCTGCCGCCCGGAGGCGTCGCGCCAAAACCGCCAGCCCCAAAACCACCGCCGCGCGCGTAGGCCTCGGCCGCCGCAGGATCAATATTGTCAGAGTAGTAGCCGAGCTGGTCGTAAATCTTGCGCTTCTTGGGATCGCTCAGCACATCATTGGCTTCAGAGATTTCCTTGAACTTTTCTTCTGACTTCTTGTCGTTGGGATTGACGTCAGGATGGTATTTTCTGGCGAGCTTGCGGAAGGCCTTGCGGATCTCCTCCGATGAGGCAGTTTTCTTGACGCCCAAGGCGCCGTAATAATCTTTTTGTTGTGTGGTCGCCATTTACCTGATTTTGAGCTCCCTCGCCGCCTTCGGGATTTCTCTGTCGGCCAATTGCTAATTGCCAGCTGCTATTTGCTTGTTTCAGGCACTTTCGTCGCCTGCCATGCCACCGCCTGCCATTTGCCATTGCGCTTCAAAAAAGTTCCGGTGTTGCGATAGTAAACGGTCGTCGGCTTGCCATTCTCAGTGTTGTGCGCGATCAGCCGGAAGTTGACCACCGCCATCTCTCCATAGGGATGCACCGTGAAATCGTCGGCTTCGAACGATGCCTCCGGCGCGCTGCTCGCCCGCGCATCGATGTTCTTAAGAATGTCAGCCTTGGCAACGGTCAAGCCGGTGGCGCGTGTGTAGATCACGTCATCGGCAAAAAATTCCTGGAAAACCTTAGGATCATTCTTGGGTACATTGGACAGGAAGTCACGCACCAGTTGCGTGACCTGCTGGGTTGTGGCGTCTTGGGGACCGGCTGGCTTATTAGACTGCACGTTATTTTGCGCTAAGGCCATCATGGGCAAAAGGGCCGCGACGGCAAACATCCGCAGGCCACGACGTCTCATGTATTTCATCAATTCTCCAGAGCCGCTAGCTACTAGCGGCTAGCTAAACCGTTTAATCCTGCTAACTTTCTGGGAAATCTGCAAAGCTGATCCTGTCCTGCCAGGCACAAGCTAGCAGCCAGCAGCTAGCCGCTAGCAGCTTCCTTACGCCGCGCCCACTTCCTGAATCATGTATCGCGCGCCAGGTTCGTCCGCTATTGCGCTGTCGACAAACTGCTGCGCCGCTTCGATCGTATAGAGCCCGGGCATTACCACCCAGTTCACCACGTGGCTCCAGCCTTCCGCCATCTTCACTACCAGATATTTTTTCAAAAGAGTCTCCTTTTGTTGCATAGGCTAAAGGCGGCTTAGCGCCGCCTTCGCCCACGCCGTTAAAGATGCGGAGAACTTATCTCTTGTCCTCCACGTCAACGTACTCTGCGTCTATCACGCCTTCATCTTTCTTTTCCTGCTGGCCTGCGCCGTTCGGTGGAGCACCTGCCTGCGGCCCTGCGCCCGTAGCAGCGCCATCCGCCGGAGGCGTTTGCTGCGCTTTGTACATGGCCTCTGCCAGCTTATGCGAAGCCTGGGTCAGCTTTTCGCGGGCCGAATTCATGGCTGCCGCGTCGGTGCCTTCCAGCGCTTTCTTGGCTTCTGCCACCGCCGACTCGACCTGGGTCTTCTCATCGCCAGAAATCTTGTCGCCGTTTTCCTTCAGCATCTTCTCCACCTGATAGACCATGCCATCAAGCTGGTTGCGGGCCTCGATCTCTTCACGCTTGGCTTTGTCTTCCGCCGAATGTGCTTCGGCTTCTTTGGCCATGCGCTCCACTTCTTCCTTGCTCAGGCCGGAAGAAGAGGTGATCTGGATCTTCTGTTCCTTGTTTGTGGCCTTGTCTTTCGCGGTCACGTTCAGGATTCCATTGGCATCGATGTCAAAGGTCACCTCAATCTGCGGCACGCCACGCGGAGCCGGCGGAAGGCCGGTCAGGTGGAACTTGCCCAGAGTGCGGTTGTCTTTTGCCAAAGGCCGCTCGCCCTGCAACACGTGGACCTCAACCGAAGGCTGGCTGTCTGCCGCCGTAGAAAACGTTTCCGTCTTCTTGGTCGGGATCGTGGTGTTGCGCGGAATCATCTGCGTAGCCACGCCGCCCAGCGTTTCGATCGCCAGCGTCAACGGAGTCACGTCCAGTAGAAGCAGGTCCTTTACGTCTCCTGCCAGCACGCCCGCCTGTACCGCCGCGCCGATGGCAACAACCTCGTCCGGGTTCACGCCCTTATGTGGCTCTTTGCCAAACAGCTCTTTCACCAGCGTCTGGATGCGAGGCATGCGCGTCTGTCCGCCTACCAGGACCACTTCATCGATCTTGCTGGCATCAATGCCGGCGTCTTTCAAAGCCTGTTTGCACGGACCAATCGAGCGCTGAATGATGTCATCCACCATCTGCTCCAGCTTGGTGCGCGTCAGCTTTTTAACCAGGTGCTTGGGACCAGTTGCGTCCGCGGTAATAAACGGCAGATTGATTTCGCTTTCCATGGTGGTGGAAAGTTCGATCTTGGCTTTTTCCGCCGCGTCACGCAGCCGCTGCAACGCCATTTCATTGCCTTTGGCGCGCAGATCCAGCCCTTCATCTTTCTTGAATTCTTCCACGAGCCAATCCACGATGCGCTGATCGATGTTGTCACCGCCCAGATGCGTGTCACCATTGGTGGACTTAACTTCAATCACGCCTTCGCCGACTTCCAGAATCGAAATATCAAACGTGCCGCCGCCGAAGTCGTACACGGCGATGGTTTCTTCCTTCTTCTTGTCCAAACCGTAGGCCAACGCGGCCGCCGTGGGCTCATTGACGATGCGCTTTACGTCAAGACCGGCAACTTTGCCCGCATCCTTGGTGGCCTGGCGTTGCGCGTCATTGAAGTACGCCGGAACCGTGATCACGGCTTCTGTCACCGACTGGCCAAGATAGTCTTCCGCGGCTTTCTTGAGCTTCTGCAGGATCATCGCCGAAATCTGTTGCGGCGTGTACTCCTGTCCCTGCGCCACGATGGCTACGTGGTCTCCCTGACGCACGACTTTATACGGGACCATCTTCATTTCTTCATTCACTTCGTCATAGCGGCGTCCCATAAACCGCTTGATGGAATAAACGGTGTTTTCCGGATTGGTGATGGCCTGCCGCTTGGCTACCTGACCGACAAGCCGCTCTCCCGACTTGGTAAATCCGACCACCGACGGGCGTGGTGCGGCCGCCTTCTTCATTGGCGATAACTTTCGGCTCGCCACCTTCCATCACGGCCACCACCGAGTTGGTGGTTCCCAGATCAATTCCAATAATTTTGCCCATGTCTTTCAGCCTCCCTGCTTATAAGTGCTTCATAATCAGTGTGTTCACTATTACAATACAATCATTATGAGATATGAGTGACTTACTGTCAATGGTGTTAGATGTGGTTGGGGGTGTGTAAGTTGCGATAAAAAGGAAGGATAAAGCAAAAGACGAAAGTTGATTTTTTAAGCACGCAAAGAGTGGAGAAACCTGGCACTGTTGAAGCAGGACATGTCCGATGAGCGCAACGTTGGACTTAGATCGTCCTGGCAGTTTCCGGCTGAAGCACGGGTTCGGACTGCAGGCTCTGATCCGGCGGCACTGCCGGCGTGCAATAGCGTGCGATGACTTCAGCTAGTTCCCTGCGGCCGATCGGCTTGGCAATGTAGCCATTCATGCCACCCGCCAGGCATCTTTCACGATCACCCTGCATGGCGTGCGCGGTCATAGCGATAATCGGAACCGCTCTCCCTGATTCATGTTGTTGGCGGAGAATCGATTTTGTAGCTCCGAAACCGTCCATTTCCGGCATCTGAATGTCCATCAGCACCAGATCAAAACGATTCTCGGCATAAATGTTCACTGCTTCCAGTCCATTGTTTGCGACTGTAACCTGATGTCCCATTCTGCCCAGCAGACCCAGAGCGACTTTCTGGTTAAACACATTGTCCTCCGCCAGAAGGATGCGCAAGCTGCGCGATTCCACGGGCGACGGAACAGCCAGAAGTGCGTCGGGGACTCTGGGATTTTCTTGTTTAGGCGCTTCACCTAAAGTTTTCAGGACAAGCCGAAGCAGTTCCTGCCTGGAAACCGGCTTGATTGCGTACCCGGCAACTCCCAGTTCCTGGCAACGGCGTGGATCTTCGGGCTGGTCGCCGGAGGTCAGCATCATGATGGCGGTGGCGCTGAGCGCCGGGTCGACATGAACTTTCTCCAGCAGCATGAAACCATCCATCTCAGGCATATGCCGATCGACAATCACCAGAGGATAAGGACGTTTCTCAGCCACTGCGCGGTACAGCATGGATAGTGCCGCGGAACCAGAATCCGCGAGTTCAGGGAACATTTTCCATTGCAGCAGCATGTCATGAAGAATGCGGCGGTTCGTGTAATTATCATCCACCACCAGGGCACGCATACCGCGTAGCTGGTCCATGCGGAGGTCGACGGTGTGCTTCGCGGGCGCCTCAGAGTTTCCAAAATGGGCGGTAAAGAAAAACGTGGAGCCTTTCCCGAGTTCGCTCTCCACCCAGATTCGTCCCTGCATCATCTCCACCAGCCGGGAACAAATGCTCAACCCCAGCCCAGTGCCGCCGAAGTGGCGCGTGGTGGAATTGTCCGCCTGCTCGAAAGCCGCGAAAATTCTGTCGAGTTTGTCAGAGGCAACGCCAATTCCGGTATCGCGGATAGAGAACTGGATGACACTACCGTCTGCGTCCTGTGCCAACTTCTGGACGGAAAGAACTACCTCGCCCTGGCTGGTAAATTTAATGGCGTTCCCCAGCAGGTTGATCATGATCTGGCGCAGCCGCCCATCGTCCCCCATGACGTACGCCGGCACAGAGGAATCCACTTCAAAAGCCAGTTCAAGCCCCTTCTGGTGCGCGCGAAGTGAGACCGTCTTCATGGTTTCAGCAACTGTATTTTCAAGAGCGAATGAACGCGGATCAAGCGAGAGCTTGCCCGCCTCTATCTTGGAAAAGTCAAGAATGTCATTGATGATGCTGAGCAAACCATCGGCCGAGGATTTGACCACGGTCAGGTAATCGCGTTGCGTCGAACTAAGCTCGGTGTCCAGCGTTAGTTCCGTCATCCCCAGGATGCCGTTCATCGGAGTGCGAATCTCATGGCTCATATTGGCCAGGAACTCGCTTTTGGCGCTGCTGGCCGCCTCGGCTGCGGTCTTGGAGCGCTCCAGTTGCTCCATGGCCCCGCGCAGTTCGCCAGTGCGTGTGGAGACCTCTTCTTCCAGGTGTTCAAAGTGATGTTTTAGCTCGTTGTCGCGCTGAGAGATGGCAGAGAGCATTTCATCAAAACTTTCAATCAAGAGCCCGATCTCCTGATATCCGCCGGGCAGAGAACCCAGGTGGTATTGCGAACTCTGCCGGATGGAGCGTACCCGCTCGGCTAAAGCCAGGATCGGCCCGGAGATGACCCTCTGAAGCCAGGACGCCAGGAAGAATGCCAGTATTAGAGAAATCAGCAATACAAGCGGAGCGATCACGGCATAGCGCAGCAGACGCTGATTCAATTCGCCCCCACCCTGTATCAGAAGCACATAGCCGATGGTCTCTCCGTCAAGGCGGACCGGACGGATGACGTACAGATAGCCGCCTTTAAAGCCGCTGGTTGACATATGTGCGCGCGCCGGAATGATCCTTGGATCGACTCCGCCTCGCGTGTAGATGGCAAAAGGAGAGCCGTCCTTGGCGTATATGCAAGCTGCGTCTAGGTCAGGCTCGGCACGCAGATCTTCCAGTGTCTCAGCGGCATCATGCTGATTGTTGAACGAGAGTGCGGCGGTACTGTCAAGGCCAATCAGGTCCGCCAGTATAGTGTTGTCCTTCACCATTCCGGCCTTGACCGTATAAAGTTCATCGGCCACAAAAGCGGCGCACGCCAGCAGGAGCGTGGCGCTGACGATCAGCATGATAATAAGAATTAGCTTTCGTCTGATCGGCGGTTCAACGTTAGGCGTCATTGCTGGCCCTGCCTTTCCTCGCCGGGGGAAACAATCCGCGCCAGGGCCAGCAGCTTGGAACTGATCCTCAGATGCGCGCTTTCTGCCGCATTGACATTGACCTCAAAAAGAAGCCTGCCTGATTCCGTGATGAAATTGATGGTCCCTCCGGAACGCGCAAATCCAGGCGTTTCCGCCACCAGCAGCACGGCAGAACCTTTGGCCGCCTCAATCAGCTTCTGCTGCTGCTTTCCTGCGCTGGCCGCCAGGAAGATCAAATGGCAGTCCTTGATTTCATCCGGGCCGTGCAGGTGCTTGACCATGATTGTGTGTCCGTTAACGCTCTTGCCCCCGATCGACGAATCCAATTCATCCACGACCGGGCTGCGTCCCAGCACACAAAAGTTCATGGGGGCGTCCTTCGCGGCGAATACTTGCGACGGCCATTCGATAAACTTGGCGAAGTTGAAGATATAAGCAGCTTTCACCCGATCGTCGGTTATGGACTGCGCGGAGGCGGGCGTGACTGGGAAGGCAATGCAAAGCACTGCGATGCCGATCGCTGTCTCGATATGTCGTAACACTCTCACGATTGCTCCCTGTTCCCCAAGGACGTGCAGATTGCCGGCGCGCTTGCGCAAATCACGATTACTAAAAGCGCCATATGGCCTTTGTATAAAAAGTCCGGCCCAGTCGGGTCGAGAGTTCCAGCCTCGCGGATCGATGAAACGCGAATGTTCTTTGTTGAACATGTTTTCCGCACCTAACCTGAATTCGCCAGCTTGTAAGGGACGCCACACGAGCCCGGCTGTCCAGATGGGTATATCCGGGAACATTTTGCGAGGTCCTTCGGTCGATGAAACCCAGTGTGGTGTTAAGCGTGAGAGAGCGCGACAGCGATGGCGGAGGAGCTGATGGCAAGCTGGTGACGCGGGGCTGGCTCCGTTTAGTTCGGCAGCGGGATTGCCGAACGTCTTGGGCGCTTGCGTTATGTCAATTCAATGAACGAATATGCCGCAGTAAAGCTCAATACGTTCAGGGGCGTCCATTTCGCCACGAATTCGCCACCGAAGCAAATTCCTCTGACATCATTGTGCTGGTGAGAGGCAGCACCAACCGCGAGGGTGGACCGGCTTCAAAGAATGGCTGCCCGAGCTCAGGTGCAACAGACTCGGTGTAGTGGTTATAAAAAATTGCCAGATCAATAGAGATCTTCGGCTTGGCTGAATCCGATATCCCGGTTCAAAGGCGTTCAACCGTTCCGCATGGATATTTGGATTTCCAACTAGACGTAGAACCTGGGTTCCCGCCGCTCCCGGAAATGCGGCCAGGTTGAGATTCAGAGCCGTATCGTCCGGTCCGGGGCTCAAGTTGGCGTGAGAGTATGCCGTCCAGACTGTGTTCTTTGGGGACAACTTCCAGAGTGCGCGCGCATTTGGATGTGCGGCAAATCCCGATCATATTGCTGATGTTCTACCGCAGCCCCGGGTGATCCGAAGGTTGCCATTGGCGAACAGCATTTCATCCTGGATAAAAGCGCTGGCAATGCTGGTGGTGGGGTTGCTGGGGTTCCACCATACGAGGTTATGCGTTGATGAAGTTCGTGCATTCTTGAAGTCATACTGTAATCCGGTCACTAGATCATGGCGATTGCCGAGTGCCATTTCGTGCTGGATGGTCAAGGCGGCCACGTCGCCGTTTACATCAACTCCAATTTGAGGATGAGTTCAACATGAGAGTATGAGGCCTGAAGCGTGGTTGCTGAGCGCGTCGAGCGATTTATGGGTCCAGCGCCCCACCAGGTTCTCTCCCTGTTGTCCCATGTGATCTATATAGTTTGGCGCGAACGGTGGCAGGTAGGAGAACTCCGACACTGTCAATCCCAGTGGTGCCGCTGAATCCCTGCCCTCCAACATGAAGGAATCCTGCGGCGAACTGTGCTGTCCAGCCGGAAGCCGCTCCTGAGGAAGCGTGACGAATCATGCGACGGCTGGCCATTCAGTGTTCCTGCCGGACCGTCGTCTTGATATTTTGAATAAATTCGAAAGCTGGTTGATTGTCCCAGTCTTCCGCCGTAGCGGGCGGAGGCGGAGCTGCGCTCTTCATCGCCCACCCCGGCGGACACCAACATACCCTGTGTGTCCTTTGCCGGTTTCGTAATGATGTTGATGATCCCGTTGGTGGCGTTCGCACCCCACATGGTGGATCCCGGCCCGCGTATGACCTCAATGCGTTCGATGTCTTCCAGAATGAGATCCTGCTCGTCCCAGAGCGCGCCCACAAACAAAGGGTCGAAGACGCTGCGGCCGTCAATCAGCACAAGCAGCCTGTCCTGATATAGCCCGTTGAAACCGCGCGACGAGATGGCCCAGCGGCTGCCATTGATTCGGGCCACATCCAGTCCGGGTACCATTTGCAAAAGTCCTGGAATGGTGGTCGCCGTGGAATTGCGGATGTCCTGCTGCGTGATTACATACACGGCCGCTGCCGTGTCGCTGAGCTTTTGCTCTTTCTTTGACACTGAGGTGACTTCCATTTTTGAAAGCTGCTCAGGACTCAGTTGTGTCAGATCGCTTTGGTCCTGGGCATTCGAAAAAGCCGCCAGCACAATGACTGTAAGAAATCGCGCACTCCAACCGACCGCACGTTTGCACGTGGTAGCGAAGGCGAGTTGATTGAACATTGTCTTCCTCTTCAGGGACCAACTGTAGGAAATTGCAGTTCCAAATGAATACATCGGCTAAAAACAGGACTTCTTCAGTTCGAAGGACAAGTCCAAGGCTGGATTGTGACGCGGAGCACTTCCGTTGCTCGGAACGGCGGTATGCCGCGTTGTCGTAATCTTGCTGACGAGAATCATCTGCTGGAGTGCCACGCCACTTCGCCGAAGACCCGCCGCCCTAAAGTCGTTGGAATTCCGCCTTGCTCTGAGAAAAACTCCATGTGCTCCTTATTGAACAGGTTCCTGGCCCCGATGCTGATGTCGAAGGCTGGTCGTGCTCGCCAGGACAACTTGGTGTCCACCAGGGAATATCCCGGCAGGTTCTGGTCCACCCGTCTGTCGACGAAAGAGAGCGCTGCACCCAGGCGAAGAGTCCGGGTCAAACTAAGAGAAGTATCAACAGCAAGCTTATGTCGAGGTGTTTGCCGGCTCATCTCCGTTGCAGTCTCTCCAAAGGCCGTGGCAGGCTGGGTCATGTCGATTTCAATAAAGGAATAGGCCGCACTCACGTGCAACCGCTTCATGGGGACCCAATGGGCGACGAATTCACCGCCAAACGAGCTTCCGGACACATTGTTCTGGAGGACGAGCGGAATCACGAGACGAGGAGGCGGTCCCGATTCAAACAATGGTTGGCCCTGTTCCAGACCTCGTAAACCGGCGTACAGGTTGTAGAACGCCGCCAGGTCGAATGAAACTGCTTTGTTTGGCTGGAGGCGGTAGCCAACATCAAAAGCGTTGACTCTCTCGGCTTTACCGCCCGGATTGCCGTAGAAACGTAGCACCTCGGTTCCCCCGGGTCCGGAGAAAGCAGCAATATTGGAGCTAAGAGAGGTATCAACCAGCGATACGCCCGCATGCGCCAGTGAATAAGCCAGCCAAACTGAGTGCACCGGGTTGATCTTCCACAAGACCCGGGCCGTGGGCTCAAATTCACCTCCACTAAGGCTGCTGTGACCGATTCTGAGACCGGTTGTGAACCTGACGGCGCCCCGGGCGAATAGCATCTCATCCTGAATAAAGCCGCTGGCGCGCTGGACGCTGGGGTTGATTGGGTCCCAGGAAAGCCCGGAGAGTGATACAGACCGGATCGCACTATCGTCGTATTGCAGTCCGGTCACGATGCTGTGCCGCTCGCCCACAAGCATTGTGTGCTGTACTGAAACGCTCATTACATTGCCATTGATGTCCAATACGCTTGAGTCTTCGGCGGAATGCGAGAACGAAGCTTGGACTGCGGTTTCCGAGCCGTTGAGCGATTTACGGGTCCAACGTGCGAGAAAGTTTTCCCCGCCGTTGTTTTCGGAATCGACAAACGACGAAAAGAAAGGATCGCTGTATGAAAATGCTGAACTGATGACGCCGTTCTTGCTGGTGAACATGTCGCCTTCCAGGATGAGCGTGTCACGATCCGAAACCGTACTATCGATACGAAACCCGCCCTGGGTACTGCGCCATGAGTCAATGCCCCGCTGGCCGAGCAGGTCGCCTGACGGTCCATCATCAAAATATTTGGAATAGATCCGGTAACTCGTTGACTTGCCCAGCTTGCCGCCGTAGCGGGCTGACCCTGCACTTCGTTCCACGGTGCCCGCGCCTGCACTCACCTGCATGCCCGGAGTTTCCTGGGCCGCTTTGGTGATGATGTTGATCACGCCATTGACGGCATTTGGGCCCCATACCGTAGCCCCGGGGCCGCGAATGATCTCAATGCGCTCGATGTCCTCCAGTAATCCGTCCAACTCACTCCATACCACGCCGGAAAATGCGGGATGAAAAACGCTGCGGCCATCCACCAGGACCAGCATTTTGTTGGCATATTGCTCGGCGAAACCACGGGCTGAAACGGCCCAGGCGCCTCCACTGATCTGGGCCACGTCCAAACCGGGAACCATGCGAAGAAGCTCCGGAATGCTTGTGGCGGGGGAATTGCGGATGTCCTGTTGGGTAATTACGTAGACAGCGGCTGCGGTATCGCTGACCTTCTGCTGCTTCTTTGAAACCGAGGTAACTTCTATTTTCGCAAGCTGCTCCGGGCTCAGCTGCGTCAGGTCAGTCTGGTCCTGGGCGCCGGAAAAGGCAGTCAGCGCAAGAACGCAGACAAGTCGCCCGCTCCAGCGAACGGCTGACCTTGTTTTAGCGAAGGATGAGTATTGGTCGATCATTTTCTTCCCCTAAAGGGCGGGCTCGGGAACGCGACCGTGAATATGGCGGTCCTTTCCATAGAATCGGCCAATCTACTCAAGCCTTTAATGAACTTTGGTCATGCCTGGAAGTTGGCCAGAGGAGCGTGAGAGGGTTTAGAAATCCGCGCCATTGCCGATGGTTCTTACAACCGGAGCTTTCCTGACCTGGGAAGAGGCTGGTTCCGGTCCGGAAACAGTGAGGTCAACATGAATACGGTCGCGGGTATGAATGCGCTGGTAAATGGAAATATGCTGCTAACACAATCTCCGGGTGAAATCATCCGGACGGACGCGGTCCTGTTGGCCGATGATGATGCAATTTCACGCACGATGCTTGAAGCGTGCCTGCGAAAATGGAAGTTCGATGTAACACCGGCACAAGACGGGCTGTACGCGTGGCATGAACTACAGAAGAAAAACGCTCCCAGCCTGGTGATTCTGGACTGGATGATGCCGGGAATTTCCGGAATTGAGATTTGCCGCAGGATACGCGCTCGCGGCACATCGCCCTATCCCTACATACTTTTGCTGACGTCAAGAGACTCAAAGCAGGACGTGGTGGAAGGCCTGGATGCAGGAGCGGACGACTACCTGACAAAACCTTTTAACGTGAATGAACTCAAAGCGCGTTTGCAGGTGGGACGGCGCATTCTGCAGCTGCAAAATGACCTGCTGCGCAAGGAAGAGGAGCTTCGCTATGAAGCCTCCCACGATCGCCTGACCGGATTGTGGAACCGCGGCGCCATTCTCGATTTCCTGGGCCGCGAAGTGGAAAGGGGCAGGCGCAGCGGAGAATCGGTGGGCGCACTGCTCATCGATATCGATCATTTCAAAGGCATCAATGATCTCCACGGTCATCAGATGGGGGATGCCGTGCTGCATGAGGTGGCGCAACGACTTGGCTCCAGCTTGCGCATTTACGATTGGGCCGGGCGATATGGTGGCGAGGAATTTCTCATTCTTCTATCCAATTGCAATGCCGACGTAGCGGCCATGTCTGCGGAAAGGCTTCGCCGTGCGGTTGCTTCCGAACCTATCCAGATGGGCGACCTGAAGCTGAGCGTCACGATAAGTATTGGAACGGCTGTATCGTCGGATGGACACGAACTCTCAGACGACCAGTTGATTGGCATCGCGGATGAGGCGCTCTATCGCGCCAAAGCCCGCGGCCGCAACTGCGTTGAGACAGGCGAATATGCCCCAGTTCCCTCTCCAGCTTAATCTGGCCGCCGCAGCCGAATAACTTTGCCAGATCAGGAAGCTGGGCGGACGGCGTTGACCTGCGCGT
The DNA here is from genome assembly GCA_963723055.1 of Terriglobia bacterium. Lineage (GTDB taxonomy): Bacteria > Acidobacteriota > Terriglobia > Terriglobales > Acidobacteriaceae > Angelobacter. The sequence continues at coordinate 676,055 of CAVROV010000004.1, forward strand.
CCTGCTTTGGCGTGCTCAAAGCGCCGACGGGATAGCGTGGCAGCACTTCCCGAAGCGCCCACTCAATGCGGTCCGCCGAGTCATTGATAAGCTGAAGCTGTACCGCGTCCAGCCCAGTGCGTTTTTGCCCGCCCAGAAACTTGATGACCTGCAGCGCATTGCGGATATGGTGATTGAGTTCGGCGATGGTTTTCATCCGCTCGGCAACCAGTTCACGACTCGCCTTCTCTTCTCGCGCCATCTGGAAGAACAAACCGCCCGCGAACAGTCCCGTGAGACCGTTGCTGAAAATGAGCGTGTCCAGACGAGGCAGGCCTTCCTTCAGCATAAGCCGGTCCAGGATAGTGCCTACCGAGGAAACAATAACAACAACCAGCAATGAGAGCAGGCCGCTACGACGAGACCACAGAGATTCAACCGGAGGTTTATTTTCAGTCACAATAGAGCAATTTTAAAACAAATCTACTGTGGCAATCGAAGCCGGATGTGCCTTTACTAATCTTATTGGGGCAACCGAAAAAGCGAACTTTGCCCTATTCCACGGTGACAGACTTGGCCAGATTGCGGGGCTGGTCAACGTCGCATCCGCGAAGCACAGCAATGTGATAAGCCAGCAATTGCAGCGGCACCACTTCCAGAATCGGCAGCAGCAATTCCGGGGCATGCGGCACATACAATACGTGATCGACAGATTCTTTGATCTCCTCATCGCCCTCGGTGGCCACGGCAATCACAATGCCGGAACGCGCTTTTACTTCTTTTACGTTCGACATGGTTTTTTCATAGCGCAGCACTGAGTTCGGATCGTTCGAATCTTTCGTCGCCACCATGACCACGGGAAGGCTTTCATCAATCAGAGCATTGGGGCCATGCTTCATTTCGCCCGCTGGATAACCTTCAGCATGGATATAGGAAATTTCCTTCAGCTTGAGCGCGCCTTCCAGTGCGATGGGATAGTGAATGCCCCGCCCCAGGAAAAGGAAATCCTGCACTCGGTAATACTGCCTGGCCAGCGCCTCGCAGTCTGCGTCGCGGGCGAGGATTGATTCAAGTTTGGAAGGCAGCTTGAGCAATTCATCGATGTAGCGACGGGCATCTTCGGTTGTCGTGACGCCGCGCAACTCGCCCAGATAGAGCGCCAGCAGGAACAGTGCGGTCAGCTGCGCGGTGAAGGCTTTCGTGGAAGCCACACCGATTTCCGGTCCCGCGTGTGTATAAACCGTGCCCGCGGCTTCACGCGCAATCATTGCGCCCACCACATTGCAGATGGCGAGCGTCTTGGAGCCTTTGGCTTTGGCCTCGCGCTGCGCGGCAATCGTATCCGCGGTCTCGCCGGACTGCGTGATCAGCAGCGTGATTTCCTTGCTGGACGTAATAGGATCGCGATAGCGCCACTCGCTGGCATAATCCACTTCCACGGGAATACGGGCCAGGCGTTCGATCATGAATTTGCCGGCGAGCGCGGCGTGCCAACTGGTGCCACAGGCTGCAATATTGATTTTTTGCACCTGGCGCAATTCGTCTTCGCTTACGTCCATGGCTTCCAGAAAGACGCGGCCGGAATCGAGCGATACGCGGCCCAGAGTGGTGTCCCGCACGGCGCTTGGCTGCTCATAGATTTCCTTGAGCATGAAGTGCTTGAAGCCGCCCTTCTCCGCCATGATGGGGTCCCAGGTCACGCGCTGGATTTCCCGCTTTACCGGCTTGCCATCAAAATCCATAAGTTGCACGCCGGAAGTGGTAATCACAGCCAGATCGCCATCGTGAAGAAAAAACACGTCACGCGTATGGGGCAATAAGGCTGGTATATCTGACGCCACAAAATATTCGTTGTCGCCAATTCCGATGACCACGGGCGGGCCATTGCGTGCCGCCACAATTTTGTTGGGCTCATCTTCTGAAATCACGGCCAGCGCAAACACTCCGCTAAGCTGGTTCACTGTCTTGCGGACAGCTTCTTCCAGGGTAGGCCGATGTCCGTTGCCAAGGCGGTAAATTGCGTTCTCAATCAGATGGGCGATGACTTCTGTATCGGTCTCCGTGGAAAACTTGTGCCCTTCTTCAATCAGCTTCTTCTTAAGCGAGAGATAGTTTTCAACGATGCCGTTGTGTACCACCACGATCTTGCCGGTGCAGTCGCGATGCGGATGTGCATTCTCTTCCGTGGGGCGGCCGTGCGTGGCCCAACGTGTGTGGCCGATGCCCCAGCTGCCTTCCAGCGGCTTCAGACGAATCACTTCTTCCAGGTTGCGCAGCTTGCCTTCAGCGCGCCGCACCTGGAGGGCGCCTCCGTTGCCGTTGCCGCAAACGGCGATCCCGGCGGAGTCATACCCGCGATATTCCAGCGTTCTGAGGCCGTCAATAATGACCGGAACAACACGTTTTTTGCCTACGTAACCTACGATTCCGCACATAATTTAAAAATCCTGTCGACTGGCTCTAGCTGCACGCGAATCGCCAACCGTGAACAATTGGAGTCAGACATTTACGCGAGGGATTCCGATTTAATTCTACTCTGGGACGGTCCCGGAGCCGATTACGTCGGTATCAGTCAACTCGAGAAGTGAAAACAGTTGCGCTGGCAAGGAAAAATCAATGACATCAGGGGCTAATGCCCAGTCAATTTGAGCCAATTTCGGCACGAGTAGACTCGTGCCCTGACACTTGTTTCGCCCGAGGACATCTTTGTACTGTCACTCGTTATTCTTCCAGCCGGTATGAGAATTCCTCAATCACCGGGTTGGTGAGCACTTCTTTGGCAATCCGCTCCACCTCGGTCTTGGCGGCGTTTTTGTCCAGGCCGCCATCCAGGTTGAGCTCAAAGAATTTACCCTGGCGTACCGCGCCCACGCCCTGGTATCCCATCTTCTTGAGCGCGCCGTGAATGGTCTTGCCCTGAGGATCAAGGACGGTGGTCTTCAACATGACTGTGACGTAAGCCTTCATAAGGGTAGAAAGATTATAAATTGAGCCAGCGCAGACATATTTGGATGCCCATCTATTCCTTTTGCCTGTGCGGAATGAACAAGCTGAAAACGGTTCCATGACACTTGGGCGATTCGCTGCTGCGGACTTTCACGCGGCCTTCATGTTTCTGGATGATCCCCAACGTGACCCAAAGTCCCAGGCCGGTGCCGGTGATGCCCTTGGTGGAGAAGAAGGGCTCAAAGATGCGGTGCAGGGTTTCCCGGGACATGCCATGGCCGCGGTCGGCGACGATGACGCGCACGCCTTTGCGTCCGGTGCGCCAGTCAGTGGCTTCGCGCTCGCGCAACGTCATTTTGCCGCCGTTGCGTGAGGCGTCAAGGGCATTGCCGACCAGATTAGTAAAGACCTGGCGCAGTTCGCCTTCAAAGGCCCTCAGTGGCGCAGACTTGCGATAGTCACGCACGACTTCCACGCCGGCCGAGGTAAGGCGCCCCTGATAGAGCTTGAGCACGGAGTCGAGCTGCTCAGAGACGCGCACGGCCGTCCGCGCGGTGGGTTGGCGATAGAAGCGAAGAGTCTGCGTGGCGATCTGGCTTACTCGCGCCAGTTCCTGTTGCGCCAGATGAGTAAAACTGCGGGCCTGTTCAGAGAGGTCCGTTTCCTGGTCGATCAGGTAAAGCAGATTGGTTACGGCTTCCAGAGGATTGTTGATCTCATGGGCGATGGAAGCGGAAAGGCGTCCTACGGCGGCGAGTTTTTCACTCTGCAAGAGTGCGGCTTCCACGCGCTTGCGTTCAGTTACATCGACGCCCAGCGCCAGGATGCCGGAAATTTTTCCATCGGCCTCACGCATCGGCTGGTACACAAAGTCCAGATACCTGAGTTCCAGAGGCTGGCCGGGCGTGCGGGCCAGGTTGAGAGGAAGACTGTTGGCAACAAAGGGTTCACCCGTTTGATAGACCGCGTTCAGAATCGTGACGAAACCCTGTTCCACCGCTTCAGGGATGGCTTCGCGCACCGGCTTGCCCACCACCTCGCGGTTGCCGATCAGTTCCTGGTATTGCAGGTTCGTCATTTCAAAGACGTGATCAGGACCGCGCAACACGCACATGAATGCCGGCGCCTGGCGGAACATTTCCACCAGCCGCGCTCGCTCGCTGCGCACCGCCTGCTCGGCCATGCGGCCCTCATGAATGTCATTGGCGACGCCCAGCCATTGCTGAATCTTTCCGGTTTCATCGCGCAAGGGCAGCGCGCGCAGATGCCACCAGCGCACAGCGCCATCACCAGCCCGTACCAGGCGCGCATCCAGCATGTAATCTTCGCCCGTTTTTACGCTATGCGTCCACACGTTCAGCACCAGTTCACGATCCTCTTCATAAAAGAGATCGAGATACTCTGTGCCGTCTTTGGGAACAAAGTCTTTGCCGATGTATTCCAGAAACCTCTGGTTGGCGTAAAGCACGCGGCCCTGGCGGTCCGCCGTCCAAAGCGCCTGCGGGCTCAGCTCCGCCAGCACGCGGTATTGCTCTTCGCTTTTGCGCAAGGCCGCTTCCGCTTTTTTGCGCTCGCTGATGTCGCGCGTAGCCGTGGCCAGCGCAACAACCTCGCCGCTTTGCGGGTCTGTGATGGGGAAGACGTGATAATCCACCGGAATACTTTTGCCGGTCTGGAAATGACGGAAGCGCGTTTCAGCCTGCCAGCGTCCTTCACGCAGCGCGGTTGGGATCACCGTTTTTTCCAAAGTGGGAATGTCCTCGGAGAAAAAGAAATCCTTGATGCTGAGTCGCCGGACGTCATCCCCGTTGCTCAATCCCACCACCCGGCGCGCGCTTTCATTCACGTACAGTATTCTGCCTTCGAGATCGGCCACTCCGATAAAGTCGGTCGACTGGTTCATCACCGCCAGCAGTCGTTGCTGTTCGCGCTCAGATTGTCGCAGCTCAAGCTGCAGCTTCGACTCTCTTGCCAGCGCTTCGCGGCGGAAACTCGCGATCTTGATGTGCGCTTCCACGCGCGCCAGCAGTTCGCGCGCCGTGAACGGCTTCACTACATAGTCGTCGGCCCCGGACATCATGCCTTCAATCAGCGATTCTTCGCCGGCACGGGCGGAAAGCAGCACTACCGGCACGGAAGACGTGGCCGGATTTTTCCGCATAGCCGCCAGAAGCTGAAGACCATCCATTTCCGGCATCATTACGTCGCTCAAAACCAGGTGCGGCGTACGCTTACTTGCTTCCTCCAGAGCTTCCCTTCCGTTTTTGGCGGTTATGACTTCAAAGCGCGAACTGAGCAGTCGCTGAACATAGTCGCGCATGTCCCGATTGTCATCCACCAGCAGCACGCGTGGACGGGTGAGGGTTTGGGAAAGCGGCGCGCTCATCGCGTCCGCCACCTCCGTATCTTCACGGCTCGCCGTGTCGGCGCCCTGGTGCCCCGGCAGCCAGCTGAGGGCTTCCTGCACGAAGGCCTTGCGCGCCGTTCCGGCAACAATCTGCTCGGCCTCCGGCCTGATTCGCTCTTTCGGCAAATGCTGGCTGCCGTACGGCAGCGACACCGTGAAGGTTGTACCTTTCCCCATCTGGCTTTGCACGCTGATGTTCCCGCCATGCATCGCCAGCAATTCATGCACAAGCGCCAGCCCAATTCCACTGCCTTCATGGGTTCGCCGGCGGGCATGCTCCACGCGACGAAACCTCTCAAACAGCTGATCCAGTTCATGCTCCGGAATACCCGTTCCCGTATCTCGCACGCTGAGCTCTACATGACCGGATTTGTTTGCCAGTTCCACTGCGATGGAGCCTTCAAAGGTGGATTTCAATGCGTTGGAGATCAGGTTCAGCACGATCTTTTCCCACATTTCGTGGTCCACATAAACCGGCTGCGGCAAGGGCTTGCATTCCACCGTATATTTCAACCCGGCTTTTTCAATAGCCGACCGGAAAATACTGGCAAGCTCAAGCGTGTATGCGCACAGGTCCGTTGGCTGATAGCTGGCTGTAACCCTGCCCGCTTCCAGGCGGGAGAAATCCAGCAAGGTGTTCACCAGTTTGAGCAGGCGCAACTCATTGCGGTGAACGGTTTCCAGTTCCGGTCCGCGCAACGCTTTTTCGGGATTCGCCAGCGCATCTTCGGTTGGCCCAAGCATCAGGGTCAATGGCGTGCGGAACTCATGGCTCACGTTACTGAAGAATGTTGTCTTTGCCCGATCGATGGCCGCGAGGGCCTCCGCGCGTTGCCGTTCTCCTTCGTAGGCGCGGGCATTCGCAATACCTGCGGCGATCTGCCCGGCGACCAGATCAATAAACCCGGCATAGCTGGCGCCGAGTTGTCGATAAGGATTGAGTGCGGTGATAAGCACTCCTGCCGGGACATCCTGCCCTTGCCCGGTAATAGGGACCAAAAGTGCGCGTGCGGGAGGCTTGTCCCATGCGCCGGTTGGGATCGAACCGAAGCGCTCGGCCAGGTTCTCTACAATCACAGGACCTTTCGCACTCAACAGATCACGGATCGGCCACCTTTCATCTTTCGTATCGATTTCCATGACTGGAGGGGCCGCTGGGTGGCCGGGGGCAATCCCTGTTGACCAGACCAGCCGCGCCTGTGTCCGGCCTTTGTCGAAAAGATACCCAAGCGTGATAGGAAGGTCTTGCGGATCCAGTTCCAGACTTTTTGGTATGGCGATGGAAACGTCCTCTTCAGTAATTTTTGAGCTGAGTCCGGCCGCCAGATGACGTAATAGACCCAGCTGGCGTTCATTAATAACGCGTTCGGTCTCCTCCATGACTACACAAAAGAGACCGTTAATTTTGCCGTCGTCTCCCGTTAACGGACTGTAGGAGAAAGTATGGTAGGTTTCTTCCGGATAGCCGCTGCGCTCCAGAAACAGGAGCAATCCCTCATCCCATGTAGCCTCTCCCGTTTCCATTACGATCCGGACGCGAGAGTCGAGATCTGTCCATATTTCTGCCCACACTTCACGAGCCGGTTTGCCAAGGGCCCACGGGTGCTTCTTGCCCAGGGTCTGCCGGGCATAGGCATCGTTATAAAAGAAAATGAGATCAGGTCCCCAACCCATCCACATGGAATAGCGGGAGGTAATCAGGATGCGCACCGCGGTCTTCAGGCTTTGCGGCCACGTTGCAATGGGGCCCATGGCGGTGCTTGACCAGTCAAATGAGCGAATTCTCTCGCCCAGTTCTCCACCACCGGAAAAAACCTCTTCTGGCGTTTGGCTGTTCGCTGGAAATGAAGAGGCTTCGCTGGACGCCGGAGAATCGGGTTGTTGTCGGCGGGTATTCAAAAAGTTAGTCGGTGAACCAGATCTAAAGAACTCTCGCTGCCGAAGGAAGATTTAACCCAATCACATTCATGCAGTCAATGGAACGAATTCACGCCTTGCCCGATCAAGTTTGCCAAGCGATCTGTTCAGGTTCACGCTCTTGCGGAGGTCCGAAAGCGGGAGCTTGGCCGCATAGTGTTTGTACTGGCTTTCCGAGCTTGTTTGATGCGATTCAGAATGTTCCGGATGCTGCCAGCCGGCCCGTTTATTGTGCTTCTGCCGCCTTTCGCAGCGGTATGGACTTGGGGTCGTTGGCCGACTGGAATAGAATGCATGTCCGGGGGTCCGCGAATGGCCAGATTCTACGAAGATGTGCCGATTCAGTGGAAAGAGGGCGAGACGTCTTACGGGCGCGGGCTTGGGAACCATGTCGCCTGGCGCTGCAAATGTGACCACCTGATGCTGGCGCCGCATGAGGAACTCTACTTTGTTCCTGCCTGCCCAACATGCGGTCGAAAGTTCAGGGTTCTCAAAGGCAAGAAGCCGCGGTACGTGAAGCGTGTGATTGAGCGGGTAGAAAGACCCTACCGGCGAACTTAGCTGACGCTCTTTCTACGTCAGCATTTTCTCATTCACCTTCTGGTCCTTCAATATTTTCTCGGCTGGCTCCGACCCCTTTGCATGCTGGCACGAATGCACTCGCTCAAGTTTTGCGATCGTGTGGCCGAAAAAGGAATTTATCCGGTAAGTCTAAGCCGCGCCGGCTGCGCGTGCCTTGGCCTTTACCGCCTGAGGCGCTGGTCTTACAGTATTGATCTCATGCATGGTCAGCGCCAGCGCAACCGTGTCATCGCTACCGGAAAAACGATTGAACAGATAGGCAAAGGCAAAAAGCGCGACACCAAATACAGCAGCGTCAAAGAAAGAGAAGGTGGCGAGAAGCGACATTTACGACACTCCTAACGCAGGGGACAACAGTATGCTCCGCTTCGTCCCATAGGGTCAATGCCTTAACCAGGAAAAAATACCTAATCCCTTCGGGCCACGATCAGAATAAAGCTGTGGGTCGAGAAATGTCGTCCGGCTGCCGAATCGCTCTTGCATTGCCACCAGCATGGTAAAAATCAGGTCCGGCAGTTTAGGATGGTGGGCCAACAAAAACGCACCGCGCAATCAGCCTGTAGGAGAAGAGCCATGTCGAGCGATTTTGAATGCAAGGACCCGCAAAACAATGAATCTTCATCAAGCCCCATCACCAATCCGCTCGACCGCCGCCGTTTCCTGGCAGGAGCAGCCGCTGGTGCCGCGGCCATGGCGCTTCCGCGTTGGGCGCGAGCCGGTGAAACGTCCAGCGTGAATCTGGGCGGAGCACCGTTCCAAGACGACTTTGCCGCTATTCGCACCGAAGTTACCAAACGCCATGATGAAACCGTTCAGCGCATGCAAACCTGGATGAAGCAGCCTTCCATCGCTGCAGAAAATCGTGGCATGAACGAAGGCTGCGAACTTACCATGCAGATGCTGCGCGACGCCGGCTTCCAACAGGTGACCAAGGTCCCCACCGACGGCCAGCCCGGAATCTTCGCCACGCTGGACGCGGGCGCTCCCAAAACTCTTGGCCTTTATTTCATGTATGACGTGAAGCAGGTTGATCCCTCGGAATGGTCGTCACCGCCCTGGGAGGCGCGCGTCGTGGACAAGCCGGGCTTCGGCAAAGTTGTGGTAGGCCGCGGCGCGGTCAACCAGAAAGGACCTGAAGCTACATTTCTGGCGGCGCTGCATGCCATCCGCGGCGCAGGCCGCAAGCTGCCGGTAAATTTTGTTCTTGTCGCCGAAGGAGAAGAAGAAATTGGCTCACCGCATTTTCCCCAGGTCGTGCGCCGTCCGGAAGTATTGGCCGCGCTGAAAAAAACAATGGGAATCTTCATGCCGTTTGCTTCGCAGGATCCCGACGGAAAAGTAACGGCCTTCCTCGGCGCGAAAGGTGTGGTCGAGTTAGAACTGGTTTCAAGCGGTGAGAAGTGGGGACGCGGTCCCAAGGCGGATATCCATTCCAGCAACAAGGCGCGGCTCGATTCGCCCGCTTGGCATCTGGTAAAAGCGCTGAACACACTGGTCTCCGCCGACGGCAATGATCCGGCGATTACCGGCTTTGCTGACAAGGCGCGCCCCATCTCGGCGCAGGAGAAAGCCATGATCGCGGAAGCGGCCCGACGCCTCGACGAAAAAGCGCTCATGAAGCAGATGGGCGTAGAACACTGGGTGCATGATGTAAGTTTCCAGGAATCGCTGGAGCTGCTGGTATCAAAACCAACGGTAAATATTGAAGGGCTGGTGGGCGGCTATACCGGCCCGGGCGGAAAAACTGTTCTGCCGCATCGCGCCGTGGCCAAGATGGACATGCGCCTGGTGCCGGACATGACCGCCGCTGACGCGCTGGCTGCATTGAAAGCACATCTGGCAAAGAACGGCTTTGCCGACATCGAAGTAAATATGACTGGCGGCTATGATCCCACTACCACGCCCGCCGACTCGGCCGTCGTCCGCGCTGAACACGCTGTTTACAAACGCAACGGAATTGATCCCATTGTCATGCCGCGTCTGGCTGGCTCATGGCCCGGCTATGTCTTTACCGGCGACCCGTTGCGCCTGCCCGCAGGCCACTTTGGGCTTGGACACGGCAGCGGCGCGCACGCTCCGAACGAATACTACGTGATCGAGTCCAGCAATCCGCAAGTCCAGGGCATCGACGGCGCTGTGATGTCCTATGTGGAATATTTGTACGAGATGGCGCGCACGGCGTAGCCACAAGCGCGGCTGCTCCAACGATCGCAGAAAGAGACGGCGGTTAGCTATTGCACCGTTAAATTTACCGGGCTGCTTGCCGTCGCTCCGCCGCTTGCGCTGCTGGCTGTTACGATCACGGCAGAAGTTCCAGCGGGCGTTCCCAATCCTTTTGATCCGGGAACCGACGCGGGTTTGCTGTCTCCGCCGCAACCCATCGCCAGCAGCAGTGCCACGCCGGCAAACCCCGTTGCCAACCGCAACCGGCGCTTCTTTGTGGTTGTGAATGCGATCACCAGAGCGGTGAATCCTAACAGCAGCATCACCGTAAACAACGGCGGCATACCTTGCGGCCCCGGCTGAACAACTGTTGTGGAGCGCAGGGTGGTTGCGATGGTCAGGGTTACTGGAGTCGCGCCCGCAGCAGTCACCGATGTGGGATTGAAAGCGCACGTGGATGCGGCCGGAAGTCCGCTGCACATGAAAGTTACGGCGCCCAGTGTACCGTTGTAATTCACGTTGAGCGTTGTTCCCGCCGAGCTGCCTGCCGCCACCGAAAGAGCCGCCGTCTGCGCTGACATCATGAGCACCGCATCAACCTGCGTTACATCGTTTGCCGTGTTGTTGACGGTGTTGGTCTCATTTCCGCCGGAAACCGTGGCTGTGTTGATTACTTGAGCTGCGGTATTGGACGCGACATTCACGGTCAGCGTGATCGGCTCAAAGCTTGTTCCCGCGAACAACACGTCGCCGCGTGTGCATTGCAACGGCGCGATTGTGCAATTCCAGTTCAGCCCGCTAATCGCTGTGGCCGTGAGTCCTGCCGGAAGACGGTCATTCATTGTGATCAGAGACGTTGTATCCACGGTTCCCGCATTGCTTACGGTGATCGTGTAAGTGGCTCCTGTTTGCGGGGCGACAAAATTTCCGATATGGCTTTTTGTGATCGTCAAATCGGGCGTAATCACCGCCACGCTCGCTGTCGCCGTGCCGCCTGCGCCACCCTCAACTGAAGTCACGGCATCCGTGGTGTTGATCTTGTTTCCCGTCGCCACCGCCAGAACATCGATCGAGAAAGTGCAACTGGAGTTGGCAAGCACTACTGCGCCCACCATGTTGATGTTGTCAGGCGCGGTTGAAATTACCCCCGGATCGCAACTGCCCGTCATGCTGTCCGGGTTCGCAATGATCAGGCCTGCGGGAATGTTGTCATTAAAGCCGATTCCCGTAAGATCCGTCGCCGGATTGGGATTGGTGATGGTGAACGTAAGCGTGACGCTGCTGTTCAATCCAACCGTGGGTACGCTAAAAGACTTCGCAATCGTGGGTGGCGACTGCGCCTGAGTAATTCCTGTACACGCAAGCAGGATGGCACAAAGAGACGCGCGGGGAGCTTTCATTTGTTCTCCGGAAGGGACGACGCAATTGTACGGTGCAGTCTTCCCGCCGCGAGCGAAGAATACTCTTATCTTCTATTGGTCAGTCGTTAAGAGCGCAAACAAAATTCCCCGTTGACCTCAACGGGGAATGCAAAACGCATGAATGTTAGAAAACGTTATGCGCCGCGGCCAACACCCAGATATTCAAAGCCCAGAGCTTTCATGCGCGGACCGTCGAGCAGGTTCTTGGTATCCACCACCACCGGGTTGCGGATAATCCGGCGAATGCGGTCAAAATCCAGGGTACGAAATTCCGGCCAGCCCGTTCCCAGCACCAGTGCGTCCGCACCTTCCGCCACTGAATATGCGGAATCGCAATAGCGCACGTTACCGGTCAGTTCCTGCTGTGCGTCCGGCATAGCGATAGGATCATAGGCTTTCACGTGCGCGCCGCTTTCCATCAGGCTGCGCGCCAGACGGATCGAGCCTGAGCTGACAACTGAATTCGTATTCGGCTTGAATGCCAGTCCCAGCAATCCAACCTGCTTGCCTTCAACTGTTCCCATGGCGCCTGAGATTTTCCTCATAATGCGTCCACAGAATTCCTGGTTCACTTCACGCGCCGCGCTCAGGATCTTGAGCGACACGCCAGAACCGGCGGCCAGGTTGGCCAGAGAGTCCATGTCGGATTCAGTAAAGCTGCCTCCCAGTGAGCCGGGTTGCAGAGAGCGGGGAGCGATGCGCTTATCCAGGCCAAGCGCCAGTGAAAGGTCAACTGCATCGGCATTGATGTGTTCGCACAAACTTGAGAGTTCATTAATGAAGGAAACTTTGGTCGCCAGGAACGCCGTGGATGCTTCACGTACCAGCTCTGCTGTCTGGTGGCTGGTCACGATCACCGGCACACCGCGCATTACCAGCGGACGATACAAAGCTTTCAGTGACGTTACGGCCGCGTTGGAATTGGTGCCCAGAACGATTCTGTCCGGCCAGTTAAAGTCTTCCACCGCACAGCCTTCAGAAAGGAACAGCGGATGGGACACTACCGTGATGTTCTTTCCGGACGCTTTCAGGCGCTCTTCGATTCGTTGCGCTGTGCCCACTGGTACAGGTGTCACCAGGACCAGAATCTGACCATGGTCGCAATAGTTGGCAATCTCCATGGAGATGGCTTCCATGTCCCGATTGGCGTCTTCCGCCATGTAGATGATTTCAGCGCGCTGCACCATGGACTGCAGATGCGTGGAATACATGAGCCGTCCGGACCGAACGCCGCGGCGGACAATGTCACTTAAATTCTTTTCGTGGAAGGGCAAAATGCCGCTTGCCAACAAGGTGGTATTGACGGAGTCGCTGCCGTACGCTGTCACGGGCACGCCAAAATCGGCAAGACACGCAGCCACCACAGTTCCCAGATATCCACAACCGTAGACACCGATCTGCATAAATTCTCCTGGAGAAAACTAGAGCACCGGCGACTCGGGGGAGGGAGGGTTCGCCAACTGATCTTTTTATTTTGCTGTTGACCTGATGACTTACTCGGGCTGAAGTGATTAGAAGCTTTTACTTAGTACATCCGCAAGATGGTATTAGGACATGTACCAAACACAAAGTGCATGCACGTTCGATGTTTAAAGGCTTTTCTCGATCTCCAGCGACTTGGCTTTCCTGCACAAATTTCGGTGCGAACCTAAGAGCCCTGTCGCTGATTTTTGCCTCAGGTTCGGGATCAGTCCATCTTGATTTCGATCTTGTTTCCGTCCGGATCGCGCACCCATGTGGAGAGCCCTTTTCCTTTCGATCCATTATTGACCTCTGCCGGCGAGGGATCCATCCCCTTGCGTTTGAACGTGGCGATAACATCGTAAATACTTGATCCTGTGGCAGATAAACAGATATGCTCTTCGCTCAGGTTGGCCATTGGAGCCGGATTGGTGGGCGAAGCCTCAAACAAATCGATCAGTGACTCCCCCGCTCTGAGGGTTACCACGTTGTAACCGGCTTTGGCCTTGCCTTCATGTTCCAGGGTCAGCCCCAGGTTCTCCATATAAAAAGTTTTCATAGTGGCGAGCTTCTTGGTTACCAGCGCAATGTGGTCAACGCCTTTATAGGTGAACACAGTCTCTCATTCTGCTGCCTTGATCCCTGCCGCTCAAGTGGATTCTTCTGCCCGTACCTCATTCCGCATCACTCAACTTGCTCAATTCGTCCCTTGAACACCTCATCCGGCACTAAATATTTCCGCCAATGGTCTTTCAACCATCCTATTTTCAGCCACTTACCAGTTGACCTCCGTTTTACCAGCAGTTGAGTCGGCGTGCATTGCCGCTTGATCTCGTGCCGGAGCATTGTGCCGTCATAGCAAGCGACCGGCAGCAGGGTTTGCGAAAAGACAAGCTCCTTCCAAAGCTTTCCGTGCCTTAAAAAGCCGCGAATCAACAACTCGGAGGTAACTCAAATGCCCAATACTCAGCCAGCTATCCAACCGTCCAACCCTGACTTTCAAGAAGCCAAACGAATCCAGCAGAGTGTTCTTGCCAACGTGGAAAAACGCACTCTGATCTGGCTGGCTGCCCGTACCCCCGCCTGGATCAACTCTGACCATCTCACCCTGCTCGGGCTGCTTTCCATGGCCGCAGCCGGCGCCGCGTACTGGTGGTCGGCCATAAACCCTCTTGGCCTTGTTCTGGTTGTCGTTTGCCTGACGCTCAACTGGCTGGGTGACTCGCTTGACGGAACCCTGGCGCGCTTCCGTGGCCACTCACGCCCACGCTACGGCTTTTACGTCGATCACGTGGTTGACGCCTTCAGTGCTTTCTTCCTGCTCGGCGGCCTTGCTCTCTCCGGATACATGTCTCCCCTGGTTGCGCTCGGCTTGCTCATCGCCTATCTGATGTTGTCGATTGAGATTTATCTCGCTACCTACGCGCTCGGAGACTTCAAAATCTCCTATTTTCAAATGGGCCCTACCGAGTTGCGCATCCTGCTTTCCATCGGAAACCTTGCCGCCTTGTGGAGGTCCACCGTTCATCTCTTCGGCCGCGCCCACCGGCTCTTCGATGTTGCCGGCACTCTCGGTATCTCCGGCATGCTGCTGATCATGGTGATCTCCGCAGTTCGTAATACCATCCGTCTCTACCGTGAGGAACCGGTTCCTGTCGACAAATCGCTGCCGTCTGCGAAACAGGCTGCGCTCCCGTTCTCCGCGCCTCAGCGTCAATCGCCGCTGTGAATCTAAAACCTTTGGCCGTCCAGCAGGGACACAACCGAATACGTATTTTCAGGTCCGCGTCATCGGTGCCGTTTTGAATCACTGGTATAGGTCTACCTTCCAATGTCGGCGATCAGCTTCCTCCCCACCCGTCTTTTTTACCTTTTGTTGCAAACAAAGATACTTCGCGAAATCGATCCTTGGATGGCCCTTGCGCCACGCTTGGGTGGCCCTTGGGTGGCCCAAGCGTGGCCCAAGGGCCATCCAATCCCAACCCCAATCCAATCCCAATCCCCAAGCAGGCAGAGGGTCGCAAACAGCTCCATGTTTTGGCTGAACGCTAACTGGTTAAATTTTCAATGATCAATTCCCGTTCACACCCTGAGGCGCTGCCAGACTATAGCTGTTTTCTTCGCTCGAATCAACTGCGAATAAGGACATGGACTTGCCAAAGTAATCCAGTAGAAATGCGATTCTTTTTCGGAAAGGGCTGGAGACGGGAATTGACTTGGGCTATGCAGTCATATCCGTCCAGCCACACCGTGTAAAAAACAAATGCCCTCTTGAATGATGAACATGGCAAGCGCCTGCGGGAGCTTCGGCTCGCCCAAGGTGTTTCGCAGGAGAAACTCGCGGAGATGGCCGACTTGCACCGAAACTATGTCGGCATACTGGAACGCGCCCGGCAAAGCCCTTCCCTCGACGCGATTTGCAAACTTGCCCACGCGCTCAAGGTCAAGCCCGCCGAATTGCTCTCACGTATCATGATCCCGTAACTAACTGAGTGGGGCAGCAATGACGCTGTTCAGCCGCAGTTACCCCGTGCGCTTCAACAGCCCTTTCAGTTTCGGCAGTATGTGAGAATAGCCTGGAGCAACCGCATCCACTCCGCTCGGCACGGTGCCTGCGGCGCTTTCTAGCAGCAGCATCACCGGCAGATGGGGATCTACCATTTTGAAGGTCTGTGCGGCTGACCAGCCGGCTTCGGTGGAGAATTCTGAATCCAGCACCACTGCGGCCACTTTGTTGTTCAGACAGACGGCCACTGCCTGTTCGGGTGTGGAAGCCGTGAACACCTCATAATCCCTGGCGGGAAAGGCAGAGCGCATTTCTCTGAGCTGAAATGGCGATCGCGAAACGCAAAGAACGCGGTGTTTTTCCCGGCCCGTCATATGCCCGATACTTCCCTTTCGGGCTTCAGCAGCTAAGTGGGTCTGGGATAGCTTCTCTTTTTGGCTAGGCCAGGCGGACCGCGGCAAAAGCTGAACTCAGTATAACAACTTATGTATGATATCGAACACACTAAGGTCCGATTTGTTCGACATCGGACAAACTCTCTTTTCCCCAAAGTGTGCACTTTGGTACAGAATTCAGGTCTGCTGCTTGGGTATCCTTGATGTACTCCCCATGGCATCTCCCAACCCAACTCGGCAATCGCCCAAACCGTGGCCGTGTCCGCTGTGTAGCGGCGCAGGATCAATCTGCAACATTCCCTGCCGTATGTGTCAGGGAAGCGGCAAAAACTCGTTAAAAAAGCCCAATTGATTTCCAGGCTCCTGTGCCCTTAACAAGAGTAAGCGAATGCGAACCTTTACGAGTCCCCATCTGTACGATATCGGACACACGGGGGCGAGAGGGAATACAATTGATCTGCACCTCGACGCGCAGTCTGTTCCATCGTCCCTTGGTTCGAACAACATGGGAGGAGTATGATGAAACAACGTTGAAATTCTCCGGCCCCCGCAGGCAAGCTGTCTTTCCGACGCGGGTTATTCTCGCAAACCATTGTCTTCTTACACGATTGATTGATTCCCGGCCTTGCCTCATCCCGGGGGAGATTTCCGAACCCAATAAATTCGCAGCAGACCCGGTTTCAAGGCAGCGATGCGGCTGCATGGGACCTGAAACAGAACAACGCAAGACCGCCGGAGCATCGGGCGAAATCTTTTTGCAGCATGGCTAAGGAGTGGCGACCGCACTTATGAAAGTTCATTTAATCAATCCCAGCAACGTTTCTTTTGGAACCGCGGTCATCACGCCGCGATGGCTCTATGTGCTTGCCGCAGCCACGCCCCTCTCTTACGGCACTCCCATTCTGGTGGATGAAACCCTTGCCACTACCGATCCTGAGAGCATTGCAGCCGGTGACGTTGTGGGCATCGGCATCCACACGGGTAACGCGCTGCGCGGGTATGAGCTCGGCAAAATTGCGCGGCAGCGTGGAGCCTATGTGGTTTTCGGCGGCATCCATGCCACGCTGTATCCGGAAGAAGCGGTTGAACTGGGTGGAGCGCACGCGGTAGTAAAAGGCGATGGCGATGTGGCCTGGGGTCGCGTGCTGGCAGATTGCACAAAAGGCAAGCCGGAATCGGTTTATGTCGGCGGACGGATTGAAGGCCGGGAATTTCTGCCCGCTCGCTGGGACCTGCTTCCCCCCAATAGTTATATGTGGGCTTCCGTGCAGACGGTCCGCGGCTGCCCCAAGCATTGCTCATTCTGCTCTGTCTGGCGAACGGACGGCCAGCGTCCCCGCCAGCGGCCCTCGGACTCCGTGATGGAAGAGATCGTCAACCTGCGCCGCCTGGGCTTTCGTTTTATCGCCCTTGCCGACGACAATTTTTATCCCGTCACATTGACTGATCTTGAACTGGCAAGACGCCAGAACAACACGGCCCGCCTGGCCGAACTGAATGGCATCCGCGCTGAGCGGTTTGAGCTGATGGCCCGCCTCGCCCAGCTTCCGGCCGATACCGTATTCTTTACCCAGATCACTATGGAAGCCGCGGAAGACGCGGAATTTCTTGCCGCCATGAAGGCTGCACACATCCATGGCGCTCTGGTTGGCGTGGAAGCCGTCACGCCTGAAGGACTCAAGGACGTTTACAAGGATTTCAATTTTGCCGGACAAAACCTGGTGGACCGCCTGCGGAAATTCCGCCGGCATGACATTCATGTCCTGGGCTCGTTCATCTTCGGCCTGCCCAGTGACCGGCCGCATACTTTTGCCGCTACCGCTGCTGTGGCGGAGCAGGCAGAACTCACCTTCGCGCAATTTGTAATGCTCACGCCTTTTCCCGGTACAGTGGATTTCGCCCGCTGGGAAGAGACCATGAAGGGCGATCCCAGGCGTGTCGGCGGGGTTCCACTCACGCGCGGATGGCTGATCCCACAGGCGATTCGCCCCAAACTTTTTTGGACGCATCCTGTCATGGCCGCCGACGAGATTCGCGCGCGCACCCAGGGAGTCTGGGACAGGTTTTACAGCATCCGCGTGATCTGGAAGCGCTCGGGCTTCCTGAAGTCGATCAAGGGCCGGCTGGCTTTCATCTTGATTTCAAAACTCTACCGCCGCATGTACGCGGATACCGGCATCGCCACCGATAGCGCCCGTGTAGCATGGTCAACACGCTGGGCCCGCTGGCTGGCGATACCGACCCGGCGTTTATTTGCCGGCCGGCCCATGCCGAACTTGCAGGTGCCGCCGCCGGTTGAGGTGGTGGTTTCTTAGTTCACGAATGGTTTGGCTTGTCCGCCATTGTCAGCGGCGAGCGCCGCAGGAGCGCTGGTCATTTCAGCAAGCACGCGCAGAAGGAATCCTAAATTGCCATGCCCCTTGGCATAATAAGCGTCTGCAATCACGCCGCCAGGGACCGCATCCCTGGTTTCATAGCCGCCACTCATGGCGACAAGAGATAGCTTGGGGAACTGCCGCCGTACCTCCGAAAGTAGTTCAAAGCCCGACATCTCCGGCATGTTCAGGTCAGAAAGCAGGATGGCGGGAAGCTTCATTTTCAATAGCGCCATGGCCTCAACGCCGTTGGCGGCGGTGCTCACTTCATAGCCTGAAGCTTTCAGCAGCAGAGAAAGACTGTTCCGGACCGCAGCGTCATCATCCACTATCAATACCTGATGTCTCGAAGGATTTAACATTGGGGAACCTCTCTGGCTCAATTTTCGAAATCGTGAGTGGGTTGATGGACCCATTCTCACATCCCGCAACTTGGAATGTCTGTCCCAAACAGGACAGGACATTTAGTCGTGTGCAATTGTGAACAGTATTGGGTTGGGGCGGGCCGGTGACCGGGATTTAGTCGTGAAGGATCACGTTCAAAAGAGAGGTGTGAATCTTCAATTTGCCGTTGTACTCAATGAACCCCATTTGACGGAAGCGATTCATGAAGTAATTGACGCGTGAGCGCGTGGTGCCGATCATCTCCGCCAGCACTACCTGGCTGATTTTGGGAATCACGGTCTCCGGTGCGGTGTCGTCTTTGCCAAATTGGGCCAGCAGCA
This sequence comes from Terriglobia bacterium, assembly GCA_963723055.1. Taxonomy (GTDB): domain Bacteria; phylum Acidobacteriota; class Terriglobia; order Terriglobales; family Acidobacteriaceae; genus Angelobacter. The sequence continues at coordinate 694,932 of CAVROV010000004.1, forward strand.
GCAGCGCGCGGGCCAGGCGCTTTTCACTGGAATTAAAAAGCTGGTCCACCAGGTCTTCCTGGGAGCGGGCGTTGCGGGCCAGAAGATAAGCCACAAAAACTTCAGAAAATGCCTGTTCTTCGTGCAGCACGCGTATCATCTCATCGCGCTCAATCCTGAGTACGGTGGAGGCGATAAGCGCCGTGGCGGAGGTTACACGCTGCATTTTGAGCGCCGTAAGACATTCTTCGCCCAGGAAGCTGCCGGCCCCCAATAGCGCTACCGTGGCCTCTTTGCCGGCCTTGGAGATCACGCTGATTCTTACTCTGCCCTTTTGCACGTAAAACACGGCCGTGGCTACGTCGCCCTGGGCAAAAATGGATCCGCCTTTATGCACTTCGTTAATCGTGCGGCCGGCGCCGATTTTCGCCAGAAACTCCATGGGCGCAAAATTTCCATTGCTTGCCTTTGCTATTTTTACTTTTCTGGTTTTTGCTGCTTTGACTGCTACTGCCAACGCGGCCTGAGCTGCCAGGACCGATTTCTGATGCCGAGATTTGACTAGGTTTTGCACTACTTCAAGGCTACTCCTATTGTGGGACCAAATATGTTCACTATTGGGCACTTTACAAGATTTATGTGTTTTATCGGACAGATGGCGCAAAAATAGGGATTTTCTAATTTTCGAGTGGAACCGGATTATCGGACAACCGGCTGGCATCTGAGGAGAGCATGAGACTCGAAGGCCGATTTGTCCCATTGTGTACAGCATTTTCCCCGGTAAAATGCGATGCTTCTATGCGATCTTTCAGCATGCCGCCATTGGTTCACATGTTTCCCACATTGCCTTCAATTCGGCGGCACACCGCGCGTCCGTCTTCCCGTCTGATCGTTCTTACGCTGCTCCTCTGCCCTTTTCTCTGTGGAATTGCCCGCGGTCAAGCCCTGGGCGCGCCTGACCCTGGCCCGCTGGCCCAACCGGCCGCCGGTCGACTGAAGGCCGAGCAGGTGGTCGAAAACCTGGTGCGGATGAACCTGCTCCGCGCCCAGGCGCTGCAGGCGTATGAGTCCACCAGAATCTACCGGGTGGAATACAAGGGATTTCCCGGAGGCCGCGAGGCTGAGATGGTAGTCAACATGAAATACCGGGCGCCGGGGACCAAGGAATTTGAAATCGTTTCGTCTTCGGGCTCAAAGATGCTGATTGACCGGGTCTTCAAGAAGCTGATGGAAGGCGAGAAAGATGCGTTCGAAGGGGAAAACCAGAAGCGCATCGCCATGAACCAGGAAAATTATGAGTTTGCCCTTGTCGCCTATGAACCCGGAGTGCCCCGCGGATTGTATGTGCTTTCAGTAAAACCACGCACCAGGAACAAATATCTTTACCAGGGCAAAATCTGGGTGGACGATCAACAGTTCGCGATTGTGCGGATGGAAGGTGAGCCGGCGAAGAATCCTTCATTCTGGATCAAGGGGACCAGGATTGAAACTTCTTATATCAACGTGAATGACTTCTGGCTGCCCGCGCACAATCACAGTGTTACCTCAGTCCGCCTTGGCGGACGCGCTGACTTCACCATTGAATATAAGGATTACCGCATCACGGGCGCCAGCCCGTTCAAGAACGTCAGCAGCGCCTCAGAGTCCGGCAGGTAGAAATATTTATTCCGGCAGGGGCGCCGCAGCGGCAAACGCCATAGGTCGTGCAGGACCTTCTTCCTTATGGCATTCTTCCACGTGCGATTGAAACTCTGGGGTGACTTTGTCCTGTCTCTGCTGTGTCGTCAGTTTGCCCCGGGCGGAGAAGCTCAGTTTGCAATCCGAACACCGCCAGGCGACGGGGTTCCCGTCGATCTTTTCCATAACAATTAATTGCGGCATAGCACCAGCATGTCACAAAACGGATGACTTGGGCTGTGCAAAAGAGCACAGCCGTCAAATTGCCAGTGCCAATCCCCTTACCGCAAGGGTGTGGCCGCGTGATGGGGGCTAGATTGCGATGCGCAAGCCGGCAATGCGACGGACCTCCGGATAGCGGGCGCATGCTTCTGTGAAATGCGATCCGCATAAAGCAACATGCCGCTCCTCGCGTTCAGACTTCAGGTACAGCACCCGGAACGCAACTTGTGGGCACTCGGAGCAGTTCGTCAAGGTGTGATTGTCTAAAGGTCCGGTATAGTCGATGATCTTTTCGTCGGGGTCGAACTGGAACATGGCCACTTACCTCGTACATGTGTCTTGCTGGGATTGGAGTGTAACGCAGGTTGCGAAAAAAAAGACGAAGAGTAATTTAAGTTCGTTTTTTGAAAAAGACGCCCAGGATTTTAGTCCCCGATAGGGCTCAATGCAAATATTTTCACAAGCTCTGTGGGACGAAAGACATCGCCTAGGCCGATGAAGCTCGCCAAAACTCGCGTGAACCTTGCCAGATATTGAAGGTATTGATTCTAAGAATGCTGCACATTCCCCGCCAAAAGCAGCCCTGGCGGCTATTGTGAGGATCGATCCGGGTCCACGGTTCCCGACCCAGGCCTTTTACAGATGTGGATTCGCTGCACGATTTCCAGAACTCTCATCTCCCTGCTGGCGGCGATCATCCGGTTGCAAACCAAACAATGGGATTGCATCACGCCGGGATTAGTTCTATCAAATCGCAGGACAAACGGGTCTAGTGACAACAGTGGCATTCAGGACTACCTTCCCTGGTTCAAGCATGAACGCAAAGCAATTCAGGAAGATGGACTAGCTGCATCCCATCCATGTCGATGCTACAAACATTTCTTATTACTTCTATTAAAAACCGATTAAAAACTTTAATCACGAAGCTTGGAAGCAACTACCGCCAATCACACAAGGCTCGCTCTGCAATGCTTACACTAACAGCGTCTGGTTAGTCAGAGATGCCGTTCGGAAATGAAAAAATGTGCGCAAGGGACAACACGGTAAGGATTGGCGTCTGGTTCGTTTGTGGAACACACCGCCATCCTGGCATTCATTCTCACCGTACTGTAACGCGAAAGTTCCCTTCCGGACGTTCCGCCGCCAGCCGGACCATACGCCGCGACTCGCGCGCCGGGCGCGAAGCTTCATACTCCAGGAAGCGCTCGATCACCGAGCGGGCGTCGCGATATCCCTGGACGATAATTGGGCTGATAATTTCGCTGTCAAAGTCCAGAGCCGCCGCCAGGAGCGGCTTTTCCGGAGCAATGTTGAAGAACTTCACAAAACGATAATGCTGCTTCCCGATCTCCAGTTCCAGTTGTTCCGGCTTCACGCCCATTTCCGCGGCATAAATCCCGCACAAGCGATTGATGTTGGTGAGCATCGCAATGTCTGATTTGAAATTCTTGGAAATCAGGATATCCACGGCATGAACGCCAACATCGAGAAAAGTCTTGATCTCTCCCGTCTGGTCCGCACCGTCCAGCGGCGCAATCAGTACCAGAAAGAGCACGTCGGCGCCCAGTCGCAAAGCCGGCATCACTGGCTGGTTGGTCATGATGCCGCCATCGGTCCACAAGCGGCCTTCCATGGTAACGGCCTCATAGGCAAACGTGTAGGCGGAAGATGCAACCGCGGCCAGCACCAGGTCTTGCGGGCTCTCAACGTCTCTGCGTACGAATTCTTCATGCACACCCGGATCGTTAACCAGTGATTCAACCGACGCATTGGAAAAGAAGCGCGCGGCGCCGCGCTGAATATCGGTTGCAGTCATGATCACGCGAATGGCGGAGTTGCGCAGCTTTTCTTCCGGAATACGGGCGCGCAGAAACTTGATGCGGTCAAAATTCGGGAACAAGCCGGTGCGCAACGGCATTCGCAGGAAGCGGTGGCTGAGCTTGCTGAGCGGGTCCTGCAACACGCGATACAGCCCCAGCGCAATCAGGATGGCAAAGATCATTGGCACGTGAGGCGTCATGCGAAACGAGCCGTTGCCGTCGAGCGGCAGATGGATGTAGGTGAAGCCCAGAAACAGCACAATAAAGCCCCACACCAGCAGATTCGCCCCAAAAGAGACCCATGTCTTGCGCCAGTCGGGTTCCCAGTCGCGCTTGCGGATGAATTTGAGGCCAACATAGCCAACGTAGGAAAGTTTGTCGGCAAAGAGCAAAATGGAAATTCCGGCCACGCCAAGCGCAAACCAGGTGAACTTAGGATGAGTGGTTTGAAGGAAGATGCCCCGGTCTTGCATCCATAACCAGAGAAAATTGCCGATGCCGGCCGATGCTGCCACTAGTCCGGCGAGCAGGAAGATGTAACGTGACCAGTCGATGCCAAGCGTAGCCGGCGTAAGGTCCAGCCATGCATCGACCAAAGGCTCAGCCCGGCCGATGAGCCCCTCAGAGTGCGCGGCATAGGAAGCGGCATTGATGCTGCCAACGGACGTAGCCGCGATGATGTGTGTGGGAACCTGTGCATCTTGAAAGGCCATGAGCACGCCCGCCTCATAGGCTCCGCGCGCGCCGCCCCCGGAAAGCACCACGCCCACGCGAGACGAAAAGGCCGCTGGCCTTTTGGCGGTTGCGATCGTTGCGCGGAACTCGTCGCGTAAGACGTCAAGTTCCGCCAGTGCGACCGCGCGATGCGGCTTGGTGACGCCGATGGGCATGGTCAGGCAAAGCTTAACCCACCTTCAGGCAAAAACCTATGCGCAACAGTGCTGCTCCATACGGGCAAATCTTGTGACGCAAAAAACCCGCCGGACGAATCCGGCGGGTGAAGAAACAACTTGCCCGAAGGTTAGAACCTGAAGGTAAGTCCGAAACGCGCAATGCGGTTACCCAGAGCATTGCCGACCACGTCATTAGTTACGCTGGGATCAGCGAAACCGACAAACGGAGCCTGCTGGCCTCTGGAAAGCCCGGCATTTTCTATGTTGGGATCGATGCTCTGGAAGTTGGGATGATTGAACACGTTCTGAAGAGTCGCATTGAACTCTACGCTGGCGCGTTCATTCAGTTTGATGTTCTTGAACACCGCAAGATTGGCCAGATTGGTTATGGCATCCTGCGAGAGGTTGCGCCGGGCGCCAAACGGCGTGCCAAAAATTCCCTGGGCAACAGAGGAATTGATGATGTACCGGACAGCGCTTGATTGCACCGCTGTCCCATCAAGCCCGTTCTTAACATCCTGGTTAAAAGTGATTAACTGGTTAGCAGGCAGTCCGCAGGAGCTGCCGAAGTTGCTGCATGCGTCACCCGCGAAGACACCTACGCTGGCCGCAGGAGCGTTGATGTTGCCAATGAACGGGCGCGCCACATCAACTCCAACGTTATTTGCCAGGAAGGTAAGGTCATAATTGTTGCTGGGACTGGTGGATGCGGCCTCGGCAAATGTCTGGAGCGGCGTGTAACGCTGCCCTGACGCCCACACATAATTTGCTGAAACAGCCCACCCTCCCAGTACGTGACCAAACAGTCCGTGCTGGGTCTTGAAGAAGGGCAGTTGCTCAGTGGCCGCAATGGAGAACTGATGCGGAATATCCAGTCCGGAGAAAGAATACTCGCCGCGTCCCGTGTCAAACGGGTTCTGGGCAAAGGCCAGAGTTGAGCCGGCTACTCCGGTGCTGAAGATTTCGCTCACGTTATCGAGAGTACGGCTATAGGTGTAAGCAGCGCGTAATCCCAGTTGTTTAAAAAGATTGTTGGCGCGGAACTCGGCTTGCAGTCCGTGGTAGTTGGAGAAGCCGCCGTTGTTACGTTCCAGCACCAGACCTTTCGAGCAATCGGCACGGCCCAGAGCGGGGTTCGTCGTCTGTCCCGGTCCCAGCAGCACCTGCGAACTGGTGCAACCGGTGAGCCCGGCGGGCGCGGTAGAGTTACCAGTCACAATGGGATTGCCGTTCACAGTCTGGAAGAGGTTATAAGCATGGTTGCCCACATAACGCAGTTCCACAGCTGAGTTCCTGGTAATCTCCCGCTCAAAGCCGAAATTCCAGCTATTGACCTTATCGGGACCAAAGTTGGGCGAGATGGTTACTTCTCCTGCGCCTAAGCTACGGGGATCGAATACCAGCTTCTGCAACTGAGGTGAAAGTTCTGCCCTGACGTCAGGACCGAACGGATGCGCAGGCAAAATCATGCTGGGCGTGATCTGCGAACCGGTGAAGGTGTTCAGGAAAACCACCGGCGCGGAGTTGGCGATGTTCAGGTAGATATTGTAAAACGGCGGATCATAAAGGAAGCGATAGCCGCCGCGGAACACCGTCTTACCATGCCCGGTCAGGAATCCACCCCAATTCGGCGTATAAGCAAATCCGATGCTCGGACCGAAGCTTTTGGATGGTGTATCGAGCTTGGGAGACGTGCGCTCGGATAGCGGAATGTCCTGGCGCCAGAATGCGGTAGCAGGATTGCTTTCGCGCGCGGTGGTCAGATCATTGAACAGGTTCGCTGGTTGTCCATAGTAGGTCCATGTCAAACCCAGATTCAGGGTGAGGTTCTGCCTGATTTTCCAGTCGTCGCCGGCGTAAAGGAACGTGTCATGCTCGCGGAAATCCAGGGTCGGAGTTCCGGCAGCAATGCGCACACGGTTCGGCGTGTTGGCGGCAAATGATTCCCAGTCAGCGAAACGAAACGCGCCGTTGAGGTTGGGCAGGAAGGTGTTAGGTGAGCGCTGATAGGTATAGTTCACGCCCGCCTTAAAGGTGTGTTTGCCCCTGACCCAGTTGAGATTGTCCTGTGCCTGCCAGGTGTTTACGATGCGGCCCTCAGGAAAAGTGCCGGCCAGACCGAAAGGCAGAAGGCTCAGGTCAGTGAAAGTTGCGCGGCTGATTGCCTGATCGATGTTGCCGTCAGACGGAACGGTGCCGAGGGTGTTGGTGGCAAAAACCACATTCAGCCGGTTAAAGCCAACGCGGAATTCATTGACTACGTGCGGGCTGAAATTGTGGGTGTCGCCCAACAAGACAGCCTGGCTCAGGGCAGGCACGCTGACCGGGAATCCCGCGGCAGCATCACCTGTATCGATGTTGAAATTGTTGCCACGATTGAACAAGTAGCGTGCCATGATGGCGTCACTACCAAGTTGCAGGTCCATACGCGTAACCCAGTTGAAGTTATGCGTATGCGTGGGCAGCGTCCGCTCCACTCCGCCAAGTTCCACTCCCGGACACGCTGGATTGTTGTTCAGGAACGTGCCGAAAGGCGTGGGGCTGCCGGCGGAAATCGCATAAGGACCAAAAGACTTCAGCGCAGTCATGCTCTGGCTTCCAGGAAAGCACGCCGAAAGGGTCGCGATTCCGTTCGGTGTCGGTACGTTACCCGCGCTGGTGTAGAGAGTATTTTGCGAGATCAACTGCTGATCAAAGGCGCCGAAGAAAAACATCTTGTTCTTGACGAAAGGACCGCCGATGGAGAATCCTCCAAACTCGTCATTGGCGCGGGGGATCGATTTCAGCGCCACACCGTTCGCGTCCGTCGCGAACCGTTTCTGGAAGTTGGTCATGGAATTGAGAATGGTGTTGTTCTCATGCTCGTAGATGCTGCCGTGCCAGGCATTGGAACCTGACTTTGTAATGATGTTCACCACGGAACCGGCATTGCGCCCGTACTCCGGACCAAACTGGCTGGTGACAAGGATGTATTGCTGCACGAACTCGGTATCTGATACGAACAGGCCCGGGCCGCCAATACTGTTGTCATTGTTGTTCTGACCATCAACCTGCTGGTCATTGTTGCGGCCGCGCAGGCCGTTCACGGAAAATCCAGTGCCTCCATTGGTGTTGGATAATCCATTGTCACGAGCGGCCACAACGCCGGGAACGAACAGCGCCAGATTATCCAGGCCCTGGTTTTCAGTCACGCCGGCAAAGGTGGTTAACTGCGTGCCGGAAAAAGTGTTGGTCACTTGTGACTGGGTGGTCTCAATGAGTGGCGCATCCGCGGTGACTTCCACGGCTGTTGTTACTTCGCCCACGGTCAGGGGAATCGCGCCCAGTCCGCTGTCACGTCCCGCCGCCACCACAATATTATTCTGTACTGTGGTCTTGAAACCTGGCGCGGTCATTTCAACCTTATAGGATCCAACCGGGATCAGGTTGAAGCGGAAAGAGCCGGAGCTATCGCTGGTGGTGGCGAGCGTGGTGCCGGTAGCGTCATTGATCGCTTTCACTGTTGCGCCGGATACCACTGCGCCCTGCGGATCCGTAACTGTGCCAGAGATGGATCCTTTAACAACCTGGCCCAGAGACGGAACTACGCATAGCAGCGCTAGCGCAACGATGGCAAGAACCAGTCGCTTGACTGGGTGTTCATGATGATTCATGTGCTTCTCCTATAAATGCTGGCAGCAGCATTTTTGGCTGCGCAGCGTGCCCTTCACTAATGCAATTGCCGTTCCAATGACGGGTCTTGTGACAAGCCGAAAGGAGCCTTGTGACGAAGCGCAAAACAGCGGTGACGAAAAGTTTTGAAAAAGTGTTCAACAGGACGAGAAGCGAAACATTGCAACTATCGCATTGCGATGTAAGTTTGCTTTGAGTGATGAGATGCTTTCATTTTTTGGAAAACTACGCCGCGATATCTACACATTATGGAAAGCACGCTAATCTCGCTGATCTTTATATAAGCCTTAGTTGTACGACGCTCGAATAACTACGGGCTTCTTAAGAAAAATCTGTGACCATTTGTCTTTCGGCGCGTCTAACACGGCAAGAAGGAAGTGAGCCAGGGTGTAGTGTATGAGCACATTAGAAGGCGCAGTAACCAGCGGCAGGTTGCCGATCAAGGAAAGCGGACGGACGGTGTTTGTCTCCCTTGATGAAGTTGAATACTTTGAGGCATCAGGAAATTATGTGCGTGTGCATGCGGGCGAAGCACACTATCGCGTACGCGAAAAACTAAGCACGATGGAGACACGGTTGCCCGAGCGCGACTTTGTGCGCATACACCGTTCGGTCATTGTGAATCGGAACCGCATTCATGAATTGCGAAGATCGTTCAGCGGCAAATATCTTGTGACTTTGGTTTCCGGCAAACAAGTCACACTCAGCCGCAGTCATCGCCAGCAGCTATCGGCATTGAAGGAACCCTACTGAAAGGCTGCCGGCAGTCACAGGCGCATGTGAGTGCGAAGTACTGCAAAAGAAAAGGGGCGCGCACTCTGGCGCGCCTTTGCCTTTTCAGCAACATATTCAGCCCCTGAAGATTTCTATGGCCTTGGCTTCGCGGACGCCTGTCTCACATCCCGCCAGACATGCTGGGATTCTCATTGCGTAGTTTCCTCTCTCTAACCCGAGTTGATGGATCGCGAACTTGCTGATGGTGCGTGTCTCCAAAAAAGAGTTGAGGCAACTCGAAGATCGCCGCGTGAATCCGATGCACCGAGGTGAGATCAATGCAATTTAAGCTTCTATTCGCGATGGTAATGGCCTTTGCCCTTTCTCTGGGCGCTATCGCACAACAAACTGACGACGGAATCAAACAGGACACAAAAGACGCCGCGCACTCCACCAAAAGAGCTGCCAAGAAAACCGGCCACAAGATCAAGAAGGGAACCAAGAAGGTGGTCCACAAATCCGCCAGCGCTACCGAGCGGGGCGCAGAGAAGGTCGAAGACAAGAGCGCACCCAAGCCAACCCCGCCCCCACAGAAATAAACTCTGGGAGAAGCGGCCAGGCGCTTATTTCGATTGACGGCTAGCCGTTATCGGACTTAATATCCGCTTAGCCGCTTCGTCCGTGGACCGCATGCACAAACTTGCAAAGACTACCGCCCGGAAATCCGTTTCCGGCGAAGTCGTTATTCCGGACAAGCTCTACTTCCGCATCGGCGAGGTCAGCCGCCTATGCGGCCTTCCCAGCTATGTGCTCCGCTTCTGGGAAACCGAGTTTAACCAGCTTAAGCCTTCCAAAAGTGGCACCGGCCAGCGGATGTACCGCAAAATTGACGTGGAGAACGTCCTCCGCATCAAAAAGCTCCTCTACGACCAGGGTTTTACCATTGCCGGAGCGCGCCAGCAACTGCGTGCGGAAACCAAGCGCAAACAATCGCCATTACCTTTCGCCGTTCCGACGCCTGGCCGGGGCGAGCTAAAGCAGGTTCGCCAGGGGCTTAGAGAGATTCTGGGAATCCTGAGTTCCCGCCGTTAAACCGCATAAATTGCCCGGACCTGCATTCTATCCATGGGACGAACGGCCGCAGTTGAGGGCAGTGACTTAAGATTTTCCCGCTCCCTGGAAAGCTGAGCTGCATCCAAAAAAGGTAGCTATAATAGTTCTTAGCTCACCTTTGCAGGCGTTCTTTCGTCTCAATAAGGAAAATAAAGGTCGGTCTGATGTCGAAAAAGATCCAAGTCCTAGTCCTGACCAGCTCCATGCTGATCATCGCATTTGTCCTGATTGGCAGCCTGGGCGTGCATGCCTCCGGCGCCAGCAGTAGCGGTGACGTTACCCTTAAACACATTGGCGTCTATAGTGAGGTTCTTTATCGCGTTCGCGCGGAATATGTGGAAGAGCCCAACATGAGCGCGGTAACAAACGGCGCTCTGCATGGACTGCTGGAATCGCTGGACGCTGACTCCAGCTACCTGACTCCATCCGAATACAAAGTTTTCAAGCAGAAAAAGGTAGAAGGCAAAGCCAGTATTGGCGCCACAGTTTCCAAGAGATTTGGCTACGCGGCCATTATTTCCGTGATTCCCGGCGGACCTGCTGACAAAGCCGGCCTGAATTCCGGGGACATCATTGAGACCGTGGAAGGCCTGAGCACGCATGATCTATCGCTGGCCGCGGTGAAGAACCACCTGGTTGGCGAGCCCGGCTCGCGCCTGGAATTGACGATCATCCGCACGCGCAAGATCGAACCGCAAAAGATCACCGTGGTTCGCGACCTCGTCAGTCTTCCCGCCGTAACGGAACAGATGGCTGCGGACAACACCGGCATCGTTAAGGCCCAGGTGCTCACCAAGGGCAAAGCAATGGAAATCGCCGATAAGATCAAATCTTTGCAGAAAAAGGGCGCGAAAAAACTAGTGCTCGACCTGCGCTATAACTCTGAAGGTGACGAAGACGAGGGCGTGGCTGTCGCCAACCTGTTCCTGGGCAAAGGGAACATAGGATCTCTGCAAGGCCAGAAGGTGGAAAAAGTTACTTACACTGCTGATCCGCAAAAAAAGATTACTGACCTGCCATTGGCTGTACTGGTAAACCGCGGCACAGCCGGCGCGGCCGAGTTGGTGGCTTCGGCGATCCTTGATAACAGCCGCGGTGACGTGCTGGGCGACAAGACTTTTGGCGAAGGTTCCGTGCAGAAACTGATCGAAGTGCCGGATGGATCGGCCCTGATTCTTTCTGTCGCAAAATATTACACTTCGAAGGGAAAGATCATCCAGGATACCGGGATCACGCCGAATATTCCGGTAGCATCCAACGACGAAATTGTTGCCGTTTCTGATGACGATGACAGCAACCCAACCGATGAACCACCGAAGGCGCAGCCCAAGGAAGATGAACAGCTCCGCCGCGCCATTGAAGTTCTGAAAACGAAAGCCCAAAAAAGCTAGGCTCTATACCTTTGCTGAAAAAGCGCGCCTCATGAGGCGCGCTTTTCTGTTTGATCAGAAGTACACGTTGCGTTCCCAAGTTCCCATGCCCTGTTGTCACTCAGGTTGATCCTGGGAACCGTGCTATTCTGGCCTAGATTTAAGATTTAAGATCTAAAGCCTAACCACCTTCCATGAAGTCTCCTGCTGAGCCTCCGGCAATCAAAGTAGCTGGGAAACCGCTGGTTGGGAGAGTTGTGTTCAGCGTTCTGGTACTGACCTCGGCATTTCTGGGGACCATGGCAGGCCTGCTGATTGTTTACTCCACTGATCTCCCGCAGATCAGCGAACTGGAGCGCTATCGTCCCAGCACGATCACTGAACTTTATGACGACCAGGGACGGCAGATTGGATCATTTGCTTTGCAGCGCCGCGTGCTGGCTTCCTATGAGGACTACCCCAAGGTGCTGCGTGACGCCATCATCTCCACCGAAGACAAAACTTTTGAAACACACTGGGGCATCAACTTCTGGCGCGTCTTTGGCGCAACCTATCGCGACATAACTTCAAGCTCGCGCGCACAAGGCGCTTCCACGCTGACTATGCAGCTTTCGCGCAACCTGTTTCTTTCTCCTGAGCGCCATTTCAGCCGCAAGGTGCAGGAAGCGATTCTGGCGTTGCAGATTGAGCGGCGTTTCACCAAACAGCAGATATTCACGCTCTATTGCAACCAGATCTTTCTGGGACACGGCGTCTACGGTTTTGAAGCCGGAGCGGAATATTACTTCAACAAGCATGCAAAGGACCTGAAGCTGGAAGAAGCCGCGCTGCTGGCCGGATTGCCGAAGGCTCCAGTTTCGTATTCCCCCATCAATGCGCCAGACAAGGCGGTCAAGCGGCGCAACCTGGTCATCAACAACATGCTGGAGGACGGCAAGATCACCGCCGAAGAAGCCGGCCGCGCCAAGACCACGCCATTGCATTTGAACATACAGCCTGACCGGTCACCCGCACCGAACTTCGTGGAGGAAGTGCGCCGTTTTCTGGAAAAGAAGTACGGCGCAGACGAAGTACATGAAGGCGGCCTGCGTGTTTACACCTCGCTTGATCTCGATTTGCAGAAGAGCGCTACGCAGGCATTGCTGGATGGACTGGCCGCGTACGAGCGCCGCCACGGGTGGAAAGGCCAGCTAAAAAATGTGACCCAGAATGGCGAGGCCATCAGCAAATATCAAGACGCTGACTGGCAAAGGCCGCAAGCGGTTGGGGATTACGTTCACGCGCTGGTGGTGGATATTGGGCTGCAATTCTGCAAGGTTAGGCTGGGCCGCTACAGCGCTAACCTGGGGCCGGCGGAACTGGCATGGACCGGCCGCAAGCTGCCAAAGAACATGCTGGCAGTGGGAGATATTGTTTACGTCAAGGTCCTTGCCCTGAACTCTGATGGCTCCGCGAAGGTTTCTCTGGAGCAGGATTCAGGCGCGCAGGGAGCTCTGCTGGCAATCGACAACGCTACCGGCGACATCAAAGCCATGGTCGGCGGCCGCGACTATGACGCGTCCAAATTCAACCGGGCGACGCAGGCGCTGCGCCAGGCCGGATCGTCATTTAAGCCGTTCGTCTATACCGCCGCCATTGATCAGGGCGCGGAGCCGGACGACGTCATCCTGGACGCACCCACCACGTTCAACAGCGCCGGCGTCGCGTATTCTCCGCGCAATTTCGATCATAAATTTGAAGGCAATATCACTCTGCGCCATGCCATGGCGGAGTCGCGCAATGTTCCCGCGGTCAAACTCGCGCAGAGAGTCGGCATGCCCACGGTGGCCGACTACGCCCGGCGCTTCGGAATCACATCGCCGATCCTGCCCTTTCTGCCCGTGGCATTGGGTGCAGCCGATCTCACACTTTACGAGCAGACTTCGGCCTACACGGTATTTCCCAATGACGGCCTGCGCATTGAGCCGCGCTACATTCGCAAAGTGACCGACTACGAAGGCCACTTGCTGGAGCAGGATTTTCCGGACGCCAAAGACGTGATCAGCCGGCGCACGGCGCGAACGATGGTGTCATTACTGGAAGAGGTGGTAAAACACGGGACTGCCAGAAGCGCCAAAAAACTGAATCATCCTGTGGCGGGAAAAACCGGGACCACCAATGATTACACCGACGCATGGTTCGTAGGTTTCACGCCGAGCGTAACCTGCGGCGTGTGGGTGGGTTTTGACGAAAAAAAGAACCTGGGAGAAAACGAAACCGGCGGCCACGCAGCTCTGCCTATCTGGCTGGATTTCATGCGCGCGGTAGTTTCCGATCCGGCGCGAAAAGATGAGGCTTTTGTGCCTGTGGGCAAGGAAAGAAAGAAGCCGGCAGCGATCAAGAGCGCCGCCATCGTGCTGCCACGTCATGCGGGCGATGCGGAGGCCCATTAGTTGTTGCGCAAAGCGATCAAGTATTTTTTTCTTGGCCTGGTGCTGCTGCTGGTGTTTCTCTCTTCGGCGCTGCTGGCCATGCGCTTTGCTATTCAGGGTCGCGAAGTCCACGTGCCGCGGCTCACGGGACTCACTCCCGCCGAGGCGGAGCGCATCGCTAATTCTGATGGCCTGATCCTCTCGGTTGAAAGCCGGTTCTACAGTCCTTCCGTTCCCGCCGGGCGAATTGTTTCGCAGTCACCCGCGCCGGACGCAACAGTGCGTCGTGGGTGGAAGATTCGAGTAGCGGCAAGCCTTGGCACCCAACACGCCGCGGTGCCAAACCTGATCGGGCAAAGCCAGCATGCAGCGGGGATCAACGTGAGCCGTCGCGGATTGGAAATTGGAACGATAGCGGCCATACATCTTCCCGGCGCGACGCCAGACACAGTGGTGGCACAATCTCCGCCACCGGAGGCGACCGATGTCACATCACCAAAAGTAGGCTTGCTCTTTGCCGCCTCTGACAACGGACAGCGTTACATAATGCCCAGCTTTGTGGGAAAACCTTTCGCGGATGCTAGCGTCGCGCTGATTAAAGGCGGCTTTGTTCTAGGCACAATTCATGCCGTCGGCGGCAGCGACGCCAATACTGCGGGTTCGCCAGGCATTATCCTGCGGCAGTCTCCTGCGGCGGGGCAGCGCGTGGCGGCGGGCGCGACGATCAGCTTTGATGTGAGGAAGTAGGACCGTTTCACCCGCAAAGGCCGCGAAGAACGCGGTTAATGCTTTTCAAGGATAGCTGCAAAAAAACCATCGCAGGGATGAACGCCGGGAACGGTACGCAGAAATTCGCCGCTTGACCAGGTCATCAATATTCTTCAGGACCAGCTCTCCCGACTTCTGCAGGCGCTGCAACTCGGTTCGTATTGGAACGATCTTGAATTCGGAACCAGCCGTCAGGCATGCAGCAATCACCTGCTCGTTCTCTTCCGGCTCAAGCGAGCACGTGGAATAGACGAGCCTTCCGCCCGGAGCCACATGCCGCATGGCTGCGCGGAGGATTGGGATCTGGCGTGATTGCAGATCGAGAAGATCTTCTGCCTTGAGCTTCCATTTGATTTCCGGATTGCGCGCCAGCGTTCCTGTGCCGGAGCAGGGGACATCGGCCAGCACACGATCGAAGTCCGGGCCGTAAGGCAGGGCCAGCGCATCTGCTGTAACTACTTCTATGTTTTTTTGTGGCGCCAGCCTGCGCAAAATTGTTGCGCGATGCGGGTGCAGCTCTGTGGCAACGATCTCTGCTTCAGGCATGCGGCTGGCCATGGCGGCGGTTTTGCCGCCGGGAGCCGCGCAGCAATCGAGAATGCGCCGGCCCTTGCCGACCAGCGCGGCAATCAGTTGAGAGCCTTCATCTTGAACAGCAACTTTGCCGTCGCGGAATAGTTCCGTCGCGGTCAGATCGCCGGAGGTCACGACGCGCGCGGTGGCCATCAGCGCGCCGGGGGCAAGTTGAATGCCCTGTGCGGCCAAAAGAGTTTCGTCTTCTGCGCTGTTGATGCGCAAAACGGTGGATGGTATGCGCTGATCGTACTCGCAGATTTTCTGCGCGATGTCATGACCGAAAAGCGCCAGCCACCGATGCACCAGCCATTTCGGGTGTGCCAGAGCCGACGAAAGATATTCCACACCTGTCAAATTAGAAACGCGAGGGTCATGGGCCGCGGACTTCACTTTGCGCATTACGGCATTGACCAGCCCGGCGGCAGAAACTTTCTTTGCCTGCTTGACCAGTTCTACGGTCTCATTCACGGCGGCGTGCGTGGGAATTTTGGTGAGGAATTGCTTCTGATAAACGCCCATGCGCAGGGCGGTCAAGACTTCGAAGTCGAGCTTGCGGAAGGGCGTAAAGCTGAGATAGGCGATGGCCTCATCCAGCACAGAGCGCCAGCGCAGCACCCCCATGACGATCTCGGTGGCAAGATTGCGGTCGACAGGCGAGAGTTCGTCGAGAAGAAATCCGT
Source organism: Terriglobia bacterium (assembly GCA_963723055.1). Taxonomy (GTDB): domain Bacteria; phylum Acidobacteriota; class Terriglobia; order Terriglobales; family Acidobacteriaceae; genus Angelobacter. Next base: position 710,827 of record CAVROV010000004.1, read on the forward strand.
GCAGCAGCTCCACCGCGTAGGCTGACTCGCGCTCCACCCGCAACAATATGTTGAAGGCCGCGACGCGCGCTGGAGAAACAGCCACGTTCAGGCTTCCCTGGGTAAAAGCAGCCGTTCGCCGGCAGTGGGATGATAGCCATTGATGAATTCACGCGCGGCCATAACTTTCTTTCCTTCAGGCTGGACTTGCAGCAGTTCCAGCACGGTGCGCTGGCCACAGCCGACAAAGAGTTTTTCATCGCCCACGCGCAGTTCGCCCGGCTCAAGGTTGGACAGAGTGTCTTCCGGCCTGGCGCTGATCAATTTCAAACTTTTGCCGCGAAACTGAGTGTAGGCTCCGGGCCAGGGCTGAAAGCCGCGCAGGCGATTATGAATCTCCGTGGCGGAGCGGCTGAAATTGACGAGCCCATCTTCTTTCTTGAGGATCGGAGCGAGCGTGGCTTGGGAGTGATCCTGGGGAACCGGCGTGATTGTTTTGGCTTCCAGTTCGCGTAGTGTTTCCACAATCATGTCTGCGCCCATTTCAGCCAGCCGCGGCGCGTAGCTGACAGCCGTATCTTCCGGAAGAATGGCCATTTCTTTTTGCAGCAAAATATCGCCGGTATCCAGGCCTTCGTTCAGCAGCATGGTGGTGACGCCGGAAACGCTTTCGCCATGTGCAATGGCCCACTGCACGGGCGCGGCTCCGCGATATTTAGGCAGCAGTGACGCATGCACGTTGATGTTGCCATATCGCGGCAGCTCCAGCATCCAGGGGGGAATGATTCTGCCGTAGCCGACCACGATAATTGCATCTGGCCGCAACGCGTTCAGCTGCGCCTGAAATTCTTCGTTCTTCTTTATTTTTTCCGGCTGGATAACTGGAAAGCCGAGCTTCGACGCCGATTGCTTGACGGGCGGCGCGGTCAAAGTCATACCGCGGCCTTGAGGGCGATCGGGCTGGGTGACGACCAGCTGTATTTCGAATCCGGCGGCGGCCAGGCGCTCCAGTGACGGAACGGCAAACATCGGCGTGCCGCAAAAAACCAGCCTCATGCCCATTCGCCGGCGCGTACCAGCTTTTTGATTTTGCGCTTGATCAGGTCACGCTTGAGCGCGCTTACGTGACTGATAAAGAGCCGGCCATTCAGATGGTCAGTTTCATGCAGGAATGCGCGGGCGAGCAGGTCATCGCCAGTCTTTTCAAACCAGTTCCCTTCCACGTCCTGGGCACGGACGGTCACGACGTTGGCACGCGTCAGGTTCTCGTGAAAATCCGGCAGGCTCAGGCATCCTTCTTTGCTAGTCTGACGGCCTTCACGGCCAATGATTTCCGGATTGATGAGCACCAGCTTGGCATCAGGGTCTTCTTTGAACGTCACGTCAATGACCGCGACCCGCTTGCTAATACCGATCTGCGGCGCGGCCAAGCCCACGCCGTGCGCCGCATACATGGACTCAAACATGTCGTCGACCAGCTTCTTGAGTTCACCATTGAATTCGGTGACCGGTTCGGCCGGCCTTTCCAGTACCGGATCACCATAGACTACGATTGGATAGATCATTCGCTCTGCTAGAACTCCCGCAATTGTTGTTGATAGCCCTGGAAATTCCGCCGCGTCTCAGCGATGGAATCTCCGCCAAATTTTTCCAGCGCGCAGCGCGCCAGCGTGAGCGCGACCATGGCTTCCGCCGCAACGCCGGCAGCCGGCACCACGCAAACGTCGGAGCGCTCATAAGCAGCTTTCACCGGTTCGCGGCTGGCGAAATCCACCGAGCCCAGCGGACGGCGCAACGTGGAAATTGGTTTCAGGTAGCCGCGCACCAGAATGTCCTGCCCGTTGGAGATGCCTCCTTCGATTCCGCCCGCGTGATTGGATGCGCGGGTAAAGCCGGTAAAGGCCGCAGAACTATCTTTTCTGTAGCCGATCTCATCATGCACGGCGGAGCCGAATGAAAGCGCCGACTCCACGCCTGTGCCAATCTCAACGGCTTTCACGGCCTGCAGTGACATTACAGCCATGGCCAGCAGGCCATCGAGGCGCTCATCCCACTGGGCAAAGGTTCCCAGGCCGGGAGGTACGTTGTGCGCGACAACCTCAAAAACCCCGCCGATGGAATCTCCGGTACGCAGCGCGTGGTCCACTTCAGCTTTCATGCGTTGCTCAGCGTCAGGATCAGCGCAATTGAGCAGGACCTCCTGTCTGGCATGCAGCTCCTGAAGTTTCTCCCATGGTACTTCTGCGTTCGCAAGCGTAGCCTTGCCGACGGCGATTACGTGGCTGAGCACTTCCATGCCAAGCTCGCGCAGGAACAACTTAGCGATGGCGCCAATCGCGACACGCGCAGCAGATTCGCGCGCGGAAGCGCGTTCCAGGATGTATCGCGCTTCAGGGAAGTTATATTTCAGCGCGCCGGCAAGATCGGCATGGCCGGGCCGCGGGGAAGCTACGCGTTTATGTTTTTCAGGGTCGCCGACCTCGACCGGCAGAGACTCCTGCCAGTTTTTCCAGTCTTTGTTCTCGAGCAATATGGAAATCGGCGAACCAATGGTTTTGCCGTGACGCACGCCGGAGACAATGTGGACGCGGTCAGTCTCTATCTTCATGCGGCCACCACGGCCAAAGCCCTGCTGCCGACGCCAGAGTTCACGATCGAGGAACGCCTGGTCGACATTTAGACCTGCCGGGACACCGGAAAGAAAGGCCACCAGGCCCTCTCCGTGTGATTCTCCGGCAGTAAAGTAGCGCAACATGGGTGAGAAGGAACCATTGATTGTAGTCGATAATGATGTCGCTACGCTCCAAACCGCTTGAGAGCGTCTCCTGGATTGAGGGCGCTTCAGGGCTCCCGTAGCGGGCAGCTCGGCGCGCAAGTCCAAACTTATGTCGCTTCGCTCCACCCCGCTCGAGGGCATGCCCCCTGGATTGCAGTTCTTCTGCTCCTGTAGCGGGCGGCTCGGCGCGCAAGCCGGCCTCGCCGCTTTAATTTCACGCGAAGAGCTGTTCGCAGCGCCTCAGGCCGCGATAGAGAGATGGATCGATAGGAAAGAAAAAAGGCGAGCTGACGAGGCCCGCCTGGAGGAGACGACATGCGAGGAGAGAAACCTTCGACTGACGTGCGATCACGGCCGGCTTAGATTAAGCCGCATGGCGAATCTTGCTGCGTACTTTGTCGCGCGTTTCGTCGTCAATGGACGTGAGGTTGTGCTGCTCACGGCCATGCTGTTCGGCCTTTTGCAGAACTTCATCAGGACTGGAACCCTTAGCTTCCCATGAACATCCGGTAAAGCCTGCGTCGGCGCAGCGGAAGGAATAGTCTTCGTTACTTTTATTAGTGCTATCGGGCTTAGTAATTGTGGCCATTTTTGCCTCCACGGCTATTGTGCCGTGAATCCAGAGCTGAATGGGGCAAGATCGAAAGCTGCTGGTGGAAATTCGCAAGCAGCTGTCCTTGCCCCGTTTGATCTGCGGCTTTCAGGCGGAGTGGAGGGGCCAATGGCATGTGTCGTTCCTGGCTCACCTCCGTCTAAGACTCTGAAACCATATCGATCTCGCATGCTGGTGCGGAGCGGGGCGGGCGTTTACGCAGAGTTAAAGCCTTGCTCTGCGGTGATTCAATCACTGGCGCTCAGGAGATAAGACGTGTCAAGACGGTATCAAAGTATCTTCGTGGCGTTTGTTGTGATAGCGCAAATGGTTTCTTTCGCGGCGGCGCAGGACGCGGCTGCGCAACCGGCGCAAACATTGGCCATCCCACCGGACTCGCCCCGCTGGCAATTGGAAGGGCAAGCCAAGGCGGCTGAATATCAAGGCCGCAAGTGCCTCTTCCTGGATGGAGGAGCGGCGATTCTGAAAGACTTTGAAATGCGCAACGGCGTTCTGGACGTGGATGTGGCAACCCCGGCAAACCGCGGCTTTTTCGGCTTTGATTTTCGGATCGACAGCGAGGGCGCCAACTACGAAGAGGTTTATCTCCGCCAGCACAAGTCCGGGCTGCCTGACGCAATGCAGTATACGCCGGTCCTTAACACCGGCCGCAACTGGCAAATCTATAACGGGCCGGGCTTCACCGGCGCGGTGGATATACCGAAAGATGCCTGGTTTCACCTGCGCTTGGAGGTCGTGGGAGCGCAGGCAAAGTTCTACGTCAAGGACATGGATAAGCCCGCGCTGGTGATGGACGATCTTAAGAGCGGAGTTCAGAAAGGCCAGGTGGCTCTGTATGTCCTAACAGGGGCGACTTATTTCTCGAACTTCGAGGTGCGCGAAACGCCCGCAGCTCTCTGGGAGCGTCACCAACCGCCGATGCCAGCAGGCACCCTGACCAAGTGGAGCCTGTCACCCTCTTATGACGCGCTGGCGCGAAATCTTGAGCTGCCGCTCTCACCGCAGGAGCGCGACAGCGTGAAATGGCAGGAAGTGGAGGCTGAGCCGCCCGGCTTTGTCGTCATCAATCGTTATCGCGAGAGCCCGCATCCGCGAGTCACATTTCAGGGCGACTTTTCCAAGCGTCTGGAACCTCAGCCCGGGATGAAGGTGGTATATGCACGGACTAATATCGCTTCCGACCGCGACCAGGTGAAGAAACTTTTCGTCGGCTATAGCGATGACGTCAGCGTATTCCTGAATGGCAAGATTCTCTACCGTGGCCGTAGCGCTCAGGGTTTCCGCGATCCCGGGTTCCTTGGCATCGTTAACCCGGAAAACGACGCCGTCTACCTGCCGTTGAGGAAGGGCAGCAACGAACTGATGCTGGCGGTCAGCGAGCTGGGCGGCGGATGGGGATTCATTTGCCGCTGGGCGGATCCCAAGTAGGTTTTTAGACCAAGCCCGCGAGACTGATTCTTCAGTTGAAGGTATTTCGTAGCCGTCCGCCTCCCTGCGTCATAGTCTTCAAGACGTTACGCTACTTCGTCCGTCTAATTTGAATCTGCGTTCACACAACCTTAATCCAAAATCAGGTACCATAGAAAGACTCATGACGATAAAGAAGTTAGCTGCAGAGATCCATCTTATTGGGCTCATCTTCGTGGTTGCAGGTTGTGGAAGCGGAGCCAAGGCCGGACCGCCCGCAGGGCCGCAGGGTTTTCCCGTAAAGGTTATGACGGCGCAGTCAGAAACTGTCCCGCTCTCAACCGACTACCTGGCAACTTTGCGTTCGCGCAATGCCGCCACGCTCCAGCCACTGGTGGAAGGCGATATCACCAAGATATTTGTCAATTCCGGCCAGCGGGTTGCGGCCGGAGCGCCAATCCTGGAAATCGACCCGCGCAAGCAGCAAGCCACGGTCAACAACCAGGAAGCAGGGCTGAAGTCAAAGCAGGCGGTAATGCAGCAGGCCGCCGTGGATCTGGACCGCAAGAAAAAGCTTTACGCCGCCGGCGTTACAGCCAAGGCGGATCTGGACCAGGCACAAAATACCTATGACGCCGCCAAAGCGGACGCAGAAGCGCTGCAGGCGGGCATCCGCGAGCAACAGGTTCAGCTGCATTACTATACGGTTCGCGCGCCTTCCAATGGCGTGATCGGCGATATTCCTGTCCACGTGGGCGACCACGTGAGCGCCCAGACGATACTTACCACGGTCGATACAGGCGGCGCGCTGGAGGCTTATATCAACGTTCCGGCGGAAAAGTCGTCGGCGCTGAAGATGGGCATGCCGGTGGATCTGGTCGACGACCAGGGCAAGGCCCTCACGCGTTCCAAAATCACCTTTATCTCGCCGCACGTCGATACTGACTCACAAACGCTGCTGGTGAAAACGCAGGTCCCGAACGCGGACATGAAGTTTCGCAACGCCCAGCAGGTACACGCACGCGTGGTGTGGTCAGAGCGTAAGGCTACGGTCATCCCAATTACGGCCGTCACGCGCCTGAGCGGGAAGCTTTTCGCCTTTGTGACGGAAGGCGACGGGCAAAAAGCCGTGGCACGGCAACGCGTGATCCAGGTGGGAGACCTGATCGGCAATGATTACGTTGTGCTTGACGGCATCAAGGCCGGCGACAAAATTATTATCACCAGCGTACAGATGCTGGCAGACGGCATGCCCGTGGTGCCTCAGTCATAAGAACTGTCGCTTCGCTCCAAACCGCTGGAGCGTCTTCAGTAGGAAGAATCTGTTATGCGCTCGAAACGAGCGGCTCAGGCATGCTTAGAAAATACCTGATCCGCGTTTATCCGCGCAGATCCGCGGTAAAAAAGTAGGAATTATGGTCAATTTTTTCATTCGAAGGCCGGTATTTGCCACGGTATGCTCGTTGCTGATTGTCCTGGGCGGAGCAGTGTGTATTCCCACACTGCCGATCGCGCAATATCCCAACCTAACGCCTCCGGCGGTAAGCGTGAGCGCCTTCTATACCGGCGCAAACGCACAGGCCGTGGAAACCAGCGTGACCACGCTGCTGGAGCAGGCCATTAATGGCGCGGAAGGCATGCGCTACATGAGTTCCACCAGCGGCAATGACGGCTCGGCCTCTATCAGCGCCACATTTGACCTGGACCGCAATCTTGACGTGGCGGCCGTCGACGTACAGAACCGCGCGTCCAGCGCTCTGGGACGCCTTCCGACCGAAGTTCAAACCACCGGCGTAAGCATCAACAAGAACACCGGCTCGTTTGTGGTGGCTTACGGGTTCTACTCAGATAATAAGGAATACGACAGCCTTTTCATCAGCAATTACCTTGATCTTTATGTGCGCGACGCCATTAAGCGCGTGAAGGGCGTGGGCAACGTAATCATCTTCGGCGAGCGTAAGTATTCCATGCGGCTGTGGCTTGACCCGGTACGCCTGGCGGCGCGCGGCCTTACCGCCGGTGATGTAACCGCGGCGTTGCGCGAGCAGAACGTTCAGGTCGCAGCCGGACAAGTTGGGCAGCCGCCTGTGCCTTCCACCCAGTCATACCAGATCAGCGTGCGCGCCGTAGGACGGTTGAGCGATCCCAAAGAATTTGACCACATTGTGGTAAAGCGCACCGCCAATGGATCGCTGATCGAACTCCGCGACGTGGGCCGCGCGGAGTTGGGTGCAGAAAATTATGGCGGCCAGTTGCGCTATAACGGCCAGGACGCCATGGGCCTGGGTGTGATGCAGCTCTCCAACGCCAACGCCCTTCAAGTACGTCGCGACGTGCAGACTGAGATCGAACGACTGGCCCAGCGCTTCCCGACCGGGCTGAAATATCAGGTGGCGTTTGACACCACGCGCGCCGTCGGCGAATCCATTCGTGAAGTGCTGAAGACGCTGGCGGAAGCCATCCTGATTGTAATCATTGTGATTTTTCTTTTTCTGCAAGGCTGGCGCAGCACGATCATCCCGGCCATCACGATTCCAGTTTCACTGGTAGGAACATTCATCTTCGCCAAGTTCTTCGGCTTCTCTATTAATACGTTGACACTGTTCGGCATCACGCTGGCTACGGGACTGGTGGTGGACGATGCCATTGTGGTGATCGAAAACGTTGAGCGCCATATTGAAGAAGGAGTAAGCGATCCGCGGGAAGCCACCAAAATCGGCATGCGCGAGGTAACCGGCGCGGTGGTGGCAACGTCACTGGTTTTGATCGCCGTGTTCGTGCCCGTGTCATTTTTTCCCGGCAGCACCGGCAGGCTCTACCAACAGTTTGCGCTGACCATTGCGTTCTCCATTGCGATTTCAACTTTCAACGCGCTCACGCTTTCCCCGGCGCTGGCGGCTTTGCTGTTGCGCCATCGCGACGGCCCGCAGAACCGTTTCTTTTCGGGCATTAACTCGGTCATCCGCAGTGCGACCTCGGGCTACCAATCCATTCTTCACCGTCTGACGGGCTTGCGCACGGTGGTGGTGGTGGTATTTCTGCTCGGCCTGGGCGCAACATACTTCATCTACAACAAAGTGCCCACCAGCTTTGTGCCGCAGGAAGACCAGGGATATTTCTTTGTGATCGTGCAGGCGCCGCCCGGAGCGTCATTGCAGTACACCACCAAAGTGATGGACCGCGCGGCGGCTATCGTGAGCGCGAACCCGGATGTACAGGGCGTTTTCTCCGTGCCGGGATTCAGCTTCTCCGGCAGCGCCGCCAACCAGGGAATTATTTTTGCCAGCCTGAAAGACATCAGTGAGCGCAAGGGTAAAGAACACAGCGCGGAAGGTGCGCTCAATACCATCCGCGGGCAGTTAATGCCGATCAATGAAGCAATGGTAATCGCCTTCGATCCTCCCGCCATCCAGGGCCTGGGCACGTTTGGCGGCTTTGCTTATGAATTGCAGCAGACCAGCGGCGGCAGCCTGGATGACCTGGAGACAGTCGTGCAACAGGTCATCGCCAAGGCGAACACGCGGCCGGAACTGGTGCATCCTCTATTCACCACGTTTACCGCGCGCGATCCGCAGTTTGTGGTAACCATCGATCGTGAAAAAGCCAAGAGCCTGAACGTTCCGTTTTCGCAGATCACCTCCGCGCTGCAGATTTATATGGGATCGCAATACGTGAACGACTTTGACTTCAATAATCGTTCCTACCGCGTGATGGTGCAGGCAGACCAGCAATACCGCTCGCAGCCGCGCGATCTGCGGCAGTTCTACGTGCGCTCTGACGATAATCGCATGATCTCTCTGGACAATCTGGTCACCGTGAAAGAAGGAACCAACGCCAGCGTAATCAGCCATTACAACCTGTTTCGCAGCGTGGAAATCGATGGCAGCGCCGCTCCTGGCTATAGCTCCGGCCAGGCCATTCAGGCGATGGAAGAGATTTCAAAAGAAGTCCTGCACCAGGGCTACTCCTTTGAGTGGACCGGGATTTCTCTGGAAGAGATTCAATCCGGCGCGCAAACTGTCATGCTATTCGGCCTGGGGTTGCTGGTGGTTTACCTGACGCTATCCGCCCAGTATGAAAGCTTTGTCCTGCCATTCATCATTCTGCTGGCGGTGCCTATGGCGGTACTGGGCGCGCTGCTGGCGCAATCGATGCGCGGCTTGCAAAATGACGTTTACTGCCAGATCGGGCTGGTGATGCTGATTGGCCTGGCCAGCAAGAACGCCATCCTGATCGTGGAATTTGCTGAGCAGTTGCAACATCGCGGACTGAGGCTGGTGGACTCGGCGATTGAGGCTGCCCGGTTGCGGCTGCGGCCCATCCTTATGACCTCGATTGCATTCATTCTGGGCGTTCTGCCACTGGTCTTCGCGAGCGGTGCAGGCGCTGCCGGCCGGCATTCGGTGGGCACCACTGTTTTTGGCGGAATGATCTTCTCCACGTTCCTGAATCTCTTTATCATCCCAGTGCTTTACATCCTGGTGCGCGGATGGCTCCCGATGAAGGTAAAACCGGAACTGGTGGAAACGCCCGAACTGGTGGAGAAGAGCGCATAAGGCGAAACAAGGGTGCTCACGAGTCTCGGTCGCCTGAAGTCTAAGTGGAGACCACAGGAACGCTGCCAATGAAAAAACTTGCTTTGCTGTTTCTACTTGTGCTGGCTTCGGCCATTGCTTTTGCCGCCGCGAAGCCGGAGAAGCAAACCATTACAGCGATGGGCGCTGAACGCACCTACTACACCTTTGTTCCGGAAAAACTTACGGCGCCGGCGCCCCTGCTGTTGCTTCTACATGGCTCGGGCCGCGACGGGATGTCGCAAATCGATCAGTGGAAAGACCTGGCGCAAAAAGAAGGCATTATCCTTGTCGCGCCTGACTCCGCCGACTCGCGGGAGTGGAGCATGGATACTGATGGTCCTGAGTTATTGCATGACATTGTGGAGGCCGTCCGCGCAAAGCATTCCATTGACGGGACCAGGCTCTACATCTTTGGCCATTCAGCCGGGGCGGTTTTTGCGCTGTACATGGGCGTGATGGAGTCCAGGTATTTTGCCGCTGCCGGAGTTCATGCCGGGGCCATGGGCGAAGACTTCTATCCTTACCTCGATCTTGCCAAACGCAAAATCCCCATCACCATCTGGGTGGGCACAGAAGATCCGTACTTTAAGTTGCCGATGGTAAAAGCCACGCAGGCAGAGCTGAACAAACACGGCTTCGATGCCAAGGTGTTGGAAATGAAAGGACACGACCACAACTACTACGCCGTGGCAAAAGACCTGAATCCTAAGATCTGGGATTTCTTTCGCAGCAACAAGCTCGACGGGGAAGCAAGTTGGCAGGCTTATCAGTGAAAATAAAAACAGCCAGCAAAAACCGGCCGGAGGACTGCGGTAGACGCTTCAGGTGCGAAGGGGAATTGCCATCAGGGTCTGGATCTTGCGCGCGAGTTCCTTCAGGGAATACGGTTTCTGAAGAAAAAACATACCCTGCTTGGAAATGCCATTTTGCAGCACGATATCGTCGGTATAGCCGGAGACGTAGAGAAGCCTGGTGTTCGGCCTGAGTTGCAGGAACTGGTCGGCAAATTCCCTTCCGCTCATTTTGGGCATGACCACGTCAGTGATGACGAGGTCAATCTGGCCAGCGGTAGCCAACAGATCCAGTGCCTCCGGACCGCAGCTGGCGCAGGTAACCGAGTAGCCCAAGGAAGTCAGAAATTCTGCATTGACGTTGCGCAACTCCACTTCGTCTTCCACCAGCAGGATGCTGCTGTACCCCCTCTTCATTTCCTGTGGCAGTACTTCACCGGCAACCGTGCCGTCAGAGACTGTGACAGGAAGCAGAATGTTTACCTGGGTTCCCTTGCGTGGACCGGATTCAATGACAATCTCTCCGCCGCATTGCTGAACGATGCCATATACGGTGGCAAGACCAAGGCCGGTCCCGCGTCCGACCTCTTTCGTCGTGTAGAAAGGTTCGAAAGCATGCAAGCGCGTTTCATCATCCATGCCGACGCCGGTGTCGCGAATGCGCAGGGCCACATATTGGCCAATGGCGACACTGCCGGAAGAAGTGAGGATTGGCCGCAACACATCTTCGGTTGTTACAAATATCTGGCCGCCCGCGGGCATGGCGTCGCGCGAGTTGATAATGATGTTAAGAATGATCTGCTCGAAATGCGTCTTGTCAATCACAACTGTTCCGGTGGCGCGCAGGTCCACCGCCAGTTCTATGTCCTCACCAATCAATCGGGGAAGAATGGCGGTAAGCTCTTGAAGAGCCTGGCCGGTTTGCAGCGGCACTGGCCGCACAATCTCCTTGCGGCTGAATGTGAGCAATTGCCGCGTCAGGGTGCTGGCGCGCTGCGTGGTATCAACGATTTTGCCGCAGTAGCGAAGCAGGCCTTCGTTTTTTTCCAGCTTGGATTCCAGCAGCTCAGCGTACCCGCCGATTACGCCCAGCAGGTTGTTGAAGTCATGGGCGACGCCACCAGCCAGCCGGCCCAGGGCTTCCATCTTTTGCGCCTGGAGAAACTTGGCCTCCAGTTCGCGCTCTTCGGTGCGATCCAGTTGCATGCCAAAGATGCATTCCTTTTCGCCAATCCGCACCAGCGTGGCAAAGTACAGGCCCACATGCTCGAATCCGGCCGCGTCCTTGAATTTCACCTCCAGATTTTGCACCGAGCCTTCCGCCCTGAGCTTTCCATTGAACTCAACCCATTCCGGTTGCGACTTCCAGAAGCCCACTTCAACGGCGTTCTTGCCAATTACCTTCTCTACCGGCAGGGCCAGCATGCGTAAAAGATTGTCGTTCGCGTTGAGAAAGATCCCGTCCAGCGACAGGATGGCGCAGCCCACGGGACTCTGGCGAAAAATGGTGGCGAACCTTTCCTCCGATTGTCGCAACGCAATTTCATTCTGTTTGCGTTCGGTAATGTCGATGGCCGTGCCTTCAATAAAACTTTCGCCGTTGCTGCCCCTAACAATGGTGGCCCGCTCCAGTATCCAGAAGATCGATCCGTCCTGGCGCTGCTGTGTGGACTCATAGTTCAAGACCTGGCCCTGCAGCCCCAGGTCAATCAAAAATTGTTCCCTGTCAGCAGGATGGGAGTAAAGGAACAGAGCAGAATGGTTAAGGGCTTCCTGCTTGGATTTGAAGCCGTACATCCTGAGAAAAGCGCCGTTGCAATTCAGAAGTCTGCCGTCGGGCGTGGAAACGTAAACGGCAGCGAGATTGTTTTCAAAAAGCGCCTGGTATTGGCGGGCGACGATCGAAGCAACATCCGCTTGATTTTCAAATAGCGTCAGGATCATTCCAAAGGCCACAAAAAATTTGGGCAGGTCCCAGAAGAAACTACCCGGGCCAGGGCCCATGTGGTGAGCATATAAAGCGTTTCCCAGGGGAAACACACAGCCCCATGCAATAAAAGACATTGCGGTGAACATGACACCGGGAGTAAAGCGCGAAAAGTAACGGTAGTAAACCAGGCCGGTCACGCCGAAAAGACCAAACAGGTAAAAGTACATCCCCTGCCAGGGATCAGCGCGCAGCGCCTGCCCAATCGCCCATGCTCCATAGGGCAACAGCAGACACAAGCTGTACAGGTAGGGACTTCGCAATCCGTAGAACCGGACAGCTTGCAACAATCCAAACAGATTGCTCGCCAGCAGCAGAGCCACATAAAGCCATCTCGACTGGACTCCAAGCATTAAAGTGGTGAGGTATATCAAGCAGGCAAGGCTGATAGCACAAAGGAATTCAAAGCGTCTCTCTCGGGCGGCGAAAACCTCAGAAACGGAGAGAAGGAAACACGTCCCCGCCACAATCAGGGTGGCGATCATAATCCAGTCCTGCAGACGAGGTGAGAGGATGGACGCGTGACCCAGAGGCGGAGCGATGAAGTGTATGAGCACTGCGATCCAGCCCAGCAACCAGAGCTTGGCCCTGGCATGGCGATCGCGCAGGTAAATCCAGGCGAACAGCACCACCATGATGCTCATCACGGTTAAGACAACACAAGACTCGAGCCATTGAGACATACCCACCACCCCTACGGGCCCGGAAGAAAACGGCGGGCACCCTTACTCCCCCAGGCTGCCTGCTATTACTGCTATAGGCAAAAACTTTAAGCTTTTTCAGGATGGTTTTCCATAGAAAACTCATAGAGTTACGGTTCTGGAAGATGAGAATTTTCTTAATGAAGATCTGCCTTAGGAATAACCTGGGGCACCGACTAAGATCAGGGCCTCTTTTTATCGGGCTTTTCCGCTGGATTCTCATGGACCCTTTCCCTGAATGTGCCGCCCATGGTCTTTGCCAGAAAGATTGTTGAGTCGCCATACTTGTCGCGCAGGCGGTCAGAGGCGGATTGAGCGCGGGCCCATTTTTGCTTCTTGTCACCGTCCAGCAGATTCATCTGTTCCGGCATGTCTTCAAAGTTTGAAGCTTGTACGCCCAGCAAGCGCACCGCGCGTCCCCGCTCCCAGTTGGCATGAAACAGCTTTGCGATGGCCGAGTAGATTTCCGTATCCATCTGCGTGGGGCTGGATAACGAATGAGCGCGCGTGATGGTGGTGAAATCTGAATAGCGCAGCTTGAGTTGCAGCGTTCTAGCAATAAAGTTCTGCTCGCGCAATCTGCGGCCTACCTTCTCTGACAGATGCGCCAGCGTGGGTTCAACCTTGCCGAGGTCCGCCGTATCGCGGTCAAAGGTATGTTCATGGCTGATGGATTTTGCCTGCCACTCTTCGCCGACTTCTCCTTCAAACCATGCGCCTGCGTCCTCGCCGCGCGCTTTGCCGGCCAGCGCCGTGCCCCATTTGCCGAAGTTTTCTTCCAGTACTTGCTCTTCCACCTTGAGCAGGTCGCCAATGTAAACAATGCCGATATCATTCAGCCGGGCTTTGGTGACCTTGCCGACTCCGGGAATCTTGCCTACATCCAGCGGAGCCAGGAAACTCTTCTCCTGCCCGGCCAGAACATACAGGACGCCATTAGGCTTGGCCTTGTCTGAACTGATCTTTGCCATCAGCCTTGAACTGCCGATCCCGATGGAGCAGTTAAGCCCCGTACGCTCTTTCATCTGCTGGTGCAGTTTGTGCGCTGCCAGCAATACTGGCCCATGCAGCCTTTCCGTGCCGGTCATGTCGAGATAAGCTTCGTCAATTGAGGCCATCTCTACCGCGGGAGAGAAGTCATGCAGCACTTCCCGCGCCTTCCGTGAGTATTCGCTGTAAAGCTCAGGATGGCCGTCAACGAAGATCGCATGGGGACACTGCTTGGCCGCTGTTCGCAAGGGCATGGCAGAATGAACGCCAAATTTACGGGCTTCATACGACGCGGCCGACACCACGCCGCGCTCGTCCCTTTGCCCTCCAACCACCACGGCCTTGCCTTTCAGCGCGGGGTTGAAGAGTTCCTCCACCGAGACAAAGAACGCGTCCATGTCGACGTGAAAGATGATTCGGCCGGTCGCTGTTACATCTCTGGGTGCCACATTCTGAAGATACACCAGGTCGATAAGACTTTCGTCGGATTTTCACTCCGGACGATTGCAGCGGTAGGGTAGCAGCCCGCTCTGATAGGGCCCGACATTAGCGAAACTTTAGCTCTGCCTCACGCATCATATGTTGACGGTCTTTGCTCTGCCCAAGGGTGCAATTTGTGGGCCAAAGATTTAGTATGTCTGCCCTGCTATTGGTTCGAGGACAGGAATCCCATATGGCGCACCTGAAATCGGTCTTGACCTTTCCTCCCGCTTCGGCGGAAGAACGCGAACCTTGCCTCTCTCACCGGCCAGTATTCTGCCGTACGCCAGCAGACTGACGCGCTCACCGCTCCACTTAGCCCGGAAGATCTTATGGTGCAGTCTTGTCCAGAGGCCAGTCCGGCCAAGTGGCACATGGCGCATACCAGCTGGTTTTTTGAGACGTTCATCCTTTCCCACCACTTGCCCGGATACAAGCCTTTCCATCCTCAATTTCGCGATCTCTTTAATTCTTATTACAACGCAGTAGGGCAGCAGCCGGAAAAAGCGCTGCGCAATACTTTTTCGCGTCCCCGGCCTGGACGAAATCCGCAAGTATCGCGCTCACGTTGACGAGCACATGGTCCGGCTGTTGCAATCAGGCTCGATTGCCGCGGAAGCTCAGAAACTCGTTGTGCTCGGACTAAACCATGAGCAACAGCACCAGGAGCTGATCGTTACCGATATCAAGCACGGATTCTGGAGCAATCCGCTGCACCCTGCATATCAGGCGGCAAGCTCAGCAACGTCAACTGAAGCCGCGCCCCAACAGAAGCCGCAGCTTTATCCCGAAGGACTCTACGAGATCGGCGCCGAAGGCGAGTCTTTTTATTTTGACAACGAAGGCTCGCGGCACAAAGTTTTTTTGCGGCCATTCCGCTTCGCCATGCGTCTGGCGACGTGCGGTGAATATATCTCTTTCATGGAAGACGCCGGTTACTCGCGCCCTGAACTCTGGCTCTCTGACGGCTGGCAGGCAATCCAGACCAATCGCTGGAAAGCGCCGCTCTACTGGGAAAAAGCCGGTGGTCAGTGGATCCAGTTCACCTGTTCCGGCATGCGCAAAGTTGAAGAAGCCGAGCCGGTCTGCCATGTAAGTTATTACGAAGCCGACGCGTTTGCCCGCTGGGCCGGAGCGCGCCTGCCCACCGAATTCGAGTGGGAAGTGGCCGCAAGCCGCGTCCCGGCAGTGCAGGGCAATCTGTTGGAGAACGGCAGGTTTCATCCTGAAGCCGCTCCGCCGTCGCTGGAAAGCGGTGTGCCGCTGCAACTTTTTGGCGACGTGTGGGAATGGACCGCCAGCGCCTATCTTGCGTATCCCGGATATAAGCCCGCGGCCGGCGCGCTGGGTGAATACAACGGCAAATTCATGAGCGGACAAATGGTCCTCCGTGGCGGATCATGCGTGACGCCGCGCTCGCACATTCGCGCAACGTATCGAAACTTCTTCCCTCCGGAAACACGCTGGCAATTTTCCGGGATAAGGCTGGCTGACGATGGCGGTTAAAAGTCCTGCGGTCCTTGTAAGTCCGATTGCGGAAGAAGTGCTGCGTGGACTCAGCGCGCACCCTCGCCGGCTGCCGCCCAAGCTGTTTTATGACGCCGCCGGCTCGCACCTGTTCGAGCAGAATCACTGAAACGCGCAGAGTACTATCCCACACGGACCGAGCGCGCCATCCTGAAGAAGTACGCGGGAGAGATCATTCGCCAGACCGGTAGCAATATCACATTGGTTGAGCTGGGCGCCGGCAGCGCCAGCAAAACGCAGGTGCTGATTGAAGCCTTGCTGCGCCGCCAACTGCGCGCGGACTTCTATCCTGTGGACGTTTCGTCTTCCGCTCTGCAAGGCGCTCTCACAACTTTGAATGGCCATTTTCCGCGGCTGCGCGTGAGCCCGATTGTCGCTGATTACACTCACCGTATCCCTGACCTCAACGCTCTGCCCGGACGCAAGCTGGTGCTCTTTATCGGTTCCACTATCGGCAACTTTGAGCCGGATGAGGCCATGGCGTTTCCTGAAGAGCGTGCATCGTTCGCTTCAACCGGGAGACGCTCTGCTGATTGGCTTTGATCTGATCAAAGACGCCGATGTTCTCCACGCTGCTTATAACGATGCGCAAGGTATCACCGCCGCATTCAATAAAAACATGCTGGTGCGCATCAATCGCGAACTGGGCGGCAGCTTTGACGTTGACTCCTTCCAGCACGTGGCTCTGTGGAACCGCCGCAAATCCCGCATTGAAATGCATCTGGAAAGCCTGTACGAACAAACCGTCTGGGTGCAGGACCTGGGCCGCGGCTTTCATTTCGAAAAAGGCGAGCGCATCCATACGGAAAACAGTTACAAGTTCAATACCGCATCCATTGCGCGGCTTCTGCGCCGCAGCGGCTTCAAACTGGAAAAGCGCTGGACAGACGCACAAGGCTGGTTCTGCGAAGCACTGGCGCGGGTCTAACGTCAAAAGCTCTCACCATGTTCCTAGATTGGCGCAGCATCAGCGGTAAGAATTGCCTTAGCCAATCACCAAATCCGCACCCTGTCCTGCGGCGCAAGGTACAGCTTTCTGTCCGGGCTTAACCTTGAAAGCGTTATACCAGGCGTCAATGTTGCGCACCGTGGCTGAGCGGTATTGGCCCGGAGAGTGCGAGTCGCCCATCACTTGCGCGCGCAACGCGGCATCGCGCGTTTTGGATCCATAATCCTGCGCAAAGGCCAGAAAGAATTGCTGATCGCCGGTAAATCCCTGCTGCTCCGGCCCTTGCTTACCGCCCAGCGACGCGCGATAGCCGTCATAAGAAGCCGCGATGCCGGCAACATCGGCAATATTTTCCGCCAGCGTCTGCTTGCCGTTAATGGAGAGATCTGGAAACGGTTTGTATGTGTCATACTGCGCCGCCAGCCTGGCCGTGGCAGCATTGAAGTGTTCAAGATCAGATGGGGTCCACCAGTTGCGCACGCGAGCTTTCGAGTCAAACGCGGAACCTTCACTATCAAACGTATGGCTGATCTCGTGCCCAATCACTGAGCCAATTGCGCCATAGTTCACCGCCGCGGGCGCTTTGGGATCAAAGAACGGCGGCTGCAGGATGGCCGCGGGAAAGTTAAGCGCATTTTGCAGCGGAAGATTCACTGCATTCACCGTCTGCGGTGACATGGACCACTCTTTGCGGTCCACTTCCTTCCCCAGTCGACCCACCTCACGATGGTATTCAAACAGGCCGCCCCGCCAGAGATTGCCAAACATGTCGTCAGCCTTGATTTCAAAAGCCGAGTAATCATGCCAGTGTTCCGGGTAACCAATCCCCACATATAAAGTGGAAAGCTTGGCCTGGGCTTCAGCTTTTGTTGCGGGGGCCATCCAATCCAGCGCTTCAATGCGTTTGCGGAAAGCCGCAATAATATTCGCGACCATCTCTTGTCCCTTAGCCTTGGCTTCCGGCGGGAAATAGCGTTCCGCATAAATTTTTCCGACGGCATCACCCAGCCAGCGATCGACCACAAACACAGCGCGTTCCCAGCGCGGACGCCGTTGCGGCGTTCCGCTCAGCGTCTTGCCAAAAAACGCGAAACTCTCGTCGGACAGCGCCTTCGGCAGTGCGTCGGCCTGATCTTCAATCAAGTGGTAGGCCAGCCAGTCTTTCCAAGTTTCCAGCGGCACAGAAGCCACCAGGGCGGCTTCAGCTGTGAATGCCGTGGGCTGCCACACGGTAAATTCTTTTTGCTGGCTCAGTCCTGCTCCGCGGAAATACTCTGCCCATTCCAGTCCCGGCGCTTTCGCGTCAAAGTCCGCCTGCTTCCAGGTGTTGTTCGCTTTGTGGATGTCGTCATTTTCCGCCAGCGTGGTGTGCTTCTCCGCAATGGCATGTTCCAGATCGAAGATCCGCCTGGCGCGCGCATCCGTATCGGTAAAGCCCGCCAGCTTCAGCATGGTGGAGACGTGGGCCAGATATTTTGTTCGCAGGTCGCGCATGCTGGCCGCGTCAGAGAGGTAATACTCGCGGTCCGGCAGCTCGATTCCGCCCTGAAGCAGGTACGCGGCATAGTGCTCTGAGTCATTGAAGCCCGGGGCCACCCACAATCCAAACAGGTTTGCCGAATGAAAGTTGGTGTTGTTCAGTGCGTCTTCGTCCGCGCGAAGCGTTTCTCCCAGGGCGTGCGCCAGCTCATGCTTATCTTTGATTGCGGCAATCGCATCAAGATGCGGCTTCAGCGGCGTCAGGCCTTTCGCTTCAATGCCGGCTTCATCCATGTAAGAGTTATAAAGATCGGCGATCTTCGCTGGGCTCGATCCCGCCGGCGCTTTCGCTTTCGCGGACTCTTCAATGATCCCGGCTGTGCGCTTGGTTGTGAGGTCCCCCAGCGCAGTGAAGACGCCTATTCCGGCACGGTCCGGCGGCATTACTGCTTTCTTGATCCAGCCGCCGTTGGCGTACTCGTAAAAATCGTCTCCCGGCTGGACAGAGCGATCAATATGGTCCACCGCAATGCCGTGAACCGGCTTTGCCGGGACATCCGGGCGGTGCGGCAGCACCGGCGCGATCAAAAAGAACGCTCAGTGAGAGAACAAGCAGCGCGAATACCGTGGCGCGGGCGAGGGAGAGGCTTTTATTTCTGAATATCATGGGGGAAATATGGCTCCAAAGGTTATCTATTCATAATAAAGACGGATGGCGGAACGAGAGGGTAGCACGGCGGCTCGTCTACCTTCCCCTCAACACCATCGACGCTCTCTCCAGCTTCTGCAACAGCTCGCTTGCATAATCCTCATCAATGCGGTCTTGCACCAAGGCCTGCGCCACTTCTCCAATCGCCCGCTGCACCGTCGCCAAATCCACCAGCGGAGGCAGTGTATATTGCGCCTGCCGTCGCCGTTCCACGTCCGCCTGCCCCTGGTGCTTGTAGCAGACGTCCGCGTCTTTCATCGCCGGAGCTTTACATTGTTGCCCATTCCTGCGGAACCTCTGGCACCGCCGATAGTAGCCGTATCGCGCTTCAACAATTTGGCCCTGCAGCGCCCCACTTTGACCTCGACCGCCAGCACCAGTGTCTTCCATCGCCTATCCTTTCCACTGCCAGCTTTCCGATCACCGGATCACGGCGATCACTCGATCCTTGCCCCATTTTGTCAACTAGAATTCCAAAGGACTTATCCGGGCCATCCCAGAACCATCCCCCTACCCCACCCCGGTACCACTCAACTAGGATTCCAAAAGACT
This sequence comes from Terriglobia bacterium, assembly GCA_963723055.1. Classification (GTDB taxonomy): domain Bacteria; phylum Acidobacteriota; class Terriglobia; order Terriglobales; family Acidobacteriaceae; genus Angelobacter. Next base: position 730,344 of record CAVROV010000004.1, read on the forward strand.
TAGCTCACTACATCCCACTGTCATCCCATCGGCGACGCCACAGATGCGCCCGGCATCGGGTAGAGATCAGGTGATCATACTTCACTTTTTGTTTGCTGTCAAGGATTAATTTTCTTGATGAGAAAGTGCATCGAGCGGAGCCCCACCGTAACCGCAATCCTCGCCCGGCGTCGCCAAACGCGCCCTAACCGGACGCGTGCCCCCTGGACAAAATTGACTCACGCCCTTCGAACCTGTCTAATGGTGATGTTGATGAGGTTCGCCAAACCAATCCTGGTCGCAGTGCTCGGTTTCGCCTTCGCGGCTTATGGCTTTGACTGCTCGCCCATGATGTCGCCGGACAAGGCAATGGAGTGCTGCGACTCCATGAATTGTTCCCATGGGATGCACGGGGAAGACTGCTGCCAGACCGGGCCTTCCATGCACGCGCCTTTTGTGCAGCCCGCATCGGTGCACAGCATTGCGTTCACGCCTCTGGCTTCGGCGGTGCTACTAGCGCCTCTTTACTTCCTCTCGATCGATCATGCGAATGGACGCGGTGCTTTACGCCTCCACGATCCTCCGTCGTTTGGCAGTTCAACGCCACCTCTTCAGCTCCGTATCTGATTTTTCCTCCGGTCGCATTGCGGCTTCAGGCACTCCTATGCCTGCAATCTGTTTTTTTGTTGGAGGAAAATCTGTGTCATTGCGAAAACCAATTTCTATATACCGTGCGACCCGTGCATGGCTGCTTCTTGTCTTCTTGTGGAGTGTTTTCCCTGTAAGAGCACAGGGCCCGGCCCCGGAAACGGCGCCGCCGCTTTTCCCTGGCGGCGGACTCGTTTCTTATAACTCCGTTCTCACCACCCGCGGCGCCACGCCGCTGGCGGCTGGCGGCATCCTCGCGACTGCGCGTCCCACGTTCGCCCATGAAGGCGACATTAACTTCACCTGGGGTTTTTACAAGGACTTTGATCTCACGGTCATCCTGCCCATTGTGACCAGCCATTTTTCGACGCCTGGAGCGCCTCAAGTCGGAGGAACCGGTCTGGGTGACCTGCTGGTTCTGGCAAAGTACCGCTTCTATCGGCGTGATTCACCGCGAGGCACCACGCAGGCCTCCTTCACCCTGGGTCCAAAACTTCCCTCCGGCCGCACGAGCTTGGCCGATAAAGACGGCCTGCGTCTTCCAGTGGGATTGCAGCCCGGATCCGGCTCCACCGACATGTTTCTTGCCGCCAACTGGACTTATACCGGACTCTTCAACCTGCGGCGTTTGGTAGCCGATGAAGATTTCCATACTCTGCTCCGATCACAAGGCAGCCAGTCAACGCGTCTGGGCAGTGACCTTGAATCGCGCTTCTGGCTCTCTTATCGCCCTTATGAGGCGAAAAACGGTGAGCGCGAATGGTTTATCGGCCCGGCGCTGACCCTGCTTCATTCGCAGGACGACCGCATCGGCGGCGTCGGTCAGAATGGAAGCGGTGGAAATGCTTTATTGGCCGGCATCACAACCTACGTCGGCTTAAAACCGGGCGTGCATGCGTGGTTGGCGGCAGATTGGGACATTGCTCATTCCAGCGGGGCATTTTATTCGCCGGTCCGCCACCATATCAGTTTTGGCATTACGCAACAGTTTCGAATTCATCTCTAAGGAGGGAACATCTTGAATATCAGAAAACTCAACCTGCTCATTTTGCTCGGATTCACGCTTGCGGCGCCTCTGGCCCAGGCACAAATCACACACGTCGATATGCGCGTTGAGGGCATGACTTGAAACTTTTGAGCCTACGGGGTGAAGCAACACCTCGGACGCCAGTCTGGCGTTCAAAAAGTTGAAGTCAGTCTCATTGATGGAAAAGTTGATGTCACGCCCAAAGAAGACGGGCAAATTGATCCAGCCCAGCTGCTCAAGGCGACCTATGACAGCGGCGTCTCGGTCGCCGAGATGGACGTGAACGCGCGAGGAAAAATCGTCACGGATGCAGCCGGCAATTTCGCCTTGCAGGTCAGCCCGAACCGGTCCTTCCAGTTTGCGCCTAATGAGCTATCCCAGGGACTGGAATCGCTGGCCAATTCCCCAACCGTGGTTACTCTTCGCGGCCAGTTATATAAGAAGCCTGCGGGAAAAAAGAAACCGGACAATTCGCAGCCTTTGAAATTGCTGGTTCTGGAAGTGCAAAAGAAGGAATAGATGCTGAGACACATCGTGTTCTGCATATCGCTTGTTGCGTGGCGAACTCGTCGGATTCCAACAGACTCCGGCGGGTTCTGCGCAGCCAAGTGCTGAGGCAATCGCGGCAGGCGAGATTGGTTCCCGCCTGCCTGAGTTTTCCGCTCGCGATTTACGCGGACGTAGGATATCTTCCGCCGATCTACGCGGCAAGGTGGTACTCATCGATTTCTGGGCCACCTGGTGTCAGCCGTGCAAGAAAGAAATGCCAGGGTATCAAAAACTCGCCGACCGCTATGGCCCGCATGGATTCGCTGTTATCGGATTCAAGCTGGATACCATGGCAGACGTAGAAGAGCCGCGTATCTTCGCGCGTCGGCTTGGGATCCGTTACCCGCTGGCCGTCGCTACCGATGAGTTGAAAAATAAATTTGGAGGCATTGAAGGCTTGCCCACAACTCTCCTTTACGATCGACAAGGCATTCTGCGGCAAAAAATCATCGGCTTTGAATATACAGATGTAATAGAAACCAGTTTGAAACCGCTGATCCACAGCGAAACACACCGGGTAAAACGGTAATTCCCCTCGCCCGTCAATGGTGGTGCCGTGTGAGGCGTCACCATTCAGCGAGAATGGTTGCTGCATCCCTCCACCCGGGTGGAGCAGGCATTCATGCCTGCGTTTTAGGCTTGTAGTATTCACGGCTTCAGCCGCTGCGGTAAGTTAGTGGGATATTAACTTGGCCATTTGCTCAGGCGTGATTCAGCGTCTTCCTGGGAAACCGCGCCATTCTCGCGCGCATCCTCCAGTCCGCTTCTCACCTTCTCCAGCACGTAAAGGTGATACTGAATTTCCTCGATCGAGCAGTTGTCCGGAAGCTTTTCCAGCAATGATTTGGCTTCCTGTTTGGCTGTCATGCCCCCTAGCATATCATTTCCCGTCACGTTATCCTTTCCCCGAGGACCCTCAACGCATATGCGCCGATTCCTGACATTTCTCCTGGTATCAACCATCATGGCTACTGCTCAGAAACCTCCCGCTCCGGCATCGTCTCCAAACACCGCTTCGACTGCGTTTCCCAACGCCGACGAACTCAACCAGATGGCCGCGCGCTTTGCGCCCGTGAATCTGGAAGTGGATCTATCCAGCCTCTCCGCGGGTGACAAAAAGGCGCTGGCCAAGCTGATTGAAGCCGGCCGGATTGTGAATCATCTCTTCATGCAGCAGTTCTGGAGCGGCGACCTGGCGCTTTACCAGAAGCTGCAACAGGACAAGACGCCGCTGGGCAAGGCGCGCCTGCATTATTTCTGGATCAACAAAGGGCCGTGGTCGGAGATTGACGAGCACAAGGCTTTCCTGCCCGGAGTTCCGGCGAAGAAGCCGGCGGGCGCGAATTTCTATCCTGAAGACATGACCAAGGAAGAATTTGAAAGCTGGGTGAAAGCGCATCCTGACCAAAAAGAACAGGCGGAAGGGTTCTTTACGGTGGTGCGTCGTGACGCCAACAAGCAGATCAAGCTGGTTCCCTACAACGTGGAATACAAAAGCGATCTCGCTCAGGCAGGCAAGTTGTTGAAAGAAGCCGCGGCGCTCACGGACAACGCTTCACTCAAGAAGTTTCTCACCACCCGCGCGTCGGCATTCAGCTCCAACGATTATTTCGAAAGCGACATGGCGTGGATGGACCTGGACGCGCCCGTGGATGTGACGATCGGCCCGTATGAAACGTATAACGACGAGCTGTTTGGCTATAAAGCCGCGTTTGAGGCCTACATCAACGTGCGCGACGATAAAGAGTCGGCGCGGCTGGCGTTCCTGGGCGAGCACCTGCAGGAGATCGAAAACAATCTGCCGGAAGATCCGCAGTATCGCGTGGCCAAGCTGGGCGCGGCGGCGCCCATCCGCGTGGTGAATGAAGTTTTTTCCGCGGGCGACGGCAGCCATGGCGTCCAGACCGCGGCCTACAACCTGCCCAATGACGATAAAGTCGTTCAGCAAAAAGGCAGCAAGCGCGTGATGCTTAAGAACATTCAGGAGGCAAAATTCAAGTCCACGCTGGAGCCGATATCGAAAGTGGTGTTGCAGCCGGCGGCGCAGCAGGACTTGAGTTTTGAATTATTCTTTACCCACATCGTGGCCCATGAACTGACGCACGGCCTGGGCCCGCACCAGATCAAGATCAACGGTCGCGACACCAATCCGCGCCTGGAGTTGAAAGAACTTTACAGCGCGATTGAAGAAGCCAAGGCCGACGTGACTGGACTTTTTGCATTGCAATACCTGATGACGCAGGCGGACAAAGCTGGTGGCGCTGCTGCTCCGCTTCCGCACGGACCCGACGCCGAGCGCAAACTCTATACCACGTATCTGGCGTCGTCTTTCCGTACACTGCGCTTTGGCCTGCAGGATTCTCACGCCAAGGGCATGGCCGTGCAGTTCAATTATTTTCTGGATAAAGGCGCGTTCGTCGCGAATGCCGACGGCACGTTCAGCGTGGACCTGAGCAAGATCAAGGACGCCGTGGCCGGACTGGACCATGATCTGCTCACGCTGGAAGCCACCGGCGATTACGCCGGCACAAAAAAGCTAATGAGCGAGATGATGGTGCTGCGTCCTGAGGTGCAGAGAGCGCTGGAACGGTTGAAGGGCGTTCCGACGGATATCGAACCAGTATTTGTGACGGCGGACAAACTGGCGGGTGCACGCCCAGCGAAATCCAGGGCGAAGAAGGCCAAGTAAGGATGGCAAGGATCGAACGATGTCTGATGGCAACGGCAGACTAGCGAAAGCGATCTGGATAACAGTCTCGGGCTGGATCGTCAGCCTGAGGGCCCGGCGCAGGATGAAAAAATCCCTGGGAAGGCGGGCCAGCGATCTGGAATTGGCATCGCTAAAGACATGGATGTCGGTAGAGGAAGCAGAGCAGCGGGACAAGGAGAGCAGCTCGATTCATCCGCGTTGAGAGATCCGGAACTGCAGAACCGTTCAACACTCGCTCAGCGACAGTTGATGAACATAAAGAAAGTATCAAGATTTCTACAAACGGCAAGGAGACGGTGACCTCGGCGATAAGGGCAGGCATCCTAATTATGTGGATTCAATGCACCAACTCATCGCCAATACGGATGACCTGATCAGTGTGCTTGATCGTGTGCTGGATAAAGGGATTGTCATGGACAAATGGGCCTGCCTCGCGCTGCAAGAACTCGGCTTGACTGGATCTGATTCCAGAGCTCGATCCAACTCCAGAATTACGGTCGCATCGTCCGCTGTTTATGTTGGCTACGGCAAGATTGGAACGTGGCGGCAAGACGTGGGACTGGAAGATTTATTTCCCTTCTGGCGGCGTGATCTCCGGAGCAAGTAGGGCCCGCGCGCGAAGCCAAAAAAACCAGGAATCGCGCAGTTGACTTTTCAGTTATCTGGCGATATTCTGCGGTTACACGGGAAAGGAGGGCGATCCAAAATATATGAAAAATTCTGATTGTAGTGGTATACGTGAGGTGGCTGAGGCTTAAGGCGTGAGTCTTTAAGTCCCGAGCGAAGTTGTGATTCGTGTAAGGCCTCCGCGCCTTCAGCCAATCCCAACAGCTTACCGAGTAACCCCGCACTGGTGTGCGGGGTTATTTGCTTTTTGGACAGTAGTCCAGGGGGAGGGCTTTGCTGCCGGGACGCGTTAATCCAGGGATCGCCCGGCGGCCATGGCTTTGGCGCGCTTTTTTAGCGGTAGGGCGGGTTTTGGGTCTGACTTGGTTTTTCGGAACAAATCCCTGAGGGCCAGGCCCAACAGGAAGTATATTTCGCGATCGGTGACGACCTGATAGAACACCTTGAACGCACGCCAAAGTCTCATTCCTGCCTCCTGAGGGAGTGGCCGAGAATCTTCTGATGCAAGCACTCTAATCCAGAGTTGCTGATTTTGCGGGAAACTTACATAAAAAAGAGGGATTTTGGCGAACAAAGATCGCAACCAACAGGAATTTATCGGGTCGTGCGGGTCTCGCGCCATCCCATCCAGATGGCGATGGCCAGCTGAAAGAAAATCGCGCCGACCAGGTCCAGAAAAACGTCCCGCAAACTGGAGGTGCGCGACGAGATAAAGCTCTGGTGAAATTCGTCCAGTCCCGCGGCGGTTACGGCAAGCAGCAGCGCCAGGATGCTCCAGCGGAACGTCCAACGCTGGCGCGCGGGCAGCGTGGCGCGCCAGGAAAAGAATGCCAGCGCTCCCAGGAAGCCATAGCTGCAGAAATGAGCTGACTTGCGAATGAGGAAATGAATTTGCTGGAACTGTTCGTCGAATCTGCTTCCGAACAGTGCATGCAGCACGTTCATTAAAATGCTGCCGGTGTGCTCAGCGGAGAACGTGTCAGAGGAAAAAAGCGCAAGAATGCAAAGCCAGAGAAGCGTGGGAATCCATGCCCGCAGCTTGCGCGGAGACGCAGTTTTTACAGGCTCATGAATGGCTGGTGATGACAAAATCGTCCGCCTATTCCAGCCTGTAATTTGGAGCTTCACGCGTGATGATTACGTCATGCACGTGGCTCTCACGCAGTCCGGCGCCGCTGATCCGGATGAACCGCGCTTTCTGCTGCAACTCTGAGATGGACTTGGTTCCGCAATAGCCCATGCCGGAGCGCACGCCGCCGACAAGTTGATACACCATCTCCGCCAGCGTACCGCGATAAGGAACGCGGCCTTCAATTCCTTCCGGCACCAGCTTGTCTACGCGATTGCTGGCTCGATCGCCTTCGCGCATGCTCATGTTGTCAGTGGAAGAATCATCAGCGGTTTGGGCGTAACGTTCACTGGATCCGGCGGCCATGGCGGAAAGCGATCCCATGCCGCGGTACGATTTGAACGAGCGCCCCTGATAAAGAATCGTTTCTCCGGGACTCTCTTCGGTTCCGGCAAATAATGATCCGATCATCACCACGCTGGCGCCTGCTGCAAGGGCCTTGCTGATGTCACCGGAAAATTTGATGCCGCCATCGGCAATCACAGGAATTCCCGCGTCTCGACAGGCGCGCGCAGCTTCAGCAATGGCAGTGATCTGCGGCACGCCCGCGCCGGTAACAATGCGAGTGGTACAAATCGATCCCGGCCCGATTCCGACTTTTATCGCATCGGCCCCAGCCTTCACCAGTGCACATGCGCCCTCATGGGTGCCAACGTTGCCAGCCAGCAAATCGACGTCTGGCAGTTTGGACTTAATCGCTCTAACCGCCTCGATAACACGGCTATGATGGCCGTGTGCGGCGTCAATCGCCAGAACGTCGACTTTGGCTTTGACCATTTCCTGCGCGCGTTCCAGGTAATCGCCGGTGGCGCCGATGGCCGCGCCCACGCGCAGCCGCCCATGCTCATCCTTGGCGGCGCCCGGATACTTCAATTTCTTCTGGATGTCCTTGACCGTAATCAGGCCCTTCAGGTTGTACTTATCGTCCACCACCAGCAGCTTTTCCACGCGGTGCTCATGCAGTATCTTCTCCGCATCTTCCAGCGTGGTGCCCACTGGCACCGTGATCAGATTTTCCTTGGTCATGATTTTGCTGATCAGAATGTCTGTGCGCGTTTCAAAGCGCAGATCGCGATTGGTAAGAATGCCGACGAGCTTTTTGTTCTTGGTTACCGGCACTCCGGAAATCTTGTATCGGCGCATCAACTCCAGAGCGTCGGCAATTTTGTGATCGGGAGAGAGCGTTATCGGGTCCATGATCATGCCACTCTCTGAGCGCTTTACCTTGTCCACCTCGTCAGCCTGGTCCTCAATAGATAGATTGCGATGGACAATTCCCAACCCGCCCGCCTGCGCAATGGCAATGGCCAGGCGAGATTCGGTCACCGTATCCATGGCAGCGCTGATGATCGGAATATTAAGACGAATGTTTCGCGAAAGCTGGGTTTGCGTATTTACTTCAGCAGGCACCACGTCAGAAAGCGCCGGCAACAGCAATACGTCATCGAAGGTCAGGGCCTCAGGCACAGGAAAGTGAATCATGTTTTGTCTCGTAAGGAGGGACTAAGAAACTATTGTAACTGGTTTTGTCACATCTCGCAGGGACACGCAGCCGGTTTGGAATCCGCTTCAAAATGAACAAACCAAAGTAATATTGACCAAAAAGATGACTGCCCCGATACTCGAAAGGTCATGGAACCCAAGCAAGTTCTCCCATTCGCGTCGGCCGGCGCCACCTCGGTTGCAACACCTCCCGATAAACGCCATGAAAAGCGGCTCCACCTGGCCGTGCCGGTAAAAGTGTTTCCTGACGTTGCCAGCATTGAATCGCAGAACTGTTGCACCTATGAAATCTCAGCCACAGGAGCGCGCCTGGTGGCGCCGCCGGGCATCAAGGCCGTGGGACAAACTGTCTGGGTGCAACGTCACAACCGCCGCGCCCGCTATAAAGTCTCGTGGATCGGCGAGTCTGGCACTTCCCTGGAAGGACAGGTCGGCGTTGAGAGCCTGGAACCTGCCAACGTAATCTGGGAGCCCGAAATCAAAGCTCGTATCATGCGGTCCTAGTCCGTCGATTTTTTCATCCTTCTTCTTCAGTCATTCTTCCGCACCATCTCGCTGGTTTGTGTAATGTTTTTTCACGACAGGCGAAATATTCCAGAACCCTAAGTAAACCGCCTTAGTGCACACGACTGAGAAAAGCTCAACAATGGGCCATCCCCAGAGTGTGACAGAATGGCCGAAAACTATCCTTATATAGTCCGCTGCAATGACTGTGATTTCGTGAGCCAGGTCTATCTGGAAGAACAACAGGCGATGAACGAGCGCGACTTCCACTCCTTTGAGCACCTGCATTCCGTCTCTATCTGGCGCTACGCCTGGGAACAATGGACCATGGTGACAGAATTAATGGGCGTAGAACTTCATTAATGTCGCTTCGCTCCACACCGCTCATGAGTCTCCTCTTCCGCGAAATCGATCCGCGCCTGCTGCAGGCGGCTCGCCGCGCAAGTCGGGCTCACCGCTCACCCGCTCCTGCTAAAGTTCGTCATCCCGAAGGGCGTGAGTGAGCCCCGCGTTGTCATCAGCGGGCGAATAGCCCTGAGGGACCTTGTGCCTTTGATTAGCTGAACCGCGTCTTTAGAAGTTCTTCTGGATGCCATGAACGCGCAACATTGCCGCTATCTGCCACACATGTTACTTTTAAAGATTAAACCTTATGCTTCGCTCTTATCAGGGAATCGCGCCGCGCATTCATGATTCGTGCTATATCGACGAGTCGGCCCAGATCATTGGTGATGTTGAGATCGGCGAAAACTCCAGCGTGTGGATGAATGCCGTGATCCGCGGCGACGTCTTCGCCATCCGCATCGGCAAGAACTCCAACGTGCAGGACTGTAGCGTCCTTCATGGCATGCGCCACAAATATGGTGTCACCATGGGTGACTGGGTCACGGTCGGGCACTCTGTTACGCTCCACGGCTGCACCATCGCCGACCGTTGCCTGATCGGCATGGGCTGCATAATTCTGAATAATGCGAAGATCGGCGAAGGCTGCATCATCGCCGCCGGCACCGTTATCCCGGAAGGCACGGTGATTGAGCCGTATTCGCTCTGGATGGGCGTTCCCGGCAAATTTAAGAAGAAGATCGACGACGAGGAAACTCAAAAATCAATCATGATGTATGGCAAGAATTATTTCGACTACACGCAGATCTATCGAAAGGAATTTGGTCAAAAGCAAGGCTGAGCTTGGGTGCACGAGCCGCCGAATGCCAGGTGTTTCAAGCTAATTGCTAATGGCTAAGTGCTAATGGCTGGTTCCATCAAATCCGTCCGCGGCACCCGCGACCTTCTGCCTCCGGAAACCGAAACGTGGAACTTCGTTGAGGCGGCTGTGCGCGACGTCTTCCGCGTGTACAACTTCCAGGAAATCCGCACGCCGATTCTTGAGGACCTGCAACTCTTCCAGCGCTCCGTGGGTGAAGAGACTGACATTGTTTCCAAAGAAATGTTTGCCTGGGAGGACCGCGCCCGCGCCCAGAGCGAAAAAGGCCAGTGGTTGGCCCTGCGACCGGAAAACACCGCGGGCGTAGTTCGCGCTTACATTGAGCACAAACTGTGGGAGCGGCCCGGCTTGCAGCGCTTCTATTACATCGGTCCGCAGTTTCGCCGTGAACGTCCGCAGAAAGGGCGCTACCGCCAGTTTTACCAGATCGGCGCAGAAGTGATTGGGCCGACGGCGGCAGGAAGCGAATCGCCTGCGGTCGATGCCGAACTGCTGGAGATGCTCGCCAGCTTGCTTGACCGTCTCGGCATTCAAGGTTGGAGTCTGAAGCTGAACTCCGTTGGCTGTGCTGAGGACCGCCCAATTTATCTGCAGGCTTTGCGCGATGCGCTGAAAGATGTAGTCCACACCATGTGCTCTGACTGCCAGCGCCGCGCGGAGACAAATCCTCTGCGCGTGCTGGATTGCAAGGTTCCTGAAGATCAGCCGATCATTGAAAAGCTGCCCCGCATGGCCGACTACCTTGATGAAAGTTGCCGCGCGCACTTCGCCGAGGTACAAAAACTGCTCACGGCGATGGAAGTTCCTTTCACCATCGATCACCGGCTCGTCCGCGGTCTGGATTACTACACCCGCACGGCCTTTGAGTTCACGCACGGCGCGCTGGGGGCACAGAATGCCATACTCGGCGGCGGACGTTATGACGGACTTTCAGAATCGCTCGGCGGCCCTCCGACGCCGGGCATTGGATTCGCCATCGGTGAAGACCGGCTGGTGATGACCTTGCAGGAATCCGCCGGGGTTGCCGCACGCCCCGCCGATGTTTATATCGCTCCTCTTGGCGCAGGCATGAACCTCCATGCCGCCAGGCTGGCGCGTGAGTTGCGCCGCCAGGGCATCGTCGTCACTGCGGGCGATGAAACCTTCAAGCTAAAAAAGTCGCTTGAAACCGCAAGCAGGATGGGTGTCCGGTTCGCGCTGATCCTGGGTGAAAACGAGGTCAATTCCGGGCAATACGCCCTCAAAAACCTAAGTACCGGCGAACAGGCAGGCGTGAGCAAGGGAGAGATTGCAGGGGTCGTGTTGAAACCTCGAGCGTAGCGAGAGGCCCCTTCGAGTACGAAGTGGCGAGGATCCCAGAATGAAAGTAATTCGCAGCGAGAGCGATCTCTCGCTTTGCTCGAGATTTCAGAGAAGCTTCTACTTCGCTTCCAGCGCATCCCCTGTCTGATGTTCCTTGATCTGAAACTTCAGAAACTCATGAATCGCCGTGACCGCGTCTGGGTTCGCCGATGAAATCACCACGCGTCCGCCATTCGCCGCCGTCTCATATTTGTAGTGAATCTGGTCTTTCAACCTCGTCATCGTCTCCATGCCGGGCGGACTCTGGTCATGGACGAACATGGGAATATTGAAGTCACCGGATTTGAATGCCTGCGCAATGTGGCGCAGATGCATCTGGATTTCATCTTTGCCCGCTTTGTCGCCGGCTGAGTTAACCATCACCTGAATCGCGCCGCCATCTTTGCGCAACAGGAAATGATGCGTGATCTTCTGCTGGTCGAAGCCCATGCCCTGGTTCCCGCGATGCTCCATTTCCTCGTGTTTGGAATGGTCCTGCGGCGCGGCTGCGCTGTTTGGCTGGAGTGTCAGCGTCGATGTCAAAATCAATAATGCAAGGAAGTTTGTCATAATGCCTGCGCTGGTTTAGACGGCAAATAGCCTTTAGGGTAAGCGCTCTTTCTTGCCTTTCTCCGTGTCTCCGTGCCTCTGTGGTGGGTTTGGCTTTTTCCCGATTTATAATCAAAGTTTCAGCCTGATTAAGAAAGGTACATCTTTGGCGCTCGATTTTTTAGGTGATCTTCGTCGCACGCATATGTGCGGAGAACTGCGCAATGAGCACACTGGCTCACAGGTGGTTTTGCTGGGCTGGGTGAACCGCCGGCGCGATCTGGGCAATGTGATCTTTATCGATATCCGCGACCGTAGCGGAATGACGCAGCTGGTTTTTGATAAGGGCGTGAATCCAGCGGGCCATGAGAAGGCCAGCGCGTTGCGCTCGGAGTATGTGATTGCTGCGATTGGCAAAGTTCGCCGGCGTGACGCCGACACCGTGAATAAGAACATTGCCACCGGAGAAGTTGAAGTCACTGTAGACGAGCTCAAGCTGCTCAATGAATCCAAACTGCCGCCGTTTTTGCCCAGCGAGGCCGGGCAAATCAATGAAGAAGTGCGGCTCAAATACCGTTATATCGACCTGCGGCGCGAGAACATGCAGGCGAATATTCAGCTGCGCCACAATGTGGCCTTGGCTATCCGGCAGGACCTGTCCAGCCGCGGCTTTCTGGAAATTGAAACGCCGTTCATGACGCGCAGCACGCCGGAAGGCGCGCGCGACTATCTGGTTCCCAGCCGCGTGCATCCGGGAGAGTTTTATGCGCTGCCGCAGTCGCCGCAGCTCTTCAAGCAGATCCTGATGATCTCAGGGTTCGACAAGTATTTCCAGATCGTGCGCTGCTTCCGCGATGAAGACCTGCGCGCCGATCGCCAGCCGGAATTCACTCAGATAGATCTGGAAATGAGCTTTCCGCAGTTAGACCGCGTCTATGAAGTGGTGGAAAGCTTCTTGAAAGCCGCATTTAACGCGGCAGGGCTCGCCTTGCCCACGCCGTTCGTACGCATGAGCTATGACCAGGCCATTCGGGAATACGGGATTGACAAGCCAGACATGCGCCTGCCCGCAATGACCGATATCCGCCCGGCCTTCACCGATGAAGACCTGGCCGATCTGCGTATTGACGGCGGATTGAACATGGTTGGCATCAGGATTCCCAGCGTTGGCAAGATTTCCGATCGTGAGAAGAAAGAGCTGCGCACGCTTTCAGAAGATCTCGCTAAACGAAACAAGGATTTTTCCGGCGTGCTGTATGACTTTGCCCAGATGGAAAAGAAACGTCCGCAAGTTGCGGCGAAGATCCGTGAACTGTGCGGCGCTGGCGCGGACGATCTCGTCGTTCCGGTAGTAGGTATTGCAGCGGAAGGAAAGACGCGCTCGGCCGCCAACCAAAAGGCGCAATTCACTTCTGGCGGCGAAGCGCGGCTGGAACTGGCGCGCAAGTATGCCGACAAACACAAATTGTTCGAGCGCACGGGCGACGTTGCGCGCGATTTCAAACTGCTCTGGGTCACCGATTTCCCTATGTTCGAATATGACGACAAGGAAAATCGCTGGAACGCGGCGCATCATCCGTTTACCTCGCCGCATGAGCAGGACATGGACAAGCTGCAATCCGATCCCGGCTCGGTGCGCGCGCTGGCTTATGACGTGGTGTTGAACGGCACGGAGCTGGGCTCCGGCTCAATCCGTATTCACCGCCAGGACATACAGAAGCAAATCTTCACCGCCCTGGGCATGACCGACGATGAAGCCCGCTCGCGCTTTGGCTTCTTCCTGGACGCACTGGAGTATGGCACGCCACCGCATGGCGGCATCGCGCTTGGTCTCGATCGAATCGTCATGATTCTGGCCGGCGAAAACAGCCTGCGCGAAGTAATCCCCTTCCCCAAGACCGCGAAAGCGATCGACATGATGGTGGATGCACCGACTCCCGTTAGCGAGACGCAGTTGAGGGATTTGGGAATCAAGCTCAGGTAAAAAGCTATCACCACAGAGGGCACAGAGGCACACAGAGAAAAAACAACTCTTTATTTCCCTCTGTGTTTCTCTGTGTCCTCTGTGGTTTTCTTTTAGGCTGCTCTCTGCTGCTTCTCCAGATCTTTTCCAATGGTCCTCGAACCAGCCCACAGCACAGCCGCCAACAGAAGAGACAACACCGGAATTAGCAGCAGGGCCTGTTGCAGGCCGATGGCTTTGAATTGCTCGTTGATTTTGTCGAGGCCGGCGAGATGCGCTGCATGCAGCGCGAAAAGATCGCTCATCTTGCCGATGATCAATGTTCCCCAGGAAGCACCGACCACATACATCACCAGAAAATAGATCGCCATGCTGGTGCCGCGCAGAGCAGGCGCGACAATGTCCTGAATCGAAGCATAGACCAGGCCGTAATACATATTGAGCAGGCCGTAGGCAATGGTGAGAAGAGGAAGAGCCAGTGCAATCGATCCGATCCCTTGATGAATTCCAAAATAAGAAAGCGGAACGGCCAGAAGTGCGGCGATAGCTGCGATCTTCATCCGTCCGCTGCGATTGCGCTTTACGATTCGATCACCCCAGATCCCAGCACACGATCCGCCAAGAATGCCGCCGACTGCATAAACAATTCCGGTAGTAACGCCCGCGCGAGCGACGCTCATGTGGTGGATCCGGCTAAAGAACGCCGGAAAAAATGTGCCAATGGAATACAGGTTGAAGTTCACCAGCGCGCCGGAGATGGCGATCCACCAGAACGTGGGGACGCGTAACACCGCCCAGATGGAACCAGCATCAACCGGGGGCGCATGTTTTTCAGACGCTCCGCGTTTGGGCTCAGGCAGCATGAGCAGCAGGGGAATCAGCAGCAGAGCCGGCGCGGCGGCCACCAGCATGGCGGCGCGCCATCCCAGTTTTTGCGCGATGGGGCCGCTGAGAAAAAAACTTAACGCTCCGCCCACGGGAACGCCCAGCATGAAGAGGGCCAGCGGCTTGGAGCGACTCTCCGCCGGGAAGAGGTCGCCGATCCAACTGGTGGCCGTGGGAGCGGCGGTGGCTTCGCCCACGCCGACGCCCAGGCGTGAAACTACCAGAAAAGAATAACTGTTGATCCAGCGAGCGCTGGCCGTGAGCAGCGCCCAGATCGCAATGCCGACAGCAAGCAGCTTTTTGCGGCTGACTCTGTCAGCCAGGAGTCCCAGCGGCAGCCCGACCAGGCCATAGAGCATGGTAAAGGCAAAATTGAGCCCGCCGATTTCCGTATCGGTAAGATGAAATTCTTTGCGAACGGGCTCAACCACAGCGCCCGCAACCTGGCGGTCGTAAAAATTGAGGACATTGATGGCCACCAGCACTGCCAGCGGCCACCATGTAGTGGATTTCTTCGACGCAATTGCTTGTCCGGCAGACGCCGCTGCCTGCTCTTTCACGATCATGGGCGGCAATGGTATCAGATTGCCGCAACACCGGTCATACCCAACCAGTCACAGGCCAACCCCCGTCGCGAAGAGACATTGTTCGCCAACGATTACCGCTTGAATCCAGCGACGGACAGTTACTTCCGCTCGACGGTCCCCTTCAGTATCACGGTGCTGGACGGCGTGTCCGGCTTCACGTTATCTTCGGCGGTGATGATAACGTCAAAGGTTTTGTATGTGGTGGCGGCCTTCAGGCTGCCTTCCAGCTTTTCGTTCACCCTCAACGCTCCCAGCAGCTCAGGATCTTTTCCGCGCGGCTGGACCCAAACCAGATAGGTCTGCCTGGCCGGCGTGAGCGACTGCGGCGTTGCCATATGTTTTACTTCGATATCAACGCCGGTGTTGCCATTGCGATCATTATCGGTAATGATTTTGCCTTCGGCAGCGGGAGCAGTTCCGGTATTGGTGAGCCGGTCTTCCCTGCCCCAGGCGGCGGTTGCCAGCAAAAAGCTGAACAGCAGAAACAAAGCGGTCTTACTATGGCGCATGGTTCGTCCCCCTAAAGAATCTCAAGTGCCAGATAAGATGTGCAGCAGCGGGAACAACGTTGCAGCAAATGCAGAGTAGGTTTATTTTTGCGTCCGGGGCAAGCTGCCGCTGCTGAAAGAGCCGCTGAATTTGATAGAGACTTGGTGACGATCAGCTCTGAGCTTTTTCGTTTTCCAGCCGGACTCGTGAGTTCCTGGCCGGCTCGAAGGTAGCGTCAAGGTTGCACGAGTCGACCATATGAGCCAGCGCGTCTTCAGAGCGGCCAAGCCCCATAGCGCACAACCCCAGGTTGTAACTGGTGGTGGCAGAGCGTCCGATCAGTTGCTCAGAGGCCTTGAACATAGGCACAGCGTCAGCAAAGAACCGGAGTTCCAGCAGGATTACGCCGCATTGAAAGGCGAGCACATTTTCCGCAGGAGTCACAGGATAATAATTGGCCCAGGTATTCAAGACTGCGTGGCGCAGGTCATCCCGCTCGGCCGCGACGTTGCGAAGCTGTCGCGAGATCACCGGAAAGAGCCGCAGCAGAGCCGTGGTGTCCCAGCGCGTCAGCCGCAGCAGGGCCAGCGCCTGAACTACTGATACTTCTTCCAGATGCGCGTTGAGCCAGCTCATCAGGGCAAAAAGATCGTCCGGACCAAAAGTGCTCTGCGTCTCCTGATAGGCAGCCCTGGTTGCGGGAAACTTATCGTCGGGACCGTGCGCTAGAAACGCGCAGATACTCAGGCTGGAAAAACGTTTTTGCGGCAGCAGCGCGTCTCCGCCAATGCCGTAAAAATATCTGGCGATTGCGTCAAAGTTCACCAACTGGGAAAAACAATGACTGGAAGCGTGAAACTCAAGCTGAGGCGGGCCCTGCAGAAGCGCGAGATCGTCTTCGTGGAGAAGGCCTTTATCGGCGGCCAGCACCAGCATGCGACCGTCAGTGGAGTTGCTGAGTTGCTGCAACATTGTGAGCGCGGCTGAGGGAAAGAGCACGGTGGCAGCAGGCAGGCGGGAGCGGTAGTGCTCCAGCGTGGCGTTCCATGATTTATCGGCATAGCGGTCCGGCGGTACTTGGACATTTTTGAAAGAGAGTTGCAGGCTGCTGAGCTGCGGGACGACGTGGTCTTCACTTGAACTTGTAGGTTGATTCACGCGGGTGGTGAGAAGCGCTTCGGAAAGTTGCCCGTTGGCGACAACGAAAGCGTCTTGAGGAAGACTATCGAAGACGTAATTGGCAATAACAACAAGAGGGCCTTTGGCTGCCTTGTCTTAAGTCAGGCGAGTTTCCGCCCGGGAAATCAGACGGTCTGTGCCCTTCAGTGACGCGGTGCAGCTGGAATTCCAGAATTCCGTTCTCCACGAACTCAGCCAGGTAACGGTTAGCACGCCAGTCAGCCAACAGGCTTTCAGAGCAGTCGGCCATGCAATAGCGCACAAGCTGCGGCGCAATTTTTCTGGTTTGCAGAAGCGCCGTCAGCCTGCGCAAAAAGAGATAAGAGAATTTTCCTGTCCCGGCGCCAAGTTCCAGAATGCGCAACGGATTTTCCGGCGGATAGCGAGTCGCGCTGGGCCTGCTGCATGCAGTCGGTAACAAAGCCTGCGACGATCTGGGCGTAAATTTCAGCGATGAAGGGATTGTTGGTGATGTAGCTGGGGACCATGTCTTCGGTCCACGCTTTGATTCCGCGCTGGGCGTAGAAATCGCGTTGCAGCCGCCAGATCAGGGACTGGGAGAGAGGAACTTCGGTTTCGAGAACTGCTGGCTCCGGGTTCGCGGAAGGGGCAATCTGGTCAGCCATGTTCCATCTCATTTTAATCATCAATCGAAGAAAGACGTCGGGCTGAGCGGTAAAAGCCTGAGCCCGGCGTTGGCATGATGGTCACTCGACGAGGAAATCGAACAAAACAAGTGAAGGCCTCGGAGGTGCAACTCCCCGAGGCCTCGCGTGATAGTTAGTTTTAGCTAGCTGCGCGGCGGAAATACTCCCTGCAAAGCGATGATGAACGTGAGGCACAAATACGGCATCATGTTGTTATGGGGTAGATTGCCTCCGCTAATGCTGAGAGCAAATGGGTTCATCTGGGCGTTACTAGCCTGGACAGAGGGCGAATAGATGTTGCCAAAGCCTTTGGCTCCGGATGCCCATGCATTGTTGGTGGGATCAGGCTGGCCGGCGCCCGCAGCTGCGACAGCGGTGTGAATATGCGCAGGCATTTCGGTTTGCAGCAGCGTTACGGTCTGCTCGCCGCCGATTTCTCCCAGGTCGCGCAGGCTGAGCCCTGGTCCCTGGCCCTGCTGCATTGGCGCCGAACCCTGGAGATTGGGCAGCGCAAAGTTGCTCTTGCCGTCGCCGCCATAGGTGGTGCCAAGCAGCGAGAAGAGAGCCGTATTCTGGCTGATGGGCATAAGCTGGCCATCACAGGTGGCCCAGCCGGTAGGCGCAAAATTGCCCGCAAAGATTCGGATTTCCGCTACAAATGGATTTGACATGGTGGATCTCTCTCCCTTGCTAATTGCGACTGGGGAAAATTCCCTGCAGCGCAATGATGAAATTCAACACCAGATACGGACTCATGTTTTCATGGGGCTGGCTGCCGCCGGCGGGCAAGACGCAAGCCGGATTCATGGAGCCTGTGGGGCTGGTGGCAAAAGGCTTGGCATTGTTCGCCGACCACAGATTTCCGGCGGCCCCGGGCGAGGTGGGCGGATTGGTATTACTGCCCACGGGAACGTGATTATGCGCTGGCATTTCAGAAATATTGAGCGTGTGCGCGGTTTCTCCGCCGCGCTCGCCCAGGGAAATGCCCTGGCCCACGTGGACCGGCATGCGTCCCTGAAGATTGGGCAGGGCAAATGTAGTGCGGCCATCGCCGCCGTAGGTGGTGCCCAGGATCGAAAACAAAGCCTGGTTTTGATTGATAGGCAGTAACTGCCCGTTACAGAAGGCCCAGCCTTTGGGTGGGAAATTCCAGCTGATGATTTTTACTTCGCCAAGAAATGGCTCTGACATTGCTCTTTCTCCTTCAGCTCTTAGCTTGTTGGTTGAACGGCTAGGTCTGCGACGGAAAAATCCCGAACAGCGAAAGAATGAAGTTGACGGCCAGGAACGGCACCATGTTGTCATGCGGTTGTGAACCGCCGGTTTGGCCAATTGCTGCCGGATCCATGTTTAAAGTGGGCGCAACGTTGGAGTATTGGTTCAGGCTGGGACTGGTGGAAGCCCATAGACCATTCCCTGGCCCGGCTTGAGTACCGGGGGCGGAGTTGGCCTGGGGTACATGGCTGTGCGCCGGAATCTGGCTGGTGGTGAGAGTGACAGTTTCTGCTCCACCACTCTGGCCCTGAGCGAATCCGGGACCCACATGGATGGGGATGCGGCTCTGCAGGTCCGGCAGCGCAAAGGTACTTTGGCCGTCGCCGCCATACGTTGTCCCGATGAGTTGGAATAGAACATCATTTTCTGAGATCGGCAACAAAGCTCCATTGCAGAACGCCCAGCCTGCGGGCGCAAAATTACCACCGAACATCCGTATCTCACCTACAAACGGACTTGACATGTTTTGCAGCTCCTATCTCTTTCTAGCATTCAACTTCATAACTACTTTACGCTCAAAGTAACTGGCGTGCTTACCTGGATCGTGGCGCTGGAAGCACTCACGCTAAGTTGATAATTTCCGGCGGGAGTCACGATGCCGTGCAGGCCGCTGCCGCATCCCGCGAAGGATAGCAATGCCAGCGCACCAATAACAACCAGGGCAAAACGCAGCCGGGCTTTACGACCACGGCGCCCGCTGAACGCGATTCCCACCATTCCAAACACAGGAAAGAGCAGAGCGGCATACAGAGGAGATCTGCTGCCCGGTGCAGAATTCCTGGCGGCTGCGACGGTCCTCCCGTTGGAAGTGGTTACTGTCATCGTCACCGTTGTCGATGGCTGGCTGGTGCTTGCCGGGCTGAAGGAGCATGCCGTACCTACTGGCAAGCCGCCGCAACCGAAGGTGATTACCCCCTGGGTTGGGTCCTGATCGTCCACGTCAAAAATGAAGCTCGCTGAGCTGCCGGCCACGACGCTGGCCGTGGTGGCATGCGGCGTGATCACGATTGGCGGACCAAGACTTACGGGATCAGAAGCCGTGTTGTTGTTGACATTTACGTCACCGCCTCCTGAGACGGTAGCCGTGTTCGTGAAATTGTTGGTGATGTTGGTCGGGATATCGACAGTCATTGTAATCACCGGGTAGCTGCTGCCCGAGGCCAGGGCGTCTGCACGAGTGCAGGTAAGCGTAGCCAGGGTACAGGTCCAACCGGTGCCGCTAAGGGCTGTGGGCACGATATTGTGCGGATTGCCGATGACCGGCAGATTGTCAACCACTGTGACTGTTCCAACCGTAGGTCCAAACCCAACGTTGCTCACGGTAATGAAGTATTGCGCGCCGGTCTGGCCACGATGGAAAGTCCCGGTATGGGTCTTGGTGATGGCCAGGTCCGGGGCATTGACGTCAATCGTAGCCGTCGCCTGGTTGCCCGAGCCCGCGTTGGTGGAGCTGACGATTCCCGTGGTGTTCACTTTGTGTCCGGGCGACTGGCCTACCACATTGACGGAGAAGGTACAGGAACCGGCAGCCGCAATCGTACCGCCGGAAAGATTGACCACAGAGAAGCCTGACACAGTGCCCGTGGTAATCGTTCCCGCGCCGCACGACCCAGTGAGACCGTTTGGAGTGGCAACCGCCAGACCGGCCGGCAGCGTATCGCCAAAACCCACACCCGTGAGCGCGACCGTGGGGTTGGGATTGGTGATTGTGAAGGTCAGAGTGGTGGTCGCATTCAGATTGATGCTGGCCGCGCCAAAAGCCTTGGCGATGCTGGGCGGCGCAATTACGGTGATGGATGCATTGGAAGTGTTGCCGGGGCCGCTCTCAGTGGCTGTTACCTGAACGCTGTTATTCATAACGCCCGCTGTGGTGCCCGTTACATTTACTGAGAAAGTGCAGGAAGCCGCGCCGGCCAGAGTGGCTCCGGAAAGACTCACTGCAGATGAACCCGCAGCCGCGGTAATGGTTCCGCCACCGCACGAGCCAGTGAGACCGTTTGGAGTGGAAACAATCAGCCCTGCCGGCAGACTGTCAGTAAACGCGACGCCGGTCAAAGAAGACGAAGCGTTCGGGTTGTTAATGGTGAAGCTTAGTGAAGTGCTTCCATTCAGAAGAATGGTTGCGGCGCCGAATGCCTTGGTGATGGTGGGTGGCGTAGCCACGCTCAGATTGGCTGTGGCCGTGTTGCCCGTTCCGCCATTGGTTGAGGTGACGTTGCCCGTTGTATTGGTGAACTGGCCGGAAGCCGCTCCGGTCACCGTCACCGAGAACTGGCACTGGCTATTGGCGGCAATTGTGGCTCCGCTCAGGGCGATTCCTGTCGGCGAAGTGGTGGTCAAGGTTCCGCCGCAAACTGTGGCAGAGGTGTTGGCGACCGTCAAGCCCGTGGGCAGCGTGTCTGTAAATGCTACGCCGGTCAGCGGATCAACGTTGGCCGCCGGATTAGTAATGGTGAAGGTCAGCGAAGTCGTCGCGTTCAGAGCAATGTTGCTCGGGTTGAAGACTTTGGCAATCGACGGAGGCGCTTCCACCTTGATGCTGGCCGAGGCCGTCCCACCTGTGCCGCCTTCCGTGGAAGTCACCGGGCCCGTGGTGTTGTTCTGCAAACCAGCGGCAATGCCCGTCACGTTCACGGAGAAAGTGCACGACGCGCTGGCAGCCAGCGATGCTCCGGTCAGGCTGATCGTGTTGCTGCCCTGAGTGGCCGTGATGGTTCCGCCGCCGCAGCTTCCTGTCAGGCCGTTGGGCGTCGAGATCACCAGGCCCGCCGGCAGAGTGTCAGTGAAGCCGACCCCGGTCATCGTAGTGGTGGTATTCGTGTTCTGAATCGTGAAGCTGAGCGAGGTCGAGCCGTTCAACGGAATGCTGGCCGCTCCGAATGCCTTGATGATGACAGGAGCTCCAACCACTGTGATGGAAGCGTTGGAAGTATTGCCTGTGCCGCCTTCAGTGGAAGTCACCTGGACGCTGTTGTTTTTCACGCCCGCGGTTGTGCCCTGGACATTCACTGTGACCGTGCATGAAGCGCTGGACGCCAGCGTTCCGGCCGAGAGGCTGATGCTGCCCGAGCCGGCAACCGCCGTCGCCGTTCCGCCGCAGCTGTTCGTTAACCCGCTGGGGGTAGCCACGACCAAACCGGCAGGCAGGGTATCCGTAAATGCGATACCGGTCAGCGGGGCCGGGTTCGGATTAGTGATGTTGAAGGTCAACGAGGTTGTGCCGTTCAACGGAATGCTTGCAGCGCCGAAGGATTTGGTAATTGTTGGCGGCGCGGCGATCACATTGATGCTGGCCGAAGCTGTTCCGCCTGTTCCGCCTTCCGTGGAAGTCACGGGGCCGGTGGTGTTGTTCTGCTGGCCAGGAGCTATGCCGGTAACGTTCACTGCGAACGTGCAGGAAGCGGAAGCAGCCAGACTTGCTCCAGACAGGCTGATCACGTTGGTGGCCTGAGTCGCGGTAATCGTGCCGCCACCGCAAGATCCTGTCAGACCATTCGGGGTCGAAATGATCAAGCCTGCCGGCAGCGTGTCACTGAAGCCGACACCGGTCAGAGTGGTCGTCGTGTTGGGATTGGTGATGGTGAAGCTGAGCGAGGTCGTTCCGTTCAGCGGAATGCTGGCCGCGCCGAAAGCCTTCGCGATGGTTGGCGGAGCCACTACGGTGATGGAAGCGTTGGAAGTATTGCCCGCTCCAGCTTCCGTGGAAGTCACGCTCACACTGTTATTTTTCACGCCCGCAGTCGTGCCCTGAACGTTCACTGTGACCGTGCATGAAGCGCTGGCCGCCAGAGTTCCGGCGGAAAGGCTGATGCTACCCGAGCCGGCAACGGCCGTAGCTGTGCCGCCGCAGGTATTGGTTAATCCGCTGGGGGTAGCCACTACCAAACCGGCAGGTAGAGTATCAGTAAATGCGATACCGGTCAGCGCCAGGGTTGTATTTGGATTGGTGATGTTGAACGTCAGTGACGTGGTTCCGTTCAGCGGAATGCTCGCTGCACCGAAAGATTTTGTAATGCCGGGCGGCGTGGCCACCGTCAGGTTCGCAGTAGCCGTGTTGCCGGTCCCGCCATTGGTGGAAGTTACGCTTCCGGTTGTATTTGTGTAATTGCCTGAAGCCGCTCCGGTAACTGTAACGCTGAATTGGCACTGGCTGTTCACCGCGATGGTCGCGCCGGTCAATGTAATGCCGGTGGGCGCGGTCGTGGTCAAAGTTCCGCCGCAAACCGTAGCTGTGGAGTTGGCGACCGTGAGACCTGTTGGCAGCGTGTCAGTAAATGCCACGCCGGTCAGGGCAACGGTATTCGCGGCTGGATTCGTGATGGTGAACGTCAGCGAAGTGGTCGCATTCAGCGCGATGCTCGCCGGATTAAATACCTTGGCAATCGATGGCGGCGCTACCACGTCAATGCTGGCAGAAGCCGTTCCGCCCGTTCCGCCTTCCGTGGACGTCACATTGCCGGTCGTATTGTTCTTTGTCCCGGCAGTGGTTCCAGTCACGTTGACGGAGAAAGTGCATGATGCGCTGGCTGCAAGCGTCCCTCCGGTGAGGCTGATCGTGTTCGTTCCAGCAGTCGCCGTAATCGTTCCGCCGCCACAAGTTCCGGTGAGGCCATTGGGCGTCGAGATCACCAGGCCCGCAGGCAGTGTGTCAGTGAAGCCAACGCCGGTCAGCGTGGTTGTGGTGTTGTTGTTCTGAATCGTGAAGCTCAGGCTGGTGGAACCATTCAGCGGAATGCTGGCCGCGCCAAACGCTTTGCTAATCACCGGCGCACCGACAACCGTGATTGAAGCGTTTGAAGTATTGCCCGTGCCGCCTTCAGTGGAAGTCACCTGGACGCTGTTGTTCTTAACGCCCGCTGTGGTGCCCTGGACATTTACTGTGACCGTGCAGCTTGCGCTAGCCGCCAGAGTTCCGGCGGAGAGGCTTATAGAAGACGATCCGGCAACGGCCGTTGCTGTGCCACCGCATGTGTTGTTCAGCGCGTTGGGAGTCGCCACTACCAGACCGGCCGGCAGATTGTCAGTAAAGGCAATACCGGTGAGCGCAAGCGTTGTATTCGGATTATTGATGGTGAAAGTCAGCGAAGTTGTTCCGTTCAACGGAATGCTGGCCGCGCCGAATGCCTTGGTAATTGACGGCGGCGTAGCCACAGTCAAGTTGGCTGAGGCCGTGTTGCCCGTTCCGCCGTTAGTCGAAGTCACGTTGCCGGTGGTGTTGGTGTATTGCCCTGAAGCTGCGCCCGTCACCGTAACGCTGAACTGGCACTGGCTGTTGATGGGGATCGTTGCGCCTGTCAGCGCAATCCCCGTCGGGGCAGTCGTGGTCAGCGTTCCACCGCAAACCGTCGCCGTAGCGGTTGCCACAGTTAGCCCTGTTGGCAGCGTGTCTGTAAACGCCACTCCGGTTAGAGGATCGACATTGGCGGCCGGATTGGTGATGGTAAATGTCAGCGAGGTCGTCGCATTCACACCGATCGTCGCAGGATTGAATACCTTGGCAATTGACGGAGGCGCTTCCACCTTGATGCTGGCAGAGGCAGTTCCGCCCGTGCCGCCTTCGGTGGAAGTAACGTTGCCTGTGGTGTTGTTCTGCAAGCCTGCGGCCGTTCCAGTTACATTTACTGAGAACGTGCAGGAAGCGTTTGCCGCAATCGTTCCGCCGCTCAGGCTGATCACGTTCGTTCCTGCCGTGGCAGTAATTGTTCCGGCGCCGCAAGTTCCAGTCAGGCCATTGGGCGTTGAAACTATCAGACCCGCGGGCAGCGTGTCACTGAAACCAACGCCAGTCAGCGCGACCGTGGTGTTGGGATTGGTGATGGTGAAACTGAGCGAGGTCGAGCCGTTCAGCGGAATGCTGACCGCGCCAAAAGCCTTGCTGATCGTCGGCGGTGCCACCACCGTAATGCTGGCGTTCGACGTGTTACCCGTTCCGGCATTGGTCGAAGAGACCTGAACGCTGTTGTTCTTTACGCCGGCTGTCGTGCCGGTCACATTCACTGAAATCGTGCAGCTCGCGCCAGGAGCCAGGCTCGCACCGCTCAGACTGACCGAGGATGAGCCGGCGACGGCGGTAGCTGTGCCATCGCAGGTGGTGGTCAAGCCACTGGGCGTAGCCACAACCAGCCCTGCCGGCAGATTGTCAGTAAAGGCAACGCCGTTCAGCGTCAGGTTCGCATTCGTGCTGCTCAGGGTAAAGGTCAGGCTGGTGGTGCCGTTCAACGGAATCGTGGCGGCGCCAAAAGCTTTCGTGATGGCTGGTGGATTAATGACCGTCAAGCTGGCTGAAGAAGTAGAAAGCGCACCCGTGCCCGCTGCGGTGGAATTAATGGTAACGCTGTTGTTGTAGACGTTATCCGTAGCGCTTGAAACTTTTACGGTGATGGTGCACGCGCCTACCGGCAGGCTGGCATTGGAGTAGCTGATGCTGCCCGATCCTGCAACTGCCGTTACTGTACCGGTACACGTATTCGTAACACCCGGCGTAGCCGCCACAACCAATCCCGCTGGCAGAGTATCAGTGAAACTTGCGTCCACCGGGATCACGTTGGGATTATTTACGGCAAAACTCAATGTAGAGGAAACGCCAACCGCGACCGGATTCGGGCTGAAGCTCTTGACGATACGCAGCGGCTCCAGAATTACGATATTGGCTGTAACGGTCTGCTGGTCAACCGTGGCGTCGGCATGGCCGTTGCCACTAGTGCCGCCCGCATTGAACGTGGCGGTAGCCTGAGCGCTCGCATTCAGCGTTTCCGGCTGGGCCTGCGGGATCGAACCCAGAATTGCATTGTTGAAAGTGATGGGCAGGCCGACAATCTGGTTAAGATTTCCAGCCAGGGCCGCGCCGTTGCCATGATTGTCTTTGCTCATGTCGCCGGTAAGCGTTGTGCTTTGATTGATGCGAATCGTTGCCGGGCTGGCAGTGTGCGTCAGCTGAATGAAGGGATCAAACGTAGTCGTGGCGACGCTGTTGTTAATCGTGGTGGCAGGCGTGTTTGTGCCCCACCAGTTATTCGTCGCCGTCACGGTGGTGTGGTCGTTGTTAAGGTTCGTGCCTAAGCCAGAGGTCAGGAATGTGTTTCCTGCCATGCGGCTGAATGCGATCGTGGTGCCGCCTCCGCCCGAGCCACTGCCCGTCGCGATACCGGCACCGGAGACTTTAGCTTTGTTATTGGTGACTGTGATCTTGGAAAGAGTAACTGTATCAGGCGATGCCACACCCACACGGATGCCGCCGCCCGAACCCAGACCATTCACTCCAGTCGCCTGGTTGTTGTCGATGAGTGAGCCCTGATCCACCACTGTGTTCGCCGCTGTCCAGAGACCGCCGCCATCGATTTGTGCCACGTTGCCGGTAATCGTCACGCCATGGATGTTCGACAAGCGCGACCCGCTGCCGGCGGAGAAGATCATCATGCCGGCGCCAGATCCAGTTGACGTGTTGTTAGTGATCGATGTGCCGGAATTGATCAGGATGTGCATCAGGTCGAAGACCATGATGCCGCCGCCGCTGCCGAACGCGCCCGCAATGACTTCTTTTACCGAGTTGTTGGTAAAAATGCAGTTGTTAACAGTGACAAGGCCGGGGCCGCCAGCCGCTAGCCCTGAAGATGCGTTGAAGGCTGCCAGACCGCCGCCGTTGCCATCCAGGGTGGCATTGCTGTCAAAAGTGACATTGGTGAGCGTGAGGTTCGCCGTGCCACCAGTCCCGGTATCGAACTCCATGCCGCCGCCATCGCCGTCGAATCCACCGACCGAACCGCGATTCCTGCCAAACTTAATGGTCAGGTTGCTGAATGAGGCCGAAGCGCTGGTGATTGAATCAATGTCTTCGTTGACGGCGAACACCATGTCTACGCCGTTCGTGGCGGTCGAGCCACCCTGGATGATGGTGGTTGCCTGCCCGGCGCCAACGATATTGACTGAATCCTGGATATACAGAGCGCCTGTGAGTGCTGAACTATGATCCGCTGCATTCCTGGGAATCGAAAGCGTGTATGTGCCCGCCGCGAGCGTAATGGTATCGGTTCCAGCCGTAGCGTTGGCTTTACGCACAGCTTCACGCAAGCTGCAGGAAGTGGAAGTGTCAGCATTGCTGACGTTGTTACAAGTCGTGGCTATAGCGCCCGGCGCCGGATCATCGTTGCGGTTGACGAAAAAAGTTGGGTCGGGCAACGGCATCATCACGGCCGGAGCAAGTTGGCCTGCATGCAGCGCTACAACGCCGGGGCGCCCATCAATATTTGTGCGCATGGGCAGCGCCGCTACGGGCGAACCGCTATAAGGACGCGTGGAAACTATGGCCGGCAGAAATGTCGTCGCACCGGGAGCAACGTCGGGATGGGCAATCACGGCCAGCTGCCCCATCGATGGATTGAGCACCATTACATCGTCAGCGACATGGTCAGAGATGCGTGTGCGGAACAGGACCGGAGGCTGTCCGGCGGAAAACGGCGCGGCAGAAGCGATGCTTTCTACGATCTTGTAGCCGTTCTGCGGCAGCGTGCGCGACCCATTCAGCGGATCACCAAATCCGCGACGCCCTGTTGCCTGCCAACTGGCGTGCACTTCATCAAGGGTCATGGGCCGGGGATCAAATTCAGTCCGTGCGGCAATGTGGAGAGTGCCTTCAGAAGTCAGCAACGCAATCTGCAAACCGCCGCCGTTGCGGTCGAAAATGAATGAACCCAGCGTCATGGCGCTGGCGTTTACCGGCAGAGAGAGCGCTTCCATCTGGAAGGTTGCAGAATGAAGAATAAAGACGTTGCCGCCGGATAGAAAAGCTGTATCAGTGTGCGAGTCGCCAAAGTCGCCGAACACGATGTTGCTGGCTGCTGCCGCTAACCGAAAAACTGCCGGAGGAGAAAGCCCGCTGTCTGTCCCGGAAAAAACCAGTAAAGAAGATGTCTGCGGCGACGCAATCCCGACCACAAGATTCGAATACGCCAGACTCTTTAACAGGTTTTCAGAAGCCATGGCGGTAACGCTGCCGGAAAGCGAAACGGTCTGCGGCGCGCCGAAGCCGCCTTTGCCATCACCGGGAAAAACAAAAACGCTGTTGCCGCCGAGCGCTGCCACCACCATGTCCTGATGCCCGCTGGGAGTGAACCGGCCCATGGCAATGAAATCTGGCCGGACTGGAACGCTGAGCACCTTGGCGTTGGGCAGAAACGGCGCGGGAAACTGTCCGCGGCCAATGGCTTGAAACGACGCATCGCTCTGCGGCGCGAATGCGTCCACATTGCCGCGATGAATCACAATCGTCCCACCACCCGGGACGCTGAAGCCGGCAATCATGTCAGCTACGCCGTCGCCATCCACGTCCGCTGTTGCCATCGCGGTAGGCTGTGCCTGTCCCGCTGCCACACTTTGCGCCAGAGTGGGCGCTCCCACCGGCTTGACCGGCAGGGCTTGGTTGTCCCCCAACCAGATCTTGGGCCCGCGCGCCGGGGCCTGCATGGCTGCCGCAGACAGATGACTTACCAATCCGCTGAGAATCACGAATAGAAAAAGCATTGAAATGGAAGCGGATTGAATTGTGGCGGAAACACGATTGCAGGTAGGCAGGAACTTTCTATTCACGGGTACAACTCCTTACGCAACACTTCTTGAACTCTAAGTTTTTGGGATCCGGAAGAAATGCCTTGGAGACAGCACAGCAAAACACGGTCCGCCTCCGGAAGTTCGGTGAACCAGCTGTGAAATATTCAGTTAACGCCTGGGGGGTGTTGTACGACTCATGTACTCTGCTTGTTGCAGAAAATATTGTCAAGGAAAAATGGCACTTAAGTTACGGTATGAGTATCAAAGGTAACTTCTGGGAGTTAAAAAGCTTTCATATTCGGTTGAAATACTTACGCAAGAGTTTGCAGCACGCGCTCATACTTATGGCTTATGGATCTGTAACGCCGTGAGCACTCAACGAGTACTGAAGTTTGTTCCAGAATGAAATTGCCGCTGGAAATCCACTCTTATTCCGGGTACTATCAATTACCTTTGTTGTAGACCCCAGGATCAAGCACGTCACTATTAGCTTTCCCCCAAATAATGTTCCCAAAATGGGAACAAGTAAGTTCTAATCTTCCGGCGCTCCTTAGAGCGGAGGTGCAATTTGGCTTTTTCCAGACGAATATTCCTGCGCCAGGGTGTTTTTGCGGCGGCAGCGTGTGCCGGCAGTCCTTTGCTGGCGTTGGGTGGGGATCGCGCCATCGGCGGCAAGGACGAAGTAGAGCCTTTGCGAAAAGTTCCTTCGCCCCATTTGAAATCTGACAACTGGCAGGATCACGCAGCGGCGCTCGATAAGCTGGACCGCAATGCTTTTTCCAGTGCGATTGGCACTGAGTTCAAGGTTTACCTCTCCGCCGGCAGCTCGCCAGTATGGCTGACGCTCACGGCCGTGGAGGACCTCCCGAAGCTGGCAACGGTAAACCCGGGCAGTTTTGCCGTTTCCAAAAAGGGTTCTTCTTTCGCATCTACCAGCACCGGCTTTGTGCTGGTGTTCGGCGGATCATCTCCCGTGCCGCAGGCGACGCATCTTTTTGAGCATGCACAGCTCGGCCGCCTGGCGTTGTTCACCGTTCCGGCAGGCAACGGGCAGCAGATTTATACAGCTGTGGTCAATCGGCTGGATGCAGGCACGGTCATTCCGGTATCGGGCCAGGTCGGGCAGCATCATTCTGACGGCGCTCCGGTTAGCCGCGGAATCAACTCTCCGGCTGCCACCTCATTAATAGATGGAAGCCCTTCTCATGGTCCTTCTGAAAACCAAGGCGTTCGAAGAGGCGCAGTGAGGGATTGAAATTTTCCACGTAGATCGTGACCGGCTTCCCGACCCTGCGCGCCTCATCGAGAAGCCGGCCTAGCAGCACTGAACCCGTCCCGTGATTGCGATCCTGCGGCAGCACCGTGATATCCAGAATGTGCAGCGCATCTTTGCGGCGGTCCAGATAGATCCGTCCCACCGGAGTTTCGTTGACATAAATAATGTCGTGGCTGGCGTGCGGTGATTCCGCCGCGTAATGTTGCTTCTGCGCTGCATACTGCATTCTGACAAAAACTTCTTTTTGCTCCGCGCTCCATGGCGCCTGCTCCATTTCCTGCGCGCGTGTGCTGGCGTAACAACGCAAAATGAAATCGTCATCGGCGGCTGTGGCCGGGCGCAGCGTGATCTGCGTATTGCCTGTCTTCGTATTGGAATTCATGGCTCGGTCTTGCGGAAGCGATGGAACACCGATTCGTAAGTGATTCCCTGTGCGTCGGCGCCAATCGCAGTAAGGAAAATGTCGAACGTCCCCAGCGTGTCATGCTCCAGCTGATGGATCTGTTGCGGCATGCGTAGCTCGGCCGGCCCGCGGAAATGCAGCGTGAACAGCTCGATCGTTGGCGAAGAATCGCCCTCTTTCACCTCGATGAGTTCGAGCGGGATTGACTGCGCGCCATGGCGCAGCAATCTGAATTGGGTGTGCAACTGTTCGGCAAAAATCTTGGCGTTGAGCTTGTCCAGTGAAGTCGACATGAAAGCGACAGCCTATGCAACCGTCTCCATCGCTGTCAATAGCCCCTTCCACCTTAGCGCCTGCCCGGGCCGGGGCCATCGCCTTCTGACGGCCCCGCCAAACCGTAGTTTTACTGTTTGCGCGTGAACTGAAACACGCCGTGGTCTTCGGACTTGCCCTTTTGCGCGAAGAACCACTGCTCAGTGAAATGGTCCTTATCCTGGATGGTCAAAACCAGCTTGCGCATGTGCCCAGCGTCGGGGCTGGCCAGATTCGTGGCGTCGATAAAATCGAAGGTAAAAGTCTTGCCGTCCTCAGAAGCCAGTGCCTGCATGCGGGGCTGGTTCTGCGCTGCGCAATAGTGCGTGAGCATCAGGCGATTGTTGTCCACGTGATACATGGTCACCATGCTTTCTTCCTGCATGGATTCCATCACCACCGAGCCGCCGGACACCACTTTCCACGTAATGGTCTGCTGCTTGCCGCTCGGGTCTTTGGCATCCCATTGTCCGGCCAGGGCCTTCAGGCTTTCGAATGAGGTCCTCGCGTTCGGTGCCGACAAAACAGGAACAGAGACAGTGAAGAATACGATTGCCACTGCGAGTGCTTTGAGTTTCATTTGTTTCCTCCCGCGCTCAGAGAGCGCCTTATGCATGGGTTTCGGGAACCGGGGCGTCCCTACCTTGATCTATTCACCATTTTTCGGGGGTCCTTAGAATAAGATACCTGTTTCGGTGAAAAAGATTATATGCACCACGTCCAACAGATGCGCGACAAAAATTGCGGTCCCGGTTAGGCCAGGGCCGCGAAAATAAGGCAGGGAGAGAACAAAACAAATCGGAGACGGATTAGCTACTTGAGCGGCAGCACTACCTTCTTGTCGCCCGCCATATAGACAAGCTCATAGCCGCTCTTCTTCTTTTTCGGCACGGAGAAATAGAGATAGCCTGCTACAGGCTCCCAGGCACTGGTTTCGGGAAGACCTTTCTCCTTAAGTTCTGCTTCGATGGCGCGGTGGTTGCCTTCCGGGGTTGTTCTGCCTTCCGGAAGCCTGGAACCTCCGCCGCCAACGGGAACGCCAATGCCCACGCTGGAGCGCTGGACGACACCGCCGGAAGAAGTGCGCGAAGCGCCGTTCTGCTCCGTAGTTCTTTCGTAGCCAATGTCCGAGCCGCTGGTCACGCCGGGCCGCTGCTCACGATCGATTGCGGTAGGCTGGACTTCCAGCCGGGCAGCCAGTGTCTCAGGCAAAGACGGCCTGGTTCCCAGCTCCATTCCGGCCTCGCGCAGCATGAAGTCATCGAGCGAGAGTGTTACGGGGTTGTCTTTGGGGGGATAGACGGCCACTTCCACTACCAGACAGCACTGGTTTACGTCCGTGGCAAAGATTTTTTTGAGCTCTTTGTGACTCAGCAATGACGCGCCAATCTGCATGTTGTCTTGTGAGGCGTGAGCGGCGTAATCTGTGGCTACGGAGCGGGGAATGGTCCCGTGGTGAGTTTCCGGGGCAAAGAACGCTACAGCAAGAAGCAGAGTTGCCACAAAATTGAAGACCATTGGGGAAAAGCCTCCGGGGGAGTAATTGCAAGTATTGGGCCACTGCCCGAGCGAAAATATTATCTGACTTGCAACGTCGACAGGCCAATTTTCGCCATCATCCCCGCGCACTCTTTATACAGGCGAGTATTCCCGAAAAAAAGCTGGTGGTTTTCAACCAGTGGAACCGGTTGATTCTAGCCAGGAAGGGACGAAATGGCAGCCACTTGCATCACGGTTTATCTGGTATATACTTGCCGCCCGAACGCTGAAACGAAGGCAAAGACCCCCTTGTCACCGGAGCTGAGTTCTAATGAATGACCTCCCTTCGCTGTTGAACGTCGCCCCTGGGAACGCCACTGCCGTCATTATTCCTGAGACCGGAACTTCTGTTAGTTATGAGTCGTTGCGCCGCCAGGTCCAGACTATGGCCGAAGCCCTGGCTGGCATGGGTATCCAACGGGGCGAGCGAGTCGCGAATGTTCTTCCCAACGGCCTCCCGACGATCGTGGCCTTCCTCGCCGGATCGGTTGCCGGGACCGCCGCGCCCCTGAATCCCGCATATCGGTTTGAGGAATTCTCCTTTTATCTGGAAGACACCTCCGCCAAGGTCTTGTTGGTCCCGCCGGAAGGCGCGGAAGATGCCAAGCAAGCGGCCCGGCACCTGAACATTCCAGTATTTGCGGTGCAGATGGATGAAGCCGGCAACGTGAGTATTGTGGGTGCCCCGAAAGGCGTTCCTGTTACCCCGCCCAGTCCCGACGATATTGCTCTGGTTCTGCATACCAGCGGAAGCACGGGCCGACCGAAACGTGTGCCGCTGAAGCACAAAAACCTGGCCGTCTCTTGCAAGAACGTAGCGGAAACCTACGGGCTCACGGCGAAAGACATTTCTCTCTGCGTGATGCCGCTCTTCCATATCCATGGACTGGTGGCTTCAACGCTTTCCAGTTTCCTGACCGGCGGCACCGTGGTGGTGCCCAACAAATTCAATCCCATGAGTTTCTGGCGGACGGTTCGCGACTACGGCGTGACCTGGTACTCCTGCGTGCCGACGATCCATCAACTCTCTGTGGCTCGATTGAATGCCAAACCTGAAGGAATTGAGAAGCTGCGCTTTGTCCGCTCCTGCAGCTCAGCGCTCTCACCGGCGCTGATGGAAAAGATCGAAAACGTTGTCCAGGTGCCGGTGCTTGAGGCTTACGGCATGACGGAAGCTTCCCACCAGATGTGCTCCAACCCGCTGCCGCCGCAGCCGCGCAAATCCGCGTCGGTCGGGCCGGGCACGGGGGTGAAAGTCGGGATCATGGATGATGATGGCAACATCCTGCCCAGCGGAGACCTCGGCGAAGTGGTGATCCAGGGACCGAACGTGATTGAAGGATATGAAAATAACCCCGAAGCCAATGCCAAGTCATTTATCAATGGATGGTTTCGCACCGGCGACCAGGGAGTGATTGACGCGGACGGCTACTTGCACCTGACGGCCCGGATCAAGGAACTGATCAATCGTGGCGGGGAAAAGATTGCGCCGCTTGAGATCGACGAAGTGCTGATGACGCATCCATGCGTGGCCGAGGCAGTGGCGTTCGGCATGCCGCATCCCACCTGGGGGGAAGAAGTAGCCGTGGCCGTGGTGCTGAAAACACCCGAGACGGAAGCCGCGCTGCTGGAGCATTGCAAACTGAAGCTGGCGGACTTTAAGTGTCCGAAGAAAATCATGATCGTGGAACAGATTCCGCGTACCGCTACCGGCAAAATTCAGCGCCGAGTGGTGGCCGCGGCGTTTTCAGGCGGCGAGAAGTGAAATATCTGATCGTGGGGGCCGGAGCCGTAGGCGCGTACATTGGCGCAATGATGTCGCGCCAGGGATATGACGTGACTCTGCACGCCCGGGGGCCGCATCTTCGCGCCATGCAGGAAAAAGGCGTGCGCGTAATCAGCGCCGACGATGATTTTGTCGCGCACCCTCGGCTGGTGGCTGACTTGAAAGATGCGGGCCCAATGGACGTAGTGTTTCTCTGCGTGAAAGCGCATGGCCTGCCGCCGTTGGCGGCGCAATTGGCGCCGGTGCTGGGGCCGGAGACAGCTGTGGTCAGCACGCAGAATGGAATTCCCTGGTGGTATTTCCAGGGGGATGCCGGGCCGCTGGCGGGAACGTGCCTGGAACGCGTCGATCCCGGCGGAGTGGTTTCGCAAGCGATTGAGGCACGGCGCGTGATCGGTTCACTCATTTATTTTTCCACCGAGATTATCGAACCGGGCGTGGTGAAGCACAACGAAGGGACGCGCATGTCACTGGGCGAGCCCGATGGCAGCAGGTCAGAACGAATCAAGAAGATCGCCGAGGCGCTGATCGCTTCCGGGTTACGCGCGCCGGTAACCACACATCTTCGCAATGAAATCTGGGTAAAGATTTTAGGGAACGTGGCTTTCAATCCCATCAGCGCGCTTACCGGGGCTACTCTCGCGCAGATGCTGAGCAACACGGAAACTACGAATCTGATTCGCAACATCATGCAGGAGACGGAAGCGCTGACGGAGAAACTGGGCGTGAAGATGCAGGTTTCCATCGAGCAGCGCATGGCGGGAGCAGCCAAGGTTGGGGAGCATAAAACGTCAATGCTCCAGGACCTGGAAGCAGGACGGCCGCTGGAACTGGAAGCGATCGTCGGCGCGGTGCTGGAAGTGGGAGAAAGAATTGGGTTACCTATGCCGCATACGCGCAGTGTTTACGCTTGTACTAAGTTGCTGGCCGAACGCCGGGCGGCGGCAACGAAAAAAACTTAGATCTTCGAGGGGACAATATGAGCAAGCGTTGGATTCAATTTGGAAGCGCCGTCATAGCTATGATTATGATAGCTAACCTTCAATATGCGTGGACCTTGTTCGTCGCCCCATTGCGGGCCGCTCACAAAGACTGGTCACTACCTGCCATCCAGTGGGCATTCACGCTTTTCATCTTCCTCGAAACCTGGATCACTCCAGTCGAAGGCTGGCTAATTGATCGGCTTGGCCCCCGTATCTTTCTCACTCTGGGTGGATTGCTGGTGGGCGTGGGCTGGACCGGCATGGGTTATGCCCAGACCCTCACGCAGCTTTATGTCCTCTACGGTACCGCGGGAGTCGGCGCGGCTTTCATCTATAGCGGCTCCATTGCCACCGCCCTCAAATGGTTCCCGGACAAGCGCGGCACGGTCTCCGGTTTCATCACTGCGGGATTTGGCGCCGGCTCAGCGATTTTTATTCCTATCATCGCCCGCATCCTGGCCAATTCCGACTACAAGACCGCATTCCTTTATACGGGAATCGGACAGGCCTTATTGATCATTGTTGCCGCACAGGTACTGCATAATCCCGGGCCGGACTTCCACATTTCCCCTGCGGCCAAGAAACCGGTTTCGCCGCGGATCCGGCGCAATACGGAAGAATTCAATAGTGGACAGATGCTGGCGACACCGCACTTCTGGGTGCTTTACGCTGCCTTCGTGCTTACCTCCGTCGGCGGCCTGATGATCACCGCGCAAGCCTCGCCCGTGGGCAAGAGCCTGGCCATTCCGGCGGCGGCCATTGTTGCCGCGCTTTCCTGGAGCCGCATTGCCAACGGCGGCGGCAGAATCTTCTGGGGCTGGTTCTCCGATCTCGTCGGACGGGAGCTGGCGATGTTTATTCCCTTCACCCTCCAGGCGCTTTGCCTGGTCGGCGTGCTGACGGTGGGCAAGCTTTCGGGTAACTGGTTCATCGTCATGATGATCCTGGTTTACTTCACATGGGGCAGCATGTTCGCTCTTTTCCCGGCCATTATTGGCGACTATTATGGCCCCAAGTGCGCTACCTCCAACTATGGTTTCCTCTATACCGCCAAGGGTGTGGCTTCCATCGGTGGCGGCGGCATCGCTGCCTGGCTCTTCATCAAGTTCGGCAACTGGAGCGCTGTTTTCTACAGCACCGCCGCCCTCACACTGGTTTCCGCTGTACTTATCCTGGTGCTCCGCTTTATGCCGCTGCCCCGGCTTAGTAAACAGAATGCGCCAGCTCTGGTCACAGCCAAAGCCGGTTAGAGTTCCAGGTGGAGAACAACTTAGTTTGGATTTAAGGCCGCGGCGCTCGCTGCGGCCTTTTTCGTTCGGCAGGTTGGTTTAATTCTTAGGCGAAGCTTGAGCCGCTGGTTGTGTCGCAACCGGCTCCGCGTTCTTCAAGGCTCGATCTAAAGCAGCGCGCAGACGCGGGAGAGGCGCGACACCGCCGGACATCTCTTCACCATTAATAAACAAGGTGGGAGTGGAGTCCACGCCAATGGATTCTCCTTCATGCACTGAGGCCTTGACCGCGGCGTCATTCTGGCTTTTGACGCACGCCTGGAGCTGAGTAGCATCAACCTTGTGATCAGCGCCTTGCTGCATCGCGATCCGGTCCAGTTCCGCCACTCGCAATTCCTGCGTTCCCTGACCATTGATTTCTTTTTGCCTGGCATGGACCGAATCAACAAAGTTCCAATAGGCGTCTTCATTTTGGGAGGCAAGGCAGTTAGCGTTCACTGCTGCATGGCTTGCCCAGGCATGGTTTGGCAGGGGAAAGTCTTTGTAAACAAAAGTTACGCGATCTCCGTATTCTTTCAGCAGCTGGGGAAAAAGCGTCTGGTGCATCATGGTGCAGAAGGGACACTGCAGGTCGTCATAGGCAACCAGCACAACCTTCGATTGTTTTGCCCCGCGAACCGGCCGCCCGCGCACATCAATCTTCTTCATTACATCGCCGTACGGGTCGTTGGAAAGATCAATCCGGTTTATTCTCACGATGGATTTCTGGTCTTTCGCCAGAAGGAACGGAAAATCCTGCTTCCGCTCTCCTTCACCAATAGTCACGGTGAATGCCTCGAATCCGGGCCACTCAGGGCTGGGTGAAAGCTGGCCAATTGCGACCGGAACTTCCGGCGGCAATTTGTAAGTCGCGCGTATCTGGCGCTCAATCCGCGTGGTCAGGTCCGTTGGCTTGGGCTGCGCGGCGCCGTTGATACCAATCAGCAAGATTGCGAAAAGCAATCGAGACAATGCTTTCACTTGGGAACCACTCGAGAGCATGAATTCACCATTGAAATTATCTCACGACGATTATTCCAGGGTGCGCAGGCCTGGGTGGCGCTCATCGCAGTTCCCATATCTCTATTGTGCCGGTACTGTCTCCCAAGGCAACGAGCTTGCCGTCGGACGAAACAGCAATTGCCTTAATCCCCGTAAGGCCGGTTGCGAACGCGCGTGGTTTCGGCGCCGCGCCGCTGACCACTCCCACAATGCCATCGCTGTTGCCAATCACAAAACCGTCGCGGGTAGGAGCCAGAGCGGAGAGCAGATTCACGGCCAGGTTCGGCAGCTCCAACGAAAGTCCCTGGGGATTTCCGGCGACGTACATGGCGGAGCTGAGCACGGCATCACGCGCCATCGCCCGGCCATCGCGCGACACAAAGTATTTGTCCCGCTCGCCCACGCGGGGAAAGGTCGCCAGTTCGCGTCCCGACTCCAACTCCTGCACCTTGATGCCGGCGTGTGTGTTGCTGACCGCCATCCACTTGCCTTCCGGCAATAGCTGCACTTGTGAGCCGGTGGCGGAATGCAGAATACGATTACCGCTGATGTCCCATACCTGGGCTTTCTCACCGCCGGCGGCGCCCAGTGCATCGTCAGGGCCGAACAGCAGTGAGCCAACGTCCTGGGTCTCCAGCTTCTGCGTGACTTTTCCTGAGGCTGCGTCCCATATCTCCACGTGCCCGTAACGTTCGGTGGCGATCATTTTTCCTGTCCTGGAAAGGGCAATGCTGCTGGTGGAATAATCGGCGTGCATGTCCGCCCCGGGCTGGCCGGTGGCCAGATCAAATACGCTGATGGGCGCGGGCGGCGTGCCGCTGCCGCTGCTGCGCGGCTCCTGCGCTACCGCCAGTTTTGTGCCGTCGCCGGAGAATGCCATGGCGGAAACTGTGTGGTACTCCTTCGATCTGAAGCGCAATTTCAGGCGAGCAACCTTTTGCTCAACGATCAGGCGCATCCAGCGCACGAAGATTTCATTCGGCGCTTTGCCCACCCCGGAGCCCTTCTTCCACTTGATGTCAGGTGGCATCTCTCCGGAGAGACTTCGGCCGACGGAATAGACTTTGCGATCTGGCAACCGCACCAGAATTACATTCCACGATGGCGCGTAACCGAGTTCACCGGAATCATACTGCCCCATCTCCAGTTGCGATTCTTCCACGCACACCAGCGTATGCGCGCTCACCCCTGCAGCGGCTTCCAGTCCGGGAAGACGGATAGCAGGATTCGCCGACCATGGCGCTTTGCTTTTCTCGCGATGGAAA
Organism: Terriglobia bacterium; assembly: GCA_963723055.1. Lineage (GTDB taxonomy): Bacteria > Acidobacteriota > Terriglobia > Terriglobales > Acidobacteriaceae > Angelobacter. The sequence goes on from CAVROV010000004.1 coordinate 768,534, forward strand.
AGCACGCGCACAGGCCCTTCCGGCCATCCCTCGGCAGGTTCGCGGACCTGATATGGGTCCTCGCAAATCCTGGCCAGGGGAGAAGTTGCGGCGTTTGCGGGCACGTTCTTTTTTGTCTGACTAAAAGCCACGGTTACCGACAAAAGGTACAGGCACAGCCACGCAGTCCTCATGAATCTCCCCATGAATTCACCTTCGCTTTTTCTGGAAGCAGCAATTATGCACAAGAACGGTCGCCGCAGGAATGACCATTAGTCCTTCCTCTGCTTAGTTACCGGAGCTTGCAATGCCTCTGTAACTAACTTGCTACTTCTTCGGCACGCTTCCAGCAGCTATCCTGCTGGTAACTTTTCGTGCCCATGCCAACACACATGCTCTTCCATAAGAACCACATCGCGCCCTGCTGCCTTTTGCTGGCTGTCTTAATTTCCGGCTGCGGGAAACCTATGCTTGAATCGACCAAAGAAGCTTCGCCGGCAAAGCCCGCGGCGCAAAACAGTCCCACACCCGAAATCGCGGACATGGACGTAAGCGTTGCGGCGGTACGCATTCTGAACGCCGCACATCGCAATGGTGGCGTAATCCTGCATGGCGCGTGCGGTCCGGCCGGCATCGGTGGGGAACATCCAATGAAAGCCCCGGTCACGCTGGAGCCTCTGGACAAAGCATTACAGGAAGTCTCAACGAAGTATCAGAACATCTACTGGCGCGAATCGCCGTCCAGCGGCGTCCGCCTGGCGGACAGCACGTCCCAGGCGAAGTTATTGCGGGTTAAGGTCCGGGAGTTTCGCATTGTGGAAGACCGCGATCCGGATAGCGCAATGGCTTCGTTGTGGCGAATGCCTGAGGTGTCCGCATTTCTGCGCAGGAACCACGTTCGCTTCGCGCGGCGTGTGGGGACAGCCAAGAAAGTAATTTCACCGCCGATGATTGTCGAGATCAAGAACGCCACAGTGGCTGACATCCTTGACCACATCGCTGCCGGTTATCGTTCCGATCCACCGAAAGTATGGATCTATCAGGAATGCTCGGAGAAAAAAGAAACGCTGGTGGATGTGCAGATGAAGTAAGTGAGGAAAATCTTAACCGCGGATTTGCGCGGATGAACGCGGATCAAGACCAGCACAAAACAAGAGATGGCGGATTCAGGGGTTTTCGTTTTTAATCCGCGTGAATCCGCGGTAGGCTTTTCCCGGAGCAGGCGTCACAACCCAGCTTTTCCTCGTGTTAACTACTTTGCTACTCCCCTGCGCGGCCGATTCCCGCTATGCTGCGTTCAGTGGCGATGCGCATGACAGTCCTGGCGAGTGGGAGCAGAGGAAACTCAACTGTGCTCTCCAGTTCCTGCGCCAGCATCCTGGTGGATGCCGGGATCTCCTGCCGGGAAACGCTGAAGCGCATGACGTCCGCGGGCGAAGACCCGCAAATGCTCAAAGCAATTGTGATTTCGCATGAGCACCAGGACCACGTGGCCGGACTGCAGGTACTGGCGCGCAAACTCAAGATCCCTGTCTACATTACTGAAACCACCTACCAGAGCTGGCGGCGCTCAACCAAAGACCCTGAAGGCAAGCCGGCGAAGCTGGAGCGGCGCGAACATTTTCAGGTAGGCCGCAGCTTTGAGATCGCTGACATCACGGTGACGGCGTTTACCATCCCGCATGATGCGGCCGATCCTTGCGGCTTTACCTTCAAGGCCGACGGAGTCAAGATTGGCGTGGTCACTGACCTGGGCTACCTGCCATATAGCGTGAAGGACCATCTCCGGCGCTGTGATGGGTTGATGATCGAATCCAACCATGACCTGGAAATGTTGCGCAACGGGCCTTACCCCTGGATGGTTAAACAGCGAGTGATGAGCCGGGTGGGCCATCTTTCCAACACTGCGCTGGCTGAGTTCTTTGAGAAAGACTATGACGGCCAGGCGGCTTTCCTGGTTCTGGCACACCTTTCTGAGCATAATAACCACCCCGAAGTGGCCCGCGAGACAGCCAACAGGGCCCTGGGCGGAAAATCGAATCTTTTTCAGTCTTGTGCCCTGACCCTGGCGCAGCAGGACCACCCATTGCAGCCTCTCTGCCTGGGGTGAGAAGATACCTGTACAGAACCTTAATCTAGGATGAGAATAGGTTAAGCAATCCGCCCTCTGGGCGGTGCGAGGCTTTTTTGGACAGCAGTCAGGTAAGTTGGTGAGCAATATGTGCAGTGATCGCGTGGTTGGAGATATTCTCGCCGGCTGGCGATACGATATCTCAGGCCTGGCCCCGGAGATGCGTGGCGACTACGAATCGCATCTGGCGGAGTGCGCACACTGCCGCTCCCGCCAGGTCCTGCACCGCACCATCGACATTGGATTAATGATAGTGGCCAGCGTTTCCGCCGTGATGTTCCTGGTAGCCTTCGGCGCGGTACGGCATTTTTCTCCGCGGCACGCCCTGGTATTGGAGCTCATCGCACTGGCCGGCTTCCTTTTCTTCAGCGTGGTATGGCTGATTGTAGCCGTGGCTACTCCGGCGCCTGTGGTTGTGGCTGACGTTGCGCGCATCCAGGCCCGCCGCATCCATGACCGGCTGCCTACTCAGATCCGCGAGAAGCTGCCGGAAATTACCCAGGAATTCCTCAAAGAAAGACAGTAGTCGCGGCAGTGAAACCCGGATTCTTGCGAGTCCTGAAGGTCGCAGGCAAAAGCAAAAAGCCACCTGCGGGTCCAGGTGGCTCTCAACCAACAAGTTGTCTTTTCCTGTCTACTGTTGCGTCCAGATAAAGCCCGAGATGCCCTGATCTTTCCATCCACGTCCCAGAATCTGGTCGCGCTCGCTGGATGAAGTGGTGTAGAAATGTTGCAATCCATCCGCAGTGCTGCTCTGGTAGAGCGGCTGCGTGCCTGCCACTTGCTGCGTGGCTACGTAGCCGACAATGCCCTCATCCTTATAACCCTGACCCTGCGCGCTGGCGCGAAGGTTGCCGTCAGTGGTAAGAAGAGTATCGCCTTTGCTATTGGACAGGCGGTATAACGGCTGTGTGCCGCTCACCTGCGAACTCATCAGGTATCCGGCAATTCCTTCACTCTTGTAGCTGCCCGCCTGATCATTGGCCGTTGTGGAATATAGGTGACCGCCATTGGTGTTGCTGACGGAGCGATATAACGGCACCTTGGTTCCGCTGATGGTATCGCCTGCACCCTGGGCTGGTGCTCCGGCGGCAGCATTCGCGTTCACGTCCGGCGCGGTGCCATTGGCCGTCGCAGCTGACTGAAATTGCCCGGCGGTGCGGAGATCGCCATCCGTCGTCAGGATCTGCCACTCGTAAGTCTTGCCCGGCTCCAGGCCCGTCAGTTGCAGGGAGTGGCTGGTGCCCCCGCCGGGATGGGTGGCCGTCTTCCATGCGCTGTTGCTGCCGGCCACGCGATAGCGCACACGGTTGGCGCCGCTGGAGTTTGTGGTCCAGTTGATGGTGGCTGAATTGCCAGAGATATTCGTGATGGACGGGCCTTGCGTGATTTGCACCGCTTTCTCGTTGGCCTGGTCCATTGGTTTTTGTGCAAAAACTACTGGCGCTGACAAGATCAGCCCCAAACCTAACAGCGTGAATGTGCGTTTCATACTTTGGTCTCCTATACAAAGGGAAAATAATCCTGATGAATTTTGCGCGACGAAGCGACTCTGCTCGTGGAACCTCCGCACCCCCCGGCAAGGCATGAATGCGCACGGTTTTCAGACTTACTTAATTCGAAGGTAGTAGTGGGGTGCGGGTTGCACCTGCGGAGCTGGATAAGCAGAGCTGCTGAAGCGCGGCACACTTCAGTGTGCCCTCAGCAAAACCAAAGCCGCCAGTGCGGCGGCTCTGTATTTCAGCAATGTCAGCTAGTTCGTGCAAAGCAGCCGACCGAAGTTGCCTTAACGCCGGTCGTGATCTCGGTCTCGGTCGCGGTCACGATCGCGGTCGCCGTGACCTGGGGTCTGGAACTGTCCACCCTTGCGCAAATCGCCATCGCGGGTCAGGATTTCCCATTGATAGGTCCTACCCGGCTCCAGCCCAGTTAATTGAAGCGAGTGGTGGGTGCCTCCGCCCGGATGGTAGGCTGACTGCCAGGGTTGATTGCTGCCCGCTACCCGATAGCGAACATGGTTAGCGCCAGCGGAATTGGTAGTCCAATCGATGGTTGCCGAGTGCCCTGTAATATTGTCGATTCTTGGGCCGTCCACAATTCGGACGGCTTTTTCGTTGGCGGAGTCCATGGGGTGTTGCGCAAATGCCACTGCCGCCAGCAACATCAGCGACAAACCTAACAGCGTGAGGGTGCGTTTCATACTTTTCGTCTCCTATACAAAGCAAAAAATAGAGCGGATAATTTTCGCAACGAAGTGCCTTTGCTCGTGAAACCCGCACTCTACCAGGCATGAATGCGCACGATTTTCTTGCTTACTTAGTTCGAGTGGAGTAAACAGGTGTGGGTTGCTCCTGAGAGCTGGATAAGCAGAGAAGAAGCGGCTTTGGGCTACTTGGTACTTAGTATTTGGTATTCGTATCCGGCTCTTGGCAATTTGGCTCTTGGCACTCAGCGTTGAGGCCAGAACAGAAAAACCCAGCGTGAGGCCTGTCTGCACCGGGGGGCGGATGCCTGAAGGCCGCCCCACTCTCTGTGAAAAGAACAAAGCTGTGAGCGGACGCCAAATGCCAAGTACCAATTACTAAGTACGGGTTCTACGTTTCCAGCGTCCCGATAATGTCAGTGATTCGCTTCACGCGGTTCTCAAAACACCAGCGTTGCAGCCCGTCAACAATCTTCTCTGTCGCGCACGGGTCCCAGAAATTAGCGGTGCCTACTTCCACGGCGGCAGCGCCGGCCAGCATGAACTCTACTGCGTCTTCCGCAGTGGTAATGCCGCCCATGCCAATCACCGGAATCTCGACCGTATGCGCGGCTTCATACACCATGCGCAGGGCAATCGGCTTAATGGCAGGGCCACTTAATCCGGCGGTTACATTGGAGATGCGCGGCTTGCGCGTTTTGGCGTCAATCGCCATGCCGACGAAAGTGTTGACCAACGAGATTGCGTCGGCGCCCGCATTCTCCGCCGACTTGGCCATGGCCCCAATGCTGGTCACATTGGGTGAAAGTTTCACAATCAGCGGCCGCCGCGCAGCGGATTTGCAACTGGCCACCAGCTCTTCCAGCAGCACGCGGTCCGTGCCAAAGACCATGCCGCCATGTGAGGTGTTGGGACATGAAACATTCAACTCGTACGCGGCAATGCCCTCGGCTTCATTCAGGATGCGGATTGTCTCCTGGTATTCCTCACGCGAGTAGCCAAACACGTTGGCGATCACAACCACGTTTTTCTTCGCCGCCAGCTTGGGCAGCTTTTCTTCAATGAACGCGCGCGCGCCAATGTTCTGCAGTCCAATCGCGTTGAGCATCCCGGCAGCGGTTTCAAACAGGCGTGGCGGCGGGTTGCCGACCATGGGCTCACGCGACAGGCCTTTCGTCACAAACCCGCCCAGCTTTTCCAGCGTGACGATGTCTTCAAACTCAATGCCGTAGCCAAACGTGCCGCCGGCGGCGATTACCGGATTCTTAAAACTGATGCCGGCAAAACTCACGCTCAGGTCGGGCTTGCGACTGGTCGCTGTGTCCTGGGGTAGGGTAGCCATTGCCCTCTAGTGTAGCAATTGATGGCGCGCGGAGCGTCACCGCTCCCTGAGCAGCGATCTTCGCAGCGATCTTAGAACAGGTTCCAACGGCAATCCGCATCTCGGCCCCTGATGCCAGGGCCTCCGCCGTGACGGCTCGCGCTCCTGCGCAGGTTGCGGTGCGCACTTTAATCGTCAGGTTAATGCGGAAGTTGTTGTCGGACCGTCAGAAAATAGAACAAATTGTTCTCTGAGATCCTCGAAAACAACAGGAAGGATATGGCGACAACGAAATTGAAATCAAAGGAGAAATTTCTGGCGGAGAGGGGGGGATTCGAACCCCCGATAGAAGTGTTAGCCCCTATAACGGTTTAGCAAACCGCCGCCTTCAGCCACTCGGCCACCTCTCCGAAAAAAACAAAATGGAAAAATCAGTTTTGAGGTCCTTCGACTTCGCTCAGGATTTCGGCTGCGGACTCGCGCTCGGCTGTGCCTCGCTAACGCCCGCAAGCGCCTCAATTTAGCAAACCGCCGCCTTCAGCCACTCGGCCACCTCTCCGAAAAAAACAAAATGGAAAAATCAGTTTTGAGGTCCTTCGACTTCGCTCAGGATTTCGGCTGCGGACTCGCGCTCGGCTGTGCCTCGCTAACGCCCGCAAGCGCCTCAATTTAGCAAACCGCCGCCTTCAGCCACTCGGCCACCTCTCCGAAAAAAACAAAATGGAAAAATCAGTTTTGAGGTCCTTCGACTTCGCTCAGGATTTCAGCTGCGGACTCGCGCTCGGCTGTGCCTCGCTAACGCCCGCAAGCGCCTCAATTTAGCAAACCGCCGCCTTCAGCCACTCGGCCACCTCTCCGAAAAAAACAAAATGGAAAAATCAGTTTTGAGGTCCTTCGACTTCGCTCAGGATTTCGGCTGCGGACTCGCGCTCGGCTGTGCCTCGCTAACGCCCGCAAGCGCCTCAATTTAGCAAACCGCCGCCTTCAGCCACTCGGCCACCTCTCCGGAGGTTTGCGGCTTTGAGTATTGTATCAGTGTCCGGGCATTTGCAGCAGTTTGCCTTCGCCCATCGATTTTCAGCGAAACCTGACTTCAGTTTCAAAACTGCTTACATTGCCTTCATCCATCAACTTCCGCTTGCACCCGACAACAAGCCTCAAAGTCGCGAAACACTAATTTTCCTGCTCAGCCCTTGGCCGATGTTCCTATCTGCTGCTCCGCCTCTACTGCTTTCAGTTCAGTCAGGGCCCCTGTCGGCGGAAAATTCCGGGCTTCGTCTCCTTCGCCGGGCAGTATCTCTTTCAGCGCCCACTGGATCCGGTTGACTGACTGCTGGATCAGCATCATCTGCTTTGCCTGCTCCGTGTAAGGCACGTAGGCAATCGTCTGCAGCGCATTGCGGACGTGATGATTCATAGCGGAAATCACCGCCAGCTTCTGCCGCACTTCCCTTGACCGCCGATGCTCATAAGCAAACGCCATCAACCCCGCCAGCAGTCCCAGCACCAGGTCATCCAGATACATGGTTGCGCGCGTGATCCCACGCTGTTGCAGCACAACCTGCAGCATCGCTCCCAGTAGAAACAGGCCGAATCCCAGCAGAAAACTGAGGCTGATCCGGCGCAGTAATGAAGGCACCTTCGGAATTCTCGACATTCCCGGGCTATTCATGCAGTCTTTCTTTCCTTACACTTTTGGGGGTACGCGGATCATGCCCCAAAATGGAGCCGGAATGATAGCAAAATCGCTTGCCGTTACCCTGTTTTTTCTCTCGGTTTTCCACAGCATGGCGCAGACGTCGTCGGCCATCTCCGTAACACCTTCCGCTGCTGCCACTTCTGCCGCTTCAACTGCACCGGCAGCTCAGGCGTCTGCTGTCACTTCGTCCCCGGCGCGCCCGACTTCCATTCTGCCGGTGTATGAAGTTTTTGCTATCCGCTATGCTTCCATCCCAGACTTTCCCGTCAGCGCGCTCATCGCCGGCGCTGACCCGCAGCGTAAACTCTCCATCGCCATGACGGTCTGGCTCATCCGCGGCAATGGCCGCAACATCCTGGTCGATTCCGGCTTCTATCGCCCGCAGTTCTTCAAAGAGTTCAAGGTTGATGGCTTCATGAAAGCGTCTGAAGCCGTCGGCCAACCTGGAATCATGCCCGCCGGCCAGCCTGCACTCACGCCGGAAGATATCACTGACGTAGTCATCACGCACATGCACTGGGACCACGCTGACGGCATGGACCTTTTCCCGCGCGCGCGCATCTGGCTGCAAAAAGATGAATACACCTATTACACCGGAGAAGCCTGGCAGAGCCCGCGCACCCACGGCGGCATTGAGCCGGACGACGTGCTTGCCGCCGTGAAACTCAACCTGGCCGGCCGCGTAAGCCTCGTCACTGGCGACGCCCAGGAAATTCTTCCCGGCATAACCTGTTACACCGGCGGCAAACATACATTCCAGTCGCAGTACGTGGGCGTGAATACCAAAGCCGGTACGGTGATTCTGGCCAGCGACAATATGTATCTCTATGAGAATCTGGAGAAACATGTGCCGATTGCTCAGACACTCGACGCCACGTCCAACCTGCGCGCCCAGGACCGGATGAAAACGCTGGCCGCCTCGCCAAGGCTGATCGTCCCCGGGCATGATCCGGCAGTGTTTGAGAAATTCCGTAAAGTCAGTGAGCGAGTGGTCAGGATTGAGTAGAAGAAATTTTCACCACAGGAGACACGAAGGCCAGGAGAGAGCCGGGCCGGAAATGAGTCCCATTTATAGAGGCGAAGGCTGCCAGCGCTTTAACCTGTCAGTCCGCGAACTACTCGGCCCGAGGTTTCAGCGGCAGAATGCTTTTCAAGAACTGGCGGTAAAGAAGCGCTGGAAACGGCGAGCCGGATTTGCTCGCCCAAATCGTCAAGACTGTACGGCTTGCGCAGGAAAACCGCTTTGCCGTCCGGAGTTTCCCATTCCATGCCCCGGTCCGCATACCCGGAAACGTAGATCACGCGCATCTGGGGACGCATTTCCAATGCGGCTTTTACCAGCTCCGGGCCCTGAATTCCCGGCATGATGATGTCGGTCATCAGTATGTCGATAGGCGCATTGTGGGTGCGGCAGATTTCCAGTGCGTGCAATCCGCTGCTGGCACAGAGGAGCTGGTATCCGCGGGACTGAAGATATTCGGCGGTAATTTCCCGCAGCGCCACCTCGTCTTCCACCAGCAGAATGGTTTCTGAACCACGAGACTCGGCCAATGCAGTTGGCGTGACAGGCGCAATTTCACTGGCATTGGTAGTCACGGGAAAATATATGTTGAACCTGGCGCCTTTTCCGGGCGCGGTGTCCAGTACGATGAAGCCCTGATTTTCCTTTACAATCCCATGAACAGTGGCGAGTCCCAGCCCGGTTCCTTTCCCCCGCTCCTTGGTGGTGAAAAAAGGTTCAAAAATGTGCGACTGCACGTCAACATCCATGCCCGTTCCGCTATCCGCAACAGAAAGCAAAACGTAGTTGCCTGCCGGCAGTTCCACTCCGCCGGTTTCAACTTGTGGTGTTTTGAAGCATACATTGCTGGTTGCCAGAGTGAGTTTTCCGCCGGAAGACATTGCATCTCGCGCATTCACCGCCAGATTCAAGATAATTTGTTCTATCTGGGCGCGATCGGCGGAAACGCATTCGAGCGCCGGACCAGGAGTAACGACGATCTGAATGTCTTCGCCCAGCAATCGCGGCAGCAATGTGCGCAGGTCGCGCAGAACGGCATTGAAATCTAAAGAGTGTTTCTCCGGGACTTGCTTCCGGCTGAAGGCCATCAATTGCTGAACGACCGAAGCGGCAATGGAGGTGGCTTCATGGATCTGTTTTATGTATCCGCCAATTTTCTCCGGATTCGTCTTGTAATACTCCAGCAACTCCGCGCAACCGCGAATGATCATAAGCAGGTTGTTGAAGTCGTGCGCCACTCCGCCGGCGAGCCGCCCAATGATCTCCATCTTTTGCGCTTGCAGAAATTGCTGCTGCAAGACGCGTTGCTCAGTCACGTCCTCTGCGAAAGCTTCATAGATCGGACTCCCACCGGACTCCGGCTCTATCCGCCGGCCTTCTAAATGAACAGTGATTGTGTGGCCTTTCTTATGACGCCACTTAACCTCAGGATGGGAAGTGAGCCTTTGCTCCTCAACTCTCGCAAGAACGGCGCTGCGCTCTTTGGGGTCGACGAATAAGTCCTTTTCGAGATTCAGCTTGAGAACTTCGGCGTTGGATTCATAGCCCAGCATTTTGGTCAACGCCGGATTGGCCACAAATATCCTTCCACTATCGTCTGCCCGAAGGATGCCATAAGGTGCGCCCTCGACAATCGAAGCGTACTGTCGCTCGGATTGATTCAGATCGCGCTCGGATTGATTCAGATCACGCTCGGATTGATTCAGATCACGCTCGGATTGACCCAGGTCGCGCTCCGACTGGCTGAGATCGCGCTCGGACTGACTTAGATCACGCTCGGACTGGCTCAGGTCACGTTCGGACTGGCTCAGGTCACGCTCCGACTGGCTCAGATCGCGCTCGGAATGATCGAGGTCACGCTCAGACTGGCTCAGATCGCGCTCGGAAAGCCCCAGGTCACGCTTTGCCTGAGCGCCCTCCTTCTGCCTTGTTGCATCTTTTAATGCCCGCGTCACCGCGATAGGAAGGCGTTCCATCTTGTCTTTCATGATGTAATCATCGGCGCCTTCTGCAATACATTGTGCGGCCAGATCTTCTGCCAGAAAACCAGTTACCAAAATGAAAGGAATGGAAGAGCCGGAAGAGCGCAGCCAGCGCACAGCATCCATGCCCGTCCAGTCTGGCAGCTGGTACGCGCAAAGGATGATGTCGTGCTTGTTTTCACGGACCTCACGTTTGAAGTCATCGGCGTTTCCTACCCTGGTCATGGAGAACGCCAAGCCGGAGGATGCCAGCTTGCGGAAGGATAGCTCAGCATCCTGTGGATCATGTTCCAGTTGCAGGATGGCTACTGGCGTGTTGCTCAGTTTTGACATTGCGGAATTCCTGGGCCCCATCAACTCTTTAAGGAAAGAAAAACAGAGATAACGCATGATAGCTCTAAAAGTGCTGCACTTTCTGACTACTGAGTGAAGTAAGAAAAACTTTATAAGAGGAAGTCAAAACAAGACCAACCATTGGAGAATTTTCATCTGACGAAGCTAGTGGGTATGGTGCCCACATAGGTGCCTGGAATGAATTCTTTATCTGTATTGAACCTCTAGTTCGTTGGATTGTTGAAGTGTCCTACTGGCTGAAAAGTGTGCGAAAAGGAACTCGCCAAAGAGGCCAGCCGGTCCTTTTTAATAACTGTACCAATTCGTGCTTGATTCGCTGGATAAGAAACTCTATAGTCAAGCAGCGCCTGAGGGTGTGAAGTGCGAAAGATCATTGAAAATTTAGCCATTAGCCTTTAGCCGGAAAACCCAGACCCTTTAACCACAAAGGACACGAAGAAACACAAGGGTTAAACCTACGCCAATCTGGGATGACCTGGGATGGATGGGGAGGGGGTAGATGAGGGCTTCGCCTGTTTGGGTCCTTCTCGAAGGGTATCCCCGGGGTTGAATTGCGTAAGTACTTTGGAATCCTAGTCGAGGGGGATGGGGGAGGGGTGGACGCTCATGTTACGATGATTTTCCGCCATGTCGATCCTGGCTCGTGATTTCCGCTACGCTTTTCGGGCCTTCGCCAAGAGCCCGGGCTTTACTGCGGCTGCAATCCTCTCGTTGGCCATTGGCATAGGCGCCAACACGGCGATTTTCAGCATTACCAGCGCATTGCTCTTCCGTCCGCTCCCTTATCAGGACGCGGACCGCCTGGTGATTCTGTGGAACACGTCGCCGGGGCTGGGCATTACCCGGGACTGGTTTTCCAGCGCGCAGTATTTTGACATCAAGAACAATCACCATGGGTTTGAGCAGGTGGCCTTTGCTTTAGGCGGAAATTACAACCTTACCGGTGAAGGCGATCCGGAACGCGTTGGCGTGGTCCGGATTTCCAATAATCTGTTGCCCATGCTGGGCGCGCGGCCCGCACAAGGCCGGCTCTTTACGCCGGAGGACGACCGCTATGGCGGCCCTAACGTCGTTATTCTGGGCTATGGCATATGGGCCCGACGCTACGGGTCGAATCCGCAGATGGTTGGCAGGCACATCACGATTAACTCTCACGTGTATGAAGTTATCGGAGTCTTGCCGAAAAGTTTCTCTCTGCCGCGTGAGGTCATGCCCACATTGGACGGTGCGGAAGAATCTGATCTGCTTCTTCCCCTGCCTCAGCTTCCCAACCTGACTGAAGATCGCGGGCATGAGGATTACAACATCATCGGCAAACTCCGCCCCGGCGTTTCCATTGATCAGGCCCGCGCTGAAATGAACACCATCACGGCCCGTCTGCGCCAGGCCCATCCGGAAGTCTATCCGCCAAATGGCGGCCTTACTTTCGTTATCCTGCCGTTACTGGAACAGGTTGTGGGCAATGTGCGGCATACGCTGTGGCTGCTGCTGGCGGCCGTGGGATGCGTGCTGCTGATTGCATGCGTTAACGTTGCCAACCTGCTTCTTTCACGCGCACTCGGACGGCAAAGGGAAGTTGCGATTCGCTCTGCGGTAGGCGCTACCGCTGGCCGGATCATCCGCCAGTTGCTGACGGAAAGCGTATTGCTCGCGCTGTGCGGCGGCGTTCTTGGCGTGCTCTTTGCCTTTATCAGCATCCATTGGACGCACGTGCTGGGGCCCAGGAGCGTCCCACGCCTGGCTGAAATCGGCATTCGCGGTGACGCTCTACTGTTTACGTTCCTCATTTCCGTGGCATCGGGCGTTCTCTTTGGCATGGTCCCCGCACTTCGTGTTTCGCGCGTGGACCTGCTCACCACGCTGAAGGATTCTGATCGCGGTTCCGCCGGCGCCAGCGCCATGTGGGGGCGCGGCAACAATCTGCGTCGGCTGCTGGTCATCGCCGAACTGGCCATCTCCGTGGTTGTACTCATTGTGGCCGGACTGCTGCTCCGCAGCTTTATCCGCCTGCAGCATGTCTCTCCCGGATTCAACCCCGGCAATGTGTTGACGCTGGAGCTGACCCTGAGCGGAGATCGTTACAAGGACCCAAAAGTTGCGCGCGCCGCGTGCCGCCAGTTATTGGACAGCCTGGAGCATCTGCCGGGCGCTGCCGCGGCGGGCGGCGTCTCGTCATTGCCCATGAGCGATATGTTTGCCTGGGGGCCGATCACAGTGGAAGGACGCGTTCCTCCGCCGGGTGAAAAATTCGTCAATGCCGACGAGCGCATTGTCACCGGCCATTATTTTGAGACCATGCAAATTCCACTGTTGAAGGGACGGCTCTTTAACGATGACGATACTGAGGACAAACCCCACGTCGTGCTGGTGGATGAATTTATGGCGCAGCAGCTCTGGCCCGGTCAAGACCCTCTGGGCAAGCGCCTCAGCTTTGGAGATCTGGCTGCCAAGCCGCAATGGGCCACCGTGGTTGGGATCGTAGGCCGAATCAAGCAGGATGCGCTTGATTCCGATTCGCGCATCGCGCTCTACATGCCGCAGAGCCAGTTCATCAGCCGCCTGCTCAACATAGTCTTGCGGACCACCACTGATCCGGCCTCTCTCACTTCAGCCGTTGGCCATGAACTGCATGAAGTTGACCGCGACCTTCCTCTCTACCGTGTGGTCACCATGGAACAGCGCGTGGCGGAATCTCTTTCGCGAAGACGCTTCACCACGGTTCTGCTGGCGCTGTTTGCCGGCTTCGCGCTGGCTCTTGCCACCATTGGCATTTATGGCGTGATGGCTTATCTGGTCAGCCAGGGCACGCGGGAAATCGGCATCCGTATGGCCCTCGGCGCAACGCAAAAAACTGTGCTTAAGCTGGTTGTAAAACAAGGTATGGTGCTGGCTGTGTGCGGAGTGGCCGTGGGATTGGTTGCCGCGCTGGCTTTTTCCCGACTGGTCAGCGGGCTTCTCTTCGGCGTGAAAGCAACTGACCCGCTTACCTTCGCCGCCATCGCTATTTTGTTGACCGTGGTTGCTCTCTTTGCCAGCTACATTCCTGCGCGCCGCGCCGCACGCATTGATCCCATGATTTCCCTGCGCTGCGAATAGACACCTTACTCGTCATACTCACTTGATCCCTGCACCCATATAAAAGACTGCACATCGATCATGTCGCGGGGTTTCAGATCGTAAAGATCGCCGCGCACCATATCAGCAAACTCCAGACAGCCCGCATAGGTCTTCCAATTTGGCCGCGATTGATAATGAAAAGGGAAACCATATTCATGGGCAGCAGTGCGCGTCACGTTCGGCTTCAGGAAGATGTGCCTCTTCGGTTGCGCCAGAAACCCAAACACTGTGACGATGGGCCACGTCGAGACGCGGGTCTGTTTGCGCGGCAGCGCCGCCACAACTTCGCACCACCGCTCGAATCTCTGCTCGGTGTTTCCCTTGCCATGGAGAAAGTCATACAGTCCGGTGGCAAACATTCGCGCGCCAGCGGCAGGTTTTACCGCGTCGCGCAGGGCCATCTTCTCGAAGGAAAAAATCAGATTCGTCCGGGCTTCAATCCTCACCGCGCGCACGGCAACCTCAGCATAATCGCCTTCGCGCAGCAATGCTGAGTAGGCAGACTGGTTCAGCATGCGATCCCATTCGCGATTGGCATTCCACTTGTAATCCCGTTCCCAGGCCAGATACGTTTCGTCCTGAAAGCCGCCGGGAAAGAAGTGTAGGAACTTGCGGCGGCACCGTCTGGCTCCAGGTGCGATCTGCTCGCGGTTAAATTCTTTCGCTTGATTATGAGCAATGGCAAGATTGGTGGCGCGCATTGTGGTAAATCCTTACCAAATTGGATTCACACAACACTGCACAGGTTTGGTGATAATCGAGGGCTGCCGCTCAATGCCGCGGTAACCGCGACGTTGGTCGAAAAACTTCTCGCGAAGCGCCGGGCCTATCTCGCTCCTGACGGTGCGATTTCCGCAGGCAGCTCTTTCGGCGCTACTGGTTCGGCTGAACTCAGATGCTCGTGAATAATCCGGAACGCGCCTTGTTCATCCAGTTGAAAAATCTGGGTTGCGCGTCCGAATGGCACCTCAACCTGAACCCGGCTTCCATTGGGCAGGCTTCTGATTACGGAAAAGTGGAACGGATAAGCAGCCACCGCCAGGTTAGGCCCCAGCACTTGCACAATAATTTCGCCCACCTTGGCGCCCACTGAAGATTTTGGGCCAAAGAACTCTCGCTCGCGCCGCACCCACATCAATCGTCCGGGTTCACTGCGGCGGCCGTCGGCGGAGAATACTGTTGCAGTGGGTGAATAAAGGTCCTGAAAGCCGCTTTTGGACTTACTGGCAAATGCGTCCCAGAATTTTTTGACTTCCGTTTTTATTTGCGCCGCCGATATGGGGTCCATAGTAAGCCAGAACAGTAACGCGCTCCTGGTGTCAAATCGTATTGTGCTCCGTCATTTTGGTTTTGCAGCGCCTTCATCCGGTGCCACTGCCGCGCTCAGATGTTCATGCACAATCTTCACCGCGCCTTTGCGATCTTGCTGAAAGACCTGCGTGGCCCGCCCGTACAACGTATTTCTTTGTGACCGTCCTCCGCTTCCGCTCATTCTTTCTTCGTGATATTTGTAGGTGTAGGAAGCAACGGCTACATCTCCGGCAATTTGCAGCTCCAGTGTTCCGACTTCCGCTGTTGTGGATGTGGACGCTGGCGCCCGCCGGGCCCGTCGCGCAATGGCCAACATGGCTGGTTCAGGTCGCTTGGCTTTGCCGGTGAAAACAATTCCGTCAGGTGAATACAGGTCATCCAGTTTGTCAGGAGACTTGCCGGAAAGAATCAACCAGAAGCGGTCAATCTCCGCCCGAACTTTGTCCGCTGAAATCAGTTCCATATCGGGAATGACTATAGCACCGTTCCATAATGGGAAAAGAGCGGTCAAGGGTTGGGGTATCAGGGTAATCACATCGCTTTCCCAGGGTCAGATCATCTCTTTGTAGAACCCTTCACTGCCAAAGCCAAACACTCTGTTCGACCGTGCGCGATAGTTTTCCCACGCAATGGCTGCGGCCAGTTCCACCAGTTGCGGCGTTGAGAACCGCTGCTTCAGTCGCTCCCGCAACTCGGGAGCAACCGTTGCCGGGGTTGCCGTAATGGCGTCCGCCATCTCCAGCACCAGTTTTTCATCAGGAGAGAAAAGATCGCTTTCCGCGTACCAGTTCAGGTTGCGGATCTGCTCGTCACTCAGGCCAGCGTGTCTGCCCCCGGCAGAGTTGATGTCGATTCAAAAAGGGCATTCCACCAGCTTGGCCGCGCGAATTTGTCCCAGAACTTTTAGCTTCGCCGGAACCAGATTGGTTTTCTCCATGGCGTAGCTGAACTTGGCGTAAGGGATGAGTACGTCAGGGTGGGTAGCAACTGTTTCCAGCGGAGCAATATCTTTGCCCAGGCGTTTGCGGGCAAAACGGCGGATGATGGCAACTTGAAGCTTCTTCAACATTGAGTTTTATTTTGCGCCTTTCAAGCATTCGATAGGTGCCGGCTCAGCTCGGATGCTTTCTTTATTGCCAATAAATCATAGCTTTGCCGTCGCGTGTCTTTGGTAGGTTTGCTTGATGGCGCATACACAAAAACGGCAGCCCAGGTTCGAGCTGCCGTTCTTCCGACGAAGGAGCGCCCTCAGAGCGCCTTGGAGAAAATTATTTACTGCACGTTCACATTCTCAGTCAGGCGATAAAGCTTGCCTGCCGTGTCCCACGCCTGGATCACCAGGATGTGAGTGCCTTTGGCAGCGGAAATCGGCTGATCAAAGGTCGGGCCAGAAGAAGCCCCGACTTGGACGCCGTCGATATAAGCCTTCATGGCGGTAATCGACGCGGTATTATTCTGGACGCTGGCATTCACCCGGAACGGCGATTGCACATCGTCACCATCATTAGGAGTTGACTGATAAATGCCGGGGTTGCATGTAGTGCCCTTGGGCGGACAGTCGGCTTCGTAATACGTCTTTAGGCTGACGCTGTTTTTGTAGACGGTATTGTTCGTGTCCCACGCCACGATCGTAAGAGTATGGGCGCCGGGCGCGGCATTCACGCCGCCAGCAACAATGCTGGTCTGGCCGGAAGCGGGCGCGAAATCGAAAACGTCAGTACTGTCCAGATAAGCCCGAACGAATTTTATGGCAGTGTTGCCCTTAAATCCGGCAGAGAATCCCAGGTTCTGTGAGACAACGGAACCGGTGGCCGGCGCGCAGATGCGAACTCCCACGCCAGTAACCGGGCAGGTAAAGGGCAGGTTGCCGGTAACGCTGAAGTTTTCCGAAGCCTGATAGAGCCGGCCAAAGTCATCCCAGGCATTGACGACCAGGTGATGCGTGCCATTGGCCACGCCGCCCTCAAACAGATCGAGTGTGCCGCCGCCATTCTGAAAGATAAGTTTGTTATCGATATAAACCTTCATGGTGCTGATGCTGCCAGAAGTCGGGTTAGTGGCAACTTCAATGTGAGGGACCTGATAAATCGTGGAGTTAGGGCTGGGCTGGCAAATAGCCAGGTGGCCGCTGGCCGGCTCAGGACAGGCGGCGGCAGCTTGCAAAGACAAGCAGAGTGCGGACGAGACCAGCGCAAAACTGATTTTCAGAGTATGCAGGGATGGGAACTTCATGACGAATGGGGCCCTCGAAACCGGAAATTTAAAGAACGTTTGCATTGGTAAAAGCAATTCAAAAGCCAAGTTGCTGCTCTCTGAAATTTTCTCAAGCAACCAGAGTAGCTGCTCGAAAAGGACAAAGATGAGCACCAAAGTACCCAAGGAGAGTAGATGCAGAGCTAAGGCAGTTTTGCCCGAACATGGGCGCGCCACGCCCACGCCAAGTTCCCAACCAGGCGATAAATACTCTATAATTCGCGCTTCACAATGAGTGAACCCACAAATTTGAACGCAGCCGAGCCTACAGCACTCGCGGACCTGGCCGGCCCACTCGATATCAACCAGATCCAGGCCATCCTGCCCCATCGCTACCCGTTTCTGTTGATTGACCGCGTGCTAGAGATCCAGCGCAAGAAAAAAATTGTTGCCATTAAGAATGTGACTATCAATGAGCCGTTCTTTGCCGGACATTTCCCAGATTTTCCCATCATGCCGGGAGTGTTGATTGTGGAGGCTATGGCGCAGGCCGGCGGAGCCATGCTGCTTACGGAAGTGGAAGACCGTGCCAACAAATTGATTGTTTTCACGGGTATAGAGAAAGCGCGGTTTCGCCGTCCCGTGGTTCCCGGCGACCAGCTTCGCATTGAGGTTGTGATGTTGAGTTGGAAAGAAGGCCCGTCGCGCATTGCCGTTCGCATGGAAGGCAAGGCGTTTGTGAATGGAAAAGTGGTGTGTGACGGCACAGTGAGCGCGCAACTGGTATCAATGAAGCGCGGGCAGACAGGTTCAGAATCCCCGGCTGAAACAACGGAATGATCCATCCCACGGCATTGATAGATCCCCGGGCGCAGGTGCATTCAACCTGCGTGATAGGGCCTTATTGCGTAGTGGGCGAAGGCGTGGACCTGGGAGAGCACTGCGAACTGATGTCGCATGTGGTCATTCAGGGGCCGGCGAGAATCGCAGGGTATAACCGGTTTTTTCCTTTTTGTGCGATTGGCGGCGAGCCGCAGGACCTGAGCTACAAAGGGGAAGACACCCGGCTGGAAATTGGCAGCCACAATGTCATCCGGGAATACGTAACGTTGAACCGAGGCACGGCCAAAGGTGGAGGCCTTACCAGTGTAGGGAGCCATACACTGCTGATGGCATATGTCCATGTGGGGCATGACTCAGTGATTGGTGATCACGCCATGCTGGTGAATGCGGCCACGCTGGCCGGACACGTCACGGTGGAAGAATGGGCCGTGGTAGGCGCGCTGTGCGCGGTCCATCAATTCACGCGGGTGGGAGCGCACTCTTATATCGGCGCGGGGACCATTGTCACCAAAGATGTACTGCCTTTTTGCAAGTGTGTCTCTCCGCGCGACGTGCGGACTTACGGCCTGAACGCGGTAGGGCTACAACGCCGGGGATTCAGTGAAGAACGTATCGCCAAAATACATCACGCATTCCGAGTGCTGCTTAATTCCAAGCTGAATACCACGCAGGCGCTGGAAAAATTGAGGTCGGAAAACGACCGCGGAGAAGACGTGGACATGCTGGTGCGATTTATCGAAGCCTCAGAGCGTGGAATTATCAAATAGGGAGAAAAAGAGAAAGCTCAAGCAGCCTGATGCGAAGAATCTTCATTGCCAGGGTCTTTACTGCCTGGATCCGGCTCGTCCATAACCTGCACCAGTAGCTCTTCTGTACGCCGTTCTTCCCTGGGCTGTTCTTCGATGGCGCGTTCTTCAATCACAATTTCAGTCAACTGAAACTTGCCTTCCTGCAGCTCCGGCGGGGCACTCTCGTCGGCGCTCCTGAGCAGAGCGTCTGCATAACCAAGATAATGGCGAATGTATCCCTGCTCTTCAGGGCTAAGATCTGGATCAACCTGATCCATGGAAATTGGGTTCTCCGTCGCCAAGCCAGGAATGTTGTATTTGCCCTGGCGCTTTTTGAACGGCACCAAATTTCTGCTTTTTAGTTGGTCAGGAATTATCCGCATGTTTACTCCTTGGTTAAGATGCTGACAAGAATGGATTAGGTGTACTTACCACCGAAGAATTAAAGCCCAACAAGACAATTGATACACTGACCTGAGTGGCAGAGGAGCAAAAACTCGGATTGATTGCAGGCAACGGCAGCTTTCCTTTGCTGCTGCTGGATGCGGCCCGCGCTCAGGGCGCACAGGTGGTGGTGGCGGCCATCAAAGAGGAGACCTCCCCTCTGATAGAGACGCGCGGCGCCGCATCCGTTCACTGGATGTCTCTGGGCGAGCTCAGCAAACTCATTGAGATTTTCAAGCGTGAAGGCGTGAGCACCGCGATCATGGCGGGCCAGGTCAAGCATAAGCAGATCTTTTCTGCCATCCGTCCGGACTGGCGGCTGGCCAAGGTGCTTTTGTCTCTGGGAACGCGCAACACGGATTCTTTGATCGGGGCGGTGGCCAAGGTTCTGGAAGATGAAGGTATTCACCTGATCAGTTCCACTTCCTACCTGGAGCCCCTGCTGGCCAGGCCAGGAATACTCTCAAGACGCAGGCCGAGCGAAGCTGAGCAGAAGGATATCGAGTACGGACGCCGCGTGGCGCGCCATCTGGCGCAGTATGACATTGGGCAGACGGTCGTAATTGCTGAAGCTGCCTGCGTGGCCCTGGAAGCCATGGAAGGCACGGACGCTACGATCATCCGGGCGGGTGAGCTGATGAAGAGCGCGGCTACGGACGGCGACTCAATGCTCAGCCGCAAACTGACGGTGGTAAAAGTCGCCAAGCCAAATCAGGACATGCGCTTTGACGTGCCGGTAATCGGCCTGAAGACCATTGAGACCATGGCGCAAGCTGGAGCAACATGCCTGGCCATCGATGCCGGAAAATGCCTTTTTCTGGATGGCGACAAGGTAATCACTATTGCGGATGAGGCAGGAATCGCGGTGGTGGCAGAAGACCACTCCGGCAGCCGCTAAGAATTCTTGTGAGTTGGATTCAGTTCGCACCTTTGCGGACGCCAGCCTTTTCTGCTCTCTCCAACATCTCTTTCATACATTTCTGTACGCGACTGGCTCGCCCTTCAGGAGTGCGGTAATAGAAAATAGCAAAAAGATGTGCGCGACGATGCGACGGCGACATGCGCTGCCATTGTTCGGCGGCTCGAGGATTCCGGCGGAAAGCCACCTGCATGATGGGAGGCAACTCGCGTTCGGCTTCCATGGTTTCCATCAAGCGCTCGGCAATTTGCAGCGCACGACCGCGGCGAGACTCTTCACCTTTCGGCTCTGCAACCCACTTGGCAATGTCATTCCGTCGCGATGGATTCAACGATTCAAAGAACTTCAGCAGCCGTTTTGACTGACCTAGTTCACGCAACAGCTCTGCCGACGGTGAAACGGTGATGCGCGGAGTTGTGTCTGGCTGAAGCCGAAATTTTGCTGTGAGTCCCGCCGCAGTCTTCCCGCCAGAAAGCATTTTCTTATTGACGATGAAGAAGTGATGGCCCTGGCCATCGGGAAACAGAGTGGCGGAGAAAGCGAAGCCGTTGATCTCGCCTTGAACTTTCAATTGTCCGCGCTTGCCCCAGATTTTGGCGGAGTCAAACGGTATGCGCGCGATAACCCAGCGCAGGCGATCGGCGGTGCGCTCCAGCGCTGCTTCAAAGTTTTTAGATACGCGCTTAGACGCCGACATCGGCGATAGTTTAACAAGCCGTTTCAGCTTAAGCTATCGGGGCGCGGGCGGACGGCGTCAGGCGTCTTTGCGTTTGAATTCCGTCACGGGCTTGCTTGGGCGAGAGCGTTTGTCCGCGGCAGCTTTGGGATTCCTCACACGGTTCTCAAAGTCATGCGCGACGGATGGATTGAGGTTGCCGCCAATCGTATTGGGAACCTGGGGAACATTCTTGCCGGTGGTTTCATTGCGCTGCTGCGTCCGAACGGGCATCTCAAGGATCTTGCTTTCGCCATGCGGGTTCGGACTTTTCTCCGACATTTGCTTATCTGACGGCTGCTTACCCGATTGCCGACTCAAGACAGAAACTTCCTTTGGTCCTTTGCGGTCTGCCATACGCCACCTCTCACTGTAAGTAGTGAGATGGCGAAGTCTGTTACCGGGTGGCGTCAAAATCGAGAGCTGACGCCGACCCGGGCAAACTGAGGGACCCGCGCGACTCTTACCAGACGCGGCACGCGTTTTCATGCACCAGAGGTTTTCCTTTGGCACATCCGAACGCTTTGGCGAACTCCGGCATGTTGGCGATGGTGTTATTCACCCGGTATTTGGGCATCGAGTGAGGATTGGTGAGAATGATTGTACGCATGACTTCCGGACGCAACTGGGAACACCAATTATTGGCGAATGAGAGAAAAAAACGCTGGATCTCAGTCAGGCCATCGTCGCCCTTGGTTTCAAGCGTTTTTCCCTGCTGCTTCAGCGTATTGTCCAGGCCGATGAGAGCCAGGTAGATGCCGCCATTGTCAGCCGTGTCTTCACCCTGGGTAAGAAGCCCGTTCTGCTTCACGCCGGCCTCGGGAATTTCCTGAGTATATTCGTCGGAGATGCATTTGCCGCGCTCATCGTAATTCTTTGCGTCTTCGGCGGTCCACCAGTCGTGGAGATTGCCCTTGTCGTCAAACTTGCGGCCCTGATCGTCAAAGCCATGGGTGATTTCATGTCCGATTACCGAGCCTTCGGCGCCGAAGTTGGTGGCGTCGTCTGCATCGCTCGAGAAAAATGGCGGCTGCAAAATTCCGGCGGGGAAGTTGATGGTATTGAATTGAGGATCATAGTAAGCGTTGATCGTAGGCGGAGTCATGGTCCAGTCGTGACGGTCAATGGGCTTGCCAATTTTCTGCAGCCAGCGATTGAACTCAAAAGCCGTCGCACGGTGTACGTTCTCCAGATAGTTGTCCGGCTTGATTTCCAGAGCGGAATAGTCGCGCCATTTGTCGGGATAGCCAACTTTATCCAGAATGGAATGGAGCTTGCCGCTGGCCTGCTTCTTGGTGGAGTCGGTCATCCAGGTCAGATTGGTGATGTCCTGGTCCAGGGCGCCTTCAATGGCTTTCACGATCCGCAGCACGCGCTCTTTGCTGTCCGCGGGGAAGGCGCGGGCAACATAGGCCTGGCCCAGGGCTTCGCCCAGGGCGTCATCAGCGGAGTGAACGCAACGCCGCCACCGTGGCGAAAGCTCCGGCGTGCCGGCCAGGGTGTGCGCGAAGAAATTAAAATTTTCATTGACGAATGCCTTGCCCAGGTAAGGCGCTGATTCGTGCGCCAACTGCCATTTGAGATAGACCTTCCAGTGGGCCAGCGGATGCTGTTGAATTGCGTGGTCCAGGCCGCGGAAGAAATCGGGCGAGGTTACCAGAAATGTCTGCTGCGCGGGCGCATGCACCAGGGTGAGGTAGCGCTGCCAGTCGAAAGAGGGCGCCAGCTTCTGAATCTGCGCCAGCGTCATCTTGTTATTAATGTTCTTGGGATCGCGGCGTTTCACCACGTCCATGGCGGCGTTGGCCAGTTCGGTTTCAATCTGCATTACGACAGCGGCGTCGGCGGTGGCCTGTGACTGGGATTCTCCGCTGAGCTTCAGCATGTTGGCGATATGCGCCACGTACTGCTTGCGTATCTCCTGGGACTTGGCGTCGTCTTTGGAATAGAAATCGCGTCCGGGCAGCGCGAAGCCGCCCTGGTCAAATTGAGCCACGGTCTTCTGCGCATCGTCATAATCCTGTATGGCAGACAAGCCGAATAAAGGAGCGAACGTGGCATTGTCTTCGGCGGCCCACGCGCTTCCGATAGTGGAATGCTGGTGGGCGAGCTGGTCAACCAATTGGGATTTCTGCTTGAGATCGTCAATGCGCTTCAGTTCCGACTGAAACGCCTTTACAGAGGAGGTTTCAACCGCGCTCTCATCCATGCAACTGGTCCAGTAGTCGCCAATTTTCTGCTCCACGGCAGTGCGCCCCTGTTTTTTGGCTGCGGCCGCTTCCAGCGACTGGCGCATCACTGTCTCATTCCACTGCTGCAACGGACCGGCGACACCCCAGCTCGCCCGGTCTGGAGGGATGGGATTGGCGGCAAAAAATTTGCTGCACGAATACTGGTAGAAATCCGTGCAGGGGTCAATCTGCGGATTTACCTGATCAGCGCTCAAGTGCTCCAGCTTGGGCAGATCCCCTGAGGGACCTCTCTGTTGCGAAAGAGCAACCGTAGACAGGCACAAGAAAACTACGAAAAACAAGCGACGCATTCAATTCCTCCTGAAGTGGTAAAGCGCAGGTGTGTTACCTATCAAATGTCTAGGTGATCAGACGCATGAGCACCCGATTTGGTAGGCAATAAAGTCAAAGGAACACTGTTCCTGCATTACTTTCCGGCCTTGGCTTTGGCCCGTTCGTCCCGCCGCTGGCGAGCCCAGGATTCCTTTATGATCTGGCGGCTGCGGCCCAGGGCCAGAGCGTCGGCAGGAACGTCCTGTGTGATGGTTGAACCGGCGGCTACATATGCGCCTTTGCCAATGCGAACCGGCGCTACCAGAGTGGAATCGCTGCCGATGAAAGCACCATCTTCAATAATGGTCGAGTGCTTGTCAACGCCATCGTAATTGCAGGTGATGGTTCCCGCACCCACATTAACGCCCGAGCCGATGTCAGAATCGCCAAGATACGTGAGATGGTTGGCTTTGGAGCCGCGGCCCATGCGGGTCTTTTTAGTTTCCACAAAGTTGCCCACATGCGCGCCTTCACCGATTTCACTGCCCGGCCGCACATGCGCGTAGGGGCCAAGTTGCGCGCCAGCGGCGATGGTTGACTGGTCAATAATGCAACCGGGCCGGAGCAACACATTGTCTGCAATCCGGGAATCGCTGATGACGCTGAAGGAGCGGATACGGCAATCCGAGCCGATGCGCGTCCGGCCAAGAATCTGAACAAATGGCTCAAGAATTGTGTCCGCGCCTATTTCAACATCGGCATCAATCACGCAGGTTTCCGGGCGGTAGATACTGACGCCGGCGGCCATGAGATCGGCGCATTTGCGCGCGCGCATGGCGGCATCCAGCGATGACAGTTCAGCCAGGGTGTTGGCGCCCAGAACTTCAGCAGCATCGGAAGCCTTCAGCGCGAGCACCGTAGCCTTGCTTTTTACCAGCAACGCTGCCATGTCAGTGAGGTAAAGCTCGCGGTGCGCATTGTCCGTGCTGAGGCGATCGATATTGGCAAACAGAGGCTTGGTGGCGAAGGCGTAGATTCCGGAATTGATCTCGCGCTCTTTCTGCTGCGACTTGCTAAGAGCCTTCTGCTCGACGATAGCTTTCACGCGATCACTTCTCGAACCGGCGCGAATGACACGTCCGTAACCGAAGGGATCGATGGGCGCGGCGGTAAGAATCGTCATGGCGGCTTTTTTATTGAGATGAAAGTCGCGCAAACGCGCAATGGTTTCAGGGCGGATCAAAGGCACATCACCGGAGAGCACCAGAATGTTCTGGTATGAGGCGATTTTTTCTCGCGCGCACATGATGGCGTGTCCGGTGCCACGCTGCTCGGCCTGCAAAACAAAGTTGACGCCCAGAGGCTCAACGGCCGCACGCACGTTTTCCGCCTGATGGCCGACGATCACATAAATGTGTTCGGCGGGAACGATCTGCTTTGCGGCCTTGATGACATGCGCCAGCAGCGGCTGGCCGCCAATCTCATGCAGCACTTTGGCGCGTCTGGATTTGAGACGGGTACCTTTGCCAGCGGCCATAATCACGATGGCGAAATTGTGCGCGCCGTTGATTTTATGGTTACGCATCAAGCCATCATCTTAAAGCCTGCGGGGCCGCTCCGGAGGCGTAGCGCGTCGAATTTGCCAGAAGCAGCAGTTCCCGGCACAGGCGGTCCGTGGCGTGGCGGGCATAATGGCTTTCCATGACAAAGTTTCCAGCAATACATTTCACGCCCAGTTCTTCCATGGCGGGAATATCGGCTTCCACCTGGCCAGCGTGCTCTTCCGCATAGCGCTCTCTCATGCTGGCTGAAACCGGGGCGGTATTCACCAGAGCATAGTCAAAAATCCTGCTCGGAGAGTGGCCGTAAATCGCCTTGATGTGATCTGATGCCTTCATGTGGAGGCTTTCATTGGCCTCAGTCATCAGGTTGCAGATAAAAACTTTAACGGCAGGCGAGGCAGCGATCGCCTCAGGAATGCCGCGCACCAGCAGATTGGTAACCAGGCTGGTGAAGAGTGAACCCGGGCCCATGGTAATGACGTCGGCGGCCGCGATGGCGGCAAGCGCCTGCGGCAGCGGCTCAGGATTGGCCGGCACCATCTGCAGTTCGACAATGCGATGCTGGCTGGCATTGATGTTGGTTTCACCCAGCACGTGCGAACCGTCATCCATGAGAGCTTTAAGCTGAACATTGGCCGACGTGGCGGGAAGAATGTGTCCGCGGGTGGCCAGGATTTCCGATGCCTGCTGGACCGCGACGGCGAAGTCGCCCGTCATGGCGGTGAGCGCGGCCAGAAAAAGATTTCCGAAATTGTGTCCTTCAAGGTCCCCGGAACTGGAGAAACGATACTGGAAGAGTTTGGAAAGAAAATTTTCGTCTTCGGAGAGCGCGACGAGGCAATTGCGAACGTCGCCCGGCGGTAGCATGCCCAGTTCACGGCGCAGGCGGCCACTGGAACCGCCGTCGTCACTTACGGTGACCAGCGCGGTGAGATCAGAGATGAAAGGGGTTTCTGGCGCGATTTCACCAGCGCGCACGGTATATTGCTTCAGGCCTTTAAGAAGAGTGGAAAGACCGGTGCCGCCACCGATGGCAACAACACGAATGCCGCGGGGTGAGCGGCCGCGATTCTGCTCTGCTGGCGACGGCATGCGCGTTGCGTTAGCGCTTCCTTTGATCGGGGGTGGAAGCCGGAAGATCCGCGGGCTCAGGATAGAGCAATTCAGTAAAGCGAGGATCATCGGCCATATTCTGGAAGTCTGAATCGTTGCGGGCCTGGAAGCGGTTCTGGGGATTCAGGCGGATGGATTCGCCCAGATTCTTGAGAGAGCTTTCCACCTGACCAGTGAGGCAGTCAACCACGGCCATGCCGTAGTAGGCGAAGTCGGCCTTGGGATTCGTCTTCAGGATTTTCTCAATGTGGCTGCGGGCCTGATCGAACTGACCACTATTCATGAGAGAAACCGCATAGTCGAAGTGCTCTTCATGAGTCTTGAAGCTGGTGGAAGAGCCGGCAAGCTGCTGGTTACAAAGATTGAGATGGACGCGGGCGCGATCCATGAGTTCGCGCTGGCCGGCGGCAAGAATCTTCTCCAGCAGGCCTTTAGCTTTCTCGAATTTGTGCTCCTGCATGGCCTTGGTAGCGGCTTCATAGTTTTGCACAGCCTGTGCAAAACCCGGATCTTCCCTGAAGGTCGATTTTTGCGGCGGGGCAGGTGGTTTCTTCCCAGGCATCGTCGTTCTATTCCTAATGGCTTTTAGTTGTAATGGTTTAGCAGGCGAACGTTTAACACTTCCTGCCAGTTTCTTCTTCATTCTATTGTTTCCTTGCGGCCCGGGTCGGAATAGCGATGAAAAAAGGCTGTGGAAATCGGAAGAATCAGCTATCCCACCAGCGACAGAGCTGCTCAGGGGTGCAGCCCTTTATACGCAGAAAAAGCGGACGCGTCAACTGCACCAAACAGTGTGCAAAAATTACTTTACCGGCTCCGGATTTTGAAGATCCAGTAACTTGAAATCACCGCGCATGATGCCATCGCGAATCATTTTAGCCGACCAGCCTTTTTGAGACTGCCGATACGAGTAAAGAGATTCCTGCATGCAGGTGCTGCAATTAGCGCCGTGCGTACTTTCAAAACAGCTGCGCAGGCTGGCATGCCCATGGTTGCGATCGCAATAGCAATAGCAGGGCATCTGGTAAACAACAGAACTGGCTTTGG
Source organism: Terriglobia bacterium (assembly GCA_963723055.1). Classification (GTDB taxonomy): domain Bacteria; phylum Acidobacteriota; class Terriglobia; order Terriglobales; family Acidobacteriaceae; genus Angelobacter. The sequence continues at coordinate 795,780 of CAVROV010000004.1, forward strand.
CAGCAGCTTTATACGAAGCAATCTGGGCCGGGGAGATCATGCCGGATTCCGCCAGTTGCTTCTGCGTGAGAATGGGCGGAAGTTCAGTGCCTGCCTTGGGAGCGGCGGGATGGAATGCGGGAACCTCAGCCGCCTGATTGACGAATTGCGCATGCGTCATGCCAGCAGCAAGAAGAATAGCGAGCACACCTAGAAAATGCTTCATATCACGCTTATTTTACTCCAGAATAGGAAGTCGTTGAAATAGCGACCAGACCGGCCAACCTACGTATAATCAGGAAACGGGAGCTGAACACAAGTGGAGACGCCAGAGAACGAAACAATACAGGTCCAGACGGAGCCAGCCGCACCTGCGCCGGGAACCAGCGGCCTGCGCACCTTCGGCATGTGGATGCGCGACCTGGTCCTGTGCATATTGATTTCATTCTTCATTATTGTGTTTGTTTATCAGCCGGTAAAGGTGGAAGGCGGCAGCATGGAGCCGGGTCTGGAAGACCAGGAGCGCATTGTCATCAATAAGCTGGTTTATCGGCTGGAGAACATTGAGCGCGGCGACATTATTGTGTTTCGTTATCCGCGCGACACGCGCAAGAGCTTTATCAAACGGGTGATTGGGTTGCCCGGCGACCACATCCACATCTCTTACGGACATGTCTATGTGAATGGCGAGCAATTGCCAGAGTCCTATGTGCCTTCCGACTACCTGGATGCGAGATCGTATTCTGAGATTGTGGTGCCGAACAACTCATACTTCGTGCTGGGCGACCATCGGTCGATGTCCAATGATAGCCGCGAATTCGGTCCGATACTGCGGAGCTATGTTTATGGCAAAGCCGTCTTTGGCTATTGGCCGATGGAGAAGCTGGGAATCCTGCACTGACGCCGCCGCTCTTGCTCTGGCGGGCGGCCACTGCCTGTGGAATCTAATCAGATCCGTATCTCAGCGGAGACATGAAGGAAAGTCTCAGATTCATTCAGATCAGGTGAATCGGAAGGCGCTACCGCGGATTTCCGCGGATGCTCGCGGATCTGAACTCTTGCGCAAGAGCGGGCAAACCTTACCACGGAGGCGCGGAGACTCGGAGAAAAGGGCAGATTTATCAGATGTGCCGAGTAGAAGGCCGGCCCAGCCTCGTGTAGGATTGGCGCGTATTTTCCACTGCTGGAGCGGGGGCTGCGCGGGCAGGCACGGACTAGTGTGCCGTCGGCCGTGCGGGAGGTAATCGTGGCAAAACCCAAAGCTGAGGACGACCAGGAAAAGAGAATCCCGGAAGAGAGAATCGAAAACGAATTTGAAACGCCGCGCAGAAGAGCTTTGTGGTGGCCAGATGGAGGTGGGCAGCCTGGACGACTACCCGGCCGAGGTGAGAAGTGGAAGAAGGATTCTGGAAACACGTGGTGGACTACGAGGAAGCTCCGTGGACGACCAACTTCCAGCAACTTGAGAACGCGGGCGTCTCACTCCCACCGCCGGATTCGCTCAAGGATGATGAGGAGTTGACGGCAAAACTCTGGGAGATAATTCAAAAGCTCGCCTTGCTTCATGTGTTCATATCACAGACAGATCATCTCAGCGACCGCGAACTCTATACCCATCTGTGGACTGATTCCCTGCGAGAAGAAACAAAGGCAATGCCGCTGGTTGCGGGTTCCGCGTGGCACATGGAACTGCTCGGCAGTTACAGCGAGGAAGATATGCAGCTCTTCCTCAAGTATTACGCGGACCAAGAATGGCGTCGGCAGTGGCAGAAGGATTGGCCCAACGATCCCATTCCCCCGCACGAAGACCCGCCTTATGACCGCGACCGTCTGCTGCCCAAGCCGGATTACGGTCCGCCGACTGACGGAGAGCCCAACTGAACGCAAGGCGGCTAAGGATGGTTCGCGTCTCTGTAGTGTCCTGATTCCCAAATTAGAACTACCTGCTTCTCTGCTTCTCCAATTCCTTTGAACTGAGCGAGCATGGCTGGATAAACTCATATATCTCGGGCACCTGGGCTCGCGTGTGAGCTAGCGTCATGGAAACACAGTCAACGAGCCTGGCGCAGTCCAAACCACCGTTTCAACGGTGCCATTGTCCACGATCACCGTCACCGGCTCCGCCGATGGCGATAGCCGCAGTGATACCGTTCACTCGCTATCTTAAATGGGAAGTGCCGCATCCAGCGGCACAATCGCATATGCACCAAAGAAAGGAAAAGAGCATGAACGAAAACAATAGAGTTCTGAGCCGCCAGAACGCGCGCGAACTGACCCCGGAGGAAGTTGACCACGTCACCGGCAACATCAACACTTTGACGATCTGTTCCTGGAATCCCGTTGGCGGAAAAGACTGCGACACCGTGGGCTAACTTCAACAATGGCTGACACGAAAGGAGAAAGCATATGAACAATGACAATAGAGTACTGGGCCGCCGGGGCGCAAAAGAGTTGACGCCTAGCGAAACCGACCATGTGATCGGCGGTATCTCGACGCTGCTCAGCGTATGCACCATCCCCCGTCCGGGAATGGTCGGCTGCGATGGAGATAAGACAAGTTAATCCGAAGCTTGCGTGGGCGTTCGCCCCACGTGAGCGGCGGCATTCACACCCGTGACCGTATGCTTGTTCGATCATGAATCAGCAAAGACGGTGACGTTGGCGAATCCTAATCCAATCCTGTGCGGACGGGTGTCAAATCACGCCCGTCCGGCGCAGCTTGAGAGGAAAGAAGAAGTCATCCGATGAAGATATTGATCACCGCCCCGGAGAATGAAAATCACACCGCCCCGTTGAAGTGGGCGCTGGAGCAAGCTGGATACTCCGTGGCCTGCTGGGCGGGCCTGGGATGGACGGAGGCCAAACAGGCGGCCATCTCTTTGCTCGCGGATACGCAGCTCAAACTCGGCAGTCATTTGGTTGAGCCCGGCGACGTGATTTGGATTCGCCGGCCAGTGGAACCCAAGCCCAATCCACAAACAGCCCCTGAAGACGCGAAGTTTGCCGCCAATGAATATCGCTCATTTTATGACTCTCTGATGTATCTTCTTGAAACCTTGCCGGTGCGCGTGGTCAACAAGTATGCGGCTTCGCGCTTCATCAACAATAAATCCGTCCAGCTCGTGCTGGCCCGCGCCTGCGGCATGAACGTGCCCAGGACTTTGATGACCAACTCGCCGCAAGCCGTGCGAGAGTATTTTCGCGACAATCCTCAACGGATGATCTGCAAATGCTTCTCCACGCACATCTGGGAAAAAGAGCTGGGCGGCCCGATTGTGGTTACGGAGACCTTTGAACTCAGCGCAGACAAGCTGCCCAGCGACGAAGTACTCACCTACGCGCCCGCCATCTACCAGGAGTTGGTAGTCAAGAAGTTTGACGTACGCATGGTGCTGCTGGGCGCAGCAGTCTATTCCTATTCTCTCCACAGCCCCAAGGGAACACTCGACTGGCGCGGGGACGCCACGCAAGGCTTAGTGAGAGTAGAACCCATCATCACGCCGCCGGAGGTTGAAAAATCCGTGCTGGCATTTGCAGAGAGGTCTGGTCTCGCCTGCGGCAGCTTTGACTTCGCTATCGACAATCAGGACCGGTGGTGGTTCCTGGAAGTAAACGAAGGTGGACAGTTTCTCTGGCTCGACGCGGCCAACGCTGATCTTCATGTGCAGGAAAAATTTTTGGCCTTTCTGACCGCGCCGGCCGGATCGTCACGGCAGATGCTCGAGGCAAGGCAGTCAGAATTTCCCTCCTGGAGCGACTATCTCGCATCGCCGGCCAAAGAGCAGCAGTTGCCGGAAGAAGCTGATCCAGATGCCAGCTATGTTTCGATGGAAGCGTGAAAGGGGTGGGTGAGCTGAGTGCCACAGCGAGCGTCACTGGCAACACTACAATTAAAGTGGCCACTACGAAGGAAACAGCGCGCGTGGTCGGAGATCGGATGACCGGAAGGCGCTTACTACGGATTTGCGCGGATGAACGCGGATCAAAATCCCACCGCGCAAAGACGCGAAAGGGAAGATTCGGGTACAGGAGGACCACCCGCTGTTTACGAAAATCCGGTCCGCACCAGAAGCAGTAGGCATTCCGTCGTTCTCTGTTTCTTGGATCTGTGGATCGGGCGTGCCACAATTGAGGTGGCATAATCACTTGCAGGAAAAGGACGGAGATGTCCGATCAGGTCAGGAAGCCGCGCTGACGATCCGTTGAGTGGCCGGTGCCCAACCAGTCACGAACGTATGGCGGGACAGCCCTGGGATGCGTCCTACCAGGATGGCCCTGCGCCCTGGGATATTGGCCGGCCGCAGCCGGCAATCGTGCGTTTGGCATCCGAAGGCGCGTTCGCCGGAGCGGTGCTCGACGCGGGCTGCGGCACCGGCGAGAACGCTCTTCACGTCGCCTCGCTCGGATTGTCGGTTCTGGGCGTTGACGTTGCTGAGACGGCACTGGCGATCGCACGGGAGAAGGCAGCTACAGTGGGATCGACGATCGACGTCGAGTTCGCTGCGGCTGACGCGCTCCAGTTGGAGCGCCTGGGGCGCAGTTTCAAGACGGTGCTGGACTGCGGACTGTTTCACACCTTCGACGACGACGAGAGAACACGATACGCGGCGAGTCTGGCGAAGGTGACCGAGCACGATGGAACTCTTTATATTTTGTGTTTCAGTAACGATGGGCCTGAGACTGGCCCGCACCCCATCAGTCAGGAAGAACTGAGAGCGGCGTTCAACCCCGGCAATGGATGGAATGTCGCCGCCATTGAACCAGACCGGATTCAGACGAGATTCCACGATGACGGCGCACCTGCGTGGTTCGCGACAATCAAACGGACCTAAGCTGCGGAACTGAGCAGAGCCATTTGGAGAGAATTCCTGAATCAGCATGGTGTAAGAAACATTGTCGGGACCTGTGCCGCACCTACGGCGCTCAATTTTTTCTTCAATCCATTCCCAGCACTTGCCCCTTCAGCGCGCCAAGCGCGCCTCGGGCCGTGCTGGGCTAACTTGTGGTCGCGCCTCTGGCGCTTGGATTGGCCGGCGCCATCGCAGTATCGTCGTCGCTTTGGCAGTCGTTGCTTGGGCGTTCGTTTCTTTTGGCAAACCCACTGCAAGGCGTTTGCGATCTTTACGACTTTTAAAGCCGTGCGCTCTCCAGAAACCCCGGCACAAATTGCCGGGAGATAAAGGTTCGCGCCAAAATGTCTAGTTCGTTTTTCAAGCTGACCCAACTATCACTTGACAAGCAGCAGTGACTTCGCTATATTTCCGTGTGGACAACACCCGGCCTTTGGGCCGGGTGTTCGTGTTTTTGGGCTACGACCCATCAGCCGACGGCTGAGAGGTTGCAAGGCATCGGTGATCGTGCGTGATTGGAAGATCTGGTGATCGGGAAAAATATCTCATCCCCGCAGGCGGGGGCGCCTGCGCTCCACAATCGAGTTCGGGATTGGGTCTGGGTCCGGGTTGGGCCACCCTTGGGTGGCCCAAGGGTGGCCCAAGCGTCGCCCAAGGGTCACGCAGGCGTCACGCAAGCGTCGAATGGAAGAAATGCTTTGTTTGCAACAAAAGCTGGAAAAAGGCCGGGTGGGGAGATTCATACCACTGATTTGCACTGATGACACTGATCGGAAAAAGACGATCAATTGAAAGTTGAGGAGCGTATATGCCGAAATCGGAAGAGAACTGTAACGGGTTTACTGAAGAAGAACAGCGGCTGTGGTATGAGACGGTGAAAACCGGCGAGGACATGGACCGGATGTTCAATATGCAGAAAGAGCGCAGGCGGCGGGAACAGGAAGAAGAGCTGAAGGAACAATGGCCCTCAACCGAGGCAGCGCGGCTGTTTACGCAACTGGGAGAGACGTTTACCGCATGCCAGAAGTTGCTGGAGCAAAATCCGGCGATAGAGGCGGCGGCCAAGCTGGCGGATGGCGAGCGGCACGATGTGTTCACAATGCTGCGGGACAATCTGGAGAAGGCGAACCGAGCGCCGCGATGCCAGTATCCCAGAAGCGGCGGGAAGCCCTGCCGGGCGCCGAAGGTACGAGGGCAGAAGTATTGCAATATGCACCTGGCGATGGAGGCGGCGCGTCCGACGAAGTTCAGCCTGCCGGCGCTGGACGATGCGAACTCAATCCAGGTGGCGCTTAACAAAACAGCGCAAGGGCTGGTGGATGGCACACTGGAAGAAAAAGTGGCCACAAAGTTGACCTATGTTCTACAAGTGGCGATGAGCAACGTGGCCAAGGTGAATTTTGAGCCGGAAGAAGTGGAGCAAAGCGCATCTTAGGGAAGATCGGGACATCGGGAAAACCAAAAACCTTTAACCACAAAGGACACGAAGGCACGCAAAGGAAAGCGCTGAACTCTACCACTGATTTGCACTGATTACACTGATCGGCAGAAACCCGCTTATCATTCGATATGACCATTCAAGGCCGAATATGACAATCAAAGCCGACAGTCAATCCGCATCCGCTCACCTCGCGTTCTGCCAGCAGCATGAAGGCGAAATGCTGTCTCTGCTCCGGCGCATGGTTGAGATCGAATCGCCCAGCGACGACAAAGCGGCTGTGGATGGTATGGGATCTTTTCTGGCGGAGGAATTTGAGCGTCTTGGCGGCCAGGTAACTTTTTATCCCCAGGCAGAAGCCGGCAATCACTTGAAAATTGAATTTGCCGGCAGTTCCGGCAAGCCTGTGCTTCTCCTGGGACACTTTGATACCGTCTGGCCGATGGGCACGCTGGCCAAAATGCCTTTCCGCATGGAAGCGGGCCGCGCGTTCGGTCCTGGCGTCTATGACATGAAGGCTGGAATCGCCATGATGATTTTCGCCTTGCAGGCGCTTAGGGCCGCAGGACATGAGGGGGTTCGCCCGGTAACGATCCTGCTTGATACCGATGAAGAAGTGGGCAGCACCACCGGACGCCCGGTAGTTGAAGCCACCGCTAAAAATTGCGAAGCTGTGCTGGTGCTGGAGCCTTCCCAGGGGCCGCAAGGCCATCTGAAAACATCGCGTAAGGGCGTGGGTGACATCACTATTCGCGTGCGCGGCCGGGCGTCCCATTCCGGCGTGGATTTTGAAAAAGGCCAAAGCGCCATTGTTGAACTGGCGCGCCAGCTTCTTGAAATCGTCAAATTCACTGATCCGAGTCGGGGCATCACGGTGAATCCCGGCGTGGTTCAGGGTGGCACGCGCAGTAACGTGGTGGCGGCTGAAGCCTGGGCCGAGGTCGATTTGCGCGTTGTTCATGCCGCCGATGCTGCTCTTCTGGAACGGAAATTTGCCGCCCTAACGCCTTTTAATGCTGAATGCTCCATCGAAATCAGCGGTGGCATGAACCGCCCGCCCATGGAGCGTACGGAAGGCACGGTTCGGTTGTTCGGCATTGCCCGCGAGATCGCCAACAGCATCGGCATGAAAATCGAGGAGTCGGCCACCGGCGGCGGCTCGGACGGCAACTTTACCTCAGCACTGGGCATTCCCACGCTCGACGGCCTGGGCGCGCTGGGCGAAGGGGCCCATGCTTCTAATGAATCCGTCGTAATCCATGAGCTTCCCCGGCGCACTGCCCTACTGGCAGGGTTGATCCGATCTCTCTGAATCATAAGGATTTATTAAAGAACTTAAGACAGTGGGCAATAAAGTCCTTAGTTTTCAATGTTTCTTTGACTCCCCTGTTTTGTTGACCTACAATTCTTCTTGAAACTAATAACCACATAGCCATGGAAGCCTGCGTCACGGCGTTCCTGGATGGAGCAAAACAATGTTTGGTGGAAAACTTGGTGTACCCGAACTTCTGATCATTTTGGTCATCGCATTGATATTCTTTGGTCCGAGCAAGCTGGGCGATCTGGGCAAAGGCCTGGGCGACGCAATCAAGAATTTCAAAGGCGCAATGAAAGATGGCGAGCAGGGTGCCGCTGCGCCAGTCGAAAAGAAATAATCAGCGTTTTATTAACCCGGTAGTTATTAACATTTCTGTCACCAAAGACAGAGGCAATCCCACCACATTGGAAAATTCCCCCTCGATGCGGTCGGCCCAGCGCGAAGCGCCGCCTTGGATGGCGTATGCTCCGGCCTTGTCCATCGGTTCACCACCGGCGACATATCGTTGGATCTCGTCTTCGGCCAGTTCACGGAAGTAAACCTTCGTTGTGCTGGCACGCGTCTCCGCGAGCGTGCCCGGTGCAACCGTGCCCGGCGCAACCAAGCTCACTGCGGTGATCACTTCATGGCCGCGTCCGGAGAGCAGCCGTAACATGCGTACCGCATCGCCTCGATCTCTAGGCTTGCCCAGAACTTCAGCATCCACCACAACAATCGTGTCCGCGCCTAGAACGTAGCTTTGCGGATAATGCGTCGCCACGGCCTGCGCTTTCTCTCGCGCTAGACGCAGCGCATAGTCGATTGGCGCTTCGCCGGCTATCTGGTCTTCATCGATGTTCGCGGCATGCACTTGAAACGGAATTCCGATTTCGCGCAACAACTCCTGCCGCCGCGGCGAAGACGAAGCTAAAATCAACTCTGGCTTATTCTGTGGATGCATCCTAAAGGGTATCGAGTCCTTCTCAACATACGTGACCACGCGCACACTTAGCAACGTTATGTCTGCCAAAGCGATCAATACGCTCGGCGCCAATCTCGCCGGCGACAGCTGCGACTTCCGCATCTGGGCTCCGTCAGCAAACTCGGTGACTTTGCGCCTGATCAACGAGCACGGCTCGCAGGATTGGCCAATGCAATCTTCGGACGGTTACTTTTCCCTGAATGCCTTTGCCCGCCCCGGCGACAAATACTTTTACATCGTTGACGACAATAAGCCGGTGCCGGATCCCGTTTCCCGCCTGCTGCCGGAAAGTGCGCACGGCCCAACCGAAATCATCGATCCTGAAAAATTTGTCTGGACTGACTCCGCCTGGCGCGGCCTTCCTCTGCGCGACTACGTGATTTACGAACTCCACATCGGCACGTTCACGCCGGAAGGCACGTTCGATGCAGCGATCGCCAAGCTGCCTTACCTGAAAAAGCTTGGCGTGCACCGTGATGGAAATCATGCCGGTCGCCGCTTTTCCCGGCACACGCAATTGGGGTTATGACGGTGTCTCGCCCTACGCCGTGCAGGCCAGTTATGGCGGTCCCGACGGACTGAAGCGGCTGGTCAATGCAGCGCACGCAACCGGCATGGCCGTGATTCTTGACGTGGTTTACAACCATCTTGGCAATGAAGGTAATTACCTGCGGCTCTTCGGCCCGTACTTTACCGATAAACATCAAACGCCATGGGGTGAAGCCATAAACTTCGATCAGCCCGGTTGCGAAGGTGTCCGCCGTTACTTTGCTGAGAACGCACTCTACTGGGTGCGTGAGTATCACATGGACGGACTGCGTCTTGATGCAGTGCAAACCATCAAGGACGATTCACCGCGACACATTTTGGCCGAGATCAAATCCGATGTCGCTGCGCTGGCTGTCAGAACTCGGCCGCCAGATTTGTGTCATTGCGGAAACCGACGAGAACGATGCCAAGATGGTCCGTCCCGTTGACGCCGGAGGCTTTGGCCTGGACGCAATCTGGAGTGACGATTTCCATCACGCCATCCACGCGTTCTTCACCGGCGAGCGCAAAGGCTATTATCAGGATTTTGGCCGCCCGGAGCAGATTGCCCAGGCCCTCACGCACGGCTTTGTCTTTCAGGGTGAGCCATTCCAGTTCTGGGGCGGCCGTCCGCGCGGCACCAGCAGCGCCGACATGCCCGCTGCCGCGCATGTGATCTGCATTCAGAACCATGACCAGGTAGGCAATCGCGCCAAAGGCGAGAGGCTGACTGCGCTCATTCCCCGCGGCGCACGAATGCTTGCGGCTGCGCTGCTGCTGCTTGCTTCAGAGACGCCTCTTCTCTTCATGGGCCAAGAGTATGACGAACCTAATCCGTTTCTTTTTTTCACTGACTATGGCGATCCCGCGTTGCAGCAAGCCGTTCGTGAAGGCCGCAAGCAGGAGTTCAAGGACTTTGATTTTGCCAATGATCAGGTGCCGGACCCGCAGGATCCCGCAACTTTTGAGCGATCAAAATTGAACTGGCAGCTCACGCAGGGTGAGAACCTGATACTGGATTGGTACATATCTTTGCTCGAGCTGCGCAAGAAGTTCGTCATCGATTCTGACCGCAACTGCAAGGCCGAATTGATTGACGGCGTAATCCACATGCAGGTCCCTAGCGAAGAACCCTCGCTCAAAATATTCGCACGCCTGCAAGGCACGGCTGCTCTTCCCGAACTTGGCATTGGATGGGAAAAGGCATTGTCTGAAGAAGAAGATGGCTATGCCTTGAGCGTTTGGGTGGAGGGTCTGGACACGCGGTAGTTTTTTCTGAAACCCCGAACGCCGGAGGCCGAGGGGCCCTATCACCCCGAAAAACCTTGCGATTATTCCCGCTTCGGACCGCATGAAATCACAAACCCTTTTGGTCCTAAAGTAGTGATATTCTGAGGCCGAGCTGAGGAAATCGCCCGTCAATATGCTGGCGTCGCTGCTGATCTCCGCCGTGGCAAGGCTGGGCATAATGGGATGAAAGGAGCAACCGGGTGATGGATCAACACCAGATACTCCTTCCAAACGATCCGGCCCCTCGTGTGTCCACCCTCGTAATGTCAGCTCTCGCACACCTTGTTGTGTTGGCTTTGATCGTGCTGTTCTGGCACACAGAAAGCGCTCATATCGTGCCTGAGAAACACACGACGGTACAAATTTCAGGGCCAGCTCACCTGTCTTTCAATGCAACCAACTCAAAACCTGCGCCACCACACGCCAGTTTGTTTCACGTGCATGGAAGCAGGCGGAAGGCGCGCGTACCCGCACCGGAAGCTGCTGCGGGAGTCGAGTCTGCACAGACTCTTCGTGAGCACGCAAAGCAAGGAACAGCAGCGATCATGTTAAGTCTTAAGTTTCGCCAGATCTACGGCTTCTCTCCCACCCACGACTATCAACTTGCCTTTCGGATGGCGGGAGAGATTCCTTCAATTTCCGCTGCTGACCTTCCGCCGCGTTTTGAGCAGTATGTAACGGTGGAAATTACCATCGATGTCGATGGCCGAGTGGCTGACGAGCGGATCGTAGCCGGAATGGTGGACCCGCCAATTGAACAAAAGCTGCTCTCGGCGATTCGAGAATTCAAGTATAGCCCGGCAAAACGTGATGGCGTTCCCATACCGTCCCAACTGGATATCGTGATCCACATTCCCAGTTAGGCTCGCACCTTTTCGCCACACCGCGTTCAGTTCTTTTTCGTCCTGCCGGGGTTCCATCGCTTCGCTTTGAGCTCGCAGAACTAAGATTAAAGAAAAAGCTATCTGATTCCCACCTGCCCTTTTACTGAATCAATCAGCTTCTTCGAATCCCAGCCCACGCCATCCTTAAACACCAGCTCAACGTTTTCTATATCTGCAATCTTGCTTGAAGGATCGCCCTTCACCAGCATGATGTCCGCCTGCTTGCCCGGTGTGAGTGAGCCAACGTGATCGGCCTCGCCAAGAAACTGCGCGCCATTGAGCGTAGCAATCTTGATGGCTTCCAGAGGAGTGAACCCTGCATCCACCAGCAACTCAACTTCGCGCAAATCGCCAAAGCCGGCAATAACGCCGCCGATGCCAGTCGGATCAAGTCCGGCCAGCAGCGTTCCTCCTGCTTTGACAAAGGCGCGTTCAAATTCCATCTCCCGCTGAAACATCGTGGGCCACGGGCTTTCTTTGTTTTGCGCAATGCGCGTGCGGTTCGACTGGTAAGCCTTACGCGCATCATCGCTCAGCATATCCAGCACTTTCTGCGGCACGTCCGGACGCGCTGGCACAAACTGTTCAAACACCGGCAACGTTGACGTCACGGCCACGTGTTTGGCGATAAGCATCTTGATCGTGGTTTGAATCGGCTCACTGGTAACCTCAAGCTTGGCTGCCGCAGCCGCTGCCTGATTTGGATTGGGGCACACGTCTGGCTTTTTGTCGGGATGAAATTCCGTATCGACCGTCAGCCCATGTTCCAGATCGTCAATGCCAAGCTCCGCAGCCTCGCGAAATCCAATGGAACACAGATGCCCCGTAACCTTGATGCCATGCTTGTGCGCCGTGTCAATCACCGCTTTCAATTCTGCACGAGTGATGTAGTTATAGACCTTGAACGAGCGCGCGCCTTCGGCCACCCAGTACTCCACCGTGCGGCTCGCATCATCCGGTCCGGTAAGTTGATGCAACTGCAGCAACGGAATGCCTTCGCCTTCCATGTAAGGGCCGGTAGCGTTGATCTTGGGGCCAGGAATTTTTCCGGCGTCTACGGCCTTCTTGATTTCCAGATCGGTATAAGGCTCCATGCTGCCCGTGGTACGAATTGTGGTCACGCCCAGCGCCAGGTAGAGCCGGGGAAAACTGAATGGCATGTCGTGGTAAAGGCCGCCGCCGCTGGGATAAAAAAGATGGTCATGCATACCCACCAGTCCCGGTAGCGCAGTGTAGCCCGTCATGTCTATGCGGTTCGCGTCGCCCGGCACCGGCACAACTCCTGCATTGCCGATGGCCGTAATTTTCCCGCCGGAAATAACGATCGTCTGGTCGATCTTTGCCGCTGCGCCGGTCCCGTCAATCACGCGCACGTGCTCCAGCGCAATCACTGGCGACTGCACGCGGATGAAATCTTTCATGGTTGGCTGCGGTTGCGGCTGTGCAAAACAGGTCGCACAGCTAACGACCATCAAAGCGAAGAGTAAACGGCGCATGGAAGAAGCCCTCCAATGTTTCAGGAACCATGCAGCATAATTGCAGGCTTCATGTCACGCAAGGGGGTATGACTTCCGCGATGCCCATCAAACCGAACGTTTTGAGACACGTTCTCTCCCCTGTGCACGGTCTCAGGTTCTTGTTTTGTATATACAGGCGATGTATTGTGTATATATACTATGACATAGTGAGGTAAGACCAACGTGGCTGTAACCATGACATCGATACGGCTCGATACGCAACTCGCCGATGAAGCCGCGAGAATCCTCGGCGCCAAGTCCCGGACGGACGCTGTGCATACGGCTCTGCGGGAGATTGTGGCGCTCCGGCGCTTCAAGAAGCTGATGAAGAAGCATGCCGGTAAGCTCGAGTTCGCGGGACATGGCCGGTAACTTCGTCATCTTCGACACATCGGTGTTTGTCGATCATCTGCGCACTGGCTGTTATGAAATGCGGATCGATTCCGTCACCGGCCTCATCCGCACTTCATCCGTCGTGCTCGCGGAGTTGTGGCGCGGCGCCGCCAGACTACAGGAATACAAGTTCCTTGAGGCACTGGCCAAGAACCACCCCATCCTTGTCCCTACGGAGAAGAACTGGCTGGAGTCCGGCCAGATCCTGGGAAAGATCGGTGCGCGCAAAGGATTCACTCCGGACAAATTGCGCGATCTACACTTTGACGTGCTGATAGCCCTTACGGCGCGTTCGCACGGCGCCCGTCTTATCACCTCCAACCGGGCCGATTTCGAAATGATCAGCGGCTACAAGAAGCTACAACTGGAAATTTGGTAGAGCATTGGGGTACCGCCAATTCCTCCCAATCAATTGTAGGGCTGAGTCTTTGCCCAGCTCGCGGATGTTAGAATGAATGTGTCAGCCCATCCTCATGGACCGCGCACACATCCGCAATTTTGCCATCATCGCTCACATCGATCATGGCAAATCCACGCTTTCCGACCGGCTCCTGGAGCTGACGGGTTCGCTCGCCTTGCGCGAGATGCAGGAGCAGGTGCTCGACGCCATGGACCTGGAGCGCGAGCGCGGCATCACCATCAAGGCCCATGCCGTACGCATGAAGTACACGGCCAAAGACGGTCAGGAATACCAACTCAACCTGATCGATACACCCGGCCACGTGGATTTTTCTTATGAAGTCTCGCGTTCGCTGGCCTCCTGCGAAGGCGCACTGCTCGTCGTCGACGCCTCGCAGGGTGTTGAAGCGCAGACGCTGGCCAACGCTTACTTGGCGATCAATCACGGGCTGGAAATTATCCCGGTAATCAACAAAATTGATCTTCCCAGCGCCGATATTCCGCGAGCAAAAGAAATGATCGAGCAGACCGTCGGCCTCGACACGAAAGACGCCATGCTGGTAAGCGCCAAAAGCGGGCTGGGCGTTCCGGAGTTGCTGGAAGCCATCGTCCAACGCCTGCCGCCGCCCAAGGGCGATCCCAATAATCCTTTGCAGGCGCTTATCTTCGATTCCTGGTTCGATCCTTATCGCGGCGTCATCGTTCTGGCGCGGCTTTTTGAAGGCACTCTCCGCAAGGGCATGAAGGTGCGGCTGTGGTGGAACGGAAAAACGCTCGACGTTGAAACTCTGGGCGTGCTCACTCCCAAGCCAGTAGAAATTGACGAACTGGTTGCCGGCGAAGTCGGCTTCATGGTCGCCAACAATAAGACTGTTTCTGATACCAAGATCGGCGACACCATCACCGACGATGCTCGGCCTGCCATTGAGCCTCTTCCCGGCTTTGAAGAGCTTAAGCCCATGGTCTTTGCCGGCCTCTACACCGTGGACGCACACGAGCACACCGCATTGCGCGAAGCCCTGGAAAAGCTGCGGCTCAATGACTCTTCTTTCTTTTTCGAGCCGGAAAGTTCCGCCGCGCTCGGCTTTGGCTTCCGTTGCGGCTTCCTCGGCCTGTTGCACATGGAAATTATTCAGGAGCGTCTGGAGCGCGAATTTGGCCTGGAACTGATCACAACCGCTCCCGGCGTGCGCTATGACATCACCAAGACCGACGGCGAGAAAATCCAGGTCGATAACCCTTCGCGCTGGCCTAACCAGAGTGAAATCGCGAAGATTGAAGAGCCGGTGATTCTGGCCACCATCCTGACCAATGAAGAATATGTCGGCGGCATTCTCAAGCTGGTGGAAGACAAGCGCGGCAAGCAAAAAGGATTTGAGTATGTGAGCGCCAACCGCGTCATGCTGACCTATGAGTTGCCGCTGAATGAAATCGTGCTCGATTTTTATGACCGGCTGAAGACCATCTCGCGCGGATACGCTTCGCTCGATTATCACCTTGCCGGAAGCTGGGAATCACCCATGGTAAAGCTTGATATCCTGGTCGCTGGTGATCCGGTAGATGCGCTCTCCATCATCGTCCACCGTGACTTCGCTTATGATCGCGGGCGCGCGCTTGTCTCAAAGATGCGCGAACTCATCCCGAGGCAAATGTTTGAAGTCGCCATTCAGGCCTCAATCGGCGCCAAGATCATTGCCCGGGAAACCGTCGTGGCCATCCGCAAGAATGTTCTGGCCAAGTGTTATGGCGGTGACATCTCGCGCAAACGCAAGCTTCTGGAGAAGCAAAAAGAGGGCAAGAAGCGGATGAAGCGCATCGGCAAAGTCGACATTCCTCAGGAAGCCTTCCTTGCAGTGCTCAAAGTTGGCGACCATGCATGATGCACCCGGATACGGAAAAGTTGCGAGGCCTAAATGTGCAAATCTGCACTCTTTTGGCGAGACTTTGTACCCATAATGGTGCAATGCCACTCCCCAGGCTCCACACCCATCTAACCGATTGAAAATAAGACTTTTATAAAGTGCAGCGCTAGTTGGGCAGGTTGCTTAAGTTATTGAAAAGTCATTGTGGTACTCTGCTGGACGTAAGAAATATGCACAGAGTTTTCCACAGGTGACGTTCCCTCTAGTAGTGGCATTTTTGTCAGTGTACGTCTTTCCTGAAGTTGACGGTGATAAGCGTCTCCACTTCAACGGTTTCCCCATTCAAAACGTACGGGCGATACCGCCACTGCTCAACCGCTTCCATGGCCGCACGTACCAGCACAGGATGTCCGCTGATAGCGTTCAAGCTCTGGATACTGCCGTCGCGGGCGATGATGGCATGCAGTTTCACCTGACCCTGGATGTTACTCAACGCTGCAATATGCGGATAAACCGGTTCCACTCGGTTCACCAATTGCGCCTCAGTCAATCGCGAAGTAATGCGCTTCGGGCCGGCAAGCTTCACATCCGGCATGGCTGGACCATTGGACATGAAGTCACTGAGCCTCGTGCGTGTTCCGACCACCGATCCCGGAGGTCTCACTTCAGCCGGGTCGGTCGTAGTTTCCACTGCAGGGCCATGATAGATGGCGTTTGGGTTATTGCTGACCAGCACCACTGCAGTTGGTTTAGGCATGGAGTTCGCCAGCCCCGAAGCAGGATTGCGATTCGCGGGAACGCGTTCGATGGTTTCCAACGTCACAGGTTTTATCGGCGTATAGATCGGCACGCGCGCTGAGACTGGTATCACTCCAGTGGAAAGCAGTGGAACCACTACCAGCAGGCCTCCAATGATAGCTTCTGCCGTAAAGGCAGTTGCCATCGGCCAGCGTTTCCCTTTGCGTGACACGGATGATGATTCAAGCAGAGTATCTCCGAACATTCTTCTCACCTCCATGGAAATGATTTGACACCGGAGGATGAAAGCGAAGTTCCGTGGCAGCGAAAATAAAAAGGCCGCCTGCGCAGGCGGCCCGGGTGGTTCTCAGGAACAATTACGGTTTCTTCGGTGTCGGTGAAGCTGTTGCCGGAGCGCGAGCAGGCGTAGTCGCCGAATGAGCAGGAGAGGTCGCTGGACGTGCCGCGCCGGCTGGCTTGGCTGCCGGAGCACTCGTGCCTGATGGGTTCTCTTTATCGTAGGCATCCACCAATTCCTTGGTGATGACGGTCCCCTGCGTGGCCCAGAGCACTGGCGAGGTCTGTGGGTTGGAAACATCCAGCACTACGGCGAAGCCGTTAGCGTTGGCGTACTTCTCCAATACTGCAACCATTTTTGCGCCGACCCGGTTGATCACATCCTGTTCAGCCTGCTGAAATTCAGCTTGCGCGTCTTCATAGTTGCGCTGCAATGCCTTCTGCTTGGTATCAATGGTCTTGGCTTGGCGGGCTTTTTCTTCGTCGCTGAGTTTTTCCGCTTGCGCCTGATATTGTTTCTTCAGGTTCTCCACATCGTCATTCAGTTGCTTGAGCTCGACCTGCTTGGGAGAGAACTTCTGTTGCAGCCCGTCAATTTCCTTCTTGCCCTCGGCGCATTCGCCAATGGCTTGCTGAATATTGACCACGCCAATCTTTGTCGGCACCGGCCCTGTAGCCGCCGGGGCGCCGGCCGCTGAAGTCGCAGGGCTTGACGCGGGAGCCGCTGCGCCCTGTGCGAAAGCAAAGGTGCCTAAAACAGTGCTTAGACTGAGGCCCAATGCCAGATTTATAAATTTTGCCATATTCATGGGTTTTAAGTGCTCCTTGGAGTCAGTTGCGGCGTCCGCTTGGTGAAGACGCCGAAAGTTCTTCACGGCTTCTTCGGGGTGGCTGCTGCCGGAGGCCGCGAGGCAGCCGCGCCAGGCTGACGCGCAGCATTGCTTCCCGCCGGTTTCGGCACCGAAGCCGCTGCCGGAGATTGCGCGTTGTAAGCGTCAATCAGGTTCTTTGTGATGTTCGTTCCCGGATTTGCGTATAAGATCGGGGTTTGCGGGTTGGAAACGTCCATCACCACCGCATAGCCATTCTCTTTGGCGTATTTCTCCAGCACATCCAGCATCTTCTTACCCAGACGGTTCAGGATTTCCTGTTCCGCTGTCTGTACTTCGTTCTGGAAGTCCTCAGCGTTCCTCTGCAGGGTCTTCTGCTTCTCAGTGGCCGACCGGACGCGGTTGCCGCGCTCTTCGTCGCTCAATTTGTCGCCCTGGGCCTGGAGTTGTTTTTTCGTGTTCTCCAACTCGTCATTCTGGCCCTGCAAGGCTGCCTGCCGGGGAGCGAACTTTTGCTGCAAAGCGTCCAGTTCCTTTTTGCCTTCATTGGTGTTGGCAATAGCGTCCTGAATGCTGACTATGCCAACTTTGTTGCCGGTGGCGGATCCGGCAGCGGGCGCCTGCGCGCGAGCGGCTGGAATGCTCAGGACCAGGATCAATGTCAGGCTTAGGGCGCGGGTGTTGATGTATCTTGCCATGAAATATTGGACTCCTCAGTGATTCTTAGGTAACTATTCTTCGCGATACACGTCTTGAGGCTGCTCAATGAATGCGTGAAATCTGCGGTAGGAACGGGTACCCAAATTATAGGATGTGGCCTCCGCCAGCGTCAAACAATCAACTTTCATCAGAAAGTGGTGCTGATGGTGAATCGAAACGTCTTACGCGGTTCCTGCAGCCGAAAATCTGGGGCCAGCGCGGAGATCGCGGATTGGAACGTAAAATCGCCCACCGAACCCACCGGAAACATACTGCGCGAGATCGGGCTGGGTGAATGGACAACGGTATTCAATGTAAGCGGGTTCAACGCATAATAAATGCGGAACGGCTGTTGCACGATCGGCAGCAGCACCTGTAGCTCCAGGCCCGTGGACATGCGAGGCACATAGTTGGTGCCGGCCACCGGCTTCAGGTCCCCACTGAATGGAAACGGCTGCCCTCCGGAGCACTGGAAGTTGACAATTGCGGGACACCCGAAAACTGTGCTGTTCAGCTGGGTGAGCGAATCTGCGCTGACTTTCAGCTGAGAAGGCCGCGTGACAAAATCCATGCCAAAATCCGCAAACGGCGCCAGCGTTACCGGTCCGATAACGTGGACGCGGTACTCAACGTTGGCCACAAACTGCGTATCGCCTCCAGGCAGCGTGATGTTATTGACCGGCAAGGGCACAGTCACATTTCCACGCCGCGGGTTCGTCGGATCAACCGGTACCGGGCTGCCGTCGGGATTCTGCAGCGTAAAATTCTGGACTGTGCTCACAAACACGTAGGGGGAAACGGTGCGTACGTCAAAACCGCGCAGGTCGCTTTCTCCGCCCATGTAGAAGCGCTGGTAGGGCGGAGCCTCAGACCCGCCAAAGCCATTGATGAAACTGCCCTGCAGGCGCACGCCTAGTGTGTTCTGGTGATAAAGCGGCTTCCACTCAGTGAAAGCCACCAATGGCCGGTAGAACCTGACGTTGCCGCCCAAGCCGGCAATTTCACTGGAGAAAAACAGGCTCTTGCCACGATGCGGACGAACCGGACTGTCAATCGTGCTAAAACCAAAAGAAGGTGTCAAAGAACTGGTAACAATGCCCTTTAGCGCGTCGGGACCGGAGATGCTGCGGAAATTCAGCGTCTGGAACAAGTTGCGTGAAGCATCGCTGAACGTGTTGATCGTCGTGTTGTCCAGTGTGTACGTGAGTCCCAAGCGCCTGAAGGAATGCCCCAGCAGGTAGCTCGAAGAAGCGGTGAATCCTGTGCTGGACTGGTTGTAATTCAATAACTGGTTGAGTACGGATTGCGGCAGGTTCAGGTTCTGGCCTGCATTGATTGACGCCTGGCGCGCCTGGTTGAAATCAAACCTGCGGCTGTACACCGTGAATCCGAGCGTCAGTGGCCGATCAAACATGTAAGGCTCGGTGAAGCCGAACAACAGAACGCGCGACAGGCTGCCCACGTTGGCCTGTACCTGCAGCGTCTCACCCAGGCCAAGGAAGTTGTTGGTCTCATAATTAATGCCGATGAACGAACCTTCCAGTCCGCTCACTCCACCCGTCAGGCCGATGCTGTTCTTGCCCTTCTCTTTTACTTTTACCGTTAGATCAACCGTGCCGTTCTGGGTATCAAGTTTGCGTTCGGTATCATCTTCCGGCTTGAGTGCGTCAAAATAGTTCAACTGGTTAAGGCGAAGGACGCTGATGTCCCACAGGCGGCTGTTAAAAACCTGCCCTTCCTGCACCAGCAGTTCACGGCGAATAACGCGGTCGCGCGTTGTTGTGTTTCCCTGGAACTCAATCCGGCGGACAAAATACGGCTTGCCCTCTTCCATTTCAATGTTCAGGGTGATCAGCTTCTTTTCGTCGTCGATATCGGTTGTGGGCACCGGCGTAAAGTCGATGTACCCAAGCTCACCATAGGCCTTGCGCAGGTTATCCAGACCTTTACCCACCAGTTGCTTGTTAAAGGTGTCTCCGTCCTTGATTGGAAAAATGCTGCGCAGCAACTGCTTGTTAAGGATGGCTTTGTTGTTTGTAAAATTGATCGCTTTGAGCTTGAACTTATCGCCTTCCTCAATTGGCACAGTGATGTCCATCACCTTGCCCTGCCCCTTCTGCACTAAAGGAAGGTGAAACTTCGTCGACGTATCCCGCATTTTTGTCTTGGGATCGTCCACCACAGCCTTGAAGTAGCCATACGTTTGCAGGACTTCGCGGACGCGCTCCGCGTCCTCTTCAAGTTTGGAAGCGTCAAACGTCCTGGCAAAAACATTTTCCAGGAAAATGGATCGGGGAACGCCGATTGGGTGCAGGTTCTTCATGGCGGCCCGCAACGTGCGGCTCTTTACATGTTTGTTGCCGACGAACTTGATATTCCCAACCTTGATCTTCGGCCCTTCTTTTACGTTGAACGTCACTGACACTGAGGCCGGGGGTACCTGCTGAACTTGTATGTTGATCGTGGCAAATTGGCGTCCGTGCTCTGCCAGCAATTGCCTGAGCACAACCTTGGCCTTGATCACCTTGGTGGGATCGTAAGGACTGTCCACCGTCAAAGGGACTTTGACTTTCTTGTAGCGCTCCAGAACGTCGCTTTGCGAAACCGAATTCAGACCATGGTATTCAATGGTGCGGATCGTCGGCTTTTCCCGCACATAAATATTAATGATCCAGCCTTTGGGCGACTGTTCGCGCTCCATGCGGACATCTTCAAAATAGCCGCTGTTCCATACGGACCGTAGATCGCGTTGCAGGGCGGCTTCGTCATAAACGTCGCCATTACGGCTATAAATGCGGGATTTAACCGTCTCTGTGGGAATGCGGCGATTGCCGTTGACTCTAATATCTTCAATGAGTTGGCCCGCCTGGGGCACGGCAAAGGCTCTTGGAGCCAGGCCGGAAAGCAATAGACAAAGGATCAGAGCCAAGGGCCCGATCCGCGCGACATGCTTTGGACTGGTTTCCTGAATTAACGACGGAGCTATATGACTACCCTCAGAGCAAGGTGGGAAAAGCCAGATTATACGGGAGTTATCGCTGAAGTGCCACTTGGACATGTCCCTCACCCTAAAATCTCCCAAATCAACTATGTTCTTCGCAAGTTTGTCGTTTCTCAGATTTTCGGCTATCAAGGTCGTCACTTATTTCAAGGACGTGCATCGCCCCTGCGCAACCCTTCAACCTGACTCAAGGCTGATCATCATCCAACGGCGAAAAGTATCGCCGCGCAAAATGAGTTAACCCAGTCTCTTTTTGGGCGGTCTACTCCCCGGTATCTGGAACGCCCCAGATCGGGGAACTTGCATACTTTTTTATGAAAAGGCTGGTTTATGAAATGGCTGGCTCAGAATTTTGAAGTGCTATTCCCGTTGCGCTCTGGCGCCATACCCGCCTCAACTTCCACCAGGCAGGAATAAAACGTAGCGCCGCCGCCGATGTCGGTCAGCGTTTCTGAGGTCAGGACGTTGATGCTGTTGCCATCCGGAGCGAACCGCGCCGCATTCAGCCGCGCTGCCACCACTCCAGGCTGAACCGCGCCGTTCACATGGGCACGCAACCGCACTTCGCCACGACCATTAAAAACCCGCACCCAGTCACCGTCATGGATATTCCGGCATCGGGCGTCCGCAGAGCTGATTTCCAGCAACTCTGGCTGTTCCATCTTTTGTATAGAGGGAATGTTGGTAAACGAGCTGTTAAGAAAGTTGTCGGCTTTGCGCGAAAGCAGCTCCAGCGGAAACTTCTTTGCTCCCTCTGACAAGCGAGATTCTTCTGCAGGAACAAATGAAACCACGGGGTCCATTCCCTGGGCAGCCAGGCTTTCACTGTAAAGCTCGGCCTTACCGCTGGCCGTGGCAAAACCGCCTTTCGCGAATGGCAAAAATGGTCCTTCACCCAGATTCAGACGGACGTGGCCTTCTTTTTCCAGTCGCTCGCGCGTGATGCCTTCCAGCCATTTCTCCCAACCCTTCGGGAGGCGCTGATTCTCCGCACTGGTAAGCGTAGCGTCGATCACCTCATCCGTAGTTTGCTGGAAACAATCATCGGTGAAGCCCATGCGCTGTGCCAGGTCGCGAAACATATGAGTGTTTGACTTGCTCTCGCCCAGCGGCTCAATCGCCTGGTTCGATACTTGCAAATACGTATGGCCGTAGGCTTTGTTGAGGTCTTTGTGCTCCAGAAATGTTGTCGCGGGCAGAACAATATCGGCGTATGTGGTGGTGTCAGTGAAAAACTGCTCGTGGACCACCGTAAACAGGTCTTTGCGCATAAAGCCGCGCACCACATCATTATGATTCGGCGCCACGACCGCGGGATTGGAGTTGTAAACAAACACGGCTTTTACCGGTGGATCGCTCAAAGTATTCAGCGCCTTGCCAAACTCTGACATGTTGACCACGCGCGACGCGCGTCCAAGCACACTCTTCTGCATCAGGTCCGGGCGATCCAGCGCGTGCATGTTCAGATAAAACGAGCCGCTGGTGGAAAGCTGCAAACCGCCGCCGGCCTCCGCCCACGAACCGGTAATGCACGGCAGCATAGCAATGGCGCGCATCGCCGAGCCTCCATTCTGCGAACGCTGCACTCCGTAGTTAACGCGGATCACCGCCGGCCGGACCGTGGCGTAATCGCGCGCCAGCTTGCGAATGTCTTCTGCGCTTATCCCGGTCCACGCGGCGACCCGCTCCGGCGGATACTCCTCCACGCGCTGCCGCAGTTGCTGGAAGCCCAGCGTGTAATTGCTTACGTAAACCGCATCGTAAAGCTTTTCCGTGATGATCACGTTCATCATCGCCAGCGCCAGCGCAACGTCTGTCCCCGGATTGATCGGCAGGTACCAGTCAGCGCTCTTCGCCGTGCGCGTCTTGTAAGGATCGATCACCACCAGCTTGGCGCCATTGCGGCGTGCCTCCGCGATGAACGGCCACAGATGCACATTGGTGGCGTGAATATTTGCGCCCCAGGCGATGATGTACTTGGAATCGCGAAATTGTTGCGGCTCCGTCCCCACATTGCGGCCGGTCACCGTCAACATGCCTGCGCCACCCGCGGACGCGCAGATCGTGCGGTCCAGTTGTGAAGCGCCCAGCCGATGGAAGAACCTGTGCGCCATGCCCGAATAGCTCAGCACACCCATGTTGCCGGCATATGAATAAGGAAGGATCGCCTCGGAACCAAACTCTTCAGAAATCTTCTTGAAGCGAGAGCTGATTTCGTCCAGGGCTTCGTCCCATGAGATTCTTGCGAAGTCACTCGCGTCTCCCTTGCCCTGTCCTTTGGGGGCAGTGCGCCGCATAGGGTGCATCACTCGGTCCGGCGAGTACACGCGATCGAGATATTTCGTTACTTTCGCGCACAGAAAGCCGCGCGTTACCGGATGCGCGGGATCACCCTGCACTCGCGTGGCCCGGCCGTCTTCCACCGTGACCAGAACTCCACAGGCGTCAGGACAATCGTGCGAGCAAACGGCGTGAACGACCTTCTTCATGGTTTCATTATTATATGGCTTCTGGCAGGAAGAGTATCAGCTTCGGTGGTGCCAGAGGCGAGGGGATTAACACATCAAGCAGAAACGGACCGAGCCATTGAGTTGGCCCGTATTTTTAACGCGCGCAGGTCAAGTTTGCCGCTGCCCAGAAAAGGCAGGGCATCCACGCGAAAGAACTGGTCTTTGCGCGGCTTCCACAGTGGCGGAAGGTCGGCTGAAGCAAGTTTTACAAGTACGGGCGAGAGCTGTTCGCTGCTGAGAGTGTGCAAAACCACCAGGCGCTCTCCCCTCTTTTCGTCCGGCGCGGACGAGACCACAAAGACCTGTTCCACCGTTTCTGCCAGCTCATGCAATTTTTCTTCTACCCTGACATGCGGGACCATTTCACCGCCAATTTTGCTGAACCGGCTCAGACGGTCCGTGATGGTCAGAAAACCATCGTCGGCCACAGCGGCTATGTCGCCCGTGGTGTACCAGCCATCCTGCAAAACCTCGCGGGTCGTTTCCGGACGTCCCAGATATCCCTGCATTACGTTGGGTCCGCGCACCAGAAGCATGCCCGGGGTGTCCGGTGGCAGCGGCTGCCCTGTGTCGGGATCAACAATGCGCACACTCATGCCCGGTAAGGGATGGCCGATGGTCCCCGGACGCGCGCCGCGCTGAACAATGCCGGGTGCGCGGTAATCGAAAATATTTACAGCTACCACCGGCGCGCATTCCGTGCAGCCGTAACCTTCAAGCGGTCGCACGCCAAACTGGTCTTCAAAAGCGCGGGCTACGCGTTCTGAAAGTTTTTCCGCGCCCACCAGCACACAACGCAGGCTGGCGAAATCCTCTCTGGGAACACGGCGCGTATAGGCCTGCAAGAAAGTCGGCGTGGTAATCATGAAAGTGACGCGGTACTTCCTTGTCAACTCGCCGATAATCTGCGCCTCCAGCGGGCTGGGATGGAATACCACGCCCACGCCATAGGTGGCGGTGAGCCACAGAGTCACAGTGAAACCAAACGCATGGAAGAAAGGCAGCACGCCCATCAGTTTGTCGTCACTGGCAAAGGCAAATACCTGCGTCATCTGCCGGATATTGGCCAGCACATTATGGTGCGTCAGCATCACGCCTTTGGGCTCGCCCGTGCTGCCGCTGGAAAAAATGATAGTGGCCAGATCATTGGTGGTGCGCTTCCGCGCGCCCACGGCCCGCTTCAGCAGCGTGTAGGGCAGGAAAACGGCAACCAGTAACGCCAGCAGTTTTTCAGTGGATTTAGGCTTGGCAAGCACGTCTTCCAGATAAATCGCGCGCCCGGGAACCTCAATCTTGTTCACGGCGGCAAGCTTCTCCAGAAAGAGTTTTGATGTGATCACTGTTTGCAGGCCGCATTGTTGCGCGCAGGATTCCAGGGTTTCAGTGCTGGCGGTGTAATTCAGATTCACTGGAACTCTGCCGAGCAACACCGCAGCAAAGTTCACCAGCGCGCCGCCGGCGGATGGAGGCATCAGCACGCCCACCATTTCCTGGTCTTTCCAGCAGGAGCGCAGCCTGCGCGTGACAAAGATGAGCTTGATCAGCATGCTGGCAAAGCTCAGATTAGGAAAGCGGGCATCGCCCATGCAGAAACGGAAGGGATAGCGTCGCGCCGTGCGCACCAGCGCGCGGTCAAGCGTGAGACTGTCCACGCGGTCGGCTTCAAAAGCGGCGGCTTGCAGAGCTTGAACTGACCGCCTGACTTCCGCGGCGCTCGCCGTTGATGGAAGCCATGCGCCAAAGCTGACGGTCACCCGGTTTGGCATGCGCCGCGGTGCTTTCCATAAGAACCGCTCACGCTCATAACTAAAGATGCTTCCCCAGACGCCATGCAGGTTCAGGGGAACGATAGGCGCATCCAGGCCGCGAATGATCCGTTCCATGCCTTTGCGGAACGGCAACATGGAACCGGTGCGGGTGATGTGGCCTTCAGCAAACACGCAAACTAGTTCGCCCGCACGAATGGCATCGCTGGCTACGCGGAATGAGCGGGCAATGTCCCGCGGACGCATTTCCGTGGGAATGGGGATGGCCCGCATGAGCAGCGCGAACGGTTTGATGAAGGGAATGTTGTATACATCACGAAATATCAGAAAACGTATGGGACGGTTGGCCGCTGCGCTGATAAGCACCACATCCACAAAAGACATGTGGTTGGAAACAAGCAGCGCCCCGCCTTTCCGCGGAATGTTCTCTTTGCCAAGGACCTTGACGCGATAGATGATCCGATGCAGGAACCACAATAGAACGCGCAGCCCCCAGTTGGGCAGTGCCATGACCAGTCGAACCAGCAAAGACTGCCGGGGCCGCGAATCTTCGTGAGTAGTTTCCGTGGTGGACATAAGCCACGCTTAGAACGATCAGCGGCGGATATTCTGCACCAACTGGCATCGGATGTAAAGAACCGCAACAGGGAGTGCAATACCATTTTGGGAATTGAATGTTCGCCCCGAAAGCGGTATTTATGCAGACATTCCTTGCCCGCTCCGCCGCGCGCATCATTCAGAGCCTCAGATCGAACCTACCCGGATTACTTTAGTTTCACGCACCTATATCAAATCCCCGCCTGAATTACCTTGGTGATCTTCAGTAAAAGTCCCTTCCGGACGATACTGCGCCCACACGATGGTACCCAGTTCGACGGAGAAGAAAAATATGAAATTTGCAAAACAATCTATTCCGGGAATCGGCCTGCTCTTTGCCGCCGTAGTCCTTTTGTCCATTTCAATGTCGGCACAGCAAGAGGTCAATCCTGACCACTTCGACGACAATCCAGTCGTCAGCAAGAAATCAACACAAGCGCTCAAGCCCGCCAAACAGGTTGCGGCGAAAAAGCCCGACGCGGCGAGCCATGCTGCCGTCAAGCCGAAAACGACGCCTGCCCAGCATGAATCTGCGCAGTCAACGCCAGTGCCCGTGCAAACCGCTTCGAATCGCTAGTGTAAGAGGTAGTATGGAGTCGAACCGCCCCCGCGGGCGGTTATGGGGTAACGAATGCCAACAGGTCGTGTTGGCATTCGGGCGGTGCGAGCGGAATTCTGCACGGAACAATGATGTCTCCTGGCATGCCACCCAGAAAAAGGTGCTTGTATGAACACGCATTCACGCAAGCTGGTAACTTTGCTTGTGGTACTGGCTTTGGCATCCATAGCCAGCGCTCAGGCACAAAAGGCAGTGCCGGGAATTACCAACAGCCAGATACTCATTGGGTCCTGCTCCGCATTGGACGGTCCCGCCCGGTTCCTGGGATTACAGACAATTGTGGGCGCCACCGCCTATCTCAACACCGTAAACGCAGATGGCGGGGTGTTTGGCCGCAAGATACAGTTGCTTGCGTTCGACGATGGCTACGAGCCGGCGAATGCTGAAAACTGTTTTAAGCGGTTGCAGAAGGAAGGAATCTTCAGCGCGGGATTTTTTGTCGGCACGCCGACAGCCGCCAAGTACGTTCCCCTGGCTGAGGCAAATAAAATTCCAGTCGTCGGTCTCTTCACCGGCGCTGAAATGCTTTACACGCCTTTGAAGCACTATGTGATGAATGTCCGTGCGTCCTATTACGATGAAACGCGCGAACAAGTGGACAACCTTTGGAATGTTCTGGGGATCCACAAAATCGGCGTAATTTATCAGGACGACGCTTTCGGACAGGCCGTACTCAGCGGCCTGCAACTGGCGATGAAGAAACATAATGCCGCGCCGGTAGCGATGGGCACGTTCCCGCGCAACACGCTTGATGTAGAAAAAGGCTTAAATGCAGTTCGTCCGATGAATCCCGGGGCTGTATTGATTGTCGGTCCATACGCGCCGGTCGCGGAGATCGTCAAGAAAGCCCACGCCACCGGATGGCATCCCATCTTTCTCACTGTTTCTTTTGTGGGAACAGAAAAATTCATTGCTGAAGCCGGCAAAGACGCGGAAGGCACTGTCATCACGCAGGTGGTACCGCCGTATACACGCACTGACTTTCCCACCGTCGCTCTCTATCGCGAATCTTTGAAAAATTTTTACCCCAATGAGCAGCCCAGTTTCGTCAGCCTGGAAGGATTCGTGGATGCCATGGTGCTGGTGGAAGGACTGAAGCGCGCCGGCAAAGATCTCACGCGAGAAAAGCTCATCACAGCCCTGGAGTCGATTCAGAGCAAAGACGTTGGCCTGGGACCCAGGCTGACGTTAAAATACAGCCCCACGCGTCATAAAGGGTTTGACCAGATCTATACAACCGTGGTTCGTGACGGCAAACCTGAGATTCTGGACGACTGGAAAAAGCTGCCGCACTAATCATCGCAGCGAACAATCGTCGACGCTTGATTTCACGTCTTCTTCAAAGAAAATGCCTGGCTGATGCCAGGCCTTTTCTTAGTCTCTGAATCAAATCTTAGACCGTCATCAATTCCTTTTCCTTTGTCGCCGCCATCTCTTCCATCTTCTTGATCTCGGCATCAGTCAGCTTCTGGACTTCATCCAGCGCCTTCTTCTCTTCGTCCTCAGAGATCTTTTTGTCTTTCATGGTCTTCTTAATAGCGTCATTGCCATCGCGACGGACATTGCGGATCGCGGTGCGATGGTCTTCCAGGATTTTGTGCAGGTGCTTGACCATGTCCTTTCGGCGCTCTTCGGTGAGCGGCGGCACAGGAATACGGATCAGCTTACCGTCATTCTGCGGATTCAGCCCCAGCCCAGCGGACCGAATTGCCTTCTCAATATCGGCGATGATGCCCGGATCGTACGGCTGTACCGTCAGCAACTGGGATTCAGGCGAATGCACCGTAGCCACCTGGTTGAGCGGCATCTCAGATCCGTAATATGGCACGCGGACCGGGTCCAGCATGTTGACGGTCGCGCGCCCAGTACGCGCGGCAGCCAGATTGGCGCGGAAATCTTCCACCGCTTTGTCCATGCGCGTTTTGAGCTGCGTATAAACTTCTTTCAATGCGGGTATAGCCGCGATTCCTGATATTGCCATTGCGAAAAGCCTCAAAAAGAGAGTAAGCGAACGCTCGATTATACAGCCAAGGCCAGGAGGTGAGTAGAAACAGGAACGACAGCGGAAGTCAGTGAGCTTATGACTCAATCACGCCGCGGTTTTCTGTCCCGTCCGGCGATAGAGCAGCCACGTATGCCAGAGAATTCGCAGCGTGGCCAGCACAGGAATGGACAGAAACACGCCGATCACGCCTGCAACTTCTCCGCCCGCAAACACGCCGAACAAAACAGTCAGGGGATGAAGTTCCAGAGTGTGTCCCAGGATGCGAGGCGAGGTCACATAGTCCTGAATGCATCGCCAGACAAGTAGAACGATTAATAACCACCACATATGGCTATAACCTGAAAGCAGGGCAACTGTCAGCACCGCCACGCCGCCCAGCGCGGGCCCGACTACTGGAATGAATTCCAGCGCGCCGGCAGCAGGTCCCAAAGCAAACGCATACGGCACACGCATAATCCAAAGCGCGAAAGTCACCACCACCATTGCGAGTCCGGCAAGAGTCAACTGGGCTCGGATGAAGTGTCCCAGCATTGAATCCATCTCCTGCACCGTCTCCGCAACCATTCGGCGGTTGCGCGGATCTTCCACAGAATTAA
This sequence comes from Terriglobia bacterium, assembly GCA_963723055.1. Classification (GTDB taxonomy): domain Bacteria; phylum Acidobacteriota; class Terriglobia; order Terriglobales; family Acidobacteriaceae; genus Angelobacter. The sequence goes on from CAVROV010000004.1 coordinate 824,857, forward strand.
TGATGTTCTGGCTCAGCTGATGCCCGTCTTTAAGGAAGAAGATGGCAAGAATCGGGACCAGCAACAGCCACCACATGTTTTGAATCGACTTGGCGGCGCGCAGCGTGAAGTTCTGGGTGGTGGCAATCAATTCACTCTGATGTTCATCCAGATATCGAGCAATTAAATCCACAGTGTCGCGATTCCAGCCATGTTTAGCGCCAAACTGGTGCACCAGATTGCCCGGGCTGATCTTCTTACCCATCTCCGGAGTTTGCTGGGTCAGCTTCTGCACTTCTTCCATTATCGGCGGGCCAACCAGCGAGAACGTAACTACCAGAACGCCAATGAACAACAGATACACCACGGCAATGGCCGCCGGACGCGATCCTTTCAGCCAGGTTTGCAGCTTTGATACAGGAGCTTCGAGGATATAAGCAAAGAAAATTGCGAAGAGGAACGTGATGAGGGCGCGCCATGCGACATACAGGAACGCAAGTATCAGAACAAAGACCAGAATGGTCAACAACGCCTGAGCGGTTTTTTTGTCGAAGAATTTCAAATGCCTCCCGTGCCGGCGGTTCCATTGTAGCTGTTGCGGGCTAACCGTCGATCAATCCTCTGAGGTGAGTGGGCCGCAGCACCGCTGAATTGCCTGGCAAATCATGAGATGATTTATTCAGATGCCAGAATTGCCAGAGGTTGAGCCGTTTTGCAGGTGTGAGCGAAAGCGGGAGCCTGCAGGCGAAATCCTGAGCCGCAGGCGAAGGATCTCTCATAGTTAGGTTTCGTAGGCGAAAAGAATGCCAGAGCTACCTGAAGTTGAAACAATTGCCAACGGGTTAAACAAGCGCCTCGCCGGAGACCGCATTGATTCAGTCTGGCTGGGGAGCAAACCTGAGCCGCTCAAATCCTCGGCAGCGGAGATTTCCGCCGCTCTGGAAGGCGCGAAGGTGGAGCGAGTGCGACGCGTGGGAAAGCACATTGTTTTCGATCTGGGCGCAGGAAAAGCCCCAGGCGGCAGCCAGTGGATCGTCCATCTGGGCATGACAGGGCAAATGCTGGTTGCCAACCCGCAGACTGAGGCTCCCAAACATACTCACCTGATAGCCAAGCTTGCTTCAGGACGTGAACTGCGATTTGTCGATCCGCGTCGCTTTGGCCGTCTGGAAGTCCGGCAGGCTGGTTTCACCGGGCCAGGCGTGGAGCCGCTCAGTATCGATGCAGAACAATTTGCCCGACTGTTTCACGCCAGCAAAGCGCCCATCAAGGCCGCGCTGCTCAATCAGAAGCTGCTGCATGGTGTAGGAAATATTTATGCCGACGAAGCGCTGTTCCGCGCGCACATTCGGCCACGCCGCCGGGCCAATACACTAACGAAATCCGAGCTGCGCAAGCTGCATGCAGCGGTGCAAAAAGTGCTGCGCTTGGCGATTGCCGCCGGTGGATCTTCCATCTCAGATTACGTGGACGCCGATGGCGAAGCCGGCTTCTTTCAGATCCAGCACCGGGCTTATGGTCGCGAAGGCAAGCCGTGCCTGACCTGTAAAACCCCTATCAAGAAAATCGTGGTTGGCGGGCGGGGAACGCATTATTGTCCGAAGTGCCAGAAATAGCTTTTTCTTTTCTGTAATCCCGAGCGAAGCGAGGGAACCTATATCCGCGAGAGTCTAAAAGGTCGGCGATGAATTTTCGTGGGGCTATGTACGATACTGGTCCTTCTGCTACGGAAATCGATTTCAGAAAGAGTTCGTCTCTATATTCCTCTGCAGCTTTTGCATGCCTCTGATCCACCGCTGGTAATCATTGGCCTTGTTCTGAAAAAACTTGCCCGCTTCGGGATGAGGCAGGATCATGAATCTTTCTTCGGCCATCGCTTTTACAACGTCATCAGCTACCTGCTCAGCCTCAATTGCTCCCTGCAGCAGCATCTTCGTGCCGGGATGGTCCGCTTTCAGCATGTTCGTGAGCACACCTTGCGGGCAAAGCGCGGAAACACGAATCCCCTGTTCGCCATAAGTAATGGCCAGCCACTCGGCAAAGCCCAGCGCGGCATGCTTGGTGACCGCGTAAGGCGCGGAGCCCAGCGAGGTCAGCAATCCGGCAGCGGAGACGGTTTGCAGCAGATAACCCTCTTTACGCGCGAGCATTTGTGGCAACACGGCGCGCGCCGCGTAAACGTGGGACATTGTATTAATGTCCCAACTACGCTTCCAATCGCGGTCTGAGGCTTCCGGTCCGCCGGCCACAGCAATTCCTGCATTCGAGCAGAAAATATCTACCTGGCCAGCCACGCTGCTGACTGACTCAACTAGTTTCTTCACCTGAGATTCCTGCGAAACATCGCAGGAGAAAAATCCCGCGCGGCCTTTCTCTATCTCATCGGCCACGTCCTTGCCATTCGCTTCGTCTACGTCAGACACCGCAACAAATCTCGCGCCTTCTTTGGCGAACTTGAGGCAGAGCGCCCGCCCGATTCCGTTTGCCCCGCCGGTGACCGCAACAACTTTCCCCTTAATCTGCATGCCGGACAAGATAGACCGTTCCCTTTGAATCTTCAACAGCCCAACAACTCGCAATCGCAGCGGTAACCTATTAATCTATGCAGGCATCATCTGCGCTTCCAGGAGAGTCATAATCCAAAATGACGACATTAGCCATCGGAGTTGATCTGGGCGGCACTAACCTTCGCATTGCCGCGGTGGATAGTAATGGCACCGTGCTGGAGAGAATCACCACCGGCACGAAGGTTGCGCGCGGCCGCGATCAGGTAATTGACGAGATGTGCAACGCGATTCAGGAGGTTGTCGCCAGGCAGAGTGGAGCCGGAGACCTGGCGGGAATAGGCATCGGCGTGCCGGGGATCATTGAAATGCAGACGGGCATGCTGCGCGAGTCGCCCAACCTCCCGGGCTGGCATAACTATCCGGTGCGCGACGAAATTCAGGGCCGCCTCAGAACCACCGTAATCCTGGAGAATGACGCCAATGCTGCTGCTCTCGGGGAAAAATGGCTGGGCGCAGCCGCAGGTGTGGATGATATGTGCATGCTCACTCTGGGCACAGGAGTGGGCGGAGGCCTGGTAATGCACGGGCAAATCTGGCACGGCATGACCGGAATGGCCGGCGAACTCGGCCACATCAATGTCGAACCCGAAGGCCATCCCTGCAACTGTGGCAGCCGCGGCTGCCTGGAACAATATGCTTCCGCCACAGCCATCAAGCGCATGGCCCAAGAGGCGATCACCGCAGGCCTTGCGCCGCAGATGGCACGCGCGCTGAAGGAAGATCCTGAATTTACTTCCAAAGTAATCTTTGAACTGGCAATGCAGGGCGATGCGCCGGCGCGCGGAATTTTTGAGCGCGTAGGCAAAGCGCTGGGCACAGTGGTTGCCGACATGGTGAATATCTTCAACTTTCCCATGTACGTGATTGGAGGCGGAGTCGCCAGCGCATGGGATGCGTTCGCTCCGCTCATGCTGGAAACCGTGGGGAGAAACTCTTTTGTATATCGCGCCACCGCGCCAACTGAAAATATTCAGGCCGGCAATGCGCCGAGCCGGTCCGTCCGCGGCACCATGATTACAAAAGCGGTACTCGGCGGTGATGCAGGATTGATCGGCGCAGCCCGCCTGCCAATGATCGCCTCTCCTGCACGTGCTGCGGAATCCAGCACGGCCTGAGTTGTTGCGCGTGCGGCGCGACAATCGTCGCGGTGCGATTATGTTGGACGCTTAAGTTATATTTCAAAGGTGGACACCCAGCAGCCACACAGCCCGGCGCACACAACTCCCGATCCGGTGCCGGAACCTTCCTCCGGCACTCCGTCAGGATTTCTCAGCGCCTTTGCCATTGACCTGGCTCCTCTCAGGATTTCGCGCGATTACCGTCTGCTTTTTCTTAGCCAGATAATCTCCTTCTTCGGCTCGATGATGAGCTTCGTGGTACTGCCCTGGCAGATGTATCAGCTCACGCACTCGTCTCTGCTGGTTGGATTGCTTGGCGTCACCGAATTTGTTCCCACCATCACCATGGCGTTTGTGGGTGGCGCGCTGGCGGACTATGTGGACCGCCGCCGCATGGTGCTGATTACCGAGTTGCTGATGGCTGTAAGCAGTGCCGCGCTTGTTCTGAATTCACTGCTTTCAAGGCCTCAGGTCTGGATGCTTTTTCTGTGCGCCACCGCAATTGCCGGACTTAATGGCCTGAAGCGGCCATCTCTGGAAGCGCTTACGCCTCGCCTGGTGCCTCCGCAACTAATGCCGGCAGCCTCGGCGCTTGGGGCCGTCGGGGGAACACTCGGCGGCGTTCTCGGCCCGGCGCTGGGAGGAGTGCTGGCTACCACGGCTGGCCCCGCCATTGCTTACTCCATCGACCTCAGCACCTTTGTGATCTCTCTTATTGCGCTCTGGATGATGCGGGCCACGCCACCGCCACTGAACGCTGACCGTCCCCGCCTGCGCTCTCTGGTCGAGGGTCTACGCTATGCGCGCAGCCGCCCGGAGCTAATGGGGACCTACCTCATCGATATGAACGCCATGTTTTTTGGCATGCCCATGGCATTGTTCCCGGCGATCGCAACAAGATTCGGCGGCGCGTCCGTTGGGCTGCTCTACGCGGCTCCGTCTGTGGGCGCATTCTTCGCATCGGTGGCTTCAGGATGGTCAGCGGGAGTCCATCGCCACGGACTGGTGGTAACAGTTGCTGCCGGCATATGGGGCGTGGCCATCGTGGCTTTTGGATTTGCCGGACCGGCTCTGGCTTGCGCTGTTATGGCTCGCTGTCGTTGGCGCGGGAGACATGGTGAGCGGCCTGTTTCGCATGACCATCTGGAACCAGACCATTCCTGACCATTTGCGCGGGCGGCTCGCGGGAATCGAAATGGTGAGTTACATGTCAGGAACGGG
>CAVROV010000005.1:0-924974 GCA_963723055.1 Terriglobia bacterium
GATCCTGGCAATTCTCCCGGCTGTGGTACTCTCCTTGCCTGCCGCCGGACGCGCGGCGCGAAGAATGGAGCAACCATGGCACTCAAACATTTCTGTATGGCAGTCGCGCTTCTGCTTGCCCTGGCGCTACTGGGATGCACGCAGCAGGCGCAATCCTCACAACCGGCGGTAAATGTCGGTGAGTTGGAATCCACCATACGCGCCACGGATGCGCAGTGGCTCGCGACCGTCAAGACCAGGGACGCGGAAAAATCCGCTTCGTTCTGGTCGGACGACGCCACCATTTTTGCTCCCAATGCCGCTCCCATCATTGGCAAACAAGCCATCCGGGCTTATGTGGCCGGGGCCTTTGCTTCGCCGGATTTCTCCATCGACTGGAAAACTGACAAAGTGGTTGTCGCCGCTTCGGGTGACATGGCCTATGGCACCGGCACAGACGTAATGACCTTCAAAACGCCGGATAACAAGCTGCACACAGAACATACGAATGGCGTTGTGGTATGGAAGAAGCAGGCAGATGGATCGTGGAAAGCAGCTATTGATATTTGGAATGCCGATGGGCCGCCCAAGCCGACGCCACTAGTTCCCGTGCCGGCAAAGTAAGCGCCGAGTTTGTTTGTTCTTGTGGCCTTTTCTTGGTCGCTCCACTTCGTTGCGCGCTTTCTTTATGTCGCTCCGCTGGGCTTCGGCTTTTGTTTATCTCGCTCCACTCTGTTCCGCGAGGGCCTGCGGCAGCAAGGAGTTATTCTTTTCTTGAGCTGGACGGCATGAGTAAACTCATGCCCTGACACTTGTGATCTTGACTTGATGATTTTCGAGAAGCCTGAATTCACCCACCCTTTGCTAACGCAAAGGATGGTCACCCGGCAGATCATCACTCTGGACACGCCAAGGACTGACAGGTGTTGAGGAAGCCTTGCTGTGAGCCGGTGAGCGCGTCTTATCGTGTTTTATCTCTTATTGAGGGATAATGCACGTGAGGTTGTATATGGCTACTGCTAAATTCCTACCGTGGATTGGATTCATTGGTACGTATGATGAGTACCTTAATCATTGGTGGTGGAGAGACTTTCGCGAGGGGTACAAAGCGGCGAATCCTTTCTGCATTGACTGCTGGAAACATCGGGATGAATGTCAGTTGGAAGTTCATCATCTCTACTACCGAGACGAAGATGGAACGCCTGTCCTTGGCCAAGAATGGGATTTTCCTGACTGTGTAATCAGTGTATGCAGGGAGTGCCATGAAAAGAGACACGATCCATCTTTTGTAAGAAATCTCTCGCTCAAGAAGATGGCTTGGTCGAGATCATAGACTCTAAGGGAACGGTCACTTTCGCAAAATGCGAATGGCCGTTTGACTAAGATTATGAAAAAAAAAAATTTTAATTTGCCCAAAACTTCGTACCCGCGTCACGATGACTCAACCAGAAACTCGCGGCCTGCTGCTTTAGCCAAACCCTGATCAACTGAACAGATTTAATTTGCCCAGCACTTCTTGGAGGATGTGGTATTCCTGCCCGGTGATAAGGTTCCAGTCGATTCCAACATCTTGAAATTCAGGATCGCAACCAATTTCCATTAGCGTTCGATAATTGCTCAGTTTGAAAAGAGCAGCATCCACGTCTCTGAACAATTGAGCATGACCCGCGATTTGCAAATTATGCAAGCGGTTCACCAGATCATGCGCTAAGTCGTTCCTATGCTTCCGCAACTCTTGAATCGCGTTCATGTTGTCGGCGTCGATTGCTTCCATGTGATCCCGCAGATAAAGAAGACAGGCCTCGAACTGATCCTTGTGGCGCGACAGAACATCCTCCTCGTAAGACTTGAACGGGATATTTCCACCGCTAAACGTTGTGTCACGGTAAAACAGCTTGATCGGATCAACGATAAGGCTCTTGACCAGTTCGAAGGCAACGAACACTAGGCCGACATAAGCCAGCGCTTGGGTTAACTCCTCGTCGGTGAGGTTTTGCACTTCGTTCATTGAAAGTTCTCTCTGGACAGGCTCAATACTCCATTTAGAGTGTCCTTGACCGATTTTATGCGAGTTCCGTAGAGGAACGGATGCCTCAATTACTTCTTGTTCGCGAGCAGAGTTGGAGAAAATTCAACATCTCCGCATCGCGAGCGATATCCTTTCACGACTGTGGAATTCCCTGATTCCTGAACACCTTCCCGCTGGTCGGCAATTCCTGCAATGGCTCGCACTAACTGAGACCAACTCGATCTGAACATAAAAATCGTAACTTGTGTCCTCGGCTTGAGGGAAGGCCATCGCATTTTTCGCTTGCTTTGTTCGTTCTATATTTGCTATATTGACTCTGTGTGTTCGCTGGGATTTAGCACTTAGCCATTAGCACTTAGCCTTTAGTAATCAATGGCTTAGCCGATAATATCGCGAATTCATTGTTATCGGACATTGAATTTTAAGCTCTAAAGGCCCTGCAGCACCCCGGTACCCCATCGAAAAACTCCGTAGTTTAGTCTGTAAGCAGTGCCCAATATTTCCTGAAAACCCCTCCCAGGAGAGAAAGCCATGTCCCGAGCAGAAATCCTCCAAGCCATCCGTTCGTGTGCCAGAAAACTTAAACACAACCCCAGCCGCCGGGAGCTACGCCTGACCGCGCGCGTCTCAGAAGAGGCGCTGCACAAACATTTTGGCGGACTGAAAGGCGCGCTGGAAAAGGCCGGGCTACGGCCTTCCGGATCGGGCTTCCGGCAGCAGGAGTCCACGGTGCTGCTGGACTGGGCCAGAGTCGCGCGCAAGCTGGGAAAGATTCCCACGATGACGGAGTACGAAAGCCGCGGCGGCTTCAGCGATATGCCGTTCCACACCCGCTACGGGAACTGGACCAGCGTGCCTGATGCCTTCGTCCGTTTTGCCAGGAAGCAAAAGATCCAGAGCAAGTGGAAAGACGTGCTGGGGATGATTGGCGCGCAGGCGGAGCAAGGGCAGCATGGTAAAGGTACGCGCCTCACACGGGCGCACACGCAAGCAGGACATCTTTCAGGACCGTCCGCTGTACGGCCCGCTGATGAATCTGCCGGAGATGGTCCACGAGCCGCTGAACGAAATGGGCGTGGTGTTTGCGTTTGGCACTGGTAGCGCGGCAACTGGGGTTTAAGGTGCTGCGAATCCAGAGCGCGTTCCCAGACTGCGAGGCATTGCGGGAGGTGGTACGCGGACAGCTACAGCGGATGAAACTTGAATTTGAATTTGAGAGCCGGAATTTCCTGCTGCACAAACACAGGATTGACGGCTGTGACGCGATTGTGTGCTGGAAACATAACTGGAAGGAATGTCCGCTGGAGGTGATTGAGCTGAGGAAGATTTTCCATCGGTTGATCGGGACATCGGGTAATCGGGAAATCGAAGAGCAAAAGCTTTTACCGCAAAGGACGCAGAGGACGCAAAGATAAAAAATCAAAACCTACCACGGAGGCACGGAGACACAGAGAACAAGATTGCCAAAATCGCCGAAATTGCCAAAAAATGAAAATTGAAACCCAAAACCAAAGCCCAAAGCTTTTAACCACAAAGGACACGAAGGAACACAAAGATAGAAGAAAAACCGCCCATTTTTCTCCGCGTCTCCGTGTCTCCGTGGTGAGATTTTGGTTTTCGCTACTCCCGCAATTCAACGACCGTCGCACCCGCCCCGCCTTCATTCTGTTGCGGTTCGGCTACGGTCGCCACATGGGGATGTTTTTGCAGATACTGGCGCAGGGCTTTGCGCAGGATGCCCATGCCGCTGCCGTGGACGATACGCACGCGCGTAAGTCCCGCGAGAAAGGCGCGATCAATGAACTTTTCTACTTCGCTGGTGGCCTCGTCCACGTTGCGGCCGATCACGTTCAACTCAGTGGGCGCGTTGGAATCTTCTTTGAGCGTGACGGAGATTCCTCGGGCGCGTGCCGCCGCAACGGGATTCGGCGGCGCCGCCACTGCCGCTCCGCCGGTGCGCCCGAATACTTCAGCTACGTCATGCCGCGGAATCTTCATCTTCATGTTGCCGATCTCGACTTCAAAGGTGTTCTCGTCGAGTTTGCGCTTGATGATGGCCGTCCGGCCCATCGACTTGAGCTTGACGGTATCGCCTTCAGAGATGTGCTTGACCTCATGCGGGCGGGCGTTGGGATCGCCCTGGTCTGCGCCGGTTTTGTGGGCGACCACGCCGGCATCAAACTGTTCTTTGAATTCCCGGCGCAGCTTGGCGATGCGCTGCTCCGCCTGTTTGGTCATCTTTTGCGCGGCGGCGCGGTCCTGCACGGCGCTGATGGCCTCACGCACCTGGTACTCAAAGTCCTTGATGAGCGATTCCATCTTGCGCTCAAATTCGCGGACTTTCTGCCGCTGCTCCTGCTGGCCTTCATTTTCCAGGCGCTTCAGCTCGCGGGCGAGATCCTGTTCGCGCTTTTGTGCGGCCTGGCGTTCATGTTCAAGGTCGCGCAGCTCAGAGTGCAGACGGTCGAGAAATTTGCTGACGTCCTGCGTCTGGGTGGTCAGGCGTTCACGCGCGGCATCGGTAATCTGGCGATTGAGGCCGAGACGCTGCGCAATGTTGATGCCCGCCGACGCTCCGGGCACGCCGACGCGCAGCTCATAGGTGGGCTGAAGGGTGTTTTCGTCAAAGCCCACGGCGGCATTGAGAACGCCCGCGGTATTGGCGGCATATACCTTGAGCGAGGTATGGTGCGTGGAAATAATGCTGAGCGCGCCGCTGCGGCGAAAATGGTCTGCAATGGCCACGGCCAGCGCCGCGCCTTCTTCAGGATCGGTGGCGGAGCCGAGCTCGTCCAGCAGGACAAGCGAGTGCGCGGTTGCGGTGCGCGAGATGAAATCAATGTTGGTAACGTGCGCGGAGAAGGTGGAAAGATTTTGCTCAATCGACTGGTAGTCGCCGATATCGGCCAGCACAGAATCAAAGACCGGCAGCCGCGCCGTGGTGGCGGGCACGGGAACGCCGGCCTGCGCCATGAGCGCCAGCAGTCCAAGAGTTTTCAGGCCCACGGTTTTGCCGCCGGTGTTGGGGCCGCTGATGATGAGCTGGCGATGGTGTGGCGTCCATTTCAAGAGTAAGAGGAACGACCTTGCCGCCTTTGGCTTTGAGGTTGCGCTCCAGCAGCGGATGCCGCGCGGCGCGCAGCTCAGTGAAGGCTTCTGTTGGTTCAGAACTCGTCAGCTCCGGGCGGACGCAATCGTAGTCCACGGCAAAACGGGCCTTGCCGATTTGCAGCTCGACTTCCGCCATCACGTTGGTGGCGGTGGCGATGGCTTCACTGTGCTCGCCCAGGCGCTCGGTCATCTCCTTCAGGATGCGGCGGATTTCGGCCTGCTCTTCTTCCAGCAGACGAACAAGATCATTGTTCTGCTCAATGGTTTCCAGCGGCTCAATGAACATGGTTTGTCCGCTGGAGCTTGCGCCGTGAACGACGCCATTGACGCGCTTGCGCTGCTCGGTCTTTACGGGAATGACAAAGCGCTCACCGCGGATGGTGACGAGTTCATCCTGCACCGCGCCGCCTTCAGCCAGCCGCCGCAGGTAGCCGCGCAGCGATTCCTGGATGACGCGCTTTTGTTTTTCCACGTCGCGGCGGATGCGGGTGAGTTCGGCGGAAGCGCGATCGTCGAGCGTGCCGTCCGGCTGGATCTTGTGGCGGAAGAAGCGCAGCAGCAAGGTGAAGTCGGCAATCTGCTGGGTAAGCTCCAGCATGCCGATCCAGTGCGGCTTTACGGCGTCCGGCGGATGCAGCGCCATCTCTCGCCATTCAGAGGATTTATCTACCAGCAGGACGAGATCGCGAATCTGTTCGATTTCAAGCGTTGCGCCGGGAATGCGGGCTTTGGCCAGCAGGTTGTGTGCGTCGAAAAGGCCGGTGAATTCGAAGCGTCCGCCGGCGGAGTAAAAGCGGCGCGATTCGTCGGCAAGCTGCTGCTGCTGGTTGATCCATGCGCGGTCGAGCGAGGGCTCCAGCAGAGACACCTTGGCCTTGCCCAGCGGCGAGCTGACGTAGGCGGCCAGAACGTCACGAAAGTGATCGAATTCAAGGACGCGCGCGGAAGAATGCTGGAGCGGCGATGGGACCATGCTTTTAAGATACTAGCTCACAAAGAGGGTAGTTCGCAGGCGGCGATTGACGCGCTATGATGCAACAGAACATGGCGGACGACAGACCAGATATCGACGCAGAGACTAAGGACGCGAGCGACGCGGCTGCTTCGCCAGACAATCCCAAAGTCGAAACTGCATTACCCGCGCAGGGAGAGCTGATGGAGATACACGCACCGGACAAGCCGATCCATTCGAAGAAAGAATTTCTGTTCCACATGCTCACGGTGGTGCTGGGCATCCTGATCGCTTTGGCGCTCGACGGTATTGTGACGTGGGGGCATCATCGGGTGCTGGTGCGGGAGGCGCGTGCCAATATCGCCACCGAACTGCGCAACAACAAAGAGACGATTCAGAAGGCGGTCCCGGAAATTCAGGCGAGGGAAAAGCAGTTAGAGGAGGTGATCTCAACCATCGACCAGGTTGAGAAAACCCGCAAAATTTCCGGAAAGCTTGGCTATGGCTTTGCCAGTTACGAGCTTTATTCCACGGCGTGGAAGACCGCGGCAGTCAGCGGCGCGGTGACGCATATGGAGTATGAACAACTGAAGGATTACACCGATGCCTATGACCTGCAGGAAAACTTTCTGGCAGTGCAGGCGCAGGGTTTTACGTCGGTGGGAAATCTGGCTGCGGCCATGCGTGTGCTCAATCAAGACATGGCAAAGGTTCCTGCGGAAAGGCTGGAAGATATCCAACGCGAGGCGATAAAGATACTTACCATCCAAAAGACTTTGGAGAATGTTTCAGCCGGCTTGATTCTGGCATATGACAAGGCGTTGAAATAGCATTACTTTAGTTGGGCGGTCTGCTGTTTTTAAGGCGATAAACCGAGGTTTTTAGGGGAGTATTGCTGATAAACTCTGACTAAATGAGCTTTCCCGTCACACGCCTACGCCGCATGCGCCAGACCGAGTCGTTGAGGTCGATGGTGCGCGAAACCCGACTTACGCCTACGGGCTTTATCTACCCGCTGTTTGTGTGTCCGGGCGAGGGCGTGCGCAAAGAGATCAGCTCCATGCCGGGCGTGTTCAATATTTCCGTGGACGAAGCGGTGAAGGAAGCGCGCGAGGCGAAGCAACTGGGCGTGGGCGGAATCATTTTGTTTGGCCTGCCGGAGACGAAAGATGAAGTCGCCACTGGGGCGTGGGCGGAAGACGGAATCGTGCAGCGGGCCACGCGGGCCATCAAGCGCGAAGTGCGCGATCTGGTTGTGGTCGGCGATGTTTGCCTTTGCGAATATATGTCGCACGGGCACTGCGGCATTGTGCAGAAGAAGAGTGTGGGGGGCGGGAATGCTACGTCGGCGAAGCGCGGAAACGCTGGTAATGGCGGAAGAAGCGCTGTCGCCGCGCAGACGGCTGCTGAGGTTGAATACGAAATCCTGAATGACCCCACGCTGGAAATTTTGGCCAAGACCGCTGTCTCACAGGCCAAAGCAGGTATGGACATTATTGCTCCATCTGACATGATGGACGGGAGAGTCGCAGCGATCCGCAAGGCACTGGACGCGGCAGGCTTCCTGAATACGCCCATTCTTTCTTATGCGGCTAAATTTGCTTCGGGATTTTATGGCCCGTTCCGTGAGGCCGCCGATTCCACTCCACAGTTTGGCGATCGCCGTTCTTACCAGATGGATGGCGCCAATATCCGCGAGGCTATGCGCGAAATCGCGCTCGACATCAAAGAAGGCGCGGACATGATCATGGTGAAGCCCGCCATGCCTTACCTCGATGTAATCAGCGAAGCGCGCCGCCGCTTTGATCTGCCCATCGCCGCTTACCAGGTTTCCGGCGAGTACTCCATGCTGCAAGCCGCCATCAGCAACGGATGGCTGGACCGTGACCGCGTGATCCTCGAATCGCTCACGTCAATCCGCCGCGCTGGCGCGCAACTGATTCTCACGTATTTTGCGAAAGACGCAGCAAGAATGCTCGGCTAGCCGCAGATTGCGTGGATGTTCGCAGATAAAAACTTGATCGCAGCATAATTTATTTGGTGCCGATGTTGTGATCTTGCCGCGGCTCCGGTCCCTCGTCTTCTTCCTCTTCTGGGTTCTCCGCCGCCTGCTTTAGATAGCTCACGTTTCTTAGCGCCCCAATTCCTAGCGCAATCATGCCGATTATGAGCAGCCCAGCCACCGGAAACGGCAGCCACAGCCAGTGCAGCTGATCTTCTGTCTGCTTCAGCGCCAGCTGCGCATCGCGTTGCGCGTTCGCCGTGCTTGTCTCAAGGTTGACGATCTGCAAATCTTGCGGCGCGGCGCGATATTTAGCCAGAAAGTCTTCCGGCAATCCCTGGCCCGCGGCGAGCTTGCGCCGTTCTTCGATCAACGGCTGCAGGGCCTGTCCGTACCACTTCTGCTCCACTGCCACCAGGCCTTGTAACAGCTTGTCATTCTGCGTGTCGGCATTCGACTGCGCCAACTGCTCGATCCTTTGCTTATCGGCCTGAATAAGTCCCGTATTCGCGGAGTTCCCATCCAGCAGGTAGCGATTGAACGCCGCTTCCATGTCGCTGAGGTGGTTGATTGCCTCAGTCCTCACCTGGTGCAGCGCCGCAGCCTGTTTGTAAGTATCTAAAGCCCCGCTTAAGCGATGCAGCTGGTACCCATAGAATCCGAGCGCCGCCGCAGCCAGCAAGCCAAGCAGTAGCAGGCCAATTACGCGTCCCCAGACTGCGCGGGCCAGCTTTGCGGGCGGAACGGGAATGATCAATTCGGAAGACATAACGAGCCAAGGCTAGCACAGTACGTCGCGGCTGGGCCGCCAAAATAAAAAGCGGGGCTTCGGGCTCAAGAACGCAAGCTGGACTAAAATCGCCTGGGTCTGAATCTTGTGGAGCGATCAGATTCAGCTGTAGCGTACAGGGCTACCAAAACCATGAAACCAAAAACAATGAAATCGAAAATAAAGAAATCAGAAATCAAGAAATCAGGGATAAAAAAAACAGTCACGAACAAGCTGGAAGCACAGCCCGCGGAGGGAAGCGCTGCAAAACAGCTAGCCGCTTTCATTGCCAAATTTGATCCCGATCATCAGGCGCTGATTCGATCCGTGCGCAAAGCCCTTCGCAACCGCCTGCCCTCCGCGCATGAATTGGTTTATGACAATTACAACTTCTTTGTCATTGGTTACTGCTCCACAGAGCGCCCTTCTGACTGCATTGTGTCCATTGCCGCTGGTGCCGGAGGAGTCGGGCTTTCCTTCTATCGCGGCGCAGATGTTCCAGACCCGCATAAGCTGCTGCTTGGTTCGGGAACTCAAAACCGCTTTATCCATATCGAATCGGCCAAAACGTTGTCTGATCCCCATGTTGCAGCGTTAATCACCGCTGCCATCTCTCAGGCAAAAACTCCGCTGCCAACTGCAGGCACGGGAAAGCTCATTATCCGCTCGATTTCAGCCAAGCAGCGCCCTCGGCGTAAAGCAAAGAAGTAGCGGGAGTTGCGCGGATATGGGGAGACTGCCGCCTCCGCGAATCCTTCTTACCTCCTCCTTAATCTAATGGTCACAGAGAAAATCTCTCAGGCACACGGAACGCGCATCGGGCGTTTTGAGGCTAGAGCCTTGTCCGGTTTACAATCAAATGTTTGCCTGCTCACGATTTTCCGACCAGAGGGAGCGCTATCTTGCCAGACACAATTTATGACGTTGCCATTATCGGCGGAGGCCCCGGCGGATACTCAGCCGCTTTCCGCGCCGGCCAGCTTGGCCTCAAGACCTGTCTCATCGAAAAAGAGGACAAACTCGGCGGCACCTGCCTGCACGTTGGCTGCATCCCCACCAAAGCTCTGCTCTTCAATGCCGAAATTTATGATCATCTCAAGGACGCCGAGCTATACGGCATAGATGGTCTGGGTGCGGGCAAATTGAATTGGAAAAATATTCAGGACCGCAAGAACAAGATCGTCACCAAGCACACCAAGGGCCTCGACTTCCTTGTCCGCAAGAATAAGGTTGACCGCGTGCTCGGCTTCGCCCGCCTGACCGGCCCGGCCCAGAATGGTGTTCATACTGTTCAGGTCGAAGGCGGCAAAGGCGCCAGCCAGGTGCAGGCAAAGAACATCGTTCTGGCGACTGGCTCTTTTGCCCGCATGCTTCCCGGCCTCAAAGCCGACGATCGCATCCTCACCAACATTGAAGTGCTCAGCCTGCCCGCCCTTCCCAAATCGATGGTCATCATCGGCTCCGGCGCGGTCGGCGTGGAATTTGCTTCTATTTATCGCTCGTTCGGCGCCGAAGTTACGGTCATCGAAATGCTTCCGCGGCTGGTTCCAGTGGAAGATGAAGACGTGAGCAAAGAGCTGCTGCGGTCGTTTAAAAAGAAAGGCATCAACTGCTTCGTCAACACCAAAGTTGAAAAAGTTGAGAAGACCAAGGATGGCGTGTCCGTAAGCTTTACTCCGAATGGCGAAGCCACACAAAAGCTGGAAGCGGAAAAAGTGCTGGTCGCCGTTGGCCGCGGGCCGAATACTGAAGGCATCGGCCTGGAGAAAGCGCCCGGCATCAAAGTGGAACGCGGATTTGTCCATACCAATGAATGGATGGAAACCGGCGAAAAAGGTATTTACGCCATTGGCGACATCGTTGCCGGCATGCCGCAGCTTGCTCACGTCGGCGCCATGTGCGGCATCGTGGCCGTAACCCGCATTGCGGGTAAGCCCGCCAAGGCCGTGAACAAGAACCACATTCCCGGCTGCACCTATTGTGAACCGCAGATTGGCAGCGTGGGCCTTACGGAAGCTAAAGCCAAAGAGGCTGGACACCAGGTGAAGATCGGCAAGTTCCCGTTCACGGCCAACTCAAAAGCCACCATCATGAATAACCATGAGGGCTTCATTAAGGTAGTGTCTGACGCGAAGTACGGCGAAATTCTGGGCGTGCACATCATCGGCCCGCTGGCCACGGAGCTGGTCGCTGAAGCCGTGACCGCACTGGAATTGGAAGCCACGGTTGAAGACATGATGTTTACAATCCACGCCCATCCCACGGTTTCAGAGGGGATGCTCGACGCCTTCAGCGCCGTAGAAGGCAAGGCGATTAACGCGTAGGTTTTTGTGTAATCCCGAGCGGAGCGAGGGACCCCTATGGTTGCGATTCTCTTTAGGGTTACAGCAACGCCTATGTACAGCGGACGGACTACCTGCTAGTTAGCTGGATGCTAAGATTCTTGGCTAACGATGCCGAAATTCCAGGCAATGCTATGGCTCTTAGCGCTGCAGGGCTTACTCGGTGCATTTGACACACTCTATTTCCATGAGCTGCGCGCCAAGCTTCCCGCTTTAGGCAAAACAGCCCGGACTGAGCTTCTTCTTCATTCGGCCCGCTCTATTATTTATGCGGCTTTCTTTATGACGTTCCCCTGGCTAACCTGGCAAGGTTGGTGGACCGCTATTCTAATCGTTCTTCTCTCGCTGGAAATTGTCATCACTATGTATGACTTCGTAATTGAGGACCTGGTCCGTAAGCCTCTCGGAGGTGTCTACCCGGCTGAGCGGGTGATGCATGGAGTGCTGGGTGTTCTGTACGGGATTTTTCTGGCTACATTGTTTCCCATGTTGAAGCAATGGTGGGAGGCGCCCAGCGGATTTGCGTTTCAGACCTTGACCGCGCCATTCTGGCTGAAAATTGCTTTGTCTGTGATGGGAGCGCTTTCATTCTTATCGGGACTGCGGGACTTGCTTGCCGCTTGGGCGTTGCCTCACAGCGCGTGGCCATGGTCGAACTCTGCCCGCAAGGCCGCGTGATTTGCTGTGTGCCTAAACCCTCAAGCTACAATAAAAGCGTGGCCCTCCGCGTCATTAACGTCCTTTATCTCGGCCGCGTGGAATACGCCATCGCGCTTGAGTTACAGCAAACGCTGGTCCGCCTGGTCAAAGAAGGACGCATCACCCATACTCTGCTCCTGCTGGAGCATCCGCCGGTGATCACCCTTGGCCGCAATGCCGGAGCGAAAAACATCGTCGCTTCGCCCGAGTTTCTTGCCACCAATGGCGTCGAACTGCATGAAACTGATCGCGGCGGTGACGTCACCTTTCATGGCCCCGGCCAACTCGTCGGCTATCCCATCTTTGACTTGCGAGCCTTTGAGCCGCGCATTGGCGCGGTGGATTTTGTCCGCAAGCTGGAAGAAGTCCTCATCCGCACCTGTGGTGATCTGGGCGTGGTAACAGAACGCATTGCGGGCCTCACAGGTGTATGGACTCAAACGGAGCCGCCCGGGAAAATCGCCGCCATCGGCGTTCATATCTCTCGCGCGGTCACCTCGCACGGCTTTGCCCTCAACGTGAATACCAATCTCGACTACTTCAAGCTGATCGTTCCGTGCGGCATCACGGATAAGCCTGTGACCTCTTTAGAGCAGGAGATGGCACAAAGCGGGCTCAGTCGCGACCGTAAAGTGCCCGCGCTCGAAGATTTAGCTCAGCAGGTGGCCCGAAACTTTGGCCGGGTCTTTGAGGCGCAGACACTCTGGCTGGAGTCTCTGGATGCGCTGTTCTCCTCGCCCACAATGTCTGATTACGATACAACCCCCGCTATTCAGGATACGCCGGCCCGTTCTCCCAGAGAAATCCAAGAGCTTGGCGGCGAAAAAGACATCTTTCTCGCCTGATGCACAAACTCCGCGGCAGCATCTTTCATCCTAGTTACAGCTATGCCCATCGATAACCGCCGGCCCTACGTCGAAGCGCACGAACAGGTCAGAAAATCCGGCGGCATGAACCTCTGGTTCAGCCGCTTTGCCAGCAGTACCGCGCAGCTGGTCGGACATCCTTACATGTTTCTCTTTGCCGTGGTGGTTCTGGTGGTCTGGGCAGCAAGCGGGCCGTTCTTCCATTATTCTGACACCTGGCAGCTCATCATCAACACCGGTACTACCATCATTACCTTCCTTGTAGTCTTTCTCATCCAGAACACGCAAAACCGTGACGCTAAAGCGCTGCACCTGAAGCTGGACGAACTTATCCGGTCGCATCATCCGGCCAACGACGATCTCATTGATATTCAGAAACTTTCCGACGAAGAACTGGATGAGCTGGAAAAGCGTTACGAAAAAATCCGCAAAGCCTGCGAAGCCCGGCGTAACGGTAAGCCCGTCGAAGTCGCGGCAAAGCACGACACTAAGCAATCTCCAGGTGCATCCCCACAGAAGAAGCCCGCAGCCTGACTGCACGCTCCTGCGCCGTAGGCGCTGGTTGATAATTTCCTAATTTATCCGTGATGTTGTTTCTCGGTCGAAAAAGCCCTCCCTAGGAGTCGTCATCCCGACAGGTCCGTCCGCGAGCAAGCGCTTTCTTCAGCTTGCGAGCAGGACCGGAGGGACCTGCTCCGCTGCCATCGCGGGACCGGAAAATACATTGTTATGTTTGTTTGCATACGAACAGCCTGCCGGACATGATGACTCCGTGACGGATTCTTTGGGTATAAACTGTTAACGTCGTATGGCTATCAAAACCAAGTCCCAGAAGAACTCCAGTACCAAAGCGAACTCTAGTTCGAACACTGCTCGCAATGGCGCTGCCGCCAATGGCCGCCCTGCCAAGGCCCCCGCTGTCCGCGTGAACCAGTACGGCATTCCGGACTGGCGTCTGGAACAGCCGGAATTTGAGGTCCGAGAAATCAGTGACGGCCCCGAGATCCATTATGAGATCAAAGGCAAGCTCAACACTCCGGTGCCGCCCGTCCGCGAGTCGAAGTATCTCAGCAAAGAGCAGCATCTTGAGATTTACCGCTGGATGGTGATGAACCGCCGCATGGAAGTGGCGCTGGAAAATCTTTACAAGCAGAGCAAGGTCGTCGGCGGCGTTTATTTTGGCCTGGGACAGGAAGCCTGCTCCTGCGCTTCGGCTTATGCGCTTGGCCCTGACGACTGGTTTGCGCCCATGATCCGCAATCAGGGCGCGCAGCTTGTCCGCGGCTTCCACTCGCGCGACATCATGATGCAATACATGGCCAAAGCCGGCTCGCCAACGAAAGGCAAAGACGGCACTTCGCACTATGGCGATATCGAAAAACGCCACATGGTCTCCCCCATCTCCATGCTGGGCGACCTGCTGCCGGTGATGGCCGGCGTCTCACTGGGCGCGCGCCTTCAGGGCAAAGAACTGGCCTGCCTCACCTGGATCGGCGACGGCGGACAATCTACCGGCGTGAGTTATGAAGGCATCAACTTTGCCGCTGTGCGCAAGCTGGGTCTGGTGCTAATTATCGAAAGCAATCTTTGGGCGTACTCCACGCCCACCGAATATCAGGTCAACGTGAAGGATCTGGCGAACCGCGCCATTGGCTATGGCATGCCCGGCGTAATCATTGACGGCACGGATGCCTGCCAGGTCTATGACGCGACCTATGAAGCCGTGGAGCGCGCACACCGCGGCGAAGGGCCGACCCTGATCGAAGCCAAGCTGATGCGGATGAAAGGCCACGCCATTCACGACGCCGCGGCCTACGTCCCCAAAGAGATGCATGAGTTCTGGCGCAAACGCGATTGCATTGACCGCTTCCAGAAATATCTGCTGGAGAAAAAGTGGCTGACGCCGGAGCAGGATAAAGAAATGATTGCCAGCATTGAAAAAGAAATCGACGCCGAGCGCGAATTTGCCGAAAACTCTCCCATGCCAGAAGGCCACACCGCCGCTGAAGGCGTGTTCTGCGAAGATGGCTGCCACCAGATCAAACCGAAATACGGCATGCCGCAGAAAGCCCGTCGCAGCGAGGGCAAGCTGAAGGAGACGGAGGCGGCAATACATTTTAAGTAGCTTTTCTGAAATCTCGAGCGAAGCGAGAGATCCCTATCCTCGAGAAGATAGTCAGGAAATTACAAGGTAGTCCACGTGAGCGCTGGAGGGAATAGGGATCCCCCGCTCCGCTCGGGACTTTGAAAACTATGGCTCAAGCTACTTACCTCGAAGCAATCCGGCAGGGACTCTGGGAAGAGATGGAGTCCGACCCCAGCGTCTTCTGTATTGGCGAAGACATTGGCATTTATGGTGGCGCGTTCAAAGTGACCGACGGTTTCGTCCACCACTTTGGCACGCAACGCGTGATTGATACGCCCATCGCTGAGTCGGCCATCGTGGGTGCCGCCTTTGGGGCGGCGCTTACCGGCCTGCGTCCCGTGGCTGAATTTCAGTTCATGGACTTCATTGGCTGCGCCTTTAACCAGATCGTGAACATGGTGGCCAAGTCGCATTACCGCTGGGGCGCGCCTGCGCCGCTCGTGCTGCGCGGACCCTGCGGCGGTGGCGTGCATGGCGGCCCGTTCCACTCGCAGAATCCCGAGATGCACTTTGTTCACACGCCGGGGATGAAAGTTGTTGCGCCGGCCACGCCCAGTGATGCCAAGGGGCTGATCAAGTCAGCAATACGCGATAACAACCCAGTTCTGTTCCTCGAACACAAATTCCTCTACCGCCGCATAAAAGAAGAGGTGCCCGATAGCGACTACGCGGTGCCCATCGGCAAAGCGCGTGTGCATCGTGAAGGCCGCGATCTGAGCGTGATTACATATGCCGCGATGGTCCACACCGCGCAGGAAGCCGCCGACATTCTGGCCAAAGAGGGAATTGAGATCGAAATTGTCGATCTGCGGACGCTCTGCCCGCTTGACCGCGAAGCTATCACGCAGACCGTGAAGAAGACAAACAAGGTCATTCTTCTACATGAAGACACGAAGACGGGCGGACTGGCTGGCGAGCTTGCGGCCATCATCAATGAAGAAGCGTTCGATGACCTCGACGGCCCGATCGTTCGCATTACGGCGCTTGATACGCCGGTGCCGTTCTCTCCGCCGCTTGAGCATTTCTTTTTGCCGAAGGTGGAGGACGTGGTGCGGGAAGCAAGAAAGCTAAGTAGCTACTAGCCGCTAGCTCTTCGAGGGAGTCCTTCTGCCGTTGGAAGCACCGCGTTTGCGCTTTTTGGCGCGGTATGAGATTTGGTGTTTTCGCTAGTAGCCAGTGGCTAGCAGCTAGGAGCTTCAGCATGTTCTACCTCCTCAAAACCGAGCCCACCGTTTACGGCTTTGCCGACCTGCAAAAAGAGCAGTCCACCATCTGGGACGGCGTCACCAACCCTGTCGCAGTGAAAAATCTGCGTGGCATGCAAAAGGGTGACAAGCTCGTGATTTACCACACCGGCGACCAGAAAAGCGCAGTCGGAACCGCCACCGTGGAATCGGTCGACGCTTCTGATCCCAAGGTTCCCAAAGTCAAGATCAAAGCGGGTAAACTCATCTCCCATCCCGTTACTCTGGCAGAGATAAAAACCAGTGAGCTGTTTGAAGGCTCAGCTCTGGTCCGCCAGGGCCGTCTCTCCGTGGTGCCGCTGAGCAAAGAGCAGTATGAATGGCTCACCGGCCGCTAGCTTCCGCACGAGCTCCCTGCGCTGATTTATAATCGTTGGTTGATCTAACCAGCGGAAACACACCTGTGGAAGGAACCCATGGCAACTGATGTAGTAATGCCCCAGATGGGGGAATCGATTTTTGAAGGCACGATCACCAAGTGGCTGAAAAAGCCCGGCGACAAAGTCCAGCGCGATGAGCCGCTGTTTGAAATTTCTACCGATAAAGTTGACGCCGAGATCCCGGCCCCGGCAGCTGGCGTGTTGAAAGAGATCAAGGTCAAGGAAGGTGCCACGGTGCAGGTAAATACCGTGGTGGGCGTGATTGATGCTGAGGGCAGCGCCGCAACGCCGGCTCCGCCGCAGCCCGCCCAATCTTCTCCGGCACAGTCCTCTTCGACTCAAACTGCTCCTGTTCAAAGTGCTCCCGCCAAAGCTGCACCTCAGGCCGATGGTGCGCCCGCTGCCCAGCAGCCTCCCGCCACGGAAAAGTCAGCGCCGGTCCAGGAAGAAAAGAGTTCGGCTCCAGCGGGGACCAATGGTGGCGCAGGAATTGACGTAGTGATGCCCCAGATGGGTGAATCGATTTTTGAGGGCACCATCACCAAATGGTTGAAGAAGGTTGGCGACAAGGTCCAGCGCGATGAGCCGCTGTTTGAAATCTCCACAGACAAAGTGGACGCAGAAATTCCCGCGCCTGCCGCGGGCGTGCTGCGCGAGATCAAAGTCAAGGAAGGCGCCACCGTCCAGGTAAATACTGTGGTGGCCGTGATCGGCGGAGCCGGTGCGCCGGCGCAAGCCGCTCCGGCAAAGCCCGCGCCAGTTCAGCCCGCACAGACTCAAGCTTCGCAACCGCAACCCGTGCAGCAACAGCAACAACAACAGCAGCCGCCCCAGCCGCAGCCGGTTGCCAGTCCCCCGGCTGGCGATCGCGGACAAGATGGCGAGCGCCTGCGCTCTTCACCGCTCGTGCGCCGCATGGCCCGTGAGAATAATGTTGATCTCGGCCAAGTTCCCGGTACTGGTCTGGGCGGACGAATCAGCAAGGACGACATTCAAAGCTTTATTCAACAACACGGCGCAGGCGGCGGAGGCAGACCGCAGGTTGTGAGCGCGCCGCCGCAGCAATCGCGCCCAGCACAGCCACAGCAGCAACAACCTCAGCAGCAACAGCAGGTGCAACAGACTCAGACCCAGCCGCGTCCTGCTGTGCCACCGGCAATGCAGACTGTGCCCGGCGAAGTCGTTCCCATGACGCCGATGCGCAAGAAGATCGCCGAACGCATGGTGGAATCCAAGCACACCAGCGCTCACGTCCACTCGGTTTTCAAGGTCGATATGACGCGTATCGCGAGGTTCCGCGAGAAGAATCGCAAAGCCTGGGAAGCGCGCAACGGCGTTAAGCTGACGTACCTGCCATTCATTGCCAAGGCGCTGCTGCACGGAATTCGCGTGAAGCCGATCATCAACTCGTCGGTCGTGGGCGATGGAATCCTGTATCACAAGAACGTGAATATTGGCATAGCGGTCGCTCTCGATTGGGGCCTGATCGTGCCAGTGGTCAAAGGCGCGGAGAACCTGAGCTTCGTCGGATTGCAACGCGCCATCGTTGATCTGGGCGAGCGAGCGCGTAGCAAGAAGCTAAAGCCTGAAGACGTTCAGGGCGGCACCATCACCATTACCAATCCTGGCATCTACGGGCCGCAGTTTGGTCTGCCCATTATCCTGCAGCCGCAAGTGGCAATCCTGGGAATGGGCGGCATCTTTAAAGAACCGGTGGTGGTGACGGACGAAGACGGCAATGATTCGATTGCCGTGCGGCATATCATCCGCCTATCTGTGGGGTACGATCACCGCATTATCGATGGCGCGGACGCCGACCAGTTCATGGTGGCCGTGCGCGACTACCTGGAGAATTTCAACGAAGATATTGGATGATCGGCACGAAAAAGAGTTCACTACCTTGCGGCGGGCTTGCAACAGGCCTGCCGCTTTGTTTTTACGTGAAATTTAACCGTGCTTGTGCAGCAGGTCTTTTGCTCCGTCGATAAAAACCTGCATAAATTCAGAGGTTTACACAGGCCAATGCGTTCAACAGTGACTCTGCATCTAACGTTACGGACGTGCCAGCACTCTGGTTAACCGTGTATGACCGGCGTAAAATTCAAGATACGCTTGGCTTTTTAGCGGGAGTTTCGTCCTAGAGGCTTAATGCTTATGACAAGAATGTCATGGTTTTTATTTGGCTTGATCGTGCTGATCGGAGCCGTTGGATGTGGTGGCGGCTCCAGCAGTACGCCCGCACCGACCCCTACTCCACAGTCCCAGATTTTTCCCAATGATGAGTCACTGGCGCAATCGGCTCCGGTAAAACTTGGGACATCCGGTGGTAATGCCAATGACCTCGGAACAAAAGTCTGCTGCATTGGCACGCTGGGAAGTCTGTGGACGCGGGCTGATCTGCCAAACCCGGTCATCCTGAGTAATAACCATGTTTTGAACAGGCGAGCCAACGGTACTACGGGCGAGGCGATCAATCAGCCTTTGCAACAGGCGTGCACCTCAGTGACAACTCCGCCGCTTACGGTGGCACATCTTACGCAAGCTGCGGCGTTGAAGCCGACAGCCAATGAACCGGCCGCGCCCGGTTGCGCAGGAACGAAAGCACCACTGTGCGGGCATTCTCCCAGCAATGTTGATGCCGCAATAGCAGGAATCGTGCCCGGGCAGGTTGATCTAACCGGCAATATTCTGGACCTTGGGCCTGTAGGGGCCACCAGCATCGCCGCGGCGCCACCGTCATCGCAACTAGGAACCGCCGCCCTGGGACAAGGAGTAGGAAAGAGCGGCAGAACAACCGGGCTGACCTGTTCGACCATCACCTCGCTCAGCACAACGGTCTTGATCGATTATGAAGGCACATGCGGCGATGGCACTCCAGTTTTCGGGGCCTACTTCAATAATCAGGTAATCATTGGTGGTGGCGCCTTCAGCGCTGCCGGTGATTCCGGATCGCTGATCGTAACCACTGACACGGCCCGGCCGGTCGCTCTCCTCTATGGCGGCAGCCCTACGGACACTGTGGCCAATCTTCTCAAAGATTCTGGTCCTGGAAACACTGTTCAGGGCGTGATATCAGCATTGAGCAATGGTACCAACACGTTGACGATTGTCGGCGGTCCGGATCACGCGGTAAGCTGCGCGCATACGGCCACAGCCAGTTCCACACAGGTTGGGGCCGCGCAAGCTGCATTGGTTCCGCAGGAACGTCAACGCGTCGCAGCAGTCCAGCAACGGCGCGCCGTCCAGTTGATGCAGGACGCATCCATCAAGGCCGTGACCGTGGGCGCCAGTGCCGATAATCCAGACGAAGGCGCACTGGTAATTCAGGTCTCTGGCAGCACAACCCCGCGCGTCCCGCCGACGATCGATGGAGTCCGCACCCGCCTGGTGTTCGACGAAGCAACGGCTGCGCACATTCCTTCGGTGGGGAAGCAGGAAGTCGATCGTGCTACTGCAGTGAAGGAAGCCCATGTTGCAGATTTGATAGGCCAGCCAGGAATTCAAGGTGTGGGAGTCTCTCTCAGCGTGGACAATCCCACGGAAACCGCAATTTCCATCTACCTCATAAAGGGCGTCGCCCATCCGCCAATTCCAGCTGTAATCGATGGTGTGCGTACACGCGTCTTTGACGGTGAGCGCTTCAAAGCCTTTTGAGCAACCACAGTTTTCCAGATCAGCCCCCGGTCACAAGCCGGGGCTTTTTTGTTTATCCGATTCCCATTTCCCGCGCCGCCGTTGCTGCAATATCAGGCATCAAGCTTATTGGAGCGATTCGAATCGCGTTTTGCTCCAACGTCTCCCGGGCAAAGTTTACGGTGTCATCGTCCCCCGCAAGATCGTCTTCCACAATGGCGGTAAGCAGCGCCTGTTTACCTTCTGCCTTAGCGATTCCCTGAGCAAGTTGCGGAAAACTGAAAGCCAGAATCTTGGCGCCATTCACGTCGCTATTGAGCGCTACCGCATGAAACAGTTTTATCGTGCCGTTCGGACTGTAACCGCAATCGATCTTCAGCGGATCGCCGCTGCGTGTGTACCGCGCAACCGGTATTTTCTCCTGCATCAGCGGCCACACGCCGGCAGTTTCAAATTCTGAGCGCATGCGCGCAATAAGCGCCACACGCGCACCCGGCTCGCGGGTTTGCTGGCGTCGTTTCGGGCGCTCCAGATAGAGCCGGGCCAGTTCGTCGGCTTCAGTCACAGGCGATGCAGCCAGGCACGCCTGAAAATCCGAGGGCTGGATCGCGTTCGAAAAAGAATCCTGAATGCGGCGCAGAATGAGGTCATGGTCGCCATTCACCTCACGCAACTGGTTGCGCAAGTCGTTTTCCAGCGCTTGCAGCATTTCCACGTCTGCGTCAGGATCCAGGCAGAGCACGCGCGACCAGTCTTTGGTAAAGCGCACCTGTGCGCCCCCGGCGGGCGGGAGTAGCACCAACCCCACATTGATAAATTCATTCTTCACTGCATCCGGGGCATAGCGCAGCACGAAGAATTGGCACCTGATCCTCTCCGGCATCACTGCACCACCGACTTTTTTGCAGTTGTCTTTTCCGCTGCAGGCTGGCCCCAGGCAGGGAAGGGTTGTCGCGTTGAGTTGCGAAATGCCGTAATCAGCTCCCGCACTTTGCTCCTCCGCTCCACGATTGTCGCAGCCAGTTTTTCCATTTCGCCCCAGTCATTGCCTGTCCACTCCGGCGGCGCAGCGCCTGTAATTTCATGGACCATAACGGGCTCGAAGTTCTCCACCCGGGTCAGCCACGGCTCGAATGACTCCCAGCCTCGGACATCCTGATAAACGAAGTTGCGCGAATACACGCCCCGGAGCGCCGAATCAGGAAAATTCCATTCCCCGGCATTGAAGCAATAACCCTGGTCGATAAATGTAGCCGTGTATTTCCGTTCGTTTGTCTTTTTCCAGAACACGGCCTGGCGTCCATTGGCATTTCCCAGCCATTTGTCCACCACCAGCATACCGGCAAATGCCGCGAGGTTTTTCACTTTGGGCAACATGCTCTCTGGCAGGTAGTCAAAGACCTGGCCCTCCGAGGGATCGCACACGTAGCGCGCACCGAATTGCAGGCCGGCCTTGCAATGGGACGAAAGTCCGGCCAGGTCCACGCGCAGATCCGGCGTGTTTTTGATCAGCCATTCCCTGACTTCGACAATATCAGTCACCGGCACGGGCAGCCCCACACTTTCGGCCAACCGCGTCGCTAGCAGTTCGTTGGCCAGCACACGCAGATGCTGCGGATTGTTCTGGAATTTCACCACGTAAAAGTGGCCGTCATCGGCGCGCATGAGATGCGCCTGCGCCCCTCCGCGCATTCTTCTTACGTGTTGGACGGCCTCTACGGGCATGGCGGGATTGTACTAGCATTGTGTACTCGGCCAAACCAATTGCACCGCTAAGAGGGCTAAGAACGCAAAGGACAAAAAAATAAATGAGTTTCCCGCTTTTTTGCCGTTGCATCCTTAGCGATTAAGTTTCGGGGCTGAATGCTGACTACTGAGTGCCTGAATGCTTACTTGGGATTGGTGTTCGCTGTCTCATACACCTTCACAAAATTTTCTACGCTTTCAACGTAGCATTCGGCGAAGTCAACCACATAGCGAAGCTCCTGGATCAGATTCTTGGCATCTTTCAGGGACCATCCCAGGACTCGCATGAGTGCCAGCGTCATCATCGGCGCGCGATGCACGCCCGCGGCGCAGTGTATGTAAACCTTGTTTTTCGGTTCGTCCAGGGCTTCCAGCGCAAAATCCACGCCGGCCTGGAAGAGCGCGGGAGGCTTCGGCATAAAGTCGTCGTCCGTGGGATTGTTTAGGACCTTCACTGGGTAAGGCTCGGCTAGAGGACGATCGTCAAACTCAATCTGCATATTGATAATGTGCGTGACGCCATGCCGCACCAGTTCTTCCATGTTTTCATCGTTCCAGATACCTCCGCCCAGTGCGATCTGGTCGGTCACCCACGTCATGTCCATATCAAGATGTTAGCATCGCCGAAAGCCGCATCGTGAATCAATAGACTTTTAGGCCGAGGTTGGACTGTGGAAACCGGCCATCTTGACAACCAAATGCCCACGAACAAAATGATTTTGAAAAGCTATTTTCAAATGTTCTTTATCCCGACGTCCACTGTCACGATTCCGGGTTTTCGGATCACCCAATCTTCCCGCCCTTCTCCGTGTCTCCGTGCCTCTGTGGTGAAGATTTGGCTCTTCCTCACCTGCGCGCTTGCCAGCCCCCATTCTTGGGAATAACCTATTCTGGATTTGAGAGTTGCTGGAGGCACGATGCGTAGGCTTATCTCTCTTCCTGTTCTATTGTTTGTTATTGCCGCGGTTTCTTCCGCACCGGCGCAGAACCCTGACATCTTTGTGGCGCCCATTCCTGATAATCCCTTCACCGGCACGGTGAACGTGGAGCGGTCATTCGTGCAGAAGGATGGCCAGATTGTGAAGTCGAAAACCGCCCGTGAGATTGGCCGTGACAGCCGCGGCCGCATTTTTAACGAGATGCGCACGCTGGTGCCGGCTGCAAGCAATGAGTCGCCCGAAGTTGTCGGCATCCATATTTATGATCCGGAAACGCGGGTAACTATTACGGTGAATGATCGCCAGCATACGTTCCGTAAAGGTACGGTGAATCGTCCGCCGGAAGCAGTGCCGCCGTCGTTTCTATCGGCTTCGTCCGGTCTGAACACTCTTCCCCAGAACCAGTTCACCAGGGAAGAGGATTTAGGCAACAAGGTGATGGAAGGATTGTCTGTGCACGGCGTTCGTCAAAGCCAGACTGTTCCGACCGTGAACGGCGGAAACGGCGTGAACGACGCAAACGGCGGGAAAGGCGTGGTGATCACGGACGAATACTGGTACTCCGAAGATCTCCGCATCAATCTGGTGCTGAAACATAATGATCCACGCACCGGCGGGGTCACCATGACAGTGACAGGTGTAAAGTGCTCAGAGCCAGATCCGGCCCGGTTTGAAATACCGGCAGGCTACACCCCCGCTGGGGTACGGCAGGAAGAGTAGGCCGAAGCGGTATTCCGTTTTCCGAATTACCTCCGTGTCTCCGTGGTGAAGATTTGGCTCTTCCCAATCCGCGATCATCCGCGTTAATCTGCGGTAGAGCTTTGCCGATCACGCGCGATCCACCGATCACCCGATCTTTTCACCCCTGTCATCCTGACCGACGGCGAGCGACTCTGAGCTTGCCGAAGGGGAAGCGAGTGGGAGCGGAAGTTGAGCCGTCTTGCGGGCGTTGGAGCCCGCAGGCGAAATCCCGAGCGCAGCCGAGGGAGCTCCGCAGAACCCCAACGCTGATTCGCATCACAATCCCGCATCAGGGAGTTCTCTCGAAACTGTTCTGCAACAGTTTTCGGCCCCACGGGGTGGAGCAGGCATTTATGCCTGCGGTTCACCTCCCCAAGAAACTCCGGGCTTCAGCCCCTGCGGTATTTCCACGCGAGCCATTTCAACTTCACCCACTTGAGCGGAGATGATTTGCTATCCCGCCACGCCGAGTCGCGTCCATAGTCGGGTCGTGAATGCTTATTCTCAATCACGATACGTCGCGTGCTTTCCAACGTAATGCCTGCCTTCCCAAGATGCCGTGCTGCCGGGCACCCCGGCTCTGCCAGAATGCTCAGCAGCAAATGTTCCGTATCAATCCAATAGTCGCGCATAGCATCTGCTTCCGGGGCCGCCCTAGCCACAACTTTTTTCCCGTCGTCTGAGAGCGGCGGGCCTTGAACCGCCATAGCCAGCTTGACGTTTACCGATTTATGAGGACATCCCCGATACAGCGGAAAAATCTCGCGCAGTCCAAATAACACCTGTGCCCGTGAATCTTCGCCCCACATCAACCCGCATAGCAAATGGATCGAGTCAATCGCCTGAGCCTCGTTAAGGACGGCGACTGCACGAGCATAAAAAATCGCTCGTCTCGCTGACTCTGTATATCGTTCGAACATGGCGGTCTATTCTTGCATGAACGGGGGTGTCGGTACTCTGCGATAAATTACAGATTCCTTGTGAGCTGGTTTATTTCAGCTTACAATGCCGAACCACACCGTCAACATCTGCGAGGCCAAATGCCACAACAGCTGGCGTTCTCTTGGAACTGGTTCGGTATCAGGTACTTCATAAGGGACTTCATGAGACGCCGACACCATTGGGTGCTCTTTTCCGGTGCGCTCATTGTTTTTGCGACGTTCATTCTTAAAGAAGCCATTGGCGAGCACTTGAAAGCGTTGATCGATTCTGTGGATGCTGCGGAAGGAATTTTCGTCGTTGAGAAAGAGAATATGCAACTTTCCGAAAAATCGGAGCTGCTTTCTCGCGAGGTCATCTTTATCAACGACTTGATTATCTACCCTGGCCGCGATAACAGTAAGATTACGCCCGAGGTCATCAATGCACATAGTACGGCTGCTGGAGAATCAATGCTGCGGCTTAACGATGAGACAGCAGCGGCTGAACGCATGCTTCTGAGAATCCCTCACGATAAGGGGTGCGATGATGAGATAAAAGACATCAAGGCACAGTTGACGCCCCTATGGAATCGATTTCTAGCGCTGAAAAACACAAAGTGGGACCCTCAGCATTACGAACCGCTTTTTAATGAGGCGTACACGCTCGAACATACATCCTGGGATCTTGAAGGCAAGACTTTGACGCTCTCGAACAATGCTCTACAGAAAGCGGTGGACATTCGGGAGAAGGATACGCGCGTGTACTCAAGAATCAAGTATTGGAGCTATGGGCTCTACGCGTTGGGTTGGATATTGGGATTAATCAGCCGATTCTACGGGATCGAAGCACTTACCGAAGAATGATTGAGGAGATATGAACACGCTACTCAAGGTCGGTCCCATATTCTGCTGGGCCGTTGCAATCGGAAGCGAGTACGTCATCCAGCTATGGCCGCGGCGAAAGAAGGTATTGAACATCATTGCTGCCTGCCTGTTTGCGCTTGCGCTCATTGGGGAGTACGCGTCCTACAGATATGACGAGGCCAGAGAAGCAGACCTTCAGGCGGCAGTGGATGCGCAGGGCGTACCGGAAATCGAATGGTTCGCGGCCGCAGAGGGCAACCAAGAAGATTTCACGCTCAAGAAATATCCCCCGCCCGACTCGATAGAACTGATGATCAACGGCCTCATTAAGCCTTCGGATATATACGCGGTCCAAGGAAAGCGAATTACTGTATCGACCAAGCTCAACGCGACAGACCAAGTGATCGTGAAATACCGCCGTCCACGATAGCTCAGCCTACACTTGGGGGATCGGCGCCGGGTTTTGGGGTATTCGAAGTTCTCGCATTCGGGATTGAGGCAAACGAGCTTGCTGTCGATTCGCTTGTAGAACTCTTCTCCGCAGCTTTGACCTTGGCAGCGCGGGACGGGATTAATTGTTCGTGGCTGGAGCCTGCCCTGAGGGACTAAGAGTCGAATGGGCCCGTCGCGCAGCAACGCGAAGAAACCTCACTTCAATCTTGTATCCTCATGCTGCCTCCCCGCATCAATAAAATCCATGAACATCGCATTCATCGGTCTGGGCAACATGGGTTCGGCCATGGCCACCAACTTACTCAAAGCCGGACACACGCTCTCCGTTTACAACCGCACACGCTCCCGCGCCGACGCACTCAAGCCTCTGGGCGCGCGCGTTGCCTCCACGCCGGGCGAAGCCGCTGCCGGCGCTGAAGTCGCCATCACCATGCTGGCCGACGATCACGCCCTGGAATCGGTCGTCTTCGGTCAAACGGCGGAAAAAGGCAAAGGCATTCTCGACTCGCTTCCGCCCAACGCGATCCACATTTCCATGAGCACCATCAGCGTTGCCCTCTCGCGACGGCTGGCCGCTGCGCACGCGGAGCGCAAGCAGCATTACATCTCCGCTCCGGTCTTTGGACGCCCGGAAGCCGCTGCCGCCGCAAAATTATTCATCGTCGCGGCCGGCCCCGCCGCGCAGATTGAGCGCTGCCGTCCGCTGTTTGACGCCATGGGGCAGAAGACTTTTATCGCCGGCGACGACGCGTCCGGCGCGAACCTGATGAAGCTTGCGGGAAATTTCCTGATCACCGCCGTGATTGAAGGTCTGGCGGAAAGCTTTGCCCTGGTGCGCAAAGCCGGGCTCGACGCCAACCTGTTCCATGAGATCCTGACCAACTCGCTCTTCAACGCGCCTATCTACAAAACCTATGGCGCGCTGATTAACTCGCAGAAGTTTGAGCCTGCGGGATTCAAGCTGCCGCTCGGCCTGAAAGACAATCGACTGCTGCTGGCCGCCGCCGAAGAAAACGCTGTCCCCATGCCAATGGCGAGCCTGGTCCGCGACCGCTTTCTCGCTGCGCTGGCCCAGGGCATGGGCGAATCTGACTGGTCGGCGATTTCCAGAATTTCCGCCAAGGAGGCGGGGCTGTAGATGCGTCGGGAAATTGCTCGGCCGGCATCCGCAGAACTACAGGCCTGCGGCTCGCTTCTTCCGCGCGCCGCGCCAGTACAGTATCAGTCCTGTGCCGACAAAGGCTGCGGTACAGCCGACAAGTTTGGCTTCAAAGAGGATTTTGTTTTCGCCGCCCGGCGGAATCGCCGCCAGAATCATGGAGCCAGCGGTGATCAGAAACGCGAGTGAGCCCGCAATCCAGATGCCCGGCATGCCGCCCGGCACCAGCACAGCCTGCCCGTCCGCGCGGTCTTTGCGGTGCGCCAGCTTGATGGCTGCCGCATACATATAAAGGAAAGGAATGAAATACAGAATCACCGACATCGAAACCAGAAACTGGTACGCGCCAATCACCGTGGCATTGATCTGCGAAAGCACCAGAATCGCAGCCGAGATTACTGCCTGAATCAGAATGGAAATATACGGCGTCTTCCACTTGGGATGGATCTTGCCGAAGTACGAAGGCAGATAATGGTCAATGCCGGCGACAAACGGAACGCGCGCCACGCCAGCCACCGTCGCGCCTACGCCTCCGGCGTTGCCGACAGTCACCAGCAAAGCTGCCAGCATTCCGAACCAGGCAATTCCCAGCGCCGCAGAACCAAAGCTGATGCCCTGAAAGACGCCGTTGCGAGGATCAATTTGCTCCGCCGGCAGCAACCACAACAACGCCATGGTGCCAAGAATGTAAATCACCGCGATCAAACCGGTAGAAGCATAAATGGCGCGCGGAAAAGTTTTGCGCGGATCCCGAATTTCTTCGCTCATGGCGCATACCAGTTCCATGCCGGTAAAAGCAAACGCAATGCTCGACCAGAAATTCAGCTTGTCGATGTCCGGCGGCCACTCTGGCCAGATGGTTGGCCAGGAAAAATGTGTTGCGCTGCCGCGATGCAGCGCCAGATAGCTTCCAATGCCCACCAGCATGACCAAAGGAACATACGTGGAAACACCGCCGGCGTTCTGAAGCCACTTGCCGATATCGAGCCCAACGATATTAAATAGCACCGCAATCGCCAGCAATCCCAAAGACGCCCATAGCAGATACCTGGGACTACCTGCCAGCCACGCATACTTCGGTCCACCGATATAAACTGACATGGCCACGCTGGCGGTCAACAGTCCGGGGAAATAAAAGAACGTATAAATCCAGTACGCCCATCCGGCCACAAAGCCGTGGAAATCGCCAAACGCCTCTTTGCTCCAGACATACAGCCCGCCTTCCGCCGGATAGCGCGTGGAAAGCTCAATGATGATGAGCGCTGTTGGCAGAAAGAAGAAAACCGCAGCCAGCACCCACAAGCTAATCGACGAAGTGCCGTTGTGTGCGGCGGCGGCAATCCAGCGCGGGCCCAGCACGGCGGCGATGTTGAACAGCAGCACGTCCCAAAAGCCCATGGCGCGGCGCAACTGTGATTTTGGAGCGATTTCCTCGGCCATTCATTCCTTCCAGATTTCTGCGTGGCATGGATGCAGCGAGCGCCATCATTCTAACCTGACCCGCACTTCAGTCGTTCCATTTTGGGGCAACGACCGTCGGCCTTCGCCACACCATCGAGCTTTTTCACGCAAAAAAACCCAATGGTGCAATCCGCCAGGCGTATATTTGGTTTCCGATCCAAAGGGAAATCATGTGGTTTTACGTCATTAACAATGGATTACTTTCAATTTTCTTGGAACGCCGCGCCATAATTTCTGGCGCACGGGGGAAGCATGCTCAAAACTCTCGACATTCTGATTGGCGTAGCCACGGTGATGCTTTTATTCAGCATGGCCGTCACTATCGTTACGCAATTTGTGGCCAACCTGATGCAAAGCCGCGGCAAAAACCTGTTGGAAGGCCTGGCCGGCCTGCTCAAACAAATCGATCCCAAAATAGCGCCGGACGCCGCCAAAAAAATTGCCGACACATTGCTCAAGCATCCGCTGGTAGCTGAGGCGGGAGGAAGACTGGGCGAGGTTATCCATCGCGAGGAATTCACCACTCTTCTGCTGGGACTTTCTGCCGGAGAAAGCGCGGCCACTCTCGAACCGCTCGCTAAAAAAGCGCTGGATGATCTGCTGGCGAAAAACGGCATCACTGATCCCGCCGGGACCCTGAAAAATATTCGCGCTGCGTCGCTCCAACTGGAGGCGGCCAGCCCTGAACTCGCGAATGACGTCCGCCACGGCATGGCGATCCTGCAGGAAGCCAGGAGCCAGTTTGTGGCCAAAGTCCACGGATGGTTTGACCAGACCATTGATCGCGTAAGCTCTCGTTTTACCGTCACCGCGCGCGTCATCACTTTTATCGCCTCCGTCCTGGTTGCCACTACCGTACAACTGGATACTTTTGCGCTGGTGAACCGCCTCTCAGTCGACGACCAATTCCGCACCGCGGCGCAGCAGGGCGCAAATGATCTGCTGAATACGACTTCCAACCCCACATCCGCGTCTGCAGCTTCTGGTGCAACCGTAACTCCGCCGGCATCCGCCAGCTCTGCGACGCCGCCCGATACCAAAGCCGTTCAGAAAAGATATTATGATCTGCTTTCAACCTATGGCATGGTAGCCCTGCCCACTGACTGGCAAACCTGGCATGACAAATGGAAATGGAGCAAAATTCCCGGCATTCTTCTTTCCGCATTGCTGCTGAGCCTGGGCGCGCCATTCTGGTATGGACGCCTTCAGGACCTGCTAAAGCTACGTTCGACAGTCGCGCAGAATGATGCCAAACAACGGACCATTCGCCAGACGACCCAGACTCCGGGCCAGATGGACGACTCGTCCGGCGCGCCAACTACCGTTGTCCGCGTCGCCATGGCGGGCGAACGTGGCGACACCAACGCGGTAGGTTAGGAGCTGAGCCATGCAGAAAACATTTGTTGGTTGTGCTTCAGTAAATTTCCGGAGCGGACGTCCGTCAGGCTTTCAGCCGCAGGCCATCGTCATCCACATTGGTGAAGGCAGCCTGCGCAGCATCGATCAGCAGTTTAATGATCCCGTGGCAAATGTTTCCGCCCATTACTGCGTCAGCAAAACCGGAGACATTCACCAATACGTTGACGAAAACGATACCGCGTTTCATGCCGGGACCATTGACCAGCCAGCCTGGTCGGGATTGAAGCCGGGCAAAACGCCTGGCAGCTTTATCAATCCCAACTTCTACACCATTGGCATTGAGCATGAAGGTTTTGCCGACGATAAGTGGCCCGACGCCCAGTTGGCTACCAGCGCCGCGCTGGTCGGGGAAATTGCCCAGCGCTGGAATATTCCTCTGGACGAAGATCATGTAATTCGCCACCACCAGATCCGCTTTCTCAAATCGTGTCCCGGAAATGTCATTACCATTGCGAACATCCTCGCACGCGTTCCGCCAGCCGCGCCGATAGTGCCGCCGGGAGTCACCAGTGTAAAAACCATTAACAATCTCCGGCTGCGTGGCGGAGCTCCGTCCGTGGCGGCGCCGGTGGTGCGAACTATTCCGGCCCAGACCATCGTGGAAGTAAGCACGGTGTTCCTGGGCGATACCGTGAATGGAAATAACAAATGGTATTCCGACGGCACGGGAAATTTCCTCTGGGCCGGCGGCACTGATCAGCCCTGAGCCAGCTTGTTGGCGAACACAATGTTGTTCCCGCAGTGGCCTTCTGCAGATTGCGCGGGCGTAAACAGGGCGCGCCGACGCCTGGCCAAATTACCGCTCAGACATCCTGCGGCTTGCGTCTTGCATTCCTAACCGCGTGGCCACAAAAACCATAAGTCACCCGATCATTGAAAGCGATATTCCCGCGCGTCTTGACCGTCTGCCCTGGAGTCGCTGGCACTGGCTGGTCGTCATTGCGCTGGGCATTACCTGGGTACTCGATGGACTCGAAGTCACGCTGGCCGGCGCCATCGGCGCGGTGCTCAAGCGCCCTGATACGCTCGCCCTCACCGACGCACAGATCGGCGCCAGCGCAACTTTTTATCTCATCGGCGCCGTAACCGGAGCGCTCTTCTTCGGCTACCTCACGGACCGCCTCGGCCGCAAACGCCTTTTCACCATCACGCTTCTCCTTTACCTCACGGCCACGGCCCTCACCGCATTCTCCTGGAACTTCGCTTCTTACGCCCTTTTTCGCGCGCTTACCGGCGCGGGCATTGGCGGCGAATATTCGGCCATCAACTCCGCCATCGATGAACTCATTCCCGCCCGCGTCCGTGGACGCGTTGACCTGATCATCAACGCCAGCTTTTGGATTGGCGCTGCCATCGGCTCCGCCGCCGTCATCGGCTTGCTTGATACCGGTATCGTTTCCATTAGCCTCGGCTGGCGCTTGGCATTTGGCATTGGCGCAGTGCTGGGGCTGATCGTTATTTTTCTCCGCCACGCCATTCCTGAAAGCCCGCGCTGGCTCATGACTCACGGTCGCGAAGCTGAAGCCGAAGCGATCATGCGCGACATCGAGCGCCATGCCACTGATCATCCTGAGCTGCTGCCAGCGCCCGCGCCGGAAGCACGCGTCCGTATCCGCCCCCGCCGCCACACTCCATTTCGCGAAATCTGGCACGCCATCGCCGTCCAGCATCCTTCGCGCTCATGGCTGGCTATGGCGCTCATGACCTCACAGGCTTTCTTCTATAACGCCATCTTCTTTACCTACTCGCTGGTGTTGGTCACGTTTTACGGCCTGCCCGCGCAGAAAGTGGGGTTTTACCTGTTCCCGTTCGCGCTGGGAAACTTCATTGGCCCGCTCGTGCTCGGCCGCCTGTTTGATACCGTAGGCCGCCGCCAGATGATTACCATTACTTATGCGCTTTCTGGCATCCTGCTTGCCCTGAGCGGATGGTTCTTCCAGCAGGGTCTGCTCACCGCCCAAACCCAGGCGCTCTGCTGGACCGTCATCTTCTTTGTTGCGTCGGCGGCCGCCAGCTCCGCGTATCTGACGGTGAGCGAAATCTTTCCACTTGAAATCCGCGGCCTCGCTATCGCCGTCTTTTATGCCGCTGGGACGCTTGTCGGCGGCGTGGCCGCGCCTTTCATCTTCGGGCTTCTCATCCAGACCGGCTCACGCACCGCGCTCTTCTACGGATACCTCGCGGGAGCGTTCCTGATGATCGCTGCAGCCGTGGTGGAAGCCTTCATCGGTGTCCCCGCCGAGCAGCGGTCTCTCGAGTCGATCAGCACGCCGCTCTCGGCGGAAGCTGCGAAAAGGGCGACATAATCCATGTCTCATGCCTTCATCAAAACCACACCGCCCTCAGCTCACCCCGCCCGCGCCGTCAATTCCCGCGCATAACTCTGCGGCACTGAAAATGCAGCCAACGCTTCCGCTTCGCTGTCAAAAACCTGGAACACCGGCAACAGCTTTACCATTCCCAGAACGTCACGAACTCTTCTGCTCAGGTTCAGCAGGCCCAGGCATCCGGACTCTCTCCGGATCGCAACCAGAGCGCTCACCAGCTCGCCGATGCCGGCGCTGTCAATGTACGGAACCTCAGCCAGGTTCAAAACAATGTTTTTCTCTCTGCAGGCAATCAAGCCGCGCACGCTGTCGCGCAGCAGGGCCGCTTCACCCGCCACCACGCGACCGCTCACATCGAGTATGGTGACGTCTGCAATCTGCCGGTTATTGATTTTCATGGTCCCTTCTCCTACATCTGCTTCATCGATAAAATGTTCGATCAAATGGCACGTCAATCAGCTTCCGCCTGGGCGCGGCTCCAGCGATGACGGCGTTTCTGTTCCTGATGGGAACGGTTTACCCCTGGGCGTCGGGGCCAAGTGCGCTTTTCAATCTATGTAGGATAGTGACTTGGTACGGCCGTCCGTTTCAACCTTTCCAGTGTTCCTGATTCCGGCGCTGGTCCTTTTTTCGATCAGTGTCATCCGTGTTGATCAGTGGTAAGCCCTTTTCCCGATGTCCCGATTTCCGGCATTGCTTGACACATACTTCTCCGCGGGAATCTAATTCACCCGAGCCATAAGGAGGCCCCCATGGTGAAGATGAAGCGATTTCTGGTTCTATTCCTGCTGTTGACTTGCGCCGTTGCCTTCAGCCAGAAGAAAAAACAAACCGCTGGTCCCACCGATCACTGGACCGGCACTTACAAGCTGGACGTTGCTCAGTCCAAAATCAGCGGCCAGCCTCCGCAGGAAGAAACCGTTGCGGTGACCGCCGCCAGCAAAGATTCGGTTAAATACACAATCCAGGGCAAAGATGCGCAGGGAAACTCTTACACCATGAACTATGAGGGCAAGGTCGGCACGGCATCGCCGCAAATGGCGGAAGGCAAGGAGATTGCGCAAATAACGTATCAGATGCCCTCGTCTCGCCAGTTCACTTCACAGGGCCGCGGCAGTGACGGATCGTCGAGCACCGGCACCATCACCCTGGCAAAAGATAACAAGACGATCACCGTTCAGGAGCACAACAAAGATCCGAAGGGCGCTGAGCGCGACCAAACGATGGTTTACGTCAAGCAGTAAGGCGCTTTGATCTCTTCTGATCAGCGTTGCTCCGCTTGATCCGTGTTTATCCGTGGTAAGGTTTGCTTTACCGATCAACTCGATGTCATGAATTCCACCCTCCGCAAAACAAAGCGCGAACCCTGTTTTATGAAGGGTGGAGATTCGTCATTTAGAATACTGCGGAGCAGAACCCTTTGAACTGAGTAGTCTGGCTCCCTGTCGCTTTCTGAGCCGACGCGAGTACGTTGTCAAATTTGTTCACAGCATTGATGAATGTATCCTGAAAACCCGGCACATCAATTCTGGTATATGTGCCATTGTCGAAGGAAAATCCGTGAAAATGACCATCCGCTGCGGACACATAGGTTCCCACGACGGCGCCAATATTGCTGATCCTGCTCGCGAACGCTGCGCCAGTGCCATCCGGAGGATTTATATTGCTGAATACCCCGTTTTTCCACATAAAGCCGTGGGCATGGTCCTCTGAAGAAAGGAAATAGTCTCCAACAATCACGCCCTGATCGTTGATGCTGTTAGGCGCTGTCCCTCCCTGTGCTCCAGGAAATGAAATCATGGTTAGTTTTCCATTGTGCAGCAGATAGCCCATGCCAAAGACCGCGGTATTGGAAGCGACCTGCCCAACCACGTCGCCGTTCGCATTCACTCCGGTGGCCGTCGCGGTCGTATTGGAAAAACCGGGAAGAGTAATTTTGTGGAAACCGCCGGACTGAACCATGAAAGGATGGGTCTTCGAGTCGCCAGTAACGGTATATTCGCCAACAATCGTTCCCGTCCGGCTGATGTCGTGGACAGTAGTACTCGTGGAACCAGGAAACATAAATGTGGTGAGCTTGCCCTGATACAGCAGGAATCCATGGCTGTGCGATTGGCTGTCCTGGAATCCTCCCACAATGGCTCCCACATCATTGAGCGCGGCGCCCCCGCCGTTATTGGCCGGCGGCGGGAAAGTCAATGTTTGAAACCCGCATTGCCCGGCGGTTGCTCCGGTTTGGGCGAATGCAGCAGTTGCGGTGGCGGCGATGAAAAATGCGGACATCAGCAGACAGAGGGCTTTCCCGTGGCTTCTCATAAACCTGTGGCTTATCATAAAAATGAATGGTTCTCCTTGGGTGTTCCTGGGGGAACGTTGCCAATGAGATGAGCTGCTGCTGGATGGGGTGGCCATCTTGTTAACGAATTAGTTACCTAGACATTTCGGCTTTGACGGCTGGTTCCTGAGCGCTTCTACCGAATTCCACCCTCCGCAAAACCAAAATCACGGAGGGTGTTCACGAAGGGTGAGATTGTTTATCTAGAACACCGCGGAGCAGAATCCTTTGAACAGGATAATTTTCGTCCCCTGAATGGCCTCTGCGAGCACATTGTCAAATTTATTTACGGCGGCGACTGCTGTGCTCTGAAGACCTGGCACATCAATTTTGGTGTATGTTCCCTGGTCGAAGGAAAATCCATGTTGCAGACCATCGACGGTAGAAGTGTACGTGCCAACGGCGTCCCCGGCATTGCTGATCTTCCCCGGCTGCGAGTGGCCGCCGCTATCTGGAGGGTTTAAATTGCTGAATACTCCAGCCTTCCACATGAAGCCGCGGAAAGGATCTGACGGAGAAAGGGTATAAGTTCCAATAATCACACCCTGGTTGTTGATACTCGTGGGCTCAGTCCCTCCCTGTGCTCCGGGGAATGAAAGGATAGTAAGTTTTCCATTTTGCAGAAGAAACCCTTGGTTTGTGTTGGGGGTGGGTTGAAACACACCCACAACGTCGCCCTTGTCATTCACTCCAGTGGCTGTTGCAGGCACATTGGGGAAGCCGGGAATTGTGATTTCATGGAAACCGCCGGAGTGGACCATATAGGCGTGCTGGATTGAGCCGTTGACAGTAGTAGTCGCCAACAATCGTTCCCGTAGTGTTGACGTCATGCGCAATGGTATCCGTTGAACCGGGGAACATAAAGCTGGTGAACTTGCCCTGATACAGCAGGAACCCATGGCTATGGATGTTACTGTCCGCGTACGTCCCCACAATGCCTCCTACATCATTGAGCGCCCCAAGCGCGAAAAACTCATTGGCTGGCGCGGGGAGATTCACTGTTTGAAACGAGCATTTCCCGGTCGGGGACCCATCCTGGGCGAATGCAGTGGTTGCGGTGGCGGCGATGAAACAAACGGACATCAGCAGACGAAGAGCTTTTCCGTAGCTTTTCATAAAATCAACGGTTCTCCTTGCGTGTTCCTCAGGGAATACTCAGGGGATAAGTGCCCCTGGGGGACGTTGCAAATGAGATGAGCTGCTGCTGGATGGAGGTGGCCATCTGTGTTGCTGAATTAGTACCTAGGACATTTTTAGGACTGTCTTAGATAAATTGCGTACGATTCTTCAATCACCATCCTCCGATGTCCCGATCACCCGATTTGAATGAAGCTGCGCGGTGCAAACCCCCCGGCGATTCAACCTGTCATCCTGAAAGAGCGGCCGCTTTGCCGCGAATGAAGGATCTAAATTAGCGAAGCCACTTTTGCAGCCCTCTGCTTGCGTCTTCAGCCAGCCCCCGCCCCGGCCTTTTTTCAGTTGTATTGCAAACAAAGCACTTTCGCCAATCGACGCTTGGACCACGCTGGGGCCACCCTTGCGTGGCCCTTGCGTGGCCCTTGGGTGGCCCAAGGGTGACCCAATCCCAATCCCAATCCCAATCAAGCAGAGGATCGCAACCAGGCACGTACCAAGTACTAAATACTAAGTGCCGTCTTTTCTGGCTAGGCGCTAGCTGCCAGTTGCCAGCTGCTTATTTTCAAAGAGCTTCCTGGAGACTACACACCCTGGAGCGCAGCCCGACTATAGCCGGTTTCATCGAGCGAATCAATAGCGAATTTGTGTCCGATAACGCGCTCGGCTTCGACCGGCAAGATCCAACCTGGCTTGCCGGTTGCGTGCGAAATCCCACCCTCAGCAAAAACTAAAAGCGCGAAACCTGTCTCACGAAGGGTGGCGATTGTTGTCTAGAACACAGAGGAGCAGAATCCCTTGAGTACAACATCATTCCTGGCGTGTGCGGCCTCTATGATCACGTTGTCAAATTTATTCACGCCAACGATAGCTGAGCCCTCGGAGCTTGGCGCATCAATTGTGGTGAATTTCCCATTATCAAAGGAAAATCCATGTTGCAGACTGTCGGCCGTGGATACGTACGAGCCAACAATGTCACCCGCATTGCTGATCTTCATCGGCTCTGAGCTGCCGCCGCTGTCTGGAGGATTCAGATTGCTGAACATGCCGGCTTTCCACATAAAGCCATGCGGAATGTCGTCTGGAAAGAGAAGATACGTTCCCACGATCACGCCCTGATTGTTGATGCTTACCGGCGTAGTCCCTGCCTGCGCTCCAGGAAATGAAAGGATGGTAAGTTTTTCATTCTGCAAAAGGAAGCCAAAGGGTGTGTTGTTGGAATTAAACTGGCCGACCACAGCGCCATTGTCATTCACTCCAAGGGCCACCGCAGGCACATTCGGGTGGCCGGGAATGGTGATTTCATGGAAACCGCCGGCGTGGACCATGAAGGCGCGCTGGGGTGAAACGCCAATGTTAAACTCGCCAACAATCGTTCCCGTCCCGTTCATGTCGTGGACAGCAGTGGTGGTTGAACCGGGGAACATAAAGCTGGTGAACTTGCCCTGATACAGCAGGAATCCATGGCTATGGAAGTTACTGTCCGCGTACGTCCCCACAATGCCTCCTACATCATTGAGCGCCCCAAGCGCAAAAAACTCATTGGCTGGCGCGGGGAGATTCACTGTTTGAAACGAGCATTTCCCGGTCGGGGACCCATCCTGGGCGAATGCAATGGTTGCGGTGGCGGCGATGAAACAAACGGACATCAGCAGACGAAGGGCTTTTCCGTGGCTTCTCATAAAATCAATGGTTCTCCTTGCGTGTTCCTCAGGGAATACTCAGGGATAAGTGTTTCCTGGGGGAACGTTGCAAAATGAGATGAGCTGCTGCTGGATGGAGGTGGCCATCTGTGTTGCTGAATTAGTACCTAGATACCTAAACATTTCGGCGTTGATGAATTGACTACTTAGATATTTTCGACGTGTTTTGACAACAGAGCGCCAGTTGCAGCCGAGCCGGTTCGTATCAGGCACGGACTTCAGCCGTGCCGTTCAAGACTGCGAAGGCCGGAGGGCAAAATTATTGAGCCCAGCGCATAAGCGCTGGGTAAATGGGATATAGAATCAAAGTCCTGAAAAGGGCGACATAACCATGTCTCACGCGTTCGTCAAAAATCATATTCATCTCGTCTTCAGCACAAAAGATCGTCAACCCTCGATCTCCAAAGATGTCCAGTCTGAACTCTGGTCTTATTTGGCTGGCATCTGCCGCAATCCAGAAAATGGCCGCGATTGCCATCAACGGCATGTCGGACCACGCGCATATTCTTTTTCACCTGCCGCCAACATTGCGCTGGCCGATGCCATTCGGCTTCTCAAAACGAACTCTTCCAAATGGATGAACGAACAGGGACGCCGCTTCGCCTGGCAGGATGGATATGGCGCATTCAGCGTGAGCGTTTCGAATACTGCAATCGTAGCGAAATATATCCGCGATCAGGAAAAGCATCATCGCAAGATGACGTTCGAGCAGGAGTATCGGGCGCTGCTGAAGAAACACGGCATAAATCCCGATGCTCCATAAATCTCTACGCTGCATCAATCCCGATGCTCCATAAATCCCGATGCTCGATAAATCTCATGGTCTGCCGCCCTGCTAAAGCGGGGCTTAGATCTCTTCTCACCCTATCCCACCGCTGACGCGGTGGGCTCAATAATTCCGCCCTGTCGGGCTTAAGATCACTTTGAAGTGATATTTCGCATCGCCGATAAATTCGATGATGTTGAGATCGCGTAATAGTTGCACCTGTGCTGCCGGATTTTGGGCCTAATGTTCGAGTTTGAGGATGTATAGCTACAAGCTCCCTTTCATACTCATAGACTTGGCTTAGGGCAAATTCAGGTTTGCCAATCTTGCGCGCAATCCTCAGTACGTCAAGCGTCCAGCCTCGTACGTTCCAGGCGACATATTCGAGTTTCTGATATTCCTATAGGCCTCAATGAACCGCACTCGCAGGAATGATTTTCCCGGTCTGGACCATAGGGATTTTGCGATCACAGGGACATTGGAAACCAAAATATTACAGCCAATCAACCCGCTCTTCTGGCTTGGATGCTGAGCGGTGGTCGTTTCTCCAGAACCGATTGAGTAACGAAAACAATGGTAACTGAAAAGGTGAAGTTCCATTGTTGTCCGTAGTTGAGGATATCGATATTGGGTGCAAATTGTTCGGAACCACCACAAGCATCACGGAGTATGCCCCAACAACAATGCGGCGCAAGTTGAGGCTTCTTTCTGGCTTTTTATTGATATGTCTCAAGGCAATTGGAACAGCCAAAGTCTAGAGATTTGGAATTGCCGCAGCTTGATCAGTCGATCTGCATTGAA
This sequence comes from Terriglobia bacterium, assembly GCA_963723055.1. Taxonomy (GTDB): domain Bacteria; phylum Acidobacteriota; class Terriglobia; order Terriglobales; family Acidobacteriaceae; genus Angelobacter. The sequence continues at coordinate 38,920 of CAVROV010000005.1, forward strand.
CGCAAAACAATAGAGATTTTCCAGCATCAATGTTGCTCTACGAGAGTGCTATTGAGTTGAACTCGTAATAAGTATCCGCGACCTGGACCGCATTGTAAGACATGATCATTTAGGCAACAGCCAACACGCGCACACAGTAGATTTGTTTTTCCTCCGAATGGCCATGTGTCGCCCTCTTCTATGTTGTCGTAGTCCACCAATTCCACAACATAACCCCAGGGACCGTTACGTTAATGCCATATCGCCTACCGCAACGAACGTAACCAAGATTTTATTCATGTCATCTCCCAAGTTAAGCCCGCCTTTCGGCGGGCTTCGTTAAATCCTTTCTGCTTGATCTAACTGCACCCACTCGTGCTTCCGCAACTCATACACCTGTAACAACTCCCATTCCTGGTCATGATCGCCCCACAGACATGGCAAGCTTGGCGCGTCGCCCAGGTCGACAAACTCTTTCAGCGCGTCGGCCGAGTGATACAGACCGCGATCGACGAGGGACGGCGAGCCGCTTAGCCGCCGGCTTCTGGCTGCTAGCCAAGCCTCCCTGTGGCGGCATTGTTTCGCTGCATGGTCTGGCTGAATGCCGAGTGCTGACTGCTGACTGCTGCGCTGCCTTCACTAATGGCTAACGGCTCAGAGCTAAGTGCTGCTGCTCCGCGGCAACACCATATCTTTGAACAGCGGATACTGCCGTCCGGTGACGAACCGCAGTTCCAGCCAGCGGAAGATGTAGTCCATGATGCTCTTGGCGATGGGAATCTCCGGGTTGCCGGTGAAGCCCGAGGGCTCAAAGCGCGTGTGGCTGAACTTGTCGCACAACAGCTTCATCGGGACGCCGTGTTGCAGCGCCAGTGAAACCGCCGTGGCAAATGAATCCATCAGGCCGGAGACGGTGGAGCCTTCCTTGGCCATGCGGATGAACAGCTCGCCCGGGGTGCCGTCTTTATACAGGCCCACGGTGATGTAGCCTTCATGTCCGGCGATGCGCGAATTTATGCGTGATGGAAGCGCGCTCGCCCGGCAGGCGATGACGTACCGCGCGCGGCGGCGCCGTCTCCTGCTCGGTGCATGGTCAGCGGACGCACGGCGGCCAGCGCCATGGTCTGCTGTTCCGGCGAGAGCTTTTGGAAATCAAGCTCCGCGCCGCTCAGCGGACGCTGCGTGGCCGTGATGTCTTTTTCCCGCGAGTGCCGCGCTTGGCGGCTTCGTCGCGTGAACTGGCAGCCATCAGCGGCTGCGCTTTCTTTGATCCGTCACGATAGATGGCCACCGCCTTCAGCCCCAGCTTCCAGGACTGAAGATACGCTTCGGTGATGTCTTCAATCGTCGCGGCTTCCGGCAGGTTCACGGTCTTGGAAATTGCGCCGGAGATGAACGGCTGCGTTGCCGCCATCATCATTACGTGTCCCATGTAATGGATGGTGCGCGTGCCTTTCTGCGGTTTGAAGCTGCAATCAAACACCGGCAGATGCTCTTCGCGGATCCCCGGCGCGCCTTCAATGGTCCCGGTGGAATCAATGTAGCTCGACGATGGAATTCACCTGGTCCGGCGTGTAGCCCAGCTTCCACAGCGCGGAAGGCACGGTCTGGTTCACGATCTTGATCATGCCGCCGCCCACCAGCTTTTTGTATTTCACCAGCGCCAGATCAGGCTCAACGCCGGTGGTGTCGCAGTCCATCATGAAGCCGATGGTCCCCGTGGGCGCCAGCACCGTGACCTGCGCGTTGCGATATCCGTTGCGTTCGCCCAGGGCCAGAGCTTCGTCCCAGCATTGGTTGCTGCCTTCCAGCACCGCTGCGGGAACGTTTTCTTTGTTGATCTTGTTCACGGAAGCCCGATGCATGCGGATCACATCCAGGAACGGCTCGCGATTGCTGTACCAGCCGGGGCAAGCGCCGCCGGTAACGTCCTGCGGAGAAACGCGTGAACTGGCCGCGCCAAGCTGCGGGCACTGTCCGGCAATGCGCGCCGACTGCAAATAAGCTTCGCCGCACATGATGGCGGTAACGCAGGCAGCGTAGTCGCGTCCGGCGTCAGAGTCATAAGGCAGGCCGCTGGCCATCAGCAGCGCGCCCAGGTTCGCATAGCCCAACCCAAGAGGACGATAGTCATGCGAGTTGCGCGCAATCGCCTCTGTCGGATATCCCGCGTTGTCCACCAGAATTTCCTGCGCCGTGATCATGCATGTCCACGGCATGGCGGTATGCAGCCACATCAAACTCGCCGTTCGACTTGAGGAACTTCATCAGGTTGAGCGACGACAGATTGCACGCCGAGTCGTCCAGGAACATATATTCGCTGCAAGGATTGCTGGCATTGATTCGGTCGGTATTTTTCGACGTATGCCACTTGTTGATCGTCGTGTCGTACTGCATGCCGGGATCGCCGCACTGCCAGGTGGCTTGCGCAATCTTGTTCATCAGGTCGCGCGCTTTGTAGGTCTTCATCACCTCATGGCCTTTGACGGAGCGGGTGGAGAAGTCGCCATCGCGCTCTACGGCCGACATAAACTCATCTGTCACGCGGACGGAGTTGTTGGCGTTCTGAAAGAAGATGGAGCTGTAAGCGTCAGAGTCGGGCGACGAACCGTCATAGCCCATCTCAATCAGCGCCCAGGCTTTGGCTTCTTCTTTGGCTTTGCACTCAATAAAGTCCACGATGTCCGGATGGTCGACGTTCAGAATGACCATCTTGGCCGCGCGACGCGTCTTGCCGCCGGACTTGATCACGCCGGCAAAAGCGTCAAAGCCTTTCATAAAGCTCAGCGGGCCGCTGGCCGATCCGCCGCCGGAAAGCTCTTCCGTCGAGCCGCGCAGCGCCGAAAGATTTGTTCCCGTGCCGCTGCCCCATTTGAACAGCATGCCTTCCGTCTTGGCCAGAGTCAGAATGGAATCCAGCGAATCTTTTACTGAGTTGATGAAGCACGCGGAGCACTGCGGCGCTTTGTAGCCAGTGGTCGCAAACTCCACGGTGCCTTTCTCAATGTTCCAGTGCCAGTTCTGCGCGTCACTGAGTGGCTCCAGGCGGTCACAGCCCACGTTGAACCATACCGGCGAATTGAACGCCGCTTTCTGCTGCAACAGAATATGCACCAGCTCATCGTGGAACGTGTCGCGGTCTTCGGCTGTGGCAAAGTAGCCTTGCTGCCAGCCCCAGTCGCGGATCGTCTCAGCCACGCGCTGAATCAACTGGCGGACGCCCGTCTCGCGCTGCGGCGTGTTCAGCGTGCCGTGAAGGTATTTGCTGGCCACAATGTTGATGGCGGTCATGGACCAGTCTTTGGGCGACTCAACATCGCGCTGCTCAAAAATGCTGTTGCCTTTGGCGTCCGTGATGCTGGCCGTGCGCAGCTCCCACTCCACTTCGTCATACGGCGAAATGCCGGTGCGCGTGAAATACCGCGGGAATTTCAGCCCGGGAGCCGCTTGTCCCGAAGTCTGGCTGCTGTGTTTGTGTTTTTGTGATTTCCTTCATAGCCTTGGTGCCTGCTTCCGCCATCTCTTCTTCTCCGATTCGCTTTGATGTCCGCGATGTTGCATGGCACGAGTGTGCTCGCGCCCGATCTGGTATTTCGCTATTTGTCTTAGAATCCTGCTGGAATTACCTTGCCGAGCTTGATGCCGTGGGTCACGCGGTCCACCGCGCGCTCAGCCACCGTTTTCTGGCTGGCCGGCGGGGTTTCCTGTTCTGAACCAACAGCTGCTGCCATTGCCAGCGCTGGCTTCGCGGCCGCCATAGTGGTCTTGGATTCAAAGATATGTGACGCTACTTCCCGCTGCGCGCTCAGCCAGTTCTTGAGCGCCGCGGTTGCCGCCCGTCGATCAGCGAGCCCTGGAGCAATGGCATAGCGCACATAAACTCGCACTTGCGCCATCTTTTCCCGCCACGGGCTGCCGGCCGCAAACAGCCGGCTCATCGCACGCGAAAGATCTTCGGCTTCGGCGACCTCAAACACCGCCAGCATCCGGCGTGACTGCGGCCCCGCCGCCTGCACAACTTCTTCTGCCAGGGCAAACACCCCTGGCTGGCTGGGAACCAGGAGCAGTCCAAAGCTGGATTCGCAATGGAACCAACGTGACCAGTTCATCTCCATACGCCTATCTCCCCCAAAACACGGTTAAGCAGCACCGGCGAGGCCGGCGATGCGCACACAAAATTATTAAGTTCACCGCGATTATTGTTTCCGGCGCCACCTCTGACGCCGAGTGTCTTCTTGAGTTGTCTGTGACCCGGTTCTGACTTGCGGCGGGTCCGGCCAGAACAACCTTGGTGTTGGAAACTTACGCCTGTATATAGTGCGTGTCAAGAGTCTTATACAATCTATTGTACCTTAGTCGTCAAAACTGTGCCAACCGGCCCAAGTAGCTTGTTTCCCGCCTCTTACCGGAATGCGCCCGGTATTACGGTGGTTCCTCTCCTGATTCTCCGGTGTTCTTTATCCACAAGCGGATCTCGCCCAGGCGGCTTGGGGCGCGATCAAGTGGGATTGTTGGCTGGTGGAAAACTCTGAACAAAGCGGCTTAAAACTGGTATTTCGAATCTACGCGTTGCCGCAGTGAAGGGTCAATGCCGCAGAATGGTGCAGCGCTGTGGATTTGTGTGGATAAGGAGTTCTGCAAAAGTTGCGTGAACATCTCCGCAGCCTTACTATGTGACCAACCAGAGTAGGTGGATATATGCGTGCCCATGCTGTTGATTTCCTCTGTGCTGTTTTCCTGCTGTGCTGTAGTGCTCTTGGTTATGGCCAGAACTACCAAGCCGCTATCGGCGATCTGAATGGCGACGGTAAGCCTGACATAGTTGTTGCCAATCCCTCCTTGAACAATGTCGGCGTATTTTTGAATGCCGGCAGCGGCGCTCTTGGACCGGGAACTTTTCTGGCCGTTTCTGGCCGACCGGACTCGATTTCCCTGGCAGATCTCAACTCAGACGGGCATCTGGATATCCTTTTGGTAGTAGTTGGTTCCGGCACAAGTCAGCTCCAAGTCATGTTGGGCGATGGCCATGGCGGTTTTGCGGCGCCGGTTGCGGCGCCGACGGGTAGTGTGGCTCCGATTACAAACACCATCGTTGCTGACTTCAATGGCGACGGCCTTCCCGATGTGGCCTTCGGCATCATTGCAGAGTCGCTCCAGATAGCAGTCATCTTCGGCGACGGCCACAGCGGATTCTCGGCTCCCCGATTGATCGCTGCCGGCAACGACACTACGGGCGCCGTTGAACTGCTCCTTCTGGACGTTAACAAAGACGGCAAACCTGATCTGATCGTAAATACCTCAAGAGTGTCAGCCGGTATTCATGAGTCTTTCTTGCTAATCAATGATGGCAAAGCCAACTTTAGTGTTTCTCAACTCAGCACCTCCCCTCCCAACAACGATATTGCAGGGTTCGTCACCGCCATCGGGGACTTTAACGGTGATGGCAACCCGGACCTGCTTTTTGCCACAGGCGGTGCTGACATCATCATGTTTGGCGACGGCCAGGGCGGGACCTTGTCCGTGTCCCCATCCCGGCTTCTGCTCGGAATTCCCGTCCCTCAGGGCTTTGCCGCGGCGGATGTTGACGGCAATCAGACCATCGATGTGGTCTCCTCCTCCGTCAGCAGCTATTTTCCGGGAAATGGGCACGGAGGGTTTGGCGATCCCATCTCGCTCTCCTTGCCCCAAGGCTCTACGCTGATCGCCGTTGCCGATTTCAACGGCGACGGCAAGCCGGACTTCGTGCTTCAATCCGGCACCAACGTTTCCGTGATGTTGAACAGCCTCACGGCCCCGGCCACCTTTTCTGCTTCCACACAGATTCAACTCTTGCCGTCGGTTGCCACCACCAGTGTGGGCCTGCCCGTCACCTTAGCTGCTTCGGTGTTCTCGTATGGCGGAGTGCCCACCGGCACCGTCACTTTTTTTGACGGAGCACAATCGCTGGGCAGCGCGCCCGTCGATATCTACGGTATCGCCGCAGTGACCACCACCTTCTCCTCAGCCGGCCTGCACAATAATCTGGCGGCCAGCTTTGCCGGCACACTGGACGCCTCCACCAACACGATTTTTGGCAACAGCAACACGCAAGCCTCACCCAGCTCTATTTCTGTAAATACTTCGCAACCCACCGCCTCAACGCCCACTGTCGCGTTGTCGGCTCTTCCGAATCCGGCGCGCGTGCGTAATTCCGTGACGCTCACTGCGAACGTCACAAGTTCTTCAGGAACCCCCACTGGCAACGTCGTCGTGCGCTCCGATGGCGATGTGCTGGCCTTGTTTCCGGTTGGTCAGACTGCCAGCGTCATTTTTCCTACCGTTGGGCTGCACAGTCTCCAGGCCACCTACGGAGGCGATGCCACGTTTCCTCAGGCCACATCGCCGACGATGGTTGAAGATGTCCGGGTTTCGGTTCCGGGTGACTTCGCCGTGAATGCATCCCCGCAAAGCGCAACCATCAAGGCAGGTCAGACCGCCACGTTTACGATCACAATCAATCCGATCAATGGCATGGCCTCTGCCGTTACATTTGGCTGCAGCGGACTGCCCGCTGCTTCGAGTTGCACGTTCTCACCCGCCAGCCTTACTCCTAATGGCAGCCCTGTCTCCACCACGCTCACCATCAACACCACCGCGCCGAGTTCCGCTACTGTTCCAGTCGCGCGGCTGCATCCCGGGACTTTTGCGTGGTCGGTTGCAATAGTGTTGGGGCTGCTGGTGGCAGGCAATTTTCAGACAACTAGAAAAGCAAAGAGTCGCTGGCGTGCTCTTGCCGGCATGGCTGTAGTGTTGTGCATCGTAAGTTGTGGCGGCGGAGACAGCACAGTACCGCAACCCAATGGCGGCACGCCTCCCGGGGCCGCCAGCATCACTGTTACGGCTACTTCAGGCGTCAGTCACACAGCCGCCTTATCCGTGACTGTGACGCCCTGATCGGCCCAGCGCACATTGCAAAAGTTATTGCCCCAAACGATCCTTAAAAAAGTGAAATAATTTGCCGAGCACGACGATTTATCTTCTGTGCATCCAGCAGCAGTAACCACCTGCGGTATGTGCGCATCTATACAAGAAGACATGAGATTACAAGAAGAAATAGAAAATATGCCGCAGCGCGCTTCGCGGCTCAATAGAGTGGTTTTTGGTGTGGCCCTTTTGTGGCTGGCCACGTCGCTTCTGCTGCTGGTGCTTTACCGAACCGGTTCCGCGCATGACCAGCATCCCAGCAAGGATTCACACCAGCAGTTTGCCCATCTGATGCGTCAGGCCCGCGCTTCCTTTATATCCCGCGCTTCCTTTATATCCCGCGCTTCCTTTATATCCCGCGCTTCCTTTATATATTGATCTTTGCACTCTTCGGAGCAGATGTGGATACTCCCCAGGTCCATCACACGGCAAAATGGAATATATCGCGTGTAAGAACGTTGAGGGAACTGTCTTTGTAAACACACCTGGCCCGTGTGTTCGCCACAGCGCCTGCTGAGTCTGATAGATTCCACTCAGAGCAGACACTAATGACGGTGGCGCACGGGCATAAGATTCCGGGAACAAAACTCTCTGTACGCGTGCAGCGCGGTGGCCAGGAACTGGTAGAGCAGGTCGCTGACCAGTGGCGGCGCCTATGCGACGACTCAGGCGATGAAGAAGTCTTTTATCGTCCGGAATGGGCGCAGGCATACTTACGGGCGTTCGAGCCGAAGGCTGATGTCATTGTCATTTCCGCGTGGGCGGGCGAGCGATTGAGGGGCATTTTGCCTCTGGTGCGCCAACGGACGAATGTCTCTGGTTTTCCTGTAATCCAACTCACCCTGCCAGCGAACGTCCACTCTTTGCGCGCCAGCCTCACGGTTTACCCTAGAGAAGAAGGCGAAGCCGCGCTTAATGCTCTCTGGCGCGCAGCACTAGATCTGCCGCACTGGGACATGATTGACGTAGTCAATGTTGTGGATGGCAGCGGACTTGATCGACTGGTGGCATTGGCGCGGTCAGATGGATATCGAACAGCGCGAAAACGTACTTCTCAAACTTTATACCTGCCAATCAACGCCTCTGTATCAGACAAACCGTCCGCTCAGCCACCGTGGCTGGCCGGTACACGGCCCAAGTTTCGCTCCCACCTCAGGCGGGCCAGGCGGCAACTGGAAGAGCAGGGAACGCTCGCGCTGACGCATTTCAATTCCGCCGATCCGGAAGCGCTGGAAAAGTTTTACACTCTGGAAGCATCCGGCTGGAAAGGCGCTGAAGGAACGGCAATCAAGTGCGATCCACGCACGCGGCAGTTTTATGACGAGATCGCGCAGGCCGCGGCGCGCGACGGATATCTCTCGCTGGATTTTCTTGAACTGAACGGCAAGCCCATTGCCGGGCATTTCGGCTTCAATCTTCGCGGCCGCTATTTTCTGGCCAAGGCGGGCTATGACGAAGCGTTTCGCCGGTACGGCCCTGGTCAGCTACTGGTGCATGAAATTCTGGGTCAGACGCCGCAGCGCGGGCTGCGCGAGTTCGACTTTGTCGGGCCTGCCACGTGGGACGAGAGCCGCTGGGCCTCGGCGCGGCGCACCAACTATCGAGTCTTTATCTTTCGCAAGAATTTGTATGGCGCGTTGCTGCACGCTGTTCGAATTTCCGCGCGGGACGCTGTACGTTCGCTGCTGGGACCGAGGGTGGATGAAAGCATGCCGCTGGAGCTGAAATCAAAACCGCAGGGCGGCGAAAAAGAGTCCGGGGCGGACGCCGAGAGCAAATAAATATGGCTTCGCAACCCGACATTTCGCCGGTCTTTGTTGAAGGCCTGGATATCTCCGCTTACGGCATCACCCGCAGCGTGGGCAGACAGGACGTGCCAGTCTATGCGTTAAATGACAAGCTGCGTGATCCCCTGCGCTATTCAAAATATGTCCGCGAATGTTTTGCTTACCCGGATGATCCCACCCAGCCGCGGGCTTATGCCGGCGACAGCGTGGCCAATGAAGATGTGTTGTGCCGGCTGATGCTGGAGTGGGCCGAGCGTTTTGAGCGAAAGCCGGTACTGTTCGCGACCTCAGACTGGTTTGCGCGTTTTCTTTCGAGCCGACAGGAAGAGTTGAAGGACCGCTTTCTGTTTCACTGGGTGGCGCCGGAATTATTCACAACCATCGTGGACAAGGGCAGCATGGTCCGCTTTTGCGAACGTGTAGGACTAAAGGTGCCGCGCACGCACATTACGCGGCCGGAAGACGATATGGCGCAGGTGGCTCGGGAATTTGTTTATCCATCGCTGATTAAACCCATTCATCGTTACACCGTGGGCTTTCCGGTGGAGTCGGCAAAGGTGCTGGTGGCGAACAATGCTCAGGAAGTACAGGCATTTTTTAAGGCATATCCGCAGATGAAGGGCGCCACGCTGATGCAGGAGCTGATTGAAGGCGACGACGATCAGGTGTTCCAGTACACGGCGCTGGTCAACACCCAGGGAGAAATCGCTGCTTATTCCACTGTGCGCAAGCTGCGACAGTATCCTGCGGGTTACGGCAGCATGTGTTATGGGCAGACGGAGTACAACGAAGCCCTGGCGCTGGTGGGGCGCAAGCTGATTCTGGCATTGGGGTATCGCGGACTGGGTTCACTGGAGTTCAAGCACCGGCAGAAAGATGGCGGATACTACTTCATTGAAATGAACACGCGGCTGCCCTGGTACAACGGCATCTTTGCTGACGCAGGTGTGAATCTGCCTTATCTCGCTTATCTCGATCTGGCGGGCGAGCTTTTCAGACGAAACGCAGAAGGCTATGCCCCGCCGCAACAGCGCGACGCCACGACCTGGGTCGGTTATCACAACTACGCCAGCTGGTTGCGGGAGGCCCGGCTTCGAGAAATAAAGCCCCCGCAGCCCATCAGTCGAATGACTTTTCTCGGCCATGTGGCCCGGGCGAAATCCTATGGCTGGTGGAACCCATCCGACCCTAAACCATTTCTTGCTTCCGGCATCCTGGCCGCGCGACGGCTGGCGGGAAGAGCCTTGCGAAAGATGGGATTGCGGTAGCCAAGGCGCGGGCATTTCTTCAAAGAAATTGCGCTGGCATCGTGAGCAGCAAAACTATGGTGAGGGCTCTGTGAATCAGAGCCCACCAAACTGGTGTCCTTCAAAGATGGAAGCGAGCTTGGTGATTTTCAGCAAATCACGCACGCGCGGTTTCGGGTTGGCCAGCTCCAGTTCACAATGTGCTCGGCCCGCGGCCATATAAACGCTGACCAGCGCGCCCAGGCCGGAACTATCAATGTACTCAACGCCTGTCAGATCCAGCACGATGCGCTTGGTGTCCGGAATAATTCCACGGATTGTGGATTGAAAAAGATCGGTCGTAGCCGCTGTGATTTTGCCGGTTCCGCGGACAATGGTTTCATCCGCATTTTTTTCGGTGCTGAGTTCCAGTTCTGGATTAGGAATTGAGCTCGCTGCCATCGTGGGTCTCCGGTTTTCGAAAATTTGATTTTCCATTCGTTCCCGCGAACGCCCCGATTAAGAGTTTCGATAAGCCTCGCGGCAGCAACTCCAGGGGGCATTGCCGGGGTCAACCTGGGTCCGTGTGAATCTCGACACGATATACCCGTACACGGAAAAGTCAAGCTGAAAGGTACTATTAGCCCGCGAAAGCGCGCTTAAGACGAACAAAAGGATGTTCCTCAAACAGCCTGCGCGCCACACGGTAAAAGAATTGAATAGGTCGCAGCAGACGGCTTTCGAACTTCATGCAAGCCGAAGGGTCGGAAAGGTAGATCTCATTCATTTTTCATCGGGCCCAATGATTTCACCACCTTGCCAGAATCGTCCAGAAAATTGAAGGCCGGTTCGCCATTAGCCTGTACGACCAATGTGATCCTGATCTTTCCATTGGCATCTCTGAGATTGAAGCCAACGGAGCCATCCGATGAACGTCCCATGACGAGTCTTTTTACGTCGTGCTTATGCGTCGCAAAGAACTTGTTCCATGCCTCGGGCTGTTGGCTCGCAGGAAGTTTCTGGATATCCTCGTTGGCTTTGCGTTTCTCCGCTATTGGGTAATCTCCCTGATCCGCGATCGTGATCTGTGAAAACTTACTACTGCCTTCCTGCCCGGCATCAATCGCAAACACCTGGTTCTCTTCATATTGGTCCAAACTAAGGTGCCCATGGCTTTCGATAGTTCCATCCGGCAGTTGACCCGCTCCCCAGATGAGCCCACCTTGTTCGGTTCCTTCCTCGCTCATGAATAGCAGGCCTGCTGCCTCCGTGCGGTCCGGTCTGGGGTACTCCTTGTGGCGATTCCAAGCGCCTGGGAAATCAGCTCTGTTGGAGAGCGTAAGGCGAACGGTTCCATCTGGCTCGACAATGTTGATCCGCCTTGCACTAATGATTCCTAGATTTGGATTGCGTACCATGTCGGCACCGCAGAGCACAACCACCGCAAACACAATCGTGAGGACGCCGGAGTATATGGCGAGGAAACGAGGATTTGAAAGAAAATTCAGAAAGCACCTCCTTGATTTGATAGCGTTCGAGAAAGCTTTCACCATGATTCATTTGCATCATCATTTTAGCGTCAAGTGTGGGATAACTATTGAAAACAGTCGATGACGAAACCATGTGACGAAAATATGATCGTCGGTGTCGAAATTCCGACTTCATAGCAGGCAATCAACCATTGAAATCTTCAATGGCTGTCGCACCATGCTCGTCAGCCGATAAACGCGCGCTTGTGAATGAAGGCCGAAACTGCACGCGCTGAGGCAAAATCTGATTTTTCAATTTGTTTTGCTTGCGACCAGCCGAGCAACCTAAGTTTGGCAAACCGCTTGCTCATTAACCGGTTATGAAAACTACTTTAATTCGCATGATGACTTTCATTCTTTTCGCAACTTCAATCTCAGCCCTTGCCCAGAGTGGCGACACAAAGCGCCAGGACGCAGCCACTGCATGCAATACCGCGCAGCAGAAATCCTCCAGTCAGAAGCAAAAGACGAATCAGAAAGAAAACAAAACAACACGTTCCGACGATAAGGACTTGGACCATTCACTGCTGGGGATTTACGGCTGATAAACCCGAATTGTGACAAACCAGGCTGCTCAGCCGGGTGGGTGGCAAGCCGATCGTTGACTGCCATCCCCCGACGGCGCGCCCAGGGGAATACAAGATGTCGAATCATCAATCACGCTCAAAAGCGATCGCTGGGCTAGTCATGATCTTTGTTGTTCTGCTCGCATGGTTAGTGACGATGTTCCTTGTTGCCGCCATCTCGGCCGCCTGACTTCCATTCGTCGGCGCAGGCAGTCGAACGAGTTGGCGGACAACGAGCGCAACGAAGGGAACTGTCGGTCGGCTTTCGCCCAGCCTGTGGCAGTTGAAATTGTGTGCGTCCAGTAGAACCGGCAGAGAGCGAAACGTGCTGCAGAAATTCAACAAGAAGAAAAAGGAGATAGTCATGGTCAATCGAGTTGCCACATTCATCGCAATGTTGTGTGCTACCGTCCTGTGGAGCGGACAGACTTTAAACGCTCAGAACCCCGAGGTGAAGAATGTTGTCCTGGTTCATGGTGCGTGGGCAGATGGTTCCGGCTGGAAAAGTGTTTATGACATTCTTGTCAAGGATGGCTATAACGTCAGCATCGTCCAGGAACCAGAGACGTCCTTTAAAGAAGATGTCGCCGCCACCAAGCGCGTTCTTGCTCAGCAAAACGGGCCGAGCATTCTGGTCGCCCATAGCTATGGAGGAGCCGTAATTACTGAAGCGGGCACGGATCCATCCGTCGCCGGGTTGGTGTACATCGCGGCCCATATGCCTGATGCTGGCGAAAATGAGGCTGACGACGGAAAACGATTCCCGAGTGACCTCAGCAAGTCCACGGCGATAAAGAAGACGGCGGATGGTTTCACGTACCTTGATCCCTCGCAGTTTCATGAGTATTTCGCAGCCGATCTGTCCGCGGAACAGGCCGCGATCATGGCGCGATCGCAAGTATTCAACTTTGCTGACAATTTCAAAGCTGTCATCACTACGGCTGCGTGGAGAAGCAAGCCGAGCTGGATGCTGGTAGCTGCAAAAGACAGAACCATCAACCCCGACCTTGAACGTTGGTATGCGGCCCGGGCCCACAGCCATACGACCGAAGTCGCTGGCGCCAGCCATTCCGTGTATGTGTCGCACCCCAAAGAGGTGGCTGACTTAATTGAAAATGCGGCGCGTACGGTCTCGAAAAATTAGAGCGGACTCCCCAGGAAATCTACACTTGGTGTAACAAATGAAAGAGTGACAAATAAAAGTGTGACAAATGAAACTTCTCGACGCCGAGCCGCTTTGCGGACTTGAGCGGAGCGGCGCCTGCAGGCGAAATCCCGACCCTGAGCTCGCCGAAGGGGAGGGATCTCTTTCACGATGATGTCTGGGTTTGAATTGGTCGGGGCGACAGGATTTGAACCTGTGACCCCCTGCGCCCAAGGCAGGTGCGCTACCAGGCTGCGCTACGCCCCGACAGGAATGAAGCAGGGAGATTTCATTCTAACCGATTTTTTTCGGGATCGGGATTTTGCGCCCGGTCTTGACTCAATTCTCAGGGTTTCAACCCGACTGTTCCTGTTTCCGGAATAAATTTCACCCAGGAATTTCGGGACCGCCCTAGGCGCGCGGCCACAGAAACGTTACAAAAACACAAAAAGCTTGCCACAAAACGCCTCCTACCGGTCTGGACTGTGCAATTCTGCACAGATTCAAACCAATGCCCGTCCAAATAACTGTTGCGCCCCATTCAACAGCAGGGAACGCCGGTAAAGGTACCGGGGGCCTATTTTCCATATTGACCCTCCGTAAGCCTACTCTTTTGGCCTGAATAAGCTCTATTGTGAGTAAGCGATTTGCTCTCCCCTTGATTTCCCATTTTGGGAAAAACGTGTTCCAGATTCGGAAATTACCATTAAACTCAATGGATTGTGTTAGATACGACACTCTCTGTTGACACTAGTGAGCTGAACTTTGTTCACCAAGGAGAAAATTGCATGAAGAATCTTTTCGTTAAGGTGTTGATTGTAGGTGCGTTGTTGCTATCAACGACAGTTGCTTCGCCAATGGCAAATCTGGGATTTGATGGCGGTGGGCCTGTTCCCATGTGCGACCCGGTTTGCCGTCCACCGGCAGCAGTGACAACCGTAATGTAGGGAAAGTGCTTCCTTAATAGAAATACTTGTTTGTCAGTTAGCGAAGCAGTATGCTTGCCCAGTATGGCGTTGAGACCGCTGATTCACGGCCTTTGGGTTGGGAGCATTGCTGTGCAGGTGTTACTGGCCGTCGTTGTGCTTGCGAAGAAGGTATGGTTGAAGCATCCCGTTTTTGCGGCGTACACCTTTTTCAATTTACTTGGGGCAGCGGCGACTTACCTGGCAGCACGGGACGGAACGGCTTACTTTTATACGTACTGGATTTGCGAGGCGATGGGGATCGTCCTGGGTCTTGCGGTGGTGCGGGAGGTATTCACGAACCTGTTTTCGCCGCATCGGGCCTTGCGTAACCTGGCAACAATGATTTTCCGCGTAGCGGTTCTTGGGCTGGTGATTCTGGCTTGCGGAGCGATCTACGTGCAATCGGGGAACAGTACTGGCATCACCAACGCGGTTCTACTGGCGGCCGAAGCGACGCGTATTGTGGAAGTGGGACTCATTATGTTTCTGTTCCTGTCTTCCAGTGTCTTCGGGTTGCATTGGCGGCAAAGTGTATTTGGAATCGCTTTGGGGCTGGGGATGTTTACGGCGGTAGAACTGGTCACCGTGACCTTGATTGGCCACGTGAGTTCGACCACAGCACAAGCGTTTAACTTGGCCCGAGGTATTTCTTTTTCAGCCAGCCTTCTGATTTGGGTTGGCTATTTGCTAGTGCCGGAGCGGGTCTCGACAAACGCTGAGGTTCCGAAACGGGCCCAGCTTGAGCAGTGGAATCAAGCAGTGATGGAGCTGATAAGTAGATGATAACTGTGATCGTAATTGCGCTTGCGTTGTGCGCTGTCGTGTTGTTTTACACGGCAGTACGCAGCCGCAGAAAACAGGCGGCACAATCGTACCGCCCGGTAGATCTAAACGCGTTCCGCACCCTTATGGACCGGGACGACGAGCTCTTCATGAAAGAAAAGCTCCCACACTCGAAATTCATCCGTCTCAAGCGCCAGCGTATTCGCGTGACCGTGCGCTACGTGGCCAGGATTGCGTCCAACGCTTCCGCGGTATTGCACGTGGGCGAAACCGCGCGCCTGAGTCCAACGCCTGAAGTGGCCTCTACGGCCGCACAGGTGATGGAACTGGCGGCGCAGATACGCCTGCAATGCCTCGTGGCGCTGGCCAAGCTTTCGCTGGAATATGCCATGCCGTCTCTGCAACTGACTCCGGCCATGCTGGTGCCCAAGTACCAGTCTTTGCGGGAGAACGTGCGGCGTCTGGGCGATCTGCAAACGCAGACCCCCATTCCGCTGGCTACCGCCATCTGACATCGGTTCGACCGAAAGCAAGCCCTGTGCAGAAGCGCAGGGCTTTTTCGCTTCAGGACTCTTAGAATTCTTTACGTTCGGATTTTGCATTTAGAATATCTGCATGCTTCTCCAGGGCATTTTTCCCGCAGTGACAACGCCGTTCTACCCGGACGGAGCGGTGTACTACAAGAAGATTGAACATAATATTGACCGCTATTCGCGGACTCCGATTGCCGGCATGGTGGTGCTGGGATCGACGGGCGAAGCCGTGATGCTGAGCGACGATGAGCGGCGCGAAGTATTGCGCGTGACCGCGGAAGTGGCCTCGCCGGAAAAGGTGTTGATTGCCGGCACCGGCGCTGAGTCAGCGATCGAAACCCTGCGGCTCACCGAGATTGCCGCCAAACTGAATTATGACGTGGCGCTGGTGCGCACGCCGCACTTTTACCGTCCGCAGATGAAGCCGGAGGCATTGCTGGCTTTCTATCGCGCGGTGGCTGACCGGTCGCCTCTGCCGGTAATGCTTTACACGGTCCCGCCGTTTACGGCCTACGATCTGCCGCTGGAAGTGATTACGGCGCTGGCCGAGCATCCGAACGTGATCGGAATCAAGGAATCGAGCGGTAATGTGGAGAAAGTGGTTGCCATGGTGAAGGCCACCAGGCACATCAAGCGCAGCGCGACGGTCACGGAGATCCAGCAGGCGGTAACGGCGCGCATGCTGGCTGCTCCGTCAAAAGGCGAAAACGGCGGGCAACTTGTAACCGTGGGCCAGCTGAATGACGGATCTGACATTGCCGTCGCTACCAGTCCAAGGATCAAGACTCGGACCAAAGAAGTGGGTTTTCAGGTACTGGTGGGCGCGGCGCATACCCTGCTGGATTCGTTGCTGGCCGGCGCCAGCGGCGGCGTGCTGGGGTTTGCCGCTCCCGCTCCCACCATATGTTTTGAAATCCATGCGGCTTTCAAGGATAACGACCTTGAGCTTGCCCGGTCGAAACAGCTGGGACTGGTCTCGGCGACAAAGCGGGTGGTCTCCGAGCTGGGCATTCCCGCCATTAAATACGCCATGGATCTGAATGGCTATTATGGGGGCCTGCCCCGGCTGCCTCTGCTTCCTCCTACGGCGGCCCAGAAAACGGAAGTTGAAGCGCTGATGAATTCTTTCCGGAATTAAACGGGTTGGTCGAAAAAGCAGGAGAGGCTCAGCCGCCAGCATGCAGGGTTCCTGGGTTCATGCGGCGGACATCGAGCCGCGAGTACACTTTCGGCCAATTCTGGAAAGGCTTTTGGAACCGGCGGCAGGAACTTGTGGCAGTGTTCTTTCGTCTATCCCCTAAGGGGAAAAGGTTTGTTTACCAAAGGCGGCATCCTTAGAGTTAAACTAGAAAGCAGCTTAAGAGTGCAATTGCCACTACACTTATAATCTTCCGGCGTGAATGATTGGAATTTTCTTGTCTTCGTGATTGCGGGCAGAATTTCAGGGCCCGACGATTGGGAATAGCTTGAGCGACCGAGGGGCGTAGACAGTGTTGTCAGCGGGCAAAAAGTTACGCGAGTTGCGCGAGCACATGGGCCTTACCTTGCGGGACGTGGAGCTCGCCAGTACCTCTTTGGCTGATTCGCGAGGGATTGAAGAATTCATCATCAACCCCAGCCGCCTGTCGGACATTGAAACAAAAGGGGTGATTCCCAGCATTTACCGGCTGTATGTGCTTTCCGTCATTTATCGGGCCGATTTCACGGAACTGCTCCGGGTATATGGCGTTGACCTGAGCTTTACTGCAGCCGATTTTGCCATCTGCCGTCCCGGGAAGACCCACCGCATAGAAATTGCCGAAGGGCGCGGCAATGTCCACATCCCGACGAAGCTGGATCCCGGGTTTGATGTTCGCCGCTCCACCGATCTGGGCCGCATGATTGAGAGCTGGGGCACCGTGCCGATGCAGTTTCTCCAGGAACTTTCCAAGAAAAAGTACACCTACGCCTATATCGGGATGGAAGACCTGACAATGTATCCGCTTCTTCTGCCAGGCTCGTTTGTGCAGGTGGATGAAGACCGCAGCCGCGTGGAAGAAAAAAAGTGGCGATCAGAGCTGGAACGGCCGATTTATTTTGTGGAAACCCGCGAAGGCCACGTGTGCTGCTGGTGCTCCGTTCGACGCGGTGAAATTGTGCTGCAATCCCATCCGCTCTCGCCGGTTCCGGCACGGATCCTCAAACATCCGCAGGAAGCCGAAGTCCTGGGACAGGTGGTGGGTGTGGCTATGCGACTGGGTGAGTGGAACGATCCTGACGAGCGAGAGCAACAACAGAGTCCTGAAGAAGACGTAGGTGAGCCGAAAGAATTGCGTCGCCGTTGACCGGGGCTTTCAGGATAAAAGATTCAGGGTTGAGAATGTCAGCCGCACATCCGGACCGAGTCACGGCTTCCTGATACTCCTGGTAAATCTCACGCACAGGAACATGGCTGAGGGCCAAAGCTGTCTCCATGTGAGCCGCATAAATGGCATCCTGCGTGGGACGGTTGCCATAAGCGCGCGTAAAGCCCCAGTGCATGTATCCTCCACTGCCGGTCTGCAGTGAACAGATATATGCCACTTTCTCCAGCAGTGTGGGCAGAGCACTTAAGGTGCGTTTTTTGAAATCTTCAGCAGCTTTAAGAATCATGGCGCGCAATCACCTGATTACTACCCGGTTTCAACCAGTTGTCGCAGCAACGGGATCATGGTCCCTGAACAAAACATAGCATAAACGCTGGCTTGCGGAAGCATTATCGGTTTCTGTTCTGAAAATAAGAAAATCGCGTGGAAGGATATGACAATTCCGGGCGTTTTTTAACCCTTCAGCGCTTCAATATCCTCAGATCAATAATTGGCGAGACAATATCACCCACTATCTCGCCCATCCCTTTCATCCTTCCCAACCGATTTGCTCGTTTTTTAGAAGGTAGAGGCCTAATTTCCGCAATCACCTTTCCACGGCGGGTGATCTGGATGGGTCGGTTTCGTCTTACGGACCTACTCTATAAATGCGGAACAATCGGCTTTGAATTTGGAGATGGGGATTTGCTTTATTTCGCATCAATATCTGGCGACTATTCTATTCCTGCCCAGGCCAAGGCTCGATGACAATTTGGTCACGGATTTTTGATCTGCTACATTCAGGCGAGAGGCGACCACAAGAATGCGCGTTCTTATTGCGGGCGGGGGCACCGGCGGACATGTGATACCGGCCCTGGCCATTGCTCGCGAGTTGAAAGCCCGCCATGATGCTGAAGTCCTGTTTGTGGGAACGGCCCGAGGCATGGAAAATCGCCTGGTCCCACAAGCTGGTTTTGGGCTTATGCGGGTGAAGGTTGGCGCGCTCAAGAATGTAAGTCTGGTCACCCGGCTGCGGACGTTGTTTGACCTGCCTCGGGCGGTAGTGGACGCGCGGAAGATCATCAAAGTTTTCAATCCGGACGTGGTGGTCGGCGTGGGTGGATACGCTTCCGGGCCGGCGATGGCCGCGGCGATCATAATGCACATACCGACGCTGGCCTTTGAGCCGAATTATGTTCCCGGCTTCGCCAACAAGATTGTGGGACATCGCGTATCGGCTGCGGCGGTGCACTTTGAGCAGACAGAAAAGTATTTCCACAACGCCCAGGTCGTCGGCGTGCCTGTGCGGGCAGAGTTCTTCAACGTCCCGCCGCCGGACGGCAATCATGCGCCAACACTGCTGATCTTCGGCGGCAGCCAGGGCGCAAAGGCCATCAATCAGGCCATGGTCGGCGCTGCTCCAGCAGTACTACGACAAATTCCCCGGCTCCAGATCATCCACCAGACGGGCGAGCGTGAATATAATGACGTGGCAGCTGCTTACGAACGGGCGGGCGTAAAGGCGGAGGTTTCCGCTTTTATTGATGACATGCCTGCGGCGTTTGCCCGAGCCGATCTTTTGCTGTGCCGGTCAGGAGCGAGCACCGTAGCTGAGGCGACGGCGGCAGGGAAGCCGGCAATCTTCGTGCCGTTTCCGCAGGCGGCGGACGATCATCAGCGCCGCAACGCCGAGGCAATCGCGCAGCCCGGCGCGGCCGTACTGGTGCCGCAGGCAGAACTTACGCCGGAGCGCCTGACGGAGGTGATTACGCAGCTGTTTGCGAATCCCGCTCGTCTAAAGCAGATGGCGGAGCGGGCTCGGGCGCTCTCTCATCACGACGCGGCTGGTAGAGTGGCGAGGATGGTTGCGGAACTGGCGGAAAGATCGGGTGATCGGGTGATCGAGGGATCGCCGTGATCGGGAGCGAAGCGACATGCCTTTTTGGATCAGCCGCGAGCCCGACTTGCGCGGCGAGCGGCAAGTATCAGGAGCATATGAGCTTCTAGGATTTGTAAAAACTCTTTAGCGGTTTGTCGCGAAGCGACCAGAACAATGTTTGCAAAAATTCAGCGTATACATTTCGTCGGGATTGGCGGCATCGGCATGAGCGGCATTGCCGAGGTGCTGCTGACGCTCGGCTACAAGGTGTCGGGCTCCGACCTGAAGAGCTCCAGTGTTACGGAACGCCTGGCGGAAAAAGGCGCCATTATTTTCGAAGGCCATCGCGCGGAGAATATCACCGGGGCCGAGGTCGTGGTGGCCAGCTCGGCCATGAAGCGCGACAATGCAGAGATCATGGCGGCGCATGCCGAGCATATTCCGGTGATCCAGCGCGCGGAAATGCTGGCCGAACTTATGCGCCTGAAATACGGGATTGCCATTGCTGGAATGCATGGCAAAACCACCACTACCAGCATGGTGGCGGCGGTGCTGGCGGCCGGCGGGCTTGATCCCACGGTCGTCGTCGGGGGCCGCGTGGATGCAATGGGGTCCAACGCGCGGTTGGGCAAATCACAATATCTGGTGGCGGAGGCCGATGAAAGCGATCGGTCATTCCTCAAGCTTTCACCCATTCTGGCCGTGGTAACCAATATCGATCGCGAACATATGGATTGCTATCGCGATATGGCCGACGTGGAGCAGGCATTTCTGGATTTCATCGATCGCGTGCCGTTCTATGGCATGGCGGTGCTCTGCCATGACGACGAGCGGCTGCGTAACATGCTTTCGCGCCTGGCCCGGCGAGCCACCACATATGGCGTGCATCAAGACGCGGATTTTCGGATAGGCGGCGCCCGGGCCAAATGCGCCGGCAACAAGCACTATGCGCATTTCTCCGTGGAATACCATGGCAAATCGCTGGGCGATTTTCACCTGCGCGTTCCCGGCAATCACAACGTGCTCAACGCGGCGGCTGCCGTGGCCGTGGGCGTGGGGCTGGACATTGAACCGGACAGCATTCGCGAGGCGCTGGAAAACTTTCGCGGCGTGGATCGCCGCTTTCAGCTTAGAGGCCGTGCTGCTGACGTAAGCGTAATTGACGATTACGGCCACCATCCCACGGAAATACTTGCCACGCTGGCTGCGGCGCGCCACTGCGGATTCAAGCGCGTTCATGTGATCTTTCAGCCGCATCGCTTCACCCGCACGCGCGACTTGCTGGAACAGTTTGGCGCGGCATTTAATGACGCTGACACCGTTGCAGTGCTGGATATTTATGCCGCAAGCGAAGCACCAATCCCCGGCATTACCGGTGAACGGCTGGCCCAGACGATCCAGTTGTTTGGCGATGGACGCACCGCAGCCCGCTATGCGAGCTCCTTCGACGAAGCCGCGCGGCAGGTTTCTGCTCTGGCCGAACCCGGCGACATGGTGCTAACGCTCGGCGCCGGCAGCGTGTCCCAGCTGGGGCCGATGGTGCTGGAGCAGTTGAAGAAGAAGCAGGCGGAAATGAAGGAAGCGGCGAGCTTCTAAAGAGGCATGTGATTTCTGGACGCGTAGTTCTTGCCCTCCAGCATCCTTCATTTGCGAGGATTCGAATTTTCGAATTGTGGCTCTTCAATTTGCTACTTCCTTGCGAACTCAGAAAAAAACCGGTCCCAGCCTAAAATTTCTGTAGAAAAAGGTATGAAACCGGATATATTGATTTGTGCTGGCGCACAACTCCGTCGACCGCGACATAATGGCGCGCGACTCTATCGAGTTGACACAATACGATGATGTTGTCTCCAAGGGGCGCTCAAATCGCTCCGCCAACTCTGAGCTGAAGCTCGGAGCGCAAGCCAGTTCCCGACTTTCCACCGACAACGAATCAAAAAGCTCTTCACGGTCTCACTCTGCCGCTGATCGTCGCTCCGTTGCCGCAGACGGGGATGACTCCGAATTACTCATCAATCGCGAAGATCTGGATGAGGACGGCGAAGAAACACAGTTTCTGCGCACGCAGAGGCGCGTGCCGGTGCGTCGCGGCTCGATTCCGAAAAAAGCCGCCAGCCAACTCAAAATTGCCGGCGTGATTGCCGCAGTGGTAGTTGCGTGTGGCGGGCTTTCAGCGTGGGCTTATGGTTACGGCATGACTTCCTGGCGGTTCCGCATTCAATCGACTGACGCGGTGGAGATTTCCGGGGTGAGGAATGCATCGCGCGCGCATGTGATGGAAGTGGCCGGAGCGGACATCGGGCGCAACATCTTCTTTGTCCCGCTGGATGAGCGCAAGAAACAGCTGGAACAGATTCCCTGGGTGGAAGAAGCCTCTGTGATGCGGTTGCTGCCCAACCACCTTGCGGTAACGGTCCGGGAACGGACGCCTGTGGCGTTTGCCCAGATTGGCTCCCGCATCAGCCTGATTGATGCGAATGGCGTGGTGATGGGACTGCCCGCCAACCGCCAAACCAAATATTCCTTTCCGGTGATCCGCGGCATTGCTGATACTGAGCCTTTGTCGTCGCGGTCGGCGGCGATGAAGATTTACAACCGATTGGTAAGCGAGCTTGGCGCGGCCGATACCGAGAGTGCGGCGACGAGCAGCCCGAATTACGTCAAGCAGCTGAGCGAGGTTGATCTTTCCGATCCGGAAAACGTGAAGGTAACGGCCAATGATCCGGGCGGGACGATGGTTGTCCATCTGGGGGCACAGGATTTTCTGCCTCGCTACAAGCTCTACGTGACGCACATTGCGGAGTGGCGGCAGCAGTTCCAGAACGTGCAGTCCGTGGACCTGCGGTATGAGGGACAGGTGGTTGTAAATCCGGATAAACCGGCGGCCGCGGAGAAACCCTCACCACTGATGAACACAGATAACACTGATCGAAAAAAGCCGGT
This sequence comes from Terriglobia bacterium, assembly GCA_963723055.1. GTDB lineage: Bacteria > Acidobacteriota > Terriglobia > Terriglobales > Acidobacteriaceae > Angelobacter. The sequence goes on from CAVROV010000005.1 coordinate 61,544, forward strand.
ATTGAAGCCGGTCAGCGCAAAGGTAGCGAAGCCGAAGACAGCGAAAGCGAAGAAGACTCCACCGCAGAGGACGCAGAGAGCGCAAAGGTAGAAATCGGAACATCGGGGCATCCGATGATCGGAAGATAAGAGCCAGAAGCTAGTAGCTAGCAGCTTTTTATAAGGACGCACTCATGAGCAGTAACGGCAATGGCAGACACGAGCGCAATGGCAAGAACAGCGGCAACATGATTACGGTGCTGGACGTGGGCAGCGCGAAGACAGTTGCGCTTATCTGCGAGGCCACGGATGCGGGACTTAAGTATCGAGGACACGGCATGGTGGAGAGCCGCGGGTCGCGCAAGGGCATCATCGTGGAATTGGATAAAGCGGTCCAGAGTATCCACAAGGCGGTGGAAGAAGCGGAGAAGCTTGCCGGATGCCAGGTGGGAAATGCCGTGATTTCCGTAGCCGGCTCACATATTAAAGGAGTGACGAGCCGCGGCGGCGTGACTCTGGGGGCGAGGCCGAGGGATGTAACGCGCGAAGACATCCGTACCGCGGTGGAGAAGGCGCGCTCGGTGACGCTGCCTGAAGATCGCGAAGTGCTGCACCTGTTGCCGCAGGAATTCATTCTGGACGAACAGGCGGGCGTGCGCGATCCCGCGGGGATGATGGGCCGAAGGTTGGAAGTGAACCTGCACATGGTGACCGCTTCTGCCAGTGCAACTCAAAATGTAGTGACGGCGGCGAACCGGGCGGGCCTGCACGTGGACAACATGGTGTATGAAGCGCTGATGTCCGCCGACAGCACGCTGCGAGCCGACGAGAAAGAGCTGGGCGTTTGCCTGGCGGATATTGGCGCTGGATCGACCGACATGATTGTCTATTCCGACGGCATGGTGGCGCATACAGGCGTGGTGCCGGTGGGTGGAGATCATTTCACCAATGATGTGGCGGTCGGGCTGAGAACGCCGCTGGTTTCAGCCGAAAAGATCAAAAAGCAATTTGGACACACCATCAGCAATCAGGTTGCGGAGGGCAATGAGATTGAGGTGCCGGCCGTGGGGGACAGGCCGTCACGGCTGATGCCACAGCGGTTTTTGGCGGAGATTCTGGAGCCGCGCGCGATGGAACTATGCGAATTGATGCGTGACCATCTGAAGCAGGCCGGCGTGCTGGAACTTTGCCCGGCTGGTGTGGTGCTGACGGGCGGTGGGTCGCGCATGACAGGACTGGCAGAGGTATGCCAGAAGATTCTGGACCGGCCGATCCGGCTGGCGGTTCCGGAACCTCCGCTTGCCGATATGCCGCCGCAGTTGGCGGAGCCGGAGTTTGCCACCGCGCTCGGCCTGGCGATGTATGCGCATCGGACGACGATGGCGAAGATGAATCCGGAACAGGGATTTGGCCACAAGCTGCGCGCACTGCTGGCAAAGCTGGGAACGTAGCGCAGAACAGGTTGATTTGGAAAGAAAGCAGCGCGTCTCAAAAGAAGCAGCGTGGGGCGCAAACTTGAAACGCAACAACGTTTGCATGAAAACCAGGTGATGAAGGTCGGGCGGGACCAAACGGACCAGGAGTGTGAGTATGAGTGATGAGCAAAGACGAGCGGACGGAGAAGTAAGAATCCAATTCAATGAAGACCCTCGGACAAACGCGAAGATCAAGGTGATCGGCGTGGGTGGCGGAGGCGGGAACGCGGTCAACCGGATGATCTGCGCCGGCGTTGAAGGCGTGGAGTTTGTTGTAGCCAATACAGATTTGCAGGCGCTGCAGATGTCGCGCGCGCCGGTAAAGATCCAGCTGGGCACCAAGCTTACCAACGGCCTGGGGGCTGGCGCCAACCCGGAAATGGGACGTCGCGGCGCGCTCGAAGATGCAGACAAGATCATCGAGGCGCTGGAAGGCGCGGACATGGTGTTCGTGACTACTGGTCTGGGTGGCGGAACCGGCACGGGTGCTGCGCCGATCATCGCGTCGCTGGCCAGTGAAATGGGCGCGCTGACGGTGGCGGTGGTGACCAAGCCGTTCGCGTTTGAGGGCCGTCGTCGTATGGCGCAGGCGGAGCGAGGGCTGGCCGAGCTGATTGACAGCATCGACACCACCATTGTGATTCCCAACGAGAAGCTGCTGGCCGTGGCGCAGAACGCCGGGTTTTTTGAGTCGTTCCGAATCGCCGACGACATTCTTCGCCAGGCGGTGCAGGGTATTTCTGACATCATCACGATTCCCGGCATCATCAACCGCGATTTTGCCGACGTAAAGACAATCATGGCCGGGATGGGCTATGCCGTGATGGGAACAGCCGTGGCCAAAGGCGAGCGTCGCGCAACCGACGCAGCGCAGGCGGCGATTTCGTCTCCGCTGCTGGAAGCTGGGGCCATCGACGGGGCAAGGGGAATCCTGATCAACATTACCGGTTCGTCTTCACTCAAGCTGGCGGAAGTGAATGAAGCTTCTACCATTATTCAGTCGGCCGCGCATGAGGATGCCAACATCATTTTTGGCGCCGTGCAAGACGAAAAAATGAAAGATGATTTGAAAATTACGGTTATTGCGACCGGGTTTAAGAATGATGTGCCGGCGCGCAAGGATCGGACTGTCAACGCGGCGCAGGCGGCCATCTCCACTGCGCGAACCGCCTCAGCTTACCAGGTGCAGACTGCGCCCGTGGCGCCCAGGGTTGTTAATGGAAGCCCGGTGAACGGAAGCCACGCCCAGCACGTTTCTCACGCTAGTCACGCCACGCACGCAGCCTCTGCGCCCACGCGGGTAGCGACGCCCACGCGCGAGAGCCCCAACCTGGCCACCATGACCGAGTCCATCCGGAGCGCCGTCGAGCAGGACGACCTGGATGTCCCGGCCTTTATCCGCAAACGCGGCGAAATCAACTAGCAGAAAGGGCTTTCATCGGCGACGCGCTACAAGCGCTCCGCCGATGACAAGTCTCTGAAGCTGCAAGGCTTAACTCGCGGGCGCAACCGCTATCGGCGTCCCCGACCGTAAACCAGCCTGTGGCCGCCAGCCTCATCAGCCAGCGGCCGCGAAATTAGCAATATTAATGACCGTTTAAGGCAGAACCAACAGCACGGATTTAGGGTTAATACTGGTGAGGACTTGGTTCATCAGCGCCCTGGCCAAAAAGCAACAGCATGCAGCCAAACTCTAACCAGAGTAGCTGCATCTTTTTAATTGAAGAAGAAAGGTACTTACTTCGGTACTAGGCGAATTTACGGTTGCACGCGATAGAAAATTTCACATACTATCGCGAAAGAGCTTCGGATTTCCGCGTCGAGCGTCGATTGTTCCAAACTATTTTTTTGACCCTCGATTTTCTGGCCGACAAATTAATCGGCCGCGCGACCGGAATCCATGGCAACAAGATTTCTCCCGGTATTCAGGTGGCAGTGATTCCCATGACATTTCGTCTCAGGCTCTTCGTCCTCTTCGTATCCAGTCTCGTTCTCTCCGGCGCGTCATTTGCGCGCAGTTCAAGCAGCACTACCACCAAAGCCAAGATCAGCGGACACATAACTGAAAACGCCCGCGCCCAAAAGCGTATGGCCCGGCTGCGCCATCAGCGTGCCGCCAGAAAACATTTAGCCGCAAAATCAGGCGCCGCGCGTAGCGCCGCCGCACGCGCCACCACAGCAAGAGCCACCGCAGCAAAAACTTCTGCGAACGGCGCGACTTTAAAAACCGTCAGCCTGCGCCGCCGCCGTGTTCGTCATCATTGGGTTGAGCGCTTCACCGCCAGCTCGTTTGCCGACGACATTACTGACGGAGACGTCATTGAAGGTGAAGATCCCGTCGTGCGTCAGGCCGCCCTTGATGCGCTGGGCAACATGAACGGGACCGTCGTGGCCATTGATCCCACCAGCGGACGCATTCTTACCATGGTCAACCAGAAGCTGGCGCTCAGTGAAGGCGCGCAGCCCTGCTCCACTATCAAGGTTGCCGTTGCGCTTGCCGGCCTGAGTGAAAAAGTCATTACCCGCGAGGAATCCATCGCGCTCGGCGGTCGCGCGCACATGAGTCTTACTCAGGCGCTGGCGCATTCCAACAACGCGTACTTTGAAGCCGTCGGACGCCGCCTCGGCTTCCCCAAGGTCAGCTATTACGCCCACCAGTTCGGACTGGGCGAGCTTGCCGGTTACGGTATCGATGGCGAGCACCTCGGCACATTCCCCGCGCATGAGCTCGACGCCAGCCTCGGCGGCGTAGGCAAGATGTGCTCTTTTGGTGAAAGCATTTCCATGACGCCATTGCAACTTGGCGCCTTGGTTTCCGCCGTCGCCAACGGAGGCACGCTTTATTACCTTCAGCACCCGACTTCGGTGGACCAGGTCATCACCTTTGAGCCGCGCGTGAAGCGCCAGCTCGATATCGGCCCCCTGGTTCCTGAAATTGCTGAAGGCATGACCGGCGCCGTGCAGTATGGCACCGCCCGCCGCGTGGGCCTCAACTTCAGTGAAGAACAGATTCTGGGCAAGACCGGAACTTGTTCCAAAGATGGCACGCGCTTCGGCTGGTTTGCTTCTTATGCCGACACGCAGTACGGACACATCGTTACCGTGGTCTTTCTTCAGGGCGGCCGACCAACGTTTGGCCCCAAGGCCGCCGAAATCAGTGGCAAGTTCTATCGCGCGCTCTATGACCATAACTTCTTCGCGCAACGCGCCACCACCGTGAGCAACACCCCGGCAGTAAAAACGACGGTAACTGTGCAGCAGTAGGGGGCAGAACGACGACTCTCAACGTAGAGACGTAGCATGCTACGTCTCCTGCTTTTGATAACTTTGTGATAGGTAGCAAAGCGTCCAGCGATGGACGTTTTTTGTTTTTGGCCGTCATCCCGACGGCCGTAAATGAGGGCGCGTTTGACCAGCGCCCGAAAAATCCATGCAACAATTCTTCTTCCAATCCCACGTTCCCTGGTGTATGTTTCCTCTCGAAAGAGAACGGTTCGAATGGAATACTCGCTGGATGGACTTCACCTCACAGAATCATTTGAAGGCTGCCGCCTGCAAGCCTACCTGGATAGCGTAGGCGTTCCCACTATCGGATACGGACATACCCACGGCGTGACCATGGGCATGACCTGCACCCAGGACCAGGCGGAGCAATGGCTGCAGCAGGATATACAGGTTGCATCCCAGGCCGTAAACAGGATGGTGACCGTCACGCTCACGCAACAGGAGTTTGACGCGCTGGTCGATTTCGCCTTCAACCTGGGCACCGGCAGCCTGCAACATTCCACGCTGCTCCGCCTGTTGAATGCCGGCGACTACAAAGGCGCCGCCACCGAGTTTGAGAAGTGGGACAAAGCCGGTGGCAAAGTCATGGCCGGACTGCTTCGTCGACGCCAGTCGGAAGAGCAGATGTTCGACGTATAACTCGAGCTTGCTTCCTATCATCGTAACCGGCGAACGAGGGTCGTGGATCGGGAGTCTACCGCCTATCCATACAATCACTTACAAAACTAACTACTAAATTAACTACAAAATCAGCCCGAAAGTTGTTACTATCCAGCTCGCCAATCCCCGGCAACGTCGCAGTTTTAGGCGCCGATCCGAGCATGATCAAAAATGGACCTGGAGTATCTGCATGTCGAAGAAAGTAACTATGCTGACCCTGGCGGCAACAATGGTGTTAGTAGCATCTTGTTTGGCCCAGCAAGAGGCGCCCGCGCAGACGCCGGCGGCAAAAGATGATCATGCCGCCGCTCCGGCCCGGGAGCCAGCTTACGAGACATCCGCGGTACTGAAGGTCAAAACGCGCCTGGTGGTGGTGGACGTGGTGGCGCGCGATTCAAAAGGCGTTCCGGTTACTGATCTGAAGCAGGAAGACTTCACCGTGATTGAAGATGGCAAGGAGCAGAAGCTGCGCATCTTCAATTTTCAACATCCCGACGATTCTTTGGCTGCGCCGGCCCAGACTCCCGCTGTGAGCGTCAATGTTGTCGATAACCTGCCGCATTTCAAACCGGGCAGGGCGCTGAACGTCATCCTTCTGGATGCTCTCAATACCAGCCGTATGAACCAGGTTTCCATGCGCCAGGGCATGATCAAGTTTTTGGAAACGCTGCCGGCGAACGAACCGATCGCGGTCTATCTTCTGGGAGACAGAATCCGCCTGCTGCAGGACTTCACCACCGACCCCGCTGTATTGAAGGATGTGGTGCGCAGCTTTAAAGGAAAAAATTCCCCGCTTTTGAATAAATCAGCGGATGGAACTATACAGGCTCCAATTTTGTCTGGTATCGCTATGGCTCTGCCGCCGCAAATGGCCGTACAGATCAAGGAATTCCAGGACCAAACAACCTCAAACATGAACGACCAGCGGGTGCAGATGACGCTCTCTGCGCTTAACTCATTGTCGAGAACGCTTTCGGGATATCCCGGACGCAAAAACCTGATTTGGATTTCCGAGACATTTCCCTTTGACGTCATGCTGTCCAACGCGAGCGGCAGGTCGTTGTTAAGCGATCGTAACTATTCGCATGAGATCGCGCGCACCGGAAACATGCTGAGCGATTCCCAGGTGGCCATCTATCCGCTGGACGCACGAGGACTTGCCAGCAGCAGCGTTTTTAACGTCGCAAATTCCGCTGAGAACTCATTGGGTGGTTCGACGTTGGGAGGAGGCATGGCCGGCCAGATGGATCGGGAATCGGACGATCGGATGGCCGCTCACGGCACCATGAATGACCTGGCAGAACGCACCGGAGGACGCGCCTTCTATAATCGCAACGATCTCGATGGCGCTGTGCGCGATAGCATTGACGATGGCTCAACCTACTACACTCTTGGCTATTATCCCGAGAACAAAGACTGGAACGGGGCTTTCCGCAAGATACAGCTGAAGTCGCAACGCAGCGGTGTAAAACTTCGTTATCGCATCGGCTACTTTGCCGTGGATACCGCCGCTTTCACCAAACTCAATCCTAAAAGGCAGGATGAAGACTTTGACGATGCCCTTAGCCTGAATGTTCCCGTCTCCACCGCCTTGCCGTTTAAGGCCATGGTGATGCCGCCTTCTCCCAAAACGCAAAACAAGGTAATCGTGAGCTACGGAGTTGATCCGCATGCGCTGAGCTTTGAAGTGAACAAGGACGGTCTGCAGGCCGTAAATATGGAATGCGCCGTTCGCGTTTTTACCAAAAAGAATCCCGATAAGGTCGTCACCACGGAAGCGGAGAAGATGGGTGGCGCTATGAACGCGGACGCCTACGCCAAAGTAATGAAGGGCTTTTTCCCCTGCCGTGACCAGTTGAGCCTTAAGCCCGGCGACTATCTTCTGCGTCTGGGTGTTCGCGACAATTCAAATGGCCTGATCGGTACGGCAAATGCCTCGCTCACAATTCTCGAGGAGAGCAGTAGCGCGAATCCGTCGACGGCGCCAGGCAAGCCCTGAGTACGTGCGTTGAAGGGGGTGGGAATCGGTGCGGCATCAGGGCGTTTCCTGTGTTCTATTTCTTTTCTTCCCGTGCCTCCGCGTCTTCACGGTAGGTTTGGATCTGGGCTATTCTACGTAAATCTGCAGCTAATCTGTTACGCTTCTGCTGGCGATGAACGACTCCTCTGCAGCCATCGAATTCGTCGACGTCACTTACCGTATCAACGGTAATCGCACGCTAATCTCCGGTCTTAATCTGAGTATCCGCCGTGGTGAAACGCTCATGCTGCTCGGACGCAGTGGTTCCGGCAAAACGACTACGCTCAAACTCATCAACCGGCTTCTGGCCCAAAGCGCAGGCAAAGTGCTCGTCGACGGTCGTTCCACCACCGACTGGGACGTGATTCAACTTCGCCGCCACATCGGTTATGCCATCCAGGAAGCAGGGCTTTTTCCCCACTACACCGTGAAAGATAACGTCGCGCTTGTTCCCAGGCTGGAGCGCTGGGATGCCGCGCGTATTGACGCTCGCGTGCGTGAAGTGTTGCATCTCGTCGGGCTGCCATACGATGAATATGCTGAGCGCTATCCCGACCAGCTTTCCGGTGGACAACGCCAGCGCGTGGGCCTGGCGCGGGCGCTTGCGGCCAATCCCGAGATTCTTTTGATGGATGAACCTTTTGGCGCGCTCGATCCCATCACTCGCGTGGAGCTGCAGCACGAATTCATGCAGCTGAGAAAAACTTTGAACAAGACGGTCGTCTTCGTGACGCATGACGTCGCAGAAGCGCTGATGCTGGGTGACCGTATTGCGCTGATGGACTCTGGCAAGCTCAAAGGCATTTTCGCGCCTGCCGAATTTCTGCGCTCCGCTGACGACTCAGTCCAGCCTTATGTAAGCGCATTTCGGGCCACTCAGCAAATCTTAAACTCCGGAGCCTAGCGCCATGTCGTTACCAGATTTCTTTGTCGCCCACAAACGTGAAATGCTCACGCTCACGGGCGAGCATCTCTGGCTGGTTGGAGTATCGATGCTGCTGGCCGTCGCCATTGGCGTGCCGCTGGGCATTTTGCTGAGCCGGCGGCCGGCGTGGAAGTCTTTAGTTCTGGGCGCTAATAACATCATGCAGACCATTCCCAGCCTGGCCCTGTTCGGACTGCTGCTGCCTGTGCCCTGGATCGGCGCGCGGTCGGATCGCCTGGCGATTCTTGCGCTCACGCTGTACGCGCTGCTTCCCGTGGTGCGCAATACTTATACCGGAATCGCCGGCGTTGACGCTCCAGTCCGTGAAGCGGCGATTGGCATGGGGCTCACGTCGCGCCAATTGTTGTGGCAGGTGGAACTGCCGCTGGCTTCGAACGTGATCGTTGCGGGCATTCGCACTGCAACGGTCATCACCGTGGGCGTGGCGACCATCGCTGCCGCCATTGGCGCAGGCGGGCTGGGCGAATTTATTTTCCGCGGGCTGGCCATGGTGGATAACAACGTGATTCTTGCCGGCGCCATTCCCGCCGCGCTCATGGCCCTTTCCGCGGACTTCCTGCTCGGCCTCCTTCAGCGGTCGTTAGTTCGGACGCGGGTTCGGACGCACCACTAATGGACCGCCGCACCTTCCTCTCCGCGCTAGCCCTTTTGCTGTCTGGCTGCATGCCGAAAAGCTCAGGGCTTGCGGTGGGCTCCAAGAATTTCACCGAGCAGTTGGTGCTGGGCGAACTGCTGGCACAATATCTCAGCCGGTTCACTCCGATGCCTATCGATAAACGCTTCTATCTCGCTGGAAGTTATATCTGCCACCAGGCGCTGCTCGCCGGCCGCATTGACATGTACGTGGAATATACCGGGACCGCGCTGGTCGCCATCCTCAAGGAAAAGCCGGTTTCCGATCACGCCGCAGTCTTCAACACCGTGAAAGACCTTTACTCGCGCAGATTTGGTCTGGAAGTTCTGCCCTCGCTCGGTTTCGATAACACTTTTGCCATGGTCATGCGCGGCAGTGACGCGCGCCGTCTGCGCCTGAAAACTCTGTCGGACGCTGCAGCCGTGTCTTCACAATTGCGTCTTGGCGTGGGTTATGAATTCGTGGAGCGCCCTGACGGCTACAAGGGACTTGCAGCGAAATATGGCCTCAAATTTGCCGAAGCGCCGCGGGTGATGGACCTCGGTCTGCTTTATCGCGCACTGCAAAATAATCAGGTTGATATCGTTGCCGGTTCAAATACCGACGGGCTTATCGCCGCGCTGGACCTGGTTGTGCTGGAAGACGATCAGCACTATTTCCCGCCCTATGACGCCGTACCCATCGTCCGGCGCGAAACACTCCAGCGCCATCCTGAAATTGCCACGGCTCTGCAGCGTTTGAGCGGGCGCGTCAGCGCCGACGACATGCGCCGGATGAACTACGCGGTAGACGGAGAGAAAAAAGACGCGGCAGCGGTGGTGAAAGATTTTCTGGCGCGAAAGCCGTCGCCTTCTTAGACTGTCGTTCTTGGAAGTGTCCACCCACGTGGCGAAGCCGCCTCAGGCAAAGATTTGTTCCCCTCTCGCCAACTGATCGCATGTTGAACAAAAGCTCTCATACCATTGCCGCATAAAAGCGCGTACAAAATCGCTGTATTGGCTTGCTGAAAATTTCGGGTCCGCTCCCGTGATCTCCGCCCAGGTATGCACACGGGTCCTGCCATCGGGGAGCGCTTCAAACGTCACCCACTGCTCCATTGTATTGCCCAGCGCGTGGTCAATCCACGCCATTTGCTCCGGAGGCGTGCAGATCGTAATTACATGGTCAACCGTGGCTTTAACGGGTTGGACAATCTCAATCTTCATGCGGCTCCCCGGCGTCCATGGCTTTCCCTTGCTCCAGTGGATGTCGCCATAAACATTGGAAAATCTGGGCCAGAAGCGATAGTCGCAAAATAGCTTCCAGGCCTGCGCAGGGCTTGCCTGGGTAAATCCTGTGTACTCCAAATACTCCATTTACAACCTCAAACGGGATTTAAGACAATGGATGAGGACCGCGAACTGCGAAGGCAGGGAACAACATGAGAAAACAACTTGTGCAGTCCTTCCGGCGCGTGCCGGGCGGATAAGAAAGGACCCTGCCTGGGGCCAAACCCCAACCAGGGAGATTGACTGTAGATAGTACAAAGTTAGCGTAACAAAGTGCAAGTTGTTCCGGGCAAAAAGTAGTTCGATCAGCTTGCTGTGTCTCTCTGCTGTGCACCCGACCCGGCTTGATAGACGTCTTCACACAACGCGCGTAGTACTTCAGCCACGCTCCATGCCTGTGCGAAGCAGCCGCGGGGATGGTGTGGAGCGTCACCATCGAAGATTTCTGAGATCTGTCCCAGACAAGCCTCGGTAAGATGTTGTTCGACTCCACGTAGCAGGTCACGGGCGCGCGCGTGTGACTGGGCCGTGCCGCCATTTATTCGCACATAAGCGGAGATGAAAGGTCCCAACAACCACGGCCACACCGTGCCCTGATGATAGGCGGAATCGCGGCTGTATTGATTGCCCTCATATCTGCCGCGATATCCTGGGTCCGTTCGACTGAGGGTACGCAGCCCCACAGGTGTCAGTAGTTCCCGCTCAACCGTTTCCACAACCGCGCGGGCGCGCTCGGCAGAAAGCATGCTATGGTGCAAACTCACGGCGAAGATCTGGTTGGGACGAATCGACCCGTCTGGGGAACTGCCGTTGACGGCGTCGTACAAACACCTAGCGTCACCATTCCAGAAAGAGCGGTTAAAAGTTCCATGGGCACGAACTGCCATAGCTGAATATTTTTCCTGCCGCTTCTTGTCGTCGAACCGCGCAGCCAAATCCTGCATGATGCACAGCGCGTTATACCAGAGCGCCTGAATTTCCACCGGCTTGCCGCTCCGCGGCGTTACCACCCAATCCCCAACTTTGGCGTCCATCCAGGTCAGTTGCGTTCCCGAAGCGCCGGCGTTAAGTAGTCCGTCGTCGGCCATCCTGATGTTGTAGCGCGTGCCCTGGATGTGGAATTCCATGATCTGGTTCAGGACCTCATAGAGTTCCTGACGAATGAAATCGTCGTCATTCGTGGCGGCGTAGGCGCGCACAGCTTCAAAGAACCAGAGCGTGGCGTCCACGGTGTTGAATTCCGCATCTTCGCCGGAATCGACAAAGCGATTGGGCAGCATGCCCATGTCAGTGTGGCGGGCAAAATTTCGCAGAATACTTTTGGCGATATCAGCTTGGCCGGTAAAGAGAGTCAGGCCGGGTAAAGAGATCATTGTGTCGCGACCCCAGTCTGTGAACCAGGGGTAGCCCGCGATGACGGTCCAGTCTTCACCCCGTCGGGCAATATATTGGTTGGCTGCAGTGGTCAGCGCGCGTGCAAATGGATTGTCCACCGGAAAGGATGCCATCAAATCGTGGCGGCGCTGCAACTCGGCTTTGCGGACACTGGCAGCCTGCCGGATATCTCTCTGCTCTATTGAAGCAATCACGGTGGCAGAGGGCATTTCGTCGAGATTCCACAAGAGCAGGAACGGATTGAACAGATCTTCCTCAAAATCCAGCCCTCGTTCCTGCTCCACCCGATAAAAAAACTTCCGGTACCAATAGCGCTGTTCCTGAAGTTGCTCGGCATCGTGGGCGAAATAGAGTCGCGGCAAGCCCCGGTATGGCTGCAGGCTGGCTGAATTCGGGGCGCTCTCAATGGCGGCATTCAGGGTGCTGTTTTCATGAGTCGTGGCGTGATAGTCACGAAAGGCGATGAGCGGTCTCAGTTCCAGCACCGGCTTGATTCCCGTTGGTGCTTGCAGCAATCTGTATTCAATCTGAACCGCGTTACTCCCCTGCGGCATGAACACAGACTTCTCCAACCGCAGGCCTTCCACTTCGAAGATCCATGTAGGAAAAGGACCCAGCTGGAAGTTGCTGAGCAAAAGATAACCTTCAGGATGAATCGTGCCCGCATACTCATTCGTCGAGAGGTCAATCCGCCGGCTGCCGATTACGAGTGTCTCTTCCAATTTGGAGAGCAGGAGCATGCGTCCGCCGGGTGGGTTCAGCGCCGCGGTGAGCAGCCCGTGATAGCGTCGAGTGTTGGCCCCGGCAATGGTGCCGCAGGCAAACCCACCGAGCCCGTTGGTCTCAAGCCATTCGCGGCTGAGCCCGGCTTCAAGATTGGTGCAAACACTTTTATCAAAGCTGATCAAGGGCAGTCCAAACTTTGGAGGTGCTATCGAAATCGAGCCAATGCATCGAGGTCTTGCAGACCCCTGCATTATCGCCACTAACCACCTTCAATTCAAACGTTGATGCTTCCACACCGTATCGTGGTAAAAATTCTTATGCGTCTATCCTGGCAAGGATTTGTTTAATCGGTTGTTTGTGGAAGCGCAGGCCTTTGCGGTCCGCGAATCAAAAGCGCTTAAAACGATTGCGTTTTGGCGCACTGAGCCACGTTTTAGACGTCCCAATCCCCCGTCCCTGTAAAATGAAACTCACATGGATCACAAAGGCGACCACTTTGACGTGCTGGTGATTGGCGCCGGACCCACGGGCATGGCGTGTGCCATTGAGGCGCAGCGCGCCGGGTTTACTTCCGCCATGGTGGATAAGGGTTGCCTGGTGAACTCGCTGTTTCACTATCCGGCGAACATGGTTTTCTTTACCACGCCGGAACTGCTGGAGATTGGCGACATTCCGTTCACCACGGCCAACCAGAAGCCGAACCGCTCTGAGGCTCTGGAATACTACCGCAATGTGGCCCAGCATTATCGGCTGGACGTGCGCCAGTACCAGCGCGTGGCGAGTGTGACCGGCTATGACGGCGCATTCAGGGTGGAAACGCAGGACCTGCATGGCAACAATCATGAATATGTGGCGCGGAAGATTGTGGTGGCCACCGGGTATTACGACCGTCCGAACTATATGGGCATTCCGGGCGAGGATCTGCCCAAGGTAATGCACTATTACAAAGACCCGCATCCTTATTTTGATATGGACGTGCTGATTATCGGGGCGAAGAATTCCGCGTCGATTGCGGCGCTTGAGTTGTGGCGGCGCGGGTCGCGCGTGACGATGGTGCATCGCGGGGCCGACATTCACCGGAACGTGAAGTACTGGATCAAACCGGACATTGAAAATCGGATCAAGAACGGCGAGGTTGCTGCCTACTTTAACAGCTGCGTGCTGGAGATCATGACGGATTCGGTTCGGATCAAAACTCCCGACGGTGAGCGCGTGGTGAAAAACGACTTTGTGTTTGCCCTGACCGGATACCATCCGGATTATGAATTTCTGGAGCGGCTGGGAATTGAGTTGACGCGTCCGGAGATGCGGCCGGTGTGCGATCCCCAGACGTTTGAAAGCAATGTGCCGGGGATTTATGTGGCGGGTGTAGTTGTGTCAGGCGCGCGGACGAGCGAGATCTTCATTGAGAACGGACGCTTTCACGGCAAGCAGATTGCCGACGATCTGAAGACGAAGCTGCAGGTTTCCAGAGTGAAGTAGAGGCACGGCAGACGGGCGAGATATTACTCCGATCAACCGATGTCCCGATCACCCGATCTTCTATATATCCTCTTCCATATAATCCATCACGGCGTGCAGGTTATTTTCTTCCAGAAAAATGTTGGGCAGGCGAACACGGTTCTCTTTGTCGAGGCGTTGTGCGGCGGATTCGGCGATAGGCATGTCAACGCGCATTTCTTCATGCAGAAAGGGCACGAGCTCGTCGGACTCAACGCGGGCAACGAAGGTGCCGCCGGCATTTTGTTCAAACATAATCTGGTAGGTGACCGGTTGACCGTCAAGTTTCATAAGATCCAGGGTGCCGTTGGGCATGCGCGTTCCTCCAGTGCCTAGCAGGGTAATAGCATATCGGACGCCATGAGTGTAATGCCGCGATTACAGCCGTGTAAACTGCGGTGGGGTAAAAAATTAGTTTCCCTCACAGGGAGAAAGAGCAGCTTGGGCCAGCCCACCTCCTGCAGGGGAGGAGCATCGTATGAAATAGTCCGGCGTGCTGGCGCTTTTTCCGTTCCCCAAAAGCTTTGGCCACTTTGAGTATTGAGCTGGAAATTTCGCAAAACCTTTTACGGGAGAAGGAACGACCATGAAACGTTTGGCAATCCTAAGCGCTTTAACGCTTTGTATCGCTTCATTCGCGCCTGCGGCGTCGGCCCAGAGCGATGACAATAAAAACCACGGCAGTCTCGGCGTGTTTGCTGATTTTACGCGCCTGCAACCGGCTGACCTTAACATGTTGGGTGTAGGCGCCCGCGTGGGTTTTAATGTAAGAAAGCATGTAGTGATTGAGGGCGAAATGGCCTATGACTTTGAGCGCACTAAGACTCAGGTCATCACGGTCGGCAACCTTACCAGCACTGTCCGCTCCAATCTGCGGATGCTCCACGGTCTGGGTGGTCTCAAGATTCAAACCACGGGTCCGGTGCGAATTTTCGGACTGCTCAAAGGTGGCATTGTCAACTTTGGCGTGGGTGGGCCGGTCACGGCAGGTGCCATCAACAATCAAATCGGCAATATTGTGGATGGTGATACGAACGGCGTTTTCTATCCCGGAGGCGGCATCGAGTTCAATGCCGGCTGGCTGGGTATCCGGGCGGAGGCGGGCGACGAAATCATGTTCCTGAACAACGGTACACGCAATAATTTCCGCGCGACAATTGGTCCGCAAATCCGGTTCTAGCGTAAGTAATTCGCATATAGCAAAAAAAAGAATGCAGCTCTCAGGGGCTGCTTTCTTTTTTGGCTGAAGATCATTCAGCCTCTATGCCCGTCATGCGTTCTATCTGCATGCCGCTAGGCGCGGTTCAGCTCCGCTGGCCTGTGTTAGATTAGTAGGAGTGTGGGCGCGTAGCTCAGTTGGTAGAGCAACGCCCTTTTAAGGCGTGGGTCGCTGGTTCGAATCCAGCCGCGCTCACCATTTGTAAGGCTTACGCCGCGCCGTTGCACCGGCTATCACTTTTATACCAGAGACTGTAATTCCTCATGTCCAATCCAACCGACTCAGAAGCCCAGCGCAGCAAGCATTCCGCCGGCGATTCTAACGAATCATTCCAGGACATTCTTTCGCAGTTTGAGCAGAGCCATTCCCATAAGCCAGAAGAAGGCAGCCGCAGGATTGAAGCCACAGTGGTTACGCTCACCGCTGATTCCATCCTGCTCGATATCGGCTTTAAGACGGAAGGCATTCTTCCTCTCGCGGCGCTTCCCCCCGGCGAAACCGTCAAGCCTGGAGACAAACTGCTGGTTTCAGTCAAGGGCCGTGATCCTGAAGGTTATTACGAAGTGGCTCTGGGCAAGATTTCCCGGCCTATCGATTGGCCGTCTCTGGAGCAGGCATTCAATGAGAAGGCCACCATCGTTGGCACTGTGACGGCCGCGATTAAAGGCGGACTGAGTGTCGATGTGGGCGTGCGCGCTTTTATGCCGGCTTCGCGCAGCGGCGTGCGTGACGCTGCCGAGATGGAGAAACTTGTTGGGCAGGAGATTCGCTGCCGCATCACCAAGCTCGACGTGACCGAAGAAGACGTTGTCGTCGACCGCCGCGTGATTACGGAAGAAGAGGAGCGCGCTACTAAACAGCGCCGCTACTCTGAGATTCAGGAAGGCGAAACCGTCCGCGGAACCGTGCGCAGCCTTGCCGACTATGGCGCTTTCGTCGACATTGGCGGCGTCGACGGCCTGCTGCACGTTGCAGAAATTTCCTGGAGCCGCGTCAACAAGCCTTCTGACATTCTTTCTGTCGGGCAGGAAATTGAAGCGCGCATTCTCAAGGTTGATCCAGACAAGCGCCGCATCTCGCTCGGCATGAAGCAGCTTTTGCCCCACCCGTGGGACGCGGCCGCGGACAAGTACAAACAGGGCGAACGCGTGCGCGGCACCGTAACTCGCCTCGCGGATTTTGGCGCTTTCGTGGAACTTGAACCGGGTGTTGAAGGCCTGATTCACGTCTCAGAGATGTCATGGTCCAAAAAAGTTCGCACACCCGCTGACGCAGTCAAAGTCGGCGAGACCGTTGAGGCCGTGATCCTCGGCGTGAACGTGCCTGAGCGGCGCCTCTCGCTGGGACTCAAGCAGGCGCTTGGCGATCCGTGGGTTGAAGCAGCCAAGAACCTCACGATTGGCTCGGTGATTGAAGGCCCGGTCGTGAGTATCACCAAGTTTGGCGCGTTTGTGCAGATTGCTGAAGGCGTGGAAGGAATGATTCACGTCAGCGAAATCAGCGCGGAGAAAAGAATCAATCACCCGCAGGATGTGCTTAAGGTAGGCCAGACCGTCAAAGCCCAGGTGCTTGACGTGGACGGAGCCAAGCGTAACGTGCGTCTCAGTATTAAACAGATGATTCCCTCCAGCCTCGATGAATACATCGCCGAGCACCAGGAGGGTGACAGTGTTACCGGGCGCGTGCAGCAGGTTTCAGGCGGTGTGGCGCGGGTTGAGTTAGGTGAAGGCGTTTTCGCAACCTGCCGCATGGTGGAAGAAGCGCCGGTGAAAGAAGAAAAGACAGCCCCCGCTAAACCGGCAGATCTGTCGTCGCTCAGTTCCATGCTGCAGTCGCGCTGGAAGAGCGGTGCTTCGCCCACAGCCGCTAAGCCTGACGCGTCGTCCGCAGGCCAGATTCGCAGCTTCCGCATCAGTAAGCTCGATCCGGCATCGAAGAAGATTGAACTCGAGCTGGCCAAGAAAGCTTAAGGCAGGGCAAGCATTTTTTGCTGAAGGCATAAACCCATGCCTGAACTTCCCGATATCGTCGTTTACATGGAAGCGCTGGAGCAGCGCGTGGTCGGCCACGTTCTGGAAAATCTTGAGGTTCGTGGCCCGTCGCTTCTCCGCACCGCCGATCCGCCTATCTATTCGATTCAGAGCCACAAAGTGACCGCGTTGCGCCGCGTGGGCAAGCGCATTGCCTTTGGCTTTGACAACGATCTCTGGCTAGTCTTTCACCTGATGATTGCCGGGCGTCTCCACTGGAGCCAGAAAAAGAAGACAGCCGACGGCCGCCGGACTTTAGCCGCTTTTGATTTCGATTCCGGAACGCTCACTTTAACTGAAGCGGGAACGCGCAAGCGCGCATCGCTGCACCTCGTCCGTGGCGAAGCAGGCCTTGCCGCGCTCGATCCCGGCGGCATCGATGTCTTCGCTTCCTCGCTCGAGCAATTCAGCGCTGTCTTGACCTCAGCCAATCACACCTTAAAGCGCGCTCTCACCGATCCGCACCTTTTCAGCGGTATTGGCAATGCTTACTCCGATGAAATTCTTTTCCACGCGCAGCTTTCGCCCGTGCTGCTGACCCAGCGTATGAAGCCTGAGGAGATCAAACGGCTTTACGAGGCTACGAGACAAACGCTGACGCAATGGACAGACAATCTTCGGGCCGAGACTGGCGCAAAATTTCCCGAGAAGGTCACGGCATTTCGCGAGGAGATGGCTGTCCATGGCCGCTATGGCAAACCCTGCCCGCGTTGCAGCGCAAAAATCCAGCGCATCCGCTACGCCTCGAACGAAACCGACTACTGCCCTCACTGCCAGACCGGAGGAAAGTTGCTGGCCGACCGTTCTCTCAGCCGCCTGCTGCGCCAGGACTGGCCACGCACACCGGAAGAGCTGGAAGAGCGCCGCCGGGCCTGACTTACGTCCTTCCTAACAGGTGTCTTTTTGGAGCATTCTTGCCTGGGTTCACCCTGAATGCTAGTGTTCGGGTGTGAGCTCGACCCGCATCACCCGCCATATGAACGCGCCCCGCGCAATTGTCTTTCACGCACTTCTCGATGCCCAAGCGGTGGCGCAGTGGATGGTTCCCAGCGGAATGACCAGCCACGTGCATGCGTTTGATGCTCGCGAAGGGGGTTCGTTTCGGATCTCGCTAACGTATGATGCGCCTACCGGAACCGGCAAGACGACCGCTCAGACAGACACGTTTCATGGCCGCTTCGTGAAGCTGGTGGAGAACGAGCAGGTCGTCGAGGTGATCGAGTTCGAGACGAATGATCCAGCCATGCGCGGCGAGATGACGATCACGATTACTCTCGCCGATGCAGACGGCGGCACCGATCTCTTTGCCGTGCACGATCACCTGCCTCCAGGCCTGTCGACCGCCGATAACGAGACCGGCTGGCGGATGTCACTCGCGAAACTTGCGGCGCTCGTCGAGCGTGATTTGTAAAAACTAACAATCAACTTAGCTGCCAGTGCCCGCTTTCGGGTCGTCGGCCAAAAATAATGTTTCTGTCAGCTTGGCAACCAGTGTTTCTTTCCCTGTGTTACTGGCAAACACCAGCGCTTCGGCCACTATCATGGCCTTGCCTGCGCGCAGCACGGTCGCGGTGCAGCGTAGATGGTCGCCGATCGCCGGGCGCAGGTAGTTGATCTTGAATTCCACCGTCAGAACGTCTTTTTCTCGTGACACCGAACGCGCCGCGCCGCCAGCCGTGTGATCGGCCAGCGTGGCAATCACTCCACCATGAACGAAACCATGTTGCTGCAGGAGCCGTTCCTGGACTATGAGACTGGTTTCGCAGATGCCTTCGGACACGTGGTCCAGTCGAATATCCAGATCGCGGATGAAATTCGCCCGATAAAAAATTTCCTGGACTTTTGGAGCGGGTTCCTCTGGCATCTGTTTTTCAATCTCCAGTTTCGTTCTTGAAGCGACCGTGTTTCCCTTCACCCGAGGTAAACCGCTGCGCTCCGGCACGCGACTCTCCGGAAGCCAGCACTTGCAATCCATGTTTCACCTCATTGCGCCGCGCGTCTTCCCATGAGAGCGACCATTGCTCATAGACTGACATGCGGTCGGCGCGCAAGCCATGTTGCGGAAATGCCGGCAAGCGTGTGTGCCAACTCAAGCGCAGCCTCCAGAGCCTTGCCCGGTTCCACCAATCTGTTTACTAGTCCCATCTGCAAAGCTTCTTCGCCGGAGACGCCACGGCCGGTAAGAATTAGGTCAAGAGCGCGGCCTTGGCCGATGATTCGCGGCAGGCGCACCGTCCCCAGATCGATCAGCGGAACGCCGAAACGGCGGTTATATACGCCGAATACCGCGTTCCGCGCGGCTACGCGAAGATCGCACCACAACGCCAGTTCCAGTCCTCCGGCTACAGCGTGGCCTTCCACGGCCGCGATAACCGGCTTGGAAAGTTGCAACCACGTTGGCCCCATCGGTCCCGCGCTGTTTTCGTCAATCGCTATACGACGTCCATCAGCCACTTCGCGCAGATCGGCTCCGGCACAAAATGTTCCTTCTGATCCTGTGAGCACGGCAACGCGCAGGGCCGCATCGCTTTCAAACTCCCGGAAAGCTTCTCCCAGTGCGTCCGCCGTGGCGGAATCCACGGCATTCCGCACTTCAGGACGATTGATCGTGACCTTCAGGACTTTGCCGTCACGTGCGATGGTGACTGAGCTTGTGGACATGAGCTTTCTCCGCAATCCGCATTGACCCGGGTAAATTCGCGATAGTCTTGTGATCTTGTCGCAGCGCCGTTACTGCGTTAGTGCCGCGCCGACGCGGTCGCTGCGCCTGCTAGCTCTGCCGCCACCGCGCCAATTCTTTCCAGTGCCATCATGACCTTTTCCGGTTCGTAACCCACGGTGATGCGCAAATGGTTTTCCGTTCCCAGATATCCACCGGGGGCTACCAGCACAGAAGCCTTTCTGCGGATATGGTTCGCCAGTTCGGCCGACGGCATATCAAAGTTGTAGCCGACGAACGCAATTGAAGTCGCGACTGCCTGGCTCACGTTGAACCGGCCCTCCTGCTCACGCACCCATTTTTCCAGCACCGTGTGGCCTGTGCGGGAAAGCTCGCGCTGGCGATCCAGCAGCATCTTTCGCTTTGCCGGTAGAAATGCAATCTCCGCCAGCTTCATGCTTGGACCCGCAGCCGCGATCACGGTATATTCGTGCCGCCGCCATAGCTCTTCAACCATTTCCGGTCCAGCGATTGCCCAACCAATTCGCAGCCCAGCAAGTCCATATGCTTTGGACATGCTGTTCACGCAGAGCACCCGCTCATACATTCCCCAGAAGCTGAGTGTCTCTTCTCCGGCAAGTTCCGTACCGCGATAAACTTCATCCGCATGCAGCCACGCGCCGGTTTTCTGGCAGATGCTCACGATCTTCTGCATCTCTTCACGTGAAAGAATGCTGCCCGTCGGATTGTTGGGATTCACAATGGAAATCAGTTTTGTCTTCGGACCAGCTAGCGATTCCAGTTCATTCAGGTCCAGCCGCCAGTTGTTCTCCGGGCTCAAACGCGTTTCTTTCACGGGGCAGCCTGCGTTCCTGGCCAGTCCCCATACCTGCCGGTAGCCGGGTGAGACGACAATCACTTCGTCGCCCTGTTCCAGCAGCGTGCTGCATACCAGCCAGTTGGCCTGCGCCGCGCCTACGGTTACCAGCACATTCGCAGCTGACGCACTGGGATAAAGTGCCGCAATACGCTCGCGCAGTGGGGTTGTCCCGTTTACTTCGGGATAGTAGAGCGGCAATTCCAATAACGGACGCGGGTCTTCGCCGGCCAGCAGGTCGCTCACGTTGGCGCACTTCACGGAGCTGTCAGCCAGGTTGATTTCCACCGAGCGTTCCCATTGCGACTGAAAATATTCCAGATCAAAGTTTTTAAAATTCATAAAACATCCTGCAAACCAAGTTTATTGTGTTGCCGAGCTTCGCGCCGCCGCGTCAGCTTTTCTCTGTCTTTTCCAGTAAAAATAAAATGGTACTCCCAGCAGGACTATCGCAGTTCCCAGCAGTGTCTCTTTTTTCTTTTCCACCGCTGCATTGATCGCCCACAGGCTGCCCAGCACCACGTAGATCGCCGGCGCCCAGGGATATCCAGTGCAGCGATACGGACGCGGCGCATCCGGCTTTGTCCGTCGCAGAACGAACAACCCGGCAACGGTCAGAACGTAGCTCAAGACCATCATGAACATCACATAGGTAAAAAGCTCGTCGTATTTTCCGCTCAGCGCCAGCACTGAGGCCCAGACCGCCTGCAAGACAAGGCTCATCACCGGTGTGTGCCACCGGGGATGCACTTTCGCCAGCGCATGAAAGAAAATGCCATCTTCCGCCATGGCGTAGTAAACTCGCGCGCCGCTCATCAAGCAAGGGGCCATGGCGCCAAAACATGAGAGCGCCACCATCATGGAAAGCCACGGCGCTACTCTGCCGGAAAACATGGAGACAGCCGCCGTCTGCGCCACGGCTTCCTGTGCGCCGATCTCATTCATGGGCAGGGCGTAGACATAAACTGCGTTGATGGAAATATAGACCACACCCACAAGCAGTAACCCCCAGATCAGAGCCCGCGGAACGTTGCGCTGCGGATCTTTTACCTCGCCGCCAACAAAAGTGATGTAA
The DNA here is from genome assembly GCA_963723055.1 of Terriglobia bacterium. Taxonomy (GTDB): domain Bacteria; phylum Acidobacteriota; class Terriglobia; order Terriglobales; family Acidobacteriaceae; genus Angelobacter. The sequence continues at coordinate 83,292 of CAVROV010000005.1, forward strand.
ACCCAGCCATCGTAAGCCCAGAAAACGGCGATCAGGGCGATACCGATGCCGGTGACGATTGAGACATGCTCATTGCCGGCGGGAACAAGCGAATGGCGGAAGTGGTCCCATGATCCGCGCCCCAAAAGCAGTCCGCCCACCACGAAAATCGCAATGGCCCCAAACTTTGCCCACGTGGCGACGTTCTGCAATACCGCGCCCTTCTTCACGCCAAAAATATTGATCAGCGTCTGCAATGCAATGGCGGCCAGGGCGATCATGTGCCCGCGCGTGATATCGACGAAGCGGAGTGAAAGAATCACCTGCTCCGCATGCAGCGCGGGGAAAGTCTGGCCGAGATAAGTAGCGAAGCCCACACCTAGCGCAGCCACTGTTCCAGTAGCGCTCACGGTGAAATACATCCACCCGTAGAGAAACCCGGCCGTGTCTCCGTAGGCCTCGCGCATGTAGACGTACTGGCCGCCGGCATGGGGAAACATCGCTCCCAGTTCGGCAAATGCGAAGCACGCCAATAGCGCCATTCCCATGCCCACTACCCACACGGTAAGAAAAAGCCAGGGATGACGCGTGTTGATGGCCACGTCTTTGGCCGTGAGAAAAATGCCCGAGCCGATGATGCCGCCCGCCAGCAACAGGATGGAATCGGTAAGAGAGAGTCCGCGGACGAGTTTAGCGTCACTAGGCAATATGAGGTCCGCGACGTAAATTGCGGCTTAGATATAATCTCGTTTTTGGCGGTGTAGTCAAGGGCTTGTGTATAGAGAGCCCATTGACAGCGGTCACAAGAGCATTGGCCAATCTGGTTTACAGAAGAACATTCAATGAATCGCGCAAGTGAGTTTTTACCGATGAGACAGACCTTCCGGAGACCTGTATGGTTATCAAGCCACTGTACCTGCTAGCCGATAGCCAACTGTTTTTCTGGAAGAGCGAAAGCGATTCATTGGCTGAAAGGCTTCGCGCCGATCTGGATACAAGCAATCCAAAGGCAGCATACATTGGAGCATCCAACGGGGATCAGCCGGAATTCTTCAGCCTGTTTGAGGCCGCAATGGAGACAATGGCGATCTCCGATTGTCGTTTTGTGCCGTCCCAGCCGTCACGCGAAGATATTTTGTTTCTCGAGGATGCCGACGTGATTCTGCTTTCCGGAGGGGATGTAGAGCGCGGCTGGGGCGCATTCGAGCAGAACGGCCTCAAAGAACTGGTTCCTCGAAAGCGCTTTGATGGAGCCATTCTGATGGGCGTTTCGGCAGGGGCCATCCAGCTTGGACTGGGATGCTTAAGCACTTCAGCCCAGCCGAAGCAGATTGATATGTTCCGTTTTGCTCCGTTCTATGTGGGCGCTCACGACGAAGAGAGCGACTGGTGGGACCTGCGCGCGCTGGTGAATCTTTCCCAGGGCAATACGCGAGCGATTGGTCTCCCAGCGGGAGGAGGCGCAGTGTACTACTCAGATGGAACGCTGGAACCGCTGCGCAAACCACTGATCGAGATCGTGAAGGAAGATTCGAAGATCAGCGAGAACCTGATGGCGCCGCTGGTGGGCTGAGGGAGATTGATTTAGCGCGATAAGTTTTCGAGATAGGCACACTAGAACCGAGACGGTAAGGCTTGGCGCGCCGAGCCGCCTGCGGCAGGGCTGAGGAATCCTCGGGCGGGCAAGAACCTCAAAGCGGTTTGGAGCGAAGCGACATTACGGACGATTCGGTAACTTTACCTTGCGGTCTTCCGGGTTCATCGCGTTAAACTCCTCTGACTTGCCTTTGGGAATGCTCAGCACTGTCCACTCCGAACCGCGCAAGTGCTTGCCGACGTAAAGAATCTGCCCGACGTGATAGGCCGTGTGCATCGCGCTGCGGTTAATGGCCTGCAGGATGGTGTGCGGTTCGCCGCGGATCGTCACCGTCTTCACAAAATCTTCAGGCTTTAGCGACGCGATGGTATCAAAGACAATCTTGAAGCTCTCTTCCCATCGGCGCATCAGGTCCGGCCGCGTGTCAGCCTCAGTGAGGACAAATTCCTGGTCTCGATTGCGGTCTGGCTTTTCGCCGTCAGTGGTCAGAAAATCCAGCCAGCGTGAGCGCAGGTTGCCGGCCATATGCTTTACGAGCTGGGCCACGCAGTTCGACTCCGTGTCAGGGGCCTTGAAGAAGTCAGGATCGGTAAGCTGGGCTAGGCCGCCATCGGCCAGGCGTTTGTAGCCGCGAAAGCTGCGGCGCACCTCGTCAAGATAATCCGCCTCAAAAGACTTGCCATCGGCCATCGCTTAACCTCCTGATTCTTCTAGCTTAGCAAGAATCTTGCACCCGAAATTGCTTCCGGTACGTATAACTGTTCAAGAGAGGGCACTTGGAGCAAACAGCGGCATTTGAAGATGACCGGCTCAAACTGGCGCTGAACCGGGCACTCACCGGGGACGCGCAGGCTTTTGCTGACCTGGTACGCGAGCATCAGGGAATGGTCTTCAGCATTGCCTATCACTTTCTGCAGGACCGCTCTCTCGCGGAAGACCTGGGGCAGGAAGTTTTTCTGGAGCTGTTTCAAAGTCTCGATCGCATACAGTCTGCGGCCCATCTGACGTACTGGCTGCGGAGGGTAACGGCCAATCGCTGCATTGACCAGGGACGCAAAAAGCATCGCCGCCGCGAAATGGCACTGGAAGAAGCTCCGGAACCGACGACCGCTTCCACGCACGTCGACCCCATGCTGCTGGAGCGGTTGCAACAAAGCCTGGCGACGCTGCCCGAAAGGCAGCGCCTGGTAGTGATTATGAGATTTCAAGAAGGGTTGGGCCCGGCCGAGATCGCAGAAGTTCTGGAAATGCCGGTGAACACCGTGAAGAGCACGTTGCATCGTTCACTGGCTGACCTGCGCAAGGGACTCACGCGCAAGATTCGAGAGGTTCGATATGCATTTTTCTGAAGACGATCTTCGTGAAGCGCTGAAGCGTAAAGATCCGGGCGAAAGCTTTACCCAGCGGGTGATGGCCAGGGTGAATCAGGCGCAATCTGAAAGCAAGCCGGCGCTGGCTAAGCCGGAAAAGAAGAGCAATGGATCCTTCATTGCCTGGTGGATGCACCGCCCGGCCTGGGCCATGGCTGTCGTAGCAGTGCTGCTTCTCGCATTCGGTATTGGCGGTTATCAGTACTCTGAGTATCGCCATGCCGAAGAAAATCGCATTGCCAGACTGAAACAGCAGCAGCTTCAGCAAGAAGCGGAAAAGGCCCGCGACCAGGCGATCATGGCTTTGGAGATCGCCCGCGCCAAGATGAACCATGTGCTGCAGCATGCTCAGTTGCAGGCAGAACCGAACGACAAGATCAGGAGACAACGTCTATGAACCTTGCAACCCGGAAGTTAACCCAAATTTTAGTTGCCGCTCTGCTGAGTTTTTCTGCTATGCGCGGCTACGGACAGGATGCAAAGCTGCAGCTTGCCAACCTGGACAAGCTGAGCGAAAAAGCCGCTCGCGTAACCGACGTAACGCTGGATGGATCGCTGCTTCAGTTTGCCGTGAATCTTATCGAAAAGGTTGATGCCGAAGACAAGGACGTTGACCAGCTCAAGTCCATCGTCAAAAATCTCAAGGGCATCTACATCAAGAGCTTTGAGTTCGATGAGGCCAGCCAATACAGCAAAGCGGACATAGACGCCATTCGCTCACAACTCACCTCGCCGCGCTGGACCAAAATCGTCCAGAGCATCGAGAAGCGCCACAACGAGTATGACGAAATCTATCTTCTGAAGAATGGTGACCGTGTTGCGGGCGTGGTGATTCTGGTGGCTGAGGCCAGGGAACTAACGGTCGTCAATCTTGTGGGTGAGGTCCCGATGGACAAAGTCGCATCTCTCGAGCGACATCTTTCCTTCGGCGATAAACAATCAGATAAGCCCAAACGAAAGAAGGAGAGCGGCCATGACCAGGAATAGCAAGAAGTTCACATTTGCGTGCGGTTTCATGGTTGCCGTGCTTCTTGCGCCAGCACAAAACGCCTTCGCCAAGGATGACTTCGGCAAAATCGTCCATCACATTGAGGCCAACTATCACGTTCATCGCCAGCACCGGTTCGTTATGGGGTTGGCCGGGTTCACGGTGAAGTTCTGGCATTTTGCCGGCGTCAAGAGTTTGAAAGGCGCCATCTTTGAGAACCAGCCATTCGTCAATGCCGCATCTGATAGCCGGTTCGATGAAATCGTCCGCGCCGCCATGGATTCCGGCTGGCAGCCGCTGGTCCAGAGCTGGGATCGCCACAGTGGCGAGCGCACATATATCTACGCGCAGGACGTTTCTTCGAAAAAGGGCAAGGACCTGAAGGTATTGGTGGTGAATCTTGAGTCGAATGAAGCGATTGTCCTGCAGGTAAAAGTCGATCCCAAAAAGTTGAATGACTTTATTGAGGAAACCTCTGCTGGCAGCCATCGTCGCAACCGTTCGACGCCGCGTGAAAAAACGCCACCGCACTCCGATGAACCAGTCGAGCTAGCCGCGTCAACTTCCCAAAGCTGGGATGGCGTTTGCCTGTTCTTGCAGGAAGATCCGCAACCGGGCGTTCAGCCTTAAGCTGAAGGCTTGTTGGCCGGACGCAGGACAGCCGAGCCGGAGGTCTTCTTGGCCGCCTCGGTGACTGAGGCTATCAGATCTTCCAGATGCCGATGTCCCGTAAGATAGCTGATCACCATCATTCGGATCGCGGATTGCCCGTTGACCAGCGTAGTGGAGATCCAGCGCCGGCCGGTGCGTGTGACTTCATGCACAATCGCTTCGTGAGCGGCGTGATAGTCTTCCGCGCTTGCTCCTGGCAGCTTCACGCGAAAGTTGACGATGGGAAGCACCTGCGGCGCCGCCAGTTCAAACCAGTCTGAACTCCGCACCCAGTTGGCAAAGAACGCCGCCAGCTTCAATTGCCGGTCAATCAGATCTTCGTAAGCCTGGCGTCCGTGCACCTGTAAAGTCAGCCACAGCTTCAGCGAATTCATTCGTCTGGACCACTGTGTGCTCACCTGAAAGTTGTCGAGCAGGGGCGCAGAGCCGGTTTTCTTCGGCATGTATGGCGTGCTGGTGGCAAAAGCCTGTTGCAGCGCCTCCGGATGCGACGTGAGCACCACGCCGGCGGCAAAGGGCATCGCCAGCCATTTATGCGGATCGATCGTCACCGAATCCGCGAGTTCAATGCCGCGCACCAGATCGCGGTGTTGGTCAGAGAAGATGGCTGCAGCGCCGTAGGCTCCGTCAATATGCAGCCAGAGTTCGTGACGTTTGCATATCTCGGCAATCCTGAGCAGATCGTCGATCGCTCCTGAACTTGTTGTTCCCGCCGTCGCCACTACGCAGAAGGGCGCAAAGCCCGCGTCTTTATCTCGTATAATCTGCGCTTCCAGTTGCGCTGTGTCCATCTGCGCGGCCGCGTTCACCGGAATCCGACGGAGTGACTTGCGTCCCAACCCCAGCAGGCCAGCGGATTTATCCAGCGAATGGTGTGCCTCATCCGACGTGTAAACTACTGGCTTCGCTCCACAAGAAACCAAGCCATCTTCCACCGATTGCGGAAAACGCATGGCCAGGGCCATGGCGATTGCGCTGAAGTTGGCTTCATTGCCTCCGCTGGTGAAAGTGCCGTCGAATGGCTTGTCCCAACGGACGCGCTCACCGATCCAGCGCACGGTCTCGCGTTCGATCCGTGCGGCTAATTGAGAACGGGCCAGGCTGGCAAGTTGCGGATTCAACGCTGCCACCAAGGCTTCGGCCAGCACTGCCATGTAGGTTGGTGTTGGATTCATCAGCCCGAAATAGTTCGCGCTGGGCACATGGAAACCCTGTACCACCATTTCCGAACACAACTGGTCCAGTACCCCGGCCGCATCCTCACCAAATTCGGGAAGGGCGTCACCTAGATCGGCAAAGGTGCGTTGTTCCTCAGAAAGCTGTACAGGACGTTGCGGCAGGCCGGAGAAATATTCGTCAATGCGATCGATCAGCTTGTAGCCAAGCCGGCGCCTGGCCTCGGAATCTAGGTCGAATCCCATTCAAGTATCCGATTGCGTGTGCGTGTGACAGGACTCTTTTTAACACAAACGGCGAAGCCACGCGGTAACTGTCTGGATCAGGGAAGCTGTCAGTGAGGCGAAAAAAGGGGCGGCATCGCTGCCGCCCCAACCTCTGGAGGGAGGAGAAGGAGAGATCCTACTTTGTTGTTTGCTGCTTTTGCTCTGCGTGCTTCTTCATGCGCTCCTGCCGATTTTGCTGGCGTTCCTGCATAAGTTGAAGCGCCTTCTGCCGCTGCTCTGGAGTAAGCAGGGCATAGACTTGCGACCTTGTGCGTTCCTTCTCCACAATCAAGTCAGTCATGAGCTGAGCTTGTTTGCCGGCGAAGGCGCGGGCCTGGTTCTCGTCAAAAGTTCCGTTTACGTTTGCGTTCTCCGCCTGTTCATTCTGGCGGAGCTGCTGCATCATGGGCATGATTTTGGTTTTTTCATCCGCCATGATCCCTTTGATCTGAGTTTTCTGGGCCTCAGTCAGGTTTAACTGTTTGGCCATGTGTTTGAGCATAAAGCCGTTGTGACGGCCAAACCCCATGCCGGAATGTTGCCCAAAAGCCGATGTCGCCAGGGCAGCTGCCAGGGCCATGAAAATGGCGGCGAGAATGATAGATTTCTTGTGCATGAACCAACTCCTTGTGCAATTTGAGTGGCAGCTACATCACCCCGGCACTGCAATGCGCTCCGAGAATCCCCGCAATGGCTACCCACTAGTGTGAACCCGGCGTGGAGAGAAACAAAGTTATGAGTTGTTAATTCGCGTAGTATGATTCCTTCACGATTCTTAACCCTGCATCGATATCTACAGGGTTTAAGGTGAGAACTTATGGTCTCAGTCCTGCTCATTGATGACGACACGGAGTTAAGCAAGCTGCTGGAGGAGTATCTTCAGAGCGAACAATTCGAGCTTCACGCCGCGCATGACGGCCCTGGCGGCCTGGAAAAAGCGCTGGCCAATCACTATTCCGCCGTGGTCCTGGACGTAATGCTTCCAGGTATGAGCGGGCTGGACGTGCTCAAGCAGCTTCGGCAAAAAAGCTCCGTGCCGGTATTGATGTTGACGGCGCGCGGCAGCGAACTGGATCGCATCCTGGGGCTGGAACTGGGCGCGGATGACTACCTGGCCAAGCCTTTTAATCCCCGCGAACTGGTCGCCCGTTTGCGCGCGATTCTGCGCCGCTCTTCTACCGGCGGAACTTCCACGGCCTCTCAGCCAGTGCACCTGGCCGGCGTCGACTTGCATCCGGACTCGCGCAGCGTCTCCTGTAATGGGAAACCCGTCGCTCTTACCGGGGCGGAATTCGATCTTCTGTATTCTTTCCTGCGCAATCCGGGAAAGATCATCAGCCGTGAGGACCTAACACAGGCTGCGCTGGGCAGGCCCATGTCTCCCATGGACCGGAGCATTGACGTGCATGTGAGCAATTTGCGGCGCAAGCTCGGGCCGTATGACGGAGATCAGGAGCGCATCAAGGCCATCCGCGGCAGTGGTTACGTCTATCTCCTTCCGGGAGAGCAGTAGTGAAATACCGCAGCCTGTTTCTAAAGATATTTTTCTGTTTCTGGCTGGCCGCCGCGGCCATGATTGGAGCATTGAACCTGATGCTCTGGTTTTCCTTCGCACAGGATCCCAATCCGGAGCGTAGACGCGGTGCGCTGGGTGAAGCGCTGAACCTGTACGCGGAGTCGGCGGTGCAGGTATATGACAGCGAAGGCCCGCAGGCCTTTGCGCAATACGTCAATCGTTCACTCAAAGAAGCCGGCACCGAAATCGAATTATTTGACGGCGATGGAAAATCGCTGACCACGCCCACTCCCGCGGAGGCGTCCGCGGTGGCTACTGAGATCAAGGCGACCCAGCAACACGTTTCGCACGTCACGGATCTAGGCAGGATCACGTGGGGACGGTCCGTGACTGCACCCAGCGGACGCGTTTATATATTTGTTACGCGTTTGCGCCAGCCCTATGTGTTCCGAGGCCTGCCTCCTTTGGGCATCGCGCTCAGCATTCTGGCGGCTGGCGTAATCTCTTACCTGCTGGCCCTCTACCTCACATCGCCGGTAAAGAAGCTGAAGTCCGTGGTCCAGTCTTTTGCTGAGGGAAATCTGGAAGCGCGTGTTACGCCGCAACTTGGCAGCCGGCACGACGAACTGGCGGACCTTGGCCGGGAGTTCGATCATATGGCGGAGCGGATTGCCGCGCTTATCTCCTCGCAAAAGCGCCTTCTCGCCGATATCTCACATGAGCTGCGCTCGCCTCTTGCCCGCCTGACGGTAGCCCTGGCGCTGGCCCGCAAAAATACCACCGGGAAGGGAGAGGCGGCCCTGGACAGGATTGAAATGGAATCCGAGCGCGTCAATGCGCTGGTAGGACAACTGCTGGCTCTCACGCGTCTGGAAAGCGGCGCTGAACGTGTGCCTCCTCAAATGGTCGCGTTAGAAGAATTGCTGGAGGAAGTGATTGACGATGCCAACTATGAAGCCAAGCCGCTGCATAAAGAAGTAAAAGTGCTTCAACTGGCGCCGTGCCGCGTGCGTGGCTCATCAGAGCTTTTGCGCAGTGGAATTGAAAACGTAATTCGAAACGCGATCCGCTACACCGCTGAGGGCACCGCCATTGAAGTGTCCCTTACGACCCGGCTGGATAACGCGGTTATCACGGTGCGTGATCACGGGCCTGGCGTCCCTGAATCTGAGCTGCAGCACATTTTTGAGCCTTTTTATCGCGTAGGTGAGGCGCGCGAGCGTTCCAGCGGCGGCGTGGGCCTGGGACTTTCTATCGCTGATCGGACAATCAAGCTGCACGGCGGCTCTATCCGCGCGGAAAATGTGAATGACGGGCTGTTGATCACCATCGGCCTTCCGCTATCCGCGGCGCCCGCCGTTATTCAGCACGCGCCTGAAAGAATGCCAGTAGCGTGATCGCCGGCTTGCTTTTATTACTGGTGCTGGCTTAAAGAAAGCACGTTTCCGTCCGGATCTTTGAACCAGGCCACTTTATCTCCATTCGGCGTTTTCCAGATGCCTAGCTCACGGTCCTGGACAAAAGGGTATTTTTCAAACACCACACCGCGTCCATTGAGCCATTTCACCATGGCTTCGATTTCGGTCACTTCCCAGCCCATTACTGTGTATTGCGCAGGCGTGAAGTTACCCGTTTTGGCGATGCGAATCATGGAGTCGCCTGCCTGCATCACCAGCGCAAATTCATCGTCGCTCACAAATTGAAAGCCGAGTTTCCCTTCGTAGAATTCTCTCGACCGCTTGGAATCCCTGGTCGGAACGAACCCTATGAGTTTGCTGGCAGCGAGCATAGGTGACCCTCCTGAACGTCAAAGGCGAAACAATAGCACGTTGCAGACAGTTCAGGTTGTCGAACCAATAAACTCAGGAATGAAGGACAGCAATTTAAGCAGCTTTTTCTCCGGGCTCTTTGGCTTCAGGATGGCCGCGCTTTGCAGCGGCATTTTCGATTTCTGAATTGATTTCCCCACCCACCAGGATTGCCAGTCCGGAAATGTAAAGCCAGAGCAGGAGCACGATTACCGCCCCCAATGATCCGTAGGTTTTGCTATAGCTGTTGAAGAAGTGCAGGTAAACGCGGAAGAGCAGGGAAGCGCCGATCCACGTGAGGACCCCTACCACGGCTCCGGGCGTAATCCATTGCCATTTCTGCTGTGTATCCGGTCCCCAGTAATACAAAAGCGCGAAGGACATGACCACAAAGAATAACGCGATCGGCCACTGGAGAATGTGCCATGCAATCACGGTCACGTTGCTCAATCCGAGGTGAGCGCCCACGAAGTTAGCGATATCGCCTCCATAAAGCACGATCGTCAGGGCCATAATTGTCAGGGCGGCAATTGCCACCGTCAGCCCTAATGCAATCAGTCTCTGCTTCCAGAACGGACGAGTATCCTTCACGTGATAACAGCGGTTCAGCGCGTCCATTATAGAAACCACGCCGCCCGCTCCTGACCAGAGCGCCAGCACCAATCCGAAAGCAAGCTTGAATCCCGTGCTGCTGTTGGTAAGCTCTTGCAGCGTCTTCTGTATTAATCTGTAGGCGTCTTCGGGCATAAACCGCGCCGTATAGTTCAGCAGGCTGGACTGCAGGTCATGGCTCTGGGCAAAGAGTCCCAGCATGGCCATGAGGAAAAAAATCATGGGGATGAGCGCGGAAACAAAGTAATACGCCAGCGCCGCCGAGCGGGTGAGTACTTCATCTTCATTAATTTCGTGATAGACGCGCTTCACTAATTGCAGCGGCGTCAGCCCACCGAGTTTCCACGGAGAGGTCCGCTCCTTCACCGCTTCCACGTGAGGACCGGTTGTTTTCGCAAATCTGTAGAGACGCATCCGTAATACTCCGATTGGCCCAGAAATAGCGATTCAGGAAATAGCGATCTGGATGTTGGATGAGAATCTGCAAAGAAGGGAAACTGCTGGCCAGAGCTGCTGTTTTTTATCACCCTGGGGGAACGAAGCGGATAACAGGCCGACTTACTCTGCTCTGAACATCTCTTGCTATGCAAAAGCTGCTTCGCATTGTGCGCCGGTTCTGGTATTCCATTTCACTCCCATCAGGGTGAGAGAGAAAAGAATGAATACTCATAAGACGGCGAAAACGCGGAGGAGTTATCAAAAAGTACACAAATAACGTTGTAAAAAAAGTTTTACAAAACGGAACCTATTTTCCCGGGGGACGTATTACTAACCAAGAGCTGCAAACATCGTCAAAAACATTGCAGCATGAGAAAACACATTTTTCCTGGAGGATGCTATGGATGCTAAGTGGAACAATATCGTGGACAACACCATGGTGCGAATTGGAATGGTAGTGGTTGGTTTCGGCGCATGGCTGGCCATCGGCTACGGTTTGCTGGCGGCGTAAAGGCGGAGTTGCTTTTTCGATCAGCTCCGCCCCAGCTGTTTTCCATCATAGCGGGGCGAAGCGGCTTGTTTCAGACTCGGGCTACTTCCGCATTCCTCACTGAACCATAACGTGCTTCAACGTACTCGTTCAGGATGTCAAAGAATTCGGCGACAATGTGGTCGCCTTTCAGCGTTGTCATCAGTCTTCCGTCAACAAACACCGGCGCCTTGGGCTCTTCAAAAGTTCCAGGCAGTGAGATGCCGATGTTGGCATGCTTTGATTCGCCGGGTCCGTTGACTACGCAACCCATCACAGCGACCTTGAGTTCTTCAATTCCCGGATACTTGTCTTTCCAGACCGGCATGCTGGTGCGGAGATAAGTCTGGATCTGCTCTGCCATTTCCTGGAAGAAAGTGCTGGTGGTGCGTCCGCAACCGGGGCAGGCGGTGACTTGAGGAGAGAAGCTGCGGATTCCCATCGACTGCAGAATCTGCTGTCCGACAAAAACCTCTTCTGACCGGTTCCCGTTGGGAGCAGGTGTGAGCGACACACGGATGGTATCGCCGATGCCCTCTTGTAACAGCACCGCCAGACCAGCCGCGCTGCCTACAATGCCTTTCGCTCCCATGCCGGCTTCTGTCAGGCCCAGATGCAGAGGATAGTCACAGCGGGCGGCCAGCATGCGATAAACGTCAATCAGATCCTGAACGCCGCTGACCTTGGCGCTGAGAATGATGTAGTTGTGCGGCAGGCCAAACTCTTCCGCCAGTTCCGCTGAGCGCAAAGCGCTTTCGACCATCGCATCCATGGTGACTTCTCGGGCTTCTTTGGGCTGCGCACTGCGGGAGTTCTCGTCCATCATGCGGGTGAGGAGTTGCTGGTCCAGCGAACCCCAGTTCACACCAATGCGTACAGGCTTGTCATTCTTGACGGCCACTTCGACCATGGCGCGGAAATTGTCGTCATTCTTGCGGCCCACGCTTACGTTTCCGGGATTGATGCGGTACTTGGCCAGCGCTCGCGCGCATTCGGGATATTTGGTCAGCAAAAGATGGCCGTTATAGTGGAAGTCGCCGATGATAGGGACGTGGATGTTCTGTTTTTCCAACTGCTCAAAGATTGCCGGGACAGCCTTCGCTGCGGCATCATTGTTCACCGTAATACGAACCATTTCCGAGCCCGCGCGAGCCAGTTGCGCCACCTGTAGGACCGTCGATTGCACGTCTGCCGTGTCAGTATTTGTCATCGACTGCACGACGAGAGGCACGTCGCCGCCAACGCGTACATTGCCTATTTTTGCTGTTACGCTCTTCCTGCGCTGAATGATTGCCATTTCCTCTAGTTTACCCGATTTCTCTCATGCTTTCGCTCCAAAGTGGGTTACCAGAGGCCGTCTCCCCAGGCGTGTTAGCGACCGATTTGCGGCAAAGCGTTTAGAATCTCTCTTAGACCCCATGGTGTCTAATTAGAGTGATGGTGCCTGCCTTTTTTAAGTCGATCAATCTTCGTTTTTCTTTGTCGCTGGTTATTCTGGCCGGTGTCGCGGCTGGCCAGCCCAAAAACCAAGCTGGCCCCTTGCCGACCTCTTTCAGTGGCTGGCGCATTGATTCCCAAAGCGTGAAGACCTCCAGCGATCCTGCCACCGCTGATGCTACCGACGCGCCGGTCCTCAAGGAAGATGGCTTTACTGACCTGGAAACCGCCACCTACAACCGCAATGGCCGCAAAATGCAGGTCAAGGCTGCCCGATTCAACGATGCCACCGGCGCCTTTGGAGCTTTTACCTATTACGTCCAGCCGCAGATGCAGGTGGAGAAGATCGGCGACCGGGGCGCTTCCAGCAACACAAGGATCTTGTTCTTCAAGGGCAATATCCTGGTGGATGTTTCGGTAGAGCATCTCAGTGCGATGTCCGGGGCTGATCTGCGCTCACTTGCTGACGCGCTGCCGCGCCTGACCAGCGAGATTGGCAAGTTGCCTACGCTTCCCGCGAATCTGCCCTCACAGTCCCTGCTGCGCAACACCAGCCGCTATATCATCGGCCCGGAAGCTCTGGCTCGTCTGGGTGTTCCCATTCCCGCGCAGGTAATCGATTTCAGCAAGAGCGCGGAAGTCGCCATTGGCAAATACCGAACTTCGCAGGGCGAAGCCTCGGTGATTCTGGTGGGTTATCCTACACCGCAAATTGCCAGAGAGCGGATGGACGCCATGCAAGCTGCTTCACTTACTGGTGGTCCGTTCTACTTCAAGCGCACCGGCCCGTACGTTGTGGCGGTCAACGGCAACATACCCGCTGACGAAGCGCAGTCTCTTCTCGCTTCAGTGAATTATGACGCCGACGTAATGCCGCTTCAGCCTACCAAGCCCAAACCTCTAGAAGATCGCGCCGGTTTCGTCTTCGCTCTGATGATGTTATGTGTCATCGCCGTGCTGGCCGCCCTGGTGTTTGGCTTCGTTTTTGGCGGGGTCAGAATCCTGGCCAACCGGATGTTCCCAAACCGGGTTTTTAGCCGTCCCGAGTCAGTGGAGATCATCCGCTTGAACCTAAAACGAGGCGATAAGTAGCTGAAAAAGAGCTGCTTACAGCAAATAGAACCCCGCGAATGACATTTTTTGTCATTTAAAAGTGCATGTTGATAAGATTGTTAAGTTATTGAAAACAAAGGTATCTATTCTCGAAAAATTCCTTGACACTGCCTTTCACTGGCCCATAAGATTTCGCCAGAAAGTTCTGATGGTCTTTTTCGAACTCCGTTGGAACTATTCTCCCTTGAAAGAGAAGGCCGTCCTGTTGCCGGACGGCCTTTTCATTTATCTGGTCGCTTCGCTACAAACCGCTATAGAGTCTTGCTGCGCCTAAAATCATTTCGCTCCTGATGCGAGCCGCTCGGCACGCAAGTCGGCCTCGCGGCCTAGATCTTTAAAACAAAAATTTGTTCGCTGCGTGAAATTGCTGGCGAATCCGTCTTGGGGTCGCAAATCTTTTCCTCTCAGCGGCGAGGCCCGTGTGGTGCCGAGCCGCTTGCTTAAGGTGCGGCATGCATTCAACGCAAGCGAAAATCTATTGCGGTGTGAAGCGAAGCGACAGAACTAACGATCCATCTCATAAGCAATCTTCAGCCACTTTTTTACTTCAGCATCAATGTCTTTCACTGACGTGATTTCAATCCGGTATGTGATGCGGTCTTTTTTGGCGAAACCTCCGGTATCGATGAGCCGGTTGGGAACTTTGGTGTCCTTGAGCGCCAGTCCCAGGTCGATGCGGGTGCGCGTAGTTGGCTTGATCTGCGCGAATACGTGTTTGCGGTAAAGTGGCACTATCGTCTGGCACGGACACACTTTTACATCCTCACCCAGACTGCGGCCCAGCGCCAGCAGTTCTTCAAAGATGGGCAGCAGAGCTTCTTTGGGGCCGGAATACATCTTCTCCACAAATTTTTCCGCCTGCCTCAGATAGGTTTCCGGGTTCCCATCATCGCCTTTGCCTACAGAATGTTCAGCGATCCACCCGGCGTAGTTCATGCCCAGGCCGTGTTCTGCCTTGAGCCACGCGCGCCGTTCTTTCTCCGTCGCCGGGCCTTCTTTTGCGCTAGTTTGCTCCATTCCTCTAGTGTTTTGCCGGTTTTCTGCTTTAACGCAGTGAGCGAGCTTTGATACATGTCCAAGGCCGGGGTGAACGTCATACGAGGAAGAAGCGCGTCGTTTTTTTGTGGCGGGCATGATTGTCTCCGGCGCAGAGTTTACTACTGTTACGGTAGCGCCGTCACGGCGCTCGAGCAAAGCTGGAAATTCGGTTCCATCGTATTGCGGAATATTGTTGATTCTCTGTCACCAAATGCTCATCTCGTTGCTCTGTGTAGTAAGAGTGAATAACTCTGTGAACTTTCTCGTGAGCATCGGAAATAGAGGCAAACTTCGTGAGACAAATCAAATTCCCCCTGATGATTGTGCTCGCAATCATTGGCGCTCTTTCCCTTTATTCTGAACAAAAATCTAAACAATCTTCCAGCCCCGCTGCCTCGACAGATCGCAATAGCGAAGTGCTCGTGGAGCAAGGCCGCAACATTTTCCGCAATGATACGTTTGGCGACCAGGATTTCTGGGGCGGCTCGCTCCAGTTGCACAAAGCCATTGAAGGTGCCAAGAATGGCGGCGTTGGCGCCGGGTGTATCGCCGTCGACGGCACTGGCCGTCGGATTGAAAGTTGACCAGGACGCGCTGCCCGCAGCATTGATCCAGCAAATCAAAGCCGGAAAGGTTGACCTGAACGATCCGGCGGTCACTCTGGCCTTGATGAAATTGAATGCCGTGATTGGCGTCACCGGATTTTTCAATCCTGACGGCACCCTCAAGTCCATGGGAATACAGTGCGCGCTTTGCCACTCCACGGTGGACAATGCTTTCGCGCCGGGGATTGGCCATCGCCTTGACGGCTGGGCCAACCGCGATTTGAACGTGGGAGCGATAATTGGCCTTGCTCCCAATCTCCAGCCGGTCGCCGACGTTCTGGGCGTGGACGTGGCCACGGTCAAGACCGTACTCAACAGCTGGGGTCCGGGCAAGTTTGATGCTGAGCTGTTCATGGACGGCAAAGCCTTTCGTCCCGACGGCAAAACCGCTGCGACACTCATTCCTCCGGCGTTTGGACTTTCCGGTGTGAATCTGCACACCTTCACCGGCTGGGGCTCCGTGACCTACTGGAACGCCTTTGTCGCCAATCTGGAGATGCATGGCAAAGGCAACTTCTTTGATCCTCGACTGGACGATGCCGCAAAATTTCCCGTGGCTGCCCGGAATGGTTTTGGGCACGTCACCAACGCGGACGATCAAATCACTTCCAAGCTGGCGGCGCTTCATTTCTATCAGCTGTCTCTTCGTGCGCCCGCGCCGCCGGCTGGCAGCTTTGATCGAGCGGCAGCCGCACGCGGCAAGACGGCATTCAACGGCAAAGCTCAATGCAGCAGCTGCCATGTTCAGCCTCTGCTGACTGAGCCAGGATGGAACATGCATCTGGCGTCCGACGTCTGCGTTGATGATTTTCAGGCCAGCCGTTCGCCCGATGACCGCTATCGCACCACGCCTTTGAATGGTCTCTGGACACATACCAAAGGCGGCTTCTATCACGATGGCCGCTTTGCCACACTCGCGGATGTGGTGGAGCACTACGACGCCTGCAAGAGTCTGGGATTGAGCGCCAGCGAAAAGAACGATTTGGTCGAGTACATGAAGTCATTGCCGGATCGCACTCACGACTGAGAACGAGACCAAAGTTCTCATTGAGCCGAGGAGCGGACAAAATCCCGCTCCTGCTTTTCTTCCCGCGGATAAATAAGTCCGCTATACTGCTGCCGTCATGCCTGCCGCCAAAGCCGCAAAAAAGAAAACGCCAGACACGCCCGGCAAAGCCGCCAAGCCGGACTTCGCCGCCGTCTTCACATCCCTGCGCAAGCTGCTCGATCCCTTTCTCGGCGAAATCCAGGTTCAAACAGACAAGCCGGGAAACTATCATACGGAAATTCCTACGATCTTCCATCGCGGCAAGCCGCTTTATTTTGCCGGCCTGCGGACAGGCAAGAATTACGTGAGCTTTCACCTGCTGCCTCTGTACTTCTGCCCAGAGCTGCTGAAAGGTATGTCGCCGGTCTTGAAGAAGCGCATGCAAGGCAAAGCCTGCTTCAACTTCGCGGCCGTCGACGAACCCTGTTTTGCCGAACTAAGCCGTCTAACCTCGGCCGGTCTGAAAAAATTTAAGAGCAAACAGTTTCAGCAAACCATCAAAGACATGCAGTGAAACCCCCGCTTTATGGAAACTACTAACATCCACGAATTTCCTGCTCTCTGGGATAACGACTACTGGGAAAAAGTCCGCCAGCGTACGTTGAAAGTAATTGCCTGCATACCGCCGGAAAAATACGACTGGCGCTATGCCGAAGGCAAATTCAGCTTTGCCGATATCATTCGCCACCTGGCCACGATCGAACGCTTTATGTATGCGGAAAACGTTCAGTTCAAGCCCAGTCGCTATCCCGGTCACGGGCCTGATCTCGCCGACGGCCCGGAAAACGTCCTGGCATTTTTCCATCGCATGCATCATGAATCAGTGGCCATCTTCAGCCAGCTCGGGCCGGAAGATCTGCGGAAGAAGTGCGTTACTCCAGGCGGAACGCCCATTACGGTATGGAAGTGGCTGCGCGCCATGGTGGAGCATGAAGTTCATCACCGTGCGCAGATCTATGTCTATCTGGGCCTGCTGGGCATTTCCACGCCTCCCATTTACGGCTTAACGTCAGAAGAAGTCAAAGCCCGCAGCAGCTGACCAGATGCCCATTGCCTATCTCACGCTGGAAATACGCATTGAAGGCGCGCATTCGCTCAAAGACAAGCGCCAGGTCGTACGCAGCCTCAAGGATCGCCTGCGCAATTCGTTCAATATCTCCATCGCCGAAATCGACGTCACCGATCTGTGGCAGCGCGCCACCCTGGGCGTGGTCAGCATCTCCGGTTCACGCGACTACCTGGAAGGCCTGATGCGAAACGTGGAACAGGCCGCCGCTCGCCAGGCCAATAACCTGGGCGCGGAAGTGATGGACTCGTTTATGGATTATCTGGAACCGTAAATCAGCCGGTGTTCGACCTCTATCGGTTCGGCCCGGCTCCCTCGGCTGGGTTCCCGTCTGGCTTTTCCGATCACCGGATCACGCGCGATCACCCGATCTTTTTCCTGATCAGTGTTATCCGTGTAAATCAGTGGTAATGTTTTTTTAGAACGGGTTGACTGCGGGAAAATGAATCTTCAGCTTATAGCAAATGAAGAGAACCAGGATCGCGCCCAGCGTGGAAAAAATAAGGCCGGCGGGATGAAATCGCTGGTTTGTCGGACGCGAAAACATGTGGCTAACGCCGCCGCCGACAATCGATCCAATGATGCCTAGCACGATCGTCCAGAAAAGCGTCATGTGCACGTGCATCACCGATTTCGCGATCAGGCCCGAGATCAGCCCAATAAGTACATACCAGATCAGGTGAAACATACTTTTCCTCCAGCGTTGCCAGAACATCGTCGAGTATACGCCACGGTTTGGCAATGATCAGGCGTTCCGTGGCAAACCGATTCTTGATCAGTGTTAACTGTGCAGATCAGTGGCAAGCTCTCGCCTTTCCGATTACCCGATTACCCGATCTTGATTTGTCCTGATCAGTGTTATCTGTGTAAATCAGTGGTAAGTTTTTGGTTTTCAATTTGGCAATTACCCGATTTTGGCAATTTCGGCGATCTTCAATTGCGCCCCACCCGCCATTTTTTAACTCTTGTTGCAAACAAAGCACTTGTTCAATTCGACGCATGGGTGGCCCCTGCGTGGCGCTTGGGTGGCCCTTGCGTGGCCCTTGGGTGGCCCAAGGGTGGCCCTTGGTGACCCATCCCGTCGGCAGAGGGTCGCAACTCTCTAATGCCGCGCGGCGCAAAGATCGCCGCGCAACAAACTGTCATCGTGAGCGACCGGCGTAGTCGGAGCCCCGGCAAGTGCGCTTTTCACTTGCTGCAGTGAGGTAGCCGGGAGCCGAACGATCTAAATCAGGCGAAGCCCGCCGTTTTTGGCTAATTGCTAGTTGCCAATTGCTAGCTGCTATTTTTCAAAGAGCCTGTGATTACACATCACCCTGAGGCGCTGCCGCAATATAGCTGATTTTTAGCGGCGAATCAATAGCGAAGTTCAATCATGAATCACGTCTGCAAGGGCGTTTCCGGTGCGATCTTGCGAAACGTCCTACAACCGGACTTCTGGCCCGGAATAATTGTCGCCGGTCTGTTGGTCTTTCGATTGGATATTTTGCTAGAGTCTGAGGCAAGCGTTACATGATCTTCGAGGAGTGCTTGGAGGATTGATATGGCGAAGGCCCCACTGATTTTTACGTATTACATCGCCGCCCCCGTGGAGAAGGTCTGGGATGGGTTCGTTTCGAAGGAGGCGAATCAGAAGATCTTCATGGGCGCGGACTTTGAGTTGGACCTGAAGCCCGGCGGGGCGATGACCTGGTCTGGGGCGGGCAAGGATGGGAAGCCGATGCGGTATGTGACGGGTGAGGTGTTGCGGGCGGAGCCGCCGAAGTTGTTTGAGTACAAGTTCGGCATGGGCGATGGAGCGGTGATGTCGAGAGTGAAGGTAGAGCTGACTCCGGAGACGGAAGCGGTGAAGGTTGTGGTAACGAACGATGACTGGGCGGAGGACGACCCGGCGTATGCTCAGAATGCGGATGGGTGGCCGCGAATTCTCTCGCGATTGAAAACTCTGCTGGAGACGGGAAAGACCTTCCGACCGCATTAGGCTAGTTTCAGATTGGGCATGAGTTTACGTTCAATCCACTGGGTGCAATGCGCCACGGAGTGCAAGATTCAAGTCGGAATGGTCCCAACCTGGCCTGCAAAAACCGTATCAGCACATCGCCAGGTAACGAAGCGCGGTTCTGGCGAGCCACGCATCATGGGGTCACGCATCATGGGGTACAGATAATCTTGTTGAGCCTCAATGGATCGGTCCTACCCAATGCAACCCTTTTAAATTGAGTTATCCCGGATCTCCACACACGAAGTCCCTCTCCGTCCGCGGCTCACAACCCATCGTGCGTTCCCCCGCTCTTTCTGGTATCCTCATAGGTTTTTCGCAGGGATGTAAATAACATGCCGGAGCAACGGGGCAGGGCGTACCACAGGGCGCGGATCGGCGAGACGCTGAAGGAAGAGATTGGCGTGATCATTGAAGGTGAGCTGGGCGATCCGCGGATTGCTCTGTGCACCGTGACGGAAATCGCGCTGGCGCAAGACGGTAAGAGCGCGCGTGTTTACATTGAAGTGGCGGGCGACGAGCGCGAGTCAGAGCAGACCATCACGGCCATCAACGCGGCCAAGGGATATATCAAGCGCGAGCTGCTGATCCGCCTGGGCGTGCGCCATATACCGGAACTCAATTTCTTATTGGATAAGTCGCAGGAGTACGGATCGAGAATTGACGATCTTTTGGGCCGAATCAAGAAACGCAAGAAGAAATAGAGGCCATGGACCAGCTCGCGAAGGTCTTACAGGAGATTCAACAGCGCCGGCGTTTTTTGGTGACTTCGCATGCGCGCCCCGATGGTGACGCCATCGGGTCAACGCTGGCGCTTGCCCAGATCCTGCGCAAGATGGGCAAGAGCGCCGAGATTGTCCTGGCCGATCCGGTTCCCGTCATCTACCAGCCACTGCCGCATTCTGAAACCATTGCTCACGCTTCCCACATAAATGGCGATTATGATGCCGCCATCATCCTGGAGTGCGATAGCGTCCAACGCACCCGGCTGCAAGGGCTGGAACAGCATTTTCTGATCAATATCGATCACCATGTCAGCTCCAGGGCATTTGCCCACGTCAACTGGATTGACCCCAGCGCCGTGGCCACGGCGGAGTTAATTTTTCGGCTGGCTCAGGCCGCGCAGGTAAAGCTAACGCCGGAGATCGCAACCTGCCTCTATACGGCTGTGCTCACTGACACCGGTTCATTTTGTTATGCCCCGACCAACGCCTGCACCTTCGAACTGGCCAAGTTTCTGGTGGAGCACGGAGCCGACCCCAGCAAGATTGCCCACAACGTCTATTTTTCCAGTCCCATGTCCAAGATGTGCCTGCTGGGCGCCGCGCTTTCAACCTTGCAGCGCGACGGCGCAATTACCTGGATGTCCGTTACCCGGCAGGACATGGAGCGCTTCGGCGCGCTCGACGAAGATTGCGAAGGCCTGGTCAACTACGCGCTGGGCATTTCCGGCGTTGAAGTGGCCATCTTTTTCCGCGAAGTTGCCAATGAACGCATCAGGGTGAGCATCCGCAGCAAGGGAGCGGTGAACGTGGCGGAAATCGCGCAGAAGTTCGGCGGCGGCGGCCATGAGTGCGCCGGCGGATTCTCCACGGCAGGCCCGGTGAAAGAAGCTGCCAGGCTCGTCTTGAGCGAACTGCGCCGCCATGTGCCAGAGAGCGGTACGTAGTTTTTAGTACTTAGTGACTTTGCACAAAAAAGCAAATCTCACCACGGATGAACACGGATGACACGGATTTGCAAACTTAAAAATGGCCCTTAATTGAACTTTCTTGATCCGTGTAAATCAGCGTAATCAGTGTTATCCGTGGTAAGGGTTGGGTTCTTGTGCAAAGCTGTACTTAGTATTTGCTTGCTGGTGAGCGAGTGCTGCTGTGCACAGCGCATAAGTCTTCCAGACAAAGCTAAATACCAAGTGCTAAGTACTAATGACTGCTTCTTCATGACTTCTGATCGCAACAAACTGCTGGCCATGCAGCTCGCGCTTGTTCTGGGCGTATGCTAC
This sequence comes from Terriglobia bacterium, assembly GCA_963723055.1. GTDB lineage: Bacteria > Acidobacteriota > Terriglobia > Terriglobales > Acidobacteriaceae > Angelobacter. Next base: position 104,554 of record CAVROV010000005.1, read on the forward strand.
TTCTTTTTCTTTTTTGGACTGGGCGCGTTTGGGCTCACGGGTGCGGACGAGCCGCGTTACGCGCAGATTGCCCGCGAGATGCTGGCCCGGCATGACTGGATTGTTCCGACGCTCAACGGCTCGCCCTGGCTGGAAAAGCCGGCGTTGCTTTACGGGAAGATCATGAGCAGCTACGCAGTCTTTGGCGTGAGTGATTGGGCGGCGCGTGTTCCGGCGGCATTGAATGCCACCGCGGTTGTCCTCGGGATATTTTTCTTCATGCGGCACTTCCGCTTTGCCGGCGAACTGGATGCCGCAATGATTGCGGCGTCGTCGGCAGGCATGATCGGCTTTGGCCGCGGCGCATCCACTGACATGCTGGTCTCAGCGCCGTTTGCCCTGGCCATGATGTGCTGGTGGACCTGGCATAAAACAGGCAAGAAGTTCTGGCTGCTGCTGTTCTACGCACTGCTGGCCTTCGGCGGATTGGCGAAAGGTCCCGTGGCTCCAGCGCTGGCCGTGCTGGTAGTGGGCGCCTATACGGTATTGCGGCGCGATGCCAAGATTTTTGTCCGCAGCCTGTCCGTCACGGGCTTTGTCCTGTTCGCTGCCATCGTGCTTCCTTGGTATGTGGCGGTGCAACACAAGGTCCCGCAATTCTTCCGCGTTTTCTTTATTGAGCACAATCTGGAGCGCTTCGGCACCAATCTCTACCAGCATTCACAACCGTTCTGGTATTACATTCCGGTTTTTCTGCTGGCCACAATGCCGTGGACATTCTTTACCGTGCCTGCGCTAATCGAGGCTGGCCGACAGGTCTTTACGCGGTGGCGCGCCAATCAAACGTCCGCACATCCTGAATCAATGACCATCGACGAGGACGCGCAGGCGCAAACTGATGACGGCCTTACCAGCTTCTTGTTTATCTGGGTCATTGTGCCGATCGTCTTTTTCAGCATTTCCCGCGCCAAGCTTCCGGGTTACATTCTGCCGTCGATTCCCGCAGCCACGCTGCTTACGGCCGAATATCTGCACCGGCTGAAAGCTATTCCCCGGTTATTAACGTCGTTGCACGCGTTGGTCTGTGCCGTTTTGATGGTCGGCGCACTCATGGCCCCATTCGCCATGGCCAGGCAAGCCCCGCCGCCGGCCTTGCAGATTGGGATGACTATTACCGGCGCCATTATCGCGGTAATGGTACTGCTGATGGTCCGGCGGGAAGGGGTGCGGGTTCTGCACTTCGTAACCCTCGTCCCAACCATTCTGGCGGTGGCGTTTCTGCTGCGACCTGCCGCGGCGACGATCGACCGCACGCAATCAGCCCGGCCCGTCAACCAGAGGCTGGCCGAGCTGGGTGTGGCTGCCGGCGATCCGGTGGCCAGCTTCAACGTAAAGCGCCAGGTCGCGTACGGGCTTGATTTTTACCGCAACCAGCCGATAAGCCATTATGAACAGGAAGGGCCGCTGGATATGCCTTCCGGCGTGCCTTCGGGAAAACACATTGTGGTGGCCAAAGAGGGAAGTCTGGGCGCGGTGCAGGCCGTTGTCGGTGATCGGCAGGTAACTTCTATCGGGACCTTTCCGCCGCAGCACCTGGAATTCTTTCTGGTAAGCGCCGCGAAATAATGGCAAGTAGCGCCGCGGGTTCCTACTGGTTTGGTTCCACGGCGGATACAGGCTTTGATTAATTCCCTGACCAAAGCTAGACTTTATCTCGCCGCTATTGATGCTATTTTGCTGGGCGGCAACGGGAAGTTTTCATGGGCCTTCATACCCCTATCGAGACACACCGGACACATCCTTTTGGCGTGGAGATTCTGGACCTAAGGCACTTCAGCTCTCACAACCTGCGTCCATTGCTGGAGCGGGAAACGCTGTTGTGGGCGCAGATGATGTCGTGGGACTACCGGCCCTCCGCCGAGATGATTCTGCGGTATATCGATTCCAAGATCCTGCCCGGATATGCCGCCGTGGAAGACGGCCGCATTGGCGGCTACGCATTTTTCGTCTATGAAGGCAGCAAAGGCGTTATCGGCGATCTTTACGCCGACGATTCCATCCGCATTCCCGGTGACACGGTAGAAAATCGCCTGGCCGTGCATGTGATCAACACCTTGCAGCAATCGCCCGGGATACAACGCATTGAAGCGCAGCTGCTGCCGCACGAATCAGGCGTGCTGAGCGAGCCATTTCTGGCGGAAGGCTTCCGCCAATATCCACGCTTGTTTATGACGCTGCCGCTCAGGAACGGCCTGCGGCCGGAAATTTCATCCCTGCCGGATATCGAATTTCGCCGCTGGGGAGAGCAGGACTTCCAGCCTGGCGCGGCGGTGATTACCACGGCGTATCGCGGCCACATCGATTCAGAAATCAACGATCAATACCGCAGCCTGAACGGGTCTCTGCGCTTCCTCAACAACATTGTCCGCTTTCCGGGTTGTGGCGTGTTTGACGCGCATGCGTCGTTCGTGGCGCTGCACAAGCCCACCCGCTCGATTGCCGGGCTTTTACTTTGCTCGCGTGTCCGGGATGACGTTGGCCACGTGACCCAGGTTTGCGTACTGCCGGAGCTTCGCGGCCGCAGAATTGGCGAGTCCTTGATCGGACTGTGCACGCAGGAACTCCGCACCCGCAATTTCCTGGGGCTGAGCCTTACCGTAACCGAAGCGAATGCCAAGGCCGTAGACCTCTACCGCCGGCTGGGCTTTGAAACCCGCCGCCGCTTTGACGCATTCGTGTGGGAAGGCTAAAGGCTTTTATCTTGTGGTTGCGCTCCAAACCGCTTTGCGGTTTGTCACACCTGTGGAGCGCGCATGCTCCTGTTACACGCTGCTCGGCGCCACGTGGGCCTCGCGGCGAAGTCCATAACGCTACTGTCTGGTAACGTTCATTGCCGATTTAAACGTCGCGCCGGAAGAGTCCCAACCCTGAATTACCAACTGATGTGTGCCAACCGCAACCGGCAGAGTTGTGTCTGCCGTTCCCGTTGACGATTGGAACTTGAGCACGCCATCCAGATAAACCTGCGTCGCCACAACCGGGTAGCCCGAGGAGGCGGTTCCGGCGGCATGGACGGATGTAGCCGTGATCGCGGCAGATGTTGGGCTGGTGATGATCACAAATTGCGGCTTCACCACTACTGTGGCGATTGTGCTTGACGAAGCTCCCAGATTGTCGGTGACCGTTGCCTGCACCCTATATGTACCGGCAAGTTTGTACTGGTGAGAAGCGCTGACCGCCGCGGCCGATGTGCCATCGCCAAAGGAAATGACCGTGCTGACGATCGAGCCGTCGGGGTCGCTCGATGCGGAGGCAGAGGCAGAAATAGAGCTTCCCAGCAAAACAGAACCGGAAGTCAGCGTCAGCGCCGCCACCGGAGGCTTGTTGATGGTGACCGAAAGCTGTTTAAAAAAGCTCCGTCCCGCACTGTCCCAGCCCTTCACGATCAACGTATGCGGGCCGCTGGTGAGTGCAACCGTGCCGTCAAGGCTCGCCGAGTTCACGGAATAAACGACCGCTGAGTCCACATAAATCTGCATGGCTATCACCGGGGAACCTGAGAATCCGCCGGCCACAACGTGGACCTGTGACGGCAAAAGCTGCGCCGTCGGCCGGACTGCTAACAATCACCTCTGGAGCTTTCACAGTCACGCTGGTGCTGGCGGTAGAAGAAGCGCCCAGATTGTCAGTGACTTTAGCTGTGACCGTATAAACGCCGGCATTGGAAAATATGTGTGACGCCGTAAGGCCGCTGGCCGATGTGCCATCGCCAAAGCTGATGCTGGAACTTGCAATGGCGCCGTCGGGATCGCTGGAGCCGGCTGCGCTCACGCTAATGGTCGCTGGCGCATAAGCGGAGTTGGGAGTTGCCGTGATTGCTGCTGTGGGAGGCAGGTTGCTGCTGCTGGAAATCACAATTGCCGCCGACTTGCTGGCCGTGGCGCCCAGGTTGTCCGTAACCGTGCCGGTGATCGTATACGTTCCCAGGGTGGTGTAAGTGTGGGACGCGCTTGAGGCGCTCACAAGTGCGCTGCCATCGCCGAAGTTAATCGTGCTTGCCACAATGTTGCCGTCTAGATCCGTCGAGCCAGCCGTGGAAGCCGTGACGGTCGCAGGCGCGGCCAGAGATCCTGTGACGGCGCTTTTCGTCAGCGGGCTGGTGACGCTCAAGGCTGCCGTGGGTGGCTGATTGGTTACCGTGAGCTGCACACCGGCAGAAATCTTGTTGGTCATCGACGCCTTGCCGACAGCCTTGACGAAAATGATGTAGTTCCCGGCATTCATGCTGAAACTGGCCAGGTCAAGCGAGCTTGTGGTCGTAGGAAGGTCAGCCATCCACATGAGATTGGCGCCGTCCTGGGAGGTAAAAACCGTGAAATGGTCAACCGTATTCATCTGCCCGGTGATAGTCCATGAAGCCACGGTACCGGCAACCGAAGCGGATACGGTAACACAATTGTCGATGCCGCTTTCGATTTCTGACGCCTCTTCATAGTCGTTCCACGTCACCAGTTGAATTCCCGGCATCTGTTTCAAAGACGAGTAGTACTTGCCGGCTTCGGCCAGCGTCTTCAACCATGTCTGCCCGCATTGCTGATCTATGATCCTGCCGGTGCCCCATGCTGCCAGCGTGTCATTGAAACCTTTGTAGCCTGAACCCGTGGAGTACTCTAACGGAAACGCAAGAGCCGTCTTGTAATAGCTGTCCATGTAATTCATTGCCATCAGGTTGGTGGCGCTCACCGTCTCCGGTGCCACCCATGAATAAGCCCCGCCGCTCTGCGGTTTGGTGAAACCGCTGCCATTGCGAAAGACGAACATGGGATTGCCGGCCACACCTGCCCGAACGCGCGTCCAGTCGATTGCATATGCCTCATGCCCAAAAAAGTAGACGACTGGTCGTCCTGCGCTTCGCAGATAGGCGGTCGAGCCCTCATACGTGACGTTGGCATAGTTCAGGTCGTCAATCAGCGTCTGGGTTACATCACAGCCAACAGTGGCAGCACAGGTCTTCAGGCCGCCTGCATCGTGCATCATGGCAAAATTGAAGCCGGGATGAAGCTCAGACTGGTGCATAAAGGCCTGCGACGCCCGATCATACGAGGCGAAGTGCGCGCTGGACTCTCCGCGCCCATACCAGTCGATAATGGCGCCGTCCAGCCCGCGGCTCAGCATGTCATTGACCTGCTTTTGCACCTGCAGGGTGTCACTTGAGATATAACCCACATTCATGTGGTCGCCAAAGCCAAACCAGGGAACGAAATGGGCATAAATTTTGGCGGTGGATCCGGAGTAGAGCAGGCTGCGGATGGGAGCTTTGCTGATATTGGTGGCCCCTATATTGCCATTCGTCTGCGCGATAAAGCTGTTGGCCGTACTGGTGTTATTCGAAGTCTCTGCTGCCAGCGTGGTGGTGGCCTTAAACGGCGTTGTAGCCGCAGCTAAAAGAGAATAAAAGGCGATAAAACCGGTGACCAATACGGCGCGAAATGGCACAACACACCCCCGGAAATGCGTCGCCCGGAAAAAACGACGAAATGAGAAGAACCTTCTTAGGTATTAGTTTTGCGTTGCTAGATTGGGAGGATTCTAGCCCGAATTGCCGTAACCCATATCCGCAAAAGCTCTAAGCTTTTCACCATGATTTACCCTAGAGAACTACGTAGAAGGCCCGAGCAGTGAAGGTTAGGGAACTAGGACACGTCCTAATGGTCAGTGCGGAAGTTGGCGAACGGGAGAACAACGTTCTGGCAAAAACTTGCTTCTAACTGAAGCTGGCACATACGATGGGATTGTGTCTGGAAATAAATCGAGATGGGAAAGGGCTTATGAGCGCTCAACCAAAGGCCGAGTCTGCGGCTAAAATTCCCGCAGAAATCAATACCAAATTAAGGTCCCTTGCGCACGATCTCAGCAACTCCGTTGAGACAATCATGCAGGCCTCTTACCTGCTGGCTCAGGCCAACCTGGACGAAAATGCCAAGAAGTGGGCTGATTTGATAGACAAAGCCAGCCGTGATTGCGCCAAGATCAATCGCGATATACGCGACATACTGAAGGCCAGCGCTTAAAGCCACCGCATATTTAGAATCCGGCAAGCTAGGCCACGCGTCGGGCCGGGGCATTTGCCCGAAGGAAATCCTGGGCATTGCGATACCCTTCGAGTGTTCCCACATCCATATAGCTCTCACCCGTAAACTTGCCCCGCACCGGGTTGCCGGCAGCGATGAAGGCATTGAGTAACTCCCCCAGATACTTGTCTGCCCTGTGGCGAGACTCCCAGAGCAATCTCAACCGGTGGAACGCCTCTCCGCGTACGGTCACGGCGCCCCATATCCATTGTGAGCCGGCATTAGGCTTCTTTACCTGGACTTCCTGAACGTAGCCCAGATCGTCACAAATCACTGCGTCAAAGACCGAGGGATCGGAAACAGGAAAGAGCACCAGATTGCACTCCGCCCCGCCCGGGGCCAGGGCCGGCGCGTAGGCGTTTTCCGGGAACCAGATGGTGTCTGGCAGGCCAATCAAGACCTGGTCGTGCCGCCGGGCAAACGGTTCGGCGCGAAAGAGAGCGTCACACAATCCCAGCGGCTGCTGCTGTACCACATAAAAAATTTCTGCAGCGTAGTTGCGCTCGGCGTAATACTTCACGATGTCAGTCTTTTCGGCCGAGATGACCATGCAAATCTGGCTGGCGCCGGCGGCAATCATCCGTTCCACCAGGTATTCTGAGACTGCTTTTGGGCGTTCCGCGCCACCGACCATGCGCGAGCCCACGGGCAGCAATTCCTTGGAGCAGCCCAGGGGCTGAATGCGTTCTCCCGCGCCGGCGGCGGGTATGATTCCGATCATTGGGCTACCTCTTTCTTCATGGTTGCTTGATCACCCGAGCGCGCTTCCTCGATATATTGCAGCAGCTGGCGGGAGCGGACATTGCCGGTATGCTCATCCAGTGTGCGTTGCCGCGCCCGCGCTCCCATCGATTGCAACTCTGCATCGGGCACGCTCAGGGCCATCTCAACATCTTCTGCACTCGATACGACCCGAAGTTCGCTGTTCAGGTCGAAGAATGAATCCAGACCCTCCCATGCATCCGTAATCAGTGGCGTACCGCAGGCGGCAGCTTCAAAGAATCGTCCGGAGGGGCACCAGCCGTTTGCGGCCATTTCGCCACGGGTAATGTTAAGGGTAAGGCGGGATGACGAATAGAAACGCGAGTGGTCGGCTGGCGCTATATGTTCTATCCGGCGCACATTTTCCGGCCACTCCCAGTTCCAGGGATACAAGGAACCGGCAAGCAGAAACAGTTTTTCAGGATGGCGGCGCGAAGGCTCCAGCAGCAGGGCATCGAGCCGGGCCTGACGGTCGGCGGAGTATGTTCCCATGTAACTAAGATCGCATTGGAACGCCGGGACTGCGGCAACGCGATGGTAGTCGTCGGGATCGACGCAGCCATAGAGAGTTCGTACCATCCGTGCGCGATATTCATTTTCCAGCGCCGCCAGCGCCCTTCCCCGGTGAACGAAAGCACCAGATCAAATTCCGGAATCTGGCTGGGGTCGAGATACTCGACTTCGCCCTGGCGCAGGCCGCTTAGCGTCACAGGCGTATCCAAGTCGTAAAAAATGTGCAACGGCCGGCCCAGGTCTAATAATTCGTCGTTGATACGGCGGCCTTCCGGCAGAAAACTGGCGGTAATTACCACATCAGAATCCGCGGCGGTTGAGAGCGCCAGATCGCGGACGTCAGCCCACTCTGAGTAGAGCGTGAGCTCGCAGTAATCGCAGGAATCAAAGTCGCGGCGAGAGCGGTAGTATGAGACGTCCTTCTCAAAGAAATGAACCCGATGGCCCAGACGGTCCAGCGCGCGGATAATGGCACGATAGGGCGTGGCGTGTCCGTTGCCCCACGAGGACGATAGCGTCAGGCCAAAAACGGTAATTTTCACTCGGCTTTCACTCGTCTGCGGTCCTTACGCGCGGGATTGAGAGAGCCCGCGATGATGAGATGTCATCCTGGCCAGAGCTGTTGCCGGGAGGGTTTTCCGCTGTATCCATGAGGGCAATGGGTTTACACTGCGAACTGCATCATGGCCGATGAGAAACTAGAACCGAGAGCTTCCACCCCGCAGCTGCAGTCCGCACAAAAGGCTGATTTATCCAGCTATTGCCCCAATTGCGGAACGCAGATGCGCGATTCCCGCTGCAAAATGGTATGCAAGACCTGCGGCTTCTTTCTGAGCTGTAGCGACTTCTACTGAAGGAACACCCACCACGGAAACGCGGAGGCACGGAGAGATCGCAATCCCGAGAAGCACCGATTTTTTTGTCTTAGAGCGTGACCATGATTGCGCTGTGCTGCGCCTGGTTTCTTCCGATGGGACCAATAAGCTGGGCCTCAGCCGCATCATAGCTTTGCACTTGGCGGTTGAAGAGTTGACGATCGAGGCCAATAACGGCAGCCTCCAATGCCTTATCGTCACCGGCAATGACAAATTCTTTTCCGCCGGAGCTGACTTGAGCGAAATTTTCCAGCTCACGGCGGCGCAGGCCTTTGAGTTTTCCCGCGCCGGGCAGGAGCTCATGCTGGCCATCGACCAGTTTCCTGTTCCCGTAATTGCCGCTATTCGCGGTTACTGCATGGGCGGAGGCATGGATCTGGCGCTGGCCTGCGACTATCGCATTGCCGCGCCGAACGCAGTCTTTGGACATCGCGGCGCCAGCCTGGGTGTGATGACAGGCTGGGGCGGCACGCAGCGCCTGCCGCGCCTGATTGGCAAGCCCAGGGCCATGCAGATGTTTTTGCTGGCGGAGATGGTGAAGGCGGAAGAAGCGTTGAGAATCGGGCTTGTGAATGAGATCGCGAACGACCCGGCAGGAGCAGCATTGATGCGGCTGGCCGGAAGGCACTCTTCCTGATGCACGGAATTCTCATTATCTTTCTCGCGGGATTGGCCGCCGGCGCCATGAACGCCATTGCCGGCGGAGGCTCTTTCATCTCTGTGCCGGCGCTGATCTACGTGGGTATTCCGTCGGTTTCGGCCAACATGTCCAGCACGGTCGCTTTATATCCGGGCAGCATCGCGAGTGCGTGGGCGTATCGAGGAAATTTCCAAACTATACTGAATGTCTCAGTAAAAGTTTTATTCGCCGCAACGCTGGCCGGCGGATTTGCCGGCGCGATGTTACTGCTACTGACGCCGAGCTCCTCGTTTGACAAGATCCTCCCCTGGCTCTTGCTGCTGGGCTCCGTAGCGTTTGCCTTTGGTCCATGGATCGGGAGACGGCTGCAAAAACATTGGCGGCCGAATACGGCATTTCTATTGTCAGCTCAATTCCTGCTGGGAATTTATGGCGGCTACTTCGGAGGAGCGGTCGGGATCATGATGATGGCAGTCTGGAGCGTGATGGGGCTCACCAATATCCGGGCCATGAATGCCGTCAAGGTTGTTTTGGTGGCCGCCGCCAATACCATTGCTGTCCTGTGTTTTGCCTTTGCTGGTTCCGTTGCGTGGCGCGAAACCCTGGTGATGTTGGTGGCTGCGGCGTTGGGAGGGTACGTGGGGGCTAGAGTCGCCTTACGGCTCAGTGGGTCTCAAATTCGTATCGGCATTAGTGTAATCAATTTTCTGATTACGGCGGCATTCTTTTACATCAGGTTCTTCCGGTAATCTCGCTGTCGTCGATAACAGGATAAAAAGGATGTTGGTAGAGACGCAGCATGCTTTGTTTATACGTTTACATTCTTTGTCCGGCAGCCCTCTCCATTGGTGCCGAGGCGGCCACCATCCCGACGAACAGGAGGGCTGAATACGCCCTGTTGTTCCCAAAGCATTTTCTGATCAGTGAAAATCCGTTTTATCAGTGTCATCAGTGGTAAGGTTTTGCTCCGCCGTTTGCGCGCCCTTTCTTTCCTCATTTAATCTAAATAGTTTGCCTAACTTCTATGGCCGATCAGATACCCAAGCTTCCCAGTAAAATCGACGCCACCTCCACCCGCTTTGAAAAGAACATGCGCGCCATGGCGGAGCTGGTGGCCGCCGTGCGCATTGAAGAGGAAAAAATCCGCCTGGGCGGCGGCGAAAAGGCCATTGAATCCCAGCATGCCAAGAAGCGCCTGACCGCGCGCGAGCGCATCAATTTGCTCATCGACCGCGACACCGAATTCTTCGAACTCGGGCTTTATGCCGCGTATGAGATGTATGAAGAGTGGGGTGGCGCGCCTTCGGCGGGAGTGGTTACAGGGCTGGGACGCGTGCATGGCCGGCTGTTCATGCTGATCGTGAATGATGCCACGGTTAAAGCCGGCGCGTTCTTTCCCATGACGGCCAAGAAGGTGATCCGGGCGCAGAACATCGCCATTGAAAATCACATTCCCACCATTTATCTGGTGGACTCGGCGGGCGTGTTCCTGCCGTTGCAGGAAGACGTTTTCCCTGACACCGACGATTTTGGCCGCGTCTTTCGCAATAACGCAGTCATGTCCGCCATGGGAATTCCGCAGATTACGGCCATCATGGGTATGTGCGTGGCCGGCGGCGCGTACCTGCCGGTGATGTGCGACACCATATTAATGACCGAAGGCAGCGGGCTCTTTCTGGCCGGACCGGCGCTGGTGCAAGCCGCAATCGGCGCAAAATATACGGCGGAAGAACTGGGCGGCGCGCAGATGCATGCGCAAATCGCAGGGACAATCGACTATCGCGAGCCCAACGACCATATCTGCCTGGAGCGGATACGTTCCGTCGTGAGCAAGCTTGGGCACAAGCCGTCGGCGCCATTTAACCGCGTGAAGGCTGAGCCACCCGCGTACGCGGCGGAAGAGATTTACGGAATCTTTGAAGCTGACGGCATGCGTCCGTATGACGTGAAAGAGATCATCGCGCGCATTGTGGATGGCGCCAAGTTTGACGAGTACAAAGCCGAGTACGGCAAAACAGTGGTCTGTGGGCTGGCGCGCATCGGCGGGTTTGCCGTGGGCATCGTGGCCAACCAGGCATCGCCGGCGCAGCAGACGGATCCATCAGACCGGCGCAAAGCGCGTGGAATTTGGCCGCGTAATTTATACCGAAAGCGCCGAGAAGGCCGCGCGCTTCATCATGGACTGCAACCAAAATCTTGTGCCGCTGGTCTTTCTGCATGACGTGAATGGTTTCATGGTGGGACGCGACGCCGAGTGGAGCGGCATCATCAAAGCCGGAGCAAAAATGGTGAATGCCGTGGCCAATTCCGTGGTGCCGAAAATTACGGTCATCATCGGCGGATCTTTTGGCGCGGGACATTACGCCATGTGCGGCAAAGCATACGATCCGCGATTTGTCTTTGCCTGGCCGTCTGCGCGCTACGCCGTCATGAGCGGCGCGGCCGCCGCGGGTACGCTGGTCGAGATCAAGATTAAACAGCTCGAACGCGGCGGCGAAAAGCTGAGCGACGCCGAGCGAAAAGAATTATTCGACACGACCAAAGCCACCTACGACCACCAGACCGATCCGCGCTACGGCGCAGCGAGATTGTGGATCGACAAGATCATTGATCCCATGGAGACGCGGCAGGCGCTGATCACGGCGCTGGAGGCGGCTGCTCTGAATCCTGAGGTGAAAGAGTTTAAGGTGGGAGTGTTGCAGACCTAACGCCCTTTAAGATCGATACCGGATTGTTCACCACGGAGTCACGGAGACACGGAGAAAAACTGAAAAAATGAGAGACTGCGATGTCTGAAGCCGCCGCTGCTGCACCGAAGCTCCGATATGAGGAACTGACTGAAAAGATTCTTGGTGCGGCAATTGAAGTCCACAAGACACTCGGGCCAGGGCTGCTGGAATCAGCCTATGAAGAATGTTTGTGTCTTGAATTGAACCTGCGTGGGCTTCGTTTTGAGCGGCAAATCACAGTTCCGGTGTCATATAAAGGGATCAACCTAGACTGCGGGTATAAGCTCGACCTCTTGGTTGAGAACACTGTTATTCTCGAACTCAAATGTGTGGAGCGCATTGCATCGATTCATGAAGCTCAACTTCTTACTTACATGAAGCTGCTGAAAAAGCCGGTAGGTTTCATCATAAACTTTAACGTTCCAGTTTTGAGGTTCGGTATCGTTCGAAAAGTTCTATGACCTTGCTGTTCTCCGTGTCTCCGTGCCTCCGTGGTGAATGAGCTGACAGTGTCTCCGTGGTAGATTTTGATTTTTTTTATGTCAAAACAAGTAAAGATCATCGAATGTCCCCGCGATGCCTGGCAAGGCCTCAAGGGCCAGATTCCCACGGCCGTCAAGGTCCAGTACCTGCGCGCGCTGATTGGGGCAGGGTTCAAACACATTGACGCGGTGTCCTTTGTTTCGCCCAAGGCCATTCCGCAGATGGTGGATTCAGAAGCAGTTCTGAAAGAGCTTGATCCGCCGGATGATGTTGAGATCATTGGCATCGTGGTGAACCAGAAAGGTGCGGAGCGGGCCATTGCGACCGAGGCTGTACAAACGCTCGGATTCCCGTACTCGATTTCGCCGACCTTCCTGGAACGCAACCAGAACCAGACTTTGGAAGCTGCCGCCGACGAACTGGAGCAAATCAAGTTGAAAGCCGACGCGGCTGGCTTGAACGTTGTGGCATATATTTCCATGGCTTTCGGCAATCCGTATGGCGATCTGTGGAATGCGGAAGAGGTGATTGAAGCCGTGGGCATACTGGCGGACATGAATATCACGCAGATTTCACTGGCCGATACCGTAGGCCTTTCGACGCCAGCGCAGGTAAGAGAGCTGATTACGGCAGTGACCGGGGCATATGACTATCTGGAGATTGGCGCGCACTTGCACAGCACGAAAGCTGGCGCGGCAGAAAAGATCATTGCGGCTTATGAAGCCGGCTGCCGGCGATTTGATTCCGCCATCGGCGGGCTGGGTGGATGTCCATTTGCGCAGGATGAAATGGTCGGCAACATTCCGACGGAGATTGCAGTCGAGGCGCTTAAGGAACGCGGCGCGGACGTTCCGCTGAAGAAGCCGCTGGATGCGGTGATCCAGATGTCGGCGGACATTGCGAAGAAGCATACGGTGGTGATGTGACCAAACGCGTGGCGATCTACGGTAAGATCATCGCTGTACTGCTGATGGCTTGGGCGGCAACACAGTACTATTCAACGGAAATTTTTGCCGTGTTCTGGCATCTCCGCCATGGATCGCGTGCGGAGGTCAACGACATTCGGTTTCCAGTTCCTCTCGCGTATGAAGTGTTGGAGAGCCCCGGACTGCCCCGGCTGGCGATGGTTCGGTTTGCAGGACACGCCTGGCGCGGAGGCGGCATGATCGACATTGATTTTCATAAACAGCCCTCATCAGAAGTCGTTCGCTTGCTGCAGTCAAGAGGACTAATGAAACCTCAGGTTGTGGGAGAGCAGATGGCGACGCTTGCCGGCAAACCGGGAAAGTGCGTGGAGGGGATCCAAGAGACCGGAAATGCTCAATTGCAAAAGATCATTCGTGACCGCGATTATCTGGAGATCGATTGCTGGTTTGGCGGCGAAGTGGAGGTTATATTCCGGGGAACGGCGAATCTAAAAACCGAGTTCTATTCGGTCATCCACGGGGCGGCTCCGGTTGAGGTAAAACGATAATGGCGTATAACACCGTCCTCTACAGCGAATCAAATTCGGTCGCCACCATCATGCTCAACCGCGCGGAAAAGCGCAATGCGATTAGCTATGAACTGATTGACGATCTGATTGCTGCATTGAACCAGGCCGCCAGTTCTTCCGCGCAAGTGGTGATACTGACGGGCGTGGGCAAGGCCTTCTGTTCCGGGATGGACCTGGACAACCTGAAGCAGCTTACCGGACGGACGCATGAACAGAACATCCAGGATTCAGAAACCATGGCATCACTCTTCCGAACGCTGTATGACTTTCCTAAGCCGACGATTGCGGCGGTCAATGGTCCGGCAATCGCCGGTGGAACGGGCCTGGCAACACTATGCGATTTCACTTTAGCTGTTCCTGAAGCAAAGTTTGGCTATACGGAAGTGCGCATTGGTTTTGTTCCTGCCATAGTTTCGAGTTTTCTTATCGCGAACATCGGCGAGAAGCGTGCGCGCGACCTGCTGCTTACAGGCCGCATTTTTGGCGCCGACGAAGCGCTGAATCTCGGGCTGGTCAATGAGATCGTCGCGCCGGAGCAATTAATGTCGCGAGCGCAGGAATTAGCCGCGCAATTGCTGGAGAACAGTCCTGCTTCGTTGCAGGCAACCAAGAAGCTGCTTTCCAGCTATACTCGCGAGCAACTGGACCGTCAGGTAAAACAAGCAGTGCAGGGCAATGCCGGCATCCGGCAGACCGCGGATTTTAAAGAAGGCATCACAGCATTTCTGGAGAAGCGCAAACCCACCTGGACAGGAAAGTAATGATCGTCAAAGCAACGATCAGCGGCGAAACGAAACTGCGCGTACGCTATGCCGAAACCGACAAGATGGGTGTCGTCTATCACTCCAACTTTCTCATTTGGTTTGAGGTCGGGCGCGTGGAACTGCTGCGGCAGCTGGGATTTCAATATAGCGAAATGGAGACAAAAGATAACTGCCACATTCCCGTGGTCGACCTGCGCGTCCGCTATAAAGCGCCGGCGCAGTATGATGATGAGATTGTGGTGCGCACGCAGATCAAGAATGTGCGCTCATCGCTGCTGCACTTCAGCTATGAAATCTTCCGTGAGGCTGACCGCACGCTGCTGGCCACGGGCGAGACCATGCACATCATCGTCAACAATAAGCTAGAGCGCACGGCGCTGCCGGAAAAATATATGAAAGCCTTCAACGGACTCAAACAGAATTCATGAACGTTCTTCAGATTAGCGGTAACGATCTTTCACTCGACGACCTGCGGCAGGTGGTATATGAGCGGCGGCCGGTTGAACTGGCGGATGGCGCACGCATGAAAGTTGTCGCCGCGCGTGAGGTCGTAGAAAAATTGCTGCGGGAAAACCGCGTGGCTTACGCCATCAACACCGGCGTGGGCAAGCTTAGTGACGTACACATTGAGCCAGCCCAGAACCGTCAGCTCCAGGTCAACCTGATACGTTCACATTCGGCAGGAGTGGGCGAACCGCTGAGCCAGGCAGAGACGCGGGCCATGATGCTCCTGCGCGCCAACTCCTTGGCGAAGGGATTTTCAGGTGTTCGACCGGAGGTGATCGACCTGATCTGCGCCATGTTGAACAAAGGCGTGCATCCGGTGGTGCCATCGCAGGGAAGCGTGGGAGCGAGCGGCGACCTTGCTCCGCTGGCCCACCTGGCGCTGGCGATGATCGGCGAAGGGCAGGTCTGGAAGGAAAATGTCTGGAAGGAAAACGCCGGGAATGAGAGTGCTCGCGGCAGCAGTGCCGAAGCGTTGCAGCGTGCGCAGATCAGGCCACTTGTTCCGGAAGCCAAGGAAGCCATTTCGCTGATCAACGGTACGCAGGCGATGCTGGCGGTGGGAACCTTGTCACTGCTGGCGGCGGAGACCCTGGCCGAAACCGCCGACGTTCTTGGCGCGATGTCACTGGACGCGCTGCATGGCACTGATGTCGCCTTTGATGCGCGCATACATGACGCGCGGCCGCATGTAGGACAGAGCCAGGTCGCGGCCAATCTGCGCCGACTGTTGGTGGGAAGCGAGATTCGCGAGTCGCACAAAGATTGTGGACGCGTGCAGGACGCCTATTCACTGCGCTGCATTCCCCAGGTCCATGGCGCAGTGCGCGATACCCTGGCATTTTGCCGGCGAACGTTTGAGATCGAAATGAACTCAGCCGTCGATAATCCGCTGGTGTTTGTAAAGAGCCACGGTGAAGGCGACATTATCTCGGGCGGAAATTTCCATGGTCAACCGCTGGCGTTTGCGCTGGATTATATGGCGATCGCACTGAGCGCACTTGCCGGAATTTCTGAGCGACGCATTGAGCGCCTGGTGAACCCTGCGTTGAATGAAGGCTTGCCGGCATTTCTTGCGCCCGATGCCGGCATCAACTCCGGCTTTATGATGCCGCAGGTCACGGCCGCTGCTCTGGCCAGCGAGAATAAAGGGCTAGCGCATCCGGCGTCAGTGGATTCAATTACGACATCCGGCAATAAGGAAGATTACGTCTCCATGGGCATGGCTGCAGCGATCAAGCTGAAACGTGTGATTGCAAACACCACCAACGTGCTGGCGATTGAAGCTTGCGCGGCGGCGCAGGCGCTGGATTTTCTGACGCCGCTCAAAAGCAGTCAGCCCTTGCAGAAAGCCCACGCGGCCATTCGCAAGGTGAGCCCGAAGATCGAAGCACGACCGGGTCTTTGCCGATGATTTTGCAAAGCTGGCGGAGTTGATACGCTCGGGCGCATTGACCAGATAAGTTTGCAAGGAGCGCGGAGACAGGCTATCACGTCGCGTACTGCGCTTCGCCATTGCCAAACGACCAATTCTCTTTTGCCACTTCCACCAGATTGACGAAAACATCTTCTTTGCGTACGCCAGCTTCCTGGTGCAGCAGCTCTGCCATGCGTTTGTAAAGCGCCTTCTTGATTTCAATGGAGCGGCCGGAACTCAGTGCGATCTGGATAATGACCAAATCGGCCGTGCGGCTGATATTCAGGTAATTTGGGTCATAGATAAAATCGGCCGGGGCGTGTTCGGTAACGATGTGGAAGCGGTCTTGAGCGGGAATGGAAATGGTCTCAACCAGGGCACGGTGAACAGCGTCTGAGATCTTGCGTTTGTGCGATTCAGGCTTACCTGCGATCAGAGAAATTCGAACCAGTGGCATGTGCTCTCCTGTTATACCAGCTAAGCAATGGATTCAGCGGGCGCGGAAAAGATGCAGTTGGTCGCGGATTCCACGCTTTTTATCCCAACTCTCCAGCAAAACGTATCCGTTGCTCCCACGTCTAAATGCTCAAGCCGGGAACCTTTCCCGCAACTGCAAGTATTCTCCAGTGGCATAGTGTCCGTGCTTTGCTAGTTTCTGCTGTCAAAGGATTTTTGACCATGATAGAAACCATCCTGCAGGACCTGCGTTATGAACTGCGAGCCTTGCTCAAGTCGCCGCGATTCACTTCCATCGCTCTTATCACGCTGATTTTGGGCATTGCCGCCAACGTAGCGATCTTTACTTTCGTTGATGCGGCATTGCTGCGTCCGCTGCCCTATCGTGACGCGTCGCGCCTCATGGAGGTGTATGACACGCGATCGATGGACGTGAACACGCAATTTGAGGCCTCCTATCCTGACTTCATCGACTGGCGCGTGCAACAGAAGGTCTTTGATGGGCTGGCCGGTTACTCGCAAAATCAGGTCTTGCTGAAGGGCGCAGGCGCTCCGGAATTGTTGCCGTCCGCCGTTGCTACAGACAATTTTTTCCAGACGATTGGAGTACGTCCGCTGATGGGGCGTGACTTCCGCCCCGGTGAAGACCAGCTTGCGGCCCCACGCATGGCAATACTCAGTTATGGATGGTGGCAGCGGCATTTTGGCGGCAAAGATATCATCGGGCAGACGCTCAATATCGACAATGAGCCAACAACCATTATTGGCGTGCTGCCCGCAGACTTTCATTTTGCTCCGGTCGGCGATCCTGATGTATGGCTCACGCTTCATGCCAGCGGTCCGTTGCTGCAACGCAGAAACCTGCATTGGCTGAATGTGGTGGGACGTTTGAAGCCGGGAGTGCACTCGTGAGAGCGCAGCCTCCGCCATGAACCTGATTGCTGAAGCACTGGAACAGCAATATCCCCAGACGAATGACAAACTCAGGACGTCGCTTGTGCCGCTCAATGAAGTCATCGTCGGCCAGATCCGCCCCATCCTGCTGGTATTGCTTGGCGCCGTGGTGCTTTTGTTGCTGATTGCGTGCGCCAACGTCGCTAACCTGCTGCTGGCGCGCGCCATGGCTCGCCGAAATGAAATGGCCATCCGCACCGCGCTGGGCGCAAGCCGCGCGCGGCTGATCGGCTTGATGCTGACGGAAGGTCTCATCCTCTCCTTTACTGGCGCGGCTGCGGGCATGGCCGTGGCGTACTGGACCATCAAGGGTTTTGTCGCCATGATTCCGGCAGCCTTGCTGGACAACATGCCTTACCTCAAGCACATGAGCATTGACGCGCGTGTGTTTCTTTTTGCCTGCGCGCTGGCCGTTATTACCGGCATTGTCTTTGCCCTGGCTCCTGCGTTCCAGGCGGCGAATACAGACGTGCAAGGCGCATTGAAAGATGGCTCTCGCAGTTCCCATTCCAGTTCCTGGCGGCGCTTTGCTTCGGCGCTCGTCGTGGGTGAAGTTGCGTTGGCCATGGTGCTGCTTGCCGGCTCCGGACTGCTGGTGAAAAGTCTCTATCGCTGCTCAACGTTAGTCCCGGTTTCGATCAACACAACCTGCTCGGCATGGGCGTGGGACTTTCGCAATCGCGCTTTCCCGAAGATCCTGAACAATTGCAGGCCATGCAAACCCTGCTGGATAAAATTCGCGCGCTGCCCGGAGTGAAATCGGTTGGCACCAGCAGCATGCTGCCGGTATCGAATGGTGGCAATACCAGCAATCTTCGCGTTGTGGGCGTGCCTTCCGCAACGCCGCAAGGACGTGAAGCCAACAGCCGCACCGTGAATCGAACATATTTCCAAACCCTGGGCGCTGAACTGCTGCAGGGAAGCTGGTTTACTGAAGCCGACAACGTGACCGGCCCGCAACGCGTGATCGTGAACAAGACGCTGGCTGATCAGTTCATGCCCGGCCTTGATCCGCTCAAACAGCAGATCTGGTTCACCTATTCAGACAAAGAAAAGCCTCGCCAGGTGATCGGCGTGGTGCGCGATATCAAAGAAGGCCCGCTCGATACTCCTTCGCGCCCGGCCATCTATACGCCTGCTGAAGCCAACGGCCGCTTGTTCTTTGGCTTGCTGATTCGCACGGAGCAGAAGCCGGACGCGCTAACTGCTGAAATCCAGAGCGCAATCCGCCAGTTTGATCCCGATGCGGTCATGTTCAACGTCCAGACCATGGAAGACCGCATCCAGCGCTCGCCTGCGGCCTTTCTGCATCGCTATCCAGCGGTGCTGGCCGGGATGTTTGCCGGTCTTGCGCTGCTGCTGGGGACAATCGGCCTTTACGGCCTGGTCGCATACTCCGTAAGCCAGCGCACGCAGGAAATCGGCATTCGCATGGCCCTTGGGGCGCAACGCGGCAACGTGCTGAACATGGTGCTGGCACAAGGCGTCCGCTTGATCGTCCCCGGCGTGGTGGCCGGCATTGTGGCGGCCATGCTCGTGTCATATCTCATGCGTAGCATGCTGTTCGGCATCCACTCATGGGACCCAGTAATCTTTGTCGCCGTGACAGCCATTCTTGCGATCGTTACGCTCGCCGCTAGCTATGTGCCGGCGCGAGCGGCAACCAAGGTTGATCCGATGGTAGCGCTGCGGTACGAGTAAAGTACATCCCGACCCTGAGCTTGCCGAAGGGGAGGGATCCCTTTCGCTACAAGGGCTGATAGGTTCCAGCGCCTCCCCGATGACGGCGACCTAACTACCCCTCCCCCCATCCGTCAATTAGGATACTAAAGGACTTGCGAGGAACATCCCACGTCATCGCAGAACGGCGTGGACTTGACGCACAAAGGTACTGGTTGGCATAGGTTCAGCGCTTTTTCAATTCCGGCGATCCCCCCGATTTTGGCCATTTCCGGCGATCTAGGTGCCCACCCCCTCCCCTAGTTATCCCAGATTGGCGTAGACTTGGGAGGGTACCATCCCAGGTCATCCCAGATTGGCGTGGAGTTCAGCGATTTAGCCTCAATTGGCGTGGACTTCGAAAGGTTATTGGCGTAGATTTCGGGCTAGAAGCCAGTGGCTAGTAGCTAGTCGCTATTTTGTCAAAGACCACCATCCGGATACGCACTTTTCCCTCCGGATGTCGATCTGCAACTTTACCATTTGTTCGCTTTGTTGTCAAGGGAAAACAGGCTCGATTTCTTGAAAAAACGGCATTCAAAGCCAATAGTCTTTCTTCATCTCGTCATCCCGAACTCCATCAACGAAACGCGCGTTTTCTTCAACGCGTGAATAGGAGTGAGGGACCTTGTGCTTCTCGAATTGTTTCTTCCGCCATGCCGATTCAGGGAGTTCTCACCAGAATGCCAATGCATGCGCGCTATGATCGCGCCTGCGGCGGCTTCTCCCGCGTCCCCTGATGTGTTTTGGTGAAGAGCTGCCCTCAGGGCCGCGTACGATCTTAAAGCACATTATTTTCATCGTTGGCTGTGATTCCCGCAAGAGGCCATCATTTACTCAAAGCGCAAAATCGTCAGGGGATCCACCTTCATCACGCGCCGTGCCGGAAAATAACAGGCCAGAAGCGCCACAGCCGCGAGCAGAGCCGCAGTGACGACCCAGGTCAAGCGATCTGTAGGGCTGGTATCGTAGAGCAAGCTCGCCAACACGCGCGTGAGCGCGAGCGCCGTGACCCCACCCAGAGCGAGTCCAATCAGGACCATAAGCATCGTTTTTCCAATCACAAGCTTCAGCAGATCGCCAGGTGATGCACCCACGGCCACGCGGATGGCCAATTCACGCATTCTTTGCGCCACGGAATAAGAGACAACGCCGTAGATCCCTATGGCAGCCAGCAAAAGCGCGATGCCGGCGAAGATGGCCAGCAGCGCGGTGCGAAGCCGGGCTGGTGTTACCGATTCTGATTTGATTTCCTCCAGGGTTTCAATGTTGGTCACTGCCTGATTCTTGTTCACCTGCCAGATCGCTTGTTCAATCGCTTCGCTTAAAGCCAACGGATTCACAGCGGAGCGAACCACCAGGCTATTGCCGATACCAGGATTTTGATAGAACGTGACGTAAACAACCGGAATATCTTCGTCCAGGCCAATGCCGCCACCTTTGCCTCCAACTTTCTCGTCGTTTACCACGCCCACAACCTGCCATGCGATGTCCGGACCGCGACCAGCCTTCCCGAACACGAGCTGCCGAATCAGGATGCGCTTACCAATGGGATCTACGCCTTTGAAGTATGTCTTCGCCATGGTTTCATTAATCACGGTAACCGGTACCGTCCCGGCAACATCGCCCTCGTTAAGGCCGCGTCCCTTCATCAATCTCATGCCAACGGTATCAAAATATTTGGGGCTTACCATCTTGAACCCACACACAGGGCGCTGTGGGTAAGCGAGGTTGTCCCGTCCCTCAATCTGGAAGGGTGCGCCGCCCACGCCTTCCATCGGCGGTTTATTAGTGATGGCCGCTTCCCGTACTCCCGGCACGCTTCTAACCTTCTCGTTCACTTCTTTGAGATAGCTCGTTAATGCCGTGCTGTTGGTGAATTCTGTCAGCGATATGGGAAGGTCCATGGCAAGCACATTCATCGTATCCACGCCCGTGTTAAGGCTTGCAAGCTTGTTGAAGCTTCTGATCAGCAGGCCCGCGCCCGCCAGCAATACAAATGACAACGCCACTTCCGCAACCAGCAACCCCGCCTTCATCCGATGTGATGTGGACCCTGCTGCCGTTCGCCCACTCTCCTTGAGCGATCTGGCAACATCGGGCCGCGTGCCCCTGAGCGCCGGCGCCAGGCCAAAAAGGACTCCCGTGAGAATTCCGGTCCCCATCGTCAAAAGCAACACGCTGTAGTCCATGCGGACGTTGGCCTGCGGTGGCAGCATGTCAGTCGGCAACCACAGCTTCATTCCGTGCATGAATGCATTGCCCAGCCCCAAACCTGCCACCCCGCCAAGCATTCCCAGAAATATGCTCTCCGTAAGCAATTGCCGGATCAGGCGGAGACGGCGCGCGCCCAATGCTGAACGAATAGCGATCTCGTGTTCGCGGTCCGTGCCCCGCGCCAGGGTCAGATTGGCAAGGTTGGCGCAGCCAATCAGCAGCACAGCTCCCACCGCCGCCAGCAGAACCCAAAGCGACCGCCGAAGCTCTGGCTGGACCACCTGATCAACATAAGGATTGACCGCTACGCCTATACCCTTATTTGAATCCGGGTATTGGGCAGAAATGCCCGCTCCAATTGTCTCCATTTGGTCGCGGGCCTGTTTCAGAGTAACGCCGGCCTTAAGGCGGGCAATGGCATAAAGCCAGTGAAAATTGCGGGTCATGTTCACCGGCGCGAAAGACAGCGGCAGCCACATTGCCGCCCAGCTCCGGTCAAACTCACTGTTCGCAGGAAGCACGCCGATGATCGTGTAATTCTTCCCGTCCAGCGTGATCTTGCGTCCTATTATTTGCGAATCGCCGCCAAACCGGCTCCGCCAGAGTCGGTTCGAAAGCACTACCTCCAGATCGTTGCCTGGCTCGTTTTCGCTTGTGGCAAAGGTGCGTCCCTGCGCCGCGCCCACGCCAAGCACCTTGAAATACGACGCCGAGACTCTGTGAACTTTAACCTCCTGCGGCCTGTCCGGGCCCGTCAAAGTCACCTTGTCGAACGCTAATGCGGCGAGATATTCAAAACAGCGGTTCTGCCGCTCCCAATCCAGGAAGTTCAGAGTGGAAATTGGGTTGCTGAATCCGTCCGGGAGCTTTTCTCCTACGCTGACGATCTGCTCTGGATGTGGATAGGGGAGAGGCTTGAGTAGTACGGCATTCACAAAACTGAAAATTGCAGCGGTAGCTCCAATGCCGAGCGCGAGCGTAGTGATGGCAATGGCCGTAAATCCCGGGCTGCGTAACAAAACGCGCGCTGCATAGAAAAGGTCGCGTTGGATGTGTTCCAGCCACAACCAACGGCTGGATTCGTAAAAATGTTCCTGGGCTGAAGCCACATTGCCGAAAGCCCGTTTGGCGGCCGCTTCCGCCTCTGTGGGAGTCATGCCTTCGCCCTGGAGCCGCACCACTTCCAACGCCAGATGTGCCTGAATCTCATCATTGAAGTCACTC
Source organism: Terriglobia bacterium (assembly GCA_963723055.1). Taxonomy (GTDB): domain Bacteria; phylum Acidobacteriota; class Terriglobia; order Terriglobales; family Acidobacteriaceae; genus Angelobacter. The sequence goes on from CAVROV010000005.1 coordinate 127,416, forward strand.
TGCTTCCGCTTGTGCCAAAACATGATTCACCCCTCCGCTTCACCCGGTCCGAGGACGCGTCCGATGGCCGCCGCCAGTCGTCGCCACTGGCCGGTTTCATGGACTAATTGTTTTCGTCCTGCCTTGGTGAGGACATAGAAGCGGGCCTTGCGATTGTTGTCGCTGGTACCCCATTCGGCGCGGATCCAGCCACGCGTTTCTAATCGTTGCAAAGCTGGGTAGAGAGAGCCGTGATCCACCAATAACTCGTCTCCGGAAAGCAACTGAATGGCGCGCGCAATACCCTGGCCGTGCTGGCGGCCAAAAAGCAGCGTACGCAAAATCAGCAAATCCAGCGTGCCCTGCAGTAATGCGATGCGATCTTTCTCATCTCGGGTCGGCATTCGACACGAGTATGTATTTTCTAGGGTAGAATGTCAACCCGAATCAGGTCTGGCGCCGCCGATCTGGGCGTCGAACTGGAAGAGCACATCGCGTTTTGCAATGTTCACGGTTCACGCTGCGGGCAAAGGCTTTGTCCTTCATTTTCTTCCACAAAATTCCTCGCGCCGCACGCATTCGCGCCGAGCGCACAAATGAATTGGGAGTGATCCATCCCCGAAGGCCCCGCCACCGCCATGATAACCTCACACCATATTTGAACATCTCATCGATGTTTGTTCTGAGCCATCTTCTTAGAAAAACACGATTCAAATTATGGAATATACAGAACAACAAAAATTTCTGAGAGCCAGCCGCGTTTGGGGAATGGGCCTGATTCTGGTTTTGTTTGGCACGGTTCTAGCGTGCATCAAGACAGGCAAGACATCGAGTTTTGCGCCGCTCGCGCTTTATGCCGCACTGGCGTCCGCACTCGCGGTCTTTATTTACTACACACCGGACTATCTGCATTTGACAGTGGATCCCGGGAAACAATCGCGCTGGGCCGTGAAGATTCGCTGGAGAATCATCGCTGCCGCCTTGATCATCAGCGGATTGCTGGCTTCAAATGCCCGCGAGAGAGCATGGGTGGCGATGGCCATCGTCTGGCTCCTGGTCTTCAATCTGTTTGGCCGAAGAGTGCCGAAACGCTTTGTGCCGCTTTATTTTTGGTTGGGTGATATTGCGCTGCTCGCCGCATTGCTCTTGATCCTCCGTCTCGATCTGTTGCTCGCTACTCTGCTGCTCGCGGCAGCCGCACATCTCGCCATTGCCGTAGCGGACAGCGCCGCCCTGTACTGGGTCAGCCTGGTCAGCGGCGTGGGCCTGTTTCTGGTTTTTCTGGCGGCGTGGGTGCAAAACGCGGGCCTGTTCTTCGCCCTCGCGTTGGCCGGTCTGATGCTGGTAGCGTCTCTGGCAACAGCTTATCTGGTCCATCGCGCGGAGGAACCGCAATGCGGAAAACATCGAAGTTTCCGTTCGGGAACTGAACGCATTTACCGGCTATCCTAAAGAACGCATCCTGCATTTGTGGGCGATCAGCAACCAGGAACTGGCAAAGAACTGGCAACAGGCTGCCATTGCCCCAGATGACCAGGACCGGCTGAAAGAGTGGTACCGGCAAAACTCCGAGCTGTATTTGTTCGCGCTCTCCGGCTACAACCTTGAGTACAAGCGCATTCGCTCCAACTTGAATATGCTCAGGCGCGCGCACGGCTCGTGCCTCGATTACGGTGCCGGCAACGGCGAGCTTCTGCTGGAAGTCGCACGCACAGACCGTGCCGTTTATTACGACGTGGAGGGCGAAACCATGCGATTTGCCCGGGAGCGGGCCCGGCAGCGCAATCTTGCCATCGAATTTTTCCATACGAAAGAAGAGCTGGCCGCAGCCGGAAAAAAGCGCGGCTTTGACACCATTTTCTCCCTTGATGTGCTGGAGCACCTGCCTGATCTTCCCGGCGAACTCAATTTTCTGGCTTCTCTACTGAACCCGGGTGGCTTGCTGGTTTTTGACGTGCCCGCCGGAGCGACCAAGTCTCATCCTATGCATCTCAATCATGACCTTGATGTAGCTGCATTCATGCGGGCCAGGGGTTTCACGGATGAGCGGACTCTTTGGCAAAAGTTGCCGTTTAAGAAGGAGGAAAAATACTTTTTCCGCGCTCCCAGGGATACCAAAAGCACGTTGATTGCGCTTCAACGCACGGACGCGGTCACTTCAGCCTGACCTTGCATGACGAATGTGGCTTCCCCGCATCAAAAGTTGCGACCGAGGACTTCCCGTGTTTCTGCTCGCTTGCAGCTTTGCTTTTCTCCGCGCCTCCGTGTCTCCGTGGTGAGATTTTCCTAACTCCCCGCCAGCCCTAACTCCCCCGCGATCCCTCTCATCGCCTCAATGCAGAATGCGATGTGCTCTTCCAGTTCGACGCCCAGATCGGCTGCGCCGTTGATAATGTCATCGCGGTTCACGCTGCGGGCGAAGGCTTTGTCTTTCATCTTTTTGCGGACGGACTTGGCTTCCACTTCAGCCAGCGACTTGTTTGGCTTCACCAGCGCCGATGCCGTGATGAATCCGGAAACCTCGTCGCAGGCATAGAGCGTCTTTTCCATTTTGCTTTCGCGCTTTACACCGCTGTAGTCGGCATGGGAGAGGATGGCGCGGCGCACATCCTCCGGGTAGCCGCGCTCTTCCAGAATTTTGCTGCCGACGAATGGGTGCTCAGCCGGCGTGGGATATTTCTCATAATCAAAGTCATGCAGCAGGCCGGTGATGCCCCATTTGTTTTCGTCCTCGCCAAACTTACGGGCATAGGCGCGCATGCATGCTTCAACAGCCAGCATGTGCTTGCGCAGGCTTTCTGACTGGGTATATTCGCAAAGCAGGCTCCAGGCCTGGTTTCGGTCCATTGGCATTCTCCAATAATCTTTGTGTTTTATACCTGTTTTCCCTATTTATTCACCTATTTTTTACCATTGCTTCAGGTTTTTACCTAATTTTCTTATTGACAATTGTGAGTTGATGCTTGAGACTACGTGAGTTAAGGGTTCCCTCGCAGTAAAGGTTTTTGGAGAAACTGCCCGCTCTGGCACTCCGAAACATCCATGGCTACAGCACTGGCGCCAGTCGATTCCCGGGAAGTTGTACGTTGCGACCATTGTCATTTAGTCCAATTCAGGACCAACAACAATCTTTGCAGGAAATGCCGCACCTCGCTGGACGAGGATGAACCCGAGCCAATTCTTGAGGTCCAGACGCCGGTCGAGCCTCCCTCGAACGGACATCATTCCCATCTTCAGGTAGCGTCGTCCATCCGTATGCTACGGCAAAAGTCCGGTCTGAGCCAGCGCCAGCTTGCGCTGCGCATGCAGGTGCCGCGCACCTATGTGTCAAAGATCGAAAATGAAAAAGCCATGCCGACACTTTCTTCCCTGCAGCGTTTGGCGACAGCACTGGAAGTTTCCATGGCGGATTTGCTGAAGGGTTCCAGCCGCACTTTGGAAGATGACATTGCCGACCTGATGCATGACGAATTTATTGCTGAGATTGTGCAATGCCTGGACAAGCTGGACTCGATGCAACGCTCCAGCCTGCTGGCCCAGATGCGCGACCTGAGCATCCGCCCGCGACGCAGCGCGTAAACGCTTTCTCCTGAATAGCTGAGGTTCAGCCGGGGACCGAGTTCTCCGGCTGATTTTTGTTTGAGAGCAATTAGCAACTGGCAATTAGCACATTGGCCTCCTTGGCTCTTGGCCCTTGGCCTTCAGCCGGCTCCGCATCGGCTGGCTTTAGCTGAGCCAATTGCTAATTGCCAATTGCTAACTGCTGCGTAGCCAACTTCCTCCAGCTTCTCACACTCCAACATAGGGCAAGCGTTGGAGGTCCTTTGATCACGATTCTGATCGTTATTCTTGTGCTGATGTTGATTGGTGCGCTGCCATCATGGCCGCACAGTCGCAACTGGGGTTATCGGCCAGTCGGCGGACTGGGATTGATTCTGATCATCATCCTGATTCTGTACATGCTGGGTTACGTATGAAGACACGTATGAAGACACGTATGAGACTAATTATTGCAGCCGCCCTCGCTGTTCCTTTTCTGCTGCTCTCCGCCTGCAACCAGCAGGACACCGAGAAAACCAGGCAGCAGGCCGCCAATGCCACGGCGCAGATCAAAGAGGGAAGCAAAGTAGCCGCCGTGGAAATCAAGAAAGAAGCAAAAGAAGCGGCTAAACAAACCAAGGCCATTGCAGAAGGCGTAAAGCAGGGTCTGGCAACGCCGGACAAGCCGGTGAACGTCAACTCGGCATCCAAAATCCAGCTTCAGACGCTTCCGGGTATCGATGAGGAAACTGCCGGCCGCATCATCAAGGGCCGTCCCTATCACACGACCGACGAAGTGGGAACCAAAGGCGTGGTTTCACCCGATGAGTTCAACGCCATCAAAGACAGGATTGTCGTTCGTTAATATCTCGAGCGGAGCGAGAGATCTCTATTGCCTGGACGCTGATGACTGCGGAAATCCCTGAAATCCTGCTTGCTATAGGGGCCCCTCGCTGCGCATTGGGGTAAAAAACCTACTTCGTCGGCTCCATCTGCAGCGCGTCGTTAAACCGGTTGAAATAGTTAAACAGGCCAATCGCGGCCAACAGTTCCACAATCTCGCCTTCATCAAAGTGTTTGCGCAGCTCGCTAAAGAACTGATCGTCGACGGTGTGCGCGTCGCGGGTAACGCGCTCTGCCAAACGCAGCGCGGCTTTTTCTTTTTCCGTGAAATCAGAGCGTTGGTCGAAGTTGGCCAGGTCGTTGATCTGATCGTCCGTCCAGCCGTGCCGTCTTGCCAAGACGGTGTGTGACGCCAGTCAATATTCGCAGCGGTTAATCTGCGTGGTGCGGACAATCACCAACTCTTTCAGCTTTGCCGGAACCGTGCCGGTTTCCATCACAGCGCGGAAATGCTCCACCATGGTGCGCATGATTTCCGGCCGGTGCGCGGCGGTGCGGAACATGTTGGGAATATTGCCGCGGACTTTCATGAAGTGGTCGTAAACCTCTGCCACCTCAGCCGGAGCCGACGCTCGATCAACACGTGAGATTCTGGGCATAAAGGTACCGGCGGCAGGCGAGCGCGAACTCGCCTGCCTGGGCCTTCACGGCAATTTGGTGAAAGCTTTGATCGCTGTGGTTTCGTCGTCCTTGATATCGAAGACGGTATAGAGCTTGGTGATCTGGAGAAGGTCGTGGACTTTTTTGGTCAGGTTGAGCAGTTTCAGTTCGCCGCCTTCGCGACGCACAGCGGTAAACGCGCTGACCAGTTCGCCGATGCCGGAGCTGTCAATGTAAGTGACGTCGCCCAGGTTAAGCAGGATTTTTTTATTCCCTTTGCCGATCAGGTCGCGGATGGTGTCACGCAATACCACGCTGCCTTCACCCAAAGTGATGCGGCCGCTCATATCCACAACAGCGACGCCTTCCACTTGCCGATTGGTTGCTTTCATACTCACTGTGCTTCCTCCTCCTTGGCATTCGCCGCGTTGCGGCCGGTATGCTTGATAAGTGTTACTTCCGTCCCCGGATTCGTGTTCCGGATCTTCACCTCGTCCATGAATGCCCGGATCAGAAAAATCCCCCGCCCTGAGCCCTTCATCAGGTTTTCCGGCGCCAGCGGATCAGGCAGCGATTCAGGGTCCAGCCCCTTGCCCTGATCGGTGATGGTGATCACCAGCGATTCGCTGGTGGTTTCATACGCCACCACAAACCTTTTTCCCGGATCGTAGGCATTGCCGTGCAGTACCGCGTTCACTGCCGCCTCGCGTACCGCCATGGCGACCTGATACTGCTCGTCTTCGGCCAATCCCGCGCCGGCGGCAACCTCTGAAGCTTTTTGTTCGACCTGGTTGACGCTTTCCAGTGTTGATTCCAGCGTGTAAGAGACCCGGTTTGTCATGGGGTGGTTCACTAGGTGCTGTTTTTTAGACGGCTTGGGCGAACGAACTTCTGGGGCGAATCACTTAGTGTGCCTATGCGGACACTAAGTTGTCAAACCGAGGGGGTTTCGGACGGGTGTGTTCGCGCATTCACGCGGCTGGCGCAAACTGCAACACCATCAGCGCCTGATCATCCATGCGAGGCGAACCTGAGCGGAAATTTAAGACCTCCTTCAGGCACGCATCCACCAGTTCTCGTGATGGAAGTTGGCGGCAGGTATGCAGCAGTTTTTCGAGCGACGCCCGGCCGTACTCCGCGCCTTCAGGGCTTTCGGATTCGGAAATCCCGTCGGTATAAATCACCAGGCTGTCGCCCGGACCGGTGCGCAGGGAAGTGCTCACAAATTTCTGGTCGCAGAAGAGTCCAATCGGGACGGTGGCGGCTTCAACCGCGGAGACGCCGTGCGGTCCCAGATGGAACGGCGCCGGATGGCCACCATTGCAGATCTCCACATTGCCGAACTCGTCGGCGCGGCCCACGATCAGGGTAGCGTACTGTGTGGGCAGCGTGGTTTCGCAAAATAACCGGTTGGCGCGCTCAACCAACTGCTCCAGCGGCAACCCCGTGGGGATCAGCACCCGGAAGAGAGCATGCAGGTTTGACATGAGCATGGCCGCGGCCACGCCCTTGCCGGAAACGTCTCCCACCATGAAATAAAGATCTTTGCCATGCTGGATCAGGTCGCAATAATCGCCGCTGACCTGACCTGCAGGTTCATAGTGATAGGCCACTTTCCATCCGGCAGCGCAAAAGTCGCGTTTGGGCAGCAAGCCGGCCTGGATCCTTGCCGCCAGCAACAGGTCCTGTTCCAGCGCGCGCTGCTCGGCCGGTTTCAGGCAATCAAGGCAGAGCTGGACCATGGGATCGGCAAACAGGCGTTCCGGTTCCACGGTACCGGCGCAATGTTCGCACACGCCGTAACTGCCGTGGTCCACGCGTTCCAGCGCATGGTCCACCTGTTCCAGCAAATGGAGCAGATTGGCGGTCTGGGTCTTGGCTACAGCGGTTTCGAGCTTTTGCCGGCGGAGCACCAACTGATCGCGCAGCATGTGCAGGTCTGTTACCTGGATCGCCATAGGAGAACTCCTTGTTACTACAGAATCGTTTGGCACGCGGGAGGATTCAGATTTTTCGTCCCACGTCGTGGCTTGTTTTGTCCAAAAGGCATCTTAGTCGCTACTGTCGCAAGAAAACTATCCGGCTCTTGCTCTAAAAATCAAAAAAGACGATTAGCTCTGGTCAGGGCATAGCACATTCAGTATTCTGCCAGTCAGGGAAACATGCGGGAAGAGATCGCACTTTCGAGCATTCTTGGCGCGTCCGTGTATGACAGCACCGGCGCGTTCGCCGGACAGGTGCGCGAAGTGGCCATCTTTCCCCAGGAAGATCCTAACCGCATCTCTGACTTCATCGTAAGAACCCGTGAAGGCGACCGTCTTTTGCCCGCGCGCCAGATACGCACCGTGATCGGATCGTCCATCCAGGTGAACGGCTCCGCGCTGGACTGGATGCCGCTTTCCAGCTCTGAAGGCATGCTGCTGCTGGAGCGCGATCTGCTTGACCAGCAGATTATTGACGTTTCCGGCCGCAAAGTCGTCCGTGTGAATGACGTTGACCTGCTTCGTGAGCAGGTAAACGGCACGCTCAAGCTCAAAGTCGGGCGGGTCGATATCGGCTTGCGTGGCGCTATCCGGCGACTGCTCAAAGGCCTTGCTCCCAGCCGCGCCATTGAAGCGCTGGCCATGCGCATGCCGGAAAAATCGATTCCGTGGGAAGCTGTTGACCTGATTGAGACTGACCCCGCGCGGCGCGTGCGCCTGCGACTGGCGTATGAGCGGCTTTCCAAACTGCATCCGGCGGACATTGCCGACATTCTGGAAGAACTGGCCCCGGCCGAGCGCGAATCTGTCTTCAGATCGCTCACGGAAGAAGTGGCCGCCGAGGCGCTGGAAGAGATCGATCCTAAAATGCAGATCGAGCTGATGCGCTCCATTGATTCTGACAAGGCCGCCGACATCGTGGAAGAAATGGACCCCGATGCCGCCGCCGACCTGCTGGGCGACCTGCCCCAGGAAACGTCAGAAGAAATCCTGGAAGAGATGGAGCCGGAAGAGCGGCAGGAAGTATCCGAGCTGCTGGCTTTCCATGAAAACACCGCCGCGGGCCGCATGACCACTGACTATATCGCGCTCTCCGCCGAGCACACCGTGGGCGACGCCATTGACCGCCTGCGTTCGTTTGAAGGCCCGGTGGAAACCATGAGCACCATTTACCTGGTGGACGCGCAGGAAAAGCTGGTGGGCTCCGTGCCGCTGGTGTCTCTGGTTCTGGCCTCCGGAGGCACGCGCCTGGGCATGCTTACCCCGGATCACGTCATCTTTGCTGAAGCCAGCACGTCAGAAAAAGACGTGGCCGAAATGTTCGATAAATACAACCTGCTCACCCTCCCGGTGGTTGACGAAGAACAGCGCCTCACCGGCATCATCACCGCCGACGATATTATTGGTTTGCTGAGGGATAGGCTGTAAGGGCGATTTGACTTGATTAAGCGCGCCCCCTGTTTGCTTGGCTGGCGATGGGTTTGAATGCTAAAAGCGGAGCCAACTGAAATCCAGCTCGCGGTCGATCCCAAATTTTCGTGCAGCAGCCCACCTTTCCAAGCAGCAGCTCATCTTATCGAGCGTTCCCCACAATCCAAATCGAAAGGTATGTCATGCCACTTTGTGGGAAAGCACGATTTTCAGCCCTCGTCTTTTGCAGCATTCTTAACTTAGGCCTCGCCCTATCCGCTCAGGATGGAAGCTCAACCGGAAAATGCGGATTCCAAAGCCAGACCATTCCCTCGCCTGCGGGAACCACCACCACACCCACCGACCTCAATGACAATGGAGCCATCGTCGGATTTCTGGGTAGCGGCTCCGGAGCCACGTTTCAAATTACCGGATTTCTTTTTAGCGGCGGAAAATTCACCCACTTCAGGTTTCCCGGCTCGGCAGATACCTTTCCGCACGACATCAACAAAAGTGGGGTGATTGTCGGCTCGTTCGACGTTACCGGAGGCAACGGGCAACGCGCGTTCCGAGTGCAGTCGGGTAATTTCAGCGAGGTGAAAATCCCCGGCTTTCCTAATGCACCCGCGATTGCCGAAGGCGTCAATGATCTGGGGGACATCGCCGGGCAGTTTAACGGCAACGGTTCCGACCTGGGTTTTCTGTTGCATCAGGGCAAACTGACCGTTATTTCTTTTCCTGGCGCCGCTGGAGGAACGTTTCCCACCAGCATCAACAATCAAGGCGTGGTCGTGGGCACATATCACCTCTTCTCCGAGGAGGGGCCTCAGCACGGCTTCATGTGGAAAAACGGCGCTTTCACCAATATCGCAGTGCCGGGCGCGGGAAGCACCATTCCGACAAAGATCAACGATAACGGCGATATCGTAGGAACTTTCGTAGACTCCAGCCAGGTCGAGCATGGCTTTGCCTTTGAGAATGGCCGTTTCTCCACTATTGACACTCCGGGCTCACAGGGCACTCAAATAGCCGCTCTCAACAATTTCGACAATATTCTCGGTTTTTTTGCGACGGCGAAAGAGAACGTATTGTTCAAGGGGTTTTGCTCCTCTGTGTTCTGAAAACACCCAATCTACTGTGCTTCGCTTGAATGATCTGAAGGTGGAGCTGCTGTCTGGCTCCGCTTTCAATCTTTAGCGTCAGCCGGAAACGGCGGCGTGTTGGCCAGCCAGTGCTGCTTTTCTGTTTCGGTTTGCGGAACATCAAGCCAGGGAGGTGGCTACCTTGATCCCGTTGCTGATAGGATAGCTTTAACCTCAGCGTGATCGAATCCGCGCTGCTCCTGTTCCCCATGTCGATCACATCTCGCGCAGAGCATATTGGCAGTTTTCTCAGATCGGCGGAGTTGCTGGAGGCACGCCGCCAGCCCACAGCCGATCCTGAACATGTGCGCGCGCTGGAAGATGCGCACATCAAGCGCGTGCTTTCGCGTCAAAAAGAGCTTGGTTTTGAGATATTTACTGACGGGGAAACACGCCGGCGCAACTTCATGAGCGACTTTACTGACGCCGTTGCAGGTTTTGACCTGGCCGAGGCCACACCGCGCTCCTGGGCTTCAGAGCTGGATACGCCCTCCACCAATGGCCACGGCGATGCGAAGCATGGAAACCAGGAAGATGCGGACGTGAGCCGCGTGGCCGGTGTGGTAACGGCAAAGCTGCATCAGACTCGGCGGCTTACCGGACACGAGCTGAGCTTTCTGCTGCAGCACAGCCCCGGCGCCATCAAGATGACCTTGCCCAGCGTTACCCAGTTTCCCGCCATTTCCTTCAATCGTGGCGTGACGGACCGCGTTTATAAAGACCACTCGGAGCTGCTGTGGGCCATTGTGGACATCATGAAAGCGGAGTTGGAAAAGCTTTCGCACGAGGGCGTGAACTATATCCAGATTGACGCGCCGCGTTACAGCTATTACATCGATCCCAAATGGCGCGAGTGGATACGCAAGGAAATGCAGGTGGAACCCAATGATCTGCTGGACGAGTCCATCCGGGCCGACAACGCCTGCCTGGATGCGGTCCGCCGGCCGGGGCTGACGCTGGGAATGCATCTTTGCCGTGGCAACAATCGCAGCCACTGGTACGCTGAAGGCGGTTATGACGCGATAGCGGACAAGCTTTTCGGCGGCATTAATGTTGATCGTTTCCTGCTGGAATATGATGACGACCGCTCTGGCACTTTTGCGCCGCTGCGCTTTGTCCCTGCCGACAAGACGGTAGTGCTGGGATTGGTGAGCACCAAGCGGCCGCAACTGGAAAATGGCGATGCCCTGATGCGCAGAATCCAGCAGGCGGCAACTTATGTGCCGCTGGAACGGCTGGCGCTCAGCCCGCAATGTGGTTTTGCGTCGACGATGGAAGGAAATCTGCTGACGGAAGACGAACAGTGGGCCAAGATGCGGCTGGTGATGGAGACGGCACATCGCGTTTGGGGCTGAAGCAGGAAGTTTTCTACTCTTTGATGTAAGACAAGAGAGGGATTAGGGAGAAGCAGGCGCTGGAAATCAGCGATGCGTCGCCGCTATTTGAACATCTCCTGGACTTTTTCCTTGAACCATTCCCATCCGGTGAGTTCGCGAGGCGGCTTGGCTGTCCAGCTTCTGAGAGATTCCACCCGGGTGAAATCTTTGGGCACGTCAAACAGCGTCAACTCCAGCGGGCCTTCTTTCAGTTCCACAACTTCTGAGCCCCATGTGGAAGAGAGTGAGCGAGTGGTGCCATCGGGCTGGGTAACGTCGCTGGTCAATGTGGTGGTAACTTTGACCGGGAACCCGGTTTCCACGCCGCTCCTGTGGACTTCAATCTTGTCCATTTTGTTGAAGCATTTGTCATTGGATCCGGCGGACACTTCCGCGGCCACCACCACGCCGAAGCTGTTCTTTTTCTGCTGGCGCCACTCCGGCATCACGGAGCCGTCAATGTACCAGCCGTCGGTTTCACTCAGGGAAGGCTTGGAACAGGCTCCGGGGCCGGCGACGCGTTTTTCGCGGGTGATGATGTGCCGGGCAGTGTGTCCAAAGAGGTCCTTGCGTTCTCCCGTGTCAACAGTTTCGATCCAGATGTTCAAGGTCCCGCCTGACTCCGTCATGGGCCGTTTCATCGCAACCGTCGATCCCCGGGAATCGGTCTCATAGGTAATGTACTCGCGCGCCGCCAGGTCAAGCATGAAGACGCGGTCCCGTTCGCCGCGCTGGATGATGGTGGCCATGAGCGGGCCGGAGCCATCGCGCATCTGCGATTGCCATTCGTTGCGCAGACGGTCGGGAGCCAGGTATTCGGTGCGGATGTCAGTAAAGCCTGCTGTTACCTGCCGCGTCACAATCTTTACGCCTTCAACGGAGGGGTTCGGAGACGTCAGCGTAGTAACCCACAGCAGCAGCATCGCTAGCGGCATATTCAGTTCCTTCTCTCGTCCCGGGCAGGGCGTGCTTTTGGGGACTTATTGTACTGCCATTCGGCGTCCGCGCAGAGGATTTTAATCTTTGTGAAGGCGCCGGCGGGCGGAAAACCATTATCAATAGGGTAAACCTATTGACTGGTTGAATACCAATTTTGATAGTCGCTGACTCGGCGCGAAGGCTTAAGTATTTGCCAGTTTCTTCAGTACTTGTGCCAGCGCGTCCATCGCGAGATGCGTTGCGTGGACAGAGGCATTGGGCAGTCCGCCCAGCGCTTCCAGCAGGTGTTCACGCTGGAGTGTGGATGCTTCGGCCAAAGACTTTCCCTGGATCATCTCGGTCAGGCACGATCCCGCGGCAATTGAGGCCACGCAGCCGCGAGTGCGGTAGCGAACCTCATGAATGTGTCCATTGGCAAGCTTGACCGCCAGGCTCATAATGTCACCGCAGACGGGGTGCTCCAGCCGCACCTCGGCGTCCGGCGAAGCCAGCTCGCCGATGTTGCGCGGATGCTCGAAATGATCTAGGACCTGTTCTGAGTACGACATTCCTTATAATCCAATGATGCCAGAAAACCTCATCCCGCAGCGAGTGGTGTCGCTTCAGCCAAGCGTAACCGTAACGCTGCGCGACCTTGGCGTGCTCCACCGATTGGTGGCCTGCACGAAGTATTGCGTGGATGTCTGCCCTGAGGTTCAGGAACTGGGTTGCATTATCGTGGAAGATTCATGGTCAGCGAAAGCCGATCAGATTCTGGCGGCGAAGCCAGACCTGGTGGTTGCCTCGGTTCCGTACCGGCTGGAGGCAGTGGCGGAAATCCTCAAGAGCGGCTTGCCTTTTCTGGGCCTCGCGCCCAAATGTCTTAATGACATTTATAAAGACATCATGATGATTGCGCATGTTGTTTCTTCAGAAGAATCCGGGGCGTCCGAAGCATGCGGATTGGCGCTGGTGGAACGCATGCAAAAAGAAATCGCCGCGGTGCAGGAAAAAACGTCGAGGGCGACAAGACCGCTGGTCTACTGCGAGGAATGGGGCAAACCGCTGATTCTTTCGCAGACATGGGTGGCGGAGTTGGTGGAAGCCGCGGGCGGTCGCTTCTTCGGCCAGCCCGGCAAGCAGACTACAGAGGAAGAGGTGGTAGCGGCTGATCCTGACGTGATCGTGGCGGCCTGGTGTGGCGCCGGCGACCGTGTGCCGCTGGAGAAGATCATCCCGAAGCGCGGCTGGGAGCAGACCAAAGCTGCAAGAAGCGGACGCGTGTACTGCATCAATGACGAGTTTCTGAATACGCCGGCCAGCACGCTGATCCAAGGCTTGCACGCGCTCGCGGCAGCGATTCATCCGGAGTTGTTCGCGACGCCGAGAGGCCTGAGACAGATAGAAGAGAACACCATTGAAACACAGAGGAAAGGAGGAATGGGAGGATTGAGAATCGGATAGTTGACTTACGGGTCCGACCCTGCTCGGTTTCCTCTGCGTCCTCTGTTCCTCTGTGTTTCAAAGGTTTTGCACCCGAGAGCGACCGTAAAGCACGTTCAATAAGGGCTGCGGCCGACCACGCGCCAAAGCTCGCTGCATCGGGCGCGGTCGAGTCTATAGGCAGAGGGAATCTCAAGCGGTTTTGGAGCGGAGTGCCAACAAGGCAGGTTAAATAAGGGCTGCGGCCGCCCACGCGCCGAAGCCCGCCGCATCAGGCGCGGTTGGGTTACGGGGTATGGGGAATCTCAAGCGGTTTTGGAGCGGAGCGACAGAAAATAATGAAGCAGGTCGTAGCGGCGTTAATAGTTCGCGAAAGCAAAATCCTGATCTGCCAGCGGACGGAAGATCAGACCATGCCGCTTAAGTGGGAGTTTCCCGGCGGCAAGGTTGAGCGCGATGAAGACTTGAGAGACGCGCTGCATCGGGAATTGGAAGAAGAGCTGGGCATTGACGCGGTGATCGGACGCAAGATCGCGGCCATCCAGCACACCTACGCCAGCGGCGCCGCACTGGAACTTTATTTCTTCCGCGTCGACCAGTTCAAGAATGAGATCCAGAACCGCATCTTTCGCGACGTCCGCTGGGTCGATCGAAAAGACCTGGCAACCTACGATTTTCTGGAAGCCGACGTGCGCTTGGTGAACGATATCAGCGCAGGCAGGCTTCTCTAGCCCTGGCCGGTGATTTGCGTCCAGATCAGCGCGATGGTCAGGGCGATCATGATAGCGCTGGTGCTCCAGGCAATCACGTTTTGCAGCATTGAGTTTTTATAAGTCCCCATCAGGTCAGTCTTATTCACCAGCTTTAGCATGAAGATAAGCACAAAGGGCAGAAGAACGCCGTTTGCCACCTGGGAAAAAAGAATCAGCTTGATCAGAGGCAGGTGAGGAATCAAAACGAAGCCTGCGCCGCCGACGATAAGGAAAGTGTAGATCCAGTAAAAGGTGGGCGCTTCAGAAAACTTCTTGTTCACCCCTGATTCCACGCCCAGGCCTTCGCAGATGTTGTAAGCCGTGGCCAGCGGAAGAATCGCTGCGGAAAGCATCGCGGCATTGACAAGTCCTACGGCGAAGAGCAGTGAAGCCCAATGGCCTGCGAGCGGCTCCAGGGCCTTCGCAGCGTCGGCTGCGTCAGTAATGTTGTGGTTGCCGTTCACGTAAAGAGTGGCTGCGCACGCCACCACGATGAAGAATGCAATCACGTCAGTAACGATGCAGCCCAGCACCACATCCCAGCGCGACAGTGCATACTGCCGCTTGCCAATGCCCTTTTCCACGATCGAAGCTTGCAGGTAAAACTGCATCCACGGGGTAATAGTCGTCCCTACCAGGCCCACCACCAGCACAATGTAGTCAGCGTGGTTGCTGATCTGGGGGACAAACGTGTCTTTCAGAGCCTGGTGCCAGTCAGGATGCGCCAGCAGCGCGGAGATGGGATAGGTGAAGTAGATCAAGGAAAACAGAATCAGAATCCGCTCCACCGGCTTGTAAGATCCTCTAACAACAACAAACCAGACGATAGCCGCACCCACGGGCACGACCAGATACTTGCTGACATGAAAAATTCCCATTCCGGATGCCAGCCCGGCAAACTCTGCCATGATGTTGCCGAAGTCTGCAATGCCCAGCACCACCATCACAAAGAATGTAGCGCGCAGGCCAAACTCTTCGCGAATGAGGTCAGCCAGTCCTTTGCCCGTGATCGCGCCCATGCGCGCCGCCATTTCCTGCACGACGATCAACGCGATGGTGGTGGGAATCAGCGTCCACAGCAGCGCGTAACCGTACTTTGCTCCGGCCTGCGAATACGTGAGGATGCCGCCGGGATCGTTATCAACATTGGCGGTGATGAAGCCGGGACCAAAAACCGC
The DNA here is from genome assembly GCA_963723055.1 of Terriglobia bacterium. Taxonomy (GTDB): domain Bacteria; phylum Acidobacteriota; class Terriglobia; order Terriglobales; family Acidobacteriaceae; genus Angelobacter. Next base: position 142,639 of record CAVROV010000005.1, read on the forward strand.
GAGAAAGGCGACCAGCCTGTATTTCAGGACGCCGAAGCCGACGATCCGCCGGGGCATACTGATATCTCGTTTGAATATTTTCAGCTTCATGGCTCACACATGCTTTTCCGATTTGAGGGGGATGTGGCGAAAAAACCTGCTGCCAGCGATTACTGGAAAACCAGCAGAATGCTGAGCACGATCATCACTCCCGCAGTCCCCCATGCCACCCAGTTGAAGAACCTGGAGTTTACGTGCTCACCCATGAGACTAGCCTTATTGATCAGAATCAGCATGAAGATCAAAACAAAAGGAAGCAGCACGCCGTTAAAGACCTGCGAGAGTACCGGCATTTTGAGCAGCGGAAACCGCGGCAACAGGATTACCGCCGCGCCCGCGCCCACCAGCACCGTGTACAGCCAGTAAAAGACGGAGGCCTCGCTGAATTTTTTGTCCAGTCCGGATTCGAACCCCAGGCCTTCGCACACCGTGTACGCGGTTGAAAGCGGCAGAATAGATGCGGCAAAGAGCGAGGCATTAAACAGTCCGGCGCCGAACAACAAAGATGCATACTTACCGGCAAGCGGCCCCAGAGCCCGCGCGGCGTCGGCAGCGTCGTTGATCACAGGGTGGCCGTACTTGTTGAGCGTTGCGGCGCAGGCAATGATGATGAATGCCGCCACCAGCACGGCGAAGATCGAACCAATCAGGATGTCAATTCGCGTGGTTCTGTAATCGCGTTCGGTCACGCCTTTTTCCACGATCGAAGCCTGCAGATAGAACTGCATCCATGGCGCAATGGTTGCGCCCATGATTCCAATGACCATGTAGGTGTAGCCGGGAATTCGAAATACCGACGCTTTGGTCGGGGGCTCCAGCGTGCTTAACGCCGCCGCGTTCCAGTTGGGGTGCGCGAGCACGCCTGCGATGATGTACGCAATATAGAAGAAGGACGCGGTGAGAAAGACCTTCTCCACGGTCTTGTAGTTTCCCTTGACCACAATCAGCCAGACCACGGCGGCCGCAATCGGAACACTAATAAACTTGGAAATATGAAACAGCCCCATGGAACTGGCCACGCCGGCAAACTCGGCCATCACGTTGGCGAAGTTCGTCGCCACCAGGAACAGCATCATCACAAAAGTGAGCCGCAACCCAAACTCTTCGCGGATAAGATCGCTTAGGCCCTTGCCGGTGATCGCGCCCATGCGCGCGGACATCTCCTGAATCACGATCAGGGCCAGCGTCATGGGGATGATGGTAAAGAGAGGTTTGTAACCGAACTGCGCGCCGGCGAACGAGTAGGTGTAGATGCCACCGGCATCATTATCAACGTTCGCGGTAATAAAACCCGGCCCGATCACTGCCAGCAGCAACAGGGTCTGGGTCTTCCAGCGCTTGAGCCATTTCATTGGACACAGACATACGAAGATTCACTACTGCTTGGCAGAATAAATGAGAGTTCAAGCAAAGAACAACCGTGGGAAATGGATATTCGGTAAATATTTTATGAGATAAAGGTGTTGCGGGCCAAATGCGATGATGCCATGCAGGAAAGTTGCTATTGGCCCATCGTCTCCTGCCCCAGGCGATCGATCTCTTCTTTGCCAATCTGAAAGGCGGTATTGGCTGCTGGCACACCGGCATAAACTGCGACCTGGAGCAGCGTTTCTTTTACGTCGCAGACTTCAAGATCATGGGCCAGCCCGGCGCGCAAATGCAGACGAAACTCTTCCCAGCGGGCCAGCGCGGCTGTCACAGAAAGCACCAGCAGCCTTCGTGTGCCATTGTCCAGTCCCGGACGCGTCCACACTGCGCCCCACGCGTAACGCGTGATCAGCTCCTGGAAGTCGCGGGTGAAATCCGTGGCGTTATTGAGCGATCGGTCCACGTGCTCATCTCCCAGTACCTGCCGCCGGACTTTCATGCCTGCTCCCAGGGGATCAGTATTTGCGCTTCCTGCCAGCAGAAAATCCAGCACGGCAGTGGTGAATGTGCGCGGCTGCTCCAGATTGGAAAGATGGGCAGTCTGCACGCGCAGGGCTTTTGCCCCAGAAATGTCGCGAGCCAGAATCGCGCCGTGAGCCTCCCACGGAGTTGAAGGATCCTTGTCGCTGCCGATAACCAGCGTAGTAACAGAGATTTTGCTGAGTGCGCCTCGCGTGTCGGCATCGCGCAGCGCGGCGCAGCACGCGGCATAACCCCTGGGATCGGTGCCAAGAAGGACCGCGCGGGTTGACTGCGCCAAGGTGCTTTCCTGTTTGTCACGAGAAAAAAAGCGCTGCATTATCGCGTCAGCAATCGCCTGCATCCCGCCTTCGAGAACAGCTTTGCGACGGGCGTCCCATGTATCGGGAGTGCCAAACTTGGGAGACGTATTCGCCAGCACCAGCGAGGTGAGCCGTTGCGGAGCGTTGATGGCCAGCCATTGGCCCACCGCGCCACCCATCGACAGCCCACAGAACGCAAACCTCGTAAGTCCAAGTTTGTCCGCCAGCCCGAGCGCGTCTTGTCCGATCTGATCGAGCGTGTAGTCGCCGGTGGGAACGTCAGAGGCGCCGTGACCGCGCGTGTCATAGCGCAGGACTCGGAAGTGGTTTAGCAGATCGGGCATTTGCGGCGACCACATGCTGTGATCAGAGCCCAGCGAGTGTGAGAGCACCAGAGGGGGAAGGTCGCTGCGGCCTTCCAGGCGATAAAACAGACGAGTGTTATTGATCTCTGCGAAAGGCACGTTCTACCTCGCTCAAAGCTTCCGCGTTCCCGCCGGCCAGTAAATCTGCCAGCCTTTTTCCAGGGCGATTTTTTCCAGATCAGGGTTGGGGTTCACGGCAAAAGCGTGCCGCGCGATCTCCAGCATGGCGGCATCGTGAACCGAGTTGCCAAAGCATACGTCCACCTGCTTCTTGATCTCTTCCGCGATGGCCGTGGCTTTGCCCGGGCCGCTGGGCACGCGAATGATGCGGTCCGTGACTAAACCGTCTTCAATATGGACGCAGGCGGCCAGTACGCGCCGCCGCGGAATTCCGAAACGCTTTACGCCTTCGCGCACCACCCAGTCATTGGTGGAAGAGACGGCCCAGACCTCGCAGCCGATGGATTCCAGTTCGCGCGTGAGCCGCAGCATCTCCGGGAAAATGCGCGCTTCCACCACACTCGAGAAAAACTCTTCCGCCGCTTCCTGCAGCGACTGCAACGAACTTCCGGCGTTGATGGTAACCATCTCGCCGCACATCGTGTCTTCACCCACGTTTCCGGCTTTGTAATCCTGGTAGCGTGCGGTGGCCCATTGGGCGACTTCAGGCGCAATCAATCCGCGCTCAACTTCCCAGTAAAAAAAATCTGCGCCGGAGTCACCGCTCCACAGAGTGCCGTCACAATCAAACACGGCCACGCGCGGTCGCAATGCCAGAACCGAGTCCGCAAACCTTTGGGCAGCCGAGGATTTTGTCTCAGTCCTCAAAGAGCTGTCCCTGTACCTGAGCGGAGTTTCTCAAAGTCTTCAGGCGTGTCCACGTTGGCGACGACCAGCGGATCGTTGACGGGAAGGTAACGGATGTGGGCCTGATTCGCGTGTTCGACGTCGCGCGCGGAGCTGTGCACGGGTGCGCGCAGAAACGCCTCAATCATTTCACGTCCGATCACAATAGGGTGGCCGTGCTTGCCGCCAAACTCCGGCACTACTGCCCAGACTTGTTCGTCGCTGGCGAGAAATGCCGCCTTGATCTGTTCGATAGTTTCAACTTCCGCCGGAGGACGATCAACCAGCGTAACGATAGCTGCGTCGCGACCGCGATTCAGAACCTCCTGCAAGCCGACCTTTAGAGAACTGAACTGGCCCTGTTGGGGATTTGGATTCACCACCAGGAATGCTGCTTGTGAATCGGCGATTGGCTCCAGGGCGGCTGCGTTGGCTCCGGCCACCACGATCACCAGCTCGGTTACAGGTTGCAATGCGCGTATGGCGGAAGAGAGAAATGTGCCATCGCGCCAGGGCAGCAGCGCCTTGTCGCGGCCCATGCGCGAAGATGCCCCGGCAGCAAGGGTAAGGCCGGCAAATGAGGGTGAAAGAGCCATGGCTATAACTGCTTCAAGATTTCTGCCGCCTTGGCGCTCTTCATGTGCGGCAGCAGCGTAGCGGAGTTGCGGCGGATGGCGATCAGTTCGGCCACAATTGCCACGGCAATCTCTTCCGGCGTGATCGCGCCAATATCGATACCCACCGGAGCATATACGCGCGCAAGTTTGTCCGCGGCGATGCCTTCTTTTTCCAGCTCTTTATAAATGGCGATGGTCTTGCGTTGCGAGCCGATCATGCCGATATAACGCGCCGGTGTTTCGGCGGCCCAGCGCAGCACGCGCATGTCGTCGCGATGTCCACGGGTGACAATCACGATGTATGAAGCGTCATTCGGTGCCAGTTGCGCAGTGACGCGTTCGTATTCGTCGGCATAAATGTCACGGGCGTCAGGAAAGCGCTCCCGGTTGGCATAGCTCTCGCGGTCGTCTGTAACAACCACTTCAAATCCTGCAAGGCGCGCAACTTTATAAAGGCTCCAGGCCACGTGCCCGGCGCCGAAAATGTAGAGCGTTGACACAGCCAGCACCGGCTCGACAAAAACTTCCAGGGTGCCTCCGCAGACCAGGCCAGTGTCGTACTTGGGATTGTTGTTCAGATCGAAATGCAACGTCTGCGGCTTTTCAGTCTTCATGGACTCGCGGGCCGCTTCCCAGACCTCGGCTTCCACACAGCCACCGCCAATGGTGCCCACAATGGTCCCATCGTCACGTACCAGCATCTTGGCCGACTCAAAGGAAGGAATGGAGCCGCGCACGTTGATAATTGTCGCCAGCGCTCCGCGACGGCCCTCCCGGCGTAACCGGGTTATCTCTTCATAGATGTCCACAGGGATATTGTAGCGTGAAGAGCAAGCCGAGGCTCAAAGCCCCAACGCTGTTGGATGTTTCGGCTGATACAGCCCTAGCTCTCCTCCACCGGGCAAGTGGAGCTTGGTGATCGAGCCCCAGCGGGCCTCGGTGATGGTGCTGCATTGAATGCCTTTGCCTTCCAGTTCCTGCATGGTGGCCTGAAGATCGTCGCACATCAGGTAGAGTTCCTGCCGTGGTTTCTCATCTCCCTCAATCGGATGGGCGGCTAGTTCTGTGGGCGGTGCGGCAAAAATCAGCCAGCCATGGCCTGCGTCGACCGACTTGAGTCCGAGCACATCGCGCAGAAAAGCGCGGACCTTGTCGGCGTCTGGCGAATAGAGGATGGCGTGAAGGCCGGTGATCATGCTTTTGTGAAAACCATCGAGCTAGCGAGAGGTAACACTATAGCAGCTGATTTAGTTAGAGGTTAAGATGCTAGTGCTAAGCGCTCTCAGGCAGCATTAGCTTTCGCAAGATGGAAGCATCGTGAATCCGTGCTTTCATCACGTGGTAGGGTTCCCTCGCTAGTGCTCGGGACAAGGCAATTTAACCTCGCTTGTTATCTTATCGTCAAGGAGAGCCCCTGATGAAAGCTGTCCGTTTCCATGAGTTTGGCGGCCCTGAAGTCCTGAAATATGAAGACGTGCCAGACATCAAGCCGCGCAAAGACCAGGTGCTGGTACGAGTGAAAGCGTGCGCGCTCAACCATCTGGATTTGTTCATCCGCAAGGGGCTTCCGGGGGTAAAGCTGCCGCATATTAACGGCAGCGATGTCTCCGGTGACATTGCCGAGGTGGGCGAGTACATTACTGATCTGAAAGTGGGCCAGCGTGTGCTGCTTGCGCCGATGACGTTTTGCGGCGTCTGCCCAAAATGCGCTGAGGGACAGCAGAACTTTTGTCCCCAGTTCAGCGTGCTCGGCTATTTGAATGACGGCGGCAACTGCGAGTACATCGCCGCGTCGCGGGTAAGCGTTTTGCCGATTCCGGAAGATCTTACCTATGACGAAGCTGCGTCTCTGCCGCTGGTGTCCGTCACTGCGTGGCACATGCTGGTGAGCCGCTGCGGTATCAAGCCCGGCGACACCGTGCTGGTGCTGGGCGGAGGATCAGGTATTGGGACGATTGCTATCCAGATATGCAAGATGTTTGGCGCCACATGCATTGCTACCGCGGGCGATGAGAACAAACTCGACCAGTGTAAAGACCTGGGCGCGGACCACGTAATCAACCACTACAAACAGAAGATTGCCGATGAAGTGAAGAAGATTACGAACCGCCAGATGTGTGACATCGTGTTTGAGCACGTGGGCAAGGCAACATGGGCGGAAAGCATGAAGTCACTTAAGCCGGGTGGCAAGCTGGTGACCTGCGGTGCAACGACCGGTCCCGAGGCCAGCTTTGACATCAGGTTTCTCTTTGCCCGGCAGCTCTCATTTCTTGGATCGTTTATGGGCACCATGGGCGACTTTCATGAGGTGATGAAACATATCTTCGCCGGCAAGATTAAGCCGATCGTCGATAAGAGTTTTCCGCTGCGCGAGGCCGCGGCGGCGCACGAGCGTCTGGAAAAAAGCGAGCAGTTCGGCAAGGTGATATTGAATCCGTAAGAGCAGGCTGCCGTTTAAGGGCATCGAGTTCCAGGAGTGAACAAGAAAGCAGATGAACAGTCCCGCTATGCCGGTTTTCCCCGCAATCGACCTGTGGCGGATGTTGTTTGGCGTCCTGATAAGTGCGGCAGGGGCGGCGGCTTGTCTTCTATTTGCCGCCCGATGGAAGCGCAAAGACTACGCGCTTCTTTATTTAGGCATTGGGGCGTTGCTGTACGGGATCAGGCTGTTTGTAAGCGGCTCCGCAGGCTATGAGCATCACAAATGGAAACTGGTGGATCCTCTAGTCTCGCTCGTTATCATTATTCCTTTTTTTCTGTTTTTTGTGGAAACGCTTGGCTCACGCTGGAAAAGGTTTGCCTGGTGGATTGTCGGCCTGTATGCCGCGGTGGACATGTTTGGCATCACGAACCTGCTGCTGCACAATCTGCGGCTGCTCGGAACCACCCTCAACTTGATGGCGCTGATTTCCATTCCGGTTTTTCTCATCATGTTGTTTGTTCCTTTACGTTCCTCAGGCCGTGATCAGACGATCCTCAGGGTTGGCTTCGTCATTTTTATGGTGTTCGCGTTTTACACAAACATGGTGAACGCCGGCATTATTTCAGGGAACCCGCATATCGAGTTCATCGGGTTTGCCGTCCTGCTGGGGGCTCTGGGTTATGTTGCCGCCAGCCGTACCCAACGCAACGAAGAGCGCCTGCTGTCGCTGAACAAAGAGATGGAAATTGCCCGCGGTATTCAGGCCGGACTTCTTCCGCAAAAGAGTTTTGCTATTGCCGGACTTACGACCGCCAGCAGATATGTTCCTGCCAGCTCCGTCGCCGGCGATTTTTATGATTTTCTGCCGAGAGATGGCGGCCTGGGTGTGTTGATCGCAGATGTCTCCGGCCATGGCGTGCCGGCGGCGCTTTCGGCCTCCATGGTGAAAGTTGCCATCCGCGCGCAGCGCGATTGGGCGGATGATCCAGCCCGCGTGCTTGCCGGGCTCAACTCAATTTTGTGCGGCAATCTGCAGGGACAGTTTGTTACCGCCGGTTATTTATATCTTGATCCGCAGCGAGGCGCGCTGGCGTACGCTGGCGCGGGGCATCCTCCACTACTGGCGTGGCGCGGACGAGAGAAGAAGGTTGAATCCATAGAAGAAAACGGACTCATGCTGGGGATCTTTCCCGAGGGCGCGTACAAGAGCATGACTGCGGGTTTGGAGCCGGGCGACCGCTTCGTTCTTTACACTGACGGCATTACGGAAGCGCCTAGCTCGTCGGGTGAAGAATTTGGTATGGAGCGGTTCAAGGGTTTTTTGGCAGAGCACGCCGGGCTTTCAGCTCTGGAGCTTTGCGACGCATTGGTGAAGCGCGTGGCGGAATGGTGCGGCAGCAGTGCCAGAGAACAGCACGACGATCTGACTCTGATTGTGGTTGACTACAAAGCCGCTTGAAGAAAGCACGATGAACACGACTGCTCAAAAACTTGTTCCCGTGAAAGCACCTCACAATCGTTTCACCTCTGGTTCGGCGATTGTGCTGTACATCGTCGCGGCCAAGCTGTTGCTGCACCTCGCGACCGTCGCTCGTTACGGCATCTTTCGTGACGAGATGTATTACCTGGCCTGCTCGCGGCATATGGCGTGGGGATACGTCGATCACCCGCCGCTGACAGTATGGGTGGCATGGTTTTCGCGCGTGGTGCTGGGCAGCTCAGCGCTGGGAGTGCGCCTGATTCCGATCCTTGCTGGAGCCGCTGTGGTATGGCTTAGCGGCAAGCTGGCACGGGAAATGGGTGGCGGACGCTTTGCTCAGGGTATGACAGCATTGGCTGTTCTTGTGGTCCCTCTTTACCTGGTGGCGCATACATGGCTGACAGATAACGTATTTGAACAGCTCATCTGGATGGTCTGCATCTGGCTGGTGGTGCGGGCCATCAACACGGGCGATGCGCGCTACTGGCTCTGGTTCGGCGTGCTGGCCGGGCTGGGCTTTGAAAATAAATATTCCATTGCCTTTCTGTTGCTGGGCCTGCTGGTGGGTGTGGTGCTCACGCCGCATCGACACTTCTTGAAGAGCCGCTATCTGTGGCTGGGCGTGCTGGCTTGCATAGCGATTTCATTGCCGAATCTGTTGTGGCAGGTCCACTATCACTTTCCATTCCTGGAACTGATGCACAACATCCGGATGAGCAATCGCGACGTGGTGCGCGGACCGCTGGCATTCATCGCTGATCAGGCCATGATCATGAATCCGGTGCTCTTCCCGCTGTGGCTGGGCGGATTAGCCTGGCTTTTGTTCGGTAAAAGTAAATCAGTTGGAGACGATTTGGAACGTGGAGGGCAACGCTATCGGCTGCTGGGCTGGACATACCTTGTAGTGCTCACCGCGTTTATCGCTCTCAAAGCCAAGAACTATTACGTTGCGCCCGTTTATCCAATCCTATTTGCCGCGGGCGCGATTGGCCTGGAACGTATGGCTCAGGGACGGCGCATTGGGACATGGGCGCGAAGCATTTATGTTGCGCTGGTGATTGTGGTCGGCGCATTGCTCATGCCGTTCTCGGCGCCGATATTGTCGCCGGAAGGTTATCTTCGCTATCAAAAGACGCTTGGCTTCCAACCGTCTGAGTTCGAGCACCAGCAGAATGGTCCTCTGCCGCAGTGGTTTGCCGACGAATTCGGCTGGCAGGAGATGGTGGAGAAGGTCGCGCGCGTTTACAACAGTCTTTCACCGGAAGAGCGCGCCCGCACAGCCATTTTTTCCAACAGCTGGGGCGATGCGGCGGCGGTGGATTTTTACGGTCCCCGATATGGCTTGCCGCAGGCCATCAGCAGGCATAACAGCTACTGGATTTGGGGTCCGCGCAACTACGATGGAAGCATCATGATCATTCTGGGCAGCGACGGCCGCGGTGATCGCGCACATTTCCAGAGCGTAGAAGCTGTCGGGCGTGTGGAGCATCCCTATTCCCGCCGTGACGAATGCTTTGACATTTATCTTTGCCGCGGGCTGAGGGTGAACCTGCAGGATGCATGGCCTAAGCTGAAGCACTTTGATTAGCGATCAGCGGTCGACGATATGCACGGCGTCACCCACGTGGATCCTGCCCGGAACAATGACCGAGCTGTCCAGGGCCGTGCTGCCGTCCAGTTCGCGGATGATGCGTTGCAGCACGGACGGATCCTGTTCCTGCGTGTCGGGATCAAAAGTGGTCATGACGCAACGGTCGCGCAGCATTTCGGCATGAATGCGTGCTTCGCCAATGGCGATGATGCGGCCGGGCCACTTGCGTTCCGCCAGGCCCGGAACGTCGGCGATGAGAATATTCGGACGCAGGCGGCGATGGTCGATCTTTAGATAGGCTGCGGCGCCATCGGTTGCGATGAGCAAAGGCAGGATGTCAAAGGCCTGCGGTGCGGGAATCTGTTCAACAGTCACGGGTTCGTCTGCGGCGTCGCGCACAAGTTGCAACGCCTCGGCGGAGTTCCAAGGATGGCCGTTGATCGTCGCGATGCCGTCAGGATTGATGCTGCCTTGCAGGCCTAGCAGTTTTGGCCGCGTGCGCGAAGTCAGGAATCTGCCGTTGATGGCGCGTATTACTGCGATTTGGCGATCACCGGGAATGCCCAGCGGCGTGATTTCCGTTTCTTCCAGCCGTTCGCCTTTGAGGCTCTTGACCGGATACCGCCAGATTTCAGAGACATGCATGCGAGGTATGTTGATGATGCCAGGATATTGGCCGATTCAGCATTCGTGAACTTAAGACATCTGAGACTTGCTAATCGACTTTACGCGCCACTAGCACTGCCACCGGAAAACTGTAAAAGATCTTTCCGTTTTCCAGACGCGTGTTGAGATCAAGAGAGTCATTCGCAATGGAGTCCACATACATCCTGCGCAGTCGGTCGGCATCGCCTTCATTGGGAAACGATCGGGAAAGGAGATCTTCCAGCTCGCCTTCCATGCGATAGCCGGAGACCTGCGGAACGGCAAGTCCCGCCTGCTCGAAAACCCCCCGCAGTTCATCGACCGGCAGCGCGCGGACATGGGAAGGATCGCGCAGCAGTTCGGCGGCGTTCAGGGCAGCGGCTTTTTCCGGCAGGGGCGCCATGTCTGCCACCACGATTCTTCCTCCCGGCTTGCACACGCGCTTCATTTCCTTGAGGGCGTTGAGCGGGTCTTGCAGATGGTGAAAAGCAAAGCGGGAACTGACGATGGAAAATTGTGCTTCCGGAAAGGGAAGGGAATAAACGTCGCCTTGTTGCCAGCTCACATTGTTGAGGCCTTGTTCCTGTTGAGTCTTGCGAGCCAGCTCGAGCATCGCCGGCGTCATGTCGAGGCCCGTAGCGTGCTTGGCCACGCGGGCGAAGGCGCAGGCCAGCAAGCCGGGACCGCAGGCCACGTCCAGGACCGTGTCGTCCGGGCCGGCGCCAGCCCATTGCACAATGCGATTTAGCGCCTCTTCATTACGAATGGCCGCGGCGGCAGCAAATGGAGCAGCCTGGCGGGTAAACTGATCAAGAATGCGGTCGCGATGGGAGGCCATGTCCATATCTTAAAGGACTTCTTTCCGAAGTTCCGAGCGAAGCGAGGAATCCGTATGTCCAGTACCAACAATCTCAGGGTCGGGATTGCAGGAACCCCGTCCTTCCCATCCTTGCCGCATCCATTTAAAATAGAGAAGTCATGAGCGATCACCTAGTCAGTCCCGATGTCGAACGCGATCTGGTCACCAAGCGGTATGAGAACACAGCGGGCAATCCCGACGATGCCCTGCATTTGAAGCAGGTGCTGTTTGGCAACGAGCAGCCGCAGGGCGTGATCCTTACGTCGCTTGATAACGTGGTCAACTGGATGCGCAAGAGCTCCATCTGGCCCATGACGTTTGGCCTGGCCTGCTGCGCCATTGAGATGATGGCCATGGGCGCTTCGCGGTTTGATGTCGCACGCTTTGGCGCTGAGGTGTTTCGCCCGTCGCCGCGCCAGTCTGACCTGATGATTATTGCCGGACGCGTCTCGCAGAAGATGGCTCCGGTGATCCGCCAGCTCTGGGAACAGATGCCCGAACCCAAGTGGGTGATCTCCATGGGCGCCTGCGCGACCTCGGGCGGCGTGTTTAACAATTACGCGCTGGTCCAGGGCGTAAACCAGGTCATCCCCGTCGATATCTATGTGCCCGGCTGCCCGCCTCGGCCTGAGCAATTGATTTACGCCATCACGCTGTTGCAGGAAAAAATCCAGAAAGAGCGCGGAACATTCAAGCGGGCGCTGAATCTGGCATAGATCCAGCCGTTAATGCCTGGCTGTTAGCCTCCACATCGAAAGATCGATACTCTTCGCCGGTCCTCTGATCATTTCTTGAGTAAGATCATCTGCTGATGCTTGAAATCTCAATCCAAGCTGGGTTGAAAACTTGTCTCCCGGAGCTCGCGCTGGGCTGTGTCTCTGCCAATGTCACCGTCGAAAAGCAAAGTGAAGCGCTGTGGCTTGAAATCGACCAACACCTGAGTCATCTCACCGCCTCCATCAAGCCCGATCAAATCAACTCCATTCCTCAGATTGCCGCGATGCGGAGCGCATACAAAACTCTGGGCAAAGATCCTTCGCGTTATCGTGGATCAGCGGAAGCGCTTTTGCGGCGCGTGCTGTCCGGGAAAGGCCTGTATCAGATCAACAGCGTTGTGGACATCAACAACCTGGTTTCACTGGAATCCCTGAATCCGGTCGGCACGTATGACATGGAGAAGATCACGCCGCCGATTGAATTGCGCATCGGGGCCGCGGGCGAAAGCTACAAGGGAATCGGGAAGGACTTGATCAACATTGAAAACCTGCCGGTCTTTGCGGATGCGAAAAGCGCTTTTGGCAGTCCCACCAGCGATTCCGAGCGGGCCATGGTCCAACTGGAAACCCGGAAAGTGCTCATGGTCGTATTCTCATTCACTGGGCCGGACGGGTTACCGCGCTGGGTGGAACGCGCCGGCAATTTGTTGCGACAATATTGCGAGGCTCAAGGCATCGAATCCGCCCTGTGACTTAAAGAATTGCTAAGAATCCATTTTGCCCGTGGGCTAAGGTATAAAAATTCTTCATTGTTTCAGCTTTGCGCGATAATAGGCTGGGTAAAGAAAACACCATGCGTACGAATCGACTGCTTATTGCTCTCTTCCTCGTTTTTTCAGTTTGCCTTGTGGCACAAACCTCCAATCAAGATATTTTTACAATCTCAGTGGCTGCGCCCACGTCAGCTAAAGACGTTCAGGTGCGCTATTTTCTGAGTGGCGATCCGGCCGTCCAGCAGTCTTCCAGTATTGCCAAGCCGGATGAAAACAGAATCGTGGTTAAGACCGGCGTGGAAGGTAAGCCGGCCAAAAGCTTCAGGGCAATTGTCTTTGCACCGGGCTGCCAGTTCGCCACCATCCAGACCGATAATCTCGCTGGCAGTACGCGGCAAGCGCCATTTGATTGCCAGAAACTTACCACCACTCCACTCCACGGCAGGGCTGATGTTGCAAGATTTTCCGGCAAGGACCTACAGGTGGAAGCGCTGTACGTATGCAACTGGGCAGGACCATTTTTCGGCGTACCAGGGCTTGCCATCTCACCATTTTCTATTGGCAAGGCCAAGGTGGAGCCGGATGGAGCCTTTTCGTTTGAACTGCCTGACTTCACAGCCGATCCGTTGTGGACAAACCTCGCGCACAATGCCTCGTTGATGTTTTTCCTGGTCGATGCGTCCAATGGCGAGCACCTGGGCCGTCTCTCTGCGCCAAGCAATCTTTCCCGTAAGGGCTCACTCAAGGTCGCGTCGGGCTATCCCGCAGAAATCGCGTTTAGCATCAAGTAAGAACGCGAAACTGTGAGCAAAGTGGCGGCATATGGCACCGTCTTTTTCAAGATTCCTCGAGAATTGTGCAAGAAAAGCTGTGAATCCGCTTCTTTGATTCACGTTTTCAACGTTTTTGGCTCCCATAACGTTCGTCCGAGGTCGGGATTTCAGGAAACCGGCTGGGCAGCAGAAGACCAGCTACTTGCATCCTAATACCGTGACGGCAGGTCCCTGTCCCCCTTATGCGTAACATCAAGTTTATTCTTCTTATCACGTTGCTGAGCTGTTCCATGTTCGGCCTGGCAGCCAAATTGCGCCAAGTGGCGCTGATTGACCTGCCCGGAAGCCCCGGTTTTAGCCAGGTAACCATGGCCAATGGCCAGGTTGTGATTACACGCCCGGGAACCAACACCATTGAAGTTTTCAGTCCAACCAAGCGGCGGATCATCGCCCGCATTTCGCAGATCAGCGATCCCCGCGGCATCACCGTGGACAACGATTCTGGCTCCATGTACGTAGCCCTGGCCGGGAACGATGGCATCGCCGTAATTGACACGCGAACCTGGAGCGTGGAAAAGGTAATACCGGTTCAGCATCGGCCGGAAAAGCTTTTGTGGGTTCCGCAAACAAAAACACTGTATGCCACCAGTGTGCTCGACCGCACTTTGAGCATCATTGATCTCCGACTCGGCACGGAAACGTCAGTACTGGATCTGAATGGCCTGCCGCAGGACATGCTGTATGACAACGCCCGGCAGGTTTTGCTGTTGACGCTGCAGGATCTGGGACAGATTGCGTCGATTGACCGCAGCAATAAAATCACTGGCCGATATAAGGTTGTCGCCTCTGAGCCCACAGGCCTCGCGCTGGACGAACAGCGCCGCCGCCTTTACGTGGCCGTGCGTTACGCCGTGCTGGCACTGAACGCCGACACGGGAGTTGAAGTCGCGCGTATTCCCGCCCCAGGCGGAACGGATGCCCTGGTGCTCGATCCCGGCGGCAATCTGCTCTATGCCGCAGCTGGTGACGGCTCCGTGCTGGCTATCGATCTCAACCGCAACGTGGTGGACCACGAACTGCCCACGGACGTAAAGGGCTACAGCATCGCTTATGATCCAGCACACAAGATGCTCTTTCTTCCCGGCGGACGCGAAGGCCGCTCAAAGATGGTTATTTTGAGCCCATCGGGCGTGACGGAAACCAACCGCTTGCAGAACGCCGCCAGCCCGGTTGACACTACGCCGCAGAGCGCGGCCCAGACAGCGAAGAAGTAGGGTTCGCGCGGCCACATGCAAACGACTATTTGTTAACAAGAGCTTTCGCGGGGCTCGCGTTTTCAAGTTTTTTCCGGCACAAGCGTGCTTGCTTCGCCGCTTGTTATAATCCGCCAATCCCGGTACCTCCACTCGCAAAAGGCGGATTTGTGAAAAAATCAGTGGTTATCCTTTTTCTCCTCATGAGTACATTTCTGAACGCCCAAAATAAATCCGAAGATAAAACCGCTAACGGCGCGACCACAGCGCCGGCGCCTCCACCGCCTCCAGTGGCCAAGTCCGTCCCCACGGAAAATGACATCAACGGCGGCAAGCTGGTGGACAACTACCACTGGCTGCGCGACAAATCGAATCCCGAGGTGGCGCAGTATCTTCAGGCGGAAAATGCTTACGCCGAAGGCGTGATGAAACCCACTGCGGCGCTCCAGCAGAAGCTCTATGACGAGATGGTCAGCCACATCAAGGAAACCGACGTAAACGTCCCTTATAAGGACGGTGGTTATTTTTATTATTCGCGCTGGGAGAAAGGGCAGCAGTATCCAATTTTTGCCCGCAAAAAGGGAAGCCTGGAGGCTGCGGAAGAAACTACACTGGACCAGAATGAGCTGGCTAAGGGTCAGCCCTTCATGTCGCTGGGCGTCTATGATGTGAGCGATGACGGCAACCTGCTGGCCTATTCCACTGACAACACGGGCTTTCGCCAATACAAGTTGCGCGTGCGCGATTTGCGGACCGGGAAAGACTCTGAAGCCATCGCCGACAAAATTGGCTCAGTGGCCTGGGCCAATGACAACAAGACGCTTTTCTACACGGTGGAAGAAGACAAGACCAAGCGGCAATACCAACTTTACCGGCACACGCTTGGAACGCCGATGGGCAAAGACGAGCTGGTTTACGAAGAAAAAGATGAGCGCTTTACCGTGGGAGCGTTCAAGTCGCGCAGCAACAAATACATTTTTCTTGTGATCAGCAGCCACACCACCTCTGAAGCGCGGTTCCTTGATGCTTCCGATCCCAAGGGTGATTGGAAACTGGTAGCTCCGCGCCAGCAGGAAGTGGAATATTATCCGGACCATCATGGCGACCAGTTCTTGATTCGCACAAATGACAAAGGCCGGACCTACCGGCTGGTGACAGCTCCGGTGAGCGCGCCGGGAAAAGAGAACTGGAAGGAAATTCTTCCCGTCCGGCCTGACGTAATGCTGAATGACATAGAGGTCTTTGAAGATTTCTATACGCTGGTAGAGCGCGAGAATGGACTGCCGCAACTCACGATCGTGAAGTTTGCCGGTGGCGACAAGCAGCGCATCACGTACCCGGAGCCGGTGTACACGGCCTCTGTGCAGACAAATCGCGAGTACAAGACGAACAAACTGCGTTACGCCTACCAGTCATTGGTTACGCCTGCGTCTGTGTTTGATTACGACGTGGAAAAACATGCGTCGACGCTGCTGAAGCAGAATGAAGTGCCGGGTGGCTATGACCCATCGAAATACCAATCTGAGCGGGTGTGGGCCACGGCCAAAGACGGCGTGAAGGTGCCCGTCTCTCTGGTGTACCGCAAAGACCTGAAGAAGGCTGATGGGTCCAACCCGCTTTATGTTTATGCGTACGGGTCTTACGGGGTGATTCTGCCAGTGACGTTTGGCTCGAGCCGGCTCTCGCTTCTGGATCGCGGCGTGGTGATGGCTTTTGCGCACATCCGCGGCGGCGGTGACCTGGGCAAGCCCTGGCACGATGCCGGCAGGATGATGAACAAGATGAACACGTTCACTGACTTTATCGCCTGCACGGAATACTTGGTGGCCAACAAATACGGTTCGCGTGAGAAGATCGCGATTGAAGGCGGATCGGCGGGCGGATTGCTCATGGGCGCGGTTACGAATTTACGCCCCGATCTTTTCAAAGCGGTAGTTTCGCACGTGCCGTTCGTCGATGTGATGAATACGATGCTGGACGCATCGTTGCCTCTTACCGTGGGAGAGTATGAAGAGTGGGGCAATCCCAATGAGAAGCCCGCCTACGATTACATGGTGAAGTATTCACCGTATGACAATTTGAAGAAAGGCGCTTATCCCGCAGTTCTGGTGAAAACTTCATTCAACGACAGCCAGGTGATGTACTGGGAGCCGGCCAAATATGTGGCCAAGCTGCGCACGCTCAAGACCGATAAAAACGTCCTTCTGCTCAAAACCAACATGGCCGCCGGCCACGGCGGCTCGTCTGGACGGTATGACCACTTGAAGGAGATTGCGTTCGATTACGCCTTCATACTGACGCAGTTGGGAATAAGCAACTAGCAATTGGCAATTGGTAAATAGCCAAAACAATTCACCGCAACGGACGCAAAGGTCGCGAAGAGATTTGGTGGATTTTTTGCAACCATTGCGTTCTTCGCGTCCTTTGCGGTGGGATCGTTCCGGCTGAATCTAATAGCTGAGTGCTTTTTGTTACGCTGCCGGTTTATTGCGGCCCTTTTTCAGTTCGCCCTCTGTCCGTTCGCGCGATTTGCCGCCTTCGAGGTGCAAAGGATCGGCGCCAGGGTCCTCGCCTTCCGATTTGCCGGTTTCCGGGTTGGCAATGTAGAGCAGGTCAGATAAATCGCTGGCGTGCTCTTCTTCCTTTCTCAGAAGCTCTTCCACCAGAATGCGTGTGGTGGGATCATTGTCACCGAAATAGCGGACCATTTTCTGATAAACCTCAATCACCATGCGTTCGGCGATCAGGTCTTCACGGATCATATCCGCCAGGGTTTCACCTTCAACATATTGAGAAATGGAACGCTCCAGCAGGCCCTTGGGGTCGAAATTTGGCTTGCCGCCGAGTTGCTGGATTCGCTCCGCGAGCGAGTCAGCGTGCTCGCGCTCATCGTCGGCATGTTCCTTGAATTCACCGGCGACGCTCTTGGCGTGGACGCCGGTGGCCATGAAGTAATGATGCATGTAACGCAGCACGCAGACAATCTCGGTGGCCAGGGCTTCATTCAGGATTTCAATTGTCTTAGTTACGTCGCCTTGATAACTTTCGGTTACGGCTCCATCCTCCATCTTGTGAATGGCGCGCTGCCGGATCTCTTGAATATCTCTAACAAAATGTGGCATAAGGTCCTCATCGGGGGCGGGGAATTATTGAGAGTAACCAAGATAAGATTGCGGGAAGCCAATTGAGGATGTCTGCCGATTTCCTTGCTTGGCGAATGATGAAGCTCGATACCGGACTTTACTTCTTTATCGCAAAACTCCTCTTATGCTATGTCTGACATCAGACGATTGGATTAGGCGGATCCACGCGCTCCGGCTTTTCGGGTTTCCGGTGGAGTGTGACCTGTTTACCTGCTATGATTCCTCCGTCCTCGACTCTGATAGACACGTCGCCTGTTAGTGCCTGCCTATTTCTGCTGAGAACCATCTTTAACTCTTGTAAAAGGACTTCCATGAAGAAGATTTTTGTAGGTAACTTTTCCTTCAGCCTTTCCGAAGACGAGTTGCGGTCGCTCTTTGCGCCATTCGGAACTGTTGACAGCGCGACGGTGGTGACGGACCGAGCCACTGGAAGATCACGCGGCTTTGGGTTTGTGGAAATGCCGAATAATGAAGAAGCGGAAAAAGCCATTACCGCTCTGAACGGCAAAGATTCCGGCGGGCGAGCGCTTACCGTGAATGAAGCGCGGCCGAAAGTGGATCGTGGCGGTCGCGGCGGAGGAGGCGGTGGCAGGGATGACTATTCCGGCCATGCGCGCCAGCCTCGCGAACCGCGCTGGTAACAGGCCAACAGCGCAGCAAGCCTGGTAGGAAAAGCTGCTGCGCGCTTTCCGATCACTATCAAAATGATGCGTGACGCACGATCAGGGACGATCCTCGCCCCGGGATCTGCGCCCGGCGCAACGCGTTTGCCCACTCCCTTTTCTTTTAGCGCCCAACCAATAAACATCACGTCCCAAAACCATACCTGCCTGCCAAAGAGCCTCAGACAAAAAACGGCCGCACCCGTTAAGGATGCGGCCAATGAGGAGCGTGCTAAGTTGATTTCTGTTAGCGGATGCGGCGGGCGATCATCTGCCACGAAGTTCCGTTCCAGAACAGGAAGCCGCGTACCTGGACGCTGCCGCCGTTGGCCACGGTAACGCGGCTATCGGTGGAAGAGGTTTTGGTTACGTGCACCACGGTCTGTCCGGAGATGGTTCTCAGGGCCGAATCCGTGGCCAGATTGATGTCAAAGGTGCTGGCTGCGGCATTCGCTACCACGCCGGAAACGCCTTGCTGCTGCAGGTTGACTTTGTCCGGGTTGATGGCGCCGTTCGCTGGTGGCATCGCCACGTCGGTGTCAACTTCAATGCGCTGACCCTGGTGGATGGTCGTAGCGCTAAAGGGGAAAGTGGCGCTGGGAAGGCCGCCGCCGAAACCGTTGCCGGCTTTTACGCGGAATTTGCTGGCGTTAAGCCCGGCAATGTTCACGCTAAAAGATAGCGCCGATTTTGGTGTCGTCAAAGCCATTGCCGATGCCGTCCTGTGCCGTTACTGTTAGCGTGGTTCCGCTGATGGCGGTGATTAAGCCTTCAGCTTCCGCTCCCGTATTGCTCTCCAGCCCTTCGATTTCCTTGGCGAACAAGCTGCCATCGGATTTGGTGAAACCTTCCACGGTTACAACCTGGTTGAGCAGGCTGGCAACGCTGGTGACTCCATCCTTGAATTGCGTGGTTGCATCGGTGGTGAAGGTCATGGACGACCCGGTCTGGCCAACCTTGAAGGTGAAACTGGATCCGTTCACGGCAGTCACTGTTCCCTGGACATCTTCGATCTCGCCGTCATCATCCTGCTGGTTTCCGGCTACGCCGGGCGCTTTGGATGTGATGTTGAAAGAGGATGGAGTAAAGGCGATTCCGTTGACTACGCCCCCCGCAGTGGTGACTGAAGCGCCGACGTTGACGTCAATATTCAGGACGAGCGGACTGCTGCCAATCGTTAGGTTCGGGCTAAGGGGCACACTAATCGAAGAGCTGGCCGGTCCATTAATGTGGACTGCGGTTCCGGTGCTGCTCAGGAATGTGAGTTCGGAATTGACCAAGGTGAGGTTCGCCGCAGAGAACGTGCCCAGAGGCAGATTACCGGCGATGAATGGCTCAAATTTTCCGGAAGCGTGCGTCAGTTCAATGCGGTTGCTGGCCGGGACGGCGACAGAAACCGCTGCTCCGCCCCCAGCGGGCGTGAGTGACAATGAAGATACGGACACTTCAAAGGCAATCACGCTGTCGGCAGGCGCATCACCGAAGCGGACTTGTGCGGAGGCAGCTCCCGGCGCCAGGTGTTGGGGTTGGCGTAGCGCCGGCGATGGATGATCCGCCGCCACCGCAGCCTGAAGCTAATGCTAGGAGTGCTGCTAGCGTAAAAATGGACGTTAACCTGGCCACCGGATTAAGTAAGTTCTTGTAATTTTGCGTTTTCATTTTGTATCTCTCCTGGGAGGGGACCAAGCTGCTAGATTTGAGGTTTCTCAGTCCACCGTCGAAAGTCTTTTTGAATTTTTCGGCTCTGGTTATCTGACAGTCGCTGCGACCCGCATGGAACAACTTTCTCAAACGATCCGTGCCCAAACACACGACGGAACTGCGCCCCTACCGGCTCAAAAATGAAAAGCTTGTGCGCGTTTTAACTGCGGGATCGAAAGAATGGAAGCTCGGGGAATCGAGCGCCTGGTTCCGTCTGTGAATGTAGTCCGCTTACTTCATATAGTGGCTGTGATGGCGGGTAAAAATATAAGCAAATGCAATTGAATGTGGTGGCTCAGCGCGTTGGCTGCCATCGGCAGCGCATCCTGGATTGGCCGGTAATTAAGACGACGTCTGCGTGGCCGCCGACACGCTGGTAAAACCGAGATCCGCAAATTGACTGCGCAGGCAACCGTACGGCATAATAAAGATTCGAACGAACGTTCGGTAACCTCACTTTATGGCTTTGCAGAATATGGAAACCCGGCTGCCCGGCGAGCCGCACAACGGTCGCAAGGGCCGTTTTGCCGCTGGGAACGGCGACGAAGTGGTGGATTCCCGCTTTGACCGCCGGCTGGCCAAACTGCTGCACCATGCTGCACACATCTTTTGTGAAAAAGGATATGAAGGCGCTTCCATGCGGGACCTTTCCCGGGCCGCCGGAATGTCACTGGCCGGTCTCTATCATTATTTTGATTCCAAGGAAGACCTGCTCTATCTCATCCAGAAACATACTTTCCGCACCATCATTGAGCGCCTGCAGGAACGATTGAAAGACGCCAAGGGCGCGGAAGAGCGGGTGCGCATCTTTATCGAAAATCACCTGGAATACTTCCTGGCGAACAAAGAAGCCATGAAAGTCCTGACGCACGAAGACGACACGCTGAAGAATGGCCGTGGCGCGGAAATTCGGGCGATCAAGCGCGAGTATTACAAAATCTGCCTGGACCTGCTGGAAGATCTGGGACGCGAAAAAGGACTACAATTTTCCGGACGGCTTGCAGTGCTGGGACTCTTTGGCATGATCAACTGGATCTACACCTGGCATAACCCACGCGTTGACCTGGATGCCGGAGCCATGGCCGAGGAGATGAGCAACCTGTTTTTGCGCGGCGTGCTCAACCCCGGTAAAACCAAGCGAAAAACTGCAAAGGCGAACGCCTGACCGGCGTCCCCGAGAGATCAAGATTCGAAAGACCAAAGATAAAGATTCGAAATTCATAAGGAGCTCTTGAACCATGGCGACAACCACAGCAACCGAAACCAAGACACTGGTGAACTATCGCGTTGAAGACGGCATAGCGATCATTGAACTGAGCGATCCGCCGGCAAATACTTACACCTACGAAATGAACCGGCAGCTGGATGAGTCCATTCTGAAAGCGCGCATGGACAACGACGTATACGTGCTGCTGTTGACCGGCGCGGGAGACAAATTCTTTTCCGCCGGAGCCAATATCAAGATGCTCTCCAGCGTCGACCCGACTTTCAAGTATTACTTCTGCCTGCATGCCAATGAAATGCTGCTGCGTTTGGAGCACACGCCCAAACTGGTGATCGCCGCGATCAATGGACATTGCGTGGGCGGCGGTCTGGAAATCGCGATGGCCGCCGATATCCGTATCGCACGCAAAGACGCGGGCAAGATTGGATTGCCGGAAATTAACCTGGGAGTCCTGCCCGGCACCGGCGGCACACAGCGCCTGAGCCGCATGGTGGGCAAGAGCAAAGCGATTGAATTGATGGTCACAGGTAACACCTTTAGCTTCGAGGAAGCCAAGGACATGGGTATCATCAACGATATTTACGACCGCGACAATTTCATGGAAAACATCATGGAGTATGCGCGCCAGTTCACCCCGCCGAACAAAGCCGCAAAAGCCGTGGGCAACATCAAGCGCGCGGTGCAGAGCGGCTGGGAAGTCCCAATGGAATCGGCATTGGCCATTGAGCGCGAACTACAACAGCGCCTATTCGCCAGCGACGACGCAAAGGAAGGTCTGGCTGCGTACGTGGAGAAGCGGCCGGCAACGTTTAAGGCTCGCTAACATCCCGAACGTAGCGAGGGATCCCTATGAGCTTCCTCGCTGATTAGCGGAAGCAATCCTGTTCGATTGCGACCAAACTGTTTAGTCTTAATCAATGAACCTTGAGAGCGACGCGAGGGTAGCGATCCCTCGCTTCGCTCGGGATTGAAAAACTCATGATCACAGCAACAAAAGCAAAGGTTTCACCCGGTAAACTGCTTATCGACGGCAAATGGTCGGAAGGTTCGGGCAAATCGTTTGACACCTTTAATCCCGCAACGGGAGAGGTGCTGACGCAGGTGGCCGAAGGCGGCGCCAGCGGCGTTGACCAGGCAGTGGCGGCGGCACGCAAGGCGTTTGATGATATCAACAGCCCTTGGCGCAAGATGTCCGCCAGCGAACGCGGCAAGATTTTGTGGCGCATCGCGGACTTGATCGAGAAAAACATTGAAGAGCTCGCCGAGTTGGAAACGCTGAATAATGGCAAGCCGATCTTTGAGTCGCGCTACGTGGACATGCCAATGGTGGCCGACGTTTTCCGCTACTACGCCGGATGGGCCACAAAGATTCACGGCGAGACCGTCAACACCTTCAGCAACGCTTTCACGTACACGCTGCGCGATCCCGTGGGCGTGGTGGGCGCTATAGTTGCCTGGAATTTTCCTCTGCTGCTGGCGAGTTGGAAGCTGGGGCCGGCGCTGGCTTGCGGCAACACGGTCATACTGAAGCCCGCGGAGCAGACACCGCTGACAGCTTTGCGCTTTGGCGAACTAGCGCTTGAAGCCGGATTGCCTGCCGGAGTGCTGAACATTGTTACCGGCGGCCCTGAAACCGGTGCGGCTCTGGTGAAGCATCCAGGTGTGGACAAGATTGCTTTCACCGGATCGACCTCGGTTGGCAAAGAAATTATGCGCAGCTCGGCAGACACGCTCAAGCGCGTCACGCTGGAGCTGGGCGGCAAGTCGCCAAATATTGTTTTTGCCGATTCGCAAATGGATTCGGCGGTCAAAGGCGCTCTGAACGGGATCTTCTATGGCAAAGGTGAAGTATGCTGCGCCGGTTCGCGCCTGTTTATCGAGAAGAAAGCTGAAGACGAGTTCGTGACCAAGCTGGTGGAGGGATCGAAGAAGATCCGGCTGGGCGATCCGCTGGATCCGAAGACCAGGCTCGGCGCAATCGTCAGCGAAAAGCAGATGCAGAACGTGCTTAGCTACATCGAGACGGGAAAGAACGAAGGCGCAAAGCTGTTGGCCGGCGGCAAGCGAGCGCAGGTCAATGGCGATCATGGATATTTCGTTGAGCCGACGATCTTTGGCAGCGTGAATAACGACATGAAGATTGCCCAGGAAGAAATTTTTGGCCCCGTGCTGGCCACGCTGACCTTTGATGACATCGAACAGGTGGCCGAATTGGCGAACAAAAATGTCTATGGCCTGGCCGCTGCGGTCTGGACAAATGACATCAAGAAAGCGCACCAGCTCTCGCGCCGACTGAAAGCGGGAACCGTCTGGATCAACACCTATGGCGTGATGGATGCGGCCCTGCCTTTCGGCGGTTACAAGCAGTCAGGCTTTGGGCGCGAGCTGGGAATGCACGCGATTGAACATTACACCGAGTTGAAATCGGTCTGGATGAATTTGTGAGCAGCGCCGCTGGCTGCTAGCAAAAAACAAACCCAACAATGACGTGCTAGCCAGCTAAAAGCTAGCCGCCAGGAGCTTTACACATGCCGGGAAAAGTAATGAAGATTGGGTCGTTCAGTGATTGGGAAGGGTTGTTCAAGGGCTGGCGCGAGGAAATCGGCGTCAATCACGACGACATCCGCAATTTTAAATTCGATACTCTGTATGGCGCGATTGAGACCAACGAAATTTCTTTCGGCTATTACAAGGGCCGCAATAAGTGGGAGAACGTCCGCCAAATCCCGACGCAGAACATGCGCGACGCGCTGATGAACCTGATCGTCTACCAGGGCGACACGGAATTTGCCAGCGTGGAGCAGCAGCGCTACCTGTTTGAGACAGCGCCCAGCGATTACGATCGCTCGTCGCTCACGCGCGTGATGATTGAGGAGATGCGCCATGGCTGGCAGATGTGCGCGCTGCTGATTGATCACTTCGGCACCACAGGCAAAGTGGAAGCGCAGAAGATGCTGGAGCGCAAGGCGTATGAGAACAAGCGCCTGCTGGGATCGTTCAACGAAGAGTGCGATAACTGGCTGGACTTCTTTGCCTTTACCGACTTCATCGATCGCGACGGAAAATTTCAGCTGCAGATGCTGAAGTACTCGGCCTTTGCTCCGCTGGGACGGTCGATGAGCTACATGTTGCGCGAAGAGGCCTTCCACATGGGCACGGGCAACACCGGGCTGGCGCGGATCGCCGAAGCCGGTGTGGTCCCGGGATGGCTAATGCAGAAATATCTGAACAAGTGGATTTCCAGCGCTTATGATTTGTTCGGCACGGACCATTCATCTTCAGCGCAATGGGCTTACACGTGGGGGCTGAAAGGCCGCTACGACGAACTGAAGAACGAAACTACGCCTGATCTGGAGAACCTGAACGATTACAACCGGCATCTGTATCGCGACGAATGCGTGCAACTGGTCAGGCGCATCAGCGCCGGGCAGCGCCCGGGCAGCACCGAGCTTTATTGCCCTAACATACAGTTCAACCGCATGATTGGCCGCTGGAAGAACCAGATGTTCCACCCCCAAACGGGCCAGCCGATGGACGAAAAGGAATATAAGCAGCAGATTGACACCTGGCTGCCCACGGCGGCGGACAAGAAGCTGCTGATGGACATTATCGGCTCAGAAAAGAAATGGATTGCGCCCAAGACCGGCGCAAAGGACCCGCTGCTCACGATCGGCGAAGTACGGAAGAGCGCGCTGAACGCGGTGCAGTAAAGCAGCAATTAGCAATTAGCACTTAGCAATTAGCTCACGCAATTAAGCACGGGGCTGCTTCGGCGGCCCTCTTGTTTTAGCGAAGGCGAAGCGTGAGGGGATTGCCATTGTCTTGAAAAAATGAATGCAAGACCCGCGATCTCTATTTCTGTTGTTATGATCTCGATGCAGTATTTGAGGGAATAGGGGTCCCTCACCCGCTGCGCGGGATTCGGGATTACAGAAAAAACAAATGCAATACACACTCAACGAACTCATGGTCGTGGCGGCCGCGCGCGAGATCAAAGACGGCGAAGTGGTCTTTGTCGGCATGCGGCTGCCGCTGATTGCATTTGTTGTTGCCAAGAAGACGCACGCACCCAACGCTATCGGACTGTTTGAGAATGGCGTGATCCGCTCCACGCCTTCCCCCGAGTTGATTTACACCATGGCCGATCCTCCGAACATCAAGGGCGCCACGCAATGCCTGGGCATGCTGGAGGTGATGAGCCTTCTGCAATCGGGCAGGGTGAACCTGGGCTTTCTGGGTGCGGCGGAGGTGGACAAATACGGCAACCTGAACTCGACGCAGGTGCAGGGGAAGAATGGAATGGTCCGGCTGCCGGGGTCGGGCGGCGCGTGCGATATTGCGTCGATGGCGCAACGGTTTGTTTCGCTGCTTGAGCACGGGAAGCATCGTTTGCCTGAAAAGGTAAATTACATTACCAGTCCGGGAAACGGCGACGGCGCGGGATGGCGCAAGCGCGTGGGCCTTCCGCGCGGCGGGCCTTCGGCGGTGATCACTAGTAAATGCGTGCTGCGTTTCGGCGACGATGCAGAGGCGTTTCTTTCTACTTGTCATCCAGGGGTGAGCGTGGACGATGTGCTGGAAAATACGGGATGGAAGCTGAAGGTCGGTAATGACGTGAAGCCGACGCCGGAGCCGAACGCCGACGAGTTGAAGGCGATCCGCGAGTACGATACGAAGGGGTTCTGGACGAGCTAGCTTTCTGCTCGTCCCGAGCGAAGCGAGGGAGCCCTGTAGTGGCGAGAAACGTCAAGTTTGCGAAGAAAAATTGCCAGAAGTGCCAAAATTGCCAAAAATCGCCGAAATTGAAAAACCTATGACGATTTCTTCCACACCTGCCACGTCAACGAACCGATTAGCCATCGATGTCCGCGGCCAGCTCGCCCGCATCACGCTCGCGCATCCTCCGCTCAATGTGATCGATTTCCAGATGATGGACGAGTTGCTGGCGGCGTTGCAACAGCTCGAGCAGCGCAGGGAAATTTCCGTCGTCATTATCAGCGGCGGGGAGCGCGGATTTTCTGCCGGCGTCGATGTGGCGGTGCACACACCGGACCTGATTCGAACTATGTTGCAGAAATTTCACGGTCTGATTCTCGCTCTGACCAAATTTCCCAAGATTACGATTGCGGAAGTTCACGGCGTGTGCCTGGGTGGCGGAGCTGAGCTGGCCATGGTTTGTGACATATGCTTTACCACGCCCGATGCCAGGTGGGGATTTCCTGAGATCACGCTGGGATGCTATCCACCAGTGGCGTGTGCGGCGCTGGCTGCACTGGTGGGCCAGAAACGTGCGGCCGAGTTGGTTTTTACCGGGCGGACCTTCAGCGGTGACGAAGCCGCCGCGTGGGGTTTGGCGAATGAGGCGCATTCAGAAGGCGGGTTGCAGCAGGCGATCCAGCGCACAGTCGATCACTTGTTGAAGCTG
This sequence comes from Terriglobia bacterium, assembly GCA_963723055.1. Classification (GTDB taxonomy): domain Bacteria; phylum Acidobacteriota; class Terriglobia; order Terriglobales; family Acidobacteriaceae; genus Angelobacter. Next base: position 169,384 of record CAVROV010000005.1, read on the forward strand.
AGTCCGGCGGCGCTGGCGGTGGCCAAGAAGGCCTTTTATGCGTGGGACTCCATGCATCTGGACAAGGGACTGACGCGGGCAGAGAAGATTTATCTGGAAGAGCTGATGCAGACGGAAGATGTGAAAGAGGGAATCGCTGCGTGGATGGAGAAACGGAAGCCGGTATGGAAGGGAAAGTAATTTTCTGAAATCCCGAACCCGCCGGTTCTGCGGGCGAGGGAGCCCTACTCTCTTCCAGACTGCTGGCTACGCCGATTTGGCAAACACTATAGTCCTCGAATTAGGGAAAGCGCCCAGTGCAGAAGAGATCCTATAGCATAGGGTTCCCTCGCACCGCTCGGGATAAAACATCACGGCAAAACTTCCAGCAAAACTCGCACCACGTTTTCTCCCATAATCTTGTGAATATCCTGCTCGGACAAACCTTCCTGAAGCAGGGCGTCGGTGAGGAGGGCCCAGCCGCTGGAGTCAAAGGGCGTGGTGACGCCGCCGTCGAAATCGGAGCCGAGCGCAACGTGATCAGAGCCGACAATGTTTACGGCATAGTGAATGGCGTGGGCGGTGGCACGCGCGTCCGAGCCGCAAGTTGCCGTGTCCCACAGGCCAATGCCGATCACGCCATTGGTGCGGGCGACGGCACTAAGTTCATCGTCAGATAAATTGCGCGGATTGTCGCAGGTGCTTTTCACGCCGGTATGCGAGACGATCAGCGGACGCGTGGCCATGGCCGTGACGTCGCGCAGCGTGGCGGGCGACGCGTGGGCCAGATCGATCAGCATGTGATGAGATTCCATGGCACGGACCCACTGGCGGCCAAGATCGGTGAGGCCGTCTTTTTTCATGCCCGCGGCGGCGCCGGCGATGGCCGTGTCAGTGAAGTGAGTCGGGGCCATCATGCGGAAACCCGCGGCATAAAGCTCATCAAGATTTTCCAGGCGGCCTTCAAGAGGCTGCGCGCCTTCAGTACCAAGAAATCCGGCGACAGCATGAGTGGAAGCACGGGTGGTGAGAAAGTTTTTCAGATCCTGGCGCGTGCGCAGGATGACGAGCGAGCCTTTGGATCGGTCGGCGAATTTCTGCAAGCGCGCAGCCTGATAGAGAGCGCGTTGTTTGGGACTGTTCCATGTGCGCGGAGGCCAGCCTTCAAACATCGCGATGTAACGGATCATGTCCGTTGAGTCTGAATTCTTATAGATATTGAGGCCGCGCGGCGAGGTGGTGACAACCGTAAATGCCTGGATGGAGACGTTGCCTTCGGCAAGGCGCGGCACGTCGATGTGGCCTCGGCTGCTGCGACGCAGGAGGTTGCGTCCCCAGAGCAGGCTGTCGGCGTGGAGGTCTGCGACGGTGAGCGTACGGTGCAAAGCCTGGGCCTGAACGGATGGCTGATAAGGCGGCGCGTGGCGCGTGCGGTTGAATCGACGCTCGACGATACCGGGCAGGGCAGAACCAGCGGCGACCAGGATAATGACGGCTAATAAGAGAAACCAACGCAGGCGTTTCATTTTATTCTGTCGCTGCGCTCCAAACCGCCAGCGACTTTTTCCTTTGGCAGAACTCTGTCTGCTCCTTTTGCAGCCCGCTCGGCGGCCACAGGCCTCGCGGCCTAACTATTATCCTGGCAAGAAGCATATCATTTTGATTGACTTGACGATGCTATTTTGCTAACATAAGTCGTTTTATTTCATATGTTTATACGGATTTGTGGAGAGGGCCAAAAACTCGCCCCGGAAAGCAAGTTAAGAGTGCTTGTTTGGGGGTAACCCCGGGGTTGAATCGCGTAAGTCCTTATTTTTCGGGGTTGACCCGGGGGAGGGGGTAGGCATGATTACCAGAATTGCCAAGATTGCCAAAATCGCCGAAATTGAAAACCCTACCCACTAAAAGGATTTCAGAAGAATGTCGAAACAAATGACAATGCGGCAGGCGATTGCGGAGCACGTTCCTGACGGAGCGAGCGTTGCGCTCGGTCTACAGATGGAACAGATGATCCCCTTTGCCGCGGGACACGAGATCATCCGCCAGAAAAAGCACGGGCTGCGGCTGATTGGGCCGATCTCCGACATTTTGTTTGACCAGATGATTGGCGCCGGATGCGTGGAAGAAGTGGTGGCGGCCTGGGTGGGCAACGTGATGATGGGATCGGCGTATAACTTCCGCCACGCCACTGAGGTGGAGAATCCGGGCAAGCCAGGTGAGAAGCTGCGCGTCTTTAACATGACGAATTTCACGCTGGCGCTGGCGTTGCAGGCAGGAGCGATGGGGGTGCCATTTCTGCCGACGCGGACTGCGATGGGCAGCGACGTGCCTAAGGGAAATCATTTTTTCTACCAGATTATTTCTCCGTTTGAGCCGAAAGAGACTTTGCTGGCGGTACGGGCGCTGGTGCCGGACGTGGCGATTGTCCATCTGCAACGGGCGGACAAGCACGGCAACGCGCATTGCTGGGGGAATTTTGGCGTGATGCTGGAAGGCGTTCGCGCGGCGAAGAAAGTGATTGTCTGCGCGGAGGAAATCGTGCCCGAAGACGTGATTTCGAGCGATCCTAACCGCACGGTGATTCCCGGCTTTCTGGTAACAGCCGTGGTGGAGTGTCCGCTGGGCGCGCATCCGTCGCCGGTGCAGGGCTACTATAAGAGAGATGACGCGTTTTTCCAGCAATATCACGCGGAAACCAAGACTCGGGGCGATTTCAACGCGTGGGCGCAGCGCTGGGTGAGCGGAGTGGCTGACCGTGGCGAGTACGCGAAGCAGCTAGGTGTGGCAAGGGTGGAAGAACTGGGCGTGAAACAGCATGCGTATGCGGCTCCCACCGACTTCGGCTACTGAAAGATTCACCGCAAAGGGCGCGAAGGACGCAAGGGGAATTTGTGGAATCCCGAGCGAATAGAGGGAACGTTACAGCCACGAGGGTTGGCAGCCAGAAGCATGGCGGCACGTAAAGCGAAGTGAAGAGTTTGGAGTTAAGCTAGGTAGAACGCCACTTGGTTGATGGGCAGATTTGCAAAGAGGGTAGCGATCCCTCACCCGCAACACCGGCGGGTTCGGGACTTCGGAAAACATGAAAAAGGAATTAATCGAACTTCGCGTGAACGGACGCAAGCATGAGCTCGCCATAGAGCCGAGCGAACTGCTGCTGGACGTTCTGCGCCAGGAACTGGATTTTACCGGGTCAAAGCGCGGGTGTGACGATTCCTCATGCGGCGCGTGCACGGTGCTGGTGGATGGCGTCCCGACACTCAGTTGCACCATGCTGGCCATGAGTTGTGCGTCGGACGAAAACGACGGACCGGACATTACGACAGTGGAGGGAATCGCCGATCACGGAGCGCTGGCGGCAATCCAGAAAGCCTATGGCGACTGGGGCGGTGCGCAATGCGGTTTCTGCACGCCAGGATTTATGGTCACCGTGAAGGCTCTGCTGGACCGTAATCCCGAGCCGAGTGAAGAAGAGATCAAGCACGCGCTGAGCGGGAATTTGTGCCGCTGCACGGGATACACGCAGATGTATCAGGCGATCAAGGCGGCGATACAGGCGGAGCAGAACAACCATTAAACCCACCACGGAGGCACGGAGACACGGAGAAAACCTTCAAATGAAGGAAAATATGTCTGAATTTTCAGTAATCGGAAAACGCGTCGCGCTCGTCGATTCGGCGGGCAAGACCACGGGGCAGGGCAAGTACACGGACGATCTGTCAGTGCCGGGGATGCTGACGGGCAAGATCCTGCATTCGCCGTATCCGCACGCGCGGATCAAGAGCATCGATTTTTCGAAAGCTGAAGCAGTTGAGGGCGTGGTCTGCGTTGTTATTGGCCCGGATGCGCCGAATAAGTATGGCATCCTGCCGGTGGGACATGATGAAACGGCATTGGCAGTCGAGAAAGTGCGGTACGTGGGTGATAACGTCGCTTGCGTGGTGGCGACGTCGGAGTCGATTGCGGAGCGCGCGCTGGAATTGATTGAAGTGGAGTATGAGCAGCTGCCGGCGTGGTTTGATCCGGAAGATTCGATGAAGGCGGAGAAGGAATGGATCCATCCGCAGCGGCCGAACAATATTGAGAAAGATTATCACCACTCGTTTGGCGATCCAGAGAAGGGATTTGCCGAGGCTGACGTGGTGGCGGAGCATCGGTACATTGCGGGCGAGGTGACGCATGCGGCAATGGAGCCGCATTGCACACTGGCCCAATTTGAAATCGATTCACAGAGCGGGCAGCCGGGACGGCTAACGGTGTGGTCGTCAACACAGGTGCCGTATTATTTGCAGCACAAACTCTCCATTGTGCTGGAGATGCCGATGCAGCAGATACGCGTGATCAAGCCGCTGGTGGGTGGCGGATTTGGCGGCAAGAGCGAAGTGATTCCGCTGGAGATTATTGCCGCGGTGGCGGCGCGCAAAGCCAAAGCGCCGGTGAAGATCACCTACTCACGCGAAGAAGTTTTCTGGGCGCATCGCGGGCGGCCGCGCACGATCATTGATATGAAGATCGGTGCGAAGAAGGATGGGCGCCTGACTTCTGTCGCAGCAAAAGTGATCCAGGATGGTGGCGCATATTGTTCTTACGGCGTGGTGACGATCCTCTATTCCGGGGCGTTACTGGGCGCGCTGTATGACATTCCCAACATCAAGTATGACGGCTATCGCGTGCTGACGAACAAGCCGGCATGCGGCGCGATGCGCGGGCATGGCACGGTCAACGTGCGGTTTGCGTTTGAGAGCCAGTTGGATGAGATAGCTGCGAAGCTGGATATTGATCCGGCGGAGATTCGTCGCATCAACTTGCTGAAGCCGCCATGTATTACGGTGAACAACCTGCGTGTGCAAAGTTACGGCCTGCCGGAGTGCATTGAGAAAGTGGTGGAGAGATCAGGCTGGCACACACGTCGCAGCAAGCTGCCGCCGGCGCGCGGCTTGGGAATGGCATGCAGCCATTATGTGAGCGGCGCGGCCAACAGTATTATTCGTTCGGATATGCCGCATTCCACGGTGAACATAAAAATTGATCGTGACGGCGGCGTGGTGGTGTATACCGGCGCGTCGGATATTGGCCAGGGTTCGGACACGATGGTGGCGCAAATTGTGGCCGAGGTTCTGGGCATCGGATTGGGACGCATACGAATCATTGCTGCCGACACCGACTTGACGCCGATCGATATTGGATCATATTCCAGCCGCGTGACGTTTATGAACGGCAATGCGTCATTGCGGTCGGCACAGGATGTGAGAAAGAAAATAGCTGCTGCGGCGGCGGTAAAGATGAACTGTGCGCCGGAAGACGTAATGATGCGTGATGATCGCGTATGGAAACGTGGGACGGCCGAGCCAGCTTCGAACGGCGCGCATGCGGAGCAGATACTGGAAAAGATCGATGCGCCGCGTGGAAGCGTTAGAGAAGTGAGCGGGCGTGTGGAAGGGCAGACCCTGCGAGGGTCGCTGCAGCAAAAGCGCAAAGAAGAAGGTCCCAAGGACAGCATGAGTTTTGAAGAAGCGGTGGTCTCGGCCATCGACTTTACCGGAGCGCTTACGGGCACGGGATCGTATGCACCGCCCAAAGATGCGCGCGGCGGCGCATTCAAAGGCGCGGGCGTGGGGCCATCGCCGGCGTATTCGTATTCGGCGCAGGTGGCTGAGGTTACGGTGGACGAAGAGACCGGCGAAGTCACAGTCCACAAAGTCTGGGCGGCGCATGATTGCGGACGCGCGCTGAATCCGGTGTCGGTGGAAGGTCAGATCATTGGCTCTGTGTGGATGGGGCTTGGCCAGGCAATGCAGGAAGAAATGGTGTGGAAAGATGGGCTGCTGATGAACCCGGGGATGCTGGAATACAAGTCGCCTTCGGCCACGGAGTCACCGGAGATCGAGGCGATTATTGTGGAATCGGTCGATCCGGAAGGGCCGTTCGGTGCCAAGGAAGCGAGCGAAGGCTCTCTGGCGGCGACGATTCCGGCGATCGCGAATGCGATCTATGATGCGGTCGGCGTGCGGCTGCGCGAAGCGCCGTTTACGCCGGAGCGCGTGCTGGCGGCGATTAAAGCAAAACATTCCGAGAAGAAGGCGCTGGAGATGACGCGCGGCGACGATCCTGTGACGCCTACGACGTTTCGTGAGCACGGCGGGTCTTTGTGGTTCAAAGGTAAAGGGCCGCAGCGGCATGCGGACGATCCGTCAAGGCGGAATCCTCAACGCGATCTATGAAACACCTACCACGGAGACACGGAGAAAACCAAAATGAATCTTGAAGATTCGATACTACGGAGAATGTCGTTAACCGGAAACAGGAAGATTCTTTTCTCGGATTGTGCTGTTCTCCGTGCCTCTGTGTCTCCGTGGTGGATTTAAAGACCCATGAGCCTTCCTTCATTCAAATTTCTGCGTCCGCGGTCGTTGCGGCAGGCAGTTGATTACCTGGCGCGGCACGGCAGTGACTTGGCGATCCTGGCCGGAGGCACGGACCTGTTGCCGTCGATGAAGCAGAAGTTGTTTGCGCCGGGATATGTGATGGATATCCGCGGAATTGAAGAGATCCAGGGAATCCACGTGCGCCCGGGCGCGGGCGTGGAGATTGGTGCGCTCACGCCACTCTCTGCGATTGAAGATTCCGAGTTCATACGGCGCAGCTACCGCGTGCTGCATGAGGCAGCGATGACGGTGGCGTCGCCCATTTTGCGCAACATGGGAACGCTGGGCGGCAATATTTGCCTGGATACGCGTTGCGTCTGGTACAACCAGTCATTGCAGTGGCGGCGCTCATGCGGGTTCTGCATCAAGAAAGATGGCGACCTGTGCCACGTGGCGCCGGGCGGCAAGTTCTGCTGGGCAGCTTTTTCGGGAGATACGCCTCCAGCGCTGCTGTGTTTGGGCGCCGAAGTGGAGATCGCAGGACCGGCGGGGTTGCGGCGCGTCGCGCTGAAGGATTTTTACACTAACGTGGGCGATGCGCGCATGAAGCTGGAGCGCAATGAAATGCTGACTCGCGTCTTCCTGCCGGAAGAATCTGCCGGCTGGAAAGGAAGCTACATGAAGCTGCGCATTCGCGGGTCGATTGATTATCCGCTGGCTGGCGTGGCGGTGGCGCTGAAGAAAAATGGCGGCCCGGTGGAGAATGCCAGAGTAGCGATTACAGCGGTAAATCCTGCGCCATTGCTGGTGAAGGGCGCTGAGAACGCGCTGATTGGCAAACAGATTGACGAGCACGTCGCTCTGCTGGTCGGAGAACTGGCGGCCAAAATGGCCAAGCCGCTGACGACTTCAGGGCTTACGCCGGAGTATCGGCGGGAGATTGTGAAGGTGTACGCGAAACGGGCGGTGATGGCGTGTGTTTCATCCCGAGCGTAGCGAGGGAACCCTACCGCTGTTAAGAATGTGTTAGCCGCAAACTAAGAAATTTTGTCCGAACATAATAAATCCTCGTGATGCTTTTGAAAGCCAAGTAGCGATAGGGTTCCCTCACTAATCGGGGGTTCGGGATTTAAAAAACAAATGCTCATCACTGACTGCCACATCCATATTCAACCCGTCGAGATGTTCAAGGCTGGGCCGCTTGAGGTGATGAAGAAAGCGCGCGGCCATTATGAGGACATCCTGGAGTACTGCCGGTCGCCGAAAGCGCTGCTGAAGTATATGGATTCCATTGGCATCGAGCGCGCGGTGCTCATTAATTACGTTGCGCCGGAGACGATGGGCTTCACGCACGAGGTAAATCCGTGGGTGGCAAATTACTGCAAGGAAGATCCCAAGCGGCTGTTGTCGTGCGGCAGCGTGCATCCGCGGCACACGCTCAATGTGCAGGCCGAAATGGACAACCTGGTGCGTCTGGGAATACGGCTGATCAAGCTCCATCCTCCGCACCAGTTGCTTTATGCCAATGACTACATGAATGGCGTGAAAGAACTGGAAACGATCTATCGCGCGGCGGAGGCGAATGGGATACCGGTGATGATTCATACGGGAACGTCGATTTTTCCGGCGGCGCGCAATAAATTCGGCGATCCGATTTATCTGGACGACGTGGCGGTGGATTTTCCCAAGCTGAAAATCCTGATGGCGCACGGCGGCCGGCCGATCTGGATGCAGACAGCATTCTTTCTGCTACGGCGGCATAAGAACGTGCACCTGGACATCAGCGGAATCCCGCCAAAGATTTTGCTCAAGTATTTTCCGCGGCTGGAGGAAATCGCGCACAAAACGCTATTCGGCACAGACTGGCCGAGCCCGGGAATTCCGGACATCAAGCAGAATCTGGACCAATTTCAGGCGCTGGCCCTGCCCGCTGCGGTGAAAGAGCAGATTCTCAGCAAAACGGCGTTGGACATGTGGCCGGAGTAGCGCTCAATGCCGAGCCGCAGGATCAAACAGAGCGGTTAAAAAACAACTGGCCCGAATATACCCGGGCCAGACAGATCGATTGATCCAAACATTCAGCGCAAACTTAGACCGTTGCGCGTCTTCCGGTGACCAGATGCCAGATGATCGAGATCACGGCAAAGACCAGAAGCAGGTGAATCAGGCCGCCGGCTACGTGAAAAGCCGTGAACCCGAGAATCCAAAGCACGAATAGAACTATACCGATTAGCAAAAGCATGTTGTACCCCCAAGGAAATTTCATCAAGGCGTTTCGTTTGCCTGCTAGTAGGATTCAGGCGCACCTTGGGCCGTTGCTCCATTAGGAGTTTTTAAAAACGATTGTAGAGGGCAACCTTCGCAGATTGGTTTTGTGCGGCAATAATGATTGCCGACTCTTACGATCAACGCATGCAGTTCGTTGTAATGCTGGGCCAGGGTGCTGCGAGCTGAGCTGCTCATGCGCGAAGCAGGGTGACGTGGATCGGAGATTGCGTTTTGCGCGACGAGAGACTCAGCTTCAGAGTTGCTGATGGCCTGTTCGATCATCGAACGAATTTCTTCATAGCTGGTTTTCTCATAGATGATGCCGTGGCGGAGCAGCACGCGTCGGGTATAGGCGTCCACAACGAACACGGGATGGTTCCCGGCGTAAAGCAGGATTGAATCGGCGGTTTCAGGGCCAATGCCGTTCAAGGCCAGCAGCTCTGCTCGAAGTTTTTCCGTAGACTGAGCGAACATGCGGGTGAGCGAACCAGAGTATTGCTGGTCGAGGAAGGCGATAAAGGTTTTCAGATTTCGCGCCTTCTGGCGGAAATAGCCAGATGGTCGCACCAGTGCTTCAAGTTCATCGATCGGCATTTTGCGTATGCCGGCGACCATAAGCTTGCGGGCGCGGCGGAGATTGAACAGCGCCTTCTCAACGTTGCTCCAGTTGGTATTCTGCGTCAGGTAAGCGCCGACGATGACTTCAAACCGTGACTGGGCAGGCCACCAGTTCTGCGGACCATAACGGGCGAGAAGAGCGGTGTAATAGGCAGGAAGTTGAGATGGGGCGGTTTCAGATGGGGTGATCTGGAGATCGGGGGATCGGGTGATCTGCCTTGGAGACCGACGCCCCTTTTGCGACGGAGCGGATTCTGCGCTGCTCAGATCGGTTGGCACCCTGAGGTTATCTTAGAACATTCGGTCATCGGACATTGGACAATCGAGGGATCATGCAACGACTGGCTTAGGACGCATCGATTACCAGCTGGAGTTCTTGCCGCCGACCTGGGCTTCAAGGTCACAGGCTTCGCGGCAGGGACGGCAGTAGTAGGTGCCATCTTCACACAGGCGGACTTCATAGAGACTCTGGCAAAGTCCACAATACTTATTGCAAGTGCAGGCCCGTTCCGCCTGGTCACATATCGAACAGATGAATTCTTTGGCCATAATGGCAGATTAACGCGGTTTTAGCGTTGAGGCAACGGGACGATGGTCGATGGCCTTGCGATAAACGGGGTGGTTACGCATTCCAAGTAGAGAGTAAAGGTGAGGATGTTGCAGGACAAGCACAAGGTCCCTCGTTCCTACTCGCAAGCTGAAGAAAGCGCTTGCTCATTTACGGCCCTCGGGATGACGAGTTTTATCGTTGTTCAGTGTGCTTCCGCTGGTGTTATTCCAAATTGCTCTGGTACTGATTGGCCGCCTTCATTGACCCTGTAAAACGCGGATGTTAACCTTAAAGGTTCGCCCTATCTCTCCGGCGGACTCCGTGAACGTACCCGAAGGTCGAAAGGGAAAACATTTGTCCTCTACCGCAGAAGGCCAGACACTAAGGAAGACTGCGCTTAACGCGCTTCATCGCAAGTTGGGCGCGAAGATGGTGGATTTTGGCGGCTGGGACATGCCGGTCGAGTATCCCTCCAGTGGCGGTCTGGTGAAAGAGCATTTGGCGGTGCGCACGGGCGTTGGCATGTTTGACGTCTCCCACATGGGCGACATCCTGATTCGAGGGCCGCAGGCGCTGGACGCCGTGCAGTGGATCAGCATGAACGATGCTTCCAAACTCCAGGAAGGCCAGGCGCATTATTCAGCCCTGCTGTATCCCGAAGGAACGTTTGTGGATGACGTGATCGTCCACAAGATGGGCCAGAACGACTACCTTCTGGTGATAAACGCAGGTACGCGTGAAAAGGACCATAGCTGGGTGCGCAAAAACGTGAGCCGCTTCCGCTGCCATGCGGACGACGTCGGCGATTACTACACGCAAATTGCCATTCAAGGGCCGAAGGCGGAAGCCACTCTGCAAAAGCTGACTAATGTTGATCTCTCAAAGATAAAGAATTATTGGTTCACGCACGGGACGGTTTGCAATCTGATGAATACGCTGATTGCGAGGACGGGTTATACAGCCGAAGATGGATTTGAGATTTACGTCCCCTCCGATGTCCCGACCAGCGAACGCGTCTGGAACGAAGTGAATGAGGCGGGTAAAGAGTTCGGCATTGTGGCCTGTGGGTTGGGAGCGCGCAACACTCTTCGGCTGGAAGGCAAGATGGCGCTTTACGGCCATGAGATTTCCGACACTATCAATGTCTTTGAATCCGCGCTCGACCGTTATTGCAAGATGGAGAAGCCGGATTTCATCGGCAAGGCAGCGCTGGAAAAAGTGAAGGCCGCGGGGCTGAAGCGAATTCTGGTGGGACTGGAAGCCGTGGATCGCGGAATCCCGCGCGATGGCTACAAGGTTTTCGATGAGGCAGGAAGCGAAATTGGTTACGTCACCAGTGGATCACCCGGGCCATTTTTGAAAAAGAACATTGCCCTGGCTTACGTGCCGCCTGCTCATTCAGAGATCGGGCACGAAGTGTTTGTGGAGATCAGAGGGCAAAAGATTAAGAGCAAGGTTGTGCCAACGCCGTTTTACAAGCGACCGAAAAAATCATAGACCGGAATTGTTGAAATCAGCGGCCAAAAAATTGCCCCAGAAAATCTAAACTGCAGGACAGGATGAACTTAATGGCATATCCAAAGGATTACAAGTACACCCGCGAGCACGAGTGGATCCAGGTGAAAGGCAACACGGCGACGGTTGGAATTACGGACCATGCGCAGGAATCGCTGGGCGATATCGTGTTTGTTGAATTGCCCAAGGTGGGAGCGCAGATTGAAGCGGGCAAGAGCTTTGGCACCGTGGAATCGGTGAAGGCCGTTTCAGAACTTTACGCACCGGCATCGGGTAAGGTGGTTGAGATCAATGAAAGCCTGAACCAGGGTCCGGAAGCGGTGAATCAAGACGCGCACAAGGCCTGGATGATCAAACTGGAATTGACGAACCCAACCCAGGTGGATGGGCTGATGTCAGCTGACGATTACGAGAAATACGTGGCGGAAGAAGACTGCAGTCGAATGAGTCCTTCAATCCCGAGCGGAGCGAGGGATGCACTACAGCCACGAAGAATTTCAAGATTTAGAAGGAATAAGTCCTCAGGTCTCGACAGCGACGAAGGGAATCAGAGAGCCTGCAAATCGCTGCGCTCGGGATTTCGGAGAAAAACATGCGCTATTTACCCAAATCTCCCGCCGATCGTGCGCAGATGATGCGCGAGATCGGATGCAAGTCCATTGATGACCTGTTCGCGCCGATTCCGGCGGAATACCGTCTGAACCGTGACCTGAAAGTGCCACGGCAGATGGCGGAATCAGAAATCATCGACTATTTCCATGCCCGCGCGGATAACGCCGCCGCAGGTTATGCGTTGTTTCTGGGCGCCGGAGCTTACCATCACTACCGTCCCGTGGTGATCGATGCGATGGTTTCACGCGGGGAATTCTTGACCTCATACACGCCATATCAGGCGGAGATTGCGCAGGGAACGCTGCAGGCGATCTTCGAATTCCAGACCATGATTTGCGAACTTACTGGAATGGAAGTGGCGAACGCTTCAATGTATGACGGCTCAACCGGTGCGGCTGAAGCCATGTTGATGGCGGTCCGCATTACGGGCAGGAAGGCCGCGGTGGTGGCGCGCAGCGTGCATCCAGAATACCGCGAGGTGATGCACACATACACGCAGCACCAGGGCTTGCCGATTACGGAATGCGATTACCTGGAAAACGGCCGCGTGGATATGGCTGATCTGGAAAAGAAAATTACGCTCGGAGACGGCGTGCGTGCTGATCCAGTCGCCAAACTTCTTTGGCACGATTGAAGACGTTACCGCGGTGGCTGATCTGGTGCACAAGAAAGGCGCGCTGCTGGTGGTATCGATTGCCGAGGCATTGTCGCTGGGAATCGTGAAGCCGCCGGTGGAGGCGGACATTGTGTCGATGGAGACACAGTCTTTTGGCGTGCCGTTGGGCTATGGCGGACCGTACGCCGGTGTAATGGCGACGAAGGAAAAATTCGTCCGGCAGATCCCCGGGAGGCTGGTAGGCGAGACAAAAGATAAGGACGGTAAACGTGGATTCGTTCTGACGCTTTCCACGCGCGAGCAGCATATACGCCGCGAGAAGGCGACGTCGAACATCTGCACCAACCAGGCGCTGATTGCCACGATGGCGACAATCTATCTGACGATCTATGGTCGCGAAGGATTGAAGGAGCTGGCACAACAGAATCTGGCGAAGGCGACGTATGCGCGGAACGAGTTCGCGAAAAAGGGAAAGGTCCTGTTTAGCGGCGCGCCGCGCTTCAATGAGTTTGTGGTGAAAACGAAAGACGACGCGCACGCGATCAACAAACGCCTGCTGGAAAAGAAGATGATTGGCGGCTTTCCGCTGAGCCGGCATTACCCAGAACTGGGCAATGCTTCGCTGTGGTGTTGTACGGAATTGAACAGCAAAGAACAGATTGACGCAGCAGTGCTGGCGGTGGGCCAATGAGCAATAAAGACATCAAGAAAGCCACACATCACGTTAACCAGAATGAAGGGCTGATTTTTGAGCGGTCGTCGCCGGGGAAGAAAGGTTACCGGCTGGCGCCGCTGGATGTTCCCGAGGTCGATTACACAAAGGCGCTCGGCGCATCAGCGCGCGCCGATCTGGGAAATATGCCGGAGGTGAGCGAAATGGAGATCATCCGCCACTTCACGCGGCTTTCCACGTGGAATTATGCGATCGATTTAGGCATGTATCCGCTGGGCTCCTGCACCATGAAATACAACGCGCGCGTGAACGAGGTCGTTGCGCGCTTTCCAGGACTGGCCAACGCGCATCCTTATCAACCGGCGGAAGTATCACAGGGTGCGATGCGCGTAATGAAGACGCTTTCAGAATGCCTGCTCGACATCACCGGCATGGACGCCATCACGCTGCAACCTGCGGCAGGTGCACACGGCGAAATGACCGGTATCCTGCTGATGCATGCTTATCTGCAATCGAAAGGGAACCCGCGCAAGAAGATTCTGATCCCTGATTCCGCCCACGGGACCAATCCCGCGACGGCGGCTATCTGCGGATACGCCGTGGAAAATTTGAAGTCGAACTCACGCGGAATGGTGGACGTAAGCGCGCTGGCGGCGCAGATGAATGAAGACGTAGCCGGATTGATGCTTACCAATCCCAACACGCTGGGCATCTTCGAGCAGGAGATCCACAAGATTGCCGACATCCTGCATAAAAAGGGCGGGCTGCTTTACATGGATGGCGCCAACATGAATGCGCTGGTGGGCAAGACGCGTCCGGGGGACTTTGGTGTGGACGTGATGCATTTGAACCTGCACAAAACATTTTCCACGCCGCATGGCGGAGGCGGGCCGGGTTCAGGGCCGGTGGCTTGCAAGAAAATACTCGAGCCGTTTCTTCCCAAGCCGGTGATTGTTGAACGCGCGGACGGCACGCTGGCGTTCGACTATGACCGGCCAAAGTCAGTGGGACGGGTACGCATGTTCTACGGAAACTTTGGCATGCACGTGCGTGCGCTGGCTTATACGCTTGCGAACGGTCCGGACGGTCTGCGGCAAACCACGGAAGACGCGGTGCTGAATGCGAATTACATCCGCAAGAAATTGGAAGGCGACTACAGTTTGCCGTACCAGAGCCCGTCAATGCATGAAGTAGTTTTCAGCGACAGCATTCAGGAACAAAAGGGCGTGAAGACCGGCGACATTGCCAAGCGGCTGATCGATTACGGATTCCATCCTTATACAGTGTCGTTTCCACTGGTGGTGCATGGCGCGATCATGATTGAGCCCACGGAGAGCGAGTCACTGGAAGAACTGGACCTGCTGGTGGATGCGATGAAGTCAATTGCACGGGAAGCGGAAGAAGATCCGGAGTTCGTGAGAAATGCGCCGCACACCACAAGAGTGAAGCGGCTGGATGAGACCGGCGCGGCGAGAAAGCCGATATTGAGGTGGAAGCCGGCGTCGGCCAAGAGCGCGGGGGAATGACAGGGTTTACCGCAAAGAGTTAAAGTTAGCAAACCGTTTGTTGTTCCATGTCAGTATAAGTACGTAACCCGTCAGGCGTTGCAAAATCAAGGTCTCCGTAAGTGTTTTAGCGTATTAACCGCGCCTGGCGCACCCTATACAGTTCTTAACTATAGGGCTCTCTCGCTTTCGCCCAAGACTGCGGCAGAACACCTAACGTAACATTTCCGGTGTCTAATGCTTGAGGTACACTTCTGTTAGCCATGTCATTCCTGAAGTCATACTTTCTCTGTCTACTACTTCTTATGTTTGCTGCGCCGACACTACTGGGGCAGACCGCCGCGGCCGGCGCCACCGATCCGGTGTTGCTGCATACGCTGCAGCAGGAACTTGATCGCGCCATGAGTTCGCTGAGCAAGACCGATCCAGCGCCGTATTTCATCAGCTATGCCGGGAATGAGGAGTTTGGCTCCGTCATTATGGCCAGCAACGGCGCGCTGATGGCCAACATCAAGCGGCATGACCGGACAGTGGATGTTTCTGTCCGCGTAGGCAGCCGCGAACTGGACAATACGCACGGCGAGAATCGCTTTAACGCGGTCACTACGGCTTCACTTCCGCTGGAAGACAAGCCCGATGCAATTGCGCGCGTGCTGTGGATCAATACCGATCGCATGTACAAGAAAGCCGCGCAGGGATTTCTGGAGGTAAAAACCAATACCAAGGTCCGTGCGGACGAGGAGGATGGTTCTCCCGATTTTTCTTCAGAGAAACCGCAAGTTTTTATCGGCAAGGAAATTGTTCCGCCGAAGTTTGACCAGCATGAGTGGGAAGAGAAAGTCCGCAGGCTCTCGGCGATCTTCAAGAAATATCCTGACATTGAAAGCTCTACTGTAGTTCTGCTGGTGCAGGACGCCACGCGCTACTTTGTTTCCAGCGAGGGGTCGCGGCTGGTGGACTCGCGTCCGCTGATCAGGGTGCTGGCGCTGGGGAGCACGCGCTCCGTCGACGGGATGGAACTGGCAAGGTCGGAAACCTTTGACGCATCCACTTTTGACAAGCTGGCGCCAGAGCAGCAGATCGCGGCAAAGATCGAAAAGATCGCGCAGGACCTGCAAAAACTCAAGAAGGCGCCGGTGGTTGAGCCGTTCAATGGACCAGCGCTGCTTTCCGGGCGTGCGGCGGCGGTGTTCTTCCATGAAGTGGTTGGTCATCGGCTGGAGGGACAACGCCAGCGCGGAGAGAATGAAGGCCAGACTTTTACCAAGATGATCGGGCAGGCAGTGCTGCCGAAGTTTTTGAGCGTGGAAGACGATCCCACGCTGGCGAAACTGGATGGCGTGGAACTGAGCGGCAATTACAATTACGACGAAGAAGGCGAGAAGAGCAAGAAAGTGGAGTTGATTTCGAACGGGATACTAAAACAGTTCCTGATGTCGCGTATGCCGGTGAAAGGCTTTTTGCAATCGAACGGGCACGGGCGCGGACAGGCCGGCATGATGCCGGTGGGACGCCAGGGCAATTTGATTGTCCGCTCTAATAAGACGGTGGCGGATTCGCAGCTCCGGCAGGAGCTGATCAACGAGATCAGGAAGCAAAAGAAGCCATTCGGGCTTTACTTTGAAGATATCGCGGGCGGATTTACGCTCACGATGCGCAACATGCCGCAGGCATTTCAGGTGATGCCCCTGATGGTGTGGAAGGTGTATCCGGACGGACGCCCGGATGAACTGGTGCGAGGCGTTGACATTATTGGAACGCCGCTGAACGCGCTGAACAGGATTGTGCTCACCGGCCAGAAGATGGATGTGTTCAACGGCGAGTGCGGAGCGGAATCGGGATCAGTCCCGGTGGCCGCGGCCGCGCCGGCCATGCTGTTTTCAGAGATTGAGGTGCAGAAGGTGTCTCAGGGACATGAGCGGCCGCCGTTGCTGCCACCGCCAGGCCTAGAGAAACCCCAGGTGGCAAGCCAGCAATCCAGCGCCAAGCCGGAGGTGCACTAATGCGCCGACTGATTATCATTGCTTTACTTCTGTTTACTTTTTCGGCAGCCGCGATGGCTGACGATAGTGGCGCGCCGGCTGCGGCGGTATCGGTTTCATCGAACGATCATGGCGACGCCGTGCTGAAGGCTATGCTTGCCGAACTGAAGCGCTCGCAGGAAAAACTGCAGCTGGGGCAGCTGCAGAGGCCGTATTACATCGATTACCAGGTCACGGAAATTCAGGACAACATTGCTGACGCGACACTGGGCGCGCTTCGCACCGACCAGATCAACAGCGGGAGGCTGGTCCGCGTGGTGGTGCGCATTGGCGACTACAAGCAGGACAGCTATTTCGGCGAAGGGATGGGCGCGGTGGACGTAATGCCCACTGACAACGATGAGATGGCGCTGCGCCGGCAGCTCTGGCTGGCGACCGACAAGGCGTATAAGTCCGCACTGAGTGGTTTCACGGAAAAACAGGCGGCGCTCAAAAGCGTGGAAACAGAAACCGATCTGGCGGATTTCTCCGAGGAAAAGCCGGCGCAGTCGGTGCGCGACCTGGCCAAGCTCGATGTGGACCTGGATAAATGGAAGCAGGAGATTCGCGCCACTTCTGATTTGTTCCGCAGTGATCCCAGCCTGGAAATGAGCAGCTCCATGCTGAATTTCCGCGTGCTGAACCGCTACTTTGTAAATACCGAGGGCACGGTGGCGCGCAACGGCAAGACCATTTATACGCTCCTGTTCTCCGGCGCCGATCAGTCCGATGACGGAATGCACCTGGAACGGAGCCACGGGTGGATTGTGACCAAGCCTGACGAACTTCCGAAACAGGATGAGGTCGCGCAGGAGGCCAAGAAGCTGATTGGAAGCTTTGCGGCTCTGAAGAAAGCTCCGCTGGTGGAAGACGACTATCGCGGACCAGTGCTGTTTTCGGCCGACGCAGCAACGTCTCTGTTTGAGCGGCTGATTGTTCCCAACATCCTGGGGATACGTCCTGACCTGGGAAATCCGGCCCGCACCAATGGGGAATTTGCTTCGTACTATAAGGGGCGCGTGTTGCCGGAGACGTTCACGGTGGTGGATGATCCGAAGGCCAAAGAGTTTGAGCACCAGTCGTTGGCGGGCTTTTACGACGTGGACGACGAAGGCGTGGAAGCACAAAAAGTCACGGTGATCGAGAAGGGCATGCTGACGAACTACCTTCTGGGCCGCGAACCGATCCGTGACTTCCCGCACTCGAACGGCCACGGCCGGACAGCGCTGGCAGGAGCGCCGCGGCCGCAGATATCGAACCTGATCTTCAAGGCCGCGAACAGCGTTTCTTTCGACGACCTGAAGAAAAAGCTGATCCAGATGTGCAAGGACCAGGGACGTCCTTATGGCTATTTCGTGGAAACTACCGGGCCGCAGCTCTCGCCGCGCTTGCTGTGGAGAATCTACGTGAGCGACGGACATCAGGAGTTGGTGCGCGGAGCGGTATTCAAGCAGTTGGACACGCGCGCGTTGCGCAGTGACATTGTGGCCACGGGAAATGACAATTACGTTTACAACCGGGCGGAACCGCTGCCCAGCGCGATCGTGGCGCCGTCCATTCTGTTTGGCGAACTGGATATTCAACGCGCGAACCGGACGCGGGAAAAACTGCCACAGTATCCGGCGCCGGCGTTGAGCTCTGCGACGAAGTAGGATTAACCACAAAGGACACGAAGTAACACGAAGGCAAGATCAAACCTTCGTGCTCCTTCGTCTCCTTTGTGGTTAAATGAAGTTTCCTTCCATGGGCCGAATCCACGTACTTTCCGAGCATGTTGCCAACAAGATCGCCGCGGGCGAGGTGGTGGAGCGTCCGGCGTCAGTGTTGAAGGAGTTGCTGGAGAATTCACTGGATGCGGGCGCAACACGCATTCGAGTGCAGGTGGAAGCGGGCGGCAAGAAGCTGATCCAGGTCACCGACAATGGCTACGGTATGGTCCGAGACGACGCGCTGCTCGCCTTCGAGCGGCACGCGACGTCTAAGATCAAGGATGCTGAAGATTTGTTGAACATACACACGCTGGGTTTTCGCGGCGAGGCGTTGCCGTCGATTGCGTCGGTAGCGCGGGTGCTGCTGGAGACGCGGGCGACGGAAGAAGACGGTGGCACGGTGGTGGAGATTGCCGGCGGGAAAATCCTGCGGGTTGAAGAGGCGGGGCTGCCGCAAGGAACGTCACTGGCGGTGCGCGACCTGTTTTTCAATACACCGGCGCGGAAGAAGTTTTTGAAGGCGGAGTCGACCGAACTGTCGCATCTCGCGTCGCTGGTAACGCACTACGCACTGGCGCATCCGGAAAAGCATTTTGAACTGCACTCCGCGACGGACGCGATGCTTGTGGCGGCGCCGGTGAGTTCACACTCTGATCGTATTTACCAGATCTTCGGGCGTGAAACCCTGGACCAGCTTGTTCCGCTGGCGGCAACGATGAAGCTGGAGCGCGTGGGGATACCGGAGCCTCCGCCATGGCGACGGGGCGAAGATTACCAGGCGCCGGTCCCGGGCGACATACGACTGCACGGTTTTATTTCCAAGCCAGAGTTGCAGAAGCTGAACCGAAACTCGATCTACGTTTTCGTGAATGGGCGGCTGATTCGCGATCGTATGGTGCAACACGCAATTATCGAGGGCTATCGCAACATTCTGCCACCGACAGTTTTTCCCGTCGTGCTGCTGTTCATCGAGCTGCCGAATGAAGAAGTGGATGCCAATGTGCATCCGTCAAAGACCGAAGTGAGGTTCCGGCAGCACACGCTGGTACATGATTTTGTGCGCGAGTCAGTGAGGGCAGCGCTGATGAAGGCGCGTCCGGTACCGCAGTTTACCCGCGAGATTACTGCTCAGCCGACAGCCGCTCCCGGCCTGAGCCCGGGTGCGCAACAACATACAGGCGACGAATTCGCGCTGCGGCCGGAGATACTGCCGCCCGTCAATGAGCGGTTGCAGTTTGGCGGTGAGTCGATAGCCGTGGAAGGCAACATGACCGTCAGCGGTTTTGGTGCGGTGAGCGCGCCGGCAATGGCGCAGAGCGTAAACGGCCACGCCGATGCCTGCGGCAATGTGCTGCAAGACGAACCGCAGGCGGTGGTCGATCAACTGGCGCTGGCGAGCCTGAAGCCGCTAGGACAGGTGCGGGATTCATTCATCCTGGCGGTGAATGCCGACGGGTTGTGGATTATCGACCAGCACGTGGCGCATGAGCGGGTGTTGTTTGAGAAGATCCTGCGAGAGCGCGGCCAGAATAATGCAGCCCAGGACGGCCAGCGCTTGCTGATGCCGCTGCTGGTGGAACTGACACCTGGACAGCAGGCAGTGTTCGCTGAAATTTCAGAAGAGCTGCGGCGCAACGGTTTTGAAGTTGAGCTGTTCGGCATGCGGACCGTGGCGGTGAAGACGGCGCCGGGCGGCGTGCGTCCGGCGGACGTGGAAAAGATGCTGGTGGAATTGCTGGACCAGTTCCAGCAGGAAGAGCAGGTCCTGAATCTTGATAAAATCCGAGGGAAGATCGCGGCCAGTATCGCGTGCCACGCGGCGATCAAAATCAATATGCCGCTGGAGCAGAATAAGATGGAGTGGCTGCTGAAGGAGCTAGCGAAGACCGAGTGTCCGATGACCTGTCCCCACGGAAGGCCAGTGGTGTTGCGGTATTCTGTAAAGGAAATACAGAAGGCATTTAAGAGGATATGAGGCAGTATTTGCGGGTTCAGCCAACCTTCAACTGCGTTAAACTAACGCGGGCAGAGCATTAGCCACGATGAGATTGAACGGATGTTCCAGCCCTGATGGAAAACGCTGGTCGTCTCGACAAAAGGAGCTGGCGGTTTCATGTTGCGCCCACTAGCCAAGAGCCTGCCATTCATTTAGCTTGGCGAAGAAGTGTCGTGAGAACTCCCTGAGACAGCATGGTACATTGATATATCCTAGGGATCCTTCGACTTCGCGCCATTGAGCATTGTTGTTTAAGATTCTCGATGCGCTTCGCTCAGGATGACAGATCAAAACTGCATCACAGGGCTGCGAGACCAAGGCCTCTAATTCCAACATGACTGAACAAGAACTTGAGCAGCAGCGGGCGGCGAACTGGAGGATTGACGGCAACGCTGTCCATACGGTGGAAGAAGCGCGCAACTTTATTGAGGCGGTCGGCTTTTGCCTGATGTATCCGGAGCGCACGCTGCCGCGAGTGGCGAGCTTCCTGGGCGCATATGCCGGCTCGGCGGCGGGTTTGCCCCTGGTGAAAAACGCATACGCTGATCCTCGCGCGCAACAAGCTACGGAACTCATGGTGCGCCTGCTGCGCGAGCGGTCGGCATTTGAAATGATTCTCTCTGGCGACACCACGCTGATAGTTTCCGCGGCGGCGTTTCCATTCTTCTACGGTTTGGTGGGCGACCGCACGCCGAAAGCGCTGCCCCAGAAGAAAGCTCAGGGAGCGGCGGTCTCTGAGCTGTCGGCGAAGGTATTTGAAGCGCTGCAAAAACATGGACCACTGAGCAAGACCCAGTTGCAGGAGCACGTAGGGCGCGAAAGCAGCCAGGCAGCGCTTGATCGCGCGCTGGCGGAACTATGGTCGATCCTAAAGATCACGCGGGTAGATTACAGCGCCAGCACGGGCGCTTCCTGGGACGTGCTCTATCGCTGGGCGCCAGCACCGGTAAAAGAAGGCATCAACATTTCCGTACCGGAAGCTATATCTGCGCTCGTCAGCAAGTATCTGGAGACGGCGATTGCGGTGGAGCAGGACGACATTGAGCAATTGTTTTCTCATATGACGTCGCGGTCAAAGGTGCGCGATGCGGTGAGCGCGCTGTTACAGGCGCGCGAATTGAACCTGGTGACGGTTGGAACCAAGAGCCTCATTCGCCTCACGCCGCCACCGGACCAATCACGGAGACGCAACTAATGCGTGATGACACGCCCGTCGGAATGAAATCCGGCGAAGGCAGCAGAAGACTTGTGATCGCCATTGATGGGCCCGCAGGTTCAGGCAAGAGCACGCTGGCCGCGCTGCTGGCGAGAAAATACAACTACACCAACATTGAAACCGGCGCAATGTATCGCGCACTGGCTTTTAAGGCGATTGAGGACGGCGTCTCACTGGACGATGAGAAGAGACTGGCGGAACTGGCGGAGCAGTCGCATATCGAACTGGTGGTTAATCCGGATGGCAACCGCGTGCTGCTTGACGGCGCAGATGTGACGGAGCGCTTACGCAGCCAGGACGTAACGGATGCCGCATCCAAAGTGTCCGTGCATCCTGCGGTGCGGCATTGGATGGTAGCTGCACAGCAAAAGATGGGAGCGGGCGGCGGGATCGTGATGGAAGGCCGAGACATTGGCACAAAGGTCTTTCCCAACGCTGACGTGAAGATATTTTTGGATGCGGCGCCAGAGATTCGCGGCACGCGGCGTTTTCAGCAGAGTCCGGCTGAGACGGCCCATGAAGCGTCTGTGGTGGCTGAGTTACAAGCGCGAGATCAGCGTGACCGCACCCGCGCAAATTCGCCACTTATACCCGCGGCCGACGCTGTACGCATCGACTCAACTTATCTCACACTGGACCAGGTGTTGGCCCGCGCGGTTGAGTTGATCGATGCCAGGCTGGAGAAACCCACAGCTTCTCGATCCTGATTTACAGCAGGATCGACTAATCTGAGGTGTTTCGGAAACACCACCCCAGCCGGCATCTTCACCAACTATCCCGTGAAGCTTACTGCTTGCGAATTTGAATAGTGCCGCGGTCGGTCCGCAAGCGGACATCCGGGCCGCCTTTGCCGATGGTGGCGCGGGCAGTGGCGTCCTGGCGCTGATTATCGACGCTTACGGGAAAATCATTTACGTCAATGTTGCCGTTTTTGCTCTCTGCGTCCAGCCTAAAGCCGGCGGCTGGGGGCATCTCAAGTTCAATCCCGCCGCGTACATTGTTGACATCGATATTGCCGAACGGCGCTTTGGGGCGAATTTCGACCAGGCCATTGCGATTCTCGACTTCAATTTCACCGCTCACATCTTCAAGATGAACTTCATTGGAACGAGTGTTCAACTTGACTGGTCCCGCAAGAGAAGTGGCACGCAGGTCGCCATGGCCCATGGATATCTCTCCATCGAGTTTGGCGAGTTGCAGGTCAGTGCGAACTGATTTGAAGTGCAGTCTCTGACCGATGTGGGAAAGCTGAACATTGCCGTTGTAGCCGGCATTAAATTCCAGGGTGCCGGTCACGTCAGAAACAGTTCCGTCCTCGACTTCGCCATCTACCTGAACGTTGCCGGTTACGTCTTTAACACTGACCGAGCCATGGCGTATATGCAGGAAGGTGGCTCCTTTAACGTTTTCAGCGCTCAGATTGCCTCGGTCAGTGCTTAAGTCCACGTTGCCGTCACGCTGCGAGACGCTCAGGTTGCCGTGGCGGGTAGACATGGAAAGAGCAATCTGTTTCGGCAACTGCAAGTCGAGATCAAAACGCGCGTTTTCGAAATCGCCACTGGTCAGGTCCAGAAGCCAGAGGCTCCCTTGCTGTGTAAACTTCGGACGCGTGGAGTCATTGAGGCGGTTGGCGTTCTCCTGCGAGTCACTACGTACGGACTTATGCACCACGGCGTGGACTTGATTGTCTTCACTGGGTGTAACGTTGATGTCGCCCTGAGCGGAGAGAATTTTTATCTGAGCACCGCCGGCCAGCGGCTGGGCAAAATTGTCAGTGTAGTCATAGTGATTGGTAAACCAACCGCCCCAGTCGGGATCTGCGCCCATTTCATCGCTGATGCCGTGCCAGTTCCAGTCTGCCGTCCGCGTGGCTCCCATGCCAATCATGATGAAGAAGACAAGGAACACAACCCCGCCCGCACCCAGACGCGGGGTAGGTTCACCGCGATGGCGTGCCCAGAGGTGTTCCAGCAACTTGGCGGCTCCCCAAAAAATCAGCAACAACGGCCAATAATGCACCATCCAGCCACGAAAAGACTGAAAGGAAATGACTCCCGTGGTGCGGAGAAGGAACACGATGCCAATGGTTATCAGGACTAACGGGCCTACAATGGAGCGTGGTCGGGGCCGATAGTACGGAATCTGCGTCGGTGCGCTCATGGTTTCACCTGCGAATCATCTTGTCCGGCTGGAGGCGGCGGATTGTCCGTACCGAAAGGCCCTTGCGGGGGCGGCGCTGGCGGTGTTGAGGTGATCGTAACCCACGGCTGTGAGTTGGGCGGTGTGACGCCGGAACTCTGTATCCAGCCGGGTTGCACGTGGCCCTCAGTGGAACCGGTGCGAGAAACTAAGAGCACACAGCCAATGACCAGCAGCAGCACGGGAAAGCTGCGGTCGAACGGAATTACTCCGTAGCTTTCCATGAGGAAAAGCACTCCCAGGGTAATGAGGACGGCAGCGCCCATCAGTCCATGAGCCCGGCAGCGTACACAGTGACAGTTTCGGTTACGGATATAGGGCGTCATTGGGGGCCTCCGATGCTGGGACGGACGGTACGCTTGTACGCGAGCCAAAGTCCGATGCCGATCAGAAACAGCGGCCACAAGTGATGCATGCGAAGAACGCCTAGATTCTGGAGAAGGAAGAGCACCCCAAGACCAATCAGAACAATGGCGCCGATGGGAGTGTTGTCCTGCGGCGGCGGAGGCGGCTCAACCTGAAGAGGCGGAGTCGGCTGCGGCTGCTGTGGCGAGACAGGCGGATACGCTGCGGCATTTGGTACGCCGGGAACGTCAGTGGAATGGATGTGAGATTCCTGCAGGCCAAACATTTTATCCAGACCCAGAGGATCAGGGGCCGGCAAGCCATGGCGCTTTGCCTCAGCGGTCTTGTAGGCTTCAAAAGCCATATAGACCACGAAAAAGGCGATCAGTACGCCGAAGACTCCAGAAATATTGTTGGCGGCGATGATGAGCATTACAAAAATCAAAACGTGGGCAAAGGCTTTGACGAACTGACCGTTGTACATAGCCCCTACGCCAGGAATGAAGCCTAAGATTCCCGCCATAACCGGGTTGGGTGCGCCTGGCATGCTCATCGGCGGTGGCGGGACGGCCCCTGGCATCGCTGCTCCTGCGCCCTGTAGCCGCGCAGCTATGCACGGTTCGCAATAGATGGCCCCCATCACGTCGCGTTTGCATTCTTCGCAGAGCGCTTTGCCGCACGTACGGCAGTACGCTACTGCCTGGGACTGACTATGTACGGCGCAGTTCATATCTGGGCTCCTTCATGCCACGTAAAAGTTTGGGCGATCAAACCACTATCGCGCTCCATGCTGTAATCTTCGTTCGGCTTCTCGCGTCCGCCATCCGGCGTCGACTTCCTATTCTGCTGCCGATTCTCCCCACCCGGCCCCGTCACCGGCACTGTATTCTTTTTCAGCTCGCGGACTTTGGCTTGCACCTGATACACCAGCCGCAGGTTCTCGTAATAGCTTGCGACTTTCGCTTCAACGTGGGTAAATCCCAGCACCGCGTTCTTGCGCAGCATGCTCGGATGCGCCACCATATTCTGGACATCGGTAACCTTCACTCCCGCCAGCGTCAGCGTGATGCTTAGCGAAAAGAACGCCATCGCGAATGACATGGCAAACCGCGAATGCATGGCCCCTGAGAGTGATGTCTTTAAACTTCTACGCAGATCGTAACGAACCCGCGCTGCCCAGCCGGCCCGCCCGGGTTGCGCCGTGGCTTCAGCTTCCGCTTTGGACATGCTGGTTGCCGCCAGAATGTTATGGACCAGGTTCTTCGGCGGCTCCAGCTCGGCCAGCCCCTGGACCATCACCATGCCTTCCCAGGCTTCGGCAAACAGAGGTCCGCAGACCTCACAGCTCTTGCCATGCGCATCGAAGGCCGTCCGCGCGGCGACTGGTAAAGCGTCATCCAGAGCTTCCGCCAGCAGGGCTTCAAACTCGCCGCATTCCATCCCGTTTTTTGCTTCGTTATTCATTGCTTGCCTGCCTTTTATTACGAGAAAGTAATCGCGCAAGTTCCATTCTTCCTCTGTTTATTCGCGACTTCACCGTTCCCTCCGGCACCCGCAACACCTGGGCAATCTCTTTGTAGTCCATATCCTGTAAGTCCCTTAGAATCACTGCTTCCCGCAGGTCCGGACTGATCCTTGCCAGCGCCATCTGCACCATTTTCTGGGTCTCCTTGCTGGCCAGCCGATCGTCCGGGTTCGGCCTCGGGTCCTCCAGACGGTCGCCCAGAGACAGCGAATCGTCCTCTTCCCGCAGCCCTGCGTCAATCGAATCCGTCACCCGGTCCTGCTTGCTCTTGCGGAAATGGTCCACCAGCAGGTTCCGCGTCAGGGTGGTCAACCATGTGGTAAACGCCCCTTTTTCAATGTGATAGCTGCCCATCGACCTGTACACGCGGATAAAAACCTCCTGCGTCAGGTCCTGGGCGTCGTCCGGGGAGTTCGTGAACCGATAGCACAGGTTGTAGATCCGCCTGTTGTGCAGACGCACAATCTCCTCCCATGCCGCGGCATCGCCTGCCAGGCATCGGCGAACAAGTGCCCCTGTTTGTTGCTCTTCCAAGCAGTCTCCCCGTCGAAGGATACGTACCAGCCAGGGTTTTGGTTCAAAAGCCGTTCAACAGCTGTCAAAAAGTCGATTCAAGAGTTGGGTTATAGCCCGCTTTTGTTTCCGATCACCAGATCACTCGATCACGCGCGATCACCCGATCTTTTCGCCCGATTCGCGTTCATCTGCGTGATCTGCGGCAAAGACTTTCTCAGCCTTGTGCCTCCAGACCCCTGGCTCCAACATCTATTTCAAGACTCTGATTGTAGAACTCTGGTTCAAAACTCGGCTGGTTGTAAGTGACAAGGTTTACAGGAAACCGGGGTGGGGTGCAAACGGCATCGTTATTTGCCGTGTGCTTCGAACAGCCAGTACAACGGCATGCCGTTCCGAGCCGCAGGCGAGGAATCTGCTCCGCGGGTCTTCAGGGCCACCGCGACACGTCAGCGGAGCCGGTCGGTTTTTGGTTTTCAATTTTGGCAATCTTGGCAATTCCGGCGATCCTGGCAATTTCTCCAATCCGTGTTTATTCGTGGTAAGGTTTTGCCTTTTCAGATCAGTGTCATCACTGTTATCAGTGGTATGTTTCTGCTCTTCCCTGATCCGCGTTCATCCGCGATGATCCGCGGTAAGCTTTCCTCCGTGTCCTCCGTTCCTCTGTGTTTCAAAGGTTTTGCATTCAATCTCTCCAATCCGTTCAATCCGTGTTTATCCGTGGTAAGGTTTTGCCTTTCGATCACCCGATCACCCGATGTCCCGATCACCCGATCTCCCCACCACCTTGCTCAACTCAATCACCTCCAGCGGACACTCCGGCCAGTTATGTTTCCAGCACACAATAATGTCGCACCCGCTCGGGTCATGCAGGTGCCGCAAAAAGTTGCGGCTCTCGTATTCAAACTCAATTCTCACCGGCTGCCACCTGTCCACATCCACCAGCCTCAGCGCCAGGCAATCGGGAAACGCGCCCTGGATTAGCGTCACCACAAAACCCAGCCTCTCGGACACCGTTCCGAACAGGTAAAGCACTCCGTTTTCATTGATAGGCCCATGGATCATCGGGTACGGCCGTATCAGGGGGCCATACACAGGACGGTCCGTCATCACCCCGGGTTTTAAAGTTGAGGTTTTTTTCTGTTCACACTCCGGGGTGGCCGGCCATCTCCATTCCATCCTGCCCCTGTTCGTACTCGCGGATCAGCTCCATCACATCTTTCCATTCTTCTGTCAGGCCTTGTTCTTCCATGTAGCGCCGCAAGTAGCGCGGCACCTGGCTCCAGCTTCCAAAGCGCGACTTCAGCGGCGTGTCGCTATGCTTGCCCAGATGCTCATAGTCCGCCTTGCTGGGAATCTTCTTCAGCTCCCGCACCACCCGGGCCCAGTCCAGAAACAGTTTTTCCAGCGGCAGCTTCTTGCCGCCTGTGCTGCGCTCCAGATTGCATGCCCGTAGCGCCCGCGTGTACGTGCCAAAGTGCTTCACAATCTGCCGGCCGCTTACTTTGCCTGTCCGCATCAGCTCGGCATGGCTCGGCACATGGCCCAGCGCCTCCGCGCATTGCGCTATCGCCGCCATCAACTGCTCTCTGGTCATCTTCGTAAAGCTCTTGCGCCCCGCCGGCCTCTTCGTCGATCGGTTCGTCTGATAACTGGGCTCGTAGCTAGCCGTATTTTGAACTGAGCTACCGGCTGTGTTTTGAACTGGGTCTCCGGCCGCGTTTGCGACCAGCAAGGTCTTGCTCGTGGCGGCTGGGCTTTCTGTCACTGGTTTTTCTGCCATGGTGGGCTGTTCCACGATTTTTTCGTTCGTGGTTTCGGTTGGTGCGTTCGTAGCGGGGCTGGGGTTGTGAATCGCGTCTTTACTCATGTTCCTTGCTCCAATTCTTTAGGTTTTGGCGTCTCAGGCGTTCTGGCTGTGGGGGATAGATTGGATTTTCGCGGATTTGCTAAGTGCTAAGTGCTAAGTGCCAAAGGCTAAGTGCCAAAGGCTAAGTGCCAAAGGCTAAGTCCCAAAGGCTCGTTTACTTTTTTGGCTAATTGCCAATTGCTAGCTGCCAATTGCTCCCCAAATAAAAAGCCACCCGTCAAGGTGGCTCAAATGCAGAATTTTGGTTTTAAAGAGAATTGTGGAGCGCAGGCGCCCTCGCCTGCGTCATGTGGTTTGAATTTGCTTTTTGGGGCTTGAGGCTAACGGCTGAGTGCTAAAGGCTTTCCAGGTTTGCTTGGCCAATTGCCAATTGCTATTTGCTAATTGCAAGAGCCAAGAGCTGTTTTTCTAGAAGCTAGTGGCTAGAAGCTAACAGCTTTTTGACGCACTACGGCCACCTATCCAGACGACGATGTACAGAGCAGAAGCGCAGCTTTACCCACACTTCAGGTCATCGGAGGCCGCGGCATCTGGGACCCAAACGGTAGGCCACAGAACCACAGGGTTGCAGGCCGTTTCGGGTTTCCCCATCCAGCCAGGCTTTTCTTGCCTGGCTGCTGATCCGCCGGCGCCGCTCCCGTCGGAATCAGCTTCAATATCGCACTGAAACAAGAGCGTTGTCAATAGACAAAATTTGTACATACGTCTGATAACGCGCGTGCCTGTAAACTACCAGCCTAATTATCTGCCCGATAACGCCGTCGAGCTGTAAAACCGGCCCAGAATATATGTCCGATAACGCGAGTGGACTGTAAAGCCGGCACAATACCAGCTTCCCAAAATCAGTGTCATCAGCGGTAAACCTAGGTTTTCTCCGTGTCCTCTGTGCTCTCTGTGGTAAAAGGGTTTTATCTTCGCGAATCAGAATCCCCACAGCGCCGGAGGGCGCGAAAGAGCCTAGCCCAGGCACGTGCTGGGGTGGAAGCGGTTTTGGCTTGCTTGGGTGGCTGCGGCCCCTGAAAAAAATCATTCCTTCAGCTGAAATGCTTTCCCCTCGAACCTGCCATCCCGAACTTCGAGCGGTGAGCCTTGGTGAGCCGGAGAATGTGAGGGATCGGCTCCGCTGCCGCCCGGCGTCAGCCCAACGATGGAATGCGCCCGCCAAAGGTCCCGGACTGACACAACAGTTTTCGCCGGGCCTCGGGCAAGCAAAAAATTCCAGCGTAGAGACGCGGCACTGCTGCGTCTCCAGCTCGGCTCATCCTGAATGTTTCCGGAAATCAGCACATGCCCCGCCTCTCTTCGCGAATCAGAGCCCCATAGCGCATCATGAGGGTTACAGAATTACGATAACTTTGGTTACAAAGCCTTGGTCTTGGCTCTCTTTGATACAATCGGTCGCTCCAATTTATCGTGCCAGACCGAATCAATCTTGAAGAGATGCAAGAGCGCCATCGAGCGCGCTAACTCATTCTATTGCAGGTGGCCGGGTGCCCCACCTATTCCTAACCATGCCGTGGGTGCCCCATCCTTT
Organism: Terriglobia bacterium; assembly: GCA_963723055.1. Taxonomy (GTDB): domain Bacteria; phylum Acidobacteriota; class Terriglobia; order Terriglobales; family Acidobacteriaceae; genus Angelobacter. Next base: position 199,013 of record CAVROV010000005.1, read on the forward strand.
CGCGTTTTTTGCGAAAGGGTGGGTGGAAATATCCTTAGCTCTCGCATTCGATTCATTCGCGAAAGCGTGTCCACATCTGCTACATCTTTTTGGAACAACTCTCCATTCGTTTTTCTCGGGTCTTCTTCCTCTGCGTCCTTCGCGTCCTCTGCGGTGAAGGGTTTTCGCTGATGTTTATGCGAGTGCTTCAAGCAGCTTTTCGACGTCACCCATATCGTTGAACACCGATGGAGAGACACGCAGGAAATCCTCGGCCACCCTCACATTGACGTTCGCCTTTTTGAGGCGCTCGACTACGTTGGCCCGGTCCTTCATTGCGAAGCTCGTGATTGCGGAAGTTGATTCAGGCGGGGTAATCGAGGCGAATCCGAGCCGCGGCATTTCCTCGCGCAATTTTTTCAAGAGCGGCTGGCGATGCGCGTGAATCCTTTCAACGCCTATCTTCCGGATGTAGGGCAGCGTCTCCATCAATATGTGCTGTGCTCCTGACCCAGAGGTTCCCACTTCGAAACGGCCAGTGGCATCATTGCTGAGCCTCCAGCTGTATGGCGTTGGGGCGGGGGCATCGCCGGGAAGGAAATGCGCCTGCATTTCAGCGGCCTGATAATACCCATATTGCGTTTGCCGCAGAACGCGATCGAGCAGTTCCTCTTTGACATAGAGAAAGCCAAGGCCAAAATCTCCCATGAGCCATTTGAAGGTAGAACACGCAGCAAAATCGACTCCGCTGGCGCGAACGTCAATGGGAGTGTTGCCGGCCGCCTGGATGATATCCGCATAAACGTATGCTCCCCGGGCGTGGGCTAGATCGCACACGGCTTTGAGATCGTGCTGAAATCCGTTCGCCATCGCCACCAGCGAGACTTCGACCAGCTTTGTCTTTTTGTCGATCACGCTTTCCAGGTCCTTGAGATCGATCCGCCAATCGCGCGGCATTACGATACGAACGTCGAGCCCGGAACGGCGCTTGAGTTCGCCCAAATGGAGAAGAGCGCCGTCAAAGTGGAGTGCGTCCGTGACAACATTGGAATCTGTGCCCACAATTCCCAGCCCGTTCACCACAAGGTTTTCGCCTGTGCTGGTGTTTGGCACATAGCTGATCTCCGATGGCTTGGCGTTAATCAAGGCCGCGAATTCAGCTTTCACATGTTCCCGGTCATAGTGCGTATCGAGGACCGGGCTGGTCCGCGATTCTACGTACCTGCGCAGCGCTTCTCGACCTGCGTTCGGCATTGGATGCACGTAGGCGCTGTTGATGTACGTCTCGCCTGCGGGGATGGCAAAGTCGGCTTTGCGCGGCAGCGCGAGGTCAGCGGACGGTCCCGGCGCCATCTGCGGATGTGGGATTCCATCGAGAGCAACGGCACTCGAGAGCACTGCCATGCCGGAAACAAATTCGCGTCGATTCATAGGCTCTGGTCTACCTCAACACGAACATTGTCTGCATTTAGCGCGGAGAGTCAAGTGTTCGATCGGATTTCAATACAACAGCGATTGCCCATTCTTTCGCGCGCTCAGGAAAAGGCTGGGATCAAATCCGATTGCAACCCCTCCGTGCTAACCTTTTACGTTCTCTCGAATCCACGGGCGAGGCGACCAACTTGTTCAAACCAATGCTTGCCTTCTTGCTCCTATGTCCCACACTCCCGGCCTAGGCCGTCCCCCACGCCACCGGCATGGCGCACACCGAGCAGGTTGACCTTGCTTAGGAGCTTTCGCTACAACAAGAGGAACTGCGCATCCCATCATCGCTATCAATGACTGTCCCGCTACCCCGCATTCGACGCTGGCGCGACCGACCCCGCAGGCGGCTTGGCCGGAATCCAAAATGAAAACACCGCGCCGCTGGGATGGTGGTGATTGCGCACGCGTATGAATCCCTGGTGGCGGTCAACGATATCTTTGGTGAGCCACAGGCCCAGTCCGGTTCCGGTATTGCCCTTCGTGGTAAAGAAAGGTTCAAAGAGTCTGCGCTGGTCTTTTGCGGAAATGCCTGTGCCATGGTCTGCCACGGAAATCCTTACTCCTGGAGCTGAGGTCGCCGGATGCGCAACACGGGTTCCCCGCAAGAGCAGGTTGCCTCCCGATGGCATCACATCAATGGCATTGGCGATCAAGTTCACCAGCACCTGCCGAATCTCTCCCACGGCGCAGACCACCTCATCACCTTCTTTACTCTCCACGCTAACGCCAATGCCCTGGTTTCTCAGCTTGGCTCTGAATAACACCACGGCTGAATCCAGCAGTCCCTTCACCGCAACCCGTTCCGGGTTTCTGGAAGAGCGATGGAACCTGAGCGTGTGATTGGCGATGTCACTAACGCGGCGCAACTCATCTTCCGCCAGCGCGGCGTAGTGATGGGCTTCCTTCAACTCCCGGGCGCTCCTTATCAGGAAGAGAAGATTGGTGACCGAGGTAAGAGGATTATTGATTTCATGAGCTATGCTGGCGGCCAATCGTCCAGCCACCGCCAGTTTTTCTGTTCTTCGCAGTGCCTCTTCGGATTTTGCCTGGCGGCGCATGAAGTCGCGCACTTCATACTGGCGCTGCCGCGCGCGCATGGTGGTCTCTACCGCGCTTAACAGGTTTTCCACGCGGATCGGCCGTTCCACCAGCGTGACATTTCCCAGATTGCGGAGTGAAGCCAGCCGGGCGGGAGAAAACGTGCTGTGCGTGCCCGATCCCGTAAGCATAATCAGGGGAAAATCCGACCATGGCGGCTGCAGTTCAAGCCGCTTCCTCCAGGGCTCCATGGGGCTGGTGAGAGATTCCTCGGTAACGATCGCAGTGGACGCTCCCCGATTCAGCTCGTTAAAAAGATCATCGGCATTGGCTACCACATGGCACAGGAAACCGTGTCGATTTAGAAATGCTTGCAGTAACTCGCTGTCCCGCCGGAAGTGGGCGAGCACCAGGACTCTGTGATTGAGATCTTCGGAAATCACAACAATGGCTTGGCGTCCCCGACGAACCGTGGCACGCCAGTCAAAATCCCCTCGAACTGGTTCAGGGGTGAGCCGATTTCAATCTGCCCCGGTGTCAGGCGCAGCTCCCGTATGCTGCGCTCGTGCGGCCCGCTGCGCCGCTTTACCACTGAGACTGCTTGTTTCACCGAGCCTCGCCATTCGAAGTAACGAAACAACAACACGTTATCGGCCAGGTAGGAAACGTCGATAGGCGATCCCATCTGCGTTCCCAGCACTCCGAACTGCGCCATGACCATGAAGGTGGTGACTCCCATATGACTCAGATAAGAAAATAGTTCATGGAGTTGCACCAGCATGGCCTTCCCCTGCATGGCATTCAGCAGGCCGTTTAAGCTGTCGATGATCACCACCCGGCAGCCCTTATTTTCCACGTCGGCACGGATATGGGCGGTAAGCTCGCCTGGAGATAGTTCGGCGGGATCCAGCTTTTGTATCTCGATCAGCTTCTTCTCGATGTGTTGTTCCAGCGGAATACCCAGGCCGCGGCAACGGGTCAGAACAGAATCAACCGTCTCATCCGAGGTAAACATCAAGCCGCGTTCTCCGCGGTCCGCGGCTGCCGCCAGGAACTTGGTGGAAAGCGTCGATTTGCCGCTGCCCGCTGGCCCCATGAATAACGACGTGGATCCGCGCGAGATTCCGCCGCCAAACAGCTTGTCGAGTTCGGCCAGGCCGCTGGGGAGTTCAGTCCTGTCAACATCGGGCGGCCGGTGCTCCGCTGAGATCAGGCGGGGAAAGACCCGCAGCCCGCCTTCTTCGATTTTGTAGTCGTGCTGCCCTTCGCGGAAACGCGATGCCCGCAGCTTGAGTACCTGTATCTGGCGCCGTTGCGGCCCATACTCACGCGCCAATGACTCCATGCGGATGGCGCCGTGACAGATGCTTTGCAGCTGGTTATCAGTGCGGTCTCCGGTGCGATCGTCCAGTAGCAGCACCGTACACTTGCGCCCCACGAAGAACTGCTTGAGTGAGAGGATTTGCCGGCGGTAGCGCAAAGGGTCCCGGGCCAGCATGCGAATCTCCGACATTGAGTCGAAAACAATCCGCACTGCCTTCGTCTGCTCCAGCTTGGTGAGGATGTTCTGCATCACGTCCACCAGTTCAACCTCTGAGGGGTGAAACACGGTGTATTGATCGGAACCGTTCTGGTCCAGCTCTGGCGGCTTCACCTCAAAGATTTCCACTTTTGCCAGGTCAAAACCGTGCGACTTGGCCACGGCTTCCAGTTCCTCGCGCGATTCCGCCAGCGTGACGTAAAGCGTGGGCTCTCCATTGGCTACCCCTTGCAGCAGAAACTGCAGTCCCAGCGTCGTCTTGCCCGACCCCGGATCGCCTTCGATCAGGTACACGTGCCCGCCCGTGAGGCCGCCGTGCAGAATGTTGTCCAGACCGGTGATCCCCGTAGCCAGACGCGCCTTGCCATCCTTGTTAACCATTGAATGATCCCTCAACAAAGGCAGAGATTGGTACACCAAAGCAAAAATGCTCCTGATTTGGATGCATTTCGAGAGCTCAAAAAGATGGATGGCTCAAAACATCGTGCTAATCTTCTACGTTCTCTCACAATCCTTCCCGCTGAGGTCACAACTTGCCCAACTTGCTGCTTGCATCTGCATTGTTTCTCTGCTGTTCCGCACTCCCGGCCCAGACCGTCCCTCACGCCACCGGCATCGCGCACACTGAACAGGTTGACCTCGCCTATGAAACTTTTGGCACAAAAGGCACTGCGCTTCCCATCATCGCCATCAACGGCGGCCCCGGACTCTCCCACGCCTACATGATGCAGAATGACCTCTGGCCGCGCGTCGGCAAAAACCGCTTTGTCGTTTTATATGACCAGCGCGGCACCGGCGGCTCCAAGCGCATGCAAACTGGCGCAGCGCAAACCATGGATTCTCAAATCGCTGACCTCGACGCCGTCCGCCAGGCCCTCGGTCTCACTAAGTTTGCTCTCCTCGGCGACTCCTATGGCGGCCTCGTCGCCATGGCCTATGCCGCTGCTCATCCTGAACACGTCGCCAAGCTGATCCTCTCCGACTCTCCCGGACCTTCATGGCACGATATCGTCCACGTTCTGCCCGATGTCTTTCCCGATATTGAGGAAGAAAACAAGCAGGAAGCGCAAAAGCTTGGCCCCGAGACCGAAGCCGCAGCCCGCGCCGGCCTGCGCAACCATTTCCGCATGATCTTTTACTCGCCGCAGAAACGCGATGCCTACATGAGCCACATGGGCGATCTGGGATTTGAGCCTGCCGTTGGCGAAGCTGTGGCCAAAGCCACCGCCGATCTGGACCTCACGTCCAAACTATCCGGCTTCAAGTTTCCAACTCTGGTCATCACCGGCCGCTATGACATGAACGTGGCTCCGCTCACCGCCTGGCGACTGGCGCACGCCATCCCCGGCGCCAAACTCGTTTTCTTCGAGCAAAGCGGCCATCTGCCCTCTTATGAGGAGCCGGAAAAATATGTTGAGGTGCTGGAAGCTTTCTTGAATGGTCGATGAGCGGGAGCTATGCGCAGATGTTGCTCAGGTCTGAGATAGATATAAGGTAGAGCGATCTTGGCAATCTTCCTGATCCGCGTTCATCCGCGCTCATCCGCGGTAGGACTTTGGCCTTCCTCTTAGATCACTACGGTTTCCTGATACTCGCCAAAGACGCGGCGCAACGCATCAGAGATTTCGCCGACGGTGCAATAACTCTCCACCGCATGAATAATGTGCGGCATCAGGTTCTGGTCGCTGCGGGCAGCGTCTTCCACAGTGCGCAACGCCGCTTCCCACTTCGACTTATTCCGACGCAGCCGCAGAGCGCGCACGCGTTCTACTTGGCGGCCTTCGAGCGCTTCGTCGATGCGCAACACCGGCACCGGCTTATCGCCTTCTGTCTGAAATCGATTCACGCCGACCACAACGTTCTCCAGCCGATCAACGCCCTGCTGGAAATCGTATGCGGCGTTCTGGATTTCCTGCTGGATGTAGCCTTGCTCGATCGCCCGTAGCGTTCCGCCGAGAGACTCAATCTTGTCGAGATAAAGCTGCGCTCGGCGCTCGATCTCATTAGTTAACGATTCGATGTAATAAGACCCGGCCAGCGGATCGATAGTATTGGCCACACCGGTTTCATGTCCGACGATCTGCTGCGTGCGTAGCGCGATGCGGGCCGCTTCTTCCGTCGGCAGGCCCAGCGCTTCGTCAAAACCGTTGGTGTGCAGCGACTGCGTTCCGCCCAGTACGGCTGCCATCGCCTGCAAAGCCGTGCGGACGATGTTGTTTTCCGGCTGCTGCGCCGTGAGCGTCGATCCGGCCGTCTGGGTATGAAAGCGCAACATCAGAGAGCGCGGATTTTTGGCGTGGAAGCGCGACTGCATGATCCGCGCCCACATACGACGCGCGGCGCGGAACTTGGCCACTTCTTCCAGAAAGTTATTGTGCGCGTTAAAAAAGAAGGACAGGCGCGGCGCAAACTTATCCACGTCAAGCCCCGCGCGCAACGCTGCATCCACATAAGCGATGGCATTAGCCAGCGTGAATGCCACTTCCTGCACCGCGGTGCATCCGGCTTCACGCATGTGATAGCCGGATATCGAAATCGGGTTCCACTCCGGCACGTGCTCGTTCGCGTAAGCAAACATGTCAGTGATAATCCGCAGCGCCTGGCGCGGTGGATAGATATATGTCCCGCGCGCAATGTATTCCTTAAGGATGTCATTTTGCACGGTGCCGCTCAGCTTGCGAGTATCTGAGCCGTTGCGTCGCGCTACGGCAATATACAGTGCCAGCAGAATGGCGGCGCTGGCATTGATGGTCATGGACGTAGAAATCTTTTCCAGGTTGATGCCCGCGAAGAGGCGCTCCATGTCCTCAATGGAATCAATGGCCACGCCCACCTTGCCGACTTCACCCGCTGCCATGGCGTGGTCTGAATCCATGCCGATCTGCGTAGGCAGGTCAAAGGCCACGGAGAGGCCAGTGGTGCCGTGTGAAAGAAGATATTTGTAGCGCTTGTTCGATTCTTCGGCGTCGCCCATGCCGGCGTACTGGCGCATGGTCCAAAGGCGGCCGCGATACATGGTGGCCTGCACGCCGCGGGTGAAAGGGAACTCGCCGGGATAGCCCGCATCGGCGTCGTAGTTCCAGCCTTCGAGATCGGCAGGAGTGTAGAGAGGCTGGGGAGTGATGTCTTTCAACTGCTCGGCGTCGCGTTCGAGTTTAGTGTCCTGAGGCATGATTCAAGCGTCTGGTGACAATGATACGCTGACCAGCGCCCGGGCCATCGTCTTGACAGAGTTCGCACCGAAGATTTTTGACAAGCGAGCCACGGAAATTATTTTCGCTTGAGTGTGCGTTTGGCTTTAACGAATGAGTGCAGCGTAAAGTAGAAGCAGACCAGCGTGAAGGTGGTTTCAATGGCGACGCGTTGGTGATCGCCAAAGTGGTCTTTGTGGTACTCGCGCACGAGAGAAGAGGCGCCGAGAACGGTAAAAAGCACGTACATCAGGCCGGTGGTCTGGAGCCAGAAGGCGTAAAACGTCCGGCTTACGGAAACGACAAACGATTTTCCGCCGGCAAACACCGCGTTGAGCAGCCGGTCTTTCTTTACAACGCTTTGCAGGGCATTTTTGACAGCGGAAATCTGGGCCATTTTGGGTATTGTAGCGCGAAAATCGCTGTATCCTTCTGAAAAGAATAAAACGCCGGTAACGTCACGGGCATCCAATATAGAAGTCCAGAGGAGTTTGCGGTGAATCCACGATTAAAGCAATTGATGAAAGACCTGGGAGAAGCCATCAATGGCTCTCTTTCTGAATCTGAGTCGATCGCGCAGGTGATCGCCAGAATAAAAGACGAAGGTTTTGACGTTTTCCTGGTGCTGGAAGCCACCATCGGCTTTAACAAGCATGATGACGAAGCTGCGCCTCAGCTGGTCAGCACGCGCAACAAGAACGCGGAGCCAGAATTCAGCATCAACGCCCATGATGTGCGCTTCCTCAAATCTTTGCGCATCGCGATTGACGATGCTGCGTAGCTGAAAACCTCTGGATGGTGCCGGCGAGCGCAGTGCTGCGCCGGTTTTTCTTTTTTCTGCTAGCATAAAATTTCTGGTGCCCAAGTTTCCCTGCTGTTTCCAGGTTCACAAGAAATTGTTTCGCAAAAATTTATGAAAGATACACTTGGAGTATTACTTGCCGGCGGGGCCGGAGAGCGCCTCTACCCACTCACGCGCGATCGCGCGAAACCAGCCGTGACTTTCGGCGGCAACTATCGCATTATTGACGTCACGCTTTCCAACTGCATCAATTCAGACCTGCGCAAGGTCTACATTCTCACGCAATATAAGGCGCTGTCATTAAACCGGCACATCCGCGAAGGCTGGGGATCAGTGGTGGCACGCGAACTGGGCGAGTTCATTGAGGTGCTGCCGCCCATGAAGCGCGTAAGTGACAGCTGGTACCTCGGCACCGCCGACGCCGTTTACCAGAACATTTATTCCATCGGCAGCGAGCAGTCCAAGCATGTGCTGATCCTTTCCGGGGATCACATTTACAAAATGAATTATCAATTGATGCTGGATCATCACAAATCCGCGGGAGCGGACGTGACTTTGGCCACGATCCTTATTTCACCGGAGGAAACCGATCGCTTTGGCGTGGTAGACATTGACCGCGCCGGGCGCATCACCGGCTTTGAAGAGAAGCCCAAGCAGACCAAGCTGCGCTCGCCCTATAACTCGGAGATGGTTTCCGGTTCCATGGGTGTTTACATCTTCAACACTGACGTGCTGTTGCCCGTGCTGCTCAAAGACGCCGAAGATCCCAACTCATCGCACGACTTCGGGCATGATATCCTGCCCCGCATCCTCGATCAGTACAAAATTTTTTCCTTCAACTTCATTGATGAGAATATGAAGGAAGCGCAGTACTGGCGCGACGTGGGCACCATCGAAGCCTATTATGAAGCCAACATGGATCTGGTCTCGGTGTCGCCGGTGTTCAACCTGTATGACAAGCACTGGCCCATCCGCACGCATCAGCGGCAGTATCCACCGGCCAAGTTCGTCTTCGGCGAACCCGGGCGTACCGGCATGGCCATTGATTCTATCGTGTGTCCTGGCAGCATTCTTTCCGGCGGCTACGTGCGTAATTGCGTGCTCTCGCCGGATGTGCGCGTGAACTCTTACACTGAGGTCGATACCAGCATTATCTTTTCCCATGTCAATATTGGCAGGCATTGCAAGATCCGCCGCGCGATTATTGATCGCGACGTGCAGCTTCCGGAAGGGACTGTCATCGGCTTTGATCCGGAGGAAGACGCGAAGAATTACATCGTTACCGAAACCGGTATCACGATTGTGACGCGCGATTATTCGTTGTTTGAGAGCCCGGTGGCGGTGGATTACTTCACCAGTGAGTAGGCCCTAATCGATGGTACTTGTTCTCAGCAAATTTAAAGTTGCGAACGGACTGACGCCCGAGGTGAAACAGGCCTTCCTGGACCGTCCTCACCAGGTGGAGGGCGCGGCCGGTTTCATACGGCTCGATGTGGTCAGCCCATGTGATCAACCGGATGAAATCTGGCTGTTGACCTACTGGTCAGAGCTTTCCAGCTACGAGCAGTGGCACAAAAGCCCAGCACACCATCAGTCCCACCAGGGCATCCCCCGCGGGCTGAAGCTGGACGCGGCCAGCACGCAGGTTCGGGTCTTCGAACATATCTGCTCCTAGCCATGTCAGACTATCGCCACATGTCGGCGGCGCTCGACTTCCTTACCCTACAGGGAGACATACTGGTGATGCAGGTGGTTGAACGCCAATGCGCCTCCCCGGGAACGCCCTGGAGCACGAAAGCGCGGCTGCGCTGCGTGGAAGACAATCGCTTCCATTTGCACTATCTCGCGGCTTCCATCCAGGCGGGAAATCCCCGGATTTTTTCAGATTATTGCGGCTGGGTAAAAGTAGTGTTGGGAAAACGCGGAATTGCCGCTTTCCACCTGAAAGAAAACCTGGAGCACTGGAAAGCTGCGCTGCTCGCCTCAGCCCCTGAAACCGCCGCCGACGTAATCATGGGTTATCTGGATGTCGCACTCGATCGGTTGCCGCAGTATCCGGACGAACCCGCTCCGGTTGTGGCGAGCGAACGCTTAAAACCGCTGCTGTCCCAGTACATCGAACGAATACTCGTTCTGGATTCAGCAGGGGCGATGGAACTGATCGAATCGAGGGTCACCGATGCCGGTTCCATTATCGACCTTTACGTGCACATACTGCAGCCCGCGCAACGCGAGATTGGAAGGTTGTGGCAGGTAAATTCGATCAGCGTAGCGGTCGAGCATTATGCCACGGCAACCGCCCAGCAGATCCTGCACAGGCTCTCACGCATGGTCCCTTCGCGAACCCGGCGGAACGCGCGCATCATTGGCATTTGCGGCGAAGGTGAACATCATTGCGTGGGCCTGGAGATGGTCTGCAGCCTGTGCCAATTGGATGGATGGGACACATACTTCGTCGGAGCGAATACGCCCACTGCTTCCGCCCTCGAACTTGCGCGGCAGTTGCAGCCGGAAATTATCGCCGTCTCGATGACGACGCTGATTGCCCTTCAGAGCACGCGCATGCTGATGGCAAAGCTGAAGGAAACCCTGCCGGAGACGGTCATTGTAGCCGGCGGATATGCGGCCACCCTGGGACCTGACCTGTGGAAGAGCTTTGGCGCTGATGCTTATGCGGCCGACGCTATCTCGGCCTTGTCGGCCATGGAGCGGATTCTCGAAAACCGCAAAGCCAATCAGCACTAATGACTTCCCACGGGCATGGGCATGGTGTGATCGCCTGATACATCGCGGTGCATTGATCGCACTTGGCAAATGCGGAGAATCGCAGAGTGATGCGGGAGAGGTCGGCAGATTTCCCAGACTGCTTAGACTTGCACCAGATCGCTGGTAACTGTCCGGGCAAAACACTTGCCCACCAGTTTTGCGCAGGCTTCCACAAACTCGCGCTCATGAGCAGCTTTGAACGCGGACATGAAGTAACTTTCCACGTTGAATACTCCCAGTGTCCTGTTTCCCATCAGTATAGGCACGGAGATCTGCGATTTCACCAGGTCTGAGGCCTGAAGATAGCGCGGTTCTTCGGCCACATTGTCCGCCACCACAGTGCGGCGGGTGGCAGCGGCGGTACCACACAAGCCTTCACTCCAGGAGATTTTCGGCTTTGGAGTAAAGCTGCCGGTGTGGGGCCCAAGCACGAGCATAGAAGAATCCTTGCTGTCGATCAGGTAAAATCCGACCCAGTTGTACCGTGGGATATGCAGATGAATGCGTTGTGAAACACGCTGCATCATTGGGTCAGGATCGGCTGCCGATCGGGCGAACTCCTCAAATTCTTTCAAGAGGTATTTGTGCGGCATTGCAGCCCCAATCTATAGCCCCGCGCTGGAGCAATCCATCACATTGCTCTAGCTGATAGTACGAAGGTAATCATTTTTCCCAAAACGGGAATAAAAACCGGTCGTATATCGCAGCAAGCGCCAATGGCACGCTGGCAAGAAAGTCGTGTGATTCATTTGCGAAATGGTAAAGAAGTGGAGAGGAAACGCACAACTGGATAAGTCTAAACAGCGTTCTATCTGGGTCGTGCAAATGCTGAAGCGCCGCTTCCAGCCACGCGCATCGAAGGCACTTATCGCATCACCTTCCGGATTCCGTTTTCACCATTCCAATTTTCTCTCCACCAGGCGTGTTCTTTTCATGAGTTGCGTTTTGGCCTTCAAGGAATTTGAGCAATAGTTAGCCCTTTGGGTTTCCGAGGGATCGCCCCAACCAAATGATCGAACTCTGCGTAACCCATTCTTTCAGCGGAACCCCTTCTTAAGGTAATCCCACTACCTCCTGTGTGAATGCTCACCTTAATTATTGCGAACGGCGAACTTTCGCTTCAGAGATTCGCCTTAATACCCTTCTGTTCCTGTTTACTCTTCCCGTAAGTGCATGAACCTTAGGGGGGAACGGCTGATTGACAATTTCTGTCACCCGGCACACAATCGGGCTACTCAAGTTCTTCCCACGAACCAGCGGCTGTCCCCCGGCCTCTTCGAGACATGGTGCGCTTGAGGCAAATTTCATCCAGGACCTGCTACTAACTATGTCGCAAAGGCTAGGCGATCTTCTGGTCAAAGAGAAGATCATCACGCACGACCAACTCGATAAGGCATTGAAGGCGCAGCGTGAGTCCGGCCCGAATTCGCGTTTGGGTTCCACGCTGGTCCACCTGGGATTTGTGAGCGATGAGGAAGTCACCAATTTCCTCTCGCGCCAGTACGGCGTTCCCGCCATCAACCTGCAATATTTTGAAATCGATTCGTCCGTGGTCAAGCTCATTCCGGAAGAGACGGCCAAGCGCTATCAGATTCTTCCGCTCAGCCGCGTTGGCGCCTCGCTCACCATTGCCATGGTGGATCCGACCAATGTGTTCGCCATGGACGATATCAAGTTCATGACCGGTTTTAATATCGAGCCGGTTGTCGCGTCTGAATCCGCCATCATGGACGCGATCGCGAAGGCTTACGGTGGATCGCACCAGGAAGAAAATGTTGACGAGTTGCTGGCTTCCATGGGCGAAGAGGCCGATGTTGAACTCCAGGCGGAACAGGAAGAACTGGACCTTAACGAGCTGGAGAAATCGGCCGACGAAGCGCCCATTGTCAAGCTGGTGAACATTGTAATGACTGACGCCGTGAAGCGCGGCGCCAGTGACATCCACATTGAGCCCTACGAAAAAGAATACCGCGTCCGTTTCCGCATTGACGGCGTGTTGCAGCACATCATGTCGCCGCCCATGAAATTGAAAGATGCCATCACCTCGCGCATCAAAATCATGGCCAAAATGGACATCAGCGAAAAGCGCCTGCCGCAGGACGGACGCATCATGCTGAAGATGCAGATTGGCGGCAAGAAAAAGCAGCTCGATTTCCGCGTCAACTGCTTGCCCACGCTGTGGGGCGAAAAAGTGGTCATGCGGCTGCTCGACAAGGAAAACCTGCGGCTCGATATGACCAAGCTCGGCTTTGAGCCGGAGTCGCTGGAAAAGTTCCAGCGCGCGGTCCTCAAGCCTTACGGCATGGTGCTGGTCACCGGCCCTACTGGTTCCGGCAAAACCAACACTCTTTATTCTTCGGTCTCACTGCTCAACAAGCCTGACACCAACATTATTACGGCGGAAGACCCGGTTGAGTTTCAGTTGCACGGCGTCAACCAGGTGCAGATGAAGGAATCCATCGGCCTGAATTTTGCGGCGGCGTTGCGCGCCTTCCTGCGCCAGGATCCCAACGTGATCCTGGTGGGCGAAATCCGCGACTTTGAAACCGCGGAAATCGCTATTAAAGCCGCGCTCACAGGCCACCTGGTGCTCTCCACGCTGCACACCAACGGCGCGCCGGAAACTATCAGTCGAATGATGAACATGGGCATTGAGCCTTTCCTGGTGGCGACTGCGGTGCACCTGATTTGCGCTCAGCGCCTGATCCGCCGCATCTGCGTGGAATGCCGTGAAGAGGTTCCCATGCCGGTACAGGCCAAGATTGACGCCGGCTTCACGCCGGAAGAGGCAAAAACCGCCAGGATTTTCAAGGGCAAGGGCTGCCCCGTCTGCAACGGTACGGGGTACAAGGGACGTGCGGGTCTTTATGAAGTCATGGAAATTGACGATGACATACGTGAGTTGATTTTAATTGGCGCGTCCGCCGTGGAACTGAAGAAGAAAGCCATCGAACGCGGCATGATCACACTGCGGCGCAGCGGATTGGTGAAAGTGAAAGACGGCGTTACCACTCTGGAAGAGGTTGCGCGTGAAACGCTGCACTAATTTGAAGCGCAAGCAGGCGCGAGTGAAGCAGAGAGCCTGCTGCCGAAAACCCGAAGCGTAAGCGAGGGGAACTGAGTTTGCTGTAAAGGGAAAGCAGAACCACCATGAATGTAACACTAAGCGATCTGTTGAAGAAAATGCTGGACATGTCAGGCAGTGACCTGCATATCACTACTAATTCACCGCCGCAGGTCCGCGTCCACGGACATTTGCAGCCTCTGGACATGCCGCCGCTGACTCCGTCAGAAACCAAGCAGCTGGCTTACAGCGTGCTTACTGACGCGCAGAAGCACCGCTTTGAAGAGACGCTGGAACTGGATTTTTCTTTCGGCCTGAAAGGTCTGGCCCGTTTCCGCGGCAACTGTTTCAATCAGCGCGGCGCGGTCGGCGCCGTTTACCGCGTGATTCCTTTTGAGATCAAGACGTTCCAGCAGTTGAATCTGCCGCAGGTCATTTCCCGCCTGTGCGACAAGCCTCGCGGGCTGATTCTGGTGACCGGTCCGACGGGCTCTGGCAAGTGCACCACGCTGGCCGCGATGCTCGACAAGATCAATACAGAGCGGCACGATCACATTATTACCATCGAAGATCCGATCGAATTCGTGCACCAGAACAAGAGCTGCCTGGTCAATCAGCGTGAAGTCCACTCTGATACGCAGTCCTTCTCTAACGCGCTCCGCGCGGCATTGCGCGAAGACCCGGACGTGGTGCTGATCGGCGAAATGCGCGATCTGGAGACCATTGAGTCCGCCCTGCGCATTGCGGAAACCGGTCACTTGACCTTTGGTACCTTGCACACCAATTCGGCCGCCTCCACAATCAACCGTATTATTGACGTTTTTCCGTCGCACCAGCAGTCGCAGATTCGCGCACAGCTTTCCCTCGTGTTGGAAGGAATTCTTTGCCAGACGCTGCTTCCGCGCGTCGGCGGACAGGGACGCGCCATGGCCATGGAAATTCTGATTCCCAACGCCGCGGTACGAAACCTGATTCGCGAAGACAAGATCCACCAGGTTTATTCGTCGATGCAGTCAGGTCAGGATAAGTTTGGCATGCAGACGTTTAACCAGTCGTTGGCGGCGCTTTATTTTCAAAAGGCCATCACCCTGGAGACCGCGTTGGCGCGTTCTTCCATGCCCGATGAGTTGCAGGACATGATCAACCGTGGCGTACAGGCGCCAAAAGTGACTGCGGCCGTGCCGCAGCGCAGATAAAGTTCCCAACCCTCCCCCGGAGTTGGCAAGAGAAGTCGGTAGGCAAAAAGGACGAGAGGAGTACACGCTATGCCGGTATTTACATTCACAGGGACCGACCCCCAGGGCAAGAGGATTGCCGGGGAACGGTTAGCTGACAGCAAGGCCGCGGTCACTATGCAGTTGCGCCGCGAACGCATTACCCCGGGGGCCATCAAGGAAAAGGGCAAGGAATTCGCTCTTCCTAAATTGGGCACCGGCACAGTACCTGTCAAGGACACGGCCGTTTTCTTCCGGCAGTTTTCCGTCATGATTGACGCAGGTCTTCCCCTGGTGCAGTGCCTGGAAATTCTGGCCGCTAACCAGGAAAACCAGATCTTCCAGAAGTGTCTGACAGGCGTACGGCAGAGCGTTGAAGGTGGCTCCACGCTTTCGAATGCCATGCGCCAGTATCCCAAAATATTTGATGACCTCACCACCAACATGATTGAAGCGGGCGAGGCGGGCGGTATTCTCGACACCATTCTTCAGCGCCTGGCCACCTATGTGGAAAAGGCCGTGAAGTTAAAGGCGGCGGTGAAATCGGCCTTGATCTATCCGGTTTCCGTTATCTCCATTGCCTGTCTGGTCGTGGGTTGCCTGCTCAAGTTTGTGGTGCCGATCTTCGCCAATATGTTCGTCAGCATGGGTGTCGATTTGCCGCTGCCCACAAAAATCGTCATCGGGCTCAGTAACTTTGTCGGACGTTTCTGGTGGCTGGTCATTGGTGGCATGGTGATGATCTTTTTCCTCGTCAAATACATCCGCAAAGATCCCAAAGGCCGCTACATGTTCGATAAGATGCTGCTGAACCTGCCCGTTCTCGGCACGGTTCTGCGCAAGATCGCTGTAGCGCGCTTCACCCGCACCCTGGGCACACTGATCACTTCCGGCGTTCCGATTCTTGAGGGTCTTTCCATCACCGCAAGAACGTCCGGCAATGCCGTTCTTGAAGATGCATTGATGAAAGTTCGCAAAGCGGTGGAAGAAGGCCGGACCATTGTTGATCCGTTGAAAGAAAGCGGCGTGTTTCCCAACATGGTTACGCAGATGATTGGAGTCGGTGAAGCCACCGGCGCCATGGATGCCATGCTGCAGAAGATCGCCGACTTCTATGAAGATGAAGTGGACGCTGCCACCAAGGATATGCTCACCCTCCTTGAGCCGATCATGATCGGTTTCCTCGGCGTGGCTGTCGGCGGCATCGTAATTTCTCTGTATATGCCGCTCTTCTCCATGATCTCGAAACTCTCCGGCTAAGCAGTCGTCGGAGCAAGCAAGCGCACATTCTGACCCGCCTGTTCTGCAGGCGGGTCTTCCACCGAAAACGGCATAAGAAACAGGCGGAAATGGGAGACAGCAGGTTCAACGAGCGGGCGTGGCTGGCATGGCTTGTAAAAGTGCGTGTCATCGTCATCTCGATTCTCCTTGCGGTGGAACTGCTGATCGCCAAGTTGACACCCAACAATGTCAACGTCCACCTTTTTGAAACCGTAATCGTCGCCTGGTTCACTATTTCCTTCTTTTTCATGTTCCTGGCCTCGCTCTGGCAGGAATCCAAGCGCCAGGCCATCGTCCAGATTTTTACCGATCTGGCTTTTACCACCGCGCTGGTTTACGTTACCGGCGGCATTGATACCTTTTTCAACTTCCTCTATCCGCTGGTTATCATTGTCGCCAGCATTCTGCTGCCGCGATATTGGGCCTATGTAACGGCGGCCGTCTCCTTTATCTGCTTTGGCGCATTGCTGGAACTTTGCTATTTTGAGCGTATACCCTCGTTCCAGTTTTCCGCACGGGGTGATCTCAAGTCCCTCCAGGTCGTAATCATCGTCAACTTCTGCGCCTATCTGGCGGTGGCGCACCTCTCCAGTTCTTTGAGCGCCAAGCTGCGCCAGGCTGGCGTGGAGTTGCGCGATAAGAGTGGCGAACTGCTCAGCTTACAGGCGCTGCATGAAAACGTGATCCATTCCATCCGCAGCGCTCTCATCACCACAGACCTGGAAGGCCGCATTACGCTGATGAACGCTCCAGGGCAAAAAGTGTTAGAGCGCAGCGCGTCTTCGGTGTATGGCCGTCATGTTTCTGAACTGTTTGTGGACCGCCTGCCCAACATCGATTCGGCCCAATGCGAAGTTCGCGGCTTGACGCCCTCAGGCACTGAAAAAACCTTTGACGTTAACGTCACCGCTCTTATCGTTCCTGAACAGGGCACCATCGGCTACGTTTATACCTTTGAAGACCGCACGGAACTTCGTCGCCTGGAGGGTGAAATCCGCAGGCGCGACCGCCTGGCCGCGGTTGGTCGTCTGGCTGCCGGCATCGCCCACGAAATACGCAATCCGCTGGCCTCTATAGCCGGCTCCATCAACGTGCTTGCAGACGTCACTCCTTTCAACGACGAACAGAAAACCCTGGTCAATATCATCACCCGGGAATCCACTCGACTGAATAACATCATTTCTGATTTTCTCGTCTATTCGCGGGAAAAGAGTTTCAAGTTCTCGCGTATCGACATGATCCCGTTGCTGGAAGATGCGCTGGTGCTTCTGGCCAATCGGTCGCAGACCAAAGAGCTGACGATCGTTCGCGACTATGCTTTGCCCCAGGCATTTGCCGCCATTGATGCGGACCGCATCAAGCAGGTGTTCTGGAACCTGCTGGAGAATGCGGTGCGCGCCATGCAAGGCAAAGGAACTATTACGGTTTCCGTGCGCGTTGTGGGAGATTTTCTTCGCGTCGGCATTCGCGATACCGGCCCGGGCATTGCGCCAAACCTGACTGAGAAAATCTTTGAGCCCTTCCAATCTCAGTTTGAAGGTGGGACCGGCCTGGGATTAGCCATCGTTTACCAGATCGTGCAGGCCCACGGGGCCAGAATTTTTGTCCAGTCAACTCTGGGCAGTGGAGCGGAGTTTATTTTGGAAATCCTACATGCCAGGGCCGCCTTGGTCGAACCTGATGATGTGCCGGTGAATGAGGAGGTCTCGCATGGCTAGTATTCTTGTCTGTGATGACCAGCGCTCGATTTGCGAAATGCTGGATATTTCGCTGCGCAAAGACGGCCATCGCGTTGAGACTGTCAACGGCGGAGAAGCGGCAAAAAAGAAACTTAGCTCCGCCAACTATGAACTTCTGATTACCGATATCAAGATGCCGCAGACCGATGGCATTGAAGTGCTGCGTTTTGCCCGGCAATCCTCGCCTGAAACGTCCGTTATTTTGATAACCGCTGTCGAAGATTACGAAGCCGCCGTGCAGGCGGTCAAAGGTGGGGCCTTTGACTACATCCACAAAGGCCCCGGCCTTCTGGAAGAACTGAAGCTGGCCGTGGGACGAGCCCTGGAGACCCTGGTGCTTCAGCGGGAAAACTTTGCCTTCAAACGCGATGCCGCCACCCGCAACTCCCTTGATAACTTTATTGGCAACAGTCCGGTCATTGAAAAGCTGAAAGCTACCATCCGCACCGTGGCGCCCACCACCAGTACTGTGCTGATCTACGGCGAAAGCGGCACCGGCAAGGAACTGGTGGCGCGTGCGGTCCATTCCTGTTCTACCCGCGCTTCGGAGCCGTTTGTCTCCATCAACTGCGGCGCCTTTCCGGAAACGCTGCTCGAAAGCGAACTCTTCGGTTATGTAAAAGGCGCTTTCACCGGGGCCAGCCAGAACAAGCGCGGTCTTTTTGAAGTGGCCAGCACCGGAACCATCTTTCTGGATGAAATCGGCGAGATGAGCGTTTCCATGCAGGTAAAGCTCCTGCGAGTCCTGCAGGAGCGCACCTTGCGTCCTGTAGGAGGCACACAGGAAACGCCGGTGGACGTGCGCGTGATTGCCGCCACCAATCGTGACTTGCGAGAGATGGTCGCCAATGGCACATTCCGAGAGGACCTTTACTATCGCGTGAGCGTGATTCCCATACAGGTGCCGGCCCTGCGTGAGCGTCGTGACGACGTTGAACTTCTGGCCAGCCACTTCCTCAAGAAATATTCCGTTGCGGCGCAGAAGAGCATTTTGCGCATTTCGCAGGAATCGATGGAAGCGCTCAAGGCCTTTGAGTGGCCGGGCAATGTGCGCCAGTTGGAAAACACCATCGAGCGTGCAGTTGCCATGGAGACCGGCAATGAACTCAAGGTTGATTTTGAGGCTGACCGTCCGCGCGCCCGTGCCGCGGCCGCTTCCAGCAATGGCAACAGCAATCCTAATGTCACGACAGATGGAATTGATTTTGAAAAGTATGTTGCCGGTGTGGAACGCTCGCTGATCGAATCAGCCCTTCAACAATCGGGTGGCGTCCAGATTCGTGCCGCCGAGCTGCTCAAGGTCTCTTATCGCTCCTTCCGGCATCTGTTGAAGAAGTACGATATCTAGCTTTTGTTTTTATCCCGACCCTGAGCTTGTCGAAGGGGAGGGAACCCTATCGCGACATTTGCGCTGGGGACCAGTGAGCCTTTGGCTTTTGGTTTTTAGTTCCTGGCTCTTGGTATTAACTGATCCGACGCATTCAGCAGAAGTCTCTGCGATTGAATGCAATTGATTCGCCTTCATTCGCGGCTGAATCTTCTAAACAGCCTTCGATTTCAGGCTCTCCAGAAACGCCGCAACCTCCGCCGCATCCTGCCCGCCCTTCTGCGCGTGGACCATCAGCGGAATGCCGTGCGGGCCTTTTGATTCGGCCAGATGTGGAAACGCAGTAAGCATGGGCTTGACCACGTCGAGTCGTCCCAGCATGGCAGCCACAAACAGATCAAAGCGTCCGCCCTGGCCGATCAGGAACAGCGCGATGTCTCTTCGTCCCATGTGTCCTGCGCCGCCAATCGCCATTTCAAAATCGCCACCACCCCAGTCCCACGTGGCATTCAATAGGCTTGGTGTTTCCGCCAGCAGGGTCTTCGTCTTCTCCAGGTCGACGTGGGCGGCCATCACAAATTCCTTCACCAACTCAGGCTTCAGGGGATCAGGCTTTGGCTTGCTGGCGGCAGTATTCGAAGGCGTATTCTGCGGAACTGTGGCAGCCTGCGCTGCGCCAGCCGCTTGGCCAAACAATAATGTTTCCGGGTAGAGAACAAGGCCCGCGGCCGCGGCGGAACCGATCAGAAAATTCCGGCGATTAGTGATACCTTTCGAACCCTGCTCCATTGTGCCCTCCATTGTTTAGTGCGCTGCTTGTTTCGACTGTGCCGCCAGGAAAATGGAAGCAGCTACCACGTAGACCAAATTGATCCTTCGATCTGGTGATGGAATCATCCAGGTACTGTTTATTGAGGCAGTATGGTTTGTGCAGCCAATTAGCTGCCTGACTGCTATGGGTTTCTTGGCTTCGGACGTGCGTAGTTGTCCATCTCGGCGGTCCACTTCAGGAAGCGACGCAGCTGTTTTCTCTCTCGCACCATAAACCCCCAGAATTCCACAAAGCCAATTTTGTCCATCTTCAGGCCGGAATACGTTTCCATGCGCCAACGCAGGTAGGGGCTGCGCCAGGGAGTAAAGCGATGTCCACGGGTTGAGTTCCACAGAAATCTTAAGAGTTCGCGCATCTGGTATTGAACATAAACAACTGGAGATGCTGTCAGTATAGTGCAGCACCCGCCCGTTCTGTCGGCTTCCAAGTGGCAGCGCACACACACTAACAACGCGCTGGCGTTTCTTGTCCTTAGCCTGGGTATCGGGCCCGCATCGCGCCGACGGATTTCACGACCAGGGTCTCCAATACTTTTAGGTCTATTTCAGCGAGCTTCTTGATGTGGAGACACCCTTTGGCAGCTGCGTGCTTGCCAAGTTTGGCTCGCAGTGCTTCAGAGCCGCTGAAGCCGGTCATGTTATACAGAACAGTTGCGGCCTTGCGCGGCGAAAAACCGATAAGCGGCATGTCGCCCTCGCGTCCGCTGTCGTACTTATAGTGGTAGCTGCCGAAGCCTATGATTGACGGTCCCCACATCTTCGGCTTTTCACCCGTCGCGCTCTGCATCAACTTCACGAGCACCTTGGCGTCTGCGCGTCTGGTCGGGTCCACGAGCGCTTCAATAAACGTCGACACACTTAATTTTGTGGGCTTGGTTTTATTTTCCGCCATGCTCTTCTGCCTTCTTTTCTTTGCCAACGGTTGAGGAAACGCGCATGCGTCCGTTGCCGTAGTTCCGAAGCAGGGCTAAACAAGGAAATGACCCGCTAACCCGCGATTGTCACCGTGACCTCGCTGCCCTTGTCCGCGCCTGCCACGCGCGCGGCTGCTCCTTTGTTTGTGGAGATCTCCAGAAAGCCTGCGCTGCCTAGTAGCGCAAACAATTCTCCCGGCGCGCCTTCTCCATAGGTGGAAACAAGTTTTGTGACTTCCGCTTTGCCAACAGTGATCTTGAATGACTGGGACGAGCCATCAAAAATCTGCGGAATATCTTTTGCTGAGATATTGGTAATCAGGTTGCCGAATTTGTCCGTCTTGAGCACGATCCCTTTCCATGCATTTTCCGCGGTCGCTTTGGGCTTGGGCGCCAGGAAACGCACGTAGTCGGTGATCTCTTCTCCGAACTTAGCCTGATCCACGCCTTTGCTCAGGTAGGCCGCTACAGGCGCAAAAATATCGCGGCCGTGAAAGGTATTGCTTACCGGGTGATGGAAGTAGTGCTCTGACGTTGCGTGGCGAACGCTGACTCGTTCTTCTCGCTCATAGACGAGCGAGAGCACGCCGTTATCGGGCGCGACAAATACGTATTGACCCACGGTGGCGATAATCGGTCTGCGCGGCCCTCCCACGCCGGGATCCACCACGACAACATGAACCGTGTCCTTGGGAAAACAGTGATAAGCCTGGGAGACAGCGAGGGCGCCGTCCAGAACGTCAAATGACTGCACGGCATTGGTGATATCCACTACCTGGGCTGTTGGATTAATGCTGTAAATAACCCCTTTCATTGCACCAACATAATGCTCCGTCAAACCGAAGTCAGTCGTGAGCGTGATCATTCGTTGAAAAGGCACTGATTTCTCCCTGCGCCGGTTGGAAAGGCTTTCCGCGAAGGTATCCCGTGGCTTCAGCCTAAGTCAAGCCAGCGTAGTTCTTGAGTAACAGTCCGTATTGGGCAAAAGGACAATGCCCCTTCACATCCCCGCCAATACCGCACATCGTTGTTCTGAAATTGGAAATTTTTAAGTCAAAGCGTAAAAAAACGTGAGTGCTCGTTTAACTTTCGAACTGTAGTTAACTTTGTAAAGCGGACACCGTTAGCGGCGGGGCCCACTCACTTCTTTATTTAAAGGCGCAACACAATCGAAGTCGGCCTGGGTGCATGTGAGCAGGCCAACACGCTTTTCGCCGCAGTGGATCCGGGAAGTCACGCCCTTTCGGGCCAAGGTAGGAGTATATGGCTTCCAGAGTAGCGGAAAGGGAACCTATGTCGACCGCAGTACGGGCAATCTCACGGGAAGAATCGTCTCCTGCCGAGTCATTATTTCTGTTGATTGTGGATGCAGACCGCTGGGTAAGGGACTTGTCCAGGGAAGTTGCCGCCGGCATGGGATTCAAGGTTTACACCGCGGAAAATACCCGCGCGGCGCTGCGCCAAATGGAGGTTCAGCCGGTCGACGTTGTTCTCCTGGACGTCCGCCAATCGTCCCAGGACGGAATTGACCTGCTGGCAAAGTTCAAGGAAATGCATCCACAGACCGAAATCATCATGGTCAGCGGACAGGCCACCGTTGATTCCGTGGTCACCGCCATGAAGAGCGGCGCGTGTGACTTCATCCGCAAGCCGTTCAAAGGGGAAGAACTGAAAACACTCCTGACCCGCGCCGCAGGACGCCTGAGGAATTCACTTGAAGAGCGCATTTCCCGTGAACATGTGCAGGCCAATCCGGGCGATAACGGTGTACTTGGACAATCCCCGGAAATGCAGAAGCTGTATCGCATTGTTGCCAAAGTGGCCACCAGCAAACACCCGGTTCTGTTCCACGGTGAGAGCGGCACAGGCAAAGAGACAGTTGCCCGCGCCATTCACGCGGATGGCCCTTTCAGAGAGCGTCCTTTCTTGCTGGTCGATTGCGCGGCGACAAGCCCCGGCGCCTTAGAAAATGAACTGTTTGGCCCGGTCAAGTCAGCGAACGGTACGGCTAAGTCCAGGGACGGCTTGTTTGCTCTGGCTAGCGGCGGCACCGTCTTTTTGGATGAAATCGGAGAGATGCCCCTGGACATACAGGGCAAGCTGATTCGCGCCTTGCAGGAAAGAGAGTTTCACGCACCGGGTAGCGGCAAACCCATCCCGGTCGATGTGCGTATCATCGCGGCGACCAGCCGGGACCTGGAGATGGCGGTTCAGCAGGGAACGTTTCGACGCGATTTGTTCTTCCGCCTCAACGTGGTTAGTCTCCGCTTGCCGCCATTGCGTGAGCGTAAAGAAGACATTCGTCCATTGGCCGAGCATTTCCTGGAGCGTGTCAGCCAATCCAGGCAGGTGCAGTACTCTATCAATCCTGAGGCCGTGAAACTGCTTCAATTCTATGACTGGCCCGGCAATGTACGCGAACTCGAAAATTGTCTGGAACGTGCGGTCGCTATGAGTCCGGGGCCAGTGCTGCAAACATCTGACTTTCCTCCTCATATACGCACGGCGGCCCTGCGCGCCGTGGTTCCCGGCAAGCAGGCCAGGATCCTCCCGCTGGCTGAATTGGAAAAACAGGCAATTCTGGAAGCCTTGCAGCAACTGAATGGCGACAAACTCATGACGGCCCGGGCGCTTGGCATCGGCAAGACCACTTTGTACCGCAAGCTGAAAGAATACGGAATCACGCACTGGGAATCTTCGCCAATGTCTATTCCGTCTGCGATGAAGTAGTTTTCGAGCTCCGGCGTCGTGCCGGAAAAATCCCGCCAGGACGAGGTTTGGCGCAGCTTTGCCTGCATCCAAACAACTTAATCGGCACTTCGCGAGGGGTGGCGTCCTTAAAACTTACCTTCTGAAAACATTCCCTGAGAGACAACTCCGCCCGGAGATGCCGCTTCCTACCTTTTGGTGGTTGTCGACTGAGTTTTCCTATTTGAAGGGGTATCTATGCTTTGGACGATTTTTGCAATCCTCATCATCCTTTGGCTCTTGGGCTGGGGATTCCATGTGGCCGGCGGTCTGATCCATCTTTTGCTTGTGATCGCATTGGTTGTCGCCGTCATTAACCTGGTCACTGGACGCAGAACTGTGTAGCTGTTAGGCCGCGCGTCGCGATTGGGCAAAAAAGTTTGTATGAGGGAGTGGGCTGGAAGCACAAACAGCTCTGCTCCCTCTTTTCGCGCTAGAGGATCTTAATCCCTTCAGCCCGGGTTTAGTTGAGACTCCTTATGCGCCATGTATCCGCATTTAAAGGACATCCTAAGTTCCTCGCACCGAGTCTAATCCCCTTTGTAAGGCTTAATGCAATGGAGATCGGTAGTACAAGATGGTGACAACGCGCGCGAATATGATCGAAGTGGATGAAACTCGGGATCTGGACGGGCATCAGGAACTCACACGGCGTATCGCAGAAAAGGGTGATTGGTTCCACAACATCAACCTCAATGGAGTTTGGACGGCGCCACATCATTTTCTGGGCGACTTCCCCAATGTAAAGTGGAAGCATATTGCTCCTGCGCTGCCCACGGATTTGTCTGGCGCCAGTGTGCTCGATATCGGTTGCAATGGCGGTTTCCATTCCATTGAATTGAAAAAGCGGGGCGCTGGCCGCGTTCTGGGCGTTGACGTTGACGATCGTTACCTTGATCAGGCTCGTTTCGCATCCCAGGTCCTGGGTCTGGATATCGAATTTGCCAAGTGCTCGGTTTATGACGTTGACTCGATTCCCGGCCAATTCGATTACGTCCTGTTTATGGGAGTCTTTTATCACTTGCGCTATCCTTTATTCGCCCTCGATAAAGTCATTAAGAAGGTTAAGGGCAGACTGATATTCCAGACTATGGTGCGTGGATCCCTCACCAGCCCGGAACTGCGTGAGGATTATCATTTCTGGAACATGGAGATATTCAAGAACCCTGATTTCCCCTGCATGTACTTTATTGAAAAGAATTACGCGGGCGATCCCACCAACTGGTGGATACCGAATCACGGAGCGATGGAAGGAATGCTGCGCAGCTCAGGCCTGGAGATCACCTCACATCCTGAACAGGAAACCTGGATTTGCGCTCCTTCCCATGTCACCAAGGACGACGGTAAGTATCTTTTGGACCACGAATTAGCGGGTACCCTGTAACCTGGCCCAGCTCTGTACAAAGGTGCATGCATGGTTGAAGCAGTCATGTTGTGGAATGAGCCTAATAATCTCTCCCATTGGGATTTCAAGCTGGATCCTGATTGGAAGATGTTTGCTGGCATGGTCATTGCCGCCAGCAAGGCCATTCGGCAGGAGAATCCTGAGCTGCCCATTGTGCTGGGCGGCATTTCGCCCATTGACCCTAATTTTATCCAGCTTCTCGGCTCTTACGGCGTGCTGGACGCGGTGGATGTGGTTTCTGTGCATGGATTTCCGCTGGACTGGAACCATTGGCAGATTCAGGACTGGCCCAAAAAAATTGACGAAATTCGCGCCGTCACCCGCAAGCCCGTCTGGGTTTCTGAAGCGGGTGTTTCCTCCTTTGGGGCGGAAGAGGTTCAGGCGTTCGGTCTTCAGCGCACGGCTGAACTCCTGTTGCCAATCGTCGATCGCGTGCATTGGTACAGCCTGCTTGACCTGCCGGCCACTTGGTCAGCTACTACGCGTCATAAAGAAGCCGAAGGCAGCGCCTACTATCGCCACTACTATATGGGGCTGTTGCGGGAAGATGGCTCGCCCAAACTGGCCGCGGAATCATTTCCCAGCGGCATGGGCATCTGCCAATGGTTCCATTATGAGGACCCCCGTCTCGATCTTGCCGTGGATTGGTTGAAGCGACTGGGAGTGAAGTATCTGCGCACTGGCGTCAGCTGGGCGGATTGGTATCGTGAAAACGCAGAAGCATGGTTTGATCGCCAAATGCGGGCGCTTGAGCCGTTCAGCACCACCCTGACGCTGTGCTTTACTCCGGAGCACATGGGCATGGCTCCCCATTACACCAGTCCGCCGAAGCGGGCCCAAGACTTTGCCGATTTCGCGGTCTGGGCCGTTCGCAAGTATGCCGCAGCAAAAAAAGACAATGACGTTTTAATAGGAGCCAGGTAAGAATGGCAAAAAACATACTCATCACCGGCGGCGCAGGGTTTGTGGGATCGCACCTTGCTGACGCCCTGCTGGCCGCGGGCCACCACGTACGCATTTATGACAACCTGACGGACCAGGTCCATCACCATGGAATACCTGAATATCTGTCGGAAGACGCTGAGTTCGTGCAGGGCGATGTCCAGGATTCAACCGCGGTACGTCGCGCTCTGGCTGGCATCGATGTGGTGTTTCACATGGCCGCAGCGGTCGGCGTGGGGCAATCCATGTATGAGATTGAACGTTACATGGGTTCCAACACGCAGGGAACCGCCGTGCTGCTGCAGCAACTGCTGGATCGCAAGAGCCGCGTGGAGAAGCTGGTATTGGCTTCATCCATGTCAATTTATGGTGAAGGAAAATATCTTTGCGCGCAATGCGGCAGTGTCGCTCCGCAGCTTCGCACCGTCGATCAGCTCAGGCTGAAGCAATGGGAGCCAAACTGCCCCGCGTGCGGTGAAGCACTTACGCCAATTCCCACAGATGAATCCAAGCCGCTGCAGTGCAGCTCCATTTACGCCCTATCCAAGAAAGACCAGGAAGAGATGTGCCTGCTCTTCGGCCGCACATACGGCCTGCCCGCTGTGGCTTTGCGTTATTTCAATATTTACGGAACGCGACAGGCGCTTTCCAATCCTTATACCGGCGTGGCCGCGATCTTTGCCTCGCGATTCATGAATGGCAATCCGCCGCTGGTTTTTGAAGATGGAGCCCAACTGCGTGACTTCGTCAGCGTGGAAGATGTAGTCCGTGCCAATCTTCTGGCCATGGAGTCCTCTCAGGCTGATGGCATGGCGCTGAACATTGGATCGGGCGAGCCGATCTCTATTCGTGAAGTGGCAGCCGAACTGGCGCGGGCCATGGATTCTGAGATTGCCGCCGAGCTTACGCAGAAATATCGCGCTGGCGATGTCCGTCACTGTTTTGCTGATATTTCGGCTGCGCGCAAATTCCTGGGCTATGCACCGCAGGTGCGCTTTGCCGATGGATTAAAAGACCTGGTGCAGTGGTTGTGCTCGCAGCAGCCGCAGGACCGCGCTGCCGAAGCCGTCGCGCAGCTTAGCGAATTCGGGCTGACCGCCTAGTCGCTAAGGATTTGATAAGGGGGAATAATGCGAAAGCAAGATACCCGCTCGGTGCTGATTTTTGGGGGAGCAGGCTTCATTGGGTCAAATCTGGCCCACTCTCTGCTTGCGCACACCGATGCGAAGGTGCACATTTTTGATAATCTCTCCCGCGCCGGAGTGCACCACAATCTGGAATGGCTGAGAAAGACGGCCGGCAACACCGGGCGTCTGCAAGTCACCGTAGGCGACGTTCGCGATGCCAGACAGGTTGAAAAAGCCGTAGCCCACGCGAACGAGATTTATCATTTTGCCGCGCAGGTCGCCGTTACCACGTCTGTGGCTGACCCGCGTCTTGATTTTGAAACCAATCTTACCGGCACGTTCAATGTCCTGGACGCTGCTCGCCGCGCCGGCAACCGGCCATTCATCCTTTTTACTTCAACCAACAAAGTGTATGGTGAACTCGGTCTGGGCGCACCCCTTATCAGCGGCAAACGTTACATAACGCCAGGGCACGAGGGCGTTTCAGAATCACAAGTGCTGGACTTTCATTCTCCGTACGGATGCTCTAAGGGTGCAGCCGACCAGTACGTTCGCGACTTTGGGCGCATCTATGGCATGCCGACGGTCGTCTTTCGCATGTCGTGCGTCGCCGGGCCACGGCAGTTTGGCACAGAAGACCAGGGATGGGTAGCACATTTCGTCTATTCCGCCCTGCATGAAGAACCCGTCGCGATTTTCGGGGATGGCCGTCAGGTTCGTGACGTACTCTGCGTGGACGATCTGGTTCGCGCCTTCGATGCCGCCCGCCAGAATATTGAAACCACGCGGACTGAAGTTTATAACGTGGGTGGCGGCCCGCAGAATTCCGTCTCCCTTCTTGAATTGATGGATGAGATTGCGTTGCTCACCGGGCGTCCTATGGAATGTGTATTCAATGAGCGCCGTATTGGCGACCAGTTGGTGTACGTCACGGACAACGCCAAGATCCAGCGCGACACCGGCTGGAAGCCAGAGATCGGGCTGAAGAAAACCCTGAGGCTTTTGCAGGGGTTCTGGCAAGAGAACCATAGCATGCTGGCCAAGCGTCGTCGCGCGGCTGCGCCCGCTTTACCCGCGTTTGAACTGGCCACCGAGCTCTCCGGGAGGGCGGGATGAAGTTTGCCCTGCTCAATCCCAATTGGGACTTCAAGGGCTCAACCTACTTTGGCTGTCAGGACCCGCATACGCCACTGGAGTTGTTGTTTGCGGCCGATCAACTGCGCGTTGCAGGGCATGAAGCTCTGCTAATCGACGCGCAGACGGACAATCTCACGATGGACGAAGCGCGCCGCCGGCTGGACCGATTCGCGCCTGACTTTCTCGTGATTCCCACCGCGCCTTCTTATCTTTTCTGGCGCTGCCCGCCGCCGGAGCTGCGTGTGCCCATGGAATGGTTTGGCGGCTTGCAGACCAAGGCAATCACAGTCGCCATTGGCCCGCATCCTTCGGCAACGCCCGCAGCGACCATCCGTAAAACTGGTTGTGACGTCGCTCTGCGCGGCGAACCGGATCAGACTCTCGCGGAACTTGCCAGCAAACCATGGCAAGAGATTATTGGCTGTTGCTTCAAAAAAGAGGGCGGGCAACTGCACATCAGCCCGACTTCGGCCGTTGCAGACATGGCTGCTTTGGGCCCGCTCGATTTCAAGAATTACAACGTCGAGGCGCACTGGCATCGTCATCACGTTTTTACGAATGACCATGGACTTGGCTCGGAACTGGAATTTGCCCGTGGATGCCCCTGGGCCTGTACCTTCTGCAACAAGACCTTGTTTCGCAATAAATTCCGCGAGCGCAGCGTTGACGCGGTGCTACAGGAAGTGGATACGCTGATTGCGCGCGGCGTGGAATACATTTATTTCATCGATGAAATTTTCGGCGTGGGAAAAAATGTTCAGCGCTTGCTCGAAGGAATTGCCGAGCGTTCGGTGAAGATCGGCTTCCAGACGCGCATCGATCTCTGGAATGAAGAAACTCTTGATCTTCTCGGCCGCGCCCATTGCATTTCCATCGAATGCGGTGTGGAATCCATCACGCATGAAGGCCGTGAAGGCCTCAATAAAAATTGCCGCATGGGCACGGACCGCATCGCTGAATTGCTGGTTTATGCTCGCGGGCGCATTCCCTGGGTGCAGGCCAACCTGATTCTCACGGAAAAGGACGACCGCGCCGAGATTCACCGCTGGCAGGAAGCCTTGAAATCGAAAGGCGTTTGGGTAAGTGAGCCGGTGCCCATGTTCCCATTTCCCGGAAGCCCGCTTTATACGCAAACTTTTTCAGCAGCGCCCGATGATATGGCCTGGGAGCGCGCCCACCGTCACTACACTTCCGTATTTGCCGGAAAAGGGTACAGCGACATTCAGGAACGTACGCCGCTTGCGATTGAGGACCTGGAAACATGCATATCTTAGTTACCGCAGACACGCTGGGCGGTGTTTGGACATACACGCGGGAGTTGGTAACGGGGCTGGTGCGCCGCGGTGATCGGGTAACGCTCGTCAGCTTTGGGGATATCCCCACCGCCGCGCAAGCTCGCTGGATGGACGGTCTGGCTAATCTCGACTATCGGCCCACCGCGTTCAAGCTGGAATGGATGCTGGATTCTGAAGCTGACATGGAGGCCTCTTCGCAGTACCTGCAAGCGATTGTTCAGGAAACTCGGCCTGATCTACTCCACTTCAGTCAATTTTATTATGGCGCTTTGGAGTGCGATGTTCCACGCGTCGTTGTCGCGCATAGTGACGTGGTGAGCTGGTGGATGTCTGTCCATCGCCAGTCGCCGCCGGAAACTGAGTGGCTGCGTTGGTATCGTCAGGTAGTTGCGCGTGGGCTGCGGGAAGCCACGTCAGTGGTCGCACCGTCCCAATGGATGCTGGAACAAATTGAGTTGCACTATGGCAAGCTGGCCTCGACTTTCGTGATTCACAATGGGCGCACTCCAACGCTCTTCAATCCCTACGTCAGCAAAAATGAAACCATTGTTACCGTGGGTCGGCTGTGGGACAGTGGAAAGAACGTCTCGCTTCTTTTGCGGCAGGAGATGCCCGGCTCGTTGCACATTGTGGGCTGTGACCGTCATCCTGAATTACAGAACCATACATTTGTGGCCGAAACCATCCGTCCCAATGTTTCCCTTGACCCGGAACAGGATGATCGGCAGATCGCGCAGACATTGGCGCGCGCAGGCATTTACGCTGCCACTTCGCAGTATGAGCCCTTCGGTCTGGCGCCCGTAGAAGCGGCTCTTTCGCGCTGCGCCATTGTAGCCAGCGATATTCCTTCATTCCGCGAGCTTTGGGAGGGGGCCGCAATTTTCTTCCGCAGCAATGACCCGGAAAGCTTGTCTCAGGCGCTGGAAGCTCTCCAGCGTGACCGCGGCTTCCGCTTGAATCAGGGCAACATCGCCTTCCGACATGCGCGCCAGCACTTCACCGCAGACCGCATGGTGGCTGGATATAAAAACCTTTACCAGAGTCTCGCTCCCGCCCAGGCCCTCAGCGCATGAGCCAGAAGCTCAATATCGCCCTGTTTGCCCACTCCATGGTTTCGGACTGGAACCACGGCAACGCTCATTTTCTTCGCGGGCTGATGCGTGAACTGGTACACATGGGACACAGCGTGCGCTGCTATGAGGAATTGAGCTCATGGTCGCTCACTAACCTGATGAAGCAGGAGGGCGAGCGTGCCATTGAAGCCATTGATTCCTTTCGCCGCACCTACCCCGAACTCGACATCCGTTTCTACAAGTCTACAGACGACGAATTTCCGCGATTCCTAGAAGAGGAGCTGAAAGAAACTCATATCGTCCTGCTGCATGAGTGGAACGATCCGCAGGTGGTAAATCAGGTGCTCGCGCTGAAAAAGAAGTTTGGTTTCATCGCGCTGTTTCATGACAGCCACCATCGTGCGCATACTCGCGCCGGAGAAATTCTGAAGTTCCATTTACATCTGGTGGATGGCGTTCTCGCGTTTGGTGAAGCGATTCGCCGAATTTATGTTGATGGCTTCGGCGTGAACCGTGCGTGGACTTTTCATGAAGCTGCCGATGTCGAACAGTTTCATCCTCTTCAACGGCGCAAAGAGATTGACGTGATCTGGATCGGCAATTGGGGCGATGACGAACGCGCCGCCGAATTGGACGAATTCCTGATTCAACCGGCGCTGGCCCTGCCTGAATTGCGCATGGTTGCTCATGGTGTTCGCTATCCTGACCTGGCACTGCAAAAGCTGGTAGGCGCCAACATTGAGTATCGGGGCTATCTCCCTAACCTTTTCTCTCCCCAGGTCTATGCGGAAAGCGTGGTGAGCGTGCACATTCCACGTCGCCAGTATGCGAATGGACTGGCCGGCATCCCCACCATTCGGGTTTTTGAGGCGCTGGCTTGCGGTATTCCATTGGTGTGTTCTCCCTGGACCGATGAAGAAAACCTCTTTCGTTCGGGCGAGGACTATTTGGTGGTGCGCGATGGAATTGAGATGGCCGAGCAGTTGCGGCATCTCCGTCGCGACGGGAAGGCGCGCTACCAGCTCGCCGAAAATGGATTGAAGACCATTCGCGAACGCCACACCTGTGCGCACCGCGCGCAACAGCTCATGTCCATCTGCCAGGAGATTTCGCGATGAGAATTTTCGTTTTTGGCTCCAGCATCACATCGTCCTACTGGAATGGGGCCGCTACCTATTATCGCGGGATTTACAAGCAGCTGCATTCGCTTGGCCATCGCATCACATTCGCAGAGCCGGATGCTTATGGCCGCCAGCAAAATCGGGACGGCGGCGATTTCACCTATGTCAGCACCATCATTTACAAGGATGCAGAAGAAATTCCTGCGCTGCTGAGGCAGGCCGCGGAATCCGATCTGGTGATTAAGCACAGCGGCGTTGGCATGTTTGACGAACTGCTGGAGGAAAAAGTTCTGGACTGCCGCTCTGAGAACACCCGGGTCGCCTTCTGGGACGTGGATGCTCCGGCCACGCTGGCGCGGATGGAAGCGAACCCGGCCGATGCATTTTGCAAACTCATTCCTGAATACGATTTTATTTTTACCTACGGCGGCGGAGCGCCGGTAGTTGACCACTATCAGCGGCTGGGCGCGGCCAACTGTCATCCGATTTACAACGCGCTAGATCCGGAAACACACTATCCTGTCCCGGCGGACCCGGCACTGGCCTGCGACCTGCTATTCGTAGGGCATCGCTTGCCCGACCGAGAGCGCCGCGTGGCTGAATTTTTCTTCCGCGCCGCTGAGCTTGCTCCGGAGTACCAATTCGCATTGGGCGGCGAGGGGTGGGGGGGCAAGCTTCTTCCTGCCAACGTTCGCTGGATCGGCCACGTTGGAACGGGCGATCACAATCGCGTGAACTGCTCCGCGCGCATGGTGCTGAACATCAATCGTGATTCCATGGCCGGTGTTGGCTTTTCTCCGCCGACGCGGGTCTTTGAAGCGGCAGGAGCCGGCGCATGCCTTATTACTGATCGTTGGGCCGGTATCGAACAGTTCTTTGAACCCGAAACCGAAATTCTGGTGGCCGGCAGTGCGGAAGAGACTGTTTCTTTTTTGCATAATACTTCTGCCACCAGGGCAAAGGAAATTGGCAAGAACATGCGCGAACGCGCGTTGCGCGATCATACCTACGCGTTGCGGGCCCGGGAAGTCGATGCCATCATTGAGAATGTGATGGCGGGACACACAGTAGGTTGACGCTGGGTTATTGTTTTCCAGGGCGGCGCTTTTTTCGAGTAACAAGAAGGCGCGAATTACGAATTGCTAATTGCTGGTTCTTATGAAGATTACGATCTTCGGTCTTTCGATCACCTCATCATGGGGCAACGGACACGCGACAACTTTCCGCGCGTTGTGCCAGGCGCTGCATCGGCGCGGACACCGCATTGTGTTTTTTGAGCACAATCTTGAGTGGTACCAGAACAATCGTGACTTGCCGCATCCTCCGTATTGCGAAGTGAAGGTATTTGAAAACTGGGACGAGATTCTGCCGACGGTGCGCAAAGAGCTGCGCGATTCAGACGTTGCCATGGTCGGTTCCTATTTCCCGGACGGCATTGCCGCGCTGGAAGAAGTGTTGGCGTCGAATGTCCCAGCCAAGGCTTTTTACGATATCGATACACCGATCACGGTTCGCAGTCTGCGCGAACATGGCCGCGCGGAGTACCTGCTCAAATCACATCTTCCTGAACTGGACATTTACTTCACCTTCACGGGTGGCCCAATGCTTCAACATCTTCAGGAAGAATTGGGAGCGCCGTTTGCTGTCCCGCTCTATTGTTCGGTCGACCCGGACAAACATCGCGAGCTTCCCGCTGATCCCAGATTTGCTTGCGACTTGAGTTACATGGGTACTTACGCGGTGGACCGCCAGCCCAAGATTGAAGAATTACTGTGTGCTCCCGCTCGCCAGTTGCCGGAACGAAAATTCATCGTCGCCGGCCCACAATATCCTTCGCATATTGATTGGCCTGAAAACGTGGAACGCGTCATGCACCTTGATCCACGCCATCATGCCCAGCTTTATAGTTCTTCACGCATCACACTGAATGTCACGCGGCGAGAGATGGTGCTGGCCGGCTACTCGCCGTCTGTGCGCTTGTTTGAGGCCGCTGCCTGCGGCGCTGCGATTGCTTCTGACAATTGGCCGGGGCTGGAAACGTTCCTCTCGCCCGGCCGCGAAATCTTGTTGGCGACCGGGAGTGA
Source organism: Terriglobia bacterium (assembly GCA_963723055.1). Taxonomy (GTDB): domain Bacteria; phylum Acidobacteriota; class Terriglobia; order Terriglobales; family Acidobacteriaceae; genus Angelobacter. The sequence continues at coordinate 233,116 of CAVROV010000005.1, forward strand.
CGACATCGTGCGCTATTTGAATAATTATGACGAAGAAGAACTGCGCCGTGTCGGCCGTGCCGCGCGTGAGCGTGTCCTTGCCGGCCATACAAGCGAAGTTCGAGCGCGCGAATTTGAGCACGCTGTAGAAGTTGCGACAAGTTCCGCGGCGCACACCAGAGCTTTGATGACACGCTAAAACTAAACTTTTTGTAGCCGCTCCGTTCAGATGAACATTCGAGCCTGCGGTGAAATTTTTCGCGACAAGGGTGCGCTCAAGAGCGTCCGCCAGCAACAGCAAACAAGTTTTCCGCGTCACCAGAGTTGGATTCGGCATCTCACTCGTATTGCTCAATATATGACCTATGAGAGTAGCCCTAATAGCGCCACCGTTTATCGCAGTGCCCCCGAAAAAATACGGTGGGACAGAATTATTTATTGCAGAATTAGCTCACGGACTCCAGCGCCAGGGAGTTGATGTGACGGTGTATGCCAATGGCGAATCCACCGTTGATGCCCCCATGCGCTGGATTTATCCTGAAGGCGAGTGGCCTTTGCATCATGAGGTGGAAGCCTCGTTGAAAGGTTTGAACCATTTTGCCTGGGCCATCAAGGAGGCGACCGAGGAAGCCGATTTGATCCATGTGAACAGCGCTCCTGGCTTAAGCTTTTCCCGGTTTACTGACCTGCCCATGGTACATACCGTCCATCACGCCTTTGATCCGTCGCTGGCGGAGTTTTATCGATCCTATCCGGATGTCTCTTACGTCACCATTAGTGACTTTCAGCGGACAAAGCTGAGCATGCCGGATATGAGGACAATCCACCACGGAATTGATCCTTCGCTCTATTCTGCGCCCAATGGCAAGAGGGAATACCTGAGCTTTCTGGGTAGAATTGCGCCGCCCAAAGGTACCCATCTGGCCGTTGAAATCGCCAGAAAATCCGGTATTCCGCTCAAGATTGCCGGTGAAATTCAGCCCATCAACAAAGATTACTGGGAGACCATGGTCAAGCCGCACGTAGACGGCAAGTTCATTGAGTATGTGGGTGAAGTGGGGATGGAAGAGAAAGTCGAATTGCTGGGCAAGTCGCGTGCCATGCTTTTTCCCGTGCAATGGGATGAACCCTTCGGACTGGTGATGATTGAAGCCATGGCCTGCGGAGCCCCGGTATTGGCCATGCCCGGCGGATCTGTTGAAGAGGTAATCAAGGAAGGTGTGAGCGGAAACGTGCGCAAGACAGCCGCTGAACTGGCGGAGTGCGCTCGCAATCTCGACATTCCGGCAACAATCGTTCGCGGCTATATGGAAGAATTCTTTTCCGTAAAGAGGATGACACGGGATTACATCAGTCTTTATTCAGAAATTCTGCGTGATGACGTGGCCGAAGCGGAGCAGATCGTGGCATGAGTGCGAAACTCATCATTGCCCATTCTGAACTGGTAGAGATCTCTCCGCCCTATCCAGAGCCACGCGTGGTCTACCAGAATGCGGAGCCGCGCAAGGTCAATAATCTCACCTTGATTGATGGCAAGACTTTTCTTTCCACAACCATCGCCGGTGACATCATGCCGCCGGGTGCGCCCGACGTTGGATTTTTCCACGATGACACGCGGTTTCTCAGCCGGCTGGAGTTGCGAGTTGACGGATATCGCACCGTGGTGCTTTCCTCCAGCACGGAGCAGACCTTTGCCTCGCAGATTGAGCTCACCACCGGCAAGAGCACCATGCGGGAGACGTATGAAATTCCCGAGAACACGGTCCACATTCGCCGCGAACAGCTGCTTTCTTCTGAAACGCTCTTTGATAATTTTTCTTTTGAGAATTTCAACTTCCAGGAACTTGAGCTCGTTATTGAACTGGCTTACGAAGCCGACTTTATGGATGTCTTCCAGGTGCGCGGCGTAGCCCGGGAGAACCTAGGTCATTATTACCAGCCGATCGTGCGCCACGACTCTATTGTTTTTCACTATTGCGGCCTGGATGGCATCGCCCGCGAAACGGTCATTCATCTTTCGCCGGAGCCGGAGACAATGGATGGCACCACGGCGCGATGGAAGCTGCGTTTGCCGCCATTCAAGCGTTTCCAGCTTCAAACCACGATCGTGCCTCAGGTGGAAGGTAAGCGCTCCCGCTCGGTGCGTCCTGACTTTGCCCAGCAGCTGCGAATGCGCCGTGAAGCGCTGGCGGATTGGGCATCGCACTCCAGCAGTTTTACTTCCAACAATAGTATTTTCGATGAGATGGTTGCGACCTGCAAAGGCGATTTTCACGCGTTGCAGATTCCTGAGGCCAAGGAGCGTGTAATCGCTGCCGGCATTCCGTGGTTCGCCACCATGTTTGGGCGCGACTCCATCATTGCCGCTTACCAGTCGCTTATGTTGAACCCGCACCTTGCCGCGGAAACGCTCCGCGTCCTGGCTTCGCACCAGGGCAAGGAGAAGAATGACTGGCGCGACGAAGAGCCGGGCAAAATTCTGCACGAGTATCGTGAAGGCGAAATGACCCGGGCGGGCGAAATGCCTTTCGGCCCCTACTACGGATCGGTGGATGCGACACCGCTTTGGCTCATCCTGCTGAGTGAAACCTTCAACTGGACCGCCGACGAGCAACTGGTGAAAGATCTGCTTCCAAATGCTTATCGCGCTCTGGAATGGATTGACTCTTACGGCGATATCGATGGTGACGGCTTTGTCGAGTATCAGCGCCGCTCCCCCAAGGGGCTGGCGAACCAGGGCTGGAAAGATTCCTGGGACGCCATCATGCATCGCGATGGCGAGGTTGCCAAATCTCCCATTGCGCTGTGCGAGATACAGGGCTACGTCTATGAGGCCAAGTACAGGATGGCTTCGCTGATGCGCTCCTTCGGAGACATTAAGACCGCGGACCGGCTGAAGAGGGAATCTGCGGAAATGGCCAAGCGATTTGAAAAAGCTTTCTGGATGCCGAAGCGTGGTTTTTACGCCATGGCGCTGGATCGCGATAAGCGCCAGACAGAGGTCATCTCATCGAACCCCGGCCACCTGCTTTTCACCCGCATGCTGGCCCAGGACCGCGCCAAGGCCATCACGCAGCGCTTCATGCAAAAGGACATGTTTACCGGCTGGGGCTGGCGCACCATGTCGCGCGACGAACGCGTCTTCAATCCGCTCAGCTATCATCGTGGATCCGTCTGGCCACATGACAACTCGCTCATCGCCCATGGCATGGCGCTCTATGAATTTCGCGAGCCCGCTAACCAACTCTTTACTTCGCTCTTCCAGGCTGCGCTCAACTTCCGGGACTACCGCCTGCCGGAGCTCTTCTGCGGCATTGAACGGCGCGAGCATGATGTACCCGTTCAGTATCCGGTTTCCTGCTCACCCCAGGCATGGGCCTCAGGCTCTGTATTTCTCATCCTGATGTCGGTGCTCGGCATCCGTCCCAGCGCTCCCAGGAAAGAACTGAACGTGGTGAACCCGGCGCTGCCGGAATTTCTGGACCATCTGAGCATTCGCAACATGCGCGTAGGCGGGAGCCGCGTTGGGCTCGACTTTACGCGTCGCGGCGAGCGAACTTTCTGCAACGTAGTCGACATTGAAGGCGACAAGCTGCTGGTGAACGTCGCGTTCAAGAAGAGATAGCTTTACTTCGTCCCGCGCTCGCGATGATTTGCATGCTCCGCCTTTAACATTTAAATTGTTTCAACGTAGAAATTGTTTGGAGGGAATGGAATGGCAATTAATATTCTGATCAAAAAGACCGGCCCTTACGTTGTCAGCGGAGACCTGAGCCAACTAGAAATCGCCGATGCTGACGGTAAAAAAGTGGACATCAGCGGGAAACAAGCGATCGCGCTGTGCCGCTGCGGCGCATCCACGAATAAACCGTTCTGCGACGGGACCCACTCCAAAATCGGCTTTCTTGCCGCTGAAGCCGCCGTAAAAAGCGAAGGATAGACCCGCTCATACTGGTTAAAGGACAGCCAACGATTACGCAGTTCGCTCTTCGGTTTCAGCTACTTACGCGTGTCGTACTTTTGTCGATTACCAAAGCCCCGCAACGTCCCGCATCTCGGGAAAACGAGGAAAGCCAGCTAAGCTAGGTCTCCATGCTGCTGGCATTCATCGTTCGCGTGCCGTTTTCTACCTTGCTTGAATTTATCCCGGTGGCGGCTACCATCGTGACCACCCTTCTTAGCGTGGTGCTGGCACGGGCCACGCTGCGTTATGCTAAGGCTGCCGATCGTGGACTGGAGCTTTCACGCGAGCAGTTTGAACGCGAATGGGCCCCGGAACTTCACGTTCGCCTGGAACGCGCTTCCACCGCCGACGCCAAGATTGTGATCACCAACCTGGCACGCGCTGCAGTATTGCTCCAGCTGGTGCAAGTTACGCACTATGACGCATGCCATGCCATTTGAGCGCCAATACCTTAACGATCCTCTGGTTGGCGGCAATACCTGGACGCAACACATCGGCGAGCGCATCCTGGCAATTACTGGAAATGATTTCGAGGGTACGCTGGCGGCTTCCGTCAGCTTCTATTCCGCCGGACGTCTTTACAAGAGTGATTGGTTCCGTTTCGACGTTGAAATTCAACGCGGACGGTTTGAGAAAATTGAGCCGGTCACGCTGCCGGCAAGACGTGTTCGCGTTCTGGCGACCCGCCAGGCAGACAAGTTCCGCCGCCAAAGCGTAAAAGACGTGGTGCATGAGGCCGTCGGAACGAAATCGTCGGATGAGTAAGACCGGACGCTCTTTGGTCTTTACGCTTAGTGGATGGTCTTCATCTTGCGCGACATGTAATCCATCAGCAGGTACTGGCCCAGATTTTGCGGCGTGGTGAAGTACGCTTTGCCCTTGCACATGGCCGTAACCTTCTGGACGAACTGGACCAGCCCGTAATCAGAAGCCAGCATAAACGTATTGATCATAATGCCGGCGCGCTTGCAGCGCGAAACTTCTTCCAGAGTCTGGCTCACGACCAGCGGGTCGAGACCAAAAGCATTTTTGTAAATCCTGCCATCTTCCAGTGTGAGGGCTGACGGCTTGCCATCAGTAATCATCACAATCTGCTTCATGTCTTTGCGCTGGCGCTGCAGGATGCGCTGGGCCAGGCGCAGGCCTTCACGTGTGTTGGTGTAATACGGGCCAACTTTTACCCGCGCCAGTTGCGAGATCGGCATTTCTTCCGCCGAATCATGAAACAAAACAAGCGAAAGCGAGTCGCCGGGATATTGCGTGCGGATCAGATGAGAAAGCGCCATGGCGACTTTTTTGGCGGGGGTGAAGCGATCTTCGCCGTAGAGGATCATGCTATGTGAGCAGTCGAGCATCACAACGGTGGCGCAGGAAGATTGATATTCGCACTGGTGTACCTGAAGGTCAGAGTATTCGATGTTCAGCGGCAGATGCAGCCCTTCACGCTGGATGGCCGCGGAGAGCGTTTCAGTGATATCGAGATTCATCGTGTCGCCGAATTCGTAAGGCTTGGACGCGCCACTGGATTCGATGCCGGTGGCCAGATCGCGTGTGTCATGTCGTCCAAAGCTGGAGCGGCCCAGCGATCCCAACAGATCGCGCAAAGTCTTGAAGCCGAGAAAATCCAGGCTCTTATCGGTGATCTCAAAGCGCGCATTGGTCTGGGCGTCGCCGGTCTGTCCCGGTGTGGTGGATTGGCGTGACGGATCATGCGGCTGGTCCACCGAGATCAGCTCTTCCTGTTGCATGCGCTCTATAAGGCGTTCTATCAACTCTTCCATCGTGCCTTCGGCCTGCATCTGTTCCAGCCGCTCGCGCATTTCATCGTCGAGAAACTCGCCCATCTCCAGCGCCTGCTGGATGGCCTGACGCAACGCGTCGAGCGAGTGCTCATCCAGCTGCTGAAAGTACATGGAGTCGCTCTGGAAGCCTGACTCAAGCATGTAGTCAGAAAGCGCGCTGAGCAGATCTTCCATGCTCATTTCGTCGGCGAGATCGGCAACGTATTTGGAATAGCGTGTGTATTTCATGAAAACCAGCACTTAGCAATTAGCGCTTAGCAATTAGCCAGCAAAATGCGTTAGCAATCAGTAAATCGATTCGCGTATTTCGCATTCATTCGGGGCCAAATTCCTTATCTGCGTTCATCTGCGAAAATCTGCGGCAAGTCTTTTCCCGCACTCACTTCGTTCGGGACAAGAAACTCAGTTATACGGCCTTCTATTTCGCATCGGCGGTGGTTCGTCATCGCCGCGTTCAAATGGGCGTTCATGCTTCTTTGGTTGTTTTTCCGCGCCAAAGACGCGCTCTTCTGAGCGCCCAATTCTGCGATGGGCATGCAGACCTTCCAGTACGAACTCCGCGGCGGAAACCAATACCTCTGGTTTTTCCTTTGACTTAATGCCCACGGGCGCCAGCTTGTCCGTAAGGCCCTGGATGTTCTTCAGGCCTTCCAAAACTTCCTGAGCGCTGGCGGTGTCAGACAGTTTGATCTCGCCACCGAGTTCAAACCACTGCACCACCTGTTGCATATTCAAGTCTTTAAAATAAGTGTCGTAGGTTTTGGCGACGGCGGTGCGGATCAATTCACGCGCCACTGTGTCGGCTCCGCGCATCTCGCCTTCATATTCCAGTTCGAGTTTGCCGGTGATCGAGGGCAGCGCGGCGTAAATGTCGCCGATGCGGGGCACGATCATCTTTTCACTGCTGCGCACAGCACGGCGTTCAGCGTTGGAAATCACGTTTTCCAGAACGCTGATAGGGAGCCGCTGGCTCACGCCTGACCGCTTGTCGATTTTTTTATCTTCGCGCGCCAGAAATGCCACTCGCTCCACAACTTCGCGGACATACTTTGGGACATGCAGCTCAAGACCATCGCGCTGCAACCATGCTTCCTGCTCGGTAATGCTGATGCCTTCTTCCAGCGTGCCGGGATAGTGCGTGCGGATTTCCGAGCCGATGCGGTCTTTGAGTGGCGTAACAATCTTGCCGCGGGCGGTGTAGTCTTCCGGGTTCGCGGTAAAGACCAATGCCACATCCAGGGGAAGGCGCAGCGGATAGCCTTTGATCTGGACGTCCCCCTCTTGCATGATGTTGAACATGCCGACCTGAATTTTTCCCGCCAGGTCCGGCAGTTCATTGATGGCAAACAGCCCGCGGTTAGCGCGGGGCAGCAAGCCGTAATGCACGGTCATTTCGCTTGAGAGATCGTGTCCGCCGCGTGCAGCTTTGATGGGATCGACATCGCCAATTAAATCAGCGATGGTTACGTCCGGCGTGGCCAGTTTTTCCACGTAGCGATCGTCAGGCTTCAAGTAAGCGATGGGCGTGCTGTCGCCTTCGCGGGCAATCAGGTCGCGGCAGCGCTTGCAGATCGGATCGTAAGGATTGTCGCGGATCTCGCAGCCGGCAATGTACGGCAGTTGCGGATCGAGCAACGTGGTCAGTGCGCGCAGAATGCGGCTCTTGGCCTGTCCGCGCAGGCCGAGCAGAATAAAGTTGTGCCGTGAAAGCACGGCGTTCACCAGTTGCGGAACGACCGTGTCTTCATAGCCAATAATGCCGGGAAAAATAGTTTCGCCGCTGCGCAAACGTGCAATCAGATTTTCGCGGAGTTCATCTTTGACTTTGCGCGTGCGCAGCCGCTGCTCAGAGAAAGAACTTTTTCTGAGCTCGCCCAGAGTAGGGGGAAGATTCATGAAGGGCCTCTGAAAAGAATTATACCCCGTGCGTCAGCAGATCAATGCACGTGCCCGTTGCCGCTGGCCCGCTGCCGTACGCGCAGGCTCATTTCGATTTTGGGAATCGTAGCGCGGTAATACTCCGTGAGTGTTTCTATCCGCTCCGCTTCGGATTTCATTTCCAGGAGTGTCTGCTTAAAGTCCAGATCCACGGGCAGGTGTTGCGCCAGATGGAAGGAAAGAAAATCAGCGTCCCGCTCAACCTCTACTGTTTGGCCCAGCACGGCAAAAAGCTGTTCGTGCAACTTAATCACAGCGTCAGCGGCGTTCTTGCTTACGGCGGAAGGCTCGTCTTCAAAGAAAGCGACTTCAGCCTGAAGAAAAGAGCGTTCCTGGTTGACTTGTATGATCTCAAAACGCCGTTCGCCTTCTGCGGCAATATCGAGCCGTCCATCTTCATATTTCTTAATTACCGTGACGATGGTCGCCGAACATCCTATAGCCGCCAGCGCATTTTCTTTCGCCCGGACCATCCCAAACGGCCGGTCGTGCTCCAGACACTCACCGATCATCTCTTTGTAGCGAGGTTCAAAAATATGCAGTGGCAGCGGTGCGCCGGGAAAAACAACGATTTCAAGCGGAAATAGCGGAAGCAGGGGCACAGTCAATATTTTACAACCTGGATCGTGATCAGCAGAGCGGGTGATCTTGTGATCGGTAGTGCGGAGACAGAAAAACAAAGTCAGTCAGCACGGCTGACGATCCATGGTTCGTGAAGGCATGCAATCAGCGTGCTTGACTTAGACGCGCTTACAAACTACAAAGCAGGCATGAAACTTGAAGGCAAAGTAGCTGTGATAACCGGCGCTTCCATGGGGATTGGGGAAGCCATTGCGAAGCTGTTCCTACAGGAAGGCGCGAAGGTGGTGCTTTGCTCGCGCGACCTGGCGCGGACCAGAGCGGCGGAGCAACGCATTGGTGGCGGCGCGAATACGCTGAGCGTCGCCTGCGACGTAAGCAAGCGCGAACAGGTGGACGCGCTGGTGAAGGCTGCGATCGCCAAGTTCGGGCGCATCGATATTTTTGTAAATAATGCCGGCTTCGGATTGAATGACGCTGTCGCTGACATGGACATGGCTGAGTTACGGAGAATGTTTGATACCAACTTGTTTGGCGCGGTTGAGTGCATGCAGGCCGTAATCCCGGCAATGCGCCAGCAGGGCGGTGGTGACATCGTGAATATTTCGTCGGTTTCCGGACACATTGCAACGCCGTATATGTCCGGCTACGCCGCCACCAAACACGCAATGAACGCCATCGGCAAAGCAGCGCGCATGGAGTTACAGCGGCACAACATTAACGTGCTCACGGTTTGCCCAGGATATATTGCCACTGACTTTGTGAAGAATATGGTCAAGGGAAAGCATTCCGAGCGGGTGGGATCGTCAGTGAAGTACGCTGTTACACCGGACGTTGTGGCCAATGCAACTTTGCAGGGCATGCTCAAGCGCAAGAGGGAAGTGATTGTGCCGAAGTTCTACAAGATGATTATCAGCATGTATCAGGCTTTGCCCGGCGTGGTGGAGCGCAGAATCCGCAAAGCGCTCAGGCCGACCTCACAGGTAATGGCGGAGGCGGCGAAGAAAAGCAATTAGCAACTGGCAATTAGCACCTGGCCAAACACGTCCCCGCAAAAAACTAACGTTGAGGTTTGCTGGATCTGCTAATTGCTATTTGCCAATTGCTAGCTGCTCAATTCCTCCAGCATCCCAGCCATCTCTGAAAGAGCATGCTTGTTGCCGGTGCGCTTGGCGGCTTCCACGCCGCTCTCTAACATTTGTTTGGCTTCAGGGGTGCGGCCATTGCGCTCCAGGGTTTGCGCCGCCATGAAATAGCCGTTGGTGTAGTCAGGATGTAGTTCAAGAAGCCTTTTGAACTCGGCGAGCGCCTGTTCCGTCTGCCCGGCTTTGGAATACTCCATGGCAAGGCCGTAGCGAGCAAAAGCGTCCCCTGGGTTCTGTTCCAGGAATTGCGCAAGCATTTCAAGGCGGCTGGGCTCAGTCATGGAAGAAAATCTACCACATCCGGGCGAACGGCCTAATGATGCGCGTGCAAGGTTGCACCTGCTCCAGTGCATTGTGGAAAACTGCTCGGGTTTTCCTTTACTCCCGGAGTGTCTGACGCTAGGATTGGCTGTTGTGGCGTGTCCTTTCTTCTTTCCGACCGAAAGAGTTTCTATTGGCTGGGCGTTTCCTGCCCGTCTCCCGCTTGGGGCCGGTTTTGCCGGGACCTGTCATGCCGCGTCGGCTGAGATCACTCCGTCAGAAACTGAGTTGCATGACTTCTGCAATATTGGCTATGCCGACGGATGTTGCCGGATGCCGGCTGAGCGCTATGCCGATGACGTTCGTTTCGCTCTGGCGCGGGATGACGATTCCAGAATCGTGCTCCACTACGTAAGCGAGCGCTTTCATGAACCTGTGGAGTACGGCCGCCTTGAATATGATTGTCAGACGCAACGATGGGTCGCTCCCTTGCGGGACCCTTGTTTGCAGCGCCAGGCTGAATGTTTCGTGGCAGTCTATCTTGAGCGGCGGCCGCGGAGGGTCGAACAGCCACGAGCCTTATAGAAACTTACCCCACTGCAAAACATCCAAAGAGACATGAGTGTCCAAAATTCTACTGACGGCCATAAGCACTCGAACCACAGTCTTGCTGCGCGTCCTGTACGCGATTCGCAGTCGCAGATGGCCGAGATGGTACTGCCGAATGACGCCAATCCGCTAGGGAATCTTCTTGGCGGACGCCTGATGCACCTGATCGACATTGCCGGCGCAATCGCGGCGCATCGCCATTCGCACAGCCACGTGGTTACGGCATCCATGGACCACATTGATTTCCGCCTGCCGGTCAAGATGGGCGACTTGTTGATTTTGAAGTCCTCCGTCAATCGGGCTTTCAATACGTCGATGGAGATCGGGGTGAAGTGCTGGGTGGAAAACTATATTTCCGGAAACACCCGACACGTGGCTTCGGCGTACCTGACATTTGTTGCCGTGGATGAGCACGGCAAGCGCAAGCCCGTGCCGCCATTGATTCCGGAAACGGAAGAGGACAAGCGTCGCTATGAGGATGCAGGAAGGCGACGCGAATTGCGGACAGAAGAAGCTGCGAGACGAGCGGAGACCTCCCACAAAAAATCAGACTTCTTGAATCACAGAGGAATAGGGGTGAATTCGATTAGCGATTAATCCGTCCTGACTTCCTTCGATTGCTCCGTTCCTCGGCGTTTCAAGGGTTTGCATCCCGTATAATCAAGTCATACCTATGGCTCACGGACATCAGCACGGAGCCCAGCAGCAGGGACCATTCCCGCTGCCGGGAGTCAACAACATCATCGCAGTTGGATCAGGGAAGGGCGGCGTGGGAAAGACCACGGTCGCTGTAAATCTGGCCGTTGCCCTGGCAAAAATGGGCTACAAGACCGGCCTGCTGGATGCCGACGTCTACGGTCCTAATGTTCCGATGATGATGGCCATCAACCAGCAGCCACGTGTGCTGAATGAGAACCTGATTGAGCCGCTCCAGAATTTTGGGGTGAAGATCATCTCCGTGGGATTTCTGAATCCCGGTGACAAGCCGATAGTCTGGCGTGGGCCTATGCTGCACCAGATCATCCGCCAGTTTTTACAGCAGGTGGTTTGGGGCGAATTGGATTACCTTGTCGTCGACCTGCCTCCGGGCACGGGCGATGTTGTAATTTCGCTTTTCCAGACTGTGCCGCTCACGGGCGCCGTGGTGGTATCAACGCCATCAGACGTGTCTCTACAGGACGGGCGCAAGGCGATTGAGATGTTCCGCACCGCGCGCGTCGATGTACTGGGACTGGTGGAGAACATGAGCAACTTCCTCTGCCCGCACTGCCACCAGGAGATCGATATCTTCTCCAAGGGTGGGGTGGAGCGAACGGCCAGGGAGTTTGGGGTGCCTTTTTTGGGACGATTGAGCTTGATCCTGAGATCCGCAAGGGTGGGGATTCAGGCAAGCCACCGGCTCTGGCAGGTGAGAATGATCCCCATTCCAAGGGACTCTATGACTTTGCCAAGAAAGTGCTGATGCGTTTGGCCGAAGTAAAGAGCACCAGCGCGCCGGGAGACGTGATTCAGGTTCAGTAGAACCAGTCATTAGCAATTAGCCATTGGTACTTGGCATGAGCCTTCGGGTATTCAGCATCAAATCGATGCCACCATACTCTTGCGATTTTTGATCTCATTCCGGGGGAATCGCTACGGCGCTCGGCCACCCTCGCTATTCCAGACAAGCTAAGGCTAATGACTAAGAGCTGCTTTTTGGCACTCTCAGGGCCAAAGTGCTACCTTGACAATACCTCACTAACATCCTTAAAATCTAACCAGCAGGAGTTTACAAAATTTCTGTCAAGTTATTGTAAATAAAAGCTATTAGCAAATCCGTTGTATGCCAAACCCAGGACAAATCGGCCCTCGTGAGCGGGAAATTCTTACTGCCATCGTGGAGACGTATATCTCCACTGGTGAGCCGGTAGGGTCACGCACACTTTCGCGTCATAATAAAGACGGCTTGAGTCCGGCGACGATCCGCAATGTAATGTCGGATTTGGCTGACACCGGATTCCTGGAGCAGCCACATACCTCAGCTGGCCGCGTGCCTACTTCGCAGGCTTATAGATATTACGTGGACCAGATTTCCGGCAAAGCCACGATTTCGGCGGCTGACCAGACGTTGATTTCAGACACTTTACAGGGTACGGTTGATGTACAGGAGTTTCTGGAGCGCACTTCACATGTGCTCTCGCTGGTTTCCAGCGGAGTGGGAGTGGCAATCGGGAACGTGGGGCCTAAGAACGCTCTGGAGCACGTTTACTTCTCCAAGCCAGGCCAATAATCGCGTGCTGGCTGTGGTGGTTACAAAGTCGGGCGTGGTGCATGACCGCATGATGCGCTTGGGCCAGCGACCTCGACCAGAGCGACCTGAACACCGCTGCCAATTACATCAATGAGAATTTCCGCGGCTGGATCATCAGCAACGTTAAAGACGGAGTTGCGCCGGCGCATTGACCAGGAGCGCTCCGAATATGACCGCCTGATGAAGAGCCTGGACGAGCTGGATAAAGGCGGCGCGCTGGCAGCTGAAGAGCCCTCCAAGAACATCTTTGTAGAAGGTGTGGCGAACCTTGTGGGCAATGACCAGGACCGCTTGCGGCTGCGCGATCTGGTGAAGACACTGGAAGAGAAAGAACGGGTGGCCGACTTGCTTTCCGCTTATCTCGATACCCGCCAGGAAGCTGTGCGCGTGGTGATTGGCCTGGAAGAAGCAGTGCCGGAGATGCGCAATTTTGTGCTGATTGGCGCGCCGGCCAGGGTTGGCGAAGAGATGCGCGGATCGCTGGCGGTGATTGGTCCGACCCGCATGGATTATCAGCACACCATCACGGCGGTTTCATATATCGCGCAGCTTTTTGACAAGCTGCTGAATGAGAACACGTGAAAATTCCAATCAGGAGACCAGGTGCAGTAATGAGCAAGGGCAATGGACAGGCTGACGTCAGCCTTGAAGAGCAATTAAAAGACGAACAATTGAAAGACGAACAGAAGCAGGCCATGGAAAATGAACTTCCGGCGGCCGAATCCGGCGGATGGCTTTCAGGAAAAGAGCGTTTCTGCCGGCGATCCCCAGGGTTCCGTGGAGACTGGCGCGGAGAGCGAGTTGCAAAAAGCTGCGCGCAGAGCGCAATGATCTGTTTGAGCGGCTGGCGCGGCTGCAGGCCGAGTTTGACAATTATCGCAAGCGCTCGGCAAAAGAGAATGCGGAGTATCCGTGATTTCGCCGTTTCAGATGCTGCCCGCGCTCTGCTGCCGGTGATCGATAGCTTTACCCTGGCATTAAAAAACTCAGCCGCTAAGCCGGAAGACCTGCGCAAAGGCGTGGAGTTGATTTTCAAGCAGCTTCAGGATGTTCTGCAAAAACTGAATATTGAGCGCATTCCCTCGCAGGGTGAGCCATTTGATCCGCGGGTGCATGAGGCCATTGAGATGGTTGAAACCGATGATGCGCCGGATCATCATGTACTGGAGGAGTTGCAGCCCGGCTATCGCATTAAAGGAAGATTGCTGCGTCCTGCAATGGTGAGAGTGGCTAAGAAGATCGGATGATCTTTTTTTCTGTCGCTTCGCTCCAAACCGCTTCGGGGTTAATGATCAACTGTAAGATTTATTTGCGCCTGCAATAGGGTGGTTCGCCACGTAAGTCGGGCTCACCGCCGATGATGCCTTGTAGCGAGGATGGCATCGAGTAGAAACAGATTTTTTATGAGGTAATTTTTGGCGACACAAGCAAAACGCGACTATTACGAAATATTGAGTGTGAGCCGCACGGCCACGGAGCAGGAGATCAAAAGCTCCTACCGTAAGCTGGCCATGCAGTGGCATCCGGACCGCAATCCGGGGAACGCTGAGGCGGAAGAGAAATTCAAGGAATGCACAGAAGCCTATAGCGTGCTGATGGACTCAGAGAAGCGCGCTCGCTATGACCAATATGGCCATGCCGCCGTGAACGATGGCGGCGGCTTTGGCGGATTTGATGCTTCGAACTTCGCCGATGTCAGCGACATTTTCGGAGACATATTCAGCGACTTCTTTGGCGTGAATGTTGGCGGTGGCGGCGGCGGCCGTAGCCGGGTGCAGCGCGGCGGCGATGCGCGGGCTGACCTGACGCTGACTTTTGAGGAAGCAGCCTTCGGCAAGAAAACCCAGATCAAAGTTCGCCGTTATGAAACCTGCGAGCAGTGCAAGGGCAGCGGGTCTTCGGGAGCAAGGGGCCTACAACATGTCCTACATGCGCGGGCCGCGGCCAGGTGCGATACCAGCAGGCAATGTTCAGCATTGCGCGGACCTGCCCATCCTGCCAGGGCCAGGGACGTGTGATTTCTGATCCCTGCTCCAAGTGCAAGGGTGAAAGCCGCGTGATGAAAGAACACGTGGTTGACGTGAGCGTGCCGGCAGGCGTGGAAGATGGCACGCGGATTCGTTATCAGGAACAGGGCGATGTTGGCCCTAACAGTGGCCCGGCAGGAGATCTTTACGTGGTGCTGGAAGTAAAGCCGCATCCCTTCTTTGAGCGCGAAGGCAAGGATCTGCATTGCTCCGTGCCAATTTCATTCAGCCAGGCGGCCATGGGAGCGGAAATTGTCATCCCAACTCTGGATGGCGGCGAGCACAAGCTCAAGGTGCAAGAGGGGACGCAGTCGGGGACGACTTTCCGTGTCCGCGGTAAAGGCGTTCCTGTGCTCCAGAGTTCGGGCAAAGGCGACATGTATGTCAGGGTTCGCGGGTACAAACGCCGCATAAACTGAGCAAACGCCAGCGCGAACTGCTGGCTGAATTGGGCGAGACTTTCAGTATTGATAACAAACCGGAGCCGCGCAGCCTGTTTGAAAAGGTAAAAGACATCTTTGGGTAAATACTACATCTGGTTCGTGGTAGTCGTGGCAGGTCTGGCCGGATTGATCCGTTTGATCTTGCCACGGCGCTTTGCCGAATTGCAGCTGGAACGTTTCAAGGCCCCAACGCGTATCTCAAAGGCAAAAATGCGCAGCCTGATTTTCCTGGCGGTCGGCGTGCATTTTTGGCGCAATTTATTTTCTTCCCTGGGGCCACCAGAGCTGGATTATCATCGGCACCATCTTCTCGCTCCTCAGCGCCGCTGAAGCTTATTTTCAGGCGCAATATCCGACGCTGGAGGCGCTGGTGTTTCAGAGCCGGCTGCTCGGAATACTCTATCTGGGGCTGGCCGCTGGCTCTTACGTGATGCTTAAAAGAGTATGACTCGCCGGCGCTGGATAGCCGATCGCGTAGAAGGTGATCGGGCGTTTCTGCTGGGATCCAACGCAAACCATCTCTTCCGCGTTCTTCGGGTAAAAATTGGCCAGGAATTTGATGTTGCCGCAAATGGCGTGCTCCGCTTCGCGAAAGTGGTTTTCGCCTCGCATGACGAGGTTGAGTTCGATCTTGGCGCAGAAGTTGAAAGCGCCGCTCTTCCGCAAGTCACGGTCTATCTTTCCATTTTTAAATTTGATCGCCTCGAATGGGCGCTGGAAAAGCTGACGGAGCTGGGCGTAAGCCAGGTTGTTCCGATGGTCGCGCAGCGTACGGAAGAGCATCTGGCCAAAGCGGCAGCCAAGCGCGTGGAGCGCTGGCGCAAGATTGCCCGCGAGGCATCCCAGCAGGCGCGCAGGATTGCGCCGCCAGAGATTGCCGAGCCTGCGACGCTCAAGAAAGCCATTGCAGAAGCGCAGGGAAGCCGCATCGTGCTCTCCGAAGCGGAAGATCGCATTTCATTGAAAAGCGCTCTGCTGCCAGCACCCTTCCGCTGGCATTGGCATTTGGTCCTGAAGGCGGATGGTCGGATACTGAACTGGAGCTTTTTCGGACATCCGAATGGAAGGCCGCTTCGTTGGGCCATACGATCCTGCGCGCAGAAACCGCATCCATTGCGGCTGTTGCCGTGGCGATGGCGGAGTTCATTTAAGAAAGTCGGCTAGAAGGCGATGGTTTTCGACACCTTTTCATCACTCCGAGCTCCCAAGAACCCACTTTTCCTCAACTTAATTCCATTTAGCCATTGATCCCTTCGCCTTAGATTCGCATAATAAGGATAACGGCTTTCGTGGTGACGACTTTTACTCCTAATTCGAAGCAGAAACAGGCCATCGAACACGCTGTGGGGCCAATGCTGGTGCTGGCTGGCGCGGGCACGGGCAAGACGACCGTGCTGGTGGAGCGCATTGCCTGGCTGATTGAGCAAGGCCACGCCAAGCCGGAAGAGATTCTGGCCATCACCTTTACTGACAATGCAGCCGACGAACTGAAGGCTCGGGTCGAAAAGCGTCTGCGTCGAAAGACAGCGCTGTTTGCCGGTACGTTCCATGCTTATTGCCTGGGTGTACTCAAGCGCGCGGGGCAAGACTTCAATCTGCTGTTACCGGAAGACGTCTACGTCTTCCTGCGCCAGCGCATTGACCAGCTTGGCTTGAAGCGTTTCATCAAGCCGGCTGATCTCGGCCAGTTTCTGGAAGACCTGAAGAATTTCTTTGATCGCTGCCATGAAGAGCTGGTGGGGCCGGAAGAGTTCCAGCAGTACGTCGATGGCTTGCGGCCCGGAAGCGATGTGCCGCGCAACTGCCGCTCAAAGGACGTCGAGGAAATGGGTGCGCAGGAAATCGTAGAGCGCTGGCACGAGATTGCCCGCGTTTATATGAACTCCATGCGTCTGCTGGAGCGCGACAACCTGGGCACGTTCGGCATGATGATTCGCAACGCCGTACGGCTGCTGGAATCGAACGCTGCCTTGCTGGAGCGCGAGCGTCGCAAGGCCAGGTTCATTCTCATTGACGAATTTCAGGACTGCAATTCCAGCAACATCATCCTGGCGCAGCTTCTGGCCGGGGCAGAGCAGAACATTTTCGCCGTCGGCGATCCGGACCAAGCCATCTATCGCTTTCGCGGCGCATCGAGCGCGGCCTTTGAAGAATTCCAGAAGCGTTTCCCCGAGACCGAAGGCGTGGTGCTGGATGAAAATCAGCGGTCGCGCGGGAATATACTTGCGTGTCGCGTTCTCGGCCATCAATGAGAATCCGCCGGTGCAATCGCTGGGCGAGCGGGTAAAGTTCCAGCGGGCGCAGCTTGAATCCGGACGCGACCGTCGCGATCAGCAGGAAGGCCGCTTCGCTTTTGACGAACCGGTGGAGATCGTTCTGAGCGATTGTCATGAGGGCGAAGCCGCACTCATCGGCGAAGAGATTGCCCAACTGCGCCGGAACAAACGACCGGGTGATTGTTCCATGGCTGTGCTGTACCGCCAGCACATGCAGCGGGAAGACCTGATGGCCGAACTGGCGGCGCGTGACATTCCGTTTATTGTGATCGGACTGAACGTGCTGGAAACGGCCATGGCGCGGGACGTTCTGGCACTCGCCGGAGCCGTCGGCAATGACAATGATGCTGACAGCCTGTTTCGCGTTTGCGCGCTGCCAAAATTCACAGTCGCCGCTGATGAGTTGCGAAAGAAGCTGAGTGTAGCCGGAGGGCAGAAGAGCTTTAAGGCCGTGCTGCAAACGCTGGAGTCGGCTGCGCCGGTGCTGGCTGCCATCAAAGAGGCGCGCGTTTTCATCAGGGAAGAGGAACTGAGTGCGGAAGGCGCGCTCACTTATCTTGTCCGGCAATTTGGTTTGCCGGAACAGGACCCGGTGGTGCAAGCAATTCTGCGTTTTGCCGCGGCGTGGAAGAAAAAAGCCTTCGTGAAGGACTCGTCATTGCCGGAGTTCCTGCAATATCTGGATTACTACCAGAAGGGCAGGGGCATCATTCCCTTGTTTACGGAAGAGCAGATGGCGGAACTGGAGCGCCGCAATCCTGACGCAGTGCAGTTGATGAGCGTGCATGCTGCCAAGGGCTTGGAGTTTTCCCACGTCTGGCTGCTGCGGGTTACGTCGGGAGCTTTCCCACGTATTTCAAGGAAGGACTGTTTGAATTCCCGCCAGCGCTCCGTAGCTCTATCGCCGTGGGAGAAGGCAAGCTGGTGCATGATCAGGAAGAGCGCAGGCTTTTTTATGTGGCTATCACGCGGGCGCGCGACAGGCTAAGCATCGGCTCGCGTCCGGGGAAGGGCAAGAAAGATCCCACGCCGCCAGGCTTCCTGCGGCCTATGATCGGCGACAGAAGGCTCAAGGCCGCACTGACCACGCGCAACAGCGAAGGCATGACGCCGGCCATGTTGCCGCTTGATCCTTCACCGTTGGGGCGTTGGATGCTGCTGCCGCCGGCTTTTGCCACCGAGAATGGCGTTGAGCGCGAATGCGGTGCAGAGCTACGCCACGTGTCCCATGAAGTTCAAGCTGGAGCGTGACTGGAAAATTCCCGGCGAGGCCGCCGCGGCTATGCAGTATGGCTTTGCCATCCACACGGTGCTGAAGAATTATTACGATCCGGCGGCGCACGCGAAGGAATGGAGCATTGAAGACGCGATTGAGGCATTCAAGCATGAGTTCGGAAAGGGCTACATCGACGATCCGGTCCAGCGGAAGATGTATGAAGAACGTGGAGTGGACCAGTTGCGCACCTTACTGCTGGCGAGCCCCAGAGGTTCCGCGAATGTGATTGCCACGGAGCACAAATTCAGCTTTAAGCTGGGTGAGCGGGAGATACGGGGACGGATTGACCGCATTGACCTGCTTGAAGAGGGTGTGGTGCGCGTGATCGACTACAAGACCGGAGCGCCCAAAGAACGCAAGTTTGCCGATGAGAGCCTGCAGCTATCCATCTACGCCATGGCCGTGGCGCAGATGAATCTCTCACCCCGTGAACTTGTGCTGGTGAACGTGCAGGACAACAGCATGGCGGTTTCCAGCCGTTCGCTAAAACAATTGGATTCCGCACGCGAGAAAATCGAAGAGGCGGCAGAGGGCATAAGAGGGGCGAGTTCGATCCTAAAACAGGTTCGCATTGCCGCTGGTGTGATTATCAGAATCTTTGTCCGGCGACAGAGCAGCGCGTCTTTCTGCCGGTGAAGCCGCTTGACTGAAACTGAGAAGAATCTGCTGGGGTAAATGGATGAATTGGTTGGGCACGCGTTTTGAGATCGGAGTGGGTGCATGATGGGTGTAGCAAATGTTCTGCTGGTGGCAGTGGGCGCGGTTTTAGGATTCGCCATTGCGTGGCTGCTGGTGCGTCCGAATGCAGCGGTGTTGAACTCGCGCTTATCAGCTTTACAGCAGGAGCTGGCGAAGACACGGCTGGAAGCGGCAAAGTTCACCGAATTGAATACACAGCTGAATGCGGCCAAGGTGAAACTGGAAACCACTGTGGCGCTGGAGCGCAAAGCCAACGACGACAAACTTGCCATCCTGAACAAGATGACGCAGGAGCTGCGCGACAGCTTTCAGGCGCTCTCCGCCGAAGCGCTCAAGAGCAACAACCAGGCGTTCCTTCAACTCGCCCAATGCGACGCTGGAAAAATTCCAGAGCAAGCCAAAGGCGACCTGGAACTGCGGCAGCAGGCGGTGGAAAATCTGGTGGCGCCGATTGGGGAGTCGCTCAAGAAAGTGGATGAGCAGATTCAGCAGATTGAAAGCGACCCGTAATCAGGCATATGGCGACCTGACGGCACAAGTGCGCTCTCTGATCACCACGCAGCAAAAACTGCAGAGCGAAACCGGTAATTTGGTGAAGAGCATTACGCACGCCTACTGTTCGGGGACAATGGGGTGAAATTCAGTTGCACCGGGTAGTAGAAATGGCAGGCATGCTGGCATATTGCGATTTTGTGGAACAGAAGACAATTACAGGGGATACAGGCAGGTTGCGTCCGGATTTGATTGTGAAGCTTGCAGGAGGAAAAAGCATTGTAGTGGATGTAAAGACCCCACTGCAGGCATATCTTGAGGCAGCAGAGTCAACAGATGAAGAATCCCGCCGGCAAAAACTCCAGGAGCATGCGAGACAGGTCCGCTCGCACATGAACCAGCTGAGTTCCAAGGGATATTGGGAGCAGTTTGAATCCAGCCCTGAATTTGTAGTGATGTTCTTACCGGGCGAGGCTTTCTTTAGCGCCAGCCTGGAACAGGACCCAGCTTTGATTGAGAGTGGGGTAGGTCAAAGAGTTATTCTCGCTTCACCCACAACGCTTATCGCTTTGCTTAAGGCGGTAGCGTATGGATGGAACCAGGAGAAGCTGGCGCGCAATGCCCAGGAGATCAGCACGCTGGGAAAAGAGCTGCATGACCGGCTGCGGCTACTCGGAGCGCACATTGATAATGTTGGCAAAGGACTGGATCGGGCGGTGGAGTCTTACAACAAGGCGGTCGGATCGCTGGAAAGCCGCGTGATGGTTTCCGCCCGGAAGTTTGTTGAATTGGGCGCTCCGGTAACCGAGGAGATTGCCGAGTTGAATCCCATCGAAACCACAACCAGAAACCTGACGCTTGATTTTGATGATCCCGAAAAAGCGGAAGCTGATGCGACTACTGAACCCGCAGAGTCTAACGGCGCGGGGCCGAGCCGAAAAGCATTGTCGGCGAGCAAAGCTTCAGATTGAAGAGCTACCAAAAAACTAAAGGGGACGCTTGCGCGTCCCCTTTAGTTTTGATGTGAAGAGTTGTTATTTCTTCTTGCTCTTCTTTTTTGCCTTTTTCTTGGTTGCCATGTTTCTATTCTCCCTTTCCATTTTTCATGGATGTGCGGTCCTAAGTAAAAAACCGCAATTGATGAATGTATAGAGTGGTTGAAAATCGAAGTCAAGAAAAAAATTGATGTCATCTTTGATTGCCGGGCGGGGTCAAGGCGTCCGAAAGTGATTTCGGAGTCGAAATGCAATCGCAATTCAGGAAAAAACTGCTGAGGCGTTGCGAAAAGTGCTTGCTGTTAGCGGTGGCGGCGCGTTCAGTAAAAAAATCTGTTGTCCGCGAAACGGTCCGGTAAAAAAAATCAGCCGCATGGTGCGGGAACGCGCGCGGGTACCTTGGTAACCATCATTCATTCGTGGATCAGAAGAATGCAGAGCGTCAAACACGATGCGCTGAGCCGCGGAAAATCAGTGCTTGACCAGGCTGAAGAGCGTGATGCCGGCGATGGAATCCTGGATCGCATGAGCCATCATGCCGGGCCGCAGACTCTTGCGCAGGTATGCCATGATTCCGAAGAAGACGCCAAAGATGGCGATGGCAACCATCATGCGCCCGCCCTGGTAAGCGTGGGCCAGCCCGAAGATTGCTCCTGAAGCGACGATTCCAATCACTGCATTCTGCCCGAGCGCACCCAATTGCCGCTGGAGGTAACCGCGAAAAATTATTTCTTCAAAGAGTCCGGCAGAAACACTCAACAGAACGAAAAGTCCGGCTTCAAGGTAGGTGTGGGGGGCCAACGGCGAAAGAAGACGCACGGCATCGTCTTTCGATTTTTCAAGATTGTGGAGATCGATTGTTCCCAGCGCGATGCGAACGCCGAAGAGCAGCACGAGCGCCACAACGAGAAATCCGATCGCCAGGGCAACGTCCAGCAAGAACGATTCGACGGTGGGCCAGCGGCCGCCGATCAGATCGCGCATGCGGACTCCGCGCAGCCTAATTCCAAACCATATGATCAGGATCAAGACCAGTTGCGTGACAAACGTGCCGCCATAAAGAAGGATCCGCGCCCCCGTGCCGTGAACCGCCCCGAGTTTCGATGAACCAAGAAAAGAGTTGCCCAGGATCAATGCCGTGATCAGCAGGGTGTGCCACAACGGCGCAATCAGCGCGGGTTTTGCCGGGGGAGGCATTGCGGCGATGGGATCGGACAGAGTTGACGGAGTTTCGGGCGTAGGCTGCGGGTCGATGAACTGGGTCATAGTTTTGGAAGCGCGCGGGCGCTGAGCTTCATCTTATAATGAAGGGTTGGATTCCTAAGGAGAGATTTTATGGAAGATGTTGTCATCATCAGCGGCGTGCGCACGCCGATCGGCAAATTTCAGGGAGCGCTGGAGCCATTGTCTGCGCCGCAGCTGGGTGCGATCGCGGTGCGCGAAGCGGTGAAGCGGGCCAAGGTTGATCCCGCGCAGGTGGATGAATGCATTATGGGACTGGTGGTGGCTGCTGGTCTGGGACAGAATCCCGCGCGCCAGGCGGCACTGGGCGGTGGACTGGCTAATACTGTCGGCGCAATGACCATCAACAAAGTTTGTGGTTCTGGATTGAAGGCCGTGGCGCTGGCGACGCAGGCCATCCAGACCGGCAATGCTGAGATCGTGGTGGCGGGTGGAATGGAATCCATGACGAATGCGCCGTATCTTTTGCCGCAGGCACGCAAAGGCTACCGGCTGGGGAATTCGCAGATCGTAGATTCGGTTGTCAACGATGGCCTCTGGGACATTTACAACAACTACCACATGGGGATGACGGGCGAGAACGTGGCGCAGAAATATGGCGTCACGCGCGAGCAGCAGGATGAATACGCCGTGAGTTCGCACCAGAAGGCGGTACAGGCGTGGAAAGAATGCCGCTTCAAGAGCCAGGTTGTCCCGGTGGAATTGCCGGCAAAGAAGAAAGGCGAAGCCCCAGTGCTGTTTGAGAAGGACGAAGGCCCGCGCGAAGACAGCAGCGTTGCGGCTTTGGGCAATCTGAAACCGGTCTTCAAGAAAGATGGCACAGTCACCGCCGGCAACGCCTCAACGATGAATGACGGCGCTGCTGCCGTAGTGGTGACTTCAGCCTCGCGGGCGAAGCAGCTGGGCGCACAGCCCATGGTGCGCGTGGTAGCGCAGGCAACGAGCGGCATCGCTCCGGAATGGGTAATGATGGCTCCCGTGGAAGGCATCCGGAAAATATGGGCTAAGACCGGATGGAAACCGGAAGACGTTGATCTGTACGAAATCAATGAGGCGTTTGCGGTGCAATCGGTAGCGGTGATCAAGGAACTGGGCATTGATCCGGCACGCGTCAACGTGAATGGCGGAGCCGTGGCTCTGGGACATCCAATTGGCGCCAGCGGAACGCGCGTGCTGGTGACTCTGATCTATGAACTGATCCGTCGCAATGGCAAGCGTGGCATCGCGGCATTGTGCCTGGGTGGGGGAAATTCCGTGGCAATGGCGGTCGAGAGGGTTTAACCACAAAGGACACGAAGGACCACAAAGAAGCTGGCCGCGAATTAACGCGAATGAACACGAATCAGGTTTAGGAAGCGTTGTTTGCGGCTTCCTTTTTCAAGAAAATTTTCGTGGAAATAGCGACCTTTCGCTTTGTTCGGGATTTTAGAAAAAAGTGCGCTCGGGATGTTTTTACTTATCTCCGGGCGAGTCGATCACAATTTTCCGCAGCCCGCGATAGAGGGCCTGCACCTCTTCGTAAATTACCGATATACCTTCAGTAAAGCGAGTGACGCTACCGGAATCGAGATCGGCGGTGACGTTATGGGCGAGTTTGCGCAGCATGTGCATGCGTTCGGCCTCAAGCTGGGGCAAGACTTCAAAAGGGTCGCCGCCTGACGAATTCAATTCCACCCACTGCACGATCGACCAGGCGGTTTGCCGGAGATGCTCCACGGCATCGTGAAACTGCGCGATGATACGGGGGTCCACCTTGTCGATCACCAGACCCTGTTCCACTTGATTGAGCTCTGAGATAGTACGGCTTACATTGACCGACATTTGGCCTGACATTGGGCTGGAGCCTCCTTTTGAATTGGGCCGAACGGCATTTCCGGCGAATTGCCGGGCTGGTGGAATTGGATCTTCCGGCACAATATTGCGCTGGGCCGGAGGACGCATGTCATTGGTGCCGCCAAGCTTGCCGATCAGGAATTCGAGCTTCTGCTGGTCTTCTTTGCTGGTGTGCTGAAAGATAAGGCCCACTCCGACGGCATGATGTGAAGTCTTCACCTGGGCGCGCCCGCGCACCACGGTGTCACCCACGCGCAGCATAAAAAGAAGTTCCGAGCCCACCGGCAGCGTGGAGACGGTCTCAACATAGCAGCCGGTCAGACTCAAGTCACTCAAATTGCCAAAAACCGGCGGCGCATTCTCATTGCGGCGCATCTCCACACCACCTGCTACGTGAAAACGCTGCTGGCTTCTTCTGGTTGCTGGTGTATCTGGCATAGTTCTCCTTGCATGGGGCAATGGCTGGGCAGCCATGGTTCTACGGGGGAAGCTGGGCGGAAACTTCGCTGCGTGCATGGCCGACGGCTTCAATTTTGCGCTAAACAGTTTTTTGTCGGGCTCTACGCAGTGGACACCGATCTGCCTTGATTTCGCGGCATCACGGCCGACCCATATTACTTTGCAACGGGCTTTCTGGTTTTCGTGCTGAAGAGAAATTACTTCGCCTTCACGAACGCAATCTATCCCGATGAGGCGAGCCCCCACAGACGTGGCATTGACAGTCCGCGCATGCTGCACGAACGGTTTACCGTAGATGTCCAGACCCCACACCTTGACGTCGAGGCTTATGTCAACGCGAGGTTCGGGCTGCTGCATCATAAAATGCCGGTGAGAATGGCTTGATAGTACTTTCAAATAGGTGCTGGATTCAATGGAAACATGCACTTACGGAACCCGACAGGTCAAGAGCCAATGGTGACTCTCGTGCCATGAAGGCCGTAAAATTCTGCAATTCGTTGGGCTCTTGCTAGAATGCTCTGCCAGCCAGGAGAGAGTCCGCAAGCATGCTCTTCAAGACCCAGAGCGCCGCAGTCTACGGAATTGACGCCAACATCATTGAGGTTGAGGTCGATGTCAGCCCGACCCGCAGCCAGGAAGAGAATTTCCAGACTGTAGGCCTGCCCGATGCCGCGGTGCGCGAGAGTCGTCAGCGCATCCGCGCGGCCCTGAGAAATTGCGGCTTTGAAGTCCCGATCACGCAGATCACCATCAATCTGGCGCCGGCAGACATCAAGAAAGAAGGCTCAGGCTTTGACCTGCCGATGGCCATGGGAATCCTGGGAGCGTACGGCGGCCTGATAAAAAAAGAGCTCCCTGAGTACGTGATGGTGGGCGAACTATCACTCGATGGCGGCATTCGTGGCGTGCGCGGAGCTTTGCCGATTGCCATTGCGGCCCGCGCGAAAAAGATTGCCAACCTGATTGTGCCGGAAGTGAATGCCCGTGAAGCTGCAGTGGTAAGCGGCGTAAATGTTTATCCGGTGAAGTCCTTGATTGACGTGGTCAATCTGCTCAACAGCGGCAATGGTATTTTGCCGCTGAAAGTGGATACGTCACAAATGCTGGGCGAAACTGACCAGAGCGGCGGCGCGGACTTCAAGGAAGTGCGCGGGCAATTTACGGCCAAGCGTGCGCTGGAAATTGCATGCGCCGGCGGGCATAACATTCTGATGATCGGGCCGCCCGGCTCAGGCAAGACCATGCTGGCCAAGCGCGTCTCGGGAATCCTTCCGCCGCTTACGTTTGAAGAAGCGCTGGAGACAACGAAGATCCACAGCGTGGCCGGCGTGCTGGATGCCGCGTCCGGGCTGGTGAGCGTGCGTCCGTTTCGCTCACCGCACCATACGATCTCTGACGCCGGGCTGATCGGCGGAGGCATCATTCCCCGTCCCGGGGAAGTTTCGCTTTCGCATAACGGCGTGCTGTTTCTCGACGAACTGCCGGAGTTTCCGCGCAATGTTCTGGAAGTAATGCGGCAGCCGCTGGAAGATGGCAACGTGACCATTGCGCGCGCGTCGATGTCGCTGACTTTCCCTGCGCGCTTCATGCTGGCTGCGGCCATGAATCCGTGCCCGTGCGGCTATCACGGGTCAGGACAGAGAGAGTGTCCTTGCTCGCCCACGATGATCCAGCGCTATGTGTCCAAAATTTCCGGACCATTGATGGACCGCATTGATATTCACATTGACGTCCCGGCGGTGAATTACAAAGAACTGCGCGGGAGTGACAGCAAGGCGGAAAGCTCCGCGCAAATTCGCGAGCGCGTGGTGAAGGCGCGCGACGTTCAACTCAATCGTTTTGCCGTCGCCGGTGAACGCAATTATTCCAACGCCCAGATGAGTTCGCGCCAGATACGCGCCTATTGCGACCTGGGTAGCGATAGCGAACGCATGCTGGAACGCGCCATGCAGCAACAAGGCCTAAGCGCTCGGGCCCATGACCGGATATTGAAAGTCGCGCGGACCATTGCCGACATGGAGGGCAGTCCACAGATTGAGAGCAAGCACATCGCTGAGGCAATCCAGTACCGGACGCTGGATAGGACGTATTGGGTGTGAAGTAAGCCCAGTTGGAGTCCTCTCCAAAATCTGCAGAAGCGGCTTCAATTTTTGGCAGTTCCGGCGATTTTGGCAATCCTCCTGGAATCTTCATCCTTGCCGATGCTCGCATTTGGGTTACTTTCTAATAAACAAACCGCTGTACACCCCACCCCCCCTGGCCTTCGATTAGGATTCTAAAGGAGTTATTCAATTCAACCCCGGATCAACCCCGGGGTTCAAGGCTGCAATCCCGTTGCAACCGGGGTTAAATCGAGTCCAAACCGGGATCGATTTGCGTTTTCAGTCCATCCCCGCCGCATTCGGATTTTTACTCTTTGGTAAACAGCCCCAACAAGCTGCCGCCATCCCTAGTTTTCTGGGTGCATGTTGTCAACGAACATTTCTTCCTTCCGTCTGGGCGGATTGATGCTTAGTAAGTATATCGTATTTTATTCGCCAATGCAAGCGGCAAATTCGAGGAAAGCAAAACTACAATCTATCCCGCTGGGTGGCCACGCGGCATTGCCGATATGGAAGCCGCCGCAGATCGAGAGCAAGCACATCGCGGAGGCAATCCAGTACCGGACGCTGGATCTGGAACGTATGCCTCGTGTGTATTAGGCCGCATGCCGTGCGGACTGAGTGATCCAGGTTTCGAAACGCGTCTCGCCGAGTCGTGCGTTATTGCCCGGTACCAATGTTCTCTCGTTGATTTTCGCCCCAGAGTAAAGCGCATCGGGGTCAGCGATGACTTCGCGGGGATCTTTCAGTGCGGCGAGGTGTCGCCGGACTAGATCATCTAGGCGAAACTGTTCCGGGCCCCCGATTTCGACAGTGGCATTGAGCGGCGGGTCTACCGCAACCCCGGCTACGCCACTTGCGACATCGTCGGCAGCCATCGGCTGGAAAAGCATATGTGGCAAACGCACCTTGTCGCCGTCGGAGGAAATGTCGGCGAGGCCCTTGAGGAACTCGAAGAACTGCGTCGCATGCACGATCGAATAGGGAATTGAAGATTCTTTAATTAATTTCTCCTGAGCTATCTTTGCGCGGAAGTAACCGCTTGCAGACAGCCGGTCAGTTCCCACCACTGACAACGCAACATGATGTCCTACGCCTGCGGCCGCTTCATAGGCGAGGAGGTTACGGGTTGATGTTTCGAAGAACTTCATGACTGCGGAGTCTTCCCACGAGGGAGAATTCGATACATCGACGACTACCGACGCACCTTTCAGCGCTTCGGCCAGTCCCTCGCCCGTTAGAGTGTTGACCCCTGTATTGGGTGCTGCCGCTACCGCTTCATGCCCCTGCTCACGAAGCTTGTTCACGAGTTTTGCTCCAATAAGACCAGTGCCGCCAATAACTACGATTTTCATAAGTTGACCTTTCGCTGGGCGCCATTGCGCAATCGGGCCTTCGAGTGTGCGCCGCTCCTCGACAATGTGTTTCCGGGCGCGGGTGACGAGTTTCTGGGTGTTCGCTTCCTCCATATGGAGGATATCCACGATCTCATATGGATAGTCTAGTATGCACGTTTTTACGTATCACTTTGTCAGTGATGTGACAGATTATTTTGCCGACTTGTTACTCGAAGCTTGTAACAGCTAGTCCTTAACCACCTTCCGCCCTCATCCAAACGGCAGGGTACTGACCGCGCAGAGCCCCGCTGGTAGAATTGTTCCTTCATACCTCAGGAAAGGAAACACCAGCCATGTCTTCACAGATGACTCCCGATCAAGCCAAATTTCTGCTTGCGCTCACCCTTCCTACCATCAAAACAGAACACGCAACCACCATGAAGGTGATTCAAGCGATTCCCCCAGAGGCAAGCGACTATCGGCCCGATCCGGTGGCCAAGAGCGCGCTGGAACTGGCCTGGCACATTGTGGCCGCGGAAAACCGCTTTCTCGGCGGCATCTGCGTGGGAAAGTTTGATTTCACGCCGAACCACCGGCCAGACTCCATCCGCAACTCGGCGGAGATTGCGGCCTGGTTTGATGAGTCATTCAATGCCAACGTGAAGCAGATTGAAGGCCTGAGCGGCGAGCAACTGGCCAAGCTGATCGACTTTCGCGGCATGTTCCAGATGCCGGCAGTCAGCGTCCTTACGCTGTCGCAGAACCACACCATTCACCATCGCGGACAGCTTTCTACTTACCTGCGGCCCATGGGTGGTAAAGTGCCGTCGATTTACGGTGAAAGCTATGACGCGGCGCAGGCCCGGGCAGCAAAAGAAGGAAAGGCAAGCTAGATTTTTGAGATCGGCTGATCTGGTGATCGCGCGTGATCGGGTGATCTGGTGATCGGAAAACAAAACCTCACCACTGATGAACACAGATGACACTGATAAAGATCGGGTGATCGAGACATCAGGAAATCAGGAAATCAGGAAATCGGGAAAACAAAATCTCACCGGTCATGCGTGGTTGCTTAGGAGATTGAGGGAGACCATGTTGAAGCGAAAATCAGCTTGTGTGGTTCTGGCGTGTTGCGTCAGCGCGCTTGCCATAGCGCAAGACGCGCCGAATGCGAAAGCCAAGACCGAAGTCGCCGCCGCCGTGGCGCGTATGGCGAGAGTGGGAAGCGCGGTAGCTCCACGCTTCTCACCTGACGGTAAGTGGGTGAGCTTTATCTCCAACATGAGCGGCTCGCCACAAGTATGGGTGGTGCCTTCCGAAGGCGGCTATCCGCGCATGGTGACCAACGGCGACGATCCGGTGACGGAACAGCAATGGTCTCCGGCGAGCGATTGGATTGCGGTGGGGATTGCTCCAGGCGGCGGGTTGAACACACAAATCTACGTGGTGAAGCCCGATGGCACCGGCATGAAGCTGCTGACGCTGGGAGGCAGTGACAACAACGGCCTGGATGCCTGGACCGAAGATGGGAAACGGATTGCGATTGATTCCAGCCGCAACGATCCTGCGTCACGCGACAGCTTCATGGTCGATGTGGCATCGGGTGAGACGAAGTTGGTGGCAAAGAACCCGGGCGTAGGCGGCATCGAGGGAATTTCCCATGACGGCAAGCGGGCGCTACTGAGCCGTCTGAAAAATCGCGGCGACAACAATCTCTATTTGCTGGACCTTACCAGCGGCAAAGATACGCTGATCACGAAGCATGATGGCGTAGCGACTTTCTTTGGCGAGATTGCGCCGGATGGCAGCGCCGCGTATATCGGTACGAACAAGGACCGTGACCTGATGGCCTTTGGCCGGATCAAATTGGCCGCGGACGGTACGCCGGGAAACATTGAGATTTTGGTATCGCGTCCTGATGGTGAACTCGACGGCGGTCGATTGAATGAGCAGGGCACAATGGCCGCACTGTTGTGGAACGTGAAGGGCAAGAACGAGCTCTCGCTTTACGATCCGGCACAGAACAAGAACATGTCTGTGCGGCAACTACCCGGAGAATTAGCCGGCGGACTTGCTTTTTCCAGAGACGGGTCAAAGTTGGCGATGAATATTGGCGGGGCTGCACAGCCTACCGACGTCTGGATCATGGACGTGAAGACCCAGCAGTTCCGGCAGCTGACTTTTAGCTCACATGCCGGAATTGACCTGGCAGCGCTGGTGAGGCCGGAACTGGTGACGTTCAAGTCATTTGATGGACTGGAACTGAGCGGCTGGCTGTACAAACCCAAAAATCAGAATGGGCCCGGACCATACGTGATCAGCTTCCATGGCGGACCGGAAGGGCAGGAGCGCGCGCCGTTTCGCGGCGATTATCAGGCATTGCTGGGGCAGGGTATCGGCGTGTTTGCGCCGAACGTGCGCGGATCGGCTGGCTTTGGCAAGAAGTTTGTGAACCTGGATAATGGCGAACTTCGAGTCAACGGGGTGAAAGACATCAAGGCATGCGTTGATTACCTGGTGGACAATCATCTGGCCGATCCCAAACGCATCGGCATCACGGGCGGTTCTTACGGCGGCTACATGACGATGGCCGGGCTTACGGAGTATCCGGACCTGTTTGCCGCAGGTGTGGACCTTTTTGGCATCGTGAACTTCATGACGTTCTTCCAGCACACACAGCCCTGGATGGCGGCGATTTCCAAGATTGAGTATGGCGATCCTGA
This sequence comes from Terriglobia bacterium, assembly GCA_963723055.1. Taxonomy (GTDB): domain Bacteria; phylum Acidobacteriota; class Terriglobia; order Terriglobales; family Acidobacteriaceae; genus Angelobacter. The sequence continues at coordinate 263,587 of CAVROV010000005.1, forward strand.
TACGCAGAAAGAGATGCTGGACAGGCTGTCACCTATCTATAAACTCGATCGCATCAAGGCCGCGACTATGGTCCAGCACGGCGCGAATGACACCAACGTGCCGGTGATTGAAGCGGAACAGATTGTAAAAACATTGAAAGACCGCGGTGTGCCAGTGGAGTACATCCTGTTTCCTGACGAAGGCCACGGCTGGCGCAAGATTCCCAACCGGATCCGATCGACGGTGGAGATGGTGCGGTTCTTCAGCGAGCACTTGAAAGGGAACTAACAGTCAGTCGACTTGCGGAACAGGAGAATCGAATGAAGAGATATCGAGCCTTGACTGCGCTGTTTGCATGCGCCATGTTGTCCGCCTCCGGTTTCGCTTTTCAGGGCGCGCCAGCGCAGCCGCAGGCGCAAAAAGCTCCGGCAAAAGCCACAGCTCCGATCCAGACATTTGTCGGCGTAATTACTGATGGCCAGTGCTCAACCAAGGGCTCGCACAAAGAAGTGATGAAGAAAGCTAAGGTAAATACGCAAGCGAACTGCGTGAAGGGGTGCGCCCGAAGGTATGGCTTTGTCCTGTATGACCCGGCGACAAAGAAAATCTACAAACTGAGTGACCAGGAACGGCCGGCTGAGCTCGCCGCAAAAAGAGTCAGAATCAAAGGCGCCCTGAACAAAGCTACGCAGACGATTTATGTGAGCAGCATTGAGCCGATGATCTAACTTGCTGGGGAAGCGATCACCCGTCGAGACGGGTGATTCAGGACAAGAACTGGAATGGCTAACGCTGGATAAGCCGCTGATTCCAAATGAAATGCTGTGGTTTTCGGCACAGCGGCAAAGGGAAGGCCAAGGATTGGAATACTCTAAGTTATTGACAGCCGAGATTACCTTGGGACAGTATGGCGTTCCTTTTTGGTATCGGCGGCGCGAAGTTGCCGGTAATATAGCCATTACTGGCCGCGGGATCTATAGTTTCCTTAAATAAATCTTTGTCTTAAAGAGACATATGGCGCAACTCATTCCACAGGAGCGAGGGCGTAGAAGCTCTCGTGTTCTTGTATCGCTTGCCTTAGCGGTCTCCGGCCAGAAGAGTGACGGGTCTCACGTGAGTGGGGCCGCGGAAACTATTCTTGTGAACCGGCATGGCGCCAAGATCCGTTCAGCGGTTCCGCTGGAACCCAAGATGGAAGTTCGCGTGGCCATGCTTGCGCCTTATAAATGGCGCGTTGGCCAGGTGGTTTGGGCCGATTCAGGCGAACGGGAATATGGGATCGAACTGTACCGGCCAGAGAACTTCTGGGGAATTTATTTCCCTCCGGAAGATTGGGAACTGGGCGTTCCCGCAGTCACTGTGATCAGCGCAACGGCAGGGAGCGGAGCAATCCAGGCGCGTGTTGCGATGCAGCCGGACCCTTCTGAGGAGTCTGCCGATCCGCAGGCGCTGCAAATACCGGAAGGCGGAACGATTGCGATCCTTCGCGGCATTGCCGGCAACGGCCTTCCATTTCAGGAACGCGACCTGATTCTTCCCGTGGGTGAACGGGACGCAACCATGCTGATTGGACCGATGGTCAGCCTGGGATCGAAGTTGCAAGTGATCTTCAGCAAGAATTGCGTGGAAGACGCACTGGTGACGGCTACGTCCCACAGCCGTGAATATGACCGGTGGCGAATCTGGCTCAATTTTTCTCGAGTGCTGTTGGTTGCCAAAGGGTAGTCTCCGAAGCGCGCCGCTTCTATTTTGTCGCTACGCTCCCAACCGCTTCAGCAATATGGCTTGTGTTTTAAGTGTTCCGCCCTTGAGAGCCAGCGGCCTCGAAGCGTGGTCCGGCCTCGCCGCTTCTTTCTTCATATATACTCTCCGATATTTTTCCCAGGAGTTTTGGATGAAACGGTTTTTTCTTTTCTTTGTGGCGATGATCGCATCCTTGCCAGCATTTGCACAGCAGGCGCAAACGCCTGCGCCAAAAACAATCTACATTCGCGCGGGACATCTGTTTGACGGAACTGGCGATAAGACGCGCGAGAACATGGTGATCGTGGTGCTGGGCGAGCGTATTCAAAGCGTGTCGCCGGCTGGAGCAGTTTCGATTCCCGCAGGAGCCACCGTGGTTGATCTTTCACACGCCACCGTGCTCCCGGGATTGATCGATTGCCACACGCACCTTGGCGCGCGGGCTGACCGTTACGATGAAATCTACAATTTCAAAAACACGCCGTTTCAAAGCGCGTTTGTCGCAGTGGTGAATGCCCGCAAGACGCTGGAAGCTGGTTTTACCAGCGTTCGTGATGTTGGCTCGCCGCCGTTTTTGGCAGTGGACCTGCGCAATTCGATCAATGAAGGATTGATTCCGGGACCGCGCATTGTGGCCAGCGGGCCCGGCATTTCCATCACGGGCGGACACGGCGATCTCAACAATTTTTCACCGCAGACACGCGTCAGCATGTTTCCTGAAGAGCGCGACTTCCAGATTGCCGACGGCGTTGACCAGATTCGCCACGTAGTGCGCGCCCAGGTGAAATATGGCGTGGACGTGATCAAGATTCTGGCCACCGGCGGCGTGCTCTCCAAGGGCGACAGTCCGGGCGCTCCGCAGTTTACTCCGGAAGAATTGAAGGCCGCAGCGGACGAAGCGCACATGGCCGGTCGCAAGATCGCCGCGCACGCACATGGCACACAGGGAATCAAGAATGCGATTCTTGCCGGTATCGATTCGATTGAACACGCCAGCCTGATCGATGACGAGGGTATCCGACTGGCGAAGGAGCACGGCGTCTATCTGGTGATGGATATCTATAACGACGATTACATTCTGGGTAAGGCCATAGAGTTTGGTCTGCCGAAAGAGAATGTGGATAAAGAGAAGGCAATCGGCAAGCAACAGCGCGAGAATTTTGAGCGCGCGGTGAAAGGTGGCGCCAAGATGGCGTTCGGTACCGACGCCGGTGTGTATCCGCACGGAGACAACGCAAAACAATTTTTCTACATGGTGAAATTTGGGCTTACTCCGGCGCAGGCCATTCGCGCAGCCACCAGCAATGCGGCTGATCTCATTGGTCGTGCAAAAGACGTAGGCACCCTGGAACCAGGCAAGTTTGCGGACGTGATCGCCGTAACCGGCGATCCCTTGCAGGACGTGCGCGCGCTGGAAAATGTCGGCTTTGTGATGAAGGGTGGCGCGGTGGTGAAGGACGGAATCGCTTCAAAGAAGTAGTTAGCACTTGGTACTTGGCTTTCTCTGAAAGAACGGGGTAATTTTCGGAGTGGCGGCATAAGTTGCAGACTTACGGCTAAATACCAAATACTAAGTACTGTCGCAGGAGGCGCAATGTCATTCAAACCGGTCCTGATAACTTTACTGTCTGCTACTCTGCTCGGCGCGATCCAGCAGACCCCGAACTCTTCTTCACAAGCTTCCGGCACACAAGCCGGCGCCGCCAGCGCCGCGGAAAATGCGCAGATCCGGCAGCTGTCGAATACTCGAGGCAACGATGCCCAGGCGTTACGCGACGACATAAAGAAGATGCGCGCTCTGGTGCGCCAGATGGAAACAAACCTGGCGTTCGTTGACACCACGCAATCACCGTTGAAGCACCAGTTTCAGCTCGACATCGACATGTGGAATATTCTGATCGACCAGATGGAGCGCAGATCATATTCCAATTCGCGCTGAGCAGCACAGGTCCCAGCACAAGGTGTTCGATGGGTCATTTGTTATTTACAAAAGTACATGTGTCTGCGGTACTGTTGAAGTTTTTTGGCAAAGTGTCGAATATCTAATTACTAAAAAACGGACAGACGACGGAAATAACTCAATGGACCTCCCCATGTCACAAGTAGAGCAAGGCTCGCCGGCGCGACGCTGGTTGCGCCATAAGATTGACGTTCGTCTGAAAGTTTCTTTTCCCAATAATGGGAAGAATGACTCCGCGTTCGGCCGGGCGAACAGCCTGAGCTACGGCGGCATTGGAGCATACATTCCGTGCGCCATCCCGGTGGGAACCACCGTTCGCCTGGAACTTACGTTTCCTTATTCGTCGAGTGAAGCAAAACTTGATGCGGTCATCCGTACTTGTGAAGGCTTTCGTTACGGGCTGGAATTTACACGGGTCAGCGATGCCATGCAGGACATGATCGTGAAAAACTGCAACGGCACGGAACAGTTGCAGTAATCAGGATTGTCGCTTGTGTAGAATGCCATGCGGAGACCGTACGCATGCTCAAGCGATTTTCCTCTGCTCTGCTTTTCCTGCTGCTCACCTCGTCGCTGGGCTTCGCCCAGGCTGCCTCCACAGATCCGGCGCCACCCAAAATCCGCACTGTAACGGCATTTGTGCGGCTGGATCGCGCCACGTATCAAGCGCAGGTCGCAGAAGCGTTGAAGATGCTGCATGCGGCCAAAGATGCGTTTGCCAAAGCAGGCTATGAAGTCGAGACCCTGCGCATCACCACGCAGCCATTCCCCGAATTCACAAAGGGATTAACGGCGGAACAGGCGCTGGAATTCTTTCACGCCTATGACAAGCTGGCGCAGCAGGAAGGATTCACACCTGACATTGGTCCGGCCATGAGCAAGGACACAGATGATCCGAAACAAGCCGAGTTGCTGGCTCGAGTCCTGGCTGAAACGCAGACCATCAATGGCTTTGTTGTGGTGGCTGACGATGCTGGGATTCATTGGAACGCTGTTCGTGCCGCGGCGCGCGTGATCAAGTATCTGGAGGAGCACACGGAGCACAGTGAAGGCAATTTTCATTTTGCCGCCGGAGCTTTTCCCCCGCCGATTGCGCCATTCTTTCCAGTGTCGCACACATCAGATGCCGGACACGGCTTTGCCATTGGCTTGGAATCAGCCAACATCGTGCAGCAGGTATTTGCCAATGCGAAGGGCGACTTGAACGCGGTGGGTGAGCAACTGACAGTCGCGCTAGCGGCTCAGGCAAAAAAAGTGGAAGAGATTGCGCATCGTGTCTCGACCAGCAGCGGATGGAAGTATCAGGGGATCGATCTGACGCCGGTCCCGCTCAAGGAGATTTCGATTGGCGCGGCGATGGAATCGTTGTTGCAAGGCCCCATCGGCTCGCCGGGAAGTTTGAGCGTGGCCTATACCATTACCACGGCGGTGAAGCGAGTGCCGGTGCAGCAGGCGGGTTACAGCGGATTGATGCTGCCTGTGCTGGAAGATTCTGTTCTGGCGAAGCGATGGGAATCCGGCGTTGTCGGTCGTGATTCGCTCATGTCCTATTCTTCTGTCTGCAGTACTGGGTTGGACGCGATTCCCCTGCCCGGTGATATTTCACTGCATGAGATCGAGAACATCATTGGTGACATGGCCAGTCTGGCGGTGAAATGGCACAAACCACTTTCTGCCCGGCTGTTGCCAGTTGCGGGCAAGAAGGTGGGCGACATGACGGAATTCAGCAGCCCCTACCTGGTTAATATTCATATTCGATAAGGATTTTTATGGCCCTGGAGATGAAGAAGGAATGCGAGAAATGCCGTCAAGCGTTGCCGGCAAATGGGATGACGATGATCTGCTCTTATGAATGCACTTTTTGCCAAAAATGCGCCGGCGAGATGAAAAACGTATGTCCGAATTGCGGCGGAGAACTGGTGAAGAGACCGATACGAAGTTAGCTAAGAAGTTAGCCAGATTTCCTTAACCCGACTCCGCACTCCGTGAAATTCCATTAACAGTACCATTGACAACCCTTCGCCTGAGGTCTATGTTTCTTGTCGCCCCTGCAACTCCCCCTGGAGGTACTCCACCGCCATGCATGCACCTCGTACTGAACAATATTCATTTATCCGCCGCTCGTTTATTTTTCTGGTTGCGGCAGCGCTTCTCACACCCGCTCTGGCCCTGGCCGAGACTCACCCGCTCTTCAACCTGCAATCAAATACGCAATCGCCGTTTCCCAGCGACCGCTTTACCGTGTTCGATTCGCAGCAGCTTACCGGGTTGCGCGTGAATGTCCCGTTGCCCAACTGTGCCACTCGTCCATCAGATTGCGCCGACCTTGCATTGGTGAATCAATTGGACGGCTTCAATCTTCAGCCGAGGCTCTCGATTCCGTTTGACGGCGCTATCGATGTGAGCACGGTCAACAGCAACACCATTTTTCTGATCAGGCTGCCCGGACGTGGGTTGAGTGAAGATGAGTCCGAACACTTCAGACCGGAAGTGATTGGGATCAATCAGATCGTCTGGGATCCGGCCAGTTTGACTTTGTTCGCAGAATCCAATGACCATCTGAATGAGGACTCGAATTATGTTCTGGTGGTGACCACGGGCGTCCATGATGCGCAGGGCAATCCAATTGCTGGAGCCGCAGGCTTTGCCCAGTTTATTCACGGCGATGGCGATGTGGATGGCAAAAATGCCGACCGCCTCCTGAAGCGGTATCAACAGGCTCTCAAGAGCGCGCTCGATGAAGACGTTCTGGAACGAATTGGACTCAGACGCTCCGCCGTGGCAGCTGCGAGCTTCTTTACCACTGAAAGCGCTACCGCTACCCTGCGCAGTATTCGGCAGCAGGTGAAAGCAGCCGCTGCTCCCGCCGTTAATTTCAACCTGGGAAGCGGTGGTGAGAAGACAGTATTTCCTCTGAATACGGTCAGCGGGCTTACCTGGAATGTGCAGGCGCTAACGGTAGGGCCCCTCATCCCCACCAGCCTGAATGCAACGCTGGCAGCCTTGCAGGTTTTTCCAGGGTCTATCGGTACTCTGGCGTTTGGAAAATTCACTGGGCAGCACTGGCAGAATGCCGGCGTCTTTATCCCGCAAGTGCCGACGCGCCACAGCGTTCCATCGCAAGGCAGCGAAGATATATTCTTCAACCTGTTTATCCCCTCCGGACCGCGCCCAACCAATGGCTGGCCGGTGGCGATTTTCGGCCACGGATTTACTGACAGCAAGCAGGGTGCACCGTTTGCAGTAGCCTCCACGCTGGCGCATAACGGCATCGCCAGCATCGCGATCAATGTTGTAGGCCATGGATTTGGTCCCAACAGCACCCTGACCGTGAAGCAGGGCACCACTTCAACCACATTCCCAGAAGGCGGCCGCGGCTTTGACCAGGATGGCAATGGCCAGATTTCGAGTTCAGAAGGATCTTCAACCTTTTTTGCCAGTCCGCAGGGCACCATCGGATCGCGCGATGCGCTGCAGCAGACAGTCGCAAATTTGATGGAACTAGTCCGCGCCATCCAGGGCGGAATAGACGCTGATGGCGATGGGCTACCCGACCTTGACGCAAACCGCATCTACTACGCGGGACAATCTTTCGGCGGAATTTATGGCACGATCTTCATGGGCATTGAGCCTGACGTGCGCGCGGGTGTGCCGAACGTTCCCGGCGGCCCGATCATCGACATCGTCCGGCTAAGCCCGTCCTTCCAGCTCCTGCTGACCCAGTCGCTTGCGGTGCGGGTACCATCGCTGCTTAACGCTGGGCCGCCAATTTTCTTCAATGACAACAGCCCGCTGCGCAACCTGCCTCCGGTCGACCAATAACGTACCCGGCGCGATTGCGATTCAAACCGTAGAAGACACCAGCAGGTGGCTGGGACAGGCTGGCGATCCCGTGGCATGGGCGCCATTCATGCGCAAAGCACCTCTTCCCGGCGATCTGGCTAAGCCGTGATTATCCAGTTTGCCCGCGGCGATGAAACCGTGCCTAATCCGACGGCGACGGCATTGATTCGTTCCGGCGACCTGACAGACCGGGCCACGTTCTATCCGCAACGACTGGCATTTGCTCCTGGGAGTGGGACGGCAAAAATCCACATACGTTCCTGACACATATCGCTGGAAGCCGCCGGTTGCGGCGATAGCGATGGAAGCACAGATCCAGATCGCATTGTTTTTCGCCAGCGATGGAGCGCTCACCATCGATCCGGACAGTTGGGCTGCTTCCGCTGAGCGTACCACCGCTGTTTGAAGTGCCGATCGCTGGGGCGTTGCCAGAGGACCTGGGGTTCCTTCCCTAACCGGTAGCGCAGATCGTAAAATATTAACTGGGAATTTCGCGAAGCAATCTCGAATTGACCATTTTGATTGCGTCCTTCGCGTAAATCCGCGGCTATCTTATTTTTGAGTGCTGAACCGTTTGCTGCAATCTGCGGCAATCGGGATTGGCAAAATTGCTAACTTAGGCCCAAATTGCTTCGATTTACCACTTCATCCGCTCCCGCAAACTCGTAATGTGCGCAACGTGGTGGTTTCCGTGCCAACTATAAAGGCCGAGCAGCCAGTCAAGATCGTGGGGGCCCGATTCAGGATGATTGAATTTACGCTGAAAGTCTTCCGCCTTGAGTGACCGCAGCAGCACCGTCCAGCGTGCGTGTAAAGATTCAAGCAGCGTGAGCGATACATCCACGGGAGTCGATTCAGAATCTTTTAGCTTCGCCCATGCGCCCTCATCGTACGGCTTAATGGTCGGCAGGTCTTCCGTGAGCGTCCCTTTGAAGCGGATATAAGCATTCAGGTGGCTGTCCGGTAAATGGTGTATGACCTGCCGGACGGTCCAGCCGCCGTCCCGATAGGGCGTATTGAGTTGATCTTCTGTCAGTCCGGAGATGGCCCGGTGCATCTGTGCGGGCGCGCCGGCAATCTGTTCGATATGGCCGTTACGCGTTTCCGGAGTTGGATTTGGATCAGGGGCAAAGCGGCCAATGGGATAGCGGAGATCACTCATGACTGAACCTTTCCGGTTACCGGTGTAAGCTGCAGCAAACGTTCCCTTAAATGCTTCAATATCAGTAAATTATAAGAAAAGAAGGACTTAGAAACAGAGCAGCAGTGCAAAAAACTCTTGACGTTTGGCCCATCGCCGTTTACCGTAGAACGTCTTACAGATGGGCTTCGGACTGACTTTGTTCTGAATATCGCCACTTCAACAAAGTGAAGAAAGTAAGCAACTCAGATACCTGCATTTGCGTCTAATAATCGCACAAGGGTCTCTGGTAATTCCCATAAAAGCACATGCATTTTGCCGGTCGAAAAGGCAAAGAGTTTGTGTTGGTCTGTGCCTGGTCCAATAAATAAACCCGTAAGAATTTGAATTCATTCGTAATTGAAAGAATCAAAACTAAATATTACCGAACTTATTTTAAGGAGAAAAGACAGTCATGCGCTCTGACTTGATTTATGACGCACTCGACACAGTGCGTAACCGCTATCTTTTGTGTCAATTGATTTCCAAGGCCACACGGAAGTTCCACAAGCCCAATACCCGTGTGCAAGAGACGATGAATGACGTGCTTGTCCGTGTGGGTAAGGCTGCTGAGCCGAACTCTGTGATCGAACTGAAACACGAACCGGTTGCGCAACCACAGCGCCGCGCTGCATAATAGACTTTCCTGAAAAATCCCGCCAGGCCAGGCCGCCTGGCGGGCCCTCAGGTTTTCCGAGGGTGTAGTTCTCGCCTCTGATCAAAGCAATCCTTCCTATCAAAGCAGAAAAACTCCCGTAGGTGACGAATGACAATCGCAGAACTCAAAGAAAAAAATATTACTGAGCTTACCAAGATCGCGCGCACCCTTGACCTCCCTGGCGCCAGCGGTCTCAGGAAGCAGGACCTCATCTTCAAAATCCTGCAGGCCCAGAGTGAAAAAGAGGGACACATCTTCGCGGAAGGTGTGCTGGAAATCCTGCCGGATGGCTACGGATTCCTCCGCTCCCCTGACTACAACTACCTTCCGGGACCAGATGACATTTACGTCTCGCCTTCGCAAATCCGCAAATTCGACCTCAAGACCGGTGACACCATCAGCGGCCAGGTGCGGCCTCCGCACGAAGGGGAAAAATATTTCGCGCTGGTAAAAATTGAAGCGGTCAACTTTGAATCGCCCGAAGAAGCGCGCAACAAGATCCTTTTTGACAACCTTACGCCGCTGTATCCGCAGGAGCGACTGAAACTCGAGACGGTTAAAGAAAACGTAAGCGCCCGCGTGATGGACCTGTTAACACCGGTAGGCAAGGGCCAGCGTGGTTTGATCGTCGCGCCGCCTCGCACAGGCAAAACCATGCTGTTGCAGAACATCGCCAATTCCATTACCACCAACCATCCGGAAGTTGTATTGATCGTGCTCCTGATCGACGAGCGGCCGGAAGAAGTCACGGACATGCAGCGCTCAGTCAAAGGGGAAGTTATTTCTTCCACTTTCGACGAACCTGCTGCCCGCCACGTACAAGTGGCAGAGATGGTCATTGAAAAAGCCAAGCGCCTGGTGGAGCACAAGCGTGACGTGGTGATCCTGCTGGATTCCATCACCCGTCTGGCTCGCGCTTATAACACTATCGTTCCGCCTTCGGGCAAAGTGCTCTCCGGCGGCGTGGATTCCAACGCGTTGCAACGGCCAAAGCGTTTCTTTGGCGCGGCCCGCAATATCGAAGAAGGCGGTTCGCTCACCATCATCGCCACGGCGCTGGTTGAAACCGGTTCGCGCATGGATGACGTGATCTTTGAAGAATTCAAGGGCACGGGCAATATGGAAATCATTCTCGACCGCAAACTGGTTGATAAGCGCGTTTTCCCGGCCATCGACATTCAGCGTTCCGGAACGCGTAAAGAAGAACTGCTCATTCCCAAGGAAGACCTGGCAAGAATCTGGGTGCTCCGCAAAGTGCTAAACCCGCTCTCGCCCGTGGAAGCCATGGAACTGCTGATCGACAAACTGGGCAAGACCCCTTCGAACGCGCAGTTCTTGTCGAACATGAGTTCGATTTAGCCGTTAGCAAATAGCAATTGGCAATTAGCTTGTTTCTGAAACCCCGAAGCGAAGCGAGGGGGCCCTATTGCTGGTAGGGACCCTCGGGTCGGGAATCGAAACAGCAAGCAGGTCCCCAGATAATTTGATCCCCAATCCTCAACCCTTAACGCATCGTTGCGGTAGGGATCTCTCGCTGCGCTCGAGACTCCGGAGAGAGCAAGTTGGCCATTGCCAATTGCCAGTTGCTAATTGCCCACCCTAGCAATGCACAATCTTGTCTGACTGAATCCCCTTCGTTGCGTTGCGCGAGTCCACCACCAACTTTGATTCCTGAACAATCTTTTTGTAATCGTAGTCGGTGTGGTCGGTAACGATCAGGACGCAGTCATATTGGCCAAGCTTCTCCAAAGGAGTGCAGGTCATTTGCAGGTTGTACTTGCGGCCTTGACCGACCTTGGGGAAATACGGATCGTTATAGGCTACGTCGGCGCCGCGGCGTTGCAATTCTTCAATGATCGTGAGCGCGGGCGATTCGCGCAGGTCGTCAATGTCACGCTTGTAGGCCACGCCCAGCACAAGCACTTTCGATCCATTCAGTGCTTTCTTGTGGCGGTTCAGCGCTGCGGTTACTGCATCGACAACGTTGTACGGCATTGCCGAATTGATCTCGCCTGCCAGTTCAATGAAGCGAGTATGAAAATCAAACTCCTTGGCCTTCCAGGAAAGATAGAAGGGATCCACGGGAATACAGTGCCCGCCCAGTCCGGGACCGGGATAGAACGGCTGGAAGCCAAAGGGTTTGGTAGACGCCGCGCGGATCACTTCCCAGATATCGATATTCATGCGCAGGCAAAGCATCTTGAGCTCGTTCACCAGCGCTATGTTTACACAGCGATAGATATTTTCCAGCAGCTTGGTCATCTCGGCCACGGCCGGACTGGAAACAGGGACCACGCGATTAAAGATCGAGTTGTAAATAGCGCCAGCAATTTCTGAAGCCGCGGGATTCACGCCGCCCACAACTTTAGGAATATCCTTGCGAGCCACCGTGTCATTGCCCGGATCTTCGCGCTCAGGAGAAAATGCCACCAGGAACGTTGTCTTAGGATCGTCCTGGTCGGTTCGGGCGGCTTTGAGCTTGGCTTTGTTGCCGGCCTCAAGCACCGGAACCAGCACCTCTTCAGTGGTACCGGGATAAGTGGTGCTCTCCAGAACAATCAACTGGCCTGCATGAAGGTGCGGCGCTATGGCTTTGGCGGTATCGCGAATATAGCTGAGATCGGGTTCGTGATATTCATTTAACGGCGTGGGCACGCAGATGATGAGGGCATCCATGTCTTTGGCGTGGGTGTATTCGTCAGTCGCCCAGAAGCCCTTGGCGGCGGCATCAGCAATCTCGGTCTTCGGGATGCGGTAGATATAGGACCGGCCATTGTTCAGCGCCTTTACCTTTTCCGGGTCGATATCGAATCCAGTCACGGGGAAACCGGCTTCGTTGAAGAGGAGAGCCAAAGGCAGTCCAACGTAGCCGAGACCGATAATTCCTATTTTTGCGGTATGCGCCTGAATGCGCCCGAGTAAAGCCTCGAGCACTTGAGAACGGGACCCGGTTGTAGGTGGCATGAATTGATTTTGCGGTATCAGGCCGATTTAGGCAATCTTGGTCGGCGAGAATTGCAGGTGCATGGCCTTGTGGTCACTCCCAGAACCAACATGGCTACTGTCAGCGAGCGTGGTTTCTGCTTTAATTACTGATTTGACGAGGGTTTTTGGCTCCAGGAAAGTAATCCGAAGACCTTAGTCAGGACGAAAGGGCTCGTCTGGCGGCTGCGAAGCGTTGTGGTAACCTGTAGCCACCGGTAAGCCCCCACATTTTAAAGTCCGTGGCGCAAAAGCGAAAATCCGCATTTCAGATTTCATACGTCACCATCACCTATCGCAGCGTGCTCATGGGGATGCTTGGCGTACTTCTGCTTGCCGGCGTGGTGATGTATTTCGCTTTTCCCGATACAGCAAGCAAGGTGATTCTTTCTGGACAGATCGGACTGGGAAAACTCCTCAACAAAGTAGGAGTTAACGCTGGAGGAAATTCCGGCTCAGCCTCGGATCCCGGGCCACAGCAGGCGCACTTCACCAATATCGACGGCAATGTGCGCGTGCGCAAGGCGAGCACCAATGCCTGGGTGGTAGCGGACTACACACTGGCGCTGGAGAGAGGTGACGTGGTGCAGACGTCTCCGGAAGGGATGGCTAAAGTGGTGTTCACGGACGGGACCAACTATACCGTGAAGTCAGGCTCGCTCATCACCATCCAGGAAAACTCTGTGAACTCCGCGCAGCAGACCAAGGTTGCAGTACAGGTGACCACGGGAAAGGTCTATCTGGCTACGGCCACGCTGGCCAGCGGGTCAAAGTCACAGGTGATTGTGGGCGATGCGACGGCCACCATTGCCTCTGAGAGTTCCGCGGAAGTGAATAACGATATCCCCAACGACCACCATGAGATTCTGGTAAAGAAGGGCTCGGGCGAGGTAACGCGCGAGGGCCAGACGTTGCCCCTGGAGAGTTTCACAAAGGCGTCATTCAGCAACAATTCAAAGGAGATGCTCAAGACCAAGGAACTCCAGCCGCCCACCCTGATTTCGCCAGCGCCCATGCAGAATGTGTTCGTGGATCAGGCGGCCAAGGGAGTGAACTTCTCCTGGGCTCCCGTGGATAACGTGCGCGAATACCATATCAAGATCAGCCGGAACCCGTCGTTTACGGGGCCGGGCGTGGACGACAAGAAGGCGGCAACCCAAGTACTGGTCACGAATCTACAGGAAGGCATTCCCTACTACTGGCAGGTTCGATCGATCGGGCAGGATGGGAAAGAATCGATCGAAAGTGAAACCTACCGGTTCACGATCGTACCCAAAGGTACCGGGTCCCTGGCGCTTGAGTTGGGAGATTTCGTGCAGATGGGGCACGTGATTGAAGTGAAAGGGCGCACCGAACCCAATGCCCGGGTGATGGTAAATGGGCAGGAAGCGGTGGTAGCGGGTGATGGCGCGTTCCGGCATTTCACCAATCCGCTGCCCACCGGAGAGAATTTGATTACGGTTACGGCACAGAACGCAAAAGGCGGGGTAAATACAGTAACGAGGCCGATCACTATACAGTAGAATCGCTTATTGCCCGGTTTTGGTTTTTGTAGCACAGTAAGAGGTCCCCAGAATAGATTGAGCAAGAAGCTGAGGCGTTTGGGACGGGGATTGGTCCGCCGCCTAAAGCTGGTTCGGGTTCTTACCGAAGTTACTAAATAGAAGAAAGAATCTGGTATGTCGAAAAACGGTTTCAAGTCAGAAAATTCGCGCATTCATAATTTGCGCTCGCTCTTCAGCATGTTTTCCAGCGATCTTGCGATCGATCTGGGAACGGCCAACACGCTGGTGTACGCCAAAGGCAAAGGCATCGTCGTGAACGAGCCTTCCATTGTGGCGATTAACAAGAACACCGGAGAAGTGGAGGCCGTGGGCAAAGAAGCGAAAGAGATGCTGGGCCGCACTCCGGGGAACATCGTGGCGATCAAGCCGATGAAGGATGGCGTGATTGCCGACTTCAAAGTCACGGAGAAAATGCTGAACTACTTTATCCAGAAGGCGCACAACCGGAAAATGCTGGTGCATCCGCGTATCGTGATTGGCGTGCCTTCGGAAATCACGCAGGTGGAAAAACGAGCCGTGATGGATTCAGCCTATCGGGCCAAAGCCAGTGAAGTCCACTTAGTGGAGCAGGCCATGGTGGCCGCCATTGGGGCAGGACTTCCCATCACCGAGCCGAGCGGCAATATGGTGGTGGATATCGGCGGCGGCACCACGGACATTGCCGTCATCTCGCTGAGCGGGATTGTTTATTCACGCTCCGTACGCATGGCAGGCAATCAGATGGATGAAGCCATCATGAATTACCTGAAGCGCAAATACAATTTGCTCATCGGCGAGCGCACGGCGGAAACCATCAAGATTGAGATCGGTTCGGCGTATCCGCTGGACAAACCTCTCACCATGGAAATCAAAGGGCGCAACCTGATTGAAGGCGTCCCCAAGACCATTACCATTGACGACAGCGAAATTCGCGAAGCCTTGAGCGAGTGCATCAGCACCATCATGAACGCGATTCGCGTCGCCCTGGAACGGACGCCGCCGGAGTTGAGCGCGGACATCAGCGACCGCGGCATCGTCCTGACAGGTGGCGGCGCATTGCTGAAGAACCTGGACAAGAGAATCCGCGAAGAAACCGGATTGCCGGTTTCCATTGCCGACGATCCCCTGGCCAGCGTGGTGCTGGGCACGGGAAAAATGCTTAGCGACTTCAAACTCTTAAGAAAGATTTCGATTGAGTAAGGTTTCTATTTCATAAACCAGGGGCGGACCTGGTAAGTCCGCCCTCATCTGGCCCTCCTTAGCGCAGGTCATGGAAAATTTCTTTTCTCGGTACAAGAACCCGCTCGCACTGATGGCGGTTCTTTTCATTCAGGTAGTTGCGCTGGCTACGCAGGTGAAGCGCCCGGAGAGTGCCAGGGCGGGGAATACTGGAACCGGAACGCGGCTGATCCGCGTCTGGACTGTGACCGCCTTTACTCCCGCCGAAAAATTGTTTGTCTCTACCGGGCGTTTCTTTCGGGACGGCTGGCACAATTATGCCGACCTGCGCGGCATACGCAAGCAGAACCGCGAACTCCACGATGAAGTCACCCGCCTGCAGATGGAGCAAGTGCGGCTCAAGGAAGATGCCGACCAGGGCCGCCGATTGCAGGCCCTGCTGGACTTCAAGCAACAATTCATTTCAAAGACCGTGACCGCGCAGGTGATTGCCACCAGTGGAACTGAGCAGTCACGATTGATCACCATTGATAAGGGCTCCCGCGACGGCGTCAAGCCTGATATGGCCGTGATTACCCCCGATGGGATCGTCGGCAAAGTGAAAGATGTTTTCAAGCTGAGTTCCCAGGTGCTGCTCATCAATGACCATGACAGCGGAGCGGGCGTGATTCTGGAACATTCCCGATTGCAGGGCATCGTGAAAGGCACCCCGCTGGGCGAGCTACAGGTTTTCTACATCATGTCTGACGAGAAAGTAGCGCCCGGCGAGCACGTGATTACCAGCGGCGGTGACCGCATTTATCCCAAAGGATATTCCGTCGGCACCGTGATTGCGGCAACGCCGGACCGCGAGAATGATCCTTTCCTTGCGATCAAGGTCAAGCCGGCGGCAGACCTTAACCGATTAGAAGAAGTTCTGGTCATTACCGAGATGGCAGACAATTCGCGTTCCGCTGCTTCAGGCCCCGCGCCCATGCGGGCCGCGGATATCCTGTCACAAAGATTGCCCAGCGTGCCCAAGCAGGATCCAAACGCGCTGAAGACTCCGGGCAGTATTCAAACCGGCGTACCTGCGGCAATCTCGTCTCCCACGCCACCCAAAACCAACAAGACTGTAAGCACAGGAACGGAGCAGAAATCAGGGAACGTGACCGGACTGGCGAAGCCGCCAGCGTCCGGAACAGGAACGACGAATGCTGAAGCAAAGAAGTCGCCGAGTTCGGGACAGACGACAACTCCTGTGAGCCCCAGTGGTGCTGGAGGAACCGCACCGCCCAAACAGAAACCGACGCCAAAGAAAGACAAAGCTCCTGCAACGACGCCGGATTCCACGGTGCCCGGCTCGGAAATGAAACCACCTGACCAGCCCGGTACCGTGCAGCCTGCCGTAACGCCGGCAGCAACCCAGGGGAAGCCGCCGCAATGAATTCCAGCGTTTCTTTAACTTCTCGCGAGGAAATAGAGGTCCACCGGTTTAGCTGGCCGGTCTCCATTGGCATTCCGGTTCTGGCCATTTTTCTCCAGGTTTTCTTGCGCCTGCGCTTTCTGGCAGTACTGGACTTGCCACTGCTTGTGACGATCTTTTTTGCCGTCGCTCGACGCCGGCCGATCCCTGGAATGATTACGGGCGCACTGATTGGGACACTGCAAGACGCGTGGACCGGGCATCCAATCGGGCTTTTCGGGATCGCCAAGACCATCGTCGGTTACCTGGGATCGTCTTTGGGCGTGAAAGTGGACGTAGAAAACCCCGGATCTCGCTTTCTGATGACCTTTGCCTTTGTGCTGATTCACCGTTTCGTTTACATGGCGATCAGCCTGCAGCTGGTAGGCGGAAGCGAAGCCTGGCTTTGGAGCCATACTCTTCTGTCGGCGCTGGTCAATGGATTGGCTGCAGTGGTCCTGTTCGCCGGGCTGGACAAGTTCAAGCTGAGAAATTAATAGGACCGCAAATAGTGAAAATCCAAGAGAGGTTCCTCGCGGGGCTAGGGATTTCGCCTGCGGATTCTCACCCCAGCGTGCGCAAACCCAGCGCAAGCTGGGGGCCCCGACTCACACTCGGCTGCCGCCGCGCTAACGCCCGCGACACGGCTCAACTTAATCCTTCAGTAACTATCTTGAGGTCTTTGTCTTACACCATGTGTCACCGATTTGCGGTACTCTAACCTGGGACCCCAAACAAAGGAAAATGGATCCTGATTTGTTGCTGAAAGCGACAAATCGTAACTGGTATGCCCGGTCGCGACGAAAAAATTCCGCAAACAAAATTCTCCGTCGTCCAGTACGTCATCCTGGCAGTGTTCATCGTGCTTGCTTATGGACTTTGGATTCTGCAGGTCCGCAAGACTGACGAGTACGTCACGCGCTCAGAACAGAACCGCATTCGCCAGGTCCCGATTCTTGCGCCGCGCGGAAAGATTTACGATCGTGACGGCCAGTTGATCGTCGACAATTACCCGTCATTCTCAGCGTTGCTCCTGCGCGACCAGATGCGTGATCTCAATGCCGACGCGCAAAAGATTGCCGATGGTCTGCACATCCCGGTGCAAGACGTCATCGACAAGGTTCGCCGCTATCAGCTTGCGCGCAAGCCGGCGTTTGAGCCGATCATCATCAAGGACGACATTACTCCGGACGAACGCGCGTTCATTGAGTCACATCGCGATGAATTTCCTGAACTGGAAACGCTGATGATTCATCGCCGTCTGTATCCCAAAGATGGATTTATGGCGCATCTGATCGGGTACGTAGGTGAGGTGAGCGAAGACATGCTCAACTCTCCCAAATTTGAGCTTTACGAACGCGGCGACATCGTGGGCCAGTCCGGCGTGGAGCTGCAATACAACGATCTTCTGATGGGCAAAGATGGTTCCCGCCGCGTGCTGGTCAACAGCAAAGGCAAAGAAGTTGGACGTCCGCCGAATGCCAACATTCCCGCAGTCCCCGGGCAAAAACTAAAGTTAACCATCGACCTGGATATCCAGAAGGCAGCCGAGCAGGCAATGGAAGGAAAGAATGGCGCGGTGGTCGCCATGGATCCGCGCAATGGTGAGATTCTGGCCATGGTGAGCCGTCCGGCGTTCGATCCTAATGACTTTGCCGTGCGCATCTCGCGCGAGGAATGGCTCCGGCTGGTGGAGGACCCCGCTCATCCCCTGTTTAACAAAGCGATTCAGGCGCAGCTGGCGCCGGGCTCTGTTTTCAAGATTGTAATGTCGGTAGCCGGCCTGCAAGAGGGCGTCGCACAAAATATGCGGGTGAACTGCGCGGGCGGCGGCGTTTTCTTCGGACGCTACTTCAACTGCTGGGTGAAGGCTGAGCATCGCGTTCATGGGGCAGTCGACATCAGCAAGGGCATATATCAATCTTGCGACGTATTTTTCTACACGCTGGCGGAACGCCTGGGTATTGAGAAGATTGCCAAATGGGCCACCGCGATGGGACTGAGCAAGAAGACTGGCATCGACCTGCCCAATGAAGTCAGCGGGATCATGCCATCAGAAGAGTGGAAGATGAAGACGTTCCGGCAGAAGTGGTACGCGGGCGAAGTCATCTCCGTTGGGATCGGTCAGGGCGCAGTGACGGTGAGCCCAATTCAACTTGCGCGTACGATCGGCGGAATCACCATGGGCGGAACTTTTTATCGGCCCCACGTCGTGGATCCGGAGCAGTTACCGGAACAATTCAAGAACACCGCCGCCCAGGTCATGCCTGATGTGGTGCATGTTCCGATTGACCCGCAGAACTGGATTACGATCACTAATGCCATGGCTGGCGTGGTGAATCCCGCGTCTCCAAGCCAGCCGGACCCAGGAACCGCCCCCAGCGCGCACATCATAGGAGTGGATTTCGCCGGTAAAACAGGCAGCGCCCAGGTGGTAAGCAACATGTTCCGCAAGAGCAAGGGCGGAGCGGGCAAACAATTCGCCGATAACAGCTGGTTTGTGGGCGTCACGCCGCGCAGAAATCCGGAAATAGTGGTGGCAGTGCTATTCGAAGGCGGCGAACACGGTAAGCTGGCCGCCAGACTGGCCGCGCAAATCGTAAGGGCCTACGTGGAGAAACAGAGGCGGCTCCGCAATAATCCCATGCTTTTCAGTGACAAAGCTGATCCCGGATCAGTTCCGATTGCGGGCGTCTGGAACCAGCCAGATTCAATCAGCCACCGCCCCGAGGAAGCAGCAGACGCCCATGCCGATTCAGGGCAGGAAGTGGCGGACGAGAATCATCTGCAGGGCGGCACCGTGTTGGTGAAGCTGGGAAAGACCAGGATGAAGAAGCTGGCGCGGCCGGTTTCTGTTGGACTGGCAGGGTCGGACTAATGCGGCGGCTTATCTCTTTTCGCGACTTTGACTGGCTGCTGCTCACTTTCGTGTTGATTATCTGCGCGCTTGGCGTGCTGGAAATTTACAGCACCACCTACGGAACAAAATTTGCCGGCGCACACATCCGCCAGGTTTACTGGATATTGGGCGGTCTGGTTGTGATGCTGGCCGTAAGCCTTATCAACTATCAGATCCTTCTGGAAAATGCCAACTGGTTTTATGTAGCATCGGTGGCGTCACTGCTGGCGGTAGCCTTATTTGGCAAGAAATATCTGGGTGCGCGCCGCTGGATACAGCTTCCCGGCGGGCAGCACTTCCAGCCGTCAGAATGGGTAAAACTGGTTTTAATTCTGATGCTGGCCAAACACTTCAGTGGGCAAGGCGAGCGTGAGGATGCCTCGCTCTCTGACATTCTGAAGGCCGGACTGATCGCCGGAGTACCAATGCTCCTGGTCCTGAAGCAGCCTGATCTTGGCACCGCTCTCACATACGTTCCCGTGGCATTGATGGGATTATTTCTGGGCGGGATCCAGTTCCGGCACGCCGCCACGATTCTACTGATCGCCGGCGTACTCATGCCCACGCTATGGGTCTATGGACCCAGGATGCACCTGTTGAAGCAGTACCAGAAAGACAGATTGACCAGTTTTCTGCACCCTGAGGCCGATTCGCAGAAGACGGGGTATCAACTTGAGCAATCCAAGATTGCCGTGGGTTCAGGTGGAATTTGGGGCAAGGGTGTGCGGAAAGGCACGCAAACACAGGGGTCTTTCCTGCCGGAGCCGCATACTGACTTCATCTTTGCCGCCTGGTCAGAGGAGCACGGCTTTGTGGGCGCAGTGGCCTTACTACTGCTATACTTCTTGGTATTGATGCGTTTGATCCATAACGCTCAGACCGCACCGGACAGTGCGGGCGGCTTTGTGGTGATGGGTGTGGTGGCGGTTTTGCTCTTCCACATCCTGGTAAACGCGGGAATGGTGGTCGGGTTTATGCCCGTCACCGGTATTCCTTTACCGCTGATGAGCTATGGCGGTTCGTCAGTTTTGTTCATGTTTCTGGCGCTGGGTATTGTGATGAATATTCGGATGCGCCGTTTCGTGAACTGATTGAGGGAATCGAAACCGCGCCAAGAGGCGCAACAGTAACAGGATTTTTTTCAAGATTGAACGTTACGCCCTGACGTTAAAAGAAAGGGCGCCGGCCGATTGAAGGGAAGCCGGAGAGTATCAGAAAGCATTGCCGGGCAGGGAACGGCCCCGCGGAAACCTATCAAGCAAGCGCAACAACAGCGCTCACTTGGGAGCCCGCAGTGCAGGCCACAAACCCGGAGTGCAAAGGTGCACAGATTTTTCAAACAAGTCATAGGCAGATTGCAGATGTTGGCCGGAGAGGTCTACTCACCGCCACCGAATTGTATTTCCTGCATAAGATCAGATTGAATTTCCGAGCACTCAAGGCCAGTCAACTCGCGCGTGAAGCGCCGGTGTCCTGACCCTTTTTCTGAACCCTCCCGCATCTTCTTTCCCGCCGGTATCACCCGGAGAAGCTCCATGTCGAAAGAACTCTATGTCTCTTCCACACCGCATGAAACCAAGGTAGCGGTGGTTGAAGAAGACCAACTTTCTGAAATTTACTTTGAACGAGAAAACGAATACACGCTGGCCGGCTCCATTTATAAAGGGCGAGTCACCCGCGTTCTGCCGGGCATGCAATCCGCCTTTGTGAACATTGGGCTGGAACGCGACGCGTTTCTCTATGTTTCCGACTTCCTGCTAGAAGAAGATGAAGACGCCGATGCCATCGGCGAGGCAGTCGCAAGTTCCCGGAACTCACCGATCATTGAGGTGCGCAGCCATGAGGGACCGCACGGGCCGATAGAGGCGCAGGAAATCATGCCGCCCATTGCAGTCGGCGACGAAGGTGATGACGCCGAGCAGGAGTCCGCCGAGGGTGCGGCCGCAGAAAATGGCGCTCCGCAAGAGCAGGAGCGGGAAGGCGCGCGCAAATGGCGCGGTCGACGCCGCCGCGGAAGAGGTGGCCGTGACCGCTTTCCTGATCGCGGCACAAACGACCAGGCAGCCGGTGATCGCGCTGACCGGGAAAAGCCGGTGGAAGCCGCGCCGGAAGAGCTTGCAGAATCGCATCCGGAGAGCCGGCCCGAACCGCGGCATGAGCGTCATGAAAGCCGCCAGGAAGGACGTTCCGAGGGACGTCACGAAAATCGTGCTGACGCACGCCATGAAAATCGCTCTGACTCACACCGTGAGCATCGGTCTGATCGTTATGAAGGCCGGACGGAGCAGCGGTTCGAGCAGCACGCTGAGCCAATCTTGTTGCCAGGCGAGTCGATTTCCAAATATCAACCGCAGGGAGCGCAGTCGTCTACCGCGACGTCACACGCTCCAACCAAGACGGAATCGTCGCCGCGACCCAAGCCTTCCACCGAGTACTCCATTGATCCATCGGCTTTTGCCGCCGGCTCAATGGTGCTCCCCGGCGAAACGCTGGCCAAATACGGAAAAGAAAAGAGTCCGTCGCGCAACGCACCTGTAGCGCAAGCCGAAGCGCCGGTTGCGGAACCCCAGGAGCGCGGCTTTTTGCAGGATGCTGAATCCGCCGGGCCGATTCCCCGGCAGTTCGAGCACCAGGAAGAAAAAACTGAAGCACGCGTGGAAGCGCCCAGGGTTTTCCATCGTAGAGAGACAGCGCCTGTTGTAGAAGAAGTTGAAGCACCGGAGCCTGCCGATTCATTTGAAGAAGTACAGAAGCCAGCGGCTGCAGCGGAAGAAGAACGCTTTGAAAAAATGAATGTGGCCAGTGTTTTTGGCGGCGCGGCCGCAGTGGAAGAAACGGCTCAGATCGAAGAGGAAGAACAAGCCGAGGAGGCCACGCATCTGGACTCAGCTCTGGAGCCGGCAGCGGAAGAAGCAAAAAGATTGTCTTCACCAAATGTCTCGTCTGAAACCCGCGCCGTCCAGGCTAGAGGCGTGATGGAGGAAGAAGAAATAGAAGACGAGGAAAGCGATATCCCCGGATTTGAAGAAGATCTGGACATGGGAGAGTTCGAAGAACTGGAAGAGGAAGTTCTGGGCCAGTCCGGCGAGCAGATGGTTGCCATGGGCAATGAAGTAATGGAAGCCGTGCGCGATGCCCACGTGAATGAACTTGCCACAGGCAAGTATGAAGCTGAAGGGCTCGATCCGGAAGAATTGGAAGAAGTGGAAGGTGCTTTCAGCCAGGAAGAAGAGGCTGAAGGCGGCGATGAAGAAGGCGGCGAGCAATCCGAGGAACTGGAAGGCTCCAGCGCGGAACAGCGCGCGTCGGCCCCCGCAGGATCGCAGCAGCGTACCGACCGTAGACCGCAGGATCGTCGTGGCGGCCGCCGTCGGACGCCAGGCCGCCCGATGCGTGGACGGCCGCGGCATCAGTCGGCGCGGCAGATGCCAGCGATCAGCGATCTGCTCAAGGAAGGTCAGGAAATTCTGGTGCAGATTGCGAAAGAGCCCATCGCCAAGAAAGGTGCGCGCATTACCAGTCACATCGCGCTCCCCGGACGCTACCTGGTTTACATGCCCACGGTGCACCACACGGGTGTCTCGCGGAAGATCGCGTCAGAAGAAGAGCGCCATCGTTTAAAGCGGATTGCGCTGAGCGAACGCGGCGAAGCGCAGGGTGGCTTCATTGTCCGCACAGCGGCGGCGGGCGCGGAAGAACAGGACTTGCGCAACGATATCCGCTTCCTGATCAACTTGTGGAATGAGATCCGTGGGCGCGCCGATACATCGAAGGCGCCGGCGTTGATCTATCACGATCTGAATCTGGTGGAGCGCATTCTGCGCGACCAGGTGAGCGGCAGCTTTTCCGCTATCTGGGCCGACACCGAACAGGAATACGAGCGTATACTGCGCTTTGTCAGCCGCTTCCAGCCATCGCTGGTGAGGCGCGTAAAACTTTACAGCAAAGACACGCCTCTGTTCGAGCAGTTCAATATCACCGACGAAATCAACAAGGCGCTCAAATCCAAAGTCTGGCTGCGGAGCGGCGGTTACATAGTGATCAACCAGACGGAGGCGCTGGTCGCGATCGACATCAATACAGGAAAGTACGTGGGCAAGACAGCGCGCCTGGAAGACACGATCGTCAAGACTAATATCGACGCCATCAAAGAAATTGTCCGGCAGATTCGCCTGCGCGATCTTGGCGGCATTATTGTGATCGATTTCATTGACATGGATGAACGTCGCAATCGCGCGAAGGTGATGCAGGCATTGGAAGAAGCCTTGAAGGCTGATCGCGCGCCTTCCAAGGTTTTGCAGTTCAATGATTTTGGACTGGTTGCCATTACCCGCAAGAGGGTAAAGCAATCCCTGGAACGGACGTTGGGACAGCCCTGCACCGTCTGCCAGGCCACTGGCATGATCAAGTCTGTAACCACGGTCTGCAATGAAATTTACGTGGAAATGCGGAAGATGGCGCGGCACTTTGAGCGCGATGTAATGGTGCGCGTGCATCCGGAAGTTGCCAAGGCGCTTAAAGGCAACAATGGGCGCTGGTTGCAGGAGATGGAAGAACTGGTGAAGCGGACGGTGATTGTGAAATCGGATCCGTTGCTGCATCCGGAGCAGTTTGATATCCAGTAAAGAGCGGTAAACCGCAATGCACGCGACGGGCGCAAAGAGAGAGACGCAGGAGGATCATGATGAAGATCCCGATCCCCCGGCTTTGCTTTCTTAGCGCCCTTTGCGGTAAATTCTCCCGTCGATCCAAAGAAGATCCTCGATTTCAGTAGTAATGCCTAAGAAATTCAAAGGAACTCCCGCGCAGGAACGCGCTCTCAGCACCTATGTGAAGCTGGAACGCGCCGCCGGAGTTGCGTTCGCGTATGCGCGTATCGGGCTGGAAGAGGAAGGGCTCACGCTGAGCCAGTTTGCCGTCCTGGAAGCGCTCTTCCACGTGGGGCCGCAGTGCCTGGGCGAACTGGCACGGCGCATTCTTACCAGCAGCGGGAATCTTACACTGGTGATCGACAACCTGCAGAAACGCGGGCTGGTCAAGCGAGAGCAGCAGGGCAATGACAAGCGCTTTGTATTGGCATGCATTACGCCTGCCGGAGAAAAACTAATCTCCAAGATTTTTCCGGAGCATGCCCGCCGAATCACTGAAGTGATGGGCCGGCTAAAGGCAGACGAGCAGGAGGAGCTGGGACAACTGTGCAGGAAACTGGGCAAAGGCGAGTAGCCCCATAAATCCTACTGACTTCTACAAAGCACCTTGAAACACGGAGGAACAGAGGGAGCGGAGGAATTCCCAATAGGAATTTTTATCGAATTGCGATTACCCCCATTTCCTCCTTTCCTCTGTGTTTCAAAAGGTTTTACTTCCTTCCGCAAGACGGGTCAGACAAGCAGATTGCATTGATCGTGTTATCGTAGTTCGCTCATGCGTCCACGCGTTTCTCTTTATATTGCCGCCATTTTTTTAAGCAGCAGCCTTCTGTTTCTGGTGGAACCCATGGCAGGCAAGCGCTTGCTGCCGCTGCTGGGCGGCTCGTCGGCGGTGTGGATAACGTGCCTGGTATTTTTCCAGACGACATTGCTTCTCGGTTATCTTTGCGCTCATGCCATCGCCACGCGGTTATCACGGCGGGCACAGTTGGTGGCATATGGATTTTTACTGGCACTGAGCCTGGTGCAGGTATTTGCCACTCTTGATCCTCATCCGCATGCTTCCACCGTGAGACCGGTATTTAGCGTCCTGTGGGTGTTGACGATGTTGATCGGGCTGCCGTTTCTTGCCCTTTCAGCCACTAACCCGCTGCTGCAGGCATGGTACGCGCATGGCCGATGGACTGCGGCCCAGGATTCTCCCGCGCCGCCCTACCGGCTATTTGCGCTCTCTAATTTTGGATCATTGCTGGCACTGCTGGCTTATCCGTTGCTGGTTGAGCCAAACTTCAGCTTGCGGATGCAGACGCTGGCATGGTCCATAGGATTTCTTCTGTTCGTGATGGTTTGCGGCGTGATCATTGCCAGCAGAAGAAACGTTCCCGAACTTCGCGGGATAGAAAAGCATCCATCGCCGGCCATAAATGCGGTGTCAGCCACCACATTGCAGGCAGGAACAGCCGCCGCGGCATCACCTATCCCTGATTCTGTGCCCAGCCCGGGAGAAAGGACGCTGTGGCTTCTGATGGCGGCATGCGGATCGCTGCTGCTTTCGGCAGTGACCAGCCACCTGAGCCAGAACATTGCCGCGATCCCTCTGCTGTGGATTCTTCCGTTGACGATTTATCTGCTCACGTTTGTGCTGGCTTTCAATGGAGGAAGAATTTACTCACGCCGGCTGATGATGGGATTGTTGCCGTCGGCGCTGGGCGGCGTGGCCTACCTGATCGTTGACACAACGATGGACGTTCCGATCATTATTTCCATACCGCTCTTTTGCCTGACTTTATTCATCGGAGCGTTTTTCTGCCATGGTGAGCTTTACCTGCGGCGGCCGGCCGCGCGCTATCTTACCCAGTACTACTTACTTATCGCGGCGGGCGGGGCGGTGGGTTCGATGTTTGTGGGCGTGCTGGCGCCGGTCGTCTTCATTGGAAGTTATGAGATGGCGTGGAGTCTGGTGTATATGGCTGCTCTCGCTGCGGCACTGATGTGGCGGGAACACTGGGCCTGGCGGTTCTTCTGGCCCGCAGCCACGATCGGACTGCTGGCTGTGGTTGTGCTTCAGGAGCGCGCTGATAGGGAGAACGCAATTGTGCAGGTAAGGAGCTTTTACGGAATGCTCCGCGTAACCGAAGAAGCCACGGACGATGCGGGAACATATCGCACGCTGATTCACGGAACCATCCAGCACGGGACGCAGTTCATGGCAAGTGAGGAGTTGCGGCGGCTGCCTACCACTTATTACTCGCACGATTCGGGAGTGGGTTTGGCGTTGGACAATTGTTGCAAGGGCCGGGCGCGTCGCGTGGCCGACATCGGCCTCGGAACCGGCACGCTGGCAGCTTATGGAGAGCCGGGAGACGTCTTCCGCTTTTATGAGATTGATCCGCGAGTGGAGGTCATCGCCAAGAACGTCTTTACGTATTTGCGTGAGTCCCACGCAAAGATAGAAATTGTTCATGGCGATGCCCGTCTGTCGATGGAAGCGGAACCTTCGGAGAAGTATGACGTGATTGCGGTGGATGCCTTTTCCGGCGACGCCATCCCCGTTCACCTGATCACTGCGGAGGCGATCAAGCTTTACCGGCGCCATCTGGCGCCGGGCGGGATCATCGCTTTTCACATCTCCAACAATTATCTGA
The DNA here is from genome assembly GCA_963723055.1 of Terriglobia bacterium. Classification (GTDB taxonomy): domain Bacteria; phylum Acidobacteriota; class Terriglobia; order Terriglobales; family Acidobacteriaceae; genus Angelobacter. Next base: position 290,293 of record CAVROV010000005.1, read on the forward strand.
GCCTGGCTCCGGTGGTGCAGGAACAGGCGGACCATGCGGGCCTTCTCGCCGTGATGGTGTCAACGGCAGATGATAATGACACCGGCGCGTTTCAGCTCAGACTGGGTGCTGGTGACGGCCAACGAGAAATTCCTGGCCCTGCCAGAGATTGCCAACGCCAGCGCAAAGATCGAGCCTAAACCGGGCTTGCGCCTTTGGACCGACGATTACAGCAGCCTTTTGCCTATCCTGAATTTGCGTCCCGCCCCCAAGAAGTAGGTTTCCCTACGCCAATCGGGGGATTCAAACCCTGAAACTATTTTGATATCAAATCATCTAACGTCAGGAACCAAAATGAGCTCTCACGAAAACCGTCGCATTGAGGAGAAAAGACAATGAATTCAAAATGGCAACTGGTATTGGGAAGATTGCTGTTGAGCGTGATTTTCATTCTGAGCGGGCTGGGCAAACTGCCGCATTTCCACGATGTTGCCGGGATGATGGCAGCCAAGGGGATACCGCTCGCGTCGGTGGCGCTGGTGATTACGCTCTTTATCGAAATTGGCGGAGGACTGCTGGTGTTGACCGGTTACAAAGCGAAGTATGCCGCGCTTGTCATCGCATTCTGGCTTATACCGGTCACGCTGATCTTCCATCACTTCTGGGGAATTCCGGCAGAACAACAGCAGGACCAGATGATCCATTTTCTGAAGAACGTGGCCATCATGGGCGGCTTGCTGATCCTGGCATATGCCAGCCCGGAGAAAACTGAAGCCAAAGCATAAATAGCAAATTGGGGGGACAAATGATTCAAGTAAGACGAGGCAAAGAACGCGGCCACGCCGACCACGGCTGGCTGAATACGTACCACACATTTTCATTCAGCGATTATTACGATCCGAAGCACATGGGGTTTCGCAGCCTCAGGGTGATCAATGAAGACTGGGTGCAGCCGGGCTATGGCTTTCCCACGCATCCACATCGCGACATGGAGATCATCACCGTGGTGTTGGAGGGATCGCTGGAGCATAAGGACAGCATGGGCACCGGATCGGTGATTCGTCCGGGAGAGGTGCAGAAGATGAGCGCCGGGACTGGAGTACGCCACAGCGAGTTCAACCACTCGAAGACTGAGCCGGTCCATCTTTACCAGATATGGATCATGCCGGAGAAAGAAGGTATCAAGCCGAATTACGAGCAGAAAGCGATTCCGGCGGGAGAGAAACAAGGCAAGCTCAGGCTGGTGGCTTCGCCCAGCGGCGGCAATGGAAGCAATGCGGTGAAGCTGTATCAGGACGCCGAGCTTTATACCGTTGCGCTAGGCAAAGCTGAGTCTGTGGAGCATGAACTGCGCGACGGGCGCTATGCATGGATCCAGGTGGCGCGCGGCGCGGTAAACGTGAATGGCCAGGAACTGAAGGCCGGCGATGGAGCTGCAGTTTCAAAGGAGACGAAGCTCGAAATAAGCGGCAATACGGATGCAAGTGAAGTGCTGCTGTTTGATCTGGCGTGAGCGGGAACGTGAAGTGCATCGATGGTGTTTGGCACTTTTTTTTCAAATCCAGGTACTCCGCCCGTTGCCGTTGGGAACGGTCGCGATTGGTTGCAACGCGCTCTGACCTGGCATCGGATAACGCCTCGAGAGGACCAGCAAGATTGGAAAGCACTTACAAACACTGGCTCTTTCAAGCACAGAGCCAGTGGGCGTAAGCGTAGTATTTTGTTTTCCTTAGAAATCAGCCATTCCCCTGACTTTTGGCCCACAAGTTCAGATTACTTTCGGTGTAATCCCCGAGTCCTGCACTACTCCCTTAGTAACATTTGAGGTGAAATCGCGAACCGTGTGCATTAATACCACAATAACTTGTGGTGCTATGCCGTTTGTGTCGCAGGATTTAGATGTCTGACCGGCCAAAAGCTGGTACTAGCCCCAAAGATACCCCCCAAACACCGGAAGAAACCGGAAGTTACCTATTGACCTTGCCTTTTAAGCCGGATATAACTCGCATCGACCTGAAGTTTTCCCCCCGAGAAGACCAAGGATTTCTCCACAGGCCTCAACGAAGGCCATCAACTCACTGTGGAAAGGCTACACATTATGGCGGCAGATTCGCGTGAGGTAATGAATATCCGGCAGGCCTCGCAGTACCTGGGGGTCAGTCCGGACACGCTGTACAAATATGTGACCGAAGAAAAAATCCCTGCCTTCAAGCTCGGGAACCGCTGGAAGTTCAAGAAGACGATTCTGGACCAATGGATGGAACAGAAGAGCACGATGAACATGAGCGGAGCCAAGAAAAAGCCGAGAGCGGCGAAGGCGGCAGTGCGGTAAGTCCGGGACACCGGGGAAACAGACAGAAATCAAGAATTAAGGTGGGACGGCATGTTTGGAATAGGATCAGGAAAATCGATTGTGGGACTGGACATTGGCTCCAGCTCCATCAAGGCGATCGAACTGAAACGCTCGAAGGGCGAGATTGTGGTTTCGCACCTGGGCGTTGAGCCGCTGGCCAGCGACATTGTGGTGGACTCCATGATCGTCGATTCGGGCAGCGTATCCAGCGCGATCAGCAAAATCTTCAGCGAGCACGCGATCAAGACGAAATCAGTGGCAACCTCGGTCAGCGGACATTCAGTGATCGTAAAAAAAATCAGCGTGCAGCCCATGAGCGAGGGCGAGCTGGCGGAAAGCATCACTACGGAAGCCGCCCAGCACATACCTTTCGATATTGCAGACGTGAACGTGGACTTTGACATCCTGAATCCCGACGATACCGGCCCGCAGATGGATGTGTTGCTGGTGGCGGTAAAGAAAGACAAGATCCTGAACTATACGAACGTGCTCTCCCTGGCGGGCAAATCACCGGCGGTGGTGGATATTGACGCGTTCGCGCTGCAGAACTGCTACGAATACAACTATCAGCCGCATCACGATACTACGGTGGCCCTGTTGAACCTTGGGGCCAGCGTGATGAACATCAACATCGTGAAAGGCACCACGCCGTTATTTACCCGCGACGTGAGCGTCGGCGGCAACCAGTACACAGATTCGCTCCAGAAAGAGCTGGACCTAAGTTTTGATGACGCCGAGGCGCTGAAGCTTGGCCGGAAGGTTGGAACGGTCAGCGAAGACGCCAAGCTGCCGATCCTGCAACAGGTCACCGAGATTATCGTGCTCGAAATCCAGAAGACGTTTGATTTCTTCCGGGCCACCGCGTCCGGCGAGCACATTGAGCGCATTTACCTGGCGGGCGGATCGTCACGCGTTCCGGGCCTGGTAGAAGCGTTGCGGCAGGAGTTTTCCTTGCCGGTGGAAGTGCTGAACCCATTTCAGCGCATTATCCCTCCGGCTGATTCCACGGAAAACGAGATCCTTGAACAGAACCCGGGACAGCTCGCGGTTGCGGTGGGTTTGGCCCTGAGGAGCTTTGAAGACCTATGATTCGCATCAATCTGCTTGGAATTCCGAAAAAGACGGCGCGCGGCCGGCGCGCCAGCACTGTCGCAACCTCTGGTGGAGGCGGCGAAGGATCAAGCACCGTCATCCTGGGCCTGATTTTTGCGGGCGCGCTGATAGTGCTGATCGGCCTGGCCCACATGTGGGTGCAGCGTGAACATGACGCTCTGGAGAAAAACCTGCAGAAAGCGGTCATTGAAAACCAGCGACTTGCGGACGTAAAGGCGAAGTATGAGGCCAGCAAGAAAAAGGCCGACATGTACGAGCGCCGGGTTCGGGTCATCGATGAACTTAAATCAGCGCAGTCGGGTCCCGTGGACCTGCTGAACCTGGTGGCCGACACCATCAACGGCACAGACGCAGTCTGGCTTGAAACCATGACGAACGATGGCAAGACGCTGAACTTCACAGGAATGGCGCTCAGTCCTAATTCAGTCGCGGATCTGATGGCCAACCTGAGAAAAACCGGCGCGTTCAAGACGGTCGAGATCAAAGAGACAGCCCAGGACAGTGCGGTGAAGGAAGTCCAGGCGTTTAAGTTTGAATTGATTTGTGAAATGAACTCTGGGTACAAAGTTAAGCCCCAGAGATCGTAACGCAGTAGTAATCCACCGGGGACGGTTTGTATATGGCTAAATTCGGAGAAATGTCGTTAGGAGCGCGAGCAGGAATTCTGTTCCTTGCCGCGGCCATGGTGGGCGCAGCCTACTACTACATCTATTTCAATCCTATGTATCAGGCGAACCAGCAGCTCGACGCCAAGATCAAGGAAAAGAAGGCGGAGAACGAAACGCTGAAGATGTTCGAACCCAAGCTGGCTGAGGTGAACCGCAACATGGCGATCCTGCAGCAACAGCTGGAAATTCAGAAGCGGATCGTTCCGGAAGACAAGGACGCGGACCAGTTCATCAAGTTACTGCACGACACAGCCGCGACTTCCGGTATTGAGATCCGGCGGTATACCTCCATGCCGGTGAGCAACAAAGAGTTTTACAGTGAAGTGCCGTTTGCCATCGATATTGACGGGCCCTATTACTCGGTGCTGAATTTCTTTCAGCGCGTAGCCGAGCTGGAGCGGATCGTCAACGTAGGCAACATGCAGATGGGCAACACCAAGAGCGGAAGCGCGGCCAAGGTGAAAGGGTCTTATACCTATGCACCGGGGGAAACTGTGCTGGCCAGCTGCACGGCAACAACTTTCTTTAGCCACGAACCGGATGAACAACCGGCTCCAGGGCCGCCAAAGCCGGGACAACCAGCCCAGCCTGCGCCCACGGCGAAGCCGTAAAGAATTTCAGTATGAAGAATGCACAAAAGGGAATTGAGATGAAGCTGATACAAATTCTTGCGCTAGCAACAGCCATGGCGACGGTGGCCACGGCGCAGAATTCCGGCGCCAATAGCCAGTCCCAGGCCACACCATCTCCGACACCGACTCCGGCTGCCGCCAGCAAGACAAGCGGCACTGCCAAGCCAGCAGCCAAGAAATCGGCCGGCAGCGGACAGAAGTCCGGCGACAAGGCAGTAGCCGGAACACCGGCGAAGGCGGCGAAGGCGGCGAACAGCAATACTGCTGCTCCCAAGACTGACGCAGCGAAGGGCGGAACCGCGTCCGGCGCATCCACCAAGCCTGTGGTAAAGACCAGCACCGCACCGGTGAAGGCGCAGCCGCCCGTGGGAACTCAGGCAAAGGGAACGCCGACACCCGTAGTGGTGGCCAAAGACGGCGCTAAGACAACCGCCACCAAGAAAACCGACGCTAAAAAGACAGACACCAAAAAAGCGCCTGTAGCTAAAACACCGGCAGTGATTGCGGTGAAGCCAGCTCCGGCAGCCAAGAATGGTGGGCCGAGCCAAGCCAAGGTGGGCGCAAAGACAGCAGTAAAACCACCGGCCAAGGCGCCGCCACCGCAACCTGCTCAGCAGGCTGCGTCGACAAAGACAGCAGAAAAGCCCAAGCCTTCTGTCAGATCCTTCGGACCACACGGACGCCGAGATCCCTTCGTGAGCCCCATTGTTTCCAAGGACGGGATCAGCCGGCCAGCGCCAAATTGCACCAGCGGCAAGCGGTGCCTGGTGATTCCGGAACTGGTGTTACAAGGCACCGTAAAAGATACGTCAGGCAAGATGATGGCAGTGGTCGCCAACAGCATCAAGAAGACCTACTTCCTGAGAGAAAACGATCAGGTATTCCAGGGAAGTGTGGAAAAGATTACCAGCGATTCCATCATCTTTCGTGAGTACGTAAAGGACGCTTTAGGGCGCGAGACCGCGCGGGAAGTAGTAAAGAAACTTGTACCGCCTTCGTAAAGATACAGGAGTTGTTTGAAAGATCAGCAATAAAACATTGCAAGCAGTCAGGGCCGAACCCAAAGGGAAGCACCAGCCGTTGTTGGGGTTAAATGTAGATTTTGAGCGGCTGGAAGTTTGTCAAGACAGGCGTTTAACGCCGCGTATTATCCGGGGGCGCAGTGCCGCCGGGACGGGGAGACAAAGTGATGAGGCTTAAGCAACTGCTAGGAATCGTTCTGTTGGCCAGCGTAAGCGCCATGGCCGCGGATACCGTTTCGCAACCTGGCGACGTTCTGGTGAAGAACCAGGACAACGCTGCTGCACCAAGAACCGCAGCCACGACGCGTATTGGCAAGGTTTCTGTTGCCCGCGGAAGCGACGGTTTAAACATTGAGATCAGTGGCAGCGGCCCGATGACAGCCAGAACCATGAAGCTGACGCATCCTGATCGCGTTGTCGTGGATATCCCTAACTCTGTACTGCAGGGACGCGCGCGCGAAATTTCAGTCAACAGCGGCGACGTGAAGTCGGTGCGTGTTGGGCGCTATCAGGAAGGAACGACCCGCGTAGTGGTGGACATGGCGCAAATGCGCGATTTCCAGATCGCTCCGGAAGGAAATAAGCTGGTTGTGAGGATGCGCGAAAGTTCCACGACCAAGCCAGCGCCTGTGCCAGCAATGAACCAAGATGTAGTCACCGCTGACGCCACGCCGCCGACGGCCCCCGTGGAGGCCACGCGCTCCAGGTCTGAGGTTGCCGCTTCGCACTTTGCCGGTCCAGCAGCTGCACTGCCCAGCATCAACCAGCCGCCCTTTGCCACACATGCCAGCATGGCTGCCCAACCCGCAGCCATCAATGCGGCCTTGCAGCAACAACAGCAGCAGCCGGCACAAACTACACCGGCGGGCACCACTGTTGCTGTTTCAGCGCAGGCGGCCACCAACTGCACCACCGGCCGTTATACCGGTGAGCCATTCGGCATGAATTTCAAAGACCTTGATCTGAAGGACTTCTTCCGCCTGATCCATGAGATCAGCGGATTGAACGTTGTGCTGGATCCTTCCGTGAAAGGATCGGTGACAATCGTTCTGGACGACGTTCCGTGGGACCAGGCCCTGGCCATTGTGCTGGACAACAACGGACTGGCCTGCACACTGCAAGGCAATGTGCTGCGGATCGCCACGCTGGATACCATGAAGACGGAAGCGGAATCACGGCGCGCCCAGCAGGATGCGCAAGCGCTGGCCGTTCCCAAGCAAACCATTACCCGGTACCTCAGCTACGGCCATGCCAAGGATGCCGCAACCATCGTGAAGAAATTCCTCTCATTGCGCGGAGACGTGGTAGCGGATGACCGCAGCAACGCACTGATTATTGAAGATATTCCCAGCGTGCTGCCCAAGGTGGAAGAACTTATCGGGATGCTGGACCGCAAAACGCCCGAAGTGGAGATTGAAGCGCGCGTCGTAGCATCGACACGGACCTTTGCCCGCGATATCGGCACTCAGCTTGGCGCCGGCTTTGGCAGCGGCAATAATGCGGTAGGCGGTGCAACCGCCGCCAGTCCGATTGACATTTCCAACCTGGTTCCACGATTCATCACTGCTCCGGGGGATACCAAATCAATTCCTCTTTTCTCCAACCTGGGTGCGACCGGACCGACCAGCGGTCTTCAATTCTCCACAGCGACCAATGGTTTCCGTCTTGACTTCATTCTTACCATGGCGGAAAGCCGGGGCCTGTTGAAGATCCTGTCACGTCCTCACATCGTTACGCAGAACAACATCTCCGCACTCATCAAGCAGGGTTCGCGTATTCCAGTAGTCACGCAGGCCCAATTGGGAGGCCCGCCTACGGTTACTTACGTGGAAGCTTTCCTGCGCCTGACAGTGATTCCACAGATCACAGCAGCCAACACGATCTTCCTGAACGTGGATGTGGAGAATACGGTCCCTGACTTCAGCCGCGTCAGCGGTTCACAATTGAACCCCACACTCAACACGCAACAGGCGACCACGCAGGTACTGGTTTCTGACGGCGGCACGGTCGTAATTGGCGGCGTGATTCAAACGCAAAACAGCGTAGCTATTTCGCAAGTCCCATTGCTCGGCAGCATTCCGTTCCTGGGCAACCTGTTCAAGCACACCCTGGTCAACACCTCAACCGCGGAGCTGATCTTCTTTATCACTCCAAAAATTATTCAAACCTAGTAGCGCGCATTTTGATGCCCGGGGATTAATACTCCCCGGGCCTTTTTTTGCCTGTGACTTTCATGCAAAGAGTCGAATGTGGGGCCGGCTGCGCCAGTTCGAGCGGATGCCAGGAGTTTTCGTTAGTATCGAAGTGAAGCATTCACATTCGACGCAAAGAAAGCCTGATGAATTACATTTCCCGACATAAACAACTTGCAGCCTTGCTGCGCCGGGGTGGATTTGACGCGCTCCTGGTCACACACCTGCCCAATATCCTCTATCTCTGCGGATTTACCGGGACCGCAGGCGTGCTGCTTTTTCAGGTAAATGAACGCGGGCACAAAGCAACTTTCTACACCGATGGGCGCTATACCCAGCAGGCGCAGGCCGAGGTAAAGAGCGCCAAGGTTGTTGTGGGAAAGAAACCGGCATTTGTTGAAGGCTGTGAAGGCGCGCAGAAAGCCAAGGTCAGAACGCTCGGCTTTGAAGCAGAGCACCTTTCCTATAGCGCGTACAAGCAGATGGGACTGGCCGTCCGGGGAAGGACCCGGCTGAAGGCCGCCGCCGGACTGGTGGAGCAGCTGCGTCTGATTAAAGATGCGGACGAAATCAGCCAGATTCGCGCTTCCGTATTGCTGGCAGCCAGCTTGTTTCAGACCGCGCTATCCGTGATCAAGCCCGGTGTGCCGGAAACGCAGGTAGCGGGTGAACTGGAGTTGCAGGCGCGCAGGGCCGGGGCGGAAAAGATGTCGTTTGACACGATTGTGGCCGCAGGCCCTCGTTCGGCGCTGCCGCACGGACGTGCATCGGCGCAACCCATTCCGCCGCAAGGATTTATAATCCTGGATTACGGTGTTATACTCGCAGGTTACTGTTCCGACATGACCCGTACCGTGCATGCTGGAGCTGTTTCCCGCGCGCATCGGCGTATGTATGAAGCAGTGCGGGAAGCGCAGCTGGCTTCGATTGGAGCCGTACGGCCAGGTGCGGAAACCGGTGAAGTGGACCGGGCTGGGCGGGAAGTGCTGAAAAAAGCAGGCTTTGACGCTTTTTTTACTCACTCTACCGGGCACGGAGTGGGAATCGAGGTGCATGAGCAGCCTCGGCTGGCCAAAGGCCAAACCCAAAAACTGGCGCCGGGGATGGTCGTTACGATTGAGCCGGGCATCTACATTCCTGAAGAGGGTGGAGTCCGAATCGAAGATATGGTTCTTGTCACCGAAACCGGACACGAAGTCCTGACGCCTACCGCAAAGGACCTGATCACGCTTTAACTTCATGGGGGAAAGCCCGCGCTCGCCGCAATTGCGAGCGATGAGGGCAGAGAAGAGCCGAATACATTCATGAATCAGAAAGAGCTGAAAGAGCTTATCGATTTCCTGATAGAAAAAGATATCTCGGAGTTTGAGCTTGAGCGCGGGGACGTGAAAGTCCGCATTAAGCGCGGCGGCGAGACGGCCGCTACGGTCATAACACATGCGGTGCCCATGGCGCCCATGCCGATGGCAGCTCCTCCGGCCCAAGCCAACCAATCTGCGGCGGCGTCGTCTGCGCCTGCAAACCCTTCTGCCGCACCGCCGGCAGCGGCGGAAGAGTTGCATACGGTGAAATCGCCGATTGTCGGCACTTTCTATGAGGCTCCGGGACCGGGCGCGTTGCCTTTCGTCAAACCAGGGGACCAGGTTGCGGCCGGCCAGGTGCTTTGCATCATTGAGGCCATGAAGCTCATGAATGAGATTGAAGCCGACGCTTCCGGAGAAGTAGTGAAGGTTCTGGTCAACAACGGACAGCCCGTTGAATACGGACAGCCGCTGTTCGCCATACGACCAAGAAAGTAAAGCTACGACTTAAGCGGTGAGCCGGGCTTGCGTGCTGCCGCGCTGTATCAGGCGCAAAACAAGCTGCGGCAAATGAGCAACACGCAGCGGTGTGGAGCAAGGCGACAAAGAATAAAGAATAATGTTTAAAAAAATTCTGATAGCAAATCGTGGGGAAATTGCTCTGCGCGTCATCTGCGCCTGCAAAGAGCTGGGCGTGAAGACCGTTGCCGTGTACAGTGACGCCGACCGCAACTCGCTCCACGTGCGCTTTGCCGACGAAGCCATCTGCATCGGGCCGCCGCGCTCGTCTGAAAGCTACCTCAATATTCCGGCAGTGATCAGCGCGGCTGAAATCACGAACGTTGACGCCATTCATCCCGGCTACGGGCTGCTGAGCGAGAATGCCAACTTTGCTGAAGTCTGTGAAAGCTCGCACATCAAGTTCATCGGGCCGCCGCCAGAAGTCATCCGATTGATGGGTGAAAAGGAAAAAGCGCGGCAGGCGATGAAGAAAGCCAAGGTGCCGATTCTTCCCGGATCGGACGGCGTGATTGCCGCTGCCGACGAGGCGCGCGAATGGGCGACACAGATCGGATATCCGGTGATCGTGAAGGCTTCGGCCGGCGGAGGCGGACGCGGCATGCGCGTAATCCGCAGTGAATCTGAATTGGAAGGCGCCTTCAATGCCGCGCAATCCGAAGCCGCAGCCGCTTTTGGTAACGGCAACCTCTACATGGAAAAGTTTATTGAGCGTCCGCGGCACATAGAATTTCAGGTGCTGGGCGACTCGCATGGCCGGGTGATCAGCCTGGGCGAACGCGAATGCAGCATCCAGCGACGGCACCAGAAGCTGCTGGAGGAATCGCCTTCTACGCGAGTGACACAGGAGATGCGCACGAAAATCGGCAAGGGACTGGAACAGTCGCTCTCTGAAATCGGCTACGTCAATGCCGGCACAGTCGAATTCCTGATGGATGAAGATGGCAGCCTCCACTTCATCGAGATGAACACGCGCATCCAGGTGGAGCATCCGGTCACGGAGATGGTGACGAGCCTCGACCTGGTGAAATCGCAGATCTTGCTGGCCGATGGCGCCAAAATCACTGACATCATTCCTAAAATCGACCGCCAAGGCCAGCGCGGCCACGCCATTGAATGCCGCATCAATGCCGAGCATCCGGAAAAATTCACGCCCTCCGCGGGCAAGATCAAGACGTTCCACATTCCCGGCGGCCTGGGCGTGCGCGTAGACACCGCCGCTTATGCCGAAGGCGTGATTCCGCCTTATTACGATTCGCTTATCGCCAAGCTGATTACCTTTGGCAAGGACCGTCCTGAAGCCATCATGCGCATGCAGCGCGCGCTGGAAATGTTTATTGTCGAAGGCATTCATACCACGATTCCCTTGCACCGCCGCATTCTCGCGGACGCCGAGTTCCGCGCCGGCAACATCGACACTAAATATGTTGAGCGCCTGCTGGCGCGCATGCATGAAGAACGCGTGGAAGTTGCCGAACTCGCCACATAGCAATTTCGCGCGAAATAGATTTTTGCGCGCGCAACGAAAAAAGTTTCACAAAAACTTCCTGATTCCTGAACCCTACTTTAATCCCAGATCATCTATTCAACAGATGTACAAAAATAAAACCCCTTGGGAGGCGGGAATGACGATCAAGTTCGCAGACGGCACACGGATTGAAATTGCAGCAACAGCGCTGGATAGCTTCGTCCAACACGACCTCAAGTGGGCGGAGTTTGTGCATGGCCGCGCTGTGGTGAACAAGTTCACCTGCAAAGAGAGTGCATGTAAGTCGACGTCGCCATCCACCGACATACGTCACCGGAATGTCCATCCCTGCCCCGCAGGCGGCTGCTAACGCAAGCAATTACTACTGATAAACACAGATAACACTGATCTGCAAAAGCCAAATGCAGAACCCTACCGCGGATTAACACGGATTTGCCGCGGATCAGAAAAGATAATGTAAGAACTGGTCGTGTCAAACTGACAATTCCCGGTGCGACCGATTTCGCGTCGCGCACTAAAAATCAAATTAGCGTGATCCGGTGCAGATCAGTGTCATCCGTGTTAATCGGCGGTTAGATTTTTCCCCGATTCTTTGTGAGTCTCCACTGCTTTCCCTGACATCACATCATTCATGCTTCCTCAAAGAAAACTTGGCAAACAAGGACTGAAAGTTTCCGCGCTCGGGCTCGGCTGCATGGGCATGTCAGAGTTCTATGGCGCGGGCGACGAACAGGAATCCATCGCAACCATCCATCGCTCCATCGAACTCGGCTGCACGTTTCTGGATACGGCCGACATGTACGGCTCAGGCAAAAACGAAGAGCTGGTCGGACGCGCCATTAAAGACCGTCGCGATAAAGTGGTGCTGGCCACTAAATTCGGCAACGTTCGCGGACCCAAGGGCGAATTTCTGGGAGTAAAAGGCACGCCGGAATACGTGAAACAGGCCTGCGATGCCAGCCTCAAGCGGCTGGGCATCGACGTGATCGATCTCTATTACCAGCATCGCGTTGATAAAACCGTTCCGATTGAAGACACCGTGGGCGCCATGGCCGAGCTGGTGAAGGCCGGAAAAGTGCGCTATCTCGGACTTTCCGAGGCGTCGCCCAAGACGATTCGCCGCGCGCACAAAGTCCATCCCATTTCCGCGCTGCAGACCGAGTATTCGCTCTGGGAGCGCGATCCCGAGGACGAAATTCTGCCAACTGTGCGCGAACTCGGCATCGGCTTTGTTCCTTACAGTCCGCTGGGACGCGGCTTCCTTACCGGACAGTTCAAACGCTTTGAAGACCTTGCGCCCGATGACTTCCGCCGCATGTCCCCACGCTTCCAGGGAGAAAACTTCCAGAAGAACCTTGATCTGGTGGCGAAGCTCGAAGAGATTGCGCGCGAGAAAAAATGCACCGCCGCACAGCTTGCCCTTGCCTGGGTGCTGGCACAAGGTGAGGACATCGTGCCCATTCCCGGAACCAAACGCCGCAAATATCTGGAACAGAATCTGGAAGCCGTCAACATCAAGCTCACGCCGGAAGATCTGAAGCGCATTGATCAGGTGGCGCCCAAGGGCGTTGCCGCCGGGCCGCGTTATCCGGAGATGGCGATGGCGTCGTTAGATGTGTAGCTAATAGCCATTAGCTTCTGGCCACTAGCCTTTGGCTCTTGGCTTTTAGCCTTTAACTTCTGTGCACCGGCTCTCCTGCCGGTGGAAGCGTGGTTACTGGCAGCAGAAGACTTGTCAAAGGCACCGCCATTCGACGGTGTTTTTCTCCGTGTCTCCAGGGTGGAAGCGGTTTTTATTTCCGCTTCCGCGCTGCCGCAATCGACTCTTTGAGCGCCGCGGCAATGTCGGCATCTGCGGTCATCACATGCGCGGGCTTCGGCATGTGCGACTCACGTCCCAGCCATGCGCTTACCGCCTCGCGATCAGCCACGGTGAAGCGGCCTTCGCGACGTACCGGCATCCCTTCACTGGCCCAGCGATGCGCCGTCGCCACCGGAATACCGAGGTAGCGCGCAATCGCTGTCCAGCCCTTAAGGGCGCTTTCGGCGGCGGGCGGGGATTTCTTTTTAGAAGGCTTCGGTTTCACGACGTTTTTGTAAAGCGATGGAACGCTCACGCCGGCTCCCGCAAGTCCAATCGCTGTCCGGCAGGCAACTGCAGATTTTCTTCTACCTGAAGCTCTTTCACCTTTAGGCGTCTGACGGTCAGTTCTCCGATTTCGAGCGACGCAATCGACCCTTTTTGCACCGCGAAGCGTCGGACGAAGAGCCTGCCGATCGCCAGTGCTCCAATGGCGAACGCACCCACGGCAAATGATCCAATGGCGACTGCACCGACCGCTCCGGCTGAGAATTTGAATTTATTTTTTTGCGACATAGATCACTCCCGGAAGAAAAGTAGTTCAAGACCTGAACAACGATGATAAGTCGTTCCGATCACCCGACTATCCGAATCTTGCCCCACCCGGCATTTTTTCAACTTTTGTTGCAAACAAAGACACTTCGATGAATCGACGCATAGGTGGCCCTTGCGTGACCCTTGCGTGACCCTTGCGTGGCCCATGGGCCACCCAAGGGCCACCCAATCCCAAGTCGGCAGAGGGTCGCAACCCTTGCCAAGTACTAAAATACCAAGAACCAAGTACCCAGGTTTTTAGCTAATTGCCAGCTGCTAATTGCCAACTGCTAAATTTTCAAAGATCCATACTGCCTTCCCAGCCCTGAGGCGGTGCTAGAGGGTAGGGCATTTCAATCTAAAAATCAATCGCGAAATAGTACATCTTGACAACGTAGGGCCGCGGAACAATACCGCCTGCCTGCCGCCCATGTTAAAAGGCGCGACATGGCGTGTCGCGCCGATTGACGAAATATAGATTGGGCTTACTGATTCACAAAAAACACGTCGTAGGCTTTTTTGCCGACATCGGAATTTCCATTTAACCCCTGATTTATTTTCGCCTTGTAGCGAAACACATTTCCAAATTCATCCGTTCGCGTGGAAAGCGAATAATTCAAGCTGATGGAAAACACTCCCATTTCGGGAAGGGTATGCAATTCTCCCGGCTGCGAAATACCATCATGATTTGCATCTACCCAGAGTCGCAATCGGGAATAGATAGGATCTTGGGCATCGATCACGCCATCTCCATTGGAATCGTACTGCGCCAACGCAAGAAAGCCATTGGGATGGTCAGACGCCGGCTGTGGTGTGAAGTTGCCGAATAGCTCTGCTCCGCTATTGATGACGCCGTTCCCATTCCGATCCAGCACCAGAAAAGCGTTATTACCGTTCGCAGTCCATGCTATTTGCAGCGGAGTTCCTGTATTTGCGATGTCGAACTTTACGCCGTTCGCCGCACTGGTAAGGAAAAATCCATCGCCTGTCAGGTCAATTATGATGGGACTGCAATTGCTGGGATCCGTATCGTCTCCTGTCTGGTCTGATCTGAAATGGCTGCCTGGTGGAGTAGTACAACCAGTCGGCGGTGGTGGTGGAGGCGGTGGCGTGGGAGTTGGTGTCGGAGTCGGAGTTGGCTGAGTTTGCGCGGCGCACGTATTGTTACCCGTGCTTTTAGCGGTAAAAAAGCCGCTGCTTGATACCGTGAGTCCAACAATTGAGATAGAGACATTGCATTGGCACAGACTGCACGCAGTAACGCCACCTCCGGCCACGCCCGTACAACTAGCCCCGGCTCCTGTACCCGTGGCAAACCCTGCATCCACTAGCACGCCCGTGGCGTGGCAAGAGCTGCTGACTGTTCCTGTTTCTGACCATACCGGGACTAAGTTAACATCGCATTCGGTATTGCAAAGCCCGTTACTGTTGTTGCCTTGGGAGTATTGACAAGTTGTGGACCTTGAGGTTGTCATAACGTGCTGTCCGGTAATGTGATTGGTGGTATCCGGTGACACGTCTGGATTAAGACCAAAAACATTGTTGAATCCCGCGCAACTGGTTGGAGCTTGCAGTAATGGTTGAACAGGCACATGCGGGTGAAATCCTGCCTGAACCAAGTGCGGCTGGACGTTGTTGCGCTGGCGATAACTGATCGGTTTCAGCGTCATAGTTTTGAGGTCATCGCTGTGAATCCCACAGTGCATAGTGGCCGGATCACAGTTAGCAGTACCAGGATGTCCATGTGATACCTGATTCGTATTGAGCCATTCCCTGATGACCGGATCATTGCCAAGACCACCTTCAACCAGCGATTCAGGGTAGGCATCATGGGCCGCGAAATGGGACACAGCGCCACCGTTTATATTGATGATGGTGTCGAGTGGCGTTATCACTTCTGTGCCGTTAGGTCCCGCACCGAATAGAAACACAGCGCGGTACTCTCGGGAGCGGCCCTCAAATGTGGCCTTGACTTTAAAAGAGGCATACCGCTGATGTTGTCCGGCGAACTGACCTTGCGCGTAACCATCAGCGAATGGGATGTCCCAATTCTCAGTAATGTCATTCGAGGGAATCCAATGTGTGACGGCGATCGCTGATTGAGTAGGCTGACCATCCTTCGAATAGTTGAAACGCCCCGGCGCAACATAGAGGGAACTGCCAGATGCTTGAGAAGGCTTGGTGACCAGATCGCTGTACTTTACTTTTGCGATCTCGGAAAGCGGCCCGACCTTGAAGTCACTCAACTCAACCTGCAAAGTAGATTGCAGTCGACGCTGGAACTCGGCGCGGTCAAGTCCCTTGTGTACTCCATGCTCTTTTAGCAGGGCATGGACTTCATTGATCTGTGCAGAAAAAGCAAGCCGAGCGTATGTGATGCGCACGATCTGTTCTTCATGGCTCATCTGCTGTTGCCCCTTAGAGAGTGGCGTCAACAGCAATAAAACAATCAAGCTCAAACGCATAGTAACCTTTCTTTTCTGGATTCAGTCTTACCGGGGCCTCTAAGGGGGTGTGTGAGTTTAGATATAACCAGCAATATGTCAACAGAATTGCCGGAAACATTTACATTTCCCGAAAATCGACTTGCAAACTCATTTAAATACCATGGGACCTACCGCTATAAGTTTTTCCTTATCCCGCACGCTACTTCTAAAAACCGGGGCCGCTAGCGGAACGGCCCCGGGTTATCGAGCGCCCTTCTCCTTGGTGGTCAGCGCTCGTACGTTAGCGATGAGGTCAATTGCGCCGAATAGTACCAAGGCACACATTCCCCTGAAACGTTTGCCGTTCCAGATTCACTAACTGAAAGGCAGCCATAGCTGGTTGGCGTTCTTTAGGACGTAGTATGCAGGTGCCGCTACGTTCCAGCCATCTGGCGCGGCCTGGCGGGTTGGCGCAGGATGGCGACCCGCGACACGAGTAAGGAGTTAAGTATGAACGCGTCTCTGCGTAATGTTGCTATCAGGGTTTCCGTGTGCGCGATGCTTTCCACGGCAGTATGGGGCATTCAAGCGCAAAACCAGACTGCCCAGAACCAAACCGCTTTTCCCATGCAGCAGCAGCAATATCGGATGGCCGTTGCGCGGGCCAACAACGAACCATTCAAAGTGGATGTTCAGCCGGTGCAACAAGGCGTCCAGCCGGGTGCGCCGACGAAAATCAAAGTTGAGCTGCGCAACGCACGAAACGAACTGGTCAATGCGTCGGAGCCGGTATCGGTTGAGATAAAGACCAAAACGCCGTCCGAGGTCGAACAAACCCAAAGGGTAACGATCGCCGCCAATACCAGTTCAGCGGAACTATCGCTGACGCCGGGACAAGCCGGGCTGTGGAAACTGGAAGTGCGGGAAGCGAACGATCATCTGAAGAGTGGCAGCAATTATCTGATGGTGTCAACGCCGGCCCGGGCGACCTCTGTGCACTCGCCTCATATGGTGATGAAGAAGAGCGCGACGCTGCCGGAGAAGACGGCGCCGGACAAGACGAAGAAAGCAACGCAACCCGCGCCTAAGCCGCAAGGATTTCTGGCGGGACCGCGACTGGTGCTGGCGGCTTTTGATCCCCAGCCGCAACCTGCGCCTGCACCACAGGCGGCCGCGCAGTCAGACATTATTCTGAAAGTTTCAGGCGAAGGTGACGGCAAGGTACGGGCTGACGGAACGTCCGCGGCGCGCGTTTCCGTGTTCCTGCTCTCACCGCAAACAACGGACATTCGCGTGTGGCTTGCGGTATCGCAAGGGCAGCTGGACCAGGCCATGGTAACTATTCCGCGCGGGCAATTTGAGGCTGAAGCCCGGTGGACCTCACGCCAGCCGGCAGACCAGGCGAAGGTCACCATCACGCACACCTCGCCTGCCGTTGCAGGAATAGAGCAAGCGGTCGCGACCGTGGATTTTGGGGATCCAATCGTGGGGATTGCATTTGCCAATCCGATTTCCCGCATGAATATTGTGGAGATGGGAACGGTGGCCGTACGCTTTGTCGACCAGAACGCTACGCCGGTGCCCGCTCACACGCCGCTTTCGTACCGGTTCAGCGTAAACTCGGCGCACCTGCGCATGGTCCCGGCTGAGGACAAGAGCAGGCCTGGAGCAATGGACTTCAGCACCAGCATCACGCCGTCAGCCCTGGGAACGGTGACCATAGAAGCGGCGGTACAGGGCTTTCCTCCAATCACGCAGAAGGTGGAGATCACCGGCCTGTTGTTGCTGTTCTTCTGCATGCTGGGCGGAGCTGCGGGCGCGCTGGTAAACCATATCGACCACAAACAGAAAGGGCTTTTGAGCAGCCTGGCTACCGGAATCATTGTTGCCCTGCCGGTTACATGGTTGTACGTCTGGGTGGGACTGCCGAATTTGAATGCGGCGTTTTTTCATAATCAGCTGAGTGCCGTGATGATTGCAATTCTTGCCGGCGTTGGAGGCGCGGCCGGTCTTAAGGCCGTAGCCAAACGATTTGGCATTGATCTGTTCGAATCACCCACCGGCGCCGGAGGAACAACGGCGAACCAGGTGCCAGAGAAGGCCGTCGCGGCCAAGCCGTAAACAAATTCAGAGACGTTGGGTGTGGCTGCCGTGTGTGTCGCATGCTTTTCTCTTTTTCTGTGAAAGCTGGGGCGTGGTGCTTTCGATACAATCTTTTTGCCATCGATGATGCAATATCAACTGCCCCCGCTTTACCCTGTGATTGACTTCTCCTGCTTCGCCAGGCAGCCGGATCCTGTCTTGGCGATCATGCGGTATGCGGAAGAGCTGATCTCAGCCGGCGTAACGCTGATCCAGTTGCGCGACAAATCGCAGCCTGGGTTTGAGGATAATGTCGCCAAGCGGTTTCTGAGCTGTGCCCGCGAGCTGCGTCGTCTGACGCTGGACAGGGCGATGTTGATCATCAATGATCGCGTTGATTTCTGTCTCGCCGCCGATGCCGACGGAGTCCATCTGGGTCAGAATGACCTCTCACCCGCGGCTGCGCGCAAGATTTTCGACCAGGTACAGGTAAGAACCGGCCAGATAAAAGACGGAAAGACCCGGCTCATCGGCTTTTCCACCCACAACCTCGCCCAGGTCATCGAAGCCGACGCGCTCCCCATCGACTACATTGCCATTGGGCCGGTGTTTGCCACGGGGTCAAAGGCCAATCCTGATCCGGTTGTGGGGCTGGAGAGTGTTCAGCAGGCGCGACGGGTTACGAAAAAGCCCTTAGTGGCCATTGGAGGGATCACCCGCCAGAATTGTTCTCAGGTAAAAGACGCAGGCGCGGACACGGTGGCCGTGATTTCTGACCTTCTTGAGTCCCCGGGCAAAGCAGTTGCGGATTTTCTGCACGTTTTGGGGTAAAACATACACAACACTATGTCTTCATCCGTGGAAGTTCGCACCCCGCCGCCTCAGGCCGCATCTGGCGCGCCTGAACTAGTGAAAGGGCTGGGACTTACCAGCGCCACCACCCTGGTCATGGGATCAATGATTGGCTCCGGCATCTTTATTGTGTCGGCGGAGATTGCCCGCGAGGTCAACTCTCCCGCACTGCTGATTGGCGCGTGGCTGGTTACCGGCTTTATGACGATCGTTGGCGCGCTCTCTTACGGCGAACTTGCCGCCATGATGCCCCGCGCCGGCGGACAGTACGTTTACCTGCGTGAATCACTGGGCTCGCTCTGGGGCTTCCTCTATGGATGGACTTTGTTTCTGGTTATCCAGACCGGGACCGTAGCCGCCGTGGGCGTGGCCTTCGGGAAATTCTTGGGACACTTCTTTCCATCGGTGGCGGCGACTCATTGGTTGGTCGGGCCGTTCCATGTCGGCGTCGCGCAGCCGTTTGGCATTGCGCTTGGCGGCATGGATATGGGCCTGAACACGCAGAACCTGGCCGGCATCATCATTGTTATATTTCTTACCTGGCTGAATGTCTTCGGCATCAAGACCGGAGCTGCAGTGCAGAACGTCTTCACCATCGCCAAAGTTTCCGCGCTGGCCGCGTTGGTGCTGGCGGGAATCTTTGTTGCCCGCAATGCACAGGCCGCTGCGGCGAACTTCGGCGACTTCTGGCGGCTGAACCTGCCGCATTCCGCAGGTGGTGCAGACGCCGCGGGCAATCTTTTGGGACCATTTGTGGGTGTGCTCACGATCCTGGCCGTCGCGCAGGTAGGCTCATTGTTTTCCGCCGATGCCTGGAATAACGTTACGTTCACCGCCGGCGAGGTAAAGGATCCAAAGCGCAATCTGCCGCTGTCCTTGGCGATCGGGACCGGCGTGGTGATATTGCTCTATATTGCGGCGAACTTTATCTATCTAGCGCATCTCCCGTTTGACGGGAATCCCGCAGGCACTGACGTGGTTTCCCGCGGCATCAAATACGCCGCTTCAGATCGCGTAGGGACCGCCGTGCTGCAGCAGATGTTCGGGTCTTCCGGCGCAGGGCTGATGGCCATCGCCATTCTGATATCTACGTTTGGTTGCTGCAATGGACTGATCCTGAGCGGCGCGCGCGTTTATTACGCCATGGCCAAAGATGGATTGTTTTTCAAGTCTACCGGCAAGCTACATCCCAGATACCTGACGCCGAAGAATGCGTTGATCGTACAAGGCATATGGACCTGCGTGCTGTGTCTTTCCGGCACATATAACGATCTGCTGAACTACGTGATTTTTGCCGTCCTGGTCTTCTACATACTGACCATCGCGGGCCTGTTCGTTTTGCGGCGCACCAAGCCCCAGGCCGAACGGCCGTATCGCGCCATCGGCTATCCGGTGTTGCCGGCCATTTATATTGTGATGGCTTTATTCATCGATGTCGTATTATTGCGCTACAAACCGCAATACACGTGGCCGGGCTTGATCATTGTGCTATTGGGAATTCCGGTATATTTCATCTGGTCACGGCGGAGCGCGGTTTCACAAGAGGGAAGGGCTTAACGATGGGAACTCAAATTCAGAAGCCTGAAGTTTCAGGCTCGTTATTTCGGACCAAGTCAATTGATGGTCTGATGGAAAGCGTGGGCAGGGCGCCCCTCAAACGGACGCTCGGTTCCGTCTCTCTGGTGGCGCTGGGAATTGGCGCCATCATCGGCGCAGGTCTTTTTGTACGGACGGCCGCAGCCATTGCCGAGCGCGCGGGTCCGTCAGTCACGCTGGCGTTCGTCCTGGCCGGCATTGGCTGCGCGTTTGCCGGACTCTGCTACGCGGAATTTGCTTCCATGATTCCCATCGCCGGAAGCGCGTACACCTATTCCTATACCACGATGGGCGAGTTTATCGCCTGGATCATCGGCTGGGACCTGGTGCTGGAATACGCCGTCGGCGCGGCCACCGTGGCCATCGCCTGGAGCCAATATTTCAATAAAGTGCTTCAGTACGTCGGACTGCATATTCCATACCAGTGGTACCATTCGCCATTTGAAACGGGCATGGGCGCAGACGCCGGGGTTCATGGAATCATGAATCTTCCGGCAATCTTCATTCTGCTGATTCTCTCGGCTCTGCTGATTCGCGGCACGCAGGAATCGGCTGTGGTGAACAGCATTATTGTGATCACCAAAGTCGCCATCGTGCTGATGGTAATTTTCATTGGTTGGGGATTCATGAATCCCGCCAACCACACGCCATATATCCCGGCGGCTACTACTTACGTCACCGACCAGGGCGTTTCCCACCCTTACGGCGGCATTATGGGGATTCTTGGCGCGGCGGGCGTCGTATTCTTCGCCTTCATCGGATTTGACGCCGTCTCCACTGCGGCCCAGGAAGCCAAAAATCCCAAGCGTGATATGCCCATCGGCATCCTCGGTTCGCTTGTGATCTGCACGATTTTGTACGTTCTGTTCTCGCATGTGCTGAGCGGTGTGGCCACCGTACAGGATTTTCGCACCGCAGGTAAAGAAGCTTCCGTGGCATATGCCATCTCCAAGTACATGGTTGGTTATGAGTGGATGTCGAAGCTTGTCACCATCGCGATTCTCGCCGGGTTCTCTTCGGTCATTCTCGTGATGTTATACGGCCAATCGCGCGTTTTCTATTCCATGAGCGAAGATGGTCTGGTTCCGAAAGTTTTCTCCGAACCGCATCCCAAATACAAGACGCCGTGGAAGTCCAACATGTTGTTCTTTGTTTTCACCTCGCTGTTTCGCCGCTTTCCTGCCCGATAGCATCGTCGGCGAAATGACTAGCATCGGCACATTGTTCGCATTCATCCTGGTGTGTGCGGGCGTATGGATCCTGCGCAGACGCCGTCCGGATATCCCGCGCGCTTTCACTGTTCCAGCGCTGCCGCTGGTTGCGATACTCGGCATCATCGTCTGCGGCGCCATGATTTATGGCCTCGGCTGGACAAATTGGGCTGCGTCTGGTTGGCTGGCTGGTGATTGGTTTGATTTTCTATTTTGCTTATGGCAAACGGCACAGCAAGCTGCAAACCGGTGCATGAACTCTGGATTAGTTCACGCAAGCTCAAACCCTCTGCTTCGGCAGAGGGTTTTGTTTTAGAATGACAAGTCTTTTTTTGGTCGATCGTGTCTATCAACATGCGAGGTGTCTGCTGAATGGCGAATCTGCTTGCTACCAAACCGCTAAAGCTCATCCTGGACGAAGCTCACGAGACTGGTGAACATAGCCTGAAGCGGGCCCTCGGCGTCAATAACCTGATTGCGCTCGGCATCGGCGCGATTATCGGTACTGGCATTTTTGTTCTGGCCGGAACGGCCACGGCCCAATTCGCGGGCCCAGCCATTGTCCTCTCATTCGTTCTGGCCGCCACTGGCTGCGTTTTTGCCGGGCTATGCTACGCGGAATTTGCGTCTGCCATTCCTGTTGCCGGCTCTGCTTACACCTATGGCTACGCTTCGCTGGGAGAGATTTTTGCCTGGATCATCGGCTGGGACCTGGTGCTGGAATATGCTTTCGGCGCCGCCACGGTCGCTTCCGGCTGGAGCGGATATCTGCTCAGTTTGCTGGGCGATTTTGGCATCAAGCTTCCTGCATCCCTCGCGGGCACGCGCTGGGACGAGTTTATTTTCTATAAAAACCATTGGGAACCGGCGAACCTGCTGATGCCCAAAGTTCAATCGGGCGAGATTGACATTTCAGGACTGCCGCATCAATTTGGCGCTTTCAATCTGTTTGGCTTTCTGGCCATCATGATTGCGACAATCATCCTTGTCATTGGCATTAAGGAGTCAGCCAATTTCAATACCGCCATTGTCTACATAAAAGTTTGCGTCCTGATTGTGTTTGTTGCGGTGGGCGGCCATTATCTTCTTAATCATCCGGAGCTGATGAAGGCCAACTGGCACCCGTTCATGCCCCCCAACACGGGCGTCAGCGGCCAATATGGATGGTCCGGTGTAAGCCGTGGCGCCGCTGTCATTTTCTTTGCCTATATTGGCTTTGACGCGGTCTCCACTGCGGCGCAGGAGGCCAAGAATCCTGCGCGCGATATGCCCATTGGAATTCTCGGTTCCCTGGTCGTCTGCACCATCCTCTATATTCTCGTTGTCGGCGTTCTTTGCGGACTGGTCAATTACAAATTTCTCAACGTGCGCGACGCTCTTGCCGTGGGTATCGACAAGACCGGTGTTGGCTGGGGAAGCCTGATGGTGAAAATCGGCGCGCTCATGGGCTTGAGCAGCACGATTGTGGTTATGTTGCTGGGGCAGTCGCGCGTCTTTTTCTCCATGTCGCGCGACGGACTTTTGCCCGGACTGTTCAGCGTCGTCCATCCCAGATTCCGCACGCCATGGATTTCCACTCTTACGGTCGGAACCTGCGTAGCTTTCCTGGCGGCGTCGCTGCCCATCAACCTGCTGGGCGACATGGTCAATATCGGCACGCTGCTGGCTTTCGTGATCGTCTGTGCAGGCGTGTGGATCGTCCGCCGTCGCAATCCTAATCTTGAGCGTCCATTCAGGACCCCGATGGTGCCTCTTGTGCCGATCTTGGGAATTTTGATTTCCGGCTATCTCATGGCGAATCTTCCTCTGGCTACATGGATCCGCCTGGTCGTATGGCTGGTGATTGGCATGGCTATTTATTTCGGCTATGGGCGCAGTCACAGCCGCGTGCAGCGCGCAGCTTCATAAGTCCCGAGCGGAGCGAGGGATCCCTGCCGTCATAAATTCCGCCTGGGCTTGGCTGTGCCTGCGATTTGAAGTTAAGCAGAAACCTCGGGGACGCTTCGTATCGCGCGAATGCGCGTTGATCCGGGGTAGTGTTTTTTCTCGTTACCCTGAAATGCTCTAGAATCAAGTCGCGCTGGAGCCTGCCGTGCAGAAATTCCGTCCGCTTAAACTCGTTTTAGTCGCACTGATCGCTCTCACCGTGGGCGGCACGGTGGGCTTTCATTACATTGAGAACTGGGGATGGTTTGACAGCTTTTACATGGTGGTCATCACGCTGAGCACAGTGGGTTTTCAGGAGGTCCATCCGCTCTCATTTGCGGGCCGCGTTTTCTGTATCGTGCTCATTGTCAGCGGTGTGGCCCTGGTTTTTCTTATGATCGGAGCCGCCACGCAGGCTTTGCTAGAATTCGAATTGTTCAAGGTTTTCGGTAAACGCCGTATGGAACGCGACATCGCCAGCCTCAAAGATCACTACATTATCTGCGGCGCCGGACGCGTCGGTCACAGCGTTGCCCATGAACTGTCGCGGAAGCCTTGTCCATTTGTCATTGTTGAAAGCGACGAAAAAAGCGCCGCGGATCTTGATCCCAGGTGGCTGGCATTGGTCGGGGATGCGGCTAGCGAGAAGACCCTTCGCGACGCTGGCATTGACCGTGCCGCCGGGCTCGTGGCTGCTACCACCACTGACGCTACCAATATTTATATAGTGCTCACGGCACGCGGCCTGAACACCGGGCTCAAGATTATTGCCCGCGCCACGGAAGAGCGGGCAGAAAAGCATCTGCGAACCGCCGGCGCCGATATCGTCATCTCTCCTTACGCGGCCGCTGGCCACCGCATCGCCCAGAGCTTCCTCCGTCCGCACCTTCTCGATTTCCTTGACATCACGAGTGATCGTTCCGGCGCCAATCAGATGTTGATCGAGGAAATCAGAATCTCACCGGAGTCACCGCTGGCCGGGACGACGGTAGGCAGTTCGGGCATTCACCACAAATTCGGTATCATGATCCTTGCCATCCGCCATGCCGACGGCAACACTCGGTTCAATCCAGAGGCCCCTGAACCCATTCAAGGCAATGATCACCTCATCGCCATGGGCGAGACACCCCAATTGACGCAACTGGAATCTCTGGCAGCGAGTGCTGCGGCTCGGCGCTCATGAAAATCGTTACTGCGGAAGAAATGCGCGCCATTGACCGCGCTACCACCGAAAAATACGGCATTCCGTCGCTGACCTTGATGGAAAATGCTGGCTCAGCCGTGGCCGAATTTGCTCTGAAGCATTTCGATTTCGAATCTGTGTGTGCTGTATGCGGCAAAGGCAACAACGGTGGTGACGGATTTGTCGCGGCGCGCAAGCTGCATGAAGCTGGAAAGAAAGTTTCTGTCGTCGTGCCGGCCAAAGGTCCGGAAGACCTGCGCGGCGATGCGGCAGAGACGTTCAAAAAACTTCCCATACCCGCCTTATGGGTTTCCGACGAAAAAGATTTCAGCAATCCTGAAGTTGAGCAGGCGTTCAAGTCCGATCTGATCCTTGACGCGATTCTGGGCACCGGCTTTAGGCCGCCTCTAAAAGGCATTGCGGAAAAAGCGGTTGGCCTGATCAACAAAAGTGAGAGCCCAGTGCTCTCCGTCGATTTGCCTTCAGGAATTGATGCTGATGCCCATTCTGTTTCCCGCAGTGAGAAATTTGTTCAGGCCGACGGCATCATTTCGTTTACTGCTCCCAAGCCCGCTTTGGTGTATGCCACATTGACGGAAGGCCCGATTGCCATTGCGCCCATCGGATCGCCGGTGAATCTAGTGGTCGCAAACGCTCAATTAAATCAGGATGTTCTAACCGCGCCGGAGTTCCAGGCTTTCCGCAAACCGCGAGAGCCAGATTCGCACAAAGGAGTTTATGGACACGTCCTGGTCGTCGGCGGTTCTGTCGGAAAAGCCGGGGCGGCAGCGATGGCTGGAATGGCAGCTTTGCGTGTCGGTGCAGGACTTGTGACAGTCGCTTGTCCTGAATCTGTGCAGCCAACCATCGCGGCTTACGCGCCGGAGCTTATGACGGTGCCTCTGGACGAAACGTCGGAAGGTTCCATTTCACTCTTGGCTCTGAGAAAAAGGGAAGACCTGCTGGAAGGAAAGACCGTAGTCGTAATCGGACCCGGCTTGACCAGCCATCCTGAAACACAGGAGTTTGTGCGCGACTTTGTCGGGATATGTTCCGTTCAATTAGTCATTGACGCGGACGGCTTAAATGCATTTGCTGGTCGCATTGAAGAACTTCAACCGGAAGAAACGGACGGATGGGCAGGGCTCGCCGCCATTCGCGTGCTCACTCCGCATCCCGGCGAAATGGGACGCCTGCTAAATATTGGCACCGGCGAAGTTCAGCAAAGCAGAATAAGAATGGCCTTACGGGCAGCCACGCAATCGCTCTGTACGGTCGTCCTCAAGGGACACCGCACCGTGATTGCCAGCCCTCACGGTTATGTATGGATCAACACGACTGGGAACGCAGGAATGGCTAAGGGCGGATCGGGCGATGTGTTATCAGGCATCGTTGCTGGGTTGCTGGCGCAACTTGAGCACATTCCCGGCATGCTGGGATGGAAAGCAACGGCCGACGCTGACCTCGATATAGGCTGTCCTGAGATGCAGGGAATTTTCCGAAAAGTTGCCATGGAACCTCCCACCGCTGCTGAGATACAAGGTCTTAACAGGGAATATGAGAAAACAAAAGATCCCGTGCTCAAGAAGACGATCGAAGACAAGATACAGGAAAAGATAAAGCAGATGTTTGTTCTGTTGGCCCCTTTGAGCGTCGCGCGCGCTGTTTATCTCCATGGCCTCGCCGGGGACATTGCCGCCTCACTTCACGGTCAGCAATCTATGATCGCCACCGACATTATCACTTGCCTGGGCGAAGCCTTTGCTGTCTGCGAGTCCGAAGCCCTCAGCAAGTTCGTCTACCTTCAGCGATGAAAACTTTTCAAACCCATTCCGCCGAAGAGACCACGGAACTTGGCCGCCAACTGGCAGCCGAGCTGAAGCCCGGCAGCATCGTGCTTTTGCGTGGCGACTTGGGAGCAGGGAAGACCACAATGGTCAAGGGCATTGCCGAAGGCTTCCAGGCGGCCAAAGCCGATGACGTCACCAGCCCGACATTCACGCTCATCCACGAATATCGTGGCCCCGCGGTCACGCTCTTTCATATCGATCTTTATCGTATCGACACGCAGCGCGAACTTGATACGCTCGCACTTGACGATCTGATGACCCCGAAAAGCATCCTGCTGATCGAGTGGGGAGAGAAATTTGAACGCTTTGCCAAAGAGCGGGATGTGGAGATTGCGATCGAGCACCGTGGAACCGATGATCGCGTTGTTACCATCAAAACCCAAAACCTTTGAAACACAGAGGAACAGAGGAAACGAGGAAGAAGAGGGAGGAAGAAAAGATTGAGTGATCGGGGAAGCCGGGAATTGCCAAACTGTCTATGCGTCAGATCAGCATTTTTCTATCCGCATTCCCGTGCCAATCCGCGGTAAGTTTTTCTCTCCGCTTCCTCCCTTCCTCTGTGTTTCAAAGGTTCTAGGTTCTTGGCGGCGTCTTTCTTACCGTCATCATCACCAGCCACGCACCATTCAAGATGAATAATAAGACTGCGGGAAAGAAATACTTGCTCACGGGCACATGCTGAAACCCACACCAGACCACGCCGCCAATGATGAGCAAATCAATGGCAACGTACACGAGAATGATTTTGACGCGTGACATCGGATCCAGTCCTGCAAAGCCATAGATGGTAGGGCTCCCTCCCCTTCGACAAGCTCAGGGTCGGGATGTAAAAACTCAAAATCCCATGATGTTGTAGCCGCAGTCCACGTAAATGGTTTCGCCGGTGATCCCGGAGCCGAGGTCGGAAGAGAGGAACAGCGCCGTGTCGCCAACTTCTCTCGGTTCCACGTTTCTCTTGAGAGGTGCGTGTTCGGCGTGGTTCTTGAGCATCGTGCTGAAGTCGCCCACGCCCCGTGCCGCCAAAGTTTTAATGGGGCCAGCCGAAATGGCATTCACACGAATTTTTTTCTCACCCACGCTGTTGGCCAGATAGCGCACGGTGGCTTCCAGGGCGGCCTTGGCCACGCCCATCACGTTATACCCCGGAACAACTTTTTCTGCGCCAAAATACGAAAGCGTGATCACGCTCCCGCCATTGATCATTAACGGAGCCGCGGCCCGCGTAACCGCAATCAATGAGTAAACACTCACGTCATGGGCGATGCGGAAGCCCTCGCGCGACGTGTTCAGAAAATCGCCCTTCAGTTCCTCTGCAGGCGCATAGGCCACTGAATGTACTACCGCATCTAGTTGTCCAAAGTGCTGCTTCAATTGCGCGTAGAAGGCGTCAATTTCCGCGTCGCTGGAAACATCACACTGAAAAGCCTGCGCCCCGGGAAGTGACGTAATCAGGTCGTGCGCCTCGGATTTCATGCGCTCATTCTGATAGGTAATGGCGAGCTTGGCTCCTGCATCGTTCAGGCGCTGGGCAATGGCCCACGCGATGCTGCGTTTGTTGGCCACGCCAAAAATAACCACGTTCTTTCCTTGCATGCTCAGCATACGTCAACCTCACCCGAGAAACCGCTCAGGATAACAGGAACCGCTTAAGAATGGGAGTAGCTGCGGCGTCACGTGTAATTTGTGAGCTGATCTTGTTTCAGAGTCTGAGCTTTATAAAAATTTAATGGACATTTTGCTTTCCGGGTTCTAGCATGTTGTGAAATTTCTTTACGGAGCTTTCCGGCATCCGGACCGGATAGCGAACTAACGCACAAGTTCGCTCGTGAAATGCGCCTGGCAGGAGGCCACCTCTATGGGCTTATCGAGACGTGAATTCTTTAAGGTCGGAACCGGCAGCGCTGCTGCGCTTCTCTTAGGGTTTGATGCCCGCCCGGTGATGGCTCAAGCGAAAGAACTTAAGATTGCCCGCACCACTGAGACAAGGTCTACGTGCCCTTATTGCTCGGTGAGCTGCGGCGTAATCATTCACACGCTTGGCGATAAGGCCAAGAATGTGACCGCGCAGGTGGTCCACGTTGAAGGCGATCCGGACCATCCTATTAATCGCGGCACACTGTGCCCCAAGGGCGCGTCGCTCTTCCAGGAAATCATGAATGACCGCCGGCTTCTGAAGCCGCAGGTGCGGCGTCCGGGCTCCACCCAGTGGGAAGACATCTCCTGGGACAAGGCCTATGACGAGATTGCCCGCCATATTAAGAAGACGCGCGATGAAGGCTTTATTGAGACTGATGCCAACGGCAAGACAGTAAACCGTTGTGAAAACATTGCCTGGAACGGCGGCTGCACTGACACCAATGAATTTAACTATCTGGTCGTAAAGACCATGCGCAGCCTGGGGGTCTGCTACATCGAAAACCAGGCCCGTGTTTGACACGGCCCCACGGTCTCAAGTTTGGGACCAACGTTCGGACGCGGTGCAATGACCAATGGCTGGGTGGATATCAAGAACACCGACATGATGCTGATCATGGGCGGGAACCCGGCGGAAAATCATCCTTGCGGTTTCAAGTGGGTTGTGGAAGCCAAGCGCGTCCGCAATGCCAAAATAATTGTTGTTGATCCACGCTTCCAGCGCACGGCATCGCAGGCGGACCACTTCTGTCAGATTCGTGCTGGTTCAGACATTGCCTTCCTCGGCGGACTGATCAACTACGCGCTGCAGAATAACCGCTACCCCAAAGAATATGTAGTCAATTACACCAACGCCCCTTTAATCGTGAAGAAGGGCTTCAAGCTCCCTGAAGACGGTTTCTTCTCTGGTTTTGACGCCGCTGGTGCCAAGTATGACGTTACTTCGTGGAATTACGAAGATGGCGGAAACGTTACGGGTACTGCCGCAGCTGCTATTGCCGCTGGCGATGGCCCAGCAACCCCGGAGACCGCTGCGCAGGCCGCTCCAGGGAATCCCGCAGCAAAAGCAAACGGCCAGGGTTACGCGCGCAAGGTCCTACCGGAGCGAAAGGCACTACAGGCGCTCCTGCGCCGCCCACATTGCCGGCGAATACGGAATACGATCTTTCTCTTGAGCATCCGCGATGCGTTTTCCAGTTGATGAAGAAGCATTTCTCGCGCTACACGCCGGAAATGGTTTCCAGCATCACTGGAATCCCAGTGGACAAGCTCAATAAGGCCTGGGACATGTACACCTCCATCCGCAAAGATGGAGACACAAAGAAGGTCGGCACCATTATTTACTCGGTAGGCTGGACGCAGCACAGCTTCGGCTCGCAGATCATCCGCACCGCTGCCATGGCGCAGCTGCTTCTGGGCAACGTGGGACGCGCCGGCGGCGGCGTTAACGCTCTTCGCGGACACTCCAACATTCAGGGCGCAACCGACCTGGCCGGCGTATTCGACATTCTGCCCGGCTATCTCAAGATGCCTACCCCGGCAGACACGGACTTTGCCACCTACATCAAGCGAATCACGCCTACCGCGGCCAAGCCGAAAGAGTGGGATTCTTTCAATTACTGGTCGAACACCTCCAAATTTGCCGTTTCCTTCATGAAAGCGATGTACGGCGACGCCGCCAAGAAGGAAAATGACTGGGCTTTCAACTACCTGCCTAAGATTGACCGCAAATTTTCCTGGGTTGAACTATGGGACAACATGTATGCCGGCAAGATCAAGGGCTTGATCAGCTTTGGCATGAACGGCGTCGCCATTGGCCCAAACAGTGAAAAGAACATTGATGCCCTGAAGAAGGCCGACTGGCTCGTCGTATGCGATATCTATCCTGAAGAGACCAGCAGCTTCTGGCAATCTCCGGGTATCTCTGACGACGAGAAGAAACAGATCAAGACTGAGGTTTACCGGCTACCCGGCGCAGGTTTTGCCGAAAAAGACGGTACCTTCGTCAATTCAGCGCGCTGGCTGCAATGGAAATGGGCCGCAGTTCCCACACCAGGGGATGCCAAGCTGGATCAGGCAATCCTGGCCACCATCTTCCTTAAAGTTCGCGACCTCTACAAGAACGAAGGCGGCAAGTTCCCCGATGCCATCCTGAACGCTTCATGGGCTTACACCACTCCGTATAGCCCGTCGCTGGCCGAAGTGGCCAAGGAGATCAATGGCAAGGCGTTGGCTGATCTGCATGACGACAAGCAGACACCTACGGACTGGAAAGCGGGGCAGCAACTTCCTGGCTTTGCCTGGTTGAAAGACGACGGTACAACGTCCTCTGGCAACTGGCTCTATTGCGGTTCCTGGCCGGACGCGGGCTCGAACACCCAGCGCCGCGATCCAGCAGATCCGTCCGGTCTGGGTATCCATCCCACATGGGGCTGGTCCTGGCCAATGAATCGCCGTGTGCTTTACAACCGTGCTTCCTGCAACCTGGAAGGCAAGCCGTGGGATCCCAGCCGCAAACAGGTCTGGTTTAATGAGGCCACTGGCAAATGGGCCGGCAATGATGTTCCGGACTTCAAAGCAGATTCCAATCCCAAAGACCACATGGGCCCGTTCATCATGAACCCTGAAGGCGTGGGGCGGCTGTTTGTGCCGCTGGCTGGCATGGCGGATGGTCCTTTCCCAGAGCATTACGAACCGGTGGAAAGCCCTCTGGTCAATCCTTTCCATCCCAAGCAGTCCACCAGCCCGGTAGTAAAGCGGTACAAATCGGATATGGACAAGTACGGAACGTCAGACAAGTTCCCCTATCCCTGCACCACGTATCGGCTGACCGAGCACTATCACTACTGGACCAAGAACAACCCCATGAACATGCAGCTTGTCCCGGAGCCCTTCGTGGAAATTTCGGAGCAACTCGCCTCCAAACTCTCCATCAAGGGTGGCGACAGACTCAAAGTCTCCACCGCGAGAAGCGGCAGCAAAGATGGCAAGGAGTACGGCGTTTACTATGCCAAGGCCATGGTCACAAAGCGGCTCCAGCCGCTGAAACTTGCTGGGAAAGATGACCCCGTTTATCCAGTCGGTATTCCCATCCACTGGGCTTATCGCGGGCTGAAGGATGGCCGCGAAGCGGACCGGAGGAATGGCGTGAACGTGCTTTCGCCTACGGCGATCGACCCCAACGCTTACACACCAGAGTTTAAGGGCTTCCTGGTGAACATCGAGAAGGCCTAAGGAGATACGCCATGAGCAATGGAAATTTAGAAATCAAAGCGATCTCCGGGCACGTCGGCAATTCGCCGGGTGGTGGGGATTATCGCCAATCAGATGGTTCCACACATAGTGGAGCGTCCCGCGATTATGACGTTTGCAAGCTGATCGATACCACTACCTGCATCGGCTGCAAGGCCTGCGAAGTGGCTTGCGTGGAATGGAACGGGTATGAATTCCGCGAAACCACCTTCGATAACACCTACCAGACCATGCCGGAGACGGCGTGGAACTTCTGGAACCTGATCAAGTTCAACGAAGTTGAAACCGATGGTGGCCTGCAATGGCTGATGCGCAAAGACCAGTGCATGCACTGCGAAGAGCCAGGCTGCCTGATCGCCTGCCCTGCCGATGGCGCGATTGTTCAGTACACCAACGGCATCGTCGACTTCAACCAGGCCAATTGCATTGGCTGCCAATATTGCGTTACGGGCTGCCCATTTAACATTCCCAAATTCAACGAAGCCACCAAAAAGGTTTACAAGTGCACGCTCTGCTCTGATCGCGTAGGCGCTGGCCTGGAACCGGCCTGCATCAAGTCCTGTCCCACCGGCTGCCTGCATTTCGGCAGCAAGGAAGACATGCGGTTTGAAGCGGACAAGCGCGTCCAGCAGTTGAAGGCCAACGGCAACGGAAACGCCGGCGTTTACAACCCTGGCGATCCGATTGGCGGCAGTCCCGGCAGCATCGGCGGCACGCATGTAATCTACGTTCTTGGCGACGCCCGCGATCCGGAGAAATATGGCGGCCTGCCCGCTGCTCCCAGCGTTCCAATCTTCGTAAAGCTCTGGAAAGGTCCGCTGAAGTGGCTTGGCGGGATTGGCATGGTCGCTGGTGTGTTCGGTGTATTCATGCATTACATCCGTTTCGGCCCGAAGGAAGTTGACAAGGCAGAGGAGATGAAGCCATGAGCGGCGGAATTGTTGCGCGTCCAACCACGGCAATACCTGAAGATCAGGTCCAGCGCTATAACTTTGCTGAACGGGCGTATCACTGGATTAACTCGATTGCTTATACCTACCTGATGCTGACGGGGCTGGCGCTCTTTACTCCGCTCGCGTATTGGCTGGCGTACGTACTTGGCGGCCCGGCCACCATTCGCTATTGGCACCCGTGGGTCGGACTGGTCTATTTCGCCACCATTTTCTGGATGCATCGTCTGTGGAAGCGCGACATGCAGAAAATTCCGCAGGACGAGCAGTGGAGCAAGAACATAATCGCCTATGCTGAGAACCGCGATGAAGTCATGCCGCCGCAGGGCCGCTTCAACGCTGGCCAGAAGCAGTTCTGGTGGGTCATGTTTTTTTGCACCTTCATTCTGCTGATTACCGGAATCATCATGTGGATCCCGGAGAAAATGCCTCGTGAACTCCACTGGGTGCTTCCGATTATTGTATTTATTCACTCGGCCACGGCTCTGATCACGATTGCCGCTTTCATCATCCACGTTTACATGAGCGTCTGGGTGACTCCAGGCAGCGTGAAGGCCATGGTTGAAGGCCACGTCTCCACTACCTGGGCGAGAACGCATCACCGTCTCTGGTATGAGAAGATTACCGGCCGCAGGAACTAAAGGGATTTGATGTCTGGGTTTTCCTGGGACCGTCGAATTGCGCGGGCGAGTGAGCTGTTACAAAACCAGTCTTCAGTTGCTGAACTGCTTAGGTTTTATCAGCGCCTCATCCGCTTTCAAAAGAGCGTTTATGAATCGGTCGCTTCTGCTGCCGATCATAACGTCTCCCTGCTCGTTCCCCATTTTGCCGCACTGCTGGCGCTGGTTAAAGAAGCAGGTTCTACTGACCTGAAGACTGCTGCCGCGGCGATGGAACAATCTTCTCCTGAAGACCGGATAGCGCTACTGATGGCGGTCTGGCAACATGAAGTGGAAAGCCATGAACTGTCCCCTGAGTCAGTATTTTTCGCCAACGCCTTGCTCCAGCCGTTCGCTGAACACCTGGCGGAGAGGACCATTTCCGCTACTGAAGCGTCGCCGCCGCTCTGTCCTTTCTGTGGCTCAAAGCCGCAATTAGCGGTGCTGCGACCAGAAGGTGATGGCGCCAAACGCTTTCTTCTGTGCTCTCTCTGTGGGACAGAATGGTTCTTCCGCCGTGTCTTGTGCCCCAACTGCGCGGAAGAAAACAAGGAGCGCCTGCCGGTGTTCGTAGCGGAGGAATTCGACTACGTGCGCGTGGACGCCTGCGATACCTGCCACACTTACATCAAGTCCATTGATCTTTCCAAAAACGGCAACGCCGTTCCCGTGGTCGATGAACTGGCCACCGTCTCCCTTAATTTGTGGGCTCAGGAAAACAACTACAAGAAGGCCCAGTCCAACCTGTTTGGCGTATAGTCCTGATTCTTCGCGTTACATAGTCGCTACGGTTGTACTGTTTCAATTTTCAAGAATTTAATTCCCAGTAAATTGCCGGTTTCATTAAAGTCAAACCCAAAACTGGCTTGTGCAACGGGCACACAGCCGGCACAAGGTTCCTGGAGAGCGTAGGGAATTACGAATCTTTCGCCGCCATCAGCCAGACATTCAATTTGCGGAGACGATTCCGCTTTGCGTTGGTCGTCATTTATGGCTAATTGCATTTGCGGATGGCTTCTGTGTAACGCAGCGAACTGAGCATCTTTCTCCATGTCCGATTTTGGCAGCACGGCAACGTCATCCAGGTTGATCAGCGCGGGAACTCCATTCATCAACACCCATCCCTGGCGCGGTTCGGAAGTTCCGGGATACACAACATACCCAAGATCCACCAGTCCTGATTCCCGTATGCCGCCAAGATACCCAAGGCGCGGCGATTGCTGAGAAGCCAGCAATTGAGAGAAAGCCACAGCGTCCGATGAGGCGTATCCACCCATTTGCTCGATAAAACAATCGCGGAATCCCGCCGCCTCATTGTCTTTGCAAGCCTGGCTGATAGCACTGATATCGCTGTCTGCGGCGTTCCAAACGGCTTCCTGGCCAATCTGGTCGTCGGTTTCATGGCTGGCCTCAACCTGCAGGAGCGTAACGAGGGAAGCTATGCTGATTACCGCTAATGCTGCCGCTATTCTGCGTTTCACCAACGTCATGTCGTTACTCCAGTCATGTCCTTACGTCCGGACATGCGTCTGGTCTTGAAAGCAGGAACACTGCTACGCGCCAAATGTTGCGCCGATCACTGCACGTCAATAGTCCACTTTGCCATCTTTCGAATGGCTTTCGGCCGAATGGACCAGGGAATCATGAGACCATCTTACGACTGAATGTATGCCTTCATGAAACATTTACATTTCTTAGCCAAGAGAAGTTACCCTGTAAGTATGGACAAAGTCATCGGCATTTGTGGCCGAGACTAAAGGCCATGGACCCTCACTATCGTGCTTACAGTTTTTTACAATTTCCATGTTCAAAACCACCTGCAATCGTTTAAAAATTCTTAGCCAGTGGGGTCCTTATTGGTTACGGGGCAAAAGCGAAGAATTGAGCGCCAAGGTTTGTTGCCATCCGGATCAAATATCTCCGGCCTGCGGGCGATGCCGCAACAGGTAAGATGAAGGGGATGGCGATATTTCTCCGGTGAATGAACTCGCGCGCCAACAGCATCAGGCAGCATTCGATGTCGCCGTGCCGCAACAGCCGCGTCCGCGGCTGCATTATGAAATCGTTCTGGTGATTGTGGCCGCGATCGTTTTTTTGGGCTGCATCATCTCTCCTCCCGGACTGATGGACGATGTTGATGCCGTGCATGGGCAGATTGCGCGCAACATGGTCCAGTCAGGCGACTGGGTCATTGCTCATTTGAACGGCGTGCCTTACATGGAAAAGGCGCCATTACCCTATTGGCTCATTGCCATCTGTTACCTGCTGATGGGAGTGCATGACTGGGTGGCCCGTATCCCCACCGCTCTAGCGGCAGTGCTGCTTTGCTTTGTCACGGCACGCTACGGAGCGTGGGCTTTTGGCCGCCGTGCCGGATTTTATGCCGGACTGGTGCTGGCGACATCGATCGGGCTCTTTCTCTTTACCCGCATTCTTATTCCCGACGTGATGCTTACCCTCACAATCGCCATCTGTTTCATGGCGTTTCAGCGCGCTATGAATGAAGACGGAGAAGAGCTCCACTCGCGGCGATGGTCTGTCCTTCTTGGCATTGCTCTGGGAGTGGGCGTGCTCCTAAAGGGGTTGCTCGCGCTGGTGGTCCCCGTGGGAGGCATACTGGTCTATCTGGCGATTACGCGCCAGCTCTTTTTGCGCGATACTTGGCGGCGGCTGCGACCCCTGAGCGTGTTAGTCATTTTTCTGCTCATCGCCGCGCCCTGGCATGTTCTGGCCACTTTGCGCATGCCTCCGTACCTGAATTTCAGCATGCACAGCGGCCCCGGCGAATATCATGGTTTCTTCTGGTTCTATTTCTTCAATGAGCATTTATTAAGGTTCTTGAATCTTCGCTACCCGCGCGATTACAACACCGTGCCGCGCCTCGCATTCTGGCTGCTGAACCTCCTCTGGCTCTTTCCCTGGAGCGCCTATCTGCCCGCCGCAGCAAGGCTCAGCTATAAGCCGGTGGATCGCGCCGGCCGCACGCGGTTGCTCGCGCTCTGCTGGGCCGGATTTCTGCTGCTCTTCTTCACCTTCTCCACCACGCAGGAATACTATTCCATGCCAATCTATCCGGCTCTGGCGCTCTTGCTGGGGTGTGCGATGGACAGGGAAGGCAAACTAATTACGGCCGGAAGCAGAACGATTGCGGGGATTTCGACCGTGGCCGCCGCGGTGATCGGAGCAATATTATTTGCTGTCCACCAAGTGCCCGCGACAGGAGATATCTCCAGCGCTCTGCAACAACATCCTGAGGCTTACACACTTTCGCTCGGTCATATGGGCGATCTCACTTTGCAATCGTTCGCTTATCTGCGGGTTCCCCTCATGCTGGCGGGCGTTGCTTTTCTGGTGGGCGCAGCAGGTGGATGGCTGAGTGGCCGCCGGGCATTTCTCGCGCTGGCTGCCATGATGGTGTTGTTCCTGCATGCCAGCCGGATGGCGCTGGTTGTCTTTGATCCCTATCTGTCCTCCAGGCCACTGGCGGAGGCCCTGTTGCATGCGCCGGCAGGTGAATTAATCGTGGATGGCGCTTACTATCCTTTTTCTTCTGTCTTGTTTTACTCCAATAAAAAAGCCCTGCTGCTGAATGGGCGCGTTAACAATCTTGAGTATGGCTCTTATGCACCAGGTGCTCCCCCTGTTTTTATGAATGACGCCGAATTTATGAGGGTCTGGTCAGGTACAATTCGCTATTATCTGGTGGCCGACCGTAGCGGTCTCGCTCGTCTGAGCGCGTTGGTCGGGCCCGCCCGTCTTCACGAGATTGCTGAAAGCGGCGGCAAGTTTCTTTTCACTAACGGCCATTCCGGCGCGACTGCGGACGGCTCCAACATGGAGAACAAACCCGCGTTATGGTAATCCTTACAACTGCATTGGCGGTTCTGCTGACCGGTTCGCTGGTTTATTGCGTTCTCGTTGTTGTAGCCACGCGGCGGTTTTTGTCTTCTACACTGCCTGTTCCCGGAACCCAACCTCCCGTCAGCCTGCTGAAGCCGCTGTGCGGCCATGACGACGGCCTGGAGGAAAATCTGCGCAGCTTCATGGCGCAGGATTATCCCGAATATGAAGTGCTATTCGGCGTTCATCGCCAGGACGACCCGGCAGTTGCAGTTGCGGAAAAGATTATCGGCGAGTTTAGCGGCCGAATCAGCGCACGGCTGATCGTAACCGGCGAGTCCCCCATTCCCAACGCCAAGGCTTTCAGCCTGACCCGCATGGTGCGGGAAGCGCGCTATGACGTGCTGGTTATGAGTGACAGTGATGTGCGTGTAACGCCCAGCCTGCTCTCACATCTGGCACAGGAATTTCAGAATGAGCGCATCGGATTGATTAGCTGTCCGTATCGAG
Organism: Terriglobia bacterium; assembly: GCA_963723055.1. Classification (GTDB taxonomy): domain Bacteria; phylum Acidobacteriota; class Terriglobia; order Terriglobales; family Acidobacteriaceae; genus Angelobacter. Next base: position 328,207 of record CAVROV010000005.1, read on the forward strand.
CAGTGCCGGGGAAGAGTTTGTGGTCACGCCTTGAAGCGATTGGAATGAACACCGAACTTCTCGGCGGCGTCCTGGTGGCGCGCATGATCGAAGGGATGCGGTTCGCGCTGGGCTGCACTGTGGCTGTCCGCCGCAACGTGCTTGAAGATATGGGCGGATTCGGCTATCTGCAGGAATTTCTGGCGGAAGATTTTGTGATTGGCCAACGGGCCGCGGAACTTGGTCACGGTGTGCTGCTCTCGTCATACGTCATTGAGCATCGCATTGGAAGCCAGAGCATGATGCGCAACCTGGGGCACCGGATGCGTTGGGCACGCAGCACCCGCCGCTCGCGTCCAGTGGGGTATTGGGGACAAATCTTCACCTATCCGCTGCCCCTGGCGCTTCTGCTCTGGGCTTCGTATCCCGCCGCATGGCCCGCGGTCCTTTTCACTTTCGCATTGCGCTCCTGCGCTGCCCTGGCCACGGCGCGCTATGTTGTTCATGATCCCGTCACACAAAAGCAATGGTGGTTGCTGCCTGTTCAGGACGTGATGGGTTTCTTTATCTGGATTAGCGGATTTGTGGGCGACAAAATTGTCTGGCGCGACAGAAAATGCACTGTCTTGCGCGATGGCCGTTTGCACGTGAATCCCTGAAGCTTTTGTCCATTTCCCATCCCAAAAAGAAACCCCGCGCCATAGCGCGGGGGCTGATTCAACGCCATTGCCGTTTACTTGCTGGGTGTCGAGCAGCTGCTTGAGATCAACTTTACTTTCTTTACCGTAAAGGTTGATTGAGATCCGGAAGCCGAGCCCGCTCCGCTCGCATTGGAACCGCCGCTGGAACTGGGTGTACTGCCCATGCTTCCGCCGGTGGAACCGGAAGCTGATCCGCTATTGTCGGTTCCCATAATACGAACCTGGTGCCCAACGTGGTCACTCAGTTTTGAGGTGTCGCCGGCGAGCTGCCAGGTCTTGCCAGATTGGTCCGTCAGGGTCCAGCTGCCGGCGGAGCCGCTCAGGCAGCCTTCAATGGAGTTGGCGCTGTCGCTTGAAGTCTGCGTGGTTTGCGTCGTGGTGGTCTGCGTCGTGGTTGAGCTGGCATCCGGAGTCGCTGGTTGCTGGCTGGGCGAGGTGGACGATGGAGACGTGGGCTGTTGCGAACTCGTGTCCGGTGTAGTTGATTGCGGCGAGCTCGGTGAAGTCTGCGCCACGGCCCAAACCGCTGACAACAACAGAATTGCTGTGATCAAAGATGTTTTTCTCATTACGTTCCTCCTGGTATGTTTGGCCTTGCCTGAGTCCGGCCTTCGAGAAGAGTGAAGCAGCGCTACAGACTTAGATCACTCGTCCGCTGGCAGGTTTGCCTCGTTTAAAACGGAGGCTAGGAAGAAAAGAGAGCTGCGGAAAATCTGAGAGTCATTGCGTGTCTCTGCCTCGATAAGAAATAAGATGGAGTCGCTCAATACCCTAGTCCGATCGAACTACGGGAACGCGGAGAGACTTTAGTCCAAATTATGTGTATATGCCACAACGCTGTGGCGTCCGATAAAAAGAATCCAAGGCGCCTGGTTAAGTGAGGGCTGGACTCCGCCAGCAGGAGGTCATTTCTTGCTTACTTTGGCTCCGTCTGGCTGGTTCTCCGCGGAGACCGGTGCATCGCCCTTTTCCAGCAACTCATAGGCTTCAGAGATTGTCAGACTGTCGCTGACGCGATGGAAATCGGTAAGGCGTTCCTGCTGTTTTACATTGATGCTTTTGAAGATGACAGCATGACCAATCATTTTTACGTCGAGCGACACAATTTCCCAGTGTCTATCGCCCACACGGCTCTGCATAATCGAAAATGTTCCGCCTTTGTTCAGTCGCCCCAAAAGCCCCCAGCCAAAAGTGACGTCTTCAAAAAGAGATCCATCCAGACGCGCCATGCGGCGCTCAGCTCGGTATATCCACATTTTGCCGCTCATCGAGCGAAAGATCTGCAGTTCGCGGGTTGGAGCGTTGTAGTGCGGATTGGGGAAAAACGACAGGATTAACTGGCCATTTTCGGCGCCCTCGTATTTGAAGATAAAGGCGTCAGGAATCGCCTTTAGCATCTGGATTCCCTTGTCCTCATCGTCCTTCGCGCGTTTTGCCCGCTTGGCCCGCTCACTCGGATCTTCCACCAGTTTTTTCATGCGAGCTTCATCAGCCGCTCTTTGCTCGGGGGTCAAAGGCTGGCCATTGATTAACAGGGTGCGAGCGAGTTGCCCATCTTTTGTGTCGATTACGTCCCGGTCCTGTGCTCCCTTATCGTCTTCCCGATGGATGTGGTAGCGCCAGTGCGTGTGGTCGGCGGCGTCTGCCTCTATCTGGTATTGGATTGTGTCCTTGACGTATTGGTTCGCGTCTTTTGGTAGAGGCGGCAGGGCGTCTGTTGTTGTTTGGCTCTGCATGGCAAGAGCCAGACTTGCTGAGATCAATAGGATTACCGTGCGCCATGGGGGCTTGAAGCAATTCATAAAATTTAGAAAACCGGATATTGATTTAGACGCTGGAAAACCAGCAGCTAGTTGCATTTTACATTTTTGAGCGAAGAATCCTGGCGATTTAGGGATAAAAGAAAAAAGAGGCGGCTTCACAGCCCGCCCCTTCATTTATCGACCTCTCGGAAAGGCAGTCCCATTGGCTCGATAGCCGCGACTTCCGTTCAGAACCGCTGTTCCCCTGGTTTCGGTTCCACCCGTGCGCCGCGACATTCCGTCCGGTCGACACATAACTTAAAAGCAAACATACAGCCAAACTGCCCAGTGTGCCGCAAACTCTTGTCTCCCGTAAGTCACTGAAAAATAAGATATGGGGTTGGATCTCTCCGGAGGTGGCGAGAGAGTAAATGTTTACTTTATTGTAAACACGTAAACTTGGGCAACAGGATGCCGTGTATGAGCATGGGATTGCCTTTCCGGCGCACAACCACAGTAACTATTTGATTTTGAAATACAGCAGTAAACTAGCCATCAAACTCCTGATTGAATCTGCGACAGGCGTTACAGACACGAGTTTTGTTTTCTCCGAAGAGAGAGCGACAAACGAAAAGAAAGGTGCCGAAATGTGGAAACCGCGTCCTGAAGACAACAAGCCTATGGGCATGAATCCGATCCAGCCTGCGCAGCCTGTATCCCCGCCAGCTGCCGTCGCTGCACCCAGTATTCCCACACCACATAAAGAAACGCCGAAGGCCAGCGATCCGCACCGCGCGGACGTAGGGCACATTGGCAAATCAGTTCAAATCAAAGGCGAGCTCACAGGCAGTGAGGACCTTTATCTGGATGGTTCGATTGAAGGCACAATTGATCTCCGCGATCACAGTCTGATCATCGGTCCCAATGGAAAAATCAAGGCAGGCATTACGGCACGCGATCTCGTTGTCCATGGCCGGGTGGAAGGCAATGTCACCGCCACCGGGCGTGTGGAATTGCGCAAGTCCTGTACGCTGATCGGTGATGTCAGCACGCAACGCATCGTGATTGAAGATGGCGCGTTCTTTAAAGGAGCCATCGATATCCAGGAGAAAGATGTGAGGTCGGAAGTCCGCAAGCCTCTGGCTGCTGCGGCCAGCGCAGGCATGAGCAGTGGTTCAGGATCGAGTGCGGGCGCGTCCAGTTATAGTGCCGGCTCAGACACGCAGGGTTCCTTTTTGGATAGTAAATAAGGTAGAGTTAAAGGAGCGTGAGCTCCTCCGGTAACAACTTAATGCGATGGTTCCGTGGGGCAGGCAGCTCTGAGTCCAAGTCTCAGGAGGGCGCGAAATCTGCGCCACGGACCAAACGCACCTGCATCGGGCTGGGCGAATTTATGCGCAACCTGAGCAGCAGCGGTGAACAGAAGAGTTGCGTCCTCGACCTGGGGCCAACCTCGCCCACCAACATTGCCCTCCTTACTGAAATGGGTGTGCGCGTATTTAATGAAGACATTCTGAGTGAATCGCAGGACGTCACTTACGCGGTCAAGCAGGAAGACGGCTCTTTGCAGATTGATCCGGTGAAATTCTTTGTGGAAAACCTTGATTACCCTGCCGGCCAGTTCGACGCTATCTTGTTCTGGGATGTGGCTGACTACCTCCCTGAAAGCCTTGTAAAGCCCCTGGTGGAGCGTTTACAGGCCATGCTGAAGCCTAAAGGCCATCTGCTGGCCTTCTTTCACACCAAGGATGCCGGCGCGGAGTCTCTCTATTCGCGGCACCACATTGTCCAGAAGGATACCCTTGAGCTTGAGCCAATCCAGGGCTTCAAGCTGCAACGGATCTTCAATAACCGTCATATTGAAAATCTCTTTAAAGACTTTGCCTCCCGCAAGTTCTTTCTGGGTCGAGACAATATTCGAGAAGTCTTAATGGTTCGCTGAGAGAACCGCCCATCGAAAGCCCATCCGATTGTAAAATTTACCTAATGCAAGAAACAGCTGTTTGGAATTGAGATATCAATAAGTGGTATTTTGATGCTCATTTACTATATCCAGCTTAGGATGGTACCTTAATCCTCTACCTGTGGGTTTCTGCCGTTTCCCTCTGAAATGCTGGATTCACCATTAAGAATCAACAACTTAATTTCCTTTGCAAAACTTGGCGCCAGGCGCGTTCCTTGGGCATCTCGATTGCTCTAGTACATGTGTCGAGTGAGAGAACGTAATCAAAAAGGGACCCTCCAGCGGGCCAAAAAAAGAGGTAGGTCAAATGTCTAGCAGCGTGAGTGTTATCAGCAATCTGGGAATTCTTGCCGCAGTTGAAACCCGCACCGCTAAGTATGATGCGATTTACGGTGAGCACTGCCATAGAATTTACTCCCTGGCTTTTTGGATGACCGACAATGAAATGACCGCTGAACAGCTCTCCGGCAACACGTTTTTACGCGCATTCGCGTCATCGGCAGAGCCCAGGACGGAACAGATTGATCAGGCTTTCCTGGCTGAAATACGCGAAATCACCACGATTGGTACGCTCACACTGAACAGCAACGCAGGTGCCGAAACGAAGAGTGTTCGCGGCAACGTAAAGCGTGTTCATCTGGAGCGCGCGGTGGTCGAATTGCCGGCCACAGAAAAAATGATTTTCCTCCTTCATGATGTTGAAGGCTACTCCCATGAAAAAATTGCCCATCTTCTTGGCTTGGACGTTAAAGAATCACAGTTTGGGCTTCATCAAGCTCGCTTGCAAATGCGGGAATCGATTTCGCGCATGGCGTAAAGCCGTCGATTGTATCTCCTCTCTCTCCTTACTCTCCAACCCCTCGCCTTTGGCGAGGGGTTTTTTTAGTTTTGCAAACGTAATCGCGGGCCCTATTAACTTTGGGATATTTAGTTATGTTAATTTCTGCGAAAGATGAAACTTTTTTGTTTACCCTGCGTCTATTCTAATAACAACATACGCAGTACCCCCACGTGGGCGTCGCCCCTATACCGGCGCCCACTTTCTTTTTTTGACTTCTTCTGATTTCTCTCCCTACTCGATTCTTTTTGCAAAAGCGTTCCATACCCCGACACTACCTGTTCGAGCTGCCGATCACATCCAATCTTGTCTGCCTCTGGCTGATCAATCTGTGAAAGTGCGATGGTCCCGGTAAATCGTCAGCGAACATTCAGTAAGGCAACAGAGAGGCGCAAATGCGGCTCTAATGAAGCGGGCAGACGAAAGTGTTTGCTGGCTTCCGTGAGCGAAAAAAATAGATTAGAGTTTCAGCACAGCACACAATTCAGGAGGGTGGAAAAAATGGATTGGAAGAAAACGCTGATGATTGGATCTTTTGCGGCGGGAGCAATACTGTTCCTGACCGGACGCAGGCCGGCGGGCCTGGCCGTTGCTGGAATCGGCGTAGCTACCTTTGCTGCCGAGCATCCTGAAAAGTTCGAGGAATTATGGCAGCGCATGCCTGAGTACATTGAAAAGGGCAGCAAGTTTGTGGATATGGCGTCAACTTTCCTGGAGCGCATGGGCCAGGAAAAAGGCGGTTACCGCAACATGCCAGTCGCAGGCGGCACCCGCTTCTAGCGTATCGAATAGAGAGATGGGCCGGGGCAATCCTGGCCCTTTTACTTTTTGAGGGCGGTCGGCCGCATGCTGGCGGCGGCTTTCCTGGTTTCCAGCGAGATGCGTTGGCGTTCGGCTTCATCAATCCTTAACGCGAAGTTCACAAAAGCAGCATATTTCTCCGGCGCAATCACCTGTACCGGGATGCGGAAATCTCGGTGGATATCCACCTGGTGCGGCAATCGCACAAAGCGCAATGCATACTCCCCAAATTCAGACTTGTCAGTAAAGTCTGCGGGCAGGGAATGGACTTCCATCCCGCTGGGCAGGTGCAGATGGAAGACCGTACTTTCAAAGAACAAGGATTCGATATAGAGCGGGAACTTGCGCGTGGGCGTTTTGGCATACAAAGTCGCCAGGCCAAGTGTGGGGGCCAGTTGATTGATCTCCGCTGCGCCGCTCTGCCGGTTGATGAATTGTGGCGCCGTGCAGCGGACTGAAAGCTTCAGCGGCTGTTCAGGATCGTTCTCATGCATGGCAGCGCCGGCAACCGCGGTAGCGCCCGGAAAAATGCGCATGGCCAGCTGTTCAAAAAACGCCTGGCGCTCGCGTTCCCCCGCATTGCGCAGCATGCTGCGCACTTCCTGCGCCCGCACGGAACCCAGTTGCACCTCAATCCTGGCCACCAGATCTCCCTCCTGGAAGGAAAGGTCGGCCTCCGCCATGCTTTTCTCGGTGGCCATCCGGGTAGCCAAGGTTACGGTCTCGGGCCTTTTTTCTTCTTCTGCCAGCAAGGGAATGAGGTGAGCGTCTCGCGAATCGAGTGATGGCGGTATGGCGCCGAAAGGAAGATCGTCGGATTCCGCGTCAACATCGGTGAATTCACCATTTGGCAGCCAGAACCGTACCAATGGCTCGGTGTAACAGGAAGAGTCGTGTTCTTTACCGCAGTTCTGGTCGATCTTCCGCGCCAGCAGCAAGCCGGCCTTGAGTCCGATAGCTCGCGACAGAGCCAGGAGAGCCATGGTCCTGCTGCCTTGCCCGCTGGCCAGCGTGTCCTCTGCCGGGTTGGCGGTCCAGTCTGGGCCCGTAGAATCAATCTTGCTCGTTACAAAGCGATACAGGCGTTTTGCTCTCTCAACATCTCCAGCGCCTTGCGAGAGATGTAATTCGGTCGCGGTTTCATTCACGTGCAGACCTGCCCGCGATGCCTCGATCAACTGGTCCCGCAGCCTGCCGCTGGTTTTTTCCGCTGAGGTAACGGTGATTGTGGGCAGCAGGTTGACGGCCGGAAGAAATGATTCCGCGATCGTCTGCACAATGTTGTCGCGCTCCCAGATCCGGATCACCATGCCGTTATTTTCCCCCACCAGTGGCAGTGGTGGAGCGGCTTGTTCGCGCACGCGAATCATCGCATCAGGTGGGCTGAGCAGCACCAGCCGGGCATGAAGTATGGGTGCGGCGAATGAGCCGAAAGTATGAGCACCGGCACTTTCCGGCGTCTGATCCAGCTCCGCATAATGCATTACATATTCTTCCTCAATTGCGTCGCCCGGCTCCAGCGCGGGCATGGAAATCGTAGGTTTCTGCTGGGCCAGTTCGGGTTCAATGACCTCACCATTGATTTTGATTGTGCGCAACTCGAGCAGGTCCGCTCCGCGAGGCAACGTGACCTCTCCGTAGCGGCTGATGCCTTCTTTGTTAAGCGGACGGGTAATGCGATGCACGTACACTGAAATCGGGCCATCACGGCCGATGCGGACCGCTTTATCGGAGAGCAGAATAACCGCCGCTCCTCCGGAGAAACTTCTTTGTGCCGATCTGCGGACCAGTTCCACGCCATCACGGCGGTAAGGAACGTAAAACTCACCGCGGTCGGCAAAACCCTCGGCACGCTCGCTCCTGCTATCCTGCGCTACGCCGGGGTCCTCCGCCAGATGGGCATAGCTGTGCGCGTTGGCAGCGACGTCCCGTAGCTGCCTGGCCTGAAGCTTGGCCGCACTGATCTGGTTATCCAGCAACAGTTGTTCCACCAGGAATCGTCTGGCTGCCCGATGGAGCGGATTTTTTGCAACCAGCTGCTGGAGGTACGCTGCGGCGGCGCTATGGCGCCCTGATGCTGCCAGGAGCCTTGAATATTGCAGTGATTCCGGCGCGCACGATGCCAGTTGCTGCTCGACTTTGCGGGCTTTGTCCTGCTCCGCCGCTGCGTTATAGAACTTCACCGCTTCCGTGAGCCGTGCGCAGGAAGGATGTGACTCCAGCAGGCGGCTTAGCAGCGCCGGAGAATCAACCTGGTTGTGCCGCGAAAGGCTAAAAGCCAATTGCAAAGCTTCTTCTGACTGCGGACGCTCGGCCAGAATACTCATTACGTCCAGCCGTGTTGCCTCAGGCTGGCCACGCTCCATTGCGTTTTCCGCTGACTTAAGGCGAGCCAGCAAGGCTGCGGGTTGCGCAGAGGCTACGGCCTTCCAAGCTGCATCGGCCCGGGGAGAATGTTCCTCTGCCGCGGAATAGAGCAGAGCCTGAAGGTATTGGGAAGGACCATTGCCGCGAAGTTGTTCCCCGCCAAACACGTTTGCCATCCCGGCAAAATCGCCACGGAAATATGCGGTCAGCGCCCGCGTATATTGCTCGAGCGAGGGGGGCAGCGAAACCTGTCTTTGCGATGACATCCCAAATTGGGGATGGACAGCAACGCTGAACGGCGCAGCGTCCGGCGTGAACTTGACCAGAATGCGATGGTGGCCTGCTTTAAGAGGCAACGAGTTTGAATCCCGGCTAGCGCCGGCCGCGTAACGCGCGTCATGCAGAATCGCCGATTTCCCGTCGACAAAAATTTCATAGCTGCCTGGACTCAACACATCGATACGTGTATTTGTCGCGATCGCCATCTCGACGTCACTGGCGGCATAAAAAACTCCAGACGAGGGAAAATAGTCAGGCATTGCGATCATGCCGTCACGGAACCAGAAGCGCTCCGGCACCATTGCCCGAGAAAGATCTGCTTTGGCAGAGGCGGCGCTACGGTGCTCATTTTTCACTACACCGGAATCCTGCTTGGCTGAATATCCCGTGCGGAAGAATGGCTCGGCTTCCGGCGGCCAGCGGCGCTCAAAATCCACGTTGTTATATCTCCCGAACGGTCCAACGATGCGCCAGTGCGAGAGGAGGCCGCTGGAATGAGTTGCCACGTCCAGGTCAACGTTGGCCCCGTCCGTGGCGGCCGCGACCAGCGCCAGCCTCAAGTTGAAAGTGCAGTCGTTATGGACTAAAGCGGCCGCCTTTACGCGGCGAAGAGCTGAATTGAACGTCCAGCTATTGGCCGCGTGTTCAAGTACCCGGTTCGAAGCGAGTTCGTGCAACTCCAACGCAGCAGGCAAGGCGCAAAGCCGCAGAGCTGAGTCCAGTACGACTTCAGGGCGCTCCAGCAGTTCCGCCGCTTCCATGCGGACGAAAAGCGCTATGAGGTCTTTCGGCGCTCGACGCAAACGCAGCTCAGCGCTTTCGGCTGCCGCCGGCAAATTAAAGTCAGAGGAAAACTTCTGGAGCACGGAATCACTGGCCTTATCTGGTTGGGGAGAGAGAGCCTTTTGTGAGAATCCTGCGCCAGCGCTCAGGCAGAAAAGAAGGACGGGAAGAGCGCGAGCGGCCAATCTCATTGGGGCAGGCTCAGAGTGATTTCATTGCGGAAGCTGCGTTCCGCCTGGGCACAGAACTGTCGGAACGCCGGATAATCCTGCGCACTTATGCGCGCTTTTTCAAACTGCACATGGCTTTGTATAACGACTTCACCCGACGATTTCTTGTAATGCAGCCGCAGCGAGCCGAAGGCGCTGTTGATATTTTGGTCATGCGGCAGTGATGTAACCTCTGTCCCTTCCGGCAACGCGATGTGAATTTCTTCTTCCGTGGTCCATGGCGAGGGCAGGACCAAATCCTGCGTACGCGTGCTGGCGCCAGCGAGTGCAGCTACGTAAGAACGCGGCATCCAGGAAGAGCTGAGCGAAACCACGCGCTTGTATTGCAACGAGTTGAGGGCTCCCTGGAAGTCGACGCTCACGCTGCTGGAAAGTACCTCGGCGCCATGAACAGCCACACTATCGACCTGCACACTGGGGAAGACCGCGGCCAGTTCGCGGCGGAAGATATCCAGTTGTTGTTCGCGTACAGCCAGGTCGTGGCGCAATCCGGGCGCGTCTTCACCCCGCGTTGTGGTTGAGCCATTGAACTGGATCATGCCCTTCGCGGAAAGCTCACCGCGGATGATGTGCCGTGTGTAGTTGTCCGCCGCGCGGCTGACAGGCACGTGGCGTATCTGCGCCTCGCCGCTCAGGCTCACCGTGAGAGACAGAGCTCCCTGGTCCTCCAGGGGGAGCTCGCGTCCAGCGTACTCCGCCGTGCCATCGAGCCATAATTCATATTTCGGCACGTAAACAATGGCGTGATTAAACAGCGCGATGGAAGCGGGCTCAGCCACCACGTCACCCAGTGAGCGCGTGCGTACCAGCGCAATCTCGGCTTCGATTCCCGCGGCACGCAGCAGCGCGATCATCAAACTGGCCTTGTCTTTGCAGTCTCCAAAGCGCCGGGCATAGATCTGTGTCACCGGATAGGGCTTGTAGCTGTAAACGCCGAACTCCAGCGCGACGTAGTGCGTGTTGCGCAGGACAAATTCCTGTATGGCAGAAATCTTTTCCTTATCATTGTGCAGCCCGCTCGTCACTCTGGCCAGTTCGCTCTGCAGTGACTGGTCCAGCGCAAATTGCGGACGCACAAGGTCGGCGTACCAGGCGCCAAGCTGTTTCCAGTCGCCCAGAGTGGAAACGTGCACGTAAGGAGAGATTTCAGTCACGCCCGGGCTGCGCGGCTCGCGCGGCAAGGCGGGAACCGAGCGGGCTTCCCAGACAAAGACCTGGGAGCCATCCCTGGCGGAAACGCTTGCCGGTGAGATTTTTTCGGCGTGGACAAAAACCTTCTGCGCCGCCGGCGCGATAAGCACGTACCTCTTCAGCTGTTCCGGGCCGCGTCCGGCAAACAAAACCAGCTCCCCAAAATATCCGCTATAGGGAGCCGTGCGGCGCCTGGGAGTGAGCGAATACTCCAGTTCAACCACATCGCCTTTCTCCAGTCCGGCGAAGCGGAACTGGTACAGGCGCATGTCGTAGTACATTGAGACCAGGGTATCGGCGTATTCACGGTCGCCCAGTTCCTGTGCTTCCAGTACAAAACCATTTGGCTTCCAGGCGCGCGCATGTATTACGCGCAATTCTTCGGTGGACGGCGAATAGCGAATCGTGCTGACACGGTGCGTATCAAGCGCGGATTCCGAGCCGACAAAGTACAGTTGCTGAACGTGCACGCGGTCCAGACCGCTGGAGAGAAGCTCCTGCACGCGGATATCGGCCAGGGTGGTGTCGGCGGGTGCGGGCGGTTTTGCGAATGCATCCTTGACCAGGACTCCGGGGTCAAGCAGATATTGTGCGTCCATCGCCAATATGTCGGGACGCGCAGCGCTGGAAGCCTTTGCCAGCTCCTGCTGGGCTTCGCTGTCAAGATGCAGGCTTTCATCAACTTGAGCCAGCCGCCGGTGTACGTCCGCATTCTCTTCATCCAGCGCAACCAGGCGCAGCAGGGATTTCCGGGCGCCCTCGGCGTCGCCGCAATCGATCTGTACCTGCGCCAGGCGCGACCATATGTCGGACTGGCTGGGTTCCAGCCGCGAAAGCGCAATGTAGTCCGCCTGCAGGTCATACTTCATATGCCGCCGCTCGTGGAACCGTGCCAGTAGCTCAAGTTGTTCGCGATCGTCGGTTTTTTCTGCCACTACTGAAGCAGCCAGCCGCGCGGCATCGTCCAGGAGACCCATTTGCTCATAATCCAGAGCCAGGCGGGATTGCAGCCACAGGGGCGCAGGCCACTGCTTTTCCAGACGACGCAACTCAGGCAGTGCCTGAGAACGAAGGCCCAGGTTCAAAAAGAGACTGGCCCGGCGTTCACGGATAACAAAATCATCCGGCGCGACTTCTGCGGCTGAAGCCAGCACGTCACGAGCTTTTTCCAGCTGTTGGCGGCCGATGTAATAAATCGCTAATTCCACGTTAAGGCGCGGGTTTGACGGTTCCAACGCCAGTCCGCTGCGCAGAGCAGCAAACTTGCGAAGCGGTTCATCCAGAAATTGGGCCGCCCGGAGCCAGTGCGCGGCTGTTGGTTCAAGGCTGGCGGCCTGGAACATGTGGTCGGCGGCGTCGGGGGCGCCAGACAGATTTTCCAGTTCGGCCAGAACTGCATACGACGCACCGGTTTCGGCGGCAGAGCGCGCTTCAGCCAGGATGTGCCGGCGCGAGTCCTCCATGGCGTACCAATGTAGCGCCCGCGGCTGTGTTGGCGACTTGAAGGCGCGGAGGTCGTCAATGTAGGCAGCCGCCTCATTTTTTATCGGATCGTTTTCCGCGGCTGATTGCCGGACATTCTCAAGAAATAGCTGTACCTGATGGCGGTTGTCGGCGAAGTCACGCAAGCGGCGAATATGGTCCAGAAGAGCCAGCTTTTCCTGTTTGCCGGCTACAGTCCATTGGGAACGGAGGGTTTCGAACTCAAGATCGTAAGGATTGCGAGGCTGCGCGCAAAGCGCTAAGGTCGGCACTAGAAGACAAACCAGCGGCATGTGTCGCAGCAGGTTTCGCATGACATCTTCCGGGGAAAGAAACCTTAAGCCCTTGGGGGGAAGAATACGAGTGCCCCAGGCGGCTGTTTTGCCGCCCGGGGAATGTCGCAAATCAGTCTTAGTCGCCTTCCTCTTTCGGCTCCGTTTCCCCCAGGTTTTTAATCTGCCGTAGCCGGAGAGGTCAGCTCAACTCTTCATGATTGGGTTAAGGTGAGATAAGTATCCAGCTACATACGATTTACAGCCATTCATCGAAAAACCTAGAGGTTGGGTTAATTGACCTTAGGGGCACGTAAGAGATCTGACATCCCGCGGTTACTTAGGTTCATCTGACTGAACGAACCTGGAGGGTCCCGGCTATATGGCGCGTCTGCTGCTAACGCTGTTTCTTGCTGCAGGGGGCGCCATTTCGGCGCAGGCGCAAGATTGCCATTTGAGCGAGTCCGGCTCGGCTGTGGTGATCTCGCACTCGGCTTTTGCCCACGGCTATCGGCACGGCTATGAAGAGGGCTACCACCTGGGAAACGCGGACATCAGCCTGGGTACCTCACCGCGCGTCAAAATCAAGGACGTGCGTGGATTGAAAATGGGCTATTCCCCGCATTTCGGGCCTCGAAATGTATTTGAACGGGGATTCCATGCCGGTCTAAAAGCGGGATATGGCGACGGTTATTCCGGACGGATATTCCGGGCTGTGGACACGCTCCGTTCTGTGGCAGCATCCCTGGAAGACGCCCATTCGGTTGGCGATCCCCGGTTCATGCACTTTGACGAGGGCTTTTTCTCCGGCTACAGCGAAGGCTTTGATCGCGGCGGCTCTGACCAATCGTCCACCGCTCAGGTCGATTTCCATTTTGTCGGCTGCGCCAATTTCCGCACCGGCAAACGACACGACTTGCCTGCCGAGGAAAGCTACTGCGAAGGCTACCGCCGAGGTTTTGCCCTGGGCCATGCTGATGGCTTTGTTCTCCGCCCGGATGGTGGCCGACTGGAAGCCAGCAAGTAACCCTGGGTGCTACTCCCCTATCCTTGCGCTTCAACTTCAGTACATGTACCCTGCTATGTAATGGGCTTGGGCTGAGGTTCATGATACTTTCAGATCGCGCGCTCCATTTTTTGCTTACAATACGCACATTCACGCCACGGTCTTGGAAGGAGTTTTGATGAAAGCAGGCGCATCGAAGAGAACGATTCGCATAGCTGTGGTAGAGAGTGATCCGCTGCGGTTTATCGGACTGAAGTCATTGTTCGATACCGAAACAGATCTGGAATTAGTTTCCTGCAGTCTTGCAGAGTTGGGTCCGCGCAAAGATATCGACCTTGTCTTGCTGGGCACAAGGGCGGGACAAAACCTGTTTGACGTGATGGCCGGACTCAAAGCCGCGCGCCCTGATCTGCGCATCATCGTTACCGGAAGCGGCGCCGATGATGAAACAATCTTGAAGGCTCTTGCCGCAGGCGCTAAAGGCTATGTGGATGAAGCCGCTTCACCCGCGGAGTTCATTCAGGCCATGCGGATCGTGCATCAGGGGTCGGTATGGGCGCCGCGTCGCGTGCTCTCCATCTTCATCGAACGCGTGACCTCTTCTCCGGGCCGCATCTTTCCCGCCGGCAGGGTCACCTTTACGGATCGCGAAAAAGAAGTTCTTGAACTGCTGGTCGTAGGACGTTCCAACAAGGAAATCGGATCGGTGCTGGGCATTGAAGAGCGTACCGTGAAAGCCCACGTGGCCAAGCTCATGCGCAAAGTTGGAGTGCAGAATCGCATCGCGCTTTCCGTGCACGCCATTACTCATTCGCTGGTTACTTCGTCAAAATAAATCGGCCGCAACGAGTTCAGGCCCCGCAGAGACTATCTGTCGGGCCTTTTGTTTTGCGCGGAAGGCCGTGGCCGTGTTGACCATCCTGGTGTCACCCTGAGTACATGTCCGAATTGGCACTGCAGAAGGAACCCCGGTTACTTGCCGGGGAAATGGTGTTGATGGATACTCTGCTCACCTACCACAGAACCTGGGAGACGGGGTTGGATACGGTCACGAGGGTCACCGTATCCAACCCTTTATTATTTTTCCGCATCTTCTTACCTGCTCCCAGCGACTAAAATCATCTTGAGGAAAATAATGAAAACACTGCTTCGTGTTGTGTTGTTTGCCGTCACGCTCTCAAGCGTAGCCTTTGCTTCAGAAGCCGCGTCCAGTCGGCTGGAATCGGCCGCGACCGTATTGAATGACATCATGGCCACGCCCGATAAAGGCATTCCTTCCGATATTCTTGGCTCGGCAAAGTGTGTAGCGGTGGTGCCGAATCTGCTCAAGGGCGGGTTCATAGTAGGAGGAGCGCATGGCCGGGGAATGGCCACGTGTCGCACGGCGACCGGTTGGAGCGCTCCTGCGCCTTTGACCACAACCGGCGGCAGTATTGGCTTGCAGATTGGCGGACAAGCTGTCGACTTGGTGATGGTGGTGATGAATGATCGTGGCATGCAGGCGCTGCTGACCAATAAATTCAAGCTGGGCGCTGACGCATCTGTCGCCGCCGGGCCGGTAGGGCGCCACACCGAGGGAGCAACAGACTGGAAGCTTCGTGCTGAAGTCCTTACGTACTCGCGAGCCCGCGGTCTGTTTGCCGGAATTAGTTTCAACGGTGCGGTAATCAAGCAGGATGAGGATGCTACGGGCGAACTTTACGGCCGCCAGATCGATTTCAAGACTATTCTGACGGGCTCAGTGCCGCCGCCCCAGTCGGCTGAAAAATTCCTCGCTGCGGTGCGGCAGGCGGCCGGTACAGATGTCGCTCCACCTAGCACTCCGCAACACTCCACATATCCAGGCAGTTCGTCGCCCTCTGCGCCGGTAAATCCACGGCCGGCTGCTACGCCCACGCCAACACCCGAGCCAACTCCGGTCACTGAGCCTGCTCCGGCCACGGAAACAACGCCGAGCCCGACTCCAACGCCAACACCGCCGCCAGCGTTGTAATAGGAAGTTCGTTTAGTCTGAAAAACAAAAGGGGAGCCGAAGGCTCCCTTTTTTGCTGCGAGCGCGAATCCGCTCAGTGCTTGTGCGTGTGCGGCTTTGCGTCGTGATGGCTGTGAGCGGCCGCGCCGTGCATGTGCTCATGCTCTTCGGCTTCTTCTTTGAAGATTTCTGGCGCGCCCAGACTGCCTTTGGCCGGAAGATGGCGGATATAGTGGACGATGTTCCACATCTCCTCGTCTTCCAGAATCCCTTTCCATCCCGGCATGCCGGAAGGCTTGATGCCATTTTCGATGATCCATTTTAATTGGCCGTCAGTGTAATCCTGCACATCTTTGGCGGAGAGATCGGCTACCGGCGGGTCCATCTTTGTTGCGAAAGGAACGCCGGTATTCTGGCCGTCCAACCCGTGGCAGATCTGGCAATGATGCTGAAAATGTTCGCCACCTTCCTTGGCTGCGTCGGGCGTATCGGCGATTGGGTTCTTCACATCTTTGCCGCCGATCGTCATCTCATGCTTCACTTCACTGACCACTGTGTTCTCAGCTTTACTGGGAGCGCCCGCCTTGCAGCCACAAATCGCCAAACCGAGCGCAGCAACGGCTAGTACGTGGGGAATCTTCATCATTGTTTTCCTTTCCTGACTATACGATCTCAGCGGCTGCGCTGTTCCTGGTGAACACGCGCAAGACCTGAGCCCGGCACACACATCAACTTAAATGGAGCCACGAACCAGGTCAACGGTTACGCCAGTTTGAAATATTTTTCTCGCGATGTTACCGTCCCAAGTTGTCAACATTCCGCCACAAGCTTGAGTACTTTCCGGTCTGGCTGCTGGCTACCGCCATTGGCGTGCTGCCGCGTTCCCTGGCGCGCGCTTTTTGCCAGGGCGTTGGCATACTTATGTATGCGGCGCACCGCCGCCTGCGGAAGGTTGGACTGCGCAACCTGGACATCGCATTCCCGGAGAAGACCCGGAAGGAAAAACTGCTCATCCTGCGCACGCTCTTCAAAGGACTGGGCCGTCAACTGGCCGAGTTTGCGCTGTTCCCGCGGTACCGCAAGGAAAGTGCGTCAGAGGTTGCCGATTTACGACGGCTTCCAGAATTTTGCCGAAGCCCGAGCGAAGGGTAAGGGCGTATTGTTTCTGACTGCGCATTTCGGCGGGTGGGAGATTGGTTCATTTGTTCACTCCATCAACGGCAATCCCATGAACATCGTGGTGCGGCCACTCGACAATCCCTATGTCGATGCATTTGTGGACGGCTATCGCACGCTGCATGGCAATCGCACGTTTGGTAAGCAGGATTTTGCCCGAGGGCTGATCAAGTCGATGAAGCGCGGCGAAGTCGTTGGCATCCTTATGGACACCAATATGACGCCGCCCCAGGGCGCATTTGTGGACTTCTTCGGCGTGCCCGCTTGCACGGCCACTGGGGTAGCGCGCGTAGCATTGCATACCGGCGCTGCCGTATTGCCGGCTTTTACCATCTGGGACAAGGATCTAGGCAAGTATAAGATTCGCTTTGATCCTGCGTTGCAACTCACGAAGACCGGCGACGACGAAGCCGATGCGCTTGCCAACACTGCACTGTTTACCAAGGTGATTGAAAGTTATGCGCGGCGGTATCCGGAGCAGTGGTTGTGGGTGCACCGGCGCTGGAAGGCTCGCCCGCCCGGTGAGTCCTTCACTTTATTAGCAAAAAGTACTCAATGTAAAAGAGCGCACAGCCATAGCTGTGCGCTCTTTGAAGAGAGACTTGCCGATCGTCCGTCAGTCGCCGATCGCCTGGCTTACAGCTCCTTCAGGCTTGTCTTTTTCGAAAAAATCAACGGAGTCTTCAACGAATGCCATAATTGCCACGATGATCGATCCTGCCAGACCGACAAAGAAAAACGCTTCAAGAAAAAATACAAGATAATGCAGCATGGTGATTGCCTCCAGCTAATTCAACGGTAGTCGGCAATCGCGTTAAGAACTTATAAAGAGTTCAGTAAGAAAGCGTAGTAAAGGACGAATATGCCCGGTCTTTGCCGGGAATTAGCCTTCTGGCTTCTCACTCCGGATCAAACCGGTAGCCGATCCACGGCTCGGTCTTGATGTACTTCGGCGTGCGCGGATTCTGCTCCAGTTTCTTGCGGATGTTGGCAATGAAGACGCGCAGATACTCCGGCTGCTCGGTGCTGTTGCTGCCCCAGATCGCCGTAAGAATGGCGCGATGAGTGAGAACTTTCCCCCGATTGGCGAGAAAGTATTGAATCATGTCGTACTCTTTTGGCGTGAGATGCACAGCTTTACCGTTGACCTCGACCAGTCGTTGCTGGGGATCGATTTTGAAATCACCGGCTTCGTAAGCGGCGTCGGATTGTGGCGGAGTTGCCGAGCGGCGCAGCAAGGCACGTACACGCGCCGTGAGTTCTGCCATGCCAAAAGGTTTGGAAACGTAATCATCCGCCCCCAGGTCAAACGCTTTGACCTTGGTCGGCTCATCTTCCTTGACCGAAAGCACGAGCACCGGCACTTCAGACAATTGCCGGATGCGTTCGCACAACTCCAGGCCGGTAAAACCCGGCATGGAGAGATCGGTGATGACCAGGTCAGGCAGCCATGTGCGAAAGGTCTCCAGACCGCTGCGGCCATCATTGGCGATGCGTACCTGATAGCCGGCCGATTCAAGTCCGCGCAGCAACACGCGCGTGATCTGAGCTTCGTCATCGACCACCAGTATTTTCTTGGGATCGTCAGTCATGAGCCGTCACCGGGCGTTCCCGCACGAAGAGAAGTTTTGGGCAAGGAAACATCGCCATTCAATCGACCGTCATTCTGTTGACTCTCATTCAGTGGAACCTCGCGCGAAGAGGCGTCGTTCAATGGAATCATGAACTGCACACTCGTTCCTTTTCCGTCCGGGCCATCTTCAATCCATATCTTGCCGCCATGAGCCTGGACAATGCCCCGGGCGATGGCCAGGCCCATGCCAAGTCCGGGCTGAAGTCCGGCACGGAAGAACTTTTCAAATACTCGCCCGCGCACTTCCGAGGGAATCCCGGGACCTTCATCGTCGATGGAGAAGGAAATGTTATTTTCTTCCTGCCGTACAGACACGGTGATTTTGGCGGAAGGTCCCGAATACTTGCTCGCATTTTCCAGCAGAGTGAAAATCACCTGGGAAATCAAGCGAGGATCAACTTTGGGTGATGGCAGGCCGCTGGCAATAGCGACCTCCACTTGATGACCGCCAAGCAGAGGTTCAGCGCGGAGAAGTGCGTCCTCCACCATTTCTTCCGGCGCAACATTTCTACTGGCTAGTGTGACCTCGCCTGCCTGGAGCTTGGCCAGATCCATCATGCCCTGTATGAAGTGGTTCAGCCGGTCGGACTCCTGCTCGATTACTTCAAACAGTTCACGCTGCACCTCCGGAGCGACCGATTCCGCTCGAATCGTAGAGATCGCCGCTTTGATTGACGTCAGGGGTGTACGCAGGTCATGCGTGACGGCATCGAGCAGAGCGGTCTTGAGCTGTTCGCTTTTCCGCAGGGCGTCAGCTTCAGCCGCCTGGGCAGCGGCCCGTTCAAATTCTCCGCGGACGTGCACCAATTCCCGGCTTTGTTTTTCTGTCAGCAACACACGCTTTTCCAGGCGCGATGAGAGTTGGCCCACCAGCACGGCCGTGGTAACGAAGACAACGAAAGCGACTACATCTTCCGGGCGAGTAATCAGGAATGAATAGTACGGGCCGATAAAGAAAAAATTAAATGACAGGCCAACAAGAATGGAGGCATACAGTGCTGGCCCGCGGCCTTGCGTTACCGCCACCAGAATTACCGGAAGAACCAGGATGAGAGCAATGCTGGTCTGGCTCAGTTCTGGACGCAGCTTTTCCAGAACGCCGATTGGCAGCGCCACAGCGATTGTCGCAATGAGGTAACGGACGGGCCAATGCCCGCTCCAGGGAATCACAACTTATTGTAGGACATCAGCTCAAAAAGCAATTGTTGGCTGCCACGCACGAAACCTGCGAAAATAGGAACATGGCGATTGTGGTGATTGGCGGGCATTCGCGGAGCGTGGGCAAGACCAGCGTAGTTGCCGGTCTGATTGCCGCTCTGCCGGAATTCAACTGGACTGCCTTAAAGATCACGCAGTTTGGCCACGGCATCTGCTCGGCAGACGGCAAGCCCTGCGATTGCGATACTGGGGACGACCATTTCCGCGCGCTGAGCGACGAGAAGGATCTGAGCGGCGAAAGTGATACGTCACGTTTTCTTGTGGCAGGCGCGAAGCGGTCTCTTTGGGTGCGCACCCGGCAGGGCCGGTTGGCTGACGCCATGCCGGACATCGAGCACAAGATTGCCGGAGCCGAGAACGTGATCATGGAATCCAACAGCGTGATCCGGTTTCTGCGCCCCGATTTATATCTCTCAGTGCTTGATGCCGATACGGAAGACTTCAAGGATTCCGCGCGTGAATTTCTGGACCGTGCTGACGCAGTGATCCTGCACCAGTCTGATGGCCGGGCGAAGTGGAAGACGGTTTCGATGGACGCGCTGGCAGGGAAGCCGATCTTTAAAATCCAGCCACCTCCGTACGTCACGGAAGAGATTACAGCCTTTGTGCGCGAGAAGTTACTCGCCGGAAGCACAGGCAAGAGCCACGCAGCTGACGGAATCCCGAACAGACTTTAAAACTCCATCCTTATTCAGAGCAGCTACTTGGGCCCGGTGACCGGAGGCATAGGCTGTTCGCGACGCGGAGCCTCAGTTCGTTTTTGCGAGGTGCCATCAGCATCGGGTTCGCGGATGAAACTGGCGGTTGCAGGCGGAGCGCCACGCACACCCTTCTTCAGGTTCTTCAATACATCGTCTTTATCAATGTTGTAATCGCGCGAAAGACGCGTTAATGCCAGGGTGACAATGTCTGAGTGGTGAATGTCCTCAGTCCCCGAGATCTTCTTGATGTCCAGCCAGATTTTGTGCACCAGATGGACGTCTTCAGTCTTCATGGTCGGCGTGTGTGGACCAATGCGGTAGCTTTCCACCGTAGAGTCAGCGCGCACCACCTGGAACACGAACTGGCGTTTCGGCTCCGGCATGGCTTCCCATGCCTGGCCCAACCGGAAAGCCTGTTCTTCGCCAGTCATCTTGCTGGAAATTCCAGAAACGACGGCTGAGGATTCCAGCGAGTTGGCGGTCTGAACAATCGCAGACCAGACATCACGCGCCGGTATCACCAGCAGAGAGATGGTCTTGCCGTAGCTTTCAGCGATCGAGACCGCTTTGGTGAAGAGCGTCTGCTCGTAGTCGCTGAAGATCTGTTCCATCGCCAGGTCACGATCAGCGCTGCCATAGCCGGTAAGACGCGCTTCCATTACCACGATGTCCGTCTCGCTGGTGTCAGTAGTTTCCAGCGTCCAGCGGAGATGGTTGAGCGTGTTGTAATCGCGCACCGTTACCAGCACGCTCCCGGGACGCACCTGTACCGCTTCCCGCTCAATGGTGTCCTGGTGGAGCAGATGGAAATGCTCCTGCATCTGCTGTTCAACGTAGGCGAACTTGCGCTTGTTGATCTTTTCCGAAGCGGTGAAGATCATGAAAAAAACAAGCGAGAAACCGAGCCCCCATTTGGTGGCATTTTCCTTGGTAAACAAATTCACTACCGCCACGGAAAACAGGACCAGGAAAACTGACACCAGTCCAATTGGAATTTCTACCTTGCCGATCTTGATATTGGGAGGCACACGCCAGCCACGTTCGCCTTTGTACTTGAAACGCAGCACCAGCATGGCGACGCTGTTGAGCGTGAAGCTCCAGATCACGCCAAAAGCGTATGCATCGCCCAGCAGAATCACGTCGCCACCACTGGCGATGATAGTGAACAGCTGCAGGATCACAATAAGGTTGACGATGCGGTAGCTGGTGCCAAATTTCTTGTGCGGACGACGGAACCAATCAGTTAAAACGCCATCTTCAGAGATGCGATTGAGTACGCCGTTGGAGCCGATAATGGAAGTGTTGATGGCGCCGGAAAGAATCAGAAAGCCTACTACCACCACAAAGACCCTGAAGACCACCCGCAAGACGTGTGGGCCGACCATGTACATGGCCATG
Organism: Terriglobia bacterium; assembly: GCA_963723055.1. Lineage (GTDB taxonomy): Bacteria > Acidobacteriota > Terriglobia > Terriglobales > Acidobacteriaceae > Angelobacter. The sequence goes on from CAVROV010000005.1 coordinate 349,939, forward strand.
CCGCTGATCAGGTTGTCACGATAAACCGAAACCCGAACCTCGTCGGGAATGATCATCACGGCCAGCATGGAGCCAATGCCGGTGAAGACGAAGCTGAAAATCGCGATGATCAGTGCGGCGCGCTTCAGGTTGCGCAGCTTGGGGCTGGCGATTTCGCGGTTGACCTGGGCCAGCGATTCTTCACCGCTCATAGCCAGAACGGAATGGCCGAAAGCTATGAGAATTCCGAACAAACCAAAGGTCTTTGCCAGGTCAGTGTTCTTCAGGAACCCCAGAGCCTCAGGGGTAAACTTCAAATTTGCGGGAATCGGCAGCGGCGGCAAGTGTGCGCCTGTATGAAGAACTGTGTAAATCGCCCAGACCAAAAGGATGACCACCATGACGGTGGTGATCTGCATCACGCGCAAGGCTTTGTCGCTGGATTCTTCAATGCCCTTAATGTTCTGCCACCAGTAGTACAGGGTAACGATCACGGCGAATGCGGCGGCGGCATGGTTCACGTCGATGTGCGGCGTGCCGTGAAACATCACGTGCATGGCTTTTGGAATCCAGCCATGGGTGTCGGCGGCGGCAAAGGTTTCATTGATCAGGCCGGCAATATATTGCCCGGCGGAAACGCCGGAGATTGGGCCGGTAAGGATGTAATCAAACATCAGCGCGGAGACGCTGAACTTGGCGAAGGCCCCGCCAAGAGCTTCTTTCACCACGCGGTATACGCCGCCACGGGTAAACATGGAACAGCTTTCCACGTAGACCGAGCGCACCGCGAAGGCGAAGAGCATGACGCCCACAATGAACCATGGCGCCGACTTGCCGACGGCCTGCTCGGCGATGCCGCCGGCATAAAACGCGGACGAGCCCAGATCATTCAATACAATGGCAGCTGCCCGCCAGTAAGAAATGAACGTGAGCATGACCGAGGTCGCGACGACGATGCGGACCCGGTTCGATAGTGGGGGGACAGCTCCTGAGCCTGCTGACATTTTAGAAAAAGTAATAATCGGCCGCTACCAACAGAGACGCAAGTTAAGAGTCTGTTCGCAGGGGCCGCGCAAATTCCTCAAATCCTGATTCGAAGTCTGATTTTTAATCTTCTTCCAGCATGCTCTGGGCCGTCTTAATGGCCGTGACAATAATTACCGGCACAGCGCCGATCATGCCCGCAAGAAACAGGTACTGAAAGAGCGGCAATATGTGGTGCACCAGGAAGTTCACTGATGGCATTGTAATCCTGTGCGTTGGAGGAATCAAAGTGGAACGCAAGGTTTGCTAGAATCTGTGCTCAGTGCGCAACATTCCCGCCAGAGCCTGGATCCTCGCGCTGTTCTCCAGCGTGCTGCAGATCCTCGTTTTCCCCAATGTAAATCTCTACTTTCTTTGCTGGATCGCGCTGGCGCCACTGCTTTATGCATTGTTGCTGGGACGAGGCGGAGAGGGCGAGCTGTTCGACTCCGAAGGACGTTCGCTGCGGCCGTTTACTCTTTGGCAAGGCTTTGTGATCGGCTGGGCCAGCGGAATACTCTGGTATCTGGGCACCTGTTACTGGATTTATCCGGTCATGAACGGCTATGGCCATTTGGCTGCCCCCGTCGCGGCGCTGATCACGGCAGGGTATTGCATCATCATGGGGACACATCACGGCGTATTTGGCCTGCTGGTGGTGTTGATGGCGCGAAGGTCCTCTGCCGGCAATCGGCGGCCTTTGCTGCTGGCCCCGGTTTTCTGGGTAGCCATTGAATTGGCCCGCGATCGCATCATCGGCGTACCGTGGAATCTGCTCGGAGGCTCCCAGATTGACAATATTCCATTTGCCCGCATGGCGCAGGTGGCGGGTGTCTACGGGCTTTCCTTCGCCGTGATGCTGGTGAACTGCGCGCTGGTGGCTGCGCTGCTTCTCCGCGGCCAGCGCCGCAAGAACCTGCTGATCTCCACGTTGGCTGCCGCGATTGCCCTGCAGATTGGGGTTTTCGCCAAGCCCGCGCCCTTTACCGTGACCCATCAAGCCGTGTTGCTGCAGGAAAATGTCCCCCTGCTGGACCAGCAGGAGTGGACACCAAGATACTTTGACCAGACGATTTCCGAACTGGTGAAACTGAGCGTTGAAGCCCTGCCCCGGCAGCCTGACAATAATCCGGGACTGATTATCTGGCCGGAAACTCCGGCGCCATTTTTCATTGCAGACCCGAGGTTACAGCGATGGCTGGTGGCCATGGCGCAGGACAGAAATTCATACCTGGTCATCGGCAGCCTGGGTGAGACACAGGAAGCCAATGGCAGGCAGCAGCTTCTCAATTCCGCGCTGGTGATGGATCCACATGGCAACATAGTTGGGCGCTATGACAAAATCCACCTGGTGCCGTTTGGCGAGTACGTTCCATTCCAAAACCTGCTTTTCTTTGCCAACAAACTGACGCGCGAGGTCGGTGACTTTGCCCGCGGCAGCCAGCGCAAGGTGTTTGACCTGGGCGGAACACATGCGGGAATTTTCATCTGCTATGAATCGGTTTTTCCGGAAGAGGTGCGCGAGTTCACTGCGAACGGCGCACAAGTGCTGATCAACATTTCCGACGATCTGTGGTATGGCGAAACCGGGGCGCCGGCGCAGCATCTGCAAATGGCGAGGATGCGTGCTGTAGAGAACCATCGGTGGATCCTGCTGGCAACAAACAATGGCACCACTGCGTCCATAGATCCGTTGGGCCGCGTGGTGAGGCAGGCCCCGCGCAACGTGCGCACCGCGCTGGTAGCCTCTTTTGCGCCGCAGAACGAAAGCACGTTCTATAGCCGCAATGGCGACGTGTTCGCCTGGGTTTGTGTGATAATCTCATTGCTGGCGGTGTTTGCGCGCTGGCGCTATCGCGCGCATACCATGATTGAAGCCCGCCCCGCATAAAATTATGGTCGAAGAATTAGAACGCGAATATGCCGCCGTGCGCGATAAAGTGCGCGATCTGCGGAGCTATCTTTGACGCGCCTTCACTCCGCCAACAATTAGCTGAAATTGAAAAGAAGGTCGGCGATCCCAACGTGTGGGCTGATCAGGAGAAGTCGCAGGTGTTGATGCGTCAACGCCGTCGACTGGAAGAATCGCTGGCCATGGATGCCGACCTGGGCCGCAGAGTGGATGACATTCAGGCCTATTTCGATCTGGCGCGCGAAGGCGAAGCTGTGGTGGAAGAGCTGCGCAAGGAAATTGACCAGCTACGCGAAGTGGCCGACAAGCTGGAAACCCAGACGCTGATGTCCGGCGAGCATGACATGCGCAATGCCATCGTCACGATCCATCCCGGCGCCGGCGGTACGGAATCACAGGATTGGGCGGAAATGCTTTTGCGCCTTTACCTGCGCTGGGCGGAACGGCAGGGCTTCAGCACTGAGGTCAACGAATATCAGCCGGCGGAAGAAGCGGGCATCAAGTCAGCGACGTTTACCGTGACCGGCGACTATGCTTACGGACTATTGCTGAGTGAGATCGGGGTGCACCGGCTGGTGCGCATTTCGCCCTTCGATCAGGCCAAGCGCCGCCATACTTCTTTTGCCAGCGTCTTTGTCTCGCCGGAAATCGACGATTCCATCCAGGTGGACATCAAGCCGGAAGACCTTCGCATTGACACATACCGCTCAGGCGGGAAGGGCGGACAGCATGTAAACACCACGGATTCCGCTGTGCGCATCACGCACATCCCAACGAATCTTGTTGTGGCGTGCCAGAACGAACGCTCACAGCACAAGAACCGCGAGCGTGCCATGAAGATGCTGCGGTCCAAGCTCTATGAATATGAGCTGGAAAAAAAGCGCGCCATCAGCAAGAAGCTGGAAGATTCCAAGCTGGACATTGATTTTGGCTCTCAGATACGCTCATATGTCCTGCATCCATACAGGTTGATTAAGGACCATCGCACCAAGCTGGAAGTGGGAGACGTGGACCGCGTGCTGGATGGCGATCTGAAGCCGTTTATCCGGGCATTTCTTGTGGCGAGGCGAGATCAGAATTAAACTCACAAAACTATGGCGCCTATTCTCGAACTCATAAAGAAGAATGCCGTGCCTGCGAACGTGATGCGTTCTGCCGCCAGGGGCGCCTTGCCCCTGCCCGCGGATGAAACGCTGGAAGTGCTGGTCTACATGTCGCAGCACCCACTTTTTGGGCAAGATGCGCGCATGACGCTGGCGGGTTGGGACCCACAGTCGGCTCTGGAAGTGCTCACCAAAGATACATCTACGCCTGAAGTCCTGCTTTACTACTGGCAGCCGGAAAACCGGCGTCCGGTTCTGATGCCGGCGCTGATCGAGAACCCCGCAATTCCGGAGAGCTTGCTGATGGAACTGGCAGACACCGCCTCCCGGGAGACCGTGAAGATGCTACTGGCAAGCAAGCGCGCGCGAAGTATGCCCGGCGTGGTGGAGGCGTTGCTCGGAAATGTAAACGTAACGCCGGTGGAGGCGCAGGAATTACAAGGAACTGGTGAGCCTGCGGCGGAGAGCCCCCTGTCACCGTTGGAGGAGACGCTTGAGGAATTTGATATTCCTCCGGAGGCGGCGACTGCGCTACAGACGTTTCAGCAGGAGCATGCCGCGGAGATCGCTGCGGAAGAAGGGAAGCCGTTTGAACTGGTGAAAGATGAAGAGCCTTCGCCAGAAGTTGCGACCCCGGAAGTTGCTGCGAGTGTTGGGGAAGAGGCCGTCGCTCAAGTTGCAGCAGTGGCTGTTCCGGCGGTTGGCGTTCCGGAAGACGTTCCGCCCCAAAGTCTGGACGAATTTGGAGTTGCCGAACAGAAAAGGCTCACGGTGTTGCAGCGGGTTTCGAAACTGAACGTGGGCCAGCGGATCAAGCTGGGCTTCATAGGCGGAAAAGAAGAGCGAGCGCTTTTGATCCGCGATACGGCGCGCCTGGTGCAGAACGCGGTACTGAACTCTCCTAAGCTTTCGGACGCGGAAGCTGAATCATTTGCCGCATCCAAAAACCTCCAGGAGAATGTGTTTCGCGAGATCGCGCGGCAGCGTCGTTTTCTGAAACTCTACGCGGTGGTGCGCAATCTGGCCAACAATCCGCGATGCCCGCTGGATGTTTCTCTTACTCTGGTCAAATCGCTCATGGTCTATGATTTGAAAAGCCTGCGGCACAACAAGAATGTGCCCGATACCATTCGTAAAGTGGCGCAAAAGCTTTATCTGGAGAAGGCATCGCGGGGCGGATCAAGAGATTAGCAACCGACAATTCCGGCAAAGCCGCAGGTAATAGTCGTCAATGACAAACCTTTGAGGTATGACCTTGCTTCTCATAGAATGCTAGTGTCCCAGATCGTTCTTGTGGAGACCGCGTTGAAGACTGCTGGAACCGATGAGATTGGCGAGCTATTAAAACGCACGAAGACAATTGCCGTTGTGGGACTATCCGACAGCCCTCTGCGTCCCAGTTACGGCGTGAGCGCATACATGCAGACCCACGGCTATCGAATCATTCCGGTCAACCCGTCCATCAAGGGCGCTCTGGGCGAAAAAGCCATTGCAACTCTGGCCGAGGTGCCGGAGAAAATCGACATGGTGGATGTCTTTCGCCGCTCAGAGTTTGTGCCCGAACTGGTGGAAGAAGCCATCCGGTTGAAAGTGCCGGCGATCTGGCTGCAGGAGGGCGTGATCCACGAAGAGGCGGCGGAGAAGGCACGCAAAGCGGGAATTTTTGTGGTGATGGATAAATGCATTTTGAAGGAGCACCGCAGAAGGTTTAGTTGAATTGGAAATCGGGTAATTTCGTAAATGGGTAATTGAACCGTTCGCAGTTCAATCCTGTTCCTCGGTTCCTCTGCGTTTCGTAGGTTTGGGTTTTTTGTGCAATTCGGATTTCTCAGGCCCGCGCAGCTCTTCTTTGCGCTGCTTGATTTCTTCCATCCGCTGCGCCAACAGTTTTTCCCTGCCCTTCTGCAGTCGGATGATAATATTCGCGGCCGCGAAGATTATCGGGCATACACTCCATGTCGGCGACTTTTTCGTCGAGGTCATGAGCATACTGGTAACCTTTGCCGTAGCCGACCTGCTTCATCAATTTTGTTACCGCATTGCGGATGTGCAGCGGGACGGGCTGAGTGGCAGTCTTTTCCACGTCTTCCAGAACCGCTCCGTAGGCGGTATAGAGCGCGTTTGATTTTGGCGCCAGCGCCAGATAGACCACGGCCTGCGCCAGAGCAAGCCCGGCTTCCGGCATCCCGAGAAAGTCGATGGCATCCTTCGCCGACAGGCAGAGGTTCAGCGCTTCCGGCGCAGCCAGGCCGATATCCTCTGAAGCCATGCGTACCACGCGGCGTGCGATGTAAAGCGGATCCTCTCCGGATTCAAGCATGCGGCCCAGCCAGTATAGAGATGCGTCAGCATCACTGTTGCGCACAGACTTGTGCAGAGCGGAAATCAGGTTGTAGTGCTCTTCGCCGGATTTGTCATAAAGGAGGACACGCTTTTGCAACGTGTCTTTAATGATCTGCTCGGTGATTTCGCCATTCTCTCCGGCGGTGGCAGCCGCGACTTCAAGCACGTTGTAGGCGGAACGCGCATCACCGCTGGTATAGGCGGCAATCTGTTGCAGGATCTCGTCAGCTGCGCGTAGATTCATCTTGCCCAGGCCGCGCTCTTTGTCCTCAAGCGCGCGCCGCAGCAGTACGACAATCTGGTCTTCACTAAGCTGGTTCAGAATGTAGACGCGGCAGCGCGAGAGCAGAGCGCCGTTAATCTCAAATGACGGATTCTCCGTGGTGGCTCCAATCAGGCGGATGTTGCCGCGCTCCACGTGGGGCAGGAACGCGTCCTGCTGGGCGCGATTGAAGCGGTGTATTTCGTCGATAAACAGAATGGTCCGCGTGCCGTAGGCGCGGGCTTTTTCAGCATCGGCCATGACCTGCTTGATTTCTTTGATTCCGGAAAGCACAGCGGAAAACTCAATGAACTCCGCCTTGGTGACATGCGCGATGATCTGCGCCAGCGTAGTCTTACCCGTACCAGGAGGGCCCCAGAAGATGATGGAGCCGGGGTCGTCGCGCTCAATCTGCAAACGCAGCGGCTTGCCCGGGCCGACGATATGCTCCTGGCCGACAAACTCATCCAGCGTGCGCGGACGCATGCGGTCGGCGAGGGGGCGCGCGCCTTTGCCTTGCTGGTCCGGGAGTGCTTGAAACAAGCTCATCAAAAAAACCTTACCACTGATGATACGGATGACCACCGATTTCCACTGATCAAAACAAGAATAATACTTACCGCGGATGAACGTGGATAGACGCGGATCTTTGCTCTGTCGCTTCGCTCCAAACCGCTTGGCAGCTTGTTTCTAAAAACTGCCCTCTACTCTTGAGGCAGGCCGCTCGCCCGCGCGAGCCAGGCTCGCGGCAAACCTGCTCATTTTCAATCCGTGTTATCCGTGTTTATCCGTGGTGAGGTTTTTGCTCCTTTGCCTTGCTGCCTCATACAAAAGGATAGATGCAGCAATGCCTGCGTTGAGCGACTCCACCCGTGGCGAATGTGGGATGGTAACCAGCTCATCGACCAGCGAAAGAATTTCGGCCGGCACGCCTGCCCCTTCATTGCCCACCACGATCATCGCCGCGCCTGTGAAGTCGGCTTCCTGCAGCGGCTTGCCTTTGTGTGACGACGTTGCCAGCACGCGTACGCCCTGCTGCTTCAAGTCCGTGATGCTTTCGGCAAGCTTCACGCGGAGGATTGGCTGCCGAAACAACGATCCAGCGGAGCCGCGAACGGTCTTGGAGTTAAAGTGGCTAACGGTCTTTTCTCCCAGCAGGACAGCGCGGGCGCCGAACGCTTCCGCCGATCGAATAACCGTCCCAAGATTTCCCGGGTCCTGAATGCCGGCGACGCCGAGCAACAGCGGCTGGCTGCCGGCTTCCATCAGGTCTTCAAATTTCTGCGGCCGCAGTTTTACCAGAGCGGCCACACCCTGGGGCGACTCGGTACTGACAGCACTCACAAAGACCTCATCAGGCAAAAGGAGGATCTCAACCTGGCTGCCGATCTGTGGAAGGAGGCGTGTAGCGTGCGCGCTTCCGGCTTCGCTGAAGAAAACGGCCTGAAAACGCAGGCCGCTGCGGATGGCCTCTTCAATCATGCGTGCGCCTTCCACGGCCATGTAACCGTCCGTAGTAAGCTCACCCTGGCTCAGGGCTTTGCGCAAGTCTTTCACCAGCGCGTTCTGGCGGCTGGAAACGCGGCGCAGCCGACTTTCGATTTCTTTGGGGACATTCATGTGACAGCCATCATACTGAATGGGGCCTGGAACTGATAAAGTCTGGGTCTAGGTTTTCTACGCAAGCTGGTTTATTCTTAATCGTTTGTCACTGGGCCCGGGCAGCGGTTTTTCATGAACGCACTGCGCGGGTCGTCATCCACATTGGTTCCAGAGAACATTTGCTTCGAGCATTGCTCATTTTAGGGAGTCGGTATTGCCTGCGGAAATTCTAAAAATCAACCCTGAAACGCCGGACATGCGTCTGGTTTCCTACGTGGCCGACCGCATTAAGCAAGGGCAGGTCGTCGGGATGCCCACGGACACTTTTTACGGCCTGGCGGCTGATCCGCTCAACCTGCGCGCCGTTGACCTGATCTATGACGTCAAGACCCGCAGCCGCCATAAGCCGCTCTCACTGCTGATTGAAAGCGTGGAGCAGGCGGAATATCTGGCGCGCCCGCTACCTGACGTGTTTTACGAAATCACCCGCAAATACTGGCCCGGACCGCTGACTATTATCGTGAAAGCATCGTCCCGGCTGCCGCTGAAAGTTACGGCAAATACCGGCAACGTTGCCTTGCGTGTGCCCGCTTTGCGAGTAGCCGTGGAAGTAATCCGCGCGGCAGGTGTGCCAATTACTGCAACTTCGGCGAACATCAGCGGGGCAAGTGAGTGCACCACCGCGGAAGGAGTCCGGCAGCAGCTGGGCAAGAGCATCAGCCTGATCGTGGATGGCGGCCCCAGCCCGCGCGAGGTAGCTTCCACAATCATCAATATGAGCGATCCCGGGCATATCACGATCCTGCGGCAAGGCGCGATTCCGGAAAGCGATCTGGCTGAGTTCCTCCGATTTGGCTGAGTCCTGATCCGCATGGTAACCAAGCGTTGGAAGAAATGGCTGTTGTGGCTTCTGGTACTGACGCCTGCCTGCTATGCAGCGGTGGTGTACTGGCGCATTGTGAACCAGTCCGCTCACGATGAATCGCGCACGGCGGACGCTATCGTGGTATTCGGCGCGGCTGAATATGACGGCCGTCCTTCACCAGTGTACAAAGCGCGGCTGGATCGCGCCGCCCAACTTTACCACCGCGGACTGGCATCGATCGTGATTACCACCGGTGGCTACGGCAAAGATCCCCGCTTCAGTGAAGGCGTGGTTGGGCGCGAATATCTGAAAACCCTCGGCATTCCTGACAGCCAACTCATCGCCGAAACCCAGAGCGGTGATACTGCGGAGTCCGCACGCAGGGTCAGTACCATCATGTTTACCAACAGCATGCATTCGTGCCTGGCCGTAAGTGACGGTTATCACATTTTTCGCATCAAGCAGATGCTGTCGCGGGAAGGCGTTTCCGCGTACGGAGCACCACGGCCCAATTCCCGCCCACAAACCTTCTGGAAGAGGCAGGAATCGGCCTGGCATGAGATTGGCAGTTACACGCTATGGCTCTTTCATCTTACGTAAGTCTTGTTCGCAAGCGCCTCGACGAGACACCGCCCGGTGACGGCAACCTCACTTCCTCGATTTCTCCCACGCCTTCGCATACTTCCAGCTCACATACGCCGCGTGGTTCATCAACACCAGCAGGCCTTCACGGCCATCGAGAAAGCCACCGCGAAAGAAATAAGCCCAGATGAATCGGAGCAATGGGCGAAAAACAATATTTACCAGGCTGAACCCCACCTTGCGTTCCCGCGCCACCATGTCCGCGCCCAGTGACGAATAGCGGTTTGCATGCTCAATAAAGCTTTCGAGCGTCGGGTAGGCATGGTGGATCATGTCGCCCTGCAAATGACCCAACTCGCCCGCCATCTTCATGTCTTCATGCACATCGCGCAGCTCAAACTGCGCAGCACCGCGCCGGATCAGCCGCAGCTTGGGATCAGGATAATAGCCGCTACGCTTGATCCATTTGCCGAAATACATATTCCTGCGATTCATCGTGTATCCCGCAAATTGCGGCGCACTTCCCGACGTCAGCAGCCCCTTGATGCTGGCCGCCAACTCCGGGCTAACCTCTTCGTCGGCATCAAGCGAGAGAATCCAGTCGCACGTTGTCTTCTCAAGGGATGAGTTCTTCTGCCGCGCAAACCCCTTCCAGGATTCCACAAAGACTTTCGCCCCAAAAGACTGCGCCAGGCTCACGGTTGCATCTGTGCTGCCTGAATCCACCACAATAATTTCGTCGGCAATCTCTTTTATGCTCTTCAGCGTGCGGCCGATGTTCGCCTCTTCGTTGAGGGTGATGATGCAAACAGAAAGACTCATGCGCCGAAGGATAGCAGGAGTTCAAAGCGCGGGTCATCTTGACTTAGGCTCTTCGTTCCCATGTCAAAAGCTTGTCATCCGGCTTTTTCGCCACTAAACTCGCCGGAGCACTTCTCAAACAGAGTTCCTTTGGCGCCCAACTCACAAGGCGACGCTTTTCCCCTGACCCGCCACTCCGTGGTGGCGGCCGCGCAGAGCCCCAATTCCACGGAACGCATACACGCTATCGAGGCCATCACGGGTGCTTACTGGCGCCCTGTGTATAAATACGTGCGCCTGCGCTGGCGACTGGAGCGCGAAGACGCCGAGGATTTTACGCAGGAGTTTTTCTCCCGCCTGCTGGAAAAGGACTTTCTCGCCTCGTACGATCCCGCGAAAGGGAAGCTCCGCACATTTTTGCGTACCTGCGTCGATCGCCTGTTCATGAATCAGGCGCGAGATGCGCATCGGCAGAAGCGCGGCGCCGCTGCTGTCCATGTCTCGCTCGACTTTGAAGAAGCGGAGCACGAGTTGGCAGCGTCCGGCCAAACCGGAACGGCAGAAGACTATTTTGAAAAAGAATGGGTGCGAACTTTGTTTGGTCTAGCGGTCGATCGGCTACGGACACAATGCCTGGCAGCCGGGAAGACGACGCAGTTCGCGCTGTTCGAACGCTACGATCTGGGTGACGAAGATGCGCGCCCCTCGTATGCCGCGCTGGCCGAAGAATTCCAAATCGCACCGACTGTTGTGACCAACTATCTGGCTTATGCCCGGCGCGAATTCCGCCGCTGCGTCCTTGCTCAACTGCGCGACATGACCGGCAGCGATGATGAGTTTCAGCGTGAAGCACGATCGCTGCTCGGGGTGGAACCAAAATGACGTTTATCCCTGATAAGGTGGCTGCCCGTCTGCAAACGCAGATGCAGACACCGAACCTCTCCGGTACGCGCTATCGCGCGCTCAAGTTTCTCGGGCAGGGCGGCATGGGTACAGTATGGCTGGCGGAAGATTCCATCTTGCATCGTGCTGTCGCCCTTAAAATCCTTGCTGCAGAAAACAGCTCGGTGGACCTGGCCGCTCGGCTGATGCAGGAAGCTGTGGTGCTGGCGCGCCTGGAGCATCCCGGGATTGTTCCCGTGCACGATGCCGGCACGCTGCCCGACGGGCGCACCTTTTACTGCATGAAACATGTGGAAGGCCAGACGCTGCATCAGCATGTTGATCGCCTGCCGCTGCGCCAGCGGCTGTTATTGTTCCAGCGCGTCACTGAACCACTGGCCTTTGCGCATTCCCGCGGCATCATTCATCGCGACCTCAAGCCAGCCAACATCATGATTGGCGCTTTCGGCGAGGTGCTGATCATGGACTGGGGATTGGCCAAGGTAATCGGCACCTCTGACGCCGTCACACCAGAAAAGGCGTCGCCTTCAAATAATCGTATCTCTTCCGCTGCCGAAGCTCACATTGAAACAATTGGAAATGCAACTACGGCGCACGGTAGCGTTCTGGGCACACCCGGATTTATGGCGCCGGAGCAAGAGCGGGGCGAGGTGGTTCTGGTCGATCAGCGCACTGACGTTTTTGCCCTGGGATCCATTCTCAATTATTTCTTGCAGGAAGAGCCCGGTGCGCCGAAGCACGGGATGGTTTCACGCTCCCTGCGGGCAATTTGCGCCAAAGCTACGGCGCCGGAAATGTCCGCGCGGTATTCTTCCGTGCAGGAACTGGCCGCGGATATAGGAAAGTATCTTGACGACATGCCGGTCAACGCCTACAGCGAAAACATCTTTGAACGCACGGCCCGGCTCGTCAATCGCAACAGAGTGGCCGTCGTATTGGTCCTGGCCTATCTCTTTATGCGCTTGTTGTTTATTCTTTTTTCGCGCCGCTAAATTTCTGTTTTTTTGTTAAAGGCCCAGGGGAAAGCGGGTAATACAACAGTAGAGAGACATCATCTCTCAAGGAGTGAACGACCATGAGCAATAAAATTGTGCTGGGTTTGGTTCTGGGAGGAATTTTAGGCATTCTCGACGGCCTTACGGCTTGGTTCACTCCTGCCGTGCGCGCGGGAATCGTCGGCATTGTGATGGGCTCCATGTTTAAAGGTCTTATCGCGGGCGTTTTGATCGGCGTGTTTGCCCGCAAAGTTCACTCGCTTGCGCTGGGAATCATCTTCGGCTTGGCGGTAGGCGCGTTTCTGGCGTGGATCATTGCTTTCATGCAGCACGGCTATTACTTCCAGATCATGCTGCCTGGCGCGATGGTGGGCTTGATTGTGGGCTACGCCACACAGAAATACGGCGCGTCCGGCCAGTTGCAGCGGGCATAAGCGACAAAATTGTAAAGTCAGTTGCTGCCCAGGCCCGCGGTTCGCCGCGGGTTATGGAAGATTTTGTATTGTCAAAATTCAGTTATCTAAATATTCAAGGAGGCAATCATGCCACGCGTTATTCATTTTGAGTTTGCAGCAGACAATCCCGAACGGGCCGCAAAGTTTTATCGCGAGGTTTTTGGCTGGGAGTCCACCCAGTGGGGCGGTCCAATGGACTACTGGCTGGTAAAGACCGGCGCCGACGGCCCCGGCATTGACGGTGGCATTATTCGCTATCAGGACAAGATGCCGCGCACGATCAACAGCGTCGAAGTCAATTCAGTCGATGACTATGTAGAGAAAGTCACGCACAGCGGAGGCAAGATCGCCAAGCCCAAGATGACGATTCCCGGGGTCGGCTATCAGGCCTATTTTCTGGATACAGAGGGCAACGTGGTCGGGGTTTTTCAGCCTGATCCATCAGCGAAATAAGCTTTCGCCGCAGAATTTCCGAAGCTACCTTTGTTTGCTCAGCTCATCCGACAGCAGGCGCGCCTTCACCGCCAGATTGTGCGCCCGCGCCAGGTCATTTTCGGTGATAGCGGCGCGGCTCTGCTTGATGAATTCCCGGCTTTGGGCCCGCATTGCCTCTTCATCTTTCGACAGCGGGCGCGTGATCCCGTTCAGGTTTGCTTCAGCGCCCTGGAGAAGCTGGTCAGTCGAAGTCTGACTGTGTGTGGCATCAGTCGGCGTTGGACCCGGCGAAATTTGGCCTGACTGCGGCGATGGGAGATCGGGGTCAGGCGGGATGATTTTTTTTCCCGTTGTGTTATGGGCGACTTCGGATTTATCGGCGGCGCTCGAAGATGCCGGAGCAGCCGGCTTCTTGACTGCGGCCTGATGTCCGCGCCTGGGCTTGGTCTTTTCCGCGGTCTTTTCTCCGGTCCTGGGCTGCTCGGCCGGCGTTGCTGCTGGTTGCGCAACTTCCGGCTGTTCTGCCGGTTGCGTAGCGGCGGGCACAGGCGTGGGCTGCGGAGCTGTGGTAGGCGGCGGCTGCTGCGGCATCACCAGCACCGGCTTTTTATGCGCGCAGCCAGAAGCAATCACGAGCAATAAAAGACCAATGACAGCCGGATTTAGACGAAGGGCATTCATGCTTTGCTGACCGAATCCTCTTTTGCCACGGCCGGTGACTCGCCAATGGCAGCGATCTCCGTAAGCGGGAACCGCAGATAGAACGTGGTTCCATGATCGAGGATCGAAGTAAACTCCACCGATCCATGGTGTAACTGCACCACGCGGTACGCCATGGCCAGACCGATCCCGCTTCCGCCACTCTTGGTAGTGAAGTATAAATTAAAAATTTTGTCGCGGATATTGTCCGGAATGCCAGCTCCCTGATCGCGGACACTGATCAGAGCACTATCACCATCTCGTTTCATCGTCAGTCGCAACGATCCGCCTTGCGGCATGGCCTGCACGCCGTTGAGTACGATGTTCAGGAGCGCCTGCTTGACCAGGTCCGCGTCAATGCGCACGGGCAGCGGATCCTGCCCGGCTTCCCGTTCAATCAACACGTTGTGCTTTTCCGCCGCCGGAGACGCCAGGATCACGACATCTTCCACCAGTTTGCGCAGGTCGATGTCACTGAGGCGCAGCTCCACGGGACGGGTAAAGTCCACCAGCGTTTGCACTACCCGGTCTAGGCGCTGGATTTCGCTGCTGATGACGTCCACGTGGCGGCGCATGTCAGGATCGATCTCCTTCATTTTCTGGCGCAGCACTTCCAGATGGACCACAATGGCATTAAGAGGATTCTTTACTTCATGGGCAACGCCCGAAGTAAGCCTGCCAATGGCGGAGAGCCGCCGTGAAAGCTCGATCTCATCTTCAATGCGGTGGACTGACTCGGCATCGCGCAACGTCAGCAGAGCGCCAATGCGTTCGCCGCGTTCTTCAATAAAATCCAGGGAAATTTGGATGTGACGCCCCTGCGCATCTTCTATTTCTTCCAGGCCTACGGCCTCGCGCGCGGCAAACGCGTCCAGGATCTTCCGTCCCAGAATCGATTCGCGCGAGAAAATCTCCTTCGGCTGGCGTCCCAGCATTTCTCCGCGCGGCTTGCCAATAAACCGTTCCGCCGAAGCGCTTACCAGCACTGCATTGGAGTCGCTGGTAAACAGCATCACGCCGTCCTGCAGGTTGGCCATCATCTGGTCCAGGTTTTCCTTCAGGGCAGAGAAGACCTCTTTTACGTCCCGCATTTGGCGGCCCAGGCGCTCGATCTTGGTAGAGACGGTGCCATACTCATCGGATCGCTTCGACGGAGTTGCGACCATGTCAGCCTTGCCCGAACTTATCAAATCAAGCCGCCGGCTGATCGCCGCCAGCGGGCGCAGGGCAAGATTGGAAAGTCCCGCAGCCAGAATCAGGCTAAGAAGGATTGCCGTGCCGGAAAAAGCCAGTGCCCGCCGGATTTGGGGCTGAATCTCCTGCTTTAGGAATGCGGTATATACGCCAACACGCACTTCACCAAATGGTTTGCCTGTAGCGGTATGGACCAGGGGCAGGCGAACGTCAAAAGCCCGTGCCGGACCATAAATCAACTTGAGTTGCTGGCGAATACCGGCCTGGAGCACAGTGCTGAAATCCTCACGCGCCGGAACAATGGTGCCTTGCAGTGCCGGGTTCGTGTGCAACAGCGCCAGCCCGTTGGCATCAACAATTGACACATCAAGAATGTTGGGTGAATCCCCGGTCACTGATTCCAGCAGGTCGGAAATGCCATTATCGTACTGCAGTAACTCCTGCACTGCTGCTTCAACCTGTTTAGGATCATTGATGTTGACCTTGGAACTGCTCAGGTCCACGGCCAGCGCCGGTTTTGAAACCGCGAAAACGTGGAGCTTGATAACGTCGGCTACCTGGTAAACCTCATGGATTCGCTGGCGGACGACCTCAGAGATGTAAAGCGTCGCGAGCGCGGCCACGATCGCTACCACCATGGCGGTGATGGCGAAGACCAACTTGGTTTTCAGGCGCAAGGCAGGCATCAGTCACTTCTTCAGATCGAAGTTGTTACGTTCCTTTGCCATCTTCAGCTATCGTCCTATCAATTGCAAAGGGTCTTTTAGTTGGCGCCCTCGCCGGCCACGGATGAAGCGCTTCCGTATTCCTTCAGTTTATTGTGCAGGGTTTTCAGGCTGATTCCCAGAACTTCCGCGGCGCGCGTCTTGTTATTGTTGTTGGCCGCCAGCGTTTTCAGGATCAGCATTTTTTCCGCCTCACCCACAGTGGTTCCCACTTCCAGCCGGATTCCTTCACCCTCGCTGACTGGCACCCTGACACCCATGTTGCCAAAATTCGGCGGCAGATGGCGCTGCTCTACCAGGGAACCGTCACAGACAATAACACCTCTTTCCATACTGTTACGCAGTTCGCGCACATTGCCCGGCCAGTTGTGGTTCTGGAACATTTGCAACACGTTGTCAGCCACGCCCGCTACTTTGCGGCCATGTTTGGTGTTCATGTCGGCAAGCAGCGCATCCACCAACTGCGGAATATCTTCTTTGTGGTCACGCAACGGAGGTAGGTGGATGTTAAAAACGTTCAGCCGATAATAAAGATCGCTGCGCAGTTCGCCCTTGGCTACGGCGTCTTCGGGCACTTTGTTCGTGGCTGCCAGCACGCGCACATCGACCGGGGTTTCGACCTTGCTGCCCAGACGGCGAAGTTTGCGATCTTCCAACACGCGTAGCAGCTTGGCTTGGGTTGCCGCAGGCATCTCCCCGATTTCATCCAGTAGCAGCGTGCCTTCCTCAGCCAGTTCAAAGCAGCCGGCACGGCGCTCCATGGCGCCGGTGAATGCGCCTTTCTCATGACCAAAGATTTCGCTTTCAATCAGCGTTTCCGGAATGGCGGAGCAGTTAATGGCGACAAACGGCTTGTTCTTTCGCGGGCTCAAATCGTGAATCGTGCGCGCCACCATTTCTTTGCCTGTGCCGCTCTCTCCTGTGATCAGGACCGAAGCTGTGCTGGGCGCCACCATCTCAACCAGGTGAAAAATCTCCTGCATCGGGCGTGACGATCCCACCATTTGGCCAAAGAGGCCAGTATCGCGGAGCTTCCTTTTAGTGACTTCCAGTTCCACGGTGGTGCCGCGCTGGCGAGACGCATTTTGGAGAATTTGTTTAAGCCGTGCCGGATCTACCGGCTTCTGAATAAAGTCATAGGCGCCGGCTTTCATGGCGTCAACGGCAACATCAATGCTTCCCTGGGCGGTAAGCAGTACCACAGCGATCTGCTGCGGCTGGTCAGAGAGACGTTGCAATAACTCCATGCCGTCCATGCGGGGCATCCTGAAGTCTGTAACCACGATGCCGGGGGACCATGTGGCCACTTTTTCCAGCCCTTCCAGCCCGTCTTTGGCCGTGTCCGTTCGATAGCCCCATGCAGAGACGAGCTCGGCCAATCCGGAGCGTTCGTTTTCCTCGTCTTCCACAATCAGGACTTTTTCTTGTGTGCTCAAACCGTTCCCCTTGTTTAGAGATTTATCACCGGTTCTGAAATTCCCCCAGAGCAGGCACTCTGGCTTAGATGATGAACCGTGTAAAAAAGTCTATCAGCTTCTAACTCATTGAATGGAATGAATTTAAATCTAGAGTAGACGCTCTTTGTGCAGCCTGCATCTGAATTGTGACAGGAAGTCCATCGTACGTTCCATATTTTAAACACTTAAAAGAAGGGAACGAATTAAACATGAGGATGTCTTGGATTGCTGTAATGATCGCGTGCCTGTTTACGATAAGTGCGACCGCGCAAACCTCGGCCGGCAGTTCCGCTTCGGGCGGCGCTTCGGTCACCCCGGGTCAGGCCGCCGCGGGAGCCAATGCCAGCCAAAGCGCGCAGACCTCAGGCACGTCAACCAATGTGGATGGGTCTGCGAACGCTAGAGTCCCTGAGTCAAATGAGAACAAGGGGACGGAGAAAGGCTCAGCCGAACTCAGCAGCGGGACCACGCTGCAAGCGGAACTCACAAAGTCGATCGATGCTAAAAAAGCAAAATCCGGTGACGAAGTTACGGCCAAACTGACGCAAGACGCAAGAGCCAATGGCAATGTTGTGATGCACAAAGGAACAAAGCTGGTGGGTCACGTAACTGAGGCCCAGGCCAAGAGCAAAGGGAACGCTGAATCCAAGTTGGGCGTCGTTTTTGATAAAGCGGTCCTAAAAGGCGGACAGGAAATGGCATTCAGCGGCGTGATTCAGGCCCTTGCTCCCCCCGTGCAAGGCACGCTTTCTGCTACGGGCGACGAGGGTGGCAATCTGGGGTCGGGAATGGGCAGCGGCAGTGGCAATTCTATGGGCGGTGGACGTAGTGGTGGCGGCTTGGCTCCTATCGGCGGTATTGGGGGCGGTGCGCCTTCAACGCTGGGTTCTGCAACATCGAGCGCGGGCAATACCGCCGGCTCGGTTACAAACTCGGCCACGGGCGCCGTAAACGGTTCGGTCAACCAAACGACCGCAGCTGCAGCAAATGGGACTTTCAACTCCGCGACCCGCGGCGTGGTGGGAATGCAAGGTTTAGCATTGAACACCGCAGCGGCAGGCAGCGCCCAGGGCTCTGTGATCAGCTCGGCCAGCCGCAACGTCAAATTGGATGGCGGAACCCAAATGATTTTGCAGGTAACAGGTTCTGCAGCCGCCAAGTAGTACACCCACTCTTTCAGCGGTCAAGTTCCAACTTGGCCGCTTGTTTCTTCGGCAAACTGGCCCGTGATAACTCCGGCGCCGCGATCTTCCATCTACGGGTAATGTCCTAACTCTGCAGTCGTAGGGCATTCCCCATCTCTTGCTTGGTGGACTTTGTCGAAACTTAGTTGCACAATGGTAGCCAAGATTGATGGGCTTCCGGTGCTTCCCTTCTCGAGGTGCAGCTAATGAAAAGCTACTGGATCGCAGCCACGGTTTTAGTGATGACCGTATGGCCTGGTTCGAAGGCATACTCAGTTGGCACGCAACAGACCATGACACAGGGCAGTCCTGTCCAGCAAGCTCAATCCACCATCCCTGCTGCAAATGGAGAAAAGCCGGTCACAGCGCCTGCTACAGCAAAACCGGACGTAGCCAAAGAAGCCGCTGGCACTCTTGGCGCTGGGGCGGAGACGGCGAAGCCAAAAAGCTCATACATGCTTGTGGAGTTAACCAAGCCCCTCAAAGCAAAAAAACTCAAAGTGGGCGACAAGGTACGGGCCGAAGTTTCTCAGGATATTGTGGCTCATGGCAAAGTCATCATTCCTGTCGAAACCAAATTGCTCGGTCATGTCACTGAAGTGAGCGCGAGAGGCAGTGGGCAGCCTGAATCCCGCCTGGGAATCGTCTTTGACAGAATTTTATTGAAGCACCACGAAATTAATTTTGAAGCTGTTGTTCAAGCTGTGGCCCCGGCTGTGGTCAGAAAATCTCTTGTCGACTCGCCATCGCAGATGCTTCCGCCATCCATGTCAGGAGCAGGACCGCGCGGATCCGTGCCGACCGGGCGCAATAACGGAGCGTCGTCGAGCGGGGGTAGCCAGGGCGGCAGTGGAGGATCGGCAAGCCTTTCCGCGATCACAACCCAGGCTCCAGTGACAATCAAGGAATCTGCTTCTCCCCATGTCGCCAATTCTGCCGGCGTTCCTGAAACAGTTCCAAATGGTAAACCGATGAGCGTTGGGATGCCGCAGGGCGTTACAGGGCTTAAAGGCCTAAGCCTAAGCTCTGTGCCAAGCCCCCGTACGCCAGGCCCAGTGATCGTCTCGAATACTGAAAACGTCCACCTCGACTCGGGAACGCAGATTCTTCTGCACGTGCTGAAAGTGGAAGTCCCAGCAAACGAGAAACCTGCAAAATAGGTGGAAGACCCGATTCCGGCGCGTTGCGCATGCATAGGCGCGCGCAGACCTTACCTATCCAAGTCCAGATTTGACATGGGATATTTACGCGCAGAGCTCTCCGACTCATCCGGCCGATCTTTCCTCGTTCAATTTATTCCCAGCATCTTTCTGCCGGTAATCCTTGATTGCGCGAGCTCAAGCGCAAGCGGCTGCTGGCTTGTACTTTCTTAATCAATTGCCCTTCAGTAACTTGTTGAAGCACAATCATCATGTCACTCTCATTGCATTCATTTTCAGGGAAAAGATGTACTACTTCATGCGGCCGTCGATACGAACAATTCCGGTTTTGGCTGTTGTGCTGTGGATGTCTGCCGCGCTTGCGGCGGAACAATCGTGGCAGCCGGTCGGTCCCGACGGCGGCAACGTACGCAGCCTTGCCATTGATCCCAAAGATCCAGACCGCATTTTTCTCGGCACCAGCGCGGGCAATCTTTATCTCTCCACTGACAAAGGAGCAAGCTGGTCGCGCTTTGCCCGGCCCGGCAACTCCGCGGAGATGGTGCTGGACCACATCGTTATTGATCCCTCCGATTCAAGAAATATTTTCGTTGCTGCATGGAATGCGCAATTACCGAACAGCGATGGCGATCTCTATCGGAGCAATAACGCGGGAAAAACCTGGGAAATCGTCGCTGACCTGCATGGAAAATCCCTCCGTGCGCTCAGCATGGCGGCTTCGAATCCAAAAGTCCTGGTGGTTGGCGCGCTGGACGGAATCTACCGCAGCCGAGATGGCGGCCATAATTTTGAAAGAATATCGCCGGCAAACCATGCCGAGATAAAAAACATTGAGTCCATCGCCATTGATCCGGTGAATCCTGACGTGATTTATGCCGGCACCTGGCACCTGCCGTGGAAGACCGAAGACGGCGGCAAAACCTGGCATAGCATCAAGAAGGGTGTGATCGACGACTCAGACGTTTTTTCCATTGTGATTGATCCATCGCATCCCGAGAACCTTTTCATCAGCGCATGCTCCGGCATCTATCGCAGTGATTCGGCCGGAGAACTTTTCCGCAAGATCCAGGGCATTCCTTATTCCGCACGGCGCACGCGCATGCTGCAAATGGACCCCACAGACCACAATGTTGTCTATGCTGGAACTACCGAGGGTTTGTGGAAGACCACCGACGCTGGCGTGACATGGAAACACATGACCGGCTCCAACATCATCATTAATGATGTGCTGGTCGATCCGCGCTACTCTTCACGCGTGCTGTTGGCCACCGATCGCAGTGGAGTGCTGGCCAGCGATGATGGCGGCGTGACCTTTACAGCTTCAAACCGCGGATTTACCCATCGGCAGGCAGCGGCATTACTGGTGGACCGCAGCAACAATGCTGTGCTGTACGCCGGAGTTCTCAATGACAAGGAATTCGGCGGCGTCTTTGTCTCACGTGATGCCGGGCAAACCTGGAAGCAGAACAGCGACGGGCTCGACGGCCGCGATATTTTTGTGCTTCGGCAAGCCGCAGACAACTCGCTGGTCGCCGGCACTGACCATGGCATCTTCGCGCTAAGTCAGAACGCGTCTCGCTGGATTCCGCGTGATCTACCTTCGAGTAAGCGGCAAGCCACAGGATCCAGAAATAATTCAGGACGCCTGGCTGCAGCGAGTGAACTTGGTCCACGCGTGAGCGTTTTAGAGTTGTCGGCTGAAAGGTGGTTCGCCGCCACATCCACTGCCCTGTTTGTCAGTTTGGATTCCGGTGAAACATGGCGGACGGAATCGCTGCCTGGTGTCGGGGTTCCTGTGAGCATCAGCATTGCCGGCAAAGTGGTGGCGATTGCAGGTCGAAACACCGTGGCTATCTCCGTTAGCGGTGGTGAAAGCTGGTTGCCAACCAAGCCGCTTGAACCCGATTTTGACATTAACGCTGTTGCCGTCGACAACAGCGGCGACGTCTGGATCGCGGCGCGTACGGGATTGTTCCGCAGTACCGACGCCGGCGATTCATGGAAAAGAGTTTCGTCGCTGCACCTGGCCAATATCCAGACTGTCCAGTTCGACGATGACAATCATCGGGTCCTGGTGACAAGTGGAAGCTCCACCAATGTATTCGAATCTGGAGACAATGGCCGGACATGGAATGCCATCAGCGCCGGATGGCGTGTGCGAAACCTGCGTGTTACCCACGGCCGACTGGTGGGAACCACGGCCTTTGATGGTGTGGTAATCCAACCTGAAGTTACCGCGATGGCAGATAGGGCTTCTACAAACGGGACGAGATAACGGTTATCTGCTCACGAAACAGCTACTCTCATAGCGGTAAAAACTACACGCTTTTCAGGGTTTTAACCGTCCAAGCTCAAGAAAATAAAGGCAGTTCTTTGGCAGTAGCCGTGCAGTTATCTATTATTGGCGGTGACCCCCACACTGCCGGGGTACGCGCATGAAGAGCAATTCATTATTTCTGACTCTGCTGGTTCTAGCGGGACTAGCAGCTGGTTGCGGCGTGGGCGCGCAACCGCCTACCGTAGCAGTTGACACGCCGGCAACTCCGCCACAGCAATTGCCATTTTCTGAAGGCAAGACGCTGGTGGTCCCCGCGAACACTGCTATTTACGTGCGATTGCAGCAGTCCATTTCCAGCGCAACGGCGCAATCCGGTCAGAACTTTTCCGCTGAGCTGGATGAGCCTCTGGTGGTCGATGGACAAACACTGGCGCCGAACGGGGCCGCTGTTACCGGCAAAGTTGTTGCAGCCCGTGACTCCGGGCACATGCATAGTGCCGGCTATCTGCGGATAACCCTTTCATCCATCACGCTGAATGGCAAGACTGTGCCTTTGCAAACCAATAGCGTATTCGTGAGTGGGGGCAGTTACAAAAAGCGCAACCTGGCGTTCATTGGCGGCGGAGCTGGCGGTGGTGCGCTGCTCGGTGCTTTGATTGACGGCGGCAAAGGCGCAGCAATCGGATCCACGGTAGGCACAGGAGGAGGCACAACCGCTGCTTATGCCACCGGGAAAAAAGAAGTCGGATTTGTAGCGGAGCGCCGACTCGGCTTCCGGCTGACGCAGCCGTTGAGTGCGAGCTAAATCTTAGGTTGGGTTTAAGGTAAAAGGAGCCCATTCGGCTCCTTTTAGTTTGCTGGCGACAACGTTATCCCCAGCTGCCAGAACAAAAAGCTCCACACATCCACGGCATCGTCCACCAGTTTTGCAATTGGCTTGCCCACACCGTGTCCGGCCTTGGCATCCACCCGCAACAGGATCGGCCGTTCCTGACCGTTGGCAGCCTCGGCCTGAAGAAGCGCCGCCATCTTGACTGCGTGCATGGGATCAACGCGCGTATCGCTTTCGGCCGTCATGAACAGGACGGCGGGATAGAGCGTCCCTGATTTCACACGGTGATAAGGAGAATAGGCGCGAAGATATTCGAACTGCTTTGGATCGTCCGACGATCCGTATTCGGGAATCCAGAGTTTGGCGATCTGAAAGTTCTGGTAACGCAGCATGTCGAGCAGTGGCACTTGGCAGACCACAGCACGGAACAAGTCTGGCCGTTGCGTAAGCGCGGCGCCCATCAGTAATCCGCCATTGCTGCCGCCCTGGATGGCCAGGTGTGCCGCGTCAGTATATTTCTCGGCGATCAAATGTTCGGCGGCGGCGATGAAGTCGTCAAAGACGTTTTGTTTCTTGTCCAGCATGCCATCTCGATGCCAGTGTTCCCCAAATTCATTCCCGCCGCGCAACTGCACGTCAACGTAAATCCCGCCTTGTTCCAGCAGTAGCAACATCACATTACGATTAAAAAAGGGTGTGCGTCCAACATTGAAGCCGCCATATCCGGAGAGCAGTGTGGGAGCACGGCCATTTCTCGTCAGGCCCTTTTTGCTTACCATAAACATCGGCACACGCGTTCCATCTTTTGAGTTGAACCAGAGTTGCTCTACCTGGTAATGCGCGGGATCAATCCCTGATTCCACGCGCGCCCACTCCGTGGTCTGGCCGCTGAGACTGACTTCAAAAACAGTTGGCGGGATCGCGTAAGACACAAATCCGAAAAAGCCCGTGTCGCTATTCCAGTTGCCGCCAAGATCAAAGATGCTGCCCAGCGCGGGCATTGCCACCTTCGCCACCAGCTTGCCCTGGAGATCGAAGATGCTGAGTTGCGAGCTGGCATTCTGCATGGAATGCAAGAACAGCTTTTTGCCGATGATGACGGCCCGGCCTTCAATAACCGCGTCAGATTCCGGGATTATCTCTTGCCAGTTTGCGCGATCAGGGGCTGCGCAACTGGCTTTAAAGACGCGGAAGCGCGGCGCGCCTTCATTGGTCGTGATGTAGAGCTGGCCGTCGAGTATTTCACCGTGGTAAAGATAGTTTCCGCCAGTGGTGAGGCGCTGGAATATTCTGTCCGGCGCAGAAAGGTCTTTCAGGTAGAGATCTGTCCTCGTCCAGCCTTCGCTCACGTCCACCAGCAACCAACGACCGTCATTCGAAATGGAGACATTAGGCCATTGCTGCGGCGCCAGCGTCTCTCCATCGCCGGGAAAGATCAGAGGATCATGCATGCCGCTGGCATTGTTATTAGAACTTAGCTGATGGAGGAAGACACGCCGGTTATACATCTCTTGTCCGGCAGGGACGTCGCCTGGGCGCGGATAGCGTGTGTAATAGAAGCCCGAACTGTCGGGCAGCCACGCCACGCTGGCTGCGCGGGTGCGCTCAATTTTTTCCGCCAGCAGCTTCCCGCTTCCCACTTCGATCACCTGCAGCATGCTGAGCTCTGATCCGTTGGGCGACGTGCCGAACGCAACGTACTTGCCGTCTTCGGAGGGATACCACCAGTCGAGGGCAATCGTGCCGTCCGGCGCAAGATCGTTTACGTCGATCAATGAACGCTCTTTCCGGTTGCGCCCCTCACGCACATAAACGACCGCCTGGTTCTGCCGGCCATCGCGTCGCTCGTAAAAATAGTTGTTGCCGCCGATCCGAGGCGACGCCACTCGGCCGATGGTCAAGAGCTGTTCCACGCGTCGGCGCAGTTCGTCACAATCGGGAATATTTTCCAGCACGCTGCGCGTATATGTGTTCTGCTCCTCAACAAACCGGCGGGTCTCCGGTGTGGCGGAAGCCTCCAGCCAGCGGTAGGGATCAGCAATGCGCTGCCCATGGTAATCATCAATGACGGTTGCGACAGTGGCTTTAGGAGGAGCGGCCGGCTTCAAACCTGGAGATTTGGATTCTTTGTTCATGGGGTATGGAGGAGCATCAGCGCAGGTTCACTGCGAACAATTTCGCGTTGATGGCCTTGCTTGTAACGCAATTTTACATTAACGATTCTCGTAAGGTGTTGCTGAGGAGCTCCCGTTATTTGTGCCATTTCTTAGCGCTTCAGACGCCGGAATTCACATTGCTAAATGCGCCGATTGCATGCTATTTTGAAGAAGACAATTCAATCAGCTGCCTTTCTCACAGGTAGCTTGTTTGCCCACTCCTCAGTAGCTCAATGGCAGAGCATCCGGCTGTTAACCGGAGGGTTGTAGGTTCGAGTCCTACCTGAGGAGCCAATATTTTTCAGGCACTTATGATGGCGCGGGATTTACTAGCATGTTTGGACTCACGCGATATCCCTCTCTTTTGCTCGTCCTTCTGATCGGCCTACTCGCTCGAGCGCTTTCCTCTGAAACTGTGGTGCCGATAGAAGGATTTGTGACAAACAAACTCACTGGCGCGCCCGTGAAAGGAGCGCACGTTATTTACACCAGAATTGCTTCCGGTGGTGAGCCGGCTGCTTCGCCCATTAGCAGGGATACGGACCTGCAAGGCCATTTTCAGCTTGAACTGAGGCCCGGTTCGTACCGTTTATGGGTGGAGCGTGAGGGGTTTGCGCGCCAGAACTATGGCTCACCGGTCCCAGAGGGGACTGGCAGCGTTTTGACCGTTGCACCAAGCCAGGAGCTTCACGATCTGGTATTTCGAATCACTCCATTAGGCGCTATTTCCGGCCGCGTTTTCGATCAAGATGGAGATCCTTTACAGGGCGTGGGCATTCAGATAATGCGCGTGAGCTATTCAAGCGGTGTGCGACAGCTTATTCCCGTGGCGGGCGCCAGTTCCAACGATCGCGGTGAGTACCGCTGTTATGATCTTCCCGCCGACCGCTATTTCATTCTTGCTACGCCAAAAGGTGCGCCGCTCTCTCATCCGTTGGAGACAGGTGCGCTTGTCCCCGAGGTTCAAGATGCTTATGCGCCTCTCTATTATCCAGGAGCGCTTGAACTGGAGTCTGCATCGGCAGTTCCTGTGCCTGAAGGCGGCGACATTCAGCAAATAGATTTTCGTCTGCAAAGCATTCGCGCAGCTACGCTGCGCGGGCGCGTGTTGGGTCCCCTGAAACCTGGCCAAAACCAGGTGCAGGTTGTTCTTGCTCACGATGACCGTGGCTTCGCCTCTTACGTTGATCGATCAACGGCCACGGTGGATCCCGATACAGGAAAATTTGAAATAAGACGTGTTGCCCCAGGATCATACTTTCTGATCGCGTCTCAATTGATCAAAGGAGAAGTTTTTTCCGCGAGGGCGCGCGTGGAAATAACGGCAGGCGTGCCAACTGAAGACGTGTCACTGCCGCTGGCGCCAGCTATTGCAGCTCACGGGAGCGTATTGATGGAAAACGCTTCGCCGCTTCCTCCCAATTTGCTGGTGCGCCTTCTACCAATTGAAGGTCTGCTTGCTGGTCCACCACCTGCGGGCAACGTCAGTTCGGATGGAAGTGTTTTTCTTTCTGGAGTAGTGCCGGGTATGTGGGTACTCTCCGTGGAGCATTTGCCGGAAAGTGTTTGGATCAAGAGCGCAACCTTCGGTGATATTCGCGCTGCAGGCGGACAAGTGAACCTGCCTGCCGGCGCGCGAGGACCGTTGCGCATAGTCTTGGGTGAGAATGGAGCCCAGGTATCCGGCGTTGCGGGAAAAGACGGAGAACCAAGCCAGGCCACTGTAGTTCTTGTGCCCGTGGAGCCTGAGCTACGGCTTTCGGCACAGGATTATCGTTTTTCCCAAACCGATAGCCGAGGTGCGTTCGTTTTCAAAGGAGTTCGTCCCGGCGGCTATCGCCTGTTTGCCTTCAATCCATGCGAAGCCATCCCGGAAACGAGGCTCCACGATGCTGTTGCACCCATTTCTCCGGCGGCTGGCAAATCTCTGCCTGTTGTCGCGCCCGCCGGAGAAATCTCCTTACTGGAAACATTGCGCAGGTTGGTGGCACAACGGACGCAACTTCCGCTTGAAATGATTCAGGCTGAAAACCGATTCCTGGATGATCTTCATCTCAATTCGATCAGCATCAGTCAAATCGTATTGGAAGCCGCGGCGCAGTCAGGATCGCTCGCGCCTGTCTCTCCGGCGGAGTTCACGAATGCAACGCTGCAGGAGGCTGCGGAAATTCTGGAACAGAGCCGGCATCGTACGCCTTCTCGTAGCGAGCACAGAAATCCGGCTGGAGCAGAGTCGTGGATAAGAACCTTGGGAGTAGAGTTGGTGGAAAAGCCGCTACGACATGCGCACAGGCATGGATCGGGACAGTGGCAAGTAATGGGGATGGAACAAAGTCCTTTTACGATAGCGCTGGCTCAGCATCTTGAATTTGTTTCGGGTAACGGAGCGGTTTGCTGCGTGCCGGATGGGCGAACAACAGATTCGGCGGAATTCTTGTTGCGCTCGGTGCAGTGGGGTGTGAAACAAAAGGTTGAACAAGTTGTCTTTGTCCAGCATGGCGGCACTGCTGGGGCCCTGGCTCGTTCATTGTTTCTTGAGAATCCGGAAATCGCTGTGACCGTGGTGAATGTTTCAGAGCTCTCCTCGCAAACCGCTGAATTGGTGGCGAGCGAAGCGATGGCCGCGTCTGGCTTCACTGAAGTGAGTTATGACGCGAATGGGATTCGCCGTGAACCCAGGTTGAAGGTGCTTTGGCCCGAACGCAACGATACCGCTAGCGTTCTGGGCGCCGGCGACTTGCTGCTGGTTTCGGGAGGCGGCAAAGGAATAACCGCTGAGTGTGCTCTCACCCTGGCCCGATCTTCCGGATGCCGTCTGGCTTTGTTGGGACGTTCGCATCCTGAGCGCGATAAGGAACTCCAGAACAATCTTCAGCGCTTTCGCAACGCCGGCGTAGTGTTTGAATATTTTCCCGCCGATCTGACCGACGAAATGGTTGCCCTTGAGACAATCCATCTCATCCAGGCGGAGATGGGAACCGTTACAGCCGTATTGCATGGAGCTGGAATTAATAATCCTGCACAGTTGGAAGAAATAACCGAACGCGACTTGCGCGCGACATTGGAAGTGAAGCTGATCGCTCTGCGCAATATGCTGAAAGCGCTGGACCAGAACAAGCTTCATCTGCTGCTCACCTTCGGCTCGATCATAGGGCGAACCGGCCTGCGGGGCGAAGGCCATTACGGGCTCGCCAATGAATGGCTGCGGATGGAAGTTGAAGAGTGGCAGCGGCAGCATGCTGCTTGCCGTTGTTTGAATCTGGAATGGTCAGTCTGGGCCGGCGTGGGAATGGGCCAACGTCTGGGCGTTCTGGAGTCCTTGCAGCAACAAGGGATCACGCCGCTGCCGTTGGATCAAGCTCTTACCTATTTGCCGGAACTGCTTGCCTGGGAAACAGCTCCGACTTCCTGCATCATAACTTCGCGAACTGGCAACCTGCCCACACTTCGCTTTGGCGATTCTGAGTTGCCGATCTTGCGGTTTTTGGAAAATGTGCGCCTGCACTATCCCGGCATCGAGTTAATTGCCGAAGCGGAGATTTCCGCCGATACGGATCCTTACCTGAAAGAACACTGCTTTCAGGGAGACCAGATCTTCCCGGCGGTTCTGGGCATGGAGGCGATGGCGCAGGTGGCGAGCTCGCTCGAAGAGACCAAACAGGCGCCCAGCTTCCGCAATCTGCGCTTCGACCGTCCCATTGTCGTTCCCAGAAACAAATCTTTTGTGTTGCGCATAGCCGCCGTCCGCCGACAACCCGGGGTGATTGCTGTGGTGGTGCGCAGTTCTACCACGTCGTTTCTGGTAGATCACTTTATGGGCGAGTGTATTTTCGGCGTTGATTCGGACCGCCATACGGAACCGGTCGCGACCGAAGTGACACAACAAAAAATACTCTCACTCAATCCTGACGGCGACTTGTACGGCCGCATTCTTTTCCATCAGGGGCGTTTTCGTCGTATCACGGCATACCATGAACTGGAAGCCAGACGATGTGTTGCGGGCATCAGCGGTTCTGAAAAGCAGTCGTGGTTTGCGCGTTATCTTCCCGGCGATATGCTGCTGGGTAATGCCGCGTCGCGGGACGCAGTCATCCATTGTGTCCAGGCTTGTATCCCACACAAAACCGTACTTCCTACAGGGGTGGATTCCGTTGCCACCAGCGCAACATGGACAACTGAGTCCGCGATTGTTACTGCTGAAGAACGCGAGCAGCACGGCGATGATTTTGTTTACGACATAAAGGTCGAAGATTCAGAAGGCCGGCTTGTTGAGCGCTGGGGTGGATTAAGGCTGCATGCCGTGGCTCCTATTGAAACACAACGACCCTGGCCAGCAGCCTTGCTTGCACCCTATTTTGAGCGGCGGCTTGCGGAGATCCTGCCCTCGACGGGGTTGCGTATTGCTCTACGGATCACCGCAGGCGATGAAGAGTCTGTTGGTCTTTGTCATCGGCCAGACGGGAAACCGGAAGAATGCGCACATCCGGACATACAACTTTCCCGCTCGCACTGCGAAAATTTGGTTCTCACCGCGCGCTCGCCACTACCGGTGGGTTGCGATCTGGAGCAGTGTACAAATCGCGACGAGGCGTCATGGATCGGATTGCTGGGCGAGCAGTGGCTGTCGGTGGCGCAGATGATTGCGACTGAGAGCAAAATTCCGATGCAAGACGCGGCCACGCAAGTCTGGGCTTTGAAAGAGAGCCTGAGAAAATGCGTCGCCGCCTTCGACCAGCATCTTCAAATTAAGACCCGGACTGCGGATGGCTGGACCGTGCTTTCGTCAGGAGAATTGCGTGCCGCGACTTTTAGAACATTCATTCAGGGATGGAAAGATGGATTTGCATTTGCCTTTGTCACCGGCAGGCGCCATGAAGTTTTATGAATACAAGCAGGTTGTTGGGTTCGAAGAAACTAATCTCACGGGTAATGTGTACTTCACTAATTATTTCCATTGGCAGGGAAGAGCGCGGGAATATTTCCTGAGAGAACATGCTCCTGAAATTCTTCAGCAACTGGAGGACGGGCTTGCCTTGGTTACTCTGCATTGCTCATGCAACTTTCTGGATGAAGTGAAGGCCTTTGATGAGGTGGCGGTGCGGATGTTTCTGGAAGACATGCATCAGAACAGAATCACAATGCGTTTCGAATACTGGCGGGAAGCGCCGCAGCCGGTGCTGGTGGCGCGCGGAGAACAACAGATAGCGTGCATGCGCCGCTATGAAGGTCATCTTACGCCAACGCCGGTTCCGGAGTGCCTGCGCCGGGCCCTGGCAGGGTTCGTTGAGCCCATTCCATGCCAAAGGTGACGATGCGTGTGCGAGTAGCGCGGAAAGGATAAGCATATGGATTCGGCGGTGGTACGTGAATCAACAACGAGGCTGCACCACGAATCAGTAAAGCGTGCCATTACCGCGATGCGCTGCAGGATTGACCAGCCCCTGTCGCTCCGGTCGCTGGCCAGAATCGGCTTTGCCAGTCCGTATCATTTCACGCGGACTTTTCGCAGTGTCACTGGCCTACCGCCGTTGCATTTTCTTTCCGCTCTGCGCCTGGATGTAGCGCGGACGCTGCTCCTGCACACCCGCCGCAAGGTCATAGACATTTGCTATGACGTGGGCTACAGCAGCGTGGGAACTTTCACGCGAAGATTTACCGGCTCTTTTGGCATTTCACCACAACAATTTCGCCTGATGTCGCAATCGACGCGGCATGTAATCCACGCCCGCAGCGGCTTGCCGGAACCACGCACGGGGTTTCCTCCGGGACCCAGCTTTTCCGGACATGTGATTATGCCGAGCGGGTTCAGGGGGCTGGTTTGTGTCGGCCTATTCGCGACGCCTATTCCGCAGTCCAATCCGCTGGCCTGTACGATCGCCGCACCGAATGGCGATTTCCAGCTGAACGATGTTCCTCAAGGAAAATCATTTCTCTTTGCGCTGGGACTGGAACTCCCAATCCAGCCACATGAGTATCTCTGCCCCAATTCGGCTTTGCGAGCCGGCGCAAGACCTGTACGCGTATGCGGAGATAGCGTCTGTGGTGACACAGACTTGCTTCTGCGGCCGCCCTTGCAAACCGATCCTCCCATCCTTCTTTTCCTGACGGAATTGCTGCAAAAAATCACAAGCGAACGACGGAGCAGCGATACCTTGCTTTCCATGCCTGTTCGGGGCGGAGTATTTCCAAAACAGCGCACTGGAGACGCCAAAAATGAGGGGCTATCGAAACCGTTGTAGAAACCTGCCGTTCTACCACGTTGCTGCAAATCCTGGATTAGCTCGCCTGACATCTTCATGATGCTCCTGCACTGAAAATCCGGCCGTCGCATGACGCGAGTACTCAGTCTCGCCCGTCATCTGAAGATGTTCCCGCTATGACAATTGTCATCCGCGAAAGATGACATCCCTCACTTACCTCTTCCCACATTCGCCCTCATACTGACCTTGCAGACCAATTGAGGAGCGTTCTGATGTGCGCACAAAAGATTTCATTTGTCGTTGTTCATCGGCGCTAAAAGCCGGCATTTTTTTGCTCTCCAGCGGTCTGGTCCCGTTTGGCCAGACGACCTCGGGGAGCAACAACGAATTTGCGATAAGCAATGTGCGGATCTTTGATGGAACTCACGTTATGCCCAAGGGGCATCGGAACACTTCATGCTGCCGATCGACAATGTGCGGCTAGAGTAACCCCTCAACTCCGCTGAAATAAGACAAAGGAGAGCTGAAATGCAAACGAATGAATCAACCGTGGCTTCATTGGCCGCCGTTACAAAGAAATACGCAGAGGTCACCGCACTTCACGATGTCAGCCTGAACGTGCGTGCCGGCGAGTTGCTTGCAGTGCTGGGGCCGAACGGCGCGGGCAAGACCACCGCCGTCCGCCTGCTGCTGGGCCTGACCAAGCCCGGTTCTGGCAAGGCAACGGTGTTCGGCCATGACCCACGTTACGCGTCGGCCCGGGGACGCGTCGGCGCCATGCTTCAGGTGGCCAAGGTGCCGGAGACCCTGAAGGTAAAAGAGCACATCAACCTTTTCCGCAGCTATTACTCCAGTCCCCTTTCATTGCAGTCAACGCTCGAGGCCGCCGGATTGGAAGGAATGGAGAACCGGCTGTTTGGTGCGCTCTCAGGCGGACAGAAGCAGCGGGTCTTGTTTGCGCTGGCCATCTGCGGCAATCCCGACCTTCTCTTTCTTGACGAACCCACGGTCGGGCTCGATATCGGCACCCGCCACCTGATCTGGCAGCAGATCCGCCGGTTGATTCAACAAGGTCGCACTGTGGTACTGACCACGCACTACCTGGAAGAAGTGGACGCGCTGGCGCACCGAGTTGTGGTTCTGAATCACGGTGTGATCGTGGCCGAAGGAACATCCGCGGAGATCAAAGCGCGCACGGCGCAAAGGAAAATCCGCTGTTCCACCCGCTTGCGTCCCAGTGAGATCGAATTGATCCCTGACGTCAGCAGCGTCTCTGAACAGGAGAGCAGAATGGAAATTCGCACGTCGCAAGTGGAGCCAGTGTTGCGGGAACTATTTATCCGTGACCCTCACTTATCTGGATTGGAAGTCTCCAACAGCACTCTGGAAGAGGCGTTCCTCAAGATTGTTGAAACCGGCAACCAGGCCGCACAGGAGGTAACAGCATGAGCAGCTACGCAGCACAGATTCCACGCTTTTCCGCGAACAGGGCATTGCACGCCTATGCCAGTGAGGCAAAGTATGAGTTGCTCAAAACTTTGCGACAACCGGCTTACGTGATTCCCACGCTTGCATTCCCTCTACTTTTCTACGTGATGTTCGGCATCGCGTTTGGAGGCAGACAAGCCATTGGCCCGGTGAACCTGGCCACCTATCTTCTAGCCAGCTACTCGACGGTTGGTGTGATGGGCGCATCGCTGTTTGGTTTTGGCGCAGGCGTTGCCATGGAACGGGGCTATGGCTGGCTGCAAGTGAAACGTGCCAGTCCCATGCCGCCACTGGCGTACCTTGTGGCGAAAACCGCCATGAGCATCGTCTTCAGCGTGATCATCGTTACATTACTGTTTATCTTGGGAACGTTGTTCGGCGGCGTGCATCTGCCGATCTTCGTATTCCTAAGACTCATGGGCATCATGATTGTTGGCTCGATTCCATTCTGCGCCCTGGGACTGGTGATAGGCTGTTACGCCGCGCCGAATGCGGCCCCGGCAATAGTGAACATCCTGTTTCTGCCGATGTCATTCTGTTCCGGCCTATGGTTGCCCTTGCCGGTATTGCCTAAGTTTCTGCAGCACGTTGCGCCCTTCCTGCCACCGTATCACCTTAACCAGCTTGCCTTAAAGCAGGTTGGCTTCGGCGGGTCCGGCAGCTCTGCGCCGCATTGGGCGGCACTGGTGGCTTTTACCGTGCTATTTCTTTTGCTTGCGCTGCGCGGTTTTAGCCGCGATGATGTGAAAGTGAACGCCTGAAATTGCCCATGCGACTACTGCCTGAAAACAAGGACATCGGCTGGACGCCATACGCCTGGCTCATCTATCTGGCCAGCGTTCCGTTCTTTGGATACGCGAGCGGCCAGACTTCATCCAGGTTCTGGGCGCCCACGATTGCCGGTATGATCGTTTTCCTGGGCCTGTACTTCTGGGGCTACTGGATACAGGGCAAAAAACTGCTTTGGATTATTGCGGCGATCACTCTGCTCGGCATGGTCTCGGCTCCCATGAATCCGGGCGCGTCGGTCTATTTTATTTACGCAGCGGCTTTTGTCGCCTCCACGGGAGATACTGGTTTCGCCGTGCGCATCTTGCCACTGGTGCTCGTCGCCATTGGATTGGAAACGGTGATCTTCCGCTTGCCGCCGTACTTCTGGATTCCGGCTACGGTTTTTTCCATCCTGATCGGCTCCA
Source organism: Terriglobia bacterium (assembly GCA_963723055.1). Taxonomy (GTDB): domain Bacteria; phylum Acidobacteriota; class Terriglobia; order Terriglobales; family Acidobacteriaceae; genus Angelobacter. The sequence goes on from CAVROV010000005.1 coordinate 383,768, forward strand.
TCAACATTCATTTCAGGCAACGTGGTCGGGACAACAAAAAGTTGCTGATGGCCCAGGAAGAAGTGGAGCACCTGGCCAAGGTCGCTGAGCGAGAGCGCATTGCCCGCGATTTGCATGACGTGCTCGGACATACGCTCTCCGTGATCGTCTTGAAGTCAGAGCTGGCGGCAAAACTGGCGGAGCGAGACCCAGGCCGTGCCGTGCAGGAGATCAAGGACGTGGAACGCATCTCCCGCGACGCACTTGCCCAGGTACGCAGCACGGTGCGGGGCTATCAATCTCTCAGCCTGAAGGCGGAGGCGGAGCAGGCTACTACCACCTTGAAGGCGGCCGGAGTGAGTGTGGAATGCGACTTCGCGACCACGAATATCCCTCCATCGCATGAAGGTGTCCTGGCTCTGGCGCTGCGAGAAGCCGTAACCAACGTGATCCGTCACGCCAAGGCAAGCTATTGCGGTTTGCGTTTACGTCTTGTCGAGGGTGGCTGTGAACTGGAGATCAAAGACGATGGTTGTGGCCGCATGTCTCCGGAAGGGATAGGACTGACCGGAATGCGTCACCGCGTGGAATCCCTGGGCGGCAAACTCCAGCGCGAAATCTCGTCGGGTACGCGCCTGGTCATTACTCTGCCGGTGAAGTGAGAGGTCGCGTTCAATTCTTGGCCTTATGAGTATCCGCGTTGTCATTGCCGAAGACCAGAGCATGGTGCTGGGCGCGCTGGCTGCGCTGCTTGAAATCGAGCCCGACATTCGCGTTGTGGGCCAGGCCCACAATGGCAAAGAGGCGTTGCAACTTACCCTGCAGCAGAAACCCGACCTGCTGCTCACTGACATTGAAATGCCGGAAATGAGCGGCCTGGAGGTTGCCGCCGAATTGAAGCGGCAGGGCGCTTCGTCACGCGTGATCATTCTTACCACTTTCGCTCGCGCCGGGTATCTGCGCCGGGCCATGGAGGCCGGCGCCGCGGGCTATCTGCTCAAGGATTCTCCTGCCGCTGCACTGGCCGACGCGATTCGCCGCGTCAAGTCCGGCCTTCGTGTGATCGATCCCGAACTGTCCACCGAAGCATGGACGGAAGCCGATCCGCTGAGCGACCGTGAACGCCAGATCTTGCGCCAGGCCGCTGACGGCGCCAGCAGTGCCGAGATCGCTGCCAGCCTTCATCTCTCGGAAGGCACCGTGCGCAACTATCTTTCTGAAGCGATGAGTAAGCTTGGCGCCAGTAATAGAGTAGAAGCCGCGCGCATCGCGAGGATGAAAGGTTGGCTCTAGCATGTCGGAGATTCCCGTCACCATCGCAGAGAAGGCGTAGAATCGGGTCGAAGCCTTGCCAGATTTCGCCGGTAACAGCGTTCGCTGTGCGACTGAATCCAATCGCTGAGCCGCGCAATCCAAGCACCGTAAGATATTGTGAGTCTGCTGCCTGCTTAGTGGCAGGTCAGCCGGAGGAGTAGGGATCATGCAGGTCGTCAACCTGGCGCAAAAGTTCTCAACATTTCAAGAACGTTTCAGCCCCAAGATTGTGGGTGAGCTAAACAACTTTCAGGTAAAGCTGGTCAAAGTGCAAGGCGAGTTCATGTGGCACCATCATGAAGCTGAAGATGAGATGTTTATGGTGACAAAGGGCGAACTGCATATGAAGTGGCGCGACGCTGAAGGCCAGGAGCACGATGACCCGATCCGTCCGGGCGAGTTTATTGTTGTCCCTCACGGCACCGAGCACATGCCGTACACGCTGGAGGAAACGCACGTGATCCTGTTTGAGCCAGCGACCACGCTTAATACGGGCAACGTGCATAACGAGCGCACGGTAGCTGACTTGCAAAGAATATAGCGGCCGCCGGTTCTGACTCTATCGATGAAAAATAGACTTGCGCTGATTACCTGGAGCGGCCTCCCGCAGGGCGCGGCGAGCGAGCGGCTGATGCTTCCGCATCTGGCAATGGCCGGCCTGGAAACACAAATCATTGACTGGCGAAGTTCGAGCTTCGACTTCAGCCAATTTGATCTTGTGGTTTTACGTTCATGCTGGGACTATCATCTGCGCGGCGCAGAATTTACAGAATGGCTGCGGCGCACCGCGAGCGAAGTCCCCGTGCTGAATGACCTTGAGACAGTTCTCTGGAACAGAAACAAGTTTTATCTGCGAGAGCTGGAGCAGCAGGGAATCGAGATCGCGCCGACGATATTCGTCAATGGGCAGCGCAAGTTGGCACGGCCGAGCGTCGCAGATCGAGCAACTGGCGGAAGATCGTGATGAAGCCTGCTGTCTCGGCTTCCGCGCATAAGACGTGGTTGATGGATGGCACAGCCCTACCCTCGGATGCAGAGTTGGCGCAGCAGATGGGCAGCGGGGCGTTCCTGATCCAGAAGTTCATTCCGGAGATTCAAACGCAGGGCGAGATTTCATATGTTTATATAGACGGCGTTTTTAGCCATGCTGTGCTGAAGCGACCGGCAGCCGGCGATTTTCGCGTACAGCAGGAACACGGCGGGTCGGCTGAGATATTTACCCCAACGGCTGCGCTGCTCGATCAGGCGAACCAGATTGCCGCAGCAGTGCCGCAAGTGCGTGATTCGCTCTATTGCCGGATTGACGCGGTGGCACGAGAAGGCAAGCTGGTGCTGATGGAGTTGGAGTTGATTGAGCCGGAGTTATTTCTGGGACTTGCGGAAGGTGCCGCGAAAAGATTTGCAGAGGCGATCGTGACGAGAATGCGGTAGCACTCTCGCTTATTCCCGCAAGTCGTATCCAGCGGCTTTGATTCCCTCGACTATTTTTTCACGGGTGCGCGTAACTTCGTCGGCGGTGAGCGTGCGATCGTCGGCGCCGAGAGTCAGAGCGGAAGGAGACGCTTTTCTTGTCCGGCGGCAGAGGGAAGATGAGCAGAAACTGAAGCGAGACCAAGCCGTTGCCCGCAAGATGGCGCAGCTTGCTTTCGAGATCAGCGACGAGCGTCTGCGCGGGCGCCACAATCGAAAGATCGAAGCTGCTGGTGGGGAAGCGGCGTAGCGGATGATACGCCTGGCGCTGTGAAGGCAGAGTTTGCAGCGCATCCAGATCAAGATCTAGGATTGCGGCCCGGCCGCGGTCCAGCAGCGAAGGGTGCAGTTCATAAAGATTTCCCACACCCTGGCCACCAACTTCAATATGCGCTGCACGCTCAGGATGCATGATTTTGCTATGGGCTTTTGCAGGAACAACCTTGTAAGCGGCAGCAAGATACTGTGCAACACGTTTCATCTCCAGCAGGTTCGCGCCGTTGGTCTCGCGGCCATAGATCGCAGCCATCAGATGCGTGCGTTCCTTTGGAACACCGTCAGCAGTTTTGCTGTAAGCGCGGCCAATTTCGAACAGCCGAAAATCAGTGAAGTAGCGGCTGTTGTCCGCGAGGTTGCGGCGAATCCCCGGCAGTAGCGCGGGACGCATGTATTTCTGATCGGCAATGATCGGGTTCGCAACTTGCAACAGCTTGTCTGTCGAGTAGCCAAACATCGCCGCTTCCGCGTCAGAGATGAAAGAGTAGTTGGAGACTTCAGTAAATCCCTGCCCAACCATGGCGGCGCGAATGGCGCGATGCTGTTCATGGTCGAGGTTGCGCGGGGTGGGCGCGGCCAGAACAGCAGGCGCCTGCGGGACGATGGATGCGTAGCCGACCATGCGTCCAATTTCTTCCACCAGATCTTCTGGGATGGAAATATCTTTCGTCGCACGCCAGCTTGGGGACCGTGAGCAGAAGTTTGCGTGCGTCGAGTTGTTCCACGCCGAAGACGAGCGATTTGAAAATGGTGATAACTTCTTCGGTGGAGAGCTTGCGGCCCAGCTTGCGTTCTGCCCAATCGATATCGAGCTGGATTTTGGGCGGCGTTGTCCTGCGCGCGTAAACGTCGATTGGGGGAGCGGCCTGGCAATCGGGTGAAATCTGCTTCAGCAGCTCAACGGCGCGGGCCAGCGCGCGAACGGTATTTTCCGGATCCTGGCCTTTTTCAAAGCGCATGGACGCGTCAGTGCGGAGTTTGAGCCGCGAAGAAGATTTGCGCACCTGGGCTGCGGGAAAATTTGCCGCTTCCAGGACGATACGCTTTGTTGTACCGCGAATCGCTGTATCATTGCCGCCAATGATTCCGGCAATGCCGACGGGCTTATGCGCGTCGGCAATGACGATATCTTCCGGGCTCAGCGAATACTTCTCGCCGTTCAACGCCAGAATCGACTCGCCTTTGCGCGCCGCGCGGACAACAATCGTGTCCCCAAGCAAGTCGGCGTCATAAGCGTGCATGGGCTGGCCGAGTTCGCATAGAACGTAGTTCGTTACATCCACAAGATTGTTGATGGGGTTTACACCGAGCGAGTTGAGGCGATATTGCATCCACAGCGGCGAGGGCGCAACCTTTACGCTCTCTACGCGCTGTCCGCTGAAGCGCGCGCAGAGCGCCGCATCTTCAATCGTAATGGAGAGATCGCCTTTGCTTGCGGCGGCGGGCAAATCTTCAACTGGATCAGCCACGCTCAGGCCGGCGATAGCAGCAACTTCGCGCGCCATGCCGAGATGTCCCCAGAGATCAGGGCGGTTCGTCAGAGATTTATTATCGATCTCAATGATGGAGTCGGGCTCGGAGTTTTCTGCGCTGGCAACGGCGGCTACGCTTGCGCCGGCGAACGCGCCGGGATCGTGTACGCCTTCGCATTCGGCAGTCTTCATGGTGATTTGCTGGGCGAGCGTCGTCACGTCCATTTTCAGGCCGGGGACAAGCTCGCGAAGCCAGTTGTAAGAAAACTTCATAGATCAAAAAGTCCGTTTAAAAAAACAAACACAAGGTCCCTCACCTCTACTCACGCGCTGATGAAAGCGCGCGCTCGTTTACGAGGTTCGGGATGACGTACCTAAATCAAATGAACCATCTAAAACTGATTCAGGAAACGCAAATCGCCGCTTTGCAGCAGGCGTATATCGTCAATCGCATAGCGCATCATGGCCAGGCGCGTCAGCCCCAGGCCAAAAGCAAATCCGTTCCACTCCTGCGGATCGAGTCCGCAGTTGGAGATCACGTTGGGATGCACCAGCCCGCACGGCAGCAGCTCCACCCATCCGCTCTGCTTGCATACCGCGCAGCCGTTGCCGCCGCAGATCAGGCATTGGATGTCGAGCTCAAAGCCGGGTTCCACAAAAGGGAAGTAGCCGGGACGCAGGCGTACGGTCACTTTGCGTCCGAACACCGAGCTGAGCAGCGTCTGCATGAAATAAATCAGGTGGCTGACGGAAACATCGCGGTCCACCATCATGCCTTCAACCTGATAGAACGTGTGCTCGTGCGAGGCGTCCACTTCTTCATTGCGGAAGACGCGACCTGGCGCGATCATCCGCATAGGCGCGCCATATTTCTGCAACGCTCTTACCTGCACCGGCGACGTATGTGTGCGCAGTAGGTGGCCGTCGGTCATCCAGAAAGTGTCCTGCATGTCGCGCGCGGGATGGTCAGCCGGAATATTGAGCGCGTCAAAGTTGTAGTAATCGGTTTCCACTTCCGGCCCATCGAGCACGCGAAAGCCCATCGACATGAAGAGCTGCTCAATCTCATCCTGCACCTGCGTTACCGGATGAATGTGGCCGGGCGCAATGCCCTGCGGCGGAACGGTGAGGTCAATCCAGTCCGACTTGAAGCGCTGGTCGGATTCTGAGCCTTCCAGCGATGCTTTGCGATCTTCAAACGATTTTTCCAGCGTGGCTTTGGCTTCATTCAGAAGCTGGCCGGCTTTGGCGCGATCTTCCGGAGCCATGGCGCCAAACGTCTTGCTGATGCCCGCCAACTCGCCTTTGCGGCCCAGCACCGCGACGCGGACCTTCTCCAGATCGGCCAGCGTGGCGGCGGCGTTGATATCGCCCAGAGCTGATTGGGTGAGGTCTTTGATGGTTTGTATCGGGTTCGTCATCGCGAGCGGGTAATCCTAAACTATAGAGGGCGCTAGGGATGGGGTCAAGAAATCGCCGAGATCGGAAACCCAATCTTCACCACGGAGACACGGAGAAAAGCTCCTTATTATTAAGATTGAGCTATTTTTCGACATTGGCTCTACTTGGCGTGAGCAGAGACTGCTAATCGAGGAGATGTAACGCACCCGATGAAATCAGACATTTCGCAGATGGCCTGTATAACGATCTAGCCGCCAATAAACACGAAATACGCGAATCCAAGTGAAGGCCCTTGATGCAAGAGCAACATCATTTTTCAGCTTTGGCCTTGCTCCGTGTCTCCGTGCCTCCGTGGTGAAGATTGGTTTTAATCCGCGCAAATCCGCGGTAGGAATCGCTACGCATGTTAAAATAAAGGTGCAACTGCGGTCCCGCCTTGCAAGCCGGAATCCCCTTCGCAGTACCTAAAGAGCCAATGATTTCAGTCAGTAACGTGTCCATGCGCTACGGCGCAAAAATATTGTTTGATGAGGTCTCGACGGCGTTTACGCCCGGGAAGCGCTATGGCCTCACCGGTCCCAATGGCGCCGGCAAGACGACCTTTATGAACCTGCTTTCCAGCGAGCTTGAGCCGCAAAAGGGCAGCGTGGTGCGTCCCAAAAAGCTCAGCGTACTCAGCCAGGACCAGTTCGCGTTCGATCAGTATCGCGTGATTGATACCGTCATCATGGGCAACAAGCGCCTGTGGGCGGCGATGGAAGAGCGCGACCACATCTACGAAAAACCTGAGATGTCCAACGAAGACGGTATGCGCCTGGGCGAACTTGAAGGCGTGGTCGGCGAAGAAGACGGTTACTCCGCCGAAACCGACGCAGCCATTCTGCTGCAAGGCCTTGATATTCCGGACAGTGTGCATGAGCGCAAGATGGGCGAGCTGCCCAGCGGACAAAAAATGCGCGTGCTGCTGGCACAAGCGCTGTTTGGACATCCGCAGGCGCTGCTGCTGGACGAGCCAACGAACCATCTTGATCTCGACTCCATCCACTGGCTCCAGGATTTTCTCAATCGCTATGATGGCGTGCTCATCACCATCTCGCACGATCGCCACTTCCTGAACAGCATTTGCACACACATCGCCGATATCGATTACGAAACCATCATCACTTATACGGGCGGCTATGACGACATGGTGATGGCCAAGACGCAGATTCGGTCACAGATTGAATCACAGAACGCGCAGCGCGAGAAAAAGATTGCGCAGCTGCAGGAGTTCATCCAGCGGTTTTCCGCCGGTACGCGTTCCAGCCAGGTACAGTCACGGCGCAAAGAAGTTGAGCGGCTACAGGTGACAGAGTTGGCGCGGTCCAACATCGCTCGTCCGTTCATCAAGTTTGAAATGAAGCGGCCTTCCGGCAAACACATTCTTGAGTTGGAAGGCGTCACCAAGTCCTATGGCGATAACCACGTCATTCAGGACTTTACCGCCAGCGTGACGCGCGGAGAAAAAATCGCGCTCATGGGGCGCAACGGCGCCGGCAAGACAACGCTGCTGAACGCCCTGCTGGCCAACTCGCCCAACACGCCGGAAACTGAGCTGCGGCAAACGTCAGGCTATAACGGCCCGTTTATCGATGCCGGCAAGACTACCTGGGGGCATGAAGCGGCAATCGGTTATTTCCCGCAGGACCATCGCAGCCTGATCGAAAAAGGTAGCACGATCCTCGACTGGATCTTCCAGTGGGACCCTTCGGTTTCGAATGAAGAGATCCGCGGCCTGCTGGGGCAGATGCTCTTTGTCCGCGACGAGGCCACCAAAAAGACTGATGTGCTTTCCGGCGGCGAGGCCGCGCGCATTCTCTTCTGCAAGCTCATGCTGCAAAAGCCCAACGTGCTGGTGCTGGACGAACCCACCAACCACCTGGACCTGGAATCGATTAACGCGCTCAATATCGCGTTGCAGCGCTATCAGGGGACAGTGTTCCTCGTCACGCATGACCACGATCTCATCGACGAAGTCGCCACCCGTATCTGGCACTTTGACGATCACAAGATCGAGGATTTCAAGGGGACATATGCGGAGTATCAGACGGCTGTACAGGTTTAGTTAGCTAGAGATCCTGCGACTCCCATTCACAAGCTCAAGGGGCGCTCAGGATTTCGGCAGGAGACTCCCGCTCACCCATCAAGCGAAACCCCGCCCTTGCCGGGGATCCCGCTTCGCTCACGCCTCCTGGCGCCTCAACTTAGGTTAGAATGCATCAACCCAGGTACTCGCTTTTCCTCGGCCACTTTCTCATGCGACTGGCATACAAACGATTTAGCGTCATTGGCGGCTTTGCTATTTTGCTCGCCGTGCTGGTGATCAACACCGTAGTCACGCGCCGGCAGATCGCCGTCCAGGACAGCAATCAGGAATGGGTGCTGCACACACAGCAAGTACAGTTCGAGCTGACCACGGTTGAGTCTCTGTTGAAAGACGCTGAGACTGGACAGCGGGGTTATCTCTATACCGGTGAAGCGCGCTATCTGGAGCCCTACAACGCCTCGGTACAGCAGATTGATTCGCACATCGCGAGTCTGGCGGAACTGGTTGCGGACAACCCGAAACAGCTTTCGCGTGTGCTGACGCTGCGCTCTCTGAGCAAGATGAAACTGGACGAACTGGCGACCACCATTGCGCTCTTTAGCGAAGGGGAAAAAGAGAAAGCCAGGGGCATTGTGCTCTCAGACATGGGGAAGCGCACGATGGACCAGATCCGTGCGCAGTCAGCGGAGATGAGCCGGGACGAAAGCTCTCTGGAAGCGGCGCGCCTGCAAGCGGTGGCCAGCAGCACGCGGTCGTTGGTGGGGACACTCTATCTGGCCACAATGCTGGCCGTTATCGGCCTGGTGCTGCTCGCGTTTTACATCGTGCGTGAGATGGCGCAGCGGGAAAAGCACGCCGCGGAAATACGTGAGCGCGAAGAGTGGTATCGCGTTACGTTGGCCAGCATCGGGGACGCGGTGATCGCCACGGACGAGCACGGGACCGTGATCTTCCTCAATCCCATTGCGGAAGATTTAACGGGCATCGCGCTCCGGCAGGCGCAGGGACAACCGATTCAGAAAGTCTTTCCCATCTTCAATGAGCAGACACGGAAACCGGTGGAGAATCCGGTAGCCAAAGTGCTTGAAATGGGTCGCGTGATGGGACTGGCCAACCACACGATTTTGCAACACGCTGACGGCCGTATGATCCCGATTGAAGACAGCGCTGCGCCGATTTACGACGATGCACGAAAGCTGCGCGGGGTAGTGATGGTCTTCCGCGATGTGACGGCGGAAAAGAAGGCGCAGGACGTAATGCGAAAAGCGGAAAAGCTGGCGGCCGCGGGACGGCTGGCGGCAACCGTGGCGCATGAGATCAACAATCCGCTGGAAGCGGTGTGCAACCTGATTTATATCGTGAAAAACACGGGCAACCTGCCCGAAGATATTGTCAGTTATCTCGATATGGCGGAGCAGGAACTGGACCGCGTCTCGCACATTACGCGGCAAACACTTGGCTTCTATCGCGATTCATCGGAGCCGGGGCCGGTACCGCTGCGCAGCGTGCTTGAGTCCGTGCTGCGGCTGTATGAGAACAAGTTCAAGAGCAAGAGCATTGCGCTGGAGATGGATCTGGCGGACTGTCCGCCGATCCACGCCTTGCTGGGCGAGATCAAACAGCTGCTGGCTAACCTGATTTCCAACGCAGCAGACGCGGTTGAGCCGGGAGGGAAAATCCGAATCGCGCTGGCGCCGGCTGAGCAAGGTGAGGGTGTGGAGATACAAATTGCCGATGACGGCCCGGGCGTCGCGGAGAAAAATCGCGCACACATCTTTGAGCCGTTCTTCACCACAAAAGAAGACGTTGGCACGGGACTGGGATTGTGGGTAAGCAAAGAGATTGCCGAGCGCCACGGCGGAAAGATCGAGTTAAGCTCCGGCGCAGACAATGGCCTGGGCGGCGCCGTGTTTACCGTGTTCCTGCCGTTTGCAGCCAGGCTTGAAGCCGCTGGCGGAGCGGCGTAAAGCGCTTCGTAAGAACAGATCGAGTCGAGTTCCAGCACAGGCCTTATCTTTGAGGCCTCCAGCAATCCAATATCCTGGCTGAGCCGTACTATTATTGATAAAGCTCTGGAGGCGGCAGTGTTCAATGAGATAGTGACTTCATCGTCCCGCAAGACTTCCCGACGCGCCTTTCTCGCTGCTGCCGCAACCCTGAGTGGAGGACTATACTTTTCTTATATGAGTATTTTTTCAAAGAAGACTGAAACTGCAGAAGCCAGCGCCGAGCATAAGCCGAGCGGCGCGCCGCAGGAAGTGGATATCGTGGAGTTTACCGATTCCGGCGAGCGCAAGGACAAGGTGCACGTTCCCAAGGTGGTGAAGAGTGAGAGCGAGTGGAAGCAGCAGCTCTCTCCGGGTGCATACAACGTAACGCGCGAAGATGGCACGGAGATGGCTTTTACAGGGCAATACTGGAACAACCACGAGCCGGGAATCTATCGCTGCGTTTGCTGTGGCACGGCGTTGTTCAGCTCCGATACGAAGTTTGAGTCGGGTACCGGCTGGCCGAGTTTTTACCAGCCCATTGCCGATGAAAACGTGGAGGCAATCAGTGACAGCACGTTTGGCATGCGCCGGACCGCGGTGGAATGCAAGCGTTGCAACGCCCATCTGGGGCACGTTTTCAGTGACGGTCCACGCCCAACTGGACAACGGTACTGCATGAACAGCGCTTCATTGACGTTTAAGAAGAAGGCATAAGGCGGCTGTAAGAGTGATCGAATGTGCCGTTTTCCCTCTTCTTGGCGGCGGATGAAACGCAAGGCCCCTCCGTCCCACTCGCTCGCTGGAGAGAACGCGAGTTGGCTTAACGGCCGTCGGGATGATGATCTTTAAGAGGTGACGCTCCGGGAACGTCGCGATCACGTGTTCCAAGTTGATAGGAGACCCAATGTTGCGTCGATTGATGAACTGCTTTCTGGCAATATGCTTGAGCACCACTATCGCGTGCCATGCTTCCAGCGCAGCGGTGAAGCTGCCGAACCCAGCCGCCGATGAGGCGCTGAGCAAAACTAAAAGCTCGCAGACAGTCGTGCTGGCGGGCGGATGTTTCTGGGGCATACAGGCTGTATTTGAGCACGTGAAAGGCGTGAGCAGCGCCACGGCCGGATATTCCGGCGGCGCAGCCAGCACGGCGCAATATGAAACCGTGAGCACAGGCCGGACAGGGCACGCGGAGTCAGTGAAGGTGGTTTACGATCCATCGCAGGTGTCATTCGGGCAGATATTGAAAGTGTTTTTCTCCGTGGCGCATGATCCCACGGAGCTGAACCGCCAAGGCCCGGACGACGGCACCCAGTATCGGTCAGTGATTTTCTTTTCCAATGAAGACCAGCACCGAGTAGCGCGGGCATATATTGACCAACTCAATAGCGCGAAAGTGTTTGGCGGTCCGATCGTGACACAGGTTGTCGCGCTGCAGGCGTTCTATCCCGCAGAGGGCTATCACCAGGACTACGCCGAGCATCATCCGAGCGACCCATACATCGCAATTAACGATCTGCCCAAGCTTGACCACCTGAAGCAAACCCTGCCGGAGTTGTATGTTGGGAAGTAAGCTGCAAGGAGCCGCGTAAATCTTTGCCGCCCATCATTAACGCACAAGCGATTGGAAAAACTTACGGAGCGTCGCCACTCTTTGAAGATATTTCGTTCACAGTTTCTGAAGGCGATCGCATTGGACTGATCGGGCCAAATGGTTCGGGCAAGTCTACGCTGCTCGGGATACTCGCCAGTGAGATCGAGCCGGACAGTGGTGTGGTGGCGGTGCGCCGGCACACGCGGCTGAGCTATGTGATCCAGGATTCACAGTTTGCGGCTGGCGAAACTGTGCGGTCTGTAGTAATGAAGGCGCTGGAGCGCAGCGCGGTGCCTGAAAGTGAACGTGCCGGCCGCTTGTTCGAGACATTGGGCCGCGCCGGATTCGAAAGCTTTGACGCGCAGGCCGCGGCGCTTTCCGGCGGCTGGCGCAAAAGACTGGCGATCGCCGAAGCGCTGGTGCAGCAGCCCGACGTGCTGCTGCTGGACGAGCCGACAAACCATCTTGACCTGGAGGGCATTGAGTGGCTGGAAGAACTGCTGCGCGCGGAATCATTTGCCTGCGTCGTGGTAAGCCATGATCGCTATTTTCTGGAGAACGTGGCCACGCAGACCGTGGAACTGAGCCGCGCTTATCCTGGTGGGCTTTTGCGCGTGCCGGGAAATTACAGCACGTTCCTGGTGCAGAAAGAAGAGTTTTTGCGGGCGCAGGAGAAGCACCAGGAGTCATTGGAGAACCGCGTCCGGACGGAGATTGAGTGGCTGCGCCGCGGCCCCAAGGCTCGGGCGACGAAGGCAAAGGCACGCATCAACAATGCGAATCAGCTGATATCGGAACTGGCTGACCTGAATATGCGGACGCGGAGCAGCAACGCGAAGATTGATTTCCTGGCCACGGATCGCAAGACCAAACGGCTGGTGGAGCTCGAGCATGTAAGTTATGCGATTGGCGAGCGCACGCTTTTTGCCGATCTCGATTTTATTATCAGCGCGGGCAAGCGCGTGGGATTGGTGGGACCGAATGGCAGCGGCAAGACAACGCTGCTGCGCCTGCTGCGCGGAGAAATGCAGCCGACTGGCGGTGAAATCCGGCGCGCTGATTTTTTGCGCGTGGTGTACTTTGACCAGAACCGCGTGCTTGATCCTGATGTGACTCTGCGTCGAGCGCTGGCGCCGGACAGCGATGCTGTGGTCTACCAGGATCGAGTGGTGCATGTCGCCTCGTGGGCGGCGCGATTTCTGTTTACTGGCGAGCAGCTTAATCAACCGGTGGGCCGTCTTTCCGGCGGCGAGCGAGCGCGTGTGCTGATCGCACAGCTGATGCTTCAGCCTGCCGATCTGCTACTGCTGGATGAGCCGACGAATGATCTCGACATTCCAACACTGGAAATCCTGGAAGAGAGCCTGCTGGAATACAGCGGCGCGCTGGTGCTGGTAACACATGATCGCTATATGTTGGACCGCGTTTCCACCATGGTTCTAGGGCTTGATGGACGCGGGGACGCGGAAGCGTTTGCCGATTATCTGCAATGGGAAGAGTGGCAGGCGGAAAGCAAGCAACCGGCGCGCGCTGACAACGATGGATCGTCAGCGAGCAAGGTTGTGAAAGTGACTGAGACGCCAGCGAAGAAGAAGCTTTCTTATCTTGAAGCGCGCGAGTTCGCGACGATGGAACAACGGATAGCGCAGGCGGAAGAGACGCTGACGAAGAAGCGTGCTGCTGCTGAAGATCCTTCTATCGCAAGCGACGCAGAACGCCTGCTGAGCGCGCACGCCGAGATGGACGAAGCGCAGAAAACTGTTGACGAGCTTTATAGCAGATGGGCTGAGCTGGAAGGGAAACAGAGTTGAAAGCGAAAAAAGATTGATTGGGTGATGTAGCTGCACCTGACATCGTTGGACTTCAGTACAACTCACGCGAGGAAACGATAAAAACCCGCTCCATCACCCTCACCGTTACTATGATGCGTTTATGTTTTCCCGGGTCGTCTGGAATGCGATTTGTCTGAACTAAAGTTGAAGCCAGGTTTATCGCATTTGAAGGCTATCCAGCATTTTCTGGTAGGTCGGGTGAAGCTGGTTGAAGTCGCGTTCGGGCGAGACAAAGACCAAATAAGCCAAGCCTCCCTGCGGTCGCGGAAGGGTTACCAGCCAGTCGCGTTCCGGCAGCGGCTGTCCGTTCTGCTGTAACGGAGAGTTCCCGGAAAGCTCCAGCGACCGTCCCTGGGTGCTATTAACGTCCACGCTCTTCATCTCGCCGGAAATCTTCATCCCGGGATTTTCCTGTGCCAGGCCCTGAGCCAGCTTCTGCGTTTCTTCGTCCAGCGAGCCGCCTCCGCTAGCCTGGTTGCCGACAATCACACCATAAGCAATGCCGTTTTGCGCCTGAGCTGAAGGCGGCGCGATGATCGTCATGTTTGAGTCGCCGCCCACCTTCCAGTTGTCAGGATAATAAATCGTAAAGCCCTGGCCTTCATACCGGGTTAAATGACCGCTGGGCTTTGCCTCTTTGAACGCGACATTTTCTTCCGCAGCATTGATATTCTCACCGCTGCCTGCGCCACTCCCACTCCCCGCGCCGCTGCCCTGGTTCGAAGATGACGGTAGATTCGCGGGCATCACATTGTTCTTTCTGTTCTGCTGTTCCCACGCGCCGGACTTCGCGCCGTTGGCAATCTCCTGCGCGCTATAAGCTTTTATTTTGCTCGCATCCTGCTTCACCTGGGGAAACTCGGCACTGTTGGTAATGTAGTTTTTCTGCGGCCAGTTTCTTACTTCCTGCTGGATCGCCTGTTGCCGGTTTCCGGGATTAGGATGGTCGCTCAGCAGCTGCGGTCCGCCTTTGCCATATTTTTGTTCCAGCTTTTGAAAGAAATCGGCCATTGCCTTCGGGTTATATCCCGCGCGATACATAATGATGGCGCCGGTTGAATCGGCCTGAGCTTCGTCTGCGCGCGAATATTTCATCAGCATGGTGCCCGCGCCAATCTGTATGCCCATGCGCGTCAGGCTGCCCAGCCCGCTTTGCGGCAGCACCGCACCAGCCAGCCCGGCGATAATCTGCGCCACCGTGGCCTTGGGCGCCTGCTTGGCGGAGTGCTGCATGTACACGTGCGACATCTCGTGCGCCAGCACGCCGGCCAGTTCGGCTTCATTGTCTGCGGCGGTGATGGTGCCCAGGTTCACAAAGATCGGCCCGCCCGGCAGCGCAAACGCGTTGATGTCTGCCGCCGGAATCACATGGAACTGATACGGCCATGACCGGTCCGCCGGAATCACCGCCGCCAGCTTCTTGCCCAGACGCTGAATGTATTGCGTCTCCGGACTGGAATCCGGCAGCACCGGCATCTGCTTATAGACTTCGCCCATGGCTTGCAGGCCCAGCTGTTGCTGCTGCTGCCGATTCATTCCCGTGGTGCCCGGGTCGGGTAGCTGCGGCGTGGACGTTCCCTCCGCCTGCATCTTCGTCATCAAGGCCAAAGGCTGCGCCAGCAAAAGCGCCAAAAGCAGCGCCAGCGTCCGGGTGGAAAAGTTACGTGATTGCATAAATATTCCTCTGAGTATCAGGGCTGACGAAGTTAACAGGGAACCGTTACATGTTGGATGCAGCTGGAAATTATAGAAGATGCATGCCTCCGATCTCCTGCGCTCTCGTGCTTCTACGCCTTTTATCGGCGGAAAATCCCGCTTTATCGACCTATCATCCGATTCGCGTCTATCAGCGTTCAGTACCGGTTGTGGCTTTCTCGATCCCTACCCCTCCATTGGTATCCCATCGCATCGCAGGTCATCCCAGTTTGGCGTAGGTTTTGAGGTGCACCTGAAGTGAGACAGAAAATTTATCCCACACGTGTGATTGTGAACGGTGAACCCCTGATCTGAGACAGTCCGCAGTGTCATAGTGCATTACTGGGATCGGGGACGGGGACTCAAACGCCGTCCCCTTCCCCACCAGGCTGGCGCAACCTGAAAGCGGAAATTGATCCTGATTTAATTTAGGCATATCGCGGGACAGTGTCATTGCCGTTTGAGCCGGGGGGAATTTAAGAGGGTGGCGGTGAAGGTGATTGACGATCGCTGGATTGAGAGTTCGAAAATTGTGGAAGTGAAATGAATGCGGCGTAAGTAAAGTTGTCATCCTGAGCGCAGCCGGAGCGACCGCAGGGAGTAACGGCGTAGTCGAAGGATCTATGTATTTTGAGAGATGGTATTTCGTTTACATCATGTCGAACCGCTCCAAAACGCTGTATATCGGTATTACGAGCAAATTCACGCAGCGCGTCTTCCAGCACAAAACCGGGGTTTTTAAAGGATTCACCAGCCGATACAGGATGGATCGGCTTGTGTATTGGGAAAGATTTAAGAGGGTGCATGACGCCATCGCCCGTGAAAAGCAACTGAAAGGCTGGACGAGGATCAAAAAGATTCAGTTAATTGTCAGCATGAATCCAACGTGGAACGACTTGGCGGAGGACTGGTTTGAAGATCTGAAAGGAAAGACAAATGCATAGATCCTTCGACTGTGCGCTCGCATTCGCTCGCACTCCGCTCAGGATGACAAATCAAGATAGACACCGTTTCTTGGACTGCGCCGTCGCATGCGCTCCGACTCCGCAGGATGACACAACGCAGCGAAGATCGCCGTTTAGCGTTCCGCTGCCCTGCGCGCGGGCCTGCGGCGCTAGGAGAGAGATTCCTCTACCGGCAACCGGGGACTGCCCCATTCGACTCCTTCGCGTTGCTCAGTCCCTCAGGGCAGGCTAAAATCCCGGGCTAAGATTGTGCCATCACTGGCGGGGACTCAGCTTCCCAGCTTCCACCCCAATAAAAAAAGAGGCCGCATTTTTTGGCGGCCTCTTTAGTGGATCAGCCAATCGCAAGTCTTACAAGCCTGTTACTGACACAGTTGCGGGGACCCTCCGGCCAATGAATCGCAAAACTTGGCCAGGGGCGCTCCGCCGGCTGCGCCGGTAGCTGGGATAGTGATCATTTGTTCCGTCAAAACACCGTTGGATACGGTCCCACCATTCGGGACCAGGAGTGAAGGATGATCGAAGGGCGCGCTCTGGCTGCGCACACGTTCATCCGTGAGAGACTTAAGGAAAGCTACGACCGATAATTTGTCCAACATGCCGAAGCTGGCCCGTTCAAGGTTGGGATCCACGTCCACGGAGGGGAAATCCCCGGCGTGGCTGTAGAAGTCGACAACCTGGCCGAGCGTGGCCTGACCGCCGTTCAAGAAGAACGGACCAGTCAACTCGACGTTGCGCAATCCAGGTGTCTTTACGGCTCCGCCTACTGAGACTGGCGCGCCGGCTGGTACGGCCGTGCCGCTGACCTGTCCCAGCGCGGCAAGTTGAGCCACGGAGAGCGACGCTAATCCGGAAGGATCAGAAGCCGCGATTCCCATGTCGTCGGTTGTGGGACGAACGCCGATGTTGTGGAAGCCGACGTCATGCCAACGTCCGCCGGGCAGTTGCTCAACCACGGAGCCTTTAGAAGTGATGTTAGAAACCGTGGCATCCGTAAATTCAGCGCCGTTATGGCAGTTAGTGCAGCCGCCTTTGCCCTG
Source organism: Terriglobia bacterium (assembly GCA_963723055.1). Classification (GTDB taxonomy): domain Bacteria; phylum Acidobacteriota; class Terriglobia; order Terriglobales; family Acidobacteriaceae; genus Angelobacter. The sequence continues at coordinate 400,880 of CAVROV010000005.1, forward strand.
GAAGCGATTCAAGCCGAGCTGCTCAAGAGATGAAAGAGCGTTGCGGTTGCCTTCCATGAACTGGTCAAAGCGGGAATTGTCTGAAACCAGGGTGGACTCATACATCTGGATAGCAACGCCCCAGAAGAGCGAGAAGTTGTATTCCATCTGTGAGTACTCGTCAGTGTTTTGTGGCGTGCCAGTGTGCAAGACGTTGCTGTTTGCATCCACGACAACGCCGGAACTCCACCATTTGGGCAGGAACGCAGCTTGGATCATGGAGACGTAATTCGTGGTCAAGCCGTTGCCAGGGGCCGCGCTCAGGCTGCCAAGAACGCTATCGTCTGTGGCGACCTGTTGCAGAGCCAGCGGCGTGAGCATGAGCATTTTTTTGCCCATCTTCACAAACGGCCGGCCCGTTGCGGACATTTCAACGTCGCTGCCCGGAGGCCCAACGGCTTGCGATGCCAGCGACGAGTTAGACAACCGCAGCGTCACGTCAACCGTGGCGTTGGGATTGTTGGGATCAACCTGCAGAACATGGGCGCTGGGATCACCGGCGCCGAAAGGATTCACGCCGTTGAAGGTGCCTTGCGCGCGACCATCCCAGAAATTGCGGTAGTTGAAGACCGCATTAATGACCGGAGGGGCGTTGCGCGGTGTGGAACGACGCACGTTGACGGTGCCGCCATTGCCGTCAGAGATGCTCCAGACGGAATCGGCGACGCCAGTTTCATTTTCCGCGGCCTGACCCAGCACCACGTCATTAAAGTTGAACCGGAACACACCCTGCGAACCCACAATGTTGTTGTTGTCGCGAGCAGCGGTGTGAAGAGGAAAGTCACTCAGGCTGAGGGCATGGTTGGGTCCAAAGCCTGCGTGGAATGTGTTGGAGTCTGCCGCGGGATTGCCGTTGCCGTCGACGCGCCGCAAGCCAGGATCAGCCTGGTTGGCTGTACGGCTGTCTGCGCCAGCATTGAAATGGCACGTAGCGCAGGCTGTTTTGCCGTCGCTGCCAAATTGCATTTCCCAGAAAAACGCCTTGCCAAGAGCGATGGTCGCATTTCTGTCCTTGATGAGGTTAGCAAGTTCGGCCGCCGTGGGCCCAGGGACGGTAATCGTTTTCAGCGAAGCAAGGCCCCGGCCATCGTGACCTCCGCCGCCATTTCCGCCATTTCCACCGCCACCACCATTCCCGCCACCGCCACCGTTTCCGCCGGTGCCTCCACCATTGCCGCCGGTACCTCCGCCATTACCACCGGTACCTCCGCCATTGCCGCCCTTGCCACTACCGGTACCTCCGCCATTTCCGCCATTTCCGCCGGTGCCGCCTGTCTCACCGCCACCTCCGGCGCCTTTGCCTTTCTGTCCGCTGGCTTGGCTGCCACCATTGCCACCATTTCCGCCTTTGCCGATCTGGTTACCGCCATTGCCATCTTGACCACCGCCTCCCCCGCCGCCCTTGGCAGAGAGATAGGTGACGCTGAATAGTGTGATCGCGCACAGAGAGAGGAACAGCACGACCAGTTTTTTTAGTTTGTTTTGGGAAAGCATAGAGGCGCTCCTTGTTTTGCTCCACTGACCGTCCAATGCATGTGGTGAACAAGTTGCTTCGATCGGCTGACGAACACTGTTGCAGAGCCAAAGTAAAAACTGGAGAAGATGAGTGTGGAACCTGCTGAGCCGGAAACCAGTTCTTGCCTTACATTGCCTTCAGTGACCTTCAGCGCCGTTGCACCACGACACATGTGAGGGTCCTTGTTTTTTTGTGGCTGCAGAGGGACATGCAGGAAGAACGCGCTTCCCGTAGATGGCCCGGAGCATCCACCCGTCGATTCCCGCTCAGATTGCGCCTGCCAGCTTAGGGGATCATTAAACTGGTATTAAATTCTTTAACAAACTGGTCGACCCTATATTTTTCTGCTCTCGCTTGCGCACAGCGCAAAAGACTGCACACTTTTCTCGTCGAATGTTTGGGCAATCATCTCGACTGCGAAGAGAAGTGGACGATAGCGCTAATCGAAGCGGTGCATGAGGACGTTAAGTGGAAGGAAAGGGTAGGAGGGAAGATCAAAATCATCTGAGCGGCCTGCAGCAACTGGTCGATCCTGAATTTTCTTATCCTCGATCGGCGTCAGCCAGCAGCTTACCCAGGCTGGGTTTGTGCTTGGCTTTCTTTTCTTGTTTCTTGTTCTCCAGGCGCTTCACCGGCTTGGGCGCGCCCAGCACCGCGCGGGACGCCGCCTTCACCGCGCTCGTGGCGCTGAACTTCTTTAACTTTTTCTTTTTCGGCATGGTAGCTATTGAATCACGAAGGCCGGGATTTAACACCTTAAAACACGAAGGTCTCATCCCATCGCCATCAAAACAGTTAACCACCGCTATTGATTTCTCCATGTTCTCTGTGCTCTCCGTAGTTCATAATAGGGTCAAATGGACGAGCGCGATTTTTTCGACGAAAAAGAATCCAGGAAAGCCCACACGCTTACCTGCCCGCATTGCCGCCAGGCCGGTGAGTACGAACTCGCGTGGCTGGTGCGCACCAAGAAGAAACAGCTCTCGGGCCGTGCCGACGAACGCGACCGCGCCAAGTTCGCCAAGGCCCAGTCCTACATGGTCCGCCGTGATGACATGGTCATGTGCAAAAACATTCGCTGCCGCAAGCGCTTTGAAGTTGCCGGGGTGCAGTCCGTCGCGTTCCTGAATTAGCAGACCGGAGTCATTCGCCAGCTAGGCCGCCGCTGTTATCCGGGCAGAATGCTGGCGAGCGCGAAACAAAACTTAACGTTCGCCGCAAGGTTTTGCCCCGATCTTCCACCGCGTTAACATGCCATTCATCGAAAAGTAACAGTCCATTCACCGTTCTTCCATACAGACCTGCTATCCCTTAGACCGTGGCGCGATGGTCCCCCCGGTCACTGCAAGAGACCGCCAGCCAGCGTATGCCGCCAATCCTTAATACCTGGAGATATCAATGTCGCACGTCAGACGTCTCGGCATGCTGGGCGCTTTTGCCCTGTTGTTTACACTGGGCCACTTGACCGCCGCCGCGGAAGATGGCAAAGACGGAATCAAAACGGTTTTCGTAATCGCCATGGAAAACCACAACTGGACCCAGCCGACCAACCAGTTTTCCGGCCCTATCCAGCAGATTTTTCAGAATCCCAACGCGCCCTTTATCAACAGCCTTGTGAACGGGACCGCGACCGCCGTCATCAATGGCCGCCAGGTCAATATCAGCCAGCAGACGGCCTTTGCCACGAACTATCGCAACGTTCTGGCTACTGCAGGCGGGGCGAACCCCCACATTCACCCGTCCGAGCCCAACTACATCTGGGCGGAAGCCGGCACGAACTTTGGCGTTTTCAATGACAACGATCCCTTTACCCCTGCGAGTGGCACGGGAGCGCTCAGCAACCAGGATAATCAACTGCATCTTACGCGTCTCTTTGACCAATGCGGAGTAAGCTGGAAGTCGTATCAGGAAGACATCGACCTGGTCCCGGACGGCACTTCCTTTGATAACGTGGTTCTGCCCCAGAGTCAATGGACGTCTCCGATCAAGAGCCTCTCCGGAATCTTTGTCAACGGCGTCAACCAGTTCAACGGCTCCAAGCAGTTCAATTACGCCGTCAAGCACAATCCGCAGGCTTACTTTACTGACAGCAACGGCGGCAATAACCTGACGACCAACAACCCTCTGCGCCTGCAATATGCTCCGCTGCAGCAGTTTTTCGTCGATCTGGCCAACAATCGCGTGGCGCAATACAACTGGATCACGCCGAACCAGTTCAACGATCAGCATACCGCGCTCACAGGCGGGTTCAAGGGTGTGACCGGCGACGCCGCGAATATCCTGCAGGGCGACAACTTCCTGCAGCAGGTGATTCCCGTGATCATGGCTTCCAAAGCTTACAGTGACCACGGCGCGATCATCATCTGGTGGGACGAGTCTGAAGCCGATGCAGCCGGCGACAACCCGGACGACCTGACCCACACGATTGGTGAGATCGTCATTTCTCGCGACGCTCACCCCAATGTGGGCGGCTCTCCCTTTGCCAGTGACGTGTTCCTCACTCACTCGTCTGATCTGCGCACCATGCAGGAAATCTTCGGCGTAACCAAGCCGTTCTTTCTCGGCGATGCAATCCACGCTAACGATCTTTCCAGCCTGTTTGCAGAAGGCGCAATCCCGCAGCCGGGCAAGGATGGCGACAGGGGTAACGGGTCTTGCAGAGGAGATCAGGAAGGCCGCTAGAACTTCGAAAGTAAATCTCCAAGGCGAAGCGAGAGGTCCCTATCGGTGGTTTTCAGCCGGTAGGGATTTCTCTTTGCGCTTTGGTTTTCCCGATCACCCGATTTGAATAGGTCGCGCGGCGTAAAACCGCCGCGCCTCAACTTGTCATCCTGAAAGAGCGGCCGCCTTGCCGCGAATGAAGGACCTAAACCGGCGAAGCCCACTTTACCCCCGCCCGCCATTTTGCAACTCTGTTGCAAACAAAGCACTTCCGCCATTCGACGCTTGCGTGGCCCTTGCATGGCCCTTGGGTGGCCCTTGGGCCACGCTTGGGCCACCCAACGGCCACCCAAACCCAGACCCAATCCCAATGCATCGGCAGAGGGCTGCAACGTCCGACGACCAGCGACGCCTGCCCCCTCGCCTGGTATCCCACCGCATCCCGGGTCATCCCAGAATGGCGTGCGTTTGGGAAAGTTTTAATTCCCAATCACGCGTTATCACCCAATCCAATCGTTGGTTTTTGGGTTTTCTGGCTAAAAGCCAATAGCTAGGAGCTAACAGCTTCTTCTGTTGTCAAAGACCGTCCGCAACACAACTTTTCCGCTCTGGAGCGAATCTCCGACTCTACCATTTCTTCGCCTATAAAGTCAATGAAAAAAATAGCATTACGGAGGCGGGATCAATCTGGTGCAAGCGTCAATCGAACTTGGGCTTGTTCAGAAGAGTTTGGGTAATGAACCTCAATCCGTACAACGTCGTGCCCATCGTACTTACTGAACACCACGAGTTCGGGCGTGTCCAAGGCCACTGTAAAGTCAGTTGAAAGCCGCGAGGTGAGCAATTGCTTAAGCTGTTCAGGATTCTCACGGCACCTCATTTCCCACTCAGAGAACAAGGAATTTCCAATGCGTTGTGGAGCTGTTGGCGTTGTAGCAGACCCGCTCTCCGTCAGTATGCGCATCCGCAATTCCGCAGCTAAATGGCTGGCAGTGGTTTCGGGCGAATTTCGATGACACCCCACGAGCAGCAGCAAGCAGCATAGGAAAATGCGCTGAGTGATGTACGCGGCTGATTTTTCTGGATCCATGGCTCCGGGAGGCAGCCCTCATTAAGCCCGCTGGCGCAAGATTTCGCCCTGTACGAACTCCCTGTCTATGTTGGCAATGAGTTGATCTCGGACCTGGCGGAATTTGTTTAGCTTTTCCTCATGTGTGCCAATGGCAGCCGCTGGATCGTCCGTCGACCAGTGCAGGAACTTCCACGTTCCAGGAAAAATCGGGCATCTTTCCTTGGCGTTATCGCAGACCGTCACTACATAAGGGATATGCTGGCCTAACAGTGTCACTACGTCCTTGGACTGCTGGCGTGATATGTCGATCCCAATTTCCCGCATCGCCTCCACCGCTAGAGGATTCAATGTCTTTGGCTCCAGTCCGGCGCTTAACACCTCGAACTTGTCTCCTCCTACGTGTCGCAGATAACCTTCTGCCATCTGGCTCCGCGCGGAATTTCCGGTACACAGAAAGAGCACTTTTGGATTTCCCATGGAAAACTCCTTATTTCCTGAATAGCAGCAGGCTCAGCATGGTCAACAGCGATGCGACCAGAACGGCTATAAGAGAGATACGATTAAGTCCCGAGTAAAGCACCACCACACCCGCAAAAGTTGCGACAAACATCTGCGCAAACCCCAGCAGAAAACGGACTGTATCGCGCTGGCGGACTTTCTCGTGCATTCCATCTCACTTGTTTATGCGCTTATATGCATAGACTGTAAGGCGTATGGGATAATACACCAGAGCTAGCCAGCGAAACAATACTCAGGAGCCATGAGGTAATTTCACCATTCAATGAAGACTGTTGAGGAATATTTCAAAGGCTTAGCCGACATCAATCGTCTAAGAATCACAACTTGCTGCTGAATGGCGAGCTGTGCGGATGTGACATTCAATATGTGATCGGCGCTTCGCAATCCAACGTATCCCGGCATTTGGGTTATCTGAAAAAATCGGGGCTCGTTGCTGACCGCCGGTGCGGTTACCGCGTTTATTACCGCCTCGTTGAGAACTCACGGCCTGAATACAAAGGCTTGATTGCATATCTTCAAGTCGCCCTGAATGACAGGCTATTCCAAAGCGATACTCGGAAACTCAAGAAAGCCATCAAAAACGGTGCATGTAGTGTCAGCGAGCTAAAGCCCAGCGCGCTAAAGCCACGTGCGCCTGCCGGACATCCTAAGGTATCGGCGCGCGTGTGAGGAGCAATAACTGGGAAAATCAGAATTTCTCATGGCTCCTTACCGACTGTTGCCAAAGTCATAAGACTTCCTAACGAAAGTTCGCAAACAATCCTGCAATCTCAGGCTCAGGTTTCATAAATGAGGTGGAACTTGCCGCCGTGGCTACGCCAGAAAACCTGACCCTTCAGATCAAGCAACTGACTGGCCAAGAGAACGGTTTCGCTGAGCTTTACAGTTCCCACCCAATCTTCACAAATCGTTACCGGCCAATGGAGCGTACCGTCCTAACATCCTGCTTACTTTCGTGTTGGACTCATCAGCAACTCACAAGTTAAGCGCCAAGAATCCAACGGAGTCCCACCATGAAAAGATTCACGCCACTGAATCTCTTGAGCAGCATTGGCATCGCCGGTTCGAATACCAAAACTTTTTACAAAGTCTTGTCCGCCTTTCTGGTCCTCGCCTCAGTGCTGGCGCTCAGCGGCTGCGCCGCGGTTCAGGTCAAGCTGGGAATGAGGACTTATCTCAATAAAATCCCTGTAACCTCCATGGAAGCCAAACTGGCGAACGGGACGGCGATTGCCCCCGGAGAGAAGCTGCCTCTCGTTGTGGCATTCACTGACTCCACTGGCAAAGCTTGGGTCACGGAAGGAGAAGGTCACGGAAAAATTTTGTGGAAAGACATTACTGTTACGCCGACGGTAGTCACCGCAAACAAAAAGGGCATTGTTTCCCTTCCTTCGGATCCCAGGATTAGTGACGGCAAAGTGGCGCATGTCGCCATCATGGTTCCCAGCCATCCGGACATGCATTCAGAAATCGACATTCCCGTTCGGTATGACTACAACTACAGCTTCTATGTTTCCGGCAGCAGCGGCTCCTCCGGCATGAATGGCAGTGACGGAATGGATGGTTCCAGCGGCAGTATGGGCTCCATTGACCCTAATAATCCTTCCCCGGGCGGAAACGGTTCCGATGGTTCCAACGGCTCCGACGGCACTGATGGAGGGCCCGGTGGAGATGCGCCGCCCACGCAAGTCCGGGTTGCCCTCAGATCAGGGCCGCATCCTCTGCTCCAGGTTGGAGGCATCCGCAGCAGGCAAAGACAAGTTTTACCTCATTGATCCCAATGGCGGATTCTTGACCGTGACATCCCAGGGTGGCAGCGGGGGCTCCGGAGGAAAAGGCGGTCGCGGTGGCCGCGGTGGCTCTGGCGGGATGGGGTCGCCCAGCGGAAGCAGCGGAAGTGATGGCTTAAGTGGAAGAGACGGCTCCGATGGTTCGTCGGGACGCGCCGGAAGCATCACCGTAACCTATGATCCGGAAGCCAAACCTTTCTTGAGCATAATTCGTCTCTCTAACCTAGGTGGTCCTCGGCCGGTATTCAAGGAGCAACCCGTGGGACCGCTGTGGTAAGCGCGGTTCGACGAACCGGTGAATCAATTTCTATTTAGACGTGTCTGAGGGAGACTTGCGTGGTCGACCGTTGCCTTGCTTGTTCCACTAGCTTGACCTCGTACATGCCGCGCACGCTGTTGCATAGGAAGATCGCGTCCGCCTGAAGTAAGTCCTCTCGTCGCAATATTTCCTCACGCGCTTCAGGATGTTCCGCCAGAAACCGGGCGCGATATGTTCCCGGCAGTAATCCGCATGGCGCCGCAGGGGTAAGCCAAACGCCATTCTTGGATAGGAAAACATTATGAATTGCGCCCTCCGTAAGTTCGCCACGTTCATTGAAGAACAGGGCGTCGTCGCATTCGGCTGCGCGAGCGCCTGCCAGTGCTTGATCGTAGTTTTGCCGGTGCGTCGTTTTGTGGAACAGGAAGTAGTCCTCCCTGGATGTCCGGCACTCGGCGATGATTACCCTGCCATGGCGTTCGTCAGACACCGCAGCGCTGGCCACATCGATGTGGCCCTTGCGGTCGAGAGAAATTCTCACTCGCCATTTCTCGCCTCGCGCAAATTGAGCGGCCGTTGCACATAGCTGGGCTTCTGCCTTGAGGCGATCGAATTTAAATCCAAGATATTCCGCTGAGGACGCCATGCGGGCCACATGCCTCTCCAGCAGTACGTACGCGTCGTGCCACAGCATGGTCTCGAACAACTTGAATTGTGGCGCTCTATGCGTCAGAAAGCCGCATTTCCACGCACACTCTTCCCATTCACGGTCAGGCGCCGAATCGTAGGTGATGCCGCTTCCAACGCCCATCACTCCTTCATGGGCGCGTAAAACTGCTGTGCGGATTGCCACGTTGAATTGGGCGCTGTCCTTCGCAATAAATCCAATGGCTCCCGTGTAAATGCCTCGTCGTGCAGTTTCAAGCCGCGCGATGTGCTCCATTGCCCGTATTTTTGGAGCGCCCGTGACGGAGCCAGAGGGAAACAGGGCGCGGATCACACTATCGAACGTCCAACCCGGAGAAAGCTCGCCTTCAATGGTAGAAGTCATCTGCCAAAGCGAGGGAAACCGTGTTGCTTCAAACAACTTCTTTGTCTGCACCGATCCCGTCTTGCAGATCCTCCCCAGGTCGCTGCGCATGAGGTCCACAATCATCACATTTTCCGCGCGCTCTTTCTCTGATTGCTGCAATTCCATCGCTCTCTGGCGGTCTTGTTCCGCGGTCAGTCCGCGCGGGGCCGTGCCTTTCATCGGCTGGACGCGGATCTGGTCATGTTGAACACGGAAGAAGAGCTCGGGTGAATGGGAGAGCACCTGTTCCATTCCGGTATTAACGAAAGCTGGACAGGGCGTGGGATGTTCAGCGCACAGCGTGGCAAACAGGTCCCATGGGCAGCCCGAAAAGCCAAATTTCAGCCGGTCAGTGAAGTTGATTTGATAGACTTCGCCGTCGGCGATGAGCTCCCGGATTTCTTCCACCTTTGCGCAGTACTCTTCGCGGCTGATCGCCAGGCGTGGGTCTTGCAGCGCGGGTTCCGCGCATACCCGCAGAAATTCCTCGCCCTGGATGACTTCACACCCGCCATACAAACCGAACCACGCCAGCGTGGCCGGGGCCGCCAGGAGAGGACGCAGGCGAGGTTCCAGAGCAATGCCTGCTTCATACGCAAGAAAGCCTGCCGCCTGACCACCATCAGCCACATGGGAATCAATCCGCTTCAGCAGACTGTCCAATGATTGCGGATCATCGGCAACCAGGACCTCTCTGGGCCTGGTGTAAATGCGCCAGTGCTCCCCTTCGCGCAAGGCCACGAACCCGGCTCTTTCAGACGCTTGCGCGACGTTATTGGCTTTATTGTTCAAGATTGGTTGATTGTTCAAGATTTTATTGTTCAAGATTTTATTGTTCAAAGACTTTTGAGGTGTCCCGTGTAAGGATAGCGCAACCTTGCGGCGCCGCGTGACCACCCCGGTCTTGCTCTGTTGTAACGTCGCACTCTCATTTATACTTGCTGGTTTCGCCGGCTGGTTTCACGGATGATGTCGGGCGCGCTGACCAAAAGCCCTCCAGTCGCATCTAAGTTGTTGAACAGGAACACACCAAATATGAAGATTCTGGTCTGCATGAAGCAGGTCCCGCAAAAAGACGCCCCTTTGAAGCTCAATGAAAGCGGCACGTGGATCCGCGACGACGTCTCCTATGAAGTCAACGAACCCGACGCTTTCGCCTTGGAAGAAGCCTTACGGCAAAAAGAAAAGCACACTGGCGAAGTGGTAGTCATTACTGCCGGGCCGGCGCGATCGCAGCAGGTGCTGCGTGAAGGGCTGGCCAAGGGCGCGGACCGGGCGATTCATCTCGAAGACAACGGCTTCGTCGGCCTGGACGCGTTCAACATGGCCAAGGCATTCGTCGCGGCCATCAAAGACGAAAAGTTCGATCTCATCTTCACCGGCCTGCAGTCGGACGACTACGGTTATGCCCAGACCGGCGTAATTATGGCGGAACTGCTGGGCTGGCCCCACGCCACTATCATCATGGAAATCCAGAAATCGGATACCGGCATTAAGGTCAAGCGCGAGTTGGAATCTGGCTTCTTCCAGCACGTTAATTTACCGCTGCCCGCGGTTCTGACCATTCAATCCGGCATCAACAAGCTGCGCTATGCCACGCTCTTGGGCATAAAACAAGCCAAGAACAAGCCGCTGCGCAAAGTCGCCATGGACGAAGTGAAATCCGCGTTGGGCGAGAACATGCAGAAGATTGAAAAGCTCTACATCCCGCAAAAAACCAAGAAGACAGAAATGATTGAAGGCTCGCCCGGCGAGATCGCAAAAAAACTTGTGGACAAGCTGCGCAATGACGTGCGCGTCATCTGATCCGGCAAATGTCGTTTTAAGGAGCGCCCTATGGAACGAATGGAATATGACCCTGAAGGCGGAAATTACAAGCCTGTAACCGAACATGAGACCGGTTCTACCTTTATGGTGCTGGGACTCATCATGCTCATTGCCGCGGGCGGCTGGATGCTGTTCGTCGGCTGGGACATTCGCGCCGGCGGCGGCCTGATGCAGGCCTTCTTCGCCGCTGACGTCGTCGTGGCCCTGGGTTTGCTCATACTCGGATTTATCAAAAAGAAACGGCTAACAAACTAGATGGCAGACACAATTCTTGTAATTGCTGAACAACGTGAAGGCAAACTGAACCGCGTCTCCTGGGAAACCGTGGCCGCTGCGCAGGCCATTGCGGCTGAGACCGGCGCAACCGTAGAGGCCGCGGTCTTTGGCAGCGGCATCGCCGGCATCGGCCAGGAAATCGCCGCCAAAAAGCTGGCCAAGGTGACCGTGATCGACTCGCCCAAACTGGCCAAGTACGAACCGGACGGCGTCGTCGCGGCTCTCAAAGACTTCATCGACCAGAAGAAGCCCACGCTGGTGCTCATGCCGCACACCTATCAGGTGCGCGACTTCGCCCCGCAACTGGCTACGGCGCTCCAGCGCACGCTTATCAGTGACGCCATCGGCTTCCGCAAAGATGGCGACAAGCTGGTCTTCACCCGCCAGATGTTTCAGGGTAAATTTGCCGCCGACGTTTCCTTTGCCTGTCCCGCGCCGCATTTCGTTACTTTCCAGGCCGGCGCTTTCCGTGGCGACAAAGCGGAAGCAGGCGCTTCGCCCGCGCCAGTGGAAACCGTCAACGCCAATATCGCCGACGGCGTGCAGCGCAACCAGCCGGAAGATCCCTTCAAAGAAGCCAAGCAGGCCGTCGATCTCACGCAGGCTGAAATCATTGTCTCCGTTGGCCGCGGCATCAAAGAACAGAAAAATATCGAATTGGCCAAGGCGCTGGCGGACGCTCTGGGCGGCGAGATTGCCGCGTCGCGCCCCATCTGCGACTCCGGCTGGCTCCCCATGGACCGCCAGATCGGCAGCTCCGGCCAGACGGTTTCACCCAAACTCTATCTCGCGGTTGGCATCAGCGGCGCCATTCAACACATTGTGGGGATGAAAGGCTCGCGCAGCATCATTGCCATTAACAAAGACGCAGAGGCGCCCATCTTTGAAATCGCCGACTTCGGCGTGGTCGGGAACCTTTTCGACATCGTCCCCGCGCTGACCGAAGAAGTGAAGAAAGCGAAAGCGGGCGGATAGGCGAGGCCCCAATCTCACCACTGATGAACACGGATAACACTGATCTGAAAAGAGCAAAATGAAAATCCGTGTCATCTGTGTTCATCCGTGGTAAGAAGTTCTTGATCAGTGTCATCAGTGTGGATCAGTGGTTAAGTTCCTGCCCCAGGCAGTGCGAGGATGTTTCTGGGCTAAGTGCTAAAGGCTAAGTGCTAAATGCTATTTTTCCGCAAACCTCTTGAAGGTGTTGAGCGTCCGCAGATGGAATCGGACGTCACCATTGTTGGCGGCGGCCCTGCCGGGCTGGCCTGCGCGCTGCGTCTTTCCCAGCTTATCGATCGCCATAACCGTCGCAATCCTGATGCACCGCTTAGCAAAGAAAACATCAATGTCCTGGAGAAGGCACGTGAACTCGGCCAGCACTCGCTTTCCGGCGCCCTGCTCGATCCCCGCTCCATGGACGAACTTCTTCCCGGCTGGCGCGAAGAAGCGCCGCTTGATGCCGAGGTCACGCACGAAGAGGTTTTCTTTCTCACGGAAAAAGGCGAGTTCCGCCTGCCGCTGACGCCGCCGCCGCTGCAAGACCACGGCAACTACGTGATCTCCATCAATCGCTTCGTGAAGTGGCTGGGAGAAAAAGTCGAGCAGGCCGGCATCACCGTCTTCACTGGATTTGCCGGATCAGAGCTGCTCACCGAAGGCAATCACGTCATCGGCATTCGGACTGATGACAAGGGCGTGGACAAGCAGGGCCAGAAAAAATCCAACTTCGAACCTGGCTATGACGTGAAGTCAAAGATTACGGTGCTGGCGGAAGGTCCGCGTGGCTCGCTGACGAAGCAACTCATCGGCAAATACGATTTGCAGAAGGGCCTCAACCCGCAGGTTTACGGCATTGGCGTAAAAGAGCTGTGGGAAGTTCCTTCGGGCGCGATCAAAAAAGGCCAGGTAATTTACGCCATGGGCTGGCCGCTCACGACAAAAGAATATGGCGGCGGCTGGATTTATGGCTCCAGAGACAATCTGGTTTCGCTTGGCTATGTCACCAGCCTCGACTACCAGGACCCGCGCCTTGATCCCCAACGCGTCTTGCAGGATTTCAAAATGCATCCGCTGATTGCCAGCATGCTGCGCGGCGGAAAAATGATCCGCTACGGCGCCAAGACGTTCCCCTATGGCGGATGGTTCTCCATGCCGCCTCTCGCCGGCAATGGCTGGATGATTGTCGGTGACTCCGCCAGCTTCCTCAACTCCCAGCGTCTCAAAGGTATTCATCTGGCCATCAAGAGCGGCATGCTCGCCGCCGAGACTGCTTTCACTGCTCTCCTCGAAAACAATTTCACCGAAGCCAAACTCAAGCAATACAAAGAAAGCGTTGACTCCAGCTGGATCAAAGACGAACTTTGGGAAGTTCGTAATTTCCATCAAGGCTTTGAGAACGGTTTGGGTTCCGGCATGCTCCACACCGCTTTGCAGCAGATCACCGGCGGACGCGGCTTGCATGAGGTCTATCCCGCGCACGCCGGCCATACGCGGATGAAACATCTTGACCAGCTCCCGCCCGATGGCGGCAAGCGCGCGCATTTGCTCGGCAAAGCCAGGGGCGATGGCAAACTTACCTTCGACAAGCTGACCGATCTCTATCATTCTGGCACCAAACACGAAGAAGATCAGCCTTCGCACCTGATTATTCATGACACCAACATCTGCAACACGCGCTGCGTCACGGAATTCGGCAATCCTTGCCAGAATTTCTGTCCCGGCCAACGTCTATGAAATGGAAGAGGACGCCTCAGCGCCCAAGGGCAAAGTGATCCACCTGAATCCATCGAACTGCGTCCATTGCAAGACCTGCGACATCATGGATCCCTATGAAATCATCACCTGGGTCCCGCCTGAGGGCGGCGGCGGCCCGAATTACGACGGCATGTGATGCTGATTGTCGTGCTCAATGCTTTTTCAGTTCCGCATTCCGCTTCCATAAAGGCATTTTGAGCCAGGCATTCACCTGATTTTGCTGTTCCGTTATTTCCTTTTCGTTGAGGTGAGAAGCGGCTTCCCTTAATCTATCGGCCGCGCCGGGAAAAAATTTGTATCTGGCAGCGATTGCGTACCAGAAATAAGCCTGCTTTTGGCCGTCATGTGAACCGCTCGCCAGGTGCAGGCGCGCCGTTTCCACGTAGCCGTCGGGAACGCCCAGCATTGCAGCCTTGCGATACTGGTCCAGGGCTTCGCCGGGGTTTTTGTCGCCACCGAGCCCTCTTTCTGCCATGCGGCCCAGTGCCACATACGCAAACCCGACATCGGACTTTTTGCACCACTCTTTTGCCTGCGCATAGTCCTGCGGAACGCCTCTCCCTGCGACGTACATCTGGCAGAGCCTGTATTGTGCCAGGCCGGCGAAAATCGATTGCTTGTGGTCCAGATTCGCGGCTTCAAGATATAGGGCCACCGCGGCCGGCAGGTCTTGCGGAACCTCATCTCCCTTTTCATACAGGCCCGCCAGATCAAACTTGCTCCGGTCGAGCCGGTTATTCAACTGCTCGCCGATGCGCTTCATGGCTTCAGCGGCCTGTGTATCCCCTTTTCTCTGCGCGAGCATCATCCACGTATAGGCGAGACCTATGTTTTCGTCCACGCCTTCGCCGTTATAGTAGGAAATAGCTACGTTATAGATTCCCTCCGCCAGTCCTTGCTTTGCAGACTTTTTGTACCAGCGGACTGCTTCTTCTTTATCGCGCTGCACAGCTCGACCGAGGGCATACATCACGCCCAGGCTGTTTTGCGCTTGCGCATTGCCTTGTGCCGCTGATTTGCGGAACCATTCCACGGCGCGGGCACCATCCTGCTCGGTGTCCTTGCCGTCTTCATACGCACGTCCGAGTTCGAATTGTGCCTGCGCATCGCCGCTTTCGGCATGGCGGACCAGCTCTGCCAGCGGGACCGGGTCAGCACTTTGGCAAGCGGCAGGTATGGCGATGACCCAAAAAACACAAAAGAGAAAAAGGATTGCCTTCATCGATGATAGTTCTACCGCAGAATATCCAATTCGACAACGAAACTTTGGGACAAAGGATTCTTAAGAGCTGGCGGTCTGCGAGAATAGGCTCCTATGGAACTCCGCCTTCTCACCCCCGCTGACGCAGAAGCCTTCTGGCATCTACGTCTGGAAGCCTTGCGCAATGATTCCGCCTCTTTTGCTGACTCAGCCGAGGAGCACCTCAAGACCACAGTCGAAACCGCCAGAGAGCGCCTGAGCAAGAACGATGCCGCCAGCAATTTCATTATCGGCATGTTTGAAGAGAGCAAACTCATAGCCACCGCGGGCTTTTACCGCTACACGCACAACAAAGAGCGCCACAAAGGCCACATCTGGGGTGTCTACGTGCGACCGGAATCACGTGTCAAGGGAGTCGCCAGTGCGCTGTTGCAGGAAATCATCCGCCGCGCCACTGAAATTGATGGTCTCGAACAAATTCTTCTGGTGGCTTCAGCCCATTTGCCGGCGCGCCGGCTCTACGAATCGCTGGGTTTTGCGGCCTATGGCATCGAGCCGCGCTCGCTAAAGATCTCCACAGAACAGGGCGATCCGGAATATGTGGAGGATGTGCTCATGATTCTGCGTCTGTAAGTGTTCGCCCTACCTGCTGCTCGGCTAACAATTAAAGTGCACGTGCTCCGCTTCCTCTTTATAATGAACTCATAGGTTCCGACCACATCTGGCCTGAGGCATACCCGGCCAATGTGGCGGCTCTTTGCTGAAAATGCAAGGACGAGGGTCTTGAGCGGAAACGCCTGGGCCTCCCGTATTAAGTTCCCAGATTGCGCAAAAACGGCGCAATTCGGGAGCCCTGGAAAGGAACCGAAACACGCTTCGGCGTTTTTCCCTCCTTTTCGTTCCCTGCATATTGATCAGCGCGGCAAAGTTTCTGCAACCCATTGGCGACGAAGCATATGCGGCTTCAGGACAAACACGGGCGTTACATCACTGATCTGCGTGTCAGCATCACTGACCGCTGCAATTACAAGTGCGTCTATTGCCGGACAGGAAACGAAGGCGCTCAATATTCTGAACTGCCCTTTGCCGACTATCTCCGGCTTGTTCGAATCTTCGTTGGCTCAGGCATCGAAAAAGTCCGGCTCACCGGCGGCGAACCTCTGCTGCGCAATGGACTGGTGGATTTTGTTCGCGATCTGGCAGAACTGCGCACGCTCGATGGTGAAAAACTCGACCTGGCTATCACCACCAACGGTCATTTGCTGGCTGAACTTGTGCAGCCGCTCAAAGACGCCGGCCTGCGCCGTGCCACCATCAGCATGGACGCCGTCGATGCTGAAAAATTCGCCCGCATCACCCGCGTCCCCAACGGATATGACAGTGTGCTTGCCGGCATTCGTGCGGCCAAGCGTGCCGGGCTGGAGCCGGTCAAGGTCAACTGCGTTCTTCTGCGCGGCTTCAATGAAGATCAGATCGTCGAGTTTGCCCGCTTCTCCCGCGAAGAAGGCGTCATTGTCCGTTTTATCGAATTCATGCCGCTAGAAGAGGACCGCGTGTGGTCGCCGCAAGTGGTGGTGCCGATGGACGAAATTCTGGAAAAGCTCAATGAGTTCCGTCCCGTGCGCCAGCTTCCCAATGAGCCTAGCGAAACCGCGCGGCGTTATACCTTCGACGATGGTAAAGGTGAAATCGGCATCATCGCGCCCGTGTCGCATCCTTTCTGCGGACACTGTTCGCGTGTGCGGCTCACGTCTGATGGCAAGATCCGTACCTGCCTTTTTTCTTTGCTTGACCATGACATGGCAGGGCGGATGTATCGTGGCGCCAGTGACAGTGAATTAGCTGATTACGTTCGGTCAGTGGTCGACCAGAAGGAAGCTCGCCATCACATTGGCGAAGCTGGATTTATCAAGCCTTCCCGCAGCATGGTCCACATTGGGGGCTGAGCGGTCTACCTGTCGGTAACTTGCAACCGATAACCAACGTTAGTAAAATTCGCTCCAAGTCCGCGGAAGTTAAAAGCCCGAATCTCCTCCAGCAATATTGAATTCCCCCACAGATCGCTTTGAAAACAGGATAATGGTTTCGATCGGGACAAAAAAAGGCACTTTAGCGATCACACGGGACCCACATATGGCGCTTGCGGTGGAAGTTGCCGGCAAAACCGACGTCGGGTGCGTGCGCACGAATAACGAAGACAACTTTGGCTTCGATTCGCGCCATGGCATCTTTGTGGTCTGTGACGGCATGGGTGGGCAGGCCGCGGGTGAAGTCGCCAGCAAGATGGGTGTAGATATTCTTCTGGAGTATTTCCGCAAGCAGCCTCCATCCGTGGGAATGCAATCACTAAATGGACACAACGGCTCCTCGGGAGCCCAGAGTCTGGCCAGTGCAATCCAGTTGGCAAATAAAACAATTTTTCGCGCCGGCCAGGAACACAACGGGCGCAACGGTATGGGCTCGACAATTGTTGCCGCGCTGGTCCGTGGCAACTCGCTGGCCATCGCGCACGTTGGCGACAGCAGGATTTACCTGGTCCGCCAGGGCACAATTCAGCAACTCACTCAGGACCACTCCTTAGTGATGGAGCAGGTACGGCGGGGATACATTACTTTAGAGCAGGCGCAGCAGTCAGAAATGCAGAACATTATCCTGCGTGCGCTGGGGTCAGAAGAAGCAGTTGAGGCCGACATTGAAGACCTGGTGGCCATACCCGGTGATGTTCTATTAATGGCGTCGGACGGGCTCACTCGGTATGTGCAGGATGAAGAGATATTAAAGATCGTGCAAGGCCCCCGCGGCCTGGAAAAGGCGTGCGGTGAATTGGTGAAGGCGGCCAGAAACCGCGGTGGTGATGACAATATCACCTGCCTGCTGGTTCGTATCGTTGACCGGCCATGGTATCAAAACATTTTGAATAAGCTGTTTTTCGGAGGGCCGCAGTGGCAAAACTCTTTTTAAGATTTGAACAGAACGACCAGGTATTGAAAGAGGTCTCGCTGTCGCAGGCCGCAACTACCATCGGCCGGCTGCCGGACAACAGCGTCCAGATAGACAATCTTGCCGTCTCCGGCCACCACGCCAAAATTTCATGGGACCTGGACCATTACGTTGTGGAAGACCTGGGATCGCTGAACGGAACTTACGTGAATAATGAGCGCGTTGGTAAAGCTACATTGAAACACGGCGACCGCGTCAAGATTGGCAAACACCTGGTGGAGTTCAAAAATGAAGGTGCTGTGCCAAATTTCGCTGTCGCCGCCAAAGTCGGTCCCTCGGCGCCAAAGCTTGAAGCCACAATGGTGCTGGATACAAAGAAAGCGCGCGAGCAGCTTGCGGATAAAAATGCTCCTACCTCCGGATCCGGACCGCTGGGAATTTCACGCCCTGCGTGGATGTCAGAACCGTTTGCTGCTACAAAAGACCGCATCGGCCTGCTCAGCATATTGGAAGGGAAGACGGACCAGGATAAATATGTTCTTACGGGGAAGATGACGATGATCGGCAAGTCCAGCATGGCGTCCATCAAGTTGAGAGGCTTTTTCGCCCCCACCACCGCCGCACTTATCAGCAAACGCGATAACAAATATTTCATTTCTCCATCAGAGAGTAAGGCGAAGCTGAAGATAAATGGTGAAGATGTGGCCACCCAGCGCGAATTGACTGCCGGAGACGTTATCGAAGTGGGAAAGGTGAAGGCCGCATTCAGTTTTCAAGATTGAGTGCCTGGGCGTAGAAATCCGCTACTTAATTCTTTCCAGCACCACCAGGGTACGGTCGTCCTGGGCCTCAGCGTTACCGCAAAAGGACTGAACGGCGTCCAGAATTTCCCGGATTGGCTCTTCATTGCACAGGAAATTTGCTATCAAATGTGTGCCGAATTCTGCTCCTTCGGCATTTTCCGTCTCGCTGATGCCATCTGTAAGTATGCAAAGGCGTGAGCCGGCGGGAAGCTCGCGCTCGATCACGTGAAAGTCAACTTCGGGAATTAGTCCCACTGGCATGTCGCCGTCCTCCACGTGAGTTACATCGCCGTCTCGTACAAGAATGGCCGGAACGTGGCCGCAGTTTACAAGTTCGAGCTTGCCGTCGCGATGCAGCTGTGCCGCCAGCAGAGTAGCGTACTTCTGCCCGGCAACGCGTGAACAGAGGAACCTGTTGACGGAGGCAACCGCATCCACCAGACGGGCGCCGCTTGTCATCTGCGCATAAAACATTCCATGAATCACTGACGCCAGCAGGGCCGCCGAGATTCCTTTGCCGGAAACGTCGGCCACAATCACCGTTACCGAATCGGGCGCTAAGAAGACATCAAAAAAGTCTCCGCCCACTTCGCGACAGGGTATGCTGGAGCCGTTCACCCGGACAAAATCGTTTTCCACTCTTGAGGCGGAGATCAGGCTCCGCTGGATGGATGCGGCAATTTCCATTTCTTTGCGGTATTGCAGGGCGGCCTGCTCCGCCGCCACCAGTTTGGCGCTTTCCAGCACGGCCGCACATTCACTGGCGAGTGCGCGCAGCACTTCATGGCTCACGCCTGACAGATTAAGGGAGACCGAGCGGCTGTCCAGGTACAGCACGCCATCCACGTCAGTCGGCGAGGCGCCATGTTGCCGCGTCCGTAGCGGAATGGCGATGATGGTCTTCAGCTCATTGAGCACAATACTCTGGCGTTCCGCCAGCGCCTGCTGCTTCAGGGCATCGCCGGTAATGAATTCCGAGGCTGATGCCAATGCCTCATGCACTACTGAATGAGAAACCTTCGGATCACTCGTGAGGCTTACGCCTTTGCTGTCCAGTCCGCACGCCAGGACCGGCGCTCCGCCTTTGTCAGAGTCTTTAAGATAGACAAAACCCCGCTCGGCCTTAGTGATCTTCAAGGCGTAATCCAGCATGTTGCGAAGCACTTCGTTTACCACCATGCCGCCGGTAAGGCTTCGGGCCGCTTCAAGAAACAGGCGTAGCTTTTCCAGGTCAGACGTATCAGACTTTGAAGCCAGCCGGGTCAGCAGGACGCTAGTCGAACTGTGCGCGGTGTTGGCGGCAGCGCTGCCATAGCGAAAAACAACCTTTACGCCCGCAACGCCAAAAGAGATTTCATCATTGTTTTGCAGCTTGACACGGTCGCAACGCGCGCCATTAACGAATGTGCCATGGCGGCTGTCACAGTCAACAATGTAGTATTCGCCGTTCTCGATCACCAGTTTGGCATGCTGGCGAGAGACCTTCAGGTCGCCAATGGTGGCATCACATTCTTCTGCTCGTCCTATGGTCAAAGGCGACTTGGTGATGTCGAGCCTGCGCTTTTGTCCCCCCGCCTCGATCAGGAGTGCCGCTTCGCCTGGATGTGATGTGGCTGGAACCGCCATGATAAGTGTCCTGTTCTTCTTGAAGCGCATTATACCGCTCAAGGGCAGTACTTTCTGCGGGACGGATAAACTCTCCCGCCGACAACGTTTAATCGTCCAAAAGCGGCAAGAGTTTTCACTGTGCGCGTGGCCAGACTTGAGAACATCTGGCGCGTATGCTTAAGTAGTCGAGCAGCAATTTTCTCGGGACCCTGCCGCCATCCCTATCCTGACCCAATCCGATCGAATCAGCGCCGCGCCCCGCAGTGCTCCGGAGAAAACCGACCAACGTGCCATGGCGATGGTCTCAACTCTTTTCTTCGCCTGGGGCTTCCTGACCTGCCTGAATGACATTCTGATCCCGCATCTTAAAAATATTTTCGACCTGAATTATGCGGAAGTTTTGCTGGTGCAGTTTGCCTTCTTTTCTTCCTACTTTCTGCTTTCCATGCCGTCCGGCAAGATCGTTGAGTGGATCGGCTACAAACGATCAATGGTCACAGGCCTTCTAACGATGGCTACAGGCGCCCTGATCTTCGTTCCAGCGGCCTCGATCCCGTCGTTCCCTCTTTTCCTGACTGCATTGATCGTGCTGGCCGCCGGGATGACGATACTCCAGACATCCGCGAATCCGTATGTCGCAGTTCTCGGTCCACCAGCGACGGCCTCCAGCCGCTTGAACCTGACGCAGGCCTTTAACTCCCTGGGAACTACGCTGGCGCCACGGTTCGGCAGCTGGCTCATCCTGGGAGCGGCACTGGCACCCGCCAGCATTGAAGCCATGCGGGCGATGAGCGTTAACCAACTGCACCTCTACCGGGTTCAGCAGGCTGCTTCGGTCAAGTTGCCCTATGTCGGCCTGGCGTTGGCGTTAATTGTTCTTGCTGTGATTGTGGCCTGGTTCAAGTTGCCGGTCATCGAATATGCGGAGGCGCATGGTCAGGTTACTGGCAGTATCTGGCGTCACAAGCGGCTTGTGCTGGGTGCAGTGGGAATATTCGTTTACGTGGGCGCGGAAGTTGCCATCGGCAGCCTGATGACGAATTATTTCAACCAAAAAGAAATTGGTGATCTGCCACTGAGAGATGCTGCCGGCTACCTGCAATATTACTGGGGTGGAGCGATGGTCGGGCGTTTTGCCGGCTCAGCGCTGCTGCAGAGACTGCAAACACAGAAGCTGCTGGCATTTAATGCGATGGCGGCGGCGCTGCTCGTGACGATTTCCATGCTGACCTTCGGCCATGTCGCTATGTGGAGTCTCCTTCTGGTCGGCCTATTCAACTCCATTATGTTTCCCTGCATTTTTACGCTGGCCATTGCCGGACTTGGGCCGCTGACTGGGAAAGGATCGGGATTGCTGGTAGCGGCGATTGTTGGCGGGGCAGTTGTCCCCGAGCTGCAAGGCTTTCTGGCCGATCACATTGGAATCCATTACGCGTTTTTCCTGCCGGTGCTCTGCTACGTCTACATTATTTTCTATGCGCTGAAGGGCGCTGCTGCTCCCCGCACCCAACCGGCATAATTTCGGGCTATGATTAGAGAAGCACGTACCGGCAGGCACATCGTTGCGAGGAGTGTTGATGTATTTTGAGCAGTTTTATCTGGGATGCCTGGCGCATGCTTCCTACATGTTGGGGTCCGAGGGCGAAGCAGCAGTAGTGGATCCGCAGCGCGACGTGGAAATTTACCTGAAGGCAGCAGACGAACAAGG
This sequence comes from Terriglobia bacterium, assembly GCA_963723055.1. Lineage (GTDB taxonomy): Bacteria > Acidobacteriota > Terriglobia > Terriglobales > Acidobacteriaceae > Angelobacter. Next base: position 422,922 of record CAVROV010000005.1, read on the forward strand.
TCTAAAGATCCGCCACATTTTTGAAACCCATCTGCACGCCGATTTCGTTTCCGGTCACCTGGAACTGGCAGAGCGAACGGGCGCAAAAATCTACATCGGCGCGGAAGCTGGCGCAACATTTTCGCATGAGCCTTTGCGTCATGGATCAGAAGTGCAGGTTGGTAAGCTGCGCTTTACGGCGCTCGAAACGCCCGGCCACACGCCTGAAGGCATTTGCCTGGTTGTTGTGGATCAAGAGAAGTCTTCTGAACCTTGGGCAGTCCTGACCGGCGATACTTTATTCATCGGCGATGTTGGCCGGCCGGATCTCTCCAAAGCGCACACGCCGCAACAGCTGGCAGGCAGTCTCTACGACAGCTTACACGGCAAATTAATGACGCTTGGCGATCAGGTACTTGTCTACCCGGCACACGGCGCCGGTTCGTTATGCGGCCGCAACATGCGGGCGGAGCGGTCTTCCACCATCGGTACGGAGCGGCTGACCAACTACGCGCTGCAGATCAAGTCACGGGAAGAGTTCATCCGGCAGCTGACGGAGAACATGCCTTCGCGCCCGGAGTACTTTCTTGAGGACGCGCAGATTAACCGCGTCGGCGCCCCTGCTCTGGCGGAATTGCGTGACCTTCCGCCGATAGCTGTGTCGGAACTGAACGAACGGCTGCAACAAGGCGTCTTTGTGCTCGATGTTCGTCCAAACGCGGATTTTGCCGCCGCGCACGTCCCGGGTTCGGTCAACATCGCGCTCTCAGGTCAGTTTGCTTCGTGGGCGGGAACCATCATGGGACTGAGCGCCCGGCCAGTGCTGATCGCGGATTCGCCAGAGCAATATGCTGAAGCACGGCTTCGCCTGGCCCGCGTAGGAATCGAAGATCCTCGCGGTTTTTTGCCGGGTGGTATTGCCGCGTGGAAGCAGGTCGGATTTCCGCTGGCACACGTGCGGCAAATCACGGTGCAGGAGTTGGCGGACCGGCAGCGAGGTAAAAGTTTGCAGATACTTGACGTTCGTCGCGAAGGCGAATGGCAGGCGGGACATATCGAAGGTGCGGAATGGTTTCCGCTGGATAATTTCAAAATTTCTGCTCCGGAACTTGATCCGTCAGCCGCGGTGGCAGTCCATTGCCAGGGCGGATATCGCAGCATGATCGCCTGCAGCCTGCTGCAGCGCGCTGGACTGGAAAACGTTGTGAATGTGACTGGCGGCTTCGATGCATGGCGCGAAGCTGCATTGCCCCTGGAAGTCTCACAACCCGAAGTACAAGCCAGGTGAGTGATGCATTCAGTGTGGTCGAAGACGTTGTCCAACCCGAATGCAATTATTTGCAGACTGGTCTTGTTAAACATCAGCCTCTAAATTAACTTCGAGACTGTTGACGCCTTCCTAGCTCAAGCCTACACTCAGTCTGCTTTTTCGAGAGCCTATTTGCGCCGCAAGGCACATTCAAGACGGAGGAAATGATGTCGGCATATCTACTGAATTTGATTTTTGCGCATCCGGGAAACGCCAACTCAGCTACTGGTTTGTTCAATGATTACAGCAGCACCGCCCCGGTGGGGGCCCAATCCAAGGCCTGGTATACGATCCCGGCCGGTTGGCCGAACCCCGCGCTCCAGGGGCCGGGACAGGTGAACCAGCAGGCAAATTTGCAAGCCTGGGGACAAAGTGTTGCACCCATCCCAGACAAACCAGCCTCCGGACAAAAAGGATTCGGCTGCAACCTGGGAGATTCCATCTACATTCGTGTGGCGGCAGATAGCTCCTGGAATCCAGTGCCCAATAATCTCGATGGCCTGATTGCCACGTTTGGGCGCCCTAACGGCAATCATCACGACGGCGACAGCATTGCGTCACCTTTTGCTTTGGGAGGCAGCACTGGTGCGGGGCAGCATTCGCCATGCAGCTACTTTGCCGTGATTACTCCAGCAAATGGAGTCATTGCTCCGCTGGCGGACAATTCCTGGATCCTGTATCTGGGCCATACGCATCAGAATGCGCCGGGCAGGGGTAGCAGCAGGTGTCCCGGCGGGGAGTGCGATTACTCGTTCATTGTGGGCGCGGGCATTTGGCAAGGGGCAAATCTTTATACCTACGGCCACGACCCGAAGATTATCGTGAACGGTGGCACAGGCGTGCCGAAGTAATCCTGTTCATTTGGCCGGCAGGCCCGCCAGGAGAAATTGGTAGCGAGTGTCTGTACGGAGCTCGATCAGTTCCGGCTCATTCTTGATCTCTTTGAGCGTGGAGCCGGCCTTGAGTGCTGCGGAGAGCGTGTTGAGAGCGATATCACGTTCTCCGCAGAGTTCATGCACCACAGCGGAGTCGAGCAATACAGGAGCTGTTTTTTTAGCGGCGCGATCAACTAGTGTGATCTGCGCCAACGCCGCTTGTTTGTCACCGCTCTTAGCCAGATACAAGGCAAGAGTCGATTGCAGCTCAAGGTCCTGCGGGTTGGCGGCAATCTCCGCGCGAGCCAGGCGAATGGCGTTCTGATACGCGGGGCCGGCTTTGGTTCGCTGGCCCGGCGCCCAACGGTATGCATCCCCAAGATTGCCCCAGACAAGGTAGTTATTGGCGTCAAGATTCACCGCTTTTTCAGTAGCCGTCACTGCATCGGCATAGCGCCCCTGGGAGAAACGCAGGGTCCCCAGATTACTGTAGTTGTTTGAGGCCGGCTTGATTTCCAGGGACCGTTGCAGCGCGGTAGCGGCATCTTCGTCGCGGTCCATCATCATGTAAACCCCGGCGAGATTGTTCAGAACATAGAAGTTGTCCGGCGTAAGTTTTTTGACCTGTTCCCAGGCGGCGGCAGCCTCAGGATAACGTGCGGTCTTGTAATACAGAAGGCCCAGATTCATGCGAGCACGCCAGTCACCTGGATCCAGGGCCAGAGCGCGGACCTGCTCATCCTCTGCCTGCTTGTTCTTTCCCATGGCATTAAATAGAAGCCCCAGCCAGCGATGCGGCTTGGCGCTTCTGGGGTCAAGGTCCGCAGCTTTACGAAATTCTTTTTCCGCATCGCCATTCTTTCCCGCGAGCATGGCGGCCAGACCGGCAGCCACGTGGGAATCAGCCAGCTCGTTGTTCAATTGCAGGGCGCGGTTGGCCGCTTGCGCCGCTTGTTTGGCCCACTGCGGATCAGCATGCAGGCGATTTTTTTCAAAATAAGCCGAGGTCAGGCTGGCGTATGCGGGGGCGTAATCGCGATCAAGTTCAATGGCTCGATTCAGTAGCGCAATCGACCGGTCCAGGTTGTCGGCCAGGTCCCAGCGGTCGAGGTAAGATTGGGCCTGGGTGCGCAGGGCAAACGGATTGTCCGGCACGGTTACGTTTGCGGCGTTGTTTGCCGTTTGGGATCTTTCCCACAGAGAGCTAATGCTATGGCGCAATGCGGGAATCGCAAGAAGGGCGGCGAGCAATACCAGCAAAGCAAGACCGCTTTCACGCTTCCATTTGCGCGGCGACCTCTGCGCCGCTGTCTGCGCAACGCTGGCGGACGAAATACTTTGCGCAGTGGCTGTACTCTGCGCTGCAGTCTGCAGGCCGGCTGCGCTGGTTGCGGTTGAACCAATCGCAAATGCCATGCCCGATGCCCCACCGCTGCGCAGGTCGCGGGCGATCTCAGCCGCGCTCTGATAGCGGTCGTCAGGCAGCTTCTGCAGGCAATGGCCGACAATCGACGCCAATTGCAGCGGCAGATCGGGCCGAAGATAGCGGATGTCCTTGGGCGCGCCAAAATGCAGACTGTGCAGCATCGCAAGAAGATTTTCCCCGGTAAACGGCAACTCTCGGGTCAGCATTTCGAACAGCACCACGCCGAAGGAAAAAATGTCAGAGCGGGCATCTGCAGGCTCGCCGCGGGCTTGCTCGGGCGACATATAAAATAGCGTGCCCAGAGTGGTGCCCGGCATGCTGAGAAGAGACGCCGTTTCCGCGGAGCTTGGCACGCTCCCTTTGCCTGCGGTGACGCCCTTGGCGACCGTCTCCAGTTTGGCCAAGCCAAAATCAAGCACTTTGACCAGGCCGTCTTCGGTGACCATGACGTTACCGGGTTTCAGGTCCCGATGAATGATTCCAGCTGCGTGTGCTTTGGCCAGGGCATCGGCAATTTGAGTGGCATATGCGATGGCTTCGGAATTCGCCAGCGGGCGCTCTCGCAGCAGCTCCGCCACGCTGCTCCCCCTGACATATTCCATGGCAATAAAGGCCACGCCGTTATGCGAATCACTTTCATAAATGGTGATGATATTGGGGTGGTTGAGAGCGGAAGCGGCCCGGGCCTCCCGCAGAAAACGCTGCCGCGCGGCCTCATCCAGTGTCCGGTCAGCGGGCAGGACTTTGATCGCGACGTCACGGCTGAGGCGGGCATCGTGGGCAAGATACACTTCTCCCATTCCGCCGGCGCCAAGTATGCTGACAATTTCATAAGGACCGAGTTTTGATCCGGACGTCAGCATTGACACCCGCCTCCAGTCCCTCGGTTGGACTCGCAGGCACAAGCTCGCGCTTCAGGCATGCATCTGCCTACGCCCGTAATGCGGCGCAAATTTGCTGCCGACAGCGGGAACAACATACGTTTCATCCTGGCTCAATGGCTTAATTTTACCCGGCAAGGCGTCCTGCTTAGATGGCCGATTATATCTCTGGGGCAAATGGCCCACAAGGGAAACAGCGTCCACTCGCCCGCCGGGGCTTCTTCCTGTAAGCTTTTCCTGCTGTCAAATTGAGCTAATAGAAACAATAGCCATGGCAATTCGCCACTAGAGGGAAATTGAGGCATCGCCATTCAACCAGCAAAAGGAAAATTATGAGAATTCGGAAGTGCCTTTTTGCCACTGTATTCATTTCTGCATGCATAGCTTTCGGCCAACTTGGGGCGCAAGTTCCCGCGCAGGAACAGCCGGGGCAGAAGCCCGAGAAACCTGGCATCGCCAATCCTGTTGTGGTGATTGACGACAAGCCGGTTACCGCGCTGCCTTACACGCCAAGCCTCGACTTGCCGTCGATGGACAAGTCGGCCGACCCTTGCGTGGACTTTTATCAGTACACCTGTGGCGGCTGGATGAAAACCAATCCCATTCCCGCGGATCAGGCGAGCTGGAGCGTTTACGGCAAGCTCACGGTCGATAATCAGCGCTTTCTCTGGGGCATTCTTGACGAACTGGCAAAAAAGACCACCGGCCGCAATGCCACGCAACAAAAGGTCGGTGACTATTTTTCCGCCTGCATGAATGAGGCAGAAGCGGAGAAGCTGGGCGCCGCGCCCTTGAAACCGGCACTCGATGAAATTGCCGCGCTCAAAAACAAGAAAGACCTTGCCGCATTACTGGGGCGTGAGCATCTGGCAAATGCGACCCAGAATCTGTTCTTTGGGTTTGGCTCTGACCAGGATTTTTCCGATTCCAGCCAGGTCATCGCTTTCGCCACCGCGGGAGGTCTGGGCCTGCCGGATCGCGACTATTACACTAAGCCCGAACCAAAGTCAGAAGAAATCCGGCAGAAATATTTGGTTCACGTACAGAAGATGTTGGAACTGCTGGGTGATACGCCGGACGCAGCCAAACGCGAGGCTGCCACCATCATGCAGATTGAAACCGCCCTGGCCAAAGCCTCGCTCACGCGGGTGGAGCAGCGCGACCCGCATAACCTGTTTCATAAAATGGACCGCAAGCAACTCCAGGCGCTCACTCCAGACTTCGACTGGAATACATATTTGAAGACTACCGGCGTGGACCAGGTGAGTACGTTTAATGTGACGGAGCCAAAGTTTTATCAGGAATTGGACCGTCAGATCCAAAGCAATAGCCTTGACGATTTAAAAACCTATCTGCGTTGGCATATCGCCAGCGCCAACGCGCCGTTTCTCTCTTCAAAGTTCGTGCAGCAGAACTTTGATTTCTACTCACACACACTTCGCGGCGTGGAGCAGATTGCCCCGCGCTGGAAACGCTGTGTCCGCCTGACAGATGGGCAGTTGGGAGAAGCCCTCGGCCAGGAGTTTGTGAGCCGTGCCTTCAGCCAGGACACAAAGCAGAGCACCCTGAAGATGACCAAGCTGATTGAGCAAGCGATGGAAGACGACATCAAGCAGCTCACATGGATGAGCCCGGAAACAAAAAAGCAGGCGCTGGAGAAGCTTCACTCCGTGGTCAACAAGATCGGCTACCCGGACAAGTGGCGCGATTACAGTTCAGTGGAAATCAAGCGTGACGATTTTGTTGGCAATGTGCATCGCGCAACCATCTTTGAGGCGCGACGCGAACTGTCAAAGATCGGTAAACCACTGGATCGAGGCGAGTGGGGCATGACGCCGCCTACGGTCAATGCCTACTACAATCCGCAGATGAATGACATTAATTTCCCCGCCGGCGTCCTGCAGCCGCCGCTTTATGATCCAAAGATGGACGACGCTCCCAATTACGGCAATACCGGCGGCACGATTGGCCACGAGTTAACGCATGGTTTTGACGATCAGGGCCGCCAGTTTGATGCCAAAGGTAATCTGCGTGACTGGTGGACGAAGGAAGATGGCGCGCAGTTTGAAAAGCGCGCGCAATGCATTGTTGACCAGTATGCGGGCTACACGATCGTTGACGATATCAAGATCAACAGCAAGCTCACGGAAGGCGAGGATGTTGCGGATCTCGGCGGGCTGATACTGGCTTATATGGCATGGAAGGCGGACACTAAAGGCAAACAGCTTGAAAACCAAGATGGCTTCACGCCTGACCAGCGCTTCTATATCGGATACGCGCAATGGGCGTGTGAAAACCAGCGCCCGGAAAACCTGCGTGCCAGCGCCATTACCAATGAGCACTCGCCGGGAAAATATCGCGTGAACGGCCTGGTGGTAAACATACCGGAGTTCCAGCAGGCGTTCAGCTGCAAAGCCGGACAGCCCATGGTGCGCGAGAACCGCTGTCGCGTGTGGTAGCGCAACCGCAAATTCGTCCCGGCAAAATCCTGCTGGAAATTTGCATTGATTCGGTGGAGTCCGCCATCGCTTCCGAGCGCGGCGGCGCTGACCGGGTTGAACTCTGCGCCGGTCTGCCAGAAGGCGGTACTACGCCTAGCGCAGGCATGATCGCCGCGGTGCGCAAGAAAATTGCGATTGGGCTGCAAGTGATGATTCGCCCGCGTGGCGGAGATTTCTGCTACAGCGCGGACGAGTTCGGCATCATGCAGCGTGACATCCTGATTGCCAAACAGCTTGGCGCCAATGGAGTTGTGTTCGGCATATTGAACACCGACGGCACGGTGGACATCGTGCGAATGCAGCAACTGATTGACATGGCGCGTCCCCTCAAAGTTACTTGCCATCGGGCATTCGATATGGCGCGTGATCTGGAGCAAGCTCTGGAAGACCTGGCGGAGGCGGGCGCCGATCGCGTTCTGACTTCCGGAGGCAAAAAAAGCGCGGTGGATGCAATGCCCACCTTGAAGCAATTGGTACAGCAGGCGCACGGCCGAATCTCTGTGATGGCTTGTGGCGAGCTGTCGATCGCCAACGTGAAAGCGGTGATTGCATATTCGAACGTCACCGAAGTGCACGCAGGCATGGGTACGGCAGTTACAAGTGCCATGAAGTTTCGCAACCAGAAAATTGAGATGGGTACGCTCACCAACAGCGAATACCAGCATGTGGTAGTTACAGAAAGCAGTGTGCGGGAGCTCAGGAACGCGATCGACAGTATTTGAACCCGACGATCCAACTCTTTCACCAAGAACGAACAAACCGTTTCGCAACGGCTAGGCTGCGTCGTTTACCTTGAGAACCACCATGGTAATGTCGTCCGGCTGAGCAGCGGCGCCGCACCACTCTTCAATTCCGCGAAAGATTTCGTCGCGTGCTGCGATCGCGGGCAGATGCGATTTTGACTTGACCAGCTTGAGCAGGCGATCTTCGCCGAACTCCTCGCCGGCAGCATTGACCGCATCAATAGCGCCGTCAGTATAAGCAAACAAAAAGTCGCCGGACCGCAGTTGAAACGAGCTTTCTTGCACCGGACAATCCTGAAAAAGGCCCAGCATCGGCCCGCCGGATTCCAATTTCATTACGCCATTGGAGTGACTTTCCGCGGCTATTTCTCCGCTTGTGGGGTGGGCATGCAGGACAAAAGGTGCGTTGTGGCCGGCATTGACAAAGCTCAACCGGCCGGAGCTCTCTTCATAAGAAGCGTAAAAGAGAGTCACATAACTGGCGCTGCTGGTGGAAGCAAACAGCAGGCGATTCAATGAAGTGGCAAGCTGGGAGAGCGACACGCGCAGTGCCGAACCGGTGCCCGCGCTAAGAGCCTGGCTGCGCAGGAAGGCGTGGATCATGAAAGTGAGCAGGGCCGCGGAGAAGCCTTTTCCCGCCACGTCGGCCACAGCTACGCCGATGTTGCCGTTTTCCAGTTCCATAAAATCGTAGTAGTCGCCGCCTACAAAGCCCGCGGGTTTGCAATATCCGCTGATCTGGATTGCCGGCGATTGCGGCGCTTCTACCGGGAAGAGATGCTTTTGTACCGAGGCAGCCAGCGCCATCTCATGCAGCATTTTTTCCTGGTCCACGATTCGCTCGACCAGATTGGAATTGTCGATCACCAGCGCCAGCTGTTCGCCAATCGACATAAGCATTCTCAGGTCCTTTTCCGCGAAGTCAAAACCTGAGTGTCGAGGGCCCAGCGAAAGTATGCCGGTGAGCTGCGCCTTGTTTCTGATCTGGACCAGCAGGCGTGAATCCAGTTGCTTCAACACACTCCGCTCGGCTTCGCGTTTGGTGTTGTTGATGCCCTGAATAAAACCGGCCGCGCGCTGCCAGACGTCGAGGTCTTCACTCTCAATGCGCAAAGGGGAAGAGAGCTTGCTGAGCCTGCGGACGACAAATGCATCTTGAGTCAGCACTAGCGGCGCCATCTCCTGCGCCTCAGGTTCTGAGGCGTGGGGTGTTCCTTCAGCCTGCGTGGCGGAGGAGCTCCGCACCAGGAAATTTCCAGTTTCCTGGTCACGAACCAGTATGGAGACTTTGACCACTTCAAGAGCGTGCGCAACCGTGCTTACGCTGAATTTGTAGACGTCGGCCAGGTTGTTGGAATAGCGCGCCGCGTCGCCCAGTTCAAGCAGAATGCGTTGATGATCGTATTCAATGGGCGAAGCCCGGCGGCGCAGAACCGGCAGAATCCGCCTGACAAAGAGGAAATGCGAACCAGCAACCGCGCAGGCCAACAATACTACGAGCATTGCATCAGCGCGGGCATGGATACGGTCCAGGAATTCGCCGCGCCTGCCGGTAAGGCAGAAGGCAAGAACCAATGCCACAAACAACAACTCAATCAGCAGGACAGCTTCAACGGAAATCACCCGTGGACCCTTCCGCCGCTTGTGCCGGCGGGCTCGCCATGCGGCCGAGTTAAAAGGGAGAAAAAACCTCATGCAGCGTACCCTATCTTGGCGCGAGATAGATGAAACCCATCCCCACACGCTGGAAGCGAAAAGCGCAATCTCACTTCAAGACCATAGCACATACATCCTTCCGCTCGGTTCCTCGTCAGGAAGGCCGCCTGCCGCTGGATGCCGTCAAACGTCGACCTTCTCTCGGACTTCGACCCACATTCGGTACTTTCGTCTTTTATACATCTGCTGATAACACTAAAATAAGGTGACCGTCTAAAGATTAGAGGGTATGAATCTTTCTTTCGAACAGGACCGGTACGAATGGAATACGTTGACGCAGAGCCTGCCGGCGCGTCGTCGTCGCTGGAGTTTCTCGGTCTGCCTGTCCTCTGCAATTCACTTTCTGGTGGTAGTTGCGCTTTGCTGGCCAGCTGCATCGATTTTTGTGAAGCCGGTGTTGATTGCGCGGGGCGAGGGCGGCAGTGCGACTCCCTTATCCATCATTCTGTTCGTTCCTGACGACCTCCAAATAGCCACGGCTAACACGCCACCTCTTCTCTCGCTCCCGACGACCGTACACAAGAGAACTCAAAAATCAAAGCTCCGGAAACGCGCCAATGTAATTGAAGAAGCAGACAAGACTTCCAATCCTGCTGAAGTCGGCTCTGAAAATGGTTCTGCTTACGACGGGCTTGCAAGCGGCGAGGAAGTGAAGCCGGCACTCCCGGTTGCCTTCCAGGACCTTAAGATTTTCCGATCAGAGCTGCCCAGCGGCCTGCAGGGCGATGTGATCGTGGAAATCACGATCGATGCGCAGGGCGTCGTGGTCGAAGAACGCCTTCTTCAGGGGCTTGGACATGGCGTGGATGAACGGGTCATAGCGGTTTTGCGTGACTGGCGCTTCCATCCGGCAACTCGGAATGGTGTAGCGATTCCATCTAAGCATGATGTGCACTTCCACTTTCCCAGCTAGGCATTTGCGCAGCTACGACTGGCGACAGACTATAAAATGGCATCGACCCAAACCTTCTTAAAGAGATTCCAGAAGGGTCAACTTAGCCACATATTCTGAGATCATGGTCAAGCGTGGTCATGCCAGTCAATCTAAAGATTGCAATCTGACGTACAAAGAAAAGCAATACCTATGAGCAACTTTACACCTTGTTGCTAAGGATTCATTATTGCTCACCATTGTTCAAAACTGTTCAAAGACCTAGGATAGGCATGACAGATGCCATGCATAGGCAAGAGACCTAACGGAACATCCTGTCCCGTCTCAGTGTCCGCTGGAGAATCCCTTGCCTGGCGCGAAGAATGATTCTTTCTGATAATGGATGAACGTGAACGGTGAAAAGTTCTAAACTGGCCGAACTCACAAGATTGCCAACGTCTATACGCTGCCTCTAAAGGGCGAATCACAAAATGAAATCAGGAAATATGCCATATAAACTTAATGGTTCCTTAACTTTCTCCAAATGTGGATCTAACCTATGTTTCGCTAGATCGTTAGAAATGAGAAACTATTGATTCCCTTGCGGAGAAGTTAGACCAAATCGCCTTGCAGGTTAGGTTCTGCGCTGGTAGCATGCTCTCGGAAGGAGCTATATGGATACGCAGCAGATCATCTCAGAGTTAGAATCGGAAAGAGACCGTCTGGAGCAAGCTATTTCCGCTCTTCGCGGTTCCATGAGTGGCCGTCGTGGCATTGCTTCTGTAGGTAGAGGCAGGCGGGGACGTCGCCACTTGAGTGCGGCAGCTAAAAGGCGAATTTCAGAAATGATGAAAAAGCGCTGGGCCGAAAGAAAAAGAGCTGCTAAAGCAGCCTGAACGAGAAGAGGCAGGTAGAAAAGGTATAAAGAGGGCCGCTGCGGAGCGGCCCTCTTTATTGGCTGCGGCTTTCCTGCTGATCAGTGCCGGAAGATGTTTGGGCATGTAACCAAACGGATTGAGTTTAACGCCACAACAGTCTATAACCAATCTTTTGTGCACTCTTAATTTAGGTGGTGCGATGATTGCGAAAGCGGCACTGTTCGTCATTGCAGGAGCGGCATTTCTGTGTCCGGTTTACCTGGCCGGGCAAGATAACTATGAGATTCAGGTCTACGGAGCAGACACGGTCGAGCCTCGCAGCACCATGGTCGAATTTCATACTAACTGGACAGCTCAAGGTGAGAAAAATGTTGTGAATGGCGTCCGGCCCACAAACCATGCGGTGCATGAAACCATTGAAATCACCCAGGGATGGAACGACTGGTTTGAGACCGGATTTTATATCTTTACCAGCGCACGCGCCGGTGACGGCTGGGACTGGGTGGGCGACCATATACGGCCCCGCTTCCGGGTTCCAGAGAAGTGGCATTGGCCAGTTGGCTTGAGCCTCTCGAATGAGATTGGCTACCAACGGCATAGCTTTTCGCCCGACACATGGACCTGGGAAATGCGTCCGATTATTGATAAGAAAATTGGTCCCTGGTACCTATCTTTCAATCCAACTTTCGACAAATCTCTACATGGTGATAATGACAGCCAGGGTTTTGAGTTTTCTCCCAACGCGAAAGTTTCCTATGATTTCTCCAAGACCATTGCCGGCGGCCTGGAATACTACGGAGCTCTCGGGCCGATCGGCAGCTTTGATCCCGTGGCTGAGCAACAACAGCAGTTCGTTCCCTCCATCGACCTGAACGTCTCGCCTGAATGGGAGATTAATTTTGGCGTCGGTTGGGGCGTGACCCGCTCTACGGATCATTTGATCATCAAAGCCATCATCGGACGGAGATTCAGTTGGAAGAAGAAGGCTTCATGAACGCGACGCTCGGCTATAATACTTCGCTCGGCTGCAATCGGAGGTACAAGTTGCGTGGCGTTCTTCTCTCCGTTTTGGTTTTCCTGATGACCTACAACGCTTCCCTCAAGACCGTTCTTATGGCCGTTCCGTTGTGATGACGGACCGGGGCATTGTAGCTACCAGCCACTATCTGGCTTCGCAGGCCGGCGCGCAGGTTCTGGCGCAGGGCGGTTCAGCCATGGATGCTGCCATCTCCGCGAACGCTGTTCTCGGTGTCACGGAGCCGATGATGAACGGCATCGGTGGTGATCTCTTCCTTATTTATTGGGACGCAAAGACCGGGAAACTCTACGGACTGAACGCCAGCGGCTGGGCTCCGCGAAAGTTGACGATTGAATTTCTGAGCAAGCATGGCATCACCGCGATGCCACATGACGGTATCCACAGCGTTACCGTTCCCGGAGCCGTCGATGGCTGGAGCCAGGCGCACAAGCGATTTGGACGGCTGCCGTGGAAGGATTTGTTCACGCCGGCCATTTACTATGCGGAGCACGGCTATGCCTTGCCGGAAATCATTCACGATTATTGGGCGAGCGAAGAAGCCAAACTACGCAAGACCGATGAAGCACGAAGGGTCTTTCTTCCCGGCGGCAAAGTGCCGGAGCTTGGCTCCAGTTTCAACAACCCTGACATCGGAAAGTCATTGCGTTTGATCGCAGAAAAAGGGTCGGGACGCTTTTTACAAGGGCGAAATTGCCCAGGCCATCGTGCGCACTTCTGCGGCTTTTGGCGGGACCATGGAGTTACAGGATCTTGCGGATTTTTCCGCCGAGTGGGTTGAGCCTATCTCCACCGATTACCGCGGCTGGAAAATTTACGAACTCCCTCCGAACGTGCAAGGCATGGCCGCGCTGGAAATGCTCAATATCATGGAGAATTTCCCGCCCGATAAAGATGGTCCCAAAGGCGGCGTAGAACTGCACAAAAAAATCGAGGCGATGAAACTCGCCTATGCCGATCTCTATCGCTATAACGCCGATCAGCGTTTCGCCGCTGTGCCGGTGACTGCTTTGCTGGATAAGGGCTATGCAAAAGAGCGCGCCGCAAAAATCAATCCAGACAAAGCCAATTGCAATCCCGGCCCCGGTCATCCTGCCACCAGTGACACTACTTATCTTGCCGCGGTGGATAAAGACGGAAACATCGCGTCTCTTATCCAAAGCAACTACTCAGGTTTTGGCTCCGGCGTGGTGGTGGATGGCATGGGCTTCGCGCTGCAAAACCGTGGCGCTTTGTTTTCCCTCGACGCCTCCCACCCCAACGCCCTACAGCCGCGCAAACGTCCTTTCCACACGATTATTCCAGCGTTTATGGAACGCGGCGACGTGCACATTGGTTTTGGCATTATGGGAGGGGCCAATCAACCACTGGCGCATGCACAGTTTGTTTCTAATCTCGTCGATTACGGAATGAATATTCAGGGCGCGCTCGAAGCGCCGCGCTTTACCGTTACAAGTGGTGAGGTCACTTGCGATATTTTGATTGAATCGCGCGTTGCGCCAGACGTTATCCAGACTTTGCGGCAGAAAGGCCACAATCTGATTGTTCGCGCTGAATATACTGCGCTCATGGGGCGCGGCCAGGCTGTGATGCACAATTCGAAGACTGGGATGAATTGGGCAGCGTCTGATCCGCGTGCCGACGGTTCGGCTGAACCGGAACCAATTGGATTTGGTAAATGAGTAAATTGGTAAGTTAGCAAATAAAAAAATTCGTGACTAAGAATAGACCGTCGATATTGGAAGGAATCAGGCTTCTCATTTACCCGCTTACCAAAATACCCATTTCCTAGACGTGTTCTTCTGCCGAAGAAATCATTGGCAACAGCAAGACCGGAGCTTTCATAAACTCAAACCGATTGATGGCCTCCACTGCGCGCTGCACCGTTGTTTCCAACGTCGGCTCCAGCGTAATCACGAACGAAAGCCGATCTTTAGGCATGTTAGGTTCCTGAATCACGGAATCAATATTGATGCTCTCTCGCGCAATGGCTTCTGCGGTGCGCGCCAGAATTCCCGGCTGGTCGTTTACCGTGAGGCGCAGGAACCAACTCACCGGGTTGGGCCGGGGCAGCGGACGCAACGGTTCGCCGCGATGGAAGCCCTCCAGCAAGCTGCTCTCGGTTTGTCCACGCGCAATCTGACGTGCAATCTGCAGTACGTCTGAAAGAACCGCTGTTCCGGTGGCGCTGCCGCCCGCACCACGCCCATAAAGCATCTGTGTGCCAACGCTTTCGCCGGCAATAAAAATGGCGTTGTTCGCTCCAGCAGCTTTGGCCAGCATTGAGTCGCGCGGTTCCAGCCACGGCTGCACAGCAATGTGCACGCCATTTGCCGCTCGCTCTGCGGACGCCACCAGGCGGATGGTCGAGTTCAAGCGATGGGCGTAATGGAAATCAGTGGAAGTGATGTTGCGAATGCCGGTGACCGGAATTTCCGAAGCCTTGACGGCGTGGCCAAAAGCGATGCGGGCCAGGATAGCGATCTTGTCGCGAGCGTCCAGTCCATCAATATCCAGGCTGGAGTCAGCTTCAGCGTAGCCGGCTGCCTGCGCCTGTTCCAGAGCATGCGCAAATTCGATGCCGTGCTGCTCCATCTGCGTGAGAATGTAATTGCACGTGCCGTTTACAATCCCGTAAACAGCCTGTATGCGGTCTGCGGCCAGCGCTTCAGAGATGGCGCGGATTACCGGCACGCCACCGGCGACGGTGGCTTCAATTCCCAAGGGAAGATTCTTTTCCTGGGCCAGAGCGAAGATTTCATCTCCATGCAAGGCGATGAGGGCTTTGTTCGCCGTAACCACCGCTTTACCATTTTCCAGGCTGGTGCGCACCACATCACGCGCGACAGACGTTCCGCCTATCGCTTCCACCACGATATCCACATCATCAGCGGTGGCCACTTGCCGCCAGTCAGATACTACTGTGATTCCGTTCACACCCAGTTCAGAAGCGCGCGGCGTCTTGCGCGAGATTCGCGTTACGACAATCGAGACGCCGCCAGTCCTCTGGCTGATCTCTTCCGCGTGGCTGGAGAGAATCTCAGCCGTTGCGCGGCCCACTGTTCCGTAACCAATGATGCCGACCCGTACCCGCTCAGCGTTGCGGCGCGATGATTTTAGTCTTTCAACTGCGTCTTCAATGCCTGGCATAGATTTGCTCCAGGGTTCTGATCACCGTGTCACTATCTGCTTCCATCGGGCCCAGCAGGCTTTGTCCCGGCAACTGCTTCATATAATCAACGTCCTTCAACATATGCCCAGTCAGGACAAGGACGACGGTGTCCGCGGGCTTTACAAATCCTGTAGCCACCAGTTTTTTGAGTCCGGCCAGGGTCGCCGCTGACGCTGGTTCGCAGCCAATTCCTTCAGATCCCAACTCCGCCTTAGCCTGCGCAATGTCTTTTTCGCTGACCTCTTCGCACGCGCCGCCAGTGTTCTTAAGCACGCTCACCGCTTTTCGCCAGGAAGCAGGATTGCCAATGCGGATGGCCGTCGCCCTCGTCTCAGCATTTACGCGAACCAGTTCTGTGCCGCCGTTTTCGCGCATCGTGCGCACCAATGGATTTGCTCCCGACGCCTGAATGATGGAGATCTTTGGCAGAGAATCGATCAGGCCAAGTTCGCGAAGCTCCATAAATCCTTTTCCCAGCGCCGAGCTGTTGCCCAGATTTCCTCCTGGCACAATTACGTGCTCGGGGACTCTCCAGTCCAATTGCTCCATCAACTCGAACGCCACCGTTTTCTGCCCTTCCAGCCGGTAGGGGTTGAGTGAATTCAACAGATATGCTGAGAATTTGCGCACTACTTGGTGAAGAACTTTCAGACAGCCATCAAAGTCCGTGCGCAATTGCAAAACGTGCGCGCCGTACTCAAGAGCCTGCGCCAGCTTTCCGGCCGCCACCTGTCCGGCAGGCAAGAGAACGATGCTCTTCATTTCCGCGCGTGCGGCGTAGGCGGCGACTGAGGCGGAAGTATTTCCGGTGGAGGCGCAACACACCCAGGAAAATCCTTCAGCTTTTGCCATGGTGATGGCCGCTGAAATTCCCGTATCTTTGAATGATCCTGTGGGATTCATGCCCTGATGTTTCACCATGAGGTTTGGCAGCCGCAGCTCGCGGGAGGCTTTCTTGAGCGGGATCAGCGGTGTATTGCCTTCGCACATCGTGACCATGCTGCGGCGGTCCACCTGGGGCAACAGCTCGCGGAATCGCCACACGCCACTGGTATTTTCGGGCAGTGAAGACGTGCGCCGCTCGCGCCAGATTTCTTTCAGGCGCAGTGCAAACCCCGGCGGTGCCGATGCCCATTCCGGATATATCACCTCCAGCAGTTCCGAGCATAGGGTGCAGTGGAACATTCGATCGGCGGTTTCCTGTATCTTGCCGCAATGGACACAGCGCAAAACGTGCGCGGCGACCTGCGGATTCAGGGGTACCGTACTCATTGCGCCCCCGTTGCAACGGAAACGTTCGGCCGCAGGCACACAGGTATGTTGGCTCCGGCCGGCTGACAAAACTCATCGTGGATGGCGCGAACGACTTCTGCTCCGCGCGACGCCGCCACTGCAAAGCAGATGCTCAGTTCACTGGCGCCCTGCGCCACGGCAATCACGCTAACATCACATCGTGCCACCGCGGAGAAAACGCGGCCCAGGATGCCGCATGTCCCCTTCATCGACTCGCCCAGAACAGCCACGACCGCGATTTCATTGTTCACTTCGGCGGGGCGGAGCACGCCCTGCGCGAGTTCAATGCGGAAAATCGAGTGAATCAGCTGAAGAACTCGAACTGCATCGTCTTTGCGCAGGACCAAACCCAATGCATGTTCAGGCGACGACTGAGTGGCAAACAGCACTTCAATTTGCTCCTGCCCCAGGCGGAGAAAGAGCCTCCCCCACAGTTCCACGGGATGAATGTCGCGACGAGTGAAGAGCGAGATAAGCGTGGCGTCTTTCACTGAAGTTACTGACTTCACCGGGGAGTTGCCGGGTTTCGCATCGTGAGTAATCTTGGTTCCGGCAACGTTGGGCCGGAATGAGTTTTTGATCCAAACCGGGAAGCCTGCTTCGGCCGCGGGATACGCGGCCTTGGGATGGATCACTTTTGCGCCGTAATATGCCAGTTCGATGGCCTCTTCAAAGCTGATCTCGGGCAGGGTAGCGGCGTCGGGGCAGATCCGAGGGTCCGCAGTGAGCACGCCATCCACGTCGGTCCAGATCCAGACTTCATCTGCGCCGGTGGCCGCTCCAATGACGGTGGCGGAATAATCGGAACCCCCACGGCCCAGCGTAGTGGATTTGCCTTGCGCGTCCGCGCCGCTATACCCGGCGACTACAGGCACAACGTCGCGATCCAGAATCGGCAGCAACGACTGCTTACATTTTTCGCGGGTCGCTTCGATATCCGGCGCCGCATTGGCGAAATTGCTGTCCGTAACGATCACATTTTCCGCTCGCACAAATTCGGCATGGCTTCCAGTTTGCCGAAGGTAAGCAGCGAGCGCCCAGGCGGAGATACGTTCTCCCAATGCGACCAGCGAATCCGCCGTTTGCGCGGAAATGTCAGAGCGTAACGCTGAAAGCGCATGACAGGCATTTTGCAATTGCGCGATGACTTCAGCGATATAAGCATTCGCGGCATCCTGGTGCCGCGGTTCGAACAGGCTTTCCATCAGTTCACGATGCACGTCCTCAAATTTCCGCAAATGCTCCTGGGTGGCTGAGGAATCGCCGTTTCGGGCCGCTTCAATGGTCTTGAAAATGAGGTCGGTCACGCCCGCCATGGCGGAAACGACCACCACAATCCGGTCCTGCCTGGCGGCTTCGCTCACAATGGCAGCACACTGGCGGAACCTCTCGGCATTCCCCACGGAGGTGCCGCCAAACTTCATCACGATCAAACGTTTCCCTTGCATTACGATTTCTCCAACTTCTGCAATACTGCTCCGATTCGTTCCATGAGTGGTACAAGTTCTTGCGTGACGGCGGCGCCATTATTGTCGGCTGAGGTAAACATTGCCTCTGTCTGCACGCCTTCTGCAGCAAAGATCCGTTGTAATTCCTCAGCCACTCGCATCTCGTCGCCCGTGGTAAATGCAATCACTGAGGAGCCTGACCCGCTGATTGCCACACCCAACAAGCCCGGAAGACGCAAGCCCAGGCACCGTTCCATTCCCGGAACCAGTTGCTGACGGTACGGCTGATGCAGCTTGTCATGGAATAGTTCCGGAAAGAGATCGAAGTTTCCTGAGAAGCAGGTAGCGGCAAGAAGGGACGTGCGTTGTAAAGTATGGAGCACATCAGCCCGGTCATATGATTTGGGTAGTACCTCCCGCGCTTCATGCGTAGGCACCGTGATGGAGGGAGTAACCACCACCAGGCGGATGCTTTCGGGAAAGTTGGTCTTGGCCACTACCACTCGCTCCACATTGTTGGAAAGCGCCAGCACCAGGCCGCCATAGAAAGCGGCGGCAGCGTTATCAATGTGGCCTTCAATCTCTTCCGCCCAACGCAACAGCAATTCCGGCGCTACTTCTTTTCCGCTATACCTGGCGCCCAGCAACAGGCCGGCAATCACCGCAGCAGCGCTGCTGCCAAGTCCTACGCTGATGGGAATATCACTCTGTACCAGCACGTGGCCCGTTGGCGGAGGCGCGTCAAGACGCTCCGTCGCCAAGCGCAGGGCATGCAGGATCAGGTTCGAACTTTTCATAGGGAAGCATTCCGGGGTCTTGCCCTGATATTCCAGGCTCAGTTCAGTGGCGCCAGACGGGACAAAGAGCGCTCTGAGATAAAGCCTGAGCGCGAGGCCGCCACAATCAAACGCGCAGCCCAGGTTGGCGGAAGTGGCTGGAACTACGACTCGCCACCCATATCTCGCGTTTTCTGAATTTGATCGATTCATGATTCCCCGTAGCCCATAAAAAGCAAAAAACCCACTCGTTTCGGCGAGTGGGTCAGTAACTTATGATTGCTGGTTCGTTACGCTGACAGCTCGCCTTTTTTTCGCATGGATGTTGTTGTGCTTGTTGTTGTCAAACACATGGCCATGGCGAAAATGTACTGGCGAACCTTCATGAAGTGGCACTATAGCCCGGATTTATTGGGAGAGTCAAGAACAAGCTACATGACTTGGGTCAAACCTTGGTCACTTCAGAAATGGTTTACGGACTGAGTTGCACTACCCCGAATGCCGTTCCTGCAATATTCAGGGGCGTTATGGTAGTGCTGACAGCATTGGTCGTCGTATCAAATATATCGAGCTGGCCACCCTGGACAACATAAATGACATTGCGGCCGGCGACTGTGGCCAGTCCAGTAACGTCGCCATTTGCTCGGAAAGCGGGCAGGAGCACCGGCGTGACTGCCAGTGTGGTGGTGTCAAAAATATCCAGACAACCTTGACGCAGATTTTGCGGGTTGGTCGCACCCAGCGTACACCCTTGGGATCCGACGTATAAGCGGCCGTTTGAGGTCAAGGCAATCAGGTTGTGACGACCGTCGGCGATGTGCGCGACAGCCCCCGCTGTGTTGGTAGACGTATCGACTTCCTGCAGCGTGCCTGCGTTCAACCCGGTAGCGGGAGAGCCGGCGACAAAAATGGTGGTCCCTCCAAGTAAACCAACAGTCGCTCCCGAAACGGGAAGCGGCGAGCTTATGAACGGCCCTCCGGGGGTATTCAGGGCTACACCCGCTATGCCAGCCTGTGTTCCAGCACATTCTCGTCCACAATTGAACACCTGGAAGTGATTGTCATCGGCGGAAAAAGCGCCGTTGGCGGGGTGATCCAGCCCTGCATTCCCGAGAAGAAGGGGGATAGTGCTGGGAGGGCGCAACACAGTGAAGTTGATCGCCAGGGTATCGTTGAATGCCAGAATGGAGGTCCCTTGAGGTCCCATTACCAGTCGCTGGACTCCAGGAACGGAGTCGGTTGCTGTAATTAGTCCCGTGGCTGTATTTACGCTCTGTACTGTGCCGTTGTTTTCGGCGACCCAGGCCGTGGTTCCATCCGGAGTGATTGCGACGTCTACCGCAAGCGCAGGAAGAGGCACGGTAAAGCGGATGGTTTCGGTGGCGTTATCAAAGATCGCCAGAGAACTGGCCAAAGTGCTCTGAATTACAGTAGTTCCGTTCGCGCTGACCAACTTTCCAGGAGAGGGTACTGCCAGCGTATGGGTAATTACGTCAGTTAGTGCATTCACCACAACGACGGCGCCGGTTTGATTGTCAGAGACCATCATTCTTGGATTTGCAGAAGGTGTCGGCGTTGGCGACGGAGCGGAGGAAAAAGAATTGTGGCCCGAACTGCAGCCCACAACCATAACGGTTATCATGACGAAAATTGCGCCAAAACAAAGCTGCATGAGTCTATATTTCATTTGCTAGTCCCACCGTTGTTCCCAATCACCATATCTTTCAACAGGCGGTTTTCGCAAGACTATTTTGTGTATGGCGAAGCGGGCAGCACTTTGCTCCTCAGGTATGAAAGAATGATCAGATTTCCGTGGTAGATAGGCTGGTTTTGCGTCATGTCCCGATGACGATAAGCGGCTTTTAGATTCATTTTGGGACCATTTTAATTTGCTGGACGGCTGCGGATTTTCTTGACAGCCTGGGACTCTGCCGTTAGATTTTCTGTATGCGAATCATCCGCCAAAACATGTGTATGTGTTGTTGCACAGCGATACACGTGTCTCTGGCCAGAGAAACTGCTACCTAATTCGCATTTAAAGTTTAGGAAACAGGGCTCATCGCCAGAGGCGATGGGCTTTTTGCTTTTTGGGAGCATTTGTTTTTTGAGATGAAAGATTGCGGGAGACTATGAGCACAGAAACCACAACGCCCGTCAAGGAAACCAAGGCCCAGCGGGCGGAGCGCCTCAAACTGGAGAAGAATCCCTGGGAGTGCTTTGAGGAGATCCGGCAGTTTGCGCGGCAGGGTTTGGGGGCTGTACCGGACGCGTGGATCAAGACCTATTTCCGCTGGTGGGGTGTCTATACCCAGGGTGACGGCGGCGGCGCCATTGGCGGTATTGCGGGAGAAGGCCGCGCCACTCCGTATTTCATGCTGCGCATCCGTTTGTCCAATGGTTTTGTAAACGCGGCGCAGCTGCGGGCTATCGCAGGACTGACGGAAAAATATGCCGGTGGTATCGCGGATATTACCGTGCGGCAGAATATTCAACTGCATTGGATCACCATCAAAGACCTTCCCGATGTGCTGCAAACGCTTTTTGATTGCGGCCTGACCTCAATGGCGACCTGTGGCGACGTAACGCGAAACGTCACTGGCTGCCCCCTGGCTGGCTTGGACGCGCACGAACTTTGTGATGCTTCACCACTGGTCGATGAAGTCACTCAGTTGCTTGTCGACAACCCTGACTTCTACAACCTGCCGCGCAAGTTCAAGATCAGCATCAGCGGCTGCCCGGACTGGTGCTCCTATCCGGAGATAAATGATCTGGCTTTCACGCCGGTGGTCCGCGAACAGGCAGGGAAGAAAGAAGTGGGATTTTCCATACGCGTGGGAGGTGGACTCTCAACGGAGCCTCACCTGGCTGTCCGACTCAACGCGTTTGTGCGCTGGGAGCAGGTCATCCCGGTCAGCAAGGCCGTGAGCGAACTTTTTCGTGATGCGGACGGCCTGCGGGAAAATCGCGAACGTGCCCGGTTGAAGTATTTGTTTCTCCAGCATGGCTGGACGGCCGAATCATTTTTGCAGGAAGTGGAGCGCAGGTTGGGATACAAGCTGGATGCCGGAGTCCCTGAGCAGGCGCCGGACGATGTGTTCCGCGACCATGTTGGCGTCCATCCGCAGAGGCAGCCCGGTTTGTTCTACGTTGGTGCGGCAGTTCTGCGCGGACGCGTCAATCCGCAGCAGCTACGCGCAGCAGCCGATCTGGCTGAGCGTTATGGAAACGGCGAGCTTCGTACTACCAACACGCAGAACCTCGTGGTCGTAAATGTTCCACGGGAAAACACCGCGGCTGTCACGCTTGGCCTTGAGACTGCAGGACTTCACGTGGCTGCTTCCGTTTTCTGGCGAGGCGCCGTTGCCTGCACCGGCAGCGAGTTCTGCAAGCTGGCGATAACAGAAACCAAAGCTTTCACGCGCTGGCTGGTGGAAGAACTGGAAGAGCGCATTCCAGAATTTGATCAGCAATTAAAGCTCAACGTAACGGGCTGCCCGAACAGCTGCGGCCAGCATCGCATTGCAGATATCGGCCTGGAAGGGAAAAAACTCAAGATTGCCGGCCGCATTCAAGACGCTTATTACTTCTGCCTTGGCGGCGCCGTGGGTGAGCACGCTGGTTTTGGCCGACCAGTTGGCTATCGCTGTGCGGCGAGCGATGTGCCTGATGCAATCGAGCGCCTGTTACGGAGCTATCTTGACGAGCGCCATGCGGGAGAAAACCTGCGGCAGTTTTTCGCACGGTACTCGGAAACAGCCCTGCGCAGTTTTCTGGCCGGACAAGATCTGCCACCGGTATTGCGCGATCCCTCACCCGGCAGGGTGCCGCATGGAATGGAAGGATAACCATGTCTCTATATCCAATTTTTCTTAAGCTTGAGGGACACAAGGTGCTGATTATCGGGGGCGGCCTGATTGCCGAGCAAAAGATTGAAGCAGTGCTTCGGTCAGCGACAGACGTCACGGTGGTGTCACCACAGATTACACCGAGAATTCGTCTGTGGGCGCACCAGGGCCGGATCAAACACCAAGGTATTGAATTTCGGCCGGGCATGACACACGGCTACTTTCTGGTGATTTCATGCACCGATTCGGAAGAAACAAACCGCGCGGTTTACCACGAAGCCCGAGAAAACGGAATACTGGCGAATGCGGTGGATGATCCTGGATACTGCGATTTTTACGCTCCCGCGGTGGTCAGCCGCGGAGAGTTCCAGATTGCCATCTCCACCGGCGGAAATAGTCCGGCATTGAGCCAGCACGTCCGCAAACAACTGGAACGGAATTTTGGGCCGGAATATGAATCGTGGACGGCTTGGCTGGGACGAATGCGCGATGTGATGCGCAAAATCCTGCCCCGCACGGAGCGCCGCAAAGAGCTGTTGATGTTGCTGGCCCTATGCAAGCCGGCAAAATTATCAAATCAAACAATCCCCGGAGGAAACCATGGACCCCTTGAGAAAATCAGAGCTGGAAAACAAACTGAGGTACGCGTTGAAAGAGCATCAGCATGAAGGGTTGAACATGATCGGTAATGCTGACCAGTTGCTGCACCGCCTGGTTGAAGCGGTGGAAGAGTGGAGTGAGGGCGGGTACATCAGCCGGCAGAAGAGCGCTTAGGTATGTCCGGAAAAGTCTACATCGTTGGCGCAGGTCCAGGCGCGGCAGACCTGTTGACGCTCCGCGCTGCGTCGTTGCTGCGCGCAGCGCAGGTGGTACTGCATGACGATCTGGTGCCCCAGGAGATTCTTGATCTCTCCCCGGCTTCAGCGCAAATCATTAATGTAGGCAAGCGCTGCGGTCGCCACGGCCGCAGCCAGGAGCAAATTAACACGCTCATGGTGTGGCATGCCCGGGAAATACAGGCGCAGACAATCGTGCGGCTCAAGTCAGGTGACCCGGCTGTCTTTGGCAGGCTGGGTGAAGAACTGGACGCGTTGCGTCAAGCGGGAGTTGAATTTGAAATTGTGCCTGGTGTAACCGCCGCAAGCGCTGCTGCGGCTTCGGCAAAAATCACACTTACCGATCGTCGCGCGGCTTCAGCTCTGGTGGTGGTCACGGCGCATAATTGCCGCAACGAATCCTTGAGCCAAACCATGTTCGAACCAGCGCGTTCCACCTATGCGCTCTATATGCCGGGTCCCGATTACTCCAAAACTGTACAGGGACTCGTAGCGTCGGGGCATGATCCTGCAACTCCGTGCGCTGTTGTATCCAATGCCGGACGAGCGAATGAAGAGATGTGTTATCTCACTCTTCGAGAATTGGGATCGGCAAGGGGAATTTCCGCTCCGGCGATGCTGATTGTGGGGGAAGTGGCGGCCCGACATTTACCACGGAGGCGCGGGAACACAGAGAAGATTTTTCCTGAGATTGAGAGAGAAGCCTTTTCTGAAATCTCGAGCATAACGAGTGATCCATGTAACCACGACGATTCCCGGGTTCGCTAGCGGGAACCAATTGAATCGCCCCGTCGCCCGATGGCACTTCCTTCTTGGCTATAGGGCCCCCTCTCGCTTCGCTCAGGGGTTGCAGAAAAGTTTATCCTCCCGCAATTGATGGCACCAGTGTTACTTCATCGCCTTCCTTAAACTTGTAGTCTTTGCCCAGGAAGCGAATGTCTTCATCGTTGACGTAAATATTCAGGAAGCGGCGAACATTGCCCTGTTCGTCGCGGAGGTGAGGCTTGAGGTCAGGGAAGCGGTTGCCCAGCGAATCCAGCAAGGCAGCCAGGTCGGCGACTTCACACTCGTAGTGATCGGCGCCCTCAGTGTGTCGACGAAAGGCGCTGGGAATGGAAATCTTCACACCCATCTTAGACAGCTCCTTTGCCAGCGGCGCGCGCGCCGGTAAATTGGGTTTCAAGAAACTGTTCGAACGCGGCCAACTTAGGCGGAATCGGCTCGACAGTATCAAACTTACCCGTAAAGGCGTCCGTGGTTTTCAGGCCATTGCCGGTGATGCAGAGGACAGTCGTCTCATCGGGACGGATACGCCCTTGCGCATAGAGCTTGCGCGCCGCTGCCACGGTAACGCCGCCAGCGGTTTCGGTGAAAACGCCTTCGGTTTCAGCCAGCAGAGACATCGCGTCCACAATTTCAGGATCGGTGGCATCTTCGGCCCAGCCTCCGCTGCCAAGAATAGTCTTAGCGGCATAGAAACCGTCCGCCGGATTGCCAATGGCGAGCGATCGCGCGATGGTCTGGGGTTTCTGCGGCTCGATCTCATTGCGTCCGGCTTTTACGGCCGCGCTGATCGGGCTGCAACCGGTGGCCTGTGCGCCAAAAAACTTTACAGTTTTCTCTTCGACGAATCCAAGGTCAATCAACTCTTTGAAGGCTTTGTATATCTTTGTGATCAGCGACCCTCCGGCCATCGGGACGACGATATTATCCGGCAGGCGCCAGCCCAGCTGCTCAGCGATTTCATAGCCTACGGTCTTTGAGCCTTCGGCGTAGTAGGGCCGCAGATTCACGTTCACGAAGCCCCAGCGGTGCTTGTCGGCGATCTGCGAGCACAGGCGGTTTACGTGATCGTAGTTGCCGTCAATGCGCACAATCTGCGCGCCATAGACTTGAGTGCCCAGAACCTTGGCGGGCTCAAGATCGGCGGGAATGAATATGCAGGCTTTAAAACCTGCTCGTGCGGCCTGCGCGGCAACGGCATTGGCCAGGTTGCCGGTGGAAGAGCAACTCACTACGTCGAAGCCAAAATTTCTGGCTTGCGTAAGCGCAACTGCCACCACGCGATCTTTGAAGCTGAGCGTAGGGAAGCATACGGCGTCGTTCTTCAGATATAAGGACCGGCTGCGCACGGTATCACCCAGCTTGGTGGTCTTCAATAGAGGCGTGAAACCTGCGGGCGTGGAAGCGTCATAGGTTTCGGGCAGTGGCAGGAGCTCTTTATAGCGCCAGAGGTTGGTAGCCCGGCTTGCGATCTTGTCTTTACTGATCTCCTTGCGGATGCGGTCCCAGTCATAAGCCACTTCCAGCGGAGCGAAGCAGCTCTGGCAGAAAGAGATCGGCTGGTTGTCCCATCGAGTTTGGCATTCGCGACATCGCAGTTCATAACGCAGGTTCGTACTCATTTTGAGACTCCTCTGGCCCCGGTTCAGCGGCCAAGCCGGCAAAAACTGCCTAAAATAAAAAACCCGCTGCCTGAGGCAGCGGGTTCATGATTGCTGGATAAAAACTTGCTATGAACCTTTCTGCCTCGGCGTGAACACACACATAGCCATCGCGCGACAGCACATGGCCATGTTGGAGGCAGAAAGTAACATCAGGTAGAAGTTTACACGACAACAGGGTAGAGAACAATGTCAATCTTGTGCAGCTAGCGTCTTGTAGAGCCGTATTTCCGTTCGCCAATAGCACACGCACTCTGGGGGTTCAGGAGTTCGCAGCCCAGTGAGTCAGAGAAAAGCCTCTTAGTCTCGGCTTGAGAATACGAGTGTCTGATGCTCAAATCAGTAAGGGATATCGCGTAAGTTCGGAAAGTCCCGCTACACTTGCAGATGCTCACCGGAACTACCTCTGCGGCCACGAGGACCGTGTCTGCACCCAGCCACTTGATGATTGCAGTATTAGGCGGCACTGGCACTTCGCACTTGACCGGCGAACCGAACGCTTTTTCCACCGGAGGGGAAACGTCTATCCTTCTCAGTCGGCCTGCACGTAAAGAGAACACATAGGCTTCCTGGCCGATGCCACCGCCGCCAGTCGTTTGATTTATTGCAAAGCGCGAGGAATCCGGAGACCACAAGACTTCAGGGTTCCATCCGTCCAACTCGGTTTCATAGGTAAACTTCCCGGCGCGCAAGGTGATGGAAATGTACTGGTCCCGTTTTTCGTTATACAGGGATTTGATGAGCACAGTCTTATTCCGGTCCGGCGACTTGATCGTTCCTGATTCAATAGCAGCATGTTTGGCATAGAGAGGCTGCCCCGCACATATCCCCTGGCTTGACAGACTAGCTGCGGCGTTGCCACGCACTGATCCATCGAGTTCCATGGAAGTGGCAACGAATACCAGTAAGAACAGGCAAGCCAAGTTAGAACGTTTTGTTACTTTCATCATGCTTGCGGAATTCGGTTGTGAGCTTTCTGTTTGCTATAGAGATCCCTCGCTCGCGCTCGGGATTTCAGAAAAACTAGCTCGTCATTAATTCTCTTGCCCTGATGGTCGTCTTGATCACGGCATTCATCAGGGTTACGCGTAAGCCACCTTTTTCCAGTTCCATCAGGCCTTCGATCGTGCAGCCTGCTGGTGTCGTGACAGCGTCCTTGAGCAGGGCCGGGTGGTGTCCGGTTTCCAGCGCCAGTTGGGCCGATCCATAGAGCGTTTGCGCAGCCAGCGTGGTGGCCATCTCGCGCGGTAACCCAACTTTTACGCCGGCTTCGGCCAGAGATTCCAGGATCACAAACACGAATGCCGGCCCACTGGCGGAGAGCGCCGTGATGGCGTCCATATGTTTTTCGTCGACGATCAGGGCGCGGCCCACGCTTTCAAACAAGTGTTTTGCTGTCTCCACGTGTTCCGGTTTTGCCACAGGACCAGCGCAGACTGCGGTCATCGCGGCGCCTACCTGCGCCGGAGTGTTGGGCATGGCCCGGACTACCGGAATATCCTTACCCAGTTTTTGCTGGATGAAGCTGGTCGTGGTGGAGGCGGCAATGGAAATCACCAAGGTGCTGGGAGCGAGCGCGGGCGCAATTTCATCCAGAAGCTGGGCCAGCACTTGCGGTTTCACGCAGAGCAAGACAATCTGCGCTCCGGCAACGGCGGCGCGGTTGTCCGTGCCAACGGGGACGCCGCCGAGTTCGCGCGATAGGTCCTGGCTGCGGCCGCCATGCTGAACTGTGGCGACGGCCTCTTCCGGCGTGACCAGCTTCCGCTCGAGAAAAGATTCCAGCAGAATGGTGCCCATTTTGCCACAGCCGAGCACGGCAATTTTCTTGTGCGCTTGTAAGTTCGCTTTTGCGCTACGTCGATCCTGAGTTTGCTTGGTGGATGCACTCATAGAGCGCAATCATACAGGCAGGGAATCCCAAGTCGCCAGATGACGAATGGTATCCCAGCGGCTTAGCTATTCATAGCGCAGCGCCACCAGAGGATCGACCTTTGTAGCGCGGCGCGCCGGAATGTAGCATGCGGCCAGCGCAACCACGCCCAGCAGCGCCGTTACGGCAACTAGAGTGATGGGATCGCCGGCCTTTACTCCGAAGAGGAAGCTGGCCAGAAGGCGTGTAACGCCCAAAGCGAATGCGATGCCCACCACAGCGCCGGCAATAATGAGCCCAATGCCTTTTTTCAGCACCATACGAATTACATTGTGCGATTGAGCGCCGATCGCCATACGGATGCCAATTTCGCGCGTTCGCCGGGTGACTTCATGCGAAAGCAATCCGTAGAGTCCAAGGCAGGCCAGCACCAGGGCGAGCAGGCCGAAGAAACTGGAGAGCTGTGCGGTAATCCGTTCGTTCGCCAACTGCCGGTCAATCGCCTGCGCCTGCGTGGAAATGCGGAACAGGGCAAGGTCCTCATTCTCATGGCTCACAATGTTCCTGACAGCGGCTATCATCGAATTGGGATCAGTGGCTGTGCGCAGCTCAAAGTAAGCCTCACCGCCGACGTTGGGGATATAAAAGGTCGGCTTGACCTCGCGGCGCAGCCGGTTGTATTTGGCGTCAGCCACCACGCCCATAATCTGATAGCCGGGACTCTTCGGTTCCCCGGGTTCTGTTGGTTCTGCATCAGCGAATCGCTCGCCCAGGGGGTTCACACTGGGAAAATAGCTTCGAACAAATGCCTGGTTCACGATCACCGGGGTAGGCGCAGAACCGGGCTTGTCTCCTGAGTTCGCCGCTGCCGCGGCATAATCCGCGAGCGTGAAGTCATGGCCGGATTGGAAAGGAATGCGCAGCGTAGCAAAGAATTTTGGCCCAATCGCAAGTTCGTCGGCGTCAACGTCGTCTTTTGAGTTTGGCGAGGTACCCGGCCTGTGGAAGCTGGTGGTGCTCAGACCGCCACCCAATAACGGGCGCCATGAATAACTGGCCGACGTCACACCGGGAAGAGCTGAAAACTTGTCCTGCAGGTCGCGATAGAGATTATCGATTTGTGGACCCTTGTAGCCGGCCAATCTCGGGTCCACACCAAACAGAAGCAAACTGTGAGCATCAAAGCCGGGATTAAGGCTTCTGAGATTCGTGAGCGTTCTTACCAGCAATCCGGCAGTAACCAGAACAACAATGGCAAGAGCCATCTGAACGGCGACCAGTGCGCCACTGAGTGTGAATCCGCGATGCCGTGCATCCGACCCGCCGGAGAGACCGCCGTCGCCAGCTTTGAGAGATGACGTCAGGCCGACATCCGATCCGCGCAGCGCCGGGGCGAGGCCGAAGACGATTCCAGTAAATAAAGAAACTCCCGCCGTGAATGCCAGAACACGCCAATCGAGCTGTGGCGCGAACCCAGGAGGATTGAGGCTACCAGAGGAAACCAGGACCATGAGCAGGCGTGCTCCCCAAATAGCCAACAAAAGGCCGAGCGCGCCTCCCATCAAAGAGAGCATCAGGCTTTCCGTAAGCAATTGCAGAACGAGCCTTCCGCGCTTTGCGCCCAGCGCCAGGCGGACTGCGATCTCTCGCTGCCGCGCCGTGGAACGCGCCAGCAGCAGCCCGGCTACGTTGGCGCATGCGATTAACAAGACCACGCCCACGCAGAGCATCAGGACCCAGAGCGGACCTAAAGTGTCCTTCTGCGAGCCGCCAAGATCCCGCGCCGCGGATGCGAGTTTTATTCCCGGCTCATACTCGGCCTTGAAGATTGGCTTTGCGCCTTTCACCGTTTCATTGCGAAACATCAGGCTGACCGCGGCCTGGGCTTGCGTGACCGGAATTTCCGGCTTGACGCGAGCGATTACGATCAGCCACCAGGAATCCATCTGATCCTGTCTTGCTTTCCAATGTGGCATGAGGCTGGGCCGATGAGCGAGGGGTATCCACAGGTCATAGCTGTTGGCCAGCGTCAACGCGTCGAATTTGGGTTCAGTAACGCCGATGATGGTGAAGGGAATGCCATTCAGGCGTATCGTCTTGCCGATGGCCGAAGGCGAACCACCAAACGAAGTTTGCCAAAATCCGTAATTCAACACCGCAACTGCGGGAGCTTCGGGGGCATCATCTGACTGGGCCATGGTCCGTCCCATATGTGAGCGCACGCCCAGCGTGGCAAAGAAGTCGCCGGATACAAACTCACCTCGCACCATACGCGCCGGGCCGTTGCCGCTCATATCCAGTTGCTCCCGGGCGGTGAAAGCAGCCACATGGGAAAAGAGATTGGTTTGTGCCTCCACTTCCCTGAAGAATGGCAGAGGCATGGAGCACCCGTGGCCCTCTTCCATCCTCTCCTCGCAATCTCCCCCTGACCAATAGCTGTGGGTTTCCGGCCCATGATGCGCCTGCCATTGAAAGAGCATCAGGCTTTGCGGATCGGCGATTGGCATGGAGCGAAAGAGCACCGCGTCAATCAGGCTGAAGATTGCGGTGTTCGCGCCTATCCCGAGCGCCAGCGTGAGCACGGCAATAGTGGTGAAAGCCGGCGACTTGCGTAGCATCCGCCAGCCATAACGAAGATCCTGAAGCAGCGATTCCCACAAGCGGCCGTGATGCACTTCCCTCAAAGTCTCGCGAGTCTGCTGGATGCCCCCAAAGGCGATCAGGGCCTGGCGTCGTGCCTCCTCGGGAGACATACCGGTCGCAATATTTTTCTCGATCTCTTTTTCCACATGGAAACGGAGTTCGTCACTTGCGTCATTGTCTCGGCTTCCACTCGGTGTAAAGACGTGCCGTAGTTTTCTGAAGATCATGGCATCTTCCTTTAGCTTTGTTGCAATACCAGTGCAATGGCAGCGGAGAGCCGTTCCCATTCGCCGAGTTCTTTTTCCAGTTGGTTTTTGCCGGCGCGGGTAAGGGAATAAAACTTTGCCCGGCGATTGTTGTCGGAGGTGCTCCACTCGGAGCCTATCCAGCCGCGTTGCTCCAGGCGATGGAGCGCAGGGTAGAGCGAACCCTGACCCACCTGCAGAACGTCCTGTGAAATCTGCTGAATGCGTTGGGCAATCCCCCAGCCATGCATGGGTTCCAGAACCAGCGTCTTTAGGATCAGCAAGTCCAAAGTTCCCTGCAGCAGCTCGATTTGATTTCCCATCAATACTCCCCTCGAATGTCGACAAGTAGTATAGACGCGCCTCCCTGTCGAATGTCAACAAGAAGGATGGAAAGGGTGAGGGCTTTGGTCAATGTCGCGCTGGTTCTTGGAAAAAGCGTTTACAAAAATGAGAGTTGCACATTCTACGGTGCAAAATGCTGCCATTAATCGTGAAAAACTGACAAAAAATGTTGCATAGTTGATGCAATTCCATTCTGGATCATCTAACATGGTGCCCCTTCGTCTGCACTAGATTTGAAGCTTTCGTAGGTTCGTCCTGGCCGGATGACTGGTGAAGCCGCCACTTCCCAGGAGAAGTCCGCGATGTTGAAAATCAGCAAGGCTGACTACGATCTAATTCGATGGGAAGCCAAACGCAGCTATCCCTATGAATGCTGTGGCATCCTTCTTGGCAATGTAGTGGAGGGACACCGCCTGGTCACCATGACCCTGACCTGCGAAAACATGAGGGTTGATTCGCCGGCGGACCGCTACAGCATCAATCCCGGACAAGTAATCGCCGCCCTGAAACTGGCGCGGAGCCGGGGAGAGAGTATTATCGGTTTCTATCATTCGCATCCCGACCACTCGCCCAATTATTCGTCCACCGATCTGAAGGAAGCACATTGGTTTGATTGCTCTTACGTGATTACGAGCGTGGAGCAGGGAACGCCCACGTCGACAGCTTCGTTTGTGCTGCTGGGATCCGAGGACAAGAAAAGCTTTCAGGGAGAAAGCATAGAGATTCTGGCCAACCAACACACGCTGCTGTATGCCACGTAACATATAATAAGTCCATGGTTCCTCGCGCATCCCTGCCGCAATGCCGAATGCCTGAAATGGCCCGATGTTTCATGCGGGCCTCCCGCCGCTAATTCCTCACAAAACTGTTGCAACACACATAAGAGTATCGTTACTAAGGAAAGGAATTTTCCCATGGCGACAACAATTGCCCCCCACGAGCCACCAGCGTTGAGCAATGAAGAGGTCCTCCGTTATTCACGGCACCTGATCATGCCGGAAGTGGGGATGGAGGGCCAACAGAAGCTCAAGGCCGCCCGTGTGCTCTGTATCGGGACGGGCGGGCTGGGATCCCCGCTGGCTCTGTACCTTTCCGCCGCTGGTGTGGGGACGTTGGGGCTGGTGGATTTTGATGTGGTGGATTTCACCAACTTGCAGCGCCAGGTGATCCATTTCACCAGTGATGTTGGACGTCCCAAGCTGGAGTCGGCCCGGGAGAAGATTGCAGCCATCAATCCGTATGTTGACGTGAAAACTTTTGAGACCCGGCTGACGAGTGAGAACGCCCTGGAAATTTTTTCCGACTTTGACATCATCGTGGACGGCACAGACAATTTCCCCACTCGCTTTCTGGTCAATGACGCTTGCGTGTTTACGGGCAAACCGAACGTTTACGGATCGATCTTCCGCTTTGAAGGCCAAGCCAGCGTTTTTGCCACCAAGGACGGGCCCTGCTATCGCTGCCTGTATCCGGAGCCGCCACCCCCGGGTCTGGTTCCTTCCTGCGCGGAAGGTGGAGTGCTGGGAATTCTTCCCGGGTTAGTAGGGTTGATTCAGGCGACGGAAGCAATCAAATTGATCCTGGGCGCAGGCCAACCGCTCATCGGGCGGCTGTTGCTGGTTGACGC
The DNA here is from genome assembly GCA_963723055.1 of Terriglobia bacterium. Taxonomy (GTDB): domain Bacteria; phylum Acidobacteriota; class Terriglobia; order Terriglobales; family Acidobacteriaceae; genus Angelobacter. The sequence goes on from CAVROV010000005.1 coordinate 455,684, forward strand.
CATGGGCATGAAGTTTCGCGAACTCAAGCTGCGCAAGAATCCTGACTGCGTAGTTTGCGGAACCCATCCCACTGTGACTAAACTCATTGATTACGAAGAGTTCTGCGGACTGCGAGGACAAGAGAAACCAGTGAGCAACGGCGTGCCTGAAATCAGCGTGGAAGAGTTAAAGCAGCGTCTTGATGCGAAGGAGGACTTTGTCCTGCTTGACGTGCGCGAGCCGCATGAATATCAGATCTGCAACCTCAACGGAGTTCTGATTCCATTGAATGATCTTCCCCGGCGGGTGCATGAACTGGATCCCAGCAAGGAGATGGTTGTTCATTGCCGCTCCGGTGTTCGCAGCGCGAAGGCCATCGGGTTTTTGCAGCATGCCGGATTTACCAAGGCCAAGAACCTGGCCGGCGGCATTCTTGCGTGGGCCGATCGCATCGATCCGAACATGCCGAAATATTAACGACGCAAACCGCAGTGGTGCACGAAGTCCTAACATCACGATCCGTTTTCAGAATCGTTGAAGAGAATGATGTGGCACAGGCACTCCTTGTGCCACACTAATCGCCCGCTGCTAGTCTCGTCCCTGATCGTTACCTCGCTCGTTGCAGCCGGAATCATGTTTTCCATCAGCGTCGTGTCTGTCGCGGTCGCCGCGTTTGTCGTCACGGCCTTCATCCGCAGCTTCGCACGTTTTGATTACAGTCACGCCTGTCACAAAACCTCCCGGCGTGAAATCGGGAAGCTTAGTGAGAGCGCCGGTCCGGGGATTGCTCCTTGCGACGGATCCCGGCCCAATAAGAAAACGGCCGTCGGGATCGAATGCAATCGAGAATGACCCGCTGATGGGGAACGGCGATCCCGGCGTGAGCGAGAGGTTGCCCCGGGCGTTGCTGCGAAAGACGTCCGTGCCTCCGCTTACAGTAATGTCGACGAACTTTCCATTGGGAGAGACTGCCAGTGCGCCGCCAAAACTGGTTGGGATGGAAAAGGGCGATCCCGGAACAGGCATGAGATCACCGTGCCTGCCGATCGCAAATTCGTACAGGCCGGGCTGTCCCAGGCCAAGGAAAACGTCGGCCAAGGCGATAAGGAATCTGCCGTTCGGCGTGATGACGAAGGGCGTGATCGACGTTCCGGTTTCTACGCCGGTGCGGAACGCAAGCGCCCCGGTTGTAGTGTCGCGATCGAAGATGATGATTCCGCGCGAGTCGTTTGGGTTGGAGACATACAACACGTTGCCGTTCGGTGGTATGGTCATTTGCTGGATCGCCGGGTTCTGTCCATCTGCAACTCCGATAGTTGAAGCAAAGGGCGTGCCGGGGAGCGGCATCAGATGTCCGTTGCTGGTTCGATAGCCGTCGATGATGCCGACTTTGTCCGGCCCCTCGAGCGGGAATGAAGCCGCATAGACGAAGTTGCCGCTGGGATCGACGGCGACTCCGGTCGAGCAGATGCCCGAAAGCACGACGTCGTCAATCATCGTGAGAACCCCGGTGCGGGAATTCACGCTGTAGCTGAGCAACTCTCCATTGTTGATGCCGCAAGGTCGGCCCAGGAACTGTGAGCTCATCACTGCGTAAACGAAGCGGCCATCAGGACTGTGCGTAATGGAAGCCGGGCCAATACCAGAGCCGAAGGGTGAGCCCGGCACCTCTGTGACCTTGCCATTGACCGGATTTAGAAAAAATCCGGAGACGGTATTGTCCGCGAAATTAGCGGTGTAGATAAATTCCCGCACCGCAGCTTGTGCTGCCGACTGCGATGACGCGGCCAGGGCAAAAATGCAGAATGAAATGACGAACGATACTTTCTTGTGCAATTTCATTTGACAACCTCCCGGGGTCGGAGAGGTCCGGTTTGCGGACGCTGTCCTGGAAGATTTTAAGAAAATCCTCAGAAATCGCGGCCTTCCGGCTACTCTCATCTGAGTACCCGAGATGCCTGTGCGCATGACACAAGTTGTCCTGTAGAAAACGACAGAAAACACCTAGATCGCAACTTGATGCCTCGGCGGAAGATCAAGCCATCATTTCAAGGGCTGGATTCTTCGGCCCGGGCGGGCTTACGTTTCGGCGGACGGGCAGGAGGTGATTGGCTGAAATATTGGACAAAAAGAGATAGGCAGTCCCCAATTGCCTGCGTCACAAAATATATGCAGATGGGCCGGCCGCTAAACGCCAGGTTCTTCGTCTTCCTTTGCATCCACAATCTCTTCGTCGCGGGGAGGCAGCTCAACGTCTTCCATCTGCTTCTTCTTGGCCTTGTTGTTCAGCTCGTTGCGCCGTTCCTGGGACTGCCGGATCACTTCAGCAAATCTGTTCTTCGATTCATCGTGGGGAGGCTTCTTTTCCATGCCAGTAGGATACCCTGAGTTATCCCCAAAAGGAAAAGGGACCCTTAAAAAAGATTTGATTCACCGACTATCCCATCGCGGTACCTGTGTCCACATCTTCTCTGACGTAGTTGTGCCTTGAGAATTTCTGTCATCGGAATTGCAGTTTTTATATTTTTTCAAATTCCCTAACCGTTTTAGGAGAGGTTCGTCTAAGCGGTTTAGGAGAGCGTATGCCAAAGCAGGCAGAACTTTTACCTGGAACTCTTGATTTGCTGATCCTCAAAGCGGTGTCACTGGGCGCATTGCACGGTTATGGCATTTTGCTGCGCATCCAGCAGATTTCTGGGGGTGCTCTGCTTGTGGAGCAAGGGGCATTGTATCCGGCGCTTTATCGGCTTGAAGAGCAGGATTTGCTGGCGGCTGAATGGGGCACGTCAGAAAACAATCGTCGCGCCAAGTACTACCGTCTCACCCGTGCTGGTGAAAAACGTTTACGGCAGGAAACAGAAAGCTGGAATCGCGTAGCCATGGCCATGAGCACGGTGCTCCGAGCGAAGCTGGAGGAAATATGAGCATATTGAATCTCATACGGATTGTCCGGAACTTTTTCTTGGGCCGCGCGCGACTTGACCAGGAAATGACCGACGAGCTTGCGTTCCATCTGGAATCCCGCGCCAGGGACCTGGAACAGACTGGGCTCACGCCAGAAGCAGCCATGCGCACTGCCAGGCTGGAGTTTGGTGCGATAGAGCGGTACAAAGAAGAAGGCCGTCATGCGCGAAAACTTCAGGCACTCCATGATTTCAAGTCAGACGTCCGTTACGGCCTCCGCATGATGAGCAGAGCGCCAGGTTTTACCGTGATCGCCGTGCTTACCCTGGCACTCGGCATCGGGGCCAATTCAGGTATGTTCAGCATTGTTTACGGATTGCTTTATCGTCCGTTGCCCTTTCCCGACGAAAGCCGCATTGCCTGTGTACACATGAACTTTTCTCCTCAGAATAGTCCGCAGGGCAATTTGTCCGTTGCTGATTTTGTGGACTGGCAGAATGGCAACACTACCTTTGATAAAGTTGCCGCGTATGGAAGAGGCCGGTTCACGCTCACAGGTGAAGGAGAGCCGGAAGAGGTGACCGGCGCCAGCGTTACCGCAGATTATTTTTCCATTCTCGGCATACGGCCAATTCTGGGCAGGAGTTTTCAGGCGGGCGACGATGGTCCGAGCAGCGCTAACGTGGTGTTGATATCAGCTTCACTCTGGCAGAGACGCTTTGGCAGCAGCCATAACGTGATTGGCCGCGTGATTGAAGTCAATAACAGTTCCGCGACGATCATTGGGGTGGTGAATGAAGGTTATGGATTCCCGGCTCGCAATGCCGAACTATGGGAGAACCTGCACCTGAAAGTCATGCGCCGTGGTCCATTTTTTCTACAGGGAATTGGCCTGATAGGCAGGAATGTAACTTTAGAACGCGCACAGGCGGAAACAAACCTTATTGCAGCAAAGATTGAGCGGGCTAATCCTGGCGTCTATAAACGCCTGACCATGCCTGTGGAGTCGTTACGAAATTACCTTGTTGGAGACCTCCGTCCGGCGTTGTTCATGATGTTTGCCGCGGTACTAGCGGTTTTACTCATTGCAACGGTAAACATCGCCAATCTTTTGTTGGCGCGGGGCAGCGTGCGTGAGCGTGAGATGGCGGTCCGTCTGAGCCTTGGAGCAGCGCGCGGCAGACTGGTGCAGCAATTGCTCACAGAAAGCGTTTTACTTTCGTTCGCAGGGGCTGCTGCTGGACTGTTGCTGGCTTTTGTCGGCGTGCGTCTCTTCCGTTCATTCAATCCTGCCGGCGTTCCGCTGGTGAATCAGGTGCAGCTTGACTGGAGCGTGCTGTTGTTCACGTGCACAATTTCTTTGGCGGTCGGCGTTTTGTTTGGCTTGGCGCCGGCATTGCAAAGTGCGCGAAAAGATTTGCAGTCTGCGCTGCAAAAGGGCGGACGCACCGGCCAGGCTAGCGCCAGCCATCATCGGACGCGTGCGGTGCTGGTGGTAACGGAAATTGCTCTTTCGCTTATGTTATTGATAGCGGCAGGGCTTCTGCTGCGCAGCTTCCTCCTTCTTCAAAAAGTGGATGCAGGGTTCAGCGCTCCGCCAGAAAATCTGCTGACCATGCTGGTAACTCCCAAGTCCGTGCGCAAAATGGATAATCCATTTGCTTTTGATTCCAAGCTTGTCAGCTTCTATCAACGCACTCTTGAAAATGTGGGCCATCTGCCGGGCGTGGAATACGCGGCTATGGCTGACAGTTTGCCGCCGGACAATATTAGTGAAGATGATTCCTTCAGTATTGCCGGGCGACCCTGGACTGACCAGGAATTTCCCAGCACAGCGCTCCCCAAGGTCAGCCCGGACTATTTTCGCGCGTTAGGCGTACCGCTGCTGCGTGGCCGTTTTTTTACCCAGGACGACACCACAAATTCTCCGCCAGTGACGATCATCAGTGAATCACTGGCGCGCCGCTACTTTCCGGATATGGATCCAGTCGGACAGAAGATCCAGGAAAGCAGCCCGAACAATAACAACAGCCCGTACATGGAGATTGTTGGAGTAGTTGGCGACTTGAAATATTGGGGACTGGCGAGTAAAACGGCAACCGCCTATTACCAACCTTATACCCAGAATTTCAGCAATAGCGGCTTTCTGCTGGTGCGATCATCCAAGCCTGTTGCCACCCTTGCGCCAATGATTGAACGCCAAATTCATACGGTTGACAAAGATGCGGTAGTTCGCCGTGTGCAGACGATGGAAGATTTGCTTAGCAATTCCGTCACTGCGCCACGTTTCCGCGCGTTGCTGGTTGCCGGCTTTGGCGCTCTTGCACTGGTGCTGGCCGCGGTGGGAATTTATGGCGTAATTGCCTATGCTGTTACTCAGCGAACACAGGAAATCGGCGTTCGAATGGCGCTGGGCGCGCAACGTGGGGATATTTTACGAATCATTCTGGGCCGAGGCGCTGTGCTGACGTTTATTGGGCTTGTCATCGGTTTAGGCGCGAGCTTTGCCGCCGTGCGGACAGTTTCACCTTTCCTGTTCACTATCGGTTCAAAAGATCCAGTGGTGTTCCTGCTTAGTATAGGTGTCCTTTGGTTCATTGCCATGGCGGCCACGCTGATTCCCGCACTCCGAGCCACCAGGATCGATCCGTTGGTCGCCCTCCGTTATGAGTGATGAGCGCGCGGCGACTCTATTCTTTCTCCATCGATCCTCGGCGCGGCTTGTGAGAATGCTCGCCCATCTTTATCTTTGTATGCATGCAACAACTCCATAAAGGCGTTGCAATCCCGGGCCTCCAGCCCGGCAAGAAGGCCGTGGTGGTGTTCTTTGAAACCGACTGTCCTACCTGCCAGCTTGCCCTGCCGTATCTGAATGCTCTCAAGAAAGATTCCATCCAGGTGATTGGACTTTCGCAGGACGATGAGAGTTCGAGCCAGGAATTTGTAAGCCAGCTGAAGATTTCCTATCCGGTTGAATTGGATTCAGGGTTGAAGATTTCGCGCGCGTACGCTCCGCAGACGGTCCCAACGTTTTATCTTTTGGACGAGAGCGGCCAGTTGCAGAAGACGTTGGCCGGTTTTGACAAGCAAGGCCTGAACGAGCTGGCTACATTGCTAGGTCACGCGCCCATCGCGCTGCCGGATGATGGCGCGCCGTCATGGAAACCGGGTTGCAGTTCGCGACATCTGGAGCCGAACGCGCAACGTGGCGTTCAGGAACAGGAACAGCTGCAGGAGCATGGCGCGAAAATTCTGCGTCGCACCGGCGATCCGGCCACGCGGATTACACTGCGCGACGAAGAAGATCCTTTCGAATATTGCCGCCAGAAGTTTGGTGATGCGCTTCCGGTCATACCACCGACTGTCGAAAAAGTTGAGGCGATGGTAAAAGCCAGCGGGCTGGCGCCGGAAACTGTAATTGCGCGCGTGCCGCCGTTTTATGGTGAAGCGACGGTAGAAAAGATTGCGGCCAATGCGGTGATGGCCGGGTGCGAACCGGAGATGATGCGCGTACTGCTGCCACTGCTGCGCGCAGCGTGTGACGAGCGCTTCAACATTCACGGAGTGCAGGCGACAACCCACTTTGCCGCGCCGCTGGTGATGATCAACGGACCGGTACGGCAGGAACTGGGCTTCTGGTCAAAGCAAAATGTTTTCTCCAACGTGGCGCGGGCCAACAGTTCGCTGGGCCGGGCTTTCCAGTTGATCCTGCTGAATATCGGCGGAGGGCGGCCGGACGGAATCGATATGTCGGCGCTGGGAAATCCGGGTAAGTTTTCTTTTTGTATCGCGGAAAATGAAGAAGAAAATCCGTGGGAGCCGTTCCATGTAACGCGCGGGCTCAAGCGCGAACAAAGCGCCGTTTCACTGTTTGCGGCGGAACCGCCCCGCGGCGTGAGCGAACACACCGCGCCTACAGGCAGGACGGTGCTGGAGACAATCTCTTTTGCTCTGGCGACGGTGTGGAGTTATCGCACTTGCCTCATGCCGGAAGCAATTGTGGTTCTTTGTCCGGAGCACGTGAAGACCATTCATCGCGATGGCTTTACCAAGGAACAGGCGCGGCAGTTTCTGTTCGAGAATACCGGCATACCAGTCCGGCATTACGTACCGGCGGAGCGCGCGGAAGGCACGCAGTTGGCGGCCAATTATAAAGAGATCACCATACGCGGAGAAAAGTGCTATCAGAAATTCCGCTCGCCGGAGGCGATCAGCATTTTTGTGGCAGGCGGGACGGCAGGGAAGTTTTCTGCCGTGGTCGGCAGTTGGTCAACGGGACCGACGGGTAGCCAGATGGTGACATATCCGATCCCGAGCAAATAAAGGAGTGGAGTATGGCAGTAACGATTGTTCACCCAGGCAATGAGTGCGTTCCCAAAGCGGCAACGCCGCCACCGCGGCTGGCGAGCTTGAAAGGCAAAAAGATTGGGCTGCTCGATATCAGCAAGCCGGGCGGCAGCTTCTTTCTCGATCGGCTGGAAGAGATTCTGCGAACAAAGTATGGCGCGGCGGAAGTGCTGCGCACCAGGAAGCCGACGTTTTCCAAGAACGCGCCGCCGCAGATCATCGAGCAACTGCGCGGGATGGATGCCGTGGTGGAAGGGCTGGCGGATTGAGGGTCGTGTACAACGTGCAGTTTGCACGACACGATCGGCTTAGAGAATCTGGGCATTCCAGCAGTGCCCGTCGCTACGACTGAGTTCACGGCTCCCGCGCGCATTCAGGCCAGCGCGCTTGGACGCGCAGGTTTTGATGCCGTTTACGTGCAGCATCCAATTCAGGACCAGACACCGCTGCAGATCGCGGCACGGGCGGACGCAGTGGCAGAGGAGATTGTAAGAAGGCTGACAGTGGAAACACAGGGCTAGATTTCCCAACAGTCCAAATTGACACTGGCGACCAGCCAGAGTAGGGTTGCTGCCACAGGCTCCGATCGAAAAACAAAAGTATAGGAGAAAAAATATGCGAGCAAGGATTGCTCTTTATGTGGCGGCACTGTGTGTATGTTGCGCCACGATTCTCTCAGCCCAGGACCCAACCCAAGTCGATTCCAAGCATTACACGGCCGTCAGCGACAATGCGTATTCGCGCATTGTCAAAGCGCACTATGAGCCACATGACAAGTCCATCATGCACAGCCACCCCGACCTGGTTGCCGTATTTCTCACTGACGGCAAGGTAAAGTTCACCTATCCTGACGGCAAGACGGAGGAACGCACGGTCAAGGCTGGCGATGCCATGTTTACTCCGGCCACCGTACACTTACCGGAAAACGTTGGCGACAAGGCATTTGACGTCATCCTGGTTGAGTTCAAAGCGAAACCGGGCAAAGCCCCAGCCAAGCCGGCAGCCAAACCTGCGCCCAAAGCTGACGAGAAGAAATAGCGTCAGTCAGGGCCCGTGATCATGGCGCTCTGCCATAGGCAGAGCGCCATTTGCACGTCAGGCAGCGCAAATGGCACAATAAATGGTGACTTTTCAGCGGGTTGTCGCAGGCATAATTCTGCGTCGAATCCGAACTGAGGGTCATCAAACGTACCAGTAAGACTGTGGGCTTCAACAACCCCGCAGGTCGGGCACCGTTTATTCGAGGGCTTCGCGGCAAAACTGCTGCGCCCTCGCCAATTGCTCGCGCGACACGGCGCTCGCATTGGCTCACCCAAACGGCGCAGTGGACCTGCTGGAGCCTGTGGATGCTTTCAACATCTCCGTTCCATGGCAACAAGCCGCGGGACTGAAGGCGGAAAAAATGTCGACCACGATTGCTCCTTTGGAAGAGCGAGGCGTCAGTTGCTCGCTCGACAATTACCTTGTACTCCCAGACAACACCATGGACGCGCGTATTGCGGCGGCCAGACGCGAGCTTGGCTCACGCGCGGTGATCATGGGCCACCATTACCAGCGCGATGAAGTGATCCGTTTCGCCGATTTTCGCGGCGACTCTTACAAGCTGGCGCAGGAAGCCGCACGAACCGATGCCGAATACATTATTTTCTGCGGCGTGCATTTCATGGCGGAAAGCGCCGATGTGCTGGCACAGCGGGGCCAGCAGGTGATCCTGCCGGATTTAAATGCCGGCTGCTCCATGGCAGACATGGCGGAGATTGGCCAGGTGGAAAGCTGCTGGGAGCAACTTGTTGCACTCGGCTTGACGAATGATGCCGGTAAAGGCATCACGCCGCTAACCTACATGAATTCCACGGCGGCGATCAAGGCATTTTGCGGTGAGCGCGGCGGCCTGGTGTGCACGTCGTCAAATGCGCCGGCGGCTTTCAAATGGGCGTTTGAACGTAACGAGAAAATTCTGTTCCTTCCTGACCAGCATCTGGGCCGCAACACGGCGTTTGCCATGGGCATTCCGCTGGACCAGTGCGTGGTGTGGGACCCTTTCATGATTGGCGGCGGTGTTGATCCGGCGCGGTTGCGCAAAGCAAAGGTGATTTTGTGGAAGGGACACTGCTCGGTGCACCAGCGTTTTCTTCCTGAGCATGTGGACCGAGTTCGCGCTTTGCATCCGGGAATCAAAGTGATCGTTCACCCGGAATGCCGCTGGGAAGTCTGCCAGAAGGCGGACGGTGTAGGTTCTACCGAGAGCCTGATCAAGATGATTGCGGCAGCTCCTGCCGGCAGCAAGTTTGCCGTGGGTACGGAGATTCACCTGGTGAATCGTATGGGCAAGGAGTTTGCCGATGAGGGTAAAATGGTGATTACCCTGGATGAGTCCGGCTGCCTTTGCACCACAATGTTTCGCATATCGCCACAGCACCTGTGCTGGGCGCTGGAAAACCTGACGGAAGGCAACGTGGTGAATCGCATACAGGTGCCAGACGACGTGAAGCATTGGTCACGTGTGGCACTGGACAGGATGCTGGAGATACGGTGAGCTGACCCGGCAGGCAAATAAAAGAAACTATGGCAAAACAAAAAACGTTCACGCTGGAAGAGGCGCATACGCTGCTGCCGGTATTGCGATCGCTGATCAAACGCGCCATGGATGATAAAGGTGTGATTGAAGCCGTGGAAAAAGAATTACAGGACTTGAAACACCGTATTCTGCTGAGCGGCGGGCTTTTCGTCGATGTGCCGGCGGTGGCGCGGCGGCGCGCAGAACGCGATAAGGCTTTCCAGGACATCAAGGATACGCTGGCGGAAATTGATGCGATCGGCGTTCAGGTCAAAGACCTCGACATCGGGCTGCTGGATTTTCCCTGCGCCGTGGAAGATGAGATTGTGTTGCTGTGCTGGAAGTACGGGGAAGATAAGATCGAGTTCTGGCATGGCATGGAAGAGGGATTCAGAGGCCGCAAGCCCATCGATGAGCGCATCCTGCGCGGGAAGAAGAGAGAGAAGCCGAACTGAGAGCGGTTTCCTAAGTTGATTGGCGAGAAATTGCCCATAATTTCGGCGAGTCGCAGGAAGTTAAAAATCGTCCGGCCAAACATATATATCCCTGTCATCCCACAAAGCATTGCCGCTAAAGGGTTCCCTCGGTTCGCTCGGGACAAAAAAACTTACGGCTTCTTTCCCTCCACCCATTCCGGCCTGAATTCGGAGTTGGCCAACCATTCCACCGGACCAAGCATGGAATGGATTGCCTGCTCCATGTGAATGAAGTCGATGTGGGCAACATCGTCGCCCGGGCGATGGTAGTCAGCGTGGAGGCCGAAGCTGGAAACGGTCTGGGCAATGACGCCCTTCTTGGCCAGTGCGTAACTGTCCGAACGCTGGAAGAAGTCTTCTTTAGGATGGGGATCGGCTACGAGTTTGGCGCCGTGTCTGGACAATTCGGGACCGAGATTGGTGCGCTCAAAACCGGTGAGCCAGAGCTCGTCGGGTTTAATTGCGGAATCGGGGCGGCCGATCATCTCAAATTCCAGGTTGGCAACTATGCGTTTGAGCGGGACCGGCGGATGTTCAAGGAAATACTGGTTGCCCTGGCCGCCAGTTTCTTCACTGCCGAAAAAGACAAAGAGCACGGTACGTTTCGGCGATTTTTTGCGGGCGAGAGCGCGCGCCAGCTGCAGCACGGCAACGCAGCCGGACGCATCATCGTCGGCGCCGTTATAAATACTGTCGCCATTGACTGGCTCGCCGAGGCCAACATGGTCCATGTGCGCGGTGAGCAGAATGACTTGATCTTTCAACTCTTCGTCACGGCCGCGGAGAACGCCAATCACATTGCGGGTGTGCCATTGCTTTTTGCCTTCGCGATAAAAATTGGATTCGCCGGAGACGTTCTGAATGTAGCCGCCGTCGTCGCCGCCAGGTTCGATGCCGATCTGGCGCAGTTGCGAAGCGAGATAGATGGCGGCCAGCAGTTCGTCATGGGAGCCACTGGCGCGTCCCTGCATTGCGTCACTGGCAAGAAATTCCATGGAACCGCGGATTTGGGCTTGATCGGTGCTGAATTGCTGGGCTGCAGTTACGGTGAGGAAACCAAAAAGACTGCAGAATAAGAGCAGGTTGATACGGTTCGCCATTCTTCTCCTCAACTGAGCAGTATAGCTTGCAGGATTGCGGGGTTTTGAGTAGGGGAATGAAAGCGAGTGGTATTGCGCTACAGCTGCTTACTGACCTGCGCGGGATTTGCCGCAGGTGCTCGACGTGGGATCTCCTCGGCCACCTGGCGCAACCAAAGCAGCTCAGTGCGAAATTGCTCAACGACGAGTTTGATCATCCAGACGGCTTCATGAAAACGATGACCCACTTCTTTCTCCACCGCACGCAACGTTGCCAGTTCGCGGGAGAATTCGGCCTTCAGGAATTTCTCTCGGCGCTCAAACTGTTTAAGGAAGGTCCCGGGAGAGGCTTGCCAGGAAAGGGCCATCCAGGTGAGAAACGGCGGGCGATCGCGTTGATTGGTCCAATTCTCGCGTTCAAGAGCAGCGGCGAGCGCTACGCGGCCCTTTGCCGTGGTGGAAAAGATGCTTCGTTCGGGACCAAGCGGGGGTTCTCTGTCGCCGACCTCTGTGATCAGCGCAAGCCGGGCGAGCTTTTCCAGGGAGTAATAAACCTGGGGACGGGAAACGCCAGCCCAGTCTTTTACCTGTCGGCGCTCCAATTCCAGGTTGGCCTGGTAGCCGTGCATGGGTTGCTCCGCCAGCAGGCTGAGGAGGACGAGGTCCGGGACCGTCAACCCGTTCTTTCTAGCCGCGGCCTTTTTAGCTGAGTGCTTCTTAGATTTGGACAAGGCGGGCCTTTCGCCGGCGGCTCCAATACCACCACTGGCACTGCTCGGCGGGGAGAAGCGGATTGCGGGCCTGGGCAATGGCGGCGGAGAAAACATCCTGGCAGCAGATATCGACGCGCTGGCCGGCGGCGTGGCAGAGTTTCCGATACAGCCGAGCAGGGTTTTGACGGGCAAGCTGCGCTACGTTGCGAATACCAAGAAGCTCAAAATCGCGGAGCATGGCTGGCCCGATAGAGATCAAATCCTGTAATCGTCGGTGTTGAACCGGCATAAAAACTCCAGGTTGACATGGTAAGGCTAAAGTCGTAACGTATATCTAATCTAAATAAGACTAGTATTGAATGCAAGAAGAATTTCAATGCGCTTACAGGTTTTTGCCCTGCCGATGTTGAGTTTTGCGCTGATTCCTGTTTTCGCAATTTCAAATGTCGGAGAAAATTATGAAGTCCACAGAAGTGAAAAAGATCACGCCCATCCTTTTTGCCGAGGAACTTGAACCGTGTATCAGATTCTGGACCGAACGCCTGGCTTTTGAGAAGACCGTGGAAGTGCCTGAGGGGGACAAGCTCGGCTTTGCCATTCTGGAAAAGAACGGGTTGGAATTGATGTATCAGAGCTTTGCCAGCGCGGACAAGGACAACGCCGCAACCGGCGCAGCGGTGCGAAAGGGGCCGAGCTTTCTATATATCGAAGTGGCTGACCTGGATGTGGCGCTGCAGGCCACGAAAGGAGCGGAGATTGTGATGCCGGTGCGGACGACGTTCTATCACTCAAGAGAATTCGGGATCAAAGATCCAGCGGGGCATTATTTGATTTTTGCCCAGCAGGGTGCAGAGTCCGGCAAGTAACTGCCGCGTCTCTCGACTCATATGCGCGCAACGGGTGGAAGTAAGGCCGCTGAGCGGGTCGGACCGTCTTGCCAGACGGAGGCTGCTATATTTGTCGGTAAAGGCGATGGGAAAATTTTGTTCACGAGTCTGATCCAAATGCAAAAGCGCGTCACTGTTGCGGCAATGTTCATGGCTGCCGCCGGGTTATGTCTTCTGGCGGGATGTAGCGGCAAAGGCGGCTTGTCTGACCGCGCGGAATACGCCTATGTGGCTGTGACTGAAGCCGGGCTTCGCGACCACGTTGCAACTTTTTACAACAAGACGGGCGTGGTGCATAACGGAGAGCGGGTGCAGATACTGGAGCGAATGCAGAGCAAGCGCTTTCTGCGAGTGCGTTCACCGCGCGGGGAAGAAGGCTGGGTGCAGGAACGCTACCTCGCAGACCAGGAGACGTTCGACCAGTTTCAAAAGCTGGCTGAGCAGTCCAAGTCCGCACCGGCCGAGGCTACAGCGATCACGGAAGAGCAAGTGAAGGTGCATCTGCTGCCGGGAAGAAAGACCGCCTATCTTTACCTGCTCAATGAGAAGCAGAAGGTGGATATGCTGCAGCGCCAGCCGGTCGACCGGAATGCTCCGCCGCTGCAACTGAAGGACGAGAAACAAAAGGACGCCGACGACCCCCCTGATGAAGACAAAGTAAAAAGCGACAATGCAGCGCCGCCAGCCGTCCGCGAAGACTGGTGGCTGGTGCGCGACGCGCAAATGCGTGTGGGATGGGTGCTGGGGAGAACGCTTTACTTGTCGGTGCCGGAGGAGATTGCGCAGTATTCTGAAGGGCAGCGCATCGTGGCCGCTTACACGCTGGATGAAGTTCAGGACGAAGACAAGAAGGTTCCAGAGTATCTGGTCCTGTTCACCGAAAAAGAAGGTCTGGCTTACGATTTCAGCCAAGCCAGGGTGTTTACTTGGAACGCGCGCAAGCACCGGTATGAAACCGCGTATCGGGAGCGCGAACTTGCAGGTGTGCTGCCGGTCACGCTGGGAAGAAGAGACTTCGAAAAAGAAGGAAACCTGCGCACGTTTGTCCTGCGGGTGAAAGAAGATGATGGGAGTGTGCGCGAACGTACGTACAAGTTCAACCCGCCGCTGGTCCATCGGGTATTGGCGCCCGGAGAAGAGCCACCGGCAGCGCGGCATCGCAAGGGAACCAAATCCAGCAGCAAAGGAAAATCTAAACATTAAGGTCGTGGCATCCAGAGAGCCGTATTCGCCGTCCAACAGGGTATGGCAGAAAAGGTCAAAGAACTGCATCTGGAACGGGACTACAAGAAGTATTTGTACTTTGTTGATGGCAGCGGCAACGTGAGCCGCAAATCCAAATCCGGTGAAGGTGAAACCGAGGTGCTGGTTCCGAATGCAATTGAACGGGACAACCAGTATCTTTACTTCGTCGATAAAGAAGGCGATGTGGCACGGTCGCCACGCGCTGTGCGACGAACGGCCAAGAAAGTAGCCTGACGAGCATCAATGAGCGGCTTGAATCTGCTGGTCTTTCGTGAAGGCCAGCGGCGCGCGAGCGGGCAAGAACTGAAGGCGGCACTTACTGCACAATTAGAGCAGGTGTGCAGCCATGGCTCGCCTGACGCTATTTTGGACGCTCTGCTGCGTGCGGGCGAATTTGAGTGCGGCGCTGCGGATGGCGATGGCGAAGTGGCGCGTTGTTGCGAATTACTCAGTGATCGTGTTGCGGATGCGTTATTGCTCGTCGCGGCTGCTCACCGTCCTGATTGTGTAAAACCTGATTTTCAGAATCTTCTCGACATTGCTCGATCACTTCCTACTCTCAAGCAACTGAGTCTTTCCATTCCTGAAGGCTTTGCCTACTATGCGCTTCATCCCTTAGCTTACGCAGATGTCATGGAGGAAATTCCTGCCTGCAAAAGTTTGCTGGTCGTGGGCATTCGCAGCATTGGCACAACATTGAGCGCGATTGCCGCTGCCAGCGCACGTGCTCGCGGGTTGAAGGTGGAGAGAATTACAGTGCGTCCGCAAGGGCATCCTTACAATCGCACTGCTGACTTCACGACTGAGCAGATAGCTGCGGTGAGCAGAGCGATATCGTCCGGCGCGAATTTTGTTGTGGTGGACGAAGGACCGGGATTGAGTGGATCGTCATTTCTAGCCGTGGCAGAAGCATTGGAGCGAGCAGGCGCGCCAGCCGGAAAGATCATACTGGTGAGCAGCCATGCACCGAATGTCGCCACACTGTGCGCAAACGATGCAGCGCGCCGATGGCAGCGGTTTCGCTGCGTATCGGTTGCAGGAGAGGCTCGTCGGCCAGATCACGCAATTGAGTTTATCGGCGGAGGCCAGTGGCGCAGCCGCCTGATCGGGAATGAGTCCGAATGGCCCGCTTCATGGCCCAGCTTTGAGCGGCTGAAGTATCTTTCACCAGACTGCACGCGATGAGCGCAGAATGTTCAAATTTGCCGGTTTGGGTCATTACGGTGATGTGGTATCTGAGCGTGAACGAAAAGTAGCCGCCGCCGGATTTGGACCCATGCCGCGCGCGGAAAGCGATGGCTTTGTTTCTTATCCGTGGATTGAAGGCAGGCCCCTATCCGCGAGTGACGTGTCTTCGGAAATATTGATTCGGCTTGCTGAGTACTGCGCTTTTCGGCTGCGGGCATTTGCTGCTGAGCTATCTGATCTCGACGCTCTGCAACAGATGGCGGACCACAACCTGCGCGAACTTGGATTGGATTGCACCGTTGAGCTTCGTCTGGAGCATCCTGTAATTGCCGACGGAAAAATGCAGCCACACGAATGGTTGTTGAGCGGAGAAGGCAAGTTGCTGAAGACCGATTCAGGCAGTCATGGCGACGATCATTTTTTCCCCGGCGCTACGGACATTGCATGGGACCTGGCGGGCGCGATTGTCGAGTGGCAGATGAATGACGAGCAAATCGCGGAGTTTATCGAAACGTATCACCAGGCCAGCGGAGACGATGCGAGAGCCCGGGTCGATGGCTTTGTTAAAGCGTATGCGGTTTTCCGCTCAGCCTATTGCCTGATGGCAGCGAATGCCATGAGCGGATCAGACGAGCAACCACGTTTGCACCGCGCCGCGAACGGCTATCGAGCAGTGCTGGCCAGGATGCAGGCGCGCAGCATGATTGCTGCGCATGCGCCTTAGCTCACTCTGGCTCAGGAGTAAAACTCCGCAATCGAATCCACCACATGCCTCTGCTCGTCCTCCTCAAGTTCGGGAAAGATCGGCAAAGCAAGCACGTCAAGTGCGGCGCGCTCGGATTCCGGCAGATCGCCCGACGCATACCCAAGATAGGCAAAACACTTCTGCAAATGCAGCGGAATGGGATAGTAAATTTCTGAACCAATGCCACGCTCGCTCAGGAAGCTACGCAGCTTATCGCGATCGCGTACGCGGACCACATACTGGTGATAGATGTGATGGGCGCCAGCCAGCGTTTTTAAAAGGACAACTGGAGCCGCCGAATCGGCCCCTGTTTTGGTGAGTCCGGCGCTGCTGAGCAGGCGGCCATACGTGCGCGCGCGTTCGCGGCGAGCTTCATTCCATTTCGCAAGATGCGGCATTTTCACTCGCAGCACTGCCGCCTGTATGGAATCAAGCCGGCTGTTGGCGCCCACTTCATCGTGATAGTAGCGCTGCTTGCCGCCATGGTTGCGCAGCGAGCGCATACGCTCCGCCAGTGCGGCATCGCTGGTGGTAACAGCGCCCGCGTCGCCGAACGCGCTCAGGTTTTTTGTGGGATAGAAACTGAATGCAGCGGCCAGTCCCAGTGATCCAGCGCGCTTGCCGTTCCAGGTTGCTCCCACCGCCTGGGCAGCGTCTTCTACTATATGCACTTTGAATTCGGCGGCGAGTCGGGAGAAACGCATCCATGTCTGCGCATTGGCCATACAGGTGGACTGGCATTACCGCGCGCATCCCTTTGGAAGAAGTCCTGATCCGCTGCTCTACTTTTGCCGGATCCAGGTTGAGCGTTCCCGGATCGACGTCAACAAAAACCGGCTTGGCCCCCGCACGCAAAATCGAACTGGCGGTGGCAAAGAAACTGAAGGGCGTGGTGATCACAGAGTCGCCGGGCCCAACGCCGGCAGCGGCCAGAGCCAGCCAGAGGCCGTCTGTACCGGAGGCGCAGCCAACCGAGTCTGCGGTGCCGCACAGGGCCGCGAATTCGCGCTCGAAAGCGACCACTTCATCGCCCAGGATATAGCGCTGCGAGTCACAGGCACGGGCAACGGCGGCCAGCACCTCTTCGCGAATCGAGGCGTACTGGCGCGAGAGGTCCAGCATGGGGACGTCCGCTGTGGCTTTGTGGCCTGCGCTCTTCATGGTTATAAAATACGGCGAATAAAATTCTAGCATTGCCGGGGGCCATGGCTGTTACAGCCGACTTTTGCCCGGAACGGCCTGAAAAGCTACAATGGCAAAGAAAGGCCACCAAGGCTGCTTCCGCGTCCCTATGCAAACACAGGAGAAAGATCGGCAGATGGAAAATAAGCCGGCACAAAACATACAGGACTCGTTTCTGAATACCGCGCGCAAAGACAAGAGTCAGATCACCATTTATCTGCTAAGCGGGGTGAAACTGACCGGCCGTATACGGTCCTTTGACAAATATTCAGTCGTCCTTGAAACCAACAATCAGGAACAGCTCATTTTCAAGCACGCCATCTCAACCGTCGTTATGGCAAAAGGCAGCCATTTCGAGGGCCGCCCGCACAGTTCGGCGGCAGAGGGCGAAAGCACCACCGGCAAGTCGGAGGGCTAATTTATTCCTGGGCAGCGTTCCCGCCGTTTTCAACCGTCGGCCGGGATCAAGACTGGTCGTGACGGTCCGGAACGGGCTTTTCTCGTAGCTCTGGAGTTCCGCTACCGTTCACGTTCTGACCGTGATCTGGCGCTGCCTCCAAGTGCCGTGCTCGCGCGCAATGTTGCGTCTGACCGAGCCGAAGGGAGTAGTGTCTCCCGCGTAGGTGTTGAAGAATCGCTGGCGGAATTCCGCGAGCTTGTGGCTTCAGCCGGCGCAGAAATTGCCGGCGAATTCGTTCAGCACCGTGATCGGCCTGATCCGGCAACACTGATCGGCAAAGGCAAGCTTCAGGAAATTGCGGGCGCGGTAGCTTCCGTGGATGCCGACCTTGTGCTCATCGACCACGAGCTTTCCCCTTCCCAGCAGCGCAATATTGAAAAAGAAGTGAACGCGCGGGTAATCGACCGCACACAGCTCATACTGGATATCTTTGCCCGCCATGCCCGCAGCCGTGAAGGACAATTGCAGGTAGAGCTGGCGCAATTGGAATACATGCTGCCACGCCTGGCCGGACGAGGCATTGAGATGTCGCAGCTGGGCGGCGGCATCGGAACACGCGGTCCGGGTGAAACGCAGCTTGAGACTGACCGGCGCAAAATCTATCGCCGCATTCGCCACATCAAGCAGCAGCTTGAGGACGTGAAGCGTATACGCAGCCAGCAGCGGCAACGGCGCGAATCTGTTCCGCTGCCAACGGTGGCGCTGGTGGGCTATACCAACGCGGGTAAATCGACGTTGTTTAACGTGCTCACCGGCGCGGGCGTGCTTGAGTCCGCCAAGATGTTTGCCACGCTCGATCCCACGGTCCGCGGCGTTACGCTGCCCAGCAAGCGCAAAGTTCTTCTGTCTGACACGGTAGGATTTATCCGCAACCTGCCCACCACACTGGTCTCGGCGTTTCGCGCGACTCTGGAAGAAGTGCAGCGAGCAGCGCTTCTATTGCATGTGGCGGATGTCACCAGCCCTTCCGCTCACGATCAGCAAAGCCAGGTGGAAAGCGTGCTGAAAGATCTTGAGGTAATGGACCGCCCGCAGATCCGCGTGATGAACAAAATCGATCTGGTCCCGCAAGCGCAACGGCGCGAACTGACGAACACGGCAAACACGGTTTATATCTCCGCCCAAAAACAACTTGGCCTGGACGAACTGCTCGGTGCGATTGACGGCCACCTGGAAATTGACGCGCTGCAAAAAATGCGGATTCGCGTTCCCCAAAGCGAAGGCAAACTGCTGGCCCAGATTGAAGCCCGGACGCATATCCTGAAGCGCTCTTACCGCGACAGCAAAGTCCACATGGACGTGGAAGCGCCGGAATCCCTGGCCCGAACGCTGCGTAAGTATGAGGTTGAGCCGAGTCGCGGGCGTGAGCGGAGCGTGAGCCCGCGGGCGAAATCCTGACCCTGAGCTTGTCGAAGGGGAAGGATCTGCTTTCTACCCTGTGGCCCTTCAATTACCAATTTTGCAATTTCGGCGATTTTGGGAATGACAATGGTCCTCTGCCTGTGGGCTCGCAATCCCAACTTGCCTTCCTGTCGGCAATTTATCCGATCTTCCCCACCCCCACCCCCCTTTTTTCAACTTTTGTTGAAAACAAAGCACTTTCTTGGAATCGATCCTTGGGCCACCCATGCGCCACCCAAGGGCCACGCTTGGGCCACCCAAGGGCCACGCTTGGGCCACCCAAGCCCAAACCCAAGCAGGCAGAGGGTCGCCACCGATGTTTAAGTGTGCCAGCGCCGGGGTCCCCGGAACGCGCCGCTTTTGCGCGTGCTGGGATGGACGGCCGCCCTCGGCGGTGGTCGGCAGAGGGTCGTAAATCCTCGTTTGGCTAATTGCCATTTGCCAATTGCTATTTGCTTGTTTTTCAAAGATCGGACGCAACTCCACCCCTTAGGGCTGCTGGAGAATAGCGCATTCTTTAGGGCGATGCAATAGCGAAAGTAAAATCCGCCAAAATAATTTGCTCCTGAACGGTGCGGTTCGGGAAATAAATATGCTTGACTGACTTTTACGATTTACTGTGTCCCGCGGCGGGGTGGAGCAGGTCTTTAGACCTGCGGTAAGGCTGACAAATCCTCCGGCTTTAGCCGCTGAGGTAGGGCCGTCCGTCGTGGCCACTTTCCCGTTCCTCCAATACAAGGTCAACGCGTTTCCGGAGGCTGAAGTGCTTCTCCGCCAGCAACATGCCCGTTGGAGCGAAGATCACTGTCATATTCGAAGCATGCGTCGAACATGGCGTTTCGCTCGGCCTCAGTCATGCCATCAAATTTGCCTTTATCGTAGTATCCCAGACAAGATGTATTTCATTGTTCTTCTCCGCGTTCTTCTTCTCTTGGTGGGAGCCGGCTCCACAGCTATCAATGTTTCAGGTAACGAAGCGCAACACATCCTGATTTAAAAATCTTTGTCTCAACAAGTTTTAGTTGCAATCTCTCCGGCAGCGCTGACACCCTCTAGCAAACGTCTCCCTTCTCCGGCAATGACTGGGCCAATCACAAAAAGATATTCATCCACCAGGCCAAGCTGTATCAGCTGCGAAGGAATATCTACACCACCGACTAAAATATTTTTGCCTTGTTCCTGTTTCAATTTGAGTATTTCGTCGCGCAGGTCCGTGCGAACAATTCTCGTATTTTTATCTTCAGCACTGTCCAGTGTCCGTGAAAAAACAACTTTGTTGATGGAGTCAAACACTTGAGCAAATTCGTTTAATGCTTTTGTCTCCGACTGCGTTTTTGCGACTTCAGGCCAGAAAGGAACCATCAATTCGTAGGTCTTGCGCCCATAGACGAGCAGCCCAGCTTCTCGCAACAGCCCCGTCCAATATTCATGGACCTCTTCATCCGCAAATTGGTTGGTATGGTCGCAACAGCCGTCCAGCGTAATGTTGATTCCAAAGATTACATTTCTCATTTTGAGTACCTGCCACGCCGTGAAGGTTTACACACTTCCGGTTGGGACTGCGCCCGCACGCTCCTAATTTACTAGAATGACACCTTTCGAGGTGACTGTGCTTTCCGTCACCTTGAATGCCCGCAGAAAACCCCGGATCCAGACGGGATGTTTCCTACAAGATCGCCAAAGCGCCGAAACCGGGGTCCCCGGCGCGCGCTTCGTGCGCTGGGGTGGTGGAAGGCGCGACACAGCCTAGCCCCGACCGTGAGGTCGGGGTACAGGTGGGTATGAAGCGGGAGCCCCGAAGGGCGCGACACGAACTAAACGACACCTAATCGAAGACATATTTCGGATCAAAATCCACGCCATGCCTCTTCAACAACGCAACAAACTCGTCTTCAAACGATTTCTTCTTGTGGTGGGCTTCCTGCTGGTCGATGTACCGAATCATCGTGGACACATTCGATGAACTGACGCTGAACACGCCGTAACCTCTCTGCCACGCGAAAGTCTTTTTAGTCTCCTTCATCCATTTTGACGAATTGGATTTGATGAGCGTCACGGCCCGCACCAATGACAACGCCGGCGGAAGGCGAAAGAGAATGTGAATATGGTCGCCCATTCCGCCGACGGCGAACACGGTCATCGCATTCTTCTTACAGATCGCGGCGATGTATCCCCAAAGGCGCGGTTGAATATCTTTTGGAAGTGAGTTTGAGACGTCCTTTAGTAGAGAAGACCAGATGGATGTGGTTTTGTGCGTAGCTAGACAATGGTGTTTAGCCCTTTGTGTCGCGCCCTACGGGGCTCACCATCATACTCTTCGCCTACCCCGACCTCACGGTCGGGGCTGGGCTGTGTCGCGCCTTCGGCGCTTTGGGTAATCTCGAACCGCAAAGCCTCGGGTATTTTGGGGAATGGAAGAGGGAAATGAAATCAGCTTGGAGCACGAGACAAAGCTAGGAGCTAATGGCTAGAAGCTAGTAGCTGATTTTTGCGCGCGAAGCACCGCAAAAATTCAAAATGGGCCTGAGACCAAGAAGCGGTGACGGTTTCCTTGGCCACAAGCCCATTCGATCCTGAATCGGATCGGAGGTGATATGTACATTTTAGGCCAGTCCAAGACGATGTCAAGCGATCTGCCAACTCTTTTTTTACTTACTTAATCATCTTGATAACTCGGTGACGCTTTCTACGAAAATGCTTACAAACAAAGGAGAATAGGGGCTTTGCATCTGGCTGAAATAAGCTAGGTAAGAGCCTTCTCACCGTGAAAGTAGTAACCGGATACCAATGATTACCAGCAAAGTTCCAAACACCCTGCGCAGGACAATTTCAGGGAGGTGCTGGGCCCACATTCCGCCGAAATATCCTCCAATAAGAAAGCCCGAGGCGATCAGCAAGCCAGCTTTGAGGTCGACATTTCCTGCCTTGTAATATTCCCAGAAAGCCAGGGCTCCCACCGGCGCCAGCAGCGCGGCAAGCGATGTCCCCTGGGCCTTGTGTTGGCTCATATGGAAGAAATAAACCAGCACCGGGACAATCATGATACCGCCGCCAATGCCCACGATTCCGGAAAGTACGCCAACCATCAGGCCAAGCAAGATGTAGAGAAAAGTCATGGCCGGAATGATAGCCGGAAGCAGGTTCTGTCGAAATCGGAAATGTTTGAGAAATTCGGAACAGTGCAATCTGAAATGGCGGTGCGTGCGAGCGCAAAAATAATGTTCCCAGGCCGAGGGGAATGTGTCCTCTGAAGGGGCAGTTCGCGTTGACACTCCTGCGAATCGAATGTTAAGTTAGAGAGTTTGGTAGGCAGCCCCGACCGCTTCTTGTTCACAACAACTTAAAGATTATTTTGCATGGACGCGATACTCAGGCAAATAGGCGAATTACTGGTTAATTCCATCCCCACGATCATCTGTGTGCTGATCTTGTGGACGGCTTACCGTTTTCTGGTGCATGGCAAACTGCACCAGGTGCTGGCGCAGCGGCACGCCCTGACGGAAGGCGCCATTGAGCGCGCCCAGCAGGAGATTGCCGCGGCAGAAAAGCGGACAGCGGAATACGAGCAGCGCGTGCGTGAGGCCCGATCAGAGATTTATAAGACCCAGCAGGCCCATCGCCAGCGGGTAATGGACCAGCGCAATGCCGCGTTGGCTGAAGCCCGCAAGAATGCCGGGGAAATGGTGAAAAAGGCTCGGGCAGTCCTGGAGGCGGAGACCCTCGCCGCTAAAGCGGCTTTGGAGCAGCAGGCCAATGTGCTCGCCGACCAGATCATCGCAACGATCCTGAAACCGGCCACGGCAGCGGGGGGTCGGTAGAAATGACAGGACTTGGACAAAGATCATGGGGCCAAGCGATCTGGGGCCAGGCAATATTGGCGCTGGTGCTATGTGTCGTGGTCGTTCCGGCCGTAACGCTACGCGCGCAGGAAAGCGCCAAGCCGGAGAGCAGCGCAGCGTCGCCAGCAGCACAGGCGGAGCAGAAGTCGGAAAAGGCCGAGGGGCAGGAAAAGGTAAAGGAAGGCGGAGAAGCGGACGCCATCCGTAATGCTCCCGCAGTCAAATTTATTGCCCGGCATACCGGACTTACGAATGATCAAGCTTACTGGCTTTGCATTGGGCTGAATTTTGCCGTGATCTTTTTCGCCATTGGCGGCCTGTTGCGCAAAATGCTGCCGGGCTACTTTAACGGACGTACCGCAACGATCCAGAAGGGCATTGAAGAAGCGCGGAAGATGAGTGAAGACGCGCGCCGCCGACTGGCTGACGTGGAAGGCCGTCTGTCGCGTCTGGATACCGAAATCGCAGGCATGCGGAAAGAGGCTGACGAGAACGCCAAAGCCGAAGAGCAGCGCCTGCTGGCTGCCGGTGAAGAGGAACGCCGCCGGATCGTAGTGTCCGCTGAGCAGGAAATTGAGATGGCGGCAAATGCCGCACGCCGCGAACTAAAAGCGTACGTGGCGGAACTGGCGATACAGCTGGCGGAAAAGAAGATCCGCGTAACCAAAGACACTGACGAAGCGCTGGTGCGCGCTTTCACCGCCCAACTGGGAAAGGACGGCAACTAAATGGCAGCTGTCCTGGGCAGGTATGCTCGCGCCTACGCCGAAGTTGTGGTCAGGCACAAGTTAAGTCCGGAAAAAACCGTGGCTGAATTTGAACAGATGGCTGAGATCGTGAATGGCAGCCGCGAACTGCGTAACGTTTTGCTGAACCCCGCGGTCAGTCGAGAGCAGAAACTAAAGCTTCTTGATTCGATCATCAAACACATGGGCGCGAGCAAGTTTCTGCGGAACTTTCTGGCCGTACTGATCGACCATCGACGTATCGGCAAGATTGGCGACGTGCTGGAGCAGTTCAAACGGGAACTGGACCGGCGCATGGGCATCGCTGACGCAAAAGTGAGTTCAATACGCGAGCTGACATCGGCGGAAAAGAAGTCCCTGGAACAGGAGTTGGCGGAGATTACCGGCAAGACCGTTCGGGCGACTTATTCTCAAGATGCCAGCCTGCTTGGCGGAGTTTTGGTGCGCGTAGGCAGCACAATTTATGACGGTTCGGTGCACGGCCGGTTACAGCGTATGCGGCAGGAATTGGCGACGGCGTAAGAACAAAAAAAGGATTTATGGCTCAGATCAAAGTTGAGGCGATTAGCAGGCGTGAGCGTAGCGGGAGCCTGCTGCCGAAATCCTGAGCGACCCTGAGCTTGCCGAAGGGGAGTCGAAGGACCTCTGCCAGGAAAGTTTTAAGAGAAAAAAGGATTTATGGCTCAAATCAAAGCAGACGAAATAACAAAGCTCATCCGCGATCAGATTGAAAATTACGAGTCCAAGGTTTCCGTGGATGAGGTGGGCACCATCATCTCCCTGGGAGACGGAATCGCCCGCATCCACGGCCTGGACAAAGTCATGGCCGGCGAACTGCTCCAGTTCGGGCACGGCGTCGCCGGGCTGGCCATGAACCTGGAAGAAGACCAGGTGGGCGCGGTGCTGCTGGGCGAATTCACCGAAATCAAAGAAGGCGACGAAGTAAAGCGTACTGGAACTATCATGTCTGTCCCGACGGGCGAAGGCATGATCGGCCGCGTGGTGAATGCGCTGGGCCAGCCGATTGACGGTAAGGGCCCCATCGCTTCCAGCAAGCAGATCGCGATTGAGCGCATCGCGCCGGGCGTGATTGACCGCCAGCCGGTGCGTGAACCCATGGCGACTGGCATCAAGGCCATCGACTCCATGATTCCCGTTGGCCGCGGCCAGCGCGAACTGATCATTGGCGATCGCCAGACCGGCAAGACCGCCGTGGCGCTGGATACCATCATCAACAGCAAGGGCAACAACCTGATTTGCATCTACAACGCCATCGGACAGAAGCGTTCGTCGATCGCGCAGGTAGTTAAGGTGCTGGAAGACAACGGCGCCATGGAATACACGATCGTTGTGGCCGCCTCCGCTTCCGAGCCCGCTCCGATGCTCTATCTTGCGCCTTACGCGGCTTGCGCCATGGGAGAGTACTTCCGTGATAGCGGCAAGCACGCGCTGGTAATCTATGACGATCTCTCCAAGCACGCCGCTGCCTACCGAGAGATTTCGTTGTTGCTGCGCCGTCCGCCGGGACGCGAAGCTTATCCCGGAGACGTGTTCTACCTTCACTCGCGTTTGCTGGAGCGTGCGGCAAAAATGTCAGACAAGATGGGTGGCGGTTCGCTTACCGCCCTGCCAGTCATTGAGACGCAGGCAGGCGATGTTTCGGCCTACATTCCGACGAACGTTATTTCCATCACTGACGGCCAGATTTTTCTTGAGACCGATTTGTTCAACTCGGGCGTTCGCCCGGCGGTAAACGTCGGTATCTCCGTTAGCCGCGTCGGCGGTTCCGCACAGATTAAGGCAATGCGGCAGGTAGCCGGCACGCTGAAGCTGGAACTGGCGCAATATCGGGAACTGGCGGCTTTCGCACAATTTGGTTCCGACCTCGATAAGGCTACGCAGGCGCAGCTCAATCGCGGTAAACGCCTGGTGGAAATCCTGAAGCAGGACCAGTATCAGCCGCTGTCGTTCGGCAAACAGATCATGATCATCTATGCCGGAACAAACGGCTTCCTGGACGATTTGGAAGTTGAGCAGGTGCGGCCATTCTCTGAAGAGTTGAATAAATACGTTGAGGCAATGAACCCCAAGCTGCTGGATTCGATCATGCAGAAGAAGACGATTGACGAGTCGATCAAAGCCGAGATTGAGAAGACCCTGAAGGAATTCAAGCAGCGCTTTATTGCCGAGCGGCAGTCAGAAAAAGTAGCGGCAAGGGCCTAGCGTAAAAATATGGCGAACCTTTTAGACATCAAGCGGCGAATCCGCAGCGTGCGCAACACGCGGCAGATCACCAAGGCCATGCAGATGGTCTCGGCGGCCAAACTGCGCCGCGCACAGGAACGGGCGTTGGCCGCGCGTCCTTACGCGCAGATGCTGACGAATGTTTTGAAGTCGCTGGTGGCGCGGGCTGACGTTTACGATTCGGAGACAGGCGAGATTCTGCATCCTTTGCTGGTTCGGCGACCCGAGAAGACCACGCTGCTGATCGTGGTTTCGGGCGAGAAAGGGCTTGCCGGAGCGTTCAACTCCAACATCCTGAAAGCCGCGACCAAGTTCATCGATATTAAGAAGGACAAGCAGATTGACATCCTGAGCGTGGGCCGGAAATCGCGCGACTACTTCCGCCGCCGCTATCCTCAGGCTGTTGAGAAATCAGACAACCGCAAAGGCCCGATCCAGATTGTGGGCGAGTATGTGGGCCTGATGAACCGGGCACAGTTTGCCAGCGCTCGTGAGATCGCCGAGCGGGTTACACATCTTTATACCGAAGGCAAAGTAGATTCGGTTTACATCGTTTACAACGAGTTCAAATCGGTCATCGCGCAACGCCTGGTAGTGGATGAGGTGCTTCCGATTCGCGCGATTGGCGAACAAGTCCACGAGATGACCGAGGAAACCACGGAAGAGCAGCTCAAACAGCGACTGGAAGCGGCAAAGCATACCGGGGTTGGCGTCCGCGGCGCGGATACAACCGAAATGGACAAACGGGCCGCGGAATTTGGCACGTCACAAGTGGATTACATTTATGAACAGCCGCCGGCCGTGCTGTTCCGCGATCTGCTGCCGCGCTACATTTCCGTGCAATTGTTCCGCGCCATGCTGGAATCTGAAGCCGCCGAGCATGCCGCGCGCATGACAGCCATGGATTCTGCCACCAGCAACGCTTCTGACATGATTGATTCGCTCACGCTGGCCATGAACCGGGCCCGCCAGGCGAAAATTACCAAAGAGATTATTGAGATTGTGAGCGGCGCGGCCGCGGCACAGTAGAAATTTCAGGAACAGGATTTTATGGCGACTCAAAACATTGGCAAGGTGATACAGATCGCGGGTCCCGCGGTTGACGTGGAGTTTTCAGAAGGAAGTCTTCCGCCAATTTACCAGGCGTTGCGCGTAACCAGTGAAGGCTTCAAAGTGCCTCAGCCGATCGACGTGGTGCTGGAAGTGCAGCAGCATCTTGGCGAAGGCCGCGTGCGCACCGTTGCTATGCAGGCCACCGACGGCATGGTCCGCGGAATGAACGCCCATGATCTGGGCGGTCCCATATCCGTGCCCGTGGGCAAGGAGACGCTGGGGCGCGTGATGAACGTGATCGGTGAGCCGGTGGACGCATTGGGTCCGATCAAGGCGGCTAAGCGCCTGCCCATTCATCGTCTCGCACCGGCATTCGACGAGCAGTCAACCAAAGCGGAAATGTTTGAGACCGGCGTGAAAGTCATTGACCTGATCCAGCCATTTTTGAAGGGCGGAAAGATCGGCCTGTTCGGTGGCGCCGGAGTAGGCAAGACAGTTGTGATCATGGAACTGATCAACAATGTGGCCAAGCACCATGGCGGCTACTCGGTGTTTGCCGGCGTGGGCGAGCGCACGCGTGAAGGCAATGATCTATGGCTGGAAATGACTGAGTCCGGCGTGATCAAGCCAGGAGTTGCAGCAGAGTCGAAGGCGTCACTAATCTACGGCCAGATGACTGAGCCGCCAGGCGCGCGTCTGCGTGTGGCGCTGACCGGATTGACGGTGGCTGAATATTTCCGCGATGAAGAAGGCGCGGATACGCTGCTCTTCATCGACAACATTTTCCGCTTCACCCAGGCCGGATCTGAAGTGTCAGCGCTGCTGGGCCGCATGCCGTCCGCCGTGGGGTACCAGCCGAACCTGGCCACCGAAATGGGCGAATTGCAGGAGCGCATCACTTCGACCAAGCGCGGATCGATCACCTCAGTGCAGGCAATTTACGTGCCCGCCGACGATCTTACCGATCCCGCCCCGGCCACGACCTTTGCCCACCTGGACGCGACGACAGTGCTTTCGCGCCCATTAACGGCGATTGGAATTTATCCGGCGGTCGATCCGCTGCAATCAACCTCGCGCATTCTTGATCCGCACATTGTGGGTCAGGAACATTACGATGTGGCCCAGGGTGTGAAGCGAATCCTGCAGCGCTATACAGATTTGCAGGACATCATCGCCATTCTGGGAATTGAAGAACTGAGCGAAGAAGACAAGCTCACGGTTTCCCGCGCGCGCAAAGTGCAGAAGTTCCTGTCCCAGCCGTTCTTTGTGGCTTCACAGTTCACCGGCATGGAAGGCCGATTCGTGAAGGTTGCGGACACGGTGCGCAGCTTTAAGGAAATCATCGAAGGCAAGCACGATGACGTTCCCGAGCAGGCCTTCTACATGAAAGGCGCGATTGAAGAAGTGCTGGAAGCGGCGGAGAAGATGAAGTCGGGAGCGGCAGCGTAAGCAATGGCAGAGACGATCCAACTTGAGATTGTGACGCCGGAGCGGCTGGTGGTGAATGAGGCCGCCGAATATATCGAGATCCCGGGCAAGACCGGGTATCTTGGCGTGCTGCCCGGCCACGCGCCGCTGATCACGGAGCTGGCCGTGGGCGAAATCAGCTATCGTAATGGCAACCAGACCAAACGCGTTGCCGTGGCGTGGGGATTTGCCGAAGTGCTGCAAAATAAAGTCACGATTCTTGCGGAGACCGCGGAAAAGGCGGAAGAAATTGATACCGCACGCGCCGAAGCCGCAAAGAGAAAGGCCGAAGCTGAACTGCAGAAGGCTGGGCCGGAAGGCAATGAAGAAGCGCAGGCCGCCTTCGATCGGGCCACCTCAAGGCTTGAAGTGGCAGGCAAGCCCAAGAGTTAGCTGGCGGGACTTAAAGCAGCTTCTTCGGCAGCAGATAAGTGAAACCCAGAAAAACCTCCCACCGTGTGCTGGTCGAGGTCAGGCCGCGATTGAAGCCCACGTCGAAAACCAGATTCTTGCGCGGCGTATAGGTAGGTCCAAACAGAAAACCGGCGGCATGCCCATTTTGAAATGGCTGCGTAAAATGCCAGAGTTCGCCACCCAGCCCGAAATGCCGTGGAAGCCCATGCGAAATGGAAAGCGTCTGGCCGAATTGGGCGCGGTGCCGAGCGTCCTGAATTTGCTCGTTAAACATTGCATTGGTGTCAACGTGAAATCCAACAGTGTCCGTTGAGACCAGAAGAATTGCCGACTGGCGGTTAGAACCGATATCAAGATCGGGCGCCGTTCCGCCAAAGACTCGTCGGAAATAGCTGATAGAGACTGTTGGCCGTCTCCTGATGCCGGGCAGAAGCACCGCCTGAAATCCCGCGGAAACGTCGCCAGGATCATTTGACCGCAATACCCCAAGGTCAGAGTGCGCGAACGGCTGAGTTTGCAGAAGAAGCTCCACGCGCTGGTTCACCGAAAACTTTATTACTTCATTGAAACTAACCTGATTGGGCAGGTCAGGAGAATGTTCCGCGCCCAGCACGCCGGTCTCAAATTGCAGATAGCCGACCGGGGTTAGCGTTGCCGGGGTGGAAACCGTAGGGCGTCCGGGGTTAGCCTCAGGAATGGCCGTATTAGCTTCTTGCGCCCACGCAGCTGTTGCCACATGGAACAGCAGTATGACGGCAAGTGTCTTCCGCAAGTGGTCTCCCCGCTCGAGAATTTTATTCCGGAACAAATTTAGCTGAATAACCGGGCAGAGAAGAATTTATTCCACATTAATTCTGGCGAGCTGCTTCCAAGCGGTTGCGTCGGCTTCACGCAGCCGGACGTTCGGTTTCGCGCGAGCGGCCAAAGACCATCTGTTTCAACTCCAGGGCGTTCCGCGCCGCGTATCCGGCCTGATCGTTATCAAAGTAAATGTAAATTGCCTTTAGCCTTGCCGACCACTCATCGATACGCCGCGCCCATTTCCGCAATTGCGCCTTGCTGTAACTGCCCTGGTATTTCCCTGCGCCGGGGCCGTGGAGGCGGACATAGGCGAAGTCGGCGGTGATATCGAAAGGCGAGTGATAGCCGGCAAGTTCGTAAATGCAGAATGCAGCGTTGTAGCGCTTCAGCAAGCGGCTGACTTCCGGAGTCATCCAGCTCAGTTCACGAAATTCAAAGGCGTAACGATGCTCGCGCGGCAGAATTTCCAGCAGGCCCTTCAGCCGTTCCAGGTTTATTTTCCACTTGGGCGGAAGTTGAAAGAGCACAGGGCCGAGTTTTTTGCCCAGGTGCTCAGCGCGGGGAAGGATGTTGTCGAGGGCATTTTCCGGGTCTTTGAGTTTTTTGTTATGCGTGATGAAGCGGCTGGCCTTTACGGCGAACACGAAGTTCCCGGGAGTCGCGTCACGCCAGGACTCGAATGCCGCAATCGTGGGAAGGCGATAGAAGCTGTTGTTCAATTCCAGGGTGTCAAAGTGACGGACGTAGTAATCGAGCATCTTGGATGGCGGCGTCTTTGGCGGATAGAACGTGCCGACCCAATGCTTGTAGTGATAGCCGGAAGTGCCGATGCGGATGTCTGTTCCCATGTCTCGAGCGCAGCGAGAGATCCCTATCCTCACACTCTCCTTCGTCATTTGGTTAGATGCTGAGTGACCCTCCTCCGCGTACCGTAACTCGCATTGTCGGGGCGATCGGGGTTCCTCGTTCGCTTCGCTCAGGGTCGGAAGTAAACCAAAGACCTAATTAAAATCCGCGCTTCCCACTCTTAGCACCGTCCGCGTTTTCTTCCCGCGTTCCGTCTTGCCTGCGTCTGAGGTCTGGTGCGCCCAGGCGCCGAACACTTTGTTGCCGAAGGCAGTGATGGCCAGATAGTCGCCCAGGAAGTCGCCTTCGGCGGTAAAAGCATCGGGGTCCCAGGCATAATTCTGGAAGGTTTTGCCGCCGTCAGTGGAGCGGGCCAGGGTCACCGTGGTTTCTTCATTGTTTGTCCGACGGTCATAAAAAATCAGGTTTACAGCGCCACTGACCGGGTCAACGGCCATCCACTGAAAGAACTGATCATTGCCATTGTGGATGGGATCATTGTTCACTCGCACTGGCGCGTTCCAGGTCTTGCCGTGATCGGCGGACGAGGAAACGAAAACGTCGACGTCGCCATTGCTGTAGTCGCTCCAGGCGACGTAAAGAGTGCCGCCGTGCTTGCCGGTTTGCTGGTCCATACCAATCTGCGGAAAACCATTGGAGCGTGAGACACCTGTGATTCCAAAGTAACCAGGCCCAGCGGGAATAATCAGGCGTTCTTTGCTAAAACTGGCGCCGCCGTCATGGGATGCGGCCATCATGATGCCCTCACGCGCGTCCCAGATCGTATAGAGCGTGCCATCGGGAGCAACCACGCCGTGGAAACCTTCCAGCGCGCCGTTGTCATCGCGCGGCAGGCCGGAAACGCTGCTCAGCTTGATTGGGCTGGACCACGTGATGCCGCCATCAGTGGACCGTGAGAACAGAAGATCGCTTGCCGCAAGAGTGAACTGCGTCCATCCGATATAAAGATTTCCGGCATGCGGCCCGCTGGTGTCCGCCACCACCCAGGGCTTGTCTTCAAAAGGAATGCCCGGGATGGATTCATGCGAAATGACGGTCCGTGCGTCATGCTCCCAGGTTTGGCCGCCATCGAGCGAGCGGCGGATGAAGATGCCGTTGCGTGTGGCGCCGTGCGCCCAATAGTTTGTGCTGCCCAGTTTGTCAAAAGCGATGTAACAAAAAATGGCGTGGCCTGCGGCGTCATATGCGAGAGAGACGTCGCCGGAGACACGGTAATTTTTTGGCGCGGTGCCTTCTGCTATCTTCCACGTCTGGCCGCCGTCTTTAGAATAAGCGGCGCTGGCCGCCACCTGCCATGCCACAACGGCCTGCTGCGGATCTTTTGAATTCACGGCAAGGGCGGGCTCGTTAAAATAGCCGGCCTTGGGCGTTACGTCGGAGATATGGGCGCGGGGCGCGGGAGGCAATTGCTGCGCGAGGATGTTGCTGGAGCAAATTACCAATAGCAAAATCGGGATTCTCATAGGTTTTAAAGTTGTTACACACTCTAATGACGCAGCCATCTGCTTACCGTCACCGTCAGGCTACGTCTTTAATACAGGATATAATCTGCCTTCGTTCCTGATTGAGATTTTTTCCGAGGTGCAAATTCACATGCGTAAACTTCTGTCGCTCACAACCGGCCTGGCATTGCTGCTTTGCTGTTCATTGCGCGGTGCCGCCTCCAACTCCGCCGAACCAGCGGCTCCTGCACAAGATGGCACCATGCCCGCGCTTACGGCCATTGCCGGGCAGGGCATGATGAGTTCTGAAGCCTATGACGACCTGGAAGAACTTTCTGACTACATCGGCGGGCGGGTTACTGGATCGCCGGAAGCCGGACACGCCGTGCAGTGGGGCATGCAGAAGATGCGCGCGATGGGACTGGAAAATGTCCGCGCGGAAAACTGGCAGATCTCGCGCGGCTGGACCCGCGTCTCCGCCACAGCCGAACTGGTTGCGCCCATCCATCGCCGCCTCACCGTCGATTCCATGGGCTGGGTGGGTTCCACCAAAGAGGGCGGAGAAGAAGCCGAGATCGTTCCGGTAAATATCAATCGTCTGGAAGACGAGATGAAGAACAACTCTGCTTCGTGGTCCGGCAAGGTTTTGCTGATCGTGAAAAAGGGTGCTGCGCCGCCTCCGGGGATGGGGAACTTTGTCCGCTTCGGCGATTTCCTCAAAAAAGCGCATGAGGCCCATGCCGTTGCCATCATCGGCGGCCAGGGCGGCGGATTTCCCGCGGGCATGCACCTCACTCATACCGGCGCTATGGGTTTTGATACTTACTATGAAATTCCTGTGGTCAGCATGATCGCCGAAGACCAGCAGCAACTTGACCGCTTCATTGACCAGGGTAAAACGGTGCGCATGAAGATCAACGTGCAGAACCGCGTGAGCAGCGGTCCGGTGGCGTCGGCGAACGTGGTTGGCGAAATTCGCGGCACCGAGCATCCTGAACAGGTGATTGTCGTGGGCGGCCATCTTGATTCCTGGGACCTGGCAGACGGCGCAACCGACGACGGCTGCGGCGTAGCCACAACTCTGGGCGCCGCCAAGGCCATCAAGCTTAGCGGCTTCAAACCCAAACGCACCATCCGATTTGTGCTCTTTACCGGTGAAGAGCAGGGCCTGCTCGGGTCCATTGCTTACACCAAAATGCATAAAGACGAACTGCCCAATCACGTAGCCGCGCTCATTCTCGATAACGGCCAGGGTCCGGTAGTAAAGCTGAATCTGGGCGGACGTGACGATCTAATTCCCGCGGTCAAAAAGTTCGCCGACTCAGTCAAATCGTTTGGCGAAGTGGGAGTAGATGACGGCGTGGTCTTTGGCACTGACGCCGGTCCATTCATTCTCGCCGGACTGCCCGGCATCAACATGGACCAGGACTCGCCCGAATACAAATACACGCATCACTCCGCCGTCGATACCTTTGACAAAGTAAAGCCTGACCTGCTCACTCGCGATGCCACCATCATGGGCCTGACCGCTTTCTGGATCGCCGACCGTCCTGAACGCCTCGCCAGCCCATGGCCTGCGGAGAAGACCGCGAAGATGCTGGTAGAAAAACATAGCGACGGCTTTTTGAAAGCTTTCGGTCTGTGGCCCTTCGGCGATCTCGGCAAACCCGCGGAAGCCAAGCCTGCTTCGTCGCAACCCACAGGCGGAGGGACGAACTAGGCTACTACCCTCGATTACCGAAGTGTGCCCATGTCCCCAAGCTGCCTCTGCGCGTCCTGCCGATAACCTGAGTGTCGGGAGCTTGAAGCGGTGAGGTAAAACATGGGACTACTAATCGAATACTACATTCCAGCGGCGTTTCCGCTTCAGTCGCCATCGCCGCTTCCGGCCCAGCGTGGGAGAGTCGTCAAGTTCCAGGACGTGACGACCGTCAAAGCAGACGCGCAGCCAGTCTCTTCTGAACCCAGAAGTAGGATATTCATCGGTCCTCCGCGCTAAGGGAATTTCGCCTTCGGCGCAAATCAAGCCAGTGGAAACCCCAAGTTTCCCGTTGATTTCCTGCTCCAAATTGTTCCTGCAACCCGTGGTTGCAATCCCGCCCCTGCGGCAATCCATTCACACTCCCCTGGCAAGCACTAAAGCGACCGCTCATCAAGCCGATATCTAAACAAAGCCCCAAAATTTGGCCCAGGGTATCGACACAACCTGTGCCAGGGATCGGAGCGCTCGGATGGAGCAAGAACTAAAGTCCTGCCGTCCACAGCTTTTTGTTGCGCACCACCATAGGACATTATGAAACGCATCGCCGCACCACTCGCCATTTGCTTTTTCACACTGGTCTGCCTTGGCGCAGCGGGGCAAGCCTCCGCGCAGGGGAATACAACGCGGGAGGCCATTGAGCCCATGGTTGTCGAACCGATCCTCACCGAGGAAACTCTGCCCGAAGAAAAAGGCGAGTGCAATGTGAGAATGACGGCGGCGTATCACGTCGAAGCCGCTGAGCCGGCAACGGCGCTGCCGCGCACACAATTATTTTGTGGCTTCTCGTCACGATGGGGCGGCGAGTTTGACGTACCGTTCGCCCGCGGTCCGGGAGCGGAGGGACGCTACGGCCTGGGAGATATTTCGGCAAGCGTCAAATACAAACTAAGAGAGCAAACGGCAAGAGTTCCGGCGTTTGTTCTGGGCCTGGAAACCATGTTTCCTACCGGAAGCCCCGAGAAAGGCACTGGCGAGAGCGGTGTTGAGGTCCAGCCATTCGTCGCGCTGCTCAAGCAAATCCGCAGCGTTAGCCTGCAAGGCAACATCGGCCTGGGCATGCGCCACAGCGGAAGCGAGCGCGAATACCGGACTTTCTATAATGGCGCAGTCGGCCTGCCACTACGGCAAACAGGGTTCGCCCTGATGGGAGAAGTGAATGGAGCTCACTCACCATCAGGCCCACCCGCCATTTCTGTCACGCCCGGTGTGCATTACGAGATAGGCAAGAACCGGTATGTGGCATTCGGGATGCCTATCAGCCTGACCGGCGCACGGCAGGTGGGTGCAATTGTTCAATTTCAGTTCCGGGTGCCCAGTCAGCGGGGCTTAGATTGAAAACGAATCTGCGCCTTGCTTCCGCGCTGACAACGGGAATTTCGCTTACCCTGGCAATTCTCACAGTCGTTGCTCTTTATTTCTTTTGGTACCTGGGGAACCAAAGCCATCGGACCCAGTTGCAACTGGTGCAGATTGACTCTGCGGTCAATCTAGCCAACGCCATGGAATGGGAAACTATCTTTGATAGAGTAGTAACCCCGGAAGAGCAGCACGTGCTCGACTCCAACCTGCAATTGATTCAACGCATTTTTAGCGAAATAGATCCTCGTGTTCGTGCATTACCGGAAATCACGCACATTCATGATCTCAGCATGAAATATGCTGATGCGCTCAGGCTGGAAATATCTCTGATGTCAGCGGGGCTTTTTGATGGAGCGCGTGAAGTGGATGAGACGAAGGTCGATCCACTTCTGGAGGAGCTCCATGCCGCGCTGATAACGGCGAACCAGGTCCAGGAACAAAAAGCGTTGACAGCATCGCGCATTCAGATCGCGGGCTCTGTCGGCGTGGTGCTGATTTCGTGCTCCTTTATTCTGATGTTGTTCCAGCGGACGCAGAAACTACGAGTTTTGCAATTAGCGGCAGTAACCTCCAACCGCATCAAAGGTGAGTTTCTGGCCAACATGAGCCACGAGATTCGCACTCCGATCAACGGAGTTCTTGGAATGACAGAGCTGTTAATGGGAACGGGGTTGACCTCTGAGCAAAGAGAGTATGCCCTCATGCTCAAGGCCTCTGGAGATTCACTGCTGAGTGTGATCAATGACATCCTGGACTTTTCCAAAATCGAGTCCGGCAAGCTCAGTCTTGATCCCGTGATATTTAACTTGCGCCAGAGTCTGGAAGAAGTCTTGCGGTCGCTCGCACTCAAAGCGCATGAAAAGCACCTTGAGCTTATTTTACAAATTGGCGACGATGTCCCCGACCACGTCATCGGTGATGGCGGCCGGCTCCGGCAAATCCTGGTCAACCTGGTGGGAAATGCCATCAAATTCACTCCGCAGGGAGAAGTTCTGATTTCCGTACAGCGCAATGAGCGTCCTGATCAGCACCTTGAAATCCAATTCAACGTGGCCGACACAGGAATCGGCATCCCAAAGGAAAAGCACTCCGTCATCTTTGAAGCTTTTGCCCAGGCCGACGGAGCAACAACGCGGCACTACGGAGGCACCGGGTTGGGACTCGCCATCTCCGCTCAACTAGCCGGCATGATGGGAGGCCGGATCTGGGTGGAGAGCGCAACCGGTCAAGGCAGCACCTTCTCTTTTACTGTGCAATTTGGAGTGGCTGCCGCACCGCAGACTTCCGTTGTCACGCTCCTGCATGACGAACTGCTGCACCTTCCGGTACTGATTGTCGACGACAATGCCACAAATCGCCGCATCCTGGTCGACATGACACATGATTGGGGCATGCAACCCAGCTCGGCCGAGGGTGGGTCTGAGGCACTCATACTGCTGAATCGGGCCAGGCAGGACGGCAGCATTTTTCGTCTGGCACTGATAGACGCGCATATGCCCGGGATGGACGGGTTTGAACTGGCGGAGCGAATTAAACTTGACCCGCAGCTTTCCGGCGCGACCATCATGATGCTGACCTCGTCGGAATATCAGGGCGATGCAGCCCGTTGCAGGGAACTGGGCATTGCCGCTTACTTAGTGAAGCCCATACGCAAATCGGAATTGCTCAACGCGATACTGACGGTGCTGGGCAGCCCGGCGGTTTCACCTCCCGAGTTGATTACAAGAGCTACCCTGAGGGAGACACGCTCCCTTCGTGTACTCGTGGCTGAAGACAATGTCATCAATCAGGTCTTAATCGTCCGGCTGCTGCAGAAGTTGGGACACATTCCCACAACCGCCGCCGACGGACGGCTGGCGTTGGAAGCGCTGGCACGGGAACCCTTTGATCTGGTGCTTATGGACGTACAGATGCCCGAAATGGACGGCTTTTCCGCCACTAAAGAGATCCGCAATGCCGAGAGAGCAACGGGGAATCATGTTCCAATCATTGCATTGACGGCCAATGCGATGAAGGGTGACCAGGATATGTGCCTTGCGGCTGGAATGGATGGCTATTTGTCAAAGCCGATAAGCGGTAGGAAGTTGGACGAAGCGATCACCCAGGTCTTTTCTGACCAGAGTAAATTCAGGCAAGGCATTGCAGTTCCCGTCCATACCACGTAGCGGCTCCGACCAAGCTGCTGACCCCAAAAGCTTCAATCCGGAATGCCCGGCTGTCTCTCCTTGGGCCGAGCGCGAGGAAATAGCTGAGTCGTCTCTGGTGCGTCCCAGGCCAAAGGATTTCAGTTCTTGTTGCGATTACCTGCCGCCAGCAAGCCCTCGTTCCCATTCAATCTCTTCCATAAATTGTTTTCGCAGCTCCTCCGCCTCCACCCCCTGCTCCCTAAATTTCCGCAAACTCAGCGCATCATGCCTTTTGGCGAGGCGGACATTCTTTTCGTCGCGCAGCAGCGGACAGTGAAAATATGCAGGCATTGAATATTCCAGCGCGCGGATCAACAGAAGCTGTCGCGCGGTGCTTTTGAGCAAGTCTGCGCCGCGGACGACTTCTGTGATCTGCATGGCCGCATCGTCGACGACCACGGCCAGTTGATAGGCGGGGATATCGTCGCGCCGCCACAGCAGAAAGTCGGAGAAGTCCTGTCCGGCTACGAACTCTTGCTTTCTGAAATAACCATCATCAAAGGAAACCGTTTCATCATCGGGGACTTTGAAGCGCCAACTCACTCCAGCGGGTGAATCGTAGTCTTTCGCGGTTCCGATTTTTTCTCGGCATGTACCGGGGTAGGGAAGCTCATCGTCTGCGGCCGGCGGGCCATCGTTCAGTAATCCCGCTTTATGAGACCCTGCTCCATGCAATGGTGCTCCATGCAATGGTGCTCCATGCAATGGCGCTGCATGCAATGCCTCATGCGGCGCGGAAAGGGCACGATCCAGATCTTTGCGCGAACACGTGCATGGATAGATCAATCCGCCATCGCGCAGCTTGCGCCACGCGTCGAGATAGAAGCTGCGCCGTTCGCTCTGTGAGTATGGACCAAAGCTGCCGCGGCTGACGCCGCTGTCAAGATCGGCTCCCCCAGGCTGTCCGCTTTTGCCAGGCTGGGGTGTAAGATCGAAACCTTCGTCCCAATCCAGACCCAGCCAGCGCAAATCTTCATACATGGCGCGGAGGAATTCCGGCTTGCATCGTTGGAAGTCGAGGTCTTCATTGCGAAAGACGAGTTTGCCGTGCGCGGCGCGGGCGCGCTGCCATGCCACCCAGAAGGTGCGTGCATGTCCCAGATGGAGATATCCGGTGGGAGAAGGCGCAAGCCGCCCACGATACTGTTTTACGGGCGGCTCGGCCAAGGTGTGCGCTCCGGCTACTTCGGTTTAATAACTACCAGATTCGGTGGCGCCGCTGACCCATCTAATTTCTTGAAGGTCATTGGAAGCTGGAACTCGTCAACGTTATTGAGCAGATTGATTCGGTCAACGGAGTTGGTGCCGGCGACGCCCAGCCAGATCGTGTTACCGTCGGGCGTCATGCCGCCGCTCAGAGGCTCGGTGGCCCCGGCCGGCAGCTGTGCCACACCAAAATTGTTTCCATTCAGGACGGTAAACACTCTGTTAATGCCGGCAGGCAGCACCGCGATGTGGTTGCCATTGGGCGACACCAGGAGCTGGTGGGCTGTAAATGCCCCAACTCCGAAATTGACGAAGTTATTGCTGTAACTGACATTGCCGGGACAATTTGCCGTGGTGATGGTCACGGGGGGCGTTAGCGCCGTTGGGTTGGCCGATTCAATATCAACACCCGCCGAATCCACCGCCACAATCGTGTTCGTATTCCGCACTGATCCTACTAACTGAATCGTGCTGGAGTTGGTTGGCGGAGTAGCGGCCTGCGGAGCGTTATTGCACGTGGCAATCACTTTCAGGCCAGCGGAGTTGGCCACGTAAACGAATGGGCCGGACGCCAGCTGAGTCACATCCGTGCTGGGCCCGCCAATGCTGAAGGTTTGCAGCGTGAGCACCGGAGAGAACACGTATACATTTCCGTTGCTGGCCACAACATATGCCCTGAAACCATCTTCATCAAAGTTCGCGGCCACCGCGCCGGGGACAACGAAGGTAGTAATGGTATTCGCGCTTTTGTTGACAACCCATAAGCGCTGCTCGGAAGGCAACGGATCGATAGGATTGCCGGTTGAGGGATCATTAGCGGCGTTGGAAACGATCGCCAGGTTGCCGTCAGCCGAAACCGCGAGCAGCTTTCCCACCGGCACCGGTGAAAGCAGAGTTACAGCGTTCGTGGCGGTGTTCAGGGAAGCCAGCCCGGCGCTGGTTCCGATAAAACCGGTCGCTCCCGCACGGTCAAATAACATCGAGTTGGGCGGCCCGGGAAGATCGATGGCCGTCCCCGCAGTGGGCGGGGTTTTACTGATGTCAATCGGGATGATTGTACTGGTAGCGCCTATCGGCGGAGTGAATGTGCTGGCTGCATATACCGTGGTGGCGATGGGGCTGGTGCCATTCACGGTCACGCTGAATAAGTTGCTGTAGATCGGCGTGTTCACTCCAAATCCACAGGTGGGCGGCGCACATACGGCTTGTAAACCAGCGCCTCCGGGAGAAGCTGCCGTCAACGTCGTTCCTGAGACAGTGGCGACTGTACTATTGTTGCTGAGAATCGTTACTGGCGCATTCGGCGTAACCGCGCCGAGTTCGTCCACCATGTCAGCCTGAATTACCTTCGTGTCCGCCACGTTCAAGGTGACGGCCTCGGTTGGAACTCCGGCAGGATCTCCATTGATATGCAGGACAATCAGCACCGGCATGCAGCTCTTGAAGAAAACGGCTGGCGCCGTAGTGGAGCCAACGCTGGCAACCACTCCTGTTATTCCAGGCACCCGAGCCGTGGCCAACCCGTTCGAGTCCACAGACGCTACGCCTGCCGCGGACGCCGACCACGTGAAATTGCCAATCTGGTCGGTGATTTCTGTGTTGTTATGGAATGCGTGGGCGACGAACTGGTGCGTCTGGGCGACGGAGAAACATGCTTCAGTGGGTGCATCAACAGTCACGGAGGTGATCGATGGATGGACGGCCACTGTCACGGGCCCGCTCGTCACGCCGGCTGCCGTCGCGGTAATAATTGCCGCTCCACTGATCGGATTTCCCGCGGCGTCTGAACCATTGCATACCACAAACGCCGAATCCCAAACCCCGCCGCAAACGTTGCCTTGAGGGGAAATAGTGGCGATCCGTGTGTTGGTCGAGTTGAAAGTAAACGTCGTGGAGACAGCGGCGTTGGCGGAATTCACCGCCGATGCGGAGATTGCGACCACCTGCCCGGCCACCAGTGAAATCGTGGCTGGACTTACCGTAACCGCGGCCACGGTGGTGTTCGCCGACTTGGAACCGCCGCAACCCGCCATTAACGACACAAATAAAACAATGAGGGCCATTCCTGTAAAAAGCGGGCGGAGAGGGCTTTTTCCCTGCATCTTGAGAAGCACTTGATTGCGCATAATATAGAAGAGTGTTCAGTGTAGATTCTTGCGGGAATTTCTTCAACACCGCGACCGAACGGATCGTCGAAGCGTATCCTCTGGACGCGGAAATTTTTCAGGGCTTGCCATCCCCTTACGTGGAAGGGTTTCCTGCCGAAAAAAAGCATGGAGCACGGTTTACTGGACTGATTCCGTGTACTTTTGACCGGACTTGCCGCGTGGCCATGTTGACGGAGCCGGGTTTCAGTTGCTATATTAAGAGGGTTCCGCGAGTTCAATTAAGCTTGACTGTAGTGAGCTGTAACGTAATTTTGCCCGAGGATTGGATCCGCTAGCAGGGCATGCCTCGCTGAAATGGTCCGCGCTACCTTCCCACGGAAGGGTATGCGGATCAGGAGAACGAAACGGAGTGCCCCCTTCAGGCTCGGTGCCACCGTCGTTTCTCAACCACAGATAGGGTAATTCAATATTCTCCGCTGGTTTGGCGGATTTATGGCTGCCTGCATCGCAGCCAGTCTCGCAACGCGGGATTCTAAGCAGACTGGACGCGCCCGTGTGCGCGGCTATTGGCCTGTAAAAAAGAGCAAAAGTTTTCAGTAGCGCCAGGGCAAGCAGTGCAGCTGCGAGGCCCTTGAACAGCGGGTGAAGTGCGGAGAGAGCGCTGGCCCGCGCGAACGTAAGCACGAGGGCAAAGCAGCGCAGCTGCGGAGCCCTTGAATAAAAGAAGGAAATAACTTTGCCGACATTCAATCAGCTGGTTCGAAAGGGCAGGACGGCGCCGAATTACAAGACGGCCAGTCCGGCCCTGCAGTCTTCGCCGCAGCGTCGTGGCGTGTGTACGCGTGTTTACACGCAAACGCCCAAAAAGCCGAATTCCGCGCTGCGCAAAGTCGCCCGCGTGCGCCTGACAAATGGGATTGAGGTTACCACTTATATCCCCGGCGTCGGCCACAACCTGCAGGAGCACTCGATTGTGCTGATCCGCGGAGGCCGCGTAAAGGACCTTCCCGGCGTGCGCTATCACGTTGTGCGCGGCACGCTCGATGCAACCGGCGTCGCCAACCGCAAGCAGGGACGCAGAAGTACGGAGCGAAGAGACCGAAATAGCAGCTAGCAATTGGCAACTAGCAATTAGCCAAACCGTTTCAAGCTCAGGCTAACTGCTCGACGAAAAAAAGTTTGAGGATTTGAGCGGGTGAGTGTGAAGTGAGCGCTGACCCGCGCGAACGTAACACGAGGGCGAAGCACCCTGAGCGAAGTCGAAGGGGATTGCGGAGCCCTAGAAGAGAAGACGATGCCAAGAAAAGGACACGTTCCCAAGAGAGATCCGATCGCGGATCCGATTTACAGCTCAACGCTGGTGACCAAGTTTGTCAACGCCATGATGTGGGGCGGCAAGAAATCCACCGCGCAGGGTATTTTCTATAAAAGCATGGAAAACCTGCAGGCCAAGGGCGGAGACGAAGCCCTGAAGCTGTTCAAGAAGGCCGTGGAAAATGCCAAACCCATGCTGGAAGTGAAGACCCGCCGCGTGGGCGGAGCCAACTACCAGGTGCCGGTGGAAGTGAACCCCGAGCGGCGTACCTCGCTGGCCATCCGCTGGATCGTGAGCTATGCGCGCGGTCGCGGCGAAAAAGGCATGGTGGACAAGCTTTCCAATGAATTGCTGGACGCGGCCAATGGCCGTGGCGCTGCCATCAAGAAAAAAGAAGACGTCCATAGGATGGCCGAAGCAAACAAAGCCTTTGCTCACTATCGCTGGTAAGAGTTTTAGAGAATTCAGTAATTGCCAAAATTGGTAATTGCCAAAGATTGAAAATTGAAAACCGCTGATGCGAGCGGATTGGACGACAAATTTCGGCGATTTTTGGCAATGCTGGCAATCTTGGCAATCCAACAAGATTTTAAGGATTTAGGAAAATATTGTGCCTCGACAAGCACCATTAGAACGTTGCCGCAACATCGGGATCATGGCCCACATTGATGCCGGCAAAACAACTACGACTGAACGCGTCCTGTTTTATACGGGCATTACGCACCGTATTGGCGAAGTGCATGAAGGCACCGCCACCATGGACTGGATGGAGCAGGAGCAGGAGCGCGGAATTACGATTACCTCCGCCGCCACTACCTGCACCTGGCGCGACATCCGCATCAATATTATCGATACACCCGGCCACGTGGACTTTACCGCTGAGGTCGAGCGCTCGCTGCGCGTACTCGATGGCGCGGTAGCGGTGTTTGACGCCGTGCATGGCGTGGAGCCGCAGTCGGAAACCGTATGGCGCCAGGCCGATAAATACGGCGTTCCCAGAATTTGCTTCATTAATAAGATGGACAAGATGGGCGCCGATTTTGAGCACGCCGTCGATACCATCCGCAAGCGCCTTAATGCCCGCCCAGTAGCCATTCAGATCCCCATCGGACAAGAAGCAGCTTTCAAAGGCGTCATTGACCTGGTCGGGATGAAGGCCATTTACTGGCGCGATGAAGCTATGGGCGCCAATTACGACGTGGAAGAAATTCCCGCTGAGCTGAAAAAGAAGGCAGAAGCGTTCCATGCGCAGCTGGTCGAATCAGTCGCGGAAAATGACGATGAAATGTTGCACAAGTTTCTGGAAGGCGAGGCCATCAGCGCTGAAGAACTCCGCGCTTCGCTGCGCAAGAGCACCATCGCTCTCAAGCTGTTCCCGGTGCTTTGCGGCACGGCCTTCAAGAACAAAGGCGTGCAGACGCTGCTGGACGCCGTGGTGGATTATCTGCCTTCTCCTCTCGACATTCCCCCGACGAAGGGGCATGATCCCGATCATCGTGAAGTTGTCGTAGAGCGCAAACCGGCGGACGACGAGCCGTTCTCCGGGCTGGCATTCAAGATCATGGCTGATTCTTTTGTCGGCCAGTTGGTATTCGTTCGCGTGTACTCCGGCCACCTCAAGACCGGCGACAGCG
This sequence comes from Terriglobia bacterium, assembly GCA_963723055.1. Taxonomy (GTDB): domain Bacteria; phylum Acidobacteriota; class Terriglobia; order Terriglobales; family Acidobacteriaceae; genus Angelobacter. The sequence goes on from CAVROV010000005.1 coordinate 499,291, forward strand.
TGTTGAACACCACCAAGGGCAAGACGGAGCGCATTGGCCGCCTGCTGAAAATGCACGCCAACAAGCGTGAAGAGATCAGCGAAATCTACGCCGGCGACATCTGCGCCTGCGTTGGCCTGAAGAACGTCACCACGGGCGATACCATCTGTTCAGAAAAGTCTCCGATCTTGCTGGAATCGATCACATTTGCCGCGCCCGTCATCTCGGTCGCCGTCGAACCCAAGACCAAGAGTGACCAGGAAAAAATGGGCGTTGCTCTGAACCGCCTGGCGCAGGAAGATCCCACGTTCAAGGTTGCGACTGATCCGGATTCCGGGCAGACCATCATCAGCGGCATGGGCGAACTGCACCTGGAAATCATCATTGACCGCATGATGCGCGAATACAAAGTGGAAGCCAATGTGGGCAAACCGCAGGTGGCATACCGCGAGACGATTCGCAAGCATGCCGAAGCGGAAGGCAAATACATCCGCCAGACCGGTGGTTCAGGTCACTATGGCCATGTGAAGCTGCGCATTGATCCCAATGAGATGGGCAAAGGCTTTGAGTTCATCAATGAGATCAAGAGCGGTTCGGTTCCGCGTGAGTTCTTCAAGCCGATTGAGCAGGGCGTGAAGCAGGCCATGGAAGGCGGCGTTCTGGCCGGCTATGAACTGGTCGATATCAAGGTCACGCTGTATGACGGCAGCTACCACGAAGTAGATTCCGACGAAATGGCGTTCAAGATCGCGGCTTCCATGGGCTTTAAGGAAGCGGCGCGCAAGGCTTCGCCGGTACTGCTGGAGCCGATCATGTCGGTTGAAGTGGTTGTGCCGGAAGAGTTTATGGGAGTCATTATCGGCGATCTGAACTCACGCCGTGGACGCATTGAGGGCATTGAACACCGAGCGGGTTCGCAGGTGATCAAGTCTCTGGTGCCGCTGGCTGAAATGTTCGGCTACGCCACCAACATGCGTTCGAATACCCAGGGTCGCGCGACCTTCTCCATGCACTTTGCGCACTATGACGAAGCGCCGCGCGCGGTGACGGAAGAGATTGTCGCCAAGGTACAGGGCAAGCCGGCAGCGAGGTAATGTCAGGCGCAGGCGAGTACGTGATCGTCTGGGAATTTCAGGTACGGCAGGCACGGAATGAAGAGTTTGTTCAGAAGTACGGGCCTGAGGGAGCATGGGCGCGTCTCTTCCGTGGTTCTGCAGGCTACATTCGAACGGAGCTGGTAAGAGATGTTGTTGTTGATTTTCGCTATCTCACGCTGGATTACTGGAAGTCGGAAGAAGAGTTCAAGCGCTTCCGCGAGCAGAACCTGGCCGAGTATGAGCGGCTGGACAAAGAATTTGAAGGTTTAACGGAATCAGAAACGCGTTTGGGCGCGTTCTGGTTCAGCAAAGGTTAGAGGAGCTTCAGGCAATGGCAAAAGAAAAATTTGATCGCAGCAAACCGCACGTAAACGTAGGAACGATTGGTCACATTGATCATGGGAAGACCACGTTGACGGCGGCGATCACCAAGGTGTTGTCGAAGCATAATCCGAAGATCAAGTTTCGCGATTTTGCCTCGATTGATAATGCTCCGGAAGAGCGCGAGCGCGGCATTACCATCGCCACGGCGCACGTGGAATACGAGACGCCGAACCGGCATTATGCCCACGTGGATTGTCCCGGCCACGCCGACTACATCAAGAACATGATTACCGGCGCAGCCCAGATGGATGGCGCGATTCTGGTGGTAGCAGCCACGGACGGCCCGATGCCGCAAACGCGTGAACACGTGCTTTTGGCCCGCCAGGTTGGCGTGCCGTGCATCGTGGTGGCGTTGAATAAGTGCGATGCCGTCGATGACGCCGAGCTGCTGGATCTGGTGGAACTCGAAGTCCGCGAGCTGTTGAAGAGCTACAAGTTCCCCGGCGACGATGTTCCGGTGATCCGTCTGTCGGCCTTGAACGCCCTGAACGGCGATCCGAAATGGGAAAAGCAGATTGACGAGCTGATGGCCGCGGTGGACAAGTACGTTCCGCTGCCGGCACGCGATATCGACAAGCCGTTTCTGATGCCGATTGAAGATATCTTCTCCATCCAGGGGCGCGGCACGGTGGTTACGGGCCGTATCGAGCGCGGCAAGGTGAAGGTGGGCGAGGAAGTTGAGATCGTCGGTTTCCGCGAGACGCGCAAGACTGTCGTCACGGGCGTGGAAATGTTCAAGAAGCAGCTGGACGAAGGCATGGCCGGCGACAACGCTGGACTGCTGCTGCGCAGTATTGCCAAAGAAGATGTGGAGCGCGGCATGGTTCTGGCGAAGGGCGGATCGATTACGCCGCACACCAAGTTCAAGGCTGAGATTTACGTTCTGAACAAAGAAGAAGGCGGACGTCACACTCCGTTCTTCAAGGGCTATCGTCCGCAGTTTTACTTCCGCACCACGGACGTGACGGGCGTGGCCGAGTTGCCGGCCGGCACGGAAATGGTGATGCCGGGCGACAACGTATCGCTGACCATTGAGCTGATAACGCCGGTGGCCATGGAAAAGGGACTGCGTTTTGCCATCCGCGAAGGCGGACGGACGGTAGGAGCGGGAACGATTTCAGAAATTATCCAGTAAGCAGTTGGTACGAGCGTTATCGAGAGACGAACAATTGCCAGAATTGGTAATTGCCAAAGAATCCAAATTGAAAGCGGCTATGCAGACGATTTGGTTAAAGCAAGGCAATTGCGAACAAATCAATTTCGGCGATTTTTGGCAATCTTGGCAGTTTTGGCAATTTAACCAACGGCAACCACCACAAGATTGCGTGGGGTTTGACCAGAAGTTCTTTGAGGATAAAAAAGAGTGATAGGCAAAGAGAGAATTCGCATACGGCTGAAAGCGTACGACTATCGCATCCTGGACCAGTCCACGGGCGAGATCGTTGACACGGCCAAACGTACCGGGGCACAGATTGCCGGACCGATTCCGCTGCCCACGGTGAAGAACAAATATTGCGTGCTGCGCTCCCCCCACGTGGACAAGAAGTCGCGCGAGGCATTTGAGATCCGCACGCACAAGCGCCTGATTGACATCCTGGAACCGACCCAGAACACGGTGGATGCGCTGATGAAGCTCGATCTGCCCGCGGGCGTGGATGTGGAGATCAAGGCGTTCGGGAAAGAACATAAATAGCAAAAATAGCTTTTAGCTATTGGCTCTTAGCTTTTAGCTTTGCGTGAAAGCGCGAAGCAGCTCTGGCTAAAGGCCAAGAGCTAAGAGCCAAAGGCGAAAAGCCAAAACCTACAGTTCCTGGATGCTGCTGACAGCACAGGAATGATGAGGAGAGAGAAAAATGATCAACGGAATACTCGGAAAGAAAATCGGCATGACGCAGGTGTTTGACGACAAAGGTGACGTTCACCCGGTCACCGTCCTGCAGGCCGGCCCATGCGTGATCACGCAGATCAAGCGCAACAATAAAGATGGCTATGAAGCCGCGCAGATCGGCCTGGTTGAATTCGTCAAGGGCAAGAACGTAACCAAGGCCATGCAGGGACACTTCGGCAAGCACGATCTGCCGCCGGTAAAGTTCATGCGCGAAGTTGCCATGGAAGATGGTACCGAAGCCGCAGCAGCCGAAGCGCAGGCAGCGGATGGCGAAGCGGCCGCGAGCAATGGCGACGGCCTCAAAGTCGGCGGCAAGGTGCTGGTGGATATTTTCACCAATGAGAAATTTGTCGATGTGGTTGGCGTGAGCAAAGGACGCGGCTTTGCCGGCGTGGTAAAGCGCCATCACTTCGGCGGCGGTCCCGGAGCTCACGGACACATGTTCCAGGTGCAGGGTTCGATCGGCGCATCGTCATTTCCGTCGCGCGTGTTCCCGGGAATGCGTATGTCCGGACACATGGGCGTGGACCAGGTAACGGTCCGTAACTTAAAGATTCGCGGCATTGACACTGACGACAACCTTCTTCTGGTGGAAGGCGCGATACCGGGTCCGAAGGGCGCGTATGTGGTGATCCTGAAAGCAAAGAAACCACCGCGCGAGCGCCGTGGCTTTGCTGGATCGACCACTTTGGATCCGTTGAAGGCTGCCAAGAAGGCTGCAGCTGGTAAGTCGAAGAAGTAATTGGGCGAGCGAGCGTCTGTAATCAGCTAAGGCCAAGCCAGAGCTAAGAACGAAGGTGAGCGCTGGAGCGACAGGACAAAGCGAGCAGAGCCGAGGGCGAGCAATAAGCTCAGAGCCCTGAAAACAAAGATGGCAAAGATCGATGTAGTAAATCTCGAAGGCAAGAAGACAGGCTCGCTGGAGCTGGCCGACGAGGTCTTTGGCGGTATCAATGAAGACCTTCTCTGGGAAGCGGTAAAGCATTACCGCTCAGCGCAGCGGGCAGGCACGCACGCCACCAAGAACAAGAAGCTGGTGTCGGGCGCGGGCAAAAAGCTCTGGAAACAAAAGGGCACAGGCCGCGCGCGCGTGGGCTCCATCCGGTCGCCACTGTGGCGTCACGGCGGCACGGTCCACGGACCGCAACCCCGCTCCTATGACTACCAGTTTCCCAAGAAGAAGCTGCTGGGTGCGCTGCGTTCCGCGCTGGCGTCCAAGCTTTCTGACGGCAACCTGATGGTAGTGGAAGGCTTTGAGCTGGACGCCGTCAAGACCGGCACGTTCCGCAAGACGCTGGGCAAGCTGGGCGTGGGCAAAACAACGCTGCTGGTGGATGGCTCGAAAGAGAACCGCAATCTGGAGCTGAGCTCGCGCAACATTAAAGGCGTGGAACTGATTGCCGGCAACCATGTGCATCCGTATCACCTGCTGCGTTATGAAACGGCGATCTTCTCCAAGCCCGCTCTGGAAAAGCTGCAGGACTCGCTGAAGGCATCTGCGCCAAAGCATAAACATGACGCGGAGGTGGCGTAATGAAGTCAGCCTATCAGATTATCCGCAAGCCGGTGATCACGGAAAAAGGGCTGGGCGTAAAGGAAAACCAGGGCACGCTGGTTTTTGAAGTCGCTGCCGCGGCCACCAAGACGGAAGTGAAAGAAGCCGTCCAGAAGATCTTCAAGGTGAAGGTTGATTCGGTGCGGACTGCAAACTTTGTCGGCAAGGAACGCCGCCGGGGCAAGTTTGCCGGTTATCGTCCGGACTGGAAGAAGGCATACGTAAGGCTGAAGGCGGGCGAAAAAATGCCCGAGTACGCGGCGAATATTTAATTGAAAACCGCTTCAGTGCCTGGATCGTGGTTACAGCGATTAGGCTCCTGAAGCAGCGCAAACCGGCGGCCTGATTGGGCCGGTTTGCTGAAGAAACAAAGATTTAAAGGTTTAGCGATTAGCCGCGAGCTTAGAAGCACAGCTAAAGGCCAAGAGCTAACTACCAAAGGCTGATTTTTATGGCAATTAAGACATACAGACCGATTACGCCGTCGTTGCGCTTCAAGACAACGCTGACCAATGACGAGTTGACGACCGACAAGCCGCACAAGCCGCTGACCAGCATCAAGCTGCGCACCGGCGGACGCCGCAACGCCGGCGACATCACTATCTGGCATCGCGGCGGCGGGCACAAGCGCAAGCTGCGCGACATCGATTTCAAGCGCGACAAGAATGGCGTCCCGGCAACCGTGGTTTCGATTGAGTACGATCCCAACCGCTCGGCGCGCATTGCGCTGATCGCGTATGCCGACGGCGAGAAGCGCTACATCCTTCATCCCGTGGGACTGAACGTGGGGCAGAAGATCGTCAGCGGTCCGGAAGCCGACATTCTGGTGGGGAACGCGCTGCCGTTGAAGAACATTCCGGCCGGCACCACGATCCACAACATCGAACTCAAGCCGGGCAAAGGCGCGCAGATGGTGCGCTCGGCCGGCGGATCGGCCCAGCTGGTCGCGAAAGAGGACGAATACGCGCTGGTGAAACTGCCTTCGGGCGAGACGCGCAAAGTGCTGATCGATTGCATGGCGACGATTGGCCAGATCGGCAACGTGGACCACGAAAACGTTTCTATCGGCAAGGCCGGACGCAATATCTGGCTGGGCAAGAAGCCGGTGAATCGTGGCGTAGCCATGAATCCGGTTGATCATCCGCATGGCGGCGGTGAAGGCAAGACTTCCGGCGGACGGCATCCGGTAACCCCGTGGGGCCAGCCGACACGCGGCTACAAGACGCGCAACAATAAGCGCACCGACAAGTTCATTGTCAGCAGGAGACAGAAATAAATGGCTCGTTCACTGAAAAAAGGGCCGCACATTGACGGCCATCTGTTGAAGAAGATTGAAGACCTGAACGCGAAGAATGACAAGAAAGTTATTCGCTCCTGGTCACGCCGTTCGACGATTTCGCCGGAAATGGTGGGACACACCATCGCGGTGCATAACGGCAAGAAGTTTATTCCGGTGTATATCACGGAAAACATGGTGGGACACAAACTGGGCGAGTTCTCCTTCACGCGGATATTCAAAGGTCACTCGATGAAGGCGGCGGCGGAAGTTTCTGCCAAGCCCGCGGGCATTCCGGGTGGTCCGGGCGCGATTGCACCGGCCGCAGGGTCAGCGCCGCCATCGAAGTGACCGCGTTGAGCGGGCGTGAGCGTAGCGGGAGCCCGCTGTGGTCATCCTGAGCGAGCGGAGTGAGTCGAAGGATCTCGTTAAGAAGATTTGAAAGAACAAGGTTGAACCTTTTATGGAATTTATTGCAAAAGCCCGATTCACCCGAGTATCGCCGCAGAAGGCGCGGCTGGTGCTGGACCTGATCAAAGGCCGGCGCGTGGAAGACGCTCTGACCACGCTGACCTTTACCAAGAAGCGTATTGCTCCGGCGATTTTCCAGCTATTGCGCTCGGCCGTGGAGAATGCCAATTACCTGAGCCAGGAAAAGGGCATGGATGTTGACCTGGACCGGCTCTACGTGAAGCACGCCATCGCCAATGAAGGTCCGCGCTTGAAACGTATTCGTCCGGCGCCGATGGGCCGCGCGTTCCGCTACCAACGCCGCATTTCGCACATGGAAATTGTGCTGGCGGAAAAGGGCGCGGAGAACAAACAGAATCTGGCCACAGTGGTAGGAGAAGAGGACGCTGCCGCACCGGCCAAGACCCCAGCCAAGAAAAAGGCTGTGGGCGCCAAGAAGAAATCGGCGGGCAAGAAGAAGACAGCAGCAGCGAAGTAACAATTTTTGAGAAGGAATGGCGTTCGCGAAGAACGTCGATAGGAAACAAGAGGAAACAATATGGGACAGAAAGTCCATCCTTACGGATTTCGACTCGGCTACACGAAGCCCTGGCGGTCGCGCTGGTTTATTGAGAAAGATTACGACAAGCTTCTTCTGGAAGACGTAAAGCTGAAGGAAGAGCTGAAGGACAAGCTCAAGTCCGCGGGCGTGAGCTCGGTGGAGATTGAGCGTCCGGGCAACAAGTTGCGGATCATCATCCGCACGGCGCGGCCGGGCATCATTATTGGACGTAAGGGCGCTGAAATCGACAAGCTGAAGATCGAGCTGCAGAAGCGCACGAACCGGGATGTTTTTATTGACATTCAGGAAGTGCACAAGCCGGAACTGGACGCACAGCTGGTGTCGGAAGGAATCGCGCTGCAGCTGGAAAAGCGCGTGGGCTTCCGGCGGGCAATGCGCAAGTCAGTGGATTCGGCGCTGCGTTTCGGCTGCAAGGGCATCAAGGTTCGCGTGTCTGGCCGGTTGAACGGCAATGAAATCGCGCGTTCCGAGTGGTACCTGCAGGGCCGTCTGCCGCTGCACACGCTGCGTGCCGACATCGATTTTGGTTTTTCCGAAGCGCGCACCACTTATGGCGTGATCGGCGTGAAGTGCTGGGTTTACAAGGGCGACATTCTGCCGCAGAAAAAACGGCAGCCTGAACGCGCGGGCGCGGGAGCATTTTAAGAGCGGCTATTGGTAGTTGGCTCTTGGTATTTGGCTTTGAATTGAAGATCGCGACAGCTTGTTTTGCCAAGAGCTAAAAGCCAAGGGGCCAAAAGCCAGACTCGCAAGCTGTCAAGCAATAACAAGGGATTGAAATTATGTTAATGCCGAAAAAAGTTAAGTACCGCAAGCAGCAGCGCGGTCGCATGTGCGGGAAGGCCTGGCGCGGAGGAGAACTCTCCTTCGGCGATTTCGGGTTGAAAGTGATGGAGCCGGGCTGGATCACGGACCGTCAGATTGAGGCCAGCCGTGTCGCCATGACGCGTTTCGTGAAGCGCGGCGGCAAGATCTGGATCCGCCTGTTTCCCGACAAGCCCGTGACCAAGAAGCCGGCTGAAACCCGTATGGGTAAAGGCAAGGGCGCGCCGGACCATTGGGTCGCGGTGGTACGTCCGGGCAAGATCCTGTTTGAGATGGAAGGCGTGAACCGCACCGATGCTCAGGAAGCAATGCGGCTGGCTTCCAACAAGCTGGGTTTGCGGACAAAGTTTGTGGCCCGCGCTGACGCGCACTAGGAAGCAATTGGCACTTAGCCAATTAACGGGCGGCAGATTGGTTAAAGGCTAAAACTAACGATGCAGTAAAAGAAGAGAAGCGGGTGAAATGCGGAGTGAGCGCCGGCCCGCGCGAACGTAGCATGAGGGCGAAGCAGCGAAGCGTTGCGGAGCCCTAGAAGAGAAGACAACGACGATGGACGTAGAAAAACTTAGAAGTCTGACCGACGCTGAACTGCTGCACCAGCAGCAGGAGCTCAATGACCAGCTGTTTCGCCTCAAGTTCCAGCTCAAAATGGGACAGACCGAGAGCCTCACGAAGATCCGCGGCCTGCGCAAGGACGTAGCGCGCATTCATACCGTGATCCGGGAAAAAGAGCTGGGCATCGAAGCGCCCAGCAACGGCCAGCCCTCGGCGGAAGCCGCTGGCGGCGCGACGCCAAAGACGAAGAAGGCTGCTGCCGGCAAGAGCGCCAAGAAAAAGAAGACAAAGACGGCCGTAAAGAGCAAGACCGCCAAGCCGGCAAAGAAGAAGACGACCGCAGCCGCTAAAAAGAGGAAGAAGTGATGGCAGAGACAACAACAGAGAAAAAGACAGGCAGCCGCAGCACCAAGATTGGCCGTGTGACGTCCACCAAGATGAGCAAGACCATCGTGGTGCAGGTCATCAGAAAAAAGGCGCACCCGCTTTACCGTCGAGTGGTGGCCAAGGCGAAGAAGTTTTACGCGCACGATGAGAAGAACACGGCGCACGTGGGCGACACGGTGGAAATTGAAGAGACCCGTCCCATGTCGAAGCTGAAGCGCTGGCGTCTGAAGAACATCATTCAGAAAGCCAAGCTGGTGGGCGGCGAAGAAGCAGCGCTGGAAGCCAAGATCGCGCAAGAGAAGACGGCTCAGGAAAAGACCGCCTAAGAGCGGGAGGCGATTTGGCGGCCCACGGCCGCTGGAATCGTGCATAACGGGATTCGAGAGGGAGACACACTATGGCAGTCATGATGAGAAGTATTCTCGATGTGGCCGACAACAGCGGAGCGCGCCGGCTGCAGATGATTCTGCCGCTGGGCGGACATACCGGACTGAACGCCAGCCTGGGCGACGTAATTACCGCCTCAGTGAAAGAAGCGTCGCCGGACGGCACGGCCAAAAAGGGCACGGTAGTGAAGTGCGTGATCGTGCGGCAGCGCAAAGAGCATCGCCGTCGCGACGGCACATACATCCGCTTTGATCAGAATGCGGCAGTGCTGATCAATGAAACCGGCGAGCCGATAGGCACGCGCGTTTTCGGCCCGGTGGCCCGCGAACTCAGGGAAAAGAAGTTTTTGAAGATTGTTTCTCTGGCGCCTGAAGTTCTGTAAGAGAGACGAAACGGCAAGACAAGATTTCCGGCGGACAAGCAATTGCTGGGACCGCCCATAGTTGAAGGCAGACAATGCATATAAGAGTCGACATCAAGCGCAATGACACGGTGAAGGTAATCACCGGACGTGACAAGGGCAAGCAGGGCCGCGTGTTGCGGGTTTTTCCCGGCACCAGCAAGGTGCTGGTGGAGCACGTGATGATGGTGAAGAAGAATGTGCGTCCCAATCCGCAGCGGAACATCAAGGGCGGAATCGCGGAGCAGGAATCACCCATCGCCATCTCCAACATGATGGTGGTATGCCCGAGCTGCGGACCGTCTCGTATCGGGCACAAAACACTGGGCAGCCGCCGCGTGCGAATTTGCCGCCGGTGCGATGCGCCGCTGGACAAAAGCTAGTAGCAGCCAGCCACTAGCTTCTAGCCGCTAGCTACTGGCTAAGGCTGGAGCTGTTGGCGATATCGTCTCGGGAAGTGACATTGCAGGTTCGAAAGAGAGTTAAAGGAATTGAGATTCAAGCTAGAAGCCAGCAGCTAGAGGCTTTTAGATAGGAAAATAAATGGCGGAGCAGATCCCTCTCCCGCTTTTGCGGGATCGGGATTTCGGCAGCGGGCTCAGACGCCCGCTAACCGCCTCAACTCACGAACCCGTAACATCCGGAAACCGTGAGAAAGGCAGAAAAAGAGAAATGGCAACCAAGGTAGTCGCAAGGCTGAAAGAAAAATTCGATAAAGAGATTGCCCCGGCGCTGGCCAAGGAACTGGGCATGACCAACCCGATGGCTGTCCCGCATCTGCACAAGATCGTGGTGAACATGGGCGTCGGCGAAGCCACGCAGAACACCAAGATGCTCGATCCTCTGGTCCGCGACCTGGGCGAAATCTGCGGACAGAAGCCGGTAGTGACCAAGGCCAAGAAATCGATTGCGGCTTTCAAAGTGCGCGAAGGCATGGCCATTGGCGCCATGGTGACTCTGCGCGGAACCCGCATGTATGAGTTTCTGGACCGGCTGATCAATGTCGCCCTGCCGCGCGTACGCGATTTCCGCGGCGTCTCGACGAAATCATTTGACGGGCGCGGCAATTACACGCTCGGCCTGCGCGACCAGTTGATCTTTCCGGAAATTGATTATGCGAAAGTGGACAAATTGAAGGGCATGAACGTGACCATCGTGACCACGGCGCGCGACGATAACCAGGCACGGGCGCTGCTCAAGAGTTTTGGAATGCCGTTTAAACAATAGCAGTTAGCAATTAGCCATTGGCAGTTAGCTTGAACGTGAAAGATGGAAGCTGATTCGATGGGCTGAAAAATTGGTTACGGCAGAAGTTGAAGTTGGAAGTGAAGAGCACGAGCTAAAGGCTAAGAGCCAATAGCTAAGAGCGGAGGGCCGAGAGGCCCGACAAAAGGAAAAAATGGCAACAACAGCAAAGATCGCCAAGACGAACAAGAAACCCAAGTTCTCCACCCAGCACCGCAACCGCTGCAGCATCTGCGGACGGCCGCGCGCTTTTCTGCGTAAGTTCGGCCTCTGCCGCCTGTGTTTCCGCGGTCTGGCGCTCAAGGGTGAGATTCCCGGGGTCATGAAGTCGTCCTGGTAAGGAAGCAACTGGCAATTAGCCAGTTTGCATTTGAGGCTGGCAGAGATGCTGGCTTCCGCGAGACGAGAGCTAATGGCTAACTGCTAATTGCCAGCTGCTCGGAAGTACGTCACGGCAGGTTCTCCGGCAGGCCGGAGCAAACGGGTGACGATAAGAGGAGATAACGAAGATGAGTTTGACCGATCCGGTCGCAGATTTGCTGGCACGCATTCGGAATGCGATCCATGCACGTCACCAGAAGCTTGATATCCCGGCTTCCAAGTTGAAGCTGGAAATTGCGCGCATCCTGAAAGAAGAAGGCTATATCGCCAATTTCAAGCCGACAGAGGAAGAGGGCAGAAAAGTCCTGCGCATTTACTTGAAGTACGGGCAGGACAACAATGCAGCCATTGCCAACCTGCAGCGTATTTCGCGGCCCGGTTGCCGCGTGTACGTGGGACGCAATGATATTCCACGCGTGCTCGGTGGGCTGGGGATCAACATCCTCACCACTCCCAAAGGCGTAATGACAGGACGCCAGGCGCGCAAACAGGGGTTGGGCGGCGAGATCCTCTGCGAAGTGTGGTAGCCGCTACGCGGCAGCCATTAGCTCTTGGCTTTTAGCTTGGTGATCTGGCCGATGCATTTTTGATGCGCCCCCAGATTGGGAATAAATGTAAAAGTGATTTTGCTAAAGGCCAATGGCTAAGAGCTAGGGGCTGATAGCCAAACGGTTGTGGAACTCGAAGCAATGATTGTGACGAGGGACTCACCAGAAAAAGGGAACACAAATGTCTCGTATCGGAAAGAAACCGATTCCGCTCCCTCAGGGAGTGAAGTTTGAAGTGAAGGGCAACACCGTGGTGGTGCAGGGCCCTAAGGGCCAGGTGCAGACGCATCTTCCCTCCGGCGTGCAGCTAAAGCAGGCAGACGGCTTTATCAACGTGGAGCGCCAGAGCGATCAGTACGCTGCGGTCCATGGACTGGCGCGCGCTCTGGTAAACAATGCCGTGGAAGGCGTGACCAAGGGCTGGAACCGCGACCTGGAAATTGTCGGCATCGGCTACCGCGCGGAATTGAAGGGCAAAAACACTGTCGTGTTCACGCTCGGCTATTCGCATCCCATCGAGTTTCCGCTGCCTACCGGAGTAACGGTTGCACTGGATCCCAAGCAGACCAAGCTGACGGTCAGCGGCATTGACCGGCAGAAAGTCGGACAGGTTGCGGCGGACATGCGCAGCCTGCGTCCACCGGATCCTTATAAGCAGAAGGGTGTCCGGTATGTGGGCGAGAAATTGAAGAAGAAGGTCGGCAAGACCGGAGCGAAGTAATCGGGAGATCGGGAGATCACCGATTGAAGGACAGAGAAAGACAAAATTTTGATCGTGGCGCTCAATAGCTCTACGAAGCAAAGGGTAACGAGATGATTCCAGATAGTTCGAAAGATAAAACACGGCGGCGGATCCACCAGCGGCTTCGCGGAAGGCTTTCCGGATCGACGGAACGGCCCCGGCTGAATGTGTATCGCTCACTGAACCACATCTACGTGCAGGTGATTGACGACACCTCCGGCACCACGCTCGCTTCGGCCAGCACCGTAAAAGGAAAAAAAGGCAGCAAGAAGACGGGCGGAAATGTGGCCAGCGCCAAGGAAATCGGCAAAGAGATTGCGCAGCGGGCGCAGGAAAAAGGAATCAAGAAAGTGGTATTTGACCGTGGCGGCTATCTTTACCACGGACGCATCAAGGCGCTGGCGGATGCCGCGCGTGAAGCAGGTCTGGAGTTTTAAATAAAATGGCAATACCAACGAAGAAAAAGCTCGATGCCGGCAACTACCAGTTGAAAGACCAGGTAGTGGCCATTAACCGCGTGACCAAGGTGGTCAAGGGCGGCAAAAACATGTCATTCGCGGCGCTGGTCGTGGTGGGCGACCCCAGTGCGGGCGTGGTCGGATATGGATCCGGCAAGGCCAAGGAAGTGCCGCAGGCCATCCGCAAGGGGATTGAATCGGCCAAGAAAAATCTGATGCGGGTCAACCTGAGCAAGACCTCGATTCCGCACGCGGTGCTCGGCACCTTTGGTTCCGGCCGGGTATTGCTGAAGCCGGCGCCGGAAGGCACGGGAGTGATTGCCGGCGGCGCGGTGCGCGCAGTGATGACGTCAGTGGGCGTGCAAAACGTCCTGACCAAATCGCTGGGTACCGCTAATCCGCACAACGTGATCAAAGCCACGTTTGATGCGCTCAATAAACTTCGCGACCGCCAGGATGTGGCCACTCTGCGCGGCAAGGCGTTGCAGGAGCTGTAAACGATGACGGCAAAGAAAAAAACAATTCGCCTGCAATACGTGCGTTCGAAGATCTGCACGCCGATAAAACACAAACTCGTAGTCAAGGGTCTGGGCTTTACCCGGCTTTATCAGGTAGTGGAGCGGGAAGACACGCCGTCGATTCGCGGCATGGTCGCCAAGATTCCGCACCTGGTGGAGATCTTAGAGAAGTAGACCAGAGAAGTAGACCAGAGAAATAGATTTGGTAAACGGATAATTTGGTAATGGGTAAATTGCCAAATCAAAACAGGGAAACCGAGTAATCGTCGCAGTTCAATACAGGCGGAGATTGCGCAAAAGGAAATCAAGTGCCAACGAATTTATCGAACTTACGGCCTCCCAAGGGCGCCACGTCAAACAAGAAACGCGTGGGCCGGGGCATGGGCAGTGGTATGGGCAAGACTTCAACGCGAGGCCACAAAGGCCAGCGCTCGCGCTCAGGTTCGCGCATGATGCGCGGTTTTGAAGGCGGCCAGATGCCGTTGCATCGCCGGTTGCCCAAGCGCGGCTTCACCAACATCTTCCGCGTGGAATATCAGGTTGTGAACCTGGATCGCCTGGCTGAGCTGGGCGAAAAAAACATCACGCCGGAACTGCTGATCAAAATCGGGATGGTGAACAAGAACGATCTGATCAAGATCCTGGGCGATGGCGAACTCAAGACAGCGCTCACAGTACAGGCGCATAAGTTCTCCAAGTCGGCCGAAGAAAAAATCACCAAGGCCGGAGGCAAGGTTGAAGTCATTGGAGCCGCCATCCAGGCTGGAGCCAAAGACGAACCCCAGACTACGGGCAAAAGTAAGGCACCTTCGAAACTAAAGAAAAAGGTGACCTAAATGTTCGAGAAACTGGCGAATATCTTTCGAGTACCGGACTTGCGCAGGCGCGTGCTGTTCACGCTGGCCATGCTGGCTGTGTACCGCCTGGGTTCACACATTCCTACGCCGGGCATCAACACCGATGCGCTGCAGAAGGCTTTTGAGCAGCAGAGCGGCGGCCTGCTGGGATTTTATGACCTGTTCAGCGGCGGCAACCTGCGCCGGCTGACCATTTTTGCTCTGGGCATCATGCCCTACATCACGGCATCGATCATTTTGCAGCTGCTGACTGTGGTATGGGAACCGCTGGCGCGCCTGCAAAAAGAAGGCGATCTGGGCCGGCGCAAGATTACCCAGTGGACGCGTTATCTCACGCTGATTCTTTCCATTCTGCAGAGTATGGGCATCGCGTTTACCTTGCAGGCGCAGAAATTCGTAGTGAACCCGGGACCGTCGTTCATCCTGATGACGATCATCACCCTGACCACAGGAAGTATCTTCATTATGTGGCTGGGCGAGCAGATTACAGAACGCGGCGTGGGCAACGGCATGTCATTGCTGATTTTCTCCGGCATTGTCGTTGGATTGCCGAAGGCCGTAGTGGACCTGTCGCAAAAAGCGCGGTCGTCAGCCTGGGGCAGCTTTACCGTTCCAGCCCTGTTGATACTTGTAGCCATCATGGTCCTGGTGGTGGCGTTCATCGTTTTCATGGAACGCTCGGAACGGCGAATTCCGGTGCAGTATGCCAAGCGCGTTGTGGGACGCCGTATCATGGGCGGCCAGGCTACGCACCTGCCTTTGCGCGTGAACTCAGGCGGCGTAATGCCGGTGATTTTTGCTTCGTCGCTGCTCAGCATTCCGCAGATGCTTACTCTCTCGAACGCTTTTAAGCCGGGCGGAACCTTGAACCGCTATTTCGGCGGCACCATGGAGCAGCTCAAGTGGGGCGAGCCGCTCTACACGCTGCTCTACGCGGTCGGCATCATCTTTTTTGCTTATTTTTATGTTTCCATCGTGTTCAATCCGTCGGACGTGGCGGACAACATGCGGAAATACGGCGGGTTTATTCCCGGCATACGTCCCGGCCATCGCACGCGCGACTACATCAATGACGTGCTGACCCGCGTTACCCTGGTGGGCGGCTTGTACCTGATTCTGATCTCGCTGATTCCGGAGTGGATGATTGCCGGAATCCATCTGGATCACATACCCTGGATCGGGCCGAGAGTATTCAGCGGCCTGCCTACCTGGGTGCTGCACGGTTTGAACGTGAACTTTTACTTTGGCGGCACGTCGCTGCTGATTGTGGTGGGCGTGGCCATGGACACGGTCAACCAGATCGAATCGCAACTGGTGATGCGCCACTATGAAGGCTTTACTTCTCGCAGCGGACGCGTCCGCGGCAGAAGGCTCTGGGGTTAAGCGGAATTTCGGGCCGGCAACGGTGTTAACGCTATGAGCGGGAAAAACATACCTGTGGGCCCGATTGTCCTGCAAGGACCGCCTGGGGCAGGCAAAGGCACGCAGGCCAAGTTGATTGCCGAGCACTACGGGATTCCCCACATCTCCACCGGGGACATTCTGCGGGACAATGTGGCCCGCGGCACGGATTTGGGCAGGAAAGCAAAAAGGGTCATGGAACGGGGCGACCTGGTATCCGACGATCTGGTCAATGGCATGGTGGCAGACCGGATCAAACAGCCGGATGCTGACCGGGGGTTTGTTTTGGATGGATTTCCGCGGACGGTAGCACAGGCGGAATGGCTGGATCGTGAGTTGGCAGAGAGAAAAGGCGACAGGAAGCCCATGGTTGTCGTGGGCGTTGATGTAAGTTATAATCAATTACTGCAACGGCTTACAGGCCGCCGTACTTGTCCTGTCGACGGCAAGATTTACAACATCTATCTCCAGCCGCCCAAAAATGAAGGCGTTTGCGACGCCTGCGGCACCCAGTTGTTCCAGCGGGCTGACGATACGGAAGAGGTTATTTCTGAGCGTTTGAAGAGCTACGAACGCCAGACAAAACCTCTGGAAGATTTTTACCGGAAGCAGGGAAGGTTGCGCCGGATCAATGGAGAACAGCCCGTTGAAAAGGTAATGGCGGATATGTTTCGGGCAATTGAAGGCGGGGCTGCTGCAGCAGGCACCGAGTGATTACAGCAAAAGAATGATTAACTGCAAATCACAATCCGAACTGGAAAAGATGAAACGCAGCGGACAGATCGTCCGGCAGGTGCTGGATGCCGTACGCGCCCTGGTGGCACCCGGCGTTTCCACCATGGACCTGGAAAATGCGGCGGAAGAAAAGATCCGCGAGTTCGGCGCCAAGCCAGCATTCAAGGGCTATTGCGATTATCCCTGCGTGCTGTGCACGTCAGTGAACAATGAAATCATTCACGGCATCCCGTCAGAAAAACGGGTGCTGAAGGAAGGCGACATCGTTTCGATTGACTGCGGCGTAGTGCTGGATGGCTATTATGGCGATTCAGCGATTACCGTGCCGGTGGGAAAGTCGCTGGCGCCGGAGTTACAGAAACTGCTCGACGTGACGGAGACGTCGCTGAAAAAAGCGATTGCCGAAGTGAGACTGGGCAAGACCGTCGGAGACGTGGGAGCGGCAGTACAGGAATATGTTGAGGCCAACGGCTTCAGCGTGGTTCGCGAGTTTGTGGGGCACGGAATCGGTACGCGGCTGCATGAAGACCCGCAGGTGCCGAATTTCGGCACACGCGGCCACGGCACGCGGTTGCGCGAAGGTATGGTCATTGCCATTGAGCCAATGGTCAATATCGGCAAGCCTGGCGCGCGCGTTCTGGATGACAAGTGGACCGCAGTCACCGAAGATGGCAGTTACAGCGCGCATTTCGAGCACACCGTTGCGGTTACAAGGAATGGGCCGCTGGTGCTGACAGAATAAAAGGGCGCCTTTTTGGAGTGATTTGCGCTGAGAGGCGCTGGGATTGGCCGGGGATGAATGCTGTAAACCCTTTAAAATCCTAGTTGAGGCCCACGGGGGAGGCGTATCCCCAGATCCCCAACGAGGAGTGAGAGTTCGGAACTGAGCTCTCCAAGGAGATGAGTGAGTAAAGAAGACGCGATTGAGGTGATGGCAACGGTGGTCGAGCCGCTGCCCAATGCCATGTTCCGGGTAGAACTGGAAAACAAGCATCAGGTGCTGGCACACGTTTCCGGCAGAATGCGCAAGAATTTCATCCGCATTCTTCCCGGCGACAAGGTCGCGGTGGAACTTTCACCCTATGACCTCACGCGTGGACGGATTGTTTACAGATACAAATAAGGAACACAGGCAAGAGTGCCTGTGCCACAGGAATCGGGAAATTATGAAGGTTAGAGCGTCAGTAAAAAAGATTTGCGATAAGTGCAAGATCGTGCACCGCAAGGGCGTAGTGCGCGTCATCTGCGAGAACTCGAAACACAAACAAAGGCAAGGATAAAACAATTGCCAGAACTGCCAAAATTGCCAAAGAGTGACAATTGAGAACCTTCACCCCAGGCTGTTTGCTGGAACAGGAACTGATCGGCGGAACCCAATCACGGCGATTTTTGGCAATCTTGGCAATTTTGGCAATTTGAAGATTCGATCGGGATGAAGGCCCTTGCCGGACTGTAAACCGATCAGGAAAAGCAACAAGGAGAAAACATGGCACGCATTTCAGGCGTTGATCTTCCGCGCAACAAGCATGTGAATATCGCGCTGACGTATATCTACGGAATCGGCAACTCGCGTTCCACGCGGCTTCTGGCCACGGCGAAGGTCGAGCCCATGAAGAAGGTACAGGACCTGAATGAGGATGAAGTCAACCGCATCCGCCAGGCCATTGAAGCTGAAGGCGACGTGGAAGGCGATCTGCGCAAAGACATCTCCATGCACATTAAGCGGTTGATTGAAATTGGCTCGTACCGTGGCTACCGCCATCGCCGCAACCTGCCGGTCCGCGGACAGCGTACCCACACCAACGCGCGAACCCGTAAAGGCCCGCGCAAAGGCACGGTCGCCAACAAGAAGAAGACCGCCGCTAAGACGTAGCGGAAACCGGCTATTGGCTTTTGGCCCTTAGCTCTTGGCTTATGAATTGACGGCCGACGCGATATCGCGGGCCCAAATGGACAGGGAATAAATCATGGCGAAAGCAGCAGCAGCGGCACCCGGAAGCGGCGCTACCGGGACAAAAGGCAAGAAAAAAGTCTTCAAGAAGAAAGAACGCAAGAACGTTCCGCATGGCGTAGCGTTCATTCAGGCTTCCTTCAACAACACCATTGTCACCATCACCGACAGTGAAGGCAAAACTCTGGCGTGGAAGAGCTCCGGATCGCTGGGCTTCCGCGGTTCGCGCAAAGGCACGCCGTTTGCCGCGCAGCAGGCCGCCAGCAACGCCGCCAGCCAGGCACGTGACCATGGCATGCGCTCTGTCGAAGTGCGGGTGAATGGACCGGGGTCGGGACGTGAGTCGGCAATCCGCGCGCTCGCCGCCGCCGGTCTGGACGTGAAAACGATTAAAGACGTCACGCCGATTCCGCACAACGGATGCCGTCCGCCAAAACGGCGTAGAGTCTGATTTTTAATTGTGAAATTTCAAACTTGAAATTTCAGATCGTAAACGGATGGGGACGGAAGGGGAACACCACCCTGTAAACCCATCGTCACTCGAAGAGGAGAGCAACAAATGGCACGTTATAAAGGTGCAGTCTGCCGGCTTTGCCGTCGGGAAGGCATGAAATTATTCTTGAAAGGGGCCAAATGTTTTACTGACAAGTGCCCCGTGGAAAAGCGCAACTTCGCTCCCGGCCAACATGGCAAGGACCGCAAGGCCAAAGTTGTAGGTTATGGCCTGCAACTCCGGGAAAAGCAGAAGACCAAGCGCATGTATTTCACCCTGGAAACCCAGTTCCGTAACTACTTTGAAAAAGCCGCGCGCAAGCCCGGCGTTACCGGCGAACTGCTTCTGCAACAACTGGAGCGCCGGCTGGACAACGTTGTCTACCGGTTGGGCTTCGCCACGTCACGGCGGCAGTCGCGGCAGATTGTTCGCCACGGCCACATTGACGTGAATGGACGCCGCGTGAATATCCCGTCTTTCCAGGTAAGCGCCGGCGACGAAATCCAGGTGCGCGACAAGGCCAAGAAATTCACCGTGATTGAGGGTGCGCGCGATTATTCGAGCCACCAGCCTGTGGTCGGATGGCTGGAAGTGGACCGCGACAACCTGAAGGGCCGCGTGCTGTCCTTGCCGAAGCGTGAAGATATCAATGCGCCGGTCAATGAACAGTTGATCGTTGAACTGTATTCAAAATAGAAGCTGCTAGCCGCTAGCTATTAGCTGCTGGCGGAAGAGCAGGCAAAGCCTGCCCGGCGGAGCGGTGAATCGGAATTTGGAAGCTCAGCATCAAATAGGTTCCAACTGATTCATCCACTCAAAATATGACTTGCTAGAAGCTAGCGGCTCAGAGCTAGTAGCTGCTAGCGCAATTGCCCGCACCAGAACCGCCTTGTGGCCTCCCAGCCGCATGCGCCAAACGGAGCGGAGTTGAAAGGACAAAAAGAATATGGTTCTCTGGAGAGGTTTCCAAAAGCCCAAGCGTCTTGCCACCGACACCGAAACACTTACTGACAAATACGGCCGCTTTTACGCCCAGCCCTTTGAGCGCGGATTCGGCACCACCATTGGCAACGCCCTGCGGCGCGTGCTGCTGTCTTCCATTGAAGGCGCGGCTGTAACTGCCGTGAAGATTGAAGGCGTGCTGCATGAATTCCAGTCGATTCCCGGCGTGGTGGAAGACGCAACCGACATTATCCTTAACCTGAAACAGGTCCCGTTCAAGCTGAATGGCGACGGTCCCAAGGCCATTTACCTGAAGGCCGAGCAGCCGGGCGTAATCACCTCAGCCATGATTGAGGCTGATGGTGACGTTGAAATCCTGGACAAGACCGTTTATATCGCCACGGTTTCCGAGGGCGGCAAGCTGGACATGGAAATGCGTCTGAAGCGCGGCCGCGGCTATGTGGCTGCCGACAAGAATTTTGACGAAGACCTGGGACTCGGTTTTATCCCGATCGATTCAGTCCACTCACCGGTGCGCAAGTGCAATTACACGGTGGAAGCAGCCCGTCTGGGACAGATCACCGATTACGACAAGCTTGATATCGAAATCTGGACCAATGGTTCCATTGCCCCGGCTGACGCTCTTGGCCTGGCGGCGAAGCTACTCAAAGACCACATGACCATCTTCATCAACTTTGAAGAGGAGTTGGAGACGGAGTCGCGTGGCGAAGAGAAGCCGCTGATCAAGAACGAAAACCTGAACCGGTCTGTCGAAGAGTTAGAGCTTTCCGTGCGCAGTTACAACTGCCTGAAGAATGCGAATATCCAGTCTATCGGCGAACTGGTGCAGAAGACGGAAGCGGAGATGCTCAAGACCAAGAACTTCGGCCGCAAATCGCTCAACGAAATCAAGGAAATCCTTGCTTCCATGGGCCTTTCGCTGGGCATGAAGATCGATGATCAGGGCAACGCCGTTCCCGGACCCACCAGCCAGATGCCATCCGCGGTGCCCATGGGCGGCGGCGGCCTGGATGAAGGCGGCGAAGGACAGGAATTCTGAGGGATCGGAGATCGGGAGATCTGGTGATCGGGAGATCGAAGAGTTAGCTTCCCGACACTGGAGCCCCGAAAGATTTTAGCCAAGGGCCAATGGTTAAGAGCCAAAGGCTTTTCGACCAGAAGCTAGCGGCTGGTCACGCAACAGAAATTTTTCTGAAGGACACAAAGTCATGCGGCACCAGAGACACACAAAAAAACTCGGACGTAACACCAGCCACCGGCGGGCACTGCTGCGCAACCTGGTGACCTCGCTCATCATGGAAGAGCGGCTTGAAACCACGCCGGCCAAGGCCAAGGCCATGCGTCCGCATGTGGAAAAAATGATTACCCTGGGCAAGCGCGGAGACCTTTCGGCGCGCCGTCTGGCGGGAAGCTACCTGATGACGCGCGAATCAGTTAGTCGCTTGTTTGAAACCGTGGCGCCTCGCTTCGGCGACCGCCAGGGTGGTTATTTGCGTATTATCCATAAGGGATGGCGTGCCGGCGACGGCGCTGCAACCTGCTACATCGAATTGCTGGGCAGCGAAAAGGTGATTGAGGCTAAGCGCGCCAAGCGGGCGGAGATCCGTACCAAGCGCCAGGAAGAAGTCCGCAAGCAAATGGAAAATGAGCAGGCGGCCGCGGAAGCCGAGCAGGCCAGCAGCGATGAAGAGAAGAAGTAGCTGCTTAGCCGAAATGTTTATTTCAGAAGGCGCCCGTTCGGGCGCTTTCTTTTTGGGCGGGAGAGTCCTCCCGTTCGCATGAAGGGAACCGGGCGGGATAATAAAAATTCGTTTTCCGATGCGTTTGCAGCCGCGGGTCCGCGAAATTCCACTTTCCATTTATGCGGTTTGCTTACTCCGGGTGGAAGCTTGATTTCCAGCAGGTACCCGGCCCAGGCAAAACGGATGAGTGAGGCGACGTATTCACTGAGCAGCCCGCCGGTTTCCTGCGTCATGCGGGCCAGGATTATTTTCTCCAGTTCATGCGTGCTCCAGAGGAAGTCACGGTCAACGCGGCTTCCATGCGTTCGCCGCATCATGAAAAGGCGCGTTCCGCTGGCAATAAATTCCTTCTCTACGCTGTCAGGCGAGCGATGACTGGAATCATCATAGGGATCGCCGACAAGCAGGATGGTGTCTCCCGGTTGGTGCGGCCCAAAGACCGCGAGCGCCTGATGCAGTGCGTCCCACAAGGCTACGCGCTTGCCCAATGGCGGTGCTCCCTCTACGATTTCATTCACCGCAGCGGTGCGCATTTCCGGCTCGGAAGAAAAGCCTTTTGTGAACGACGCTTTTTCCGCAAAGACTCCAAATGCCACTGGCTTGCCTTCCGGCGCCTGTCGCGCCTGTCGCGTGACGGTGCTCACCAAATCCGCAAGCTTGTCATTCTTGGCCGAGCCCTCGGTCTCAAGCAGGATCAGTAAGCGGTTATTAAAGTCGCGGCTGGCGCTCATCACCGGTAGTTTTTTGCCATCGATTTTTACTTCAAGATCGTCTGTCTTGAGCGTTTCGATTTCATTTTTCGTGAGCTGATCATAAAACGACGCGAGCACGGTGGTGGTGCACTCCTGGGCCGCAGCCGCGGATGAAAGCAGAAGGACAAAAAATCCGATGATCAGGCGCATGGGGGAACACCTCACAGCCCCACTAAAATAACCTAGAATTAAGGATACCGCAGGTAAAAATAAAAAATGCCCGATTACACCAGACTTCCGATAGGCGAGAAAGCGCCGCACCGCGTGAACGCGGTGATTGAAATTCCAAAAGACTCAGTCAACAAATACGAGTATGACAAGCAACTTCATGTGTTTCAAGCTTGATCGCACGCTGTTTTCACCCGTACATTATCCCGGCGATTATGGATTTATTCCCTGTACTCTTGGCCAGGACGGCGATCCCCTGGATGTACTAGTGCTGGTGGAGGCGCCCAGCTTTCCCGGATGCCTGATTGAAGTGCGGCCCATCGGCGTGCTTCAGATGGTGGACCAGGGCAAAAAGGACGAGAAAATCCTGGCCGTAGCGGAGAGCGATCCGCTGTACAAGGACGTGAACGATTATTCTCAGGTGTTTTCACATACGGCGTTGGAAATTGAACACTTTTTCTCCATTTACAAGGCGCTGGAAGGCAAGAAGACGGAGATGGCGGGCTGGGCCGATGGCGATGCGGCAAGGAAGATCGTGATGGAAGGACACAAAAGGTTTAAGTGGTAGGAATTTTTCGCCGCAGATTTCCGCAGATCAACGTGGATTAGGATTGGCGGCGAATGAGCGCGATTTTAGCAGCTCGCAAATGGCAAATAGCAATTAGCCAAAGCTGCGCAGCAGCAGATCCACGGTGAGCCGGCCTGTTAACCACGAATGAACGCGAAAAGACGCGAATCTTCTTATTACTTCAGGTTGTGATTCTCAACCTCCGGCCTAGTCAAACGGAATATCCTGCTCTGATTCGGCGCTGGTTCCTGGTGCTGCAGCGGGAGCAGATCCCTCACCGCTCCGCTTCGGCAAGCCTCAGCGTCGGGATTCGGGATGGCATGTCGCTGTAGCCGCAGTTTTTACTTTGCAAACATTTTTTGTCTTTCAGAGAATTTCATTTTTTGCTTTTCCAGAGAATTCACTAGATGCATCTTCTGCCCGGGAACATCTCCCATCCTCTTAGTGTCAATTACTCCAGCGCGCAAAAAACTTAAAGGGTCGATAAGTCGGCCTCGACGCAAGGAGCCAAGCCATGTCAATGATGGTTGGAGCGCGCAGCACACGGTCGTGTGAAATCAACGTAACGCCGCTGATCGACGTTCTGCTGGTCCTGTTGATAATCTTTATGGTTGTTCTTCCGGAACACAAATGGGGAGAGAAAACTTTAGTCCCGCAGCCAAGCGTGGAAAACGCAGAGAAGAATCCTCCGGCGCCGATTGTCATCCAATTAAAGGACGTTGGTGAGAGCAAGCGTCCAGCCCTGAAGATCAACCAGGAAGAGATTTCGTGGGATGAGCTGGAATCACGGCTCACGGCTGCATTTAAGCTTCGGGTTGACCGGGTGGCTTTTGTGAAAGGCGACCCGGAGGTTGACTTCGAATATGTGGCGCAGGCCGTGGATATCACACATCATGCGGGCGCCGACCGTATAGGCCTGATTGGGAAAAAAGATTAGCAGGGACTAATTGCTTGGAAGTGCGGTTGATCTGGCAGCCGCTAACTGTCAGAAAAACAATGGTTTGTTAACGTTTGTCAGGCTTGATAAAGGGCGCTTTTGCTGCAGCGGTTGCGTTGTTTTTTGTGTGCATTGGGGGTATTATTAAGTAGTGGTAGCTGGTTTCGGCTCAGGCCGGAAGGGTGATCTCCACCCCAGCAGGCAAAAGGCGTGCCTGTCGGGGACCCCGGGTCTGAGTGGGTTAGAAATCCCCAATTCGGCGAACGTACCAGTGGGCGGATTGCCCACTTTTATTTTGGGAAGAACCAGTCTGCACAAGTAACAAACTGTTCGGAAGTGGATGGCGGCTGACCTCAACACAATTCGCGAAATTGCTGGCCGCGTGGCCACGGCACACGGTATTGAAGTTGTGGATGTGGAGCTGCGGGGCGGCGGCAAAGCGCGCACCTTAAGAATCACCATCGACAAACCGGAAGGCGTAACGCACGAAGATTGCGCTGTGGTCAGCCGAGATGTTTCGACCATCCTGGATGTGGAGGATGCGGTTCAAGGCTCCACGTACACGTTGGAAGTGTCGTCACCCGGTTTGGACCGGCAGCTGGTGCGACCGGAAGATTTCCGGCGCTTTACCGGGAGCAGGTTAAAGCTGACGACGCGAGAGCCGGTGAACGGGAACAGGCACTTTGAAGCGCGCTTACAGAGTTTTGCAGAAGGCAAGCTGACACTGGAAACGATTCCGGGAAAGAAGAAGCCGAAACCGGGACATGCGCAGCCGGCAGGGCAACAAATTGAGATCGACCTGGCCAATGTGGAAAAGGCCAATCTGGTACCCGAGATTTAGAAGAAAATTAGCAAGGCACTTATAAGGACCGTTTTGTATGGCTAGTGAGATTTATAACGTCATTGACGCCCTGAGCCGGGAAAAGGGAATTGATCCGCAAATTGTGGTGAGCGCGGTGGAAGACGCCATTGTTGCGGCCACACGCAAGAAGGAAAAGAGCCAGGAAAACCTGAAGGGCGAGCTGGACAAAGAAACCGGCAATATTCGCGTGTATGCGGTAAAAAGTATTCTGCCCTCAGAAGATGACATTGAAGATCCACAACTGGAAATTTCGCTGGATGAAGCCAAAGCGATTGACCCAAACGCTGAGGTCGGTGGCGAAGTACGCTTTTTAAAATCCACCGAAGGTCTTGGCCGAATTTCCGCGCAGATTGCCAAGCAGATCATCTTCCAGAAAGTCCGTGAAGCCGAGCGTGACACCGTTTACAACGAATACATTGGACGCGTGGGCGAGGTCCTGAATGCGACGGTAAAACGCATTGAAGGCCCAGACGTGATCTTTGACATCGGCCGGGCGGAAGCTCGCATGTCAAAGAAAGAACAGTCGCGGCTGGAGTCCTTTTCCGTGGGCGAGCGTGTGCGCGCCGTGCTGGTTAGGGTGGACAAGAATTCCAAAGGCCCTGCCGTGGTCGTCTCTCGCGCTGCGCCGGAACTGGTGCAGAACCTGTTCCAGACGGAAGTCCCGGAAATTTACGACGGCACAGTGCAGATCAGGGCCATTGCCCGTGAAGCCGGCGAGCGCACCAAGATTGCCGTAATGTCGCGCGACAAGGACGTGGATGCCGTGGGCGCCTGTGTCGGCATGAAAGGAATGCGGGTGCAATCGATCATCCGCGAACTGCGCGGCGAGAAGATTGACATTATCGAATATCACGAAGACCCGGTTACGTTCGCGGAAAAGGCGCTGCAACCGGCCAAGGTAAGCCGCGTGACCGTGGTTGATCAATCAGACAAGCACCTTGAAGTGGTTGTCGATGACAGCCAGCTCTCGCTTGCCATCGGCAAAAAGGGGCAGAATGTGCGGCTGGCGGCCAAGCTGCTGGGCTGGAAGATCGACATCAAGAGCGAAGAAGAGAAGCGCCAGGAAGTGGAGCAGCAGATGGAATCGCTGACCAACCAGCAATCCACTCCACTGACAAACGTTACTGACCTGGGCGAGGCCTTGATTGGCAAGCTGAGTGAGGCGGGAATCTCCACCGTGGAGGCGCTGGCGGACATGACGCCGGAGCAACTGGAAGAAGTGCCCGGTGTAGGCCCCAAAACAGTGGAAAAAATCAGTATTGCGGTGAATAATTACTTCTCTACCCTTGAAACAGGCGCCGCAGCCCCCATACCGGAAGCCGGCGAAACAGCGGCTGTGGAAGGCGCAGAAGTTGCAGAGCCGGTGGCTGAGATAGCAGCGGCTGAAAATGCAGCGTCAGAGTATACGGAAGCGGTGGAGACAGGCCAGGCGAGTGAAGCGGCAGTACTTGCCGGAGTGGAAAACGCGCCCGACGCCGACGTGGCAGAAGTGCACACGCATGGCGAAGAACAGCCCGCGGACGCAGGCCTGGTGGAACCGGAACTGGCAAAGCCGCATGAAGAATCGGAAGAAGAACCATCGTAGTGAGATTCAAGGCAAAAACCGTGAGGTCATTATGATCGCGTAACAGGTACCTGGAGGAAATAGAGAGCGGATGAAAATTCGAATCAATGATTTGGCCAGAGAGCTTGAGGTCAAGAGCAAAGCAATTCTCGACGCACTGGAAGTAGTTGGCGTAACGGAGAAGAAGACCCACTCAAGCTCGATTGAGGAGGATGAAGCGGAACGGGTACGAAAGCACTTTTCGGCCAAGTCCAGCTCATCTTCGCGAGAGAGAACGTCCGCTACCGAGGTCAAACCGAAGATTGACCTTTCCAAGATCTCCAAGCCTGGTGATGTAGCAAGGCTGCTCAGAGAAAGAGAGCAGCAACAACAGCATCCGCCGGCGAGACCACCTGCCGCAAGCGCGGCACCCATCGCTCCTCCGGTGCCCGTGAAAGCGGCGACGCCGGTGACAGCGCCTCCAGCACCAGCAGCAGAGAAGCCGACTGTTGTAATCCCCAAACCGGCTGCTCCAGCAGCGGAAAGAAGTGCTGTGGTTACACCTCCTTTGGTCAAGCCAGTCGCGCCGATAGTGGTTGCGCCTCCTTCTCAAGTTGAAAAGTCGGCCGCTCCGCCTGCAGTTGTGGTTATTCCGCCCGCACATCCTCCGGCAGCCGTTGTTGCTCCGCCGCCCGCCGCGCCTCCAAAGACACCTGCTGCGCCTCCAATGGCAGCAGCAGGCCCGCAGGCTACTCCAGGCACGCCTTCAACCAAGCCCGTGCCAGGCCAGCCGATTGTGCAGCAGAGAAGAATGATTACGCCGCAGACCGGACCGCGTCCGGTATACACGGCGCCGCCGCCACGCGTAGCTCCGCCCAGCGTCCCGCAAGGTCGACCAATGCAGGGAGCTCCAGGCACACGGCCCATGCAAGGTCAGGGTGGTCCGGGACAGCGTCCGCAAGGCGTGGTTCGCGGCCAACCAATCTTTCAGCGGCCCCGGCCATCCGGTCCGGGAGGCCCAGGCGGCCCTGGAGGGCCTCCGGGATCGCGTCCGCAATATCAAAGCCGGCCCGGCGAACAGCGTCGCGGTCCGCATCCCACAAGTTCACCTCGTCCCGGTGGCTATCCGCCACGCCCGGGGATGGGAGGCGTAGGCCCAGGTGGACCTCCGCCGCCGGCGGGAAGACCGGCACGTCCGGGCGGCCCAACGCGTCGCCCAGGCCAGCCCTATATCCCGAGGGAAAAAGAAGGCACGATGAAGGGCTTTGTTCCACCGCCGCGTCTGGCGTTGTCGAACGAGCCGCTTCCCATCACGCGGTCGATCACCATTGGTGAAGGCATCAGTGTGAAGGACCTGGCGGAAAAGCTGGGTGTCCGCGCCAAAGACCTGATCGCCCGCCTCTTGATGAAAGGCGTGATGGCCACGGTAAACCAGAGTCTCGATTTCGAGCTTGCCAAAGATTTGGCGCGTCATTTTGGCGCTGAGTCTGAGTCCATCAGCTTTGAAGATCAGGCAGCGCAGGAAATGGCATCGCTGACTGGAGTTACGGAAGAAAAAGCCGCTCTCGCTGCGGTGACGCGCCCGCCCGTGGTAACAATCATGGGCCACGTTGATCACGGCAAAACGTCGCTGCTGGATGCCATCCGTGAAACTGACGTCGCCGGTGGCGAAGCCGGTGGAATCACGCAGCACATCGGCGCTTACAAGGTAAAGATCACCAAGGAAGATTCACCGGCATTCGGGCGGCAGATCGTTTTCCTCGACACACCGGGTCACGAAGCGTTCACACGTATGCGCGCCCGCGGCGCCAAAGTCACGGACATCGTGGTCCTCGTCGTCGCAGCCGATGATGGCGTAATGCCGCAGACGCTTGAAGCAATGGACCACGCCAAGGCCGCCAAGGTTCCGATCATCGTTGCCGTCAACAAGATCGACAAACCCGACGCATTGCCGGATCGCGTGAAAAAGCAACTGGCTGATCGCGGATTGATGCCGGAAGACTGGGGCGGCACCACGGTGTTTGTGGATGTTTCCGCCAAGAAGCGCACGAACTTGAACCTGCTGATGGAAATGATCTGCCTTGTGGCCGATCTGCAGGACCTCAAGGCCAACCCGGAGCGTCCGGCAACGGGCACAGTGGTGGAAGCCAAGATTGACCGTGGCCGCGGCGTTGTTGCGACGGTCCTGGTACAGAACGGCACGCTGCGTGTGGGCGACAACTTCATCATCGGCAACACATTTGGCAAAGTACGCGCCATGTTTGACGATCGCAGCAAAGCCGTGGATGAAGCGCCGCCGTCAACTCCTGTCGAGGTGCTTGGTCTGGAAGGCTTGCCGCAATCTGGCGACGTGCTCATGGTCGCTGACCGCGAGAAAGCGCGGCAGATTTCAGAGTATCGCGAACAGCGAGCTCGTGAAGCCACTCTGGCCAAGAGTTCCAAGCTTTCTCTGGAAGGCCTGGCCGAGCAGATCAAGACGGCCGGCATGAAAGAGCTGCCTATCATCCTTAAGGCGGATGTGCAGGGATCGTCGGAAGTGCTGGCTGACACGTTGACCCGGCTTTCCAATGACAAGGTGAAGATCAAAATTCTTCACACCGGTGTTGGCGCTATCAATGAAAATGACGTGCTGCTGGCGTCCGCATCGAATGCGGTGATTATCGGCTTCAATGTCCGTCCGGAGCGCAAAGCGCAGGAACTGGCCGAGATGGAAAAGATCGATATCCGGCTGCACTCGATCATTTACGAACTCCAGGACCAGATCAAGAAAGCTATGCTGGGCCTGCTTGATCCTGTCATCAAGGAAACCTACCAGGGCCGTGCCGAAGTTCGCGATACGTTCCGCGTGCCCAAGGCTGGCACCATCGCGGGTTGCTATGTGCTCGACGGGTTGATCAAACGCGATTCCGATGTTCGCCTGCTGCGCGATGGCGTGCAGGTTTACAAAGGCAAGGTCGGTTCACTCCGGCGCTTTAAAGACGATGCCAGCGAAGTGCGCAACGGCATGGAGTGCGGCATCAATCTTCAGAACTTCAATGACGTAAAGAAGGGCGACGTGATTGAGGCTTTTGTGACCGAGCGCATCGCCGCGGAAATGGGAGTCGCATAAATCAATTGGTAATTGGGGAATCTGGTTAATGGGGTCCGGCGCAAGCCGGACCCTTATTTTTTGCCATCGAGCAATTTTGTCTCGCCGTTTCAAGAGCGAACCATTTCGTTCTGCTAAGCTCTTCACTTACTCAATTATCAAACTCCATTTATCAAATTTCCCTCATGGATCTTAAGAATCTTTCCCCCGCATTGGTTTCTCAACTTGTCACTGCGGTTGAGGACTACATCAACAGCAACCAGAAGAAATATGCGGCTCAGGCCGTCCCTCTTACTGACGCTCAACGCAGCGTGATGCAGCCATACTTTTCCGCCGCTGTCCTCGATTCAGCGCGACTCTGCGTTTTGAGCGGCACTCGCGTGTCGAATCCGCCGATGTATGCCATGGCCAAAATGATGGGTATCCGCAACTTGCCGCACTTCGCTGAAATGGCGGCTATCACGTTCGTGGACGTAATTGTTTCTCACCAGGAATTCACCAATGCGTTGCTCTTCCATGAATTGGTCCACGTGGTGCAGTACGCGCAGATGGAACTCAAAGAGTTTGCCACGCGTTTTATTAACGGATTTATTCAGGGCGGGAGTTATCAAGAGATTCCCCTGGAGAAAATGGCGCGTGCGCTCGAAGGCCGCTTCAGCCAGGGCAGCGGTAATCCGTTTTCTGTCGACGACGAAGTGCGGCAATGGCGGGAGGCCGGCAAGCTATAGACGTTTTTCCACCGACTGACGATGCGCACCGCTCTTGATCTACGCTGGATTCCCGGCTATTCTGGATAGGAACACACAATCTCGCCCGTCGGTCTAAATGCCGGCGGGCGTTTTTCTTTGCAGACTACAATGGGAGATCAAAAATGTCCGACGCCGAGATTCTCACGCTAGTCGACCGGCTTGAGTGCTGCCTGTTGGCCAAAGAAGAATTCCACCATCGCGACCACCTCACCGTGGCAGTCGTGTATCTGTATGCCTCTGATCTTGAAACCGCGATGGATCGCATGCGCAGCAGCTTGAAACGCTTTGCTGCGCATCATGGAGTGACGGGGCTCTATCACGAGACGCTCACGCGTTTCTGGCTGCTACAACTTGAGAAGCATCTGGATCGCAGCCAATGTCTGGAGCAATCAGTGAAGAAGGTGCGAGAGCAACTCAACGACAAGAACGTAGCATTTGAATATTACAGCCGCGAGCGAATTGAATCGAAGGAAGCGAAGGAGAAGTGGATCGAACCTGATCTGAAACCGCTGGCTATTTAAAGCAGTTCTAGGAATGCTGTATCAAGAGTTACTTCTATCCTCATGAATGCGCCATCCTGAGCCGAGCACGATGTTCTGTTGTTTTACCATGCTCCGGATGCGAGGTGAAGGATCTGCTCCGCTGCTCTTCAGGGCAGCCGATCCTCCAAGCAGTCTTGATAGCCCTACGGTGCAGCGGAGCCGATCCTTCGGCTTCGCGGGAACTGTGTCGAAACACTTGGCAGTTCGCGTGGCTCGCCTCAGGATGGCGCGACGCGGGGGGAGATGGACCACTAACCGGGACGTGTGCAGTGGATACCTTAACTCAGGAAACGCCCTAGATTGGAAAGCCTATTTCGCCGCTGCGACAGACGTAGTGTCGCCCGCAGCAAAGCTGGAGCCATTGTTTTTGGAGGCAACTTTGATCCCGCTCAGGCTGTTCACATATTTGAAGACGCCTTTATAGAGCGAGTCAGCGATGCGCTGGCGGTAATCATTGGTCTTCAACTTCTTCGCATCGTCGGGATTGCTGACAAAAGAAATTTCCGCCAGGATGGATGGCATGTTCGCGCCGATCAGCACGACGAACGGCGCTTTCTTCACGCCGCGATTGCGCAGACTGGGACTCTTGGCACTGAGTCCGGCATAGAGCGAGCGCTGAACGTCGGAAGCAAATTCGCGGGATTCGCCAATTTTTTCCTTGAGCGCGATCTTCTTTACCAGGTCTTGCAATTCGTGGATCGACTGCTCCGACACTGCATTTTCACGCGCCGCTACTTCCAGCGCGTCGGCGCGGCTAGTGAAGTTCAGGTAATAGGTTTCCACGCCGCGCGCCGTGGGATCGTCAGAAGAGTTAGCGTGAATGGAAATGAACAGGTCAGCCTGCTCTTTATTGGCGATTGCGGTGCGCGTTTCCAGCGGGATAAACGTATCGTCATCGCGCGTGTAAACCACCTCAGCGCCAAGTTTGTTTTCCAGCAGCTTGCCCAGCTTCAGGGCCACGTCCAAAACCAGGTCTTTTTCTTCGAGGCCGTTGGGACCGATGGTGCCGGTGTCATGTCCGCCATGGCCGGCATCGACTACGATTTTGCCAATCTTCAGCCCTAACGCGCGGATGAGAGAACGTTCGCCGGCCGCGTTGGGCGCTGCGGTGCGTGTTGTTGCGGCAGTGGTGGCGGATGCACGTGAACTCGGCTCGGTATTCTTTTTCTTGTTTCTGCTGGATTCTTTGGGCGATATCGATTCAAAGGTCGGCCCGCTCGTCGGCTGGCCGGCCGCGCGGCCGGAGTCTTCCATTCCGCCTTCATCCACTGCGATCTTCGGCGTAACAACTTTGGCAGTCTCCGCCGCCGTCTGCGTTACCACCCGCTCCTTGTCTTTGTCTTTATCCTTACCGTGGCCTCTGATCGGAACAGCCCTTCCAGCATCAGCGTCTTGCACCACTTCGGACGAATTGCCTGCGGGTTTCGACCCAGATGCGCTATTGGAAGATGGCTTATCGTCTGATGGCTTCACATTCGTTACGGTAACGTCCTCACCGGAGTCGCTGTCGGTCGAGGAAGGCTTTGTTTCCGGTGCCTGAGCTTTGGTTTCCTGGGGCGCGATCTTGGGTTCTTTATTGCCTGCAAGTCTGTTCGGCGGCATCTTGCCGTGAATATCAATGATCAGCCGGTAAGGATTGGGCAACAGGAAGGCGGAATACTCTGCAACATCGTCAACATCAAGCACTACACGCGCCATATTGAGCTTGTATTGGGCCACGCGGATCTTATGCAGAAAGCCGGCATCCACCTCAAAGCTTTTGCCCACCAGTTCAGAGGCCAGCTTGGTGCCATAGAGATCAAAGAAGATGCGGTCAGGATGCGGCACGCGTCCGGCCTGATACTTCACTTCCTGTTCCAGATCAATGGCGATGCGCGTGTAATCTCCGGTGGACCAGTGGCGGATGCCGGTGAGCCGGGCCAGATGATGCGGCTGCGAATCATTGCTTGTTGAAGCTGCGTCCTGTTGCTGCGGCTGCACGGGAGCGTCCGGCGTGTCATCTGTAACAGCGGCTTTAGAAACTTCTTCGACTGCTCGAGATGGCTTTTGACGCCCGGCCCGTTGCCTGGGCGCTTTGGCCTGGAACGGGCTTCTTGCCACCGATGGATTGTCAATCTCAGCAATCGCTTTCCGTGCGTCTGATGCGCGGGAATTGCCCGGATAGCGCTTTACGAAATCTTCGAAGGTGGCTTTGGCTTGTTTGGCGTCATCCAGGTCATCGCGATAAATTTCGCCGATGGTGAAGAGCGCCTCCGCTCGTAACTTGCTGCCGGGATATTCGCGGCGGAGGAATACCAACTGACCAATCGCATCTTTGAAACTCTTGGGATCGCTCAGGAGGCGGCCCTGGTCTTCAAGCAACTCCGCCACGGCTTGCACGGCGATATCGGCCTTGGCCAGGCTTGGCGCGGTGTAATACACCTTGCGGTAGGCGTCGATTACTTTCTGAAAGTCGTGGCGGGCGCGCTGTGCTTCAGGCTTGCTTTCCAGCGCGTCACGCATGCGCTCGGCGGTCTCTAACTGGGCGCGTGCGGCCTGTTTTTTCTGCGCCACGGTGCGCGCAAAGGTGCTGACCGGCGCCAACAAAAGGCAGGCCAGTACACAAGCAAGCGGTTTCCGCGTGAGAGTTCTGGGTCCGATGTTCATTACCGCTATTCAAAGCACCTTACAGAATAAACCCGAAGCCGCCTTAATCGTTGTTGGAAAATACGCGGTGACCTTCTGAGTCACGTGTCTCCACCAGGCGCGGACGTAAGGCAGCTCCGTGATAGAGATCGGTGATTCTCTTAACGTAGTCGCGCGTCTCGCGGAAAGGAGGCACGCCGCCGCTCCTTCTTACCGCTCCGCTGCCGGCGTTATAGGCCGCCAGCGAAAGTTCCACGTTTCCATTGTAATTTTCCAGCAGGCTCTTCAGGTGCCGGACTCCGGCGTCAATGTTCTGGCGGGGATCAAACGCATTGTCCACATTCAGCGATTTCGCGGTGTACGGCATGAGTTGCATCAAGCCCATGGCGCCTTTGCGGGAAACAGCCCGCGGATTAAAGTTTGATTCCACCTTCACCACCGCGCGTACCAGGTTCGGGTCCACGCCGTGACGCTCCGCCGCCGCATCAATTGCCTTATCCACGGTGACTGAGTCCACCGGACGGACCTGGGTCAGGTTTTCCGATTTCAGGTCGACCGGCCGGGCCAGCTTAAGCGCCCTGCTGTCGCTGCGTGCTGACAGGCACCGCAACCATGTCATTCACTTCCTGCGCGGCCCGACGGGCCGCTTTCATGGTGGCGGAAGACGCCAGAGGCACAGCTTTCCAGCGGTGTTCGTTATTGCTCCAGTAAACCAGTCCGCTGTAGCGCGAAGGCATGGCTTCAACGGAACGAGGCTGCCCTGGAGTGATGCTTGCTGTCTGCTGAGCGTCCTGCATTTGAGGAACAATGGCTTGAGGAACAACGGTTTGCGGAACCACGGTCTGCGGTTTGGGTTGAGGCTTGGCCTCGTCACTGGCGACCCAGACCGTATGGCCATAAGCATCGTGTGTGGCAACGATGTTCTGAGCTCGGACTGGGCTGCTAGCTACCATCGACGTGGCGCCGATCAGGATGGTAAATAGGTGCTTTTTCATCGGGTTACACTCTTGATATCAGTTTCCGGCAGCTTGCGCCACCTCACTGAAGGCCAAACACCTTTTGTTCCAACCTGATACCTAAGAAACGACCAGAGGATGCCGATTATAGGACGGTTACCAGCCTGAAACAATCAGCTAAAACCAGACGAATCTAAGGGGTGAACACGCAGGAAATACCGGTAAAAACCTTAAAGAAACGGGCAGAACAGCCCAACCCGGACGATGTCGCCCCGCACTACTTACAAAACTTAAGTAATTGGCCTGCAAAGATCTACGCGACTGACATTCTTAGAATATGGCAATCGACAAACGAGTAAGAGTGGTTTTCTATGCGCTGGCGACCCTGGAAATGATCCTGCTTTCCGCATTTTATGCGTGGGGTAGAGTAGCGCACTAGCCGCCTCTGCGGACACAAATCTGCGTGAGGCATTTAGCGAAAATAGCCGGAGCGCTGGGCTAAACCCGATTTTCCAGGCTGTGTAGACGGGCACACTGGGATTCCGCGATTTATTTCTTTCGCGCCGCATCAAATTGCCAATGGCCTCACCACGAAAATCTAAGCCTGCCGATGTGGGATCCGCCGCCGTTCCCGCTGAAGCACTTATAGACGCTTTTCCCAAGCTGAATCTTCCAATCCAACCTCCGTACCCGCCAGCTGAAGCCAAGTCGGTTAAGGACCTGCCGCGCGAAGCTGGCTGGGTCTATGAACCAAAGTGGGATGGCTTCCGCTGTCTCGCTTTTCGGCAGGGCGACGAAGTCGTCTTGCAATCGAAGTCCGGCCAGCCGCTGGGCCGTTATTTTCCTGAGATTGTTGCCGCTCTCCTTGCCTTGCCCACGCGCAAATTTGTGCTGGACGGAGAGATCGTGATTCGCCACGGCGCAGGTCTGGACTTTGACGCGCTCTTGCAGCGCATTCATCCCGCCGCCAGCCGCATCCAGCGGCTTTCGCAAGAGACGCCAGCGACTTACATGGTCTTTGATCTACTCATTGACGCGTTCAAAGGTCGATCGTTTGCCGCTAATCCGCTCTCTGCGCGACGAATGGCGCTCCAGGAATTTGCGACGGCCAACATCAGTAATGAAACAGCACCTAAACGCAGCGAGAAGACAACATCACAAACAGCCTCGAACAGCGCCAGTGAGCGCATCATTCTTTCACCCGCCAGCGCTGACTTCGCGACGGCGGGGAAGTGGATGCGCGAAGGCGCATCCAGCGGATGGGATGGCGTGGTCGCCAAGCGGCTCGATTGCGAATACATGTCCGGCGAGCGCACGGGGATGGTTAAGATCAAGCGCATTCGCACCGCGGACTGTGTGGTCGGCGGCTTTCGCTGGGCCAGAGGCCCAAAGAGTTCATCAGGCGAACCCGTGGACGGCAAGGGCGCGGGGTCTGAAAACCAAAGAATCCAAGAAAAGACCTACCGAAGAAGTGGGCTCACTGCTGTTGGGTTTGTACAACGGGAATGGCGAGCTCGATCACATTGGCTTCAGTTCCAGTTTTACTCGAGAAGACCGAAAGAAGCTGAAGTCAATCCTCAAGCCGTTCATAGGCGGCGAAGGATTTTCCGGCAAAGCCCCTGGTGGTCCCAGCCGCTGGACGCGCGATGCTCGCGACACAGAATGGTTTCCGCTGAAGCCTAAACTGGTGGGCGAGTTTCAGTATGATCATTTCTCCGGCGGACGGTTCCGCCACGGGACAAAATTTCTGCGCTGGCGTCCGGAAAAGAAGCCGGAGCAATGCACCATGGAACAAATCCAGCCCGCCAAAAAGGCTGCTTAGCGGCAGGCAGGGCAACGCGGAATTTCTTGCAAACCATAGTAGAATTCCAGCGACAATGAATCAAAGAGCTGAATTGGATTGACAGCTTTAGGTCGCTGCTGCTTTCTCAAAGCCACCTCAGCCCGAGGACAAATAGATGCCGCCACCGGAATTTGCCAGTTACGAAGATTTCTTTACCTTCTATCTGCACGAGCACAGCGATGCGCGTAATCGCGGGATGCATGCGGTTGGCACATTACTGGGGATATCTACGTTGATTGTGGCTTTTGCTATCGGCCATCCGTGGTATGCGTTGCTGTGGCCGGTGGTGTCTTATGCTTTCGCCTGGATCGGCCACTTTCTGATTGAAGGCAATAAGCCGGCGACGTTCGGACATCCGTTCTGGTCGCTAATCAGTGATTTCAGGATGCTGGGCTTGATGTTTACCGGTAGGCTTAAGGCGCGCATGCAGGCGGGAGCAGTTCAGGCGGGACGCCATTCAGCTTAAGAGCGATACAAATGGATGCCACCCAGTCCACGATTTACTTCTGCGCAGTTGTGCCTGCCGGCTTGGTCTGAAATGATGCCTGCGCGGCCTCAGCCAGTGTTCCGGTGCCCTGGCCCTGCCCTGACTCAGCCTTGAAATAGTATGTCGTGTTCGGCTTCAGATCCTTGATCAGCACCCTGTGCGTGAACCCGCCCCATGGCATGCCAGCGGTCTGGTCCAGATGGCTGGCATCGGTGCCATAGTGCAGAGCTGTACCGGAATTTACATTGGTGGACCAGGCGATCTCGGCGGTTGTGTCCGTGACATTCTCAACCACTGGCCCATGGGTGATCTGCACGCCGCTTGTTGGCGCCCCGATAGGGTTGGCGGGAATTTGCTGCACACTGGGCGACTGAGAAGAACCCTGCTGGGGCACAGCCTGTGCTGGCTGACCTGGCTGCTGTAACTGTAAGAGTCCGTTTCCCAGAATCAAGCCAAGACCAAGTGCGGTGACGATGATATTCATCGGAGTGTCTCCCATGTCCTGTGGATTAGATGCTATTTCAGAGAAAGGGGTGTTCTGGATTTGGACGCCTGAGGATATCGCTGGCGGGAATATTAGCGCATGATTTTAGGGACCAAGAGGAATAACAGCCCAACAGTAAGCCCGATTATCAAAAGAAGTGACAAAGTCCATCCCAGCAGATAGGCGCGCTCGTGCTCCGGCGGGGACGCAGTGATGCCCAGAATCGTATGGCCCAGTCGCATGAGCTTTAAAAGAAATTCCACTGAGCCCGTTCCCCCCTTAGCATCCTTCTGAATGATTGAATCAGCATAGCACTCGTGATTTCCGGATGCGATTGCGCAATAGCGCCGCCTTAGGCAGAATAACCGGCGGAGAACGCGGATGAAAATTGGCAGGATTCTGATCTGGTTGGTGGTGGCAGCGGTAGGCGCGCTTGCGCTGGCGACGATCGCATTCCATCGGCGCGAGCCCATCAGCGCCATGTGGTTGGTGGTGGCGGCATTGTGCAGTTATGCGCTGGGCTATAGGTTTTATTCAAATTCGTCGCCGCCAAAGTACTGGCGCTGGACGCCATGCGCGCCACGCCAGCTGAGCGTCTGGAAAATGGCCGCGATTTTGTCCGCACCAACAAGTGGGTGGTCTTCGGGCATCATTTTGCCGCTATTGCCGGGCCAGGCCCGCTGGTGGGGCCGGTGCTGGCCGCGCAGTTCGGCTATTTGCCCGGGACCCTATGGATACTGGTGGGCGCGGTCTTTGCCGGATGCGTGCAGGATTTTGTGATTCTTCTTTTCTCCGTGCGGCGCGACGGCAAATCACTCGGCCAGATGGCGCGCGAAGAAATCAGCAAGACCGCCGGCACCGTTGCGTTTATTTCCGTCCTCAGCATTCTGATTATTCTGCTGGCGGTGGTGGCGCTGATTATCGTGAATGCGCTCAAAGACAGCCCTTGGGGAGCTTTCACCATTGGCATGACAATTCCCATCGCGCTGCTGATGGGCGTTTACCTGCGCTACCTGCGTCCGGGACGCGTGCTGGAAGCTTCCGTGCTCGGCTTTCTGCTGGTCGTGGCGGCGATCTTCGGCGGACAGTGGATTTCACAATCCACGCATGCCGCGGCTTTCACGCTGGCCGGGACCACGCTGGCGATTCTTATCATCGTCTACGGCTTTGCCGCTTCGGCGCTTCCGGTGTGGCTGTTGCTGGCGCCGCGCGACTACCTGAGCACGTTCGTAAAGCTCGGTACTGTGGCCATTCTGGCGCTGGGGATTGTGCTTGTTCGTCCTACGTTGCAGATGCCCGCGCTCACGCGCTTTATTGACGGCAGCGGGCCGGTGTTTGCCGGTAATCTTTTTCCTTTCGCGTTCATCACCATTGCATGTGGCGCTATCAGCGGCTTTCATTCGTTGATCTCAAGCGGCACCACGCCCAAGATGATTGCCCGAGAAACGCAGACGCGCATGGTCGGCTATGGCGCGATGATGGCGGAGTCGTTCGTCGGCATCATGGCGATGATTGCCGCATGCACGCTCCAGCCGGGAACTTATCTGGCGGTGAATAGCGGAGCCGGAATGGTGGGCGGAAATCCCGCGGCTGCCGTGGCGACAATCACCAACTGGGGCTTTCCCGTAAGCGTCGATCAAATGGCCCTGCTTGCGCACAACGTTGGCGAGAAAACGCTGTTCTTCCGCACGGGCGGCGCTCCGGCGTTCGCGCTGGGCATGGCGAAGATTTTTTCTGACAGCCTGGGCGGCACCGCCGTAATGGCCATCTGGTATCACTTTGCCATCATGTTTGAAGCGCTCTTCATCTTGACGGTGCTGGACGCAGGCACGCGCGTCGCTCGCTTCATGCTGCAGGATGCGCTTGGTCACATATGGAAACCGCTTGGCCGGACCAGTTGGTATCCCAGCATCGTTGCCACCAGCGCGGTCACAGTGGCGGCGTGGGGATATTTTCTCTGGCAGGGCATTCGCGATCCACTGGGCGGGATCAACTCGCTGTGGCCTCTCTTTGGCATCTGCAATCAATTGCTAGCCGCTGTGGCGCTTTGCGTGGCGACCACGATCATCGTGAAAATGGGCCGCGCCCGCTACATATGGGTAACGCTCGCGCCGCTGGCTTGGCTGGTGGCCGTGACCTTTGCGGCCTCATGGCATAAAGTTTTCGATCCCAATCCGCTGATCGGTCTGCTGGCGCACGCCCGTCAACTTGCGGCTGGACCGGCAGCCGCCGGCCTGACACGCAGAATCTTCAATGACCAGCTTGATGCCGCGGTCTGCGGCCTTCTGGTCGTTCTGGTCAGCGTGATTGTGGTTGAGTCAGCGACGCAGTGGATCAGCGTGATCTCCGGTCGCCGTCAGCCTGCGACGCAGGAATCGCCTTTCGTGGCGACGCAGTATGCGGAGGAAGCGCTATGACAAAACCCACCACGGAGGCACGGAGACACGAAGAAAAATCGGGAAATCAGGGGAACTCGCGTAATCGGGTGATCGGAGAAGCCATATACAGCTGTCGTCCTGAGCGAGTCGAAGCAAAAGCGACGCCGAGTCGAAGGACCCCGACAAAGATTGTTCCCGAACGTGCAGCATCAGGGAGTTCTCACGAAACAACACCCACATTGCAAAGCGCTGGTTTGTATCAGGGCACGGGCTTCAGCCGTGCCGTAAAGCGCAAATTAGATTGGGCTTTAGCCCCTGCGCTTTTCAGAGGAGTAACGCAGACCATCCGCGCCATGCTCCGCGAAATCTTTGACGAATCCGCCTATGATCGCTACCTGCTGCGGACACATGCCTCCCGCTCGGTTGCGAGCTATCGCGAGTTCACACGCGAACGCGACGCTGCCTTGCTGAAAAAGCCGAGATGCTGCTGAGATCACCCGATGAGAACCAATCTGCGGTACACTCTCCTCAATGCGTGTCCTGGGAATCGATTGCGGGAGTGAGTACACCGGTTTTGGCGTGGTGGAAGAAACGTCCGAACGAAAGCTGGTTTGCCATGCCATGGGCGCCATCAAGCTGAAATCGGGAACGGCTATGGCCGTCAAGCTGGAAAAGATTTTTACCGATCTCACGGGCATTATCGCCAAATATCAGCCAGAGGTCGTCGCGATTGAAGATGTGTTTTACGCCATCAACGTAAAGAGCGCCCTTAAACTGGGACAAGTAAGAGGCGTAGCCATGCTGGCGGCGTCATCGTCGGGCTTGCAGGTGGCAGAGTATTCGCCGCTCTCGATCAAATCTGCCGTGGTCGGTTACGGGCGGGCAGACAAATTCCAGGTGCAGCAGATGGTGACTCGCCTGTTGAATCTAGCCGCGCCGCCGGAGCCGACGGACGCCTCAGACGCGCTGGCCATCGCTATCTGCCACATTCACACTGCGGCTACGAATAGCCGCTATGCAGCGGCGTCGCGATGAAACGCACCGGTCTCTTTGCTTTGTTGCTGGCATCGCCGGCAGCGCTGCTATTGTGGGGGCAGAACGAGAACCAGCATCCCAATCTGCCGACCATCACATTTGATCGGGTATGGGAAAGTTACACACCGCAGAACGTCAACATCACGGTGCAGGCAACCGGCCCCGCCAAGTACATCTCGCGCAATCCCTTCACGCCGCCTGACCCGGCGGGAGCAGACCCGGATTACCTCTTCGAATTCACGCTGTCGCCGCGCAACCAGGAAAAGCTCTTCCGTTACGCCAGAGACGCCAATTATTTCAACGGGGATTTTAGTTACAAGAAACATGCTGTTGCCAGCACGGGCAAGAAAACCCTTACCTACGCTGACCCGAACCGCTACTTTGAGACGACTTACGACTACTCTGAGAACAAAGCCATTGCAGAGATCACGAACATTTTTCAAGGAATCTCCAACACCATCGAGCACGGGCGCAAGCTGGTATTTCTGCGTCGATTTGACAAGCTGGGTTTGGAAGATGAGCTAAAAGCCATGGAAAATGCAGCGGAGAGTCACAATCTGGCGGAGCTGCAAATTATCGCGCCGACCCTCGAAAGCATTGCCGGCGACCGCACCGTTCTAAATATTGCTCGCCAAAGGGCGCAAAAACTGCTTGCCAAGGCCAAGTCTGAGTAAAGCGATACGCCAGTTCTGACCTTAAAGGTTAAGTATCATCAATAACACTTAACATTAAGAAACTAAGTACCTGAAGCTCGATCTAATAGGGTAGCACCTGCATTAGGAGGGTTACATGCTGCGCCACTCTTTGGTAATGCTGCGCCAGTCTCTTATGTTGGGGAACTCAATGAGTCGCTGGCACCTTGGCAGAAAAAGCTTCCGCAACACAGGGCTGCTCTTTTTCATGATTTTTGCGCTGGTATTTTCTCTGGCCCCGCTTTCCCACGCCCAAGACGCTGACGACGAAGACGGCCATGATTCGCAGGCACGGATCGTCCGCATCAGCTATGTTGATGGCGACGTGCGGCTGGACAATGGCCACGGCTATGAAAGCGCGACTATGAATGTTCCCCTCACGGAACGCAACTGGCTACAGACGGGATCGGACGGCTGGGCTGAAGTACAACTCGAAGACGGCAGCCTCATTCGGCTGGCCCCGGATACTGTGATTGCGTTTACGCAACTGGCACGTGCGTCGTCGGGCGGAACGCTTACCACAGTAGACCTTGACCAGGGCGAAGCCGAGTTCAAGATACTCAAACACGATGATAGTGACTTCAATGTCACAGTGAAGAAAAGCACCATCGCTCTTACGCAATCAGGT
Source organism: Terriglobia bacterium (assembly GCA_963723055.1). Classification (GTDB taxonomy): domain Bacteria; phylum Acidobacteriota; class Terriglobia; order Terriglobales; family Acidobacteriaceae; genus Angelobacter. Next base: position 541,428 of record CAVROV010000005.1, read on the forward strand.
TTGTTCCGCGTGACCAGCACCAATGCCAACCCACTGGAAGTCGCGGTATGGAAGGGCGAGGTGGGTGTCAGCGACACTGAGAATGGCGGCGAAGTTGCGGTCAAGAAAAATGAAACGTTCGTTCTTGATCCCAGTGACGTATCGCGCTATGCGCTGGATAAAGGCGCGGATGCTGACGATCTGGACCAGTGGAGCAAGCAGCGTGATGACGCTTTGAGCGCGTATGCATCCGCCAGATCGGGATACACGCAGTCGCCTTACCAATATGGTGCGAGCGACCTGAATTATTACGGCCAATATTATGACGCGCCGGGATACGGCGAAGTTTGGCAGCCTAACAACGTTGGGTATAACTGGGACCCGTTCAGCAACGGCTATTGGAGCTATTCTCCCGGCTTTGGATATACCTGGGTTTCTTCCTATCCATGGGGCTGGATGCCGTACCGTTACGGTCAGTGGGTGTTTGTGAACGGGCGTGGCTGGTGCTGGGCGCCGGGAGGCTGGAATAGATGGTACAGCAGGCCTCGGCTGGCGAATGCGCCTCCGGGCTTCCGTCCTCCCGTTCCGCCGGCAGACAGGCGAATTGTTGATCGCGGGCCGGGGAGAGATCACCATGAACCTCCTCCTGTGACGGGCGGACCTATAAGAAGAAGCACTGGTCCTGTTGGAGGCAGGGATGTGGAGCATGATGGCGATGGCGTTAACCATACCCTTGGCCGTTCCAATGGAGACAGAGGCGACAGGCGCGTCTATACCAATGACGATGTGGCGAGAGTGCCGCGGACTGACAATCCGCCACCTCAGCCAAAGCCTGACGTCAATGGCGATCACGGAAGAACTGATAGCAATCGCAATCCGAAAGTAGTGGATCAGCAGCCCACTCGTGACACGAGCGGTCGCGGAGGCGATTTCAACCGCGGGCGTAATAATGACCATCAGGGACCGCGGGAGCCGGTTAGCCGTTCCAATAATGACGGTACGCCGCCGCCGACACAGACGGATCGGCAGCACAATCCGCCGCCGCAGTCGTACACGCCGGCTCCACAGCGGCAGACGGAACATAATATGTACACGCCACCGCCACAGCCCGCGGTCCATCAACAGGCTCCGCCACCGCCGCCGGCTGTGCATCAGTCCGCACCGCCGCCCGTGGCAGCTCCGGTGCAACGGCAGTCTGCCCCGCCGCCGGAAAGCCACGCGAGATCGTCTGACGAAGGTTCACGCGGCGGGCAGGCCAAGATAAACCAACACCTTTTAAGCACAGAGGAAAGGAGGACGCAGAGGAAAACGGAAGGTAAATGTTCAGGTTCGAATCGGCTTGTCGATAAAATGAACCACACATTTCTCTTCCTCCGTTTACTCTGTTCCTCTGTGGTTCAAGCATTTTTTGCATTTGACCGCAATCGCCTAAATACCTGTGCGCTGGTTTCCAGCGGCAGAGCTTCTGCCCGAACATCAGCACGTATGCCGGCTTCTTTCAGGCTGCTGCGGATGATTTCTTCCCCATAGTCTTTCTTCAGGTTATTGAGCAGCGTCTTGCGCTTCATGGCAAAGGCCGTTTTCAGAAATGCGATGAACTCCGCGGGCTTTATTTGCAGTTCGGCAAACCGTGGCGCGACCGTCATCCGCAGGACCGAGGAATGCACTTTGGGCGGCGGCGAAAATGCGTCCGGCGGCAGGGTAAAAAGGTTTTCGACTTTCGTGTACAGCTGTGCCGTGGCGGCAAGCATGCCGTAATCGCGCGTTCCGGGACGGGCGGCAATGCGGTCAGCCACCTCACGCTGCACCATGATCACAATCACGTCGAACTGCTCATGGAACTCAAACAGCCGCAGCAGAATATCTGACGTGATGTAATACGGCAGGTTTCCCACCACACGTGCCCGCGAGGGCTTGAGCGGACGCAAATCATTCAGCGGCCCAATGGTTCGGTTCAGAACCGTGCGGAAATCCAGCTTGAGCACGTCGGCTTCAATGATCTCGACTTGCGGTTGCAGCCGATATTTGAAGCGGAGTTCCGTGGACATCATGCGGTCTACTTCCACGGCAATTAACTGTTTGGCCCTCCGCGCCAGCACCTGTGTCAGCGCGCCCTTGCCGGGGCCAATCTCCACCACCACGGAGTTGGATACGTCGCCCAGAGCGTCAACGATCTGCTCTGCGGCGCCCACGTCGGCCAGAAAATTCTGGCCAAGTTTGGGTTTTTTTGCCGTTCCCGAATTGGCCCTTTTTGTTGTCGCCATTTAGAATTTTCTTAGCAGGTTGTGCCGTGTACAGTTCTTGTTCCCACGGAGGCCCTCGTGAAGATCGTCTTTGCTGCTTCTGAGTGCGTACCGTTCGCTAAAACCGGCGGGCTGGCTGATGTTGTTGGCGCTCTTCCGCAAGCGCTTGCACAACTGGGCCACTCCGTTTCCGTCTACCTGCCTAAATATAAACAAACCAAGCTGCCGGACGCCAAAGCGCTGCTGCCCAGCATTACCATCCCGTTTGACGATCAGTACCGTTTCTGCGCCGTGCTGGATGGCGGGAAACGTTCCGGGGTGCAATTCTACTTCATCGATTATCCGGAGTTCTTTGACCGCGAAGCTCTCTATGGCACTTCCGCCGGCGACTATCCCGATAATGCCGAGCGTTTTGCGCTGTATTGCCGCGCCGTACTGGAAGCATCCAAGGTGCTTGGCGTTCCTGATATTTTCCATTGTCATGACTGGCAGTCCGCCCTGGTTCCCATTCTGCTGCGCACCAGCTACGAAGCTGATCCGGTTTTCCGTGGCACGCGCACGGTTTTTACCATCCACAACATCGGCTACCAGGGAGTCTTTCCGCCGGACACACTACCCTTGCTCATGCTTCCTTGGGACCTTTTCACCATCGACCAGATGGAATTTTGGGGCAAGGTGAATTTCCTGAAAGGCGCTCTGGTTTTTTCCGATCACCTCACCACCGTGAGCCGCAAATACGCGCAGGAAATCCAGACCAGCGAATACGGCTTTGGCCTGGAGGGCGTGCTGAAGACGCGCGCAGGATCGTTGTCCGGGATCCTCAATGGCGTGGATTACAACGAATGGAGTCCGGAGAAAGACAAGTACATCGTCAGGCAATATTCAGCAGACAGCCTTCAGGGCAAGAAAGAGTGCAAGTACGATCTGCTGCGCCAGTTCGGGATGGAGAACGCGCCGATCGATACGCCGGTCATCGGCATTGTCTCACGCTTTGTCGCGCAAAAAGGTTTTGATTTGATCGAAGAAATTGGCAGTGATCTGGCCCGCCTCCCGCTGATCCTTATCGCTCTGGGCAGCGGCGATAAGGAATACCAGGACTTGTTGCTCAAGCTGCAGAAGCAGCATCCGCAAAAAATTGCGGTTAAGGTGGCATATGACAACGCGCTGGCGCACAAGATTGAAGCAGGAGCAGACATATTCCTGATGCCTTCGCGCTATGAGCCGAGCGGCCTGAACCAGATGTATAGCCTGCGCTATGGGACAGTGCCTATCGTGCGCGCCACGGGCGGCCTTGATGACACGATTGAGCAGTGGGACCCGACCACGGCCAAAGGTACAGGGTTCAAGTTCACCGCATATTCCGGTGTGGCGCTGCTGAACTGCATTCATGAAGCGCTGCGGGCATTTAAAGACCAGGCCGGCTGGCTCAAGCTAATGCAGAATGGCATGAAAAAGGATTTCTCCTGGACCGCATCAGCGCGGGAGTACGTAAAGATTTACGAACGCCTCTCTCCACCCAAGCCTGGGCCGTCGGAGAAAGTGCTGGAGTTCAGCAGAGTTTAGGTCTTCTTTCACCACAGAGGGCACAGAGGAACACGGAGTAAACCCAAAGATCGATGTGCTCGCTTTTTCCTCTGTGCTTCTCTGTGTTCTCTGTGGTCAAGCTGTTTTCTGCTTGGCAAAATACCAGTACACCGGCACTCCGGCCAGCATCACCAACGTCATCACAATCGTACCGATCAAAGAGTGATGCAGTTTGTCGATAAATGTGTAGTAGAGCAGGACCGCTGCAGCAACGACGAAGAGCGCCGGCACCACGGGATATCCCCACGTGCGATACGGGCGCGGAGCGTTTGGCTCGCGCTGACGAAATACGAAGATACTGCTGGCGGCGATCATGTAGAAGAGCCATTCGGAGAAGATCGCGAGTTCAAGGAAGTCCCGAAACGATCCGCCGCCCAGTTGAAGGGCAATGGCCATCACCGCCTGGACGATAAGCGCCAGCGCTGGCGTATGGAAGCGCGGATGGACGTCAGCCAGGGCTTTGAAGAAGTATCCATCGCGGGCCACGGCAAAAGGAATGCGCCCTCCGCTCATGATGGTGCCATTGAGCGTCACAAACATCGATAGCGCCATGCCTGCCGATACCAGCAGCGCGCCGACGCGACCGATGGCAATCTGTGTTGCAGCAGAAGCGGGTACGGGTGACCGGGCGATATGCCGCTGCCGGCATTACGTACTGCACTGCGCCGTTAACGCCGATATAAAGCACGGCCACAATGGCCACGCCCGCAATCAACGCCAACGGAATGCTGCGCTCGGGATTGCGGATCTCACCGCTGACCATGTTGAGATCATTCCAGCCGTCATAGGCCCACAGCGCTGCGACCAGCGCGGCCATAAAACCTGCCATGCCGCCCTTGGCACCGAGAAACGTGGTGCCGAAGTTACTCCAGCTTCCGGTTGTTGCGCTGAACCCGGCCGCAATAATCACAACGATCATCACAATTTTCAGCGTTGTCATTACCAGCTGAAAGTTGCCGGCCTTGCGCACACCGACATAATTCAGAGCAGTAATCAGGATGGTTGCTGCGACTGCGAGCAGATGCCCGTAGGTGATCTGGTACCCGCTGGACCCATGCAGCGTGAAAATCGGATGCGGAAGAAAGCTGAATGCGGAAAAATTGCCCAGCACTCGAACCAGCCCGCTGGTCACGCTGGCAATGGATGCCGGCTTGGCGATGAGAAACCAAGTCCAGGCGTAGAGAAACGACGCCAATGGCCCGTAGGCGTCACGGATGTAAACATATTCGCCCCCAGCCCAGGGACGAAGAGCGCCAAGCTCGGCATAAGTAAGCGCGCCAAAAAATGAGAGCAGTCCGCCCACGATCCAGGCCAGATAGACCAGACGCGCCGAGCCTACGGCCTGCATCATCTCCGCCGGAACAAGAAAAATTCCGCTGCCGATGATTGTTCCCACCACAATGGCGGTAGCGTGCCAGACGTTTAACTCGCGCAGAAGATCAGGCGCTGGTTTGGGCGCGGTTTGCATCCTTCTCGGCCTCCAGAAGACTTGCCAGGTATCCCACAACAAACGTGGTGATTGACCCAAACGTTACGTACCAGGTCCAGGCGATGTGCGTCCATCCCCAGATATAAATGTTGAGGGCCAGTCCGCAGAGCATACCAGCAATTGCGCCGTTCTGTTTGGCGCGACGCGTAAGCAGCCCCAGCAGAAAGACGCCAAGCAATCCGCCATACGCCAGTGAAGCGATGGTGAGACCTTTTTCCAGTACATTGCCACCATAGCGCGAAGCCAGCGCCAGTCCGAAGAGCGCAACGCCCCAGATGACAGTGGCCATGCGGGACAGTGTGAGACGCTTTGCGTCAGAGGTTTCGGGTTTTCGACGCAGATAGAAATCGATCATGGTGGTGGAAGAAAGCGAGTTCAACGCGGCGCTCAGATTGGACATGGCAGCAGCCAGAATGGCGGCAATCAGCAATCCGGCAATGCCGCGGGGCATGTGCTCCACGATGAACGTGGGGAAAACGTAGTCATTGGTGGCGAAGTGGCCGCTGGGAGGAAACTGACGGTAGAAAACCCATAGCCCCGCGCCGACCAGCAGAAACAGCGTGAACTGAATCAGGATGACGCCGCCACTGAAGAGAAGAGCGGTGCGGGAATCGCGCTGATTGCGCGCCACGAGCAGGCGCTGGACCATGAGCTGGTCAGTGCCATGCGTGGCGGTGTTCAGAAACATGCCGCCGATCAGTCCAGCCCAGAAAGTGTACGTCTTGAAGAAGTTGAGTGAGAAGTCGAAGACCTGCATCTTGCCAGCGCTGGAGGCAATGGAGTGAATTGCCGGCCAGCCTCCGGGAACCAGGTGCACGAGAGTGATAAAGCCAATGATCGTGCCGCCGACGTAAATGACGAGCTGGACCACGTCCGTCCAGATCACCGCAGCCATGCCGCCTTCAAAGGTATAAATAAGCGTCAGAGCCATCACAATGGCGATGGAAGTAACGCCGCCCGTTCCCAGAGCGATGCTGATCACAATGGCCACGGCCCACACGCGCACACCTTCGGCAGCGGCCCGCGTGACCAGAAAAATTCCCGCGGTAATGCGATGCAGTTGTTTGCCGAAACGGCGGTCGATCAACTGGTACGCGGTAAACATCTCACCACGAAAATATTGTGGGATAAAAATCAGGCTAACGACGATGCGCCCGAGCAGATAGCCGAAAACCAGCTGGAGAAAACCGAAATTGCCGCCATAGGCAATACCCGGCGTGCCAATGACCGTGAGTGTACTGGTTTCAGCGCCAACGATGGAGAGTGCAATGGCCCACCAGGGAATGTTGCGGTCGGCCAAAAAATAATCGCGTAGTGACCTTTGGGACTTACGAAACTTGAGTCCAAAGAAAGTAATACCAACCAGATAAAAGGCGATAATGACCAGGTCAGTAATTTGCAGTCGCATGAATGGTTTTGTCTGCCAACCCATTATTCGGGAAAAATGGTTGAAAGCAAAAGTAAAAGTTGTGGGAAGATGAATTAAAGTCCAATCATGCCACTGTACCTGGGTATCGACGCCGGAGGCACCAAGACAGACTGCGCCGTGAGCAATGGCGCGGAGCTGCTGGGTCAGGCCACAGGTGCAAGCTGCAAACTGGCGCGCGTAGGCAAAGAACGCGGCCGCGAAAATCTTCAGGCAGTGATTCGCCAGGCCACAGAGACTGCGCGCGTGGATGCGGCAACTATTCAACATGTCTGCATTGGAATGGCGGGCGCTTCTTTGGCTGAGGCCGTGCATTGGGCGCAACAAACTATCCGCGAACTCATGCCTGAATCGACGATTTATGTTGCCGGCGACCACGTCATCGCTCACCGCGCCGCATTTGGCACGTCACCCGGGGTGCTGGTGATTTCTGGCACAGGATCAATCGCCTTTGGGCGCAACCAGAACGGAGAAACCGCGCGCGCCGGCGGCTGGGGACCAAACGTCTCTGATGAGGGCTCAGCATTCTGGGTGGGCAGGGAAGCGGTGACCGCCGCGCTGCATGCCTTTGATTTCGGCAAGAGTAATGGATTACTGACTACGATTGCGGAATGCTGGAAGGTTGCGCCGGAAGAAGTGATCCGGCTGGCGAACTCTTCCGAACCAAGGTTTTCCGAACTGGCGGGACCGGTGGTGAACGCGGCTGAGCAGGGCGATGACGGCGCAGGTGTCATTACTGATCGCGCAGGCAAAGCGCTTGCCGGATTGGCAAGTGCTGTCATCAACCGGCTGTGGCCCGGCGGAGGCATTGTGCCCGTAGCTCTGGCGGGCGGCGTGCTTCAGGGGTCGCCGCTGGTGCGGCAGGCCTTCAAAGAAGCCATGAAGGTTGAGCAGCCGCAGGCTGCCGTGAGCTTCGCATTCGTGCGTCCGGTGCTGGGAGCACTGGAAATTGCCGCGCAACGCGGAGTGAGGCGATGAGCGAGGCTTCAAGATGAGCGAGTCTTCAACAGGTGAGACACACGAGAAAGAGGGGTGGCAGGAGGCTCCGGAACAGCCTGAACCGCCGCGCGTTCGCAGTGAAACAAAGAAAATAAGTCTGCCTGCCGATGCTGATTTGGACCGGCTAGTGCACGATTCGTCTCCGGAAATCCTCACCGCTGTCGCCGCCGAGGCGCGCCTGACAGAAGACCTGGCGCTGGCATTGCTCAATCATCGCGATCTTCCACGCGAAGCTCTGGAAGCACTCAGCAAGAACGCCCCGCTGATGCGGCAGCGTAAAGTGCGGATGGCCGTCGTGATGCATCCACGCACGCCGCGGCACGTGTCGGTTCCAGCCATTCGCCACCTATATACGTTTGAACTAATGCAGGTGGCGCTGCTCCCCTCGGTCCAACCGGACGTGAAGCGCGCCGCGGAAGAAGTGCTGATTAACAAGCTGGCCAGCATCTCATCGGGAGAGCGAATCACGCTGGCGCGGCGCAGTTCCGGGCGCGTGGCAGCAGCGCTGCTGCTCGACAAGGAGGAGCGCATCATGCTGGCAGCGCTGACCAATCCGCAGATGACGGAGATCTTTATCGTAAGGGCACTAAAATTTGAGCATGGGACGGAATTGCTTGCGCCCGCAGTTTCACGCCACCAGAAATGGTCTTACCGCAACGATGTGAAGGCCGCGCTGCTGGGCAACAGGAACACGCCATCAGGCCGGGTGATCCATCTGGCCGCCGAGTTACCTGTTAATTTGATCAAAGACGTGTTGCGGAGCGGCAGGCTGAGCAGCCAGGCGAAGAATAGTTTGCTGGCGGTGCTGGAGAAGCGCGCAGGCATGAAAAACCTTTGAAACACAGAGGAACAGAGACTGCAGAGGAATTCGGAGGATACTTCGACTTGCTCTCGCATCGCGAAGCTCGCTCGAGCGACGCCCAGCATGACAGAGTTTTGCGGTTATGGTTGTCCCCACTGACTCATGAAACACCGATGAAAAACCTTTGAAACACAGAGGAACAGAGGCCGCGGAGGAATTGGATTCTTGTTTCGTAAGAACTCCCTGACGCCCTCTTGTTGATGTAAATATTCTCGGGATGCTTCGACTGCTCTCGCATCGCGAAGCTCAGCTCGAGTGACGCTCAGCATGACAGATTTAAGCGGTGCTCGTTCCCCCGCTATTTATTTTTGCCGAAACTGGTGCTGCACCTCAGAGGTACTTGATATTTGATTCCTCTGCGTCCTCTGTTCCTCTGTGTTTCAAAGGTTTATGTGTAAGCGGAATACCCATCGTCCCTTCCCGGAACGATCAACTCATCCAGCTTGAGAAATTCCTGTACCACCTCTTCGGTGGAGCGTTCCATTTCACGCACCGATCCCACGAAAATAGCTCGCGCGTCATGTAAAAACACGATGCGGTCGGCCAGTTTTTTGGCCAGGCGCATGTCATGCGTTACCACAATGCTGGTGAGCTTGAGCTGGACTTTCAGCTTCTGGATCAAGTCGCCCAGAAGCTGCGCCATCAGCGGATCGACCATGGTGGTGGGCTCGTCGTAAAGAATGCATTCCGGCTGCGCTGAGAGTGCGCGGGCGATGGCCACGCTGCGCTTCATCCCGGTGGAAAGGTCGGAGGGAAGAAGATCGCGCATGGCTTTCACGCCCACCATGTCCAGCAGGCCGTCAACGATCTGGTAAATCTGGTCTTCATCCAGATCGTGGCGCTCGCGCAGCGGAAAAGCAACATTTTCGCCGACGGTGAGCGAATCGAAAAGCGCGCCGTTCTGGAAAACCATGGTCACCTTTTTTCGAATCTGCTCCAGATGAGCTTCCGTTGAGTTGGTGATGTCCTCAGAAGCAACGATCACGCGGCCTGAGTCCGGCTTGAGAAAGCCCATGATGTGATGAAGTGAAACGGACTTGCCTACGCCGCTGCGGCCCAGGATGCAGAGTGTTTCGCCGGGAAAGACCTGAAAGCTTACATCTTCCAATATCTTGTGATCGCCAAACGCTTTATAGACGTGCTGGAACTCGACGTACGGTTTCTGCTCCGGATCAATATTTTGAGGAAAATGGCTCATGTGTCCTGACCGGAGAAGCGGCGGCGCGCGCGCGCCAGGTCCTCAGGCGTGTTTAGATTTTCAAACATATCAGCGGCGAAGGCAAACCGCCGCAGTTCCGCCTCTTTGATCACGAGGGTCCGGTCTTTGGGAAAGAGCGGCACAATCTTGTAATTACCCAGCCGCAAGGCTTGCTCCGCGATGGTGAGAAAGTCGAGCGAGTAAACCGTGCAGAGCGGCTGGGTGTAGTCGTCAATCTCCGGCGTGGTGACTACGGCGCTGGAGTCAATTGCCCTATCGGCAAGATAAGCAAGAAACTTGGGAGCCAGAAACGGTGTGTCCACGGCGATGATGAGGTTGAATTGCGTTTTCGAGCTTGAGAGCGCGGCATGGATGCCACCAAGCGGCCCGCATCCGGGAAAGATGTCTTCATAAACCGGCGCCAGCGTGCCGTATAAGTCGTGTCTCCCCAGAATGGCCACGTCTCGGCAAACTTCCCGCAAAGCCGCCAGAGCATGCTCCAGCAGCGTTGGCCCGTTCAGGGTCAAACTAGCTTTATCCTGGCCCATGCGCGTGCTTTTGCCGCCTGCAAGAACAAAGCCGGAGAGCTGGGAGTGGACCATCGCGATGATTCTAGCCTGAGCCCCTGCAAACAGAAAACAGGGACACGAGGCGCACAAAGGGAATTTTGCTTATTCCTTTTGTGGTCTTCGTGTCCCTGGCGGTTGTGCGTTTGTCTCGACGGAAGGCTACTGCACGGTGATTGTTTTGCTTGTTTTGTAGACGTTGCCCTTGCTGTCCCATGCCTGGAAGACGGTTGAATGAGTTCCCTTGGCCATGCTGATTGTGGCGGCAATGTGGCTTACGGAAGCGGAAGCGACGCTGACGTTATCCACGTAAATTCGCATGAAGGTAACCGGATTGGGCGCGGTGGCATTTGCCGCCAGGCTTACGCTCGGTCCCGTGACTGTGCTGGTGGTGGGGGAAGAAACGTGGACCGCGGCCGCGGTGGTGGGGGGGACAGTACCTCCGCCATTGCCCTTGAAGAATTCACGCATATCAGGGGCGGTGTTGGCGGCGGAAGGGAAGTTCGCCGTGGTTCCCATGGCTTCCAGCACGGTGCGCAGGACGCTGGGATGATGGTAAGTTGTTGTCGATTCATAGCCAGCTTTCACCTGAGGGCCAATCATCGCCACCAGAATGTGTCCGCCGCATCCGGTCAACACGGTAGCACTGCAGCGATTGTCAGAACCAAGGTCGGCTTCATCTGCCCAGATGATGAGCACGCCGTCGCCACCGGGCTGAAATGGCGCGCTGGCCAGCAGCGGGCCGATGGTGTTCTTCAGAAAATTGTCCGCGGCGGCAAAGCAGATGTTCAGATTCGCGCTGCAATTATGCATGTCATTGTTGCCGTCAGGTGTGATGAAGGCGAAATTGGGCAGCGTGCCGTTGGCAATGTCCTTGGCTAGTTCGGTGGTGGAAACATGGTTCTTGATCAGGCTGCTATTCGCCATGTCAGTGTAATACGGCAGCGGAGCGTGCCGCTTCATGTAGGCGCCGGAGTAAAGCCCGGTATAGCCGGCAAACGGCAGAGTTTGCGCATAGGACTTAAACGTCATGCCATTGGTCAGCAGGTGGCGCTCAATGTTATCCACGTTGAAGACCGCCAAGGTGTCATTGTTGTGCGTGAGGTACTGGCCCGAGGTAAGAATCAGGTAGTTTTCCAGAGAGCCGTGTTCGTTGGAATAAAACTGCGTGGCCACGGCGCCCCTGGCAAGAAGGCTGTTCAGGTATGGCATGGCGGCGCTGCCGACGACCCGTTCATAACTGCGGTTTTCTTCCGCCACAATGTACACGTGTTTCGAGCGGGGGACCTGAGCAAACGCGGACACGCTAATGAATAGCGCCAACGCGACGGACAACTTACTTGCGATGGTTGTGAGTTTTGATCGGTTCGTCATGAAGGCACTATGAGGGAGCCCGCCTTCGTAAAGAATCGGTAAGGACGCTTAGGGTGCTTGAGAGTGTTACCCGACACAAACCAAGCAGAGTAGCTGGATTCAGAGGGGTTTGAGGGGTTAAGGCCTTGAGAGAGAGAGGGATATCGGGATGAAGCGCAGGGTACTACGGAGAACTAAGGCGGTCAAATAAATTGACCTCATCGAGAGTGAAAAGTAAGGCAGAGACTCTGGTTTCCGAAAGGAGAGACTCTGGTTTTCGATAAAAAACGTCCTCGATCCGCCTTATTAGACCTGAAGAATCAAGCTTGCGAGCCGACGCTAGTTGATATCAAGCCCCATGATCCGGCCCGCCGCGTCCAGTTCCAGCGTCCCTTTACCCTGAAGCACGGAGTCCCCGTTCAAACCAGGGACGGTGATAAAGACTTTCTCATCGACCAGCGTGGCTGAGTGGGTCCGATTGAGATATTCAAGGGACCTGCTGCTGCGGCAGAGCTGAGGCAGACTGAAAGCCAGATCGGCAAGCTCGCCGGTCTCGGTGACGGAGAGCGCAACTTCCACTGAGTGGCTGACTTCCACGCCCCGTTCTTCGTCAGTGGGATCAAGCGTGGGCTTGAACGAGACGTAGTAGTGAAAGCGATCTTTCTCCGGATTGTAGACGCCACGCGCGACTCGAAGGGACATAAAAAGGGGAACGGATTTTTTATCATATTGGACGGCTTTTGGGCCAATTCTGCGGGCGGGTTCACGAGAAGTGACTTGAAAAGCAAAGACAAAAGACCTTCTAGAGAACTCTCTGATGCGGCATGGAAAAGATTGATATTCTCGGGATGCTTCGACTTGCTCTCGCATCGCGAGGCTCCGCTCGATCAGCGCTCAGCATGACAGAGACAGACAGTGTCGCCATTGCTAACGCGTCTACAATTAACCAATGAAAGTTTTCCTCACCGGCGCAACCGGCTTTGTTGGCAGGAACATGGTGGAGCGATTGCTGGTGGAAGGCCATGCTGTGCGAGCGCAATTAGGGGTCTGCCGGGGCAGAATGCGCGCTTGTTAGCCCACACTGAACACATCGGAGAAAGATGATTTCCAGTGGGTTCACGGCGACATAGTTGAGGGAACTGGCCTTGATGAAGGCATGCAGGGCTGTGACGCGGTCATCCATCTGGTGGGCATTATCATGGAGAAGGGAACGAATACTTTTGAGCGCGTGCATCATCTGGGTACGCGCAATGTGGTGGAAGCGGCGAAGCGGACGGGGATCAAGCGCTTTGTGCAGATGTCGGCGCTGGGTGTGCGCGCCGATGGCGTGGCGGCATACCAAACCACCAAGTGGAAGGGTGAAGAAGAAGTTCGGCAGCAGCGGGATACCATTTTGCATCCTGCGGCCTTCACTGATCTTTGGCGAAGGCGATGGTTTTGTGACGCAGATGATGGCGACAATGCGCTCGGCTCCGCTCTTTCGTCCGGTACCCGGTGACGGCACGCCAAAATTCCGGCCTATTGCTGTTGAAGACGTGACGACCTGCTTTGTCGCGCGCTCTGACCGTATGAAGCCGCGACAAACCAGACGCTCGATCTTGGCGGCGCGGACGAGTTGACGCTGAACGAGGTGCTGGCTGAGATCGCACGCTGCGCTGGTATTCGCAAGCCGGCGGTACATATTCCAATGCCATTGATGGTGGCTGGCGCGACCGTCATGCAAAAACTGCTGAAGAATCCGCCCGTCACAGTGGACCAGCTGCGCATGCTGCGTGAGGGTTCCACTTGCGATATAGGGCCGATGAAACGCATTTTTGGCTTGAGTCCGAAGGGATTCAAAGGGTGCGGTCGCAGCCAGGAATTAAGCTGATTTATCGGGTACCCCTAGGGCTGAATTCAGCAACTGCGGCGCCTGCGCGGGGTTAAAATGGAAGGTAGCAGATCTGGACCTCTGGCCGAGTGAATCTGCTCTGGCGTACGCTGTAAGTGACTGATTTTACAAAATTTTACAGGTTTGAGCAGTCGAATCCAGCTGCTCCGCATCTAACCCGGTATACGCCACCAAATTTAGAGGAGTGAATGGTCATGAAGAGAAATCTTTCGGTGGTCCTGATTGCCATGGCACTGTTAGCGGCTGGCTGCTCACACGTGCGCCCGGATGCGCAAGTGGCTTCCGATGTGCAGAACAAGATCAATGGGGACGGCAGCATCCCCGATAAGCAACTCAATATCAACGCCAATAACGGGACAGTGACGCTCACGGGAACCGTGGCGAGTGAAGCCGCGCGCACCGCAGCCGCCAACGATGCGGCACAGATTGAAGGCGTGAAGACGGTAGTGAACAATCTGGAAGTGGCGCCGGCCTCTTCTGGGGCGGACCAGACAGCGCAGGCACAAAGTCAGCCGAACCTGAATCCTCCGCCTCCGGTAAGGGAAGAGCGGCATCCTTCACCTAGCACGCGTTATCGCAGTTCGCGCTCGTCTTCCAGCAAGTCAGCCAGCAATAAAGGTGGCGATAACGGTTTGCGCACTACGGTGCCGGCTGACAGCAGCAGCGGAACCAATTCCGGCGGAGCCGGCAGCAGCTATGACTCATCGCAATCGACTGCTCCGCCAGCTCCAACCCCGGTACCGCCGCCGCAGAAAATTACCGTGCCCTCTGGAACTCAGATCAGCGTGCGCCTGAATGATGAAGTGGATTCAGAGAAGGCGCAGGTTGGCGATGTGTTTCATGGATCTATCTCAGCGCCGGTGACCATTGGCGAAGAGACAGCCATTCCCACCACGGCCGATGTAGAAGGCCGCGTGGTGGAAGTGAAGTCGGCAGGGCGTTTCGCGGGACAATCCGTGCTGACGCTGGAACTTACCAAGCTTACGATGAACGGCAAAACCTACAGCTTGCAGACCAGCCAGTGGACGAAGTCCGGCAATGGCCGTGGCAAGTCTACGGCGGCGAAAGTTGGCGGTGGCGCGGCCGTGGGCGCGGTGCTGGGCGGAATCTTTGGCGGCGGTAAAGGCGCAGCCATTGGCGCAGCAGCGGGCGCAGGCGCGGGAACGGGCGTTTCCGCAGCCACCAAGGGACAGCAGATCATCCTGCGTCCGGAAGCGGTGATCGCGTTCCAACTGCAGGGCCCTATCACCGTCACGCCGGGAGCCAGTAAGTCAGCGATGAATCAATAAGAGATCGCTCACAGAAGGACAGACGCCGCCATTCGTGGCGGCGTCATCTTTTTTCTTGTCGCGTCGCTCCAAACCGCTAGAGAGCAACCCTTTGGCTTTCACCCTCGCGCTCCTGATGCGGGCGGCTCGGCGCGCAAGTCGGCCTCGCCGCGAGAGTTAGATCATCTTGTCGCTTCGCTCCAAACCGCTAGAGAGCGACCCCTTGGCTTTCACCCTCACGCTCCTGATGCGGGCGGCTCGGCACGCAAGTCGGCCTCGCCGCGAGAGTTAGATCATCTTGTCGCTTCGCTCCAAACCGCTAGAGAGCAATCCTTGGCTTTCACCCTCGCGCTCCTGATGCGGGCGGCTCGGCACGCAAGCCGGCCTCGCCGCGGAGATATTCAAGATTTCGTCCACAGCGAATCCGGCATCATACCTTTGAACGATTAAACCCAATAGGCTAAAACGACCTGATGGCTAAAACAAAGATCAGCGCCTTAATCCACACGTGTGACAACGCTCGCTCACTCGGCCGCGCGCTGGATTCACTGCGCCAGTGCGACGAATGCATTGTGGTGGACCACGGCTCGCGGGACGAAACAGTAAAAGTCGCAAAAGAACATGGTGCGAAGGTGATTAACGCCGTGCCTGGCGTGAGCAATGGCGCATATGCACAGAACGCGCGCAATCAATGGATCCTCTGCCTGTTGCCCCACGAAGCTATTGCGGAAGACCTTGAGGCGTCACTGCTGGAGTGGACCGAGGCTGAGCAGGATCCGAATCAGATAGGCTTTAACATGGCCATCCGCGAGCAGAACGGAGCAGGCTGGAAGTCGTTTGATGCCGAGATGCGTCTGGCGAATCGCAAACAGATCAACTGGATCGGAGATTTGCCCCCGTCAAACCCGCAACTGCCGTCTTTGGCAGGAGACATACTGCGGATTCCCGATGAACACTGAGGGCAATTGGTAAATGGGTAAATTTTAAAAGCAAAATTTGATGGGTATCGATTGCGAACCAGCCGCGCAAAGGTGCTGGCCCAGCAGTTCTTCATTTACTCAATTACCAAATTACTCAATTACCAAATCTTCCTTATAATCTCCCTTCGAGCCACATTGAAGCGGAGCGAGCCCTGAATACTCTTGATCTTGCCGGAAACGTCTATTTTCTTGCCACAGCGTTTTTTCTATTTGGGCTGGTCTTTGGCAGCTTTCTGAATGTGTGCATCTACCGCATGCCGCGGGAGATTTCCGTGGTAAGTCCGCGATCAGCTTGCCCGGCATGCGAAGCCCCGATCGCCGGATATGACAATATTCCGGTGCTGAGCTGGCTGATTCTGGGCGGTAAGTGCCGCAAGTGCAGAGCCCCTATCTCACCGCGCTATGCGGGAGTGGAATTGCTGACCGGCGCGCTTTTTGCCGTCTCTTATCTCAGCGCGCCGGCCATGGCACGCCTCATCGTTCACCAGTGGCCGATCGACGTGACTGCGAACGAATACCTGATCGCAGCGAAACTATGCGTCCTGTCTTTTCTGTTAATTGGACTGATTTTTACCGATGCAGAAACCAAGCTGCTGCCGGACCTGCTGACAAAGCCGGGAATGGTTGTTGGCGTGGCATTCAGTTTACTGGTTCCGCTGGAAGGGCCGGCGCGTTACTTTCTGCCGTCGCTGGAGAACTGGCGCATTCTCTCCTTGATCAACTCCATTGCCGGCGCGGTGCTGGGAGCGGCATTTATATGGGGTGTGGCGCTGCTGTATGAGGCGGTGCGCGGCGTGGAAGGCATGGGCCGTGGCGACGTGAAGCTGATGGCGTTGATCGGGGCGTTTCTGGGCGTGAAGCTCACGCTGCTGGTGTTGCTGCTGGGATCGTTGATCGGAAGCCTCTTTGGTATGTTCCTGATTCTGTGGGTATGGCTGAAACGCCTTTTGCGGCGACGCAGGGCGCACCGCTCGGAAGCGGCCGGCGTATCGCGCAGCCGGGCCTGGAACTCCGCTATCCTGATCTACCGGAACTTTGAGATTCCGTTCGGCGTGTTCCTGGGAATAGCTGCCCTGGTTTCGGCCTTTTGGGGGACAGCTCTCGTCCAGTGGTACGTGAACGTCTCCGGGCTTGGGAGAATCCGCTAGCACCAGGGGTTACTTCAGTCTGATACAGCGTTTACCCTATCGTTTCCGCCCCCGGAAAGCATGAGAATGGTCTGTGCCAGAGCTGTAGAATAATAGGGAAGTACGATTCAAGGGTTGATTGCATTTATGAAAAAGCTTTCTTTGATGTTTGTATTGTGCCTTTTTGCCGCGGCAGCATTTGTCCAGCAATCTTTCGCGCAATCTTTAGGCGATGTTGCTCGCGCCAATCGCGCCAAAAAACACTCCAGTGCGAGCGCGGTAAAACTGGATGATGACAGCATGCCGCACAATTCCGTGACTTCCACCGGCAGCGAGCCAGAGACCGCCAAAAAAGCCGATGACAAGAGCACTGACACGAAGGACGCGAAAAAGGATACGGCGGATTCCCAGAAACAAAAGAATGAAGATCTGAAGAAACAGGTTGATGCAGAGAAGAAAGAGATCGGCACATTGCAGCGCGAGCTGGACATAGCGCAGCGCGAAGCGCGGCTGCGTGCAGCAGCTTATTACGGCGATGCCGGCACAATGTTGCGCGACCAGGCCAAGTTCGCCGAAGACACACGCAAAGAACAGGAAGAGATCAACGGCAAGAAGCAGGCGCTGGATGCCGCCCAGAAAAAGTTGGAAGACCTGCAGGAGCAGGCCCGCAAATCGGGAATTCCCAGCGAGTAATAAACCAGATACCCTGCCCGATACATGCACCTTCGTACATCCGTTCCTGAGGCTGCTGCGGCTAGAATGAATTGACTCTGGTTACCTCAGACAAAATGACAACTATCAAAAAAATCTGTGTGCACGCTCTTCTGGCCCTGGCAGTAATATGCATCGGTTGCAGTTCGGAACCAGCGAAGGCTCCAACCAGCAGCACGGAAACTCCGGCAACCGCGCAGACTGAAACAGGACGTTTCGCGTTGCAGAGAATGCTGGTGCCGGCTCGGGGCTGGTCTGCTGATGCGATGCCAGTGCGCCTGGAATCGACCAACCTGAAAGGCAGCAACGGGCACGACGGCAAAGCGAATTTCTGGCGCGCGCTGTTTGCCTCGCCGGGGCGGCAGAAATCGGAGCCTTTTACCTGGGCTGGAATGGCCACCGATGACACGCCACGGGGCGTGAACCATGGCGTGGAAGATACCTACAATGCGGCAAACCGCGCCTCGCGCCCGTTTGATCTGAACTTTCTCAAGGTGGATACTGACCAGGCCTTTGAAGTGGCGCAAAAGCATGGTGGCAAGCAATTGCTTGAGAAAGACGCCAAAGTGAATGTGGGATACCTGCTGGATTTTGACGTGCAGTCAAACCAGCTACGCTGGCATGTGATCTACGGCAGCGACTCGATCGGCAAACTTACCGTCCTGGTGGACGCAAGTTCAGGAAGCTTTCTGCGCAAGGAATAATTCGCTTCCCGGATTCGCTTGCCCGTTCTTATTTACCCAAGACCCAGTCAATCTGCGAAATCGCTTTTTTGGCGTTTTTCGCGAACTTTCCTTTGGGCTGGGCCTCAAGGTATTTCCTGATAATAAAGCCGCGCCGGATCGAGTCTCTGCATGCCCTGCAGGGCCTGCGCCAGCCGGAACCAGATGAGGGGATTGTCCGGGGTAAGCCGCAGGGCGTCTTCAAAGCGCTCACGAGCGCTATCAAAGTTATTGGCCGCCAGATAAGTTTCGCCCACATTGATGTCATGAGCGGCGACCTGCACAGGATCGGAATTAAGGTCTACGGGATTGCGCATTGCCACGTGCGGCGCCACGCGCTTCAACCCGTCCTGTGCGTCTTTTGACCTGGGGCCGTTCGGGAGGATTTCCAGATACTTGCGATAGTTCTGGTCGGCCAGCGACAGCAGATCGAGCTTTTCCTGCGTAATGGCCAGGCCGAAGATGGCTTCCGCGTCATTCGCCTTGTAGGTGAGCGCGTGATTGAAGCGCTCCAGCGCAGCGCGGTAATTCTTCAGCTTCAGGTAGTACTGGCCGACTTCAACGTCCTTCGCGGCCTTGTGCGGGTCCCATGGGGTCAGTACGGATGGGTCTTCGGCCGGAGATGCCGGCTCTTCCTTGGCCGAGTGGTTTTCCGTGTCTATTTGCGAATCCTTGCTGGAACTCTCACCCGTAACGCTGCCGCCCGTGCGACTGGTGCCGGGTGCATCGCCGGGAAAAGGCGGGCGCTCGTACTTGTCGTCACTCGGCTTGGGTGAAGGTTCGTTGGCCTGTGGCTTTGAGACGTCACCGGGAAAGGGAGGACGCTCATACTTGTCGTCACTCGGCTTAGGTGAAGGCTCGTTGGCCTGTGGCTTAGTGACATCACCAGGAAAGGGCGGGCGCTCATACTGGTCCTGGGGCTTCTGCGAGGGTTGCCCGGCGCGCGGTGTGGGAGTGGGAGTCGGCGTGGGGGAGTTGCGCGGCTGAATATGGGGCTGGTCGTCCTGACTGCTGCCTTGCGCTGCGGCCCGGGCAGGCAGAATCAACAGCAATGAGCCAAAGAACAGTATGACGGCAACAATATGAGAGCGGGGTTTCATAGCTAATATTCTATTGGAAGATCGAATGACGCGAGCAATCTTGCGGGTCTGGTTGACCACAGGGGCGAGAAGTCAAACGTCGTAACACTAATTCGTCATCCCGAAGGGCGTGAGCGAGCCCGCGTTTTCTTCAGCGGGTGAGTAGCCCTGAGGGACCTTATGTTTTTGTTTACCAAACTGGAACTCCGTCCTTCAGGAGTCCCTTTGGATACCAATCTGCAGCCAAATCTTTCCAACGCGGGTTCACTGATTCGACAAGTTTGTCCTTCTTTTCTCTGCGCCAGCCTTTGATTTCTTTTTCGCGCTCTATTGCAACTTCCACATTCGTGAATTGCTCAAAGTAAACCAGACGATAGCACTTGTATTTAGAGGTGAAATATCCGCCCTGATTATTCTTGTGCTGCCAAACGCGCAAATAGAGAGGCGCTGTTACTCCGGTGTACAGCGCACGGCGTGAAGTGCTGCCCATCATGTAAACGTATGAAAACTTTTCCATGCTAAGCAAAAGGTCCCTCAGGGCTACTCGCCCGCTGATGACGGCGCGGGACTCGCTGACGCCCTTCGGGATGACGTTCACTTTAAGAGAGACACACTACATTGTGCAATGAGGTATGGACAGAAGGAGTGCGAAGTGTAAATGAAGAGAAGGATACGAATTTGCACCGCTGTCCAGCGGGAGGAATCTTGCAGGAGCGGATTTCCAGGGTAAAAACCAAAGGCCGCCAGAATATCTGGCGGCCTCTGTTTCTGCGCAAGTGTCCCGGGGGAGGGAGAGACTACCGGCTCGGGTTAGGAGAGGTACTCTGCGCAGAGCTTGGCGTTTCCTGGCCCAGAACGTTCGTCATCAGACGAACTTCCACGCGACGGTTCTTGGCGCGTCCGTCGGCGGTGGTGTTCTCAGCGGTGTATTTATCCTTGCCCATTCCGATCAGGTAGATCTTATGTGCCGGAATGCTCTTGGAAGACAGATATTGCACCACGGCATCAGCGCGGCGCTCGCTCAGCTGGTAATTGTATTTTGCCGAACCAACGGAGTCAGTATCGCCTTCCACCACCACCAGGTAACCCTTGGTGTTGGGGACTTCAGCCAGCAGCTGGTCCAGGGCGGTCTTGGCCTTGGCGGTCAGGTCAGCCTTATTGAAGGCGAAATGAACCGAGGTTTCAGCCACGGGGCGGTAGTTATCCAGATTGGCGACCTGGTTGGCCAGGGCGTCAGCGCGGGTGTTAGCCTGCGTTGCCAGCGTCTGGGCCTGGTCTGCACGATTGCGGGCGTCCAGCGCCTTGGTGTCGGCCTCGCCTGCCTTGGTGTTCGCGCCTGCGATCCCGGAGGTTGCGCGGGTATCGACATCGTGAATGGCAGCGTTGTTCTTGGCCGTTCTGGCGTCAAGTTCATTGGATTTTTCGACGATTGGCTGGGTCTGCTTGCGCACATAATTCTTCGTAGTGCAGCCAGTGCCGATCATCAGAGATGTGCCGGCCAGCAGAACCAAAAGACTTGATTTCAAATTCATGGGGGAAGCTCCTTAAGACCCAACGCGGCGCAGGGTGTTGCCGCCTATAAAGTCACTCTGGATAAGAGCAACTGAGGTGCCATAGCACTGAACAGGACAACTTTATTCTAAATGATTTATAATCAATAGGTTGACTGCTTCCTGAGGGCCTTATCTGCGTGAGCCACGGCGTCTGACAGTAGAAATTTTACGCACCCAGGGCCTTATAGGAAGAATCTAGGTAGTAAGCCTCAGCTTTCCCCCAATGGATCTGACAGAGAAAATTCGGACAATCCCGCTCCGGCCGGGAGTTTACCTATATAAAAACGCCGAGGGCGAGGTCATTTACGTAGGCAAGGCCAAGAACCTGCGCGCCCGGGTGCGGTCCTATTTTCAGGAGGGCGTGGGCGAGGCCAATGCCAAGACGGGCAGCCTGCTGCGCGAGGCGGTGGACGTTGATTACATCGTCGTTGATAACAACAAAGAGGCGCTGGCGCTTGAGAATAATCTCATCAAGCAGAAGAAGCCGCGTTTCAACATCCTTCTGCGCGACGACAAGACTTATCCTTATATCAAGCTGACCCTGGGCGAACGCTTTCCCCGCGTTTATGTGACGCGGCGGCTGCGGAAAGACGGCAGCAATTATTACGGCCCATATTTTCCCGGGAACCTGGCTTACCGGATCGTTGACCTGATCCACCGCAGTTTTCTTGTGCCCTCCTGCAAGGTTGATCTCACGCGATACCATTTGCGGCCGTGTTTGCAGTTTTACATCAAGCGGTGCCTGGGGCCTTGCGTGCAGGACCTGACCACTCCGCAGGCCTATCTGGAAGCCGTGAATGATGTAAAGCTTTTGCTGGAAGGCCGGCAGACTGACCTGGCAAAATCGCTCCGCGTCCGCATGGACGAGGCGGCTGTGCAGCAGGAATATGAGCGCGCAGCGCGATACCGCGACATGCTATCCACCGTCGCCCAGCTTCAGGAAAAACAGCGCATGGCCGCCGCCGAAGGCGACGATCAGGACGTTTTTGGCTATCACTATGAAAATGACATGCTGGCCGTGAATGTCTTTCACCTGCGCGGCGGAAAGATTCTCGATCGACGTGAGTTCTTCTGGGATGAGTTGCCGGAGACTGCCGCGCCGGTTGCCGAAGAAATAACAGCAACAGATGGAGCGCAGTCGCCGGGGTCCCCAGAGAGCGCCGGTTTTGCGCGCTCTGGGGTGGAGGCGCCCCCGGCTGCGAACAGCACAGGCGAGGGCGCCTGTGGTCCACATCTTGTTGAGGCCGAGGGCGGCCACGGTCTACAAACTTCTTTGTTTCATCCGGGAGAGTTTTTCTCCGCGCTGATGAAGCAGGTTTACATTGACCAGCAATACGTCCCTCGCGACATCCTGGCGCCGGTGGATTTTGAAGACCGCTCGGAACTGGAAGAATTGCTTTCGGAAAAACGCGGCAGCAAGGTGGAGATACTGGTGCCGCAACGGGGGGAAAAACGGTCCCTTATCGACCTGGCGGCGCAGAACGCCAAGCAGTCATTCGATCAGCGTTTCCGGGTAATGAAGCCGCAAGCCAGGGCCGTCCAGGAAGCGTTACAGGATGCGCTCGGCCTGCCGGACATTCCCAAGCGCATTGAATGCTTTGACATCTCGCACATCCAAGGATCGGAGACTGTGGCTTCCATGGTGGTATGGGAAGACGGCAAGATGAACAAGAGCGAATATCGCAAGTTCATTGTGCGGACGGTGACCGGGGTGGACGATTTTGCGTCGATGCGCGAGGTGGTCACGCGCCGCTACAAACGCCTGCGGGACGAAAGCCAGACCTTTCCGAGTCTGGTGCTAGTCGATGGCGGGCTGGGGCAACTGCACGCCGCAGCCCAGGCGCTGGAGGAACTGGGCATCACCAACCAGCCGCTGGCGGCGATCGCGAAGAAAGAAGAGATCATCTACGTTTTTGGCCAGGAAGACGATCCGGTCGTGCTGGACCGTCATTCCCCGGTGCTGCATCTGGTGCAGATGGTGCGCGACGAGTCACATCGATTTGCCGTGACATTCCATCGCAAGCGCCGGCAGATGCGCGACCGCAACTCTGAACTGCTGGAGATTCCCGGCGTGGGCGAACTCACCCGACAGCGATTGCTGCAGCACTTTGGCAGCGTCCGCGCTGTGCAACAGGCGGATGCCGCAGCGCTGGGAGCCGTGCTGACGAAAAGCCAGGCGCAGGCAGTCTTGAAGCATTTTCAGAAGGAAGCGGGGTAAAAGGCGGCTTCTTTGACAGCCCCAGAAACTCAAGGTTAGCTGCGGGTCTTTCTGGAAGTAGGGCAATTGACTGTAAACTTATGATTATAAGCGAGTTAAATATGAATAATTATCGCTCGCATGTGCATCTAATGAACAGAGAAAGTGCCTCGTATGCAGTTGAAAAGAGAGTGTTGCATTCCGGGATTAAAGAGACCATAATCATGGGAAAGACTGAGGGCACTATGGCTACTAAAATACCTGTATAAGTGAATTGGAAACGTTGGATCCGGAGCCTCACCCCTTGAGGTATTCCTCTATTTTTTCCCTGCTCCAATCTTCAGAAGCGCAATTCAGCAGCGTCTCCTTTACATTGACGTAATTGGGAACAGGCTTGTTTTTGTTGAGCCTGGTTAGTTCCAGCTTGCCCATCTTGTCGTACCAGTATTTGTAGGGCCGATTTGCTTCAAAATCCAGAATTACAGTCAATGCGCTGAGGTATTGAATCGCCTTTTGGCGGACCGCATCCGTCAGAACCCATGCTTCAAAACCGAGCCAGGCTCTTTGGGCGTCGATCTCTTTCACACTCAGTGGGCTAGCGGGGAATGGGGGCCAGAACCCGGCAAGGAATGACTCATATGTTTCAGTTTTCGACAGTTGATTAACCAGACGTTGCATAGCCAAGGAGAGATCGTCAGTATCGGGGCCCAGCAACTCCTCGAATTTTCTGATACAGGCGGACGCCAAGGTCTCCCCACATAAGTCTTTGAAATACCAACCTCCAACTTGTTTGCGCAGGCCTTCCATATTTCTCTCTGTCAGCAACACATAGAAGAAGGACTTCCGCAGGGCCGAGTCGAGCGACGCCAGGTTTGTAACAGGGCTTGTTGTGAGTTGCAGCTGTTCGGTTGTCTCATACAGGGCAGCGACAGCACGCTCGGTTGCACGAGAAAGCGGTAGGTAATACTTGGCAGCATATTTGTGGCTGACCGGAAGCATCAACTTCAACGTTTCCGCTCTAGCATCTCTTTTCTTGGTGGAGAGGTTCAACCAAGTCCCGAGTCCAAGCAGGACGATAGGGAGCGCCAGGTCTTTCGCCAACTGCGCCACCTGATAGAGCCAGGAACTCGACCAATCCTGCCAGCCGTTTTGTACTTGATTCTCTCCCAGGGCGACCGTGACGGACGAAGACGGTTTACCCGTGACGGTCCATTCGAGCACCAACGTCAAAGTTTCCTTTTTATGGGTGTTGTAAGGCTTGAGTCTGCCGCCGCCGGTAAGATTCTGGCCCGCTGAAATCACAAGTGGCATTGTGATATCGCGATCGGCGAGCTGTTGTGGATTGGCGCACGGTTTATCTTGCTTTGGGGACGCCGGGTCAGGTTGCGGAATAAAAAAGCAAACCTCTGTGATCTGATATCCGTCTGGAAACTGCGTCAATCGAATCTGGGATAGATCAGATGGCGTTTTGTTCTGGATGGTGATCCAGAAACGCAAGTCCTCGTCTTTTGCAATAAGCGGAGCAGACACGCCACCAGTGGCTGTTACTTCCGGTGGGGGAGCCGCCTCGGCATGCAGGGCGGGAACTCCGAACCCGTATCCAATGCAAAAGAAGGCAAGAAGAATTGTGAGAGGGCCAATATCTTTCATACGCGAAGCAGCGATTCCTCCCTACTGTCAGGAAGACCTTTCCGTGCTGGGCGACCGGCGATTGCGCAAAATCGGCACTAAGTATATGACAGTCTTCCGGTCAAAGGTGAAGTTTGTCGCGGCTGGATTGGGGATGTTTTTTGTAAGATCTAATCCACCTTTAGGGCGGCAATCGCCCAGGAAGGGGTTATCGCTGCGTTTGGGAGTTCAGAACCTACTTAACCAGCAACAGAACGCCTACGCAGACCAGTGCGGCGGAGAGCCAGCGGCGACGGTCGACGTTTTCATGCAGCAGAAATTTGGCCAGAATGGCCGAGCAGATGTAGGTGAGTGAAGCGGAGGCCGGCGCAACCAAACTGGCGTCGCCCCAGGAGAGCGCGGTCAGCAGGCAGAAGAAGCTGAAAATCAGGCAGCAGAGCCCCAGCAGAAAAAGCTTTTCGCGGACTACATGGCCGACTACCGCCAGCAGACCTTTCCTGATGCGAATGGCATCAAGGTCGCCGATGCGCTTCATGGCAGCGGAGAGCATCACGTCACCCGCGCTGGAAGCCAGCACCAGCATTCCGATGGCGACCCAGAGCTTAAGCGAGTTCATGTTGCTCCTTGGCGGCAGCAATCGACGCATCTTTCTGGTGCCGTTCTGTGAGCGAAGGCCCGCGCGCCACCAGGCCGACGCCGCAGGTAATCAGCAGGACTCCCGCCCATCGCCACGGACTCACCGCTTCATGAAGGAAAAAACGAGAGAGGAAAGCGGTGACCACGTAGCCGAAGGCTGTCGCAGGCAGAACATAAGTGAGGTCAGCCCAGGAGAGAGCGGTAAGGTAGGCGTAGAAAAATCCCGCAAGAAAAAGAATGCCGATGACGATCCAGGGATCGATGAATGCGTTGAAGATGTGGGTCCAGTGATTGAGATGGATTTCTCCGAGGTTGTCCATGCCGCGCTTGAGCAGCACGTCGCCAGTGCCGTTGCAGCAAGCGATGGCCAGATAGATGAAGATTTTCTTGAACTTCACTCGGATGTCCGCCTACAACCCGCGCGGGCGCAGGGTTGACACTCGATTTTAGCGTACCAGAAACTTCCAAACCGCAATCACGATAAAAACGGCCAATCCGATGCCGTACCCGACGATCCGGGCTTTGCCAACTTTGTCCTGTTCCATCACGCGACCTTGCGTTCTGACGCTTATCGCTGCCGCGCCGGAGACTAGTCTCCGGCGACTTCAGCTCTGCGGGTTTTTTCAGCGGCGTTCTGCTTCGCGGCCACAATGTCTTTGGTGGCTTTGTTGCGTGCGGCGCGCAGCTTCATGAATGACTTGGCTTCCTTGTAAAGACGCTGGCGTTCTTCACCGTTAAATACGGCTTTGCGCACAATGCGGAAGACGGCCTTGGGACGGAAATAGTATTCGTCGTAAAACTTGTGGACCATTTCCATTACGTGCTCGCGCGGGAGTCCGGGATATTCGATCTGCGCAACCTGGTGGCCGCCATCGTCAACCATGCGCTCGGTGCCGACGATGAAGCCATTCTTCTTGGCAAAATCGTACATCTCAGTTCCGGGATACGCGTGAGCGATGGAAACCTGGATGGTTTCCACGTCGAGCTCCTTGGCGAAATCGATAGTACGGCGGATCGATTCACGGCTTTCACCGGGCAGTCCAAGGATGAAGTCGCCATGGACTTTCAGGCCGAGTTTCTTTGTGTCCTTGGTGAACTGGCGCGCGCGTTCCACGGTGGCGCCTTTCTTAATGTTCTTCAGAATCTGCGGATCGCCGGATTCATAGCCGACGATCAAAAGACGGCAGCCGGCTTCCTTCTGGGCTTTCAAAGTTTCGTAGTCGGTGGTGACGCGCGAAGTGCAGGACCATGTCATGTTCAGGGGCTTCAGCTTGCCGCAGAGCTCCACCGTGCGAGCCTTCTGAATGTTGAAAGTGTCATCGTCAAAGAAATATTCCTTCACATAGGGCCAATATTCCTTGGCCTTGGCCATCTCGCGGGCAACGGAATCTGTGGAGCGTTTGCGCCACGGATGTCCGCTCAAGGTCTGGGGCCACAGGCAAAACGTGCACTGCGCAGGACAGCCACGCGTGGTATAAAGCGCCACAAACGGATAAAGCAAAAAGGGCACGTTATAGCGGCGCACGTCCATATCCCTGTAATAAACATCGGTGACGTCGGGAAGGGAATCCAGGTCCATCACATCCGGCCGGTCAGCGTTATGTACCACTTTCCCGTTCGCGTCGCGATAAGAAATTCCGATAATCTCACTTAGCGGTTTGCCGTTGGCGTACTCCACCACGGAGTAATCAAACTCGCGGCGGCAGACAAAGTCGATTACCGGGCATTCATTCAGCGACCGTTCCGGCAGAGTGGTCACATGCGGTCCCACAAACGCGATCTTCAGCTTGGGATTCGCCTCTTTCATCTTGGTGACCAGCTTGATGTCACCGGGGAAGCCGGGGGTGGACGTAAACAGCACCAGGAACTCATACTGCTTGCCCAGTTCAATCGTCTCTTCCGCCGACACATGATGCGGCGGCGCGTCCAGCAGGCGCGACCCCTCCAGCATTCCAGCCGGATACGCCAGCCATACCGGGTACCAGTAAGACTCAATCTCGCGGGTGGCAGGCCAGCGTGAGCTGGCGCCACCGTCAAAATTCTCAAACGACGGAGGATTCAGGAATAATGTTTTTAATGGCATGTCTGTCCTGCTTTTTATATTAACATCCTTTACCGCGCTCTAAAGGCAGAGAATCCAAGCGGTTACAAGCGGCGGGCCAATGGTCGAATGGCGCATTGGGTGGCGTACGGTCGTTTTCGTCCCTACCTTCCAAACGTCAACTAGCCGCCTTTGCCAACGCATACACGTTGCAAATCTCAATCTTTCCGTCTTCGATCACGGGGTCCCCGGCAAGCCCGGGGTCCCTGACAGGCGTGCCTTTCGCCTGACGGGGTGGAAGCCCGGGGTCTCCGAGAGGCATGTCTTTCGCCTGACGTGGTGGAAGCCCGACTTTGGCTTGCTGGGGTAGGATCTCCACCGGCGTCAGTATCCGCCGATATTCTGCGCCTTCAAATTCGTCCAGCCGCGGCCAGTAATGCGGCAGGTCAGGGTGACGAAAACACCTGCGCGGCCACCGGTGTGTTCGCGCCGTCCCATAGAAAGCCGGGGAAGCCTTCACCCGCGCCCCATCCTTCATTCAGTAACGATCCGCGCAGCACCGCTTTCCGCCAGCTTCCTTCCATTCCTGCAATCACGTGATGGTTCTTTTTGCCCGGAGCCAGGCTGCCATACACCGCCAGCCGTCGTGAAGGAAAGTCCAGCAGACGATCCAGTGTTTGGACAGGTGTTTCTGACGACGGGTACGCAGAGCGATGCTCGGCGGAAGGTGAAACGGAATCGTAGCGATCGAAGATCTGTTTCAGCAGGCCGGCAGCGCGAAGCTGCTCCGGCCAGCCTTCCGTAAGTGCGCTATTCCATCCACGGAGCGCGGCGATCAGGCTGCGCCGGAATTCTTCTTTGCTCCATAACTCGCAGAGGCCGGACATTAGAACTATTCTGGCACATGCCGCGCTGTCGCGTGAGCGCATAGCGTAACTGTCGCGAATTTCCACCGCACGCATGCGCAACAGCGTAGGATATGAGCTGGCGCTCAGGTTTCAACCCGTAGCGCAAACGCAAGACTCAAGGAGCCGCACCGATGCCCAAACTCAATGCACGCGAAAACACGCGCAACCGATCGCAAGCCGCTAAGCGCGAAAGAAACCGTGCCCTGAAGACCTCGCTGAACATGCCCGCGAAAGCCCCTGGAAAACATCCCGCCAAGGCCGCCGATAACGCTCGCTCCGCTGCCACCAAAGCCGCCGCCAAATCAGCCAAATAAAGAAAGCCCGAAGTTTTGCTCCGGGCTTTCTTGCTATCAAATTAGGTAGAGTTTATCGGCGGTCGTTGTCGTGGTGATCATTGTCGTGATGATCGTCGCCGTGCTGGTGGCGCCAGTTCCAATAGGCCGTCTGATCGCGATGGTTCAGCCGGTTGTAATCGCGATACCCGCGGCCGTTATATTTCTGCGTGTACCATTGCCGGTAGTTGCGGTCCTCGTCGCCATTCCAATTGTGATAGTCCTTGTGGTCGCGATCATAGACGCGCTGATTTTTTCCGCGATCGTCGCGGTCATGATGGTCGTCGCGATCGCGGTCTTGTGCCTGCAATCCCAGTGGCGCGGCCAGTGCGCCCATCAGTAACATTGAACTCAGAATACGCATACCCTTATGAATCTTCATTGGTCCCCATCCTTTCGGGCAGGCAAATAGAAATCTGCTGCCCTGAATAACCATTGGTTTCAATTGCTATTCGTTCATTAGATGCGTGGCGACTGCCACAGGTGGGGCAACGAAAAATGCGTGCTGAGTATTGTTGAATACATGTTTATGTCCTTCTATTTCTGGCGAATCGAAAGTAGAAAGCATCGGATTGCGAGAGATTGTCGTTTCGTCTTCCAAATCTGCATTTCTAATCTGCGTTTATCTGCGCAAAATCTTCGGCGAGCGCTTCCTGGCCGATTACCCATTGCTGAACCTGACCAGCTTGCTCAACTCCAGCACCTCCACCGGACACTCCTTCCAGTTGTGCGTCCAGCACACAATCAAATCGCAGTGCGCCGCCGGATGCATATGCGCCAGAAAATTCCGGCTCTCTTTTTCAAACTCAATTCGCGATTTCTGCCACCGTCCCGGCTCCACCCGGCGCATGGCTTCGCAGTCGGGAAATGCCGCTTGCACCCGCATCACTTTAAAGCCAAGTTCCTGCGCCATCGTGGCAAACAGAAACAGCACTCCCATTTCATTTGTCGGCCCATGGCTCATCACCGGATGCATCAGCGGTTCTCCGTAAACTGGCTCATCCTGCATGAACTTGGGCTTCTCCATCCCCGGTCCTGACGTCCATCCCCGCTTACCTCCTGTCTCAAGAAAGCGGGTAATCACGTCCAGCACGTCGCCCCACTCGCCTTCCAGTCCTTCCTTCTGTATGTATTCCCGCATGCCCACCGCCACCTGCCTCCATCCCCGATAACAACGTAAGAATGGTCGCACGCTGTACCGCCCCTTCAGCCCGTAATCGCCCATCGACGGGACCATGCCCAGGCTACGCGTCACGGATGCCCAGTCCAGAAACAATTCATCTGGGCTCACTTCATATCCGGGGCCGCTGCGCTCCAGGCCACACGCGCGCAGGGCCTTTGTATAAGTACCAAAATGTGTGAAGACAACCCGCCGCCGCACCTTCGTTAGTTTTGCCAGCTCGGGGAGGCTGGGTACATGCCCAATCTGGGCGGCGCACTCGTGGATGGCGGCAAGGACTTCTTCTTTTGTCATGCTGACTTTGATCATTTGTTTCTCCAATAAAAAAGCCACCTCTGTCGGAGGTGGCTTAGAATTTTTTGAATTGTTGAATGCTCTTACTTTCGTTGGATCGAGCTTTTGTAGTACCGGTTTTTGTGGCACCGGCACTCTTGCCGGTGAACTTTGATTTTTCGGTTTTACGAATACTCGTGGAGCACAGCCGCCCTCGGCTGTGTTCGTTCTGGATTCGATCCGATCCGGCTAAAGACTGGAATGATGATCGCAGTTAAAACACAGAGCTAATTGCCAGTTGCCAATTGCTCTTGTCGCGCCCTCGCCTGCGTCTTGCTTTGTTTCGTGGGATTGCAGATCGGGAATGAGGACCGCAGCTAAAACACAAAGCTAATTGCCAGCTGCCAATTGCTATCTGCTTTTTCGCACACCACGGCCCCCGAACCAAGGAGCTTTTCTGCCGAAATGGAGCCTCCGCCGGCTCACACTTCAGGTCCTCAGGGCCGCGGTAACTGGGACCCATACGATAGGCCACAGACCACAGGGTTGCTGGCCGTTTTCGGGTTTCCCCGGTCACCCAGCTTTTGTTGCTGGCTGCTGACTCCGCCGGCGCCGCTCCCGTAGAGTCCAGCCTCAATATCGCACATAGGATACTCTTTTGTCAATAGACAAATGTTGTACATATGTCTGATAACGCGGCAAATTGTAAAACAACCGCGACACGTATGTCTGATAATCTTCGGACCGTAAACAATCCCCACGTGGAGACGCAGCATGCTGCGTCTCCGCCCCTTGTTAAATGCAGCATCAACTTGCGAGACCAAGTGTCAGGGCACAACTTCCAGTCGTGGCCGAAAAGCTAACCTTTGCGCGAGGATCGGCTACCGATGGGGCAACCGATTTAAGTCGAATAATCTCTGATAAACAGATATGAAAATTTCAAGAGACGCCGATGGCTTGAGGTTTATCGGCGAATGTTCCGCCACTGGGTTCGTAGCAGGGGACATTATATGTATCGGCTGCGGCCGTCGTATTGACCCTCATGTTCAAGCTCGCGACATTTCCCTCATTTGCTCCGGTTGCGGGTTCAAACCGCGGCCATTCTGGTCCGAATCCGATCTGCGAGTCTTTCTTGCGGAACATTGGGGACATTTGAGAAAGGCTTGTACTCATCCTTCGGTAACGGTGCATAGGACGCTTGAGACGTAACATTCCAGGTACTCTGCCGGGCAACCATCCGCCTTCTTAATGTATCTTAATGCGGAGCAGCTCTCACCCCCCGGAGAGTCAGCCCTTGGATTATTAAGGACGGATTCCACTTGGTCGCCGCAAAGCAAGCTCCAGAACCGCCGAACACGAGACTCTCGGTTGGTGACTACATCGCAGACATTCTGCTGGACGCTCGTCCAGACGGTACGATCTATCATTGGATCGTGCAGCGGGTCGGCTCCGCCGCCATCATCCAATGGGGCCAGGAGTATGCGTTTGACGACGCCTATTCCGCCGTCACTGCCTATTTGGAGAATCTGAGCCGTCCCAACGAGGAAAAAGCCTAGCCTGCAATTTCCTGTTCGTCGTCCAGCACGGGAAGCTCATAGACGCAGATCGGCGCCAAACTCCGCCTGAGGCCGCCGGTTTCAGTATTCACAGCTTGGACCAATTCAAAAGTCACGGCATCCTGGCATTTGGCGCATCTGGGAAATTGCTGGTCTCTGAAGAGAGTAACTTCATGCGGCAGGCGATGCTTCTTGTGGCGTACCCTGTAGATTCCGCTCTGGGGAACCATTTCATCCGTACGAAAGATGGGGCGTTTCACCATTTTTGCTGAAGCGGATTTTACCAGAAATAATGATGGCGCCTTGCCCGGCATTTCAGAATTCCCCTTACAATTTAAGATGCAGTCCGCTTGAGTCTGGCCCGCACAATTCCTGAGTCTCTCCTCGCAACAATGGCATCGAAATCGATATGGCATCAGGCCACTCATCCTCAATCCGCAAGATCAGTCCCCATTCTGTAAAGCTGATTGAGTCCTATTGCGTGGCTTGCGGGCTGCTGATTGCCGCCAGTCCCAGGCGGCGAATCCTGGCTGTGATGGAAAGACTGCACGAGTGCCCTGTGTATTTCCGCTATGAGCAGCCGCAGACGCGAGCGAGTTGAGCCGATGCGTTTGTGGTGATGTTCGGTTGCCGTCCGTTTCAATTACTCAAGTCACCAGACACAAGCAGAAAATTGCTGAATCCGCGATCGTCGAGCGCTATCGTATCCGGCAACGAGGTACTGGCTATGCACGACGCTCCGCAAGGTTCTTCGCAATTTACTCTGAAATCCGGCGAGAGAATTACTGACTGCTCTCCCCTTTGGACTTCTGGCTCAGATCGGATACTGGAGGAAATTGCGAACTGCAATCATTGTCTGCGGCCCACGTATCGGGTCATCATCGTAAGCTCGTCAGCCGGGTTGGAACGGCGGGCATCATTATGCGTCCAGCATTTCGTCCATGCCGCCCGGACGTTTACGGAATTGCGGCCTGCAATTTCAGTTGGGCGTTAGTTAGAGGTGGCAAATATGTGCGGGCAGGATGAACATCCTCTCCTTCGTTCCCCGCGAAACGCCAAAAACCCCTTGCGTGCCGCCGCTGGTTACCAGAGCTTCTGCTGAACAGCAGAATCTGTAACAAACTCACGGGCGCATTCCGGCCCTTCGTTGTCTGCACGGTTTACAAAGTCGCTCACCGGGTACTTGTGCATGCGTCGCGCATCATATGGCCGGAGCAAATCGGCCACCAGCGCCGGGTCCGTGATACCTGGATCAAGCCACCGGTCATAATCCTCTGGACTTAGAATCACGGGCATTCTGTCGTGAACGTCAGCGACCAGGGAATTAGCTTCGGTGGTCAGGATTGTGCAATTTTCCACCAGCTTCCCCTCAGGGTTCTTCCAGCGTTCCCACAGGCCGGCAAAGGCAAATAACCCATCATCGCGCAATCCGATATTGTAAGGTTGTTTCAGTTTTGGCGCGATCCGCTTCCATTCATAAAACCCGTCGGCCGGAATCAGGCAGCGGCGGCGTCTGATGGCCTCGCGAAACACAGGTTTTTCCGCGGCGGTTTCTGCCACGGCATTGATCGTTTTGTTGGCAATCGAAGCGTCCTTTGCCCA
Source organism: Terriglobia bacterium (assembly GCA_963723055.1). GTDB lineage: Bacteria > Acidobacteriota > Terriglobia > Terriglobales > Acidobacteriaceae > Angelobacter. Next base: position 574,812 of record CAVROV010000005.1, read on the forward strand.
ATACGGAATCAATCCCCAGCGCATGAGTGCGAAGATCCGCTTTGGGGTTTTATGATCTTGCCGGACTGTGGCGATCTCTTGCGACGGTGCCACATTCCAGCGTGCAGCCCAGGCCACATCCTCGGGATCAAGATTGAAATAGCTGCTCAACCAGCGTTCTTTCGCCGTCAACCTGTAACGTCCGCACATACTCCTGTTCGCGTTTCCTCTTCTTGAACGCTAACGCAATCGCTACTGTGAGTCAAAAAGTGACGGTAAAAATAAAAACCCGGCGCTCGTGCACCGGGTCTGATCACAACTTGCGGTTTTATTTCTGAGGATTAGATGTCCCCGAATTGTTGTTTCTGGCGATTGGCCTGAGTTGAGCATCTGTCGCCAGCTTATAGCTGAGCTGGGTTTCCGCTGGCAGATCGCCTTTTTTGCCCGTCAGTACCTGGGTTCCCGCGCCGGCTCCGCCGCCGAGCACCGCTCCGATAGCTGCGCCTTTGCCGCCGCCCATCAGTGCGCCCAGCAATGCGCCTACTGCCGCGCCGCCGCCCACGTACATTCCCGTGCGCTTGTTTGCGCCCAGTCCGCCGGGAGTGCCGCTGCTGCCGGAACCGGCTGCGTCGATCAGGTACGGTGTGCCGTTCACGGTTACGGAACGCAGGTCAAGGTTGGTGTCTTTGCCGTCATTGGACGGGACCGCAATCAGCCGAGCGCGCGATCCCCGGGGGATCAGCACATGGCCGGAGCTGTCTTTTACGTCCTCGCTCACACTGGCGCTGTAACGTGAGTCAGCCGCTGGTTTCGCGGGGATGGAGGTGTCTGTTCTTACTTTGATCTCGGTGCCCGAAGGCAGATTCTGTTGTGCGTTGGCGCTGAACGCGGTCAGCCCTGCAAATAACGTGGCGAAAAGTATGCGTTTCATCATGGTGAGCCTTCCTGTAGCTTCTTAGAAAGAGATGCTGCTTCAGAACTGCGAGTTGCGCCCTGGAGCCCGCTGCAGAGTTGGAATAACAGAGCTGCACGGCAGAGCTGCACGGCAGAGATGCTGCTTGTACCCGAAGCCTGCTACTCTGGAATTCAGGAGCACTCACTTGCCACGAATACTTTTTAGCTGCAGTGGAGGACATCTGGCGCTGCCGGAAAAAGGAGCAGTTCTGGTGAGTCGCGAAGATGGCGGCAACCTGCTGGTTAATCCTCCGCGTGAAGTCTGGGAGCGGGGAGAACTTACACCCGACGAACTTAAGGATTGGTCGTTTCTGGTTGCGGCTGCCGGACAAGCCATGTTGCGCACTCTGCCGCAGCTCGAAAGCGGCTGCATCAACTACTGGGAAGCGGGTAACTGGGCGCTGAACTTCGCCGCCGAACCTCGCGGCCATAAGACGGCGCCAGAACATCGCCGGGTTCATCTGCATCTGCTTGGCCGCAGCCGCAATGCTGCCGATCCTGCGTGGCAATGGGGAGAGGCGCCCAAGTTCCCGGATTTTTCTGATCGTAAAACCTGGGCATCGAAGCATGAACTTCTGAGCGCCGCGGAATGTCACAGGGTCGTGACAGAGATGGAGAAGATCCTGCGCGAGCGCTACGGTTTTACCGCAGAGCAGATTGCGCCGTGGGAGACGTGCAGCGCCTGCGAATATCCCATGGTCGTTACGCCTGCACAGTCAGCAGGCCGTTGCGCTGAATGCGGCGACCAGTCTTTTGGCGTGTGTTACCTGCAATGAAGAACTGCGCAATCAGGGCCCTACTGAAGCTCAATGTGGCCGGTGCGTGGGCGGACCATGCATCTTCGCTGGACTGTGCGTTGCCCTCAGTGCTTTATTGAAACCGCTGGGCTTCTTGCGCATGTGCTCCAGATGGCTTGTGCTGTGGCGCGGCGGGCCGCAGCCTTCGTCCTTGCAAATCAATGACGCGCGTTCCCGAATCAGCGCCATCTTTCCCGCAGGGAACTCCTTCACTTCCAGCAGTTCTTCCCATGCGGTGAAGAGCCCATGCTTATACCTGTGATTAACGATGCGGTAAGCAATATTTTTTGCGATACCGGGAAGTTGCGTGAGCTCTCCCACTCCGGCGCTGTTGATGTCGATTTTTGTTGGTTCTGTTTTCACCATACCAGGCTCCATGCCAAACGATGCTATTCGGTTTGGATGCCTGAAAAGCAGCGTGCGCCCGGTGTGCCGCTCGATTACAATTCCTCTCCGTGCGCAAAATCATCCTCGCCCTCGGCATAAGTATTGACGGCTACATCGCCCGGCTGGATGGCACATTCGACTTTCTGTTTATGCCGAAAGACTTTTCCATGGCAGAGTTCTTCGCTTCCATCGATACCGGCATCATGGGCCGCAAAACTTATGAAGTGGCAAAAGCCCAGGGCGAGGGCGGCTTCGGGCCGAAGATCAAGACCTATGTCCTCTCCCGCACGCTGCCGCCTGGTGAGCGCGAAGGCAAGACCTTTGTGAACGTGGAGCCGCAGTCGCTGGTGGAAGAGATTCGTCAACATCAAGGCAAGGACGTATGGCTGATGGGCGGCGGTGAAATTGCGCGCGATTTCCTGAAAGCCGATCTGGTCGATGAACTTCATCTTGGCGTGGTGCCGGTGCTGCTGGGTGAAGGCCTTCCACTTTTTCCCGGCGGCTTTCCTCAACGCAATTTTGAGCTGATCGAAAACAAGTCTTTTTCGCAGGGACTGATCTCGCTCAAGTACAAGCGCTTCCGCGGCAAGGAGAAAAAACAATCGCTATGACCACTCGACCCGGCCTCACCGCCGCTCCCGACGGAAATTTCGCCGGCGCGCTCAACGCTTCCGCCGGCGGCTGGAACGCCGCCATGGGCATTCATTTCGTCCGCGCCACCGCCGATGAAGTTGTCGCCGAAATGGAGATCGGTGCGCATCACCGGCAGCCGTATGGAATCGTCCATGGCGGCGTGCATTCCGGCCTTGTCGAAGCGGTCGCCTCCGTCGGCGCCGCGCTGGCGGCCCTGTCGCGGGGCCAGTCCGTGGTTGGCCTGGAAAACCATACGTCATTCCTGAACGCCGTGCGGGAAGGGAAGCTGCTTGCTACTGCCCGGCCGCTGATGCGCGGACGTCGCACGCAGGTATGGGAAGCGACGGTCACTGACGCTGAAGGCCGATCTATCGCCAGCGGACGCGTGCGTTTTCTGGCGCTCGAAGCCGGAGCGTCCCTCGCCGGTGAGATTGTAAAAGTGAAGGAACCTCTAACGTCGTAGTTAATCGGCTACCGCTTCGGCGGTCCCATCGCCCACGTTTCCAGCTGTCCGATCTGGCGCATCAGTTGTATCTGCGCGCGGTCCAGTTCGAAGCTGGAATTCAGATATGCGGTGTAACGCTCGTGCTCGGCCACGCGGGCGTTCTCTTCATCTTTCAGGGTCGCGGCGCCGTTCTCGATTTTCGCATGCGTCGATTCAATATCGGATTGGGCCAGCTGGTGTTCCAGTTGCGCCACTTCACGCGCAGCCGCCAGTTGTTCCACTGAGCGTTGTAGCTTCAGCGTGTCCGTGCTTACCTGCTCCTTCACGCCCTGCGCCTCTTTCCTTGACTTCGCTGCATCCGCTTTTGCTGCTTCCGCAGCGGATCGCTGCACCGGATTGAAGAAAGGGAACCGGATGGCCACACCAGCCGTCACATTGTGGCGTTGGAATTTCTGGAAGAACTGGTCGTAATTGTTAAAGCGCGCCAGCACGGCATACTGTCCTACGAAATCGACGGATGGATATAGCTGCTTACGCTCCCCGCGCGCGCGAAACTCTTTTGCCTGTGCGGCTGCGTCCGCTACTTTAACCACCGGATTATTCTTCAGCGCTTCAGACGGCAGGTCCTGGTCCTGCGCGACCGGTGGCATATCCGGAATAGTTTCCGTTGAAGTTCGGATCGCCGCCAGCGGAAGCCCAGTCAGCTGCGACAAGCGTAAGCGCAATTGGTCGGCTGCCGCCTGCGTCTGCGCGATGTCCAGCCGAGTTCTGGCTCCGGCCAGTTTGGCGCGCGTGCCTTCCACCTGGCTATCCAGGCCGGCCTGTATACGCTGGGCCACAATGTCCTGAAATTTCTGCGCCGATTGTTGCTGCTCTTTTTGAATAGTCAGCGATGAATCCAGCAGATCGAGCTGTACGTAATCCACCGCGGTTTCCATCATCACGTCATTGCGGCGGTCGGCATTCTGGGCCTTCGTCACGTCCACATCACTCTTGGCGGCCTTTACGTAGTTGCGCTGCGCCAGATTGAAGAGGTCTCCCTGAAAATTCACGTTGAAAATCGAGGGCGCTGCCCCTTCCAGGCTCAGGGGGAAGCCGTAGGATGCGCCCAGGCCGGAACCCAACACCATCTGCGGCAGAAACGCGTTGTGTGTCTGGTTGACCACCGCCCGCGCGCGTTGCAGGTCCGCCTGCGAGAGGCCGGTTGTGACGCTATTCTTAAGCGCCAGTTCAATGGCCGTGCGGAATGCCAGCGGTTTGTCCTTGCCAGGAGAGGTATCTTGCGCGAGCAGAGTTAGCGGAAGCGCCACTACCCAGGCTGCAACCATGACGACACGGGCATGCAATTTCATTTTTTCACCTGCGCGATTTTGTTCGGATGGTGTGGAAAGACGTGATTCTATCGGGAAACGCGCGCCAGCGCATCCTGCGCCGGGCGGTACTCTGAGGCCATCTTCAGCGCAGTCTGGAACTCGACTGCGGCATCCTTCTTTTTGCCTTGTTTTTCCAGCACGACGCCAAGCAGGTAGTGGGCGCGAAACGCGGGTCCGTCTTCTGATGGATCTTCCCCGGAAACGTAGTGCCGCAGGATTTGTGCTGCGCCGGCAAAGTTTCGACCTGAATGCAGCAGGAGAGAGGCGGAGTCGAACTCACTGGCGTCGCCCGCTTGCGCTACGGCGACCGAATGACGGATCGCATCTTCCATTTCAGAGAGCCGTCCCACACGCCGGTAATAATGCGCTAGTTCCACCCAGTAATGCGAGGGCTGGCTGCTGGCGGCAATCGCTTTCTTGTATTCTGCTTCTGCTCCGGTATTGCCCTGCTTCTCATCTACGCGCGCATATATATAACTGGCCAGCGCGCGATCATGCCTGGCAATGTAGTCGGCCTGCTGTCTGGCTTTGTTCTTGTCGCCGCCCAGGAAGCCCGGAGCTTCCAGGTAAAACTCGCTCAGGTCTGAGCGGGCCGGCAGATTGTCGGCATCCAGCGTTACGGCGCGTTCAAATTCTGTTTTTACTTTCCGCGCCAGCCCGAAAGCCGTGAATGGATTGGCATCTTCCGCTTTTCGGCCCATCGCGCGTCCCAGCCAAAGATGGTAAAGACTGTTTTGTGGATCGAGCGCAAGCGCCTTCTCCGCCATGCGTACAGAGTTGTCCCAGAGCTCAAGCTGGAAATAGACTCGGCACAGCAAATTGTATGCCTTCGCGTCTTTGGGAGCGCTCGCGGTGGCGATGTTCAGGGCATGGATTGCCTGGTCGGCTTTGCCCGCCTTGAGCAGAGTTGCCGGATCGGTGTCCGCCCCGGCCGCCGTGCCAAGCACAAACAGAAACACTGCCGCCAACCGGAACAGGATTCTCAACGCTCAACCACCTTTACATCCATGCCGCTGCGCAGCGGCTGAGCGTTAATTGCGCCCAGCGCAATCAACGCGCCTTCCGGGATCCCTTTTACCACTTCCACACGCGTCAGGCTGGAAAGCCCTGTCTGTACTTCCTGCGCCAGAATCTTTTCGTTTTCGATTTTGTAAATGTAGCGTTTTCCATCTACATCATGGACTGCTTCGCGGGATACAGTGAGCGCATTGTCATGCCGTGCGGAAATAATGCTCACATTCACGTTTACGTTTGGCAGCAGCTTGCGATCTGAATTATCGATTTCTGAAGTGATTTCACCTACCGTGCGCGTTCCCACCATTGTCACCGAAGTAGGAACGCGAGTAAGCGTACCTGCCCATGTGCGGCCCGGGATGGCGTCCCACTTGATTTCAACTTGTTGACCTTTAGCCAGCCGTCCGATCTCCGGCTCGTCCACAAAGGCACGCACCCTTACTTTTTCCAGGTTGGCCACCTGAACCAGAAGCTCTCCGCCATTCACATATGATCCTGGCTTCACCGGAAGTTGATAGACAGTCCCCGCAAAAGGCGCAGTCACGTTCGAGTGATGCAGCAACTCTTGCGCGGCCGTGTATGCTGCGCGGGCCTCGGCTGCGGACGCCTCGACCTTCGCCACCTCGGGCGAGGAGAAACGGCCATTCACTTTAGCTTGCAGCAACTGGACGTCGGCTTCCGCTTTCTTCTGCCGGTTCTGTGCTGCTTCCACTTCTGCCGGCGACGCAGCCCCGTTCTGCCGCAGTTTCTGGACGGCCTGCAGGTTACGCTGAGCGTCGTCGCGCTCCGCTTGCGCTTTGGTGAGATCAGCGCGGCTCGTCAAGAGCTCTTCCTGTGTTCCTCCGGCTTTGATACCGCTGAGCGCCGCCTCCGCCGACCGTAATTGTGCCAGCGCACGCGCTGCTTGCGAGCGGGCTTCAGCGTCGTCCAGTTTGACCAGAAGCTGGCCCGCCTTCACGTGATCGCCCTCCGCCACCAGGACTTTGTTTACCGTGGCCGGCGCCGGAGCATGCGCCTCAAAACTATTGATTGGCTCGATCTTGCCATTGGTGGAAATCACGCTGGCAATCTCCTGGCGCACCACTTTTTCCGCACGAACCGGCGTTGCCACGCGGCGGCGATTGATTCCGGTGAACAGCAGCACCGCTGCCACCAGCAGGACCACTATAACCACCACGCGCTTTCCGTTATTTGTGCTTTGTCTCGCCATGGTCAAAGAATTCAGGATCAGCCGCTCAAACTTTTAAGTATATCCAAGCCCGGGTGCCTGCGCAGAAATCCATCGTCTGGTCCGCGGCCCAGAAGCAACTCCACACTTTTCTGCCCGGTGGTTCTATTTTAGATGATGGTCCCGCTCTGCGGTTACGTCCTGAAAAGCGATTGTTACAATAGATTCCGATGTCACATCGTACAGGCTATACCGACGATCACGCAAAATCAGGGCTCGACCATGACTTCCCTGAAATCGATACCTGGCCCAACCAGTTTCCCGCTTATGAAATCGTCATTGACGTGCCGGAGTTTACCTCCGTCTGCCCCAAGACCGGTCTACCCGACTTCGGCGATGCTGGAGATTCATTACATGCCCGCCAAACTCTGCCTGGAACTGAAATCGTTAAAAGAATACCTGCTGCACTATCGCAACCTCGGGATCTTTCAGGAAAACATCGTGAACCAGGTGCTGGAGGACGTGGTACGTGCCGTGAAACCAAAATGGGCTTTCGTAAAAGGCGTATTCCGCCCCCGCGGCGGAATCGGCACCACCGTTGAAGCACGCTGGCCCAGACCCAAGAAGTGGCAACGTCCACGCGTATAATCCCACCAGCCCATGCCGCAAAAACTCTATCCCCGCCTCTTGCTGGCGGTGCTGACCGGACTGAATATCCTCAATTACATTGACCGCAATGTGCTCTTCGCGGTGCAGTCCGATGTGAAGAAAGAATTTTTGGTGAGCGATGCGAAGATCGGTCTGCTTACCAGCGCTTTCTTTTTCACCTATATGTTTGCCGCGCCGCTCATTGGCTGGGTGGGCGATCGTTTCCCCCGCAAAAACATCGTGGTCTTCGGCATTTTTATCTGGAGCGGCTTTACTTTTCTCACCTGGTTTGTGCACGACTACAACCAGCTTCTTTTTCGCCACGCCATCGTCGGCATTGGCGAAGCCAGTTATGCGACCATCGCTCCTACACTGATTGCAGATTCTTTTCCGCCACTCAAGCGTGGCCGCATGCTATCGATATTCTTTCTGGGCTTGCCAGTGGGCAGCGCCGCCGGTTATTTTGTCGGCGGATACCTAGCGCACCATTTTGGCAGCTGGCGCGCGCCATTTATGGCTGCTGGAATCCCCGGTTTTATTCTGGCTCTGTTGCTCTGGATGCTGCCCGAACCGCCGCGCGGTGAACATGAAACAGCCGCGCCCTCTAACATCAAGGCGCTGCTCAGTGGCATGATGCGGAATGGCGCTTTTGTCACGGCCACTCTCGGCATGGCCGCGTACACCTTTGCCATGGGTGGCATGCAGGTCTGGATTCCCACTTTTCTGGTACGCCTGCGCGGGCTCGATTTAAAGACTGCAAATATCGACTTCAGCTATATCGTGATCATCAACGGCATCGGCGCTACGCTGCTGGGCGGCTGGATTGGCGACCGCCTTCTGAAGCGGTACTATGGCGCATATTACTCGTTCTCCGGTATCGCCATGTTGATTGCCGTACCTTTCATGGTGGCCGCGATTTATCTCACCGGTTCGCTTATGTTTCCGGCCATGTTTGTAGCTGTGTTTTTCGTTCTGGTTGGCACCGGCCCCACCAACGCGGCATTGCTCAATTCGGTGAGCGCAAACATTCGTTCCACGGCATTGGCCGTAAATGTGTTTGTAATCCACCTGTTGGGCGACGCTTTTTCCCCAACCTTGATCGGCAGAATCTCTGACAAAACCGGCTCGCTGCAGATTGCTTTCTGGGTAGCCTTCGCCGCCGCCGGACTCTCCGGACTCATCCTGCTCTATGGCGCAAAGTTCGCGCCGCGCTTGCAGGTCCAAAAAACATGATTGGGTTCCCTGGATATGTTTGACTGGACATTGCTTTACTGGATTTCAGGCGTACTGCTGGCCCTGATCTGGCTTGTTCCCACGGTGCAGCTTGCCTTGCATTTTTCTGAAGTCGCCGACCTCACACAACCTGAGTGGAATCCGGCGCAAGACGCAGCTTTGCCATCGCTCACCATTGTGGTGCCGGCGCGTAATGAAGAAGCCGAGATTGAAACGGCTTTACGCTCTCTCGTTCACTTGAACTACCCGCTCTATGAAGTCGTTGCCGTCAATGACCGCTCTACCGATCAGACCGGCGCGATCATGGACCACCTCGCGGCAGAGCCGGCCTCGGCCGGAAAATTGCGCGTGCTTCATGTCCGCGATCTGCCCTCAGGGTGGCTCGGCAAGGTACATGCCATGTGGCTGGGCGCTGAGCAGACGGGCAGCGACTGGCTTTTATTTACTGATGCCGATTGCGTCTTTTGCCCTGACTCTGTGCGTCGCGCCATTCACTACGCCACCCGCACCGCAACCGATCATCTCGTGCTTTTTCCTACCGCGCACATGAAGACTCTGGGCGAGCGCATGATGATTTCTTTCCCTCAGGTGATGTCGAGCTTTGCCATGCGCCCGTGGAAGGTACGCGATCCCAATGCACGCGACCACATGGGCGTCGGCGCGTTCAACCTGGTGCGCCGCTCGGCCTATGAATCCATCGGCACATATGAGACGCTTCGCCGGGAAGTTGTGGACGACATCAAGCTGGGTGAAGCGATCAAGAAAGCCGGCTTGCGGCAGGATGTAGTTTTTGGCCCGGAACTTGTGACTCTGCGCTGGGCCGTGGGCGCCGCAGGCGTGGTCGCCAACCTGGAGAAAAATCTTTTTGCATTTCTACAGTTCCGGATCAGCCTGGTGCTGGCCGTCTGCGCCATCACTTTCTTTCTGTGTGTCTGTCCTTTTTTAGGTCTTTTCGTGGCTCCCGGATGGGCCCGCGCCGGCTTTGCAGTCGCGGTCGCCATGATTGCCCTTGCCTACACCCTTACCGGACGTTACATGGCTAGTTCGCCGCTGCTGTTCCTCACGTGCCCGATTGCGGCTATCGTATTCGCTTTTGCTACTTTGCAGTCCGCCTTCCTCGCGCTGCGCGACGGGGCAATCACCTGGCGGGGAACAAAGTATCCGCTGGAGGAGTTGAGGAAGAAGCGTTGAAGCTTCGCCCCAGATAAGCGCAGATCAGAAAAAAACTCAGCCGCGAATCAACGCGAAAAAACGCGAATCTGATTTGATTCGTGTTCATTCGCGAAATTCGTGGCTGGGTCTTGATCCGCGCCCATCCGCGACAAAATTACCGAAACAGGTTTTTCAATATAAAAATGGCATTCGCGGGGCGCTCTGCCAGCCGCCGCATCAGGTAGGGATACCACTCCGTGCCGAAAGGTATATAAACACGGCAGCGCCAACCTTCTTTGATCAGTTTCTGTTGCAAGTCGCGGCGCACGCCATAGAGCATCTGAAATTCAAACGCTGATGACGCGATTTTTTCTTTCTGCGCGAACTCGATTGTGGCGCGGATCATGCTCTCATCGTGCGTCGCGATCCCGTGATAGATGCCGCTCTTCAGCAGCATCTTCATCAGCTTGACGTAATTGGCATCGACGTCATCCTTCTTGGGGAAGGCCACTTCCGGCGGTTCTTTATACGCGCCTTTGCACAAACGAATGCGGATACGCTCGGCCAGCAGGTCTTCAACATCCTTTTCACTACGAAACAAATAGGACTGGATTACCGCGCCCACGTGCCCGGCATTTTCCGGCTGGCTATGCAGCTTGTGGACGAAATCGAGCGTCCGCTGCGTATAGGACGAGCCTTCCATGTCAATGCGGACGAAATTGTTAATGTGCGCCGCGTGCTGTACCACCCCCGACGCGATCTCATAAGCCATCGCCTCATCCACATCCAGGCCCATGTGCGTCAGCTTCAGGCTTACGTTGGCGTCCAGCCCCAACGCGCTCATCCGGTCCAGCATCTGGTGGTAGAGCTGCGCGCTGTGTCGTGCTTCCTCGGCGTTGGTAACGTTTTCACCCAGATTGTCCACGCTAACGCTCAAGCCCAGCTTGTTCATGGCCTGCGTGGCTGCAAGCGCGTCTTCAATGGTGGTGCCGGCCACAAATCGGCGAGAGAGCCGCTGGCCAATCCACGTTTTCTCCGCCGCTGAGCGCAGAGATTTACTTTCCGAGAGAGAAATAAAGGCGGCCCTTAACACAGGTCTCCAGCGTGGCGAGAATTAGTTATAGGAGGCAAACATATTTTTGTAACACATTTGGCCTGATCCAGGCAGAGACTGTAGCGAAATCCCGGCCTTTATTGATCGTGAGCCTCAGGCACAAAGATCGCTTCAATGGGCTGCTCAAAGACGCGCGCAATGGTGAACGCGAGCGGCAAGCTGGGGTCATATTTGCCGGTTTCAATCGCATTCACCGTTTGGCGCGAAACCTTAAGCCGCGCGGCCAGCTCAGCCTGTGACCATTCACGCTCGGCGCGAAGAACTCGAAGGCGATTCTTCATGCCGCTAGCTCGCCGCCAGAGACGGCTCGCGAAGTCCGATCAAGCCAGCCAGTTGCTCTGACGTTACATTTCCGACCAGCCGATTTTCGCCTACCTCAACTAAACAGGACTGTTGGTTCTGAGAAATCGCAGCGTTTGGTGTGTTCATCGGTACCTCCATACAGAAAACACATAGGCACAAGCCCACAAAAGCATCATGTGTAAGAGCCCAGATCCTCCCATTTTGGCCGGTGCAGCCCTGCCAGTTCCGAGCCAACAAAGATCGCCGTGAGCAACAGGGTCAATAGGAAGGCAATAGAGAGAGATTCAACGCAGATGCGCTTTTGCAACTCGTCCATTTTTAGAATCATGCGTGCAGCCGAGACCGCAAAAATGAACATCAGCAGGAGCGACGCCCCGATTCCAATGGTTAACGCTCTTGCCGTAAGCAGCGCCCGGTCGCCAAGCCACCCCACCACAAGCGCGGTCAGTAGTGCTGCCATTGCCCACAAGAAAACCGGGTGGGTGAATCGGCTTCTTCTGATGAGATTAGGGTTCATGCTGAATATGTAAAGCATGTTACTCAAAATGTCAAGCATGCTTTACATAAAGCTATGTCATAAAAGCTGTGTTATGAAGGAATGGGAATTTGTTGGGCTTACCTTCCGTGCTCTTCCAGAAACTTTTCCGCTTCGATGGCAGCCGCGCAGCCGGATCCCGCGGCAGTAATCGCCTGACGATAGCGGCGGTCCTGCACGTCACCGCAAGCAAAAACGCCGGGGATGCGTGTCATTACAAAGTCGCGAGTCTTGAGGTAGCCGTCATCATCCATGTCGAGCTGGCCCTTGAACATTTTGGCGTTCGGCTCATGGCCTATTCCCAGAAACATGGCGCTGGTGGGGAAGTCCCAGACTTTGCCAGTCTTGAGGTTCTTCAGCTTGAGCGCGGTTACTTCCTTCAGGCTCGGATCAAGCACGTCCTCCACCATGGTATCGGTGATGAATTCAATCTTCTCGTGCTTGCGGGCGCGGTCCAGCATGATCTTGGAAGCGCGGAAGTGGTCCCGACGATGGATGATGGTTACCTTCGTAGCAAAGCGGCTGAGGAACAAAGCTTCTTCCATGGCCGAATCGCCGCCGCCGATAACTGAAATCGGCTTGCCCTTGAAGAAGAACCCGTCGCAGGTGGCGCATGAAGACACGCCATGGCCGATCAGCTTATGTTCGCTGGGCAGCCCCAGCCAACGCGCCGTGGCGCCGCTGGCGATGATGAGCGTGCGTGTTGCGACGGTCTTGCCACTGCCTAAATCCAGCTTGAATGGACGTTCAGTCAAGTCAGCCTTCACCAGGTGGCCGTGCATGAACTCGGTGCCAAAGCGCGCAGCCTGCTTGCGCATATTCTCAATCAATTCCGGACCCTGTATGCCTTCAGGGAAGCCGGGAAAATTTTCTACCAGAGTGGTGAGAGAGAGCTGGCCGCCGGGTTCGTGGCCTTCAATGACGAGCGGCGTCAGGTTGGCGCGCGCCGCATAGATGGCGGCCGTCAGGCCGGAGCAACCGGTGCCAAGCACCACTGTATCGCGAACGGAGTTTTCCATGACACCCATTAGATTCATGACCTTCGATTTAGTTTCAGCGCTTTCCCGTGGCGGCCTTGCGCTTTTTCTGCACGGCAGAAACCTTGGCTGCCGGATCAAGCCAGGCAATATCTGACCGGAAAGCCGTGCGCAGGCCCAGGGCGGCGCGATATTGCGCCATAATTTCCGACGCCTGGTGGAACACCGGCTCATAGGCGCTTTGGTCAACTTCCGGGCAGCGCGTCAGCACTGCGGAACTCTTGTTGAGCCGCTCAATTCTTACGCGCGAGGTGGGTGTGTCCACCAGCAGGAGTGACAGCGGCTTTGCCGCGCCCGCGGACATGCGGTTCTCCATTACCACCTGGAGATAATCCTTGGGATCGCGCGGTCGCAGAACCAGGATCTCCGTCGTATTTGCGGAGTCGGTGCTCATAGAATACTGGGCCGTCAGCAGAGGCGATTCTGCCGCAAAATCCCGGCGCAGCCGCACGTACTTTGCGTCCGGAGCGTCTTTCAGTGAGGTGCGCCCGCGAGAAATTTCAAAGTCGTCGCTGAATGCCGGCTTGGGTTGCACCGCCGCCAGTGCGCCTTTGATGATTGCCTCCTCGTTCGCTCCTGGCGTACAGACGTTCAGGTAGTTCACCTTGACCTGCGGCTTGCCTTCAGCCGCTGGAGGGGTGGGCTGGGATACGGGCGTCTGCTGTTCCTGTGCCGCGGCCGTCGCCAGCAAAAATAGGATTGTCAGTGCGCGTCTGAACACGGTTGGATTGTAGCATTGCCAGTGAATTGGATGATCGGCAGATAGTGTGAGTGAGAGGCTAACGTTTGAGTTTTCCTTTCGTCCAAGTGGCTGGAGCAGACCTGTGCGCTGCCTGCTGAACGACGCCGCCGGCCTGGGGTTCGGCTTATGCTTCAATCTTCTGCCCAATAGATTCTTCTACGAGGCGACTCATTTGAAAAACTACCATGCGCTGTTGTTGACGTTGGTTGTGTTCTTCGCATTTGTGAAAGTGTCCTCGGCGCAGGAGCGCTCCGAGATTGCCATTCCGCCGAACGGGAACAATGAAAAGGCGGAGATTTCTCAATGGATTGGGTTGGTGAAAGTGACGATCAATTATCACAGCCCCAATTTGCATGGTGGAGGAGGAGCTGACCGGAGCGGGCGCATTTGGGGCGGCGTGGTGCACTATGGTTTTATTGACGAAGGTTTTGGGCCTACCAAGGCGGCGCCCTGGAGGGCCGGCGCCAATGAAACCACGACTATTTCCTTTTCACACGATGTAAAGGTGGATGGGAAAACGATGAAGGCTGGGACATATGGCCTCTTTCTGGACGTGGAAAAGGAAGGGCCGTGGCAGTGGATCTTCTCCACGAATGCCGCAGGGTGGGGAAGTTTTCAATACGATTCGAAAGAGGATGTTCTAAGGGTGCCGGCGACTCCAGTGGCGACGGCGCATACAGAATTTCTTACGTATGGATTTGATGAGCGTAAACCGGATTCGACTGTGGCGTTTCTCCAGTGGGAAGACAAGAGAGTCTCTTTCCACATTGAAGTACCTGATATTAACGAACTGTACGTGGCGCAGCTGCGGCATGATCTGCTCTCATGGCCGGGATTCAATTATCAAAATTGGCAGAGCGCAGCCCAGTTTTGCGCGAGCAACAAAATCAACCTGGATGAAGCTTTGATCTGGGCCGACAAAGCGATTCATGGTCCTTTCCGGGGAGCTACGGTCGGAAGTGAAGATTTCTCCACCCTGCAGACCAAAGCGGCCGTGCTGCAGGCAATGGGCAAAACTGACGAGGCAGACAAAGTAATGGACAGTGCGTTCCGGCTTCCGGGCGCCGATCTGCTCCCGGTACATATTTATGCTATGGGCCTGCTGGGGGCCGGCCGAAACGAAAAAGCGGTTGAGGTCTTCAAGCTCAATCAGAAAAAACATCCCGAAGAGAAGTACTGGACTTACCTGGGATTGGCGCGGGCATATACCGCAGCCGGCGATAAAGAAAACGCGATCAAAAACTGGGAGACGGTGCTGCGAAACGTTCCCGAAGGCCGTAGATCACAAGTCCCCGGGTTTGAAGCTACGCTCAAAAAACTCAAGGAAGGGAGCTAGGAACGGGCGATGTGTTTGGGAGATCCGCAATCACGGATAATGCGGATCATCCGATTGCAGACCTCGCATATTTCAAGATGCGAATATCCAACCCGTCCTCCGGACTCACTTTTTCAAATATGAGTCCACCCAGCCATTCACGGTTTTGTACCAGAGCTCGCTGTTTTGCGGCTTCAGCACCCAATGTCCTTCATCGGGAAAGTACAGCATTTTTGAGGGTACTTTCAGCCTTTGCAGCGTGGTAAAGAGCTGAAGGCCCTCTGAGACATCAAGTCGATAGTCTAGCTGACCGTGGACGACGAGTGTCGGCGTCTTGAACTGCGCGGCAAAAAGGTGCGGCGACCACTTGCGATAGCCTTCGCGATTGGCCCACACGGTGTCGCCAAACTCCCATTCCGGAAACCACAGCTCTTCTGTGCTACCGTAAGCGCTTTCCGTATTGAACATTCCATCATGCGATACCAGGCATTTAAATCGATTGCTGTGGCCCAGGATCCAGTTGATCATGTAGCCGCCGTAACTGGCGCCCAGGGCGCATTCCCGGTTCTTGTCGATGAAGGGATAAGTTTTTTCAGCGTAGTCGAGACCGTTCATCAAGTCAATGTAAGGCTTGCCGCCCCAGTCTTTGTTCACGCCATCCACAAACGCCTGGCCATAGCCCGTTGATCCGCGAGGATTGACCATGATCACAATGTAGCCGTCAGCGGCAAAAAGCTCGGCGTTCCAGCGGTATGACCATTCGTCGCCCCATTGTCCCTGCGGACCGCCGTGGATCAAAAATTTGACCGGGTATTTTTCATCGGCGTTGAATCTTGGCGGCTTCACCATAAACCCCTGGACCTTCGCTCCACCCGCGCCCGCGAACCAGAATGATTCCACCGGCTGCATGGCGATGCGCGACAGCACCGTGTCATTCAAGTGGCTGAGCTCTTCGACTTTCTTGCTGTCGAGATCCATCTTGTAGACTTCATTGGGCGCTTGTGCGGAAAGGCGCGAAAACACCAGCGTCTTGCCGTCGGGCGTGATGTTCAGGTCATCGTTCACGCCTCTGGTAATTTCCCGGATAGCATTGCTACTCGTGTGCGCAGCCGAGGCAGCCCCAGCCGTCGCTGCTGGAATGTCGAGACGGTAAATCGGAGCCTCTCCCTTGTTTCCAGACGTGAAGTAGATGGCCTTGGAATCAGGCGCCCACGCGATGGTTTCCACCCACTGATCAAAGTCTTCCGTCAGGTTTCTGCTCTCGCCAGATTTGCGATCGTACACCACCAACCTGAACCGATCGCTTTCATAGCCAGGGCGCTTCTGCATGCGCCACGCCAGCCATCTGCCGTCCGGCGAGTAAAGCGGCGTGGAGTCGCTGCCGGGGCTGGCGCTGATCTTTTTCGGTTCGCCGCCCGTAATCGGCACAATGAAGATGTCATTGTTTGTGCTGGTTGCGCCCACTTCGTCCCAGTTGCTGGTGAAGGCCACTTCTTTCCCGTCAGGAGAAACGGCATACGCATCCTGGCCACCCAGGCTGAAGGGGGGAACGTCATGGTCACCGGGCGTCAGGTCTCTTGCCACACCGCCTTCTGCCGGTACAACAAAAAGATGGCTGCGTTTCCCCGCGCCGTAGTGATTCCAGTGGCGAAAGAGCAGGTGTTCAAACACCATGGCTTTCACTTTGGAATTGGCCCGCTCCTGGTCACTGAATTTGTTGCAAGCGTCGTCCATGCAACCGGGAAAAACCTCAGAAGTGAAAATAATGTTCTTGCCGTCGGGCGACCAGATAGCGCCATCGGCTTCCGTGGAGATGCTGGTTACCTTTTTCGGCGCGCCGCTGGGCGTGCCTGAAGCCGGATCAAATCCGCTGATCCAGATCTGGGCACCACCTTCATTGGAACTGAGGTAGAGGTAGCTCTTTCCATCGGGCGACCAGCGTCCACCGCTCTCGCCTGCAAGGGTCGGAGGAAGCTGCCGGGCGCTGCCGCCGGCCACAGGAACCACCCAGAGGTGAGACGTTCTTTTATTCTCTTTCAAGTCAACATCGACGGCGGCAAACAATACCCATTTGCCATCGGGCGAGACCGCTGGGCCGCCGATCCGCTTCAGCGACATCATGTCCGCAAAGGTGAAAGGCTTTTTGGCCGCGGGCTGGGCGGAAAGCTGACCAAAAACGCCTCCCATGAGTAAAATAACCATGGCTGAAACAATTGCGGGCGTGGAACGGCGCATGCGGCCTCCTCTAAAAGAGCATGCCAGTGTAAAACTTTTTTGTGGTTTCAGGCCAGCACGCAATCATGGATTCTGCTGGCGCTCTCAGGTAAATTCAAGTGCAAAGAAGGAGACCGAATGAATTTTTCCAAAGGTGCAGTGCTTGTAGTCTTCATCTCCGCGTTGCTGCTGAAGCCTGCGGCCCTGATGGGCCAGACCAACTGCGATGAGGGTACCGGCACGCTGAATCCTGCTCAGCCGCAGGGCATGACGCCGCAGCAGATCATTGATAAATTTGCCGCGCGCGAGGAGATTTTTCGCCAAGCCCGCAACAACTACCTTTACACCCAGGACATCACGGTCCAGGAACTTGACGGTAACACTGTGAGCGGTGAGTTCCGCCTGGTTCAGGAAATCACATATGACGACAAGGGCGCGCGGATCGAGAATGTTACGTTCGCACCGCAAAACACATTGCGTCAGCTGAGCCTGAGTCGCGAAGATTATGAGGATTTTCGCTACAAGATGGCGTTTATCATGACCACGTCTGACTTGCCGCAATACAACTTGCTGTACGTTGGGCAACAGCACCAGGACGAGATCGATACGTATGTGTTTGACGTAGCGCCCAAGACCTTCGCCAAGGGGCAACGCTACTTTCAGGGCCGGATATGGGTTGACAATCGCGACTTCCAGATCGTGAAGAGTTGCGGCAAAACCGTGCCTGATATTATCGCCAATAAGAAAAAGAACAAGAACGCGCAGGAAAACCTCTCGCCCAGGTTTGTGACTTATCGCGAACAGATTGACGGGCAGTACTGGTTTCCCACATATATCAAAGCCGACGATACGCTCCATTTCAGCAACACTGACGTCCACATGCGCGAGATCATCAAACTGACCAATTACAAGCGTTTTGGGTCGAAAACACGAATCATCTACAAAGGTGAAGCCAAGGAAGATCCCAAAGACAATCCCAAGACCGACAAAAAGCCATAAAAAGTCGGCCATCTTCGCTGCTTAATACCAACGAGCCATTCTGAGAGGGTGGCCTGCCGGTTTTTATTTGTTAAGCCGACTCCCGCACGTGCCGCCGTTGGCCTCCACCGCGCATCTAAAAAGGTAGAAATCTGAAGGAAAATTCTTATGAGGCTACCCAGACTCACGTCGCATGTGTGCGCGATGGTGATCGTCCTGACGACCTTTGTCCTGCTATCCGCAATGGCGTTGATGGCGCAGACAAATTGCGAGGCCGGCAACGGTCCGCTGAATACGGCGCAGCCGCAAAGCGTCGGCGTACAGGACCTGATCCAGAAGTTTGCCGGGCAGGAAACGATCTTCAAAGAAGCGCGCAACCATTACACCTACACCCAAGAGGTAACAGTTGAAACGGTCGAGGGCGACATAGTCGATGGTCAATTCAAGGAAACCACAGACGTTCTTTATGACGATCAGGGAAAACGTGTGGAGAACGTGACTTATGCGCCTATGAACACGCTGACTCGCGTCATGTTGACCAAAGAAGATTTTGACGATTTCCGCAATCATCTGCCCTTTGTGCTGACTACGGAAGATCTGCCTCAATACAACATCCTTTACGCCGGCCAGCAACACGTGGACGAATTGCAGACATATGTTTTCGACGTAGCTCCGAAGAAGGTCGATAAAGATGGAGGCCCGCGTTTTTTCCAGGGACGCATCTGGGTGGATAATCGCGATTTTCAGATCGTGAAAACCTGCGGCAAGAACGTTCCGGATACGCACAAGAAAAACCAGGAGAACCTGAGCCCCAAATTCGTGACGTATCGCGAGCAGGTGGACGGGCAATACTGGTTCCCTACCTACACGCGCGCCGATGATGACCTGCACTTCAAAGGTGGCGATGTGCACATTAGAGAAACCCTGAAATACAGCCGGTATAAGCGTTTCGGCGTAAAAACCAGAATCATTTACAACGGGCAGCCGATCAAGGGCGGCGGATCGGAACCGAAGTGAACGAGCACCTAGCAATTGGCAAATAGCAATTAGCCAGACCGTTTTGCAAACACTGCAATGGGAATCAAAAGTTTGTAGCGGTTTATATTTCAATGCGGACAATGCCACGTAGCCAGATAAAAAACTTCGACGTGTCTGTCCTAGTCGGGAGCAAGGAAATGTCTTGGCTAATTGCCACCTGCTAATTGCTATCTGCTAGTGATGTAACAGCCACATGAACCAGCCAGCCACGAACAGGCCTCCCAGCGCCATGACAAAGCAATAAGCGCCGTAGCGGACCATCTCATTCGGGGTGTTGCGCTGGGTAATCCCAAACACAATGGAAAAAAAGAAGGCAAACAGCGTGGCGGCGCTGAAGTGAGAGAGTTGCAGAGCCAGCATCATTGTTTCTTCCCAATCGCGATGTGGTACGCGTCCACCGCTGCCATGATGTTCAAGAGACCCGCCACAACAATGAACTTTGTGCCATAGTCGGCGACGGCGGACGTGATGGAAGTGCCGCCCCAGTCAAAGATCCGCGCCATAAAATAAAACGTTCCAGAGCCAAGATCGCCGATGAAGCCAAGGATGTCGAGCAAGTCGCCGGTATTGGATTGATAAACTTTGCCCTGCATCGCCAGGCCGAAAGCAAACATGCCTGCCACGGAGCCCATCAACAACAGTCCGCGAATCCAGCGTTTCTGGATCAGGTGTCCGGCGCCGGGGATCAGCCAGCCTACAACCGGAGCCATGGCTGCCATGCCGGTGAAGGGAACAGCTACTGCGGTGGTGGGTTGCGCGTCCGGTGTAGTGGTTTCTATTTTCGCCATCAAATAAGGACCAGTTCGTTCTGTATTTTACCCGTTACTTCAGCCGCGCCGTTGCGGGTGAGGACGTTTACTTCACTGCGCACGCCAAACTCCGGCAGGTAAATTCCCGGTTCAATGGAAAAGCAGGTGTTGGGGATGATCTCGCGGTCGTCCTTGGTTTCAAGGTTGTCCATGTTGGCGCCATTGCCATGCACGTTCATGCCGATAGAGTGCCCCGTACGGTGCGTGAAGTATTGCGCGTAACCGGCAGCATTGATGTGCTCACGTGTGGCATGGTCCACTTCCCATCCGGCGATGCGGCGCTTGCCGGCAAAAGCTTCCACAACTTTCTTGACGCCCGCATCGCGCGCTCCGCTGACGATGGTAAAGATTTCAACCTGCTTTTCGGATGGCGTGCCCATCACGCCGGTCCACGTAATGTCGTAATAGACTGCGTTGGGCGTATTCTTCTTGGCCCAGATATCCAGCAGGACAAAATCGCCGGCCTTGATCGGGGAAGAAGTTTCCGCGCTGGGTCCGTAATGCGGATCGCCGCTGTTGGCGTTTACCGCCACGACCGGCAAATCTTCCGTGACCAGGCTCTCGCGACGAAACGCCTCGGCCAGCCATTGCTGAATTTGGTATTCGGTGGTGCCGCCGTTGCGCACGCGCCGGCCAATCTCCTGAAAGCATTCCGGGACAATGGCGTCAATGGCGTCACGCGCAGCAAAATGGGTGGCAATCTGTTCCTCACTCCATGCCGCTTCAAACCGCGCCACCAGGTCGCCAGAACTTACGATCTCCTTGCCAAAGCTGCGGACCAACTCCACCGTGCCCGCGTCCACCAGTCCGATATAGGGAATCAGGTTGTTGGGCGAATACTGCATTGCTACCGTGCGATGGCGCACCAGCATGGCCTGCAGGTTGTCCCATAGCTCGCGCCAGGATGAATACTCTCGCTTGGCGCCGGGCAGCCAATCCAGGCGTCCGGCTTCAATCCGATGCACCAGCTTCGTGGGTTCGCCTTCGCGGGGAATAATGTAAAACCAGCGGCGCGTGACCATCTGGTTTTCCGGCAGCCCAAGAACTCTGTAGGCAATGGGATCGCGGTGGTGATGGTCGTAAAACAGCCAGGCATCGATATTGCGCTCATGCAGGGCTGATTGAATAGCTTTCAAATCCATAAGTGGTTCTTCTATTTAAACACAGAGCGGGACATGATGAGCACACTGTGTGCGGATAGCCTTCATTGAAACCGATAAGTCTTGTGCAGTTCCCTGGTCCGGAGCCGTGTTAACCGGACAAGACATCCAAGATGCGTAGCTGGGCCTCCGCTGCCTCCGTCCCATTTGGCATATTCCGCGTCACATTGTGCATCGCGATAAATGACCCATGCTCTTTGCGCCTTTTTCAGATTTTCGGCTTGCTTGTCGATCAAGGCCTTTAAATGCAAGTTTGTAGATACGGTTCAACTCGGCATCTGTCTTTTCGTACGCGTTCGACATGCAGCTCGTGATATTGGCAGTTGTGCCGGCATTTTCACATTGCGCCAGAAGAGTCCTTGAGAATGCAGTTCCTGAGAAGATAAGGAAGAAAAATGCATTACCTGATTCTTTTTCATGATCTCGATTAGCGCTTTTGCTGGCAACTTCTTTTGGCATCAGCGTCCGATCATAAATCCATAAGAGCAGCGCGGTCAGTACGCCCACGCCCATCACCGCCCACCACATTTTTTCCGGCTGGTGCGTGACCTCGCCAAAGTGGTGGATCGAGCTTGCCTCCAAACCAGCCGGCGATCAGTGAGCCGATGCCAATCGGCAAAAAGGCAAAACCCATGTACGTGCCCTGTTGCCCTGGGGGAGCCAGGCGGGAGATGTACTCGTAATACCGCGGCGACTGGATGATTTCACCCAGCGCGACAACGCCAAGGGTTAGGTATGCCATCAACACAGTGGGATGAAAGATCAGGAAAATCCACGCCACCGCGGAGATAAGCGTCCCCAGCGTGATGGCGCGAAATGGAGCGACTTTCTGTGTGGCCACATTCATCAGCACCGTCAACGCGATCACGAGCAACGGGCCGGTGATCAGCATGATTTCAGTATCGGTGTTTGGATTGATGTAGTCGTGAACGTAAATAGGCAGAATGATGAACTCCTGCCAATAAACGATCCAGTATCCGGAAAAGATCAGCAGGAAGAGCATGAATCTTGGATTTCCTAAAACCATGCCAAAGTTCTTGAGCGACTCTCCCAGGCTGGCAGTCTGTACTTCGCCGGAGCGGCGTGGTTCGCGGAAGAAGATCAGCACAGCAAAAAACATCAGGAAGACGCTGCCCGCCGCGACGCGAAAGACATTTTCCACGCGCATATGGCTGTGTACCCAGGACGCGACAAATGGTCCTGCTGCTCCGCCGATGTTGACCAGCGTGTAATAGATCGAATATCCAATGGAACGAACGTTTTCTTTTGAAGCTCGTGCCGTCGTCCCAACCACCGCAGGCTTCACCAGCGCGATTCCCAGCGCAGGTAATGCCAAAACCACGCTGACCAGCACAATGAGCGGCATGTGGTCGCGTATTGGGCCGAGCCAGGGAGCCCCGAGAGAACCGAGCAAAAAATAAGAGCAGCTAAGAATCAGGTAGGCCAGCGACAAAGCGCGCCGAAAGCCCAGTCGGTCGGCAACGGTGCCGCCGAAAGCGGCCATGAACCAGACGAGTCCGCCGAACAGGCCTGTAAGGCTACTGGCCTGCTGCACGGGAAACTTCAGCGTCTCATGCAGATACCGCGCCAATGAAGCGAAGGCGGCGTAATACGAGAGCCGCTCGAACAGTTCGGTGATGTTGGCTACCCAGAATGGCCGTTCGAAGCCGGTCTTTATCTGCTCCAGGCGTTCAGAAAAGGACAAGATGTTCTCCTTGGCCGCAAATTGCTAGCTGGTGAGTGCCTCGCTCAGGCGCTGTTCCACCACTCTCCGGCTTAGTCCGGAAATTCGCACTATTTTGTTTCGGTTGGTTTCACCGCTGGCTATGGTAACGGAGGAGCGCGGAATTGCAAACAAGTCCGCAAAGAATTCAATCACCGCCTGATTGGCTTTCCCATCAACGGGCGGAGCCGTAAGTGCAAGCTTCAGCGCGTCTCCCACAACGCCGGTGATGGCGTTCTTGCGCGCGCGGGGGTGGACCTTTATGGCAAATGTGATTCCTTTGGCGGTTTCATGCAGGGGGATCACGGCGCATTAGCATGATACAGAGATTCCCGCAGCGGTTCATTGTGCCTACAATGATTACCTCAGCGGCTAAAGCCGGGTAACTGCTGCACATAACCGCAGGCATAAATGCCTGCTCCACCCCTGATCTTGACAGCAACTCTGGAGACCTACGCGAATTGTGCGGGTTTGATTCGGGTGCCAAAAATCGCCGATCCCACACGCACGCAGGTCGATCCTTCTTCAATGGCGACTTCAAAATCGTGCGACATGCCCATGGAAAGCACGTCCATCTGAATGCCGGGAAGCTTGCGAGCGGCAATCTGGTCGCGCAGATCGCGCAGCAGACGGAAATATGGCCGCGCGCCTTCAGGGTCTTCAGTGAATGGCGGAACGGTCATCAGCCCACGAATCTGGAGACTTTCAAGCTTCGGCGCGGCGAGAAGGACGCTTTCTAACTCTGGAGAATCCAGCGGAATACCGGCTTTGCTCTCTTCTTCGCCGACCTTCATTTCGATCAGCACTTCGAGTTTTTTATTCGCCTCCACCGCAGCCTGGTTCAGCTTCTCCGCCAGCCGCAAAGAGTCCACCGAATCGACGGCATGAAATAGCTCGGCTGCTTTCTTTGCTTTGTTGCTTTGCAGGTGGCCAATCAGGTGCCACTCGGCATCCTTGAGTTCGCTCAGCGCGGCGGATTTGCCTTCAAACTCCTGTACGCGGTTTTCGCCGAAGACGCGCAGGCCTGCCGCGTAGGCCTCTTTGATCCGCTCCGGTTCTACGGTCTTGGTGACGGCCATCAATGTGATCTCGTCAGGGCTGCGGCCCACACGCGTTGCGGCTCGCGCGTTGCGCTCACTGATGGCGTTGGCGTTATCAGCGATAGACATTTGGAAGAATTATAGGAGATCAACCCTGCCACTGAGGCACGGAGACACGAAGAAGAGCAAAGAAATGGCACCGCGGTAGGCTTTGCTTTACCTCAGATCCACGCCTACCACATCCGGCATGCGGCGGGCCAGCGAGCGCAGCATCTGCGGCAGGGCAGCTTCCCAGAAAGACCATTCGTGCTGGCCGGGAAATTCCGTCATCTCGTAGGCGATGTGCCGCTTGCGCAGCAGATCGGCAAATTGATGATTACCGATGATGGTGTCGTCGTCCGTGCCACAGGCCATAAAGATAAAAGTGGTGTGCTGCGGCTCGGCCTTTTCCGCCAGCAGGAAGACGTCATTCTCTTTGCGCGTCTTGCTGTCGGCCGGGCCGAAGATGTCAGTGAAGCCAAAACTCTTGAACGCCTTATCAAACTCAGGGTCGCGCGGAGCGGTGACTGCCCCGCTCAGGCTGCCGGCAAAAAAGAACAGCCCGGGATATTTCAACGCCAGATTGATTGCCGCATAGCCGCCACTGGAGATGCCGGCAATGGCCCGGGCGTCGCCGCCATTAATGCGGAAGCGCTCGCCTACGTCGCTGAGAATATCGCTCAGGAAATAGTCTTCCCATTTCTCTTTGGGATTCGTAGCGGAGTTCACGTACCAGGAGTTTTCGCCTTCGATCGACACGGCGATGAGCTGGTAGCGCTCCAGATAGCGCGTGAGGTTGGAATGCGCCTCAAAGCTGCGGTAATGTCCCGTAAGGCCGTGGAGCAGATAGAGAACAGGGTAGCGATTTTCAGTGGTGAAGTAGTCTTTGGGGAGGTTCACCCTGTATTGCATTTCCCGCTGTAGTGTTTTGCTGAAAAACTTTACGTCCTGGACGCGCTTGTTGCCTTCAGGCTGCGGCGTAGTGGAATTGGCCGCAGCGAAAGCGGTTGAAGGCGATGCAGTACGAGTTTGGGCTTGAAGTCTTATGCTCAAACAGGTCAGCGCGGCACAGAGACAGGTTACTGTCACCAACGGCGAACGGGAAATTTTGGGCATAGGCAAGAGACGGAAAGACGGAAGGAATGTTAGCAGGAGCAAAAGCCTTTGTGGCCACAGATACGAGGGGCGCAAAGTAGCTATCCTTAGCGCCCCGGGTCCTGAAGTGGCTAGCTGAACTGATTATTTATCGCGAGCGATCGGCTTACGAGCGAAGTAATACAGCGAAGCGCCAAGCACGCCAAACATGATGACCGCTACCAGATTGCTTTGCCCGATGGCTGGAATGCGGGTGCCTAGAAGCAGCACGCCTTCTTTCATGTGGTACCACTTTGTGGCTGGCGCGTTTTCCAGCAGCTTGATAAAGATACCCAGCAGGCCCACCACGCCACCAGCGGCAATCAAGCCTGAAGCAAATAATGATCCGGGGCTGACGTCGCTGTCGTCTTTCGCTTCGCCGGCCTTGGCGGCGGAGCGGTCCACCAGCCAACGCACAACGCCACCGGCGAAGATCGCCAGTGTTGTGGCAATCGAAAGATAAAAGCCGACGGCGAAACTCAGAGACCGAATACCCAGCAGCTCAACACCAATAACGATGAATACTCCAATCAGAACAAGGTTCCAGGGAAGGCGATGATCGATGATGCCGTTGACTACGGTTGCCATCAGGTTCGCCTGCGGGGCAGCTGCTTTATCGCTGCCGATGCCCTGAATCCATTGGCGTTCGATTGCGCCCGTGGCCGGGTTGTAAAGGTATTGGCCGTTGGCCAGGTGCTGGGCTCCCAGTGCAGTAATCAATTGATATTTCCTGGGATCATTTTGCGCGACCAGGGTGCCCTTGTCATCGACAACTTTGATCTCAGTGCGATCCAGCAAAGGGTTATATTCCGGAGCAACCACACGAACGCCTTCTTCCAGATTATTCAGGTCAATCTTGATAGGACCGGCTGCCCGAATCGTTTCCAACCCTTTATTCATGATTCCCAGGGTGCCGCCAATGGCCAACACAGAAACAAGCACGCCAATGAGCAGAGCTATCTGCTGACGGCGAGGGGTAGCGCCAACAAGAAATCCGGTTTTCAAATCCTGCGAAGTGTTTCCGGCATTGGCGGATGCAATGCACACTACGCTGCCGATCAAAATAACCAAAGCCTTGTAGGCATTCGTCGTCCATCCGGCAAGAAGAAACATGAGGCAGGTTGCCATCATGGTGGCAATGGCCATGCCGGAGATCGGGTTCGACGAAGTACCAATCAGTCCGGTAATGCGTGAAGAAACCGTAACAAACAGGAAGCCAAAAATCACCACGAAAACGCCTGCGGCCACATTTGCCATCACGCCGGTGTGAGTGCCCGGGACCGGCCAGCCAGTGAGGTAGCCAACGAACAGAAGCAGCACCAGCCCGACTCCGGCAAGGGCGGTCTTCAGATTCAGGTCGCTATCGGTACGGCGCGTGCTCAGCGCTGCGGCAGCGCCTTTCTTCAAGTCGGCAAGCCCGGCGCGCAGGGCCGCAATGATAGTTGGAATGGTTTTGACGAGCGTAATCAATCCAGCGGCAGCCACGGCGCCGGCTCCCATGG
The DNA here is from genome assembly GCA_963723055.1 of Terriglobia bacterium. GTDB lineage: Bacteria > Acidobacteriota > Terriglobia > Terriglobales > Acidobacteriaceae > Angelobacter. The sequence continues at coordinate 601,278 of CAVROV010000005.1, forward strand.
GACGAATATAAGCGCGATAGATTTCATCCACGGACATGGCGGAAATGAGTTTTTGCGCGGGATAAAGCGGGGTGGTGAGCATCCCGCCAAAAAACTTGATCGCCGGCATGACGACCAGCCAGGCGAACACGCCGCCAGCAAAAATCACTCCCGCGATTCGTGGGCCGATGATGTACCCAACGCCAAGATACTCAGTTGTGGTGTTGGCGCGGACTGCGCTTCCCGGGTAGCCCTTGGGTTGAAAATCCGGTGTGCTGGGCCATAGGCCAAAGAGGTTCTCATTCTGGAACAGCGTATAAAGACTGCCCAGTCCCAGACCCATAAAGACGCGGCTGGCAAAAGAGCCGCCGCGATCGCCTGCGATCAGAACATCCGCGCAGGCTGTACCTTCCGGATAAAGCAGGTTGCCATGCTCCTTCACAATGAGCTGGCGGCGCAGCGGAATCATGAAGAACACGCCGAGCCATCCGCCGAAGAGCGCCAGCAGGAAAATGCGCCAGTATTCGAGGGGAAATCCCAGGAAGATGAGCGCCGGCAAAGTGAAGATCACGCCACCAGCAACAGACTCACCTGCTGAGCCCGTGGTCTGGACGATATTGTTTTCCAGAATGCTGGCCTTGCCGAAAGCACGCAGAATGCTGATGGAGAGTACGGCGATGGGAATCGAAGCCGCAACGGTAAGACCGGCGCGCAGACCGACGTAAACCGTCACCGCACCGAACAACAGGCCGAAGAAGCAGCCCAGCAGAATAGCTCTGGCGGTAAGCTCCGGCCGAGTTTCTTCCGCGGGCACGTACGGTTGAAATTTTGGTTCTTCAATTTTCGCTGGTACGGTTTCGGCCACAGGTTCCTCCACGTCATTTATCAGGCGCGTATGAAATCGAGGGGCAAGTTAGCACATCCACACGGCTTGTTACAAATTGATGAACCACAAAGGCCATGAAGTCCGTCACGGGTCGTTATGAGATTACACAAAAGACCTCTCACCATTCGGACGGCGGGCTGTTGGAGCATTTCATTGCTTCCCAGCAGCAACAAAGCTATACTCGGGCTTGAGCGCAGCCTTCTACGGATTTTTTGAGGAGGGTAGTCTTCAGTAGTAGTGCATTAGACCGGGCTCAGCGGGTTCCCCATCGCACCACACAGTTGCGCGATGCGATGAAAAGTGCGGTCAAAGCTGCCTCGTCAAGCTTGTTTTCCCTCCTGTTTCCTTCCGATTGCCGTATCTGTCGTTCTCCTCTTACAACGATTTCCAGTCTTCCCGTCTGTGAGCCGTGTCTCGCACAAATTGTTCCTCTCGACGGAGTTCTGTGCCGCGTGTGCGGCGAGAAACTATTCAGCAGCGTTGTGAGTGGCGAAGATGGCGCCTTGTGCGGGATGTGTCGCCGGGCGGAGCCCAGATTTCGTCGTGCTGCGGCTTATGGCGCGTATGAAGGCGCGCTGCGCGACCTCATCCATCTCTTCAAATACAAGGGAGTCAGGCCGGCAGGAAAACTACTGGGCAGCCTGCTCAACCATGCGGTTACGGCAATGGCTCTTCCGCATTCGCTGATTGTGGTTCCTGTGCCGTTGTGGTCCGGCAAGCGTGACGCGCGCGGCTTCAACCAGGCTGAAGCCATTGCCCGAACTTTCATGGACTTTCAATCTTCCTGCAGCATCCAATTGGATACATCGATTCTGGTCAGGACGCGCGAGACGGCATCGCAGACAGGGCTAACCCGTCATCAGCGAAGGGCCAACGTACGCGGGGCCTTTGGCGTTCCAAGGCCGGAGAAGGTGAAGGGCCGGAGCATCCTGATTGTGGATGATGTGATGACGACCGGCACCACCGCGGGCGAGTGCGCGCGAGTGCTGCGGCGGGCAGGCGCCAAAGAAGTTTTTGTGGCTACGGTAGCGCGAGCCACCAAGGAAGCAGGGAGCGTTCTGGCGATGGCGGCCGGCGCTTCGTCGGGAGAAATCCCATCGGGAGGAGAACGGGGCCATGCATGAACGGGACAAACGGAGCAAACGCCACTATGGCGAAACTCCGAAGGAACCACCGAAGCCACGGAAAAGTATGGTGATGCAAACTCCGGTTCTGGTCTTGAATGCGTCCTATGAGCCCATCAACATCTGTGCCGCTCGTCGGGCGATCGTTCTGGTGCTAAAGGGGCTGGCCATGCCGGAAGAGGAAAACGGACACTTTCTGCATGCCGCGCGCCTGGCTATGCGAGTGCCCTCGGTGATCCGGCTGCTCGAGTATCGCCGCATTCCGCACCAGACACGAGCTTTGTCCCGCAAAAATATCCTTCTGCGCGACCGCAATACCTGCCAGTACTGCGGCGTCCTGCTTTCGTCCGGTGATCTGACCCTGGACCACGTAATTCCGCGCTCGCGTGGAGGATCGTCTACCTGGGAAAACCTGGTGGCTTGCTGCCATCCCTGCAACCGGCGCAAAGGCAACCGGATGTTGGCCGAAACCGATATGAAGCTATTTAAGGAGCCGCGACCCTTTACGCTCCATACCAGCCGCCACATCATGCGGATGATCGGACGGTCAGATACTAAGTGGAGAAAGTACCTTTTTTATTAAAGACTTCCATCGGGTTCCTCCACGTCAGGGATGTCTCTGGAAAAGGGCTTTTTTACCCCTGCCATTCCGAATATGAGTATGCCTGTGCCCTAGAGTAAATTCTTCTCTCTGGCAACGTCTGCAAATCATTCCTCATCAATCACTTAGGGGCGAGTGAATAGGCCTTTGTTGGCCCTTAAAATGCACTTACCTTCAGTGCCTGCCGTTTCGTCAGTTAACTGTCGAAGCAAAAAAATACAACGAAGAAAAGCTCCAGGTGCGTGCCAACGCGCCCAGGAGCTATTTACCCCAGGGAGATTCGATGGCAGAAACGGTTTTGGACCAGATTCTGGATGATTTGCGCATTCAAGCGGTAACGCATTATCCCCAACGCGGTGAATTCAAGAATTTACGGGTTGTAGGTCATACCCCGAAGAACGACCATTTTATTTATGACGTCTGCATAGACTTTGTCGAAGGTAGCGAGCGGGTAGCGATCAAGATTTATCGTCCGGGCAAATGCGGCGGCAACTCCAAGTCCGTAGCGCGGCAGGAGAATGCGAATCTCCAGTATGTAAACCAGATCCTTACGGCAAAAAAGAAGCTGGACGGAGTGCCCCGTGTTCTGGGTGACTACAGTGATCTTTGTGCCGTGGTAACTGACAAAGTTGCCGGCCTGCCGGTCCAGTCGATCATCATGAAGGCGGCTTTGCTCCCAGGTTTTGCCGATAATGGCAGCATTGCCCTGGTCGCACAGCGCGCCGGAGAATGGCTGCGCAGCTTCCATAAAGCCACAGCCGACGCCCCGGAACCGTTTGATAGCGGCACACTGATTACCAGCCTGGAAAAGCTTTGCAAGAGCTGCCAGGTGGAGGGTCTGGACAATGAGGCGGTTGAACTGATCATGAACGGGGCCCATAGCGCGCTTGCCCGCAACCGGAAGTCTCTCCCAAGTTCAGCGGTGCTTTGTGATTTTACTCCGCTCAATGTAGTGGTTACCGAAAAGGGTGTCGGGTTCTGCGACTTTGCCCGGATGAAACGCCGGGGCAATTCCCTGGAAGACATGGCTACGTTCCTGGCTTCAGTGGAAGCGCTGGAAAAATATCCTTTCTGCAACCGCAGCATTACCAGCCAGATACAGGAGAACTTCCTCAACGCTTACAACGTGAGCCAGGCAGACGCGGCCATTCTGCGCGTGTTTAAAATGAAGGCATTGCTGGGAATGTTTGCCCAGGGGCGCACGGTAAAAGAAAGCGCGGTGCGCAAGAAAGTAATGTGGGCCAACGTGATGAGGAAGTTCATCAACCAGGCGGCACAGAGATCAATGTCGCCGGCGGCGGCAGCTTAAGAACAAAACGCTTTGGAACGAAGGCCACCGAAAGGTGGCCTTTTTGTCTAAGACGGCCGCTTCTTTTTGATTGCTTTCTTTTTCGCCTTCGCGCGAAACTTGAACTCAAATTCGGCCATCCGCACTTTTTTCCCGCTGAATTTCACGCCTTCCATTTCCAGGCGAAAACGCTGGTCCATGCCGCCTTCACCGGGAATCGCAATCCTGCCGCCGGCGGCTACGATGCGATGCCAGGGAAGTCCGTGAGACTGGCTCAGCGCGCGAACCACCTGGCGGGCTCCGCCGGGAAACCCAGCAGCGCGGGCGATTGCTCCGTAACTGGAAACATGGCCACGCGGGACCTTCAGGATGGTCTCACGAATCTTTCTGGACATTGGGTTCGGCCGCTGTGCTTTTGCCATAAACCATTTTAAACAGGCTGTGCGGCCTGCCAATCGGCCCGGCAGCTGCTATGGGGACCAAGTCTGTAATGTTTTCGTATTTGTGTGATCCATCATTGACCCGAAAATCCGAATTGCTTTAAACTTCTCTTTCCACCATTTTGAAATTGAAATTCAATTTCATTTTCAAAATGGGAATCCGCAACGAAGGAGAGACTTTGTTCCGCGTTTTTAAAATCGTGGAGTTGATGGCGTGTGTGGCCGCGGTGTTGATGCTCCCGCGCCAGGCAAGCGCGCAAGGGAATTATTTTGTCACTTACACCCATCACATGGAGGAGCCGGGCAATCTGGAGTTTGCCACCAAGTCTGTCACCGGATTTCCCCGCTCTGGTAATGCCTTCTTGGGAAACGCCGTGGAACTGGAATATGGCGTAAAGACGTGGTGGACTTCAGAGCTTTATCTCGATTCGCAAACCACAGCCAATGAGAGCAGCGTATTTACCGGCTTCCGGTTTGAAAATCGCTTCCGTCCGCTGCTGCAGGAGCACTGGATTAATCCTGTGCTGTACGCGGAGTTTGAGGACATCAACAGCGCGGACAAAGCGCTGCTGGAGGTGGTGGGGCACGATGGAGTGTCCGACTTCCTGAGCAGAAACGATCGCAGCGAGAAGAAAAGGGAAGTGGAACTGAAGCTGATCCTGAGCAGCAACTTCAAGGGCTGGAATTTTGCTGAAAACATGATCGCTGAGAAGAATATCGCAGGCAATCCCTGGGAATTCGGGTATGCAGTCGCGGTGAGCCGGCCACTCTCGTTGACCGCGAGCCCTGACTCCTGCCGATTCTGCCGGGAAAACTTCACGATGGGAGCCGAGCTTTACGGCGGCCTGGGCGACCGCTATAGCTTCGGTCTGCACGACACATCGCACTATCTGGCGCCCACGCTGGCGCTTCACCTGCCCAGCGGCCCGACGTTCAGCGTTTCTCCGGCGGCCGGGCTGAACAGCAACAGCCATGGGTTTTTGCTGCGCTTTGGCGTCGCCTATGAAATCAATCAAGTGGTTTCACGGCTGAGGGGGAAATGATGAGAGCAAAAAAGACCTCGCTGCTGATGAGCTTGATATTGATTCTCGGGGCCTCGCTGCTTTTTGCCTCGGCTGGCGACGGGCTCTGGATGACCAAGGTCCCGGAAAAAGATCGCGCACGGCAGAATCCGTTTGATAGCGAGGCCAACGCTGTGGCTGCGGGGGCAAAGCTCTTCCGTCAGAATTGCTCGTCATGCCACGGCAGTGAAGCCACCGGGGTAAAGAACCGTCCGAACCTGCACTCTGACCGCATACGCGTGGCTACACCCGGCGAACTGGAATGGCTGCTGAAGAATGGCAGCATGAAAAACGGGATGCCTTCATGGTCGAAGCTGCCGGAGCAGCAGCGCTGGCAGATTGTGGCGTTCCTGAAAAGCCTGCAATAAATCTTTACCACAGAGGGCACAGAGGAACTTATTTCTGAAATCTCGAGCGAAGCGAGAGATCCCTATAACTATGAGCGGCTCAAGGGATTAGCCCCCCGCTCTTTTCAATCGATAGGGATCCCTCACCGCAAAGATCGCGGTTCGGGATTTCAGAAACTCAGTTCCCGTTCGGACGCCGTTCGCGCTCATACGGCTTTTCCAGATATCTCCGCGCCTCGTCCATGGCGCCCTGCGTGGGATCGCCGGTTTGGATGGCCTGGCGATATTCGTTCACCGCGCGCTCGCGCTGGCCGGTGGTATCAAAGATCTTGCCCAGCATGATGTGGCTCCAGACCTCAGTCCAGCGGGGATCGCCATCGCCATTGAGCGCTTCGCGAAATTCATTGGCCGCCGACTGGTAGTTGCGTTGGGCGAAGAAGATATCGGCGATGCGGTAATGGGCAAGCGAACTGTTTTTGTTTACGTCCAGGGCTTTGTTGAGTTCGGTAAGCGCCTCAGAAAGATTGCCCTGCGCGGTAAGCTCCTGCCCGCGGCGGATGGCGACGCGCACACGCAGGTCGCCGGAGTTTTTAAGCACCCAGTTGTTTGGATCGAGCACCAGGCGGCGCGGTTTGCCAAACGTATCGACAGAGAAAGCGGAATCCGTGCCCACAACCTCAATGCGCTTCATCTCCGTCTGGCCGTCAGTATCAACTTTCAATTCCAGCGGCATGCGGAACAGATCAAGGTCCTGCGTGATTTCGCCGACCACGCGGAAGCCCTTTTTCACGCGATAGACGGTGTACTTCATCTTGAATTCGGGCGCGCCGGTGCCATCAACCCATTGCGCAAAGAATGCCGTAAGCTTGTCGCCGTGATTTTTTTCGGCAATGGCCTCAAAGTCGCCGACAGAGGCGGACTTGCCGGCAAACTTCGCCATAAAATCTTTTACTGTCTTATCGAATGCGGCGTCGCCGATTACCCAGCGCAGCATGTGGAAGATCATGCCGCCCTTGTCGGTTACCAGAGCCTGGAATTGCGGTGAGAATGTATCCAGCTTGCCTATGCTGCCCAGAGGCGTTGTGTCATAGGCCAAAGCGCCCACGGCCATGTCGCGTGAGGCGTCTTCAAAGGCCTGCTGTCCGGCGGTGCTTTGCACGTAACGCATTTCAGAGTCGCGCGCGCCGCCATCCACCAGCCACCAGTCATCTTTGCTTGCCGGACTGACGGTTGCGCCCCACCATTGGTGCCCAATGGCGTCAGCCAGAAAACGGTAGTTGGTTTTTTCGCTGATGTCGCGCGTAGCCAGGGCGGCCATTTCCGGCGCCCACCACATGGGCACGGTGTCATCCGGCAGTTCAACAAGTTTCAGCGTGCCGCCAGCCGGCGAAGGGCCGTAGAGCGAGCTGAAGTATTCCAGTTCTTTGTTGGCGGTATCGCCATAGGCGGAAGCAAACTGCTTTTTATTGGCGCCAAAATAAACTTTAACGCTGCCAACCGCGCTCTCCTGGAAATTGCCGGCGACGATGGTGCCGGGAAAGCTGGGTTTATCCCAGGTACAGGTAGTAACAGCCTTGCCGGCCGCCGCGGGCTTGGCCGCGCCAGAGCCGCCGCTGCCGACTACGGTGATTCCCGCCGGAGCGGTCACATTGATGGTGGCGGTGAAGCGATCAATGCCGTAATTGGTAACGGGGAACCAGCGTCCGGGATAAAGAAGATAGGTTGCGTCGTCACCGATATAGGCCAGCTTCAATCCTTCGACGGGACTGTCATCGGCGCCAGCAAGGGCTCCTTCATAGTCAAAGGTCAACGTTGAGGTGGCGCCTTTGGCCATAGTTGCGGGAAAGCTGATACGGACTGTGTTGTCCTGGGTGACCCGTTCGGCGGTGAGAGGCTTGCCTTTTTCGTCGAGCACCTTGGTGACGCGCAGGCCGTTGTGCAGCTCAAAACTGGCGAAATTGATGTCATCCAGCGCCATGAATTTGACCTTGGCGCGCGCCGTAAGGCGATGGGTCTTGGGGACGATCTCTGCGTCAATCACGTAGTCCTGTGCCTTCACCCGCGAGCGGTCAGCCGCGAAAGCAGGCAGGCAGGACGCGATCAGGCCAATAAACAGAAAGGCACGTCGCAGGGGTCGTCGTGCGATTTGCATGTATTTCTCCAAAGCTGCTGAAAAGTACTCAGGTTAGATGTAAATTTTCCCAGAAACGCTGCTTTAACACCAATAGAAGCATCCAGAAGGCCAACCCGAAGGGCCGTTTCAAGAGATTGTTGGGACAATCCATCTTACAGCCTGAGTGCGGATTTGGCTGGGTCAAGCGCGCCAAGTATCTCCCGTGCGGCCTGCCGGGCTGGAGACTCCGCATTCTTACCATCATGAAGACGTTGTTGCACCATTTTTAGGTCAGACTGCATCTGCTGGCGGGCCGGACCGTCCGGAATGATCGCGTTTAACTCGCGGAAGACGTTCTGGGCGGTGAAGTCTTTCTGAATCAGCTCAGTGACGATCTTTTTCCCGGCAATTAGGTTGGGCATGGCAAAAGTGTCTAATTTCACCAGCCGGCGGCCAAGAAACCAGGTCAGGGGCGCAGCCGATAAACGACGACGAAGGGTGTGCCGGAGAGCGCGGCTTCCACGGTCGCCGTGCCGCTGGCGACAACGGCAGCGCGGGAATGCATGAGCGTGGCGCGGGCATTATCGGTGAGGGTGAGTCTGATCGGCGCGGCCCAGTCGCGGGAAAGTTTTTGCAAAAGCCATTCTTTATTCAGGGTCGATGCCACGGGCAGAATAAATTCAAAGCCGCCAATTTCAGTCTGCAATTCTTCCGCGGAAAACAGCATTCTTTCGATGTTAAAAGCTAATTCTTTCTTGCGGCTGCCCGGGCAAAAGCGCTATCCATTGTTTCTTCGGATCGAGATCGTGCCTCTCCGCAAACTCTTCCCGCGAAATCTGCGGCTGTGGCTCGTACGCCAGCGGATGGCCAACGTAACTGACCTCGACTCCGTGGCGGCGGTAGAACTCCTGCTCAAAGGGAAAGATCACGATCATCTTTCGGACGTATTTCTTAATCTGCTTCACGCGTCCGGTGCGCCAGGCCCAGATCTGCGGGCTGACAAAATAGAAAACCGGAATGCCCAGGCGATGCAACTCGCGGGCCAGCCGCAAGTTGAAATCAGGAAAATCGATGAGGATGGCGGCGTCCGGCTTGCGGCGCGCCGCTTCGGCGACCAGGTGCTTGAATCGGCGGCGGATTCCCGGTAAATGAGTGAGCACCTCTACCAAACCGACCACAGCGACTTCGTGGGCATGGACCAGAAGATCGGCTCCGGACGCGCGCATCTTCTCTCCGCCCATGCCAAAGAAGGTCGAGCCGGGGGCAAGCTGGCGCAGAGATTCAATAAGCTGTGCGCCGTAGGTATCACCCGAGGCTTCGCCGGCGGATAGGAGGCATTGCATGCAGCCTCGATTATGCCATTTGCTTCCGAAATTTCGAGCGCAGCGAAGAATCCCTACCCGCCCAAGAATCTCACCAAGGAGACGCGGAGGCGCGGAGAAAGAACTGGGTTACTGTAACGCCCTTCAGATCGGGAGCGTACGCGTTTGGACTTGACAAGTAAAACTGCCCTAGCCATCCGCAGAGGGTCGCAAAGCGGTTTTACGCTGTTGTGAGCCCGAGGAATCTGCTCCGGCGGACCTGGCGGTTCACGGTGTCGTATCTCCCATGGCGGCAGCAGAGCAGATCCCTCGCCTGCGCACCGGAGATAGTGACGCGGTGTGACGCTTTCTTGTGCTCAGCTCGGGATGGCAGGTCGATGGGGAAAGGCATTTTTGTTAATCTTGACGCTGTTTGTGCTTGACAGTTAGGGCGAACAAATGGTAAAGTAAACCATCTCCCTCCCAGTCAGGAAAAGCAGTATTTGGACGATCTTTGACAATTAGCTTGCTGGGCTACTAGCTTCTGGCAGTTAGCGAACCTGCTTAACGCTCAAGCCTATGCCAATTTAGAGGTAGATACCTGAAACCCACGCCAAACTGGGGTGGAATGGATCAATCCCTCCTGAAATCTACGCCAAACTGGGATGACCTGGGATGGGGTGGGATACCCAGGGAGGGGGGAGGAGGGATGGCTTCGCCGATTTAGGTCCTTCATTCGCAGCAAAGGCGGCCGCTCTATCAGGATGACGGGTTGAGGCGCGGCGAATTGTGCGCCGCGCGGCGTTAAAGATTGCCAAAATCGCCGAGATTGCCAAAAGTGATAATTGAGGCCACGTCGCCCAGCTGTTGAGCACAGGTTAGAAGGGTTCGACCCTCAGCTGTGAGATTGTCTGGACCGCTCCGTCTGAGCCTGTTGAAATTCTTTGGCCAGGTCGGACTCATTCAGGCCTTTTAGGTTTTGAATAATCCCGTGATACTCAGGGTAGCTGGCAGCTTCGACGTCCGCCAGAAAGGTGATCAACTGCCCGCGCTCTTTGGGTGAAAGCTGGTGAAGAAATCCGGCAAATTGCTGGGTGTAATGGCTGCCATAGTTCGCCATGACATTTTGCAGGCAACTGGGAGCATTGGGATGGTATTCGGCGTCTTTACTCAACTGGACCAGCAGGCTGCCAACTTCCGCCACATGGTAGCTCTGCAATGTAGAGAGCGCGAAGATGTAGTCGCACTCATACCCGTCCGCCAGCGCGCCGCCCTTGCCGAAATATGCCTGGAACTTTTCATAAGTGCGAGGAAAAGCCTTCAGATAGCGGTGTTGCGCTGCCCGGCTGTTTGGCGCGGCTTTTAAGCTGGTAAAGGCAGCCTTCAACCTTTCCGGATTTTGGGGATGGTGGAGCGGCTGCGCCGCGGCGATGGACAAGGATGGCAGGAACAGAAGCAGCGACAGACAAATCGCAAGTCCGCGAGACATGCGTTTGATCCTGACCGAAAGCCTTGTGATGCCATGGTTTATTTGTGAATGCATTCTGCGTTTATTTTGAAGGGGGATTTCACTGAGGATCTTGTGGTCAGCATATTACCATCATCCAGGATGAACCCGCTGAGGAAATAGAGGACGACGGCTTTTTAGTCGTCCGCGCCCACGTGCGGCTGGGCTACGCCAAGTTCCTGGTCCTTATATTGCAACTGATAGAGCTTCCAGTAGATGCCGCGTTGGCCGAGCAGCTGCTGGTGTGTTCCAACCTCGCGGACGTGGCCTTTGTGCATCACGATGATTTTGTCAGCACGCTGAATGGTGGAGAGGCGGTGCGCAATGATGACGGATGTGCGGCCTTCCACCATGCGGGTGAGGGCTTCGCGCACGCGGATTTCAGTTTCGGTATCGACGCTGGAGGTGGCTTCGTCCAGAACGAGAATTTTGGGATTGTGCGCCAGCGCGCGCGCAAAAGAAATGAGCTGCTTCTGTCCGGTGCTCATGGTGCTGCCGCGCTCCAGCACGGGAGACTTGAAGCCTTCAGGCAATGAGCGCACAAAATCGGCAACGTTTACGTTTTCCGCGGCGGTTTCAATCTGCTCGTCGGTAATCCAGGCGGTGCCCAGGCGAATGTTGTTTTCAATGGTGCCGGTGAAGAGGAATGGGTCTTGCAACACGACGCCGAAGCGGCGGCGCAGGTCGTTCAAGTCCATCTGGCGGATATCAACTCCGTCAATGCGGATTGCGCCCTTTTGAATATCGTAGAAGCGCATGAGCAGCGAGATGATCGTGGTCTTGCCCGCGCCGGTATGGCCGACGATTGCCACGGTTTCGCCGGGATCGATGGTGAAAGAAACGTCGCGCAGGATCCAGTCAAAGGTGCCGGACTTTGAATCGAGTTCGCCATGACCATTGGAGGAGGCGTTGGCTGCGACATGAGCGTCATCATCGGTTTCCAACTTGCGATAAGCGAACCATACATGGTCAAACTCAATGCGGCCTGCGCCTTCGGCCTTTTGCGGCAGGGCCGGCGAGGTGATCTCAATGGGCGTATCCAGCAGTTTGAAAACGCGCTCACTGGAAGCCATGGCGCCCTGGAGAATGTTGTATTTGTCGCTCAGGTCCTGGATGGGGCGGAAGAAGCGCTGGGCGTACTGCATGAATGCCGTCAGCACGCCGATGGTGACTGCGCCGCGGAGCACGCCGAATCCCCCGAAATAAATCACCATGGCAATGGCGATGCTGGAAAGGATTTCCACCACCGGGTAATAAAGCGCGTATGCCATGATGGCGTCTTTGAACGCCTCCATGTGCTGGGCATTGACCTTGTCAAAGCTGCACGTATGCGCGCTTTTCACGATTGAAAAGCTGCAAGACCACCATGCCGGTGACGTGTTCCTGCAGATAGGCGTTGATGCGGGCAATGGCGGTGCGAATGCGGCGATAAGAGTCGCGTACGGACTTGCGGAAAACCATCGTGGCCCAGAAGATCAACGGAAGCACAGCAAACGTGATGAGCGCCAGCCACCAGTTCATCCCGAGCATGATGATAAGGATTCCGGCGAGCACGAAGACATCTTCAAAGATCGCAACCACGCCGGAGGTAAACATTTCATTCAGCGCGTCAACGTCCGTGGTGACGCGCGTGACCAGGCGGCCTACGGGGTTCCTGTCATAAAACCCGATGTGCATATGCTGGAGGTGACGGAAGATCTGGCTGCGGAGATCAAACATCACTTTCTGGCCGATCCATTGCATGAGATAAATCTGCGTGTATTCCAGGCCAAAGCTGATGAGCAGCAGAGCGAAGTAGGCGAATCCCAACTGGGCGATGCCGACCAGCGGCTTAGAACTGAGAAAGGCATCGAGGAATGCGTGGTTGTGGGCGCTGTCTGAGGAAAGATATTTATCGATGGCGGTCTTGGTGAGGAAAGGGCCCAGCACGTCTGCGCCGGCCTTGAGGACGATGGATACCAGGGCGATTACGACCTGCCACCTGTACGGTCGCAAGTAACCCAGAAGCCGCTTCATCAGGCGGCTGTCATACGCTTTACCTAGTACTTCTTCTTCCTGGGCCATGTTTTCTGAGTAACGCTTCTGTAAACCATTCTAAAACAAGCGGTGGGGCGGATTGAGCCGGGCCTCAAATTGAACTGCAAACTGAAGATATTGAGTGGCGAAGCAGGCCGAAAGATTCAGAGGATGCGCAGGGAGATCGGAAAAGTTTTAGCCGACGTCAGCCGGCGCATTTGCGGTTTTGTATGCGGTAGAGACGTAGCACACTACGTCTCTATGCGTCGCAATACCAAGGCGGAATTCTTTGACCCGAAGGCAATGCAGTTGCAAACAGCATGCTCAATCAGCGCAGTACGGCCGACTTCGGGGACGTAATCAAGATCGCAGTCGGGATCGGGTTTTTCCAGGTTGATGGTGGGCGGAATCTGGTTGTGCTGCATGGCGATAAGCGTGGCGGCGACACCCGCAGCGCCGCAGGCTCCTTGCGGGTGTCCAATCTGGGATTTCAGCGCCGACATTGGCACTTTATACGCATGATCGCCCAGCGCCAGCTTGAGCGCGCGGGTTTCAATACGATCGTTCAAATCGGTGGAGGTTCCATGCAGGTTCACGTACTGGACGTTCTCTGCGGCGATGCCCGCTTCTTTCATGGCCAGACCAATGGCGCGGGCAGGCTCTTCGCCACATTCCTGCAGGCGCACACGATGGAACGCTTCACAGGTAGAACCATATCCCGCGATTTCAGCATAGATGTGAGCGCCGCGAGCACGCGCATGATCGTAATCTTCCAGGACAAACATCCATGAGCCTTCAGCCAGGACAAAGCCATCGCGATCTAGATTGAACGGACGCGAGCCGCGTTCCGGCTCGTGGTTCCATGATTCAGTCATGATGCGCATAAAGGTGAAGCCCTTGAGAATGCCCCAGGCAAGAGGTGAATCGACGCCGCCCACCAGCATCATGGGCAGCGTGCCGAGCTGGAGCTGGCGCGTGGCGTACGCAATACCGTCAGTGGAAGAGGTACAGCCGCTGGTGACTACGTGGCTCATGCCGCGAAAGCCAAAGCGCATGCTGACTTCACTGGACATGGTGCCCATGGTCCCGCTGGGAATGCTGAAAATGCTGATCTGTTTTTCCTTGCCGGCATAAAACTTGTGGTACTGCTCGTCAGAAAAATCATGCGCGCCGCCGCCGGTGCCAAGGACCACGCCGATCTCGCGCTTTTCGTCGAGCGACATTTTTTCGTGGTCAAGCCCGGCATCTTTCAACGCTTCCGTGGACGCGGCCACAGCCAGCGGCACACAGCGCGAAACATGCTTGCGCTCGCGGGCTTCAATCCAGTCAAGCTCGTTGAAGTCTTTATCAGAAATTTCGCCGGCAATCTTTACCGGAAGGTCAGAAGCATCAAAGCGGGAGATGAGTTTCACGCCACTTTTGCCGTCGAGAATGGCCCGGCAGAACGCTGTTTTTCCGATACCGTTGGGGCTGACGACGCCCATCCCTGTAATCACTACGCGTTTGAGCATAGTAGGATTCTATAATCGAAGCAGGCTTTCATGGGCTGGTAGAGCGCTTTTTAACAAATCTATGCATTCAGGTATTTACATCTCGGTCCCGTTTTGCCGGTCAAAGTGCACATATTGCAATTTTGCGTCGGGCGTGTTTTCCGCAGGGCAGATGGGGCGGTACGTGGAGCGATTGGGCGAGGACATAACATGGATGCGCGCTCACGCCGATGATCTGAACGCGGCAATTCCAGAAACCGTTGATTCCATTTATATGGGCGGCGGCACGCCGAGCCTGCTCCCGCCGGACGATCTGAAGAAGTTGTTTTTTACCTTGCGACAGGAGTTTAAGATTCTTCCAAAAGCAGAAGTAACGGTGGAGTGCGCGCCGGGAACGCTCACGGACCAGGTCATCCAAACGCTGGTTACGCGCGGCGTGAACCGCGTGAGCCTGGGCGTGCAATCGTTTGTGGATAAGGAAGCGGCTTCCGTGGGGCGACTGCATACGCGGGAAAAGACGCTGAGCGACATCGAGCGACTGCGCAAGGCCGGAATCAACAACATCAATGTTGACCTGATCGCCGGTCTGCCGCACCAGACGGGCGAGAGCTGGGAATATTCAATCGAGCAGGCAATCGCGACGGATGTCCCGCACGTGAGCGTTTATATGCTGGAAGTGGACGAAGATTCGCGTTTAGGGCGCGAGTTGATTGCCGGAGGGACAAAGTATCACGCGCATTTTGTTCCCGACGATGACCTGACAGCTGATTTCTATGAGACCGCGCGCGAACGGCTGAATGCTGCTGGAATTGAGCAGTATGAGATTTCGAACTTTGCGCGTCCGGAGTTTGAATCAAAACACAACCTGAAATATTGGACGCGTCAGCCTTATCTAGGCTTTGGCGTGGATGCGCACTCGATGCTGCCAGCGAGAAGGGCCGCGGGCGCGAGCGTTCGGCTGGCGACGACGGACGATTATGACCGGTTCTTTGTGGCGGCGGATGTCAAAGCTTCAGCGGTGAGCCCGGAGCAGGCGCTGGAAGAAAGTTTTTTCCTGGGGTTGAGGCTCAATCGGGGCGTGGATATGGGATGTGTGCAGGAAGAGTTTGGCGAGGGAGCCTATAAATTCAGGACGATCATCGACGAGTTGGTAGCTGACGGCTTGTTGGTCCAGTGGAGAAAATCTGCGATTGACGGACAGGGGACGATTGCTATCGAATGAAGTGTTTGGAAGGTTTATAGGAGTTGAACGGTCGCCTATCCCGACGATAGCGGAAGCGAACTAAAATACAGGTCCCTCACTTCTATTCGGACGCTGATCACAGCGCGTCCTCATTTTACGGAATTCGGGATGACCACGTGTTGAGAATAAGTAACGTTGAAAACTGGAAGACAGGACAATCATGCCATCTAAGCTAGAGCAGCCTGAGGTCACTTCGTCTGTGGAACGCAAAACCCGCACGGCGGTCGATTTTCGCAGTGACACGGTCACCAAGCCCACGCCGGAGATGCGCCGGGCGATGGCCGAAGCTGAAGTGGGCGACGATGTGTATGGCGAAGACCCGACGGTTAACAGACTGGAAGAGAGGGCCGCGCAGATCTTTGGCCGCGAGGCGGCGATTTTTGTCCCCACCGGCACCATGGGCAACCAGATTGCCATCAGGATCCACACGCACCATGGGCAGGAAATTATCTGTGAAGAGCGTGGGCACATCTTTAACTATGAGATGGCGACGCTGGCCGCGTTTTCCGGGTGCCTGGTGCGGCCGATCTATGGTGAAGACGGCGCACTGAGCTGGGCAGAGATCAAGAAGCGGATTGCGCCGGGCATTTATTACAAGGCGCAGACAGGGCTGATCTCGCTGGAGAACACGCACAACATGGCCGGTGGAACGGTGTATCGACAGGAAGTGGCGGATGAGATTTGCGACCGTGCGCATGAGGCCGGGCTGCCAGTGCACCTGGATGGAGCGCGCGTGTTCAACGCCGCCACAGCGCTGGGCAAGCCGGTGGCAGAGATCACAAAGAAGTTTGATTCAGTGATGTTCTGCCTGTCTAAAGGGCTAGGCGCGCCGGTGGGATCGATGCTGGTGGGCAGCAAGGCGTTTATTGAGAAGGCGCGCGCATATCGCAAAGCGCTGGGCGGAGGAATGCGGCAGGCCGGCATACTGGCCGCGGCCGGCTTGATTGCGCTGGAAAAGATGCCGTTGCGATTACAGGAAGACCATGACAATGCCCAGGTGCTGGCGCAAGGGTTGGCGAAGATCGGCGGAATTAAAATCGATCCCAAGAAAGTGATGACCAATATTCTGGTGTTCAACATCACCGGTTGCGGAATGAACACGGCAGAGTTCGCCCGCAAGCTGGCTGAGCGAAATGTGCTGGCTGCCGGAATTGATTCGGAGCATATGCGCTTTGTGACGCACATGGACGTAAGCCGCGAAGACTGCATCAAGACGCTGGAAGCGGTGCGGGCGGTGTGCGGGCACTAGTCCATAGGTTACCTAAAGCTCCCAACAAATCCTTTGCGCTGCGGTAGCAGATGCGATAGCTTACCCGCATGGCCAATCCACAGGATGAACTGGAAGCGCTGCGGGCGCAGGTGGCGTCCTTGACTGCGCGAGTTCACCGGTTGGAGCAATCGGCCCATATCGAACCTCAAGTTATTTCAGGAACCTCGGTGGCCTCCACACCGCCACCGCCGCCAATCATAAGATCGGCAGCTGAGCAAACACCGGTCAACGTTTCGCGCGAGGATACGGAGCGTCGGGCATTTCCCACGCAGCCGCCACTTCCGCCCATGCCGCGGATTCCCGCCAAGCCAGACTCAGCGACTCCAAAATTTGGCCAGGCTGTAAATCATTCGTCAGAAGACCTGGAAGGCACCATCGGCAAGTTGTGGCTGAACCGCATTGGCATTGTTGCAATCCTGATTGGCGTCGCCTATTTCCTGAAGTATGCATTTGACAGTGGTTGGATCGGTCCCGGCGGCAGGGTGGCGATTGGACTGCTCGCCGGGATTGCTGTGGTGGTATGGAGTGAAGCCTTCCGCAGGAAGGGCAGCGTAGCGTTTTCCTATTCGCTGAAGGCTGTCGGCATTGGCATTCTGTACCTGTCATTGTGGGCAGCGTCACAATACTTTCATTTGATACCGGCGGGAGTGGCCTTTGCCGCCATGATCGTTGTAACTGCCTCCACTATCACGCTGGCGCTCACGCAAGACGCGGAGATTCTGGCCGTCTACGCGATGATTGGCGGGTTCAGCACGCCCGCGCTGGTTTCCACCGGAGAGAATCACGAGATTGTCCTGTTCTCATACGTGTGTTTGCTGGACCTGGCCATTCTGGCGATGGTGAGTTTCAAGCCCTGGCGGCGACTCGTGTGGGGAGCCATGCTGGGAACGGCGGTCATGTACATCGGCTGGGCGGCCCAATACTATGACTTGTCCGAGCGCCCGGTGACCGTACTATTTGCCTCCGCCTTCTTTGCCATTTTCGCGCTGGTCCCGCTGCTTACACCTCTTACGCGATCACGCTGGCACCGGGGGTTTTCCATTACGCTCATGGCCCTGCCGCTGGTGAATGGCGCGGCATTCTTCCTGGCACTGTTTGCCATGTATGACCATGAGACTGTCACGCTTACATGGTATGCGCTGGCGCTTGCGGCGGTGTATTTATTGCTGAGCAGCCAGTTCAAACGGCGGATAGACAGCGAGCCAGACGTGGTAAAGGCAACCAACCTGGTTCATGTGGCCGTTGCGATTGCTTTCATTACAATTGCCATTCCCCTCAAACTGGACGCGCATTGGATCACGATCGGCTGGCTGATCGAATCGGCCGTGCTGTTGCTTGTGGCGGTGAAATCGGATGCGCACTTCCTGCGCATTTTTGCCGGATGCACCCTGGCGCTTGGCGTGTGCCGGCTGTTGTTCTTCGATAACTTCCACACTGAGACCCTGGTCTTTAACGCGCGCTTTGCCACATTCATGGTAGCGATTGCGATTATGGCCGGCATTGTGGCGGCGGGAGAGCGCTACGCGTCAGAAAAGGAAATGCCGTTCGTGAAGCTGGCGGGCATCGCGCTGAATCTGCTGGCGCTGGTTGCACTAACAAGCGAAGCCAACGACTACTTTAGCCGGCAGATCGCGCAGTTATACAGGCAGCGCGACATGTACCTGGCCACGAGACAACTGGAAATCGCGCGAGACTTCAGCTTCTCCGCCATATGGATTGTGTACGGCGCGGGGCTGATGATTGCCGGCTTTTGGAAGCGCTCGGCATTCATTCGCTGGCAGGCCATGGTGCTGCTAGCTGTGACCATTGGCAAAGTGTTCCTGTATGACTCACGCGAGCTGCAGCAGATTTACCGGATACTGAGCTTTATTGCGCTGGGCGTGATGCTGATGGCCATCTCTTACGCCTACCATCGTGACTGGTTCAAGTTGTCTCCGCGCAAGAGCGGCGGCGGCGCGGAGCAGGAGACGTCAACATGAACCCAGGCGTGAAGTTAGGCGCGATATTGCTGGCGGCGGTTTTTGTTGGGCCTTCCATCTCTTTCTTCAAATATCAACGATCGGTGCAGGTACAGCCGGGCGGCCAGCGCTATGTGGCGGTGGATGAGCAAATCTGGAAAAACTCACGGCGCGATTTGGGAGATCTGCGGCTATACAGCGGCCAACAGGAAGTGCCTTACGCAATGACAGTGGAGCGGGGCAGCCGCGAAAACGACAATAAGGATGTGCGGGTGCTGCAGCAATCGGTTGTGGGCGGCAGGACGCAGTTCATGATCGACATGTCTGACGTGGCCGAATACGACCACGTTGATTTGAAGCTGGCGACGAAAAACTTTGTGGCGCATGCGCGGGTGGAAGGACAGGAAGATCTGCACGGCACGCAGTGGGCGTTGCTGACGGAGTCCATCCTTTACGATTTATCGAATGAGAATCTGGGCCGGAACAGCATGTTACGGCTGCCGCTTTCCACGTACAAGTATTTGCGTGTCACGATTGATGGACCGGTAAAGCCCGACGACATCAGGGGCGCGAGCTCAGAGTTTCGCCAGGAGCAGAAAGCGGTGTGGCGCGATGTGGGCGGGGCGCCAGCGGTCGCTGAAATGCCGGCAAGAGCCTCGCACGGTTCTGCGCGCGCGGAACGCAAGGGAACAGTGTTGACGTTTGCGGTCCCGGAAAACGTTCCGGTTGACCGAGTGACTTTTGATATTGATCCGGCGCAGGCCAACTTCCGTCGCTCAGTCCAGGTGACGGACGATAAGGATGTGTACGTTGGATCGGGTGAGATTAACCGCGTTCACATGATACGGTCGGGACGGAAGATTGATTATGACGATTACGATGTGAGCTTTGCGGCGGTGGGTCACAAGACGATCAAAGTCGTCATTGATAATGGCGACGATCCACCACTCAAACTAAAGACCGCACGACTCCAGCAACTGGAGCACAGGCTCTACTTTGACGTGCCTGCGTCCGGTCCGCTGACGCTTTACTATGGAGACGAAAAACTGGAGCCGCCTGTCTATGACTATGCGAAGCTGTTTCTGCTGGCGAAAGACGCAGCGCCGGCGCAGCTTGGAGGAGAAGAAGCAAACGCGGCGTATACAGGAAGGCCGGATGAACGTCCGTGGACAGAGAGACACCCGGCGGTCTTGTGGATTGCGATTGTGGCCGCGGTATTGATCCTGGGCACGATTGCCTTGCGGTCAATGAAGACCGCAGCAGCTGCCTAGTGGAAAACCGCCATCGTTTCTTTCTTCGGCTGGCTGGCCAGATGCTGGACAAAACCCTTTAGCCGTTCTTCCGCATCTTCCTGCGTGAATCCTTTGAACGCGATTCCCATGCCCACGCCAGGATGCGAACTGACCGTTTTGCCGGCAACGTGGATTTCTTTGTCGTTGGCCTTGATGGCCAGCGTGACTACCTGCCCAGCAGGTAATGGCGAAAAGGTGAACACGTAACAGCCGCCCATCGAGATGTCGCCCACGGTGCCCCAGTAACCGGCCTGACCGATTTCAGGATGAATGCGCACACCGGTGTCACACACAAAGCGGGGAAACCTGCGCCGCTCTTTATATTCAACTGCCATAAACAAACTCCTTGGCTACCAAGGAACCCTTTTTACCCGAACCCAGATTGGCAGTATTGTTCCACTATTCGGAATTGGCGGGGATATTACGTTGGATAGGGGCGCAAACGTACAAAAGGGCCATGTACGGCCGGGGGCGCTTTTATCCCGAGCGGAGCGAGGGAGCCCTATCGATACGATGCTGCCAGCGTCCACTTTCTTTTGAGTTTCTAAGGGCTCCAGATCGGCGTTCTTGCCGAGATAGTTGTAGGCGGATTACAAGCATCATTTCTGGCGATAAGGATTCCTTACGTTCGTTCGGGACTAGATCAACGCAACGCTTCTTCTACTTCACTGAGCCAGTCTGGTTTCTTCAAAACTTCGCGAGGCTTTGGGCCATCTGCCGGTCCCACAATTCCGTCAGATTCCATAAAGTCAATCAAATGTGCGGCGCGGCCGTAGCCGATACGCAGCCGCCGTTGCAGCAGGGAAGTGGACGCTTTGCCAAATTCAATGACCAGTCGCACGGCGTCGTGATAAAGTTCGTCGTGCTCGGCTTCGCCGTCGTCGCCAGAATCGCCATCTGCCGCGGAGCCAGCAACGGCTTCGCGTTCCTCTTTCGGGATCTCAAGGAATTTCTGTTCGTATTGCGCTTGCGCCTGCGCTCGCCAGAACTCCACCACGGCATGCGTTTCTTTTTCTGACGTATACGGCGCATGCAGCCGATGCACCCTGGCCGAGCCTGACGGCAGGTACAGCATGTCGCCTTTGCCCAGCAGAGATTCCGCGCCGTTGGCGTCAAGGATGGTGCGCGAATCGATCTTCGTCGCCACGCGGAACGAAATGCGCGACGGAAAATTCGCCTTGATCAGGCCGGTAATCACGTCCACTGAAGGCCGTTGCGTCGCCAGCACCAGATGAATCCCGACAGCCCGCGCCATCTGCGCCAGACGAGTAATCGATTCCTCGACGTTGGACTGATCCAGCATCATGAGATCAGCCAGCTCGTCAATGATGATCACAATCTGCGGCAGCGGCTTCTCGTCGCCTTCCGACTTCAAACAGGCTCGGCGTATCGCTCTCAAACAGTTTGTTGTACTGCTCCAGATTCCTCACGCCTTTGGCCGCCAGCACTTTCAGCCGGCGCTCCATCTCGCGCACGGCATTGCGCAGCGCGTTGGCCGCCAGCTTAGGCTCGGTGATGATCGGAACATACAGGTGCGGCACGCCTTCATAAATTCCCAGCTCCAGCCGTTTCGGGTCGACCAGTATCAGCCTCACCTGGTCCGGCGTGGACTTATACAAAATCGACATGATCATCGCGTTAATCGCCACTGATTTTCCTGAGCCCGTCGACCCGGCGATCAGCAGATGCGGCATCGTCGCCAGATCAGCGGTGATAATGCGGCCATTGATGTCCTTGCCCATGGCCAGCGTGAGCTTCGATTTCGTCCCCAGAAATTCCGGCGACTCCACCACTTCGCGCAGCCAGATCGTCTCGCGGTTGTGGTTCGGCACCTGAATCCCGACGGTAGATTTCCCCGGCATGCGCTCAATCAAAATACTTTCCGCGCGCAGCGCCAGGCAAAGATCGTCAGAGAGCGAAGTGATGCGGCTATATTTCACGCCTGCATCCGGCTTGAATTCGTAGGTCGTCACCACCGGGCCGGGATTGATCTGCGTTACCGCGCCGCCTACTGAAAATTCTGCGCACTTCTGCGTCAAGACTTCGGCCAACGCTTTTACTTCTGCTTCATTGATCGCCTGATGATCTTCGCCACGATGGAGAAGTGAGCTCGGCGGCAGCTTGTATCCTCCGGCAGCAATCTTTGGCAGGACAGTCTTGCGCGTCGTCGCCTGATCGGCCCGCGTATTAATCGACGGCTCTGCATCATCCGAAACCCCACGCCGCGCCTAACCCACCAGCACCCATTCGTCGCCGATCCATTCCCGGCATGCAGAGTCCATCGCCTGTGCGAAAGCCGCCTGCATCGCAGCATCAGCCGCTAAAGGCTCTTCGTCTTCAAACGTCCGTTCAATGCCTGTCTTTTCTATGCTAGCCCTGACCGGCTGAGCGCGGCGTCAGCCGCCGCGCGCCTGCGGGCAATCTGCGCGGCGGGCAGAATCACGCCGCGTTCATTGGCATTGCGCAGCTCAGCCGCTTTCGCAGCTTCTTTCTGGGCTTTCTTCTGCGCAACGGCTTTCGCCCGAGCCATACGCCAATCCTGGAAGCGCTGCCACAGCGCCAGCGCAAAGGCAAAGCGCGTGTTCAGCCAGATGTGCATGTTCACAAATGAGAACGCGGTGGAAAGATACATGGCCACCGCCACCACCGCTCCGCACACAATGTACGCGCCCACGGTATTGAAATAGTGGAGCAGCACGTCGCCCACAATGCGGCCCAGCAGGCCTTCAATGGCCACGGCATGCATCCAGCGCAGATGCCCCGGCAGCAGCGCCAGCAGCGCCGGAGTAAAAATCAGCAATATCGCAGCGCCCAGCGCCTTCGCCCCCGGAGAAGCTATCGGCTTGCTCTTGAACCAGCGCGCGCCCAGCAGGCCAATCATCACCGGGGCGGCAAACACAAAAATGCCAATCCGCCTGCAACAGCAGATCGCTCAGCATGGCGCCAAACAGGCCAATCCAGTTATGCGCGGACCCGGAGCTCAACGAGCCGGCGGTATTCAGCGAGGGGTCCAGCGGCGAGTAACTGGCCAGGGCCAGGAAAAGGAGTGTCGCGGAGACGAACAGCAGGAACCCGACCAGCTCATTGAGCCGGCGGTTCTTCGTAGGCGTGAACGCACGCAGAAAATACTTCATTGGGTTCTGTCCTTTAGCCCGTAAGCCGCGGTAAAAGCCGCATTTTCGCTAGCCAAACCAGCGTTGCAGGCCAAAAGTCCAGAGTACACCAGAGCCTGCTCATTATAACGGACTCGCCGCGCGAACTTGGCCGCAAAATCGTAGTCCTTTAGGACTATGGGGTAACGAGACATGTTCCTGCAGAATGGGGATTGCCCAACCGCCGAGGCGAGTTGCTAGGCAGACAGTAGTACACTCCTCGGCAAAGGACCGATGCGATCAAGTCCCCCAACTGTGACTCCAATCCCTGATTCGTACTTCATCGTTACTTTAATCCCGGTTCCTGAATCGGTGGCTCGGAGGCGTCGACAGAGGAGATCTGCAAGTGCTTCATATTCGACGGTGCAGATGATCTGCTCTCCTCTTTGCCGGATCGACGAGTACTTCAACAAGAATGCAAAGCCCGGTAGTCGTCGACATGTTGAACGGCATCATCCAAGACTAGAGTCCGGAAATGGCACCAGGGCCGAGACAAATGAACCGCCAAAAGGAAAGCGAGACCAAGTGCACGCCGCTGCCCGCTGCTGAACATAAACCGCGGATTGAGTTCGTTCCCCACTTCGAGGCGCAACAGGCGTCGCACGTCCCCTCGCATGCGATACTTCACGTCCGTATAGTCAACGTGCGGGCGAAGGCGAAAATAAGAACAACAAAGGGGATTAAGAGCCGCAACCCGTTCCTCCAGTAACTCCCGAGAAAGCCTTTTGATAGTTGTAGCAACTTTTTCGGCGGTAGCAGTAGCTCTGTGTATTACCTCGAGCGCGATTCAACCTGATTCGATTCCTTTTCGACGCTCTCCTTGGTCCGCTCTATCTCAGTTAACCGTTCCAAAGAAACCGATGCCTCGGCAGTGGCAAATTCTCGTTCGATCATCAGGACTTCAATTTTCTTCTCTTTTATCTTCGCATCGATGACAGCCTCGATTGGTTGGAGGCCAGAAGCCTCGAGCTCTCTGCTGAGTTGCTTCTGAGAGCTCTCCATGGAAGTAATTTCGGCGGTCGAGCGATTGCTTTCTGTTTGAATGCGGACTGCTTGAGCGCGCGCTTCTTGTAGACTTGCCGAGACCGATGCCTGATGTTCTGTTATTTCTGCGACCTGGCGGTGAGCGGAGGAAATTTCATGTTCAAGGTCTTTGAGATGTTGTTCAAATTGCTCAGGCTTGATGAGAGAATTACAAAGTGGGCAGCGCCCCCTTCCCGTAAGCCAATCCTACTTCCGTGCTCTACGATATGGGCAATTGAACTTACGAGTGGATCCAAGTTGCGGATTGTTTTAAGTTGAGAATCCACCTCGTTAAGGGTGGACTCCAACGTTGCGATTCGTACCCTGAGTCGGTCTTGTTCATCTGCAAAATTGGAAAGCTCCGCGCGCAACAACTGCAATCGCGAATCCAGAGTGTTAGTTGCCAACCATCTTGCTTTTAGGCGCTCGAGATTTTCGCATTCCCGTCTAACCCTAGTCAATTTGGTGCGAGTCGTCGTGACGAGTTCCTGAGTTACGGAAGGCGATGGGGTCTGCTGCTGAATGGGGTCGGGCGTCATGGATATTCGAACAGCAGCGCGCACTTCGCTTGCATCCGCTGTTAAGTCTGACGAGTATTCGGCCTCGCAGTGAGTCATATGATCGTTGAATACCGTGTTCTCTTTGGCGCAATGCGGTGAGATATTCTGAACAGCGTCGCTCGACCGCAACCAATTCCGTGAGTCCAATAGCTTTATTCACGAAATCGCCGCGTTGAAATTCACCCATATCAGTACTCAGTGCTGCGATGAGTTCATCGCGAAAGATCGACGTTTCACAGATTCGTTGCAATGGATCTTGCGGTGCCTGAGACAGTTGGCAAAACCATTCAGCGTTTGGTCGCATCCCCGCCGTTTCAGGTGTCGTTTGAAACGTAAAGAGGTTAGGGGAGCCGTTGGCGAACTGAACTTTTATGGAATGCTTCTTGGCAAACGGTGATCCGCGCCACCACACGTAGCTGCGCCCTTTTCGCCGCTTTCGCCCTTTTCGGTTTTTTCATCGCCGAACTTGGCCAGTCGACCAGATAATGCAAACTCTACAGCGTCAATAACGGAGCTCTTGCCGGCACCGTTAGCACCCGTGATGACCGTGAAGTCTTCGCCGAAAGGAACAACGGTTTTCTCTCGGATACCCCTAAAACCCTCTATCTCAATCTCTTTCAGTTTCATGGGCAGCAATGAACCTTGTCAGGCTCTCCTCAGTGAAATCTACGTCAAGCAGCATTCGTGCGGAGTTTTGCACCCCGATTTGGTTAATCCTTGACTCTAGCGAAGCAGATGTACCGCGTTCTTCTTGGGAAGAAATAAAATTTTGTATAGGCAAGAGCGGGTAAAGTGCCCGCTGAATGTCCTGCCGTGTCCTAAGATCAGTTTGTGCAATTTTTCTGGCAGACCGAAAGTCCTCTTCAATCTCTACCAGCTTCAGTCTCTCTTGTGGGCTAGGTTGGCCTTCTGCGAGCAATACGACATAAATATTCCAACTTTTGCTTTCAGATTTTCTTAGCTGAGAGGCATTTTCTCGGAGGAAGCGATCCTGCTTTGCTTTCCAATTGTCAATTATTTCTGATGGGTTTGAGACGACCCAGCCATTCCCATTAGGCTGTCGTCTTCAAATCGAAATTGATCCAAGGCAGTCGCGCTCGGAATCACCTCGTATTTGCTGAGTTCCAGTAGTCTCTTGCACTCGGAGTAAATGTCCATCAGAGTATTCCTTCGGCTCGAGCCTCTGGCAGGGTTACCCATTTAGCCTTGTCGCCGAATCTGACAATCGTTGGAGAATTGCTGGGCCTGACAATATTCGATTGTGCCCCACCGTCTTCTTCCGCACCCGCGCAGATAACGTAATCGAGTGGGGAGTTTGGGAAGTTGCGAAACAAAGTCAGCTTTCACGTCGCTGAGTATACGCGTCAATCCGTTAATGACACGAACCCTACTTCCATTTTCAGTCACATAGCACGGACCTTCCATGGTAGCTCCAGCATGCCGCAGGAAGAGGTGCGCTCGCGCGACACTCTCCATTGCCACTGTAGGCTCGGAGCGGCCCTGGGGATTTGACCGGGTGGCACACCACAGAAATCGCGCCGCAGAGAATACAGGTCAGTATTCTATCAAGGCCCGAAAAAGGTAAAGTTGGTGAGTGCTGAGCACCTGTTTTCCTCTTGAAACTGTCTTGGGCGGAGAGAGCAGCTCTTTCAAGAAAGTTGACTGAGTAGAGTCTTCGAAGCTCAGCCAAAAAATCTGCTCCCTTTTCAGAGATGTGCTGAAAATTTACCTGGCTGCGACTGGCCCACCGCCAAAGTTCTGGGGCCTTGGCTTTCAGTTCGTCAGTTGGTGCAGGATCAACGAGGAGAACGAAGGGCACGTTTACCGATCGGATCCCAGCCATAAGAAGCTTCGAAAGATGTTTCCAGTCAGACCAGAATCCGATAAAAACCAGATCCATTTCCAATAGGCTGCCGCGGAGCCACTGACCAGAAGAAATCAGACGTTCGCGTAATCGTTTGTTGGCCGCGCCGGTATCGGTTCTATAGAGTTGCTTGTGACACCAGAGTGTGGCATCTCTGCTTGCACTGACCGCATGAATTTTCAAGAAGCGGCGCATGCTTTCTGAGAATATTTGCGCAATCGCCATTTAAGCACGGCTCAAAGGCTTTATCACCAAGTTCCTCGGCGCTGCGTTCTATTAGTTGGTCATAGTTTGTTGTGATAACAACGGGAACAGCTTTGCACGTAAGTAAATCCGCAAGTGCAACGTGGCCATCGTTTTGCGAACCGGCAAACTGGGACCAATCAACTAGTTGATGAATAAAAAAACTTTGAAGATTTCGAGTCAAGAAGTGTTCTGCTAATAACCCTAAATCCTGTTGGACGGGGTCAGGTATTGCGGGATCAAGTGCTCTTTTCTGGTATTCAGCTACACACTTTTCCGCTACCTTTTTCGCGCTTGGCAGCGAACTCGGCGGCGACATTGAGAGCCCCGCGCCGCAGAAAATGGCTAACTTTCTTTCCTGAATCGATGTCAACAGCTTCAATGCGAGCTGCTGGTCCAAGTGGTCACCTCGGGAACTTTCGGCATTGCTTGCGGCATTTAAGGGGTGTGAATTCATTGTAAGGGGCGGAAGTTTCACGTCAAGTCTTCTTTTGGGTAAATTGAGCTGGAGCAAAGCACCGGAACTCGTAAGTTACGCCTATATTTCTCCTCATGCCTCGTTTCCCGGTGATCTACTAAGCCTGTCGTCTTGTAAGAACTGACTGTGAAAATCAACCGCTCCGAACATGGCCTAGTCCATTGTCCTAGTTCGCGCTTGCCTTTTCGCTGGCGATTCGCTAGATTACGAGAGCACCGCGTGTGCAGGATCTTTGAAAAAATAGCAGCTGGCAATTAGCAATTGGCAAATAGCCGGACCAGGCATTGCGTGGCCCTTGGGTGGCCCAAGGGTGGCCCAAGCGTCGCCCAAGGGCCACGCAAGGGTCACCCAAGCGTCGTTTTAGGGTTCGACCTTTGTTTTCAACAAAATTGGGGAAAAGGCCGGGTGGGGCCATCTAGATTGCCAAAATTGCCATGATTGCCAAAAATCGCCGAAATTGAAAATCCAAGGCAAACCCCAAAGTTTGACCGTTGATCAGCAGGGATGACACGGATCGGAGAGAACACAGCCGAACTCCGGGGATCAGGCGCCCGGGTGCCCACCTCTCGTCGCCTGTCCTGGTGGTAAAGTTGGCCTCATGCCCGACACCACAGATCCCAAAAGCTTTGAGGAGATTGTCGAGTGGGCATACGGCACCCTGCCCCAGAAGATCAGGCGTCTGCCGGATTTCCCCGGCATTCAAGTGGTTGACGAGCCTCCTCCGGACGTATTGCAGGAGATATCGAACCGGGAGAAATGGCGCGGTGGAACTGAGTTGTTGGGATTGTACAGCGGCACATTCAGGACGAAACGCTCCTTCGCCCAGGTGAAGTATGCCCCCGACTTGATATTTGTTTTTCGTGGCCCCATTCTGCGGTGTTCAAAAGGCGATTTGCCGGCCGAAGTGAAACGGGTGGTCTGGCATGAGGTTGCACACTGGCTCGGCTATGAAACCGAGGAGCAAGTGGAGGCCCTGGGTTTATGAGCCTCCACGAACTACGGTTGTGAGTGAAATGGCAAGTCGCGGTGGAGTCTTGGTTTTCAAATCCCGGCGATTTTGGCAATCTTTTCTGATCGGTGTTATCCATGGATATCAGTGGTAAGTTTTCCCGGTCTTCACCAGTACGTTACGCTCACCTTGTCCAGGAAGACGGCATAAGGCGCTCCCGAGCCGTTGGCGTCGGATTGGTAAGCGACGTCCAGGCCGCTGTTGGAATCAGGCGTATGTTGCATGCTCAGATTCACCACGCTGCGCTGGCCGTTCATGGTGACGGCGGTAAACATCAGGTTGCCGCCGGTCTGGCGCTGGAATTCAAAGGTCAGATGGTTCCAGGTTTTGGGCGCGGGCGCCGGACACGTTGCGGCAGAACCCACCCACTTTTTCCCGATGTTGTCCCACATGCGCCAGGAATGGCCGCCCGCCAGGTCGCACTGTGTGCCAAAGTTATAGCGGGCTCCGCCGGAGCTCTGGGTCACATAAAACTCCAGCGCTTGCGCTGCCGCCGGATTGTCGACGTAAAAGTTCAGGTCAAAAACAAAATGAGTGGCGCTATTGTGCGCGCCCAGAGCCCTGAACCACAGAACGGCGCCAAACGGATGCGTCCCGGAGAGCAGCGAGAACCTGGCCGAAGAGCCGCTTAGCGAAGGCGCGCCGATCCCCGTTGCCATGGAGAAATTCGCCGCCGGGGCTCCGGCACAGGAGAGGACGCAGGTCTGCCATCCGGTAAGTCTCTGTATGTCCGGGATCACCTGGGCGCTGCTGGGTGCGTTGCCAGGCGTGGGAGTGGGACTGGCGCCGGGACTGGGTGCGGGGTTCGCGGCATTTGTTACCGGCGAAGTCGATGAGTTTGCCGACTGCCCTCCGCATCCGGCAAGCGCGATAAAAGCTGCAATAGTAAAGACGACAAGACTCGGGCGTAGCAGTTTCTTCAGTTCTTTCATTCTTGGGGAACTCTTTTCCGAGTGGCAATATTGACGGTGACGTTCTTGGAGTCTATAGAGAAGCAGAGTAGATGCGGAAAGTTTATGGGGTCGGGTCTTTGGGATTAGGGAGGCAGTCTTACTCCCAGTCTTGAGTGCTCTTGTTTTGCGGATCGTCAGTTCGGTTGGCCTTTCTACGAAAGCCTTGCGCAATTGCGTGGACGGCGCGGTGATCCGAACCTGGTTCATTTTTATGAAGCCGGCATCTATTAACAAAATGGGCTCCTCAATTACGTCTGGCACACTTTTCCCCATCGACAATTTGCCCGAAGGTCTGCTCTACGAGCCTGATTTTCTCAGCCAGGCGGAAGAAGCCGAGCTGATTCGCATCTTCCGCGAGATGCCTTTTCAGGCATTTGATTTTCATGGATACACGGCCAAACGTCGCGTGCTGGAATTCGGTCTTGAATATGACTTCACCACGCGCAGGGCCACGCCGACTGAAAGCTTTCCGGAATTTCTTATGTCCGTGCGGGAGCGTGCAGCGCAATTCGCCGGTATTCCTGCCGCTTCCTTGGTAGAAGGCATGGTGACTGAATATTCTCTGGGCGCGCCCATCGGCTGGCATCGCGACGCTCCGCAATTTGGCACAATCATCGGCGTCTCTCTGGCCAGCACGTCGCGCATGCGCTTCAAACCGTACAAGGCGGAAGGCAAGCCAGTTACGCTCGCGCTGCAGCCTCGTTCCATCTACGTGATGCGCGGGCCGGCCCGCTGGAAATTCCAGCACAGCATTCCCGCGGTGAAGGAAATGCGTTATTCCATCACCTTCCGCACGCTGCGGAGCAGCGAGGGTATTTAGCTTTATCTAGCTTTCTTTGGGTTTGGGCGGAAAATGCTCGAACAT
The DNA here is from genome assembly GCA_963723055.1 of Terriglobia bacterium. Lineage (GTDB taxonomy): Bacteria > Acidobacteriota > Terriglobia > Terriglobales > Acidobacteriaceae > Angelobacter. Next base: position 631,341 of record CAVROV010000005.1, read on the forward strand.
CTTTTCCACGGCGCTCTCCAGCTTCTTCTCGTTTTTCTCTGGCTTGTCTGAAAGCAGATCGCTGGCGGATCCGCGCCAGATCAGTTTCTTAGTCTGCGTATCAAACATGTCGACCACCAGCGTGCCTTCCTTATAATGTTCCACTGTGGTGGTTGCGTCGGCGAAACCGCTCCAGCCCCAGCCGGGGAAGCCGTCATAGAACGTACGCAGAGTCGGCTTATCGCGCGTCATGCCGACGGCAACGATGGAAACGTCACCACCTTCGGGGATTTTCTGCCAGCCTTTTTTCTGCAAAGCGTTGTCGATCGCTTGCTTAACGCGTTCATCCCAGAGAGAGTTGGCCGTCTGCACTTTCGCCCACGAATATGTGTGGTAACGCTCGAAGTTGGCGTGGTGATCGTAGTCGGTAACGATCTCTCGCGGGAATGCAGTAGCGGCAAAAATGAACATCACGGCGAGAGAAAGCAAAAAACGGATTTCTGATTTCATTGATCGATGCTTCATTACACCCTCCCATATGTGTCATTAAAAAACAAAAAGGGGGCGTGCGATCCGCGCGACGCGGACTTTCCGCCTCTTGAAATGGTATGTGGTGTGAGACAGCCCAAACAATCGGTCATAAGCGCGAGTTAGGGCTCGATGCCCGAGGCTAGATCAGGCTAAACCTATGCGTGGAGAACGCTCTAAAACTTTGGCGGTAAGGAATGCATTCGGGCTCTGCAGGTGGTTCATGGAGATTATTTCTTCCGCATTGATGAAGCTGGCTTCGACTGCCTGCCTTAATGGCGACAATGTCACCCAAGTCGATATGCCGTCCAGAATGCGTAGCGTGAGGCATCGGCTCAGCTGTCGTATCGCGGGAACCCTGACAGCCACATATGAGAGAAAAAACATCGCAACGCTGTGAAAAGTATTAAGGCGCAATTGTTTAGTTCTTACAGCAACCCGCACGTGCTCTGCTGATTCTTACCCAGCAGCAACCCTGTTCGTTCGTCCCTCTTGATAAAAGCTAGTTCCCCTAGTTTTTTGAGGCACCATGCGATCCGCTTCTCGTTGTAGCGTCTTCTTCTTTGGATCTAATTTATCCTGTGCCGCGCTGGCCTTGATCGCCATCGCGTTGATGTTGCTTGCGACGCCCACTTTTGCCCAGGTGTCATTCAATCCGTCCGTTCACAGCAGCCCAAATATTGCGCAAGATATTTTTCAGGCCGATCTGAATAACGATAGCAAGCCCGACCTGATCACCACGCAGGCCGGCAGCAATATGGTGAGCGTCTTTCTCAACAACAATGGCACTTTCCCGGCGGGACCGTCAGGAACATTTCTGACCGGCGGCGTGGGCGTGAGCTCGGTAGTCACCGGCGATTTTGACGAAGACGGTTTGCAGGACATAGCCAGCGCCAACTGCGGCAATAGCCCTGATCCGCCGCAGACCCCGGTTCCTTCCAGCGTTTCCATCCTGTTCAACGCCGGCGGAGGCACCTTCAAGCCGCACCAGGATTATCCGCTGCCCGCCTGCCCGGATTCGATTGGGCGCATCACCGCAAGTCCGGAATCTCTCTTCAGCCTGATCGTGTCTTATGGCCAGTCGAACATCACCCTCCTGATGAATAACGGCATCGGCCAGTTTACTGAGCGCACCATCTCAGGCCCGGCCGGATCACAAATCCGCGGCGTTTCTGCCGCTGACTACAATGGCGACGGTCTTGACGATATCGCCGCCATCATCAATGGCAACTCCGTCGTGATCTTCTATCAGAATCCCGATGGCAGCTTCCAGTCGCCAACTACCATCTTCTCCAAGAATGCGACTCTGATGGCTGCTAACACTGTTGGCTTTAACGCCAGCGGACGGCCAGATCTGCTGGTTCCGTTTAGCAACGCGCCTGGCGAGCCGCCAGGGGTGATTGCCCTCACCAATAACGGTGGCGGCAATTTCAGCGCTCTATCACTGCACGTGGATGCTATTTACGGAGACATGAGCCACAAAGCGGCTGAAGGCGATCTGCAGGGGACCGGCCTGCACAGCATCATTTTGCCCGTGGCTTATTCAACGCAGACATCACTATTCAGCGCTTTTGCCGTTTTCACGCAGCCGAGCAAAGGTGTTTGGAATGGCCCAATCTATCTCGCCGGTGATAATGGAGGAACCGCAACATCAGCCGTGGTGGCTGACTTCAATGGTGATGGTCGGCCCGACATTGCTGCCTCAGGCGGTGAAGACAACCATCTGTTCGTCTTCATGAACACCACTTCGGCAGGTGACTGCCCGTTCTTTGCTGGGACAGGCGTTCATGTCTGCTCACCGGCTTCTGGGTCGACAGTGCCTTCTCCGGTTGCGATCAATAGCGCTGCTTCGGGTGGGTCGTTCCCCATCGTTGCCATGAAGGCTTACATCGATGGCACACAGGTTTCCGCCACTCAGACCAACACCATGAGGTCTTCTGTTTCGAAGGCTGCGGGCAATCACCAACTGGCCGTGAATGCCTGGGACTCCAATGACAAGGTCTATCAAACCATTGTGAACTTCACCGTGGGCGGGACCGCGGCGTGCAGTGTGCCCACATCGGCTGGCATCCACATTTGCGCGCCGGCACAAGGCGCAACTGTCAGCTCACCCGTGGCCGTTTCGGCGGCGGCCAACGGCGGAACCGCTAAAATCTCGGCCATGAAAGCTTATATCGACGGCAAACAGGTGGCGGCATCCACCAGTGGAACCATCAGCGGCTCAGCCGCGGAAGCGGTAGGAACCCACAACCTGACCGTAAATGCCTGGAACACCGTAGGCAAGCTGTTCCAAAGCGTCATTACCTTCACCGTGCATTGATTATTGATTGTTGTTGTCGTGTCCCTTCGTCTCGCGCCCTTGGATTCATGGTCTAAGGGCGCTATTTTCTGGGGCTCCTTACAAGGGTGATTGACCCCCACATTACCCAGCGGTTAAGATTTTTTCGCATTCGCAAATATTAAAAAAGACTGGCGGCCCTTATGAAACTTGGATCCACTGCGGTGGGCGCACTTATCCTCCGATTGTCATTACTTGCAACTGTAGTTGCGGCGTTGGCGCTGGCATCGGCGCAGAGCACTGCCAGGCCGGCAAGGGCCCCCGACGATCTGCCGCCAACGAGCCCGCAGGTGATCCAGCCGGAAGAACTTGCCCAGGCGATGAAAGCCACTGGCACTAAGAAACCGGTGGTCCTTTATGTTGGGCCAAAAGCTTTTTATGCTCAGGCGCACATTCCCGGAGCCGAGTTCATTGGACCCGTGGGTAAGCCGGAAGGCATGGATAAGCTGCGCGCCCGCGCTGCTTCATTGCCGAAAGATGGAGTGGTGGTGATCTACTGCGGGTGTTGCCCGTGGGACCATTGCCCTAACATCCGGCCGGCATTTGCGGAGCTGAAGAAATCAGGATTTACCAGTCTCCGCGTCCTTTACCTCCCAACCAGCTTCGGCGCCGACTGGAAAGATAAGGGCTTGCCCGTAGCCAGCGGCGAATAGTGTGATCGGGGCAGGTTGATCGGAGTGGGTTGATCGGGGTGGGTTGATCTAAAGATGCGCGGATTAATGATCTTGCTCGGCCTCGTCGGCATGGCGTTCGGCATTTACCTTGGAGTGCACCAGGCTGGCCGTCGGCACGCAGCCGTCATCGTCGCGCCCGCGCTTGCTGCTGCGCCGGAACTATCCGTAACAGACCTGAACGGCGACGCTCTGCATACTGCAAACTACAAAGGGAAAGTCGTGCTGATAAACTTCTGGGCTGCATGGTGTACGCCCTGTGCGGATGAAGTGCCTCAGTTCATTGCGCTGCAAAAGAAATATCAGGACCAGGGTTTGCAGGTGATTGGTTTTTCCGTGGAAGATGACGCTGCCGATCTGCGCAATTTCTATCGTAAATACGAGATGAACTATCCCGTGGTTCCCAGCGATCTCAAAATCGCGGACGCCTTTGGCGGCGTCCTGGGCCTGCCCACAACTTTTGTGATCGGCAGAGACAATCGAATTCACCGTAAGCATAATGGCGCAACCGACTTCTCCGCTCTTGAGCAGGAAGTGGTAGCGCTGCTGCACACACGCAAAACCTGACCTTTGTCTGTTGGCAGACCGCCATCCCAAGGCTCTTCTCTCGTTGAATAAATCAGAAACTTCTTAGACACTTTACGAAACTTTTCCTGAAACTGTTCAATGTTGCGCAGAACATTTTGCATTCCGCGCTCAAACTGTTGACTGGAACTTTTTAAGGAGTTACGTCGAATGCCCCATACCACTGAAAGTGTAGCAACTGTTCTGGAGCGAGAACTCCGGCCCACCATCGCGCGCTGGATGAAGCGCGTGGATGGGGTGCCGGACCTGACTAAAATTCCCCTCACTGAAGACCAGCGCATGGGCCACCTGCCCCAATTAATTGAAGACCTCATAATCCGCTTGCGGCTGAAAAAGGACGCAGAAATGCCGGAAACCACCTCCGCCCATGATCACGGCAAGGCGCGGTTCGATCAGGCTTATTCTGTTCCAATGCTGGTGGAAGAGTCACGGCTGCTGCAAGTCAGCCTGTTTGAGACGCTGCATCTCCATCAAGTCATGCTTGACAGCAGCAAACTGCTGGAGGACGTGATGGTCATCGCCGATGAATGTGATGCCCAGTTGAAACACACGGTGGAAACCTTCATGGAACTGGAACACCCCGGAAAGCTTGCGGCAGCATAAAGGCACGCGAGACAGTAACCTGGATTCATTTGGCTTCAGCTGGACATGCCAGCGCGCTGTAAAGAGCTGCGGTCGCGCGACCGCAGCCAGAAGCGTGCCTGCGGCGCGAAATAAAGCCCGTGGGCGGCAAAGCGCTGAACCTGGTGCGTTTGACACATTCAGCAAACCCTTTAAAATAGATGAGTATTTCCCGTCGCAAGCGCCGGTTTTTGTCTGGCGCCTCATTCAATGCCGAAGTGGCGGAATTGGCAGACGCGCATGGTTCAGGTCCATGTACTCGCAAGGGTGTGGGGGTTCGAGTCCCTTCTTCGGCACCAGCCTTATTTTTTCGCTATGTTCCAAACCTGAGTGTTCAGGATAAAGACATTTGTCTTCAGAAGGAGTCGCGTCCTTATGGGTTTCCTCTTGTCTTGACTGGTCTTTGCTGACGACCGCCGCCAGGGTCGGGCAAGGTCGTTGAGGCGTAACTCCGCATCCTCCGCAAATGGCGGATGCGAAGAGGAGTATTAGCTTTCCTGGCAGTTGTTACAGAGCGTTCTTGCCGGCTCTCTTGGCCTTTGCCCAGCGGGCTTTCATGCGTTGGGAAATACTTCTTCTGCCCGCTTCGCTCATCTGGCCTCGCTTGCGTGGTCCGGGAGATGAGGCCCGTTTCGTGCGGCCTCCGGTGAGGGCTTCTATAGCAGCGACTACGCGGTCACGCTGCTGGGTGAGTTCTTCAATAATGTTGGGGGTGTCCATGGCGTTGAATTATAAAACAATCGGGAATTTCCCAACACGCAGCGATTCATAAAAGATTAATTTGGAGGCGCAGATTTCTTACATCGCGCAGTTCTCCCATCGATGAATATGCATGATCAATGAATATGAACGGTGAATATTCATTCGTACCGGGAATGGAGAAAATGGAGATGCTGAAAAGGCGGAATCACCTGACGCCCACCAGGGAGAGAACTGCTTGTTACTGCTTGCCCGCTGTTCCCTCAATGCCGCGCGAAGCCGTAGTGCTGGGAGCGCCGGTAGGAGAGGCTTTGGGTGGGCCATTGAGTAACTCGGCGGAATAATTCGGACCCAGGCCAAGTTTGATCAGCGCGCGTGAGTCGGGAACCACCTTGGTTTGCCAGCCGTGGTCACCCTGATATTTCACCAGGGCTGCCTGAGTTCGTGCGTCCCATGCGCCGGTGGGTTCGCCAGTCAGGTATTTTTCCCGGATCAGCGCCTGCTGAATCTCTGTGGCCCGCTCAGCATTGATTCCTTGCTGGCCTTTTTTCTTCCATGAACCTTTGCGCTTACCCGTCTTGTGATGCCCGTGTTTGGTAGATTTGCTCGCGGCCTTGGTTGCTGCCGGCGCGTACCCGGAGCAGAGCACCACGGCAAAGCTCAAAATCACGAGTTTTTTGATAGTTGAACGCAAACAACTCACCTTGGAAAAAAGTCGCTCGAACAGATCGCTTTTGACGCTTTCCAGCCTGCTTCCTTTAGGCTGAACCAAATATCCGAACATCATCCCATGTTTGGATGCCGCTACGCCAGCGGTTTGTTGTGCAGCTTGGGATTACTGAAGGTCAATGGAATCAAGGTCTTCTGGATTTTTGCCGGATTTCTCCGGCCGTTGCGCTCCTGAAAAATGAACGTTCTGCTGCCTAAGACGGAACTGCCGGGGCATTTACCAATATCTGTCCCCGGCAGAATCGCGGTCTTAAATTTACGGGAGCGTACCGGAAATGAATGAGTTCCCGCCTGAAGTGCCACGCCCTGAATGGACCAGAAACACCACATCCTGGCCGCTCTTTAGTTGCGAAGTGATCTTGCGGAACTCTTCTTCGCTGTTTACCGGCTGTTTGTTGATCTTCAAGATGACCAGGCCGGGTTGCAGTTGCAGGTCGTCGGCAAAGGAACCTGGTTTCACGTCAACCACCTGTACGCCCTTGCCTTCAGCTGTGCCCATACGCTCGGCCATTTCCGGCGAGACCGCCTTCACCGTAACGCCCAGCTTGGTCGGCGTTGGCTGGCTGTCCTCGGGAGTATCGTCAGAACTGCTCTGGTCCGTGCGATCGCCAAAAAGTTTGGCGCGATCCGCCACCACCACCGTCGCCTGCTTTTCCTGGCCATTGCGAAGATAAGTTACGTTCAGCTTGTTGCCGGGCCGGGTGGCGGAGATCAGGCTTACTAGTTCATCGCCACTTTTGATCGCCTTGCCGTTGACTGCAGTGATCGTGTCTTCACCTTGCAACCCAGCCTTGGCGGCCGGGCTGTCCGGCCGGACATTGGTGATGGGCACGCCATTTTTCGCGCCGTAAATGCGCAGCACAGCCGGATTCGGCACCGCGCTGAATTCCACGCCAATGGATCCGCGCGCCACTTTGTGGTCGCCTGTCCGTAACTGCTCGTAAACATCGCGGACCACGTTCGATGGCATGGCAAAACCCACGCCCTGATAGCCAAAGGACTGCGTGTAGATGGCCGTATTGATGCCGATGACTTCGCTATTCATGCTGACCAGCGGTCCGCCGGAGTTGCCCGGGTTGATGGCCGCGTCCGTCTGAATAAAGGATTGGAACTGGCGTCCGCCGGGAAGGTTCCGCCCTTTGGCGGAGACAATGCCAGCCGTCACCGTCGCTTCAAGGTCAAACGGACTGCCGATGGCCAAAACCCAATCGCCCACGGTCATCTTGTCGGAATCGCCCAGCCGTGCCGCGACAAGAGGCTTATCTTTGGGCGGCTCAATCTTGATGAGCGCCAGGTCGGTTTCCGTGTCAACGCCTATGACCTTGGCGTCATGCAACACGCTTGCCGGCTCGTCATATAGCTTCACCCGGATGCGGTCGGCCTTATCCACCACGTGAAAGTTGGTCATGATGTAGCCATTCGCGTTCAGGATCACGCCAGAACCCAGGGAGCGCTGGCGTCCACCGCCTTGGCCAGGACCACCGAAGGGATTTTGCGGGCCCTGATCATCGTCGTCACCGCCCGGACCACCCTGCCCACCCTGGCCGCCTTGCTGTCCGCCAAAGAAGCGATCAAAAAAATCCTGGAACGGATCATCGCCGCCATTGTCGCGCTGGCCCCGATTAGGCTGCCGATTGTTGCCACGCCGGCGTGCTTTGGGCGTGGATTCCGTACTCACATTCACTACCGCCGGCTCAACCGCCGACGCCACCTGACCGAAGGTATTGCTCAATTGCTGCGGCGTCTGCATGGCTGGCAGCAGGGAACCGTCGGGGCCTGAATAACCTCTCACTTTACCCCGGCTCAGGACGGTGCCAATCAGAATGCCAACCGTCAGCGTCAACAGGATCACCAGTGTGGAGAGCGCCCGTTGCGTGCGCATACGTGCCATGAGGGCGCTAAAACGCGAGTTCATACTTCGTCGTACCTCCGGACTTAGTTCTCCCATGATTATAAATCCAATACTTCCACCCGCTGGTGGTTCCTTTGGTTACTGAAGCGCAATCTCTTAGACGCAGAAACCATACGTTTAGACGCAGAAACCATAGGCAGCGTTATCCACCAGAGCTGGCCGGTGACTCGGCCCTCCCCGATGCCGGCTCATCATCGGCTTTTTCAACGTGCCCCAGAAGTTCGGAAACCAGTACTCCGCCCAGAATCAGCAATGCCCCGGCGCCGGCCCGAAAGCCAAGCCGTTCGTGGAGATAGATAAAAGACGTCAGCCAGGCGAAGACAGGTTCCGTGGTGAATATCAGCGCCGTATGAGTGGCGGGGGTAAACTGTTGCGCCCACGATTGCACCGCAAAAGCTACAGCCGTGCATAGAATTCCGGTGATTAAAATCGCGGCAATCACCGTTGGAGTGGCCCGGAAATGCGGATGTTCCACGAACGGGGTGCTCAGGGCCATCAAAATCGCCGCCGTGGCCACCTGCAGGAACGCAACCTGTTCAAAAGGGAAGCGCTGGCTCGCGCGTCCGACAAAAATGACATGAAATGTAAAACAGATAGCGCACCCGACAGTTAGAAGGTCGCCCAGGTTGACCTTGGCAAAGTCAGCCAGACCCGCTTCGCCACCGGGGACTGTCATCAAAAATAGCCCAATCAGCGCGAGCAAAATTCCCACTACGCGCCACAGATGAATGCGCACCCGCCAGATTGCCACCAGCGCCAGCGGCACCAGCACCGATGATGTTCCGGTAAGAAACGCCGACTTCGAAGGCGTTGTCAGCTTCAGTCCGCTGGTTTGAAATGCGTAGCCGAGATAAAGAAAGATTCCCACTACCACGCCCGCCGTCAGGGCAGGTTTTGTAAGCACGGCAATTTTCTTCCGATAAAAGATTGCCAGCAATACCGCCGCTACCACCATGCGAGCGGAGTTCAGTACCAGCGGAGAAGCATCGTTAAGCGCTGCTTTCACCAATACAAAAGTGCTGCCCCAGATGAAGGCAATCATCACCAGCAACAGGTGGGCTTTAAGAGAGCGGGAAATCTTGGTCAGGTGGCGGCTTCCTCTTCTGCTTTGCGAACCTCGGCCTGCGTGTGCCGGGGAAATTCAAAGACGCACTCGCGCGGCTTTTTATCCAGACGTAAACCCTGGTATATCGGCGCTCTCATTTTAATTCCGCCGCGTTCGCCTTCGTGTGTCCATTCAGAGAATTTGATCTCCGCCACCAGTTCCGGCTTGACCCAGTGCGGCCGGCGTGTGCTCTCAATCTTTTCGCCAAACGGGTTCTTGTCTGTCTTCAATGCGTTCAGCTTCTTCCACAGCGCGGCGTGGGTGGACTCAGTAAAACCGCTGCCCGCGTTGCCCACATGCACCAGCCTGCCATTTTCGTCATACAGCCCCAGAACTATGGAGCCGAAATTTTCCCGCGATCCTTTAGGATCGGTGTATCCGGCGATCACGCACTCCTGCCGCCGCGTGATCTTGATCTTCAACCACTCGCGCGAACGCTTCTGCACATAAGCGCCAGTGCGCAGCTTGGCCACGATTCCTTCCAGGCCCTTGTCGCGCGCCACACCAAAAAGCGCGGTGCCCTTTTCAGCGTAGTGATCGGAATAACGCAGAAACCCTTTGTCCGCCGGGATTATTTGCTGAAGAAGTGCTTTGCGCTGCTCCAGTGGCGATGCCATCACATTGTGTCCGTTAAGGTAGAGCAGATCAAACGCATAATAGACGATACCGACTTGCTTATTTCGCGATCCACGCGCGCCCGGGCTGGTCATTCCTGTTCGCTGCTGCATCAGGCTGAAGGACGGGCGTCCTTCTTCATCCAGCGCCACCACTTCGCCATCGATAATGGCGTTCTCCACTGGCAACTCTTCCATCGCCCGCGCGATTTCCGGAAACTCCCCGCTCAAATCATTCTGGTTGCGCGAAACCAGTCGCGCCTGCCCGTCATTGACGAATGCCACCGCGCGATAACCGTCCCACTTGACCTCATACAGCCATTGCGGATCGTCAAATGGTTCTTCCACCAGAGTCGCCAGCATGGGATGAATCTCCCTTGGCATAGGAGCACGGCGCGCGTTGGGGGTTTGCGCCAGCAGTTTGTCCAGATTTTCTGCGATTATTTTCTTAGGCTGCTCGCCGTTTATGCCGCTTTGCGGCTCTTTTTTTTTACGCTGCTTTTCTTTGCTGTGGCTTTCTTTACCGGAGCTTTTTTCTGCGTCGACGCCGCGGCGCTCTTACTGGCCGACGCTTTCCTCTTAGCTGATTGCTCGCCCGGCTTCTTCTCGTCTTTTACCAGCCATTCCGCGCCCTTGCGGACCGTCCCTTTGCTATCCCCGGCTTTGCGGTTGCTCTGCCACTCGTCGGAGCCCTCATCGCCGGCGATCTCGCTCAGGCTGCGCTTGGTCAGTACCGAGAAATCCAGCTTCTCGATATCGAAGCCCGGCCTTGTGTAGGCATCTTTCTTTTTGATCAGCAACCACTCCGTGCCTTTCGATCCCGGCCTGTGTGAGCGCATCTTGGCCAGCACAAATTCACCCTTCAGTTTTTCTCCGTTCAACCGGAACTTGAGATCGCCCTTGTTCAGCATCTCGTGCTCATCGCCCAGTGGCTCCCATGTTCCGGTGTCCCACACCATAACAGTGCCGGCGCCGTAATTTCCTTCAGGAATTTTGCCTTCAAAATGGAAATATGAAACCGGATGGTCTTCCACCTGCATCGCCAGGCGCTTGTCGGCCAGGATCAAGCGACGGTCCCTTGGGCACGGCCCACGATTTCAACACGCCGTCCATTTCCAGTCGAAAGTCATAATGCAGGTGCGACGCGCGATGCTTCTGCACCACAAAGCGATACTGCTTGCCGCGCTCCAGTTTGCCTTCCGGTTCCGGCGTGTCGTTAAACCGGCGTTTCTTGTTGTATTGGTCTAAAGCCATAAGAGTTTTGATGCGCGTGCCAGGGCCCATTCTGGCTATCTCGGAATTGCTGTGAAACAATTGCCGTCTAATTGTACGGGAGAGACCCATGGCAAAAATTGCCGCAGAGAAGCCGTTGAGCCAGGCAATCAAAGACCGCCGCGCCACACCCAGCTTTGAAGATGTCCCCATTCACAGCGCAGACCTTGAAAAAATCATCCGCGCCGGGCTGGAAGCGCCCAGCGGCTACAACACGCAACCCTGGCGATTTGTGGTGGTGCGCGATCCCGAGCAGAAGAAAAAGCTGCGCCAGGCCGCATTCGGCCAGTCCAAGGTTGAAGAGGCCAGTGCGGTGATCGTGGCTTGCGGCGATCCGCAGGGATGGAAAGACGGCGATCTGGAAGAAATGCTGCGCATCAGTGCGCAACACGGCTTCAATGATCCAGCTGAGCAGGACACGATTCGCAAAATGGTCGCGGGCTTTCTGGGCGGCCCTCCCGGACAGGCTGCCGGAATCGCGCCGACCTTCGACTTGTGGGCCAATCGCCAGACGATGATCGCCTTTACCACCATGATGTGGGCCGCAGAAACTCTGGGCTATGACACAGCGCCGATGGAAGGCTTTATGGAAGACCAGGTGAAGGCCCTGCTGAAAATTCCGGAGCGGGTCCGCGTGGTGGCATTGCTTGCTGTGGGACGGCTCAAAGGCAAGGACAAGCTCTATGCCGGAAGATTCGAACCGGCTCGGTCGGTGTTTGCCGACACCTGGGGCGAGAGCATCGAGTTCTGAGCCGTAAAACCTTATCGCGGATTGACGCGGATGAACGCGGACCAACAAGGGGCGACACAAAATGGAATTTTCAACTGAACGCATCATCCAACTTGCTCACGCTCGGAACGCCATCCCCTCGCCCGATGGCAAACTCTATGCCGAACTCTTCCGCCATGGGACTTTGACTGTCGAAATTTATGCGCCTAAGGGCACGGACATGCAGCAGCCCCACACGCGCGACGAACTTTATATCGTCGCCGCCGGGCACGGCTGGTTTTCTGTCGAAGGCCAGCGCGTGCAATTTGGTCCGGGAGATGCTCTCTTTGCCGCTGCCGGTGAGGTGCATCGCTTTGAAGATTTCACTGAAGACCTGCTGACATGGGTCGTCTTCTACGGTCCTGAAGGCGGTGAACGTGCGTAGTTGCGCAAGGCTCACATTGGTCGCTCTGCTTTTCTGCGCAATCTTGCCGGCCCAGACTGCGCCGCAACAACAGCCGACACCGAGCGCATTCGACGAGCAAACCGCTTCGCGCCTGCTCCTGCAACTCAGCGAAGCATTGCAGGGTCACAGCCAGAAACAATTTCTCGCTCTCTACGATCTGGACAGGATGAAAGATGGCGCGCTGTTCAAGCAGCAGATCAATTCTTTCTTCGCACAGACCGAATCCATACGCGTACACCTCAATCTGGTTGAGACCTCTGTTAACGGCGATAAAGCCAACATCGCGGTTGAGGCCGAAATGGAAGCCGAACCGAGCAACGGCGGAGCTCCTTCGCGCAGAAATGAACAGCTCAACTTTGTCGTAGCAAATTCGGGAGGGCGTTGGAGGATTGTCGACCTTCAGCCGCGGTCGTTCTTCTCTCTGCCATGAAACGTGAATATCCTGACCGGCCCATTGTCGGCGTGGGCGCGGTAATCGTCGATCAAGGTCGCGTCCTGCTGGTCAAGCGTGGCAGCCCGCCGCTGCTGGGAGAATGGTCACTGCCCGGTGGCGTCGTGGAACTGGGAGAGACTCTGCGCGCTGCCGCTGAACGTGAAGCGCTGGAAGAAACTGGCTTGATCGTAAAAGCCGATGAAGTTGTTGAGGTGCTCGACCGCATCATTCCCGGCAAAGATGGAGCACCACAATATCATTATGTGCTGATCGATTTCCTCTGCACCGTGAATGGCGGAGATCTGCGCGCGAGCGGCGATGCCGCGGATGTGAGATGGGCCAATGAAAGTGAATTGGAGAAATACAAACTGGAGCGAGCGGCTATCGAAGTGATCAGAAAAGCGTTCTTGGCCGCGGCTTCTTTCTGAAATCCCGAATTCCGCGTAGCGGATGAAGGAGCCCTATCGCAATGAAGGCTTCCGGGAAAACACGGTGCGAAGTGACGACCCACGTAGGAATAGAGATCCCTCACTACGCTCGGATTTCAGAAAAACCCTTTACTTCTCCGTGTCTCCATGCCTCTGTGGCGGATTTTCAGCTCCCCACCGGTAAGCGCTCTTCTGCTCCAATCCCACAAACTGCAGCACCCGGCAGGCAAACTGGTGCGCCATCTCCTCAAAACTTTTCGGTTGGTTGTAAAAGGTAGGAATCAGCGGATAGATGGTCGCGCCGGCTTCGGCGGCCCAGTCCATATTGCGGATGTGCACACGGTTGAGCGGAGTCTCTCGCGTGCAGAGCACCAGCGGACGTTTTTCTTTCAGACAGACGTCAGCCGCGCGGTCAATCAGGTTACCTGCCAGTCCGTGAGCAACTCTGGCCAGAGTACCCATGCTGCAGGGAATCACGATCATGGCGTGCGTTGGATAAGAGCCGCTGGCTACATTGGCGCCAATGTCGTCATTATTCTGCGCCTGAATTTTCGCCGAAGGTGTGCCGAGAAGCTGCTGCACCAGATTGTTGCGCCCTTTGATGCCAAGTTCTTCAGCAAAGACACGCAGCGCATTGTCTGACGCGATGAAATTTACTCTCTCTACACGTTCATCACGCTCCAGAGTGAGTAGCAGCTCACGCGTGAAGAGAGCGCCGCTCGCTCCAGTGGCGGCAACCGTGAGTACATGGGCTGTCGGATGTAACGGATTCGGCATCTAAGGGTGTAAGGTCTGGGTTACAGAGTAATGCTTACAGACTAATAGTAATTGATCAGGGAGACGCCTGCGCCGAGTCAAGCAGGTTACTTCATGGGCAGCGGTTTCTCAATTCGGGCCCGGCGCAGTACAGCGGCGCAGCAGCTCGCGCTGTTGCAGGTGAAGCGCGAGATCAGCGCCACCGATCCGCACGGACGCCTGAAATACATCCGCGACTTCAGCGAAGCGTTTCGCGACTATCGGCACGCCCTCAACGATATCGAATTCAAGCAGCGGTGCGCATGCGCTGACGTCCTGTTGGTCGGCGACTATCACGCCCTCGCCGCATCCCAGGATTTTGCTTCGTCTCTGATCGCCCAACTGGCGCAAAGCGGCCGACCGATTGTGCTGGCGCTGGAAATGGCCTTCAGCCGCGATCAATATTTCCTGGATGAATGGCTCCGCGGTGAGATCAGTGAAGATGAACTTCGCGTCGGCATACGCTATGACAGCGAGTGGGGTTATGACTGGGAGCCATTCGCGCACCTGCTGCGCCAGGCAAAGAAGCATGGCTGCCCGGTCTACGGCATTGATCTGAAGCCTCGCGGCAACATGCGCAAGATCGGCGCACGAGATCGCCACGCCGCCGCGCAGATCGCGCAGATTCGCCGGGCTCACCCTGAAGCGCGCGTGCTTACCCTGTTCGGCGAGGCGCATCTTGCGCCCAATCATCTGCCGCACTGGCTGCGATTATTGCGCCCACGCGACCGCGTACTCACCGTGCTGCAAAACCTCGACGAACTTTACTGGAAGGCCGCTGGCGAATTGAGCGACAGCATTCACGGAGTCCAGGTCAGCGATGACGTGCTGTGCGTATTCAACGCCACGCCGCTGGAAAAGTATGAGAGCTACCGCATCTACATCGGAAAATGGCGGACCGAACCGAACCAGCCGGACCTGGCGCCCACATTCTATAACCTGGTCGATACATTCATGCGTTCGATGGGCCTGGAGCAATATTCACCCGTTACCGGCAGCCACTCCAGCGCGCTGGCAGAAGATTATCCAGAAGTTTATCTGCGTCCCGGGGCGCGGGAGTTTGAAAAGCTGCTTGTGCGCAAAGCGATTCCCGCAGCCGAGCGCCGGCCCGTGCTGGAGAAATTGCGCCAGCAAGGCTGCGTCTATTCGCCCAAACACAATCTCCTGCTGATCAAGCGGTTTCAGCTCTCGAACGCCGCGGAAGAAGCAGTGCGGTTTGTGCAGTATGAATGTCGCGGTACGGCGTGTTCCAACGGTCCATGGGCCGGCAGCTCTCACCAGGACCAGTTTTATTTTGATGTGATTGACCGCGCATTTACCACTTTTGGCGCGCGTGTTCTGCTGCCGCACTATCCGGTGATGCGCCAGCACGATTTCCGCGCGCTCAACAGCCAGCCACGCAGCGCCGCGAAAAGACAAACGGCATTCAGCGCGCGCGAACATCGCGAGATGATCGAGTTCCTGGTGCTGCACAAGGAAGCGGAAGGGCATGCACGCCTGCGTTCTGAGTTGCCGCGCGTGATTGCCACCGGCATTGCGTCCAGCGGGAAAAAGCGCGAGTTCCTGGTTCGGCATCTGGGAGCCATGCTCGGCGCGGAAATGCATGAGGCATATCTTGCGGGCTCGATGAGCAAGAGCTTTCTGCGGTCGCTCTTCTTCCGCAAGATCCATCTGCCCGGCGTGGCCAAAAAGACGTATTTCGAACTGGCGCGACGTGTGAATCCGGCGCAAGGCAAATTGTTTTCGTAAGAAAAAACCACCACGGAGACACGGAGGCGCGGAGAACGACAGGTGAATTTTTAAAGATCTTCCCTCCGTGACTCTTTTCTCAGCCTTTAGCTAATGACGCTTCAACCTTTAAAGTAAATAAAGCAAATCCCTCTTTGCGGTTCTCCGTGCCTCCGTGGTGGATTTGGTTTTAGTGTTAATCTGAATTTCAGATGGATGCATGCCTCTCTCCGAAAATTGCTGCAAGAAGTGCGCAAAGGCGCGGTCTCGCCTGATGACGCTGTTGCCCGGCTGCGGCATATGCCTTTTGAAGACCTGGGCTTCGCCAAGATCGATCATCATCGCCGCGTGCGATCCGGAATGCCGGAAGTAATTTTCGCTCAGGGCAAAACGCCAACGCAGGTGGCAAAGATATTCAAGAGCATGGCGGCGCAGGGCGGCAATGTTCTTGCGACGAAAGCCACGGCGGAGCATTTTCGCGCGGTAAAGAAGCTGGTCCGCAAAGCTGAGTACCGGGAAATGGCGAGAGCCATCACCTTGCAGCAGGATTCGACAACCTACGGCAAAGGCACCGTCGTGATCATCTCCGCCGGAACCAGCGACATTCCTGTAGCAGAAGAAGCTCTGGTTACGGCAGAGATCATGGGCAATGAAGTTGCGCATCTCTATGATGTGGGAGTTGCGGGAATTCACCGGCTGCTTGCGGGCAGGGAAGTGTTCGATAAGGCGCGGGTCATTATTGTTTGCGCGGGGATGGAAGGCGCGCTGCCAAGTGTTGTCGGCGGTCTGGCGCGGGTGCCAGTCATCGCCGTGCCAACCAGCGTGGGCTATGGAGCGTCTTTCCATGGCCTGGCAGCTCTGCTGGGCATGCTTAACTCCTGTGCCTCCAACGTAAGCGTGGTGAATATTGATAACGGCTTTGGCGCGGGCTACGTGGCTTCCATGATTAATCGTCTCTAATCACTCTTGCGCGAATTCAAATCACACATTGTTATGTGACTGTCGTTATCGGCAACCAGCAGCTCCGTTCATAGAATGTTACGCAAAGCAAGGAATACATTTACATTTCAAAACTTTTCGTATGCAACATACGAAATTTGATTCGCGTCTTACTGGCAGGTGTAAAATCTGCAATTGAATGAGGGCCTGCGGACCTTCCGTAAGGGATCTTCTCCCAGCCGAGGCACACATGAATGTTCACGTCAGCTACAAAGCAGGGAAGACGCCGGATGTCGAGCGCGAATTCCAGCATCAATTGCAAAAATTAGAGCGGCGATTGCAGGTCTTTAAACCCGACCTGGTGTATTTACACGCGATCTTAGAGCAGGGAGTAAGTCACAGCTCCAGTGCGTCATTGAACCTGAGATTGCCGTCCGGACAGGTGGCAGTGCATCGCTCCGGCGAGAACGCATTGGCGGCCACAAAGTCCGCTTTTGCCGAGCTGATTTCCCAGGTGACAAAACACAAAGACCTGTTGCGCGCCCATTGGACGCGCAAATCATTGCGACGTGGAGGCCGCGAGAGCCTTGCACAGATGCCAGGCCCCGCTGCGATTCAGCCCGCGCACTCCAACGGCGAGACGCATGCCGTAAAACATCGCGCTGTTCCTTCTGAGATGCCCCTACCTGCGGCCAGGACCGACAGTGCGGCGGTGGCGGACGTAGAGCTATGGCTGAGCGCCAACCTGCGCAAGCTGGAAGAGTTTATTGATCAGGAGCTGCGGTTCCAGGTCGAGTCCGACCGAATTCGTGAAGACCAGATTACCTGCGAGGAAGTGATCGACGAAGTGATCGTTAGCGCGCTATCGCATGAAGGCGGCAAGATGGAACTGCTATCGCCAGAAGGGTGGTTTCATCGCATGGCCCTTCAGGCAATCCGCCGCCTCGTCCATGACAACGCGGATATTGCCAATATTTCTCTGGATGCGCCAGCCGGAATTCAAAATGTGACTGGCAGCGATGAGAACGTGCTCCAGTACCATCAGCCCGACGACAGCCTACCGGAAGAGAGCGTTATTCGCGACGAAAACGTTCGTACTCCGGAAGAGATCATGGCTGGCGACGAAATGGTGGCGCAACTGGATGTTGTTTTACGCGGGGTCCACGCGCACGATCGTGAGGCGTTTGTGCTCTTTACGCTGGAAGGGTTCACGGTAGAGGAAATCTCGCGTCTCGCGGGGCGTTCAACCGAACAGGTGCGCCAGTCCATCCATCACGCGCGCACCCATATTCAGCAGAAACTGCCCATGCAAAACCAGCTCCGGAAGAGTTTGCTCCACCATTCCCGGGTTGCGTAGTAGAGCATTCATAAGGAGATCCTGCGAATGATAACGCGTGAAGAAATCCGCCAACTGGCGCAGTTTGAGTCGCCGGTGGGATGTGCCATCAGCTTTTACTTCCAGCCGCACACACCGCAGAACAAGTCGCACCGTGAAGAAGCGATCCTGGTCAAAGACCTGGTGCGCGAAGCCTTGCGCAAAGCGGAGCGCAACGGCAATCACGCCGCTCTACGCGAGGACCTGGAGAAAGTGCTGAAGATCGCAGAAGGACTGCATGGAAATCATTCCCGTGGTAAGGCGATTTTTGCCTGCCGCGAACAGGGCATCTGGCATGAACTTGATATTCCGCCGCGTCCTGACCAGTCGCAGATCAGAGTGAACTCGCGCTTTCACCTGCGCCCGCTGGTGGATGCAAATTCCGGACTGCCGCGCGCCTGCATTGCGCTGGTCAATCGCAAAAAAGCGCGCATCTTTGAATTGCAGGAAACTGAAATCACGCAGAAACCTGACCTGGAGTTTGGCCCGTCGCCCGCAGTCCCGCGCAGTGATGGATTCCAGGGCTATGAAGCCGGTCACCGCGAGCGCCACGTGGAGAACATGGTGATGCAGCATTTCAAGATGTTTGCAGAATCGCTGCTTATGCTTGCTCATCGGGAAAAATTCGATGCGCTGCTGATCGGGTGCCAGGACGATTCATGGCCAGAGATCGAATCCCAGCTGCATACCGACCTCAAGCAGAAGCTGCGGGGAAGATTCCCGATTGATGTCATCTCTGCAACTCCGGAAGAAGTGCGCCAGCACGCTAACCGCATTCTTACTGAATGGATGTTGACGGAGCAGATGGGACTAATACGCGAGGTTATGGGCGAAGCACATCGCAACGGACTTGGAACCGTTGGGTTGAAGCATGTACTAAACGCGCTGGAGTTGCAGGAAGTACAGACTCTTCTGTTGATGCGAAGCTTCATGGCGGAAGCCGTGGAATGTACGAACTGCCGGCATCTGGATACGCGCATGGTGAAGACCTGCGCCATCTGTGGGCATGAGACGCGCCATTTGAGCGACGTTTCCGACGCGCTGGTGGATTTGGCGCTGCGCAACGGCGCAGATATTCGTTTTATTGACAGCGATCAGGACATGGAAAAGTCCGGACAGGTGGCCGCGTTGTTGCGCTTCCGGGCTGATCAGAACACCGCGGAGAAGAAGATGGCGGTGTAGGGTTTTCCGAAGCGTCGAGCGCAGCGAGAGGTCCTTCTTCCCAAAACGAAAGGACGGCTCGCGGACAGAGTTTCAAGTGTATAAAACCCCTCGTATTCAGAACATAAAAGGGAGACTATGTCTGACAATGCTTTCGAGGATTTCCGCCTCTTCCCGCCGATTTCTGAAGCGTGGGAGTTAATGCGCTCAGGTCTGGTGATTATCCGGGAAGAGCTGTACAAACTGGAGCTGTGGCATTCTTATTCCAACCCTGATATTCCCTACTACGTTTCCATTTCGATACAGAAAGATGGCACATGGACAAAAATGCCCGACCCGCCATTTGCCACGGGCCGCGATGGAGATCAGGCCCTACGCGACGCCATGGCCTTCCTGACCGAACGGTTGGCGGCGTAATGAGTAATCAATGATTTTTTTGAAAAGCTTCGCCGCGGGCCTGATCGCAGTGCTCGCTACGACGATAGTGATTGCAATTTTGGGGATTGTGACATTATTGGTGCTGTCCGCCAGAAACCATTCTGAAGATACGGTCATCGGTTGGGACCCGGTTGAGTTTGGCCGGGCTCCTTTGGCCTGGATCATTTTCCTGTTCGCCTTCGCGGCCGGATTCTATTGGCAGTACCGCAGACTCGCCGCTCACTAAGTCCGTGCTTCACTACGACCTAATCTGTTGACAGCTAGTAGCTGGCGTCTGCTTCTGATATCCTTCTGCGTTTCGTTCATCGAAAAAGTGAGGCCCCATGAAACGCAGAGATTTTCTTTCCGGACTGGCCGTTACCTCAGCCGTCGTGGCTTCTGGCCAGGCCAGCAAAAGCCCTGACGAGCCGCAATCACACAAGAAAGACGACCTGAAGGTGCCGCGCACCTCTCCGGCCAAAAATATTCTGATCTGCTCGCGCAACGGCTATGACCATATTGATGGCGGTTATGAAAAGCTGCGCCGCGGCGCGGACACGCTGGAGGCCGCCATCACCGTGGTGTCCGGCCCGGAGAATGATCCCAATGACGACAGCGTTGGCCTGGGCGGATTGCCGAATGAAGAAGGCGTGGTTGAACTGGATTCCTGCTGCATGCATGGTCCCACGCGGCGCGCCGGTTCCGTAGGCGGCGTGCGCGAAATCAAGAACGTTGCTTCGGTTGCTCGCGCGGTGATGGAACACACCGGCCATGTGATGCTGGTGGGAGAAGGCGCCACGCGCTTCGCCGTGGCCATGGGCTTTCCCAAAGAGAACCTGCTGACGGAACATTCGCGCAAGATCTGGCTGCTGTGGAAGGAAACGCATTCCAATCAGGACTGGTGGGGACCCGGACTGGCCGATCCTAACTGGAAGCCGCCTGTGCCTATGCAATCGAGTTCCGTCGAAGACCAGCCGCTGCATATAAAGAAGATGTATGCCGCAGCCGCGGACCTGGGCATTGCGTCAGAAGATCGCATGGACGCGATCCATAAAGTCCTGTATCCACCGACCGGGACGATCAATTGCTCAGCCCTCAACGACAAAACCGAGATGTCCAGCGTGACTACTACCAGCGGGTTGGCGTGGAAGCTGCCCGGACGCTGCGGCGACTCTCCGATCATCGGCGCGGGCTGCTATTGCGATCAGGACATAGGCGCGGCGGGCGCCACCGGCAGCGGAGAGGAAAATATCAAGGTGGCAGGCGCGCATACGATTGTCGAAAATATGCGCCGCGGCATGTCACCGGAAGAAGCGGGGCTGGACGCGTTGAAACGCATTTCGCGCAATTACAACGACGACATGACCCGGCTGGCCTACGTCAGCATGTTTTATTACGTGCTGCGTAAAGATGGCCAGTATGCCGGAGTGTCTTTGTGGTCGAATGCCGGAGAGAAAGCGCGGCAGTACGTGGTGCATGACGGAACCAAGCGCTATGAGACGGCGAAGTTTTTGTATCAGGGATCGCCGAAGGATTGGCCGCCAATGCCGCGACTGCCGAAGCCCTAGGAGAAGTCTTACCACTGATAACGCTGATGACACTGATCTGAAGAGAACTTAGTCGCGAATGAAAAAGAGTTCTTTGCCGCAGATTTACGCAGAGAAACGCAGATAAAGCCGTTGGGCCGCGAATGAACACGAACGAATTGCATCATGAGCAATTAGCAATTGGCAATTAGCAACTGGCAAAGCCGAAACGCGTTTGTTTGAATGGTCAAGCCAATTGCTAGGTGCTATTTGCTAATTGCTAATTCCTACGCGAATCGAACCTTCACGTCAGCCCTTTTGGCCAGATGAATGCTTTCCACGAACCGCACTTTGCCACTGTGGCGTGTCATAACAATTGACGACGTACGCGTGCCTTCGCCGAAGAAGCGAACGCCTTTCATCAGCGCGCCATCGGTTACGCCAGTTGCGGCGAAGACGATGTGCTTGCCGGGAGCAAGATCTTTGGCCGTGTAAATTCTTTTCTTGTCCTTGATGCCCATCTTTTCAATGCGGGCTTCAAGTTCCGGCGTATTGATAACCAGCCGAGCGTGAATCTCGCCGTTCAGGCAGCGCATGGCTGCGGCGGTAATCACGCCTTCCGGCGCGCCGCCGCTGCCCATCACCACGTGAACGCCCGTGCCAATGACCGCGGCGGCAATGCCGGCCGAGAGATCGCCGTCTGTGATCAGGCGAATGCGCGCTCCGGCCTTGCGGATATCGTCAATAAGTTTCTCGTGCCGCGGACGGTCCAGCACCACGACGACAAGATCGGCAACGTCACGGCTCAGGCGGCGCGCGATGGCCTTCAGGTTATCTTTGACCGGTGCGTCCAGGTCAACTGCGTCTTTGCAGGAAGGCCCAACCACGATTTTTTCCATGTAGCAATCCGGCGCGTTCAGCAGACCACCTTTTTCTGATGCCGCCAGAACGGTGATGGCTCCGGGAGCGCCCGTGGCGCACAGATTTGTGCCCTCCAGAGGATCTACCGCGATATCAACTTCCGGCAGGCTCTGGCCGTCATGCCAGCCCGCGCCCACATGTTCGCCGATATAGAGCATGGGCGCCTGATCGCGCTCGCCTTCGCCAATCACGATAGTCCCGCGCATGGGAACCGTGTCCATGGTGGTGCGCATGGCTTCCGTGGCGACATGGTCCGCGCGGTCACGGTCGCCCGTGCCCATGGTATGTGCCGAAGCGATGGCGGCGTCTTCAACCACGCGCGCAAACTCAAGCGCCAGTTCGAACTCCATCAGGTTGGCGAGATTTTTTGGTTCGCCATTTTTGTCAGCCACGCGGGTCGTCATTTGGATCCTCCAGATTATCCGCGCCAATCGCGGAGTATGTTCAGGCTTGTTTCTTGGGTCGATACAACGCGCTGTCATCGATCGTATCGCTTCCATCCATCAGGCAGTTCGGAAGCGCGCGAAATGAACAAAGGTATGTGTTGTTCTCGGCAGACACTCTTGATATCTTCCAACAAAGTTTTCTCCGCATCCGAATAGGCATCAGGGTTAGTGGTAACTATCCAGACTCCGTTATCTTGCACATCCTTATCTTGCTTCCGAACGAACGCGACCAACTCAACTTTTGTTTGAAGCACCGGGTGCTCGGATTCAGGCTTCAAATGGCTGGCAAAATCTACGGTAAATCCCCATTTCTGTCCACTTATGTCAGCCACTCGCTTGGGCAGCATGTGCAGAGAAATACCCTTTGAGCGTTCCGGGGTAGCAGCCATCGAAACACTCAATAAAATCAGAATCAACAGCGGGAAAAAGAGAAGTCGCCGCAACCTGTTCCTCCGAATTGCGAAGCACAGCTCAGAACGCGCTGATGCCAGTCACGTTCTCGCCAATAATCAACGCATGAATATCATGCGTGCCTTCGTATGTCTTTACTGACTCCAGGTTCATCATGTGCCGCATCACCGGATAATCGTCTGCAATACCGTTTGCGCCCAGAATGTCACGCGCCATGCGGGCGCACTCCAGCGCCATCCATACATTGTTTCGTTTGGCCATGGAGATATGCTGATGCCCAACTTTATTTGCGTCCTTAAGCCGGCCCACTTGCAGGGCCAGAAGCTGCCCCTTGGTGATTTCGCTGATCATCCATGCGAGCTTTTCCTGGACAAGCTGATGAGATGCAATCGGCTGGTCACGGAACTGCTTGCGTATCTGGGAATATTGCAGCGCCGTGTCATAACAAGACATTGCCGCGCCAATCGCACCCCAGCCAATGCCAAAGCGCGCCTGGTTCAGGCAGCCCAGCGGAGATTTCAGTCCGTCCGACTCGGGAAGAATGTTTTCCAGCGGAATGCGAACATCCTGTAACGAAAGCCCTGAAGTGACCGAAGCGCGCAGCGACCACTTTCCATGCACGTCGGAGGCTTTGAAGCCGGGGCGGTTCGTTTCGACCAGGAAGCCTTTGATTCGGTCGTTGTGTTCTTCAGACTTGGCCCAGATGATGGCGATGTCAGCGATGGAACCCGAAGTGATCCACATCTTTTCGCCATTAAGGACATATTCATTCCCTGACTTCACGGCGCGTGTGCGCATGCCGCTGGGATTGGAGCCGAAGTCGGGTTCGGTCAGGCCAAAGCAGCCAAGCTTTTCACCTTTGGCCATAGGGGGAAGCCACTTATCTTTTTGCGCGTCGCTGCCGTAGGCGTAAATCGGATACATGCACAGCGCGGACTGGACGCTCACAAACGAGCGCACGCCGCTGTCGCCGCGCTCCAGCTCCTGCATCACCAGCCCGTATTCAACGTTGCCCATTCCGGCGCAGCCATAACCTTTCAGGCTGGCGCCGAAGAAGCCGAGATCGGCCATGGGCTTGACCAACTCGCGGGGAAAGCGGCCGTCGCGATTGCACTGCTCGATGATCGGGATGAGGTTTTCTTCAATGAAGCGGCGCGCGGTATCGCGCACCAGGCGCTCGTCGTCGGTGAGCAGGGAATCAAACTCGATGAAATCCACGCCCTTGAACTTAAAAGCGGGCATATTCTCCTCTTCGGATGGGGCCGATGTATCGCCAAGACTGCGGGACCTTACACGGCGAGCAAAACCCGCTCAAGGCAGACTTTCAAAGCTAGCAGAGGCCAACCGCACGGTCAAACCACATTCATGTCGCTGCGCTCCAAACCGCTTAACAGCATCCAGCCGGGTGGTATATTCTGCGCCAGCCGCATTGGGCTCGGCGCGCAAGTCGGCCTCGCCCTTTTTAGAGGAGGACAAAATAAATGAAAACGAATGCGGTGCGCCTGCTGGAAAGCCTGGGCGTGCAGTACGAACTGCGCGAGTACGACGTTGACCCTGACGATCTGGCGGCGGAGACCGTGGCAGCCAAGATCGGAATGCCGCCGGAGCAGGTCTTCAAGACACTGCTGGCCCGCGGTGATCGCCATGGACTTTGTTTTGCCGTCGTCCCGGCCAATACTGAACTTGATCTCAAGGCGCTGGCCGCCGCAACGGGGGACCGCAAAATGGAGCTTGTTCCGGTCAAAGAGCTGCTGGCGCTGACCGGATATATCAGAGGCGGCGTGACCGTGCTGGGCGCGAAAAAAGCCTTTCCTGCGCTGGCCGACGAAACCATTCAACTCTGGGACTCCATCTCCATTTCCGCCGGGGTGCGCGGAACCCAGATGATCCTTCGTCCAGAAGACTATATGCGCGTCACTGAAGCCGTGATGGCAGACATCGCTCGCGGCAAGACCTTGCCATAAACCCATGTATTAGCCTTCCTAATTTTCCTTTAATCGATATATAAGGTAAGAACCTTATATATACTGTTTGGTCGCTCATCCCCCGCTATGGGGTTCCGGCGTGTTCCGGGACTTCTAGGAGTGTTATGGCCGCAGAACTGAACGAGACCGTCTGGATCACCCTGATGCACGAAATGCAAAGCTTTGTCCGGCAAAACCTGGAACAGCCGCAAGTCCAGGCTGAGCTGCGACACCTGACAGGTCCTCAACCACTCAAGCGCGGCGCCGCTTACCGGCCGGAAAACAACAAGGCTGACATGATCCGCGCCTTTGAACTGCTTGCTCCCGGGCTGCTGGTCGATTTCCTGGAAGCCAACAAAGAAATCCTCAACAAGTACGCTCTGCGCATATGGGCCGCCGAACGTGAAGGCTTGTTCGATGCGCACGCCAAAGTTTCGTAATCCGCGAAGTAAAGAAAACACAAGGTCCCTCATCCCTATTCGCGCGCTGAAGACAACGCGCGGCCATTGACGGGATTCGGGATGACGTTGTTTTTAGAATTCACCAGCGTCAACGCCCGCAATATTTGCTGAACGCGCTCCCTATCCACTCTCCGCCGTGGACAACCACCAGCCATTGCCGAACACCAGCAGGTTTCGTCCGGCAACGTGTTGCGGCGCAGTGCATTTCGCTCTTGATTCGCCAGAAAGAATACGCTAGGATGAGCTGCGCCTCAGGGTGTGAGCAGTAATAAGGTCTTTGAAAACCAGCAGGCAGCACTTAGCGGTTGGCATTCAGCCAACCCCGTGACGGATTTGCGACCCTCTGCCGATTGGGATTGGGCTTGGGTGGCCCTTGGGCCACCCAAGCGTCACCCAAGGGCCACGCAAGGGTTACCCAAGCGTCGATTGGCGAAAGTCTTTTGTTTGCAACAAGAGTTGAAAAATGACGGGTGGGGGTGGGAAGGAGCGCCGACATCGCGCGTGATCGGAAAATTCGAAGACCTTTACCGCGGATTAACGCGGATGACGCGGATTCCACCAGACAGCCCCGGGGTTGAATGTGGTATCCCCGGGGTTGAATTGTGTAAGTCTTTTAGAATCCTAATTGAGATAGAGGGGGGAGGGGGTCGCTCAGATTATTGCTACTTCCTTCCCGCCCTCTTCTGCGCGATCACCAATCCGCGCGGCGTAGGCAGAAACACTACTGAAATCAGTCCTTCATCCTCCATACGCTTTGCGCCTTCGCGGACGGTCTTCAGATGCGAGCTGGCGTCATGCATCAGGATTAGTCCGTTGGGATTGATCAGCGGAAGAAAGTGCCGGACTTCAGGCTCGCGCAGTTCGGGCAGCGAGTCGCAAAATAGAATGTCAATGGTCCCGCTCACGCGCGTCTCCAGGCTGGATTCGCAGCGGAAGTCGATAAACTTCTTCAACCCGGAAGCCTCAATCTTTTCTTTGGCCTTGGCAAAGACTTCTTTATCTGGCTCACAGGTAATGATCTTGCCGGAGCCGTTCTGCTTCAGGCCTTCGGCCATATAGATGGTGCTCACGGCAAGAAACGTCCCGGTCTCAACCACCAGGTTGGGTTTTACGGTGGTCATCAGGCATTTCAAAAAATCCAGGACTTCAACTTCGGCGGTCATGGTGTCAAACATCCTCCAGCGCTCGGGGTTGGGGCATTCAGGCGTGGCGCGATGGTATTCCGGTTTGGTTTCCTGGTTGCCATGCTGGACCACGTGGTCCAGGACTTTGTGTACGGGATCTACGTTGCGAAATCGACGCCTCGCAACAATCAGCAGAATCACTCCGGCCACGACGGTCAGCAGCGCAGCCAGTTGCGCGTTGCTCATTCCCCAAAGCACATGCGGATTGATGCGGAGGAACTCCACCAGAAAGCGTTCAATGCCGAACAGGATAAGAAACTCCCCGGTAATCACACCGGGCCCAAGCGGATGCTGGATGGCGCGCGAGCCGCGTCGCCATATGTACCAGCCGATGAGCACGCAGGCGATGAATTCATAAATCGGCGTGGGATGCACGGCGCAGTTTTGCGGCCAGCCATAAATTGCGCACGTGCCG
Organism: Terriglobia bacterium; assembly: GCA_963723055.1. Classification (GTDB taxonomy): domain Bacteria; phylum Acidobacteriota; class Terriglobia; order Terriglobales; family Acidobacteriaceae; genus Angelobacter. The sequence goes on from CAVROV010000005.1 coordinate 658,173, forward strand.
TTCGGGCCAGTCGTTGGAACCAGGCCATCAGGAAACGCCATGCCCCAGGGAAGCATTGGTCGGCTTGCCGTAGTCGCCGTCGCCGGAGATGAGACAGCCGATGCGGCCCACGGCATAACCGACCGCTGCCGCGGAGCTGCAAATATCCAGCATGGTGAGCATGTTGATGCGGTTGCGCCGGGCGATGATCAACAGTGCAGCAATGCCGGCGACGAAGCCTCCGAACCAGGCAAAGCCGCCGCGGAACCAGCTGACCAGCGCGCCAACGCTCTTGAAAGTTTCGGCGTTCAAGCGGTCGGCAGGTGTATCAACGATGTGCCAGATCTTTGCGCCCAGAATTCCGGCGAAGGCAACGATCGCCACGACGGTGTAAGGATCAAGCTGGATTTTGCGCCGCTTGATCTCGCCTTCCAGGGCAAAGTAAGCAGCGGCAAAGGCCATCACCATCAGCAGGCCAAAGGTCGGAATTTCCAGCGGCCCAATGTGTATATAAGGAAGCAGTTCGGTTCCCCTCAAGGGACGAAAGATTTAAGACTCAGTATAAATGCCATCTGTCGTCCTGAGCGGAGAGCCGCGCGAAAAGTCGCGGCTCGAAGTCGAAGGATCCCGAGGATGTATCGTGTGCCATGCTGCATCAAGGCGTTCGCACAAGAGTGTTCCGGTAGAACTCCCTGAGATAGCATTGTTACAAGCGGCTGCACCGGGATCCTTCGGCTTCGCGCTCGAGAGTTGTGCTGACTAAGATTTTCGCGGCGCTCCGCTCAGGACGACAAATTAACTATCTCGGCGTCGGTCTGGGCACAGCGCCGGGTACAGCAGCTGTGGCGCGCACGACGAGCCGCGCGGGCAGAATCAGAAGTCGTGGCAGAGAGCCGTCTTTTTCGCGAAAGCGCCGCAGGTCGGCCATGGATTTTATGCTCAGCCGTTCCGCCATCAGCGTGTGAGAAGGAATATCTTTGAACTCAAACAGCGTTGCCGGGCGAAACGTCTGGTGTTTGCCCAGCAATAATTCGCGTTCGCTGCGCAGGTCAGGCCGCAGTGTGGGATCAAGGATGAAGCACCAGAAAATGTCCCAGTCGCGCGGCTTGCCATCCACCGTGTATTTGTTGATGACCAGGTTGTGGTCGTACTCGGATTTGCCCGGTGCGCGATATTGCGGTCCGGGCGCCACAAAGTAAAGATTCAGTCGCTTATCGACAGGCTTGTCTTCAGCCACGCGCTCGCCCAGGTTCCACGGGCCCACGCTGGCCAGCCAGTGTTTGCCCGCCGCTTCCGGAGTGAAGATAAGGTCATCGCCATCGTGATAAACAGAGAACGGCTTTACTGCTTCTCGCATGGAAGCGGCAGCAGCGAAAGCAGCCGCGGAAATCGCGATGATCGAGACGGCACGTAAGTGGCGGCCCAGCATTGGCGAAATTATGGCAGGGTGCAGACAACAGAGCAAGGCGCTTAGGCAATTTGCGGGATGCTAAAGTGACTAGACGTGCGTAACATAGCTATAGTGCGCAACCCAATGGCCCGGACCATTGCGCTTGTAAAAACTGTTGCCGCTGAGCGGCGTTCGCGTAGAATCGGCTGAAGACGGAGCAGCCAGTCTTATGGATAGCAATCCCGTTACGCACAATGAGGCCCGGGGCCAGTTTGAGATCACGCTGGGAGATGAGAAAGCCGTGCTGCAATATCGCCGTACGGAGAACAGCATCACTCTTATCCATACTGAAGTCCCGCAAGCGTCGAGGGGACGCGGGCTCGGAAACCAGTTGATTCGCGCTGCGCTGGACTTTGCCCATTTCAACCAACTCAAGGTTGTTCCGGTGTGTCCATTCGTGAAAGCGTATTTGCAGAAGCACCCTGAAGCCGCAAGCTGAGCAATCCCCCTCTTTCGCATCAAGGAAGCGTTGAACTCCTCATGGCTGCTAATGTCCTGGGGCAGAAGTCCCGTTCAGCGTGAAGTAAAACGTGGCGCCTTTGTCTGGGGCGGCTTCTACCCAGATATGTCCGCCATGCTGCCGCAGTATTCTCTGAGCGATGGCGAGGCCAGCCCCGATCCCTTCAAATTCTCGAACTGCGTGCAGCCGCTGGAACATGCTGAAGAGCTTGTCCGCGTACTTCATGTCAAATCCCACTCCGTTATCACGAATGAAGACTGCTGCCCGGCCGTTCTCTGTGATGGTCCCTACTTCAATCACGGCATGGGCTCGCGGCCGCGTGAACTTCACCGCATTTGCCACAAGATTGGAAATAGCCTGCTTCATCATAGGGAGATCGCATTCAACCTGGGGCAGCGCACCGATTTTCCATTCCACTACGCGCTCTGCTGCTGCCGGCGTAAAATCTCGCGCCACGTCTCGAAACAATGTCTCCAACGCAACTGGAGCCCGGCACACCTCCTGGTGACCAAGCCGTGAAAGCTTGAGGAGTTCATCCAGCATGGTTTCCATGGTGCGTGCGCTTTCCTGGATGCTATTAAGATATTTCCGGCACTGCGGGTCCATCTCATTGCTGTAATCTTCCAGAACGATTCGCACATAACCGCTGATATGGCGCACGGGGGCGCGCAAGTCATGCGAAACCAAATAATTAAAGTTCTCTAGTTCTTTTCTGGCGTCGAGCAATTCAGTAGTGCGGCGCTCAAGTTGGCGCTCCAGATCCTCCAATCGTTCCTGAGAGATCGCAAGTGGATTGGTCACGGAAGAATTCTCGCTTTTTCGTGGCGCAGGTTGCCTGTCTTTGTAATCCGGCGCTCGCCTCCGACCGTCTGTGCTCTAGCGAAACCAGCGCCGGATCATGAAGACAGAATTGTTTGCCGGTTTGGCGTGATTATAGTTGGCAGATATCCATTCTTAGTTGCGGGCCGCAGCAATAAGGAAAATTTTATGTTGAGGTTAGGGCGCTCTTAGAATCCATGATCTGATTTCTTCCTGACTGGCATGAGCGCAAACCGTGATCACGGTTTCTGAATAATGCAGCAGTGTTGCATTTCATTATTTGCCGGCGGAAGGATTTTGGAAGCCGGGAAAAGCATTTGGATGAATGCGGCAGTGTAGTAAACGTGAAAACTCTGGCCAACATAGGGTGAGTAGTCCGCCAGTTCCTCGTTCTCGATATATAGATCCACGTCATCGACCAGCAGGCACCATGAAGCCTGCATTGCTCGCTCCAGATAATCCTGCAAGTTCAACTTCAGATTACGTCTCTCGATAATCGTTTCCAGTCGCCACTGCAGGTTGTTGCCGTGATATTTTCCTGGCCAGGACCAGAAGTTATGATCGATAAAGCTGAAAGCCAGACGCCCGCCAGGCCTTAAGAGCATGAACAGGTCCTGCACGAGCGGAACCATTTCCTTCAACCCAATATGGCTAAAAACGGAATACGCCACAATCAAGTCGAAGCGCTCATGGCCAAAGGGTAATGCCAGGTCGCGCACGCCTTCGTGGATTGAAGCTGAAGTTGTAGCGGTTGTAATAATGCCAGTGCGCCTGGGGGAATTCACGCGTCGCTTGTTCGATGGCATCCCTGGAAACGTCCAACGACCAGTATTTACCGGGATCGATGCCTGAATTCGGGTCCTTGAGGATATTTCCGGCATTGCCACCAAAATCCAGGACGCTGCAATTCTTCCAGTCGGGATGACCTAATTGAATATCGAAGTAGGGAAACTGCCCAAATTTGCCTGAGATGTGCGCCGTCATCAGGTCTCTTCCGTCGTGGCTCGGGGATCGGCGAAGCAATCAATCCTGCCGTTCGCCAGAAGGCGGAATGGATGTTGGGACGCTCGCGGATCGCCTTACCACTTCTTTGAGCGAAGCAAGCCCCAGCGAGAAATCTGACGGCGGCAACTTTGTTTCCAAAGCGTGATTTCCAAAATTGTCATGACCGCGTGCCAGCACCGCTGGAGCGGAGCATTGCGTCAAGGCGACGGAAGGATGCGCATAGCGAACGGTGAACCCAATGCGTTTCTCTCTTCCCCGGTTAGGCCGTGATGAATGAAACGTGTCCACGTGATGCAGTGACATCTGTCCCGGTGTTAAGGGCATGTCTACCGCCCGCGATTCATCAATCTCCGTGTCGATGGTCTCGCCCCGCAACAGCATGTTGTCTTTTTCATGCGTGTGGTGGTGTGCCGCCGGACCGCTGCAATGTGATCCGGGAATGGCGCGCAGACATCCGCTCAGGCTTGAACTTTCCGTGAGCGCGATCCACGCGCTCAACGCAAGAGCGGGCTCGCTGCCATTGCGCACCAGGTGCCGGCCATCCTGATGCCACGACACAAATTCCGGTCCTGGACTTTTCGCAAACATAATGGTGGACAAGATGATAATGTCCTGCCCCAGCAAGTCTTCCACCACATTCAATACTGCTGGATGCGTCGCCAGGTCATACGCCCAGCGAAAATGATGGTGGAGATGCGTTCGCCACGTGAGCGGCGCGGCCGGGGTGCTTGCATCCAGACGGACACAATGAGAGTGATAGATCGCGACCTCATCCTGAGCCAGCACCGGGATGGGAAAGGCAAAGCCATCGCGCGCAAAGGTGTCAGCGGTCGCGGGCGATGTTAGCTTAGCCATGCAGCGCCTCTTTTCGTTCAAGCTCACGCACAATTGGCAGCACGTCGCGTCCAAAGCGCGTCATCGCCTGCAATTTCGGCCAGCCGGAAAAAATGAAGTGCGTAACGCCGGCGCGTTTGTATTCCATGATGGCTGAAGCCACGGTCTCCGGCGTGCCTACCAGCGCCATTGCCGGAGCGCCGTGCGTGCGGACAGCGCCTGTCCAAAGCCACGGTGTGAGCCACTCCGACTCCGCTACTTCGTATTGCGACCGAACAGATTGCGAGTCAGTCTTCTGGACGAACTTTTGCTCTTCTTCGGAATTACGCGGCTTACTTTCGGCGGCTGCAACAAGCTCCTTTGCTGCTTGCACTGCCTGCTCCTGGCTGCTCTCGCAAATGATGGAAAGTCGCAGGCCCAGCTCTTTGCCGGCTTTGAGTACGGCTCCTGCCGTGCTCGCGATATTAGCCGGCGTATCGCCAAGGCGCATCCAGCAGGTGCCCCAACGCATTGCGAGATCACATGCCGCACCAGAGCCGCCGGCAACAAAAACTTCAGGCGCGGTGCGGTTGGGAGAGACAAACGGAGTGTTCAGCCGCGCATCTTCCACTTGAAGATATTTTCCCTGGAAGTTCACTCCGCCGTTCCTGTTCCACAGCCCGTGGCAAATCTCCAGAAATTCCGCAGTGCGGGCATAGCGCTCGTCGTGTGACAGCCAGTCGCCATAGAAGTGCTGTTCGTCGGGCGAATGGCCAGCCACCACATTCAGGTTTACGCGTCCATTCGTCAGCGCAGAGAGTGTATTCACCTGCTGGACGAACAGGGTCGGCGAGATCAGGCCGGAGCGGATGGCCACCATAAAAGTTATAGCTTGTGTCTGGACGCCCAACGCCGTGGCCAGCATGATGGGCTCAGGCTTGGCAAAGTTGATGTCGACAAGCACTGAATCAATACCGCATTCTTCAGCCTTACGGGAGAATTCCAACTGCGCCGGAAGGTCCGGCAGACCCGTTTCAGTCGAATCAGCATGGCTTGCCCGGGTCGCGCCTGACTCTTCGCCGCGCTGGAGAAGCCTCCAGTGAAATCGCAGCGCCTTCTTCGAGTTATTGCCGATCCCGGTCATTCTTGCTCACGCTTCGACCTATAGTCACGCTTGTTCAAATCGTCAAGCCCGCGCTCTACGGGCTGTAGAAAATTTGTCTGAGAGTTCCTGTTCGTATGCCCGAACCAGCGGCAGCACGCCGACGCCGAAATAATCCATCTCCTCAAAGTCCGGCCAGCCCATAAAAAGGAATTGCGTTATCCCGCTTTGCTTATACGAAATGATTGCTTGGGCGATCTCGTCAAACGATCCCACCAGCGCGATACTGGGCGCTCCCAGGTAAGGCACGGCGCCAGTCCACAACCACGGCGTGATCCATGCTGAGCCGCCCTGAGACATCTCATACACTGCGCGAAAACCTTCAGAGTCCAGCCGGGAAGCAAACTGCTGATGCACCGTCCGGGCGTCTGCACCGGCGCTGGCGATCAGTTCGGCCGCAGCAGCTAGCGCTTCCTCGCGCGTAGGACGTGCGATGATCGATGTGAGAAATCCCACTTCAATGCCAGAATCCAATACTGGACAGACCTGTTTCTCAAACTCAGAAGGCGCCGCGGGAAAACGCCACAGGCAAGAACCGTGCCGGATGGCCAGGTCGGCGGCTTCCGTTGAGTTTCCGCCGACAAAAATCTCGGGCCCATGACCACCGTTGCCTAGAAATGGAGTATGAAGACGCGCGTTTTCAACCTTGTAAAATTCGCCGTTGAAGTTATAGGGAAACGCCCCGCTCCACAGCCCACGACAGATGGTGAGAAATTCTCCGGTGCGGCGGTAGCGTTCATCATGGCCCAGAAAGTCTCCGTAGTAACGCAATTCATGCGGTGTATGCCCGCAGACAATATTCGTGAGAATCCGGCCCGGCAAGATAGCAGATGCGGTATTCAGCTGCTGAACATAAAAGGTCGGCGAGATCAGGCCGGAGCGGCAAGCCACCATGAATTTGATTTTTTCCGTTTGCAGTCCAATGGCGATGGCCAGTTGCAGCGGATCGGGCCGGGTAAACCCGATCGCCATCAGCATGGATTCGATCCCGTTTTTTTCCGCGTGACGGCAGACTTGTATCTGCTGCCTGATATCGAAGAGGCCGGACATTTTGACCGTGGCCTGCGCCCGCCGAAGCTTATCGCCTGTCTGTGAGAGGCTCCAGTGGAAACGCAGTGGCCTGTCCATAACGATCAAACCTCAACGCTGGAAAGAACGCCTGATGGCGAACATTATGCCAGCCCAAGTGCGAAAGCAGCGAAGCGAACGGCTGAGAGTGTACGCGAAACCTGCATTCTTTTTGCACAAAATCTTCGCGCGTTCTCTTTTCCAAAACTCAGGTCAGGGAAGCCGATAGAAAAATTCTTTGCCAAAGCTGCTGGATCGCACGCGCCCGTCCTTAACCCGGGTGAAGCTGACGATCACCAGCACGCCTTTCACTACATATCCTTGTAACAGGCTCTCGACACCGTTCAGATCGAATAGGGCGCTGAAGGCCATCGCCAGCCCTGATGCAGTGTTCTCGGCAAACGGATGGGCTTCGGCTACGCCCCAGTCCTCAGGAAAGCCAGGCTCCGCGGCGAAAATATGGACAGTTAGTTGTTCTTGTCCCGGAGTAATTTCAAGGCGGCGTATGAGTGAAGGCGCGGAATTGGTGTTGATCCAGGTTCCGGTCAGCGTAGTCTGGTCAAGGCCAGGGGGCGTTGCGGAGTTGCGTTCCTGCAATTGTTCCACGGCCACATGATTCACGACGCCACCTCATGGAAGAATTCGCGCGAGAAATAATCGGAGCGATGGCTGCCGTCGCGAAAAGTGTGGAAAGCCGCCAGCACCAGCAGGCCGGCATTTACGTTTCCTTCCACAAGTGTTTCCAGGAAACCAAATTCATATCTGGCAACGAAGGCCATGCCACGCGTGGAACCGGCGTTCTCTGCATAAACACATTCAGCTTCCACCTCACCCCAGCCGAGCGTGGAATCTTTAGCGGCGCTTTCAATGGTTACGCGCAGCTTTCCCGCAACGGTCCTGATTTGTACTGCGGTGATTCCCGGCGTGGATGGATTGGTATTTGCCCACGACCCGACCATAGTGGATGTTTGAAGGTTTCGAGCGGCTTCCGTCGTGCTTGTTCCTGCCATTTCCATGCGGCACCTTTCTGCTTTCACGCCGGACCCTGAGCGTTACTACAATTGAAAACGCCAAGAGCCATTGCATGGGACTTTCATCAACAACCTACCCGATTTTCAGGCTCGCAAATTCTACACCAGATTGTTGATGTTAGAGTGCGCGTTGGCTCAACTGTTTTTGATTGCCCTATTTGCCAAGGCCGTTCTCATTCTGGATTACAATCCCAGGCGATAATTCGCCGGATATGTGTTTTCCAGCAGGATAAGTGCCGTTCTGGTTTGAGTCTGCAGCATCCGACGCGAGTCCCTCACTCCTCAATTCGTTCTGGATGCTCTCCCGAATCAACCGCGCATAAACTTGCGCGCTGGGTCGCGGCTTTCTGATTTGCGTTGCTGGATCAAGTTCATACAATCCGAAGCGCAAATGCCATCCTTCGTTCCATTCAAAGTTGTCCGCCAAGGTCCAGTGGAAGTATCCTCGCAGATTGATTCCTTCGGCGAGTAGCCCACGCATTTGGCCGACGATAGACTTGAGGGCCCATGGGCGTATGCGATCCTCGCGGTCAGGTACACCGTTTTCCAGAATGTAAATCGGTTTCTTAAACCCGGCAAAATGCTCCACGGCCTGCCGCAAGCCTTCCGGGTAAACCTCGCCATAAGGAACTTCAATTCCCGAGTCTCCCTGGGGCTTGTGCGGAGGAACTGAGATCTGGAAGAAGAGAGTCTTGGGACTTTTGGGTTCAAATCCCACACGCAGCCTGCTGTAATAATTGATTCCCACAAAATCACAGGTGTCTCTTACTTCCGGCAGTGTCTGGCCAAATTTATTCAGCGGGAAAGGAGCCCGTCCGCTCTGGATGCTCTCGGCAAAATTATCGTTGAAGCGTCGCTGAATAAAGCCACATATCCAGCGGTCCAGTGCCGATCCCGGTCTGCGCGGCTTAAACACCACATAGTGCTGAGCCCATCCGACATTGGCGTCTGCCTGCAAAGAGTGGATGGTGCGATACGATGCCGAATGCGCAAGGCAAAGATTTTTTGTGACTTGGGCCACTTGAAGGATGCGCCCTTTCTTGCCAGGCGGAAAGTCGCCAAGAAAATACCCCAGCGACACATAGACATTCGGCTCATTGAAAGTCACCCAGTCACGGCAGAGATCGCCTAGTGATCCGATCACGCGTTGCGTGAAGCGCTGGAAGAGTTTCACGGATTCCGGATTAGCAAATCCCTGCTTCGCTTCAAACCATTGGGGGTTGGTGAAATGATGCAGCGTCACGAACGGCCGTATATTGCGGGACTGGAGCGCCTTCAGCATCTGGCGGTATCGTGCCAGTGCAGACTCATCCCATTGGCCCTCCTTGGGTTCTATGCGGCTCCATTCCACGGAGAGCCTTAGCGCATTCACACCCAGAGCCTGGGCCAGGTCAAAGTCTTTTTCCGCATTGCGCCACCAGTCACAGGCAAAGCCGACGCAATCTTTTGATTTAATCCGCCCGCTCTTTTCCCACGCGGTCCATTGATTGTTTGAGTTACCGCCTTCTACCTGATGTGACGACGTGGCCACACCCCAGGCAAAATCGGCCGGGAAAACGGGGTCTTGGCTAAGGGGTCCTGAGTCCATTCGTGAATTGGATTCTAGACCTTCTGCCGCCAGTATCCGTGATCGCGGAGAAAATAATTGTCATTCCAGGAGTTCACCATGGTCTTCAGAAACATGCCTACAATCTTTATATGCCCCATGTTACGGAAGCGACGATTTGTGGTCTGGATGCAGCCTCTCACAATTCCGAACTTGCGGTTTCGCACTTTCTTGCTGAGCAGATAATCTTCGGCATAAAGTGCCTGTTCATGAAAGCCGCCGAGTAAGTCGAACGTGGCTTTGTCGAACAGCATGAACATTCCCGTGCTGAACGGCTTGACCATCAGCGATCCGTATTGCACGATGTTGTTGGCCAGGTAAAGAATCTGGTCGCGAATAGATCCTTGCGAGCACCAGATATTCGTCGTGACGCAGTGAAGCCTGCGCCGCTCCGCCAGTTCCATGGCACGCCGCAGCAATGATGTGTCCTGCAACTCCATATCGGCATCGATAAAAAGCACGTATGGCGTGTTTGCGCGTTGCGCTCCCGCATTACGCCCCACGGAAGGCAGCCCGCCGGCAATTACTTCGATATCGAGCCGGCCAGCAAAAGACATGGCCAACTCCTGTGTACCGTCCGTTGAACCGGCATCAGCCAGGAATACCTTCGTAGACTTCATCAGGCCATAATCCTGCCGGCACAGTGATTCCAGGAGTGTCGGCAAAAGCCGCGATTCGTTCTTCGCCGGAATCACGATTGTCAGCTTCGGTAACGTACTCATGAATGGCAACTCCTTCCGGGCCGATGGCGACATATGTGCATCGCTGATCGACCCAACCGCCCGAGTTGTAATATTCAACGCCGTCCCGCTCCCGGGCCAGCGCCACGTGCGTGTGTCCGCAAAAAATGCGCTCAGCCTTGCCAGGTTTTGCGTAGCTGAGCGCGCCGTGTGCCACCTGTTCTGAGAGACGCAACCATCTTGTGTTAAGACGATCCAGGTAGCGGGCAAACCGTTGGTTCTTGGAATCCATTTTCTGTAGTTGCAGAAAGATCAGCTGGCCTACTTTGCTCAGAAAAGCATTCGCCACGGCAAAGCTATCGAACTGATGACCATGGATGGCCAGGTGGCGCTTTCCGCCGTAGTTCCACGCAAACTCCTGATACACGGGAATCCCCACCAGGTGTGACATGACTTCCGTGAGCCCGTGATCGTGATTTCCTTCCACCCAGACAACTTCAATCCGATGGCGCGGATTGGAGAGCTTTCGAATGTGCCCCAGAAACTTCCAATGCTCTTTAGTGAGGCGGCGAAAGTTCAGGTCGGCAAAGATATCGCCCAGCAGAATAAGCCGCTTGAAACGGACAGATTGCAGAAAAGCCAGGGCAGCGCCCGCCTGGCTAACCTCGGATCCAAGGTGCAAGTCGGAAATAATCACCGTGTCAAAGCATTTTTCCTGCATGCACCTTATTTGTAGCAATCCAACGTTAAAGCCACGCGACGGTTATGTGAAGATCGCGTGAAACTGCCACACTTTGGTGCATTGAACCAAAGTAGATACGGTGGCGCTAAGACCGAGTTCGCATGCGCGAAATCCGATTGGGCATGGGCCGCACCAACACAGGAAGGTCGCATGTGATTTCCAGCAAATGCCGGGCTCCGGCAATTCTTTCTGCCAACGGGCTGTCTAAGCGCAGACCTTCAGCCTGAATGAGAATATGTCTTTCGTCCTGGCGCACTTTGATCCGTTTTATGCATCCGTCGTGGTCGGAATCGAGCGAATTGGCAAGGCGGAGAATGCCTGCCAGCAGCGTAATCAATTTCCTTTGTTTCATGGGGAGATCACGCAGCCTGGGGGCTTGAGGAAGAGCGCCGCGATGATAGCGCGCGACGTTTGCCATCGTTGTGATTTCCTGCCGCGTCCAGCCAACGATGGGATCTAACTTGCTGACTCTTCGCTGGGTATTTTTGTGATGATTCTTGTTTCCGTCGAATCTGCCGACTTCATGGACTGTCGCCGCGGCCCTAAGGAGCTCACGCGAATTCTTATTGTTGCCATTCAGCAGACCAAGGCCGGCCAGGCCATCATGAATCTGGGCCGCAAAACGGGCTACACGCCGACTGTGCTGCAAGTCTGAATCCAAAAAGGCGGACCAGGCTTGCAGCTTCTTGAGGGAGGCTGCCCGAGCCGCTTTGCCTCGAGGCAAGGCGGAACGCCAGATCTGCCAAAGCGAGCCTTCGCCCGACATCATCTCAGCGTAGCGTCCTATTCGTCCGCCACGCTCGGTCGCAAGAACATCTTCCCATCTTTGGAGCGCTTCACGATCTGCGTCTGCGTGGATGGAAGAAAGAGTCCCTCTCACAACATCGAGATCATGGATTTCGCCGAGAAGATCTTGGACGGTCTTCAGTCCTGCTTTCCATTCCTGGTGCAGCTGCGGGAGGAAATTTTCTATCAGGTAGCGGAACTTTTTCAGTCCGATTCGCAGGCGGTGAAAGGCCAATTCATTTTTCGTGTTCAAAGCCGGCGCCTGCAGGCGTCGTGCAACAAGTAATTTTTCCAGGGCCAGCGCCTGGAAGACTTCAGATCCAATCGGCAAACGCTCTCCCCGCCGCGATAATGAGCGCGTCCAACTCTGCCATTGTTTACGATCAAAGACCTCAATAGCGCTCTTAGCCTGCCGTTTTAAAGCCGCTTCCTGCTCACCCAGATGATCCAAAAATTGATGCGTAATAGGATCTTCCGCCGGGCCTAGTTTCTGGGCCCATTCCATCATTACGTGGCAATCGCGCAGGGATCCAAGGCTGTCAAAAAGCGCCGTGGCCTGCCGGCGCATCTTCTTCCAGTCTTTGTGTGGATCGATGGCGCGGAATCCGTCCGTCATAGAGCGGCATCGACGCAGCGCGACGCGAAGATCATGAACTGCTTCGTTGCGAAAACCATCAGCAGCCCTGTCCGATTCCCGAAGCACCTCGTTCATCCAATGGACCAGGCCAGAGTCTTTGCGAATTGGACGCTTGGAAGTCACAGCAAAGCTCTTTAAAGCATCGCGCAAAGTCAAGGTTAACAGTTCAGCTGCGCGTTGCGCCAACCAGGCATCAAACACGGATATTGAAGCCGGGTGGACGGAGCGTCGACCGAGACTTATCTGGCTGACGCGAGCCTGCGGCGGCCCTGTACTCGAAGGAGAATTTCAGTTTGCTTTCTGCTTTTCGCGGTGAGCTGGTCCAGGGCAGAGTCGATCATCTTTGCTATGTGCCTTGAATATGGCGCCTGGCGTCCTTCTGCAAGCCGTTTTCTTGCTTGGTGAGCAGAAAACCAACTTGGGTTACGGCCGCTTTCCAGCGGAGCCTCAGCACTGTGAACTTCCATCAGAAAAGCTGCGATGCGAACTTCTCGGGTAAGGGAATCGGGTCCCAGGGTGCGCTTCGTGTCAAGGTAATGGCCGAAGTGGTTCTGTTCAATCCTGCCTTTTGCGCCCGCTTCTTCCCATGCCTCGCGCGCGGCGCTTTCACTAGGCGACAAGCTTGGGCACAGCCGGCCTTTTGGGAAAGTCCATTTTCCTGAGCTGGTATTTACGAGCAGGAATTCCACAGATGAGCCACTCAGGCGATAACACACCGCTGCCACCTGAACCGGCAACTCTGTACCCATCGCAAGCCGCGCCAAACCAGCAAAAAACTGCGCCACTATGCCCTCCATGGTGCTTCTAATACGCTACCCTGTAAAACAGGGTGCACAACTTCCGCTGCAGTCACCTTATGGTAATTAGATGGGCTAAATCAATAACTTTGGTAATACTCCCGGTTCTTTTCACGAGAGTTTAATCTCTGGTTCACAAACGAGGCGATTTGAGCCCTTCAGCGTAGGGCCCACGCATTCGCAGGGCATACGGAAGCGTTCCGTTATTTTTAGCGGCTGAGAAAAAAATGTACCCGGATTGTGTCAACATGAAATGGGCGACGGTTAATATTCCGTCGCCCTTGGTGCTGGTTACGCGTTAACGATCGTTGCCGTGGTCTCCATCTTTATCGAAGCGGAACATGTCAAAAAGGTCGCCGACAGCTGGCGAGTTGAGAGGCACGTAAGGATTGCTGGGATCGACAATCGGGTTTTTCAGATTGTCGCGACTGCGGTTTGTCAACGGTTTTAGATTCCAGTTACGCTCAATGAACTTCACGATGGAAGCGTGATCGCCATACGTGTGGCTGACGTGTCCTCCCCGGGTGAATGGAGAGACGATGATCAGCGGGATGCGCGGTCCATCGCCGAAGAAATCAATGGGCTGCATAAAGCCGGAGTCAAAATATCCGCCGCCTTCGTCAAAGGTGATGATGAATGCGGTATCCTCCGCCAGTTCAGAATGCCTCTTGAGACCATCAAGCACCCGGTCGATGAGCGCCTCTAGAACGTCCAGCTTGGAGCTTGCCGGATGGCCATCGCCAAAGCTGTCAGGCTTCAAAAAAGAGACAGCCGGCAACCTGCCGTCTTCCAGACCATCAAAGAAGTCTGTTGCGTCTTTAATGTGGGCAGCGCGCTGTGCCGGATTGCCCATGATTGACGAAGCGTATTGGAACGGATTGCAGATATCGCAATACCAGTCGCCGCCCGTGCCGATCAGAACATCCACAGGATCTGTAGACCCATTGTCAAAGCGTGCCGCTGCGTTGAAGCCACCGCCGTAATATGCCCAGCTGATGTTCTTCTCGTTAAGGGCATCACCGATGGTGCGTAGCGAAGACGGCGGAACGGCGGTGCCGGCGTTAATCGCAGCCGTATTGAGCTGTCCATTCGAGAGGAATCCTGGACGCGTGTTATTAATCATGTAAAACGTGTTGGGTGCGCAATTGCTCGGCGTTAGGTCCGGACGCCACGGCAGAGACTTCAGATAATCCATGATCGGTTTGATCCCAGGCTGAGTCGGATCGCCGCATTCAGTCCAGCGCGTGTCGTTCACGAAAGCATCATTCGTCGCGCTCGTGGGATTGGGGTTGGCTACCTGCTTGGCGGGAGGCTGAGCAGGAAAATTACCGACTGCTTCCCACGGAAGTGAGTCGGCCGTGCCAATCATGATGTGCTGCGCGGCGGTGCCGCCCATGGCCGGCTGGTGATAGTTGTCATTAATCGTATATTCGTCAGCCAGACGCTTGAACAGCGGCGCATCGCCTCTCTGCACGTTGTAGAAGCCCATTGAGTTGCTGCCACTATCGTCGCCGCGAGCGATGCCGACAAAAGGCAGAAGATCATTCTTGCAGCCCGAGGGATTTGCTTTTGTCGCATCCAGCACGCTGCAATCTGCTTGCTGCCACATGTGGAAGAGGCGATGGACCATGTCGCCGGTATAGCTGTCATACGGCACTTTTGCGCCGGTGATTTGGAATGAGGTGTTCGGCAGCTTGTTGAAATTCGTGATCCGTGTATCCGGTTCCTGACAAGAAGAAGGGGGTAGCGTCGGGTCGGCGGTGCAATTCTTCAGGCCGGTCGCACCGGAGGTAATGAGCGGCAGATCGTCAATCTCTAAAGCGGGCGAAATGTTATGGAGTTGACTTGTGGAAAAAGTCTTAGCGTCAAAAGGTGGCGCGGTATCGACGGGGTCTTTCAGGAACTGGCTTCGCGTCACTGCCAGCGGGGGCGCATTGCCGGCTTCCGGGGTTGGCAGGAACGGTGAATAAGCCGTCTTGCCGGGGTTGATCAGCTTGCGCGTGTCGATGAAGTAGCTCGGTGGATTGATGGTCTGGAGTTGAAACTGCTGGGCCAGATCGGCGTTCGGACCGGGTGAACCGTCCGAATGAATGATGCCCTTGGATAACAAGTTCGAAACTGCTCCGTGTCTCGGCACGTAGGTAGCAAAAATATTGTCGAACGTGCGGTTTTCACCGATGATCACGATGACATGCTTGATCGGGGTTGTAGTTTTTTGATTGGCTTCGTCGGAATCTCTCTTTTCGGCGGAAGCCGGAACCGGAACTGACATCAGTGCGGCAAGAAACAGCGCGAGTGCCGCGCTTGGCCGCCGCTTTCTTTCAATGGATGTGACTGCCATGCTTTCCTCCAATTGTTGCTCATGCAACTTCTTGAGTCGGGGAAAGCGTATCTGCTGTGTGTTGAAGATGCGTGACCGCGAGGTTAATGACGGGTGAAAGATCAAACAATTTTAGTTCCAACATATTCCATTGTCGAACGATAAATAGGTGGAACGATTTCTTTCTCAACCCACAGCCTTAGTGCCGCAGTAAGGATTATTTTCATCGTTCGTTAACCAATCCTGCGTCTGCCGTTAACAAAAACTAAATACTATTCCGGGTCACACTTCCGGAGGTCAGCATGAGATTCCGTCTTTGCACGTTCATCACCTTTATATTTATCGCGTGCCTTTTGTGGATCGGAGCTGGAGCGCAGGAACGAAGGGGCACCATCGTCGGCCACGTTGCTGATGCGAGCCATGGCATTCTGCAGGGTGCGCGCGTTCAGGTGCAGCCCACAGGACAGACCACGGCGACTGACGGCCAGGGTCAATTCACCATCTCCGGGCTGCCGCCGGGTAAGTACACCGTAAATGTCTCTTATGTCGGGTTTGCGCCGTATTCTACCGAGGTAACGGTGAATGCGGGAGAGGTGGCAAAGCTGGACGCCGTAATGGCGATAGGAAAAGTAAGTGAGGAAGTGATCGTGAGGGCGGACCGCCAGCGCGGAGAAGAAGAGGCATTGAATCGCGAACGCACGGCCGACAATATCCTCCAGGTGCCTTCCTTACGACGTAATCACTAGCCTGCCCAATACCAACATTGCCGATGCAGTGGGCCGTCTGCCCAGCGTCTCTCTGGAGCGCGATGAAGGCGAAGGCAAATATGTTCAGATTCGCGGCACGGAGCCACGACTGAGCAATGTGACGGTGGATGGAGTGCATCTGCCTTCTCCGGAGAGCGTACGCAATGTAAAACTGGATGCCATTCCGTCCGACCTGGTCGAATCGGTTGAAATCAGCAAAACACTCTCCGCCAATCAAGAAGGGGATGCCATCGGCGGGTCGGTCAATCTTGTGACCAAGAGCCCGGCAGATCAACCGTACTTGACCTTCCTGGGAATGGGTGGCTACACGCCCATTGCGGGGGGCCGTTCTCTAAATCAGTTCAGCTCGACGATGGGCCAACGATTCGGAGCAGATCAGCGCTTCGGCATTCTGGTGGGCGGCAGCTACGATTGGAATGGTCGCGGTATTGATGATATTGAGCCAAGTCCTGGATTGACTGGCCCAAGCGCCATGGACTTACGCCAGTACTGATATGACCGCACCCGTTATGGCTTTGGCGGCACCATGGATTACAAGATAAGCTCCTCGTCCAACGCTTATCTGCACGGTCTGTTTTCGCAGTTTAAAGATGATGGCCAGGACTGGATTTATTCGCCGTCGTTTTCAGACGGAAGCGCGAGCTTCTCGCACGTTACCCGCAAACCCTCGCAGTGGCTGTTTAGCGCAACGGCCAGGCGCAAGACATGATCTGGGAAGAACACTCGTCAATTACGAACTTTCTTTCGGCCAGGCGCGTTTTACCGGATTCTTTCCTTCTGCCAGCTTCGACGGACCGTCCGGGATCCAATACGCACTGAATAACAGTGATCCATTTGTTCCCAGATTCACTGCCAGCCCCAGCATCTTTAATCCAGATTTATATACTTTGGGGGGATTGAGAACAGGCGATGACCACACTTTTGAACGCGACATAACCGGAGCCATCACCGTCGCGCGCACGTACTCTGTGGGATCGCATTTCAGCACGATTGAAATGGGCGTCAAGGTGCGCGACGCGCATAAAGCGCAGCTCGATACCCAGCAGACCTTCAGTCCTGATCCCGGTGTGCAGGTCCTGATGAGCTCTGTTCTGAGATCGTTTACCGATGCTGATTATTATTTTGGGAAATTCGGAACCTATGGTCCGACGACGGATTACACGAAAATTGTTGCTCGGGTCAATGCAGGTGGATTCAGCGCCGATGGAAATCTCCAGAGCGACCTGCAACGGACCTTGCCGGCCGACTTCAATACCGACGAACGGGTTTCCGCCGGGTACGTCATGAACACCATTAACTTTGGTCAAGCCCGTGTGCAGGGAGGAGTTCGCATAGAAGGCACGCAGGATTCTTCCGTCGGAAACCAAATTGATATTTCTCAATCCGATGTGCTTAAAACACTGGTTCATGTTCCCGGTGAGGCGAGCTACGTGGACGTTCTGCCGAGCGTGCAGTTCCAATATCGTTTCGGCTCCGACACGCTTTTGCGCGCCGCCTATGGAATGGGTATTTCACGCCCGAATTTCGGTGACCTGCCGCCCTTCGTCGTGTCCGACCCAACCGTTGCCGCCGGACAGCCATCCGTTACCGCCGGGAACCCCAATCTGAAGCCTACTCACGCGCAAAATTTTGATTTGTTGGTAGAGCGGTACCTGAAGAATGTGGGAATGATTCAGGGCGGCGTTTTTTACAAGTACTTAACCGATCCAATTTATGAAAATGTGATTACGCCTATTACGTCAGGACAATTTGCCGGGCAACTGCAAACTTCGCCGATCAACGGTCCCCGAGCCCACATTACCGGGATCGAGATGTCATGGCAGCAGCGGCTGACCTTCCTTCCCGGATTGTTGAATGGTTCAGGTATCAGGGCAAATTACAGTTACACGACGTCCAATGCCAGTTTTCCCGCCGGATTCGGCAGGACGGACCATGTATCCCTTCTGCGCCAGGCGCCGAATAACTGGAACTTCGATTACACCTACGACAAAAAAGGCATTTCGGCTCGCATGGGCCTCACGCACAATGACGCCAACATTTTCGCCTATCAATTCTTGGACGGAGCGGATGGCGGAATCAAAGGCCCTGCGGGAGATCAGTATCTCTATCCACACACACAAGTCGATGCTCAGGTTAGCTACTGGATTCCCCGCGCCCGCGGATTGCAGGCTATTGTTTCCATGCTGAACCTGAACAATGAAGTTTTCGGGTTTTACAACGGCAGCGAACAGTTCCCGGTACAGCGCGAGTATTATAGTCGCACGATCTCACTGGGCCTGCGCTGGACACCAACCAGGGAGCGGTCGAAATAGACGATGTGAGCGAGTATTAGCGGGAGGGACGCTTTGACGCGAGTCTTGCGTCTCTCCGCCATTTCCGCGCCTTCTGCCGTTAACAAGCCTTTAACATCCCTGCGTTACCTTCCCCTGTACACCTAAATGAGTGGGCGGGTCTGACGAGAACTTGGAGAACAAGATGAAAAAGAAACTTTGTGGAATGGCCATGGCATGCTTTTGCGCGCTTGCCTGCGCACAGACAAACACGAGCGACACGCCGCAACAGCATGACGCTGCAAAGTTACAAAGCCAAATCCGTGGCGGCCGTGCCAAAAACATCATCCTGTTTATTGGGGATGGAATGGGCGATAGCGAAATTACGGCTGCACGCAACTATCAGGCCGGCGCCAGCGGACGGCTGGCGCTGGATACCCTGCCGTTCACGGGCTCAGTTACAACCTACGCGTTGCATGAAAGCGATCCTTCGAAACTTGACTATGTTACCGACTCCGCTGCTGGTGGTACGGCGTGGGCGACGGGACAAAAGACCAGCAACGGCCGCATCTCCACGTCAGCTAAAGCGGACCGGCCTCTTAAAACCATTCTTGAGCTGGCTAAGGAAGCGGGCTATCGTACCGGCAACATATCCACTGCTGAGCTCACTGACGCGACTCCCGCGGTACTGGGAGCCCATGTAAACAGCCGTCGCTGCCAGGGGCCCGCAGACATGAAAGATTGCGAAAAATACCGGAAGGCGGCAGGCGGACCGGGATCAATCGCGGAGCAACTGGTTGATCACAAAATCGATGTTCTTCTGGGCGGGGGGAAGCAGCGCTTCGATCAGATTATTGATGGAGGACCGGACGAGGGCAAACGGGTCATCGACTCAGCCAACGGGCAGGGCTACAAAGTTGTTACGACCGCAGCGGAGCTGTCCCAAATTCACCTCGAGCCGCAGCAGCGGTTGCTTGGGTTGTTTAATGCGGGCAACATGAGCATGGAATGGAGTGGCGATCAGGCCATTGTTTATCCAGGCAGCGGGCCACAGAAGTGCAAAGAGTTTGTGCGCCCGGCGACTGAACCCGCGCTGTTTTCAATGATGTTGAAAGCTATTCAGCTTCTGCAGGCGAATGATCAGAAGTCTCCCGGCTTCTTCCTTCAAGTGGAAGGGGCACAGATCGACAAGCGTGCCCATACGGCCCAGCCATGCGAGCAAATCGGAGAAACAATCGCTTTTGACAACGCCATTAAACTTGCATTGGACTGGGCTGCGGAACATCCCGATACACTGATTATCGTCACGGCCGATCACGGACATTCCACGCAGATAGTCCCGGAGCCGAAGCAGGATGATCATAGCGCCGGGCTCATGAGCACACTCATCACTGCCGATAAATCCAATATGACATTGCTTTATGCGACAAACTCGGTCTGTTGCGCTTCGCAACACAGCATGGAACATACTGGGACACAGGTGCGCATTGCCGGCCAGGGCCCGCAAGCCTTTCGTTTGCTAGGCGTACATGACATGTCTGAGATCTTTCACCTGATGGCGCAAGCGATGGGCGCAGAATAATGAATTTCATTCGATCGAGGAAACCCCAGCCTGGCGCCATGGCGTGATTCTCGTGTTACAACTGATCTCGAACCGTTTTCTTCGTCCACAGAGTCTTTGGACGCATAGCCCATGGGATAGGTGAGCTTCAGATAATCCACCATGGCAGGCAAAAGCTGCGCGCCGATCTGGGAGATGTGCGTATGCTGGACGCAGTTCGCCGCTCCCGGCCTGTGAGCGCGCATGCCTTTTTGGTCCCTTTTCGTGCCTACGCTGGGATGGAGCCATTTCTTTAAGTGCTTGAAAAGCTGGCGGGGACGACGAGACTCGAACTCGCGACCTCTGCCGTGACAGGGCAGCGTTCTAACCAACTGAACTACGTCCCCAGCTTTGTTGGGAAATTACAGATTCAGGCTTCGACTGTTGGGCAGACGACTCGCCTCACAACTTGAATAGTCTAACAGATGATGGGCCAGCCGTCATCTTTCTGCGTCCAGTGCAAGCGGGCTTCATTTGCCTCGATCGCTTTCCTTTGATCCGGTTTCAATCAGTTTTTTTGTCAGAAGCACCAGACCGAGAATCTGTGTCCATTCGGAAACAATATTGCCCACAACCTGGCCCCACTTCGATTCCGAATCAGAGTGCGCGTACATAAGAACCCATCCGATGCCTGTAACGAGCAGAAACACCGTCAATGAGTGCGCGCGAAGGATTTCCAGCATGCGGTTAGGCAGCCTGGTCTTCGGTTGTTTGCTCTCGCTTGATCCACGCTCATATAGATGTTTGGTAGCCAGGACCATGACGACAACTCCGGTCCAATCAGCAATTGCATTCCCAAAGAAAGAGCCGATATGCCGTTTCTCGTCGCTGACGCTATAGAGCACAATCCAGGCTATGAGAATGCAACTGGTGACGAGCGTAAGACCATGCCGCTCAAAAAACGTCTGGTTCTTTGTCTTGCGCAGAGAGAATTTCAAAAACTGCCACCTTTCAATTCAGACCGGAAAACATACACTTTAAATCAGACCTTGAAACTTTGAGTAGGGCATCATGGAGGAAGTGGCTTGAGTGCCGTTTGCGATCATTTGCCCTGTTCTGGCTCACAAAATCGATGCGGCAGGGTCAAACATACGCAAGTAAAATACCGTCAACTCCCGATCCAGCAAACTCCGAGGCGCCGACGATGCACTGTCCTGACACCAGCAGATCTGGAAAAGTTATCTTTCTTGCAATCTCTATCCTAGCGGCTCTTGCCTGCCCGGTGAATGGGCAGCAAGCGCCTTCTGCGCAGCGCGCCGCGGACGCGTTGTTCGGGGAGTCGAAATGGGACCAGGCCGCCCAAGCCTATGCTGCAATTACCGCAAAGGAACCGGCGAATGGACCGGCATGGCAACATCTGGGCGAGTGCGACATTCAACTGCAACGCTTTGAAGATGCCATCAAGGCATTCCAGCGCGCGGTGGACTTGAATTATCGCCCGCTGATGACCAAGGTGGATATTGCCAGAGCGTATGTTGCGAAGGCAGACACGCGCCACGCGCTCGACCTGTTGAATGACGTGGCCGCAACTGGCCAGGCGCCGCGTCTTCGCGCCTACATCGCCGGCGCGAGCGAGTTCCAGAAACTTCGCGACAATACCGAATACCAGGAGTTCCTGAAATCCACCATTCCGTGCCAGACCGCGGAGTTCAGGAAGTTCGATTTCTGGGTTGGCGATTGGGACGTGCACACTCCCGCGGGCCAGAAGGCTGGCGACAACCTGGTTTCGCGCGAGCAGGATGGCTGCCTGCTGGTGGAACACTGGAAGAGCGCACGCGGCATTGAGTCCGGTACCAGCTTCAACTACTTCGATATTCGCGACAAGAAGTGGCATCAGATCTATTTTGATAATTCGGGTAATGCCGGCGCTTATCCGCCCATGTCCGGCAACCTTGTCGATAACAAGATGGTCTTGATCAGCGACGAGAAAGAATCGCCTGTCTTCCGCTGGACCTGGTATGTGCTTTCGCCGGGCAAGGTGCGGCAGATGGCGGAACAATCTGACGACCAGCAGAAGACCTGGCGGATCGTCTGGGATTCCACGTACGTGAACAAAGCGCAGCAGGCCGGCAAATAGAAAGTCGTTCGAATTTGTAACGCAACACCCACCCAGTGTGAACAGAGAACTCAGCAGCGAACTTAGCGCTGCATCACAAAAGCTGGCGCAAGAAGCCATCGGACAAATTACGCGAAGCGTATCGCAGGGCGTCCAGGCAAAAAGCGCCTGAGCGCGCAGCTCGCCCAACTTCGGGAAGGCCCGCAAAGGCCTTCTTGAATTCTTCTTCGAACTACACAGGTTGCTATTTCGGCCTTGGCGGCGTAGCTGGCTCCGCGGGCTTGCTGGCATCGTGCTTGCCCGGCAGATCAGCGGGCTTGATGCTGACTATCGTTTTTCGCTACGTCGTCATATTCGGGCTTGCTCATGCCTTGAAGATATTTATCAAACCAGCCGACAATGTGCTCAAGACGCTCCACGCGGTGCCACGGCTGCCCGGAGCGCGAAAGCTCGTGCGATTCGCCGGGAAAACGCACCATAATCACCGGACGCTTCAAAAATTTAAGCGCGCGGAACATTTCTTCACCACCCGCGCCCGGCGGCGTGCGGAAGTCGGCCTCGCCCAGCACCAGCATGAGCGGTGTGTGGACTTTTTCAATGTACGTGATGGGTGAGCGGTTCACGTAGTCCTGCGGGTCCTGAAACGGCGGCGACTTGAACCATGACGGCTGGAACAAGGTGAAGTCTGCGGAGTACCACCACGCGGCCCAGCTTGCAATGTCGCGCTGCGCCACGGCTGCGGCAAATCGGTCAGTGTGGCCGACGATCCAGTCTGTAAGCAACCCGCCGCCGCTGCCTCCCGTGACGCCGAGCTTTTTCGGATCGATATAACCGCGCTTCAACACTTCGTCCACGCCGATCATCAGGTCTCGAAAGTCGTCGCCCGGATAGCGATACTGAATAATGTTGCCAAACTGCTGCCCGTAGGACGTGCTGCCGCGCGGGTTGGGATAAAGCACTACATAGCCCTTGGCCGCCATCCATTGAAATTCATGGTCAAAGACAAAGCCGTACGCGGCGTGCGGGCCGCCGTGAATGTTCAGGATCAGCGGATATTTCTTCGACGCATCAAAGTTCGGTGGCTTCTGGATCCAGCCATGAATCTTCTTGCCGTCAAAGCTTGTGTACCAGATCTCTTCCGGGTCGGTAAGGTTGAGCTGGGAGAAAAGCTTGTCATTGATGTGCGTCAACTGTCGCGGCTGCGCGCCGGCCTGAGTACGGTCAATCCAAAACAGATCGCCGATGTTCGTGGGCGTCGAGATGAGCGCCACCAGACCGGACACATCTTTGTTGGCGCGGAACCGCTCCACGGCCTGGTTGCCGCGCGTGATCTCCGTAATCTTGGCTGAAGCAATCTCCACTTGAATCAGATTGGCTCGGCCCTCGCGCGCGGTAGAAACAATCAGGCTGTTGCCGTCCGCGCTCCAAATAATGTAGTTCGGGACCGCCGGCGCGCGGCGTGCCCTGGTCGCCGCCCACGCCGCCGCAAACGTCAAAGTCATAACTTGCGGTCAGGTTGCGCGGCTTCGCGTCGGCCGCAAGATCCATCACCCAGAGATCGGGCTGGGTGTAAGACTGCACCGGCTCATTGATGGAAGCGCAGAAGGCGAGGCGCTTGCCATCCGGACTGAGCGACATCTCGCCCGGCGCCATGTTAATGGATACAACTTTTGCCGGCGCGCCGCCCGCCGCTGCTACTGAATAGACATCGGCATGCGGGTGCTCATAAGAAGGATCGTCCACCTGCGTGGTGGTGAAGTAGATTTTGCTTGAATCGGGAGACCACATAATGGCGTCTTCCTGATACTTTCCGCTGGTCAGTTGCTTCGGCTTGGTTTCATCTTCAGAACCCTGCGGCGCGGCGATCACCCATATGTGCTGCGGATGTTTGAAATCCAGATAGCCGGCTCCGTTAAGGCGATAGACGGAGCGCGTGATGACGCGAACGTCGCTTTCATGGTCGGCATCGGAATCAGCGGCCTTGGCTGCGGCCGGGCCGGCTTCCGGTTTGTCGGACGTGGCTGATTTGTCGTCCGATTTTCCGTCAGGTTTTTCTTCCGGCTTGTCAGCAGACTTTCCGCTGGTCTTATCTTTCGAGGGCGCGTTTTCTTTCCTGTGCTGTTTGGCCAGGTCTTCTGCCGACGTGTCACTGGTGAAGGCGATCGTCTTGCTGTCGGGTGACCACACCGGCCCGCCCGCGCCGCGCGGCAGATCGGTGATCTTCCATGACTCGCCGCCTCCGCTCACGGGCAAGAGGTAAAGCTGCGCCGCCGGAGGACGTGCACCGGGTCCACCTGCACCGCCAGGGCTCGCGCCAGCGGCGGCCGGACCACCAGGCTCAGGAGCGCGGACAAAGATCAGCCACTTGCCGTCGGGCGACCAGCGCGGAGATGAGTCATGCTTGCCGTCGGTCATGCGGCGTGGCTGCTCGTCGCCGCGTGTGCCGACGCTCCAGATCGACGTGTCATAGCCGGTCTTCTTCTCGTCTACAGTGACCTTCACAAACGCCACGCGCGAGCCATCGGGCGAAATTTGCGGATCGCCGATCCAGTTGAATTGAAAAATATCTTTCTCAGTGATCGAACGTTTTTGCGCTTGAGCAATGGCGGTAATCGCGGCAGCACAACACAGCACGATCGTAAGCATACGGGCGGCACGAGGCATGGAGACTCCTTCAGGGAAACCTAACTTTATACGGGAGCAGGGAAGAGCTTGTCGAGTAGCGGACCAACTGCCATTCATGGCCTAAAGATTATCGCGACAAACTCGATCCTCACCTCCGCACCGGTTCTTACCGGCAGGGCTCACCCATGCCAGACTTCGTCGTCGGTCGGCGATCTAATATTGTTGCTTACCGTGGAACTAAGTAGGGTTAGTGTGAAATAGAGTACCCGTGCGCCTCAACATCTACTACTCCCGAGAGTAGACTTGGTCAAGCTTCCTACCTTTCCTTCCAGGAGAATCTAGAATGCAAGTCACCCTCCCCGTCCGCCTTCCAGCTCCGTTCAAAAACCTGTTTTTTACAACGATTGCGGCCCTGTTGTTGTTTGCCGCCAGCAGCAGCGCGCAGGTAGTGCGCCAAATCAACAGTTCAGGAACAACGCAGCCCCAGTCACAGCAGGCAGGAGTTCCCGGCATACAGGACCCGGAAGTTGACACAGCCCTGGATGGCAATGACAGCGAGGACGTTCTCGGGGTCGATACGCAAGGGAATGTTTCCGGCAGTACCACGATGAACCGCTCCATCGCGCCCGGCCCAGGCCAGGGAGCGCAGGTCATCGGCAAGGGCAAGGCCAAATCCAACCCTGAGCTGATTACCAGTTTTAACGGTGTCAACTTCTTCAGCCAGCGCTTTGCCAACCACGGCAACCAGTTTTCCGTGGAGCCGCCTGACCAGGCGCTGTGCGCGGGAAACGGGTTTGTGCTGGAATCAACCAATGATGTTCTCAATGTCTTTGGCCCGGATGGCACTTCGTTGCTGGGCGCGACCGATCTGAACACTTTTTATGGATATCCCGCAGCGATCAATCGCGCTGCTTCGCCTCTCACATTTGGCCCTTCCATCACCGATCCTACCTGCCATTTCGATCCTGACACACAGCGCTGGTTCCACGTTGTGCTCACCCTGGACCGTGCAGTACCGACGTCGCAAAATTTGAATGGCAAGAACCATCTCGACATCGCCGTGAGCAACACTTCGAACCCGCTCGGTACCTGGACTGTATATAAGGTGCCGGTACAGAATGACGGAACCAACGGAACGCAGGACCATGGCTGCGTCGCGAGATCAGCCGGCACGTTGGTGCATGCGCAATGTCTTGGTGACTATCCGCACATTGGCATGGACGCCAATGGGCTCTTTATCACCACCAATGAATTTGATCTGTTTTCTCCCGGCAGGTTCCATGGAGCGCAGATTTACGCGATCTCCAAACGGCAATTGGCTGCGGGCGCTCCGACCATCAATGTAGCTGAGTTCAATACTACGGCTCTGGCTCCAAATCAGCCTTTCGGGCTTCCGGGCTTCACCGTTTTCCCGGCACTCTCGCCGGGCAGGGATTTCCGCAGTGATAATGGCGGCACTGAATTTCTGCTGAGCTCATTAGCTGTGTTTTCGAATACCGGCGCTTTCAACCAGCTTGTCCTGTGGCAACTCACCAACACTCAATCACTGGACGCTGCTACACCTGCAGTCAATCTGACCACCGGAACAGTAAACACCCAGACCTACGCTGTGCCGCCAGCCGCGACGCAGAAGCCAGGTGCGTTCCCTCTGGGACAGTGCCTGGCCGATACCAGCATTTCAACTCCGTTTGGAACCGGTTGCTGGCGCTTCTTCTTTGTGTCGGGCGGACCATTCATCAACCCGGAGGCACATCCACCCAGCAACGACTCCCGCATGCAGCAGGTTTCGTATGCGAACGGTAAACTGTGGGCGGCACTGGATTCCGCCGCTCTCGTGAATGGTCAGGATCTGGCTGGCGCAGCATTCTTTGTGCTGCATCCAAACGGTGCCTCGGCGGATGTACTTCAGCAGGGCATCATCGCTCTTCCCAATAACAACGTTACCTATCCTGCTGTTGCCGTAAATCCCAGCGGACGCGGCGTGATTGCATTTACAGTGTTAGGGCAGGACTTCAATCCTAGTGCTGGGTACGCGTCGCTCGATGCCAAAATTGGCGCAGGTGACGTACACATTGCCGCCCTGGGAGCCGCCGCGCAGGACGGTTTCACTGGCTATTTCCCCGAGGTGAACCCTGTACGCCCGCGTTGGGGCGACTATGGCGCTGCCGCAGTAGATGGAAACACGATTTGGTTTGCCAGTGAATATATTGCCGATTCGTGCGACCTGAACAACTACGTGCAGACCAACTTCACTTGCGGCAACACGCGCGGCTCGCTCGGTAACTGGGCCACCCGCATTACTCACGTAAAACTGCAATAAGCAAGCAGATTGCTTTGGAAGGGCCGGAGAAATCCGGCCCTTGCTTTTTGCGCGATTTCCACGACCCACGTCGTCCGGCTCACATTTGCCACCCTGGAAGACGGGGTACTAGACACGCACTTTTTCGCCCGCTTCCCCTCTTCTTCTAACTTTGGTAACTTTTCCGCGCTGCCCTTATAGGACAAAATAAGATCAATATGTCCCTGGCCCCGGCCCAAGATCATCTTGAACAAATACAGACCAGTGTGTCTGCTGTCGACGCTGCCGCGCCTTCGCGCTGGCACGCGCTACGATTGCGCTTCCGCAAGATGCCCGGCTGGACGCGCTATGGTGCGATCACCATTTTGCTGATTGCTGCGATCTTTGCCGTCTATGCCGCGGTGCCGGCTGAACAGGGGCGACTGCAGATCATCTGCCAGCACAGTTTCCATTCCGCGCAGCTTTCAGTTCTGGTGGATGGTTCAGTGGTTTACAGCAGCAGCCTGAATGGAGCGTCAAAAAAGCGGCTGGGAATTCTGCCCAAGGGTGCGTCGGGCCCGGAAAGTTTTTCCAAAGTGATTGATGTTCCCACCGGCAGGCATGTGGTGCAGATACACATCAGCGCGCCGGGGGAAGGCTTTGATCAGGCGCGAAGTGCATCCGCCGACTTTACGCCCGACCGGGAAAGCATTCTGCAGATCAATGCCACGAGGCGGAATACACTGGCAGTAAATTTTGATGGCGCGACTTCTTCTTCCACAACGGCAGCGGTAACGGCTTCGTCCACGCCTGAGTCGCACCCGCTACCCAAAAATGGGATCACGATCGTCTTCAGCATCCTGGGCACTATGCTTTCCGCCAGCATCAGCTTCCTGGTCCAGGAGTTCTGGCGGTCGCATAAGAATCGGGTTAGCAATTAGCAATTAGCGCTTGGCAATTAGCCAAACCCAAAATCAAAACCAAAAGCCAAAACGCAAACCAAATTTGACGTTGCGTCCTTAGCGCCCTTTGCGGTTTAATCCTTTTTCTTTTCCGCTGGCAATTCTGGTGGCGGATAATAAACCTTACTGCCGCCGATCTTCTGCACCTCATCCCGGAAGGTAGTCCCGTAGTCCTTCTCGCTGGACAAGGCATACGCCTGGCGCTTGTAATTCCAGCTTTTGGGATTGAGGCGCTGAGCTTCTTTGAAGTGGGCAATCGCTTCTGGCTGATGGCCGGATTTATAGAGCTGTTCGCCCAGACCAAATTCGGCCGCAGCCTGCGCGATGCTAGGATCCTGTGCCGTCATTTTTTCGCGCAGATGGTCTTCACTCATCACGTATACGCTCTTGTCGCCTTTTTCCACCCAATCTTTCAGCGCGTTGAGGTATGGCTCGGAATCCAGGCCGCTAAATTTCTTAAAGCGATCATCGACGAATGCAACTTCATTGGGACGAACGATGCGTCCTTGCTCATTGATCCAGACGCCGGTAGGCACATTGACCATGTTGTACAGCCTGGAGACCACATGCTTCTCGTCGATGAGCGTGGTGTAAGTCAGCGGACCAATCCTCTTCGCGGTCTCTACCGTCTCTTTGGGCAGATCGGGTTTGGCATCGACGTAGCGCAGTGGATCGATCCATGGCCCGGCATCTTTGGCGCCGCCGGTATCTTGCGCCACGGAGATGATCTCAAAATTTTTGTCTTTCAACTGCTGGTAGATTGCCTGCCAGCCTGGCAGGTCAAAGCGGCACCCTCACCAGCTGGCCCAGGTAACTAGCAGGATTTTTTTGCCATGAAAATCAGACAGCCGGTGCAGCTTTCCCTTTAAGTCGGGCAGCGTGAAGTCCGGCGCCTGTAGCGAACTGAGCTGTTGGCGCTGATCTGAGCGCAATCCGAAATACCAGGTGGCCAACGCGGCATCATGCGCTACCGGCTGGTGGACAAGCTGCGCAAACGCCGTCATGTTAAACCATGATTGACTCGTCTCTTTGCGGATGAACGTATCCTGCCTGGCTTTGGGCAGCGGAAAACAGAGTTCATCGCGACAGACGCCTTGCGGCTTGACTTCAAACCGCGTGGCGCGTTTCAGGTCGGTGGTGGTGATCCAGAGTTGGTCGGCATCTTCGCGCGCTGAGCTGAGATTGGTGGCCGCGTCGTCGTAGACAATGGTGGCGCGAAGTTCTTTGGCCGCGCCGGGAACAGTGGCGAGCAGCAGAATAAGGAGCAGACCGCAACTCATACCGGCTTTCATCATGAGGGTCTCCAGGTGCCGGGCGCAATTATAAATCCGTTCCGCGCGAGCGCAAATGCGTGTCTTAAGTTGCAGGAAGTGGCGTACAAGGCCCTTTGGGCGGAAAAGCGCCTGGTTGTTTTTCTCGCTGCAAGGGGCCTTGATTTGTTGAGCTTGCGCGGACGGCTAGTAACTGCAAAGTTAACCGGTGCAGGGCCGAACGTAACAATTCTTAAACTTCTGAAATGCACATCTATTGATAAAGTAGACGGTCTGACGGGGCACGCTTTCCGGAGTGATGGAAATGAACACTTTGCGGAGACAATTCGCGCTGCTGGCTCTTTTACTCACCGGCGCGCTGGCCTGCGCCCAGCCCCTGCCTCATTTGGACAATTTAACTCCGGCGATTGCGCTGGTTCCGCCTTCGATGGTCACTCCCGTAAAGCAACCGTGCGCCCACCCTACTGAGCCCTTTGATATCGATGACTACGATGGTCCGCTAAACAGTGTGGTAGCGCGTTTCTCGCAGCGGCTTGAAAACACCACGGTCCACATTCCGCGGCACAAGAGCGATCTCCGGCCCTGCGCGCTTTCAGCTTCAGACAAGTTTCACATGTTTGTCGAGAGCACTTCGGACCCGCTGAACTATATCGGCGCAGCATGGGACGCCGCCACGGCGCAGCTAGATAAAGACGATCCCAGCTACCAGATGGGCGCAGCAGGCTATAGCAAACGCTTTGGCGCTGCAGTTACAGACAATGCTACAGGTGATTTCTTCGGCATCTTCCTGTACCCATCTCTCTTCAAGCAAGATCCGCGCTACTACCGCCTGGGACAGGGCTCGGCGCAGTCGCGGCTAGGCCACGCACTGGCGCACAGGTTTGTTACACAGGGTGATTCCGGCAAGCTCATGCCGAACTATTCTGAATGGTTTGGAACAGTAAGCTCCAAAGCGCTGAGCAATCTTTACCATCCCGGAAATGCGCGTGGTTTTGGTCCGACGGCCAGCCGTGTCGGCTTCAGCGTCGCCAATGACATGGCGTGGGACGTGCTTCGCGAGTACTGGCCGGAAATCGCCAGGAAATTTAAGCTGCCATTCCGGACCCATAGCTAAGCCGACGAACGCCTCTCCGCCCAGACACTGCCGATTCGCACAGGCCAATTCGCAGCAATCGAATGTGACGGATTGATCTGCACAACGATCAGCGAATCTTATGGAGCCGTTACAGGCGTGTTGATCGCCACCAGAGTTGGCCGATCATAAAGCTGTATGCGCAATGTGACTTGCTTGCGCTTGTCAAATGCCGCCTTGTCCACGGGATAGGAAAAGATTGCCACGCCATTAAATGATGTCTTGGTGGGAATCTTCAGGTCTTCTTTCAGCCAGTCGGCTTTTGCATCTGCCAGTGGCGGGAACGCCTCCATGTATCGCGGGCCATCCACTCCTGGGGCGGCATTGTCAGAATATTTCTTGCCGTCCGGCGTCTCCAGCTCAGCCTGGATTTGTTTGATCCACAGCGGGCCTTCTACCTGGTTATCCAACTTGATCTGAATAGCCACCATAGTATTGGCTTCCTGAGAAGCCGATACCACTTTAGTGATGGCTAGCGAAGCGCTCGGCTTCGTCCGATTGGATAGCGCCACAACCGCTACCAATATTCCCACCACCACTGCGGCCACCAGCAGGGGCACGATGGGCGGCAGCGTCCACTTGGCGCTGTCCATTTCTTCGGACATGGGAATGTGGCCGGCATCAGGCGCGTTCGCCGCTTGCGCTTTCATCGGTACCTTGGTGTTTGGCGGGTTGCTGGGCGGCGGTGTGGGCTTCGTGTCATCAGGCATAGAGTTGCTCCGGGAACAGCATACTCTTGTGGGACTCTGAAATCACGGTCAGCGCAAAAATAGGGAAGTGGGCGGTCTAGGCAATCTCTGCCAGCACCGGCCTGCCTCGCCTGACAATCTTCGCGAACTCCGCTGCCGGCAACGTATTCAGCACGTCCTGTTTCGTCAGCCACGCGCGGCGCAGCTGCAAAACGCCATAGCGGATTTTCTCCATGTGCGACGTGTGGTGCGCGTCCGTATTGATGATGAACTTCACCCCCTTGGCTTTGGCCATGCGCAGATGCTGATCGCGCAGGTCGAGCCGATCGGGGTAAGCGTTTTGCTCCATCGCGACTCCCGCTTTGGCTGCAGCGGCAAATACCTTGTCGTAGTCGTAAGTAAAACCGTCTCGTCGCAGCAGCATGCGGCCCGTGGGGTGCCCCATCAATGAGGTGTTTGGATTCGCAATCACGCGCAGCAGGCGGTCCGTCATCTGCGCCGGCTCCTGGTTGAAGTGGGAATGCACGCTGGCAATCACAATATCCATCTGCTCCAGCACCGAATCGGACAGATCAAGTTCGCCCTCTGCCAATATGTCTACTTCAATGCCGGCAAAGATTGTGATGCCATCAATGGCCTTCGATGCCGCGCGTATCTTCTTGATGTGCGCTTCAGCGCGTTTATCGTCCAGCCCGTTGGCAAATGCCAGGTTCTTCGAGTGGTCGGTGATGGCCATATATTTGTAGCCGCGCTCGCGCGCCGCCACGGCCATTTCTTCGATCGTGCATTTGCCGTCGGTTTCCACCGTGTGCATGTGCACATCGCCCTGAAGGTCCGCCTGCGTGATCAATTCAGGCAGCTTGTCTTCCGCCGCGGCTTGTATTTCGCCGCAATCCTCGCGCAGCTCCGGCGGGATAAATTTCAGTCCCAGCTTCTGGTAAATCTCTTCTTCCGTTTTTCCCGCCACCCGCTGGTTGTCTTCTACGCGGACCAGGCCGTATTCATTCAGCGTGTAGCCTTGCTTCAACGCACGCTGGCGTAATTGGACGTTATGGTTTTTGGAGCCGGTAAAGTATTGCATGGCGGCGCCGAAGGAATCGGGTGGGAGCAACCGAACGTCCACCTGCATGCCGCTGCGTAATTTGATACTGACTTTGTTCTCGCCCTTGGCCAGGACCTCAAGAATCCCCGGAAAATTGATGATGCGATCGATCACAGCGTTGCGTTGCGAATCCGTATCGCAGCACTTGCCAGTCACCAGAAGGTCAAGATCGCCCACGGTTTCGCGGCCTCGCCGCAGCGATCCCGCCGGCGTAACTTTCTCCACGCCCGGAAGCTCAGCAAGATAGCCTGCCATTTTGGTGGCAATCTCATCGGCGGTGTTGAGCAGGAATCGCCCGGTCAATTGCCGGTAATTCTCAATCGATTTCAGAATCTTCTGTTCTGACTTTTCGCTCAGCCGCGGCAGCGTGCGTAGCTTGCCTTCACTGGCCAGCTTGGCCACGCCTTCAACATCGCAAATTTGAAAAGCGTCCCAGATCAGCGCAATGGTCTTGGGTCCCAGCCCGGAAATCTTAAGCAGTTCCAGCATTGACGGGCGGAACTTTTGCAGCATCTCCTCATGCATGCCCAGTTTGCCCGTAGCCATCAACTCGCGGATGTTTGCCGCCATGCCTTTCCCGATGCCCGGAATTTCCAGCAGCGCTTTCTCATTCTGGTAAAGTTCTGACACCTGTTGCGGCCAGCCTTCCAGTGCCTCGGCCGCCCTTTCGTACGAGCGAATGCGAAATGGGTCAGACGAAGCCACCTTCATCAGGTCGGCCGTTTCATAAAAGATGTTGGCGATGGCTTTATTGTCCATGGGAATTCCACATTTTAATTCACGAAGAACAAAAGAGGGCGCGGTATCGGTAACGGTTAGAATAACAGTGAGGGGTGAGAATGGAAGATTCCCTTGAATTATGGATTGGCCTGGTGCACCTGAGGCCACAGAAGCCAAGCGGCGCGGAAGACATTCTGGAAGGGGCAGCAGGAGCGCTCACGAATGTTGTGACCTGGGCGCAAAACCCGAATGAGTTTCGCAAAAAGGCGGAAACACTCGCGGCCACAATGGAGCTATGCGTAGTCGAAATCGAGGATGAAAGGCCTCTTCTCGATGAAGCAGTACATACTGAGGCGGTTGAGGACATGCGCCTGCAAGCGCAATCGGATCCCAATGCGATCATTTACGGCACATTTCATTTATACATGCGTGATGACGCATGATCTGTAAATTCCACGAATTAATGCACTGACTGGAGGCAAACAAATGCCTGCGCTCAAGGTCAATGGCGTGAGCCTCTTTTACAAAGAATCCGGCAGCGGCCCGGAGACGATCGTGTTCTCCCACGGCTTGCTCATGGACCATACAATGTTTGAGCCGCAGCGCGCCGTGTTTGAAAAGCAATACCGCGTGATCGCCTATGATCACCGCGCCCAGGGCCAATCCGAAGACATAGGCCGTGGCTACGACATGTCAACCATCGCCGACGACGCAGCCCTGCTGATTCGCGCGCTCAATGCCGCTCCGTGCCACTTCGCCGGGCTCTCCATGGGAGGCTTCGCCGGCATGCGAGTGGCGGCGCACCATCCCGAACTGATACGAACGCTCACTCTGATGAACACCACCGCGACCAGGGAAAAAGCCGTAAACCGTATCAAGTACGGATTTCTGGTCCAGATGGTAAAGCTGTTCAGCCCCGCGCCATTTACGCCGATTGCCGTGAAAGAATTGTTCGGGCGCAGCACGCGGCAAAATCCTGAAAGGCGCGCCATGCTCGACGCTTGGACAGCCAAGTTGCGGGCGCGTCCTAAGAGCATTGCGCCTTCACTGCAGGCGGTAATGAACCGGCGGCAGTTCCGGGCGGAGGAGATGGCCGCAATCGCGTGCCCCACGCTGATCATCACCGGGCAGGACGATACGGCCCAGCCGCCACACAATTCAGCCAGCTTGATCGCCGGCATCCGCGGCGCGCGCCACGTGAATATCCCGGGAGCGGGCCACAGCAGCAGCCTGGAGCAGCCGGACGCCGTGACTGCGGCGATGCAGGAGCTGTTCCGCCAGAACGTTTCCGCTAACCAGCACGTCGCCGGGCCATCTAATGGCTAAGAGGCCCAATGAAAACTTTGCTTGCCACTATCGTGCTGTTTCTTGCTAGCAGCTTGTTCGCCCAGCAACAAAAAACTCCTCCCGGGACGCCGGGTCAGATCAAAGATGAACTGATCCGTATTGAGCATGAAATCGGCCGCGCTAACCTCCAGTGTGACTATCACTATTTTGAGCGCATTGAGGCGGAAGAATTCATTTTCACCGATGCTTCAGGGCAGGTCTCAAATAAACGGCAAGACCTGGCAGGAGAAAAGGACTGTCACAAGTCTGACGCTACTTACGATATCGATGACACGGATGTGCGCCTTTATCCTCTCTCCGCTGTTGTCACTGGCCGCGTGACCATTACCAGAAAAGACAAGGATGGAAAGGTGATAACGCGGAAGAGCCGTTTTACCGATGTCTTTGTGTGGCGCGATGCAACCTGGCAGCTGGTGGCGGGCCACTCATCGCGGATCATTGATCCAGCCGCCCAAAAATAGCCGGCCGGAAGACTGGGACATTTTCCCGCGTCCAGCCGGTATCAGATTCCGACCCTTGCGGGCAGGAATTTCCAAGCCAAAACGTCCTTAAGATTTCTGCCAACACGCCGATAGTACAAACGTCGGATTCTTTGAAAGCTCTGATGAGCGAAATACCTGAGGGGTGTGCCATGCTGAACGTACTTCTGGTGGAAGACAATAAACTGGTTAGGATGGCCACGGAGCGCGTGCTCCTCAAGGCTGGATACAAGGTGCTATTGGCGGAAGATGGCGAAAAGGCCCTGGCGGTGGCGGCCCAGGCCCTCCCCGACATCATCCTTCTGGACATGATGCTGCCCAGGATGAGCGGACCGCAGGTGTTGTCCGCGCTAAAGCAGAACCCGGTAACTCTTCAGATCCCGGTGATTGTCCTGACCAGTCTTTCGCAGAAAAACGAAGCAAGACTTCGCCACGATGGAGCTGCCGGTTTCGTGGAAAAAGGCGCGTTTCTCGACAAACCCGAGCTGCTTTCCGGCGCGATCAAAGACGTTATGTGGCTACTTTCCCCCTCGCGACAAGAGTCTGTTTTCGCCGAAATGCCAGGCGCTCCGATGACCATCTCATCCCGGACGCAGTAAAATCATGCCGCCGCAATAAACCCGCCAGCCTTATTGCCGCCTTTGCGGTGATTCGGCCAACGAATGACCGGCTGTATTCGATATAATTTTCAGGCGCCTATGATGAAGATGCCTGGATCCTGGAATTATTCCGCAGACTCGCTAGCCCTTGCGTTCGCAGTCTTACTGTTATTTCCGCAAACGCAGCCTGGCTCTCCGCGCCAATCAGCCGCTAAGGCGCAAGCGGCGGTTCCGTCGCAGTCTGCCCAGCCACAGAAACCCGGGGACATTCCCGTTACCGATGGAACCTCTGGGCCCTGCTCCATTGATTTCTCAGTGACCGACTCTGACGGCAAGCCGGTCTACGCCGCCCGCATTGACGTTCACCTGGCCTACGGAGCGTTTGGCGCGCACAAGCTTGATATGGGCGTTTACACCAACGCAGAAGGCAAAGCACGATTCGCTGGAATCCCTGCCAGGGTTCGCAAGCCACCCATCGAATTTAACGCCAAAAAAGATGACCTTACGGGCGTCGCCACCATGGATCCTGCCACCGAATGCCAGGCCAGGCATGACATTGTGATGGCGAAGGCCAAACCCACAGCGCAATAGAGCGTTCCCCGAAGTTTGGGTTTTGTGTCTTGTCCGCGTCTCGACGGTGAATTAACAGCCTTGTTTTCCACACACTTACACAACAGTGCACAGCAGCAGAACTAGTTATAATTTAGTTAGCCAACCATGTCTGAATTCGTCCATCTCCACCTTCATACCGATTACTCCCTGCTGGACGGAGCCTGCGGCGTTGACGGCCTGATCAAGCGCGTGGCCGATATTGGCCAGAAGGCCGTGGCCATGACAGACCACGGGAACATCTATGGCACAGTCGAATTTGTAGAGGCGGCGACTAAAGCCGGCATCAAGCCCATCGTCGGCTGCGAACTTTACGTTTGCAAAAAGGACGATCACCGCGCCCCGCCTGAAGGCGACACTTACAACCACCTGCTGGTGCTGGCGGAAAATGAAGAAGGCTATCGCAACCTGATCAAGATCACTTCAGAAGCCAGCATGCACGGCTTCTATTACAAGCCGCGCATCAGCAAAAAGTTTTTGGCCGAACACTCCAAAGGCCTGATCGGCCTGAGCGGCTGCCTGGCGGGTGAAGTGTGCGAGAACCTTTTGGCAGGGAAGTATGACGCGGCACGTGGGGCGGCCAGCTTCTATCGTGAGATTTTTGGCAAAGACAATTTCTTCATGGAAATCCAGGACCAGGGTTTGCCGGAAGAGCATCGCATCCACGCCGACTTGATGCGCCTGGAAAAAGACCTTGGCATTCCCATGGTCGCCACCAATGATAGCCACTATCTATGTGAGGATGATGCCCACGCGCAGGACGTGCTGGTCTGCGTCCAGACCGGCAAATCTGTCAATGACACGAACCGGCTGAAGTTCCACGGCAACCAGTTTTTCGTCAAGACCGCGGACGAGATGAAGCAGTTGTTCAACGGCCGTGAAGACGTGCTGGCGCAATCCATGGCCATTGCAGAACGCTGCAACTTCAAGCTGAATAAAGTTAAGAATCCTTTCCCTGAATTTATAGTGCCCGATGGCTACACGCTGGATAGCTATTTCGAGCACGTCGCGCGTGAAGGGTTTGCGCGGCGATGGGAAAGCCTGAGCGCGATTGAATCCGCTGGCCGGCTGAAAAAGAACCGCGTGGAGTACGATCAGCGATTGGCGCGCGAAATTGCCATCATCCAGCAAATGAAGTTCTCTGGATACTTCCTGATTGTCTGGGACTTCATCCGCTACGCGCGTGAGAACTCCATTCCCGTAGGCCCGGGCCGTGGATCCGCGGCTGGTGCGCTCGTCGCTTACGCCATGGGAATTACGGACATCGATCCGTTACAGCATGAACTGCTGTTTGAGCGTTTTCTGAATCCTGAACGCGTGTCCCTGCCTGATATCGATATTGACTTCTGCATGAACCGCCGCGGAGAGGTCATTAACTATGTCACGCAGAAATATGGGCGTGAGAACGTGGCCCAGATCATCACTTTCGGCACCATGGCGGCGAAGGCAGCCGTTAAAGACGTCGGCCGCGCCATGGATATTCCTTACGCTGACGTGGACCGGATCGCCAAAATGATTCCAACCACGATTGGCATCACTCTGAGTCAGGCGCTCGACGATGCGGGGCCGCTTCAGGAAGCCTACGAAAAAGAAATTCAGGTGCGTGAGCTGATTGATACGGCCTTGAAGCTGGAAGGACTGGTGCGCAATTCCGGCGTTCATGCCGCTGGCGTGGTGATTTCACCCATGCCGCTCACTGATCTGGTGCCGCTGCACAAGACCAAAAACGATGAAATTGTGACCGCCTATGACATGAAGGCGATCGAGAAGATGGGCCTGCTCAAGATGGACTTTCTGGGGCTCACCACGCTCACCATTCTCGATGACGCTCTCAAATTAATAGCTCAGCGCGGTACGGCCATCGATCTCGACAAGATTCCTCTCGACGATCCCAGGACCTACGAAAGCATTTTTCACACCGGGCTAACCTCCGGCATCTTTCAGTTTGAATCCGGCGGCATGACGGACGTGTTGCGGCGTTACAAGCCCAGTTCGATTGATGACCTCACGGCTCTGAATGCGCTCTACCGCCCCGGTCCAATTCAGGGCGGAATGATCGATGACTTCATTGATCGCAAGTGGGGACGCAAGAAAGTTGAGTACGAGCTCCCGCAACTGGAAGAGCTCCTGAAAGAGACACTTGGCGTCATCGTCTATCAGGAACAGGTCATGCAGATCGCCAATGTGCTGGCCGGCTTTTCTTTGGGCGACGCCGATCTGTTGCGGCGGGCCATGGGCAAGAAGGACGAAAAGATCATGGCCGAGCAACGCGATCAGTTCGTCAAAGGCGCCGTGAAACTCGGCTTCCCGGAGAAAAAGATCACCAAGATTTTCGATTTGATGGCGGAGTTTGCGGGCTATGGCTTTAACAAGTCACACTCCGCGGCCTACGCTCTGCTGGCCTACCAGACGGCCTATCTGAAGACCCATTATCCGGTGGAGTTCATGGCAGCCCTGCTGACCTCGCAGATGGGCAACACCGACAACGTAGTCAAGTACATCAACGAATGCCGCGAGATGGAAATTCCGGTGGAGCCGCCCAACATCAACGTGAGCGACGCCTATTTCACGCCTCACGGCAGCGCCATCCGCTTTGGCCTGGCAGCTGTGAAAAACGTGGGACGCAATGCCATTGAGTCCATCACTTCAGCGCGCAAGGAGTTGGGACGATTCAGTTCGCTGTTTGAATTCTGTGAGAAGGTGGATCTGCGACTGCTGAACAAACGCGTGCTGGAATCTTTGAACAAGGCCGGCGCTCTGGATGACTTTGGCTATCGCGCACAGATCATGGCTGTGCTGGATAAGGCCATGGAGCGGGCGCAGAAGACGCAGCGCGACGCGGAAATGGGCCAGCATGGACTCTTTGGTGTCTTTCAGGAGGAAGACTCGAACGGCTCGGGAGAAAAGCTGCCCAACGTCCCTGAATGGGATGAACACCAGCGCCTGGCCAATGAAAAAGAGGTCCTGGGCTTCTTCATTACCGGCCATCCGCTGGAGAAGTACAAAGACAAGCTGGAAGACTTCCGAGCTTTGTCAGTCGAGACCATTAGCGCCATGACCAAGGGAACGGATCGCGATGAGCTCAACACTGCCGGCATGGTTTCCAATGTGCGCGTGTTGAAGTCGCGCAAGGGCGATCTTTACGCGCAAGCCGTACTGGAAGACATGACCGGGACGATTGAAGCAGTCGTTTTCCCGGACGCCTACAAACGGCTGGCAACTATCCTGAAACAGGAAATTCCCATGCTGGTGCGCGCCAGTGTGCGGGTGGAAGAGGGATCGAATCCCAAGGTCATCATCACCGGGCTCACGCCGCTGGAAGAGGCCAAGCCAAAGCTGCCGCGCTCTATACGCATCCGCGTGCCGCTGGATACCGCCACGGAGGCCACGGTAGACGCCCTTCACGCCATTTGCGACGAGCGCAAAGGTGAGGCCAAAGTGTTGTTTGACGTGGAACGCACAGGCGACTTCATGGTAGTGATGGAAGCGGAAAGATATAATATCTGTCCAGACCGCAGTTTTATTGCGCGCGTGGAAGAGCTGTTCGGTCGCGGCGCGGTCAGGGTTATCGATTAGCCAGGAGTATTCGTTGGATCCAGCCGTGAAAGCGCAGCGTCAGTTAGAGGTCATCGAAGGGCAAATCGCCCAACTTGAAACGCGCGCCAGCGCTGACCATGAAGCACGACTGCAGTTGAAACACCTGCAACACCAGATCAATTTTCTGCGCGAGCAGATTCGCCTTCATATTAATGCATGGCAAAAGACTGAACTGGCCCGGCATTCCCAGCGCCCCTTCACCATGGACTATATTGACCGCCTGTTCACTGACTGGAGTGAGATTCACGGCGATCGCGGCTATGGCGACGATCTGGCGATTATCTGCGGCATGGCACGCTATCGCGGCGACAACGTGATGATCATCGGCCATCAGAAAGGCCGGGACACAAAACAGCGGGTTTACCGCAATTTCGGGCAGGCCAATCCGGAAGGCTATCGAAAAGCGCTGCGGTGCATGAAGATGGCGGAAAAGTTTGCCCGTCCCATCTTTACTTTCGTCGATACTCCGGGCGCGTATCCCGGCCTTGGAGCGGAAGAGCGCGGCCAGGCGGAAGCTATCGCGCGCAACCTGCGGGAGATGGCGCGGATTGAAGTTCCCATCATTACCACTATCACCGGCGAAGGCGGCAGCGGAGGAGCGCTGGCGATTGCCGTGGCCGATCGCGTGTTCATGATGGAGAATTCAGTCTATTCCGTCATTTCACCCGAGGGTTGCGCTTCCATCATGTGGCGGGACGCGTCCAAGAAGGAGATTGCGGCGCAGGCGCTACGCATTACCGCTCCCGATCTGAAGGAAATGGCGATCATTGACGAGATCATCCCCGAGCCGGACGGCGGCGCGCACCTGGACCACGATGCCGCGGCTGCCATGGTGGATGAAGTCCTGTTCAAGCACTTTAACGAGCTGAAGCACCAGCCGGTGCAGCAGCTCCTTGACGGCCGTTACAACAAGTTCCGCCAGATGGCCCAGTTTTATACGGAATAACATTTGCCTCCTCCCGGAACGATCGTTGCGCACGCGCCCTGCCGGGTGGATCTGGCCGGCGGCACTCTCGATCTTTGGCCGCTCTACCTTTTTCATCCCGGCGCAGTCACCGTAAATTTTGCCGTCAACGTCCTCACGCGCTGCAAGGTCACCCGCCTCACTGACGACAAAATCCGTTTCAAGTCGCTCGATACCAAAGCTGAAGAAGAGTTCCGCAACTTTGGCGAGCTGTGCGCCGCGCGCAAATTCAAGCATCCGCTGGCTGGCCATCTGGCGCGCTTCTTTGCCCCCGACGGCGGCTTTGAAATTGAGACACACTCTGAGTCTCCGGCAGGAGCGGGAATTTCCGGGTCGTCCGCGCTCATGATCGCCACCACGGCGGCGCTGGCGCGTTACACCGGCAGGAAGCTCGACCGTGAACAGATTCGCGTCATCGCCCAGAACGTGGAAGCGCAGCTCATCAAAGTCCCCACCGGATGCCAGGATTACTATCCTGCGCTTTGTATGGCGGCGTAAGCGCCATTCACCTTGATCCCGACGGCATTCACCATGCCGCCGTGCGCGTGGCGCCTGAAGAACTGGACCGCCGGTTCGTGCTGGTCTATACCGGAGCGCCTCGTAAGTCCGGAATCAATAATTGGGAAGTATTTAAAGCCCACATCAACGGCGATAAGAAAATCTTCCACAACTTTGAACGGATCGGCGAGATTGCCCGCGCCATGCATCACGCGCTTTCCATGGCGGACTGGAAACAGGTAGCCAAACTGATCCGCGAAGAATGGAAGCTGCGTAAGACGAATTCTCCAAGGATCAGCACTCCGATGATCGAAAAGCTCATCGCCGTGGCATTGCGGCAGGGCGCCTTGGCAGCCAAGGTCTGCGGAGCAGGCGGAGGCGGTTGTGTGGTGTTTCTCACGGAACCAGAGAACCGCGAGCATATTTCGGCGGCCATCCGCAGTTATGGTGGGCAGGTTTTGCCGGCCATGGTGGCCAGGGACGGATTGACCGTCAGTGGACGTTCGCTAGGAGCGGAGTAGCTATGGTGTAGTCGCCTGGGCCTTTTTCGGATCTGTGCGCCATACGTAAAAGTATTTCTCGTCGGTCGCAGTGGTCACCAGCAACTTTCGTTGCCGTGTGGCCCGATTGAGCGCGGACCGGACATTTTCCATTTTTTCGCCCTCCAGCCCGGCCAAGGGAATGAGCACCGCCTTTTCCGGATCGAGCGCTTCCAGGTCGTCCAGAATCATTGACACAATCAGGTTGTGTTTTCCTTTCCGGCCATGGGGAATCGTGGAAATCAGCTTGCTCGCAAAATGGGATGGTGGCACAGCCTTGCCGTTGCTGCGATGTCCGTTGCTGCTGTGGCTTTCCGCTTTTTTTCCAGTGCTCGCCATTTTGTGCTTCTCCCGCGACGTTGCGTATCGCTAACGTAACGCAATCGTTAACAAGGCCAATGCTAAACCTTAACTAACTCAATTACAACTAACAAATTCCTAGCGTAGAATACCCCCAATTTTTTCTATGCCATAGTAATTGCCTTCTTCGCTTATACCCTGCGAAAACTGCCGCAGGGCCGTAAACAAAAGACTTCCACGCAGGCTAAACGCGTTTCCCCGTACCTTTCACAAGCTGCTACCTTCATAAAAGAACAAGCTTTCATCGTGATGCGGTGCAATCAGGACGGGTCAAGGCCCCGCGCAACTTTAGGCAGGTTTCTATGCCTGGCAACACAAAGAACTGAGGAATGAGGGCCATCCACATCAATATCCCACTTAAAAAACTACGTAAGTTTGATGCCGAGGCATTTCTAGCCACCAGCGGCCTGGGCAGAACGATTATTCATCTCGCCAACAGAGAGCGGGCCTTTTCCCAGGGCGATTCGGCTGAAGACGTTTTTTATATCCAGAGCGGGCGCATCAGACTCAGCGTGATGGCCCGGACAGGCAAGGAAGCCACCATCGCATTACTGGTTCCGGGTGACTTCTGCGGCGAGGAGTGCATCGCCCTGGGCCAACCCGTTCGCGTGGCCAGCGCTTCGGCCATCACGCCGTCCGCTCTCCTCAAGATCAACAGGAAAGAGATGATGCGCGCTTTGCGTCAGGGACATGCCTTGTCTGATATTTTTGTCGCCCATCTGCTTGCCCGTAATGCCCGGGTGCAGGAAGACCTGGTGGACCAGCTTTTCAATTCCAGCGAAAAACGTCTCGCCCGCATCCTTTTGCTGCTCGCTCAGTTTGGCAAGGATAAAGCCCCGGAACCGGTGATTCCCAAAATAAGCCAGGAAGTACTGGCGGAAATGGTTGGCACCACCCGCGCGCGCATCAACCTCTTCATGAATCGCTTCCGCAAACTGGGATTTATCACGTACAACGGCTCCATTGAGGTGCATCCTTCGCTGTTGAGCATCGTCCTTCATGAATGATCAGATTCGCGAGAGTGCTGATGCGCCTTGCCGATTGCCCAGGGGGAATCATCTGCTGGACCCATTACGACTGTTCTGGCGACTCGCCCATCTGTCTCTTCACGCGGCCACGGTGTACAGTCCAGCCGCCTGGGTCCTTTGCGGACATCCGGCCTTCGTATTCAGCCGCCAGCTTTTCCGTCGAGGGGAGCCAGTATTCAAATTGCCAGACACCCTTCGCGGTCTCAAGGTTTTCAGAATCTAAATCCCTGATCATGTCAGGATGAATTTCTATCTCACCCTTCGATCTGAAAAATGGGCGCACCGCGGTCTTTTTTGCCGCTTCCGGATGGAGGCGCTTGATTTCGGCATAACGGCGCAATGCCGTCTGTTTGGACAAGAAAAACTCCAGGTGCGTTTCCCATACATCAGGATCGGACTTTCCCGTGTAATCGATCTCGTCGTATTTATCAAAGCTATCCATCGGCCCGGCCTCTTCTGGGGTCACACTTGTGCAGTTTGAATTGCTCCATGCCCTCCGCCGGATCCGAGGTTTGAAAATCTTTCCGGCAGGCAGAACACACAAAGCTACCCTCGGTATCACTTTCGTTTCTTTCAAAGACTAAGGTGCGTCCAGGAGGCAGCGGCAGGGGAGGATATTGTTTCACTTAAAACCAATTATATAGCGCTGCCCAAGCCCCCTTCCTAATCACTTGAATTTCTTACACTCTCTTTTTGGAGTGTGCAAAACAGCACATATCTTCCTACCCGGAAAGACTATATTTTTATGAATGGCGGTAATGAAGATGAAGAAATGCCCCACCTGCATCGGAATAGGGGCTTGCGATGAAGGTGATCCGTGTCCTACGTGTGAAGGCACCGGGGAAATCCCTACCGATCAGGTCATCATTGATGAGCCATGCCAGCCCGTTGTGTCTCTGCCCAAAGCACGGGCCACATCTGCAACCTGACTCACTGATTATTTCCGCGGTGTGGCACGCTCAGAACAGCGCAGGGTAACAAACGGTTGCGAATCGGCGATGGAACCGGATGCGCAACTTACTTGCCACCATAAAACGCCCGGTCACTGCTTCAGGGCGTATACTGGTTACACAACCGAAGACTCTTCACGCCTATACCCGACGCTGACCCTTTCTTTTGCAGAAAGTAGTGCCTAATGTTTCCTGGTCGCCTTTACAGACTTCTGGGGCGCCATTTCCCTGCGTTCCAGCCGCTGCCATCCCCTGGCAATTCAATGCTTGCGCAAGAGAGAAGATGACCCCTGGGAAAACGTGAAGCTAACCTGTC
Source organism: Terriglobia bacterium (assembly GCA_963723055.1). Lineage (GTDB taxonomy): Bacteria > Acidobacteriota > Terriglobia > Terriglobales > Acidobacteriaceae > Angelobacter. The sequence goes on from CAVROV010000005.1 coordinate 702,286, forward strand.
ACGGCTCGGTGCCGGGGACAACATGAAAATGGTCGATTCACGGCCAACGATCTGGAGATTACAATGTTTCATAATCCATTTTTGCCAAATTCAGAAGTACCCGAAGATGGCGTCTTCTGGGTGCACCATTACCAGCATCGGGAAGCGCATTTGGTTCAAATCAGTCGTGGTGAACAGTTTCCTCCTTGCCAAAGATGCGGGGAGCGGGTGCGTTACGAGCGTGCAATACAGGACCGGTCGGCAGACCACGTAAGTTCCGATATGGATTTTAAGCGTTGATTACGCTGGCAACAAAAATTGCTCGGTTTGTTTTGGCCGATCGAAGAAATTTTTTGGCGATCAGATATTATTGTTGCTCCCTGGCCACCGTGGTGCAGAAGGGAAACTCGCATGTCGTTCAAATACCGGGTTCTCGTAGTAGATGACGAACCTTCGATCCGGGAAATATCCGAAGTACTCCTCGTCAAGAAAGGGTATGAAGTCAGGACTGCCGGGGATGGCTTTGAGGCGCTAGTGGAGCTGCGGCGCGCCCTGCCGGATGTCATTATCTCTGATCTGACCATGCCCAACATGAGCGGGTTCGAACTGCTCTCGATCGTGCGGCGAAGGTTCCCCCAGATCCCAATCATAGTGATTAGCGCGGCATTCACCGGCCTTGCCCCCGGCGGTGTGATCGCGGATGCATTCTTCTACAAAGGCGATTACGCGCCGGATGAGCTCTTCACCAAGATTGCTGACTTGCTTGAGCGTTCCCCACTGCGCCCACACCTCGCCAGGCCGGAAAGAGCGCCACTCTGGATTCCACTCAACACCGACGGCTACTTTGTGGTGACCTGTACACAGTGCTTGCGTTCCGCCCCCGTGGAGGACCAGCACGATTCGTCGGAGTTGCGTGAAACCACGTGCATTTATTGCGATTCAAAGCTACAGTTTCTTGCCCATTCGGCCGGCAATCGCAAGGTATCGAAAAATCGGACGTAATCCTGCTCTTTCGCGGCAGCCAGCGAAGCGAGAGTTGAGAATTTGCCCTCCGCTCAGAAGTGTGCAACTTTGAACAGCGCGCTTCCTCAAGTAACTATAATCTTGAAATACGGACCCATTACACGATGTCTAGAAGGCCCAAACCCGAAGCTGCGGCAATGTGGATCAATCCGCATTCCACTCTAAGCAGAGGGTATATCGCCTGGGATCGGCGCCAAACAGATGCCATGAATGCCCGGTATCTGGATCTGGCCGAAATCGCTTTGAGAGCAGAGATGGCCAAATCGAAAGAGCCATTGACCGCGGCTAAATCCTAGCCAGCGACAGACTGTCGCGCGGCATCTGTCAGCATCACACTCCAAAATCAAGTCCTGAAATCGCCCGCCTCATCGGGATGTGCTAATTCCGCCCGATCCGCGGTGTACCTGGGCTACATCTTTGCGGAGGCTCTCATCGCATCGCGAGCGGCTTCCGCTGCTCTCACTTCCGGCCGGGGCGAAACAATCCCCTGGGAGAAATCGATGACGTATCGGACCGTGTTGGGGCAGAACAGGCACGGCGTCTCCTGGATTCTTTGCACGTCTTCCTTGGTTACGTTCAACGGAAATGACCGCAGGCAGTCCGTGCACGTCAGGACCACATAGGGGATGCCATGTGAGTCTTTTCCATTGCGGGGAATCCACACTGGGGCCGATTCTCTCTTGTGGTCCACCACATGCTCCGCGGAGTTCTGGACCAGGCCGGCCACGATGTGCAAGAGCGTTTCCGGATCGCCGTGCCCCTTGGGATAAAAAGCGTCGGCAATCACGCCGCCCGGGATTGAATCCTCGGCATGATAAGCGCCGCTCATCGCTATCACGGAAATCTGGGGAAACCGCCGCCGCACCACTGACAGAAACTCAAACCCGGACATTTGCGGCATGTTCAGGTCGGACAGCACAATGGCAGGGACCCTTCTCTTCAGCTGCAGCAGAGCGTCAAACCCGTTTACGGCCGTAGTGGCGTCATAGCCTCCTGATTTCAACACCAGCACCAGGCTGTCTCGAATAGCGGCGTCATCGTCCACCACCAGAATTTCATGTTTCGGTGCGTTTAACATCAGCAAGCTCCTGATTTCTCTTTCGTGGGACCATGGGTTTCCAAATCGATTCTCGCCTTCAGCAGCTTACATGTCTGTCCCACACTGAACAGCCCTTAGGCCATGTACGTCAGCGCCTTTATTCACGGGCTTTCTGGTACCATTTCGGGGACTCATTGCCGGCCCGTGTGCAATTGTGAACAACGTTGGGTTATCGCAGAAATTGCTAAATGTAGAACTGCTAATTTCCGTATCTCTCGCACAATCTGTGACGCGGTGAAGATCAACCAATCGGCTCCGCTGATCTTCCATGTTGGCACAAGCATGTTGGCACAAGCCGCTGGAATCGCGCCCGGGGATGTGCGTTTGTTAACAAGCCAAAATGCTTGAAATAGGTATGCATGGCCTTGATAAGAGCACGCAGGTTCCACTTGTGCTGGCAGGCAATCCCCACGTGTCCTGACTGTTTGTGCTTGCTCTCTATAACTTGAGAGCTGCGCCTCTCATGGCCACAGCCATGCTGTTGCCCCTGTGAGCTCTCAATGGTATGTAGCCAGCGAGTTCAAGGCTCTGTGATGTTCAAGGAAAAGTATGTCAATCCGGCAGTTCCCCAAGGTTTCCACCGCCATTCTGTTGGCGGCGTTTCTTATTGGCTGTAGCGGCCTCTCCAATCCACCTTCCTCACCTTCCTCATCACTTTCAGCGGCACCCACGGTTTTGATCGTAGTTCCCCAAACCAACGGTGTCGGCACCAACCGGGCTGTTGCTGTAGTCTTCAGCACGCCAATGGACCCAGCCAGCATTAACACCGGCAGCTTTATGATTGCCGGTGTATCGGGTACCGTCACTTACGATATCGTGAACAAGATTGCGGCCTTCAAACCTGCCGCGGACCTGGCCGCCGGCGTTGTGTTCAACGCCACTATTACAACTTCAGCTCGTGACGTAAGCGGAACTCCGTTGGCTGCGGCCTTCAATTTCTCATTTACTACGCGCGCCACCAAAGACACTTCTCCACCGGAGATTGTCGCCATCAACGTAGCTGGGGGCGCCACTTGCGTGCCGCTGGACCAGAAAATCAGCGTCACCTTCGATGAGCAAATGGATTCGCTGACCATCAATCCCAGCACATTCTTTATTGCAGGCGTGGCCGGATCTGTCACGTACAACGTTCTCAGCCAGACGGCCACTTTCACGCCTTCAGCCCCGCTGGCGGCAAACACAACATTCACCATCCACGTGACAACCGGCGCCAAAGACCTTGGCGGAGTGCCCCTGGGTGCTCCATTTCAGCAGAATTTCACTACCGGTCCATGCAAGGCTGGCGGAGTACCGCCGGTAGCGCTTTGTCCATTTATCGGAAATTTCTCCGTGCTGGCTGGTTCCACCGTCACCAATACAGGTTCCACCGTAATTTCCGGCGATGTTGGAGTCAGTCCGGGTACGGCAGTCACAGGATTTCCGCCGGCGCTGGCAAGCGGAACAATTCATAAAGCCGATGGCGTCGCGGCGAAGGCCCAGGCTGCTCTCAAAACGGGCTACATTGATGCCGCGGGACGAGCTGGCGGCACTTCAGTGTCCGGTGACTTGGTGGGAAGGACATTCACCGCAGGAGTGTATAAATCAACGTCGTCTCTGGCTCTGACCGGTGACGTTACACTCGATGCGCAGGGCGATCCCTCCGCGGTCTTCATTTTCCAGATCTCATCCACCCTTATTACAGGAAGCGGCAGCCACGTTGTTCTGGCCAACGGGGCCAGCGCCTGCAATGTCTTCTGGCAGGTGGGCAGTTCTGCAACGTTGGGCACCAACTCCGTGTTCAAGGGGAATATCCTGGCGCTCACATCCATCACCATAACTACGGGCGTGAATCTGCAAGGGAGAGCGCTGGCGCGGAATGGCGCAGTGACATTGGATACTGACGTCATCACCGGCTGTACTTGTCCCTGAGTCTTGCCGAACGAGACAATCGCTAAAAAAAGGGCCGATGAGTTATTCACATCGGCCCGAGTTTTTGTAACAGGAGAGCAGTTCCCAAATTAATCGTGCAGAATCACGTTCAGCAGCGTGCTGTGAATGCTCAGCTTGCCGTTGTATGCGATGAATTCACCTTCTGGGCCCAATAATTTTGCCCCGTCGAGACCAAGCCGCGGATACCCGTCTGCTGCTTCTATACGTTGCAGGAAACAGTCTTCTTGCCGGGTGAGCCATACAGCAATGGCTTAAATTTTCATTGACATACAGGGCGAACAAATGGTAGATTCGATATTCGGCTCTAGGTTGAAGTGTGCCCTGGGGCTTTGATCTTTGACAACTGAAGCTTCCAGCTACTAGCTGCCGGCCACTAGCTACGGCCGAATAGACACGGTAATTGAAAGGGCTTGCGACCCTCTGCCTGCTGGGTTTGGGATTGGGATTTGGGTGGCGCTTGGGTGGCCCTTGGGCCACCCAAGGGCCACCCAAGGGCCACGAAGGGCGACCCTTGGGTCGAAAGGAGAAAGTGTTTTGTTTGCAACAAGAGCTCAAAAATGACGGGTGGGGGTGGGTGCAAAGTGAGCTTCGCCAATTTGGGTCCTTCATTCGCGGCAAAAGCGGCCGCTCTTTCAGGATGACAAGTTGAGGTGCGGCGAATTTCCACCCCGCCAAGCCAACAGCGGGCTCGTCGGGGACCCCGGATTTTACGCCGCACGATCTTATCCATCGCCGTAATCGCGGCCATACGCCGGAATCGGGCGTGATCGGAGAAAACGAATTTTCACCATGGAGGCACGGAGACACGTGAAAGCTAGATCGGGTGATCCGGTGATCGGATGATCTGGTGATCGGAAAAGCAAAGGCGTACCACATGGCCGGGATCGCTGTGATATCGCTGGCAGCAAATGGCTCGAGATGGGACGAAATGCAGGGAAAGCTGCACGTTCTGCCCGGCTTTGGCATCTAATCCAAGTGGCTGCTAAATAGGTTGAAAATTCGCGCAAATTAGCGAATCATGGAAGTGACAGCAGCCATAGGTGCTCCCATGCTACGCAGTGCCGTACTCGCTTTTTTTCTGGTTTTAACCGCCTGCAGCCTGGCCGTGGGCCAGTCCCAGACGCCGCCTCCTCCCGGTAATGGCCCGGCGCCGCCCAATCCCGTAAAAGTTCCTCCAGGCCCGCCCGGATCCGTCATTACTGTGACGCCCGGCAAGTCGGCTGATCCACAGATGCCCAAGCTGCCGGATGCTCAGACGGAGCCCGACAGCCTCCGCACCTGAAGCCGGTAGATTTAGACAATCGTCAAAACCTGAGTGACGGCACCCGCATGCAGCTCATTCGGGTTATGGACGCAGAGTTTGTTCACGTACGCAAGAATTTTCCGATAGGCGAAAAGAACATGGCGATTGCGCCCGATGGCATGGTCAAGCCGGGCGACGCGCAACTCTACAGGATGGCGCAGACTTATGGCGCAGCCGCTAAAGTGGGCGACCGCGTTCAGATTACCAACATCGTTTTCCATGAAAAGTCGATTTACTTCGAAATTAATGGCGGGCCAAAAAAGAAAACCAAGTGGTACCAGCGCGTAGAGATTTCAGGTATGGGCGGCAGCACCGGCGGCGTCGACCCCAACCAGGCCCAACCTACGGGCGCAGCCGTAACGCTGGAGTTCAAGAAACATGTTCCGGAAATGACGGGCGCGGAATTAAAGCAGATGCTCACTCCGGTGCTGGATTTTTCCGTGAAGACCGCTTCTGAGGTGTTTGTCGATACGCTTCCGCCCAAGATTAAGGAAGCCGTCAAGCGGCACGAAGTTCTTGTCGGCATGAACCATGACATGGTGGTCATGGCGAAAGACCGCCCGCCGCAGAAGGTGCGTGAAAAGGATGACAAGGGCAAAGAGTACGAAGAGTGGATTTATGGCTCGGCTCCGCAGGATGTAGTGTTTGTCCGCTTCACCGGCGACGAGGTGGTGCAGGTGAAGATTGCAAAAGTTGGCGGGCAGATCACCGTAAAGACTGAGAAAGAAGTTGACGTAAAAGATGGGGTGCCTACGCTGGCAGCGCTCAAGTCGAGCGACGCGCCGCAGGACGTAAGCGGTGCGCCAGAGCAGGACAAGCCCACGCGTCGGCCAACATTGAAACGGCCTGATGAGCAGCCTGATCCCATGGTGCAGCCCGCCGGAGGCGCTTCCGCCGGCCGCCAGTTACCGCCATCACCGCAGGACGAACCGCAGTGGGGAACCAACGGCAAACAATCTGGTTCCGGAAGCACCGATCAGCAGCCGTCTGAAAGCCAGGAAAAGACTCCGCATGATCAGGCGAAGACGCCCCCGCTCTGAAAGGGCTGACGCAAAACGGAACTGCGGTTTAAACTAGAGATGTGAAGATTGCTCTCGGGCAGATCAACCCAACGATTGGTGATTTCACCGGTAATTCAAAAAAGATCATAGAGTCTTCGCGCCGGGCCCTCACACTGGGCGCGGAGATGATTCTCTTTCCTGAACTGGCTGTCTGCGGCTATCCGCCGCGCGACCTCCTGGAAAAACCCGCATTTGTCGAGCGCAACCAGCAAGTGGTCAATGAAATTGCTCAAGCCGTTCCGCAACTCACCATCATCTGCGGATTTGTGTCGCCTGCGAAAGTAGAGACTGGCAAGTCCGTCATGAATTCGGCGGCGGTGCTGCGCCAGGGCGCAGTGCAGTTTGTCCAGTCGAAGATGCTCCTGCCCACCTACGACGTTTTCGATGAACTCCGCTATTTCGACCCCGCTGAATCACAAAAACTGCTTCCACTGGGAGGCAAGGAATTTGCCCTCACGATCTGTGAAGATGCCTGGAATGACAAGCACTTCTGGCATCGCCGCCTGTACCGCGTGGATCCCGTAGACGAACTCTTGCACGCGGGCGGCAACATGGTGCTAAACATATCGGCGTCGCCGTTCCATCTGGGCAAGCGCGAGCTGCGCCGCCAGATGCTGGAAACCATTGCTCGTGACAACAAAGTGCCTGTGCTGTTCGTGAACCAGGTGGGCGGGAATGACAGCCTGATCTTCGATGGATCCAGCATGGTAATCGCTCCTGATGGGCGCATCGTGGCCCAGGCCAAATCGTTTGAGGAAGACCTGGTTATTTTCGATTCGGAAACGATGCAGGGCAATATGCATGAGCAGGTTGCCGTGGGCACGCCCAGCGCGTATGCGGCGCTGGTGCTGGGGACGCGGGACTATGTTCGCAAGTGCGGATTCAGCAAGGTGGTGATTGGATTGAGCGGCGGCATTGATTCAGCGCTTACCGCGGCCATCGCTGTGGATGCGCTGGGCAAAGAGAACGTAACCGGTGTGGCGATGCCGAGCCAATATTCTTCCGAGCACAGCATAAAAGATGCTCGCGAACTGGCGTGCAAGCTTGCGAATCCGTTTTGAAGTGGTAGCGATCGGCGATGTCTTTGATGGTTACCGCAAAGCTTTGGCGCCATTATTTGCGGGCGTGCCGGAAAATGTTGCGGAAGAGAATCTCCAGTCGCGCATTCGCGGCAACATCCTGATGGCGTTTTCCAACAAGTTCGGCGCACTGGTGCTGACCACCGGTAACAAATCAGAAGTAGGAGTCGGCTACTGCACCCTTTATGGCGACATGGTGGGCGGTCTTGGCGTAATTTCCGACGTTCCCAAGACCATGGTTTACGAGTTGAGCCGATACATAAACTCGATAAAGCCGGTCATTCCACAATCCACCATCGACAAACCACCGTCAGCGGAACTGCGTCCTGGCCAGAAAGACTCTGATACACTGCCGCCTTACGAAGTCCTGGACAATATCCTGGAAGATTATGTGGAAGATTACCGCACGGCGGAACAGATTGCCGCGAATCATGGCTATGAGGTGCGGCTGGTGCGGGACGTGATTCGCATGATTGAGCGCAGTGAATATAAGCGCCAACAGGCGGCTCCAGGACTGAAAATTACGCGCAAGGCCTTTGGCTTTGGCCGCCGTTTTCCAATTGCGCAAAAATCGGAAGTCTAAATAATTCATGATGAAATCGATGAAATCAAACACCAGCGCTCTCTTAACCTTCTTTTTTTTCGTTTTCGGCATCGCGAACGCTCAAACTTCGCCGAAAAAAACCGCGGCCCAGACGGCTATCTCTCCTGCCACGCCTCAAGGCACGCAAAAGAAAGCTGCTCTGCCTACCGTGGAGGAAGTGGAAGCCTCCATGAAACGGAGCTTCGGCTATGATCCGGGTGTTACTTGGCAGATATTTGATATCCGCGAATCCAACATTCCAGGGCTTGCGGAAGTGCTGGTCTCAATGAACAAGCAACAACCGGTGCATATCTTTTTGGCCCAGGGGGCCCAGACCGCGATTGTCGGGCAGATGATTCCATTTGGCCCAGATCCCTTCACGCCTGCACGCGCCACCTTAAAAGGCGCGTTCGGTCCCAGCCGTGGCGGTCAAAATCCACCGATCGACATTGTGGAGTTCAGTGACCTGCAATGCCCGCACTGCAAGGCGGCTCAGCCAATCGTGGAAAAGTTGGCGGCGGATTTCCCGCAGGTACGCTTCACTTTCCAGCAGTTTCCCTTGCCGGCAAGCCTGCATCCGTGGGCGCTTAAAGCAGCGCAATACGCCGACTGCGCAGGGCAAATGAACAAAGATGCATTCTGGAAATATGTTGACGCTATTTTCGAAAATCAGGGCGGCATCGCGCTCGCGACGGCTGACGACAAACTAAAAGAGCTGGCTACGGCGAACGGTCTCGACGCGCAGAAAATCTCTGCCTGCGCTGCTTCACCAGAGACTGATGCCCGCATCAAGAAATCGCAAGCGTTGGGCGCGGCTCTGGAAGTAAATGAGACCCCAACGGTCTTCATCAACGGGCGCAGGGTGCCCGGCATTGCCAACATTCCGTACGATAATCTGAAACAACTGGTGCAGTTCGAAATCGATCACGCAGGGAAGTAAGCGCGGGCAAATCGAAAAACTGTTAGGTCAAAGCGCACGATGGATGAAGCGGGGGAGTTTCCTCTATCAGTGAAAATCAGTGGTAAGAGTGCGCTACGGAGTCAGAGTCCAGAAAACACTGCTGCCTCGATCATGAAAAGGTTTGCGCACTACATGCGGCGTAATAACGATCAGCAATTCATTGTGAATGCGCTCTTTCGAGGTTGAGCTGAGCAATGTTTTCAAACCGGGCAAGTTGCTGAGCAAAGGCAAGCCTTGGACGGAGCGCAGCTCCTGCTCGCTCATCAATCCCATGATCACGGATTGTTCGCCATCGTGCACCGTGATGGTTCCCACATAAGACCTGCTGGTAATGTCCGGAATGCTGTTGATTTGCAGTGTTCCCAGACCCTGAATTTTCAGGTCTATCACCAGGGTCACATCGCCGTTGGAGTGGTAATGGGGCGTCGCCTTCAAGGTGATTCCCAGGTCTTCGTAAGTAAACTGAGGCGTATTTCCCACCTGTACCTGTCCGCGGGAACTCAATGAAACGTTGCTGAACGTGCTGTTCACAATAGGGAAGCGCGTTCCCACGCGGAAGGTGGCCGCCTCGCCGTCAATCGCGCGCAGCGTCATCGCTTCCAGGTTCGTGGCGGTGGAAGAATTCATTGACAGCCTCGCGCCCACCGAAGGAACGGTAATCCCGGTCAATCCCTGTCCTTTGCCGAAGACTAAAAAGGGCGCCAGCAATGGAGAGCCAGCCAGATTGGCCAGAGCGGAAGGCGAAATTGTGGTGGGATCGATGGTTCCAGTACGGTTCAGCTGGTCAATCACTCTCTGCGCGTCCGGCCCCAGAACCCGCCTGATTTCAGAAGGAATGCTGAATACCTGAAAGCTTGTGGGCAGGCTCAGACCGACGTCGCGAAGACGGTCAGTATCAATCTCATATTCCTTTACGTCGAGCATCAGTTCGGGCTTGGCATCCATCAGGTTATCAAGCAGGCTCGCCGCCGCTTCCACCTGTTCCCTGGGGGCGCGGACCGTAATGGTGTTCTGGCTCGGCTGAATGCTGACGAGCTTCATGTCGAAAATAGTGCGCATCACGTTGACCAGATCATTCAGGTCCGTCTGCGCCGACACATTGCCGACATAAAACGTACGTAGCGCCAGGCGCTCGTATTGCTTTCTGGTTTCTACTGTGTCAGTAGCGACCATGGCTTCATGGCTGGAAATGGGAGCCCAGAAAGCCTTCGTCATTTTGCCCGCAATCTCGGCTGCGGTGTAGAAATCGACGTTATCCAGGTCAAAGCGGATAATCCGGCTGGTCAGGTTCTGGTCAAACTGCATGGAGACGCCAAAAGCTGCGCCGATCTGCGTATACACCTGTCGAGTATCGCCTTGCAGATGAAAATTCTTTCTGCCGGGCGCGGGTTGCAGGTTGATCTGGTCCACTGAAGCCAGCAGTTCCAGAACATGTTTGTGTTCGGAGTCGCCATCAGGAGGCGCTACGTCGTGCAGGCGCTGCGCAACGTAAGAATTCTGCGGATCAATAGAAAGCGCGGTGCGGAAGCGTTGCGCGGCGCCCAGCGGGTCGCCCGCCGCAGCCAGATGATTGCCGGCCTCCACGTGCTGGCCAACGATCTGCTGCCGCAGCATCTCACCCATGGTCATAAATTCCACGTTGCCCGGCATCAGTTCCTGGGCCTTGAGAACCGCCAGCAAAGCGTCGTCTGGCTTGCCTGCCTTTTGCAGGTCCTGCGCATTCTTGAATTCCTTCTCTGCCGTCTTTTTATCCTCTTTGGAGACCGCGGACTTCGGCCCATCTGCGGCCATACAGGCCAGGCAGAGAAATAGCGACAGAATGGTGAAGCAATTTTTCATGCGAGAGCCATCATTGTATCGTCATTAGGAACGATCTATGGCGGGAATATTGCGGGCGATTACTGAAGTTTGCCCACAAATCACCCGGCAAGAGCCAGGAGATCAGTGCCGCAGGCAAGGCAGGCATCTGGATCGTGGGCCTGTAGTTGGGCGAAGCTGTAAATCCCAGTTGCTATTGCAATCACTGGGACGCCGACGGTCCGCGCAGCTTCAATGTCTGAGGGCGTATCTCCGACAACGGTCACGGAAGCAAGTTCGCCCAGCCGCCGCCGGGCAAGATCAATGCCGTGCTGGAAGATTTCGGCGCGCAATTCTCGGGGAAATGAGAATGACCCGAACGCGAACATCGGCCTGAGTCCGGCTTTCTCCAGCTTCAGCCAGGCAATGGTTTCCAGATTGCCCGAAGCCACCCCCAGAAGTTTGTCCCGGCCCTGCAGATGGGCGACAAGTTCCAGGATTGACGGGCAAAGCTCAGGATTCAACTGTTCCTGATTCTGCTGCACCTCTGCGCACATCTGGGTCACAATCTGGGGCATGTGCGTATCGATGGCGGCATCGTTTAGCCCTGCCCGCTGCAACACCGCCCGCAGGATACCTACGTCAGTATTACCGTGGACGGGTACGCCCTCAATGCTGGCTTCAATGCCCAAAACGTTGCGTATGGCGTTGTGGAAAGCGAAATAGTGGACAGCGTCGCGGCTATTGAGCAGGGTGCCATCAATATCGAACAGGAAGGCGTCGGCGCTGTCCCAGAGGAATCCGGGACGCACGAACACTCTGCCTGCGTCGGGATCTGGAGCCAGATTTGACACGTTGAATTGGATTCAATTGCAGGAAATGAAATTTTGAGCGTGCTTTAGCGGACCAGTTTTTGCTTGTCCAACACCGGCGGTTTTTCGCTTCGTACAGGACGCCGTCCGCCGTCGCGCAGCTGGCGTACATCCAGCTTCAACTCAGTAATGGTCCGGCTGAGTGTATTACGGTGCATGCCCAGCTCCCGGGCCGCTTTGCACTGGTTACCCCGGTTCTGCTGCAGGACGTTCATGATGAAGCGCTTCTTGAACTCACGCACGGCTTCAGAATAGAGAATGCCGGTACTATGCATCTGCGCTACGAGTGCTTCGAGCTGGTCCTTCACAGAGTCTCCTCACTTTCCAGATGCGCCAATTTCTTTATACTTATTTGCTTGTCGCTCCCGGACTGGGCCCACCGCGGAGTTTGATGATACCGGCGCGAAACTTCTGGCGGACATCGGAAGGGGCCAGCCAACTTGCACCGCGTCCCGCCACCAGAAAATAACTTGCCAGTTGTGAGCCAGACAGCTCTGTTGACTCAGGTATAAATGCCGTGATCGCCATCAAACCGGCAGTCACAATCACCATGCCGCGAACAAAACCAAACGCTGCTCCAAGAGCGCGATCGACCGATCGGAGGCCTGCTTCCTGCACCATCCAGCGGGCTATCCTTGCCAAAGCGCCCGCCAGCAGGACCACCGACACAAAAATTGTAAGAAAGCCCGCCAAGTCCGCAAATGCCGGCAACTTGACGTACTGTAAAAACCACGGGGAAAGCTTGCCGTATCCCCACGCTGCGAGCAGGAATCCCACCACTGCCCCTGCCAGGCAGATCACTTCAAAAAAGAACCCCTGGGCCGCCGCCAGCAGCGCCGAAAGGAGCATGATCACGAGGATGATCCAATCAAGCGCGTTCATGCCATCGGCGTCTCAACCTGCGGGCAACTCTTGCCCTGCCAAAATCCTGTATGCCTCTATGTACTTCTCGCTCGTCTTGCGCGCAACATCTTCCGGCAGACTGGGGGCAGGGGGCTGCTTGTTCCACTTGATCGCTTCCAGATAGTCGCGAACAAACTGCTTGTCAAAGGATTCCTGCGCTTTGCCCGGCTGATATTTGTCCGCCGGCCAGAAACGCGATGAATCCGGGGTAAGGACTTCATCCGCCAGGATGAGGCCCTGCGATGTCTGGCCGAACTCAAATTTCGTATCGGCTATGATGATTCCGCGTCCGGCTGCGTAGTCGGCCGCTGTCTTATAAATCTTTAACGTCAAATCGCGGAGTTTCTCTGCCAGCTCTTTCCCGGTGCGCTTAGCCATCTCCTCGATCGAAATATTTTCGTCGTGGCCGCTGAGCGCCTTAGTTGCCGGCGTGAAGATCGGTTCGGGCAGCTTGTCAGACTCTTTGAGACCTGACGGCAACTTGATGCCGCAGACTGCACCGCTTTGCTGATACTCTTTCCAGCCCGATCCGGAAAGATATCCGCGCGCCACGCATTCAATGTCAATCATCTGGGCTTTGGTTACCAGCATGGAGCGGCCGCGCAGGTCGTCAGACGTATTTCTTGAGCGGAGCAGGGTACTCTTCCACCTTGGCCGTGATCAGATGGTTCTTCACTACGTTCTTCAGAAAATCAAACCAGAAGAGCGAGAGCTGCGTAAGCACGCGGCCTTTTTCAGGAATACCTGTGGCCAGAACGTAGTCGAACGCGGAGATGCGGTCCGTGGCGACAAACAGGAGTTGTTCGTTCAAACTGTATAAATCGCGCACCTTGCCGCGAGCATGGAGCGTGAGCTCCGGGAAATCTGTCTGTAAGAGAATTCGGCTTTGGGCGCTTTGGCTTGTCATGGCAGAAATACGTGGGCGAGGTCGTATTCTAGCCTCTCAACTATTTTTGTCAACCGTGTAAATTACAAATTAAAACGGCTCGCGCGAATGTAGCGCATGAAAAAAATCCGCGAAATGCACAAGCGGTGAAACCCGCATGAATCAAGGGTTTTCTTGCATTGATTTTCGTTCAACTTTGTAGTACCGGTTACTAGAAATTAACTGTGGCAAAAAAATATTTTTTCAAAATATGAAAAATGTTGGCCTGCAAAAATCGCGAAGCAGCTGGTGCGCTGGTCGCAACTGAATGTCTTTCAGATAATGTGCTTGACGAAGAAAAAAATCTTTGAAACGAAGTTAAAGAAACTACGGTCGGATCTCCACCCTGGTTCCCACCGGAACCAGCTTCCATATTTACTCAATCTCTGTGTTCGTCACGGCGACAGAACGGTTACGCTGACGCCGCTCTTTGAATTCCGCTTTCTGCGCCGAACTTGACGGAAACAATCTTAGAGACGCCCGGCTCCTGCATGGTCACTCCATACATCACCGGCGCAATCGACATGGTCTTTTTGCTATGAGTGATGATGATGAACTGCGTTTGCACGGCCATTTCCCTGATCAGTTCGGTGAAGCGCCCGATGTTGGCTTCGTCCAGCGGCGCGTCCACTTCGTCCAGAATGCAGAACGGGCTGGGCTGATACTGGAAGATGCCAACCAGCAGTGACAGAGCCGTCAACGCCTTTTCTCCGCCAGAAAGCAGCAGCACATTTTGTAGCTTTTTGCCTGGAGGCGAGGCGACTACGTCGATGCCGCTTTCTGCAGTATTCACTTCGTCGGTCAGGCGCATGAACGCCTGGCCACCGCCAAACAACTTGCGGAATGTGAACTGGAAATTCTCATTAATGCGATCAAACGCTTCCTGGAACTTCTGCCGTGAGAATTCGTCAATCTCCTTGATAGTGGCCTGCGTGTTCTCAATGGAATCCAGAAGGTCTTTGCGCTGGGTCTCCAAAAACTGGTGGCGTGTCTCGGTCTCTTTGAATTCTTCCAGCGCCATCATGTTGACCGGGCCCATATTGTCGAGCTTTGTGCGCATTTCGCGGTAGGCGTTCTCGTCCAATGCAAGTTGCTCGCCTTCGACCAGCGGAATTTCAGTGTTGGCCCGTAGGTCTTCGGCGGTGATACCAAGTTCGTTCAGGCACGATTCGGCCATGTGCGCCAGGTCAGACTGCAACTTCGCCAGCAGCGTGCCGATTTCACTCTTGCGTTCGCGCGCTGTGTCCAACTCAAGGCGCGCAGCTTTCAGTTCCTGATCGATTTCAGCAATGCGGGCCCGAACCTGATCAGACTCGTGCTGCAGTTGTACTCCGGTGGCCTCGGCCGCAGCCTTTTCGGTGCTCAGGGCTTCTAGCCGTTCAGCAATCTGCAGGTTTTCCGCTTCGCGCTGGACCTTCTCAGCTGCCGCCGACTGGATCTGCGTTTGCAAGGACTCGACCCGCTGCTTGGCTTCTGCAGAAAGCGATTCAATCCGTTCCAACGCCGATGCAGCTGTCCGGCGCCGTTCTTCCACCACGGCAAGGTGCGCTGCAGCCTCCGAAGCACCCTGCGCCGCTTCGTCACGCGCCGTCTTCAGCGAGACCATCCGCTGCTGCGCGACCTTCATTTCGTCTTCCAAAGCCTGGCGCTTCTGTTCCAGCGCTTCTGCCTGCTCGCGCTTTTCGGCGACAACAAGTTCCTTCTCGTTGCGTGCAGAGCGCGTCCGCTCCATTTCCAGACGATAAGTGTTCAAGCGCTGCTCGGTGCGCGCCAGATCGGATTCCATCTGCTTGAGCGCGTGCCCTGAAGTAAGCGCCTGCTTCTCCGCTTCGCGACGCTCTTCTTCCAGCGTGCTGAGCAGCTTGCCCAGTTCCGTTAGCTCGCGCCCCAACGTCTGTACCCGTGACTGCTCGTTCTGGATGGCCGCCTCCAGTTCGGAAGCCATCTTTCCGATTTCGCGCAGTTCGCGCTTCAGGGATAGCGGCCCTTCCTTGCGCTGTTTGCCGCCCGTAACCGTCACATTGTGGAAGCACTCGCCGGTGGCGGAGAGGAAATAGGCATCGGGGTTTTCGAGAGCGAGGTTGCGCGCGATGCTGGCATCCGCGGTAATGTAACCATCGCGCAGCTTGGGCAGCACCACTTCCAGTGACCGGCCAAAGCCATCGAGCACACGAATGCAGTTCTTCAGTGACACCAGCTCTTCGTGCCGCTCAGAAGTTGGAGCCGGCGCATCACTGGCAACGAAAGAGAATCTGGCCTGCGCGTCTTCGGGATGGACAAGGAAAGTCGCGCGTCCGTCAACATCGGATTGCAGCAGCCGCATGCCTTCGTTGGCCGAATCCCATGATTTGACCACAACGTAATTCAGTTCATCGCGCAGGAATTCTTCCACCACGCCTTCATAGCGGGTTTCGACTTCCAAAAAGTCCGCAAGCACGCCAGCCGGTGTGAAGCCGTGGCCCATGGCATTCGACTGAAATAGCCGTTTTACTGATTCCGTGGAGTAACCATGCTCGTTGATTACCGATTCCAGCGAACTCTTTTTACCCAGAGCGGTGGCGTATTCAGCGCGAAGGGTATCCAGATTGCGCTTGCCCTCTTCTTCTTCCTTGCGCTTGCTTTCAATCAAGCCGCGAATTTCCAGAATGCGCGTACTCAATGCCGCGGCAGTTTGCGTGATCGATTCAAATTCAAAAGCGATCTGCCCGCGCTTGCCACCAAAGCTTTCAATGTCAATCTGAGCGGCGGAAGCCTCATGCTCCAACCGCAGCGTTTCACGCTCCAACGCGGTCATGTGTTCTTCCGCCTGGATTACCTGGTTGCGCACCTGGGAAGCGGAAGACATCGCTTCCATTACGTTCTGCCGACGCGCTTCCTGCTGGCGCTCAAGATCGGAGAGCGCAGTGACGGCGTCCCGCGAAGACTGCTGAGCCGCCTGCCATTCATGCCGCGCAGCGGCAACCTCTGAAGCGGCGGATTCGGCAAAGCTGCGATTAGCCCGGACTTCCTCGACAAGGGAAAGCAACTGCGTTTGCGCGCGGTCCAACTCTGCGTGTGCGGCCGCGGAACGCGCGTCCAGCTCAGCACAGCGTTCCTGGTTCGAGCCACGGCGGGAGACAGCTCGCTCGGTCTCGACGGCCAAGTGCGTTCATGGTCTGGCTATTGTGCGCGATCTCACTTTCAATCGAGTAGCCACGCTGCGTGCGCTCTGAGAACTCCGCTTCTTTGGCGCCCACGGACTCCGCATGCCTGCGAATCTCCTCGCCGACAACTTCCAGCGAATCGTTCAAGCCACTTTCATCGCGGCCCATCTGGGCGAACTTGCTGGCCAGCACCACGCGCAGCTTTTCTTTCATCTCGTCGCGCAGGCGGGCATAGCGCTCCGCCTTGGAGGCCTGGCGCTTCAGCGAGTTCATCTGCTTGGTGACTTCGTCAAAAATATCGTTGATGCGGGCCAGGTTCAGGCGTGACTGCTCCAGCCTCGCTTCCGCCAGACGCTTCTTAGTTTTGAACTTGGTAATTCCGGCAGCTTCTTCAATGATGGCGCGGCGATCATACGGTTTGCTGCTCAGGATCTGGCCAATGCGCCCTTGCTCGATGATGGCGTACGACTCCGGCCCCAGGCCGGTACCCATAAAAATGTCCTGGATATCACGCAGGCGGCAAAGCTTGCCGTTGAGAAGGTATTCGCTCTCGCCGGTGCGGAACAGCCGGCGCGTGACCATGATTTCGCCTTTGGCGAACGCCAGGGGCTTGAATTTGCGCCGGCGAATCTTGAGGACCACAGCGCCATTGGTCTGCGCGGCTTGGGCGTCGGGTGCATTGGGCTCGGTCGAAGCTGGCTCGGTCGAAGTCGGTTGTTCTGCGGTTGCTTCTGGCGACGCTTCCACGGTGGCTTGCTCGGCTGCGCCTTCGCCTTCCGCCGGCTCGCCATCCATTCCTTCTTTCCAATCGAGCGGACCCGGCTGCACTTCAGCGATGTGGGCTTCTGTGGCATCCGCAGCATTGGCGCGGACAGAAGCTTCATCCCAGTCGTCTTCGGAAGGCATGTCATCCCGGACGTCAATCTCGGGCTGCGCGGAGACCTCACCGTCATAAACCTGGGGATCAATCAGCGTGAGAGACACTTCTGCCATACCTGTGGGCTTGCGATCGCGTGTGCCGGCAAAGATCACGTCTTCCATGCGCACGCCGCGCAAGCTCTTGGCGGACTGCTCGCCCAGCACCCAGGAAATGGAGTCGGAAATATTCGACTTACCGCAGCCGTTGGGGCCCACCACGGCGGCAATGCCTTCGCCCGGAAACTTGAGTTCCGTACGATCACAGAAGGACTTGAATCCCAGGATTTGCAGCTTCTTGAGTTTTAGCAACTTCCTACTCCTTCAGGAATGGCCAATGGTCGCACGACTGTGGCTGGCAGGTGCGTTTTTCTCTTTTGGGCTACCGGCTGGAGTAGCGAATCCACGTTCCAGCTAGAGTACCCACAGAGATACCGGGGGTCAAGAGCAAAGCCCACAATATGTTGTGGATAATCGCGCCCGACCACAGGATGTCGCACCGCTTGTGCAACCAACGGCCAAACCATTCCTGTGAGGGTTTATTTAAGAGGTCGGAAGAATCGCGAGAGCTGTTCAGACTGTAGCGCGAATGGTGCAGCGAAGCAAGGTGGCTTAAGGCGCGAATTGGTACACCACAGTGCAGGGGGCTAAAGGATTAAGGCGAATGCGCGCCCGCCATACTTCCGTCTCGCAAGAGTGCGATGGCTTTCCAGGCGCCAGACCCCAATCACTCGTAATCTAATCTTGTTTACTCTCCCAGCTTCTCAAAGAACCCGATGATGCTCTCAATCCCGCGATAGAAGTTCGGTATGTGGAACTTCTCGTTAGGAGCGTGCAGATTGTCGTCGGGCAGGCCGAAGCCCATCATCACGCTAGGAATTTTCAGCACGTCCTGGAAATCAGTCACGATGGGAATCGAGCCGCCGGAGCGGATGAAGACCGTATCTTTTTTGAAGACATCACGCAGCGCTTCGGTGGCAGCTTTAATAAAACGATTATCAGTGCCAACCACGCAAGCCGGACCTTTGCTGAAGATCTTGATATTGGTTTCAATGCCCTTGGGCGTGAGCTTCTTCACGAACTTGGTGTACTTCTTCAGGACATCGTCTGGGTCCTGGTTCGGCACCAGTCGCATGGAGACTTTGGCAAAAGCGCGGGCAGGGATCACGGTCTTGGCGCCGGGTGCAGTAAAGCCGCCGGGCATGCCGTGGACCTCGAGCGTCGGCCGCGCCCATGTGCGATAAAGAACCGAGTAGCCGGGTTCTCCGGTCAGCACCTTTGATCCGACTTCGGTCTTGCGATAGTGCTCCTCATTAAACGGCAGGCGCTTCCAGGTCTTGAGCTCATCTTTGCTGGGCGCTTTCATACCTTTATAGAAGCCGGGAATCAGGATCTTGCCTTTGGAGTCCTTCAGCTTGCTGATGATTTCAATCAGTGCGAAGAACGGATTGGGCGCGGCGCCGCCGTACATGCCGGAATGCAGGTCGGTCTTGGCGCCAACAGCTTCGATCTCGGTGTATACCAGTCCACGCAGACCGACGCACAGTGTAGGAAGATTCGGCGCGAACAATTCGGTGTCGCAGACCAGCGCGAAGTCGGCTTTCAGTTTGGCTTTCTGCGCGCGAACATAGGCCGCAATCGACTCGCCCCCAACCTCCTCTTCGCCTTCAATAATGAACTTCACATTGAGCGGCAGCTTGCCATTGTTGGCGCGCAGCAACGCTTCCACGGCCTTGATCTCCATCCAGAGTTGGCCTTTATCGTCCACGGCGCCGCGCGCATAGATATTCTGGTTGCGTTCGGTGGGCTCAAACGGCGGCGTGAGCCATTCATTCAACGGATCGGGCGGCTGCACGTCATAATGCGCGTAACACAGCACCGTCGGCTTGCCCGGCGCGTGCAGCCAGTCGCCATAGACCAGCGGGTGATTTTTGGTGGGGATCACGTCAACATTTTCCAGGCCGATGCGGCGCATCTCGTCGGCCACGAACATGGCGGCGCGGCGGACATCTTCTTTGTGCTCCGGCGCGGTGCTCACGCTGGGAATGCGAAGAAGGTCTTTCAACTCGCCTAAAAACTTCTGCTGGTTCTCTCTGGCATAACTGACTGCGGATGAGGCCATACGCGCGTCCTCCTGGACAGATGAATGAACCAGTCAGTATATCGCGTGAAGGGGATTTCTATTCGAGGGCAGCAGATTGGCGGGCGCGGGCCCACTCGGAAGCGAGGCCGAGTGCAGAGACCCATTTTTCGATGTAAGGGCGATCGAGCGTATGCCAGCGTTTTTCCAGAACCACTGCAACATCTTTGAGCTGGCGTTCAGATTCACTCATCTTGGACCATTCCAACTTGGAAAGGATCAAGTCTTCTATGCTAATAAAGCATGTCGGCACTCCTTCAAAAGTGACTGACTTGCGGCGTTGAAATGCCTCTCGATGAAAAGGTGCTGATTTCTGAAGAATAAAGTCAATCTTCCATCCTCGAACCGTATCCAGAACATTGAACATGGATTGATGACGCGAGGCATCAAGGGCATCTTGCAGCACTGCGTAGTACTCTCCTTTTGGGAGTAGCTGAATGAGGCTTTCCAGTTTTTTGGGAGTAGAGGCAATAACAATGTCAAGATCGTAAGTCGCTCTCGCTAGGCCGTAATAAGAGGCCGCGATCGAACCTGTGACCATATACTGTATATCAGTTTGTTCCAGCTTCGGAACGATACACCGAAGCACTTCACCGGGTCCCATCAGAACCCTTTTGGCGCTCTGCCCGCGGGAAATAAGGAGCGCAAAAACTCTCTTGTAATTTTGTCTTCCTGCCAGTCGGGATGTTCATCGCGTATGCGTTGTTTCGCTAGCTCGTGGACGAAGTGACTTGCTTCGAAGGCCATCTGAAGACGCTGTTCTCCTGACATGGAGTCAAGAATCTGCGCTTGCATGGCAGCGATCTCCGGTGTGGTATCGAAGGGAATCACAAGTCGATATTAGCATGGTGCAAACTTAGAATCACTTTTGTCCTTTGCCGCCCATCGGCCGCTAAGTTTTCGCTGGGCGCGCTGTCTATAATAGATGCGTGAGTTCTGATTTTACTCTTCGCAAAATGGCCGAGGCCGACTTTCCCACGCGCTGGGGACACTTCCGCATCATGGGGTTTGAAGGCCAGTTCGGGCATGATTCATCGAGCGACCGTCGGAAAGAAGAAGCTGTGGCGCTGGTGATGGGCGACATCCACTCCGCTCCGCCGCTGGTGCGTATCCACTCTCAGTGTCTAACGGGCGATGTGTTCGGATCGTTGCGCTGTGATTGCCGCCAGCAGCTAGAGATGGCCTTGTCGATGATTGCACAGGCAGGCGCGGGCGTGCTGCTATACGAACAGCAGGAGGGGCGAGGAATCGGGCTCATGGCAAAGCTTCAGGCTTACGGCTTGCAGGACCAGGGACTCGATACGGTCCAGGCGAATGAAGAACTGGGTTTCAAAGCCGATCATCGTGAGTTTCAGCTTCCCGCAGAAGTGCTGAAAGCTTTGGGACTGAAGCAGGTCAAACTGCTATCCAACAATCCGCAAAAAGTTTCCGCACTGGAATCGGCAGGAATCGAAGTAGTGGAGCGCGTGCCGTGCGAAGTGGAAGCGCATGCAGCTTCAGAGCGCTATCTGAATACCAAGAAGGAAAAGCTGGGGCATTTGTTTTCGGACAGATAGCACTCAGCATTCTGCACTCAGCATTCAGCCAGGCCGTTCACCGCAAAGGACGCGAAGGACGCAAAACAAGACAAGAATCTCAATTCAATTTCCTTTGCGTTCTTTGCGTCCTTTGCGGTTATTTTTTAGCTGTGCCTGATTGCTACAGTAGAATCTTCATCAATTCCTTACGCTTCGCCGACGGCAAATCCATTAACGCCGACTTCACTAATGCTCGATACACTTCGCTGGCTCCCGGCACGCGCTTTAGTTCTTTCAAATGGCGAAGCACGGTGTTGAGGTCGCCGCGCTTGATGGGCCCGCTGAAGGCTGCCGCTGCTCCGCGTTCAGCATAATTCTTCATGGTCTGGCGCAGAATCGGCGTCATCACGCGACGGGTCTGGCTGGCAGTGAGTCCTGCGCCACGGCCAACACGCTCCGCCGTTACCAGCGCGGCCACGATCAAAGGCGATGAAAAAGATCCCAGCGCGTGATAGAGCGGCTTGGCCGCTTTCTTGATGGGGAAACTTTCCGCGCCAAGATCGCGAACGATCCTACGTGCAACTGAGACCGCGCGACGGTCACCCTCCACAGCAAACGGCACTTCTTCCATCCGTGGCGTTGCTCCGGGGACAAACGTCATCATGGGGTGGAGGGAAGCTGTGTTCGCGCCTTTGCGCTTTAGAGGCGCCAGGACATCGCTGGTTAATGCGCCGCTGGAGTGAAATACGATCTTGCCCGACCATCCGGGTTTGCGCGCGAGAAGTTTCGCGGTTTCAGCCAGCGCGTCGTCGGTGTGGCAGATCCACACTATGTCTGAATTTGGTCCTGCATCGTTCAGTGACTGCGTGCGTGCTTCGAGGAATCCAGCGAGCATGGCAGCGCGCCGTCGGGAAGAGGCAGTCTCGCGCGCAGCAACGAAGTCGATCCCATATCCAGCGGATTTGAGCGCCGGGCCCAAAGCCTGGGCCAGATTGCCCGCGCCGATCAAGGTTATGGTCGCTTTGCCCAAACGCCTGTGTGCCATTCAACGCGAGAATACCAGAAGACATCGCAGAACACCTTTTGAATCGCGGAGGAACAGAGGAAGCGGAGAAGGACTAAAATCATAAAGGTAGCGGAAGATCGATCTGCTCAAGCTGTTGTTCAGTAGATCCGTGAAGCTCTTGATTTCCAATTCCTCCGCGTCCTCCTTTCCTCCGCGTTTCAAAGTTTTGTTTTTTAGCTGAGGAAGACCTTATATTGGAACCCATGCCTGCAAAACGTAAAAAGTCCAGTTCCGGCGTTCGCGTAATTTCTTCCAAAACTGCTTTCCGTGGACCGGTGTTCAGTGTGATGACTGATGAAGTGGAAGAGCCCGGCAACGTTCGGGCTCGGCGTGATGTAATCCGGCATTCGGGATCGATCGTCGTGCTGCCGCTGGACAATTCCGGGCGCACCCCTCGGGTGCTGTTGGAGCGGCAATATCGATATGCGGCCGGCATGCGTATGTGGGAACTTCCCGCGGGACGAGTTGACCCGGGGAGCAGCAACTGGCCGCTGCGAAACGCGAACTGATAGAAGAGACTGGTTACCGGGCTTCCCGATGGCAGAAAGCGCTGTTTTTCTATGTGAGCCCGGGCTTTCTGGATGAGAGCATGACTGTTTATCTGGCCAGCGGACTCAAGAAAGGCACAGCGCAGCCGGAGGAGGACGAACGAATCGCATTGCGATTTTTTTCGCTGCAGCAAGCTGTTCGCATGGCCATGACGGGCAAGATTATCGATGCCAAGACCATTGCATCTCTGCTTTGGCTGGAAAAAAAGCTTGGGCAAAACTAAACAAACGAGCTTCATTTTTCAATTTAACTTTATAAGAAGTTGCACATTTAGCGTGCAAGTGCAGGATGTCTTGTTGGCTCTAATCCCTTCGTTCATGAGTACATACATCAAGTTGACATCATGTCCCGTTGAAGGCAGAATAAGCGCAAAGCCAAAGTACGGGTATAAGACGTGTGGTGCCGGGAGAAGGTTAATCTCCGGTGTTTTACGTCCCTTCCCAAAAAAAGTGGCAAACCCAAGAGAAGAAAAACTGGTCCTCGGGACCACAGTTCGACCGTGCCCCCCAGGGACAGCCCGGAGTAAGGAACGTGTCTCGAATTAAAGGCAAAGTGAAATGGTTCAATAACGCAAAGGGCTTCGGCTTTATCGGCCGGGATGACGGCCCTGATGTGTTCGTCCACTATAGTGCCATCCAGTCGGAGGGATACAAGAGCCTCCAGGAGGGCGATGATGTTGAATTTGAAATCGTTCAGGGACAGAAAGGCCCTCAAGCAGAAAGCGTGACCAAGCCAGCTACTACGCAATCTGCCTGATCGATTGTCCTGGTTTTGAACTGATTCGAAGGACCCGGTCGACCCCACTACCGGGTCTTTTCTTTTTGCTCTGCCGCTCCGTTCTAAATCGCTTCGGAGCGTCGATTCGCCACGGCCATTTCCGATCCTGCCGGCACACCTTCCATTAGCGCATTTCCGCCATCTTCCCCTGGCAATGACTCCTGAGTACTAAGTGCGAACCACTTAACCCGCACTATTTTGAGTTACAAGCTCTTTTCTGTGGAAGCAGAGTAGATGCGTCCCTAAACTCATTTTCGCTCCATACAAAATCAAAAGAGAGAGACTCCAAATTGTCGAAGAATACTGTGTGCCTGTGTGTTTTTATGCTGCTGCTGGTTGGGACGTCTTTTGCCGGCGTAACTGTTCAATCTCCATCGAATACCAGCGTCACTTCGCCTGTCCATTTTGTCGCGGCGGCTACCTCCACCAAACCAATCACGGCGATGCGTATTTACGTTGACGGCGTAAGCGTTTATCTGAGCAACAGCAGCAGCCTGAATATTTCATTGGCCGTCACCCCTGGCCAGCACAATACTGTCGTGCAGGCATGGGACTCATCTGGCGCGGTCTTCAAGAACACGATGGTTTTGACCGTTGGAAGCTCGTCCTCTCCAACGCCTACGCCGACTCCCACAGCTTCGCCCACGCCCGCTCCCCCTGGAACCATTGTAAAGAGCGACATTGACCAGATGCCCGGCTGGGAAAACTGCACGGTTTGCGCTGGCGCTGGCGCCGCCGGCCCTTCCGCTGTGTATTCCATGAGCCAGAATGTGCTCTCTCCGGCGCTCGACGGCAAGGCAGGCCAGTTCAACATTGGCGGCAGCACGCCGTACTCTGATGCGCTCTGGTGGAAACAGCTTGGCGGCAACAATACGATCAAAAACTTTACCTACGACCTGAATTTCTATATCACTAACTCGCAGGCGCCACAGGCCCTGGAGTTCGACGTCAATCAATCCAACAACGTCTACAAATTCATTTTTGGCACGCAATGCAATATCAAAGACGGCGCCCAGTGGGACGTCTGGGGCAATGCTTCCGGCAACTGGCTCCATACCGGAATTCCCTGCACCGCACCCGCCGCCTATACATGGCATCACCTCACATGGCAGTTCCAACGCACGGACACGCAGGTCAAATATGTCTCTCTTACATATGACGGCGTCACGTACTATGTGAATCGGACTTATCCGGCCCGTCCCAATAACGTCAGCGAGATCAACGTCGCGTTTCAGATGGATGGCGACAACAGGCAAACTGCCTTTTCCACCTGGCTGGACAAAGTATCTTTGACTTACTGGTAGGTTTTCCCGCAGCAACACTCTCCCGGGACCGATGTGTCCCGGGTTTTTATTTTGCGGTAGCGTTCTGATGGTTTGACGTGAGACTTACCCTCACCCAATACTCCGGTTTCGGCGGAGGCGTGAACGCTGCCTTCGCTATCTTCGG
Source organism: Terriglobia bacterium (assembly GCA_963723055.1). Lineage (GTDB taxonomy): Bacteria > Acidobacteriota > Terriglobia > Terriglobales > Acidobacteriaceae > Angelobacter. The sequence goes on from CAVROV010000005.1 coordinate 727,356, forward strand.
CCGCAGACACGCGTCGCTGGCGGTTTCCGGAACCACCATCATCTGCTGCACCGCTCCGCTCTTGCTCATTTGCAAAATCAACAGCGTTGGCGACGGGCCGCTGGTTCCGGCGCTGCAATCTCTTACGGCGCGCAAGTAGCGGCTGGAAAATTCCTGTGCAATCACCCCGTCATACTTCTGGCCTTCCGGGGTGGCGACGTTGGCATTCACGGCTTTGTAAGCCTCAATAATCTTGCGGAAGGGAACTGCGGAATCCTTTGCCCACGCTTTTACCTTGTCGAAATATTCCTTCGTTCCCCACGTGCCGGTGTCCCACCGCTCGCCGATGTGCGAGATGGTTTCGTCTGTCACCATATAATCCCCAAACCGGGCTGCCATCTGCGCCAGCTGGTTCTGCCGGACCGGAGTCACGCCGTACTGCGCTGCCAGCGCCTGGTATCCAATCATCGCGCGCGACCATGAAAGATGTTGCACCATGTTGCCCAGCTCGCGATCGCCCATCAGTGATTGCGTGATCTGCCAATAAAGAATGTCGCCGGCTTTGCCCCCGGCCTTGTTCGCGGACTCTTCGGCAAACTTCTCGACATCGCCGTCTTTGCCGCGCCATTTCGGCATCAGGCTGCGAGCAACTTCCAGGTAGCTGTAATAAAACTCAGGCTCAAACGCTATCGCCCTCTGCAGCATGGCCGTCAGGTCTTCCACTTCCCAGCCTTTGGCGCGGCCAACCTGCAGCATCACGTAGTACCACTCCGGACATTTTGCTTCAGCGCCAAGCAGCTCAGTTTCCGCCAGTGTCACGCGCTCATTCATCAGCCGCCTGCCTTCCGGAGTTACAGAAGCGGAGTCGCCGCTGCCGCGCGCCTGCCAGGCGTAATTCAGGTAGGCGTACCCTAGCGAGACCTGCGCCGTAACAGATTCAGGATGCTGTGCGGCCCAGCGCTTCAGCCGATCCAGAGTGTCTGCCCATTCCGCTTCCGTCGCGGGCGGCTTGCCTCTGGGCGACTCAACTGCGGAATAGAACGTATAAAGCTTCCAGCCCCCGCCAGGAAACCTTGTCTTGCCGGCGCGCTCAGCCGCAGCAACATCATCCAGTACCGTGAATTTTTCCTGCTCCAGCTGGGTCTGCACGCGGGTGCTGTAAGCCGTCTCGTCCCTTTCCGCTAAAAGATCGCTGATTGCGTTCAACTCGGCGGCGGTTGGAGCCGTTCGTGGTCTTGCCGTTGTGTTGTCTGCCGGAGAGGCGGCATCATCGCTTTTTCCCGCACGAATCCTGCGCGCGATGTCGCCTAACGACTCCTGCGCCGCCAGCCTCACGCCGCACACTGCCATCAATACCACCAGCAACGCACATGGATAATGAGATTTTCTCCGCATATTGATCCAGCATAGGCCAGTTGCCCCCGCCGCCGACAGTTACAAGAGTGCTAAGTCATTGACCAATAAGCCCACTCCCGGATGCGGGAACTGATAGGCGTTGAAACCACTCCCACCGCCTCGGGCAGCGTGTATTTCATTAAAGACCAAGCGCTTTCTTGTCGCGGACACTCCGCCATATACGGCCTGCACAAGATGCGGAAAATGCCGAGCGCGCGTGTTCCAAAATTCATCTGGCGCATTTGTGAAATGGCTTGCAAGCCATTGATAATAGTACTATCTACTTGACTGAATGAACATTCATTCAGTAAATTCAAGAGGGCTTTAGCAATGGCTAGCCGCCGTCAATTTCTGGTTGGTATTGCTGGTCAGCCACAATCGTAGGCCGGTGCTCGAAAACTGTTATGATTCTGAACGTCTCTAGACTCGTCTTCTCGCCCGCACCACCCAACACTTCCAGGAGATGCACAGATGAGTAATGTTGCTGTTTCTAGTGTCCCGCAGTCCCGCAGCGCAAACGGCGCGCAAACGGGCCCAATTTTCCAGGGTCAGAAGACCGGCCATCAGCGGATCAATAAAGTTGCGGTGCTGGGCGCTGGGACCATGGGTGCGCGGATTGCCGCTCACTTCGCTAATGCCGGCGTGCCGTGCGTGCTGCTCGATATCGTGACGCCCGACGCTGCCCAGAGCGCCGACAAGACCGCACGCAGAAAGATGGTTGCCGGCGGCCTGGACGCAGCCGTGAAATCGAAGCCCGCGGCGTTTTTTGAAAAAGGGTTGGAGCGGCTCATCACGATCGGGACGTTCGACGACGACATCAAACTGCTGGCCGATGCTGATTGGATCATTGAGGCCGTCGCGGAAAACCTGGAAATCAAGCGCGGCCTGCTCAAGAAAGTGGAAGCTGTACGCAAGGCCGGCAGCCTGGTAACGACGAACACCAGCGGTCTGCCCGTAGCCAGCATCGCGCAGGGCTTCAGCGAAGATTTTCGTCGACACTGGTTCGGCACACACTTCTTTAATCCACCGCGTTATATGCGCTTGCTGGAAATTATTCCGACGCCGGAAACCGATCCGGCCGCGATTGAGACGGTCGCGCATTTTTGTGACGTACGCATGGGCAAGGGAATTGTTACGGCCAAAGACACGCCTAACTTTATCGCCAATCGTATTGGAACTTTTGCCGGGCTGAATGTTTTCCGCGTGATGCAGGAGATGGACCTGACCATTGAGGAAGTGGATGCGCTGACTTCAAGTGGCGGCTGGACCAAAGCGCCCACGTTCCGCACCATCGATCTGGTTGGTCTCGACGTGCTGGGCTCGGTGGTTACCAACTTCAGCAAAAACGTGCAGGACGAGCGCTCTGACCTGAAGCTGCCGGATTTCTTCAAGCAGATGCTGGAGAAAAAGCTGCTAGGCGACAAGGTGAAATCCGGCTTCTATAAAAAGACTAAAGGCCCGCAGGGCGAAGAACGGCAGGCCATTGACTGGAAGACGCTGGAGTACCATCCCACAAAGAAAGCCAAGTTCCCAGCGCTGGAGATGGCGAAAAATATTGAAGACATGGGCGAGCGCCTGCGCACCATCCTTGCAGGCGATCCTCGCGACAAAGCCACGCAGTTTATCTGGACCACACTTTCTGATCTCTGGACTTACTCCGCCAACCGCATCCCGGAGATTGCAGACACCGTGGTTGAAATCGACGCGGCCATGCGCATGGGCTTTAACTGGGAGATCGGGCCGTTTGAGATTTGGGACCTGGCAGGCGTTGAGCAGACCGTTGCTCGTATGAAGAAAGAAGGCAAGCCGGTGGCGGCAAACGCAGAGAAGCTGCTGGCTGCAGGCGCAAAGACCTGGTACAAGGACGATCCTTCATCTCCCTCCGGACGCACCTATTTCGACCTGAGCTCAGGCAAGTACCTGCCGGTACAGGTTGCTGAAGGTGTGTGGTCGGTTTCGACGGCCAAAAAATCCAACGGCGTAGTGAAGAAGAATGCCGGCGCTTCGCTGATCGACCTAGGCGATGGCGTGGGCTGCATAGAATTTCATTCCAAGATGAACGCCCTTGGCGGCGACATTGTGCAGATGGTCACGCAGTCGCTCAAGACCGGCGGCATTGGCGACCAGTTCGAGGCGTTCGTGATTACCGGCGACTCGGCGAATTTTTCCGTCGGCGCCAATTTGATGATGCTGATGTTGGCCGTGCAGGAAGAAGAGTGGGATGAAGTCGATATGGCCATCAAGCAGTTCCAGGGGATGACCCAGGCCATCAAATTCTGCTCGCGTCCAGTGGTGACAGCTTCTTACGGCATGACGCTGGGCGGCGGCTGCGAGATCAACCTGCATTCCGCGGCGCGCCAGCCACATTCGGAACTCTATATGGGGCTCGTGGAAGTCGGCGTCGGTCTACTGCCTGGCGGGGGAGGCTGCAAAGAGATGCTGCTGCGCGCGTTGGACAATGCGCGGGCAGTACGTCCTGATGGTCGAGGCGAATCGGTGGAAGTGATGGAGGGCATGAAACGGATTTTCGAAACGATCGCCATGGCCAAAGTTTCGACCTCAGCCTATGAGGCCCGGGCATTAGGCTTTCTTTCCGATGGCGACGTGATTTCGATGAACCGCGAGCGCATCCTGGCCGACGCCAAAGATCGCGCGCTGGAGCTGGCCCGCGCTGGATATCGCGCGCCTGTACCGCGTATGGACATTCCTGCGCCCGGCGAAAACGCGCTTGCGACGTTGCGGCTGGGAATCCATCTAATGAAGCAAGCCGAATACATCAGCGATCATGATGTGAAGGTCGCGACCAAGGTGGCGGAGGTGATCTGCGGCGGCAACGTTACGCCGGGAACGCCGGTGAGTGAACAGTACATCCTGGACCTGGAGCGTGAAGGCTTCAAGTCGCTTTGTGGCGAGAAGAAGACGCAGGAACGGATCCAGTTCACGCTGAAGACCGGCAAGCCGCTGAGGAACTAGTGAAAAAACGCGGACTTGTCATCTTAGGCGTAGTGGTGCTGCTGGGAGCATGGCTGATGGTGGTGGGCTATGAATTCCTGGAAAAAGAGAATGCCCGTTTTCAAAAGAATGTGAAAGCGGCCAAGGAAGATCAGCAGCGTTGCGCGGCGCGAAACTCAAAGTACCGGAACTACGACCAGTTTCGTACCAGTATCCGCGTGCCATACACGAGCGATCTGCCGCTGGAGCGATGGATGCGACAGTACGACACGGTGCGAGCGGGCATGAGCGAAGCAGAAGTTGAGATTATTCTGGGCGCCCCGGACTACGTGCGCTGTGATGTAAGCAAGCTGGGCGAGAAGTTTGTGGGCTCAACGTGGCAGTACGCGGTGGCAGTTCCGCGGGACGTGGCGAATGACAGCCAGAACAGTGGAATACAGATTGTCTTTGGGCCTGACGGCAAGCTGACAGACAAAAACGCGGCTGAACATGCAGACCAAACCCAGCCCAACTCCGACGCCGGTAGCGGTTATGACGCCTCCGCCTGCGGAAGTGCCATCGCCAAACGCCACACCGGTGCAAGCTGGAACGGCGCTCCCGGCTGCGACGCCGAGTTCAGATGCAGCACCTGGCGCGACGCCAGCAACCGCGCCGCAACAAGCAATTCCGTCAGCCGACGGCAACACCGTCTCCGACGCCGCAATGAGAATTGGCGCAGGCGAGGGAGCCTGCGGTTCACAATATTTTGAAAGAGCCAAAGGCTAAGAGCTAATGGCTAGAGAGCTAGGAGCTGTTTTTATGCGCGAAGTAGTCATAGCAAGTTCAGTTCGTACGGCGGTCGGAAAATCAGGCAAAGGCACGTCTGCGCGCCACGCGTCCGGACGACCTTGCCGCTGTCGCCATCAAAGGCGCGCTTGGATCGCATCCCGCAGCTAGATAAAAAAGAGATTGAAGACGTCATCATCGGCTGCGCCACGCCGGAAGCTGAGCAGGGCATGAACGTGGCCCGCATTGCTTCACTGCGCGCGGGTCTGCCGGTGGAAGTTTCCGCCATGACCATCAATCGCTTCTGTTCGTCGGGATTGCAGGCCATCTCGCTGGCGGTGGATTCCGTGGCGGCAGGCCGGGCTGAAGTCGCGATCGGCGGCGGCACGGAATCGATGAGCATGATTCCCATGGGCGGGAATAAGGTTTCCATCAATCCATGGCTGATGGACAACTATCCCGACAGTTATCTTTCCATGGGGCTAACCGCGGAGCGGCTGGCCAAACGATTTGGCATCACGCGCCAGCAGGCGGATGAGTTCTCCCTGAACAGCCATAAGAAGGCCATCGCGGCCATCCAGGCGGGCCGGTTCGAAGATGAGATTGTGCCGGTGCCGGTAAGTTTCACCACTCCGAACGGCTCCAAGCCCAAGCGTATGGAAATCGTCTTTAAAGTGGACGAAGGGCCGCGGGCGGAATCGACGCTAGAAGCTTTGGCAGCCCTGAAGCCGGCATTTCATGCCCGGGGGAGCGTTACAGCCGGGAATTCATCGCAAACTTCCGATGGCGCGGCGGCAACTGTGGTAATGAGCAGTGACAAAGCCCGGCAACTCGGCATCAAACCTATGGCGCGATTTGTGGCGTTTGCCACGGCGGGGTATCTGCCGGAAGAAATGGGCCTGGGACCGGTATATGCCATTCCCAAAGTGCTGAAGATGGCGGGGCTGAAGCTGGAAGATATCGACGTGTTTGAGCTGAACGAGGCATTTGCCGCGCAGGCGCTTTCGGTCATCAAGGAGGCTGGGCTCGATCCGAACAAGATCAATCCCAACGGCGGCGCGGTGGCGTTGGGGCATCCACTGGGATGCACTGGTGCGAAGCTGACAGCGACGATCTTGCGGGAACTCAAGCGTCGCAATGGCCGATACGGAATCGTGACGATGTGCATCGGCGGCGGCATGGGTGCGGCGGGGATTTTCGAGAATTTGAATTAATAGCATCCACCACGGAGACACAGAGGCACGGAGAAAATGAAAAATATGTTTTGTTCTTCTCCGTGTCTCAGTGCCTCCGTGGTGAGAAGTTCTGAGGAGAGATCATGGCTACAGCAACAGTCCCAAACAAAATCAAACTGGCGGGCGGAAGTTTTCTCATTGAAGAGCATGCAACTGACCAGGTCTTTACCCTGGAAGACCTGAGCGAAGAGCATCAGCAGATTGCGCAGACCACGCAGGACTTTGCCCGCAATGAGATTCTGCCCAACGCAGAAAAGATCGAGCACAAGGAATTTGCGGTCACGCGCGGGCTGATCCGGAAGGCCTGCGAAATCGGCATTGCAAATGTTGATATCCCGGAGCAGTATGGCGGCTCGGACATGGACAAGATTTCGTCGGCCATTATCGCCGAGCATCTGTCCGTTTCCGGCAGCTTCAGCGTGGCGTTCGGCGGACACACCGGCATCGGCACGCTGCCGATCGTTTATTTCGGCACGCCAGCGCAGAAGGCACAGTATCTCCCTAAGCTGGCGACCGGCGAGTTGATTGCTGCTTATGCACTGTCTGAATCCACGTCGGCCTCGGACGCTATGAATGCGCGCACCAAGGCCGTGCTCTCGCCCGACGGTAAAGAGTGGATCCTGAACGGCGAGAAGATGTGGATCACCAACGGCGGCTTTGCCGATGTGGTGATTATCTTTGCCAAGGTCGATGGCGAGAAGTTCAGCGCGTTCATCGTCGAGCGTACATTCCCCGGATTCTCGTCAGGCGCGGAAGAAAAGAAGCTGGGCATCCGCGGATCATCGACCACGCCGATCATCCTGAATGACTGCCGCGTGCCCAAAGAGAATCTGCTGGGCGAAATCGGCAAAGGCCATGTGATCGCCTTCAACACGCTGAACATCGGGCGCTACAAGCTTGGCGCGGGCGTGGTGGGCGGCGCGCGCAACTCGCTCAATAATGCGATTGGCTATGCCAAGCAGCGCAAAGCATTCGGCAAGACGCTGGCTGATTTCGGCATCATCCAGGAGAAATTGGCGAACATGGCAGCCGGGATTTACACCGGTGAGTGCATGTCTTACCGCACGGTCGGCATGATCGACTCGGCGATGTCAGATATCGACAAGAACTCACCCGACGTTTACAAAGAGACAGCCAAAGGCATTGAAGAGTACGCAGTCGAGTGCTCCATTCTGAAAGTGTTTGGCTCGGAGATGCTTGATTACGTCGTGGACGAAACGGTCCAGATTTATGGCGGCTACGGTTTCGTGGAAGAGTATCCGGCGGAACGGGCGTATCGCGACTCGCGCGTGAATCGTATCTTTGAAGGCACGAACGAAATCAATCGCATGATCATTACCGGATGGCTCCTGAAACGTGCGATGAAAGGGCAGCTGCCGCTCATGCCGGCGATCAAGAAGCTGACGGACGAAATCATGTCAGGCCCAAGTTCGGCGGAGCCGCTGGAAGGCCCGCTGGCGGCCGAACGCACCCTGGTGAGCAATGCCAAGAAAGCCGCGCTGATGCTGGCCGGAGCGGCAGTGCAGAAATACATGGCGGCGATTGAGCAGCAGCAGGAAATACTTTCCGCCATTGCAGACATGGTGATTGAAATTTTCGCCATGGATTCCGTAGTGCTGCGCACGCAGAAGCTGATCGAGCGGCAGGGTGAAGCGAAGACGGCTCTGGCTGTTGCCATGGCCCAGGTCAGCCTGACCAACTCCATGGACAAGATCGAAGCGGCGGCCAAAAAGGTTGTTGCGGCGGTTTCAGAAGGCGACATGCTGCGCACGCAGATGGTTATTTTGCGTCGCCTGTTCAAGCATGAGCCGTTCAACGTGATCGCCTTGACCCAGCAAATTGCGACGCGATTGATTGAGGCAGGGAAGTACGTTCGCGCATAACCCAAAATCTCACCACGGAGACACGGAGGCACGGAGAAGATTTGGAATCGCAGAACCTCTGTGCTTTCTGTGTCCTCCGTGGTTTAAGACATGAATACAGAATGCAATCGCATCGCCTATCAGCTGGAGTCAACGATCAACGGAGAAGCGTGGTACGGAGACTCAGTTCGTGAGATTCTCAACGGCGTTACGTCCGAGCAGGCGCAAGCCCATCCCATCCCGAATGCCCATTCCATCTGGGAACTGGTGTTACACGTGGAAGCGTGGTGCAAACTCGCTGTCGGCGCGGTGCAAGGAACTCCGATTCCGCCATGGCCGGCCATGCCTAAGGAATTGGACTGGCCGCCAGTAACCGGGAAAGACGAGCAGGCATGGCAAGACGCGTTGCAGTCATTCTTCAACAGCAGTCTGAAATTTGTCGAGGCGATCAAGGGATTCAGCGATGACCGTCTTGAATCCACAGTCCCCGGCAGGACATACAATTTTTATCGGCTGTTCCAGAGCATGACGCAGCATGCGGTCTATCACTCGGGACAGATTGCCTTGCTGAAGAAGGTCGGGACCTAACCCTTGAATGACGTTGTTTGCGGTTCGGGAATTGGGGACGTTTCTTCGCCGGTCTTGGCAAAAACTCTCCCGGTCATCTCCTCCGCTGGAGCGCCGCCTGACATCTGCTGAGCCACAATCATCTCCCGCGCAGCGGGCCGGATAACAGGCAGCTTGGATCCGAAAACAGCGGCTCCCATAATCGCCACCACACCACCGATTCCAACCGTCATGGGTGCGCCTAATTTATGGGCCAGGCTTCCGGCCAGAAGGGCGCCCATAGGGGCCATACCCATAAAAGTCATGGCATAGACAGACATCACGCGTCCGCGCAGGCGGTCAGGAACCATGCTCTGAATCAGCGTGTTGGAGGAGGCCATCTGAATCATCATGCAGAAGCCGGTAGGGACCAGCAGCACCGCGGAAAGCCAAAGCGTCCGCGAGAAGGAAAACAGCAGCAGAGTCAGGCCAAAGCCGGCGCACGAAACTGCTACCCAGACGCTCAGCCCCTTGAGGCTCTTCCTCATCGCCAGGGTCAGCGCTCCGCAGAGCGCGCCAATGCCGGAGCAACCCATGAGCAAGCCCAGGGCCTGCGCGCCTCCGTGGAGGATCTTGTCAGCAAAGAGCGGCATGAGCACCGCATAAGGCATGGCGGTAAAACTCACCAGGCCCAGCAGCAACATAAGTGCGCGGACCGGGGCGCTTTGAGCGACAAAGCGAAAGCCCTCGATGATATTTTCAAGAGCAGATCCTTCGATTGCCATGCGCGGCCGGTCCATCTTCATCAGGGCCAGGCCCGCAATGACCGCCAAGAAGCTAACGCCATTGGCAAAGAAGCACCAGCCTTCACCGATCGCCGCAACCACGATGCCCGCAAGAGCCGGTCCTACCACACGCGCACCGTTAAACATGGACGAATTGAGCGCAATAGCATTGACCAGATCGGCGCGTGAGACCATATCGACCACAAACGCCTGGCGGGCAGGCAGATCAATCGCGTTGACCACGCCGGTAAGGGCGGCCAGCGTGACGATTTGCCAGATCTGTATGTAATGCGAAAGCGTAAGCCAGGCCAGCACGAACGTGAGCAACATCATGGCCGATTGGGTGGCAATCAGGATTTTTCGGCGGTCAACCCGGTCTGCCAAGGCGCCACCAATCGGAGCCAACAGGAAAACGGGGATCTGCGAGGCAAATGCTACTGTTCCCAGTAGTAGCGCCGATCCCGTAAGACGATACACCAGCCAGGCTTCAGCCACTTGGTCCATCCAAGTGCCAATGAGCGAAATTAACTGGCCGGCAAAAAATAATTGATAGTTGCGATGACGAAGGGCGCGCAGGGAATCAGGCCATCTGGAATTAAGGCCGCTGACAGCAGTTTGAGGAGGATCGTCTGGCATCTGCCCATTAGATGCATCTCGAGGTGAGAACACTAACCTTTTTAGAAACGGGCGATTAGCTGTCGAGATGGCGCCACTGGGTGGGTCTGGATTCGCTTTTCTGGCAGTGTCGGTCCAACCACATCCAGCGGGTTAAGCGATCATGGATTAGAGGCGCAGTGCGGTAAACCCCAATAAAAATCGCATGATTCCCGCATTTTGCTATTTACAGGCAAAGGGTCCACAAGGTATCGTGAGTTACTCCTTGCGCATTGCTCGATGTCTCCCCCTTCCGGAATGAAGCGGACAAGCGCGCGGAAATAGCTGTCAACGTTTGTATTTGCTTTTGCCACCCTCAATTCAGGAGATACACAAGATATGGTCAGGAAATCGATTTGTCTGAGCGCGCTGCTCGCGCTCGGCATGGTAGGAAGTTCGTTTGCCCAAAACCTCACAGATTCAGCTCAGGCCCAGGTAGGCTTCAGCTCAAATTCGTCCAGCGGTGAAATTCACTCCATCACACCGCAAATGATTCACAGCGTGCCTTCAGAATTGGTAGCTGACGATTCCACCAACGGACCTTCAAGCATTGCCGGCAATCCTGGCGGCGTTCCCAACGTTATCTCAGTGCCGAATTTCAGCAGGTCATTTACCTTTGGCGGAAAAACCTTTCCTTACACGATGGTCGGCAATGATCCGTCACTTGGCCATACCACCACAATTCCCACCAAGATTGTTGCCGTCTCCCTACGACTGTTGAACGCTGACGGAACCCTTTTTGACACAGTGGATGCCGGAGAATTTGTTCAGCCCGCATTGAACTCTCCAAATTTCCAGCGGTTTAAGTATGAGCATGATGGCAGCGCGGGAATCCCCGGCGAACCGACACAGTTCTCGGACGCCATTCAGCGCGCCGAGTTCGTTAGTTCGATGACTCCCAACTGGCACACAGAGTTGAGCCCCACGCTGGTGGACAGCATCACGATTACAGTCCCGAAATTCGTGTTGGTCCGGTCGCGTGGCGTGGTGGTACAGGCCATCAATTATCAATCTGGTCTAGCCGCAGATGGTCACCGCTTTGTGCTGATGCTGAACCTGTTCTTCAACCAGCAGCTTGGCATTATCGTGAACAATGAAATTGACGCGGGCAACTTTACTACGGATGCATTCAATCTCCCGTTGCTTCCCAACACTTTCCTGTATTCGTTCAATCCCAACAATCCCGGACAGCGCGGCAGCTGCTGCGTGCTGGGTTTCCACACTTATTTCACGGATGGCGCAGTGCCGGAGAGCCGTTGGCTCACGCAGTTCGCCAGCTGGATTTCCCCTGGCATTTTCGGCGGCGGATTTGAAGATGTGACCGCGATCAGCCACGAGATCGCTGAGACGTTCAACGATCCTTTCGTCAACAACATTACGCCGGTTTGGCAGTTCCCGGGCGAGCCTGGAGTCTGCCAAGGTAACCTGGAAACTGGCGATCCGGTGGAAGTATTGGCGAATGCTACGTTCCCGGTAACGCTGAAGAACAAGGGTGTGGCAACTACCTACCATCCGCAGACAGAGGCGTTGTTGCAATGGTTTGCAGAGACGGTCCCGTCGGATGCTGTTCACGGTGCATATAGCTACCCTGACCTGACAGCATTGACTACGCCTGCAATTATTTGCCACTAAGCATCTAGTTGCAAATCACGCAAAGGCACTACATATTATGATATGTAGTGCCTTTTGCCTTTTCTGTCGATTTGGCGCACCTCCAGACTACGAAGCAAATCGGAATGGCCCGCAAACCGCAAAAGCGCGGTCCGCCAGCCCCTGAACAAATGACCTTTATTCAATTGTCATTGCGGAAAATACAGAACAGGTGTATGTTGATCCCCGCCAGGTTCTACTCGGAAAGCCTGCACTCTGGGCCGCCGGGCCCTTCCTCCAGGAGATGTCAGCAAATGAAAATTTCCCTCTACGCCGTGCTGTTTCTTTTACTTGTAGCCTCACCTTTGTGCTTCAGCCAAATCGCTCCGGATGGAACCATCAAAGTTCCGATCCAGCCAATCGTTGTAGATGACACTGCCATGACTGACGCAGGCGCGCAATTACAGTTTGATATTCCCGGCGCCAATAAAATGTCAGCCGATTCCAAAAGCGGCATGAGCCAAGGACGGATCCGCTCGGTTCCTAACTTCTCCAGTTCTTTTACCTTCAATGGTACGGTTTTTCCATTCACCATGGTAGGAAGAGCGCCCCAGAAGGGCGACACCACGAAAGTGGAAACCCAGTTTATTTCCATCTCACTTTTCTTTGATGGCTTTGTGGATGCCCAGGGCAACAACATTGTGCTGGATGTTGCGCCACTGCTGCCTGCCATCCGGAACTCGCCGAATTTCCAAGATTCCGGCTATCGTAGCGGATTTACCCAGTTTGGTGACGCGGTACAGAGAGCCGAATTCTTCAGCATCATGAAGCCTGACTGGCATACCCTTTTGGACAGACCGCGTAATCTTACGCCTGTGCAAATCGAAGTACCCGCGAACACCAGAATCGGCCAGCTCTTTATTACTCGTGGAACACAAGAGCTCTTTGCCGTGATCGATACGGGCTTCTTCATCTCACAATTGAATACAATTATTCAATTGGAAAAGCTGGATGTGGACGCTCTTCCGATCGCGCTGACGAACCGTGTGTTTCTGGGAACAAATGCCAGCATCAACAATTGCTGTATCGTTGGTTTCCACACGGCTTTTGACGCCGTTACTGACGGCAACAAGCCGGCGGTACAAACTTTTGCCTGGGCAAGCTGGGCTGGCACAGGGATTTTCGGCGGCACGTTTTCTGACGTAGTGGCACTGAGCCATGAAATATCGGAATGGATGAATGATCCATTCATTAACAATGCGACCCCGAGCTGGTTGTTCCCCGGCTCTAACACTGCTTGCCAAAGCAACCTTGAGACAGGCGATCCGGTAGAAGTTTTTGCTAATGCCGGGTTCCCGGTCACCATTGACGGGTTTACCTACCATCCGCAAACTGAAGCGTTGCTGCAATGGTTCTCAAGGAAGAGTCCATCGGATGCAATCGATGGCGCGTATAGCTTCCCCGATGAAACCATTTTGACGACCCCTTCAAGGCAGTGCCCTTCTCGCCCGTAATCCATTTGCAATGGGATGGCGCCGCTCGTAAGCGGCGCCATTTTTCTTTTATGCCGCTTGCAAGGCCGTAAACCCTAACTGGCGAAGGTAATTTGCATCTCCATCGGCTGGCTGATAATCTAACTAACTGGTTAATTAATTCATTTTAATGCTGGCCGCATTCCGTTTTTTGGGTGATTTCTTGACACATCTATATGCATATTGGCGAGAGGTGAATCCCGCTTCCTGCACTAACCAAAACGCATCTAAAACCCGATACCTCGTGAATAAGATAAACATGCGGACGCACAATGTTCTGGTGGTTTCATTCATATTGCTGGCTACGCTTTCTTCCGCTGCCCAACTTCCTGGCTCAGGCGCGACACCAGCACCGGCCACAGACCGCCAGACGCCAGCGGTGAATACCGCGCTGCCGCCGTCGGTTGAGTCGTTCAGCGGCAGTGGAACAGTGGACAAACTGATTCCCGGAGTGATCCAGCTCTCCCTGCTGGACGCGATTGATCGCGGGCTCAAGCACAACCTTGGCCTGCTGCTTTCCCAGCAGCAGACCGATCTCGCGCGAGCTCAATATCGCCGCCAGTTGAGCGCGTTGCTGCCTAACATTTCCGGCAGCGCTAGCGATTCGTTGAACCAAATCAATCTGGCGGCCTTTGGCATTCCGCTGCCGGCAGGATTGAAGTCGCCTGTGGTGGGGCCGTTCGGGATTTTCGACGCTCATGCCAACATGAGCGAAACATTGCTTGACTTCAACGCCATCAACAAGGTCCGCGCGGCTTCTGAAAATGAAAAAGCGGCAAAGTTCACAGTGCAGGACGCGCGCGAACTCGTGGTGCTGCTGGTGGGTAACCAATATTTGCTGACGGTGGCCAGCGCCGCGCGACTGGAAACCACCAAAGCCCAGCTCAATACGGCGCAAACGATTTTTCAGCAAACGCAGGACTTGAAAAAGGCCGGCGTAGCCGCGGGCATTGATGTTTTGCGCTCGCAAGTGCAGATGCAGACGCTACAGCAGCGAGTGCTCGCAGCGCAGAACCAGTTTGAGCAGCAGAAGATGTCGCTCGCCCGGACCATCGGGATACCGGTGGCGCAACAGTTTCAACTCTCTGACAATGTGCCGTACGCGCCGCTCACCGCCATGAATCTGGAAGAAGCGTTGGCCCATGCGTACCAGGTTCGCCCGGAATTTCGGGCGGCAGAATCGCGCGTCCGTTCGGCCGAACTTGCAGTGAAAGCCTCCAAAGGCGAAGCGCTTCCGACTGTGGAACTCAACGGGCAGACTGGCTTCATTGGGCCCGCGCCCGGAAGCGCTGAAGTCACTTACGCTATTTCCGCTGGCGTGCGCATACCGATCTTTCAAGGCGGCAAGGTAAAAGCTGACGTCGATCAGGCAGCTGCTTTGCTGCGGCAGGAGCGCTTGCAGCTGGAAAATCTGCGTGGCCGCGTTGAGTATGAAATCCGTTCAGCGCTGCTGGACGTGAAGGCCTCTGACGATCAGGTTGCCGTGGCCAATCAGCAGATTGGTCTGGCGGCCGAACAATTGAAGGAAGCGCAGGACCGCTACAAAGCCGGCGTTTCCGGAAGCCTTGAAGTGGTGCAGGCGCAGGAAGCGGTTGCCGGCGCGAATGAAAACCACATTCAGGCACTGTATCAGAACAATGTAGCCAAGCTGACGCTGGTGCGCGCCCTGGGTGAGGCGGAGCAGCGGACGCGAGCGTTTTTGGGAGGAAAATAAGGTGGCTGACCCGATTAATATATCGCAGTATGAAGTGGAAGAAGACGTGAAGGAGCCTGTCCGCACAGAAGTGGAGACGCCTGAGAACGACGACGAGCGTCGCGCAGGCAAGGAGCGGCGGGTGGCCGATACTCGCGCCGTGGGATTCTTCCGCTCGCATCCGCGAGCCAAGTGGCTTATCGCTGCAGTGGTAATTCTTCTTCTGATCGGCGGTTTTTTTATTTGGCAGTATTACTCCGTTCGTGAATCCACCGATGACGCTCAGATCGACGGCCACATCAATCCCATTAGCCCGCGCGTTACCGGCACGGTAGTAAACGTGCTGCATGACGATAATGAAGTGGTGCAGGCCGGGACCTTGCTGGTGGAACTTGATCCCAAGGACTACCAGGTTGCCGTGGACCGGGCGCGCGCTGATCTGGCCAACGCTCAAGCTAATGCGACCGCAGCTAACGTAGGCGTGCCGCTCACCCAGACCACGAGTTCAAGTCAGCTTGTGGCCGCCGATGCCGGCGTGATAGGCGCGGGACGAGACATTGAATCGGCCAAGGCCAGGCTCAATGACGCACAATCCAACTTTGCTAAAGTGTCTGCCGACCTGAAGCGCATGGAGATGCTCATCGCAAAAGATGAGATCTCGCATCAGCAATATGACGCTTCGGTTGCCGCTTACAACTCAGCAAAAGCCAATGTAGAAGCCGCGACCGCTGCGATCGCCAGCGCTGAAAGCCGTGCGGCTCAGGCCTCGGCCCAGGCCGTAGGCGCGCGTACTGTCCCTGAGCAGCTCAAAGTTACGCGCGCGCGCGCCGGAGCGGCTACCGCTGAAGTGCAGCGCGCTGCTTCTGCTCTGGCACAAGCCGAACTTAATCTCCAGTACACAAAAATCGTCGCGCCGGTGACCGGTGTTCTCAGCAAGCGCAGCGTTGAGCCGGGACAAACCGTGCAATCCGGCCAGCCGCTGTTTTCCATCGTGAACCTTGACGACATCTGGACCACCGCAAACTTTAAAGAAACGCAGCTCCGTGGAATGAAAGTCGGACAAAAGGCCAAGGTCAAAGTTGATGCTTATGGAAAAGAATTTAGTGGCACCGTTGAATCAATAGGAGGCGCAACGGGGGCCCGATTTAGCCTGCTTCCGCCCGAAAACGCAACCGGCAATTACGTAAAGGTGGTACAGCGCATTCCGATCCGCATCCGCTTTGATAAAGATCAGGACCCGAACCATCAACTTCGTCCGGGCATGTCAGTAGAGCCGACAGTGTTCACGAAGTAGCAATAATTAGCCGAACCATTTAATAGCAGTTGGCAATTAGCAATTGGCAGCTAGCAAACCGTTCACAACGCGAGAGCGGCTTGCAACGGGAGAAGCAGACCGCCAGAGTCATGCAGGGTGGTTTAGCGGTCTGGAGCGCAGCGACAAAAACAATGGAAAGCAAGCCAGTCATCAATCCGTGGATCATCGCCATTTCGGTGATGCTCGGCACTTTTATGGAAGTGCTGGACACCACAGTGGTGAACGTGTCGCTGCAGCACATTGCCGGCAGCCTTTCCGTTACGCCGGAAGAGGCAACCTGGGTCTTGACTTCTTACCTGGTCGCGAACGCCATTGTGCTGCCGCTTACCGGATGGCTCGGCAATTACTTTGGCCGTCGCAACATTCTGCTGGTGTCGGTCGGCGGCTTTACTGTTTTTTCCTTTCTCTGCGGCATCGCGCCGAACCTTCCACTGCTCATCATCTTCCGCGTGCTCCAGGGCGCAACCGGCGGAGGCCTGCAACCGCTCTCGCAGGCCATCCTGATGGAAGCCTTCCCCCCGGAGAAGCGCGCCAAAGCCATGGCATTCTGGGCGCTCGGCATCGTGGTGGCGCCCATGCTTGGTCCCGTGCTCGGCGGCTGGATCACTGAAAGTTATTGCTGGCGCTGGCTGTTCTATATCAACATTCCTATCGGGATCGCGGCCGTCATCATGGCCCTGCTGTTCATTCACGATCCGCCATACATCAAGCGCGGTGAAGGCGGCATTGATTACTGGGGCATCGGCTACCTCGCGCTCGGCATCGGCGCGCTGCAGATCATGCTCGATAAAGGCCAGGAAGAAGACTGGTTTGCTTCGCACTTCATTCTTATTCTGGGCATTCTCTGCGCCGTCGGATTCGTGTTCTTCCTGGTGCGAGAACTGGTCACTGAGCATCCCGTGGTGCAACTGCGAATCTTTAAAAACCGCACCTACGCCACCGGTGTCTTTCTTATGACCGTGCTGGGATTTGTCCTGTATGGCAGCACCGTCTTGCTTCCACTCTGGCTGCAAACGCTCATGGGATACTCCGCTCTGGAAGCCGGCATGGCCATGCTTCCACGCGGCCTGGGCTCTTTCCTCTTTATGCCGATTGTCGGCATTCTCATGGGCAAAATCGAAGCGCGCAAACTGCTGGCCGCCGGTCTGATTATTTCGTCGTTCAGCATTTACCAGCTCTCCCGGCTCAACCTGAACGCCGGTTACTGGGACATCTTCTGGCCGCAGCTTTTGCAGGGCATGTCGATGGGCCTGCTGTTTGTGCCGCTCACCACCATCACCAACGGCCTGATTCCCAAAGAGCAAATGGGCAACGCCACCAGCCTGTTCAATCTTATGCGCAACATCGGCGCCAGTATTGGCATTGCCAGCGTGACCACAATTTCATCGCGCCACGCCCAGATCCACACGAATACCCTTGGGGCAAACGTAACTCCCTACAATCCGCTGGCACAAAGCATGATGGCCCAGATGAAAGCCGCTTTTATGGCTCGCGGCATGGACGCCGCCACCGCCACCAAACAAGCCGCTGCCGGACTCTTCGGCATGGTCCAGCAACAGGCCGCCATGATGGGATATGTCGACGTCTTCTTTCTTCTGGCAATCATGTTCGCCGCCTGCCTGCCGCTTATTCTGATTATGAAGAAGGCCCCGAAGGGTGGTGGTGGGCCGGGAGCCATGGCGCACTAGGGACTCCGGCTTTCCTCTGCGTTCCGCAGCCTGCCCTGAGCGAGCCTTGCGAGTCGAACGGGTGTCCTCTGTGGTTAAAGGTTTTGGGGCTTCCGATCACCGGATCACGCGCGATCCCCCGATCAGGCGCGCTCTGCGCGCCCACCCCTCCCCCTGGCCGTCAACTAGGATTCCAAACGAGTTATATCTTGACATCCCAAGCCATCCCATTTCGATGTCGGATCACGTGCCTCGGCGATAGCCGTGCTTTGCACGGCTACCCCCTCCCTGGTCATCCCACTACATCCCAGGTCATCCCAGATTGGCGTAGGTTGGCGCGAACCTTACCGAAAGGGTTCGGTTTTTCCGGCTGGTTGCCAGTTGCTAATTGCTAGCTGCTAAATTGTCAAAGACCTGCACGCTTCCCAGCCCTGAGCCGGTGCTAGAGGGTAGAGCATTTTCGCCTAAATTTCAATCGCGAAATAGTACATCTTGACAAACGCACCTTACGGAAACATATGGTTTTTTGGGGAAACTTTGGAAAATTTAGCCATCTTACAGGTGTCATCCCGACAGGTCCGTCCGCGAGCAAGCGCTTTCTTCAGCTTGCGAGCAGGACCGGAGGGACCTGCTCCGCTGCTCATTGGGGACTGGAAGCATATTCCATGTTTGTCTGCAAACGCCCTGTAGGTCAGGAACGCCGTGGTCGAGAGTTGTTTTCGATTTCGGTGGAAGCGCGGCTCTTTATGGCCGCGAAAGGGAATATTGCATGGGCCGCGCTTTGGCGCTGGCCTGTGGCGGCTTTGCTTTTCTGCTAATGGCTAAGTGCTGTTCCTGAGGCGGTGCCATAGGGTACGGAATTCCTGCATGGAATCAATCACGAAATAGGACATCTTGACAACGTAGGGCCGCGGAACAATACGGCCTGCCTGCCGCCGCCCATGTTAAAAGGCGCGACATGGTGTGTCGCGCCGATTGACGAAATATAGATTGGGCTTACTGACTCACAAAAAACACGTCGTAGGCTTTTTTGCCGACATCGGAATTTCCATTTAGCCCCTGATTTATTTTCGCCTTGTAGCGGAACACATTGCCAAACTCGTCCGTTCGACTGGATAAGGAATAGTCCAGGCTGATGGAAAAGACACCCATTTCGGAAAGGGTATGCAATTCTCCCGGTTGCGAAATGCCATCATGATTTGCATCTACCCAGAGTCGCAACTGGGAAAAGATGGGATCTTTGGCGTCGATTACGCCATCTCCGTTGGAGTCATACTGCGCCAGCGCAAGAAAGCCGTTCGGATGAGCGGACGCTGGTTGGAGTGTGAAGTTGCCGAATAGCTCCGCTCCGCTATTGATGACGCCGTTCCCATTGCGGTCGAGCACCAGGAACGCATTATTTGCATTAGCGGTCCATGCTATCTGGATCGGAACTCCGGTGTTGGCAATATCAAACTTCACCCCATTCGCCGCGCTGGTAAGAAAGAAGCCGTCTCCTGTCAGATCAACAATGATCGGACTGCAATTGGAGGGATCCGTGGGATCTCCCGATTGATCTGATCTGAAGTGGCTGCCCGGGGGAGCAGTACAGGGCTGCGGCGGAGGCGGGGGTGGTGGGGGAGTAGGTGTCGCCTGGGGATTTGCCATCGCAGCGCACCTTTGTCCCAGGCCATCATTTGCAGTAAAGAAACCGTCACTGCTAATCGAGACCGAAGCTCCATTATTACTGATGGAAACGGACACGCTGCACAAACATCCTAGGCACTCCTTCACACCCCCGCCGACCCCGCCGCCGCAATCTGCGCCTGCGCCTGTTCCATTCTGGGTGTCGTTCTTCGTCGCCTTGTTCACCGCATGACAAAATCCTGTCACTGGGCCCGTATCCCCTATACTCGAGCTAGAAACGGTCACATTGCATGCTGTGTTACAGGTACTACTGGCGCTGTCGCTATAGGTACAGGAAGTCTGAGCCAGATCCACCAATGTATGGTTAGAGTCGGGGCCGGGATTACCGTGTCTTGAAAATTCCTGAATAAACCCCGTGTGAGGACTAGATGTGCTGAACCCTGAGCAGTCTGTCGGCGAACTCGCTTGAATCATGGGCAGTAAAGGTGGTTGAAAGCTGACGTCCAGCAGCCGTGGAGGGTCAGCTCTATGCCGAGGTACAGCCTGGATATGGCGCGTGTGCTTCTTCAACTTTTCCAGCTTTTGTAGATCTTGGAGAGTTACGCCGCACTTAGCCGTAACGGGATCACAGTTATCATCATGCGATTTGCCGGGGGATACTTGCCTGCTGAGCCAGTCATGAACAGCAGGGATATCTCTTCCTACTCCCCCTTCAATGAGCGCTTCTGGGTAAGCATTATTTGTTGCGAAGAAGTGAAGCGCGCCGGTAAGCCCAGCCACCGTGTCACCTGGGACGATATATTCTGCTCCGGTTCTCGGATCGCGTCCGAATAGGAACATTGCTCGATATTCGCGTGAACGGCCCTGGAAGCTCACTATTACCTTGAAAGAAGCGTATCTCGTAAACCAGCTGGAATTTTCAAGCATTGGGAGCAGCTTCGCCCAGGGTTGCTCCCAATCCTCCTGTATTGTTTGGGAACCGTGCCACTGTACTGTGGCAATGACTGATTTAGTCTGCTGGGGTATACGAGAGCCATCCGCAGGACTGTCCGTGCCAAAAGTTGAATATCCATGCGCGATGTCAAGCGAATCGCCTGATGGTTTCGTTACGAGGTCAGCGTACTTTGTCCGGCCAATGTCGGCATCAGTAACATTGCCAACCTTGAAGTCACTCAACACAAAGGTTAATTCCGCGGCTTTTAAGCGTTGGCCTAACGTTGCGTTGTCGAGCATTTTGTCCTTGGCAAAATCGGTAATCGCTTTATGCACTTCGTTGACTTGTACGGCATAGGACAACCGGGCGTAGGTCGTGCGCGCTACCTGTTCCTCATGGCTCATCTGCTGTTGGCTCTTGGCGAGCGACACCGCCAACATCAAGAGAATCAATCTCGATCGCATAGTAACCTTTCTTTTCTGAAGATGATTTTTCCGGGCCTCCAAAGGGGTGAGAATAGGGACTGCCAGCAAGCTGTGTTGCAGTCAATTTCAAAGTTGTAGACGTCAACAATTACCTTACCCACGTGGCTTCAACTCTGCTTTCAAACATATAAGTAGGCCAGTGGCGTGTCAATAGTTGCTGCTATATAACTAGAAGACATATTATCCCTCCATCTCTCAGTCCCGCGAGACAAGTCAGGACACGACTTCAGTCGTGCCGTAAAGACGCGCAAAATAATTTCCTCCCTGCGCCGCAGGCCCGGGGTCCCCGACGCGCGCTCCGCGTGGCGGGGTGGAGATCCGGGGTCCCCGGCGAGCCCGATCTTGGCTTGGCGGGGGTGGAGGTCGTCGCGCAGCAAAGCGAAGCGGCACACAATTAGGAGTCATTTCAATTTAATCAGAAACCTGTCTCTCCGCTTTATTCCCGCTTTCGCAAAAAATATTCTCCTTCCGCGTCCCGGAATAAACGCGCTCCTATCCGGTTTTGCATGGTGTACATCGCAAGGCAATCACACGATGCCTTCATACATTGCAAAAGAGAATAGGAGAAACTCAAATGAAAAGCACTCTGATCCGCTTACTGACACTCGCAACTCTGGCCACATCCATCTCGGCTTTTGCCGCCGACCAGCCCAAGTCCAACGACGCAGCCGCCGCTTCCGCAACCAGCCAGCAAGAGGGCTGCGCCGCTTACACGCAAAAAGACAAGAAACAGAAGAGCGCAAAGCCCCAGCGTGACGACCAGCGCACCGAGCAGGAAAAAGAATTTGACCGCGTGCTGATGGGATCCTGGGGATGAGCGGTGACGCCCCAACAGTGCCAGACCGTCGGCGGCAGTGAAGAGAACCTGCTTCATTGCTGCCGGCGGTCTTTAATGTGATGTAATCGTGATTCGAGAATCGTGATTCGAGGGATGGTGATTTGAGGTCGAGGCACCCGCTGGAGCGTTCAGAAAATTCATATGTTTCCGCAGAGTTGCTTTGTCAAAGATCCTTCGACTTCGCTCAGGATTTCGCTTGGCGGCTCGGACGCCGCCAGGACAGCTCAAGATGTACTAATTCGCAATTGATTTTGATATAGAAATGCTCTACCCTCTAGCACCGCCTCAGGGCTGGGAACGCTGTATCGATCTTTGAAAAAAGCAAATAGCAGTCAGCAATTGGCAATTAGCCGGCATACGGTATTTGGTAGTTGGTTCTTGGTACTTGGAAAGGCTTGCGACCCTCTGCCGATTGGGATTGGGTCTGGGCTTGGATGGCCCTTGGGCCACCCAAGGGCCACCCAAGCGTCACCCAAGGGCCACGCGAGGATCACCCAAGCGTCGATTGACGAAAGTCTTTTGTTTGCAACAAGAGTTGAAAATGGCGGGGGCGGGGGTAAGCGAGATTGCCAAAGTTGCCATGATGATTGCCAAAAATCGCCGAGATTGAAAACCCAGGAATCGTCGACATCAGAAAGGCAAAACCTTACCACTGATTCACACGGATGACACTGATCGGAAGAAGATCGGGAGATCGCGCGTGATCGGAAAGGCAAAACCTATCACGAAGGTGCGGAGACGCGGAGAACAGCCAAGGTCGAACGGTGGGAATACCGGAGGGGTGCAGCTCAACACACGGTTATCCCCGGGGATGATTCGCATAAACCGTTTGGAATCCTAGTTGAGGTAGGGGGGAGGGGCTACGGGCGGTATAATCCTCTCGCCAGCCAATCTCAACTTGTGAGGTTTGACGCGATGAGAACTCTCTCTTCCGGATTTTTCTCTGTAGTCCTTTTGCTGTGCCTTTCCGCCACCTTGTTTACGCAAACGTTGTTAGCGCAGACTTTCCGCGGTGGAATCCAGGGAACGGTGACTGATTCAAGCGGCGCTGCCGTGATCGGCGCGAATGTCACGGTAAAAAGCGCGGACACTGGCCTCACCCGCACTGCCACCACCAACGATCAGGGCGACTATCTCTTTACTGAGCTGCCGCTGGGCACGTACAGCGTGAGCGTAAGCAGGGCTGGTTTTGGCGCCAAGGTGACAAACGGCGTCGGCGTTGCCGTATCCGTCGAACACGCGGGCTGACGTTCAACTGGTTCCCGGCGAAGTCAAGCAGGAAGTGGTTGTAACAGCGGAAGCGCCCATCATCGATACCACCGGCAACACCATGGGCGGAACGATTCAAGCGAACCAGCTGGCCAATCTCCCGATCAACGGCGGCGACTTTGCCAAACTGCTTACTCTGGTTCCCGGCTCGGCCTCTGATCCCAATGGCGACAGCGACTCGCCCGGGTCGTTCGGCACCTTCAGCATCAACGGCAATCGCGGCCGCTCCAACAATTATCTGCTCGACGGCACCGACATGAATGACGGTTATCGCAATGATCCGGCCATCAATGAAGCCGGCGTTTTCGGCACACCGGCTACGCTGCTGCCCATCGACGCGCTGGAAGAGATCGGCATTCTCTCCAACATGGAGCCGGAATACGGACGCAATTCCGGCGCGGTGGTAAATATTGTTACCAAGTCCGGCACCAACACGATTCACGGCTCGGTGTTTGAATATTTCCGCAACAATGCATTCGACGCCCGCAATGCTTTTAACTTCAAGGTCGACCCTAATACTGGCCTGAAGACTCCGCAGGACGCATTCCACAACAACCAATATGGCGGATCGCTGGGCGGCCCTCTGGTAAAAGACCGCACATTTTGGTTCGTCGCGTATGAAGGATGGCGCGAGAGCGGCGGCTTGCCGGGTATTTCCAGCGTACCGTCGCAGGCACGTGTGAATGCTGCTCCGGGCGGAGCGGCTGCGATCAATCCGGTGATCGCGAAATTACTGGCGCGCAACCCCTGGGGAATTCCGCTTCCCGCGGTTGGAGATCACGGTACAGACAACGCCACAGTCCAGGTTACGGATCCTTTCAAGAATCGTGTGGACAGCCTGATTTTCAAAATCGACCAGCACTTTGGCCACGGCGAAGGTTCTGATCTTCTGACCGCGCGCTATTTCTATGGCGACAGCGACCAGAGCTTCCCCCTGGCGCTGGGCGGCGGCACCACCGTGCCCGGCTTCAACACCACCACGCCCACGCGCGTTCAGGTGCTGTCGCTGTCTTATACGCATCTGCTTTCGCCGAAATTGTTGCTGGAGATTCGCGGCGGCTGGAATCGTTTTGCGGAGGGCTTTTTCCCGCAGGACCAGAGCTTTAATCCCAACAGCATCGGTTTGAACACCGGCGTCACCAACCCGCAGGATTTCGGCCTGCCGCAGATCAGCTTTAGCGATGGCACCAGCGGCCTGGGCGGAAATAACTCCATCCCGCGCCACCGCTTTGATACCAACTTGCAGTACTTCACCAACCTCGGCTACAACAGCGGAAAACATAACCTGAAGTTCGGATACGAATATCGCCGCACCACAGTCAACCAGTTTTACGATCTCGGCTACCGCGGCCGCCTGAAGTTTCTCTTCGTTTGAGGATTTTCTTGCCGGCAACATCTCTAATGGCGGCAGCCAGTTTGCCGGCGACTCACAGCGCACCACTCACCAGAACAACTCCGGCTTCTATGTCCAGGATAATTTCCGCGTGAGCCGCAAACTCACGGTCAATGCCGGCCTGCGCTGGGATTATTTTGGCGTGATCTATGAAGATGGCAACCGATTCAGCCTGTTCAATCACCGCGACCCAAACGCCACAACTGTTAGGTCAGGGAGGCGAACCCTCGAGCCTGTATCCGCGCGACCTCAATAATTTTGCTCCACGTCTCAGCGCTGCCTACGATCTTAACGGCAATGGCAACACCGTGGTCCGCGCCGGCTGGGGGCTTTATTACGACGCATTCTCGCAGGACTTCTTCATCGGCCATTTCCCGTTCAACACGTTCAATCCTGGCCCTGCTTACAACGGTGTCGGACCGTCGGCCATCAATGCGGCCAGCAATGTCGCAGCCACCATTGCCCCTGGCGTACCGATTTTCACCGGTTTTCTTCCCACCGGCGATGTATGGACGGTCGATCAAAATATTCGCACGCCTTACATTCAGAATTACAACGTGAACATTGAACAGGCCCTGGGCAAGCCCATGGCGCTGCAGATAGGCTACGTCGGTTCGGCCGGCACCAAACTGTTCCGCTTCCGTGATCTCAACCAGCATGATCCGGCGACGGGTAATTCGCCGTTTGCGCCTCCCATCAACATCGTGAATCAGTTTGAGTCCACCGCAAGCTCGCGCTATAACAGCCTGCAAGTCACGTGGAAGCTGCGCAACCTGCGCGGCCTGAACTCGCAGCTCACCTGGACGTGGTCGCACTCCATCGATAACGCCAGCGATGGCGAGGATTTTGTTCCCAACGCCGCGCAGCCGGACAACAGCCTCAATCCCGGCGCGGAGAAGGGAAGCTCCAACTTTGACGCGCGCCATCGCCTCACCTGGATGTTCGGCTATACACTGCCCAATTACGCGATGGCAAAACGGCTCACCAACGGCTGGTCAGTAAACGGTTTGCTGCGGCTCTCCAGCGGTCAGCCCTATAACCTGAATTCTTTTTCCGATTACAACAACAGCAATGAATTTCTTGAGCGGCCCGATATTATCGGAAATCCCTTTGCCGGGACTGGCGGCCCCAGCAAGCTGCTGAACCTGAGCGCCTTTGCCGCGCCTTGTGACTGGAACCCTATAACTGATAAGTGCGCCGGCGGTTTCCATTTCGGCAACCTGGGCCGCAATGCCTTCGTTGGTCCGGACTTCAAGAATTTTGACTTCTCTCTGGCCAAAGACACCAAACTGAATGAGCGGCTCAACATGCAGTTCCGCGCCGATATTTTCAACCTCTTCAACCATCCCAATTTCTCCAACCCAACTCTGCCGAACTTTTTGGTGAATCTGGAAAACAACGGCACGGTTACCCCCGTTCCGAACGATCCCAAATGCGTTCCCGCGAACGGTCCAAACTTTGTTGGCTGCCGCGCAGTGGGCGTCGGTTTCCTGCCCACCATCGCAACGCCTGATGTCGCCATTGGCTATCCGTTCCTCGGCGGCGGCGGCTCGCGCGATATCCAACTAGCGCTGAAGTTCACGTTCTAAGCTCATAGAGGGCGGCCCCCTTCGGGGCCGCCACAACCCGTATCTTATTGATAATGAGTCTCTTAATGACCTAACCGCTAAGATAAAATTCCTCTTGACACATATCGCATATTGGAATATTGTTATTGCGATTAGCAATATGACCCTCGGCGAAAAATTACGCTATCTGAGACTGATGGAAGGCAATCTTCGCGGCATGGGCCGTGAGATGACGCAGCAGGAAGTTGTCCGCGCCGTCACGCGCGAACTGAAGTTGAAGATCAGCCAGAGCTACCTCTCGCAAATTGAGAATGGCGCGCGTCCTCACTTGACGAACAAGACACGCCTGCTGCTGGCGAAATTCTTTAATGTCCATCCAGGATATCTTGTGGACGATCCTGAAGGCTTCCACAATGAACTCATGTCGGACGTGAGCGCCGCGGAAGACACGCTCGACCTCTGGTTGATCCAGGGAGCGGAGCGGTTTCGACGCGATCCGCCCGTGAGCCGCGCATTGCTCAACCTGGCCAAGCACAAGGATTCGCGCAGCTGCCTGGTGCTGATGGAAGCTATTCTGGAAACCCCGGAGCTGGCGGAAAAACTGCTGCATGTGTTGCGTCCGCAGCAGCAAAAAAACGCTCCGGCGATAAGCGAGGCATGATCATGAACTGGGAACTTTTTTATCTGATTTGTTTCGTCGTGGGTTTTGCCTATACCGCCTTCTCGTTCCTGAGCGGCACGCTGCACGTCCATCTTCATGTTCCCCATCATTTCCATTCAGGACATGGAGTAGGGCATTCCGGCGGCGGTGCGCGCGGCTCGAGCTTTGGTTTCTTCAATCCCATGACGATTGCGGTGTTTCTGGCGTGGTTTGGCGGCACTGGATATTTACTGGTCCATCTGCGCCATATATGGGTGCTGGCGGGCCTCGCATTTTCGACTTTATCCGGCCTGGTCGGGGCGGGCGTCGTGTTTGTCTTCGCGGCCAAGTATTTTCTGGCGAATGAATCCAGTCTCGATCCCATGGATTTTGAAATGGTCGGCGTGCTGGGCAAAGTTAGCGGCAATATTCGCAGCCGCGGCACGGGAGAAATCATTTTTGTTCAGGAAGGCGCGCGCAAGGCCTGCGCGGCCCGGAGTGAAGAAGGTGTAGAAATCAAGCGCGATGAAGAAGTTGTGGTTACCCGTTTTGATCAGGGCGTAGCGTACGTGCGCCGGTGGAGTGAACTCGCAGAAAAAGCCGGATTGATGCCGGCTGAAGAGGAGAAGAGTCTGTGAAAGCCCTAGGAGGATCTATGGAGTGGCAAACAGTTGCGATCTTTGCTGGTCTGGCCGTTCTGGCCGTCATGCTCGTTGTCAGCATGTTGGCGAGGCTGTACCGCAAGGTTGGCCCTAACGAAGCGTTGCTGGTGTACGGTCGAGGCAAGACGCCGCGCGTGGTCAAGGGAGCCGGCACCGTGATATGGCCGCTCATTGAAAGCTGCCGTCTGCTTTCCCTTGAATTGATGTCTTTCGACGTTGCGCCGCAGCAGGACCTTTACACCAATCAGGGTGTTGCGGTCACGGTGGAAGCCGTGGCGCAGATTAAAGTGAAATCTGACGATATTTCCATTCGAACCGGCGCGGAGCAGTTCCTTACCAAGACGCCGCCACAGCGTGAGGGCCTGATCCGGTTGGTGATGGAAGGCCATCTCCGCGGCATCATCGGCCAACTCACTGTCGAGCAGATTGTGAAAGAACCGGAAATGGTGGGCGACCGCATGCGCGCCACCTGCGCCGGTGACATGAGCAAGATGGGACTGGAAGTTGTGTCGTTCACGATCAAGGAAGTTCGCGACAAGAATGAATACATCGCGAATATGGGCCGGCCTGACGTTGCCCGCATCAAGCGCGATGCCGATGTCGCCGCTGCTGAAGCCGAGCGCGATACTACCATCAAGAAGGCGGAAGCACAGCGTGCGGCCGCTATCGCCCGCGCCCAGGCGGACCAGGAGCGCGTGCTGGCAGAGACGCTCTCCCAGGCCAAACAAGCGGAAGCCCAGCGCGATTTGGAAATCAAGCGGTCCACCTATGCCGAGCTGGTCAAAAAACAGCAGGCGCAGGCTGACAAGGCGTATGAAATCCAATCCAACATTCAGCAACAACAGGTGATCGCGGAACAGGTAAAAGTCCAGCTGATCGAGAAGGAAGCGCAGACCAAGGTACAGGAAGCTGAGATCCAGCGTCACAACAATGAACTGATCGCCACTGTATTAAAGCAGGCGGAAATTGAAAAGCAGCGCGTGCTCAATATTGCGGAAGGCGAAAAGCAGCGCCTGATCGCTGAAGCAGAAGGCCGCGCCAGCGCCACTCGTATGCAGGGTGAAGCTGAGGCGGACATCATCTTCAAGAAGGGCGAGGCCGAAGCCAAGGCCATGAACATCAAGGCCGAAGCTTACCAGGAATACAACCAGGCAGCCGTGGTCGATAAGTTGATCACCGGTCTGCCGGAAATCGTCCGCGCCATGGCGTCGCCGCTAGCCAACGTTGACAAAATCACGGTGGTTTCTACCGGCAACGGTCATTCGGCAGGCATGAGCAAAATCACCGGAGACATGGCGGAGATCGCGGCGCAGGTGCCGGCGCTGTTTGAAGCACTCTCTGGCATGAGCATGGCAGAGCTGTTCTCCAAGGTGAAGCAGATTGGCGACAACGGTCCCAAGCCTGCTCCAGAGCTCCCGTCGGGTAGCGATCCTGCCGGCGGCAAGGCCAAGGCAGCCACCAAGTCATAACCCGCGGAGAGCTTTGATCTCGGCGAATGAGTGCCGGCAAGTTGGTAATGCAGCCAGCTTGCCGGCGGTGCCAAGAAGAACTGCAGCAGTGATGGAGAAAGGCATGAAGAAGAAGATTTCACTCATTGGATTGGCCCTGGGTGCCGTACTGGGGATCGTCGCCGGTCTGCTGGCCGGTGGCTGGCTCTTCTGGTTGGGCATGGGACTTGTTGTCGGCGTGTTGATTGGATCGGCCGGGGCGCGCCGCAACCGCTTGCCGCGCAGCGATATGGGTGCGGGAAATTTGAATTTGTAAGCAGGTCACGAAAGTCGAAATGATTTGGAGGCGTTATGGCATTACTGGAAAGAGTTTCAACATTGATCCGGGCCAATTTGAACGAACTGATAGACAAAGCTGAGCACCCGGAGATCATGATTAAACAGGTCATTCTGGACATGGAGAACCAGTTGCTTCAGGTGAAGACGCAGGTAGCCATCGCCATGGCGGACCAGCACCTGCTGGAGAAAAAACAGAAAGAGAACGAAGATAAGATTTCCGAATGGAGCCGCAAGGCTGAGATGGCCGTGGGCAAGAAGCAGGACGACCTGGCGCGTGCAGCCATTGAACGCTCGCTTCATTACAAGCAGATGTCAGAGAACTTCCGTCAGCAGGTGGCCGACCAGACATTGCAAGTGGAGACCCTGAAGAATGCGCTCAACAAGCTCACGCAGAAACTGGAAGAGGCTCGCTCCCGCAGTGAACTGCTGATCTCCCAGAATCGACGCGCCCGCACACTGAGCAAGGCCGCTGACGCGCAGTCCGCCGTCTCCGGCCCGAACCACGGGGCCACGTTTGATCGTATGCGGCATAAGGTGATGCGGCAGGAAGCCATTGGCCAGGCTAAGACCGAGCTGCTGTCGTCGGACGCCGCCAGCGTGGAAGATCGCTTTGCCCAGATGGAGAAAGAAGACGAGATCAGCCGGATACTGAGTGAGTTGAAAGCGAAACGCGCGTAGGCTTCGAGGCTGGTATCTGGCACAAAATCGTTGCATGGCGAAAAGGCGGTGTCATGAGGCACAGCGAACAGCACCACAGCATGTCCAGGTACAACATACCGTCGGGCGGCGGAGTTGTTGGTCTCATCGCCTTGATCGGAATGTGCCATCATGCTGTTGAGTGATGATTTCGCTCGTAGCATTTCTTTCTCTTGCAATCCCGGCGGGCGGCCTGATAGCGGTCGCATTGTATTGGATCCGCCGCTGGAGACAGAGCTGGAAATCTGTTTTCTCCAGCTCGATGCAGGTAGCAGCAGCTTCTCACGTACAATGTGCATTGAAAATGAACCAGGCCATTGTCGCGATTGCTTGTTTTGCTTTTCTAGGTTCCATCTCCGCTCACGCTGGGCCATCTCAGCGTGAGCAACAGCTTTTAGATCTCGTGAATCACGAGCGCGAGAAAGCGGGCATGAACAAGCTGGAATGGAGTGACCGGCTGGCGCAGGCTGCGCTGGCCCATTCCAAACTTCTGGCCGAGAACCGCGATCTCTCGCATCAGTTTCCCGGCGAGCCGATATTGCAGGAGCGCGTAGGTGCGACCGCCCTGCGCTTCAACTCCGTGGCAGAAAACGTGGCGGCCGCCCCCGATATTGATACGGCCCATACCGCACTCATGAAGTCGCCGGGCCATCGCGCCAACATTCTTCACCAGGATTACAACGCCATCGGAATCGCCATCGTTGAGCGTGATCATGAACTCTTCGTGACCCAGGATTTCGCGCATACGCTGGCCACGTATACCGAAAAGCAATTTCGTGACGCGATTGTGGCTGGTTTCAACCAGGCAAGGCGTTCCAGAAAACTGCCGCCCGTCGACGTGATCACCGATCCGCAGCTCCGGAAAGCCGCCTGCTCCCAGGACATGCACACCGACAAAATGATCCAGAATATTCCGGGCGCATCCGGCCTGCTGGTATTTTCCTTGTCTGAACCCGGTGCATTGCCGGACGAGGTGAAAAAATTTACGTCCGACAAGACACTCCAGCGCATGAACATCGGCGTATGCCTTCAAACCGGTGGCGCCACAGGCTTTTCCAAGTTCTGGGTGGTGGCCGCTTTTTATCGCTCACCGGAATGATGAGTCTCCGATAAAATCTCGACACCACGGATGAAACTTCTTCTCCATTGCGCGGCCGTTCTCCTGCTGGCATCTGCCCATGTAGTTCAAGCCGGCACTTCAATGTCATCGGCGGAAACACGCGTTTTTGAAGAATTGAACACTGAGCGCGCCAGCCACGGTTTGGCCCAGTTAGATTGGAATGCTCATGCTGCCGACGCTGCGCGTGCTCATGCCCGATTGTTGGCGGTGAACGGCAAGCTCTCGCACCAGTTTCCCGGCGAAGCCACATTGCCTGAACGTTTGGGCGCTACCGGCGCGCGCTTCACGGTAGCCGCGGAAAACGTAGCCCGCACGGAATTTATTGAAGA
Source organism: Terriglobia bacterium (assembly GCA_963723055.1). Taxonomy (GTDB): domain Bacteria; phylum Acidobacteriota; class Terriglobia; order Terriglobales; family Acidobacteriaceae; genus Angelobacter. The sequence continues at coordinate 758,673 of CAVROV010000005.1, forward strand.
CATCCATCTGGCGCTCATGGGATCATTGGGGCACCGTGCCAACATCCTGAACACCAGCTATAACGCAGTCGGCATAGGAGTGGTAGAGGACAAAGGAAGAATTTACGTCACTCAGGATTTCGTCTTCCTTGTTCTTGATTACTCCGAGTCGCAATTCAGCTCCGCCTTTGCTGAAGCTTTCAATCTGGCCCGAAGAGATAAGCGGATCAGGCCGCTTGAAGCGCGCCCAGACGCGCTGCTCCACGAATCGGCTTGCACCACCGATGGCGATGCCCTCAAGCTGGCCGACAAACTTCCCGGCGTGAGAGCGGTGGTTGTGTTTACCTCTTCCGACCCTCATCATCTGCCGGAGCAAATGATCCGTCGCGCCGCCAATGCAGATTTCCATCGCATGAGCTATGGAGTGTGCTTCCGTCCCGACCAGGAGCATGGCTACGCAAACTTCTGGATAGTGGCGACCTTTGCAGACTGATATTGCTATCCTTGCTATCCACTGATATTGCCATCCTAAGATCAATGCTGCGATTTCTGCAGCAGATCAGCCAGATGATCACCCCAGATGGCGGGCCAGGAGTGCGTCCCGTGACCGCGAGTCTGGTCCGTTATTGGCAGCAGCACGTACTGGCCATTTTTCACGCGCTGAATGTCGCGATCGATAATCTTGAGTTCGGGCGGGTTGATCTGATCATCGGCCGAATTTACGGCGACGAGCGGTGCGGTAATTTTGTCCAGTTGCGGTTCAGGGTTGTAATTTCGTGACGCGTCAAAGTAATAGATCATATCGTTCGCGTCAGTGGACTTCATGCGCGTGCTGACGAAATCTTCCAGGAATGCGTCGGCTTTTTCTCGGGTGGGCTCGTCTTTCTGCATGCGTAGCGGCGCGCTGCCCATGATCAGCAAAATGTCCAATGCCGCGGCCAGGCCATGAGGCTGTTGCTTGTACTCGCCGTTGTTCCATTCAGGGTCGGTGCGGATCGCGTCCATAATCATGCGGCGCATCATGCGATTGCGACCGGCAATCTCCACCGGCTGGCTGGCCAGCGGCATGGCGGCATCGATGAAGTCGGGGTGCTGCTCTGACCACAGCCATGTATGCATGCCGCCCATGGAAGTTCCCATCACCAGCCGCAGATGATTCACGCCCAGGCCCTGCGTCAGTAGACGATATTGCAGTTCAATCATGTCGTCGTATTCATAGTGCGGGAAGCGCATGTGCAGGCCGTCGCTCGGTTTGCTGGATTCGCCGTGGCCTACGTTGTCCGGCAGGATAATGAAGTATTTCGCCGCATCCAGTAGTTGCCCCGGACCGAAGACTACGCCGCCGAAATTTGGAGTTAGAAACTGGCGTCCGCTGCCACCCGTGCCATGCAGGATGAGCACCGCATTGCGAATTTTGCCGCTGGAATCTTTTTGCGGCGCTCCAAGGGTGTAGTAATGCAGCTTGACTTCCGGCAGCTTCTCTCCGGATTTGAACTGAAAGTCCTTCACAATGAAAGTCCCGGATTGCGGCGCGGGATAGTCGGCGGCGCGAACTGCGATGGCTGCAAAGGCGATGAGCAGGATTGCGAGGATACGGCTGAGGTTCATGTGCGATCTCCTGAAGACCGGAAAGCTTAAATCATCGGCGCGGGCTGAGGCAAAACCCTTTTGTCGCTCATTTCAGAAAGGCCGCTAAAGCCACTTGGTCATCAGGTTCCGCTCGTCTTCCTTAAAACCGGCGGCGCGATATAACGATTGTGCGCCCTGGTTTTCCCGCCCTACTTCAAGACGCACAGCCTTGATGCCGGCTTTCCTGCACAGGTCTTCCGCAAAAACGACCACGGCCTTGCCCAGTTTTTGCCGCCGGTATGGTTCGCGGAGATACAACTCGTCGAGCAGGGCAAAGCGCCCGTGAAACTCCAGGCTGAAGCAAAAGGTAAGAGCAAAATATCCAGCCAGGTCCGTGCCGCGAAAAATGAGATAGATCTGCGCCAGATCAGGATTGTCCAAAACCCGGGTCGACCGCAAGCGACGCCGCTGGTTCGTCGAAATGCATGTGTTGCTGAGCGTAAAATTCGCGCATTAATTCCAGAAGAGCGGGGAGTTCCTGGTCAGAGAGAAGCTGAAAGAGCGCGTTCACAACGCGATTCTAAATGAATCGTGCATCAGCAGAGACTCTGTTTGGCTATAATGGCCAGCCGTCTTCTATTCATTGGAGAACTCATGCTTGATCGCAGGACATTTCTTACCGTCTGTTCCCGTTTTGGCCTGACCGCGACGCTGCTGCCCGGAGTGCTCTGGGCCATGGCCGACGAAAAAAGCAAAGTCACGCGGGAGATGATTGACAACGCTGCCGTTGTCGCAGACGTCCACATTGCGGACGAATACAAAGACATGATGCTGGAAGACCTCAACAGCTATAACGAGGGCTTTGAGGCCATCTATGCGCTGCACATCAAGAATGAAGTTGCACCTGCGATAATCTTTGATCCCGTGCTGCCCGGCATGAAGTTTGAGACGGAGCGGCGTCCCATGAAGATTTCCGCTGCGCCCAGCATTGCCGGAGCCGCGCCCAGGAACCTGGAAGACGTGGCGTTCCATTCCGTGCGCCAACTGGCGGAACTGGTACGCACAAAGAAGGTTTCTTCCGGCGCGCTGACGGAGATGTATATCGCGCGGCTCAAGCGCTATGACCCGACGCTGAAGTTCGTGATTACGCTGACGGAAGAGCGCGCGCTGGCGCAGGCCAAAGAAGCCGATCGCGAAATTGCGGCAGGGAAGTATCGTGGGCCGCTGCACGGATTGCCCTGGGGCGCCAAAGATCTGCTGGCGGTGAAGGGATATCGCACCACATGGGGCGCCGGCGGCTTTGAAGACCAGAAGATTGACGAGGATGCAACCGTTGTAAAGCGGCTTGACGCCGCTGGCGCTGTCCTTGTGGCCAAACTCACGCTGGGCGCGCTGGCCCAGGGTGACAAATGGTTTGGCGGCATGACGCGCAATCCCTGGAACACCAAACAAGGGTCCAGTGGGTCGTCGGCGGGATCGGCTTCCGCCACCGCTGCCGGTTGCGTAGCGTTTGCTATCGGCTCTGAAACGCTGGGCTCAATCGCCTCTCCGTCAACCCGTTGCGGCACAACCGGCCTTCGCCCGACATTTGGATTTGTGCCGCGCACCGGCGCCATGGCTCTCTCCTGGACTATGGACAAACTTGGGCCAATCTGCCGCGCGGTGGAAGATACGGCAATTGTGCTCAGCGCGATCCACGGGCCTGACGGCCATGACAGAACCGTACACAATGCGGCGTTCAATTGGGACGCGAATCTTGACTGGCGCAAGCTGCGCGTCGGATATTTGAAAGCCGACTTCGAACAGCAACCGCCGCCGCAGACCTCGCCGGCAAAAGAAGAGAAAGAACTGTCGGAGGATGAAAAGAAGAAACGCGACGAAGAAAACGCCAATCGGGCGCAGGCGATGGTGCGTCGCGAATATGACCGCAAATTTGACGAAGCCGCGCTGGCCAAGCTGCGTTCTATGGGCGTGAACCTTATTCCTGTCGAGTTTCCCAAGTTTCCTTACGCGGCCATGCGCAGCATTCTGTTGGCGGAAGCTGCGGCCGCTTTTGACGACCTCACGCGCAGCGGGCGGGACAAGTTGCTTACCCAGCAGACAAAAGATGACTGGCCCAACACATTCCGCGCCGCACGTTTTATTCCGGCGGTGGAATACATTCAAGCCAGTCGTGCCCGCACCACGGCAATGGAGCTGGCGGCGAAAGTGTTCGAGCAAGTGGATGTGATTGTCGCGCCCACATTCAGCACGCAACTGCTGATCACCAATCTCACCGGTCATCCGGCAATCATTCTGCCCAATGGCTTTCGCGGTGACGATGCGCCCAAGGCGCGTGTGCGTGAAAACGGCGAAGTGGACGGCGGTGGTCCGGGAACACCGTTGAGCCTGACCTTCCTGGGGCACCTTTATGGCGAAGCCAAAATGCTGGCGATGGCTAAGGCTTATCAGGACGCGACGGATTTTCATCGCAAGCATCCGCAGCTTGACGCCAGCAGGTAATGGTTCGATCATGAGTGATGGGGAGTTCTGGAACTGGGACAAATTGCTGGGTGTACTTCGGTGCGGTTATTTTTTAAAAGACAGCGTCCCAAAACGGAACCGGGCGCTTGTCCGCTAAGATCAGTCGGGGAGAGGGGTTAGGTGTCTGGAAAATCAGTGGAAAAGCCGCTAAGTTTATGAATCTGCGTTCTTTGTGAACCTGAATGTGCCCGTAATGTCAATGGTATGAAAATCGGTGCATAGGGATGTTCAATAGAAGTGTGAATACGGAAACGGCATAGGTTCTGAATTGTTGTAGCGCGATTCCATTTCTCATGTAGTCTATGGGCAACTTCCGGGACGCAAATTCTGAAGAGCGCAAGATATTGGAGGAAACTAATTATGAAGATCGCAATGCGTGTGTGTGTGGTTGTGGCGGTGTTGATTGCTGGAGCGTCGGCGAATGCCGCACAGAGCAGCCTTACTGGACCTGGCCCGCGGCCAGAACCACCAGTGGCAGTAAATTTTTAGCACCTGATTTCCTGTTGGAATCAGGCGCCCCCTGTTTTTAGATTTGTTTTGTGCTTTTCGGGCGGCTGGTTTAGGCTGGCCGCTAGATGCACGATCTGGTAAATGTCGTAATCGATTGGCTCGCGTTGCCAAGCCTGGTCTTGCTGGCCTGCATTCTGTTTTACCGCAAACTGCACAAAGAATTTCCACTCTTTTTAAGTTATGTAATCGCAACAGTGCTTGTCGGAGTGACTCGGCTCGCGGCTTCCAGAGCGCCCACTATCGTTTACTCCTACGTGTACTGGATTTCAGATATTGTTGTGGTTCTTTTCGCTTTCCTGGCCACCTACGAATTGTTTATAAGGCGCCTCTTCCCCAGTTTTTATAAAGTTCGTTTCTTTCGTTACCTTTTCCCGTTGGCGGCGATTCTCATTAACGTGATTGTGGTGTGTGCCGCGATATACGGAAATCACAAGAGAATTCTTCTTCTGACAGCAAGGATAGGCGAATTTCTTCGGGCGGCTATCCTTTTCTTCTTTGTGGCGTTGATGACCATATTGGGAAGACGATGGGAGAAAAAAGAATTCGGCATTGCATTTGGGTTCGGTCTGGATGTCTCCCTTTCTCTGGCTTCAATTGCAATCGTGTCACAAACATTGGGTTCCGTTGCAAACTGGTCGCACGCCGAAAACGCAAGCCAGATCGTCAGCCGCCTTGCTGTGATCGCCTACGACATTGCTTGTATTGTGTGGCTTTATTGCTTCTGGACTGCAAAGGAAACGCCTGGGACTTCACCGCCGGTCTCCCTTGAGACGTTGCATGAAGCGAAAAAATGGAAAGAATCCCTCAAGGATTTCATCACTCCCGGCAAACGCTAGTTTTCCAGCGGATCAAAAATATTGCTTTTTCTGTGTGGAGGGATCGGGGCCTTACAAGCTCTGTGCCAGAGATTCATGAAGGCTGGAGAACTTTAGACAGGTAAAGTGGTCCGCCTTGTCTTTGAGCAGGGCATAAGCAGGCAACAGACTTGACGAAACCAGGCTTTGGACATCTCCGCAAGTGGCGGCCGAAAACAGCGGTAGCCATTGCAGGGAGCTTCGAACCTGGAGAACAATCAATGCCATAAACGTGTAAAGTCGCACTTGGACGCCGGCATCCACCATCTCCTGCGCCAGCGATGCAATCAACTGGTTGCCACTCTGCAATTGCGCATAGCCAACCTGTTGCAGCAGGGCGGCGTTGTGTGACATCCGGCGCAAACATTCCATCGTGAGGCCAACCTGTTGCCGGTACATCCTCAACAGTTCGTCGCGGCCGTAGGTCTCCTGCAGATGGCGTTGTTGTGCCGGATTGATGACATTAGAAAGTACTTCCACATTCACCGGCAGGAACGAATTCATTAAATCACCCAGTTCAGCTCCTGGTGACTGTCTCCGCCGCAGGTTTAAAAACGCTGCATAAAGAAACAGCAGGAGAATTCCTGCTGATAATCCGATCCAAATGGCGAACATGGTATTAGACATTTCTTTTGTTCTCGGGTGTTACACGCAAGACTGTACCCTTGCTGGTAGCCAAGGTCAATCTAAATTGCGCCCGTAAGTGGGCACTTTGGTAATTCCGGAAAGTCCCAAAATGGAACCGCCGGAGCCCACCCCTAAAATCCTGATTTTACAAGGTTTTTAGCCTTTCCGCCGTCTGGTTTAGCGGTCGCCCGGTTTAGCCAGAATGATTGCCGGAACCTCCTGCTTTTTCACGACTTCGTTATAGGCAGGTACATCTGTACTGAGAATCTGTTTCCATTTTGCCAGTTGCTCATCCAGTTGCTTGCTGAGCATGTCAAAGACTTCATAGGAAACCTGGGTCGGCGCCGAATCTGCGCTTTCTACCACTCCTCCCAATGCCACTAGATAGTTGTTCAGCCGGATGGGATAGTTCAGCACATCCTGACCGCTCTTGGCCTTGGTCTGGATCAAGACTTCTTCGACCTCCGTCATTTTCTTATCCAGTTGCTTTCCTGCCTCCGCCACGGTCTTTGACTGGGGCTGTTTATCCAGACGCTTGTTCAGGTCCGTGATCTGCGCCCGGATATCGCGAATCTGGTTCACCGTTTCATGTGCCTGGGTCACACGCTCGCGGATCTTGATGAGCAGATCAAACTGCTTTTCCAGGTCCTGCTGCGTGACCTTCAAGCGCGGATCGGCAACGATCTCCAGCGGCGTTGTGTATTGCTTGCCATTGACGGTAAGCCGGACTTGATATTTGCCGGGTACAGCCTGCGGGCCGTCCGTGCTGCCGGCCCACAAGGGCGACCGCGGCACCTTGGTCGCGCCTTCATAGTGCATGTCCCAGACAAAGCGGTTCAGGCCCGCTTCCGTCGGTAACCCGCGTTCTGCCGAACGCGGCCCAAAGCCCTCGTCGTCTCCCGCATCCGCGCCCGGCTGGGTCTTGGGCGGATACTTGCGGATGACCTGCCCTTTCTGGTCCAGAATCTCCAGCGTGATCGGGGCATTCTTTGCGCTGTCGCCAGTTTCGCCCGCTGCCGCCGCAGGCTTCGGCGGTACAGGAGCACTCGCCGGGTTCGCCTGTCCTGGCTCCTTACCTTCCGTCGATGATTCCTTGACTGAAGTTGCCGCGGCTGCCGACGCGCCGCCTTCTGATTTCTTCTCCTCCGGCTTTTTCTCGTCCGGTTTTTTCAATGCCGTCTTAAGCGAGTAATAGATCACCGCTCCTGCAGGAGGGTTCTGTCCCCGCTCGCCGCCACCGCCAAAGAAGCCGCCGCCGAACGTGGTATGGTTCGCCGCGCTGGGCGCGTACAGGTGTACGTCTTCGTTCGCCACTTCAGCTTTGTACTGCTGCAATGGAGAAAGATCGTCCAGCGCCCAGAAGGCGCGTCCGTGGGTTGCCACAAGTAAATCGTTGCCGTGCACCAGCAGGTCATAAACGGGTGAGACTGGCAGATTGCCCTGGAACGATTGCCAGTTCGCGCCATCATCCCATGAGAAGAAAACGCCACGTTCCGTGCCGGCATAGAGCAGCCCTTTGCGTTTCTTGTCTTCGCGCACGGCGTGGATGAAAGCATCTGCTGGAATGCCGCTGGTGATGTTGGTCCAGGTCTTGCCGAAGTCCGTGGTCTTGAAGGCATACGGCGCAAGATCGTCCAGCTTGTGCCGCTGCACGGAAACGTAGGCGGTTCCCGCGTTGTATATGGAAGCTTCAATCATGCTTACCGTGCCCCATTCCGGCATGCCTTTGGGAGTGACGTTAGCCCAGTTCTTGCCGCCGTCCGTGGTCACATGCACCAGCCCGTCATCTGATCCCGCCCAGATCAGGTCTTTTTGTACCGGAGATTCAACCACGGAGAAAATCGTGTCATAGACTTCCACGCCGGTGTTGTCCTTGGTGATCGGTCCGCCTGATGCCACCTGCTTGCTCTTGTCATTGCGCGTCAGGTCCGGACTGATGATCTGCCAGTTCACGCCTTCATCGGTTGACTTGAACAGCACCTGTGCCGCGAAATAGAGCGTCTTGGGATCGTGCGGTGAAAACACGATTGGCTCAGTCCACTGGAAGCGGTATTTCTGGTCGGCTGCCGCGGCGCCAATGGGATTGATTGGCCACGGCGTTACGTTCTTGGTCTCTTCTGTGCGATGGTCATAGCGGGTGATCTCACCGCCGTAAGAACCGGCATAAACGATCTCCGGGTCACGAGGATCGGGCGCAATGTAGCCGCTCTCGCCTCCGCCTACTGCATACCAACTGGTGCGATCAATTCCGCCCGGCGCCGCGCTGGCAATCGCCACGGAAGAGTTGTCCTGCTGCGACCCGTACAGGTAATAAGGGAAACGATTGTCCGTGACCACGTGATAAAACTGCGCCGTGGGCTGGCCGGCCTGCCCGGTCCAACTGGCGCCGCCATTCGTGCTTACGTTGGCGCCCCCGTCGTTCGATTCAATCATGCGGCTCGGATCGTTGGGGTCGATCCACAAGCCGTGGTTGTCTCCATGCGGCACGCGAATCGGACGAAACGTTTTCCCACCGTCATTTGATCGATACATTCCGGTGTTCAGCACATAAACGCCGTCAGCATTGCGAGGATCGGCAAAGACGTGTGTGTAATAAAACGCGCGCTGGCGATATTGGCGATCGCTGTTGGTCAGCGTCCACGTATCGCCGCCATCGTCGGAGCGGAACAGACCGCCCTTGTCGGCTTCCACCAGCGCCCAAACGCGGTTGCCGCTATAGGCCACAGCCAGCCCGATGCGTCCCAGTGTTCCTTCCGGCAATCCATGTCCGCTGAGCTGCTTCCACGTTGAGCCGCCATCAGTGCTGCGATACAGCCCGCTGCCCGGCCCGCCGCTATCCATGCCCCATGGAGTGCGCTTTGCCTGCCACAAAGAAGCAAAAATCACATTCGGGTTCGTTGGATCCAGTGACAGATCAATACCGCCGGAGTTTTCGTCTTTATAGAGGACTTTGTTCCAGTTCTTTCCACCATCCGTGGTGCGGTAGATGCCGCGTTCGGGGTTCGTGCCAAACACATGGCCCAGCGCCGCCACGTAAGCAATGTCAGGATTCTTCGGGTTCACCGCAATGCGCCCGATGGTGCGTGTTTCGCGCAGTCCTGAGTAGGTCCAGGTTTTTCCCGCGTCAACCGATTTATAAACGCCGTTTCCGTTGATAATGTCGCCGCGGATACAGGCTTCGCCGGTCCCGGCATAGATCACGTTCGGATCAGATGGCGCGACGGCAATCGCGCCGATGGAAGGCGCCATGTCTTTTACCTTGTCAGTCAGCGGACGCCATGTCAGCCCGCCATCCGTAGTCTTCCACACTCCGCCACCAGCGCCGCCGAAGTAATATGTGTGCTGGTCTCCTACCACTCCGCTCACTGCCAGCACTCGACCGCCGCGAAAGGGCCCAATCAGCCGCCACGTCAGCCCGTGCCATGGGCCTTTCGCCTCGTCTTGGTCGGCGTCGCCGGCGCCAGGTTGGGACTTGTCCGCTGCCGCTGGCTCTTCCGCCTTCTTTTCCTGGCTCGCCGCGCCGGACTGCTTTTTCCCTGTAGACGACTTCTTGCTTCCCGGATTTCCCTGCTTTGGCTTGGCATCCGCCTGACCAAACGCACAACTACAAAACAGACTCATGGCGACTAAAATCGGCAGGTAGCGGGGACTCAGGATTTTTTTGACGTAGGCAGCGCAAGACATTGTTTGTATCTTCTCCAAGGGACCGTAGTGTTTCGAACCGCACATCCTAAATTCTCCAAACAGCAAATAGCAATCAGTCGCCTCTCGGCTTGGCTTTACGATGGGTGATCGCGCTCATCCGCCGTAGCTTGTTCATGTTTTTCCTGCATCAGTGCTTTCAGTGTGAATCAATAGCAAGATTTTTCCCTCTATATATTCCCGGCAGATTTCCAGGAGAACTCCAATTCTGCTTGACACCGCTTCAGAGTTGCTGTACTTTTCCCACTGCCCTTGGCTCGCATCAAGACTTGCCGGGGAAAGTCACTTCAGTTTTTACTTCAGATTTCGCACCCGTCACCTATTGGCAGACAGCCACCAATCGTCTGCAGTCACGGCAAAGGGTTCTTAAACAGTTCAGCTGGTCTCATCGAATTTCGAGGGAAATTCTCGGATTTGGCGAGAGCGGAATGTCCCCTTACGGGCACGCTAGAGCCTCGTCCCAATGCTCCCCTGGGGGCGGTTCGCCGAGGTCGGAGTTTTCCCATAATGGAACGCTTACTTCTTTGTTATCAGGGCTTTATCGCTTACTTGGTTATTGACTCTTAATTCTGAGTTGCTGTATGTTTGCGCACGGTTCTTCGCTTGGCATTGCGCTCGCAACGTTCACGCGGAGGACATGAATTTTCCCATCCGTCCACTTTTGGCAGACAGGCCCTAATCGTCTGCAGTACGGCAGAGTTCTCGCTACAGAACGTACGTTCACGAAAAATCCAGGAGGAACTCGCAATGACGAGGCGGAAACTTCCCTTAATCCTATGCATCGCCACCGTTGCCGCAGCATGCGCCATCGTGGGCATTGCCCAAACGGCCACACCCGCACCCGCAGCTTTTGCCACCCCCATTAACAATGACCAATCCGGAGCTGTCAGCAACGGGTTCACCACCAATGCCGTATTTTCCGCAGACGAAGCTGTCTTCATGGAAGAGGATGACATTGCCGCTGGACTGGGCCCGATCTACAACGCCCGCGGCTGCATAGATTGCCACGCTCAGCCGGCCGTCGGCGGCACCAGCCAGGTTACGGAGTTGCGCGTCGGCCACACTGACGTCAATGGCAACTTTGTAAACCCCACGCTAACCATCAATGACGGCGCCACCAGCATTCCGAATCGGTCGCTCGCCAATGATCGCTCTATCTGCGCTCAGGCCAGCACGAACATCCCAGGCGCCGAAACCATTCGTGCGCTTCGCGCCACCACCAGCATTCTGGGCGACGGCTTTGTAGAGGCCATTGACAGCAATACGCTGCTGAATATCGCCAATGCCCAGCCAGGACAGAGCGGTGGCCAGATTGCCGGCCAGTTCATCCAGGTGCCGGTGGCGGAAGCCAATGGCACTCTGCGTGCCGGACGCTTCGGCTGGAAAAATCAGCAAGCCAGCCTGTTATCGTTCTCCGCGGATGCTTACGTCAACGAGCAGGGTGTGACCAGCAGGTTACAGCCTACCGACTCAACTAGTCTCTGCGACACAGTTGCTGATCCTGAAGACCCGTTTGGTCCCGATGGTCTGGAAGACATCGACCACTTCGCCCGCTTCATGCGCGCTACCCAGACGCCGCCGCGCGATACGGCTCTGGCAGCGACCTCTGACGCTGTTACCGGAAGCAATCTTTTCAATCAGATTGGCTGCGCCATCTGCCACACCGCTTCAATCACCACCTCTCCTGCGGGAACAGTGATTAACGGCGGTGCCTTTACAGTCCCGGCAGCTCTGGGCAATAAGATCATCCATCCCTATTCTGACTTCCTCCTTCACAACGTAGGCACGGGTGATGGCATCGTCCAGAATGGCGGACAGGCGACAGCCAACAAGCTGCGCACCATGCCCTTGTGGGGCGGTCGCACCCGCGTGCGGCTGATGCATGATCTGCTTTCGTTCACTCGGAATGATGCCATTCTGCGCCATGCCGGCGAAGCCACGGGGGTCATCAACAACTACCGCGCGCTCAGCACCACGCAGAAGAACCAGCTGATTACGTTCCTGCAATCTCTGTAGTTTTTTTGAGTACTATTTTCGGGCGAGGTCGCTTTGAACAGCGGTCTCGCCCCATTTTCAGCCTTTCAGGCGTTGTGGTTTTACACTTTCATATGCAGCGTTCATTTTCTTTCTCGATCATTCCAGCGCTTTGTGTGGCCGGCGTTTTACTCGTGCTGACGGCCTGTAGCGGCAGGTCAGGCTCCAACCCAAACGTTCGCGTGGAGAAGCCAATTCCCATCGCGACGCCTCAGCCTTCACCGGCGATTGCTACCGCTCCGGCGCCCAAACTGCCCCCGCCCACGCAGGATGAAGTCAAAGCCGCCTTCCACCGCGTCTTTGGCGACGATTTCATTTCCAGCCTTGCCGATCCGAATGGCCCCACATTCATCGTCGGCGATTTCAACGGCGATCAATCTGAAGACCTTGCCCTTATCGCGCGCCCGGCCGCCGGCAAACTCGACGATGTGAACAGCGAACTGGCGAACTGGATTATCCAGGACGCTGATAAGGCATTTATTCCACCGCCCGGCAAAACGGTTGTGGCTGCTCCCAAACAGCAGCGTTCCCGAGTTGAGGCTGGCGAGTATGTGTTGGCTGTCATCCACGGCGTCGGTCCTGACGGCTGGCGAAACCCTGAAGCGCGCCAGGCCTACATCGTGAAGCACGCCGCCGCCACCTTCGAGGGCACCGCGCCTTCCATCAGCCAGAAATCCGTTCGCGCTATGCATCTTCCGGTTGAAACCGAAATAATCAAGGAAGTTCGCAATAACAAAAAAGGTTTCGTCTTCTGGACTGGCGGCGTTTACGCCTGGCACCCCAGCGAAGGATGAAGCAATTTGGTAATTGGGTAAATTGGATATTTAGTAATTTCAACCGAACCTAAGGTACAAGCTTTATCGCTACAAGGCTGAATCTTGCAAGGTTCTGATTTTCATTTACCAAATTACTCAATTACTAAATCCTTTAAGCACTCAATTACCAATTTCTTCATTACCCATTTATCAAATTGCTTGACCTCACCTGCCGCTCTCATATAACTTCTCCTTCATCTGGTAATGGGAAGCGCGGTGAGAATCCGCCACTGCCCCGCAACTGTATGCGCTGAGAACCTGAGCAACATGCCACTGGGACGACCCGGGAAGGCGCTTCAGGTTCGGTGAGGCGTAAGTCAGGAGACCGGCCAGGTGCCCGTCATTGGGCGTTTCCGGCTGCGCAGGGAGAGCCGGAGAGCTTTCTTGCGATCCTGGATTCGATTCATTTCGTTTGCGGAAGATTACTCTGACTGCGAGGCTTTTTTGCGGTCCTTGGTTGAAGCAATCTCCTTCCGTGGGCGTTCAATCGATCCTTTGTTCAACGTGCTCATTCGCACTTTGCTCTTGCACGCGCAACAGGCTCTCCACCTCCGTCGTGCCGAATGCGTCTATTGACTACTTCCGCGGGAGGAGTCTCACAATGAAATCACTTTACTGCGCCGGCCTTGCGCTGGCGCTTGCACTCACAACTATTTCAGCCGTCGCTGACGGCGCCAACATCCACGGAACCGTGACCGATCCACTGGGCGCGGTGGTTGCCGGCGCTCAAGTCCAGCTGCTGCGCGAAGGCAAACCGGCCGCTGCCACCACCACGGATTCAGAAGGAAAGTATCGGTTCTCTCCGCTGCCTCCCGGGCGCTACCAGGTAAAGACGACGGCGCCTTCCTTCGCCTCACAAGAAAGTGACGCCATCTACGTGGGTAGCAGTAGCAATGCGGCAGTTGATCTCACGCTGAAAGTCGGCAGCGTGTCGCAACAGATCGTCGTGTCGGCCACCGGGACCAGCCTGCCGGAAACGCAGACTGGCGCTTCCGTCTCTGTCGTCACTTCAGATCAATTTCAATACAAGCCTGAAGTGCTGGAGACGCTGCGTCCGGTTCCGGGTGTGCAAGTGCTGGAAAACGGCCAGCGCGGGATCAATGAATCGCTTTTTATCCGCGGAGGCGAAAGCAAATTCAATAAAGTCCTTCTCGATGGCGTTCCGCTGAATGAAATTGGTGGCACGGTCGATTTTGGCGGAATCTTCACTACCGGGATCGACCGGGTTGAAATCCTTCGCGGTTCCAACAGCGTCCTTTATGGCGCTGACGCGCTGGCAGGCGTTGTGAACATGACCACGTCCCAGGGCACAACTTTCACTCCGCAACTCAGCTACGCGTTTGACGCGGGGAACTTCAACAGCCTGCACAATGACCTGTCCCTGGGCGGAATCTTCAGGCAGCTGGATTACTTTTCTGAGTTCGCGCGCTTCGATGGCGGCAATACCTCCACCAATCCGCATTTCCACAATGGCACATATGCCGGCAACTTTGGCTGGACGCCTGGGGCTTCCACCAACTTGCGTCTGACCGTCCGTCGCGTGGCCGCGAAAGTCGACGTTCCCAACGCCATCGATTTCTTTGGTATTCCTGACGATTCCTTCCAGACTGAAGACAACACCTACATCGGCGCGACCCTGCAGAACCAGACCACGTCTCACTGGCACAACCTGTTGCGTTACGGCGCCACGCGGCAGAATTCACAGTTTGTGAACCCCTCGCCTACCGGGATTGCTTTCGATCCGTTCCCTGGGTTTGATGCTGGTCCCAACTTTCTCGGCAAGACCGTCACAATTCACGGCGCTAACGGGTTCAGCACTACCGGTCAGGCCATTCTCGATTTCGGCGGCGACTATCCGCAGCGGTTTTTCATTCTCAACAACAGCGACCTGCTGACGTTTCAATCCGATTATTCGTTCGGCACCCGCTTGAGTGCGCTCTTTGCTTTTCACTTTGAAAACGAACGCGGACCTAAGCCCATAGAGCGCACCAATTTCAGCTATACCGGTGAAGTGCACGGCAACTTGTGGAACCGGCTTTATGCCACGCTCGGCGTAGGCGTGGAAAAAAATGCGGTCTTTGGTCTGGCCGCCACGCCTCGCGCGTCGCTAGCTTACTATCTGGTACGGCCGCGCTCCAGCGGCGCGCTTGCCGGTACCAAACTCAAATTTAATTACGGACAGGGAATCCAGGAGCCGGATACATTCTCCGCCAGCAATTCATTGTTTGCGTTGCTGTCACAACTCCCGAACGGGCCGCAGTTGATCTCGCAATTCCATGTCGGGCCGATAGGCGCGGTGCGTTCGCGCAGCTTTGATGCCGGTGTCGAGCAGCTTTTCTGGGATGGCCGCGCCAAACTCGGTCTCACGTTTTTTGATAATCACTTTAGTGATGAGATTGAGTTTGTCAGTCCTGGCGGTCTGGCCAAACTTGGTGTGCCTCAGGGGATTCTCGATGTTACGCCCTTTGGCGCCAGTGTGAATTCACTGGCTACGCGTTCGCTCGGCGCGGAAACTGAACTCCAACTCAGCCTGGGGCACGGCTTCACGGCGCGCGCGGCTTACACGTACCTGGACGGCGTGGTCCGCCGGTCTTTTTCCAGCGACGAGCTTCTTCCCTCTTTCAATCCTCTATTCCCCACGATTCCTATCGGAGCATTTTCTCCGCTGATAGGGAACCGGCCTTTCAATCGCGCACCTCATGTCGCCAGCGTTTATCTGGGATATGCGCGACGCAAGCTGGCGCTCGCGCTGACCGGCAACTTTGTTGGCCGTCGAGACAGCAGCACGTTCCTCTTCGATTCGTCGTTTGGTTCCACCATGCTTCTTCCTAACCGCAATCTGGCTGAGGCCTACCAGAAGATCGACGTCAGCGGCAGCTATCGTCTCAACCGATACCTTCAGATCTATTCGGCCGTCGAAAACCTGGCCAGCCAGCACTACGATCCGGCTCCGGGCTTTCCCGCGTTGCCTTTCAACTTTCGCGGCGGCATCAAGCTGACGTTGGGCGGCGAGAGATCAAAATAGGCCTGCGTAACAGGATTTCACCAGGGCCCGGTGCGCAAATGCCGCGCCGGGCTTTTTGCGCTTGCCATATCGGCAGCCCGTCGCGTTCTTTTACATGCTCTGGGAGTGACCAAAGGCCATCTACCAACGACCTCATGCCAGCAACCTCAATTGAACTTATGATTGAGGTTGGAAGGGCCATCTGGACCGTACCCCCCATGGAACTTGCAGCTGAGACTAAACTGAACACCGCACAACATTATTCGCCCACGTCCACGCCCGTGCTGGACGTCTTTCGCCCTTTGCCGCCGCAGACTAAAGACAGTCTCAGTGCAGGAGAATACTTTCTTGCCAGCGGCCTGGCGATTCTCACTTTGGTTGCCCTGCCCAGCTTGCGCGCTGTCATTGAGATTGCACCTGGATATTGGGCCGCACTCATACCAATGGTCGCCGCTCTGACTGCCGGCTTCGCCCACGAAGCTGGACACCTGTTGGCCGGATGGCTATCCGGCTTCAAACTTACGCAGATCAAGATTGGCCCGCTTCACCTGGGCAAGCATGCTCGCTGCGGGGAACCCTATTGTGGAGATGTACTCTCACTGGGCGCAGCCGTGCTCGAGCCGCGGGTGCCTGATGAAGACGGTGCTGTGTTGCGCCGCCACTTATTGTTCTTATTGCTGGGCGGACCTTTGGCCAGCGTGTTGTTTGCGGGCGCGCTGGAGATCGCACTATACCTCACCCACCCGAGTTTTGTTGTGGCTTTCAGCATGCACGTGGGCGCGGTGTTTTCCGCGTTGATTGCCATTGCCGCTCTTCTGCCTGACGCAAACCGCCGCGGCATTTTTTCTGACGGCGCGCGTCTCCTTATGCTCCTGCGAAATGATGCCAAGGCAGACCGCTGGTTTTCTAATATCCGCTGCCAGATTGCGCTGAACCAGGGACGCCATCCGCGTGACTGGGATCAACTCTGCGTTACCCGTGCCGCCGCCGTCTCTGACGATTCACGCGATGCGTATGTCGCGCGGTGGTTGGCTTACCTGTGGGCCGCCGAGCGTCAGGACATTACCTCGGCCACAAAGTATTTGGAAGGCGCGCTGGAAGTTCTGTCGTATTCAACGCCCAAGATGCGCGACCATCTTTTCCTTGAGGCCGCTGTCTTCCAGGCATGGTTCCGTGACAATCCTTCCAAAGCGCTGTTCTGGGTCTACCGTATCCGCAACAACAAGCTCACGCGCATGCAAAAGCAACGCCTGGATATCGCCCTGCTTTGGGCGGAAGGCCGCCTGTTTGATGCCTGGGAAAAGCTGGGCACGGAGTTTCTGGGCCAAATGCGTAGCCTGCCGGTTTCACCCGGACGCAGGCTGGCCGAGGAAAGCGCCGCCGAGTGGAAACGCCAGATGGAGTCGCGCATGCTCACCCGGGCGTGGCGCAGTATGTATTCGCTATCAAGCCAACTTGAGCCGTCCGCGTTGCGGGCAGCGTTTGAAGCGCCGGAAAAGCACAAAATGGCTTCGTGGTAATATTTTTGAGTGTCCCCTTCCCGGAAATTGCAAGGCGGACGTGTAAAATCGCGGCCCCGCCAAAGCGCCACCCATCTGGTTGTCATTACCGGCATGTCCGGTTCCGGCAAAGCTTCAGTGCTCAAGGCGTTTGAGGATCTGGATTATTACTGCGTCGACAACCTGCCCATTGATCTGATCCCCCGGTTCGCTGATCTGGCCAAGCAGTCCGCTGAAATTGAAAAAGCCGCGCTGGTGGCCGATATCCGCGAAGGCGAGCAACTGAAGCGCCTGCCCCGGATCATTCAGTCGCTGCGCAAGCAGATCAAGACGACTGTTCTTTTTCTTGAGGCCTCTGATGAAGCGTTGCTGCGCCGCTTCAGTGAAACGCGCCGTCCTCATCCCCTGGGCAAGGATTCCACGGTAAAGAAAGCGCTCCAGCAAGAGCGCCGTTTGCTGCAGCCCATCCGCGCCCTGGCGGATATGGTGGTGGACAGCTCCAGGTTCAATGTGCACGAACTGCGCTCGCACATTACTGGCAAATTCACCGACGGCAGCACGGACAAGGACATCATGGTTTCCGTGGTCAGCTTCGGATACAAGGCCGGAGTGCCCAACGATGCTGATCTTCTCTTTGATGTCCGCTTTCTGCCCAATCCGCACTTCATTCCTGCGTTTCGACCATATACCGGACGCCATCCGCAGGTGGCCAAGTACATTCGCTCTTTTCCGCAGACGCAGGAATTTATCGATCGCATCTCCGCGCTGCTGGTTTACCTGATCCCGCACTATGTGCGTGAAGGTAAGAGTTATCTCACCATTGGCTTTGGCTGCACCGGAGGCCAGCACCGCTCTGTCTTTATTGGAGAAGAAGTGAAGAAGCTGCTCGCTAGGGCCGGGTATCCGGTCAAGGTCGTGCATCGTGACTCGCCCCGGTAATTGACAATATTTTACTTTTAGTCAGTCTCTCCATTTCAGCCACACTCCTTTAGAATGGGAGCAATGTTTCCTGCCGCCCACGGTGCCGTATGCGACAACTGACACGGTTGTTGGCATACCTTCGTCCCTATGTCCCACATTTCATAGGCTCCATCCTGTTGATGGCCGTGGTGGGACTCATGGACGCCTTTCGCATCCTGCTCATGGGGCCCATCATCGATAGGGTTTTGAATCCGAAAACGGCAGGCCGATCGCTAACGTTGTTTAATTTCCCCGGAACGCACCACGTCGTTTATTTACAGGATTTCGTTCCTCAGCATTTTCGCAATCCCTTGACTGTCGTAGCGGTTGCCCTGGTGGGAACGGCGCTGATCAAGGGTGTCTGCGATTACGTTGGCACCTACCTGGTCAATCACGCCGGTTTTGGCCTGATCACGGATCTGCGCAACCGCTTGTATGACACGATTCTTCGGCGGTCGATTGCTTTCTTCTCTCGCCATTCCACCGGCACGCTGGTTTCCACCGTGGTCAACGACGTGGAAAAAGTACAGGTTACACTCACCATTGCGCTGGCCGAATTTCTGCAACAGTTTTTTACTCTGGTCTTTCTCATCGCTGTAGTCATCGTACTGGGGCACAAGCTGGCGCTGGTGTTGCTGATCTTCGTTCCGTTTGTGATTGTTTCAGCGGGTAAGATCGGGCGGCGTGTGCGCACCACCACCCGCAAAGGCCAGGACAAGCTTGCCGACATACAGAACATCCTGCATGAAAGCATTGCCGGCAACCGGATTGTAAAAGCTTTTGGCATGGAAAACTGGGAGAGCAGCCGCTTTAGGGCGGCTGCCAGAAAGCTTTTCCGCGCCAATCTGAAATCCGTGGCGGTGCAGGCCGTCAGCTCGCCGCTCATGGATATCATCGGCGCCCTGGCGGGTGCGCTTCTGCTGTGGGTGGGTCGCAACCAGATCAATACCGGCGAGATGACCCCCGGGGCATTCATCGCTTTCATCATTGCGGTTTTCCGCCTTTATGACCCCGTTCGTAAGATGGCTTTTTTTAATAACAGTTTTCAGCAGGCGCTGGGTGCGTCTCAGGAGATCTTCCGCTTTATCGACGAAGAGGATGAGGTCCGGGAGCGGCCAGACGCCATTGCTCTACCCGCCTTTCGTGAGCGCGTGCGTTTTGAAAACGTCAGTTTTTCCTACTGCGGCGCGAATGGTCCGGAGGCCGAAATTCTGCACAATGTGAATCTGGAGACGCGCGCCGGTGAGGTTGTGGCCATCGTTGGTTCCAGTGGCGCTGGCAAGACAACGCTGGTCAATCTGATCCCGCGCTTCTTTGACGCGGCGTCAGGCGCGGTCAAGTTGGACGGCTACGATATACGCGACCTCACGCTGGCCTCGCTGCGCGCCCAAATCGGCGTGGTGACGCAGGAAACCATCCTGTTCAATGACACGGTGCGCAACAACGTCGCTTATGGTCAACCACACGTCACCGAAGAGGCCGTGATTGAAGCCGCCAAAGCTGCCTTGGCCCATGATTTCATTCTTCGTTTGCCTGAGGGTTATGACACTATGATTGGCGAGCGCGGACTGCGGCTCTCTGGCGGTGAACGCCAACGCATCGCCATCGCCCGCGCCCTGCTCAAGAACGCCCCCATCCTCATTCTGGATGAGGCCACGTCGTCTCTGGACACTGAATCTGAAGCGCTGGTGCAAGACGCACTGCAGAATTTGATCTCCGGCCGCACAGTCTTTGTAATTGCGCATCGGCTGACCACGGTCCGCCACGCTGACCGCATTGTGGTACTGGAAGGCGGACGTATTGCTGACTCCGGCACGCATGAAGACCTCCTGACCCGCCTGGGGACTTACCGCAAATTATATGAATTGCAGTTTATGGAGTTAGACCCCAAAATGGTTGACGACCCCGGCATTGTCGTCCGTGAGCCCCAGATTAAAAACTAAAGGTCCCAAATACTTAAAGGTCCCAGGAACAAACCATGTCTATCCGCTCCATGACCGGATTCGCGCAGGTGAAGTCCCACGCAGGTGAGGGGACGTCGTTCACCTTGTCCTTGAAGTCCGTCAATCATCGCTTTCTCGATCCCCAGCTTCGCATGCCCCCTGAAATGGACGAAGTAGAAATGAAAATTCGCCGTATTCTGAAAGAAAAGCTGGCGCGTGGACACGTGGACGTCACGCTCAGCGTGGAGCGACGCGGCGGGGCGGGCTATGAGTTCAATCGCGAACTGGTGGGCGGTTACGTTACGGCTTTCCGTAAAGCCGCGCACGAATTCGGGACCACGGGCGAGCCTGACCTGAACAATATATTCCGCATGCCCGGAGCATTGGGAGCCATGACCCCGCTGGACAGCAACTTCGAGACTTCCGTTTTGTCCGCGCTGGAGCAGGCAATCCAGAAGCTGAATATCATGCGCGAACAGGAAGGCCGCGGCATGGAAGCCGAACTACGCCGCCGGCTGGCATCACTGGAGCAGGCGACGAACGAGGTGGATAAGCTCCGCACCGCCGTCTCCATGGCATACATGGAAAAAGTCCGGTCGCGGATGCAGGAGCTGATCGAGAATGCCGATGAAGACCGCGTCCTACAGGAAGCCGCCATCCTGGCCGAGCGCAGTGACATTCAGGAAGAGCTGGTGCGACTGACCACCCACATCGATCACTTCCGCAAGCTGCTGGACCAGGGCGGGGAAGTGGGCAAGAAGCTGGACTTCCTTTTGCAGGAACTTAACCGCGAAGCCAACACGCTGCTCTCCAAGACTTCCGGCGTAGCCGGGGAAGGCTTGCGCATTACCGAGTTGGGCTTACTGATGAAATCGGAGATTGAAAAATGCCGGGAGCAGGTACAAAACCTGGAATGAGCAGCATTCGATACATCATCTCCGCGCCTTCGGGTTCAGGCAAAACTACGCTCGTGAATGAGCTGCGCCAGTACGTCCCCAACCTGGAATTTTCTATCTCTTACACCACGCGCCCGCCGCGCGGCAGTGAGCAGGATGGCCGCGAGTATCACTTCATTTCGCGCGAAGAATTTGAGGCCATGATTGCGCGGGATGCCTTCCTGGAGTATGCGCAGGTTTTCGATAAATACTATGGGACGGCCCGGTCAGTCTTGCAGCATGCCGAAGAAGTTGGCCATGACCTGCTGCTCGATATTGACGTGCAGGGCGAGCGCCAGGTCAAGCAGAAGATGCCGGACGCGGTGAGCATTTTTGTGCTGCCGCCCAGCCGCGCGGAGTTGGAATCCCGCCTGCGTAAACGCAGCCAGAGCGAAAATGTCCATGCCGAGGAAGTCATTCGTCGCCGGCTGGATGAGGCCCGCCGCGAGATTGAGAACTACCCCAACTATGATTACATTCTGATTAATGATCGACTGGAGCAGTCCGTGGACCAGTTGCAGGCCATCGTCCTGGGTGAGCGCATCCGGCGGTCAGGCAAGACGCCAACCGCGACGGAAAAACAGTACCTGGCTACGGCCGAGAAATGCTTGAAAGCCAACATGGAAGACAAAATCAAGGATATTCTGGCCACCTTTTGACGCCGTGTCTTTAGTTGTAACCGAAAATTGCGTGGCACGCCGCCCTCAGCTGTTGGTCCCGCGGCCTCACTCCCGTTACTATGACTCGCTTGCCAACCCGGACTAAAATATACCCATGAAGGTCGCGCTTGGAGTTACCGGAGGAATTGCCGCTTATAAGGCGGCCGAATTGGTCCGCCTCTTGCAGGATCGTGGCATTCGCGTGCAAGTGGTGATGACCCGCGCGGCACAGGAATTCGTGCGGCCGCTGACCTTTGCCGCGCTCAGCGGCGAAAAAGTAATTACTGATCTGTTTGGCGCCGGCGCAGAAGAGCCTAATATTGATTCCGCTGTCGAACATATTGCAGTGGCGCAAGCCATTGACGCGCTGGTTGTTGCGCCGGCCACGGCCGATGTAATCGCCAAATTCGCCCACGGCGAAGCTAATGACTTTCTTACGACATTGTTTCTCGCCACCACCGCGCCTGTAATTGTCGCGCCGGCGATGAACGTAAACATGTGGGACAATGCCGCCACGCAGGCCAATGTTCAAACGCTGAGAGATCGCGGCGTTATGGTGGTGCAGCCGGACAGCGGCTATCTGGCTTGCGGAATGATTGGCGCTGGCAGGCTTGCGGCCAATGAAACCATCGTCATGGCAGTGCTTAAAACCCTGAAGGCGCAGCAAGACCTGGCCGGTGAAACCGCGTTGGTCACAGCCGGGCCGACGCGTGAGCCGATTGATCCTGTGCGCTATATCGGCAACCGATCGAGCGGCAGGATGGGATATGCGCTGGCGGAAGCCGCACTGCGCCGCGGCGCCAAAGTCATTCTGATCTCCGGGCCTACGGCACTTAAGCCGCCAACTTCTGCCGAAGTTATTCAGGTGCAGACGGCGCAGCAGATGCGAGACGCCGTGATGGCGCACTTTGACCGTGCCACCATTGTGATCAAAGCCGCAGCCGTAGCCGACTTTACCGTGCGAGCATCCGATGAAAAGGTCAAGCGCAAAGGTCCTATGACGCTTGAGCTTGAGCCGACCGTCGACATCCTGGCGGAGCTGGGGGCGAAGAAGGGCAACCGCATCGTCGTCGGTTTTGCCGCCGAGACGAACGATGTTCTGGCCAATGCCCGCAAGAAGCTGGAAAGCAAGTCGCTCGACGCCATCGTGCTCAACGACGTGTCTCAGCCAGGCATTGGCTTCGATTCCGAACGGAACGCAGTCACCATTCTTACTCACTCCGGCACTGAAACGGTTCCTGAAACCAGCAAGTGGGAAGTCGCGCATCATGTGCTTGATGCTGTGGTGAAGATAAAGGCTGAACGTGCTGCATCTACCGCGCGGCATTAATCTCAACCATAATCGCGCGGTCTCTTGCTGTAAACTGATCCTCCATGCCCAAGCCCCTCGATCCTCAGACCAAGAAGTATCTTGCCGACCGCGTGAAATATTACAAAGAGATGGGCATTTACGATTTTTACCGGCGGCCGGTCGAAGAAGGCGTTGAACTTGTATTGCAGCCAGTGGCTGAGACAGTTCCGGTGAAAGCGGGAATTCCGCCGTCGCTGCCGTCGGTGATCGGCGACAAACCTTCCGCCCTAAAACTGATTCGCGAAGACATTGGCGATTGCACGCGCTGCCGCCTTCACAAAGGGCGCACCAACCTGGTCTTCGGCGTGGGCAACGTGAATGCCGAGCTGATGTTTGTCGGTGAAGGGCCAGGCGCGGATGAAGATGCGAAGGGCGAACCGTTTGTGGGGCGCGCGGGGCAGCTTTTGAACAATATGATTTCCGCCATGGGAATCAAGCGCGAGGACGTTTACATCGCGAACGTGGTGAAGTGCCGGCCGCCCAGCAATCGCACCCCGGAAAAAGATGAGTGCGATACCTGCTCTCCCTTCCTGATGCGCCAAATCGATATCATCCAGCCCAAAGTGATCGTGGCGCTGGGCGCGGTTGCGGCCAAGAACCTGCTGGCGGTGAATGATTCCATGGCCAACCTGCGCGGCCGATGGTATGACTTCAGAAATTCCAAGCTGCTGGTGACCTACCATCCGGCGTATCTGTTGCGCGATCCGCGGCAGAAAAAAGAAGCGTGGAAAGATTTGCAGATGGTGATGAAGTATCTGGGATTGAAGCCGCAGGCCGCTAAACCGCCGGACGAGTAACGCGGTATCCCCGCGCATATTGGCTCCAATCTTCCCGTACAATCTTCTCTTAGCCCATGCCCACCTTCTGCGACGTAGCATTGCCGGTCCCGCTGGACATGGCTTTCACCTACAAAATTGCCGAGCAACAGCCGGTGGTGGGTGGACGAGTGCTGGTCCCGTTTCGCAACCAGCGCATCTCCGGCGTGGTGACGGCGCTGCATGACCTCGCGCCCTCCATGCAGGCCAAGACCGTGCTCCAGGTGCTGGATACCGAACCAGTGCTGGACGAAGGCCTGATGAAGCTGGGGCAGTGGATTGCCCAGTATTATCTGGCGCCGATCGGCGATGTATTTCGCGGCATGCTGCCGCTGGCCGCGGAAATCAAGAAGGCCAGGCTTTACAGGATCACCGAAGTTGGCTACGAAGCGCTGCATGCTTCGGCCACCGCCGGCTCCTCGCGCCGGTCCAAACAGGATATTGACACGCAGATGGTCGAGTATGCGGTGCTCGATTATCTTTCGATGTCGCAGTCTGAAGCCGCGCTGGAGGGAGCCATCCGTTCCGCCACGGGTGCCAACCGCCAAGTGCTTGACCTTTTGCTGCGCAAGAAATGGATTGCCCGCGAAGACGTTTCTTCCGTTCGCGACGCGCAGCGTACCGTGCAGGTGGCCGTGCTCAAGGAAGTAAACGGCAAGCTGAATGAGAACCAGCAGACGATCATCGCATTTCTTCAGCAGCAGGCAGGCAGAGCATTTGTGGAGCGGATTCGAACGCTCGACGTGCCGCTGACTACGCTGCAAACGCTGGCCAAGCGCGGGATCGTCGAGGTGGTGGAGGAGCAGGCTGATTTCAGCGTCAGCAGCATGAAGAAGCGCGGCCCGTCGCACCTGGATTTTATTTTTAACGCTGAACAGAAGGCCGCGCTGGCGACTATACAAAGATCGGTGGCAGAGCAGAAGTTTTCTGTCGCGCTGCTGCATGGCGTGACCGGATCGGGCAAGACGGCGGTGTACCTGGCGGCGATGCAGGCGGTGCTTGAGCAAGGTCGCTCGGCGATTCTCTTGGTGCCAGAAATCGGGCTCACACCGGCCGCTGCCGCGAATCTGCATCAGGTGTTTGGAGACGAGGTTGCCATCCTGCATTCTGCGCTCTCTGCAGACGAGCGCGCGGAGCAGTGGCACCGCATCCGTCGCGGCGAAGCGCGGATCGTAGTAGGCACGCGCTCCGCGGTCTTTGCTCCAGTGGAAAATCTGGCGCTGATCGTGGTGGATGAAGAGCACGACAGCTCGTACAAGCAGGAAGAAACGCCGCGCTATAACGGACGCGACGTTGCTGTGGTACGCGGCAAGCTTACAAATGCAGCGGTGGTGCTGGCTTCAGCCACGCCGGCGATTGAGTCATACCACAATGCGGAAGCAGGGAAGTATCGGCTGATTGAACTCAAAGAACGAGTGGAACGGCGGCCACTGCCCGAGGTGGAACTGGTGGATATGCGGTCTGAGTTTCAGCAGACCGGTGAAGACCAGATTTTTTCGCGGCAACTGATTCAGGAAGTTACAGACCGGCTGGATCGCGGCGAGCAAGCTATGGTTTTGCTCAACCGCCGGGGATATTCGTCCGTAGTGCTTTGTCGTGCTTGCGGTGAAACGCTGCAATGCAAGAATTGCACCATCGCCATGACGTTTCACAAGGCCGCGCACCGCATGGAGTGCCATTATTGCGGCTATCGCCAGGCGGTGCCCAAGCGCTGTACGGCATGCAACAGCGAACATATTTTCTTTCTGGGCACAGGATCGGAAAAAGTTGAAGAGCGGCTGCATGCGGCGTTTCCGCAGGCGCGAATCGGGCGCCTCGATCGCGATACCGTGCGCAATCGCCACGACTTTGAGCGAGTGCTCAACCAGTTTCATGCGGGAGAAATCAATCTTCTCGTCGGCACCCAGATGATCGCCAAAGGGCATGATGTTCACGGCGTGACGCTGGTGGGCGTGGTGGGGGCCGACTACGCGCTGGGATTTCCAGATTTCCGCGCCGCCGAACGTACATTTCAATTGCTCACACAGGTTGCCGGACGAGCAGGCCGTGGAGAGACACCTGGCAAAGTCGTGCTGCAGACCTATCATCCTGACCACTATGCGATCCAGTTTGCCCAGCAGCATGACTACGCGGGCTTTTATGAAAAGGAAGTGCGCTTCCGTAAATGGATGCACTATCCGCCGTTCAGCGCGCTGGCAAATGTGCTGGTGCGGAGCGACAAGCTGGACCAGGCGCTCCGCTGGACAGGGCAATTAGGCAAGTGGTTTGAATCGACGCGCAACGAAGGTGTGCGAGTGCTGGGTCCATCGGCCGCTCCCATCATGCGCCTGAAGCGCGACTACCGCTATCACTTCATCCTTAAGGCGGCCAGTCGCGAAAAGTTGAATGCGGCACTCCGTAGAATGCTCACCTTTGCTGACGGTGAAAAAATCCCGCGCACCAATGTCATCGTGGATGTGGACGCACTTTCGCTGCTTTGAAGCGACGCAGAACCTTAAGGCGCAGGCACGATGCGATGGCCAACGCGGAACTTCCTGTAATTTGTATCCACCGTGTCATATTCCACGGGCGTGGACAGGTTAGACCTGAAAAACCGGCGTTGTCCCTCGATCACAAACACGTGAGATCCTTTCACGTGGCGTCGTCGGTGCAACCAGAGTTCATCATTCACCTTGGTCCATTCCTGCGTCACAACCGTATCGTCGCCGTAAAATAGGCGCGATTCGGAAAGCTGCTTTTTGCGCTCCGCGATTTCTTTTTTTGACAGGGTTGTGGAAGAAAATGCGGCATATTCCGCATGCGCCAGCGGTCCGGATCGAACCGCTTTGCCTTCTGCTTTCACGATCTGCATGTCTTGCTGATCAATCCAGACCTTTATCTTGAAGTTCCCAGCCGGGTCCGTTTCGTCTTTGGTGTGTCTTGGGTCAGCTTGCACAACATATGTCCTGCGGCCGTCAAGGAGGTGTTCTCCCTTGAACTTCAGATTGAATTTGTGGTCGAGGTCCAGCAACGGCAATTTGAATTGATACAGCGTTTGTCCGAACGTGACCACTCCCATCGAGGGACGCGGCGCCGGGGCAAGAAGTTGAGGCTTCCAATCCTTCAAGCCCGCCTCGTCCATGATTTTCTGCACGGCGGCGACCAGGCTTTCCTTGGTTTGTCCGGGCTTAATTTGCTCTTCAAGTATCTTGTGGTCTACTTCAAGCCACTTTGCCCGATACTCTTCATCGTGCTCGGGATTCTCCTGCTCCGCTACTCTTTGGCCGTTGTGAAAAATGTGCCGGCGGAAAGCATGCCCTTTGATTTCTATTACCTCATACGTGTCCGTGCTGTGGCCTTGCTTTTGTTCCGGACGGTCCACGGTCAGGTTCTCCAGATATGTATAGTCGCTGGGCAGCGATTCGCGCGTGTTGAAGTTGATCACGGCCTGTCGAACCACTTCCTGCACGTCGATTTTTGCATCATCGCCAGGAGCCTGAGCGGCTGCGGCCGGACGAAATGCCACCAGAGCAAGAATCAGAAAGAGCGCGTAAAGACTGGTGGATCGCACGTTGCTTACTCTACTCCGAACGAATTCATGACTCAATTATGGTTGTGGCCTGCTGGCTATTTGGAGCGTTGCTGCTGCTGGCGCTGTTCCCGATAGTCTTTCAATACTTTGCCCAATCCCTGCTCGCCGAACGGTGCAGGAATCAGGGTGAGCGCCAACATGAGCAGCGCGAAGAACGCCAGCACCCGGCGCTTGGTATCGAGCGGCGGCAGCAGCGGCACGTCAGGATGGCGGCTGCCGGTAAAGCGCAAAACCACTGCCCATAGAAGCCATCCTGCCCAGCAGAACCAGCTGAGCGGGAGCAAAACTAAAATGCTCAGCAAAGATACAGGCCGATGCAGCCGGGGATTGAAGGCAAAAATAATGTGGCCTCCGTCCAGCTGGCCACCCGGCAATAAATTCAGCGAGGTCGCCAGCATTCCCACCCACGCCGCCATGGCCATGGGATGAAGATAAAGAGCGCTCACAGGTGCTTGCGCTACAGCCGCATGGCTGCCCAGCGCAGCCATGATCCAGTGCGCCAGCTTAAAGATGAGCGGGAAGCCCAGCAGCATGCTCCCATTAGCCGCATTGGAAGAAGCCGCAGATGCGGCGGCAGCCACGGCAGCATCGCCGGTAAGCAGCTTTGAAGCCAGCAACCCATAGAACATCACCGGAACGGCCACCACAAATCCGGCAATCGGCCCCGCAATGCCAATGTCAAACAGGTCAGCGCGGCTTTTTATGGGCGACTTAATCCGGATGAACGCTCCCAGCGTCCCAATCAGCGTGGGCGCAGGAATAAAAAATGGCAGCGTGGCAAAGACTTTGCGCCGAACACACAAAACGTAGTGCCCCAACTCATGCGCGGTAAGAATTCCCAGAAGCGACAGCGAAAAGGGAAGTCCCAGAATTAGACGATGCCAATCCTGCAACGCCCATTGCCATGGCCAATAATCCAGATCGTCGGAAAACAGCCCCAGGTTCCTGTTGAATGTGTCCTGCATGTGGGCGCCGATGCACAGCGTAGTAAAGATCGTCGCAAGAAACAGGAGCGCGTGCAGCCAGTAGCGCCGTTTCGGCGGGTGAATGACTACGACCGTAATCTCCCGTCGTTCAGGATCAAATACGTGGTATTCCTGCGAAAGAGGCTGGATGTCCGGCATGGAGCGAATAGCCCTGGAAGCTGAAAAAGCTGGCCGCACTGAAGCGGGTCAACTGCTTAGTCGATGGACTGCAACTCCTTTCCCGGCTTAAAGCGCACGGCTTTTCCGGGAGGAATGTTGACCTCTGCGCCGGTGCGCGGGTTGCGGCCGATACCGGTCTTGCGTGGACGCACGTTAAAAACACCAAATCCGCGCAACTCAATGCGCTCGCCCCCAGCCAGGGCCTTCTTCATGCTGTCAAATACCGTTTCCACGGCCAGCTCAGCCTTGGTTTTGGTGATTCCGGTTTTGTTGACCACTTCGTTGATGATATCGAGCTTTATCACAGGTCAGCTCTCCTCAAATTGTCAGAAAGGGCGTAACTTGCAGATGCTATTGGACTTCTACGCATGTTGTCAATGGAACAGTTTCGCCTATAAGATGGCTTCTTTGGCGCTCCATCAAAATCCCCGCAAAACCAAGGAACCTTCTAAGAAAATGGCAATTAAAAGTGACCGCTGGATTCGCCGCATGGCGCAAGAGCATGGAATGATCAACCCTTTCAACGATCGCCAGGTGCGCGAAGGCGTTATTTCTTATGGCGTTTCATCATACGGGTACGATCTGCGCGTGGCCGACGAATTCAAGATCTTTACCAACGTTAATTCCGCCATTGTCGACCCCAAGAACTTTGACGAAAGGTCCTTTGTCAGCGTGCAGGCTGCTTCCATCCTGGTCCCGCCCAATTCTTTTGCCCTGGCTCGCTCGGTGGAATACTTCAAAATTCCGCGCGACGTGCTGACCATCTGCGTGGGCAAATCCACGTATGCCCGCTGCGGCATCATCGTAAACGTGACGCCCTTTGAGCCCGAATGGGAAGGCTTTGTGACGCTGGAGATTTCCAACAGCACGCCCTTGCCGGCGAAAATCTATTCCAATGAAGGCCTGTGCCAGATCCTCTTCTTCCAGGGCGACGAGCCGCCGCGAAACCAGCTACAAAGATAAACAAGGGAAATACCAGAAGCAGACAGGGATTGTGTTGCCGAAGCTGTAAAAACCTCACCACGGATAAACCCGGATGAGACGGATCTGAACGGGGAAGGACTGGGTCCAATTCTAATCCGCGACAATCCGCGGTGGGCTTTGGTTTTCAATCCCGGCGATCTTTGGCAATTTCGGCGATATTGGCAATCTCTTTGCAGCCCTTTGCCTGCGTCCTTCAGCCACCGACCCCACCCCCCTAGACGTTTTGTTGAAAACAAAAGCCCAACCCCAATTCGACCGAGCGGTCGACCGAACGGTCGAAGCCATTTTTCACGTTGAATCGATCTCCAAGTCGACTGATTACCACCTGTCATTTGCTGTTTTCTACTGTCCGGTCGGCAGAGGGTTGCAAGCGGCTTCGTCATTCGCTCAATTACCAAATTACCCAATTACTAATTTCTGCCCCAAGACACATAAGAACCGCGAATCTATTGGAGCTTTTAAGTTTTCAAAGAGCTGGTTTAAAACGACACACCCTGAGGCGCAGCCCATCTTAGCCAAAAGCTAGGAGCGAAGCAATGACGAAATGTGTCATTTGTTCGGACACGCGTCGAGGGTTATCGCAGCATCCCCTCTCGACCTGCCATCCCGAACCGAAGCCACCTGAGCGCATAACGTTTGGAAAAGACTGGGCGCACGCGAGGGATCTGCCCCGCTGCTCTCAAGGGTTACCCGGTACTTTCCGGAGCAGATTCCTCGGCCTCATCGATGCCTCTGTAAACTTGGAGCAGCAATCAGGGCTCGGGCCTCGCAATGGCATTTCTTAGGGGACAAATTCCGTCAGACCTTTCCGGTTGAGCGCCGGGCATTGTCTTGATCGAATCGCAGCGCCGTAGGCGCGGTGCATATTGCAAGCTGCATCCCCTATGCGAAAGCGTCGCCCTAGTACAAGTGTCAGGCACGAATCTTATTCATGACACGAAGGTGCAAAATGAATTCTTCCATCTGCCGTAGCTCGCGCCAGCCCAACAGACCGCGCTAAAGCGTAAAATTGCCGCCGACAATAAAATCTATATGGCCAAAACTTTTACGTTGTGCGTAGTGCTGCTTCTCCAATTGTTGGCGCCAATATGCTCCCGTGCGCAAGTCAATCCAACCCAGCCCACCGCTGCCGGTTTCGGCGTGCAGTTTACTAAAGACGACTACGTTCGCGCCTATCAGATGCGCGGTGGCCCCCTTCTTGAGAAGCTAAGAAACTGGTTTGTCGTTCCGCATTGGATCGGCCGGCAGGATGAATTCTGGTACAAACGCGATACAGCCGGGGGTTTCGAATTCGTTCTCGTGGATGCCGCTACGGGGCGCACCCATCCGGCCTTTGATCATCAGAAGCTGGCCGAAGCACTCACGCAAACCACCCATACGGCAGTTCCAGCCAACAAGCTTCCCTTTGACAGCTTTATTTTCAGCGAGGATCGCCACTCCGTCCATTTCACCATCACCGACAAAAATGGCGTGAAGGCTTTCGACTGCCGGCTTGAGCCTGTGTCCTGTGCGGTGGGGACGACTGATCCCGCTCCGCCTTTTGAGATCACGATTTTCAACCGCATGCCCCCAGATACTCACGATCCCAACGAGGGCATGCTGGTTTCTCCAGATAAAAAGTGGGCAGTCTTCAGCCGCGACTCCAACCTGTGGCTTCGTGACATCGGTTCGAACAAGGACCGGCAGCTTACCCAGGATGGCCAACCGCATTTTGGTTATGGCTTGTATATAGGCGAGTGGCAGTCTGCTTCCATCCTGCGTGAGAAAGCCATTGAGGCAGGCCATTCTCTGCCGCCCTTGGCCGCTTACTGGTCGCCTGACTCGCGCACAGTGATTGTTCCTCATATTGATGAGCGCCATATCGCCGATTATCCCTATGTTGAAAGCGCTCCTGAAGATGGCAGCTTCCGGCCCAAATTGCATCTGGTGCGCATTCCTCTGGTGGGTGACAAACCTTACATTGTGGAGTGGTATGCGTTCGATATCACCAGTGGTACGTTTCGGCGAATCAATTTTCCGTATGAAAAATTTCTTCTGCCTGAAGCGGACTTATTCGCCGCTTGTAAAAAGTGGTGGAGCTCGGATGGGCGTCATCTCTACGTTACAGCGTATGGCGCGAGTATCGGTGCGGCATATTTGTTTGACGTCGACGTATCCACTGGCAATGTTCGCTCAATGCTGGAAGAAGAAATGCATCCGCGCATGCAGCTCAGCTCTTCGCTTTACGATTCGCCGAATGTCTGGGTAAGCGGCAGCGGCAAAGATGTGATCTGGTTCTCTCAGCGCGATGGCTGGGGGCATCTTTATCTTTATGACGGGCAAACTGGCAAGCTCCGCAACCAGATTACCCGCGGGCCATGGCTGGTTCGTGATCTTCTGAAAGTGGATGAAGAGCGGAAGCGGATCTTTGTCACCGGTGTGGGCCGCGAAGGTGGTAATCCCTATTATCGCTACCTTTACAGCATCAATTTTGACGGCTCTGATTTAAAGCTGCTTTCTCCCGAACCGGCCGACCACATGCTGCTGAACCCTGACTCAGTATACAGCTTCGATCTGAGCCAGCCGTATGACGTAATTTCTCCCAGCGGCAAGTATGCCGTCTATAACTATTCCACACCCAGCCAGCCTACGCAGAGTGTAATTCGAACCACCACAAATGGCCGGCTTGTCGCCACTTTCGAGAAGTCCGATGCCACGGACCTGCTTGGCGCCGGTTATCAGCCACCTGAAGAGTTCGTAGCCAAGGCAGCCGACGGCAAAACCGATCTCTGGTGCGTACTCTACCATCCCCGGCACCTCGATCCGCAAAAGCGCTACCCCGTGGTTGATAGCAACTACGCCAGTCCTCTCGTAGCGGTGGTTCCAAGGAATTTTCCCACTGCGGTGCTCGGAGCGGCAGCTCCAACCGCGGCGCTGCTGACTGAGCTGGGGTTTGCTGTAGTTACGATCGACGCTCGCGGCACCACCTATCGTTCACGTGAATTTTCGGAAACGAACTATGGGAAACTCAACATCAACGGATTGGACGATCACGTTGCTGTCATCAGGCAACTTGGCCAGCGTCTTCCCTATATTGATGTGGATCGAGTAGGTATTTCGGGGTCTTCTTACGGCGGCTGGAGCGCGATCCGCGGCCTGCTTGAATTTCCGGACTTCTACAAAGTAGGCATCGCCAACGTGCCCGGAATTATCTTTCACGGCGAGCCTCCTGCCATGGACTGGTACGCTTTTCAGGGGCAGCCTGTTTATAGCGATGGATCGCAGTGGCGCTCCAAACCGAATGAAATTCCAAAGAATTGGAAGGACATGGACACGGTCGCGCAAGCGTCGCATCTTAAAGGCGATCTGATGATTATCATGGGGGAACTGGACGAGAATGTATTGCCTGGCTCTGTGCTCCAATTCGTTAATGCATTGGAAAAAGCAGACAAAAATTTTGAGCTGTTTTATATGCCGGGAGCAAACCATGTCTCGGGATGGGGACCGAAGCATGCGCTACGCAGGGTGGAAGATTTTCTCATTCTTCATCTAATGGGTGGCGTCCCACCACGGGCCAATACAAGTGAATAACACATCCCCTCGTGCAGCATCTAATTACAGGTGAGGAGAACGCCATGAAGATCAACGAACTCTTACTGGCCGAGCTTGATCGCGAAGCCCTTGGAATACGCAAGACGCTCGAACGCGTCCCGGAAGGAAAGAACGACTGGAAGCCGCATCCGAGATCCATGCCGCTCGGTCCCCTGGCGACGATCGTCGCGACCATCCCGGCGTGGCTTGAAATGGTGATCAACATGGACGAGCTTGACATCAATCCGCCCGGCGGTTCCAAGTTCAAGCCGCAAGACTGGAAAACACGCCGCGACCTGCTGGAACAGTTCGAGGCCAGCCTGAAGAAGGGCCGCGAGGTCTTGCAGAAGACTACGGACGATCATTTGTTCAACACCAAGTGGCGCATGCTCAATGCGGGCAAGCTGGTGAGTGAGCAGACGCGTTATGAGGCCGTGCGTGATGGCGTGTTCAATCACATGGCACATCATCGCGGACAATTGACGGTCTATCTGCGGCTGAATGAAGAAAAGGTCCCCGCGATCTACGGTCCATCCGCCGATGAAGGCAAGTGATGAATAAGCGGGCAGGGCAAAGCGCCTACGCAGCCTCTTGATCTTTCTCTTTGGAATCTAACTTAGCTGCCGGCTCAGCGCCTTCCTGCTCAGCTAATGGCGCCGAAACCTCGGTAGGATGATGGACTGAATCAGATTTCTGCTCAGGTTTGTCTTGCGCGGTCTGCTCCGCCGGCTTCGGCTCCGCTATTGATTTCTCTTCTGGCTTGTCCGCTTTGCCATCTGCCGGACGCGCTTGTGCGGCTTCGATTGCCGCGGGCTTCTCTTGCTCCTTCAGCCCCGTATCGCCGGTCTCGGCTCGCTTAGTCTCTTTATCTGCCCCCTCGGTTTGTTTAACCTCAGTTTTCTTAACCTCGGGCAAATCTTCCTTCAGCTCAGGCCTCTTGCCGAGCTTGATCTCTTCTTCCGGGTGCTCCGGTTTCAAAAGCCGGTCGATCCTGACCCGGGCCGCCCGCCACCTTACATTGCTGGCATTCCCTGCCTGTTCCAGATACGGAGCAAGTTGCTTGTCAGTGACCCGTTTCTTCTCTTTCAGGAACTGCAGGATGGCCTCGCTTTGAGTTTCCAGCCTTTCCAGGTGAGAAAACAGTTCGTTCAGGACTTCCTTCATTGCCTCGTTGTTCATGTGTGGCCTCCACGCGAGTCTTTGGCTTGGGATTCATCGCTGTCGCGATGAACGGCTTTGCTCCTCTTCAATAGATGCCAAAAAGTGGGGAGGAAGCCGAAGCATAGGAAACCGCCGGGGTGCTCTGGACCACTTGGACATGTCCGGGGTTTAAGCAGTGGGTCGCAAAAGACATGACCTGTGCTGGTGTACAAGTTCGCGCGTGAGTATTACGACGAATCGCGCTAGGATGAAGCAGCCCTCAGGGGTGCTGTGTTGCACGATGCTCTTTGAAAACTTAGTAGTCAGCAGTCAGTCATCAGCACTTAGCCAATGACGGTCAGGCTTCGCCTGATTTAGATCGTTCGGCTCCCGGCTACCTCACCCCAGCAAGCGAAAAGCGCGCTTGCCCGGGGACCCCGGCTACGCCGCTCGCTCACGATGACAGTTTGATGCGCGGCGGTCGTGGCGCCGCGCAGCTCTAGAAGGTTTGCGACCCTCTGCCGGATTGGGATTGATTGGGCCACCCTTGGGCCACCCAAGGGCCACGCAAGGGCCACCCAAGCGTGGCGCAGGGGCCTCCCATGCGTCGAATGAAACAAGTGGTTGTGTTTGCAACAAAAGTTAAAAAATGGCGGGTGGGGGCGAAAAGATCGCGGGAATCGAAACCCAAAACCTTTACCACAGAGGTCACGAAGGAACACAAAGGAAAACCTTGGAACCCTGCGCCACAAAGGATCGGGTGTTAGCGGCAGAATTTTCTTTGATTTTCTCCGCGGCTCCGCGCCTCTGCAGTGAGGATTACGCTGCCGCCACCGCAGCCCGCCGCGAAGCCTTCTGCCATTCCAGCAGGCCCGCTATGCACATGACCAGAAAGAACGCATAGAGCGCTGACGTGAGATAGAGCTGCTTGTAAATATAGAGCCCGATAACCAGCACGTCGCCCACAATCCAGAACCACCAGTTCTGAACAATCTTTTTCGACATCATGAATTGCGCGGTCAGGAACAGCGCAACAGTAAGCCCGTCGGCAAAAGGTACGGTGCTGGGTGTAAATCGCCGTAGCACCCAATATAAGATGGCCGTGGCTGCCGAGCGCCATTCCCAGATATCCCAGCACACCCGACGGCGACGCGGTTTCCACTTCGAGTTCGCCATGCTGCAAGCCGCCATGCAGCCAGTTCCACCAGCCATAAAGCGCAATGGCGATGTAGACAAACTGCAGGCCGGCGTCAGCAAACAGGCCGGATTTATAGAAAATGACGATGTAGAAAATGTTGTTGGTGATCCCGATAGGCCAGTTCCAGATGTTCTGCTTTACCAGCAGCCATACGCACAGGGCGCCGGTGAGCGAGCCCACAAGCTCCTGCCAGTTGCGCGCAAGAAAACCCGTGAACTCGGGCCAGATGGAATGCATTCTTCAGGCTAAGACGTGGCTTCGCCGGCTTTATAGATGTAGCGGATGGAAGGCTTATAGATGAGCAAGGCTGAAGCGCTGCTGCGATTGACCTTGATGCAGTTGCGGTCATACCACTCGATGATGCCTTGCACCTCTTCGCCATCTTTCAATACCACCACCACCGGCGTCTTGCCCTGGATCTGTTTCTGGTAGTAGTAATTTTCGGCGTGCGTCTGCTCCGGCGGGCCATTGCGGCGGACGCCCGAAGGCGCTCGGTCCGTGCGCTCCAGCCGCTCACGACGTTCGGATACCGGTTCGGTGCGGGGAGCTGGTGAGCTCAATGAGGGCCGGATTAATTTCCGGCTGACAAACTCTTCCTCGTGTGTACGCTCGGGAGCCTGACGAGCGGCTGTTGAATCCATTCCATCCTTCATAATTGTTTCCGTCCCGCTTTAAGTCAAACATTGCACCGGCAATAGGAAACCGGCTCGGCTGGCCGAGCTGAACCCGAGAAATGTGATCGCGAGAATTCAGTGCGGGTTAATGCTGTAACCGTACCACAGCACGGTTTAGCTTTCAATTGCCTGAAAGGCCAATCTCCCCAACATTTACTGTCTTCTTACCGACCGGAATCGGTTCACTGTCAGATGGAGAGTTTATCGCTCCAGCGCCAGGGCAAATGCATCCAGTGACAGCGGCCGCAGGACATTGCGCCGCATTCCGCTCTGGACCTGCCCCAGTTGGTAGGTCGCCTGGGTGATCCAGTTAAAGTCCACAGTCGCTGCCAGCGACTTCAGTTCCGCCGCGATATCCGTGTTTCGCACCAGCTCCGGAGCGTTTGAAACCAGCGCCAGCAGGTCTTTTAGCAGGCCATAGACAGCGCCCACCAAACGGTCTGTCTTTTCCTTGCCCTCGCCTCCGGCGCGATAGGTTTCCGTGGTTCGGAAGAGGTCAGAGTGCTCGGCCGAGCGGACAGCCGTTACCAGCAGCGTCAGCGCATCCTTGCGGGCGGCCATGTAATCTTCCAGGTTGAGCGTGCGTGCCCGTCCAACCGCGCCTCCGCTCAGCCGGGCCACAAGCTGTCTCTGGCGCACATTCCATTCCGGCCGCGATTTCTCCAGATAGCCCTCGATTTCAGCCGCCGGAAGCGCACTCAGGGTGAAGATGACACATCGCGAACGGATCGTGGGCAGCAATTCTCCGGGGTTGCGGACCAGAATGAAAAGGGTGGCAAAATCGGGCGGTTCTTCCAGCACTTTCAACAGCGCGTTGGCCGCCTCTTTCATGAAGGGCGAATCCACAAAAACAAACACGCGTCGCCGCGATTCCTGCGGTTTGTAACGCGCGGTCTGGATCACCTGCCGCACCTGATCCACTTTGATCATCATCTGCGGCGGGTCGGGCGGGACCACCAGAACGTCGGGATGGGTTTGCACCAGGATACGGGTTTCCCGCTTGTCAGTATCGCGCATCCCTTCGCGGGCCTCCACGGCCTCCGCAAAACGGGCTTCCAAATCCTCGGCCTGGGCAATTCGGGTGCAGTTCGAGCAGATGCCACAGAAATCCGGCAGTCCATCGGTCTGGCGGGGCTGGAGGCAGTTCATGGCCCGGGCCACCATCAGCGCCAGAGTGTACTTTCCTGCACCCTGGGGGCCAGCCAGGATCACGGCATGGGGAAATCTGTCCCGGGCCAGCATCTCGCGTAGCTGGCGGACCGTCTCCGTATTGCCCTGAAAGTCAGAAAATGGCATGCAGCCATTCTACCCACGAAAGGCGGAGGCGGACGTCGTGAATCCAGTTTGATCCAGCCGCGTCAATAGGCTTCCGTAAGTGATTGAAAATAAAGGGATGGAAATTTAGTTGGAATTTCTTTATTTTTTTTGCTCAAGGCTATATTTCCGGAAAGCCCTCTGACTCTACTACTACAGAAGCAGGCTCATCCGTCGACTGCTAAATAGGTGGATATGGACCCGGAAGCCATATCCACCTAGTAATTTTTTTGGGGTCTTCGCAACCGCGGTTGACCTCTCAACCTTGTTCCCACCCCATAGCCCTCCAGCAAAATCGTTGCGTTTAGTCGCAATTTATTGGATTAGCCTTTTTAACCGGTCTCTAATCACTGCCTAACAAATGCAGCACATCATTGTGGACAAGGGAGTTTCCCCGTCCCCAATCAATTGTTGTTTAGAGGTTGGTATCGTCACCCTCCGAGGCTCCCCCACGAGAGGTGTCTGTGTTTATTGAATTCATTGAGATTGCATGGTCCAAGGTCTTTAGGTGCCGTCACAAAAAATGTACGCCGGTCATTACTTGCCGCCAGGGCCAGCCGCGATCGAAGGTTGCAGCGATAACTGGAACTTATTTTGTGTGTCTGGGTTGTGGCAAGGAGTTCGCTTACGACTGGGAGAAAATGCAGGTCATTGATCCTGAGCGTGGCAGCGCGGAGATACCGGCCGAGAAGGCTACCCAGATGTACGCCGGCAAATAAAGGGTAATGAGCGGCTAGATCTTAATGTCTGCCAGGCGCAGTGAGCCTGGGTTGGAACCAGACAATCGTTTTGTAGGTGAGGATTTCTGCGTCCAGGCCTTGCGGATGGAATCCGCCAGGGTATCGGCATCAACATCAGCGGAGGACGTGGCGTGTACGGGGGATGATGCGGGGAAGCGAAGGACTCTTACGTTAGAACGTCCGTTCTGGTTGCGCTCATTTTTCGGCATAGTGTTCCTGTGTGATTCAATCAGAAGATAAAGGACTTGTAGCAAAGCGGTTCAGGCGGCCTCAGCACTTTCTGGCTCACTTGCCTGGTTCTCCGTTTTTTCCTGTTTTTCCTGCGCGGTAGCGTCGCTGGGGATCTGTAGCGTTCTGGCTCCGGCATTCAGTTCGAGCGTTGAACGCACCATGCTGCCGCTTAACCTGAAGCCATTGCTGCGAAGCTGCTGAGCCCGAGCCTTGATGCGGTCCGATGTAACCTTCATGTCCAATTTCCTTTATGCGTTAGAGATTTTGTGCTTTTTAGAAGGAACAAGAGACTTGCGCCAATTAGTTAGAAGCAAATGCGAAGAAAAGGATGCATTTCTAAGGTTAGTTGGCCTTAATACGGGTCCCGGTCGAACGCCCGATTGATTCCATTTCTCATCAGATTACGCTTGAAGAATGTTACAAAGATATTCCCCCCTGGTCATGGTACTTGCTTTGTGTTTGTCTGGCTTGATCCAGGCGCAGACGCCTGCGCCTTCGGCCACGCCACCGGATGAATTCACGATTGTTGCGCTGCCGGACACGCAGTTCTATTCTTCACTGAACCCTCAGATTTTTGCCGCGCAGACGCAATGGATTGCCGATCACGTCGTGGACCAGAACATTCAACTGGTGGTGGGTCTGGGAGATATTGTGGACGCTGGCGGCGACGTGACGCAATGGCAGAACGCAGATGCGGCGGTGCGCCTGCTCAGCGGCAAAGTGCCTTACATGATGGCGATCGGGAACCACGATTATGATCAGAACAATCCCGCCGGGCGTACGGCTTCCACCACAAATTTCAATTCCTTCTTCGGTCCGGCGCGTTACATCGGAGCGGCCTGGTACAAGGGCAACTTTCCTGCAGGCAGCAATGAGAATTTTTATGGGGTCGTGACCGTCAACGGACGCAATTACCTGATCGTCGTGCTGGAGTTTGCCGCCCGCGATTCAGCGCTGGCCTGGGCGGATGGCATTCTCAAAGCCAACCAGGACAAGGACGCGATTATCGTCACGCACATGTTCACCTATATGGATAACACGCGGATTTCCGGCTGCGATCTAAACAGCGCGGCCAGCTTCGGCGTGGGCCAGGACAATAACGGCGAAGACATGTGGTGGAAGCTGGTGCGCAAGTATCCCAACATTCACCTGGTACTGAGCGGTCACGTGGTGCAGGGCGATGGCACGGGCCGGCGCATGGATCTGGGCCTTGGCGGGAACCTGGTAAACCAGATTCTTTCCGACTATCAATCCGACGCGCTTGGCGGCGGAGGGTATTTACGGATCATGCGGATCTCGCCATCACTGAATCGTGTGAGCGTGACGTCCTATTCCCCATATCTCAATACCTTCAAGACGGACGATCACAATCAGTTCACGGTGCCATATCACAACCCCGGAGTCTCAACTGGGCCGGGTACGCTTTCCGGCAAGGCTAAGAATGCGATCGATTGCTCAGCTGCCGCGGGCGTAACCGTGGCTTACAACGGCGGTTCCGCCATAACAGACGCCAATGGCAACTTTTCAATCCCAGCCAGCGCGCGCAAGTCTTTAGCGATCACGGCGGGGAAGACTGGATGGCTGAGCGATGCTCGCACCGGAACGTCCACATTGAATGCCGTGGCTGAGCCAAGCCCGACTAAGATATTCATATCTCCTGCAGGCCAGATCAGCGGAAACGTGTTGAATAGCGGCGGAGCGCCGGTCGCGGGCGCTACTTTAACTTTTACTGGCGGCAAGCTTCGCCTGAGCAAGACTGTCACGACTGACGGAGCGGGTTCGTTCAGTTCAAGTTGGATTTCCGTGGGAAGCTATACGGTCACAGTATCGGCTCCGGGCTTTGCCAGCGTGAGTACAACAGCTACCGTCAACACGGGTTTGATCACGGCGCTGAATGTCACAATGAAGTAGGTTTCGGGCGTCAATATAAAACATGCAGAAAATTGCCGCAGAAGGCTGTAATTTGCCTCTGCGGCAAACGTCTTTATGATGAGGCCTGATTCGTCCAACAACCATGCAGCCTTCTACGCGCCCGAAGCCAGCA
This sequence comes from Terriglobia bacterium, assembly GCA_963723055.1. GTDB lineage: Bacteria > Acidobacteriota > Terriglobia > Terriglobales > Acidobacteriaceae > Angelobacter. The sequence goes on from CAVROV010000005.1 coordinate 799,063, forward strand.
TCAGGGAAATCTCATATCTTTCGTAAAGCCGTGTTGGCGGGTTTTGTTGCCTATCTTGTTTTATCGATTCTGGCTGGCATCGTCATAGCCGATCTCAGTCTTAAGCTACATCGCCTTCCACTGCGCCATCAACAGGCCATTGCCGCAGCCGTCCGAGCTGATTTCCACGTTGAATTGCATGATGTAACGATCACCGCCGCAGATGGAGCGGCACTCAAGGGCTGGTTTGTTCATCCCCGGGACTACAACGGTAATGCGGTAATCCTGCTGCACGGAATTACCGACAATCGCGAAGGCGTGACGGGATACGCGCATCTGCTGCTAAAACAAGGTTATGCAGTGTTGCTTCCAGATGCGCGCCGGCATGGCGAGAGTGGTGGTGATTTGGCCACTTACGGAGTGAAGGAATCAGATGATATTCATCGTTGGGTTTCATGGATATATGCCCATGATCCCCCGCAATGTGTTTACGGATTCGGAGAGTCCTACGGCGCGGCGTTGATGCTGCAATCATTGGCGGTCGAAAACCGCTTTTGTGCCGTCGCAGTGGAAAGCTCATTCTCAACCGCGCGCGAAATGAGTTATGAACGCGTCTCCGGCCCGCTACACTTAGGGCCTTGGTTTGGACGAACCGTTGGGCGGCCGGCAATCTGGTCGGCTGTTGTATACGCGCATCTCCGTTACGGGATTGATCTGTTCCAGCCGAGTCCGCTCGATGCGGTAAGTCACTCTACAGTGCCCATTTTGCTCATCCATGGCGATGCAGACCACAACATATCTTCTCGCCACTCGCAATTGATTGCCAATTCCGCGTCGGATCATGTTGAGCTATGGCTGGTACCGCATGCCGGCCACACCATGGCATGGGCCGTTGCACCTCGCGAATTTGAAAGCCGTCTGCTGCGGTGGTTTGGTTTACACAACCGGCCTCCGCATAACTTCGCAAATGCCTTGACAACATTCTCTTTCTGATTGAAGTACCTGTTCCACTCCAAGGAACATCCCGTTTTGATCCTGCACCTCCGCTGGTGCAGTCGGGGTGAATTTACGAATTCGGGACAGGGATCTTGTTTTCGGAATTTTTTCCTGCTCCTGATAGTAGACTGCGTTCCCGTATTTGCCATCGGGAAATGTTAGTCCCGGAAATTACACGGACAGGTCGCTGATCGAATACCGGAAAGCTTCCGCCAATCGCTGTTATGCACGTCACTCGCAGAGGATGTTTCGCAGCCTGCTGAAGCCTTTCATCAGTACCTGGCCAAGTTTCAAATCCAAAAAACGAGGTGGTACAACATGAATCTAGCTCCGTCGAAGAGGAAAGTCTTTGCTTATTCCTGTGCTCTGGGACTGCTGGCATTGTTGACCGCAGGCGCCGGCGCGCAAACGCCCGCGGCGCACGCGCCAGGTTGGCCGCAGTGGGGACTGAATGTCCAACACACGCTGTTTGATGGAGGCGTAACAGGACAGCCTCTCAACCGGAACATCGTCAATCTGCTTTACGATTTCAATATTGACGCGGAGAAAGCCGACCCTAACGCAACAGGCGATCTGCTCGTGCACTATCAGGTCCCGCTGGTCGATGGCAACGACGTGTACATCGAATCCAAGGATGGGACCTATAGCAACGACTCTTACGGCACGCAGAAATGGCACCAGAACAAATACACCTGGCAGGCAGGGGCCTTGGTCAAAGTGTGGACCTTCAATACGGATTGGTTCGCCGCAGGTTCATCAAGCTTGTTCTGGGAACCGGTATATCACGCGGCATTGGCCAACGGATTTCTCTATGATCCCGGCCAGGGTGGCACTATCTTCAAGATCAATAAGGCCACAGGCGCGGTGGTCAAGCGCATCAATCCGTTCGGAACCACGATTAATCCCAACACATTTACAGCTTCTCCAATAAGCACAGATGCGAGCGGAAACCTGTATTACAACGTAGTCCAGATCACACAAAATACTCAGGCAGGTTTTTTAACCGACGATGTGATCAATTCCTGGCTGGTCAAGGTGTCGCCCAGTGACGTGGTCACAAAGGTCAGCTATAGCACGCTGTTAACTCAGGCGCAGATCAAAGGTGAGGCCATTCCGCGCAGCAATGACCGCTGCAAAGTTTCATTCACCAATGCGCAGTTGCCCTGGCCGCCACAGCCTAATGCCAACCCTCAGACTACCCCGTGTGGCAGCCAGCGGGCGGCGTGGAATATAGCGCCGGCAGTTGCGCCTGACGGAACCATCTACACCATCAGCAAGGCGCATCTTGTGAGCCGCTACAACTACCTGGTGGCTGTGAATTCCAACCTGACCGGCAAGTGGGCAGCCTCTTTCCGCGGCCGGCTCAATGATGGCTGTGGCGTGAGCTTCCCTATCGGTAACCCGGGTGGCGCAGGCGCCAATGGCGGTTGCTCCTCTGGCGCGATCTTCGGTGTTGACCCGGCGACCAACGAACCGCCTCCGGCACGCGTGCTGGATGATTCCTCATCCACACCGACTATCGCACCGGATGGCAGCATTTTTTACGGTGCTTACACCGCCTATAACTGGGCCCAGGGCCACATGATGCATTTCAGTGCCAATGGCGATTTCCTGAATTCTTTTAACTTTGGGTGGGACAATACGCCGGCCATCTATCCCCACGGGGGAACTTACTCGGTGATTTTCAAAAACAACCACTATGCGGGCGGATCCTATTGCGGAGATCCCAACTGGTGTCCGGCAGCTCGTGGCAATAACGAACTGCTGGGCCCGGAATCGTATTTTGTTACCCAATTCAGTCCCAACCTGAACATTGAGTGGAGTTTCCAGAACACCAACACGCAGGCGTGCACGCGCAATCCCGATGGGACCATCACCTGCATTTCCGATCACCCGAACGGTTTTGAGTGGTGCGTAAATGCCGCTGTGGTGGACGCAAATGGCACAGTTTATGCCAATAGCGAAGATGGCAATCTCTACGCCATCGGCCAGGGAGGTGTCCTGATTCACAACATCTTCCAGCAGCTCGCCATTGGCGCGGCCTACACTCCCGCTTCCATGGACAGCAGCGGAAGGATCTACTCACAGAATGATGGGCACCTTTTTGTCGTAGGAAAATAGTCGATCTCGATTACTGGGGGCACTGAACTCCCAGCGTTCGTCCTGAAATTGAGGCCCGCTTGAGCGGGCCTCTTTTCTGTGACCTGGAGCGGGGTGCGCAGCCAGATCAAAGCGCTTTTTCTTTTACGGAGCGCGGCTGGGAGAACAGGCGTTCTTCCACGACGTTGATAATTTTCTTGTGTACTTTGGCGATCGCGTCGGTTGCGTCTACCGGGACCATCCTTTCCGGAACGCGCTTGGCGATGGCCATGTAGGCCGCCAGTACGCGGTTATAGAAGGCGCGATTTTCTTTTTCGAAGCGGTTCTCGTCTTCCGCCATGAGCTTTGATTGCTCCGCATTCCTGCGGCGGGCGCGGGCGACGATGCGAGCTACGTCGGAAACCATCAGGATGGTCAGATCAGGCTGCAGATCGCGACACAGCGTTTTGTGCAATTGCAGCACGATCTCACTGCCAAGTTCGCGGCCTCCGCCTTGATAGGCTTCGCTGGAGTCGGTAAAGCGGTCGCACAGTACCCACTGGCCGCGTTGCAGTGCAGGAAGTATCTGTTCGTCAATATGCTGAGCGCGGTCGGCAAACATAAGGGCCAGTTCCGTAAGCGGCGAAAGACCCGCGGTCCGCGAACTGAGCAGGACCGTACGCAGCTTTTCTCCCAGAGAAGTTCCGCCGGGCTCGCGCGTGGTGACCACGTCGATGCCGCGCTCACGCAGGTTCACGGCCAGATTTTCCATCTGCGTGGACTTGCCCACGCCATCCAGGCCCTCAAAAGTAATGAATTTGCCGCGCTGTGGAAGAGGCACGTTAGAGATTTAATCATAAACTCGAAGACAGCGAGGCGGCTTTGCGGCAAAATAGTCAGAACAACTCCCACGGAGGGCCCCTATGCGACTGGGTGACGATATCGACGATCATTGTTCGCGCTGCAAACGCACGACTGACCATTCTGTTGTTTCCATGGTGGGCGAGGAGGTGCTTAAAACGCGCTGCCGCACCTGCAACAGCGAGCACAAATTCCGCCAGAACAAAGGCCGCAAAAAAGAGATGACCGCCAAAGAAGCCTTTGACCATGTGCTGGCCAGTGTTACCGGCGCACAACCAGAAGCGCAAGCGCCATCAAAGAAAAAGAAATAACCACAAAGGAAATTGCCAAAATTGCCAGGATTGCCAAAATCGCCGAGATTGAGAACAAGACCTGCCGTGCTTGAGCGACTGAGTATCTCAAATTCCTATCCTTTTATATGCTCCTTCGTGAAGCTGATTAGCTCACTTAGTCCGCAATAATCTTTAGCTGTTCAAGTTCGGTGATTTTGGCAATCCTGGCAATTTTGGCAATTCCGTGGTTTCTTTGTGTCCTTGGTGGTTGATCCCCGGCTTGCCTTCCCGCGCCAGCTTCTTTAATCTTGGTTTCGCCAAAGGGAGAAGAATTCAGCCTATGATGATTTTGTTCCGACGGATAGCCCTGCTTGCCTTGCTCGTCAGCGCGATTGCGGCGCCTGCCCAGAAGCGCCAACCTCAGCCCTCCGCCGGCACGGCGCCGGCCCAGCCCATCAAGCTGATGGTTGACGCCACGCATGCTCCGGAAAAGATTCTGCATGCGCAGATGGAGATTCCCGTAGCCGCAGGCGAAGTTAAACTTGTTTTCCCCAAATGGATTCCCGGCGAGCACGGCCCCACGGGCCCGATCACTGATTTGACGGGCTTGCAGTTTTTCGCCAATGGAAAGAGATTAACCTGGCGTCGCGATCTGGATGAGATGTTCATGCTCCACGTGAATGTCCCGCAGGGCGTTACAACTTTGGAGGCAAAGCTGGATCTCGTGCTGCCTGCGCCGCCGGAAGGCTTTTCGTCGGGCGCGTCGGCCACGACGCAGCTCGACATGCTCAGCTGGAACCAGGTTGTCCTTTATGTACCGGGAAAGCACACGGATGATATTCAGATCGTTGCGTCGCTCAAGCTTCCGGCGGGCTGGAAGTATGGAACCCCATTGCCGGTTGCGGGCGAAAGCGGCGGACAAATTAATTTCAAGCAGGTGTCATTGACCACGCTGGTGGATTCTCCGGTGCTTGCCGGAGCGCACTTCCGCCGTATTCCGCTGACGCCCGATGGGCCGATCCAGCATTACATTGACGAAGTTTCCGATGGCGATGCCGCTTTGCAGATGCCGGCTGATACCATCGCCCAGTACAAGCGCCTGATTGCCGAAACCGGAGCGCTGTACGGCGCGCGCCATTATCGCGAATATCACTTCCTTCTGACGCTGAGTGACCACACGGCGCACTTCGGCCTGGAACACCATGAGTCGAGCGATGACCGCGTGGCCGAGCGCACCATGATTGATGACGATGCGCGTTGGCTTTCCGCCAGCCTGTTGCCCCATGAGATGACGCATTCGTGGAATGGCAAATATCGCCGTCCTAAAGGCCTGGCAACGCCGGATTACCAGGTGCCAATGGAAGGCGATCTGCTCTGGGTGTATGAAGGGTTGACGCAATATCTCGGCGACATTCTTGCGCCGCGCGCCGGTCTGTGGACCAAGCAGCAATTTCTTGATGAAACCGCCGAAACCGCCGCAGCTCTGGACCACACGCCCGGACGGTCTTGGCGTCCTTTGCAAGATACCGCCGACGCCGCGCAATTGCTTTATGGCGCGCTGCCGGAGTTCGAAAGCTGGCGTCGCAGCGTGGATTACTACCCTGAAGGGTTCCTGATCTGGCTGGAAGTGGACACGGTCATCCGGCAACAGACCAAAGGCCAGAAGTCGATGAACGATTTCTGCCACATTTTTCACGGTGGCGGCAACACTCCACCGAAGGTAATCACCTATACGTTTGATGACGTGGTCAAAACGCTCAACGATGTGACGCCTTATGACTGGGCAAAATTCCTGCGCGACCGCCTGGATACTTACGGCCCGGGCGCTCCGCTGGGCGGCATCACGAATGGCGGCTGGAAGCTGGTCTATGACGAAAATGCCAGCGAGTTCACCAAGGCCATGGAGAAAGTCCACAATGCCGTGGACGCGCGCTTCTCCATTGGGCTCTCACTCGATGACAAGGGCGGGATTAAAGACGTGATCATGGATAGCGTTGCATGGAAAGCTGGTATTGCGCCGGGAACTACGCTGATGGCCGTCAACGGCAGAAAGTTCAATCCTGACATTTTGCGCGATGCTCTGAAAGCAGGGAAGGGAAATGGGGCAAACCTGGAACTGCTGGTAATGAATGGCGACTACTACAAAACGTTTACGCTCAACTATCACGACGGCGAGAAGTATGCACATCTGATTCGCGATGAATCGAAACCGGATATGCTGAGTGACATCATCAAGCCGCTGGCGAAGTAGCGGTACTTAGTACTTGGTATTTAGTGGTTAGTAATTGGTCCGCTGTTTCAAGCGGGCCATTTTAATGTTGGAGAGAATGAGTTACGACCAAAATTGCAAAAGCAGATTTATCGCTGCGCTGGGGAATGACAAGTTCTTAAAGGTGAGTTTATTAAATCTGATCCGCGATCATCGGCATTGATCCGCGGTAAGCACTTCACGCCCTTCTCATCACTCTTCCACACCGGCAAACAAATCCGTTTCCATTTCCACTTTGCTCGGCCTGATGCTGTTGGCCAGGTGAAACACTTCGGTCTTTCCGCGCTTGCGGATGGTCTCTTCAAAAAAGCCGAACAGTGGGGCTTGGGATGTGTGAAGTTTAAAAGCCGCGATCTTCGCGTCAATTTCATGCGGCTTTAGTTCGATAATCGTCGTCGTAGGCGCCAGCGCAATCGGCTGGCGGTCTGGCATAGTGAATAAAGCGGTGGCGTAATAAAGCTTCTGGGTTCGATGGGGAGCAAGGCCATTTTCCAACTGTTCAGGGAAGCGATTGGTGCGTCCGGCCCAGTGGCATGCCATGGTCGCGAAAACGGAAACCATGGAATGGTCAGGGTGCGCGGTGATGACTCCTTCGGTCCCCATGGTCATTACCACATGCGGCCGCAGTTCGCGCACCTGGCGCGTAAGATTGGCGACCACCGCGTAAAAGTCCTGGCGATCAAGCTTGCCATCCGGATAGTCGAGCACGACGCCGTGGCTTACTTTCAGCAGCTTGCAGGCAGCCTCGAATTCCAGGCGGCGAGTGGCGGAAAGTTCATCGTCTGACTTGGCTGTGCCGCGATGCGTGGCCGCCTGGCCGGGAGTAAGACAGATGACGTGGGTTTCCATACCCCTTTCGGCGTAGCGCAGGAGCGTGCCGCCGAAGCCGCCCGCTTCGTCGTCAGGATGGGCAGTAAAACAGAGCAGCCGAAGCATCTTTTTTCTCTCTAATCCTCTCTCATCAGGTGAGCTTCTTGTGTATCACGGTGTGGCGGTTTCGCGCCACACGCCGGAAGCCGGAAACGAGCCGCTATGAATGCCCGTCGAATCGCTTTGAGTGGCTTTCTCCTGATCGTTGCCGGCTTTGTGCTTGATGCTGCCGCAGTAATCGCGCAAAAGGCCACGCCCGGCATGCATTCCACTATGCCCGCTGGATATGACGTGGTGGTACTTAAGCCCTCGAAGGCGAATCTTTCTTTGATAGGCCTGATCGAGTGCCCGGAACTTGAAGGCGCGCAGCGTGTTGCGGATGGCTCGCACAGAAAGCTTGTGTCTGCCGATGGTGACTCGATCAAAGAATTTCCTCAGCGTTTTAGTTTTCGTATTACTGCATCTCTCAGAAAAGTCTTCCTTGACGGCCCGGCCGCGTCGGTCGATGTAGGGGACGATCCGCAGCAACTGCTGCTTAAACTTAAGTTTCGTATCCGTGCCTATGACGGGCTGGACGTGCAGGAAATTGTTCCGCAATCCGTTGAAATGATCGGCATGCCCGCGGACGTCCCTTACGACGAACGCGTGTATCGCATCAACGTAAGCGTTGGAAATCTTCCTATCACGGACCGTCTGGTGGTTGAAATCTTTTCCCCGGAAGGCGAACTGCTCACGCATTTTCCATTTAGTCCGCTTTAAATTTTCATTTCAATTATCTAAGTCTTGAGTGCGGCGGGCTGTCCGGCAGGTTGCCAATCCGTTTGCGCGACCATGCCTGGAACCAGGGTTGGAACCGTGATTGGAGGCGCGGGCATCCATGCGCGGATTTCCGGCATAGCGGCGCGGGCGGCCACCTCTCCGCAACGGATTAAGTCTGGTGCGCGCACAAAATCATCGTAAGCAAACTCGCCGATCTCCGGCTGCAGAACAATGTCGGACGCGGCTTTCCACGGCCCGCACATCCGTTCTTGCGCGATGGAAAAACATTGTCCAATCACGTCAAACACGTGGCGTGGACCGCCGGGTTTGACCCAGTGCGCCGCCAGGTGAACCGAGATTACGCGTTCGGCGCCCATGTCGCGCAACGGAGTGGAAGGAACCGAGTGTGCCAGCAGACCGTCGACCAGCAATTGTCCGCCAATTCTCACGGGCTGGAACATGCCGGGATAAGCGCAGCTTGCGCGGACCGGGTCGACTAGATCGCCCTTGGTAAATACCACGGCATCGCCGGTAATAATGTCAGTGGCGGCAATGGCCAGCGGGATCTTCAGTTCTTCAAAAGTTTTGCAGCGCAACACCTTGCGCAGAAAGATGCCCAGCTTGTCATTGCTGAAGAGGCCAAAGCGGGAGAAGGTCCACCGGGAGAAATCTTTGAATCGGACAAGGGCCGCCACTTCTTCCAGTTCTTTAGCGCAGATGCCGCTGGCATACGCCGCGCCAATCACCGATCCAACGCTGGTGCCGGCGATAAAGTCCACTGGAATGTTTTCTTCTTCCAGAACTTTCAGGATGCCGATATGAGCCAGACCGCGGGCAAAGCCTCCGCCAAGCGCGATTCCAATCTTGGGTCTTCGGACGGGTTCAACCGGCAGCGCTTCAGGAACCGTTTGGCGGGCAATTTCTCGTCCCAGGGCACGCACAGACCGTACGATCTTATTCAGCGGGTTCTTCAACGGCGCTCCTTAAGCTGTGACTCCCCGGCAGCTTTGGCCCTTATCGTAAGATGCTGGCTAACCGCAAATGTTGCACAGTAAGTTCAACCGTACAGGTCAACCATTAGTTTCACTCTATTTTTGTCCTGGAAGGAGACAACTTTCAGTGACCTTGGTAACCTAATCAGGCCTCAAGCGGGGCCTCGAAAGCCCCAAAATGGTTCTTTTAGCCTTATTTTCTGCAAACAGGTAGTTGTCTTGACCAAAATGCTGCGAGAATTTTCCGCCGGAGCCCTGGTTTTGCGCCACATGCAAAAACAGTGGTGGGTGGCCGTCATCGAGCCAGGCCGGGAAGGCGAACCGGAAGACCGCAAAGACGTTGTCGCTCTGCCCAAGGGCAATGTCGATGCCGGAGAAAAGCCTGCGGAAACCGCCCTGCGCGAAGTCCATGAAGAAACCGGCCTTCGGGCCACCCTGATCGCCAAACTGGGCGACATCAAGTACGTATACGTGCGCAAATGGGCCGGCAATGAAAAGGCGTTCAAGGTAGTTTCGTTCTTTCTTACCAAATGCCATTCCGGCCAGATCGATGACATCACTGAAGCCATGCGGCATGAAGTCCGCCGCGCCTACTGGCTGCCGCTATCTGAGGCTTCCGCCAAACTCAGCTATAACGGCGAACGCCAGATGGCCCAAAAAGCCCTTGCATACATCCAGGCCCATCCCGACGAACTGGGCTGATTTTTCTCCGTGGCGCGGGCACTCCTCCTATGATCGTGCTGAAGTTTTTCCTCTGTGTTCCTCGGTGTCCTCTGTGGTAAAAGATTGGTTCCCCGCCGGAGTCCAAGAACATGCCTGAAGGCTACAACGTGCCTTTTTCCGCCATCGGCGATGCCCCTTACTGGCATTACAAATTTGGGCAAGGGCCCAAAGCGCATAATTCTGCTGGGACCATTCCCCGGGGCGGCCTGATCCACGTGCAATGGCCAGCCGGCGGCTGGGGCGGTACCCACCAAAGCGCATACCTGATCGGCGTTGGACGCATCATCGTAAAGATCGGCGATTTCCAGCCCGCGCCTGCGGTGATCACGAATTCGTGACCCCCGCAAAAAAAGATGCAGGCTTTGGGAGCCTGCATCGTCATTCAACCCGAATTAATAAACGTCTTCCTTCTTCTGTGGACCCGCGGTGCTAGTTCTTCACCGCTTTCTTTCTCGCCACATGTCTTACGGGCTTTTTAGTAGCGTTATTGGTATCGAGCAGCGTCAGGGAATCAGCGGCGTTGAAGGGATACTGGCGTATCGACTCCTGAGATGCCTGGCCATAATTACTCAGCGTGATATCGACACGGCGATTGCTGGCCATAAGGATCTGTTCCATGTTGTTCAGCACCTTCTGTCGTTCCTCGTCTTTTAATTCCGGGTTACGCTCAACCGCTTGCTTTATCTGGGCGTCGGTAAGATTTTGGTCTTCACCCTGGGCTTTGGTCTCAATGTTAGCGTCCGGAACGCCCTGTGCAACCAGGAAACTCCGGGTGCGATCAACGCGCCTTTGCGAAAGTGCCTGATTGAATTCTTCCGTGCCGCGAGGATCGGCGTGACCTGTCAGAGTCAAGCGGGCATCCGGCTTGGTTTGCAGATAGGTATGGAAATCAGCGGCAAGCGTGGTGAGAGTTTTTTCCTGGCTGGGAAGAAGGCCTCCGTCTGGTTTTTCGGGCCGAGGTCTGGCCGTCGCAAAGTAAACGCTGTGAATGGCCAGCCTCTTTTCGATGGCGACGAATTCCGGCGATGGAGGTGGGAGTGCGGCCGCTTCTACGTTCACCGTGGTTGTGGCAGTAGCCGTAAGCGCCGGGTTGCGATCATCGCTTACGTTGCACGTCACAGTGATTGTCCCCGGCTGAGCTCCTCTGCTGTTCAGAGTAGCGGAGGAGCTGTCACCGGCAATATCTCCAGCGCTGGTGGTATAGCTATAGGTCAGCGGACGACCGTCAGGACTGCTGGCGGTTGAGTTAATCGCGGCAGTGCCGCCTGTTGGGACACTTCCATGATCTGGCGCACAGGAAATCACAGGCGCATTGGGCGTTTTGATGGTGAACTTTGCGTCGCAGGATGCAACACCATTCTTGCTGCCGTCGCTTAAACTCGCGGTAACGCCATAGGGGCCCGGACGCAAGCCAGCGGTGTCAATCTGCGTTGACGACTGGTCTCCCTCAGCTTTCACATCGTGGCCTTTCCAGTGGTATTGGACGGTACGTTTGGGATCGAAGTCGCGGCCATTGGCGGTCACGGTTACGGGATCGCCGGCAAAAACTTCGTTCGGCTGCGTGGTGCAGTCTGCCCGGGGCGAGGTAACGGGGCGGTCATCGCCGCCAAACATGAGAACAATACCGGCCTGGAGCCTTACCCCGCTGAGATCGGTGGTGGGAGTTGTGGCCTTCGGCCCATAGCGGTAGCTGGATTGAACATAGTCAGCCCTGAACAGCCGCAAGGCAAAGTGCCTTGACACATTGAGATCAAGACCACCGCCCCCCATGAACCCTAACTTATCTATATCGTGAAAGGCATCCGGCATCAGGCGGTGGTCGCCCACCAGCGCTTCAAGAAACGGAGAAAAATGAGCGCTGCGGAACGTAATCTTTGGACCAAAGGACAGGTTGGAAAAAGCGGCATCGTCAAGCCTGTTGCCGATTCCGTTTTCTCCGCTCCCCCAATGCGTGCTGCCATCCACCGTGAGGCCGAACCAGCGATTGAAGTTGAAAGTAGCAGAAAGACCGGCGCCGCGCGGATTCGATTCCAGGCGGCTGGTGAGCGGGACCAATCCTAAAGGAAGAGTTCCGTGGATGTCCGCGCCAGGATAAAGGAAGGAATATCCGCCATAAAGCTCCCACTTGGGAACCGGCTTGTCCTGCGCTGCAGCCACAGAGCCAAAAGCACACAGAACAACCATGGTTGCCGGCAGCAGCATTACTAGAACTCGACCAAGATGGCCTTTTGCTTGTGAATGAGATGACATGCGAATGTTCCTCCGAACTTCAGAAAACGTGAACGTTGTGCTGGTGCAGCGGATCGGCAGTGGACCAGCCTGAGGCTGGTCCACCGTTAAATGCCTTATGGACAGGGAGGCACATTGACCGGATTGCTATCGAAATTGATCGCGCCTGTCCGGGCCATTGCTCTTCCGTTCAGCGTGGCGCCAGTGGTGCCAGTGATCGAAGCCAGAGCCATGATGGTTCCTTGGAATACCGTATTGGTGCCAAGGGTGGCGGAACTACCGACCTGCCAGAACACGTTGTGGGAGCTGGCGCTATTGATAAGGATGATGTGACTGTTGCCAGCCGCCGTCGTGACCGTGGACTGTATCTGGAAGATCCAGGCAGCATTGGGATTGCCTCCACCATCCAGCGTGAGGTTTCCTGTGATGCCCAGTGATGGTTGAGCGCTCGTGGTCCTATATACACCGGCGGGGAGGGTGAGCCCTCCGATATCGGCGGGAAGCACAGCGCCACCGGCTGCACCTGCTGCGGCGTTGTAAGCCGTAGTCAAGTCACCTTGGGCGGTCTGGGCCACTGCGTCACCAGCGTGTTTGACGCCCGTAAGCGTTCCGGGAGGGAAGCCAACGATTGAAGCAGCTGGCCATATCCCGATATCCCCTGTAACTGCTGTCGGGCCGACACTGGTAACGGAGGGGGTCGCGGCAAGAATTCCAAAAGTGCACGCCGTCCCGAGTGCAATAGCCCCTGGCGGCGGTGGACAAGTGGCTGCGCTGGTAAACGTCCACACAAAATTGGCCGCCAGCTGGTTGCCGAACATGTCAGCGGCTCCGGTCGTGATGGTGGCGGTAAAAGCGGTGCTCGGCGCCAAAGGGCTCGACGGCGAAAATGTCGCAACATTGGTGGTGGTTGAATAAGTAACCGCCCCGCCAACGCTTGCCCCGCCGGGCGCTTTCAGAGTGAATGTAGAGGTCGTGATGGTTGCAGGATTCATCGCCTTGCTGAACGTGGCGCTGATGATGGCAGTGCTGGAACAAACGCCTGTGCTGCCATTCGCCGGCGTTACAAGGGTCACTGTAGGCGGCGAAGTGGAGGTTGAGACCAGTCCATTCTTGTCTGGATCGCTGCATCCGGCAGCGAAACTGAGCAGGAGAACCGCCGTGATCCAGATCTTGTAGTTGTTGTTGGTCCGCATACGTACCTCTTCTTGGCTTTAACGAACTTGTCTCTTTTATGCCGTGCTCCATTGTTAATTAGTTTGCAATCATCGCGATGTTCCTAAATGCACATATGAATCGATATTCATAAATATAAGAAAAATATTTTTAATTAGAGAATTCTTCTTGTCGGGAAGTACAACATGACAAGACCCTGGGTATGCTTAAACAGATATGCTTAGTATGATCAGCGCTCGATTTCGCAATGTTCAGGCGCTATCCTCTTTTGCACACTTAACAGTTCTTCATCGGTGCTATAGTGGATTGTCTGAATGTGTCGAGGGACTTACGATTCTAACTTCGTAATCTCTTTCTTGAGTTCGCCGCCGGGCTAAGCCAAATCGAAACGATCCCATCCAGCCAATTGGCATTCTTCAGCCCGCGTGTGCGTCAAGCGGAAGTTTCATGACGCACGAATCGGCGACATCAGCCCCCATATCAAGGAGATTATTGAAAATGAAAAAAGTGCTGCTACCAATTTCTATCGTGCTCGGCTCGCTATTCGCGATGGCCCAGACTAATTCAAGGCAAAACGCTCCTCTTCACCGCATCACGGTTGTCACCCGCACCACCAGCGCGGTCAATTACAGGCATAAAGGCAAGAGCACGCATGTCAACTTCAAAGGCACCAACCTGCTGCCCGAGGGCGGCGGCAACGCTGAAGTAAAGAGCAAACAGGGCGCGATTCACATTGAGGCGGAATTCAGCGGCCTGCAGCCTGCGGGCAGATTCGGCCCCGAATACCTGACCTATGTTCTTTGGGCGATCAGCCCTGAAGGACGCCCGGCGAATCTGGGTGAAGTTCTGCTGAATCATGAAGGCCATAGCAAGCTCAACGTCACCAGCAACCTGCAAAGCTTTGCCCTGATTGTTACTGCAGAGCCCTACTTTGCTGTAACGCAGCCCAGCGACGTGGTGGTAATGGAAAATGAAATAAGGAGCGACACCAAGGGAACGGTTGAACAGGTGGAAGCGAAGTATGAGCTGCTACAACGCGGGCTCTATGAGAGCGACATCAATCCGGCCGATATGCAGCCCATGAAAGGCGGCAGCAAGACTCCGCTCGAGCTCTATGAGGCGCGCAACGCAGTTCGTATTGCCAGATGGAGCGGCGCCGAGCAATACGCCTCCGATACGTTCAAGAAAGCCCAGGCCAGTCTGCAGAACGCTGAAAGCCTTCAGACCGGAACCGAAGATAGAAAAGCGGAAATCTCCGTTGCGCGTGAAGCGGTGCAAACCGCCGAAGATGCTCGCGTTATTACCGTCAAAAAAATGGATGATGAACGCCAGGCGAACGAACGGCAAGATTCCGCGAACTCTGTAGCACGCGCCGGCGAACGAACTGACAGAGCCAACCGTCAGAGAGACAAAGCTCGATCCGATACAGCGCAGGCCCAATCCGACACCGCCCAAGCCAGATCGGACACGGCCCAGGCCAAGTCAGATACAGCCCAGGCCCAGTCTGACATGGCGCGCAACAAGGAACGCAATGCAGACGACCAGCGCATTTCTGCTGATGCCCAGGCGCAATCCAGGGCGCAAGCTGACGATGCCAACCGGCAGAGAGAACTAGCCCAATCGGAGACGGCACAGGCCAGGTCTGACCGGGCGCAGGACCAGGCGACTTCAGCCAATGCGGTGGCCGCCGCCCGGGCCGATGCTGATCAATCCCGCTCCGCGGCGCAGCTTTCCGACCAGAGAGCACAAACTGCGGAGAATGACAAAGCGTCCATGCGCGCCCGCCTGGAGCAGCAATTGAACTCCATTCTTCAGACTCGCGACAGCGCGCGCGGACTGATCGTCAGTATGTCAGACGTGTTGTTTGACACCGGCAAGTACACGTTACTGCCAGGGGCCAGGGAGAAACTGGCCAAAGTTGCAGGCATCCTGCTGGCATATCCGGGACTGAACATTGCAGTGGGCGGCTACACCGATAATGTCGGAAACAATCAATACAACCAGACACTGTCTGAGCACCGCGCCGGATCGGTACGCGATTATCTGGTGCAGCAGGGAGTCGTTGGAAATTCAGTGACAGCGACGGGTTTTGGCAACAGCGTGCCCGTAGCCTCAAACGATAACGCGGCAGGACGCCAGGCCAACCGCAGGGTTGAGCTTGTGGTGTCCGGCGAGGCCATTGGTACACAGGCAAGCAGGACGTCGGGAAATTTGCAGTAGATCAAATCACGATTCCGCTTCGGCGCGAGTTCTCATTGGACTCGCGCCATTTTTCTTGAATGACGCGTGACGGAAGAAAGAACGGGCAGGTCTGCAAACAGATTTTCTAAATCAACGCCCACGCCATTCCTACTGCAGCCGCGGTACTCAGCAGATTTACCAGATCATTATTCAGCAAGTTACGGCGTTCAAAAACAGCGCCTAGCAGGCTGTCGATCACTGTACCGAAGCAACCGGCCAGAATAATGATCGCAATCTGGCTCGCAGGCACCAGGCCCGTTGCCACGGCAGCCGCAGCCACACTCGCCGCGCCCGCCAGTGCCGCAATGGTCCCAAACAAACTGATTCCGCCATCAGTGCCGGCGGGAACGGGTTTGAAATTCGTCACCAAAAGGGTCTTGCCGGGGAAGGCCATGCCGATCTCACTGGACGAAGTATCGGCGGCGGCTTCCGCCAGAGCGGCCAGAGCCAGCACGGGCCATCCTTCGCCTGCAACGGCAACTACCAGCGCAGCGATTCCCAGATTAGCCATGGCCTGTGCGGCGGTGCGTCCTCCGGCAGGCTCGGCGATACGGAGTTGTTGCTTGCGCGCATAGCCCACGCGGGTAGCGATCAACGTAACGGCAAAGACAATGAGCAGCGCCAGAAACATACGCAGATCGCGGACAGCCATGATGAACGCCACAGCCGACCCGGTCAGTGCTCCGCTCAAATTCACGCCGCGGGCAAACCATGCCAGCAGGGCAAAGCCCGCCGTGATGGCAAGCGCGGTAAGGAATCGTCGACCGCTGGGCGGGAATTCGGCGTGATGCAGCCACTCGAAGATAGACACAATCACGATGGCGAAGCCGAGCGCCAGGCGGTCAGAGATACTGAATGAGCTCGACTTTCGCAGTGCTTCCTCCGA
The DNA here is from genome assembly GCA_963723055.1 of Terriglobia bacterium. Lineage (GTDB taxonomy): Bacteria > Acidobacteriota > Terriglobia > Terriglobales > Acidobacteriaceae > Angelobacter. The sequence goes on from CAVROV010000005.1 coordinate 815,392, forward strand.
TCGGCGATAGGGGCGCTGGCGGCATTCAGGCCCCTGTGCGCATCGTACAAGAGAAAGGGCTGCTGCAAACAGGGCGGCTCAAACCATTTCTGGCACCGAATAAGGGTGAATCTCATCGGGGTGAATCAATGGCAGCATCTGTCTGGACCGGATATCTTACTTTTGGACTCATTTCCATGCCGGTACGCCTTTTTTCCGGCGCTCGCGGAACGCGCGTTTCTTTCCACATGCTTCATCGCACGGATAATGCCCGGGTAAAACAGCAGCTCTATTGCCCGGTGGACGAGCAGGTCATTGAGCGCAAAGATATCGTAAAGGGCTATGAATTTCGCAAGGGCGAATATGTGGTGCTGGAGCCGGAAGAGATCAAGAAGATCGAGCCCAAAACCGCCAAGGCGATGGAGATTCTGGAGTTCGTGAAGCAGGAAGAAATCGACCCGGTCTACTTTGAGTCTTCCTACTATCTGGCCCCGGACGAGGCGGCCAGAAAGCCTTACGCGTTGCTTGTGAAAGCTATGAAGGACACTGGTTACGTGGGCGTGGCTAAACTGGCGATGCACAACCGTGAATACACGGCGTTTCTGCGTCCGTATGAAAAGGGCCTGATGCTGCACACCATGTATTACAAAGATGAAATCCGCGAAGCCCCGGACTTCGGCGCCGATCACGCAACCCTGAAAGATGGCGAAGTGAAAGTGGCGCACCAGTTGATTGAAGCGCTGGCCGCCAAGTGGGACCCGGAAAAGTATTACGACACCTTTGAAGAGAACCTAAAAAAACTGATCAAAGCCCGCATGGAAGGCAAAGAGGTTGTTGCCATAGACAAACCACGGCCATCCGCCGCTCCCTCTGATCTGATGGCCGCTCTCAAGCAGAGCCTGGCGCAGATGGAAGGGAAGAAGAAAGCTCCGCAACGCGTGGAAGCCGCGCAGCGGGAGTCAGAGGTTGAGGTCAGGGGCAAGCAGAAGTCGTTGAGCGGTAGGAAGAAGCCACCAAAGAGGGCCGCCTGAAGATCGAGATCGGGTGATATGTTAATCTGGCCCGCGAGGCTTAGGCCTTCAACCTACGCAGTTTGCAGACCGCCGCGAGGCCGACTTGCGTGCCGAGCGGCCTGTTCTAGGTACAGCTGAATGTCTGGCTGGTCCATCCTCCATGGCGGTTTGGAGCGAAGCAGAATCGAGTGATACTCAGCCCGCGAGGCCGACTTGCGCGCCGCGCGGCCTGTCACGGGTGCGATGGAATGTCGGATCCGGCCATACACTGCGGCGGTTTGGAGCGAAGCGACATATCCAAATGATTTACAATAAAATCCTTCGCAATAATAGAGAGTTTCAGCGTTCAAACCGGTAGGACCGGTGGAGTTTTAATGAAGGCAAGTTTGAAAACGATGTGGCTGCTGGCCAGCCTGGGCATTCTGTTGCTTCTGGCCGTAGGCTGCAATGATACGTTACGGCAATTCATCGTCCCTGTGCCCTCACCCTCGGGTGATCCCGGAACTCTGGCGCACGCAATTACCTTATCGACCAACCCCGCGGCCACCGGGGACGGCAGTGACATGCATATTGACGTTTCAGGCGATTCAAGTGTTGGGATCGTGCCCTTGGGACTCAATCCGGTTTTTCTGGGAAAAACCTCGAACCGGGTTTTCATCATCAATAGCGGCGATTCGACTGCTTCGCCGGCGCCGATTCCGCCCTCCATTTCGGTCTACATCGCCCTGCTTCCCACAAGCACCGTATCCACAGTGACGTTGCCTGCCACGGGCCCGGGCGCGGCCTTGAGACCCGTTGCCGGCGCCACCAGCAGCGCAAACAACATCTACATTGCCAATTTCGACAGCAACAATGTAAGTGTAATTTCCGGCTCAGTACTTGCGGTGACGGCCACGATTCCATTGCCCGCGGGCGATACGCATCCGGCCATGATCGCCGGCAATGCCGCTAACAACAAGATTTTTGTCGTAAACCAGGGCAGCGGGAACGTCACGGAAATCTCCGCCATAGACAATACGGTGATCAAGGACATTCCTGTTGGATCGCAACCAATTTGGGCGGTAATGAGCAGCGATGGGCTCTTCGTATTCGTCGTCAATCAGGGCGATGGGACCGTCAGTGTAATTGATACTTCATTGGACATCGTTCTTCCCTGCAACGTCGGCCCTTCTTGTCCATCTGGGAATGCGATCAAGGTAGGCATCACCGGAACTCCGTCACCGAACTTCGCTTTTTATGATCCCAAGCTGAAACGTGTCTACGTATCCAATACGGGCGAGCAGACCGTTAGTGTCATCAAGGCGAACGGCATCGATCTGGGATCAAATCCTCAGGTGCTGCCGGCGAAGATAGCAGATATCCCGGTGTCCGGCACGCCGACGTCTGTGACCGCGCTGAGTGACGGCACACGGGCCTACGCTGCGCTGGGGAATTGTCCTGCTGGCGTGAATCACCTGACGCTGCCCGGCGTTACCGGCAGTTGCACGGGCAATCTTGTCAGCGTAATGGATGTGGTTGGATTGCGCGAAACTGGAGCAATTACCGTGGGCGCCGGCGCGATTTCAGTAGACGCTTCTTCCGACGCTTCACGCGTTTTTGTGGACAGCGCGAACGATATCACCACGGTTCGTGATGACGTGCACCCGAGTGCGCCTTTGCCCGATAGAACTTTCCCCACGCCCTCCATCTCCATTATCCGGACCACAACAAATGCGGTTCTGGCCACTCCGGTGGACCCCAGCATCGTCAATCGTCCGCTGCCCACGTTTCACGTCCCGCAGCAGGATCCGGGTTGCGTGCCAACCATTGATCCAAGTTTTAATGCTCACGTGCCGCTGCCTTGTCCGTTGCAAACGCCCATTTTGGTCCGTACGTTCCCATAACCTGCGGCCTGAACGTCAGAATTTTTAAGGTCTGGGATTGAGTACTACTGGAAAACAAAAAAGGGGCGGCTCGGCGCCGCCCAGTTGGAATCGCTATGAGAAGAAGTTAGCTCGTCCGCCCGTCTGTCCGCCGCTTTCGGTTGTAGCGCATGGCAATGTTCATAAAAATGTTTCCGCTGTCTGTGTCAAAGCACATAACCAGTGCTTCCTGGTCCTCGCTGCTCTTTTCGCCCAATTCATCAGCGTGGATTACCGGCGGATAAATCTTGAACTTGAATCCCTGGTCATTGAGCGCGGTAATGGCGCTGCCAATCACCATGTTGGCCAGTTCGCACACGGTTTCCCTCGCCACTTCATCGCTTTCGGGGACGGGCGCTCCTGTGAGATAGCTGGCTACTCTGGCCGCGGTTGGCGTATCGATATCGAAAATCACGCGGCCTTCGATGTCGCCCTTGATCGTTACCATGGAAGCTGTGCCTTTGCGGCGATACGCTTCTTCATCCATGGTCACGTCGCCCATGCGCGTTTGACATTGCAGCGTCTCCGCCAGCACGGCGTCAGCGGCATTGATGAACGGCTGAATCAGTTCGATCTTCATGTCAGTTTCCCTGGACAGCAGGCGTGGCCACGGCCGCGTCATCGCCCATTACGTACTTGATCACTTCGTAAAGGATTTCCGACTTTACCGGCTTCTGGACAAAGTGGCGTGCGCCCTTCTGCAGCGCGGCCACGATGTTTTCCTGGTAGCCGACGGAAGACACCATAACGATGCGCGCATTGGGATGGGAACGCACGATGCGTTCCGCGGCCTCAATGCCTTCCATCTGTGGCATGGTTATGTCCATCAGCACCATGTCAGGTGTGGTGCGGTCATATTCCGTGATGGCAGTGCAGCCATCGCCGGCTTCGCCAACGATTTCGCCGCCGAAAGCCTCAACCATCTTCGCCACGTTCTTGCGTGCGAACACGGAATCGTCCACCACCAGGTAGCGGATCGGCCTGCCGTCCTTACGAATCAAAATTGGAAACGTGTCCATACTTATTCTCCTTGCGACTCCAACTAAACTTTTACAGCTCCAGCTCGAGCAATCTTCTCTGGATTGCACTGCATGGCCAGTGTGTTGGCCAGCATGTCCAGTGGGACAACGCGCATGGCGTGTCCGCGTTCAATGGCCGCTTTCGGCATGCCGAACACCGTGCAGGAATCTTCACTCTGCGCAATGGTCAGCGCGCCAGCGTCTTTCATCAATCCCAGGCCTTCAGCGCCGTCATCGCCCATGCCGGTCATGAGTATGCCAACCGCCCTGCTGCCAAACTCTCCCGCCACCGAGCGGAACAAAACGTCGACGGACGGCCTGTGTCCGTTCGTGCGCGCTTCATCGGAAAGCACCACAGTGTTTCCCAGCGGCATGCGCCGGACTTTCATGTGGCGGTCTCCAGGACAAATCAGTACGCGCCCTGCAATCAACAGGTCTCCGGACTGTGCTTCTTTTACGTCGACGGCACATGATTCATCCAGCCGCCGTGCAAACATTTCCGTGAACCCTTCCGGCATATGTTGCACCACAATGATGGTCCCGGGAAAGTCACCGGGCAGTTGCTGCAGCAGATATTGCAATGCATTCGGTCCGCCGGTGGAAATGCCAATAGCTACAATCTTGGTCGGTTCGCGCCGCGGACGCAATGCCTTTTTGTCTGGCCGGGGTCGATCAAATGCCTGTGGCGCCGGAGTATTGCGCTGCTTGGTTTTGGCTGCCACCTTGATCTTGCTGATTAGATCCAGGGCAATCTCATCCATGTGTGCGGACGCCGCGTCGCGCGGCTTGGCAACAAAATCAAACGCGCCAAGCGCCAGGGCCTTGAATGTCGCGCTGGCGCCGTCCGTGGTTAGTGCGCTCACCACGATCACCGGGACGCGAAACCGTCGCGTAATCTGGCGCAGCGTTTCCAGTCCGTCCATGCGTGGCATTTCCAGGTCAAGCGTCACCACATCAGGGCGAAGGTCTTCGATCTTCTTGAGCCCGAACTCGCCGTCCATTGCCGTACCAACAACCTCGATCTCGCTGTCCCGGGCAAGTATTTGTGGAATTAATTTCCGCATCAACGCGGAATCATCCACCACCAGGACTCGCAATTTGTTACTCATGCTGTGGCCCCCACCATCTGCAACTTGCCGAGCTTTGCAACTACACTTGAGAGATTCAGGATCAGCACCACCGTGCCATCGCCCAGGATGGAAGCGCCGCTGACCAGGTCTGTAGCCACCAAATGATCGTCCATGGCCTTGATGACTAATTCCTCTTCGCCTACCAAATGGTCCACCACCAGGCCGAACTTGCGCTCGCCCGTGGAAATCACGACGACAAACATCTTTCCGGTTTCGCCCCGGTCTTTTTCCAGCCGATGAAGATGCAGCAGGGTCAGCACTTCATTGCGTAACTGCATTACCTCATGCTGGTCCACGCGATGAAGCGCACCTTGCGTGGTACGGGTAATCTCCACCACAGATGCCAGCGGGACGGCATACAAACGGTCGCCCACACGGAAAAGCAACGCCTTGATGATCGCCAGTGTCAGCGGGACTTTCAGAAAGAACGTTGTTCCTTTGCCGGCGATCGTACGTAATGCTGACCGTGCCTTTCAGTTTTTCCAGGACTGCCTTCACCACATCCATACCGACGCCGCGCCCGGAAATGGCAGTGATTTCTTTCGCGGTGCTCAGTCCGGGATGGAAAACAAGGTTGTTGATGTCGGCTTCGCCCAACACGGATGCATCGCCCGGCTTCAGCAGCCCACGCTCCACCGCCTTTTCGATCAGCCTCTCGCGATCAATGCCCCGCCCGTCGTCGGTAACTTCTATTACGATTTCATTGCCCTGGTGATACGCGTCAAGCGTTACTGTTCCTTGCGCCGGCTTTCCATCAGCAATTCGCCCTGCCGGAGATTCAATTCCATGATCCACCGCGTTGCGTACCAGGTGGGCCAGCGGCTCCGCCAGCATATCTAAAATGCTCTTATCCAGATCGGTGTCCTGCCCGGTCACCACCAGATTGACTTCCTTGCCGCAGGACTTGGCCACGTCGCGCACCACGCGCGGAAACCTGCGAAAAAGATGTTCCACCGGGACCATGCGGATCTTCATCACTGACTTTTGCAGGTCATTCATGATACGGGCCTGAAATGCCATGGCGTCAGAGAACCGCATTTTCAAAGAATCTTTGGGATAACGCTTGTCAAATTCATTGATCGCCTGGTGCAGCATGCTCTTGGCGATAATGAGTTCGCCCACCAGGTTGAGGACTGAATCAATCTTTTCCGCGTCTACGCGCAGCAGTGTTTCTGACATGCTGGCAAAGCTTGCGGGCTGGGTATCAGCTAGTGGTTGGGCGCTCTCACTCCGCGGCGCCGCCGGTTCACGGGCCGCGTTCGCAGGCGCTGCCGGCGTTTCTTCGGCGAGGATAGCAATCTCAGTGTCGTCTTCCTGGGAAGTGGTGATGTGCTTTACGATATCCAGCACGTCCTCCGCCTGTTCCTGCGGCCGTCCGGCTTTTTGCACCAGGACCTCCGCAACCACAGACGGGATGCGACACTTTTTCGCGATCCACTCTTCGGAATTTTCGCTGGAGATGGCCGCCTCCACCACATCCAGGTCATTGTTCAGCGTGCTCTGGTCGGGCGCAACGGCCAGCAACCTTCCGCAATCCTGCAGCACGTTGCGAATCAGCTGCATCGCTGCCCCGCGCATCGGACACTGCGGTTCAATGGAGAATGCCACGTTATAAATGGTTTCTCCGCGGCCCAGGGCGTCCGCTACCACCATCTGCTCGTACTCGCTCCACACGAACCGCGCTTGCAGCTTGTAACGCACATTGTTGGCGGGCTTGCGCGTGAGCGAAAGGATCTGCTGTTTCAGCTCTTCTCCTGCCGGCGGTTGCAGATTGCCTCGATAGGCTGACAGCATCGAGCTGAAAGTGTCGGCGGCAATGAGCACCACTTCCGCCAGAGCTGCTTTGCTCAACGCCGCAATCTCCGGACGCAAAACGTCTTCCAGTGCATGGGCCAACTCGCTCAGCTCGGTGTACCCACATGCGGCTGAATCGCCTTTCAAGGTATGTACAGTGCGCCGCACCTGGCGCAACACCTCTTCGTCTTCCGGACGCTTCTCCAACCCCAGCCCCTCTTCGTTGAGCGCCTGCAACAGTTCTGTTGCCGTCTCAAAAAAGAGTTCGCGAAGCTCAGCCGCGTGATCGTCAGAGAAGAAGTTCACCCTGCCACCTCAATGCGCTGGTACGCTGTGCCATTGTTCTGGTGCAGCATCTTGTATTTGTCTGAGAGGCCAAAAAGACTTTCGGCATGGCCGATGAACAAATAACCTTCCGCGTTCAGGCAGCGATAAAGTTTTTCCACCAGCCGCTTCTGCTCCGCTTCGTCAAAGTAGATCATCACGTTGCGGCAGAAGATCACGTCATTGCGTTGCGGCAGAAATTCTGTCTTAAGGTTGTGAAAGTCGAAATGGACCAGGTCTTTCAGTCCGCGCTTGATGGCGTAACGTTCGCCCAGCTTGTCGAAATAGCGCAGGCGATAAGCGTAGTCCACAGACTCCATCTGGTTTTCTGAATAAACGCCCTCTTGCGCGGTGCGCAACACCGTGTAGTTGATGTCGGAAGCCAGAATTTCCACCTTCCATGGGGGTGGGATGAGCGGCTTGGGACTCGGCATTTCAAACGGAAGCGGATTTCGAAGATAGTAATAAGCCAGCGCGTCGCATACCTGCATGGCCAGGGTGTATGGTTCTTGTCCCGTGGAACATCCCGCGCACCACAGGCGCAGGTTCCAGTCGCGCCGCTCCTGCTTCCGCTTCAAAAGTTCTTCCAGAACGTTTTTCTGGAACAGCTCAAGCTGCGGTTTGTTGCGGAAGAAGCTGGTCTCGTTCACCGTGAGATTTTCCACCAGCGCGCTCATCTCCGCTTTGCCCTGGTAGCTGGTGAGTAGGCGATAGTATGCGTAAAAGGTATCCAGCCCGCAGATTTTCAGCCGGCGTTGCAGCCGGTCCTGCAGGAAATGAGCCCGCCGCTCATCGAAGTACATTCCGCATTCCTGGTAGACCAGGGTCTGCAACAGCTTGTATTCCGGTTCGCTGATTTGGATTTGAACACTCGGTGTGGCCATGGTTTCCGTTGTAGTCCTCGGTGCCGCTTACAATCCCGCAAAGGCGGCGGCCGCGCGGGGTTCACTAGTTTCAGCCATCCGCCGCAGTTCGCCTTTTTGCAGGATCCTGTTCAGGTCAATCAAAATGATCAGCCGGCCATTCAGCTTTCCCACGCCGGTCACGTAGTTAAGTTCGCCCTGTTCAAACACGGGCGGTAATTCGATGTCGCTCTCTGGTATCTTCAAAACTTCCGAGGCGCTGTCCACGATCAACCCCACCAGCTTGCCGTGTACCTCGGTCACAAGGATGCGATTCTTTTTGGTGGGCTTGATGTCTATTTCTCCGAAGCGGCGCCGCAGGTCCACCACGGAGACAATCTTGCCGCGCAGATTGATCACGCCCTGAACGAAGCCGGGTGAATCCGGCACAGAGGTGATCTCCGGCACGCGCACAATCTCATGCACCAGCGCGATTGGGACGCCAAACACCTCGCGCCCTACGCGAAAGCCGACAATGTGAAGTTCCTTGGACATCGGGTCTCCTTCGGCTTAGTTGTAGTTCCCGCCCGCGCTTGCGGACGCGTATTGTGGCGCTGCCGGCCGGTTTTGTTGCTCGTCGTTCCGCCGTTGCCCAGCGCGATTGTCGCGTTGCGGCTGCATGTTCTCCAGGACGAACCGGTCCATGGCCTCCAGCATCGAGCGTGACATTTTCGACATCTGCTCGGCCGATGCTGCCAGCTCTGTAGATCCGGAAGACGAACGCTGCACCAGCTCGCGCATCTTTTCCATTGCTCTTACAACTGCTTGCGCTCCCGAGGCCTGCTCTTCTACGGAAGAGTTGATTTCATGCGTGATTTCGTTCAGCCGGGTAGTGGCCTTGGCGATCTGTGAGGAACCATGAGACTGCTCGTTGGTGGCCGCGCCGATCTCCTGCGCGAACTTGTAAACCTCAGACACTACGCTGGAAATCTTTTTCAGCGCACCGCTCAGGTCGCCGCCCAGTGAAAGACCTTCATTCACGATGGTTGTGCTCTTTTCCATGTTGTCCACGGCCTTGCGGGCTTCCTTCTGAATGCTCTGGATGAGTTCAGAAATTTCTCGCGTGGATTGCGCTGATTTTTCCGCCAGCTTGCGTACCTCATCTGCCACAACGGCGAAGCCCAGACCGTGTTCACCAGCGCGGGCAGCTTCAATTGCGGCGTTCAAAGCCAGCAGGTTGGTCTGTTCAGCCAGGTCGTCGATTACTTCGATAATCTTTCCAATGTCATCCGCGCGCTGGCCCAGCGCGGAGATAATTTCCGCTGACGAGCCAATGGAAGCATTGATCCGGCTCAAGCCGTCCGTTGCTTTCTCCATGGTGTTGATGCCGTTATGCACTTCGTCTCGTGAGCGCTGCGAAATATCGAGCAGCACCTTGGCCGTATCGGCCACGCGCTGGATCGAAGCCACCATTTCATCGATCGAGGCGGAAGTTTCGCTCACGTTGGAAGCCTGCATCTGCGTACTCTTTACCATGTTTTGCACGTTGATGCTCATCTCGTGCATGGTGCTGGTGACTTCATCAATGGCTGAGGCTGCCTGCACGCTGATCTTGGCTGATTCATCAGAGGCCGAGGCCACCTGATTGGAGCCGCTGGCTACCTGTGCAGCGCTGTCACGCACGTTCTTTACCAGGTTGCGCAGTCCCAGCGTCATCTCACGGAAGGCCTTGCCCAGCGTGTCGCGCGATGAACGCGGGTTGATTTCCACGGAGAGGTCGCCGCCGGCAATCGCCTCGGAAATTCCGGCCATCTCACGCAGGTAGAGCACCATGTTGTTAAAGGTGCGGGCCAGTTGGGCGACTTCATCCTCGCCCCCGATTTCCACTTTCTGTTCCAGGTCTCCGGTGTTGCCGATCTGGCCGGCCACGCTGATCAGCTGCGCGAGCGGGGAGGTGATCGATTTCGCCACTCGCCAGGAGATCGAAGCTGAGAGCAGGATCACGATCAGCAAGCCGCCTAAAGTTACGACAGCAATATAGGTTGCCGCTTGGCTATCGGAAGTCTCAGCGTCAGTGTTCGCGCTCTTCATCATGCCGGCTAGCTGCACTAGAGGTTGTTCTTCTCGTTGTTTCTGTTCTGGCGTCGGCGTCGCCTGAAGGTAGGCGATTTGCAGCTCCGCCACTGTGGCGCTGCCGGTATCCACCTGGCGGCGTTTCTCCATCAGCGGCGCCGCGAAGACTCGGGCCCACTCGCGTTCGGCATCAGCCAGCTGGTCCAGCAACTGGTGCGCCCGGTTGGAATCTCCCAAAGCCGTCGTATTGTCCTTGATTTCGTTGATCAGGTGTTCCACTTCACTCTGGCCACGGGTAAGAGCGTCTGCTTCGCGCCGGTCGCCGTTCAGGAGGAAGTTTCGCAGAAAGAGACGGTTTTCATTCCTTGCCTTGTCCAGCTTGGAAAGGCTCTCCCCCATTGTGATCGACTGTTTGTAAACCGTCCTGGTCGTCTGCTCGTGCCGGACCGCCAGCCAGTTAAACAGGAACGCCAGCACCACGATTGCCATGATCAGGCCAAAGCCCATATAGAGCTTGCCGCCAATTGTCTTGTTAATACGCATATTCCGAACCTCTACGGCCGCATCGCTTTTGCGCAGCTCGTATTCTTTTTCGTGTCCAAATATCTGCTTCTTGGTTCCCGAACCCCAAGCCCTTCCCAAAGCCGCGTTCTGGAATTCTTAAAATTTAAAGACACAAGTTCCCTTACAGGGAAGTAGCGGATAAAGAAAAGCAATGTCATGGCCACCTGGCATGGGACTAGCACCTTCGGCACCTGAGGATTTCGAATATCGAAAGGAATCAACGATTTACGCCGCCGGTCGACGTGAAGCACCATCCGGAGAGCGCTTGAGGCCAGTCGAAGCCGCCCTATATCCCTGATTTGAGTCTCATTTGCACCTTCGTTTTTGAAGAACAATCTCACTGTGAGACCTTTCTCGGAGCCAAGGTCTACGTTTGCCGCGCTGATACTGGCAGGTCAATTACTTATTGACTCAAAATGAGATTCCAGAGTACCTTCAGGTTTCCCCACCGTAATTCAGACTGAGACGGAATGAGACTGATACCAAAAGACAGCCCAGCTCGATCCAAGCCCCCAGCCAAGGCACCTTCTCCGATGGAACGAGTGCTTGATGCGTGCGCGGAGCTTTCGTCCTTCAGTGGAGAGCTTCCGGTCCTCCGGCAGCGAATTGCGGAATCAGCCAGAGAAACTTTCCAGGCAGTTGTGGCTGGAATAATGGTGCAGGAAGGCGAAAACTACCTTCCAGCAGCAGTCTGCACAAGCGTCGATGAGCCCGCGAGCGCCAAGGCGCTCATGGAGCATGCGCGTTCCTTTGCTGCTCAGGCGATCGAGCAAAAGCGGCCCCTCAATTTTCGGTTTTCGTATCGCCTCGCCGAAAACGAGGCCATTTTTTGCGGGTTGGCGCACCCCATTTTGACCACAGACACTGACGCCGTCCTGCTGGTGGTGCGCAGCAGCGTCTTTGTGCCCGCGGAAGTTTCAGCTTTTGGCGTGATGGGCAACATTGCACGTATGGCCCTGGATAATTCCGAACTGGCCGGCCTCTATGCTGGGCAAAAGCAGAAGCTTGATCAGCTGCTGGACATCTCAGCCGACCTGGGAACTTCGCGTTTGGAGAGTTTTTTCCCCGCATTCGTGGTCCGAGCAGCCGATTTTTTAAACGTCTCCCGCGTCTTTGTTGCGCTGGTGGATCAGGGCGAGTGTCGTTTGCGCTGGGGCGCCGGCAGGGGAACTGCAAGCCGGCTCGATATTGACATTTCAGCGGTGGCCAAGCGCGCGCTCGATTCCCGAAACCCGCAAATCTGTGAAGAGATCAACCAGCTTCGATCGAATGAGAAAGCGCAATTGCGGCGCTGGGAGTCTGACCTGAAGCAATACCTTGGCATTCCATTATTGACGGGCGACGGCCGGCAGCTTGGCTTGCTGGGATTCCTTGACAAAAAAGACAAGGCCCGCTTCTCGCCCGTGGACGTTCGCCGGGCACGCGTCTTAGGCGCTGAAATCACGGTTGCACTGGAAGCGGCCCACAATCTTCAGCTCTCCGATCAGCACCGCAAGCGCACAGAAGACCTGATGGAAATGGCCCTGGATCTTGGCTCGGCCCTGCGTCTGCCGGATTTTGTCAAGAATTTCACCGAGCGCGTCGCGGGCATGATTGGCGCAAAGTCCGCGATTCTGTCTCTGGCCCAGGGCAATAAGGTGGAGAGTGTTGGCTTTTGCGGTCCCAGACCGGAGCGCGAGCTGCAACGCAAACTAAACGCCGCATTCTCAGAATATGCGGAGCGCCATCCTGACGTAAAGATCACCGGCAGCGGCGTTCAGGCGCTTGGCCCGGAGTTGATAGCCGCGTGTGGCTGGCAAAATCTCACGTTGGTTCGGCTGGAGGGAACTGAGAGCGACCTGCTTGGCATACTCGCCCTGGCTGATATCAGTCGCGAACTGATGCCCAGCGATCTCAACCTGCTGCAGGCCCTGATCGTGCATGCGTCGGTTGCGCTGGAAAATTCCCGCTTGTTTACCAGAATCACGCAGTCCAGCCGGCAGTGGGCGGAAATCTTTGACTCGATTTCAGACTTCATCGTGGTGCATGACGAGCATTTCGAAGTTTTGCGCGTGAACCGCTCTTTATCAGAATTCATCGGCGTGCGCCCCGCGGAGTTGATTGGCCTGAGCATGCGTGCCCTGGTTTCGATTGCCTCCGACTCTCCGCAGCCGTGTCCTTTCTGTCGCGCTGAAAATGAGTCTGACGAATACCTGCATCCCGTGCTGGAGCGCACGTACCTTGTCTCCAGTTCGCGCATCCACGGCGCTCTGGATGAAGGCCTCCAGACTGTACACGTACTTAAGGACATAACTGACCGCCGAGAAGCCGAGCAGCGCTACCGCGAGTTATTTGATAACGTGCAGGAAGGCGTTTTCTTTGCCTCGCCTGAAGGCCATTTCATTGAAGTGAATGACGCTCTGGTACGTATGCTGGGCTACCAGACGCGCGAAGAAGTGTTAAAGCTCGACCTGCAGAGCCAGGTATATGTGTCGGCTGAGCAGCGCGATGAGATTACCCGACAGCTCCATCATAAAGGCGCGATCCGCAACTTTGAGGTCACGCTAACCCGGCGTGACGGTACCATGATCCACGCGCTGGAAAATGCCTTTGTAGTTAAAGATGGCCAGGGCAAAATCATGCAGTACCGCGGTGTCTTCCTTGACATCACTGAGGTCAAGAACTTCCAGGCGCAGTTGCAGCGCGAGCGCGACTTTACCAGCAAAATCCTCAACAACACGCAAACCATGATCATGGTGGCTGATACTGCCGGCTTAATCAGTTATGCCAACCAGCGCGTTTATGAAGGTGGAGGCTTTGAGCAGAACGAACTCGTTGGCCATCGCCTTGATCGCATCATTTCGCTTTCTCACAAAAAGAGTTTCGCCGAAGCCTTTGACGCCAGCCTGCACGGTCTGCAATCGGACAATCTGGAACTGATGATCACGCGTGGCAACGGCACCCAGGGAAAATTTTCCGTGAACCTGAGCCCCATGCGCGACGATCGCGGCGAAGTCAGCAGCGTTGTGGTCCTGATGACGGACATCACTGATACGTCCATGATTCAGGCCAAGCTCATGCACACGGAGAAAATGGCCGCCGTCGGTCAGTTAGTTTCTGGCGTGGCGCATGAGGTCAACAACCCTCTTACTGCCATCATGGGATTCTCTGACCTGCTGATGGAGAACCCCGATGTTCCGGGCAGCGCGCGCAAAGACCTTCAGGTCATTTTGGAAGAGGCGCAGCGAACCAAGGAGATCGTGCAGAACCTGCTGAGCTTTGCCCGCCAGCGTCCCCCGCAGAGGCAGCCTCTGCAGATCAACAGCATTCTGCGCAAGACCATCGCGCTGCGTTCGTATGACTTCGCTAACCACGGCGTGCAGATTGTGGAGAAGTTCGATGAGCGCCTGCCGGAATTGATTGGCGATTCCCACCAGCTGCAGCAGGTATTTCTGAATATTCTGAACAATGCGTATGACGCCGTGCAGTCCGCCGGGCGGCCCGGTTTGATCGAGATTGAAACTATCCAGGATAGCGGCTGGGTCGAAATCTTATTCCGCGATAATGGCGAAGGTATACAGCACCCTGAACGTATCTTTGATCCGTTTTTTACGACCAAGGAAGTTGGGCAGGGAACCGGGCTGGGCTTGAGCATCTGTTACGGAATCGTGCGCGAGCATGAAGGCGAGATCTTGTGCGCCAACAATCAGGAGACGCAAGGCGCGACCTTCAGCGTGCGTCTGCCTGTCCGCACCAGGACTGATCTGAAGCTGGTTGTGGCGGCAGGAGTGAAGCAATGAGCGCCGGTGCTACAGGGATCGCACCTTTGCCGCTGCTGCTCATCGAAGATGAGCGTTCGGTGATGGAGTTTATCCGCATGGCGCTGGAGCGCCATGGCTATGCGTGCCACACCGCCAACTCCGCGGCAGAAGGCATCCGCACGCTGGAAACGGGCCGCTTTGGCGGAATCATCTCTGATATGCGCACTCCGGGAGGCGCCAGTGGCGCCGACGTGCATGCCTGGATCATCCTTCACCGGCCGGAATTGAAAGACCGCATGCTCTTTATTACCGGCGATACCGTGAATGAGAACACGATGAAGGCGCTGCAGAGCACCGGTGTGCCTTATCTTGAGAAGCCTTTCAGGGTGCAGGAGCTGATCAACATTGTGGAAAGGATTTTCGGTAAAGCAGAATGACCAGCGATGCTAAAGTACGGTTCATGATCGTTGACGATCATCAGAGCATTCGCAAACTCTGCATGACCGTAGGTGCGTCTGTCGGTTTTAACTGTGTGGAGGCCGAGAGTGCGGAAGCCGCCCTGGCCCAACTTGAAAACGATTCGCCCGACATCATTCTGGCTGACCTGATGATGCCCAATATGACTGGTCTGGAGTTTCTGCCGCGCGTAAAGCAGCTATTGCCCCGGACTGAGATCGCCATCATGACGGGCCATGCCTCTATTGAGACTGCGGTCCAGGCCATGAAACTGGGCGCCTATGATTACATCACCAAGCCTTTCCGTATAGAGGAACTCAAGCTGCTGTTGCAGCGCATGGCGGAAAAAGTGAACCTGGTGGCGGAGAACCAATTTCTGCGTGACCGTGTGAACGCGGAAATGGAACTCAGCGGCATTGTGGGCTCTTCACACAAGATCCAGGACGTGCTGCGGATGGTCGCCCGCCTGAAAGATACCCGCACCCCCGTGCTTATTACCGGTGAAAGCGGTACCGGCAAAGAGTTGGTCGCGCGGGCCATCCATTATCGCGGCCTGTTGTCAAAGCGTCCGTTCGTAGCGGTGGATTGCGGATCGCTGGTTCCCACATTGATTGAGAGCGAATTGTTTGGCTATGAAAAAGGCGCGTTTACCGGCGCCATCCGTTCCAAGGAAGGCCTGTTTCAGTCGGCCAATGGCGGCACCATTTTTCTCGATGAGATCGGCGAACTTTCCTCGGAAATGCAAGCCAAACTGCTGCGCGTGCTGCAGGAGAAGGAAGTTCGTCCCGTGGGCAGCAACCAGAAATTCAAAGTCGATGTGCGCGTGATTGCCGCTACGAATCGTGACCTGGACGCCGCGCAAAAAGAAGGCACCTTCCGTAAAGATCTTTATTTCCGGCTGAACGTGGTCACGCTGCACCTGCCGCCATTGCGCGATAGACGGTCTGACGTCACTCCGCTGGTGCACTATTTTCTCGACCGTTTTGCTCCGGGCAAGGCCATCACCATCTCTCCCGCGGCCATGAAGACCATGTTTCAGTATGAGTGGCCGGGCAATGTGCGCGAACTGGAAAACTGTATTGAACGTGCCGTAGCGCTTGGCGACCAGGAGATGATTGACGTTTCCGACCTGCCTCCGGCGGTGCGCCAGCAACCAGGGCAGATTGCTATTACTGACTCAGCGACTTTTCCCGACGAGTTGGCGGCATCAGCCAATACCGACCTGGAAGAACTGGAACGGGATATGATTCAGCGGGTCTTTGAGCAAGTCCAGGGTGACAAGGGGCGGGCTAGAAAGATGCTTGGGATCAGCCGGGCCACTTTGTATCGGAAGCTGAAGCGCTACAACATTGGTATCAGCAAGGCAGCATCCGCGTCCTCATGAGACACTCGCCTGAGACACCTGTTTCATCCTGAGACACATTTTCACGCCGCAGCGGTGGATGTAAAAACTTGCATTTTGGAATCAACGAGTTAGTTCGTTCGGGGTTTGGCCGGGCTCTTGCTCTAAGTGTTTTAGCTAAGTTTTATCGCAGCAGGAGAAGTATCAGGGTCATGGGGAAAGCACTATTCAATGGGCTGGAACTAGCTGAACCAACAGACTGTGTAGCGGAACTGGCGAGGTTTTTCCCAGGAGTAGTGCCGGTACGGATTCCGGTTTATGTATCCAAGGGAACGTCGGCGAAGGATGCATCAGCGGAGCAAACCGTAATCGAGTTCGGAACAGCAGCGGAAGTGCTATTTATTTCCAGGTTGCCGTTGGATTTTGAAGATACTGTGCGGGTAACAACCGCGGACGGTGCGTTGGATATTACGGCAAAGATCGTTGCCATGCGCCTTCACCATGACAAGATGGCCGTTGCGGCCAGGTTCTTGGTAGACGTCGCGAATTGGATCATCAAAGCGTAAGAATCTGGTTTTTCGCACAAGCGATTTAAAAAACAAATGACAACAACAGCTACGCTCAACTTGGATGAAGTTGCGGAATTCTGGCGCGTCGCACGGCGGCTGTACTCCGTTTATGTCGAGCTGGACCGCACCTTCGAGCTTGATATGCCTTCCTGCCCTGAACTGGAGGACGCCGCGGACAGCCCTGAGGCTGATGCCCGTGAGCGCGTGCTCCACTGGTTCGAGCAGATTGACGGTCATGTTCAGGTCTGGCAATTGCGGCAGTTATTGCAAAGCACCAGCCTGCAGAATGAAGAGAACCTGCGCTACCTGATCGCCCGCCATCTGAACAAGAAACAGAAGAGCGAGGCGGACAAAGACAAGATTGATTTTCTGCTGGTGCAATACTTCGCGCATTGCGCACCGCATGGGCTGGCAGAGACAGCGTTGGAGGAGGTGGCGCGCGTGCTTGAACCTGCCATGGGCATGGCGACTCAAACCTTTCCTGATTGGGCCCCAAGTCTCGACGCCAAGCTGCATAAGCTGAACGAATCCAATAGTCTGGAAGAGTTACAGAACTCCGGCGCATTGCAGGAAGTCCGTGAGTTAAAACTGGCCGTGGGTGACGAGTATTTTGAGCCCGGTTTTCTGGTGGCTTTTACGCGCTTTAATTTCCTTGCGCGACGAGCTTTCTTCCGCGCCATGCACCTTGATCTGCATGCCATTCGTGAGTCAGTCAATGAACTGGAGCGGCTGGGATTTGCCACCGTGGATTGCCGCGATGCTGGTTTGACGGAAAGTGAATCGCTCGAGCAGGTGCGGCACGTTGTCCACCAATGGAAAACGCCATTCCGCGCCCCGTACTCTGGCGGTTCGTCATTCCTGCAACTGATTCTATTGCGCCACTGTTTGCAGCACACTCTGGAAATCGCCAGAGACAGCGCGCCTGGCCCAGCCCATGCGCTGGAAACTGCGCCCATGCAGGTTCAGGCTATCTCCGTTGCTGTTGAGGATTTGCCTGAGGCGTCAGAGCCGGTTGTAACTCAGGTACAAGAAAGTGCTGCTACGACTGCGGAGGCTGCGAACGATCCAGACCAAATTGCTTCCGTTTCAATCGATGAAGAGAATCAGCCGGTTGCTGGCGCCGAAGCCGATCCGTTAGATCTGATTTCCCGTCCCGCGCATAGCAGCGCCGATTCTTCTGCTCCCAGTCCGGAAGAGCAAGCCGCTGAAGATGACTATTTGATGCGCTGCGTTACCGACATTGCGGAACAGTTAAAGTCGGTGCCGGCAAAGAATTTTCCCGCCGTCTCCCCGATTGTTCTGGGAGGCTGCAAGTTGCTGATCGCCACCTGGGAGGCGCAAGCCTTTGTTCAGGAGGATGCAACCTCCAAAGCATTGCAGCGGACGGTTGCCGCCCGCACCATCCTGCATGTCTGTGTGGAGCGGCACAAAAAGAATGAGCCAACAGACCTTGCCGCCGCCATGGATATCGCCCGCTCTCAGGTGGAAGAAATGAAAAAGCATGTGGAAGCGGCAAAAGAGGCCAAAGATATTGACGCCGCCGTCAACCTGGCGGCAACCGCCAAACGTCTTTTGTCATTGATCGCCGAGTGCGAAAAGGCTGGGTAGGAGCTTCAGTGCGCGATTCCCGTGTAGTTCTGATCGCCGACGATCCCGGCTTTGCCCGCGACCTGATTTCACGCTGGCAGACAGAAGCTGGTTTACCCGGTCTTACCGTGATGAGCACCGATCTTATGACAGAAATTGGTGAAGGCAATTTTGACCTGGCTATTGTCGGCGCGGTGCGCAATCTGCGCATGGCTTCCATCCTGAAACTGGTGGACGCTGCTGATTATCCGGGGATATGCCTGCTGGATAATGCCGCGGATGTGAAGAAGGCAAAAGCCGCATATCCACGTCTTCATGTAATGCCGCATCATGAAGCATGGCTCGATTCACTGTTGCTCCTGGCCTATGAATGCCTGAAGCGTGTGGACCTTGCCGGACGGGTTCGCCGGGCGGAACAGGCTGCGCTGGCCAGCTCTCGCGGGGCAGCTCTGGGCCGCTATGTGCTTGAAAGCCGCCATGAACTGAACAATTCTCTGACATCAGTCCTGGGCAATGCGGAACTGCTCCTGCTTGAAGCTGACGCCTTTCCCGCCTCGGCGCGCGATCAGTTGCAAACAATACATGAGATGGCATTGCGGATTCATGAAACCGTGCAGCGCTTTTCATCCGTGGCAGCGGAAGTTCATCCGAGTGAGAATTCGTCTCAGGATGAGACAAGCATGCCGTCTCACACGACTACCACCATCCACTGAAGTGAAATCCTGAATCGTGCCAATCTGCTGATAACAAACAGCTTGCTTCCTTCCTGAGATTATCACGATAGCCGTTTGGCTTGGCTGCGCAATTGCAATACTTATATGGATAGCACAGGGTAGGGGTTTGTCCGTTTGACCAAGATCTTGATTGTCGATGACTCGCCGGCGGAAGTCAGGCTCATGCAGTCCGTGCTGGACCGAGCCGGGTACATGTCGGTTTCAGTTCATGATCCCATGCGCCTGGAGCAGATGATCGACATGGAGCGCCCCAACCTGATTTTGATGGACGTAGTTATGCCCCAGCGCAACGGCTTTCAGGCCTGCCGTGAACTGAAGGGCAACGCCGACTATGCCCGCATCCCGGTGATCATGGTGAGTTCCAAGAACACTGAGAGTGACAAGTTCTGGGCCAAGCAGCAAGGCGCAGATGGATACGTGGTGAAGCCTTTTACCAACGAGGAGCTTTTGGGTACCGTGCGTGGATTAGTAGGGAAGTAATTTGAGCCGTTTGCGGGCGTCCGAGCCCGCAGGCGAAATCCCGAGCGTGAGCGAGGGAGCTGCTTTGTGAGTAGTTTGTAGGTTTTGAAAAATGGCAGACGAGCAACAACAACTTGAGGCGTTTAGCGGGCGTGAGCGAAGCGTGAGCCCGCTGCCGAAATCCCGAGCCTGCGAAGCGGGAGAGGGATCTCAGATCACCTGGGTGATGGTTTAGAGATGCCGGAAGAGCAACAACAACTCGAACCACTCTCTCCGGAAGCGGAGCAGCTGGAACTGCTTCCCAAGGCGGAGCCGGCACGGCAATATTGCCTGTTTCGTGCCGGGCGCGAGCGCTTCTGCTTTTCCGTGCTCGATGTGGAAGAAGTTGTGGAATGGCCCAATCTGACGAAGGTCCCGCTGGCGCCAACATTTTTGATGGGCATTTTCAACCTGCGCGGTTCGATTGTGCCGGTAGTGGACATCGCTTTGACGGAAGGCCGTCGACCTGACTTGCACCCCAAGCACGTGGTGGTGGCGAGTCTCAAAGGCGAAGGCGATCGCGATGATTTGCGGATCGGAATTGCAGCGGATGAGGTGATCGGCACGTGCAGTACCTCAGAGCCGCTGCTGGTGGATGAAGCGCCCAGCGAGATGCCGCACTGTTGCGGTATGTTGCGCCACGAAGATCGTATGGCGCTGGCATTGAATTTGAAGAAACTGACTGAGACGTTTCCTGTCCCGGTGATTTGAAGAAGTTATGGCTGCTGTACGAAAGCCAGCAATTTTTTAAGAAAGCCGCAAAGCCGACTGGCGTGCTGAGCGGCCTGTAGCAAGTTCTGAGTGGTAAATAGCTTTTTGAAAGCTCTGTGGCGGTTTGGAGCGGAGCGACAGGAGTGAAGTTATGAAAGGTCGTTTGAACTCGACCCTGTGGACGATGGTTAGCGTGAACGCGATTGCGTTCCTGGCCGTCCTATGGATGGCCTACCGCGCTGGATCAATGTCCCACGGCGTAGGAATTACCGATGCACCCAGTGTGAGCGGATCGGCTGGTGTATTTCTCGTGATAGCCGTGGCCCTGTGCGTGAGCGCTGTGGCCTTCACGATCTTCCGGATCGCTAACCGCGTGCTCGATCCGGTGAAGCGGCTCTCGGATTTTGCCGAACGCCTTGCCCAGGGCGATTACCGCACGCGCGCCACGGTTGATTCGGCGGACGACTTCGGCTTCATCGCCGAGCAGTTGAACCGAGCTGCGGAGAATTCCTCGCGCGCCGTCTTCAACCAGGAAGCTCAGGAAAATCTGCAAAAGAGCGTGACTGAGTTCCTGACCATCGTGAGCCAGATTGCCCGCGGCGACCTGACGTTGCGCGGTCGCGTGAGCAATGATGCGCTGGGCAACGTAGTCGACTCCGTCAACTACATGCTGGATAACTTTGCCAAGGTGCTGGAGCGCGTGCGCAAGGCCGCCATTGACGTGCAGTCGAGCGCTAACGAGATCCTGATCGCGTCGGAAGAGATGTCCACCGGCGCCATTCAGCAGGACCAGGAAATTACCAACACATCGTCTGCCGTGGAGCAGCTTACGGTTTCGATGAAACAAGTGTCGAACAACGCCGAGGCCAGTGCCGAAGCGGCGCGCCGCGCGCTGGACGCAGCCGAGCAGGGCAACCGTTCCGTGCGTGACACGCTGGAAGGCATGCAGCGCATTCGTTCTTCAGTGCAGGCAACCGCCAAGCGCATCAAGGCGTTGGGCGACCGCTCTCTGGAAATTTCTGAAATCGTCAACGTCATTAATGACATTACAGAACAAACCAACCTGCTGGCCCTGAACGCCGCTATTGAGGCGGCGCGCGCCGGTGAAGCAGGCCGCGGATTTGCCGTGGTCGCTGATGAAGTCCGCAAACTGGCCGAACACTCACGCGCAGCGACGAAAGATATTGCCGCGCTTATCAAGGCCATCCAGGCCGAGACGAACGACGCCGTGATCGTAATGGAAGAGGGTACCAGGGAGGTGGAAATCGGTGCCAAACTGGCTGACCAGGCAGGTCGCGCACTGGACGCAATTTCTACCGTCGTTCGTCAGTCGGCTGAGCTGGTGCAGGAAATCTCTCTGGCCTCAAAGCAGCAGGTGCGCGGCACGGAAGGTGTAGCCAACGCAATGCAGATCATTTCCAACATTACCCGCCAGACATCCCAGGGCGCGCGGCAGACTTCGCGCACGGTGGAACAGTTGGTGCATATGTCGGAACAACTCAATGAAGCGCTTTCACAATTCCGCGTTTCCGGCGGCAATCAGAATGCGCTGCCCAGTGAGCCGCGTCCGGAACTGGTAAGCGCGGCAGCAGCAATGTCACGTCGTTAATTCGTTTGGTCCAGGGGTGAGGAGAGACATGGCAGGGGTAGTGACCGTCAGCGAACACGAGTTGAGCGAGATTCGCGGCTTGATTGAGACGCGCTCAGGAATCCTTTTTGACGATTCGCGCGAACGTTTTTTCTCGACCCGCGTGGTCGAGCACGTTGAGTCCAGGAAGTTGATGCACGGCACCGACTTGATTCGCCTGATCAAGAATTCCAACGTCGAATATGACTCCCTGCTGCAGCGTCTGCTGACACAGGAGACTTCATTCTTCCGCTATCCGTCGCTGTTTGAAGCGCTGGAAAAAAAGGTCCTGCCCGACCTGCACATGAAAAAGTTCTGGGAAAGCCCGCGTTCACTGCGCGTCTGGAGCGCCGGATGCGCTACCGGAGAAGAGGCCTACAGCATCGCCATGACCGTGGCCGACGCAATTGAGTTTGCCGACGCCTGGAACATTCACATTCTTGCCACGGATGTGAGTCGCGACGCGCTGGAACATGCCGACCACGGGCTGTACGACCCGCGCGACCTGGAGACCGTTACACCGCGCCAGCGGGAACAGTATTTTTCCCGCGCCGGCGACCATTATCTGGTTCGGCCGCGCATTCGCAACCTGGTTACGTTCGCGCCCATGAATCTTGCGCAGGTTGTGTATATGGGCAAGTTCGACTGCATCTTCTGCATGAATGTGCTGATTTATTTCTCTGAAGAGCGGCAGGCGCAGTTGATCCAGCGGTTTTATGAATATCTGGAGCCGGGCGGATATCTGTTTCTGGGACATGCAGAATCCATTAACCGCGCGGACGTAAAATTTGAAACACACATCCATCGCGATGCGCGGATCTACCAGAAGCCGGCCAATCTGGCGCGGGCCGCCATAACGCAGGAGAAGGCTTGAACGGACAAGGGGCAGAATTCGTGGAGATCTTCCTACAGGAAGCGTCTGAACGCCTGCAGTTCTTGCGGGAATACTCGGGCATTCTGCAGGACGCGTATCCGCGCCCGGAAGATGTGGAGCGTCTGCATATTGCGGCGCACACACTTGCCGGCACTTCTGCTTCCTATGGTTTTCCGCTGTTTGCCGAAATTTCCGGCAAACTCGCCCACATCTTTCAATACGCGATGAACGCTACCATCGCCGCTGACGCGGCCGGTCCGCTGGTGGAATTTGTTTCTGAAGCCGTGGCGCTGCTGGAATCCGACCTCATCATGATCAGCACGAACGCGGTGGAATCTGACGAGGACATTGGCGTTTTCAAGCAGCGTTATCCATTTGCCTTCCAGACCTCGGCGACGCCGCAGCAGGATGAACGGCCTCAACCTGCGGCTGCGGAATGTGCTCCCTCTGCGGATGCTGGAAAATCCGACTCAATCTTAGAATCATCGACGCCCGTGGCAGAAACCCCTTACCAACTTCTGCCGGCAGACGGCGAGGTTCCGGCGGAGGTGCTTGAGTTCTTCGTTCCTGAAGTGGAAGAACATTTGCAGATTGTGACCCATTGCCTGCTTTCGCTGGAAACCAATCCCAGTTCTGAGCAGATTCATCGGCTGCTGCGGGCCATGCATACGGTGAAGGGATCGGCGGCTCAGGTCGGACTGCATCGAATATCGCACGTGGCGCACCGTGCGGAAGATTTGATCGGGCGGTTGCGCGAAGGCGAGCTGCGCCCTAGCGCAGAGATCATCGACATTTGCCTTGATGCGGTAGATACGCTCAAGAAATTTCTCTACCACCAATGGGCGGACGAGGCTGCCATGCAGTCTTCTGTTCAAGGGCTGTTTTCGCGTATCTCGCGGCTGGTGCCGCCTGAAAAAGAAGAGGAAGTTGCACTTGCCCAGTCCGCTCCAGCAAGGGATCTTGCTACCGTTGCACCCACGCAGCAAATCGAAACAGCGCCCGCCAGCTACCTTCAGGAAATACATCTTTCAGACGACGAACATGCCTTCGCATCACCGGCAGCCATAGCTCATCAGGAGATTCCGGTAGCGGTTCCCGTATTAGCGCCGGCGGTCGCAGCTGAGATCAAGAAGCCGGAGGGCATTGAGAAGTTCGCCGATGAAGATCTGATGCGCAAAGAGCCGGCGTCCATGCCTCAGTCCAAATCGGTGCGCGTTGGATTGGAACGGCTCGATCGCATGATGAACGCGGTAGGCGAGTTGGTGATCAACCGCACGCGCATGCTGGGCCGTGTGGCTGAGCTGGAGCGTCTGGCTGACGTGTTGAATTTCTCCAAGGCCCGCATGCAGGACAAGGTTTCTGAATTCCAGGAGAAACACGAATTCAGCCGCATACACTCTGCGCCTACTCCGAGACCATCAGACGACTTTCCGCTGCGCACCGGTTATTCCAGTTACTCGCATTCGTTTGATCATTCGCTGGCCGAGTTCAGCGAGCTGGAAATGGACCGCTATGACGATTTCAATATCCTCTCGCGTTCGCTGACAGAGATTTCCGCCGACATAACAGAAGTTCTGACGCAGCTGGATGGCTTTGTTCGCCGTGTGGACGGCGACATTGATGAGTTCACGAAACTGGCGCACCGTCTTCAGGATGAAATTACACAGGCGCGCATGGTGCCGATCGGCAACCTCTATACGCGGCTATCACGTACTGTGCGCGACGCAGCCAAGGCCGTAAATAAGAAAGTAGAGCTTACGCTGGCCGGGGCCGAGACTGAACTGGATAACAACATCATCCAGCAAATTTCCGATCCGCTCATTCATCTGGTGCGCAATGCGGTGGCCCACGGCCTTGAGCGCGATGAAGAAAGATACGAGCAGGGCAAGAGCGATTCCGGTAACGTTGCGGTGCGGGCCTACCATCGCGGCAACCACATATATATCGAGGTAGAGGACGACGGCCGAGGCATCGACTATGAGAAGGTCCGCAAGACTGCCGTCGACCATGGTCTGCTTTCTGCCGAAAGCGCTGCGGAGCTCGGCGAACGGGACTTGCTCGATCTCTTGTTCCAGCCGGGTTTCTCCACCGCTCCGCGCAAGACTGAATTAGCCGGTCGCGGCGTTGGCCTGGACGTGGTGAAGTCAAATCTTGCGCTGCTCAATGGTGAGATTGAAGTAGAAACGCAAAAGGGATTGGGCAGCCGCTTCACGCTGAAAGTTCCTCTCACTCTTATCATCTCGCAGGCTCTGTTTGTCCGCTGCGGCAGCTCAATGTTTGCTCTGCCCTTGTCATTCGTGGAAGAGATCAGGCGGCTCCGGATCAACGAAATTGAAGAAGTCGGCGGCAAGCTGCTGACGAAAGTGCGCGACGTAGTAACAGAAATCGTACGTCTCGATAGCGTTCTCGGACTGGAACCGATCCAGCCGATCAACGGCTACTTCCGCATGGTGATTGTGAATGTTGCCGGCCGCCAGGTGGGTGTGGTGGTGGAAGACGTCGTTCGCAAAGACGAAATTGTTATCAAGAGCCTGGGCGAGTTCCTGCGCAACTTGAAGATGTTTCCCGGCGCCACCATCGCTCCGGACGGCAGCCTGATTCTTCTAATTGACGTCAACCGCCTGGTCGCGGGTGAAGCCATAGAGCACCGTCCTTTGATGACCAGCGCCAATGCGGCACGGATCTTTGCTCCCGGCGCAGCGGCTGTGGCACATGGCGCCATTCCTCAGGAAGCCATTGATTTTGTTCCGGAAGAGAAGCTTGTGGTGCTGGTGGACGATTCAATCAGCGTGCGCAAGTTCGTTGGACGCATGTTGGAGAAGGCAGGCTACCGCGTGAAACTGGCCGCGGACGGACTGGAAGCGCTGGAGATTGTTACGCAGACGCGTTGCGATCTTGTGGTGACCGACCTGGAAATGCCGCGGACGAATGGCTATGAACTTTTATCGCACCTGCGACAGGATGCACAGACGCGCAATATTCCGGTGATGGTGGTTACGTCACGCGCAGGCGCCAAGCATCGCGACCGAGCAATGAAAGAAGGAGCAATGGCTTTTCTGACCAAGCCCGTCCAGGAAGATCAGTTCATTGCAGCAGTAGGTAAGTTAATTGGTTCCCCGGCAGGACACGCGATGGAAAAAGCCGCCGCCGGATAGCAAGGAAAGTTTCGTAAGAGATGACGACAGGCAAGAAAACTCGGGTGTTGATTGTGGACGACTCGGCGTTCATGCGCAAAGTGCTGCAAGGCATCATCGCGTCTGATCCGCAGCTGGAAGTGTGCGGCGAGGCGCGCGATGGGCGTGACGCGGTAACGCAGACGGAGGCGCTCAAGCCGGACGTCATCAGCATGGACATCAACATGCCCCATATGGATGGTCTCCAGGCTACCGAGATCATCATGTCCAGCAACCCGCGGCCGATTCTGATCGTTAGTTCGGAGTCGCGTGAAGGCGCGGACGTCACATTGAAGTCACTGGAGTTGGGCGCGATAGATTTTGTGGCCAAGCCGACCGGCGGCATTGATCTGGACATGAGTTCGGTGAAAGAAGAACTGTGCCGCAAGCTCAAGATGGCCGCCAAGGTGCGCGTCGTGCGGACAGCCACACGGTCAAAATTGCAGCATGAAGTGGCTTCGTCGTCACCACGGGTAGAGCCGGCATCAAAGAACGGCGACAACGGTTTACAGGAAGTTCGCGCGGCGGTAAATGCTGCAGCCAAAGGCGCAGGAAAATTTCCCATCATTGTCCTGGCGTCATCAACCGGCGGCCCCGCCACGCTGATGAAATTTATTCCAAGCTTTCCCAAAGATTTTCCAGGAGCGGTCATCCTGGTGCAGCATATGCCGGGAAACTTTACCGCCCAATTCAGCGCGCAGCTGGGAGAGGTATCTCGCATCAAGGTGAAGGAAGCTGAAGCAGGCGAGATTATTGTTCCGGGCCAGCTCTATGTTTGTCCTGGCTCACACCATCTGCGTGTCTCGCCTACCGGCAGAATTTCTCTTGACGATGGCCCGCGCGTCAGCGGTTATCGCCCTTGCGCAGACGTGACGTTTGAAAGCGCGGCGGAGTATGCCGGACCAATGACTATCGGCGTGATTCTGACGGGCATGGGCAATGATGGCGCGAAAGGCGTGCAGATGATCCGCTCGGTCAGCGGTCACGTGATCGCGCAGGATGAATCGACCGCGGTAATTTTCGGAATGCCGCAAGAGGCGATTAAGACCGGCGCGGTGGACCAGGTATTGCCGATGGAAGCGATCTATCAGGGGATCGAGAAGCGCGTTCTGTACATTTTTGGCGCCGCAAAAGTGGGGGCCTTGTGAAGCCCTTGAAACAGCTGCGCCCACTGCCGCAGGCAGCGCGAGAAGATGTAATCGTATTTGCCGTGGGCGGGTACAAACTTGCCATTGCGGCCGGCGCGGTAAAGGAAATCCGCGGCCTAGATGATCTGCATGGATTCACTCTGGGAGGAATTTCGACCCGGATCGCCAAGCTGAGATATACGCTGGAGCGGAATGGCACCACATATTTTGTGGTAGATGCCGCGCAGCATTTTCAGTTGCCGGCGTCGAATGCCTCGCGCGTGCTGGTGCTGCGCAACACACCTACCGGCGTGCTGGTAGACTCGACCGACCGCATCATGGAGATCTCAGCGCTGCATGCGCTGCCGCCGGCTTTCACGCATGAAGAACGCGGCTGGTATCGCGGTTTGGCCGTAGTAAACGGAATTGTGGTGCCGGTAGTAAACCATAACGCTTTTCTGAACAGGTTGGAACTGGAAGTTCTGCGCGACGGGCTGGAACGTGTGCGCGGAGTGGTGACCGTATGATCGCGGAGGGAGACAAATCATATGTGCTCTTTCCCCTGGGCGAAAAGCGATTTGCTTTGCCTGCTGAGACCGTGACGGAGTTGGCCCGGCCGGACAGCGTGCAAACATTTCCCCATCGCACGCCTCTGCTGACCGGCGTGCTGGTGCGGCGGGGAAGAATTGTTCCGGTTTGTGACGTTGCCCAGGTCCTGGTTGGACCGGCAGCGCCATCGAGAAGGTTTTATTTGATTGCGAACTGCAAAATCGGATCGCGCCAGGAATTGACAGCTGTGCCCGTCACCGGCGAGTGCGAACTGGCCAGCGCCGCCAGCGTTCCGCGCACGGACAGTGAGCCGCCGTATATCAGCGGCATGTTGTCCATTGGAGATGAGACCGTCGCGATTGTAGCGCTGGAAAAATTGATTTGTGTGGAGGCTACGGCATGAACCCGACAGTCTCTACCCCCGCGAAGATTTTGTTGATCGATGCCAACGTGTTTCTGGCCCGTCGGATTACGGAGGCGCTTAAGCTTGAGGGATTTGAAGTGGTTCACACCACGCAATCGGGCTACGCCTTGACCATGCTGGAGTATGACACGCCTTCTGCGATTCTGTGCTCGACCAGTCTGAGGGAGATTAGCGCGCATGACCTGCCGCCGATTATCAATGCCGACCCGAAGACGGCGCACATTCCGGTGATTGCGCTGGGCGATGGCGGCGACCAGGCCTTGATGGAAGCTTTCCGGTCCGGCTGCGCCGATTACGTGGACAAGCGGCTGGGGCCGGAATTGATTGCGGCGCAGATCAAGACGTTCCTGCGCAGCAGTACTGAAGGCTTCCATCCGGTGCAGATGTTGAATTCGTCGGACGAAGGATTGACCGGCAGCCTTTCTCATCTGGATTTGCCCGGCGTGGTGCAGATGCTGGTGCACTCGCGGCAGACCGGATCGCTCTCAGTGAATGCCGGCGACATTGACGGTATCCTCTTTTTTGAAAACGGTAACGTTACGCACGCTGAGAGCGGAGACCGTATCGGCGATGACGCCGTAGTACACATTGTGAAGCACTGCAATGGCGTGGACGCGGGATCATATAAATTTTTGCCGGGAGAGAGCGCGGCTACCCGCACGGTGCTCCGTTCGGCCACAGAACTGATGCTGGAAGCCCTGCGGGAGCTGGATGAATCAGTGCACGACAATGGTGATGGAGGTTTTCGATGAGCACCATTCCCACTGTCTATTTTATTGACGACAGTGCGACCATGCGCGAAGTGATCAAGATCGCCTTTCGCCGCGAAAACATCAACGTGGTGGCGTGCCATGATGCAGCCACCGCGCTGGCGGAGATCGAAACGGCGAAGCCGGATATTGTGATCACTGACGTGATCATGCCGGACAAAGATGGCTACGACGTTTGCCAGCACATTAAGTCACATCCCGACCTGGCGAAGACGCCGGTGATTCTAATGTCGGGCGTAGTGAACCGCGCTGTCGCGGAAAGGGCGTTTGCCGTGAAGGCCGACGAACTGCTGCGAAAGCCTTTCCAGCCGCAAGATTTGATCGCGCGCGTCAAGCATCTGCTTAAGACGAATGGTTCGCCAGTGCCCACGCCCGCGGCAGCCGCAAATGCGGCGGTTGCACTCAGTAGTATTTTCTCAGCGGCAGCCGCGCCTATGCCGCCGCGTTCTGTTCCCGCCACGCCCGCGGCAATGCAGCAACGCGCTGTAGCCGCAGCAATGGTTGCTCCCACAATGCCATTACCGGTCACAGCAACCGCTGCTGTTCCCATGCCGCAGCCGATTCCGGTATCCACGCCCGTAACAGCAACCACGATACCGGCTGCTCCACCGGCTGCAGGAAACGGAAATGGCGCTGCCACGGCCACAAAAGCGGCACCGCTCAATGACGCCGGCAAACTCAAGATCGAGATTATGCGCCTGGAAGGCCTGGTCAAAAAGCTACAATCAGAATTGACCGCCGAACGCGAGTACTCAAGAGCGCTTGAAGCGCACGTGAAGACCTTGCAAGAGTCCGATTAATTACTTCGAACGGCGCGTTCGCCTGCTCTATTGCGCAGACCTTGAGTCGGCTGATCCATTCCGGCTCCCCGTTGCGCCGCTCCAGGGATGGTCACCGGTAAGCGCCCGCGAAACGGAATCTCCCCGAAGAGTGCCTTCATCGCGCCCACTTCAGAGGTAATAGCGTTGGAGTACGCGCACACGTAATTTTCAATCTGGGGAAACTCAGCCAAGAAGTAAGGCGAACCAAAACTGACGACCACCGTCTTATCTTTTTTCGCCTTAAGGATAGATTGCAATAAAGCTGCCGTGGCATCTGGGATGGAGATTGTGTTTACTCCCGTGGCGCCTTCCGTTCGAACAGCGCGGCCCGGGACAGGAACCAGATAGATCGCGGCCACAACGTTCTCCGCTGAGCTAACAGCGCTTTGGATTTCCGGCGAACTGCCCGCGGCGATACGCGGATCCACAAAGATGATGCGGGCATCGGGTACACGCACTCTCAACTCGCGTTGCAACTGGCGTCCGTTGTCACTACGTACATCGTCCGTAAAGATGATGCACAGGAGCTTGCTTCCTTCCTTTTGCACGGCGCCATAAGCGGGAGCAGAAGCCGACGAGCCCTGGTGCCTGAGCGGCAACATGCGGCCATTTTCACGGACCAGAGTAATGGCGGAATCAGCCATTTGCTGCGCGAACGCCAGATTTTCCGGATTGGAAATGACGGAAGAAAGCCTGTTGATATCGACCTGGTTGGCCTTGTTCAACCCTACGCTCGCTTTCGCCCGCAAAATCTTTAGCACGGATTCATCAATGCGCTTTTCCGGGATTTCGCCGTTGCGGACGGCGCCGACGAGCCCCTTGTACGCGCCATCAAGATCGGTGAAAAGAAGCAGCATGTCATTGCCGGCCTTTACCGTGTCAGTGGCAGCGTGCCGTGCTGCCGCCGAACCGCCTTCCGGATACACGCTGGTCAGTGCGCCCATATCCATCGCATCAGTAATCACCAGCCCGTTGAATGCAAGCTGCTGCTTGAGAATTCCTGTGACGATCGCGGTCGAGTTGGTGGCGACTCTTTTTGGGTCTGGTTCCAGCGCTGGTGCCGTGATGTGCGCAACCATGACAGCGTCCGTCCCGGCGGCTATGGCGGCGCGGAAAGGCGGAAAATCGATCTGGTCAATTTGTTCGCGGGTTCGATTCACAGCCGCCAACCCCAGATGTGAATCGGTGGCGGTGTCGCCGTGTCCGGGAAAATGCTTGGCAGCGGTAAGAAGCCCAAAGCTGCGCGCGCCGCGAATGTAAGCAGTTACCAGGGCGCTCACCTGCGAGGGATCTTCACCGAAAGAGCGCGTGTTGATCACTGGGTTCGCGGGATTGGAGTTCACGTCGGCGATTGGCATCAGGTTCCATTCCACGCCGATAGCGCGGGATTCCTGTGCGACAATCCGCCCAAACTGTTCCGCCAATTCTGGCTTGCCTGCGGCGCCGAACGCCATGCTGTGGGGGAAAACGGTTGTCCCATTGAGGCGCATGGAGAGACCACGTTCATAGTCGGCCGCCACGAGCAAAGGGATTTTCGAAGCGTGCTGAAGCTGGTTGACCAACATGGCGGCCTCATAAGGCTCGCTCTTGGATAGTGACGGTCCCTCGGCGGGAACGGTAAGCAGGACAGAACCCAGATGATAGCGCTTAATCTGATCGAGCCAGTTCAGATAATCGGGATTCTTGATGTTTACAAACTGCGGCATCGTCAGACGGATCATGAACATCTGCCCGACTTTTTCTTCCAGCGAGAGCTTCTTCAGCGTTTTTTGCGCCCACTTTTCACCATCGTGATCAAGATGGACGGGCGCCGGGCGCTGAAAATCACCGGCCTTAACAGTAGGGAAGAGAACCAGCAAACAGAGGCCGGCAAGCACCAACTTTTGCACCATCTTTTGAACCATGGCGCAACAATATCAGAAATGACGAGGCACTTTGGACCGAATATCGCGAACGCTTCGAGCAACATCGAGCGTGGTTTGCAGGCGTTGACCTTGCAGGCGCTCCCCCATTGGTTAAGAGGTTTCACCGGGTCACGCCACGGCATTCATCTGCTAGTCTGGCGATGAGCCGCGAGCCTCGGCTGACACGTCTTTAACGCGAAGGTAGGAGAGCTTATGCCACTAACCTGGATTGACTGGACCGTGATTGCCGGTTACCTGCTGATTAACCTGGCAATCGGCATCTATTACCGCCGTCGCTCGGGTGGCAATACAGAAGAATTTTTTGTCTCAGGGCGCAACGTCTCCTGGTGGCTGGCCGGAACATCGATGGTTGCGACGACATTCGCGGCCGATACTCCGCTTTTTGTAAGCGGCGTGATTGCGACGCAGGGAATCGCCGGTAACTGGATCTGGTGGACCTCATGCCTGGGCGGCATGCTGACCGTCTTCTTTTTTGCCCGCTACTGGCGGCGTGCGGAAGTCCTGACCGACGTGGAACTGACGGAAATGCGTTATGGCGGCAAGCCGGCGGCGTTTCTACGCGGATTCAAGGCCATCTATCTTGGTTTGGCGATGAACTGCCTTATCCTGGGCTGGGTGACCAATGCAATGGTCAGCATTATCGCCGTGCTGCTGGGGCCGCTGATTGCACAAGGCAAAGTTCTGGAACTCGCGCTGGGCGGACACACGCTACTGCATTACACCCTGGGAGCGCCCAGCCATACCGCGTTACTGATCTGCATTTTTGTGCTGATTCCGTTCACCGGAATTTACACATCCATCGGGGGCCTGTGGGGCGTGCTGGTCACGGATTTTTTCCAGTTCATCTTGAAGATGACCATGGTGGTCGTGCTGGCTTGGGTAGCCGTGGTAAAAATCGGGGGCATGCAGGCGTTGAAGTTGCAACTTCAGATGGTCGGTCTGGCAGCGCAGAAAAGCGGCACGCACACTTCAAACCCGCTTGCGTTCTTTCCTGACTTCCATCTGGGCTGGACATCAAGCGCACTCTGGACCCTGCCGGTGCTCACGTTCCTGATGTATCTGGGGGTGCAGTGGTGGTCGGCGTGGTATCCAGGCGCCGAGCCCGGCGGCGGAGGCTATGTTGCGCAGCGCATGTTCTGCGCCCGCGACGAAAAGAACTCCCTTGGCGCAACGCTGTGGTTCAACATCGCGCACTACGCCGTCCGCCCGTGGCCCTGGATCATCACCGGCCTGGTGGCGCTGGCAGTGTATTCACCACACGGAGGATTGCGTCCTGATGCGGCCTTTGGTGCGAATCCCCAGCAGGGCTATGTCATGGTGCTACGAGATTTTCTTCCGCCTGCGTTGCGCGGCGTGATGGTGGCGGCGTTTCTTGCGGCGTTTATGTCAACTTTGGGAACGCAATTAAACTGGGGCGTTTCCTATCTGGTGAATGATTTGTACCGGCGTTTCATGGTGCGGGAAAAAACCGAGAAACACTATGTCGCAGTCGGGCGTCTGTTCACTATCCTGATGGTGTTGATCAGCGGCTATGTCGCTTCACAATTGCATTCGGTTGGGCAGGGATGGCAGATCGTTCTCGGCCTCGGCGTTGGCACCGGAGCCGTATACATTCTGCGCTGGTACTGGTGGCGTATCAGCGCCTGGAGTGAAATCAGTGCGATGGTCGTTGCCGCAGTAGTGGCGGTTTATCTGAACAAACATTTTCCCGGAGACGATCCAGTTACGTTCGCCAAGACTTCTTTGATCACCGCCGGAATCACGACCGTAGCGTGGATTGCCGCTACTTTTCTTACCCCTGCGGAGTCGGAAGAAAAGCTGTTGGCATTTTATCGCCGCGTGCGGCCTACGGTTCATGGCTGGAAGCGCATTGCCGCGCTTGCGCCGGAAATTCCGCAGGTGCGCGATATTGGCGGCAACGCCTTCGACTGGCTCGTGGGGTGCGTGTTGGTTTATGCAACACTGTTCGGAATCGGCAAGATCATCTTTGGAGAATTGCCGCTTGGCCTTCTGCTATTGGCGATGGCCGCCGGCGCAGGCTATCTGATCTTCTGGGACCTCTCGCGGCGAGGCTGGCAGGCCCTTTCCGGAACTGAGCAGACGGCTGTTACACTCAAAATGGATTCGGCGCAGGCGCAAAAGACCCTCTCCTGAAGCACGAATCCAAACTTGTGATGGAGCGAACGCCGAAATGAGCTTTAAGATCGAGTCAGTTCAGCTGAATGATGTGATTGTTGTGCAGCCTGAAGTACGCGGAGACTCGCGCGGCTTCTTTATGGAGACCTATCGCGCCGATCAGTTTCGGGAATTGGGGCTGCCCACCAACTTTGTTCAAGACAATCATTCCAAATCAAAAAAAGGCGTCTTGCGCGGACTGCACTTCCAGTGGGAGCCACCCATGGGAAAGCTGATGCGCGTGACCCGCGGGGCGGCGTTCCTGGTGGCCGTGGACATCCGCAAAGGGTCGCCGACGCTAGGGAAGTGGTTTGGGGTTGAGGTGTCTGAGGAAAACAAGAAGCAGGTGTGGGCGCCCTATAGCTTTGCCCGGGGGTTCTGCTCGCTCACTGACGATTGCGAGGTACAGTACAAGACCACGGGCGTTTATAACCAGAACGCTGAGAGCGGCATTCATTTTGCGGACCCGCAGATTGGCGTGAAGTGGCCTATTAATGTTGCGACCGCTGAAACCTCAGAGCGTGACCGCAACGCGCAAAGCCTGGCGCAATGGCTGCAGTCGCCGCTCTCAGACAACATCAAGTATCAGGCGAAGGCGTAAAAGCAGGTCTGGATCAGTCGTTTGAATTCTGCAACGCCTGCCGTGCCGCTTCCAACTGTTTGCGCCGCTCTTTGTCGACTTTCGGAAATTGGAGATCCATGTCTTCGAGCGTTTGAATGATGGCCGAGCTTACTGCGATATGGGTAAACCATTTGTGGTCAGCAGGCACTACATACCACGGCGCGTCCGGCGTGGAGGTGTGCCGGATCATGTCTTCATAGGCGTTCATGTAGTCGTCCCAGTATTGGCGTTCGTGGACGTCGGCGTCTGAGAATTTCCAGTTCTTCTCCGGTTCATCCAGGCGGGCGAGGAAGCGCCGCTTCTGCTCTTCTTTCGATACATGGAGAAAGAACTTCCGGATCACGACGCCATTGCGCGTGAGGTGTTGCTCGAAATTGCGAATATCTTCGAAGCGTTGCTTCCAGATTTTCTTCGTAACCAGTTCGGGTGGAAGGTGCTGTTTCTCCAGGAATTCCTGGTGAATACGAACGACCAGAACTTCTTCATAATACGAGCGATTGAAGACGCCAATGTGCCCTCGCTCAGGAAGACGTCGCGCAGCGCGCCAGAGATAGTCATGGTTCAACTCTTCGGCCGAAGGCTGTTTAAAGCTGGTTACCTCGCAACCTTGAGGATTAACGCCGGACATCACATGCTTAATCAAGCTGTCTTTGCCAGCCGCATCCATGGCCTGGACAACCAGCAGCACAGCCCACTGGTCCTGGGCATAAAGTTTTTCCTGCAGGTCACACAGTACCTGGGCGCTCTGGTGCAAGAGCTGGTTGGCCTTTTCTTTGGAACGGATCCCGCGTATGTCGCCCGGGTCATAATCTTTCAGCCGAAAAGAGTCGGCGTGCCTGACCTGGAACGCGTCAGCCAGCTTAAGAGTTTTCTTTGCGATCTTCATCGCATCTGTTGTACTCCAAAGGCGACGAAGATCGCAAAGGCTCGTAGTTTTCTAGGCCTCCATGGAAAGGAATGGATCTTCCTGGCGGGGCCGACCCACAGGCGGGACCTGTTCATTCTTGAGCAACTCTTCATATTCTGCCAGAGAAGGGAACAGGTCTTGCCGTGCTTCCAGAGGCAAGGTTGAGCCCTGGGGCGCAGTCACGAAAGCGCAGAACTTTTCCAGCAATCTGGCGTCGCGATTGAACTGATCGATCCAAAGGAACTGGCCTTCTTCATTGATTTCCAGGAACCACCACTTGCCCTCGGCGTCGACGCCGAAATCGAGGGAGCCAAAGCACAGCCCGGACTGCCTCGCGAACTCCAGAACGCCTTTTTCGACATCAGGCGGAGTAGGAACCAGATCAGCCGTAACGTGGCCTAAACCTGCATCCTGCCGCCAATCCAGCGCCTGCTTCTTGTTCTTGAGCGCATAGGAATAAATGTGATTCCCCATCAGCACCATGCGTATGTCAAATTCTTTGGGCACACGTTCCTGATAGATGGCGGGCGCGTAGGTCAGAACTTCATCGTTCGGCAACTGGTCCCCTTTCAGCTCAAAAGTTTCCGTGATGGCCACTGACATCTTACCTTCCTTCTGCCACACATGCGGGGTAAAGCCTTTGCAGATAGTGCGGGAATTCTCGCGGGCAAAAAACTCTCTGACCGCTGCGGGGTTATTGGACATCAAGGTCGTCGGAGTCTTGAGTCCGCATTTTCGGGCCAGACGAATTTGCACGGCTTTTTGGATCATCACCCGGGCGGCGGAATACCTGTTGATGCACCACACCGGCAGGGTCTCAAAGAAATAAGCAATGGAATGATAGAAGCAGCGGTATTCGAGCGAGGCAAATTTCTTGTCTGCTTCAGAGACCTTTGGGTTCGGGACAGGCAGTTCCGGACGGCGAATCCATATCACGTCACCGGCATCAACAGAGTGTCCTCCTAGAATGAGGCTGTCGTCGCCGTTCATCAAAAGAGAGGACTGGCCTTCTTCAGACCATGAGAGACCGGCCCAGCACACTACCTGTTGGCCCGCCTTTTCCAGCGCCCACTTGATGGGGGCTGTGTGGTTATCGTCTGCCGGCGCTAAAACTATGAGCTTCATTGCATTGCCTCCGTTTCAGAAGTTTGCGTGCTATAGCCAGGCGGCACCGTCAAGGCCGCCGCCTGGGATCGATCAAGGACCACATTCGCCAATGGCCTGATCTCCATTAAGGAATTGTTGTTTGCTGTCAACAAAGCAGGGTGTGAGCGTGCGGCGGGTTTTGAAGGCGCCGGTGACGGTTTCCACTTCCTGCTTGCTGAGTTCGCGAGCGCCCCTGCGGGTAAGTACGCGATTATCATGGTCCATAAGTTCCTCCTTTATGGGTTACTAAACGACAATGAATGCTGGTTTCAAAGAGTGGTGCCCGAAGGCGCCACCGTTTAATTGGAGCATTCACCGTCGAATACGCCTACGGCAACCAGGGTGCATGCGGTCAACGTCCTGAAACCGCCGCTTACCTGCTCGACTTCCTGCTCATTCAGGCCACGAGCACCCTGGCGAACCAATACTCTGTTCTGGTCATTCATCCTTTTTCTCCTTTCGTTGTTGGGTCCGTTGAGTGGAAGTCTTCACGGCGGAAACGGCTATTGATCGGGGCTGCCGCACTCGCTGTGGAACGTATCTCCGTCGACAGTGCCGGCTGCAGCCAGGGTGCATGCGGTCAACGTCCTAAACCCACCGGCTACCATCGCGACTTCCTGCTCATTCAAATCACGAGCGCCCTTGCGAACTAATACTCTGTTCTGGTCATTCATGTTTTTCTCCTTTCATCATTTTGGGTCCCGTTGAGCGGCCCAAATTCCTCAAAAGATGCCTTCACGGCGGAAACGGCTATTGGTCGGGGCTGCCGCACTCGCTGTGAAAGGCATCTCCGTCGAGAGCGCCGCCTACAGTCACGCTGCATTTGGTCGCAGTCCTGAGCCCACCGGCTACCATCTCGATTTCCTGCTCATTCAAATCACGAGCGCCCCTGCGAGCCAACACTCTGTTCTGATCATTCATAATTTTCTCCTTTCGTTTTTGGGCCCGTTGAGCGGGCATAAGCTCTTCAAGGGAGTTTGTTCGGCGGCGCCCGGCGCAGCCGAACGCGCTTAGCAGCCAACCTCACCGACGTGCTGATCTCCATCCGGAGAAGGAGAGGATGTGCAGAATGAAAGAGTACGAAATCCTCCATTGATGAGGTCGGCTTCTGTCGGGGTCAACTCGCGGGCCCCCCGGCGAATCAATATTCTGTTTTGATCGTTCATATTTTTCTCCTTTCGTTATTTTTGGGTCCGTTGAGCGGCCCCAAAAGCTTCCAACAAAAAAATTCTCGGCTGCTCTTGATGGTTTCCCACGCCAATTGTGCAGGCTGTAAGGGCACGCAGTCCTCCACTGACGTGCTCGACCTCTTCTGGTCTCCGATTTATGGACATACCGTGTCTCCATCAGAGCCGCCCAGGCAGGTGCGTGAACGGCATCCGGCACGGTTAGGCCGGCAGCGCTTACGACTTCTTCTTCCGCTAACTCGCGAGCACCCATGCGGTTGAGCGCCGGATTCGGTTCGATCTGATCACGCATAGCTTTCTCCCTCGTAAACTCGTGCGCCGGCCGCGCGCGCCGCGCGCAACGAAGATGGCTCTTCGGAAATCCTTCCCGAACGCGACAACGTAATGACACGGTCGGCAATCCGGATAGTGTCCGGACGGTGCGCAGCGAAGATGCGCGTCATGCGCAGCTCTGCCAGCATGGCGGCGATACGCTGCTCTGTGGGAACGTCGAGATGACTGGTGGCTTCATCCAAAATCAGGATGGAGGGGCGCTGATACAGGGCACGCGCCAACAGAAGGCGCTGCTGCTGGCCTCCGGACAGCGCCGAGCCCATATCACCAATCAAAGTGTTGTAGCCCATATGCATCTGGTTGATTTCGTCATCCAGGGAAGCAAGGCGAGCGCATTCTTCCACTCGCGACATATCCGCAACGTCAGAGGCGAAAGCAATATTGTCCGCGATGGTTCCGGCAAAAAGAGAGTCATCCTGCAAGACAAACCCAACGTTGCCCAGAACCGATGCCCGGCTTTCGCAGACAGAATGCCCGTTCACGATGACATCGCCCGATTGCGGCTTCAAAAGACCGGCCATCAGCTTGAGCAGCGTCGATTTCCCCGCTCCGGAGGCGCCCACAATGGCCACGCATTCGCCCGGCTCAATCCTGAACGTGACGTCTTGCAGCAACCATGGTTCTGTATCCGAGTAGCGGAAAAAGAGATTTTTGACATCGATGGAAGCGTCTTCCACTTCAGCGCTCGCGGGTTCGAGGAAAGTGGATTCCGGCTTTTCCAGCACCACATCCGCCAGGCGCTGGACCTGGAGCGAGAGCATGCGGAACTCATAA
Source organism: Terriglobia bacterium (assembly GCA_963723055.1). Lineage (GTDB taxonomy): Bacteria > Acidobacteriota > Terriglobia > Terriglobales > Acidobacteriaceae > Angelobacter. The sequence goes on from CAVROV010000005.1 coordinate 854,102, forward strand.
AGGCGGTCGACCAGATTGGTGATCCTGGCCTTAAACTGTTCCTGGTAAGCAACAAAGGCAAACAGCATGCCGACGCTGAACTTTCCGCCGAGAACCAGAGTTGCGCCAAACCAGACGACCGCTACGGATTGCAGTCCGAAAATCAGCCCGTTCGCTGCCTTGAAAAGCAAAGTGAGTTTTTCGGACGCCACCTGCGCATTGGTGGTGTCGGCAAGCAGATTCATCCAGCGCGTCTTGCGTCCGTCCTCACGGCCCAAAACTTTAATGGTGCGAATGCCACGCAGCGTCTCAATCAGGTAGGTCTGCTGTTTGGAGAGACGCATGATTTGTTCTTCCATTGATCTGCGCAAGGGAAGGTAAGCGAAATTGCGCAACGCGACGTAGAGCAGCACGCTGCCAATCACGATCAAAGCCAACTGGCGGCTATAGAAGAACATCACGGCGAGCACAAAGATGGAAACCAGACCATCCAGCACGGCTTCAATAAAGTTGTTGGTGAGCGTGCGCTGGATGGCTTCAGCGCCATCAAACCGGGACAGGATGTCACCGAAATATCTTTTTTCAAAGAATGAAACGGGCAGGCGGACAAGGTGGGAGAAAAGGTTGGCATACCATTGCAGCTTGAGAGAAGTGCCGAAATAGAGAGTGGTCCAGCTGCGCAACGCTCCCAGGAAAGACTGGAGGCCGATCAACAGCATGAACCCGATACCGAGGGTCAGAAGAAGATCGCGGTTAAACGAGGCGAGCACCTTGTCCACTGTGAGTTGCAGAAACAACGGGCTTACGATCGAAAACAGTTCCAGAGCGCCGGCCAGGACAAAGATCTGTGCCAGTGCGCGCTTGAGGCCTACAACCCGGCCAATGAGGTCGCGCAGACGGAGCGGGCGGCGTTCATCGCGCGGTGCGAAGCTGGGCGTAGGGGTAAGTTCCAGGGCGACGCCGGTGAAATAACGTCCGGCTTCAGCAAAGCTGACCCTGCGCGGCCCCATGGACGGATCGTGCAGGTAAATGTATTTCCGCGTGACCTTTTTCAGTACAACGAAGTGGTCCATCTTCCAGTGCAGGATGCAGGGTGTTTTGAGATAGGGGAGATCTTCAATTTCCACGCGAAGCGGGCGGCCAGTGAGATCAAGCACAGAAGCGAACTTGATGACGTGGTTCAACGTAGCGCCCCGCAGTGAAACAGAGAAACGCTGCCGCAGCGCAGGCAGGTCAACCTGCAGACAGTGATAGCCGGCGATCATGGCGAGACAGGCCAGGCCACACTCCGCCGCCTCAGTCTGAAAGACCATCGGCAGTTTTTGTTCCCAGGAAAATTTCATTTTCCGCAAGTATTCAGTCCCGCGGCCTTAGCTACCTGACCGTTCGAAGAACCACTTGATTAGAGGTTTACGTCCAAGCGGGATTTCCGCTTCCACTCTCACTCCCGTTTGTGGTGAAGGGTTGAGTTGCACGATCTGTGTCGCTTGTGGCGGGAGCGAAACAGTTATTTTGTATACCGGCCCAGCCATGCTCAAATCTGCCTGAGCAATTTCGGCGGGGTCCAGAGGAGCTTGCGGGACTTCCAGAACTGTTCCAACCTGGTGGGTGAACTGCGCCGAACAAGAATCACAGCGCAAAGATAATTGGGCACCGGTGTGCAGCCGGCTGAGCAAACGGCCAGGCACGTAAATTTCGGCTCGCGATTTTGCCTGGGGAGCGTTGCGAACAGCGGATCCGCTGACGGTCAACACACCCGGGACCCGCGCAGTCTCAGTGTATTGACCGATGAAAAGAAATCCCAGAACAGCAGCGGTAATCCCCAGGGCGAACCAGCACAGCAACATCAGGGAAAAGGGACGCACGAGAATGATCTCGCCGTAAAATTTCTGTTGGAGCGCGGCAACCGCCTCCGGACGAAACAATGGCGAGGGGTGTCCGATGCTGCTGTGGCTTTCCACCGAACTGAGAGTCTTGCCGGGAATTGGCATCTGCTTGTTCGCTGCGTACTAAAACGAAGAAGTAAATGGTACGGCTCGAGCAATCGGAAAAGATAAAAAATCGTTTAGAAAAATTCAGAGCTGTTCCAATTTGGGAAGTGGGGAGACTCGGGTTCCTCTCGCATTTTGTTGCACATCTTTTCTTGCTGGGAGAATTATGGAAAGAGCATGGGAAGAACTCCCTGAAGCAGCATTGTCACAAGTTTCATCCTCGGGATGTTTCGACGGCGCCCTCACTTGCTAACGCATCGTTCGGGCTTGCTCAACATGACAGTCAGAGAGAGCGTGTCGACTGCGGCCTCTTCAGAAGATGAGCGATTACTGGATAATGTTTGGCTGTCTTAGGCCACAACGCTGGGAGCAGCGGCGCGTTTGGGGAGGATTTCACCGATGCGGCGGATCTGTGCGCCGACGCCTTTCAACTTCTCTTCGATACGTTCATAACCGCGGTCAACGTGATAGACACGGTCGATGATGGTTTCACCGTCGGCCACCAGAGCAGCGATTACCAGAGATGCTGAAGCGCGAAGGTCGGAACATTGAACAGCAGCGGAGCTAAGCGGAGTCTTGCCGCGGACGATAGCGCGGCGGCCTTCCACCTTGATATTGGCGCCCATGCGTCCCAGTTCATGCGCGTGCATGAAACGGTTCTCAAAAATATTTTCCGTAATGATGGAGGTTCCCTGCGACTGAGTCGCCAGGGTCATATATTGCGCCTGCATGTCAGTGGGGAAGCCGGGATATTCTTCTGTGCTGATATCGGCCGCGATGAGTTGATGGCCGTTGGTCACGCGCATGGAATCCATTCCGGTCTTGATGCTCACGCCGCACTCTTCCAATTTTTGAATCAACGAGCCGAGGTGAGACGGATCACAGTTGGTAAGCTGCAGGTCGCCTCCGGTCAACACCGCCGCAATCACAAAGGTGCCAGCTTCAATACGATCGGGGATGATGCGGTGCCGCGCACCGTGAAGTTTCTCCACGCCCTGTATTCGGATGGTGTGCGTGCCTGCGCCGTCGATTTTTGCACCCATCTTAATGAGCAGAGTGGCAAGATCCACAACTTCCGGCTCGCGAGCGCAATTTTCCATAATGGTCTCGCCCTGGGCCAGAGTAGCGGCCATCATCAGGTCTTCAGTACCAGTGACGGTAATTTTGTCAAAAATAATGTGACCGCCGTGCAGCCGCTCCGCGCTGGCTTCTATATAGCCGTGTTCCTGCTTGATGGTAGCGCCAAGACGTTCCAGTCCTTTGATATGAAGATCGATCGGGCGGGCGCCAATGGCACAACCACCGGGCTGCGAAACCCGGGCGCGTCCCATACGGGCTAGCAGAGGACCCAGAACCAGCGTAGAAGCACGCATGGTTTTTACCAGTTCATAAGCGGCTTCAGGGTTGACCAGATTGTTGCAGGAAATTGTGGTGCGATGGGAAGCTCGGCCATAGCCCAATTCCACGTCAGCGCCCATGGAAACCAGCAGATTGCGCTCGGTCCGAATGTCACGGACATCGGGAATGTTTTCCAGAATCACGGGCTCGTCGGTCAGGATGGCGGCAGCCATCGCGGGCAGAGCGGCATTCTTGGCTCCGCTGATCCGGACGCTTCCCACCAGGGGATTGCCACCACGAATTACAAATTTATCCATAAGGCTCTCTGGCGCAAAGGCCACATGACTGAAGTCAATCCGGATGGTCCGGCTACGCGAAACCGGTTTTCTGAAGCCAGGAACGCCGCCGGAGAGCAGCGGTTCTGGCTTGCTGGAATTGCCATTCGGTGACTTGGGAACTAGCTTCATTTTAAACGACCCTGCGCGATTGCCTGCCGGACATTGCCCTTAACGCTCTTGAGTCTTTTCCCAGCCTGGGCACGACCCAAACCGGTCTTCAACATGATGAGAGCTATGGCCACCTGGTTATCCGCCGCCCTCAGGGTTTTGGATGCAGTTAGACGGTCAACCCCGGCAGATTTTTCCAAAACATTTAGACCGCGCTCCATTAATTTATGGTTCGTGGTGTGGACGTTCACCATGAGATTACCGTAGATGTATCCGAGGCGGGCCATTGCACCTGTAGTAAGCAGGTTCAGGGCCATCTTCTGTGCAGAACCGGCCTTCATTCGCGTGGAGCCTGAGACGGCTTCGGGCCCCACGTCTATCGCGATCTCGATATCGACTAGCCCGCCCATTACTGAGCCACGATTACATACCACTGCCGCTGTTTTGGCCCCTTTCTTGCGTGCATACTCCAGGGCGCCGATGGTGTAAGGGGTGCGACCGCTGGCGGCAACTCCCACTACCACATCGTTCTTGCCGGGTTTGCGTTTGGCCATATCTTTGCGTCCGCTGGAGCCAGAATCTTCACTGTATTCGGCGGCGTGGCCCAGGGCCTTATCGCCTCCGGCAATCACGTATTGCACGGTTCGTGGATCAGTATTAAAGGTGGGAGGGCATTCGGCGGCGTCGAGGGCGGCCAGGCGTCCGCTGGTGCCGGCGCCCACGTAAATCAGCCTTCCGCCGCCTCGAATCGCCTCGGCAATAGCGTCGATCGCATGCGCAATTTGCGGCAAAGCACACTCCACAGCAGCGGCCACCTTCTTATCTTCCTGGTTGATCACGCGGGCAATCTCAAGGGCGGAGAGCGTATCAAGCCCGGAGGAAGCGAGGTTCTGCTGCTCTGTTCTGAGATTGCTCAGAGTGGCTTTGCGGGGACTCACGCCGTCAATACCTCAGTGAAGCGCCTCGATGACTGCATCGTGGAAAGCGGGCCGAACTTGTTTGATGGACTGCGAACCACGGTCCGGCCAGGTGCGATTGGTTAGCAGCGTGACGGAAAGCTGACGGTCAGGGTCAATCCAGAGTGAAGTACCTGTATAGCCCAAGTGGCCATAGGAGCGCGAGGAAAAATATCTTCCGGACTGAGACGGTTGGGTCGGCGTGTCCCACCCCAAAGCACGCGACGTGCCCGGAGGAAGGTCCTGGCGGCGGGTAAAAATTTCCAAAGTTTCCTTTTTTACCAGGGGTGAGCCGCCCTGCAAGAGGCACCGTGCAAAAACCGACACGTCAAAGGCTGTGGAAAAACAGCCGGCGTGCGCAGCTACTCCGCCCAGGACGGAAGCGTTCTCGTCGTTGACTTCGCCCTGTATCAGGCGATGGCGAAAGGTGCGGTCGTCTTCAGTAGGGGGAATTAGTATTTTCCAATCCGATGGCGGATTAAAGGTGATGCGGGCGAGGTTGAGCTTCGTAAAGATCTCGCGCTGCCAGAACTTATCCAAGGGCTCGCCGGCCAACTTTCGCAGGGCTTGGCCCAGAAGAATGAAGCCGATGTCACTGTACTCGGCGCGGGTACCGGGGGCGGCGGTGAGTGGGATTTGAAGCGCCTGACGCAATAGTTCGTCCTTATTATGGGCGGTCTGAAAGAGTTTGATGTAAGCAGGCAGGCCGGAAGAATGGGCCAAAAGCATGCGGAGCGTGACTTGCTGGCGGACAGCTTTTTGATCTGCTCTGCCCTCGGCGAACTCAGGCAGAATGTCGGCCAGCGGCTGGTTTAGGTCGAACACGCCGCGCTCATACAGGATCATGCATGCCGTGGTGGTGGCAATAACTTTGGTGATCGACGCCAGATCGTAGATGGTATCAGCGGCTACAGTCGGCGAAGTTTCTTCATAAGTAAAGCGCCCCAGACCCTTGTGCGCTATGAGTTTGCCATGCTGGACCATGGCGACTGCCGCGCCGGGAAAAGCGCGCTGGTCGATGCCGGAACGCAGGACATCAAAGGCGCGCTGAAATTGCTCGTCCTGACGGTCAAACGCTGGGTTCAGCGTGCTGTTGGTACTTTGGTGCAGAAAATCCCCTCGTGTTGCTTTTGTTTTCGGTTTATAACACACTCAGTTTACAGATGACATTACCGCGCAAAGGCATAGGCTTCATTTCCATCCTCATTTTGTTTCTGCAGAGTCTTTTAGCTGCACCATCGGCTGCGCCGAAGAAGCAGAAAAAGGCTGCACGCGAAGCCGCGGAGACCGCAAATTTTTCTGCGGTAGATCTGCTGGTGCAGGAGCAGGTCAACGATCAGGCAATCACTGGAGCAGTGCTGCTGGTAGGGCATGGTGGACGCATTGTGCACCAGAAGGCATTCGGGCTTCGCGCGACGTCACCTCGGCCAGAAGCCATGACCTTGGACACGATCTTTGATCTGGCCTCTCTTACCAAAGTAGTGGCGACAACCCCGAGCGTGATGCGGCTGATTCAGTACGGGCAGATTCGGCTGGATGAGCCAGTAGCACATTACATCCCTGATTTCGGGATGAATGGGAAAGACGCAGTGACCGTCCGGCAGCTACTGACGCATTATTCAGGGCTGCGGCCGGACATCGATCTGAATCCATCGTGGGTGGGACGCGATACGGCTTTCCGGCTGGCGCATGAAGAAAAGCTGCAAGCGCCGCAAGGCTCGATCTTTATATATAGCGATACGAATTTCATTGTGCTGGGCGAGCTGGTGCAGCGGCTTTCCGGCATGCCGCTGGACCAGTATGCTGACGTGCATATTTTCCAGCCGCTGGGCATGAAGCACACTCGCTTTCTGCCTCCACCGCAGTGGAAGAGCAAAATCGCGGAGACATTTGCTCCGGACAGAAAGCAGATACTGCGCGGCGTCGTGCACGATCCCCGTGCAGACAGAATGGGCGGCGTGGCGGGACACGCCGGAGTGTTTTCCACCGCTGGCGATCTTGCGCTCTACGCGCAGGCGCTGATCTCTCGCAAGTCGATACTGGATGGCAACATCATCGACAAGATGACAACGCCGCAACAGCCGCCGAACGCCACAGAGGTCCGTGGGCTGGGCTGGGACATTGATTCTTCGTTTTCCTCGAATCGGGGATCGCTGTTGCCCGTGGGATCATTTGGACACACTGGCTATACCGGAACGTCGTTGTGGGTTGATCCCTACACGAACACGTATGTAATCCTGCTGACAAATTCTGTTTTGCCGCGACAGGGACCGGCGATTATTTCATTAAGGTCGCGTGTGGCTACGGCGGTGGCGGCGCTGCTCAAACTGGATGTGACGTCTGCTGATCGGGAAAGGCAACTGGCGATTACCGGTTATAACGAAGCGGCCACGGCCTCACGGCGGCTGGCGGCGCGCAATGGGCATGTGCTGACAGGGATTGACGTGCTGGAGCAGGATAATTTTGCGTCGCTGAAGCAGGGCAAAGAGCAGATGACGATTGGCCTGCTGACGAACAATACCGGAGTGGACGGGCAGGGCAAGCGGACGATCGACGTATTGGCGGCTGCGCCGGGGGTAAAACTGGCGGCGATTTTTGCGCCGGAACATGGAATCTTTGGCGCGCAGGATGATTTGAAGGTCGAAAACACGACCGACTCTGTGACCGGCGTTCCTGTTTATTCGATGTATGGGGGGACGGAGGCAAAGAAGAGGCCGCCAGTGGACATACTCAAGACGCTGGATGCTGTGGTGTTTGATATTCAGGATGCGGGCGCAAGGTTTTATACGTATCCGGCGACGCTGGGATACCTGCTGGAGGCAGCAGCGCAGACAAATACCGAGGTCATCGTGTTGGACCGTCCGGACCCGGTCAATGGATCTTTTGTGCAGGGGAACATGTCCCAGCCGGAGTTTGCCAGTTTTACCAGCTATCACCCCACACCGATACGCTTTGGCATGACGCTGGGCGAACTGGCCCAGATGTATAACGTGGAGAGAAAAATCGGCGCGCGGCTACGAGTGATTCCCATGCAGGGCTGGCTGCGCGGTGACTGGTTTGATTCCACAGGCATTGTCTGGATCAATACCTCACCGAATTTGCGCTCGGTGAATGAGGCGGAATTATATACAGGCGTCGCGCTGGTTGAGGGAACAAATGTTTCCGTCGGACGCGGTACTGACACGCCGTTTGAAGTGATGGGCGCGCCATGGATCGATGCCCGCGCTTATTCTGACTACATGAACGCCAGGCTTATTCCGGGCGTGCGCTTTGTGCCGATAACGTTCACACCGGTGAGTGGTCCTTACCAGAACCAGCTGTGCAAAGGCGTGAACATCATCGTTACCGACCGAACTGTGCTGGATGCTCCGGAAATGGGAATCGAACTGGCTTCGGCGCTGAAGAAACTTTATCCCGACAACTGGAAGATGGAGCACATGATCACCGCGCTTTCCAATCAGCAGGTTTTTGACCAACTGGTCGCGGGTGAAGATCCGCGGAGTATCGCGCAGGGCTGGCAGGATGATTTGGAAAAGTTCAAAGAGCTGCGGCAGAAGTATCTTTTATACAAATAAGAAATCTACCACAGAGGCACGGAGACACGGAGAAGAGCAGGGACGCTGGGTTCGACTATACTGCGAAAATGGGTCTGCACATTGGCACTTCTGGTTGGTCGTATGCGAGCTGGAAACCGGCGTTCTTTCCGGAGAAGCTGCCGTCAAAACGCTTTCTTGAGTTTTACGCAACGCGACTGAACGCCGTGGAATTGAACGCCACGTTTCGCCGCATGCCCACCCCCAGTGCAATCGCCGGCTGGGTCGGCGCGACGTCGCCGGATTTTCTCTTCGCCGCGAAAGTGCATCAATCGATCACGCATTTCAAAAGGCTGAAGGATTGCGACGATGCGTTCCGATTTTTTCTGCAAAGCATGGAACCGATGCGGGAGTCGGGCAAGCTGGGGCCGATATTGATCCAGACGCCGCCGAATTTGAAGGCCGATGTTGATCTGCTGCGGAGTTTTGCGCAGCTCTTGCCGCAGGCATATAGGTTTGCTTTTGAGTTCAGGCATGAGAGCTGGTTCAGTGATTCGGTGTATGAGATTCTGAAAGCCAAGAACGCGGCGCTGTGCTGGGCGGAGAGCGAGAAAATTGTTGTCCCGAAGGTGGCGACGGCAGATTTTTTATATTACCGTTTCCGCGAGCCGGAATACAGCACACCTGATCTTCAGACGGTGGCGGAAGAATTAAAAACGCAGAGCACGGAGCGCGAGGTGTTTGCTTTCTTCAAGCATGAAGAGCGTCCGGAAAGCGCTCTGAACGCGGTTACGGTGGCGCGGTTGAATGGAATTGAAGAGAAGCCGTTCGTGATGCCGGAGAAGAAGGCGGGGAACAAGAAAACGGCAAAATAGGAGTTGCCCTCCTTCGCTCCTCCTCAGTCCTGCCCATTCACGCCAAATGCGGGCGTGAATGGGGACCCGACTGCGACGCTTCCTCGGAGTCGCTCAGGAGGGCAACGAATGAGTAGGCCTTTGGCGCGGCTAAAGCGCTACCCAGCTAGTGCCTTAATCGCATTTACAGCATCCGGCGGCAATTCCAGGGAGAGACTAGCCAGGTCCTGTTTCATGTGTTCGGCGCTGGAAGTGCCTGTGAGAGGCAGCATACCGATCTGGCGCGCGAAAGCGAAGACAATCTGGGCCGGAGACGCGTTGAGTTGCGCAGCGAGTCCTGCAACCAAGGGATGACGCAGGATCTCAACATTTGCCGTGAGCAAAGAGAAGCCCTGGTAGATGATGTTTCGCTCGCGGCAGAAAGCTCGCACTTCACGGTCCCAGCCGCGAATGGCGTAACAACGGTTTTGGACAAACGCAGGCGGCTCCGCATGGGCCCGGGCCATCTGCTGCAGTTGAGCAAGTGAAATGTTGCTGACGCCAAGAAGGCGTGTGCGCCCGGCGTCGCGCTCCTTGATCATGGCCTGCCAGGTTTCAAAATCGTCGGTGGTCCAGTGGGAGTTAGAAGCGGGGCCGTGCAGAACAAAACTGTCCACGTGATCCGTGCCAAGGTGCTCAAGCGAGCTGGCCATGGATTGCGCCACCTGGACGGAAAGAGTTGCGGCGGGATCGTATGGGAGGCGATGGTCCTGACCAGCCTGATATGTGAATTTAGTCTGAAGGAAAAGATCGGCGCGGGTGACAATGCCTGCGCGATAGACTGCCGCCAATCCCTGGCCGACTCCGGCTTCAAAATAGTGGCGGCGCTGGTTGGCCGTATCGATGGCGCGAAAGCCCGAACGGATGGCGAGTTCGGTCAAGGCCGGTGTGCGATCTTCTTTCCAGGCGGTGCCGTAAATGAAGTCAGGAATCACAGAGCGAGCGTCTGGCATGGCTCTATTCTGACATGAGGTGTGATCTCGTTGAGTGGTTCGACTACGCCATGCAGGCGCGCCCGGCACGATGAGGAAGCAGGCTCGTCGCCAGTGATACTGCTGGTGAAGGGAATTGGCTGAGAACCGATTCCCACCAGGGATGCGTCTTTGATGTCTTGACTCAATGAGTGTTCAGGTCAAAGCATGGCCCGCCATTGATCTGGCCGTCACAGGGATCGTGGGTAAGCGAGCTGGAATTTCCGGAAATACGCAGCGGGCCTGTAGTTTGCGTGGCCCTGAGAGTAGGGCCAAAGTTATTGGTGAAGGTGTTGCCGGTAATTACAGTGCCTACGACACTATCGCCAATGATCGCGCCGCCGCCCTGGTTGGTGCCGATCCAGCCGTCATTGAAAGTAAAATCACGCACTCCATTCACGACCATGCCAACATCGCCATTGGAATCAATGTAGTCGCCCACATGGCGGGCATCGGCGACGTTGGTTACCTGATACACCAGGCCGTGGCCCTTATTCAGCCAGAATTCGTTACCAAAGCAGGATGAACAGAATCCAGCGAAGTGCGTACCGTTCTCGTCCACGACCGAACTGTCGATAAAGGTAACGCCATTGCGCCCGTTTGTTCCAAACCAGCTATCGTGAAGCGTGACGCCAAAAGAGGCGATTTGAGCGCCGTCCTGGGAACAATTCAGCAGATTGCTCTTTTCAATAAACAGCTGATTGAGGCCATCCGACACCAGGCAATTTGTTGCTCCGCTCAGTTCCACATTGGACAAGCGCAGCATGCGATGGATGATCTCTACTTCGCCGTGATGGCCTCCTATCAAATGGACCACGGAAGCGCCGCCATCGTGCATGATGGTCAATTCTTCAAGGCGAACGTTGGCGGGATTGGTGACGTCAACGAACACCGTGTCCCCGGTGGGGCAGGTATCGTGCAAAATCGTGAGATCCCGGCCAGCGCCGATGATAGCCGTACTTTTGTTGATGGTGAGCTGTCCGGCGCAGTCTATGTTGATAGTTCCGGCAGGCAGGTTGATGGCGCCGCCAGCGGCGACTTGCTGCTGCAAGGTGGTTGCAGCGTGTACGTGACCGCCGGCGCAGCCCGCACAGAAGAATAAAAGGATAAAAATCATGAACTTCATAGCAAGAAGTTAATCCAGAGTTGCTGAAAACGCGAGGAAATTGCTGATTGAGGATAGTTCGGATGCTCATACCCCAGGTACTTCTGGTTTTCTTGTGATTCTCGGCGATTTTATTTGACGGTTCGCTGGATATTCGCTATAGTGAACTGTGCCGGAAGAAGTCCGGCAAATCTGCGCAACGGGAGGTTTCCGTTGCGTTTTGTAATTTCAGGGCTGCAACCCTCTGCCGATTGTTGGGTGCCTTCCACCCCACCACGCGAAAACCGCGCGTGTCGGGTGCACCGGGATTGGGTGATCTTGGGTGGAAATGGGTCGAAATAGGGGGAGGGGGAGTACACCGGCTGAGATAATCGGCAGAGGGCCGACAAAAGACATTGCCAAGATCGCCCGAATTGCAAAAACCAAGGACCCGTTGCCCGAGGGACGAAGTTGGAGATGAGCCAGATTAAAAGGGGTGAAATTTCGAGTCACAGACGCAGAAAAATGGAGGGAATTGGGCGGTCGGGCAGGTAGACAATTTCGGCTAGAACCAGCGAGCTATTTGCCGGAGAGTCGGCAGGCAGGATACTGAACATTATGAGGTCTGATAACAAGGGAGAGACGGCGGGCCGTCCTGATCCGACGGTGAAGAGCTTTCTTGACTATTTGAGAGTCGAAAAGGGTCTGGCGACGTTCACCGTGGTTGCCTACCAGTCAGACCTGATCCAGTTCGCAGAATTTCTTGAGGCGCGCCGACGGCCGTTAGCGCAAGCGCGGCGGGAAGATGTGCGTGGCTTTCTGAGCCAGCTGTTTGCGAACGGGGTAAAAGACCGGTCGGTGGCGCGCAAGCTTTCCACGTTGCGGCACTTTTACAAATTCCTGCTGCTGGACCGGATCATCAAGCACGATCCGACGCTGGAGATAGATTCGCCGAAGCAATGGAAGATATTGCCAAAGTCGCTGGCGGCGTCAGAGATTAATTCAATGCTTGAGTCGGCAGGGAAGCCAGGCGACTCCAAACTTTCTGCGGCGCTGGCGCAGCGCGACCGGTCAATGGTGGAGATGCTTTATGCCGGCGGGCTGCGCGTTACGGAGATCGTGAACGTGAGGCTGGAAGACCTGAAACTGGAAGTGGGGCATGTGCTGGTGCGGGGCAAAGGCGATAAGGAACGCATTGTTCCTATTGGCCGTGCGGCCCAGGACGAGATACGCGGATATATCGGCGACGGACGGGAGGCGCTGCTGAACGGGAAGATTTCATCCATGCTTTTTGTGCGGCGCGGCGGCGGGAGACTGACGCGGCAGCGGGTTTGGCAGATGGTGAAAGAGGCTTCGGCTTCCGGCCGGCATGCCAGTCCGCACATGCTGCGCCATAGCTGCGCCACGCACATGGTGGAGAACGGTGCAGACTTGCGCACGGTGCAGACGATCCTGGGCCATGCCGATATTTCCACCAGCCAGATTTATACGCATGTGGCGCTGGACCGGCTGAAAACCGTGTATCGGAAATTTCACCCGCGAGGCAAACGGACGAATGCGGCAGGCAAGCCATGAAACCAGCGGAGATTAAAGTGAGGAGCGAACTTCAAAAGGGCATCCGCAAGTTTCTGGATTCATTGCGCGGAGAGCGCAATGCGTCGGTGCACACGCTGCGCGCTTATGACAACGAACTCAAACGCTTTGCTGAATACCTGGGCCCGGAGGCGAGATGGAAAGAGATTGATCACGTCACGATCCGAGGATTCCTTTCGCACCTGCATGGCTGCGGGCTGAGCAAGGTTTCTGTGGCCCGGGCGCTGGCGGCGCTCCGATCCATGTACAAGTGGCTGGCGCGGGAGGGGATCGTGCAGCAAAATCCAGCCAAACTGGTAGCCTCTCCGCGGTTGCCGAAGAAACTGCCGCGCGTACCGACGATGGAAGAGGTTAACGACCTGCTGAATACTGAGATGCCGGAGAGTGCTGCGTTTCCTGAACGCGATCTCGCGATCTTTGAGCTGCTGTATGGCTGCGGCCTGCGTAACTCAGAACTGGTGGGGACTGAGCTAGGCGATATTGAAGAGGCCAACGGAGTAATCCTGATTCGGGGCAAAGGGAAGAAGCAACGCTATGTGCCGCTGGAAGGCGCGGCAGCGGACGCGCTGACGGCCTATAGAGAGGCGCGGCAGCGAGTGCTTAACGCGACCCGCAAGAACACGCGCCGGCTGTTCATCAATCATCGCGGCGGCCCGTTGACAACGCGCAGCGTGAGGCGGATCGTGAAAAAGATAGCGGTGGCCCGAGGCCTGCCGCCGGATATACATCCACATACTTTGCGCCATGCCTTTGGCACACACATGCTTACGGAGGGCGCCGATCTGCGGGCCATCCAGGAACTACTTGGGCATGAGCGGCTTTCGACAACGCAGAAATATACCCAACTATCGATTACTCACGTGATGGAGGTCTATGACAAGACACATCCGCGGGCAAAGTAAGAGGCTCAGCCATAAATCGCCGGAATATATGCTTGTTCCGAGCTTTTTGCCGTGGCATTCCCGGTAAAGTTATGCGATTCTTACTCTTCCCCAAAACTTCAGGAGATCAAGTATGCGCAGCAGAGGTTTGTTCCTTCTTCTATTGCTAGCGGTTACGGCACCGGCATTCGCGCAGCAGAGCGTAGCTGAGGCAGCAGCCCAGGCCAAGTCTAAAGCAGAAGTTTTCCCGCCGGATGCTCCAACACACGATCAGGTCATGACTCTTCTGGATCTTCTACAGATACGCAGAAATATGTCATTGGTGATGGACGGAATGAAACAAGCGATGAAACAGGCCGCCGAACAGAGCTTCCGTGAACGAGTGCCGGACCCGACGCCGAAGCAACTCGAGGCATTACGCGGGATGATCGATGGTGCGATTGGGGACATGCCTTTGGATGAAATGGTTGAAGCGATTGTCCCTATTTATCGCCGACACCTCACCAAATCCGATGTGGAAGAGATGATCCGGTTCTACGGCGGACCCACGGGACAAAAGGTATTGCACGAACAACCACAGATGCTGCAGGAAAGCATGCAGGCAGGAATAGCAGTCCAGCAAAAACGAATGGACCAGATCAAGGCCAAGATCCAAGAGGGCGCGCAGAAGATGGTTGAAGCCGACGAGGAAAAGAGCGAGACCCCGAAAAAGTAAGTCGCTCGAGCATTGACGCTGCAGGATAAGCACCGTGGCAGCCGCGATGAATGGTGAGATCGGTTTAGATTACCTGTCGGTTAATTCCATGAACCTATTCGGAAATTATAGCTTTGGCATTGTTTTTGTAGCGATCGCGGTGGTGCACTTCATCCGTCGCCGGCCTGACAATTATTGGCTATGGATCATTCTTATGGGCGGAGGCATTGGCGCCCTGATTTATATTGCGGCTGAAGTGGTACCAGATCTGGGACTACTGCGACATTCATTCCAGATATTCTCTCATCGTAAAAGGGTCCAGCAACTGGAGATGATTGTGCTGGACAATCCTTCCGCCGGCAACTACGAAGAGCTGGCGGACCTTTACCTGGAGAAGAAGAACTTTGCCAAAGCCAAGGAATGTTATGACCGCGCGATCTCGTCGCGGACGGATTCACCCGACCCTTTTTATCGGCGCGCGCTATGTGAGATGGAGTTGAACGATTTTCCTGCCGCTGTGACGGACCTGGAACGCGTAGTTGGAAAAGACCGTAATTACGACTATCAGCGCGCCGCCGGGCTGTTGGCGTATTCGTGGTCGCGCACCAATCAGGATGCGGAGGCCGCGAATCTGTTTGAGAAGATCACAGAGACTTCCACGCTTTCTGAAACGCAGTTCAACTACGCGCAATTTCTGGCCATCCACGGAAAGACAGGGGAGGCGCGGCAATGGGCGCAACGGATTCTGAATAAGAAAGCGACGATGCCACGTTACCTGAAGAGGCGCGAACGTCCGTGGTTTCGCCGGGCATCCGCGCTGCTAAAAAAGCTGCCGGCATAGGGCTTGATACAGTCACTGGAACGTGACGGGGGTCGGCGTCGCAGTCCAAATTTACGGGTTAAAATGATAGGAGTGGCCCTGTAGCTCAGATGGATAGAGCGACGGTTTCCTAAACCGCAGGTCGCAGGTTCGACTCCTGCCAGGGTCACCAGACTTCAGAAGGCGCTTCGATTGCACATAACAAAATTGTCGATGACATTTGTGGCAATGGTGTTTGGCTGGAGCGTGTCCACATTGACGTTCGGGCAGTCTGTGCTCGCCCGGCAGCAAAATGCAGAATCAACGAAACAGTCTGTGGCTGACATGCCGGCTGCGGCGATACCAGACGTCAAGGTGTTGGACCAAAACGGCAAGGCGCTTCATTTCTATAGCGACCTGGTACGGGGAAAAGTAGTTGCCGTGAATTTCGTCTTCACCACATGCACTACCATTTGCCCGCCACTGGGAGCGACATTCGGCAAACTGCAGAAAAACCTGGGAGAGCGGCTGGGAAAAGACGTGTTTCTGATTTCCATCTCAGTGGATCCCACAACCGATACGCCGGGGCGACTGCATGCCTGGGGTGCACAGTTTGGCGCCAAGCCAGGCTGGACGCTGGTTACCGGCGATAAAAGCGAATTGAATCGCGTGTTGCGCGTGTTCGGAGCGGATGCCGCTTCACCGGAAAACCATTCGCCCATGGTATTGATCGTGAATGACAGGGCGGCTCGGTGGAGGCGAGTGTATGGACTTGGCTCGACTTCTGCACTTACGCGTTCTATTGAAGACATGATGAATGCTTCGTCAGTGAATGTTTCAGAAAGACACCAATAAACTTTGATAGAGAGTCACGAAAAGATGCTTCTTCACTTTGTGGACAATCTGCGGCGAACCGGGTGGCGTTCTGCCGCCATGTGTTTGTTGTATGTTCTGGCTGGCGCTCCATTGTTTGCCGGCCCGCTGACTCCGCAGGAAGCATGTGGCCGTAAGATCTACTTTCAGGGAACCACCTGTACTGGAAAAGAAATCAAAGGCTTTGTAGGAGAGCTTGAGGTCTCGGCGAAGCTTCAACCGTGTGCGAGTTGCCATGGTGCGGATGGCAAGGGGCGCGTTGAAAGCGGCGAGGCTCCGGGCGACATTACCTGGCAGTATCTCAGCATTGCTTACGGGCACACGCACGCCAACGGACGAAAACATGCCGCTTTCACACCCGCCCTATTTGAACGCGCGTTGACGACAGGACGCGATCCCGCCGGCGGCAAGCTGTCCAGATTGATGCCGAGATTTCAGATGTCGCCGGCGAGTTCCGCAGAGTTGGCGGCCTATCTCAAACGAATTTCTACTGACACTGATCCCGGCGTGGAAGCCGCAAGCATCACGGTGGGCAGCCTTGCTCCTTTGCAGGGCGATAATGCCGAGGCAGGAAGCGCGGTGAAAACGGTGTTGACCGCGTACTTTGACGATCTTAACCAGCGCGGCGGGATCTATGGCCGTCGCATTGTGTTGCGTTTTGCGGAATCTGGCGCCGACAGCGTCACAACGTTGAAGATCGCCAGGCGTCTTGCCACTACGCCGGTGCTTGCCCTGGTGGCTCCTTTTGTTCCCGGATCAGAACAAAAGCTGGCTGCGCTGGCGGAATCGAATCACACGCCGACGGTGGGATTGCTGGCACTTTCCGTTCCCAGCGAGGCCGCCAACCGCCAGGTTTTTTATCTTCTTCCCGGTTTTCAACAACTGGAGCAGGAGTTGGTCCGTTTTGCCGCCGTTCAGGAAAAAAGTGCCATGGAAAAAACGGCAGTGGTGATTGCTGATGACAAGCTGCAAACTGACGTGGCTGCAGCCATGCAGGCAACATGGAAAGAATTGAATGTAGAAAAACCGCATGAATTTGTGCTCTCGGCGACGAATGGCGCTGAAATTATCCACGATCTCCACAGCCAGGGAATCGAGACAGTTTTTTTTATCGGGGACGGAGAACAGCTTTCACCGTGGATTCAGGCCGCGGACCGCGCTGAGTGGGCCCCAAGAGTTTTTCTCCTGGGTCCGCTGCTCGATGGAGAAATTTTTGCAGCCCCGGCGCGTTTTCAGGGCAGGATATTCGCTGCTTATCCGCAACTGCAGCCGGAAGTGGGCGCGGTGGACCAGTTCGACGATTTTCTTCTGCGTCACAAGCTTGCCAGCGACCACCGCTTGGTCCAGATATCGGCGTACTGCGCCGCAAAGGTCCTTGAAGATGCTCTTACCCGCGCGGGTAAGAGCGTGACCCGCGAGAAATTGATCTTAAGCCTGGAGCAGATGCGCGACTACAAAACCGGCTTGCTTCCCGGAATTACGTTTGGCGCAAACCGTCGTGTGGGTTCTTTCAAGGCTGAAATCGTTTGCGTGGATCTGGCGTCTCATTCTTTCCAGACGGAGTGCGGCAAGCCACAGAGTCCTGAATGATTCCGTCGCTGCTCATTGATGGGCGGGCTTTGGCGGAACATCGGCATCGTCCGCGCCGACGGAGACGCTGAAACAGTCCACCATCCTCGGGGAATCAATCAGGACAGGGACAACGTAGGTGCCGGATTTTTCGAGACGGCCGATAGCTTCATAAATCCCTGGAGATTTTTCCTTGAGGCTGCGGTCTACCACCAGGACTGATCTGGGAGATTTGCCGAAATTGCTGAATGTACCCATCGGCGCGGCCATGCCTTCTTCATAGTAGAAGACGGCCTTGTCCGCAGCGTTGGCAATCACGACTGCATTTTCACCCGGAGCCTGAATCATGGTTGTGGTCAACTCATCGGCGGATGCGTGCGAGAACGCGCTGTGTCCAGCGGGGAGATCGACTGTGGAGACCGGCCCAGGCGCGCCGATTCGATCAAGAGGAACCATTTCCATGAGATCACTATCGCGACGAACAATGTAGGCCATCTGGTCAGAGAACGCGATCTGCTCAGGGGCGAAACTGACGCGCGCGGTTTGCGCCAGAGTATTGTGTGCGGTATCGATTACGTGGAGTAGTCCTTTCGCGGGATTGAGCGCAAGGCCAAAACGGCCGTCGCCGAAGAACGCGATGCGCGCAAGTCCGGGCCCGGCCTGAAGGTGAGCGATGATTTCTCCGCGCTCGCCGATGGCAAGTATGCTTCCGGTGGTTGTTGTGACATAAGCAGTTTGCGCAGCGGCAGAGTATGCAACAGCAGACGCAGACGACTGCGTCTTTACATTAGTGGTCTGTTTGAGACGGCCAACGTCAATGATGGCAACGGTTTCCGCGGCAGGGTCGGTGATGAATGCTGTGCGGCTGTCACTACTGATGGCGATGTCATGACGGCCAGGATGCAAAGGTATTCGCGCAAGCACGCTGAGGTCAGTAGCTGAAAGCACGGCAATGCCCGGTTCGGCGCCGGAGGAACTGCTCCACAGATAGTGTTCGTCCGGCTGTAAGACAAGTTTCGCAGCACCAGAGATTCTCACTCTATGAACAATCATCCACGTTGCGGTGTCGATCATTACGATTTCCCCAGGCTGGCTGATGGAGACGTAGAGCCTGGACTGGTCAGAAGAGAGCACCCAGTCATCGGCACGGCCCGGCAGTTCGATGGCTGCTACCAACCGCGGACGTCCGAGAGAAAATTGCGGATCAACCACATGGAGCGTTCGATCTTGATTCAGAACCAGGACGTAATAGTCAGTCAGGTCCAGCTCCGCCTGTTTTTCCATCAGGCTTTTGCGCAGGAATGCGCGCGCACGCGTGCTGCATGGGACCTCTTCCTGCTGGCGCAGACTCATCCACATTGCTGGATGAAGTCCGGTCAAGGGAGCGCGAGTGGCGGCATCATGAAGCGACAGACGGATTCGCAGGGCATGACCGAGCGCGGACGCCGAACCCGCCTGCTTCTCAAGCGGATCCAGTTGAAGTTGCAGCGAAATTCCGTCGCGGACAATAGAGCGTTCCACCTTGCTCCACTGGTCAATCGCGGGTGATTGCGTGCCGGACGCATTGGTTGCGCTGAGCTTGTGTGCTATCACGAGTCCGGCTTGATTTGATTCTTGAGCCTGGATTGCGCAGTGATGGTTCTGTAGAGCCGGCGCGCAGAGTAGTCCCAAAATGGAACCAAGCAGAAATTGTTTATGCATTTGAATAAATAGATTCACAGAATGTCGTTATTAGTTGCGAAGCAATATATCGCTGACTAAACTACCACCAGTTTGTACTAACGAAAAGTGATTTGCACGCCGCTTCAAGTTCGGAACGAAGATAAATGTTTGCACATCGATTCCAAGCAAACAGCCCCGCGGCCCAACGTACGTCCGATCCATTCCCATTCAGATTTGCCACTCAGCATTTGGATACAAGGCTCGATCGTCGCAAGAAGGAGACTGTATGCCACGCAAGGTTTCTTCCCTCAAAGTTGTTTCGTTCGCCGTAATCTTCCTAACCGGTTTCTGCAGTATCGATTCCGCAGTCTGCGTCTCCTAACCCGGCTCCGGCGCCCACTCCGGCTGCTGTTGCATGCACGCCGGCGAACACCGTTACCGCTGAAGTTGCGGCGCTCGATCAGGCTTTCATGCTGAATCGCCTGGGCGCAGCCATACCCCAAGGCATGGTGTTTGCGCTGATGTCAGATGTGGTGAGTTCAAGCAATGGAAAAAGTTGTTCGAATGGTGGAAGCTGCGTCGCGGGCAGCGTGCGTCTGCGACCGGACAAGCGTCCGCGTCCCATCGTCTTGCGCGTTAACCAGGGTCAGTGCCTCAAGATCAATTTCACGAATCTATTGGCTCCAAAACCGCGAAGCCCTCTACAGTCGACAACTCGCGCCGCGTCGCTGCACGTCAGCGGACTGGAGCTGGCTTCCACCATTGCAGATGATGGCTCTTACGTCGGCAAGAATGCCAGTAGCCTGTCTGATCCGGTGCCTCCCGGAAGCAAAAAAACCTATAACCTGTATGCCCCGGAAGAAGGAACGTTTCTACTGTACAGTCTGGGCGCTTCTTTCGGCCTAGGAGTGGAAGCCGGCCAGATTACTGAAGGCCTGTTCGGCGCCGTAACCGTTGAACCGCCGAAGGCGGAATACTATCGCAGCCAGATCACACGTGCTGACCTGCTGCTGGCTGTTGACCGTTCCAAGGGATACAATGGCTTCACACCGGATGGACACCCTATCCTGAATTACAACGCCACCTATCCGCAAGGCCATCCTCGTGCCGGCGTACCAATTTTGAGGATGGTGGACGGATCTGGCAACACTATTCACACCGATCTGAATGCGATCATCACTGGCCCTAACGCAGGCCGCTTCTTGGAGTCCCAAACAGGACCGGAGTTCAATAGCATTCCGGCTTCGCCAAACCGGCGAGAGCCTTTCCGCGAGTTTACGATCCACTACCATGAGGTCCCCAGTGCCGTACAGGCGTTTGTGGACTTCTACGACAAGGATATGGTGGATGTACTCAAACCGGGACGCGACAACTTCGCCATCAATTACGGCACTGGCGCTATTGGAGCCGAGATCCTGGCGAACCGCTATGGCGTGGGCCCAATGTGGAATTGCACTGACTGCAAATTTGAGGAGTTCTTCCTGGCTTCCTGGGCTGTTGGCGATCCTGCCATGGTGGTTGACCGGCCGGCCAACTTTTATCCAGGCGAGGCAAAAGTTACTGATCCGAACCAGACGATGCCACAGATCGTACAGGACCTGGAAGAATTTGAAATAGCTGAATTGAATGGCGCCAAAATGCCGAAGCCGGCCCCGACGCCTCCGCAGAAGAATGCGAAAGCGCAGCAGGCATTCTTTCCCGATGATCCTTCCAACGTCTACCACAGCTACCTTCAGGACCATGTGAAGTTTCGCATCCTGCATGGGGGCTCAAATTTGACGCATGTCCATCACCAGCATGGGCACCAGTGGATGCACACACCCAATGATCCCAACAGCAGCTATCTGGATAGCCAATTGTTGAGCCCTGGAGCCTCTTACACGCTGGAGATCGATTACAACGGCGGTGGGAACCGCAACCAGACGATGGGAGATTCGATCTTCCACTGTCATTTTTATCCTCATTTTGCTGAAGGCATGTGGTCACTGTTTCGCGTCCATGATGTTTTTGAAGCAGGCACTGAGTTGCAGAATGGCATTCCGGTCAGCGGCGCCCGGGCTCTGCCTGATGGTGAGATTGCTCTGGGCACTCCCATTCCCGCGATTGTGCCGCTACCCACCAAGGCCATGGCTCCCATTCCCGCCAAGGTGAAAATTGTTCCTGTACAGGATCCCAAGATTCCTTCGCAGCTCGATGGATATGAGGTTCAGGTCACTCCCAAGTGTGACCGCCTTGATGGGTCGACGCAGGGAACATGCACCAACCCTGGATTTCCTTTCTTTGTCCCAGGCATTGCCGGGCATCGGGCGCCCCCGCCCCCGCTGGATTTTGCTCCCGCGCTGACTGCATCCGGCCAGCCGATAGCAGGACCTGACGGCAAGCCGATGTACCTGGATGGCGGTCTGGCCCGTCACGTCGTGCTGAATGCGACCGTCAAGGGCGAGTTCCATAACAATTGGGATTTCAGTAAAAACAATGACACTCTGCTGGCGCGGGAACTGCCTGAAGACGGGACTGGTGTGGAGAAAGCGGCCATGGCATTTAACCAGGTGCGCAACCATCCCAGCTTTATGCCCAGCGGGCAGCCAGGCAACTTCATCACGAATGGATTGCCTCGCGGACCGCAACCCGGCGCGCCCTTTGCTGATCCTGCCGTGGACGATCAGGGAAAACCGGTGGGGGAAATCCGCCGTTACAAAGCGGCTGACATCCAGACGGATGTTGTCTTCAATAAAAAGGGATGGCACTACCCGCAGCAGCGCTTCATGACGCTGTGGGGTGACGTGGCCAAAACGGTTTCAGGCCAGCGCGCGCCAGAGCCGTTCTTTTTCCGCGCGAACAGCAATTCAGACGTCGTTGAGTTCTGGCAGACGAACCTGGTTCCAAGTTATTACGAACTGGATGATTTTCAGGTCCGCACTCCTACAGACATTCTGGGACAGCACATTCACCTGGTGAAGTTTGACGTGCTCGCTTCTGACGGCGCATCCAATGGTTATAACTACGAGGACGGCACGCTGAGTCCGAATGAGGTGACAGACCGAATTGCCGCCATCCGACTCATGAACAAGTGCAAGCCCTCAGACCCGGTCAATTTCACGTGCCCGGTTCCGAAAGAGCCAACGCCGGCCAACGGATATCCTATTTCCTTTGGGACAGCGCCTGCTGGGCAGAGCTGGCTGGGCGCATCCACAACAATCCAGCGCTGGTATGTGGATTCGCTGGATGGCTGTTTCTGGCCGCCATGTCCTGACAATGGAAAAGGCCAGGATCGCACGCTACGTACTGTTTTTACGCACGATCATTTTGGTCCGTCCACGCACCAACAGGCTGGCCTGTATGCCGGACTGGTGGTTGAGCCGGAAAAATCGAAGTGGCTCAATTCTGAAGACGGCACGCCGTTGGGCGGCCGGAATGACGGCGGACCTACCAGTTGGCAGGCCGCTATTGTCACCAGCAATAGCAATGACAGCTATCGCGAGTTTCTGCTGGAGTTCCAGGATCTGGCTCTGGCATACAACAACACCAGCAGAGGAACGCCGCTGAAGGGTCCCCTCAAGAATCCTAAGACGCCGTGGGGCTGGTGCGATCCTAACAACGCCATCAATTCTCCGGGCGGTTCTGATTGTGCACCAACAATCATCAGCGGTTCGCCTTCGGTTGGGACCATGAACGTCAATTACCGGAATGAACCGCTGCCGTTCCGGGTGGCTCCTTGTACAACCAAGGGGTGTCCAACCGCCCACAATCCGACAGACAAGGCAACCGATCTCTCCTATGCGTTCAGCTCCCGCCCTGACGTCCAGCGCAACGACGCAATATTGAATACACAACCGGTCTATCCGAAGAAGATCAACCCGGTGGCTGGCGGAAATGATTTTCTCTATCCGCCGCCGCTATTATCCTGTGGTAACTGTGTGGAAGACCGCGATCCTTACACGCCCCTGCTCCGGGCCTATCAGAATGACCGGGTACAGATACGCGTTCTGGTGGGCGCGTATCTCTTCAATCACAATTTTGGCGTCGAAGGGCTGAAGTGGTTGTTCGAGCCATCCTCCAGCACGTCAGGCTATCGCGACAATCAAGCCATGGGAATCTCAGAGCACTATGAGTTCCAATTTAAATTGCCTTCCACACAGGCTCCCAGGGCTGACTATCTGTACATGCCGGGTAGCGGAGTGCTGGACCTGGGGCAAGGACTCTGGGGGATATTGCGCAGTTACAACGCCAACGGAAAACTCCTTCCCACCCTTGCGCCGCTGCCCAATAACAAGAACGGCGGCGTGGCGCTCAAAGCCAGCGGCAGCTGTCCGGCAAATGCCACAGGGACGCGCACGTATGGCGTGGCTGCCATGTACCTTCCGTCTCCGGGGCTAACTTACAATTCGCGTGACGGATCCGCCAACTCAATTACCAGCAGTACAATCGGCGCGATGCTGTATGTGATGGTTGATCCCCAAACCCTCAAGCCACTCGGTCCCTTTCCTCCTAAGGAGCCAATAGTCCTCCGGGCCAACGCCGGCGAGTGCGTTACCGTGAAGCTGTTCAACAAAATGGATCCCAGCCAGGCTGTGTTCAACACTGCTGACGGAAACGCACCACAAGGCATGCCCTGGAGTTCCGTCTTTCCATCAGTCAATGTGGGAATGCACGCCCAGATGGTTGCTTATGACGTTACGGAGAACAACGGCGTAAATGTGGGAATCAATCCTGAGCAATTAGCCCAGGTTTGTACCACACCGCCGTGCCAGCTAAGGACCTATCGATGGTACGCCGGAGACATTGTCACCAATCCCGATGGGACCACCAGTGGAGTGCCGCTGGAGTTGGGCGCCGCGAACCTGATCGCTTCTGACCCGTTCGAACAGCAGCCTTTGGCGATGATAGGAGCGCTGGTTGTAGAGCCGGCCGGATCCAAATGGCCTCCCAACGGCGGAACTAGCACGGACATTGTGGACGCAAGAGGCTCGCTCCTGTTTCGTGAATTTGTGGGTATCCTGCAAAACAACGTTTATCTGACTTCCGGAGTTTTTAACTCTATTAACTTTGGCGTCGAGCCAATGTCTTACCGGTTCGGTGCATCCGACTTTGAAGACCTGGACATCTCGAAGGCATTTTCCAATCAGATGACCAACCCAAGTTCGGGAAAGCCGCAGGGCGATCCCCAAACCCCCATTTTCTGCGCCCTGGCTGGAAGCCCGGTCCGTTTCCGGCTGCTCCATCCTGACGGTCTGGGAGGGTTCCCGGATGATGTCTGGACCATCAATGGTCACGCGTGGCCGGAGGAGCCATTTGTGTCTGCTGGAGGTGTTCCCAGCTCTGTTATGGGACCCAACCCCAACTCGCAGTGGTTCGGAGCCAGAGATGGGTTTGGCGCGGGGAACCATTTTGACATCCTGCTCTCCAGTGCCGGCGGCCAGAACAAAGTTGCCGGAGACTACCTGTACAAGAGCTTTCCAGCGGCGGAGCTTACAGCGGGTAACTGGGGTATTTTCAGGGTGAACAAGACACCGCAAGAGCAGGCCGCTTGCGTTTCGGCCGTGGAACCCAAGCTCCTTAATGTAGTGCCCGGCGTGAAGCCGCTGTCAGTTGCGCCTCCGCGGCCAGTACATAAGGATCCTGAGGAACGGTTCGAGAACAGAAAGACCCAGAAAGAGAAGGGCGAGAAGGAAGAACCTGCCGGCAATCCGCCTAAATGAAATCCATAGCAGGCAGAGCGTAAAGGGGACGCTCTGCCCGCTGTTTTTAAGCAATATGCAAGCTGGTTTCTTGTACAAGAGTCGCTGGGAAAGGTCTATGGTGGCGCTCGGAATGGGACAAACATTTTGAACGCCAATCCATTTTTGGTGGCCGAAGCGAGCGAAACCACCGGCGCGCTGGATTATTGTGTCCTGCGCAAGTTACCGGAAGTGGAGGCGATTGCCGCGCAATGGGAGGCTTTGCTGGAACAATCTCCTTGCAACCGCGCATTCAGCTCTTCGCGATGGTTCCTGAGTTGGTGCCGGCACCATCCGCGGCTGGCGCCCTTTGTTGTTACTGCCCGTCGTGGCGTTCACCTGGCCGGTGTGCTGCCGCTTGCGTGGCAAGAGGAGAACGGAATTTTAGATTTCGCATCGCCCATGTGCGACTACAACGATCTAGTTGCTCGGATTGATGACCTGTCTACGCAGACTGGATTGTTAAAGTATGCGATCTCGCATGCTTTTCCCGGGCAGCTCGCGCTAAGTAATGTACGTCCTGATTCGAACTGCACGCGAGCTGTCGGCCATATGAAGGGTTTAGAAACAACCTGTCAGCCCGGCAGAAACTGTTTTTATGTCGAGCTTTCCGGTTCATTTGCCGACTATCTGGCCACGAGGAGCCGCATTTTTCGCAAAGGCCTGGCCCGGACACAACGCAACGCTGAGAGAGACGGTCTGCAGGTTCGCCGGCTGACGCCGGATCTGATGTTGCCCGACAAAATGGCCGAACTGTTCTTGGCACTCAACTTGAGTCGATTTGAAAGCAAGAGCGGCTTCGCACCTGAACAAGTGCAGCAATTTGTAAGAGAACTCTTGCCTTCATTGTTTATTGAAGGCAAAATGGCAGCGTTCATTCTGCTTAAAGATAATCGGGTTCTGGCCATGGACGTTTGTATGCTTGGCCGGAGCAGCCTTTGCAGTTGGAACGGAGGTTTTTTGCCTGAAGCGGCGCGATGGTCGCCGGGGCGGCTTCTTTTTGCCGCCGGTATTGAATTTGCCATAGCGTCAGGTTTTGAGGAATATGATCTGCTCCGCGGATCGCATGCTTACAAAGCAAGCTGGGCCACAAATTCGCGGACAATAGGGAAACTGGAATTCAACAGCCAAAGCCGTACGGATGCTTTAGCACGTCATGAAGCCAAAAGCGCTTATTGTCTGTAGTGACAGTCCTTATCCAGTCGTTGTTGGCGGATACGAGCGACTCATCAGTGATTATCAACGTTATGTCTTTTCTGACTACGACGTTTATCTCCTGATTTGCCATTGTGACGGCGGGTGCGAGCTTCTGCACTATGGGATTCCCATTCCCGCACACCTGATGTATCCGCTGCTCTTCGAAGAAAAGTTCGAGTTCAGCCTTTTCATCCATCCTGATGTGGATTTCAAAGACCGGAAATTGATTGCCCCGCTTGCGCATCGTATCCCGTCTTTCTGCTTTGTGCAGCGCCACCCGGAAAAGCAGATTGATGAGGCGCTGTTTCGCGGCATACTTACCCACTTCAGTGACAGGCCGCACAGTGATATTCTCCGCATCGGGGGCTCCTATAACCCAAAAGTGTTTTACAAGAAGCGGAGCGCTGAAGACTACATACTTTGCGTGGCCAGAATCTATCCGGAAAAAAACCAGCTTGAGCTGGTGCGGGACTACAAGTCAAAGATATATGAACGTTTTGGGCTGCCGCTGTATGTAGTAGGCGGCACGGAGAATCTTGTTTACTTCAGACGAGTGGAGCGCTACTTTGACGGCGTCGCCGTGATCGGGACGGCGGACCGCAGGGCGCCGATGCAGCCTCACTCGTGGCGGAGTGCGCCGGAAATTGCTGAGCTTTGCAGCCGCGCCCGCCTGTTTGTGATGGCTTCTCCGCGCGAAAGTTTTTGCATTGCCATGATTGAAGCCATGGCTTGCGGGCTCACCTGCGTAGTCAATGGCAACTATTTTGGCTTTGACCGTCAAGAGTTGCGGCCTAACGTTTTTGGCCCCATCACCCGGAAGCGAGGCCCGATCGCGGATACCATCGCTTCGGCTCTGGAGCATGATGTCCGCATTGATGCGTCAGAGTGGGTAAAGAAATTCTCTGTAGACATTACCCGGGAAACGCTCCTTGGTTTTATCAACGCGCGTCTTTAGGTTTTAGCCCAGGGATTCCGAAAATAGTTCTGTCACTTCGTTTACTCATGCAGAGTTCAATATCTAACCTGATTGTCGTCGCGTACCCATCTGATGAAACGCTGGGCTTCAGCAGCGTATGCGCGAATGCGGCCATCATCGCGGTGGGTGATCCAAAATGGCCCGGCAAGCAAGCTGAGTTGCAGGACGAATTGCGACGCGCTGCAGCGGAGCTCAAGGCTAAAACAGCGAACTACCTGGGGCACGCAGTTGCGAAGATTGACAGCCCGGCATTTCATGCGCTGGTGAAGCGCTTACGGCGTCTCAAGGTAGAGGGACGGATTTATACCCACAGTCCATTTGATGACGACGGTTGGCGTGGGTTCGTAGCGCTGGCAACAGCGCAGGCGTTCGGAACGGTCTGGGTGCAGGCCCCTTCAGGTTTTGCGCGACAGGTGAATGTTCTTAAGCGAACGGCGTTCAATACTAAAACCAAAATCGTGAACGCGATCTACGGGGCAAGAATCCGCACGGAAGATGACCGCTACAGAATGCCGCACTCAGCCTTGCTCGGTGTGGAGGCATTCACGCCCGCCACCTTTGAAGAAGTAATGCACGGCATGGCATTAACCCGCGAAGAAATCCTGCCCTTTCCTGATGCCTGGGGATTGTTTTCTTCGCCGTATGAAACCTACCGCTATGGTCAGTCCTGCAGGCTGCTTCTGGATCACGCACCCGCAGGTGGCGTTAAGACCATTCTTGAAGTGGGAGCCTGTGAAGGTTCCATGACCGGGCACTTGCGAAAATCTTTTCCTCAAGCCCGGATATGCGCTCTTGAAGTGCACCCCGAATTTGTGCGCCGTCTGCTTTCCCGCTTTCGAAAAGACAGGCTGACGGAAGTCATTGAAATGAGCATCGAGCGAGCAGCTCTGAAAGCCGACGTGGTCCTGATGGCTGAAGTTTTGTATTACGTGGAACACAAACTGGAACCGATCCTGCGGAAAGTTCGGGCAAAGTTGTTAATGACGTCTTCAGAAGGCGATTTTGACCTGGAACTGGCGCGCAAGCTGAGCAAGCTGGGTTGGCGATTAAGAGCGCGGCAAACCATAGAAAGCCGCTTCGAGGTCATCAGCGGCGGAGAAGGCAATTTATTTTGCCGTCGAGAAGGAACTACTCTGCGACTCTGGCAGCCGTCCTGAATGTTAGGCCTGGTTATGCCGTTGTGAGGTGCGCCGCGGCAGGCATCCGTCCAATTTCCTGTTTGAATTGCTCCGCGTAGTCCCTTGCCATTCGCAGATAATGATAGTCGCGCAAAGCCTTTTCCCGGCAGTCCGCAGGTTTTATCTGATGCACCCGGTCAATCGCTTCCATGTAATCCTGTTCGGTCTCACACACAAATCCAACGTCAGGAGAAATGATCTCCCGGCAGGCCCCGTGATTGCTGCAGATAACCGGCGTTCCTGACATTAAAGCTTCAGCCATGACCGCACCGAAAGCCTCATTAAGTTGCGTGGGAAAGAGTAAAGCACGAGCTCCGGCAAACAATTCGGCTTTGCGATTGCCCTGAACCTCTCCCGCCAATTCAATGTCGCCCTGACTGCATTTCTCGTGAATAGAGGCGTTTGCCCCGTCGCTTGCCGCCGAGCCCGCAACCACCAGTTTTACACCGGTTTTACGAGCGAGAGAAATCGCAATGTCCAGGCCTTTTTGTTCGGCGCGGTCCAGGCATCCGACGAACAGGAAATAGCTGCCTTTACTTTCCGAATAAATAAATTCAGAAGGGTCAATGCCGTTGACGACATACCGCGAGCTTCCATAGCTGTGTGCCAGCGTGCGAGAAACAAAAATCCAGTTGTCTTCCGCCAGGTTCCGGTCAAGACCACGAGCAGCGATGTCTGTATGGCAAGTCCTCACCCACGGTGGCGGGAAATCGGCTTTGCGCACCTGGGGATCTACCTGACGATGGGCGATATCCACTGTGGGCAGTGATCCGTTTGCGACCCAGCGCACGCCTTCCGGCAAAGGTTCCTGGCCAAGCTGGACCTGGTAGTGGACTTCATGACCGAGCTCCGCCAGGCCCTTGACCATGAGATCAGTCATGCGAAACGCAGCCAGACCTTCTCCAGAAACAGGATAGGCGCGCGCGGGATAGAAACTTCGCCGCGTAACCAGAATGCGCAGAACGCCGGACACGCTTGCTCCCTCCAGACTTTTCCGCTGTCGATCAGGGCTTCCGCCGAGGCGATGCGCCCCTCAATAATCTACAAGTCCGTCGACGCACGCCAGCCACGACCCATCGACGCGATGCGCGTCCACATGGTGCATGCCCGATGCGTTCCATGAGCTTCCGTCGGGCGCCAGCACGGGCGACTCTTTCACCTCATGCTCCTTGTATGTGCTCACGGTTAGTTCGGTGACTTCGAACGCCCGCACTTGCCTGCCATACGTGAGAACGCAATCCTGAGTAAAGCGGAGAAGCCTGCCATCGTAGTCCAGTACTCGGCCACCGGGCCGCGCCACTGTTTTGTCGCCGGAGATGATGGGGCTTGAAGGATGTTCAGTCCATGTGGCAGCCGGATCAGCGGCGGAATATAAATTCAGCGTGTCATGCTTATGCGGCGTCGGGCAGGTAAAGAGCCACCATTTTCCGTCGCGTTCGAAGATAGATGGATCGGCATGCTGGCCGGGAATCAGGTCCTTTACTAAAGTCCACTTGTCCGGGAAGGAATCCGCACGATAGAGGCGTACGGCATTCGCCCCAAGGGTTTCAGGGATCATGTAGAAGTTGTCGTTCCATCGGAACACGTACGGATAGGAAAGATGAAACAACTCCTGCAGGACGATTCGCTCATAGCGCCAGGTGACGCCATCACGGCTGGTAGCCCGGCCAATCTCGCCTTTATTCGGTTCATTGTTGAGCACTTCGAAAAACATGTGCCATAGCCCATCCACCTTCACCATAAAGGGGTCAGCGACAAAGCGCGCAGGAACATCCGTTACGTCAGCGGCAGAAATAACAGGGTTGGATGCGCCCGGAGCGGCAGCAAGCTGCAGTGGTGATTTTCCGGCATACATGGCTATGGACCATTTCCATGGCCGGGTTGCGTCTTTTGATCTTTGTCCTGCAGCGTTGGGATTGATCGTTTCCATTGATAACTAATTCTATCGATTTGATGCCTGGCGCGACTGATATTTTCTCAGGATCGACCCCCAGCCTGGCGCTTTTGCAACACCTCGCGAACGGCTTGGAAGTTCACGGTGATCACGCTTGGTGTCTGCTGCTGGTTTGCGGATGCCGGGAACTCTGGCTCGGTCTTCACAAAGTCGACCAGCACCAGACGCCGCTCACTTACCGCCCCGCGCAATTGCCGGACGTACATCGGCAGGTGATGCAAAGGGGAGAGCACAAAAAGGGCCGCCATGATCAGGCAGGCACTGCTCATCTGCACGCCACTGGGATACGGAGCATGCAACCACCATGTGAGCACGTATGTGGCGACAATTCCTGACAATATGCTGGAGCAGGCGAACATCGGGATGCAGAAGGTATTTTCCCGCCGATCCAGATAAATGAACGTGCAGAAGATGCCCAGCCCCGCGTAAAAGAAGCCAATCGCCAGACCGTACAGCGCGAACGGCGCGCTCCAGAGATGGGAAAAGCCAAAGCGGATTTCCTGCGCAATCGTCCCGTGTCCCAGCAGCGCGAAGAGGGCCGGGGTTAGCACCAGTGCCGGCATGGCGACAATTTGTTCTTCCACAAAGTAAGCCAGGCCGGCTTCCTTCTGCCCGGTCTTCGCCAACTGCGTCATGCACGGGAGACGCATCGCATAGCCGGCAAGATAGACCGCCAGATTCAACAGAGCGGCGATACTGAGTTGATAGCCGTTCACACCGGCAAAGGCGATCATTACGGCGGCAAGGCTCAGCGACAGTCCGACCCATGAAAACCAGCGCACTCGGCGTTGAAACAAACGGTCGATCAGCGGAGACATGATGAGCACACCGCTGCGCATCAGGATCAGAGCAAAAAGAATCGATACTCCGCTAAAGCTATAGGCCAGCGTGGTGGCAAGTATGATGGCGGCAAAGCCCAGTCCGGAGATCAGCGTCTGGCGGCCAGGAGCGATGATGCTGTATCCGAACGCATGCCTTTTTCCAGCATACTTCCACCAACCCATCACGGTAATGAAGACCAACATCACGGCGGCCGTGGAAATCACCGTGAAAGGGAGCAGCGCAAAACCTGAAACCGGCTGACCGCCGGAAAGCATTCCTGACGTGACTGCCTTGGTCAATCCGCTGTAAGGGATGTAGAAGAGAAAATATCCCAGGGTAAGGGCCCAGATGCTCAGGGTGTGTTGCCGCTTCGTGCTCGTCATTACTTTCACTTGCTTTCACTTACTTTCGTGCCGTTACGGATGCCTGTATCAATAGCCGTTAGTTCACGGTTTGTAGAATGATGGATCGTGACGCTCTCCCAGCAGAGATTTTCCGATCGTCGCCAGAATCTGGTCGTCGTTGTCATGCCGGACGTAAAACGACAAGTCGCGGTAAATGCGCTCAAGCGCGCTGGGACGGTTAAGGCTCCGCGCACCGCAGGCGCGTATGCACCGCTTCACGGTATCTTCAGCCAGATGCTCCATGGTGTGCCGGGCGCGGCTGCCGGCTAGCTGCGCTTCGTCGTGACGCCCGGTTTTCCACATGCGGGCAACATGCTGCAACCAGAGATGACCGGTCTCAACGTTAATGGAGCATTGAGCGATGTGATGTTGGATATAAGGATCGGCCGCCTTGTTTTGCGAACCAATGTATTCGACCGCAAAGTCATACGCAGCCTCCGCCGCCCCAAGAAAAGTTGCGGCATAGTGAGGGATAAAGCAGGTCTGCCATCCATCGATCAGGTATTGGCCTGGCCGCCCAATCAGGTTCGCATCGGGAATGAACGTGCGATCGAAGCGGACAACATGGCTGGCAGTGGCCCGCATTCCGATTGGGTCCCACCAGGAACGATCAATGCTGACCGATGGGTCAGAGAGATCGCAGGCCAGCATGAGCTGAGAGTCAATCGGTGCGGTGCTGTGTCTGGCTCCGCCGGGGCCGGCCGTGCTTACCAGCAAAATCGCCCATTGTGCTCCGCCGGCGCTGGTGGCAAACGCCTTGTTACCTTCCACCAGCCAGCCGCCATTCACTTTGATAGTGTGGGTGCCGAAATTCATATTCTCCGATGACGCCCGTGCCTGCGGTTCACCACTCCACGCCACCCATGTCTCGCCTTTTTGTATGACGCCGTTAAACCAGCGTTCTTTTTGCTCTGGCGTTCCCATACCGTCAATGAGTACGAGGGAATTGCAATGGCCTTCCCAGCAGCGCGCCAGTGAAAGGTCAGCCTTGGCGATCTCCTTGGTGATGAGCCACAGAGTAAGCACATCGCCGCGATAGGGCCCCAGACCCAGGCCACCATGTTCACAAGGTGCAGCCGCGGCCAGCAGCCCGGCACGAAACAAATCAGTGAAGTCTTCTATTGGGTAAGCCGCGGCGCGATCGTATTCAGGAGCGCGCGGAGCAAAGTTATTGCGCGCCAGGTCACGCGTACGCGCGATCAGTTCCTTCTGCATGGGATCAAGTTCTACATACATCTTTCAGCCACTCCGGTGATCATTTGCCTAAACCCCGGCATCATTGCCGTGCACAAAACAACTGCTCAGAAAAAAATTTGCGCGCCAGTGAAGCTCAGGAACTGCATTCGAATGCTTCCTGTTCAACTGCAAAAGACTTAGCGGCACTAATTGGCCACGCGCCGCTGGCTATCACAGCGTCCCGCCCGACGCTTCGCGGCATTTCCTGGCCCACCATCATGTGAAATTGTTTGCGCACCTGGGTGAGCACCACGTCATGGCCGTCGATCACCGTGTTGCCGCGCGTGTGCATGCCTGAAACCAGCGGCGTGGGGCGTGTGCCATAGGCCAGATCTACCACCACGGTGTCCCGGCTAAGCGAGTCAATGGCGAAGGGAAGGGAATCATCTTCGCGGCCGACGGGCGTAGCGTTTACCAGCAGAGTGAATCCCTCCGCCTGAAAATCGGAGAGCAGAACAAATGGCAGACCAAGCAACCGGTTAGCGCAGTCGCCGCGTTCCTTGCCGCGATTGACCAACGTCACGTCCACGCCGGCCTGGTGTAATGCGGCCGCCACGGCCCTGCCGGCGCCTCCGCATCCGATAACGGCAGCCTTTCGCGGCGTCATATTTCCGTTGTGCTTGCCGTTCCGCGGGTAGTGGATAGAAGCCACGCTTTCAGGATCGGTAGTGTGCGCTTCCCATATTCCGTTATTGCGCACGAAGAGATTGGAAGCTCCAGCCCGGCTGGCCATCGGACTGCGTAAACCGGCTGCTGCCAGCGCAGCTTCCTTGTGAGGAGAAACAATCGTTAATCCATGTATAGGAAATCCCAGTGACTCAAGCTGCGACGAGACCACCATATCCGCCCAGAAATCCTCAAAACACTCTTCGTGGAACGGCAGAAATAATGCGGGATAGTTCAGCGCGCGGTACCCGGCATTGTGCAGTCGGGGAGAAGGCGACTGAAATATTCTGTTGCCCACCATACCGTAAAGCTCGCGCAAAGGATGCAACTCAGGAAAGCCGTAATCAGCAATCAATCTGCTGATTGCCGGTTCGCCGGAAGCAGAGGTCTGGACCCCGCCGTGGCCGAACAGGAAAGGTGTGCCAAAGAAAGGCGCCAGCAATCGGCTCCACAGGCCGAAGGGCCCGATGCAGAATGCTGTTACATCATTGCGCCCGAGCTCTTTCAAAAACTGAAGCGTGGCCAATCCGTCACTGGTTCGTGTGGCTTTCACGGTCAGGCAATAGGAATCGGCTGGCACCCTGCTTAGCTCATTAAACTTGCTGTGAAGCTGGACCGCATCACACGCCGGACCACTCCATGAGATCATGCGCTTGTTGGGTGGAACCGCGGAGAGAACCTCATGAGTAAGATCGGTTTCGGCTTCCAGTTCAACCAGGTCGTAGTTCGGCGCAGCAGAGAGAATGCAGCTATGCCGGTCCATTAAGGAACCTGCAAAAATTCCGCCGTGCCGGACGCTTCGCAGTGTATAGAGAAGTTGCCCTGAAAAATGTTTTCTCAGACTAGAAGCAGTCGCCTGACCAGCAAGATCGGCCCGCCATTGCAGCCAAGCAACGTCATCAGAGAGGTGGGTGATTTCCCCTCGAGCGGAAGACAAGGGCGCTGTAATGGTTGCAACGAGCGCAACGTTAGCCATCCTGATCTTCCACCTCACCCAGAACTAGAAAGACCGCAACAGCCGAATCACATGCACCGTAAGCTTGATGATAGTTACGAAGCGCATGATCCTTCGAGGGAGGCTAGTCGCTCCGTAGAACACTGTCAACAAATTTAGAATCTTAGATCATATAAATTTCAGCAAAGCAGATTAGAACTTCAAGAATTCCCGAAGTGGGAGAAAAATTCTCATTTTGGGATTTAGAAACTGCATTTGTTTGTAGAGGCGTGACGGAGTTTTATTGCTCAAGAAATACCGTTTCGTTTTGCTGAGAGCGCTTCAGTGAACCACATGAGCTCGTCGAAGAATGTTTTTGCCCGACGCGTAAATGCGACGTCTGTTGGATTGCCTTCTGCATCAAATGCCTCCTGCACTCGAGCCACCATCAGGCTGGCAGGAATAGGAACGCCGCCGAGATGCAGGACAACCTGCCGCAGCGCATTCAGGCAGAGAATGCCACCCGTCTCAACGGCGGAAACAGTGATAATCCCGAACGGCTTATGTTTATATTCAGGCCGCAGATAATCGAGTGCATTTTTTAGCACACCGGGATATCCGCCGCTGTACTCAGGCGTGACAATCACGATCGAGTCTGCCTGCTCAATCCTTGCGCTGAATTCCAGCACACTGGCAGGCGCGTCGTCACGAAACCGGAGCCGTTCTTCCATCATCGGCAGGTCCAGTTCTTCCAAATCCAATAGCTCTGTGCGGACGCGGCCCAGCTGTCTGAGCCAGTCGACAGTAAACTGGGCGACCTTCGCGCTTTGCCTGTTTCGCCGGGTGCTACCTAGGATTACCGGAATGAAGTACATCGTGCCATGCCTTGCTGGGTCCAGTTAAGAATTTGAGGCACCTACAATAAATGATCGTTACAGTCTTGGCCGTTAGAAAACGTTAATTTCTTCGAGCCTTCGCGCTGAACTGTGAAGATCGCCTACACGTAATATGGTGTTAAACCTTGTAAGCCCTTGATTCCTAAATCCTGCCGGCCGGTATTTTGCTGCGACAACGAATCTTAATGCAACAAATCCAGAATACCTGCGTTCAACCTAATGAAAGAAGTGGTATTTGTGCTAAATGCCTGACATTTTGTGTCATCGAAGTGTGGAAATCAAGTGAAACGAAATCAGGGCAAGCACCACTATTCACAGTAACGATGGTACCGGGCCCGCCAGCCTGATTACCTTAGGCCCGACTCAGGTAGTGCCGTAGTTGCTTATGAGGCGGTGAAAACTTCCCTCAGGAATCGACGCAACGGACGGGAGGAAATTGTGACGATTTTGGACGCTTTATTTGGATGCTGGCATAAACGAATCAGCTTTCCCCAGACCAGCAAGCCGGGACAGCGCCGCTGTGAGGCCGCCACGCATACAGGAACTTATGTGGTTTGTCTCGACTGTGGTACCGAGTTCGCTTACGACTGGAAAAAGATGCGTGTTCTCTCCCCCAATGAGAAACAGTCTTTCGCCCGCGCACGTGTTGAAGTTGAGGCAAGGAGCTAGCAAATCAGGGAGAGGTTAAGGACCATGAAAATGCAGCGGAGATTTCGGGCAGTAGAATCGACGGGCTTGGTGTTTGCTTATTTTTGGTATAACGCAAACCTTCATGCCGTGGTAGCGAAGATACTTTCATAGCTCACCGATGCGCACAGCCTGTCTTCCGGGAGGCTGAACGCAACCGTAGGAGCACAGCCCAAAAGGCTGTGCTTTTGTTTTGCTATGAAATTCAGCCGTGCAGCAGAACCCTAATGAGCGAGGCTTCGCGGTAATAATGGATTTTCCGGCGCGGATGCCACCGAAGACGGCTGCTCCATTTCCAGAATTGCCACCCACTCAGCTTTGCTTCTGGCCAGAAATGCGATCTTCGCGTGTAGGAATTCCGCTGCCAGTTCTGGCGATACGTCCACATGAGAGCCGAAGAAGCGACGGTTAAGTTTTTCCCATTGCTCGGAATGAATTCTTGGCTGTACGTCGACCTTGGTCGAGAACAAGTAGGCCACCTGATACTTTGAGCGCATCTGCCGCGCTTTGATCATTTCTTCCACGGTGAAGTCCTGCACCTGCACCAGGGGAAAAGATTGCGCGACGTATCCAAGATAAGGTCGGGTCAATTCGTCCGTGGCAGGCCACGCGGTGAGAATGATGGAGTTCTGTTCATGCTGTTCCAGGAACTTCGCGGCCTTAAAGTGGAGTTCGACGAAGTCTTTGTACGTGAGATTGTCTTCAGGGGCAAAGCGGTAAGGCGGATCAAAAAAGAGTCCCAGCACGAAGACGATTACCATCAAGGCCGCGGGCCATTCCCAGCGGCTGATACGCCGGCGCAGCGTTGACATTCCGATCATGATTACCAGCGGATATGCAGGCAATAAGTACCGCGTGAGTAGCGCGCCGCCGAGCAGCGAAAATGTGAGCAGATGCGCCAGCATGATCAGTGCGAACTGGAGTTGCACTGGCACCGCGATTCGGGGACGCTCTCCATCGGAATCATTGACCGGCGGGAAGAACATGGCGACCACCGTGGCCCCGGTGAGAGCCAGCATGTTCATGGTCCCGAAGAGGTGCCATGTCCTCTGTATCAGAGCGAGAAAGAAACGCAGCGGACTGAGCGCTTGCGTTACGTTGTACTGGTAGAAATCGGCATTGCCAAAAAATCTTCCGGTGGCATGGTGGTGGTAAACCAACCAGCCCAGCAACGGGAGAACTGGAACGCATGCAATCGCCGCTCTTTGAACACGGTTTCGGCCGTTGCCATCTCTAGGCTGCACGACTTCCCAAAGCGCAAGCGCCAAAGGCGTAATTACCGCAGTCTCTTTGCTCAGGACGGCCAGGCAAAAGGCAAGCTGGCTGGGCCACACGCGACCTTCAGCATAAAGCCTGATTCCCCAAAGCGTGAAGGCGGCAGCCGTGAGATCGGCGTGGGTCAAAGAGCTTTGCACAAAAAAGATTGGAAACACTGCGGTGGCAATGGTTGTGGCTACCGCAACGCCGGTGCCTGCGAGCCGTCGCGCGAGCATGAAGACGTTCGTCAGCGCGAAGGCAGCCAGCAACAGCATGGCCACACGCGCCACGGCAGGTTTCCATCCGCTGATTGTGAACCACAGTGCCAGGTACGCTGCGGAAAGCGGAGGATGCCCGGTATCAAGCGTGGTCTTGGCGATCAGCGTATGAGAATGCGCCAGGTCATATGCGGCAGGAACATAGAAGCCCGCTTCATCCCAGAAAAAGGGAAGACGCAACAGCGGCGCATGCACCAAAAAAATGATGACAAAGATCAGCGGAAATAGTCGCCTGAACGAGAACTCGTCGAGCGGGTTAGTTTGCGACGTCGTCAATGATTAGCGTCTCATGGGAAGGTCGCCGCGGATTCTAGTTGATCTGTCCTTGCTGCGCCGTAATATTCGGATCGAGCTTGATTTCACCGAACGTCCCTTCATACTGGCGGACGTTTTGCTCCAGGATCGTCAATAACGCTTTGGCCTGTTGCGGGCTTAGATAGATGCCCTGAAAGTTCTGCACTTCCACTTCCTGTGCCGTCACCGGCTGCAGACGGCCAAATACCAGCAGAAAGTCCCATACGCTCACGCGGATCTGTATTGAATTGGCGTAGGTATCACGGTAATCAGCGGCGTTGACCAGGCGGATGTTAGGCTGCTGGGGAATCGACATGACATTCTCCTCGGGTAAAGTTTCACGATAACAGAATAGAGGCGAACGCGGAAACTGCAGGACTTGCCACCGGCCTGATGCGACTCAAAATTTTGCAGTCATTTATAATTCTCGATCTTTGAGGGGTTCATCCATGGATACAGGAATTGTTGACATACACGCACGTGAAATTCTGGATTCGCGCGGAAATCCAACGGTAGAAGCCGAGGTCACGCTGGGTGACGGGTCGATTGGCCGTGCCGCCGTTCCCAGCGGCGCTTCCACCGGCGAGCACGAAGCGGTGGAGCTTCGCGACGGCGACCAGCATCGCTATTTGGGCAAAGGCGTACAAACTGCTGTGGACAACGTTAACGTAAAGATCGCGGATGCCCTGCAAGGGCTGGATGCCGCCGACCAGCGTCGCATTGACGACACGATGATTGAACTGGATGGCACGCCTAATAAGGCAAAGCTTGGCGCCAATTCCATTCTTGCGGTTTCCATGGCCTGCGCCCGTGCCAGCGCCATCGCCATGAAGACCCCGTTGTATCGCTATCTTGGCGGCGTAAGCGCCAGCGTTTTGCCCGTGCCGATGATGAACATTCTGAATGGCGGCGCCCATGCTGACAGCAATGTGGATTTCCAGGAATTCATGGCCATGCCGGTGGGCGCGGAAACTTTTTCTGAAGCGCTGCAATGGGGCGCTGAAATTTTTCATACGCTCAAGTCCGTCCTGAAGAAACGCGGCTACAACACCGCTGTCGGCGACGAAGGCGGATTTGCTCCATCGCTCAAGGCTAATGTAGAGGCCATTGAGTTGATCCTCGAAGCCATGCAGCAAGCCGGCTTTCGCGCCGGGGTCGATGTTTCCATCGCGCTGGATCCCGCTGCCAGCGAATTCTTTGATAAGGCCACCGGCAAATATGTTTTCAAGAAGTCAGACAAGTCGGTCAAGTCGTCGGAGGAAATGGTAGCTTTCTGGGCTGACTGGGCACGCCAATACCCGATTGTTTCCATTGAAGATGGGCTTGCTGAAGACGACTGGAAGGGCTGGCGCCTGATGACGGACGAATTGGGCGACCATATCCAACTGGTAGGCGACGACCTTTTTGTTACCAATACAGAACGTCTCAGCCGCGGCATTGACGAAGGCATCGCCAATTCCATTCTTATCAAAGTCAACCAGATTGGCAGTGTCAGTGAAACGCTGGACGCCATTGACATGGCGCGTCGCAACGCATATACAGCCGTCATTTCGCATCGCTCTGGCGAAACTGAAGACACATTTATTGCCGATCTTGCTGTAGCCACCGGCGCCGGCCAGATCAAAACCGGATCCGCGTCGCGTACAGACCGCATTGCCAAATATAACCAGCTTTTGCGCATTGAAGAAGAATTGGGCGAAGGCGCACGCTTTCTCGGGTTGGAAGCTCTTAATTATGAAGCAGGTGTTGACAAGGCAGGCACTTAAGCAAATTCCTCAGCAACTTTGCGGGCATAAAGTGTGTTACTAGTCTAAGGCGCCTTACCAAAGGAGATTTTATGCGATATCTGATGCTGGTGGCCTTGTTCGCGATGTTGATTCTTTGCCGGCCCACAACCTCAAGCGCGGTCGCAATGGATGAACGTCCCGCTGGAACCTATCAGCAAAGCTGTAAGGACATCAATATGCGCGGCGATGACTTACGCGCGCGTTGCAAGGACAATCGCGGTCGCTACCATGATGCCATGCTGGATGCCGCAGACCGCTGCTGGGGCGATATTGCCAACACTGACGGTCACCTGGTTTGCGAAAAGAACGGTACCTTGCCATCCGGCGGTTACGCCCAGACTTGCCGGGATGTTCGCGTTCGCTACGGATTTCTGCGCGCTCGCTGCCAGAATAGGGAGGGAGAATGGGTGGACACTTCACTTGAATCCTTCTCGCGCTGCAATGGCGCAATTGAAAATATCGATGGCCAGCTTCGCTGTGTCGCCAGTCGCGATCATGATCATGACGGAGACCACGATAGAGATCGGGATCACGACCGGGACGGAGATCATGACCGGCACGGGGATCGGGACGGCGATAGAGATAGAGATAGAGATCGGGATGGCGACCATGGGTACGCGCCACGCGGTTCCTATTCGCAATCGTGCCGTGAAATCCATGCTCAAGGCAATTCGCTACGGGCTGTTTGCGAGACTGTGGGCGGAAATTGGGTCGCAACCTCCATCAATGACTATGACCGCTGCGTAGGCGAAATTGTGAACGACGATGGGCGGCTTGATTGCACTCGACGTGGCGGTAGACTTGTTCCAGCCGGTAGCTATGTGCAAAGCTGCCGTAACGTTTATGTCCGTGGCGACAATTTACGTGCCATGTGCCAGAATCGCGACGGACGCTGGGTCTGGAGCGAACTGCATGACTGGGACGACTGCCGTCGCGGCATCGTGAATGAGAATGGCAATCTGCGCTGCGTTCGTTAGTTAAGTGTGATGAATTTCAAAGAGGAGTTCCTTTCGGAACTCCTCTTTTTTCTTCTAATCCCGCTCGCGCATCCCCATCATTCCAGGCTGTGACCCAGTGTCTCCCTGATGCATTTTCTCCCATTGCTGCTGCGTGAGAGGCTGAATGGGCTCAAGCTTTTTCTTTTGCAGCCCGGAATTGATTGCGGGCAACTGTTTGGCTGTAAGTTGATCCAGCTCTTTGATCACGTCTTCCAGTTCATGACCAAGGGCATCGGTGCGTTCGGCTTGTGAGTTGGTCGGCTTGCCGTCGTAGTTGTTTACGTCGCCATAGACACTGGTCAGGTATTCGCGAATACGCTCTTCGCCGGTGATAGCGCCACCTTCCTTGGTGGCCACAATCCTGGAGCGCAGAGCGTCCACTTGTTGCCCCAATTGCTGAACGCTGGCCCGTAGTGGATCTTTGACGGGCAGTTTGGCAGCGCGGGCTGCTGCCGTGTCTCGCAGGTTCACCATGGAATCTACCGCAAAGCTCATCCGTTCCATCATTTTGTAAAGCTTCATTGCCAGATCAAATTGCTGACGGCGGTCCTGTTCGTTGTAAGTGGCGCGCGGATCCAACACCAGTTTGAGCTTTGATGTGTAAACCTTGTCGCCCTTGGTCATTTTTACCGTGTAAGTTCCCGGCAGTACGCGCGGCCCTGTGGCTGCGCCGAACGCGGCGCTGGCCGCTGGAGGAACCGTCGGCGGTTTCAGCCGCATCGACCACGTCGCCCGGTTCAGGCCACGGTGCTTGCTGCCCGCGATGGTGTCCACCACTTTACCGTCAGGGTCGATAATTTCTATCTTCATGTCGCCAAAGATGTGTCTGCCTTTCTGGTAATAGGTGATGAAGGCATCTTGTGTGCGACTGGGTCCGGAAAATGTGGCGTCGCCTTCCGGCCATCCGCCGTTGGAATTCAGGTATTGAATGCTGCTGGAATCCAGGAGCACCGCGTCCTTGGCCATGAGATCTGGTGTAAGCGTACGCAGCGATGAAATGTCATCAATGATCCAGATGCCGCGGCCATGTGTTGCCAGCACCAGGTCAGACTCGCGCGGGTGAACCACAATGTCTCGCACAGCGACGGCGGGGAACCCGCTGCCTCTGTATTGTGCCCATTGTTTACCGCCGTCAATGGAAATCCACAAACCGAATTCAGTTCCCAGGAAAAGCAGGTTGGAATCTACTGTGTCTTCCGTGATGACGTGCGCATAGCCGGTGACGCCGCTGGCATCACTCACAAGTGGAGTCCACGTGCTGCCGAAGTCGGTCGTTTTGTAAACGTAAGGCTTCATATCGCCGAAGGTATGGCGATCAAAAGTTGCATACGCCGTGCCTTCATTGAAGCGGCCGGCGGCCACCGTTGACACCCATGAGTTCTTCCCCAGGTTCGGGACTTTGTCTACTACATTGGTCCAGTGTTTACCGCCATCGCGCGTAATCTGCAGATTACCGTCGTCGGTTCCGGCCCAGATTACCTGCCCGTTCTTCGGCGACTCGCTGATCGAGTAAATTGACGTGTGCATTTCTGCTGCTGAGTTGTCCACGGTAATGCCGCCGGATTCCTCCTGCTTCTGCTTCTCCGGATCGTTGGTGGAAAGGTCTGGTGAGATGCGTTCCCACGATTGGCCGTGATCGCGCGACCGAAATAGGAACTGGGCGCCAATGTAAATTGTTCCTTTTTCATTGGGGCTCAGATGGACTGGCGTGTTCCAGTTGAAGTGCAGTTTCTTTTCGTTGTATTGCGGCTGCGGCTTAATGCTGCGGCCGCTTAGCGTATGGCGATTGATTCTGCCAATTTCTCCGCCTTGCGACTCGGCATAAATGTAGTCCGGATCAGCCGGATCTTCAAACACCCAGAAACCATCGCCGCCAAAAACATTCTCCCATCGCGAATTGCTGATGCCACCAGGATAGGAAGAGTCGCCCACCCACACACTGTTGTCCTGCAATCCGCCATAGACGTGGTACGGATTGGCATTGTCCACGCTCACGTGATAGAACTGCGCCGTGGGCAGGTTCCACGCGCGGGCCCAACGGGTGCCGCCATCCACACTGCTCCAGAAACCGCCATCGTCACCGGCATAAATCTGGTTTGAATTGTTAGGGTTGATCCAGACAGTGTGATAATCGCCGTGACCGTTGGCCGTGGAACTGAAGCTGTGTCCGCCGTCCACGCTTACCAGCAGCAACAGGTCAACTTTGAAGAGCTTGTTTTCATTCTTGGGATCGACAATCAGGTTGGCAAAATAAAACGGACGCCATACCATGAACTGGCTGGCATCCAGTTTTTTCCAGCTCTTGCCCGCATCGTCAGAGCGATATAGCGCACTCTGCTTGGATTCGATCATGGCGTAAACCACGTTTGGCTTGGAAGGCGCCACAGCCAGAGCAATTCTTCCGTACGGCTTTTCCGGCAGTCCCTGGCTGTTGCTGGGCGCGATTTCCGTCCAGTGGTCGCCGCCGTCTGTGCTCTTGAACAATCCGCTGCCGGGCCCGCCGGAACGGAACGTCCATCCCTGGCGGCGGAAGTCCCACATGGAGGCGTAAAACGTCTTTGGTTCCTGCGGGTTCGTTGCCAGCATGGCGCATCCGGTTGAGCCATTGGCTCCGGCCAGAACTTTCTTCCAGGTTGTTCCGCCGTCGGTCGTCTTATAGACGCCGCGTTCGTCATTGTCATTCCACAAATGCCCGGTGGCGCACGCGAAAACGGTATTGCTATCTTTTGGGTCAACCAGGATACGCGCGATGCGCTCAGAATCCTTCAACCCCACGTTCGTCCAGTTCTCACCGCCATCGGTCGATTTGTAAATCCCGTTGCCAATCGAGACACTGTTTCTGGTCCAGCTTTCACCGGTTCCTACCCAGACATTCTTGTGGTTTGTAGGATCAATGGTCACAGCGCCAATCGACTGCGCCGGCTCACGGTCAAAGACCGGCTTAAATGTGGTGGCGCCATTGATGGATTTCCACACGCCTCCGCTGGCTGATCCCACGATTACGGTAATTTTGCCGTTTTCGTCTACCGCATCAATCGCGGCGATGCGCCCACCCATGGTGGCTGAACCAATGTTTCTTGCGGGCAGTCCGGAGATGGTTCCGGAATCGTATTTCACCGGTACAGGCGCTTGTGCTGACGCCCCCAGACAGAGAGTAAACAGCAGGGCAAAAACAGAGATCGAACACACAATGCGGAAGGGCAGGGGGGCAGTCGTCATTTATAAAATCCTCTCAGTTGTCCAGGTAAAGTGGTTGGTGGCGCTTTTATTTCGGGGCGGGCTTGGCTGCTGCTGGCGCTGCCGGCATCTTGAATTCGCTATCCTCAACGGGAACGTTGGCTTCCATCTTGGTCACGGTGATTTTGCCTCGCTGGTCTGGATTATTCTTTGGCCCGCTCTCAATAAAGAAGGGATACATTACGCCGTTTACTGGCTTGTATGATCCCAGGACCGTTACGCTCTCCCGCACTGAGCCGCGGATGAATTGCTGCTTTTCTATCTGAATTTCAATGTAGGTATCCGGGTCAAGGTAGTAGTAGAAGATATCGCCATTTTTCAGCGTGACTTTTAGCTTGTAAGCGTCGTCGCCGTCCACTTGGTCGTGGCCCAGGTATTCAACCTTGTTGCCTTTGACCTGTGCATCCACCAGCGGTCCGTCAAAGTCCGCGTCCTCGGCCAGCCCGCGAACGTCGTCCTCGCCCAGCATTTCCGGATCTTTGCGTCCGCCAAACGGGGAAATCTGCCACCCGCTGGAGCCGTCATATGCCTGGAGCTGTGTCATTCCCTGTAATGAAAAACTTTCTTTCACCATATCCGGGCGCTTGCTTAACTCGCCCACTGTGGCTTTGAACCCTCCGGCATCAAAATTACCGGTCATCCGGATAGACTTGATCGCTTTGATCTTGTCCACTCCGCCCTTGGCCTGCAGGTTTTTCGCCACGAGTTCATCAGCGGTCTGGGCGAAGCTGCTCACTGCGATAAAACAAACGAGACTTGCCAGAATATTGCGCGTTACGCTCACTTGATTGCTCCTTAGGCTCATTGCGACAAACTCTTTGCCGCTCTCAGACAGCTTGTGACAGACGTCCAGCGCGATATTCCGCGCCTGCTGATACTACTCTTTGCAGGACAAACCTCTTTTAGACCCTTTCAATCCCGATTTGTTAGCTGGACCGTTGGTTCGATCTCTTCGCTCTTATGTGTGCTTTCTGCGTGAAGTACACCAATCAAGTGCGGAACACGCGTCGCGCTCGACAGTCCATCTCCGGCAACCCATGGGCAATCATGATTCAACCGCTGATCTGGCGTGCTCAACCCAGGTCCCAAACAATCTTTAGCCATTACGCCATGTTAAAGATAAGAAAATAA
This sequence comes from Terriglobia bacterium, assembly GCA_963723055.1. Classification (GTDB taxonomy): domain Bacteria; phylum Acidobacteriota; class Terriglobia; order Terriglobales; family Acidobacteriaceae; genus Angelobacter. The sequence continues at coordinate 899,013 of CAVROV010000005.1, forward strand.
ATGAGTTATGCTAGCACCAGGGGAGGTGGAAGGCAAGAAATTCCTCGTCCTGCGCTCCACAGACCGGATGCTCTAGTCTGAAAGTTGAATCTGTACCTGCTGCTGCTTAGTGCGGTGTCTCCTTAGGGTTCATGGCCGACCCGCCCTTCCTACTCATGCCATATTGCCATAGTTACTCAAGAGTAACTACTCTGCAAAGAACGAGAGGCTGACTTCTTGGGTTCGGCCCAGCAAGCCCCATCAGAGAAGATCCGCCCGGCAATTTTCATTTGGACAAACTGCACGCTTTCAATCGAAGGGTTATCGCCGCTCTACCCGAGCGGTCGGCAAGATTTCTATTTCGAATGATGGGAGATTTAAAAATGCGAACCAGGGTAGTCCAACTCATAGTCTTTATGGCACTCATAGGTTGCGTGGCAACAATGGGGCAGGTTTTAAAAGGCTCAATTTCTGGGACCGCGGCTGACCCCAATGGTGCAGTCATCCCCGGCGCCACGGTAAAAGCAACCAATTCTGATACGGGCGCCATATTGAAAACCACAACCAATAATGAGGGCGTCTTCCGTTTCAGTCTGATTCCGGCCGGCGACTACAAACTCGAGATAACGGCTCCGGGATTTCAAACCGTTGTGCAGAATGGTGTTGTGGTCGTAGCTGGCCGCGACAGCAGCCTCAACATCGTCAAACTTACGGTGGGCGAAGCCAGCACGACGGTGGAAGTCACGGCCGAAGCGCCATTGATCGAATCAACTCAATCCCAGGTAACCAATACATTCACCAGCACCCAGCTTTCGACCTTCGCTGGCGTACAGGAGAATGAAGGACTGGACAACCTCGCGCTGTTTGTTCCAGGCGTTGGCGCCAGTCGTGACAACAATTTCTCCAACGTAAACGGGGGCACTGGGTTTTCCGTGAACGGCCTTCGCGGTCGAAACAATGACCAGCAGATTGATGGGCAGAACAATAACGATAATAGCGTCGCAGGGCCGGGAGTCTTCGTCTCTGATACCGAGTGGGTTAGCCAATATGTGCTGGTCACGAACCAGTTTGGGCCTGAGTACGGACGCAACGCGGGCTCAGTGGTTAACGTTATTACCAAGAACGGCGGTAACGCCTGGCACGGCAGTATTTATGGCAATGAAAACAATTCAATATTCAACGCCATGACTAATTTCCAGAAGGAATTCGATACGGACCCAGCCGGAAACCGGCTCCACCACCCGCCGCGATTGAACGATGAGTTTACCGGCTTCCAAATTGGTGGTCCGTGGATCAAGAACAAGTTATTCATGGCGGGTGGTTTTAACGATGAAATCATCAGCGTAAACAATCCATTTTCCAGCGGCGGTATTACTCCTACGCCTGCCGGCCTGGCCGCTCTTGCTACCTGTTTCCCAACCGGCGCCGGCGCTCAGGCGATCGCGGCGTTAAGCAAGTTCGGTCCTTTTGGCGTTACCGGGGGGAACCCGGTCGCTACAAATACGACCACCGGGGTCGTTACTGCGTGTCCGGGAGCAGAGTTCGGTAATGTCACGCGTCTTCTCTCCACTCCCGACCACATCTATGACTTTTATGTCCGCACCGATTGGCAGCTTGGCAATGATACGATCGTCGGACGTTACATCTACAATCGGAATACTTTCTTCAATCTGGATGACGGCGCTCAGGGTGCTGCTGCCGGTTATCCCTTCAACGAGCCGGCTTTGGGACAGGCTATTCTTGCCAGTTGGACGCACAACTTCGGCACACACATGGTGAATGAGGCGCGTGTTTCATTCGGCCGTCTAAACGTTGAATTTGGCGGCAACACCATCGGTAACACCCTTCCAAGCAGTAACCAATTGGACCAGGCGCCGGCCAATATCACCTTCGATAATCCCAACACCAACCTCGGGTTCGGTCCGTCTACCACCTTTCCCCAGCAACGCATCGTGAATACCTGGCAGGGGCAGGACAACTGGAATTATGTGCTGGGCAAGCACCAGGTGAAGGCGGGTGTAAATTTCACCTACCAGCGGTCACCCAATATCTTTTTGCCTAACATTAATGGACAGTTCCGTTTTTCGGACTGGGATGGTTTTTTTGCAAACACACCTGACCGTGTTCGCATCGCCCAGGGGCCTTCGTCGCTGGACTTCCGCGAATATGACACTTTTCTCTACGTCGGCGATGACTGGAGAATTCGCCAGAGCCTCACCCTGAATATTGGACTGACCTGGACTTATTACGGCCAGCCCGCGAACATCTTTAATGACATCACCACGAAGCGGGAGAGTAATCCGGCCACAGCATTCTGGAACTCCGCCTTGCCTCTTTCTGTACGTACCGATCCCCGCATCGACGCGCCAAAAGATACCGTGGGCCCCAGCCTCGGCTTTGCCTATTCCCCGCTATGGGGTGGGCGGCTCACCGGCAACGGCAAAACCGTAATTCGCGGCGGTTATCGTTATCTCTACGATCCGCCCTTCTACAACATTTACCTCAACATTGCTACTTCGGCGCCGGAAGTCTTCTTGCAGAGCCTTACCGGAACGAGCGCGGCAGCGCAACCGGTGCCCGGGCTGCCGCTCGGCCCCAATGTCCGTGCCCAATTAGCGTCTTCGCTTCAGACCGGTGTTTTTGATCCGCGTACGCAGAATCAGACTACGATCGCTCCCAATTTTGGTCCGGATCGGGTGCATTCCTGGAGTCTGGGAATCGAGCGGGAAATCACAAAGAACTCAGCCATTGAGGCCCGTTATGTCGGCAACCACGCAAAAGATCTATTTCAGAGTGTGGATGGCAATCCCTTCATTGCGGATCTTCAGGCAAGATTCCCGCAGTTCGTTCCTCCCGGCCTCACTCCCTGTCCGACTACCCAGCAGATTGGACCGGGCGCAGGCACTGACGTTGGTCGAGCCCAATGCGGCAACGGCGTTCTACGACAACGCGCCAACAGCGGGTTTTCCAACTACAACGGAGTTCAACTCGAATTTCGCGCCAACAATCTGCTTAAACAATTGACCATGCGCCTTGGTTATACCTACTCCAAGACGCTGGATAATGTCAGTGAAATCTTCAGTACCGGACTCGCTGGCAATACCGTTGCTTTCCCGCAAAATCCAGTCAGTCCTGATCGCGGTGAATATTCATTTTCCGGTTTGGACTATCCACATACCTTTAGCGTACTGGTTTCCGAACAGGTGCCCTTTTTCAAGGACCAGCATGGTGTGATGGGTCATGTATTTGGAGGATGGGTAGTCGCCGGCAATTATTTCCTGGAATCTGGGCAGCGTTATACGCCGTCCCAGGTTTCCGGCATCGCGGCTGCCACTGCGGCAGGCGATTTCTTTGATGCACGCTTCATTGGTGCTTTTGTCGGCACAGACACCGCCCGTCCATTTTTTGGGAATCCGAATGCTCCCGCGACCTCAGTTGGAGCCTTCGGCGCAGACGCCTGCGGCATATTCGGCGTTACGGGAACAGAGCCCATCTGCAGCCCTGCTCTTGCCACACAGTTGCTCAGTGTTAACGCCATCAACCAGAACGGTCCCGGAGGGGTCCCCGTTGCTGTAACCAACAATCAGGTACGCTTCATCGTTAACGGTGGAACTGCCGAAACCGTCTTTGGCACTCCTTTCGGCAATGTTTCACGGAACCTATCACAGGATGCCATCAGCAACATCGCCAACGTCTCCGTCGCGAAGCGAATCAAGTTGAGCGAACGCTCATCTTTTGAGTTCCGCACAAGTTTCGTCAACGTTTTTAATCACCCCAACTTTGCCAGCATCGATCCATTCCTGGAAGATGCCGGTGCGCCCAGAGCGCCGGGCACAGGCTTTGGTGATCCCACGGTCACCAACGATGTTCCCGCAACCATCAACTTCCCAGTTTCTGCCAGTCGCAGAATTGTGTTTGGCGGGACTATACGGTTCTAGTTCTAACATCTCCTCCTTTCAGTCCGCCGGTCAAAAACCGGCGGTTTTTTTCGCACAATCACCAAAAGAAAAAGGCGTGACCTCATCGGCCACGCCTTAACCAAACCTGAATCACCTGCTCTGTTCTACTCTCCCTTGTCTGTGCCGGCCCCCCACATAATGGCGGTGGCCCCTTGTCCGCTGGCGCCCCACATGATGGCGTCACTCCATATGGCTGAAAATCCCGAAGAGTTCGACGCGCCCCACATGATGGCGCTGCCCGACAGGCCGGAAGCACCCCACATGATCGCGGAACCGCTGGTTGAGTTGGCGCCCCACATAATTGCACTGCCCCCGACAAACTGTGTATTCCCCCAAACAGCAGGCCCGGACCACGCTTGTTTTGTTCCCCAGGCTGACGACGGATCGCTCGTCAGGGATACGTTGCCGGTGTTTGAGTCATAGACAGCGGTCGGTGAGATGGCCGCTCCACTGGACAATTCAGTGCTGGCCAGCGCTGCTGCCAGATCTGCATACCCTGCGCCGACCGTAAAAATGTCGTAATGACTGGTGTAAGTGATGCCGCTGGCTGCGTCATAGACGCTGCTGGTTGTGGGAAATGTCTTGGACGCGGTCTTCATCAACCTGGCTTTCACCTGATCAGGCGTCATCAGTGGATGCGCTTGCAAAAGGTCAGCGACGGCGCCGCTCACCACTCCGGTTGCCATGCTGGTGCCGCTCAATTCAAAATAGAAGTTTGAGGCGCTTGACGGCCCTCCGTAAATATATGCACTGTATGGCACCCGATTGGCCGGCTCGGTCTTGAACAAAGTTGTATTGCTGGTTTCCGTTGATACCAGCAGATTACCCGGCGCTACCAGGTCAGGCTTCACCACGTGATCGATTAGTGTTGGCCCTTTTGAACTGTAGCTTGCTATCAGATCATCCGCGCGTTCCGGTGTCCCCATTGGCTTCATGGCTCCAACGGTGAGCGCATAAGGATCGTTGCCTGGCGATGTCACGGTCGCATATCCGGCGGTCGGCAGATAGCGTCCATTGTTGCCCGCAGCCACCACCACGACGATGCCGTTCTTCCACGCTTTTTCTACCGCCTGGCACAGCGGATCAAGCTTATAGCTTTCAAATACGCCGCGGCCCAGCGAAAGGTTAATAACCTTGATGTTGTATTTCGATTTCAGACTGATTGCCTGGCTGATTGCCGCAATCACCTGACTGTCTGTGCCGCTGCCATTCGCGTCCAGAACGCGCAAATTTACGATGTTCGCGCCCGGCGCGATGCCCTTGAAAGTCTGCGAGAAAATGAAACCAGTTGAACTCAAACCATCGCCTGCAATCAGGCCAGCGATGTGTGTGCCATGACCATAAGCGTCGGCGGTGCTTGAATCTCCTGCTACAAAACTCTGGTTGTATACAACTCTTGAAAAAGGCACAAAGCCGGTCGTCAGCAGGTCAGGGTGCGCGTTCACGCCGCTATCGATCAGCGCCACGCCGATTCCTGATCCTGTAAGATTCGAATTCCATGCGGCCTGCGCATTCACGGCAGGCGCGGCATTATCAAAAAATGGCGCGAGAGGGCGGTCCTTGCTAATGTAGACAACGTTGGGCTGGTTGGAAAGCGCCACAATCCCGTTATGGTCGAGCGAAGCTACCAATCCATTTACGATAGGCAGCTGCCCCAGAATTGCGCCGCCCAGCTTAACCACGTCGTTCAAGACACAACCCAGCAGCCCCAGCAACCCGTTGCAACTCAGTTGAGTGCCCGGCGCGTATTGAACCACCACCCGCTGCTGGGACGTAGAACTGGAGTTTTGCAAATCCGGTGAAATCTTGCTGTTGTCTGCGAACATGGCCAATGGCATCGCCAGCACCATCAGGAAAATCATCAAATTTCGTTTGCTCATAGAGTTTGCTCTTGAAAACTAAAGTAAGTGATACATCCTCCAATGCAAGCCCTTGGCCATCGTGGGTACATAAGTAACATGTTGATTCTTAAAGGTTTGCTAAAGACCTGAATTCAGCCGACACGCGCGCCCTTATCTTTCTGTCACAGCGTTGTGACACTGCCGTCACACCCGGGTGGCACTTTTGGTTCGGGTGGTTACTAGAGTGCTCTAGCTTGAAATTAGTTTTCGCTAAAAAATGTGGCAGCGCTTCTTCCATTGCAATTCAAAGTGCTGAGGATACTGGGCAGAAAATGGCGGGTGTTCCAACTCGAGCCAGACCGTTCGTGTTTTTTGTTTGTGCCGCTGGCGCTCTCTGCCTGCTCGCCGGAGTTCTTCCCTGGCACAGCAGCCATAGCCTGCTGTTTCTTTCTTATCTGCTGCTCACGATTGTTGCTTCGCTTTTGAAAACGGTACTGCCAGGATCTGAAGGAACGGTCTCCGTCGTCTTTGTTTTCTTTCTTGTCGGCATTTGCAACATGACGATCTCTGAAACGCTGGCGCTGGCCGCGCTCGCCACTGTGGTGCAGTGTTTCTGGCGAACGAAAAAGCGCCTCAGCTTTATCCATTTTGCTTTTAATTTGTCTCAGCTTTCATTGGCCATCACCTGTACTTACTGGACCTACGAGGTCTTGCTCAAGCATGTTTTCCATGGCAAGCCTCCACTGCCCTTGCTGGTAGCAGCGATTGTTTTCTTCCTGCTCAATAGCATTCCCGTGGCTATGGTGGTCGCTCTTGCCGACAACTCTTCCATCATCAAGAAGTGGGACGCCAGCTACTCCTGGACATTTCCTTACTATCTGATCGGCGCGGCTATCGCAGGACTCATACAGTTTGTGAACCGTCTGGCCGGGTGGGAGATGTCCATCCTGGTGCTCCCGGCCGTTTACGTGATTTATCGGTCCTATTGCATGCACCTGGGCCGCTGGGAAGACGAAAAGCGCCACCTCGAAGATCTGGCAGCGCTCAATCTGCGCACCATTGAAACTCTGGCCCTGGCGATTGAAGCCAAAGACCATACCACGGGCGACCATCTGCAGCGTGTGCGCGTGTATGCCATGGAACTGGGCAAAGACCTGGGATTGTCTCCGCAGGAAATGCAGGCGTTGCAGGCAGCCTCCGTTCTGCACGATATCGGCAAGCTCGCTGTGCCGGAGCACATCATTTCCAAGCCGGGAAAGTTGACGCCGGAAGAATTTGAAAAAATGAAGATCCATCCCATTGTGGGCGCGGAGATTGTTGAGCAAGTCAGGTTTCCGTATCCTGTGGCGCCCATTGTTCATTCGCATCATGAAAAGTGGGACGGAAGCGGCTACCCCGACGGCATCTCCGGAGAGGCCATTCCTATTGGCGCTCGCATTCTTTCCGCCGTCGACTGCCTTGACGCTCTCGCTTCAGATCGCCAGTATCGCCGCGCCCTGCCGCTGGATGAAGCCATGGCGCATGTAGTCCGCGAATCCGGAAAAGCTTTTGATCCTCGCGTTGTTTCTGCGTTGCACGCTCGTTATATCGAATTAGAACGCCTTGCCTGCTCACAAACAACAGACGAGCGCCCGAAGCTCTCGCTTGATGTAAAAGTTGAACGTGGCGCCGCGCCCGATGCCGGTTTTGCCTCCACCGTCTCATCTGCGGCAACCACACAGCCTTCTGTCAGCCTTGTTGACGTCCTGAGTCGTTCGGCGGAGCCTCTTACTCTGGAAGAAGCGCTCTCCACTTCCGCCCTCCGCCTGCGTAATCTGGTGCCCTTTGATGCGGTGGTGGTCTTTGTTGTACGGGGCGACTCTCTTTTCCCCCGTTTTGTTCTGGGAGAAAATTTCCGCCAACTCTCGTCTTTACGAATTCAAATGGGACAGGGCATGGCAGGATGGGTGGCGGAAACCGGGAACTACATTCTGAATGGCAATCCTACGGTTGAGCCGGGTCTTGACGGCCCCCGGAACAGCGTTGTCCTGCGCTCGGCCCTGGCCCTTCCTTTGGCGGTTTCCGGGCGTACGGTTGGCGTTCTGGCTGTCTACGGATTGCAACCTGATTCGTTTACGCCTGAACATCTGAATGTCCTTCAGGCTAACTGCCAGCAACTGGGAGTAGTGATTGCAGAGCGGCTTGAATTCGAGCAGCTTAAACGCCCTTCTGGCTCAACTGATCGGCGCAGTCAATTCGGTAACGCCCGGATTCGTCCAGCAGAGGAATTCTTTGCGGACTCCTTTCTCACCTCGGCGAAGTGATCCGCCATCCTGGTTCAACTCACGGATCGAACCGCATCAGTTCGTACCGGCAATCACATGCCCTCTTTACTGCAAAAAAACGCGGCCTATACGGCCGCGCTTGATTATTGAACCACGCTTTCTAGAGTCAGTCCTGATCGTTATCTTCCTCTTCATTGCCCGTGCTGGCGCTTGATGCCGCGCCCGAGCCTGACTTGATCTGAATTGGGCCGCCCGCAAACAGCGTGCTCGAACCATGTTCCGTCGCTTTCTTGTTGAACGCTGCGACTTCAGTGTTCAGGAACGTATTCACCTGCGCCAGTTGTGTTTCCAGTTCTTTGCGAACTTCCGTCGCTTCCTCGACCAGCAATGGACTCGGCGCTTCTCCCGGGCCGCCCATCACGCCGCGCATCACCCCTTGCAGGCGATTCTGGAAGCGTTGCAGATAGTGGACATCGTCCTGGCTGCCGGGTTGAATGTCATTGTTGTAGAGAGGCTCCTGGATCGACGTGATCTTCTTGTCCAGCGCCCGCGCCTCTTCCAGTACAGGTTTGTAAGAGGCGTTCGTCGCGCCTTCCTGGCCTTCATCGGAAGTCAGCAGGTCTTCCAGGCTGGTGATTTGTTTGTGCAGGCCGTTTAGCCGGTTCAGAGCTTCATGCAGAGCGGAGACCTCGTCGCGCAATTCCAGCCCCAGCTTCAACTGTGCTCGCATGCCTTCGGCATCAGGCTTAAAACGCGGATCGCCCTGCAAATCCACCGCCTGCGTTTCCGTCTTGCCGTTTACCGTCACCGCAACTTTGTATGTGCCGGGCAGCGCATTTGGCCCGATGCTGGGATCAAAGAAGAAATCCTGGTCATCCAGTCCTTCCGGCGGAGGCAGGAAGTTCAGCTTCTTCGGTCCGTCGTAACGCAGGTTCCACGCCACACGATTGAGGCCGTACTTCGTCGGTCCGTACATGGTGCGGACCACCTGTCCGCTGCTGTCTGTCACGGTGATCTTTACCGCCGTCTCGCCATTGGCTTTCCGCTTCGGGGAAGCGCCGGCATTTTCCTTGATTTCATTGGGTAGCCAGTAAGTGAGCACCGCTCCATTCATCGGATTGGGAGCCACGTATCCGCCGCTGGCAAAACCGTGTTTGTTCCAGTTGTGCCAGTTCACCGACGGAGACATTGGGAATAGATGGAAGTCGCTCCGCGCCAGTTCCGCGCCGCTCTCCTCCAGTGGCGTGATGTCATCCATCACAAAGAGTCCGCGTCCGTGCGTCGCCACCACCAGGTCGTGCGATTTCTTGATGAACTTAATGTCATAGATCGGGACGGTGGGGAAGTTGCTCTTGATTTGCGTCCAGTGTGCGCCTTCGTCGCTCGAATAGAACAGGCTCGTGTCGGTGCCCAGAACCAGAAATCCCTTTTTGTTGGGATCTTCCCGAATCACGCGCGCGGGATCATCCCGCGGCAGGCCGGCGGCAATTGAAGTCCATGTCTTACCGCCATCGTGTGTTTTGTAGACGAAGGGCTTGTTATTTTCTACCTCGTGAAAATCCACCGCGATATAAGCTGTATTGACGTCGCTGGGCGAAGCCTCCACTTGTTGCAGGCGTCCCCACTGCGGCAGGTTGGCGATGTTTGCAGTAGCATTGCTCCAGGTTTTTCCCCCATCGCGCGTGACTTGCGCCACGCCGTCGTCGGTTCCCACCCAGATCGTCTTTGGGTCCGCCGGCGATATTGACATGGAAAGGATCGCGCCTACCGTCTCCGCGCCGCTCAGGTCCAGCCAGATCGGGCCGCCGCTGCTTTGCTGCTTGGTCTTGTCATTGCGCGTCAGATCAGGGCTGATGGGATTCCAGCTTTTGCCGCCATCGGTGGAATGAAACAACACGTTGCCACCCAGATAGAGTTCATTCGGATCGGTGGCAGAAACCGCGATGGGCGATGTCCAGTTAAACCGATACTTTAAGTCGGAAGGCTTCATCGACTGCACGCCTTGCAGATATGGCCGAATAAAATTCGACATGCCGGTCTCATTGCTTACGCGCTGGATGGACCCGTTCTGCGAATCCGTATAGATCACGTGAGTGCCCTTACCGCGCGCCGGGACAACGTATTCGCCGTCGCCGCCGGTCACCGTGTACCACTCAAAGCCGCTGATGCCGCCGCGGCTCAGGCTGTTCGAAGGACCGCACCAACCGTTATTGTCCTGCAATCCGCCGCAGAGGTTATAAGGTGTCTCGTCGTCGTCGGCTACGGAGTAGAACTGTTCAATCGGCAGGTTGTCGAGGTAGCGCCAAGTCTTTCCCGCATCGCCGCTCACGTAAACTCCGCCATCGTTGCCGTTGATAATCCGGTTCGGGTTCTCCGGATCGATCCACAATGCGTGATGGTCCACATGGACGCGCGCTGTTATATTCCGCGCCGTTTTGCCGCCGTCTTCAGAAAGCATGACGTTGAATGAGAGAAAATAAACTTTGTTCTCGTCATTCGGCGCCACCATCAGCTCGCTGAAATAAAATCCGCGTGCCGCCAGGTTATGGTTGTTGCTCACCATCTTCCAGTGGTCGCCCAGATCGTTGGTATCGTAAAGCGTGCCTTTCTTGTTCTCCACCAGCGCGTAAATGTGCCGCGGATTGCTCGGCGCTGCGCCCAGCCCGATTCGTCCCGTAGGCTCCGTCGGCAGACCATCGGTCAGTTTCTTCCATGTATTGCCGCCATCGCTCGACCGGAAAATGCCGCCGCTGGTTCCACCGGAGTCGAGCGCCCAGGGATATCTTCGTACACGCCACATTCCCGCAAACAGCACCATGGGATTGCCCGGATCCATGATCAGCGAGCTTGCGCCTGTGTCTTCGTCGACGAATAAAACTTTCTGCCAGGTCTTGCCGCCGTCCGTGGTGCGGAAAACACCGCGATCGGCATTCGGACCCCATGCATGCCCCAACACCCCCACAAAAACCGTGTTGGGATCGCGCGGATCAATCGCGATATTCGAAATCTGCCCCGCATCACGCAGTCCCATGTGCTTCCATGTGGCGCCCGCGTCAGGAGAGAAGAAGACGCCCTTGCCCGTTATCACGTCATTGCGGATGTTTTTTTCGCCCGTGCCCACCCATATCAGGTTCGGGTTCGATGGCGCCAGCGCAATTGCGCCAATGGAAGCAGTCGATTCCTTTTCAAAGATCGCCTTCCAGGAAAGTCCTCCATCCTGCGTCATGAAAACGCCGCCGCCCGCCGCGCCTACGTAATACACATTGGGCTTGCCGGGAATGCCGACCACGGACGTTACGCGACCGCCGCCCACCGCCGGGCCCAGGTTGCGGAACTTCACATTTTCCAGCGGGTCTTTAGACTTGTTGTCCTCGAGTTTGGTTGGCGTGGTTGATTTTCCGCCATCTTTGTCGCCATCGCCAGACGTCTTCTTGTCGGCGTTCGCTTGCGGCGCTTGGGAGTTAGCGCCAGTGCTTTTCTTCGAACGGTCGCCTGTCTTGCTCTGCGCCATTAGCAGAGCAGAAAGGCCCAGCACCAGAACCAGAATAAACATCATCTTAAAAAGTGTTTTCATTAGGAATACTCCTGCGGGTGATTAGGAAGGCTGACCGCGAATCATACCGCAAATGCAGGATTGTTGTACAAATCCTGTCGTGCTCAAAACTATAAACTTACTGCTCCACAATCGTCTTCCACTCCAGCTTGCCCCGCTCCAGCATCGCGGGCAGGTCTTCCTGCAGTAGGAACCGTTGCTCAATGAGCTTCTTTGCTGCCTGCTCGAACTTGCCCATATATTCCTCTTGCGAGGCATATCGCTCCGCAATCGACAGTCTCGGATCACCCGACTTCTTACGTTCTTCTGCTGACTTCGCCAGCGGTATCCACGATCCCAGAAAACTCACACGCTGCTCAGGCGCCCCGATGCTCGGATCGCGCAGGTTCCACCCTGTGTAGGTGGCCAGCGGAACTTGCAGCTCAGGCAGCCGCACACCCCCCAGATCGTTGCCATCCGGGTCAGCCTGGGGAACAAATCCGGAAAAGGGCTTGCCGGGCTTTGGTGGCTCATTTGTAATAATGCCTTGTTTCCACTGTTTGCCAAAGTCCAGCCGATACGCCAGATTTTCCTCTCGTGGAGTATTGTCGCCGGGAATCCTGGGAAAATTGTACTTTTCGAGCAACACCAGTGTGCTGTCCGCGATCGTGGGATAAGTACTGGCTGGCGGAGTCTTTCCGTCTTTTACCCATTCATTCATGTCAGTGATCAAAGCGCGCCAATACCAGCGGATAGGATTAGGATTTTGCAACTGCTGCGCGGTGTATTCCGGAGAACCGGGCGTGGACTTTGCTGGAGGAAAGGCGCCGGAAAAGTGCTGCAAGCCGGCCAGAAAATAAATCCGCACATTCTCCGGAGTCCCCGCGTCCTTCCTACCGTCACCTGAAACATGAATCAACGCCGCCGCGCGTCCCCAATATTCATACGAGGTGTTGGTGTAAAAAATCTTTGGTGCGGTCTTGGATTTGTTGGCCGCATCCAGCAGACCCGCTGTTTCACCTGTCTCTGGATCGGTTTGCGGGACATCCGTGAATGGGAACAGATCCGTGGGATAGAAAATACTCGACATCGGCTGCGCATCCCGCGAAGGCTGCGCGAATCGATGGTTGAAGCTACCGCGTCCCGCGCCGGCCACGTGCGCGATCATCCCATCCACCACTTGTCGGCCTTGCTCATCAGCGTTGAAATCCTGGTAAAGAAAGTGGCGCAGAAAGCGCCCGCTCTGGGAAATCCCGACGGCATAAACGCGTTTTACAGGCGCCACTGCCTGGCGATCGTATTTCAAATAGGAAAGGAAATCGCGTACCGCGGCCAGTCCCACTCCCACGACTGCCGGATTTTTTGCGATATAGACCAACTCGTAAATCCTGCCGGGAACGAAACCGGTATTTAAATGCACATAGTGCGGATCAACTGTTAGTTTGCCCTCGACTACGTGCCCAAAGCTCCAATCACTGCGTGGAATGATTTGTCGTTGGCCCGCTGGTGTGTCACGGACGGTCAAAACATTCTCCTTGCTCGCCGCATCATCAACCGGATAACCGTTACCGCCGTCAGGACCCAGCAAAATGTGACCCAGCGGCATATCGTTTCGCTTTTCTGCAGGAGTGAAATCCGTACGTACCAGACCGCGAATCTCTTTTCCGTCTGCATCATGGGCCACAGGAGCGGATAATCGCAAATGCTCGCCCTGGCTCGACAGATCGAATTGCCATCCCACCCAGGCGATCGTGTAGCCCTCGCGCATCAGGAAGCCGTCGCCAAGCTCACCCTCGCGGCCATTCACAATGGAGAGAATCCCTCGTCCGCCGCGATTCGACACTTCAAACAGCACAGCCTGATTTCCCTTGGCCATGTCTTTTGGCTTGAGCAAATAAAGATCGGCGGAAAACTCCACTTCGCCCTTCGCGTTGCGCGGCGCTTTGTCCAGGTCCACAATCTGCCGATTGTGCAAGTTTGCCGGATCCACCGCGAAGTAAACGCGTCCGATGATTTTTTCATAGGCCCCTGCGTTACCAAATGGCTTGCCCTCCTGAATGTCAGTGCGCGACGTAATCTCCACCCGAACGACTCGTGCCTGCAGTTCAGGAATGATTGCTGTGAAGAACAACAGGAACGTTATGAACCGCGCTGGCAAACGCATTAGCAGCCTCCGGAGGTGATACAGTTTATATGATCGCGTACGAAGCAGGAAACGCTGGTTCAAGACGCCGGCAGTTTGCAAGGGAAGAGGGAATGACGATGAGAAAGGTTCTGATTTCGACATTTGCAATACTTCTGCTTTCTATCAGCGCACACGCCCAGCAGCATGAAGCGGACCGACTACGCCACGCCGGGGAAGTGCTGATGGAAATCCTGAACATTCCGGACAACATTCCCAAGTCAGTGCTGGACAAATCAGAGTGCGTGATTGTTATTCCCTCGGTGAAAAAAATTGCTGTCGGCATCGGTGGAAACTATGGCCGTGGCGCCATGACCTGCCGTGGCGGTGCAAACTTTACCGGCGTGTGGGGTCCTCCCGCGATGGTTGCACTGGAAGGCGGCAACATCGGCTTTCAACTTGGCGGACAGGCAACCGACTTTGTGCTGCTGGTAGTCAATCCCAAGGGCATCGATTCGATTCTGAAGAGCAAAGTCAAACTCGGCGCTGATGCCGCCGCTGCCGCCGGTCCTAAAGGCCGGGACGCCCAGGCGGCGACCGACGTTCTTATGCACGCGGAAATTCTTACTTATTCCCGCTCACGCGGCCTCTTTGCCGGCATATCGCTCGATGGCTCAACCCTTCGTCCGGACAACAGCGCCACGGAGAAAGTCTATGGCAGAAAAGTCTCTGCCCGCGATGTGGTGATCAGGCGCAAAGTCGGCACGCCCGCCGCAGGGCGGCTCATGGTGAATACTTTGCAGAAAGCTTCTCCAAGGAATTTGTCTGATCCTGGCTCGCTTCGCGAAGCGGGAGCGGAAAAGAAGTAAGCCCGGCATTTGCTAAACTCTCACGCATGGCTCAGATCGCTTACCTTGAATGCACGAAATGCGGAGAACATATCAGCGGCACGCAGCCGCAGACCATCTGTCCCAAAGACGGCGGCTCACTTTATGTGCGCTTTGATCTTGCAGCATTGAAAGGCAAGTTCACCCCGGATTCGCTCCGCGGACGCCCCGCCACCATGTGGCGTTACCATGAAGTCCTCCCCGGGGACGTGCCTGTAACTCTGGGTGAGGGATTCACTCCGATGCTACCGAGCCGCGAGAACCCGAACGTCTTTATAAAGGACGAAGGCCTCAACCCCACCGGCTCATTCAAGGCTCGCGGCCTCTGCGCCGCTGTGACTATGGCGCGGCAATACGGACTGAAGAAGCTGGCGGTTCCGTCTGCCGGCAACGCGGCCAGCGCTCTGGCAGCCTATTGCGCAGCAGCCGGCATTGAAGCTCACATCTTCATGCCCAAAGATGTGCCACTGGCGAACCTGGTGGAATGCAAGTCTTACGGAGCACACGTCACTCTGGTTGACGGCTTAATTTCCGACTGCGCACGTATGGTGAACGAGCGAAAACAGGCTGAAGGTTGGTTCGATATTTCCACGCTGAAGGAGCCCTTCCGCGTCGAAGGGAAGAAAACCATGGGCTATGAAGTGGCCGAACAGCTGAACTGGGAGCTGCCAGATGCCATCTTCTATCCCACAGGCGGCGGCGTGGGTCTCATTGGCATGTGGAAGGCTTTCGACGAAATGGAGCAGCTCGGCTGGCTCAAGAAAACAGCCAGCTACAAACGCCCAAAGATGATTGCCGTCCAGGCATCCGGCTGTGCGCCGGTGGTTAAAGCCTGGAATGAACACAAGCCGGTCGCCGAGATGTGGCAAGGCGCGCAGACATCTGCGGCGGGGTTACGCGTGCCCAAGCCCTACGCCGACTACATCATTCTCGATATTCTCAAGCAGAGCGGCGGGATCGCCATCGCTGTATCTGACGCGCAGATTTTTCAGGCGGTTAAGGAATGGGCCAGCCGCGAAGGCGTCTTCGCTTCGCCTGAAGGCGCTGCTTCACTTGCGGCCTACAAGCTTTTGCTGGATCAAAAATTCCTGAAGCCCACAGACAAAGTCGTGCTCTTCAATACCGGGTCAGGACTGAAATATATCGATGTGATAGCGCAAGCGCTGAAGATCAGCACCTAAGTTTTTCAATAAGAATCACTATGGCAACCGACCGCCTTTACTATCACGACTCTTTTCTCTACGACTTTGATGCTCGAGTGGTCGAATCGCTGGAGCGCCAAGGCAAACCTGCTATCGTGCTCGATCGCACGGCCTTTTATCCCACCAGCGGCGGCCAAGTGCATGATTTGGGAACGCTGGCGGCGGATGGCAAGCAGATTGCCATCACCGAAGTTGCAGACGAAGAGCTCGGACGCATCCTTCATTTTGCGTCGGAGTCGCTGGCCGTTGGAACGCTCGTGCATGGCAGCGTCGACGCCGTCCGTCGCCGCGATCATGTGCAACAACACTCGGGCCAGCATGTGCTTTCGGCGGCGTTCATTCGGCTGTTTAACATGCCCACAGTAAGTTTTCACATGGGAGAAGAAAGCTGCACCATAGATCTGGAGACAGCCGGCCTTTCCGCAGTGCAAGCGCGGAAGGCGGAGCTTATAACCAATGAAGTAATTTCCGAAGACCGGCCAGTCAGCATTCGTTTTGTGCCGTTGGAAGAAGCGCGGCAGCTCGGCCTGCGCAAGCTTCCACCCAAGCAAACCGGCGACCTGCGACTGATCGACATTACGGATTTTGATCTTACGGCTTGCGGTGGCACTCATGTGCGCGCCACCGGTCAGATCGGCAGCATCCTGTTGCGCAAGATTGAAAAAGTGAAGCAGGGTATGCGCGTGGAGTTTGTCTGTGGACTGCGCGCTGTGAGCATCGCTCGCCGCGATTACACTACGCTTACGGAAGCAGCGGCGCTTTATTCCAGTCACATTCATGACGTACCGGAACAGGTGCGCAAATCGCTGGCAGAAGGTAAGTCCGCGGGCAAGGCCCAGCACAAGCTGTTGGAAGAATTGGCGGAGCTTTACTCGGAAAATCTGCTCCGAAAAACCACGGGCACTCCGCAGGTGATTGGCGAATTTTTTCCCGACCGCGACGCAGTGTTCATCAAGCTGCTGGCGCAGAAGCTTACAGCCGGAAAGTCGAATGTAATTGCATTGCTGGCCTCCGGCAGCGGCCAGCCGACATTAGTGTTTGCTCAAAGCCCCGGCCAGAAATCCAACATGGGCCAGCTCATGAAAGACGCCATGGCCCAGCTTGGCGGTCGTGGTGGAGGCTCGGCTGACATGGCGCAGGGTGGCGTGTCTGCCGGGGCTTTCAGTCTGGAGAAGCTTAAGGCTGTGCTGCAACAAGCCGGTGCGAGCCTTAAAGCCCCCCCACAAGACTGATTTTGGATTCCGCGAAAAGCAATCCACGTTATCCTGTCTTCGGCGGCTGTTTCTTTACCGAGCCGCTTTCTCTTACGCTTGGGACGAGACCGGTTCCTGTGCCGGCGCGGACGCGCGCGGAATCAAGAATACCGATCCAAGGACCACGAATGTAACCACGATAATCGCTACATTGGCAAACACAGAAATATCCGCCGCGTTGCTCAGGTCTGGCGTATCTGGCATAGGGCTATAAGTGACGGCGGCCATCGCAGTGTAATGCATGGCTGGTATCGCAAAACCCATTATGATGGCGCAAACGCCCTTGAGCACCTTATCGTGACCCTCTTCTCGAAATAAAAAAGTCAGGGCGAGCGCAGCCAGTGCTACAACCAGCGCAATGACAACCGAGAGGACCACAAATGTCATATCCCAGTGATGCATGGCAGGGAGCCGCATTGAAGCCATTCCCATGTAGTGCATGCTGGAAATACCTGCGGCCATCAGCAAGCTTCCAGCGGCTACGTGGAAGAAATTTATACGCGGGCGGCTCACCACGAAGAGGGCGATGAACGAAGCCACTATGGCAGCTAGCAACGACCAAATGACAGTCGGAATGTGGTAATAGACTGGGACCGACAAATGGTAGGCCAGCATTCCCGTGTAATGCATTGACCAAATGCCCGTGCCCATGGCCACTGCGCCCCCCATGAGCCAGGCAATCCTTGCACCGTTCCGCGCCGCGGTTACCCGCCCTGCAAGATTAAGCGCTGCATAGGATGCGCAAATTGCAATGACCACCGAGAGTGCCACCAAACGAAAGTCGTAGGTGGAGTTTAATGTGGATGTATTCACGTGAACTTCTCCTTAAATTGCTCGGGGGAGTCTATCTTTTGGGCAAGCTTTGGGCTCAGATTAGCCCTCTCTTATATTCTTTACAAGTTACTGAGGGCTAGGCTAGGCAGATGTACTTTTAAAGCCAAAAAGGGAATTACATAGCCAAATGAAGGCTGATTCGAGCTGTGAGGTTGCTCCAGTCGGACTTTTTGATGATCAGGTACGTCCATTCACTGGCGCGCCATTTAAACTGGCAGCGACTCAACCCAATCGTTTTTGTTTTTGAGAGGTGCTCAAAAGATGTTCCGATTTGCTGCCGTAGCTTTCTTGGTTATCTCGCTATTTTCAAGTTCGTCAATTGGGCAAGACCAGCTTGACGCAAACGCGCAAAATGAGGCGGTCAAGTTCCTGGGCGACCTCGTGAAGATCGACACCAGCAATCCTCCCGGCAATGAAACGCGCGCCGCTGAGTACATCAAGGGCGTGTTGGCCGCGGAAGGAATCACCGCCCAGATATTCGAGTCTGCACCCGGCCGTGGCAATGTCGTTGCGCGCCTCAAGGGCAACGGCAAGAAGAAACCGCTGCTGCTGATGGGACACCTTGACGTGGTCGGCGTGGAGCGCGACAAATGGACTGTGGACCCGTTCGCCGCCACCATTAAAGATGGCTACATGTACGGCCGCGGCTCAGTCGACGACAAATCGATGGATGCCGCCAACCTTGAGGTTTTCTTGCTGCTGCATCGCATGAAGGTCCCGCTGGATCGTGATGTGATCCTGCTGGCCGAAGCGGGTGAAGAGGGAACCAGCCAGTACGGCATCGATTTCATGGTGGAAAAGCATTGGGACGAAATCGCCTGTGAGTATGCGCTCAACGAAGGTGGCGATGTTCCTGAAGAAGATGGCAAGACGCAGTACGTAGCTATTTCCACCACGCAGAAGGTTCCGCGCGGATTCTCTATGATTGCCAAGGGCACCAGCGGCCACGGGTCGGCGCCGCGGCTGGATAATGCAATCGCACATCTTGCCGCTGCCGTCGACAAGACTGCGCGGTGGGAAGCTCCCATGCGCCTGAATGAGACCACACGCCGCTTTTTCCAGCAAATGGCAAGCATCAGTATTCCGGAGAAGGCTCAGCTGTATTCCCACGTGGAAGATCCCACAGTGCAGCAGAAGCTGCATGAGACGCAACCGTCCTATTACTCCATGCTCCGCACTTCACTAGTTCCGACGATCATCAAGGGCGGCTTTCGCTCCAACGTGATTCCCGCGGAGGCTGAGGCGCGATTTGACGTTCGTGCCCTGCCCGATGAAAACATGGACGCGCTCAAGGCCGCGCTGGCCAAGGTGATCAATGATCCGGCCATCACTTTTGTTGATGCGGAAAACACCAACGCTCGTCCCGCCACGCCGCCTTCAGGACTTGACACCGATGGGTTCCACGCCCTGGAACGCGCGGCGCAAAAGGTTTTTCCAGGCGCGCCAACGATTCCCATTATGCAGGTGGGTGCTACCGATTCTGCTCAGCTGCGTGCCAAGGGCGTGCAGGCCTATGACATCGGTACTGTCTTGAGCGCGGAAGACCTAAAGCGCATTCACGGAAATGACGAACGTATTCAGATCGCAGGCTTCGGCAAATTTGTGCAGTTTCTCTTTGCTGCGACTGTCGATCTGGCGGGAGCAAAATAAGCCATGGACTTTCAAGGCCGCCGCGTATGGATTACCGGAGCGTCGTCTGGTATTGGTGAAGCGTTGGCGTTGGCATTTCATCAGGCTGGAGCGAAGCTGATCCTGTCCGCGCGGCGCGAAGATGAGTTGAAGCGCGTGCAGACTGTCTGCGGCGGCGAGGCTCATACTCGCATCTTGCCTATGGACGTCACCAATGCTGCCGAACTGCCGGAGAAAACGCGGCTGGCGCTTAGCCTGTTCAATGGCATCGATCTTCTGGTTCTCAATGCGGGAATTACCCAGCGATCGCGCACGCGAGAAACGGACGAAAGCGTCTATCGTCAGCTGATGGAAGTAAATTTCTTCGCTCCGGAAGCCATGGCGCGCGCTGTGCTTCCTTCCATGCTTGCGCAAAAGAGCGGACACATTGTCGTGATTTCCAGTGTAGCCGGCAAGTTCGGAGTGCCAATGCGTTCCGGCTATTGCGCCACCAAATTCGCTTTGCATGGCTTCTTTGAAGCTCTTCGCGCAGAAGAAGAAAGCAACGGAATTCACGTCACCATGGTTTGCCCGGGATACATTCGCACGGACATCAGCTTGTCCGCGCTCCGGGGCGACGGCCACAAACACGCCAAAATGGACCCGGAACTGGCCCACGGCATGCCGGCGGATGACTGTGCTCGCCAGATATTGCAAGGCATTACGCGAAAGAAGAAAGAAATTATTGTCGCCGCCGCTCGAGAAAAGTCCCTGGTGTATCTCAAGCGCTTTTTCCCTAACGTGCTGGCTGGAATGATTGGCAGGCGGGGATAAAGCCCGCTGCGAGGTTCGTGGGGCGCCTTCGATTTTGTGAGATCGCGCCCCGCTGGTAAAATCTCTTCTGTAATACTTCCCATCCATATGGGGCTATAGCTCAGCTGGGAGAGCGCATCGTTCGCAACGATGAGGTCGTCGGTTCGATCCCGACTAGCTCCACCAAATCTAATACTGTCATTACTCACCTTATCCGTGGGGTTTATTCGCCCGCTAACAAGCCATCACGACCAGACAAGCAATATTCCGAGCGCCAGTGATGTACCATTGATGCTGAGATGACAAATAGATTGCTGCCCGTGTGTCTACTACTGTTTCTGGCTTCATCGTGCTTGATGCAAAAAGCAAACGCGCAGACCACGCAGACACAGGGGGAAAGCGCTGCGGTGGCAATCCCGGATCAGAGACCTCGCCCGCAGGCCACTCCAACTTCTCCGACGAATGAAACTAAGCCCCCTGTCTCTCAACCTACCGCCGATCAGAGCAGTACGGTGGGAAACCCGGCGTCCTCTGTTCCGTTCAATGTCAAAGGGAAGCTGCGTTACTTCGCCGTCGAATCATTTCGTCCGGGCATTTATCCCGTGGCAGCGTTTTATGACGGATTGACGATGGCGAATCCACCGAAGGCCTATCCGCCGGAGTGGCGCCAGGGTTTTCCCGGCTTTGCCCGTAACTATGGCGACTTCATGGCCAGTTGGGCATCGGTTCAGGGTGGAAAGTTCGTTGTTGCCTCGATGCTACATGAAGACCCGCGTTATTTCACGTCCAGCAACAGAAACTTCTTCGCCCGCACTTTCAACGCAGTCCGGTATGTTGTAATCGATCGCAGTGACGCTGGGCGTCCGCGTTTAGCGTTGGCGAACGTGGCGGGCGCGTTTGCTGGCGGCTTTGTTGGCAATGCCTATCTGCCCGATCCCTATGCGAATGCTTCTCACGGGCTTAGCCGTAGCGCGCTCGCGCTGACCGGCTTTATCACAAGCAATCTGGCTGATGAGTTTCGTCCGGAAATTCACAGAGTTGCCCGAAACTGCACCTGCCGTTCACGGGCAAGTAGACCTGCTTTTCAGAAGCGGCAATCGTTCGAAGACGGCGATCACAGACTTTTCGGAAGTGTTTGCAAGTCGGTTGTATGGTTTGGGTTCCACTCCAACAATCGTAGCTCATGATCATTGCCTTCCACCGCGAGGGCAGCCTTATAGCGGCGCCCCAAATGCAGCGCGTGGAAGCGCCATTGCGAGGGCCGATCATTACCTGTCTTGACCTGCAGCAGCGCAGGTTCCTCTCCGGGAGCGAAAGCGACTTCAAAACTATCAAGAGGAATGGAAAGTCCCTCTCCACGCGCTTTTATGTATGCCTCTTTGCGGGTCCAACAGTTGAAGAAAGCGTCCACGCGTACATCCGGCGGCAGAGCTTTCAGCTTTGCGCATTCCTCCGGCGAAAAAAAGCGTGTGGCAATTTCCAGGCCGGCAAAGTCGGCCTTGATCTGCTCCAGATCGATACCCAGTTCCAGGTTAAGAGAGAGTGCAACCAGAGCCAACTCACCCGAATGGGAAAGGTTGAAGCGAAGCCGGAAAGGATTCTGGGACGCAACCACATCTGGTTTTCCCTGCGCTCCATACACGAAATCAATCACGCGTGGGGCAAGGTGCAAATAGGCTCCAAGCAATTGCCTCAGCACGCCGCGGGCGATAGTGAATCTGTTGCGGTCCCGGGCAAAATAGTAGCGATCGGCCCTTTCGACCTCAATGGGTGAGAGGAATTGCCGATGCCAGCGTATGTCGACTTCAGGCCGAGCCAGACCGACCCGCCAAATGTGGACCTCAGTTGGCGCAATTTCACCTCTTGCTTCAGATGCTACCCAGACGTTTGCGCTCTCGACCATGAGGTTCGTTCCTGAATGTTGGTTCGCACACCGCTTCAACTAAAGTTACATCCGCCACAAAGCTTGACGATTATATTGAAGGGGGACGTTTCGAGTCATTTAGCGCCTGGGGAATGGCTTTTTTCAAATTGATGATGGGGGCGGGTGCATGTGGGTTTACAACCAGAATTTCGGTGTTCCTGGCAATGGCAGCAAAGTTCATAGTGACTGGGCGAGTTGAACAGGGATTTGCTTTAGGTGGTCGCAGTTTCGGTGTTATTCTGCGCCAGGCTCAGGACCGTCGCTGATCTCGTGTTCTTTGCGAATGCCTCGACTTCCTGTAAGCTACTTCCTTCCTGAATGCCTGTCTCTCTTGCGAACTCCGGAGTAGTCTATGACGCGCTGAAAAAATGCGGCGTCGGACTGGTTTCTGCTTTGCCTGAGACATGGCTGGTACACCTGATTCGCATGGCGGAAGACGATCCCAGCATGATCCTGGTTCGTTTGGCTAAAGAGGAAGAAGGCGTGGGCATTTCTGCAGGCGCGCATTTTGCCGGCGTGAAATCCGCCATGCTGATGCAGAACCATGGCTTTCTCGCCAGCGTCAACGGGATTGTGTCCCTGGCGCAACTCTACCGTATTCCACTGCTCATGATCATCAGTTACCGCGGCCACTTTGGCGAACGCGATCCCTGGCAAACCCAGGGTGGGCGGCGCCACGGAACCACTGCTGCGAGCCCTGGGTATTCCGTATTCATTTTTGGATGACCCGGCCAAAGTGGAGAAGCGCATTGCCGAAGCGCAAACCTGGGCCTATGCCAGTCTGCATCCAGCGGCGCTGCTTCTAACGCGCGAACTTATGTGGGAGGAACCCGCATGATGCAGCGTCTGGAATGCCTGACGGGCGATTTACGACAGCCTGGAAAAGTGCCTGGTTGTGACGATCATGGGAGCGGTCGCGTGTGAACTGCAGTCGCTCGGCCACAGGCCGAATTTTTTCTACCTTCAGCACGCTATGGGACTGGGTTCATCCACCGGCCTGGGTCTCGCGCTCGCCTGCCACAGCAAAAGGTTGTGGTCTTCGATGGCGATGGTTCCATCCTGATGAATCTTGGCGGATACACAACGCTGGCACGTTACCGACCCAAAAATCTGGTGCATGTTGTTTTTGACAACGAGAGCCTGCTTTCGGTCGGTGGCTTTCCTACTGCCACTTCCACCGGCAGCGATCTTGAAGGGATCGCTCGGGCTTCCGGCATTGCACGGACCAAGACTGTCCGTACAATAGAAGAGTTCACGCCCACCTTTGATGATGCGCTGCGTGCCAGTGATCTCACTTCCATCGTTGCGAAAGTCGAGGCTGTTGGGCCGAAGGGATACGTGACGGAATTGGCCTTGCTGGAAAATCGGTTTCAGTTCAAGCGGTATATCGAAAAACTCACCACGGAGGCACGGAGACACGGAGAAGGCAAAAGCTGAATAAGTGTCTTCATAGCTCCGATCGACAGACTCGAAACATTTTTCAATGTAACCTTGAGTCTTAGAAGTTGTTCTCTGTGTTTTAGTGCTTCCGTGATGGATCGTGCTCTTTGTAGGAGGAGTTGCCTATGCCCAATATCCTGGCTGAACTCATTACCCAACTCAACACGGAGCGCTACGCGTAGTTGATCTCACGCAGCCGCTCAGCCCCCAGACCCCTTTGCTTCCTCTTCCTTCGCAATGGCCGAATACGCCGGCATTCAAAATCTGGGAGCTTCGCATTACGACGTCGCGGACCGCCTGGTACTGGAACGGCTTTGAAACGGCGAGCATACCGGGACGCACTTTGACGCCCCAATACACTGGTCAGCGGCAAAGACCTGCCGGAAACAGCGTTGATAAGATCAATCCTAAAAAGTTTGTTGGGCCCGCCTGTGTGATTGATGTGACCGCCGACGTGGAGAAAGATCCGAATTTTCTTTACCGTCGAGCGCGTTAAACAATGGGAACGCAGCCATGGCCGCATCGCTGCTGGAGCGTGGATGCTACTGCGCACTGGCTGGTCAGGCCGCACTGATCCTGAGCAATACATCAACCTGCAGGAAGACGGTCCGCACACCCCTGGCTTCGTGAAAGAGTGCTCAGATTTTCTGGCCAAAGAGCGGGATGTTTTGGGCGTTGGAGTTGAGACCGTTGGAACGGACGCGGGCCGGGCTGCCTCTTTCGATCCACCTTTTCCCAATCACTACGTAATGCATGGCAGTGGCAAATTCGGTCTGGCTGGCTTGTGCAATCTTGATCAGTTGCCGCCAACCGGGGCAGTGGTCATTGCTGCGCCGTTGAAGATCGTGAATGGCTCGGGCAGTCCGTTGCGGGCGATCGCCATTACGCCTGCTTTGTAATCGCGAGCACAGCGAGGGAACGCTATTCCAACAAGGATTCTCAAGGGCGCGCAACTACAGCAAGGAAGCCGTGCCTATCGATGAACTGCCGTTGCGGCTGGGTGTTGATAGGGATCTCCCGCTGCGCTCGAGCCTTCGGAAAAACTAGAGCGTCGCCCTCTTTACCACGGCTGCCAGTGCGCGATTGCGTTCAAATTCTCCCTGGATGGAGTCCGCTGCTTTGATATAGCTTTCGCGCAACACGCCTTCCAGTGGATACGAATGCGCCACCGTAGACAGCACCCGCCCTTTTTCGTAATCGGACGTAATGCGCCTGACAGCGTTCAGGACTTTGCCAACCGAATCATTGCTCAGTTTGTTGCGGTCCATCAGCGCTATCAAGCAGCGCGAGCGCTCAAAATCGCTCGACATGGAATCAGTTACTCCGAGATAAGAGTTCATCTGGCTTTCATCGAGCTTGTTGGCTTTGAGCAGTGTCGTAAGCACGCGTGACTTCTCGTAATCGCTGCCCGCCCGCGACATGTTCTGTATGGCTTTGGTCAGGGATGGCCCGCTCAGATTGTTGTTCTGCATCAATTCCAACAGGCTGCGTGAACGCTCGTAGTCAGACTTCATGGAGTCAACTACTTTTAGATAATTGGTCATTTGACCTTCATCAAATTTGCCTTGCTTCACCAGTCCGAGCAGCAGCCGAGACTTTTCATAGTCAGAGCCGATGCCGGAAGTTGCGTCCATGATGCGGTTAATCTGGTCACCGGCCATGGTGTATTTCTGCATCGGGGCCAGGAGATCTCGGGACTTTTCGTAGTCAGAATGAATCGAAGCCACCAGCTTCAGATAGAAATCCAGTTGCGACTGGTCAAAGGCCTTCTGGTCGAGCAGTGAAAGCAGAATGCGCGACTTTTCGTAGTCGCTCTTGATGCTGCCGGCGGAGTTCAGCGCCATACCAACGTTTTCTTTGGAAATATTTGGCCGCCGCAGCAGTTCAATCAGGACGCGAGAATGCTCGTAGTCGCTATTGAGCTTGCCCGCCGCGGTAAGGAACGCCCCGCGCGAACCTTCGTCGGACAAATCATATTGCTTGCTGACCGTCATGAGAATGCGCGCCATCTCGTAATCAGAGTGCATCTGCTCGCCGGCCTGCTTGATGACGCGCTGTACCACTGGAGAGGGCAGCTTGGGTTGTTCCAGCAGTTTGCGGAAGTAAACGCCGCGAACGTAGTCAGATTGCAGATTGCTGATTTCATCCAGCACGGCGTTGGGCCCGCCCTTGGCCAGAAGCGCTGGGACGCGCGCATCGGCGGCGAAGCCAGTGCTGCGTTCCAGGCTCAACAGGAACTGTGAGAACCAGGCTTTTGCTTCGCCTTCAAACGGCTGCTGCTTGCCGTTGATCTTATAAACGTAT
>CAVROV010000006.1:0-375122 GCA_963723055.1 Terriglobia bacterium
ACATGGTACAGGACCTGAATCCTCGATAAAGGCGGGTGTTATTTCAATCCGGCGGTAAAGTGCGTGTGGCCATAAGTGCCGGTCATTGTGATCGGCACTTCAGCCCCGGCGCCTTTTTCCTTTTTCTTGTAAAAAGGGTCGAGTACTTTCAAGAAGATGGATTTGGCTCCGGTGGTCGCCTGTGACACGGTGGCCAGCATGCGCATTTTGCCCCGCAGATTCACACGCTTGTCGAGCAGACTATACGTTCCCTTCATATCCGCCTGCGCGCCCGGGACAGAGAAAGACACAGGCGAAAATGCCGCAACGCCGTTTTTCATCAGCACTTGCCCTTTTAAGTCAGTGAGAACGCGCTCAAAGCCCTTTGTATCATCGTCCTCGTCATAGTCCTTGCCCTTATCCTTTTTCCCTTCAGCCCGTTCACTGAGTTGGTCAATGCTGCTTTGTGTATTGAGCGAGGTGAAGCGCGCTCGAGCAATATCAAAATTGCCTGTAAGCTGCACGCGCTCCTTAAATGGCCGATGTTCCGGTGGCAACACGATCTGCGTCTGAAAAATGACCGGTCCCAGCACAGGTGAGGCTTTGGCGTCCGAGAAGAGAAGAAGCAGGTCCTGTATTTCACCCTGACCGTGCGTCACGTTGAGGATTACTGTCTTGGGCATGCCGGACACACTGGCAGTTGCCACCAGATTGGTATTGCCAAGTCGCGCTTGCAAAGATGGTAAAACCAGGTCGCCGGTTTTCATATCAACGGCGCCACGAAATTGCGTGATCAGGTGGAAGGGGTGACCGCTCTCTTTTACTTCAAAGTTCGGCGAGTCCGTGGCTCCAGCAACGTTCAATTTTTCCAGAGTACCCGAGAATTCACCGCGGGAAGAAATCACTCCACCCAGACTTTTGAAAACACCAAGATCCGCTCGATCTAAAGCGTACGTGCCTGAAATTGCGGTGCTGCGTACCGTCCCTTTGTCATCCTTCCACGGGCCGAACTCGCCCGCAGACTGAACTTCGCCGGGGAGAACCGGAAGACGAAGTGAAACCTGGAACGGAATCTTGTTGCGGCCGCCAATGTTGTGGAAAGCCACATGATGAATCTGGAATACAAGCTTTTCCTGACCGCTCTGGCCGGATGCCAACTCGAGGAGAGCGTTGTCGGCACTAAGCTCGTCAATTATGGTCTGATCGCGTTCCGAACCAGTTTCCGTATGCAGGCTTGTGCCGCCAGCCGGCACCTGAACCCGCAGACCGTCCGCAATGATCCGCCTGATTCTTCCCGGCTTGCTCAACAGGCCGGTAATCGTGCTTTCAATCGTCAACTTGCGAATCGTAATAATGGGATCAGGCGGTTTGGTCGCCCCCGTTGCGGCAGTTTTTGGGCGAAACACTACTTCTTCCGCAACACATCCGGGATAAGGGAAATAAGTGCTGCGAAACCCACGCATCTCCACGCGGGCTGAAGATGCATGTTCCAGGCGTCTGGTTATTGCTTCCCTGGTGAAAGGCCACTTCGCCGCCAGAAGGCCCAGCAATATGACAGCGCAGGCAGCGCCGGCCAATAGGATCCAGCGAAGCTTTTTAACAGGTGCTTTTGTCTCGACCCTTTTTTCAGGTAGTGCTACTTCTGTTGGCATGGCTGATACTTGGATGCTGGATATTAGAGTGTCTCAACCAGCGGCTCTCTTTTATGAAGAATAGGCCTGTTCGGTGGCGCGGAAAGAGCTCCAACTTTTGGGCATTCGCGGAGCTCGGCCTCCCACGGCCCGCTGCTTTCTGCGCCGGTCAGCCGCAATGCGAAATCAGTTCTAATGCATTGGCCAGAGCGGCGCCGGACGCCGTGTTGTCGAAGATGCACCACGCAGGAGCCGAAGCGGACATCTTCCGCAACTGTGCGGCCAGGCGCAACAAATAATCTTCAGAATAAGCAGAATAATACCGCTTCGGGGATCCATGAAGGCGAAAGTAAACCAGCCCCGGCCATCCTAGTGGGTACGCTGCCTGCGGAACCAGCGCAGGATCAGCAGCTACTCTCGCCACACTAAATTCGCGCAATACGGATTCAGGTTCCTCGCCGAACCAGCTCACATGGCGGGGCTCAAGAACCGCCGGCCCAACATAGAGTTCGCGAAACATTGTTAAGAAGGCCCGGGCCGAGATAACGTCAAATGCCAGACTGGGTGGCACCTGCAGAAGCACCGGCCCGCGTTTCTCTCCCAGCGCGGCTGTCTGCTCCAGAAACAGCTTCAGAGCTTCATGTCCTTGAACACGCAATTGGCCTTCGTGCGTGATTGTTCGGGGCGCTTTTACGGCAAAGCGAAAGTCATCGGGAACGGCTGCCGCCCATTTGCGATAGGTCTCAAGTTTATGTTCGCGGTAGAAACAGGAGTTGATCTCCGCGCAATTCAATTTGCGAGCATAACGAATGAGGTGACTTCCTTCGCCGGCAAAATGCTGCGCATGTATTCCCGGGATGCTCCAGCCCGCCGTGCCAATATAGAGGTCATTCATATTCAAGACTGGCGTATACATCGTCGTGGCCCTTGCCAAAGGGGGCGCCGAGCTACTTTAACCCATCTCTCGCAGGCATAAAGTCTTCTGTTCCTTAGACTCTTCAAAACTCGGGCGCGCGATCGCAATTTCCCAAATTCGGCAAAAAGCGTCGCGGCGCAGGCATCTTCCTCTTCTCTTGACTATGCCTTGTTGGCGCTTGTTCTGGCTGCGTTGGGCGTGTACAGCGTTATGTTGCAATCGGTGACTCACCGATCTCAGGAAATCGGAATCCGCATGGCGCTGGGGGCGCAGTGAAGCGACGTCTTGAGCATGCTGTTGAAAGAGGGTATGAGCTTAAGTGCGCTTGGCATCCTAAGCGGACTGTCTGGCGCGCTCGTTTTTAGTGGTGTGATGTCTCACCTTCTTTATGGAATCAGTACCAGGGACCCTTTGACATTCTTGACGGTCGTGCCGATCTTGATTCTTGTGGCACTTGCAGCGTGCTTGCTGCCCGCTTGCGCGCTTTGCGCGTCGATCCTCTGGCGACGTTGCGTTGCGATTGAGGCTCGAAAATTGAGAGGCTTGATTTAGTACGCTGCAAATCTTGTCTCTTGTCCGATCATGGTTGCGACCTCCCTGGCGCAAAACGGACCGCTAGTTCACAGTCAGCGTGAAAGTTGTGGCGTGAGTAAAGCCGGCATTTGATCCGGTCACGGTAATTGTGGATGTACCCTGAGGGGTTCCAGAAATCGTGGTCGGAGGCTGTACGCTGCGGCCACCGCAACCGACGGCCGTTAATACCACGATCATTGCCAGGAAGCCCAGGATTCCTGCGGTCTTGCGACCCTTTCTGCGTCCGCCCATGAACACCATACCGACCAGCCCCAAACTGGAGAACCCCAGCCACGCGGCGTAGAAAGTGCGCGGCCGCTCCAAAGCTGCCGCTGTAGAAGCCGTAGTGGTGATAGTCATCACAACATCCGTTGGGGCCGAGCCGGGTAGCACGGGGTTCGGCGTAAACGAACAGCTTGCTTTTGCGGGGAGGCCGGAGCAGGTAAAGGACAATGCAGTAAGCGTAACTGGATTAGGCGTGATTGTGATGTGCTGCGTGCCTAACTGGCCGGCCGTCACGTTGACGGACGGCAGCGTGGGAATAATGGCGAAGTCGTCGCCGGGATTGATCAGGAACGATCGCGGGACGCTGGCCGCTGAATTGAAATTAGCGTTACCCGCCTGCGACGCCGTGATGGTGCATGAGCCCGCCCCTGTCAGATGAACCGCGAAGCCAGTCACGCTGCAAGAGCCGCTGGCGGCAAAACTAACCGCCAGGCTAGAAGAGACGGTGGCGCTGACCACGAAGTCCGGATCACCAAATGTCTTGCCTGTCAGGGCGCCAAACGTGATCGTCTGGCTTGCCTTACCGATAGTCAGTGAGCCGCTGCCGGAGGCGTCAGTATAGTTACCGTCGCCGCTGGTGAAGCTTGCGATCACCGCGTAGGTTCCGCCTCCTGAAGGCGCTGCACCGGCATTGTAGGTAAGGGTTAAAGAGCCGCTTACAGCAGCATTGCCAATACCGTTAGCAGCCGCCGTGCACGCGTGGGGGTTGCCGTCAAAGATGACACCGGCTGGGCAGCTCACAGTCACAATGGGCACGGCCTTGGCAATCACTAATGAGCCGCTGCCCGCAGCGTCGGCGTAATTGCCGTCGCCGCTGGTGAAACTGGCGCTCACGCTATACGTACCCGCATTCGTGGGCGCAGTGGGATTGCTGCTGTAAGTAAAAGTTGTAGATCCGCTGACTGTCACATTGCCTATCCCCGTGGCCGCAGCCGTGCAGGCATGGGGTGCTGTATCAAAACCGGCCAGAGGACAGGAAAGCGTAACCAGCGGGACGGCTTTATTGATCACAAAAGACTGCGGAACATCCGCAGCAGGGTTGAAATTGCTGCTGCCGGCCTGCGAAGCGGTAATAGCGCAAGATCCCACGTTGCTGATGTGGACCGTAGAACCGGTTACGCTGCAATTGCCGCTAGCGATGAAACTAACCGCCAGGCTGGAAGACGCAGTCGCGCTGACAGTGAAGTCAGGATCGCCGAAATTCCTGGTGACCAGCGCAGCAAACGTAATCGCCTGGCTGGCTTTGGCGATGGTGAACGACTGCGGGACATCTATCGCCGAATTGTAGTTGGCGTCACCCGCCTGCGAAGCTGTGACGGTGCAAGAGCCGGCGCCGGTGAGGTGAACGATGGAACCGGTTACGCTGCAATTGCCGATGGCAGTGAAAGTGACGACCAGACTTGACGGGGTCGTCGCGTTGACCGCAAAATCAGGATCACCGAAATTCTTGCCGCCCAATGCAGCGAACGTGATTGTCTGACTGCTTTTGGCAATCAAGAAAGATTGAGGAACGTCCGTCGCCAGGTTGTAGTTGGTGTCGCCCGCCTGCGAAGCGGTGATGGTGCACGATCCTGCCCCTGTGATGTGAACTAACGATCCAGTCACACTGCAATTTCCGCTGGCGGCGAAAGTGACAGCCAAACTGGAAGATGCTGTGGCGCTGACAGTGAAGTCAGGATCGCCGAAATTCTTGCCGCCCAATGCAGCGAACGTGATTGTCTGACTGCTTTTGGCAATCGAGAAAGATTGCGGGACGTCCGTCGCCACGTTGTAGTTGGTGTCGCCCGCTTGCGAAGCGGTGATGGTGCAGGAGCCAGCGCCGGTGATGTGAACAGTGGAACCGGTCACAGTGCAATTTCCGCTAGCGGCGAAAGTGACAGCCAAACTAGAAGATGCTGTGGCGCTGACAGTGAAGTCAGGATCGCCGAAATTCTTGTCGCCCAATGCGCCAAACGTTATTGTCTGATCAATTTTTAATACATTCAGGTCAGCTGAGCCGCTGCTGGCGCTAAACCCGGAGTCGCCGGCGAACGATGCGCCCACAACACCCGGATAGTTGCCTGCATTGATTCCCGTGAGACTTACCCCAGATACTGTCGCAATTCCCGAACCGTCGGTAATTCCGCTGCCGGCATTGTTCCCATTGATTGTGAAAACAATCGACTCGCCGCTGACCCCGGCGCCGCCGAAAGTCAGGGTCGCAGATAAATCAGCTGTGCCGCCAAATGGTCCCGAGGCGGCAGACACCACGAGGGTTGTGCCGGGAGTGTCGTTGAAACAGACGGTAACGTCTTGAAGCGTGGGCGTGACAGCGCCGCTGTTGGTGCTGAGTGACGCCTGGTACTTCAGGTAGCGATTGCCCGTGAATTGAGCCAGTGAACCGCCGTTGCTGAAGAAAGTGCCAGCGGTGCCATCCGGTCCAACGAAGTTGAAAGGGCCGGCTGCGCTGTTGCTGGCAGCGATTTGGAATTGGATAGAAGTACCGGCAGGAGTAGTAGCATTCCACGAAAGCGTGCTCCAGTTGGCCGTTGTAGTCGGCGCTGGATTGGCGTCTTTCAGCGCCGAAATGAAGTTGCCGGACGAGGCAAAGCCGCTTTGTATGAAAACCCTGAAGCCTGCATCGGTCGAGACACCACCCGTGAGGGGAATGGACCAGACCGTGCCACTGGTGGCTCCGGAGACTCGCGTGCCGCCCGCATATACATCAGAACCTGCCGTGGAAGTACCGCTGCGGGTCAGCGCGTAGGTTCCGGGGGATGGATTTACAGTCGGGCGTATGACCAGCGCATACTTTGTTCCTGCTGTAAGCGTCGGGGGACTGCTAAAAGTGCCGGTGTAATAGACAGCCGCTCCGCTGCTAAACCCTGTGATCGTTGCTGAAGCTAAATCAGCCCCGGTGGGCAAATTGCCGCTGGTGGCCCTGAGTGCGAGCGTGAGATTTGGCGTGGTGCCGGTGCAACCGCTGCAGAACAGATTGATATCGGCTTTAACAAGCTGGCCGGTTACTGAGGGAGTGAATGTCTGACCTCCCCACGTCGTGATCGTGATTCCAACGCCGCTATTCCCAATAGTCGTGTTCTGCTGATCAATGCTTGGGGCGTTCACCAGCGTAATATCCCCAGGGCTGCTTGTGAGGTCGCAATTGGTGGGTATGCCGCCCTGGAAGTCCGCCTGCGTCGTATCCGTGAGGCAGCCACTGGCCGGTGCAGGCGTTAGCGCGAAATCCTGCGTAGTCGCTAAACCATCATTAATCACGATATTGGCGACCGTTAAAGAAATGTAGCCGGGTAAGCTGGCGGTAATATTCGGATAAGTACCGGAGGGAAGGCCGGCAAAGCTGTACGTCCCGTTTACATCCGTAGTCGTGCTTCGGCTTCCGAGTGCGACAGTCACGCCGCTGATGGGACCGCCGCCGGAAGCTGTAACTGTGCCTTGCAGCGCGCCGCTCACCGCAGGCGTGCAGCCGGGAAAGCTGAATGCACCAATGCGCGTGTTGAAGGCTAGTCCGGTGGTCTGGTAATACATGTTTGTGTACCAGAAGGTGCAACCGTCCTGGTCGAGCGTCATGGCGCTATAGTCGCCCCAGCGCGTGCATGAAGCGCCGCAATTTCCCGATTGCGTTCCCGTTCCTTCAATGAGAGATTGCTCCGTCTGCGAGATCGAATTCACCGGATCGCCGGCCAGCCGACCTGCATAGCGGATAGCCGGATTTAACGTGGCGTTGGTCGCACTGTAGCCAATTGCCATGTCGCCTGCCCGATCCACTGCCACGCTAGGCATGAAGCGAAAAACCGTAGCGTCAGGACTATAGGTGAAGGCTTGGCTCGCATTGGCTTCCACGGTGCCGCCGGTCACTTTCACCTGGTAATACCGGACCGCTGATTGTGCTGAAGTCGCGCCCGTTGCGCCCACGGTATGCGCGTTCCACAGAGATTCCACTCCGCCGATATTCGTGTACTGGTTCTGCATCATCAACCGGAAATACAACGTGTCGAGTTTATTGCCCGGCGATTGCTCAGTTTGATTCGCGGCCAGGAGTTGGGACCAACTTGTCGACGTGAGGGACTGCAGTGGTCCGCTGAATGTGGAAGTGGAAATGTTGTTCCAGTCGGCGTGGAGTTTGTAAACGCTGACCACGTTGAGGAATTGTGCTACCACGGAGAAATAGTTTGGGCTTCCCGCAGGTGGCGTACCTGTCTGCAGCCTGGCGTTGCTTGGAAGCAACGTGAATTCCGCCGAGGGCGCATCGAATGAGAGCACCTGAACCGTGGGTGTGCCGGCATACATCTGGGCCTTGTTGAGCGCCCACACGCGGACATTCTGGAAGGCTCCACCTGCCCCGAAACCAAATACGTTTGCAGACATATAAAGACCGTCAGGCCATATGCCGAACTTAGGGTAATCGCCGAAGCCGCCAGTCACCTGGATGGAATAGAAGTTCCAGCCACCGGCAACCGGGTCGCCCGATTTGGATACAGCAATACACTGGAACTCAGGAGCAACCGCGTTGCCTCCGCTCAAATTGAAAGCAAAATCGGTGATGATCCAGCGGTCTTCAAAGGTGTCATACAAGACCACGGGATCGCCAAAATTGCTGGTGTCGCACAGGTTTCCGAAATTTCCCTGGCTCATTAATGTGTTGAAGATAAATGCCGTTACGCGGGAGCCATCGCTCTTGTTGTAAATGCCGATTGCTGTATTGATGGTTTGAATGTAGTACAGCGGCCCAACGTCGCCATTGGTATCGGGAGGATGCCCCGCGCCCCAATTGGTGAAATCCAGTCCTTCGAAGCTGCTGCCCGGCGCAGGTGCAGGCGTGCTGGGGCCAGGTGCGCTCTGCACTGGAGCGGTTTGAGCAGGACTGCTGGCGAGCGTCCCCGGTCGAATCGAAGGAGTCAGCTTTGGTTCTTCAAATTCCGGACGCTCAAACTTTTCCGGCGGCACCTGCGGCAACGTTCGCACATCGCCGCTAAAGGAATGTCCCCGCATCAAATGCTCTTCGCGGGGATGGCTCATCACTCGGAAAGTGGGCGCCTCTACCGGCACGGCCCCTGCGCCATTTGCGCCACTGGCCTGTCCAGAAGGCGTCCGTCGGTCCCTGCTGATAGGCCCTTTTACTTTGTGCGCCGGGCCTTCGCTAGTGTGCAGAATATTGCTCTCAGCCTTAACGGAAGCGTGCTTTGGCTTCTTTGAACCCTGGCTCTGCCCGAAAAATGAAATCGGCAGAACAGAAACAAAGAGACAAACTCCGACACTTAAACGGCGGACAAGGTGGCGCATGAAAAATGACCTCGCAAATTGCTGAGTTTTTTGGCTGAGAATCTGGGGGGACCGCGACTTCAACCTTGACCGTGGTTCGGCCCGGCACTTTTGTAGTTGAACTTCCTTCGAGGATTATCGGGCAGGAACTCTGGGTTGCCAAGTTACCGATGGCGATGCGTGCGCAGTACCACCGTCGCACGGGAAGGCGTTAGAACTCATTAAGAAACGGTCCTAGAAATTTCTTACGATACCGAAAGGGGAGGCTGCGGTTTTGTGACGAATCAGAGGCAATTCGAGAGGCGGGGAATACCGATTTCAAGTTTGGGACTCGGGCTCAATGTTTGCTGGAACTACCATGCTCCTTGATGAGTTCTTCAGAAGCCTTGTGGGCATTCATAGAGTGCTCGTGCGCCTGTTTGGTGAGTTCGTGAGCGGTCAGATGATCCCCTTTGTCGTGGGCAACGGCCGCGGCGGTGTGGGCGTGGGCGGCCAGGTTGTGGAGTTCTGCTACTCGATTGTGTGATATGTGTGCCATGATGTTTTCCTGCAATGTTGGATGCCATTTTGCTGCAACAGAAAAATGAGCCGAGGGTCTCCCATCGCGCTGGATGAGCTTGTGCCATGAACCCGGCCCACCGGAATTCGCTGGTGATCGATTTCAGCTGGTTACTGGCGGTGAAAATGGGACTGCCGATTTTTCCCAGTAGCGAAGCCGTTTGGCCGTCAGAGAAAAAGAAGGAAAATTATTGGGCAATGCGGCGCAACTGTATGGCGGAGAGGGAGGGATTCGAACCCCCGGAGGCCTTTCGACCTCAGCAGTTTTCAAGACTGCCTGTTTCAACCACTCACACACCTCTCCGCGTGATTGGTATCAACAGTTTACCAGCAGTTGAAAATCGTCGCTGGCACGCGCAGCCGGAATTTTCGTAGCGAATGCGGCAGGTTGGCAGTCAGCCTCCAGCAGACCCGGCGAACCAACATTGCATCATAACTCAGAGATCTGGCTGTCCAGTCTTGAAACATCTCAGTTCACACAGTGTGAGGTAATGAAATGAAGAAGAAGTTTATGTGGAGCGCTTTGTCCGTAGGTATGATCGCTTTGTTCGCAAGCATGGCGCCTGACATCAAGCGCTATATCAGAATCAGCACCATGTGATCGCGCCATGTGATCCCGCTCGCGTGTGTTTCTCTATGTCTGCTCTGCTGAGCGGGATGGCATGTGCCTGACCGAAGGCGCGTATCGCGTCCGTCGCTTAGGTTAGAATATCCTCGCGTGCAGGGAGCAGAATCTTGCTCCGGGCTTCTGCGCAGGAGAACGGACGTATGGGCGATGAAGATGTCCGCCAGGGAAGCGCTTCTCGCGTCTTAGAGCCGATCGGTGGAATCCCAATCAGCGAGATCGACGTTCTCTGGATTACCGCGGGCCTGGGATGCGATGGTGACACAATCGCCATGACGGCTGCCACACAGCCGAGTATAGAAGACATCGTTACGGGCGGACTGCCCTGGATTCCGAAAGTAAATTTCCTAAATCCTTTTCTAGCCATTGAAAACGGCGATGAATTTATGGAGCGTTTCCATCTTGCCGCTCGCGGCCAGTTGGCGCCCTTTATTCTGGTGGTGGAAGGGTCCATTCCCGACGAAACCAACAAGCAGGAAGGATACTGGGCTTCTTTCGGAACCGACTCAGTCACAGGCCAGCCCATTACGACGTGCGAGTGGATTGACCGTCTTGCGCCCCGTGCATGGGCGATCATTGCCGCCGGTACATGTTCCACGTATGGCGGAATCCATGCCATGGAAGGAAATCCCACAGGCTGTATGGGGCTTCCCGATTATCTGGGTTGGAAATGGCGATCCGGTGCGGGTATTCCGATCGTCTGCGTGCCTGGATGTCCGGTCCAGCCGGACAATTTCATGGAGACACTGCTCTACCTCTTATATATGGCCTCAGGCCGCGCTCCAATGATCCCGCTGGACGATGTGCTGCGTCCCACATGGCTTTTCGGCAGCACGGTCCATGAAGGTTGTGACCGCGGCGGCTACTATGAGCAGGCTGAGTTCGCGGATGAATACGGTTCGCCGCTATGCATCGTCAAACTTGGGTGCTGGGGGCCGGTGGTGCAATGCAACGTCGGCAAGCGGGGATGGATGGGAGGCATTGGTGGCTGTCCAAACGTCGGCGGCATTTGCATCGGCTGCACTATGCCCGGTTTTCCTGATAAATTCATGCCATTCATGGACCAGCCACCTGGATCACTGCTTTCGTCGAGCGCAGTACAGACTTATGGCCGTGCGATTCATGCATTACGCCGCTTCACTCAGTCTTCTCTAAATAAGGAGCCAAGTTGGCGCCGCAAAGCGCATCTGAAAACCTGAGCATCTTAATATTGAATAGCGTGTTTGGTTTCTAAAGATTAAAAAGCAGATTCTCTGCGCACCTGATCTCATGAGTAGTTCCGCAAAGTTCACGTTTCCAGACGATCAGCTTCCCGACCTGGCGGAAGCGGAAGCCGTATTGGCTGAACTGGCCAATGTGTTCGTCAACGGCATATTTGAAAGGGAAACTTCACTTGATCGGCCGGGGCTCAGGATCGGTACGGAAAGCGGAGCCGAGGAACTAAATCCCATTCTGGAAGCCAAGTATCGCGCGCTTTTGGAGCAGATTCCAGCGGTGGTTTTTATGGCCTATCTCGATCGCGGCATCGGCGAAGCGTACGTGAGTCCGCAAATTGAGGCCGCGCTGGGCTTTTCCCGTGAAGAGTGGCTGGAAGACCCGGTCCGCTGGTATCGGCAGATTCATCCTGCAGACAAGCAGCGCTGGAGCGTTGAAGCGGCGCAGATGTTTCTTTCCGGGAAACCGTTGCGGTCCTCCTACAGAGTGATCGCAAGAGACGGACAGGTGATCTGGTTCCATTGCGACGCCAGGATGATGCGTACGGAGGATGGGCAGCCTTCCTTCATTCATGGTGTGGCGTTTGATATCACCGATCTCAAGCGTACGGAAGAACAGTTACAGGAAGAGCGCAACGTCGCTTCAGCAATTCTTGACACCGTGGGCGCGCTGGTCGTGGTGCTGGACCATGAAGGCCGTGTTATCCGCTTTAACCGCGCCTGTGAACGGACTACTGGATATTCTCAAGAAGAAGTCGAGGGGAAATGCATCTGGGATTTGTTCCTGCCCGCTGAGGATGTCTTCCGTTATCGCACCATGTTCGATCAGCTTCGTACCGATCAGATTGGCAATGACTACGAAACGTATTGGATCACGCGCGATGGCGCGCAGCGGCTGATCGCCTGGTCCACCACGGTACTGCCCGGAAGCAACGGCGGCCCCGCGTATATCATCGCCAGCGGCACGGACATTACAGAGCGGAAGCGCCTGGAAAAAGCCGTACTCGATATCAGCGCGCGTGAACAGCGTCGTATCGGCCAGGATTTGCATGATGGGCTGGGACAGCACCTTACGGGCATCGCATTCATGAGCAAGGTTCAGCAGCAAAAGCTCTCTGAAAAACAACTGCCCGAAGCGGCTGACGCAGCCAAGATCGTGCAACTGGTAAATGAAGCCATCCACAAGACGCGCGAGTTGGCGCAAGGTCTGGTGCCGGTAGTAACTGATAAGTACGGGCTCATGTCCGCGCTGCAATTGTACGCCACAGAGGTGGAAGACCTTTTCGGCATCCAATGCTCCTTCCAGTGTGAAGAATTGGTATTTATGCACGACTACAACAAGGCGACACATCTCTACCACATTGCGCAGGAAGCCGTGAACAACGCCATTAAGCACGGGCACGCCAAAAACATCATCATCAGTCTCTTTGCCGGCGACACCCGCGGCACATTGATGATAAAAGACGATGGTGAAGGCATTCCCGAGGTGCCGATGCGGACCGGAATGGGACTTCATATCATGAACTATCGGGCCGGCATGATTGGCGGCCTTTTGGAGATACGGCGCGATGGTTCGCGTGGTACCTTCGTAGTCTGTCATTTTCCAGTGCACGCCGATCAATAGCGGTCTTTGTATGCATACTTTTGCAAATTCGCAGGTTCCGATTCGCAAGAACCGGGTCTTCGTGGTGGATGATCACCCCATTGTGCGCCAGGGGCTTGCTCTGCTGATCAATGGTCAGCCGGACCTCACGGTTTGCGGCGAGGCCGAGGAAGCACAGCCGGCGCTGCATGCCATTGAAGCGGCCAAGCCCGACGTGCTCATTGTCGATATTTCCCTTAACGGTCCTGATGGGCTTGAACTGCTGAAAAACATTCGCAGCCTTTGGCCCACGCTACCTGTGCTTGTCCTCTCCATGCATGACGAAACAACCTATGCCGAGCGTGCCTTGCGTGCCCGCGCTAACGGTTACATCATGAAGCAGGAAGCTACAGAGAAAGTGCTGGTTGCGTTGCGCCGCATTTTGAATGGCGAAGTTTATCTGAGTGATCGCATGGCAAATAAGGTGCTCCAGCAATATGTGGGAGGACCGAGTTCAGTAGAACATTCCCGCATTGCCGACCTTACTGACCGCGAGCTGGAAGTCTTCCGGCTGATCGGTGAAGGAAACGGCACGCGGCAGATAGCGGAGAAACTTTACCTCAGCATAAAAACTGTGGAAAGTTATCAGGCTCACATCAAAGAGAAGCTTCGGCTGCGTACGGGGCGAGAACTGGTGCAACAAGCCATTCAGTGGAAAATGTTTCACGAAAAGCCCGCCTAGACTTCAATTTTTTACCTAACTCCCCTTAGAAAAACAATCAACAGCGCGGTCAAATTCCTCCCGTATGTCTGATACCAGACAAAATAATTACGTGCTCATATTCATCCCTGGCGTATCGCATCATATCAATCCCTTCATATCTATATGAAAATAAAGCGAAAACGACGACCTTAGTCGTTGTACCGGGGAATCCCCGGTACAACTGGCGGGAAAAGTACGAGCCTAAAAAAAGGCTGAACCCGCTTACGTCGATATTGGGTGTCTGTTTTTATGGATTGGGCGTTCCATGTGTAATGCCGCTCGCATTTGCCACCGATCATCAGCAATTTTTAAAAAGGCAATAGAAGGTTTGAAGGCGGGATCTTTCTGACGTCTGCAAAAACGCTGTAATAACGCAGCCCCAATCGTTTTCGAAAGGAGAATTCTCCATGACAGCGCAAGGAGTCCCTTCGCAAGGAGTTCCTTATGGTCGTGTGACGCAAAAACCACCGGCCGTCGCGGAAGTGCATATATTGTGGATCACCGCCGGTCTTGGGTGTGACGGAGATTCAGTCTCCATTACGGCGGCCACGCAGCCCAGTATTGAAGATGTGATCCTGGGCGCCATTCCCGGACTTCCCAAAGTTCACCTGCACAACCCCGTCCTTGCGTATGAATGCGGCGACGACTTCATGAAATTTTTCTACATGGCGGAAAAGGGGCAATTAGAGCCATTTGTGCTGGTCGTGGAAGGCTCCATTCCCAATGAAAATATCAAGAAGGAAGGATACTGGGCAGCGCTTGGAACTAATCCCAATACCGGTCAACCGATCACCACGAATGAATGGATTGATCGTCTGACGCCAAAGGCGTTGGCGGTAGTAGCCATTGGAACGTGCGCCACCTACGGCGGTATTCATGCCATGGAAGGCAATCCCACGGGCTGCATGGGCCTGGCTGATTATCTGGGCTGGGACTGGAAGTCTAAGGCTGGTCTGCCGATTGTGAACGTGCCCGGATGTCCGGTACAGCCAGACAACTTCATGGAGACCGTCCTCTATCTGCTTTATCAAGTTGCGGGTCTGGCGCCAATGATCCCACTCGACGATCAACTGCGCCCCAAATGGCTCTTCGGGGCGACGGTCCATGACGGTTGCGATCGCGCTGGTTACTACGAGCAGGGTGACTTCGCTGATGTCTATGGTTCGCCCAAATGCATTGTGAAGCTCGGATGCTGGGGGCCTGTTGTGAATTGCAACGTGCCCAAGCGGGGATGGATGGCAGGAATCGGCGGCTGTCCTAATGTAGGAGGAATTTGTATTGGCTGCACCATGCCCGGCTTCCCGGATAAGTTCATGCCATTCATGGACGCGCCTCCAGGATCAAAGGTTTCCGGCAATGCCATTGCCCCCTACGGCAAAGCGATGCGCGCCTTGCGCAGCATAACAAACCACACCGTCAACAAAGAGCCCAAATGGCGGCACCGCCGGCCCGAGCTCACCACCGGTTATCACCCCAGAACATACTGAGAATCCACAAGGAGCCAATGCGATGAGTACCACAATTGCCCCACAGTCAGAAGTTCCCAGTAAGCCCAGGCAACTGGTGGAAATGAACTGGGATCCGATTACCCGGATCGTCGGCAGCCTTGGGATCTTTACCAAGATTGATTTTGCCAACAAACAGGTAGCAGAGTGCCACAGCACCTCGTCTATCTTCCGCGGGTACAGTATTTTCATGAAAGGCAAAGACCCGCGTGATGCCCATTTCATCACCAGCCGAATCTGCGGAATCTGCGGTGATAACCACGCCACCTGCGCCAACTACGCGCAGAATATGGCCTTCGGCGTACGCCCCCCCAACATCGCTGAGTGGATCGTCAACCTGGGTGAAGCCGCCGAATACATGTTTGACCACAACATCTTCCAGGACAACCTGGTCGGCGTCGATTTTTGCGAGCAGATGGTCAAAGAAACCAATCCTGGCGTACTGGCGAAAGCGGAGAAGACACCTGCTTCCGGGGCCGCCCTCCACGGCTTTAAGACGATCGCCGATATCATGCGCGCCCTGAATCCTTTCACCGGGGCCTTCTACCGTGAAGCCCTGCAGATGAGCCGCATGACGCGGGAAATGTTCTGCCTGATGGAAGGCCGCCACGTGCATCCTTCCACGCTCTATCCCGGCGGAGTTGGTACAGTCCCGACCATTCAGCTCTTTACCGACTATCTTGTGCGCTTGATGAAGTATGTCGAGTTCATGAAGAAAGTCGTCCCGCTGCACGACGATCTGTTCGATTTCTTCTATGAAGCCCTTCCCGGTTATGAAAAAGTGGGACAACGCCGCGTGCTGCTAGGCTGCTGGGGCTCGTTCCAGAATCCCGATGTCTGCGATTACACCTACCAGAACATGACCAAGTGGGGTCGCGCCATGTATGTCACGCCGGGCGTGGTGGTGGATGGCAAGCTGGTTACGACTGACCTGGTGGACATCAATCTCAACATCCGTATCCTGCTGGGCAGTTCCTACTATGACGACTGGAAGAACTCTGAAACCTTCGTCACCAAGGACCCGCTGGGAAATCCGGTAGACAAAAATCACCCCTGGAATCAGACCACGATTCCTCGGCCGCAGAAACGTGACTTCGGCGGAAAATACACGTGGGTCATGTCGCCGCGCTGGTTTGATAAGCGCACTGGCGACCATCTGGCTCTGGATACCGGCGGCGGACCAATCGCCCGCTTGTGGACGACCGCTCTTGCCGGTTTGGTTGACATCGGCTACATCAAGGCGACTGGAACCAGCGTGAAAATGTATCTGCCTAAAACCGCATCTCTTCCTGAAAAAGAATTTGAATGGAAGATTCCCAAGTGGAGCAATGCCATCGAACGCGATCGTGCGCGCACTTACTTCCAGGTGTACGCGGCTTGCGCGGCCCTCTATTTCTGCGAACAGGCGCTCTCTGAGCTGCATGCCGGCCGGACCCGCACATGGACCGACTTCAAGGTGCCGGAAGAGGCCATTGGCTGCGGCTTCCATGAAGCGGTGCGCGGCGTGCTCTCGCACCATGTGGTGATCCGCAAAGGCAAGATCGCCAACTACCATCCGTATCCTCCCACGCCCTGGAACGCCAACCCGCGTGATATTTATGGCACGCCGGGACCGTATGAGGACGCGGTGCAGAATACGCCTATCTTTGAAGAGAACGGCCCAGACAAGTTCAAGGGGATTGACATCATGCGCGCGGTGCGCAGCTTTGATCCTTGTCTGCCATGTGGTGTGCACATGTATCTGGGTGACGGTAAGGTGCTGGAAACCCATCACTCACCCATGTTTGGCCTTCAACCCTGATCTCTTGGGGATTACAGGAGTGGGCCGCTGAAAGGGGCAGAGTTCTAAAAGTATTGCGCACCTTCCAGCGGCTTCGCTTCATGCTGTTTTTTCAAAAGGAGCAGCGTGGTCAACGAAAAAGATTTTCGCGAGCGCGTCCAGCAGATGGCAGCGCTGGCAGCGGATCTTGAAAATATCTCGGACGACAAAATCCGGGCCTCTGCCAAGGAGTTGGTCCACCTGCTGATGGAACTTCACGGTGCAGGTCTGGAAAAAATCATGGAAACCGTTTTTGCGGCCGGAGAGCCGGGCGCTTCCATGATCGATAAGCTTAGCCGTGAGCCTCTTGTCAGCAGCCTGCTCGTACTTCACGGCCTCCATCCGGACGACATTGAAACCCGTGTAGCCGGTGCAGTGGAAGTATTGCGTCCCCGCTTGCGCAAGCAAAATGCGGAAGTGGAACTGCTGGATGCCAGCGAGGCAGTTGTCCGTATACGCGTTACGCCGGGCGCTCATGCTTGCGGTTCCACCACCAGCACGTTGCGGACTTCTGTAGAAGAAGCCATTTACGAAGCTGCGCCCGAAGTGGGCGCGCTCGTGATTGAGGGTCTGGAAGAAAAATCCGCTTCCGGTTTTGTCTCCCTGGACGCGTTGGTGGGCGGCGCCATTGCCATTTCTTCCTCGAATGGCCA
Source organism: Terriglobia bacterium (assembly GCA_963723055.1). Classification (GTDB taxonomy): domain Bacteria; phylum Acidobacteriota; class Terriglobia; order Terriglobales; family Acidobacteriaceae; genus Angelobacter. The sequence continues at coordinate 17,363 of CAVROV010000006.1, forward strand.
CCATGCGCACCAGAAGGCCGAAGGATAAATTATGGGCCCTCGCAATCAGGACCAGGCGACCGCTGAGACGGAACAGCGGACGGATTCTGAAAATGCCTTTACCGCACTACGGCAGTTTGCCCGCAAGCGGAAGCCAGTGGAGCGTTGCGAACTGTGCAGCCTGGAACTGACGCGTGAGCATCCTCATCTCATTGAGCTTGCCGCGCGCAAAATGGTTTGCGCCTGTGACGCTTGCGCCTTGCTCTTCGATGGTCGCGCCGGAAAATACAAGCGCGTCTCCCGGCGTGTTCAGGCGATGAACAACTTCCACCTCTCAGACGCGCAGTGGGAAAGCCTGATGATCCCAATCAATATGGCTTTCTTTTTTAATTCCAGCGTTGACGAACGTGTGGTCGTCCTTTATCCCAGCCCGGCGGGTGCGGTGGAATCGTTGCTGTCTCTGGAAGCATGGCAGGAGATCGTACAGGACAATCCCGCCCTGGTCGGCATGGAGACTGATATTGAAGCCTTGTTGGTGAATCGCGTTGGAAAGTCGCGTGCCGATGTTCCTGCAGAGTATTACATTGTGCCCATCGACGAGTGTTACAAGTTGGTCGGCCTGATCCGCGCGAATTGGCGAGGGTTATCCGGCGGCACGGAAGTCTGGCAGGAAATTGGCCACTTTTTTTCTGACCTGAAAGGCCGGGCGGTAAACGTGAGCGAGGAAACCCATGCCTAACCTCACCTTTCAGATTGAAGAAGCGGTCGTGGAAGAATTCGCAGCCACTCCGTCAATAATCTTCAAGCTTCGAGTGAGTAACCGCGTTGCCAGCGAGACCATACACACTGTTGCTCTGCGCGCGCAGATCCAGATTGAAACCACCCGCCGCCGCTATACCCCGGAAGAACAAAGCCGCATGCTCGATCTGTATGGCGAGCCCGAGCGCTGGAGCCAGACACTGCGCAACCTGTTATGGACGCACGCCGGTATCGTGGTTCCGTCGTTTCAGGGCGAGACAATCGTAGACCTTCATGTACCTTGCACCTTTGACTTCAACGTAGCCGCCACCAAGTATTTTGCCGGTCTCGCAACCGGAGAGATTCCACTCTGTTTTCAATTCAGCGGCACTGTGTTTTATGCGCTGTCCGATGGAAATTTGCAGGTTGGGCCCATCTCGTGGGAGCAGGAATCCCGCTTCAAGCTGCCGGTGGCCCTGTGGCGGCAAATGATGGATGCTTATTATCCCAACACTGCCTGGGTCTGCTTAAGGCGTGATGTGTTTGATCGCTTGAATCAATACAAGATGCAACACGGCATTCCCACATGGGAGCAAGTGATGGAAGCAATGCTGGCGGAAGAGGAGGCAGCACGCCGATGAACCTGAGTGCCGCCGAACAAATCGCCAAAGCCGTTCTCTATGAGGGATACATGCTCTATCCCTATAGGCCCTCCTCGGTGAAGAACCAGCAGCGCTGGAATTTTGGCGTGTTGTACCCGCCCGCATATTCGGAAGCACAGGAAGGGGCTGATCCTTGCGTTTCGCAGACACAATGCCTGGTACGCGGCAGTGTGTTTCCCGCCGTAGAAATCAGAGTGAGGTTTCTGCAGATCATAGAACGCACCATCGGGCGGCTCTTACATCCTGTAGCGCAATGGCCGGAAGAGACGATGCCGGAGTTTGATGTTGTTCCCAGTCTGTCCGCCGGTGGGCGCGTATTCCAGCCATGGCAGGAAGCCGGAGAGCGTGAAATTTCGCTTCAAGTCATGTATGGCGATTCGGTCACAGTCACGCCAGCGCGGCATGAGTACAACTTTGCCAGGGAAAGACACCTGGAGCCCATAGAGACAAACGGCCACATAGTGGGGGCCATTGTTCGCGACAAAAAAAGTCTGGCTGCGGCTGTGGAAGTTGGGCTGGAGCGCTGCAGTGAAGATGTTTTCAAAATCACGGTTCGCGTCTGCAATACCACGCCGTTTGATTCTGCGACCGACAAAACCCGCGAGCAGGCGCTGGTATCTTCGCTGATCTCTGTCCATGCCATTCTCGGGGTCAAGAATTGCGAGTTTGTTTCCCTGTTGGAACCTCCTGAAGAAATGAAAAACCTTGCTTCCAGCTGCCAGAACACGGGCACGTGGCCAGTTCTCATCGGTGAGCCAGGAAGCCATGACACGATGCTCTCTTCTCCTATTATCCTGTATGACTACCCGCAGATTGCGCCGGAGAGCGTTGGTGATCTCTTCGACGGGACTGAAATCGACGAGATACTTTCCTTGCGCATCATGACCCTGACCGAAGAAGAGAAGCGTGAAATGCGCGATTCCGATGATCGTGCCCGGCAGATCCTGGAGCGCACCGATACACTGCCGCCGGAGCAACTCATGAAGTTGCATGGCGTACTGCGTAATCTGCGCCCGCTCGACAAGGAGGCCTCATGAACGAGTGGGAATGGCAGTTGCTCGAGGATAAGACCGTCGTCGATCACGTTATCGTGGCGGGAACCGAAGTGAGGACCGGTGATCGTGTACGTCTGCGTCCGCGCAAGGGCGGCGATGTTCTTGATATCGCGCTGGCCGGACAGGCAGCCACCGTGGAAGCGCTTGAGCAGGATTATGAAGGCAACCAGCATGTATGCGTTGTACTGGACGCCGATCCCGGCCGCGACCTGGGGTTGCTGCGCCAGCCGGGCCATCGTTTCTTCTTCAGTCCGGAAGAAATTGAACCTCTTGCAAAAGATGGAAGTGAGCCCAAGATCACGGAGCAGAAGCCCCGAATCCTGATTGCCGGGATTGGCAATATCTTCCTGGGCGACGACGGCTTTGGTGTGGAGGTAGTTCGGCGTCTGGCACAGTGCCATTTGCCGGCCGATGTGCGTGTGGTCGACTTCGGCATTCGAGGTTTTGATCTTACATACGCGCTTCAGGACGGATATGAAACCACCATCCTGGTGGACGCGTGCCCTCACGGTGAAAAGCCCGGCACGGTGTACGTGATCGAACCGAGCCTGAACGCGGCCGACACAAAAGGGGAACAAAACATGGTCGACGCTCACAGCATGAATCCCATGAACGTGATCCGTCTCGCCCGAGCCATGAACGCTCCCATCAAGAGATTGCTCCTGGTCGGCTGCGAGCCGGAAACGCTAGGTGGTGAAGAAGGCGCTATGGGACTGAGCGCATCCGTGGAAGCCGCCGTAGAAGTTGCGGTAAAACAAATTTCTTTTTTGATTGATCGAATTCTGGATGGCACATGGGATAAACAGGGCCCTTTGACAACTGCAGCTAAAGACGAGGAGGCTTAACGTGGCACTTGATTTGGACATCGACAATGAACAGGAAAGTGGACTCGGAACCGACAAGCACACGTTGTATCTGCTGGGCGGCGTGGCTCTTGTGATTTTTGGCGCAGGACTGATCATCTCCAACCCAGTGGTTCGCCGCTACCTGGGGCAACTGGGGCTCGGAAATTTGACGTCGGCGGCATTGCCTGACGTAGAACGTTATTTGAAGTTACGCAATATGTAGGGTTAGCAAGAGAGTAGATCAAGAAGATGGTGAGCAGTCAGAACTTCGACCCGACGGTATACGGGACAAACAGATACCGTGTAAACGAGTTTCCAGGAGCGCGCATGAGCAGCCTCGTTCGTTATCGGATCGATACCAGGAAAAGCCTCTTTACAGTGCACCCCTTTGCCACCGGAGTGGCGGCTGCGCTCAGTCACGGTCTGAACATCGCAATTCGGGACTTTACCGGCGAACTGAAATTCATTCCCGGGACTCTGCAGGATGCGTCCATTCACATGAAGATCAAGGCCAACTCTCTCAGCGTGAACGACGATATGAAAGAGAGCGACCGCCGCGAAGTGGAGCGCACCATGAGAGAGCAGGTGTTGCGTGCTTCAGAGCATCCGGAAATAGAATTCAAGAGCGCCGCCATCAAGGCGAACATGACAACCGAGAACCACTACCGGCTGGAGGTTACGGGATACCTGAACTTGAACGGCACGGTCCGCGCCCACTCGTTCGGCGCGCAAGTGGTTTTCGGCTCGGACACCCTTCGTGCGAATGGTCAATTTGTTGCGAAGCAGTCCGATTATGAAATTCCGCTGATCTCCGCCGCCGGAGGCATGATCAAAGTGCGAGATGAGGTTAAGTTTCACTTCTACATTGTGGCGCTGAAAGAAGCATGACACAGGAAAACAGCAACAGCTGATTTGCACTGGAAGGATCTGAAGTGACTCTAGCGCTTGAAAGACTGGATAGCATGACACCATCGAACGTAATCGCCCGCTACGCGATTGATGCCGGTGTCAGCCGGCTCACAGTGCGAGCGTTCGCCACAGGCTTTCTCTCTGCCCTTGGCCATAGCCCTGTTATCAGCGTGAGCGGTTTGACCGGTGCGGCGAACCTTGTGGAAGGCACACTGGAACAGGCGACTCTGCATGCGAGTGTGAAGACAGATTCGCTGAGTGTTGAAAATGATATCAGCGATAAAGATCGGCGAGAGATGCAGCGCGCTATGAACAAAGACGTGCTGGAGGCGGGCAAATTCCCCGAAATCACTTACGAATGTTCCCGCATGTCAGGGAATATAGCCGGCGAAGGCCAGTTTGCATTCACCCTTGAGGGCGAGCTGACGCTGCATGGCGTAACCTGTGCTGAACCCATTTCGGGGCGGGCTTTCATGACTGGAGATCTTTTGCGGGCCTCGGGCGAGTTTGCGTTGCGACTTAGCGATTACCAGATCACCCCCGTCTCCGCTGTGGGTGGCGGGTTGAAGTTGAAGGATGAATTGAAGGTTACTTTTGATGTGATTGCGCGGAAGCAGGGCTGAAGCAGATGCATGCCGAAGCAATCTTGTTACTTATAGGAGTTCTGGAATGTGTTTAGCCATACCGGGAAAGATCATTGAACTTGTCCCCGGCAGTCCGAATCTGGGTACGGTTGAGGTTGTGGGAGTCCGCCGTAGAGTGGATCTTGGACTGTTGCAGGACAATATGCCTGTCCCGGGAGACTGGGTGCTGATCCATGTGGGTTTTGCCATGTCAAAAATCAGCGAAGAAGATGCACTGGACCAGATGCGCACGCTGGCCATGCTGGGCGAAGTAGACCAGGCGATGCAAGAAGTGCAAGGGTACGGCCTGGGCGATAATAGCGAGCACGAAAAGCCGAATTAAGGTGCCCAATGCGATTTGTTGATGAATTTCGTGATCCTGAAATTATTACCCGCACCGCAGAGGAAGTACGGCGGCAGGCAATCCCTGCACGCCACTATCGCTTCATGGAGGTGTGCGGCGGTCATACGCATGCCATCTATCGCTTTGGCTTGAAAGATGTACTGCCTTCGAATATTGAGTTGATTCATGGTCCGGGCTGCCCCGTATGCGTGCTGCCCATGGGAAGAATTGACGATGGTCTTTCCATGGCCAAGGATTCCGGCGTGGTCTTTGCCGCGTTCGGTGACATGATGCGCGTTCCCGGCACACTGGGAAGCCCCCTGGAACACAAAGCCCGCGGGGCCGATGTTCGCATCGTATATTCACCTTCTGACGCACTCAAGCTGGCGCGGGCAAATCCAGACAAGCACGTCATGTTTTTCGCCATCGGATTTGAAACCACGGCGCCCTCTACCGCATTGACTCTCATGCGCGCGAAAGCCGAAGGCATCAAAAACTTCTCTGTCTTTTGCAATCACGTTACGATCATCCCAGCCATCCGGGCAATCCTGGACTCGCCCGACATGCGCCTGGACGCCTTTATCGGCCCCGGCCATGTTTCCACCGTGATTGGCTGCCGGCCTTATGAATGGATCGCGTCGAACGAAGGCAAGCCGGTAGTGGTGTCCGGTTTTGAGCCGCTGGACATGCTGCAATCCATCCTGATGATCCTGCGCCAGCTCAACGCCGGCGAAGCGAAGATTGAAAACCAATACAAGCGCGTGGTGCCGTGGGAAGGCAATCATGCCGCGCTTCGGGCCATGGCTGAAGTTTTTCAGTTGCGTCCTTACTTTCGAGTGGCGCGGCCTGGGGTTTATTTCGCAGTCGGCGCTGAAGATCCGCGACGAGTACGCGGAATGGGACGCGGAACAGCGCTTCCACGTTCCCGGCATCCGCGTTACCGATCCCAAAGCCGCGCAGTGCGGCGAAGTTCTTAAGGGCGTGCTCAAGCCCGCCCAGTGCAAATTGTTTGGTCGTGAGTGCACGCCGGAGCGCCCTGTGGGCGCACTCATGGTTTCTTCCGAGGGTTCATGCGCAGCGTATTACAACTACGAACACCGCAAAGCAATGGTGACGAGCATCGCGCCCGTGGCATAAACGGCGAAGCGGCTGCGGCCTCGATTGTTGAAGTTCCCAAACCCTCAGTGCGTTTTCGCGAGCCGCAGATCGAGATGGCCCACGGCGCCGGCGGCAAGGCCAGCCGTAGACTGGTAGAAGGACTGTTTATCCCATTGCTTTCCACCGGCAGCGCCGAATCTCTGGGCGATGCCGCGCACGTTGAGATAAACGGAGCGCAGATCGCAATTACCACAGACAGCTTTGTTGTTAAGCCCCTGACGTTTCCCGGTGGCTCCATTGGGGACCTGGCCGTCAACGGCACCATGAATGACCTGGCTGTCTCGGGCGCACGTGGCGAGGCAATGGTGGTGACCTTTGTTCTCGAAGAAGGATTGCCGACGAATCTTCTTGAGGCTGAAGTTCGCGCCATGGGCGAAGCGGCACGCAAAGCTGGCGTAAAAATCGTCGGCGGTGACACCAAAGTGGTGGAACACGGGAAAGCCGACCGCATGTACATCAGCACTACTGGTATCGGAAAGCCGCTGCCGGGAGTGAAGATTGATCCGCTGTCCGTGCGTCCCGGCGATAAGGTGATTCTCTCCGGCCCGATCGGTGATCACGGCATTACGATTCTTCTGGCTCGCGGCGAACTCGATTTTGAAGCTGACCTTCGCTCTGACACGCGCTGCATTTTGCCATTGGTGGAAGCCATGGTGCAGGCGGCTGGCCCCGGCATTCGCTGGATGCGCGATCCAACGCGCGGCGGCGTAGCTACATCGCTCAACGAGCTTGCCCGCGACTGTCGGCTTGGCATCAACCTGCTGGAAGACAGTGTTCCCATGCGTGACGCGGTACGTGGCGCCTGCGAATTGCTTGGTCTTGATCCCCTGCATATCGCCAATGAAGGCCAGTTCCTTGCCGTGGTGGCGCCGGAATATGCTGACATTGCTCTCAATGCTCTGCACATGGCAGAAGGCGGCCAGGAGGCTAAAATCATCGGCGACGTGCAGCTACAGCCCGCAGGTTCAGTGCTGGTAACCACAGGATATGGCGGAAGCAGGATTGTGGACATGCTCGTGGGTGATCCGCTGCCCAGAATTTGCTAGGGAATGGGAGTGAATGATTACGGCCAGCAAACCTTCGGCTCAGATGCTCACAGCCCGGATTGGGGAGCAACTGCTCGCGCGCAACCAGATCATGGAGAACTTCTTCACGCGTGAAGCGCCGCGGCTGGCCGAAGCATGCCGGGAAATGTCAGAGCGCTTTCTGAAAGGTGGGCGGCTGCTGGCCTTCGGCCGCGGTCCTTACGCAACGGACGCCCAGCACGTCTCGGTGGAGTTTGTGCATCCGGTAATCGTCGGCAAGCGCGCACTGCCGGCCCTGGATCTCTCTATTCTTTTTCGACCATGGCTGGAGGCGATTCTTCTGCCGGAAGATATAGTCATGGGGTTTGGCCCGCCGGACGGCGATCCTGAGGTGATGGCAGCTTTGCAATCGGCCCAGCAGCGCAAGGCTATGACGTTTGCGCTGCCGGGCTCTGAAGGATCCTATGCACTCGAAACTCCAACGCAGGATCCTTTCATTCATCAGGAGCTGATTGAAATTTTCTATCACACGCTGTGGGAGACCGTGCACGTCTTCTTCGAGCATCGCGAACTCGGGTTGGACGTGGGAGCTTCAGAGTTTCTTTATCCCTTTCTGGGCCAGCAGAAGCAGCAGACAGGGGACGCAACTGCCGAGGCCGCCGCTTCCATCAGCATGAAAGTTGGCGATGACTCGCGGCTGCGCGAACAATTGGCGCGGGAGCAGGCTGAGCAGATTGCCGCAGCGGCACATGCCATCCATGAGCGCGTGGCCCGCGGTGGCAAGCTCATCATCTTCGGTAACGGCGGGTCCGCTACTGACGCCAATGATTTCGCTATCGATTGCGTGATGCCGCCCGCAGGCTATAAGCCAATTCCGCGCAGTCTCGCTGTCCATGGAACCGGCCAACATTACCGCCGTCGCCAATGACGTAGGTACAGAGGTTATTTTTCTCCGTCAGCTCATTGCGCAGGCCCGCCCTGAAGATGTGGCGGTGGGAATCTCCACCAGCGGCGGATCGCGCAATATTGTTATGGCGCTGGAGGAAGCGCGCAAGCGCAAGATGCTCACAGTCGCTTTGCTGGGCTATGACGGCGGTGAAATTCTTCGCCGCAATCTGGCGGATTTTCCCATTGTGGTGCAGTGCGACTATATCCCGCGGATTCAGGAAGTGCAGGCATCTGTCTATCACGTATTGCGGGAAATGCTGGAGGTGCTGGCCCGTGGCGAAGCTTGAACTTTTTGGCACTCCCGGCTGCCCCTACACGCAGGAAATGCGTGAGGCGCTGGAATGGGACCGCCGTGAATTCGTTGAATATAACGTTGAATCTGACGCTGAAGCGCGCCACCGTATGCGCGCATTGGCCAATACACGCACGGTTCCCGTGCTGGTGGAAGACGGCAAAGTCGTGGAGATTGGCTGGCGCGGTCACGGCTGCATGGTGGAGATGGATTAGCTCATGTCCACTGCCTGCTCCATTCGCGTTCGCGGGGTTGTGCAGGGAGTGGGATTCCGTCCGTTTGTCTATCGTCTGGCCCAGGCCAATACTCTTGCCGGTTGGGTGCTCAACGCTGAGCAGGGCGTGGAAATTTATCTGGAAGGTTCGGCCCACGGGCTTGAAGCCTTTGTTCAAGAACTCAAACTGAAACCGCCGCCGGCAGCCAGCATCGCGGAAATTGACATTAAACCAACTGAGGCTCTTGGCCTGACGGAATTCACGATTCGAGAGAGCCAGCGCAGCCGATCGTCCCACGGTGCGTATCTCGCCTGACCTGCCGGTTTGCGATGAGTGTCTGGCCGAGCTGTTTCAGCCCGGCGATCCACGATATTTTTATCCTTACATCAACTGCACCAATTGCGGCCCGCGCTACACGGTTATTCTGGGGCTTCCTTACGACCGTCCGAACACCACCATGAAGCAGTGGCCGCTCGACGTTTATTGCGCCACCGAATATCACGATCCCGCCAACCGACGTTTTCACGCCCAGCCGGTTGCCTGCGCCTCGTGCGGTCCCGGTTATTACCTGCGGGAAGGGAACGAAATCTTACGCGGTGGAAATATTGTTGTGAGACGCGCGGCTGAATTGCTGAATCAAGGCAAGGTGCTGGCATGAAAGGTCTGGGTGGATATCACCTGGCATGCGATGCGATGAACACACCAGCAGTCAATGGCATTGCGCGAACGCAAATATCGTAAGGAAAAACCGTTCGCGGTGATGGTGAAGGACCTGGAGGCGGCGCGCGCACTGGTTGAGCTTTCTGCCGATGCAGAGTCGCTGATCACTTCTGTAGCGCGGCCGATCGTGTTGGCGCCCGCAAAGGTTGAGCTACCCGGCGTTGCGCCCGATAACAACGAACTCGGCATAATGCTGCCTTATACGCCGCTCCACCACCTGCTCTTTGCCGCCGGAGCACCGCAAAGTACTGGTAATGACCAGCGCCAACCGCTCCAGTGAACCAATCGCTTATACGGATGATGACGCTGTAGAACGCCTCTCCGCCATTGCCGATGCCTTCTTAATAGGCGAGCGCCCGATTGCGCGGCGAGTGGACGATTCGGTGGCGAGATGCCGGAGTTTTTGGTCCGACAATTCTGCGACGCGCCCGTGGATACGCTCCAGGGGCAGTCGCCAAATTACCCAGTGAAAGGCCGATCCTTGCTGTTGGCGCTGATCTAAAAAATACGGTGACACTGGTCGTGGATGGCCAGGCATTTGTCAGCCAGCATATTGGTGATCTGGAGCACTACCAGGCTTTCCGCGCCTTCGATGAGACGATCCACGATCTGATTTCCATGTATGACGTGCGCTTGTCTGACCTGCTTGTAGTCCACGATTGTCACCCGCAATATTTCTCGACCGGCCACGCTTTGGGAATTCCTGCCTGGAAGATACGCGCTGTGCAACATCACCGCGCACATCTTGCTTCGGTGTTGGCGGAACGTGGCGCGTGGGACGAAACAAGTAGTAGGCGTGAGCTTTGACGGCACCGGCTTTGGTGACGATGGCACCATCTGGGGTGGAGAAATTTTCGTCGGCAGCGTGAAAGAGGGCTTTATACGCTGCGCACATGTGCGCAACGCAGCGCTGGCCGGCGGCGATGCCGCTGCGCGTTCTCCTGTGCAAGCCGCCGCGGGATTTCTGTCGCAACTGGATGGGCTGCCAGATTTCTCCGCATCCCCGTTCGTCTTTGGACCGCGCTACGGCGACGCTTTGAAGTTGATCAGCAAAGGAGTTCGAGCTTTCACCACGACTTCCATGGGACGCTTGTTTGACGCTGCCGCTGCTCTGTTGGGTTTCACGCGGGACGTTACTTTTGAAGGTCAGGCGGCTATGTGGCTGGAACAAGATGGCTCGTACCTCCAAGGTCGTTGATGCCATATCCGTTTCCGATGAATGGTAGCGAATTGGATTTCCGCCCGTTAATGCAGTCTGTGATCGCGGATCGTGCTCGGGGACGCAAAATCGCCGACATTGCTCGGGCGTTTCAGCTTGGCATTGCGCAGGGATTATCCGATTGCGTCAGAACGATCTGCGCGCGAGAAACAAATTGATACCGTTGTGCTCTCCGGCGGTGTTTTCCAGAATGAACTGCTGCTGCACGATGTGAAAACCATCCTCGCTTCAACCGCGCTGCAAATCTGGACCAACCACGCTGTGCCGCCGAATGACGGAGGCATCAGTCTGGGCCAGGCCGCGCTGGCGGCATTTGAGAGATTTGACGAGGCGTCACAAAACAATACAAAGTCCGGAGCGAATTAACGATGCACGAACTATCGATTGCCATGAGCATTGTGGAGATGGCGGAGGAAGAAGCGGAGCGGCGAGGCGTACGCATCAGCGCAGTCCATCTCACGCTCGGGCTGCTTTCCGGCGTCGTCAAAGATGCACTGCTATCATCCTATGAAATCGCCTGCGACGGTACGCCGCTCGCCGGTTCGCGGCTGCTGGTCACCGAGGTGCCGGTGGAGGTTTTCTGTCCTGCGTGCCAGGGGCCGAGGAAACTTACATCGACGCAATGGTTCTGCTGTCCGGATTGCGGCACGCCTACCGGAGAAGTGCTTCATGGAAAAGAAATGCAAGTGACTGCCCTGGAGATTCAATAATGAGTTCCACTCCTCGCCTTCTTGAAGTTCGAAAAAACGTCTTAAAACAGAATGATGTGATTGCCCGCTCGCTTCGGGAACGTTTTCGCCGCGACGGCATTTTTGTCGTGAGCCTGGTTTCCAGTCCGGGGGCGGGCAAGACCGCGTTTCTGGAAAAAACGCTGACAGTTTTGCATCAGCAGCACCGCGTGGCCGCCCTGGTTGGCGACCTCGCGACAGATAATGATGCCGCGCGTTTGGCGCGGAGCCAGGCTCCGGTGAAGCAGATCACCACCGGCACACTCTGCCACCTTGAGGCTGCAATGGTGCAGAATGCGCTTGAGGGATGGGAAGTCGGCAAACTGGATTTTCTGTTCGTGGAGAACGTGGGTAATCTGGTGTGCCCTTCGTCTTACGATCTGGGAGAAAATCTGCGGCTGGTGCTTCTGTCTGTCACTGAAGGTGAGGACAAACCGTTAAAATATCCTACGATATTCAACAGTGCCGACGTGGCCGTGATTACCAAGATGGACCTGGCTGCGGCGGTTGAGTTTGACGAGGCCGCTGCGCGCGCCAACATACAGGCTGTGCGGCCGGGCATGCACGTGTTTACTGTGTCATCCAAGATAGGGACGGGGATGAAAGAGTTTTTTAGCTTCCTCGCAGATAGGTATGCGGAGTTGCGAACGGCTACGCCAGCGTGATTTAAATGCTACATAAACATAGGAAATGACCAGTTTTTTTTCCATCATCGCCGTCGGTTTTTTTCTGGGCATGCGCCATGCCACAGATCCGGACCACGTAATTGCCGTCACCACAATTGTCACGCGCCAACGCCAGCTTACACGCGCTGCCCTGACAGGGGCATTCTGGGGCGTGGGCCACACGCTGACGATCTTCGTAGTGGGCGCCATCATCATTCTTTTTGACGTGGCGATCCCAACACGCATCGGCCTGAGCATGGAATTCTCCGTCGCGCTAATGCTGGTCTTTCTCGGCATCATGAATGTTACGGCGTTCATGCGTTCGGCGCGGTCATTTGCGGCGCAGGCTGGCACAGGTTCGGAAGTTTTGCATGCGCATCCGCATGCCCATGGCGACTACGTTCATACCCACGCGCACGGGCACGCTCCGGAAGCGCATCCACATCGGCTCGACCGCACGCCACTGGCGCTGCTGGATCGTCTTTTCGGCAAACTCGCCTTATATCGCCCGGTGCGGCCGTTTATCGTCGGCGTAGTTCACGGGCTTGCCGGTTCGGCTGCGGTGGCTCTGCTGGTTCTTGCCACGATCCCCAATCCGCGCTGGGCTGTGATGTACCTGCTTGTATTCGGGGCGGGAACGGTTGGCGGCATGATGTTGATCACCATGAGCATCGCTTCTGCCTTCACCTTTATGGGAAAGGGCCGGCAAGATTTCTCGCACCGCCTTGGACTTGTTTCCGGCCTTCTCAGCCTGGCGTTCGGAATATTACTGGTCTATCAGATCGGCTTTGTCGGCGGCCTCTTTACCCACCATCCACACTGGATGCCTCGTTGAGCCAAGTCTTCACTGGAACCTTCCCCCGGTCTCGCAGCATCCAAATGAAAATAAACAACAAGGGGAAATGTAATGAGCACCAACAAAGTAATTGAGCTGCCCCGCCGTATGGTTTCAAGTGTGAGTCCGCTAACCGGAGAGCTGCTGCGTGAGTATGAGCAGCACTCAGACGAAATGGTCGAAAACAAAATCGCGCTCGCCGCCGCGACGTTCCGCGATTATCGCAAAGTTCCATTCGCCCAGCGTGCCGCCATGATGGTTCGCGCCGCGGAAATCCTGGAACAAGGAAAAGAAACTTTTGGCCGGATGATGACCCAGGAAATGGGAAAGACATTCAAATCGGCTGTGCAGGAAGCCGAGAAATGCGCTTTCGGCTGCCGCTACTATGCTGAGAATGCAGAGCGCTTCCTGGCCGACGAAGGGGCCAAAACCAACGCTACGCGCAGCTTTGTACGCTACCAACCCGTTGGCCCGGTGCTGGCGGTGATGCCATGGAATTTCCCGTTCTGGCAAGTGTTTCGCTTTGCCGCGCCCGCGCTCATGGCGGGCAATGTTGGATTGCTGAAGCACGCTTCCAACGTGCCCCAGTGCGCGCTTGCCATTGAAGACATTTTCCGTCGCGCTGGCTTTCCTAACGGCTCTTTCCAGACGTTATTGATTGGCTCGACCGCATGAATAACGTGATTGCTGATAGCCGCATTGCCGCAGTGACGCTCACCGGCAGTGTTGGCGCGGGCAGCAGTGTGGCGACCGCCGCCGGCAAGGCAATCAAGAAATCCGTTTTGGAACTGGGCGGAAGCGATCCGTTTATCGTAATGCCCAGTGCTGATCTTGATAAAACGGTGGAAACAGCCGTGCAGGCCAGAGTGATCAACAACGGCCAATCCTGTATCGCCGCAAAGAGGTTTATTGTTCATCAACAGATCGCCGACCAGTTTGAAAAGAAATTTGTGGCACGGATGGCTGCACTCAAAATCGGCGATCCCATGGATGCGGCGACGGACGTTGGTCCGCTGGCCACCGCGGATGGTTTGAAGGGCCTGGAAAAACAGGTACAAAAGACAGTTGAGATGGGCGCGCGCGTTCTGCTGGGAGGAAAGCGCCTTGATCGCAAAGGCAATTTCTATGCGCCGACGGTGCTTGCGGATATTCCCAAAGGCTCACCGGCTTTTGAAGATGAGCTTTTTGGCCCTGTGGCGTCGCTTTATCGCGCAAAAGACATGCGCGATGCGATTGAGATCGCCAACAACTCCATCTTTGGCCTGGGAGCTTGCGCCTGGACCAACGATGCGGCGGAGCGCGACCTGTTCATCAATGAAATTGAGTCAGGTCTGGCATTTATCAATGGAATGGTGGCCTCTGACCCGCGCATTCCTTTTGGTGGCGTCAAGCATTCAGGATATGGACGCGAACTGAGCCATCATGGCATCAGAGAATTTGTGAATGTGAAGTCGGTTTGCATTCAGGAAGCGGAGCCCGGCACCAGCCGCACGGAATAAAGTTGCATTGCTTTGGCTCTCAATGAACCACATTGAGCATCTGGCGTTCATTTGCGATTTGGGCGACTACCGGCTCCAACCGGTCGAACGCTTCCTGTAGGATGCGGTGAGAAGTAGCGAAGCATATGCGCACATGTCCGCTGGCGCCAGGGCCAAACCACCTGGGAGCGCCGGGAACCAGCGCGACACGGGCCTGTTCAAGCAGTTGCTGACACAGGTTTTCTGAGTTGTCGCTCAGGCTGCGTACGTCAGGGAACACTACGTAAGTTCCCTGGGGAGGCTGCACGGTTACCCCTGGCCACTTTGCCAGGCGACCAGCAACATAGTCGCGCTGGGCTTGCAGATGCTGAACAAATTCGGCGAGCCACTCGCGGCCGTCATTGAGCGCGGCTGTGACCGCAACCTGCGATAGCACAGAGACGCCATAAACCGTACTTTCCGCGTCTGAAGCGGCCACGATTTCTTTTTTCCATTCCGCGATCCGGGCAAATCAAGCAGCCCACGCGCAGCCCAGCCAAAGCAAAGTTCTTGGAAAAGCCATACACCGTTACGGTGTTTCGGGCAATCTCCGGCGAGATCGATGCCAGGCTGACATGCCGGTGCGGCGCGTAAACAATGTCAGACCAGATCTCATCTGACACAATGCGCAAGCCGCGGGAAATGGCCCATTCGGCGACGTGTTGCTGCCACTCGCGTGAATAAACCACGCCGAGCGGATTATGGGGATTGCAAAGCCAGAGCATCCGTGTACGGCTCGTCCGGTGGGACTCCATGCCGCGAATGAATTCTTCCGCGCTGGTTCCCGGCTCAACCCTTACGCGAACAGGGACAGCGCCGGCGCGCTTTACGGTGTGGTGCAGAAGAAAGTCCACCGGATCGGGAATGAGGACTTCATCGCCAGCGGCCAGGCTGGCGCGTGCCAGCACAGCCATGCCTGAAGCGGCACTGTCCGTGGCGAAGACTTCTTCAGGCTTGCAGGCCATCTGGCGCGTTTCACGCATCCAGCGGGCAACAGATTCGCGGAATAGCGGCAGGCCTTCAGGAGGTGCGTAGCTGAGAACACCGTCACGCACGTAACGCACAAGCTGTTCCTGAATCGCGGCACAAATAGGGAAGTCAGGATCGGCAGCGGTGAGCGGGATAACATCGGCCGGCTGCTGCGCCCAGCGCATGTTAAACGCGCGCTCGCGCAAGAGATCGAGCCGGACAATGTTGTCTGAAAACGAACCCGGATCCGTGCGGTTTGATTCCGCCATTGGTAACAGAATGGTGCTGCCGATCTCAGGAGTAAGGAAGTGCCGGGTCAATTCACGTCCCTTGGCGACGTAAGGCACACATTGCTCGCGGCGCTCCTGCGAGTAGCGGGAGAGGGCATGCTCCAGATCAGGAAGCGTCTTCAAGTTTTCTGAACGAAGGTTTTCCGCCAGAGCCACGGCATCTGAAACTGCCGAAGAAACGCCCTGGCTTGTAAAGGGTGAAAGAGGATGGGCGGCGTCGCCTACCAGGACCAGATTGCCGCGATAAAAAGTGGGGATCAGGTCCGTGTCCAGGGGACGCCAAAGATGCGTGCGAGAAAAATCAGCGATGCCGAGCAAGTGGGGAATGGGCTCCGCCCAGTCGCCAACCAGAGACGTAACGAAGGCTTTGCGGGCTTCGGCGAAATCTGCGGCATCATCTGGAGGCTGGGGAAAACGCTTGGAATCGAATTGGACGTACCAGACGACATGCTCGTCGTCGACGGCCACAGTGCCCAGGGCAATGCCACCACTTACGGCATGAAATTTGTTGAAATTGTTGCTGGCCCATCGAACCGTGCTCTTGCACTGAACCATTCCCACGATTTCAAGTACCTGCGCCTGCGGCGCAAGCCATCCAGGAAACAACGCCTGTCTGGCGCGCGAACGGATACCTTCTGCGCTCACATACAGATCGGCTTTCAAGATTGCGCCAGTATTCAAGCGCGCCTGAGTCACGTTTCCGGCATCATCAAAATCCAGACCCGCGAGTTCAGCGTCAAAGAGAAGTCCGCTGTCCGCAGGCACAGCGCCCATCAGGGCATCAATCAAATGACGTCGGCGGATGCTGCGGGTGCCGGGGGGTAAAGGTTGTTCATAGAGTATCTGACCGGTAGAGCTGCGACAAAAATAACGTTGCAAAGAAGCGCCACTGTTTTCGCCGGTCAATTTCACGCCGAAACTCTGAAGGCAGTCAATTCCATCCGGCATCAGGATAAAGCCCATGCCGGTTTCATTCCCCTGGCGCGTGCGCTCGTAAACCTTGCAGCGGTGGCCTTGCGCGCCTAGCGTAATTGCGGTCATCAGGCCGGCAATCCCAGCGCCAAAAATTGCGATATCCATGATGCTCCTTAGGAAACGCCCGAGATCTTTCGGTTAGCGCGCTTAACAGGAAAGAACGTACAGCCACTCTTCATTATTGAAAAGCTCGTACTCGCGGGCAAAGTCGACTGCAAACCACGGCACAAAGCGTTGCCTTTCCTAGTTGTGAACCCAGCGGCAGGAACGTTGCAAGATTTTCTGATCAACGGACGTGGGCCCGGCCCTCATAGCTGTTGAAGATCTCATGAAATTGCGGCTTGCTTCTGCTTACTGAAGATGGCCTGCATATTTTCCGGCGAAAAGAACTCTGTCACCGGCACAGTGTGGGCAATCACTCCGAAGAAGCGGCTGCGTTGCTCAGGATTCTCCCGCAGTGCTTCTAAGAGCTGCTGGACTTCGGGCGGAGGCGGCTCCAGCGCTGCCAGCTGTGTGGTTAAGTCAAAGTACGGCAGTTCCGCCTGATTGCGCGTTTGCTCGTAAGCGGCCAAGGCCTGCTCCATGGGCTGGCGACCGCTTAAACCTGCGTCAATGGCATCGGCGAGCCACTCAGCGCTGCCAAAGGCGTCTGTGATGCCAGAGGCAGTGCAGGGGTCTTTCTGATAGCCCGCATCACCCACCAGCGCCCACCCTGAACCATAGGGCTTGCGTACATGGCTGGGGATGGCGCCTCCGACGTAGCGCGACTCGCGCTTGCCTGCCTGCATGCGCTCCCACAGTTCTGGCGCGTGCTGGGCAATCACGCTGCTATGGTGTTTCTCCACGTTGGCCCGGACGGTGGGCAGTTCCCGGGCAGCGAAAGCCACGCCGATCAGGGAAAGATTGTCATTGGTGTTGTAAGCAAAAATCACGTTACCGGGACGCAGCCACAGATGCCAGCCGACCATCGGCACGCCACTGAAGTAGGCATACCATGATCCTTCCAGCGCGGGACCGGTCTTGTATTCTGGCGCCTGTACGGCCTTGGCCACCACGCTGAACATGCCATCGGCGCCCACCGTGATCCGCGCTTGTTCCGTCACCATGGGGCCATTCTTTTCATGACCGCGAATTCCTATCACGCGACCGTCTTCAAAGAGCACTTCCTGGACGGAAAAACCTTCTCGCAGTTCCGCCCCTGATTTCACGGCGGCATCCACAAGAATGGGATCGAGTTTGAGGCGGCGCGGCGCAAATGCCTCAGTAACTCCGCCTTCCGCGGGAACGGGTGAACCGGTAAGCGAGAATGCGCCGTAATCAAAATGGTTTGTTTCAATCGGTGGGCAATTCGATGCTTTCAAGGCATCCAGCAGGCCCCAGCGCTTCAGGCGCGCCGAGCCGGTCTGATGCACATAGTGATTGGAGAAGGGCATATCACTCGGAAAAGTGCCGCGATCCAACAAGAGAACTTTGTAGCCTTTACGCGCCAGCAGAAGGGCAGTGGGCGCTCCGGCGCAGCGCGCGCCGACAATGATGGCATCGTACATTCAAGATTCTCCTGGGCGGGGTTCGCTTGCGCAAAACCCGGCGAGTGCTGAAAACATGCTGTAAAGGTTGTTTCCGGAACGGTCCGAGCGTTACAACTTTCGCAGAAAAAGGTTAAAATTCCTAGATTTTTTCACAGAAATCGCAAGTACCCGCTTATGGTTGAGCGCGGGTGCGGACAAGGTGACGAATGAAGACGAACCTGGAAACCATACAAGGAATTTACAAGGGCGACGCTGAGCAGATCGCAAAAAACCTTCAATCCGCGCTGGCGCCCAGCTTTGAATGGACGGAAGCCGCCGGCTTTCCATATGCCGGAACCTATCGCAGCATGGAGGAGGTCGGAAAAAACGTGTTTGCCCGCCTGGCGACGGAGTGGGACGGCTACCGCGCCGAGGTGGACCAGTTTTACGACGCAGGCGATGCCATCATCGTGACCGGCAGATACCTTGGGACCTACAAAAAATCCGGAGGCGTGATGGATGCGGTGTTCGCCCACATCTGGAATTTCAATGACGGCAAGATTGTGAAATACATCCAGAACGTAGATACAAAAAAGGTGTGGGACGCGATTGAGGGGAAATGAGCTGGGCGTTCAGGACGAGATTCAAGGATGAGATCGTGGCCGAATTTCTGCCGCCCGCTCGCCCACGCAAGAAGCAGAAAATTATCATCCTGTGCGACGGCATGCCGTCAATTCCCCGCAAGCAGCTGCTGATGGAATTCCTGGCGGCAAAAGGATATTGGGTTTTCTATCCACGCTACAGGGGATCATGGGAGAGTGGCGGAAAGTTTCTACAACAGTCCCCACATAAAGATATTCTCGACGTGATTGACGAGCTTCCGAAGGGAGTTCGCGAGGTTGCTTTCGGCCAGCGGTTCGCATTATGGCCAGATGAGATATTTGTGATTGGTGGAAGCTTTGGCGGCGCGGCCGCCATTCTCGCGTCGCTGGATGACCGCGTGAAGAAGGTGATTGCCAATTGTCCGGTGGTGGAATGGGGAATTCTGGGCAAATCTGAAAAGGCGGAGACATCAAACCCCAGCTATGCTGCCTATATTCGCGAGGCATTTGGCAACGGGTATCGCCTGTCCGACAGCAACTGGCGCAAGCTGCATGGCGGGCGTTTCTACAACCCGATTTATCATGTGAGAGAAATCAAGGCGGCAAAGATCATGATGTTCCATGCCAAAGACGATCCGTATGTACCTTTCAAGTCGGTTAAAAAGTTCGCTGATCAGACTGGCGTAAAACTGAATTCGTTTACGCGAGGTGGCCATCTAAGCACGGAAATGATCGTGCAGAAATATTGGGAGAGGATAAGGGAGTTCTTTGAGGCCCAGGAAGTGAAGGGAGCCCGGGCATAGAATGAACGTTGCGCCGGGACCGCTATTAACAATATGCTCCCATCTGTATGTCAGCCGGTAGGATTTCTCGGTTTCACTTAGAAAAGATTACTGTGCATTCTTGGCTTCTACCTGCTTATAGCCTGCAGGTACCTGGAACAGGCTTGCGTCAACAGCTGCGGTGGAAACAGACGTCACTTCCGTGGTGGTATCCATCAGCGAACCTGGGGTGCTGCTGGGCGCTGACGAACCGGACTTATCATCCTGCTGAGCTGCGTCATCTTTCTTTTTCTTCTTACCAAAGAGACCGCCAATGCCGTTGCTGAGCGGGTTACCGCTGGATTGCTTTTGATCGTCGCGGGAAGTCTGCTGCGGTGCGCCAGGCTGGCCTGCCATCCCCACACTCACCAGTGAAAGCAGCGGCATACCATTTAAGGTCGTAGCGCTCTTGCGGTATTCAACCATCGCGGGAGCGATCTGGGCATTGCCACCCATCATTGCTCCGGGAACCCAATCCATTTCCTTGGCCATCCGCTGGTAGAAGTGCTTTACTTCGTCATAGCCCTTCACCGGCGCGATGTAAGAATCAGAATCAACCCACATATTGGCGGTCTGGCCTTTGGCTTTGGGATCGTCGGACGTCATTTCCATGTCTACCCGCATCTTCGTTTCTTTCGCAGTGTAGTCGAGCAATTTCTTTGAGCCGGTGCCGGGAGTGATCGTGACTTTTGGAACAATCTTCACCTGGCTGGGCTGCTCTTTGTTGCGCTTTGCCTGCTGCTCTGCGGCTTTTTTGCGCGCCTCTTCCATGCGGGCCCGCATCTCGTCAAAGGTCATGGTGGAATAAGTTTTCTTCTTGTTGTCAATCTGCGTGATGCGGCGGCCATCGAGGTCAATAATTTCAACCTGCCCCATGCTGTCTTCGCGTCTCATCTTGTTGCCCTTGAAACTAATGGTGGCGGTTGTGCCTTGCGTCATCTGGCGGGCGTCCTTGCTGAAGACGCCAACGAACTTCATGGCTCCGACCGCTGCGCCCCCGGTGATCTTGGTAGTTTCTGTGTATTGAAAATCTGCGAAGCAAGGTGTGGTGAGAGAGAACAGCAGTACGCTAACAAGGATGTACGCAATAGCCCTATTCATATCGCCTCCTGGCGGGATTGGAGCCATTATAGCTGGAGTAGGAGGGACTATCTGGGGCTGCCGATCTTAGCGGCTGGCTGGACTGACAACGGCTATTGAAAATCCGGATCTTCTGAGATGTGCAGTATCTCCTCCAGCAGCGCGTAACGGATCGAAGATCCACAACCCGGGCAGGGAGGAAACTGCATTTGGCGGCAAAGCCAGACATCCCCAATATTGGGGCAGAGCGAATGGTCGGGCCGCCAAATGCCGGAAGCGGGAACCATTTCTCCGCTGAGAAATGGAACCTGCGCGGGTTGTTGCTGAAATTTCTCTGGCGACACAATTATTTCTCCCATGAATGAATCCCGTTCACTTACCATCTGGAGTAAGGCAAATGCAGTACCACTGCAAAGACTGAAAGCAAAGAAGTAATCCAGCTCTGGACAGCAGAGACTCGTAATTTTTCCTCAGCAAACGTGAGCTTTCGACATCGATGGCTGGAGTTGCCTGAAGACCTGATTCCAGATCTAAGCGTTGGTGCTCTGCTGACAGCGACGAATGCATCGAAATGGGCTCATTGCTAGCAGGAGTTTGCGATGGCGGGCGACATTGCGCGCGCAAATTGACGTCTAAATATGAAGCAGCCGCCACTGACTCATGATCTCGAAGTGTGCCAATCCGCAATGCTCCAAAATGCTAATGCGCATGGATGGTGGCAGGTTTTTTGGTTTCCATACGAAAAACCTCACCGCCAAAGACAAAACAATTGAAAATTTCTGGCTGTGCTCTAATTGCGCCAAGAGCTTCACTCTACGTCAGGTGGAAGGACAGGTAGAGTTGTGGCGAAGAGACCGGAGAAGCGCCTGAGAAATATTCTGCCCTGCGTGCTGAATCCTAATACAGGTCTAAAGCCGGAGTTTTGTGCGAAGCATAATCGGCGCGGAAGACACCAGGTGTAGCGCCGGTGAACTGGCGAAAGATCCTGGTGAAATGGCTTTGATCGTAAAAGCCGAAGTCCAGCGCGATGGTGCTGAGCGGGAAATCAGAATTGGCCAGGCGATCTGCGGCGGCGCGCACACGAATACGGTTGAGATATTCTCCCAGGGTTTCGCCAAATTCCTGACGAAAAATCTCTCCCAGATACACGGGATGCACTCCGGCAGCGCGCGCCACCTGAGCCAGAGTCAGGTTCTGGCCAAAGTGAGCGTGAATGTATTCGCACGCCCGCCGCAACGAGGGCAGATCGCGCGGCACGCGTCCTGATTGGCGCACGATCGAATAAGCGAGTGCCACGGCGCGGGACTCAAGGTCCAACTGATTTGTCTGGCGGGTAGCGATGCGGCGAAAAAGATCCATTAGCTCCCATGCAGCCCGGGCACCCGAGAGATCAATGACGGGACGCAAGTTGACCGCGGAAAAATCCACGGCATCAAACAATTCCGGTTTGAATTCCAGCGTGAGCATGGTTACGCCGGCTTCGCCCACTACATCGTGATGATCCATGCCCGGGGGATGATAGACGCAGGAGAATGGCTGATAGCCAATCTCCGTTAAGCCTGCCGTCTCGCGATAGTTGCCATCCAGCAGCATTGAGACGAAACCTGCCTGGTGAGCGTGGCTGGGAAGTGCACGGGCATGCTGATGTACGAGCCGGTTAAGGACAACTGAATCCCCGGACCATCGCTCAGCGATGTTGCCGAAGAATTGCCCCATGTTGAGCGACTTGGACAAACCTACCTCTTCCACATGTTTGACTTACCAGCGAATAAAAAGGTTTAAGTGATGCTGGGCTGTTCATTTCCGAGCACATTCTTACGATTATGAACACTCAATCCGGCGTTCAACGATCTAGAGCGTTAACCTAACTCCATTTTAATCATAGGCTTATAGTTTTTTAGTGGTGACACTGACCTGCCATACCAATTCGTAGGTTCGGCTGTCTGTTTTAAGAGCAAGCGTCCGGCCATCCGCGGAAACCAGATTTGCGGCGAGCTTGCATTGGTACAAGACGAGCGGCTTATACTCCGGTTGAATAAGAAAATGAGCAAGTTCTCAGCTACAGGAGAAGCATTCATATGAGCACATTCATTCAGGACCTCCGTTATGGTTTCCGCATGTTGCGCAAAAACCCAGGCTACACACTGGTTGCATTGCTGGCTTTGGCGCTGGGCATAGGCGCGAACACCGCTCTCTTCAGCGTGGTTTATGGCGTATTGCTGAAGCCACTTCCGTATGCGCAGGGCAAAGAATTGGTGGTGTTGCAGCAGGCTTTTCCCAAAGCGAACGTGACGAATGTGGGATTCTCCGTGCCGGAATTGCAGGATTATCGCGCCCAAACGAAATCGCTGGCTCAGATTGAGGAGTATCACCAGATGTCGTTCATCCTGCTGGATGGGAAGGAGCCGGATGAAGTGAGGACGGGCGTAGTTTCTGCGCACTTCTTCGACCTGCTGGGCATCAAGCCTTATCTGGGCCGGTTTTTTACGTCAGCGGATGACACAACCGGCGCTGACGCCGTCCTGGTGTTGAGCTATACCTACTGGAAGACGCGGTATGGCGGAGACACAGGCATCATTGGCCGCCGCTTTCATATGAATGACCGGGTTCATACTGTTGTTGGCGTTCTGCCGCCGGTGCCGCAATATCCCCGCGAAAATGACGTTTACATGACTACGGTGGCGTGCCCGTTCCGGTCGTCGCCGAGCACGATTACGAACCGTCGTTCCCGGACGACGCGGGCCTTTGGCCGACTCAAGCCCGGCGCAGACTTAACATCCGGCAATGCCGACTTAGGCGTAATCGCATCGCGACTGCAACAGGCGAATCCGGCGGACTATCCTGCTTCGGGCGGCCTGAGCAGCGCAATGGACGGCCTGCAAAATCAGCTCACGCGGCAAGTGCGTCCTATGCTGCTGGTATTGCTTGGAACCGCGGGGCTGGTGCTGCTGATCGCGTGCGCCAACGTGGCCAACCTTGCTCTGGCACGGATCATGCGCCGCGAACAGGAGATGGCAGTGCGGGCCGCGCTGGGCGCAAATCGTAGCCGTCTGGTTCGTCAACTCCTTACTGAAAGCACGCTGCTTAGTCTTTTCGGCGGAGTGCTGGGCCTGCTTCTGGCCTCCCTGTGTCTGGAACTGCTGGTGCGCTTTGTAGGCCGCTTCACCACGCGCGCAGCTGAAATCGGCATCAGCATGGAAGTGCTGCTGTTTACTCTCGCTGTGTCGATCGTCACAGGCTTGATTTTTGGTTCGATACCGGCGCTCGCACAGCGCATGAACCTGGTGACCTCCCTCAAAGAAGGCAGCGCAAACGCCACGGTTAAGAGCAGCGGACTGCGCTTGCGTAATGTACTGGTCGCGGGACAAATAGCATTGAGTTTTGTGCTGCTGATTGGCGCCGGGCTGATGATCCGCAGTTTCGTGAGACTTCAGCAAGTCAACGCCGGCTACAATCCCGAGAACGTTCTTACAGCGAATGTCCCGCTCAGCTTCACCAAGTACAACAGCAATGCCGCGACACTAAACTTTTTTGATCGCGTCATCGCCAAACTCGAGGGAACGCCGGGAGTTCTGGCGGTTGGCGTAAACAACGGAGCGCCCCTGGCGCCGGGTATGCCAATGAACACGACTTTCATTGTTGAAGGCCGGCCCTTAAGTGACCGCGAAGCACTGCCAAGCGCTGATGTCAGCTTTGTTTCTCCCGGCAGCATGCAGTTGCTGGGCATTCCGCTCGTCAGTGGCCGATTTTTTACGCCCCATGACAATGCAGATTCGCCTGAGGTCGCGATCATCAGCCGATCTCTGGCGCACCATTTTTTTCTCAATGAAGACCCTCTCAACAAACGCATTTCCGCTGACAACGGAAAATCCTGGATAAAGATCGTCGGCGTGGTCGGCGACGTGAAGTATTACGGCCTGGATCAAGAAACGAAAGACACAGCGTATGTCGCATTCGCGCAATCGCCGATGGGTGGCAGCCTGCTGGTAAAGACTGCCGGCAATCCCATGAACTATGCGCAGCAGGTGCGCGAAGCCGTTTACTCTGTTGACCCGGAACAACCGGTGAACGGCATCAAGACGCTGGGTGAACTGCGCGGTGATGCGCTGGTCCAAAGCCGGCTTACCGCGCTGCTGCTGGCGCTGTTTGCCGCACTGGCACTGGCGATCGCCGCCACGGGCCTGAGCGGAGTAACAGCCTTGATGGTCAGCCAGCGCACGCGTGAGATCGGGATACGCATGGCGCTGGGAGCGCAAAGTACGTCAGTGATGCGTATGGTTCTGATGCAGGGCATGCGCGTGATTGCCGTGGGTGTTGCCGCCGGCATTGTCATTGCGCTGGTTTTTTCGCGTGTGATGCGGGGTCTGCTGTTTGAAACGACGGTCAATGATCCCCTTACGTTTGCGGGAGTGGCCCTCATGTTCCTGGCTGTCGGGTTTGCGGCTAGTTATGTGCCTGCTCGTCGCGTGACGAAAGTAGATCCATTGATTGCGTTGCGGAGCGAATGAGGATTTGGCGGCCTCGAACAGCACTCAGCCCCTGAACCATTTCATAAATCGAAAAGGTGCAGGGGCTGAATGTTGTGTGCGGGAAGCTTTTATTGTTTTGGTGTTTGCTGCGCCAGCTTCACTTTCGTACTTTCCAGTTTCTTGGTCACGCGGGCAACGTCCTGCTGGTCGACATCGGCTGGGACCGATTTATTCCATTCATCCAGGGCGCGCTCCCAGTGAGCTGCTGCCAGCTTGAAGCGGTTCGTGCGAGCATAGAGTTCGCCCAGGTGGTCCTGAACGGTGGGATCATTAGGAGTCTTATCGGCGGCGCGGCGCAGGTTCTCTTCTGCCTGGTCATAATTTCCCAACCTGAAATAGGTCCAGCCCAGCGAATCCAGGTATGCACTGTTTTGCGGATCAAGATCCAGAGCCTTTTTGATTAGTGTGAGCGCCTCTTCCAGGTGGCTGTTGCGATCGGCCAGCATGTAACCCAGATAATTGAGCGCCATGCTGTTACTGGGATTCTGCTGCAACACCTGCCGGAACGCCTGCTCCGCCTGGTCATATTTTTTCTGGCGTTCGTAAATAGAACCTTGCAGGAAACGGATATATTCCTTTTCTTCCGGACGCGCTGCCAGCTTCTCCGCCTGCGCAATCGCATCTTCGGAATCTTTCCAGCGCTTTAGCCGCATGTATATCTGCGAAAGCATGATATAGGAATCGCGGTCGTCAGGTCCGCCTTTGAGCACGGACTTGGCCATCTGAACGCTCTCATCGGCTTTGCCGGTATCGGCCATCTGCTGCGCCAGGGTCAACTTCAGACCTTTATCGTTGGGTAGCTTTTTGACTGCTTCCTGCGCGGTCTTTGTTGCGTCATTCCACTGCTTCTGCTCGCGATACGAGTCAATCACGTCCTGATAGCCGCGTGCCGCGTCATCCCCGCCCAAGTCGATGATCTTGCGGAACGTCTCAAGGGACAGCAAAGGCCGGCCGGCTTCGCGATACACATTTCCCAGCCGTTCCAGAAACAGCGCGCGATTGCTCTTGTCGCCCGCGCGCGCATCCGGTGGCAGCGGACGGCTCACCAGTTTCTGCAAGACCGTTGCGGCGTCTTCATACTTGCCTTGTGCTTCCAGGATCAACGCCTCGTTATAAGGGATCTCCAGTGAATCCTGCACCAGCGCGCTGGCTTTCTTCAGGTTCTCCATGGCCAGATCGAACTTGCCCTGGCGACGGTAAATCTCAGCCACGCGCAACGCTGCTGTGGCGTCCTGCGGGTCAGCGTCCTGAATAGTTCTATATTCGTCCAGCGCGGCATCAATCTGATTGTCATTGGCCAGATTCTGCGCCAGTCCACGCATGGCGTCCAGGTTTTCCTTGTCCATGGCCAGGGCTTGACGGAAAGATGCGATGGCATTTTTGTAATCTTTCTGCTGCTCGTACGTGCTTCCCATCGCGGCATAGACCTTTGCCGATCGCCGTCCCTCAGGCACCGTCTTCAATAATTCAGCTGCTTTGGTGTTTGCGCCCTCGTCGTTATAGAGGTAAGCCAGATTGGTGATGGCTTCTTCTGAATTAGGGTCGAGACTGACAGCGGATTTGAATTCGGTTTCCGCTTTTGCCGCATCCTTGCTCAGGAAATAAAGCCGTCCCAATAAGAGGTGATTGTCTGCGCTCTTAGGCTCGATCTTGGTGATGGCTTCATATTGCTCAATAGCCAGGCCAAGTACTTCGTGGGATTGCGTGCCAGGCTGCAAATCGCCGAGCGATCGCAGGTAGATTCGCCCCAGCAGCTTGTGCGCTTCCAGGTTGTTAGGATCACGCTTGATGATCTCCTGGGCTTCCAGTACTGCGTCCCGGATGCGTCCGGTCTTGGCGTACAGTTCCGCCAGAGACGCGTTCAAATATTCTGAAGAAGGATCGTTCTCAATGGCCTGTCGATATTCTTCTATGGCCTTGGTGGCATATTCGGAACGCCCATACATCGCCATCATTTCTTCGTACATGTGCGCCAGGGAAAAATGATAATAAGCTGCGGCTTGATCGGGCTTTTTGTCCGCTTTGGGCTGCTCCGGAGTTGTGTTCTTGGCCGCAGGCGTTTTCTGGGCCGGAGCGGCTTCTTTTTTAGAAGGCGCAGCCGGCGTCTTTGGCGAACTCTGCTGGGCCAGCACGTTGGCGGTTGCGAGCAGAAGCAGACTTGAGAAAAAAATGCGATTTTTTATGAAAGTCATAGAACGAACCGAAAATACCTTCTTAATTGGATGCACAGGCACCATTTACGGTAGCGGCTATCCCTTGCTAATTCTAGACCTTAGTCCCCTGTTTTTCGCAGCAGATTACAATTCTTGACTAGTGACGGAAGTGGCGCACACCAGTAAGCACCATTGCCAGCCCCAGGCGGTTCGCCGTATCGATCACTTCCTGGTCGCGCATTGATCCGCCCGGCTGAATAATGGCCGTTGCGCCAGCCTTGGCGATCTCTTCCACGCCGTCCGGAAATGGGAAAAAGGCGTCAGAAGCCGCGACCGTGCCCTGCAAAGGTAAGATCGCTTTCATGGCGCCAATCTTGCAGGAATCCACGCGCGACATTTGCCCAGCCCCCACACCGACTGTCTGCCCCTCCCGAGCATAAACAATGGCATTGGACTTCACGTGTTTGCAGACTTTCCACGCAAACAGCAGGGCGCGCATCTCTTCCGCGGTCGGCTGCCGGGTGGTGGCAATCTTCAGGTCAGCCTCAGTCAAAGGTCGAATGTCAGTGTCTTGTATTAACATGCCGCCGGATACCTGCTTCATGGCAAACTTTTGCGCACTTTGTTTCACTTCGACCAGCCGCAGGTTTTTCTTGGCCGCAAACTTCTCTCGCACCTCCGGCGAGTAGCCTGGCGCCGCAATGGCCTCCACGAACAGCTTGGCCATCTCTTCGGCGGCCGCGCCGTCGATCACGCGGTTTACGCCGATCACTCCTCCGAACGCAGAAACCGGGTCGGTCTCTTTGGCGCGCATGTAGGCTTCCACAAGAGTCTTTCCTGTCGAAGCGCCTGACGGGTTGGTGTGTTTGATGATGGCACACGCCGTTTCCTCGAACTCCTGGGCCAAGTCCCATGCCGCCTGCAAATCCACAATGTTGTTAAAGGAAAGTTCTTTGCCCTGAAGCTGTTTGCCGTTGGCTACGCCCGCGCCTGAGCCGTCGGAATACATGGCTGCCCGCTGATGTGGATTTTCTCCGTAGCGCAGGTCCATAGCTTTGTTCAATGAAAAGCGGAGCACCGCGGGAAAATCCTGCGTACCTTGTGGAAGCTGAAACTCGGTGGCATTTTCGCTGAGTGAGGTGCTGGCCAGTGTGGCTGCAATCGCGCTGTCATAGGCGGCTGTGGTGGCAAAAGCTTTTTGCGCCAGACGCCAGCGCGTGGCCAATCCTATATCTCCGCCGGATTCCGCCATTTCCCTGGCGATTGCGGGGTAATCGTCTGGCGAAGTCACAATGGCTACGTCGTGGAAATTCTTTGCCGCCGATCGCACCATCGACGGGCCACCAATGTCGATGTTCTCCACTACTTCATCAAAATGTACGCCCGGTTTGGAAGCAGTCTTCTCGAATGCGTACAGGTTGACCACCACCATGTCGATGGGTTGGATGCCGTGCTCTTTGGCTGCTGCCACGTGTCCGGCATTTCCTCGAATATGCAGGATCCCGCCATGCACTTTGGGATGGAGCGTTTTCACGCGGCCATCCAACATTTCAGGAAAGCCGGTCAGGTCGGAGATGTCTTTCACCGAGATGCCGGCCTCGCGCAGCAGCTTGGCCGTGCCTCCGGTGGAGACCAATTCCACTTTTAGGGCCGCCAGTTGTCGGGCAAACTCGACCAGACCAGTCTTATCGGTAACGCTCAGGATTGCACGCTGAATTTTTGGCACTTTTGTTCCTTCGGAAGGGATGAAAGGACTAAAGAATAAGGTATCAGCGCGAATCGAATGCGTGCAACCGGAGGTTGCGAGGCCGACTTGCGCGCCAAGCCGCACGCCTTAAGCGCGGAGGAATTTTCAGCGCACGTGAATGTGAAGCGGTTTGGAGCGAAGCGACAGGAACCCTAGGTTTTCGGCTTGGCCTTCAGCTTGGCCTGCCCGTTCTGCAGCTCGACCGTATATTCCACGGCCTTACAGCCATATTCTTTTTGCAGTTGTGTGGTCTTTTGCTTTACGAATTTCTTGAATGAGTCAAGATTGGCGGCGCTGCTTTCACCGGTCTTTTTGCGCGCATCCGTAAGAGCGTGAAATAGTGATTCCACATGCGCCTGGTCCGATCCATCTGAGACAGACATGCTGAACGGGCGATCTTCCGTCACCGGGCCGTGATGCTTCATGGCCTTCGCGGCCTCATGCTCTTCGTCCGTCCGCAGGCCCTGGATTCCCAGCACCGCGTCCTGCGGCCGGCGGTATCCTTCTTCCTTGATAACCAGCTTTTGCTGCCACAGGGCGTTATAAAGCGCGTAGCGCTGCTGGATGGTGGTATAGCGGAACCGCTGGGAATAGTTCATGCGGTTTCCGTCAGAAAACTTTTTAAGCAGGTTCTTAACTTTCCACTCGACATCGGCCGGTGGCTTCTTGGAGCCGCCGCCAAAGTAGATGTCGTATTCGATCTTCAGCCGGCGCAACTGGTCTTCGAGCATGTTGAGCTCTTCGTCAATCGCCAAAGGGCAGCTCCATTTCCGAGGTCGGCGTCGCTCCAAAGGGGAGCATTCAGGCGGAATATATCATATATCCACGCGCTCCTACGTGCTCAAGGGTACAGTCCGGGAACCCGCACTGCGGTACTTTGCGTCCGGCCTCACCCGCCGGTTCGGACATAAATATGGGCATCTCAGGGGACCATTTGGACAACCTGAGAGAGGAGTGTTTCATCATCCCTCTGAAGTGCATCTAACAATTGGTCATTTAAAGGACTAATCATGTTTTCGAAGGTCATTTCTAAAAATCGGACTCGGATCGTTATTGCAGACGATCACACCGTGTTGCGCGAATCTCTGGCGGCGTTGCTTTCGACGCAAGCCGATTTCGTGGTCGAGGGCCGCGCTTCTAACGGTCAGGAGGCTTTGGCAATCATGCAGGAGCACCCGCCGGACGTATTGCTGCTGGATCTCTTCATGCCTGACGGAGATGGCTTTGAAGTGCTGCGTACTCTGGATCGCGCCGGCAGCCGCGTAGCTGCTGTTGTGCTCACCGGTTCCGACAATGAATTGGACTACGCGCAGGTAGTAAAGCTGGGTGCCCGCGGCCTGGTGCTGAAGAGTGATGGCCCGGAGAAACTGTTCGCTGCGGTCCGCACCGTGGCCAATGGCGAGCTGGCGTTTTCAGATGAACTTGCCCAGCAGGTTCTTACTACGATGACCGCTGAATCCAAAACTTCGGCCAACACCATGAGCCGCCTCTCCACCCGCGAGCGCCAGATCGCCTATCACGTGGCCCGCGGCATGAAGAACAAAGACATTGGCGAAGCACTTACCATCAGCGAAAACACCGTCAAACGCCACTTGCAAAGCATCTTTACCAAGACCGGCGCGCGCGACCGACTGGAACTGGCTGTGCTGGCCCTCAGCGAAGCGAGCAAGGCAGCTTAGGGTTTTCTGGAACCCCGGATCCCGCGCATTTCTAAATATTTATCGGCTACTACCCAGTTAGATAAATGGGATGAGGGAGCCCTAGTAGCGTGAGCGCTTTGAGGCATTGCTTGATGCTAAATCCTTAGCTTACTTTCCCGCGCCAGCCGCCATTTTCTTCACCATGGCCAGTACGAGCTTGCGGTCGCTGTCATTCAGACCCATGGAGTAGCGACGGATCTGGGTAAGAAAGCGCACTTCGTCTTCACTCAGAGGAGGCAAGCTTCTGGCGTTACCGTTGGAGAAATGGTCCGCAAAAAACTGGCCCAGGGGCAGTTCCATTGCAGTGGCAATTTTGGAAAGTGTATCGAGTGAAGGAATGGTGTGCCCATTTTCAACGCGCGAAAGGTAGCAGCGCAAGAGCCCGGTACGCTTCTCAATGTCACCCTGTGACATGCCCTTCTGTAGCCGATAAGTCCTGATTGTTTCGCCAATATTCATGCTGGAACCAGCTTTATTGTCGTTCGTTCCCGGGGTTGCATGGATAGTAACCAGATAAGCAACTTTCTGCAAGGACATTTTTTGTCGTCAGCAGCTTTGCTGCTCGAAAATCCCCCTGTTTCGAACGCCATTTCCGGTCTAATTCATCGCGAACATGGCTCGCTCTTCCATAAACTGCGTTATTGATTACTTGGGCGGGAGACGTTTTCAGAGAACTGCGGTTCTTCTTGTATTTTTGTTCTCGACTAACTGTCTGCTGACTAGAAAATGCCTTCTCCAGTCGTGGACGTTAACGCCAATTCCATAAACAAAGTTTGTGCCACTGGTGTCTGGTAATACGGATCGGTTTCCGCAAATCCCAGTTCGCGATACATGATAATCGCGCGGTCCATTTTGCCCGCGATCGTATCCAGTCTCATCCGCGAATATCCAATCTCAGAGGCTTCCTTGATGATCCGTTCCGCCAGGATGCGACCAATCTGGAGGCCGCGAAACTCAGGACGCACGTAAAGCCGCTTCATCTCACAAAGCCCGGGTTCTTCCAGCGGACGTAGAGCGATCACCCCGGCCGGCCTTCCCTCCCACAGTGCAAGCAGCAACCGTCCCGCTGGCGACGCATATTTGCCGGGCAATGACTCCATCTCCTCTTCGAAGCCCTGAAAGCAGAGTTTGAATTCCAGCCATGTTGCGTATTCCATAATCAGTTCACGCGCTGTGCTCACCTGTTCGGAAGTTTCAGCTGGCAGGATCGTCAACATTGTGGCCCCCGATCCGGCTGCTTGCCAGATTTTTTATTTTTTCCATCCGGCCGATAAGGCGATCATGCCAAAAGGCAAACAACAACAGAGCCGTTAAAGCGCCGATGCCTGCTGTCGCCATGTCTTCCTGCGTGTCCCACGGGTCGCCCTGCGTCCCCAGGAAGGCGTCCGCCGCCGAACCGGTGGCCACCGCCACCCGCCATTCCACCAACTCATAGGCCGCGCTTACTGCCAGGCAGATACTCAATACGATGAAAAACAGCCAGCCGCGCTGCAAAACAATTTTTCGCCGCACCAGCACTTCCCGCGCCACCAATGCCGGAACAAAACCCTGAGCAAAATGTCCCACGCGGTCATAGTCATTACGGGCGAGATGGTAGTGATCGCGGATCCAGTTGAATAATGGCACGTCCGCATACGTGTAATGCCCACCCACAAAAAGAATGCAGGCATGCAACGTGATCAGAAAATAAACAAAGCTTGTGAACTGAAACCTGGGATATGTGATTGCAAGCGCCGCAAGCGCAATAAATGCCGGAAATACTTCAAGCGCCCAGGTGAAATAATCGTGGGGATGGATCGCCGACCACACCAGAACAACCGAGAATCCAGAGAGCAGGGCGATAAGAACAGATCTCTGTTCACCCAGCATTTGGCGCCTAGCCCATCAGCATTCCGCCATTCACCTTCAACACATGCCCGGTGATATAGCTCGCCTCTTCTGAGGCCAGGAAGCGCACCGCGTTCGCTACCTCCATGTCAGTTCCGGCGCGGCCCAAAGGAATCATTTCATTTACCTTGGATTTCAGGTTGGCCGAGAGTCCTTCCGTCATGGCCGTATCGATGTATCCGGGCGCCACCGCATTGACGGTGATACTGCGCGAAGCCACTTCACGTGCCATTGCCATGGTAAAGCCGATCAGTCCGGCTTTTGAAGCTGCATAGTTTGCCTGGCCCGCCTGGCCGGTCTGTCCAAAGACGCTGGTGATGTTGATGATCCGGCCCCAGCGCGGCTTCAGCATGGAACTGATGACGGCCTGCGTTGTAAAAAACGCTCCGCTCAGGTTGGTCTGGATGACCGAATCCCATTCTTCTTTTTTCATCCGCATCAGCAGCGTGTCTTTGGTGACGCCGGCGTTGTTAACGAGAATTTCTATCTTCCCAAACCGCTCGATTACAGCTTTCACCGCGCTCTTGACGTCAGCCTCATTGCTTACATCCATACGAAACGTAGCGGCCTGACCGCCCTTGCTTTCAATCTCTTTCGCCACCGTGCTTAGCTTCTCTTCATTGCGCGCCGCCAGCGCGATCATCGCTCCGCCTTCAGCCAGCGCCAGCGCGCAGGCGCGGCCAATTCCCTGGGAAGCTCCTGTAACTAGCGCGACACGCCCCGTAACACCCGGCATTTTTTTTGATCTCCCTGGCAAAAGTCACTGCGAATTATACCCAAATGGCTCTGAGCGCTTACATGGCGGTGCTTCGGCGTTCTGTCAGTGCCGGCTCCAGTGAGACCTCATCACGGAAAGCCAGCTTCATGATCGGCGCTGCTACGAGCGTGGTGATGCCGGTCATGAAGATGACGAGCGCATACGCCGATTCGGAGACGATATTCATCTGCAAGCCCACCAGGGCAACGACCAACCCTACCTCGCCCCGCGGTACCATGCCAATCCCGACTTTCAAAGCGGTTCTCCAGCCGGAGCCCAGGACCGGCAGGCCGCAGCCGACTAATTTAGAAACGATGGCCAATAGCGAGATCACGCAGGCCGAAACCAGCAGCTTGCTATCGAAAACCGACATATTCATGCGGGCGCCCATACTGAAAAAGAAAAATGGCGCCAGAAATTCGTTAATGGAGAACACGCGCGAACGCAGGTTCCATCGCGGCGAGTATTCGGCAAACGCCAGCCCCGCAAAAAATGCCCCGATGATTGCTGCCATGCCGATTTTCACGGCGGCGTAAGAGAGTCCCAGGCAGATGGCCAGCGCAATAATCAAGGGCGCGTCCTGTGTGGACATTCTCTGCATCCCTGGCTCCATGCGCTTGACCACGCGCGGGGCATAAAACATCATGAGCAGGGCAAAACCGATGGCTTCAATCGCGGTAATTAGAAGCTGGGCCCATTCCAATCCGGTGGAAGAAACCAGCCCAACCACGACCGCCAGCACGATCATTCCCAGGACGTCGTCAAAGACGGCTGCTCCGAGGATGATTCGGGCAGAAACCGTTTGCAGCAAATTCATGTCACCCAGCACACGCGCCGTGATGCCGACGCTGGTTGCTACCATGGCGGCGGCCACAAATACGGCTTCATGTGTTGGGTGATGGCGCAGCAGCATGTAGGAGAAGCCGAAGATGAACGGCACCGCGATCCCAGCCAGGGCCACGTAAAGTGAAGTGCCACCAACGCTGATCAGGTCTTTGGGTTGCGTCTCCAGGCCAACGGTAAACAGAAGAAAAATGGCGCCGATCCCAGCAATGGCGTAAATGGCGTCTGTGGGTACAACCAGGCGTGCGCCATAAGGACCCAGAAGGACGCCGGCAAGAATCTCACCCAGCACCGCGGGAAGGTGCATCCTCTCAAAGGCTTCACCAAAGAGTTTGGCCCACACGAAGATGAAAAACAGCTGAAAAAGAAATGGATCAGCAGTATGCATGGAACAAGAATCTTGTTTTGGGCCCGACGAAACCTTAAATCTATACGATGCTGAATTACGAGCCAAATCCAGAGTAGATGCTGGATTCTAAAACCCATATTTTAACCGGGTTCTCCCGCCACATCCGCTGTAGCAGATCACCACGCCTTGTTGTTGCTTTCTGGCGCTGCTCTCGAAATCTGCCGGCCAGCTCTCGATTTATCCCACAGCAACCCTGACTTTTGTCATCCTATTTGAAGAGAAGAATCGTGCAGGTAATCCATTTAATCGACAAATCCGGAATGAAAACCGTGGTCGGAAAGGTATGGACCCTTCCGCTCATGGATGCCGCTATCGGTGGGTTGGTTTGCGCAATTGCGGCCGTGGGACTTAGCGCGGCGGCCGGCGGCCACGACTGGAAAAATGTGGTTCCTCTGATTTTTACGGCGGTCCTGCTGGTTATTGCCGGTCTCTTCGGCTCGCGGGCAGGAATTCTGGGTACTGTAGTTGCCGCCCTGATATTTGCCAGCTTCCTTTTCGGTCCCACGGGAAATATTCAGGTAGCCAATGAATCCGCCCGCGCCAATCTCGGCTGGATGATGCTAATCGGGATCGGTTTCTCATTCTTGTTCGCTCCCCCAACTTCCGGAATGCGCCGCCACTGATTTTTCGATTGCTTGAAAGCGGTCCAGCTGACGCAACAGTGGTTGTAAGCCGAACATCCTATCCTCATAGGTTACAACTCGGGCAGCTGCCCGATGGCAAAGGGAGTTCTAATGGCTACCGCACCTCAGTTGCCTACAACCCGTTCGCGCTGGGCGCGTTCGCCGTTTTATTTCAACTCCGCGGCGCACCTACTGAGAATCGGACGGGAGAAGGCAGCCACGCTGCAGGAGTTGCTGCAGGCAATATCCATTTGTTCGGAATCCTCCATCTTTCAGCACACTTTCCAGACTCTGGAGGAGCACCACTTTATTCGCGAGGGATTTTCCAACGACTTTTCCCATTGGGCCTTTGCATCTTGTAATGAAGTGGAGCTGGCGGAGCGGCTGGCCGCAATTGACGTGCGCGAATTTACATCCATTGCCGCGCTACGCGAGCGCCTGATCATCATTATTGAGACCTACCTGCAAAAGAACCCGCGGGCGGCTACGCGTGCGGCCATGGAGCCGTTTTACCTGATGGCTTCAGATCTGGTGGTAGTACCCACGCCTTATGTTGCGCGCAATCTTGAAGAGTTTGCCGGCGGCTTGCGCAAAGTCAGCATTCACGCGATTTACTATCACTTTATGGATGCCCGGCTGCGCCTCAAGCTGAATACCAATGATTTTTCCGTCTGGCTGGAGCACGAACTGGATTTGGCCCAGGCTGCCGACAAGCTCAACCGCATTGATATCTACACGTCCACGCTGGAAGGGGTGCGACGTAGCATCCTGAAAGTTATTGAAACGGAAACGAACCGCGCGTGATCAGGCCGGAGCCTGAAAGTTTACCGTCGCCGACATGGCTTGGAGAGCATTTGATGAAGGATAGGGACCTGGAGGGGAAGACCGCTGTGGTCGACAACAAAGCTGGCGAGCCCAGACAGGAACAACAGGAAAAGACTCACGTTGCGGAGCAACCGGTAATGCAAACCGCAGCCCAGTCTCCCAAGGGAACTACTGAGCGCCGTTTTCGCCAGACAGATTTACCTGCGCATTTTATTGAACGCCGCAAGCATCCGCTTATCAGCAAAGAGCAGCCTCCTCCGCCGGCTGCTCCGCGACTTGAAGACTACTCGCCCATAATCGGCAAGCCGGAGCTGGATGAAATCCGTTTCCTGGCCCGTCATCTTCGTGGCAAGACGGTAAAGATGGTCAACTCCACCGCGATGGGCGGCGGAGTGGCCGAAATCTTGAACCGATTGATTCCGTTGATGAATGAGCTGGAAATTCCCACACGATGGGACGTGATCACCGGCGGCAATGACTTTTATGAAGTTACAAAGGGCTTCCACAATGCGTTGCACGGTGGAGAATTTAACCTGACGCAGCAGGTCAAGGACATTTTCATGTCCTATAGCGAGCAGAACCGCCAACGCATGGAATTTACCGAGGACCTGTTTGTCATTCACGATCCGCAGCCGTTAGGGCTGATCCGCTCGAAATCGCAAAAGCGAGGCAAGTGGGTATGGCGCTGCCACCTTGATCTTTCGAATCCGCACCCAGGAGTCTGGGATTTTCTGAAGCCGATGGTCGAGCAGTATGATGCCACCATCTTTTCATCGCCGGCGTTTACACGCCAGCTAACCAACCCGCAATATCTTTTTTATCCATCGATCGATCCGCTTTCAGAAAAGAACAAAGACCTTCCTGAGGAGTACATCGAAAAAGTTTGTGACGACTTCGGCATTGACCGCTCGCGCCCTGTCATTACGCAGATATCCCGCTTTGACCGGCTCAAGGATCCGGTGGGCGTGGTTGAATCGTACAAGTTGGTCAAGAAATACGTTGACTGCCAGTTGGTGCTGGCCGGCGGCGGCGCCACGGACGATCCTGAAGGTGCTGTGGTGCTTCAGGAAGTCATGGAAGCGGCAGGGGACGATCCCGACATCATTATCCTGAATTTGCCGCCCTGGTCGGCCTTGGAAATTAATGCTCTGCAGCGAGCTTCAACGGTGATCGTGCAGAAATCGTTGAAAGAGGGATTTGGACTCACGGTGACCGAAGGTCTGTGGAAAGAAAAACCCGTGGTTGCGGGAGCCGTGGGCGGTATTCTCACGCAGATCATCCATAAGCTTACAGGGGTGCTGGTGCATTCCGTGGAAGGTTGCGCGTACCAGATTCGCTATCTGCTTACGCATCCGGAATTTGCCGCGCAACTGGGCAGGAACGGCAAGGAGCATGCAAAGGAAAACTTTTTGATCACCGTTAACCTGAAGCGCTGGCTGTTATTGTTCCAGATTCTGCTTGGCATGGCCAAGCCGAACGCCATGCTCTAAGTTTTCCTAAGCTCCAGGCGAGGGAAGGAGCGCCTGAACAGTCGCTCTAGTAAAAACAGCCACCAGGTTCCCTTGCTGCTCTAATCGGCGTAGCATTATTCGAAGCGGGCACCAAGCCCGTGGCGCTATCTCGTGCCCTTCACGGCAGTCCACTTGGAGGTGTTTATGCGCAGGTCGTTCATTTGCAACTGTCTTATTCGCAACTCTCTTGTCCACACGTTTTTGTTTCGCAGACGACTATCGGAGTTCATCCTTTTTCCCGTGGTTGTGGCTCTCTTGCTGGCTACGGCCTCTTGTGGCGGTAGTTCAATGATGATGTCCAGCAGGCAGTTGCAGAGCATCACCGTTTCTCCTGCATCCGCCGATGCCAAAAACACGAGCGGCATAGTGCAGTTCATGGCCATGGGGACCTTCAACATGGCGCCTATGACGGCAAACCCGCCTGTGCGCTGGTCTTTGGGCAACCCTTTTTCTACGCAGCCCGTGCCCGCAGGTGTGAGCATCGACGCGAACGGTCTGGCCCAGTGCTCCGGGTTCACGGGGATGATAGCTGTTGAGGCTACGTCGCCAGTGGATCCAAATATGCCAATCTCCCAGATGACGATGAGCACCATGAACGTGACCGGCATGTCTCAACTGACTTGTCCGTAAGCTACAGGAGCCTGTCTGGCGTAATTGGCAGTTCGCGTATGCGTTTACCCGTAGCATGATAAATTGCGTTCGCGATTGCCGCAGCCACTCCCGTCACCGTGATCTCTCCTGCGCCACGCGCTCCAATATACGGATCAATGTACGGGTCCGGCTTATCAATGAAGTCGATTTCAATAGAGTGAATATCGGCGTTCACCGGGACCGCGTAGTCCGCCAGGTTGCTGTTTACGATGCCGCCATCGCGATGATCGTACACGGTGTGCTCCATGAGCGCCATGCCAATGCCCATGATGATTCCGCTATAAGCCTGGCTCTGAACGGTTTTGCGGTTGATGACCTTTCCTACGTCAAATGCGCTGACCACGCGTGAGACTGTTACCCGGGCAATTTCCGGATCAACCTTCACTTCCACAAATTGTGCTCCCCAGGATTGAAACGCGTACTTCTCGCGCTCCTGCCCGGGCTGCAGGGTGCTCTCGCCTTCCACCGCCGCCTGATTCTTGGCGGCCAGAACTTCGGCATACGTGCTGCCCGATTCGGGCGCTGACCCTTTTAGATAGACTCTGCCGTTCGCGGCAGTTACTTCGTCTTCTTTCTTACCGTGGAATGCGGATTTCTCGTCCGCAATGGCGGCCTGAACAATCTTTTTAAGCGCGTCGGTCGCGGCACGGTTCACCGCCGGCAGCACGCTGGCTGTCGTCATTGATCCGCCAGAGACAGGCGCCGGAGGCATGCGGCTGTCACCCAATTCCGGCCGAATCTTTTCCATTGGAATCCCCGTGACGTCGGAGACTACCTGGGTCATGGTTGTATACGTCCCGCCGCCCATGTCCTGCGTGGCACTGATCACCTGCGCTGAGCCATCTTGGAGAATGCGCACTTTGGCTGCGCCGGGGCTGCGCATGCCGGGATATGTCGCGGTCGCCATGCCCCACCCAACCAGATATTTGCCGTCACGCATGGAACGCGGCTTGGGATCGCGCTTGGACCAGCCAAACTTTTCTCCCGCTGTCTGATAACACTCTTTCAGATACTTGCTCGACCACGGCTGGTTGGTGTGCTCATTTTTGTCTGAGTGATTGATGATGCGCAGCTGTACTGGATCCATGTTCAGTTTGTAT
This sequence comes from Terriglobia bacterium, assembly GCA_963723055.1. Taxonomy (GTDB): domain Bacteria; phylum Acidobacteriota; class Terriglobia; order Terriglobales; family Acidobacteriaceae; genus Angelobacter. The sequence goes on from CAVROV010000006.1 coordinate 56,819, forward strand.
GCCAGCTCGTCCATGGACGACTCCATGGCAAACAGCCCTGGATTTTCCCCTGGAGCCCGCATTGGCGTGGGCGTGGCGATATTCACACGCACGGCGTGGTGCGCAATGCTCATGTTCTGGCAGCTATAGAGAAAGCGCGTCGTTGCGCCGCAGGTTTCCACGAACTCATCCACCGTTGAGGTCTGCACCATGGTGTCATGCTGGATCGCCGTGAGCTTGCCCTCTTTCGTCGCGCCCAGGCGGACCTTTTGCCGCGTCTCTGAGCGGTGCCCGGCGCCGCTGAACATCTGCTTGCGCGTGAGATTCAGCTTTACCGGCCGGCCGATTTTCTTTGCGGCAATCGCGCTCATCACCGAATGCGGCCAGATGAATCCCTTGCATCCGAAACCGCCGCCGATGAAGGGCGAGATGATATGGACGCGCTCTTCTGAAATGCCCAGCGTCTCTGCCACGGTGTTGCGCGCACCCACCACCCACTGCGTAGTTTCCCAGAGCGTGAGGTCGTCGCCACTCCACGCTGCCATGGAGGCTGAAGGCTCCATGGGGTTGTGGTGCTCATTGGGGGTGAAATACTCGGCCTCATGCTTGACTGCGGCGCTCTGGAAGACCGACGCGGGATCGCCCCGCTGCGCTTTGAGCTTTTCACCGAAAAACTCTGCCGGATCATACACAGTGCTCATAGCCTGTTCGGTTTCCACCAGTGGCGTCGCCGTCTCATAGGTGATCTTGACCAGATCAGCCGCATGCTGTGCCTGCTGGAGCGAGTCCGCCACTACCAAGGCAAGGTACTGGCCAGCGTAATGGACTTTGTCGTCTTCGAAAACAACGCGAATCTCACCCGGCTTAGAGGCCGACATGAAGTTGTTGACCGGACGAAACATCTTGGGCGCGTTGCCGTGATGCAGAACAGCAAGAAACCCCGGTGCTTTCTCCGCATCGGTGGTGTCAATGTTCGCAACTCGTCCCTTGGCTACTGTGCTGCAAACCGCCACTGCGTGAGCCACATTCTGCATGGGATGGTCAGCGGCATAGCGAGCCTGGCCGGTGACTTTGAGGTGTCCATCTTTTCTGCTGACTGACGAACCGACGGTCGCGCTCATGATTGGCCCTCCGCTTTGGACTCCGCGGCGCTGGCTAAGGCGCGCACAATGGCTCGCTTGGCCAGCTCGATCTTGAATCCGTTGTATTTGTGCGCCGTGGCGGACTTCATGGCCGCTTCCGCAGCTGCGTGGAAAGTTTTTTCGTCAGCGGCTGCGCCGGTGAGAACATGCTCTGCCTCCGGCGAACGCCAGGGCTTGGTCGCTACGCCGCCCAGAACCAGCCGGGCCGCGTGTATCTTTCCGCCTTGAAGTTCCAGTGCCGCTCCGGCTGAAGCCAGCGCAAACTCGTAAGACGCGCGATCACGCAGCTTCACATAAGCCGATCGGGCCGCGAACTTGCTGTTGGGAATGGTCACGTAAGTGATTAGTTCTCCGGGCTCAACTACCGTTTCCTTCTGGGGCGTTTTGCCAGGCAGAAGATGAAAATCACCGGCCGCAACCTTGCGTTCGCCGCCACTTGGGCTTTTGATGTGGACCACAGCATCAAGCGCAACCAACGCCACAGCCATATCCGAGGGGTGGGTGGCGATGCATTGATCGCTCCCGCCCAGGACGGCGTGAATGCGATTGAAGCCCTCAATAGCCGCACATCCTGAGCCGGGCTGGCGCTTGTTGCAGGCATAGGCCGTATCGCGGAAGTAGTAACAGCGCGTGCGCTGCATCAGGTTGCCGCCAGTGGTGGCCATGTTGCGCAACTGCGGTGACGCGCCGGCCAGCACCGCCTGCGAAAGTACAGGGAAACGCTTGATGACCTCTGCATGATGCGCCATGTCACTGTTTCTTACCATGGCTCCAATGCGCAGACCGCCATCGGGAAGCGCTTCAATTTTATCCAGCGGCAGTGCGTTGATATCCACCAGCATGGCCGGAAGCATCACGTTGAGTTTCATCAGATCGATAAGTGTGGTTCCGCCGGCAACAAAGGCTGCTTTAGGCGCGCGCACGCGGTCCATCGCATCATTTTCATTTTTTGCTTTTGCATAATCGAAAGGCAGCATCGCGTCCCCCTGTCAGCTTTTCCGCACGGACTTAACCGCGGCAAGAATGTTGGGATAAGCTCCGCAACGGCAGATATTACCGCTCATGCACTCGCGGATATCATCGTCACTTGACCCGCATGGTTCCTTCAGCAGTGCCGTAGCGGACATGATCTGCCCTGGCGTGCAGTACCCACACTGGAATCCGTCATGTTCCACGAATGCCGCCTGCATGGGTGAAAGCTGATCGCCCTGCGCCAGCCCTTCAATGGTAGTGACTTCATCGCCATCATGCATTACCGCCAGCGTGAGGCATGAGTTCACGCGACGTCCATTCACGTGCACGGTGCAGGCGCCGCACTGGCCGTGATCGCAACCTTTTTTTGTGCCGAACAGCTGTAACTGTTCTCGTAGCGTGTCCAGCAGAGTGGCGCGCGTATCGATCTGGAGTTGGTGCGTGGCGCCGTTCACGCTTAGGCTGACCGGACGCATGACCACCCCGGAAGCCTGAGGCTCCGCGGCCGCGTGGCTGAACGCCACGTCAGGAAAAACGGTGACAGCGCTTGCTGCGGCTGCCATCTGCAAGAATTTTCTTCTGTCAAGTTCTGCTCTGGTCATCGCGCCTCCCAGCGGCTCGGTTGCGTGCAAAGGGATTTTGGGTGAGATGCCTTCAACGCCGTAACAGAGGTCTCCTAAACCGGAGTGGCCGCTCGTTCAATTTGCTGTCGCTCAATAAAAAACGATACGCTTATGGACGCGATTTCAGCAAGGCGATGGGAGTCACCAAAAGGAAAGAAGTTCAACAATGCAGTGCTGGAAATGCTCTAAGAGATTTTTTCCGGCCACCATACCAAGACTTCCAACTCCCGGGAAAAATGCAGCAAGGGCTGCGTGTGTGGCAATTCGATGCCAGCGGCCTGCGCCATGGTATTGATGTCAAACTCCGCCTCAGCATCCTGCAACTGCCACGGCAAGTGATGGATATAAGCGCGAAGCACGTGGCCCTTATCGACGGCGTAAAGGCAATAACGCTCGGTCAGAAAAAATTCAATTGAACTTTTATCGCGTACGCTCGGCGGCGAAATGGGACGATACCGAGCAATGAAGTTCGCCGGCCGTGGCATTTGCAGGCGGCTGCTGGTGTATTCAAAGGACTCTCCCGATGACCGGACCAGCATAGCGGCATGAAAGTACGGCAGCTTGTAGATGGCACGAGCGCCCAGCACAGCGGGAAGACTGGCCGCATCCAGACTGAAAAAGTAGACTCCGGGCACACCTTTATAGAGGACATAGGTTCGCACGTTGAGCTCGCAGAATTTTGAGAGAAAAGGTAGCGGCGGAGCCAGCCGGCCGCGGATGCCGCTCATCCAGAACGGCGCGACTGCGACCCATGCGGTGCCGTCGCGCAGGTCCAACTCAAGTTCTGGAGGAACCAGCGGCCGTAGCTTTTGCGGCGCAAGAGGCCAGTGAGCAAACAGCAGGTCATGCCATTTCTGCTTCATGCTCCACGGCGCGCTGGGCATGGGGATAGGACGGTGCGCGGTTTCAAGCAGCAAAGGATGCATTCGCCCAGCCATTGTAATGTGCGTGGCAGATGTTTTGGCGCATCCCATAAAATTGATCCGTGGCCACCATCTTTACCATAGGGCATTCCACGCGGGACCTCGCGGATTTCTCTTCCATCCTGCAGGCGCATGACATTCGCGTGCTGGAAGATATTCGAGCCTTCCCCATGTCACGCCGCCATCCGCATTTCAATCGTGAGCACCTGGAGCTGTGGCTGCCGGAGATTGGCTGCGATTATGTTTGGGAAAAAGAGCTTGGTGGACGACGCGGCAAGCAGATGCCGCCCGATGAGTCTCCCAACATCGCGCTGAGGAATCCTTCATTCCGCAACTACGCCGATTACATGCTGTCAGAGCAATTTCGGTTTGCCATCGAACGCCTGGTAGAGCGTGCCGGGAAAGCGAATACCGCCATTATGTGTGCGGAGCAACTTTATTTCCGCTGCCATCGCATGCTGGTCTCTGATTATCTGGTGGCCCACGGACATACTGTCTTACACATCATGGATGCAAAGCCGCCGAAACCGCATGCCCTGACTAAAGAGGCGCGCATGATCGACGACCGGCTCGTGTATCGCGGAGACTACCTGCTTTAATCACTTTGCCGTTGATTCAGAGCGTTCTGTCTTGCGTCGGCGGAAACAACCGGTATGATTGACCCGCCCCTGCGGGCATCAACCATGGCCCAGACAAAACTTGCCGCTTTCCTGCCGCGACTCGAAGAAGCACGAACGCAAATCGGTGCGGTGAAAGAGCGTGAGATTCTCAGGCTTCTGTCGGCTGCTGACAACGCAATTTTCAAAAATGACGCGAAGTCCGTGATTCGCTTCCATGACTTGCTCCTGTTCTTCCGGGCATTCGCCCCTGGCGCCAGCGTGCTGCGCCTGACCGACAGAATACTGGCGAGGTTCGAGACCAAAGTCAAAACCGTGCTCGCTGCCGGTGCAGACGCCGATGATTTCGCACCCGAAGAAGTAGCCGGCATCGCAGGGACGAAGGTTGAGGCTACATTCAGCTATCCCATGGTCTGCTGGCTGGTGAAGCATTATCCAGATGAAATCTCCATTTCATGGGAAGACTATGAGCGAGATGCGCAGCGTGGCTTGATCTGGCCGCGTTTTTTTCCATTGATGGAAGAAGACTCTCTGATAGAGGCGAATGTGCCTTATCTCAATTGGCTCAAAGCGGCGCGGGGCCGGCAGGATGAGCTGCGATGGCTGGTCCGACAATTTCAGCGACTGCCAATGAGCGAAAAGGAGAAAGGCTCGCTCTACGATTCGCTGGAAATCATGGTGCGATGGGACATGAGTGGCTCGTCTGCTTCGCGCACTTTGTCCCGCAAGCAGGTGAAGCAGTTTTATTTTCATCGAGAGCCGCTGATTCAGCGCCGCCAGGTCTCTTTTGCTCACGAATTCGCCCAAGCGCCTTTACGGATGACCACTCTCTCGCCGCGGCAAGCAGAGGGAATACTCGACCTGATGAAACAAACATTGGGCGTTCGCTATCGCGAACTTTACGGAACCAGCAACGCCGATCCCGGTTGGATTGTGCATTCTAACGTCGGTCGAGGCGCTGATATTTATTTTTGCGGCCTTCCGCCGGACAAGCGCCTGCCTCTGCGTGCATACCTTGCCGGTATCACCGTCAAGAATGGTGTGCCCATCAATTACTTTGAGTGCAGTTCTCTCTTCGACTGGACAGAGATTGGCTTTAATACCTTCCCCGCCTATCGAGATGGTGAAACAGCCTGGATTTACGCCCAGACGCTTCGGCTCCTGCGGCAATTGCACGGGACAAACGCCATCTCGGTATATCCATACCAGATTGGCGACGAGAACGAAGAAGCCATCGACTCAGGAGCCTTCTGGTTTTATCGCAAACTGGGTTTCCGCTCGATGAATCCGGAATTGGAAAAGCTGGCGCAGGCGCAAGAAAAAAAAGTGCAGGCAAACTCTGCGTATCGTACTCCGGCGCGTGTGTTGCGCCGCTTGAGCAAGGCCAATGTCGTTTATGAACTTCCCCAGGCGCACCACGGAGCCTGGGACAATTTTTCCATGCGCAACATCGGTTTCGCGGTGCAGCGGAGCATGGCGCGCAGCTTCGATGGAGATGCTGAGGCCATGCGTAAAGCTGCTGTCGCGCGATTAGCCAGGATCATCAAAGTGGATCCACGGAAGCTAAAGCCTGAGGCGCGAGCTGCATTCGTCGATTTTGCCACGGTACTGAGCCTTATCCCGAACCTTGCCGGATGGTCACCTGAGGACAAAGATAATTTGCGCAACATCATCGCCGCGAAAGCCGGCCGGACAGAGATGCGCTATCTTCGATTGCTGCAAACACATTCGCGATTGCGCGCCGCCATCCTGCGACTGGGCTCGCAAGAACTGTAACCACCAAAGTCAGGCTCGCAACGCTAACCGTGTCTAACAACACAAAGGGGATGCTACAGCATCCCCATTGTGCTTTAAATTAGCCAAAGCCGTGCGATTCTTGGTTAACGCACTTCTACCGGTTGTTTGAGCTTGAAAGTGAGTGGAGTTTCAGACGCCAGAACAATTTCGTGGTCGCCGGTAAATGCCGCACCGGCCGTACCTGCGCCGCCACCAGCCAATGCGCCAATGGCTGCCCCTTTTCCGCCGCCAGCCAGTGCGCCGATCAGTGCTCCGGCTCCGGCGCCACCGCCGATGAATCCGGCTGAGCGCTTGCCTTTACCTTTGACCGAACGCGCCACCATGCCGGTTTCAACGGTTGTATCTTTTCCCTCGATGGTTACGGAATTCAGCCGCACTTCCAGCAACGCACCGCCTTTGAAGTGGCCCATCGCCTTGGCATCAACCACAGTCCCGCGCGCGGCTGCGCCCCTTTCGATCACGGTTTTTCCGTCCACAACCACCGGCTCGGCGACGGTGGCGGCGAATCCCTGCCCGGAACTGCTGCTCTTGGAACTGAGCGTTTCACCCAGCCGGACCGTAATCACGGTCCCGGCCGGAATAGTGATAGTTTGTTTAACAGGGTTGCTCGCCGCGGGCTTGCCGTCTGCTACTTTGTTGCCAGCGGCGTCGCCGCTTCCGTTGGCCGCGTTGGGATTCTCAGTTGATGATGCCGGCGTGGCCGGCTTACTGGCACAACCCAGGACAAAACACAGCGCGAGTAGCGCCACAACATACACCATGCGTATAGCTTTCAAATCGAACCCCCTCATCGACACTTGCGTGTCTCTGGTGAAATTATAGCCCTCTTGAAGGGAAACCTATTTTTCTTCAGCCGCACCGCCCGCGGAACCGTCAGATGCAGCTGCAACGGGTTGCGTTTCTGCGGTGGGGCTGTCGCCGGCGTGAATCTTCTCCAAAAAGGTCTTTGAGTTGAGCAGAGGCCGCGCCAGGCTGGCATTGTAAGTAGTCCACTCCGCCTGCGGCTCGCGCTGAAAATGCGCGCGCATGCTCTCCATCTTGGAATCAAGGTCGTCCAGGTAATGCAACATCAGAGCTTCAGGGAACATAGGCATCTTAGGGCTGCCAAACTCATACTTGCCGTGATGGCTGATGATGAGGTGCTCAATCAATGTCTTGTACTCCGGTGGGAATCCCGGCACCTGCGCGATTTTTTCCTGCAGCATCTCCAATTCGATGATCATGTGCCCCAGAAGCTGACCGCGCGTGGTGTACGTGAAAGAGCGCGAAAAGGTCAGTTCGTGGATCTTGCCGATGTCATGTAGAAACGCGCCAGTCAGGAGCAGGTCGCGGTTAATCGTCTCAGGATAATTGCGGCAGGCGAGGTCGCAAAGTTTGAACAGCGAGACCACGTGGTCCAGCAATCCGCCGATGAAAGCGTGGTGCAGAGTCTTGGCAGCGGGCGCGCTCTTGTAAGCCTGTTCGATCTCGGGATCAGACATGAACGCCCGCACCAGCGCCTGCAAGTGGGGATTCTGAAAGCTATCCACAAAGTTGCGCACGGTCTGCCACAGTTCGCCGATATCTTTGGTGGTGCGAGGCAGGTAGTCATTGAAATCAACCTCCGACTCCTGCATGGAACGGACCTTATGAAGGGTAAGCTGGAAGCGGCCGTTGAACTTGTTGAGCAAGCCGCGTACCTTGACGAAGTCATCCTGCTCAAAGCAGTTGATGTGGTCGGCAACGTTGTCCCACATCTTGGCGTCCAGGTGGCCGGTGCGGTCCGCCAACGTCAGAGCCAGATAGAGTTCGCCGCTCTTTTTCGGCTTGGCCTGCTTGGAAACCACGACAAACGAGGTGGTGACCACCTGGTTTTCAAAACGAACACAGTCAGCAATGTAGAACTCTTTCATGGTTACCAGTGAGTTTACTGCATTTGTTGCCGCCAGTGAGTGAAACTCAGTATGGGCGCGGCTCGACTTTCCAGCGATCGAAGATTTTGGCAGACACGAAAATTTCAAACAGCCCGGGATCCAGTTCGCCATCATCAACAGAGAGTTCCAGTATTTCCAACGCGCGTTCAATGGAAACGGCCTTTTTGTAAGGACGGTCCGCGGCCGCCAGCGCGTCAAAGATATCTGAGATTGTCATCATACGGGTCTGTACGGGAATTTCCGGGGCTGACAACCTGTATGGATAACCGGTGCCATTCATCTTCTCATGGTGGCCGCGCGCGATCTCCGGCACGTTGCGAAGTTCATTGGTCCAGGGGATCTGTTGCAGGAAGCTGACAGTGTGGAGCACGTGGGATTCAATCTGCAGGCGCTCTTCCTCGTCGAGCGAACCCTTGCGGATGGAAAGCATCTGCACTTCCTCCAGAGTCAGAACCGGGCGTTTTTTCCCGTCGAGGTCTTCATATTGAAGATTCGCGATGTCCATCAATCGGTCAAAATTGCCTTCCGGCAACACCGTGGGTTCATTGGCCCAGATGATGGCTTCTGCGTACTCATTGACCTGGCCCAGTTGAGCGGCCAAGCGGGAAGCAAAATCCTTTTGCGCGGCCAGAAACTTCTCATTTCCGTTCTGCAACAGGAAGTCCATCCGCGATTTGAGGTCCTCGTTTTCCAGCGTGCGCCGGACCAGCCCAAACCGCTGTTTGATGACCTCAAGCTGGGCGGGATAAAGTTTCTTAGCCTTTACTAAAACTTCTTCGCGGACGCCGACCTTGCCGAAATCATGCAGCAGGCTGGCATAACGGATTTCCCGCATCTGGTCGCGAGAGAAACGCACGCCGGTGTAAGGGCCGCTGTCCACGCGGTCCACGGCTTCCGCCAGGGCAACGGTCAGGTTAGCCACACGGAAGGAGTGGCCGGAGGTTGCGGGATCGCGCGTTTCAATGGCGGTTACAGCGGCACGCACAAAGCCTTCAAATAAGCGCTGGATCGAGTCATACAGCTGGCTGTTCTCCAGCGCGACAGCGGCTTGTCCGGCAAGTGATTGCACAATTTCCTGCTGCCGCGGCGTGTAGGGAAGCACCTGCTGATCTACGGCGTCATGCGAATCAAGCCGAGCGGAGAAATCACGCTTGGCGTTGATCAACTGCAGCACCGCGATGATCTTTTCCTTCTGATTGCGAATGGGAACGGCCAGGATCGACTTGGTGCGATAGCCGGAATCCTCGTCAAACTTGCGGTTGATCGTGTACGGAACATCCGCGGCGAGATGATACGCGTCTTCAATGTTAACGATCTCGCCGGTCAGCGCCACGTAACCTGCAATGGAATTTTCATTGATATTCATGGCGACTTCGCGGAATGGCACCGCGACCGTATCATTCTGCGCCAGCTTGAAGCGCAACTGCTCCTGCGGTTCATATTCCTGCACTGACGATCCCTGCTGCCCCGCCGTGAACAAGAGCGACTGCCGTTGACCACCGTTTTCAGCGCTTTCCACCAGGTAGACTGAGCCGGCATCGCTACTGGTGAATTCGCGCGACTTGGTAAGGATCAGTTCCAGAAGCTTTGCCGGGTTGTGCTCCGCGGAGAGTGCCATCCCAATCTGATTCAGTTCATGAATTTCCCGGCTCGCTCCAGCCAGCTTCTGGTTGACTTCATGGCGGCTGTGGACGAGATGAATATGGTCTAGGGCGTTGTCGGCCATTCGTTCCAGGAGGGATTCAGGAATGTCATACGGCAAATAGGCGTAAACAGCGCCGTCGTTTCGAGGGTCCTTAAAACGTGAATTGGCCAGCGCCAAGACGCGCGTATTGGGAACGCGAAGCTGGTCGTAGTGTCGTTCTACCAGATCTTCCTTGGACACCAGCACGATGCGTTCCGATTCAGCGTGGTCTGCGGAAAGCTCGCCAAAAAGCAGCCGGCGAAAGCGCTGCACGCTCATGAAATACCTGGCCGCGACCGCATCGTCTTCGAAATACGCGATGATGGGCAAGGCCCTCTTGCCGGCCATTTCGCGTCGCTTTGGAAAAACGGCGGAACTCATTTTGGTGGGTGGGCTCGCGGATATAGGCCCGAAATCAGTGAATTGTGAAGAGATATTACCAAATAGTTACGATTTGGAACAGGCGGGCGGCTGGGGTACGCAAGTTATCGTCCTTTTGGGTGCCGATAACGCTCGATCTTCAGAGGAACACCCTAGCGGCGGGTAGAAAGAGCTCAAGGTTATTTCATTCATGCCGATGGAAAGGGTAAGTGCAGTTAAACTTCCGCGGGACCTTCCGCTTTAAGAGAACAAGTTGATTGAACCCCAAGACCCTTGCAGCGATCCTGCCACATCGGTGTGTCGCAAATGCCGCCAAATCCTCGGTCCAAGACGCGAAGAACATGTCCTGGAAGAATTTGGCGGATTCGTGCGCCTGCTCTGTACCGCCTCTGGCTGCGGCCATGAAGATTGGTATAACAATTTGGTGATCGTGGAGGCCCCGGCTCTTCTTCAGCCGACTTATGTTCAGGCTGATTCAGAAGGCATGGGAGAAGTCTGGATCCATGACGTGCTGCTTGGGCTCAGCTTTCGGCTGCAACCGGCATAAGACAGCACGACCGATGAAGAGCGGGCGGCCGAGCGTCTATTCCTTGCCCATGGCTTCCTTGAGCTGGGCAATAATCTCTTTGGCTGAAGGCGCAAGGCTTCCCTGAGGATCAAGGCGCAGGCATTCCTCAAATTCCGCCAGTGCAGATTCCGCGTCTTCACGCTGAAGATAAATATTTCCCATCAGCGCATGCGGCCCCGCATATTCCTTATTGAGTTCAATGGCCTGCCGCACGTGCGGCTCAGCAGCCTGCCACTTTCCCATTCCCCAGAGGGTGCGGGCCAACTCGTAGTGAGCTTCAGCGGAATCAGGACGAATCTCAAGGCTGTGCTGCAAGGCTTTCTGTGCTTCCACATAATTCTTCTGCTCATTCAGCGCGGAGCCTGCGCCCAGGTAAGCTTTGGCATTTCCGGGCTCGACCTTGGCGGCTTCTTCAAAGGCCCATTGCGCATCACCCCATTGCTGCATCTGCATTTGCGCCAGCCCCAGCAGCAGATAAGCCTGTCCATACCAGGGGTCGAGCTTAACCGCGCGCTTGAATTCATCAATACTCGCGCGAGCGTCATGCTTCTTGAAAAGCAATTCCTGCCCTCTGGCCATCGCGTCTTCAACCTCGGGGACGGAGCGCCGCTTGTGAACCTCAGGGGCAGGAGAGGGCGTGGAGCGGGGCGCGTAAGCGGATTGAGGCGAGTGGAGAGATTGGCTGGAGCTTTCCTGGGGGAACAGGAGAGAACAAAGTCACGAACATGACTCCAACAAGAGGTAAGGAATGTGCGCGGCGCATTTCTATAAATTGTATGTTGTTTCCGCCGTTTTTTGTAATCACGCGGAATTTTGAAAGCGATCATTAGTGAAACCGTTTTTATTCTTTCGTTAGCATCCGGCCCTTGGATTCAAGTTGGTTGGCTTTCTGTATGTTTCCTTCGTCGCGGTAAAAGTTTGCCAAGGCGATATGCGGCCGGACCACTGGGGTTTCGCAGAGTAATTGCTCTCTCCAAAAAGGAGATGGCTCTGGGAACCTCTCCGGTCCTGGCCATATTCTCAGCGCCGTGCAAAATCGCATCTTCATCGGTATCTTTTGTGATCGGGGACTCGCGCAAACAATGAACCACTCTGGCATAGTCCTGGGTGGAGAAATCAAAGAGCGGCCAGGCGGGAACGCGCAACTTCATTGGTGGGGTCTTTACCAAGCGCGGCGTCAAACCATTTAATCGCAGAGGTTCTGTCATTCACCGCCATATAGCACAGGGCCCGATCGAACTCCGGAACACCCTTGCTGATTTCATCGGCCAGATCCGGATCATAGATATCAAAAATTGCCGGCTCGCGGGAATTTCGTCAAACCCGGAAGCTCAGCGATGAATATACCTTTTGTGGGCTGTCTGGATCAGTCACCGAAACCATGAGCCGGTAATTGCCTCCGCAGGCATCTTGAAGAGACTATCTTTTTGCCTGTCGGCAAAGAACCAAAGGAGTCAAACTGTTGTTTTGCCACTTCTTCATGGATGCTCCTGGAATCACCGCTTGCGCCCCCAGCCGACCATAGGCATAGTCGACAACCAGATTTTTTCCACTGAAAGAAGAGGAGATATCCAGAAGGGCACAGATACTGATAAAAAACACTGAGATTTTGACCGGGCGAGAAAGTGAGACCTTCACCCGTAATAGGCGTAAACCTCACGCCGCCGAGAGTAAACGGTAAGTCGTTCTTGCCCGGGCCGACCTCGGTGGCGTTGGAAAACGCAACGATTTCGGAAACTTGAACGCCCATTGACGAAAGTGATGGCACAACAATCTGGCGTTCCGCCTTGTAAGCGGTCTGGTTCAGCTTGTTGGTTAGGAGGAACTCGACTTTGTATTTCCCCGGCGACAGAGGCAACCAACCTTCATAACCAAAAAGGCTGCGCTTGATTCGTTCCCACCTCCGAAGCATCCAGATATTGGGAAACATCTTTTTCCTGCTTGAAGATCAGCTTGTTGTCTGTACCGTAAACCCGTGCGGAAAAAACGACGTTGTAGAAAACCTTGTTGTCGGCTTGTTCAATCGCGAAGTCTGACGGACGATACGTAACAAATAATGCAAGTTGAAGTTCCCGGCGGCGTCGCGCAATGGAACCGTAACAACATCGAGGAATTCGTCATTCAGTACCAGTCGGTGCGTGACGCGTGTCGCCATGCGCTTTTGTTCGAGCTCGGCTTTGGTCAAAGGATGGTTGGCCAGGTTCTTTATCACGCTGAGCATCACATCTGATTCCAGACTGGCCTTGGCATTCTGAAAGTCCACCGGGCCATCGGGAAGCAGGGATAGCGTGGTGCGAGCCACTTCGCGGCCCAAAGCACGGTCGATTGCCTGAAGCGAGTGCTGATTGTCATTTACGGTGAGAACTGAAGTGGCAAGCTTACTGGGACCGTCCATATAAGGACTGTAAAGCCGCATGCTGCCATTACTGTCACGATCAAAAAATACGATGGAGAAATATGGCGGCAAAGCAGGGCTGGTGTTCTGGTAAAACCAGATTTCCATCGATCGAATATCAGAGCGCCCATAGTACTTGGCTTTCTGCTTAGGTTCACCCAACGTTATGTAAATCTGGCCCATGGCGCTGTGAACGCCGTCAAGATATTGCTTGGCATACTCAATGCGCTTATAAATATCTTGTTTGTAGGTGTTGGTGGGTGAGCCGGGCGTGGGATTTCGCAGCTCCCAGAAGCGGTCAATGAATTTATCCCGATCCTCATCTGTCGGCAAATCGAGGAAGCATTCCTTGTCCTCATTCGAAATGAGGTAATTAACTTCATCAGTAAGCCATGCTCGGTAACGGGGATCGAGATCTTCGACCGAGTTCCTCGCCTGCAAGATCGACGAAACAAAGAACGTGAGAAGTACGATGAAAAATAAATATCTTTTTGAAAATCGCATATGAATCCAAGGCCCTATCTAGTTTATCGCTGACCTAGAGCTTTGCGGATTTTGTCAATCATGTCTCGAACCGCTGATGCGTGCTCACCCTGAGGGTCAAGGCGTATATATTCCTGAAACTCAGTAAGGGCGGCACCAGCGTCCCGGCGGCGCAGATGAATGTTACCCATCAACACGTGTGCAGGAGCGAAATCCTTGTTGATTTGGAGGGACTTGCGGGCATGTGGCTCTGCCTCCCGCCACTTTTGCAGACCCCACAGGCTTCGGCCCATTTCGTAGTGCGCCTCAGCGGAATTGGCGTTTAAATCAAGATTTCGCTGGAGCGGCTTTAGGGCGCCCCCGAAATTTTGCTCCTGGTTGAGGGACGCACCCACTCCTAGAAACGCGGAGGCATTGCCCGGTTCAAGCTTCGTTGCCTTCTCGAACGCGGAGTTGGCATCCGCCCACTCCCTCATCTGCATGTATGCCGTGCCCAGCAGAAGGTATCCCGGACCGTATTGCGGTTCAAGCTCAACGACTCTCTTGAAATTCTTGACACTGTTCTTAGGGTCGCGTTTTTCGATCAGCAGATCTTCGCCCTTGGCCAATTCCTCCTGTGCCTTGGTTGAAGTGGGCTGTTTTGCGGAGATCATGGCTCCCGGGCCTCCGTGGGGAACGTTAGGTACGTCATGACTCGTATCTCGCCGGAGGTCGAACGTCGCATAGCCAATCGGCGAGCCCGTTAGATCTACAATTTGTGTTGAATTGTGATAACCGGGGTAGCGGACCGAGATTATATATACCTTGCCTTCGGGGTGCTCCTGGCCTGCATCGATGCCATCAAAGGAGAACTTTCCGCGAGAATCGGTCATCGTGTTGCCGAGTTCGCCACTGCCGTTTAAGAAGGAATTGTCGCGGCCTCGGGCACGATCCAGCAGAACCAGGACACCTTGCGGCGCGGGAGCGCCATCCAGCCGGATTTGTCCCTGGATGCGTTTCCCCCCTGCCCCCGCAAATTGCGCCGAAGCTACAACCACGGAATAGAACAAAAAGACTACCAAAAGCCTGGGGGACGACATATTGGTTCCTGCAGCTAACTACAAAGATCTGGGGAGGATGAATCATCCTCCCCAGAAAGCATACTCATTTTCAGTCCTAGAATTCCCATTTCAATGAGAACCGGGCCCGGAACGGATCCTGGAAGCCGGTGAGAACACTGAGGGTGGAATTGGAGTTTCCCGGCTTCAGGAAGTCGGGGTTGGAGAAAGCTGCAAGACCACTGAGATCACGATTCTGGTCCACAGCAAGAATTGGTTTGGAGTTGCTTATGTTAAACAAATCCGCTGAGAACCGCATGGTGGAGCGCTCGCTGAGCTTCCAGGGGTAGTCGGCATGGAGGTCAGCCTGGCCGGTTACCGGGGTACGTCCCAGGATGCCTCGTCCGCCAATCGGTACCTCGCCCTGGTTCTGATACACCGGATGGTCGGCCAACTGGCTGATCGGAGTACCATTCTGGACGCGGATGCCAGTGCCAAGGGTCAAGCTCTTCAGCGCCGACTTGGGGAACGTGTAACTAAAGAACCCGTTCACCACATGACGACGATCAGTATTCAAGGGCCCAATAGCGAACTGGTTGCCCAATTCATTTACCAGGCCGGTGGTGAAATCGAACAGTGAACTGATGCTCGGGTCGGTCTGGCCATTGTCATTGCGGAAGGCACCTTCGTAATTGCCTTGCAACCGTGCAACGCGATAGTTTGCGCGCATCAGCCAGCCGCTGCTGAAGCCCTTATTGACTTCAATTTCAACCGCCTGATAGTTGCGAACGGGCGTTGGAAATCCATCAGCGAGTCCGTCGTGGCCCACATCTCCACCGAATATTGTTGAAGGATCTGTGCCCAGGTGGTTTGGATTAGCCTGGAAGCAGATCGACTGAGTTGACACGATGTTACCATTTGCATCTTTGATAGGCCCGGTAACTACAGCAGGGGCGATGCCGGCTACCGTAGCGCACGGAGCGGTGGCACCCGTAAACAGCTGAGCATGCAGATTATGGAAAAGGTCTGTTGTTGGGCCGGGGTTGCCGATGGAGAATTGCTGCAACAGGCCAGCATTGGCACCTTCTGGTGAAATGCCAGACATATCTTCCACGACGCGGCGTAGACGGCGGTCTACATAGCGGGCACTAAAGACAATGCCGTGACCCAAATCCCGCTCGTAACCAGCAATCCACTCATCTTCATACTGCATTTTCGTGCCAGGTGAAAAAGCTTCGCCAGCACCCGAAACTCCAACGATCGGCGAATTGGCTACGCCGCCGGTTGCCCCATTCAGTAAATGGGCTGCGTCGGTGATGACATTCAGGGAGCCGTCAGCATTTTGGGTAACTACGCCACCCGCTGATCCGGGAGCAAAGAACAGTCCAGAAAGATCCGTTTCGGAACTCAGCGAACGGATGGCTGCATCCAACGGCATCTGGTAGTTATAGCGACCAAAGTTTGCATAAATCTTGCTCTTGCGGTCGCCCTTGGGATCAATAATGAAGCCCAGCCGAGGAGCCCAGTTGTCCGTGAATGTATAACCTACGGCGGTCCCTCGCATGGTGAACTGCTCCCAGCGGAGACCCAGGCTGAGTGTGACAAATTTGTTGATCTGCCAAGTGTCGCTGCCAAAACCCGCGTAGTAGAGGCCTTCGGTTTGTGCCACATTGCCCCCGGTTTGCCCGCGCGTCTGGTCTAGAGCGACGGGAACCCCGTTAAACAAAGGGCAGATGGTGCAGGCAGTACCGCCCGGACCAAGGGTGCTGGCGTCCACTAACGTGAAACTGGCGTCTGTGATTGTACCGGCATTAGTGGGGCAACTTGGGCCGGGGCAAAGAGGATAAGCTACTGCGCCTCCGCTCAAGTTTGTGGAGGGCGGAGCGTATCCCGGACCGCTGCGGCGGCGAGTGTTGTCATAGTTCAAGAATTGGTTGTTGAAACCGATCATGAATGTATGCTGCCCCCACGCCTTAACAACTTTAGACGTGTCCACGGTGTACGCAAAGTCGTTTGCGTTATGGTCTTCCTTAAAGCCAAACCCTTGCAACCCCGCATTGCCGTTGGTGCCATCTACAACGGAATACACGTCAAGGAGAGGAGTTTCAGTGAAGCGATTCTTGTTCCAGGTAAAGTTCGCATCCACGAGCCATGTGGGAGACATTGTGCCGTTATAACGGACCACCCAATTGCGGGTACCATAATCCCACTTGCTGAAGCCGCCCACATTCTGTTGCGCCAGGAACAAATTTTCCGGTCCCTGATTGTTGCGCGACGGATCACCAAAGAGCGATGTTTCCAACGCGTGTTTCTCACTGGGTTTCCAGGTGAGTTTTCCAGCGTAGTTGTTGGTAAAGGTACGCAATACGAAAGGCTTGCCACCGCTCACATCAAAGAGTCCCTGATGTGTACCAGCGGGATCAGCATCATCCAGAAACGCTGGCGGGGTAGCGTAATTGAACGTCCACGTGGGGTTATAGGATCCGAAAAAGAACAGGTTGTTCTTGAAGCCAGGGATATAGCCGCCCAATTCGCCGCTTACGTCGTAAGACGAAGGGTTATCCAGTGTGCCGTTGTTGAATTCGCGGAACTGGTCTGTCTGCAATCTCGGAGTAGCCATGCCACGCGACGAGGCATAGCCGGCGATTGCGCCGTGATAAGCCTGTCCGCCGGACTTAGTCACGATTTGAACCACACCGCCAGTAGCCTGACCGTACTGAGGTTCAAAGCCGCCTGTTTTAACCTGTACTTCCTTGATAAACGAGAGATTGATGCCGCTACCCACTGATCCCTGGTTGCGGGTAAATACGCCTAACCCGCCAAAAGCGGCGTCAGTAATGTTCACGCCATCAGCAATATAGAGGTTTTCCAGTCCGGATCCACCAGAGATAGAAGGGTTGGCCCGGCCCGAACCGCCGCTATCAGACACTCCTGGAGCAACATAGAACAGTCCTGAGACGTTACGTGGTGTTGGAACCTTGGAATAAAAAGTGTCGCTGAGGTTGGATCCTGATGCCGTGGAAGCCGTGTCAACCGTGACTGCTTCCGCGCTTACCTCAATCGTTTCGGTGGCTGCGCCTGGTTCGAGACGCATTTTAAGGTTCGACGTACGTCCAACCTCAACCTGAATCGCCTTCGCGTCGGCAGCTTTAAAACCCTGTTTCTCCACTTTCAAGCTATAAGTACCGGGAGCTAGCCGCGAAAAAAGGAAGTTGCCATCACCCTCGCTGTTAACAGTTTGCGTACCCGTCGGGCCAGAAAGAGTTACCTTGGCCCCGGGAACAACGGCGCCCGTGGAATCGACTACGGTTCCTCCCAGATTGCCCTTTACGGCAGACTCCTGGGCTATTGCAGTCGCGCCCAGAAAAAGGGAAAGGAACAGGCCGAAGATGCCTAGCAAAATCCTCTTACCCATTTGTCGCTCCTTTAATCAATGATTTAATCGCTTAGCTTGATCGTTCTAAACCGCCCATTTGAAGAGAATGCGCGATGGAGTGCCTTGCACAAAGCTTGCCACCCAAGCCGCGCGAGATTAAGCACTCTTTATCAATGAGTTGCGAAAATTTACAGAGTCTGAAGAACTGAATTAATCCAGAATTCGATAACAAGAAATTTCAAAAATTGTATGGTTTTCATTTAATCCCAAAATCATGGCGTTGTGGCACAAAGAGTTTTGTGATCTGCAAAACCATTCTTCGCGGGTATTGCAATGGCCCATCGCCGTATACTTAAGGGTTCATCTGGACGATTCATGCTTACGTACGTTAGTACATGTCGATTACTGGATTCCTCCGCGAAGCCAGTGGCATCTCCGGCAGTCAGGGCGCATTGGCCGGTTGCGTGATATCGCAAAACGATGCGTTGGTTTATTACTGGCCTGCAATTTGCGCGGCGGTGATTCAGTGTGATAACTTCCGCTCGAACCTCAAAACTGTTTGCGGCAGCATTTGTACCAGGGAGAAAAGATGATACCTCTGATTGTGATCGGGATACTGGTCGTCGGCGCGATTTTCATTCTGGCCGGCATGTACAACAGCCTGGTGCAACTGCGCGTCCGCGCCGATTCTGCATGGTCAGACATCGACGTTCAACTCAAGCGTCGCCATGACCTGATTCCCAACCTGGTGGAAACAGTAAAAGGCTACGCGGCGCATGAAAAGGGGACGTTCGAAAACATCGCGAAGTTCCGCTCCCAAGCCATGCAGGCGACAACGCCGGCCGATAAGGCGCAGGCGGAAGGGCAGCTTACTGGCGCTCTGAAAAGCCTGTTCGCCGTGGCGGAGAATTATCCGGAGCTGAAAGCGTCTGAGCAGTTTACGGGGCTGCAAAGTTCGCTTAACTCGATTGAAGACAACATCCAGAATGCGCGGCGTTACTACAACGCGGTAGTGCGCGATTTCAACACCCGCGTCCAATCCTTTCCGACGAACATCATTGCAGGGATGTTCGGCTTCCACGCACGCCAGTTCTTTGAGATGGACACGCCCGCCGACCGCGAAAATGTGGCAGTAAAGTTCTAAGCCAAGTGAAAGCCACAGATTATTCCCGTAGCCGGGCTTTTTCTGCCGGAAAAATTCTGGTTGTCATGCTGGCGTTGGTTTTCAGCCTGCCGGCGCAGGCGCGCAGCTATCACATATCCAAATTCAACAGCAACATTCATGTGGCGGAAGACGGATCGGCGCGGGTCGAAGAGCAAATCACTTTTGTTTTCTCCGGAGAATTTCACGGTATCTACCGCGACATCCCAGTGGATTATCCCGGGCCCTCGGGTTCCAATTACACGCTGTTTATCAAGGTTGGCGCAATCACGGATGAAAGCGGCGATAAGCTCAAGGTCGAAAAGAAGACCAGTGGCGGCTTTCTTCATTTAAAGATTTATGTGCCGGGCGCAGTGGATGCAACGCGCACGGTAAACATTGAGTATTCGGTGGCCAATGGCACGCGATTTTTTGAAGATCACGACGAGTTTTACTGGAACGTGACCGGCAATGACTGGCCGGTACCGATCATGGAAGCGACGGCGGTCATCTATTTCCCGGTTGAAGCCAGCGGCAAGTTACGCGCCCAGGCTTCCGAAGGCATTTATGGATCAAACCAGCGGGCCATGGCGCAAGTGGAAGGGCCGAGCGCCAGCTTTGCGACCACCGGTCCGCTGCCCATGCGTGGCGGACTAACGGCGGACGTTTACATTGAAAAAGGCGTTCTTCATCAACCCGGCGCGTTGGCGCGCTTTTTCAGGTTTGTGCGCAGCAATCCAGTACTCACGCTTCCACTGTGGGCTTTTGCCGTGATGTTTCCCATGTGGTGGATGAAAGGACGCGATCCTGATCCCGGGATTTCGGTTGCGCCCATGTATGAACCGCCGGAGAAGATGGGACCAGCGGAGGTAGGGACGTTGATCGATGACAGCGTCGACGCACGCGACATCACTTCTGTCCTGGTTGACCTGGCGGTGCGCGGGTACGTGAAGATCGTAGAGACGCAGCACAAGGGCTTTCTCTCTTCGACCAAAGATTACGAGTTCCATCTGTTGAAAGACCCAAGCCAATGGAACGATCTTACGGACTATGAGCGAGCCATGTTGCAACAGGTCTTTGCCGGCGGCCAGGTAACGCTGCTCTCCAGCATGCGCAACCACTTCTACACTGCCCTGCCGCTGATCAAGAGCGAAATTATGAGCGCTCTGAAATCCAAAGGCATGTACACGGTAGATCCGGATTCAGCCAAGGGATATTGGGGACTTGGGGTACTGATGGTGGCGCTGCCGTTCGTTGCGCTCCAGGTCCTGGGCGTCGCCGATTTCCTGAGTTCTGTGCCGATCGCCATTGTTTGCGGGCTGATTGCATTGGCGATCATCATCATTATCGGCAGACAGCTTACGGCCACCAGCATGAAAGGTGCGCGCACCCGGGTGCAGATCCAGGGCTTCCAGGAATTTATGAACCGCGTGGATGCTGACAGGCTCAAGCGCATGCCGCCGGACACGTTTGAGAAATTTCTCCCTTACGCCATGGCGCTGGGCGTGGAACATCACTGGGCCAAGGCTTTTGAGGGGATCATCCAGAACCCGCCCACGTGGTACCAGGGATACGGCCCAAGCCCGAGTTTCAGCACGTTTTATTTTGTGAATAGCCTCGGCTCAATGGCGACCACTGCCAGTTCTACGTTTGTCTCTGCTCCGCGGGCCAGTTCCAGCGGTTCAGGATGGAGTGGCGGTGGTGGCGGGGGAAGCTTTTCCGGCGGAGGCTTTGGCGGCGGTGGCGGCGGAGCGTTTTAAGTAATTGCCAAGATCGAAAAGCAAAATCTCACCACGGAGGCACGGAGGCACGGAGGCACGGAGAAAACTAAGTCAGATTGCCCAATTACTGAACTTGCTAAAGATTGCCAAACTTGATTTCCTTCCTCCGTTTCTAGGCGGTTCAAGATTTTGGTTCGACTGCTAAGATGCTGCAGAGTTGCCGCAAGTTCTTCCAACAGCTCTGGATTCCTTCTTCTTTCCTTCAAACACGCAGGGCAAATTCAACATCCTAGTAACCCAGAGGAACTACTATGGCCGAGAGCATGCACAACAGCTCAGACATCCCAAATTTTGACACTTATCCCGCGACGCCATCCGACGAACTGATTGATTACAAGGGCGTTGACAGATCTTTTTTCGAAAGAGCTTCTTTGGAGCAGCGCGCCGCCGAACTGGGCGCCGCGGTCGGCAGAATTGCCGTAATCATGCGACAAACCAAGGAAGGCATGGAAAACCTGGCGCAACATGCGATCTATGATCGCGTGACCAATCTGGCGGAAAATGCCAAAATTCGGACGGAACACATACGCCGGATGGCAGCGGACCGTGTGCAGGAAATTGCACATGCCGCGCAGGACAGGGCCGCGGAGCTGGGCTCCCAGGCCCGCGAGAAAACAGTGGAACTGGGCCGGCAGGCCAGGAGCAACTATTTCCGAGCTCGGCTGAAGGCCAACCAGACCGTTCGGGAATATCCAGTAGAAACGGCGCTGGCTGCTGGGGCCGTGGGATTACTGGTGGGGATCGCATTGCGAATCAGGAGGGCGAAACGTGCATACTGACAAATCGATTGCAACAATCCTGGCTGAGACCAAGCAGGAGATCGTACAGTTCGTTACCACGCGGGTAAGCATATTGAAGGCGGAAATGGATGAAAAAATCCGCCGGTTAAAGGCCGTGGTTCCGCTGCTGGTAGTGGCGCTGACTCTGCTGCTTTCCGGCTGGATGGCGTTCACCTTTGCCCTGATCGCGCTACTGCATGCGCTGTTTATGCCCAGCGCTTATGCCTGGCTGTGGGCCAGCCTGATCGTGACCGTGGTTTATCTGGCGATGGGGGCAGTGGCAGGCTGGTTCGCCTATGCTGAAATCAAGAGCACCAATTTGACTCCCAGCCGCACTCTGAAAGTGCTGCAGCAGGACCAAGTCTGGATCCAGAATGAAGCGAGGACCGCATGACCGAAGGAATTCCCGTAGATGTACTGGAAAAACGTGCGGCCGATGAACGCCGCCAGTTGCATAACTCAGTGCAGGAACTGCGCGAGACCGTACATGAGCGGCTTGACGTTAAACGCAACGTAAGAAACCACTTGGGGACTATTTCCGGCGTGATGGCGGTGGCCGGACTGGCCCTGGGGTATGCCCTTACCGGCATTTTTACCACTGACTAACCACTAATCAGGGTTGGTCGACCCGATGGCTGCTGGTGGACCTCCCATCCGGCAGCCATTTACTTTGTGGCGTCTTTATCAGGCTTTTCCTATTGTCTAAGTTGAAGACCATCTACTCTGCCTGCCTGTTTCGTGGTATAAACCTGATTCATCGACTTTTCCACCGTTTAAACATGCCCTTTTCCGGTCGGGCAGTGCTGAGGAGTAGTGAATGTCAGAAGAGGCTAGAACAGGGAAACGATTTCCGCTGGAACTGCCGATCAAGATCCACGGCAAAGGCGGCGAAGACAGCGCCACCACCGGGAACATGAGCGCCGCAGGCGTTTATATTATGGCCGATCTGGATCTGGCCATTGGCTCCAACATTGAGTTCGACATAACATTGCCCGCCAAAGTGCTGGGAACGCCGGGAGATGTGGAAGTCCACTGCACTGGGCGCGTGGTGCGCAAAGACGCAAGCGCGGCCGGCGCAACCAATTCCAGCAAGAACGCAAACTCCAATTCCAGCAAGAAAAAGAAAGCCAAAAACGGCGTGGCTTGCGTGATTGACCAATACAAATTTATCCGCAAGAGCAAAGGGGCCAAGTAATGCTGAAGATCATTTTGGCTGACAACCAGGCAATCTTCCGTACAGGCGCAGCCAAAGTCCTGGCGGTGGAAGACGATTTGCGCATTGTGGCGCAGGCGGAAAATACTGAAAAAATGATGATGGCGCTGGAAAAGTTTCATGCGACTGTCATGATCTTCGGCGTGGAGACCCATCCCAGCCTGCCTACGGTGGTGGAGACGGCAAGAAAATTCAAGACCAAGCTGGTCGCCATTGCCGAGACCGGGCAGGACTCACGGCACTACCTGACAAATGGTGTCCACGGCGTGATCTATCGCAATGTGAGCGGCGAATCATTGGTGCAATGCGTGCGCAAAGTAAGCAAAGGCGAAACGTGGGTGCAGGACACGCAGGAAAGCAAAGAGACCGCGGAAAATGATCTGGTGGGGGCGCGCGTCCGCGACCGGTTGACGGCGAAGGAACTGAAGATTGTGGCGCTGATTGTCCAGGGATACAAGAACAAGGAAATCGCCACGCAGCTTGGAACCACAGAGCAGGTGATCAAGAATTATCTGCGCAACGTCTATGACAAGATTGGCGTTTCTGACCGGTTGGAACTGGCGCTGTTCACGATTCACCACCGTATATTGGCTGAAGCTGCGGCAACGTCAGTGGCGGCAACTGCACCGGCAAGGTAACGACGAAAAGTTTTTCTATTGAGCACGGTCTCCGATCGGAGGCCGTGTTTTTTTGTTCATGAAATACGCGGGAGCTGTTTCTTATGCCAGGTTTAGTTGCCAGGAAACACCATAACGGTCATTGACCCAACCGAATTTGCGGCTGAAACCGTATTCGCCCAGCGGCATTAATTCAGAACCGCCCGCTGCCAGCGCCGCGTGGATGCGGCGGAGCTCTTCTTCCGACGGGCAATCGACAAAGAAGGAAAATGCGGGAGTGAAGGTAAAAGTGTGCTTCACAATGCTGTCAATGCAGAGGACGGTCTGGTTCCCGATGGAGAAACTTGCCTTGAGGACAGACCCTTCAGCGCCAGCCCGGTTCGCGCCATAACGCTCGATCTCATTCACCCGGGCGCCGGGGAAAAGGGAAACATAAAAATCCATTGCTTGTTCGGCTCTGCCTTCAAACATGAGAAAAGGATGAACTGTGAGCTGCGCCATGGGTGGGTCCTCAGGCGCAGTATAACAAGCGATCTTTAAAGGATTGTTGCGGCGTCAGCCCGCAGATTGACTTCAATTGGCTTTCCGAAGTAGGCTGGCGACAGCGCTAAAGGGCGCATCCAGTCCGCGGAAAGGGCCGTGCCCACCTTGAACAAAAATTGAGAGTGCGAACTTTCTTTCAGCCTGATTCATGCGGACTCAGCAGGCGTAACCATGAAAGGAAGGTCGTTGATGGACCCCAAGCCGCTACCCGCCCATCCCAGCCTGGAACAGTATAAAAAACAAGCTAAAGAATTATTGAAGGCCTATCGCTCCGCAGACGTGGAGACGATACGCCGCGTTAAGAGAAACCATCCACGTTTCGAAAAGCTTTCTGAACCAGGGTTTGAGATCAGCAAATTTGCATTGGCCGATGCGCAACTGGTGATCGCCCGCGAACACGGGTTTGAAAGCTGGCCGAAGCTTGTAAAACGCATTGAAGTGATCAACAGCGAGGTCGCCGCGCGTTCAAATCCTTTGGCCGTGTTTATCGAAGCGGCGATCTGGCATGGAACGCTGGGGGCGGCAGAAGCGATCCTGGCAGCTCATCCGGAGATTGCGCGCACAAGCATTCACGTGGCGTCGATCCTGGGCGATGACTCTGCGGTGCGGCGGTTCATCGCTGCCGATCCGGGAAATGTAACGAAGAAAGAAGCGCCTTACGATGGCGATGCGCTGGTCTATCTTTGTCTCTCAAAATATTTGCGGCTGGACAAGAGTCGGTCAGAAGCTTTTGTGCGCGCGGCCACGGCGCTGCTCGATGCCGGCGCTGATCCGAATGCAGGCTTCACGGCAAAGGACGAATATGGCGACTTTGAAACGGCCCTCTACGGGGCCGCCGCAGTCGCGCAGCACGCGGAGCTCACGCGTCTACTGCTAGAGCGTGGCGCAGATCCGAACGAAGTGGAAACTCCCTATCACGTGCCGGAAAGCTATGACGACGCCGCGCTGAAGGTGCTGGTGGAGAGCGGCAAGTTGAATACCGACAGCCTGACGACGATGCTTCTGCGCAAAGCCGACATACATGATCATGACGGAATGAAATATCTACTGGAACATGGCGCTGATCCGAACCGGATGACGCGCTGGCACTACACGGCACTACAGCAGGCATTGCGGCGGGATAACGGCATTGAGCTGATCGATTTGATGCTGGATCACGGGGCCGATCCAACATTGAAGAATGAAGCAGATGGAAAATCAGGCATTGCGATGGCAGCGCGCAGAGGCAGGAGCGATGTGCTTGGGGCATTTGCTCGGCGCGGATTTCCCATGCCATTGCCACAAGATGGCGTGGAACATCTGATTGTAAGCGTCTGCGCAGCACGAGGCGGAACAGCGGGCGCTCGCGTTTTTTTTGAACAATTTCAGCAGCTGGCCAGCTCTGCAAAATCCTCGAAACAGTTCAACGAACTTAGGGCTATCAGCGAACTTTTAGCAGAAGGCAGGACGCTGCTGGCCGAGTTTGCCGGAAACGGAAATACCAAGGGCGTGCAACATCTGCTCGACTTGGGCGTGCCCGTGGACGCGCGTTACGACGGCGATTCTTATTTCGACATCGCGAAAGACAGCACAGCGCTGCATGTTGCCGCCTGGAAAGCGTGGCCGCAAACAGTGAAACTGTTGATCGAGCGCGGCGCGCCGATTGACGCGCAGGATGCAAAGGGTCGAACACCGCTGATGCTCGCCGTCAAAGCGTGCGTCGATTCTTACTGGACGAACCGGCGCTCGCCTGAATCAGTAGAGGCGCTGCTACGAGCAGGAGCATCAGTCAGCGGCGTCGAATTTCCTAGCGGATACGCTGAAGTGGACGCACTGCTGCAATCGCATGGAAAATTGTGAAAAGAAAGTTGACTGAGCGCTGGAGCGGCGCACGCAATCGCGCGATTAATGCGACGTGGCGCGTTCGCTGCTCTTCAGCAGTTCGTTCACGATTGTGACAAGCTCTTCCGGATTGACCGGCTTTTCCAGATATAAATCGGCCAGCGGTTCAGCAGCCTGAAACGCTTCCGCCACATAACCTGACACCACCACCACCGGCATGCTGCTGTTATTTTTGGCAGCCTGCACCACGGCGCGGCCGTTAGCATCGCCCAGTCGCCAGTCTGTGACGACAGCGTCATAGGTGTTGCTCTGCAGTTTTTCCATGGCGTCGCGGGCCGAGGTGGAAGCGGTGACTGTATGTCCGGCAGATTCAAGGATGGCGCATTTCAGAGTGACTACATGCGGTTCATCGTCGACGCAAAGGATCCTGGCCATATGTGGACGTCCCTAACGCTGACGCGCTTAATGGTTTCGGGCGCGTCGTCGGAGAAATGATAGCTGCGGCACAGCAGCTAAGAACTGGCCCTATTCTCAAGCAGCAATGATGCTGAAGTCAAATAATCCCTGCATCTCTCCGCTGTTTTATCGGTTCCCAGGGCCTTAGTCCTTCTCTTGGGGCAGGCAGAGCTGGGTTTCCGGCCATTGTCCTCCAAAAGAAACTCTGGCCGGAATCGCGCTGGAACGTTAGAACTCCTGGCTTTAGAACCTCCAGGCTTTAGAATCTCCAAACCAGCCCGACCGACGGCTGGGCCATGTGGGTGAAATTGTCGCTGGCAAGGCCGGGAAGCTGGAAATCGGGAATCTTGTAAAACAGCCCGCGGTATTCCGCGCGCAGCGCCAGATATTTGCTGATATCGAAATCGACTCCGCCGCCGTAAACAAATGCCGGTTTGGTCTGGTTGTTGCCGGTGCCGTTGCCCACGCCGACGAATGAATTATTCAGCGAATTCGTAGGACGGAAAAAGAGCGCGCCAATTCCGGCCAGTCCGTAAGGCCGCACTCTGCTCCTGGAAGGTGCGCTGATCACGGCTTCGCCCGTGAGCTGATGGATATTGGTGTTGATGTCAGTCTCACCAAAGAACGGGTCAAAATACTTTTGCGTGTCGCGCGTGTAACCGTAATCGCCCTGCACGGCAAACCATGAGTTCAGGTGATAGCGGTAGCCAATCAGAAATCCGCCGCTCTTGGTGGCTTCATGCGGGATATCAATGTTGTCAGAGTTCTTGGGCACGTTCGCCGTTCCCTGAATGCTCACTTCCGATTTGTAATCCTGGGCAAAGCCCGAAGCTATAAACAGAAAGATGAATGCAACAAATGCTACTGAGGATAAGACAGACTTACTTCTCATCGCGTGAAAGTCTCCTGACGAAATTTTGTGGTTCGTTTTGAATAAGACGCAGATTACAACCCTGCGGGTTCACGCAAGACTCGCAACTTAAATATTCTTAACGCGGTGAGTAGAGCTTTGGGATTAAGGACTTGTAATACTCTGTCATCCCGAGCGAAGCGCAACGCCGATGTGTTTCCTCCGCCGGCCTGGTGCGCGAAGTCGAGGGATCCCGAGAGAGCGTCGGACGTAATTGCCGCGTCAAGGCGTTCTCTCCAAAATGTTTCGGTAGAACTCCCTGAAGCGGCACGGTTACAAAATGCATTCTCGGGGTCGTTCGACTACGCGCCGGTCAATATCTCTGCCAGCAAGTTACCGCGGCGCTCCGCTCACGACGACAGAACGCAGCAGCATATTGAGCCCAACAACGTTACCGCGACTCTTCGCCCTTCATATTCATGTCGTCTGAGATCGGGCCGGCATCGCCAATTTTTTCCGCCACGGATTTTGCCTGGCTAAATAGCAGCAGGTAATCCGGGCCGCCGGCTTTTGAGTCGGTGCCGGACATGTTGAACCCGCCAAAGGGATGCGCGCCCACCATGGCTCCGGTGCATTTGCGATTGAGATAGAGATTGCCCACGTGGAAGTCGGTGCGCGCCCGCTCCAGCTTCTCGCGCGACGTGCTGTAGACCGCGCCCGTGAGCCCGAACTCAGTGTTGTTGGCAATCGCGAGCGCGTCTTCATAATTGCGCGCCTTGATTACGGCCAGCACCGGGCCAAAAATTTCTTCCTGAGCAATGCGCGCCGTGGGTGCGATATCGGCAATCACCGTGGGCTGAATAAAGTAGCCGTCGCCTGCGTCTTTTGCAGGGCCGCCGCCATGAATCAGCCGGCCTTCCTTCTTGCCGATCTCAATGTAGTTCAGGATGCTCTTCATTGCTTTCTCGCTCACCACCGGCCCCATCGGCTTGTTCTCCGTGGGATCGCCGACGGTGATCTTGGCCACGCGGTCTTTCAGGCGCTCCAGAAACACGTCATAGATTTTTTCGTCGACAATGGCGCGTGAGCAGGCTGAGCATTTTTGTCCCTGGAAGCCAAAGGCCGCCTGGGCCACGCCTTCAACGGCTGCGTCAAGATTGGCGTCGTCGGCAACAATGATTGAGTCTTTGCCACCCATCTCCAGGATGGTGCGCTTGATCCACTTCTGTCCCGGCTGCGGCTTGGCCGCGCGCTGATTCACGTCGAGCCCAACTTCTTTTGAGCCGGTGAACGCAATGAACCGTGTGAGCGGGTGCTCCACCAGCCCGGCGCCAAAGCTGGAGCCTGAGCCCGGACAGAAATTCACCACGCCGTCCGGCATGCCCGCTTCCTGCAGAACTTCAAAGAACTTCGCGGCAATGGCCGGTGAATCATGCGAAGGCTTCAGGACCACGGTGTTGCCGCAGACAATCGCGGCCATGGTCATGCCCGCCATGATGGCGCAGGGGAAGTTCCACGGCGGAATCACCGCGGCCACGCCCAGCGGGATATACATCAGGCGGTCGGCTTCGCCGGGCAGCTGGACCGGCGTTTTGGCCTGGGCCAGCCGCAGCGCTTCGCGCGCGTAGAACTCGGCAAAGTCGATGGTTTCGGCCACGTCGGCGTCAGCTTCCGCCCAGTTCTTGCCGACCTCAAAGACCATCCACGCGGCAAACTCAAACTTGCGCTCGCGCAGTATCCCCGCCACGGTGTGAAGTAACGAACGCGCGCTGTTCGACGCTGGTGCGCTTCCAGGTTTCAAAGGCATGCATAGCGGAGTCGATCGCGGGCTTAACGTGCTCGGGTCCCGCGCTCTGGAACACGCCGATCACTTCCGTCGGACGCGCCGGGTTCACGCTCTTGATCTTCTCCGTGGTCTTGATCAGCTTGTCGCCGATCACCATGTCATATTCGCGTCCCAGCTCCGCGCGCACCTTGCTGAGCGCTTCTTTCATCTTGCGCGCATTTTCAGCATTGCCAAAGTCGGTCAGCGGCTCGTTCTTAAACGGAGTGGTGGGGACGTTCAGCGTGGGTGGAGCGATATCGAGCAGCGTAGCCATAAATGATTTCCTTCTGCGCTCACAAGTGGGAGCGGATGATGTGAGAGAACCTTATATTTTACCGCGTTCACGGACTGCACCGCTGCTTAGGGTGCCGAACCCATTCAAAATATAATTCGCGGCTTTTCAAGCAGTTAGCGAATAATCGACAAAACCAGCATTGACAGGCTGGTAACTCCCATTCTATTGTTTTCTTCTAATAGCGAATAAGAAGCGAATCAGGTTTGCCCCAGCCATGTCTTCCGTTGCCGTTATCCGTTCCCAAGTCGAACGCCGTATTCCTGGCGCTCTTACCATCTATGAACGCCCAACACCGGAGGTCTTTCCGACCGGAATCCCGGCCATCGATCGCGAAACGGGCGGTATGCCCAAAGGCGCGCTAACTCAGATATGCGCTCCAGTGGGAATTACCTCTGGCAGAACATCTCTGCTGTTGTCACTACTGGCGCAAGTGACCGGCAAAGAGCAGTTCTGTGCTGTCGTGGACGCATCGGATAGCTTCGATCCCGAATCAGCAGATGCGGTGGGAGTCTGCTTATCGCGCTTGCTTTGGGTTCGGTGTATCCAACGCGGCATGAAAGCTGTGGAACAGGCATTCAAGTCAGCAGACATTCTCATACAAAATGGCGGCTTTGGAGTAATTGCCATTGATCTGGGCAATGTGGATGAAAAGCTAATTCGGAAAATCCCCCTCACTACATGGTTCCGCTTCGCCCGCGTGATGGAAGCATTGCCGACCGCGCTGGTGATATTGTTGCCCAACTCCGCTGCACAGAGCTGTGCGGCTCTCACCTTGAACATGGGCGCATCTGTGGAATGGAACGGAACTGGCGCGGCTTCTCACACGCAACTGATCTCGAATGTGCAGTTCAATCTTGAGGTTGGGCGCACACGCGCTAAAAAGCCGGTTCAGAGCGCAAGAAACAATTTCACCGTAAGACCGCAATGGGCGTGAATTATGTTTGGCTGCATTCACGTTCCGGACTTCGCCGTACAAGCAGCATTGCTCCATGAAGTCGAAGGCAATCCCTCTTGCTCTTTTAGATGGTTCTGAATCCTTGCTAAAAGTAGTCGCTTGTAATGCGCCAGCCCGTAGCGCTGGCGTTTGCACCGGCATGACAAAGTCACAGGCGGAGATTTGCGGCGTGAGGCTGATAAAGCGCGTTCAAGAGCATGAGGATGCGGCCCAGGCAGAATTGCTTGATGGCGCTTATAACTTTTCCCCACGCATTGAGGTCACCAGCCCGGGAACGATCATCATTGACCTGAGCGGATCAGAACGGCTTTTAGGTACAGGCAAGACCATTGCTCAACTCATTCTCGGTGAAGTGACGAGGCGCGGTCTTGAAAGCAATGTTGCTATTGCCAGCAATCCTGACACAGCTCATTATGCTGCCCGTGGATTTAAAGGAATCACGATTATTGGTCCCGGCGATGAAGCTCAGCGTTTAAGCAAGCTGCCGGTTGAAGTGCTTGGGTCTGAGCCTGACGTTCTTGATGTGCTTCATGCCTGGGGCATCAGGGATTTCAAATCTCTGGCCGCGCTGCCCTCTATTGAACTGACCGAAAGACTTGGACAATATGGACTGCACTTGCAACGGCTGGCCAGAGGCACAGTCATGCGTGAGCTGGTGCCCGCTGCACTGCCAGCATCATTTCAAGAGAGCACAGAACTGGAAGAGCCGGTTGAACTGCTGGAGCCGCTTGCCTTCGTTCTCAATCGTCTGCTGGAACAGTTAATGGAACGCCTGATCGAGAGATCGCTGGCCACAGATCAGATCGAGATTGAGCTGACTTTAGAAGTTAATTCTGATCGCGACATAAACGCGCCCGTATGCTGTTCAAGTCTTACAACATATCAACGCGTAGTTAAGCTGCCGGTGCCAACCCAGGATGGCAAGGTGCTGCTTAAACTGGCGCAACTGGATCTGGCAGCTCATCCGCCACATGCGCCCGTAAAGAAAATAAAGATTGAAGCGATACCAGCCCGCATCAGATTTACGCAAACCGGATTGTTTCAGCCTCTTGCGCCTGAACCGGCAAAGTTGGAAATCACCATGGCGCGTATCCGTGCCGTGGTCGGTGAAGCAGACTCGCAGAATAGAAATTTGGTTGGATTTCCCGCACTGCTCGACTCGCATCGGCCAGACCATTTCCAGGTTGTGCCGCCGAGCGCCAAGCAAGGTAACAGTGCTGAACCATCTGCACGGCTGGCATTACGCCGGTTTCGTCCTGCCATTCCCGCCAGAGTTGAAGTGAGCGCCGAGCAGGCGCCGGTTTGGATTGGATTCTCCCGCAGGAAAGCGCGAGTGATTAACGCATCCGGGCCGTGGCGTGGCGGTGGGCAGTGGTGGGACGCTGCCGGCGAATGGCTGCGGGAAGAATGGGACATAAACCTGACGCTTGATGGCCACACTGCGCTCTATCGGATATTCCGCGATCTGGCCACACGAAACTGGTTTGTTGAAGGGATGTATGACTGAGTCATGCAATATGTTGAATTACACGCCCGCTCTGCGTTCTCTTTTCTTGAAGGTGGCTCTCTTCCTGAAGCATTGG
This sequence comes from Terriglobia bacterium, assembly GCA_963723055.1. Taxonomy (GTDB): domain Bacteria; phylum Acidobacteriota; class Terriglobia; order Terriglobales; family Acidobacteriaceae; genus Angelobacter. Next base: position 88,568 of record CAVROV010000006.1, read on the forward strand.
TGATGACTGCTGCTGGTCTGGGCCTTCCCGGCATGGCGCTGCTTGATCGAAATGGCTTTTATGGTTCGGCGCGTTTCCATATGGCGGCCAAGCAAGAGCGGCATCCGCGCTCACGTTGGAACTGAGCTGAGCGTTACCGATGAAACCGGCACAGTCAACTATCCATTGCTCTGTGAATCGCAGATGGGATATCAGAACCTTTGCCGTTTGATCACGCGCACTAAGCTGCGAGTGCCAAAGCACGCGGAGAGTTCCGCTCAGCTCAAGGAGTTGAAAGAGCACGCCGCCGGGCTGGTTTGCCTCACGGGCGATGAGCAGGGTCCTCTTGCTCAGGCTTTGCGTGCTGGTGGAATGGACGCTGGCCGGAAGCTGCTGAAGAAACTCAGCACGATCTTCGGTCCGGACAATATTTATGTAGAGTTGCAACGTCATTTTCAGCGGGAGCAGGAACAGCGTAATCAATGCGCAATAGAATTGGCGCGTGAGTTGAATTTGCCGGTGTTGGCAACCAATGGAGTCAGCTACGCCAGGCCTGCTGACCGTGAAATTCTCGATGTTTTTACCTGCATCAAGAACAAGCGCGAGTTAGCGACAGGAGGGCGACTCCTCTGCCGAAACTCTGAACGATACATCCGCACGCCGGAGCAGATGGCCCAGATATTTGCAGATGTTCCAGAAGCCATCAGCAACACCGCTGAGCTGTCTTCACGACTGAAATTCACGCTGAAAGATCTGGGCTACAAGTTTCCCAATTATCCGGTGCCGTCTGGCGAGACGATGGATTCTTTTCTATACGCCCGCACATGGGAAGGCGCGCGTAATAGATACCAGCCGATCACGGACAAAGTCCGCAGCCAGCTTGACCGTGAACTGAAGCTGATTGCGCATCTTGGCCTAGCCGGATACTTCCTGATTGTCTGGGACATCATTCGCTTCTGCAATGGGAATGGCATTCTGGTTCAAGGCAGAGGTTCCGCGGCGAATAGCGCCGTTTGTTACTCGCTCGGTATCACGGCTGTTGATCCCATTGGCATGGATTTGCTCTTTGAGCGCTTTCTGTCCGAAGAGCGCGGCGAGTGGCCAGACATCGACATGGATTTGCCCAGCGGCGATGACCGCGAGAAGGCGATCCAATATGTCTATCAGCGTTACGGACAGCTCGGTGCGGCCATGACGGCAAACGTCATCACGTATCGAGGGCGGTTGGCAGCTCGTGAAGTCGGCAAGGTTTTTGGTTTCGATACTGAGACGCTTAACCGCCTTTCAGCTATGGTCGGCAACTTTGAATGGCGGGGGCCGAATGACACGTTCGACCGGCACTTTACTACTGCTGGTCTTGATCTCACACAAAAGCGCATAGCGAAATATCTTGATCTTTGTGTACGGCTGCAAGACATGCCAAGGCATTTGAGCCAGCATTCAGGAGGAATGGTGATCTGCCAGGGCCAGCTTGATTCTGTTGTGCCGCTGGAACCAGCGACGATGCCGAATAGAGTTGTGGTGCAATGGGATAAAGACGACTGCGCTGATCTCGGTATTGTAAAGGTGGATTTGCTTGGGCTGGGCATGATGGCGGTGCTCAAGGATTCGATCGTACTGATTCGCGATCACTACAAAGAAGAGGTTGACTTGGCGCATCTCCCGGCGGATTGTCCAGACATTTACGGAGTAATCCGCGAAGCGGACACGATCGGCATGTTTCAAATCGAGAGCAGGGCGCAGATGGCGTCACTGCCTCGAAACAATCCAGAGAAGTTTTACGATTTGGTAACTCAGGTTGCGCTCATCCGGCCCGGCCCAATTACCGGCGCAATGACGGCCCCATACCTGAAGCGTCGGCAAAAGAAGGAGCTGGTCACCTACCCTCATCCCTCATTAGAGCAGGTATTGAAACGCACTTTAGGCGTGCCTCTGTTTCAGGAGCAACTCCTGAAAATGGCAATGATCTGCGCCAATTTCACAGGCGGAGAAGCAGAGGAATTGCGCAGGGCACTCGGACATAAACGATCCAAGCAACGGATGATGGAGATTGAAGTCAGGCTTCGTGCCGGGATGACTCAGAATGGCATCACTCTCAAAGCGCAGGATGAAATTGTCCAGTTCATCACTTCATTTGCATTGTATGGATTTCCGGAGTCACATTCGGCGAGCTTTGCCTTGATTGCCTATGCCAGCGCGTTTCTGAAAGTGCGCTACCTGGCCGCATTTACGGCGGCGCTGCTGAACAATCAACCCATGGGATTTTACTCAGCAGCCACTCTTGTAAAAGATGCGCAGAGACATGGATTGAAAGTCAAACCGATTGATGTGACGCGCTCAAACTGGGATTGCTCACTTGAAGAAACAGATGGAAAGATTGTGATGCGGCTTGGGCTGCGCTATGTGCGCGGCCTGCAACAGATGGCGGCTGAATGCCTGGTTCAGGCAAGATATAAGCGGCAATTCGGGTCGATTGAAGAACTGGCCCGGCGAGTGCCTGAGCTGAGTAAAGCGAATTTGCGAATGCTGGCCCAGATAGGAGCTTTGAACAATATCAGCGCGGAGACAAAGCTGCATCGGCGCGATGCACTCTGGCAAGTGGAGAAGGCAGCCCAGCGTGTTGGCAAGCTGCTTGAGGGAGTGGTTGAACAGGATACAGCTTCACCCCTAGTACGCATGGATGTGGAAGAACGGCTTGTATCCGATTATCACGGGACTGGACTGACGACTGGTCCGCACCCGATGTTCTACAGGCGGGCAGAAATGCACAGGCTCAATATCAAGTCTGCTGCCGAGATGAGAGAAACGGCACATGGAAAGAAAGCCACCGTGGCCGGAGCGGTAATCACACGACAGCGGCCAGGTACGGCAAGCGGTCTGATCTTTCTAACGCTGGAAGATGAAACCGGCTATGCCAATGTGATCGTGATGCCGCAGGTTTATGAAGAATATCGTCAAGCGGTATTAGAACCGAAGTTCATTCGAGTATCAGGCACCGTCCAGAATCAAGACGGAATTGTTCATTTGAAAGCTTCGCATGTTGAGGCATTGAGCGTTAGTGCGGCCCAGATGACGTCCCATGATTTCCATTAGATTTAAGCCAGATTGTCCGCAGTTTTCTATTGACATCAAAGCGAACAAATGGTAAAGTTGAGAATTCGCCTCAGGGCGAAAAAGTGGTGCGATGAACGGTCTTTCACAACCAAGCAAGTGGTAACTGGCAATTGCCAGACAAACCCCTAACCCTTTAACCACAAAGGATATGATGGTACGGAGGAATCCGTAAACCTACGCCAAGGTGGGATGACTCTGGGATGAACGCAGTAAGTGCTTTTGAATCCTAGTTGAGGGACAGGGGGAGGGGTACCCCATGGGATAGCCGGGGTCGGGAAACCAAAAACTCACCACGGATGAACACTGATGGCACTGATCAAAAACGGGGATCGCAAGCGGTTAACCCCGGGGTTGAATCGTGTAAGTCCTTATTTTTCGGGGTTGACCCGGGGGAGGGGGTAGTCAAGATCGGGTGATCGCACGTGATCGGGTGATCCGGTGATCGGAAAAAGAAAAACCTAACCCTTACTTCATCCCCTTCGCTGCGGCCAGCATCTCGTCGGCCTTGGCGCGGATGCGGACGTCTTCAGTGAAGTTCGTCCAACGCACTGTGCCGGAGGAATCCACCAGGAACTCCGCCGGACGCGCAATGTCACTGCCTTCAGGCCCGCCAGCTTTGTGCAGCAGGTTGTAGCGGCGGATGGTTTCAGCCTGGGGATCGGACAGGACAGGGAAGGTATAACCGGCCTTGTCGGCCAGGTTGCGCGAGACTTCCGGCGTGTCCACGCTGATGGCCACAGGACGCACGCCGGCGGCTTCAAACTCTTTCAGGTTTTTCTGGATGCCTCGTAACTCGAGGTTGCAGAATGGTCACCAGTAGCCACGATAGAAGACCAGCAGCACGGCTTTGGGCGGCGTTGCGGCACTTATTCCGGCTGGACTGGCTTGGCCGGTTGCGCTATTTGCGGATGCCGACGCTGACGCGTCGGCCTTGCCCAGCAACTGCCCGAGTGAAACCTTGTTGCCGTTGGTATCGGCCAGCGTGAAGTCCGGGGCTTTCTGTCCGACTTGCGGCGCTGCGGTTGCCTCGGGCAGGTCGCGCGAGTGCATCGACGCAAACGCCGCGAACACGCAGAGGAGCAGCGACACGACGCCGAGGATCGAGCTGGAAACCTTGCCGCCATAGCGCTGCGGCTGGCGGAAGGTGCGCAGGATTCCTGCGGCGGCGCAGACCAGCGCGGCTATCACCAGGGCCACGCCCAGGATGGGAAGCGCCCGCTGCCCGGGAAGTCCCAGAAAGTACACGCCATTGGAAAGCATGGCTGCCAGGGCAAGCAACAATCCAATCCAGGGCGCCCAGTTGCGTCGGCGTGTGGTGATTTGCGGCAGATCAGTTGTTTCCGGCATCTGAAAGGCAGTCTAGCAGGATTGGCGGCTGCGATACACTCTTTGCATGCTTGCCCCTTACGCGTTGCGAGCGGAAGAGAGCCGTGGACGGCGCTATCCGGAAGAAGCCCATGCTTACCGCAACGTCTTTCAGCGCGATCGCGACCGCGTGGTGCATTCGCGGGCCTTCCGCCGGCTGGAAAACAAGACGCAGGTCTTTACCGGCAGGCGCTCTGATCATTTTCGCAACCGGCTCACGCACACCATTGAAGTCGCACAGATTTCCCGCACGATTGCCGCCGAACTGCAGTTGAATGAAGACCTGGTGGAGGCGCTGGCGCTGGCGCATGACGTGGGCCATCCGCCGTTTGGGCATGCGGGCGAGCGGGTTTTGAATGCGGCCATGCAGGAGTATGGCGACCAGTTTGACCACAACCTGCACGCGCTGCGCACAGTGGAGCAGTTTGAACATCGCTATGCGGAGTTTCCCGGGCTCAACCTGACGTTTGAGGTGCGCGAGGGAATCGTGAAGCATTCGCGCGACTACGACGCCAAGGAATTTCCCGAGCTGGCGGAATATCTGCTGGAGCAGCGTCCGCCGCTGGAAGCGCAGTTGATCGACCTGACCGATGAAATTGCCTATTCAACCGCAGACCTTGACGACGGCGTGGAAGCGAAGATCCTGACGCGCGAGCAAGTCCGGGAGAGTGTGCCGGTGTTTGCGCGGCTGCATGCGGAAGTGGAGCAGCGCTATCCGGCGGCCGCGGAGAAACTGCAATTTAATGAGACGCTGAAGCGCGTGCTGGACCGGCTGGTGAGCGACCTGATTACCAACAGCCGGAAGCTGATTGGCGAAGCGGGTGTGGAATCGGTTGAGGCAGTACGGCGATATCCGCAGCGTCTGTTGGCCTTCAGCCCGGAAGTGGACAAAGAGCGGAAGCAGATAAAAGAATTTCTTTATGCGAACGTTTATTACAGTCCGGCACAGCAGCGTGACAAGCAGCAGGCGGAAAAGGTGATTGCAGAGATGTTTGCGTTCTTTATGAAATTTCCGCGGGAGCTGCCGGCGAGCTACCAGGAGAAGACGCGAAGTGAGGCACTGCACAGGATTGTCTGCGATTACGTGGCTGGAATGACCGACAGTTATATCTTTGAGCAGCATCGGCGATTTTGCGGGGCGAAAAAGAAGGTCGGGAACCTCGGCGGCTAAAGCCGGTCATTAAACAGTCCTGGACCGCAGGCATAAATGCCTGCTCCACCCTGCTCGGTCGCACAATTGGTTATTGCACTAACGTTGATTGCACAACCAAATGTTTGCCGTCGGGGATCGGTCGTTGAGGCCGCTCACAGATGCGAGATCAATTTGTTCGCGATGTCAGAGCCACGCATGCGGGCTTCCGGTAAATATATGGTTTCAAGTGTGAACATGTTATCGCCTTTGAGCACGTAGAACGCGTGTCCGAAGGAGCCGATCATGGCGTGGTCGCCGACGCCGTTGACTTCGTCGAAACCGGGGACAGCGGACAGCGTAGTGCGAAGCGGCCACCAGTTGCCGCTGCCAAAATTGCGGTTGACGCTGAAGGCGAAGACTTTGCCGCTGGGATCAGGCTGGCTGAGTCCCAGGCCTTTCACGATGCCTTCCATTTCTTTGGTGTGCTTCAGCAGTTCAAGAGGATTGTCGTTCTTTGCATTTTTGACGTCGGGATACTGGGAAGCTTTTTCTGAATCTCGACGCGCCTGCTCGACGGCGAGCTTTTGCAGCTGAGCGAAAGCCGCTGGATTGGTGTAATAGGCGCAGCCGGGTTCGCCGTTTTCAGTGACTTCAGCGCTGCGTTCAATGGTGACGCCCAGAGCTTGCTGCAGTTCCGTGGTGGAGAGCAGCCTGCACATGTTGCCCTGCCCGGCTTCAGAGCCAAACGATCCACCGGTAATAGAAGATACTTTGCCTTTGACCCAGTGAACGCCATAGAGCACAGCCCCGAATGCCCCGAGAACCATGATCAACACAATTCCGCCGACGATCAGCAAAGCTTTGCCGCCGCCGGAAGATTTTGGCGGTTGCGCGGCGGGCGGTTGAGAAGCTGATTGCTGAGCCAAGGGCGGCTGCGCCAAAGGTTGCTGGGGAACGCTTTGCTGCGCGAGGGGCGGCTGGGTCGAAGTCGGCTGCTGTAAAGATGATTGCGGTGATGCTGGCGGCTGCGGGGCCGGAATGGGCGATGTCGGAGCGGCAGGTTGAGTAGGCACAGCAGTGGCTGATTGAGCGCGATGACCGCAACGTCCGCAGAACGTGCCGGAAAGAGGTGCTCCGCAATTAGTGCAAAATTCCGCCATGGCGTCCATCCTTGAGCTGAGGCTTTGAGGGCTGCCATTGTAACCTGCCCGGGCGGAAGCCGTGGCTGGAGCCAGCGCTGCGTTTTTGGCACCATGCACTTTGGCTCTGTGGTGCAGAGCAATATTTACTCGGTCAGCCTTAGTCGAGAACTAGCCTGGCCTAAGGTGTAAACCGTAAAACAATGAAAACAAAGGGTATGAGTTGCGGCTTTTGAATCATGAGTTTGGCAATCGCAATGCATTAGTAGGAAGCGTAGCGTTATGCGCATCTGGGAGTTAGGCTGAAGCCCTGTCACCAAAGCGTGACCCCGATGCTCGAACGACCCCGGTTCGGAGGATTTTACCCCAATGAAAAAGTATCTATTGTCGTTATCGCTTGTGGCCGCCATGGCAATTCCCGCGGTTGCACAGCAGAATCAACAGACCACATCAGACCAATCGCAGGCGCAACAGACCCAGAGCAACGATCAGTCCGCAACCGGCAAAGATCCGTTGACCTATACGCGCAAAGAGGGCTTTTGGGGACATTTGAATCCCTTTGCCCGCAAGAAATATGTTAACCGGCAGCTGGATCCCGTCCGTGGCCGCGTGAATGAGCTGGACGAACTCACCGCCAAGAACGCCAAGCTGATCGCCGACGTGGATGCGCGCGCTACCGAAGGTATCCGCAATGCCATGAGCAAGGCCAATGAGGCCGATACGCACGCGCTGGATGCGGGCAATCGCGCCAACCAGGCTCAGCAGACCGCGCAGCAGGCGCACACGCGCATTGCTACGGTAGAAGATACGGTCAGCAAGATCGACCAGTATCAGCCCATCACGCAAGCTGAGATTCGCTTCCGCGCCGGACAGAGCGCCCTGAGCAAGAACGCAAAAGACGCGCTTGACCAGATGGCGACCTCGCTGAAGAACCAGAAGGGCTACATCGTGGAAGTGCAGGGCTTCTCTCCCGGCAACGGCACCACCGCTATTGAAAATTCGCGCGAAATGGCGCAGATGGTCGTCCGTTATCTGGTCCTGAATCATGAGATTCCTGTCTATCGCATTTACACGGTTGGCATGGGCAATGCTCCCATCCAGGCAGAAGACGGCAAGATCCATCGCCAGAAGGGTGGCAAAGTTGAGATCAGCCTGCTTAAGAACGGATTGGCTGACCTGAACGCCAGCAACAGCTCTGCTCCGGCCTCCGGCAGCGGTGTTACCGCGACCCCGGCCAGCGAGCCAGCCACCCAGACTGCTCCGGCAACCACGCCAGCTTCTCAGCCGACCACGACTGATCAGCCGGCCCAGAAGCCGCCGCAACAATAACCCAAGTTTCCTGAAACTTCTCTAACCAAACGCACCCCTCCTGCCTACGTGGCGGGAGGGGTTTTTTACTCAAAGCGCCATGCAGCCAGCGGTCCGCGGTGCAAATGATGAACAACCATCTGTCAGTGCTTGCGATCTCCGCCTTGTCGTTTATCAAATCTTGCTCCTTCAGGCACCCTCTTGGCCGCCTCCGGGCTCTAATTCAAGAGAGACTTGCGTACTCCAGCAGCAAAGCAGCTTTCCGCAAGAATCATTCTCAGTCCAGGGCCGGAGTATTCACCGGCAGAATAAGACTTACAGCAGTCAGGATGCGGAAGCGCGTCCATGGAACTCAGGCTTGCTGAATAAGCCGGTAAACCAATTGAAACGAAAAGAGGAAATGACATGCGTTACATTACTGCATTAAAAGTGGCCGCGTTGGCCCTGGGTCTGGGTGGAGCGGCAATCACCTGTCAGGCGCAGGCCCCGGGCGGCTCTTACCAGCAAACCTGTAGAGACATTGGCGTTCGCGGTTCAACCTTGCGTGCCACCTGCAAAGACGAAGGCGGCAACTGGCGCAACACTGAACTCTCTGACTTCCAGCGCTGCAATGGAGAAATCCAGAACCTGAACGGCAATCTCAGTTGCACCGGCGGAAACAATGGCTACGGCGGCAACAATGGCAACTACGGCGATCGCCGCGACGACCATCATGACGCAGATCGCCGCGACCACGATCACGACAACAACGGCAATTACGACCGCAGTTACCGCAACGGATATAACGGCCCGCGCGGCACATTCTCCCAGACCTGCCAGGATATTCATATAGACGGCAACACGCTCCAGGCCAGCTGCCAGAAGAAAAATGGCAAATTGAAAAACACCTCCTTGCGGAACTACCAGGGCTGCAGGGACATTGAGAACGACAACGGCAAGCTGCGCTGCGCGCGATAAACCGTAGCCACCGCTCTGCGCCATCACGTCGCAGAGCATGAGCTGAACACACACGCATGGAGCCAGTCAGGACGGCATGGAAATCGCTTCCTCTGGCTTCTTGCTTTTTTTCTTGTGCCGCCCATCACTCTCCCGACTGTCACCGCCCCAGTCCCACAATCTTGCTCAGCTCCAGCACCATCATTTCCTTTGGACATGCTTTCCAATTGTGGCGCCAGCAGACAATCATGTCGCATCCTTTCGGATCATGCCCATGCTCCGCGAATGACCGGCTATCTTTCTCAAATTCAATCCTCACGTCCTGCCATCGTCCTGGCAACACTTCCATCTTTGTCCGGTAATCCGGAAATCCCGGTTGTATCGCTTCAAGAATGAATCCCAGGCCTCGCGCGATCATCGCAAACAGAATGCTCACGCCCATCTCGTTCACCGGCTCGTGCGTCATCCCGGCCGTATGCATCGGTTCTCCCAGCAGCGGACGGTCCGGCAGCACCCTTCTTAAAAATCCGCCTTACGCCTTTGGCTCAGAGTTTGGCATTTCAGAGCTGGGGATGCTTGAGATGCCAGCCTGTTGAATCCTGGTACGCCTTGGCCAGCGCCAGCATCTGCGCTTCGCCAAACAGCTTTCCGATAAACGTCAGCCCTGTCGGATGGCCCTTCTCATCAAAGCCATGCGGCAGCGTCACGCTCGGGTGTCCGGTGAGATTGGTAATGCCAGTGCTGCGGTCGGCCACGGGATTGGGCGTGTAGTCGGCGTAGTCATAGGGCAGCAGATAGACGTCAATCTTTGCCATGAGCTTGTCCATCTCCTGCATCAGCAGCATGCGTGCGCGATTGGCGTTCACGTAGTCGGCTGCGGGATAGAAACGATAAGCATTTTGGCTGGCGATGCGATCCGGACGCGCGAGCTGATCTGGATGCGTCTCCACGGGATCGCGCAGTGCGGAAATTCCTTCAGCATTAAGGATTGCGGAGGGATCAAGCTTTGGATTTTCAGGAAGCTTAAACTCGACCAATTCAATTCCCAGGCTGCGTATCTTATCCAGCGCCGCGCGATCATTGGCCTCCACTTGCGGCGTCTGGCGCGTGTTTTCAAACGCGGCCTTCAGGTATGCGACGCGCAGCTTGCGAACATCGAGCGTGGCGTCCCAGTTAAAGGGCACGTCCACGGCCGCAAGGTCGAGATTGTCCGCGCCCTGAATGGCGTTGAGCACCAGCGCGCAGTCTTCCACAGAGCGGCACATCGGGCCGGTCTTGTCCATGCTCCAGCTCAGAGCCATCGCGCCGTAGCGGCTGACGCGCCCAAAGGTTGGACGCAGCCCCGTCACGCCGCAAATGGCCGACGGCGCAAGGATCGAGCCCAGCGTTTCTGTGCCAATGGAAAAGCCCACCAATCCGCCGGCGGTTGCCGATCCCGGACCAGCGGATGAACCTTGCGATCCCATCGACGTGTCCCACGGGTTCATCGTCTGTCCCGCGAACCAAATGTCATCGAGCGCCAATTCTCCGGTGGCAAGTTTTCCAATGAGCACCGCGCCCGGCTTCGCGTAGCCGGGTGACCACCGTCGCGTCCACATCAATCATGCGGTCTTTGAACGGCGCTGCTCCCCATGTGGTGGGATATCCTTTCACCGCGAACAGGTCTTTGATTCCATAAGGAATGCCGTGGAGCGGCCCGCGATATTTGCCCGCGGCAATTTCTTGATCGGCCCGGCGCGCCTCGCGCAGCGCCAGATCATCGGTGATGGTGACAAAACATTTGAGCTTGGGGTTGTAGCGTTTGGCCCGCGCCAGATACATCTCAGTCAGCTCGACGGAAGTCACCTGCCGCGTGCGGATCAAGTTCACTCAGGCTCGTCACCGGCCAGAAGGCTAAGTCTTCAAGCTTGGGTGGCCGCTGCACGCGAGGCGCCGCGCTCGCGCGGAACGGCCGGCGCGTGCGGTCGATCTTCATTCCCGGAAGCACGGGATTGAAGTAGAGCGGCGGAGCAATGCTGTTATCGATTTCTATCTTGCGCAACTCGCGCAGCTTCACCGTGTTCTCGGTAACGCCCTTGAGCATCTTGTCCAACTGCTCGTCAGTGAATTCAAGACCGGCGACGGCCGCGGCCTCGCGCAGCATGTCTTTTGTCAGTTGCGACGCTGCCGCTTCAGACGTTTTTGTGGCAGAGGGCTTCGCGCCAGACGCTTCCGCAAGGGGAGCTTCGGAGATGCGGGCTTCAGTCAATTTGCCCCAGAGCACGCCGGGAAAGAGCGTTGACGCCAAACCAAGCGAAGAAAAATAAGCGAGGAACGAACGGCGGTCAGTGGTGAGGTTCATGAGTAGGGAAACATTCTGCACTGGGGAAAGAGAGTTTGTCTATCGCGGCAGAATAAATGGCGGAAGCGCGTCAGTTGAGGCGCTATCGCGGCCCTTCGACTCGTTGCGCTCGCTCATCCTTGAAGTGGCGATATAATCGCGGTGTGTATGTCCGACGCGCAATAACCGTGGTTGTTCTCAGCGCAGGGATGCTTGCACAATCTACGCCGCCATCATGCCCTTCTGATCGCCCGGTTGACGATATCATCGCCGAAATACACAAGCAGCAATCGAACAAGAAGCATCGCAATGCGAATCCCCTGCCCGATGCCCTTTGCATCGGAGGCTGGTGCCGCAACCGTGACAGCAAGCAGAAGCCGCCGAGCGTTCCAAAATCCGCGCCGCCAGAATCCGCGCCACAAGCGAAGAATCCTGGCGAAAACGAGAGCTCAAGTTCCAGCAGGGATCCAGTGGACAAGTGTAATGAAGCGATGGAGATGGCGCTTAAGGCCGCTCACGACGTTGAAGTTGGCGATTATTCCTTCGCGGCAAATAACTATGACGGCGCATTGTTGCGCTACAAGGATGCGGTTGAAGAGAAGCCTGGAGATGCCGCCATTCATGTGCGGTTGGGACGAGTGTTCGAGAGGCTGGGCCAGCTTCCGCAAGCGATGGAACAATACAAGGCAGCGCAAGAACTCGCAGGGCCCGCGAAGTGGTCAGATGAAGCCAAGGCAGCCGTACTTCGTCTTCAGCACCGTCAACCCTCGGATAAGGATTGATACATCGCCATTTCACTCACATCCGTACTTCGTGAAGGCTCATAAACCCAGGGCCTCCACTTGCTCCTCAGTTTCAAAGCCGAGCCAGTGTGCAACCTCATGCCAGACCACCTGTTTCACTTCTGCCCGCAAATCTCCTTTTGGGCACCCCAGAGTGGGGCCGCGAAAAACAAATATCAGGTCGGGCGTATATTGCAACCGGGCGAATGATCGTTTTGTCTGAATTACGCGCCCGGCATCTTTCGCCAGATCACCCGAATCGCGTGCGATCACCCGATCTACCTCTGTAGTTCCTTTGTGTCCTCTGTGGTAAAGGTTTTTCACCCTTGCTCGACAATCAACTCCTGGCAGGTGATGCAATAGCGGCTCCACGGTACGGCAGTCAATCGATTGGCGCTGATGTCCTGGCCGCAATGAAGGCATTCGCCAAACGTGCCATTGTTAATCCGTCCGATGGCCGCTTCCACCAGTTGCAACAGTCCGCGTTCCTGTGCCGTCTGCCGAAAAGTCATTTCCTTGGAGAGCGACGCAGTCGCGCGGTCCGCTTCATCGCGCCCAAAGTCCTGGGCCTCATGCCGTTCTTCCTGGGTGCGACTCAGGTTATGGCGTAGCTCCTCACGCTTCTTGCTGAGGAGTTGTTCAAATTTTGCAATCTTCGCTTTTTCCATGTGGAATCACTCAACCATCAAAATCCGGATGGGCTGTTGTGCCCAGTGCAGACGCCTCTTCAATATCTTAATTGAGATTTGGCTTGTCCGTCGCAATGTGTCGAATGAGTGGGCGGAGCAGGCATTCATGCCCGCGGTGGAATCGGATCTGACAGGGCTTTAGCCCCCGCAATCCTACGCTTCCTGCGCTAAAACCGTCTGCCGCGAACTCCGCCATGCAAACCACGCCACGGTTCCTACCATCCCTGCCCACGCCAGCAGCCGCGTGACATTGCCAATCTGGATCGCGTGCGGCAAAACTCCCAGGCTGGAAAAGATTCGCACCCAGTCATGCTCCGCTTCGCCGCCGCCAACTGTCACCAGCGGCAACTCAAGCCGCAACGCATCCGCCATGTACGTTGCGACGCCCGTCAAGCTGTGAAAGAACGCAAATACGCAGAACGTTGTGCCTGGCAGCTCACGCCGCACCGCAAAACTCATCGCCAGCAACGCGGGAACCAGCAATTGAAGCAGTGTTCCGCCCCAGAGCCCGAGCGTTTCTCCCATCCAGCCGAATAGCAAATGCCCGCCCTCATGGATAGGAAGATGGACGTTATCCAGCATCGTCAACTGGCCCCAGTTCAGGGCAAGGTAGAAGAGCAGCAATCCATAAAAGGCGGTCCAGCCGGCCAGCTGGACGCGGGAAACCGGCTGCCAGTCGATTTCAACATGATGCATTCGAATCAAGGGATATCACATGGAAAGCGGCGTTCGTAAGGCATTCAGCGCGGAGGATATTACTTTAGGGTGACCTCGGCCGCGGAGCCTCGATGTGCCCCTGCCAATAGCCTCAGCCCAGGCAGGCCACTCACCGCGTCCGCAGCTCTGGCTATCTACAGCCTGGACTGGTCTACAGCTGGACTGGTCTACAGCCGAAAAGCTGAGTACAAAAATAACGCACCCTGAAGTCACCGCAAGCCGGGCTGGTATTCCGCCGATTCAACAATTGTCACAGGGATTAGAAAACTTCTTTCTCCCCGAACGCAATCCCAATTGAGTAGCAGGCTCTCTTATGCGGCGTGGCAAGATTCTATTCCGGATGGTGTCAACAGGTATCGGGCTTTGCTGTGTGCAGGCTTTCGCGCAGCAGCCCGGCATCCGCCCGACAGGCAATGGCGCTGAAGGCCGTCTCACGGTCACGGCTACCGTGGTTTCTTCAGTTGGACTGGTGGTGTCTCCCGAAGGCGAACAGCAGATCATCATCGCCAACGCAGCCGATCCAAAGGATAATGTTTCAAGATTGCAGCCGGCGATGAGAGTGCAGTTGACACCCGTGGCCGACGGCGACAAAAGGAAGCCTGCTAAAAAGAAACAGCCCTGAACCTTGTGTTTGGATCATTGAAGCTACTGCTTCGCAGCCCCGTCCTTTGTTCCCGCATTCATATCAATGTCCCGAATGTTGGCAGGAGCGGAAGGAACAACCACGCTGCGCGAAACTTCTTTCCCATCGTGTTCGATCACTACCGTATACGTTCCCGCTGCCAGATTGCGGAAGATATATGCGCCCGCGGCGCTGGTCTTCACTTCCTGGGAAACTTCTTTCAGTCGAACAACTGCGCCGGCCAGGGGGACGGTTTGCAGTGTCGCTTTGTCATAGACCAGAACCCGTCCGGCAATCGACCGCAACGCCTTCACCGTAAATTGCGTGCTCGCGGGCTTGCCTGATTCCACCGCGACAGTCTGTGCGGCAAGGTCCTGCAATGCATATCCCGGAGGATAGGAATCGGGCAGCGTCGCCACTGAATAATTGCCCGGAACGAGTCCGGTGAAAGCGAACTTGCCATTCACGCCGGTTTGGACACGCCGTGTAAATTTCTCGCCTTTCAATTCCACCATGATTCCATTGATGCCAGCGCCCGCATCGTTGAGCAGGAAACCAAAGATTTGTCCCTTGGCAAAGTTGATGCCGAAATCTGCGGTGGCATTCATGTCCACTGTGGCGGGTGAATCTGTGGTGTAAAAAAATGGCTCGTCGCTCTGGAACTTTGCTTCCACCCGATGCACGCCGAAGGGAACATGATGAAACGAATAATAGCCGCTGGAATCGGTGCGAGTGACGCGGTCTTCATCCAGACGCACTTCCACGCCGCCCACTACCGGAAGCTGCGCGCTGTAGGCTCCGCCGGAGTCGTCGTCACGGAAGATGTGGCCCTGGATCATGCCGTGGCGTCCCGGCAGCAGAAGCCCGGGGACGGAGAAAAACCTGTGCTGAATAGAAATGCTGAACAGCGGATGCGTCGCGGTAACGCCGTTGTTGCTGGTCTGCACCAATGAAGCTGATCCGATGATGTCATTCGTCGACCTGAGTCGCTGCGAGTAGCTAAGCGTCGCCGTCTTCAGGATGAAATGTCCCTGCAAGCAGCTCGGTATCACTATTGAAGTAACTCAGGTCAATCTTCCGGCGGTTCTGGCTGTGCGACATCCAGCTCATGGCGGCGCTCAGGTCATTGCGTGAAGGCGCCAGGTTCACCGTGAAAGCATTGGTAAATCCCAGCAACTGCAGCAGTTCGGTGTTGCGCAGCAGTTCAGCAAGCTGCTCCGGCGTCGAGGCGACGATGCCGGCGCGGTCAAGCGCGTCCTGCAAGCCGGGAACTTGCGAGAAGATGGCCGCCAGCGTAGGCACCTGAACGTCATGCCGATAGAAGCCGCTGAGTTGAAATTGTCCAGCGGATGCACGCGCGTTCACCGCGTAATCATTGCCTCCGCCTCCACCTTCAATGTTGACGGTGCGCTGGTACTGAAAGCCGGTTCCGAAATGCCGGGTTGAATAATCCACCCCGGCGGGCAGGTTCACCGTAGTAATGCTCGGGCCAACCGGAATCGTCGATTGAAACGTAGAATATGCACCGCCGCCGTTCACGGAAAAATTCCGGGTCAGCTTGAAGTTGAGCAGGCTGCTGCTGGTGAACGTATTCTGGCTTAGCGTGGGGAGATTGTATCTGGACTTATTCAGGTCGAGGCTGGCGTAAAGCCGTTCCGTCAGCTTGCGGCTGGCGTTGAGATCGGCAAAAGTTCCGTGCTGGTTATTCACCGCCAGCGAGGCGAAGTTGCTCGACTGTATATGGAAGTTTCCCAGAACGTGGTTGCGCTTGTCGTCATACGATCCCCGCGTGGCAAAGCCGACACCGTGGCTCATGCCCAGCTCGGCCAGAAAGTTTCCTTTATCGCTGAGCTTGCGCCGGTAAACCACCGATCCGACCGCGCCATTGCTGGCGAAAGCACGCTGGCTGTCAGGGTTTTGAAAATAGTAAGCATTGGCTTCAAGGGAATTTGCGTCGTCAATGCGAAACAGCCGCGACACGCCGGCGGTGTATTCGCGATCCGTGGCCAGGAACAGTCCTTGAAATGTGGCGATGGAAGTAAAGCCACCATGAAACTCCCACGGTCCCTGGCGCAGGTGGAAGCCGCGCACCAGAAAACCATCGAGCGTGAGTGGCGAGTTGAGAACGTTCTTGTCCACGAAAGTTATGTCTGTGTCAGGCCGGCTGATTTGATACGCCAAAAAGGGGAAGCCAATGGCCGAGGTGGAACCTCCGGCGGAAAACAGGTTGGCATTGATGACCTGCATTCGCGTGAAGGATTTTCCCTGTGTCCGCTTAAGCTCGACCGAATTTGTGATCTGGCTGGGATCTGAGTTGTAGCGAAATTCGTATGTGCCGGTCTCGCCGCTGCCCTGTCGCTCCGGCGGCTCAAAACCCGGAGGCAATATCGTAGGCGGAACAGGCACAGTCACTGCCAGCGTTTGTGCCCCGGCCGAAGTCACGACAACAATATTGGTGGAACCAGGCGCTTTGCCCACAATTTCCACCACGCCATTCGTGGCCGTGGCGTCAGCAATACTGGAATCGAGCGAGTAAGCCGCCGTGGCGCCGGCAACGGGAAGCTGCAATGTCTTCTGGTAAGCCACGGAAAGCGGAGATTGTCCCTGGGCCGCGAGATAGCAGGCGGTCGCCAACAGGACAAGGCTCCAGCAGCGTTTCATTTTTTGGGAACTTCGGTTTTAGCCACTTCGAAAGCCGCTTCCGTGGTGAGCGTCTTGCCTTCAAACTGGAATGAGCACAGCGCGCGGTAATTTCCGGGAGGCAGGTCGCCGGGATATTCAGCGGAAAATTCCAGCCGCTCGCCGGGCAGCAGTCGCTGCGGATCAAAAATCGCCTTGCCCACCAAAGCGCCGCTGGAGTTCAACACAGCCGCTGCGCCTTCCGGCAATACTGGTTCCGTGCCGGAGTTCGAAATCCATTGCGCGATCTTCATGTTCGCGCTCTCGCTCGCTGGCGTTACGCGTACCGGCTCAGGCTGAAGCTTGACGTTGTCTGTAAGGTTGAAGGTGATCAGCGAGCCGAGTGACGCCGTCATGCCGACGGCGCCGGAAGAACTTGGCAGCTTGTCCGTGCCGCGGAACATGGCCACCACCGCGCGGAGACTCGTCTGCGCCGGTAGCGTGAGCCGCACGTCGACAGAGGCAGATGAAAACGGTTTCACCAGCACCGTCTTCTGCGTGAACACGGCGGACGCGGCAATGCTGTTGGGCGTTTCGCCGGCGGCCACGAAGATGCGTTTGCCATCCTTGATGAGGACGTCTTCAGCCACCATTTCAAAAGCGAAGTCGCGCGCGGTTTGATTAGTGAGCGTGAGCGTCTGCGCCAGTGTCTGGCTGAAACTTCCCTTGGCCATCACAACGGCGGGACTTAGCGAGATGGAAGGCTTGTCTGCCGCTTGTGCTGCCGCCGCAGATTGTTGCGAAGACGCGGCAGGCGCCGCCTGGGCGCACAGCGAAGCGGACAACACGCAAAGGCACAATGGCAAGAGCGCCTGTGCCACACCCGTTCGTGACAATTTAGTTCGGAACAACCTGGAAAATAATTGCATTGTGCAGTTGAGAATTCTTCTCCGTCAGAGATGTGGGCACTTCAATTTCCAGACGGTGCATCACGGTTGTTCCCGTCCTTGCCTGGCCCTGAAGCAACTGGGGAACAGTTTGCAGCGTGATCCCGTCGAGCCGAAACGTGTACGCGGGATCGGGTACGGTAAGCGCCGCCATCACTGCGGCGGTGGTTGCGGTCTGTGATCCGGCTTGAATGCTCAGGCCGAACCGGGTTGAAACAACAAAGCGTCCAGGCAATTTCTGCACCTGGACGTTCGCCGTCTGGGCGCCGCCGGTATGAGAGACCGCGCCCAGGTTCAAGGTGCGCTGTCCGGACGTCCCGCCACTCAAAGCGGCTCCATCCGGCGCGCTTATAAAACTCACTGATATTGCCCCTTCAGTTGCAGACTTCATGGAAACGGCGCTGGAGGTGCGTTTAGCCGCGCTCTTGCTTTGTGTCCACCCGTAGGTCATGAGGGAGGAACCGAACAGCAATAACGGCAGGACAAAACGCAGCCCGATGTCGCACCTCCCGCCCAGCTCTAATCCATCTGTCTATCCTGTGCTGCAAGAACAGCCAATCCAATTAAACCCTTAGTTGGCTGTGGCTGTGTAATTAATGGTGTTGCTGATTAGGGTTCCGCTGGCTGTAGTGAAAGGTACTGTGATGGCCACCGGGAAATTGCTGTTCGCGGCGTAAGTACCGGTCGCGGTCAGCGTGGACTGAGCAGCGCTGGTAACCGCAACACCGCCGACGTTCCAGGTGTTGACTGCGTCTGCTGCGCCGAGCTGCGCCTTCAGCGTGTAATTCGCGCTGGCGGAATTGGTCTTTGAAACCAGCACGTCAACCGCGGAGCTAACGGTAAAGGTGGTCGCGGTGGTGCTGCGGCCCACGCCGGCTGCAAGTGCGCCAAAGGCTGAAACGTTGCCAAAGGCCAGAGTTGCAGCGTTGGTGCCTGCACCAGCAGAAAGAGCGACGCCGCCGGCGTTAGAATTGAAAACCAGCTGGATCGATCCATTGACGGTAGCGCTCACGGTAAGCGTGCCGCTGGCTGTTGTTTGTGCGACTGCGGCCGACGAAATCATCATCAGCGCCGCAAAGATGGTTAAGAGCATTACTTTCTTCATTGTGTTCCTCTCCTCATTTTCGAATTCAAAAGTTCGTTACTGCAAAAAGTTCATACGCTAACAAAACTCAGTTGGCCGTAGCCGTAAAATTGATCGTCGTGGCGATCGGCGTATTCACGGCCGGACCACCCGCTCCCGGAGCTGATGTGGAAATGACCAGATCCAGGTTGTGAGCGACGTCTGTGTTATAAGCGCCATTCACCTGAATCGTCTGCGACGCCGTGGTGAGCGTGACCGCATCCACTTTGTAATTGAAGCCGGTAGGTGCAGCCGCGGCCAGATTTGCCGTGAGCGTGTAAGTGGTGCTGGTCAATCCGCCCTGGATCACCTGCACATCAAAAATTGTCCGTACGGTAAAGTTGGCCGTGGTCACGCTGGGCCGGGTTACACCGCCGGAGAGCGGACCAAAAGCCGAAACCGTGCCAAAGCTGGCCGTCGCGGCGTTGGTGCCGGCGGCGCCAAGCGTCACGCCTGCGGCATCGGTATCAAACTGGAGCGAAATACCATTCTTGTTAACCAGAGTGGCATTGATGACGCCGGTGGCGGTGGTCTGCGCCGTCGCCAAATTGGCCGAAGCAGCCGCGAACATCAGGGCCATCATCGCCAGGTTCCGGATCGATTTGTGTTTACTTAACATCTTTGCACCTTATTAATTCGCAGTTGCCAGAAAATTGATGGTTTCAAAAAGCGTCTGTTGCGGCACGTTCTGGTTCACGATCACGCCAAGCGTTTCCGTGACCGGCGTAGCATAGTTGTTCGCATTTTGAATCGTCGTAAATGTCGTGCTCAACAACGTAAAATTCAAGTTCCAGAAAACGTTGGCCGGCGGCGTGGCGGAAAGGCTGGCGGCCAGCTGATAATTTGGGCTCGTCGTGTTGGCCTTGGTCACCACAACATCAAAAGCGCTGCTTACAAGATAAAAGCCAATAGCACGGAAGAACGTGACACACGCCAGCGAATCGCCGGTGGTGTAAGAAGCGGTTCCCATATCCAGACCGACATTATTCGTGCCGGCATTGGTCAGCGAGCAGAACCCGTTGGTCCCAACCGCGGGATTGTTGTTGAACACCAGCCCAATCGACCCCTGAACGCGCGCTGTGACGGTAACTTTGCCTGTGGCGGTGGTCTGGGCCTGGGCCAGCGAGCACACAAAGAAAAGAACACAGCAGCCCAGAAGGACCCGATTCCATCGCGCGATGCTGTTGTTCATTTTCATAACTTCTTCAAATCCAAAAGCCGGATTTCCCGGCGGCTAATTCGCCGTGGCTAAAAAGCTAATTGTCTCCAGCAATATCTGTGCGGCAACCGTGTTCTTCACCTGCACCTGCAGGGTCTTGGTGATCGGAGTGCCATAGTTGTCGGTCGTGTCCAAAGTGGTGAAGCCCGCGGTCGTTAAAGTCACGTTATTCAGCAGCCAGGTCACATTCGCCGGTGGAGGCGTAGAAATCTGCGCCGCCAGCCGGTAATTCGGGCTGCTGGAATTGGCCTTGCTCACCACTACATCAAAAGCGCTGCTCACTTCATAAACAGCCCCGGTCAGGTGCGTGTAATTCACGCACGCCGAACTGTGGGTCGATCCCGGGAATTGCGCCGAGCCCAAATCCAGCCCGACATTATTTGTCCCGGCATTGGTCAGCGGGCAGAAACCTGTGGTTCCGACGGATGGGTTGTTCTGGAATACCAGACTGATGGAAGACTGCACGTTCATGGTGATGGTGAGCTGGCCGGAACTGGTTTGCGCCTCGGCTGGCGTGGCCAGAAGACACAACAAGCCGCTCAGCATGAGCAGTGCTTTCTTTCCGCCAAAATTGAAGTTGCAGTTCATCGTCAGTTAAAGCCGATCACGGAGCCGCTTATCGTCTTGGGCAAACCTTCTGGCCGGGAGCTCTTTTACCCGAAGTACAGTCGGCTTGCGCCTGAGTACATTGGTCTTTCGTGATGGCAGCAGTCTAAGCGCAACCTCATAAAGGACAAACGGTACTTCAGTCACTATTGGAGACGAGAAGGAAACGTCTGTATTTGAGGGATTTACCTGGCTTTGCGGCAATCGTATCGCGGATTCAGCAGATGTAAATGAGGTGTTTCGCTACATTTGTACCTGAATAGTTATAGGGTGTGGACGTGGCGTTACAGTCGCGGCTTCTCTTGCGTCTGTTCTTGGCTGGGTTTTTCCGGCACGTCAGCTTTCTTCTTTCGGGCTGCGGTTGCCCGACCAGACCATTGCTCCGACTCCTTCAGGTCTGCCTTATAGCCGTTTCTATTTCCGCACTCCAGGTCAGCGCGCAGACGATAAAGGAGGCTCATGTAGCTCATGGCATCGGCATAATCTGGGCGAAGGGTAATGGCCCGGGTGAGCATTGCGATCCCGCTATCGATGCCCGCTAGCGACGCTGTTCTCAAGTCTCCGCAGCCTTCCGACAAAATCACCGAATATTCCGATTCCGCGTCCAGCTTAGACTTTTCCGCCGTTATGTCGCGGTTCGCAATTGACCAGTTCACTGCCGCTGCCGCATACAACAAACCAGGATCGGTGGGATCCAGTGCGATCGCCTTTGCATAGCTTTCTTTGGCCTGGTCAAAGTTTTTCAACTGAAAGTGCAAGTAGGCAACGGCTTCAATGGAATGAATATCGGAAGGGTTCCGTCGCAGAATTTCTGAGTATTGATCCAGCGCTTTTGTCGCCCAGACTACGTTCTCTGGTGCATCCACGCCCGGCGAAAACATTTGCGCATAGCTTGAGGCCAGATAAAGATGCGCCAATGTGAATTCGGAGTCCAGTGTGACGGCGTGCTCGAAGTGGTCAATCGCCGCTTCGTAATGTGCCTGCCTGAAAGCCTGCACTCCCGCATTCAATTCCGCGCGTGCGGCCACGTGCGATTCGTCTTGCGCCATGACCGACGTCAAAAAACAGACAAGGAAGCAAGCAATCAACATCAGTCGATTAAAAATCATAGACCCTGTTCCAGTCCCAGCGTAACTACTCATCCTGATCGTGAAAAATATTCGCCCTTCATGGAATTGCAACTGGAACCCAATTCATGAACTCCAACAGTTAAAGCCTGCAGAACCTGCGGCCAATGGAGAACTCTTGAATCAGGGCTGAAAAAAGGAAAGAGGTTTGACTCTCAGCGCTTTTTGACGGCTACGCGCGCAGGTACTTGCCCAACACCGAAGCCACAACTCCCAGACCTACGATGGCAATCGGTCCATTGTTCTGTTGCAATGCAGCGACCCCGCCGCCATTCATCGTCACAAGATAGGTTCCCCAGCAGATGCCGGAAACAATCGCGATTGCTCCAAGGATACGCAGCAGCGGGCTGCCGGGTTCTTTTCGCGGAGCACGTGGCGGGCGGAATGCTCCGCGGTCTTCGTAGCCTTCACGAGCGCCTGTGCCCCAGTCGTCCTGAAAACGTTTCTGCGCCATGCGCCAAATTTGACTCAATTCGCGTAAAAATACAACCGGCAAAACTTCTTAGAACCATGGTTTTCAAGGTCCATGCACCGGGGAAATGAAAACGTTTGCACAACTGCCTGCTTGTCCCGCAAGCAATTACAATAATGGATTATTCATGGCCCATTTATTTGAACCTCTGAAGCTTCGCGGGGTGGAATTTGCCAACCGCATCGTGGTTTCACCCATGTGCCAGTATTCATGCACAGACGGGTTCGCCAATGACTGGCACTTCGTCCACCTGGGGAGCCGCGCCGTCGGGCGTGCAGCCGCCGTCATTGCAGAAGCCACGGCCATTACCGCCGACAGCCGCATCAGTCCGCAAGACCTGGGTATCTGGACAGATGCCCACGTCGAGCCCCTGCGCCGAGCATTTTCATTTATAGCCGAACAAGGCTCGGTGCCGGGTATCCAACTGGCCCATGCCGGCAGGAAGGCCAGCACTAATCAGCCTTGGAATGGCGGTAAGCCCATCACTCCCGCCCAGGGTGGCTGGACGCCCATCTTTGCTCCCAGCGCGCTGCCATTTGCTGACGGCTATCAGGTTCCGCAGGCTCTTAGCGTTGCCGAAATAGGCTCGATCGTGGAAGATTTTGCGGCGGCTGCGCGCCGGGCCCAGGCCGCCGGCGCAAAACTCATCGAGTTGCACTCTGCGCATGGATACCTGTTGCATTCCTTCCTCAGCCCTTTGAGCAACCAGCGCACTGACCAATACGGCGGCTCATTCGCTAACCGCATCCGGATGGTGTGTGAAGTTGTAACTGCGGTGAGAAAAGTCTGGCCAGACCAATATCCGCTCTGGGTTCGGATCTCCGCCAGCGACTGGACCGAGGGCGGCTGGACCGTCGAGGAATCAGTGGAGCTTGCCCGGACACTTAAGCCGCTTGGCGTTGACCTGATCGATTGTTCCTCCGGCGGCAACGTAGCGCGCGCAAAAATTCCGGTCGGCGCAGGCTATCAGGTGGCGTTCGCTGAAAAAATCCGTCGCGAGGCCGGCGTTCCAACGGGCGCCGTGGGAATGATCACCGATCCAGCCCAGGCAGACCAGATTATTCGCACCGGTCAGGCGGACGTGGTGATTCTGGCGCGCCAATTCCTGCGCGACCCTTACTGGCCGCTACTGGCTGCCAACGCTCTCGGGCATGACATTCAATGGCCCGTGCAGTATGACCGAGCAAAGAAAAAGTAATCAGATCTGGTATGCCAGGTGAGGCGGCTCTGCCGCGCAAGTGGTCCCGGAGTCGCGCATGCTTTTTGGCAGGCTACTTTCGCTGTGCGGCCTGGGCAGTTTGCGCGGCGTGCGCTTCTTCCATGCGGTTGATGGCGCGCTTTTCTACCGGCGACGACAAAACGATGGACGTAGAAGTTGTGCCGAAGGGCGTCAGACGATCAATCAGAGATTCAAGGTGTTCCACCGACCGCACGTGTACTTTCATAATGAAGGAGTCAGCTCCCGTGCCGCGATGGCATTCCACTACCTCCGGCGAATTCTTAACTACGGCCGTGATTCGGGTGAACACATCGCCCACCACAGACATGCGGATAAACGCGGTGATGGGCATGCCGACTTTCATCGGATCAATATCTGCGTGATAGCCAACAATGATGCCGGCTTCCTCCATACGCTTTACGCGCTCTACCACGGCCGGCGTCGTGAGCCCCACGCGCCGTCCCAACTCGGCATAAGAGAGCCGCCCGTTGATTTGCAGTTCTTGCAGCAGCTTCCAGCCAATCTGGTCGAGTAATTTGTCTGTTCTTAAATTCGTTTCCATGTTTTGCCTGACATTATAAGATAGATTTTGTATTTTTTTGGATTCCATTTTGGGAAATGGGTACTGGCTCTGGCATTACAAAGATTAGCAAACTCTAATCTTTTCTCACAGGGCCTCTTATTTAACACGAAAACTCGATTTCTGCCTAACAAAAAAATAATTTCCCAGGCGTCATCCCGCAGCAGTTTCCCTGCCCAATTTCTGATTGCTTGGCTGCTCACACCTTCCAAAATTGCTGACTCCGGCCGCCCTGTTGCTTCTTCGCTGGATTAAAGTGCCCACGCATTCTGATCTGCCACCGGTTTGGACGAGGGTACTGCTTTCCTCTCCATACCTAAGTATCGGCATCATTCCGGCAGACTCTTCTACCTATGTAAGGAGTTGTTTGCTAAGGCATTCCGCTGAATGGCTTCAGGCGGTCGGCGGGATACACTAATGTACCGACGCGGCGATGGTTTTCCTTGCTTTGGGCTTATAACCAATATAAAAATGAACATTCCAATTGATTTAATATCGCTCGCCGCATTAACTCCCCCAGGTGTGAGCTAGCTATTTCCATGGACCCTATAGTCATAACTAATCAGGAAGTTGCTCAGGCACAGATTCCGCTGCAGGGAGCTCAGGAAGTCCGCCCTAAAGTGCCGAACCCTGTCCCGGTGTGGGCTCGGTTGTTATTTGTCCCGCTGGTTCTGGTGTTGCCGTTGTTGTGTCTGGCTGCTCTGATCATGCGGGTCGCTACCCGCAGCCAGGCGCCGCGCGTTCGCCAAACCTGGGCATCTTATCTTCTAACGCTGCTTATCATCAGCGGGATCTTCTCCACCATCCTTGCCGTTTTTACCATTTCGCTGGATACAATCCCCGTTCCCGACGCGATCAGTTCCTCTCTTTCTGATCTGGACGAGCGCGGCACCTTCCCCGCCTTGCCTGCAGGGAAGGAGATGTCCAGCGTGGAGCTAAGCTCGACATTGAAGCCTCTGGTGTTGCTGGCCTCGCCTGCCGCCAAGCGATGGTTCCAGCCGACCGCTGGAGTTTCCGGCTTGTTGGGCGCAGCCATGATTCTTCATTCGGATTCGCATGGCTACCTTTTAGCCACAGCGCGCCACGTGGCCGATGGCGAAGGCTGGCGCTCACGCAGTGGTCCGCAAAAAGTAATGGTCTCCGTCGGCATGAATGGCTGGGCTTCTGCTCAGGTAGTTGGCCGCCACAAGCATCTTGATGTCGCCCTGCTCTGGCTGGAGCGCCATTACGGCGACGCGGAATTCACTCAGCCCGTGGCGACTTATGGCAGCGTGCAGATGGGCGAAAAGATTTTTGTAATTGGCCATCCTGAAGGTTTGAACTTTTCCGTCAGCAACGGCATTGTTTCGCGCACGCCCGGCAATGACGTCCTGCAGGTTTCCGCGCCTATCAGTCCAGGAAACAGCGGTGGTCCTGTCTATGACGAATTTGGCAACCTGCTTGGCATTGTTACTTCCAAAGTAGCGCGGTCCATGGAACCGGAGGCGGAGAACCTGAATTTTGCCATCAGCACGGACGCTCTGTTGCACGAATCGGACTGGGAGTTCGTGGCCGGCGGAAGCGCGCCCCACAACCTGCTTGCGGATTTCGTTCACCAGGCCAAGGTGCGCAAGGTTCCCATGGCTGCCGCCGCCGCGCGATAGGAAAATCTAGAAAAACATGGCTAACATAACTGTTACGGTTTACGATTCAACGGAAAACAAGCGCGTCCCGGTGGAACTGCCGGACGACGCGCCGGCCAATCGCATCATTGCCGTGCTGGTGGATAAGCTGCAACTGCCGCAAAACGGTCCTGACGGGGCTCCGCTCAGCTACAAGTTTCACCACAAAAACTCAGGCCGCCAGATTCAGGATTCGCAAACCCTCTCTGACGCCGCCGTGAAAGAAGGCGACATTCTTCGCCTGCAGCCGGAAATCACCGCAGGAGCGCGATGAGCAAGTCCGTGTCATCGTCGAACGGCGGCGGATCTATTCCGGCCAATGACGACAGGTTCAGCCGGTTCAGTCTTATCGGCTGGTGGGATCAGGAAAAGCTTCGCTCGGCGCGCGTGCTTGTCATCGGCGCAGGCGCGCTGGGCAATGAGATCCTGAAAAATATGGCGCTGCTCGGCTTTGCCAACATCGCAATAGTCGATCTTGACACCATTGAAGCGTCGAATCTTTCCCGCAGCATTCTCTATCGCGCCTCGGACATAGGCCGCCGCAAAGCTGATGTCGCCGCCGACGCAGTCAGAAATATCTTTCCAGAAGCCCGTGTTCATGCCATCACCGCAAATGTGGTCCATGGTCTTGGACTAGGTCTGTTCGCGTGGGCTGATGTTGTGATCGCCGGATTGGACAACCGTGAAGCACGCCTATGGATCAATCGCGCCTGCTGGAAGATGAACAAGCCATGGATTGACGGCGCTATTGAAGGCATCAACGGCGTAGCCCGCGTCTTCAAAGCCGGGCAGCCGCCATGCTATGAGTGCACTCTCGGCGAAACGGACTGGGCCATTCTGAACAAGCGTATGTCCTGCAATCTGCTCGCGCTTGAAAACGATACCGAAGGCAAAGTCGCCACCACGCCGACCATCTCTTCCATCATTGGCGGGCTAGAGGTGCAGGAGGCGGTGAAGTTGTTGCACGGTCTGCCCGTGCTGGCCGGGAAGGGTTTTATCTTTGAGGGGTTGAACCACACCTCTTATAAGGTTGAATACACTGAAAACCCCGATTGCATGAGCCATTACACCTTTGCTGAGGTGATCTGGCTTCAGGAAACGTCGCGCGATCTTTCTCTCGCCCAGTTGCTGGAGCGCGCTCGCCGCGATCTCGGCTCGCAGGATGTTGCCATTGAATTCAGCCGCGATGTGATTCACAAACTGGTTTGTCCCGGCTGTGGCGCGGAAGAAGAGTTGTTCGCTGCCGTCGGCGCGGTCCCTTACGCGCGGGGCAAATGCGCTACCGATGGACAGATGCGCGCGGTGATTACAGCACACGGCTATTCCGGGCATGAACCATTCGGCGATCGGACTCTGGACCAACTCGGTCTTCCACTTTTTGACGTAATGACAGCCCGTTCGCCGGAACGCGAGATCGCCTACTTGATCGGCGGCGATGAGAAACAGGTGCTAGGGCAAAGCGCGATGGGGGCCGCACGCTGATGCCTAAGCCGGCCAAAGTAAAGATCAGGGTTTCCACCCAGCCCGTGGTGGTGATGGAAGCGGAAGTCGCGCGCAAAATCCGCCAGCATGCCCGCACGTCAATGAAAGCGGAAGTATGCGGCGTATTGATCGGCAACACCGAGCACGAGCGCATGACCGTGGAGGCCTGCATCGCCGGCATCAATGCGGCGCAGGGCGGCGCCCACGTCACCTTCACGCAGGATACCTGGGAACATATATATAAGATCAAGGACAAGGAATATCCGGACCACAAGATTGTCGGCTGGTACCACTCGCATCCTGGCTTCGGCGTATTTCTCTCCGAGCACGATCTTTTTATCCAGCAGAATTTCTTTTCCAATCCGCAGCAGGTTGCGTGGGTTTACGATCCGCACACCGATGAGGAAGGCTGTTTTGGCTGGATCGGCGGCAATATAGAAAAGCTTTCCGCCATCCGCGTAGGCTATTCCCAGGACGTGGAGATTGCCGGCTCTAACACCCATGAATTCGAAGAAGATGACGAAAGCATTTTCGATTCCATGGTTCGTACCGACCACCAACAAAAATCTCCGGAACCGGCGTGGATGAAATGGACGATCCGAGCAGTGGGCTATTTGTCCGTCATGCTGCTTGGATTCATGCTGTGTTTTGTGTTTCTGAATTGGCGGTGGGCGCCGGTGTTTGAGCAGGCTGAGAGATATGGGCAACTGGTAGAAGCACTCAGACAATTTGATGAGCAGCATCCGGGAGTGTTGGGTCTAGGCAGCAGTGCAAGTCCCAATGGTCAATCCCAGCCGCAGCAACAGAAAGTCCCAATAGAAAAGGGTAGTGAAAAGGGGAACAATGGCAAGCACTGACGACAAACCTGCGCTGAAGATCACGCTGGAGGACCTGGCCAGCGTAGAACTACCGGCGGCCGCCCCTGCCGGCAACATGGCGCCCATTGCTGCCGGAACCAAACAGTACGGTAACATCGCAACCCCTATCGATGGTCCCGCGATAGTAGCAGAAGAGAAGGGACACATTTTCTTACAGGGATGGTTTTATCTGGGGCTAGCTGGTGTTGTGGGAGCACTGGTGGGTTGGGGAATTTGTGAGCCTTTTTTCATTGATTCACATACAGGGATCCGCTGGGGAAACATTGTTATTCTTCCCTTTGTCATCATGTTTACCTGTCTGGGCCTTGGAGTGGCTGAAAGTATCGTCGAGCGCTCTGCAAAAAAAGCCATGGTCCGCGGTTTGCTTGCTCTTGCGCTTGGACTGGTGTGCGGCTTCATCTTTGACTGGATCGCAAACGTATTCTTTGCGGTCGGCACGGCGATCATCTTTTCTCTCGGCGTTCAGACGGCAAAGAATCCCGCTTTCTGGATCGTCCGCGGCTTCGCATGGGCTGTTTTCGGTGTTGCTGGAGGAATTGTCTACGGCCTGGTGGACCGCTCCATGACCAAGACGAAGTATGGAATTTTCGGGGGACTGATTGGCGCCGCGCTGGGCGGTATGGTCTTTGACCCCATCAGCTTTGCCACCAAAACCGGCGGAGTCAGCCGCGCTGTTGGTTTTGCATTGCTCGGGCTGGCTACTGGCGTTGCCATAGGAATTGTTGAAAGCGCATTGAAAGATCGCTGGCTTTATGTGGCGTCAGGTCCGCTGGCAGGGAAGCAATTCATCCTTTATAAGCCGCTTACCACTATTGGCAGCAGCCAGTCGTCAGACATTTATCTGTTTAAAGACCCCAGCATTCTTCCCCGGCACGGAGTGATCGAGTTGCGCGGTGCACAGACATTCCTCCGTTCGGACGGGCCGGTATTTGTTTCCGGAGCGCCCGCGCGAAATCGTGCGTTGCAAAGCGGTGATCTGGTCCAGATTGGGCGATATGCGTTTCACTTTCGCGAGAGGCAGAGGAAATAATGGCCGAGCCGGTTTGCCCATATTGCCGCATGCCTTTTGACGAGGCTTCTCCGCCACGGATTTTTTGTACTGCCTGCGGCATGCCTCATCATGAAGATTGTTACCAGGAAAATGGGGGCTGCACCGTTTTCGGCTGCAAGCGCGCGCCCGCCGATGATCCCAAGCTGCAGGTTTCACAAAGCGATTTGAGCGCTGTATCTGTGCCGGTCCAGCCGTATGCTCCTGTTGCGCAGCAATACGCTCCTATGGCACAGCAGACGGCTCCTGTTGCGCAGCAGGCAACTCCGGTTCAAGGGTATCAACCATCGCGCTACAGTGGGCCGTTGGGCTTGTCGCAGGCGGCCGCTACTGCGCCCGCGCAAGTTGCATCCGCTGTGCCGAATCCAGCGCAGCCATCAGCCCCGGCGGCTTACGCTTATGCTGCGCCGGTCTACGCGTCAACACACAAGAGCCGGACAAGCTACATTGTGCTTGGTATTCTTCTCGGCGCGCTTGGAATACACAATTTCTATGCCGGATATACCGGCCGCGCCGTGGGTCAACTGTGTCTCACAGTTTTAACGCTGGGCTATCTCGGCATCGTTTCGTGGATCTGGGCCATCATCGAAATCTGTATTGTGGAAAAGGACAGCACTGGCGTTCGTTTCAGCTGAGTGCCTGGGGTGACGATTGAAATATTACATACAGCGTCAATTGAGTGAGTATGGCCCCTATACGCTGGCCGATCTCCAACGCTACGTCGCGCAAGGAAGCATCTTGTTAACTGACATGACGCGAAGCGAGGGCATGACGGAGTGGACGCCTGTGTCTCAAGTCATCGGCAACATTCCCATTCCCCTGGCGGCCGGGACCGTCACGGGTGCATACGCCGGAGGAATGATCTACGGCGGCAGCGGAACCGTTTATGATGGATCGAGTGCAGGTTACGGAGCCCAGGCAATATCAGTACAGGGAACTCCACTCATTCCTCCCGATTTTCATTGGGCGCTCGTGCTATTGATCGGTGTGTTCACGTGCGGATTGTTTAATTACGCGTGGTTGATTGTTGAGGCGGCATTCGTAAGAAAGCTGAAGGCGGAGAGCAAAGGCCTACTCTTCATAATTCTTGCTACGGCTGTCTTGATTGGCGGCGGCTTCATAAACGGCGTCATTACTGCGATGAACCATGGGGAACGGAACCCATTTGGCTCTCTAATCACTATCGCCGGGATCGTCCTTTATCTGGTGGGAGTGTTTCAAATGAAGAGTGACTTGGAGGATTACTACAACTCTGCTGAACCGATCAACTTGCATTTGCATGGTGGCATGGTCTTTTTTTTCAACGTCTATTACTTCCAATACCACTTTTCCCGGATTGCTCAGTGGAAAAAAACCGGGATTCTCGCGCCTCAGGGCTGATGAAACATCGAACCATCATCGGAATGGCGATCACGGCGCTGCTCGGCGGCCTCGCAATTGTCTATCGGTTTCCGCCAAGTAATTATTCCTTCTACCCGCGCTGCCCAATCTATCTCACGACGCACTGGCTTTGTCCGGGATGCGGCAGCACCCGAGCGCTGCATGCTCTCTTGCATTTCGACGTTCAAAGCGCATTTCATTACAACGCTTTGTTCACGCTGCTGTTTCCTGTGGCATGCCTTTGGATTGGCTTCATCTGCTATCGAGCCTTGCGCTATGATCAATTTCCCAATTTGGCATTTCCGCGTAGCGTTGCCGCTTGCCTGATCGTTACGGTTGTTTTATTCACGGTGGCCAGAAACACCATCTTCACTTTTTGAGTTGCTTATGCTGTCACCCAGAATTCGCCGGCTAAAACTCGACCACGTTTCGCTGCTCCAGCGTTTTTCCGGATGGCCCTTGATTCGTATTGTGGGCACGGCTGGAATGCCGCCTGAACTGTATCGCTTTCAATATCTTATTCGCGGACTGTATGTGGCCCCGGATGGCGCTATCCTGGAGCGCAACGATCATTTGCTTGAAGTCAACCTTTCTCTAGGCTATCCGCGCCGCGCTCCACAGTGCCGCATGCTCACACCGGTCTTTCATCCAAATTTCGATGACAGCTCCGTATGCATCGGAGATTTCTGGGCGGCATCGGAGTCGCTGGACGATCTCATCATCCGCATCGGGCGCATGATTTCGTACCAGGAATACAACACCAAGAGCCCGCTGAACGGCCTGGCGGCCAAGTGGGCTGCGCAAAACAGCAGCCTGCTGCCTGTCGATCCCCGTCCCATCGCTCCGCCGCTTGAGCAAGCGGCGGACGAACCAAGTTTGTCAACATCATCTGCGCCGCAGTCCTTCGTTGCTCCAATCCCACAGCCCCCGCTTGATACGACTTCTGCCGCTCCGGGGGATGAGGATCCGTGGGAGCAGAAGATTGTGATTTCTTAAGAAGATCGTGCGATTTTCTTTTGAGCGATAAACCGCATTACGTCTTTTGACACAAAAACGTTTAGTAATACGAATTTATTGCGTCGAATTGTGCGGCCACGGAAGTGTATGTAGCTGCGCAAAGGTTGCCTCAAATCGTACTTTATTGTGGCGGCGCTTCCCATTTCCACATTCAGAAAATTTTCCTGACCATGTTTTCATCCCGATATTTTGGATGGTAGACTCCAGCGCTGAGCCGACTTCTGGGTCTTCGTGCTGCGCCAGAAAGACGAACGACCAATTCATACATGCTGGATTTCCAGTGGAGAAAACCGTTCCCTTTTATCCCGGCTTCTTCTGTTCATTTCGATTCAACAGACGCAGCATAATCCAAAACAAGAGGTCACAAAAATGCAAGTTCCCCAGAGAAAGATCAGATTGGCGTTAGCTTTCCTCTTTGTAATCCTGGCTACGAATTTCCTGATGGCGCAAGCCCTCAAGCAACACGTAGATAATCCGGGGCAAACAGCCATGGACCCGGTACCTGACGACATCAATCACACTCACACGGGGAGTCATACCCAATTCCTGCCCGCCCTCCCCGGCCCCATCGGACAGGCAGTGGTCACCGGCAATGGCATCAACTACCACGGTGGCCCGGTGCTGAAGAGCAATCCGGTTCCGATTTACCTGATCTTCTACGGCAATTGGAATGGCACAGGCTCCAACACACAAGCCAGCGTCAGCCTGATCGAGCATTTCATCAGTACGCTCGGCAACACCGCCATTGAGCATATTGCCACCACCTACGGCGATACCACGGGCAATGTAAGCGGCAACGTCAGTCTCGGCGGCGTGGCCACCGTGAGCAGCTCGACCAATCTAAATGACACTAGTTTGCGGACCACGGTCAGCAACGTCATCAACAGTGGCGCTCTGCCGCGCAATGCCAATGGCGTGTATATGGTGCTGACTTCCTCCAACATCAATGAGACGTCCGGATTCTGCACGCAATATTGCGGCTTCCATACCCATGCAACGCTGGGCGGAGTCGATATCAAATACGGCTTTGTCGGCAACCCGGATCGCTGCCCTTCAGGTTGCGAGATCCAGACCACCGGCCCCAATAGCCCGTCCACAGGCGTGGGCGGCGCCGATGGGCTGATCAACGTTCTCTCGCACGAACAGTTTGAAACCATCACTGATCCTGACCTGAATGCGTGGTTTGACGCCAGCGGCCAGGAAGACTCTGACAAGTGCAACTTCAACTTCGGCACCACCTCAACCTGCACCTCTACAAGCATCTGCTCGGCGGCGGGCAAAGCCGCGGCGGCCAAGTTCAACGTTACTTTTGGCAGCAACGACTGGATGATCCAGCAGCAATGGGAAAATGCCGCTGGCGGCAAGTGCGTCCTTCATCTCTAATCTTTAACCAAAGGAAGGCCGTCGGTTCTGGCGGCCTTCCTTTGCGTGCGTTCCATTTTTGCGGACGTCTCTTGCTTGGATAAAATTAAGTTTATTTCTCAAGGAGGGTGCTCAAGGTGCGGGCATATTTCTTTGCGCGTTTTGCGTCATTCGTGATTGCGGCTTCTCTGCTCGTGACGGCCCAGGAGCCGGTGAAGCCAAAGCTGAGCTCCAGGATCATGACGGCCACCAAACAGGTCTCAATCTTTACCAATCTGGAAAAACAACTCCTTCAGGCGGTGCAGAAAAAGGATAAGACCGGACTGCAAGCTATGCTGACTGACGACTTTGCCATCGAAATGCCCAATGCCGACCGTCTGCCAAAAGATGACTGGCTGGAATCCGTGATGGCCAGGGACTATGTTCTGAAGGACTTCGGTGTACGTCAGGTGTCGGTTTCAGATTTTGGGAATGTTGCCGCGGTGAAGTTTGATCGCCCCCAGGAAGCCACTCATCAAGGTATTGCCGACAGCGGAGAATTCTTCGTCGTTGACCTCTGGAAGAAAGACGGTGACAACTGGAAGCTGGCCAACCGCTATGTTTCTAAAGTAAGCTCCGTCCTGCCTAAGGGGACGCCGAAGCCGACAGGCAAGGAGTAAGTCGCACAAGTTGCCCTCATTGCCGGTTCACGTCTTGCAGCAGGGCGCGCAGCTGGTCGGCATCTTTCCTTGCCGCATCGGTCACAATGTAATATTGCAGGCCGCCCTGTTGCCAGCCGTTCACCACAAACGTCTGATTGCCGGCGGAGGTTTCGCCGTGTACGTCACGAGCCTGGAAAATGAAGACGGACATTTTGTGCTGGCGCACCTGATATACCAACTCCGCTCCAGGCGAGTTTTGCGCATAGACTAGTTTGCCGCCAATCAAAGTGAATGGTGAGCCTGCGGGCGGCACTGGCGGATTAAACGTGAACGGCAGCTTTCCCTGATACCACGGCTTTACCGTGTGGTTGTCACTGGAAATCACATCAACAGGATTGGCGCTGGCCAGCATGGTGACATGCTGGTCAATCAATTGCGCTACCGTCGTGCTCGAGGCAGATGGACGAGCGAACCACGCTAGCGTTACTACGGCCAACAAAACCGTTGAAGCCGCGATCAAGCTCCATTTCAGCCACGGCTGCGAGCGTTCTTTAGAATGGATCTGTCTTTGCACGCTGGCATAAAGCTCCGGAGGCGCGGTAAAGCGTTTGCCGGCCATGCGAACTGCCTTCTTGAGTGCCTGTTGTTCCAGCACAGCCGATGAACAATTGGTGCAGTTCTGCAGATGACTGGCAATGGCCTGCTCTGCGCTCGGCTCCAGCTCGCCGTCCACGTACAGTCCGATTTTTTCCCGCCATTCACAATTTGTCACTTTGCACCCACAATTCTTCTTCCGCCCACCGCCACCACAATATGTTCGCGCACTTGTTTCCTTGCCCGCGCCAGGCGGGACATTACCGTTCCAATCGGAATGTCCAGCGCTTCGGCAACCTCCTGGTATTTCATCTCTTCCAGGTCGGCAAGCAGGATCACTTCCTTAAATGCCGGCGCAAGCTGGGAGATCGCTGCCTGCACCAACTCAGTATTCGCGCGCCGGATCAGCGCGATTTCCGGAGTTTCCTGGTTGATGGAGCTTTCCTCAAAACCTTCTTCATCCTCTTGCTGGGTATTGCGCCGTTCCAGGCCAGTCCGGCTGGTCAGGAACGTGTTACGCAGGATCCTGAACATCCATGCTCGAAAATTTGTGCCTTCGCGAAAGGACGAGAAGCCTTTGAGCGACTTCACAAACGTTTCCTGTACCAGGTCGCGGGCTTCGTCGGCATCACCACACAGCCAGCGGGCAAAGTTATATAACCCGTCCACTAGAGGGACCGCCAGCTTCTCGAAATCCTTATTTTCCACGCCGCTCACGTTCCCTCTGGATACAACCGCTGCGGCCACGATTCTATTCCCATTCGGTGAACTTTTCCTGCGCCAGCCGCTTGCCCTTGATTGGCGTCCTTCACACCGGAGCGTTAACGCCGCTCAGGAACCCGCCGAGATGAGCGGTGAGGGCCACCACCCCAGCAGCCAGTGCCTCCAAAGGCAATCGGTAGCGGGATAGTGTGCGCTCCGGCTTGCGGCCCCGGAAGTGTATCCACCATACCAGCCAGATTAGCGCTGTCGATGCCAGTCCCAGCACCAGGTGCAGCAGCAGAGTGCCTTTCAGTTTCTGGCCTTCGAGCTGCCAGTGCCACGCCATTAAGCCGGTGGCGACTACCGGCACCGACGAGAAGGCGGCCACTGTCAGGTTGTAATAGGCCACTGCCGCGAATGCAGCCGATCGCCACCACTGCGCCGCGAAATCAAATGCAACGCTGACCAGAAACAGCGCGATGGGGAAGTGAATCAGCACCACATGCTGAGCGTGGCGGGCCAACAGGATCGATTTCAGATCGAAGGGATTCATGCGATTCCTTTACTGCACCACAACTTTGCCGGTCATTTTCGGATGGATCGAGCAGAAGTAGGTATACGTGCCTGGTTTGGTAAACGTGTAAGTAAAAGTCTCATCCGTATCCAGCACCTTGGATTTGAAACTCTTGTCATCACTGACGACGTTATGGGGGATGTCATCCTGGTTGGTCCAGCGGATCGTGCTGCCAGCCGGCACCGTCAAAGGATTCGGTGAAAAAACAAAATTGTCGATTTTAACCGCAGTCTCCGCTGGCTTTTTGTCTTGCGCCACTGCGGATGCGGAGATTCGCGCACCCGCCGCCATCATGATCACGATGGCGACGGTCGCGATGCCCAGGCTCCAAAATGTTCTTTTCATAATCGTTACTCCTAATTTTTTTTGGTTCCATCTGCCAGCCGGAATTTACTCCAGACTGGAATCGATCACACCCAGCGTGTGCTTGCCCGGGACATAACTCACGTCGCGGATGCCCAGCACGCTCTTCAGTTGTTCCGCTGGAACTTTCATTGGTCCGGGTGAAGGCGCTTCGCCCGGCTTAGGTTGGGGAAAAGCCGTTGAGGCCGCTGTATGAAACGTTACGTTGCCTTCCACTTTTTGCATGGTCTGGTGAATGTGGCCATTCAGCACGGTGACGGAGCCAAAGCGTTTGAGGTACCCAAGCGCCTGCGCGCTGTCGTCCGTTCCCCAGCCCCATTCCGGATAAATGCTCCACAACGGCATATGCGCGAACACCACCACCGGCGTGCTCTTGGAAAGATGTTTCACATCGTTTTCCATCCATTCCAGTTGCTCATTGCCCAGGCTGCCAAGCCCGCCGGCTTTCAGGTTCATCACGTTCACCAATCCCATGAAGTGGACGCCCTTTTGATCAAAGCTGTACCAGCCAGAGCCTTTGGCGTTCTTGCCGTAGCGTTCAAGATATTGCTTGCCGTCGTCATTGAGCACGTCATGCTCACCGGGGACGTAGAAGATGTCTTTCGCGCTGGCGCCTTTGAGCAACTGGTCAACGCCATCAAACTCTTCCGGCTTGGACAGGTGAGTGATATCTCCGGTGTGAAGAATGAAGCTCGGCTGCGTTGGCAAGGCATTGATCTTGTCGATCGCGGCTTTCAATGTGCCTGCTACATCGGTGTTTGCCGCTTTGTTGAATCCCATGTGACTGTCACTGATCTGCACAAAGCAGAGTTCGCCTTTCGTTTCTTTCGCGCTCAGTCCAGAAAGCGCGCTCAGGCTGTACGACTTCAGCACGCCGCCCTGCATAACACAAAAGGCCCCCGTGCCGGCCCATGCCATGCACTTTAAAAAGCCGCGGCGATCGATGCCGTCGTGGTTGTGGTCATGCAGAATTTCGTCTTTTGGTTTGCCGGCCATTTGTTCCTCCTTATCGAGTTCGCGCCGCTTTCAGCTTGTGACGCGTTCTCATTTGGTCTAACTAACTGGCCGAAAAAATATTCCCGCAAGAAGATGAACAGTTCTTAACGTTCGGACCTGCCCGAACGAGGAGAAATTCGTTCAACCCGCCCCTGGCCTGCCGCGAATGCATCCAACCTGTTAATATGCTGCGGCAGTAGCCGCGTGGAGGGTTTATTGTCCGTTGCCAACCAGACCAGGAACCTGTTGGTGGCAATTACGTTGGTCGCACTGTCTTGGCAAACGCTCGCGGTTGCTCAGGGCGCAGCTAATCCCATTATCTCCGCACAAACGCAAAATCTGGATTCTCTTCTCGATCAAAGTTACAACGCAATGTACAACCTGCGTTTTGACGAAGCGTTACGCTTGGCTGAATCCGCGAAACGCATGGCCACCGACGATCCTGTTCCATGGATGGCGCAGGCATGTGCCGTGCTTTTTCGTGAGTTCGATTACATGCACATCCTGCGCAGCGAACTCTTTGCCGCCGATGACAAATTCATTGACGGGCCCGCCTTTACCTGGAACCCGCAAAGGCGCAAGGATTTCGACGCCGCACTTGCCGGCGCTGAAAAGCTGGCTCAGGATCGCCTGAAACAAAGGAAAGACGATCCCAGGGCCCTCTTTGCACTGACTCTGGTCGCTGGGTTGCGCGCCGACGATGCCGCCCTCATCGCCAAGAAAAAATTCAGCGCGCTTTCCTATACCAAGTCCGCAAATGGTTACGCTGAGCGATTGCTGGCGCGCTCTCCGGACTACTACGACGCCTACATTGCCACCGGCATGGGCAAATACATTATCGGCGGCAAAGCTGCGCCAGTCCGCTGGATGCTGCGGCTGGGCGGCCTCAAAGGTGACCAGGAACAGGGTGTAAAAGAGCTGTCGCTGGTTGCCGATCATGGCCGTTTTCTTATGCCTTTTGCCCGTATCCTGCTGGCTTTTGACGATCTTCGCCACAAGAACACTGCCGGCGCCCGCAAAAAGCTCGAGTGGCTCCGCGAGCATTACCCTAACAATCCTCTCTTTCTGCAGGAAATTGCTAAACTGGACCATCCATCTGACGGTCCGGGACAAAACTAAGCGGCACTTCGTTTACAATAAAGACATCCCAGATTGAATAACCTGCCGACCACTGCCCCCGAAAGGTGCATTTTGTTGGTGCATCTGCGGGGACATATCCTTTCGTACATCGGCAAAGCTCATTTGACCTGCTAGCATGCCGATACTCGTAAGAACTTTGGAGAGTATTTTTTGCACCCCATAAAAGCCTTGAAAAATGCTGCCTTGTTGACCCTTGCCATGCTGGCGCTCGTTGTCGCCGCCCCGGCACAACTTCAACAGGTGGCCTCCAAATCGCCATCGGTAGAGGACAAGCTGGCCCAGTCTTATCACGCGATGTATGACCTGAAATTTCAGGAAGCATTCAAGGCGGCCGACGAGGCCCAAGCCGTAGCCCAGGACGATCCGTTGCCTCACATAGCGCAGGCGTGGGTGGCATTTTTCCGCGAGCTTGACCGGCTGCACATTCTTCGCAGCGAGCTGTTTGCCACCGACGATAGTTACAATTCCCGTGATGCCTACACATGGGACGCCGGCAACAAGAAAATTTTTGACAGCAGCCTTGACCAGGCGGAAAAGCTGGCGCAAGACCGCCTGAACCGCAACCGGAATGATTCCCGCGCGCTGCTGGCGCTTTCACTCATCAACGGCCTGCACGGCGATGATTTTGGCATTTTCACCAAGAAAGACCTCAAGGCCATCTCCTACATAAAAACTGCCACAACTTACGCTGAGAAACTGCTGGCCCAGTCCCCGGATTCCTATGACGCTTACGTCGCCACCGGAATGGGCAAGGTGATTGTGGCGCGTAAATCAGCTCCGGTGCGCTGGGTGCTTCGTCTGGGCGGACTCAAAGGCGATGAAGGCGAAGGCGTAAAGGAATTAACGCTGGCCGCGGACCACGCCCACTATCTTGCCCCATTTGCCCGCCTCCTGGTGGTGTTTGAGGACGTGCGCTTCAAGAACACTGACGATGCTCGCAAGCGGCTGGAAGATCTGCATCAGCAGTTTCCCAACAATCATTTGTTCATCGAAGAGCTGAACAAGCTGGGTCGCACGTCAGCGACGTTGGTCCGCCAGGGCAACTGAACTCGCGCCTTCAATCTTTCCGCTGGGCCCTTGCTGAACAAAGACGACTGCCCGCAAATCCTGTAGCTTCCATTCTTTTTGCAATTTGAGTTGCGTGGTCCCTTCGAAACTGCCTTCGTGGAGTTTGCCCAGCTCTCTCAGTTCGCGCACTACGGCCGCGTGGTGCAGCGTGCGTCCACCGTTTTCGCCTGCGCCGATTTGAGTTGTTAGATTGTCTTCGGTGATCGCCAGCATTACCAGCGTATTGCCGCTGGAGGATGCGGCGGCCTTGACCTGAATGTTTAATTGGTCCGCATCAGCGGAAGAAATTTTTACCTGCGCTATTTCCAATTGGCTGGCTTCCTGGCGGATCGTGCGCTGCGCCTGCCCGGCATTATTGCCTACAAACTCCACCGCGCCATCCACCACCATTTCAGGCGTGTAGGGGCCGTCCACTTTCAGGGCTCGCGCATACTGCTCCTGTCGCTGGGTGAAGCCGGCCGAAGAGAATCGGTCCTTCCATCCCAGCCCGTCCCAATAGTCAACATGAAAGCCTAGCGGGATGACCTGAATGTTCTTTGCAGCAAGGTCATGGCTCAAATGTCCCAGTAACTCATCCGCTGGCGGACAACTGGAGCATCCTTCTGATGTAAACAGCTCCACCACAACAGCTTTGCGCGGAAGGCCGGCGTCAGTCGTTTTGGCCATCACCGCCATGCAGATAGAAATCACGGCGACTATCAGAGCCACCAGCGCGAAGATTCGTCTCATGCGCATTAGATCCACAGCTTTCCGTTTCGTTGCAGCCTTATCTCACGTACGTTCAAATCGAGTGCTACAGATTTTACCCTTTAGTAAACTTTTGCAGCCGACCCACCCGGGGGTAGCAGCTTTGTTGCAAACAAAAGCCTAAGTGCAATTCGACCGAGCGGTCGACCGGACGGTCCGAAGCGTTTTTTCGCTTTAAACCGCCCTCAAATCCGCATCAATTTTCTTGTTCGTCCCGATTGTCGATTTTACTCTTTGATTAACAGCCGGGCCGGCCTCCAGCCGCCTGATCTCCTGCCTTTGGACGGTAATGTTGTCAAAGACCGCTGAACCCTGAATCCGCCTGGGCAGCCGAGTAATCAAGGCGAATTGTATCGTATTTTGTTCGCTTTTTGTCAAGAGCTTTTGATAGGGCCAGTTTGGAAATTGATATCCACTAAAATCTCGTCATCCTTAGGTCCGTAAACGAGCAAGCGTTTTCTTCTGACTTCCGCCCCTACTCTTTCACCGCAATCCCCAGCGTCTTCATTTTTCGGTATAGATGGCTACGCTCCAGTCCCAGCACCTCTGCGGCGCGGGTCACGTTGCCGTGGTTCTCATCCAGTTTTTTCAGAATGTAGTCGCGCTCATAGGCGGCGCGCGCCTGATGCAGCGTAGAAAAGCCGGCTGCCGAGCGCCCGCCTTCGCGATGGATCAGTGGCGGCAGGTGTTTGCGTTCAATCTTGTGCGCCGTGGGGTTCATGATCACCAGCCGCTCGATCACGTTGCGCAGCTCGCGGACGTTTCCCGGCCACGAATAACGGGTGAGCGTTTCAATGGCCTCGTCCGTGATTTCGCGCGATCGGCGGCTGTAGGCGGCAGAAAACTCTTTCAGGAAATGTTTTGACAGCAGTGGAATATCTTCTTTGCGTTCCCGCAGTGGAGGAACGTAAAAGGGAATCACGTTCAGCCGGTAGAAAAGATCTTCGCGAAAATTGCCCCGGGAAATTTCTTCATCCAGATCTTTGTTCGTCGCGGCAATTACGCGTACGTCTGCTTTTACGGGATCGTCATCTCCCACAGGGGTAAATTTCTGTTCGTCGAGCGTGCGCAGCACCTTGGACTGTGTCTTCAGGCTCATGTCGCCCACCTCGTCCAGGAACAGCGTGCCCTCGTTCGCTTTTTCGAACTTGCCTTCCTTGTCACTGGCCGCGCTGGGCAGTGCGCCTTTGCGATGGCCAAAAAGCTCGCTTTCGATCCAGTCTTCCGGGATGGCGGCGCAGTTGACTTCAACGAATAGTTTGTCCTTGCGCAAGCTGTGCGAGTGGATGGCGTGCGCCACCAGCTCTTTGCCTGTTCCGGACTCGCCATAAATCAGCACGCGCCCATTCGTGGGAGCCATCACCGCAATCTCATGCCGCAGTGCTTTCATGGGAATGCTTTCACCCACGATGACGCTCTTGGCTTGAAATTGCTTTTTGAATTCCGCATTCTCCAGGCGAAGGCGATGTGCTTCCAGGGCGTTCTTGAGCACGATCAAAGTCTTATCCAGCGAAAGCGGCTTTTCCAGAAAGTCGAATGCGCCGAGCTTGGTCGCGCGGACCGCCGTCTCAATCGTCCCATGGCCTGAGATGATCACTACCTCCGGCGGGTCTTCCAGTTGCCTGATTTTTTCCAGCGTCTCCAGTCCATCGATGCCCGGCAGCCATATATCCAGCAGCACCACCTCGCAAGTACGCTTCTTTAGCTGCTCAATGCAGGCCTCGCCGCTTTCCGCCAGCATCACCTTGTAGCCTTCATCTTCCAGGACGCCGCGCAGCGACTCCCGGATATCGCGCTCATCATCCACCACCAGGACGCTATGCACTCTGCGACTCCGATGCTGCCATCTCGCTGGCCAGCGGCAGCTCTACCAGAAACTTTGCGCCCGCCGGCTTGTTCTCTTCCACGCGAATGGAGCCGTGGTGATCGTCGATGATGCGCCGCACGATAGCCAGCCCCAGTCCGGTGCCGCGCTTCTTGGTAGAGAAATATGGTAAAAACAATTTTTCTTTCACTTCGCGATTAATGCCGTGGCCTGTATCGGCAATCATAATCTCCAGGCCGTCACGTCCCTCCAGCAGTGAGGTGGCGATGTGAATTTCGCGCACGTGGGAGTCCTGCATCGCTTCGGCGGCGTTGTCGATCAGGTTGGCCAGCGCGCGCTTGATCGCCTCCGGATCGGCCATGGCCAGGGGCAAGTGGCCGTCCAGCTGTTTTTCCACGTGTATTCCGTCCAGCCGGCCGTTGAACATGGCCAGTGTGCCCTCAACAATCTCATTGATATCCGCCGGCCGCGGCTGGGCCGCGGGAAAACGCGCCAGGGAAGAGAACTCGTCAACCAGCGAGCGAACGGTATGGACTGCTTCCGTGATCGTTTCCGCGCAGCCGTGAATCACTTTCAACGACGCCTCATCTGGCGCCAGCCCGCGCTCCAGATGCTTGCGTATGCGTTCGGCGGAAAGCGCAATCGGCGTAAGCGGATTCTTGATCTCATGGGCCACGCGCCGCGCCACTTCACGCCATGCTGCTTCTCGTTGCGCCTTCAGCAGTTCGCTGTAGTCTTCGAAAACCACCACGTATCCCAGCCGCTGTTTGCCGTGCTGCACGGAGGAGACTGTAACGCTTACGTTAAGCTTGTCTTTCTCGATCGGAATTTCAAATTGGGCGGCAGTCACGGACATGCGGTCAGCGCGGCGCAGCAGATGTTCCAGATCGGACGCTGTTTCGTCGGTGAACACTTCCCGCAGTGTCGATCCGATCATCGGCGCGCCCCCGTTCGGCCAGAACATCCGCCCGAAAGCCACGTTGCTGTGGGTCACACATCTCTGCGGATCGAGAGACAACACGCCGGTGGGAATGTTTTCCAGAATCGTCTCAATGTGGCGGCGGCGCTGTTCCAGTTCCGTATTTGATTCCGTCAGGGCGCGGGCAGACTGATCAATCTTGGTGCGGCTGGATTCCAGTTCCGCGGCCATGTTGTTGAACGAAAAAACCAGTTCGCCCAACTCGTCCGCGGCGGAAACCTCAACGCGGTGCCCCAGATGCCCCAGGGAGATTTCTCTTGTAGCCGCCGCCAATGCTTCCACCGGACGCGTGACCAGCTTGGCTACGAAAAGCGAGGACCATGTGGCCACAAACAGGACCAACACTGTCAGCATCGTCAATAGGAGCATATAAAGGCCGCGAATGCGTTTTGCCTCATGGCCCAGAGTTTCATAGTCGTGCTGGTCCTGGTTGATCTGCTCCAGCGTTGGAGAAAAATCTTTGGGCAGCGGCAGGCCAATCAGGATCGCCCCGGACTTTCCCGCCGGCGCCATGGCCACAAGATATTCCGCGTTCTGATAGACCCATTTTTCCGGCGACTGCTGAAGTTTCTTCAAATCGGGAAGAGATTGACGCAGTGTTGCCCACGGACGTGGCAGGTTCCAACTGGCCACGGCGTCGTCATCACGAATTGCCAGCGCAAAACCATTTTGCAGAGTGTTCTGGTGACGGCGAAATTCATGCAGCACGCCGCTGTAATTGGCGGTGTCAAAAGCATGCTGAATTTCAGGAGACTCCGCGATATCCATGGCGGTATGGCGTGC
This sequence comes from Terriglobia bacterium, assembly GCA_963723055.1. Classification (GTDB taxonomy): domain Bacteria; phylum Acidobacteriota; class Terriglobia; order Terriglobales; family Acidobacteriaceae; genus Angelobacter. Next base: position 131,823 of record CAVROV010000006.1, read on the forward strand.
GCTGTTTCCCTGTGACGCGGAGAGCAGAGAGGCTACTCGCCCGGAGTCCTCATGCAATGCATTTACCGGGCTGGAAAACCATTTATCAATTGACCGGTTCATCAGCCCATAAGAGAACATAAACATCACAATCACGGGCGCGAACGATAGCACCAGAGCGCCAACCATCATGCGCGTGCGGAAACGTGAACCCAGCACGCCCAGTCGCCGCTCGGCATAAAGCTTGAGCAGATTGCGCAGCAGGACAAAGGTGAGCACAACCAGCAGCAGGAAGACCAGGGCTGAAAGTGCCACCAGTCCCAGCGTTTGCCCGGCGGAATCCGGTCGCAGCTGCTTCAGGTTGAAGGCCTGTTGCGAGAAAACCACTCCGAAAAGCAAAACAATGCCCAGCGCCAGCGGGATCAGCAGGGCGCGCCGCTGCGTCAGGGGGAGTGAACGATTGCTTTTATCCGGTCTGTTTTCAGACACAAAACAGCTCTCGCATTGTTAGAGAATTCGCGGGAGTCCTGCGACTCATTATAAGCTGGGGCTTTTAAGCGCGGGTGAAGAGTGTGATGGTGCGTCCCGAAGGGCGCGATACAATCGAGGGAAAGGGCTAAACATCATTGTCTAGCTACGCATAAAACCACCTCCATCTGGTTTTCTCCACTAAAGGACGTCTCAAACTCATTTCCAAAGATATTCAACCGCGCCTTTGGGGATACATCGCCGCGATCTGCAAAAACAATGCGATGACCGTGTTCGCCGTCGGCGGAATAGCCGACCAATATTCACATTCTCTTTCGCCTTCCGCCGGCGTTGTCATTGGTGCGCGCCGTCACGCTCATCAAATCCAACTCGTCAAAATGGATGAGAGAGACGAAAAAGACCTTTGCCTGGCAGAAGGGCTACGGCGCGTTCAGCGTGAGCTCATCGGCTGCTCCCTGAATGTCAACCGGCCACTCCCGCCGTTTGCCGGTTTCCTGCCTTTTTCCGCAGAATTCCAGCCGAGATCAAGGTAATGACGAGGCCGACCGGAAAGATCTCCATAAATGTCAGGCCCATGTTGTAGGCCGGTTTGTCATACATCCGCTTGAACTCCTGTGCCTGCCGCACCGCCTCGTCAATCTTCTGCTGGCTCGCGCCGGACTCCCGGACCCGCTTCACCATGGTTGCCGCGTATTTCTCGCCAAAACCCGGCTTCAGCTTGAAATAGATGAGCTCCCAGCTCGCCACATAACAGGCGCTGGAGATGAGCGTAATCAGGATGCCGACGACGAACCCGCGGCCAAAGGTAAGCTGGCCGGCGTTGACATTCTCCCGATAGGACCGCACACCAAAAAATACCAGCAGTAGCGAGAGCACAATCGAGGTGTATCCGAGGATGTATGCTCTGGTGGAGTCGATCGAATCAGAGAAAGGCAGGGTGGCCTGCATGGTCAAGGTGGCTACGGCCCCGGAAATCAGGCCAAAGGTCAGGATGGTCTTTTTCATTGAAATGGTCTCCTTTGCGGACGAACTCTGCCGTGCACTCTAGCCATTCCGATCTGGAAAATGTCGTCACCCTTTCGGATGATTTTGGGTTCCCAGGGCAAAAAATCATGCTTTTGAGTGATGCGGAGACGTCATGGGATCAGCCCGGCGGCCTTGCCGAACTGCACCGCCTGAGTGCGCCGCTTGGCGCCGAGCTTGTCAAACAGCCGGCTTGAATGGGTCTTCACCGTGTTCTCGCTGAGGAACAACCGGGCCGCAATCTCCCGGTTGCTCAATCCCGAAGCTATCAGCCCGAGTATCTCGATCTCGCGCGGGGTGAGACCTGACTCTTTCATGCGCGCTTCATCCACCGCGAACGTACCGGCTGGCGGGACTTCCTTGCTGATCTCCGTCGGGTGCTTTCGTGTGAGCGTCAGCCCCAGCCAGATTCCGATTCCGGCAAACAGGGCTGCGATCAGAGCGCCGTATATCTCCACCGAATGCTCGATCACCAGGAAGCGGTATTCCATGAGCCGCAGCAGCGTAATCGCCAGGCCGCCGCAGACGCCGTAAATCACTACGTCGCGCAACACCCCACGACGCGGGCGCGGGACAGATTTAGTTGGCTGGATCACGGGAGCAACATGATACTAAAAAAGCTGCCTCTGATGACCATTGATTAGGGCGAGTTCTGGCAAATCTGCGCCTGGTTGCGAAGCTCTGCTACGGAAGCTCTTCTACAAATGAGCTGCCGGATCGCCGGGAGGTTTCCGCAAAGGATAGTCCACCACGATGACCTTCCCGTTTGAGAGTGCCTTCACAGAATGAGGTGTGTTTGGTGGGACAATTGCCACATGGCCTGGACTGATCCGCTGGGTAATGCCGCTGATAGTCAACTCCAGTTCTCCTTCGATGACTTCATAAACTTCTTCGTGGGGATGGAAATGCTCATGGATCGATGCCCCTGCGTCGAACTCGTAATGCGCGAAGGTCATGTTGGGAGAATTAAAATAGCGGCCTCGCCAGCCGGGAAGGCGTTCGATAACTGCCAGTTTTCTGGTATCGATGAACGTCATATCTCCGCCTCCCGCATGTTTTTCCGATTCTACATAAACTGGAAAAATGCCCGCAGCAATCCCTTAGCCCCGATGACTGGCTCTTGTTACAATACTCACATGCCTCGTATGGTGAAGTGCGCAAAGCTTGGTCGTGAATTGCCCGGCCTGGATGAACCCCCTTTTGATACTGAACTGGGGCAGAAGATCTATGAAAACGTGAGCGCCGAGGCGTGGAAAATGTGGGCCGAGCACTCCAAGATGCTGCTCAACGAATATCGCCTCCAGCCGTGGAAGCCCGAGGCGCAGCAATTCCTGGTGGAGCAGATGCAGCAGTATTTTTTTGGCGCGGGCGCGCAGCTGCCTAAAGAATTCGTTCCGCCACCCAAGTAAAGCCGGCTTCGCGACATCCAAAAACAAAAGCGGCCGCGAGTGGCCGCTTTTTTATCTAAAAATAAAACCTCGATTACTGTTTCGCACCAGCTCCCGGAGTCATGATTTTCTTGCCGGCCTTGTTTGACGTGGATGTTTTCTGCGTGGCGCTCGATCCCGCCTTGGGCGGCAGCGGCTGCGGGTTCAATGACACTTTGCTGGCTGGGTCTCCTCCCGCTTTTCTCTCCCCGGGCGGCAAAGGCTGTGGGTTCAACGACACCTTGTTTGCAGCTGATGTCGAGTCCACCTTTCCCTGTTTTGGCGGCAAAGGCTGGGGGTTTAGAGACACCTTGCTGGCTGGGTCTCCCCCAGCCTTTCTCTCCCCGGGCGGAAGTGGTTGCGGGTTCAACGCTACTTTGCTCTGTGCCGATGTGGCCTTCCCGGTGGTCTTCTTGTTGGCGGGCGCGGTCTTGCTGTCGCTGCCGCCATTGGCCTGCGCAAATGACAGGCTGGCCCCCAGCAATAAGGTAAGTGCTAGTGCGAATCGTTTATTCATCCAATCTCCTTGGTCGTCTCCAGAGTGAAATACGCACGCGGCTCTTTATTAGTTCGGCTCTCATAATTCGGCCGCCACGTTGCGCGTGACATCTTAATTGGAAAGCTGGAAATTCCGTACAAAAAACTGGGGGTAGCGCGGGATCGAGCCTTTATCTGACAGACCTATATTTTTGAGTAACTGGGCTCGCACTATAAGGTTAGCTGCCCTTCGGGGTTGAATTCTTCGCTCAAGGATCAACCCCGGACATTTTTCCCGCCGCAGACCCGGTCTTTCCGCAACTCCCGCTTCTTTCACAAGCTCCGGTTGCCCATGACTAAAGTCACGCGCGGCCCTTGCCAAACGGCTGCATAATGCCTTCATCCGGCTTCCGGGCCGATGGGGGATTTGTGAATTTTATTCGCTCAAAGTGTTTCCAGCCGGGTCTGGCGCGCTTCTGCGCCGGCGTCTTCAGCATCGCCTTGTTTACTGGGGTAATGCCAGCCCAGACTGTCAAAAAACAAGGCCCCACTGCCGCCGACAAGGAAATCGTAAAAGAGGCGCGGCAGTCCTACTATTCCCTGAAGGATCAGGGGCTGGCAGCGTTCCAGTGCACCATCGTACCCAACTGGCGCCTGCTGCTTACCGAGCAAAAGCTGGACGGAGCGAAGGTGGACCGGGCGGCGGCTCTGTTGAACAATATCCACTTTTCCATTTCACTGGAGGCTGGCGGTGAAGCCAAAGTGACCCACAATGAGGTCTCCGCCGAGAACGCGGAAGTGGCCAAAGGCCTGAACCAGATTTACAGCGGGATGGAACAGATGACCACCGGATTCTTTCAGACCTGGTCGGTATTCTCCATGTCGCCTGCTTTGCCGGAAGTCGACGGGGAGTATCAACTCGATAAGACGGCGACTGAGTACCGCCTCTCCTACAAAGACGGGACGGCCGATATCGTCACCCTCCTCAATCGGGACTTGGCCACGAGCTCTCTAAGAACCACGACCTCGGAATTTGACAGCACAATCACACCGCAGTTTAAGAAAACCGCCAAAGGGCTGTTAATGACCGGCTATGAGGCCACGTATAAGGGCAAATCGGCTGCCGATACTACTGAGTTGCAAATCGCAATTGATTATCAGGCGGTGGATCAACTGCAACTGCCGCAGAAGCTGGACTTGAAAGGCACCTATGGCGGCTCTCCATTCCATGTGGAAGTCACGTTTAGCGGCTGCCACGCAACCCGGCGCTGATGAAAGAGCGCGTCGAATGCTATAATCTGGGCTTGCCGCTGCATTCACCCCATGAATTCCAAGCAGTGGTTTTCCTTCCGTCGGGACGTGGCTCAGCCTGGTAGAGCACTCGCTTGGGGTGCGAGGGGTCGGCAGTTCAAATCTGCCCGTCCCGACCATCTTCTTCTTTATACAATAAAATCAGTCGTGGAATCGGCAGCATTATGAACTGCCGACCCACGAAGCACACCAAGGCTGATGCGCAGAAGCGCAACGGATGCGCACAAATAAAAGCCTTGCGAGGGGCGGCCCCGCGAGCTTGCTCGTGCCAATCAAATCTGACCGTCCCGACCAATTTTCCTTTTTAATCAATAAAAATGAGTCGTGGATTGGCAGGGCGCTGGCCCGTCGAATAAAAGCCGAGATCGTAGCGCGATGAGATCAAAAAATTGACTAATTTCTTGGTGGCGGCGGTAGGACTCGAACCTACGACCTACGGATTATGAGACCGTCGCTCTAGCCACCTGAGCTACGCCGCCAAAAGGGTGAGGGAACCGGGCAAAAAACAAGCTGCGCGACCTCGCGTCGGCAGCAGGTTTGATTGTAAAGTCCGACGATTTCCGCTGTCAAACTTCCGCGGTTCCCACCGATGCTGCTCAGACCACGCAGTTCCACAATGGCTGCATATTTCTTAATACAGTAAAATGCCCACTTGAGTCGGCGCGGCGCGCCGACATTGAACCCTAAAAACCTATGCGCAGCTTTGAGAGCCTTACAGAACAGGAAGTATTAGCCCTGGCGATCGCGTTAGAAGAAGAAGACGAACGCGTCTATAGCGATTTTGCTGAGAATTTCCGTAAAGACTTTCCCGCCACCGCAGCCATGTTTGAAGGCATGCGCGACGAGGAATCCATGCATCGGCGCAGGCTGATCGATTTGTACCGCATCAAGTTCGGCGAACACATACCCTTGATCAGGCGCGGCGACGTAAAGGGCCTGGTCAGCCGCCGGGCCATCTGGTTGACGCAACCGCTCCGTCCAGAGGCGGCGCGCCGGCAGGCCTCTACGCTGGAAGTGGAGACGCGCCTGTTTTATGAAAAGGCAGCGTCTCGCACGCAGGACGCCAGCATTCGTCAGTTATTGAATGATCTGGCGCAGGAAGAGCGGGCGCATGAGCATCTGGCGGAGGAGTTGGGCCGGGACAAACTGGATGCCGGAACCCGTGGCCAGGAGGACGAAGCCAGCCGACGGCTTTTCGTTTTACAGATAGTGCAGCCGGGGCTGGCCGGACTGATGGATGGTTCGGTGTCAACGCTGGCGCCGGTTTTTGCCGCCGCCTTTGCCCGGCATGAATCGCACTTTGCCTTCCTGGTGGGTCTGGCGGCTTCGCTGGGCGCCGGCATCAGCATGGGTTTTGCCGAAGCTCTTTCTGACGATGGCAGCCTCACCGGTCGCGGGCATCCGTGGGTGCGCGGGCTGGTTTGCGGTTTGATGACGACGCTGGGTGGGATCGGCCACACGCTTCCTTTCCTGATACCGTCATTCCACATTGCAACGGTCGTCGCCGTGGTTGTGGTGATCGCAGAACTGGGTGCAATTGCATGGGTACGCCATCGCTATATGGAAACGCCGTGGGTTTCCGCCACATTACAGGTAGTGTTGGGCGGAACACTGGTTTTTGTGGCTGGCGTGCTGATCGGAAGTTCGTAGGCGGCGTGCCTGTTCACGGTGAAGCATTACGCTCGAGCGTCCACATCCCAGCCATCTTTTTTCATTTCAACGCGCAGCCAGCGTTGCAGACTGGTCCGCAGGGATGGAGGGATTTCACCAAACTGTATTCCGTATTGTCCGTTTTTGTTGGTCCACGTGACGCGGCCCGGCAGATCGACAGGATCTTCAGTGTTGCTGCCGGGAATCGGGAAGACCAGGGCAACCGGAGAACCGGATTTCAATGGCTTCTCCGTCCTGGCCCCGGCTCCGCCGCCACTGATATTGAGGAGCACGGCGTCAAATTGTTCGCCGGCATATTTCATCTTGATGGGAAGTTCAAGTTGAGCTCGATAATAACGCTGCTGGTTGAGGCTCAGGCTTCCGAAAGAATCTTCCAGGCCGGCTTCGCGGTAGACTTTGAGCTTTCGAATCAGCGTGCGCCGTGAAATGCCCAGGGCTTCCGCGGCTTTCCCTTGATTGCCGCCGCTGGTTTCCAGCGCCTGCAGGATCGCTCTTTTTTCAACCTGGTCCAGATCGGAGTCGGTGGGGATATGCCGGCGACGAGAACTGACGGAATCGGGAAAACGCAGGTCTGAGGCGGTGATTTCAGATTGTGCGTCTTTGGCCTGCAATACGGCGCCAAAAACCACGTTCTTGAGTTCGCGGACGTTACCAGGCCACGCGTAACTGCTGAGTGCTTCCACGGCGTCACGGCTGAAGCGGGATTCGGGATAGTGCTGGTGCAATACCTGTTCGGCAATGCCCACCACGTCCTCAGGACGCTCACGCAACGGTGGGACTTCGAGCTTGAACTGGGCAAGGCGATGATAGAGATCGCTGCGGAAGCGTCCGGCTTTAACCAGTTCTTCAAGGTCCTGGTTGGTCGCCGCAACCACCCGTACGTCGACGCTGACTTTTTTATTGCCGCCCAGGCGGTAGTAAGGAACACCGTCGAGGACGCGCAAAAGCTTTACCTGGATCTTTAAGTCAAGATCGCCGATTTCGTCCAGAAAGAGAGTGCCTTTGTTGGCCATTTCGAAAAAGCCGGGCTTCATGGCGTCTGCGCCGCTGAACGCTCCTTTTTCGTACCCAAAAAGCTCGCTCTCAACCAGGTTTTCAGGGATGGCCGCACAGTTGACGTCAACAAGAGGCTGGTTGCACCGCAGGGAATGGCTGTGGATGGAGCGCGCAATCATCTCCTTACCCGTACCGGTCTCACCCACAATCAGCACGGCGGCGGGATGGCGCGCCACCTTTTCCGCAAGTTTCATCACCTGCTGCAAAGAGGCGCTGCGAATGACCAACTCAACCTGGTCGCTCCCGGATGGACTGCTGTCGGGTACGTCCTTGTCGTCAGACACGTTGGTCGATGGAAAGCCCTTCGGTGGATAAAGCATGTCGGTTTGCGATTAATAGTGCAGCAACATGGTTTCCCAAGGCAATAGGCAATTCCGGTGCAATTTTGCTCGACGGGACCGAAACCGCGTGAGCTGAAGCTTCTGCTGTACAGCATGCGCAAATGGGCATAAACTTTCCAGTTTTACGAAATTCTTATTTGAGGAGAACTATGCTTTTGAAACAAGTTTTACCGTGCATTGTCCTGGCGGCGGCAACTGCCGTTGCACAAACCGGCAGTGCTCCGGCCAAGAAGCCGTTGAAGCAGTCTGCTGCGGATTCAGTCCAGAAAACAGAAACCAGTGCAACTTCCGCTGAGAAGACGGTTGTGCGGCCGAAATCTTACGATATTGACGCCATGGACAAAAGTGTTGACCCATGCCAGGATTTTTACCAGTACGCATGCGGCACATGGCGAAAGAAGAATCCCATTCCTTCCGACCAGTCGCGCTGGGGACGCTTCAACGAACTGGCCGACTACAATCGCCAGTTCCTCCACAAGATTCTGGAGAAGGATTCCGCCAACGATCCCAAGCGAACGCCCGTTGAGCAGAAAATTGGCGACATGTATCAATCCTGTATGGATGAGGCCGCAGTCAACAAGCAGGGCAGCGCGCCGCTAAAACCTGAACTGGATCGAATTGCCGCAATCACTACTAAAGACCAACTGGTGGACACGGTTGCGTATTTGCAATCTCTTGGCGTACAGGCGTTGTTCGGCTTTGGCGCATCGCCTGACTTGCACAACGCCAGCATGCAGATTGCCAATGTGTCTCAGGGTGGACTGGGGCTTCCTGATCGCGACTACTACTCGGATTCAGACGCCAAGTCACAGGAAACACGGCAAAAATATCTTGAGCACATGGCCAAGATGTTTGTCTTGCTTGGCGATGATGAAGCGGCGGCCAAGAAAGAGGCCCAGGCCGTCATGGACATCGAAACCAAGCTGGCTGACGCTGCTTTCAAACGCGTGATGATGCGTGATCCCAAGAACCGCGATCACAAAATGAAGGTCGCCGAACTGACGGCGCTTGCTCCTGACTTCAAGTTTGATCGCTTCTTTACCTCAACCGGCGCCCCGGGCTTCACAGAAGTCAACGTGGTCCCTCCGGACTTCTTTCAGAAAGTCAACGGCGTGTTGGAGTCAGTGCCGGTTGCTGACTGGAAGACCTATCTCCGCTGGCATGCAGTAAGGGCCGCGGCACAAACTCTCTCTGAACCGTTTGTGCGGGAGAACTTCGCTTTCTACGGACAATATTTGAATGGGCAAAAGGAAATTCAGCCCCGGTGGAAGCGTTGCGTCCAGCTCACGGATGGTTTGCTGGGTGAAGCGCTGGGCAAGCCTTACGTAGACGCGACTTTCGGCGCGGACGGCAAGGCGCGCATGCTCAAGATGGTAAATGCGCTGGAAGAGTCACTTGGCCAGGATATACAGGAACTGGACTGGATGACGCCGGAAACCAAGAAACAGGCCATGGTCAAGCTGCACGCCATCACGAATAAAATCGGCTACCCGGATACGTGGCGCGATTACAGTTCAGTGAAGATCGTGCGCGGCGATTTTGTGGGCGATGTACAGAGAGCGCGCGCATTTGAAATCAAACGCAACCTCAATAAGATCGGCAAGCCGCTGGATAAAAAAGAATGGGGTATGTCGCCGCCCACGGTGAATGCCTATTACAGTCCGTCCAACAATGACATCAATTTCCCTGCCGGCATTTTGCAGCCGCCCTTTTTTGACAAGGATGTTGATGACGCCGTGAATTTTGGCGGCATCGGCGTGGTTATTGGCCATGAACTCACGCATGGCTTTGATGACCAGGGCAGCAAGTTCGATGCTGAAGGAAACCTTACCAACTGGTGGACGCAGGCTGATCGCGACGAATTCGACAAACGCACCAGTTGCATTGCCGATGAATACAGCTCATTTGTCGCGGTTGACGACGTTCATCTGAATGGTCGACTAACCCTGGGTGAAAACACCGCTGACAACGGTGGACTCCGCATCGCCCTGGCGGCGCTTCATAAAGACATGGAGAAAGATCCCAAAGCCGCAGCGACGAAAGACGGCTTCACCCCGGAGCAGCGTTTCTTTGTGGGCTTTGCCCAGGTCTGGTGCCAGAACGCCACTCCGGAAAGTTCGCGGCTACTGGCTAAGACCGATCCCCACTCGCCCGGCGAGTACCGCACGAATGGTACGCTGCAAAACAGCGCGGATTTCGCCAAAGCGTTCGGCTGCAAAGCTGGCCAGAAAATGGTGAGCGCTAACGCCTGCCACGTCTGGTGAAAACTTAACTTAAATAACACTGCCGCATCTTTTCAGGATGCGGCAGTTTTTTGTCTGAAGAAATGCTCCGTTACAGGCGACTGCAGTGAAAAGTTACATCGCCCGCAGGGCCGGAGCTACCGGCCGTCGCGCAGCGCGAAGAGCGGGAAAGAATCCACCCAGAATTCCCATCAGCAGAGCAAACACTATTCCCAACCCGAGTAGAAACGGGGTAATGCGGAAGGCGAAGGCCAGATGCGAGAAGGTCTGCCAGTTCATTGCGCCCGTAGTCAATCCGTTTAATGGCAGCACTGCTACAGCGCCCAGCAATCCGCCCATCAGTGAAATGAGCACGGCTTCAATCATGAACGACAAAACCACACTGCCCGCCCCAAAGCCGAGCGCGCGCAAAGTGGCAATTTCGCGGGAGCGTTCCGCCACTGCCGAATACATGGTATTCAAAGCGCCAAACACGGCGCCAATTCCCATCACAACCGCCACAATCCCGCCCAGCACAACGATGAGCCTGGTCAGCGTCCGTGATTGCTTCGCGTAATACTCAATTTCCGGGCTCACATCGACCGTAAGGCGTGGATCGGCGGTAGCTGCATCTTTAAACTGCTGCAGCGATGCCGGCGAGTCCAGATGTACGGTCAATGACTGGAAGATATTTTCCGGACGGTGATAAATCTGGTTGAGAACGTGCGAATCGCACCACACTTCGGAATCGAACGCAGAGCCGCCTGCGTCAAAAACCCCGACCACACGCCATGTTCCCCCGCCAAATTTCACTGAGTCGCCCATGCTGAGGCCGGCATAAGTCTTGTCCACGTTGCGTCCCACCACCAGTTCGGCGAGACCCGGCTGATAAAAACGGCCTTCGATCATTTTTATCTTGATGCGAACGTCCAGCGCTCGCGGAGAGACGCCGCGCACTTGCACATTGGCGTCCGTGCCTGTCGATCGCAAAGGAAAAGGCGCAATCACCACCACTTCCGGCGTCACCAGTGGCCCGCTGCTGGCATGGGCCACGCCGGGAAAGTCTTCCATGATCTTGATCTGGTCAAGAGAAATACTGCTGTCCATCTCTGATGTCGAACCGGCGCGCCGGACCATGGCATTGTCGCTGGAGCCGGAAGAAACCAGCGTCGCCTTGAAACCGAAAGCCAGTGACAGCATGGCAATGAACACGCCGACGGTACCGGCAATGCCCAGCACTGCAACCACCGCTGAGGTCCAGCGCTCTTTCACGCTGCGCAAGTTGTAAACCACAGGAATCGCCATCTCACACCCTCCGCAGTGCGTCGACTACACGCAGCCGCATTGCGCCGATCGCCGGAATTACTCCGCTCGCCGCGCCCACCGCCAGAGTAACTCCTAAACCAGCTAAGATCGCCTTGCCCGGCAAGAAGAAGAAGGGTAATAGCCCTCGCGTGGGATCACCACCCAGCGTGAATAGCTTGGCCAGACCCAGTCCCAGCGCGCCGCCAATCACAGCGATCAGCAGCGACTCAAACAGGACAAACAACAGGACAAATCGGTCTGAATAACCTACCGCTTTAAGCACGGCAAGTTCTCCCGTCCGCTCGCGCACCGCGATTGCCATGGTGTTCCCCGTTACCAGCAGCAGAGTGAAAAACACGACCCCGCCGATTGCCATAATCAGAAACTGGATATTGCCAAACTGTTTGACCCATCCCGCCGCGAAAGCTTTTTCCGTGTCCGTATGCGTCTCAAAAGGTGAGTTGGCGAACTCCCCGTCAATCGCCTTGGAAATTCGCAGAGAATCGTCAGGGTGGTCTACTTTTACCGTGTACCAGCCGACATGGCTTTTGTATTGCGCCGGCACTTGTTCGTCCAGCCGCTTCCACTGGAACCAGAACTGCGTTTCATCATCCGCCTGCCGCGTACCGTGATAAATGCCGTCCAGGTTGAACTCCCACACGCCGCCCAGAAAAGTTCCTTTGATAGGAATACGGTCGCCCACCTTCCAGCCAAAGCGCTTGGCCGTCGCCGCGCCGGCAATGGCCCCCTGACGGTCTTTCACAAAGTTTTGCCACTGCTCTTCCGGAATATCGAATTCCGGATAGACCCTGCGTTGGTTATCCACGTCGATGGCGAACTGGGGGAAGAAATTCTTTTCGTCCTGATAAACGCCGCCGAACCAGTTGGCGTACGTGATTTCCTTTACTCCGGGAATCCTTTTGATCTTGTCCGCGTAAGCCAGCGGCAGCGGCTGGATGATCGAAGTGCGATTGATCACCACCAGGCGGTCGGCTCCGGCAATGTCAATGCCGCCGCTGAAAGCTACACGCACAACAGCGAGTACGCCGAAAAGGAACAGCGCCACCGCAAACGATCCAATCGTAAGGATGAAGCGGATCTTTTTGCGAAACAAATTAGCACGAATCAGGCCAAAGAATTTCATCGCACACCTCCGCCGGAAACAGTTTGCAGACGCCCGGCTTCCACCAGCACACCTTTTTCCAGATGCAGAGTCATGTCAGCACGGGCAGCCACGACGGGATCGTGCGTCACCATCAACACGGTCTTCTTGTATTCCTTCACCAGGCGCAGGATCAACTCCATGATCTCGTCCGCGCTTTTGCGGTCAAGATCGCCGGTAGGCTCGTCGCAAAGCAGGAACGTCGGATCGGAAACGATAGCGCGGGCAATGGTCACGCGCTGCTCCTGTCCGCCGGAGAGCTGACGCGGGAAGTGATGAATACGATCACTCAAGCCCACTACTCCAAGCGCTGTTTCTACATGCTTGCGCCGTTGTGCTTTGGAAAGACTAGTCAGTAGCAGCGGCAGTTCCACATTTTGAAACGCCGTAAGCACGGGAATCAGGTTGTACATCTGGAAAATGAAACCAACGTGGCGAGCCCGCCACGCAGTCAACCGGCTGCGCGACATGTGAGTGATCTCATCGCCCGCAACCGTGATGCTTCCAGCCGATGGCACATCCAATCCGCCCAAAAGGTTCAGCAATGTGGTTTTGCCTGAACCGCTGGGCCCCATGAAGGCCACAAACTCTCCGGCTTCAACGTCAAGGTTCAACGCCTGCAGCACGTGTATCTGCTCACCGCCACGGGAATAGGTCTTACCCAGACCGCGTGCCTGTATCAGGCTGTTTGAAGCTCCGCTTCCATCCACACGCACCATCGCAATTTCCTCCTGCTGCTTTACGTCTGTTGTTATTGCTTAACTTCCACTGCCTGACCTTCATGTAATTTGTCTGCGCCGCTTACCACCAGCTTATCGCCCGGTGCCAGGCCGGCCAGAATCTCCACATCGTTGCCTCGCTCTGCGCCCAGGCTCACTGCGCGCCGTTCCAGCTTCTGATCGCGGACAAGATACACAATCTGCTTTCCGCCATCGCTTCGCACCGCCGACTTGGGAATGATCGCGCGCGCTTCGCTGCCTTTGTTTTTTCCCGGCGGAGGAGCCGCGCTCAAAAAGGCTACTTTCACGCCCATATCGGGCAGAATCGTGTCATCGAGTTGATCAAACGTGATGCGTACTTTCACCGTGGCCTTCTGCCTGTCGGCCGTGGGAATCACGGTGCGGACCTTGGCAGGAAGTTCGCGGTCAGGATAGGCGTCCAGCGTTGCGTTCACCCGCTGCCCCTGTTGTACCCGTGCAATGTATGATTCGTTTACATCCACTTCAATCTCAAGCGACTTCATGTCCACCAGCGTCGCAATGCCGGTGCGCGTGAATCCGCCGCCGGCGGATATGGGTGACACAATCTCACCGCGCTGCGCATCTTTTGAAACCACAATGCCGTCAAACGGCGCCCGCACAATGCAGTTGTCCGCATCTTCTTTCGCCACGCCGATACGTGAATCCGCGGCGTGGATCTGCTCTTTGGTCAGCGCAATCTTGGAACGCAGGCTCTCGGCTGTGGTTTTCGCCGTGTCGAGTGCCTGGGGGCTGATTACTCCGGCGCTGTTCAACCCCTGTGCACGGACTGACTCGCGATCAGCATTGGCTGACTGCACCTGGAGATCAGCCAGGGCTGCAGCGGTAGCGTCGCGGTCTGATTTTGCCGACGTTAGCGCAGCATTCGGCTGCGAGCAGTCCAACGTCGCCAGCACCTGCCCGGACTTCACGCGCAAACCCTCTTCCGCATAAATCTGTTCTACCCGGCCGGTAACTTTAGCGGCCACCGTGGCGCGGCGGCGTGGCGTGATGTATCCGCTGGCGTTGAGCAGAGCCTCAGACTTTGCTCCGCTCGCTGGTCGGGCCGCTGCCACCTCAACGATGGGCTTTTGCGATCGGAACGCGAGCAGCAGGCTGCCTAGCAACAGAAACGCACCAAGGCATGCAGCAAACAATCCCAGCTTCCTGCCAGTCTTCGAGGCAGGGCGGGAATGGTCATCAATGCGCAGCGAACCTAGGTCGTGCTGCGGAGGTATTGAACTACTCATAAAGAGATAAAAATCCTCAATTCAATGATGAATGTGCCGTATTTCCACCAGCACTTGGGCCCCTGAAGTGAAAAGCGGACATCTGCTCTGCTTGAACAGCCGGGCACACCCTGGGATACAAATCCACGCATCGTTGTCGCGGTGTTTACATCTGCCACTTGTCTCTTTTGGGTAATGATAACGTATTCGCCACGAGCGATGCTTATCAGTTCTTGCTTTTTCTTTGCTCGCGCAGGAGTTCGCCCCGGTGTTTGCTAAGGTCTCGGCCGTCGCGTTCAGAAGGGTAGGTCGCACTCTCTCCTTTGAGTCCATTCCATAGAATCACGTTGAAGCTGTCAGCATCCAGCTTGTCTTCAGTGCTGAAGTCAAAACCCTTGGTTTTTTCAGCCCAGTAAGCGGAATCGTGGGCCGGTATAGAAGACTGAACTTGCGCGGTTGAAGTTGGGGCAGACAGAGGAAGCTGGGTTGTGTGCAGGATCGCTGGTATGTGGGCCTTGTAAGTCCATACCGCTTCCCGGGTGGAGAACACTGCCGCCATGGGAAGCTGGTATGCATCATTCAAGCCAAGCGGCTTGATTCCCAGAACGTCTTCAATAGTCCTCAGCATCGAGACGGTAGTGAAATATTGTGAGACAACTGCCCCGTGTTTGACATACGGCCCCGCGACAAACGCGATGCTGCGATGGGCATCCACGTGATCGGCGCCGTTCTGGGCATCGTCTTCAATTACAAAAACCAGAGTATCTTTGCCATATTTGCTGTGGGCTACTTTTTCCAAGACCAGGCCGAGCGCGTAGTCGTTGTCCGCCATCATGGTCTCCACGGTATTGACGCCGTCCTGGGCTTCAGAAAAATTGCCGAAATGATCGTGGGGCAGGCGCAGGAGTTCGAGATTGGGCAGGTTATCATGCTTTACATACTCGTCGAACTCCCGCTCCCATTCCTTGAAGCGCCAGTAATCGGCGAAACGCATATCGAAGCTGCGAAAATAAGGATCAGTAATATCCTGCAGCCGGGGATTTGTGGGAAACGCAACGCGGACGCCTGTCGCCGCAGGGTCGTGGAGCAACGGCACTGCCGGTCCGCCATCTGCCGTGCTGGAATAGTGGGCCAGATCGGAAAAGAATCCATAGTTGCGGACCGTGAGATGCGCTCGCAGAGCTGAATCCCATAAATAGCCTGCGCCAGTCTCATCTTCCGGACCATCCGGCGCCGCCACGTCAGCATTGCCGGGAAGCTGGTTGTCAGGATCTTCCAGCTTGCCGTGAATCCGGTCCTCAACCTTGCTGGCGCCCACATTGATGCCACGGTTGACGCCTTCAACGTCATAGCCCAGCCCTCTTCCGGCATAGTTCATGGGGATGGTGCGCTCCACAAAGTCTGTGGCCCGGGCCGCTGTGCTCCAGTTCCAGCCGTTGCCGCTCACTTCGCCGCTGTCATAGAAGTTATCCAGCGTGACAAATCTTCGTGCAATTTCATGGTGATTAGGAGCCAGCGCGTCAGGAAAAAGATTGATTCGGGGATCGCCATTGCCCTTTTCCAGGTCACCTAATATCTGATCATAGGTGCGATTCTCTTTGACGATGTAAATAACGTGGTGGATCCGGTTGTGCAGGAACGTGAAGATGCCATTGTCCGCCGGTCGCTGCGCAGCCATGGAGAAATGATTGTTGTTGCCCACTAGAAGAGTCAGAGACTTTAATTCTTGTGGTTCCGGCCGTGGAATTACGGTGAGAGCGCCCTTTTCCAGTTGCCATACGTATTGCTGCGCCAGAGCGCAGGAGCGATCTCCTGACCTGGCAAAATTGTTGCGGCAACCACCTGGATTCGGACCTGCATTTGATTTGGCGTTGACTACATACAATGATTGGCCATCATGGCTGACACTGATCGCATTCGGATACCACGCAGTGGGAATAAGCCCCACGACATGGCCTTCATCCGATTCACGGTCCAAGTGGATTACCGCGATTGAATTTGTTCCACCATTCGTAACGTAAAGCGTTCGCTCATCTGGCGACAAGGCAAGGCCAGTAGGGTTTGCGCCCTTAAAATTCAGCTGCCTGGCCAGCATGGCTGCGGGGGCCGTGGTTTTGATCTCAGTCAAGATGCGGTCCTTCACGGTATCAACAAGCACGACCGAATCACTGTTATCGGCAACCGCGAACAGAATATTCTGGGCGGCATTCAAAATCATTTTTCCGGGCTGGCCATGCGTTTTGATCCGGCCGGTGATGGTAGGTGTCGCATTCAGATTAAGAACCACGATTTCACGATCACGCTGACAGGAAACAAATGCTTTGTCATTGCCTTTAAATGCTACGCCGTAAGGATATGCGCCGCCCGGCGCGCCTTTTCCCGGACGCAAATCCAGTTCCGCGATCACCTTTTTCTGCGTCAGGTCGATGAGTGAGATGGAGTCATTCGCGTTGTTGGCCACAAGTAGCCGCTTGCCGTCAGCACTTCCGGCCAGGCCCGCTGCCATCGGCGTATTTTTTTCGTTGGCGTCTTCCTCGTCATTTACGCCTAGGCCAGACTTGTGTTCCAGCGAAATCGGAGGAAGCGATTCTGACCAATGATCGCTGCTCCAATCGAAAACATGCACATTGTCGTCCTTCCCGCCTGAGACAAAGAATTTTGCGCCGTCCGGAGCCCACGCGATGCCCATATATGTGTTGGCTATCTGCAACACCTGGATCTTGGCCGGTGGATTCTGCCGCACGTCATAGACGAAAACATACTCGTTCGATAGGTCTGGCACCGGCTTGGCTTTGATATCTGAGACGCGGTTGTATCCACTGGTTAACACCAGAAGCGTGTTGCCGTTGGGGCTGAGAGCCGTAGCGATAGGATGATCGGCGAGATACTCCGGCATTCCAGGCAAATCAGGATTGAGGTATTGCAATTTTGATCCGCGAGCAGCTTCAGGAGTAATGCTCATTCCGGTAGGCAGCTTTTCTGCTCGTGCCGCTCCGCTCCTCTCCTGTCCTATGGCCAATGAAGAATGCAGAGAAACCATGAGGGCCATTCCGCCCGCAACAACCCTGGCAAGAAGGCGGTAGCGTACTTTGATGTTCAACAATTGAACTTCCTCAGAGCGTTGGATGTGTCCCATTTAAATTGGCTGCAGGCGTTTTGCCCAGCGCTGCATTCAGCAGCGCAGCCAGTCGCAACCCGGCAAGCGCCAGCTTTTCATTCACCAGTTCGATATTCGATTGATAATAAGCCTCGTCAACTGCGGCCGGTTTGGCCTCGAGAATATGTCGGGCCTCCACGTGAGATTCGTTGGCCCAGTCGATTGGCGTTCCGCCGGCCCGTTTTTCCAGATGTTTCTGCGCGATCAGCGTGTTCAGGCGGCCCACGTACTCTTCTTCTGAATAGCCGGTGTGTTCGAGCAGCAGTGTGTCCCAGGCCCAGTGCAGATTGCAGTCATAGTCACCGCATTTGGGCGAGCCGAAGACCGCGAGCTTGATGTCATTCCCGCCGCGTGCCTCATCAATCGCATGCAACGGCTGGTGTAGATCACCCACAAAATGGACAATCCACTTGAGCGCTTCCAGCCGATCACTCTGGGAAGCTCTTTCGTCGCCCAGTACTTTTTGGAAACTTTCAATGCGGTCCACCACGCAATTGTGATGGTCGGTCAGCGCATCTTTATGTTTGTCCTGTGGGCGGAAGCAGTCGCGCTCTTCGGAAAAACCCGCGGCATCCTTCGGGATATCGACAAAGTGCCAATCGTAGCTTTCGTCACGCTCTTTTCTGACCGTATCGGCCCAGCTTGCGATGGAAGCCAGCGAGTCTTCGCCCAGAAGAAGCTGCAGGTTCTGTCTCGTGGCAGGCGTAAGACGAGATGCCGCGATGTCAGCAACGATAGCGTGGCCCTTGGGTCCCCAGGCAAGCAGTTGGGCGGGAAGGAGCGCTATCAAAAGCACAGCAATAAGTTTTTTCACAAAGCCTCAGAGCAAAGAGTAAAGAAGCTCGCGCCTCGGAGGCCAGCGCACTACAAGGCAGAAAAATCCTGATGATTGTAGCCACGCATCACATACGCGCGCAATCAGGATTGGCAGCGACCGAATAGATTTCTCGGAAATTTAACCGATCGGTGTGCCGCTTGAATGCGGTGATCAAAAAAACGCGGCAGCCGAAGCTGCCGCTGGTAATGAACAAGAGTTGCTCGATGGTTAGAACCTGATCTTCGCGCCGATTTGTACCTGACGAGGCGAGTAGACGAAGTTGCTGTTGGTATTGGTCGTGGAACCGAACAGTGGATTGAAAGAGTTATCCACGTTGAAGTTCAAGCACGGGGCTGTCGCGCTGCAGGTTACGTTCCCGCTGGGGGTGGCAACCGTTCCAGTCGAGACGAAATAAGCAGTGGTGTTCACGCCAGATACGTTCTGTTTGTTGGCGATATTGAAGAAATCAGTCAGCAGTTCGACATCGTATTTCTCCGTCACCTTAAAGTGTTTGGAGAGACGGACATCGGCAATCCAGTTGATGGGCTGGCGGAAAGTATTGCGGCCAATGATCGATGCGGATGGTGCCGCCGGATCCGTTGATACCGGTTGAGGTCAACGGGTTCGTTGCGGATGGACGGGGAGTTGCCGCTCACAAATGGCGAGTAAGGCAGTCCGCTCTGGATCTGAAAGATGGGGGAGAAACTCCAGCCTTCAACCAGATACTTTGCCCAGCCAGTGGCCTTCCACGGGGACTCCATGACTGTGGTGACCGTGAAGCGGTTCGAACGTCATAAATCGAGTTGCCGTATTCGCGGTCCAGGTTGAACGGATTCAGCAACGAGTTAGCGGCGTTAAAAGTCTGGCCGTTTACGCCATAATCCAGAGCATGTGACCAGGTGTAGTTAGCATAAACTGGATGTGGTGATTCATCCGGTGATTCAGCTGAACAGCCAGCGCCTGGTAATTGCTGATGACGCCACTAAAGATGTCCGTGGCCGCGCCAAAGTTCGCATTCGGGCGTGGCGCCGGTGAACAGAGGCGTTGTGAAGGTACCAGCGGCTCCGAGCGGTCCGCCGTTGAGTACGCTGTAGGTGAGGGAGTTGGTTGACGGATAGATGTTTGTGTCTACGAAGCTTGGCAGCTGGCGGCCAAAGCTACCGAGGTAGCTCACAGACAGCGAAGTACCCCAGCCTAAATTCTGCTCAATGGCGAAATCAGACTGGTGAATCTGCGGCATCTGGAAGTTCGGATCGAAGAATACGATGTTCGGCTTTACCACAGTGGTTGGCGCCGCTCCCACGAGACTCGGGCAACATTGCGGCGAATGCCGGCTGCGCCCGGATCAGTTGGCTTAAAGGTAAAGGTCAACTGGCCGTTCGGCGATCCCGTGTTGGTGAGCGCGTGAAAATCGTGGAGTTGATCACGCGCGCGTAAAAGATGCCGTAGCCGCCGCGAACCCGTTTTGCCATTACCCAACACATCATAAGGCAAAGCCAGCCGAGGGCCGAAGTTGTTTTTGTCCGTAGGGCAGATTTCCCGTCGCGGGGAAGTCGGGGTTGACGAAGTTGCTGAACGCATCGGCAGCTGCTGCTATTCATAACGAATCCCAAGCGAAAGGCTCAGACGCGTGACATGATCTTCCAGTCGTCGGCACGAAAAATGAATAGTCGTTGGTATTGAATTCAAAGACCCAAGGGTCCAAAAGCCTGGTTGATACTGGTTATAGCAAGGTTTACCGGCACAAGCATTCGGTCATATTGAGATCAGTGAGATAGTTGACCAGCGGTTGAATAGCTGAAGCTGCCGAACTGAGTGCGAAAGGTTTTGGGAGAGATCGTGGACATGGCTGAAGTCAAGACCGAACTTAAGTTATGTTTGCCATGGGACCAGTTCACTGTATCCGCGATCTGCTGCCGTGATCTCATCAGGGAATTTGGGGCGCTCCAGGAAGTTGGCGTGCCGAAAGGTAAAGAAGTTGCTGATGGAAACGTTGCGGCGGCAATAACGGATTGGTCCGGTAGGTATCAGCAGATGCTGCTCATAAGGAGTTGGCGGTCTGGTTGTTCTCAAACTCGAAATCACGCCCATACTGGAAACGCAGTTCATTGGCGATGGTGTTGAGGTGATGGCGTATCCAGCTTGGCTACGCCCCATGTGTCTTTCACAAAATCATTGCCGAAGCTGGCAGTGCCCAGATTATTGGTGGCCTGGGTCTGAATGCCGGCGGGTGAGGCCCACCGCATGCGGTTGACTGAGAACGATGCATGGTTTTTCTGGTTGATTTGCCAGTCGAGTCTTGGCAGAAAGATGTTCTGTTCTCCTTCACGAGGTGTTGGGCCCAGGAGCACCGTTTACAATCGCGTTTAAGTCATTGTTATAGACGCCCAAAGCTTGTGCCTGCGCTGGCGGCATTAGTTCGCTGCCAGATAAACGCGTGGCCGAGGGCGTGCCTAATGTAACGGTGTTTGGGGTAGCGAAAAACGTCTTGGCATTGTTGGCAATTGCGGTGCCCGGGAAGTTGCGATGATACCAATCATAAGTGAGAAACCAGAAAAGCTTGTCCTTACGATCGCTCCGCCAGCGCCAAAGCCGGCGATTTTGCGCCAATCCGTGGGCTTAAAGGGTTGCAGTGAAAACTGCCGGGTGCAGTTTGACTCGTTAAAGTTGGTGAACGGGTTGATCGCGCCCCAAACATTGTCACGATCGTAGAAATAGCCTTCACCGTGAATGCCGTTGGTGCCGCTCTTGGTAACGGTATTCACCACGCCACCGGCGGACCGTCCATATTCGGCTGAATAGTTTGAAGTGTTGACCTGAAATTCTTCAATGGCGACTTTGGGCGTGGAGTATCCAGCGCGGGTGCGGCCGCGCTCTTCCGAGAAGAAAGCCTGATTGTTGTCGGCGCCGTCAACGGTGTTGTTGTTCAGCAGGGTGCTGATGCCGCGGAAGCTAAGCAGGCCGAAACCGCTGGATCGCTTACGACTCCAGGAGTAAGCGCGGCAAAGCTTGACCAGCGCCCGCCATTGATCGGCAGGTTGGAAATTGCAACTCTGATTCAACGTGGGAGCAAAGTCCGCAGAAGTTGTATTGATCTGCGGCGCTTCAGCCGTGACTTCCACGGTCTCCGTGCTGCTGCCGATCGCTAACCGAGGAGACAGGTCAGTTACGCTGCCCACCTGCACAATTACCTGCTCCGCCTTGTAGGGAGCAAATCCTTGTTGGCTGATGGCCACGGTATAGGTGCCGGGCTGTAGCTTGCTGGCGCGGAAGAATCCCGAGCCATCTGTTGTTATCGTCGTTTCCGCATTCGTGCCATTGTTGCGCACAATGATTTTTGCGTTTGCGACCACAGCGCCGTTAGTGTCATAAACAGTTCCACCGATGGCGCCATCGGTAGTGGACTGCGCGTATAGCAGCGCGCCGCAAGTTGCGGCGAGCAACGCTACTGTGACCAGCCGTTGAATTGAACTCCAAAAGCGTGACATCATTGCTCTCTCTCTCCTGTTGAAGGACTTCAGCGTGGCGGGACCCGGTGACCTAGGGCACCCATAATAGACGTCAATGGTGTAAATGCAACCTAGAAATTGGGCTTTACCGCATGTTTGCTGGTTAATCCTAGCCTACGATTGTTGCGTTCGTATGAACGAATCGCAAAAAGTTTGTGGAACTCCTGTGGATGGCTGTGCAAAAGAGAGACTTACACTGTCCGCCTATGGAATTTTGTAATTTTTGACCACTGATGCGGGCGAGAGCATAGGAAAAAACCTCTAGTTGCGCCTCCGCCCTGAGGTAGGCTACCTTCATGAAGAAAGTTCAATCTCAGGATGGAGTGTCTCCGTTGACCTGGACAGAAACTTTTAACTGCGATATCTGCGGCAAGCAAAAGGGTACTGTGGATCATTGGTGGCTCGCCTGGAGCGAACCCTTCAGTCCTCATGCCGAGGCGCCGGAGCGCCACATGTTCAAGATTTATCCCTGGGAAAACATGCTGGCCCATGATTCTACGGCGAAACATCTTTGCGGTCAGGCGTGCCTGCAGAAACTGGTGGACCGCTGGCTGAACGTGGAATTGGGCGCCTCCCATGCCGCTGCACACCCCGGTAAATAAAACCGACGATCAATCTCAATTCGCGACACTAAGTTTCATTTTGGGAATGCGCCATTACCAACGTCAGATTGATAATGGCATTTGGCTGGCTGGAAGAAAACTCAGTCAGCTTTCTGGATTCCACGCCCGGGCTGACACGTTTCCGTGCAGCGTTTGTTTTTGCAGCAAACCAGCAGCGCGGAGACGGAGTGCTTGAAGATGAGCTGTTCCTGGGTATTGGTTTCAAGCACGATGGAATACTTGTCAAACGAGCGCACGTTTCCTGAAACCTTTGCGCCGTTTAACAGATGGACGGTAATGTGCTTCCCGCCCGCAAGCGCAACGTTGAGAAACGATTCCTGGACATTAATCGCAGACATGATTCAGCCCGTGGACCAATAGGTCTGTTGTGCCATAGCTTCGGCGCCCCGTGCCGCAGCCAAGCAAAGGCGTGCATCAACGGCTCTCAAAATAGTTCCGAATTTGCCATAAGTCCAATATATAATTGGACTGTCTTTAATAGGCACTGACTATGGAAGTACATCAGCTTCGATATTTCTGCGCGGTTTCCGAAACCGGAAGTTTTACGCGCGCCGCCGAGCGGGAGCAGGTGGCGCAACCTTCGTTGTCACAGCAGATCATGAAGCTGGAGGAAGAACTCGGCGTTCGCCTGTTTGATCGCCTGGGACGCACCGTCCGGCTCACGGGGTTTGGACAGGTATTTCTCCCCCGCGCCCGCGCCATTCTGGGCGAGTTGAAGGCCGCCAAGGACGAAGTTGCGGAGCGGCAGTCGTCAGTGGCCGGCCCAGTGAGCATTGGCGTAATCCCCACCATCGCCCCGTATTTCCTGCCTCTCCCACTCGCGTTGTTTTCAAGGAAATATCCCCAGGCCTCCATTAACGTGGCGGAAGATATCACGGCCCGGCTGATGGACCGGCTGCGCGCCGGCCAGATTGACCTTGCCATTCTGGCCATGCCGCTGCGCGGCCATGATCTGGAAACGTTCAACCTGCGCACCGAACGCCTGTTTGCCATCCTGCCGCGGGCACATCGGCTGGCAACAAAACGTAAAGTAATGATCAAGGACCTGCGCGACCAGCCTTTTCTTCTGCTGCGCGAAGACCACTGCTTCCGCGACACCGCGATCGAAGTGTGCAAGCGAGCGCGCGTGGTGCCAAAAGTTGTGTTTGAAAGCGGGCAGTTCAGCAGCATTCTGGCGATGGTTGGCGCGGGGCTGGGCATTTCCATTGTGCCGGAGATGGCGGTGGAGCAGCGGCCCGATTGCGCCTATGTCTCCGTGGCGGACGAGCGCGCTTCACGCACCATCGGCGTGGTAACGCTCAAAGGACGCTATCTCAGCCGCGTTCAGCAGGCCTTTCTGGCGCATTTGCACACGTTCTCGCAAAAAGACAACTAGAGAACATCCGCACCTTCCCTCAAGTAGTAGCGTCGCTGGCTCGTTGCGGGTAGGATTTGAAGCGTGCGCGATTTTGAGATCTTGTTTGACGATGCTGAACCCTCACTCACCGAACACCCTGGCTTTGCTCCATATGGAAAGATGGGCTTCCCTTCGGCCCACGCGGAGCGGCCTTGGACCTTTGCCAATTTTGTTCAGTCCATTGACGGCATAGCCTCATTCAAAGGTCCCCATGCTGCGGGATCGGACATCTCACAGTCGGCAGAGGATCGCTGGCTGATGGACCTGCTGCGCGCCCACGCTGACGCCATCATCACCGGCATCCACACGCTGGTAGAGGAAACACTGAGCGCGCCAAAGTTGAATACAGGCCGTGGTCCTGTCTATCGCATTGAAGACGAATCCCTGCGTGGCCTGCGCGCCAAGCTTGGCCGCAAGCGGGAAAAGGTGATCTTTGTTACCGCTTCCGGCAGCGTCGATCCGCGCGCCTATCGCGTATTTGATGGCGACCTGATGGATGCTCTTATCCTTACCACAGAGGCGGGCGCGGCCCGTCTGCCAGGGCGGAGGAACAATGTACAGTTAATCGTCGCCGGTCAGGACAAAACAATTGACTTGCCGCGGGCCATGCATATTCTGCGGAAGGAAATGGGCATCGAGCATTTGCTTTGCGAAGGCGGCCCTACGCTTTACGGAAGCATGGCGCGAGCGGGACTGATTGACGAGAAATTTGTCACGGTGTCGCCCGTGGAGATTGGTCTGTTGGTACCGCCGGAACAGGATGTCTCACCGGCCGGAACGGGGCAATTCAATGTGCGGCCAACAACGTTCATGTTTGCCGGCTTTACCAAGGAAACCGCTCCCTGGTGGCGGTGGATGAGTTGCCGCCGTGTTGGCGATCATCAGTTCAATCGATACCGAAGAAAATAACGGCGACGGACTGTTACTGAGCGGCTATTTTCTGCCTGCCGCTTCCACGCTGCGCGTTGGATCTGCGCCCTTCCACGTAACGTCCGCCGTTGGTCCGTAACTTGAAGGCACAGGCTTGCCCAGAAGCCGCAGATAGACGCTGAGTTGAGTGCGGTGATGCGTAGTGTGCAGAACCCGACGCCAGAAAACCCAGATTCGTTCACGCTGCACGTCAAAAAACGGCACAACTTCCAACCACCATTTCTGATCACGATCCGCCATCCGCGCCAGCCGCGGCTGGCATAGGTCCTGATTGCGCCGCCAGAAACCTTCAGGCGTAAGATCCTGCGGCAGAAGCGCGGCAGCATCGGGTTCGCCGCTTAGTCCGATGAACTCGGCGAAAAATCGCCGCTCGGAAAGGAGCTGGTGCTTCATGATGTCCAGGACCGAGGAGGACCGGTCGTCCGGCTTGAATGACATGTCTTCCCTGGAGAACTGCCGCCACAGGCTTACTACTTTATTTGTCTCGCTAGCGTAGGTGTCGAGCAAATGCTGGAATACAGGGTCGCTGGCGCGTGGGACCTGCGCTTCAGGAATTGCCGTGTATTCGTATTGCATGGGCATGATAACTGCCTGTTTGCCACCGCTAAATTTTACGCTTTCGCCGCGCGCGCCGTTGTTGCTGCGGTCCCGGGTTTTACGATTGCCGCTGCTACCAGACCTGCGAACACAAATCCCATCGCCACGGTGCAAATGTAAGCCACCGTGTAATTTCCGGGAAAGCCGTACCAGTTCCAATAAGAGATATTGGTGCTGATGGCCGCCAGAACGCCGGCCAGGGTCAGAAATCGCCATCGCGCAGTAAAACTGACGAGGTTGGTCTGGCCGAGCAAAATCACAGCCAAAAGAACTTGAAGGATGTTGGTTCCAAGCTCAACGCCCAATGCCTTGCCAAAAGAGAATTGAAGTGACGGGTGATATACCAGCAGACCCGAAGGCCCCGTCTCCACCTTGCGCATGCGCGCTTCCATGGCGGCGCTCTGTTGCGCACGGGTGGCATTTTCCGGCATGCCGAGGCCCGGAATGAAATAGAGGCCGTTTTCCGGCATATTGGCCTTCATGGCAGCCAGGACTGCTTGCTCATTGGGGACTTCCTTTATGCCGGCTTTACCCAGCGGCAAAACGTCGTGTGCCACGTACGACCAGAAGAAGAATGCCAGGCCTCCAAGGACAGCCGCCAACAATTTCTTTCCCATACATGTCTCCTTAAGTTGCGCCGGTCAAGTTCGTACACCATGCTGCTACGGGCAGCGGAGATAGTCAATGGCATTGCATGGTAGCTGGCCATTCCGTAATGGGCAACTGGGGTGTGCGGGTCGCGGGTGTCTAGATTCTTCATCGCTGTCGCGATGAACGTCTGCCTAAAGGCCCGCGACTCGCAAGCGAATCGCTAGACGCTGATACAAGTAGTGGGTCAGTTCCCAAACTGACCCACTACTAGCCATTTGGGCAGGTACCAACAAAATTCCGAAACTCCATGCCAGAGCCTGTAATCTAGTAGTGACCATTTCTTCACGATCGGAGCAGTCCCTTGGCCTCTGTAGCTAATCCCAAAATAGTTGAACCCGAGAAAGTTGACTCCCCAAAAAAGAAGAAATCCGCCGCGGCGCAGCTGAAATCCGTTTGGCCCATGAT
This sequence comes from Terriglobia bacterium, assembly GCA_963723055.1. Taxonomy (GTDB): domain Bacteria; phylum Acidobacteriota; class Terriglobia; order Terriglobales; family Acidobacteriaceae; genus Angelobacter. The sequence goes on from CAVROV010000006.1 coordinate 158,337, forward strand.
CTGGGAGTTGATCCGCCCCCGGCGCGTGCTTCTGGGCTTCAGCTTTCTGCTATTGCTGATTGGCCGCCTTTGCGGCCTGGTATTGCCGGCTGCGCCAAAATATTTGTTAGATGATGTGATCGGCAAGCATCGCGCGGACCTGCTCCTGCCGTTGGTTTTAGCGGTGCTGGGCGCGACCTTGATTCAGGGGCTGACATCATTTGCGCTCACGCAGCTTCTTTCGAAAGAAGGGCAGCGTTTGATTTCTGAACTTCGGAAGCGGGTGCAGATGCACGTGGGACGTCTCTCTCTGAATTATTACGACGCGAATAAGACCGGCGCGCTGGTTTCGCGCATTATGAGCGACGTGGAGGGCATCCGCAACCTGATCGGCACGGGCCTGGTTGAGTTCTTTGGCGGCATTCTTACCGCAGTGCTGTCGCTGGGGTTCCTGCTGAAATACAACGCACAGATGACTGGGATCGCTCTTGGCTTCCTGGTGGTTCTGATGGTGGCGCTTAGCCGGGCGTTCAAAACGATTCGTCCAATCTTCCGCGAGCGAGCAAAGATCAACGCCGAGGTTACGGGCAGGCTTACCGAATCGCTGGGCGGCGTGCGCGTGGTGAAGGGCTATCACGCGGAAGAGCGTGAATCGAATGTCTTCAGCCGGGGCGTGCAGCGCCTGCTGGACAATGTCTTGAAGTCATTGACCGCTACCTCGCTCATGGGGCTTACTTCCACAGTGGTTCTGGGGGTGGTGAGCGCCATCATCATGTTTATAGGCGCGCGCCAGATTCTTGCCGGACACATGACGGCTGGCCAGCTTTTCAGCTACACCATGTTCATGGGCTTTCTGATTGCGCCGGTTGCGCAGATGGCCAGCATTGGCACTCAGATCACCGAGGCACTTGCAGGACTGGACCGCACGCGGGAAGTCCTAGCGGAGGGCCGCGAAGACCAGGACCCCGAGCGCACGATTGTGCTTGGCCATATCAATGGTGCGATCACTTTTGAAAATGTGGACTTTTCCTACGAGCCGGGCAAGCCGGTGCTGGATGACGTGAGCTTTGACGCGCGGCCCGGAACCGTGACCGCGCTGGTAGGCTCGTCAGGTTCAGGCAAATCAACCATCATTGGATTGGCCGCTGCTTTCTATAAACCAACTTCAGGACGCGTAACCGTCGATGGCCAAGACCTGAGCCGCGTCCGTCTGGATTCCTACCGCAGCGCTCTGGGCGTGGTGCTGCAGGACTCATTCCTGTTTGACGGTTCGATCCGGGAGAACATTGCCTTCTCGCGGCCCGCGGCAACGGAAGAGGAAATTCTTGCCGCCTGTCGCATCGCGCACGTGGACGAGTTTGCCGAGCGCTTTGCCGACAAATACGACACCATCATCGGCGAGCGCGGCGTAAAGCTTTCCGGCGGGCAGCGCCAGCGGGTCTCAATTGCCCGCGCCGTGCTGGCCGACCCCAGAATTCTGATTCTCGACGAGGCCACGTCGAGCCTGGACTCAGAGTCAGAGGCTTACATTCAGCAGGGCTTGAAGTACCTGATGCAGGGACGCACGACTTTTGTGATCGCGCACCGCCTGTCAACGATCCGGCAGGCCGACCAGATTCTGGTGGTGGAGTCCGGCAAGATACTGGAGCGTGGCAAGCACGCCGACCTTCTGGCGCTCCAAGGACGCTATCATGACTTATATACCCGGCAGCATGGCCTGGAAGAAAACCTGTTTCTGGCTCCGGGCGAAGGCGACAAAGTGGAAGATAAGAACGGCGGGCCCCGTGGAGGCGGCGGTGGCGTACCCGATGCGGTGAGTTTGATCCGGGGACAGGGGTTTTAGGAATCGGGTGATCTGGGGATCGCGCGTGATCGGGTGATCGGAAAACCTGCTAACTACAAACGCCGCGAAAAATACGCAAGCCTTAATCACAAAGGGCACCCATTCGACTCCCCTTTCGCAAGCTCAGGGTCGCTCAGGGCAGGCTGCGGGACACAAAGGCGGTAGAATCCCTGCCCTTAAGTAAATTCTTCGTCGTCGTAAGATTTCAGAAAAAGAATCCGAATGGGATTTGAGGACCTTCATAAAATGTCATAAAATGAAGGCATGGCAATGACATCTTTGAATATATCCCTGCCTGAGGCCCTGAAGACGTACGTTGAGGGCCAGGTTGCATCTGGAGACTGGGGCACGCCCAGCGAATTCATCCGCGAATTGATTCGCCAGGACAAGGAACGCCGGTTGGGTAATCTGGAACAAGAGCTGATCGCGGCGGCACGCGGGGCTACGGTGGAACTCTCTATTGCCGATATTCGAAAAAAGGGGCTACTCACCGCTTTGCGTGAACGGACGCGGCGCAGGTGAAGCCACGCCAGATCGTTCTAACCGATGCGGCGGTTAATGACATTCTCGAGCAGGCTGCCTGGTATCAAGAACAATCGGGACTAAAACTGGCAGACAAGTGGGAAAAAGCAGTAAGTTCAATTCTTCTGCGCCTGGCGGCAAATCCCGCTGCCGGCGCGCCGTGCTCTTTCAAAGCATCCGAACTGACAGGCGTGCGCCGTGTGCTGTCCCTCGATTTCCTAAACATCTCGTGTTCTACCGTCTCCAAAACCAGGAAATAGTGATTCTTCGCATTGTGCACGGGGCTCGTGATCTGGAAAGTCTTTTTTAACCCAGCGAGAAACAGCTGCCCGAAGGACACACGATAGTAAAGTCGAGTAGTAGAATGCCTGGCTTGAATAAATCTTCCTTCCATTGTGGTGAAAACTGATGCGACCTAAATCCGTCTATGCTGCACTAGCGCTGCTGATGTTCGTTCTGCCTGCGTCGGCTCAAACCGCGGCCGCTCCCAAGCCGATTGACCTGCTCAAACAAAAGCTGGCGCAAATTTCCTCCGGCGTGAGCGCCGACTGGGGCATTTACATCAAGTCGCTCGACACGGGCGAAGAGATTGCCATCAACGCCGACAAGATTATGGACACGATGTCGGCTATTAAGATTCCGCTGCTGGTGGATGTCTATCGTCAAGTCGATGCAGGGAAGATCAACACCGCTGACCGTTTTGTAATGAAGACCGCCGATAAGCGCTTCGGTACCGGCGTGCTGCAAACGCTCGATGCCGGACTGAGCCTGACTTTCCGCGACGCGTTGGAACTAATGATTATTCAGAGCGACAACTCCGCCACCGACATGGGCTTTGCGCGCGTGGGCGGCCCGGCGCACGTTACGCAGACGATGCACGATCTGGGACTGAATTCGATCACCGCAACTGGGACATGCTTCGACTGGTTTCGCGCGCTGGCAGAGGCCGGCGATCCCAGCTATGCGAAGTTCAGTCCGGAAGAGCTTTTCACCAAGGGCTTTCCTGACAAGCTGACCGACGCCGACGTGGAGCGCTTCCACTTTGAGGGCAAGCATCCTTACGGGCTGTCCAGCGCGCGCGACATGGGCCGGCTGCTGGAGATGATGGCGACGAACAAAGCCGCCAGCGAAAAATCCTGCAAAGAAATGCTGCGCATCATGGGCCAGCAGCAAATGCGCACGCGCATTCCGCGCTTTATGACGGACGATATTGAAACCCCGCACAAGACCGGCGACTTTCCGCCATATATCGCGAACGATGTTGGCCTGATTGAGACACCTTCGGCGCGCGTTGTAGTGGTGTTTTTCTCGGCGCACCATCGCGGCTACTACAGCGAACTGGAAGACGCGATCGGGCGGATGAGCGAGCAGGTATGGGGGTATTTCAATTATCGGGGGAAAGGGGAAGTGAACTGAAGCCGAAACGTCGCTGTCAAATGCATTGCTATCTGACGCTTGCCTGGATAGGCGAAAAGCTGAAAACAGCCCTTAATCAAGTAATACAATAGGCACCTGCCGGATGGAAAGAGAACGGAGGGTATTTATGGCTACTCTCATCAGGTACGGTTTGCTGGTAACAACTTTGATTGCGATCACTCTAGCACTGGGCTGTGGAGGCAGCCAGGGCGCATCCAGCAACAACGGGGGAGTGGGTTTCGGCAGCGCCAGTCTTCGAGTCGTGGTGCTCAATCCTACCGCCAGTCCGGTGAATGTTTCAGTGGACGGCGCCATGGTGAGCAGCAACCTGCCCTACCTGGGAAACACCGGCTACGTGCCGACGAAATCTGGGGCGGCGGGCCACATTGACATCGAAACCTCAAATCCGGTCGCGGTAAATCCGGTCGATACTACGCTGAATCTGCCGGCTAATTCGCGAAATACCTTTCTTCTTGATGGCTGGGCCCACTTTGAACAATCCAGCTGTCTGTTAACGGATGATAGTGCGCCGGCGCCAAACTCAGGCGCGAAGCTGCGAATCGTCGACGCTTCATTGGGCGTGTTACACGACATCTATCTCATGCCCGCCGGGTCAACTCCAAATGGCAGTCCTCTAGCGCCGTCGTCAACTTTTAACAGTGCCACCAGCTACCAGGTTTTGACGCCCGGCGCCTATGACGTTGTGCTTACCAGGTCCGGCACCAACCAAGTCTTGTTCGACAGTGGCCCTATCGCTCTAGCGGCTAACCAGAACCGCAGCCTGGTGGTGTTGAGCGACTGTCAGCCGAACACGTGTGATTTCAGTGTCTTTCGGTCGCTGATCCTCGCCGACCTGAACTGAAGGCAGTGGCGGGCCGCTGCTCAAGATGGTGCAACAGCAATGCGATTGCGCATCCTGCGCTTCATGCTGGATGATGTGGAAACGCGGCACAACACCGGCGACTTTCCGCCCTATATCGCCAATGATGTCGGGCTGATTGAGACTCCCCCAGGGCGCGTGGTGGTGGTGTTCTTCTCGGCGCACCATCGGCTATTGCAGCGAACTGGAAGACGCCATTGGTCGTATGAGTGAGCAGGTGTGGGGGTATTTCAATTAGTAGCCCAGAATGCTGGTACCATTGCGCGATAAGAGAGAGGAAAAATGCGCAAGCTTTTTCTGGCTATTTGGGGAATAAACACGGTGGCGCTCGTCTGGTCTTTGGGCGCGATTCTGCTGTATGGCAGCACGCCTAACCGCAGAGGCATGGCAGCTGGTATGGCCGAGATATGGGCTGGCCTTGCGGCGGTCTATATATGGGCGCTGTTTGCGTCGAAACGAAAGGCCAAGCAGGAAAGGGAAAAGGCCGCAGCGGCACCCTAGTCGGATTGTTCAAGGGCACATCTCTGGCCAGAATCAAGGGCGGCAAATTGAAAGTAGCCCAATACCGAGATTCGGAGTGCCGCCCGTACCGGGCTCGACTCATTTTTCAACTGACTCGCTCTTCCAGCATCGCGTTCGCTCGCCTCAGGGTGGGCTAGACTGTTTCGCGCCTCCGGCGCTGGCATGATGCCAAGACCAGCGCCCGTTGGTGACATTCTTCGGAAACTAAAGATGGATGTCTCGAGAGAGCAGGCTTCTACACTGCTTTTTGCTTGACTCAAGGGCGAACAAATGGTATATTCTGTTGTTCCTCCCAGTGAGGAAATGCTGTATGTGGATGGTCTTTGAAAAATAGCAGCTAGCAATTGGCAACTAGCAATTAGCCAGAAAACCCAAGCAAACCCGTCCGGTTACGACCCTCTGCCGACCGAGCAGTAAAAACGAAGAAACAAGGCTGGAATTGAACCGGATTTGACCGCCCGAAAAACACGAAAAAGGGGTTCGACCGTCCCGGCGACCGCTCGGTCGAATTGGGGTTGAGCTTTTGTTTGCAACAAAGCGCCTATGGGGGTGGCGGTTGTGGCTGAGGGACACAGGCAGAGGGCTGCAAGAATTGGTAGACCAGAAAGCCAAAATCCACAGCCGAGGGCGGCTGTGCCACGCGGATATCCCTGGGGTTGAATTTTGTAAGTACTTTAAAATCCTAGTTGACGGGTGGGGGGAGGGGTACCTCAAACTCTTACTCTCTGTCGAACCAACTCCATTGCTTCTTCCTTCGTGCTGATCTTCCCATCCAGTTGAGCGTCTTCCACGGCGGTGAGCAGCTCTTTGAACTGCGGCCCGGGTTTGTAGCCAGCGGCGATCAGGTCGGCGCCGGTGATGAGAGGCTGGGGGCGGATCTGTTCAGCGGGGAGGGTATGGAATACTTCTTTGGCAAATTCGTACAAGCTCAGGTCGCGATGGCTACTCTGGCAATCCAGGCGATGCAGTTCCAAATGCTGCTCAAAGCGGGGCAGGCGGAAGAAGCGCTTGAGCGTGGAATGTTTCATGCGCAGGACGTCGCCAAAGCGCATGTGGTTGGCGACGAGAGAAAGCACCTGCTCAGTATCGTCATTAGAAAGGCGGAAGCGGCGGCAAATTTCTGCGGCCATCTTCGTTCCGATCTCGGCGTGGCCGTCAAAGCGGATGCGATCCGGTGCAACGCGAAACGTGGGCGGCTTGCCGACATCATGCAGCAGCGCACCCAAAGCCAGCGTTTTGGAAGAGCCGGGAGGCAGGCCTTCGAGCAGCATGAGCGTGTGGGTCCAAACATCGCCTTCCGGATGATATTGCGGCGGCTGCGCGACGCCCTGCATTTTCTTGACTTCGGGCAGCACCTGCTCCAGCAGATTTGTCTGGTCCAGCAACTCAAAGGCGCGGCGAGCGTGGCCTTCGGTAAGCATTTTCAGGATTTCGTCACGCACGCGCTCACGGCTGACCTGATGGATTTGCGGAGCCAGTTCCTGGATCGCGGCCAACGTTCGATCTTCAATGGTGTACCCGAAGCGGGCGGCGAAGCGCACGGCACGAAGCATGCGCAGCTTGTCTTCGCGAAACGCTGATGGGCTTCGCCAATGGTACGAATGATGCCGCGTTGTAAGTCTTCGCGGCCGCCAACGTAGTCCAGCACTTCGCGGGTATCGGGATCGAGCAGCAGGCCGTTGATGGTGAAGTCGCGGCGCTGCACGTCCATGCGCGCGTCTTTGGAGAATTGAACTTCGTCGGGATGGCGGCCGTCGGAGTAAGCGCCATCACTACGAAAGGTAGCGACTTCAATAGCATAGTTATCGCGCTCACCTTCAGGCGTTTCGCGGCGCACAGGGACCAGAACCACGCCGAACTGCGCGCCGACGGCATAAGTCTGCGGGAAGATGCGGATGACTTCATCCGGCGTGGCAGAAGTGGCAACGTCATAGTCGGCGGGTTCGCGGTCGAGCAGCAGGTCGCGGACGCAGCCGCCCACGAGATAGGCGGAGTATCCGTGTTCACGCAGAGTGTGCGCGATGCGGATGGCTTCCTGCGCTTTTTCAGAAGAAAGATCCAAATGGGCCTCAGGGGCTAAAGCCCGGAAATTTCCAAGCTTCTTTCGCAGGCCTGAAGGCCTGCTCCACCCCGGTACTCGATGCGAGTTCAGGAGCTAAAACCAACAAAGAGTCTTAAATCCAATAATATTAGATGTATGTCTGAGAGTTACATTCTGGGGATTGAGAGTTCGTGCGACGAGACGGCGGCGGCGGTCGTCGGCGACGGTGAACACGTGCTTTCCAACGTGGTGTCGTCGCAGATCGCCACACATCAACCGTATGGCGGCGTGGTGCCGGAACTAGCGTCACGCGAGCATCTGCGGGCGATCGTTCCGGTGGTGCGGCAGGCGTTGGCGGAAGCCGGCAAGACTTACGAATCCATTAACGCCATCGCCGTGACGCAGGGTCCGGGGCTGGCTGGCGCGTTGCTTGTCGGTATCAGTTATGCCAAGGCGCTGGCGTTTGCTCTGGAAAAGCCGCTGATCACGGTGAACCATCTGGAAGGGCATATACACGCGGTGCTGCTGGAAGAAAAGCAGAAGGGAGATTTCCAGATTGATTTTCCTTTGCTGGCGCTGGTGGTTTCGGGCGGGCATACACATCTGTTTCTGGCGGAACAACGCGAGCACGGCTGGACGTACAAAAATATCGGACGTACGCGTGATGACGCCGCAGGCGAAGCCTACGACAAAGTGGCCAAGCTGCTGGGTCTCGGCTATCCCGGCGGGCCGGTGATTGATGCTTTAGCACTCCATGGCAATCCAAAGGCAGTCAAGTTTGTTCCATCGCAGATCAAGCATGGCAATCGCGGAACACCGAAAGCCGAACAGACGCCGTACGATTTCTCTTTCAGCGGGATCAAGACCGCAGTGCTCCGTTATGTGGAACTGGAAGGGATGCGCGAATCGATTGCGGTACGCCAGCAGGCGCTGGCCGGAATTGGCAAACCAAAGACAGAAGAGGTGCTGGCGCTCTGCGACAAGCGAACGCTGGACCTGGTGGCGTCTTTCCAGCGCGCCGTGGTGGAAGACCTGGTTGGCAAGACGTTGCAAGCGGCTCGGGAGCGCAAGGCCCGCACCCTATTCGTAACCGGAGGCGTGGCTGCCAACCGCGAATTGCGGGAGACATTCGTGCTGCAAGCGGCAAAGGCGGGGGTGGCGGTTTATTTTCCGTCGCGCAAACTTTCTACTGATAACGCGGCCATGATTGCGGCGGCGGCGTTCCCTAAGCTGCAGGCGAAAGACTTTGCTGGAACAGATTTTTCAGCGGAAGCATCGCTGGCGTTGCGATAAAGAGCGTCAGGTTGTTACGCGCGTAGGAGAGAGGCGTCCCAGCGGGCGCATTGGGAGGCACGAAGATGGCGTTAAAAAGGCAGAAAAACGCCTGCACCTATAGAACGATCATTGAGCCGCCACCGCTCCGGAAAAACTCAGGCCTCTTCCGGCCTTATGTTCTCTTCAATGGCCATGTCTTTGAATTCGCTGGATTCAAAAACGTCGCCACATTCCTGGCATTCGACAAACTCAGCGTCTTCTTCACGCGCCACAACACGCACGCGCGGATGCTTGCAGGGTTTCTCCATAGGTATGGGTTCGGGAGGCCGCTTCGAGATAGGTGAATTCTGGGTTGGGTTCATATTCGGACCAAGGCGCACATCTGCCGATGCCTGCTCACGAATAGCGGGTATTTTAAGCCTGTCTGGGCGGATGTCAAGTGGTTCTAAGCGTTGCGGAAGTGCCATATAGCAGACAATGATGAGGAAAATCGGGGCAAGGTTGCTGAAAAATCAAGGCATAGGATAGATGCCGGACGACCGTGCTTTTTCCACCATGACCCTGGTTACCGCAGAAGGGGCATGGCTGGCCATGCCATTTTGGGCGGAAGCCACGGCAGCCTCAAAGGTGCTTCGCCCGGTAAGCGCCACATCAATGACCAGGAACTTGGGTGAGCCCTCGGCAACCCGGACGCCAGCATAGGCGTGGCCAGGCACGATCACGATACTGGCATCCATCCCCAGATTCTCAAAAAGTGAGGCATACATCACGGCGGCATCGATGCAATTTGCACTGCTCTGGGCAAGGCTTACACGAGGCATGCGAATACGCTCGCTCACTCCTTGATGGTCCCCCAGTGTGGCTGAACTCTTTACATAGGAAAGGCCCATACGGTGCAAAGCGTTGAAAATCGCCCGGGCTTCACGATAGGTTTCCTGCTCCTGCTGGGCAGCGGGCTTCCAATTTTCATAACCCGGCAAACGATGGTCCACAGTAAGCGATTTTGCGCGGGAAAGCACGCCCTCCACAGTACGGTCATGCGGCGTCACCCAGGAGGCGATGAACGACGCGTATTTAAAGCCGTTGCCCCAGAACATATCCTCGGCAGACCGAAGGCGGACTGGCAAAGTCGTTTCATAAGAGTTACTGGAAGCCGTATCTGTAATGGTGACATGGGCCGTGGCCGCTGCAATTTCATGGTTTTGGTATAGGCGAGGCAGAAATGCCGGGGCAAAAACCACGGTCCGTGTAATACCCGGAGCAACTTCAATGGTCTGGATCTCCTCGTCGCTCCAGCCTGGGATCCTGACGCTTACCCGACGGAGCATCGGTTCCGCAGAGGTATTGGAAAGCGTGACTGAAACCACGCCAAACGTGCGGTCACCCTGGCGCTGCATGGAAGCATAATTAGCGAATACTGGGTAAATCTCGCCATCAATGCCAGCTTGAATTTTGTAGACAGGGAAGGGCTGCCGAACCGGCGCCGGTGGACGAAGATCACCACGGTCTGCGCCAGCGTCCCCGGCGAAGGAACGAGGCACAAGAGACAAGCTTAGCAAAAGCGCTGTGCAAACAGCCGATTTCGTCCAGGAAAGCATGCTGCCCTGAGCATAGGGCCAGCGTTTGAAAAAACAATCAAGCTTACGCCTTAAAAAGTGTCATAAGTAGGGACGTGATGCCTCTAGATAGGTTTGAGTTGCACAAAATCTCCAAAATATCCCAAATTTGGGACGAGATGACATCTGTAAATCCATAATTAAGTATGTAACCCTCATTAAGTTTGCGTAACTTATTGATTCTTTACACTTTTCGAGGTGGAACTCTGATTGCGCTTGCAAAAAGCAAGGGCAGCAGTGGGGGCACTGACAGCTGTATAGGGGTGGTACGCCTTCCTGTTGTCATTTTCACCAACCAAAATGGAGAGAAGAGAATGAATGCAAAACTGCGCTACATTGCGGTTCTAGCTGGGGTATTGGCGCTCATGCTTATTTTCAGCATAGCCGCTTCTTCCCAGGGAATCACAACCGGATCAATTTCGGGCACGGTATATGATCCACAGAAGGCCGTTGTTCCCGGAGCGAAAGTTACGGCTGTCCAATCGGAAACTGGCAGCAGTTTCACAACGAAAAGCACTGGCGAAGGTTATTTCCTGATTGCCAACCTCCCGATCGGAACCTACACGCTGACGATCGAAGCGACCCAATTCAGCAGCCGGAAGGTCAACAATGTCGACGTTAACTCCGGACAAAATCACAATGTCGGCAGCCAGATGTTGAATGTCGGCGTCTCCTCCGAATCGATAACGGTAGAAGCGTCTGCGCCGCTGATCGAAACCACCTCTGCCCAAATTGGCGGGACGTTTGACACGCAGGCGGTCTCGCAACTGCCAAATGCAGGGGCTGGCTTTGATAACCTGGCGCTTTACGTCCCCGGTGTTGCTAATAGCGGGTCCACAAATTTCAGCAACACCAATGGTGCAGCTATCGCCAACAATGGTTTGCGCGGTCGCTCGAACAACTTTCAGATTGATGGCCAGGCCAACAACGACAATTCCGTCGCCGGGCCCACCCTTTTCCTCAGCAACCCGGATGTGCTCGGGGAAGTGCAGATTGTGAGTAACAACTTTGGCGCGGAATACGGACGCAATTCCGGCACCATTGTGAACTATGTTACCAAGTCCGGCACGAACGCCTTCCACGGCAGCGGCTTTGAGTACAACACAGGTGACTGGAGCTTTTCCAAGCAGAATGGCCAGAAGAACCCGTTGCTGGGATTCTGCCCCTCGGGCGTGGCTGCTGGAACTGCGACACCATTTGCCTCCAAATGCATTACGCCGGTAGTTCCGCGGTTCGTGGAGAACCGCTTCGGTGGGACCTTCGGCGGACCTGTAGTCAAGGACAAGGTGTGGTTCTTCGCCAGCTACCAGAATGATCGCCAGCGCGCGGATACATCTGCCACATCGTCAAGTCTTACGCCAACGCCGGCCGGAATCACTACACTTGCGGCGGCATTCCCTGGTAATAACGCAGTGGCGGCACTGCAAAAATTTGGTCCGTACGGTATCAAAGTGGGTAATCCAACACCCGCGGGAACCATCCAGAACATTACTGTAAACAACGGAACCTCGAGCGTATTGGTACCTTTTTCTTTCGTCAATCGCACAGTCAACACTCCGTTTGACGACACCCAGATCTCCGGCAGGGGTGATTGGCAGATCAGCAGCAAAGATCGCTTCTTTGTGCGCTACCTTTACCAGGACAGTCTTAATGCCGTCGGTTCGGGAACGATCTCCAGCGGCGCTTTTGTGTCCGTCCCGGCGCATGACGAACAGTATGGCTTTGACTACACGCGCGATTGGTCTGCGCATGTGGTGCAGCAAACGCGCGTTGGTTATTCGAAAGCAGCTTTCACCTTTGCCGGTGGAGCGGCCTACCCGGATTGCACCATTGGAAACGTGACCGCGTGTGCGCCCAACGTTGCTTTTAGCGATGCCACAAATGCTTACACATCTTTCGGATTGGCGACGAACCTGCCCCAAGACCGCCAGGTGCACAATACGCAGTACCAGAGCAACGTTACTGCGGTTTTTGGGCACCATAATCTGAAGTTCGGCGGTGAGTTTGATCACCAGAGCTCGCCAAACCACTTCCTGCCCAGCATCAACGGCGGCTACACTTTCATTTCGGCAGGAACAACGAATGCATTCAGCCAATTCATCCAGGGCACAGGATCGTCTCTATCGCTGACGAATGGGCCATTCAACTTCGATTTCCGGGAAAACGACACTGCCTTTTACGGGCAGGATGACTGGCGCATTAGATCCAACCTCACCTTGAACATTGGACTGCGCTGGGAGTGGGACCAGCAGGCAATTAACCTGCTGCACGGCATCAGCGTGCAGAACGTAGCGAGCGGATTCTGGGCCGCCGGCTTGCCTGCCAGCGTCACAGAGATCCCGAAGATCCCGGAGGATTTTAACAACTTTGGCCCTAACCTTGGCTTTGCCTGGACACCGCGCATTTTGCAAAAACTGACGGGACATGAACAGACCGTCGTCCGCGGTGGTTATCGCATTGCCTACGATCCCGCGTACTACAACATTTTCCTGAACGTCGCCACCTCAGCGCCTGTGGTCAACTCCGGCACCATTAACAACGTTGGATTGCCTGCCGATTTGACTGGAAAAGGCGTTCAGACCGCTTTCCTGCCTTCGATCCCCAATGGCCAGAATCCGGGTGCTCGCAACCAAACGCGCGTCGACCCGAATTTTGTCAATCCCTATGTTGAACAGTGGTCGTTCAGCATCGAACGGCAGCTTTCGTCCAAGGTATCGTTGGAGACCCGTTATGTGGGCAACCACGGAGTCGGGAACTTCCAGACGATTAACGGGAATCCCCTTCTTTGCAGTGCATTCACAGGCAACACGTGCACGGCGGGACTGGCTGTCCAGGATCCCAGCCTGATTCCGGCAAATATTACGCCATGCTCACCAGCGGGCGCAGCTGCCGGGGCCGGCAATGGTGCACGCGGACGAGTGGACTGCAACTTCACCAACTTGCGCATTCGCAACAATGGCGCATGGTCCAAATATAACGGTCTGCAGACTGAATTCAAGATGCGGGCTTTCCATGGTGTGACTGCTAATGTGGCCTACACCTGGAGCAAAGCGACGGATAACGTCAGTGAGATTTTCTCCAGCACTGGTGGCGTTACCACGCCGATCGCGCAGAACCCCTTTGACCCCAGCAATGGGGAAAGCGGAGTTGCGGCGCAATCGTTCCCGCATGTGGTTAGCACATACTTGATCTATGAAGTCCCGTGGATGAAAAATCAGCAGGGCTTCTTAGGTCACGTTTTGGGTGGTTGGCAACTAAGCGGCACACACCGTTTCCAGTCGGGTGCGCCAATTACTCCCTCCCAGAACACCAACAACGGTGACCCCTACTGCGACGGTGGCTTCAATAACGCCCTCATTGGAGCGACCCTTGATTCCTGCCGTCCGCTGGTCAGCAATCCCAACGCTCCCTTCAATACATCAGGGCGTTACCTCAACGCGACGCAGCTGATAAACGTTAGCACCTGTCAGAGCACCGCCGCGGCGGGAACGGCTATTTGTCCGCTTATCAATCCCTCGGATGTCCACTTTGTCGTAAACAACACGTTTGCGATTAACGCACTGTGCGGTGGAAATCCGTTTGCCTGCGCGGCGGGCCGCAATAGCTTTCCCTCTATGGCACGTAACCAGTTGGATCTGGCAGTGGGTAAGAATTTTAAACTCAATGAGCGCTTCGGCATGCAACTCCGTGCCGATCTCTTCAACGCTCTCAACTACCAATTCCTGGGTGTGCCTGGACTCAACGTTAACAACAGGAACATCAACGGTGTTAATACCGCCGGAGTGGCCCCGGGTACGTTTGGTGAAACCTGGGCTAACACGGGAACGAACCGTTCTATGATTCTGAATGCTCACATCACTTTCTAGAGATGATGTAAACCGGTAAGACCTATGGGGCCAGCCGAAAGATGGCTGGCCCTTTTTTTTGCGGGCTCAAGGGGGGACGATCCTCTTTCATCGACAAAGCGGATTGAGCGGGCGACTAATTAAGTATCTGACCGCCACATCCTCGGCAACGCGAATGCCCCACCAGCCAGCGCCAGCACTGCGGGAAAGCATTCCAGCACGTATCGGGGCTCAGGATTTTCCAGCGAGCTGAGAAAAGCTGAACGCAGCAGAATAAAGCCGATCACAAAAACTCCGGCAACGCCCAGACGCGATAGCAGCCATCCTCGCAACGCCGCTGCCAGATAGAACAAATTCAGCCCGGCCCATATCAGCGCGAACCAGCTTTCGCGCTCATGCTTCGAGAACTCCCACCAGCGGGTTTCCACGTCCAGCAACTCGGTGCGAGGACGCAGCCACATATCTGACGTCCGCAGAAACGGCAGCCAGATAGCAGAGCGCGGGCGACTATGTTTTTCGCGCTCACGGGCAATCTCTTCGAACTCGGCGTCCATTTCTGGATCAATATAGAGCTGCTGGTTGTAACGCGCGATTACTGCCAGCGTTTTCTCATATTCCGGACGGCTATCAAAAGCACGTTCAGGAAGTTGCTGAGGATTAATGGGCTCGCCGGAGACATTCCAGTACACCTCTTCCACCGACACATAATCAACCATCCAGGTTTTCACCCAGTGATTGAAGCCGCGCGGAAGGAATTCGCCCGGATCATTGGCATACCTGGAAGCCAGCGGCTGCCAAACATGGAAGACGCGCCAGTTGCGCACTGCCCACGGCGCCAGCGGACCTAGACTAGTGATCGCCAACACCAAACCTGCAAAGACCACCTGCTTCTTGTCTGCCTTGCGGAACAAAATCACGAGTAGCGCCAGTCCCAGCGCGGGCAAGATCAGTCCGTTATCAGGACGCATAAAGATTCCCGCGGCACTCCAGAGACCTGTAATGGCCCACAGCTTGCCGGCGGGCTCGTCCTGCTCCAGTGCTTTCAATCCGCGGACGCCATAGTAAAGCGCATGCGCTACACAGCAGATGGCCAGCGTCTCAGAAAGCGGCGCGGCAACGTAACTAGCCGTAAAAGGACACAGAGCAGCCAGCAGATAAGCTGCCTTCGCCGCGCGTGCGTTCATCAATTCCATGGCCACGCCGGCGATCACCAGACAAGTGTTGGTATCGATCAGCGCCTGCGCAATCATTACCGCCGTGTAGTGTTCCCGGCCAAAGACCGCGAACATGGCCGCCAGAAATCCAGGATATCCGGGCAGCCGGATCAATGTGGGTCGGACCGCGCCACTGTCGGTGAGTCCGAAAATTCCGTGGTCCAGCCAATTCCCGGCAATGTTGCCATACACCCAGGTATCACCGGCGACGTGTGGATAGCGGAACACAAAGAAGAACCGCAATAACAGCCCTGCGATGGTCACCAGCAGGAAGAAGAGCCAGTTGCGCCGCACCAGTTCAATGAGTTTTGCCATGGAGAAGAATGCCTAGTGTAAAGGCGCTTTCCCCCCTCGTACAACTGCATCCGATATCAAGCCAATGCCTGATTGACCTGCCGTGCCCTGCCGCTTACGATGGATAGTAGCTCAATCCAGCAATGGCCAAATCCATCTTTTATGATCCCGACCGGAAGCGATGGGGGCGCTTGCGCGTCCTGCTGAGTGTGCTTGGCGCCATCATCAGCAGCCTGGTGCTCTTTTTCATCGTCACCGTTTTTGTGCAGTCAGACCCGCTTCCGCACGTACTGATGCCGGAACAAAAGCGCAACCTGCGCGCTCTGAAAGAGCGTGAGCACCGCAAGCGGCCCAATCCTAAAAACACGCACCGCAAGACCAAGTCTTCTCCTTCGCAGGTGGTCCTGAATACCGATGAAGGTATCCGCGCCGCTTATTACGTCACATGGGACGCTGCCAGCTTTGTCTCGCTCAAGGAATACTATCCGCAAATTGACATCCTCTTTCCTGAATGGCTTCACGTGCTCACGCCGGACGGCCATTTGCAGGGATTTGACAGCATCAATCACCCGTTTCCAGTCGTTGATAATGGGGCCGTACATTCCACTGACGATCGGGTAATGCCCTTTCTGCGGGCTGAGAAAGCTGAAGTCGAAGTCTTTCCGCTCATCAATAATTTTGAGCCGGTTTCCAAGCAATGGCTTTCGAATATTGGTGACTTTCTGATGGATCCGGCGGCGCGGCAGATTTTCCGCACGCAGCTTCTGCTCTTCCTGAGCAGCGATCGCTTCAAAGGCGCAGCAATTGATTTTGAAGAAATTCCGCTAAAAGCGCAGCCTGGATTCCTGGCGTTGATTCAGGAATTGGGCCATGACCTGCATGCCCGCGGTCTCAGGCTCTACGTGAACGTCCCGGTCGCAGATAAAGACTACGATTACCCGCGCCTGGCCGCAAGCACTGATGGCATGGTGATCATGAACTATGACCAGCATCAGGTGACCAGCGCTCCCGGTCCCGTGGCTGCGCAGGATTGGTTCACTTCCAACCTGAAGCAGGCCGTAAAAGACATTCCCAAAAACAAGATCATCTGCGCCATCGGCAGCTATGGCTATGATTGGAAGCTTTCCGCCAAAAACAAACGCATCCTAAACGTTGACACCAACAACGTGCAGGAATCCTGGCTGCATGCGCGTGAATCCAGCGCGGAAATTGAACTCGATTCCGACTCGCTCAATCCTCATTACGCCTACATGGAAGATGGCGGCCAGGAGCACCAGGTCTGGTTTCTGGATGCAGTAACGGCACTGAACCAGATGCGTGCGTCCCGTGACCTGGGAATCCGGACTTTTGCGCTGTGGCGGCTGGGATCAGAAGATCGATCACTCTGGAAGATATGGGACAATCCTACGGAAGCGGGCGCTGAGCAGAAAATCTCAGTGGTTCCTGCCGGTGAAGACGTTGATCGTGAAGGCGATGGCGAGATCCTTTATATCCAGCATCAGCCCACGCCAGGTCAACGCGCGGTCTCTCTTGATTCGGACAAGAAATTCGTCGCATCGGAAAAGATGACAGTCCTGCCCGAGCCTTACGAGGTCAAGGTTTATGGTTGGAAAGAAAAAGAAGTGGCCCTCACCTTTGACGATGGCCCTGACCCCGAATACACGCCCAAGATTCTTGACATCCTGAAGCGTGAAAATGCCGTGGGCACATTCTTCCTGATCGGTCTGCAAACACAAAAATTCCCCGCGCTGGCCAAGCGGGTTTATGACGAAGGCCACGCCATCGGCAATCACACCTTCACTCACCCGGACATCAGCGACGTTTCGGCGTGGTACATGAAGCATGTGGAATTGCAGCTGACGGAAAAGTTATTTGCTAGCAAGATTGGCGTAAAACCGCTTTATTTCCGCCCACCCTATTCTATTGACCAGGACCCCGATGTCGCTGACCAGGTGCGGCCACTGGAACTCGTCCAGAGCGAAGGCTACATCACAGTTGGTTCCAAAATCGATCCCAATGACTGGAGAAAAGGACAGAGCGCCCCGGAAATCGTCTCCGAGGTGATGGACCAGGTGCAGCGAGCGTCGACCAAAGGCTGCCAGACACGTGGTCCGCTTTTCTGCGGCAACATTATTCTGCTGCATGACGGCGGTGGCGATCGTGCAGCCACCGTCCAGGCTTTGCCCGCTGTGATTGAAGGATTGAGGGCGCACGGATTCAAGATCGTGAGCATTGAAGAACTGCTGGGCAAGACTCGGGCTGACGTAATGCCACGCCTCTCTCCCAATGAAGTAATGGGCGCGCGGCTAGATGGCTATGTCTTTCTGCTCGGCCAGTGGCTGGCGCAATTCATCGTCTTCGTCTTCTTCATTGGTGACGTTTTGATGAGCGCGCGGCTCCTCGGCATTGGCGCCCTCGCGACGTTTGATCGCCTGCGGAAACAGGCTCCAGTCGGCGGCCCGGCCTACAAGCCTAAAGTCACAGTCATCATTCCAGCGTTCAACGAAGAGAAAGTGATTGAGAATACGGTCCGTTCTGCGCTGGCGTCGGATTATCCGAATCTGCGAACGATCGTGGTGGATGACGGCTCAAAAGATGCAACGTCCGCCGTGGTGCGGGAGAAATTTGCCAAAGAAATTGCTGACAGCCGCGTCCTCTTGCTGACCAAAGCCAATGCCGGAAAAGCGGAAGCCCTCAATCACGCTTTGAAATATACGACGGATGAAATCTACGTCGGCATTGACGCCGATACAGTGATTGCACCTAACGCTATCTCCATTCTGGTTCCACATTTCGCGGACGAGAAAGTGGCCGCGGTTGCGGGTAATGCTAAAGTCGGCAATCGCGTGAACCTATGGACCCGCTGGCAGGCGCTTGAGTACATCACCAGCCAGAATTTTGAGCGTCGCGCTCTCAATGTTTTTGGCGCAGTGAGCGTAGTCCCTGGAGCTATTGGCGCGTGGCGCGTGACCGCTGTCCGCCAGGCCGGCGGCTATCACACCGATACAGTAGCGGAAGATGCGGACCTGACCATGTCACTGCTGGAGAATGGCTGGCGGGTGGTGAATGAAGACCGTGCTCTGGCCTTTACGGAAGCGCCCACGAATGCGCGCGGACTGATGCGCCAGCGCTTCCGCTGGTCATTTGGAATTCTGCAGGCCGTCTGGAAGCATGGCGCTGCTATTCGCCGTCGCAGCCGCCTGGGCTGGATCGCTCTGCCCAATATCATTATTTTTCAAATCATGCTCCCGCTCGTCTCGCCCTTTATCGACATAATGTTCTTGTTTGGCATGCTGGAGTACGCGGCTGCGCGCTACTTTCACCCAGAGAGCACGGACGCAAGTAGCTTTGAGCGTCTTGCTTTTTATTTCGTGATCTTTCTGGCCATTGATTTTATTGCGTCGGCTCTGGCGTTCCTGTTGGAGCGCCGTGTGGAAGGCACAGGAGAAGACGCGCAGCTATTGCTGCATCTGTGGCTCCAGCGGTTTTCCTACCGCCAGCTTTTCTCCGCAGTATTGGCCAAGACCGTGAAGCGTGCTATCGACGGCAAGCCGTTCGCATGGGACAAGCTGGAGCGCACCGCCGTTGTCACCAAGAGTCGCCGCGTTCCGGGCAATGCCTAGCTACTGTCCCGCGGCCTGCGGCTTGATGATTTCGTCCAGAATGTTCGGCTGACCTTGCTCCGGTACAAGATGCGGGTAGCGCTCGCCTTCGTGATAGTTCACTTCGTAGATGCTGTAATATTCGCCGTTTTCTGCCAGTAAGGCCATTGGGTGCTGATTGTGGACTGAACCTCGAAGCGCCGCGCGGACCACGTCTTTTGACCACTTACGTCCATTCACTGCAATCAGCTTCATCCCCGGCCCAAGGCCGGCGGCGTAAGCCGGCGATCCAGGAATCACATCGCGGACGTCACCCTGCTTAGTGGCGATAAAGCCCAGCGAAAAACTCAGGTCAATGGTTTCGCCGCTCTTTTCCCGTGCATCCATCGTCGCATTCTTCTGCGCGGTGTAGATCAGCTTCCATCCTCCGTTCGTGATGCCGCCCATGGGGGCGTGTGGTGATTTGGAGTCCAGGCGTTCGCGCAGCAGTTTGGCCCAGTCATTCGGCAAAACCTGATTCAACGTTCCCACAACATCTTCAAATTTGTAAGGCACCACGGCCGGCGGCCCGCTTTGGCCTCCATAAAAGAGGCGGCAAAAATCATTCAAGGTCTTTTGGCCATTACTCTTCTGTCGCAGAATAGAGTCAACCTCAAGCCAGATCAGATAGCCCTCAGGATAGTAGTCGGCGGTGCGGCGCCAGTTGGTCCATTCGGCGGGAGCGGCAAACAAACTCTGTACGCTCGTTGCCGTGTCCTGTAGCGGACGCCAGGTTCGTCCAGCACGATGGTCGAGCATAGCGGCAGTGTAGGCCAGGTTCTCGCGAAACTGATCAGGCGAACGCAGCCCCGTCCGCGCTGCAAGAATGTTGCCCAGATAATCGGTGAGTCCCTCATAGACCCAAAGCAGGTCGCCATGCATCGGCTCCTGATAGTTCGGCGTAACCAATCCGGCAGGCCGTTTGTACTTTCCGTTCCAGGAATGGACAAACTCATGCGGCAGCAGATCAGCTTCCAGGTCATGCACGCCGGAATCGCTGAACACGTCTTCCGCTGTTCCGTTATCGCTGGATTCATGATGCTCCAGCCCGTGGTGGGCCGTCTGATCGCCGACCGTCAGAAGAAAGGTGTATTTCGTGTAATGCCGGGATCCAAAGAGCCTCCCTGTTTCCGCCACCAGTTGCTTTAGGCTGGCGATGTCTTTCTCGGTAATCTGGATCGCTTCGTCGCTCTCGCCCACCATATCAACCACGTGCGTCAACGGCTCGCCGGCGGGATTGATCTGTACCTGCCTGTAGATTGAACCAGCAATCAGCGGCGAATCCACCAGCCGGGTGAGCGAAACAGGCTGGAACTCCACGGAGCTTCCACTCTGCTGCGCAGGCGTGAGCGCGGTGCCAAACTTCCAGCCCTCTGGCAGCCGCACGGACGCCGTCACCTGCACCGAATCCGCGGTGGCGCCCTTTGGGTACAACACCACCTGGTTCCACAACAAGTCCAGCACCTTGCTGGAAGCGAGAGAACTCTTTCCGTTGTACGTGAGCGTGTCGTATGACGCTTGAAGTTCATTCGCGCCCGCCGGAATCTGCAAGTGGAAGGCATACATATCTTCCAGGTCGCGCTGCCATTCCAGTTCCTTTCCACTGGCTTTGAAATGGAGTCCGGTAAAATTCTGGATTGGTCCCGTGGGCCGGTGGTTGCCGGGAATCCACTTGGGATAGACAATCGTGACTGCCCCGGGCGCCACCGGAATTGTGATGGTGGCATGCAGGATGTTGCGCGGCGCATCAGTGGCATCAACGCTGAGCCTTTCAACAATGTTCGTTTGTGCTGATGCCACCAGGCTCCAGAGAAAAAACGCAACTGCCAGCTTGCATTGATGGTTAGCCATGATTGCTCCTGTTGGAATATAAAGACGGCTGGAATGCTGGAACAGAAAACCCGTTATGGTACCTTTTTGCTGACTCGTTTGGCGAGGTAATTTCGTGCCACCATTGCCGAGATGACAAAAGATCGCTTCTCCCGCATCGTCTTTCTGGCAGCAAGGAATTTACGGGCTCGTTGTGCTTGCGCCGGGATTCTTCAGCGAAAGATCCTGGCGGAAAAGATGCCGCCGACTTTACCATTTCCTGTTTCAAGTAAAAACCGGGTCAGCCGGAACGGTAACTGGAGACCAATTTGCCTACTCACATTGAAAATCCCACTCGCATTCAGGCAGCCGGCAACATGCCTAAGATCATTGACGAATTTATTGGCTGCGTGAATTCGAAAGACGATCGAATCAGCATAGCGCACATGCGCAGCCCCGCCGGGTGGCAAGAGCCTGGCCAAACGCCTGAGTTCGAAGAGTACACAGTTGTGATTCGGGGGAAGCTTCACGTGCAACACAAAGGTGGATCGTTCGATGTATCGGCCGGACAGGCCGTAGTAGCCCATCCCGGGGAATGGATCCAATACTCCACTCCTGACGAGGCAACGGAATACCTCGCAATATGCCTGCCGGCGTTCTCTCCGAAGACTGTCCATCGCGACGACGCTCCATAAAATCGATACTTCAATAAAAAAGGCGGCCCTTTTTGGGCCGCCTCGCTTCGCTCTGGGTGTGGTTGCACCCTGGAGTTGATGGCTTACAGTTTCGGATTGCTCATGTCGCTCTTCGGCTTGTCCGACGTTTTGTCAGAGGCAGCGGAAGCGATCTTCAGGTGATTCTTGATTTTCAGGCCGCCCGCGTTTTCTTTCGCAATGCGCTCGGCTGAGTCTTTCGCGTCCTTGTTCGGCACGGTGCCGGTCAGTTCAACGGATTTCCCTGCGTTCACAACAACGTTTACGCTGGCGGTTGAAAGGGTCGGATCTTTCTGAAGCGCCGACTGAATCGTATTCTGGACATCGCCATTGGCGGCGGCAGGAGCAGCGTCGCTTTGCGGCATTTTGTTCTGATCAGGAGTTTGCTGATCGGTCTTCTTCTGGTCCGTGCTGGGCAGATTTTCCGGCGCGTTCGCTGGATTTGTGCCCTGGGCGGGAGCCGTTGAAGGCTGTTGGGTAGAACTCGGCGACGTGCTTGGTGCTGTGCTTGGCGACGCCGGTGTGCTTTGTGCCACTGCGAAACCGCTACCCAGTACCACGATCAATGCAAGCTTATTGAAATTTCTCACTATTGTCCTCCGTTTCCGTTTTTAGATTCGGGCCCCTCGGCAACAGATACGCGTACACCAAGGATGAGCGACGAAGCTCGCGTAATCGGGGCCATTCTGGTTGCTACAGAGGATTAGATGCCCCTCTCTATGCGGAGTTGGCCCATCAGAGCTGGATTCGAGAGCTGCTGAATTGAGGCTAAATCCCAGTGAAAGTGCAATTTACAAACTCCCGCCCGTCGATGGTCCGCAAGGAATGGTATTTCAAGGGGATGAAGTGAATCGCTGCCTGTGAGCTCTTCCCCCTGATATATTTATCGCTCGCGAACCCAGTGGATTGACGCGGGCTGAAGCTGATGTGTTCATTCCGGGTATCAGGGTGAATGCACAGACCAAAGTTGTTGGTGCGTGTAGTTTTGGTGAAAAACCGATTTTGCAGGAGTTTGAAACCAATGAAAAACTCATTTAGGGCAAAGAACATGCTGCTCCTGTGTTTTCTGAGCGTATCAACCTTGTTCGCGCAGAAAGCACCTGAGGGCATCTGGCAGGGTTATGACGGTGAGTGGAAGCACGTCACCAGCCAGCTGATTGCGTTGGCGGAGGCGACGCCTGCAGATAAATTCGCGTGGCGCCCGGCGAAAGGAGTGCGCTCTACCAGCGAAGTGTACATGCACATTGTCCTGGCAAACTTCTACCTGCTCAGCGTTACTGGGCCGAAGATGCCGGATGACCTGAAAGAAGGGATGGATACGACCGTTACTGCCAAGGCTGACGTGATCAAGTGGCTGAAGCGATCCATGGAGGCAGTGAAAACTGCGCATGCATCGGCAAAACCAAGCGACTTGGAACGCAAAGTAAAGATCGCCGACCGGGAAGCGACGGTAGACGGCATGTATCTGCGCATCATCGTTCATGCCAATGAACACATGGGGCAACTGGTGGCATACGCGCGCATGAGCGGGGTTGTGCCGCCGTGGTCGCAATAAGAATTCAGCTGCGACAAATCGCGCACGTGCGCTCCGGAGTTCAAGGGTGACGACGCCGCAATATCTGTATCACCGCGCTCATGCCCGACCATCTTATTTCGGGGCCATGCGGATCGCGCCGTCAATGCGAATGGTCTCTCCATTGAGCATGTTGTTTTCGATGATGTGCTGCACCAGGGCAGCGAACTCCGGCGGCTTGCCCAACCTTTTAGGGAAAGGAACTTGTTCGCTAAGCGAAGCTTGCGCAGCTTCCGGCAATGCGCCCAGCAGTGGCGTTTGAAAGATTCCTGGAGCGATAGTGCACACCCGGATCCCTGATCGCGCCAGCTCACGCGCAAGAGGCAAGGTCATGCCGACGATCGCACCTTTTGAAGCTGAGTATGCTACCTGACCGATCTGCCCCTCATAGGCCGCGACTGAAGCGGTTGTCACGATTACTCCGCGGCCACCATCTTCGTCCGGCGGGTTGGCACTCATGGCATTGGCGCCGTGACGGATCACGTCGAACGTTCCGATCAGATTTACCTGAATGGTGCGGATGAATTTCTGCAGGTCATGCATGCCATTCTTGCCCAGCAACTTTTCGGCGATGCCGATGCCGGCGGTAGCAACAAGTATGTGCAAGCCACCGTGCTGCTTCACCGCCGTTTCCACGGCAGCAGCGACCTGAGTATCATCGGTCACATCTGTCTTAACAAACCTGACGTCTGTTCCCAGTTCCTGCGCCAGGTCATTGCCGCCCTTTTCATTGACGTCGGCAATCACAACTTTGGCGCCATTCGCCACCAGCATGCGGACGGTCGCTGCGCCCAGACCCGATGCGCCGCCGGTAACCAGCGAGCTTAAACCTTTGATTTTCATAGTTTCTCCGTATTCTGTGTCTTAACCTCAGCGGCTGAAGCCAACAGTCATGCAAATAAAACGCAGGCATAAATGCCTGCTCCACCCTCTCGACCCACAGATCAGCAACTCTGATATAGCTAATTCAACCGTTCGATGATCGTCGCATTGGCCATACCGCCGCCTTCGCACATCGTCTGCATACCGTAGCGACCGCCAGTACGCTCTAGCTCATGCACCAACGTCGTCATCAGGCGCGCGCCGCTGGCGCCCAGCGGATGCCCTAACGCTATGGCGCCGCCGTTGACATTGACCTGAGCGAGATCGGCTTTGGTTTCGCGCTGCCAGGCCAGGACCACGCTGGCAAACGCTTCGTTGATTTCGATGCGGTCCATGCCTTCAAGTTTAAGGCCGGAACGATCCATGATTTTGCGGGTAGCGGGAATCGGCGCGCCCAGCATGAGCACCGGATCTTCAGCGGCCAAGGCGAATTCAACGAAGCGAGCCATTGGCTTATAGCCCAGCTTTTCCGCTGTGCCGCGTTCCATAATCAAGACGGCCGCAGCGCCGTCAGTGATTTGCGAAGAATTCGCGGCGGTAACCACACCATTGGCTTTGAAGACGGTTTTAAGTGTTGCCAATTTTTCCAGAGTTGATCCGGCGCGGATGCCTTCATCACGGATGACGTTCTGCGTCCCCTGCTCGGTTTCCACCGGCAGCGGCAGAATCTCGCGGTTGAACCAGCCTTGTTCTGTGGCTTGCGCCGCGCGGCGATGGCTTTCCAGGCTGTACTGGTCCAGGCATTCGCGGGTGAGCTTGTAGCGTTCCGCAAGCATCTCCGCGCTGATGCCCTGATTGAAATGGACATTGTTATAGCGTTTCATCATCGCCGGGCCAAATGGCTTGCCCGGCCCGTTGGCGGCGGATGCGCCCATAGGCACGCGCGTCATGCTCTCAACGCCGCATCCGATAGCTATGTCATAGCTGCCGGCAATCACGCCCTGCGCAGCAAAATGAATCGCTTGCTGGCTGGAGCCGCACTGGCGATCGACGGTGGTGCCGGGAACTGATTCAGGAAAGCCCGCGGCAAGAACGGCATTGCGTCCGACGTTGGCTGTCTGCTCGCCAACCTGCATGACGCAGCCTGCAATCACATCGTCGATGCTTGCAGGATCAAGCTTGTTGCGCGAGACGAGATCTTTCAGCGTGAAGCCCAGGAGATCGACAGGATGCCAGGCTTTCAGCATGCCGTCGCGGCGCCCGAGCGGCGTGCGTACAGCGTCAACGATGACTGCTTCTCTCTTCATTTTTGTCGCTTTCGCTCCAAACCGCTTTTGCAGCCTGGCCAGACTCTGGATTTTTCTGCCTCGTAGCAAAGTGGCTCGGCGCGTGGTCGGCCTCGCCACGGTTCCTGCTCCAGTTATTTTCTTGCATGCACGCAGACCGATCAGGCGGCGGCGCTGGTTTCTTTATTGAAGTCGGCGAAGCCTTTGCCTTCCTCGGCCAGACGCTTGAGCAGCGGCGCGGGCTCCCAGAGTTCTCCGTGCTGCTTGTGGAACTCGCAGATGCGGTCATAGACTTTTTTCAAGCCGACCGTGTCCGCATACCACATTGGCCCGCCGCGGTGCGCGGGGAAGCCGTAGCCGGTGAGATAGATGATGTCGATATCGACGGCGCGCAACGCGTAGCCTTCTTCCAGAATGCGCGCGCCTTCATTCACCAGCGCGTAGATCAGGCGATCAACAATTTCGTCTTTGGAGATGGCGTGCTGCTCTACGCCAGTTTCAGCCGCCCACTTGCGCACGTTTTCTTCCACCGTGGGATCAAAAATCGCGCGGCGGTTTTCGTCATACTTGTACCAACCAGTGCCGGTCTTCTGGCCGTAACGGCCCATCTCACACAGCCGATCTTCAGCCAGCGGCTGCCGAACGCCGGGCTTCTCCAAGTGCTTGAATTCTTTGCGGATACGCCAGCCGACATCAAGCCCGGCAAGATCACCGACTGCGAGAGGACCCATCGCCATCCCAAAATCGTACATCGCTTTGTCTACGGCTTCTATGCCTGCGCCTTCTTCAATCAGGAACTGCGCTTCACGGCGGTAAGGGCCAAACATGCGGTTCCCGACAAATCCTCGGCAATTGCCCACCAGCACTCCCACCTTGCCAAGTTTCCTGGAAAGCTGCATGCACGTGGCAATAACTTCCTTGCTTGTCGCCTTGCCGCGCACGATTTCCAGCAGCCGCATCACGTTGGCGGGAGAGAAGAAATGTGTGCCAATCACTGAGTCAGGTCGCGACGTCGCCGAAGCAATCTCATCAATGCTGAGCGTCGATGTATTGCTGGCCAGAATCGCGCCTTTCTTGCAGATTTTATCCAGGTCGCCAAAAATCTGTTTCTTCAGCGCCATGCCTTCAAACACGGCTTCCACCACCATTTCCACTTGCTCAAACCCGTCATACGTCAGCGTGGGTTTGATCAGCTTCATGCGCTCGTCCATCTGCTGCTGGGTGAAGCGGCCCTTCTTCACTGAGTTGTCATAATTTTTTCGGATCGTATTCAGGCCGCGGTCCAGCGCAGCCTGATCTGTTTCTTTCAGCAGCACCGGGATCCCGGCATTGGCAAAGTTCATCGCAATGCCACCGCCCATGGTGCCCGCGCCAATCACCGCCGCCGTATTCACCGGAATTGTTGGCGTATCTTTGGGGACGTCAGGAATCTTTGCTACTTCGCGCTCGCCAAAGAAGACGTGAATCATCGCCTTCGACTGATCAGAGAACAAGCATTCGGTAAACAGCTTGCGTTCGGCTTCCACACCCTGATCGAACGGCAGCTTCGTCGCGGCTTCCACCGCGTCAATGGCGGCCATGGGAGCCATCAGCCCACGAGCTTTCTTGCGTGCGGCATCGCGCGCCGCTGCAAAGATCGGCGCATTCTGCTCCGCCGATCCCAGCTTTTCATTGCGTTCCCGCGTCTTGCGCGCGGGCTTACCGGCAATCTCGCGGGCAAACGCTACGGCGCCCGTAAGCAGATCGCCATCAATCAGCTTATCGACAATGCCCAATGCCAACGCCTCTTTCGCTTTAATGGGATCGCCGCCCGCACACATCTCCACGGCCTTCGCCACTCCTGCCAGCCGAGGAAGACGCTGCGTTCCCGCCGCTCCGGGAATGATTCCAAGCTTTACTTCGGGCTGCCCCACCTGCGCGCTGGGCGCAGCAACGCGGTAGTGGCCCGCCATCGCCAGTTCCAGTCCGCCGCCGAAAGCGGTACCGTGGATCGCCATCACCACCGGCCTGCTGCAATCTTCAATGCGGTTCAGCAGCGGCACAAAAGGAATCCCGCCGCGCGTCTTGCCGCTCGTCATCTTGCCAAACTCCTTGATGTCCGCGCCCGCCACAAATGTTTTGCCGCCGCCAATCAGCACCACCGCTTTCACGCCGGCATCTCTATTTATCTGCTCAATCGCATCAGAAATGCCCTCCGGTACTCCCGGGCTCAACGCGTTGACCGGCGGATTGTTGACCGTAATGATGGCAATGTCATTCTCTTTTGTCAGTTGGACCAGATCACTCATTGTTTTTGCTCTCTCGGTTCTAGTGAACGCTTTCTATTAACGATTGAACTTGGCGTCCGCAGGTTCACGCCCTTGATATTGCGGATGACGACCGGGGTAAAGTTTATTGAATGGCCATTCATTCGGTCAAATGCCGGACTTGCTCATGTGGGGCGGCGCGGTTGTTGGAAACATTAGTGCCGTTTTGCAGGGCAAGTCTTTTGATTGGAAGGAAAGCCGGATTCCCTGGTGTTCGCCCGCACCGTACCTAATTCCTCTTGCATGCGGGGCGATATCCGCGCATAGCGTGGCGACACTCGAGTAAAGCAAAATCTCCCGGTCTGTACCCTTGGAAGAGGGCGCGCCCACCCCCGGCACTTAGGCGAAAACAAAGGGTTTAGCTAACCAGCCGTTCCCCCGTTGGTGCATTCCTGAATGCCAGTGAAACGCTCGCGCTCCATTTATCACTAGCTATTAGAAGGGCGGCTAGCCCTGATTGAACCCACCGCGGTTCCCCAAACTTGGAGCGAGCGTGATTCAATTGCGGATCGGACGAAAAAGAGAGAAAGGTTCCTTATCAGGCTACCCATCCTCCAGCACGTCCGCGCGCATTAGAAAACGGCAATCAGCAGCAAGGGCTGAAGTATACTGGTTAGAAAGAGCGCTAGTGGACTTCTATTCCTTCGATGAAGAATATCTCCGTCGCCTCGGGGCTCGTGATCCCGCTACCGAAGCCCATTTTGTCGCGTACTTCAGTGAACGCCTAAAAATCACTTTGCGAGCTCGCGGCGTTGATGCGCACACAATTGAAGATGTTCGCCAGGAAACTTTCTGCCGCGTATGGGTAGGCCTCTTATCGGGCAGCGTAAACAATCCACGCGGCTTCGGCGCTTACGTGCATTCCATTTGTAAGAACGTTCTCTCGGAAAGTCGCCGGGTTGATCATCGCAACCAGCATGATTCGCTGGACTCAACAGATGTAATAGATGGCCAGTTGGGACTTGAAGAATTGCTACAGCAAAAAGAGAACGGCAGCCATGTCCGCGCGGTCCTGGCAGAGCTTCCCGAAAGAGACCGTCACCTCCTGCAGGCGCGATTCTTTGAAGACCGTAATAATGAGGAAGTTTGTGGCGATTTTGGAGTAGACCGCGACTATCTTCGGGTCCTGTTTCATCGCGCCATTAATAGATTTGGGGAGCTTTACAAAAAGCGCAGCAACTAGGCAGGGATCCGGTGAACGAATATCAAGAGGAAAGAGTATGAATGCAAGAATGATCGACCACGACGAAGCAGTCAAGGATCTTATGGCGGAGCGCTATTTATTGGGCGAACTGAATGCCAGCGACCGGGACGCTTATGAAGAACATTTGTTCTCATGTGACGCCTGTTTCGAGCAAATCAAGACCGGGACAGAGTTTGTCGACCACTTGCGCCACATCGGCACGGACGATCCGCAGGCCCCCCTGTGCGCCTGGATTCATGTCCCGCCTTGTGACGAATATGCGTCAACCTGTCACCATCATCGCATTCGGCTTCCTGTTGTTCGCGACTGGCATCGCAATCCACCAGAACTCTGTAATTTCTCGTCTGAAGGCACCTCGACCTGAAATACGTTCTGTATTGGCGGGCGTTGCTCATGGTTCCGGTGAGACCAATCTGGTAAGGGTCTCCAGGAACTCCGGGCTAAGCCTGAATGTCGAATATGCAAGGAAAGGCGAATTCACCTCATACCGGGCACAGATTCTGTCGGGCTCCGGAAAAGCGATGTATTCGGTCGCGCTGTCTGAAAGACAAGTCGGCACCATGGCTGCAATCGACGTGCCGGCCGATGCTCTGGAGCCCGGACAGTACTCGGTTGTAGTTTTCGGGCGCAGGAGTGATGGCACTCAGGAGGAAGTAGGTCGCGGCACCTTTGAACTGCAGTTCGCGGATGACTAAGTGATGGGCTTCGAAGCTGTAAATGAATAGTTTCCTGCTTCATACTCTCCATGCTGGATCGCTCCTCGCCACAACTGGTCGTAGTACAATCGGCTTATTCGGGCTAACAAGACTTCTGGTAGCTAAGAATGTCTATGTGTGCCCATGCCCAGTAGTTCATGCCAGGTGAATTTCATGGAGAAAAATTATGAAGTGCTCGCGCCACCATTCGCAACATATGTATCAGGCATCGGCCTATTCAGTTGCGGCCGAATTTGAAAGACCCAAAAAGCATAGCCTTGCCCCGCAAGCCTCAGTAGTCCTTGCTGGCCACGGAGGCCACGGATCCAACCGGGCCTCGGCCTACAATGTTGACGGCCTTATTTCCTTTAAGAATGCATACTCTGAAGTCGGTGGAAGTTTTGATGACTGCCACGGTATTCACACCAGTCATGCATGGTCAGTCGTTGAGGGCCTGAACGTAGCAGACATGCTTACGGCGGATCGCGTCGTTGCCCGCATGGCCGTCTATCATTCCGCAACCGATGGCAGTGAAGCCAGTTATGACATCACCGGCAGCTATTTTGAAAATCTCCGGGTTGCCGGCCATCCAATCGATGTAAAATTGGCCACTCACGTCTTCCACGACCACGATACCTATTCAAAGGTGACCAAGTCACACCAGTCTGGCCAAACCGATGAATGGCTCGTGGGAAGCAAGTTGAAGCAACTGAAGGACAACAAACTGGCAGAATTGGAAGACACATATCATGCCCTGACCGGCATGTCTGGATTGGTCAAGGAATGGAAGAAACTCAAACGGCCGGAGGACCGGGGAAGCTATTGGTTTTCGCCGGCAAACGATCTCGACTGGAAAGCGCAAGGAGGATCGTCCGAAATCCTGGGCTTTGGTTCCATCATCTGTATTCCAAAATTCGGCGTCATTCGTCTGGCCGAAATGGTAGTACATCATCATTCGCGAACATTGCGGATGTTTCGCGTGCAGATGTGCTCTTCAGGGCACGGGACCACCGATGGTGGAACAACAACAGGTGGCAGCGGACCAACACCGCCGCATTAGCCACGGTTGCTGCGATTCTGGTTTTTAGCATCACGAGCTGCCAAGATAAGCGGGCCTCCCTGGAAAAACGGTATGCTGAGGCCCGCCTTCGGTTTCAGCAGGGCTATATCGACGAACCGCTCCCTCTTGCAGAAGCAGGTTTCAAAGAATCAGCAGACTACCCAGAACTGAACTGGCGATTTCGCGTTCTAACCGCGGAGGCCCGCAATCGTAAGGGGCAATTCGCCGGGGCGGTTGAACTTCTGGAACCGGAACCACCGTCCAACATCCCCCCTGAAATATTCTGGCGCCGGCGGATCACGCAGGCTTCTTCTCTTTGCCAGTGGGGTAAACACTCGCAAGCCGAAGAGCGCTTCGCTCAAGCTGCGGCCCTTCATGCGGAGCCTGGCGCTTTGAACTATGCTCGCGCTCGATGCGCGATGGACCAGAATGACTTGAAGACAGCAGATAATTACCTGCGCCTGGTGACTGCACAAAGGTCAAATCCAGACCCCTTTCTCAGGGCTTATGCATTGGCAACTCTCGCATGGTTAGCCAGGCGGGATCTCCGTTACGAAGAGGCGCTCGATCTGCACAAAGAATGTCTGGCAATTATTCGAGACTTGCATGCCTCCCCACTAGAAGAACTGTCTTTAGGCGCCATGGGGGGGATTTATTTGGACTTGGGCGATTTAAACAATGGCAGGCAAAGCTCTGAGGCGGCGGAGAAAATATCTTCTCAGTTGAGAGATGCTTACCGGCAAAAATGGTTAACAAATGTCGGCCTCGCACAGGCTATACAAGGGCAAGTTGGGATGGCAGAACAATCATTCGATCAAGCTATTGCTATGTCCGCAAGAGTTGGGGATACGGACAGCGCAGCTACATCCTTGCATAACTTGACAGTGATCAAGCTCGACCAGCATCAACTCGATGCCGCGGAAAAGTACCACCTTCAGGAATGGAAGCTCGGCCTGAAAGAGGACAGTCTGTCGAATTGGCAATTGGATGAAGCCCGTATCGAGGCGGCCCGTGGCAATTATTCAAAGGCCACAGTCGCACTGAAAAAGCTGCTTGAACAGGTGGAAAGCGAAGATGCTGAAAAACACGTATTTCGGTACAAGCTGATAAGGGTCATTCAATCTCACTTGGCTTTTACATACTCCGCACAGGGCAATCCTACCGAGGCCGAGAAGTGGTTTCAGCGCAGCATCGCCACCATTGACGCTGCCGCGAATAGCATGAAGCACCAGGAATTCCGCACTGCGTTGCGCGACAACATCCCAGTCTATGACGGATACGTAACTTTTCTGATCGCACAGAAACAGATCGCCAAAGCGCTGCAAGTGGCTCAATTAGGGCGTGCCCGAACCTTGCTGTTTGATGAGGAAAAGCCCACCGCTGAAAAGCGGGTCGCTGAGGACGCCAAGGGCTGGCTCTCCCGGATTCAGCGCTACCTCGGCCGTGACAAGTCAGTGCTGCTCTCGTATTTCGAAACCCAAGACGAATGCTATTTGTGGGCCGTCACGCCCAATCAACTGCGGCTGTCGTCACTGGGCATACGCGGGCCGGACCTCGACAACCTCATAGATTCCTACGGACAAGAGATCCAGCAGCACCTGCCGCTTGCTTCCAGTCCGGCGGCGAAAAAGCTTTATCAGATCCTGGTCCAGCCCGTCAGCGACCTTGCGCCAAGGGGCTCTCATGTAATCGTGGTGGCGGATAGCAAACTTTACACCGTCAATTTTGAAACCCTCATCTCTTCTCAGGGATCTGATCACTACTGGATCGAGGATGTCGAGTTAGATAATGCCAGTTCTATCGATCTTCTAATCACCTCGCCACAAAAGCGGCTACCCGTTAAA
Organism: Terriglobia bacterium; assembly: GCA_963723055.1. Lineage (GTDB taxonomy): Bacteria > Acidobacteriota > Terriglobia > Terriglobales > Acidobacteriaceae > Angelobacter. Next base: position 190,737 of record CAVROV010000006.1, read on the forward strand.
GGTCTGCTGCTGATAGGTGCTCCCGCGCAGGCTGACCCGCATTTTGTCGAACTACCCCATGCTCCAGAGGAAATGGCGAGTGTGCGCAAGCACTTTTTGCCGGGCAACGTAACAAATTTTTCCGGCCGTGACGCCACGCCCGATTCGTATATGAAAAGTTCGCCGGGCCAGTACAAGTTCATTCACCTGGCCACCCACGGCACACCCAATGCGATCGACCCTTTGCAATCGGCGATCATTCTGTCGTCCGACAAGGGAGGCAATTTCAAGCTCCTGGCCCGAGACATTATCGACAGCAAATTGCGGCTGAACGCAAACCTGGTGACCATCTCAGCCTGCCAGGGAGTGGGCACACAAATACAGTCACTGGAAGGGCTTATTGGGCTGGAGTGGGCATTCATGCGAGCAGGAGCACACGAGGTGGTAGCGGCTCTGTGGGACCAGGATGACGCTGTGACGCCGGCATTGATGGATGATTTTTACGATCAACTCACGCAGGGCAAGAGCGCTACAACGGCGCTTCACCACGCCAAATTATCCATACTTAAAGCTGGCGGGTACCATGCCGCTCCTTATTACTGGGCAGCGCTCCAGGTATACAGTCGGTCGTAAAAAAGCCGGCGATTTAGTCGCCGGCTCAGCCTTACATTGGGCTCATCCCAAAATTGTCAGCAGCAATGTGAAAAAGGCGCAGAAGTCGCCGAACGCAAACTCTGGGTTTGCCCGGCGGTCTTGCTCCGCGTCCGGATGAAAGTCACTTTGCTTTTCGGCGTTGCATCCAGCTGCCTGTACTCCGCGACAAATTGCTGCTTCGCGCGATAAAGAAGCACGCGCAAATACTCCCTGCTCACGCCCAGCTCGGCGCATACTTCGTCCTTGTCTCTTTGTTCAAAGAAGATCGCGCGCAGGATCTTGCGGTCCTTTTCCTCAAGCCGTGCCAGTACCCGTTGCACCTGCTTTTTGGTTTCTGCCGCCAGAAGCATGCCGTCCGGCGCCGGCGACTGATCTGTAGGGTCGCATTGCAGATCGTCCAGCGGTTTGGTTCGGGCGCGTGAGCGATACGATTCCCGCAGGATGTTGTTGCAGACCGAACTAACAAAGGCGCCGAACCTTTCGGGTTGGCGGATGCCGCCTTCGGCCCGTACTGCAGCCCATGCCCGCAACAGGGTTTCCTGCTGCACGTCCTTAATATGCTCCGGACAAGCCAGGCGACGGCGCAACTTGTTATGCAGGATCTTGCTGAAATAAGCGACAAAATGGGCTTCGGTGGTAACGTCCTGTGCCCTAAGCTCATGTAGATAAGTTTCGTTGAACTGATGGAAATCCAGGCATTGTGCGGTAGCCATTCCCTACTCCTTTACAGCGCGCTCCTCGCTCGACCATCGCTGTCACGGCAAACCGGTCTCCGTGCGGGTGATGGGTTTCTCCGCCCATGACCCGCCAGGCACATCGTATAAATGAGTGCTGACCGTCGCTTGTTTCATAAGACGCGCGTGGTCCGGATTTCCCTGTGAGGGTCGGGATATTTTCGTGCTTTTTTCGGAACCAGGGCGACTAGGGCTTTTGGAAACCGTAGCTTGGCGGCGCTGATGATCAAAAACGGCGAAGCTCAGAGAAGCAAGGCTGGCGCTGTCATTGCGAAGCCAGCTCGCTCATGCGTGCCTTGTTCCAAAAGAATTCCAGGGATAAGAGCCTCGCGCAGCTCTTCTACGGGCCATTTTGGTGTCACCGCCTCCGCGGTTAGGGAAAGGCGGCCTTGGTGACATCAAAATCTCAACGAGTAGGCGCCGTGTGTGTGTTGACCAGAATCCCGCCCGTTTGGCAGTCAACCATTGAAGCGACCCTTAACAGTTGCGGCTTTGGATCACGCGAAGTAAGAACAGCAGGAACCGCCAGATCGGTCAATTCTTCTCGGACGAGGCGAGTGGGACGGGCAGAATTCGGAGGTTGGCGGTCATCGTCCGCTCGCTCGATTTCTGCGAGTTCGTATTTCTGACGCAACTCCGGAAAAGATCGTTCCAGCAGAAAATTAAAAAAGGCCACGGCATGCTTCTGCCGGTCGTCGGGCTCATTCATGATTGGACGAACACCAAAATAGAAGCGCATAACGCCTGGAGGACAGAATGGCGATGTTGCACAATGGCCTTCTTTGTCATCACATTTCATGAAAATCTTGTGTTCTTCTCCAACGCCGTACTCGAGTATATGGTTCGTCGGCATCATGCCATTCGGCTTGAGCGCTTTGGGACCAAATTTAACTTCCAAAGGGCGGCCGGTGAAATTGATGCTGCGCGGGAAAGGGAGTTTGATCGTAACTATGCTTTCCGGAACAGTCCATTTCTGGGTTTCCGCAACAAAATCGTTAAAGCCGGGATTAATGTAGGGATCAGGATCAGTTTTGGGATACCGGCGCAACCCCTCTTCTCCGAGTTCAAAGTGATAGCCCTTAGGATACTGTTTGCCCAAATCCTTCCTGTTTTCAGGATCATTGAAATAGAAATAGTGTGCAAGTTCGGCAGATTTTGGGTCGGGCTTGGGAACGAATGCGGTAATGCGACCTATGTCTCGTTGCAGAACCACCGCGAAGGCTCCTTCAAGCAATATCTGCAGAGTGTGCACCTTGCCGCCAGTTTTTGGACGCCGTGTGGGTTCAGACTGACCATTGGCCCAGCCGCTGAGGGTGCTGGCTACCGGCAGAATGCCTAAAGCCTTTAGCAAATCGCGTCGCTTCATAATCCTTCTCCTATTTATCCCAGCTATTAAAAAACATTCGCAGCAAAATCCAAAATTGCTCAATCAAAATGACCGGGCTAACGACAATTCAGAATTCAGCCGGCTCTTCCAAATAAGCTAAAGCCAGCCCAGTAATATGGGTGGGCTTTGGACTTTAACACTTCTGCCCGGGCCCCGGACAATGCTTGAGCGATATCTCGACCTTGAGCAAGATTTTGATAGAACGCGATCATGAGATTAGAAGTGCTTTCGGAATCAACGTTCCAGTGACTCGCGACGACAGCCGGAACCCCGGCGGCCAAAAAACCATGCACCAGGCCGTTAGTATCAAGGAGACCAAGGTCCTTGCCGGTCGAACATGCCGCCAGAACCACCAACTGAGAGTGTTTGAATAACTCAGGTGCAAAGTCCCTGGCACGTAGTGAACGGCTTCCGCTATAGTCGAGCGTTGTTCCTGCACCATCCAATCTGCCATGGCCCATATAATGGAACAGTCCGCTCTCCGCCACATGCGTTCGCAAGTCTGTCCATTCTGTTTTTGTGGAATCAATCAGTTTAGTCCGGCGGAAAAGCGTTGAAATCGTATTCTTCTGCGCTTCTATTCCGGGAAGATAGCCCGCGCCGGGAGCATGAGACGCATCAAGCAGAAATAAAGGCGTCGACATTGTGATCGGTCGAGGGCGACGCAGTTCCTTCTCCAATAACATGCCGGGGGAATAAATGATCGAATACTGCTGGCCAAAATAACCGCCTGACGGGGTTGTCAGCGCCTCCAACGCAAGATTGTTCGCTGACCGGTCCAGTTCCACGGTTACTGCAATCGCTTGTGTCAGGTCGGAAATGACCGGTTCCAGCAGTTTTCCGTAAAGCCACGATCCTTGCTTTTGCACTTCAATTAAATCGGAATCTGGCGTCGCACAGTGTTCGGTAAAGCTTCGAACAACCCGCTCAAATTCCTGCCGCGGGACACCTACCCAGGCCTGGTGTGTTCCCTTAGTGTTGGATACCCAGATCTCAAGTCCATCTTTGAAATTCGCGTAGGTCACATGGTTTTGCAGTGGGACGTGTGACCGTTCCGCAGTTTTTGTGGTCCTGGTATCGGGAATGCGAGCTCCTGCAGAGCGTAATCCACGCAGCAATGGTCTGCTCTTGTACCACTCCCAGCGGTCTAGAGCATCTTCAGTTTTGTTTTGGGCAATCAAAACGCGCACCAATCCGCGATAACTATCATCCGTAGCTCGGAGCCACGCCAACCGGTCTCCGCCTTCGCTAAGATCTTTCAGCGGAGCTTCCGCTATATCAATGGCCCGCTGGTATGCGATTGCTGCATTGTCCAGCTTCTTCAATTCCCAATGAATGTCTCCGAGAAGGCGATAAAACGTCGCGGTGATGAAGTTATCCTGAATTGACTTCAGGTGTCTCTCGACCTGGTTGAGTGTGGCCAGGGCCTGGTTCGCATCTCCTTGCTGCAACTGAAGTTCTGCCGGCTCAATTTCAATGATCATTTGGTACTCTTTGGCGTAGGGCTCAGGAACGTGTTCCAGTAATGCTGACGCTTTTTTATCTTCAGAATTCGCTGCCTCATACTGTTTCTGGGCCAGAAACATGTTCCTGAGACGGAGGTGAAGAAGGCCCTCACGAATGGGATTTCTTGCGATCCTGTTCTGAGGATTTTGTCGGAGTTCCAGGGTGTGGGTGAGAATCGCTTCGGCGATGTATAAGTTTCCTGCCTGCTGTGTGCATTGCCAAAGAACCGCATAAAATTGATCTAGTCGCTCTGAGGGATATGTACCCTGCCAATAGTGAGCCAGCCCTTGCGCACCCTGTTCCCAAGCTCCGTCGCAGCGGCCCTGCTGGCTGTGCATGCTAGCTGAGATTCCAAGAATCCGCATCTCCAGCACCGGGTACTGGAATCGCTGCGCAATTTGAAAACTTACTTGTGAATCACTGTCAGATTCAGCCAGGTCACCGTGAAAGTTTCGGCATTGGGCTTTTTCCAGAGCCAGTTGGGCCTGCAGCCATTCATATTTGGACGCAGACAGTTCTTCCCAGAGGGGGTCCGCGCTGGCAAGACACGTGTCGCCCTGGAGCAGGCTCCTGGAAGCATAGATTTCTTGCAAGGTAGCCATCATGCGCCCTGAAGCGTTTTCATTCCGTGCGAAGATATCCGCCGCGTGTACTGCCTGGTCTTTCGCCTGGTTGTGGAGGCCTTGCTCGTTGGCCATCGCCGCAGCGCTAAGCGCGCGGATAGCATCTATGTCATTCGGATGTACCGATTGCAGAAAGTCCCTCCACCAGAAGTCCTGATGTTCTGCGAATACTACGGCAAGACCCTGAACAGCGCGGTAGGCGTCGCTCTCCTTGTCCGCGACCGCGATTGGGAGCCACCTGCTCAAAGCTTTTTGCTGGTACTGCTCCGGATCCTCAGGCCTTAGAGTTCCCTGGGCTTTTTGTTGCAAAAAAAAAGAGGGTTCTGAATAACTCTGTTGCAGCCTGCCGAAAATTTTCGCCTGCGCGTCCTTCAAGTGTTGCCGCGCTTCGTTTGCCCAGCCGCCGGAAGGATCAATCTCAAGGTATTTTTTCCATGTATCTACTGCCAGGTCCCATGCCTGGGTCTTCTCATACGCGATGGCCAGATTAAACAGAGCGCTGGCGCGATCATCTTTGTTCAGGTTTGGCTTGGTCAGGACCTGGTTCAGCAGGTTGAGGGTTCGTTGCAGATTGGGATGTTCTGCGCGGCTGTCGCGCTCAAAGTAGCTGGCGGCCAGATCAATTTCCAGGCTCGGACTGGCGAGTCCAGCAGAGCGGGCTTTTTCGAAATCTTTTTCCGCTTTTTCCAGGCTGCTGGGCGTGGACTCCCACAACAAGGCGCGCCCCTGAATTTGCAGCCAGCGCGGATCGGCGTTTGCGACGCGAAGGTTCTTATTGGCGGCGCCGCTGGCATCATGCAGCGATGTTGGGACTTCATCCACGCCCCGGCCATTCTCCGCGCCTAACACAACCGGAAATGGACTGTATGGCGTATAGTCGACAGAAGTCAAACGCATTGGAGTTGTGCGCCGATCGACGAAAGCCGCCGCCACTTCTTTTTGTGCCTGCTTTACCCGGAATTCAACCAGCAACGCGGGCCCTTGTACCACAGCAAAGATTACCGCTGCCAGTGCCGCAGTTGCCGGCACTAACTTCAGCCAGGGAAAGCCATTGCTACCACCGATCAATTTTCGCACCAGCCGTTTTTGCCATTGTGGCTTGGAACTCTGCAACTGCTTGAGGATTGCAATATTTTCCGGAGATTGTTCCGCAGAAAACTCTTTCAGATATCGCCGCAATGCGGGGCCGCACGATGAGCACTCCGCGATGTGCAGCATTTTCTGCTGAGCCAGGGCCGGCGCTAATATCCCGGCCGCCAGTTCCTGGAGCACCTCGTCATCTGGACAATTGGGCCGCGGCACATTCATAGAACACCCTCAATGGAGAAGATTCTTCCGGGCAGGATCGTCCTTGGGTATGCGCATGACGCCGTGCTGTGGACGCGGACATTTGTCTGCCTGGGCATCAACATTGCAGCGCATAGTTCTGGCGCCAAGCCCTGCCGATTGTCCTTAACTTTATTATTGGCTCGATCCACTCAAATTACCCTTCAAATCCTAAGACGTAAAAGCCACGATGAAACCTTTTTGAGGTTCTAAACCGATGAAAATACGAGCGCTCAGTCATCCTTAGTAATTTTCTGAGGTCCCAGTTTTTCGCGTATGTAACGGGTTAAACGAAACAGGACGGCTTCTATGCCTTTCACTGTCAGCCCTGCGGTGGGCAACAGGGATATTTCTTTTGCCGTGTAACCTTGCTGGTAAAACAACCAGAAAATCGCCACATCTCTCTGGTATGTCTCAGAGGATGAAAGATTCTCTAAAATAGCCTGGACCTTTTCTTTTCGATCTGCAAATTCGAACCGCTCGTGGCCGTCCGAACCGGCCGGTAATACCGGGTCACTCAACTCGATTTCATCCACCTTATTTACAGGTTGCCGGAAGTGGTCCCGCACGATATTTGAAGCTACGACCTTCAAATATCCAAAGATTGTGTTCTCGTACTCATTCTTGATGCTGCGCAAAGCCTTTCGATCGGCGGCAAACAGCCTTACGTACGTGTCCTGGATCAGATCATCAACCAGGCTGGAAGAAGGCTCTTTCCAGCGGCGAATAGTATTGATGATTACGCTGGCGATCAATGGCTGCGTCCTGCGGACAAATTCCCGCCAGTGCTCCTGCCCGTCTGAGCTTAAGCAGAGATTCAGCAGGTCCCGAATTGAGATTTCTTCTTGGGCCATTCCGTCGTTTTGTTGCGAATCGGAATTCTAATTCCTGACGGGGCGAAGATTTGAGGAAGTTTATGGAATTCTCATCCCGTTACACAGGCGGGAGAGGAGATGCGAAATCGCGCGATTTTGGGGTAGTTCACGGTCCTAGCGATATCTATCCGCGAAATCGAGTACTTCGGGACATCCAGGACCGCGAACTTACTCATTTGCATGAGTTTTTGGCAGATGCAACGACCGAACATTCAGTCGGAGCCTTCGCGGGTTTTCACCCAGGTAAGTGCTCTCTCAAGGTTGGCCACCCTGATCCCTAACCAGATTCAGGCCCTTATTTTTGGTAATCACTCGTACCGGAGCGCGACCATTGGATCTACGTGAGTGGCCCGGCGTGCGGGCAAGTAGCACGCGAGTAGAGCTACGCTTGCCAGCAGGAGTGACACCACCACGAATGTAAGGGGATCCGTTGGCCGTATGCCGTATAAGAAGCTCCCCATCAACCGGGTCAACCCTAGCGCCGCTAGAATGCCGATCGCGATTCCTGTCCCGACAAGACGGGCGCCCTGGCCAAGAATCATTCCAAACACCGTACTGCGCTGCGCACCAAGGGCCATTCGGACGCCTATTTCCCGGGTGCGTTGCATTACCGAATAGGAAATAACGCCATACATTCCAAAACAGGCCAGCACTAAGGCCAGAGCCGCAAAAGAAGCGAGCAGCAGCATAGAAAAACGCGGCTGCGCCATTGAATTGTCACGCAAAACGGCCATTGTTGAAGGTTCCGCTACCGGCAAGTCTGGATCAAGCGACCGGATGGCCTCACGCGCTCCGCCCATGACGGACATTGGATCCGTTTTAGTACGGAGCACCACGAACATCATCAGCATTGAGGGATACGGCTTTTGTGTGTACGGAACATACATTTCCGGGCCGGGAACTTCGCGCAGTGAAAGATGTTTGATGTCGGCCACGACGCCAACAATGTTCATCAGGGGAGAAGTCGGCCCTCCCAGCCCTACCTGTTTCCCGACAGGGTCCTGGCCGGGCCAAAATTTCTTCGCCATGGCGCTGTTAATGATCACAACCGGCATCGAATCCGCCTTGTCCGCTTCCAGAAATTCGCGGCCACTTAAAAGAGGTGCTCCCACGGCGGCGAAGTAGCCGGTTGAGGCAACGTTGTAATTCGATACCGGCCTGTCTTGTTGGGATGTTGCTACGCGGCCAGGAACTCGAATGAAGGTTCCCTCAGTAGCTCCGTTCAAGGGAACGGTCCTGACAATTCCCACCGATTCTACGCCTGGCTGAGACGGCAAGACCTGAAGCACTCTCTGATAGAGCGCAACGATGTGATCAACGTCAGGATATTTTGAGACTGGCAAAGACAATTGGAAAGTCAGGACGTGCTCAGCGGCGAATCCCGCATCCGTGTTGAGCAGGTGCAAAAACGTGCGGGACAATAGCCCGGCGGCCACAACCAATACCAAAGCAAGAGCCACCTCAAAGACCATGAGCGCATTGCGCGCCCGGAGCCCGGCGGCACTGCCTCCAGATCTCTGTCCTCCATCTTTCAGTGATTCTGCAATCCTGTTTCGTCCCATGCGGAGGGCCGGCGCTATGCCGAACAGTATTCCGCTGACAAGCGTAATGCCGAGCACGAATGCAAAAACCCGGAAATCCAGGCCAACTTCCTGCAGGCGTGGAATGTTGGCCGGACCGAAGATCTTGAGGAAATGGATGGCAATGTAAGCGATCAGGCCACCCAGAAACCCCGCGACCAGCGCTAAGAGAAGGCTTTCAGTCAAGAGTTGGCGGACCAATCGGGCGGGGCCAGCGCCGATTGCGGCACGCAAGGTAAATTCAGTTCGTCGTTCGATGGTACGGGCCAGCAAGAGACTTGCAACATTGGAGCAAGCAATTAAAAGCACAGCGATTACCGCGCCGAGCATAAGTATCAATGGCTCGCGCGTCCCCCCAGACACCTGCTGCATCAGCGGAGTTACGCGGGACTTGAACCAGCCCTTAGGTCCCATTACCCCATCCATGCGCGTGGCCAAAACGTTCATCTCTTCCTGGCACTGGGAAAGAACAAAGCCTGATTTCAATCGGCCAACGACTGCAAGTTCATCCGGCGCATTCTCCGGCACTGAGGCAGGAAGAGCAAGTGGAACCCAAAGTTCGGCTTTTCTTGGAAAATCGAAGCTCGCAGGCATCTCAGCACCAAGCGGAAATTCGAAGGTGGAAGGCATCACCCCAACCACCGTATATGCGCTGCCGTTTAAGTCCAGAGAGCGTCCCAGAATGTCAGAGCCGCCGCCAAATCGCTCCTGCCACAAACGATAGCCGAGAATTACTTCATGCTCATGGCCGGGGCGGTCGTTTTCAGGAGTAAAGGAATGCCCGATTGCAGGTACGGCCCCCAAAGCAGGAAAAAATCCTGCAGATGCGCGGATACCCTGGAGAAGGGCAGGATCCCCGGAGCCAGTGAGAGTGAAGGAGTCGCTCTTGAATGCGCCCACATATTCCAAAGTCTTCGAATCATGCGACATGAGACGGAAGCTCGGCACCCCCCAAGGAATCTCGTCGTACCCAAGATTGAGCCCGGGTGGCGTCTGGCGCCAGGGAATAATGATTCTGGCTGAATCTGGATAGGGCAGCGGTTTCAGCAAAACAGCGTTAACGACAACAAAGACGGCCGTGCTGGCACCAATGCCGAGCGCCAGCGTCAACACCGCAATGATCGTGAAACCGATCTTTTTCGTGTGTATTCTCGAAGCATATTTCAAATCAAGCAGGAATGTGCCCATCTTGGTCCCCATGGTAAGTCGCCGAGATCTAAGTTTGTGAATGCCACACGGCAATCTTTCTCCGCTGTTCCCATATCATAGTTGCAGACCCGACCGATTTGTCACAGTCATTTCCGGCCTTTTAAAGTGGCACTCTCACAAAACAAGGGAGGGATGTTTCTCCCTGTTGTTCGTCACTGTTGTGCGCCCTCTCGAAAAGAAAACATATCAAAAAACATCTAGAAAGAGGCTGCCTGCTGTTCCGCGATGGGCGTCTGGAGCCCTTGAATCCGTGATTCAATCGCTGGCTTGTCTTCCGCAGGAGCAAAACTCAGGGCTGTCTCCAGGTCGTGGATCGCGTCGGAGCGACGCCTGAGATCGGCTAGTACGGTCGCGCGGTTCTCGTACAACTCGCTTCGATCTGGCTTCAACTCAATGGCTCGATTGAAGTCAGCCAGTGACAAATTGAGATTGGCTGCTTCGTAATGCATAACTCCGCGGCTGGCCACTGCCTCCCAGAGTGTGGGATCCAGATTCAGCGCAGCAGTATAGTCCGCAATGGATGCTTCCGTCTGCGCCAGTCCTTCGTGGGCCTTGGCACGTCCCAGCAATGCTAAAACGTGGTTGGGTTCAATGTCGAGCGCGCGAGTGTAGGCTTCGAGGGCTTTTGTCAGTTCTTCCATCCGGCGGTAGCACTGGCCGAGATTGGTAAAGACTTCAAAATAGGGCGGACTCAGCTCTACTGCCTTGAGATAGTCTGCGTGCGCTTCTTCGAGGCGTCCTAGTTGAAGATAAATGCTCCCTCGCTCGTTATAGTACTCGGAGTAGTTCGGATCCATTCCGATGGCGGCAGTATAGTGCTTAATCGCCTCATCGTGGTCGCCAATAGCCAGATATACCTGACCGATGTTGTATACCAGAACTGAACGGTGCAACCGGTGCTTATCCGCAGCCAGATGGGTATTGAGCCGGCCAAGTCCCGTAACACAGAGCTCGATTGCATCCTGATGTCGCCCCTGAAAGTTGCGAACCATCGCAAGGCCATTGCGGTTAAAGACAGAATGAAAATGGAAGTCGTCTTCCGGCATTTTGGCTGCTTCCAGGGCCGCAAGTCCGCGCTCCAGATATTCTTCTCCCTTCGCCAAGTCGCGCGGCTTTTGATATCGCGCATATAACATGGCAAGCATGTAAAAAAGATACCCACACATCGCCGGTCTTTTTTCGGCCAGTCTCATGGCAGGACCTTCAGCCAGCTTCATAGTGGCGGGCACATCCTGCAGACCTATGTATGCATTCAGCATCTTAACCATGATCGTCCACCGCAGGTAGTCGTTATTTGCTGCGTACTGGTCGGTCAACTCCAGGAGGCCGTCCGCATAGCGGAGTGCATCGGCATAAACGCCCAAAGTATTGTAGAGTTCTAGCCCAAACGCTTTGTACTGCATTACCTTTTCGAAGTGCCCCGCTTGTCGGGATAGAGCAATGAGTTCAGACAAATTCGCCTGAACCTCAATGCGATCATCCCCAATCCGCTCTTCAAGCTGGCGGGCCATTTCAGCCGCAGTGCTGGCAGCGAGCGTTGGCACAGATTCAGCTGGCAAGTTCAGTGTGATCAGCTTTGCTTCGACCCGTCTGCTTCCGAACAGGCTACGCACCTCGTCCCCTTTGCCCAGTTCCGCGGTAACGATGAGACTGAGGTGGAGCGCCCGCCCCCTGCGGCGCGACAGCTCGCTAAAAAATCGTTTGCACATTTCGCCGGCATCGTCATAGCTGTCGCAGACTATGACCCACGGCGTATCCGCGAAAGCTTTGCTCTTCCAACTATCCAGCAATTCAATCAAACCGTGAACGGTCCGGAAGGCACGGTCAGCCGGATAACTACGTACTCGTTCCTCAGGAGAAGCAAGATCAGTAAGCGTGGGGTTGTCGATGGACAAAGAGTGCCGCAGCCGCGGCACGGCATACACCAATTCAAGAGAGTGGCGTTCGACTAGGTCAGGTCGCTGTGACTGGATTTCCGGAAACACGGTTGAGAACAATCCATTCACTCCTGCCCATGGCCCGCCCGCATCAAAGCCACAAGACAGGTTGAACGTCCGCGCCCCGGATTGGGCCGCTTCGCGCAAACGCTCGTCCAGCCAGGCCTGGCGAGAAGGACCGACAGGAGCTTCTACCACCAGCACTTGCGGCAATGAAGCAAAGCTTTCGGATACTGGCGAACTGAGAGTTGTTGTCATTTCAGGTCCTTTCACGGTGCACCAAGCCGCCAACCCACAGCACAAATCCCATCATCACCGGCACGAGAAAAGCGGCAGAGAGAACAACGCAATCAACGAAGTTATAAGGATTGGCGGAGTATCCCGCCTTGAACACAGCATTGAGGCTTCGCAGGTAGCTTATCGCCACTGGAACGGTGACGGAGAAGAGCACGACGAAGGCCATGACTCTGCCTCCCAGCCACAGCACTGAATAGAAACGTATCACGCGCTGTTCCGATGCCGGGATGGCCGACTGGTCCACCTGCCGGAGCGAAGGGATGATCCGCCTTGCCAGGTTGCGGACAAAGTCTTCGGTATCTTTCAGCAGGTTCTTGCAGTTCAGCAAACTTACAATCACGAAATAGAAATCTGTGCGAACGAACAGAAAGAATTGCCATAGAATGCGCAGCCAATAGGACAACACCAATGCCCGTAGCATGCGCACAGTAAAAATCGGAAGCGTAAGCCATTTCTGACCAATGGCAAACAACAGGAGGACAAGGAGTGCTCCAGAAGCCGCATCAATCAATACGCCGGCCAGCAAAGGCAGATAGCGCTTCCTTTTGGGAACGGCCCAGAGGCCAGTAAGATCGGTTTCCGCAACTAGATACCATAGGCGATTGCTGATGCCCATTCGCGAGTTGATCCCTAAGGCCAGAGCGGCCACCAAATGGCCCATCTCGTGCACAAAAATGCCTGCATAAGCGATAGCCGTTAAGAGAATCCAAGACAGAGCGCGATGATCGGGAAAGTAGAAGTCACTGGGCCGAGGGACCAATGAAGGGTTTTTACCCATCGCCGCGAATGCCAGACCGACCAGAAGAACACTTACCGCCAGAACTGGACGGCTGAAAAGACGTCGGGCAAGGGATTGAGGAAAGGTTGCGAAATGATATCGAATCCGTGGGGGCTGTTGCCGCGCGGGCCTGGTGCTTTTGGATAAGTCATCGCCTTCAACTGATGATTCGACGATTCCCTTCGTTTTCAACAGGCCCAGAAAATCGTCCATATCCAGGACCTCTCCATACCGCTGCTGATAGAAGTCCGATACCTGACCGACGTTTTTGCCCTGAGAAAAATGTTCCAATAACTCCACAGCCTCCGGGGGTACCGCCAGAAATATGCCCGTCTCCACCACGCCAATGATGACTTCTTCTCCATCCTTTTGGCGAGTAAAGGGCCGAACTGTAACGAGAGTGTCGCGCGTGTAAGTGGGCATCATAGGAATGAATGGGACCCACCATAGCGGGCCCCATTTGCTACAGCTGAGTACAACAAACCAACAGTGGTTAAGCCTTCAGTAGCACGGTCAGAATTGACGACCAAGACAGTCCGCGGCCTCCCAGTGGAGTCATTCCCGGATCCGTGCCCGTTGCGGGCTACATTACGCTGGACAGGGGCAGCACGTACCGCCATAGAATGCAGCGGTGGTCTTCAGTGTCTCCACTTCGCGAACGCTGATTTTCTTCATTGGATGCTCCTTTCGTGGTCAGGAACAAACAGCACTTGAATCACAGCAAGTATGTTCTGACTACTATTTAACAACATCAGCAGTGACGAATTATAGAGAGCTTGTTCGCATAACATCCAACACATTTGTAGGATTAAGTAGTTTTCCCATTTTGGAATGTTTCGTTTTGGGAAATTTCATTTTGGAACTACGGATAGCTAAGGCAACCATTGCTCATACTAGTGCTAGCTCATCTGGGCTATCTACGGCTGGAATAACCTACAGCTGGAACAAGACGGCCTAGCAAGGCATGATATTAGATAGATAAGGCGCAGGGGCTGCGCATGGCCATCCTACTGGCTTAGGGTTGAGCAAGCGCTTTCAGTTTCTTAATTCAGCGCCTTTTCAACCAGTGCGACAACTTGAGACCACGGAACTGGGCCTTGATGCATGGCAAAAACTTTCTCTACCTGCAATCCTTCTCTTTTCGTCACCTGAATTACTTCACGCATCAATTCCGGATCGTATAATGTGCCGTTCTCATTAAGCGAAAGCGTATCGCTGGCATATAGCAAGTGGTGCTCTGGAAAATAGACCACATACTGACGTTCGGTTGAGGCGCCACGGAGCGGATACAGCTCCATGCGGTTCTCGCCCTTTCCAACCAGCAGCTTTCCGGAAACAAGGCGCCATGCAGCTTTCTTGGGAGATTGCGCCAGCAAGTCGGGATGAAGCTTACGCGGCGCTTGTACCAGCCGATCAAGAAGCGGCCGATTCAAATCGAGAATATAGACCGGCAGATTGAGCGCCACAGCTTGTCGCACACCGCCGACGTGCGGCCAGGAGTCAGAGGTTGAAAGAACGGCTTTGATGGGAAGCCCCGGATACCGCCGCTGGGCTTCTTGAATTAGGCCGTTGGCATAAGTCCCGGAAAGCGGGGCCTCGAGGATCACAATTCCATTCTGCTGCTTCACGATGGTGGAATTCCAGGAACTCTCATACAGACTGATCCCCGGTGCAAGGTCGGCGCCCTTCCCCTCGGGAAAGTTCGACTCGAAACCTTTTGACCGGGCGCTCCGCTCCATAGCTTTTGCATCCATCTGAAATTGGGATTCGTCTATAGGAGTGTTCAGGTCGAGATTGAGTGCCTGCGTCGATTGCCACATGATCCCGTTGCGTTCCTCGACCTCATTGGTTGGATATACGAGTCCGTGAAATGTCTTCCAGTTATCAAAATAGATCCTTCGCTGCACGTCGCCCCACTGGTACCAGTGGTCCTGGAACTGCTCCAGCATTTCTACCGCATCGGGAAGATGATTAAATCGGTTGATCGCCACTCGAACGGGTGTTCCGTGCCACGTAAAGATGAGAATCGTATGCATTGTGGAGCGGATCATTTCCGGCTCGCCGAAACGTAAATCTGGAGATTGAAGAGCTGTCATCAGCAGCCGCGCCGGCCCAAGCGACAGCTCTTCGCGGACCCAATCGAGATCGGCAAGCGAACACGGAGAATCAGGAGAAGCGCGACGGACGCCGCCAGTGAGCCCAGCCACCAGAATAGAATCAGAATCAGACTCCCCTGGATCGGCCTCGGGCCAGGTCAAATGAGATTCACGAGAAATCCGGTTGCCTACGAAATCCACCTTGATTTTTAAGCGCTCATAGGAAGTTATGAAAGGATCTTGTCGATAGGATTGCTCGGTAAGGGAAGTGTGACGAATTGCCTCAATGCCCAGGCTCTTGATGTGTTCGAGCCGAGCTTGCCCACCCATGGCTTCAAGGGCCAACCCTACGCAGCCCTTAGGCCCCACCCGTTGACACTCAGCATCTTGCGCAGCGTCAGACGATCCATTCTTTAAGGAGGGACGCTGTGTAGGTACACGCAATGCCATTGCTGCCGTAGCGCTAAGCATGACACTCAAGAGAGCGATCAGACATAAGATCGAGAAGGGTTTTCGTAATAGCAATGCATCTTCAGAAAATTTGATCATGGAACCATTGGCTTTCATAGGTCGAATTTATAGCCGGCCATAGTACCGTCAAACATCTGCCGGAAAAACTAAACCTTGAATTTTACGACACAGAGTTTATTTTCGGCTTGCGGACAATTTCAGAGCCAGATCTTTGTTACTTTAGTGGCCGCGAACCTGTGATGAGAATATCCACCAGTCTCCTGGCGCTTTGCTGCCAATCCGGGCTGGACGCCACGTTGGAGACGCCGATAAGCGCCCGCAGCAGATCGAATGGGTCGAGATCTTTTCGTATATCGCCGCTCTTAATGGCGCGCTTCACCAGGCCATCAATTGCTCCCTGGATCTGACCGCGAGAACCTTCATACAGCTTTGAGGGACCGCCCACAAGCGTATTCAGCGCAGGGGCGATGATCTGCTTGGTGGCGATGTAATCAACGAACAACAACATCCACGCTCGCAGCGCTTCAATCGGGCACATGGTCTCAGAGAATTTCTTCTCTGCTGCGGCCAGCTTTTCCACTTCAGTACGATAAACCGCTTCGATCAGGGCCTCGCGCGTAGGAAAGTGGCGATACAGAGTTCCTGCCCCTACACCTGCCTGTCGGACGATGTCATCCAGGCTGGCATTTGTGCCGGACCGGGCGAACTCCTGCTTCGCCACTTCCAAAATCCGCTCGCGATTCCGCTGAGCGTCAGTGCGCGGCTTTCGCGCGGGTGTTTTCATAGCCCATTCTCAAAAAACTTTGCAACCGGAGACTGTCTCCGCTTATCATATGTATACGGAGACACTCTCCGTTTTATCGGGAACGCGGCAGCCTGTCAATAGCGGTTCCGGTTTCCTTTGACTTTAAAGAGGGAGGAATATGAATCAACTTGCGATCAATCAACCGCCAAAAGGCCACACGCTTGATTATGCCGACGTGATGACCACGGCGGAGCAGGAACTTACTGCATTCTTCAGGGCAGTGATGAATTTGTTCGGGCCAGAACTGGCAGAGTTCTCAGCTGACGACTGGCTCTATGAATTAATGACAACTGAAGCTTTGCCCTCTTCAACTCGGGACTGGCGAAGAATCACTCTCAAAGCTTCCACGCGGCTTGCCGCTCGTGTGAATGCTTCATCCATCACAAGTCCATGCCAGACACTGGCATCAATATGTCCATAAGTACTCATAATCAATCGTAGGAGGTAAGAAATGCGTGTTTTCGTTACAGGTGCTACAGGTTTCATCGGTTCTGCCGTAGTCCGTGAGCTGATCGACGCAGGCCATCAGGTACTCGGCCTCGCTCGCTCGGATGCGGGAGCAAAATCTCTTGTCACCGCTGGGGCTCAGGTACATCGCGGCGCGCTCGAAGATCTTGAAAGCCTTCGCAGCGGGGCGGCCGCTGCGGACGGGGTGATCCACACGGCCTTCACCCACGACTTTAATAACTACGGCCCTGCCGCCGAAGCCGACCGCCGCGCCATTGAGATACTCGGAGCCGATCTCGCTGGCTCTGACCGGCCGTTGGTGGTTACTTCCGGAACGTTGCTTGTTCAGCGTCGTGGTCCGCTCGCAACGGAAGAGGATACGGCCGATCCCAACTTCCCCCGCAAGTCGGAAGACGCACTTGCGATGTTGTCTCAAGGCGTTCATATCGTGATAGTGCGCCTTCCTCCATCAGTCCACGGAGATGGCGATCATGGCTTCGTTCCGACTCTGATCAACATCTCTCGTCAAAAAGGCGTCTCGGCCTATATCGGAGACGGTCTTAATCGCTGGCCTGCTGTGCACCGGCTCGATGCTGCGCATCTTTACAGGCTCGCACTTGAAAAAGGTCCAGCAGGGGCCCGTTATCACGGAATCGCCGATGAAGGCGTACCGGTTCGCGACATCGCTGAGGTAATCGGCCGACGCCTTAGCTTGCCGGTGGTTTCCAAGTCTCCAGAAGACGCAGCCGGGCATTTTGGCTGGCTCGCGAACTTCTTTTCTATGGACGCTCCCGCTTCGAGCGCGCAAACGCAAGAACAACTGGACTGGCAGCCAACACATTCTTCGCTCATCGCTGACCTCAATCGGTCGAGCTATTTCGAAGTCTCTAAACAAGATTCGGCGGCTTGATTGCGGTCGTCTTCCAGCAACCGGACGCTCTAAGCGTCTGCATAAAAATAATTGCAACTGGAGACATTCTCCGATTGTCTCTTCATACGAAGATACTCTCCGCGTATGCGAATCACCGGATGAGCCCGTTAAAAACCAGAAGGAGTAAAAAGCATGGCGAACAATTCAGGAGCAACTGCAACCAAAGTATTTGGCGCAACTTCAACCACAGAGGACGTTCTCTCCGGCATCAATCTGCGCGGCAAACGGATTCTTGTTACCGGTGTTTCGGCCGGGCTCGGAGTTGAAACGGCGCGCGCTCTCGCGGCACACGGCGCGTACGTTGTGGGAGCGGCACGAGATTTGACGAAGGCTGAAACCGCGACTGTCCAGGTCCGCAAAGATGCGGCAGCCAACGGAGGCGGCTTAGAACTCATTGAGCTTGATCTTGCCAACCTCAAAAGCGTGCGGGCCTGTGCCGATCGACTGCTGGCCAAAGGCGAACCGTTCGATGTCGTGATCGCCAATGCTGGAGTTATGGCCACGCCGTTTGGTCATACTGCGGATGGCTTTGAAACACAATTCGGTACCAATCACCTGGGCCACTTCGTCCTGGTCAACCGTATTGCATCTCTTATTCGCGACGGCGGGCGGCTGGTCAACCTGTCTTCGTCGGGGCATCGTTTCTCAAATGTTGACCTTGAAGATCCCAACTTTGAACGCTCTGCGTATGATCCCTTCGTCGCCTATGGCCGCTCCAAGACGGCAAACATCCTCTTTGCAGTTGCCTTCGACAAACGCCACCGCAACCGTGGCGTGCGAGCTGCGGCTGTACATCCGGGAGGC
This sequence comes from Terriglobia bacterium, assembly GCA_963723055.1. Classification (GTDB taxonomy): domain Bacteria; phylum Acidobacteriota; class Terriglobia; order Terriglobales; family Acidobacteriaceae; genus Angelobacter. The sequence continues at coordinate 209,176 of CAVROV010000006.1, forward strand.
ATCCAGACTGAACTGGGTCGCCACATGGATCCGAGCCAATTGCAAAAAATGGTCGAACAAATGAATCAACAACTGGCAGCGGAGGGCAAGGGGCCATTCCAGTGGAAAACCATTCCTCAAGGAGCTGCGACTTCGGCGTGGGCCGGCGTTGTGGCACCTGCTGACGAGATCGGCTGTCAATATTGCGAGAACTGCCACGTCGGCCGCATTGTGGCGGATGACGCAACCATCAGCGCTATCAGCGAAGGAGTCCGCGGTTACGCGCTTGATCCAAAGAATGCTGAGGCACTGTGGAAGAAAAGTGAGGAGCTCGTGGGAGAGTCGTTTTAGGGATTAATCGCCGTATTTATCGAAATGGAGGGGAACACTATCAAGCACCTGCGCACACCAAGCGCTCGACTTGCAAATCTGTCGCGAATTGGCCTGGAAATCAATGCATTTAGCAGATTCGAAAATGTCTCCAGTTGGCACTGTTAGACGATTTTATAGCTGCAAGTGCCTCGCGGTTCAACAGGTCCCGAACCAGATTCCAACGCGTATTGAAATCCGTTGAAATCTTTGTTGGCCAACTGTCGATCATCGCCCTGAGGAGAAAATTCAATGCGACGAACGACTCGCAGGGCGGTTGGACGGAGCCGTGTTGCTTTGGTAGGCTTTTAAACCAAATGGAGGCCCTATGCGAGACGATGATCAACAGCCGAGTACGTCAAATCCACAATCGGGCCCGACAGATCAAACCCGCCGAAAATTTCTTGTAAATACCGGGACTGCGGCGGCGGCGTCCGTCATAGGCGCGTATATGCCCGTACACGCCACTGGTGACGCTTCACAAAGCGGTTCAAGTTCAACAGACGCGGAGCTGCCGAGCATCGAGGGAGCGGTTCCAGTGGTTCTCCGGATCAACGGCAAGGACCATCAACTTCATATCGATCCTCGCACCACTTTGCTGGATTGCATCCGTGAAACAGTTGCGCTTACCGGCACAAAAAAGGGTTGTGATCACGGCCAATGCGGCGCGTGCACTGTGCATGTGAATGGCAGGCGCGTGACTTCATGCCTGAGCTTGGCATTGTTGCATGACGGGCACGAGATCACCACGATTGAGGGGCTGGGTACGCCTGAAGCTCTACATCCGATGCAGGCGGCGTTCCTGGCCCATGACGGCTACCAGTGCGGATATTGCACCTCCGGCCAGATTATGTCCGCCGTTGCATTGCTCAAGGAGCCATGCGGTCCTGACGACGCGTCGGTCAAAGAACTGATGAGCGGCAATATCTGCCGCTGCGGCGCCTACGCCAACATCGTTGCGGCAATCCAACAGGTTCGCAAAAACACCTAACCCCCGAACAGGAGGGATCTTTATGCGTACATTTGAATTCAAGCGTCCCGAGAATGCGGCGGCGGCGGTTGCGACTGCCGCGCAGGCAAAGACGGCGCAACAAGGGGCGGACATAAGGTTTCTGGCAGGCGGCACGACATTGATCGATCTGATGAAGCTGGAGGTCGAAACGCCGCAACGCGTGCTCGATATCAACCGGCTGCCCTTCGACAAGATTGAAGAACTGCCGAATGGAGGTTTGAAGATCGGCGCCACCGTGCGAAATTCCGATCTCGCGAACCACCCCAGGGTGCAGCGAGATTATGCTGTACTCTCGTTGGCTATTCTTTCCGGCGCATCGGCACAGCTGCGCAACCTGGCGACGACCGCCGGCAACCTGCTGCAGCGAACTCGCTGCATGTATTTCCGCGACACCGCGATGCCCTGCAACAAGCGCGAACCCGGAACAGGCTGCCCGGCTATCACCGGAGCCAACCGCATGCTGGCAATCCTGGGCACAAGCGATCATTGCATCGCCACAAATCCTTCGGACATGTGTGTAGCCATGGCAGCATTGGAAGCAACCATCCATATCCAGGGGCAGAAAGGTTCGCGCGAGGTTGCTTTCGGCGACTTTCATCTTCTGCCGGGAAACACACCTCATCGCGAAACTGTGCTTGAGCCCGGTGATCTCATCACGCACGTAACACTGCCGCCGCCTAGAGCGGGCAGCAAACAGACATATCTCAAGCTGCGTGACCGGGCGTCGTATGAATTTGCCCTGGCGTCGGCGGCCATCGTGATCAACGTCGGGGGCGGCAATGTGACTTACGCACGTATCGTTATGGGCGGCGTAGGCACTAAGCCGTGGCGGTCCCGCGAAGCCGAAGCCGCTCTTACCGGCAAGCCGGCGAATGCCGCGAACTTTCGCAATGCCGCAGAAGCTGCCTTGCACGGAGCCAAAGCGCAGAGCGAGAACGGATTCAAGATCGAGCTGGCCAAGCGCTGCCTGGTGCATGCTCTGCAAACGGCAGCAAACGGTTGATCCCACCGAAGGAGAAAATTATGCCGACGCCGCAAAATTCCACGACTGCTTCGCCCATCGGCCGCGATACGGTTCGCGTGGATGGACCGCGTAAAGTGAGCGGACTGGCGCAGTACACATCTGACTTTCACTTTCCTGGGATGTTGTTCGCCGTCCCGGTCGAGGCGACAATCGCCAACGGCAAAGTGGTCAAACTCGACACGGCCGCGGCCGAGAAGATGCCGGGCGTGCGCGCAATTTTTCATCGCGAGAACATCGGAAAGATCTTCCGTTCGACGCCGGGGCCAGGATTCTCAGGTGTCTGCGAAGAGCGGCGTCCGCCATTCGAGGACGATGTCGTGCGGTACTACGGCCAATACATCGCCCTGGCTGTAGCGGACACGTTCGAGACCGCCAAGGCCGCTGCAGATGCGGTTCGCGCGACGTACTCGAAGGAAAAGCCGAACGTCGAGACCGCTCTCAAAGCGGATGACGAGCCTGACCAGGTGATTACCACTTTTGGCCCCCGGCATCGCTTGGACAGCCACCGTGGAGACCCGGACGCTGCTTTCGCGAACTCTCCGGTCAAGCTCGACCAAACCTACGTCACGCCATCTGAGACACACAACCCGCTTGAGTTGCATGCAACAACCGCTATCTGGGAGGGCTCGACGCTGACGTTGTATGAGTCGTCGCAGGGAGTTGTCAACCTCCGTGGCGTGCTTGCGCAGATGTTCGGATTGCCGAATGAAAACGTTCGCGTCATCACTAAGTTTGTCGGCTCGGGTTTCGGCAGCAAGTTGTGGCCATGGACGCAGTGTGCCCTCGCCGCGGCCGCGGCTCGGCAGGTGGGCAAGCCGGTGAAACTCGTGCTCAGCCGCAAAATGATGTTCCAGAGCGTCGGTCATCGCCCGCGCACCCAGCAACGCGTCCGCATCGGAGCTGCGAAAGACGGTAAGCTGCTCTCGCTTCAGCACGACTACATCTATCAGCGGTCAATGCTCGAGGCGCATCACGAAGACTGCGGCGAGGCCACGCCCTTTCAATACAGCGTGCCCAACCTCCGCGTGACGTTCGGACGCGCCAGGCGCAACGTGGGCGCAGGTGCTGACATGCGTGGTCCTGGCCGGGTTCCCGGGCTTTACGCGACCGAGTCGGCGATGAACGAACTGGCCGATCAACTCAAGATCGACCCGGTAAAACTCCGCATCCTTAATGAACCGAAGATCGATGAGTCGTTGGGCGTTCCGTTCTCATCGCGCCACATCGTCGAGTGCTTCCAACTCGGGGCAGAAAAGTTTGGCTGGTCCAGGCGCTCGCCTGAGGTCGGATCAATGAAACGCGACGGCTTGACACTGGGCTGGGGAATGGCAGGTTGCTCGTGGATCGCCGGCCGATTCTCCTCCGCGGCGAGCGTGGAACTCCGTGACGATGGCACGGCGCGCGTCGCATCTGCCACGCAGGACATCGGGACTGGAATGTACACGATCCTCGCGCAACTCGCCTCGCAGAAGACCGGCGTGCCGGTCGGCAAGGTCGAAGTCGCGCTGGGCGATACGTCGCTGCCGGAAGGCCCGCTCTCAGGCGGCTCCATGGCGACAGAATCGGTAGTCCCGGCCGTCTTTGCAGCCGCGGACAGTGCTATTAACTCATTGATAATGGTTGCGGCAACAACGCCGGGGTCGCCATTTGAGAAGCACAAGCCCGACGATCTGGCGTTCGAAGACGGCCGGGTCTTTGTGAAGGCCGATGGCGCTGCTAAAGGTGTCCCCTTCGCCGATGTGCTCCGCCGAGCCAACCTCCGCCTGGTCAGCGGCAGCGGGAAGTCCGAAGCGACTTTCGGTAACCCTAAACCGAAGTTTTCGACGCACTCCTGGGGAGCTCAATTCGTTGAAGTGACATGGCAGCCGGAGATCGCTCGGTTACGGGTCAGCCGTGTTGTGACTGTCATGGATGCGGGCCGGATTATTAATCCTCTGGCCGGACGGAACCAGATTGTGGGCGGGGTTGTGATGGGAATCGGCATGGCGCTGTTAGAGCACACGTCGTACGATCCGCAGAACGGCGCGCCAATCAATAGCAATCTAGCCGACTATGTGGTCGCGGTGAACGCCGACGCACCGCCAATCGAGGTGCATTTCCTGGATTACCCTGACAAAGAGGTTAACGAAGTTGGCGCCCGGGGAATTGGCGAGATCGGCTTGGCCGGCGTCGCTGCCGCGATCACTGCAGCGGTCTACCACGCAACAGGTGTTCGCGTGCGGGAGCTGCCTGTGAAGATCGAGAATTTGTTGGCGTGAGGCATAGCGGCAGCGCCAACCAAGCTTGAACGAGACTCGTTTCCCTCAAGTGTCGAGACGGCGGAACATTTCAGAATGTTCGAATTGAAAAGATTGGTCGGCTCTAGCAGACGACTTTCGAACTTCATGGCAGGGTGCCTGGGTATGCTTGCGAGCTCTCGAAACATATAGGACGATCCGAACGATCGGCCCCAGCAGTCGATTTTCGAACCGGCGTTTTCAGCTATTTAAAACGAAAATGAATGAATTGGTCGGCGGAGAGAGGATTTGAACCTCCGACTCCCTGGTCCCGAACACAGGAAGGCCGGAACCAATTTACTTGCTACTCAATCATCTCAGTGGTGCTCCAACCGTCTAATTCTTGCTCAGTCATGCCAGTCTTGGCGTAATGTAAATTCTCAATTGCAACCTCAAGTTTCGGATATGAAGCGTGGGTTAGCGCGCCAATGGCCCTGAGCGGGCATGGGTTCAGTGTGACGCCGAAATGATGGCCCTGTCGAACTGGAACAAACGCCCCGGCATCTCGATAACCAATTCATTTGAAGTTCGTCAGAGAAGAAGCAGGTGCGGGCTTTCACCTCCTTGAGGCATGCGCCGCGCCGGCTGCCAAAGTGAAAAACCACTCTTTATTTGATTTGAGGCCTTTGCAGATGGCTCCTATTACGAGACGACAATTTTTGAAAACCGCCATGCTTGTCAGCGCTTCGGGTGTCTGGGCAAAGCACTTCGCAACAGCATCAACCCTGTCATGGCATGAACGGCGAGACCTCTTTCCGGAGGGAGTCGCGTCGGGAGATCCAAACAGCAATAGCGTCCTATTGTGGACGCGCAGGGCACCCGAAGGCCAACCACAACCATCGCACCTGATGCTGGAGGTGGCGGAAGACCGGGATTTTCACCGGGTGGTGGCGACGAAGAGTGTAGAAATCTCGGCCGACGCCGATTGGACCTGCCGCGTCCTGGTTGGCGGGTTGAAGCCGGCCCGGTTCTACTGGTATCGCTTCACTGACAGTGACGGAAATGGCAGCCGAATCGGCCGGACGCGCACCGCACCGGACGATCATGATCCGCGGCCTGTTCGTTTTGCGTTTGTAAGCTGTCAAAACGCAAACCTCGGCGCACAAAACGCCTACCGAAGAATGATTTATGAGGACGACCGTGCTCCTGAAGCCGAAAAGCTGGGTTTTGTGCTGCACCTTGGCGACTTCTTTTATGAGATGGTTTGGTACCCGGAAGACCGCAAGACATACTACTTCCGTCAAGTAAAGGACATAGTCCGTTATGCGAACGGCGAAAAAATAGGCGACTTTCATGTCCCCACCACGGTGGACGACTATCGTGCCATCTATAAGGCGTATCTGCACGACCCTGAGCTGCAGGACGCGCGTGCACATTTTCCGTTTGTGCCCATGTGGGACAATCACGAGTTCAGCTGGCAAGGATGGCAGAGCTTCCAAAAGTTTGGACCGAAGACCCGTCCGGCGCAGACGAGAAAAGTCGCGGCCATGCAGGCATTATTTGAGTTTCAGCCAGCGCGGATGATCAAGAGCAGCGGCCCTTCATTGGCCACCTTCGGGGCGCCCAAAGTAGTGGATACTCCGATCACAAAGTTTGACGACCACGGTCTTGGCCAGGAGCCGAACAATCTGGCTGCAATCGGAAGTTTGCGGGGCTATCGCACTTTACGCTGGGGCAAGCACCTGGACGTGATCATCACAGACGAACGCAGCTATCGATCGGAAGACCCGTTCGGGCGTCCTGAAGCGGACGGCCTGGACGACAAAGACTTCAGCCTTTTCTCCCCACAGGAAGTCATCGAGATCCTGGATGGCGGCCGCGACTACAACAACGGAAAGCCTCCACAGACCATCCGCGTGGGAGAAAAGGAGATCCCCAACTTCCGCAAAGACGGGCCTCCGCAAACCATCTTAGGCGCTGAGCAAAAGGCCTGGTTCCTGGAACAGCTCAGGAACTCAAAGGCAACGTGGAAAATATGGGGAAGCACTACCGGCACCCAGGAAGAGCGGGTTGATCCCCAGAACCTGCCTGAAGGACTGATGCCCAAGAAGTGGCCGGGACAGGACTACGCACTCTCGTTCGCCGGCGATATTTCGACTGCGTTCCTGGAAAGAGGCCAGATTTATGATTTCATCCGGGAGCATGGCATTACTGGCTTTGCCAGCGTGGCCGGCGACCGTCATTCTTTCTGGGCCGGCTTTTCTGCCAAGTCCCTGCCACCCAAGAAGTTTGAACCGATAGGACTGGCTTTTATCGTGGGCTCCATTTCAACCCCGGGACCATGGGAAGGGAACCAATATCGCTTCCCCAAGGACGAGCCGCTTCGGCCCATTTATGTTGGACAGGGGCCGCAGGACCAGGCGCCCCAGCCCATGATCAACATGCAGCTGCGGCATGGCGTGCGGTCCTGCCTGGAATACGTGAAGTCTGGCGACATCAACAAGGCCAGGGAGCTATCGAACCGGCAAATGTCTCCTCACATTACTTTTCTCGATGCGGGCGGGCACGGGTATGCAGTGGTGCGCGTCAGCAGCAATGACATGGAGACGGAGTTTGTCTGCATCGAGCGGCCCGTTGAGCGTCACGACAGCCCCGACGGCGGCCCTCTGAACTATCGCGTCAAGTTCCACTCACCACTATGGCGTAAAGGCGAAACACCCAAGCTGGAAACCAAGGTGGTGGAAGGTGATCCAAAGTTTTCCGTGTGAGATCGGCCCACAATGATCAGCCTGACCGCGTAAGCAAAACCTACAATCAAAGCTGTTCCAAAAACACTTCGGAACCTGTCGAGGATACTTATTCCACATGGCATTGAATCGTCGCAAGTCGGTGTTCCGCAAATAGATGTTTTTGGGAATGCGAGTCTTGTTAGTCACTTCAGATTACTTTCGAGTAAGATCGCGGCGCCCAGAATCTATCAAATCGATCGGATTCGTTTGCAGCTGACTGATGCTCCCCCCTGTTCGCGCATAGCGTACAGTAAAGGCAGGAGTTTTTTTTAGCAGGTATTACTTCCCCGGGCTCACCATGCGCTTCTTCACATGGTGGTGCCAGGCGCAGCTAGGCGCACGTCTTCAGAAAATCTCAGAAACGAGCTGATTGATTGAGTACAACGCACGGTAATTTCCTCCATCTTGGGGGGCGTTTACGCAGGAGCCTGTGGAAGCCGAGGCCTGAGGAAGAAGCGCCGCTACGCTCAGAGTTGTTCAGTAAAGAGCAGATGAAGCAGCACGGCAAGAGCCTGGCGGCTATGCACTCAATTGCCGACGGGTGGGCGCCTGACCAGCTTCTGGCGCGACTTGCGGACAATGAAAAAATCCTCAATGAAACCTGCCATCTTCTGACGACAGCCACCAAGGCGAACCGGCGTATTGCGCCAGCCGGAGAATGGCTGCTCGATAATTTCTATCTCATCGAACAGCAGATTCGGACCGCCCGGCGACACTTGCCAAGAGGCTACAGCCAGGTCCTTCCGCGTCTGCTGAAGGGGCCATCCGCAGGTCTGCCTCGCGTATACGACCTGGCACTGGAAACGATCTCGCACACTGATGCACGCGTTGATCCGGAGAGCCTCAGCGGCTTCATCGCGGCGTACCAGACTGTCACGCGCCTGAATCTAGGCGAACTATGGGCCATTCCCATCATGTTGAGGCTGGCGCTCATTGAAAATCTGCGGCGCGTGGCCGCGGTTATCGCCGCGGATCGTCGTTACCGTAACTTGGCGGACAGTTGGGCCAACAGGATGACGGAGGTCGCCGAAAAAGACCCCAAGAACCTGATTCTCGTCATTGCAGATATGGCGCGGTCAGACCCTCCCATGGTGAGTTCGTTTATTGCCGAACTGGCGCGCCGTTTACAGGGACAAGGCCCGGCCCTTGCCTTGCCGCTCACATGGATTGAACAACGTCTATCGGAGACGGGCAACACCATTGCTCAACTGGTGCGGTCTGAAAACCAGCTGCAGGCCACAGAACAGGTTTCCATCAGCAACAGCATCGCCAGCCTCAGGTTCCTCGACGCAAGTAATTGGCGGGAGTTTGTTGAGGCCACCAGCATCGTCGAGCGTACATTGCTGGAAGATCCCCAGGGCGTGTACGGCAAAATGAGCTTTGCCACACGCGATCGCTACCGGCACGTGGTGGAAAGTATCGCGCGGAACAGCAGGTCCACGGAAGGTGAGGTGGCGGAACAGGCGGTCCGGTTGGCAAAGGAGAGCTCAGATCAGAAAGAAAGCCGTGCCGGACATGTTGGATTCTATCTGGTTGGTGAAGGACGTCCGACACTGGAACACGCGGTTTCAATGCGTGGATCTATCGCGCGATCTTTGCAAGGCTTCGACCGGCAGCATGCCTTGCTGCTGTATCTGGGCTCCATCTTTTTTGGCAGCGCGTTGATCAGTGGGATCTCTCTCGTCAAGGCGCGCGCCAATGGCGTTCATGGAACGGCCCTGGCGCTTGTGACAGTTTTAAGCTTGATTGTTGCCAGTCAGTTTGTCGTCACGCTGCTCAACTGGCTGATGACCCAACTGGCCGTGCCAAGCTTATTGCCGCGGATGGACTTGTCGCAGGGCGTTCCACCCGAGCTGCGCACACTCGTTGTGGTTCCAACCATGCTCACCAGTAGCGAGAACGTGGCTGAACTGGTGGAAGCCATGGAGGTGCGGTTTCTGGCCAATCGAGATGAGAATGTGCACTTCGCTCTTTTGTCGGATTTTCATGATGCCGCCCAGGAAAACATGCCGGAAGACGAGATGCTTCTTAATCTCGCTCAGCGTGGAATCGCAGACCTAAACAGGAAATACAGCAACCAGGCGACCGATATCTTCTTCCTGCTGCACCGTCCCCGCCGCTGGAATAACCGTGAACGACTATGGATGGGCTACGAGCGCAAGCGCGGCAAACTTGAGGAGTTGAACTCGTTCCTGCGCGGCCAGCCCGGTGACCACTTTGTGCGCGTTACCGGGAGAACTGCCATTCTTCAAGGTGTTCGCTATGTCGTTACACTCGATACTGATACTGAGCTGCCGCGCGACTCCGTTCGTGAATTCGTGGGCGCCATGGCACACCCTCTCAACCATCCTGACTACAGCGGCGCAAAGCAGCGCGTTACGGAAGGATATGGCATCCTTCAGCCGCGCGTCGCCGTGAGCCTTCCCGGCACAAATCATTCGCGTTACGCGCGGCTTTGGGCCGGTGAACCTGGGATCGATCCATATACCCGCGCAGTGTCGGATGTTTATCAGGATGTTTTCGGCGAAGGTTCTTTCATCGGCAAGGGAATCTATGACGTCGACGCCTTTCAGCAAACCATAGGCGGACGTTTTCCTGAAAATCGCATTCTTAGCCACGATCTCATCGAAGGTTGCTACGTCCGTTCCGGACTGCTGAGCGATGTGCAGCTCTATGAAGATTATCCCGCGACCTATGACGCCGACGTGGCGAGACGCCACCGCTGGATTCGTGGAGACTGGCAGATTGCCCGCTGGATTCTTCCGCAAGTTCCAGGACCGGAGCGCAACGCTCTCAAGAACCCGCTGTCGCTCCTGTCGCGATGGAAGATCGTCGACAATCTTCGCCGCAGCCTGGTGCCGGTTGTTCTGGCCCTTCTTCTGCTCCTGACCTGGATGCGACTATCGCCAATCTGGGCATGGACGCTCACCATCATTGGCGCGATATTTGCTCCGATTGTTCTGGGTGCTTTCTTTGATCTGTTGCGAAAACCTGAAGACATGACGCCTGGGCAGCATTTGTCCGAAGTGGGAGGGGCGTTTGGACGTCATTTTGCCCAGGGGTTATTCACTCTGGCCTGTTTGCCTTACGAAGCTTTCTTCAGCCTTGACGCCATCCTGCGCGCGCACTGGCGAGTCCTTTTTTCGCATCGGCATCTGCTGGAGTGGAACGCTTCCAGCGAGCACAAGCACAAGGAGCGTTCTGGCCTCGGCGATCACTTTGTCATCATGTGGCCGGCTCCCGCTTTCGCCACGGCTGTGGCGTTGTATCTTGCCATCGTGCGGCCTGTTGCTCTGAGCGTGGCAACACCGTTGCTACTGCTCTGGTTTGCAGCCCCTGCCGTGGCCTGGTGGATTAGTCTGCCGCTGAAGCGAGACGCGATCATGCTATCGCCCGAGCAGATCGTTTTTCTCGGTAAACTCTCACGCAAGACATGGTCATTCTTTGAAAAGTTCGTTGGAGCGGAAGATCACTGGCTTCCCCCCGATAACTTTCAGGAAAGTCCGGTACCCACCGTTGCACATCGCACTTCGCCAACCAACATGGGGCTTTCCCTGCTGGCAAACCTCTCTGCCTATGACACAGGATATATTCCAGCGGCCCAACTGCTGGAACGTACCGCCATGACTTTTGCCACCATGTCTTCCCTGGATCGCCATCGAGGGCATTTTTTCAACTGGTATGACACGCTTACTTTAAAACCGCTATTTCCCCGTTATATCTCCACCGTCGACAGCGGAAATCTTGTTGCCCACGTGCTGACCCTGGAGCCAGGAATAGCCGCGCTGGCAGACCAGCCGCTTCTTGCGCCACGCTTCTTTGCCGGCCTGATTGATACGCTTGGGGTTTTCATTGATCAAGCAAAGCAAGCTGCCCTGCAGGACAATGAGCAGACGAAAGCAGCCATGGCTCCAGCTACCGATCTGCGGCAAGAGTTGGAGGCTTTACGAGTTTCACCGCCAGCTGACTTGCGGGCTACCCATACCGCTCTTGAGCAGTTGGCTGCGAAAGCTGCACTGATCAGAAAGGTCGTGACTGGTCCCGCGGAAAGCCAGACAGTTCGCTGGGCGGACACGCTGGTTCAGCATTGCCACACCGCTCTTGACGATCTTATTTACCTCGTGCCCTGGATCGAGATTGCAAATGTCCCGGATGAACACAATGGCTTGCCCCTGGACACGGTTCCAACTCTGCGCGATCTTGCCTCTTTGGATACGGAGTCGCTGTCCGCATTGGACAAGACCGGAGAGCCCGCGCGCCGGTGGCTGGAGGAAGCATCCACACTCGTCCGCGAGGGTGTTGACCGTGCGCGCGCCCGGATGGCAGAGATTGACCGGCTCACCCGGTTGTGCAGCGATTTTGCCCGTGTTGAATACGGCTTCCTCTATGACGAAGGGCGCCACTTGATGTCGATTGGGTACAACGTCAGCGATCATCGTCGTGATGCAAGTTACTACGATCTGCTGGCGTCGGAAGCCCGGCTGGCAAGTTTCGTCGCCATTGCTCAGGGTCAGATCTCGCAGGACAATTGGTTTTCGCTGGGGCGCCAGCTCACCCACTCTTCAGCCGGACCAACTTTGCTGTCATGGGATGGGTCGATGTTTGAGTATCTGATGCCGGTGCTGGTGATGCCAACCTACGCCAACACATTGCTCGATGAAAGTTACAAGGCGGCAGTGGAGCGGCAGATTGAGTATGGCGCCAGCCGCAACGTTCCCTGGGGCATTTCGGAATCCGGTTACAACGCCACGGATGTGCATATGAATTACCAGTATCGGGCTTTTGGCGTGCCCGGCCTGGGATTGAAACGGGGACTCGCTGAAGACACTGTTATCGCGCCATATGCAACGGGACTGGCGCTTTTGGTTGATCCGCAAGCAGCCTGCGCCAACCTGCAGCGATTGTCAGCTTCCCATTTTGAAGGCAGTTACGGTTTCTATGAGGCAATTGATTACACCCCTTCGCGCGTGCCGCGCGGCCAACCCAACGCGATTGTGCGGTCCCACATGGCCCATCATCAGGGGATGAGCCTGCTCGCTCTCGCCCATGTTCTGGTTGACCGGCCCATGCAACGCCGATTTGAGTCCGTGCCGATATTCCAGGCCACTGCACTGCTTCTGCATGAAAAAGTTCCCAAAGCGAAGGCTCTCTATAGTTCGCCAGAGGAACTGCCGGAAACGCGCAGGATTGATACCGACGGTCAGGAATCCTCAGTGCGCGTATTTCGCAGCCCCAACACCCCTGTTCCTGAGGTGCAACTGCTTTCTAACGGGAAATACCACGTCATGGTCAGCAATGCGGGCGGAGGATACAGCCGCTGGAAAGATATGGCGGTAACCAGGTGGCGTGAAGACACGACGCGGGATTCCTGGGGAACGTTCTGTTACATCCGAGATATTGCCACAGGCAGGTTTTGGTCTTCCGCACACCAGCCCACAGTCAAACCGCTGGAACACTACGAGTCTATTTTCTCGGAAGCGAAGGTTGAGTTTCGCTGTCGTCAGGACGAACTGGAATCGCATACCGAGATTGCGGTTTCTCCGGAGGATGACATTGAGTTGCGAAGAATCACGCTCACCAACCGGACGAAGAAACGCCGGGTGATTGAGATGACCAGCTATGCGGAGGTTGTGCTTGCCTCGGCGGCCTCAGATGCCCTGCATCCCGCGTTCAGCAATCTCTTTGTACAAACGGAAATACTGGAAAAGCGCCGTGCGATTCTGTGCACGCGACGGCCTCGATCCAAACATGAACAGTCGCCCTGGATGTTTCACCTGATGGTTGTGCACGGAGCCGCCGCGGGAATTGTCTCCTACGAAACCGACCGAATGCAGTTCATCGGGCGGGGACGGACAGTTGCCAATCCCCAAGCGTTGACCGGCGACGCACCGCTGTCCGGCAGTCATGGCTCTGTGCTTGATCCAATTGTCGCCATCCGCCACCGCATCACTCTGGAACCGGGGCAATCCGCCACTGCCAACCATGTCTCCGGAGTCGGCGAAACTCGAGACCGCTGTCTGCAACTGGTGGATAAATATCAGGACCGTCATCTGGCTGATCGCGTCTTTGATCTTGCATGGACACATGGCCAGGTGCTCCTGCGGCAACTCAATGCCACCGAAGCCGACACACAAAGTTATGGACGGCTCGCCAGCTCCATTCTTTATGCCAATCCCTCACTGCGCGCCGATGCTTCCGTGCTTGGCAGCAATACGCGTACTCAGTCGGGATTGTGGGGCTACTCGGTTTCTGGTGATCTGCCTATTCTGCTGCTGCAGATTAGCGACGTGGCCAACATCGAACTGGTGCGCCAGTTGGTTCAGGCCCACGCTTATTGGGGGTTGAAAGGCCTTGCCGTGGACCTGATGATCTGGAATGAAGACCACGCCGGATACAGGCAGCAGTTGCAGGAACGCATTACGGACCTGGTGGCTGCGGGTGTTCAAGCCAATCCAGAAGAACGCGGAGGCGAGATTTTTGTCCGCGTGGCCGAACAAATGTCGGCTGAAGACCGCCTTCTCTTTCAAGCTGTGGCCAGGGCCATTATCACAGATGAGCGTGGCCCGCTGAACGCACAGATCAGCACACGCCGTTCCGTGGAGGCTGAAATTCCGGCTATGCAGGTGAGAAGAGCCACCCGCAGAGCGCCCACTCAGCGCGAAAAGCCGCAGCCGCGCGATCTGGTCCACTTCAACGGGCTCGGTGGATTCACCCGCGATGGCCGTGAATATGTGATCACTGTGCCACCCGGCCAAATGTCTCCGGCCCCATGGGTGAATGTAATCGCCAATTCAGAATTTGGCACGGTGATCTCTGAAAGCGGATCGGCATATACATGGGGAGAAAATGCCCACGAGTTCCGTCTCACCCCCTGGCACAACGATCCCGTGACGGATGCCAGCGGAGAGGCGTTTTTTCTACGCGATGAAGAAAGTGGCAGTTTCTGGTCGCCGACATTGCTGCCAACCCGCGGCACCGGCCCTTACGTGATCCGCCACGGTTTCGGATATAGCATCTTCGAGCACTCAGAAGATGGCATTACTTCAGAGTTACAGGTATATGTGTCGCCAGGTGCTGCCGTAAAGTTTTCAGTTCTGAAAATAAGCAATCACTCCGGGCGCACCCGCAAGCTCTCCGTCACCGGATATGTGGAATGGCTTTTAGGCGACACGCTGCCAAAGTCAAACATGCATGTGGCCACTGAGGTTGATCCGGGCACTGGGGCGCTGCTGGCACGCAACACTTACAACGCAGAATTTTCCGATCGCGTCGCTTTCTTTGACGTCAATCAGAGTAGCAGGACCATCAGCGGGGATCGCACTGAGTTTCTGGGCCGGAACGGCACACTTGCGAATCCCGCCGGGATGTATAAGACGCGCCTGTCCGGGAAAATGGGACCCGGTCTAGATCCTTGCGCTGCTATCCGGGTTCCTTTCGAGTTGTTGGATGAACAGGAGCGAGAGATCATCTTTGTCCTGGGTGTCGGGCAGGGAATGTCGGACGCCGCAGACCTGCTGCAGCGTTTTCGCGGTACAGAAGCGTCCCGCACATCTCTGGAAGAAGTCTGGCATTATTGGACACATACTCTGGGAGCGGTGAATGTCGATACGCCTGATCCAGCTATCAATGTCATGGCGAACGGATGGCTGCTATATCAGACACTGGCATGCCGCCTGTGGGCGCGCAGCGGATATTACCAATCGGGTGGCGCTTTTGGCTTCCGCGACCAATTGCAGGATGTGATGGCGCTGGTGCACGCCGAGCCCAGCCTGATTCGCAAACAGCTTTTGCTTTGTGCGTCGCGCCAGTTCCGTGAGGGAGACGTGCAGCACTGGTGGCATCCTCCATCTGGGCGCGGTGTGCGCACGCACTGCTCTGATGACTTCCTATGGTTGCCGCTGGCCGTCTGCCGCTATGTCGCGACGATAGGAGACGTCGGAGTTCTTGACGAATCAGTTGCTTTTCTAGAAGGCCGCCAGGTAAACCCGGAAGAAGATTCCTATTACGATCTGCCGGGACGATCCGAGACGGTCAGTACTTTGTATGACCACTGTGTGCAATCGATTCTTGCCGGACTCAAGCGCGGCGAGCACGGCCTTCCACTGATTGGCTCCGGCGACTGGAATGACGGCATGAACCTTGTTGGTGAACACGGAAAAGGTGAAAGCGTCTGGCTGGGGTTTTTTCTGCATGAAGTTTTGGCGCGCTTTGCTGAACTCGCCTCGCGCCGTGGCGATTCAGTATTTGCCGGCAAATGTTTATCTGAAGCAAGCCATTTGCGCCACAGTATCGAGGAGAACGCGTGGGACGGCGAATGGTATCGTCGTGCCTACTTTGACGATGGTTCACCGCTGGGCTCCTCCACCAACCCCGAATGCCAGATCGATTCCATTGCACAGAGCTGGTCAGTGCTGTCGGGCGCGGGCGATGAGCAGCGTACCCGAAAGGCCATGGACGCCCTGGACAAACATCTGGTGGATCGCGATCATGCGCTGATCAAACTGCTCGCACCCCCCTTCGACAAGAGCGAACTCGATCCCGGCTATATAAGAGGATATGTTCCGGGTGTGCGCGAAAATGGTGGACAATACACCCACGCCGCGATCTGGGCCACGATGGCTTTTGCTGCCATGGGCCACAGTGATCGCGCATGGGAACTGTTTAACATGATCAATCCGGTCAACCATTCCAGCTCCCCAGAAGGGATTGCAACTTACAAAGTGGAGCCTTATGTGATGGCCGCCGATATTTATGCCGTGGCTCCGCACATTGGTCGGGGCGGCTGGACCTGGTATACCGGCTCCGCCGGCTGGATGTACCGGCTGGTGATTGAATCCCTGCTGGGCTTGCGCCTGGAAGTGGACAAGCTTCATCTTTCGCCATGCTTCCCGGCGAACTGGTCCGGATTCAAAGTACATTACCGCTTCCATGAAACGGTGTACCACATAACTGCTACCCAAAACTCGGACGGCGCTAGCAAATCACAGATGATGCTGGATGGTATCGCACACTCCGACAAAGCTATTCCGCTCGTAAACGACCTTCAAGAACATTTTGTCGAACTGATTTTTCACACCTGAACAAATACCAATCCTGAAAATATAGATTGATGATCGCAGAAGTTTGCCTATTGTTTAGGGGTATTACTCTCCAGTATAGGCTCAGTGTTCACCGCTCGGCGAGCAGGATCACCGGCACCAGCAATAGGGGCGAATCGTTGCTGTGAAAGCCTTAGACGAGATCAACAAAAGATTGAAAATATGAGATTTCCCGCAACGTCACTAAACTGCAAAAATCAGCGAATCGAGAACCTACTCATTTCGCACAAGCACAGTCAATGGCGTCGCTCCGACAGAGGGAAGCGACTTGATCAGGAAGCGCTTGCCATCAGCCGAAACAGCGTACCGGAGCATAACGAAGCGCGATGCGACGATGCGCGTCTGGAAAAGCGCATGGGGAACACCAGCCACCAGCTTGCCTTGCGAGCTATCGATGGAAACCGCCATGAGCTTTTGTCGGGGCTGATGTAGAAGATCTCTTTGCCGTCCCCGCGCCAGCGCACCTGCGCGCCACTGTGATTTGAGACTTGGATCATCCCGCCTGGTCCGGGAAATGGCGCCACCATTAAATTGAAGCCTCCTGCCTCGGTTCCGGGCTGGGCGAAAGCGATCCACTTCTGATCAGGAGAGATCTGGGCCTCAGCGCCGCTGGTGTAAGCCTTGCTCGAATGGCTTCCCAAGTCAAAGACCTGCAACTCAGGTAACCCGTTCTGAAAATCCATGTAAACGATGGAGCGGCCATCGCGCGACCAGTCACTAGGAATGAGATTGCGACCCTCCAATAGCCGCTGAGGTCTGCCCGAACCGTCTGTGGCAACGGCGGCCAGATAGGAATTGTTGGAATCACTGGTGCCGTAGAGCTGAGCAGGGCGTGGGCTGAACCGGAAACCCACGCCTTCCTAGCGGTGCGTTTTTCTGCTGAGATAAATTTCGTTTTCGACAACTTCGCAGGCATTGTTTAATAGCGGGATTTTCATTTATTGTTTCAGGCGAGCAGAGCTCGCCCAAGCCATAATTAGATTCGGAATGCAGGCCAGTGGAGCAACGGTGTCAACAGCTCCGGCAGAAATTGCTTCTTTTGGCATTCCAAAGACGACGCAGCTCTTTTCGTCTTGAGCAATGGTACTGCTGCCGGCGCGTTTCATAGAGAGCAACCCGGATGCGCCATCATTTCCCATTCCCGTGAGAATGATTCCCAGAGCGTTTGCGCCGGCGGCAGAAGCGACGGATTGGAAAAGGACGTCGACACTGGGACGATGGCGCGAGACCAAAGGTCCGTCGCTCAGCTCAATATAGAAAGCTCCACGCCGCCTCACTATAGACAGATGGCGGTTTCCCGGCGCGATGATGGCGCGTCCTCGGGTAATTTGGTCGCCATCTTCGCCCTCCTTCACCTCGATCCGGCACAAGTCATTCAAGCGGTTAGCGAATGCTGAAGTAAAGATCTCAGGCATGTGCTGGACCACTACGATGCCAGGTGAATCCGCAGGCAGTTCCGTGAATACCTTTGCCAGTGCTTCCGTTCCTCCGATCGAGGCGCCAATCGCAACGATCGTCCCGGCCTGCGGTCCGGTTGGCGAATGTACGGCTGAAACAGCCGCCGGGTGGCTGATTGGAAGTTTGCGGAGTGACGTCCGCTGCTTTACTTTTGCCTGCGCTGCCTCCCTAACCATATCAATGAGCGCCAGGGCGGACTCGTGAAGAAAATTGCCAACCCCAAGTTTGGGTTTGGTGAGAATGCCCAGAGCTCCTTCCTCCAGAGCCACAAGAGCGTTCTCCGTGCCTCGTGCGGCGACTCCCGAACATACCAGTGTGGGAATCGGGTCTTCAGCCATGATCTTACGAAGAAAGGTGAGCCCGTTCATTC
Organism: Terriglobia bacterium; assembly: GCA_963723055.1. GTDB lineage: Bacteria > Acidobacteriota > Terriglobia > Terriglobales > Acidobacteriaceae > Angelobacter. The sequence continues at coordinate 227,491 of CAVROV010000006.1, forward strand.
TGGGCATTTCCAGGTCAAGAACGATGACATGCGGGCGCACCTGCTTCATCTTTTGCATCGCGATCAGGGGATCGGATGCAACAGCAACCGTCATATCGGGTTCCTGGGAAAGAATGGCATGCATGACCTGCCGCACCACCGCGGAGTCGTCTACGACAAGGACTTGAATTGGAGAGCGGCTGCTATGGTTTTGCATCACAAGTCGCATCATCTTTTCCGACGTAAACCGTGGGGATGATGCTCCGCAAACGGTCGCTCATGGAGTGCAGGCTTTCAGCGTGGCCCAGAAAGATGTATCCATCAGGGGCAAGGAAACTGGCCAGGCGGCGTACCACTCGCTCACGGCCGCGTTGATCGAAATAGATCAGAACGTTCCTGCAAAAGATCATCTCGAATTTGCCCGTCAAGGGATACGCCGGCTCATTCAAATTCATGCGGAAAAACCGGATAATGGAGCGAATTTCTGGCCCTGCTTTCATCCTGCCGGCCTGATCCGCAAATCCTTTAAGCATAAAGGCCTTAAGGTAAGAAGAAGGGATTTCATCTGCCTTTGCAACCGGCCAGATACCGGCACGGGCAATCTCCAGGGCCCGCGTGGATAGATCCGTAGCTATGATTTCTATTTCCCAGCCGGGGAAATGGTCAAGAAGAATCATCGCCAGAGAATAGGGCTCCTGGCCGGTGGAGCACCCGGCGCTTAACACGCGGATTTTGCGGCTGCGGTAGCCTGTGGCGGCTTCTTCGGCCCACTTTGGAAAAATTACTGATTTCAGCAATTCGAAGTGTTGCGGTTCGCGAAAAAACCGGGTCTCGTTGGTGGAAAGCGCATCCAGCATCTGAATGCGTTCTTCCGGGGAATTGATGACGAGATCGTAGTATTGCTTAAACGATTTCAATCCGTGGTGTCGAAGGCGTTTGGCAAGCCGGCCGACGAGCAGCGCGCTCTTGGCCTGCGAAAGCCATATGCCTGCCTCCTCATAGACGAGGTTGCGCAGGCGCAGAAATTCTTTTTCAGAAATCTCGTGCGAGAGTACCTGAAAAGAGACAAGCGAAGCGGCGGCCGGCTTGGTGGGTGACTCGGCCGCTGTGGCCGGTCTCAAATCGATGTCAATCGGTTGCATGATTCTGTAGCTCTTTCAAGAGAACTTGCGTCAGCATGATTCCAGAAAAGATTCGAAGCTTTAGCCGATACAATTCAGCCTAGGAACCAAGATATTTTTTGATTACCATGGCCAGCTTCTGTTCGTTGACAGGCTTGGTCAGGAATTCATTGCAACCGCTGGCATAGGCCTGACGCACGAACTGCTCTTCACCGCGCATCGTCAACAGAACCACGGGAATATTCTTGGTCGTCTTGTTTTGCTTCAGCAGCCTGCATGCCTCGATTCCATTCATTCGCGGCATCTCGATATCCATCAGTATCAGGTTGGGAAGCTCGGCGATGGCCTTCTCTACTCCTTCCTGGCCGTCGCAAGCGCTAGTAAGAACATAGGATTCATGACCGGACAGGAGCATCCTGGCCGTCATACGCGAGGTGGATGAATCATCCACCAGCAGGATTTTTTTGATGCCGGTGCCATGATTCGGCGTGGCATCTTCTTCAACATGCTTTGCTTTCATTTGTCGTTCTCGGAAATAACCGGTCTTAATTCTCCCGGTTCAGGTTTTGGCCAGCTTCCGCCGGACTGAGCATGGGTGTTTCCGCTCTGTTGAATTCACCAGCCTCGGAGGTTTCCATGGAGCTGGAAACCATGCTCAAGTCACGCAGTTCTTCCGTGGTCAGCACCTTGTCCACGTCCAGCAGAAGAGCGAATTTCTTCCCCGACTGCGCCATGCCGATCAGGTAATCCATCTTTACGCTGGTCCCAAAATCCGGGACTGGTTGAATGTCATTCTCTGAGAGTTCCATCACCTGGCTCACCGCATCCACGATCAGTCCCACGGTTGTCTGCTGGTCCTCGAACTGCGCTTCCACGATGACAATGCAGGTCGTTTTTCCCACCGGCTTCTGTTCCATCCGGAACTTCGCCGCCAGGTCGACGACCGGCACCACGGAGCCGCGAAGATTAATCACTCCTCGCATCCACGGCGCCATCTTCGGCACGGTCGTGATCGTGTCATACTCAATGATCTCCCTGACTTTGAGGATGCTGATGGCGCACTCCTCATTGACGAGGAAGAAAGTCAAATACTGCTCTCGTTCTACGGCTTCTTTAATGGCGGTATCCATTGGCTTTCTCCCTAGAAACGTGAAAAGCTCGTTGCGTCCGCTTCGGCTTTGCCATTCGGCTTGCCCCCTCCGGCTGCGGTCGCATGCATGGCCTTGGGATGTAGCTCGGCTTCAACCCAGACCGCTTTCGCCCGCGCTTTCGGCTGGAAGGAAAAGCCGGAGTCGCCGCTGACTTTGAAGTAATCCATCAGTTGCAACAACGATTCCGATTGCGACGCCAACTCCTCTGCCGTGCTGGAAAGCTCTTCCGCGGAAGAAGCGTTGCGCTGGGTCACCTGGTCCACCTGCGCCATAGCTTTATTGATCTGGGCTACGCCGGCGGACTGTTCGCGTGATGCTGCAGCTACCTCCTGCACCAGCTCAGCGGTCTTCTGAATGGATGGCACCAGTTCATCCAGCAGCTTGCCGGAGTTCTCTGCCACTTTGACGCTGTCCGTGGCCAGCGAACTGATCTCCTTGGCCGCTGCCTGGCTGCGTTCCGCCAGCTTGCGCACCTCCGTAGCTACAACGGCAAAACCCTTGCCATGTTCTCCGGCACGCGCTGCCTCAATAGCTGCGTTCAGGGCCAGCAGATTGGTCTGATAGGCAATCTCATCGATGATGTCAATTTTCTCCGTAATCGACTTCATTGCATCCACCGTGTGGTTTACGGCCTTGCCGCTCTGTTCCGCCTCGCGTGCGCCCTTGGCGGCCACCTGCTCCATCTGGCGGCTGTTATCCGAGTTCTGCTGGATTGAGGCGCTCATCTCTTCCAGGCTGCTGGTAGTTTCTTCCGCTGAAGCGGCCTGCTCACTCGTCCCTTGTGACAGGGAAGAGGAAGACGACGCCACTTGTTGCGACGCAACAGCAATGGCGCTTGCTCCGCTCTTTACATCGACGATGATTTTCTCCAGTTTTTCCAGGAACGTGTTGAGCGAGACGCCCATCTGCCCGACTTCGTCTTTGGAATTCACTGCCATGCGCTTCGTCAGGTCGCCGCCGCCCGATGCCAGTTCCGACAGATGCGTGGCCAGCGCGGTCACAGGAAGAGTTACGCTGCGCGTGGCGATGAATGCCATCGCCAGGCCCGCTATGATGGCCAGCAACAGCAAGATCCGGATCATTTGCAGCGAAGAATTGGCTTCCGAATTTACCTGGGCGCGCTTCGAATCGCCCAGGTCATTTTGAATGGTGATCAGCTTACCCAGGGTCTTGACGGCATTCGGGGCAAAAGTATTGGTCGTCTGCGCGCGGTATTCATGTGCTTCGTCATGTTTTCCCTGATCGATCAACTCAAACCAATGCGGACGCGCTGCCAGGTATTTGGTATACCAGTCGTCAAACTCCGCCAGGGTTTCTTTCTCTGCCTTCGTCCGGTTGCCCTGGCCATAGGCTTTCATATTTTCCGCAATTTGGCTCATCCATTTGGTTTCCTCGGCCCGAATCTTGGCGCGGTCCGTGACATTCCAACCCTCATAGTTGGCGATGCCGAAGCGAAGCTCCCATAATCCCCGCTCTGCGTTCGAAAGATGCACGGCTGACTGAAGATTATCCGTGTACAGGCTGTCAAATTCATTGGCCATGGTATGGGTGTAGTTCCAGCCAATTAAACCAATGCCTGCGGTGAGGGCCAGCACAAGGCCAAAGCCCAGGAAAAGCCGTTTGCCTACTGAAAGGTTTGCGATCCACTTATTGTTCATTTAATCTTTCCCCGTTTTGATCTTTCCACTTTTTTTCTGATTTGAAGAACTTAACCTGCATGCGCTTCCTGCATGCGGAAATCGCGGAACAGCGCCGGAACATCCAGAATCAGCGCTACTCGGCCATTACCCAAAATTGCTGAGCCTGATACTCCGGCAACATCCTTGAAAATGGCCGGCAGGGGCTTAATGACGGTTTGCGTCGCCCCGTAAAGCTCATTCACGGCCAGGCCCACGCGGCCGGTTTCGTTTTGCACCACCACCACGCTTTGCCGTGCGCCGCGTTCTCCCGGCAGCCCGAAATGATCTTTTAAATAAATGAAGGGGAGAGGCTCGTTGCGCAGTTGCAGCACCCCGTCCTTGCGGGCGTTTTCGTGGTCTTCCTTCGCCAATTCCACGCACTCAATCACCTGGTCAACGGGAATGACATAGGTTTCATTGCCCACACCTACGCCGAAACCTTCAATGATGGCCAGCGTGAGCGGTAGCCGGATTCGCACTGTGACTCCCACGCCCGGCTGGCTGGTAACATGCACGCTTCCGCGCAACCCCTGGATGTTACGCCGGACTACATCCATGCCAACTCCGCGCCCGGACATGTTGCTGACCTCGCTTGCCGTGGTGAACCCGGGCTCAAAGATCAATTGATAGATTTCCTGGTCCGTTAACTTTTGTGGCTCTGCGACCAGCCCTTTTTTCTGAGCCACTTCAATGATTTTTTGCCTATCTAATCCTGCGCCGTCATCAATCACCTCAAGGACGATGTTTCGGCTCTCGCGGGCAGCGCGAACCGTGATGGTGCCGGTCTGGGACTTATCGCGCTTCTTACGTTTGGCGGGTGGTTCGATGCCATGGTCCAGGGCGTTGCGGATCATGTGCAACAGCGGGTCCTTGAGATACTCGACGACCGAGGTATCGACCTCGATGTCTTCTCCCTCAATGCGAAGTTGGGCCATCTTGCCCAGTGACTTTGCCAGATCGCGCACGGTACGGTTGTACTGATGGAACAGAGGTCCCACCGGCACCATGCGCGCTTTCAGAATTGTGTCCTGAAGCTCATAATGCAGGGCATCGGCGAAGCTGTGCGCATCGCGGAGTTCCTCAAGGCTGATTTCTTCTTTTGCTTCCAACATCTGGGCCACACGCCCGCGTGCGATCGTGAGTTCACCTGCCAGATCGAGCAGCCGATCCAGTTTTGCCACATCCACGCGCAACGTTTGCGCCGCTTGGTATGGAACTTGACCCATGGCTGGCGCTGCTTCAGGCTTGGAAAGCGGGCCTTGGCCGTCCCTGGTATGGTCCGGATCTTTTCCCGTTTTTCCGTTCGACATAAGATGGGAGATTCTGGCCAGAATGTCCTTCGCGCCGGGGCCAGTCTCATCCTTGCCCTGACCTGCCGCAGCTACCATTTGCCGAAGAGCATCCACCAGATCGAGCAGCAGAGTAATGATCTCGGGTGTGACGGACAACTGGCCGTTTCGAAGATGATCCAGCAGGTCCTCCGCCGTGTGAGTAAAAGCCAGAAGACCTTCGATTTCCAAAAGGCTGGCATTGCCCTTCATGGTGTGGACGACACGGAAGATGCTCTGAATCGCTTCGCTGTCGCCGGAATGAAGCTCCAGTTCCAAAATGGACTGCTCCATCGTGCTGAGCCCATCCTCGGACTCAATCAGAAAATTTTTCAATATTACGTCGCGTTGAATTTCCATTATGAGTTCCTGATTACAGAAACAGCCACCGAACCGGTATCACTTTGCATTTTGATTTTGCGGCCGTTCTCACCACCGGTGTCCCTGGCGGCAATGGCGATCCCAAGCCGGGAAAAGGCCTGGAGCGCCATGTTGACATTGCGTGAACCGATGTGGTCATCGCTTCCATTTTCGGCGCGAAAAACCTCAAACATGCACGCGCCTCCGAAAATCTTGGCTTCCAGGTCTTTGGGGCCGCTTCCATGCTCATGGAACTGCTTGAGCAGGACATCGAGGGCGACATCCCCATAACGAGTGGACGGGGTGCCCGGTCCGGCCCACTGCGGCAACATGTAATGTGTTGCCCCGCCGATGGCCCGGCAGCGATCATAAAGACACACGCCCGCACAAGAGCCCAGAATCATGGAGATTTGTACAGGCTCCCTGGAGACATACATCTGTCCTGGGTGCAGATAGATTTCTTTGTATGGCAATGCTTTTGTTGACACGGGTGCCACAACGGCCGACATATTCATCCCTGCACTCCTCCGAAGATCTCCTGGTGTTGTATTTTGTTGGTCGCCAGACAAGGCCCGGCATAGGCGCAAAGCAGGTTCAGCAGTTCCCGGTCTCCTGAATCCAGACCATTGCGTTGTGGAAGCAGATCGAACAAAATGATGGCGCCTTTAGTTGCACTATCCAGTCGAAAAGGTATGAGGGCGGTGATGCCGAGAGACGATAGAAAAACCCGGTCCTCAACCCCGGTTTTGATGTAGATCGAACCCGCGGGTGCTTCTTCGAGAATTCGTTTTGCGTCCCGCCGTATTGCCTTAAGCTGCTTTGGATTGACCCCGACGGAACCGGCAAAAGCTACACGGCCCTGCTGTTCGCACCTAACCAGCAGCGCCATTTGTTCGCAGCCAATCAGGTTCGAGCCAATCTCAAAAATGGCGTCCGCAACCATCCCTTCTCTGACCGCCTGCTGCAGCGCCTTTGCAGCGGCGTAAAGCTTTGTCCTGACCGCCTGGTCCTTGTGATTCAGCGGAATTTCCACCAATTGCCTCATATACCGCAGTGATAGTTGCCGCAAATCCCGCTCCAGGCCGGCCAGGTCTGCCTGCGGAATATTTTTCGAACTCCATGGCAATTTCGGTTTAGAAATCATTCGCTCTGTCCTTGGGCCACCAGATAACCGTTGACTATTTCAACGAGTTCGGCGCCGTTGATTGGTTTGGTGACATAGTCGTTACAACCGCTCTCGAATCCCTGTTCCACGTTGCACGACTCGCCGCGGCTGGTGACCATGATGATTGGGACTTTCCGCAAGGCCTCATGCCTTCGCATCTCGCGGCAGGCGTCAAAACCGTTCATTCTGGGCATGACCACATCCATCAGAATCAGATCCGGCTGTTCAGCAATCGCCTTTTCAACCGCTTCTTCGCCGTCCCGCGCCAGCACCAACTCATATTGAGTGTGCTCCCTGAGCGTCATCTCTTCGACAAGCAGAGTAGTGCTGGAATCGTCGACAAGAAGAATTTTCTGGCCTGATTTTTGCGCCGCTTCTTTTTGCGATTTGTAATGAATATTGCTCAAAGAGCCTCCGCAAGCAGCAACTCGACATTAGAGAAATCTTATTTATCGAGCGCTTGCTGGACTGATTTTTTGTGATCGGCGGAGTCATTAGAAGCTATAGGTTACTAACCCCAAAGAATTATCGGCCTCATGGGTAAACCAAAGTAATAACTAAGGACCAGAATGGAACTCGCATGGATAAATAGGGCTGGCCATTTTTTGAAAATAGAATAATTTTTAGTGCCACTGCGGGATACAACGATTTCATGCCTCTGTTCGCCTTCGTTATGGCATGCAGCAACTTATCTATAACTTGCCTTATTTTATGAATGAATATCTTATAGCTAGCCAACAATACATCTATATATCTTAGAGAGACCCGCTTAGCTTCATTGTTTCCCATTATGGAAATATTGTTTCCCGTTATGGAAACCAAAACTATTCTAATTAATATGGTGGCAGCAATATGGCCATGCTACACTCCGCCCCGAAATTCTTACTTAACTTGTGAACCTCCCCCAAGCAGCCTTGCGCCGTCCGCTCACCATTGTTGTGATGGTGATAGCCATTGCGCTTGCGTCAACGCTGGCCTGGCTGCAAATGCCCAAGGACATCTTCCCGGAGTTCAATCTTCCAACGATTTATGTTGCGCAGGCTTACGGCGGAATGGATCCGGCGCAGATGGAGGGTTATCTAGTTTATTTTTTCGAATATCACTTTCTTTATCTCACCGGGATTGAACACGTGGAATCGAAATCCATTCAAGGGGCGGCGTTGATGAAGCTCCAGTTCCATCCGGGCACAAACATGTCCCAGGCGATGGCCGAAACGGTCGCGTATGTGAATCGCGCGCGGTCATTCATGCCGCCCGGCACCGTGCCGCCGCTTATCACGCGCTTCGATGCCGGCAGCGTGCCAACAGGATACCTGGTTTTTTCAAGCGACACGCGTTCGATCACAGAAATGCAAGACGCCGCGCTTAATCGCGTGCGGCCATTGCTCTCGACATTGTCCGGCGTTTCCGCGCCGCCGCCCTTCGGTGGCAACGCGCGCAGCATCGTCGTCAATTTGAAGCCGGACCGCCTGAAGTCCTATCACATGTCACCCGATGAAGTGGCGCAGGCCATTGCCGAGGCCAACGTCGTCAGCCCTTCTGGAAACATCATGAAGGCGGGAAAATATCCGTTGGTGCCGGTCAATTCGGTTCCGCGCAACATCGATGATCTCCGCGCTGCGCCCGTTCGCGGCGGCGAGTATCCGGCCGTTTTTGTTCGCGACGTCGCCGATGTCCAGGACGATTCAGATATCGTGACCTGCTACGCGCTTGTGAACGGAAAGCGCGCCATTTACGTTCCGGTCACCAAGCGCGCCGATGCCTCGACGCTGGCCGTCGCGCGCGAAGTGCGAGAAAACCTTGCAAAATTTCAGGGCGTTCTCCCGCCGGGCATGAAAATCAGTTTCGAGTTGGATCGATCGCCTGTCGTGACGAGGGCTTTGGCCGAACTACCATGGGAAGCATGCATAGGCGCGCTGTTGACGGGATTGATGGTCCTTCTCTTTCTGCGTGATTGGCGCAGCGCGCTGGTGGTTGTGGTGAACATCCCAATTTCGCTCATGAGCGGAGTGCTGGCGCTGTGGATTGGCGGGCAGACAATCAACCTCATGACTTTAGGCGGCCTCGCGCTTGCCGTTGGAATTCTAGTTGACGAAGCGACGGTCTGCCTGGAAAACATCCACGTTCACCTTGCCCGCGGCCAATCCGTTGCGCACGCCGCTTTGGACGCAACCAGGGAAACTACTGGCCCCCGCCTCCTCGCGATGCTCTGTATTTTGGTGATGTTTACTCCCGCCCTGTTTATGACAGGCGCAGCTAAGGCAATGTTTCTGCCGCTCGCGTTGGCGGTCGGATTTGCAATGGTCGCCTCCTACTTCCTTTCCAGCACGCTTGTGCCGGTCCTGATGGTTTGGATGTCGCGCGTCTACCAAGGGTCTCTTTCCAGTTCGCGGTGGAAGCTATGGCAGGATCGCTATGCTTCGGCACTGCGAAAGATGGAGAAGCGGCATGGATTGCTCATATTTGCTTACCTGTGCGGCACGATAGCAGTGATTGTTTGCATTGGCGGGCTTCTAGGCGCAGAAATGTTTCCGCGCGTTGAGTCAAATGAATTGCAATTGCGTTTGCGCGCCGCGCCCGGAACAAGCATTGACGGGACAGAAGCGGTGCTTTTGAAGGCACTCGATGTCGTCAAGACTACTGTGGGCACCGAGAACGTGCGATTGTCGCTTGGTTTCGTCGGTCTTCATGGCTCGAGCTATCCGATCAACTATCTCTATCTCTGGGACGGTGGGACGGAAGAAGGGGTCCTGCAAATCCAGTTGGCAGATGGCGCGACCAAACACAGTGAAGACTTGAAGGATAAACTTCGTCAACAGTTCGCGGCCCAAATTCCAGACGTAAGTTTCTCCTTCGAGCCTGCTGATTTGATCAGCCGCGTAACCAGCATGGGCGTATCAACTCCCATTGAAGTGGCCGTGAGCGGACCTAATATTGCCGCCGATCGCGCCTTCGCTGACAAGGTTAAAGCTAAGCTGGAAGCGATTCCAACCCTGGACGACGTCCAATATTCGCAGTCGCTTGATTATCCAACTGTCAAAGTGACTGTGGACCGCGAGCGGGCGGGAATCATCGGGCCGACGATGGCGAAGGTTTCGCGCGCATTGGTGCCGGCAACATGGTCCAGCCGGTTTGAGATTCCCAACTACTGGGCCGATCCCAACACAGGAATCGCGTATCAAGTCCAAACTCAGATTCCGCAAGGGCTCACCACCTCGCTTGAGGACGTCGGCAACCTGCCCGTTATGGAAGCAGCCGGAATGAAATCCATTCTCTTGCGCAACCTTGGCCGCATCAGCCAGGACACGCAGATGAGCCAATACGACCGCTATAACATGCAGCGGACCTTGACCGTCCGCGCCAACATCTCAAATGAGGACCTTGGCAGCGCTGCGCGGCGGGTCGCCAAGGCAATCGCTGAATTAGGCCCGCCTCCCCCACGCGTCAGCGTGGCCATGCGAGGCCAAGTCGCCCCAATGGCGGAAATGCTGGACGGATTGCGGCAGGGTCTGATGATTGCCATCGGCGCCATTTTTCTGCTGCTGGCCGCAAATTTTCAATCGCTCAAGTTGTCAATCATTGTAATGTCCACCGCCCCGGCGACTTTGGCTGGCGTGGCTCTGTCCTTGTGGCTGACGCATACGACTATCAATCTTGACTCCTTCATGGGCGCAATCATGGCGCTGGGAGTCGCCGTCGCGAACGCCATTTTGCTGGTGACCTTCGCTGAGCGCGCTCGAATCAGCGGCGCAACATCCGCCGAAGCAGCCGAAGAAGGCGCACGCAGCCGCCTGCGTCCCATTTTAATGACAAGCCTGGCGATGATTGCCGGAATGTTGCCTGTGGCGATCGGGCTTGGCGACGCGGACAGGCAAATGGTTCCACTGGGCCGCGCGGTGATTGGCGGCCTTGGTGCGTCAACTTTAGCGACATTGTTTGTATTGCCTGCAATCTTCGCTCGCATGCAAAAGTATAGTCATCGCCGCGGCGTATCGGTGGAACCATGAAAATACTGTCATCCCGGGGTTGCGCATGAATCTCCCTCAATTTGCATTACGGCGTCCATTCACCGTTCTCGTGATAGTGATCGCGGTGGCGCTGGTTTCCGTTCTCTCATGGCGGCAGATGCCTAAGGACATTTTTCCCACGCTCGGGATTCCGACGATTTACATCGCGCAACCTTACGGCGGAATGGACCCGGCCCAGATGGAAGGGTACCTGACCTACTACTACGAATATCACTTCCTCTACGTTGCCGGTATTGAGCACATTGAATCGAAATCCATTCAAGGCGCGGCGATCATCAAACTGCAGTTCCATGCGGGCACCGACATGTCTCAGGCGATGGCGGAGACGGTGGCTTACGTGAATGCGGCGCGCGCGTTTATGCCCGCCGGCACGTTGCCCCCATTCATCACGCGGTTCGACGCCGGCAGCGTGCCCGTGGGCCAACTGGTTTTCTCCAGCGAAACGCGCTCAGTCACTGAAATGCAGGATGCCGCGCTTAACCTCGTGCGACCGCTTTTTGCAACACTACCCGGCGTTTCGGCCCCGCCGCCCTTTGGCGGCAGCGCGAGAACGATCGTCGTCAATATCGATCCCGACCGGATGTACTCCTACAAAATCTCTCCCGACGAAGTCGTCGACGCAATCACGCAGGCCAATCTCATCAGCCCCTCCGGCAACATGATGATGGGCGGAAAATATCCGATGGTTCCGCTCAATTCAATTCCGCGCAACATCAAAGATCTTGAATCTGTCCCGATTCACACAGGCGTATATCCGGCGGTTTTCGTCCGCGACGTCGCGCAAGTCCTGGATGGCGCGGACATTGTAACCAGCTACGCACTTGTCAATGGACGCCGCACGGTTTACATCCCTGTGACTAAGCGCGCAGACGCTTCCACCTTGGCGGTCGTCAATCTTGTCAAAGAGAACATCCCAAAATTTCAGAGCGTGCTCCCTTCAGACGTGCACGTCAGTTACGAATTTGACCAATCGGTCTATGTGAATCGCGCACTGACCGGCTTGATCCAGGAAGGCGCCCTCGGAGCGATCCTCACCGGGTTGATGATCCTCATCTTTTTGCGCGATTGGCGCAGTGCAATCATTGTTATCGTAAACATTCCGGTTTCGCTGATGGCGGCAATGCTTGCGCTGCGGCTCGCCGGACACACGGTCAACCTCATGACTCTTGGCGGCCTCGCCCTGGCTGTCGGAATTCTGGTTGACGAAGCGACCGTCTGCCTGGAGAACATCCACGTTCACTTGACCCGGGGCAAAACGCTTGCTCGCGCCGCTCTGGATGCCACCGACGAAACACGCATTCCCCGCCTGCTTGCGATGCTTTGCATCCTTGCGATGTTTACGCCCGCCCTTTTCATGACCGGCGCGGCGCGGGCGATGTTTTTGCCGCTTGCGCTAGCCGTAGGCTTCTCAATGGTCGGGTCCTATTTTCTCTCCAGCACCGTGGTGCCACTTCTCTCAGTGTGGCTGCTGCGCGGGCGCGAAGAATCGGCCGGGCAATGGAAAGCGAACGAGAGCGCATTCGCCCGATTCCAGGGCGTTTATGCAAGTCTTCTCCAACAGCTCGCCCCGTGGCGAAAGGTGCTGGTTGTTGCCTACCTGGCAAGCGCCATCGCGATCATTGTTTTTGTCGGACAACGATTGGGCGTGGAAATATTTCCACAAACTGATACCGGACAGTTGCAAATGCGCTTTCGCGCTCCTGCTGGAACAGACATCAATGGCAGTGAAGCCGTTTTTCTCAAGGCGCTGAACTTGATCAAGAAAAGGGTCGGCCCGGATAATGTGTCCATCTCGCTGGGATTGATCGGCATTCACGGCGCAAATTTTCCCATCAATTTTGTTCACCTCTGGAATGGCGGGCCAGAGGAAGGCGTTTTGCAGGTCCAGATAAAGCCCGGAGCAAAAATCCGAATCGAGTCATTAAAGGAGCAGCTCAGGCGGGAATTTGCCGAGCAGATGCCCGGTGCAAGCTTTTCGTTTGAACCGGCGGACATCGTCAGCCGCGTCATGAGTTTGGGAGCGGACACCCCGATTGAAGTCGCCGTCAGCGGGCAGGACCTTGCCACAAGCCGCGCCTTTGCCGAGAAGGTCAAGGCGCAACTGGAAGACATCGCAGTATTGCGCGATGTGCAATTTGGCCAGTCACTGGATTATCCGACCGTGGACGTGAAAGTGGATCGCGAACGCGCCGGAATCATCGGCCCCGACATGAAAGAAGTCTCCAAGGCACTGGTCCCGGCGACGTGGTCGAGTCGTTTCGTGAATCTCAATTTTTGGGCGGACCCGAACAGCGGCGTCGCCTACCAGGTGCAGGTGCAGATCCCGCAAAAACTGATGACCTCGCTTGAGGACGTCGGGAATCTCCCCGTGCTTCAGCATAAACCCAAAGACCCGGAGAAGAAGCTCAAGGACGTAACCCTGCGCAATATCGCCCAGATCACCGAGGGGACCGCGATGGGCGAATATGAGCGCTACAACATGCAGCGATTAATCAAAGTGCGCGCGAACATATTTGGCGATGACCTGGCCGGCGCGGCACGGCAGGTTCATCGCGCAATCGCCGAACTCGGCCCACCGCCGCTGGGCGTCACCGTGGCAGTGCGCGGGCAAGTAGTCCCGATGCAGGAAATGCTGGACGGATTGTGGCGCGGCCTGGCCCTGGCGGTGGTAGCGATTTTCTTGTTGCTGACGGCGAATTTTCAGTCGCTCAAAATGTCTTTTATCGTCGTCTCAACGGTTCCGGCCGTGCTGGCGGGCGTGGTTCTGGCACTGTGGCTGACTGATACGACGCTCAACATCCAGTCGTTTATGGGCGCGATTATGGGCGTCGGCGTGGCTGTGGCGAATGCAATTCTGCTGGTGACCTTTGCCGAACAAAACCGGCTTGGCGGAGCAGCCGCGGCGGATGCGGGCATGGAAGGCGCGCGCAGCCGCTTGCGTCCGATTCTGATGACCAGCGCCGCAATGATCGCGGGAATGATGCCCATGGCACTGAGCCTGGGCGAGGCCAGCGGGCAGGCTGCGCCGCTGGGACGCGCCGTCGTTGGCGGATTGTCGGCTGCAACTATCGCGACGTTGTTTGTGCTGCCATCGATCTTTGCTGTGGTGCAAGGCGGCAGCCATCGGCGCGCAGCCTCGCTTGATCCCAATGATCCGCAGAGCAGCCACTATCAGGCGGGCGGGTTAACGAGTTAAATGAGTTTTTAAAGAATTGAAATCCCCTGGAAGGAGTTGAATCTCATATGAAAATTGAATCGCGCGTTTGGTCGAACAATATCGATGAAAATCTTCAGCGGCCTGTTGCGGCTCGCGTCTCACGCGCCGCAGGCGAAGTGCGCCGGGAGACTGGCACAAAATATCTGCTGCTCCCGGCTCTGGCAGCTTGCGTTTTGGCTTTTTGCGGGTGCGCGGAGCAAGCCTCTTATGCCAATGCGAAGGCCGTGGAAACACCGGTGGAAGTCAACGCCGTTCATCCGCATCGCGGTGAAGTTTCCCGGTTCATTAATTTGCCGGGAGAAGTGCGTCCTTTGTATGAGGTCACGCTTTTCGCCAAAGTTGATGGCTATTTGGAGAAGCTCACAGTCGACAAGGGAGATTCAGTGAAGGCCGGAGATTTGATTGCAGACATTGACGTGCCGGAATTGCGTGCCAATCTCGTCAAATATAAGGCCGAGTTGGAACTGGCCCAGGCTGAGTTCAAACAGATGAGCGAGGCTGCCACGAACAATGCGACCAATATCACGGCCCCCGATTCCGAAGCCACCAGGAATCGTCTAGGTGTCGCCAGCGGCAAACTTGCCGTCGCCAAAAGCAACGTCCAATACACCGAATCCATGCTGAAGTATGCCCGTGTGGTTGCGCCTTTCGGCGGGATCATTACCAAGCGCTACGTTGACCCGGGTGCTTACATTCCCGTGCCCAACGCGGCGAGCACCCCCGAAGCGGCGGCGATTGTCAATCTCACCGATTTCAAAACGTTGCGGATGCAAGTTGCCGTGCCGGAGACCGAGGCAACGCACGTCAAGATTGGACAAACCATCCGCTGGACGGCCGACGACTTTCCCGGCGAGCACTTCGATGGGACGGTCACCCGCGCTTACTGGGCATTGGACAAAGCAACGAAAACAATGTTGACAGAAACGCAAATGGCCAATCCCGGGATGAAATTGCAGCCGGGAATGCTCGTCAACGCCCGCATTGGCATTGAAAAGAAAAGTGACGCGCTGTTGCTCCCGGCGGAGGCCCTCGTCAAGGAGAAGACAAACTCGTTCATTTTCATTTTCAATGACGGCAAGGTAAAAAAGGCGCCGGTTGAGGTCGGCTTTAACGACGGTACGAATGTGGAGATTGTCGCCGGCGTCAAGCCAGCAGATTTGGCCATTGTGCCAGTCCAGCAAGCCCTGCGCGACGGCCAATTGGTGAAGGTCACGGAGGCAAAATTGGTGAAGGTCGCGGCGGCAAAATAAGACCGAGACGAGCCTGTCCTATTTGTCGCCAGGCAATCAGAACAAGAAGAAGTCCCCGGACGAGCAGATCGACCAGCAGGATAAAGATTGGCTGCACGACCTCTCAGGGGCCTTACGGCGGATGATGTTTGCGATTTGACAAGATTACACTCGGCCGGGCGTGGGTAAGTGCGTTGGTATTGCCCGTACCCGGCTGGTTCTTTTGTCAAATCTTACGGCCACCGCTACCGCGTTTTGTTTCCGCTCAAGGAACGAGCGTCAAAAGCGGCTCGAATCAGAATAGGAGCCAAAGATGACAACCACTAAGGGGAGGCAACAAACTCGAATCCCCAGATCTAAGGTACTAGTAGTAATCATCGCTTTTTGCGTTACCAAAGCATCCGCCTCTTAGGTCGATCATGCACGGGAAGGAGGTCGTTCGCTGGGACCCGCCATGTGGATCAGTCTGCACTCAAAATGCGAGCTCTTGATTGAACGAGCTTTCAGCCCTCATCTTAGCTTCAGAACCTCTCGAGGGTGCTGATTCCGCATGGCCTTGGACTATCGCAAGTCGGGGTTCAAGAACCAGAATGTTTTGAAACGATCCATGCCTTACGGCGTCAAAAAGGCTACTCCACCACGACCGACTTGGAAAGATGGCGTGGGCGATCGACATCGCGTCCGCAAAGGACGGCGACATGATACGCCAGCAGCTGCAAGGGTATTACTTCCAAAATCGGCTGCAGCAGCAGGGGCACGTCGGGACACGCAACACGCAGGGAGCGATTTTCTCAATTTCATCCATCCGAGTCAGGCACGATCGAGAGCACAGGGATTTCACGTTCGATGAATTCGCGGATATTGGAGACACTGCGACGATAACGCAATGTTGAATCCGGATCTCGCGGATCATGAGCCGCCAGGACAACAATCGGAAGCTGCTCATTGACCAACGCTGTGGGACCGTGTTTGAGCTCACCAGTGGGATAACCTTCAGCATGGATGTACGAGACTTCCTTAAGCTTCAATGCCCCCTCCAGGGCGATGGGATAGTCAATGTCCCGTCCGATGAAGATGAAGTCTTTGAACCGGTAGAGCTGTTTGGCGTACTCGCGGCTGCGCTCGTCGGTCTGGAGAGCTTCTTCCATCCGATCCGGAAGATTTTGCAGCTCATCCAGCGCCAGGCGCGCGGGCGCATTCAGCGTTCCACGCTGTTGCCCAAAATATGCAGCTAGAAGGAAAAGGGCCGTCAACTGCGTCGTGAAACTCTTGGTTGCGGCAATGGCCACCTCCTCGCCGGCGTGGGTCAGGAAAGTCGCATCCGCAAGCTGGGTCAAAGGCGTTTCAGGTACATTGCAGATGGCCAGCGATCTGGCGTGCTTGCGCCGGGCGACCTGCAATGCGGTAATCGTGTCAATGGTAGTCCCGGACTGAGAAAGAAAAACTGTCAGTTCCTGAGGCGCAACTACCGGGTCGCGATAGCAATATTGGCTGGCGAAATCAACTTCCACGTCGATGGCTGCCATGCGCTCGAACATGAATTCGCCCACCATTCCGGCATGGCGGCTGGAACCACTGGCGGCGATTGTGATTTTTGAGAAAGACCGAATCTGATCTGAAGTAAAAGGTAGCTGCGGCAGACGGATCCTGCCGTGTTTATCAATATTGTCCCTAAGCACCCGGCGAACAGCGTCGGGCTGCTCATAAATTTCCCGGATCATGTGGTGCGGGAAATCGGTTCGCGCCTTTGCTGGTCGATTCACTTTCCACTCCTCGCCCGTTGAGACAAGTGCTTACTGTCTTCTGTGCGATGCTGTGGCACGCAAGTCGTCGGTTACCAGGCGCCGGCACAGGCTTGGATCTTGGTGACCGCTACGCTGGTATTGGGCCCGGCATTCTGGAGAGACAGAATGCCGGGGGTTGAGCGAGTTACACCTTGAGCGACGTCAGAATATGAGCTTCACTGCAAACTGCACTTGTCGGCCTGGGTTGGACGATGTGATTACCCCGAAGGTGGGGCCAGTACTCGTGCTGGGAGCGCCAAGGATCGGTGTATTCGTGAGGTTGATGAACTGAGTCAGGAACTGGAAGTTCGTTCTCTCCGAAATCTGGAAAGCCTTGACGATGCTCAGGTCAGAGGTGGCTAGTCCCGGTCCGCGGAACGCACCTGCAGCGCAAGTGCCAAACGTTCCAGGATTCGCATCAGTTACTGATGCAGGATTCAGGAAATGGGGGCCCAATACTCCGGGAGTGTTTGGATCATTGGGGTTGGTGAACTGGCCGCTCCCAGATTGCGAAACGCCAGGGACGCAGTTTGGACGAGGCGAAGCGCTGCCTGTTCCAGACTTGTCGACTCCGTGAGGATAAAGAGCAAAGCCGGTATGCAGGGTAAAGTCCGATGCAATGCTCCACCCGCCAATCACCGCATTCACCACCGGATCCGCGCCTCCGCCAAACATGCGGCCTTTTCCAAAGGGCAAGTCATACATCATGTACCCATTGAAGAGACCGGCGGCATCGGAAATGCAGCGTCCATAGTCGCCTTTTGCGTTGTAGGCATTCTGGAAGAAGAACCCGAAGCCCGTCTGGCTCGTAGTCCCGGGAAGCGCTTCCTCGTCGCCGAACGGGCCGAAATAGCCCAGGCTGTTGCTCATGCACTTGGACCAGGTATAGTTCGTGCGGAATTGCAGACCTTGCCACGCGCGCTGCTCCAGGCCGATTTGCAGTGCGTTATAGCGCTGAATGCCGCTGGAATCGTTAAAGCGTATGGTTGGTCGAATTGGATTGCCATTGCCGTCCAACGGACACAGGTTCGGGCTGCCGGCAGCATTACAGTTGAGCAGGGACTGGGCGAAGGGTCCGGGTGAAACGGTACCATTCGCATTCAATAAGCTCTGGTTGAAGATGAAAATATCGGACATGTGATCAATCTTGTTGCCCACATATCCAACTGATACTGACGTTTTGCTTCCCAGTTGCCGTTGAATGGTGAGATTCCACTGCTGATCGATTGCCGGTTGCAGGTTAGGGTTAGTCAGGTGGAGAGTAGAACCACTGAGACAAGCCGGCGAAAATGCCTGCAAGGCCGCGACCGTACAGGCGGCTGGCGGAAACCCGCTGAATCCCTGGCTCAATGTGCTGCTCGGCAAAGCCTGCGTGGCCGGATTGATAACCTCGTGGGCTTCCACGAAGGGAGGATTCTGGTAAGGCAAATTGTTGACGCCGTTGGCTTCCATGAAGCTGGAAATACCATACGCGGCGCGAATCACCGTATTTCTGGTCCAAACCGAATTCCAGTGCGGCTGCCAGGCGAAGCCGACGCGCGGCTGGAAGTTGCCGATGCCGGTGTAGGTGTTGTATCCAGAGCCAATTGTCGGTTTCCCGGTGATGAGATCGAAATTCACATCCTGGCCGTTGTTGGTTTGGCGCGCGGTCGTCAGTTCATAGCGAAGGCCAAGGTTCAGCGTCAGATTGTCTTTAATACGCCAGTTGTCCTGGGCGAAGATCCCAAACAGACTGTTGCGCAGGTACTTGTTTCCACCGCCGCCGTTGCCCTGCTGAACATCGTTGGGAAGGCCGAGCAGGAAATCGGCAGCAGGACTGCCGCTGGCAGCGGCATTGTTGCCGGTGAATTGGCCAGTGAAAGAAAATGCTCCAGCCAAACCTGCATTGCCTGGATAGAGGTCATTCATGATGTAGTGATAGGCCTGAAAACCGCCGTGAATCACATGCCGGCCATGCGTCCAGGTGGCGGTATCTTCAAACTGCCAGGTCGTATCATGAAAGGACTGGACCAGATCGCTATTGCCAAAGTTGCCCGGCGCTCCCAGACTGCTCGCCCCCGGCGCGTTGAAGACCATTTGTGGCAGGAAACTCGTGGTTACGCCTGCGATACCGAATGCTGCCCCCAAATTCTGTCCCGTAGGATTGGAGAATCCTTCCGTCACAGGAAAATACTGGAATCCCAGGCGAGCATCGTTGAGCAGCGACGCGGAGAAAGTGTGGGTTTCGTCCACCACGAAGTTCTTTAAGGGGAATGTGCGGTCGGCATTGCCCAGCAGTTGGACACTGTTGCTTGAGGGCGCGGTGATGAATTGTTGCGAGTACCTGCCCATCACGTGATCTTTCTCAGAAGGAACAAAGTCAATCTTGAGATCGCCCTGATAGGAGTTAGTTTTGAACTGGTTGACGTTGTTAATAACCGTGCCGCCCGGATAAAAGGGAGAGGTAACAATGGCCTGGGCCGCGGAATTGAACCTCCCTATTGGAATCTGGTTATTGGCAAACGCTGTGCGCGTTGCCGGGTTCGCGCTGGATGCCGGATCGAAGAGCTGATGTGCCGGATTGTTGCAAACACCTCCAGAGAATCCCTCGGGGCAGAGCCCGGCAAAATTTCCTTTGCGTTGGTCGTCGGTAATCACACTCAATTGAGCTACTGTCGCCGGTTGAGAAAAGAGTGACTCCGCGAAATCGGAGAAAAAGAACAACTTGTTCTGGATGATCGGTCCACCAAAGGTGAAGCCGAAATTGTCATAGTGCAGGGCCGCCCTGGGAGCGATCTGCTGGCCGGCCTGGTTTCTCCCGCAACTGAACGTTATGCCGTCAGAGTTCTGAGCGCAGGCATGATTGTTTTGCCAGCTATTGGCGTTTAAGCCGCCGCGGCGAAGGTACTCGTACAGTGAACCGTGGAAGTCATTGGTCCCGGATTTAACGGTAACGTTCACTACTCCGCCCAGATAGTTGCCGAAATCCGCCGGCGCGCTGCCGGTAATCAGATTAAATTCCTGAACGGCATCCGGAGCCGGAACATAACCTACGTCATTGTTGTCGGGTTGGTTGTTGTCCATGCCGTCAAGAAGGAAATTATTTTCCTGCTCGCGGGCCCCGTTCACGTAAGGTCGCCCCGTACCAAAGCTGTTTTGCGCTGCCTGGAAGCCAAAAAGGTTGGGTGTAATCACACCTGGCGCTGATATCAGCGTCAATTGGTTGGTGTTGTGGGTTGAAAGCGGCAACGATGAAACGGTAACCGAATCCACCAGATTGCCGAGCAGAGAAGTGTCGGTTTGCAGCAGCGGCGCCATGGCCGTGACCTCGACGGTCTCGGTCGTCTGGCCAATTCGCAGCTGGAAATTCAATCGGGCTGTCTGATTGAGCGTTAGCCTGAAAGCCGGGTTGACCGCGCTCTGAAAGCCTTTGGCGGTTGCTCTTACTTCGTACCTGCCGACGGGAACGCCGGAAATATTGAATGCTCCATCATCGTTGGTGGTGGTGGTGAGAATGGTACCGCGGTCGAGATCTTTCGCGGTTATCGACGCTCCGCTTACGGCAGCACCACTGGGATCAACGACCGTTCCGACGAGGGATGCAGTCACTTCCTGCGCCCAGGTGAAGGAGGACAGCAGAAACAGCGATGTCAGGAATAAGAGGACGCTTCCGGTAAGCGCCCTGTGGAAATTGGTTCGCCCAACACCTGCTACTCGACAGCCGTTGGAGTGGAGACCTGATTGCGAAATCATCAAACGCAGCATGTGACCTCCAGAAAGTCCAGGGCAAGAAGCACACCCTGAGAGCACTCGACCTTTTATTGAACTTATTCAGTGTTTATTGAAACGATTTCATAAACACGGGCGAGATTGTCACAAATGCAGGTGCGCGTGTCAATAGTTCTAACAACTTTTTTTGCTATTGACGTTGCGGGTTAGCAACTTCGGCAATGGGGGTGGGACGAATTGCCTGGGTCGGACGGCCATCGATTGAGTTGATGGGCCCTAAACTGCCAGCGAATGACAATGCCCCGGCTGCATGATCATAGGCAGACGTGCGGCGCCAATCAATCCCGCGCGATCCCGCAGTTGCGCAGGCTTGACCTCCGTTGAGCGATGGCTCTGCTTTTGCTGCTCTCCGGCACGAAAGACAATTGAGCGTTCCGTCAATTCCTGAAACATGGCCGGGGAGAACTGGTCCCAGGCGCGGGACACCCCTCCACCGATTACGTACATGGGCAGGTTAAAAGCATTGATCAGATTGGCCAGAGCGATTCCCAGAGCCGTGCCGGCGGCAGCAAAGATACGGCGGGCGGCGGGATCTCCGGCTTGTGCGCAGGTGTGAACGGCCCGCGCACTCAAACCTGGCTCTTGTTCCCTCGCTGCGACCAAACAGGGCGATTCGCCTGAGTCCGCCGCCTCAATCGCAGCTCGACGAATTGCCGTTGCGGAAGCATATTGCTCCAGGCAGCCATGATTGCCGCACGGGCACTTTCGGCCTTCCGCAATCACAGTCATGTGACCGAGTTCGCCGGCCATCCCCAGAACTCCATGCCAGGGCCGGCCATTGACCACAAAGCCGCCGCCAACGCCGGTGCCCAGCGTAATCATGCAGAGGTCTTCGACATGTTTCCCCGCACCAAGCCATTTTTCACCCACGGCGGCGCAGTTGGCGTCATTTTCCAGGATCACGGCACTACCCAGCCGCGCTTCGAGATCATCGCGCACCGGATATCCATTCCAGTCAGGAAGATTGGAAGCCGAATGAACAGTGCCGTTCTGTAGGTCAATAATTCCGGGAACACCGATGCCGAGCCCCAGGAACTTGTGGGAAGGAGAATACTTGTTGGCCAGAAAGCGGACCGCCTCTGTGAGCTCATGGACGACCTTTTCGCGCCCGCGGCTAATTTCGGTGAGCGCGTCGACACCCTCAAGCTGCGTGCCGCCCTCTTCCACAGCGGCAATGCGTAGATTGGTGCCTCCCAGGTCAACCCCTATGGAGAATGCCGCCATACCCCCGCCTCCTGCGAAAAGCAGAACCGGAAAGCAATTATAACGAATCGTTTCAATAAAACAATTAGAAAAACAGATACTTTGTATTTGAATTTTAATGAACAGAATGGCGAATCAATGCGAGAATAGGAGTCAGATCCAGGTCACGTCCCTACCACCGCAAGGGAAAGAGAAAAAAATGAAAAGGCAGGGCTTAAGGAAAGCGTCTGTCACCATCCGTGATGTAGCAAGCGAGAGCGGTTTCGCCGCCAGCACAGTTTCAATTGTCCTGAACAATGCGCCACTGGCCCGCTACATTCCTCCTGCTACCAAGGCACGCATTCATAAGGCGGCAAAGAAGCTCGGCTACCATCCGAATATCTTCGCCAAGTCGCTGCGCAGCAAGAGAAATCATACCATCGGCGTGATCTTGTTCGATATCACGGACCCGTATTGCACGCTGATCCTGCGCGGGATAGAAAAATCGCTGTACCAGGAATCGTTTCTCTCTATCCTCGCCGACGCCCATAACGAACGCGCGCGGTTTGAACGATATCTGGAGATGATGTTGGAACGCAGAGTGGAAGGCCTGCTGGTACTCGCCAATTGGCTGTACCTTGACATCAATCTCCTGGCGGATCTTGAACGCGGCAAAACTCCAACTGTCATCATTGGACGAGAGCTCGAATCGAACGCCACCAGTTCAGTGACGGTGGACGATGAAGGCGGAGCCTATTCCGCCCTGGCGCACCTGTATTCGCTCGGTCATCGCAAGATCGCTTTTGTCCGCGGTCCACGGGCGCTCGCCAGCAGTAAGGCGCGGTGGCGAGGCGTGCAGCGCTTCGCAAGGGATGCCCGGCTTGAACTTGATCCCAAACTGGTTGTTGATTTGCCGGACCAGGTGAACCTGACCGCCGGGGTCGATGATGCTTTCCGGATCACCGAAGAGCTGTTAAAGCAAAAGCGCACGTTTAGCGCGTTGATGGCCTATGACGACATGACAGCCTTTGGCGCGTTGCGCGCCTTGGCGAAGGCAGGCATCAAGGTACCGCAGGAATGTTCGCTCATCGGCTTTGATGACATCAATCCATCGCAGCTCTTTGTGCCTTCGCTAACCACGGTCCGCCAGCCGATGGAGGCCATGGGCGCGAGCGCAGTCAGCATTCTCATTGAGGGTATCAGCGCCGCGGCCGAGAATCGCAGCGGCTCGGCCATTCATCGCAAGCTCCCTGCCGAGTTGGTAATTCGCGAATCGACGCAAGCGGTACCTTGATTTTCCGCCAGCGTCTCGTTTGACTTCACTTCTTCGTGGATTTTCCGGGAATCGCCACGGGCAGGATACCGGCAAAAGAAATACGCCCGAAAAGCGCTTCAGCCAGCGCCTCCATGGCAGGAGGCAGAATGCTATACGTGCAAACGTAAGTTGTAGCTTGGGGATACGTCGCGAGATCGTAGGGCATGCGCAGCGCAACGGTAATCAATTGTGTGCGCTGCTTGAGGAGCTTCTGCACCAGCTCCGCCTGTCTCGGGTGGGCAGTGGCATTGATGGTTCCAAGTACCACCACCTCATATTTGGCCAGCCGCTCACACAACTCGCCAATCTCCTCGGCTGCCGGACTCATGCCAAAGGAAAACTCATCCACGCGCGGATGATATCGCCGAAGGGCATCCGCCAACACCGGCTTCACATAAGACGAGGTATCGGCGGGAGTCAAATCTTCCGGACGCGGCAACGCAACCGCAATCTTCTCGTTGGGAGCGATGCGCAATGGCAGTTGTCGCGTAGTATCGCGCACCAGCGTGACCGATTTACGCGCCACCTCCTGGGCGAGATGCAGATGCTCCTTGCAGCCGATCACAGCTAAAGGTGCCGGCCGTTGTCGCTTGATCCAGTTCTTTAGCGTGAGGATGCGCCGCGCTGAAGCGTGAATCTCCTCCGCTGACAGCAGCCCTCTCCGTGCCGCTTGCACCAGATTGCTGCAAGCCGGCTCCACGCGGGCAAGATCGTGATTGAAGAGAAGCAGATCGATTCCCGCTGCAACAGCCGTCATCGTTTCGGCTACGTAACCGGACCCCTGTTCCATGGCATGCATGTCGAGGGCGTCAGAAACAATTACGCCGTTAAAGTGCATCTTCCTGCGGAGCAGATCGCGCAGGATCTTCTGGGAAAGCGTGGCTGGCAATTCATTCGATCCGCCATTCAACGCAGGCATCACGATATGCGCCGTCATTACCAGCCGAACTCCGCTGTTCACTGCAGCGCGAAATGGAACTAACTCGACGGAGCGAATCCGCTTAGCGTCGTGCCTCACGATGGGAGCTCCGCGATGAGAATCGCTGGAAGTATCGCCATGTCCCGGAAAATGTTTGGCTGTCGCGGCTACCCCAGCACTCTGCAGACCGCGAATCAGCGCGGCGCTCAGGCGCGCCACCAACTTCGGATCTTCACCGAAAGAGCGCGTGCCAATGACCGGATTTTGAGGATTGTTGTTGACGTCACAGACCGGCGCAAAATCAACGTTGATGCCCACGGCAGAAAGTTCTTTGCCCAGCGCACGTCCCACTTTATTGGCGAGCTTTTCTGAGCCGGCTGCGCCCAGGGCCATATTGCCCGGAAAAGGGGTGGTCTGGTCCACAGCAATGAGTTGGCCGCCTTCCTGATCTGCGGCAATCAGCAGTGGAGGCTGACCTGATTCAGCGGCGGCATTCTGCAGAGCTATGGTCAATCCCCGCAGCTCACTCAGACTACCCATATTCTTGTGGCGAAAGAGGACGACGCCTCCTACGTGATGGCGCCGTAGGACTTCAAAGAACTGCTCTGGTGGCGACTCCCTGCCCTCAAACGTCAGCAGAAATTGCTGCCCTACTGCTTGTTCCAGCGTCATAGCATTTTTTGAGGTTGCATTTCGCATCAAGGGATTCCAGTTCTTATGGCTCCCCCGCCAAAGCTCTCGTCGGTGATGATTGAGGTTCGGCGTTTGCGCCGCCAATCGGAATGAAACGGGCCATCGCCAGGGCAGGAATAGCCGCAATCAGCACCCAGATGAAAAACTTCTGGTAGCCAATCCATTTCTGAATATAACCGCTCATTGCGCCGGGCACGATGAGTCCCAGATTCATGAGTGAATTGGCGAATGCATAGTGGGCCGCCTGATATTTTCCCGGCGCGATCTCCTGCATCATGAGCAGAATCACACCAACAAATCCAAAACCGTAGCCGAACATTTCCACACTCAGCGCGGTTGCGATCAGCGCGGAATTCGCCGGCAGAGCCGTGCTCAAGTAAACATATGCCACATTCGGCAGGTTCATGATAATGATCAGCGGCACAATGGCCCGCTTTAGTCCGAGCCATGAAGTGAAGTAGCCTCCCAACACCGTGCCTGCAATGAAGGCAGCAGTCCCGAGCGTGCCATAAATCGTGCCGAATTGTGCCGTGCTCAGACCCAGGCCGTGATCTGCGCGCGCGGCTTTGAGGAATAGAGGACCGATTTTTACCAGCTGTCCTTCGCCTGCACGGTACAGAAAAATGAAGATCAGCAGCAGAATGATGTTCGGCTTCTGGAAAAACTGAGCAACAACGTCCCAGTAGGTCCGGGCTACCTCCTTTATATTGCCGGAATGACGATCTTCGCCGCCGCTGGGCAGCATGCGAGCATGGTAAAGACCAAGCAAGACAAGGATCACGCCAAGGCTGCCAAAGATAATCATCCAGGCGCGTAAGGACAGGCATCCGCGCTTCAAGAAATCCGGCAAGAATGATAAGTCCTCCTTGAGAGAAAAAACGCGCGACATTAAAGAAACCGCCTTGCCAGCCGGCATAGGCCGACTGTTGTTTCTGGTTGAGGCTCGCGATGTAGAGACCGTCCGCGACTATGTCGTGCGAGGAAGAGCAGAAGCCTATGATCGACAACAACGCAATCGAATAACGAAAGTAGCCGGGAAGCGGCAAACACAGCGCCAGCAACGCCAGGCTGAGCCCACCGATAAACTCAAAGCACACGACAAGAAACTTCCTGGTCTTATACATCTCCAGGAATGGGCTCCACAAGGGCTTAAGCGACCAGGGCAGACCCAACAGGCTGGTGGTCAGCGCAATCGTTTCATTGCTGACTCCTACGCGCTGATAAAAAATCAGCGCCATCAGACTTACGGTGTAGAAGGGTAAGCCCTCGGCAAAATAAAGCGTGGGCACCCATCGTGCAGGTGAAGCGTGTTGGCGATCATTTGTAAAATTCACAGAGCTTATTGTGCCATGAGCATAAAAGATGGCGTCCGCGGCTGATCTGCGCGGACGCCAACAGGTTCGTTATTGGTTATGGCACGCCTAGAGTATTCATGTACTCGTGCGTGTAAGCAAGGGCGGGATTCGTGGTGCCGCTGCTAGAGCTGCCGCCGGCGCCGGGCGTGTCGCGATCGAACGCCCAGAAACGCGACGTCGGCAGGTGGTTGGAGATCACGAAAGCATTCACCGTATCGATGTTCTGCAAGCTTGTGATCTCGTCCTGGGTATCGGCCTTCCCGATCATCATTGTGATTCCGATATGAATGAAAGGTATGCCGGATTGGGCGTTGAGCGCCTGCGCCGCGGCGATCGCGGACTGGCCCATGTCGCACGCGTTGTTTACCACCACGCAGTTGTTCGTGTTGGTCGAACCATAATCAAACGTCATGAGGTTGACAACGTAGTTGCCGGTTAGCCCCAGGCGCTTGATCTCATTCACTACCGTTGTGCCGGCGCTTCCTCCCGTAATGGGGTTGGCCGACCCGGAGCCGAGCGACTGGATGGTAAAGCTGAATTGCAGGTTGGGGAATGTGCCCATCGCCGTCTTAGTAGCGTTGATCAGGTCATCAATGAGCGCCTGCGATTGGCCCAATTCAATGTCGTAATCAATGCCGACCAGGTTTGGCGAGTTATAGCGATTGATGAAGTTGATCAGCCCCTGACCGCTGGAGCAATCAAATGCGCCATTGGCGCCGCCGGTGCTGATGATGTACTTCTTGCCGGCGTTGACAAAGGCCTGAACGTTCGTCGCCTCCTGCGCGGGCGTAATTCCGGCCCACGATTCTGCATCGCAGGTACCGGTGGCAAAAGACCAGATCAGCGTTGAGTTCGGCATGGCGCTGGTCACCGGCTGGACCGTGCCCGTTACAGCCGATTGCTGCAGTCCGGTATTGAAGTTGGCGTTGAGTGTCACGTCCTTATACGCGGCGAAGATCACGCTGCCCGGCGGTGGCGGAGTTGGCGTCGGCGTGGGTTTGGGTGTAGGAGTGGGAGTTGGAGTAGGCGTCGGCGCGCCGGTGGTACAGGCAACGCCCGTAAACCACGGATCGCCGGAGCCTGCAGGACCGGCGTGGCCGGCAATCGTCGGATCCTGACCCTGGTTCCAGAATTGCGCAGTAAAGTTCAAACCGTTCTTGCTGGCCTTGTTTCCGCCATTGCAAGTGGTGGTGGAGGTATTGCAATAAGCAAGGCTGGGATTCCATGCTGGAGCGCATGTGCCTCCACCGCCCGGAGGAGGCGTAGGAGTGGGCGTGGCAGTTGGAGTCGGGGTGGGTGTGGGCGCCCCGCTGACCTTTCCCCACAACGCTGGAACATTGGGCGGCTCCCAACCGACCTGGGAGGTGTGGGCCTGAATACACTTGTATTCAACACTCTGATACATGACCAGCGCGCCTACTGCATAAGCGCTGTTAGGCGCCCAGTTGGGGATGGTTTGAGAGAATGCAGTGGCGGATGTTAGGCACAGACTCAATACCACACCCAGGATGACGGTATAAAGCTTTTTCATTGGCGGAGCTCCTAATCTCTTTCTTCCAGGCTTTCAATCTGCTGGACAGGATGCATTTGCCATTGTGTATTCCAGTAAAACGGCTGCTGGAGCCGGTCGATTGTTGCTCGACGAGGTTGCGGTTGTGCGCAGCGCCTGGCAGGCGACACGCGCGAAAAACCTCAACACGGTACACTTTTTCATGAAACGATTCAATAAAATTTAACAAATCGATTCAATTAGCCGTTCCAAAGTGGGAAACAAGAAACGCCAATTCCAGGTGGAGCAATGGCCATTTCTCCTCCGCTCTCAATTAGCTAAGGCGCTACGGGAAATTTTCACGGTCGCTTTGTGCTTGCAGCCACAGCGGAGAACGTGTAAACAGGATTGAGTTGACACTCCTCATGACCACAGTCATTACCGCCTCGCACCTCGTTACTCCCGTTGAATGGATTGAAGCGCCGGTCGTCGTTGTGGAAGATGGGCACATCACTGCTTTGCGGTCTCGGAGCAATGCGGAAATTCCCGCAGGCCAGCTGTTAAATTTTCCGGACCTGATATTGGCGCCTGGATTCATTGATATCCACATACACGGCGGCGCGGGCAGAGATGCCATGGAAGCTGATGAAGCCGCCCTGGCGCAGATTGAGCGCCAACTCGTTAAACACGGCGTAACTGCCTATCTGCCAACCACGGTCACAGCGTCTCAGGAAAAAATCCTTAAAGCTTTAGGCGGCTTGGGCAAATCGATCGCCACTGCAAATAAGAACCCCGGCCGTGCGATGCCTTTGGGCATTCACCTTGAAGGCCCTTTCATCAGCCATGAAAAACGAGGGGTGCATCCGCCACAGGATCTTCTGCCGCCATCTCCGCAGGCGCTTGAGCGCTACTGGCAGGCTTCCGCGGGGACCATCCGCATGATGACGATTGCGCCGGAGCTTCCGGGCGCGGTGGAAACAATTCAATATGCGCGAACCCTAGGGGTACACTCCAGCCTGGGACACTCGAATGCGACCTACAAAGAAGCGCAAGCAGGGATTTCTGCCGGGGCTGATCATGCAACGCATACCTTCAATGCCATGCGCGCGCTCGATCATCGCGATCCGGGCATTCTGGGCGCGGTACTGGAGAATAACGAATTGACTGCGGACATCATCGCCGACGGAATTCACGTCCATCCGAGCGTGCTGAACCTGTTTCTGCGCGCGAAGGGCGGCGGACCGGGCCATACTCATTACTGACGCGATCAGTGCGACTGGGATGCCGGACGGAATCTACAGTCTGGGCGGACTTGAGGTGCAGGTGAGTAACGGTCGTTGTGAGTATCAGGGCAAACTGGCAGGAAGTGTTCTGACCCTTGATCGCGCAATCCGCAACGTGATGACTTTTGCGGGATGGCAGCTCCAGCAGGCAGTCAGGCTGGCTACGTTGAATCCGGCCCAGCGTCTGGGAATCTCCGATCAACGAGGACTGCTGGCGCCGGGAAGGCGCGCTGATTTAGTTGTGCTTACGCCTGAAGGACAGGTAGCTCATACCATCATTGGCGGGGAGATAGCGAATTGATGAATTCTGCTGAAAACAAAGTGTTCGACGGCACGCGGTATCCACGATTGTTATTGGTGCTGATCGTACTGATTGCCGTTTGTCCCGCCCTCCGCGCGAAAAGCAAACGCGCTCAGTCCCAAGTGATTGGCTACTTCACTGAATCCGGCGCGGCCTCCGGCAAGTATCCGGTAAAAAATATCGTGACCAGCGGAGCGGCGAGTCTGCTAACGCAACTGGATTACGCTTTTGGCCACGTAGCGGACAATCAGTGTCAAGATCGCGAATCGTGAGGTGGCACTGGACCATGAATACGATGCTGCTTCCAGCGTGGACGGCAGCGCTGACCCGCAGGGTCCAAACCAGTTGCGCGGCACTTTTCATCAGCTTCAGGAGTTGAAGCATCTTTATCCCAATCTGAAGATCCTGATCTCCTTCGGTGGCTGGGGACAATCGGAGGGTTTCACCAGCGCGGCCACTCCTGATCATCTACGCGATTTCGTTCGCTCCTGCGTGCAAATCTTCATTGCCGGCCATTTCGCTGATGGTATTGAAGGAGCGGGCATTTTTGACGGCATCGATATTGATTGGGAGTATCCGGTCGAGGGAGGCGTTCATCAGGGACGTCCTGAGGACAAAGCAAATTTTACCGCTCTGGCGGCTGAATTCCGGCGCCAACTGGATGCGTTGCGTCCCGGCTATCTTCTTACCGCCGCCCTGCCGGCAGAGGAGGAGTATTACAAGAATTTTGAGTTGAAGAAAATCAGCACATACCTGGATTACATTTCAATCATGGCTTACGACCTGCACTGGAACACTGAGCCAACGACAAATTTCCATAGCGCGCTATTTCACGATCGGGCTGATCCATCCACGGCTCCGCTGGATAAGCGCTATGGAGACTACGCTGTTCGCGGCTTCTTGCAGGCCGGAGTGCCTGCGAAAAAAATCCTTTTTGGAGTGCCTTTCTATGGCAAAGGATGGCAAGGCGTGAAGGATGTTAATCACGGACTGTATCAGCCCGCGGTCGCGCCCGCGCAGACGGGCGGCAGCTATCGCGAATTGAAAGACCTGCCGCCGGATCCCGACCGCAAATATTCATCCAAAGCTGTTACCTGCACTGTTTTGAGTAATTCAACTTTTTGGAGCTATGACTGCCCACAAGCGCTCCACAAGAAAATGAGATATATCAAACATCATCATCTAGGCGGCGTAATGTTCTGGGAACTGAGCCAGGACACCCCAAATCTGGAATTACTTCGTATCTTGAGTGGAAGAGAGTAATAACTCCACGAAATATTCTTGCTGTAAACATAGCAACGGAGCTCTCGCGGGCGATGCTAACAGAATGGCGGCTTACCCTAAGCCCTATCACTTGAAGGCGGTAGCGAGTTCCACAGTCATGGAGTTCTGAAACATGCTTGGATATGAATCCTACGTCTTTGAAATCAGCAACCAACAGTCTAGGCTTCGAGATGTTTCGGAACAATGTTTCGGCGGCAACGTAGCTACACGCTGGCTCAAGCATCTGGTGCAACGGTCCAAGCCTCGTGGAACTCGTGTCCGTCACGGGAAGCTCTTACCTTATCAATAGAAAATTTCTTCTTAAGCATCAATCGAAGCGTAGCAAGAGCGCCGCAGAAAACTGACAAACTGCATGAGGGCTAATCTCATGGGTGAATTTCGCATCACGGTACGCCCGTTGATGTAGTTTACCGCTAATGCGAAAGAAATGAGACCGTTGGGAACAAAGGGCTGGCGGAGCGTGTCGAACCTCGGCAAACTGATCCACAGTTTGAAGATCGGAAGACCATCGTTCTAGGTGCGAATAAATGAATTTATCGGTAAGGGGATTTTCGAAGATGCTTGTTAGACTGTCGGCTCAAAAATCCGCCTCATTGATCTTTGAGGCTTTCACAGTTACAAAATCGCCTACACCACTGAGGGCGGCGGACCAGAAATTGACTGTAAGTAATTGAAAAGATTGGTCGGGGAGAGAGGATTTGAACCTCCGACCCCCTGGTCCCGAACCAGGTGCTCTACCAGGCTGAGCCACTCCCCGACGTAAACCACCCAGGCGGATGGTCGTGGTAGGCCTCGATTATAGCAGAGTATTCCGGGCCGGAACCCAGAATCCCGGCCCTGGTGTGGAGCAATTTAACTCCTTGTTCTAACGGAGTTCTACAGAACACAAAGTGTCGGAGCCGCCACTGGTTCATGACCGATTGTTCGTCAACCGCAGGTATTCACCTGATTGTGCCTTTGGAAGCAGCAGCAAAGAATATTGATTCCCCCCTTCGTCTATATGCTTTCACTTGAACTTTGTGACCGAGCTGCCGTGGCGGAAAATGCGGCCGCGCCTGTGGTTGTCGCGAGTGAGGTAGTCGAACCGGCGATTGCCGGGGCAGACGTCATACCTCCCGCAGATGATTCACGAGCCAACACAAATCCGAAGCGCGGCGCCAGTGCGCGCCGAGCCTGGGGGCTTTCCACGCGACGCATCATTGTGCTGGCCGCCATCGTGCTGGGAATTCGAATCTTTGTGGGTGAAGCTTCGGTAGTCCCCACGGCCTCCATGGAAGGCACTATTCTGGTGGGCGACCATCTTTTCATGGACAAGCTGCTTCATGGACCGGAGATTCCTCTGGTCCATTGGCGACTGCCCGTACTTAAGCCCATCCATCGCGGCGACATCATTGTGTTCCGCTACCCCAAGGACCCGTCTGAAACTTTTCTCAAGCGCGTTACCGCTATTGGCGGCGATCAGCTGGAAATTCGCGGCGGCATGCTGTACGTGAACTCGCAGCCGGTACAGGAGCCATACGCCGTCCATCACGCGCCGGTACACAGCCCGCAAGAGAGTTGGGGGCCGACGATTGTGCCGGAAGGCAAACTGTTTGTGATGGGCGATAATCGCGATAATTCCAGTGACAGCCGGGACTGGGGTTTTGTGCCGATGAATAATGTTATCGGCGAGCCGCTGTTTGTCTACTGGTCGTATGACGCGCCCACATCGCGCTGGCTGGATGAGAATCCGCGGCACAGGATTTCATTTTACGCATCGATTGCGGGGAACTTTTTCTCGAATACCCGATGGCACCGCACGGGAATGTTGCTGTAAAGCTGGCGGTTCTCCCCATCTGCGGAAAACAACAGACTATTTTCAAGAACCAGCTTTTGCCCTGATCAAATCTACAATCTGCTTTTGCGCTGCCGTAGTGGAACCAAAATCTTCGATCCAGTGGACGTCTGGTTCGCGACGAAACCAGGTCATCTGGCGCTTGGCATAATTTCTGTGCCCCTGCTGCGCCGCCACAATCGCCTGCTCTAAAGAAAGTTCTCCGCGCAGATGCTGCGTGGCCTGCTTGTAGCCCAGAGAGTTCAGCGGCCAAACAGATGAACCGTATCGTTCGACCAAAATACGAGTTTCTTCCAACAGCCCGGCGGAAAACATTTCTTGCGCGCGCTGATTGATGCGCTGGTACAGGGCATCGCGGTCAGGGTTAAGCCCGACGCGGAAAATTCTGAAGCCTTGGACTGGATCGCGGCCTTGCTGCCACAGTCCGGTCATGGGTGCTCGCGCGCTGATGCTTACTTCTAACGCACGCACTACTTTGGGAACATCATTGGCGTGGATTGTTTGCGCGGCCCCTGGATCCAGACGGCGCAGGAGCTTGTGCAGATAGTCCGTGCCGCGTTCGGCTGCGCGCTCTCGCAGCCGGCTGCGGAGTTCTTCTGACCTTGGCGGTCCGGGGAACAAGCCTTCAAGGAGCGCTCGCAGGTACAGGCCAGAACCGCCTACGACAATCGGCAATCGCGCATGAGCAGAGATGCCCCCTACTGCCTGCCTTGCCAGCCGCGAATAATCGCCTGCAGTGATTACCTCCTCCGGACCGGCGATGTCGATGAGATGATGCGGTATGCGGCGACGCTCTTCCTGTGAGGGTTTCGCGGTGCCGACTTCAAGCTCACGGTACACGGCTACAGAGTCACAGCTGATAATTTCGCCTTGCAAACGCTCAGCCACATGCAGTGAAAGCGCCGTCTTGCCGCTGGCGGTGGGGCCAAGAATCACCACGAGTAAGGGCAGGCTCATGCGCCGCTCCAGAAGCGTCGCAGCAATACAAACAGCAGTATAAGAATGGCCAACAAGGCCAGGCCCAGAGATTGCTGTCGTTGAGAATCCATTTCATTCACATTGTAGCTAGAGCAGCCCGCGGGCCGCGGTTTGCGGTCTTAGAACGGCAGGGCGAAAATGCTAAACTCTAGCGCGGAGTTCCACTCGGGCAGCTATCGACTGTCTTATGGCAACGCTTATCAAGTACAAATTTGATGAATTTGAAGCTGACCTTCGCGCGGCGGAGTTGCGCAAGGGCGGCACACGGCTGAAGCTGCAAATGCAGCCGTTCCAGGTACTGGTGGCGCTTCTGGAGCGTCCTCACGAAGTGGTAACCCGGGAAGAGTTGCGGCAACGCTTGTGGCCGCAAGATACGTTTGTCGATTTTGACCACGGCCTCAACACCGCCATGGTCAAACTGCGCGACGTGCTGGGCGATTCCGCCAGCAAACCGAAATTCATTGAGACAATTGCGAAACGCGGCTATCGCTTTCTGGGCAGCGTGGAGGTCGTTTCTGATCAGCCGGCGGTCCCGGTGCCGAAGGTTTACTCACAAGCAGAAGCAGGCCCAATCTCCGCAAGCAATTCCAGCCTACAGACTGTAAGTCCCCCGTCCGAAGCAGATTCAGCGCTTCCCCGCGCCAGCCGGAACACGGCGCGACTGTTGTTCACGCTCACGCAGGTCATGTACCTGATCTTCTATCTTTCCGCCCTTTTTCGTTGGGAAAATACTTATCAGGCTTCCTTCAACACCTGGGGACGCGCCGGTGCGGCAGCGTTCATGATTTATCTGGGTACCTCGCTGGTCGGCGTGGCGGTGCGTTTGTACCTGATCTCCGCCACGGCAATGGATTACCACTTGCTCGGAAGCAAGTACCGCATTCTTACGCCGGCGCTTTTTGTTCTGGATATGATCTGGGCCCTGTCCCCGCTTCTCATCGCTTACCGTATCGGTCTGGGCTTTGCCCTGGGCGCATGTGCTGCTCTGGTCTACATGCCATTCGCGCAACGCACATTGATGAAAATGATGCAGCAGAGTGGACAGTAAACGCCGCGCTCGTTATTCGAGATCGTTTTTATCAGGGTTGTAGTAGAAGCGCGCGCGTATAAGAAGATAGTCGCCGGAAAACTGCGTAGGAAGATTGGGCAGCGGGATAGCGTCGGTAACGGCGCCCCACGCGGCACGGTCCAGGGCGACATCGCCCGAGGTACCGACCAGTTTCATGCCCATGACTTTGCCATCTTTGGTGATGGCAAATTCAATCACCACCACACCTTTTTTCATCACCGGCGGCATGGCGGATTCAGGAATCAAAGGGTCCCAGTGCGTTTGCACCGTGTAGCGCAGGCGCTTCATATAAGGGCCAAAATCCACGCCCATGGTGTCACTCAGGATTTCCAGACCGCCTTTAGTTCCAACCTTGGGTTTGACACTGCCGTATTCACCGCCTCCAAATTCCACGGGCGCGTTGCCATGCCCGTTGGCCACCGATTTCATTGCCTGGTCCATTGAAGCGCCCGGAGAGGCTATGGCAAATGGCGACTTCTTAGGCGCTGCCGGCGCAGGCGATTCCAGTTGGGCCGTGGCCGCCGGCGGCTGTGGCGTTTCTGGTGTCGGAGTGTTTGTTTGAGCGGTTGCCGGATTCTGCTGCATTGCCTGTTGGCCTGCAGGAGGTGGCGGAGAGGATTTCGGAGGACCAGGCTTGCGCTCGTCAACCAACCTGCGCAAAGTCTCTTTGTCCACTGTGGGTGTTTTGGTTTGTGCAATCCGGTTCTTGTCGGAAGTAATGTTGGTCTTGGGTGGTTTTACTTTGAGCAGATCATCCGGCAATGGGATGAAAGTGGTGTCCTGTTTTTCTCTGATCGGGATAATAACGGGCCGGTTGAAATTCCACTTGGGGACAAAGATCAGCAACGCGATGATGACGGCATGGGTAATCAGAGAAAGCCATGCTGCCTCTTTCTGGCGATAGGAAGTGACAATGTCTTCTTCTTCCGGCAGGTCAGCCGTAAGAATATGCAGACGCATCTCCGCCGCTGTAATCTTTACCGGCGTTTCTTCTCGCCGCTGGCCTTCTGCCGGACGCCCTTTTTCTTCCATTACGGGAATAAACCACCACCAGCCTTCCGCAGGCTCTGTTGCATTGTTAGTAACTATTCTCTCATTAGAACGGCGCTTGTGAGATGCTCTTGCGGCCACCGGCGATGAAAAAAGACGATTTTCTAGTGGAAACTACTCATTACCAAGGGATGAGCTGCGGCCTTAATACTTGTTTACAGAGAATTTACAGGGAATGCAGTTGGGCACGCCTGGTGTGCTCTTCAATGGCAGAAAGAATGCTCAGCGCAGCCGCAAGAGCGCGCCGGCCGTCCTCCAGCGTGACCACCGGCTTGCTGCGATGGCGCACAGCATGAAGAAATGATTTCAGCTCCGCCCGCAAGGGCTCTTCCGCTTCCACCTTGGGCTTGGTCAGGGTTACTCCCGGAATCGGCAGGGTCGAAGATGTTTCGGCAAATGCCATCAGGTTGTGCAGGGAGAACTTTTCGTCCTGGGTAACGCGAATTTGAAAGACGTCCTGGCGACCGTAATCGATGGAGACATACTCCTTTGGCTGAAAGAAGCGCAGCTTGCGCACCCGCTCCGTGCTGATGCGGCTGGCAGTCAGGTTGGCCACGCAGCCGGATTCAAATTCCATGCGCACGTTGGCAATGTCCACTTTGTCCGTGACCACGGGCAGACCCACGGCGCGTATTTCTTTCAAGGGTGATTTTACAAAGGAAAGCACGACGTCAATATCATGGATCATCAGATCCAGCACCACGTCGACATCAAGGCTGCGCGGGCTGAAAACACTGAGGCGATGTACCTCAAAAAACATAGGCTGCGTAATGAGCGGAAGTGTGGCTCTCACCGCGGGATTGAATCTCTCCAGATGGCCCACCTGCACAACACGCTGGTTGGCATTGGCCAGGCTGATCAGTTCATCGGCTTCAGCCAGGGTTGAGGCCAGCGGTTTTTCGATCAGCACATCAATGCCGGCAGCCATCAGCGCTGCGGCTACGCCGCGATGATGCAGCGTTGGAACGGCCACGGATGCCGCTTCCACGCGTCCGAAAAGGTCTTCCACCGTCGCCAGGGCCGAGCAGCCAAACTGGCTGGCCACAGCCTGGGCCTGCGCAGCGTCGCTATCCACCACGCCTATCAGTTCCACGCCGGCGCCTTGCTTTTGCAGTTCATGGTAGACACGCGCGTGGTTCCGGCCAAATGAGCCCACACCAACGACCGCCACCCGAATTGGACTTTCGTGAGCCAACCGTTGATTTTCTCAGACGTGAGCCAAAGCGGCAAAGGGTATCATGAGGCGTTCGGAGGAATACTTGAATGGGACGCGCCTTTGGGTTTCTGACTTTGATCGCAGTAGTAGCTGCCGGGGCCTATATCTACATGCGCCAGACACAGGGCGTGATGACCGCAGGCACCAGCAATCCCACGGCGACCGTGGACCTGATTGGTGTGAGAAATGATCTCATCGCTATCGCTCAGGCTGAACGCAGCCACGGGGCAGCGCAGGGAAGTTATGTCTCCATTGACGCGCTCAGATCGCAGGGTGACCTTACCATGACGCGCGACAACCGCGGACCCTACAGCTATTCCGCCGAACTTAACGAAACTTCCTTCCGCATTGTGGCCACTTATGCAGGTCCCGAAAGCTCAGGGATGCCTAAAACCATCAGCGTTGACCAGACGATGCAGGTCAGCCAACAGTAGACCGGTTAAGCTGCCTGGCGCTGTTGCAGTCGCGCAGCGACCTTTTTCAAATCGGCCACAAATTTGCGCATTTCTTCATGGCGCGAATCATCATCCGGAGCACGCAAAATCGTTGAAGGATGAACCGTCGCCATCACAAGCGGGGCGATCTCGGATTCCAACCACTGCCCACGGTGCTGGGTTACGCGGAACTGGCGTCCCATGATGCCTTGCGCCGCGGTGGCTCCCAGCAGCACCAGCACTTGCGGCTTCACCGCGTTGATCTCGGCCTGCAGCCACGGCCTGCATGCACTGATCTCCAGCGCATTGGGCTTCTTATGCAAGCGGCGTTTTCCGCGAGGCTCCCATTTGAAATGCTTTACGATGTTGGTCAAATAGATATCGACGCGCTCAATCCCCGCAGCAACCAAGGCTTTATCCAGCACGGCGCCGGCAGGGCCGACAAACGGCCGCCCTAGCAAATCTTCTTTATCTCCGGGTTGTTCGCCCACCATCATCACTCTGGCGGTGGCGCCTCCCTCTCCAAAGACGGTTTGCGTTCCCAGTTTCCAAAGATCACAAGCCTTGCATTCGGCAGCGGCAACCCGCAACGCAGGGAGCGTCGGGTTGTCTGGGATTGGCATAGCGGCCCCTCGAGTTGAACGCTTGACCATGGTAATTTTGATGCATCTCAGGTAAAGCTGGGCGGCTTCGGCGCACTTCACAATCGTATTGCAGGCCGGAGCGTCTTCAGAGGCAGGCAGTGGCATGAAATTTCATACGGAATATCTCACCTTCAACACCAAGAAGCACCGCGAATACGTCCACATCACACCGCAAGTGGAGAAGATCGTTCAGGCCAGCGGCGTCACCAACGGCATGGCTTTGGTATCGGCCATGCATATTACAGCGGGCGTTTACGTGAATGACGATGAGAGAGGGTTGATCCAGGACATTGACAAATGGCTGGAGCAGCTTGCGCCGTTCAACGAAGAATACCTGCATCACGAGACTGGCGAAGACAATGGCGATTCACACCTGAAGGCGCTTCTTGTCCACCACCAGGTTATTCTCCCGGTAACCCACGGAAAATTGCTGCTGGGAACATGGCAGCGTGTGTTTTACGCGGAGTTTGATGGTCAACGCGCAAAACGAGTCGTGGTTGCGGTGATGGGAGAGTAATCGCCGCGGAAGATCTTGCCAGCAGTAGTTTAGTGCACCATGTCTTGTCTGCCAGCCTGGGTTGCCGCCGGGAGTTTTAGCAGGATTTCAGCGTGTCCGTCGGTAAGAGAAAGTTCTCCGCCAATGGAATACACCAGTTCCTGTATATCAGCGAGTTCCTTGGCGATGATGTTTTTTGCGTCCAGCAGCGGGGACTTAGAATCGTCAGTCGACCTCCACTTCAGGTGAAGGAGGCAGCGGCCGTCGTCGGCCTGCGCGGAGACCGTAAGGACCAACGGTCTGGTATTGCGTCCTACCAGTTTGCTGAGGAACAAGACCATAAGATGGCGCAGCACCGGACTGCTGGTGACCTGGATTGAAGAGTCCCATTGGCGCTCCAGCGTCAACAACCCCGAGTGGAGCAGCACGACAAAATCGTTAAAAAGATCGTTGAGCAGGGTATCAAGAGAAGTCCACGGCCCGCTGGGGACCGGAATCTCCCGCACCAGAGCCGATATCCCCTTCGCCAGTGAGATAGCACGATCCGCTTGTTGCTCGATACTTCTAAGATCAGCGGGTTGGAGGCCGGAATTGTCCTTGTGCATTCCCAGAACTTCCAGAAAACAACGAATGCTGGTGAGTGGTTGCGCCAAATCATGCGCCACCGAATGAATCAGAGCCCGAAGCGGCGTCTGCTGCACGCCGAGCGCATCGGTTAAACCCGTTAGAGTATTTGGCTGATAGCTGTGATTGAAATCAGCGTGTGGTGTGTCCGACTGCATCTTTGAGGGCGAACCCACACCTTGCGCCGGCGCCGGCCGGCCAATCCTATAACCCGATCCGCGAACAGTGCAGATTAGCTTGCCTTCCTCGGCGAAATCGACCTTCTTGCGCAGGTAGTTCACATAGACATCTACCAGATTGCTGTCGGTTTCCGGCTGCAAGCCCCATGACTCACGCAATAGGTCCTGGCGTGTCACGGTTTCGCCGGCATGGCGCATCAGCAAGAAGAGAAGATCGAATTCCTTGGGGCTGAGCTTGATCTCGCGTTTACCGCGGTGAACTTTTCGCGATGCCGGATCCAGTTCCAGATTTTCCACCCGCAGCAAACTCAGCGCGGGATCAGCCTTGCGACGCAGCAATGCATTTGTCCGTGCCGCCAACTCCTGGAAGGAAAATGGCTTGGTGATGTAGTCATCGGCGCCCAGATTCAGCGATTGAATTCGATCAGAAACCCGGTTGCGCGCGCTTAAAACCATTACCGGAGTTGCCAGACCTTCAGCCCGCAGCTTTTCCAGCAGCTTCAATCCGTCGGTCTGGCCGAAGTTCAGGTCGAGGATAATCAAGTTGTAATTCTGCCGCTGTAACTCGGAAAGAACACTATCTTCATTCAGCGCGGTGTGGACGGAGTAACCTTCTGACTCCAGGGACTTGGACAAAAATGTTGCCAAATGGAGATCATCATCGGCGAGGAGTATGGACATAGGAACTTACCTTTCACTATGTTGACCGCGGTGGGAATAACTTTAAGAGTACTGGATCCGGATCTAACTAGCCCCTAAAGCATTGTCAAAAGGAATCTATATAAGGTTAGACGACACGATTCTAAAACATAAAAATACTCTATTGTCGACATTAGCGTAATTTTATAAAGTCGCTGTTCAAGCGACTTTGCGAAAATTTTCTGCTCTAACCACCGCAAGCCGCGCCTAGAGTCACTCAAACCTTCTGTTATCATGGGCTTCGCCGTTAGCCACTTCCTAACAGCCGATTCCGATTACGCGCTATCTTTCAAATTTTTGGTACGATAGAGAGTTTGATTCTCAGCGAAAGGCAACTTCTGTATCAATGGCAGCCAAAGTTTTCAAGAATTTCATCGACGGCGAATGGGTTGAGTCGCGCAGCGGCCAGACCTACGAAAACCTGAACCCAGCTGACACGCGCGATGTGATTGGCATATTCCAACGCTCAGACAAGCGCGACGTGGACGATGCTGTTTCCGCGGCCCGCCAGGCGTTTGAACGCTGGCGGCTGGTGCCGGCACCGAAGCGCGCTGAGATCATCTATCGCGCCGGGGAAATCCTGCTGGAGCGCAAGGAAGAATACGCCCGCCTGATGACGCGCGAAATGGGCAAGGTGCTGAAAGAAACGCGTGGCGACGTCCAGGAAGCCGTGGATACGGCCTACTACATGGCGGGCGAAGGCCGCCGTCAGTTTGGCGTGACAGTGCCGTCAGAATTGCCCAATAAGTTTGCCATGGCTGTGCGCATGCCCATCGGCGTCTGCGGCATGATCGCTCCCTGGAATTTTCCCATGGCGATTCCTTCCTGGAAACTCCTGCCTGCGCTGGTGTGCGGAAACACATGCGTGATTAAGCCTGCTGAAGATACTCCTCTTTCCACACTGAATCTTTTGAAAGCGTTGACGGACGCGGGCCTTCCCAAAGGCGTGGTGAATGTGGTGACCGGCTTTGGACCGGAAGTCGGCGCACCGATTGCCGAGCATGCCAACGTTCAGGCGATTTCGTTCACTGGATCGAGCGAAGTGGGGCGCATAGTTGGTGAAACGGCTGCGCGCAGCTTTAAACCATGCTCTCTGGAGATGGGCGGAAAGAACGCGATCATTGTGCTGGACGATGCAAATCTCGATCTGGCGCTTGAAGGCGTTCTCTGGGGCGCGTTCGGCACTACCGGCCAGCGATGCACCGCAGCCAGCCGGGTGATTGTACAGAAAGGCGTTTATCGCCAGTTTGCGGACCGGTTGATCTATCGCGCCCAGCGACTGAAGGTCGGCAACGGCCAGGATGAAAGCGTGGAGATGGGGCCGCAAATCAACGAGCAACAAGTGGCCACCACGGAGAAGTACGTCCAGATTGGCAAGAATGAAGGCGCGAAACTGGAAGCTGGCGGTAAGGCGCTGAACACCACGGACCATGCTTATGGCTGGTTCTTTGAGCCGACCATCTTTACTGATGTGAATGAGAAGATGCGGGTCGCCCAGGAAGAAATCTTTGGGCCGGTGCTCAGCATTATCCCGGTTGACAACTTTGACAAGGCAATCGAGATCGCCAATGGCGTGCCTTATGGCCTGTCGTCGTCGGTGTACACGCGCGACGTCAACAAGGCATTCCGCGCCATGCGCGATATTTATGCGGGAATTACATATGTGAATGCGCCGACTATTGGGGCGGAAGTCCATCTGCCTTTCGGCGGGACCAAGTCAACCGGCAATGGACACCGCGAAGGCGGACTGGGAGCCATCGACTTTTATACCCAGTGGAAATCCTGTTATATCGATTTCTCTGACCGGCTCCAGCGTGCCCAGATTGATACGGGGGAATAGACGGGCGCACGCTGAAGGGATCGCATCGACTGATGGAAAGCATAGACGCCGAACCGAACTGCTAACCACGCAGCGCGGCTCCGGAGTCCTACCCCGACCTCACGGTCGTCGTTTCGCTTCGCTCAGGCAGGGTTGAAACTGTAAAGTTCCACGACATTATTTACAGAACGTTCCGACACATCCTTTACACTTTGATTTTCCCAGCAAAGCTGCTGGAGCGGATCGATTTTGCGATCAGTGTTCGCCGATAGTGAACTAAAAATCTTTGCCCCACGGCAGTTATCCCCACGGGCCCGCTCCACCAAGGTCTGCGTGAGGAACCAACGGCGGTCATCGATGCGGATTGAGCCGCTGCGGTCTACTTCTGCCATCTCCGTTCCCGCAGGATAGATCCAGGGTACCGGACGAAGTTGGTACTCCCTGCCACTCTTCTGCCAATAGCTGGGCCGGTGTTTTCATCTTTAAAGCTATGTGTGGAGCAAGCGTTATCGCGAACAAGGGATTGCGGGCTTGGAAGATATAGTCGTCGACCACAGCACAGTCCGCGACAAACGGACAGATGTTTACGGGAGGATGGTGAAGTGCCCGTCACCCGCGGGGAGCCGATCCCCTCACCTCAGCATTGGTTCCCAACGGTGTCCGCGGCAAGTCTTGCTTCGGTTCGGGAATGGCAGGTTGCGGGCATGAAGTTCTTTCAGGGGTAAGGGGTCTTATCCTCGCTTCTTCTTGGGCCGCTTGTCTGCGCGCTTGGGTTTATCTTCCAGTACGGCGAACTGGACTTTCTTCTGTACGTGGTCAATGCGGTCAACGATCACGCGCACTTTGTCGCCGATGGAATAGGTTTTCTTGCTGCGCGCGCCGATGATCTGCCGCGTGTTTTCGTGGAATGAGTAAATGTCGTCGGAGAGCGAGGTGAGCGGGACCAGGCCTTCGATAAACAGCTCGGTCAGCTCCACAAACATGCCGAATTTGGTCACGCTCACGATAAGGCCGTCAAAGTCTTCGCCCACGCGCTGTTCCATGAACTTGAGCTTCTTCCATTCCAGCAGTTCGCGTTCGGCTTCAGCGGCGGCGCGTTCGGCCTGGCTCGAGCTTTCTGCAATCTCATGCAGTTCCGGCTCGGAGATGGGTCCGCCGATTGGAGTGGCCGACAGACGACGCCGGGCGGATGAGCCTTTTTCCGCGCGCTTGGACCAGGGAGAAACGGCTTCGTGGGTCTGCTGGGCTCGGATCTTTACTCCGACTTTGCCGCCTGCCTGCGGATGGCCAACGTCGGTTCGCAGCACCCATTTCAGGATGCGATGGATGATCAGGTCAGGATAGCGCCGGATAGGCGAGGTGAAATGCGTGTAGGCGGGCGCGGCCAGGGCGAAGTGGCCTTCATTAACTTCTGAATAGCGCGCCTGCTTGAGCGACCGCAGCATCAGGAAAGACAGCACGCGCTCTTCCGGCTTGCCGGCAATTTTCTGGACAAGCTTCTGATACATGCGCGGTGTGATGTGGACTTCTTCGGGCAGCTCGATGGTTGGCGCGCGGCGGCCGGATTCGCGGAAGTGGCGCTTATCACCTCTGGTCTGCACGCGCTTGATAGGCAGCGCGCCGACGCCGAGCGAATAGCCAAAACTGGCGGCGATGGTTTCAAAGTCATAAATTCGCTTGGCATCCGGCTTTTCATGGATACGATACAGGCTGGGCACGCCGCGCTGCTCCAGGTGCGAGGCCA
Organism: Terriglobia bacterium; assembly: GCA_963723055.1. Lineage (GTDB taxonomy): Bacteria > Acidobacteriota > Terriglobia > Terriglobales > Acidobacteriaceae > Angelobacter. The sequence continues at coordinate 270,907 of CAVROV010000006.1, forward strand.
CGGTCTCATTGGCGGCGAGCATGAATTCTTCAATCAGGCGGTGCGCCCAGTTTCGCTCTGACGGGGAGACGCTCTTCATCAGGCCAAAGTCGTCAAATTCAATGACCGGCTCAGGCAGGTCAAAATCTATTGAGCCGCGCTTGACGCGCTTGCGGTTGAGGATCTGCGCGAGCTCGTACAGGAGATCAAAGTTTTCCGAGAGTTGGCCGTACTTTTGCCGCAGCTTCTTATCGCCCTCGATGACGGCGTTTACGTCGGTATAGGTCATGCGCTGGGCGGAGCGGATGACACCTTCTGCCAGTTCGTAAAACGCGACTTCGCCCTGGGGATCGATTTCCATGATGCAGCTGAGCACCAGGCGTTCAACGTCCGGGCGGAGGCTGCAAATGTCAGTGGAGAGTTCCAGCGGCAGCATGGGCACGGCGCGGTCAGGAAAATAGACCGAAGTGCCGCGCTTGCGCGCTTCTTCGTCAATGGCTGAGCCATCGTCAACGTACTGGGCCACGTCGGCGATGTGGACTTGAAGCTCGTAATTGCCATTGTCGAGCCGTGTAACAAGCACGGCATCGTCAAAGTCGCGGGCGGTTTCGCCGTCAATGGTCACGATGGGCAGGTGGCGGAAGTCGCGGCGCGCGGCAATTTCTTTTTGCGGGACGACCGGGTGGATTGCCTGCGCTTCTTCCAGCACCTCAGCCGGAAACACGTGCGGGATATGGTGCTTGCGGATAATCATTTCCACGTCAACGCCGAAATCGTCTTCATAGCCGAGGATTTCTTTGACGCGTCCGCGGGGGCTCTGCGTGGCGGATGGCCATTGAATGATTTCTACCTCGACAACGACGCCTTCCAGGTCGTCCCAGGTTTTCTTGCGCTGGGCTTCTTCGCCAAGGACGCGGTGCGGGCTGGAGCGGGTGGGATATTTCGGTGTGGGAGCTTTGTGGTCTTTATCGCCCACCCTTTGCGGCCCGTGAATATTCGTTGCATCGGTAGGATTGTGGGCCGCAAAGGGTGGGGCACCCGCGGATGGGGCACCCGCTTTATGGTCTTTATCACCCGACATTGGTCCAACCAAGATGGAAGGCGAACGCTGGTCGCGGTCATCTTCTGATGGCTCTGCGTCCTCGTCTTCCGGCTTGGGATACTCCATGCCGGGAGGAATGATGATTTCCATGGCCAGCTTTTCATCGATAGGCGTGACAAAGTTGCGGCCGCTGCCATAGTGGAAGATGCCGACCACGGTTTCCTGTTCGCGCTCCATGACGCGGACGATCCGGCCTTCGGCTTTGCCGTCATGCCGGAGGCGGCCCATCTCCACCAGCACCTGGTCACCGTGCATGGCGTTGCCGACCTCTGGTGGAGGAATAAAGATGTCACCCTGGAGCTTGCCCTGGGCGCGGGCCGGGAGGGAGCCGGGTTCGGGGATGACGAAGCCGTAGCCGTCACGGTGCATACGTAACCTGCCTACGACAAGATCCTGGTTGGAGGCGGAGGTGGGCAATCCCCAGCGCTCTTTGCCAATGGCGATGAGCTTGCGGCGGCGCGTCATCTCACGGAGAAGCTGTTGCAGGCTGCGACGGTCCTTGCCACGGAGGCCCAGATCATGGATCAGCTGCTTGAAGCCGGCCATGTGTTTAGGCTGTTTGGCGACGTAATGGAGAATCTGTTGTTCGGTCAGCATGAACTTGTGGGTGTCGATAATCGCTTAAAACATGGCATTATCAATTTGGTTAATGGTACATTGGTAAACTCAATCAAGACATTGGCCATTGGAGCAATTGCGAAATCGCAAAAATGATCAACTTCCTCTTAACCCTATCCTAGCGCGAAAGGATTTTCCATCTAAGGGGGTTGCCCGATATAAGAAATGCCAACAACGGAGGAATATTTACATCAGTCAAGCGGTGCCTGGGGAGATGCATGTGATCGAGGCATTGCGGGAAGGCATGGCCAATCCAGAGTTTTTGGAATTTGGCGTGATAACAGAAGGTTTGGTTATCAACGTGCCGTCGCCTAACTTGGTTGTTCCCCCATCAGCCAATATGTTTTATATGCAGCGGGCGAAAAGTAGCTGGCTGCGCATTACCATAGAATCGAAAGGATGTAGAAAATAATGTGGAAGCCTGCTAGCACAACGCCGACGAATCCGAATCAAAAACCCGCAGCGGAACCGGAGAAACCAGTTATGAGCACTACCCCTACTCTGCCTAGCGAGCCGACGCCGGTCGCCGCGCCTCGCAATGCCGTTCTCAACAACACGGAGCAAGCCACCATCGGGAAATCACTCGTCATTAAGGGCGAAGTGACCGGCTCTGAATCGCTTTACATTGACGGTCGCGTAGAAGGCTCCGTCAATCTTCCGGGCCACCGGGTAACCGTCGGCCGCAATGGCCAGGTCCAGGCCAACATTAACGCCAAGGAAGTCGTGGTGCTGGGCAAAGTAAAAGGCAACGTCACAGCCAGCGACCGGGTTGACATCCGCAACGAGGGGTCCCTTGGGGGAGACGTAGTTTGCCAGCGCATTAGCATAGAAGACGGCGCGTGGTTCAAGGGCTCGATTGACATCAGGAAGCCCGGCAAGGAATTGAATGGCACCGCCAAGGAAGCCACGTCAATCACTGACTCGCCGCGCATGACGACGGCCACCGCATAAGTTTTCTTGGGAAGGCAGTCCCATTGCCCCGATTCCGGGTGCTTCCTGTGGGAAGCGCCCGGGAATGGGCTCGGTAGAAAAGAAGTCCATGGTTAATAAAATTCTCCAACTACTCTCGATTCGCTGCTCGCACAAAAAGATCTCCCAGCCCTTTGCCGCAGCCGTGGCGCCCAAACGCCGCGCCGTAAATTCAGACTGGGACGTTCCCGCTCCTGCCGGTGAGCACTACGTTGTCTGCCTGGATTGCGGACACAAGTTCGAGTATGACTGGGCAAACATGCGCGTGATCGGGTAGCTTTTCTAAAATCCCGAGCTTCGCGAGGGATCCCTATCATCTTTGAAAGTGTGTAAGATCGCCGGCAGTTGGGCGATTCTGCCCAAAAACCATCCAGCCTACCAACAACTGCTTTTGGTCACCACGACGGACTATCGTCACTATAGCGATCCCTCGCTCCGCTCGGGATTTCAGAAGAAGCTATGCTCGGGACTTTGAGAACACCCGCCTCAATAACCCGCCTGCCTGCTCGATTCCCATCAGAGCCGTGCAGCCCAGATACACCGCGCCATAGGGAAGCAGAATCAGCACACCGCCGACAATCGGCCTTTGCGGATGCAATCCCAGCTTTACGCCCCACGCTACCGCGGCCGCGATCACCGCTGCCAGCCAGAGCTTGGCAAAGTAAGACGTCGGGAATTCGCTGCGTCCGATCTTTTGATTCATGCCCCGGCGCAACAAAGTAAATTCCACCCACGCGGCAAACCCGGCGGATGCCGTCAGCCCGGCAGCGCCCCAGAAAGGATCCACGCCCAGCAACCGCGGCAGCGGTCGCGAACATAGATAACCAAGAACAGTCGTCAGTATTACGCGCACTATGGCAAACCGGACAGGCGTGCGTGTATCGCGCAAGGCATAGTAGGCGGAAGAGTAGAGCCGGCCGACGGTGGAAGCGACCAGGCCAACGCCCGAGCCGGCAAGAATCATCCAGACTTTGACCGCGTCGGTGTGAGAAAACCTTCCTGTCTGGTAGATGGCTGCCGTGATCACGTCACCCAGTGCAATGAACCCCACCGCGGAAGGCACTACAAAGAACCCGACCCGTTTAGTGCTGGCAGCGATTCTTTGCCGCAGGGTCGTCGCCACCTGTTCATCCGTCCCCAGCGTGCTCGACATAGCGGGCAGTTCGGCCGCTGAGATCGACATGCCAAACAGACTCACCGGCAGCGTGTAAAGCGTCTGCGCATTGGCCAGGGCGGACACACCGCCTACAGGCAGCAGGCTGGCCAGCAGTCCATCAATATAGGCGCTCAGTTGCAGCACGCCCCGGCTGAAGAACACGGGAACAAAGTTTCTGATCACCACCCGCACATTGTCCGTCAGCGAACTAAAGAAGATGCGCAACTCGGGAGCCAACCGCAGCACCATCGGAAGCTGCACCAGAAATTGCAAGCCACTTCCCACAACTGATCCCCAGGCGGTGTAAACCGCCAGGTGCGACATATCACTTCCACGGAAAGTAACCATCGCCGCGATGAACGCCGCATTCCAAAGCACCGGTGAAACGTAAGATAGAAAAAACTTGCCGTGACTGTTGAGGATTCCCAGGCACCATGCTGACATCACCAGCAGGCCGACGCCGGGAAACAAAATCCGCACCAGTTGAATGGCCAGCCGGCGGGTTTCACCCTTGAAGCCGAAGGCGATCACGTCAATGATGTAGGGTGTCGCCAGAACTCCAGCCAGCACCAGCACAGCAGTAATCAGAGCCAGAAGAGAGAACACCGCGCCGGCCACCCTGCCTGCCTCTTCGCGGTCCTTCTGGGCGATCAACCTGGCATATACCGGGATAAATGATGCCGATAAGACGCCTTCACCAAAGAGGTTTTGCAGTGTGTTGGGAATGCGTAGCGCCGCCTTGAAAGCGTCCGCGACATAGGTAATGCCGAAGTAATGAGCAAAGATGCGGTCGCGCACCAGCCCGGCGATGCGGCTCAGGAAGATTCCCGCCGCTACCAGAAAGGCGTGTCGTCCCACTCCGGGATGTGCCGCCGGAGCGGGTGGGCCTTCCTGCATGTTAGAAGTTGTCACGCGTGTGCTCGCCCCATCCAGTCTTGTTTATAAATGAGAACACTGCTTCCAGCGGTCGAATTATTCGCTAAGCCGGTCTCGGAACCTCCACTATACTGGGCACATAAGAACCATTGAAAACGAAGGGACACGGCTCATGCGCTCAATCAGCACTCATAGCTTTTTCGCCATCATGATTCTTCTGTGCAGCATCAACGGGCCCAGCGCCGCACAGGAAGCGAATCCGGCCGGTTCCTATCAGCAAACGTGCAATGATATTTCCGTTAAAAAAGGGAACCTTTACGCGAAGTGCCAGGACACGAAAGGCAAAGCCCACTCGGCCAAACTGGCCCAGTACGAGAAGTGCTCAGACATTTCCAACAAAAATGGCAAGCTGGAATGCTCAGGCGGTGGAGAGGGCGGCGTACCATCCCAGCCACGTGGTTCTTACACTAGTAGTTGTCATGGCATTCGTATGAAAGGCACAACGTTGCACGCTATCTGCAAGAGCCTTGACGGCCGGGAACTGCCGACCTCACTCAAAGACGCCAACCGCTGTTCTGAAGGCGTAGCCAATATTAATGGAATTCTGAACTGCGAAGTGAGTGACGTGCTGCCGCCCGGTTCATACATTGCCACCTGTAAAGACGTCCGGCTGCAAGGCACAACGCTTCTTGCCTCCTGCGATGACGGCAAAAATCACTGGCTCAATGCTTCGCTGCGAGATGCGCATAAGTGCAACGGCGATATCGCTAACCAGAATGGTGCGTTGCGCTGCACCGCGATCAAGAGGGAAAAGCGCTAGAGTGCGGGTTTGAACATATTTTCGACGACTCTACCGACGGAAGCTAAAACTCACAGGCCAGAGCCAACAGCCAATAACGAAAATTCTCCCTCTACTTACTAGTGTGCGATTTTCAACTTTCCGGGACATTTTTTCCCAACTTTATTTTTGTATCCGATAACACCTCCACACTATGAGAATCGTGGAGCGCAGCCCGGGTCCCCAGCACCAGGGCTTCCGGATTGCGCTGCTTTCGCGCAATCTGGGGATGGCAGTGAGCCCGATTTTGGCTTGCTGGGGTGGAGGCGCCCTCGGCTGCGGCGATTAATCTTTCGTGAGTCGAAAAGAATTTTGATAAATAGTGCGCTTTAGCCCTGAACCCGCTAACCCGTCACACCACCTCCGCGTTGCGCAACGCCGCAATCTCTTCAACTCCGTATCCGATCTCCCTTAGCACTTCATCCGTGTGCTCACCCAGTGCCGCTGCGCGTGTACGAATGCCTCCCGGCGTGGCCGACAATCGCACAGCCGTATCCGCCAGCGGTATCGGCTTCGCCGCGCCCGGATGGTCGATATACCGAAGCAACTCGCGCGCCTTTACCTGCGGATCATCCAGCACCTGCTGCTAAGTCCAGCACCGGGCCGGCGGGAACACGGGCTTTTTCCAACTGGGCGATCGCCTGTTCCGTTGTTCGCGTTGCCAGCCATGCATTCATCGCCTCGGTGATCGCCTCGCGATTATCGGCGCGCAACTGGTCGCTGGCGAAGCGTGGATCGCCGATGAAATCCTCACGTCCCACCAGCCGCGCCCAGCGCGCAAACATGTCATTGCCTACGGCCGAGACAACAATCCATCCATCTTTCGTTTGGTAGGCATCGGACGGCGCGGCATAAAAACTTGTATTACCCAGTTGCCGCCGCTCGATGCCAAGCACAGACCGCTCCGCCAGCAAGCCTTGTACATAACGTGATGCCAGTAGCCAGCAAAGACCCATCCACGATCTGGCCTTCGCCGGTTTTCATCTTGTGATAAAGCGCCACCATCACTCCGAAGGCCGTATGCAGCGCAGTGCCGTAATCTTCAAAAGGAACAATGTCGCGCACCGGCGTGCCTGGGAATCCCGTAAGGCTCATGGCGCCTGACATGGCCTGCACCACCGTGTCAAAGCCAACGCGATTGGCATACGGTCCGTCCGGGCCAAAAGTGGAGATGCGGGCAAGAATAATGTCCGGCTTGGTGGCCTTCAGCGAATCGTAATCCAGCCGCATGCTCTTGAGCACGTTGTTGGGCAGGTTCGCCACCACCACGTCCGCGCCTTTGACCAGCCGCTGAATGATTTCCGCCGACTCCGGTTTCGACGTATCCAGCGTCAGGCTGCGCTTGTTGCGATTGAGCGAGAGAAAACCGCCGCCTTCGCCGCTCTCAGTGATCGCCGCAATGTAGCGGTCTTCACTGCCTTGCCGACGGTCCACGCGAATCACGTCCGCGCCCATGTCCGCCAGCAGCATGGCGCAGTAAGGGCCGGCAATGAACCGCCCAAAATCAATGACGCGAATACCGGAGAGAGGGAGCTTGCTTTGCATCGCGGGATTTTAAATCAAGTTGGTGTTACCGGCGCATGGCTGTATCTGAAGCTTGTTTACCGATTGTCCGGGTTCCAACCACCTTTGCTTTCTCCGTGTCTCCGTGGTGGGTTTTTCCGTGGCGCAAAATCACTTTCTCGGTGAGTCACCCTCGCTAACCAGCAACTGCATCACCGCATCAATCGCCGCCAGCGCTTTGCTTCCGGGCAGATTGTGGTTGTTGCAGAAAATTGAAAATACAAAACGCCTGCCCGACTGCGTTTTTCCATAGCCGGAAAGCGCGTTCACATGGCTAAGCGATCCCGTCTTGGCATGGATAAGCCCTGCGGCCGGCGTTTTCTGAAAACGGTCTGTCAACGATCCGTCCATGCCGCTGACCGGCAACGACTCTTCAAACGCAGGCCCCCACGGCTGGCGAGCTGCATAGATCAGCAACTGCACGGTCGCAGCGGGCGTTACCAGATCGCGCCGCGAGAGGCCAGAGCCATCAAGGAAAGTAAACTCATCGTCTTTGAGCCCCGCCTGTAACAGAAATTGCTTTACGGCAGCAACGCCGCCTTCAAATGATCCGCCACTTCCGCGTAGCTTGCCCGCGAGCCGCAACGCAAGTTCGGCATGCAGGTTCTCGCTGGTCTTGTTGATCACGCGGATATCGTCGAGCAGCGGTGTGGAAACATGCTCGGCCAGAATTCTATTCGAAGTCGCTGGGTTGAGATCTGTCTGCGGTGTCGGCAGTTGCGCGGCGGGGGCTGCAAGCGGATTGTTGATCGCTGATGGTGCGTTGAGCAGTTGCGGAGCCGGCTGGTCAAAAAACTGCGCGCCCTCTCCATGTCTAGCCCGCGCTTTGCCGCGAATGGTGATGCCTCGGCGTTCCAGCAGCGTGCGAAACAATTGCGCCACAAACTCCGCCGGGTCTTCAATCGACATCGGCTCTTTCGCGCCCGCATCGCCCAACGGCAATGAGCCCCAGAGCACAATTTTCTTCGACCCCGGATCGCGATGAATGCCTACCCTCTTCGCAACTCCGACCGCCGAAGTCACCACGCGATTATCCAGCTCGTAGTAACTAGTCTCCGGTTCCACCGTGATCACCGCTTTGTCCCCGGGGTGCTCGCCCGGCAGAACGTTGACGAATACCACGTTGTCATTGAAGGTGAGCGCGGACACTGGAGCGCCATCGATCCATTGCAGGTCGTCCCAGGCCCAACCTTCGGCGTATCGCTCAAAGGCATAAAAAGTGTCGTCACCGATCAGGTCGCCATCCACAATCTTCAGGCCGTTACGTGCCACTTGATCGGCCATTTCTTCCAGAATCTGTGTGTGCGGAGGTATGCGCTGCGTCTTCAGCGCATAGGGCAACACGCGGCTGGAAATATTTGGGTCGCCCCGGCCGACGATCACCAGGTCGCCCAGGAGCCTTCCATTGTCATCGATCTTGCCTTCGGCTTCGACCGTCGTGTGAAAGCGATAATCCGGTCCGGCGATGGCCAGTGCTGCCGCCGTCGTAAATAGTTTGTTGTTCGATGCCGGAAGAAATAGCTGGTCTGGGTTTTGCGAATACAGCGCTTTGCCCGTATCGAGGTCGATCACATCAATGCCCCAGTGTGCGCGGTTGAGCGGCGGCTGGCTCAGCACTGCGGCGATGTCTTTGCCAAATCTTTTTTAGGCGCGGGCTTTTTTTCTCCGGAGGCGGAGACTTGGAGGGACAGGACCAGTGCCAGCGCACAAAGCGCTCTTGCTGAACGATGCAGCATGGGATTGCCGGAAATTATACAATCGCCGCCATGCAGAGACCTCTTTATCCATGGCGCTTGCGCACGCGCACGTTGGAACTTGGCCCCCGCACGCTGGTGATGGGCATCCTGAACGTCACGCCCGATTCATTTTCCGACGGCGGAAAATTCCTTGCCCGTGACCACGCTGTGGCTCATGCGCTCAAGATGCTGGACGACGGCGCTGACCTGTTGGATATTGGCGGCGAATCCACTCGTCCGGGCACGCCGGTTGTCGAAAGCGGTATACCGGCGGCGGAAGAGCTGCGCCGCATCCTGCCGGTAATTGAAGATGTGCTGCGCGAGCGGCCAGGCGCCATCCTCTCCGTGGACACCTACAAAGCCGAGGTCGCGCGCGCCGCGGTGAATGCCGGATGCGAGATTGTGAATGACGTGAGTGCCCTGCGCTGGGACGAGCATATGGCGGCAACCGTGGTGGAACTGAAGTGTGGCGTTATCCTCATGCATACACGCGGGCGTCCGCAGGAATGGCGCAACCTGCCGCCCTCGGCGGATATTGTGGAAGAAGTAAAAAGAGATTTAAGAGACTACGCTCAGGCCGCGCTGGCACACGACGTTGCCAAAGACCAAATCATGCTCGACGTCGGCATTGGCTTTGGCAAAAAATTTGACCAGAACTATCCGCTGCTGGCCGGCCTGGACCAATTGCGCGATCTCGGCTTTCCGCTGCTGGTTGGGACTTCAAGAAAATCTTTTATCGGGCGCACGCTGGCTGTAGATGGCAAAGACGCGCCGTCCGATCAGCGTCTTCATGGCTCGCTGGCCGCCGCCACAGCTTCAGTTCTGAAGGGCGCGCATGTGGTGAGGGTGCATGACGTGAAGCCCGCGGTTGAGGCAGTGAAAATTGCGGACGAGATTTTACGATTTGATAAGTGAGTGAATGGTTCGTCGTCGCAAGGAGCTTCTATTCGCGGCGCTATCGTTCCAGTTCCTTGACCAGATAAATCATCTGCCCAGTGTGATGAGAAAGATGTGCGGCGCAGCGCAGGATTGCGGTGAAGCGGTTGCCGCAGTCTTCAAAGCCCTTAGCGCTGTATGCCGCGGACCAATCGCTCTCTGACTGCTTTTGCAACACGGCCGCAACCATCTCAATAGTGCCGTCAAACATCTTGAGCAGCACGGCTTTCGGGTGCGCGCGAGGTATCCGTAAACTCCAGAGGGCGGTTGCGCACGTACCCTGAACCGCCAATCTCCCCGGCAATGTAGTAGCTGAGGTTGCCGGTCAAATGCAGCAGCAGATGGCCCATGCTGTTGCCGTAAGGATAAGGCCGCGTCCATATCTGCTCGTCGGTGAGTGGCTCCACCAGAGCGCGCACTTTCTTTGCGGCTTCATGATAATAGCGCGTGAAATCAGCGGCGATGGTGGCATTGAGGGCGGACATGGTCGAGATTCTAACAAAATCATCCGCGCACTGTTTAGGATAGAATTTTCTATTGTCCACTAATCTCTTGGCCACCAATCCCCAACCCGCCCAGAAGGGCCGTGTCTTTCTTATGGACACCATGTCCTTCATCTTTCGCGCCTATCATGCCATGGCCCGGCAGCGGCCCATGTCCACCAAAAAAGGTGTGCCCACCGCCGCGACATACGTTTTTGTGAACATGCTGCGCAAGCTCCGCGCGGATTTCAATCCGGAATATCTGGCTGCCGTATTCGATGTCGCCGGCCCCACGTTTCGCGACGAGCAGGCCAAAGCCGTCACCTCGGTGCGCAAGTTCGATATCAAGACCCAGACCTTCAAAGACGTGGACTATCTCGGTTACAAGGCGCAGCGCGCGGAAATGCCGCATGATCTGGCCCAGCAGGTGCCGTACATTCGGCGCGCTCTGGAGGCCTATCGCATTCCCATTCTGGAGTCGCAAGGCTTTGAGGCCGACGACGTAATTGGCACTCTCGGCCGCAAGGCCGCCGCGCAGTCTTTCCAGGTGTTTGTCGTCTCCAGCGACAAGGACATGTTGCAGCTGGTGAATGACAAAGTCTGCGTCCTAAATCCGCCGAAAGATAATTTGATCTGCGACGCCGACAAAGTCGAGGAGATTCTAGGCGTGCGTCCGGAACAGGTGATTGACGTGATGGCCCTGCGCGGCGACTCCATCGATAACATCCCTGGCGCGCCGGGCATAGGCGACAAAGGATCGGTCGAAATCATCAAGCGCTTCGGCACCCTGGAAAACGCGCTGGACCATGCCGAAGAAGTGGAACGCAAGACCTATCGCGAATCGCTGCTGAACAACAAAGACACCATCCTGTGGAGCAAGAAGCTTGTCACCATTGACCAGAACGTGGAAATTGAGCTTGATCTGGAAAAGATGATTGCCGGCGAGCCTGACATGGACGCGCTGCGCTCGCTCTTCAGCGAACTGGAGTTCACCACGCTGCTCAAAGAACTGGTGCCGGTGATGGAGGTGCGCGAAACTGACTATCGCGAGCTGAAATCTGTTAAAGACGTTAAAGCTCTGGCCAAGACGAAAAACCCACTGGCGGTTGCCTTTGAATTCACAGCAGCAGCAAAGATTGAGGAAGAAGAGCCCGAAGAAGGCGACCAGAAATCCGGCGATCTTTTTTCTGCCGGCCCGCAACCCCCAGAAGCAAACGCATTGGCTCCTCTGAAGTTGGCCCTCTCATCTGAGCCCGGCAAGGCCTTTACAGCGGTGCTGGGTGATGGCGATATTTCGGCGGAGTTGAAGAAGCTGCTCGGCGATCCCAAAGTTCCCAAGATTGTTCACGACTACAAATCCGCGCTGCGCCAACTGGAAGCCCACGGCGTGGAACTCGCCGGCGTCCGCGACGAGCCCATGCTCTATTCTTACATCATCAACCCCACGTACACGAACCACTCGCTGGCGGAGATTGCGGTGCGCAGCTTCAACCTCAAGCTGTCGTTGGCGGTGCCGGAGGCGGCGGACGTGACTGGCCGCATCGCCCCGGTCTTACGGAAAGAAGTCGAGACCGCCGGACAGTTGCCGCTCTATGAGCAGATTGATCTGCCGCTGGCGCCGGTGCTGGTGCGCATGGAGCAGGCCGGCGTGAAAATCGACCGCCAGATGCTGGGTACGCTTTCCGTAGATCTGGAAACACAATGCACCGCCAAGGCGCGTGAGATCCATGAGAAAGCCGGCGTCACTTTTAACATCAATTCGCCCAAACAGCTCGGCGACGTGCTTTTCAACCAGCTCAATCTTCCCAAGCCGGTCAAATATGGCAAGGGCAAAATGATTTCCACTGCGGTCGACGTGCTGGAAGAGCTTTCAGAAACGCACGAAGTGCCGCGCCTGGTGCTCGACTACCGCCAACTCTCCAAGCTCAAGAGCACATATGTTGACGCGCTGCCGGTTCTGATCGATCCCAAGACCGGGCGCGTTCACACTACCTTTAATCAGACGGGCACCACCACTGGCCGCCTCTCATCGACCAACCCGAACCTGCAAAACATTCCCATCCGCACCGAATTGGGCCGCGAGATCCGCGCCGCCTTTATTGCTGAACCCGGTTATTCACTGCTGTCAGCTGATTATTCGCAGATTGAGCTCCGGCTGCTGGCGCACTTCTCTGAAGATCCGCTGCTCGTGGACGCCTTCCGAAATGGCGACGACATTCATCGACTGACCGCTTCGCAGGTTTTTGGCGTGCCGCCCATGCTGATAGACGCTGAGCATCGCCGTCGCGCCAAAGCTGTAAACTTCGGGATCGTCTATGGACTTTCGGCGTTCGGTCTGTCCCAGCAGCTCGGCATTGATCAACGTGAAGCCAAGAAGTTTATCGACGCCTATTTCGAAAAGTATGCCGGCGTCCGGCGCTATATAGATCGCACGCTGGAAGAAACACGAAGAGAACAGAGCGTGAAGACTCTGTTTGGCCGTACGCGTCCTATCCCCGACATCAACAGCAAAAACGCCAACATGCGCGGCTTTGCCGAACGCACCGCCGTAAATACTCCGCTGCAGGGCACCGCCGCCGACCTGATCAAGCTGGCCATGATCCAGATTGATCAGGAGTTGCGTTCACGCAGGCTGAAGTCACGCATGCTGCTTCAGGTACATGACGATCTGCTCTTTGAAGTGCCGGCAAATGAAATTGAGCTGATGCGTGGCCTCGTCCGCGAGAAGATGGAAAACGTTCACAACCTGAGCGTACCCTTGCTGGTGGAACTGGGTGTGGGACCGAACTGGCGCGACGTGAAGTAGCCATTCTGCGCTTTACCTCTCGCTCTGGCTCCGGCGAATGACATCTTTCAGATAGCGGGCATTGCGAATGCGATTGATATGCCATGCGCGTAGATACGGGCGGAGAAAGATTGAGTAGGCGAACCGCATGAGCGCGAAGACCATCAGCGGCAGCATAATGACGGCAAATATATAGGCGACAACGTAGACAGCGCCCGCGGCAATTCCCGCTCCGGAGCGCAGAGCCGAACGCAGCATCGGAATGAACGCAAACATCGCCAACAGGACCAGCACCAGAATGATGATTCGGGGCGCCAGGCGCTTCTTGCGCAGAGGCACAAGTTCAATGGGCAGAGGAAACACCCAGTCCGATGGCAGCTTCGAGCGCCACGGCAATTTTCCCAGCATGATGCTGCACTATCTCCTCCGTTTCCGCTTCCACCATCACACGGGCCAGTGATTCGGTGCCGGAATAACGCACGTTCACACGGCCGTTTCCCTTTAGCTGCCGTTCGGCCTGTTCAATGGCTGACATGACCTGCGGAAGTTGTTCCAGCGGGCGCTTTTCTTTTACGCGAACATTCTTGATGGTCTGGGGAAAAACTTTCATACCTGCGGCAAGCTCTTCTAACGAACTGCCGCTTGCCGCCGCAATTCCCAGCACGCGGATAGCGGTCAGCAGGCCGTCACCGGTGGTAGCTTCACGAGAAAGAATGATGTGTCCAGATTGTTCGCCACCCAGCACAGCCCCCGTTTTTCTCATTTCTTCCAGCACATATTTATCGCCAACAGGAGCGCGAAGCATCTTTATCCCGGATTCGCGCAGCGCAATTTCCAGTCCCATATTGGACATGGTAGTAGCGACAACCGTGTCATTAGCGAGTTCGCCGCGCTGTTTAAGATCTCGAGCGAGTAGAAGCATCACGGCATCGCCATTCACAACGTGCCCATTGCTGTCGGCAAAGAGTGCGCGGTCAGCGTCGCCGTCAAAGCAGATGCCCAGATCGGCGGTCCGCGCCAGAACCTCTCGCGCAACAATCTCAGGATGCAAGGCGCCGCAGTTCTCATTGATGTTGCGGCCGTCCGGCGTGCGATGCGTGAACTCAGCATGAGCGCCAGAGCGCTTGAATATTTCCGGTGCAACCGTGCTGGCCGCACCATTGGCGCAGTCCACAACAATGCGCAGACGCTCGGCTCCTGCAATGGTTCGCGCCAGCCAGTTCAGGTAATCCCCGCGCAGGGCGGCATCGCCGGGAAGAGATGGCTCTGTTTTCCCGCCTTCGCTCCCCGCCTCGTCTTCTTTCAGTAGTGCAAAGATTTCGGTTTCGATCTCGAGTTCAATTTCGTCGGGTAGCTTATAGCCATCAGGGCCAAAGAGCTTGATGCCATTATCCCGCCAGGGATTGTGCGAAGCGGAAATCACCACGCCGGCAGAAAAGCCGTGAGTGTGCGTCAGGTAGGCAACGGTTGGGGTGGGAACCACGCCGGCGCTGGCTGTCTCAACTCCTGAAGCGCGCAGCCCCGCGGCCAGAGTGTCGGCCATCCAGCCACTCGATTCACGGGTGTCCTGTCCGATGACAACTCGCCGCGGGCCGGCGGGAAGATGGTCGCCCAGGGCGCGGCCCACTGCATACACCGTTTTTTTATCCAGCGGATATTCGCCAGCAACACCGCGGATTCCATCGGTCCCGAAAAGCTTTCTCATGATTCAGTAGTTGGTACTTGGCTCTTAGTATTTAGCAATTGCTTACGGGTTGCAAACGCGCACATTTGGATAGGCGGTTCAATCCGGAATCGTCTTTTTCACTTCGGCAGTGAATCTGCCACGCGCCACCTGCGCGGAAATTTCAGATCCAACCGCCAGCCGCGAAGAGTCTTTGACTAATGCGCCGCTGGCGTCGAAGACGAGAGCGTATCCGCGTTCCAGTATTTTTACAGGCGAGAGCGCGTCGAGCTGTGCCGAGAACCGTTCCGCTCGTGAGCGCCGCGCAGCCAGCTGCGATCGAAAAGCATGGACTACAGCTTCGGTACCGGCGTCCAACTGGCTCCGCACCACAGCCAGCGAACGGCGGAAATCAAAGTGCCGCACCCGCGAAGCGGCGATATCGAGGCGTCGGCGGTAATCATGCAACAAGGCGCGGTAGTTAGCGGCCAGGCGATTCGCAAGCTCATCCAGACGCTGTTCACGCCGCCGCATCAAATCCTGCACGCGAGCGAAAGCACCGTGCGTGGCCAGGTCCTGAAGATTTTTGCGCGCCATCAGCAGCCGATAGCGTGTGGCGCGATCCAGCCGCTGCTGCAGATGGGCAAGGTGTTCCGCCAGGCGGTGCTTGGATTCGATCACCATCTCCGCCGCAGCGGAAGGCGTGGGTGCGCGCAGGTCGGCAACAAAGTCTGCGATGGTGAAATCGGTTTCATGGCCGACAGCCGAGATGACTGGCAGGGCAGACGTGGAGATGGTGCGGGCCAGCGTTTCATCGTTGAACGCCGCCAGATCTTCGATGGAGCCCCCGCCGCGCGCGATGATGATTACGTCTACGCTCTTGGCACGGTTGAAATGCTTGATGCCGGCCGCTACTTCCGCCGCCGCTGTCTCGCCCTGCACCTGCGCTGGATAAATCTGGATGCCGACGTTCTCATGGCGTCGGGCAAGAATGTTGAGCATGTCCTGCAAGGCTGCGCCGCGCGGAGAAGTTACCAGACCGATGCGCCGCGGCAGCGGCGGAATGGGCTTGCGCCTGGTGGCGTCAAATAACCCTTCCTGCGCCAGCCTGGCCTTCAACTGCTCAAACGCAACTTGCACTGCTCCTGCGCCAACCGGCTCAAGGAACTCGGCGGAGAGTTGCAGTTCGCCGCGTGCGTCATAGATGGTCACGCGCCCGCGCGCGATCACTTGCATCCCGCTCTCCGGACGAAAACGCAGTAGACGGGCCTGGCTGCGAAACATGACAATGCGTAGCTGCGCATCCCCATCTTTCAGCGTGAAATAAAGATGCCCCGATTCCGACGGACGGAAATTGGAGATTTCGCCTTCCACCCACACATCGGTATAACCACGCTCCACCGTTGTACGCACGGCACTGACCAGATCAGCAACGCGCCAGATGCGTCGCGTGGGCGCCTGCTCAAACGTGAAGCCGAGTTGATCGGCGAAAGACATGAACGAAGTTTAGCAGAGAGCCAACTAGCGATGTCCCCGCCCAAACAACCAGAAAAGCAAAGACAGCACCACGCTTATCACGATGCATGTGGTCAGGGGAAAATAGAAAACGGTGTTCTTGCCGCGATAAACAATATCACCGGGCAGGTGTCCCAGCGGCAGATTAAAACGGCTTGCCAACAGCAGAACCGCGCCAGCTACAACGATGGCGCCGCCGGCCACCAGCAACAGTTTTCCCAGGTCAGTCATTGGATCTACATCAACGCGGCGCTGCCATCACTTTCTCATGCGGCTTTCTCCGCGGCCCCTCCATCCAGTTTGGCGGCGAGCACCTCAATCTTTTCGATGGAAGGAGGTTGCGAAAGCAGCTCCCCCGCCTTGGCCATCAGCGCGGCCGCTACTTTCCCATTCAGGTGGGCTTGGCGGCCTGCTTCGTCGGGGAATGCATCGAAAATGCCGAAGGTGGAAGGACCAAGGCGGATTCCAAACCACGCGATTGTGGCTGGCTCCTGCTGAACCAGAGACAAACCACTCTTTAGAAAATTTGCGACTTCATCTTCTTTTCCCGGCTTTGCTTCCAGACGAACGAACAATGCGGTAGAAACCATGAGGTGCTCCTTTTCGTGAACTCTGCCGGTCAGGGCTGCCCGATCCGGCTAGATGCTCTCTAGATGTTACGCCTAAAGTGCATGTGTTGTGAACGGTGCGTCACAGTGCAATGAAAGTTGAGAATTAACGTGCAGCCGGTGTCTTCAACGGGTAAGCAGCTGTCCCGGGACGGCGCCCATCGACTTTCAAGACCTTTACGCCATCGTGGAGATCTGAGGTTGCGACCAGCGCGATGCCGCCGCTTTCCAGGCTTACGGTTTGCATCTGCATGCCGTTCGAAACCACGGAAAGCGGCTCGTGACCGTCTTTGCGGTACGCACGCCTCTTTCTCCAGTATTGCTGGAATTGCAGGTCACTCATGTGCACAACGTGCCGGAGGAGCACATCTCGTTCCTTGGCGCTGGGTGCTCGCACGATGGGAACAACCTGCGTGCCATCTTTCCAGAACTGCTGCGTTCCAAGAAAGATGTTGCGAAGTTCCGCGAGCGAGATCGATTGAGTGGAATTTCGCGGATTCACGATCACGGCAATGCTGGTGTCGCGCGCAGAAAGATGACCGGGGAA
Source organism: Terriglobia bacterium (assembly GCA_963723055.1). GTDB lineage: Bacteria > Acidobacteriota > Terriglobia > Terriglobales > Acidobacteriaceae > Angelobacter. The sequence continues at coordinate 288,280 of CAVROV010000006.1, forward strand.
GAGCGAGATAGCCAGAAGCGCAGCCATCATCGCCAACATTTTTCTGCGGATCGACACCTTGTTAGTCCCGAACAAAAGAACGGAGCCGAAGCGAGAACGCTGTCGGCTCCGATTCGGTGTTATTTCCAGTATTGGTCGCGCAGCTCCGTCTGCTTGCTTACCAGCGGAATTTCCTGACCTTGAATAAAGACGTGCTTCACATCGGTCTTTACGTCCAGCGGATCACCGTTGGCCACAACGACATTGCCCATTTTCCCGACTTCGAGCGACCCCAGGTCCTTGTCCACGCCCCACATCTGCGCGGGATTAATGGTCATGGCTTTGAGGGCTTCCTCGGGCGACAGTCCAAAACCAACTGCGTAGCCAGCCGCGTAAGGCAGGTTGCGTGCCTGGTGTGAATCATAAGAAGCAAACGCAATCTTGATGCCGCGTTTGGCTAGTTGCGCCGGCATGCTATAAACCGCGTCATACCGCTCAGACTCTTTCGGCTGTTCATAAATGGGGCCGACAATCACCGGCAATCCAGTGGCCGCAATTTTGTCCAGTAGACTGGCTGAGTGAGTCACATGGTTCAGAATTACCTTGAGATGAAACTCATTCGCCAGTTCCAGCGCCGTGAGCAGATCGTTGGGCTGCTCCGCCGCCAGCACGACAGGCTTTTTCCCGTGAAGATAAGGTAGAAGCGCTTCAAGTTTCAGGTCGCGTTTGGGAGGAGCGCCGGCCTTGTCCTTCTCTTTCTCGTCAGAGCTGGACTTTTTCTTGTCGTACGTCGCAAGTTTCTGGTCATAATCCAGCGCGTCGATGAAAGCCTGACGCAGCTGTGTCGCCATACCCATGCGGGTGAACGGAAACTTGGCGGTTTCAAAGCTCTGGTTGCGGCGTTGTGCGCCGGTAAAGTTCAGCGGCATGGCGATGTCGCGCACCGTCAGCATCTCCGTGGCGGAAGCGCCGGCCAACTGGATGAAGGAATCCTGGCCCGGCAGCGTGTCGCCGCTGGCAGGAGCAACAATGGCGTTGGTGATGCCATTGAGACGGGTGACCGGAATCAGAGCTGTCTCAGCGTGGAACGCATCGTAAACATGCATGTGCGGCATGATTTCGTCGCTGTTCTCCAGTTCATCATTGGTCATACGTTCGGCGGAGATTTCCGTGAGGCCAAGATGAGTTTCTGAGTCAATCAGGCCGGGATAGACCGTCATCCCGGTTGCGTCAATTACCTTCGCGCCAGAAGGAATCGCCGTACCGGGGCCGCCGACAGCTGTGATTCGTCCGTTGTGCATCACCACGACGCCATTTTCAATGACGCCGTGGGTGATGGTGAGAAGCTTGCCGCCTTTCAGCGCGATGGTTTCACTAGGCGTATTGGCTGTTTGGGTAGCCGGCGATGCACCCTGCCGCGGTTTTGGCTTCTTGTTCTGGGCGTTCACAGTCACAACAAGGAGCAGCAGTATGAAAAGTTTGTTCAGCATGGTTACTGGACCTCCTTGTAGTGGGTAAGACCGAGTCCGGGAAGTGAGCGGTCAAAGTAAAGGTCGCCATCGATCAGGACTTTATCCACCAGCGCGGATGATGAAAGAGGGTAGCTGTTCCAGATTGAGATGTCGGCATCTTTGCCCACGTCGATGGAGCCTACTCGCTCGTCCACGCCAATGATCCATGCCGGATTCAGTGTGATGGCTTTGAGCGCTTCGTCTTCCGTCAGGCCGTAGTGGATACCCTTGCCGGCTTCCTGATTGAGACGGCGAGTGACGTCCTCGGAATCGCTTTTGAGCGCTACGCGCACGCCCTTGTGCGCGGAGATGGCGGCGTTCCACGGAATGCCGTCCCACGCTTCATACTTAAAGCCCCACCAGTCCGGCCATGTGGCAATGGCGACGCCGTTGGCGGCGATTTTGTCGGCAACTTTATAGGCTTCCAGCGCGTGATGGAAAGCGCGGATCTTGTAGCCAAACTCCTTGGCCATGGCCATCTCGGTGAGGAATTCATCGGCGCGATAGCAATGGATCTGTACCAGAAGTTTGCCGCGCAGAATGTCGGCCAGGGCTTCCAGCTTAAGGTCTTTCTTGGGAGGCGTGGCATCTTTGTCGTTCTTCTTTACCTTGGCGTCGTAATCGTCCCATGTGCGCATGTACTCGCGCGCTTCAATAAAAGCGGCGCGCATCACTTCGAAATTACCCATACGCGTCGAGGGAAGCTGGTTCTTGCTGCCATAGACGCGCTTGGGGTTCTCACCGCTGGCAAACTTGATGGATTGCGGCGCGCCGGGAAAGATGAGTTCATCGCGACCGAGACCGTATTTGTGCTTGATCACCACGGCCTGTCCGCCAATCATGTTGGCCGAGCCGTGCAGCAGCAGGGATGTGGTAACGCCGCCGGCCAGCGCGCGATAGATCGCCTTGTCATTGTAGTCAAAGGCGTCACGCATCATCATGTGCGGCGTGATCGGGCTGGTGGGTTCGTTTACGTCGTCGTCGAGCGCGATGTGGGAGTGGGAATCGATAATGCCGGGCATCACGAACTTGCCGGTAGCATCGATTATGGTGGCTCCCGCCGGCGCATTCACGCTCTGGCCTACGGCGGCAATTTTTCCGTTGTGGATATAAATGCTGCCGTTCTCGATCTTGCCGTGGGTCACCGTGAGGATGGTCCCGCCTTTGATGACCACGTCGTTATGGATGGCCGGCATCTCAGGCACGGCTTTTTTGTTGGGCGTGGCATTTTCCGTGGCTGCGTTGGCTTTGGATTCAGCTCCGGGAGTGGCTTGCTCCGGACTAGCGGGATTTTGCGATGCGGCCGGGTTTTGAGAAGACGAAGGCTGCTGCGTGTTTGGGGGCTGCTGTGCGACAGCAAAGCTGTTGAGCACCCAACACAAAGACAGCAGCATCACGCGGTACAGATGAGGGCGATGCGGCATGTTGTTAAACTCCGAGGAGAAGGAATGAAAGAACCCGCGATTCTATGGGAGCAACTAGCAATTGGCAATTAACAATTGGTAAGTGCATTTCGTCCCACAGGGCTAGCAATCAGCACTCAGCCGTCAGCATTCAGCTAAACCCCAATTACCGCAAAGGACGCGAAGGACGCCAAGGAGGAAGGATTCCCGATCCCTTTTACGACCTTTGCGTTTGTTGCGGTCAAGTCTCTTTGGCTGAATGCTGAGCACTGACCGCTGACCGCTGTTTGCTACATTATCCGCATGCGAGCCGTGGTCCAAAGAGTGAGCCGCTGCCGGGTTACGGTGGAGGGCGAGGTTATCGGTGAAATTGGCGCGGGACTCCTGGTGTTGCTGGGTGTAAGCAAGACTGACAATGAGGCTACGGCGGATTACCTGGTCGAAAAGACCATTGGCCTGCGCATTTTTGAAGATGCTGAGGGAAAGATGAATCTGTCCGTGCAGGAATCCGGCGGCGCGGTGTTGGTGGTTTCCCAGTTCACGCTTTATGGCGATGTGCGTCGGGGTAGGCGTCCGTCGTTTGACGGCGCAGCGCGTCCGGAAGAGGCGAAGCAGCTTTACGAATATTTTGTCGGCAAAGTCCGTTCGGCCGGCCTGCGCTGCGAAACAGGACAGTTCCAGGCCATGATGGAAGTGGAACTGGTGAACTCAGGCCCGGTGACAATTCTGTTGGACTCGGAGAAGGCGTTTTGATCACCGCCTATTTCTTGATTGACGCAGCTGGCTGGACCTGGATCATCGTGATCGCCGTGCTCTTGGTTGGCGGCTATTTCTTTATCGACAGGCTAATGCGAAAGGGCATCTACGAGGGCAGGGCTGGTGGCGGCATGATGGGCAGGATGGGCAGCGCTCAGTCAGAGTTGCAAACGCTGGTTGATCCCGCGCACCGGCATGTAATCGAAGAACAGGACCGCCAACGCGCTGAACATGACGATGCGGGAGACGACCCGGACGCGAATTGAATTTCTGATTGCGATACGTCGCACCCACTGTGTAACATTCCCGCTATGAAACCATGGTTCTTCGTCTTTCTGCTTTCCGTGGCTAGTCTTGCTCAATCCCGCCCGTCGCCTTCAGCCGATGAGACACAGCAATTGCTGCAAGCACTGGCCGATGCTCCGGGGCCTTCCGGGTTTGAAGAGCCGGTGCGCAAGATCATGGTGGAGCGCATGAAGCCGCTGGCGGAAAAGCTGAGCTATGACGGCCTGGGCTCGGTGATTGCCGTCCAGGGCACGAGCGGGCCGCGCATCATGGTGGACGCGCATATGGACGAACTGGGCGGCGTGGTGCGGCGCGTAAGCAATGACGGTTACCTTACTATGCAGATGCTGGGCGGCTGGCTTGACCAGGCTCTGGTGGACCAGCGCTGGACGATCCTTGGATCGAAGGGCCCGGTGCGGGCGATCACCGGCATTCGTGACATTCACATTGTGCCGCAGGAGGAGCGAACTAAAGTTTATCCGCGCGAGTCAATCTTTCTGGACGTTGGCGCGAAGAACGCGGCCGAAGTTGCGGCCATGGGACTGGAGCCGGGCGATCCCGTAGTGCCGGACGCACCGTTCGCCGTCATGAACGGAGCCCAAAATTATCAAAACCAAAATTATCTGGGCAAAGGATGGGATGACCGCGTGGGCTGCGCCGTAGTGGTTGAGGCGATGAAAAAGCTGGCACACGCGCCGCATCCCAACCAGATTTTCTGGGTGGCCACGGTGCAGGAAGAAATCGGCCTGCGGGGAGCGCATACGTCGAGTGATATCGTGAAGCCGGAGATTGGCATTGCCATAGAAGGCGGCGTCACCCGCGACGCGCCGAAGGTCGGGCCGGAAGAAGCGCAGGAACTTCTGGGCGGCGGCCCGGCGATTTTTCTTTACGATTCCAGCGAACTGCCGAATCTGAAATTCGTAGCGCTAGTAAAGCAGACGGCGAAAGAGAAAGCTATCCCGCTGCAGACCGACCTGATCCAGGGCTATGGCGACGACTCAGCCGAGATCCAAAAAAGCAACGGCGGCGCGCCGACCGTGAACCTGGTGGTCCCAGTGCGCTACACGCACTCGCACAACGGCATCATGAACCGGGGCGACTTCGACAAGATGGTGGACCTGCTCGTTGCCGTCCTGCAAAAGTTGGACGCGAAGACTGTGGCGAATTTGAGGGACTTTACGCCGCAGTAGCTGCCGCTTGAAGAATTAAAAGGCGGATCAAAGGATTAGCCGCGAATCAACGCGAATGAACACGAATTAGAAAGAGCGCGGCTCGCGGCTGCCTGATGCCGGCAGTTCCAACAGAAATACCCTGCTCATCCACCCTAAAATAATTTTCATCCGTAGTGCTTCCTATTGCCAGGTTATAGGAGTCTAATAAGCTTGAGCTTCGTATTGCTTACCTATATGACTGAGAAAAACAGTAAAAGCGACGTCTGGCAGGGAACCATGGCGTTGATGGTGCTGAAGACCCTGGAGGCCATGGGGCCGCTGCATGGATATGGGATCGCTCGGCGAATCGAGCAGATCAGCGGCGACCGGCTGTCTTTGAACTACGGCAGCATTTACCCGGCCTTGCTGCGTCTGGAGCAGGAGCGCGCGATTATTTCCGAGTGGGGCATGTCAGAGAACAATCGCAAAGCCAAGTTTTACAGGCTGACGGCTACTGGCCGCAAACAGCTTAAGCAGGAAACCGCCGACTGGGAGGAAGCTTCCTTGATCGTGGCCCGATTCCTGGCGGCAAAGGAATCTTTATGAAGGCATTGTGGCGAGTGTGGGCGCGCATGACCGACCTGTTTCGCAAGGACTGGCGAGACCGCGAAATGGCGCAGGAGTTTGAATCGCATCTGCAAATGCATATCGATGACAACATCCAGGCCGGCAAGAGCCCGGAGCAGGCGCGACGTGAGGCGCTGGTCAAATTCGGCGGCATGGAGACGGCAAAGGAGTCTGTGCGCGAGACATCGCGATTGTTGTGGATTGATACGGCAGTGCGCGACGTGCGTTACGCGCTGCGCGGATTGCGCCTGAATCCGGGCTTCGCCACTACGGCCGTGCTTTCATTGACGCTCGGCATTGGCGCCAGCGTGGCCATTTATACGGTCGCAGATAATTTGCTGCTGCGGCCTCTGCCTTATCCCGACGCAAAGCACCTGGTGATGCTGTACGAGATGAATCCGCACCGCGGCTTTGCGCATAACGTGATCTCGCCCGCAAATTATTTTGACTGGAAGGCGCAAAGCTCATCTTTCAGTGCAATTGGCGGCTTCTTTGATTTTCACGTGATCCTGGGAGACGGTAAGCGTACCGAGGAAAAGGACGCGCAGGCCGTAAGTGGTGAAGTATTGCCGTCTCTTCAAGTAAAGCCGATTCGTGGCCGCGTCTTCACCATGCAAGAAGACAAGGATGACGCACGTGTGGCCGTGATCAGCTATCGGCTGTGGCAGAACTGGTTTGGCGGCGACGAGAGCGTGATCGGCCGCCAGATCCAGGTGAACTCTCGCCCGTTTACTGTGATCGGCGTGCTGCCACCCGATTTTTATTTCAATACGCGCACTAGCGACGTATGGGTGACCCTGGGGCTGAACCCATCGGACAATCTGCGCAAAACCCAGGGACGCTGGATGTGGGCGGTGGCGCGGCTCAAGCCGGGAGTTTCCCTCAGCCAGGCGCGCGCGGAAATGACCGGCATCGCGCAACGGCTGGAGATTGCCTATCCGGAGTTCGACAAGGGCTGGGGTATTGATGTTGTGCCGTTGCGTGATTCCTTTGTCGGAGAGGCAAAAACCTCGCTCATGATCCTGCTGGGCGCGGTGACATTACTGCTCTGCGTGGCCTGCGCCAATGTGGCGAACCTATTGCTCGCGCGTTACAGTGCACGCCGACGCGAGATGGCAGTGCGAGGCGCGCTGGGCGCTGCCCGCAGCCGGCTAGTCCGCCAGTTGCTGACAGAAAGCGTGATCCTCGGTCTGGCGGGCGGCATTGCAGGAGTAGTGCTGGCATACTTCGCCGTTTCAGGATTACTGGCCCTGGCGCCTCGCGATCTCACCCGCTCGGTGCAGATTACGTTTGACATGCGCATCGTGCTATTTGCTTTTCTGTTGTCTGTGGTCACCAGCATCATCTTTGGGCTGGCTCCCTCATTGATGGCATCGCATGGCGACCTGAATCGCGGACTACACGAAGAAAGCCGTACCAGCACGGGTGGCGGCAATCGAATGCGGAGCTGGCTGGTGGCGCTGGAGATTGCATGTTCCGTGGCGCTGATGGCCGGAGCGGGCCTGCTGTTTCGAAGCCTCGTGGGATTACAGAACGTCGATCCCGGGATGGACGCGCGCAACGTTCTTAGCTTCCGGGTAACGCTGCCCACGCAACGCTATAAGGAGCCGCAGAAGAGAATTGATTTCTTCCAGCAGGCCACAGAAAAGTTAAACCAATTGCCAGGTGTGCGTTCGGCCAGCGCCACCAGCTATGTGCCATTGAACGGTATTGGGGCCGCGACTGGAGTGAAGATATTAGGCCAGCCACCAGCCAAGCCGGGAGAAGAATTTGTAGCGACCATTCGCACTGTGCTTCCGGGATACTTTCGCACCATGGGCATTCCGCTGAAACGGGGCCGCGACTTCAACGCGGCCGATGACGTGGAATCCGCCCCGCATCGTTTCATCGTAAGCGAGGCTTTTGTGCGCAAGTATCTGTCTGGCGAAGAACCCTTGGGTAAACAGATCAGCGCCTGGATGAACAAGGAGAATCCATTTGGCGAGATCGTGGGCGTAGTGGGGGACGTAAGCGATAAGACACTGGATAGTGAGCCGACGCCGACCGTCTATTACATCCATTCCCACCTGGCTTATGGAGAAATGGTGTTCGTGCTGAAGACGGAGAACGACGCGCTGTCCCTGGCGGACCCGGCACGCAAAGTTATTCAGGAAATAGACCCCGAACTTCCGGTGTCGCAAATGCGCACCATGGAGACAGTTGTGCGACAGACATTTGCCAGCCAGCAATTCAGCGCCGTGCTGCTGGGCGGATTTTCACTGGCGTCATTGTTGCTGGCCGCGATCGGGGTTTATGGTGTGCTGGCTTATTCGGTCACGCAACGCACGCGGGAAATTGGCGTGCGTATCGCGCTGGGAGCAGAACCCTCCAGCATTACCCGAATGGTGGTCGCCAGCGGAGCGCGGATGGTGATCCTTGGCGCGGCTGCTGGATTGGCGACAGCACTGGCGCTTTCCGGGCTGATGAAAAGCCTGCTGTTCGGGATCGGCCCGCGTGATCCAGTCACGTTCGTCGTAGCGCCTGCGGTTTTCCTGGTGGTGGCGCTGGTTGCAGCGTATGTGCCGGCTCGCCGAGCGGCAAGAGTATCGCCCATGGAGGCACTGAGGGCCGAGTAGGATTTTCCTAATCTCGAACGGAGCGAGGGAGCCCTATAGCCGCGAAGGTATTTTGCAAGAAACATGTCCCGGAGTGGCGGGAAAGAGTGCATATATTAAGTAGGGGGTTGCGGATAACAATTGGTATTTAGTCAACTGGCCCGCAGGGGCTAAAGCCAAATCAATCCAGCTTTACCGCAGGCATAAATCACTCTTCGGTTGGCCGGCGTCCACTCAGGTTTTCCAACTGCCTTCGCCAATCCAGTTCTTCCACAAATGCCGCTGACTGGCGCCAGCCGGCTTTTACTTTTACGAACAGTTCCAGATAGACCTTCTTGCCAAAGCGTTTTTCCAGTTCCATGCGCGCGGAGGTGCCCATTTGCTTGAGCTTCTGGCCGCCTTTGCCGATCAGGATGGCCTTCTGACTGTCGCGCTCGCAAAAAATGGCGGCGGCGATGCGGAGCAGTCTGGGCTTGTCTTCAAAAGTCTCAACAATGACAGCCGTCGCGTAAGGAACTTCTTTTCCGGTCTGGAGCAGAACTTTTTCGCGGATGATTTCGGACGCCAGAAAACGTTCTGGCTGATCAGTGAGCTGGTCTTCAGGAAAGTATGGCGGGCTCTGCGGCAGGGCGCGAATAACTTTGTCGAGCAGCACTTCAAGCCCTTCGCCCTTTAAGGCCGAGATGGGAATGACCTCCTGGAATGCGTGCAATTGGCTGTAACGCTCAATCACTGGCAGCAGGCGTTCTTTGTGCAGTCGGTCAACTTTGTTCAGCAGCAGAAAGACCGGGGCGCCGGAGCGCTTGACCAGTTCAAGGACCTGTTCGTCGGCGGGACCAAAGCGGTCCGTGGCGTCAACGAGTAACAGGACGAGGTCGCGGCTCTCCAGGGCAGCGTGAATTTCCTGCATCATCTTGCGGTTGAGGCGGCTATCCGGCTTGTGGACGCCGGGCGTATCGATGAAAACGATCTGACCGGCGGGGCGTTTGCGCTGGGCTTTGACGTTGAGGATGCCCTGGATGTTCATGCGCGTGGTCTGGGGCTTTTCCGTGACAATGGCAATTTTCTCGCCCACCAGCGCGTTCAAGAGCGTGCTTTTGCCCGCGTTGGGACGGCCAATGATGGAAACGAAACCCGAGTGTTGCTGCGCCATTATGCCTCTGCCTGTCTGGGAGAAGAATTCTCCGGCTGCGACCGGCAAACCCTGACCTTTTCTACTTTACGATCCGTGGACTCAAGAATTTCAAAACGCAGGCCCTCGTCTTCGACTACCTCACCCGGTTGGGGAATGCGGCCGGCAATCGCGCTGACCAGACCGCCGACGGTAGTGGTGTCGCGCCCGTCGAGCCGCATATCGAAAAGGTCCTGCAATCGTCCGACATCGACGGCGCCCTGCATGACGTAAGCCAGGTCACCTTCGCGGACGATGTCATGCGAAAGCTCGTGCTCATCGCGAATTTCGCCGACGATTTCTTCCACCAGGTCTTCCAGCGTCACCAAGCCGGCGACGGAGCCATATTCATCAATGACGATGGCCATATGGATGTTGTCTTTCTGCATTTCGCGGAGAAGCTGTGAGGTCATTTTGGTTTCAGGCACGAACAGCACGGGCCGCAGCAGTTTGGCCACCGTAGTGGTGCGGGCGTCGGCTTCAGGAAGCTGGATGAGATCATGCGCCAGGACCATGCCCTCAATATGGTCGATACTGGTGGAAAAAACGGGCACGCGAGTATGTGGCTTGTCCCGCAGCAGCCCAGTGAACTCTTCAATGGTGGTAGTGGAGGGAACGGCGAAGATGTTAGGGCGCGGGGTCATCACGTCGCGCACAGTCTTGTCGCCAAATTCAACCACAGACTGGATAAGCTGGCGGTCACTCTCCTGCAGGATGCCTTCTTCTTCCGCGGCTTCAATCAGGGCATCAACGGCTTCTGAAGGATGCTCAGGCTCTTCTGGTTCATGCGGCTCAGCCAGCGCGGCCACGGAGAGCCCGAAACTAAGAGCGACCGTGATGGGCAGCATGAGATAAATCAGGACCTGCAAAAGCGGAATGAATTTAACCAGCCACACTCCGCGGGTACGGGTGAAAAGCACGTAAGGCAAAAGCCGGTTGCAGACAATAATGACCAGGATGATCCCGATGATGGCCTGCACGATTTCAGGCCAGAGCCAGTGACTATCGCGAAATACTAGATGACCGATGATGAAGGCGATGGAAGCTGTGGTCAACTGGGTCAGGAACGAAAAAGTCAGAGCAGCGCGCTGGCTGGAGCGAAGCAGCCGGGGCTCAACCAGCTTTTCAAAAGCTTCAATGTTTTCCTGAAATTCGCGGCTCAGGAATTTGCCGCTCTCAGTGTAAAGGCGCTCAACGTAAGAGACGAGCACGAGGAGGCCGCAGAGCAGCAATACAACCGTGTATAGAGCAACCAGGGTCATTGCGGAATCCTGCCGCGCGTTTTGCGGGAAGTCCTTGAGCTCTTTACCGCCGCGGCGGCTGCGGTTCTGATATGTGCCGATTTAACTCGTGTGTGGGCGCGGTCAATGAGCGAAGCAGGCAACTTGAGTTGCGAACGCAATCGCGCTTCCACGCGGGCCATGCGTCCATTGTCAGATTCATGGTCATAGCCGGCAAGGTGCAACATGCCGTGCAGCACCAGGATTTTTAGCTCTTCCGCCATGCCATGGCCATAGTGGTGTGCGTTTTCAAGGGCGATGTCGGCTGAAATGGCGATGTCGCCGCCGGAGAGACGGGGGAAAGAGAGCACATCGGTCGGCTTGTTCTTGTGGCGGAAGCGGCGGTTGAGGTCGCGCAAGCGCGTGTTACTCGAGATCAGAATATCCACCTTACCTTTAACTTTGACCAAAGTTTGCACGCGACGGACAAAGCGCTGGATCTGCGCCGCGGTGAGGCCGCGGGTCGACGCGCCAGGGATAGCTGTTTCGAAAATTACCATCGGTGCCGCCAAAACCAATATCGTCAAAACGCCAGACTGTTCCGTCAAAACAAAGCGGGAGGGCCATGACCGCCCTCCCGCCAAGAATTCTACTAGATTTCTACTGTTGCAGAGGGGGCTCGTTGGCCTGCTGGTCAGGTTGCACCTCGCGCGGCAGTTCAAGGGACATCTGCTGGCTGCGCGACCGTTCGTCGTACGCGCGGACAATGCGCTGCACCAGATTGTGGCGAACCACGTCCTCCTCAGAGAAGAAGTTGAAAATGATGCCTTCTACCGGCTTGAGAACGTCAATTGCCTCAAGCAAACCACTGCGGCGGGCATTGGGCAGGTCAATCTGGGTGATGTCACCGGTGACGACCATTTTTGAGTTGAAGCCCATGCGCGTCACAAACATCTTCATTTGTTCAGGCGTCGTATTCTGCGCTTCGTCGAGAATAATGAATGAATCATTCAGCGTGCGCCCGCGCATAAATGCGATGGGCGCAATCTCAATAATGTTTTTTTCCAGCAAGCGGTCGACGCGCTCCTGGTCCATGAGGTCATACAGCGCGTCGTACAGAGGGCGCAGATAGGGGTCGACTTTTTCCTGCAGCGTCCCGGGCAGAAATCCCAGACGTTCGCCGGCCTCAACTGCCGGCCGCGCCAGGATAATCCGACTGACGCGTTTGGCATTCAGCGCAGAGACCGCCATCGCCACGGCAAGATACGTCTTGCCCGTTCCCGCCGGCCCGACGCCAAATACCATGTCATATTTTTCAATGGCGTCAATATACCGGCGCTGGTTCATGCTCTTGGGCTGGACCTGCCGCTTACCAAATGACCTCTGCTTGCCTGCCTCAGCCATGCCGCGCAGCGTCGCCGTTGCATCGGCCACCACTACGCGCAGCATCGAACTCAAATCAGCGTCAGTAAATTCCTGGCCAGTGCTGCCCAGATGGTCAAAGTCAGTAAAGATCTGTTCGGCGCGGGCCACGTCCCGGGCGGCGCCTTCCAATTGGACCGAATCAGATTTCAGGTCAATGTTGACGTTCAGTCCGCTCTCCATCACCTGCAGGTTTTCATCGCGGATGCCGAAAAGCTTCTGGATATTAGGGACGATTTCTATATTTTTCTTCATTCAGTTTTTTTGGGTTACCCTCTCATGGCGCACGAATTTGCCAGTCCTTTGCTCATTGAGCACAGAGAACATAAGCTTGTTTTGTGCATGGAAACGCAGGATAGTTGGTCCACCGGAACGCGGAGGCAATACCATTGGCCTGAGAGTACCGCCGTTATTTGTCCAAGTCAACAAAGTTCACGCGGCTTTTACAGCACTTTAATATTAGATGCGCGACAGAGGATTACGGGAGCAGGATCTCCATTTGTCTCTCCCAAGTCCAGTGGGTACGATATGAAATTTCCGATCTTAAGGCATTTGTCGATAAGACCGTAACCCTCCGAATGACTGACGGCGAGGTCACAAAGGTTCGTGTGGACTGGTTCAGCGAAGAATATGACGACATCATCGTCGATGTGCTGGAATCCACTCGATCGCAACCGTATGACCCTTCCTGTGCGTACACTATTGCTGCCGCTGACATTTTTTCCGCCGAGGTTGCAAATGAGTTCCACCCCACCCCGCCATTGACCCAGGCCCCTAAACCCAAGTAAAATAGCATCTTCGGCTTGACCCTCCGAAAAAACTCTTTTGATAGGAACCAGACAGTCACAATGGCAAATCATTTTTCAGCGCTGAAGCGCGCGCGCCAAACCACCAAACGCACGGATGACAATCGCTCTAATACTTCTCGTCTGCGCAGTGCATTGCGTAAGCTGCGTGAAACGCTGGCCACCGGTGACGCCAAGGCAGCCAAAGAGGCCTTTTCCGGTACGGTGTCCATGATCGATAAAGCCGTTAAAAAGGGCATTATCCACAAGAACACCGGCTCGCGGTACAAATCTCGCCTGAGCGCCCGCGTTGCAGCGGTAAAGTAGATTTCACGGCTTCAAAGACAGCCCTGGCCTAGCCGGGGTTTTGTTTTGCAGTAGATCATAGATCGTCGACTACCGCGGAGAATTAGCTGCGAATCAAGGCGAATGAACACCAATCAGAACAACAATAATTCCTGTGCGCTTTATTCAATCTGCGTCAAAGGCTGCGGAGCCACTTTTCACTCCTTTTAGGACGATGGCAGGAACCATTCCTGGCCGCATGGCAGCTAGGCTGTCTTCTTCTTCGAGCTCCTCCGCACCCTGCGCAGATGGTCAAGCACGATGACGGTTCCGACCCACACCGTGGCAGCGAGATACCCGGCAACAACGTCACTGGGATAATGTACTCCCAGATAGATCCGGGAGAGCCCAATGGCGATGACCAGTGCGGCAGCGGCAACCCAGATCAGCAACCTCCAGGCAAGGGATTTGGTGCGGGCGCTGAGCAGCCCTGCCAACACGCCGTAAAAGCAAAAAGAACACAGCGCGTGTCCGCTGGGGAAACTGTAAGAATGGGGCGCCGTGCCAAAATATGCCGTGGGCCGGGTGCGATGGTAGATGTACTTGAGCGTGAGATCGAGAACGAGCGAACCAGCCATGGCTACTATCAGCAAGACAGCGGCACGTCGCCATCGCAGCCAGGCAAACACCGCAAGCGCGATCACCAGCTCAACGATCAGAACGTTGTAGCCCAGCAGAGATATCGCCGTCATGGCGTGGGTCATGCCCGGCGAAGCGTAGCGGTGTACCCACTCACGAATGGCCCGGTCAAAATGCTGCGTGTCGCCTTCAAGAACCTCGCTCCCCAGCCAGGCGAAAAGAAGCAATGCAAGCACAGCCGCGCCCAGGCAGGCCAGGATGGCCATTTGAAACAGAGGCGTTGGCTTCGGCGCTTCTTCGGGCCCGGACACTTGAGGGCTAGTTTCTGCCATTGCGCCTCTTTATCGTGAAAGTGCCGATCAGTTCATCCACCTTGGCCAGAATTTCACCATTGCCTGCGCGCGGATAAGAGCTTAGATTGTCGGAATAAAAAGGCAGGTTGAAAAGGAATGATTCAACTTGTTCTTTGCCCAGTTTTTCCCACCATGCACCATACCCCAGCTTGTCCACGTAGTACGCGTTGAGCGTTTGTTCGAACTGGTTCTTGACCGGTACGGCGAGATACGGTTTTCCCAGGTGCAGTGCTTCACTTACCAGCGAGAATCCAGCATTCGCGACAACGGCTTTCGCGCCGGCCAGGTCATTTAGAAAGCCATCCATGCTCGGTTTCTTGAACAGGATGTTGCCTTCCTGTCCTTCCATTCCGAATCCATAGGCTACGAACTTGCAGCGGATCTTCTTGAGCAGCGCAGCCAGTTCTTTCGCTGGAGAGGTGACATAAGCCAGAACGTAATCGCCCGTCTGCGGCTTGGCAGACAGCACTTCTTGGCGCAGGATCGGCGGGAAGAGAAAGGTGTTCCGCTTCTTTGCAGGCGCGGGAAAGAACGAAAGCACCAGGTAAGCATCGGCGTGTGGTGTCATCATGTGAGTGACGAGCTTCACGGTGGCGACGTCGCGCTTGAAACCGCGTGGCAGAGTTACCCTGGCATTGGTGATGGCGTGCTGGTTGTCAATGGCGATCACCGGCAGGTTCTTGTGGTGTCCGACATGGCAGCTAAGCGGCTCAAAGTCAGTGATCACCAGATCGATCTTGCTTTCATCAACCAAATGAGAGAGTTCTTTGAAGCTTCGCGCCGCGCGAGGGGCTTTGATCAGGTTGCTGGCCAGCGTTCGCTTATAGCGCACGCGATTATTCACATATGCAAGACTCAAACCAAAAATCTCTGTGACCGGGAAGCTTGCGCTTAAGTTGCGCAGCCCGCGGTCAAACGAAACTATGTGAAGATTGTGTCCCCGTTGCTGCAGGTGAGAGATGACCTCCCGGGCGCGCGTGGAGTGGCCGGAGCCTTCACCGTTCACACCATAGAGAATGTTGGCCATCTAGTGAGGGAAGTATATCGTTTTTGCGGCTCTCGTAGCGGAGCCGGCGTCAAGCCGGAGCTTTGACGGATTTGGCCCGAATGCGGGCCAGCGAACTCAGGCCGCGCAACACCGTATTGAAGTGTTCAGCATTCTTACTGGCAAACTTGAGCCGGCTGCCGCGACCCAAATAGGACTCTGGATTCGCCTGCTCCAGTTCCTGCCAGAACCAGCGCTGCATGCGTTTCAAGTCGAAGGCGTTGCCGTTGCGGGAGTACAGCGCCTGCGCCGGGCCCAGGGTGAACCAGTCGTATTTTACGAAAACCTTGTATTCCCGTTCCGGAGAGTTCGAGGTGAAGATGTACCATTCGTCGAAAATCTCAAATGGTATGGCAGAAATGTTGTCGCCGACCGGGATATGCATGGAGCGTCCGGAGGTGCGCCACCCGCGCTGCATCTCTTCGGAAGTCGGCTGAATCGGGTAGGAGTCAAAAGAAGTGATGACGATGTTCTTGTTGGCGGCCACGGCCGGACAAACCTGCAAAACGTCGTAAACTTCATGGGCCGCTGTTTCAAGCCACCGATATTCTCCCTGGACACCGTGAAACATGCTTACCTCTTCGTCAGTCAGGCACTCAGTGCGCTGTCCTTGCTGTAGTCGGCTTCCCAGACGCCTTCAAAATCCACAAAGAACCCGCGGATGGTCAGCTCGGGAATCTCCCCTTGCAGAAAATCTACTGCGCGATGCAGGTCATTCCGGTGGTTCTCCGCTTCTCGGGCAGTGTCATTTTCAAATGCAGCCAGCCCGCCGTATGCGCCGCAATCGGAGTGCAGCATCAGCAATACCGTCGTGGTGCCGTGCAGACGCATGGATTTGCGGATTTGCTCCAGTACGAACTGCCGGTCTCTTTCCAATTCGTCCCCGGCCAGGCACTTGGCGCCGCCGGCAACAAGGATCGGATCAAAAAACTCCACGCCGATACGTTTGGTTAGTTTGCGGAGTACCAGGTCAAAACGATGGTCGAAGCACCAGACGATTGCGGCGTCGGCCCTATATCTGTCCCGAGGAGATTCGAAATGGAATACCTTGCGAATAAGGCACCTCGCGTCGGGACATTATATAGTCGGATGGCTTTTTGCAGCCTGTAAAAAATGGGTCAAAAACCGGCATGCGAACGCGCGTTTGAACTGCTACGGCGGCTAGCGGGCAGGAACCGAGAATCTCACCCCGGAATATTTCCATCCCACCGTATACTTCCTTTTAGTTCCCCTGGAGAGACCATGAATCTTGCCCGACGCTGGACCAGGCTCGCAATAGCCTGTCTTTTACTTAGCTTAGCGCTGTCGGTTAGCGCCATAGCCGGCAGTATCACCTTTAAAATCACGCTGCCGGCCGCGCCGCAGCCCGCTCAGCCAATGACAGGAAGGCTGTTTGTGATCATTGCCCCAGCCAATGACCCGGAGCCGCGCCTGCAGGTAGGTTGGTGGCGGTCACGCACGGAGATGGTCGCAGTCGATGTCCAGAGCCTGCAACCGGGACAGGCTGCCACGCTTGATGCTCTAACGCTGGGCTATCCTTTCAAATCGGTACGGGAGCTTCCCGCCGGGGACTATTACGTGCAGGCGCTCCTAAACGTCTACACGCGCTTCCAGCGGTCTGACGGCAATACCATCTGGGCGCACATGGATCAGTGGGAAGGCCAGCAGTTTAACAAGTCGCCGGGAAACCTCTTCAGCGACACCGGCCATTTCCATCTGGATCCTGTCACCGGCTATGAGATCAGGCTCAACCTAGACCACAAAATTCCCACGCCTCTTCCGCCAGGCGATACCCAATACGTAAAGCACATCAAGATACAGAGCAAGCTTCTAACCCAGTTCTGGGGGCAGCCCATTTATCTGGGCGCCACCGTGCTGCTGCCGGAAGGTTACGAGGCCCATGCAAACGCACACTATCCCGTGCTCTATGAGCAGGGACACTTCAGCCTGCTTGCGCCGTTAGGTTTTTCCACGGAACAATCGCCTGCGGACCTGCCGCTGCGGGAAGGACGCATTTCCGGGCCGGACTTGTATCAGCGCTGGACGTCGGCGGGCTTTCCGCGCATGATCGTCGTGACCTTCCAGCACCCAACCGTCTTTTTTGACGATTCTTACGCCGTGAATTCGGCCAATAACGGTCCTTACGGCGACGCCATCATGAACGAGCTGATTCCTTACGTGGAGGAACATTTCCGCATCATCCGGCAGCCATATGCACGCGTGCTCTCCGGCGGATCGACTGGCGGCTGGGAGTCGCTGGCGCTTCAGGTCTTCCATCCGGACTTCTTCGGTGGAACCTGGACTTTCTATCCTGACCCGGTAGACTTCACCCGCTATGGAATCGTCGATATTTACGGCGATGTGAATGCTTTCCTCGCGCCGAACTACGATCCTCCAATCCCGGAACGGCCTATGTCCCGAACACCCGAAGGGCAGACCGATGTAACCGTTCGGCAGATGAGTCAATTGGAAGAGGTGCTAGGCTCCCATGGACGCTCCGGCCAGCAGTATGACGCCTGGGAGGCCGTTTACGGCCCCGTGGGAGTAGATGGATATCCCAGGTCGCTCTGGGACAAAACCACCGGCAAGGTCGATCTGACTGTAGCTAACTATATGCGCGACCACGGTTATGACCTGCGCTATTACCTGGAGCAAAATTGGACAAAGATCGGACCGGAGCTGAAGGGCAAGCTACACCTCTACTGCGGTGACATGGACAATTTTTATCTGAACCTGGCAGTTTACCGGCTGGAAGAATTTCTCAAGCGCACCAGCAATCCTCCATATGGCGGATCGTTTGAATATGGCCGGCCGATGAAGGGCCACGGCTGGACGCCCTTGAACCAGGCCGAACTACTGCGCGTTATGGCGAACCACATCACACTCAACGCACCCAAAGGAGCAGATGGGGGCTGGAAGTACTGAGAGAGAGAGAGATCGCCGCGGCTTGCGCAGATGGACGCTGATAAGGAAACAACTGTCATTTAGTTTTTTGAGCCGACAATTTAGGATGATGCGAATTTTTACATGTGTGATTTTGTTTTTTGGAACTGCGATCGTTGCAGCCCAGACTCTGCGGCCCGGAACACCGATTCCACAGATTAAGGGCACTACTCTCGAAGAGCAGGCCATCCTTTTGCCCGATGCGGTCCGGGGCAAAGTGACGCTACTGATCATCACCTTCAGCAAGGCGGCCGGTGAACTGGGCCGTGGATGGAACGATCCTTTTCTCAAGGATTATCCGCAGGATGATAAGGTCACGAGTTATGCGATCGCCATGCTTGAGAGATGTGCCGTCACCGTTGCGCGGGATGGTCCGCGGAGGCATCAAGCGTGGCGTGCCCTCGTCCATACGACGCCGCTTTCTTACCGTTACTCAAGACGAAAACCAGTGGAAGCAGTATGTCGGCCTGAAAAATGACAAAGATCCATATCTAATCTTGTTTGACGCTAACAGTCAGGTGCAGTGGATCCATCATGGCGCATTTGATCCAACAGTGTATGGTGGACTGAAAGTCAGAATTGCAGAACTCGTCAGCGCAAAGGTCAAGTAAAATCCAGGGTGACTTGCTGGCAGCGGTGTAGCGTCACAACTCATCGCCCGCGGGCAGAACAACAAATCGGCGAGTTTCATACGCCAATATCTTCATTCCATAGCTTTGGGTTTTTGCGAATAAACTCTTCCATCAGCCGGATGCATTCATCGCTCTGCACCACTTCGAGCGCAACACCGCGTGAGCGTAGAAGCTCTTCTTCGCCCATAAATGTCTGGTTCTCGCCGATGATGACGCGCGGAATTCCATACAGCAGAATGGCTCCGGAGCACATGGAACACGGCGAGAGCGTGGTATAGAGCGTGCATCCGCGATAAATGGCTGCAGACTGGCGGCCGGCATTCTCCAGCGCGTCCATTTCACCGTGCAGGATAGCGCTGCCTTTTTGCACGCGGCGGTTGTGCCCGCGGCCGATGATCTTATCGCCATGCACGATCACCGATCCAATGGGAATGCCGCCTTCCGCAAATCCCTGCCGGGCTTCCTCAATAGCGGCTTGAAGAAATGGATCCATGTTTCACCTGGATAAGAAACTACCACTGATCAATGACATATGCTCCTTGTTCAGTGTCATCCGTTTCTCCGTGGTAAGGTTTTTGCAAAAGAAAAAAGGCCTGGATCACTTTCATCCAGGCCAAAAACAACAGGAGAGAGATCGAAACTGCAAAGAACTTACGGGTTGAAATCGAACTTGATAACTACCGTTGACTCTTCCGGGGCAGGCTCATACTTCCACTTCACCACAGCGGCCATTACAGCCTGAACCAGCACCGGATTGCCTCCCAGGACTTTTACGTCTTTGATTTTGCCCTCGGGCGTTACCAGCAGTTCAACGCGGGCGCTACCGCTGATGTTGTTTCTTCTGGCCAGGTCGGGATAAACAGGCTCTACACGGTTTTTGAGTTTGCGGGGTATGGCTTGCGCAAAGGAAGAATGGTTAGGCACTAGAGAAAATAAAGCCAGCACGGCGACGAAAAGGGTCGAGCGAAAAGTCGAGCTAATCCGTCGGGGGCGTGCATGGCGACGAAAGGGGGTGAAATTCACCGTCTACTCCTCAGTTGCCTGTGACGCGGCGTGCCATGCTTTCCCGGAACACAGGAGGCAACTTGAGGAGAATCCTAAAGGCTGAATTTAGAAACGGAAAGTCACGAAAGTAACCAGGAACGCGAGGACGATCCGGCTTGCCGTATCGCTTATCTCAAGACTGCGAATTGACTGCGGTGGACTGAGGAGTGGGGTGCGCCGGAATATCGGAGTTGGTAGCTTGAGAAGTGCGGCTGCGCATCAGGAAGTATCCAGCGGCAGAAATCACGGCAAGCACACCGGCGCAGGCGATGAAGACCGCCCGGATGCCAAGTATTTGCGCAAGATAGCCCGATAGCAAAAGCCCAAACACCTGGGACATGGCAATCAATGACATGAAGGTGCTGCTCACGCGCCCGACCATCGGCGGGGGCGTTTCCTGTTGGGACATGGTTTGAGCGGGAATCCAGACGGATGCAATACCAAAACCCATCGTAAATGTGCTGAGCGCGGCCATGGTAGTGTTGCGAAACGCCCCCAGCAGACCTGCGCCCAAGCCAAGCAGGAACAGGCCGCCCAGCACCACATAGGACTTGGATCCGCTTCGGCCCAGGCGCGTAATCAGTTGTGTACCCACGATCATACCCACGCCCACCATGGCGCTGATTGCGCCAAACATGAATGATCCGGCATGGAGCGAATCGCGAATATAGATTGAGATCAGCGGGCTGAAAGAACTCATCACAAACATGGCTACAGCCATTGCAATGAAGACGAAGACCAGACCGGCGTGGGTAAAGATAAATTTGTTTCCGGCAAGAAAATCCTGAGTCAGGGACTTCACGGTCTTCTCAGCTTGTGCGCGGGCCGGGCGGATAACGGACAGGCCAGAAATCATGGCGGCGGAGAAGATGAAGCTGGCGACATCCAGATAAAAGCACGATTTTTCCGTCAGCCACGCCACCAGCGCACCTGCGACTGCGGGGGATAACAGACGCACGATATAGAAAGCCTGCATCATCAGAGCGTTAGCCGCGAGCAATCCTTCCGCCGGAACGATAGTGCGTAGAGTGACGGATTGCGCCGGCGCAAAAAAGCTTGAGACCGAACTTAAAACGATAAAAATCGCCGAGATCTGCGTAACATTTTGGGCGAAGACAAGCATCAGAATGAGCCCGGCCCGAATGAGGTCACTGGCAATCATCAGACGCTTGACATTCCAGTGGTCGACAAAAACGCCGGCAATGGGGCTGATGACGGCCATGGGCAGCACAAATGCGATCGTTACGGTGGTGACCTGCACGGGCGTCCCGTGCCAGCGGAATGTAATGAGGCTGATGACGCCGAACAAGGCCAGAAAATCGCCAAAAATGCTGACAAACTGAGCCAGCCAGAGTGTGCGGAATGGCTTGTGTTTCAGAATCGTCTTCAGCGTATAGGATGTCGGCGTTGTTTCAGCGGTGGAAGCCATGAATCTGATGTCCTGAAGCAAGCTTATCGCAACCTGCGTTTCTTATGCTGCACTCGCGCAGAAAAAATTCAAATGCAAAAAGCAAAAGGGATGCGAATGCACCCTCATCGCCGGCCCTTATCGATTTCCACCGTTTTTCTGTGCAGGTGGCTCAGAGCAACTTTGTTTTCTCCAACCCATGAATTTTATTGGAGTTCTTAATTGTGGGATTCGATCACGCTATTCTAAGTAGCTGAAAATGCATAGGTAACGGGAATAAAGCTGTTCTAAAGCAGGAAATCGGTTTAGAGTGGATGAATAACCCTTGCTGTACGGAAGTTAACCCCCAAGATGGCACAACATCCTCTCCCTCCTGCGTTGCTATTGATTGTGGCAACTGAACCAGCCCTGCGACTACGACTCGATTGGCTTGAACGTGCCGGATATCGGGTAAGAACCGCTTGCAGCCTGAAAGAAGTGGACCAGGCTTGCCAGGGACAAATGTTTGACGTGGTGCTGATTGCCGATAGCGTGGAGCCGCGCATGAAGAAAGCGATTGGCCATTCCGTGAGACATCATCTTCCGGAAGCGCCGATTTTGCAGATGGGAAGAATCCGGCCGGACCTGGATGGCAATAGTTTTGTTACCGGCGATTCGCGCGAAGGAGTGCTGCAGTCGGTATTAAAAATCTTAAGCCGCCGTGATGAGATCAGACCTGCGGCCATCTAGCAACGGGGATACGGTTAGCGAAGTTTCATGGTTAAGAATTAAAGAGGAACCAATGAGGTTCCTCTTTTTCATTTGGCTGTAGCTTAAGAGCTATCTCGGCGCGACAGTGCCGGCTGCAGCAGTCTTCAGGCCGATGGCTTCGCCGGAGAGTACCAGTTCAACGCGCCGGTTCTGCTGGCGTCCGTCCGGCGTGTCATTGGTGGCCACGGGCTGAGTCTTGCCCAATCCGCGTGACACGATGGAATTATCCGATATGCCTTGTTGAACCAGGTAGTCGCGTACCGCCTGCGCACGATTTTCAGAAAGTTTCTGGTTGTAATCGTCACTGCCCACGGCATCGGTGTGGCCTTCCACCTCAAGATGCAGACCAGGATGGGCGATCACGATCCCGCTGACCTTGGCCAGTCGCTCACGCGCCCCGGAAAGCAATTCATAGCTGCCGGTCTTGAAAAGTACGTCTGACATGTTGGCGATCAGCCCGCGCGCGGTATCGCGCGTGGCCAGAATGGTATTCAACTGTTGCAGCAGCTGGGCGCGCAGGTCAGCTTTTTCTTTCTCGGCTTCCTGGCGCAGCCGGTCGGATTCCTCCGCGGATTTGCGCGCCTTATCCGCTTCCACGGCCAGTGCCTGCTTCTGTTGTTCAGCCGCGGCGCGGGCCGCATCCGCTTCCTTGCGGGCGGCTTCGGCTTCCTGACGTGCTTTTACCGCCTCAGCTTTCATGCGCTCTGCGTCGGCTTGGGCAGCCTGGGCCTGAGCGCGAGCTTGTTCAGCCTGCACGCGGGCGTCCTCAGCGGCCTGGCGACGTTGTCCTTCGGCGATGGCATCCTGCCGGGCCTTGGCCTCGCGATCCTCAGCCGCTTTCTTGTCGGCTGCGGCCTTGGCTTGCGCTTCTTCATCAGCTCTTTGCTTCACCGCCATCACGCGCGCTTCCTCGGCGGTACTTACGGTTTCGCGCGCCAGAGTCTCAATGGTGCTCTTGTCGCGCTTCTGGACATACGCCTCCTCGGCCTTGCGGAGTTGCTGGGTCGCGCTGGCCAGGATAGACGGCGCATATTTATCGGCGGTGGCTAGATTGGCAATGCGCACGGCGTTGCGAGCTTCAAATAGCACACGCGGCGTTTTGCGATCGATGCCGAAGATAGCGTCTTGAATTTTGGTGTTGGTGGCTGAATAAGTCCCGCGGCCCAGCAGTTCGTACCTGGCGTCGATGTTCTCCTGCCGGCCCACCGTGGCTGCGCCAACCATGTTTTCCATCACCACCATATTGCCCGGCTGGTTGACTGCGAAATAAGGCTCCGCAGTTACGATCATGCCAAACGTCTGCATATCTGTGATCGCCTTCACGCGGCTGCCATTATGGTCCACCACCAGTTCGCCCAGGTTCACGGCACGACCTTCGGGCGAGATGGCCCACAGCACGAGCGAAAGATATTCCAGGCCGAATTTGGTGGGATCATCCAGGCCTTCAAATTTCGCGTCAATTTCGACGCTGCTCTTTTTGCCCGTTACCTTGGCTTCACCGGAGGCATTCTGCATGAGTTCCGTGCCGTGAAAGTCGACTTTGACGGCATCGCCACGGAGCCGGTAGTTCACCGCTTTGGTGGTGCGATGCACCGGCGTCGATCCCGGCGTGGCGGACTGGCCCAGTCCAACGACGCTGGACGCAGCCAAACAAAGGAGCAGGAAAAACGCCAGACATTGTTTCATGGCATGCCTCACTTCAATTTCTTTTCTCTGGATCAGCTCGTATAACTTTATGTGACGCCGCGTATTATGAAAAGATGCTCGTGGTCAACGGGGTGATAGCACTTTGGTGACCCCCATGGCAAACGCGGCTTTTTGCCAGAAAACGCGCACGGCATGGCCGACTTGCGCCGAAGGGCATTCCGGCCTGACGGGGCGATCATAACTTGCTTCCAAGGGAAAGGAAATCAAAAGATGCAGCGGAAACAGTTAGCAGTTGGAGTCTTGTTCGTATTGATTGCCGTAGGGGCGATGGCGCAGCAGCCGCCCCAAGACAAGAGCACGCGTCCCAGCCCGCCCGGCACAGCCGAGGTCACACTGAAAAACAAGAAGGTGACCATTGATTACGGCCGTCCTTCTCTTAAGGGCAGGAAAGTTGGTCAGGAACTTGCGCCTTACGGCCAGGTATGGCGCACGGGCGCCAATGAAGCCACGGCACTGACTACTGAAATTGATCTCAACATTGGCGGTGTGAAGGTGCCGGCGGGAAAATACACACTCTACACCCTGCCTTCTGAAGGCACGTGGAAGCTCATCATCAACAAGCAGACTGGGCAGTGGGGAACAAAATATGACGAAAGCCAGGATCTGGGGCGCGTTGACATGAAGAAAACCGCTCTGCCGCAATCCGTAGAGCAGTTCACTATCTCCTTCGACAAGAAAAATGAGAGCATGGCCGATCTCAACCTGGACTGGGAAAATACGCGCGTTTCCGTAATCATCAAAGTTGAGTAGGAATGCGGTGAAATAGGAAGTCTGTATACAGGGATGGCTGGCTCTAGTCGCAGCCGCTGCTGCCGCCGCCCACTGACTTTCCACCCGTGCTGATAGGGGCGCCGGGAAGAGAGAAGCGGACCTCTCCACCTTCATTGGAAGAAATACTACAGCGGCCTGAGACACCAGTTTCCGGCGATGCGTTCACGGTGTAACTCAGCGTAGGCTTGTTGCCGTCACCCACGATCTCAAATATGTAGCCGCTCTTGAGCCCGCTGGTCAGGGCCTCATCCATAATCAGACAGGAGTTCGTGCTGGTAGGCTGCTCACAGGAGCTGCCATGGCTGCCCAGATTTGCCAGGTTGCCCGAATAACCAATATCCGGGTAAGCACTGTTGTACATAACTTCGGCAGTGTGAATCGTGGTAACCGAAGCGACCGCGGCAGCTTCATTGGCGCGCATCTTGCCCTGCACCAGATTGGGAATTGCGATTGCGGCGATGATCAGGATGACCATCACCACCACCAGGATCTCAACCAGCGAGAAGCCAGCGAGTCTCGGATTCGCATTTCTGATAGCGCTTTGTGTTCTTACTCTGGGCATAGAACAAAAGTAATGGCTGAATTGACCCCTAGGATACCCCAAAAATCCGGCAACTCGCGATTATTAGATTTTCTAATAGTGGCTTGCGCCCAGACTGTAACCCTTAAGTGCTTTCAATTCAATACATCAAGTAATTACCTAAGTTTGGCAGGCGATGTACCTCCGCGTTCCAAGGGGATCACGGAAGCTTCTTCTGTCTTGATCGCTTGAAAATGTTTCCTGTTGACAATCCACATGAGCGATCTGTAGCTTTATGTTGATAGCCAACAGGAGGAGCCGTACTCAATGGGTGAAGCAAAGACAGATGTCCTGCAAGGTACGCTCGATTTGATGGTGCTAAAAACGCTGGAAGCGCTTGGCCCATTGCATGGTTACGGCATTGCAAGACGCATTGAGCAGGTTTCAGAGAACCTGCTGCAGCTGAACCAGGGGACTTTGTATCCCGCGCTCCTGCGTTTGCAGCAATGCGGCTGGATAAAGTCAGAGTGGGGCAAGTCGGACAATAATCGCAAAGCCAAGTTTTATCAGCTCAGCCCAGCGGGCCGCCGTCAACTGGCCGTGGAAGCTAAGAACTGGGAACGGATTTCGGGTGTCATGGCGCGCCTGCTCAGCGGGCAAGAGGGCTGACATCTTCCAAGGTGTTCGCCTGATGAAAGAAGTAAAAGGGAGGATTGTATGCCTTCATGGCTTCGAGAGTTAGCTTCGCGGCTCAAGGGATCGTTTCATTCGTCAGGCGCCGAAGTTGAGCTGAGTAATGAATTGCAAGCCCACCTTGAGATGCTGACGGAAGAAAACATCCGCCGTGGCATGGATGCGAATGAAGCTGGGCGGCAGGCAAGACTGAAGCTCGGCAATCATTCGCAGATTAATGAAGATTACAGGCAGCAGGCCGGATTGCCATTTATAGAAGTGCTACGGCAGGACCTGCGATATGGTTTGCGCATGTTGCGTAAATCCCCGGCATTTACTGCTATCGCCATTGTTACCCTGGCCCTGGGAATCGGGGCGAACAGCGCAATCTTCAGCGTGGTAAATGGAGTCCTGCTGCAGCCACTGCCCTATGATAATCCCAACCGGCTAGTGTACGTCTTCAGCAACGCTCCCGAGCGGGGGTTGCCGGATTCCGTCACGTCTCCGCCGGACTTCAGGGCGCTGCGCGAGCGCAATCACACTTTGGCGAACCTCTCAGCGCTGTATACGGCGTCCTTCAACCTGACCGGCGTGCCGCAACCGGAGCGCCTGCGTGGGGAGATTGTCTCCGCGGAATATTTCACCACTCTGGGCGTGAAGCCGATGATTGGGCGAGACTTTCTCCCCAATGAAGAAAAGTGGGGCGAGCACCATGTTGTCGTCGTAAGCGAAGAGTTCTGGCGCAGCCATCTCAACGCTGATCCGAATATCAACGGCAAGACTCTGAGCCTGCATGGCGAGACGTACAACGTTGTGGGTGTGATGCCCGCCAGTTTCTATACCTCGAACCCCGTTGAGCTGTGGGTGCCTATGGCGTGGAAGCCAAAGGACGCTATGGATTCACATAACAACTATTTCCTCACCATGGCGGGAAGGCTCAAACCCGGAGTAACGCAGCAACAGGCCCAGGCAGATTTGAACGCCATCATGCTTGCGGTGGCAGAGCAGTTCCCGGAAAACAAAGGTATCGGAGCGGACGTTCAGCCCATGCGAGAGGCCTGGGTGGGCGATGTCCGCCTGCCGCTGATGGTACTGCTCGGCGCGGTGGGTTTTGTCCTGCTGATCGCCTGCGTCAACGTGGCTAACCTCATGCTGGCCCGTTCCAGCGGACGGCAAAAGGAGATCGCTGTTCGATCCGCCCTGGGCGCGGGCAGGAGCCGCCTCTTCCGCCAGTTCATTACTGAAAGTGTTCTTCTCTCCCTGATCGGTGGAGCGTGTGGTCTTGGCCTGGTATTCTTCAGCCTACGGCTTCTCCCCCTGGCCCAGAACATCCTGCCGCGCACGCAACAGATCCAGCTTGACGGCTGGGTGCTGCTGTTCACATTCGTTATTTCTGTCCTGACCGGCATCTTCTTCGGCCTGCTACCGGCGCTGCAGAACGCGCGCGTCCAGCGCCTCAACGATGCGCTCAAAGAAGGCGGGCGGACGTCGGATTCCTCGGGGAAGAGCGGCATCCGCAAAGGTCTGGTGGTCACCGAGGTAGCATTGGCGCTGGTCCTGCTGATCGGAGCCGGTCTGGCATTGAAGAGCTTCTCCCGGCTGCTGCAGGTCGACCGTGGATTCAACTCTGACCACGTGCTCAGCTTCTCCATCAGTCTTCCTGATGCTTATGATTCCGCCTTTGATCCGAGAAGGATCGGCGCGCCGCCGCGCGTGGTCGCTTTTTTCCAGGATCTCCTGCCAAGGATCGAGCAACTTCCCGGGGTCAAAGCCGCGGGTGCAGTGTCCAGTTTGCCGCTTCGAGGAGAAACCTGGGGAAAGCATTTTGTGCCGCTCGACCGTCCGTTGCCCACTTCAATTGAGCAGATCGCAGATATCCAGTATCGTGCCATTGTCGGCGATTACTTCAAGGCGATGGGCATTCCGTTGCTCCGGGGGCGCTTCCTCAACGACCATGACCAGGCCAACACCGCATACTCCATTGTCGTGAATGACACGCTTGCACGGCGCTTCTGGCCGGGGCAGGATCCCATCGGCAAGACCGCACTTCTCACTCCACCTGAAAACCTGATTCCGCGGGATCAAATTCCGCCAGGTTTTCATGTGCAGCAGTTCTCTGTTGTTGGCGTAGTGGCTGATGCCCGCTACGGCAGTCTGGACAAGCCGGCGGAACCCACGGTTTACGCCTCGGTGCTCCAACACGACTATTCGCTGGGTCCATTCTTCACCATACGTGCCGATGGGGATCCGACGGCGCTGGTGAACCCCATTCGCAGCCTGCTCGCGCAGTTCGATAAGAGCCTGCCTATGTCCAGGATCGCTACCATGGATGAAATCGTCTCGCAATCGGCCGTTCAGCCACGGCTGGAAGCGATCCTGCTTGGCTCGTTCGGACTGCTGGCCCTGGTGCTGGCAGCGGTGGGAATTTACGGCGTTATGTCATACACGGCCACGCAGCGTACCAGCGAGATTGGGATTCGTATGGCCCTGGGCGCGTCTCGCGCTTCAGTACTCAAGATGATGATTGCCCAGGGCTTGCGGCTTGCCGCCGCCGGTCTTGGCATCGGATTGTTCGTCGGGGTGGTCCTCAGTTTCGCGGTGAAGCGAGTACTAGCTAAACTTCTGTTCGGCGTGAGCGCCACGGATCCGGCAACTTTTGTAGTTGTCGCGGGACTTCTCGCGGCTGTTGCGCTACTGGCCTGCTACATCCCGGCAAGACAGGCTACCAAGGTGGATCCGATGATCGCTTTAAGGTACGAATGAAACAATTTGCGTCGCTCTACAGAACGGCCATCTTAAGATTTTTAATTCTGTTTTAACTAACTCGCAGGAACTGGCCTGACAACATGACCATGTTAAGAGGTGGTTATGGGCAAGCTAATTGAGTTTTATGTGCCGGCAAGTTTTCCGTTGCGTCCAGCAAGCTCGCTTTCACCGTCAGAACGCGGCAAGGTCATCGAGTTCCACATGCTGCAAGACAAGAAAACGGCTTAGGCGGCGGAGCGATCGTTGCCCGAGCCGGCGCTCCGGGTCATTACGTCTGGCGCCTGGTCGGGGGATGCGAGAAGCTCATCTTCGGCAGCGGCTTCGCCGGTGGCAAACGGAAGGAAGACGCTACAGCACGTGCCGTGCCGCTCTTCCTTGGTACGGCTGCGCACACGCAGCTTGCCTTGATGCTTCTGCACAATACCCTGGCTCACCCACAAGCCCAGCCCGGTACCTTTGGAATCTTTTGTCGAAAAGAACGGCTCAAAGATTTGCGGCATGTTTTCCGCTGGGATGCCGCAACCATCGTCTGCCACGATAACGCGTATACCCTCGCGGCCCTGGCCGTCATGCCCATGCCGCACGCGGATATAAACATTTCCGGGCCCGGAAATGGCTTCAATTGCGTTCAACACCAGATTGGAAAACACCTGCCGCAATTCGCTGGGAAATGCCGCCAGCGGACCCACGTTACTGAAATCCCTATGCACGGTAATATGGCCTTGTTCGATTCGCGCATCGTACGCGGCCAGCACTTCTTCAAACAGTTGCGGCACGGAGCTCATCACCGGAGAGGAAATCTCCCGATAGAAGCCGAGCGTCTGCTTGGTGATGTGAACCACGCGCGCCAGTTCTTCCTCCGCCGTCTTTACGTAAATTAGCGCCGACTCCGGCATCCGGGAGTTGGTGCGCAGAATGTACAGCGCATTCATCACGGAAGCCAGCGGGTTGTTAATTTCATGCGCGATGCTGGCCGCAAGCCGCCCCGTGGCGGCAATCTTCTCTGACTGCCGCAGGGTCTGCTCCGCAGCTTTGCGCGAAGTAACGTCCATGGCGACGCCCAGCATGCGGACCGGCAGGTCACTTATAACGATGGTGCGTCCCCGCGCCTCCAGCCAGTGCAGGCTTTTATCGGCCATGTACACGCGATACTGAACTTCGTATTCGCTTTTGCTGGCCATCGCGTCAGTAATGGACTGGTGCACCTGCTGACGGTCTTCCGGAACGATACTTTCCATCCAGCT
Organism: Terriglobia bacterium; assembly: GCA_963723055.1. Lineage (GTDB taxonomy): Bacteria > Acidobacteriota > Terriglobia > Terriglobales > Acidobacteriaceae > Angelobacter. Next base: position 317,963 of record CAVROV010000006.1, read on the forward strand.
TTCGTAGCGGCCGTCGAATTTTTCCACTTCGATTCCGTGCAGCCGGCGAATCTCATCGGACCATGCCAATTCGCCGGTTTGCAGGTCCCATTCCCAGATTCCTATGCCGACATACTGCTGCGCCAGTTGCATGCTTTCTTTGCCGCGCTCCAGCATCTCCTGCGCGCGCCTGGTTTCCGCGATTTGTTCCTGCGCTTCACGGTAGAGCCGCACGTTGTCTATCGCGGCGGACGCCATGTGGGTGAGCTGGACCAGGATAGCTTCGTCGTCGGGAGAGAACTCGCCACTCAGTTTTTGCGAGAGCTGGATAAGGCCAAGATTGCGGCCATCGCGTGTAAGCAGCGGAGCGGCCAGCCATCCGTAGCGCGTGGCGTCAGTGGCCCGACGAACAGGCCCCCACGTGTTGGTGCGAGCTCCGGAGTTCAGCCGCACCGGCTTGTTGAGATTGCACGCCAGCATGAACATCTCAGAGCTTTCCTTTGCGAACTCGAGCGCCGCCTGCCCTTCCGCAACAGACACGCAGGTAATACTGCGGTTCCAGTCGCCTCGCGGTAGAAGCGTGGTGAGAGCCTGGCGCGCACCGATGATGTTTCGAGCCTGGTCAGTGATTACCTGAAGCAACGAATCGAGCGCAAAAACCGAATTGATTTTGACGGAAGCTTCCGCCAGGGAGCGCAGCACCGCGGTACGCTGCTGCTCCGCCGCCAGCGTCTGCAGGGACTCATGATATAGACGCGCGTTATCCAGCGCGTTGGCCGCCTGGCGAGCATACAGTTCCACCAGCCGCGATTGGCGATCGCTGGGAGAATGCGGTTTGCGGAAGAAAGTCACCACCACGCCCAGAGCGTCGCCGCGGGCATTGACGATGGGCGTGCTGAAAACTGCACGAAACCCGACTTGAGTGGCTGCGTCAACAAACGGAAAATATGTCCCGGATTTGTTAATGTCTTCGATCAACACGCGGCGGTCGGGAGAAAAGAACGATGCCGGCAATTCGCCAAAGAACTTGATCTGCTCCGCGGAGAATCCGGTAAAGGTGGCCACGTGAAGCGTTTTGCTGGAGCGCTCAGGAAGCAGGAGAAGCATCCCGAGGTCGGTTTTTTGCAGTGCCGCAATCGAAGTCAATACGTCATTCAACAGGCGTTGTAATTCCAGGTTGCTGGAAAGCCGCACACTGAGATCATGGAAGCGCTTGAGGTCGCTACGTTGCGATTCCAACTCGTCCCGCAAACGGGCAAGGTCAGTGCTGAGCCTGCCGGCGACCATTTCCGCCGCTGACCACTTCTGCCGTGCCAGACCAACAACCAGCGCCACCGCGATCAGCAGAGCTGACCAGAGCTCATTGCTGGTGGCAGAGGTTTCCGGCTGATAAAGGTAAGAGAAGCCGACAAGCGCGGCTGTGTTCAGCAGCGCTCCTGCCACGGCGGCGGGCAGGCCCCCGATGACCGCGGAAATGCATGCGGCGGCAATAAAAAATACACCCACACCAGGATGGAAGAAAGGCAGGCTGTACCTGGCCACGCTCCAGGCGGCAGCGGGCAACAAGAATGTAATGACCCACGAAAACACGCGCAGGCGAGTGGCAGACGGGGAATACATCTTCTCGTTTACTCCTGCTCTAAGATGAGCGGTTGCAGACGAGTGGCAGTCCGAGCATACCACGCATTCGCCTGTGAATACCCATCATGGGGGCTACGACATTAGGACTAGATTTGCAGTGGACTGATCCAAAGTAGAAGCGGGAATATACCCATTATGGATGGTCCATCCAGGCCTTGGACCCAGGTCACTGAAACGTGAATGGTCTCGCTACCTGGGCCTATTCTGGAGAATTCCGAAGATCGACAACAGAAATCGGTGGCTCAGATCGGGATCAATCCTCTTCGAATTCCCAAGCTTACAGCTTCAGTACGGCTGCCCGCTTGCAGCTTGCTCAGAATGGAGCTGATGTGGAATTTGACCGTATGATCGGAAATGGCAAGACGCACGGCAATCTCCTTGTTGCCCAACCCCAGGCTCACCAATCGAAGAACCTCGGATTCGCGCGCCGTCAGATCCTCCGCTAACTCTTCTCTATCGATATCGTGGGTGTTGGACAACGGGCCAGCGTGGAGCAGCCCACGCACTGAGGTGGGATGGAGTAGTACAAACCCTGCTTCAGCGGCTTGCAAGGCCAGTTGAATCTCATCAGACGTAGCGTCGCTCGAAATCACGGCATTAACGGACTCTTGCAGTGCGGACTGAACCCAAACCGGATCAGGATCATCAATCAGAGCGACCGAGCCGGTGCCGGAGGGAGCATCTCGTAGAAAATCAAGCATTGCGGCGGCTGACGCTGGAGTGTCCAGATCAGCCACCAGGATGTCAGATTTTGCAGCGGCAAATCGCTCGGGTGAGATTCGCAAGTCAGACGTGACATGGGCGCTGCCATTGAGCGCCTTTGACGTCACGCCGACAAGATGGGCGCGGCGCGCAGATGTGCCTGCGATCACCAGAACCCGCAACGGAATGTCGCCAACCGTTTTGTCCATTCTCAATTGCCGCGGCATTAGGCCGCTGTGTGATACCGGAGCCTCTAGCCTGCTCGCGATTCAAGTCGAATACTGATCGTGGCCACTGCTCCGCCGCGAATCAAGCCTGCTTCAACGGAATCGGCGGGTTTGTAAGAGCGCAAAATGTTCTGAACAGAATCGGTGTCGGACACCGGTTTACCCGCCAGCTTGATTAGCACGTCGCCCAGAAATATGGCAGCTTTTTCCGCAGGGCTACCGGGTTCCACGTGGACCACCAGCAGTCCCTCGCTGGCGGTTAGATTCAGTCGAGTTCGTAAAGATTCCGGCAGTGGCGCCGCCTGCATCGCCAGACCAAGGTAAGGGCGCTGAATGCTGCCCTTTTCCAGCAGTTCAGCTGAAACCTTTTGTATGGTCGTGGAAGGCACTGTGATTCCTGAACGGTGTAGACCGGCAGTGTTCATGCCTAAGAATTCGCCCTGGCTATTGACCAGCGGCCCGCCCGAAAATCCGGGATACATCGTGAGATCGGGACGGATGAATTGGTCTATTTCACCACCGCGCCATGTGCGCATAGGCCCATTGATCAGGCCGGACAGAATCCCGGAGCTGGCGACCACATGGCCGCGACGCGTACGCGCCAAGGCAAGAACCAGTTCGCCAACGCGCAAGCCGGAGGTAGAAGCCCAGCGGACTGCAGGGGCATCAATCGCCTGCTGTAGTCTCAGAACCACTAAGTCAGTGCTGGGATCGCGCCCGCTGACGCGGGCCGAGAGTTTCTGTCCGGGCGCAGTAATCACCGTGATCTCATCGTCGCGCCGGACCGCGTGGCTGGCGGCGACAACCGTATCCTTGCCAATCACAATGCCGCTGGAGGGATGACGCGTGCCATGCACGGCCACCACTGATTTGCCCACAGCGGCTGAAACCTCCGCCAGTTCGTTTGAAAGCTTTGTCCAGATATTTTCCATGCCTATTTCCTCATTGGTCTTTTGTTTCTTTGTTTCGTGAATTGCAGTATGAAAGAATCGATGGAAGGAAACATCAGCCATCTGGCTAGGATTTTGCGAATTGTTCAGAACAGGTTGGTATCGCCGCTAAATTGCTTTGAGAGCAAGCGCCGGATAGCCCGGTTTCTTCGCGAACCGTAGAGTGGGTTTGCGGAGAAAAAACATATGCAACTGCAAATGACATCTGGAAACCCAACTCAGAAATGGACCCTGGTGCTGGCACGCGACGCCAAGGCTGATGGCCGGTTCGTTTACGCGGTGAAGTCCACCGGCGTTTTCTGCCGTCCTTCATGCCCCAGCCGCCGGCCCAGGCGCGAGAACGTTGAGTTCTTTGATTCGCCGACGCAGGCGCAACAGGCAGGATATCGCGCCTGCCGCCGCTGCTCACCGCTCGAACGCAATCCGCAGACGCGGAAAGTGGAAGCGGCCTGCCGGTACATCGACCAGAACCTGGACATCACGCTGAGCCTGACGGCCATTTCGCGCCACGTAGCCATCAGCCCGTTTCACTTTCAACGGATATTCAAGCGCATCCTGGGAATCAGCCCGCGAGAATATCAGCAGGCGCGTCGCGCAGGGAAGTTTCGCCAGGCGCTTCTTGGCGAAGGCAGCGTGACGGAGGCTATTTATGAAGCGGGTTATAGCTCCAGCAGCCGCGCCTATGACAGCATTCCGGCGCAGCTGGGGATGACTCCGTCGGCCTTTCGGCGAGGTGGCGAAGGCATCGAGATTCGCTGCACCGTGATCTCGACCGAGTTGGGCAAGCTGCTGGTGGCTACCACACCGCGCGGCGTTTGTTCCGTGCGCTTTGGTGAAAACGAAGCTGCATTGTTGCGCGAACTCAAGCATGACTTTGCGGCAGCGGAGATACATCGCGACAACGCCGGCCTGGAGCCCGTGACAAACCAGATAAAACAATTGCTGAAGGGATCAACTACTCCTCTCAACATTCCGCTCGACATGCGTGGCACGGCATTTCAGCAGATGGTATGGAAAGAGCTGCAACGCATACCATCCGGGCAGACGCGCAGTTACACGGAACTGGCGAAGACGATCGGACGACCGAAAGCGGTGCGCGCCGTGGCCAACGCCTGTGGCTCGAACCCTGTTGCGGTAGTGGTGCCCTGCCATCGCGTAGTGCAGAAGAACGGCAGTCTGGCTGGGTATCGGTGGGGTGTGAAGAGGAAATCAGCGTTGTTGGATAGGGAGCATTCAGCAAAAGGCAATTAGGAAATCTCTTACCGCAAAGGACGCGAAGTACGCAAAGGAAGAAGGAATGTTGATTTTTTCGACTTTGCAACCTTTGCACACGTTGGGATTAAAGTTCTTTTGCTGAATCAGGGGAAATTCAGAGTTGTTAGTTCAAGAGAATATGGATCTATCTGGCTAATTGCCATTTGCCAATTGCTAGTTGCTATTTGCTCAGCAGAAATGAGAAGCCATCAAACTTATATTCTGACCAGTGCTCTGCTTTGACTGGTTTCATCTTGCCGCTGCGGGCCTGCTGCATGGCTGCCAGAACGCGAGGAAGGTCAGCCGGATCAGCCACGGGCACGTTATGCGCGGGCAGCAGCAGTTTAGCCCCCAGCGCCGCCATCTTCTTTATCGACGCTTCATAGGCATCGAGGTCCGTTTCCGGACGAAACAAAAATATGGCTCCCGGATAATACATATCGCCGGTGAAGAGCAGTTTGTTCTGCGCATCCCAAAGCGAGAGGGAATCGGGCGTGTGGCCCGGGGTTGAGATCACTTGCAGCACGCGTCCGCCAAGATCGATCTTTGAGCCGTCATGGATCCAATCAGTGATATGAAACGGCCTTACGGAGTAAGTTTTGGGATTGAAGCCGGCCGGCAACTCTCCACAGATTGCTCCGGGCACAACTTCTTCCTGCGCCGCGGCAACCGTGCCTTTTGCATGATCACGCGTGAAAGCCGTGTCCATGCCGTAGATTCTGCTGAAGCGCCAGTTGTCACTCACATGATCGTTATGCGTGTGAGAGTTCATCACGCTTACCGGCAGACTGGTGAGACCTTCCACCACTTTCTTGATGTCACTGATCCCCATGCCGGTATCAAAAAGCAAAGCCTGCTTTTCACCCACGATCAGATAGGAAATGATTTCTTCCTGCTGGTGCGGCTCGTAGATGGCGAACAGGCCAGGGCGAATGCGATACACTTCGAACCATTTGTCCGGTACGTTCACGCGTTCCAGCTTGCTATAGGCTGGACGCGGCAAATCGCGGCACCACTCCGGCTTTTGATCAGACTGCGAAGCCAAGAGTGCGATCAGAATGCCCACGGCAAGATGCATTTGTCTGTCCTGGAAAACAATAGTTTCCGTCAAAAGGATACTCGTTCACGACAACAAGGAGATAGCTGCGGGAAAAGAAAAAGGCGCCCTTGCCGGGGACGCCTGGTTCTTAGAGTTGTATCGCTGCTTACTGCTTGGGCGGCGGAGCCTGCTGTTGCTGCTGCTGGACATGTTGCTCCTGCTGCTGCACCATGGCATCGAACTTTTTCTTCTGATCGTCGTTCAGCGTGCTGCGGACCTTGCTGATGGTGCCTTCACGGATGGCGTGGATCTTCTGGATCTTATCTTCGCGAGCCATGGCGCTGTCCTGCACTATGGTCATAGCCTGGGAGTGCTGATCTTCCAGAGCGGTCTTTACTTTTGCCTGCTGGTCGGCGGAAAGGTTCAGCTGCTGGGACAGCGATTGGACCTGATCGTCAATGCTGGGGCGTCCGGCCGCGGCTGAGCCCTGGGATTGCGGCGCCGTTTGTTGCGCGCCCTGATCTTGCCCAGGTTGGGTCTGCGCTGGCGGAACGCTTCCTTGCTGTGGCTGCGTTTGCGGTTGCATGGGTTGGGTCGCTTGGCCGCCTGCCGGGTATTGTGCAAATGCCCCCAATGCGAACAAGAATGTGAAGGAAATGAATGCGGTCCTGATGGTTTTCATCGGTAATTGGTCTCCTTAGCGTGTGCGGCCAGTTCTTTTGAGATGCGTGTTTTTGCGCAGAGGAGGGCAAGCCAGCTCACGATCCGGAGAAAGATTTACCAGCAGACAAGCTGCTTCAGCAGCACGGGAATTGCGCGCGGCAGCAGCTCTGGATGGCGGTCCTTTGATTTGATAAAGAATAGAAAGTGACACGAATGCAAAAGGGCGTTCGCGATGGGAACGCCCTTCTACGAAGGTATTAGTCGGTTACTTGTGGTCTTTGTCGCCGGCGTGCTGTGAATGCATGTGGTCTTCCATGTCTTTCACCATGGCATCGAATTTTGGCTTCTGATCGTCGGTTAGAACCTCGCGCACTTTGGCATGCACCGACTCATGCATGCTCATCATCCTGGCATGTCTGTCTTCTTTCGATAAGGATTCGTCTTTCATCGTGGCTTCCATCTTCTGGTGATTTTCTTCCAGGATGGCTTTGATCTTGGCTTGCTGATCGGCGGTGAGGTTCAGTTTGGTGGTAAGTTCCTTGACGTGATCGTCAGCGCTGCCCATGCCGGCCATGTGCGCGCTATGCTTGTGGTCGCCGCTTTCCTGGGCTGGCGGATTCTGCTGAGCAAGAGCCGCCACGGCAAACAGGCAAGCCGCAAGTAGAGTGATAAGTCGCATCAGTTTCATGAGTGATTCTCCGTTTCGCAGCTTATGGGCGCTTCAATTTGCCCGTCGCGGTCTATGAGGCAAACTCGTGGACCGCGCAAAGCCATACCTATGAGAACACAAATGGGCGCACAAGGGGAACGCGGGAAACAGGCAGGGCGATCTGAGTCGGCTGCCACTCAGCCTACGCAGGTTTGAAGAGAGCCTTCTGTCTTAGTCGCCAAAGCCCTGTTTGCGCATGTATTGCAGGGTCGCACTCAGGCGTTCATAATCCTGGTCACTCAGCGCGATAAAGCGGAAGGGATAAATGCTGGAGCCAACCTGCGCCGGCATAAATTCCACCAACCCGCTGACTGGACCAGAGAGCGTGTTTACCTTGGCTTCAGCAATAGTCGCGCTACCGATGCTGCCGCTAAATTCGGCCAGGCCGCCGGTAAGGGAAATCTTTTGCAGCACCGCAGAAACCTGATGGCCGCCGAGGTTGAAGCGAATCGATTCGTTGTTGGGAACTCGTACTCGCGGAGACCGCGTCTTAGCTTGCGTTTGGGGAAAGTGTGGCATGCAGACATCATGGTCTCTTTGGGCCGCGCCTGAAAGATTACCGAAGCCGTTGGACCTAATTTATGTCGCTGCGCTCCAAACCGCTTGAGTTGGTCGATGAACTAAAGATTGCTTTGCTCCTGATGCAGGCGGCTCGGCGCGTGGTCGGCCTCGTCGCTTGGGTTACCGAGATTAAGATGTCGCTGCGCTCCAAATCGCTTGAGCATCCTTCACCACAGTAACTCCCAAGTGCTCCTGATGCGGGCGGCGTCATTTATTTATGTTGCTTCGCAACAATCCGCTTGAGGATTTCTTGTAACCAAGAAGTTATCTAGCGCTTGAGGCTGCCGGCTCGGCGCGTGGGCGGCCTCGTCGCTTGGGTTACCGAGGATTGAGATGTCGCTGCGCTCCAAACCGCTTGAGCATCCTTCACCACAGTAACTCCCAAGCGCTCCTGATGCGGGCGACTCGGCGCGTGGTCGGCCTCGCCGCTTGATTTTAATGCCGGGAAAAAGGGAAGGGCGGTTGTTACAAACGCAGCCCGGTCAAAGTTTTTGTGAGTTGGGAAACGTAATGCAGCACTATGGTATGGCAGCCGAATTACGTGCGTACATGTGCAGCGGTGTGAGTTGAATACAATAAGGTTTCATGAATTTGCCGATTGCCAAAATGCCAATCGATACGCTGTTCTCGCTCGTCGATTTTCTTGGCGTGTTCGTTGGCGCATTTGGCGGAGCGCTGGCGGCGGTACGCGACACACGCTACAAGTATGATCTGGTCGGGGTGACGGGGCTGGCGCTGGCTTCAGCCCTGGGTGGCGGCATTACGCGCGATCTGATCCTGCAAAAAGGCCCGCCGCTGGCATTTGCCGATGTCCGTTATCTGATCACCGCGCTGGCGGGAGCTGTGATTGGAATGCTGTTCGCGCAACGGATCGGCAAGAACACTGAGCGGGCGATCATCTTTATTGACGCCGCTGCGCTTGGCCTGTTCGCGGTGGCTGGCAGCACGCGCGCCCTCAACGCTGGCATGACCCGCTTGCCGGCATTCCTGCTTGGTGTCACCACGGCCGTGGGCGGAGGGTGCATACGCGATGTTCTGAGCGGGCGCACGCCGAAAATTTTCGAACGCGGTGAACTCTACGCGATTGCCGCTGCATTTGGCGCTGCGGCTTTTCTGACCTGTGATGCGTTCAAGCTGCCGCGCGAAGTTTCGACCATTGTTGGTTCGTGTTGCGGTTTTGGGTTGCGACTGCTGGCGCTGCGTTACCACTGGGAAACAAGATCGATCAGGGCCGAGTAAGAGTTTAACCACAAGGAACACCCGTTCGACTCCCTTTTCGCAGGCTCAAGGTCGCTCAGGGCAAGCTACGGAACACAAGGGTTAACGGTGGATCGTGCACATGCTCCGCGTGAACGCCTCCGTTTACAATATGCGCTTTGGTATTGAGGAATTAATTGCCACTCACCATCGTTCAAGCCGGAGAACCGGTGCTGCGCAAAGCTGCGCGGGCGTTGCGTCCCAATGAAATCCGCAGCCGCGAGATTCGCGAGCTGATTCAGCAGATGAAAGAGACCATGTATGCCGCTCCGGGCGTGGGGCTGGCTGCGCCGCAGATTGGGCAGGGCATTCAGCTTGCGGTGATTGAGGACCGTCCGGAATACATCAAAGACTGGACGCCTGAGCAACTGGCCGAGCGCGAGCGCCAATCGATTCCGTTTCACGTGATCATCAATCCCAGAATCATGCTCATCGGCGACGAGCGCGTTGAATACTTTGAAGGCTGCCTGAGCCTGGACAATCTGATGGCCCTGACTCCGCGTGCGCGCCGCGTGCGCGTGGAATGCGTGGACGAAAAAGGCGAGCCCAAAATCATTGAAGCCAGTGGCTGGTATGCGCGCATTCTGCAGCATGAGATCGATCACCTTGCCGGGATGATGTATGTGGACCATATGTATCCGCGCACTTTGATGACGGTGGAGAACTTTACCCAGCATTGGAAAGGGAAGACTCTGGCGGAAGTAAAGAAAGGACTCTTTGCCGCAGATTCCGCGGATGATCGCAGATAACGCACACTTGAAGCGATAAACCTGCTCACTTGTTTTCAATGGTGCGCCAATGTTCCTGCCCCTCTCCCGCTCCTTCCAACCCATTGCAACTAAAGCCCCTATTACCTCAGTAATCTTATCTTTCCTCAACTTCCCACATAAACTGCCGAGTCATGAGTATTGGACGCCGAATTTGTGTCTTGTTCTTGCTGGCCGCAGGCCTGGTGGCTTCATGTGAAGCCAAGCAGCTGGCGGTCATCGTGGACAAGACCAATAAAATGGGCGGCCTCTCGGCAACAGATCTGGCGAAAGTATTCAAGTTTGATAGTCATAAATGGCCAGACGGACGGCCGGTGATTCTTGTCCTGCGCGATCCGTCCACTCCGGAAATGAAGACGGCGATCGAGAAGCTCTATCACATGCAGGTGGAGGAATTTAAGACCTTGCTGGCCGCACATGCCAGCGGAGTGATCATCGTGCGATCGGAAGATGACCTGCTGAAATCGGTGGAGGCCATTCCCGGCGCGGTTGGTCTGGTGGATGTTTACTCCATTAATAGTCGCGTCAACGTTTTGAAAGTTGACGGCAAGCTCCCGCTGGAGCAGGGATATTTTCTTAAGGGCAACTAGCCACACCTGCTGCGCGCGCCGGACAACATGGTCGGCGGCCGGCAGAAGCGTTCATCATTTAAGGAGTTACAGATGAGGTCGATCAAGGTTTCCATTCTGGCGCTGCTCACGATTTTTACACTCCATGCCTTCGCCCACGACACAGCTACGGGCATGCATATTTCCACGAAGTCGCCGCAGGCGCATGCCTTCTTTGAAAAAGGCGTGCAGAAGATGGAGATGCTCCATACGCAGGAAGGCCTGGATAATTTACGCAGCGCCGTGCAGGCCGATCCGCAATTTGCCCTGGGACACATCTTCCTCACCTTCTTCTCGCAGGACCCGACCGAGCAGGTCACCGAGCGTGAAAAAGCGCTGGCCACGCGCGCCTCCGCCGGTGCGGAAGAAAAACTGATCATCGATTGGCTGGCCAACGCCAGCCAGGCCCAATGGGTCCCGGCGATCCAGGCCATGAATGAAGCGCTTACCGGCTACCCGAATGACAAGCATCTGCACTGGCTGGCCGGATGGTGGCTGCAACTTAATCAGAACCAGTCACAGCGCGCCGTTGCCATGTTTGAGCGCACCATCAAGATCGATCCCCAGTTTGCCGACGCCTGGAACGAAGCCGCCTATTGCTACGCCAAGCAGGGCAACTTTGAAAAAGCTTTTGCCGACATCAAGCGCTACACCGAACTCGTTCCTAATGAACCCAACCCGCAAGATTCATTTGCGGAAATTTCGCGCATGTCCGGACGCTTCGAAGAGGCGCTTACGCACTATCGCATGTCGCTCAAGATCGATCCCAGTTTCCATGAATCTCAGCTCGGCCTGGGCGATACCTACGCCCTGATGGGTGACCAGCAAAAAGCCCGCGCCGAATATGCCAAGGCCATTGAAACCGCATCGCCGGTGCAGAAAGTTCTATGGTCATTACAACTGGCTGCAACCTATGTTCGCGAAGGCGACCTGGCCGCAGCCGATAAAGCTTTTAACGCCGTAGCCGATCAGGCCCACAGCAAAGACTTCGCCAATCTTGAAGCTGAGGCCTACCGCAGCATGTCCATGTACCAGCTTGAGGGTGTTGCGTCACTGCATCTGCTGGCCAAGGCTGAGGCCGTGCTTAAACATGACCACAAAATTCCGCAGTCGCTGATCAATGAAGAGCTGGCTGCCGTGCTGCGCACCCGCGTGGAACGCGCGCTGGCCGATAACAACAGCGACCTGGCCGCCGCCACGCTCACGCAACTGCAAACGCTGGCTGACTCCAATGACGCCGACGGCATCATTACAAGCTCCTTTCATGGCGCTGCCGGCACCATGGCGCTCACGGCGGGCAAATACGCTGAGGCCGTGAATCATCTGGAAGAAGACGATTCCAACGCCATCTCCATGCGCGCTCTGGTTGCCGCTTATAACAAGAACGGACAGCAGGGCAACGCCACTCGACTGGCCGCCAAACTGGCCGCGCTCAACGTTCCGCTGATTGAGCAGGCCGTGGTGGTTCCTGAATTCCGCAAACAACGCGCCGCCATGGCGTCAAAATCTAATCCGGCGCTGGATCCCAGAGGGAAATATCGCTAGGAGCTAGCCAGCAATTGGCAACTAGCAACTGGCAACTGGCAATTAGCCAAACCATAGACATTTCGACGTTAAGCAGATTTCCCGCCGCAAGGCGGGATTTTTGCGGGTGGGGACCCTCGACACCCGGCGCTTCGCCGGGTGTCTCTTGTTTTCCATGCAGAGGCGACGCGATAACGGAGGCCCGTCAGAGGATGCAGTGCGATTCAGGTCCTTCATTCCCGGCTTCGCGGCTCATTCAGGATGACGGTTTGTTGCGCCGCGATTTTGCGCGGCGCGGCTTTCCTGGCGCGCGGCGGATCTGCACGGGAGCAAACCTTACCACTGATCCCACTGATGACGCTGATTTACACGGATATGAAAGGTCTGGATGCAAGGCATACAGCCGGAGCACAGCCGAGGGCGGCTGTGCTACACGAGTTTTTGAGCTGCGAACGTAGGTCGTTGGCGCAAGGGGCTGCTTGTCAAGAGGGGCAAAAGTGAATTGATTCTGCGGAGTGGTTTTGTCAAGATGGCCTGATTCCAATTATTACGTCGTACTACTTCGCAATTGATTCGGTCTGTCAAGTGCGCTACAGTGGGCCGTTTCGTCTGTTTTCAGCCAGAATCGAATGGCTACGACGGCATAATCTTGCGCATTTAACCAGTTCACCGCTGGAGAAAGAGGTTATCGGACATGAGCTACTGGATTGTAGATGGGCAGCAGCTGACCAATGAGCAGTACGAGGAATTGCAAAGACAAAAACAGCTGGAAAAACAAAGAATTCAGGAAGAATCGGCGCGGTTGAGCCGACAGCTGGGAGAAGCCTATGCGGCTTTGAAAGACCATCTGGAACGGAACCCGAATGTGAGCCAGAAGATTACGGATGAACGCGCGCTTGAGCAGCAGATTTATTACAACCTGCGCAAGAACCTGCAGCGGGCAGATAAAGCGCCAAGATGTGTATGGCTCAGAGAAGATGGGACGGTCTGCAAGTCACCGCAGATGAAGAATGACATACATTGCTATGCCCATTACCAGATGAGGCATGCCAGGGCGGAGAACCTGCTTCTTCCGGCGCTGACTGATGCTAATGCTGTACAAATGGCGGTGATGCTGGTGCAACGGGCGCTGATTGACGATGAGATTTCAGAGAAGAAGGCTGGGCTGCTGTTGTATTCCATACAGATAGCGGCGGCGAACGTACACAAGACCACGTTTGGGCAGGCGGATGAAGAAATGGTGACGGAGATACGGGCCGAGAATGATGTGATGGACGCGCACAACGAGCAGATGGAAAAGCTGAAGAGGATTGAGAAAGCAAAAATCTTGCCGCTGATGACCACTGAGCAAGCTGATCTGAAAACAGAGCAGGGCTTGCCGCGGATGGACGCGGATGATCGCGAATTAGAAGAAAAAACCTTACCACGGATAAACACGGATAACACTGATCTGAATGGAGGGATTGGGAAGATATTGCCCGGGTCAGTGGGCGAAGTCTACGCCAATCGAAGTCAAACTTCTGAAGTGCAGGCCAATCTGGGATGACCTGGGATGATGTCGCTCAAAGCTACGCCAATCTGGGATGGGTGTGGAGGGGGAGGGGTGGGCTTCGCCGATTTAGGTCCTTCATTCACGGCAAGAATCGGCCGCTCTTTTAGGATGACAAGTTGAGGCGCGGCGAATTTTCGCCGCACGGCTTTAGGAATCGCCGAGATCGCACGTGATCGCCGACATCGCACGAGATTGGAAAAGAGAAACCTACCACTGAGGCACGGAGACACGGAGAAAGTCAAAATCGGACACAGGTAGGAGCAAAGCTGCAAGAATCGCAACCAAGACCGTTCTGCTCAGGGGAAACGCGTCCGGGATGCGTGTTTCTTCCCGCTTCATGTATCCTTTACTTTCTTTCAATTGCAGGCGAGGAGAATCAATGAGGGCAAGGGCGTTTCAGGCCTTATACGGCGTAATAGTGTTTTTGGCGGTCTGTGTTGCCGGCTTTCTGAGCGGCTGTGCCAGCGGGCACAAGCAGTTTGTGTACGTGGCGGGGCAGGGGACGAACGAGACCTTTGAGTTCCGCGTGCAGGGGAATGGCTCTCTGCTGCCGCTGGGGACGCCGAATTTCCCCGTCGGGTCCAATCCGTCGGCTGTTGCTCCGCATACCTCCGGCGACTTCCTTTATATAGCCGACTTTGCCGGCAATGACGTGACCCTGCTGGACATCAACGCGAGCAGCGGCAATCTTTCCGTGCCGGTCAGCACCAGCATTGTTGTTACGACCAACCCGCCAAATGTTTTCGGAGCCGGTGCCGGGCCGATTTCGCTTGCCATGTCACCCACCGCGCCGTTCCTCTTTGTGGCCAATCAGGGGTCGAATAATGTGACCTCTTACGCGGTTGATCCCGGTATAGGCACTCTGGGATTGATTGGAAACTTCCCGATTTCGCCGGTTTCCCATCCTACATCGCTGGCAGTTTCGCCCAAGGGCGACTTCCTGTTTGTGGCCAATGGCACGGAGGGCACGGTCGCGGTTTTTGCCATCGGCGGCAAAGGTGTGCTCACATTGGCGGGACCGCCGGTATCCATGGGCGCAGGCGCTATCCCTGCCGCCTTAGCGGTGGAACATTCAGGCCGCTTTCTCTACGTGGTGGATTCGGCCCACAACGCCGTGCTGGGATTCACCATCCAGGGCGGAGCGCTGGCTGCCATCAATGGCTCGCCTTTTGCCGCGGGCGCTACGCCGATCGGGCTCGGTATTGATCCGCAGGGAGCGCTTTTGTTTGTTGCCAATAGCGGATCGAATAGTGTTTCGGCGTACGCAATTGATTCCACCTCCGGGGCGCTGGGCGCGGTGAGCGGTTCTCCTTTCCCGACCGGAGGCGTTGGACCTTCGGCCGTGGCCGTGGACGCGGACACTTCCTTCGTCTATGTGACGGAGCAGGTCAGCCACGACATTGCCGCTTTCGGCATCGCTTCCAATGGTGCGCTTAGCCCCATCACGGGATCGCCCTTCGGCGTGGCCACGGCGGCATCAACCATCACCGTGGTACGGCGCTAAGCCGTTGGCTAAGAAAGCGTCCTTGGGCTAAGTAAGCTGCTGGAATCAATGCTGGCGTCGTCGCCCGCCGCGAGTGCAATTCAGGCTATGCACTCCTGGTGTTTTGCGCGATTTTTAAATCGTGCTAAACAAGACAGTACGATGGAATTGGTGTACCACGACGAAGCAGTCTTGAGCGAAGCCCAGCTTACGCCCCAGGACCAGCTCCGCCTGCAATGGCAGCAGCAGCCTGGTTTCATGCCGCTGATCCGCCAGAAAAACGTGATCGACCAGAACGCGGAACTGGTGCCCTACGCGGCTGTCGCTGGACTTTCCGAGTGGATTTCTCCCGGTTTGTTTGCGCTGCAAGGCCTGGTGCTGATTGCGGTCATCGCCGCCGGCCTGAACTGGCAGATGACGCGCCATTCCGGCAAGCTGGAAGAGGAAATTACCGCGTTGCAGGCCAGTTCCAGGCTTGAGATCAAACGTCAGGAAGAAATCATCGCCGCCACGCAGGCGGAGATCAGAAGAATTTCCAATTCGCCCAACTCGAGCTTTAAATTGCATATCTCCGTCACGCCGTTGACACGAGGGCAGGCGCTGACGGCGCTCAACAGCTCGCTGGAAGATTCGCGCAACTCTGAAGAGCAATACAGGCAGGACATGGCGGCGCGTGAACGCAACCTGCGCGCGCGGCAAAGCACCATGGCCATCGTAAATTCCGGCAGCCCGCTGATCTTTTCACTGGCGTTGTTTCTGGCCGCGGGCTTATTCAGCCAGGGCGCGGAGAAACAGTTTCCCCGCAACCGGCACGCCCGCAATCTTGCCGACTACTATCTTTACTTCATTACCGCGGAGGGACTCTGGCCCAACATCGTGCTGCTGGGATTTTTGTTTGTTGCGTTGAGCGGCGGTGACTATGGCCTGAGCGGATTATTCCTGAGCGTTGGCCCGCTCTTCTGGGTAGTCTTCTGGCTTGGCTTTTATTTCCTGCTGCTGCGCTTTTTCATGATGGCGGCACGCGGCCTCTATCGTGCCATGCAGTCCCGTCCGCCAGCCAATGAATGGGGCTTCGACAATCGCTTGCTCTTCCGTATCCACAACAGCTTTTTCGTGGTCTTTGCCGGACTGGAAGCTGTCTTTCTCGCGCTGTGCTACGGGTTTTACCTGCTGCAGAACCGTGTCATCTAGCCGCGAATTTACGCAAATGGACACAAATTTACTCTTTCTTGTTTTCGATTCGCGCTTTTGTATTTGATTCGCGGCTAATATCCGGGCGTTTTCAACGTAAGTTGGCTCACCGCGCTCTCTGTGTTCCTCTGTGGCCTCTGTGGTTAAATGCTTTCCACCGCATGCTGCAGCAACTCCCACGCTTCCTGCACGTCGCCCCAGCTCGTTTCCAGATTGCCGATCGCCAGCCGTAACGTCAGCTTTCCATTGAGTACCGTGCTGGCAATAAACACTCTGCCTGAAGCATTGACACGTTCCATGATCGTGCGGTTCTCGTCGTCAGAACCCTTATAGCGGAAGCAGACAACCGACAGCGGCACCGGAGCCACGCGCTCAAACTTGGGATGCGCGTCCACTAGCGCGGCGAAATCCTTGGCCCACTGGATGTGCGAGCGCAACATGGCTTCAATCCGCTCGCGTCCAAAGTAGCGCATCACGAACCATAGCTTGAGCGCGCGGAAACGATGGCCCAGCGGCACTCCATAGTCCATCAGGTTATGTGCCCGCGGATCATCCTGCGTCTTCAGGTAATCCGGAGTTAGCGAGAACGCGCGCCGCAGAATGTCTGGACGTCGCGTGTAGAACGCGCTCAGATCAATCGGCGTAAGCAGCCATTTGTGGGCATTGAATACCAGCGAGTGCGCCCGTTCCACTCCGGCCATGATGTGCCGCTGTTCCGGCAAAATGGCCGCCGCTCCCGCGTAAGCGCAATCCACGTGCAGCCACAAGCCATGCTTCTCCACGATGTCTACAATCTGCGGCACCGGATCAATGCTGGTGGAAGAAGTTGTGCCGACCGTCGCAACTACGCAAAACGGCCGCTTGCCCGCACGCTTGTCTTCTTCGACCATCTTTGCCAGCGCGTCCGCGCGCATACGAAATTCCGCGTCTGACGGAACCTTGCGGATATTTTTCTGACCGACGCCCACGGCAATCGCGCCTTTCTCAATCGACATATGCGACTGATCCGACGTGTAAAGAATAAGATCATTGCGGCTTCCTGCCGTCCGCGCTTCAGGATCAATCAACTCACGCGCGCAGACGACCGCATGCATGCTGCTGGTCGAGGCTGTGTCATAGACAATGCCGAACCATTCTTCCGACAGGCCAATCCATTGCCGCAGCCAGTCCAGCGCTCGCTGCTCCAGTTCCGCCACCGCGGGCGAAGTTTTCCAGTGCAGACCGTTCGTGTTGAGCGCGGCGGCCAACATTTCGCCCAGTATCGCCGGCGTGGAACCGGTGCAGGCAAAGTACGCAAAAAAGCGCGGATGGTTCCACTGGGTCACCGCAGGCATCACCAGCCGGTCAAAGTCGCGCAGGATCGCTTCAAACGGTTCGCCTTTTTCCGGCGCGGACTTTGGCAGTGCGTCCAGCAGATCGCCCGGCTTGGTCTGCGCCAGCACCGGCATCTCCGCCACGTTGCTCAGGTATTCGGCAATCCAGTCCACGGTGGTGTGGCCGGCGCTGCGAAAGTCTTCCACATATGCCTGCCACTCGCCTTCTTGTTTGGCGGCCGCAGCCGCAGTTTTATGATCAGTAGTTTTGCTCATGTTTTTCTGGCCTTATTTGAAGCTAAGCGCCAAGCTGGCGGCCAATCTCCCAGTGATGTCCGAAAGGATCAACAATACGCCCCACTCGCCAGCCGTGCATCTCGCTTACAGGGACCACCGCAGTTGCGCCCGCTGTTACTGCGCGCTTGAAGACAGCGTCCGGATCGGCTACCGTCAGGACCATCCGGACGGTGGCACCGCCGAGCGACTCAGGACTGAAATTGTGATGCTGCGGCGATTCGTCGCCCAGCCAGAATTCGGCGTTGTCGACGGAAAGTCGTGCCACCACGGCCCCGTCAGGGGCATCAATGCGGAAGACTTCCGCCGCTCCAAACGCCGATTTATAAAACTCAACAGCTTTGGCGGCTTGCCGGACTGAAAGCCAGGGTGCAATGGAGCACCGGAATGAAGCATTTGCGGCCATTTGGCCTCCAATATTCATATTAAAATCATTAACTTTCTTGACAACAGCGGAAAACCTAGACTACTATCCGTTCAGTATGTACGCCAGCCGATTTACTTTCGCGTTTACTTACCGTTACTACTTTACGGGTAGCGGCGACGCGGATATGTGCTGACAATGCAATAAGAAGTTAGTCATCATAAATTACCGCAAGCCGCGATCCCCAAAGGGTCGCGGTTTTTGCTTTCAGGGAGCTTTACCAACATGGATCATCCCACCGTTAACGGCGAGAACGCGCTCGACGACTGGCGCCGGCAGATTGACGCGCTCGATACCGAATTGCTTCGCCTGCTCAACCAGCGCGCCGCCATCGCCTGTGAAATTGCCTCGATCAAGGTCGCTTCGGGCTTGCCGGCTTTCGACGGCACTCGGGAAAAAAAGGTGCTGGCCCATGTGCTGGCCAAGAACACGGGACCGCTCGACCAGCAGGGCATTGTCGCGATCTTTCACAGCATCATCCGTGAGACACGCCGCCTGGGCACCGAGCGCATGGAGCAACAGAGCCGCAAAGAGGCAGCAAGAGCTCAGGGCTTAAGGTGAAGCCGGTTTGGCGGAGATCGTTGCAGTGGGCGCAGAAAAAACTCTGGAGCCAACCGGTTTGATTTCGGGGTTCTGATTTTGACTTTGCTTCGTTCTGGCATGTCGTTCTGGTCTTGATTTTGATCTTGGTTTGTTTTGGCTAATGGTTTTTGGTTTTGATTTTGCTAGCAGCTAGAAGCTAGCGGCTAGCAGCTATTTCAGGAGTTTCTTATGGTGATCAACATGGCAGCAGGTTCGACGGAAGCGGAACTTCAACACGTAATTGAGCGAGTGATCGAATGCGGTTTTCAGCCGCATGTCACGCGCGGCGCGGAGCGGGCCATCGTGGCCGCGGTCGGCTCAGGCGGATCGCGCATGGCCCTGGAAGCGCTCAAGGCCGCGCCCGGCGTGGAAGACGTTGTCCCCATCGCGCATCCCTTCAAGCTGGTGAGCAAAATCACCAAAAGCGGACGCACACAGGTTGACGTTGGCGGCGTCATTATCGGCGGTGAAGACGCCGTGGTGATTGCCGGCCCATGCTCGGTGGAATCGCGTGAGCAGCTTTTTTCTACCGCGCATGCCATCAAGGCCGCCGGAGCAACACTGCTCCGCGGCGGAGCTTATAAGCCACGTACTTCGCCGTATGACTTTCAGGGCCTGGGCATTGAAGCTCTGCGGCTGCTACGTGAAGTCCGCGAGCAGGTAGGCTTGCCCGTGGTCACCGAAGTGATGAGCACCAATGATATTCAGCTCATCTGTGACCATGCTGACATGCTTCAGGTGGGTGCCCGCAATATGCAGAACTACGATCTGCTGCGTCAGCTCGCGAAAGCCAAAAAGCCCATCCTGCTCAAGCGCGGACCCTCGGCCAGCGTAAAAGAATGGTTGCTGGCCGCGGAATATCTTCTCGCCGGCGGCAATGACAATGTTGTGCTGTGCGAACGCGGCATCAAGACCTTCGAAAGCGAGATGACTCGCAACACGCTCGATCTCGCCGCCGTGGCGTTGGTCCGCGAGCTTTCGCATCTGCCCGTTCTTGCCGATCCTTCGCACGGAACCGGAAAGCGCGAACTGATCGCTCCGGCCAGCCGTGCCGCTCTGGCTATCGGCGCCGATGGTCTGATTATCGAAGTTCATCCCTGCCCGGAACGCGCTCTCTCGGATGGTGCGCAATCGTTGAATCTGGATGAATTCGCGAAATTAATGAAAGGCTTGTCCGCGCCCATTCGTTCAGTGGCCATGGCAAGTGAGGCCAAAGCGACCGCCCGATAAGGATCAGGGACGGCGTGAGCTGGAAACCGCGGAGAGTGATCTATACTCAACCGTCTATGGCCGTGATTATTTGCATGCTCCGCGGCGTGAATGTCGGCGGGCACAATAAGATCAAGATGGACGCGCTTAAAGCGCTCTGCGTGTCGCTCAAACTCAAAGACCCGCAGACTTTCATCCAAAGCGGGAACGTCATCTTTAGTACTGAAGAGAACGACCTCTTGAAGCTTGCCAAGCGCATACAGGACGCGATCGAGAAAAAAGTCGGCTTTCGTCCTGACGTGATTCTTCGCACAGCGACGGAATTGAGAACCGCAATCAAGCGAAATCCTTTTGCCAAGCTCAGCGGCCTTGAGCCCGGCAAGTTGCTGGTGACATTTCTTGCCGCCAACCCGGGAAAGGAAGCGCGTGCGCAAGCCCTGGCCACTGGAACAGCTCCTGAAGAGCTGCACATCATCGGCCGCGAAGTTTACATTTATTTTCCCAACGGCCAGGGGCGTTCAAAGCTGCCATGGCCAAAGATAGAACGTGCGCTTGGGACGTCCGGCACTGGCCGTAACTGGAATAGCGTGACCAAAATGCTGGCGATGGCCGAGAAACTTGAAGGGCAGTCATAGCTGGCTCCATTCCCGGCTGGCGATCATACTTCCCGCTTACGACTGAATGGCCATTCAGTGTATTCTGTATTCACTTCTTACAGTCCAGAAATCTCTCTTAGGGGCGCGTAATGAGCACAATTACTGCTACGTCCGGCATAAGCACGCCAACCACATTGTCCCGAGCGGAGGCCGTTCCGTGGCTGGTCTGGGCCAACGTGATTGCATCTGTTTCTATCGCCACCGGGCTTTACTGGGACATTTCGTGGCATGAAACCATTGGCCGTGACAGCTTCTGGACGCCGGCTCATCTGCTGATTCAATTCGGCGCTGTCCTGGCCGCTTTCGGCTCGGCCTGGGTCATCATGCGGACCACCTTTGGCGACACAGACGACCGGCGCAACTCAGTGAACGTCCTCGGGTTTCGCGCGCCACTGGGCGCTTTCATCGCCGCCTGGGGCGGCGGCGCCATGCTGACCTCCGCGCCTTTCGATAATTGGTGGCATGAAGCCTACGGGCTCGACGTAAAAATCATCAGTCCGCCACACATGTTATTGGCGCTGGGCATTGCCGGAATCATGTGGGGCGGCGCAATCCTGGCGGCTTCTTATCTGAACCGCGCCACCGGAGAGCAGCGTATCAAGTTGCAGCGGATTGTGATGCTGCTTGGCGGCTTCATCGTGGTTCAAACCATGACGCTCAAGCTGGAATACACCAACCGCGTTCTGCTGCACAGCGGCATTTCCTATATGGTGATGGGGATTGGCACGCTGCTTTTGCTGGAAGGGCTGGCTCGCGTCGCCGGACATCGCTGGGCGCGAACGATCATGACCGGCATTTACTCTGCTTTTGTTCTGATTCTGATGTGGGTGCTCCCGCTCTTTCCCGCTCAGCCAAAACTTGGACCGGTATACCAGGACATCACGCACATGGTGCCGCTGCCGTTTCCTCTTCTGCTGGTTATTCCTGCGTTTTTTCTGGATTTGCTTTTGCCTATATTCAAGGACGCGCCCAAATGGCAGCAGGCCGTTTTCGGCGGCGTGGCTTTTCTGGCGATTCTGATTGTGGTGGAATGGCCCTTCGCCACGTTCCTGATGTCTTCCATGGCGCGGAACAGGTTTTTTTCCACCACTGATTTTCCTTACTTCGCGCTGCCTACCTCGCCCACTGTCAACCACATTTTCGTGCACTGGGAGCAAACTCCCTTAGAGTTCTGGCGCAACATGGGTCTGGGATTTCTCTTCTCCGTGGCCAGCATGTGGGCCGGCATTTACTGGGGGGGCTGGCTTAAGAAGGTGAGGCGGTAACGCATGCACCGATCACTGCGAACGCTCTTCGCACTTTGTCTTCTCCTCTTGCCGCTGACCGGGACCGCCCACGTCAACAGCCCGGACGTTTACTATGACGGCTATGCCGGGCCGTACCATCTGCTGGTCACGTTGCGGCCACCTCCTGTGGTGCCGGGCGTGGCTCAGGTACAGATTCGCAGCGTGTCGAATGATATAAGTGATATCAAAATCCTTCCGCTGCGGATGATTGGAGTCGGCGCAACGATGGCGCCACTACCTGATCCCGCCAAACGATCGGCCAACGATCCCCAACTTTTCACCGGAAGCCTGTGGATCATGGTGCGCGGTTCGTGGAAGGTACAGATCCAGGTCACGGGACAAAAAGGCGTCGCGCAGCTTGAAGTTCCACTGCCGGCAGTTTCCACCAGTTCGCAACCTATGCATGCCGGGCTGGGAATATTACTGGCACTCTTAGGGCTGGCATTGGCGGCGGGATGGATCGGCATCATCGTCGCAGCCACGCGTGATGCAGCTTTGAACGCCGGTGAAGGTCCTGCCCCCGCCCAGGCGCGCCGCGGACGAATTGGCCTGGCAGTTGCCGTTGTGATTGTGATTGCGGCATTCGTTCTTGGCAATCAATGGTGGGGAACTGAAGCCAGTGCCAATGACCGGCTCAACTACAAGCTTCCCAACATGAAGCCTTCATTGGTGGCAGGCAGCCTGCTGCGCCTGCATCTGGACAATCCCAATGAAGCGGAGCCAACGCGTTTTCGCACAGAACAGCCGGACCGCATCCGCCTGGATGACCTGATCCCTGACCATGGCCACCTCATGCATCTTTTTATAGTGCGCATGCCGGACATGAAAGCGTTCTGGCATCTGCATCCAGACCAGACCCAGCCCGGCGATTTCGCAGTCAACCTGCCCATCATGCCGGAAGGCCAGTACAAGCTCTATGCGGACATCGTCCACCATACGGGTTTTCCTGAAACGCAGATTGCCACCGTGAATCTACCGGCGGTCACGGGTGAGTCGCTCAGCGGTGACGATGCTGGTTCCTTCGAACTGTCGCCCGTTGATAAGGTGGCGCTACTTTCCGGCGGCTATCGCATGGTGTGGCAGCGCGATGATCATCCTTTGAAAGCCGACCAGCCTTACTGGTTTCGCTTTCGCGTTGAAGATAAAGACGGCAAGCCGGCCGCTGATCTTGAGCCCTATATGGGCATGGCCGCGCATGCGGTTTTCTTAAGTACTGACGGCAATACCTTCGCACATGTCCATCCTGCAGGTTCGGTCTCCATGGCCGCGGTCAATCTGGTCGAAGGCCGCAAAGCCAACGCTGGCATGGAAAACATGAATCATGCTTCGCCTTCAGCAGAAGTTTCCTTCCCGTATGGCTTTCCTAAGCCCGGCGACTATCGCATCTTTGTTCAGGTAAAGAGAGCAGGGAAGATAGAGACGGGGCAGTTTGTGGCAAAGGTGGATTAGTTTTTATCCCGAAGCGCAGCGAGGGATCGCTATCGGAAAAAGAAACTTTTAAATTCACCCTTAGACACGCTGACTTATCGTTGTTGATTTGCTGATTCGTGTTCATTCGCGTGTATTCGCGGCTAGAGTTTTTCTCCGCCCTAGGGCTTCCTCGCTGCGCTCGGAATTTCAAAAAACGCTTTTGCCATCCGCGTTTTCGCGGAGTACAATTCTTTGCGAAATGTCCCGCTTCTTCCACGGCTTCACTTGACGGCGCGTCCGCTAAACCTCCGGTCGGACGTTCTCTACCCTCATCTCTTATAATAAGCCGAAAGGAAGAAGTCCCATGTTACGTCCTTGTTTCGTCCATGCTGCACAGAATTTCTGCGGTCTTGCTGTTTCTGTTGTGCGGTCTTTGCGCCTTTGCCCAGAGCAAGTCGCGCCACTTTGAACTCAATTATTCATTCACCGTTCGCATTACCGATCCCGGCAAGCCGCTCGATGTCTGGTTCCCGGTGGCCCAGTCGGACGAATTCCAGCAGGTGAAGGTGCTTTCCAAGAGTGGGGATCTCTCGCTCAAAGAAACCACTGAGCCTGAGTACGGAAACAAGATGTTTTACGCCCACACGGACAAAGCCACTCAGGCCGAATATCACTTCACTGTTAAATACGACGTCGTGCGACTGGAACATCTGGCCGCGGTTTCCATCAAGCGCCCGGCCTCTGACAAAGATCTTCAGCGCTTCCTGCAAGCGGACAAACTGGTGCCCATCACCGGCAAGCCCGCCGAACTGGCCGCTGCGCAGGTAAAGCCGGGCATGTCTGATCTGGATAAAGGCCGCGCGTTTTACGATTACACCTTTGCCACCATGAAATATGACAAGACCGGCACCGGCTGGGGCCGGGGCGACACGCTTTGGGCGTGCGACGCCAAGCATGGGAACTGCACTGACTTCCATTCTGTCTTTATTTCCATGGCGCGTTCGCAGAAGATTCCAGCGCGTTTTGAAATGGGGCTGTCATTGCCGGAAGGCCAGAATGCAGGGCCAGATCGCCGGTTACCACTGCTGGGCGGAGTTTTACACCCGCGATCGCGGCTGGTTCCCGGTGGATATTTCCGAAGCCTGGAAGCACCAGGAGAAAAAAGATTACTTTTTTGGCGCTCATGACGTGAACCGCGTCCAATTTAGCGTAGGACGCGACATACAACTCAGCCCGGCGCAGCACGGTGAGCGCGTCAATTACCTGATTTTCCCCTATGTCGAGCTAGGTGGAGAGCCCTATCCCAATGTGGCCAACGCCATTTCATTCAGCGATATCGGCGTCAGCCAGGCCTCGACCCGCGCCGCACGGTGAGTCGAAGATAAGCAAATTCGAGGCGGTTCGGATTGTTTCTCCTCATCCGAACCGCGATTTTCCTGCTGAAAACTACTGTCTATTAACTTTAAGATTTTCACTCGTAATTTATTCCAAAATTGGAAGCCTTTTTGGTTCCTAAGGTGTTGCATTTCCTTGTACATAAGTATGTACAAGAAGGCAATTATGGTGTGAAATTGTGTCGCGAGTTCTAGCCACCTTTGGTTCCTGCGTTCAGAGAGAAACCCGGGAACCGGAATTATCACCTTGATGGGCCGATAACGACGAAGAAGCAGAGGAGAAAAAGCTCAATGAGATTGTTAGAGAAGATGTGTTTCGTGGTGCTGGCCTCAGGGCTGGCATTGGGCCAGGCAACCGCAACTAATAGCGGCTCTGCCGGGACCGGGTCAATTGCGGATGAGCTGAAAGCATTGCGCGAAGCGATCAGCCAGCAGCAAAAACAAATTTCCCAGCAACAACAACAGATCCAGACTCTTGAACAGCAACTGGATAACAAGACGTCTGGCACGCCTCACGTGGCCGATGCATCGATGCGTACTGTACCCGTACCGGTGAAAGCCACTGTGGTCCAGGAAACGGAAAAGCCAAAAGATTCGCCGCTCTCTTTCCGCATCGGCAACACTGATTTCACGCCCGGCGGATTCGTGGATTTTGAAAACGTGTTCCGCACCACCAACTCGGGAGCCAGCATTACTACTCCCTTTGGCGCGATCCCGTTCAGCAACACAGTTCAGGGCCACCTGACCGAATTTCGCTCCACCGGCCAGTATTCGCGCTATAACCTGAAGATCTCAGGTAAGTATGGCGCGAACAATGTGCTCGGTTACATTGAAGGCGACTTCAACGGAAACGACGCCGCCAACGTTTTTGTTAGCTCCAACCCTCACACCAATCGCTTACGCCTCTATTGGCTTGACCTGAAGCGCGGCAAGTGGGAGTTTCTGGGTGGACAAACCTGGGGTATGCAAACGCCTAACCGCGTGGGTCTTTCGCCCATGCCGGCTGATGTCTTTGCGCCCATCGGCGAAGATGCTCAGACGCACGTAGGTCTTCCGTACACCCGTGCGGCGGAATTCCGCGCTATTTACCACTTTACTGACCACTTCCAGTGGGGCGTTGGTATCCAGAATCCAGACCAGTTCACGAATGGCGAAGTGCTTTTCCCAACTGCCTTCAATGCGGCCTTGGGTGTCCAACTCGACGCTGCTGACAAGACAACCACACCAGACGTATTCCCCGATATCCATACCAAGATGGCCTGGGACACAGATAAAAACGGAAAACATCTGCACTTTGAATTGGGTGGCCTGGTGAGCTCGGTGAAAACCACGGCTGTTCCCGTTGGTGGAACCACCTTCCAGGGCCATACCAGTATCGGTGGGGGAGGCCATGCCGCTACCAGCCTGGAATTTATCAAGGGTATCCGCTTTGTGGCCAATGGTATCTGGGGTGACGGAATCGGCCGCTACCTGATCGGGCTTGCTCCGCAAACCGTTATTCGTCCGATTGCAACCGGTCCTGGCACATTCACCATCGACAATTCGTTGGTCCATTCTGGAATGGCCATCGTTGGGTTGGAAGCGACCGCCAAAAAGAGCCAGTTCGGCTTCTACTATGGCGGAATGTTCGCAGGCCGCAATTCCTTTGCTGACTTGACCGCTGCCAACACGCCTGGCGCGCCCATCTCTTGTGCGCCGGGGCAGCCTCTACTGAACAAGCCGTGCATCGGCTTTGGCGGAACGAACTCCGCCAACTCTAACAACCGTGCTATCCAGGAAGGTTCATTCGATTGGACGCAGACTTTCTGGAAGAGCCCGCAATACGGCGCCGTGCTGCTGGTAACCCAGACGTCTTATGTGACCCGTTCGCCATGGTTTGTGGCCGCCGGAGCACCCAAGAACGCCCACCTCATGATGGGCTATGTCAGCATGAAATACGTGCTGCCGTAAGCTCAACTTCACTCTACGTCAACAAAAGCGCCGGTCAAAAGCCGGCGCTTTTTGTTTGCGCGGTAAAATGCTGTAGTGGCATTCACCAGGCACATTCGTCTTTCTGTCTGCCTGTTTAGCCTGCTCACGTGCTCGCTAGCTGCCCTGGCCCAGTCTACCCCTCAGCACACTCGCGTCGAATTACTGTCGCGGCAAGCGTCAGTAAGCCCCGGCTCTGATGTGCAATTGGGCGTGCACTTCATGCTGGAAAAGGGCTGGCACATTTACTGGATCAATCCTGGCGACTCTGGCCAGCCACCGTCTTTCAACTGGCAATTGCCGGCTGGGTTCAGTGCCGGCGAAATCCAGTGGCCTCGCCCTGAGCGGATGCAGCCAAGCAAGGAACTGGTCGACTACGGTTACCACGACGAGGTACTGCTGCCGCTCACCATTCACACTCCGTCCAGCGTCAGAAGCGGTACGCCGTTAGAATTTGGCGCAGAAGCTAAGTGGCTCGTCTGTCGCGAGGTATGTATTCCTGAGCACGCCCATCTGCACTTGGCATTGCCTGTGTCCGCGACCGCCAGCTTGGACCAGAAATCGGCGCAGCTCTTCGAACAGACCAACAGACTCCTGCCGCAGCAGCTACCGCGCGGCTGGAAGACAAGCGTCACGCCGGCCAAGGATGAACTTCTGCTGACGATTCGTATGGGCAAGCCGATTACGAAAGCAGATTTTTTCCCGCTTGATCCAGGGCAGATCGACAATCCGGCACTACAAAAACTTCAACCGTCGAACACCGGCGCGACGATGATACTCAAGAAATCCGATCTGTTGCTGAAGCCGATCGCGGTCCTGCGCGGTGTGCTGGTTATCCCGGGGAGTCCGGCCTACCGGATTGAAGCGCCCGTACAGCAGCCGATACAATAGTTGCGAAGCATACAAAGGAGGCGCGATGAAAAACCGCCATCGTCTTATCTTGCGAGGCTGCGCATTGCTGGCGCTGCTGGCGTCGGCATTTGCCGTTAAAGTTGGAGACCCGGCTCCCGGCTTCACCGCAGTGGACAGCAACGGCAAGCAACAGCACCTCTCTGATTACAAAGGCAAGTATGTGGTGCTTGAATGGCACAACCAGGGCTGCCCCTACACCAAAAAACATTATGAGAGCGGCAACATGCAGCGTCTGCAAAAAGAGTGGACAGCCAAGGGCGTGGTATGGCTCACGGTAATTTCCTCGGCCCAAGGAACGCAGGGGTTTGTTACGCCGTCGCAGGAAAATGACTATTTAAAGACGATGAATGCCGTACCTACCGCTGTGCTCATGGATCCCGGAGGATCGCTGGGGCATCTCTACGCTGCCAAGACAACGCCGCACATGTTTATCGTGGATCCAAACGGAATGCTGATCTATAACGGCGCCATTGACGATCATCCAACATCTGACAAGGGCGACATTGCGAATTCGAAGAACTACGTTTCCGCTGCGCTCCAGGATGCCATGGGTGGTAAGCCGGTGGCCGAGGCCGCAACCCGTCCTTACGGCTGCTCGGTAAAGTACAAGGATTGAGGTTTCACACCAAAGATGCGCCTCTCCGCCGAGCTGCAGGATGCCATTCAGCGGGAGACTGACAAATTAGACCGGCGCAGGCTTGTACTGGCGACGGCCCAATTGTCCGAGCACTATAAGGCCGCTGATTTCTCGTCACCAGCCATTGTCACGGACGCGCATCGCGCCGCTTACCTCGCCGTGAGATTTCCCGCCACGTATGCGGCAGTACGGCATGTTTTTGCCGAAATCAACATGCGCGCTCCGGGGATTGAAATTGCCAGTCTGCTCGATCTTGGCGCCGGTCCCGGCACCGCGCTCTTTGCCGCCGCCGACGAGTTTTCGTGTCTTCGACAGGCAAGCTTGATTGAATCCGATCCTGGGTGGATTGCAGTTGGCAAACGTCTGTCGGAACAAAGCGAGTCCCCACTGGTTCAACAGGCACAATGGATCAGGCAGGATCTGCGTTCCGGCTTGTCCTGTGAGAAGCACGATCTGGTGGTGATTTCTTACACGCTGGGAGAGCTGCCGCAACCCGCCGCAGAAGCGGTGTTGCGCAAAGCCTGGAATAGCGCAAACAAATTTCTGGTAATCATTGAGCCGGGCACCCGCCGCGGTTTTGCTGCGATCAATGCCGCCCGATCTGTTCTGATTGCCAACGCAGCCGCCATTGTCGCTCCGTGCCCGCATTGCCTGCCCTGTCCCATGGCCGCTGCCGCCGACTGGTGTCACTTCTCTCAGCGGGTCGAGCGAACCTCTCTGCATCGGCAATTGAAAGGCGGAGATCTGGGCTATGAAGACGAGAAATTTTCTTACTTCGTGGCCGGCAAGAGCGATGTGCCGCCGATGGGAGCGCGCATCGTCCGCCATCCTCGCAAGCATAGCGGCCATGTCCAGCTTGTGCTCTGCACGTCCCAGGGGCAAATCGAAAACCGCACAGTCACGCGTTCCAGCAAAGAGGCCTACAGGAGCGCCCGCAAAGCTGAGTGGGGCGATGCGTGGGTGGACTAAAGGTCAAGGCGACCCGTGCGGAGCGCTGTCCGCGCAGAGATACCGGCAGGTAAATGTTTTCCTTTCTAACCGGAGATCATGAATGAACGGTAAATTATTGCTGCCCGTGAAAGCCGGCGCCTATCAGGCGGCCAGCTGATAACGCTGCTTACGATTCTATTCAACCCAAGCCATCATCTGAGATGATAACGGCATGAAACAATGAGTTGGCCTGCCGCTCGTCATTCCTGCCAACATCGAGATAGAAAGATATCCCTTATGCCGGAAGCCATTGTCTGCATCTTCGCCAAACCGCCAATCCCCGGATCGGTGAAAACGCGTCTCATCCCGGAGCTTGGCCCGGAACGCGCGGCGGAACTGGCGGAAGCTTTTCTGGAAGACACCGTTGCCATGGTCCGCACGCTCCCTTGGGCGGAATGCATTATTGCCGCTACCAAGACTTTTGAGCGCAGTTACTTCAAGCCGGAAGAAGTCTGGCTGCAATCGGAGGGCGACCTGGGTGACCGTCTGGAAAAAGTGCTGCGACTGGCCCTTAAGCGGCGCCAATCGTGCTGGCCATCGGCGCGGACAGTCCCGGCCTTCCCGCTGCTTACCTTAAGAGTGCGCGCGACGCCCTGAAAACCGCCGACGCCGTCCTTGGACCTTCCTCTGACGGCGGCTTCTACCTGATCGGCCTGAATGATTGTCCCGTAGGCGTGCTGGAAGGAATTCAGTGGAGCCATTCCACCACGCTCGCTGCCACCACGCACAAGCTGGAGCAGTTTGGCATGAAGACCGTGCTCATCAATCCGTGGTTCGATGTCGATGGCCATGAAGATCTTGAGCGCCTGCGCCGTCAGCTCGCCAACGATCCCTCCGCTGCGCCGCGCACGGCCGAACTTCTCCGCCAGTCTTCTTCACCGAAATGAACCCATAGAAATAAACCACAGAAACGAAACGTCCACAGAAACGAAGCTGCCAGCGAAATGAAAGTCTCGGTGGCCATCCCCGTTCTGAATGAACGTAGCTCGCTGCCCGCGACCATTGCGGCTCTGCGCACTTAAGGACAAAGCTCCCGATCATGCACATTACCCGAAATTCCTTTGCGGCCGCTGCGTCCTTTGCGGTAAGACTCCCGGTTCGGAGTTTCAATTTTTTGGCAATTTCGGCGATTCTGCCAATTTTTTACGGCCCTCTGCCTGTGTCCTTCAGCCAGAGATCCACCCCCCATAGACGCTTTGTTGAAAACAAAGGTCCAACCCCAATTCGACCGAACTGTCGACCGAGCTGTCGACGCCTTTTTTCGCGTTTTTCAGAGGTCCAATCAGCACCAATTTCAGCCTTGTTTTCTCGTTTCCACTGGTCGGTCGGCAGAGGGTTGCAAACTTCCCCAAGTACCAAATACCACCTATCAACTACGATTTTTGTCAAAGAGCTTACTCTCCCGCCACCTGGGCAGCACGGCTGCAAGCAAACACACTTCCAGCCCTGAGCGCATTATATCGTATTTTGTTCGCTTTTGTCAA
Organism: Terriglobia bacterium; assembly: GCA_963723055.1. Classification (GTDB taxonomy): domain Bacteria; phylum Acidobacteriota; class Terriglobia; order Terriglobales; family Acidobacteriaceae; genus Angelobacter. Next base: position 348,629 of record CAVROV010000006.1, read on the forward strand.
GGGGAATCTCTGCTGCACTAGCTGGCGTCGATCGATTTTTTATGAATGGGAGCGGGACTCGGGGGCATCGTATTTGTAATGAGCACCGTACAGAAAGGAGCTATCAATGAGCGGCGTACAAAAGGAGTCATCAATGAACGCGGTACAAATCGACCAGAAGAGCTATGAGATGCCCCCGCGAGAGGGGATCAGCATCGCGCAATTTCTCACCGTCGCCGACATCGAGCGATCGGCTCGCTACTACGAAAAGGTCTTCGGCGCTCACATTCTGAGCCTGGGTGACGGCAACGCCCCTGCGTACCTTCAGCTTGCGAATGTCTGGATGATTCTCAACGTTGGGGGCGGGCCGACCCCGGATAAGCCGACGGTCACGCTCAGTGTCCCCGACCCGAACCACATCAACAGCTTTATGAATTTCCGCGTTGCGGATATTCAAGCGTGCTACAAATTATGGAAAAGTCGAGGAGCCGAGTTCCTCACGGAGCCAATACCTAAGTACGGCGAGATTCGCTGCTACATCCGCGATCCTGATGGCTACATTATCGAGGTCGGACAGAGCACTACCCTCACCTACGGTTAACACTCGGGCCGGATGGTATGCCGACTCTGCACCTCATCGTTGCGCTTCTGGCAATTTTGCCTTGAACAGTCACTCGCTCTGACATTGAAAGGAGTACCAGAGAATAAGACAGGACTGGTGGGCCCGGTAGGATTCGAACCTACAACCAACAGATTATGATGTTTCGACTGCGGGATTTCTCGAACCCTGACCGCTCATTCTAACCGATTGATAAGACAACAAAACCCCTGAGTTTCCTTACCGGATTTCAGGGGTTTTTAAATTGGTAGCTGCACCTGACTTTACGGTTCCGTTAGGTTCAGATAATGCATAACTAGTCCATATCAGCTTACAATTTCACCCCATGAAGAAGATCGTCCGTTTGGTCAACCACTTTGGGCTGCTGGCATTTTTGATTGTCGGTTCGCTGGCAATCGCCGCTGCATTCTATTTTCATTGGGCAGACCCCAAGACGCTCGAGGCAATAGCCACGATTTTTGTAACCGCTGTGCTGGCCCTTGTGACTTGGCAGTATGTTCATACCACACAGATGACGCTGGAATTGTATAAAGAGCAGTGGGATTATCAGCAACAGGTAGGGATTGCGTTTGGATTAAAAAAGAGAGACGGCAAACCATGGCTGCGTATTGCAAATGTTGGTGGCATTCGAGTGTTTGTATCGAAAGCAGTTTTTCGTCAGCGCGACAAAAAGCCGTTCACAAGAAACACTGTGAGAGTGGTGAAGGCCGGGGAGAATTATGGATTCTATATTCCGGATGGCGTATATAAGAATGAGACTTATCATTGCGACGTTGACGTAACGCTGCATTATCAGGGTTTCGGGAAAGCGGAAGAAACCACATCCCGGGCGTTTCGGCTGGATATGTTGAGTGGAAGGGTTCATCATGTCATGGCTGGTGTCCATGGGATGTGGTTGGTGGACTGCCCTAAATGTGACAACCAAATGGCAGCGTTCATGATAATGACAGGTTTAAACAATCATGACGAAGCCTACAAAAGAGAGGCTGAACTTAAAGACCATCTAGCCGTAAGCTGCCCACTTCATCAGTCGCCTTGGATGGATTCTGAAGAACTGATTCGTGAAAGGAATAAGATACAAAAAGAAAAGGGGATCGAAGAATAAATCCCCTCTCTATAAAGTCAAGCTGCTTTTTTCTGTTTTGCCCAACGCGCTTTCTGGGCATCACTAATCTTCTTTCGGGCTGCTGCTGACATCCGACGTCTGCCTCTCCTGCCGTTCGTCGGGGTTGCCGTAACCTTACCCCTTCCGGTACTTCTGCGGTTGCCCTGTAAGGCTGTAATGGCACTGTCGAGACGGTCTCTTTCAGCTTCGAGTTCCTCTAAAATCTGCCCACGATCCATTCAAAGTCTCCTTGGTGTCTCAACATTTTACAAAAAAACGATTGCACGGTCATATTTCTAGCTGCTTTTCGGATATTAACAATTCCGTAAACATTTCCCTTTTGTTGGGGTTTTCCACGGTCAATCTTTTCAAAACCGAATTGTGATACAAAGCCAACCACAAACTCTTCTGCTTCAATCGCTCATCTTTACCGGCTAGCTCTTTCAATTTCTTTTCAACCATAGTTTTGTGCCGTTCCAGCATTTGCGTTTCGTGTGTTTTGAATTCCGACATCACAAACATGCTGGAATAAGAAAAATGCAGGTAGTCAATGAAGTATGCACCATCATCTCCTCGTTGCAAGATTCCAGCTGAAACGATGCGCGCAAAGCCTGAATCCTCATGTAATAGACAGCTCTTTGGATCAACGATTATTCTAGGAAATACTGCGATACTTTCTTCAAATTCATGAGCCTTCACCAGAGCAGGGCCAAAAACAATATCATTTTCGAAATACAAATCATCGATACACATCGCACCCCTAAGCAGGGTGCCACTTTCCAAAAAGAGTTCACATTGAATTGCCGCCAAAATCAGAAATTCATCGGATATGAATTTTTTATTGTCTGTCGGGTTGAGTCCCAAAGGGGTTATTCTGACCACAAGATCGGAAAAATCACGTGGGATCATCGAATCAACCGACATGCGCGATGTAATCACTCGCTTGAAACTTATAGACGTTTTCGCTTTTACCTTCTTGAGTATGTCGATGATTTCATCGACTTTGGAATATTCTTTCTGGGAATCCTCAATCATTTTCTTGAAGCCCATGATATCGAGGTAGACGAGGAGTGTTTTGTCATATTCGGCCATGTGTTGTCAGAGTAGCACAACTTACTAAGACCTTTTACTGCGGTGGTGCGATGGCAGACGGGATCGAATAATCAGGCTGCATACGCTCGGTGGCTGCCTGTTCAAATCTGTCCAACTCATCTGGCGATAAGCTGTCGTGGATTTTCCCAATAATTACTTGGTGATTGTCGCCGGGTTCCTGAAGGATTTTCGCGTGATCTGGGAGCGGTGTTGCGTTGACGCTGGTGTATCTCGTTACGTCTGCACCACGTGTGCCCCTGAAGTTGTGGGGGAATGTTCGATCCATGGTACGGAAAAACTCAGGTGGATGGATAAGGCCCAAACGAAAAAAGTCTGCCTGTCCTGTGCCCCTACGGTAACGAAGCAATGCCCCAAGTGCGAGAAGGCCACACGGTTTTCATACGATGGCCTTTTGGTTCATGGGCTTCGTAGAACGGCAGCCATTAACCTGACGATGGCAGGGGTGCCACGGCAGTACGCAAAACAAGTAACAGGCCATCAGGAAGACAAAATGTATGACCGTTATTCCAAGATTGCCCGTAAGCAGATGGAGCAGACCACCCACCAAATCGAAGCTTACCAACGGACTCAGGCCGAAGCTTTGGTGTTGCCCGAACCCGACCCCGTTCCACTCGGGAAGGCCAATTGATATGGAACCGAACGGAACATTTCGGAACCGACTAGTGCATGTTTACTGCATATCAGGATGCTTGCGATTTCAGAATTCCTGCTATGTCATTGAAAAGATGGTGGGCCCGGTAGGACTCGAACCTACAACCAACAGATTATGAGTCTGCTGCTCTAACCATTGAGCTACAGGCCCCCGCGTTCAAGTTTCGCACACGCTCGCCAGCCTTGCCAATTCCAGCCGCGAGCGAGACTGACTCAACCTTTGTGTTCCTTCGTGTCCTTTGTGGTAAAACTCCTGTTACTTCCTCAGCTCCTGCAAATCGATCTCTAGCTGCTGGCACTTCTTATACAGATGGCTACGTTCCAGTCCCAACGCTTTCGCCGTGTTCGTAATGTTCTGGTTGTGGCGCTTAATCTCTTCCAGGATCATCTGCCGTTCCACCTGTTCCACACGCTCTGCCAGCGTGCCGGTCCCGGAAAAAGTCATTCCTCCGTCGCCGACGGAAGTTGTTGGTAGTGCCGCCTGCACGGTCGCCGGAGTTACGGTATCGCCTTCGGCAAAAAGCAGCAGCCGCTCTACCACGTTGCGCAATTCGCGAATGTTGCCTGGCCAGGAATGTGCCTGCAACGTTTGCAGCGCCTCGGGACTGAAGCTGATCGGTTTCCAGTTATTTTGCTTCACGATCTGCGCGGCAAAGTGCGCGGCCAGCACGGGAATATCTTCCGGACGCTCCCGCAGCGGCGGCAGCACGATGGGAAAAACGAAAATGCGATGGAACAGGTCCTGGCGGAAATTGCCCTGCTTGACCTGCTCTTCCAATTGCCGATGTGTGGCCACCACCACGCGCACATTCACTTTGGTAGGCTTGTCTCCGCCAATGCGTTCCACCTCGCCCTGCTCCAGCACGCGCAGCAGTTTGGCTTGCATGGCCAGCGGCATGTCGCCGATTTCATCCAGAAAGAGCGTACCGTCCGTGGCCTGCTCAAACTTGCCGATATGCCGTGACGCTGCGCCGGTAAACGATCCTTTCTCGTGGCCGAACAGCTCTGATTCAATCAGCTCCGCCGGCACGGCCGCGCAATTTAGCGTGACATAGGGGCCGGCGTGGCGCTGGCTCTTATCGTGGATCGTCCGCGCGATCAGCTCTTTTCCCGTCCCGGTCTCTCCCAGGATGCATACGCGCGTTTCGCTGGCGGCCACGCGCTCCACCTGCGCCAGCAGCTTGCGCATCTTCTCGCCGGTAAAAACAATGCCACCGCTGCCCAGTTGCTGGCGCAGCTGCTGGTTTTCCTGCTTGAGGCGTTCCAGTTGCAGCGCGTTCTGTACCGTCAGCAGAAGCTTGTCCGTGGAGATGGGTTTTTCCAGGAAGTCGAGCGCGCCCAGCCGCGTGGCTTTCACCGCCATTTCAATATGCGCCTGGCCCGACATCATGACCACAGGCGTTGTCACGCCCGCGGCTTTGATCTGCTCCAGCAGCGCCAGTCCATTCATTGCGGGCATGACCACGTCAGAAAAAATCACATCGAACTTTTCCGCCTTGATCATCTCCAGCGCTTTGATCGGATTGTCACAGACCGTAGCTTCGTGTCCCGCCAGACGGAAGGCGCGCGAAAGCGACGCCAGCGTGTTGGCGTCATCATCGACGATAAAGAGGTTAGCTTTCATAGTTCAGCAATTGGCAAATAGTAATTGGCAATTAGCTCCAAGAGTCTAGCTGCCCGCGCTGTCTGCTACTGATCTCGGGGTTAACGGTGAAAGGTCGCATTTGTTGTCACCCTTGCTTTCCGTCTCGTCTCGGTTTGGCTAATTGCCATTTGCTAATTGCTAGCTGCTTTCTCAAAACGTTGTCACGCTCGCCTAATTCTTGCCGCCTCCAAATTCTACAGTGCTTGCGCCTGAGAACACCGGCAGCTCCACGCTAAACGTTGTTCCCTGGCCCTTCTTGCTGCTTACCGTGATTCGTCCGTGATGGTCGCTGATGACCGATTGCGCAATCGCCAGCCCCAGGCCGGTGCCATGTCCTTTGGTTGTGTAATAAGGAGTGAACAGGCGCTCGCACTCTTCCGCCGTCAGTCCGGCGCCCGTGTCGGCCAGTTCAAACAGCGCGAATCGATCGTCAGTACTGGTCATGGTTCGGAAAGTCAGAGTGCCGCCCATGGGCATGGCGTCAATCGCGTTCAGCACCAGGTTTTCAATCACGCGCCGAAGCAGTACAGGATCGGCACTTACCTGCGGCGCGTCACCCAGTTGCAGCTTCGGCTGAATGCGTCCCGGATCGCGATTGAACTGGCCCTGAAACAGTTGCGCAACGCTGCGGACTAGTTCGTTCAGATCCACCGCCTGTAGTTGCGGCGCGGGCATTTTAGAAAAATCACTGAAGCGCCCGATGATGGTTTTCAGGTTGGCAATTTCCGCCAGCAGCGTGCTCGTGCTTTCCTGAAACACTTCATCAAACTCCTGCGGCGTGTTTTGTCGCGCACGCAGCAGGTTTTCCACGGTAATTTGCAGCGGGAAGAGAGGGTTCTTCAGTTCGTGGGCCAATCGCCGCGCCAGTTCGCGCCATGCGGCTACGCGTTCACTCTGCACCAGGCGCTCGCGCTGGCCCATCAACTCTTCCGTCATCTGGTTGAACGCCACGGCCAGCTTCCCGATTTCATCTTTACCGGACGTTTCCACGCGGACATCCCAGTTGCCATGCCCGATTTCCGTCGCCGCCTGCGCCAGCGTCTTGATAGGACGGCTGAATCGCGCTGTCATGATCCCGCTCACCACCACTCCGATAAAAACACCGACTCCCGCGATAATGAGGCTGATATTGCGAATGCGCTTCTCCAGTAGCAGTTCCTGCTCCAGAGAGTTGCCCACCAGCAGCACCGCGGGAACTCGGTCGGTGTAACCAGGAAGTGGGATAGCGTGCACGATCTCTTCGCTTCCCAGCGCCGGTCCCAGATCTACTGTCGCTGAATCCTCGCTGTGTTTGTCCAGAACTTTCTGGATGAGCGGCATTATCCTGGCCGCATCAAAACTTTCCTTGCCTGGGCCAATCAGTTCACCGGAGCCCTGCTCTGGAACGCTGAAGATCGTGGCGTGCAAACCTTCGGGCGGAGAGAGTGATTGCACTACCGCATCCAGCTTGCGGCCGCCGATCAGATAAAAGTTCAGATCATGAATGTGGACCGTGCGAAAGCAGATCATGGCCAGCACGTTGCCTTGCGGCGTGTCAACGTGCTTTAGAAATGCCTGCTCCGGCAGCGGAGACGGAGCGTTCCATAAACCAGCGTTCCTTATATCCGAAGCGAGCGGGCCAGTGGGCGGAAGAGATAATCGCGCCGTCCGGAGCGATGAAGTCGAGAAAATCCAGCCGTTGCGTCGCTGCATTGGACGCGGCTTCATTCACGTAATTTGCATACTCCGCTCCGTTGGAGAGTTCTGTCACCGTGCGCTGCATGGCGTCAGAACCTGCAATGGTATTCACGCCGCGTGTTATCTCATCGCCTGCATGCTCAAACTCCCGCCGGAACTGATTCACCAGCGCCGAGGTTCGCTCCTGCTCCACCTGGCGGAACGCTTCATGCGCGCGTTCTTCAATCAGCCACGCCACGGCACCCACGCTGGCCGTGATGCTGATCGTTATCAGAAGGAGCAGCTTGGTCTTCAAAGACAAGGCTTATCGCGCTCCTTCTATCCAGAGCTGGTCAAGATTCCAGGCGCCATTCAACTGTTGCTGCCAGTTGTGCGCCGTGTTGTTCAGCCAAAGGACCTGGGGAACGTGAGCCACAGGCAGCACGCGGTTGCTCTCCAGCAATTTGCGCTCAATTTCAAGCAGGTCTTCAGGCCGCGTCGCGCCAAGAATCGCGGAATTGTTTTCCTGCGGGAGTCCAAGATCATCCACCCGCGCCGCCAGCGCAACCGAGGAGTCGAGCGACTGAAGCGGCACGCGCAGAAGAACCGCATCGGCGTTGATGGAAGCCCTGGACGCTTTGCTGTAGATGTGAGATTCAGCATATGGTTGCACCACGATGCCGGCTTCACGCGCATCAACGGCAATGCGCTCGGCCGCGAGCCTGGCCAGTGGGTCAGCAAAATCATAGGCAAGAGAGATGGGGTTAATCACTACGAAAGCCGCCGCGTCCGCGCGCAGCTCTTTGGCCCGATCAATATTTGTTGCGCCGCCAAAAATAAATTCATAACCGGTAAGCCACTGCGGAAGCAGCCCGGGAGCGGGAATTGATCTGCGCTGGAAAATAACGTTGCTGATAGCGGCGCGATTGATCGCCAGCCCCAGCGCCTGGCGCACCCGCGTGTCTACCGGCTTTTTGCCCGGCCTTCCGCCTGAATCGGGCTGAAGGAAAACAAGAGCCAGCAGATCGGACGGACGTGACAACGTAATCGTCTGATTGTTCTGCTCAACGTTGCGAATCTGGTCAACGCTTAACTCCGCGGCGGCGTACGAGCCCAACTGGCGATCCAAGAGCTGATCACGAAGGGACGCGCCCATCTGAAATTCAATCGTGTCGACGAAAGGACGCCCTCCCCAGTAATCTTCATTGGCGGTCAACTGTGCGTGTTCGCCGGTTTGCCACTGCGTCAGCCTGTAACTTCCCGTGCCGATCAATATCGGAGTATTCGCGCCGTCGCTTTGCCGTTTCACGATCGCGTACCGCGGCAGCGCCAGTAATTCCGGCATCTGTCGAATCGGCGAAGGCGCTTCGATGGCGATGGTTTGCCGGTCAGGAGCAGAATATTTCCAGGCCGGATTGCTTTTCGCCAGACTGGCTGCAACATCTGTCGCCGTGAGAACCGTGCCGTCATGAAAGTTCGCCAGCCTCAGGCGGAATTGCCAGACGCGTGTCGACTGGTCCGCATGCCATGACACGGCAAGGTTCGGACGCAAACGGCCCTGCGCGTCGAGTTCTGTCAGGCTTTCAAACACCAGCGCGGCCATACGGTCGCGTGCTGCCGGATGGTCTTCATCGCTGAGCGGATCAATGGAGAGCACTTTGTCATGAAGCAGAATACGCACTGCGCCGCCATAACGCGGACGCGAGCCAGCATATGCGCCGACTGCCAGCAGCAGAAGGCTACTGAGTGCAAATAACTGTAAGAGTAAACGCTTCATACTTTCCTGACTGCGACTGCAAAACTCCGTTGATCAACTGACTGTAATTGCCCGCGGTCCATAACGCTTCCACCGTGCCCGCTAAATCCACCGGTGCGCTCACCGGTAAAGCTTCGCGCCCGGAAATTTCCACCGCCTGCACGCTGTCCGGCCGGGTCGAGTCTGCGGGCGAACTGGTCAGGACTTGCCAGCCTGAGCCGCAAATTGAATGGACCGGGGCCATTGTGCTTCCCCAGCCGTTGAATGTTGCCACCGGCGAGGCCAGATCATTCTGGAAGAGCCGGGTATGACCGTCCGTACCGGTAAAAAGCCATATTCGTTGGTCGCCGCTCTTCCATGTTGCTCCTGAAAAAAACGGCGTGATTGACGCTCCCGCGCTTGGCCCGGCCAGCAGGCCGCTGAAGAAATTTCTCCGTGGATTGAAGAACGCAACCAACCCTTCGCCGATCGGCCAGGGATCGTCACTGGCTCGGCAATCGAGTGACGGCGGTGAGAGTCTTCCGCTGCAGCGCGCGCCAGGAAGAAAAACATTGATTTCTCCGCCGCGCACCTCCAGCCTTCCGCGCATGTCACGCGGCCAAGGGTTCTGGTGCGGAATCCCAAGTGTTTGCCGCGGACGCCAGTTGCCGGAATCGCTCGAATAAAGCGCAAGCTGGCTGGGCTCCAGCACGAGAAGGTTCTGATTGTCCTGATAGAAATCCAGGATCGGCGCGTCCTGTTGCCAGACGGGTATCTTGCGAATGGTTAGCGTGGTGGCATGCGCAGCTTGCGCCGGCTGGCGGCGTGGCAATTTCTTGATCACCCTCTGGCTGCTGGATCCCTGCTGAATGCTTGCGATCCAGACATAGCCCTGCCAGTCTTCCGAAAATGTAATGTGAACGTCCGCCACTGCCTGCTCCGGTTTTACCACTTTGACATTGGCTCCGCGGAAGCCGTTGAAGATTGCATTCTGGGTTGCTTCCTGTGCTTCCGGCGAAAGTGAAGACAGGTTCTGGAAGGTCACAGCTATAGCGGAGGGCGATCCCGACCGCGACAGAATTATCTGGACAAATTCCGTGGCAGCAACGGGAAGGGAAGCCGCGTCCTGCGAGATGGCTGGAGCGGTTGCCATGAAGAAAAGCAAAAATCCGCAAAGCCATCGTCTATGGGCGGTCTTTAGCATTGAATCAAAGCTTGATATAGCCCTCATTTGACTGGAAATTGCTGCGATTAGCAATCAGGGAAATACCTTCTGAACCTCTGATTGCACTCCATTAATGCTATGTGCGAAAAACAGTTGCGCCGATGCTTGCCGGCCCCGCTTTCTTATCAGTGTCATCAGTGAAAATCAGTGGTAACGGGTCGGGCCGCTTGTCCCGGCGGGAACAGGGCGGCCCGGATGACTACCGGCGCAAACTTATCTCCCCTTCCATGTTTTGTGGCTGGTCATCTGCTGTGCGGGTGCCGCAGCCGCTGGTTGCTCGTCTTCCTGGTCGGAGCCTTCATTCTCTTCCGCCGCGGCCTGCGCCGCTCTGGCATTGGTGACAGGGTCTGAAGTGACCGCACCCTTCATTACGTCATTGAAAAAGATCTTGGCGTCCGAAGGGACCATCATGATTTGCAGCTTGTCAGACATTCGCTCGGCCACGATCTTATTGATCAACAACGGACTTTCCTTGAGCAACGCCGCTTCTGACTTCATGCGTTCGGTGTCAGCTACCGCGACGATACGGATCCGGTTGGCTTCGGCCTCAGCCAGCATGCCGCGGCGTTCCATTTCAGCCTTGCTGTCGATCACCTTTGCCTGGGCCTGGGCTTCGGCATTTTTCACCGTGGTTTCTTTTTGCGCCGCTGCTTCCAGACGTGACTGCTCAATCTGCTTCTGTTTCAGAGGCAGAGTGTATTTCATGGCGTCCGCTTCTGACTTGGCCTGGAGAACCCTGACCTCACCCGCGCCCTGCGCCTGCTTTACCTGGCGCACCCGCGCGGCTTCTGCCTCAAGTTCCGCGATCTTTACCTCTTTGGCTTTCATCTCAGTTTCCACGCCCATGCCCTCATTCTGCTGTTCTTTCAAGAGCAGACCTTCCAGGCCCTTGGCGTATTCTTCTGGTAATTGGACGTCGCGCAGCATTACCTCTTTCACAATGATGCCGTCGGCCCCCAGTTTGCGCGTAATGCGGTCCGCCGCGTTCCGGCGGATTTCTTCGCGCTTGGTGGCAAAAACTTCCCGGACCGTGTAATTCGGCGCCAGTTCACGGAAGACGCTGGAAACCACCGGCGGCACGATCTCTTTTTCCACCGGCTGCGGCAGATTCGCATGGATGAAATCCAGCCTTGCCGGATCAAACTTGTAGCGCACCGTAATCGCCAAACCGATGCTCAGACCTTCTCGCGACTGGACGGTGAAAGCATCGGCTTTCTTGTTTTTTGCCTCCCGCTTTTCTGCTTCGGCTTCGCTGGTCGATTCCAGTCCGTCCTTGCCAGAGGATGTTGTCAATACCTGGTCGCGTATGTCATATAGAACGACTGAATCGAGCAGCGGCACAATAAAATGGGCGCCCGGATACAACGTGCCCGGCAGCGTTCCTGCGGTCTGGCTCACTCTGATGCCACCCATCCCGCTGGGCACCACCACTATGCCGGCAGCAAGGATGAGCGGCAGCCAGGCCGCAGGAAACGCCCATTTGGCAGTGGTCCAGTTCAATTGCGGCTTTTCCACGGTGACACCACGAATCGGTGTGGTTCCAGCGGAGGCGCCTTCCGGTCCCGATGAAAGCCCGGATAAGGAGCCTGGAGCTATCGGCCGCAACTGGCGGTGATACTGGACAACCTGGTAAAGATTCTTGAAAACGTTGATAGCAGCGGCCGCAAGCAGACCCCAACCCGTGAACAACAGCAGATATCTCAAGAACAACATTGCATTTCTCCTTTAGTACTGGTCCAACTTCTTTCGCGTTACTGCTGCCCGTCGTTGATTGCCACGTCGGAGCTATGAGTTCGCAACTGGCGGTGATGCTGCGAATGCCTCTCCTTCATTTCTGTCCTGGCAAATGTCAGGAGCGGCAATCCAATGATTTGAATTGCAACAATGGAGCCATATCCGTGGTGAAGAGAAAAAAACACTTATGCGCAGTGCAAGAGAACAGCGCTGTGTGAGGGTAGACACAGGCGTGTGCAACTTGACACGCTAGTCAACTGCCAAAAGTAGCTTGTACACAGGTTGATGAAGAAGGAGAACCGACTGAGGGATGGTTGTGTACAGCTATCGCTTGGCGATATCGTTTATGTCTTTCACCTGCTGAACGGTAAGAGGCGGGCCCGTTAAAAACTCGGCATCGGACCCTATTTCAATTGTATTGAGCTTACGCGAAGCGCCGTTGGGATCTGGTCGAAATCTGCGCAGCGCCCTTATCCGCATCCCGGCATTCATTAACGCCAAAGCAACGTATTTTGCCTGGCTCACGGTTACGTTGTCAGCAATCCATAGAGCATTCGTTTCCAAATTCGGATTTTTAGCGCCAGTAGATGGTTCCTGCACCTTGAATCCGGCCTTCGAAAACAGTTCCGCGAGACTGTCAAAATCGACATGGTTAACTTCTGTGTCGACGCCTTTACGGAAATAGCTTACGGTGATCTGCTGCTGTTTATTCTCCGCTTGTGCTGCCGCTAAGAGCGATTTCAGGGCGTCATCCGCTGTGGAGGTTTGCACCCTCGCATATGTGGAAGCGACACTTGCAAGCAACCGCTTGGATTCATCTGTCTGCCGTGCCTGCGGGTCAGAAGACTCCTTGTCGACAGCGCTTACCAGTAACAGCTGCACCTGAGGGGGCACCTTGTCTGTTGGATAGCGCGCGATGATTACTTCCTGGGCCCGAAGCCGTACGAGGATATCAGTGTTCGTCAAATAGGGCAGCAGTGTTGCAAGGAACTGTGAATCTTCTCGCTGCCTGTCTAATTCACCCTGCTGCTGTTTTTGTATTGCAAGCCGGGCATCATTGCGATGGTTCCAGTAAAACGTGATTAAGGACAGCACGACGCTGCTCAAGATCCAGAGAGCAAACTGGCTGTTCAGATAGTCCCACCATCCTTTCCCATGGGGCACGGCGAGAGCCTTCTGTGTTTCCAGACGAATTGTTTCTTCCTGTTTGATTCGCGCAACATCGTCTTCGCTAAGCATGGCCCCCTTACCTTTCTATGGGCAAATCGTTCCGCTACTCCGCACTCACAAGTTCGGTCGAACTTTCCGATTCAACACCACAAATTATAGTTGAGACTTCCCGTTAGCCTGGAGACAGGAATCGCCATTGAGCAAAGATGTACTGGAAGTACAGAGTAGTCGCGATGACATTGAAGATTTAATAACGAATAGCTGCGATTGCGAACACATGCTGCAGAAAAAGGGGTTTCAGGGAGCAAACCTGAAACCCTAAGGAGCGCAGCCATGAGTTCAGAAGACAAAGCGTTGAACCTGTTAAACAGGTTCCTCCCGCTCACTGATCATTGCTGCTACTTTATTTAGACACACAAAGTGATAGGCGCAGAACAGAAAAATCTGCAAGTTATTAGTGCTTATTATTCAGCAACTTAGCGAGGGAAACTTTTGGAGGCGCGAAAAGAAGGGCACGAGCAGAGGGGCACGGCTTACGGCTCTAAAGGTTATACAAATAGTAAAGGCTGTGACATTGGTTATGCTCTAGCCGCCAACTCCTGCGAGGGAGTTAACAGCGTGGATGCATGTACCGTCACAGCCCTTGATGCGACCACTGCTTTCGCAGTTCCTGACCCCAACCTGCCCCTCGCAGGGCCTGTCGGTTTTTTCGGGTCCGGGTGTTCACTGGATCACTCCACTGAACCTGGCCACTCAGTCTACTTCGGATCAACCACGTTTTAATTTGGCTAACCCTTTCGACCGTCGACATGAGTGATCCTAGCTGAAGACCATGAAAAGTCAACGCCCGTGATTTGTGCAAATGAAGTTTTTTTTCCGCGGTTCTACGCATCGGAAAATGCAGATAAAACGCGGTCTAGACGAAACCATTTTGGATGCATCCGTGATTTCCACAGCTGTTTCCACAAAACTACCTGCCGATCGGGATGGGTCCAAAGTGCCGGTGTACCCAACGAAGCTCTTGACGGCACAACCTGATGTGCCTCATTGTGTGTCTTAGAGAAGAGAAGATGTCGGATCTTATCGCTTATGTCGACGGTGGCTCCCACGGCAGTCCGGGGCCGTCGGGCATTGGAGTGCTAATTGAGACGCCCAACGGCGAAATGATCCGCATTGCCCGCTGGATCGGCCATCATGACAATAATGTGGCCGAATATGCCGCCCTGCTGGAGGCCCTGCAGCGCGCCCTGGAGCTTAAAGCTACCTCACTCAGCGTTTATACCGATTCTGAGCTGGTGGTGAAACAGATGACCGGCGAGTATTCCTGCCGCAGCCCGCGCTTGTATTCCCTGCACTGGATGTGCCGCAAACTGGCCCACACCTTGAAGTTCTGCATCTCTCACATTCCGCGCGAGCAGAATCAGGAGGCCAATCGTCTGGCCAACCACGCGGTACGGTTTCGCAGAGAACCGGTTTTAGATCACACGGGATCGCGGTAATCGCGGGGAAAACGCCAACCCTTACCGCGGATTAACGCGGATAGTTGCGGATAGTCGGATAAGAATTGGAACCTGGCCCGGCAAAACCTTGCCACGGATTTCACGGATCATGCGGATGATTGGGTGTTGGTAAATCTCTTCTGATCCGCGATCATCCGCGCAAATCTGCGGTAAAGTTGTTTGGGTTTACGCCTTTGTGTGCTCGTAGTATTTGCCAATAATCTGGCCAATCTCCACTGCGGCATCAGGATCCAGATCCACAAATTCAAAGCCGGCATATTGCTGGTCGGCAAAACGCAGCCGGGCATTTACCCGAACCTTAATGTCTTCGGTAGGCTCATGGATGGTGAAACTGTAAATCTTGCTGTCCTCGGTGTATCTCCGGTCCGGTTCCATCATGAAGCCGCCGCGTGCCAATTGACGCAGCACGCCCGTCTGGCGGCCTTTTGCATCCAGCACCAGCACTTGCGACTGATGCGCTATATCCACTCGCTCAAATCTGCGTCGTTCCTCAGGATTTTGCGCTTCCTGCGTGGGCCTCATTGAATTTGCTCTCCAAATGCGCTGACTGGATCAATGTCCACGGGCACATCTTTCACGCTCGTTAAGGCAGATTTTAACTCAGCCGGCATGGAATCATACTTTTTAAACCATTGCTCAGCGCGGTTCCTGTCGCCAGTGGCCTCGATCTCCAGCAGCTCCTTGGCCAGAGTGGCAATTGCCTGCGGCATCTTTGTGAAATCAATTGCATACTTTGAGATCTTGGTATCAAAGGAAATGGCGCCCTGTTCGGCCAGGTAGTTGAATTCCATCATCTCGGCGCGGCCATGGGCTTCCGCCACGCCGAAGCGTACGGTGCGGAAAATCCCGGCAACGTGCGAGGCATAGAAGGTGTTGGCCTGCTCCTTCTGGATAACGCCTTTTTCCATCAGCCAGTTCAACGCGAACAGGCCCACAATATCAGCCTTGGCTTCCTCCAGACCGGCAAATGTGGGTCCGATCGATTCGCGAATATCTGCCTTACCCGCAGCGGTTCGCGCGTAAGCCGGCCCGAGTCCATGGCAGATTTCATGCATCAGCACCACGGCAAGGTAGCCTTCCATGCTGGCGAGCGATGCCTGATCTTCCCGCATGAGCTGCTTGCCAATGGGCAGCACCACATAATTCACGCGCGCGTCCATAAAGTTCTTGAAGAAAATTTTCTTGGTGCCTTTTTCCTGGTGGATTCGCGGATCGTTGGGCAGATTGTCCGCCACCGCCTGATAGCCGTGGCGTAAATCGCCGGCTCGGAAGGGAGTGTCCATTACTTCCATAGGCGTGCTTTTTCCCTGCATCGATGGGCGATCTTCTGGCTCCAGCGGCAGCGCGTCCTGTATGTCCGGCACATATTTCTTGAAGGTGTCCAGGCTGGCGCTTTCTTCCTGGTTGCGGATCATGACTGCTGTGCCATAAGAGGTTTTCACGCCCAGCAAGTCGTCGAGATAGGTTTCATAGGGAGCAAAGATGATGTCGAACTTTGGATTCTCCAGGTCTAGCCAGGCCAGGTCGCTTTTGTAATAGTCGTCGGTGAGCAGGGCGTCCGCGCGCAGGCGCAGGAAGTTAGCGAAGGCTTTGTCCGGGCTCAATGCCGCAGCTTCACGCAGGGCCTTTGCCGCTCCGGTAAGCCAGGGCTTGTACTCGATGTGATAGGGAACCGCAACCAGCTCGCCGGCCTGCCGCTTGACTACGGTGAAGGGGCTGTAAATCTGGGCTTTCTTTTCCGGGTGCTTTGCGACATAGGCTTCGATTTCCTGGCGCGTAATGCCGGCTGGGTAGAGAGCACGGCCAGGAAGGAACGGGTCACTGCCAATGAATGGCTTGTTATTCTCCAGAAGGTCATAGCGGCTGCCGTTGATCATCAAAAAGCGTCGGATCTTCTGGTTCATCACCTGATTGCAGCCCAGCAGGCGCTTGTACAACTCCAGCCCTTTGGGGTCGCTCTGGCGCCAGTAAATACTTTCCAGAAACTGCGAGGCCTCCACCAGCTTGTAAACCATCTTCCGCTCAGAATCATTCAAGCCGTTCACGCTGAAAGGCATGGAGACAAGCTTGAACTTGTTCACCTGCGCGGCAATGTCTTCATTGACGTTCTCTTTCAGAAGACACTTGTCGGCGGTCTTGGGCGGAGGCGCCGCGCGGCGGCCCGCCTGGGCCAACAGGGTTCCCGGAAGAATCATCGCGAAGATAAGTGCCAGCAGCCAGCGTTCTGTTTTCATAGGCAAGATTCTAGCAGCCTGAGGTGCTCGGCAGCAGGATGCGAAAAACCTACCACGGAGGCACGGAGACACGGAGAACAGCAAGAGTCAGGACAAGTAGGTTGATCAACCATCGATCGGATGGCAGTTGGGGTTGTCGTTTTGTCGCGAACAGGCGCGAGAATGCAAAGCGCCGCCAGGAAACCTTTTGGTCCTGACTTCCTGACATTGTTGCCTTGGTTTTCTCCGTGTCTCCGTGCCTCCGTGGTGGATGTTCCCATTTATCATTACTCACGATGCTGCTTCAAACACTCCTGATCGATGCCGACGATACGCTCTGGGAAAACAACGTGTACTTTGACCAGGCCATTGCCGATTTCATCGAGCGACTGAACCACCAGCACCTGTCGCCTCATGAAGTCCGCGCGTTTTTATATGAAGTGGAGCGCGAGACGGTCCTGGAACGCGGTTACGGTTCGCACAGTTTCTCTCATTCGCTCGTCAAGTGTTTTGAACGCCTCTCAGAGAAGCCGGTCACGCCAGAGCTGCACGATTTCATCTGGGGCTTTGCCCATAAGGTATCGAACTATCCCATAGAACTGATCGAGGGAGTTACGGAGACGCTGAACTACCTTTCGGGTCGCGGGCACCACCTGGTGGTGATGACCAAGGGAGACTTTACCGAGCAGTCGGGCAAGGTGGAGCGTTCTGGGATCAAGGCCTACTTCGCTGCGGTGGAGATCGTAGCGGAGAAGAACCCTGCTTGCTATGAGGCAGTCATTGCTAAGTACCAGTTCGAGCCGCAGACCACATGGATGGTCGGCAACAGCCCCAGGTCAGACATCAACCCGGCGCTGGCCGCCGGCATCAACGCCGTTTTTGTGCCGCATGATCTCACGTGGGCGCTGGAGCATGAGACTGTTAATCCCGTGCCCGACGGTCTGCGACTGATTCAGCTAGAAAAATTCTCTGACCTGCAGACACACTTTTGAGCGACAAGCTTCTTGTTTGTCAGGGCCGTCGCGTGTGCGAACTCCGCAACGAACTCCCGCAACCCAATGATCTTTCGCCGCATCTCCCTGTGTGAGGCGATTTATGATTGAAGCAATCGACTCCGCAAGAAGCTGCCCCGTCTGTGGACGTGAAGTCGAAGCCACGGCGATCGTCTGCTCCGCCTGCGGCGCCGAATTCAGGACTGAGGCAGGGCAGCGCGGTTCGCTCCCATCTGGCGAAGATCTAACACTGCAAGCAGTAGATCCCGAGCATCGCATGGAAGTGGCGCATTTTGAAATCGATCATGGCGACGAAGCCGAACTTGCCTGCGGAATGCTTCGAGCCAACGGCATAGCCTGCGCGCTGAGCAACCCCCTCTTGCCGGGTCTTCCAGCAGAACAGGGCCTCTGGGTAAATTCCGCCGATGCCGGGCTTGCTCTGAAGTTGCTTGCCGACGCGGAAGGTGGAGCTTCAGCGGAAGACAAAGAAGGATCTGACGCTGCCTGAAGTGGCAATTCGTGCAGCCTGCAGTGCTCGCGCTCACCTAGCGCCCCCAATTTTATGGGCTCTCGCCACAGAGCCACCAGGGAAATCAGAACTCCCGCCTCGCATAACCCGTTCGTAGTAGTTTTCCATACGACTACTGCCATGCCGCAAGCCCCGATTCCTTCGCTAGACTTGAAAAGCCCACTTCAGGAGGTAAGTAGCATGAAGCGAATTGTTGGCTTATCAATCATGGTCCTGGGCCTGATGATGTTGGTAAATGCGCAGGACGAGAGCAAATCCCATGAACACACGGGCTGGGTATGCAATTCCAAGTGCGTCAATCACGATAAACCGACCGCAACTTGTGACGAGAGTTGCACCGACAAGAGCGGTGACGTAGTGTTTGTCGACGAGCAAGGCAAAAGCACAAAAATCAGCAACCCCGGCAAGGTCAAGGGACAAATGGGTAAGAAAATGAAGGTCAAGTCCCAGATGATGGACAATGGGGAAATGCAAATCGACGAAATCATTCAAGGGAGTTTCGGCTATTGACGTTTTTTGGCCCAGGGGGGCTTTGGTCGCAACGGCCGGAACTCTCCTGGTTATTAAGCGCGGCTCAGTGTTGTGAAGAGCAGCCTTTCTATGACTTTGTCGTCAGGAAACGCAATAACTCTTCCGGCTCCGGTCTATGCCGCCAGTCTGCATCAAATTGTGCCCATGAACCCTTGCTGTCCGATTGCACAACGTAGGTGGCCGCGAGCGGCAGTTCCCAGCTCTGGTCGCCATTGTAGCCCGGCAGCTTGGTCATGATGCTTTCATATATCGCCTGCATTTCCGGCGAGAGGCGATACACCAGCCCAAATTTGCGAGCCACTTGATTTCCCGGATCGCTCAGAACGGGGAAGCGCAGCTTATGCATGTCACGCGTCATGTACGAGTGCTTTTGTGTCTGTGGCGAGATCGCGACCAGCGAAGCGCCTGCCGCAGCAAGCTTGGGATGAATTTCCTGCAATGCGCTGAGCTGTGCGTTGCAGTAAGCGCACCAGCGTCCACGATAAAAGACAATCACCAGCGGCCCACGGCGGAGCAGGTCTTCCGAGCGCCAGATCATACCGTCGCCGTCAGAAAGTTCGAAGCGTGGGGCCGGATCGCCGGCTTTGAGCGCACTCTCGGCCATGCCGGATCGAAGCAATTCTCCAGCCGCGCGGTCCACTGTGACAAGGCGTTCGGCGGGGACCATGGCGCGCAGCTTGGCTGTGAGTTGGTCGAGTTGGAGTTGGAGAGACATGCTGAGGATCAGTATTGCTTTTTCTGAAATCCCGAAGCGAAGCGAGGGAACCCTATAGTTACGAAAAAATTAAAGTAATACGCAGAACATATCCAAATCCCTCATCGTTAAAGCGGATGGAACTGTAACTTGTGATTTCCTCAATTCCTCGTGGCGGTAGGGATCCCGCGCAGGGCTCGGGATTTCAGAAGAAAAGCCTACCGCATTCCCGGCAGCTTCATCCCTGCCAGTTTGCGGCTGAAGCTGGATTTGCCCATGTCCTTGAACATCTTGCGCATCTGGGCATACTGGCGCAGAAGCTGGTTCACTTCCTGGACGCTGGTGCCGGAACCTCGAGCAATGCGCTTGCGGCGGCTGCCGTTGATGATCTCGTGATGCAGACGTTCTTTCGTCGTCATGGAATTGATGATGGCTTCCACGCGCGTGATCTGGCTTTCATCCACCGAATCGGCGGCTTTTTGCATGTTGGCAAATGGGCCAATGCTGGGCAGCATCTTAATGACACTTTGCAACGAACCCAGCTTCTTTACCTGGCGCAACTGGTCGCGGAAATCTTCCAACGAGAAGCCTTCGCCGCCCAGAGCTTTCTGCGCGAACTCCTGGGCTTTCTTCTGATCGACAGTCTCCTGCGCTTTTTCAACAAGCGTAAGGATGTCGCCCATGCCCAGAATGCGGCCGACAATACGGTCGGGATGGAAAGGCTCCAGCGCGTCATACTTTTCGCCCACGCCAATGAACTTAATCGGCTGGCCGGTGACCTGGCGTATGGAGAGCGCAGCGCCGCCACGGGCGTCGCCATCCATCTTGGTGAGGATCACGCCTGTAATGGATAACTTCTTGTGGAACTCGTCGGCCGAGCGTACCGCATCTTGCCCGGTCATAGCGTCGGCGATAAACAGGATTTCCTGCGGATTGAGAATCTTCTTGAGCGACTGCATCTCTGACATCAGGTCGTCATCGATGTGCAAACGGCCTGCCGTATCAACGATCAAAAAATTGCAGCCGCTGTTGATAGCTTCTTTACGCGCTTCTTTGGCTAGGCGTTCGACCGTAGGCGTGTCAGCGGTCTCCACTTTGCCTTCGTAGAGATTGGCCTTGATGGCTTCAGCGACCACTTTCAACTGCTGCCGCGCGGCGGGACGATAGACGTCCACGGAAACCAGCATGGGCCGGTGTCCGCCTTTTTTGAGCCATGCGGCGAGCTTGCCGGACGTGGTGGTCTTGCCGGAACCCTGCAGGCCGGCCATCAGGATCACCGATGGCGGCTGCGAGGCAAATTTGAGCTTGGCCGTGTCTTTGCCCAGAACCTCGACCAGTTCGTCATGGACGATCTTGACGATCTGCTGTGCCGGCGAGAGCGAGGTCATTACTTCCTGGCCGACAGCTTTTTCCTGCACGCGATCAATGAATTGCTTGACCACTTTGAAGTTGACGTCGGCTTCCAGCAGCGCCATGCGGATTTCTTTCAGCGCTTCCTGAATGTTTTCCTGGGTGAGCGTGCCCTGTCCGCGCAGGTTCTTGAACGCCCGTTGCAGCTTTTCCTGAAGATTTTCAAACATAGAATAAACCGGTTCTCAAATTCAGATAATGACGGGATTAACAAAAGGCCCGCACTCTTTAGATGCGTGGAGTGAGCGGGCTCGTCTCTATTGTATCAGCGGGTTAACCGCGCTTTTGCTCGACGCCCAGGTAGCTCAGGAAGGCCCGCGTTAGCTCCCGCTTAAGCGCCTGGTCGTCTTTGGGCAAAAAAGATTTCCATGCGCCAACATCCAATGGCATAACCACCCACTCGAACAATGTGCTGGAGACCATCATGAAGGCGAGGGAAATCGCCGTCCTGGGATCGGGGTGCCTGATGCTCTTACGATGGGCCAGGAATAAGCCAACCACGTGCTCAAACGAGCGACTCTCTGTCTTCATGGCTTTGTTGTAAAAAGGAGTGCTGGCGCGGCTCTGGACGAAAGTCCGCATGGCGCGCAATAAAGCTGCATTGACGCGATAGCTGAGCACCATCCCGCCAATCACTTGTTCGGCAAAGACCGGCAGCGGAATCTGCGCAGCCGCGGCGGGTGTAAGACCGGCCTTCATTCTCTCTTCCTGACGCTCCAGGATTCCCAGAATCGTTGCTTCCAGCAAGGCGTCTTTGTCATGAAATCGGCGATAGATGGCGCCTGGAGTGAGGCCGGCGTGCTGGGCAATTCGGGGAATCGTAGTTCCCTCAACGCCGTGCTGCCCCAGCACCTCAGCCGTGGCCTTCTGCAATTTGCGCAACGATTCGCGGCTGCGTTCCTGCTGGGGTGCGAGTGTCTTTTTTGCCATGCGAAGTAGTTATATCAGCCGGCAAAATTGTAGTTGACTTTTATGTAAATGTAAATTTACATTTACATATTAAAAAAATTACTCAATGGAAGGAAGGAGCTCTGATATGGCGACACACACGCAGGATGCCGAGCAGTCCCGATTCTATGCGGGATTCTACTGGCGCACGCGGAAACGAACACGCTTCTGGGGCTGGGGTAATCCTTCGGCGTTTACGGTGGAACAGCCGTGGGCCATGGTCGCCGATTGGCTGCGTCTGGCGCATTCTCTCGCCGACAGTGGCAACGCTCTTACACAGCCCAGCATACCGGAGCCCCAAACGCTTCCCGCAACCGAGTTGATCGCCGGACCGGCCTCAGGGTCGTCGGTTGAACAAATAACTCCGCCCGCGGCGCAAGGCGAGAAGCGGAAACTCCGCTTTGTGTGCGACCGCCATTTTGTCGGATTAGTCTATAAATAGTGGCCAGATGAAATAGTGGCCAGATGGTTGTGAGCTGAATTCGCGAGGGTCGCTCTTCCGCGTCTATACTGTCTGTCTGGAGCAGGCTTTGGTAACCCGAGGGAGTAACCTCATGACAGACGTCCGCAACACTGCTGTTTCCGATTCTCAGGTTTGCTGGCCGGCATTGTCTCTCTCCGCATGGCAAGAGACGCGTGACACCATCCATATGTGGACGCAGATCGTGGGCAAGGTGCGGCTGGCGCTGACACCCAAAATTAATCACTGGTGGAACGTTGCCCTTTATGTGAGCGCGCGCGGCCTGACCACTTCGGCCATTCCCTACGGTGATCGCGTGTTTGAGATTGAGTTTGATTTTCTTGAGCACCAACTGGTGATCAAAACCTGTGACCCGGCGACTAGAATTATCCCGCTGGGACCGCGCTCGGTGGCGGACTTCTACCAGGAATTCATCTCGGCACTACGTTCGTTGAAGATTGATGTAACGATCTGGCACATGCCGGTGGAGATCGCCAATCCCATCGCGTTCGATCAGGACAAAATCCATGCCTCGTACGATAAAGAATATGCGCGCCGCTTCTGGCGCACGCTCGTCACAGTAGACGACGTGTTCAAGGTCTTCCGTTCGCGCTTTATCGGCAAATCCAGTCCGGTACATTTCTTCTGGGGCAGCTTTGATCTGGCAGTCACGCGCTTTTCCGGCCGTCCTGCGCCGCAGCGTAACGATCCTGACCCGGTGCTGCGCAAGATCATGCAGGAAGCGTATTCGCACGAAGTAATCAGCGCGGGGTGGTGGACGGGCGGCGGCGACGTGAAAGATGCCGCGTTCTATTGCTATGCCGCGCCCACGCCGCAGGGCTTTGCCGAACAAAAAGTCCGTCCTGCGGCCGCGTTTTATCAGCAACAACTGGGTGAATTTCTGCTGATGCATGAAGACGCTCGCCGCGCAGGCTCGCCCACCGCTGCTGTGCTGGAATTTTTGCAGAGTACGTATGAAGCCGGCGCGTCCGTGGCGAAGTGGGACCGCGCTGCGCTTGAACGCACTGAAGAACCCGCCGCCGGCGCGGCATAAAGGAGAGCCCATGCCCCAGAGCTGTACTCACATGAAGCAGATCAAAGTTAAATCCACTGATATTGACGTCTGCGAAGACTGCATCAAGACCGGCGATTCGTGGGTCCATCTGCGGCTGTGCCTGGAATGCGGACACGTTGGTTGCTGCGATTCTTCCAAGAATAAGCATGCGACCAAACATTTCCATCGCTCCAAGCATCCGCTGATCCGCTCCATTGAGCCCGGTGAAGCGTGGATCTGGTGTTATGTCGACGAGCTCTCGCCGGGGGAAATTGCGGCGTAAGCTTCTCCATCTCCGCATCCCCGAGGGGCTTTTCGCTTCGCTACCTGCCGTTCAGCCACACAAAAATCCAATGGATGACTGAGAGCCATACCGCCAGCAGCATCAGGTTCATGCCAATCAACATTCCGATCACGATCAACATAAGCACACCGGCAACAGTGAGCAGCGGCACGATGATTGCATAAAGCAGGGTCATAAAAACCGTTAGCACCGTGCCCCCGGCCCTTACCGGTGCGATCATGTGTGAGCCCATCTTCTGCAACCGCTTTGCCCGTTTCACCAGCGGTGGATGAAACGAAACAAAGCTCTGCATTTGCAGGCTGGACTGGCTGCGCCTGGGCTGGCTTGGCCGCATGCCTTGCTTTGCCTGCATTAAGCGCGCGATCGCTGCTTTGTCGCCATGGCGTGCTGCCTGTATGTCTGCCAGATCGGGTAGCTCGCCCAGGCCAACAGGTAGCCGTTCGCCCATCATTGCGGCCATCGCCTGCATGCGCGCCATCGCCTGCGGATTTCCCATGGCGGCGGCTTTAACGGTGGTAATGATTTCCTGGCGCACACTGGGCCAGTCGTTTCCTGCAGCCCCTGCTGCGATCGGCGGCGCAATCCCAGCCGCATCTCTAGCCGCAACAGGCGCGTCATAGAGGTTCGCCGCGTCTTGCGGCGACATGGTATGCGCTGTTGATGCCCATGCCTGAATGGCTTTGGCCATTTGCTCCTGGCTTGGCTGCTGCCCGCGCAGGCCGCTATCTCCTTTGGGATTCACCACGAAAAGATGCGTTGCCCAATCACCGCTGTCCAGGGAGGTGTTGTCTTCACTCAGGCATTGCAGGGCGCGGGCCAGCGCATCAGGATTGCGCGTGAACTCCACGGACGTGGCATCGGCCAGGTAACGGCGCGTACGCCACAGCATGGCCATGCATGGTCCCAGCAATACATTCAGGAACATCCAGAGTGTAAGCCTGATCACCATGTTGGTGAACATGAGCGGGAACATTACTAAGCGATAGGCTTTCTTGATCAGGCCGGGATTGCCCTGCTTGAAATACTGGTCCATGTCAGGAGAGTCGCCGTCGAGCGAGGTAGACAATGATTCGGCGATGGCCGCTGCGTCCGCTGCTCTCTTTTCCGGCGTGCCTCCGCCGAGCATGTAGCGAAGCACGCGCCACAACCGCCCGCGTGATTCCTTGCTGAACGGCGCATCGATCAGGTTTACCAGCAGGCCACAGGTTTCAAAAACGCTGGTCACGGTAAACGCCACACCCAGGTCGCCGTTGCCGATGGATCCGACCAGGTGCGCCAGTATTGCCTGAAGCTGGTCGCGGTCAAGATCGTCCAGCAGGCGGCGGGAAAGAACAATGTGCGCGTCATGGGCTGAAGTGCCCACGGCCGCGGCGTTCGCGCCAATGGAATCGACAAGCATGATCTTGGGCGCGGGCAGTCCGGCGGCGATGGCCATTTCCTGCGCCACGTCCGCAAGCTGAAGCTCTTTCAGGTCCGCCTGATTAGGCTCGCGTGCATTCATACTGGCCAGCGTTCCGCCTACGCCGCCGTGGCGGAAAAGCGCCAGCATGGCGAACCACAATCCAAAGGCGACGGCCATACCCGGCAGCAGCATTAGTATCAGACCGGTTGCCAACTCGCCGGGATCGAGCGTGCCTTTCTGGTTGATTACGTAATCGGCCACGCGCAGTCCAAGATGGCCAGGCCGTTGGCGTAGTGCAACAGGTCCGGCTGCGGCGAGAAATGGTTGATGATTTCCAAAGCTACCATTGCCATGGCATACAGCAGCGGCGTCAGGACCAGAGTGAGCGGAATGCCCATGATGAAAGCGGCAAATGTGCATAGCGCGGACATGCGCCACGTCGCCCGGCGGTTGCGCTTCTGTGCGGCGAAAAACGTTTCCGGATTGAGCGGGCCAAAGTTCCGTCCGCTTTTTGTGGCTTCCATAGGGTCCATGAGGGCTTGAGATTAGCACCGTGCCAAAGCCGGAGCAACCATGACGTTTCCCAGCAGAGAGAGCGGTCTTCACGATAGAGTGTTAGCAGCACCTTTCGACATACGGATTGAATTCATGCGGACCCTATTGCTATTCATCGCATTGCCTTTTCTGATCGCTACCGGCGGCGTGGCGCAGTCGCCGTCGCCCACTCCACCTCCTTCTTCTACGCCTCAGCCTTCAGATCGGCCAACGCTCAATCGGCCGGGCTCGTCCAACGCCGCGCCAAGTCCCACGCCCGCTGCCGCGCCGTCGCAGTATCCATCTCCGTCGAGCGCCGCCGGGCAGTCTTCAGCGCAGGGGGAAACTTCTGGTGAGCCGGCCAAGCTTTCTTATCCTGATCTGCTGCCGCGCTTTGACTATGACAGCCATGCCGGACTGGAAATGCGCGAAACGGATGTGCATAAGCGCGGGAACATCCGGCTGATCGAACTTAACTATGCCGGCGCCAGCGGAAGCCGGGTGCCGGCCTACCTGCTGATTCCTCCGGGCGGCGGTCCGTTTCCCGCCATCATCTGGGGACACTGGCTGATGAAAGGCTCGCCGCTCGCCAATAAAGATGAATTTCTGGACGAAGCCGTCACTCTGGCGCGCTCCGGCGTGGTCTCTCTGCTGATTGACGCGCCCCAGGCCCGCAATGACTGGGTGGAAGACAAAGGCGGCACGCTGGCCACCATCAAACAGCAGAGTGAAGCCGCCCTGCACCAGGTCACTGACCTGCGCCGCGGCGTGGACCTGCTCTACGGCCGCCCGGATGTCGATCGCAAACGGATCGCTTACGTCGGCCACAGCTTTGACGCGCACGTGGGCGCGATTCTGGCCGGCGTGGAAACCCGCATCGGCTCGTACGTGCTCATGGCCAGCGGCTATTCCGACGAAGAAGAGACTTTCGCCAGCACCAACCCGGAAACCGTCGCTCATATTAAGGAGGTGGGCGAGGACAACGTCCGCGCCTATTTCCATGAATACGCCTGGGACGATCCGGTTTATTTCCTCGGCCATACTGACCGGGAAAGCATCTTCCTGCAATTTGCCTCCGCCGATCCCATCTCCAAAGACCTCGGCCAGAAATATCTGGATCGCTTCAGCGCCAAAGACAAAAAGATGGAGTTCTATAACGCTCCGCACGCGCTCAACGCCGCTGCCCGTCTCGACCGCGATCGCTGGCTGCAAAAACATCTGGCGATCAAGAAGATTGATGAGAAGGAGTTGGAGGGGATTGAGCAGTTGAA
>CAVROV010000007.1:0-1607475 GCA_963723055.1 Terriglobia bacterium
CACGCAGACCTCGTTCCCCTCAGGGCTGAATGAAAACTATGTTTATGACGCGGGAAATAACCTCACTTCGAAGACTGACCGCAAGGGCCAGCAGATTCAATACATCTATGACGCGCTGAACCGCCTCTCGCACAAGGGCTATCCTGATGCCGCGGGTGTGGATTACGTCTATGACCTGGCCGGGAAGATCCACCAGGTCACCGATCCCACGGGCAGCTACGGCTTTGCTTATGACAACATGGGACGGCTGATCGGGACGACCACGCAGTACGCGTTCCTGCCTGGAACGCCCGCGCCAACGTTCTCTAATTCTTATGCGTACGATGCGGTTTCAAATCGCACATCGTTCACCGCTCCCGATGGCAGCACCAACACGTACACATATGACACACTGAGCCGGCTTACCACGCTGACCGATTCCGGTGCTGGGCAGTTTACACTCGGGTACGACGCGCTGGGCCGCAGAACGCAGCTCACAAGACCAAACGGCATCACGACCACTTACGGATATGACCCCGTTTCGCACCTGCAATCCATCTTGCATAAGCTGGGTGTGAATGTTCTGGATGGCGCATCATACGCGTATGACGCAGTGGGCAACCGTACAACCAAAACCAACCAACTGAATAGCACAGTTTCCAATTTCGGATATGACAATATGTACCAGCTTACCGGCGTGACCCAGGGAGCCAGCAGCACTGAAGCTTACAGCTTTGATCCGGTCGGCAACCGGCTCAGCTCTCTCTCGGTTCCGAGTTACAGCTACAACAGTTCGAATGAAGTCACGGCGGCAGGCTCATCTTCTTCTTACACTTACGACAATAACGGCAACACCCTGACGAAGACCGACGGCACGGGAACGACCACATACACCTGGGATTTTGAAAACCGACTGACATCGGTTCACCCGCCGGCACAGACTACGGTAACTTTCAAAT
This sequence comes from Terriglobia bacterium, assembly GCA_963723055.1. Taxonomy (GTDB): domain Bacteria; phylum Acidobacteriota; class Terriglobia; order Terriglobales; family Acidobacteriaceae; genus Angelobacter. The sequence goes on from CAVROV010000007.1 coordinate 939, forward strand.
ATGACCCGTTTGGAAGGAGAATCCAGAAAGGCGGGAGTGTATACGTGTACGACGGAGCCAATCTGATTGAAGAAGCTGACGGGGCCGGAAATCTTGCGGCGCGCTATGTCTTCGGCTCTGGTGTCGATGAACCCCTTGCGGCGTATCGCGGCGGAACATGGAAGTTCTACCAGGCTGATGGCTCGGGTTCCATCACGTCCCTGAGCACGCCCTCCGGAGCCGTGAGCGATAGCTTTACATACGATTCCTTCGGCACCATGACATCATCAACAGGGTCATTTGTTCAGCCGTTCCGGTACACGGGAAGAGAATGGGATGCTGAGACAGAACTCTATTATTACCGCGCCAGATACTATGATCAAATCATCGGTAAGTTCCTGAGCGAAGACCCGCTGCGATTTATGGCTGGCGGGTCCAATTTCTATCGCTACGTTAATAACAATCCGGTCAATTTCACCGATCCGAGAGGACTCCAAACTCAGGTATTCATCGTTTACGACACGTATCTTGGGGTGGCAATCGGTTCACATTCTGGCGTCTATATTGACAATGGCGGGAACCCTATTCTCTATGATCCGGCAGGCTCGTATACCGACGACAAGAAATGCGGTTCAGGCAATGCTTGTGAAGAGAAAGACGCGAGTCCAAACAAATACAAGAAATTCCATGAATCGACGGGCAGCACGGTAAGAGTCTTCACGTTCGATACGACGCCTGCTCAAGAAGCTCAAATCGCGGCGAATATCGCTAAGCTAGGGGGTGCCGATCCGCCGTACTGCACGATTTCTGTGATCAAAGTCTTGCAGGGAGTTGGGCCATTCAAGGATTTGAATAGCACTATGTGGCCGGGGAATTTGGCGGACGCCTTGGATGCCATACAGCATCCCAAGCCTCCACTCGTTCTGAACAAACCCATTGTGACGCCAAAAAACTGAGCAGAAAGAAATGAGAAATGAAATTACAAACAGAGACATCAATCGGAAACGAAGATTATTCCTTTAATGCGTACTCCACAGTCATGGTCTGCGCGCTATCCGTTGTCGGGGCATATTTGCTGGCGGAGTTAGTAGAGATCAATCGCATTGCGCGCCTATGGATGCACGGCGCAAGTTTTTTCCGCTACCAGTTCACGTTCCTCGTGCTTTTTGGAGGAGCTTTGACGATTTATGCAATTCAAGAACAACAACGTCGCCGGTTGAGCACGCTTAAACTTATGGCGGTCTGCGCGGTTGGCGCATTCTTGTGTGCGCTCCTCGCGCTTTTCATTCTTCCAGCATTTTCAGCTCGAAACATGTTCGCAAATCTGACTTCAGCGGAAGGTTGGCGTGCATTGGTGGTTGGCGCAGGACTTACCTTGAGTTGGTTGACCGGGATACTGACTGGAGTGTTGGCAGGGACCTTTCTTCAAGGAAAGAGACGAGCGGTCCTAATCCTAGTTGTCATATGTATCTTGATCAAAGGGAGTGAAGCGATTGCCCATTATCATCTTGGGGAACGGGTCTGGTAGCCCTGGCTTCGACAGTTGACAATCTCAGCCGCCGGACCACCGCGCTCAAGCGCCCTATGACGACGCCGACCGACTCACCAGCGTCACTGATGCGGCGCAGCACACCATGTCTTTCGTTTATGACGCTTTTGGCCGGGTCACGCAGACGGCCTTCCCGTCGTCGCTTACGGAAAAACTATATTTACGAGGCGGTGGGCAATCTCTCATTGTTCATCTATAGGAAAAACAAAAATTCGCTTCCAAAAAACTGAAGCCTCGGGACAAGAGTTTTGGACGAGGAATTGGCTCGTGACCATTCCATTCGACCCAAAATAGCCCTTTAACTGGGGGTGGTGGCAAGAAAAGGCGCAAATCGAGATCGACTTGTGTGAATTAAGAGTAGAGGCGAAAAGTTACGCAGTAACAGGGAAGTGTGGACCAACATACTGTATCGGTCGGCCGCGACTATCAATCAGCGGATTTCTCCCAAAGTACTTCATGATCATTTCTGCCCAGGACAACCGGCGTGGGCGGGGGCGTCGGGTTTGGCCCAGCAACGTAAACATAATTGCGAAAACGCGACTTCGGGAACGCGGCGCCAGCAAGCCGTAGTAGCGGACGGAATGACGATATCGATCCGGTACTTGATCTGCCAGAATTCGAATGAATTCCTCTTTAGGGATCTCGTCCAAAACCGTCTCCTTTGTTCTGGTGTCTTTCGTCAAAAACTTTACGACAAGTCCGTCAATTTCCTGGAAACGATGTTGCGCGATGGGAGGCCTCCGGATATACCGGGCTGCATATCCCAGGAAATGACGCTTTGAAATACGTTCTTGTATATCAACATGCCAGCCGACTTCGTATTTGTCTGCGAGTAGTTCACGCAACTCCCAGCTTTTCAGGTCTGACTTCAGTATTCCTGCCTCAAGAGCGAGGCGGAGATATGTGATGATGCCATGTCTCCACAACTTCATGAAGCCCACCGGATTGAGGGTCAATCCTTCGATCCAGCGGCTTTCCGTTTCCGAAAGGCCGCCGGCGGAGACCAGCATATGAAGGTGCGCATTGAAATTCAGGTGCCGCCCGAAAGTGTGCTGCACCACCAGGATAAGCGGTCGTATTCCATACTTGTCTTTCATCCACTGCACTACCGCCTCACCGCCAATGGTAGGGAGGTCATGCAGCAGGTGCCGGTTTTGTTTAAAAATAAGCCAGAAAACATCGGGCATGGTAAAGACAAGGCCGGCATAAGAGACATTTGGGAGCTGCGTCCACTGCTCCCGTTGCCATAGGAGCGTCGCTCGATAACCGCAGCTCGGGCAGGACCGCACTTTACAAGTGAAATAGACGCGTCTTACCTCCGTTTCAGAGGCATAAAGGAGCCATCCCAATGCGGGAGTTCTGCATGCGATCATCTTCCTGAAGCTTTCGCGGACGCACGGGCGAATCCGGTCGTGATCCCAGATAGATTGGGCGTCCTTAAGGATCTGCTTCATCGGTTCTTCTAAGGACATGAAAGGACCTCCTCTCGAAACCCGAGACGTTGGGCTATGTCTTCTGAAAGGGCAAGGATTGGTACCGATGCCTTGATGAAGATCACGTCCACAGCCCCGAGCGCTTGTGGTGCCAGAGAGCCCAACCGGCTTACAGTCTCGCTCAAAGTTGCATTCTTCCACCGGCTTGCTGATCGTCGTTTAGACTTCAGTTTCTTCACCTGCTGGGCAACCAGCTTTTCTGCAACTCTCTCCATGCCGCGATGTCGCCTATAAAGCTTCAAATTCTCTCGCTGGCAGATGCGTGATTCTTTGGACCATCTCCAAGCCCTATCGATTTTGATCTCCCCGTTGCACAGTGCTCTCAAGATTTCCTCATCGCCGGTCTTCAGCACTTCCAGGGCGTGACTGAGGGTGCCGACAGAAACGCCAGCGGCTGCCGCGATCTCTTTGCGGACCTCAACCTTTTCAGCTTCCGTCAATTTTGACGAACCCTTGCTCTTACCGCCAGCCTGCTGGTGCTGTAGCGCTTTTTCTTTCAATGATTTCGCCAGATCTCGTGCCATGGCGATCCGGCTGAAAGGCGCTAACCCTGGAGATGGGCGATGACAAAGAAGAAGCCGACGTAGTGCTTCTTCTTCTGAAATGTCGTATTCGATGCATTCGACAATTGCGCGTCCTTGCAATCGCGCGACTTCCAGGCGCGCATAACCATCGATGACGATGCCAGATGAAGTGACTATCATGGGAAAGAGAAATGCGTCTTCACCCATTTCGAGCAGCGCATTCAGCCTGGATGCGGGAACTTTGATTCCAAGTCGCGCATAACTGGGGTGCGGCCGGAGTTCACTTACTCGCTGCAGTATGATCCGGCACTGCGGATATGTGATCGTTGCGGAATTGCTCAGGATGTCTCGGACGTGGGGCGTTTGAGAGTCTTGCCGCAAGTGTATGTCGGTGCCAGTAAATTCCTGAAATTCAGCCATGCCCAATGCCTGGCGTCGTCACGGGAAGGTTCAGAGGCACGTTGCGGAAGCGCCGCTACCCATTCCCAAAGGGAATGGCAGCCTTGGCATCGAGGCACACAGCGATCTGGAGTGTGCCGTAAATGTGCCATACCGCCACAACTAGCCGTCAACTTTCGGCCACTTCTGCAACCCTTGCGATACCTTCCGTGCGAGCGTATTTTGTGGGCAAGCTATTGATTTGAATGGTAGGCCCGGCCCGATTCGAACGGGCGACCCTCTGCTTAGAAGGCAGATGCTCTATCCACCTGAGCTACGGGCCCATGCTGCTTATTTTATCAGCGGAGGCATTTACCAGTGGCTAAATTCTTTAATGCAGTAAACACTTTTGTTCAGCTGTTAAGTGCAACAAGGCATGCTCGTAGCGTAAAGTAATTGTTCGGTCGCAGAGAATGACAAGATCACACCAATCGATTCTGGTAACGGGCGGGGCCGGTTTTATCGGCTCCAACTTCATATTGCATTGGCTTGCGACAGAGGATTCGCGGGTTGTAAACCTTGACAAGCTTACGTATGCCGGAAACCCCGCGAACCTGGCTGACCTTGCCGGCAATGACCGGTACGTTTTCGCGCGTGGAGATATCAATGATTCCTCGTTGGTGACAGACTTGCTGTCATTCCATAAGCCAACCGCGATCGTCCACTTTGCGGCGGAAAGTCACGTGGACCGTTCGATCCATGACGCTCAGGATTTTATTCGCACGAATATTGAAGGAACGTTCCAACTGCTCCAGGCCGCGCGTCAATATTGGACAGGTCTTCCGGAAAACGAGAGGGAAAGTTTTCGCTTTCTCCATGTCTCAACCGATGAAGTGTATGGCTCTCTTCGTCCTGAAGATCCGCCATTCACTGAGGCGACGCCATTTGCGCCGAACAGTCCGTACGCCGCATCGAAAGCCGCTTCCGACCATCTGGTCAGGGCGTTTCACCACACTTATGGAATGCCCACGCTGACCACAAATTGCTCGAATAATTACGGCCCTTTTCAGTTCCCGGAAAAGCTGATTCCCCTGATGATCCATAACGCCACAAGCGGAAAAAGTTTGCCGGTGTACGGGGATGGGTTGAATGTGCGCGATTGGCTCTATGTTACAGACCATTGCGAAGCGATTCGCCAGGTACTCCGGAAGGGCCGCATCGGCGAGTGCTACAACATCGGCGGCAACAGTGAGAAGAGCAATATTGAAGTGATCCGCGAGATTTGCGCGATACTCTCCCTGTTGAAGCCTGGTGGTCATTATGAATCGTTGATCACATATGTAAAAGACCGGCCCGGCCATGATCGGCGGTACGCAATGGACTGCACCAAAATCAAAGGCGAGCTGGGCTGGACTCCGCGGGAAAGTTTTTCCAGAGGATTGCGCAAGACCGTTCAGTGGTATCTGGCGCATGGAGACTGGGTTTCGTCCGTAACTTCCGGTGCATATAGGGAGTGGATTGATCTCCATTATCACACCGCGCAATGAAGGCCAACATACTCATGGATCAAGAGCGCAAAGGCATCATCCTGGCAGGCGGAGCGGGTACCCGGCTGTATCCGGTCACGCAGGCCGTTTCCAAGCAGCTGCTGCCTGTTTACGACAAACCGATGATCTATTACCCCATCAGCGTACTCATGCTGGCCCGGATCAAGGACATCCTGGTCATTTCCACCCCGGAGGATACGCCACGTTTTGAGCAATTGCTTGGGAACGGACATCAGTGGGGCATTCAGCTAAGTTACGCGGTACAACCGGCACCGGAGGGCCTGGCCCAGGCGTTCATTATCGGAAAGAAATTCCTTGCAGGAAGTCCAAGTGCCCTGATTCTGGGGGATAACATTTTCTATGGACAGGATTTATCAACTAATCTCCAGCAGGCTTCTGCACGGACAGCAGGCGCGACGGTCTTTGCCTATGCTGTGAACGACCCTGAGCGCTATGGAGTCATCGAATTCGATAGCGCAGGCAAGGCGCTAAGCATTGAAGAAAAACCCAAAGCTCCTAAGTCCCGATACGCCGTGACGGGGTTGTACTTTTACGACCCAGAGGTAGTCGAGGTGGCTGCGCAGCTGAAGCCTTCCAATCGAGGCGAGCTTGAGATCACGGATGTTAACCGGTGGTATCTTCAGCGTGGGCGGCTCTCCGCCGAAATCTTTGGCCGGGGCATGGCGTGGCTGGATACCGGCACGCACGACTCTCTGCTTGAAGCGGCTTCTTTCATTCAAACCATAGAGAAGCGTCAAGGATTGAAGGTGTCCTGTCCTGAGGAGATAGCATTCCGCCTTGGGTTCATTACGGCCGCCGAACTCGAAGCACTGGCCGCGGCCCATGGCTCAAATGGATACGGCCAGTATCTTTTCGGACTTTTGGAACGCCCCGCGTTCTAATCAGGACTGAGCATACGAATATATATTGATGGCGCTACGCCGCACTAACGGGCCGCACCCATTACAAAAACGGTCCAGTGGTTAGATGATGAATCAATCTGATCTGAAAATCGTGATTGTTGGACGTAACGGCCAGTTGGCATGGGAAGCCAACCGGCAGTTCGAGGGACTGGGTCAGGTCATCAGCGCAGGACGGCCCGAGTTCGATCTGACGGATATTGACGGCATGCGCGCGGAGATTCGCAGGATAAAGCCGTCTATATTGATAAACGCAGCAGCTTATACGGCGGTGGACCAGGCAGAATCTGAGCCAGAAGCCGCAATGAAGATAAATTCTGAAGCGCCAGCCGCGATGGCGGAAGAGGCGACGCGGCTGGGTGCATTATTTGTCACTTATTCCACCGATTATGTTTTTGATGGAAAAAGTGCTTCCACATATCAGGAAGCCGATCCTGCGGCTCCTCTCAACGTCTATGGTGCAAGCAAGCTCGGTGGCGAGCGGAGTGTTGAGGCAGTGGGAGGAAATCATCTGATATTTCGAACTTCATGGGTGTATGGCGGCCGCGGCAAGAATTTCCTGAACACGATTCTCAAGCTGGCAGTGGAACGTACGGAATTGAGAGTCGTTGACGATCAAGTAGGAGCGCCGACCTGGAGCAGGGAGCTAGCGGATGCGACCCGGAAGATCATTGAGCAATTGATAGCGAAATCCTCGTCGGCGAAGATCTCGATAGGAGAGGCATTGGGTGATCGGCGCGGCATCTATCACATGACCGCTGCCGGAAGCGTCTCATGGCATGAGTTTGCAACCGCGATTGTGGAAGAGATGAGGAGGCATGGCTTATCGAAAGGAAATCTGGCCAAAATAATTCCGATAGCAAGCAGCCAGTACCCTACGCCAGCCGCGAGACCGCATAACTCGCGTCTTTGCAATAAGAAACTGGGTAATGTCTTTAACGTGACGCTGCCGCCCTGGCGAGAGTCACTTACAGCAGTGATGGACGAGCTGACGAATGAATTACTCAAGCCAATCAAGGCTTGAGGCTTGAAGATGGAATAATTGCTTTGTAGTATTACATTGCAATCCTGTAGTTCCAGCACAGCTAGTGAAGGTGTTTCTTCAGTTCGCAAATAGCAACTGAAGACATCTTGGGGAGAAAGAAAGATGGCTACTGTCACACCTCTTGAATCATTTCAATTTCAAGCTGAAACCACGCGTCTCCTTCACCTGATGATCCATTCTCTCTATACACAAAGAGAGATCTTTTTGAGAGAGCTGATTTCCAATGCTTCGGACGCCCTGGACAGGCTGCGCTTTGAAGCTCTGACCAATTCCGAACTGATCCCAAACGATCATAAATACGAAATCCGCCTCAAGCCGGACACTGCTGCCCGGGTTTTGACCATCAGCGACACCGGGATTGGCATGAGCCGTCAGGAGCTTATTGAAAATATCGGCACGATTGCGCGCTCAGGAACGCATGAACTGAGGAAGCGCATAAAAGAGGCACAGTCGGAGGAAGGCTTTGCTGACCTGATCGGACGATTCGGCGTCGGATTTTATTCCGCCTTCATGGTGGCCGACAAGGTAAGCATTGTCACGCGGCGTGCCGGCGAAGCTACCGCTACCCGGTGGGAATCCGATGGGGATGCAACCTACACACTGGCGGAAGCGGAAAAGGCGGGTTGCGGGACCGATATCACTCTTCATCTCAAACCGCCAGATGCCGAAAATGGAATTGAAGACTATACCGATCGTTGGAAACTGGCGATGATTGTCCACAAGTATTCAGACTTTATCGCTCATCCCATCATTTATGAGGGCCCAGCGCAGGAGCCTGGCGAGGCGGAAGACAAAACCAAAGAAATCACGATCGAGACCAAGACGCTGAACTCGATGAAGCCTATCTGGACGCGCAGCCGTTCGGAGGTCAGCGAGAGCGACTACAACGATTTCTACAAACACCTTGCCGGTGATTGGACCGAACCGCTCAAAGTGGTGCCGCTCAAGGCTGAAGGAACATTTGAGTACGAGGCGCTGCTGTTTATCCCTTCGCAGGCTCCGCATGATCTTTTTTACCACGGTACGGAAACCGGCCTCAGGCTGTACGCAAGGCGCGTGATGGTGATGGAAAAGTGTGAAGACCTGCTGCCCCTGTATCTTCGCTTCATCAAAGGAGTAGTGGATTCCAGCGATTTGCCGCTCAATATTTCCCGCCAGCGCCTGCAACAGGACCGGCACATCACGCAGATTCGCAAATGGCTTACAAGAAAAGTTCTGGAATCTCTCACGGAGATGCGCGAGAAAGAGTCGGATAAGTACTCTAAGTTCTGGCGCGAGTTCGGAAGAGCTCTAAAAGAGGGCATGGGCTCAGATTACGAAAACAAAGAAAAACTGACTCCACTCCTGTTGTTTGAGACTTCGCACGATCCCAAAGAGCTGACTACTCTAAAAGCTTATGTAGAGAGAATGAAATCGGAGCAGACGGAGATCTTTTACCTGACGGGCGAATCGCGTAAGGTCATCGAAAACTCTCCGCACTCCGAAGTCCCGAAGCAGAAGGGCTATGAGGTGCTTTACCTCAGCGATCCGGTGGATGAATTGGTGGTACAGCACCTCCATGAGTTTGAAGGAAAGCGACTGAAGTCTGTTACCAAAGGAAAATTCACCCTGGGAACGGAAGAAGAAAAAAAGCAGATTGAAGAACAGGTCAAGAAAAAGGAAGAGGAGTATGCCAGCTTTCTTCAGGCGAGCCAGAAAAAGCTGGACGAATACGTGAAGCAGATCCGGCTGTCTACCCGGCTGGTTGATTCCCCTGCGTGCCTGGTGACAGAGGAACACGAGTACAGTCCGCATTTGGAACGCCTTCTGCAAAAGGGTAAGGGTGGCGGTCCAAAACAGCGGCGCATTATGGAACTCAACCCAGTACATCCGATTGTCGCGCGCCTGTTCGACCGCTTTGTTGCCAACGGTGAGGACCCGGCGGTCGGTGATTCCATTGAGCTTCTGTTCGAGCTAGCGCTGGTCGCGGAGGGCTCGGAGATTGCCGATCCTGTACGCCTGAAAAAATTAACTCTGGAACTACTTCAGAAAGCGCTATAGCCACTTGGCGGAGTTCAACAGGTCGCGAATTCATACCTGACGTGTGCTGGATGGATTGCGGAAATTTCGCACTTAGAACAATCGATTCCGGGTTTCCCCTGCAAAGCGCTGTAAAATAAAGCGCGACTTTTGGCGCCATGGCCGACTCCAATGTCGCAAGGGCTCGGCAGCTACCCGTCGTCCAGTTGGCGCCGTTCCAGCGTTCGGTCTGAAACAATTCCAAAAATGTGCGCTGCGCATCCTTTGTCAGCGCGGGAGCCGCACGATCATGATGATTCATAGTGGCGAATTACGAAGGAATTTGGCAGCAAACCTTGCGCTCGCGGTTTCTCTCTTGTCCCTCACGGCGTGCAGCAGCACGCAGGCAAATCCCGCGCCTCCCCCGCCTGCCGTGGAAGTTGCTGAGATTGTCCAGAAAGACGTGCCGATAGTCAGTGAATGGGTAGCAGTGCTGGATGGATACGTGAATGCGCAGATCCAGCCGCACGTATCGGGATACGTCATCAAGCAGGACTACAAGGAAGGTTCGGTCGTTAAAAAGGGTCAAGTGTTGTTTGAGATCGATCCTCGCACTTTCAAGGCCGCGCTCGATCAGGCCAGGGCGCAACTGGAACAAGCCCAGGCGCAGCTAGGGAAAGCCCGCCAGGACGTTGAAAGAGACAAGCCCCTGGCGCAGGAAAAAGCCATTGCGCAGAGCCAGCTTGACAACGATGTTCAGGCCCAGCTTGGGGCAAAAGCGTCAGTGCAGGCCGCCCAGGCGCTGGTGGAGCAGGCTGAATTAAATATGGAATTTACCAAGGTCACATCACTGGTGAGCGGGATTGCCGGCATTGCACTGGTGCAGATTGGAAATCTCGTTGGCGCGAATTCAGTTTTGACTTCTGTATCGCAAGTGGACCCCATCAAAGCCTACTTCACCGTGAGTGAGCGTGAGTTCACGGATTTCCATCGCCGGTTTCCTACCGAAGCGAGCGTGGAGGAACAAAGAAAGCGCATACCGTTGCAACTGGTGCTGGCGGACGGGAGTGTGTATGAAAAAACTGGAACGATTTATTTTGCTGATCGCGAAGTAAACCCGGCTACCGGAGCGATAAGGATCGCGGGCGTCTTCCCCAACACGAACAACCTCCTTCGTCCGGGTGGATACGGACGGGTTCGCGCATCGGTGAATACGCGTCAGAACGCCCTGCTGGTTCCTCAAAGGGCAGTAAGTGAAGTCCAGGGGAGTTATCAGGTTGCTGTTGTGAACCCGGACAACAAGGTAAATATCCGGCCGGTGACCGTAGGTGAACGGGTCGGCAACCAGTGGATCATTGAGGGAAATGTAAAACCGGGCGAGCGCGTGATTGTGGAAGGCGTGCAAAAGGTAAGAGATGGCCTGGTGGTTAATCCCAAACCTGCGGCGGCCACGAACGGTGGTAAGTAGCCATGTCAAAGTTCTTTATCAATCGACCGATTGTTGCGATGGTGATTTCCATCCTGATGGTAATCGTTGGTGCGGTTACGATCTTTACGCTGCCGGTGTCCCAGTTCCCCAGTATCGCTCCTCCTGAAGTACAAATCCAGGCGACTTACGTTGGCGCAGACGCGCAGACTGTGGAGCAATCTGTGGCCACGCCCATTGAGCAGCAAATGAGCGGCGTGGACAACATGAACTACATGTACTCCGTCAACTCATCGACCGGGGAGATGCGGCAGATCGTCGACTTCGACGTAAAGACCGACCCAAACACTAACCTTATCCTGGCGCAGATACGCGAGACACAGGCCGCTTCCCAGTTGCCGATAGAAGTTACCAATTTGGGCGTGACGGTACAGAAGACCCTGACAGCACCGTTGATGCTGATCAGTCTCTATTCTCCGAACTCAACCTACGACGCAAAGTTTCTTTCCAATTATGCGTTCATCAACCTCAATGACCAACTCACGCGTGTCCCCGGAATCGGCAGCGTGCAGATTTTTGGAGCCGGCAAATATGCGATGCGGCTGTGGGTCCGGCCAGATCAGCTGGCTAAACTCGGCATCACCGTTCCTGAGATCGTCAATGCCATCCAGTCACAAAATGCCGTAAATCCGGCAGGGCAAATTGGCAGTGAGCCTTCACCCAAAGGTCAGGAATTTACGTATTCGGTCCGCGCCCAGGGCCGTCTGACCTCGCCCGAGGAGTTTGAACAGATTGTGGTTCGTGCCGCGCCAGATGGCGGGATTGTTCGCATCAAGGACGTTGCACGCGTGGAACTCGGGGCCCAGGACTATACGGTAATCGGCAGGCTGAATGGAAAGCCCAGCGCCATCATCGCCGTGTACCAGCTGCCTGGTTCCAATGCCGTCCAGGCTGCGGATGGCGTAAAGAAGTTGATGGCTGAGGTCAGGCAGCGACTGCCGCAAGACATTGACTACGGCATCTCGCTCGACACCACGCGCGCGGTTTCCGAAGGAATTAAAGAGATCCTGCAGACTCTGGTCATTGCCATTGTGCTGGTGATTGTTGTTGTGTACATATTCCTTCAAGGCTGGCGAGCTACTTTGATCCCGCTGCTGGCCGTGCCAGTGTCTCTGGTTGGTACGTTTGTGTTCTTTCCCCTCTTCGGTTTTTCCATCAACACGTTGTCTCTCTTTGGCCTGGTGCTGGCCATCGGACTCGTAGTGGATGATGCGATTGTGGTTGTGGAAGCCGTGGAGCACCACATTGAAGAAGGCATGTCGCCGAAAGACGCAACGTTCCAGGCGATGAAAGAGATTTCCGGGCCGGTGGTGGGCATAGCGCTGGTGTTATCGGCGGTTTTCATTCCGACTGCCTTTATACCGGGCATCACTGGCCGCCTGTACCAGCAGTTTGCCGTGACAATTGCGATTTCAGTTGCGCTCTCCGCCTTCAACGCGCTCACACTCAGCCCGGCCTTGTCAGCGCTGTTATTGCGACCGAGGACGAAAAGTAAAGGTCTGCTGGCAAGGTTTTTTGCGTGGTTTAACCGCGTTTTTAGCCGCGCCACTGACAGGTATGTGAGTCTCTCCGGCGCACTGGTCCGTAAAAGCATTGTTGCCGTCCTGGTCCTGGTGGGATGCGGGCTTGCCGCTGGATTCTTCAGCGCCAGGCTTCCTTCGAGCTTCCTGCCTGACGAAGACCAGGGCTATCTCTACCTGAATTTGCAGCTTCCGAATGCTGCTTCACTGCAACGGACTGAAGCCACTGCGCGGCAAGTTGAAGACATGTTGTCCAAAACGCCCGGCGTCAAATCGATCACCAGCGTCATCGGCTTCAGCCTGCTGAGTCTTACGCGCTCGAGCTACAACGCATTTTTCTTTGTGACATTGAACGAATGGACGGACCGCAAGAAACGAGAGGAACAGTACCAATTCATCCGGCAAAGCGTGAACAGGAACTTAGGGTCGCTCCCGCAGGGAATCGCTTTCTCGTTTTCGCCTCCTGCGATTCCGGGCGTGGGAACCTCCGGCGGTTTTACGTTTGTCCTTGAGGACCGTGCGGGTAAAGACATTCAGTTCCTTGCCGATAATATGACGAAATTTATGGCAGCGGCCCGCAAGCGCCCGGAGATTGCCGGCGTCAGCACAACGTTTCTGCCCAGTGTTCCCCAGCAGTTTATTACCGTGGACCGCGACAAAGCGCTCAAGCAGGGCGTGGACATCAAGGATGTTTACCGGACCATTCAGGCTTTCATGGGAGGCTCATTCATAAATTACTTCAATCGTTTCGGTCGTCAATGGCAGGTCTATGTTGAAGCAGAAGGCGAATACCGGAATCGAGTGGAGAATGTTGGCCAGTTTTATGTGCGCAACAGCAACGGCCAGATGGTGCCGCTATCCGCGCTTACAAAGTTCGAGTCCCGCGCCGGTCCTGAATTCACCATGCGATTCAATGAGTATCGTTCCGCTCAGATCAATGGCAGCGCCGCTCCTGGATATAGCTCTGCCCAGGCTATGGCGGCGCTGGAAGAAGTGTTTACCCAGACAATGCCGCCTGAAATGGGCTATGACTACCTGGGAATATCTTTCCAGGAAAAGAAAGCGCAGCAAGGCGTGCCGCCGGCGGCCATCTTTGGGTTCTCGCTTCTCGTCGTTTTCCTGATTCTTGCGGCCCTGTACGAAAGCTGGTGGCTGCCGTTCAGCGTGCTGCTAAGCACGCCGGTGGCAGTATTTGGCGCGTTCGCGGTGCTGTGGCTGCGCAGGGTCGTGCTTAGCGCGTTTGTACCGTCGTACATGGTGCAGATAGAGACTGACGTGTATTCACAGATTGGTCTGGTGATGCTCATTGGTCTGGCCGCCAAGAACGCAATCTTGATCGTTGAATTTGCCAAAGAGAGGTATGAGAGCGGCACGCCGCTGGTTGATGCGGCTATGCAGGCGGCGAGACTTCGGCTGCGTCCCATCCTGATGACCTCTTTCGCTTTTGTCCTGGGCTGCGTGCCGTTGTGGACGGCAAGCGGAGCAGGTTCGGTGGCGCGGCAGATCATGGGCACCACGGTGATTGGAGGAATGCTGGCTGCCACATGTATTGCCATCTTTATTATTCCTGTGCTTTTTGTCCTGGTGGAGCGGCTTGCAAACAAGGTCCGTGGCGCTGATGCGCCGGCCACGGCCGCGCCCAAGCTGAATCCCTCCCATGGAGACGACTGATATGAAGTGTCTTTTTGCTGCATTGCTATTGTCATTGCTGCTGGGCGGTTGCACAGTGGGTCCAAATTACAAGCGGCCCAAAGTTGACGTTCCCACTGTGTATCGGGGATCGGTGCCAGAGCAGGCAGACAAGACAGGCGCTCTTTCGCTCGGCGATCAGAAGTGGTGGGATGTCTATCCTGATGAAGAACTGCAGAAGCTGATCCGCACCGCTCTCCACCAGAATTTCGATGTTCGCATCGCGGCCTCACGCATCCTGCAGGCGCAGGCGCAGCTGGGAATCACGCGCGCAAACCAGCTTCCCTCAGTCGCTGCCGGGGCCGCTGCCAGTGATCAGCGCGGCGCGCAAACCAAGTTCATTCCGGCATTCGAATCGAGCGCCACCCAGGCGACGATCTCTCTTGCGTGGGAGCTGGATTTCTGGGGTAAGTATCGACGCGCGACCGAGGCGGCACGAGCGAGCCTGCTGGCCAGCGAATGGGCCAAACAGGAAGTTGTCAGCACTCTGGTCGGCAATCTTGCCACCGCTTATTTTCAGCTTCGTGAACTCGATCTGGAACTGGAGATTTCCCAAAGCACTCTTGGCTCGCGCCAGAATTCGCTCAAGCTTACACAGTCACTCGCGGACCATGGAGCCACATCAATGCTCGACGTGCGCCAGGCGGAGCAGCTGGTTTACACTGCGGCAGAGCAGGTTCCCGATCTTGAGCGCCGCATTGAGCAGCAGGAAAATTTCATCAGCACTCTGCTGGGGCAGAATCCTGGATCGGTGGCGCGCGGACGTAAGTTGACCGATCAGCCCCATGCTCCCGAAGTTCCTGCGGGTCTCACGTCTGCGCTGCTGGAGCGCCGGCCTGATATTCGCCAGGCGGAACAACAATTGATTGCTTTCAACGCCCAAATTGGCGTGGCCAAAGCCGCTTATTTTCCGCAAATCAACCTGACAGCCGATGCCGGCTATCAGAGTTCGGCATTGACGAGTCTTTTCAGCGGCCCTGCCGGCCTGTGGAGTTTTGGCGGACAACTGGCACAGCCGATCTTTGAGGGTGGCCGGCTTCGCAACAATGTCCGGCTTACGGAGGCCCAGAAGCAGGAAGCAGTTCTGTTTTATCAGCAGACGATCCAGGGGGCTTTTCGGGAAGTGTCTGACGCGCTGGTTGGGTACCGCAAGACACAGGAGTTTCGCGTCCAGCAGGAATTGCTCACGCGGTCAGCTCAGGATGCAGCGCGGCTTTCCGATCTCCGATACAAAGGAGGCGCGACCAGCTATCTTGAGGTCTTGACCAATCAAACAAATTATTTCTCCGCGGAACTCAACCTGGCCCAAGCGCAGAGGAACGAACTGTTGGCGCTGGTAGAGCTTTATAGAGCGTTGGGTGGCGGCTGGCAGAATTGATCGTACGATTTCAAGGCTCAGCTTTTGTGTGCTCACCTTTCAGCAACAATCTTCAGGGTCTTGAGACCCGTCTCGAAGTGCTTCCCAAACATGCTCTCAATATCCACAAAAATACCCATAAGCTTCATCGGATAGCGATTCATGCCTTCCATGGTCCAAGTAACGGTGGTGGCATCTCCGGCAGGTTCCAAATTGAACTCATTGAGATTGTGGGTTTCGAACGGCTTCACGAAATCGACCAGGACACAAATTCTGCTGGTCGGAACGGATTCAACTATTGACATTCCCCCTCTGCCCGCGCGTCCATTGCTGACCCATTCCGAGACTGCGCCCGTGCCGGTTGGCGGTCCGCTATACGTTCTCTTCATGGTCGGGTCCATATTGTCGTGTGGTGCCCAGATACTCCAGTTATGGAAATCGTTGATGAGGTCGAAGATTATTTCCGGACGGGCATTGATACTCGTCGAGCGTTGGATCCGGTAGGTGTTGGGCTTGGTTGCTGCGAAGCCCAGAATGCCCACGACCACGGCAGCGACGAGGATAACGAATATCAGGACCATGCGCGTTGGAGCTGAACGCCAATAGCAGTGGTGGAAAAATCAATCTGGACTATCCACTCTAGAATGCCTTGCTGAAAATCTGCTGAAAATGCGCTGCGTTTTCTGGATCAACATTTTTTTGCCCGCCCATGAACGCGGATACATTGTGGTTTATGCTGGATGGGAGTCTCAATGGAGCTTGGGCTAAATCTCGGCTGGCTCGCTGTGTCTGTGGGAGTATTTTGGATCTTCGCGCTTTGCTTCGGCTCAGACGGCAGCGAGCGGAGCCGCGTAACCGCCTGTATTGCGCTGGTGTGCGTGATCTGTTTGCTTTTTCCGGTTATCTCGATGACTGACGATCTAAACAATAGCCCTGCGATGCCTGAGACGACCAAACTTAAGAAGCTATTGCCTCCACTCCAGTTTCTGGTTCGTCTGTTCTCATATGCGCTCATCTATGCTCCACGCGACCGCGCTTGGGCCACGCTAGCCTTAGAGCAAAAGCAGAAACCGGTCCAGCCAGAACTGCTCTACTTCAATCTTAGTCGTCGTCCTCCTCCGCTCTCCCATTCCTCTTAATCTCTGCCTACGCGTAGATCGTCGCCACGTTTTTCAATATTTCCTGGAACTATGCGCATGGCTCTATACGTCTGTGCCGCGCAGATGTTTCCAAATTGAGCGCTTTGGCTCACGGGAAGGGACAATGTGTTTACAGTCAAGAAGTTTTGGAGCCCCAACCATGATCCCAAACCCGCTTCTGGAGAGAATTGCCAATGGATATGCTTACTATATGGCTGGGCGTTGTGCTTTTCGGTTGCAGCCTGGTCGGCTGGCTTACATCTATTTATTTAAGTCGTCGCAGGAAACAAAGGCGGGCTGACGAAGGTACAAAAACTGTAAATCCCTGCGGCGGAGGGCATTCGTGACTGAGCAAGTTTTCAACTATGTAAATACTTGCCAAATTCGAGTGCTTGATGTTTGCGCAAAAAGTAAGGCCAAAGCCTTCCGGGATCTCTGGCCTTTAATTTAGCTTGAGGGATGAAACCTGCTTCTATAACAGTAGATTCGAAACGTCGCTGGAAAATATACGGTGTCGTGTTAAAAATCATAATTTGCCCGCCTTGCGATGTTTTGGTGGCGGTACTGAGGTACCCTCGTTTTCAATAAAGCTAATACTTTTATTAGAAAAGCACTATTTTGCAATGTCCTAAAGGAAAGCCGCTCATTCGCCGATAAGATATCTATGATGCCATCTCTCAAGATTCTAATCGCGGATGCTGATTTGCTCGCTCGCATGGTGCTTGAGCGGTCGGTGATAAATTGGGGGCACACTTTTGTTTCCGCCGCCGATGGCGAGACTGCCCAAGCATTGCTCAAGGCCCAGTGTGTGGATGTATGCATTGTCGATTGGGAACTGCCCCGTCTCTCCGGTCTGGCACTCTGCAAATGTATAAGATCGACCAGCGGCGATAAGGCACCCTACGTAATCATCACTACTTCCAAAGGGCGACCTGAAGACGTCCAAAAAGGCTATGAGGCGGGGGCTAATAACTACCTTACCAAGCCAACCGACATGAAGTATCTGCGGCGTCAACTTGTCAAGCTGGCGGAAAATGGCGTTACAGTTCAAACCGCCGAGCACCCTGGGGCAAGACTGAACACCCTGGAGTATTTTGGACGAGACCTTTTGTTTTCGCGGGAATGACTCGCACTTGAATAATAACAAGTAGACATCTAGCACGGCATGCCATGCTAGGGCTGGTTTGTTAGAGGCTTCCACACACCGAGGCTAGATGGACCACGCGCCCACAGGTCGTTTTTCCTGTATTCCGCAGCATTTTGTAAAGATTGAGCTGAAAACAACAGGAGTCTGCGACTGAGTGATTTATTTGATTACCCACGAGCTAGGCGGACCCAGAGGGCGTCTTAGCTCTAAGGCGCTCATTGAAGGATTTGTTATCTAGCATACTGCGGACCTTGCGGGTAAGCTCAGGCGGGCCATACGGTTTTTGCAGAAACACAGCGCCGGCTTCGATGCGAGCATTTAATGAAGCGGAGTCCGCGGTATACCCCGTCACGAAGATCACGGGCAAGGCAGCCTTCAGAAGCAGCATTTGGTCATACGCTTCCGGTCCCGCCAGACCTGGCATTGCCACATCCAAAATCACCAACTGAATGTCCTCCTTATTCTTCTCAAACAAACTTACGGCCTCGTGCCCATTCCGGGCCGCGATCACCGTATAGCCGCTAGAAGAGAGAATCTCTTTTGCGATCTCTCGCAACCCATGATGATCGTCTGCGAGCAGGATTGTTTCTGTTCCTTTCGAGGGTAGGTCGATCGAAGATTGCACTCGCTTTTCTGCCGTGCCTGAACGAGCGGGAAAATACAGGTGAAACGTTGTCCCTCTGCCTTGCTCGCTATAAACATTGATGAAACCTTCGTGTTGTTTAACGAGACCATAGACCGTCGCCAGTCCCAGCCCTGTTCCTCTGCCCAGTTCTTTGGTCGTGAAAAATGGCTCAAATATTCGTTTAAGCGTTTCCTGATCCATTCCAATCCCAGTATCCGATACCTGGAGCGACACGTAACTTCCGGGAGTGCCGTAGGAATGAATACGACAGAACGCCTCGCCAATTTCCACGTTTTTGGTTTCAAGAATCAGACGCCCTCCATTCGGCATTGCGTCTCGTGCATTTAAACAGAGATTCATTAGAATTTGCTCGATCTGTGTGGGATCGGCGCAGATGACATGCGCATCGGGCGCGAGGATAACCTTGAATTCAAGGGATGTTCCAATAGCAGTCCGTAGAAGATCAGTTGTTTCCGAAATCAATTCATTCAGACTCAGGTAGCGGGGCTGCAGGACCTGGCGGCGGGCAAAGGCCAGAAGCTGTGCGGTAAGAGCAGCCGCGTGTCGGGCGTGATCCTGTATCTTCTGAAAGCGTTCACGAGCCTTATCACTGGGGGATGCTTCTTCATATCCTAAGTGAGCTAGACCGAGAATGGCAGCAGTGACATTATTGAAATCGTGAGCAATGCCGCCAGCCAATCTTCCAATGGCCTCAAAACGCTCTAATTGCGTTACCCGAAGCTCGAGTTGCTCGCGTTTTCGCTTCGCTTGCGCATCAAGGAGCTCCCTTTGAATTGCGGGCAGGAGCCGTTTTAGGCTCCCTTTCATAACATAGTCTTGTGCGCCAAGTTTCAGAGCTGAAACGGCGGTTTCTTCGCCTATCATCCCCGATACAAAAATGAACGGCGTGTCCAAGCCTCTAGCTCGTATCATCTTAAGAGCTTCCGTGCCGGAGAAGTGCGGCATCGAATAATCGCAGATTACAAGATCCCAGGGTTGCTCAAGAGCTTTGTTTACATCGGCCGGTGTAGCCACGCGCTCGAATGCAACGTCATAGCCTCCCTGCCCAAGATGCCGGACAATCAGCGCTGCATCGTTTGCGCTGTCTTCGACTAGTAAGACGCGGAGAGAGTTTTCCATCATTGTTGCTGCGCCAGCTCTATCCATGCCGTACAGCGCGAGTGCGGTGCGCCCGACTTTTCATTATCAGATTTGAAATGGCAGCCACCAGAATGTACGGCTCAACACCTTTCCGGATAAAGGCGTCCGTGACTCTTGTAGCAATGTCTGGAATGTTGCAGGAGCCAGAATGCAAAATGATTGGTACTTCTGGATCGATGCTCCTGATCTGCATGGCAACTTCGTGCCCCTTCATGTCCGGCATTTCATAGTCGAGCATGACCAGGTCAATAGAAGTTTCTCTGAAAACGTCCAGGGCGCGACGCCAGCTGGAAGCGGTGAAAACTGAAAATCCGTTCTTTTCCAACGTCAACTTGATGATATCCAAGATTACGTTGTCATCATCGACGCAAAGCACCGCTGCATCAGGGCATCTGGATCCGGAAAGAGCAGTTTGCGAATTCATTCATTCAGATCATGAATGAAGACTATACGAGAATCTGTTCATAAGTGAACAATAGTACCTGTGGGCCGCCCTAAAATTTCTCTTATGCAAATATGGGAAAACACTAAGATAGGCGTCAGCAGCACAGGCTAACGTCGTCAATCAGGTCAGACGGGAAATGCAGCACATCGCAATGCAATCAATATACTTGTGCTCGGACAAACAAAACAGGCGATTGCGCAAAGCAGCGCTTAACCGGCACTTCTATTGCGCTAAGAAGTCATCAAGAGTGCATTAAGAATGGATAAAGGGTACGGAAAGAAAACATCAAACTTCCGGAAAGGAACCGTAAAATAACTTAAGAATTCGCTTCCGAACGGTTTGCCGGGAAAGCCAGTGGCAGCCCAAACGAAAACACTGATCCATGTCCTAACTGGCTGGTCACTTCGATGCGGCCGCTGTGGGCCTCAACAATAGCTTTAACGATGGCAAGGCCCATTCCTGTGCCTTGAACGCGATACCTCTGGCTTTGCCCGCGATAAAACTTGTCAAAGATCATGGATCGTTCCAGGTCATCAATGCCGGCGCCGCGGTCGGCGACGCTGGTAATAAGGCGATCGTTTTTTACCTCGCTGCTGACAAAAATAGGCGACCCCGGCGTCGAATACTTGGCAGCATTTTCCAGAAGATGACGAAGCACTTTTTTGATCCAGACCGCGTCCATCAGCACGGGAGGAAGATATTCCGACAGGCGGACTTCCACGGGATGGTCCGCTAATGAATGCTTTGACTCGGCCAGCGCTGCTTCGACAACTTCGCGCATCTGGTGTGGAACCAGATCAAGCCGCACCTCTTTTGCATCGAGTTGGGCCATCTCCACGGCCTCGCCGATCACTCGGTTGAGACGGTCGCTCTCTTCTTCGATGACTGCCAGCAGATCTTCCTGTTGTTCGAGATTCAATTTGGTTCCGGAACGCAGTGTGGTTACGGACGCTTTGATCGAAGTAAGGGGCGTGCGAAACTCGTGGGTAACCGAATCCAGCAGCGCAGAGCGCAGCCGTTCACTTTCTCGCGCGGCTTCTGTGTGTGTCAGGCGTTCAACCGCGTTGGCTCGTTCCACTGCGGTTGCGATTAGACTGCCGACGGCTTCCATCGTCGCGCGGGAAGGGAGTTCGCCGGACAAGCCGAACGCGCCTACTGTTCTGATTCCCATGCGCAAAGGAGCCACGGCGAGCATGCGCACGTGGTCGAAGAACAACTCGCCCCGCGCTGCAGTATCTTTCAGCTGTTCTGTTGAGAGATTCTGGCGATCCGGATCGGAGCGGTAAATCTGGTCTTTGCTGGAAACATAGACCGCAGATTCCTGCGCTACGAAGGTTTCAGTGACAAAACGGGGAACAGTTTGCAAAAGCGCCACTACATTCTCAGCGACCAACAACTGCTGGCTAAAAGTGTAGAGCCTCTCCACTTCCTGCCTGCGCTGGTGGGCTTCCCAGGTTTGCCGTCGGGCCCGCTCGGATAAGTTGCTGGCAATCACCGAAGTGAAGAAGAAAGCAAAGAGCGCCACCCAGTTTTGCGTGTCAGCAATGTTAAGCGTGCCTACAGGTGGTAAGAAGAAGAAATTGAAGCAGAGCGCTGAGGCAATTGACATGGGGATGGCATATCTAAGACCCCATGCTGCCGCGACCGCGAGAATGGCAAGAAGAAAGCTCAACGCCACAGTTGTAGGATTGACGTGCAGCAATTTCACGTATACAAGAACGATCAGCGCCACCAGCGCGGCACAGGCCAGTGAGCGGAATATTGCTTGTGTTGATGGCCTCACGCGCTGATTGTAGCTCATGCGAATCTTCGAGTGCGGCAAGGAGTATTGTGCCCAAGACGCCGGAACAATGGCTGGAGCAGGCGGCCCCGGAGAAGACCGCCGGAATCTTTAAGGTCTTTCTTGGCTATGCTCCAGGGGTGGGAAAAACCTACAGCATGCTGAGCGAAGCCATCCGCAGGAGTAAGCGGGATGAAGACGTTGTCATCGGCGTGGTGGAGACTCACGGACGCAAGGGAGTAGCTGAACTCACAGGGCAGCTTCCTGTGCTGCCACGCCGCCAGCTCGAATATAAGGGCACGAAGTTCGAAGAGATGGATGTTGACGCCATCCTTGCACGCAAACCACAGGTCGTGCTGGTAGACGAACTAGCGCATACCAATGTGGAAGGCAGCAGGCACAAGAAGCGATATGAAGATGTGCTGGAAATTCTTGCAGCCAAGATCGACGTTCTCTCCACCATGAATATTCAGCATTTAGAGAGCGTTTCTCCCACGGTACAGAGCATTACGGGAATCAAGATCCGGGAAACGGTGCCTGACTGGGTGCTGGAGCGCGCAAATGAAGTAGTGCTTGCCGACCTGACACCAGAAGCGCTGCAGACGCGGATGCGTCGCGGCGACATTTATCCTCTGGAGCGCGCTGAGAAGGCGTTAACCAACTTCTTTCGCGCCGGCAACTTACTGGCTCTGCGCGAACTGGCTCTCCGCCATGTGACGCACTCGGTGGACCGCAGTCTTGAATCATATCTACAGCGTAAACGCATTGACCAGAACTGGGGTGTGAGTGAGCGAGTAGCGGTGTGCATCAGTTCGAATCCGGCGTCGCAGCAGCTCATTGCGCGGGGTGCGCGCATGGCGCACGGACTGGACGCTGAGTACTACGTGGTCCATGTGGAAACAGGCAAGGGAAGAACGGGTGACCGGACACGTTCCTTGCGGGCAAATATGACTTTCGCTGAGAACCTGGGCGCCAAAACCGTCCAACTCAAAGGTAGCATCGTAGCAACCACGGTGGCTGAGTTTGTCCGCGAGCACAAAATAACTCAGGTAATATTCGGGCGTTCAGCGGTGCATGGCTGGCGCAAATATTTGTATCTGGCTGCCATGAACCGCTTTCTAGCCAACGCGCCATGCGTGGATGTTCACATTGTGACCCAGGAAGAGAACTGAGATGGCCGAGAGAAGCCGGATTCTGGTGGTGGACGATGAGACCCAGATTGCGCGAGTTCTAAAGACGGCACTGAGTTCTCAGGGATATGAAGTCAAGACCGCGGCCGATGGCAAGAGCGCATTAGACCTGGCCGTGGACTGGATCCCTGATCTTATCGTTACCGACCTTTCCATGCCCGGGATTACCGGCATCGAACTGTGCCGCTCAGTGCGCGACCGTTCACAGGTGCCGATTATCGTGCTATCCGTCAGAGGCGAGGAGAAGACCAAGATTGAGGCTCTTGACGCCGGCGCAGACGACTATGTCACCAAACCTTTCAGTGTGAGCGAACTGCTGGCTCGCGTTCGCGCGAACCTGCGGCGCGCGGCGGCGACCCAGGAGTCTCCCGCTGCGGTTGTGGAAGACGGAGATTTCTACATCAATCCTGAATCACGAGTGGTGCGGGTGCGTGGCAAAGAAGTCCATCTCACTCCCAAGGAATTTGAACTGCTGATGTTCATGGCGCGACATCCAAATAAAGTCCTTACCCATCGTGTTCTTCTGAACGCTGTGTGGGGCGGCGAGAGCGTGCAACAGCCGGAATATCTGCGTGTCTTCATCAACCAGTTGCGCAAGAAGATCGAACCCGGCGACCCGCCGCGATACATCCTGACGGATCCGTGGGTGGGCTATCGATTTCAACCTGCCGGTGATTCTTTATAAAGAATTTACGTCTTTCGTCTCGAACACGAACACTCAGCCGACAACTCCTTCGCGCAGCTCTGCTTCTCAACTGGTAGTTACTGCAGAATTAGCAGAACTGAATTCTTGCTGGAGCGGAAGCGTTGTATGGCCACGCAGCCTGTAATAGAAAGACGAAAGTATGATCCCGAAGAAGAAAGACGTTCTGAGCAAGGTCTCAACAAGCAGGTGCCAAGGGGAGTTTTCCGTTCTGTCGGCCTAGGCCTGATCACTGGCGCCTCCGATGATGACCCATCGGCGATAGGAACATATGCCGCGGCCGGCGCAACGCTTGGCCCGTCGTTTCTTTGGACCGCACCAGTAACCTTCCCCATGATGTTCGCCGTAGTCTACTTGTGTTCCAAACTGGGCCAGGTAGCAGGCAAAGGCCTTTTTGCCGTCATAAGAGACCATTACCCGCGGTGGCTGTTGTATTCAGCGCTTGTAGGAGTGTTGATCGGCAACATCATTGAAGCTGGCGCCGACCTGGGTGGGATGGCCGCCGCTCTCAACATTATCGTACCCGTTCCGATTGGATGGATTGTTTGCGCTATCACAGCCGCCATCCTGGCCCTGCAGATATGGGGCTCATACACGCTCATCAGGAATATCTTCCGCTGGCTGGCTCTTGCGTTGCTGGCTTATATCGGTTCGGCGATCCTGGCCAAGCCTCAACTGTGGCCTGTAATTAAGGGGACCTTTGTCCCCAGCATTCATTTCAATAAAGAATACTTAGCCATGCTGGTTGCCGTGGTCGGAACAACTCTCTCGGCTTACCTCTACACGTGGCAGTCAAACCAGGATGTGGAAGAAGACATTTCCATGGGCAGGCGGCGGTTGAGTGACCGGATCGGCACAACCAAAGAAGAGCTAAAGCGGTCCGCCCGCGACGTTGGAGCTGGAATGCTTTTCTCCAACGTGATCATGTACTTCATCATTCTCTCCACCGCAACCACATTGTTCCATTCCGGCAAGAGCGATATCAATACTGCTGCGGAAGCGGCTCAGGCGCTGCGGCCTCTGGCAGGAAATGCCGCCGGCATATTGTTTGCCATTGGCGTGATTGGTGTCGGATTTCTGGCTGTACCGGTAATGACGATTGGAGCCGCCTATGATCTCTGCCAGACCTTTGGCTGGAAGCACGGGCTGCATGTGGACCGGCGCAAGGCAAAAAAGTTTTATATCGCGATTACCGTCTTCACATTTCTTGCCATGGGACTCAATTTCTTCGGCATCAATCCAATGAAGGCGCTGGTTTGGGCCGGCATCGTGCAGGGCTTTTCCACTCCATTTCTTATGCTGCTGGTAATGCTGATTACCAATAATCGTTCGATCATGGGTCGCTGGACCAACACTCGTGCCATGAATATTTTAGGGTGGACCACCACAATAGCGATCTTTGCTGCGATGATCGGTCTGCTTATCACCTTGATCTAGTAGAAAAGACCGCGCTGTCGGCGGTCTTTTACCGGGCTCTAAACTTACATCATTACTTCGAATTTGAAATGGAATCTTAACAACACCAGCGGATCAGCAGCCACAAGGCTTTGATTCATGCAAGTCTTCGATCCTGCCTGCATCCGCCAATGATTCGTAAGTACATTTGAAATTGATGTCATCACAGCGGACAAGATTTCCCTGATTGTCACGGACCAGCCAGTCTCCCGCCTTTACATGCAATAGGCCGTCTTGTGTGCGGACCTCTCCAGACTCTTTCACCTGAACCGCATCCACTACAAGCGGCTTAATAGTTCGATACAACATAGGATGATTCCTCTTCTGGGGCTTCGAAACGCCCAGGATCATTAGACTAAAAAGTTCATAAGGAAGGCATAGCCAAACCATCAAAGGTTTGTAAGTGTAAACGGCGGTCAATTCTGACTTGCTTTCCAGCTACTCTGGCCTTTATGAAACATTAACAACTTTCTGAAGAAGTCAGCAGCATCACTTAGGCTCACAACCGCCATCTCTGATGATGTACCCATAATCGGAAAGGTATTTGCGGCCCTACGATGGCGGCCGGAAAAATAGCCAGTTCACGTTTTCCATGGACATGATTTTCAAATTTTAGCGAAACCACGGTGCCCAGGAAGGACGGTGTCCTTACAAAACATTTACAAATTCCTTAGCCTCTCCTTACGCCCAATGCGTTCAACTGGTGAAGTTGCTTAAAGCGCACAGGAGGTTGATCTGTGACGTTCTTCATGATTTCCGGCATGGTCGGCTTCTTAGCTGTCATTTTCCTTCTTTGGTGCTTTTGCGGTTTTTCGCGCGATCTGCGGAAGGGTAATACCATTGGTCTGTTAGTCCGGCCCGTGACAATTCGGCTGGTGGTAAACCGGCCCGTGACAGCCGAAAAAGCGGTGCTCAAGCTAAACATACAAAGAGTTGTCCGCATGTCCGTAAGACGAGAGCAGTTTTTAAACACGTGCCGTCCAAACGTGAACCAGACGGTCCCGATCACGACAAAGTCTCCGGCAAAACGTCAAATGGACAATAAGACGGTACCGCCGCTCAGCGGCTCCACCAAGTCGGCAGCCGGTTAGATATTTCGTATAAATGCAAAAGTGCAAACCAGATTCCAGAAGGGGTTGAATAACATGAATCATGGAGAAGTTCGGTTCTCAACGAAAGTAATCTGTACTGTGGCTACCTGCGCGATTCTGATCGCTGGAATGGGTTCGCTCCCGGCTATCGCTCAGACAGCAGCGGAAAATCAGAAAGTGGATTCTGACTCATCCGCGGATTTGCGGGTGAATTCAGCTCCCAACGCCACTACCCCGAACAATGCAAACGCGGAAGTTCTTAAAGAATTGCAGCAAATGCGTGCGCGCATTGCCGAGCTTGAGACGCAACTCAAGGCGCAGCAAGGGCCATCCGCGACGACGGCGGAGACTAGGGAATCGAGTTCGCGAGCCATGGCGACCGTGGCAACCGTGGCAAATCCATCCCCGAACGTCGCTTCTAAGGAGCAATCCCAGGCAACCCCAACAAAGGAAGAGCCTACTGAGCCTTTCGCTTACGCCGATTGGACCTGGCTCAACGGCAATCCTCGTACCAAGCACCCGGTGTGGGACTCAAAGTTCTTCACCCCGGAAATACGCTTCGACGCCAATTACATCAGCAGCTTCAATCATCCCCGAGATGACAGTCTTGGGGGATCGACCGAGACTTTTCGCTCCAACGAAGTGCAGATAGAGCAGATCAGCTTTGGCGGCGATTTCCACTGGGACAATGTCCGGGCAAGAATCCTGACGATGGGAGGGATGTTCGGTGTAACCACGCCACGCAACGATGCCAGTCCGGGGCGCGGGCAGTGGGATCTCCGCGGCGCGTACAAATATTTTTCCGAAGCCAACGGCGGTTATCACTTCAACGTGAACCATGGGCTCAACTTTGATGCAGGAATTTTTGTTTCCTACATCGGCCTCTTCAGCTATTACAACTTTGACAACTGGGCTTACCAGCCGTCGTATGTTTCGTCCAACACACCCTGGTTCTTCAACGGCGTCAGGATCCAATGGTTCCCGACTGCCAAGTTGAAGATCGAGCCCTGGATCATCAATGGCTGGCAATCTTACGGCAGATTGGGCAGCAAGCCAGGCTTGGGAGGACAGGTTTTGTGGCGTCCGACAGGCTGGCTCTCAATCGTCTCCAACAATTATGGTATGGGCGAAGACACGCTGGGCAATGGCAACGGCCAGTTTGGCCGCTCCCGCATCCACACGGACAACAGCGTTGAAGTCAAATACTACGACCGGCCTGACAGATTTCTCGACAAGATGGCCTTCTCGCTTACCGGTGACCTGGGATGCGAATATGGCGGCAAGGGGACAGCCGTTGGCGCTCAGGGACAGACCGTCATCCTAAACACGAATTGTTTTCACGATACTCCCACCAGCCGCAAGCAGACCTTTGCCGGCTGGATGGCCTACAACCGCTTCTGGTTCAAGAAAGACATATATGCCTTAACGGTCGGCGGCGGCGCGATGGATAACCCCGGGCGCTACCTCGCTTTGTTGCCACCTATCAATGGCGCCGACGCCATCACCGGTTCGCCGTACTTCACCCAGAACCCCGGCGATCCGTTCAAGGCCTGGGACACGTCGCTCACTTTCGACTGGATGCCCAGAGAATACATTACGTTCCGCAGTGAGTACGGGTATCGCCATGCGAATGTCCCGTACTTTTCTGGCCGTGGCGGCATTACTCCCGGCGATAACATTTTTCCAAGCGTAGTCCCCAATTTCAATGCCGGGTCTGTCGTGCCGGGTACATTATTCGTCCCAGGACCAGCCCTGTCTGCGACGCCGGGCTTTACCTGCGTAGCAGGAACAGGTTTCTGTCCTGACCTCAGGAATAATGAAGCTTCTATGCGGTTTGCGGTGATGGTGAAGTTTTGATGGGCAGTTTTCAAGTTAGGAACTGTCGAGGGACTCTGATATGGATCTCCTGATGATCGTTTTCACGATTTTGTTTTTCGCCGTCGCGATTGCATACACAAGCGCGTGCGAAAAACTGAAGTGAGGCGCATATGAATCTGGAAAATGCGACAATCCTGTTTATCAGCCTTCTGTTGATGGTCTATCTGGTGTACGCGCTGCTGCGGCCGGAGAAATTCTGATATGACGCTCAACGGCTGGTTTCAAATCTTTTTCTTTTTTGCCGCTGTCATACTGGTGACCAGACCCATGGGAATCTTCATGGCCAAGGTCTTTTCTCGCGAGAAGACCTTTCTGGATCCAGTAATGCGTCCTGTCGAACGGCTCCTCTACAAGCTGACGCGCGTGGAAGAAGATCGCGAGATGCGCTGGACGGAGTATTCCGTTGCCATGCTGCTGTTCAGCGGCGTCTCCATGATCGTGTTGTACTTGCTTGAACGGACGCAGCAATGGCTGCCCTTGAATCCGCAAAAGTTAGCGGCCGTAGCTCCAGATCTGGCGTTCAATACCGCGGCGTCCTTCACCACCAACACCAACTGGCAGTTCTACAGCGGCGAGCAGACCATGAGTTATCTCACGCAGATGGCCGGCCTCGCCTTTCATAACTTTGCTTCTGCGGCGGTTGGCATAGCGCTCGCCGTCGCGTTCATTCGCGGCATTGCACGGCGCGAGAAAGACACAATCGGCAATTTCTGGGTGGATATGACGCGGTCCACTCTATGGATCCTGCTCCCGATGTGCCTGGTGTATTCGCTGGTGCTGGTATCGCAGGGCGTGATCCAGAATTTCAAGCCCTATGACACGGTGAAACTGGTCGAACCACAGCAGGTGCAAAAAGTCGGACAGGATGGCAAGCCGGTATCAGGGCAGGACGGAAAGCCGGTCATGGATACCATTACCGAGCAAACCATCGCTCAGGGCCCTGTCGCATCGCAAGAAGCCATCAAAATGCTGGGGACAAATGGCGGCGGATTCATGAATGCCAACAGCGCTCACCCATTCGAAAATCCCACACCCTTCAGCAATTTTTTGGAGATGCTCTCCATCTTTGTGATTCCTGCTGGACTCACCTACACCCTGGGACGCATGACAGGTTCGCAGCGGCATGGATGGGCGGTGTTTGCCGCCATGGCCGTCTTGTTTTTTGCCGGCGTAACCACTGTCTATTGGGCGGAGTCGCGCGGTAATCCCCTGCTCGCGGGAGTTGACCAGCAAACGTCACTGGCCCAGCCCGGCGGCAACATGGAGGGTAAAGAAGTCAGGTTCGGAATTGCGAACTCAGCCCTGTTTGCCACCGTCACCACGGACGCAAGCTGCGGCGCGGTAAACGGCACACACGATTCGTTCACTCCGCTCGGCGGCCTGGTGCCGCTGGTCAACATCATGCTGGGCGAAGTGGTATTTGGCGGGGTCGGCGCAGGTACGTATGGCGTTCTGATCTTCGTGGTGCTTTCAGTTTTTATCGCCGGATTAATGGTGGGCCGCACGCCGGAATACCTGGGCAAGAAAATTGAGGCCTACGACGTAAAGATGGCCATGCTGTACGTCCTGATCTTTCCGCTGATGATCCTGGTATTGGCTGCGGCGTCATCACTTTTGCCGCAGGGGCTGGCAACGCTGGGCAACAATGGGCCGCATGGCCTGTCGGAAATTCTTTACGCGTTCACGTCTGGCACCGGAAACAACGGCTCTGCGTTCGGTGGGCTGGGATCGAATCGCTGGTACAACCTTGCGATGGCGCTCACTATGCTCGTCGGTAGATTCCTGATGATCGTTCCCATGCTGGCTGTAGCTGGCAGCCTGGCGCGAAAGAAAGCTGTTCCGCCTTCGCAAGGAACATTTCCCGTGACGACTCCCCTCTTCACAGTGTTGCTGGTGAGCGTAATCATCATCGTGGGCGCTTTGACTTTTTTCCCGGCGCTCAGCCTGGGGCCAATTCTGGAACACTTACTCATGCATGCAGGAAAGACATTCTAAGAGGGTCGAAGCGATGGCAGCAAAAGAGAGCAAATCGAAATCATTATGGAACGGCAAGATCGTACGCCAGGCGCTCATTGATTCCCTGCGTAAATTGAGTCCACGTACGATGATGCGCAACCCCGTGATGTTCGTGGTGGAGGTGGGCAGCGTCGTGACCACGGTGCTCCTGGTAAGAAGTCTAGGCCATCACAGCGGAAGTCTTGGGTTCAATCTGCAAGTCACATTGTGGCTCTGGTTCACCGTGATCTTTGCCAACTTTGCTGAAGCCATGGCGGAAGGGCGAGGCAAGGCGCAGGCCGAGACTCTACGTCGGGCCAAGTCGGAGACATCGGCCAATCGGCTGCTGCCCAATGGCAGCACAGAGACCGTGGGTGCCGCTGATCTTCGCGCCGGCGACCTGGTCCTGATCTCTGCCGGTGAAACCGTCCCCGGCGACGGAGAAATCGTAGAAGGCGTCGCATCCGTCGACGAATCAGCTATCACCGGAGAGTCGGCGCCGGTCATCCGTGAGGCAGGCGGAGACCGCTCGGCTGTAACCGGCGGCACCCGCGTTCTCTCCGATCAAATCAAAGTAAAGATCACTTCCAATCCCGGAGAAACTTTCCTGGATCGAATGATTGCCCTGGTTGAAGGTGCAGAACGGCAGAAGACGCCGAATGAAATCGCGCTCAATATCCTTCTGGCAGGTCTGACCGTGGTGTTTCTGCTTGCTGTGGTTACTCTGCAGCCCTTTGCCATTTACTCAGGATCGCCCCAGACCGTTTTTGTGCTGGTGTCACTGCTCGTCTGCTTGATTCCCACGACGATCGGGGCTCTGCTATCCGCAATCGGAATTGCAGGAATGGATCGGCTGGTTCAGCACAACGTTCTGGCCATGTCAGGGCGCGCTGTCGAAGCTGCGGGCGACGTGAATACTCTGCTGCTGGACAAGACAGGCACCATTACATTGGGAAATCGTCAGGCATCCGATTTCGTCGCCGCACCGGGAGTGAGCAATGACCAGCTTGCCGACGCGGCGCAGCTCTCTTCGCTGCCGGATGAAACGCCGGAAGGGCGCTCGATCGTAGTGCTGGCCAAAGAAAAATTTGGCCTGCGCGGGCGCGACCTGGCAGCCAACCAGGCGGTGTTTGTCCCGTTTAGCGCACAGACGCGCATGTCTGGCGTGAACTTTGATGGGCGGGCCATCCGCAAGGGCGCGGCCGATTCCATTGAAAAATATCTTCAGGAAAATGGTGGCTATCTTCCGAAAGAAGTCCGCGCCACGGTAGAGAGCATTGCCCGCTCCGGAGGAACGCCTCTGGTGGTGGCCGAAAATAGTCGCGCTCTGGGCGTGATTCATCTGAAAGACATTGTTAAGGGCGGCATCCGCGATCGCTTTATTCAACTCCGCGCGATGGGCATTCGCACTGTGATGATCACCGGCGATAATCCGCTGACCGCGGCGGCAATCGCGCGCGAAGCCGGCGTCGATGACTTTCTGGCCCAGGCCACGCCGAAAGACAAGATGGACCTCATCAAAAAGGAACAGGGTGAAGGCAAACTGGTGGCGATGACTGGTGACGGCACTAACGATGCCCCAGCTCTGGCGCAGGCCGACGTTGGCGTGGCCATGAACAGTGGAACTCAGGCTGCCAAAGAGGCCGGCAACATGGTGGATCTGGATTCGAATCCCACAAAACTTCTGGAAATCGTTGAGATCGGCAAACAGTTGCTGATGACGCGCGGTTCGCTGACAACTTTTTCTATCGCGAACGACGTCGCCAAATATTTTGCCATCATTCCCGCCATGTTCGCGGGAACATTTCCCGTTCTGAACGCGCTCAACGTCATGCACCTGGCCACGGCGCAATCTGCGGTGCTTTCCGCTGTGATCTTCAACGCTCTGATCATCATTGCGCTAATACCGCTGGCCCTGCGCGGCGTACAGTACAAAGCCATGAGCGCGGAGTCCTTGTTGCGGCGCAATTTGCTGATCTACGGCGCGGGTGGAATCATCGTGCCGTTTATCGGAATCAAGCTGATTGACCTTGTTATTCGAGCTTTGGGACTGGCTTAGTCCCCTCGGGAGTTGAGATATGAAGAAGAATCTAATTACATCGATTCTTTATACGGTAGTGGCCACGATTCTGCTCGGCATAGTTTATCCCCTGGTCGTTACCAGCTTGGCGCAAATGCTCGCGAAAGACCATGCCAACGGCCAACTCATTAAGAGAGATGGCGTTGCAGTCGGCTCACGCATCCTGGCCCAGCCTTTTACCTCGGCCAAATATTTTCACGCTCGCCCATCGGCAGCGGGAGCAAACGGATACGACGCGACGAACTCGGGCGGAACGAACTGGGGGCCAACCAACCAGAAGCTGATTGATAGAGTAAAGAATGACGCTGCGGCGTCAAAGTCAGAGAATCCCGACAGTCCGGTTCCTATTGACCTGATCACTGCCTCCGGCTCAGGCCTGGATCCGCATATCACGCCTGCGGCGGCCGAATTCCAGGTAACTCGGGTGGCTAAAGCCCGCGGCGTTGCAGAAGCCGACATTCGCAAGTTGGTGACTGCACACACTGAATTACGCCAGTTCGGATTCCTGGGGGAGTCGCGGATCAATGTTCTGGAATTGAATCTTGCGTTGGACCAGATGTACAGGCTTCCACAACCTTAAATCAGAATCCTATTGAGACATCATTGGCTTTTGTGCAGCACGCCTTGCGTCCTGCTGTAACTTACATTGCTCTTTCGCATCCACTACCAGGAACGAAAAAAAACGCTTAAGATGTTCAGGTCTTCTCTTCCCGTCACAAACTGACACGCCTTGATAGGAGGTTCACGATGATGACGAACGCAAGCCCAATGCAAAATGCAGCCAACCCAATGCCCGCAGCAAATGGGCTGGCAATAGTTCGCGTGACAATCGGCGCAATGTTTGTGTGGGTCTTTTTCGAAAATCTGGGAAAGGGTCTCTATACTTCTGCAGGTTATGTGAACTTGATCAACTATTACCTAAAGGCGAGCCACGCTCCGGCCGCGTGGAAGGCAATCATGGCCCTGGCGGCGAATCACGCCGCAGTGGCCGCTCCTATGCAGGGCTTGACCGAGATCACTCTCGGCATCCTGCTGGTGCTCGGTCTGCTGACGCGCCCTGCAGCCTTGGTAGCGTTTCTGTTCCTGGGCAGCCTTTGGATATCTGAGTGGGGCACTTCATGGATATGGGAACTGCTGGTTCCGGTGCTCTCATCGCTTGGACTCGCGATCGGTCGGGCGGGTCGGGCGTGGGGCATAGACACCTTGCTGGCACGCCGCCGCCCGTCCTCTCCATGGTGGTGACTTGAGTCAAGATCGAATGCGAGTGTCGGTCGTCATTCCTACGCACAACGAAGCCCAGGCCATCGGCCGCGTCTTAGCTGATCTCCCGGCCGATCTTGTCACAGAGGTCTTGGTTGTAGATAGCAATTCAACCGACGGGACTCCCGAGATCGCTTCAAAGATGGGAGCTCGCGTTCTCCACGAACCTCGTCGCGGATACGGTCGCGCCTGTTTGACAGGACTGGCAGGCGCAAATAGCCCTGACGTTGTAGTGTTCCTCGACGGCGATTACAGCGATCGCCCAGATGAGCTGCCTCTTCTCCTGGCTCCAATCATTGACGGCCGTGCCGATATTACGCTGGGTTCGCGCCTGGGGAAGCAGAGTATTACCGGGGCCATGCCTTGGCACGCCGCATTTGGCAACCGCCTGGCGGCTGTCATGATCAGGCTTTTGTATGGTCTAAGGATAAGCGACCTCGGACCGTTCCGCGCTGGGCGAGCAGATGTCCTTCGCGGGCTTGCGCTACAGGAGAACACTTACGGCTGGGCGGTTGAAATAATTCTGAAAGGTGCTCTCGCGGGATTCCGCATCATTGAGGTGCCGGTGAGTTATTATC
Organism: Terriglobia bacterium; assembly: GCA_963723055.1. Lineage (GTDB taxonomy): Bacteria > Acidobacteriota > Terriglobia > Terriglobales > Acidobacteriaceae > Angelobacter. The sequence goes on from CAVROV010000007.1 coordinate 34,951, forward strand.
CGCGAATTGGGAAATCGAAAATTAGCGGTACGCTGAGAGGCACTGTCGGAGCGGCGTGGTTCATCCTGTCCCTGATTGTGCGATATTATTTTCGACATCGAAGGGCCGAAGCTCCAGGTCCAGCATGATGCCCGCGAGAACGATTTCCTAATGGAATCCTCTACCCAGTCCCTGGCTCATTTGCACAACGGCGATCGCACGCTGGTGATCATGGCGAAAGCACCGCAGCCGGGCAGGGTGAAAACCAGACTGGCCCAGCACCTTCCCATGCCCGCCATCACGACGTTTTACCGCTGTCTTCTCGATGACACGATCGCGCTGGCACGATCGCTGGGCAATGTTCACGTTGCTGTGATGTGCCCGAGCGCGGACGTGAATGAACTGGTGTCTCTGGTTTGTGACCAGGTTCAGGTGGTTGCACAAAGCGGCGATGGTCTGGCCGCGGGCCTCACTTCAGTGTTTGCACATTTCGCGAATGGAAATCGGCAGCGCATCATCGCGTTCAATAGTGATAGCCCCCACCTGCCATCGTCCATTCTGGAAGCGGCATTTGAAATCCTCAACTTGCATGACGTAGTTGTAGGCCCGACTCATGACGGAGGCTACTACCTGGTTGGAGCCAAGGCCATCCATCCTGGGCTTTTCGAAGGTGATGGAATGGGAACCGTCACTGCGCTTCAGAGACTATTGTCGCAAGCCCGTGCCCTTGAGCTTTCAGTAGGATTCACGTCCCCATTTTATGACATTGACGTTGCCAATGACCTGATTCAGCTCGCAACCGAACTCCGGCACGCTCCCGCGAGAGCGCCACGTACCGCAGCCTGGTTCGTGGAGTGGGATCAAGCGGTTGCGCAGTTGCAGACTCGCCCGGAAGGCCTGTGAAGATCACGTCGTCCCACAGAGTGTATGGGGTCGGCGCAATCATGCTTGTGGCGTTGACGATCTGCTCGCGCAAGCTCGGCGACATGGGCGAACCCTCCTTCATTATTGTCCTCATGGTTGCCGGGGGCGCGTACCTGCTCGCCATGCGCGAGTTCTTCTCCACACCGAGATTTCCGCAACGCGTGATCGTCATTGGATTCATGTTGGCTGCTCTGTGGCATATCCCATTTCTAATTACGCAGCCGGGTTCAGATGATGATGTTCACCGATATCTGTGGGACGGCCGCATACAGCGACTCGGCTACAACCCGTATGTGGTCGTTCCCAGCGACCCAGCGCTCAGCGGTTTGCACACATCCGAGACTCGCATGCTGAACAATCCGGATTTACCGAGCCCATATCCAGCGGGTGCTGAGCTTTTCTTCCGCGCCGTAACAGCGATTCATGAGTCTGTCTTTGCGCTGAAAGTGGCATTCGTCTTCTGCGATTTCGCGATTGTCTTCATCTTGCTGGACATTTTGCGACGCAGTGGGCAAGGAGCACATTGGGTTCTGGCTTATGCGTGGAACCCGCTGTTGGCGGTGGAAGTGGCGGGCAGCGGTCACATCGATATTGTTGGGGTGCTGCTGCTGTTGGTTTCTTTCGCCGCACTAGGGCGGCGCTGGCGCGCGGTTGCAGCTCTGGCATTTGGGCTAGCGGTTGCAGTGAAGTTGCTCCCGATTGTCCTAGTGCCACTCTACTGGAAACGTGTTCGTATACGCGACGGCGCGCTGGCGGCGGTCGTGGTCGGACTCCTATACATACCGTTTATCAACCACGGGCGGATTCCGATCGGATCGCTCGGCACCTACGTGCAGAGTTTCCGCTTTAATGATCCAGTGTTTGGAATGCTCGAGCGAGTGATGGCTCCGCAAATTGTAGTTGGAGTGGCTGTACTCGTCGGCTTTCTTGCCGCAATCTTGCTGAGAAGCAAGGCCACGGCAGGGTCTTCTGACGCATTTGCATGGCCCATGGCAGCATCTCTTCTATGTGCGCCGGTCGTATATCCATGGTACCTGCTCTGGCTGCTGCCGTTCCTGCGATCAGCAACGACTCTCCCTATCATGATCTGGACGATCAGCATCATCCCAACGTACTATGTTTGGCATTTGCGAACGCTTGGTCGTCCGTGGTTGGTTCCTGGTTGGATTATGTTGCTGGAATATGGGGCGCTGGCAGTGTTCGTTGCGGTCATCGGGCTGCGCAGGTTCCTGCGGCCGGCAACGCCGCGATCTTTTGAGGAATATATCCCAGTTGCGAAAAGCGATTCTGGCGTTTAGCAATGGATCGGCCTTTGATTAAGCGCTAACCAGACTAACGAAGCTCATTCGGCAGCTACCACTTGAGCAGAACACCAATGTGCAAATTAATGTATCCTAAAGCCCTGGCCGGTCTCCTATAGAACGTCAATTCAATTAACGGAGGAGCGAACTTCCATGACAAATGCGATCCGGGTAATGATGATCCGTTTTCTGGCTTTCGGAGTGTTAGTTCTTGCTTCAACTTCCTGGGCGCAGAATCGCCCGCCAATTGCTGAACAAATCGCCAAGACCTATGGCATAGATTCGTGGGGAAAAATCGAGGCGATCCGCTATACGTTCAACCTGGACGTTCCCGCACTCAAACTCAAACTCTCCCGGACGTGGACCTGGGAGCCCAAAGCTGATCGAGTCACTTATGAAGGGAAAGACAAGGAGGGCAAGCCGGTGAAGGTTACATACGTGCGCTCTCAACTCGACAGCCAGCCTGACAATGTTAAGAAAGACATTGATCCGGGGTTCGTCAACGATCAGTATTGGCTGGTCTTCCCGTTTCATGTGATCTGGGACACCGGCGCCAGCGTGGAAGATAAAGGCAAGCAGAAACTGCCGATAGGCAAGGGTTCTGCCGAACACGTCGTGGTGAAATATCCTTCGAATCTTGGCTACACGCCCGGCGACACCTGGGAACTCTTTGTCGGCGCTGACAACCAAGTCGAGGCAATGGTCTTCCACCACGGTGGAAGCGCCAAGCCGAAGGCCGTAGTGGCGACGTGGGCGGGCTACAAGAAGGCGGGCCCCCTGCTTGTCTCAACGGACCACCACGGTACAGCGGACGGCACGCCGATGACTCTCGTCTTTTCTGACGTTGCCGTGAAGCTGACAGGTTCAGACACGTGGGTTAACGCACAATAAGCGATGAATGCCCAATAGGAAATGGGCGGACTCGTTCCGCCCATTGATCTCGATCTCCACGAATCAGACTCTCGGATCTGTTCGCCGAAGCCCATGCTCCGGTTAAGGCATTACTCCTGCAAGGCCACAGATATTATTGTCTAGCTCTGCTTTTTAATTGAGCGGAAGACCAGAAAATAGTCTTGTCCGTCTCCCTTCACAAAGTCGTACTGTTCTTGTAATTGATAACCCGCCTGGGCGGCTTCTTGTATGACCACATCACGAGACACGCCGTGGTCGTCGCCTTTGCCGTTGCGATCAATGATGCCGATCTTTGCTCCGCTGCGCAGGGATTTTCGCAAGTTCTCCAGCAGGAGCACAGGGTGCGCGACTTCATGATAGGTTTTCAACAGCAGCACCGAATCAATGCTGGTTTGCGGCAGTCTGGGATCATCCTCGTTGCTCAGGATCGCATGAACGTTGCCAATGCCGTCCCGTTGCGTACGCCGATTTATGTAAGCAATAGATTCCGGATTGATGTCCACGGCGTAGACAATTCCAGTGCTTCCCACACGCTTTGCCGCGCGAACCGTGAACCATCCCGAGCCGGCCCCGATATCGGCTACGTGCGTGCCTTCTTTAATTCCCAGAATGTCCATCACCCGCTCGACCTGAAGTTTCTTTTCCCGGTCTTTATCTTCAAAAATAGATAGGTCACCGGTGTAAGGTGGACTCGTTTTGCGCGGCGCAGGCTGAGAATTGGTATTCGCGCTGTTTTGTGCTTCTAACGCGGTCACGATTGCAAGACGTGAAGCGCTGAAAGCATTACTCACAAAGGTGAAAATGAGGGAGGCAAATAGTAAGAGGCCCAGCTTGCGTGCAGGAACGAAACGTCGCATATTCAACTCCGCGCCATCACGATGGTGGTGCAGGAGCTCTCTCCTTTGGGAAGGTCCCGGGCCGCAGCCATCGTGATGTCCAGTTTTTGCGTCTGCCCCCGAATCACGGGACAATAGCAGTCAGGTTCCAGAAGCGCACCTTGCAGGCGACGTCGCCCGGCACAACCGCCATGACACGCGTCACGAAAATCGCAAGGCTGGCAGGCAGGGGGCAAGGACCGCGCCTCACGGAATGGATTGGTCTCGATCACTTTTGAGCCTAATCGTTCCAACTCGGGTAAAGGCCCTCCTGTCCCTGGCCAATAAACACATGGCTGTGTCGTAGCGCGCGGTGTAATCCTCACGGTGCTTACGCCACATCCTCCCCGCACCGGCGGGAAGCCCGCCATGGCTCGAACCAGCGGCTCGCCTATGGCGATCACATCCGTTTCCGCAAAGAGACGCCGGAACCCCTCCCAGTACTCTTGGTACGATAACGAATAGATGTCGGACCGGACCGCCTGGTACACGTTCACACGCAAGGGAGCGTCAAACTGTTTTGCTACTCGCGCGACCTCCGCCAGACGCAAGTAGTTCGCCTTCATCATGACCGCGATAATGGTTACAGGTACGCCGAGCCTTGCGCAACGTTCTGCCTGCCGGTGGATCAGCTCCCAATTGCCGTTTCCGCGCTGTGCATCCTGTTCCGCCTGCGTCGCGTAATCGAGAGAAAACTCAATATCGTGAAAGGCGCGCAACTCGTCGTCTTCCAACACAGCAACACTATGGCCGTTGGAAGTAATCGTAAGCTTGATGGGTTTTTTGCGGAGATACGCCAGCATCGCTTTGAAGTCTGGATGCATGCCGTTCTCACCGGTGCCTAGATTCACAGAACGGACCGGCAGCCGTTCCATCACGGACTTCACCTGATCCAGAGAGAGGCGGTCAGTGCGGGTTGGATCTCGGTAACAGAAGGCGCAGGCGAGGTTGCACTCGTTGGTGAGCCCGAGCCCGAGCGCAATCGTGGCATCAGGTGCCTTAGCGCTGAATGCGGTGCCCGCAACTTCGAAAGGGATGTTGCTCATGTGCCGTCCCCCGCCAACCGACTTGCATAACGTGCCAGGCAGTGTGTGTACCGGGAGACTGCGGCAAACTCTGGCCGGCTGCCCAGCTTCCGCTCCAGTTCAAAAATCCGTTCGTAGTCTGCGCTGCGGGAAACACGTGGCGGCAAATAGTCCGCAAGGACGCGTACACCTCGCTGGGCAATCGCCGCCAGCGACGCCTCTGTCAGCATGGCTCGCAAGTTAGCTGAGGTAAATAGCCGCACCCTGCCTCCGTAAAGGGATTCATGTCCCCACTCAGCAGTGAGGCCATTTTCCGCTGCGGCCAAATCGCCCGCCTGGATAGCGGCCTTGAGTACTTCGCCTGCCTGGTTACGTACCAGAACGGACAATATCGCCGATGAATCCCGCAAGGCGCGAGCCGCACCGCGCAACACCGCACCCGTGTCGTTGCAGTATTCCAATATGTTGTGGCAAAGAATTACGTCGAATGAGCGAATGGGGAACAGGTTCGCCAATTGTGTAGCGTCGCCGTGTTGCAGTACGACCTTGTCCGTAACGTTTGCTTCCCGAGCCGCGCGCGTCGCAATATCCAACATCGCTGGAGATGAATCCAGCAGCGTGACGTGAATGCCAAGTCGCGCCAGACTAATGGCAGCCGCTCCCGTGCCGCACCCGACATCAAGTGCAAACAACGAAGGTTTGGCCTGCAAGGGAAGAAAGTCCTGCAGGTTGGCAAAGGCCAAGTCCGAGCGCAAACGGCCCTCGGGCGTCTCGAGGTAGGCGGCATACTGGTTCGCTCCGCTCTTGAAGCGTTCGCTGTCGGCCTTGGCAGTCGTCTTCTTCATTCGACCTCAAGCGAAGTCGTTTCCCGCACCGAGTCGAGATTAAATTTCGTAGGGACCGTGTTTTCGCGCCAGAGGTCATGGCACTTGATCATTATATTCGAGCCGACGCGCCATAACTCCATATGGTCCGGCTTACGTTCTCGACTCTAATCAAGTCGTTGGGCGCGTGGACGCGAAAAGTGGTCAAGGAACTCGTGGCAGCCTCCTTTAAACCGCGATGGACGGTTACACTCGGGTTTTAGAAGTACCCAAACGCCAGGCACAAGCAAGCCCTGGCGGACCTGATCATGCGCACAGGTAAGGTTGGCCCGTGCATGAACTTAACTGTTGTGGAGTGTTGTGGGAATTACGACCAGGACGCTAAGTCATTGATTATTTGGCGTCCCCGACGGGATTTGAACCCGTGTTACCGCCGTGAAAGGGCGATGTCCTAGGCCGGGCTAGACGACGGGGACGCATGCAACGCGGGAGCAACCATCCACACCAGATTCAGCGGCTGAAGCTCAAGACAACCGCACAACAGCTTAGCCATACTGATGTCAATGGCGTGAACTGTCATCTGATAGTAGCAGCGGCAGAAAGCGCGTGTCAAAAACCTGTTGGCCACAAAAAATTGTTACAGTAGTGGCATGAAATTCAATCAAATAAATTGTAACCGAAGGTCCGCATGAATTCGCGGACTGCAGTGGTACTGGGTGCCTCAGGGCTGGTTGGCGGCTTTTGCCTCAGAGCGCTGGTGGACGATCCTGACTATACGCGAGTACTGACATTCGGGCGCAGGGAACTGCCTTCGCTCACCCGCGCTAAGGTTGCGCAGAGGGTAGCCGATCTGGCCGGCTTAGTCGCAGAAGATTTTCGCGGCGCACAGGACGTGTTCTGTGCCCTGGGAACCACGATTCGCAAAGCAGGATCACAAGAGGCATTTCGGCATGTTGATTTGGAATTGCCCCTGCGAGCAGCGGAGCAAGCGTTGAAGGCCGGTGCGGAGCAGTTTGTTGTGGTGTCGTCGGTGGGGGCAGATCCAGCAAGCAAGAATTTCTATCTGCGCACGAAGGGCGAGATGGAAAGGGAGCTGGACCAACTGCCATTTAAGGCACTGCATATTCTGCGGCCGAGTTTGTTGATTGGCAAGCGACCGGAGTTCAGACTAGGAGAGGCGATCGGGATGACGATTGCCCCGGTACTGGATCTGCTCACGTTCGGGCCGCTGCGAAAATATCACTCCATGCAGGCCGAAATCGCCGGCAAGGCAATGGCGGGAGCGGCCAAATCCGGCAAACGCGGAACTTTTATCTATGAGTTCGATCCAATCGTGACGCTTGCCGCTTAGATCGCAACCGTCAGTCGCTAACGGCAGCCGCTTTTATACGTCACTCTTCTTGACGACAACCAACAGCACGATTAGGCTTCTCTGCGCCACCTCCATGGAGGAAGTTATGAAACAAGTCTTTTCTCTTTTTGCGAATTTGCGTTCTGCAGTTTTACTGGCGGCAATCTTAATGAGCTCTTCGCTACTCACTGCGCAGGGCGCTCCGGCGACCCAGCCAACAGTACTCAAGCCGGGGGACAATCTGGTGGTGGAAAACATTCCACCCGTCCCCGCGGCAATCGCGGAAAAAGCCAACCAGTATGGTGAGTTTCGCTCGGCTGGATTGCAGGACTGGCATCCGACCAAGAGAGAGATGCTTATAGGAACACGTTTTGCCGACGTGCCGCAGATTCATATGGTGAAGATGCCTGGCGGTGATCGCACGCAGCTTACGTTCTTCCCGGACCGCACAGGCGGAGGCCACTTCGGCCCCAAGGGCGATTACTTTACATTCTCAAAGGACATCGGCGGTGGCGAGTGGTTCCAGATTTATCGCTATGACATCGCCACTGGTAATGTAACGCTATTGACGGACGGCAAATCCCGCAACACCGGCCGCACCTTCGCTCATAACGATAACCGCATTGCGTATTCGTCCACCCGGCGGACTGGGCAGGACAACGACATTTATGTGATGGATCCGACCGATCCCAAGTCGGACAAAATGCTCTTGCAGTTGGAAGGTGGCGGATGGAGTGTGGCCAGTTGGTCCGCCGATAACAAAAAGCTTCTGGTGGTCAATGAGGTTTCCGCCAATGAGACGTATCTGTGGTTGGTGGATGTAGCTACGGGCGAAAAGAAGATGCTGACGCCCAAATCCGGCGATGTACAAATCGCTTACAGCGGCGGCCCCTTCAGCAAAGATGGCAAAGGCTTCTACACCGCGACCGATCGCGAGTCGGAATTTCAGCGTCTGGCATATTTTGACCTGGCAACCATGAAGCCCACGTACCTCACATCAGACATCAAGTGGGACGTGGACGAAGTTGATCTCAGTGATGATGGAAAGATGCTGGCCTTTGTCACAAATGAAGACGGCATCAGCAAGCTTTATCTGATGAATACGTCAACGGGGAAATACCGCTCGGTTGCGGGTATTCCCACAGGCTTGATAGGCGGACTGAGCTTTCACAAAAACAGCCGTGACCTGGGATTTGTGTTGACTAGTGCAAGGTCGACAGCCGACGTTTACTCAGTTGATGTGACGACAAACAAGCTTGAGCGCTGGACTTCCAGCGAAACCGGCGGTCTGAACACGGCTACTTTCGCCGAACCGCAGCTGATCAAGTGGCCAACATTTGATGGCAAGATAATTTCGGGCTTTCTTTATATGCCTGACGCAACAAAGTTTCCTGGAAAGCGGCCGGTGATGGTCAACATTCATGGCGGTCCGGAAGGCCAGTACCGTCCGGGATTTCTGGGCAGGAACAACTTTTACCTTAACGAACTTGGCGTGGCGCTGATCTTTCCCAACGTGCGAGGCTCAACGGGATATGGAAAGACTTTCCTCAAGCTCGATAACGGCGTCAATCGCGACCACACGCACAAAGATATTGGCGCGTTGCTGGATTGGATCGGTAAGAGCCCAACGCTCGACTCCAGCAAGATCATGATTACCGGCGGCAGTTACGGCGGCTACATGACCTGGGCCATCGCTTACGAATATAACGACAAAATCTGCTGCAGCCTGCCGATTGTTGGCCCGTCTAACCTGGTGACGCTGCTGGAGCACACGGAAGCATACCGTCGTGACCTGCGGCGCGTGGAATATGGCGATGAGCGCGATCCCAAGATTCGCGAATATCTGGAAAAGACCGCACCGCTGAATAATTCAGAGAAAATCCGCAAGCCTGTCTTTGCGGCGGTAGGGAAAAATGATCCACGCGTGCCCTGGTCCGAATCACGCCAGATGCTGGACAAGCTGAAGAGCAACGGTATCCAGACCTGGTTCCTGATGGCCAATGATGAAGGTCACGGCTATGCTAAAAAGAAGAATCAGGATTTTCTCTTCTACTCGACCATTCTTTTTGTGCAGCAGTTTTTGCTGGGCGAGCAGAAAGGTGCGGCAGGAACGCAATAGTCAAAAATAGGGCCGCCTGGCGGCGGCCCATTTATTTTTTCAGCCCTCCATTAGTGAATCGGAACTGCCTGGAATTGAGCACCGCATTTCTTCGGCTTATAGGGGCTTACATCGCCTGAAACAAGAGAACCGTTGTTACAGTTGAGCGCCAGATTACCGGTAGTGGCGGTGATTGTGTCAGGCAAAGCGAACTTAAGCACAGACAAGGTGTTCAGAACAACGGCGTCACCAGTATTGCTGGAAATAGTGTTTCCCCCCAGGCTGTTAAGCAGCGAGCTCAGGTCAACCAAAACGCCAACGCCCGTATTGCCGGAGATGGTGATGCCTCCGTCGAGGTAGCCATCTGAGTGGTCTGTGATTTCGATTCCGCCACCGGTGTTGCTGTTGATCTGTGTGACGCCGGAAAACTCGCAGTGGCTGCTCTCACCGCAGTGAACACCAAGGCCGGTGTTGCTGTTGATGATTCCATCAGACATGAGCACTGTGCTGGTGTGAATAATTTCGAGGCCGAAAGGCCCGCCATTGAAGGTGATTTCGTTGTCGCCATTAATGTCGGCTTCACCGGTATTAAAAATTGCGACACCGACTCCGCCGTTGTGGCTGATGATATTCGCGGTTCCGGGCGTGCCATCACCACCGTTCAGGACCAGATGAGCCGAACCTGCACTTACACCACTGCGCCCATTGTTGGAAACGTTCACGCCGGTATCAAGATAGAACGTGCCACCGCTCACACTGACGCCGGATCTCGCACTGCTGGTGATCGAGCTGTTTGAAAGATGGACCAGAGAGTCTGTGCTGGTGATGCCGATGCTTCCGCTGTTTAGAACGTTGATCGCATCAAAATTGGCGCTCGGCGTGGTCGTGATCGCGATACCGCGCCCTCCGTTGAAGGTGATGTTGTTGCTGACTCCGACACGGAGTGAATCGAAAATGCTCAGCACACGGCCGTTCGGGTTCGCCGGAACGATAGTCGCCGTGGGATTGCCAAAAATTCCCAGGTCTGTACGACCCACAATCACAATGTTCTCCGTGCAGGTGCCGGAGACCGCAATGGAATTCGGCCCGGCCGCAGGCAGCGAGGCAAGCGCCGCAGTGATACTGGTAAAGGCTCCGGGTGTTCCACCGGGACAGCCAACCGTAGTATCGGTGGCAAATGCCAGGCCCGACGATAGAAGAACCAGCAGACAGGTAAACAACAGTTTGGGCCTGGAAGAACAGATTGTCATCATCTTTTTCCCTCGCACTTCTTGATTTGAATTGAGAAATCAGGGCAGTACTCTATCTTGGCGTACGCGTGCTGCCAAGGTGTAGTGAACGAAACGAAAAAATGTTTCAAACGAAATGCGCAGGAATCTGTGAAAACATTTCACCCGGTATGTGCAGCAGATTGCAAGAAACACCCTAGGCCAAAAAACACCCGGAAAAGCTCACGATTTGTTGTAAAAATCCTGTTCGCTGGGAAAGAAGGTAATTTCTGGATATCGTCGGCAATCACGCCGGAAAACTGGCAAGCTCTGCGTTCGACCCGCAAAGCACCACGCCAACGCGCTCTCCCGGGTGAGGCTTGTAAATGCCGGAGAGCAGGGCCGCAAGAGCAGTGGCGCCGCCGGGCTCAGCGATCAGTCGCAATTGCTGCCACAATGTGCGCTGGGCTTCTACGATCTGTTCGTCACTGACCAGCACTGATTGCGGCACAAATTTCTGTGCGGCGGGAAACATCAGATCGCCAACTCGCCTCGCGCCAAGAGAATCCGCGGCTACTCCTCCGGTCTCCACTTCCACCACGTGCCCAGCGGCCAACGAGTTATGCAACGTGGGAGCGCGCTCCGGCTCAACCGCGATCACGCGCACGCGGTCCTGGTACCAACTTGCCACGCCGCCAATCAATCCACCACCACCGACGGCGATCAGCACGGAATCCAGTCCGCGCACCTGCTCTTCCAGTTCCATGCCCAGAGTGCCCTGGCCCGCGAGCACGCGAGCGTCGTCATATGCGTGGATGGCCACTGCGCCGGTTTGCCCGGCGCGCTCACGGCTGGCGGCAAGCGCTTCAGCATAATTATTGCCCACAACGTTGATGGTGGCGTCATACTGCCGCAGTCGGTCAACCTTATTTTTTGGGGTGATTACAGGAACAAAAATTTCAGCGCGGTGCCCTAGCTTGTGGGCCGCATACGCGACGGCCGCGCCGTGGTTCCCACCGGAAGCTGCAATCACGCCGGCTTTGTCAATCTTAGAACTCAGAATGCAGTTGAATGCTCCGCGTGGTTTGAAGGAACCAGTATGCTGAAGGCATTCGAGCTTGAAGAATATCCTGGCATCAATGCCGAAGGCTCTTTCGTCCAGCGCCATGACCGGCGTGCGACGAACATGCATGGCGATCCGCCGGCCTGCATCCTGAATTTCAGTGCGCGAGATCATTCAGCTTGTTTGCTTGATTTGGGTTTGCTGCTCAAGATGGCGACAGGCGGCTTGGGCTGGTCATCCACCGTGAGGCGAAAAATGTCTGGTCGCGAGTAATGGCCAACAACGTCAAAATCAAATTTTGCTTTGGGCAGAAGACCGCGATCCAGCTCCGCCACCAGGATGGTTTCATCTTCAAAGTCAGGGCCCGCCAGAAATTCACCAAAGGGGCTGACAATGCAACTTCCGCCACGCGAGAGCACGGTATCCTGTTCTTCACCGAAGGCGGTGGAATAGTTTTTGGGGAAGTCACGTCGACGATTGAACTGGTTGCAGCCCAGAACAAAGCAACGTCCCTCACTGGCAATATGCTGCATGGTGGCCGACCATGTGGTGCGATGGTCGGCCGTGGGCGCGCAATAAATTTCAATGCCCTGGGAGTACATGAACGTGCGCAACAGCGGCATGTAATTCTCCCAGCAGATTACCGCGCCCAGTTTGCCCAGAGGAGTATCAAACACCGGCAGGGTTGATCCGTCACCGTAGCCCCAGATCAACCGTTCAGACGCTGTGGGCATTACCTTGCGATGCTTGCCCAGAAACGTTCCGTCCGGAGCGAAAAAAAGTACGCAGCAATAAAGCGTTCCACGCTCGCGCTCAATCACGCCCATGACAAGGTAGACGGAGTTGGCGCGAGCTGCTTTGCTCAAAGCATCAACCGTGGGGCCGGGTACTTCCACGGCACTCTCAAAGTAGCGCTTGAAGTCTTCGCGGCCGGCATCTGTACGCCAACCGACCACGGCGCCAAAGTCAAGCCCACGCGGATAGCCGGAGATAAAGGCTTCTGGAAAAAGCACAAGTTTTGCTCCCTGCTTCGCCGCGTTGCGGGTGAGATCCAAGGCCTTGGCCAGCGTTCTCTTGCGGTCAAAAGCAACCGACGCAGCCTGAACCACGGCCACGGTTACAGTGCTGCCAACCGACTCTTGCATGGCGGAACGCTTCATAGGAGACGCAAAACTATAACAGCAAACACGGATTTACTGCAGCTATTGGGCCCAATCCCTCCGCAGCCTGAACGGCAGATTCTACCTTCGTATATTGTTGGAAAGTCTAATGAATACCCTTCGGGTCAAGTTTAAAAGTCTATTTTTATGAGGTACTTACGACAATTTTGTTCGACAAATCGATGGCGCGGGAAGAGAATAGCAGATTGTTGCTTCCGGAGTCCCAGTAAGTGTCTTTGAAGCTAGATCGGTTGGGCCAGCGTCTCGCTGCTTTTTGCGGCGCGATGGCACTCTTATGTTTGTGGAACGGCTACGGCTTTGCCCAGAGCACACCGGAGACTTCACAGCCTATCGACGCTGCCGGAGGATTTCTGCAAAGAGAAGGCGCGCAGCCAAGATTCGAAGGCGCGAGCAAACTCTCCAATGACGCCCGTACGGCGATGAAAGAAGGACGCGTCTTCAGCGTTCCCCATTTTTCAGGGTCCTTTGAGTCGCAGGGAAAAGCTTATCCGTTCACTATCGTCGGAGCCAAGCCACAATCCAACGGAACAACGGAGGTCCCGGTACAGATCATTCCTATCTCATTGTTTTTTGAAGAATTTGTGGATGAGAACGGAGCGCCGATCGTCCTTGATCCCGGGCCGGTAGTCTCGCGGGTCCAATCTTCTCCGAATTTCCGCAACGCTCAGTATGCCACGGGAACAACACAATTCGCCGATGCCGTGCAGCGCGCGCAGTTCTTCGGCGCCGCCGGCAAGGAGTGGCACACGCTACTGGGCGCTCCACAAATTCTCAAGCCGTTGCGGATAGCAGTACCTAGAGGGGATGCCAAGGTATATCGCAATCCCAGCACCGGTGTACTGTATGCAATTGTGGACACAGACTTTTTTCTCTCACAGCTGAATACCATGATCCAGATGGCCAATCTGGCGCCGGACGCACTAGCTATCGCCCTGACGTCGAATGTCTTTCTCTCGCCACAGAAAGACATCAAAAAATGTTGCGTCCTCGGATTCCATACATCATTCGATGTAGGAGAGGTGGCGCAGGTTAAGTTTATCCAGACCTTCATCTGGGCCAGCTGGGTTGAGCAGGGCATTCTCGGTTCCGGCCTGGCGGATGTTACGCCGATGAGCCACGAAATTTCTGAATGGATGAATAATCCGTTTGGCAGCAATACTGTGCCGGCATGGCAGGTGCCAAACACAAATGCATGCCAAAACAACCTTGAGACAGGCGATCCCCTGGCCTTGATGCCGAATGCCGGCTACCCGGTGTTGATCGATGGATTCACCTATCATCCGCAGAACCAGGTCTTAATGCAGTGGTTTCAGCGTGGATCGACATCTGACGCTTTTGAAGGCGCTTTCAGCTTTCCCGACCAGAGTATGATGACAAACGCTTCACAGGCGTGCGCTGCACGCTAAGCTCCCGAAATTCCCACAGACCTCGCATCCCAGACTCTTTCCTTTCGCATCTCCCCTTAATTATGAAAGGACTTCTCATGTCCCAGTTGAAGATCGCTGTCATTTCTGTTCTGTTTCTTGCGCTTCCGATCATGGCCGGTACGCAGGACCAGCCGAAAGGCGAGGGCAGCCCGCAGCAAAAAAAGGCATGATGATGCTGACCATTTTTCTGAAGCATGACCAGTCAAAAACGCTGGATGAAATCAATCAACACCTGAAACAAACCGGCTTCACGGAAAAGTTTCCGCCCGCAGACGCTGAGGTGGTTTCCTGGTACGTAATGATGGGAATTGGCCAGGTAGTAACTCTTCGTTTTCCAGCGGAGAAGCTGCGCGATGTGAATCTTGCCATAGAACACGGCGCGTGGGGCGCCTATCGAACGGAGTTCTACCCTACATACGACTACATGCCGGTTTGGAAAGCTTCAAAGCAGGCTGCGCACTAAAGAGGCGAACATTCAAGTCCTGGAGTTCGTTCGCACGCGCCGGTCCCGGGATGGTAACTTACCGCGCTTACGCAGCATGCTACCATCCTGCGGGGAAGGACCGTCGCTTTCGAGCGTGGGGCTCTCCCTTGGAGGAACGGGAGTACTTGTGCTTATAGAACGGCGCCCGGCGGAAAGTTTGCGCAAATAATTTGAGGCGCCTACGTATTGTTTGCGCAAAACCCCAGCAACCGAATGTCGTTTAGAAAACTTAACAATCCAATGCCCGCACATAACGGCGTGCTCTACAATCGCGGTGCAATGAAGGAGACGCAGTGACTGCTCTCAGCGCGTTCGGACTGTTCGCTGTTACGGCGATGCTGATCTTTTACGCGCTGGAAAAACGCAGCCCATGGTTCATCTTTGCTTTCGCTCTTTCCTGCGCGCTGGGCTCGGTTTATGGCTTCCTGCAAGGCGCGTGGCCCTTCGGCGCTGTAGAAGCTGTGTGGTCCGCGGTGGCGTTACGGCGCTGGTGGCTGGCGCGGCGCCCCATTTGAACTCATTTCCAGAATCGACTCGCAAGACAGTTTCTCGATTGTCCTATTAGAATAGTCAACGACAAATGAGGTGAAACGGGATGCGGAAACAAATAGTAATTTTGTTCGTTGCGGCGTGCCTGTGCGCAGGCTCAGTAAAGGCTCTTGCGCAAGCGCAGTATCAGGTGAAACAGAAATACGTGCTCGGCGGTGACGGCGGCTGGGACTATCTGACTTTTGATCCGGCAGGCAAGCGGCTCTTTATCTCCCGCGGCACGCATGTGATGGTGGTAGACCCTTATAAGGGTTCCGTGGTCGGCGATATTCCTGACACAGCCGGAGTCCACGGGATTGCAATCGCCCAGGATTTGGGCAAGGGATTCACCAGCAACGGACGCGACAACACCGTTACGGTCTTTGATTTGAAGACATTGAAGCAGACCGCCAAGATCAAGATTGAGGGTGAAAACCCTGATGCCATCCTCTATGATCCCTCTTCGAAACGGGTTTTTACATTTAACGGCCGCAGCAAGAACGCCACGGTAATTGACGCGGAAAAGGGCACCGTAGTTGGCAATATCCCGCTGGATGGTAAACCAGAGTTTGGCGTTGCTGACGGCAAGGGCGGCGTTTTTGTGAATATTGAAGATAAGAGCGAAGTCACGAGCATCGACGCTAAAAAGGCTGTTGTGATAAAGAGCTGGCCACTGACTCCCTGCGAGGAACCGAGCGGCTTAGCCATGGACCAGAAGCACCGCAGGTTGTTTGCCGGCTGCGGCAATAAGATGATGGCGATTGTGAATGCCGATACCGGCAAGGTTGTTACCACGATGCCTATCGGGGAAGGCGTGGACGCAAACGGTTTTGACCCGGAGACGCAACTCGCCTTCAGTTCCAATGGGCGTGACGGCAACCTGACAGTTGTCCATGAAGATTCCCCGGACAAGTTCAGTGTGGTTGAGAACGCCACCACGCAGAAATTTGCACGCACCATGGCTCTGGACACCACAAATCACGACGTGTACGAAGTCACGGCCGAGATTGAAGAAGCGCCTCCGGCGAAGGAAGGCGAGCGTCCGCGGCGCACAATGAAACCGGGAACGTTTACGCTTCTCGTGGTCGGAAAAAAATAACTTCGGGCTTTAGCACAGAAAGACTGGCTATTTCAAATACTTCTCCGGCAGCGGGTGAGTTGGGTCTTCACCTTCCCAATAGACGGTGAGGATCCACCACCGGGTGCCGTCACTGAACAACTGAAAGCTGTTGATGCCGCGCGCGAATGGCTTTTCTCCCTTGGCATGCCGCGATTCATAGGTGCTCCACACATGCGCGATGTGGTCCCATGCCTCAACGCGGTTAGAAACTGAATTTTCAAAAAAGCCCTCTTTGGAAAAGAAGCCCTGGCTTCGCGTGGCGTACTCGTCAGGCGAGGAAACGCGGGCTGTTATGGCCCCTTTATCATCGCGACGGCTGGGAATCATGCGCGCTCCTGGATAATAGAGGCTGCGGAAACGGTTCCAATCGCGCGGGCCGGCAGGACCGGAGATCACGTCATAAACCGCGGCAATAATGTGATCGATCGAATCAACGTCGCCCGGACGTGCAGTTGTAGTGGGCGCTCCAGCATCTGACGCAGTGGCGCTACCCGCAGGCGCTGCCGACGAGCCAGGGGAAGGCTGCGCTGCAGGGTTCTGGATGATCGCAAAGCAAGCCACACCAAGACAGACGGAGAAAGCAAGGGCAATGAGTTTTTTCATGGCCATAATTTAAGCTCTTTCATCGCTGTCCGCAAACGGGTGAAACCAGCAATGGCAGAAATCGATTGCCTGACAATCCGTTCCGCATGTAACCTGCCGGAGAGAGGATCGTTTGTTCTACCCCGGCGAGACAGTACGAATCTTGCGCGAGATGCCAGATAGCAGTCTGCCACAATTCACAGAGGGCACCGTGGCTGGCGTTCAACCTTCGACCGAGGGCGAGCAGCGCATAGTTGATGTCAGGTTTTACCGGAACGGAGCGGCATCGACCGTCGCCCTGCCGTTTGATGAAGTCGAACTAGTTATCGAACAATCCCTGCTCTTCCGGACCGCCGTTTTATGGGCGCTGGACGGGCCTGCCGACAAGCTGGTGGAGGCTGCCATCAACTCTGTGCTTGATAGCGGCTTCCTGATGCGCGATGGCTTGAATGTCGCGCGGCTGCACTATGATCGCGGCGACCGTTGGTGGAAGTGGGGCGAAAAGATGATGGATCCGACCGGCGCGCAGGCGGTAACGTCGGCCCCCACATGGGATGGATGTGTGGTGGCATTTTCCGGGCGGCAACGCTTTCATCTTGAATTTCGTCTGCGAGGCCGCGGCGATGCCGTGATTTTTCTGCACGAACGCGAAGCCGCCTACGCTGAGCAGGTCAAGTCGACGGAGTCCGCCATGTCGCTTGCCCGCTTGTTGATGAATCTTTGTGCCGCGGCCGATGCGCGTTATTGCGCGTTTCCTGTAGCCGACCCGTGGTTGCAGGATGAAGACTGGAAGTCTCTTTTGCGCCCGCCGCTTTACCCCGATTTCTTCATGCTTCCGGAAACTGACCTGCCGAAGGGCTTCCCGGACTTTCGCGCGATCCGGCTCACGGAAAATCGCGCGGTGTGGACGACTCTTCCGATGAAGGGTTCGCCTCTGGAGATTGCTTTCCACCGTAGTGAGGTGGAACTAAAGCACAACCGGCTGAGACAATTGAAAGCGCTGGGCGAAAAATACTACGATCGGATGTACGAGAGCAGCCGTGGTGCTAATCACTGTTACAGCAATGCGAAAGACGCTTTTTCTGACGCAATCAGCGTGGCCACCGAATTGGAAATGAAGGAAGAAGCGGAAGCATTATCGAAAAGGCTGGAACACATCAAGGCAGTGTTCCGTAGCCAGTTTTCATAAGCTGGTGAGCCCTAACTGCGAACAAGCAAACGCCAATCGGTAAGAGGTTGAGCAGCAAGCGCTGCACAAAATCGCTGATCGTGAGAATAGCTGCTTAGAGAGCCAGTCGCAGATCCCGGGTGACGCGGCGGATCATCTCTTTCTGCTGCTCTGTGATGTGGATATATTTGAAGCCATATTGAAAGCCCTGGCGATAGCGCACCTCGGCTTTGATCTTCAATGGTTCCTTGGTATCCGGAAGCTGCAATTCCAGTTCTACGATTTCTCCAATGTTGATGTTGTTGGGAATGGTTGCGCCTAAGCCGCCTTCTGCAATGTCTTTGGTCCGGCCAATCAGCGTTTCCTTCGCCCGGACAACGATACGTAAATCCAAAAGATACCGGGAATGCGCACGAGGGAGGGTCCATGGGTGCTGTTTGTTCTGGGACATAGCTGTTGAAAAACCTTAACACAATGTTCTCGTTTTGGGATTATTGAAGTCTACTCCCCCGCAAGCTTCCTGAGAGCCCACTCCGCGTGTTCCGCGACAACCGGATTCGGATCGCTCGCCATTTTTTGCAAGTCTGGCACAAAATCCTTGTTACCGCTATTACCCATAGCGACCGCAACATTCCGTTTCAGCCCAGGGTACTTAGTCCGTTTCACCGGCGAGCCTCGAAATACGCGACGGTAAGTTTCTTCATCCATCTGCGCGAGCCAGCGCAATTCAGGATGAAAAAGCTGCTCCTGCGGCTGAAATTCAGGCAGGGAAGTGGGAGGAGCGTTGCCGGCTTTGTTGTTCCAGGGGCAAACGTCCTGGCAGATGTCGCAGCCGAAAATGTGGTGACCTATGTCTGACCGCAATTCTTCCGGCACGGTGCCGCGCTTTTCAATGGTGAGATAGGCGATGCATAGCCGTGCGTCCAGCTTGCCTGGCG
The DNA here is from genome assembly GCA_963723055.1 of Terriglobia bacterium. Lineage (GTDB taxonomy): Bacteria > Acidobacteriota > Terriglobia > Terriglobales > Acidobacteriaceae > Angelobacter. The sequence continues at coordinate 53,939 of CAVROV010000007.1, forward strand.
ACACAATCGCATTGGTCGGACACGCGTCAATGCAGCGGGTGCAGCTTCCGCAACGGTCGGCCGCCGCCGTGTCTGCGGGAAGTTCCAGCGAAGTCAGGATGACTCCCAGAAAAAGCCATGAGCCCATTTTCTGGTGGATGATGCAGGTGTTCTTGCCGATCCATCCGATTCCGGCATATTTGGCGTAAACGCGTTCAAGAATCGGACCAGTATCAACGTAGCTGCGGGTTTCAACGTCAACATTCCTGGCCGATGCAAATTGTTTGATCGCGGCTTCCACCTGCCTGAGTCGAGGCAGAAGCGCGTCATGATAATCTTTGGTGCCCCACGCATAACGTGAGATCCAGCCTCGTTCTGGATCATTGGCTTGCACCGAATAAGGTTTGTCAGCGCTGTAATTCAGGGCGCACACTACCATCGAGCGGACCCAGGGCGCGGTGTTGGTGGCGGACGCACGGCGAAGTTCCCCGGATTCCGTACGCGACTCCAGGTACTTCATCTCACCGGCTCGGCCCGCGTCCACCCAATCGACGAAGGCCCCGAGCTCAGGCATATCTTCATTGCGGACAGGCGCGATTCCGGCCAGATCGAAGCCGGCTTCTGCGGCGGCCTGCTTTGCCGCCTGAGCAATTTCCTCTGCAAATACCATATTCAAGTCCGATTATCCCTCAGGCAGGCGGTGGGATGCCGCAGAACCTGTCTCATGAAGCTGTGCAAGAGAGCTGCAAATCTCATCGAAGTACTAAGGCCCATCTTCTCTCTAAGGGACCTAAGAATAAAATCAGCTTGCAGCTTATCCGCCTCAGGCATCATCCTACTTATTAACTGAGCTGCTGTTTGAGGAGACGTGTGTGAACCGTAGCTCAAAGGAGTTAAGGGATCCCACATGTTGTGTACCTTCTGCGGGACTGAGAATCGTCCGGAATACAAATTTTGCGGCACCTGTGGTGTGCGCATGGAGAGGCGGCAAGTGGAGCGAAGGGAACGCCAATCCGGCGTCAGCACTAAATGCGCAGGATGCGGCCATGTCAATGAACCAGGCATGAAGTTTTGCGGTATGTGCGGAAGCCGTGTGGAGCGCCGTTTAGAAGAGCGCCGCGGAACCGGTGATGAACCGCGCGCAGCTGCCATAGCCAATGCCCAATTGCCCCCTCCAGATGTAAGGGGCCGGACAACGACCCAGGTTGCCGCGTCGCCGGCAGAAGCGAATGAAGTGCCTGTCTCACTACCGCGTAGAGGCGAACCGGCTATCTTTCGCAATGTACCTCCGCGTAGCGAAAGCTCGCCACGCGAAGTGGTTCGCACAGAATCAGGTAACGGCGGCCGCATCAGTGGTCCCTCTTTTCTGGGCTTAAACTCTGAGCCGGACAACAATGGCGAAGTCGAATATCTACTGGAAGATGAGCCTTCTGGCGGCGGCCTGCGCAAGCTGCTTCTGCTGGTAATCCTTGCCGCGATTCTAGGCTTGGTCTTTGTCCAGTGGCGCTCCAGTTTCAAAGCCAATCCAAAGCCACCCGCGCCAGCTAAGTCAGACCCATCCACTCCTTCCACTGCTCCGCAGGGAAGCAACCAGCCCGCAGATCCCGCGGCACCTTCGTCTTCCGAGGCGCCCAAAGTTGCAGGCGCCGGAGCGAGCGCGATTACCAACAGCGCTGCCAGTGAGTTGAAGGCGCCAAGAACCGAACCAACGGCGCTGGAAAGCACATCTCCAACTTCCGGCTCAGACTCAGCCGAAGATTCCGTTACTCCAAAATCACCGGCTGACGACAAAGCCCCAGCAACCGATAAAGCGCTGCCGGATTCCGACAGCAAAGCCACAGAAGAAGCCCGTATTCCTGATTACAAACCCAGCGCTGCGTTGGTGCGTGCCCAGCAATACATTCGCGGAAGTGGCGGCGTCACCCAGAATTGTGAGCAGGGTCTGCTCTATCTAAAGGCAGCTACGGACAAAAGCGATCCCGGCGCCGACATCCAAATGGCTGCTCTTTACTCCAGCGGCATCTGTGTGAAGCAGGACCGCGTAATGGCTTACCGCTGGTTTAACTCAGCCCATGAACTTCAGCCGGCAAACGTCTGGATACAAAGAAATATGGACCAACTGTGGGCGCAAATGTCTTCACAGGAACGCCGCTTGGCAGGCTACTGATTTCCGACCGCTAAATTCCCAGCTTCTTAACTTCTTCGTTGTAATACTTGCGGTACAGGATGTCCCATTCCTGGGTGCCTTCGGTGATCGTCCGTTTCTGAGTTTCGATCTTCGCGCGCGCAGCCAGATCAATCCTGGCTTCGGCGGTCAGCAACTCTTCCAGAATACGGCGCGCTTCCATGCGGATAGAATTTGGATCTTCGATGAACTCAACGTCGTCAAGGGTGGCCAGCGCGTCAGCGACGCTGTGGGCAAGTCTGTTTACTTTGTCGCGGGAAAGTCTCACAGGACCGCCTTATATTTGCGCACCAGCTCGCCTTTTACTTTCTTGAACATCTCCTGATAGCTGGCTCCGGCGCGCTGCATTTCATCCTGATATTGCTCAAGAATCAGGCGAACCTCATCGTTAATGCGATCTTCCAATTGCAGTTCTTCCAGCAGCGCGTTATTGAGCGCCGCCGAAACCGCCGGGACATTCTTGGTTTCAATGAAGTCGCCGGCAATCAATTTTTGGGTTACCTGGCGGGCTAAATACCCGACATATTCTTTGGAAAGAAGCATGCTTTTTTAGACGGTATGTGGTTGAAAAGAATAGTGTAGCATATCGCGCGCTGCTCACGCTTCTTCCCCGCCGCCAGGCCGTACCGCTTGTTCCTTTGTGCTAACGCTCCGCGAAAAATTCTGAAAGCTGATTACTGATTATCGCCGTTGTTGAACCGACACAGCGCGCGTAAGCATCAATATCCATGACGCAAATAAGGAAATCTTTGGTTCCATTTTCCATTCTTGATCTCGCATTCGTTGCGCAGGGATCTACCCCGGCGGACGCCTTGCACCATTCTCTTGATCTCGCACAGCACGCCGAGCGCTGGGGCTATCGCCGTTTCTGGCTCGCCGAGCACCATAATATGGTTGGCATTGCCAGCGCCGCCACTTCCGTTGTCATCGGATATGTAGCCGGCGGCACCAACACCATCCGCGTGGGCTCTGGTGGAATCATGCTGCCGAACCATTCACCGCTCGTGATCGCCGAACAGTTTGGCACGCTTGAATCGCTCTATCCCGGACGCATCGATCTGGGCCTTGGACGCGCTCCCGGCACTGACCAGCGCACCTTGCGGGCGCTGCGCCGCGATCCAACCAGCGCCGACAATTTTCCCCACGACGTGCGCGAACTCCAGGCATTTCTTGGCCCGCTTCAACCCGGACAAAGCGTGCAGGCTGTTCCCGGCACCGGCACCAATGTCCCCATCTGGATCCTCGGCTCCAGTCTCTTCGGGGCGCAACTCGCAGCGGAGTTCGGCTTGCCCTACGCCTTTGCTTCCCACTTTGCCCCCGACGCGTTGATGATTGCGCTCCAGGTTTATCGCAGGGAATTCCAACCCTCCGCCGAGCTTAAGAAATCCCACGCCATGGTCGGCGTGAACGTAATCGTCGCCGATACCGACGCTGAAGCGCAGCGCCTCTTTACCTCCGCCCAACAGGCTTTTACCCATGCCGTGCGCGGGACACGCCGCCAGCTCCCGCCGCCTATCGATAACATTGAGTCTTACTGGTCGCCTATGGAGAAAGCGCAAGCCTCCAACATGCTGGCCTGCTCGTTTGTTGGATCGCCACAAACCGTTCGCCAGGGACTGGAAGGCTTCATCCAGCAAACCGGCGCCGACGAACTGATGGTGGCCTCCGCTATCTACGATCATTCCGCCCGCCTGCGGTCGTACGAACTGCTGGCTGAAATCGCGGAATCACATACGCAACTGAACAGCGAGGATGCCACCCCCACATATGCTCGACTAGGATTCCGCAGCACTTAGCCCATTCAACCCCGGAAATCAGCCTTGAAACTCGCTTCAATCGCGTTCGAATCAAGCTCCAACTGCGTTAAATCCGATCTTGAATCCGTGTCATCCGTGGTGAGGTTTGGGTTCTGATTACGCAATCTTGGCTCTGTGGTAGGTTCTGGTTTTCCGATCACGGCGATTCCGGCGATGACGCGCGATTCCGGCGATTCGTCCAGCCCCACCCCCATTTTTTAACTCTTGTTGCAAGCAAAGCACTTTCTTGGAATCGATCCTTGGGTCTCCCTTGCGTCACGCTTGGGTGGCCCTTGGGCCACCCAAGGGCCATGCTTGGGCCACCCAAACCCAACCCCAGACCCAATCCAATCGGCAGAGGATCGCAAGGCTTCACCAAGTACCAAATACCAAAACCAAGTACCGGCTTCCGGCTAATTGCCAGCTGCTAATTGCCAGTTGCTCAATCACACCCTGAGGCGCACCTGACAATAGCTCATTTTTTAGAGCGAATCAAGTGCGAATCAGTACACTGTCTGAACTGCCACAGGCCCTTGTGTTTCCATACCCGGAGAAAGCACTCCTGTACTGCATCTTCCGCATCATGGTGGTTCCGCAGAATGGAATAGGCGATGCGAAAGACCATCCGGGAATGGTCGGCCACCAGCGTTTCAACCGTCGGCGCTTCTGCTTCCATGGCCATCGCTGGTTTCAGAACCATCTCTCCCAAAATCGCCTTCCCCGCCATTTTCCCTTCCTGAAAGAAATGACTGCTGGAGAACGGAAAGTGTTCTGATAATTTGCGCTTATTTTCGGGCTGAGACGATCACAGTCCCGATGTGAACCAGGAAAGACGGTCCGGGAGCGGGACCCCGGAAAAACATTGAGTGCGTTTGCTGAATTGATGTATCCGCTAACATACGTCACGCTCAGCGACTCATCTCACCCCTCCGCGATGCGCCATCCTGAGGCGAGCCTCGCAAACTGCAAAGTGTTTCGACACGCTTGGTGCGAAGCCGAAGGATCGGCTCCGCTGCACCATAGGGCTATCCAGAGCTGCTTGGATGATGAGCTGCCCTGAAGAGCAGCGGAGCAAATACTTTGCCTCGCATCCGGAGACTGGTAAAGGAGCAGAGGATCGTGCTCGGCTCAGGATGGCGCATTCATCAGGATAGTGATTGCTGATTCGGAATGCAGTAACCCTGGAACTGCTTTAAATATTCCATACAAAGAAAGGCGGTCCCATCTTCTGGAAACCGCCCTTGGTTCTGTAAAAATGTCGTAAGCCGATTATTACGGCGCCGGCACCGCTACGCGATTTCCTGGCACGATCTGCGGTTGATAAGTGAAAACCTCGCGGCTGCGGCTATCGACCACCACCTTCAGCCAGTTCACATCGTTGGTGCCGTTCGCCTGGTTGTCGCCAAACGTTTCCACGCGGGTAAAGTTTTCCAGGCGTTGTCCTTTTGCATCCTGAAACGGTTTATCCACGCGGAAATAGTGTGAGTCGCCATGCACATATGCGACCGGTCTGCGGAACGCCACCACCTGATCGCGCAATGCGACCAGAAAATCATGAAAGCCATCGGGCAATCCGTCCGTTTCCACCAGCGTTTTAGGATCGCGCAAGGGCGCTCCTTCTCCGGTAGAGAGATCCCATCCCGGGTCAGCCTGTGAAATCAGCATCACCGCTGCGGAGCCGCGGGCTTTTGCTACATCAAAAGTCTCGCATCCACGCAATGGTTGCGGTGTTGCGGGCGGCAAACTCCAGTGGATCCGGAGCAGTATCGCAAAGATTGTTGCACGATCCCTGGATGTTCAGCGTAACAAAGGTCACGCCTCCCACGGTCCAGCGGCGGTTCTCGACGCACGGTCGGGCCCGCTTACGCCCAGGCAAAGCGGAGTCGCCTGCACTTCCAGGCGCATCCGATGCTGGCCCAGCGAGAATGGCGTGTTGAAGAACAGGGCGCGCTCGTGGTCGAGCCGCTCGAGTGAAGAGAATCCGCCATTCGAGGGCCGGTCACAGTCCGTCCAATCGTTGTCGCCGGGCGTAAGGATGGCTGGAGCTTTCAACGAGTTGAAAAATCCCAGTGCCTGCGTGTACAAAGCGTCGACACAAGTTGTTGGCGTAACCGAACCGGGGGTTCCGTTGCCTGCTTTCAGGTCTCCGTCGTGTACCGTGAATGCGAGTTCCTGCTGGTTCATGTCCACAATCAGGTTAGGAACGCCAGTCAGGGCCTGCACATCTGAATAGGGCAGATCGCCCCATAGACCAATTGCGTAGGCGCGATGGTCATCGCCGTTTTCATTGTCATTTCGGCCCTGCGCGCTTGGCGCGAGGGTGGTTGCCGCAAGAATTAACACCGTTACGGTCAGCGAAAACCACTTGCCTCCACCGCTGAATCTCTTTACCGGGTGAAACTGACACTCATTCGACCTCATGCTCGATTTCCTCTCCTGGAACATTGTTTTGTGTTTGCAAAAATGCGCGGATTCTATCCGGGCCTGCATCATGCTTCAAAATCGCCGCTCTCTCGTCGCACAACCCACCGATTTTGAAACATGGGTAAATTTATTCGGTTTTGTTTAAAGGACTGTGAATGGGTGGTTAATTCTTGGCGCAGTTACGGGAGGGCCTCTTGGTTTTTTGCCAACACGATGCCCGCTGCTCTTTTTCTTGCGAGCCAGATATCGGCAGACGTTCGGTTTCAATTACCAGCCGCGATGCAGTTCTATTTAACGAAAATGGTGAGGATGCGAACGGCCAGTTTGTCTCCAACCCTGCCGGCAAGTTGTTTAAGCGATGAATAGAACGTTAGGATTCGCATAACAACCTCCTGAAACATCGACCTTTGCCCAACCGAAATACTAATGGTCTTCATCATTGCATTCTAGGGAACACTTGTTAACGGCTTGTTAACGGGAGATTTATTCTTTTTGAATTTTTTACGCGGAAGCAGGGCGGCCCCCTTGCAACAGGCGCGCTCGCGTTCCAAAAAAAGAGGGCCAGGCCTGCGCCGGACCCAAATTCCCCCAAGAGAAGAGAGAAAAACTTACCGAAGCGGCGTGCAATCCTGCGCCGGCGGCAACGCTACACCCACTTTCGTGTTCAATGACGGCGAGGTGTTGAAGTCAAACATATCTTCCAATGTATTGGCATGCTGATCACGCTTAGTCAGGTGCGGATGTGAAACTTCTTCGTCATCGTCACCGTGTTTGCTCCCGGCTGGCGTCATGAATATGGTCTCGATCAAAGCCAGAATCGATGTGTGGTCGCCGACCGTGTGCGAAACATAACTGGGTTTGGAAAAAGGTGAGATCGCCAGAAATGGCACGCGGACACCGTATTGATCAAAGTTCGCGCACGCTGCCGGAAATGGTCCCGTGGGATTCAGGGCGAACTGCGGGCACAAATCAGCTGCGTCTTTGGTGGTGGTATCCGTTGCGCTCAACAGATTTGTTGAGCATTCTGCGCCTTTGCCCGGTTGCAGGCTCAGCGGCGGATTGGAAAGATCGGCGCATTGCCCGGGGTTGATGCCATCAGGGTTGGGAGCATGGCCTTGATTTGCCCGCGGCGGCTGTACGTGGTCATAAAAACCACCGTGCTCGTCATACGTGAAAAGGATAATTGTGTCATTCCAGAACTTACTGTTGCGCACCGCATTTACAACCTGAGATACGAAGGCCTGTCCGCGCTGAATGTCCGTCGGCGGATGCTCATCGTTTTCTTTCGTGATGCCCAGCACGCCCAGATTCGGATCGACGAATGAAACTTGCGGCAACGGAGGCAACGATGGCGAGCCGGCAATCTGTCCTAGAAAGACAGGCAGCGGCAGAAAATGCGGATCGATAGGGGCGGGGAAGGGACGGAAGCTGCCGCCCTGCGGAACATCCTGAAAATAATCCGCCCAGGTCACGCCGTTCTTTTCCATCAGGTCGAAAATTGTTCCAGTGATGGGCTTGTAGCCGCCGCTTCCCGGAGGCGGGAAGCTGTCACTCGTGGTGAGGTGACCGAACGAAGTAGCGGCCATCAGATAAGAACGGTTGGGAAACGTGGGGCCGAGCACAGGAGCAAAGTAGCGATCGTCGACTGCAAATTTCTGCGCCAGATCGTAATAGAAGGGAATTTCATTCTGGTTATAGAAAGCCATGGTCTGGTCTTCCGTGGCATTTTCCACGCCATTGTCGATCTGCTCGGTCTTGTCGTTGATCAGTACGAATCCGTTCATAAGCCCCTGAAAGAGCGTGTCATTCGGGTGATTGAAATTGGCTTCGCGGTGAGTGTTTGCCCAGCCGTGGTCCAGGTCAGGAGCTACGCAGCGACGCGAGTCATGGAAAGCAAACACCGTGCTGCCATCGTCGTCCCGGTTGGCATTGCGGCAGGTGAAATTGCCGGAAGCGTCCACGCGGCAGCTCAGACCGTCCACGCAAGAATGATCGTCTTTACGGCAGCCGCCATTGTGGTCGTCACCATCTTCCCGGCGAGGGTTGTGATATGGGCTGCCTGGCGCATAGGCGAGCGCACCGAAGTAGTTATCGAATGAATGGTTTTCCTGCATGATTACGATGACGTGTTTGGCCTTGTGCGGATCGCCTTCGGCCATAGCTGTAGTGCCAGCCAGCAATGATGCTGCAAAAAGCATGAATGGAACTGCTCCGCGAACGCTGAACCAACGCATAGTGCTCTCCTTTTTCCATGCGACCTGAAACACAGAAATGTCCTGCCGCTGCATTACACAGCAGACATTGGAGAGAATGGTGAAGATCCCGTTAAAATCGCAGCGAAAATTGAAAAGAGAGTTTCTTTAGAAGCCGAATTTCGTTGGGTGCGAAATGGCGCAGTTAAGCCTACTCCAGGGTAGCTCAGCTAAACACAATCTTTATCGGGGCGTATCCGCCTGTTGCAGCAGTTCCGCAGAAAGTGTAGCTACACGGTTCAACTCATGTTCAGCCAGCACAATCATTTCGCGCACCGTGGGACTGAGGTCCGGTTGGGACTTGGCGTGGTGCAATGCGAACATCGCGCCTTGCAGAGGGTTATTGATGTGGTGGGCCATGGACGCCACCATGTTCACCGCCGCCAAAGCGCGCTGCGCTTCAAGAATGGTTTCTTTCAGGCGGATGGCTCCGGACGCGAAGGTGGCCAGTCCTCCCATCACGCGGACATCTTCGCGATCAAATTTCCGCTGCTCGTTGTGCGCAACAATCCATAATGTGCCTACTGGATCACCGCGAACTTCCCACGGGAGCAGCAGGGCCTCCACAAACGGCAACGGCGCCTCGCCGAAGTATGGATATGCCCGGTCCAGCCGTTCCATGAGCAGAGGCTGGTTCTGGTCCACGCATATCCCGCACGGGCTGAAATTGCGCGGCGTGGTGCCGCCGATCAGGTCTTTCAAGGCGCCCGCCATGGCAACCCAACGAAAGATCCTGGCGCCATTTTCATCCATCTCCTCCACGCTGATGCCGACCGTATCGGCCGCGCACAGATTCAGGGCAATCTCCACCAGCTTTTGCAGCAGCTTATCCGGGTCATCAGCCAGGTGCCGTGCCAGTTCGCGAAACGCTGCATTTTCCTGCTGCTCATCAATCCGCCGGGACGGGCGTTGCTGGAGCTGCGGCGTAATGACAACATGCTCATAATCCATCGCTGGCGCACTTTGCTGTTCGGAATTCATAGATTATCCCTCCCCGCTAGGGAAACTCGACAAAACTGCAGTTGCATTCCTGGTCTCATACTTATCAAGTTGCTAATAGGTCGAGCCCATCGCTTACCCTTCGTTTCCTGCTAGCGTACCAATTTGTAAAGCAGTGCTGCTGTCTCGTTTTGCACATCAAAATAGTGGCCCAGATCAGCCATTAACGTTGGTCCATCAGCGGTACTGTGCTGGTCGCAAACGGAGGAGTTGGCAAAACTTTGCAGTCCGGAAGTTTTTGCTGCCTAAGGCGACATCTTGCTTGACACCAGAAACTCTCACGTCCATACTTCTACGCAATCAAAACTAAGGTAAAAACCGGAGGCGCGCCAGCACCCCCTGCTCCGATTGGTATCCCAGGCAAGAAAGCCTTCACAGGCTAAGCTATACATTCTTAATAAGAAGGTTTGCTGTATGAATTGCTCAAGGGCTCTGCGGCCGCTCGTTGCGGCCATGTTGTACTTTTCTGTCCTTTTTGCCTCCGCTCAAAACCCGTCGGCTGGCGCCAATGTGAACATGGTTTCCGGCACCGACTGGACCACAGGCGATCCATTTCTGCAACGCCAGAATGAGCCCTCTTCCGCTGTCTCCACGCGGAACCCTCTGCACTTGCTTGCCGGCGCAAATGACTATCGCACAGTGGACCTTCCGGGACTGCTGGGAATCGATGAGCGCGGCGACGCGTGGCTGGGCATCTTCAAATCTTTTGATGGCGGACAAACCTGGCAGAGCACCCTGCTTCCCGGATATCCCCTGGACTCTTCTTCCGATGGTCTGGCTTCTCCGTTGCGCGGCTTTCAGGCCGGCGCAGACCCGGCGGTCCGCGCGGGAACGAATGGTCTTTTTTATTACAGCGGAATTGCCTTCAATCGTGGCACGAACGCGCTCGGCGCGGTATTTGTGGCTCGCTTCATTGACAATGACAACCGCGAAAACGGCGATGCCACCCGCACCCAGGGCGCCATCACCAACGTGACTCCGGCAGACTCGATTCGCTATCTTGGAGAAACCGTCGTAGCCCGCGGCAGCTCAACCCAGTTTTTGGACAAGCCCTGGCTGGCCGTGGACGTTCCCCGAGGCGCTGCAACCTGCACCATCAATTTCACCAACCCTGACGGCTCCGCCGGCAGTGAAATTGTCCCGGCGGGCGCATTGTTTGTGAGTTATACGGCCTTTGGCGGCACGACCAAAATGAGCGACAGCGGGAAAGACAGCAGAGACGGCAGCGGCCGCGAAGATAGTGACGACGATGAGGGCAATCCCAATAATACAAAGATCGCGTTTGCCCGCTCTACCGATTGCGGAAAAACATTCAGTCTTCCCATAAGAATTGCCGGCGGATCAATCAACCAGGGATCTGTTGCCGTGGTCGATCCCAGCAGCGCCGGCAAGACTGCCGCCACTGTTTACGTTGCCTGGAGACGCTTTGCCGACACGTTCCATCGCGGTGGAATCGCCATTGCCAAGTCGATCGACGGCGGCGTGACATTTGGAAGTCCCGTGGATGTAGTGACCTTTCCTCTTTCCTGTCTCGCTACCCCCACCGGCACGGGCTGTCCGATTGATCAAGGACTCAGCATTGGCGGCGGATCATTCCGCACAAACACATACCCAACTATGGCTGTCGACGATAGCGGGCGTGTGTATGTTTCGTGGTCGCAGCGCCAGAGCAACGGCGATGCGCGTATCATGATGTCGGTTTCCGGCAATGGCCTGACCTGGTCCGGTTCAGGCACGCCCGTTGATCTGGGCTTGGTCGCCGACGATAGCGGCAACTCATTTACCAATCTGGCAAATCCGTCCCGCGGTCACCAGATCATGCCCACGCTCACCTTCAACGCGGGCAAGCTCATGCTGGTGTATTACGATCTTCGCCAGGACCACACGCTCGGCGTTTTCACCCTGACGCCCGATCTCACCAGCTACACCGAAACCCGCAAACTGCTGGGCGAACTTGATCCCAGCGATCCCAACTACAACCCGGCAGCGGTCTTCAATTCTTATATGACTGACGGCGCTAACGGTGTTGGCGCCACGCTCACCATCCGCCGCCACACCATCGATCTGCAAGGCGCGCAGACCAGTCCAGCGGCAGGCGGCAGCTTGCTGGTTCCCAGCTTTTCGTCATTCCGCATCTCGCGCTATGAGTTTGGCGTAAACCCGTTTGACTCAACCAGCGTGGCCGAGCAGCTCCAGGTGAACACGCCCAACCTGCCCCTGTTTGTTTCAGGCACGCAGCCTTTTATCGGCGACTATATTGACGTTGCCGGAGCGCCCAGCTTCGTGATCAACAATGGCACGTGGGGCTTCAACACTTCGCCCAGCAGCAATCCCGTGTTCCATGCGGTGTGGACGGACAACCGTGATGTGCGGCCTCCGCTCGATGGCGACTGGACAAAGTACACGCCGCCATTCTCCGCTTCCAACCCGACTACGCCACACCCCAGCGTGTTCGATCCCACGCAGACTGTGCCTGGGTGCGCTGACGACAGCCGCAGCGGCATGCGCAACCAGAATATTTACACCTCGCGCATCGCTCCTGGAGTTGTGGTGAATGCGCCCGGAAACTCCAAGACGCTGGGCTTCATCGCCAATACCACAACGTTGTTGCTGCGCATGTTTGCCATCACGGTGCAGAACACCACTGGCCTGGAAAAAAGTTTCCGTATTACGATCGCAAATCAGCCGCTTCTCGCGGGCGGCACGCCCGACCCCGCTGGATCGGCCTCGCTGCAACAATTTGGTCCAGTGGTTACATTTGAAGATGTCACGGTTTCCGCAGGCGCCGGCGTTTCTCGGCCAATCTTTGTGCAATCAACAAATCCGACTGCCAGCGTTACAGTAACCGTGCAGGAAATCACCGCGCCCGGCGGAACGTTGGTGAGCAATGGCTTGCAGGCCAGCACCACATTAAACCCTGATCCCACTGCGCCTGGAATCATCGATCCTGACAATCCGGCGATTGCCAATCCTGCCATTGCCAACGCCGAGGTCTACAATCCGGCGATTGCGAACCCGGCAATTGCCAATCCCGCCATTGCAAATCCGGCAATTGCGAACCCAGCCATCGCCAACCCTGCGATTGCCAATCCCGCTATTGCTAATCCGGCCATCGTAGCGGCGTTGAATCCAGCTATCGCTAATCCGGCGATTGCGAATCCGGCGATTGCCAATCCTGCAATCGCGAACCCCGCCATTGCCAATCAGACCGTGACCGACGCCAGTTATACCGTCGTCAACAATGGCAACACGGTGGGATCGTACGCGATCAAGCTCTTCGGCACGCAGCCCGCAGGCTCCAGCCTGCAGTTAATCCTGAGCAAGTTGTACGCGACGCCAAGCTCAACGAACTGCCAGCTCACGCCGCAGACCCAGAGTATTGTGCTCGTGAGTGTTCCAGATCCGGTGATCGAAAGCGCAAATCAGCTCGGCGATCCGGAACTTCCCAACTCCAGCACCAAGAATGCGACATTGAACCTGCGTCCGGGTGAAACCGGCATAGTGACGCTGCGTTCCAACGTCGGCAGCGCGGCGGCACTTCAGGATATTCTGAATAACATCACGCCTGTGGTGGTTTCGCATGCAACCAACACTGGAGGCGGAGCACCGCCGGCCACGCTCACCATTACCACTACCAGCGGTCCGTTGCCTTCAGGGATTTCCGGCGTGACTTACACCACATCTCTGAATTCTTTTGGCGGAAACGCACCATTAACCTGGGCCCTGACGGCCGGGGGCTTGCCACCGGGACTCACGCTCGATGGTCTTACTGGAATAATTTCCGGCACCCCGACAGCTTCCGGTGTCTTCAGTTTCTCCGTCTCGCTCACAGATACGTCTGCGCCAACGCCGAGCGTTGCCTTCCGCAACTTGAGCATCACGATTGTTACGCCCCTTGTCATCACCACCACCACACTCGCTGATGGTGTAGTGGGCGCTTCCTACACGCAAACCCTCGCCGCTTCTGGCGGTGACGCAAATTACAACTGGAGCCTCAGCTCTGGAACGCTGCCCGCAGGTCTCTCACTCAGTACGTCCGGCGTGATCAGCGGAACTCCAACGGCGGTTACCAGCGGCCCAAGCTTCGTCGTGCAGGTGCAAGATACGGGTACGCCGCAACAGACAAAGACGCAGGCGCTCAGCATTCGCATTGCAGCTCCGCTGGTCGTTGCAACCGCGCCCACGTTGCCGGACGCAATCGTCGGCGTGCCTTATTCCACCACGCTGCAAACTGGCGGTGGAACAGCTCCGGTTATTTGGACTGTCATTGCCGGTGCTCCGCCTGCTGGTTTGCTGCTTAGTCCGACAGGCGTTCTAAGCGGAACACCCACTGCGCCATCGCCGGCAACCACATTTACGGCGCAAGCGCAGGATTCCGCTTCTCCCAGCCAGATCAGCAGCATCGTCCTGTCTCTGCACGTGGCATCGCCGCTATCCGTCGGCACCCTTATACTTCCCGACGCGCGAACCGGATCTCCCTATCTGCAAACGCTTACGTCCTCAGGTGGAACCGGCGCCGTTACGTGGGCCGTGGTTTCGGGCGCTCTGCCGCCCGGGATCAGCCTATCGACTGCCGGCGTGCTCAGCGGAATTCCCACCACCGTAAACATTCTGGGTTCAACTTTCACCGTGCAGGCCACAGACTCCGGGTCGCCAAGCCAATCCGCTCCGCGAAGTCTTACATTGCGCGTGGCTGCGCCTTTGGTCATTACCACGACCAGCTTGCCGGGAGCGAAATATGGTGTGGCTTACACGCAAACGCTTGCGGCCAGTGGCGGGATCCCTCCATATGTGTGGTCGCTAGCTGCTGGCTCCAGTCCGTTGCCACCCGGGCTCACTTTGAGCGCTGCGGGAGTCCTGAGCGGAACAACGACAGCGATCGGCGCATTTTCATTCACCATCCAGGCGACTGACGCAGGCGCGCCGCAGCAAATCGCGACCAAATCTTTCAGTATCACGGTTGCGAATGCCTACACAATCAGCTTCTATGTGCAGCCTTCGAACGTCTACGTCAACAGGGAAATTGAGCCGGACGTGAAAGTAAAAGTTACGGATTCAACCGGCAAAGCTGTGGCCGGAGTGAAAATTACGCTCAGCCTGGCTGTGAATCCCGGCGGCGCGACATTGCTTTATCCGACAGCTACTACCGGTTATGACGGCATTGCGAACTTTGATGTGGTCGTGACGAAGCCGGGCAACGGGTACAAGCTGCAGGCGAACACGAATCTCGCAGGTGCTGGAAGTGCAATCTCCAATGCGTTCAACGTGACTAAGTAGTGTCTTTCCGGAAGGGTGTTTGCAGATAGATAAGCTCTTGCGAGCTTATGTGAAACCTTGCCACTAGCGCGATTGCAGGCGGTGGTGAGCATCAGCGATTAGCTCACCGCTGCCGTTCGGCTGCATCTTCAAAAATGTGCGATATGTTTCCGCTGCCGATGGGCTCTTCAGTCCCTCCTGCGCACGGGCCAGGAAGTAATAGACCGGCGGAACCAGGCGGAGCGTAGGCACGTCGTCAAGAAAGACAGCGCTGGCTTCGCCCCGGCGCTTCAGGCACAACTCGAACTCCGAATCAGCTTCAGTAAAAGAGCCGTTTTGAAGATAGGCCTTACCCAGATAAAAATGTCCCAGCCAGCTATTGGAAATTTTCTGCGCTTTTTCAAACGCTTGAATAGCTTCCATCCGCTGGCCCCGGCTCAGGGAAATACTGCCCTGGAGTAGTGCGCCATAGAGCTGTGGTTCAGGTTCAATCTTCGCGGAAAGTTGTGCCACCAGCTTTGCCGCGCGCGCCGTATCTCCGGCATTTACATAAAGCTCGCCTGCGGCCATAAGAACGCTTGGTTCAGGATCAAGCTTCACGGCGCTGTCTGCCGCACTGAGGGCTTTCTTTTTGTCGGGCTGCGTAAGATAAGCCTGGCCTAGCGCAATTGTCTTGAATGCGGCGCCGCCCGATTCTTTCACTGCAAGATCGGCAGCAATACCTTTTTCAAGCAAAGTTACAGCCTCGGCGTTGCGTCCCTGTAGCTCAGCTATATCGGCCAGGCCAATGTTTGCCATCGACGCGCCGCGCGGACTCAGTGCTCCCAGCTTCTCGTAAGTTGCGGTGGCGCCGCCAAGATCGCCCTCGCCTGTCTGAGCGATGGCCAGAGCACCCAGGGCGTCAGCATACGCCGGGTTCTGTTGCAGGACTTCCTGCGCCGCTTTTGCGCCTGCCGGGTAATCGCCGGCGTAAATCGAATAGAGAGCCAGATTATTGCGCTGCAGCAGCGCCTTGGGAGAAAGATCGACGGCGCGGCGGCCCTGCTCCATGGCTTTCTGCATATCGCGCGTAAAGAAATAGGAGAGTGCAAGATTCGTGGGCCCCACGGCGTCCGCCGGATATTGCTCCACCAGCGCGTTGTATTCCTGAATCGCTTTGTCCGGCTGTCGCGTCATCAGGTAGTAGCCGCCGCGGGTACGGTATTTCTCCCGGTCGCTCATGCGATCAATATGCGCCATGGCCGTCTGGTAATATTTTTCCGCGTCAGCCTTGCGGCCCATGTTCGCGCTCATTACGGCCATACCGGCATAAGCGCGGCCCATATTGGGATCCAGCCCTATGGCATTGGAGTAATGCGGCAGAGCTTCTTCCCATTTGCCGGAAAACTGAAGGTCCTGGGCCACGGCGTATTCGTGAACGGCTTCAAGCGAACTGGAGGTTACGGTCTCTTGTTGCTGGCGGCGGGCGGAATCTGGCGTAGTGTCGCCGAGCATGCGGCGCATCTTGTCGGCCAGTTGGGCCACGGCCTGGAGCACACCTGCCTTTGCATTGGTTTCAGATTCAGCCGAGCCCAGCGTCTTGGAATTTACCGGGTCTACGGCTTTGCAGGAAATTTTATAGCCGCCGCCAAGCTTCTCTACCGCGCCACTGATTACAACGTTTACGCCTTCGCGGAGCGCCACCAGGCTGGCGCCGGCTTCATTCAGGATGTTTGCGGTTGGATTAATCGTGCTCAGCGTCTTGCGCGCCTGTGTGCGGTTGTAGGCGCTGATGAATGGCGCGCCCTCCATGGCCAGGGCAAAGCTTGATTCCAGCGTCCCGTCGAATACCGAATCAGAGGTGTTGTTCTGGAAGTCAGCCAGCAAGACCTTCACGGTGGGATGGGCGACCGTTGCGGCGCCTCCACCGGTAGAATGCGACCACGTAACAATTCCGGCAATGGCGATCAGCCCGGCCAACACGAAGCTGGCTACAAGCCAGATCATTTTCTGAGAAACTCGTGGCGACGATGGAGAAACAGCGCCACCTTGAAAAGCTTTCAGGTCGTTCAGCAGATCGTCGGCGGTCTGATAACGCTTGGCAACATCGCGCTCCAGGCATTTAGCCACAATGGCGCTTATAGGGCGGGGAACTGCGGGATCAATCTGGGAAGCCGGTACAGCCGCTTCCTGTGTGCGCTTCAGCAGGCTGGCCAATGCGCTATCCGCGGAATATGGCGTCTTGCCGGTGAGCAGCTCATAAAGAATGATGCCGACGGTAAAAATGTCAGAGCGCGCATCCGCCTTGGTGCCCTTGGCCTGCTCCGGCGACATATATTGATACGTGCCCATTACAGCGCCGGTCTGCGTCATTTGACCAATATGGTCGGCGCGCGCCAGACCGAAATCCATTACCACTACTCGGCCCTGCGGCTCCACCATGATATTGCTGGGCTTCAGGTCGCGATGGACTACGCCTTCTGCATGAGCGCAGGCCAGGCCGCTGCAAATCTGCATTACGATCGCGACTGATTCCGCAATCGTGAGCTTGCCCTTGGATTCAACCAGGCTGCTGAGATCGCGCCCTTCGACATACTCCATGGTGATGAACTTCAGGCCGCCGGAGTCGCGGACGTCAAAAATGCGGATTACGTTTTTATGGGCAATCTGGCGGGCGAGCAGCAGTTCCTGGGTAAACCGCTGTGTGATTTCCGGGTCCTTTGCCAGTTCCGGACGAATGCATTTCAGGGCGATGACTCGATCAATGTCGCGGTCGTAGGCTTTGTAGACAGCGCCCATGCCACCGATGCCGAGCATTTCCTGGATCTCAAACCTGCCGCCCAGAACCTGGCCCACTTCGAGAATATTGCCGGTGGCGCTCATGGCGCGCTTGGCTCCGGTGGCCATAGCCGACCTGGTTGCACCAATCGTTGGCGCGTCAGATATACGCTTAGAGTCCTCAGGTTTCATGGGCCTACTCTTAGATCAGGGCACGTCCGGGCAGTTGGCAGAAGTATACACCGTTAACTTGCAGGTAAACAGCCAGATTTGAGCAACTCTGCTCAAAATTGGATCGATGTTTTTCTGGCTGGCATGTTCTATTCATGCTTCCGCGCCTGGATAACACAATTGCTGCTTAAAAGAATAGTGCTCAAAGCCGGGGCGGCGTTACACCCACCTTTAGGATAGCCGGCAACAACGCCTGAAGAAGTAGAGCGCCTGCATCGCTTCCGTTAAATCGGACATCCTACAGATGGGCTGGATTTTGGTTGGTCCAGCGGAATAACGGGGCCGACCCCTGCCAACTTCCATCTCTGACGGGAGAATCGCATGAGCTTCTTGCGCCGTTTGCAGAACCTGACCTCGGTCCAGCGAAATACCTTCATCGCCTGCTTTCTTGGCTGGTCTCTTGACGCTTTTGACTTCTTTATTCTGGTTTTCTGCGTAAGCGCCATTGGAGCTGACTTCCATACCAAAGTTTCTTCCGTGGCTGAAGCGATCTTTATTACGCTGGCCATGCGTCCGGTGGGCGCGTTTCTTTTCGGCATGATGGCTGACCGTTTCGGTCGCCGTCCCACGCTCATGATCGACATCATTGCCTATTCCGTTTTTGAACTCGGCTCCGCCTTTGCGCCTTCTCTGCATACCTTCCTGATCATGCGCGCCTTATTTGGAATCGCCATGGGCGGTGAGTGGGGTGTGGGAGCCGCTCTGGCCTTTGAGACCCTCCCCAAGGAAGGGCGAGGCTTCTTCTCCGGACTGTTGCAGGAAGGCTACGTAGTCGGTTATCTGCTGGCCGCGCTGGTCTACGGAACGCTCTTTTCTTACGTCGGCTGGCGCGGGATGTTTGTGATTGGCGCGCTGCCTGCTTTCCTGGTGATTTACATCCGAACCAAGGTTGATGAATCGCCCGCCTTTCTGCAGGGTAAGACCCGGGCTAAAACAGAGCGACATCTCAGTAAAGACGTGCTGATGTTTGGCGGCAGCTTTCTTTTTCTCATCGTCCTGATGTTCGCCTTCAACTCTTTCAGCCACGGCACGCAGGATTTGTATCCTACATTTCTGCAAAAGAACCATGGTTTTACGCCGAAGACAGTCGGATTGATCGCCATCATTTACAACATTGGCGCGCTGCTGGGAGGCGTGATTTTTGGCTCGTGGTCAGAGAAGATTGGCCGGCGCAAGGCGATTGTGATCGCGGCGCTTTGTGCAATTCCATGCATACCTCTGTGGGCCTATGCCAATAGCGTTGCGCTCCTCGCCCTGGGTGGTTTCCTGATGCAGTTTATGGTGCAAGGCGCTTGGGGAGTTATTCCTGCGCACCTGAACGAGCTCTCGCCGCCGGCGGTGCGCGGAACGTTTCCCGGACTCGCTTATCAGTTGGGAAACCTGCTCTCGTCGCGTAACTCCGTGATACAGGCCAAGCTGGCGGAAGAACGGTACGGCGGCAGTTTTGCTCCGGTGCTCACATGGACAGTGCTGATCATCGCGACGTTGGTGGCTATCATTACTTGGTTGGGCGGAGAGCGTAAAGGCGCCGACCTGTCGAGTACGACATCTAAGCCTCTTAGCGAGGAGAATCAGCAGCCCACGGCGGCGTGACGATCGGCGATAAAACGAAACGATCCAGAAGCGTTTGATGGCGGGGCGCTACCGCTGAAGTCCGATTCAGGTCCTGGCATTCTTCAGACAGCTCGTCGCGGCGTCTGGACCTTTCATCGCCAGCACTTTAAAGCTGGCCCCGTCGTTTGCGTGATAATTAACAAGAAACTTCTCCAATTCCTTCAACAGATCTTTATTCAGGTCTTTCAAGGATTTGATGTTGGAATGCGTATGGCTGGATTCAGCCACAGCCAGCAGCCGGTCATTGCGCTCCGATTTGCCCTTTTCCGTCTGCTTACCCTCGATCACCCCGACAAGACGCGCCTTTACCAGGCATCCAGTAAAGACGGGCTCGTCCATTAAGACCAGCACGTCAATGGGATCTCCGTCCTCGCCTTCCGTCGAAGGGATGAAACCGAAATCATGCGGGAAGGCCATTCCTTCCGGAAGAACTTTCTTCAAGGCAAATATCTGCTGCTCCTGGTCCCATGCGTACTTGTTGCGGCTCCCTTTGGGAGTTTCGATGATGACTTGTACCTTCTTCTCCTCATCAAAGGCGGCGAGCCGAGTGGGATTTACGATTCCTTGCTTTTTCTTTTTGGCCAACAGGGATCTCCGATTGGGAAATACATTTCATCAGATGTTAACCAGTGAGCACAGGTGGCATTCGCTGCTGCGGATTCGCAATCATCGCTGATCGCGTTAAACGTAGAGGCGATAAGGCCGCTTAGTTTCTAGGTTTGGTCGCAATCTAACAAAGGGAACATGCGGGTATATCCCTTTTTTGCTAATGGCGAAACACTCCATCGCAGGCAAAAGAGTTAAAGGCGTAGTAAAGAGATGAAAAATTTGGGGTGGGTAGAGGGGGTCGAACCCTCGACATCCAGAGCCACAGTCTGGCGTTCTGCCACTGAACTATACCCACCGTAAAGGCTTAGAACCCCATTTTACACGATTTCCTGAGCGCGCCCGAGAGAATGCGCTCGTCGCGCCAGTCGATGAACTGGTGCAACGCTAGTTCATGGAGCAGGCGCCGGGACCGCGAGGGTCGCCGCAACTTCCGCACGCGCCGCCGGTGCTGGCTGCTGGTTGGGATCTTTCTCCGCCCACGGCAAAACTGGAAAGCTGCTGTTTTAGCCGTTCGCTCTCACATTTGGGGCAGACGGCTTTTTGTGCTCCCAGCACGATGGCTTCAAAGTGGTGTTCGCATTGCTGGCATATGTATTCAAAAATTGGCATATTGAGGCGCTCGGTTAAAATTGTTACAGCGTCATTATAGGTGAGATGAAGGACGAGTGTCCTTTTGCAGTATGGCTGAAAACCCGAGCACTCCAAGCTTCGATCCGTTTGTCCCGCGTCGCTTTCTGCGCAATCGGCACGCCATGACCATTGCCGGCAACTTCCTTCCCCGCAAGAGCGATTTACCCGCGCCGGAAGAATGTCTGTATCGAGTAGATGCGGATACGCAGGTTTTATGCCACTGTCATTGGCACGAAGATGCTGAACGCAGAGCGACGGTGATAATCGTCCACGGACTTGAGGGTTCAAGCTTGTCACAATACGTGATTGGCAACGCAACCAAAGCCTGGGACGCTGGAATGAATGTTGTCCGGATGAATATGAGAACGTGCGGAGGCACGGGGAAGCTGACGCCCACGCTCTACCACTCCGGCCTTTCCAGCGATGTGGGCGCGGTTCTGCGCACAGTGATCGAACAGAGAAAGAGCCCGCGCGTTGGTCTGATTGGCTACTCGATGGGCGGAAATCTGGTGCTGAAACTTGCCGGTGAACTGGGCGCGGACGCACCCGCGGAACTGAAAGCTGTAGCTGCGGTTTCTCCGGCGGCGGACTTGGCTGCATCAGCGGACGCCATGCATGTGGGTGGCAATCGCATCTATGAATGGAAGTTTCTGGTCAGCCTGATGCGCACCTACGAGCGGAAACGTAAGTTGTTCCCCGACATATATAAAAAGATCGAGCGCTTCCCGAATACGATCCGCGAGTTTGACGACGTGGTTACCGCGCGCTATTGCGGATTTGAAAATGCTGACGACTATTATGCGCGCTCTGGCGCCTACCGCGTGATCGAAACCATTTCGCTCCC
The DNA here is from genome assembly GCA_963723055.1 of Terriglobia bacterium. Lineage (GTDB taxonomy): Bacteria > Acidobacteriota > Terriglobia > Terriglobales > Acidobacteriaceae > Angelobacter. The sequence continues at coordinate 75,515 of CAVROV010000007.1, forward strand.
GACTCTGGTGATCCACGCCATTGACGATCCTTTTATCCGCCTCCTACCCGAAACTCGAGTCAAGTTAGTTGCCAACCCGCACATCACGCTGCTGGAAACCCCTCACGGCGGCCACTGTGCATTTCTTGCCCAACCCAACGGCTATGACGGGCGCTGGGCCGAACGCCAGATTATGCACTTTTTTCGGTACTACGGAATGAACTAATGCATGCCGACTTTTCTGTAGAGCTCGGCCGCGAAGACCCTGCTCTGGAGTTGCCTTGGAGTTCCCCCGACCCGCACGTACGCTATTACGACCTGAAGAGTCATCCTGAACTGGTGCAGCAAATTCCTGAAGCTGTGGCGCATCCGGAACTTTGCTCGTTTCTCTTGCGCATTAATAACGCTGGATTCCCGCTGGCTACTGTCAAGTGTGACGCGTGGTCCGGCAGGGAAGTTGATCCGGAAGAAGAAATTTTAGGCGACCGCAAATTTGTTTCATATATCGACCTGGTATTTGTCAATGCAGGTGATCGTTGTTCCTTCGAAAAACATGAATCGTTTGCCAAAGAGCTTTGCCAGTTGCTCGGTCGCGCGCCTGAGATAGCCGCAACAGTGGAATTGGTAATTCGCCGCTGTTATTACCACGAGCAAAAATTGGTCCACGATCATGAAGTTGAGCAAAATTACACACCGTTACAACAGCCCGCGGATCGTCGCGTTGCTGCGCTCCAATCGGCGGTCTATGCATATAAGGATGTCGAGCATTTCAATGCAAGCGAGAGCGCGGATTCAGGCACAAAAGATTTAGAAACAGCTGGTTCACTGAATAATGCTCATCTATACGAAAACGCCGAGGTGGAAACAAAACTCCAATCGGAAGATCAATCCCAGTCGAATGATGAGGCTCAGTCAGGAGACAAAGATCGTCTGGAAAGCAATGTTGAGTCGGAAGATGACGTCCCGAGGGCTGACAGCGTTCAGTCGAAAGATAATGCTCAGTTGAAGGACAACGTTCAGTCGGGAGACAACGTTCAATTGGGAGATAACGTTGAGTCCGGAGATAACGTTGAGCCGGGAGATAAGCCGCACTTGGAAGATGCATCTGCTGCCATCACCGGCTTTTGCTTCACTACCTATGTGACGGGCTTTGGCGACAGCGACCATGACCCGGTTCGTCGATGGACGATCGGCCTCAGTCTCCTGCAAAATGCCCTCGTGCAACTGAATCGCAATGGATGATCAACGATACAAAAGCAATCGAGCCCGCCAAACATCCTAGGCTTCTCGCCAACTGTTTTTTTTAAGTTTCTACCCTTCGAAAAGGCATGAACACAGCTCAGTGTCGGCGCAATGCGATATTTCAGCAAGGCTGCTCGTGGAGCATTAGATCCAAAGACCAAGGGCGTTGGTCAGGCCGATTGCGTATCTAAGTAGCGGCACGTGTAGCATGGTTCAGTTTTTTAGATTCACCGCTCCGTGTTCCACACACAGGCTGCTCTTCAGTTTGTTGCGCGATTGTTTCACGCGTCGATCATCTGCGCAGAGAATGACAAACCACATGGTTACCTAACCGTGTCCGCGAACGGGTGCATACCCTCTCTCATCAGAAATCCTGAACCGCACCATGCCCAACATGGTTGTACATCATCCACCGCAACTAACATCGACTTCCTCGTAGCTTCACAATAGTCTCCGGCTTGCTGGTCCTTGATTCAAACAACGCCGACACGTTGCGTCCCTCTGCCTTCTAAGCAGAAGGCTGCAGGGCCGGATCCTGCCGAGCTTAGGATCTTGCTTCCAGCTGGCGAAAGCGATGAGGCTATTAGCCTCTGGTTCGGTTTTGATGCAGAGTCAAGGTGCAACCTCTCAGCCAAACTCTCGAAAACCTAATTTTCGCAGACAGTGCTTGCATCTGCATTTCGTGGGTGCTAGAAGCCTGTTCTTTGTTTCACATGTGGCTGCATGGGTCTGCAAATCTGCTACGGGCAGGTTCCTCCATGCCATTTCGTGTCTCCCGGATCGGTCACCCTCGTTAAGGTTTTTAGCATCCCGACCCTCGTTATCACGACATGAAATTTCCGGGCTCCAGGAGTCGACGGCTCCCGCTGACCGACTTGCGAAAGACTACGCCTCTCAGCATTCGGGCATTCGCCCTAACCAGCTTTCGGACAACAGTACTCAACCGCATACGGCGACTAATCTCGTCACGTTTGTTTTACTTGCTTGTGCCCCGCGGCCCGGGGTTGAATCACCCGCATCCAGCTACCGCGGGCCGTCAATAAATTCGCCTGTCCGTTCTTCTCACTCATCAATTGGTTCTTCGCCTCACGATCCACGTCTTTGTGTCGTTTGTGATGCAGCGTCATGCAGGTCATGTCCCGTATGTGATCAGCATTTCTGCAGCAACCATCTTTACATCTGCTCTGACTGTGACAACCAGTATTGCGGCAACTGTCTTGACGAGCATCGTGCTGACGGTCACTGGAGTGATTCCGACACGGCCGCCGAACTGAGTTCCACACAACGCCTTGGCAGTGGAGAGGACACTCTCCAGGGCGATCAAGGCGTCTGTGTTCTTGCGGCCGGCACTCCGTCAACCGTCCGTCCGTCGGGTCGAACGACTCTAACTCGATTCACTTCGCTGCTTGTCTTCCTGCTGCGCTCAGTATGCCGATCTTTGTTGCGTTGCTTGCTCACGGATTTAGAAAAACATTTTCCCCAACCCATCGTGCCTCCGGAGGTCTGCTTGTGAGCAAGCCGCGCAACCCTCATCTGGTTACCACCGTGAAATGCGCAGCGCCGGGATGCACCAACGTCCGTCGAGAAGCGAATCACTGGTTTGTAACTTCCGTGGAGCAATGCTTTACCTGCCGTCCCTATTCGGACGCATCGGACCTGCGACCGCTGGATGAGCCGGCATGCGGCCAGGCATGCGCTCAAAAACTATTTGAGAGATTTCTCGCGAAGCAGGCCATATGACAACGCAGTTCAGCTCAATTCAATTCCATTCAGCTGCACAGGAGGGGAAGAAAATGTCTCCGGACCATAAGCCTCTATCAGCTTCCACGCAAGGCGTCGCCCTGCATATCTCAATGTCCGATGGTAGAAATACATCTTCATCCCAGCCAGTCACGGCACGCATCCCGGCTTTTTCTGAAGATGCTCTGCGCCCTTGCTTCTACATCGCTCTGCGGTGTTCGCGCTGTGGCAATGTCAGACAGGCCATCTCCGTACAACCGATTCATGACACCACCGCCTGCCCTGAATGTGCGCTGGAATGCAACTTCGTACTGCTGGGCTCCGGGCTCACCAGAAGATATCTCCCATTCCATGAGGTTCACAACGTTGAGCAAATGCGCTGGGACCACCGGATTGAAGATCACCGGAACGAAGATCATCGGCTTGAAGTTGAAACCAATAGCTCTTGAGCGCTCCATCCACAGTAGCAATTTCTGTGAACTTGATCGATGTATTCCGTCGATGCGTAGTTTCAGTCAGTAGCGCCACGAGCGGTCTCACCTGTGAGGATAGACGTGTCGGAATCACTTGTACCTGTTTATCGGATGCACCAGCCCACCTTGATTTCTCCCTGCAGTCTGGGGGAACCGTGCCATTCCTGCGCTATTCACGCATATTGCTTGGCCGATCCCTGTAAAGGATGTCTAAGCGGCAAGCGCTATGAGTGTGAACGCGCTTATCCCGCGCCACCCGCATTTGCCGTACGGATTCGTTCGGCCATCAAGCTCGTCACAGACGGCCTGGCTGAGTTTATTCATCAGAACAATGCCTTGCAGCTGACCTTCGCCAAGCTTACCTATCTGCGTGATACCAGCTGCAACATTAATGGGACCGCCATCTGGGAATACGTGGCGGGCTCTCATCGTGTCAAGACTGCGCTCTACGTTGGATGGCGCAAGCGCATCGCAACCATAACGTGCATCGACGACGAACCTGGCTTCGAAATTGATAGTGAAGCTGATTTGTCGGCTGAAGCAATCGAACATCAGCAAATGTACTCTGCGTCATTTGAGGCATAAAACGAATGACTGAAACCAGCAAACGCGCGACAGCAAAGGAGCCATATGAAACGCCACGGCTCCAGTAGCGCACCTCAATTGCAAGCAAGCGCCAAGTCTGCGCCCGCATCGGCCAGCACAACAGACCTTGAGGCCGCCGTTGCGGCCGACTCAGAGCAGGCTAAGGTTCTCAATCTCACGCTCCAAGCCTTTGTCCATGAAGCCTGGCGCATTCTTGAGCCTGTCAGTCCGTTGGTCTGGAGCTGGCATCTTGATCTCATTTGTGAATACCTGACGTTGATCAGGGACGAGAATTTCAAAAAGGTCTGTGGCGATCTCGAAGGCATCATCTTCAACGTTCCTCCGCGGACCATGAAGAGCCTCCTGATCTCGGTGTTCTTTCCCATCTGGGTCTGGACCACCAAGCCATCTCGCCGTTTTATGTTCGTTTCTTACTCTGAAAAGCTCAGCACGCAGCACAGCGTTTTCCGTCGCAGCATCATTGAGTCAGATTGGTACCAGAAAAACTGGAGCAGCGTCTTCTCACTCTCGCGCGATCAGAATGTCAAAAGCCACTATGAGAATTCTGAGCGTGGAACCATGTTTTCCACCGGCATGCAGGCCACCGCTACCGGCATGGGCGGTGACATCCTTATCTTTGATGATCCGCTCAACCCGGAACAGGCCATAAGCCAGGTAGAAAGGGAAGCGGTGAATCTGCGTTTTGACACCACTTTTCGCAGCCGCATCAATGATCCCGCCACCGGCGTCAAGATCATTATTATGCAGCGCCTGCATGAACTTGATCTCACCGGCCACGTGCTCGCCCGTGAAAGCAGCCGCTGGAAGCATGTCAGCCTGCCCGCGATTGCCCAGAAAGATGAAACTTGGAACTCTCCGTCCGGCAAACTGCTGGCAACACAGAAAGAGGGTGACCTTCTCTGGTCCGCGCGGCTGCCAAAATCTTTTCTCGATAGCCAGCGCATCGGCATGGGCAGCTGGGCCTTCAACGGGCAATATCAGCAGACTCCCGCGCCGCTCGATGGCGGCATTGTCAAGCGACAATGGGTGCGCTTTTATCGCCAGCTGCCGGAAAAGTTTGAGTTCATGGTCCAGTCATGGGATTGCACCTTCAGCGGCGGCAGTGACAATGACTTTGTCGCCGGCCAGGTCTGGGCCCGCTCCGGCGGAAAATATTTCATGCTGCCGTACCGCACCTATGAGCGGCTCGATTTCGGCCCCACCATGGCTGCCATCAAGTCCTGCCATGCCAAGTTTCCGCAGGCCCATGCTGTTCTGATTGAAGACAAGGCAAATGGCCCGGCCATTATCAGCGAATTACAGAAGGAAATTGCCGGTGTTGTCTCCGTGAATCCTGAAGGAGGCAAGATTGCCCGCGCTCAGGCCACCGCGCCTCTCTGGGAATCCGGCAGCATTGAGCTGCCGGATCCGCAGGTTTTCGGCTGCTCCTGGATTGAAGACTATCTGCACAACATCTGCACTTTTCCCAAGGCAGCGCACGACGATGACATGGACGCAACTTCACAAGCGCTCATTTATATGCGTAATCGCCTCGGTGGTGGCATCGTTGAGTTCTACCGTCAACAGGCAGCTGGAGAATTTCGCGAGCCCTCCGCTTCGCGCAAAGTCATCCGCCCTTCTTCAGGTTCGCCTGCGGCAAGCGAGGAAACTGCGCTGGCGCGAAGTGTGATCGCCGCTGTCGCTCAGGGCAGCCAGATTCAGTGCAACATTAAGCAATATCCAGAAGTTCGCGCGGCGTTGACCGTTGCCGCAGAAATGAAATCCGACTGTCAAGACGAAACTCTTCCCAAACTGGCACTGAACGAAATTGCGCGATTGGATCTTTTATTTGTGAACAGTGCAGAACACACAGAGAAAGCCACCATTGGCCTCCTGGCTCAAGCGGTCGAGACGACTGCATCAGGTGACGAAAGCCAGAGCGCCGACAGGCGTGACCAGAAGTTAGCCCGCACTGAGGGGAGTGAAGGCGAAGCCGAAAGTGTGGGTAACGGTAAGTAACAAACACAAGGCCCCGTAGGGAAGACACTAGCAGGCATCGATTTATCCGTTCCGTTTAACGGTGCTATTGTTCATCCCGGCAACCTAAACTTCGCATCTGCGGTCTTTTCAATTTCGCCGGCTTCAGCCATGCGGCGCAAAACAGTATGAATGGACGACAACAGATTTACCTGGCCTGTGCCAATTCCCATCTTCACCAAGTCGCCGCGGACATCCGTCGGGCTCAGCGCAGTCTGGTGGATGCGAAACAGTCGCCGGATAGCTTCGGTAAATCCCGGCTTGGCTTCAATGGCAAAGCCCTCGACCAGGAGCAGCTTGTCGATCTCCTCCGGGGCGGCGCCGCACAACTCGCCCAAGGCCTTAACTGTTTGTTTGAGTTTGCGTATTTTCTGGTCCAGGTCGTCTCGTTTCTGAAGCTGTTGCAGCAGATCGAGTTTTGCTGTCGCGTAAGCCTGCTTGTACGTTTCGCGCGCCATAAGTGTCTAAAGTCTAAGCAATGTCTAAATAATTGTCAACGACTTGACATGTCCGATAATATGCGGAAATTAGAGAAAAAATCGATAAAAATGATTTTTTACTCTTGACTTAGAAAAGTGATCTGTCGTATAAGATGTCTATGCAGGGCGGAAGTTGGTTCTGCATAGCCGGGAGCGGCGCCGGCTTAATCCAACGGCCTGCAACCTTTCCAAAGCTGGCGTATCGTTGGCGTCCGCGGCGGGAACCTCATTCTGGGCACTCGTATGTGGCTTCATTCTCTGCCTTGGCAGGAATGCGCGCTCGCATCGGGAGCAGAGCAAAAGATCCCCGTAAGATTGGGGTTTTTACTCCACCGCAGAATGATAGGTTCCCAAAAACCGTCGAAACGGCCCTGCAATAAAATCAAATAAATCAGCGATCCTGCAGATCATGGAAGTTCGGGGCTTGCGAACTGCAATCGCTAAATTTAAAGACCTGCAAGTACCAAATGCCAGGTACCAAGTACCGTTCTAATCGTCTGGTCTCATCAACAACAAAATAATCTGCCATCTCAGGCCGCTCCTGTTGTTTGCCGGTCTGCGTCCGGCCTGGAGGTGTTTCTATGGCACACGATCATAGCGGCCGTGTCGGTCCGCCGCGCTGTGAAGAATGTAATGCGCCCCTCAACTCTGACGAGCGTCGTTCGGCTTCTGCCTTCGCGCGATCGCTCTGTCTCGACTGCCACCGCGAACGCAATCCCTTTCCCCAGGTGAAGAAGAAGCGCCGCACACGAGCCGAATTGCGAATTACCGTCGCTGATTGCCTGATGCCGGAATTCACCACAACTTGGTTGTCATCCTGAGTGAGTCCGAGGAAGCATGGCGACTGAGGACGAGTCGAAGGACCTATGTATTTCTGTTTCTGAAACTAATCACAATGCAAAGCTTTATCTGCAGCGCTTGAGCCGCTGCAACTTAATGACTTAGGAGACAATTCATGAATAAGAAAGCCGCCTACCTTACCATTTTCGCCCTGCTGCTCGTGACCACTTTGGTGGTCTTCTCCCAAACTTCCAGCCAGTTTCCTGAGCTGGATAAGAACGGTAGACCCTTGCTTCCCCGACCCATGCCACACATGGTTTACTCTCCCACGGACCTGGCGCACAGTGGCGTCGCACTCCCGGCTTCCGTCGGCGGCGCTACGCCCAATACCAGCATTATTCGCCTCGGCGATGCCACCAAGATGACCGTCTTCGCCTCCTGCACGCAGAACTTTGACCTGGTCATGACTGTCTATACCGCGGACGACCAGGGGCAGTCGAACCCGAATTTCATCGCCTATAACAGCTACATCATTGCTACTGGCATGGGTTCTGGCGCGCAACAGGCCTTCCTGGCCAGCGAACTCGCTCCTACTGTTACCAGCGGCACTCTGGGCGCTCCAGTCCGCATGCCGCAGCTTGCAGTCTCCTTCTTTGAGAAGAATGACGTCGCTACGGCCGGTGCGTGTACCGATCGTGTCATCGTCGGCTACTGATTCGATCGATTTCTCGATTGCCTGCTGCACGAGCGGTTTGGAGCAAGCGGCACATAATCTCGCAGGCGGCGAGGCCGGATCGCCGAGCCGCCAGCATCAGGGCAGAGCACGGTTAACAAGATCGACGCTGCTGAAGCGGTTTGGAGCGAAGCGACATAACAATTGGACCAAGCAGCGAGCCCGACCACGCGGCGAGCTGCCCGCCCCAAAAGCGCTGAACACACTTAATTTTGGAACGCCGCTGAAGCGGTTTGGAGTGAAGCGACATTATGAAATGGACAGGCGAATACATCATCGATGACACAGGCCAGTGCCGCTGGCATGAGGGCCTTCGAATTCACGATGAACCTATGAAGTCCGCATACCGCAAAAATGCTGTCATTGAATTCATTATTGAAACTTCCGCCGTGATGGGCGTGAAAGTGGGGATCGCCTGACTATGCCTGAAACACTCAATGGCGGAAAACTTACTGCGCTGGAACCCGGCTTCGTCCAGCGCGTCGGCCGCAAGATGCGCAATACGCTCGACGTATGGTTCGGCCCGGATCTGCCCATGGCGCCCAGCGCGCCAGACGGCACTCCTCCCCGGACGCTCGACTACCCGGTCGGCTACAACATCAATATTCAGCCGCGCAACATGGAGCCCATCTCTTTTGACCAGATGCGCTCGTTGGCGGATTCGTTCGATCTGGTGCGCCTCTGCATTGAAACGCGCAAAGACCAGGTCAGCCGCATGCCCTGGGCATTTCGTTTGAAGACCCAGCCTGGCGCTCCGAAGCGCGCAGCCAATACCAGCAACAGCGCGATCAGTGGTAATGACGATGAAGAGCAAGACCCGCGGCTCACGCAGCTGACCAACTTCTTTTCTTATCCTGATCGCGAGCATAGCTGGCAGCAATGGGTCCGGTTGCTGCTCGAAGACCTTCTGGTTCTCGACGCTCCCGTACTGGTGCCGATCGTCTCGCAGGATGGCGAGTTATGGTCTGCCGGTAAAGCGCTTTATGCGTTGGAAGTCATTGACGGATCCACCATCGCGCGAAAGATTGACGCCATGGGACGAACACCCGCGTCCCCGGCTATCGCGTACCAGCAGATCCTTAAAGGTCTGCCTGCCGTCGACTTCACCGCCGACCAGCTCATCTATCGTCCGCGCAACGTGCGTGCGCACAAGTTTTTTGGTTTCTCGCCAGTCGAGCAGATCATTCTCACTATCAACATCGGCTTGCGCCGGCAGATTCACCTTCTCAATTACTACACTGAAGGCAACGTGCCGGAAGCCGTGGCGCAGGTCCCCAAGGAATGGTCGGCTGACCAGATCAGCGAATTTCAGGAATGGTTTGACAGCGCGCTGGCCGGAAACTCCGCGCGGCGCCGCCGCATCACTTTTGTTCCTGAATGCGGCAATCTCCAGTTCACGCGCGACCCCATGCTCAAGGATGCGCTGGATGAGTGGATCACCCGCATCGTCTGTTACGCGTTTGGTCTTTCGCCGCAGCAGTTTGTCAGTGTGATGAACCGCGCCACGGCTGAAACCAGCGTGGAACAGGCCGCTGCCGAAGGACTGGTGCCAATTCTCGGCTACCTAGCTGACACCATCAACTTCATCGTGGCTCGACATTTCGGCTTCAGCGACATTGAGTTTGTCTGGGAACAGGACCGCACGCTGAACCCGCTCGAGCAGGCAAAGATTGATGACATCTATGTCCGAGCCGGCGTGCTTTCCATCGATGAAGTCCGCGAAAGCCTGGGTAAGCATCCCATCGGCGTCAGCAATGCCGTTATCACCACACGCGGCGTTTTCCCGCTCGAGATAAAAGGCGCTTTGCAAAATGCTCGATCGGCGGAAGAGGTTAAGCCGGAAATTGAAACTGACCCAATGCCTGGCTCTCAACCCCTGTCATCCTGAGCGGCACCGAGCGCTGTAAGGCGTGAGGTAAAGTCGAAGTTGAGCCGCTTTGCGGGCGTCTGAGCCCGCAGGCGAAATCCCGAGCGCAGCCGAGGGAGCTCCGAAGACCCCGAGGATGTTCATTGTAACCAGGGCGCATCGGGGCGTTCTTACGAGACAAGTTGACATATTTGTATAGATCATTCAATTCACCACAGGCAGCCCAGCGGCTGCCTTTTCTTTTGGAGCCAACATGAAATCCATGAACCTCTTCGCCCAGATCGCCAAAATTGACGAGTCGAAACACGAAGTCTGGGGCGTCGCTACAGCTGAAGTCGTCGACAAAGAAGGCGAAATCTTCGACTACGAATCCTCCAAGCCATATTTCAAGAACTGGAGCGACGAAATTGCCAAAGCGACTGACGGCAAGAGCCTGGGCAACGTGCGCGAAATGCATGAACCCAGCGCCGTCGGCAAGCTCGTCGCCATTGCCTTTGATGATGATCTTAAGCAAATCCGCGTCGGCGCTCGCATCGTCGATAGCGTGGCCTGGCAGAAATGCATGCTCGGCGTCTATACCGGCTTCAGCATCGGCGGCGCCTATGTAAAAGCCTGGAAAGATGGCGAGTATGTTCGCTTCACCGCCAGCCCCGTCGAAATCAGCGTCGTCGATAATCCCTGCGTTCCCGGCGCGCATTTCACTGCTGTGAAAGCTGATGGCACCTGCGAGGTCCGCAAATTCAGCCGCGCAAACGCCAGGGCAGAACTCGCCACCAAGATCGGCGCCCGCCATTCCAAAGCGACACTCGCGCATCTCGATGCGATCAGTGCCTGCATGGACAAGATGGCGCAGACACACGATGAAGCCACCACGCATATGGACGCGCTGTTCGATGGCGGCGATGACGACGGAGCCGCGCGCGCGGCCGCAGCGCATATGAAAAAAATCCCGGGCGATCCACGCTTCGGAGTAAAGACAGGAGATCAAAGCACAATGCTGGAAGCAAATGACAAAGCGCAATTGGAAAAGGCACGGGCCGGTTCCGCATCCGCGCTCGCAAAGCTGGCTGAAATGGAGCAGGAAGTGGCCGGCTTGCGCAGCGAAATGGAGAGCAATAACCAGGAGATCCAGCGTTCGCTGAGCAATCTCCTCTCATTGGTGGAAAAATTCGTAGCGCCGCAGGAGTCTACTGGCCGGGTGGCGCGCACCGGTGTGCCCACGCACACCGTGACCAAGGAGGACGACGCCCGTCCGTCTCTGGCCAAGTCCGCCGGCGAACCCACTGTCCACGAACTGCTTAAGCGGACACTGCAGCAACCTCAGCCGGCTTCCGTATACCTGCGTTAGAGCGCCCATCGAGCGAACTCTTCCGCGAAGTTCCACTTCACTTCAAAACCGCAAATCTCCGAGCGGAGAAAAGGAACCAGAAAATGTTTGGCGATCTCAGTCAGCAGACGTTCGATCTGCTCAACAAGGCGGATCTGTCCTCCTTGAACAAGACCACCATCGGCCAGTCGCTGATCAGCGGCGTGGCTGGCAACTTAAACGCATTTGACTTGCGCGGGCCGGCGCTCCAGCTTTATCCAGTCATCACGCCGCTGCGTAACCGCCTGCCTCGACAGGTGAGTGACCGTGGCGATCTTGCCACGCGCTGGAAAGCCATCACCGGCGTCAACACACAAGGCTTCGAACTCGGCGTTGCTCCAGGCCGTCGCTCGGCGGAAATGAGCGTGACCGAGCAGGACTACGTCGCGTCCTACGCGGGGCTTGGACTGGAAGCTTCCATCGACTGGGAAGCTGTCTGGTCTGGCGGCAAAGAGTTCGATAACAAAGCCACTCTCGTTCAGTCATTGCTGCGCGCGGTGATGATCGGCGAAGAGAACGTCATTCTCAATGGCAATGCATCCATGCCGCTGGGAACGCCGATTGCGCCAACCGTTGCCTTGGCCAATGGCGGGACACTCGGCTCTGGATTGAGTCTGTTGGTTTTCGTTACTGCGCTTACGGCTCGCGCGCTGGCCAATACCACCGTCTCCATCAGCGGCGTGCCTTACGGTCAAGTAACGCGGGTCAACATTGACGGCACGTCAACACAATATGGAGCGGGAGCCAGCGCCATTAGCGCTGCATCCTCCGCTGCCGTTACTACTGCCGGTCAGCAGACCGTCATAGCTACCGTGCCAGCGATCAAAGGCGCGGCCGGCTACGCGTGGTATATCGGCACCAGCGCGGCAACTGCGACGCTGAACACCATTACCACAGTCAACAAGGTCACCATCAGCGCTCCGGTTGCGGGCACGCAGTTGGCCAACGCCGCAAACTCCAGCACAGATGGATCCGCCAACGCTCTGGTCTTCGACGGCTTTCTCACGCAAGCCTTGAAGTCCAATGCCGGCTACTTCGCCTCGCTCGACGGCAACACTCTCACAGCCGACCAGGCAAATGGCGTTCTGGAAATCGACACGGCCCTCCAGTGGTTCTGGGACAATAAGCGTCTCAGCCCCACGGAAATCTGGGTGAACTCGCAGGAAGCGCGCAATATCAACAAGAAGATTGTTGCTTCCGGCGGCGTTCCGCTCTTCCGCTTCACCCTGCCGGGCGGCACAGGATCGGAAGACGACAAGCCGGCTTTGCTGGGCGGCGCCAGTATTGCCAAGTACTGGAACAAGTTCACGCAGCAGTTCCTGGATATCCGTATCCATCCCAACCTGGCTCCCGGGACGATCTTCTTCAACAGCTCGGAGATTCCTTACCCGCTCTCCGGCGTGGACAACGTGTCATTTGTCCGTTGCCGTCGCGACTATTACCAGATTGAGTGGCCCGTCGTTTCTCGCCAGTATGTTTATGGCGTTTATGCCGACGAAGTCCTGGTCTGCCGCGCCCCGTTCTCTCTGGGCGTGATTGCCAACGTCGCTAACGGATAACGCCCCGGCAACAACTCTGCATTGCTGCTGACACTCCACCCCTGAAAACCCGCAGGGGCGAAAAAGCAAGGAGCCGGTCCCATCTCTCCCGGCTACCTTGCTTTTTATTTTGATTCGTCAGCGCCTGCGCTGGGGGACCTGCTTGCAATAGCAGGTCCCCGGCGTCTGAAATTCATTTCTGGAGAAATCAAATGGCTGCTGCTCCTGACGATCTTTGCACCGTTGCAGAACTCAAGTCATGGCTACCCAATCAGGGCAACAATGACGATGTCACTCTGCAAAGCCTCATTTCCAACGCGAGCCTGCAGGTGTTGCAGTACATCGATCGCCCGCACATTCTGTCGTCGGTGCTGGGCGCGCTGACGGAAAACTATGACGGCAATGATTCGGACCGCCTGCTGCCGCGCAACTTCCCCATCATTTCCGTCAGCAGCGTCAGCATCGATGGCGTTCCGATTCAGCCGGCGACAACTCCTACGACCGCAGGTTTCCTCTGGGACGGGCGGCGCATTCTGCTGCGGGGCTTTCGCTTCTGCCGCGGCGTGCAAAACGTCCAGCTTTCGTATGCGGCGGGCTATCCCAGTGTGCCGCTCGACCTGAAGCAGGCAGCGATTGAGGCATTTGCTTTGACTTACCGCCAGCGCGTGCGCATCGGCGAAAAATCCAACAGCATGGGAGGCCAGGTCACGATCTCATTCGACATGAGCGATGTGCCGCCGCGTTCGATGGCCGTTTTCAGCCAGTACAGGAGGTTGGCGCTGTGATTAGCGTAAAGATTGACGACTCAGCCGTGCAGCAACTGCAGCAGCGGCTTGCCGGACTCGCGCCTCGTCTGGTGGCCGACGTTTACAAGGCGCTCCAGCCGCTCATTTATCAGTCGTTACAGACAGCGGTCCCAAAATATTTTGCTGGCTCTGCGAGCAAAGGCGGTTCCAGCGATCTGCTGACCTCGCGCAGCGGCAAGCTGCTGAATTCTGTTTTGAATTCGATTCAGGTGAGTCCCGACGGCCAGAGTCTGGTTGTCAGCATTGGATCCGATCTGCCCTACGCCCGTATTCACGAATATGGCGGCTTCACCGGGCGGAAAGGGCCGTTCAAGAAGAAAGAAGGCCGGCGTCCGTACCTTAAGCCGCGGCCTTATCTTCAGCCCGCAATCAACGATCTTCAACAGGCATTGCCTGATCTGCTTGAGCAGGCAATCCAGCAAGTTCAGGTGTCGGAGTGATTTTTCCCCGCGAGCAGATTTATTCCGCGTTGTTCTCCACGTTGCAAGGCGCGCTCCTTACGCCGGCTGGTCCGTTCAAAACGGTCAGCCGGCGCTGGCAGGATCCATCGCAGATCTCGCCCGCTGATCGTCCGTCGTTGTACCAGGTGCAGAAGGATGAACTCACCAGCACCAGCGTGAATGGTCTTCCCATCCACGCCAGACTGGCGGTCGATCTTGTGATTTACACCGCGGGCGACAGCGAACCAAATTCGGTCCCTTCCACCGAACTGAATTCGCTCCTAGACGCCGTGGAAGCGGCCATTCGTAGCGCGACGCCGGGGATAGCGCAGTCGCTGGGCGGCAAGGTCTCACACTGCCGCATTGAGGGAAAGATTGAGATCGTCGAAAACGTTGTCGGGTCCATGGCTCTCGCCGTGGTGCCCATAGAAATTCTCACCACCGCTTAAAACACCGCATTCAGTTCACAACCGCAGCGGTCCCGCGGCTTCAATTTATGGGAGTGCAGGGCCGGCTCCCCAAAAGGAGAAACAAAAAAATGTTTGAATTTGGCGCAGGTACCTTGTGGGGCTTTCCCGTCGGCGGCAATACCGCCGCCAACCCTACTCCCATGAAATTCGGAACGCTGCAGGACGTATCGCTTGATATCTCGGGCGACGTCAAACAGCTTTACGGACAAAAGCAGTTTCCTGAGGCTGTGGCCCGGGGAAAATGCAAGATCACCGGCAAGTCAAAGTTTGCCGCCATCAACGGCAAAATGCTGAATGACCTGTTCTTCGGCCAGACGATGCCCGCCGGCATGAAACAGGTGTCTCTGGATGAGTCCCATGCCATCCCCGCTACGCCTTTCCAGGTGACGATTACTCCGCCAAACTCCGGCGTGTTTGTGCAGGATTGGGGAGTACGTTATGCGTCCACCGGGCTTCCATTTACCCGCGTTGCTTCTGGCCCTGTAGTTGGACAGTATTCCGTCACTGCCGGCGGGGTGTACACGTTTGCCTCGGCGGATAACGTTGCTGGCGCCGTAGCTCTTATCAGCTACACATACTCGCTTGCGGCTGTCGGATCGCAGCTCAACATCACCAACCAGCTCATGGGCTTTGCACCTACGATTCAGGTGCTATTGGAAAACGTTTACAACGGCAACCAATTCAACGTGCTGCTGTATTCGGTGGTGGCGTCAAAGCTCAGCTTTGCCACAAAGCAGGAAGACTTCATCATCCCGGAGTTTGACTTTGAGGCTTTGCCAACGCCGCCGGCCAAGTCATCGACATGTATCGAACGAATAAAAGATTTAACCGCAAAGTGACACAAAGGAACACCAAGAGTTTGATGCTGAGAAGGTACGAACCCAATGTTGTTTGCGGTCCTTCGCGTCCTTTGTGGTGAACGGGTTTCTTTGGCGCAATCAACACACTTTATTGGAGGGCACGCACCATGCTTAAGCAACAAACTATTCCCACATCACTGGGACAACTTACGGTCTCATCTCTTACGCTCGGGGAATTGCGGCAGCTCGATTCGCTGTTCCAGGAAAAACCTTCGGCGGACAATTCCGGGCTTGCTTCCTTGCTCAGGTATCTGCCCGTAATCCAGAATGCCGTCAGGAAAGTGCATCAGGACCTGACTGCGGAACAGCTTGAAAACGGGCTTACCTTTGATGATTTCAATGTTCTTTTCAACGCCATGCTTGAAGTGTCCGGTTTAAAAAAGGCGGCCGCGGGGGAACCGACGCCGGTACCGGTATAGCCGACTGGCCGTTTGTCTTTGGCCACGTCGCCACCGCTACCGGATGGACACTGCATGACATCGAGCAGCTGACTTTGTGGGAACTGAACGATTTGATGGCCTACTGGAAAGATTATCCGCCGACTCACGTGCTTGTGGCTGCTTATCTGATGGGATCCAAGCGGAAAACAACCGGCAAACCCAGAAATTTCACTGATGGACACTTCAACGAACTGACGCAGGCTGTCTCTTTCGCTGGAGGAACTTTATCCAAAAAGCTTCCGCAGTTCTACAAGGCATAACTTTATAAGGCGTTGCGTGACGGTTCTGGAACGCAAAACTTTAGATGTTACGGTTGTGCCAAATCGTTCACTTTTTACTTTGCAAACGCCGAATGTTCGCTTAGTATCTCGCTTTCCAAGGGGAGTCGCTCATGCGCAAGGCAGGCATCACGACTGGAACTGGTCTTAAACGGAGTGCGGGAGCAAAGAGAACCAGGGTCCCGAGTTTGTTCATCATCGGACTTCTTATCTTTGCAGTGGGGTTCTCGAATGAAAAGGACACGAAGGCGATAACGGACGCGCTGAATCTATCGATGAATAAGGACTCGATCAAGCTTGTTTATGCGATTGGCCGAGTTACTGGAAAATGCACCGCATTCGGGAAACAAGATCCGATTCCTGCGCAGATCGACTTTATGGCGGCACAAAAGGCTGGTTTAGTGACCATTGCGCCGGATGGCCCTGACTTTTGGAAAGTTGAGCTGGCAAATGCGAAGCCGCAGGTGCTGGAGAATTTGAAGAAGGCCAAATATAACGAGAAAGATGGGTGCCGGTCTCTTACTATGGGCGATACCGTAGCGACAAAATCCATTGTGGAAGTCAAAAATATCTATGAGGTTACCAGTCAAAAGTCTGAAGTTGAGTTTACCTGGAAATGGAACCTGGCTCCCACCGGTGTCAAGCTCATCGATAATCTTTCGCAGAAGGAATTAGTACAGCTCAATGACAATTTGAGGAATCCAGCCCTCCTCATGCGGCATGACGAGACCTTTAATTTGACGGATATAAGACAAAGCACCACGCCGCGGCCGGGAAAGAAGATGTTAAGGAAGTCAGGCGACGGCTGGATACTGGATGAATAGCCGTTTCTGTTTGCTCTAACTCAGGCAGCCTGCGGGCTGCTTTTTTATTGCTCCAAATGCTATCGAGGTAAACTCCATGTCAGAATTACCCATCAAGATCACCGGGCGATCCACCGATCTCACAAGGGTCGCTATCGAAGCGAAACGCTGGATGGGGTCTTCGAACAAATATGCCCTGTCTCCGCTTTATGTTTAACGTGTCCCGCATTGCCGCCATCTACTTCTTATGATTGCGCGTTAGGACAGCGTCACGTAACAAACCGCGCTTTCCGGTGCTAATTTCCGTGGCAACCAGGTCGCGGTCAGAATGAAATTCGGCGACAGCTTTCTTAAGACTATTGGGATCCCCGATTATCGCTCCCACTCCGGCATTGGAGACTCCATACGCGACATCGTTGAGCAAAATCCCGAGGTCCCTGTGGAGGTCGGGATCTGAGACTTTCTCTACCGCGTCGTTCGCCTGTTGCAACTTGGTTTTGTAGGTGGAGTTCTTGATGACCTCCTGAAAATCATCCTTGCCCGCATGTGATAAGTCCGATTCTAAATTGGCTTCACAGGCGTCGATCGCGTGAAGGGCAGCTGTGGCCTGTGGCTGTGATTTCGCTTTGGCAGGTGCTGTCTGTGCCGGTGCACTACCGGTAATGATAGCGATTGCCAAGATTGTTGAGAGAGGTATCCAGAGTTTTGCGATTGTCATGGCGTCAGATTCTATATGTGTTCGATTGCGCTCGTCTATTGTTTTCCGGGGTTCAAGTTAAACAGAGCCGCTTTAATTTCTTCGGCATCCTGAGCCATCTAGAAGCGGCCTTTCTTTAGATTTTAATGTGCCTTATCAAGAAACACGGAGAGTCACCACCATGGCTGACAATGAAGTTTCCATAAAAATAACGGGCGATGACGCTGGAGTCAAAGATGCCGCCGACGCGGCCAAAGAGCACCTGGATAGAGTTAGCAAATCTGTTGAAACGTTGGGCGACCTTATCGGGGTCAAGGTACCCGATGGAATTTCAAAAATGCTCGCATCGAGCGAGCTAATTGGGCCCGCGTTGGACGCGGCATTCGCGCCCCTGGCAGTCATTGCTCTGGGCATAGCGATCTTCGATCTAACCGAGAAACTAAAGAAGGAAAGGGAAGAGCTGGAAAAAACCAAGGCTGAGACCTTGAACGAGGCGCTGGCTGTGAATCAGTATGCCGGTGCTCTCCAGACGAACAACCTCAAGTTACAGGACCAGCTTGCGATCCTACAAAAGAAGCCTCCCACAAACGGGGTCAAGATCGCGATGGAGGAGGGTAGAAAGGCCACTGCCGACCTGGTGGACGAGTTTACAAAAGCCATTGATAAGCTGGACGAACTGCTGCAAAAGCAGAAGCAAGGCTTTTGGGACCGCTTGATGAATGGCGATAACGGTTCGAATGAGGTCATTGACAAGGCGCACGAATTTAAAATTGCGATCGACGATCTCGCGCAGCAGATGAACACGGCTGCCGCTCTCGGTCACGAGAAGGAAGCCGCGGATTATAAAACGTCGCTGGACAAGAAACAGGCGGAGTTTCGCCGCTATATTGCGGAGCAGCAGAAAGCCCTTGCCGATAAAAAAGCTAGCGCGATTGACACGCTCACCAAAAGGGACGAGAGCATAGCGAGCGGGCCGAATGGCGAAACCCAGGTACGAGAAGCACTGAGCCTTGCTGATGCCACGAAGCAAGTGACTGAACAATACCGTGACGAGCAGCGTATCCTGAATGACCTAACAATTTACGCCCAAAGTCAGAGCGCAGCCTCGGCTCAGCTCGCAAAAAATAACTCTCTCACGCGCCAGATTGCAGTTGCTGAATCGCAGAAGAGCAAGGCCGTATTCGAAAAAGAACAGAAGGATAAGGTTTCTACGGTCGATGCAAGTGCGAGAGCCATTGTTGCAATCGACGAAAAGACTAACCAGCAGACAATGACGGCCGATTTCGCCGCAATCAAAGCGGAAAATGACGCTGTCATAAAAGCCGCCAATGAGCAACTCCAGACCTGGGACGAAGGCTACAAAGGCCAACTTGAAGTCGCGAAGATCGCCAGCGAAGCGAAAGTCCAACTGATCACGCAAGACTATGAAAAAGGAAAGATCACACAGCAGCAGGAAATCGCGCTGATCGCACAGGCGAAAGAAACCGAACTAGCTACGGAGCGGAATTTTCAGCGTCAGAGGTTCGCTCTCTGGGACGGCGACAAGAAAAAGCAGCAGGAAATTCAGAACGCCATTTACAAGAGTTATGCGCAGGGCAGCCTGATAGCGACCAAAGCAGTATCAGACGGCCTTAAAGCGCAAGAAGCGCAGTATCGCCAGATATTCAATCGGATCGGCAACGCTTTCAAAACTGAGATCATGGGCATGATCCAGGGCACGGAAACGGTTGCCCAGGGCTTTGCCAAGATGTTTGATTCGCTCATCGGATCCTTCGCTGACTACATTGCTCAGAAAGCGGAGAAAAGGGCTGAAGATTGGGCTCTCGATCTTCTTGACTCATATCGCAAGAGGGCGAAGAACGCAGCCGACGCAAGTTCCGACGCGAATGCAGGGGCCGCATCCACTCTTTCCGATGTTCCTTACCCGCTTAATATCCCAGCCTCGATTGAGGTGCTTGGGGTCGGAGAAGGCTACGCCGGGGCTGCGATGTCATCCGCCGGCGGCGATTGGCGCGTAGACAACGACCGCCTCAATTTTGTTCACAAAGACGAAACTATTCTGCCCGCGGGAATCGCCGGAAAACTGCGCAACATGGTGGAAGGCGGCGCCAGCAGCGGCGGTGGCGTGACTGTGGTCGTTCATCATTCTGTAAGCGCCGTAGACGCTGCGTCTTTCCAGGGACACATTCGCCGCCATAGCAACATGATCGCCAATGAAGTTACCCGAGCGCTCAAGCGGAAAGGAGTCAGATGAGCAACCTTCTCTTTCCCAAAATTCGCGGCCTGGGCTGGACCATCACGAAGAATCCGACGTTCTCGACGGAAATCCAATCCTCCCTTGCCGGCCGCGAAGTCAGGGTGCAGAACTTCCAGAATCCAATCTGGGAGTTCACCCTGGCCTATGAATATCTGTTGAACGATCCGCGAGCGAGAGATGAAAACGAACAGACGCCGCTGGAGACTCTTGTCGGCTTCTTTCTGGCACGCGGCGGACAGTTTGACGACTTCCTGCTCAATGAAAGCGACCTGACGCAACGGCTGGAAGATTCGGTTTTCTCCGGCCAACCCATCGGCACGGGCGACGGAGTGACGGTCAATTTTCAGCTGGTGCGTAACTTTGGCGGCTTTCTGGAAGCATGCCAAAATCCGGCGAACCAAAGAGCCACCGTGTATGTGAGCGGACGCGCTCCGCAGGTGCAGGGCACGGACTACACCATCAGCAATGGGATTGTGACGTTCACTGCAGCTCCAGCGAACGGAATTGCAATCACGGCGGACTTTACTTTCCTGCATCGCGTGCGGTTCGATGCCGGGACCTCACGTGGCAGCTCTTCCAGCGGAACGCGCGAGGGCATTGAGTTCAGCAATTTCTATTTCAACCTGTACGAGTGCAAAGAAGTGCAGTTGATTTCCGTGCGCAAATAATTTCCAGCCGCTAGCTACTAGCTTCTAGCTGCTAGTAAAAATTGTTCCGCGATTGGCCTGGCCGGTGGCCAGAAGCCAGGAGCTAGAAGCTGCATTTGGAGTGAAGCCAAGAATAATGAAAACACCAACAAATATCGGCGGCAACAATCTGGTCACGTGGCTCCAGAGCGCAACGGAAATCCGCATGGCCGATCTTTACACCATCACTCTCAAGAGCGGTGCAACGTTGCGTTTCACAACCTGGGACACCAACCTGACGGTGCTGGGCAACACCTTCTTGACCGGCCCGCCCAATATTGAGCGGTCAGCAATAGAAGAAAAGCTCGGTATGGACGTGACGACGCTCGAGATAACGATCGAAGCCAGTCTAGCCGATATGCTCAGTGGCGTGCCGATACTGCAGGCGATTGGTCAGGGTTTTTTTGACGGGGCTACGTTTCGAATCGACCGATTGTTCATGGACGCCGCGTCAAACCAGATTGGCACAGTGGTAAGATTTTCCGGCTTCATCGGCGCCCTGGACGAACTTACGCGATCCGCCGCTAAGCTGGCGGTAAACGCCGGCACTGCCTACCTGAGCATGCAGCTCCCGGCCGTGATCCTGCAACCGGGATGTACGAACACACTCTTTGATGCTCGTTGCGGATTGGCGAAAGCAAGTTTTGCGAACAGTCTCATTGTCCAGGCGGGAAGCACGGCGAACAAGATCATCACAACTTCGGTGCGGCCGGATGGCTATTTCGATAATGGACAGCTCGTATTCAGCAGCGGCTCGAACAATGGTCTGGTGAAGGCAATCCGGCAGTTTCAGAGCGGGCAGATTTCGTTCAATTCTCCACTGCCATTTGTACCAAGTGCCGGGGATGCGTTTACCGCTTACCCCGGATGCGACAAAACACAGGCGACATGCGCTAGCAGTAAATTCAACAACCTTGTGAACTTTGAGGGCTTCCCCTACGTGCCTGCTCCGGAAACCGCAATCTAGCAAAAAATAATTGAGAGGACGCCGAATGGAACGACTGACGATGGAGCAGCGGTGCAATATTGTGCGCGCAGCCAAAGAGTGGGTTGGAACGCCGTATCACCATCATGCACGGGTGAAACGGGCTGGCGCAGATTGCGCGATGTTTCCACTGGCTGTATATCAGGAATGCGGCGTGCTGCCGCGGGAATATAGACCGCCGCATTACTCGGTTCAATGGCATCTTCACCGAAGCGAAGAACTCTATTTGAACGAAATTGAAAAGTTTGTTGTCGAGATCAAGACTCCGCCGCGTCCCGCCGATTTCATCGTATTTCGATTTGGGCGAACGTTTTCCCACGGCGCTATTGTGGTGGATTGGCCAATCGTAATCCACTCTTACATTCCTCATGGAGTCCTTTTGAGCGATGCCTTACGCGATGGTGAACTGTTGAACAGGGAGCACAAATGTTTTGAAGTGCGGCCACTCGCGGCGACGGAAGCAGCGCGTCGGTCCAGCAAAGATTCACTGTCGGCAACCGGCTACTAACCACAGAAAACACGAGGTCGATGCAATGGCGCTCATGGGCGGCAAAGGCGGCGGCAATTCTGCGCTCGCGGCAAAACCGAATCTGCTTTCCGCGCTGCGTGTGCAAACCAGCTCCTACGGGCAGGTGATTCCCCTTCTCTATGGGCAAAACCGCATCGCGGCGCGGCTGATCTGGGCCGGAGATTTTCAGGCCATTCCGCACACCTCGACGACGAAAGTAGGCGGCAAGGGTCTGGGCTCCGGCGGCGGCAACGCCATTGCCAACACGACCTACACGTATCAAACCGCTGTTGCTATGGCATTGTGTCAGGGACCAATCCTGAATATTCACAACATTTGGGACACTAAGGGAAAGTTGACCATGCTTACGGCCACAGTGCCATTCACGGTCCCGGGTGGCGGCGGCGGAATCACAGTCACACCTCCAGGCACGGGGAATTTTCATTCTCACAAAGGCGTGAGCCGCGGGGACGCTTTCAGCTTCAGCCAAAACGATTTTGGTTCTGACGGTTCAATACCTTTTTCCGGAACTCAGCAAACGCCCATGACCCAGGTGGGCAGTTCTCCAGGTGCAGGGCAATATGTGATGGTCACGAGTGCCAGCCCTACTACAATCACGGGCGCTACCAATGCCAGTCCGATTGCGATTACAGATGTGGCTCACGGTTATGTGACCGGGCAGCAAGTCACCATTTCCGGAGTTTTGGGGAACACTGCGGCAAATGGAAGCTGGACCATCACCGTCATCAATGCCAACAGTTTCAGTCTGAACGGTTCGACCGGGAACGGCGCTTACACTTCGGGCGGGACGGCCCTCTTGCAGCTTCCGTCATTCATCTTTGCCGCGGCTGATGCGACCAAAGTGATGACCATCACCTATGTTTATTCCGTTCCTGATTCCAACTCGAACGGCCAGCCGCAGCAGAAGTTGAGCCTCACGCTGTTTCTCGGCTCACGTCCGCAGACGCCGTGGAGTTACCTGACTTCGCAGCATCCCGGTCAGGATCTTGGATATAACGGAATTGCGTACGTCGCCGCGTCCGCCATGGACCTGGGCACCAGCGGTGCGTTACCGAACCTGAGTTTTGAAGTGCTGGGCGTTCTGCCTTTTGGTGGCGGCATTTCGGACGCAGAACCCTCAGCCATCATTGCCGATCTGCTGGGCAACCAGTTTTACGCCATGGCCGGCGTGGTGGTTCCGGGCGATCTCACGCAGTATCGGAATTTCTGTACAGCCAACGGGCTGTTTCTTTCGCCCGTGCTGGACGCGCAAAAAGCCGCAAGCGCCTGGATACAGGAAATCCTCGATATCACCAATGCCGCGGCGGTTTGGAGCGAAGGCGTTCTGAAAATCATTCCTTACGGTGACACCACAGCCGTAGGCAACGGCGCCACGTTCATTCCGAACACCACGCCGATTTACGACCTCACGACCAGTGATCTTTTAACGCCGGTGCTGATCAAGCGGCCGTCCGTGGCTGACGTGATGAATTCCGTGAGTGTGGAATTTTCTAATCGGGCGAACGATTACAACATTGAAATTGCTGAAGACAAAGACGACGCCATGATCGCGCTCTACGGTCTTCGCAAAGACAATCCAAAACAAGCTCATTCCATCACCACCACCACGGTTGCCAAGTTCGCGGCCAACCTGCTCAGAAAGCGGAATGTTGAGATCCGGGCCACGTACACATTCACGCTGGGCTGGCAATTCAACCTGCTTGAGCCTATGGACCTGGTAACTCTCACCATTCCAGAGTTGGGCTACAGCAAGAAACCAGTTCGCATCACGGCCATGCGGGAAGACGACAAAGGCCTTATCCAGGTGGACGCTGAAGATTTCCCCTGGGGAACGGCAACGCCAACGCTTTACCCTCACCAGCCCGGCACCGGCTTTGTAGCTCAAGCCAATTCCGATCCCGGCGCAATTTCCACGCCTATTATCTTTGAGGCCAATGACCGGCTGAGCCTGACAGGAAATTATGAAGTGTGGCTTGGCGTTTGTGGTCCTACCGTTGCGATTACCGGAGTAAGCTACCCTACACCACCGCCTTTGCCGCCTTCGCCAATCCAGATCACGGCCGCAAATCACGGCTATAAGACAGGACAGAAAACTACCATTTCCGGAGTTGGCGGAATCACCGCGGCTAACGGCACATGGACTGTTACCGTGGTCGATCCAAACAATTTCACGCTGAACGGCTCGATTGGTTCTGGCACTTACACATCTGGTGGCGTGGCGGTAAACCAGGATTGGGGTGGCTGTCATGTCTGGGTTTCCCCGGATAACAGCAACTACGTTCAGATTGGGACCATGTACGGGCCTTCCCGTATGGGCGTGCTCACGGCGCAACTGGTGTCATCGGCCGATCCGGACACAACGCACACTTTGGCAGTCGATGTCACACAGTCCACAGGAATACTGAATGGCGGCTCGGCTTCGGACGCTGATAATTTCAGAACGCTTTGTTATGTCGATGGCGAACTGATCAGCTTTCAGGCCGCAACTCTGACCAGCGCCTATCACTACAATCTGGCCACCAGGTTACACAGAGGGGTTTTTGGCTCGCCGATCACCACACACAACATTGGTTCCGTGTTCCTTCGCCTGGATGATGGAGTTTTCGTCTGGGAAGCCGATCCGACACTTGTAGGTACAACCATCTTTTTCAAGTTCACCAGCTTTAATCGCATGGGCCTGATGGAACAGTCTTTGGCCAATGCCACGGCATACAGCTTCGCCTTCAACGGGACGTTCGGGAATATCGGCGATCCGCCGGCGAACAATGCCACTGTAGATTCAACTTTCATCAGTGGCACGGCAGATAACATCCGGATCTACGGCGCGTCTGTGGGCAGCTCGTACACGGCATGGAAGCGCGATCAGACACAGCGCACTATCCCAGCGCAGACCCTGACGCTCGATAACCGGGGCACGGCCATTCAGGTCAGCACAAACTATTGGGTGTCTTACGACTTCAACCAGGCTACGCATGTGGCGTGGATCAATTTGAATGAGTACGTTCAAGCCATCGGGCGCGGCCAGATGCGAATCGGGCTGGTAGGCACAGTTAGCGCGGCCGGAACAGGCGGTTCGACCGGTGGCCAAGGCACATCACCGGGCGGCGGCGGTTCAGGCGCTCCCGGCAGACCACTTCCAGGACTGTAGAAATCAGCTCTTAGCCTTTAGCCAAACCTTTTTGCCGCGAATCAACCCAATAAAACGAATCTGATTCGTGTTCATTCGCGAAATTCGCGGCTACGTTTTTGACTTTGGAGATTTTCATGAAGAAAATTTGCTTTTAGCCTTTGCGCTCTTTGCGGCCTTTGCGGTGAAGCTTTCGCCCAAAACTTACCACCGTTTCAGGGTCGAATATCACTGACATCAACGGCACCAAGCTTGCAGCGGGGCAGCTCTGCTTTCTGATTACCGATCAGCAGGACAACCCGATTTCCGTTTCTATCGGCGGCGGCGGACAGGCGCTCAAGCGGGGCTATTGCTCGGCTGTGGCTGCAGGCGTGGTTGCGTCGTTTACCGTGCCCAATCCGGCCACCACTCTGCCATCGGGGATTTATTACCGTGTGACTGTGAAGGATTCCAGCACCGGGCAAGAGGTGTTGCGATACACCGGAGTATCTTTCACCGGAACGACGTTCAACTTTGACAATTACGCTCCCGTAAACCTGGGCAGCTTTGCGCCGCTCACCGGCAATTCAGTTTCAGGCAACTTAAGCGTTACGGGAAACGTAGCGGCTACGGGGACCGTTACGGGATCAAATATTCCCGGATCCATTCCCGGAGCGGGGGCTTGCACGCAATCAGTATGTCCGGACTTTGAACACTGCTGCTCCGCCAACGTGCAACACCGTGGGATCGTCGGATCTGGCGTCTTCGCTGGCATTGACCACGCCGAACATCGGAGCGGCCACCGGCAGCAGTTTGGTTTTTAACAGCGCATCCACCAGTAGCGGAGCAGCGCTAACAGTGGGAGGCACTTCGGCCACCACCGGTGGAGCAAGCATATTCGTAGGAGCGTCGGGTTCTTCAACCGAACGCTTGGCAGTCATGCCTGCCGATGGTGCCACTGCGGCGACCCGGGTTGGCGCTTTGTCTGTACGCACACCCAGCGCCGGATTTCTGACTGGAACAGAAGTCGCTTCCATCAGCACGGCAGGAGCAATTGCCGGAGCGTCGGCGACGATCACCGGAGGAGTTACAACCAAGGGCGCGCGTTACCCTGCAAACAGCGTCGGGAACTCTACCTGCAACCATCACGCAATGACGGGTCTGGCGGCGTAAGTATCGCATCCAACGCAGCTGGTGTGCTCTCCCTGGCCAACAACGGGACAGTGACATTTAATTCTCCCGGAGCATCAGCACAGTGGCGCGGCGCCACATCGGGAACAATAAATGTCGCAGCTCCAGCAGTTGCCGGTTCAAACACGCTCCTACTTCCAGCCGCAACCGATACGCTGGTGGGCAAAGCCACCACGGACACACTGACGAATAAGACACTGGGCGGGACTACCCCCGTTAATCGCTTAAGGGCGAACCAAGGCAACTCAGTTGTCATTGGCGATTGGGTTATTACTGGGCTTGGGCTCGGGAGCTGGGGAACTACAGCGAGCGTTGTTTCCGTATCCGGCAATGACACTGCCGGGAGCGTTGTGATTTCATGCTCGGGAACCGGACAAACTGCCAATCCTGCCTTCCGGCTGACATTTCACGACGGAGCCTTCCCTGCAAATCCAGTTGCAATTGCTACCAGAGGCGACGGACTAAGTCCCAACGGTCCCGCGAGTACTTTCGGAACATCCACGACAGCCGCACTTTTCGGCCTCAACGGAACTTGCGTGGCCGGATTCAATTATGCGTTTTACTATTGGGTGATCGGAAATTAGAAAATGCGTCGTGATCAAACACTCATCTGGGCTTGGCCCTCGGTGGTTATTGAACTTAGCACGCCCATCGCAAAGGGGTTGAGCCGCCCAAAGTTTAGCTCTTGAAGGATTGAAACTGATCAACTTTTCAAGGGATCACGGCCGTGACTGCAGTATTCGGCCGGCCATAGTTGTTCCCCAGGAAGATCTTCTTCCAGTAGAAGGCAGAAAGATTTCGGCGGCCAATAAATCGCCAGCCGGCATGGAACTGTTCGCGCTGGGTAACTTTGAATCCAGCGCCTTCCAGCATGCTGCAGAGAAGCAGGGAGGGGTAAGGGCGAACGTGGGTCGGATCCAGCCAGAATATTTCTCCGATGATCGCAAGGTCCTCAGGATTGGGCGTGACGATTACCAGCTTGCCGCCAGGACGCAGAACGCGACGGCAAGCCTCGATCAGGCGCGTCGCACTCTCAAAATCCATGTGCTCGATGACCTGGCTGCAAAAAATGCCGCCAAACTTTTTGGCTGTCGTTTCCAGGAATGGAAGGCACTCGGCTTGCTCGATATTGAATCCATGGCTGCGCGACGCCTGCACTGCTTCATCGGCGCGGTCCAGGCCAACTGACTCAATGCCGGCGTCACGCAGCAATGAAAGAAAAACTCCGCGACCGCAGCCGATGTCAAGTACCGGAGAGCAACCCTGGAACCGTTGCACAAAACGTTGTTGAAGATACCGTACCGCGCCCTCGCTGGCGCCAAACTCGTAAAGCGAGTGTTTCATCTGCACCGGCTCCATTTCCCCGGGAAAGAAGAGAGTTTATCAGAGCGAACTATTGCAGAGAGACTGTCGGGAGTCGATCACAACCATTGGGACTGCGGGTAGCCGCCGTTCCAATGCTGGGCAGTCAGCGCTTGAAGGCGGCTCCAAAGCGGTTTCCCACCAGGGACAAACCGACCTGTTTGCCGGTGATGAAACGGGCGAAAGCTTTGCTCATGTGGATGTCGTCGGAGAGAAGAATGCCGCCGGAGGCCATTTTCTGCCACGCGGCATTGAATTCGAAAGTCATATTTCTGGTGGTGTGCAGGCTGTCATGAAGGAACAGATCAGGCGCAGCAGGCAGCTCCTCCCGCAGGAGGCGTGGCAGCAGATCGCGGGAGCGGCCGCGTAACAGAGTCCAGCGGCTGCGCAGGTGTTGCGGCACAAAGCTTCCCGCAAATTCTTCAGCGCCCACGGGCGGCAGATCGATGCTCCAGAGATGGCCTTCACCGTTGGCGGTCAGGGCCTGCAAAATAAAAGCAGTCGTCACGCCGCTGCCGACACCGGTTTCCACCACCACGTGTGGACGTAAAGCGCGGCAAATGACATAGCAAAAATCCGGGAGTCCTGCATCAGCATCATGCTTGGCCGCCGATTCCGGCCGGTTCAAGCGTGCCTTGCTGGAGGCGATGTGCTCACGTATCTCCATCGCGGCTGGCTCCTGGTGGAAGCCATTTAGATCCAGTCCCAGATATTTCGAGGCCAGATCGAGCATTGTCACAAGATCAAACCCGGTGGAAGCAGAGGAAAGTTGCGGCGGTGAAACCATCCCTTCAGCCTTGGTCTTGACGCGGCCATAAAACTCGGCGGGACGGCTGAACAGTAGTTTCAACAGCAAACGATATTTATGAAATGCGGCCTGTTGCACAGTCGGCATTTTAGCGGAGCGCAGCTCTATTTTCACGTTGCCGGACAGATTGTAGTGGGTCAGTTTGAATCGTTGGAGAAACTGACCTGCTCCTTCGTGCTCGTCATCCCGACGTGCCGTCAGCGAACACGCGCTGTCATCAGCGTGTGAGCAGGCCGGAGGGACCTTGTGTTTTGCTTGCTGAATGTAAGCACGGGGTCCCTCGGTCCTACTCGCCCCGCTCTGCCCATTCACGCCAAGGATTGGCCTGAACGGGGCCCGAAGACGCGGGCTCGCTTACGAACCTCGGGATGACGAACGTAGGCGTGAGGCAGTGGGATTCCCCGTGACTGATTCCAAACTAACCCACTACCAGTTGTTTGTTGGTTTTCAGTAAACCATTTTCCTTTGGGAGAGGACCCATGCAAATCCACTTTACCGATTTTGTTACCGCAGCGAACCTGCTGGTGCTGCTGGGAATTTATCGCAAGATGTCCATCATTGTGTACCAGCACAAGCTGATGTGGACAGACTTTGCCGAGCGCAAGGGCATCAGCGCGAACGGAAAACATGCGGCCAGTGTTTAGGGCGCTAGTCTGCGGCTATCAAGGAACGCTTTAGCCACGAATGAACGCGAAGGTCGCGAATAAAAATCATTTTAAGTTCTGATTCGTGTTTATTCGTGCAATTCGCGGCTGAGCCGCTTCCTCAGGTGATTCCAATGAAACTTACTCCAAGAGAAAGATTTCTTGCCAAGGTGTGCCCCGAACCAGCCAGCGGATGCTGGCTATGGCGGGGACAGTTGAATCAATCCGGGTATGGTGTCTTGTGGTTGGAGGGTAAATCGCACGTCGCGCATCGGGCGGCTTGGATGCTCTTTCGCGGCGAGATTGCGCCTGGCATGTTGGTATGCCACAAATGCGATGTGCCAGCTTGCGTAAACCCTGAGCATCTTTTCCTCGGAACCCATACGGACAATGCGCGCGACAGGGAGGAAAAAGGCAGAAGCATGCTCGGTGAAAAAGTTCATAGTTCCAAACTTTCCGCGGAACAGGTGAGCAGGATCAAAGCCATGCTGGCGGAAGGCCGCTTGTACATGAGCGAACTGGCCCGTGCGTTTGGCGTAACTCCTTCAACGATCAGCAGTATCGCTAGAGGAAATACATGGAGCCACGTGAAAGTGGGTGCGGTGCCTACAGTCGCCGACGAAGTCGGCAATGAAACGGGTGTCGAGGAGGAGAGTTCAGTGAATGAGTGAGGGTGCACGCGTCGTTTCTCGCGATGGCGGTTTCTCGTGAAAACTCCCTGCGGCTGAATCAAGGGGTGAGCAGTGCCGGGATCCTTCGGCTCCGCGCTCGTGATTCCCGCAATCGTCAACAACGCTTGAGGCGCTTCGCTCAGGACGACAGCAGTAAGCGGCGACGCGACGAGCAGATACTCTCGTAAGTCGACAGTCCTTTAAATCAGCAGCCAAGAGCCAAAAGCCAAAGGCCAAAAGCGAAAAGCGAAAAGCTCTTCCAATATCTGCATTAAAAACAACTTCAATCGAAAAGAGGGACAACACCATGAACCTTGCAACCTGGTTCAAAGGGCTGGGCGTATTTGCGCTGAGCTCAATCATTACCGCGCTGGCCACCATGCAACTGGATCCGGCGAGCTTTAACTTTTCCAAAGCCGGGCTGACGAAAGTTGGCGCGGCGGCGCTGGTGATTGGCGTGAAATCTGTGCTGCTGTATCTGAAGCAGTCACCGCTGCCGGCAAACCAGCAGAGCAGGATTACTGACTGGACGAGGATTACCAGCGTGCTCACGTTTTGCGTGATTATCCCTGCGAGCGCTCTGCTGGCGGGATGCGTGAGTTCATGGGACCGGACGACATATGCGTCACTGGCCGCAAGCAAAGCCCTGATCGATTGCGCGGTGGCGGGCTACAACCACTTTGATGCCGACATCCGGCACGCCTGCGCCGCCGATCCACAGAATGCCGCGCAGGATGCGGCGTTTGATCCGCAAACGTTTTATCTGCCGCAGACGCGCGAGGCCCAGCAGGCCGTGGAGAAAGCGCGCCAGGTCCAGGTGGCCGCGGTGGACGCGTTTGCCGCATACGCCGTAGCCAAAGTGGCGAAAGATAAGTCAGCAACGTTACAGGAAAAGCAAACGGCGGTCATCGGATTGCTGGAACAGTTTCCCGCGCTGCTGAATGCGGTGCGCGGCCTGATGGGAAAAAAGCCGATGGGAGTTGCGCGGAAGCCGAATGCTTCGAATCCTGTGGCGGCGATCACAGCGCTCAAGCCGGCGATCACAGCGCTCAAGCCGGCGATGAACTTAACGGCCCAATAGCGCAAGGTCCCTCACCCCTACTCAGGCGCTGATGAAAGCACGCCTTCGCTGACGGGGTTCGGATCACGACCAAATACCAAATACCAAATACCAATTACTAAGTACCAATTACTAAATTCCGATTTTCACGAGGTGCAATCTTGGCAACAAATTCTGCAGCAGGCATTTCCACGGCAGACAAACTGAAACAGCAGTTGAAGACGGTGACGGATGCCGCTCTATTCATCGAGCAAATTCTTGGTGAGGCTGATGGGTTAGGTGGATTCGACGCAGCAATCGCGGAACGCGTGACACAAGCATTCGCCAACTTGGCGGCAATCGCGATTCAGGCGGCCCATGACGCGGCGGGAAGGGAAATTACGGCGGACAGCGTAATGGCGCTGATGCCGGTGAACACGCCGTTGGCGCCGGTGGTCGAGGCGTAAAAGTGGCGGACGCAGCGGCATTACAAATGGAAGTCTGCATGGGCAATCGCGGTCGCAGATCAAGCTGGAAATCCCACAGTTTTCCGGCCCGATTTGGCACAAAACTATATGTTGTGGGCCAGGGTCCCCGGGGTGCGCTACATTTTGTTGTAGCGAATATAAAACGAATCGCCTAGAATAGCCATCGAACCCAAGTAAGCAGGTCGCCCGGCTACATCCTACGGCCGGAGAACTGCAAAGCAAGGTACGAGCCCTTATGAGATTGATTACGCCATTGAAGTTTCGCACACTTCCTTTTGAAGAAGCAGCCAGGCAATGGCTGGAGATCAAAAAGATGCACAGCAAGAAGCCGCGTACCATCGAGATGTATGAATGGTATGTAAGAAATTTGCAAAAAGTGTTTGCGGGCGTGTTGCTGTCGCAGATCCATATTGGGCATTTTCTTGAATACCAGCGGCAAAGGCGGCTGGAGGCCGGCGCGTCATGCGTGAACCACGAACTGAACACGCTGGCGCAGATTTTGAAGACAGCCGAATTATGGGACCTGGTCGAGAAGCACTACAAGCCGCTGCCGCTACCGAACTGGACGCCGCCCAAGGTGCTGACCGCGGAGGAAGAAGAAAGATTCTTTCGCGTGGTGGCGGGGAATCCCGATTGGAGCGTAGCCTACTGGGCGGTGTCGTTGACGAACAATACGTCGGCCATGGGAATTGAACTGCGGCATTTGCAGATGAAACACGTTTTTTTAGAACATGAGCCGCCGACGATCCATATCCCTGACACCAAGGTGAAAAATGAGTTTCGCGCACGCGTCGTGCCGCTGAACGCGGTTGCCGCGAAACAAGTGCGCAGGATCGTGGAACGGGCAAAACGCCTGGGTGCGTGGCATCCCGACCATTACATCTTTCCCTTCCGCCTGAAGCGCGGGAGCTATGACGTGGCAAAACCGGCGTCGCCATACTTTATACGGTCGGCATTCAGAACGATGCGCAAGAAGACTGGGCTGGAATGGCTGCAGCCGCGAAACTTTCGCAACCAGATCATCACAAAACTGTTTGAATCGGGAGCGCCCGATGAAACGATCATGTCGATTGCGGGGCACCAGTCGATCAAGATGTCGCGCTATTATTCAAGGATAAGAATTACCGCCAAAGCGGAAGCACTCAATGCCATTTGTCCGGGAGCTCGGCTATAGGAACTAGCATAATAGATTTTTAAGAAAGGTAAATTATGTTGGCACTTCAGTGGAGTTTTTTTAATTGTGGTATATCTATCAAAGCATATATACATATATTCAAGGGCATATATATATCATCAAAGCGCAAATGCTAACGGCAAAAATGTTAACGGCTTCCTGAATATTCGAAGCAACAACGTCAGACAAAACATAACATCTAATTTTCTTACTCAAACTAGACATTCAAGTCGTAAATCAGAATCTTATGAAAATCAGCGCTTCAATCAGACTACTCTCACCAAAGTTTTATCTATTGATGAGCTCCGCGATGATCGATAATGCTAAAATAGCAGCCCCCTGCCGACACGTTGCGTCCCTCTGCCTTCTAAGCAGAAGGCTGCAGGCTTTTTGGGAGACGTATGAAGTTTGCTTAACTAGATGAAATCTGTTCTGCATTGGATAAGAAAGGTTTTTCGGTAGTGCATTGCCGGTTTGTTATTTCGTGTCGAATGCTTGTTTTTACTCAACGTATTGCAATGAAAGTCTAGAAAAGTGTAAGACTCAAAAAGAAAAGGCTGCATTATTGCAGCCCTTCCATCGTTAACTTGGTGACTTGATTCGATTCCGTTCGTTACTTGCTGCTTCCGCTGGGCACCGAGGCGTCAGATTTGCCTTTGTTCAGTTTGTCATCGATCTGCTGGGCCTTATCCAGATGCTTTTGCAGCGTGGGAAGCGTCTTGCCCGCCCATAGCTTCACGTCAGGATCTTTGGCGTTCTGCGACTTCTCTGTAAATTCCTGAACATCTTTTTGA
Source organism: Terriglobia bacterium (assembly GCA_963723055.1). Lineage (GTDB taxonomy): Bacteria > Acidobacteriota > Terriglobia > Terriglobales > Acidobacteriaceae > Angelobacter. The sequence goes on from CAVROV010000007.1 coordinate 108,862, forward strand.
TGGTCTTCGACCATGCCATCCATGTAGTCCTTATCGAGCTGCTTTCCCGTGTCGCCGGAAAGCTTTGCCTGAAGGGCTTTGGCATCGTCCGTCAGATCGTCATTGAAATTGAGGTTCTTGGTTTGTGCGAGCTCCTGTAGTTCATTGAGCGCAGTGGTGTGGTCTTTCACCATCATCTGGGCGAATTGCTTCACGCTGGGGTTTTTAGTCTTGGCGGCGACGATTTTTCCCAACTCAACTTCGGCGCTATTGCCCTGCGCTGCCTTGGTGACGAAGTCCTGGTCAGAGTTGGTGGAGGGACTGGAAACTGCGGCTCCGGAATTTGGTTGAGCGCTGGTATCAGGCGTGGCAGCTTTGTTCGTGGTAGTGCAGCCAACGTTCATCAATCCCAGCACCAACAGGAAGAAAAGGCTCTGTTTCATGGGTAGTAAAGCTCCTTCGGCGGTAGTCAACAATTTGATGTGCACAATAGGCGTGGGGATGGCGCGAGGAAATTGTGACGCGCTAAATGTCGCGCTGGCCGAAAGTTGTTTCTGCCCCTCTGTCTTTCCGGGATTGGTTACTATTGTTTTGCTCCGGCACTCACTTGTTCGACAGCAGTTGTTTTGGTTGAAGCTCGAAAGCGTAGTGCGGTAAAGCAGGCTTTGGAACTCGAAGCCAGTGCGCTCCGCTGGGGCTTTCCCTGAGACCATATTTCACCCAATCGCTAACGCTTTACACTCAATATCTTGCGGTTGGATGCTGATTTGATTCGACGGAACATGATTCTGGCCGAAAGTTTAAAGCATGGTGGTCAAAGCAAAGGCAGAAGTTGAAAGGTGAGTCCGCCCTTTTCACTTCGCTGACCCCACACCTAAAAGGTGAGGACTGGAATCGTGTCCTGATACTCGTCTCACCCATAAGAAGAGTTACAGCCAGCCAAAGCTATAACCCCAAGAGCCACAAGCCAAAAGGTCCAAGAGCCGATTAAGAGCCAAGAGCTACTTTCCGTTTTCAAAACTCTTGACGAACTCAATCAGACTACGCACGCCGATTCCCGATGGGCCCTTAGCTATCCAGCTTTTGTTTTCTTCCATCCACGCGGTGCCGGCAATGTCGAGGTGAAGCCAGGGTGTATCGTCGACGAATTCTTTCAGAAAGACCGCGGCGGTGCTGGCGCCGCCCCAACGTCCGCCGGTATTCATAAGGTCGGCGATGCTGGAACGAATCTGGTCAAGGTATTCCTGGTCAAGGGGGAGACGCCAGAATTTTTCACCGGAGCGTTTCAGAGCCGCGGTGAAGTGCTGGTAAGCGTCTTCATCGTTGGCGAAAACTCCGGCATTGGCATAACCGAGGGCGACAACGCAAGCGCCGGTCAGCGTGGCGGCATCAATGAGGTGAGTGCAGCCGAGCGTGCGAGCGTAAAACAGTCCGTCGGCCAGTACAAGACGGCCTTCAGCATCGGTATTAATGATCTCAATCGATTTTCCGGACATGGCGATCTGCACGTCACCCGGCTTCTGGGCCTTGCCGCTGGGCATATTTTCCGATGCGCAGACAATGCCAATCACTTTGACGTTGGGTTTGAGCAGCGCAATAGCACGCATGGCGCCAATCATGGCCGCGCCGCCGGCCATATCGTATTTCATTTTTTCCATGCCATCGGCGGGCTTGATGGAGATGCCGCCCGTATCAAATGTGATCCCCTTGCCGACGAGGCCGAGCAGGGGCTTATCCGGAGCGCCTTCTGGTTCATAGCGCATAACAATCAGGCGCGGTTCTTCGTCAGAGCCCTGGGCTACGCTCCAGAATGCGCCCATCTTTAATTCCTTAATTTTGTCCGGGCCCATAAGTTCGCATTTGAGGCCCACGGTGTCACACATCTTTTTTGCGCGATCGGCCAGCATGGTCGGGGTGAGGCGGTTGCTGGGTTCGTTGACTAGTTCGCGTGTGAAGTTTTGCGATTCGCCGATCACGCGTCCCTGTGTCAGGGCATTTTGCAGTTTGCTCTGGTCTGATCCTGACGGAGCGACCACCGTAATTTCTTTTACGCTGAGATCCTTGCGATCGCTGCGGTAGGTGTCAGGATCGAAATCGGCGACCAGAGCGCCTTCAACCATGGTTCGTACTGCGTCTTCCGTCCCAGTTGCGAGATCCGGGACGACGAAGGCGCAGCTCCTGATCATTTTGGGCTTGAGCGCGCGGACCGCACTGCCGGCAGCCTTGCGCACTTCAGCGTGACTGAACGACTTGGCCTTGCCTGCGCCAACCACCATTAACCTTTTAGCTTTCAATCCCTGCGGACGGTGAAGCAGAACGGTTTCAAAAGCTTTTCCCGTAACTTCACCGCTGGCGACCAAATCAGCGACAGCTTTCTCCAGGGCGGCATCTTTCACGGCGAGGCGCGGCTCAGGCTTATCTTTAATGCTGCTATTGGTGCCCTGGTCTTTGCTGGCATGGTCCTTTTTTGCCAGGTCCTTGTTTGAATGGTCCAGGGCAAAGACGACCAGGCATTCGGTTTCAACATCAGCGGCGCTTGCGGCGATCAGGCGGATATCCATAATTGCGGTTCTGCTCCTATCGTTATGAAAGGTGATTATTGTCTTCGAGAGCGGGCAATGGCATCGCGGGCTTCCTTATCCGCGGTGCGACGGCGTTCGGTTTCACGCTTATCCCAGCTTTGTTTGCCCTTGGCCAGGGCAATCTCACACTTGATCTTACCGTTTTTAAAGTACATACGCGTTGGCACCAGCGTGTAGCCTTTCTGCTGGGTTTTGGCCTGGAGTTTGCGCAGCTCGTCGGCGCGGACAAGGAGCTTGCGGGTGCGGAGCGGTGTGTGTCCAGCATATCCGGCATTTTCATAGGCCCCGATATGGGCGTTGAGCAGCCATAATTCACCATCTTTCAGCAGGGCGTAGCCATCTTTGAGATTGGCCCTGCCGGCCCGGACGGACTTAACCTCAGACCCAGTCAGGACGATTCCCGCTTCCATCTTGTCTTCAAGGAAATAATTGTGGCTGGCGGCCCGATTGAACGTGGCGTCGCGCTCACCGGAAGCCACAGGATCGCGCTTGACGTTTTTGGGCTTGCTGGGCTCGGTTTGATGTGTGCTTTGGCGGGCCATATGGCAGGGTTTGTTGCTCACGGCAAACTTTTTATGCTATCACAGCGCAAAATTGGTTACTAAAGTCGTTCTAGGTAAGGCACCAGAACCGGTGTATAATCTGGCTTCCTAAAAGTCTAATTCCGGGTAACACGACGGGAAGTGCCCCCATTATTTCCCTGACAAATGAAGGACTTAGGAAAAGCCTAGATGAGTAGGAGCGTATGAGGAAGGTTACAGCAACCCTCACAATTTTGTTTCTTTTTGCGGCATTTTTGTCCGCCGCGGAGTCGGCCAAAACTCTCTATCAAAAGGGGGCCAAGGCAGAGGCGCGACAGGACTATGAGGCAGCGTTTGAATTCTACAAAGCCGCCTATCAGCAGAAGCCTGACGAGCTGAAATATCGTGTGCCCTTTGAGCGAACCCGCATGCTCTCTGCCGCGAGCAAGATCAAGCGCGGGCAAAAGCTACGGGACCAGGGCAACCTGCAGGATGCCTTGACCCTTTTTCAGCAGGCGATTGAAGTTGATCCCAGCAATGATCTGGCGGCACAGGAAATCCGACGTACGGAACAGATGATCCAAAAGGGATCTTCCGGCGGCGGACAAGCCCCTGCGTCTTCGCGGCGCGAAGAAGAGGATCCTTTGCGCAAACGCCTGGAAGGCGCCAGCTCTCCTGTGGCCCTGGCCCAGTTTCCTGACTCACCGATTACCGCCCTGGAAATGACTGAAGATTCCAAGGTAGCGTATGAGACCATTGGCAAGCTGGCTGGTATCAACGTTCTTTTCGACCCGGACTACACTTCTCGACGCCTGACGATCAAGCTGAAAAACGTCAGCCTTCAGGAAGGGCTGGATATTATCGCGCTGGAATCACGCACCTTCTGGCGGCCGGTTACGCCGAACACAATTTTTGTCGCCCAGGACACGCAGGCAAAACGCCGCGAACTGGAGCAGAACGTCGTAAAAACTTTTTATCTCGGCAACGTTTCCGGCCCCACCGATCTTCAGGACATCGTAAACGCCATCCGCACCGTGCTTGAGGTACAACGCATTCAGCAGATTCCTTCGCAAAGCGCAATCGTGATCAAGGGTACGCCGGACCAACTGGCGCTGGCTTCCAAGATGATCGACGATATTGATAAGTCCAAGCCCGAAGTGATTGTGGACGTGTGGGTGGCGCAAGTGCGGCGCGACAAGCTGCGCAATCTGGGTATCACGCCGCCGCAGAATCTCACAGTCACCCTGCAAGGCACCAATACCACAAGCCCCACTGGCACCGGCACCACGACAACAACCACCGGCTCCGGCCTGAACTTTAACGACCTGCAGCACCTGAACTCCACTAACTATGCGGTGACGATAGATCAAGTCAAAGCGGTAGCGCTGTTTTCTGATGCTGACACCAAGATCATGCAGAACCCAAAAATCCGCGCCACGGACAATGAGAAGGCGACGCTCACCATTGCCGACAAGATTCCGATCGCGACAGGTTCATTCGGTACGCCGCTGGGCATAGGCACAGGCGTTGGCTCGGTGGGCGTGAATACGCAGTTCACTTATACGGACGTTGGCGTAAAAATGGAAATCACGCCGCGCGTGCATCCTGATGGACAGATCACACTGAAAACGTCCATGGAAATCTCAAACTTGAATGGATCGCAAACCATCGGCGGCATTACGCAGCCGATTATCAGCACGCGCAAAGTAGAACACACGATCCGCCTGATGGATGGCGAAACCAACCTGCTGGGTGGAATCCTGGAAGTTCAGGACACCAGTACCACCGGCGGCACGCCGTTCCTGGGGCAAATTCCTATCTTGAAGTACCTGTTTACGTCAACGCAAAAAGAACACATTACGAATGAGCTGGTGTTCCTGCTGGTGCCGCATATCGTGCGGAAGCAGGAACTCAATGATTTGAACCGGCGCGCGTTTGACGTAGGAACCGGCAGTGGCATTGACTTGCGCATGGCGAGCAAACAGATGCCTGCCAACAACGCTACCCCCACTGCAGCTACGGCAGCGCCGCAGCAACCCGCGGGTGGAGCGCCGGTAACACCATCACGGCAGCCGTCGAATACAGTTCCGCCGCAGCAGACGCCGAGTCAGCCGCCGCAGCAAAATGCAGCGCCTCAGGCTGCACCCGCACAGCAGCAAACGCTGAAGACTGGACAGGTGGGACTGCAGGCTTGATCCGGGCACCCTGCAACAGCAGGTTGGAGGAACCTTCCCTGTGACAATTGTGCTGTCGCATGGCGAGGACATTGCGTCTGTTCCCATTCAGCTGAGTTACGATCCCCGGCTGTTCCAGTTCGTGAAAGTCACGAACGGCGATTTTCTGGCCAAGGACGGCCAGAATGTGGCGTTGGTGTATCGCGATGATCCGACCACCGGCAAGCTTCAGATTACCGCGCAGCGCACTCCGGGAGCGCAGGGCATTTCCGGCGATGGCTCGGTTTTCAACCTGACGTTTACGGCGAAGGCCAAGGGCACAGGAGTGATTTCTATTGCTGTTCCCGGGGCGCGCAATAGCAAGAACCAGCCCATGGATGTGCTGGGATCGCAAAGCACGGTCACGGTAAACTAGAAGACGAAGGTCCGTGATGAGGCAGAGACAAACCGATCTTTCGAAACGTGGTTTTTTAAGCAGGCGCTTCCCGGTGGTCCGACAGCGCGGCGTGACCCTGCTGGAAATGATCGTGGTCATCACCATTCTGTTGATCCTGATGGGAGCGGCAGTTCCGGTGCTGAAAGTAAGCGTGCGGCGCCAGCGGGAAGTGGAGTTGCGACGCGATCTGTGGGAAATGCGATCGGCGATTGACCGTTACAAAGACGCTGCGGACAAGAATGCGTTTCAGATCAAGCTGGGCTCGGAGGGATACCCTCCAGACATGGATACGCTGGTCAATGGTGTGGAAATTGCCGGAGGAAAGAAACTTCGTTTCTTGCGCCGCATCCCGGTTGATCCGATGACTGGCAATGCCGATTGGGGCCTGCGCTCCATGCAGGACGATCCGCAGTCAGACTCGTGGGGCGGACAGAATATTTTTGATGTGTACACAAAGTCAACCGGCGTCGGATTAGACGGCACGAAATATAAGGATTGGTAAAGCTTATGATCGGTCCATCCAGAAGCAAGAGGCAGCGCGGATTTACGCTGATTGAAATGATCATCGTGTGCGCCATGATCTCCATTTTGCTGGGTGTCATGGTGCCGATTTACAAGATACATATCCTGCACGCCAATGAAGCGGTGCTCAAGCAGGATTTGTTTAACATGCGCCAGGCCATCGATCAATACACGCAGGACAAAAGCAAGGCGCCACAAGCTTTGGATGACATTGTGACTGCAGGCTATCTGCACGCAATCCCCAAAGATCCTTTCACTCATGCCGCCGATAGCTGGCAGACCGTGCAGGAAGACGTTCTTTCGAGCATTGACCAGACACAGCCGGGCATCAGCGATGTGAAAAGCGGATCAAGCCTGATCAGCTCTGAGGGAACGGCCTACAACACCTGGTAGGCTGCGTTTTCTGTCGCTGCGCTCGACCGCTTGCCGTGGTCAGAGCCTGCAAGAATTCTCAACCGCCTCTAGCATCGGCTCAACGCGCAAACCGCCTTCGCCGCCTCACCCTGCGTCCAGAATAAATTTATGCGGCTTTCTCGCCTTCTTCCGGTTCGGTCTCAGCTATGGGATCGAGCTCGGCTTCTTTGAAAGACTCTCGTACCGCCTCGGGATTCACTTTGCGGTTGCGAACGTCATCTTCGCTAACGCTGGGGCGTGCCGATCCCTGGTTTTGAGAACTCACAACCGGAGGAGTGCCGATCTGGTCTGGCGCGTCGGCTGACATCTGGCCGGAGTTGTGTTCGTCGACAGAGCCCACCTCTGGCTCGCTTGTGGAACGCTGTTTTGATTCCTCATGGTGAAGCTGTTTGCTCAGATTCCGCATCTCCCACTCGCCTTTCTCAATTCCGCGGTCCACGATGTCTTCCCGCATTCTGCTGTCCAAGTCGCACCTCCAGGTATGTCTGGGTGATTTGATGCCGGAAGCAGAGCTCAAGGCGAGAGGTGCGCGAGGACGGCGATTCAACGCTCAATCCGGCCTATATTTGCTACCATCTTTCTATGCCGGTTGATACTGAAATTCAGGCTACCCATCTTCCTCCTTTGAAAGCTCCGCGTGGAACAGAACTCACGTGCAAGGCATGGCCGCAGGAAGCCGCGATGCGCATGCTCATGAACAACCTTGACGATGAGGTGGGCGAACGGCCGCGCGATCTGGTGGTTTATGGCGGCACAGGCAAGGCAGCCCGCAACCAGCAATGCCTGGAAGCGATTCTTGCATCTTTAAAGTCTCTGGAGAACGATGAGACGCTGCTGGTGCAGTCGGGCAAGCCGGTTGGAATTTTTAAAACCCATGAGTACGCACCACGCGTGCTGATTGCCAATTCTAACCTGGTGGGCCACTGGTCAAACTGGGAGAAGTTCAACGAACTGGAACGCGCCGGACTGATGATGTATGGGCAGATGACGGCCGGGTCATGGATTTATATCGGCTCGCAGGGAATTGTCCAGGGAACGTTTGAGACCTTTGCCGCGGCTGCGGAAAAACATTTTGGCGGTGAACTGGCGGGCAAACTGGTGGTGAGCGGCGGCATGGGCGGCATGGGTGGCGCGCAGCCTTTGGCCGCGACCATGGCCGGCGCGTGCTTCCTGGGAATCGACGTGGATGCCGAGCGCATCAAGAAGCGCCTGAAGACCGGCTATTGCGACTTCATGGTCAACAACCTGGATGAAGCGCTGCGCATTCTGAAGAATGCGGTACGCAAGAAAGAGGCGATTTCCGTCGGGCTGGTGGGAAACTGCGCGGATGTGATTCCTGAACTGGCCGAGCGCGGCGTGCTCCCGGATATTCTTACCGACCAGACTTCGGCGCACGATCCGCTCAACGGCTATGTGCCGAACGGCATGACGCTGGAACAGGCGCTGGAGCTTCGCAAGAGCGATCCCAAGGCGTATCTGGAAGAGTCAATGAACGCGATGGCGCGCCATGTGGAAGGCATGCTGCGATTGCAGAAGATGGGCAGCGTGACATTCGATTACGGCAACAACATCCGGACATTCGCGTTCCAGCAGGGCGTTAAGAACGCTTACGATTTTCCAGGTTTCGTGCCGGCCTATATTCGCCCGCTGTTTTGTGAAGGACGCGGGCCGTTCCGCTGGGTGGCGCTTTCTGGCGACCCAGCCGATATTGCCGTGACGGACAATCTGGTCCTGGAGATGTTCCCGAAGAATCGAATCTTAAGCCGCTGGATTGAACTGGCGCGCAAACGCATCAAGTTTCAGGGATTGCCGGCCCGGATCTGCTGGCTGGGTTATGGAGAGCGGGCCGAATTCGGGTTGGCGATGAATGACCTGGTGAAGAGAGGCAAGATCAAGGCGCCAATCGTAATTGGGCGTGACCATCTGGATTGCGGCTCGGTGGCGTCGCCTTATCGCGAAACTGAAAGCATGAAAGATGGCAGTGACGCCGTGGCCGACTGGCCTCTGCTGAATGCGCTGCTGAATACCGCTAGCGGAGCCAGTTGGGTTTCGATCCATAACGGCGGCGGCGTGGGCATTGGCTATTCATTGCACGCCGGACAAGTCACTGTCGCCGACGGAACGGACATGATGGCGAAACGTATAGAGCGTGTGCTGACAAATGATCCGGGGATTGGCGTGGCGCGGCACGTTGATGCAGGGTACGACGAGGCGGCACGGTTCGCGGAGAAAACGGGCGTGAAGGTGCCGATGCGTTCTTCTTCTTAATCCCGAGCGCAGCGAGGGAACCCTTTAACCACAGGGACACGAAGGTACGCAGCGCCCTGGCGCCATGGGCTCTGGATGCTGGCCCCTTCAAATATCCTTTTGCTCTCGGCTCTAGCGATGAAGCGCACAAGCAAAAGAGATTATGATTAAGGAGCAGGAAGAAAATGCATAGATCCTTCGACTCCGCGCCTGACTTCTCTGCTGTAAATATATTGTTTACGCGCTTCGCTCAGGATGACAAGGCACATTCATTCGATTGAGAAAAAACAGCACATCTCCCTACCTACTGCTGGCCAACATCGGCCAGCTGCTTACGCTGCGCGGTGAAGCTGGGCCGCGGCGCGGGCGCGATCTTCAAGACATCGGCTTAACAAAAGATGCGGCTGTACTCTGCGGTGGCGGGAAGATTCTAGCTGCCGCCCCACAGAGCGAACTGCTGCGCGATCCATGGCTCCGAACCAATCGAAAGAAAGTGAAGGAACTCGACTGTAAAGGGCGCGTCGTGATCCCCGGGCTGATTGATTGCCACACACATCCCGTGTTCGCTGAGCCGCGACTGGTCGATTTTGAAAAGAGGATCAGCGGCGCGGGATATGAAGAAATTGCGGCGGCCGGTGGCGGCATTCGGTCGAGTGTCGCGGGGGTGAGACGATCCAGCCGAGGCGAATTAAGCAAAAAAACTCTGACGGCGCTCGACGCTATGCTGGAACATGGAACCAGCGTGGTGGAAGCCAAGTCCGGCTATGGTTTGACCTTGGAGGATGAGGTTAAATCCCTGGAAGCGATACGTGACGCGGCGCGACAATGGCCGGGCGAAGTAGTGCCAACGCTGCTGGCGGCGCATGTGGTTCCGCAGGAATATGCGGGCAAGCCCGATCACTATGTGAAGATGGTTTGCAACGAAATCATTCCGCTGGTTGCGAAAAAGAAATTGGCAAAGTACGTGGATGTCTTTTGCGATCGCGGAGCGTTCACTCAGGAGCAATCGGAGAAAATTATGGCGGCGGCGCGAAAGAACGGCCTGGGAACGCGCGCGCATGTGTGCCAGTTTACGTCGGCAAAATTAAAGCCGCTGCTGGAATATCAACCCGCGTCATTGGATCATATGGATTGCGTTCAGCCAGAAGATATTTCTTTGCTGGCACGCGGAGAGACCGTTGCTGTTCTGCTGCCGGGGGCAAATTATTTTCTTGGTCATTCCACCTTTCCCGATGCACGCCAGCTGATTGATGCGGGTGTACCCGTCGCGCTGGCCACGGACTACAACCCCGGTACCTCACCCACGCCGAGCATGCCATTTGTGATTTCGCTGGCGTGTACACACATGAAGATGACACCGGCGGAAGCGATTGCGGCAACAACGATCAACGCCGCATGTGCCCTGCGGCTGCAGGACAGAAAAGGCAGCCTGGAGACAGGTAAAGATGCAGACCTGGCGGTGTTCAATGTGGAGGATTACAGGGAAATTGCTTATTGGTTTGCCTGGGATCGCTGTGTTGAAATGGTGGTTGCGGGGAGGGTTGTGGGATTGGGCGCGAGGCGAGCGCACGAAAGTGTGCATGAGAGAGTGGTGCAGAAGCGATCCGGATTCTCGTGAGAACTCCCATTAGCAGCATGGCGCGGCAAACGGCCTCGCGCGCATCCTTCGACTTATAAATCCAGGGCGCTACCTACGTCGCGCCGTGTCGCTCAGGATGACAGGAGTAAGCGGTTTGGCTCGGGCCATCTGCTGTTGGGTGATGCTGGCAGCTCTGCGGCGGGGACGCTCCAAGCATTGCCGTTTCCCCAAGACCCAAAGCCGGCAGACGAGCCCAGCCACGCCTCGTCCAGGCTACTCCCACGCCTCAACCATCGCCTTCTGCGGTATTGCCGCAGCCAACTCCTGAGAACCCGCACCCGGCTAGCCCATATGACGAGATTGTAGTGACGGCCGTGGGCGACGTGATGCTGGGGACGACGTTTCCTGACGAGTCGACGCTGCCGCCGAACGATGGAGCGAACTTGCTCACGGAAGTCGCGCCGTTTCTCAAGCACGGTGATGTAGTTTATGGAAATCTGGAAGGACCGATTGTCGATGGCGGCGATTCAGCCAAGTGTCACGGAAAGAAGATAGGCACGTGCTTTGCTTTTCGCGTGCCCACGCGGTACGGCAAGTATCTGAAAGAAGCCGGATTCAGCGCTATGGGACTGGCCAACAATCATGCCATGGATTTTGGCCTGGAAGGTCGGGCCAGTTCGCGCCAGGTGCTGGATGCGATGCAGATTGCGCATACCGGCGAAATCGGCGACATTGCGCGGCTGACGGTGAAAGGCAGGAAAGTTACAGTCATTGCGTTCGCAACCTATCCGGGCGCTTTCAACTTTCTTGATCTTGATGCAACGTTGCAGACGATCCGCGCGGCTAAGACCGAATCGGATCTGTTGATTATAGGGTTTCACGGCGGAGCGGAAGGCGCGACGCACCAGCACGTGCTCGAGGGGGACGAAACTTTTCTGGGCGAGGATCGGGGCGATCTGCGCCGGTTTACGCACGCGGCGATAGACGCGGGAGCCGATCTGGTGCTAGGGTCCGGTCCGCACGTTGTCCGTGCGATGGAAATCTACAAAGGCAAGCTGATCGCTTACTCACTGGGAAACTTCGCCACGTACGGGCCATTCAACCTAAATGCCGAAAACGGCCTGACGCTGGTGCTGGAGACGCATCTGGCTCAAGACGGGACGTTCCTGCGTGGAAAGGCTTATGCAGTGAAGCAGGAGAAGCCGGGCGGGCCGAAACTGGACGCCGAAATGAAGATATTGCCGGTGCTGCGTGCGCTTTCCAATGCCGACTTCAAGCAATCGGCAATCGTGGTGGGGCCGCAAGGCGAACTCTGGTTGCCGGGAACGGAAGTTCCGCCGTGCACTGATGCCCCGGACCTGCTTGAACAACGGCCCGACATGAGCGTGTGTGGTATCTTCCCCTAATAGCCTCTATAAGGATGCATTTTCCAAGGGAACATTTTCAAGGGACCATGAGATCAATCACCTTCATAGCTTCTGTCTTCTTCAGTGGGGTAATTGCCGTTTGTGTAGCGCAGCAGGAAAGCTTGTCGGTTGATTTGAAGGCGGCTGCGTTGCGTGACGCCGCGTGCTTGAAAGCAGCCGATCCGCAAGAAAAGGATCCAATACTGGAAGCGTTGCCGATCCGTACCGGTGGCCGCGACGTAGGGACGATTGTGGAAGTGCAAGGCGCATGCCACTGCCAGAACACGAATTGCGACGCATTGGTTTATCTTCGAAGCGGAGAAGGCTATAAGCTGGCGCTCCACGAAAAATATGCCTCACTTCACCCCATGAAGATCGTCAAACAGGGGATGCCTTCACTGACGGGGCAGTTTGAAATTAGTTCATTGAAGATGGAAACAACTGTCTATGACTGGGACGGTAAGGCGTATAAGCCTAGCCTGTGTGCGACTGTGATTAAGGGGAAAAAGGTGCCATCGATTACGCAGCATCCCTGTAAGGCGCTTTTGCAATGAAAAGGAAACGCGTGCCGATACCTCGTCCGAAATGCAGTTAAAGTTCTTGAGGAAAAAATGGCCTTATTGAAAAAGTCTATCTGGATTATTGTTGTCTTTCTGCCGATGATGGCCTGGGCACAGCGTCTGCCTTTTGGATTGAGCGCAAAGCACTATGGCTTGACCTTCACGCCGGATTTGCAGAAAGCGGTTTTCAGTGGCGACGAAACCATTGACGTGGAAGTAAACAAAGGTGCCAATGCGTTTACGCTGAATGCCATCGAACTGGAGTTTCAGGAAGCGACGATCACCCAGGACAATAAAACGCAGGTGGCGAAGTGGAGCTTTGCCGCGGACAAAGAACAAGTCACGCTGACGGTTCCAGATGCGCTGGAGCCGGGGCCGGCAAGTATCCATATCAAGTACACCGGCATTTTGAATGACAAACTGCGCGGGTTTTACCTGGCCCGCACCAAAGAACGGAATTACGCGACCACGCAATTTGAATCGACAGATGCGCGACGCGCTTTCCCTTCGCTCGACGAGCCTGCATACAAAGCGACATTCGACATAACGCTGGTTGCAGACAAAGGTGATACCGCAATTTCCAACAGCCGCGTCGCTTCTGATACGCCCGGCCCTGGCGAAGGCAAACACACTATCCAGTTTGCCACTACCCCGAAGATGTCTACATACCTGGTGGCGATGGCGGTGGGCGATTTTGCGTGTGTTGAGGGAGCAGCCGAAAACACGCCCATTCGCGTCTGCGGAACCCCGGACAAGAAGCCGCTGAGCGCTGCCGCGCTGCGCTACGCCGCCGAGATCCTGAAATTTTACAACCAGTATTACGGCATTCCGTACCCGTTTGGTAAGCTGGACATTGTGGGCCTGCCTGATTTTGAGGCGGGCGCCATGGAGAACACAGGGGCGATTTTTTATCGCGAGTCACTGCTCTTTATTGACGACAAGAATTCTTCCATGGATTCCCACCAGGCTGTGTTTGAAGTTCTGGCGCATGAGATGGCGCACCAGTGGTTCGGCGACCTGGTAACCATGAAATGGTGGGACAACATCTGGCTGAATGAAGGGTTTGCCACGTGGATGGCACTCAAGCCATCGCAGGCACTGCATCCCGAATGGAATGCGATGCTGGATGCGGTGCAGGCCACCGACACGGCGCTTACGCTGGACGCACTGGTAAACACCCACTCCATTCGCGCCAAAGCAGAGACGCCGGAAGAGATCAACGAACTGTTCGATCCAATTTCATATGAGAAGGCCGGGGCAGTCTTGCGCATGGTTGAGGCTTATGTAAGTCCGGAAGTCTTCCGGCGAGGCGTTAACGTGTATCTGCGCAAGTTCCTTTACGGCAATGCCACGGCGGAGGATTTCTGGACATCGCTGAGCGCGGCATCTGGGCGTCCTGTCGACAAAATCATGCCGACATTTGTGGACCAGGCGGGAGAGCCGCTGGTGACGGTAAAGTCAGCATGCGTGAATGCGCCGACCGAGAAAGTGCCGGTGCGCAAGGGAAAACAATCGCGTCGCAGACCAATCAAACCTAATCCAGTGACGCAGGTAACAGTGACACAACAACGTTTCTGGGCCAATCCGGCGGATGCCCTGAAAAAAGAGCAAGTATGGATGGCGCCTCTCTGTGTAAAGTCGGGCGCGGCCAAGCCATTCTGCCAGATACTGAGCCAAAAAGAGCAGACGCTGCCGCTCGCGGGTTGTTCCCCGTGGGTGTTTGTGAATGGAAGCGCTGCAGGCTATTACCGCACGCAATATGACAAGGCAGACTTGCAGAAGCTAATCGCCGTGGCCGGCACGGAATTGACGACGGCAGAGCGCATTTCACTGCTGCGCGATCAGGCCGCGCTGGTCGGCTCGGGACAGCAGAGCATGGCAACCTATCTGGATCTAATCTCAGCAGTGAATCAGGACGCGCAACGCGAGATTGTAGAAAGCTACATACCAACGTTGGATTACGTTAACAGTTACCTGCTTGCTGGAACAGACGCAACTGCATTTCGAGCATGGGTGCGTTCCAACTTCGGGCCAATGATGGCGAAGATCGGCTGGACGCCAGGGGAAAACGAAAACGCTGACATACACACGCTTCGCGGCAATCTCATCCACATTCTGGGCATGGTGGGCGAAGACCCTGAGACGATCCGGCAGGCGACGAGCGTGGCCCAGCAGTATTTTAAAGACCCGAATTCCGTAGACGCCAGCATTGCTAAAGACGTGCTTGCAGTGGCAGCGCGCTTTGGCAATGAAGAGTTGTTCCAGCAGTATGTGAGCGCGATGCGCCGAATGCGGGCGCCGGAACAATTTTACAACGTGGCCGCAGCGCTTTCTGAATTTCGCGATCCAAAAATAGTGGAGAAAGTTCTGGAGCTTGGCGTATCCGATGAAGTCCGTAATCAGGACGCTGCGCGACTTATATCGAACGTGCTGTCCAACCCCGACAATCAGAAGACAGCCTGGGCGTGGGTGCAGGGGCACTGGCCGGCGGTGGAAAAGAAAATCACCATGTCGAGCGGCCCGGAGATTGTGAATGCGACGAGAAAATTCTGCAGTGCAGGCATAAGCGATGAGGTCCAGGCCTTCTTCACTGACCACAAAGTCCCTTCGGCGGAGCGAGCGCTGAAGCAGTCGCGTGAAGATATTGACGGTTGCGTAAAGCGCCGTCCGCGATTACAGACAGAGTTGGCGCAGTGGCTGCAACAGCATCCGGATGCAGGCAGGACAGGAAGCCGGTGAGTGTCCATTTGTTGAATGAGTAATTTGGTAAGTGGATGAGTGGTTCTTGTGTTTGGTGGTTGCTGATAAGCCCTGGAAATAATAGTCCAGACTTACGGGTTGTGCGTCAATTAACGCGGCGGGAGGTTGTAGTTAATAACCACATCGCCCCAGCGTTCATCGTGCTTTCTCACCAGATTCGCGCTGCAGCGGAGACAACGAATGCTCAGCGTAGTGGGCGATGTCCAGTTCACTGCAATCCCCGCGCCAGCGGCGTCCTGCTCAAGCACAAAAACTTCGCCTTCGGTTGCCAAACCGGAGAAGAAGCCTTTGTCCAGGTCTCTTTTCACAAGTCGTAGATTCACGTGAGTAAAGAATGGCGCTTCGGAGCCGCAACGCCGCTCCATTACCGTGGAGGTCCACTGCCTTGCCGAATCGGTTGATTCCGCCACAATGCGATCAGAGCACCGCGGGCGAGTGTGCAGATAGACGACGGTAAGCACGCCAAACATTACCAGCATCATGCCGCCGTACAGAAATGAGCCATAGACCATCTTGCGGGCAAAAGGGTCCATGAAATTATCGGCCTGCCACGGGATCGATCCGCGACCTGATTTCTCGCCACAGTTCAGCGCGTCCGTGCCCCGTTGTGGCCGAGTAGGAAAGCAGAGTGTCAATGCCGTGATCGCGCGCCAGCGCAGCCAATGCACCGCGCATCTTATTGCTGGAGAGTTTGTCAGCCTTGGTGGCGACGACTACAAAATCGCGTCCCGCACTACGCAAAAAATCGATCAGGTGCCGGTCCGGCGGCTGTGCCGGAATATTGGAATCAATTAAGACCACGGAGAGCACCAGCGTTTCGCGCTCCTGCAGATAAGGTTCAATGAACTTAGGCCACTCAGCGGAAATTTCCTTTGACAGCTTGGCATAACCGTATCCAGGCAGGTCGACCAGCAGGCTTTCCGGGTGCGGCTGGCTTGCCTTAGCATAAATGCCGATGAAGTTGATGGTTCGTGTTCGCCCCGGCGTGGAACTGACATGTGCCATTTTCTGGCCCAGAAGGGAATTGATCAGGCTGGATTTGCCTACGTTGGAACGTCCCAGGAAAGCGAACTCCGGCGGACCTTCCGGAGGAAAAAATTTGGGATCGGCGGCGGAGGTCAGGAATTTGGCAATGAGTGGCTTCATTCTGTAATTCTGTCGCGTCGCTCCAAACCGCTAAAGAGTCTTGTATACCCGATACGCATTCAGCTCCTTCGGTATGCCGTTAGGCGCGCTACCGGCCTCACCGCTCAACTAATGAACATATCACGTCGAGCATGATCGTCAGCGCAGATGGCAGGGAAAAAATGGGCCCGGGTTTCCACGGGCCCGAAGGGGTGTGGGTGGACGAGTTAGTGCTTCAATCCGTAAACATCCAGCTCACCCTGCGGAGAAGCTGTGGATACGGGATCATGAGCGGTTGCGATGAACACTTTTCCATTCGCCACGATTGGCTCAGTGAACTTGATGCCGAAGCCCGGGACGTCCGCGGAGTTCTGCGCGCTGGAGTAGAGCAGGTGGGTGATATTGGTTGCATCATAGGCGCGCAAGATGGCGGGCGCCGGTAATGAATGAAAGGGATCCTGAATAGGATGGCCATGGTCCAGCACCCACAGAATTCCGGCAGACGTTCCGTTCGCCGAGACAAAGGGCGTCGTGCCGTAACTGAAAGGCGAGATACTCTCAGCGGTTGTGGCTCCGGCCGTGAGTTGTCCGGAACTCAAGATAAATTGTTTGACCGGTCCAGGATCATTGCCGACGAAAAGCGAACCATTGAACCATGCGGCAGTGCCATAGAAGCTGGTCTTGCCCATATCGCCAGTCACAGTCTCACCTTTGTTGGTTACGCAGGTCTGTGAAGTTGCGCCGGGGCTGAAGAAGAGCGTCTGCGCAACTCCAGCATCATTGGGCTGAACCTGCCCCATGTTCTGAGTGTTTACCAGGTACATCTTTCCCGCCTTTCCTCCAGCCACCAGCTGCGACGTTCCGGGGATCAGCATGACGCCCCCCGCGGATACGTCAAGGTCGCGGCACTGCAGGAAGGACCAATCGAACGGCGTGAAGTGATCATTGACTTGAAGCTGAGAGTCAACTTTCAGGATCGAATCGCCCCACTCAGGCCCGCCATCATAAAAGCCATTGCCGGTGGAGAGGTACACATTACCCTGGTCGTCGGCAGCAGGACCGCCGCCGCCCATCCAGATGCCTCCGGCGCCGCCGAATTGACCGTAGCCATCCACGTTCGGGCTCATGTTGCGGACCGCGATTTGACTGAGTGACGCTGCGTCATATGAGAGCAGCCAGCCCGTAGGGCACGCGGAAAAGCCAATATACAGCGTGCCGCGTGAGAGCAGGAGCGCCGCTCGTTGAAGACAAGAGTTGGTCAGGGTTATGACTCCGTTCACCGCTTCAGAGTTTGATCCGGGAACCGAAGCGTGGATCGTAACCGGACTCCCGGCCCGCTCCTGGCCAGTTGTGATGTCAATGGCATGCAGACGGAAGGAGAACGCGCTGCCGGCTTCCTGCGCGGACACCAGATACATGGTGCCGGAGCCCACGTCAATCACAGGAGTTGAAGTCAGCCCCTGCGCCGGTTTGGGATTTCCGCCGGGTTGCGGAACCTCGCCAGGTTTCAGCAGCGAGGCCTTCCACAGAGGGCTGCCGTCGCCGAAGTTGTCAGCGTCAAAGGCATAAACGCTGGCCATTTCCGTGGCCACAAAAACCACGTTGTGGCTGGCGCCGTTGATTCGGAGGTTTGAGATATAGAGCGGCTGTGCGTACGCGTAACCATCCACAGAGTATGAAAAGAGCTTGCCGAAGCCGGCAGCGTTCACGTTGGTCGGCGTGAGTTGCGTTTCCTGACTGTTTAGGCCCGACCTGCCGTTGTCCATGTGCCATGTAGGAACGTTGACGGAACTCGCAACCGGCGGCGTTGGACTTGCTGCAGGCGTGGGCGTGGGCGATGGCGGATTGTTAGGCGCCGGATTTGGAGACGGGCTGGATGCGCCCACGCCTCCGCAACCTGCGACGGCCAGCACAGCCGCGGCCGCGGCTATGGTAATCGCGAACTTCTGGCGACGAAGAAACGCGAAAGTGGAAAAAATCTGGGAAGTGAGACGGAAAGTGGCGATGACTGCAGTTTTCATTGGATAAAGCTCGTCCTTAGCAAACGAAAGTCCGTGGGGAACGGGCGAATCCTTCGCTTCGAATGGCGCTTCTCCAGGGGTTAGAGAGCAGAGGCGCTGTTGTTTCTAGAGATGCAGCAGCTCTGGACTGAGATGTGGCAGCAGCTTAGGATTAAGTAAAGATTTTTTGTCATGCCACGATATGTTTAGATTGTGTGAACAAATTGTGTGAACAAAATGAATTGCCATCGCGGGACAAAACGCGCCTGCCAAGCAACGAATAGCCGCTTCGAACCCAAATCAGAATTAAGTTGTCAAAGATCTCTTCTCTGGCTGGTATCAGCCAGAACATCTCATGTTTTTCCCGACTTTAGCTCATGCGGCTCTGGCCTGGACGTGCGGGTTATCGGGCAGGCTTTTGGGCAGCCAGAATCAGTCCGTGCGATCATTACTGCCGCCATGATTGAAAACTTTCTCAAACGTATGCAGAAGCGGTAGAACCTAGGTAACTACTTTGAAATCTAGAAACCCGCTATTCTCCTGGGAATGTTCGCCAAAAAACTAGCTCTCTTGCTCATAGCTCTCTTATTTTTTCCCATTACACCCATTTACGGTCAGGATGGCCCATCACTTGGTGACATAGCGCGACGTCTTCGTGCCGACAAAGACAAGGGAACTGCGGCGACGCTATCACCGAAACCACACTCTACGGGCACTGCGACTGTCCCTTCAGTGAAGGTTCAAGATCCCGTCATTGCAGACAGGCAACCGGCAGTCTCAGGCCAGTATGCACCCTATGCCACGCGGGAGGAGTTCGATCTCCACTTTCTCGATCGCTATAAAGAGGGCATCAGCGCGCTTTTCATGCAGGAGAGATTTGAAACCCTAGACCAGATGGCTGCAACGGCGCGTTCCGCCAAGGCGCGCTTGCCAGGTGGATTCTGGACCGAGCACCTCATTTATTCAGCCCTTAGGGGACCGGACGCAGGGACATACGACGCATCTGAAAGCGACTGGACCACGCATCTTAGCCGGCTGCAACGCTGGGCAATGCAGCGTCCGGATTCGATCACAGTACGTGTGGCTTTGGCCGCTGCCCAACTTCAGTATGCCTGGAGGGCTAGGGGTGGTGGCTATGCCGACAAAGTGACAGACGATGGCTGGAAACTGTTCCACGAGCGCGCGGAAGTGGCAGCGAAAACCCTGAAGGATGCCTCAACTCTTCCGGCAAAATCCCCAGAATGGTTTCTCACCCTGCAATTGACTGCGCGGGCGCTGGGCCAGAGCAAAGAAACGCAGACCGCCATCTTCGAGAAGGCCATCGCCTTTGAACCGGACTATCAATATTTTTATCGCACCCAGGCAGAGATGCTGATGCCCAAGTGGGAAGGTGAAGAGGGCGAAATGGCAGCTTTTGCCGGACAGGTGGCCGATCGAATTGGCGGCAAAAAAGGCGACATCATCTACTATCAAATCGCTGCGGTTCTCAATTGCGGCTGCGACAATGACCGCAAGCTCAATGGTATGTCATGGGCCAGAATCAAGCGCGGATATATCGCCCTGGAAGAACAGTACGGCGAGTTCGTGGGCAACCTGAACGCGATGGCATACATGGCTGGGATGGCGGGCGATATGGACTATGCAAACGAGGCGTTCAAGCGCATCGGCGAAGGATGGGACGAGGAGCTCTGGCACAAGAAAGAAAATTTCCAGATGGTGCGGCAGTGGGCCCAGTTCGCCGAAGTGCCAAAAATGATTAACAACGCAATGAAAGCCGCCGACGACAATCTCCAAACCCCCGACGGTCGCAAATTCGACGAACAGGTCGGCAAGACTTTTGCTTCCAATTACAGCTCCACCGTTGACGAATGCCTGAAAAGCTCCGGTGATTTCTCCCTCGTCCCTTTTGATATGGTCTTGCAGGTCGGAGGGAACGGTACCGTGGAGCAGATCGTTGTCTCCAAAATGTCGCGTACCAGTTCCTGCGTTGTCGCCAAGGTAGGTAGCGGATTATTTCCCCCTCCACCCAAACCGGATTACTGGGTCAAGATCAGCTTGGAGGCAAAGCGCTAGAACGTTCATCCCTGCGCGAGGCACGCATCAGGAAGCCCGCTGGTCGTCGAAGAATTAGCATCCTCCGGTTTTCTCTGCGCCTCTGTATCTCCGTGGTGAAATTTCTTTTTCTTCAAGCGCAAAACAAACCGCCCCGAGGAAGAATCCATTTTGGGGCGGTTTTGGAACGAAGCGAAAAGTTTTCTCGCAACAAATCGCGGTGAGGCCGACTTGCGCGCCAAACCGCATGCATCAGGCGCAGAAAAACCGCCTGGTGGAAAAATCCACTCAAGCGGTTTTGGAGCGAAGCGACAAAAACTAAAGATACCGTTCTCTCGATATCTCCGGCACGGCTGGGGCTGGGATCGTCTGGGCGCCTTCTTCCGGGAAATCCGGGAGCGGCGTTTCCAGTGCGACCTTTAATACCTGGTCCATGTTTTCCACGAAGTGGACCTTCATCTGGCCGCGGATATTTTCCGGCACGTCAGCAAGGTCCTTTTCGTTTTCTTTCGGGATGATCGCTTCTTTGATTCCAGCGCGCAATGCGGCCAGCAGCTTTTCTTTCAGTCCGCCGATGGGCAGAACCTTGCCGCGCAACGTGATCTCACCGGTCATGGCAATATCGCGACGCACGGGAATCTTGCTCAGCGCGCTGGATATGGCTGTGGCCATGGTGATGCCCGCCGACGGACCGTCTTTGGGGATGGCGCCTTCCGGCACGTGAATGTGAATATCGAAGTTGCGGTAAAAGTCCTTCGGGATGCCGAGCCGCAAGGCGCGTGAGCGCACGTACGACATGGCTGCATGCGCCGACTCCTGCATCACGTCGCCCAACTGGCCGGTGATGGTGAGTTTGCCCTTGCCGTCCACGATAGCGACTTCAATGCTCAGAATCGAGCCGCCGACTTCTGTCCATGCCAGTCCGGTAACCAGGCCGATTTCGCTCTTCTCATTGGCCAGCGTGTCACGGAACTTGGTGACGCCCAGAAATTCGTTCACTTTGTCGGCAGTCAAAGCCGCAGTGTACGTGAGATCTTTTACCACTTTGCGCGCCACTTTGCGGGAGATGTTGCCGATTTCACGTTCCAGATTACGCACGCCGGCTTCGCGCGTATACGAGCGGATGATCTCGCGCAGAGCGTCGTCACCAAACTGAAGCTGCTTTTCCGTCAGGCCGGTGGCCTCGCGCTGCTTGCGCACCAGGAACTGCTTGGCGATCTCTACTTTTTCCAGCTCGGTGTAGCCGTGCAGCCGCAGAACTTCCATGCGGTCCTGCAACGCGGCGGGAATAGTGTGCAGCACGTTGGCCGTGGCGACGAAGAATACCTGCGACAGATCGTACTCAACGTCAAGGTAATGGTCCTGGAACATCCAGTTCTGCTCGGGATCAAGCACTTCCAGCAACGCCGACGACGGGTCGCCGCGGAAGTCAGAAGCCATCTTGTCCACTTCGTCCAGCATGAAGACCGGGTTCTTGGTGCCGGCCTTCTTCATCATCTGGATAATCTGTCCCGGCAGCGCGCCGATATATGTGCGGCGATGGCCACGGATTTCAGCTTCATCGCGCACGCCGCCCAGCGACATGCGAACAAATTTGCGGCCAGTGGCTTTCGCAATCGACATGCCGAGCGAGGTCTTGCCTACGCCCGGGGGCCCGACAAAGCAGAGAATCGAGCCCTTGGGATTTTTTACCAACTGGCGTACAGCCAGGAACTCAAGGATGCGGTCTTTGATTTTCTCCAGACCGTAGTGGTCCTGGTTCAGGATTTTTTCCGCGTGCTCAATGTTGCGGATCTCTTTTGACTTCTTTTTCCACGGCACGGCCAGCAGCCAGTCCAGATAGTTGCGCGACACCGTGGACTCAGCCGACATTGGCGGCATGGCTTCCAGTTTCTTCAATTCCTGGATGGCCTTCTCATGAACTTCCTTGGGCATGCCGGCGGTGTCGATCTTCTTTTTCAGCTCGTCGAACTCGCTCTTTTCACCGCGGCCCAGTTCTTTCTGAATGGCCTTGATCTTCTCGTTAAGGTAATACTCTTTTTGCGCGCGCTCCATCTGGCGCTTCACGCGCGTCTGGATGGTGCGATCCATGTTGAGCTTTTCAATTTCGATATCGAGCACGTCAGCAATGCGGTTGAGCCGCTCTGCCGGATCAAAGATTTCCAGCAGTTCCTGCTTTTCTTCAATGGAAAGTTGCAGGTTCTGGGCGATGGTGTCGCTCAGCTTGGCGGGATCGCTCATGCCGGTAATGATGACGGGCTCAAGATTGAGCGACTGGCAGAGCTTTACATACTGGTCAAAAAGATTGTGTACCCGCTGCATGGCCGCTTCCAGCGCCTTGTTGGGATCGGGAGGATACTTCACGGTCCGGACTTCAGCTTCAAAATAGCCGTCAACATTTGTGAGCTTTAGGATCTTGCCGCGTTCCACGCCTTCCACCAGCACCTTGATGTTGCCGTCGGGTAATTTGAGGTTCTGGACGATATTGGCGATGGTGCCAACCTGGTAAATCTCATGCGGCTTGGGCTCGTCAATGCTGGCGTCATGCTGTGTGGCCAGAAAGATCTTGCGATCAGAGGCCAGAGCTTCTTCCAGGGCACGCACGCTGGACTCGCGGCCCACGATAAACGGGGTCATCATGTACGGGAAGATGACCACATCGCGTATGGGCATCATCGGGAGCTTGCGAGTTTCGAATTTTTCCTTAATTTGGGTCACTGATTCGCCTTTTTAACTCAGTTGCGTGGATGGTTTCTTCTATCTTCCTACTTTTAAGATTATCACGCAAGGCAAGTGGCTGTGCCTAGAGTATTTCTGTGAGCTTTTTAAAATTCTACTGAGTGGAATCAACAGCTTAAGCGGGAAAAGCCCGCCTGATTCAGGCGGGCTTGATTACTGGGTACTCAGTGGCGATTAGCCTGCTTTTTCCATCGCAGGCAGAGAGACATCGCGGCGTTCCACCATGTCTTTAGTGACTTCAAATTCCTTGACGCGTTTCTGGCTGGGCAGGTGATACATCAGATCCAGCATCAGCTCTTCCAGGATCATACGCAGACCGCGCGCGCCCACTTTGCGCTGCATGGCTTCACGGGCGATGGCTGCCAGCGAACCATCAGAGAAGCGCAGCTTCACGTTCTCAAATTCGAACATGCGCTGGTATTGCTTCACGATGGCATTGCGTGGCCGGGTAAGGATTTCGATGAGCGCGGCTTCGTCAAGATCATTGAGTATGCCGACGACCGGCAGGCGTCCAACGAATTCCGGAATCAGGCCGAAGCGAACCAGATCCTGGGGCTCGGCTTTTTGCAGCAACTCGGTGTCACGCTTGTTGGCTTCAGTAAACTCTTTTTCCTTGGCCTCGCTGGTGCGGAAGCCCATGGATTTTTTGCCGATGCGCCGGGCCACGATTTTTTCCAGGCCGACGAATGCGCCGCCGCAGATGAAGAGGATGTTGGTGGTGTCAACCGGCGTAAATTCCTGGTGAGGATGTTTGCGTCCACCCTGCGGAGGCACGTTGGCGATGGTCCCTTCCAGGATTTTGAGCAGCGCCTGCTGCACGCCTTCACCGCTGACGTCGCGCGTGATGGAAGGGTTTTCATCCTTGCGGCCGATTTTGTCGATTTCGTCAATATAGATGATGCCGGTCTGGGCGCGGCCTACGTCGCCATCAGCAGCCTGCAGCAGCTTGAGCACGATGTTTTCCACGTCCTCACCCACGTAGCCGGCTTCGGTGAGGGTCGTGGCGTCCACGATGGCAAAAGGTACGTCGAGCATGCGGGCCAGCGTCTGGGCCAGCAGTGTTTTGCCGGTGCCCGTTGGGCCGATCAGCATGATGTTGGATTTCGTCAACTCCACTTCGCCGGACTTGGTGCGGTTCATGTGGATCCGCTTGTAGTGGTTGTAAACCGCGACAGAAAGCTTTTTCTTGGTCTGGTCCTGCCCGATGACGTATTCATCCAGGAAAGTTTTGACTTCTTGCGGCTTGGGCAGATGGTTGGGAGCTGCGGCGGCATGCGATTCTGTGCGGTCGTCTTCCAGAATGGAGTTGCAGACGGCTACGCATTCATCGCAAATGTAAGCCCGGGGATAATCGCTGGGCGAGGAGATGAGCTTGGCAACGGCGTCCTGCGACTTATGGCAGAACGAGCAACGAAGTGTTTCTTCCGGCGTCCTGGGCTTCACAATCGAACTCCTTGGTTCAGTCGGGCCTTGTATTCGGCCAGCGGCCCATCTGACCTGACTACTCTTCTATTACTTGTGCTTGTAAATGATATCGTCAATGATTCCGTATTCTTTAGACTGCATGGCGTTCATTATAAAGTCGCGCTCAACGTCTTTTTCCACCTTTTCCAGCTTCTGTCCGGAATGCTTGGCGATGAGCTGGCTGGTGATTTCCCGCATCCGAAGGATCTCTCTAGCATGTATATCAATATCCGTGGCCTGGCCGCTAAGGCCAGACATCAAGGGTTGATGAATAAGAATCCTAGAAGTGGGTAGGGCGAATCGCTTACCCTGGGCACCAGCGCAAAGTAACAAGGCCGCCATGCTGGCCGCCTGGCCGCAGCAGATCGTCATCACGTCGGGACGCACAAACTGCATGGTGTCATAGATCGCCATGCCCGCCGTGATTGAGCCGCCCGGCGAATTGATGTAAAGCTGAATGTCTTTCTCCGGATCTTCAGCCTCCAGGAACAGCAGTTGTGCAATCACCAGGTTGGCGATTGTGTCGTCAATCGGCGTGCCGATAAAAATGATGTTATCGCGCAGTAGCCGCGAATAGATGTCATACGCGCGTTCACCGCGGCTGGTCTGCTCTACTACCATCGGTACAAGTGCCATAAATCGGTTTTCCTTCCGTCCCAAAGCTGGGATTGCCCCAGTCCAATTCCTAATTTGAGTTCGAATAGAGCAAGTTTAACGCTTTTTCGCTCCGCATGCGGTCACGTAAACGGTCAACGGCGTTATCTTCCGTGAGGCGCTTCTTCACTTCCTCCAGCGGCTGCTGCATCTGCGCCGCCATGGCCTCAATTTCGCGCTCCAGTTCCTCATCGCTCACCTGAATATTCTCTTTGATGGCGATTTTCGCCAGCAGAATGCTTGACTTCACTTCCTTCGTCGCCAGATCCTGCTGTCCGGCGCGCAACCGGCCAAAATCCATCCGACGCATATCTTCTGTCTTCATGCCCTGCGCCGCCAACGCTCGCAATCCGCGCTCCAGACGCAGATCAATTTGATGTTCCACCATGGACCGCGGAACAGGGAAGTCATGCTTGGCCACAAGCTCTTCAATCAATTTGTCCTTGGCTTCATGCTCAACTTTGTGTTTGAGCTCGTGCTCCATGTTCTCCCGGAAGCGCTGTTTCAGGTCGCCCACGTTCTGGAAGTCGGGACTAAGCTCCTTAGCAAAATCATCGTTCAGTTCCGGCAACGTCTTCTTCTTGATGGCGTTGACCTTCACTTTGTAAGCGAACGTCAGCCCTGCCAGCCGCTTGTCATAAAAGTCCGCCGGATAAACCACATCAAAGCTGCGTTCTTCTCCTGCCTTGGCGCCGGCCAGATGCTCGGTAAACTCCGGGATGGTATTGGCCCCGCCAATTTCCACCAGGACTTCTTCCATTTGCACTGGCTGCGCGGGGGCTTCCGGCTGCTCAGGGCTTGCGACTGCGGCAGATTCTTTGCCGGCAGCGCCTGATGTTTCAATATTTTCGGCCCCGCTTTCGGCTTCCGGTCCATCCTCAAGGTCTTTTGGTCTCGCCTCAAACGACACTTGAACAAACTCGCCGGTTTCCGCGCCGCGCTCTTCGTCGACGGGGTCAAAACTCGCCTGCTTCTCCTGCAACAGCTTTATCTCGTTATCAATCTGCTCGTCGTTGACTGTTATGTCCGGCTTCTCGACTTTAATTTGCTTGTAGTCGCCGAGCTCAAATTCCGGCAAGACCTCAAATGCGGCCTTAAACTTGATGGGCTCACCCGGCGTAAATTCCAGTCCATATATATGAGGTTGAGAAACGGGGCGGTATCCGCCCTTGACCACGGCTTCGCGGAAATATTGCGGCACCAGGTGCTCCACCATTTCACTTGTGATCTCGCTGGAGAATTTGCTCCGCACCATGCTGGCGGGCACCTTGCCTTTGCGGAACCCCGGTATGCGGGCTTGCCTGGAATACTGCTGCACCAGCGCTTCCTGATGCTTCGCCACCACATCGGCGGGGATCTCTACGCTGATCTCTCGTTTGCAGGCAGGGTCCATTGGCGGAGGCCCTTCGGCATGGGTGTGGCCGGGCTCTCCGTGGGCATGATTGTGCTCTCCATGAGCGTGATCGTGCTCGGCGTGGCCCTCAAGTGTCTGCCCTTCAATGATTTGGCCCTCTTCCGCCTGATTTCCAGAAGAGAGGTCCTCAGGGGAAGGGTTCTCAGGATTGTCTATTGCGTTGCGTTCTGCGTTATCCAAGTAGTTTCCTTATTCCGCTGCCGTTTCTGGAAGACACGGCAAAATGACGGGTTTCGATACACATACCCCAAACAACCAGTTTAAGAGACGTTGCGATAGGGGTCAAATTCACTCGGGAACCATTCTCCGCGACGAGAGCGATCCCGGGCAGTGACGGCGATCACCTCACCCACTCCACTGAGTGACCGGGGTGCCGAGTAAGGAGAGGCCATGGAGCGTTACAGCCTCAATGGGCCGAGCGGAGAGATGGGCAACTTACCTTCGGAATCAGTGCTCCAATAAATAGCATCGAATAAGACCAATTTTTATTGGCCGCACACCACGGAGGGTACAGTGAAAGTTGCCGGACATCCAGTACATCCCATGCTGATCGTATTTCCGCTTGGGTTACTCGCGACAGCCGTTATCTTCGACATCATCACGTTGAGCACATCGGACGGAAAATGGTCCACCATGGCCTGGTACATGATCGCTGCCGGAATCATCGGCGGTCTGTTGGCAGCCATTTTTGGGCTTATTGATTGGCTGGGCATTCCCAGTAATACCCGCGCCAAGGCTGTAGGTCTTTGGCATGGCGGGCTGAACGTCTTGGTTGTGCTTCTCTTTGCTGTGAGTTGGTTGCTGCGGCGCCCCGATCCTGCCACTCCAACTGGATTGGCGCTTGCACTCTCGTTTTCTGCGGTGCTTATCGCGGTTGTTGCCGGTTGGTTTGGTGGTGAGCTGGTTGACAGGCTTGGAGTGGGAGTAGACGAGGGCGCAAACCTCAATGCTCCAAGCTCTCTGTCGAGCGAGAAGATAGAAACCCCTGGACGCGCTCCGGTGCGCCGGGCATCGTAAAGAGGTCAGGCCAGCGAAACGTAAAGTCCGGCCTTGGCGTCACGAAAGATTTCGGTAGGCACCATTGCCCTCCTCACCATGAATGGTTGAGGAGGGCAAAGCTTTTACAGCGATTTCAGATACTCGACCAACGCAGATTTTTCTTCAGTGTTGAGACCGAGCTTGAGATGCTGGTTGTAGTGGTCGACCACGTCGTTTAATGTGGCAAACCGGCCATCGTGATAAAAACCACCATGCATATGAGCGAATAAACCCTTCAATGGTGCGGTGCGGTATTTATGTTCGCCTGGGCTGCGATTAGCTTGAAAGTCGTCAACGCCAATTTCTTCCCCGCTGTGTAAATTCCAGCCCGGCTCGGTGAATAGCGGTGGAACGTGACACGTTGCACATTTCGCCTTGCCCTGGAAGAGTTGCTGTCCCGTTTGGGCTGCTTGTGCGTTATAGCTGTTATTCGGCGGAGCAGGCGCAGGTATTGAAAGCTGATAATAATGGAGGGCGGCAAGTTTCGATGTAACATTGTCAGGATTGTTGCGCATGTGCGCCAGTCCATTCTTTACTGCTACAGGATTTTCTGGTGTGTCCAGCCGAGTATCGATAAACGTTCCGCTGCCATGCATCTGGGTTACGGCGACATAAGCGTTCCAATACGGAATGCTTGTCCGAGAGCCAGACCACGTGTGATTCCCTACACCAGCAAGACCGAACGCAGGAGGGATCAAAACAGCCGCCGATTTACCGTCCGGTCGCATAGCCTTGCCGTCGAAGTTCAGCTCTGCGTCGTACTTCCCAGGCCCCCAGCTCTGAAGCACCTTCTTCACTGTCGCCATGTCTACTCCAAGCTGGTCTGCTAAAGGCTGGGGATTGGGAGCCAGCAAAACAATTTGCCCGACATTCAGATCGCGATTCGGCCAACCGTCTAGCCGCCTGCCGATTCCCGGTTGAATTGCATCGTCAACAGTGGAATGACAGAACCCGCATGTGATGCCGATGGATGTGATGTTCTCTTTCTTCTCATCCCAGAATGCTTTGATACCCACAATGGAATCGTGTTTGAGGAGAAGAATCGTGTACTTTGGATCGTCAAAATCAACCTTCTTTGCCTTGAGGAGTGCGACCACTGGGCCGGGCAATTGATCGGTATCAACTTTGAGGCCAACTGCCAATGCTTGCTTAGGCGTTAACCCTGGACCCTTTCCACCATGTTTTTCGCCTGCGATAGGCTCGTGCAGCCGAAGCTTTCCTCCCCAGAATGCTTCATCGCCGAACGTGTCAAAACGGAATGTTTGTTGGCCATCGGTGAACATCTTGTCAACATTGGCGCGAACAACGTCCTTGAAGACAGGTCCCGTGTGCTTTTTTGGCGATCCGGCGCAGGCAGCAATTATTAGCGCGACGAACACCAATGTAGAGGACAGCAAATTTAATCGAATGGTCTTTGACAGACCGGGACGGAATCGTGTGCACTTCATGATGGCATCCCTCCTTAGACATTTGTGGTTCGGAGCCGGAGCGGTAGGAATATAGCCGCAAGCAGAGAGATGCCCTTTCAACCTTGCTGGTTATCCAGCCGCTTACATTGAACGCCAAAAAAGAGCCGTGCCTGGAACTAGTACAAATGTTAGCCAAGGGCCGGGGCACGCACAAAAGGCTTCTTCGTTTCGTTTGAGTTTTCCGCGGATGCACTGCGGGAAGCAGATGCGTTCTTTCGCCGTGAGCACCGTGTCATCGTGCCGCTCACCGTACGGGAGATTCTGGACGAATCCATCGCTAAGAAATTGGTGTGACCATATTTCTGGCGCTCCAATTATGCAGGAATTGTCAACCCTGCATGTGCTTTCGGTGTGTACAATTGTCCTTAACAATCAGGCCCATCGTCATTAAAACATAAGGAGCGCCGTGGCACTCGTTCTATGCACTGGCGTCGACAAAGCCCTTTTAAAGACTCGGAAGCTCATTCTTGAACACGCCGGGCACACCGTGGTCTCGGTGATCGACGAGCCATCGCTGGTTCGCGCCTGCCAGAACCACTCCTTCGACGTCGCTGTAATTGGTCAGACAGTTTCAACGAATATGAAGCGCCATATCGCCTCAATCATCAAAGAGCACTGCTCGGACGTGAAAGTGCTGGAATTGTATCCGCAATTTAGCAAGCAGGTATTATCCGAAGCGGATGCAGCCCTTTCCGTCCCAGTGGATGTACCTCGCGATCTAGTGGATCGTGTGAACGAACTGGCAAAACAAAAGCAGGCCAAGAAAGCCACGAATGGAAACTAGCGGCCTGTTTTTTAACTTCGGTTCTTCCAAGACGAGTTCAACCTCATTTTTCAGCCCTCCCTGCCGAAAATCAAGCCTATGACGTGCCTATAGGTGTAAGCAGCTCTACTGTTAAGAAATTTGGCTGCTATTGACACCTTCTGCGTAGAACGGATGCGCAGAGAAGAGCAAGATCGGGAGCTATTGTCGGAAACGACACAGAGGGCCGCGATGGTTTTGTCAAGATGGCCGGATTCCAATTGGCAGATTGGCTGACTTCGCAATTGATTCGCTCCATAAAAACCTCTATACTCCGGCAGCGCCTCAGGGTGTGAACGGGATTAGATCATTGAAAATCAGCAGCTAGCAATTGGCAACGGCAGTTAGCCAGAAGGCTGGTACTTGGTTTTTGGTACTTGGTACTGGGTGAAAGCGTTGCGACCCTCTGCCTGATTGGGATTGGGATTGACAGGCCCTACGCTCTTATCGATGGGTCGCCCTTGGGCCACCCAAGGGCCACGCAAGGGCCACGCAAGGGCCACCCAAGCGTCACGCAAGGGTCGATTGACGGTTCGGCCTTTGTTTTCAACAAAAAGCTGGAAAAGGCCGGGTGGGGGTGTCCATGGCTGAAGGACGCAGGCAGAGGGTCGTAAAAATCGTAACGATTGTACTACCGCTGCTTCAAGGACGAGGTTGGTTGTGCCAAGAAGAGAAACGGGACGCCAAGTCGCGCCCCTGCTCTCAAACCGACCAACAAAAATACTCTTACGGCACCTGGACAAAGATCATGGAGCGCACACCCGCCCCGCTGGCAAAGGGCGAACCTGCTAGGTTGGTGAGCGTTCCCTGCGTGTAGTTGAACGCATATCCGCTGATGTTGCCGGAGGATGAGTTCGTGCAATTGCCATTGGCCACCTGCTTGGGGAAACAGAAGCTGCCGTTGGTGACATAGGCAAACTTGTTACTCGGATCAACCACAACGCCGTTCGGCTGCGAGCCGGTGTGGTAGAGAATCCCGCCGTTGAGTAGCTGTATGGCATCCACGTTGCGATTGAAATCGAAAGGCTCCACCAGGTTGGTTTCTTCGCTTGCGGCAAAAACGCGCCAGCCCTGCCGGTCAGACGACAAAGCTTCAAACAGATGCTGCGTGGCAAATGAATTAATGCGCGAAAGCCCGCCGGTGGTCTGGTTGATTCCGTACACCTGAATTCCTTCGAAAGTGGAGGTCCCGGAAGGATTACAAGAGACGAAAAGGTTTTTCCCCTGGGGATCAATGGCAATGTTCGCCGCAACGATATTGCTGTTGCATTTCTGGTCACTGATGTTCACCGCGGTGGCGGCGGCCGCTCCGAGTGAACCATCGGCGTTGCGGAGAATGGGCTGGATGATTTCAGCGCCATTGCCAGAGACCATCGCGAAAACCCAGCGTCCTTGGGGATCGACGGCGATTGGTCCATCACCGTCTCCAAAAGGTGATGGGAAGGAAAAGGGCGTGCCAATCTGCGTGAGAGAGCCATCGGCGTTTACGTGGAGTGCGTCCAGCACGGCGCTGAAGGTTGGGCTCTGTATGCTGCCTTGCGCATAGATGGTGGTTCCCGGCACATCGTTCGCGATCTGCCCGTCCAGAAAAACGACGGAGCCAATCTGATCATAGGAATGGGAAAAGGTTAATGCCCCGGTGCTGGGAGTAATGGCGAACGTTTCCAGCCCGCATGCCGGGCACCCGCCACCGCTGGCGACCAGAAAATGTCCCCCTGCGGTGGAAGCCAGGTAACCGGGCTGATCATTCTGGAATGGCGATCCCCCGGTAGGTGTAAGAACCCCACTGGTGGTATTTAATTTGTAAATAGAAATGCTGCCGCCCAGTGTATTAGCGGCGTAAACGAAGGTTGATTGGGCCGAAGCGACCGTGCGAAGTCCGAAGGCGAAGACCAGGACGGCAAGAACGAGTAAACGAGAACGCATAGAGAACACCCCTGTTTGGTTTCTAGCAATAAAGTGCGGGGGAACAGAGGCGCAAGCTGCTGCTTTCTAAATTGATGCGCTGACAGTACGAGCTGTTGCTGCTCTTTTTTTGCGCCGTTTATTTGACGACAGAATTCACGAAACCTTTACAGTATTTATCGGAGGGAGGTATGGCTGGTGTCGATCTTAGTGGTTCATTTTATGGCGAGAGCTAAAGAAGACTCTGGCCGAAATCAGCCATTCTGTCTGGTTGAAAACCACCATTCTTTAGTAGCCGGGCGCAAACCTGCAAAGTAGATTCAGCAGATATCGCAAATATAGGTTGGCCCATGAAGTGCATTAACCGTAGGCTTGAATTCATCACTATAGCTTTATGAGTCAGACGATCTTGTGTGAAAATTTTGTTCGGAGGCAATCTTGAAGGCATTGAAAGCATCGCAATTCTTTACAAGCAACTTTAGTGGTAGCGGTCGGGCCCTGGCGATGAAGGTCGTTTTTGCGGGACTGGCAATAGTTTGCGTGGCGGCGCTTTCGGCGGACGCGCAGAACAGCGTTATGAGTCCGTATCCGGGAGAAAGTGATGGCGTCCGCGTGGGCGGGAAGTGGGTTGAATTCCGCTCCGAAGACAAGATGACAGCCGCGAAGAGGGTCCGCTTTGAGCTGTTATCGGACAATTACCTGAGCCTGAGCCCGGACTATAAGCCGCGTATCGAACTGGTCTGCACCAATCGCAAGTATAGTTACGCCGATTTCAACCCCGGCATGCCACTGGGACCGCCCAACCGTCCTGGCATCTGGGGACAGCCGCAGATCGAAGTACTGGTCCGCGTGGATGACACACATCACTCCCATGGCTGGAACTGGATTCGTGGGCGTTTTCTCTCCATGGACAAAGGCACAACGCGCGAGCTGATTGGAGCGAACATCTTTAAGATCGAAATCCCCGGACGCAGAGGCCCGGAAATCGCGGAATTCTCGCCGGCCGGCCTTGATCTGGCACGAGTGAAGCAGGATTGCGACCTGAATCCAAAGAAGCCGAGCAAGAACTGACGGCAACCTCCGTTTGGGGCCAGGAGGGCCGACGCTTTGCCAGCTCTCATGCTTCAAACAATGCTCAAAAGAGGACAGTATTAATGCTCCAGTTTTGCGAGGATTGATTATGTCAATCAAGATTGGCCACAAAGAATCGCCTGCGGCGGTACTCTCTGATGTTACCGCGGAGATGGCAAAACCCAGGGTAGTCGAATCCGCAAAAGGGGCCAGAACCAGGATAGAGCACGCTGCGTCCGCGAAACCCGCAAGAAAGAAACGCCTGTTCCGTTTGGCCGTGCCGGGATCGCGCACCCGCGCCGTTCTTTAAAGCTGGACCATTAACCATCAGTCGTGCAGAACGACGCCCAGCAGGGAAGAGTGTACCGTCAGTTTGCCGTTGTATTCGATAAACCCTAGTTTGCGGAAGCGATTCATAAAGAAGTTGATCCGCGAACGGGTTGTGCCCACCATCTCAGCCAGTGTTTCCTGGCTTATTTTGGGAATCACCGTTTCAGGCGTCCCCTCCTTGCCGAATTGTGCAAGGAGCAACAGTGCCCGGGCCAGGCGTTTTTCACTGGAATTAAACAACTGGTCTACCAAATCCGCTTGTACGCGAATATTGCGGGAGAGTAGATAGGATACGAAAATGTCAGAGAGGGCATGATGCTCATGCAGCGCGCGTATCATTTCCGGCTTATCAATTTGAAGCACGGTGCTCTCAGTGAGGCATACCGCGGTGGCCAGGCGAACCGGTTGTGCCCCTGCAACGCATTCTTCCCCCAAAAAGTCTTTTACACCCAATAAGGCAATGGTGGCTTCCTTGCCGCTTGAGGAGATCACGCTGAGCTTGATTTGGCCACTTTGAATATAAAAAATGGATTCCGTCGGGTCACCCTGGGAAAAAATAGTCTCACCCTTTTTTAGGTCAACTATCTTCCTGCCTAAGCCGGCTTGCGACAGAAAGGCGCTGGGATCAAACAGACGGATTCTTTCTATCGGGGTTCTTGGGATAACGAGACCAGGTATCTTCGTCGTGCCCAGAATCGTCCTGCCGCGCGCCTTTGGCATGGAAGCCTCCTTAAGGAGCTTCGTCTTTCGTGGCCCGTCGCTGGTCTTCTGAGGGATAACCTTCTTATTTTATCTCCGCACTCCACTTTATGCCAACTCTTTCTGTTCGATACCAGACTGATCATTATCTGGCGATTCGATGCCCGGCCTCACTGATTCGCCTGCGTACTTGTACGTTCCTTAAGGCATTCCTTAAGGACACTTAACATGTGCTGTTCTGGGCAGATATATGTTCCGCAAAAGCCGACAATTGTCCTTTACAGGAAGGAAGGGCCCAATGTCTATTCCCAGACTTCTGCTGGTTGACGATATTGAAAGTGTCCGCACCACCCTGCAAGCAGCGTTGGAGATCAACGGCTTTGAAGTTATCACCGCAGCAGGAGTCAATGAGGCGCTGCAGTGCATTGCCGCGGAAAAATTTGACGTTTTGATTTCCGACCTGCACATGCCGGACCGTGGCGACGGACTGACGGTGGTCAGCGCCATGCGCAATGCGCATCCCCAGGCTCTGACCCTGGTATACAGCGGGTATCCTGAAATGGAGGAGGCCACAAACGCCATTCTTCTCCAGGCTGACCAGATATTGCTCAAGCCGCTCAACATTCAGGAACTGGTGAAGGTGATTCATGAAAATCTAGCAAACGGTTCCAAGGCCACGCGAAGAATGACGGAGAGTGTGGCCTCCATTATTGAGAGTGATAGCCAGCGAATCATCCAGTTGTGGCTGTCACGCGCGGAGGAACATAAAGAGCTGATGAAGATTCCACTGAGTTCTCAGGAACGTACGGGGCATCTGCCGCTATTGCTGAGCGATCTGGTGGCGCGCCTGCGCCGTCCCAGAAGCATCGATGGAAAGCACCCGGATTCGCAGGCCGCCCATGAGCATGGCCGGCTGCGTCGCAAGCAGGGCTATACCGCTGCCTTGGTGGTGGAAGAATCCCGCATGTTGCAGGTCAGCATTTTCCAGATCCTGCAGGCCAACCTGGACCGTGTGGATTTCAGCCTTGTGCTGGTTGACGTGATGACCATTGCCGACGAGGTTGACTCGCAGCTATGCCAGGCCATGCAAACCTTCACGACGGAACCGGCCCCCGTACCCGTTGCCGCGTAACCAGCGAAATCCCGTACCGGGCGAGCTCTCAAGGGCGAGTGCGACAAATGTCCTCGGTCATACAGAAAGAGATCTCGCATGGCCAAATTGACGACAACGGCTGACCTGATCAAACAACGCACTCTGCTGAAGCAGCCTCATGGTCCCAAGATAGGTGGGAGCCAACTTTTGTCGCTGGGCAGACCCCCTGCGTGCCCGGTTCCAGCTGGTGCGCCCATGATTCCTGGAGCAGAAACGCAAAATCTCCGGTCGCGTCTAGGCGATGGACAAGCACGTAACATTACCAGGCAAGCCCGCTCGGATGAGGCAATCAGAGATTCTGAAGCCAGATACCGTCGCCTGTTTGAAGCTGCCCAGGATGGCATCCTGATTCTGGACGCAAATACCGGACTGATAACAGATGTGAACCCTTTCCTGACGGAGTTGCTGGATTATTCGGTTGACCAACTCATCGGCAAGGCACTCTGGGAGATCGGGCTGTTCAAGGACGTGGCGGCCTCCAAGACAGCTTTTCGAGAGTTACAGTCGCAAAAGTACGTCCGTTATGAAAATCTGCCGCTTGTCACCCGCACCGGGCGGTCCATCAACGTGGAGTTTGTGAGCAATGTCTACCGGGTGAACAATAAGAAGGTCATTCAGTGCAATATTCGTGACATCACCGGGCGCAAGCAGGTTGAGATGACGGAACAGCAGGTGCGCCAGGCCCAGAAAATGGAAGCCGTGGGCCAGTTGGCAGGAGGCGTGGCCCACGATTTCAATAACCTTCTGGGAGTCATCCTGGGTTACTGTGAGGTTTTAGAAGCCAGCGGAGACCTGGCCGAACCATCCCGCAAGATGATCGAGCAGATTCACAATGCAGGCATTTCGGCCAAAGATCTCACGCGGCATCTTCTTGCCTTCAGCCGCCGCCAGGTGTTGCAGCCAGTATTCCTGGACTTGAATGCGATCGTGAAGCACACGGAAACTATGTTGGGCCGCATGCTTGGGGATGATGTGACGCTCAACAGCACCCTCAGCCATGACCTGGGCACCGTTAGGGCCGATCCAAGCCAGATTGAGCAAGTGCTGATGAACCTGACAGTCAATGCCCGTGACGCCATGCCCCAGGGCGGAAAGATCACGATCGCGACAGCAAACGTAAAAATCGATCAGGCCTATTCACGGCAGCACCCATATCTCAAACCCGGTCCCTACGTGATGCTGACCGTCAGCGATACCGGCATAGGAATGGACGCTGAAACTCGCACCCGAATCTTTGAGCCTTTCTTCAGCACTAAAGCGGACGGTAAAGGGACGGGACTCGGCTTGTCCACGGTCTTCGGCATCGTCAAGCAGAGTGCCGGCGCCATTAATGTTTACAGCGAGCCGGGTCATGGAACAAAATTCAAAGTCTATTTCCCCCAATGTGAAGAGGTTCCCGTCGCAATTCAACCGGACGAAACGACGCCAATACGCGGAGGATCGGAGACCATTCTGCTGGTGGATGATGCAGCGCCTCTGCGGGGACTTACGCGCCTCCTGCTGGAAGGCTGTGGCTACACGGTGCTCGATTCGGGTGACCCGGCGGAGGCAATTTCCATCGCCGGCCGGTACAAGGGATCTCTGCCTCTGCTCATTACCGATGTTGTCATGCCCGGGTTCAGCGGTCGAATTCTTGCCGAACGACTAGCCGCCGCCAGGCCGGAAACAAAAGTGCTTTATACCTCCGGCTATGCCGACGACGAAGTTGCCCAGCACGGCCTCGTTGGCGCGGACTGCGCATTTCTGGAGAAGCCTTTTTCCCGGGATGCTCTGATAAGAAAAGTGCGCGAGGTTCTGGATTCACCGAAGCAGAGTTGAATTCGAGATGTTTGGCCTGGAAACAAAGCGGGGCAAGGCGGATCAGTTCATCGCGAAGCTGCGGGGCTAAGGGCTCAGACCGCAATGGCTGGGGAATTTCTTTCATCCATCAGCCGTTCGATAGCGTGCACCAGTTCTGCTGGTGGGGCGTCCACGTGAACATGAGAATCTGCGGGCAAACCTGCCAGCATCTTGGCGCTGTTAATCAGGATTACAGGCAGCCGGAAGTCTCTCTGGATGCAACATACAAACTCAGCCTGCTCCGGGATAGAAAATGTATGTCCAACAACCGCCACGTCAAACCGATTGGACCCGCAAAGCCGAAGAACCTCTTCCACGGAGATTGCAGCCACCACGTCAAAGCCGATCCTGCGAAGCGCGGCATTTCTGGCGCTGACCAAATCGCCCAACCCGATGGAGAGAACTTTTCCTGATTCAGCCATTACCATCACTCTCCTCGATCATGAAATGATGCCTTACCAGCCATGCCAGGATCTTCGATTGCAGGCCGGCGTTTCCTGGCCCTTCCGGGCTTCATGCATGGGTGGCCCGTAAATAACGGTGGCCACGGGAAGGTGGTAGTCGCCATTACATGAAGCCCAGTTTCGGAGCGCACTCATCGGTGAGTGGGTGGCAATGCCAAGGGGTTACCAACATTTGCTAGGCTACAGCCGTGCATCAGAATCTGCTGTGCTCTTTTGAACATTTAAGGATTTTTTTAACTCGTTTTGGCGCGCTTCACGCGACCAGAATGGGTGGGAAAGCGAAAAGAGCTGGTTCCAGTTAAAAAGCTCGCCGGGCATAAAGTCTGCTGCGGCGAGCGATGGTGTTTTGGACTGTTCAACGTGACTCGAAGCCGCTTAGGCAGCTACGGCCATTGCGAGCTCTTCGTCGGTAACTTCTGTCGTTTGTTTCTTCAGGCTGGTGGTTCGTGGGAGCAGCGTCCGCAGTTTCATACGCGCTTTATGCAGCTGAGATTTGCTATTTCCAATCGAGCAGCCCAGCATCTCCGCGATTTCATTGTGCTCGTAGCCTTCCACGTCGTGCAGCACAAAAATGATGCGGTAACCAGGGGCCAAACTCGCGATGGCGTTATCCAGCGTCATGCGATCAATAGAACCGTGGAGAACGTCGTCCCGTTTGCCAATATCTTTTCTAGGACCGTCTTCGGATTGTGGTTCCAGCGTTTCTTCCAGCGAAACCTCGGCAAGGCCTTTTTTGCGCCAGTGCATCAGGATGATATTGACGGACAAACGGTGCAGCCAGGTGGAGAATGCAGATTCGCCGCGAAACGACGCAATCTTGCGGTAAAGCTGTAAAAAAGCTTCCTGCGTGAAATCTTCCGCCTGGGCGTAATTGTTGGTCATACGCAGGCACAGGGAAAAGATACGCCGCTTGTGTTGCATATAAAGCGCTTCAAAACAATCCGCGTCGCCCGCCTGCGCTTTGCGGATCACTTCGGCTTCTGTCATGCCGGCAAACAGAGTTGCAGTCTTTTTAGGCTTGGTTACGCTTTTTGGAGCAGAGAGCGTCGGTTGAGGTAGCGCTTTACAGGACTTCTTAAACACCAGCGGTTGGGGCAAGGGGTCTCTTTTCTGGGACTTTCAATCGGGTGTAGTTGAGTATGATGCTGCAGAGTAGCTGGATGTTGCTTGGACCTTAGAGGTTTCTTCTTGCTCTCTATCTGGTAACACTCAGCATCCCTGGCGCGGTTATCTCAAATATTTCACAAGATTCATTGGAAGTGTCTGCAGCGGAAAATCCAACACAAGTCAGATGCGCGCGCCCGCGGTACGGATTCGCATTGTTGCCCGTTGAAGATAATCATTACAAAACTTGTTGCACACACATATTGGACACAATGGTTCGGGCAAACTTCATTTCTGGCCACGGAGCCGCCATCGAATGAGTCTTGCGCGCGAGTTGTCATTAAGAAGTTGCCCAAGGCGGGCTTTCCTGATAAAACTGGCGGCACAAAACCATGTCTACATTTCAAACCACGCCCGCTCCGGTCGCCGAACGGCGCAGCCTGTTCGGAAGATTTTTTTCCTCCACCAACATGGTGCTTTTGATGGTCTGCCTGATGTATGGGCTCACCTATATTGACCGCATCAACGTGAATACCGCGGGACCAGCTCTGCAAAAGGACCTGCATCTCAGTACCGTTCAACTGGGCTGGGTATTCTCTGCATTCGGATGGGCGTACCTGGCATTGCAGGTCTGGGGAGGATGGCTGAGTGACAAGTTCGGCGCGCGCCTGGCGCTCACCGTCTGCGGAGTGATCTGGGCCGGAGCCACAATCCTGACCGGCCTTGTGGGCAGCTTCACCGCATTGATCTTGTGCCGCGTCTTGCTGGGCTTGGGCGAAGGCGCAACCTTTCCCACTGCTACACGTGCGCTGGCGGACTGGTTTCCTGCGGAAAAGCGAGGCTTTGCCCAGGGCATCACACATTCTTTTGCTCGACTGGGCAATTTCTTTACGCCGCCCCTGGTGGCATTTCTGATCGGGCTGGGTTCATGGCGAGTGGCATTTATTGTATTGGGCGGTGTCAGCTTGCTATGGTCGATTGTGTGGTGGTTTTATTTCCGCGACAATCCCGCGACCCACCGCGGCATCACCCAGGAAGAACTTGCGCGCATTCCCGTCTATACGGCAAAGAAAGATCGCAAGAAAGATCCCGTACCCTGGAAGGCGCTGACACTCCGCATGGCGCCGGTAACACTGGTTTATTTCTGCTACGGCTGGACGCTCTGGCTTTATCTTACCTGGCTGCCTCAGTTTTTTATGCATGGTTACAAACTCAACCTGAAGAACTCAGCTCTGTTTTCCAGCGGCGTATTCCTGGCGGGAGTGATTGGTGACACCGTTGGCGGCCTGGTGAGCGACCGCATTTTGATCAAAACCGGAGACCGCAACAAAGCCCGCCGCAATCTGGTGATTGCCGGCTTCGTGCTGTCACTTGTATTCATGATTCCGGTGTTGCGGTCCCATAATTTGACGATCGTTGCCCTTTGTCTGAGTGCGGCCTTCTTCTTTGCGGAATTTACTATTGGTCCCTTCTGGGCGATTCCCATGGATATCGCTCCGCGCTTTTCCGGTTCGGCCAGCGGGCTGATGAATATTGGCTCAGCTCTTGCGGCTGCCGTATCGCCGCTGGTGGCTGGTTACGTGATCCAGAGGACGAACAACTGGGATCTGCCGTTCCTGGGGAGCATCGGCCTGCTGGCGTTTGGCGCGATCATGGCCTATTGGATGAAACCGAACGAGCCTTTACCGGGCACAGAGCTAGGAGTTGTCGGCAGTCGAGCGGTTTAAGTCATTGCTCAGAAAATAATCGGCGATTCGCGTAGTGTTCCATCGCAGTCGTGCCGATGCTTACTTCGCAGGCACTTCTCTACGCTTGCCTGCGTTGAGCGGTGGCTGCACTCGCCGCGCGCAGGGTGAAATAGAAGGTTGCTCCGCGGCCGGCCTCGGATTCACCCCAGACCTCGCCGCCGTGACGCTGCACGATTCTTTGCACGGTCGCCAGGCCGATTCCCGTGCCGGGGAACTCGGTTTCTGAATGGAGTCTCTGGAAGGGCTTAAACAGGCGGTCGGCCTCGCGTGCGTCAAAGCCGGCGCCATTATCCCTGACGAAGTAGACCTGCCCACTGGCTCTTTTCTGGCAGCCAAACTCGATTCTTGCCTGCGGGCGTCCGGAAGTGTATTTCCAGGCATTGCTCAACAGGTTTTCCATCACGATCTGCAGTAACCGCGAATCACCCTCGGATGGGCCGCAGCTTGCGATTACAAACTCGACGTTCCTGGCCGGCTCGCGGCTTTGCAAATTGTGAGCAATTGACTTTGCCATTGCGGATAGCTCCACTTTTTCGCCGTGCATTGCCGTGGTGCTTACGCGCGAAAGATTCAACAAATCCTCAATCAACTCAGCCATGCGGCGTGATGATGACCGGAGCTGTTGCAGGTAGTCACGGCCGCGCCCGTCAAGCTTGGAGTCATAGTCGGCAGACAGCATGTGGACAAAGCCATTCATCGTCTGGAGCGGGCCACGGAGATCATGCGAAACGGAGTAAGAGAATGCTTCCAGTTCATGGTTGGCCGCCAGCAGTTGCTGCGTCCGTTCTTGTACGCGGTGCTCAAGCTCACCCTGCGCCTGCAAAAGCGCCTGGTCGCGGACCTGGATTTGCTGCAGCATTTCGTTGAATGCGTTGATGAGCAGGCCGATTTCCGTCTTGTCAGCGATCGGAGTGGCGCGAAGCGAATAATTCTTCTCCGTGGATACGCTTTCCGCGGTCTGGGCCAGGTTGATAATGGGGCCGGCCAGCGCTTTGCGATAAACCGAGGTGATCAGCAAAGCTGTAATCAATGACGCCAGCAGCACAATTATTGAGATGAGAATATAACGCCAGAATCGGTGCGTGAGCGCTGCCTGGCTCGATCGAATGTAAACACCGCCAAGGTTTTTTCCCTGAAAATTAACTGCTCGTACAAGGAAAACTTCGCCAGGCCGGAATTCAACGACTTCATCTTTCCCGGGGGGGATTACCGGAACGGCAATGATCTGTTCCGCCGAATTGCGCGAGTAGCGGGCAAACAGTCTTCCGTCGGGGGTGACGATTCCGGCCGCAAGTATTTCCGGAAAACTGCTCAAGGCTGACAGCGTGTTCATGGCGGCTTGCGGATCATTGAAGGTAATCGCCGAAACGCTATTTGCGCCTACGATTTGTGCCTGGGCTGACAGATTGCGCACCAGGTTTTCCCGGAATGTGAGCTGGTCGTAGGCCAGGAATGCCACACTGGCTATCAGCAGCGCAGCTCCACTCACTAAGAGGTTCATCAGACTGAGCCGACGGGAAAGCGGAGAAAAGCGCGGGCTCGCAGTGCTCATAACACCCCCACCCGGCTCTTGCCTTTTACAAAGCTTGCCACTTTGAGCAATTCGGAACTGAGCGTCAATCCCGCCTTCTGCACCGAATCAAGATTCACTTCAAATCGGACGCGGTTGTTAATCAGCGTAAATTGGATCATCCCGTCGTGATCGAGAAATCCGGGCATGTCGCTTACGGTAAGGACGGCCGTCTTGCCGGATGATTGCAGGAGTTTGCGGAACTGTTTTTCTTCTGAGCGGCTGATGAACAGCACCTGGCAGCCCGTCACATCCTGAGATCGGCCAATCCGCCGCGCGACGACCGGCAGCCCGCCAATCTTTTCATCCCGGACAGTAGTGTTTAAAGCATTGCCAAAAGGATCATCTCCCAGGACGCATATCGAGAACGTGTCCATTCCCGGAGGAATGGCCTCAGCAGGCCATTTGATGAACTTCCCGAAATTCAGGAGATAGGCTGCCTTAACCTCATATTCCGTTGCTGGGTTCTGGGCGCGACCGCCGAGCGTGACCACAAAAATCAGGAAGAGGGCCATCCACTTCGCGGTCATCGGGCGTCTTGCGGTAAAACCCATGGACGGTGTGGGGTTTCCCCTCGGGTCCCGAATGCAAGATGCTTTGCTGCCGGGAAACTTGGGCGCGATCGTTCGAAAGGCCAACATGATTTTCAACTGTTATCTTGTCCAGGCAATCTTGGCATAAACCGATCTCTTAATTCCTACCAAACCGCGAGGGTCGCCCAGAAATTCTGTGTGATGAGGCTGCAGCAGGTTCTGTCCGACCACAGACAGGTGAATGTGTTGGCTCACGCGCCAACCAAAGGTGGCATCACCAGTGGAGTAGGCTTCCACGCCCTGGGCGGGCAGCCTGCTTACGAAACGATAAAGGAGGTCGAGAGTCAAAGCCTTGGAGAGATCAAATCCGGATTGTAGAAACACTTGATGCTGCGGGCTGGCGCCCTGAATTCCGGGCCCAGTGCCGATATCGGCGGAGTTCGGCGCCTTCTTGATGTGCATTTCCAAAAATGAGTACGAGCCCCGCAGCCGCCAGAAACTTGTGGGACGCCACTCTGGCGCAATCTCAACACCTGACGTGGTGCCCACAAGGCTATTGCCGAACAGCGCGGGCAGCAGGATGTGTGTTGGTGCGGGAATATTGTCGCCCAGTGGAGGAGGAGTGTTCTCGATAAAGGGCGCGCCGGTTATCTCCTCGCTAAAAAGATTGTTGTACTGATTGAAAAAGCCGGCAATATCGAAATATAAATTCTTGCTGACAAGTCGCCGGTATCCGGCTTCGTAGCCTTTCAGCGTCTCAGACTTGAAATTCGGATTGGCATTGAAGCGGGCAAAGAAAGGCAGACCGCCGGGACCGGTGCCGATGAATCCAGACAGGAAAAAGTCTCGCTCCACATCGGCGGGTGTGCGCACGGCGCGGGTGAAAGATGCCCATGCGGTTTGTTTGTTGGTCGGCGTCCACAGCATCCGAACGCTGGGTTCCAACTCCGCACCGCTGTAATTCGTATGCAGCAATTTTGTTCCGGCAATGAACGACAACCGGTGTGGCACCAACTCAATTTCATCTTGAAGAAAGGCGGTAAGGAGTTGATCTGTCCTCATGCGCGGGATCGAAGGTGAACCCGTGACTACTACAAGCTCATCGCCATGGCTAAAGCGCGCTCCCGCACCCAATGACACGCGCTGCCGGGCAGGCAGGGGAATACGCTCCAGGAAATCTACGTCAAAGGTGTCGCGAATATCGCCAAAATTTGGCTCGTGGCGGTTGGTGCGATCGTAGTAAGCCTGAAGCAGAAAGTCTTTTCCGGCAGCCTGGTCTTTTTCTCCCAACGCCCCATAATGTTTCCGCCGGAAAGACGCGCGTCCTGTTCCGCAATCAGGGAAAAAGGCTGGGTGTAACTGGTGGCCTG
Organism: Terriglobia bacterium; assembly: GCA_963723055.1. Lineage (GTDB taxonomy): Bacteria > Acidobacteriota > Terriglobia > Terriglobales > Acidobacteriaceae > Angelobacter. The sequence continues at coordinate 152,585 of CAVROV010000007.1, forward strand.
GACGCTTTCACCCGCGGCTTCGTCATAGAGATCGCCCTGCAGGGTGAACGTGTCATGTTCGATTCTTGTCCCAGTCCATGCGGAAGCCGGCTTGTCCCGCCGCGCCAGCCATCGAAATTGCGTGCGTCGCCATGGAACTCGCGGGCTGCGGTTGAACGCCGTAGTGTAAACGCGATAATTCATGTTCCGGCTGTTGCCGCCGCCATAACGCAGGTTGAAAAAGCCCTGCTCCACATTGCCGCCGCCGGCCGAGGCCAGCGTGCCCTGCGTGTCTTTGCTGTTTCGGGTGATGACGTTGATGACACCATTGACAGCGTTAGGTCCCCAGATGGTGCCGCCGGGTCCACGGATGACCTCAATGCGATCGATGTCATCCGATCACCATGTTCTGGACTTCCCAGTATGTGCCGGAGAGGAACGTGGTGTATACATTGCGGCCATCAATGAGCACCAGGACGGAGCGCGAGAGGCGGCTGCCAAAGCCGCGAATTCCGATCGCCCATTTATTGCCGTCGATGCGCGCCACTTCTACGCCCGGAGCCAGCCGAAGCGCTTCCGGAATTGTGGTGGCGCCTGACCGCTCAATGTCGTCGTGGGTAATAACGTAGATGGCGGCCGGGGTCTTCCGAACCTCTTCCGGCTCTTTGGAAGCGGTTGTGACCTCAATATTACCCAGCTGTTCAAGGGTGAGTTTCTTTACCGGATTATCTGACTCAGCACTGGGTCCCTGAGAAAACATGCTGGTGGCGCAGCACACCATACACAGCGCCAGGAGCGGCAGCCTGACACAAGAACTTGCTGAGGTTCTGACGAATACGTGGGTCAAGCTGCTCCTGTCAAAAGGCAAATAACTTAGCTGACTTTCTTCAAGTTTCCAGATCAGAGACCATGTTCACATTTAGGTGTAGCTGAACGCTGCCCCGATTTTAGGGGCATTACAGAGGGGGAGAGCAGAGCGGAAAGTAAGATGCTGCTGAAACTCAAAAGGGTTGCTTGCGCGAGTGAAGGCAACATCATTTCAAGTATGGCTCGGTTTTGACCGTGCTGCTGTGTATTGAAGAGATCCCTTTTTTGCGCGGAGAGCTTTTTTTGACGCCCATGGCGATATCTGCAAGTTCAAGGAATTTTCCGCCATTGGGCGGTCCACCAGGCCGGTTTTCCCACGCACGTTCACCGGTTGGGCCTTTTAAGCTATGGCCGGGCGAGACCCAAACGGTATCCATGGAATCAGCCTTTTTGCCGACACGCTTGCCACCGCTCCTGTTTTTTTTCAGCATCCGCTGAGGTTAGCTTATGTCAGGGCGTTTCGTCCGTCCGTCATCGAACGCAGCGAATTGGACGCCGGCGACGGGCTGAGGGTTTGCACACTGAAACAGGAAGATCGAATGGTCCAATTCGGACTACATCTGCTTACGGCCTGCATGGCCCTTAGAGTCTTTCCATATATAATCCCGCCAACAGCGGAGACGGCAAATAAATGGTGAACCCCAGAATCCTGATCGTCGACGATGAGGTCGCTCACCTGAAGCTCTATCCTGGATACTGGAGCGTGAGGGTTTTGTCACGGCCACGGCCCTGGTGGAGCGGCACGGAATTGAGCTCCGGCGCAGGAAGAGCAATTTGACCTGACCCTCCTTGACTATCGTTTGCAGGTCGGGCTGAAAGCTGTTGACGTTGTCAAAAAGATCCGTGATCGGTGGCCGGGAATGCGCGTGGTCGTTCTATCGGACATGATGTGGCTGCCCGATGACATGGCGTCTCTGGCGGATGGATTCATACGCAAAGGCGAGCCGCAGCTACTAATCGAGAAGATCACCGAAATGACCAGGCAAGACGTTGATACCACGACTGGCGTTTAGCAAGAGATCGTAAGCAAACCCAGTCAGCACAATTTTTATCGAGGAGGCCTGATGCATTACTTTTCGACTTTCTTCACCCGGCTGGCTTTAGCCGTCGTGCTGGTGTTAGCCGCTTCGCTTTCAGCCTTCGCACAGGTTGATGTTGCAGCCAGGAACATCGCGTCAAAAACCGCGGACGTGGACGGCGTTCAGTTCCATTACATGACAGCCGGTAAAGGCCCAGCGGTGATCCTGATCCATGGCTATGCGGAAACGTCACTGATGTGGAAGCCGGTCATCCCGCTGCTGGCAGAACGCTTTACCGTGATCGCTCCGGACCTGCCCGGCATCGGAGACTCGTCGATTCCGGCCGACCGCATGGATATGAAGAATGCAGCCACTCGTGTTCACGCATTGGTTCGTTCACTGGGCATGGAGAAGGCTGAGGTCGTTGGCCACGATATCGGACTGATGGTGGCGTACGCTTATGCCGCCCAATTTCCTTCTGAAGTCACAAAGCTTGTGGTGATGGATGCGTTTCTCCCCGGCGTCGCCGGATGGGAAGACGTGTATAACAATCCGGGCATATGGCATTTCCGCTTCAACGGACCAACTCCGGAACTCCTGGTCAAAGGCCGTGAGCGCACCTACTTTGAGCACTACTGGAATGATTTTGCCGCCGACAAAACGCATTCGATTCCCGAGGCCGCACGCCAAACCTACGCCGCTGCCTATGCAAGGCCGGGACGCATGCGTGCAGGTTGGGCCTACTTCGTTTCCTTTCAGCAAGCCGCCAAAGACTTTGCTGAGCTTTCCAAAACGAAGCTGACAATGCCGGTGCTCGCGATCGGCGGAGAGAAGGCCAACGGAACTCTGCTGGGAGACCAGATGAAGCTGGTTTCTGCGGATGCAACCGTGATCGTGCTGAAAAATACCGGACACTGGTTAATGGAAGAAAATCCTAAAGAGACAATGGACGCGCTGGTGAAGTTTTTGTAACGCACGCGGCCCTAATGGTGGACGATGTCTCGAAAAAATCCGGGCGTCTCATTCGACGCCCCGATTGTTTTAGTGGATACGATGGCCGGGAAGCAGTTTGTTCATCGGTACCGCGCGGAAGGTGCTGACGAAGACCCAAACCAACGTGGCCACGCAGACACCTAAGAGCAGCGTCTTCAAAAATGACGCCGCAGCCACTGAGAGAGAGATTCCCGTTCCCAACGCGACATAGGCCGCCAAACATGCAGGACACTTCGGCAGCAAAGCCAGTACGAGCGTAGGCACCGACCATCGCGCGACTTTCAATGAGCGGCAACAGCCTGGACTTTTCATCTCTGACTCTCATTCCCGCAGCAGGCCGACGCTCCTTTCTGCGCCGCCGCAGCCTTTTGTTCGGGATAACGGTCATGATGGCGGACCCACGACATCGTAAAATCCAGCCCATCTTCATCGCGCCCCTTGGGAACGAGATCAAGATAGTTGTAAGCGCCCAGCAGAATGTCCAAGCCGCGTCCATAAGTTGAGTAAGTGTGGAAGATATTCCCGGCAGCATTCTTGTAAAAGACGCTGGCTCCCGGAGCTTCTTCTCTGGGGAATTCCTGCGTCTGGTAGTTGTAATAAATCTTGTGTTGCGCCATCTCGTCTTTGGTGAACGAAACGTTGTAGTCATGGTTAAAATCATTCCCAAAGGCCGATACCCACTTGAAGCGCCAGCCCATACGTTTCTTGAAGGCTTCGATCTCGGGAAGTGGCGCACGTGAGACCGCGACAAAGCTCACATCACGATTGGCAAGGTGCACCAGGCTTCCTTCAAAGTGATCGGCCAGAAACGAACAGCTGGGGCAGCCTTCCTCCCAGCCCGGTCCGAGCATGAAGTGGTATACGATCAACTGGCTCTTGCTGCCGAAAAGATCGCCCAGAGTCTCTTTGCCCGAGGGACCTTCGAAGACATAATGCTTGTCGACCTTCACCCAAGGCAGTTCCCGCCGCAGCTGGCTTATTTGATCGCGTTGCCGGGTAAATTCTTTTTCTTTACGGAGTAGTTCTTTGCGAGCCGCAAGCCACTCTCCGCCGGAAACAACCTGGTGATCTTCGATTGTGTTCTTTGTTGTCAGTTCTGCCATAACGATTTCTCCTGAAGAAATATTTTGTTAAAGACCCGCCTAACCGCGCGGATCGCGTTGCAGGTTTAGCGTTTTATTCTTTTTCCTTTTTTCGTGAAACGCTTTGCTTGGCCGCAGGGCTTACCTGCTCGGCCAGTTCCTTGATCCCCAGCAAATGGCTTGACCAGACTTCCTGGAACGGGCTGACCCATCGTTCATAAATCTGCCGAATAGGAAAAACATTCAGCGAGTTGATCCGTTGCCGCCCTTCTTCACGCGTATGGACCAAGCCGGCTTCGCGCAGCGCTTCCAGATGCTTCATCACGCCGAAACGTGTCAGGTGAGGGAACGCATCCACGAGCTCCGTCGTTGTGCGCGGCTGGTCTCTCAGCAGATCGAGAACAGCGCGCCGCGTCGGGTCCGAGAGCGCTTTCCATACCGGATCCAGCTTGTCCTTGAGGCCTGAAGCCATCTTCATCCTGGGCACGTGGTTACTCAGCGTCCTTCTTTAATTCGGTAAGGATGTGGTTCCATCCCATGCCGACGCCTTTGCGGTGCTCGGGATCGATCATGCCCAGCGCGCGGTGCCGCAGCGTAACCTGACTGCCGCCGGCGGTTTTATCAACTTTGACTTCCACGTGATTGTTCACGGGATAAGACATAAACATTGGACCGCTCAACTCCAGCAAGCTGGGAGGCTTGATAACCTGGACAAAGCCCCAGAGATGTCCAATGCCATTGCCGCGGTCGCGATACCAGCGGCCGCCGACTTTGGGTTCCAGCTGTAATTCCAGGGGTTCACCGTTGGGCCTTGTGTTTTTCCTCCCGAACCTTTCCAGCATCGCGGCAAAAACTTTTTCCGGAGTTGCTTTGATATCAATACGCTGCTCAACGTCGAGTGTCAGATCTTCTAATTTCATGCCTTTTAATCTCCTTAGTGTTTCGCAATAAGTGAGTAAATAGTAACGTAACTATATGGTCACGTCAAGGGCGTAAAAAAATTTGTTTTCCAGGCAGGGAACTCAGGATGGATGGGGAATGAGCGACGCTTTATGAGCGGGGCATTATGTGCAAAGGTTGTTTATATCTTGATTTTCGAGAACGCGCGTCGGCGCACCGTGCCGGGCGACCTTAAGCATGGCGCGGCCCACGCATTCGGTGGTGGTTACGTATTTGGGCAAAAGCCGCTTCCATATGGGATAGAGTGGTCCCATCACCGCGTATAAAGCCCCGTACCATTTGGTCTTGGTGCGAATTCCGTGCAGCGGCTGAATGTAGCCGGGGCGGAACATGTAGGAGGCACGAAAGGGCATCTTCAGCAGGTCATTTTCCGTCTTGCCTTTTACCCTGGCCCACATCATGCGTCCGCGCTCGCTGCTGTCCGTGCCCGCGCCTGAGACATAGATGAAGGTCATTCCAGGATTGAGCCGGACGAGAGTTGTGGCTACTGAGATGGTCAGATCATATGTCAGACGCCGATAGTCCTGTTCATTCATCCCCGCCGCAGATACGCCCAGACAGAAGAAACATGCGTCAAAGCTTGCGGGCCGGCTTTCAATCGACGACAGATTAAAGAGGTCCGTCGAGATTATTTCCTGGAGCTTCGTGTGCTGCTGTCCAGTGGCGCTGCGTCCAATGGTCAGAACGACTTCAACATCGCGGTCGAGCAGGCATTCGCGCAAGACACCCTGTCCGACCATGCCGGTTGCGCCGAAGAGAATTATTTTCATCGTGGAATCCTCGTTTCCATCAGTTTTTTACCGCTGACTCAAATACACTGAGTCAACGCATGACTGAAGACCACCAACCCGGTCTTAGTATATGGCCGGACTTGATCGAGAAGATCCGCGCACGCACGCCCGCGCGCGTTTTGGCCGATCGCTCGGGAGCGGCTTATCGCACCGCCACGCAACTCAAGTTGCGTCAGGACCACGCCGCCGCGCGCGATGCCGTCCGCGCAGAATTTGAGTTGAAAAGAGATCTGGGCGCTGAGTTTGTAGAGCAATGGAAGCTTTTTCCAGTGTCGACGATGGCTGATTCCAAGGAGGAATATTTGCGCCGCCCCGACCTGGGACGCCGTCTGGGTGAGGACGCGCGAAGTCAGCTTGCGGCACGATGTCCATTGAAAGCGGACTTGCAGATCGTGATTGGCGATGGGCTTTCCGTGACTGCGGTCTCCACGCAGGTACCACCATTGCTGCCTATGCTGGCAGAAAAGGCGCGCTTACGCGGGTGGGCGATGGGCCAGCCACTCGCAGTGAAGTACTGCCGTGTTGGAGCCATGAATGACGTGGGAGAGCTGCTTCAGCCCAAAGTGGTTGTTTTGCTGATCGGCGAACGGCCAGGCCTGGCGACCGCTGAGAGCCTTTCCGCGTATATGGCATACCAGCCACGGGCAGGCGACAATGATTCCAGACGCAACCTGATCTCCAACATTCATGCGCGTGGCGTGAGTACGGAAGTCGCGGCTTCGCGTATTGTCGACCTGGCAGAGCAGATGATGCGCCGGCAAACCAGCGGCGTGGAAATTAAGGAAGAACTGCCTCGAGCGAAGTGGTTGAAGTGAGGGCATTTGGTAATTGGGTGATTTGGTAATTGAGTAAATTAAAGCTCATATTTTCCTGTGATCGAATTTCTATCGCAGCTCAAAGTCTCCTGAGCGAAAAAATCAATTACCCAATTACGAAATTACTCAATTGCCAAATTTACTTCATCGCCTTCTCCAACCCAGCTGCGAGTTGCTTCCTTGTACTAGCCTCCATGCTAGCGGGCTCGCCTCCTTTATATAGCCCCATTTCATGGAGCCAGACGAGGAACTCAGGCGCCGGACGCAGATTGAATAAGCGGCGAACGGCCAACGCGTCATGAAAGCTGGTGGATTGATAATTCAGCATCACGTCGTCTGAGCAGGGAACTCCCATGAAATAATTGCAGCCGGCGGCGGTAAGCAGTATCAGCAGGTTGTCGGCGGAGTTCTGGTCAGCAGCGGCGTGATTGGTATAGCAGACGTCACAACCCATGGGCAGACCCAGCAGTTTGCCCATGAAATGGTCTTCAAGGCCGGCGCGAATGATCTGGCGTTCGTCATAGAGATATTCCGGCCCGATAAAACCAACCACGCTATTGACTAGAAACGGCTCAAACACACGAGCTACGCCGTATGCGCGCGCCTCGAGAGTTAGCTGGTCCACGCCGTGGTGAGCATCAGCAGAAAGCGCGCTGCCCTGACCGGTTTCAAAGTACAAGCAATTAGCAATTGGCAACTGGCCATTGGCTTTTGGCGCTTGGTTTTTGGCTTTGTGGCTCTTCACGTATTTGGATTATTCGCATCATTTGCGCCAAGTGTTTCTTCGATTACCCGATGACCCGGTTTCCCGATCCCCCGATTCTTATGGTGTTCCAGCACACGTTCACGTCCTTCACGCAGCATGCTCAGCGTGACGCCAAAGCTTTCATTGGCTTTTTGTGTTCCTGCTACAGATTGAAAGAGCAGGTCGAGCGGTGCGCCGCGTTCCATCGCTTTCAGCTGCGTAGAAATATGAGCAAGGCAGCAGGCCTGCGTGGGAATGTTGTAAGCGTCAATCAGCCGTTGCAGCGCATGGAGAATTGCGCTCACGGTCTCCACTGCCTCGGTCGCGGGATTCACGCCGATCACTGCATCGCCACAGCCATAAAGCAGGCCATCCAATGCCGAGAGCAGGATTCCCGCTGCGTCGTCCGCCGGATGGTTGGGCTGCAGCCGTATGCCGAGCACGCCGCGCTCACCCATGGTGTTGCGGCAGCGCGTGATCACGCGAATCTTGTTTGCTGCCAGCACCAGATCCTTATTGCTCATCAGTTTGGTCACGGCAGCGGCAATCTCCGGGGTAATGGCCCAGCGAAGATCCTTCAGCATGGCCTCGCTGGTTTCATCGCTCAGAATGAACTCGCGAAACGCGCCGACGGTCATGCTCTTGATGATTAGAAAATTCTCATGATCGTGTGTCTCCAGAATAAGTCGGCTGACATCATCTTCATCGGGCGAGATCAGTGGGTTGGAAACAATTTCCTGGAGCGGCAGATCGGCCAGCGCAAACTTGGCGGCCACGCGCTCTTGTTCGGATCGCGCCCCAAGCCCGGCCAGTTGGTCGCCGGCCTTTTCCTCGTTGGCTTTGGCGAACAGTTCAGGCAACGTGCGAAATTGAAAGCGCTCAGGCATTCCAGGCGATATTTATTATCCGTCGGAAAGCCCCACTATACCAATCGAAAGAAGTGAATTCGCTTTCACATGATATGCAAGATCGATTACCAGGCCGACTCCGGCAGAAGGCCCTTGCGTTCACAAAACAAAACCTCTTTTTTGCTTGCTTTCGCGCCTTTAAGAGGACAATACTTCAAACAACCAGAACGACCAGGTAAAAGGTTAGTCGACGGGATAACAATATGCGTCCAGCAGTCCTTTCTATTTCCGCAGAGAGGGTGTTGGCTCCGATCCGTAACGCCGTCTTGGCGCATGCCGGATACGGGGTCATACCAGTGTCTTCGGTTGAAGCCGCGCTCAAAATTCTCCACCTCCGTCACGTCTGTGCCATTGTGATTGCCAACTCTGTGCCTGTATTGGAGCGACGCCGTGTCTGCTCAGAAGGCCATAATCTTCACGTTCCGACGGTGGTGCTTGATCCTTACGATCAGAGTGGCGATGATGAGTCTGAGCTGCATGTAAATCCGCTCGATGGTCCTGAAGCATTTTTGGATGCGCTTGCCTCCTTGATGCAGCGCGACCATCGCCACGTGTAATCTGCAGACGCTGCTAAACTTTTAGTAAATGCCGCGTTACCCAAGCCAGAGCACCCTGACAAAAACGGATACTTTACCAACAGACCTTGCTGCGCTCAATGCGGAGATTGTCGCCTGCACTCGCTGTCCCCGCCTTATCGCGCATTGTTGTAAGGTGGGCGAGGTAAAACGACGCGCCTACCTCGACTGGGATTACTGGGCTAAACCGGTTCCCGGATTCGGAGATCCCAACGCTCGTCTGCTGATTCTTGGCCTTGCGCCGGGAGCCCATGGATCGAACCGCACGGGACGACCTTTCACGGGCGACGGCTCCGGTAATTTTATGTATCCGATCCTGCACAAGGCGGGATTTGCCTCCCAGCCGACCGCCGTTCGCCGCGAAGACGGACTCCAGCTTATCGACGCCTATATCACGGCTGCGGTGCGTTGCGCTCCGCCGGAAAACAAACCTTCTCCGGAAGAGATTGGGAATTGCGCGGGCTTTCTCGATCGCGAATTTGCCGCGCTGACCAACGTGAAAGTGGTTGTGGTGCTGGGCAAGATTGCCTTTGACGCTTACCTCAACTATTTGAAACGCCGTGGCGAGTTGAAATCCAAGAGCGGAATTCTCTTCGGCCATGGCGAGACCTACAAACTCCCGAACGGCCGCACGCTGCTTTGCTCCTATCATCCTTCACTGCAAAACACTCTTACCGGCAAGCTGACGGAGAAGATGTTTATGGATGTGTTTAAGAGGGCGAGTAAGCTCATACGCACGAGTTAGTGGCGGCTAGAACATCGAAAGCCGAGTCGCATTTCCCGAGTGCCCAGACATGACAACTAAGCCAGTCACTACAAAAGGTATGTGGTGACCTCCCCCGTTATTCATATTAGCCATTAGCCCGGGACGGGTAATAACATGTAAGTACTTAAATGTCATTCAGCTCTGTTTCCCGCTCTCACAATAGAGTCTTTCTATCAGGAGGTCCATAGTGCCCACAACTGAGCTGCCCTCAGGAATACGCATTACGGTTTCATCCGATTATCGGGTTGCGATCACCACCTCTGCTGAATCTGGGGTACGTAACGTCCGCCGGATTCACCGGCCTACCGGTCCTGTGCCGCTGCCTCCGCAAGCAGGTATCCGCTCAACGGAACATGAGGCAATTATCAATGCTTTGGAAGGCCAGGAACTCCGACTCGTGGACGAAACAGCTTTGGAACCGGAGCCGTCGGAGGAGAAGCGCAGGGGGGCGCCCGCTGCGGAGGATAAAACCCATGCCGAGTTCTCTCTGGAAGTAGAAGCGCACGAAAGCGCTGTTCTTCTAACCGAACAAGACGGTTTCTACTCCTGGGTATTACCGACTGATACTCAAACGGTCCTTTCAGGGGCGGAAAAACGCGGGGCGCGAACCGTTACAGCCAGGCAGCGCGTAGTCTTCCAAATCGACATCCGCTCTGCTGGAGAACCTGCTGCTGGTCCCAGCAGGCGGGGCTTCATCAAAGACTTTGTTTTCGGCCGAATTCGCGCTTTCGTATTCAAATTCGCTGCCCGGACCCTGGTCGGCTATGGAATGAAATTCCTGGAGCGTAACGTGCGCAAAGGAATTGTGCGCATAGCCTCCGTGGATCCTGCCCAATGGTCAAAGGTAGAGGATCTATCCACATTGCATCTTCCTGACTCACATCCCGCCCGTGTTTTGTTGCTGGTACATGGCACCTTCAGCAGCACCCTGGGAGCATTCGGTGCGTTGGGGAGTACCCCGTGGGGAGCGGCATGGCTCCAGGGAGTGCTGGCTAATTATGATCTGGTGATCGGTTTCGATCACCCCACATTAAGTGAAGATCCGTTGGAAAATGCCACGGATCTACTTGGCTTTCTGGAAAAAATTGCGTGGCCAATGCCGCCGCATTTCGATGTTGTGGTGCACAGCCGAGGTGCGCTGGTTTTTCGCAGCCTGGTGGAAAATCTTCTCCCTGCTTCCAGCTTTCAGGTCTTTTTTGATACAGCAGTTTTCGTCGCTGGGACAAACGGCGGGACCCTTCTTGCGGCGCCAGACAAATGGCAGCACCTGATTGATCTCTATACCAACCTTGCCGTGGCAAGCTGCCGGGTTATCGGCCTGATGCCCCAGGCCAGAGCCGTTACCCTGGTTCTGCAAGAGACGATCCAGGGTTTGGGCGCATTTCTGAAATACTGTGCGACCACTGCCGTGACTGAGCGCAAGGTGCCCGGCCTGGCAGCCATGGAGCCTGACGGCGATTTCGTCAAGGGAATAAACCAGGCGCAGCCCGGCCAACCAACGGTAGAAAAAAGCTTCTACTGCGTTGTTACCTCAAAGTTCGTACCGCAGATTGTGAACGGAGAGGCCAGGCCAAAAGAACTGCCGCTACGGTTAGTCAGCTGGATCCTGGAAGTTCTCGTAAAGCAGTTGATGGGAGAGTCCAATGATTTGGTCGTGAATACTGAAGCAATGACTGCAATCGATCTGGTTGTGGGAAACTTCATCAAAGACAAGCTTGACTTCGGTGAAAACCCGGAGGTATATCACACCAATTATTTCACTCGTCCGGAAGTTGTGAACGCTCTGGCAAGATGGTTCAATCTGATTACTCCGCCGGCGCTCACGGATGTGAGTTCGAAGCCGGCTGATACCAAGCGCGGCAAGCGCACAGCCCGGCAACGTGGCGGCAGCGTAGCTGGGACGCTCTCCCCGAAGGTTAAGGCTGGGCGCAAGGGATTCAGCGCGGATGCGGCTGCTCCGTCACATACCAACTATGCCTTGCTGCGCCAGCTCTCTGGTCTTGGCAGAGATCGCGGCGTCTCATTTGGGGGCGCCGTTACCCGTCTCGCTCCCGCGTCTCTGGACACTGATTTCATCGTGCACCACATTGATACACCTATGGTGCAACTGGTGGATGCGGTTAAGAAGGAAGCGCCCAGTTATGTCGTAGTACGCCGTCCGTACCAGAACCGGACGCTGAACTATGCATTTACTGGGGAAGAGATTCTTGGTCATTACAACGCTGAGAGTTCAGAGACGCTCTTGAATGCTTTGAACCTTCATGAGACCGACAGTTCCATCAGCGTTCCCATTTTCGAGCCTCTGTTGGAGCCAGTTGTGGCACGTACGGCGCCCACCAGCAGACGGATTGTTGTATTGGATGGTGATCGTCCTGTCGGTATCGTGCCGGAAAAGACATCTTCGCTCACTTCCAACCTGGAGCTTGTCGAAATAGCAAAAGTCACCGCGAATCCGAAGACAGCTGCTGAAAAGATCGTGACGACCCGAACAATGCCGACAATGGCTTCTGTCGTCATTCCTCCGGAGAAACCTGCTCCTATCCCGAAGGTTGCGGTTACGTGCCACTTCTTCGCCGAAATGGATGAGCAAGTTTTGGTAAAGCGTGTCACTACGATCGAAGTGGTTGTTTCGCGGGAGGTAATTGATCGCGCCATCGGCGCCGCAGCAAAGGGCGGTAGGGCAGAGGTGGATCCGAGTCGCAATCTCATCATTCAGGTAATTCCGAAGCTGAACTTTGAAGTTGTGGACAGCAACCGGATAGAAATCCTACCTCCCGCTCCGGGCGATCCCCAGACGTTCTATTTTGATGTAAGGCCAACCCACACGGGGCAAGGTGAGATTTGGATGTTGATACGACAGGGGGTGGTTTCCCTGGTGACACTCATCCTGAAACCACTGATAAGCGACCAAAAAGCAGCCACTCGCAGAATCAGCTCCGCAGCAGATACGCCAGAGGCAGCAAAACCATCCGGACCAATTAACCGGCTTAACATCTTTGAGGAACGTAACGGTGACCAGATTTCCTACCGGTATGAGCTAGAATCTCCCGGCCTGAAATTGCTTCAATGGAGGAATTCCAAGCCTTTCATCGGAAGCAGGGAAAACTACGTCAATAATATTTACAAGGGGATCGAACAGCGATGGGTTAGCAATGAGTCAGATTACGAAGCTTTTACCCAGGAACTGCGTGCATTTGGCGCACAATTGTTCGATGAACTGATCCCAAACGATTTACAGAAGACACTCTGGGATTTTCGCGACAAGCTCAAGAGCATCATGGTCATTTCTACCGAGCCGTTCATTCCATGGGAACTAGTGCATCTCAAAGATCCCGTAACGGGCATGCCGAAGGAAACCTGCTTTCTCGGGCAAATGGGACTGATGCGCTGGCTCGATCAAGGTGGCTGGCCTGAAGAGGAAATCCCGATTCGCAAGGGCCATGTAAGATATGCGATTCCGCAATATCCCCATCCTGACTATGTGCTGAAGGAAGCGGAGAAAGAAGCAGATTACCTGATCAAATCTTTCGGCGCCACCGCGGTGACCCCGCAACCAAAAGAAGTTATCGAACTGCTCCAGAAGTTGGACGGGTTTGACCTGCTCCATTTCGCCTGCCACGGTTTCGCTGAACACAATGACATCGCCAATGCGGCTCTGCTGCTGCAAGGACGGCTGGAAGGAGACAAATTTGTGCCGGCTTCGCTGAGCGCAACTACTGCGGGCCAATTCAGCAATTGGAAGCCCGAGAACAGGCATCCCATGATCGTGTTGAATGCGTGCCAGGCGGCACGGGCAGGTTACACGCTCACTGGCGTTGGAGGTTTCGCGCAAGCATTCATCGCCGCCGGGGCGGGTTGTTTTGTAAGTTCATTGTGGTCCGTCGGTGATCAGCCCGCTCGCACTTTCACTGAGACACTCTACTCCCAGTTGATGGCTGGAAAGACCTTGAGTATCGCCTCCATCAAAGCCCGGAATGCGGCGAAAGATGCCAGGGACGCAACATGGTTGGCTTATGCCGTCTACGGAAATCCGTACATGAGGATCAAGAAGTGATTGGGGCAGCCTAATCTTCATCCTTCGATGACACGGTTGCTCTTGCCGGAAGCGCTGCGGCTTCTAATTTCAGTTCCGGCAGGTTTGCATTTTTCAGTTGCTGGTTGAGCACTGGAATATCCTGTGCTTGCATGGCCTTCCAGCGATCCATTAAAGGGGGCAGCTGCTTTTGCAGGTCCGCAACCGCGGCAGCGGCCTGCGTGCTTGGAGCAACGTCGGCTTCCTGAAAAACCCCGAACAGCGTAAGGAACTTGGTCTTCAGGCCGCCGAGAGTCGGCGGTTCTGTGCCAGCGCCGGGTCTGCGCGTTGCGCCGCCGGCCAGAGCTTCAAGTTTTTTATCAAGCGTGTTGACGGCCGCGAGCACTTCACCTGTGGCGCGAGGTTGAAGGTCTTTTAGTTGCTTGCGCACATCGGCAATCTGCTCCGCGGCAGGAGAGAGCGCAAGCAACTGCGTGTAAAGGTCCTGCGACAGTTTGAATTGTTGCTGCAAGGCGGCAGGAGAGGTCTTGACGCGTGGATCCATCTTGATGGTGAGCGGCTGAGAATATGTTTTGCCGTTTGCCGTGAGAACAACGGTGTACTGCCCAGGCAATGCCCACGGGCCGGTTGGCTGTGGTGCTGTGTTGTGTGGGATCGCCGCGATGGGATATTCAGCCTCAACGCCGGGCACAGGCGGATAATGCATGTCCCACAAGAAGCGGTGGGTACCTGCTGACGCGGAAAGAATCTGTGGCGGACGCACCCAGTATGCGGGGATGGCGAGCATGGGATCAACAGGCTCAGGCCTATGCGCGCTGGAATACTTGCGAACGGTCTTCCCAGTGGCGTCTTTGATTTCCAGCGTCACCGGACTGGAAGATGGCGATTGCAGGTAATAGTCGATCACGGCACCATCGGGCGGATTCTCACCGGCAGGGAAGTCCGGCGGCAGCGGCGTGTCAGTATTCATGTCCCAGCGGACGCGAATGGCAGTTTGCGGCTTGAAGAGGAATGCGTCTGCCGCGGTAACTTTTTGGTCGAACTGGCGCAGTGGCGTAATGTCGTCCAGAATCCAAAAGCCGCGGCCATGCGTTGCGGCCACAAGATCGTCATCTTTAATAATTACGTCACGCACGGAGCTTGCCGCCATGTTGAGGCGAAGCGACTGCCAGTGGTCGCCGTCGTCAAATGAAACATAGACCGCGCGCTCGGTGGCGGCAAAGAGCATCCCGCGGCGCACCGGATCTTCCCGTACCGCGTTCACGTTTTCATTGGCAGGAATGCCATTGACGATTTCCGTCCAGGTTTTACCCGAGTCACGTGTGCGCAGGATGTGCGGGCGCAGATCGTCAAGGCGAAGCGTGTTGATGGCTGCGTACGCTGTCTGCGCATCGAAGTGGCTGGCTTCGATGATCGACACTTTCTGAAAAGGCTTCATGTCTGGCGGCGTGATTTCATTCCACTTCTTGCCGCCGTCAGTGGTGAGATGTATGCGGCCGTCATCCGTGCCGGCCCAGATGCAGTTGATGTCGAGCGGAGACGGCGCAACCGCGTAAATCACGCCGCGTGGGCTGGCCTTGGCCGTTTCTTCCGTACGATATTTGCCGACACTCGCGGGAACTTCAAACGTGGGGCGAGTGAGGTCAGGCGAAATCTGCTGCCAGCTTTGGCCGCTGTTCATCGTCTTCCACAAAGTATTGGTGGCGAAATAAAGAATGTGCGGGTTGACCGGCGAGAACACGATGGGCTCAGTGCGCAGCATGCGGTAATCCGGCGCACGAAAAGGTTTGGGAGCGATGTTCTGCGCCTGGTTGGTGCGCCGGTCATAGCGTGACAGCTTGCCGCCATAAACTACGTCGGGATCGAGCGGGTCTGGAACGACGTAACCATATTCTTCCGCCGCCACGGGATGCCAGTCGCGCATGGTGATTTCGCCGTCATTACCGCGGCTGGAAATGCACGCGGAACCGCTTTCCTGCTGGCCGCTGCATAGGCGATAAGGAAAAGCATTATCGGCATTGACGTGGTACATCTGCGCGGTCGGCTGGTTGTACCAGGAACTCCAGGTCTCGCCACCGTTCACCGTGACGATAGCGCCCTGGTCGCTGACGATGATCATAGTTTGCGGATTGTTGGGATTGATCCACAGATTCTGGTAGTCGTCGCCGCCGGGCGCGCCGCGGAAGCCCGTCCAGGTCTTGCCGCCGTTGATCGACTTCCACGTAACCGTGCTGGTGACGATGACATGTCGGGATCTTTGGGGTTGAAGCGCGGCACCGAAAGATCTCCGCCGCCGATTCTGCCTGCAGGACGCGCGTCCGTTGTGATCTGCGTCCAGGTGGTGCCGGCGTCGTCTGAGCGATAGAGCCCGACACTGGCGGGCTTGGACGCGACAGAAGCGATCAGGCGGTTAGGATTGCTTTCTGCAATCGCGATGTGCGCCTGGATCATGTCTTTGGGCAGGCCCCCGGTAAGTTGCGTGAACGTCTGGCCGCCGTCCGTCGATTTGAAGATGCCGCCACCAGCGCCATTCCACGCGCCGTTTTCCCACGGGCCTTCACGCGCTTCCCACAATGTTGCGTAAACGATTTCCGGATTGCTGGGATCGATCAATACATCAGAGGCGCCTATGTTTTCGTCGTCTTGCCCAGATTGGGCATTTGCATCTGCGGAGTTTCCGTTGTCGGGCTTCACATTTCCAGGTTTGGGCAAGACTTTCTGGAAGGTCTGGCCGCCGTCGGTTGAGCGATAGACGCCGCGCTCCTTATTGGGCCCATACGGATGCCCCGCCACCGCGGCAAAGACCTTGTTGGGATCGCGGGGATCGACGGCGAGCTGCGGAATCTGTTGGCCGTCGCGGAGGCCAAGGTGCGTCCAGGTCTTGCCTGCGTCGGTCGACTTGTAAATGCCGTCGCCGACCGAGAGGTCCGGCCGATGCAGCCCCTCACCGCTGCCGACATAGACAATATTTGGGTCAGACGCCGCTACGGCAATCGCGCCGATTGAGCCCGTGGGCTGGTCGTCAAAAATTGGCTGCCAGGTGCGACCGTAGTCATTGGTCTTCCACACCCCGCCATTGCATACGCCGATGTAAAACACGCTGGGCTGGCTGGGCACGCCGGCGACGGCGCGGGTGCGCCCGCCACGGTACGGGCCGATGGAGCGCCAGTGGAGGGATTTCAGGAGATCAGGTGAGACTTGGGACAGGGGGCTGGGTTGGGGTTGCCGGGCGGTTGCGTGCTTTGGCGCGCTTTGAGGTGCTTGCTTGATTTGGGGTGGCTGCTGGGCAAGGACTGAGGCAGCTAGAGTGAGTGCGGCGAGCAATGACAAGCAGCGCGGAAATGATGGCACAGTATCCTCCGGGGATGAAAGAGGAGGATACCGTAAAGTGGGGTAGGCGCAAAGGCGTGCGTGTATCGCCGTGGTGCCATGTAACGCACCATCAATGCAGCGAAAATTCAGTCATCGTTCGTGGAAGACTTGCCCGTCAGGCCTTCACGTACGAGGCGGGTAAGACGCAAGAGCGTGCTCTCAACGCCTTTAACGGTCAGCCCGATGTTGGGAAGCCGGGAGATTGCCTTGGCCGTATAGCCCTGGACGTAATACAGCCAGAAGATGGCATAGTCCCGGGAAAAGTTTGGACCGGCGGCGTGGGTTTTAAAACATTCGCTGATCTCTTGGAACAGAATTTCCCGCTCGATACCGTTTGCTGATGCGCTGGCGTCGGGAGTTCTCAAACTGACCTGTTCCAATTCCTCATCTTCCTTGCCGCTGCCGCGTTTCTGGCTGTAGTAGTTGCGAAAGTGGTCGTGAACGACATGTGAGGCCACGACTTTGAGGAAGCCGTACAGAGCATTCTCATGCTCACATACGAATTCGCGCAGGTATTTGAAATCATTGGCACAGAGCTTGAGATAGGTCTCCTGGACAAGATCATCGACCATTGCAGGACAAAGGTTTCTCCAGCGGCGCATGGCTTTGACGATTACGCCGGCGATCATTGGCTGCGATCGGCGGATGAACTCGGTCCAGAGACCTTCGTCGCGGGCAGCTGCCAGACATTGTTCCAGCAGAACAGAGATGGTCGAGTTGCACGCCACACTGGCATCCGACGGCCAGGCAGCCGAAGACACAGCATGATGGAATTCCTGAGTTCGTGAGTGGTTTTGGTTTTTCATCGCATTTTCACCAATCGAATCGCTCCAATGGGAAATGCGATAATTGCTTGTGAAAGGGGACACGCCGAGCAGGATTTCTGCCAGCTGGAGCCCCTTTTTTACGTAAAGGATCCCGGTAAGCAGCCATAAAATGGCGATTTCGGCATGCTCTCGGGCAAGAAGCGAAAGCTGCTGGACCTGCATGGCCCAGCGAAACCGCCCTTGATGCAGCAACGTCAAAGTCTAGATCAGGTCTACAACTCCGCCGATATCGGCAAAAGATGTACCGCTCGGATAAACTTCCAGTACGTTCGTGGTACTCTTGCCGTTTCCTTGCGGCACAATCGCCTTCTTTGGAGCGATGACGACCGCGTCTTTTTCCTCCCCTTGCATACGTTCTCCAGTCTTCGGATTGATTCCCTCATATTGGAGATGCACGTGCCTGCTGGAAAACGTGCTCTGGGCATCAAAATCCATGTCGGGTTTAAGTTTCGCCAGCCCTGACTCCGTATCTGCCAGCAGGACGTCGGTTAGCCAGTCCTTGGAGCCCAATTCGATCGACGGATCCTGTGGATCGTGGATCTTCAGCCGATCTTTCCGGGAGGTAGAAAAAAATTTGACAAACGCCCCTTCGACGGGAGGTTTTCTCTCCGTTTTGTCGACGTTTAGAAAGTGTAAGGCCACTTTACCGCCTGGTCCCATTCCCATAAAAGGCATCCTTTCCGCTTTCATTTGTTGGTTGGAAGGTTGGTTCAATTTATAGTGTCGTTGAACCGATCCTGCCAATGCTTACACCCAATCTCAGTTTTATAAACGCGAACCCTGACACTTTACCTTTTCGCAAAGAGCTGCTGGCCCACCTGCGACTCATCGATCCAACTCCCCGGATCGCCATGGTATTCAGCCTGAATGAGATCGCCGGCTTGCACGAGAAAGTATCAGGACCCTGTCTGCTTGTCATAGCAAGAAGAGGACTCATTGCGCTGGGCCCCTGGTATCAGCCAGGCCAATCTGTGTGTTTCGATTGCATGCATCACTGGCTTTGTACCGCCTTTGAAGGCCGGGATTTCGCCGTAGAGTGTCCTGGCGCGGTTGAAGCCCGCGCTGCCGTCGACCTGGTCCAAGACGCCGTCGCAACGGGCAGCTTCCATGAAGCGCACTGGCGCCAGACCTTGCAGAGTTTTGATCTCTCGACACAAAAGCACCTCATACATCCGATTTTTCCGCGGCGCAACTGTGGAAGATGTTCGCAGGCCCGGCTTCCTGAGCACTCGGGGCTCCGCGTTCACTGTAGCTCTTTAACCGGAATTGTGCAGAACATGGAGCTCACCAAGGCCCGAGCAGCAGGGGCTTATCGCGCCGTGGCCTCATGGAAGAGTCCTCTTCCCGTCGAGGGCGCCCGCCCTCTGTTAAAGCCGCAGCGATCGCATGGCCGCGGCAGAACCCGTGCAGAAGCCGAACAGGGATGCGTCGGTGAAGCCCTTGAACGCTACAGTCTCATCTACCGCGGCGACGAGCCCCTGGTGCGCGGGCGCCTTGCAGACGTCTCAGGCATCGACCCCCGCGAGATCCTCCTCTACAGTGAACAGCAGTATGAAACCAGGGCAGAGTGGAACCGCTTCGCGGACGAACGATATTTTGTGGGCGAGCGATTCGATCCGGAAGAACAGATCGACTGGTTTCCCGGAGTGAATCTGGCGGATAATTCCTGCAAGTTGCTGCCGGCTGCCTGCACGCTCATGTGGTATCAATTCCGAACTGGCGAGAGGGAGTATGCCCGCGCCGATTCGATCGGATGCGGCAGCGGATGGACCCTCGATGACGCGCTGGCCCATGCTCTTCTGGAATGGGTTGAGCGCGATGCCATGGCCATCTGGTGGTACAATCGCATTCCTCGTCCAACCGTAAGGTTAGAGTCTTTTGATATGCAGGAATTGCTGCATGTACGCGAAGATCTCTCCAGAGTAGGTCGCAATTTTTTTCTCCTGGACTGCACTCACGACCTCGGAATTCCGACGTACGTCTCCGTGGCGCCGCGCCACGACGGCACAGAAGTATTGTTTGCTGGCGCCAGCCACTTTTCACCCCGAGTTGCCGCCTGGAAGGCAGCCAGTGAGGTGGGCCAGGTATGGTTCAGCGCTCTCCGCCGCCAAGCTATAGATGCGGAGTTGAAGAACTGGCTGGGACGGTCGATTGCTGCCGAGATCCATTTGCTGCCTGCGCGCGAAATCGAGGCGCCGCCTGAACCTCCCGCTCTCAGCTCGGGCGAACTGATCAAGATCATTACCAATCGACTGCGGACTGCTGGACTGCAAGCGTACGCGGCGGATCTCAGCCGTTCCGACGTGATCCTGAAGACAGCACGGGCGGTGGTTCCCGGTCTTCGGCACATCTGGAACAGACGAGACCACGGACGGCTCTACGATGTGCCCGTTCGCCTGGGATGGGCCGACCGTCCGCTCGAAGAAGCTCAATTGAATCCTATTTGCTGCATGATTTGATCGGTAAAATGCAGCCGGCGCAAAAGCGCGAGATAACGTGGATCTTGATGTAGCGGTTCCAGGACGGGGCTGGTGGCAAGTGAAAGCATGGTGTTGTCTTTTTTCTCAAGCGCACTTTCCAAAACTCTGAAAGCGGCATCGTTGTCATGCAGTCCGATATAGTCCCCGGCAAGCAGCACTCCGTCAATCTCGGCGCGTTGCGATGCCTGTTCCAATAGCGCGATGTCGCGTCGCGCCGCGTCAAAGTCCCCTTTGTATTCTTCCAGTGAAGCTCGTTCCACCAGAACAGTAACCCGATTGAATCCAAGCTGCTGCGAGAACGTGAGTTCTTCCTCCGCCTTCGCATATTGGCCTTCGAGCTTCAGCAACCGCGCATTTAGAAATCGGGTCATCGGTGAATTGGGAAAGGCCTTCAATTCCTCCTGCATCTGATCATGGAATTTCGCGAGCTGCCCAGATGTCCAGTACAAGAATCCCAACTCATACCAAACATACGGATCATTTCCGTGCGTCAGCCTGAGAGCGAGCTGGTCGTGCTCTTCGGCTTCCTTATATCTGCCTTTTTTGCGAAGGTGCACCCCAAACCAATAATGGATAGGACCATTTTCCGGATCCAGGTGCAGGGCGGAACGGAAATGTTCTTCGGCTTTTGGCCATTCATCGAAGTCAAACGATTCCGTCCACGCCAGCGCGGCAACAGCTTTTGCCAAATGAGGGTCAATCTCAATTGCCTTGAGAGCCGCTTGGTGCGCTTCGGTCAAAGCGGTTGGGCCATCAATATACCGGGCATTACTTGCAGAGGCATAGGCATATGCGAGTTCAGCCCAGGGCTCAGCCCATTTTGGCTCTATTTCCAGCGCACGTCGGTATTGCGCAATGGCTGTGTTATATCCGTCCTTGGAAGGATTCTCAATCGCACGCCTTGCTAAATCCACAGCCAACTGCGCGTCGGGATTTATGGAATGAGGCCGTAATTTCCAGGTGACCAGCCACATCAGTGAAAACAGAATGATCGCTGTCACAATATAGGCAGGCCACTTCCTAGGCGGTCGCGTATTCAGCAGAGTTATTAAAGAATCTGCTGAACGTGGTCGCTTAGCTGGGGTCTTTTTCTAGGCAACAAAAAATTGTATGTTTCCATCGGTCATTTATGCCTGGAACTATGTGGCGAGGGTTCGGAACGCGGCTGTATAGACGTTTCCAGGCATTATTGCCAGCGAAGGGTTTTACACCCGCCACCATCTCGTACAATACCAGCCCGAGAGAATAGATGTCGCTCTGTATGGTGGCCCGGCCCTGCTCTAACTGCTCCGGAGCCATGTAGTCCGGTGTACCCAGCATTTTGCTGGCCTGGGTGAGGAGCAGGCTGGGATGGATTTTCCGGCAGACGACCGGCGATGCCAAAGTCGGTGATCTTTACGCGGAAGGTATCTCCATCCGGAACGAGAACAAGGTTGGAGGGTTTGAGATCGCGGTGGATAATGCCGGCCGCATGCACGGCGCTTAATCCGTCAATGATTTGGCGTGCCAAAGGCAGAGCTTCGTCGGTGGTGAGACGGCCTTTGCTCTTTAGATAGTCGCCCAGAGTCTGACCCTGGAGCAACTCCATACTCAAGACAGAGATAGTTTCGTTCTCGGTCTTGTGCCGCAGGCTCTCAAATATCCGGCAGACGTTTGGATGAGTTACTTTCCGGGCCAGTTGAATTTCGCGCCGGAAGCGTGCGGTAAAGATCTCATTGGATGAGACCTCAAAGCGCAAAGTCTTCAGGGCGACGCGTTCTTCCAGTTCTTGATCGAAGGCTTCATACACCTCACCCATGCCGCCTTTGCCGATCAAGCAAACGATCTTGAAGCGATTACAGAGGACATCGTCGGGAGCGAATCGCTGTGGCTCTTCCAGATCTTCCAGAAAGCTGGCGGCGAAGATCAGAGGCTGTTGAAGGAAATCGCCTGCCCGCTCATGGGAGACAAGGAGATCGGACACCTGCCTGGCCAAAGCAGGATCATCCTGACCCAGGCGGGAGAGTAACTCGGCACGTTCTAGCAGAGGACGATCAAGAGCGGATTCAAACAGTTCTTTGACCCGTTCCCATTCCTCCGCAACTACTTTGTTATCTCTGCGTACAGCCAAGCTCGAGCCACGCTCCAATCACGTTTAATCGTCCGAACCGAAATTCCCAACAGGTGGCTGATCTCCTCTTCTGTGAGCCCGCCAAAGAACCTAAGCTCGACTATGCGGCACTGCCGTGGATCTATCCCTTCTAGTTTCGAAAGAGCATCATCCAGTGAGATAAGGTCTTCCGGGCTTTTGATCCCAGGGCCAGCAACTTCCATGCCGTCAAGTGAAACCGGTTGTTCTGTTCCTCCACGCTTGTCAGCCTTACGTTTTCGCGCATGGTCAACCAGAATCTGACGCATCAAATGAGCACCTATACCAAGAAAGTGGGCTCGATTCTCCCAATTTTGCTCTGATTGTTCTATCAGCCGCAGGTAGGCCTCATGAACCAGAGCGGTGGGTTGCAAAGTATGGTCGGCCCGTTCCCGGCGTAGATAGCTGGCGGCGATACGACGAAGTTCGTCATAGACCAGCGAAAATAGCTGCGCCTCGGCATCTTTCTTGCCAGAGCGCAAATCATTAAGGAGGCTTGTAACCTCTCCAGTGTGAGGGTTCATAGAACTTGGCTGATGCGGATTCTAATCCAGTGTGACGCAAATTGGGAGAAAACAATTGACAACTCGGAGACGTGGAGCAGAGGATAGCAGTTTGGGCTAGGCGGGCGAACGAAAATGATAGATTGTAAGGCTACAGGCCAACTATTTCTTAGCGGTCTTTTTTAGAATCGGGCTGCTGGAAACTAGCCATCTTTTTTGCCAAGGCCTTTTGCCAACCTTCTGACGAACTCTGCAGCTTCGTCAAAGCTGCCTGCTCTTCGGGGCTGAAGTCGTCCGAGAAGTCTTCGGTATAAGTTTTGAGCAGGGGGCCGCAATGGTCGCAAGTAGCGGTGTGCTGGGTAAGTTTGGTGGCGATGGCGTCCGGGGTAAGACCGGCTGCGAGTTGACGGAGATCGTCGTTGCTGGGGCATTCCGGAGTGGAGGTCGTTCTCAATAGGGGATCCGCTGGGTGCCTTGGAGCCGTGAGCTTTGATTCGGCCGGCTTTGCATCTCCAGCCTTTAAGTCCGTACTACCTAAGTCCGCCAGCAATGCTTGTGACACATCTGGCGCTGACACACGTGGCTCGGACACGCCGGGCTTTGAGACACCTGGCTCTGCAAGCAGAGCGAAGTGGGCACGATGGAAATCGAGCAGGCGGTTGCGGCAGGAAGGGCAGTCGGCGAGGTGAGCTTCGACATGCTGATCGTCGACGCTCTGACCATGCAAATGTTGATCGTCGGCGCGCAGATGCTCGCCACGCTGGTCCGCTTCCGGTCCCGCATCGGAAGATCGATTCCCGTAGTTTTCAATTTGAGCACTGCTCAAATGCTCAGATTGTTCAGTCACTGGACCCACATCTCCCTAATATGAACGTATTTCAGGCCGTCAGTCCTTTCGTCGCAAAGTGCAAAAGAGTATTTCGCACGGTGTCGTGCCGCCGGGAAACCCGCTTTCAGACCCAATGTTTTCGAGCTTATTTTCTGAAACCAGTTTTGGAACCTTTTCTGAACTAAAAAGTATATGCCGAACAAGCGGTTTAGCCTCCGGAGGCTCTTCTTTGTGGCGGCGAGTCTGTCATTCTTGCCCGCACCCAGCGGGTGAGCCGCAGCAGTGTGCTTTCAACTCCCTTTATGCTCAAGCTGATAGCGGGCAACTGGGCAATAGCCTTGGCGGTTAGTCCCTGGCGATAGTAAAGCCAGAAGATGGCATGATCGCGGGCGAAATTTGGTTCAGACACCAGTTCCGCCAGGCAGCGCTCGATTTCAGCCATCAGGATAGCCAATTCCGCGAGCTGTGATGAACGAGGGCGGAAGGGGTGCGTTAGCCTCACGTCTTCAATATCCACCTCTTCGCGTCCGCCACCGTGCTTGTCGGCTTCCTCCCTGCGGTAATGGTCTTCCGCAACATTGGCGGCCACCACTTTCAGAAATCCAAAGAAAGCATTGTCGTGCTGAAATTCAAAATTCCGCAATGCCTTGTAATTGTTGCGGCAAAGCTTGAGATAGGTGTCCTGAACCAGGTCGTCAACAAGGCTGGGGTTTGGACGACTCCGGCGACAGACACACCTGTTGACTACGCCTGCAATCAGAGGCTGAAACCGACGTACAAATTCAGTCCAGCCAGCTTCGTCTTGCGAGTCGAGACAAAACGACACCAACTCTTGCGTAGACAGCTTTCGAGGGTCCATTTGAGAAGTGGGCGGCTGAATTCTAACCTACTCAGATTAAAGGACAAGAACTTTTTGCGATTAACTGCATTTAGGTTCCTGATTCAGCATAAATATTAAGAAACTTCTAAGGTTTCGTGGTTGGAGTGGGGTCGGATTAGCGGTTTTTAGGGACGGCAACTAAGAATGTCTGGGGTGAAAGCGTTGGCGCAACGTTTGAGTTAGTGCTCGATTGGCCGGCTGGGAAACAAGTTCAAGCGGGGAAGTGGCGTATTTCCAGGCGAGCCAGAAAGTGGCGAGCAGAAAAATGCCTGTAACCACAAAGTTCTGCCAAGCGTTGAGCGCCCACTGGCCGTGCCAGGTGAGCTGTACGGAATTCGAGAAGGGCTTGAGATAGGGGATGGGCCACTGATCGCCGTCGGGGCCACGAGCGCCGATGAGATCGCACAGCAGATGCAGGTGGAAGCTGAGGAAGACGAGCAGTGCGGTCAGGGCTGGATGAGTAGGCCCTGAATGCGTCGGCAATTGGCGCACTTCTTTCGAGGAACTTGACGTGCTGTTGGCCAGCGGGCCAGCGATGAGGAAAGCCCCCAAGGTGCAGACAAGGGAGAAGGCCAAGGTATGCAGCGAATGGTGGTACTGAGAAAACCACAGCAGCGGATGCGATGTGTTCCGGGTCAAAAGTTCAGGGACGATGCCGACGCCGTCCAGATCAGGAGCCACGGCGGCGGCGACCACCAAGGCTTTTTCGCGTCGTGTGAGCGTAGTTGGCCCGCCGGTTGGAGAAACCGAGGCGAGCAGCCATCCGGCAAAGAAATGAGTGATGGGACTCATAAGATCGAAGCGGTTTGCCGCAGATTACGCAGCAACAGTAACAGAACGAGCCTTGTGAATCGATGGACTAGTGCGCAATGCGCTACCATGGCTTGGCATGAAAATTTGGAAAATGTCGTGGATTTGTGTGGCGCTGATCACTGTCAGCGTTTCTTGCAATAGAGTTCTGGCGCAGAGCGCTAAAGAGTCTCAGCCGAAAGCGGCTGCGGAGTTTCCCAAACTTGACGCTTCAGCCTTGCCTATCGTCCAGAAGATTCAGATTGGCGGCGACGCGGACTGGCTAGCCATCGGCTTCAACTCGGTGTGGGTAACGGTGGCCAAGAATAATCAACTGGTGCGCGTGGATCCCGTGCGCAACGTGGTGCAGGCCCGCGTGCCGGTAGACAAGGAGCCCTGCTATGGAATTGGTATCGGCGTGGACAGGCTGTGGGTGCTCAATTGCCAGGGTAAGACGCTGACGCGCATCAATCCCAAAACCAATACGGTAGACCTGCGCGTGCCGGTGAAGATCGATGCCGGCGGCGAAGGATCGATTGCCGTGGACGACCGCTATGTATGGTTCGCCAGCAATGAAGACGGTCACGCAAGCACGCTGACGCAGGTCGAGGTGAAGACTGGCCGCAAGCTGAAGGGCATTGCCGTGGGAAAAGACACGGGTGTCATCAAGCTGGCCTTCGGATCGGTGTGGGCGATCAGTTCAGGAGAAGGCAACGTGTATCGGATTGATCCGGCCAGAAGGAAAGTCACGGCAATGATCACAGTGGCCGAAGGCCCGCGTTTCTCGACGGACGGAGCCGGTTCGTTGTGGGTGCTGAGCCAGTCTGATGGCAGCGTGTCGCGCATTGATCCTGCCAGCAACAAGGTGGTGGCTGTTATTCCCGTGCACGTTCCGGGCAAGGGCGGTGAAATCTGCTTTGGCGGCGGATTTATCTGGGTCACGATGGATGGAAATCCGGTAACGCGCATTGATCCCGCCACGAACAAAGTGATTGACCAGTATGGCAATTACCCCAAGGCTGACTGTATTCGCTACGGATTTGGTTCAGTCTGGGTGTCTGACCACGGCAAAGGCGAACTGTGGCGGATTGATCCGGCTAAAATGCCAGCCCATTGAGATCTCCATCGCGGGAACACTATTATCACAGCAATCCACTGCCGGCTGGCCTTTGATCCTATCGCTAAGCGAGTTTTAATGAAAGCCGCAAGATCATCGTTTCCATCGGTTCAGAGCTGCACCTGGTTAGACACCAGTTTTGAGCCAACTTTCAGGCAAAAATCCCGTGCTCATTGTGACGCTTTGGATTCATGCATCCCATGCATTGAAAGCCAAAAAATCATAACCAAAAAAAAGAGGCTCAAGTCATATGTACCACCACGTAAAAAAATTGATGTACACCGTCCAGGTCGGAACCCCAGACCCCAGATTCGGCAACATGCTGCTGGAGCAATTCGGCGGAGCCAACGGGGAACTTGCCGCAGCCATGCAATATTCCATTCAGGGCTTTAACTGTGAAGATCCCGGATGCAAAGACTTATTAATGGACATCGGAACCGAAGAGCTCAGCCATCTGGAAGTGGTTGGCGCGCTCATCCGCATGCACCTGAAGCCGATGAAGACTGACCGGGCGGCCGCAGAAGCTGATCCGCTGGTGGCCATTGCCGGAGGCGGCGGCGTGAGCCTCGTCAATTCCGTGGGCGACGCCTGGACCGCCGACTACCTGAAAATCACCGGCGACCTGGCCGTGGACCTTCGCAGCAACATCGCCGCCGAAGCGAGGGCCAAGATCGTTTACGAGCGCCTGATCTCGTTCACTGACGACCGAGGCTCAAAGCAGGCGCTGCAATTCCTGATGACCCGCGAAATTACCCATATGCGCGCATTTACCGCCGCGCTGGAAAGCATGGAAAAGCCTCCCTTCTCCATCGGCATCATCCAACCGACGCCGGGCCTGGTGGACCAGTATTTCAACGCGTCCACCGGTGAGAGCGACCAGGACGAGAGCGCCCAGGGACAAAACAGTAAAGCCGCAAGCGGCCGGAGTGAAAGCGGCAAGGCCGGACATGAAAAGGCCGAGGGCTCTGGGGATGCGCCGTGGCAGCAGGACAGCGGCTTGCAACTGGTGGATTCCGAAATCGAGGGCGGTGAAGGGCTGGATACCACGCCCTATGATCCGCAACCTGGGACAGAGGTCACGTCGAAAAAGGATTCCACGCCGGTAGGCGAAGACGCCGGCGAACGCAAAGGCAAGACGGCAGGGAAGAAGCTGAAGGCAAGCTAACGAGTAGGTCGGACAAAATGACCCGCGCATGCAGCCTATCGCAAACATAGGTTGTGTGCGCGGGTTTTCCCGATCACCTGATCTTCAGGCGCCAGATCTCCCGATCTTGAGGGTACCCCTCCCCCCCATAGCCATCTAGGATTCTAAAAGGCTTATACGATTCAACCCCGGGGATCCCACTCCGATTAGTGGCATCAGTGTTGATTCAACAGTAAGGTTTTTCTCTTCCCGATCACCCAATCACCCGATGTCCCGATCACCCGATGTCCCGATCACCCGATGTCCCGGTCACCCGATTCTGCTGCCCACCCCCCTACCTTGATATCCCACATCATCCCAGGTCATCCCAGATTGGCGTAGGTTTCAGCAATTTCCGTCTCGATTGGCGTAGGGTTTGAGAGATTTTGGCAATTCCGCTCAAGAGCTGGTTTTTCTGGCTGATGAGCAGCTAGAAGCTAGAAGCTTCTGTTGTCAAAGACCGTTCACCGCACTACTTTTTCGCCCTGAGGCGAGTTTCTAAATCTACCATTTGTTCGCCTTTGAGTCAAGCAAAATCAGCATGGTTTTGTCGGAAATTCATTGCGCAATCGGGGTGGAGCAGGCATTGATGCCTGCGGCAGAAACTGGAAAATTGTTTCCTTCCTTGCGCCGCAGGCCCCGCGGTCCCTGACGCGCATGCTTTTCGCGTGGATGGGAAGAGATTGGCGTAGACTTCAACGCTTCCGGCCACACGTTCGGAATAGACGATCCATCAAACCTAATCGCCCTCGTCATTTTGTGACTTTTGCGATTTCTTTGCGATTGAAATTCGCTTTTCATTCACATAATATCTTATCGAGGCTAGGATGCCAGGTATAGCTCAACGTCATGAACCCCCGATAGGCGATAGGGATTTCGAGAAACTGTGTCTATTACTGTTAAGGAAGCACTGGGAAACCCCTGAACTTCAACTTTACGGTCGGCCCGGGCAAGAGCAATGCGGTGTTGACATCATAGATACAGCGGGCAGCCAGAATCTTCGCGGAGCCCAATGCAAAAATCACGATCCGTTGATGGCGATAAAGCCGGCCGAGATCGAAGCTGAAATCACAAAAGCCCCTCCAATTCCGGCCTAAACTAAAGCAGTTCCTCATTCTCAC
Organism: Terriglobia bacterium; assembly: GCA_963723055.1. GTDB lineage: Bacteria > Acidobacteriota > Terriglobia > Terriglobales > Acidobacteriaceae > Angelobacter. Next base: position 181,347 of record CAVROV010000007.1, read on the forward strand.
AACCGCAAAGTCGTCTACAGAAGCACAGCAAAAGGTCATTGAAATTAACCGGAAACATTCACGAAAACGACTATTTCGTGTTGAGCTTAAGTGTTGGGAGGATGTTTGTTTACTTGTTGACCAATACCCGGATGTGTTTGAGCAATTCACCTCTGGAGGAGTCATAAAGAAGATTGTCGCAGTGGGATCCGCCGTAACGACGGTTTCCTCTGATTTGAAAACCGTGCAATCGACTCTTCAGGAACTAGTTTCTCTCGGAAAAACGAGTAGATTGGATGAGGAACTAGACCTGGTAAAGAAAAAAGCTTGGAAAAACGCGATTATATAGTGGCTAAGCATCGCTTAGACACTTTGAAGGAAAGACACTGGGATGAAATGTCCGAACCCCAAAGATTTCGTACATTAACTAATCTTGGGGCTGCTCTGATGCAGGAGGGAAGTTTTAAAGAGGCGGGTGAATCGTTTATCTCCGCAAAGAAATTCGCTCCGGACGATGAAAAAGCGCTTGCTAACGAGATGAGAGGATACTTCCTTGCGGCTCGGGACGATGCGTTTGACAAGGCAGGCGAAGCGCTCGCAAAGTTTCCCAACAACAGCGTGATATTGTCGACTTGGTTAAACAGCGCCCCGGCGAAGACCAGTTTTGACTCACTGGAATCGCGCGTGCCGGCTTCCTCCTTAAATGATCCAGAGGTGCTATGTGGGTTAGCAAGATGCGCAACCGCCTCGGGTTTTCATGATCGGGCAATAGAATTCGCCAATCGCGCCGCTGAAGAAAACCCTGCATGGTCTGTTCCTTATCTCGTCCGAGCTCAAGCACTCGCTCGCAAACACGTTGCGGAGTTCACGCGAACCGAGCCCGAGTTGCTGAAGCCTGCTACGCGAAAGGATTTGGAGCGCGGAGAATCAGATCTCAGCGTTGCGATCGCCAAAGCGATTGATGAGAAAAACTATGGTCTTGCGTCGGAGGCACTGGTTGACCGCAGTGTGTTGCGGGGATATTTTAAACGCACGACTGCCGCTGAAGAAGATATAGAAGAAGCGTACCGAGTGAATCGTGAGGACATAACTGTAAGGCGCGACTATGCCGATCTCCTTAAGTCTCGTGGGCAGCTCGACAGGGCTATTGAGATTATGTCGGGTCTTGAGGAAAAAACCGGCCGAGAGGACATTCGTTTTGTTTTGGGAGTTTTTCTACAGGAACGGAACTTGCAGGGTGATATCAAGCGAGCCGCAGAGCTATTCATGAACGTTGCATTGGAAGGTCAGTTTTTGACTGAAGGCATGCGGCACGAAGCAGTTAATCTGGCGGTGCGCTGTTTTTGCTCAATTTCAGATTTTATCGCAGCCGAAAAGCGTCCTCAATAGTACTTCAGCCCGTTTGGATCCCGCATTTATAGATGTGATGAGGGGACGTATCGCTATTTTTCAGCAGAACCCTGTTCTCGCCGCCGAAATGGCTCACTCAGCCTCAACCAAAGTAGCAAATGACACAGAAGTTGATGTTCTGAAGGCGGTTGCTTCTTTATTGAGCGAGTCTGGATTACATAGGGAAGCTCTTCCTTTGTGGCGGCTCATTGTTAGTTCGAACCCAAACTCAATTTCTTACCGGCGACTAATAGACTGTGCATTGAGACTTGGCGAACATCGAATTGCAATTGATTCATTGGCTCAGCTACGTACCTCCGGATTGGGCGATTCGAGTCTTCTGCAAGCTGAGATCGATCTTCTTGTTCAATATGATCTTGAAGCGGCCATTCAACTGCTCTCCGGCTACATAAAAGATCACCCCGCTGACAAAATGATGCGGCTGCGACTTTCGTATGTTGGAGTCATCTATGACAGGCCAGAGCTGGTGGCAGGTGACACGTCTGACATGCCGACGCCAGCCGAAATCGAACCCTATTACGGAAGAGCAGCGACGCTGGTTTTGAAGACGGTTGGTAATGGCATGGATGCAGCTCGCTTTGGCTATGAGCTGCTGCATAAACATTTCGATAACCCGGATGCCCATCGGGCTTTTATGCTCGTGCTTCATCCAATCAGTGGCAAGGTGGACCTGCCGATGCCGACGATTGCGGGCCCTGGGTGCGCGATCTGTTACGTCGAAAAAGGTGATGTTCAGGATCATTGGTTTGTCATAGAAGATGATCTGAAGCCGGATCAAAAGCTCGACGAAATAGGACCTATTCATGAGCTTGCCTCCGCTGTCACTGGAAAACATGTCGAGGAAGAATTCGAATGGGCTAAAACATCAATTAAGCCTCGAGTAGGCGTTATTAAGCACATTCTGAATAAATATGTCTTTAGATATCACCAATGCTTGCAGGAATGGGAATGGAGGTTCCCCGAAGAACACGACATACAGATGATGAAAGTAGTTACAGAGAATCCACAAAAGCTCGATTTGAGCGGAATTATCAAGTCTCTTGAGCAGCGTCAGGACAATGTAAAAATGCTGGAAGATTTGTACCGGCACAGCTTTCTACCATTGCACATGATTTCAGCCAGCCTTGGAGGAACAGCTTGGGATTCATTGGGGTATTTTGCAAATTTGGAAAGCCCTTTTGTTCGATGCTGCGACGGCACGGATGCAGACCGAACAGAGGCGTTTCGCGCCATAGGCTCGGCAAAAGTCATCGTTCTTGATCTCACGGCCATAGCAACACTTGCTATGGTGGCGGAGGTCGCCATCCTAGACTTGTTCGGAGCGAAGTTCGAGATATCACAGCACACGCGGGCGGCTCTCACAGAGCGGTTGAAGGACGCTAAAGGGTTTTGGGGCAAGCAGGCAGGGACGGTGGTACTACACGGGAAACAGGTGGCTATTTTTGAAGATACGGACGATCTTCGGGCAGCAAGGCTGACAAAACTTCAAGACCTCATAGCAGCTATCGATTCCAGGACTATCGTTACCCCATGTCCACAGTTAGCCTCGGTACGGCCTGACTTACGCGAGACGGTTGTAAAAGGCTTTGGGCGCTACGGAGCTGAGTCAATCTTGCTCGCCAGAGAACCGGGCTACGTCTTGTGGACGGACGACTATGTTCAAGCTAAGATCGCCGCGAATGAATTTGGTGTAGCAAGCTGCTGGACGCAGGTCGCCTTGGAATCTCAAGTCATGCTAGGAACTCTGACTGGAGCAAGATTTGCAGAAGTCTCAGCCAAACTTGCAGGCTTTGGGTATTACTTCACGGGGCTAAATCCTGACATCATCACAGCCGCTGCCCACTTGGCAGAATGGCAACCGAACCGCCCACCCCTGAGTGCTGTGCTAAACGGCCTTAGCAGCCCCGCAGTGCCAGCACACTTTGCGTTTGCCTTGGCTGCTCGTTTCATATTGGAGGTATATCGCCACAATCGTATACCAGAAAATCAGATTGCTCTAATTGTTAAAACACTTGAGGTTCTCTCTGAACGTCCCGAAGGAAGAATTGGGGTTCTAGCTTTACAAAAAACATTACCCAACCTCTTTGGACTAAATGTGGTGGATCTCGCATCAGCCCTAGAAACATTTGATGTTTGGCTTAGGCAAAAAAATGGGCGCGTACACGCGAAGGAACTGATTGTGCCACGCAAGCTCTGGCCCTCCTTCTAAGTAAATGGCCGGATATAAACGGCGTGTCATCTTGATTCCAGCGCGCTCCACTTCGCTGTGCGCGAGCCTTCGGAAGAGTGGAAGGGCGCTTTTTTGCTTACCTGGCTTTTCGCTTCGCTCAGTCTGGGCTGAAGCCCAGACCTGTTCTTTTGCCAGGCGCAAGCGCGCCTCGGAAACGTACCGGGCTACCATCATCCGTCCCGCCAAGGCGGGACTGGAGCGAGGGTATTCGGTGAGATTGGACGCTCTTGAATAAAAGCCTTTTTTATCCGCCCGTGAGCGGCGATATCGCCACATCGGAAGGCCCCGGATTTCGGTGCTTTCCGGCCACCCGGGCGCTGATAGAATTATTTCGTCATATCCAGTCAGCCATGAAAAAGATGCTCTCGAATCGCCCAGTTGCGTCCAGGGGGAAGATCGTCCTGTTCTCAGTGATGGTTTCCTTCTTCGTGCTGGTTGCGTCTTTGCTGGTGCAGTGGCTTGTGTACGATGACTGGCTTCATCGAACCGGGCCGTTGCGGATTGTTGGCACATGCATTGCCACGGCAGTGACTTTTATCTTCATGCTGCGGTGGCAATCTGCCATTCGCGAAAGACAGCTGGAGATGGTGCGCCGTATGGAAATGATTTTGCGGATGAATGACCGTATTCGCAATGCGCTGCAGGCCATTGAATGCCTGACGTATGTGGCGCAGCCGGAAGCGACAGAGTCAGTCCGCCAGTCGGTCAACGTAATTGATAGCGTGCTGCGGGAAGTGCTGGCCGACTCAGGACAGGCGCATGAGGCGCAAGCCAAAGCGGTTGATCCTGCCTCGCAAAATAGGCAGTCAAAATCGGCCTAGCCGCCAAGAAGAACCAACCTACCACTGAGGTACGGAGACACGGAGAAATCGGGGATCGGATGATCGCGCGTGATCGGGACAGATCAGAACCTTACCGCGGATGAACGCGGATGGCGCGGATCAGGCAACAAGCCAGAACCCTTTGAAACTCAACCCCCGGGCCCTTCTCCGCGCGGCTCCGTGGTGAACGGCCCTGCCTTGTTACAATGATGGTTCTCTTCATCACAGATTGAGGTCACCCAATAACCATGCATCGTTGGTCACAACTTTTTATTCCCACGCTACGCGAGGCCCCGGCGGACGCCGAGGTCGCCAGCCACAAGTTTCTGGTCCGCTCGGGGTATATACGGCAGCTGGGCGCCGGCATTTACTCCTACCTGTTCATGGGGCAGCGGTCAATATTGAAGATTATCGATGTGATCCGCGAGGAGATGAACACGATTGGCCAGGAGTTTCTGCTGCCGGCCATCCATCCGCGCGAACTGTGGGAGCAGAGCGGGCGCTGGCAGGTAATGGGCGAAAACATGTTTCGCCTGAAAGACCGCAAAGGCGCGGACCTGTGCCTGGGCATGACGCATGAAGAGATCATGACCGATATCGCGCGCAAAGAGCTGCGCAGTTACAAGCAGCTGCCGCAGATCTGGTACCAGATTCAGAACAAGTTCAGAGACGAGGCCAGGCCGAAGTCGGGATTGATACGGGTGCGGCAGTTCACGATGAAAGACTCGTACTCATTCGATATCGACCAGGCAGGGCTGGACGCGAGTTATCAGAAACACTATGACGTTTATCGCAAAATCTTTGATCGGTGTGGACTGAAGTATGTGGTGGTGGAGGCGCACTCGGGAGCGATGGGCGGGTCAGCATCACACGAATTTATGTCAATGACAGACGCGGGCGAAGACATGGTTGCGAGCTGCGAAAAATGCGGCTATGCCGCGAACCTGGAGAAAGCCACTTCAAAGCTGGCGTCGGCGGAAGACCTGCCGGGCGACGGACAGCCGGAAGAAGTTCACACGCCGGGGATGAAGACGATTGAAGAGGTGGCGAAGTTTCTGGGAGTGTCGCCGACGCAGAAGATCAAGACGCTGGCGCTGATGCAGGTTGAGCCGGACAAGAAAAATCCAGGACAGGTAAAGACGCGGCCGGTGATTGTGCTGCTGCGCGGCGATCACTCACTGAACGAAGCCAAGCTGGTGACGGCCCTGGATGGCAAAGAGTTTCGTCCGATGCAGGAGGAAGAAATTCAGCGGATCTTTATGTCGCCGGCGGGATACCTGGGGCCTGTGAAAGTCCCGGCGCTGGCCGCGGGCGCGCAACAGCTGGGCAGCGTGACGCAAGCAATTATTCTGGAAGCGCTCCCGCTGATGCTGGCGGATACGGCGCTGAAGGGTCGGAAAAACCTGGTGACCGGCGCGAACAAAGAAAACTACCACTTGAAGAATGTGACGCCGCTGCGGGATTTTCATCCCACAGAGTGGGTCGATCTGCGGAATGTGGCGGCGGGTGAGGGGTGTCCGAATTGCGGCGAGCCGTTGATGGTCGGAAAGGCGATGGAGATTGGACACATCTTCAAACTGGGATACAAGTATTCGAAATCGATGGGCGCGACAGTGCTCGATAAAGACGGCAAAGAAGTCACGCCGATTATGGGCAGCTACGGCATCGGCGTGGAGCGGATTTTGACGGCGGCGATCGAGCAGAACAATGATGCCGATGGATTCTGGCTGCCGCGGCAAATTGCGCCGTTTGATGTGGTGGTCACGCCGACGAATGTGAAGGATGCGCCGATTATGGCGGCCTCGGAGGAGATAGCGAAGAAGCTGGAAGGAGCGGGCTTTAGCGTTCTGCTGGATGATCGCGATGAGCGCGCCGGAGTGAAGTTCAAGGACGCCGATCTAGTGGGAATACCGTATCGAATCAATGTTGGCAAGAAGGTTACGGAAGGTCGTGTCGAGGTGGTTTCCCGCTCGACACGCAAATCCGAGGATGCTAACATCCCCGACATCGAAACAATTTTCACGCAGTTGGTGCGGTCTTGAAGGAGATTAATCGCTGGTTTTATGGGAAAACTAAAAGCATTGATCGCGCTTGGGCTGGTGGTGGGCTCCATCTATGTCGCCTACAACATGGTGCCGCCGTACTTCAACAATTACCAGTTTCAGGACTCACTCGATGACATTGCGCGAAAATACAGTTACTCAACCGTTGCCGATGATGAGATCAAGAAGATTGTGGTAACCAAAGCTGATTCTGAGGACATCAAGATTAAGGAAAATCAGGTGGTGGTTACGCGGACTCGGGACGGCCTGGGAATCACCGTGAATTACCGTATTCACGTTGATATGGTTGTACATCCGGTCGACCTGGACTTTACCGCCAATTCGATAAATAAACGGATTTAAACCGGCTATAATAGAGAAGACCGAAACTTCTCAGCACCAGCGCAGGTAACGCTCTGGCCCGCCATGAGTCTGAGAGAAATAATTAAGGGCGCTCTCCGCCTACTTGGAACATGGCCATTAAAATAAAAATTCCTCGCGTCAAAGGCTTCCGTGGCAGCCTGAGCAACCCGTTTTTCCGGGCTGGACTCGCTGCTTTCCTCATTCTTTCCATCGTGCTGTTTGGCGTCTTTTCGTACTACTACATCAAGTACCAGAAGATCGTCGACAAGCGCTTTTACGGGCCCATCTTCGCCAATTCTGCCAAGATCTACGCCCAGCCGCGCGACGTCCGCATCGGGCAGAAGGCTGATCCGCGGGAGATTTCCAACTACCTGCGCCATGCCGGCTATACCGAAGTTGGCGAGCAGGGCAAGTCAAAGTTTGGCGTCTACAAGGTAATGAAGGACGCCGTTGAGATCAAGCCGGGTGAAGAATCGTATTACAACGCCGAAGGCGCGGTGATCCGCGTCAAGGACGGCCGCGTGGAGAAGATCGCCTCTCTCGGCGACGCCGGCGATCTCACCGCCTATGAGCTTGAGCCCCAGCTTGTTACCGGCCTGTTCGATGGCCAGCTGCGCTCCAAACGCCGCCTCGTCAAATACGACGACATTCCCAAGGTCATGGTGGACGCGGTCACCTCCATTGAAGACCGCCGCTTTTTCCATCACAGCGGCGTGAACTATGGACGCCTGTTGCAAGCCGGCTGGATTGACCTTCGCCAGGGTGGCAATCGTCAGGGTGGGTCCACCATCACCATGCAGGTTGCGCGCGGCTTTTTCCTATCGCCAGAGAAGAAGTTCACCCGCAAGATGACAGAGATCCTGATCTCCATCGAACTGGAGCAGCGCTTCTCCAAGAAACAGATTTTTGAGCTTTACGCCAACCAGGTCGACATGGGACAACGCGGCTCGTTCACCATCACCGGTTTTGGCGAGGCCGCTCAGGCTTATTTTGGCAAAGATCTGAAAGACCTTTCGCTGCCGGAAGCTGCGATGCTTGCCGGTCTGGTGCAGCGTCCCAGCTATTTGTCTCCGTACCGGCATCCAGAGCGCGCGCAGGACCGCAGAAATCTCGTTCTGGAAGCCATGGTTGAAACCGGTAACATCACGCGTGCGCAGGCCGATGCCGCCAAGGCGACTCCCCTCAAACTGGCCCCGCAAAATGTGGAAGCAAGTGACGCGCCTTACTTCGTTGACCTCATCCGCGAACAGCTTGTCAACAAGTACGGTGAAGAAGACCTGAATGCTGATGGCTACCGCATTTACACCACTCTCGATCCTTCATTGCAGCAGGTCGCCGCCCAGGCTGTTGATCTGGGGCTTAAAGAAGTTGATGCGCAGGTCAAGAAGCTGCGCACCAAGAAGGTGAAAGTCGGTAAAAACAAATTTGAGACCAAGGTTATGCCCGGGCCGATCCCCCAAGTTGCGCTGGTCGCGCTCGATCCTCATACCGGAGAGGTGCTTGCCCTGGTTGGTGGCCGCAACTACGGTTTCAGCCAGTTGAATCACGCTGTCGCCAAGCGCCCCACTGGCTCGATTTTCAAGCCCTTTGTCTTTGCCGCAGCCATCAACAATGCTGTGACCAATGAGCAGCCCATTTTCACCCCGGCCAGCATGGTGGATGATTCTCCCACGGCTTTCATCAACGGTGATGACGTTTACACGCCGCGCAATTACAAAGAGGAATACCACGGGCAGGTAACCGCCCAGTTTGCCCTGGCGCACTCGCTCAACAACGCCACGGTTAAAGTCGCCGAAATGGTGGGCTATGACAAAGTAGCAAACCTGGCCAAGATCGCCGGAATGCCTTCCGTTCGCGCCACGCCGGCCATGGCATTGGGATCGTATGATGCCACTCCCATGGATATGGCGTCCGCTTACACCATTTTTACCAATGACGGCCAGCGCATCACGCCTACTCTGGTCCGTTCCGTGCGTGACGCGAACGGCGACATTGTTGATAATTTTCAGCCGCAGAAGACCCAGGTGCTTGATCCCCGCGTGGCTTATGTCATCACCGATATGCTTCAAGGCGTCATCAACAATGGCACCGCAGCTGGCGCGGGTGGCGTGCGCGCGCGGAAGTTCACCGCTCCGGCCGCCGGAAAAACCGGCACCTCGCATGACGGCTGGTTTGCCGGCTATACCTCAAACTTGCTTTGCATCGTCTGGGTGGGTTACGACGATTACAGTGACATTCACCTGAGCGGTGCGACCATCGCCCTGCCCATCTGGACTGAATTTATGAAGCGCGCGGTCGATCTACCGAACTATTCAGATACAAAAGCGTTCACTCCGCCCCAGGGCGTGGTCGAGCTGACCCTCGATAAGGCTACTAACCAGATAGCCACCCCCACCTGTCCGGACGACTACACCACGGCCTTTATCGACGGCACCCAGCCCACTCAGACCTGTGAGCAGACTGCCCACGGTAACGTTTTCCAGAGAATTTTTGGCATTGAGCCCAAGCCAACTCCTACCCCTGCTGCGTCTAATACAGGTAGCGGGTATGCCCCGGTTCCAGGACAGCCCGCAGCCACACCCCAGAACTCAAGTCAGGATCAGGAGCAGGAAAAGAAGAAAAAGGGCTTTTGGGGCAAGATTTTTGGTGGTTCAAAAGACGACAATAAGGACGATAATAAGCAGATCAAGCCTGCGGCCACTCCCAGTCCGGGCAAAGACAGGCCGCACTAAGGAGGCCCTTATGGGTCGCTTCAGCCGCTTGCTAATGATCATCGGGTTATTGGCGCTCGCTTTGCCTTTGTGCGCCCAGGAACCTTCCAGTACTTATCCCGCTTCCCAGGTGCGCGTGCCGCCTCCGTCGGAGAATGCCGATCCGGTTGAACTGGAAATGCAGGGTGATCAATTCCGCGCGCAAAAGGCCTACCTCGATTCCATTGACTACTATCGCGCGGCCATGAAGACATCGGACAACGCCATCTTGCACAACAAGGTTGGCATGTGTCTTCTGCAGCTTCGTCGCGACGCAGAGGCCAGAAGGGAATTCCAGCGCGCCATCAAGTCCAACAAGGGTTATGCTGAGGCCTATAACAATCTCGGCGCACTCTATTACAACCTCAGGAAATACGGCGCTGCGATCAAAGAATACAAGAAGGCCATCAAGCTCAATGAGGAAAGTGCCAGCTTCCACAGCAACCTGGGCGGGGCTTACTTTTCGCAAAAGGATTTTGACCGCGCCTCCCGGGAATATCAGCGCGCTATTCAGCTTGACCCTGACATTTTTCAGCGCCAGTCCTCCGCCGCCGCCATTTCCATCCGCCTGGTGGGTTCCAATGATCTGGGCCACTTTCATTATGTGATGGCGCAGATGTATGGCCAGCACGGTGATCAGGAGCACTGTCGCTTCTACCTCAGCAAGGCCAATGAGGAAGGCTACCCCATCAAAGGCGCCCTCCGCGACAATGAGTTTGCCGGCTTGCGCAAAAAACCTGAGTTCGTTGCCTTCGTGCACTCGCTTAAGCCGCCGCCTTCAGGGAATAACTGATTGATCTGCTCATGTTCTGCAGCGAAGAGTCAATAAAGCTTTTAGAGCAGCGGAGCGAAGCGATAGGGTCCTGGGCTGCGAGCCCGGCTTGCGCGGCGAGCTGCCTGCATTAGGGGCATAAATGCTTTGCTCGAAGCGTTGCTCTGGAGCGGTTTGGAGCGAAGCGACAAAGATAAAGACAACCTTTCCTGAGAAGCTGCTTCTAATGTAAGTAGCTGCAGTACCTGGCAGCTAACGTACAAAAAACTGATCCACCGGTTCGACGCGCAAGCGTCTTGGCAGGGAAACCGGTGGGTCATTTCTTTTTGTTTGTCGCTTCGCTCCAAACCGCTACAAATAATCATTCTCCGCAGAATTCTTCCGCACTCGTTGCACGGGGCTCGGCGCGCAAGTCGGCCTCGCCCTCAACTTTCCGTTCTGCCTAGCGACAATTTTTCGGATTACCAAGGAAATAAAAATCTGTCATCCTGAGCGCCGCCCGAAGAAGCGGAGCGACCGAGGGCAAGTCGAAGGATCCCGAGAATGTCTCCATTGCCATGCGGTTTCAGGGTGTTTTCACGAGACACTACAAATCACCCAATCGAAGTCCGCGCATGTATATACGCGTCAATCACTTTCGCGAGCGTTCCCTGCGCTTCAAGAATGTATTCCACCGCATCCCGCGCCGCGCCATGCCCGCCCGTAGACGCTGTCTCATAATGCGCCATTGCCTTCACCTGCGGACGTGCATTCGCCACGGCGATCGCCAGCCCGCATCGCCGCATAATCGGTAGATCGATCACGTCGTCGCCGACATAAGCAATCTGCTCTTCATGGAAGCCGCTCTCAGCCAGGATCTTGTCCAGAATGTCTGACTTGTTGTGTGCGCCCTGGTGCAGATAATCGATCTTCAGGTCGCGCGCCCGCAAAGCCACGGTTTCAGAAATTCGCTTGGTCACCATTCCGGTTTTCAAGCCACCCAACCGTGCCAGGGAAATAGCCGTGCCGTCATGAGCGTTGAATCCCTTGGCCTCGATCATGTTCTGGCTGATGATGGCGAAACCGGGCTTGTCCGCGTGCTTTTCCGCATGCGCGTCCGTGCTGCGCGGACCCGATGCCGGTGCAGGGAAGAGCCATATGGATCCGTCCGTGAGGACGCCATCCACGTCGAAGAGGATGACTTTGATTTTTTTCGCGCGATCGATGGAGTCAGTCATTGGTTTTTGGTACTTGGTATTTAGCAAAATCGAGCGGCCAAATACGAAGTACCAATTACCAATAGCCACTACGATCAGTAGACAGCTTCTTTCCTCCGCCACCCTTAGCTCTTAGCCTTTAGCCAATCCTGCTGTTACTCGCTACACAAAGCTAAAAGCTAAGAGCTAATAGCTAAAGGCTGTTTCTACACCATCTGCGTTCCCCACAAATCATGCAGATGAATAATTCCTTCCACTGTACCGTCCGCCTGGGTCACCACCAGTGACGTGATTTTCTTCTGCTCCATGATATTCAGCGCGGTCATGGCGAATTCATCGGGACGAATCGTCTTCGGGTTGGCGCTTACGCAATCGCCGGCGGTCAGGCTGAGCACATCTTTGCGTTTCTCCAGCAGCCGGCGCAGGTCGCCGTCACTGATCACGCCCAGCAATTTGTTGTCTTCCACCACGGTCGTTATGCCCAGCCCCTTGCGCGACATTTCATAAATCACGTCTGCCATCTTGGTGGCCCGTTCCACGCGCGGCAACGATCGCCGCTATGCATCAGCTGTGAAACGCGCGCCAGCTTCTTGCCCAATTTGCCGCCCGGATGAAGATGAGCAAAATCCTCTTCTTTGAATCCCCGTTTTTCTGACAGAGCCACCGCCAGCGCGTCGCCCAGCGCCAGCATTGCCGTCGTCGAAGCCGTAGGCGCCAACCCCAGCGAGCACGCTTCCTGGTCGATAGAGCAATCCAGCGCCACGTCTGCCGCCTGCGCCAGCGTGGAAGGTTTGTGTGAATTTTCGGGGTAGAGCTTGTCGCCCGTAATCGTAATCAGCTTGCTGCCGATCCGCCGGATCGTCACCAGCAATTGCAGGATCTCTTCCGTCTCTCCGCTCGAGGAGAGCGCCAGCACCACGTCTCCGCGCACCAGCATTCCCAGATCGCCATGGACAGCCTCGGCCGGATGCAGGTAGAGAGCGGGTGTGCCGGTGGAACTCAGCGTAGCCGCAATCTTGCGCGCGATGAGCCCGCTCTTTCCCATGCCGGTGACCACCACGCGACCGCCGCAGGAATCCAGGCATTCCACGGCCCGCACAAAATCCTGCGCCATCGGCCCGTCAATGCGGTCGGCCAGTTCGCGCAGCGCTTCCGCTTCAATGCGCACTACGTTGGAACCTGTGGATTTCACTCGGAATAATAGTAGCAGCTTGCGGCGAGAATTCGCTGCTCAAGCAAATAGCAAATGGCAATTAGCAGCTAGCCAAAAGCCAAAAGCCAATCATCTTTTTGATGAGTTTAGTGAGCTCAAGCTAATTGCCAATTGCTATTTGCCAGTTGCTGAAATCTAGACTTCCACCACCCGATACGGACACGGCGGGTCCTGCGCCATCAGCAGTGACAGCGCCACATTGTGTACGGGCACCCCGCCAATGGTTTTACCTTCCGGTTTTCCATGATGTGCATGGCCGTGGAACGCGACCACAGCCTGATGTCGGTCAATCACTTCGGCCAGCCGCGAACTGCCCAGGAACGGAAAAATCTCCTGGCGTTCGCCCTCCACGGTTTCGCAGATCGGGGCATAGTGCGTCACAATCACGATTTTCGGCGTGCGCAGCATGGTGAGCGAGCGTTCGAGTTTGAGCGTCTCGTCCAGTCCCGCCTGCACAAATGCTTTGATTTCTTTTTCGCCGAAGGCCGTCAGCATGCCGCGGCCAAAGCCGCCGGGAAATCCCTTGGCCCCGGCAAATCCCACGCCATCGCGCTCGTAGCTGCTGCCATCCAGCACCTTGATGCCCTCAGTGGTCATCATCTTGATCAGTTCAGTTTCCTGCCCGCTTTCGTAGTCATGGTTTCCCAGCACTGCCACAATGGGAATGCGCAGCCGCACCAGTCCGTTCAGCAGGGAATGCATTTCTTCCGGCTTGCCGTAATTGGTGAGGTCCCCGGCAATGATCAGCAGATCAGCTTCATCGCGCACCCGTGACAGTGGTTCGCGGATGCGGTCATAGCTTTGCGGCGTGAAGTGTAAATCTGCTGTGGCTGCAATTCTCATTGGCTTGGTAAGACTGGTCTGGGCAAAGAGTGGGCCGAATAACTGGCAGGCGTCACCACGCTCAAGCCGCCTCTTTTTTCTCCCTTCGGATTATGTCGGCCTTTGCCCGCGCTTCTTCCAGGATGTTTCGCTTGCCCCATTCCGCCACGTCGATAGCGAACATTTTGTCGTCAATCAGGCTGCCGCGAAAATTGGCGCCCTTATTCGGATGCGCCAGTTCAACGCTGAAACGCTGCGTCAGCTCTTTCCATATTTCCGCGGGTACGAAATCAGAATTTGCCGGATAAACATAGTGATACAGCACCAGGCTCCAGAAGAGCATTTCCCAGTGATCGCCGATCAGGCTCATCAGCCTTTGCCAGTCAAATTTGCCTTGGGTCCCATAAATCACGTGGCAGATGTCCGCGCCATCAAAGCGCTCGCGCCGCGTAACAAAAATCTTGGAAGCAATCAGCTCCTCCGGCGCCAGCACGCGGACGGACATCCCAAATACTTCTGAACGGCTGGCATGCCTTATCCATGAATAATCCACGCGGAGCACTGCATTGCTCATGCCGGTGATCAGGTCCACAAAGAATCCGTCTCGCTTGGCTTTGGCCAGCCACACGGAATCCCTTATCTCCGTCTCAAAGCCATCGTTCTCCAACAGCGCCAATGCACGGCCTACTTCCTGAGCGGGAAGGAATAGGTCCAGGTCCTTGGTGTCGCGCCATATGCCGGTGTGTTCATGCAGAGCGAAAGCGCCGGAAATCACAAATGGAACGTGGTTGCGCTCCATCAGTTGGACTACTTCCCGAAACAGCGATTCCTGCTGCTTGCAAAACACAGGCGGTGTTGAGGAACTTACCGGCAGCGCGTTGTCCTGGTCGTCAGGCATCAGGGATTAGATGGCTGATCGCGATGCCACGTTGTTGTACTACCCTGAAAAATGCACCATGGAAGGTAAGGCACTTGTAACCGTATTTATCCGGCCAAGCATCTAATATGCAGGTAGCACAGGAGTTTTTCATGGCCAGAAAAGCGCCAGAATCCGTGATCGAGGTCGAAGGCCGCCAGATCAAGCTCTCAAACCTGGACAAAGTGCTCTATCCCAAAGCCGGTTTCACCAAAGGCCAGGTAATCGATTATTACGTCCGCATTGCTCCCGTGCTCCTGCCTCACCTCGCCGACCGTGCGCTTACGCTCAAGCGCTATCCCAACGGCGTTGACGGTATGTATTTTTACGAGAAAAATTGCCCCAGCTACCGTCCGCCGTGGATGAAAACCGCCAAAATCTGGAGCGAAGGAAACAATCGATTCATGGATTATTGCGTAGTCGCGGATCTGCCCACTTTAGTCTGGCTCGGCAATCTGGCGGATCTTGAACTCCACACTTCTCTTTCTCGCGCGTCGGAGCCGCAGCGTCCCACAGTCATTGCCTTTGATCTTGATCCCGGCGCGCCTGCCAACATCGTGCAGTGCCTGCCAGGTCGGTTTATGGATTCGCGATATTTTTGAGCAGTTCGGATTGCAGTCTTTCGCCAAAACCTCCGGCTCCAAGGGACTTCAGATTTATGTTCCCCTGAATACGCCTGTGACTTACGAACAGACCAAGCCTTTTGCCAAAGCTATTGCGCGACTGCTGGAAGAGCGACATCCGGATCTCGTTGTTTCGGACATGAAGAAGACCCTGCGCGTGGGTAAGATCTTTGTTGACTGGAGCCAGAACGACGATTACAAAACCACGGTCAACGTGTACTCGCTGCGCGCCAAAGATCAGCCGACAGTGTCCACGCCGGTGACATGGCAGGAAGTGGAAAATTGTCTGAAGAAAGGCGATCCCGAGTTGCTGGTTTTTACCTCGGACAAAGTTTTGCAACGGGTGGAAAAATTCGGCGATCTCTTTGAGCCTGTCCTGAAGCTCAAACAGAAGCTGCCCCCTCTCACCGCGCTGGGCCAAAGCGCGCCTCAGCCAGTCGCCTTGGCGCACATGGAAAAGCCTAAGAAAGCAAGAGCCGCGCGACCTGCGCGTAAGGCCGTCGCCAAGCCAGTCAAGAGCAAAGCCAAAGCCCGCTAAGGCCGTCGCAGTCGAACGTCAGCAATTCTCCTGATTTGACGCGCGGTTAATCGGTCCTTGCTTATCTCAGATTACTTTAGGACAGTCCAGGTTCGTCCATTTGAATCCCCGGTCCACTGGCCATGTTCCTGCCGAAACATCTGGCATTCCAGAGCTCCTCGGCATCAAATTAAGTGCGAGGGTAAATGGCTGAAAAGGGCTTCCAAATCGCTTCCCGGCTACGTACCTTGACTTCAGAGCTGCGCCGCCTGGAACGCGATTTAAAAATCGGAACCATTTCTGATGACGGGGCTCTGCAGGAGTTTCGTCACGCCGTTGACGAAGTCCGGATGACTTCCTGGACCGCCAGCGAGTTGCATAATGCCCAGCCCGGACGCAAAGAGCTGCTCGCATCTTTTTTGGCTGCGGAAAGAATCCGCCGCTTCGCGCAGATGATGCGCGACCTTTCCATCGACATGGAGCAGGAAGATGTGACCTGGGAGTCCGGCGGTATCCAGACTTTGTACGATGCCGTTACCGTCCTGCAATCGCGCCTTGACCGTCTCATCCGCGACCATCGCGCCAACTTCCGCAATCTCAAAGACGACCAACGCTGATTTTGTCCGCTAGCGAAGCACAGGTTCCGCAACTTGCGCTTTGCTTGCCATCTGTTGATGGCCCGCGGCTAGACGGTCCAAAGCCGCGTTTATGCCGCCCGCCTTGTGCGGGACCTTTGCCAGCTTCAGGCCCATCTCCACACCACTTAGCGTGCCCGCCAGCATAAGGTCGTTAAAATGCCCCAGATGCCCGATGCGAAAAACCTTGCCGCCCAGCTTTGCCAGACCAGTTCCCAGTGACATATCAAACGCTTCTAAGATGATTTCCCGCAGCTTGTCAGCATCATGGCCCACCGGCATGGTGACCGCCGTGAGTGAACTGGAATATTCCGTTGGCTCTTCGCACCAGACTTCCAGCCCCCACGCTTTCACCGCCGCACGCGTGGCCTCGGCATGACGGTCATGCCGCCGAAAAACATTGTCCAGCCCTTCTTCATGCAACATGGCTAGCGCTTCACGCAGTCCCCATAAGAGGTTCGTCGCAGGCGTATACGGAAAGAACCCTGACCGGTTCGGCTTGAGCATCTCCTGCCAGTCCCAGTAATAGCGCCCCATCTTGGCCGACTTATTCGCGGCCAGCGCCTTTTCTGAAATCGCGTTGAAACTTAGCCCGGGTGGAAGCATCAGTCCTTTTTGCGACCCGCCCACCGTTACGTCCACGCCCCATTCATCGTGCCGAAAATCAATCGACGCCAGAGACGAAATAGTGTCCACCATCAGCAGCGCAGGATGCTGCGCCCGATCCATGGCCTTGCGAATCTCGGCAATGCGGCTCGCCACTCCCGTGGAAGTCTCATTGTGGACCACCATCACTGCTTTGATCGCATGCTGCTTATCGTCTTTCAGGCGCTGTTCTGCGTCTGCCGGCTGTGCGCCGCGACGCCAGTTTCCCGGCACATAATCCACTACCAGCCCATGTCGTACGGCGATGTCGCGCCACAGGTTGGAAAAGTGACCGGTCTCAAACATCAGCACGCGGTCGCCTGGTGAAAGCGTATTCACAATGGCCGCTTCCCATGCGCCTGAGCCGGAAGCGGGATAGATCACCACAGGGCCTTTGGTCTTGAAGATTGACTTCACTCCATCCAGCACTTCCGCGCCCAGCTGAGCAAACTCCAGTCCGCGATGGTCGATGACGGGGCGGTCCATCGCGCGCAGAACCCGGTCAGGAACGTTGGTTGGTCCAGGAATCTGTAGAAAATGGCGGCCGGTATGAATCATGGTTTCTCCGAACCATTAGTGTAAAACAATCTCGATAGACAGCTTCGGAATCGTTCTTTGATCAGTGTCATCCGTGTTTATCAGTGGTAGGCATTTTACTTATAGTCCTTCCACGATCCTCTGCAACTCTTTCGCAATCTCTTCCGGATCAGCCGTGGGCTCGAACCTTACCGGATCGCCTATCCGCACCTGCACGGAGTATGGAGGCGCATAATGTTTCTTGGCGATCTTGAACGGGAACAGCCCGTCGATGCGCATGGGGATAATCGGCAGGTTCAGCTGCGTCGCCAGCAATCCAATTCCGCTGCGGAAAGGTGACATTTCTCCCGTCTCTGTGCGACGACCTTCAGGAAAGATGACTACGCTGTACCCTCGATCAGCCAGCCCGCCGGCAAAGCGAAAACTTTCGCGATACTTTGACCGCTGCGGCAAAGAGAACACATTGAAGAACGCCGCCGTCAACGCATACTGCAACTGCTCCCACCAGCGCTTCAGGAAAGACCAGTTCTGCGGCGGATAGCGCATCGAACGCAGTTTCTCACCTTGCATGGCTACGCCTAGTCGGTTGCGCAGATGCGCGGGTAGGGCCGCCATTAAAAATCCGATATCGATCTGCGCTACATGGTTGGAGATGATCAGAGCTGGTCCACGAAAAGTTTTCAACCGTTCACGTCCAATCACTTTAGGACGCGCCATTACCATGATGTAAGGCAGGGTGACGGCATGATAGGCCAGCACGCGAATCCAGCGCACCAGCCAGCTTTGCGGCCAACGCGAATACGGATAGTCATTGGTTTTGCCTTCCGGCGCTGACTTCTTGAGCAGATTCTCCAGGTCCGCCACCGTATTCACCTGGGAAAATTCCCGGTCGCCCAGATCGACCTGATAACGGTTTTCAATCGACGCCATCAACTCCACCCGGTCCAGCGAACTCAGGTTCAAATCATTTTCCAGATGCGCACCCGGCTTGAGTTCAACATGGCGTCCTGTGATAGTGCTCACAAGTTCCTCCAGCGTGCCATCCGCCGCTCGACTGCTGGTTGTCGTTCCAGCCGTTGCGGCACTTCCATTCACCTGGCTTTCCGCAGCTCGGCGAATCAACTCCAGCTTGGGTTTCTGTGTCGATGTGCGAGGAAAATCATCATCGGGCCAAACAAACCAGCGCCGTATCTTCTGGAAGTCGGCCAGTGTCTGGTTGGCGTTGGCCACCGCTGTGTTTCCCGAATCACCATTATTGAGCAGCAGCACGGCGCAAGCTTCCGCGTTTCCGCCCTCGGCCACACCAACCACAACCACGTCCCTCACCTGCGGCTGTTTGCGCAGCGCCTGTTCCAGGTCTTCGGGATAAATCTTCAACCCCGCCGGCGTTACGATCACATTCTTACTGCGGCCCTTGAAGTACAGATTTCCTTCTTCATCCACGGCCCCCAGATCGCCGGTGCGAAACCAGCCTTCCTCGCCGGTTACCGGCTTCAGGCCCTTACCCTGCCAGTACTGGCGCGCCACGTTTTCTCCGCGCACCAGGATCTCACCCGTTTCCGGATCAAGCTTCATCTCGCGGCCGGGCAGGACCTTGCCAATCGATCTGCGTCCAACCTTAAATGGATGGTTCAGGCTGATCAGCGAACTTGTCTCCGTAAGTCCGTAGCCTTGCACCACTACATAGCCCAGCCGACGCCAGAACTCTTCCGTGTTCTGATCAAGCGCTGCGCCCCCCGAAATAATCGCCCAAAACTTCCAACCGAACTCCTGGCGAATCTTCCTGAATCGCCACCAGCGTTTCAGGAAGTGCTCTTTCTCGGCGTGGCTCCAATTGTTTTCGATATAGGCGCCCAGGTCATCACGCAACTTGTTCTTCAGCGACTCCACCACTCTCGGCACCGCTACCAGCACTGAAATGCGTTCGCTCTTGATCGCCGTAATGATGTCGGTCGGTTTAAAGCTGTCCTGGAAGTGCACCGTGCCGCCGAGCAGTGCAGGGATAAACATTCCCATGAATTGACCGAACACATGGCTCAGTGGCAGCAACTCCAGAAAGCGTATGGGATGAAACAGCCGCTCCGATCGGCGGTACTTAGGGAACTCGCGTTCAATGGGGTCAACGCTGGCCAGAATATTCCCATGCGTCAGCACCACGCCGCGAGGTTCTGCCGTCGTGCCCGACGTAAATACGATTTGCGCCGTATCGTCGCGACTGAAAGCGACCGCAGCATATGGCTCCGAAGACCTCTGTTCAAGAGCTTCTGCCAGATTTTCTAGCTCCAGATGGGGTCGAGCCGCAGCGTGGACAGTCAAAGCGCTGGCGCAGACGATCAGCTTCGCGTCCACATCGGCCATCACGCGCTGGGCAAAGTCCGGCGCGGCAATGCGATCCATGGGCACAGCCACAACGCCGCGCAACATACAGCCAAAGAATGCGCCGACCCATTCCGCGCTGTTATCGCTCCACAACAGCACACGGTCGCCCTTGCCAATCCCGCGTGACTCCAACTCGCGGGCAAAACGAAATGCCAGTTCGGCAACCTGCCCATAAGTCCAGCGCAAGGTGCGGAACCCGCGACGATGAACGTAGGCGATCTCGCTCCCGCGCGCCAGGTGCAGTTGCGGATACTCGGCTAAGGTCTGTGGCATCTGTCTCTAAAATACCTATTCAGAGAACCAGACGCAAAGCGGCAAAGCACGGCAAAGTGGAGCTTTGTTCTGAAATCAAGTGGAATAATCCGCATTGATCCTTACATATTCCGCCGTCAGATCGCACGAGAGAAACTCCAGCGCTTCGCTTCCCGCCCCCAGGGCAATACGTATTTCATAGACTGGCTCCGACATGTAAGCATGGGCGCGATCATGGTCGAAAGGACACGCCGCGCCGTGGCGGCATATCTGCTGTTCGCCCAGATAGATATTGATCCGCTCTGGATTGATTTTGACTCCAGAGTAGCCAATCGCGGCTAGAATGCGTCCCCAGTTGGGATCGGCGCCGGCCCACGCAGTCTTTACAAGGGCAGAATTTGCGATGGCACTGCCAATCTGGCGCGCTTCGCTCCGTGACCGGGCCTCTACGATACTCAGTCGCACCACGTGCTCCACGCCTTCGCCGTCGGCTACGATTTGTCCCGCCAGCGACCGGCAGACCTTCGTCAGTGCCGACTGGAATTCATTTCGCACTGATTTGAACTGCACGCCGCTATTGCCGCTGGCCAGCAGCAGGGCCGTGTCATTGGTCGAGGTATCACCATCGATGGAAATATTGTTAAAGCTCTGGTCCGCCGCTTCCGCCAGGCATGTTTGCAATTCGCGTGGGCTCGCCGCCAGGTCGGTGAAGAGATAAACCAGCATGGTTGCCATGTTGGGATGGATCATGCCCGCGCCTTTGGCCACTCCGGCCAGGGTGACCTGAGTTTGATTGAACGTTATCGTTTGTGTAGCGACTTTCTTGTGCGTGTCTGTGGTAAGGATTGCGTGAGCGAACTGGTCGAAGGCCTGCTCGCCGGCCGTAGCCGAACGGACCAATTGCGGAAGAGCGGCATGAATTTTCTCCACCGGCAATGGCACGCCGATGATGCCCGTGGAAGAGGGGAAGATCTGGTGCGCTTTGGCTTTGATCTGCTTTGCCACTCCCGCGCACACGCTGGTGGAGGCTTTGAGCCCCTGTTTGCCCGTTGCACAATTGGCATTGCCGGCGTTCACGATCAGCGCACGCATCAGCCCTTGTCCCCGGCGCAGATGTTCGCGTCCAACCGTCACCGGCGCCGCGACGATCTGATTTCGCGTAAACATAGGCGGCAGCGGAAGCGCCGTCAGGAGCCAAGGCTAATGCCAGATCGGGCTTGCGGCTGGCCTTGATGCCGGCGGCGCAGGCGGAAAAAAGAAATCCCTGAGGCGGATTCGTGCTCACACGCTCAGCTTAACCAGCGGTTTGGGGATCTGCAAGTCGCGGACTCCGCTATGCCTTGGAATGTCGCCGCGATACATCGCGATTTCGTCGCAAGCATTGAACGCGGGACAATGCACGCAATCTTTGTAGATCTTGTCAGGCAGATCGTCACGTTTGGCCAGGCCAAATCCCATATGGGCAAAAAATTCCGGGATACGCGTAAACAGACAGACGCAAGTGACTTTATGCCGTTCGGCTTCCTTGAGCAGTGCTTCCACCAGCTTGCGTCCTGCGCCCAGACCTTTTGTCGAGGGCGTCACCGCGATGGAACGAATTTCAGCAAGGTGCATGCCGTAAAGATGCAAGGCGCCGCACCCCACAATTTTTCCATTATCCTCAGCTACCACAAAATCGCGCACGTTTTCCCGCAACTCCGCCAACGTTCGGGGCAGTAGAGTGCCATTGCCCGAATATGCACGGATGATTGTGTGGATTTGTTCCACGTCGGGAAGAATAGCGTTACGCGTGCGTACCATGAGCCTCCTGCATGGTCGCCAGCTTTTCTCGGGCGGCTTTAAGCGCCTGTTGCACCCGATGCGCAGCTGTACCGCCGGGGACGTCATGGCAGGCCAGGACATTCTCTACCGTAAGCTGCTCGTAAATGTCCGCGTCGAATGCCGGGCTGAATTCGCGCAGTTCCTCAAGCGTGAGCTGCTCCAGTTCACAACTCTGCAGCAGGCACTTTTGCACTGCCTGGGCCACGACCTCATGCGCTTTCCGGAAAGGTACGCCGCGCTTCGCCAGATAGGTGGCTGCAGCCATGGCATTCATAAATCCGCTTTCGCAGGCAGACTGCATGCGTTCCTGGTTGAACTTCACCTGGCGCATAAAGCCAGCAGCAACTTTCAGGCAATGTCCAACCGTGGCGATGGCTTCAAACAGAGGTTCCTGTGTCTCCTGCATATCTTTGTTATAGGCAAGCGGCAGGCCTTTGATCGTGGTGAGCAGCGCGACCTGGTTGCCGATAATCCGCGCGGACTTACCGCGAATCAGTTCCAGCGCATCAGGATTCTGCTTTTGCGGCATGGCACTGCTGCCCGTGGAATAGGTTTCAGGAAGCGTGATGAAACCATATTCCTGCGTGGCAAAAAGAATGAACTCCTCCGCCCAGCGGCTGAGATGAACGCCCAGGAGAGCAAGTGTGTTGACCAGTTCCAGCGCAAAATCTCGATCGCTGGTTGCGTCCATGCTGTTGGCCGTCGGACGCGTGAATCCCAATGCGCGACTCACCAGCTCACGGTCGAGCGGCAATGTTGCCCCTGTAACCGCGCCTGAACCCAGCGGGCATTCATTGGCGCGCTCGCGGCAATCCATCAGGCGCTCGCCATCGCGAAAGAACATTTCAAAATAAGCCAGCAGCCAGTGTGACGTGAGCACTGGCTCCGCTCGCTGCAAATGCGTGTAAGCCGGCATAACCAGCGTTTTTGCTTCGGATGCGCGGTCTAGCAACGCTTCCAGTAATTCGCCTAGCAGCGCGCGGAGGTTATCCACCGAATCACGCACGAACAGGCGCAAGTCGGTAGCGATCTGCTCGTTCCGGCTGCGTCCGCTGTGTAGTTTTTTACCGGTCTCACCAACCAGCGCGACCAGCTTCTTTTCCACAAAGTGATGAACGTCCTCAGCTTCAGGATCTTCGAAGTAGCCAGCCTGCTGCTCACTGGTCTTGCCGATC
The DNA here is from genome assembly GCA_963723055.1 of Terriglobia bacterium. Classification (GTDB taxonomy): domain Bacteria; phylum Acidobacteriota; class Terriglobia; order Terriglobales; family Acidobacteriaceae; genus Angelobacter. The sequence continues at coordinate 204,445 of CAVROV010000007.1, forward strand.
TCGTCCAGCGCCGCGGCAATCAGCCCGAATTCCGCAGGCGTGAGGATGCCTGCGGCCTTAAGAGCCTGCCCATGCGCGCGGCTGGCCGCCAACTCATAACGCAGCAGCTTCTGGTCGAATGGAAACGACCTCTGCCACTCTTCGAAATGGGTGTCCAGCGCCTGCCGGAACCGGCCTGACCACATCTTCACTTCGCGATTTCCTCCTGTTTTTGTTTCAGCCTTGCTCGTGACCGCGCCGGCAAGCCCAGAATACGTATGAATCCTTCCGCATCCTTCTGGTCATAACTCTCGCTCATGGTGAACGATGAGAGGTCCGTGCGGTAGAGCGAGAATTCTGACTCGCGTCCGCCGATGGTGATGTTGCCCTTGTAGAGTTTCAGCGTAATTGTTCCAGTAATTTCCTTCTGCGTTTCATTGACAAACGCGTCCAACGCTTCGCGCAGCGGCGTAAACCACAGCCCGTAATAAACGATTTCCGCGTACTTAAGCGCCATCAGCTGTTTGAAGTGCATGAGTTCGCGTTCCAGGCACAAGGCCTCCAACTCGCGATGGGCCGTCAGCAGTAGTGTTCCTCCGGGCGTTTCATAGCAGCCGCGCGACTTGATGCCGACGAAGCGGTTTTCTACCAGATCGATGCGGCCAATCGCGTTGCGTCCGCCAATCTCGTTCAGCAGTTCCACTAATGCGACTGGATCAAGCTTCTGCCCATTTACGCTGACCGGGGTTCCGGCTTCAAAACCGATCGTGACAGTCTCTTCGCGGTCTGGTGCTTCCTGCGGAGAGCGAGAAATCTGCCAGGTGGAATCAAACGGCGCGTTGGCCGGATCTTCCAGCTCGCCGCCTTCATGGCTCAGGTGCCAGATGTTGCGATCGCGGCTATGAATCTTTTCGCGGCTTGCTGTCACGGAGATGCCGCGAGCCTCGGCATAGTCCAGGCAGTCCTCACGTGACTTCAAAGTCCACTCCCGCCAGGGTGCGATCACTTTCAAGTCCGGCGCCAGCGCCTGGAAAGCGTGTTCAAACCGTACCTGGTCATTACCCTTGCCGGTGCAGCCGTGTGCCAGAGCGGTAGCGTTTTCTTTAAGCGCGACTTCCACCTGATGCTTGGCGATTACCGGCCGTGCCAGCGACGTTCCCAAGAGATATTTGTGCTCATATTCCGCTCCGGCGCGCAGAGCAGGGAAGACATAGTCGCGAAGGAATTCCTCGCGCAGATCCTTTACGATGACTTTCGCCGCGCCGGTCTTGTGGGCTTTTTCCACCACGGCATCAATGTCTTCACCCTGGCCCACGTCAGCAATCATAGCGATCACGTCACAGTTATAGTTTTCCTTGAGCCACGGAATGATGATCGAGGTATCGAGCCCCCCGGAATATGCAAGTACTACCTTCTCACGCATGATTGCTCCTTGTGGGCGAGGTGCGCATACCGCTGCCCAGTAGTAAAAGTAAGATTGCTTTCTGTATGTGCATGCGGTTCTCCGCCTGGTCAAATACAATGGACCGCGGCGAATCGATCACGCCCGCGGTTACTTCTTCTCCGCGATGCGCCGGCAGGCAGTGCATAAAGACTCCGTGCGGTGCTGCGTGCGAGAACAGTTTTTCATTCACCTGATACGGCGCGAAAATCTTTGCCCGTTCGGCGGCTTCACTCTCCTGCCCCATACTGGCCCATACGTCTGTGTAAATCGCGTTGGCGCCTGTGACGGCTTTGATTGCATCATTCGTAATGTCGATGATCGCTCCGGTACCGCGTCCGATTCTTTTGGCGGCTGCGATCACCTCGGGCAAAGGCTCGTAGCCTTCCGGTGTCGCTACGGAAATGCTTGTGCCCAGCGCCGCCGCGGTCAGCATGAGTGAGTGTGCCACATTGTTCCCATCACCCACATAGGCGAGATGCACGTTGCTCAAGTCGCCAAACTTTTCTTCCAGCGTGAAGAAGTCGGCAAATGCCTGGCAGGGATGCTCCAGTTCGCTCAGCGCGTTGATCACCGGGATGCAGGTGTGCCGCGCCATCTCCACGATGGTCTTGTGCTCGAAAGTACGAAGCACTACGGCGTCCACCCAGCGCTCCACGTTGCGCGCGATATCGCACACCGGTTCGCGCTCTCCCAGAAGTGAGCGTGTCTGGTCCATAAAGAGCGACGTGCCACCCAGGCTGGCCATCCCGGCTTCAAACGTCAGGCGCGTGCGCAAGGATGCCTTCTCAAAGAACAACACCAGTTGCTTGCCCGCCAGCGCGCCCCGAAAATCAGCTGGACGGTGCTTAATGATGTGCGTCAGCTCAAACATTGACTTCGTCTCTTCGGGAGAAAAGTCCTGCGCCGAAACCAGATCGCGGCAAAGTACCGGCTGCTCCACTGGCGCTTTCATGGCTGTGAGGTCGTACATCCTGGCTGGCATCATGTTTATTTGCTCCTCCCGGCGGTGGCCGCTGTCATTTTGCTTTTTGCCAATACCTGATCAAGCTGCTGTACAGCTGTATCGATGTGTTGCTTTTTGATGATGAAGGGCGGCAGGAACCGTATGACTGTCTCGTCCGTGCGGTTCACGATCGTGCCCAGCTTCAGCATTTGTTGAAAAATCTGCTTGGCGGCTTCGGCAGATTCAAGTTCCATGCCGATCATCAAACCCTGCCCGCGCACTTCAACGATGGCCTCATGTTTCTTCTGCAGCTTCTGCAGTTGTTCCATGAAGTAATCGCCAACTTTCCGGACATGCTTGAGCATCTTTTCTTTTTCCAGGATCGTGATCAGCTGCAGTGCCACGGCGCAGGCCAGCGGCCCACCGCCGAACGTGGTGCCGTGCATGCCCGGGTGTATGCATTCAGAAACTTTTCCCGTCGCCAGCAGCGCGCCCAGCGGCAGCCCGCCGGCAATCGGCTTGGCCACCGTCACCAGATCGGGCTGAATGTTGTAATTCTGGTAGGCGAACCATTTGCCAGTGCGTCCCATGCCGCTCTGGATTTCATCGGCGATCAGCAGAGCGTTATGCTTGCGCGCAAGCTTGTGTGCCGCGTCGGCAAATAGCTGGCTTACCGGACGGATGCCGCCTTCACCCTGCACAAATTCGAATCCAATGGCGCAGACGGTGGAATCAAATTTGCTTTCTAGGTCGACGACATCGTTGAAGCGGACGAACTCTACGCCCGGTACGCCAGGCGCGAACGGTGCGCGATATTTTTCTTTGTGTGTGGTCGCCAAAGCGCCGAAGGTCCGTCCGTGGAATGCATGTTCCAGGGCAAGAATCCGCCACTTGGGTTCTTTGCCTTCCGCGCAATTGGCTTTGGCATAAGCGCGAGCGAGCTTTAAGGCGCCTTCCCATGCTTCCGTGCCGCTGTTGGTGAAAAAGGCGCGATCCATGCCTGAAATCTTTGTCAGCGCAGATGCCAGCCGGCCCTGGTACTCGTGATAAAAAAGGTTCGAAGTGTGAACCAGCAGCTTCGCCTGCTTGGCGATCGTCTTCGTCAGCGCCGGATGCGCGTACCCCAGCGCATTCACGCCGATGCCGCTAAGCAGGTCAAGATACTTGCGACCCTTGTTGTCATAGAGGTACACGCCACGGCCTTTATGCAGCAGCACGGGATAGCGGTCGTACGTCGTGACCAGCAGTTTAGATTCCAGTTTGCTTACTTGCTCCAGGTTCACGCGACCAACACCTCAGTTCCCGATTCAATTTTTGCGAAATAAAATTCCGGCAGCGCTTCCACTTCGGCGGCAGGCAGTATCCGCACGCGATTTACGCCGTGCAGCAGCGCGTCTTTGCAGGCTTGCAGTTTGGGCAACATGCCGCCGGCGATGACAGCCTTTTGCGTCAAAGCAGCGGCCATGCCAAGATCGAGCCAGCGAATCACCAGTCCATTAGCATCTTTTACGCCTGAAACGTCGGTGAGAAAGATCAATGCATTGGCGTGGCAGGCCACCGCGCAGGCTGACGCCATCTGGTCCGCATTGATGTTGTAATACTGGCCGTCACTGCCCAGCGCAACGCTGGAGATCACGGGAAGGCAGCCCTGCTGCCAGATCATTTCGATCCAGCGCGGATCGACCGAACAAATCTCGCCGACAAATCCAAGATCGTGGCCGTTTGTTATTTTCTTGCGTGCGCGGAAGGCATGGCCATCTCCGCCGCACAGTCCCATGGCGGACTGGCCCACGCTGCCCAGCGCAGCGACAAGCTTCTTATTCATATGTCCGGCGAGCACCATCACCGCGAAGTCGCGCGTCTCTGCATCGGTCACACGCAGGCCATCAATAAATTCGCTCTGCTTGCCCATCTGGGCCAGCATGCGGGTAAGAGCAGCGCCGCCGCCATGTACTACGGCGACCTGATGCTCCGCGGCTAATTGTTTGACTGCCAGCACCGCGCGTTGCAGCAGCCCAGCATCTTCCAGAGTGGCGCCGCCTATCTTGACCACGATCTTCATCTCAGGCCCTCCTCTTCATTCCAGCCAAACATCACGTTCATGTTCTGCACCGCCTGGCCTGCAGCGCCTTTTACCAGGTTATCGAGACAGGAAACGATGACCAGCCGCTTGCCGTCCGGCGCCAGAGTAAAACCGACGTCGCAATAATTGGTATGCAACGAATATTGAATCTGCGGCAGCTTGCCGGCGGGGAAGATACGAACAAATGTGGAGTCCGCATAAAACTTGCGCATGCAGGTTTCAATGGTTTCCGGCGTCATCGCAGAATTCAGGCGAACGTAAATCGTCGACAATATCCCCCGTGGGATCGGCAGCAGGTGAGGCGTGAAGATCAATTGTTCGGGCAATATGCCAAGCTGCTCCAGAATCTCGCCGGTGTGCCGATGATTGAAGACCGAGTAGGCGGAAAGGTTCTCTGCAACTTCCACAAAGTGCGTCTTTTGCGTCGGCTGTTTGCCTGCTCCGGAAACGCCGGATTTGGAATCGCAGACAATCCCGTGATTGAGGTCGACCAGTCCGCCGCGGACCAGCGGCGCCAGCGCAAGGATGATTGAAGTGGCATAGCAGCCGGCATTGGCTACCAGCGCGGCGTCTTTCAGTTCGCTGCGATGCAGCTCTGGGATGCCATATACGGCTTGCGCCATCAGCCTGTCGGCGACCGCGGGATTTTCATCTTTGAAGTCATAGATCGCGCGATATTCCGGCGTCTCCAGCCGCCACGCGCCGCTCAGGTCGATAATGTGGACGCCCTGGGCCACCGCTTCCGGCACCAACTCCCGCGACACTTCGTGCGGTGTAGCGAGAAAAAGCACGTTCACGCCTTTGACGCGCAGAGTCTCCCAACGGAACGGCTCCAGCGGATAGCCGCCATTACCGCTGACGTGGGGGTATAACTCGTCAAGCTTTGCCGTTGTGCCTGCCTCGCCATTGCGGGTGAAGAGCACCGGCTTTTTTGCATAGGGATGGCGGCCGAGAAGACGCGCCAACTCAAAACCGGCATAACCTGTTGCTCCAACAACCGCGGGCTGGATTGTTTGCGACATCAGGCGCGCATGTCCTCAAGGCGCGTCTGCAGCTTCTTGGCACTTTTATTGTCGGGCGTAATGATCAGAACCGTGTCGTCGCCGGCGACCGTGCCCACGACTTCGTCCCAGCCTTCCGAATCCACGCCCAGAGCAACGGGCTGGGCAGCGCCTGAGACCGTCTTAATTACCAGCAGGTTCTGCGCGCGCCGTACTTCCACCACGAACTCCCGCACCACCCGGGACACAGCAGGCGTAGGATCGGGGCCTGCATCGCCATTGGGCAGCGTATAACCTTCCGTGGTGCGTACCAGCCGCAGCTCATTGATGTCGCGCGAAAGCGTGGCCTGCGTCACAGGAAATCCCCTGCGCGCAAGCACCTTCACCAGCTCCTGCTGGTTGGGCAGGGGGCCCTGGTGCACGAGTTCGACTATCAATTGCTGTCTGGCCAATTTCGTCATGCCGAATAATTATGCAAGTGAATGTATAATTATGCATTTCGTGAAATGAAGGTGTCAACACAAAAATAAAATTTTGGGGGGAGTTGGGGAAGGCTAAAGGCATTTCACCACAAAGGACACGAAGGAACACAAAGGTGAATTCGAAGTTTGGGGCGGCAGCCGGAGATGCTACGAGCCCTGCTTCATACGACAGGATTTTTTCCGTCAGATTTGCCTTCGTGTTCCTTTGTGTCCTTTGTGATGAAGACTATTTGATGAGTCCGTCTAGAATTTTCTCTGCCTGATGATGAAGGTCCGGCGGCGCGCCGTACATCACGCTGGCGGTCTTGCCGGAGCGGTCGAACAGAAACATGGTTGGAACGGCCGTTATGTCGCCAAAGGCCTGGGCTGTAGCGGCATCTGTGATAGCCCAGCGCAAGTCGGGATTAAGCAAATTCACGGTCTCTCTGACTTTGTCTTCCGGCGACTCCACCGCGAACGCGAGAATGGCCACGTTATCGCCATATTTCTTTTTCAGGTCGCCCAGCCACTCCAGAGTTGAACGGCATGGCGGGCACCACGTGGCCCAGAACTCCACCATTACCACGCGTCCTGCTGCATCTTCCGCCCTGAGCGGCTTGCCAGCCAGATCGGTCAGCGTGAACTTTGGCATGGAAGCAATGGCAGCTATGCTTGCGCTGGTTCCCGTCCGCTCGCGGCTGACCACGTCCTTCTTGCCCGCAAGAATCAGATCGATCATGCGGGTCAGATCATTCTTGAATTTCGCCTGATTGTCAGCATTGCGCCAGGGCGCGTAACGGCCCGTGCCTTCTTTTTCGCCGAAGTATCCAAAGTCGCGTGGCGCTGCGATAAGAATGTCGTCCAGAAATATGGCGGGATAGCCTTTTACGCCAAAACGATCGGCAAGTTTGGAATCGCCAAAGTTTTCACTCACGAACGTAATTTTTCCGGCGTACTTTGCTGCAACTTCCTGGGCCAGCAAACTTGCTGGGTCAGAAATGTTTCAAGTATATGGCCAGCGCACCAGCGTGAGCGTTGCTGTACGTCCCGCGCGTTGTTGCGGTGGGGCCGCCGGTTTTAGAGCAGCGTAGTAAGCTGGTAAAACCTGCTGCAGCACAACTTGAGTAGCTCGCCATTCGTCTGCTGAAGGCGCGGCCCCCTCTGGTTTGTTCAGCCATCCTCCAGCTCTTTCCAGAAAGATCTGAGCGATTGAGTCATCGCGTTTTGCTGCGGATTTTTTTTTCAGCTCTTCTGCCAAGGCAGTTCGCAGAGACGCCTGTTTTGCCGCATCGGGCGCCGCCGGATCGAGCATGCCATAATGCCGTACTGCTTCCAGATATTGATACAGCGCTCCAGCGTAGGCCTTGGATGAGTCCAATTCCCGGGCGGCCTTGATCGTGGCGTTTAACGCAATAAATCGCGGATGCATATCAATGGAACGTGGAGGCTGGAAAGCCGCGTTCGTCTTTTCCTGCAAAGCCTCAAGCTCGGGAAGAAGAGAACGCAAGGGAGCCGGCGCAGCCTTGCGTGGGGCATTCAATTTGGATACGAATTCGGCGAATGCTGCTTCGCCCTGTGCCTGTCCTACATAGAATAAACCGTCTTTCGGTTTGGTTGCGGTCGCGAATCCACGGCCGCCTTCCAGCAGTGGAATAGCCCTTACCTGCGCTGCTTCCGATATTGCCCGAATTGCCGCCGTCGTGTGGCTCCAGTCTCTCCCTCGTGCAGATTTGTCCAGCGCTGTAAGTTGCACACTGGCTTTGTTCCATTCCGATTCAAACGCTGGCAGGCTGTCCTTGATGGCATCAGCTTTCTCTTCCAGAGTGCGTGCTCCGTGCAAGTGGTCTTCAGCCCGGCCCAGACCTTCCAGGCTCAAATAAAGCTGGCCGGCAGCCAGTGCAGAAGCGGCCCCTGTGAGATTTCCCTCGATCTCGGAACTCAGATCAGGGATATCAGGAATCGCAATGGGCTTGTCTTTGAGCGATTGCTGCAAGCGCTGGATCTCCGCTTTGGTTTGGGCAGCAGCATCTTGCGCGTATGCTTTGACATTCGCGATGAGAAGAAGACTAGCGAAGGACAAGACAGCGAGGCGAACCAGCACATGATGCTTTGTGGTCACGTGATCTCCTGAGGGGGAAAATGCGCGCAGTCAGTGTATTGACTGTGTTCCCCTCAAGAACGTGAGCCAAATGGGACGGATGTGCATTTGGTGGTGACGAAGAGGCCTTTTTTGCGCGAGTTATTCGGCTGCATGCAGGATATCCAGTGGAGCGGAGAGATCATGAAGTGGATTGCGGCTGCCATTCAATCGCAGTAATTGACTTGGTTTTGAGGCCGGTGCCGGAATTAGTTGCTGCTCAATCGCTGCTCTATTGATAAAATTGCGCGGCCATGCACGTCTTACCGCTTATGTTAGCTCTTGTATTACAGCCAGTAGTGAGTAGCGGCAAATCCCACAAAGCAACACACACACTCAGTCAAGAGCCAACACACAGCCTTACCTCCGCTAATGCTCAGGGAGTTCTCACGCCAAGCACACAGCAAGGTCAGGGCAAAGGAGAGCAGTATCAGAAAAATCCTAACGACAATCGGTATGCTGTTGAGATAAAGAGTCAACCGGCTCCCGAAGACACTCCGTTGTTTAAGTGGTATCTGCTGGCGACCGCTTTTGGGGTGGCTGTTAATGCTTTCATTTGGGTTGCTATTTTGAAGCAAACCAAATTGAACGTACATCAATTGAGAACCAATCTCATTACAGCCAAAGCTGCTGTCCGAAGCGCGCGTGCTGCCAAATCCAGCGCGAGGGCAGCACAAGAGACTGTGCAATCCCTCGAAAAACAATTCCCCCACTTGGAACAATCCGCCAATGCCGCAAGAGATAGCGCCGATGCTCTGGTCAAGGCTGAACGTGCTTGGATTTTTGTTGAGTTCGCGTTCTCTCCCCTGCAAGGCAGTGTGCTCGTCGGAGAAAACGACACTGCTGCTTATGTGAGCTGCTTCTTTCGCTATGAAGGCAAAACTCCGGCTTGGATTGATGAGATATGTTGCAAACTTGAAGTCTTAAAATGGTTCCCCGATAACCCAGATTTCTCCGGCATGGAACCCTACGACTCCGAGCCAGAAGCGGTAGGCGGCGGCACTAAATCCAGCGTCCGCGATTACACGTTGACATGTAACGGTAGAAGAACTCTCGACAACGTAATGATGATTTACGGCATTGTTAAGTACAGAGACATGTTCGGGGAAAGAAGAACCAGCACTTTCGGATATTCAGTAGTGGGGATCGGTGGAACGCCTCGCCTTAAACGACTCGCTGGCGAACCATACAATACGAACACCTAGGCAAACCCGCTCAACAGAGCGGGTTGTAGGTTTGTCCATGAGGACATTGAACCATGTCAGGCAGAGGGTCGCAAAAGACATGGCCTCTGCTGGTGAACTACTTCGCGCGTGAATTGCAGAAGTGATCGCGCTATCATGCATTTGAATCGGGCACAATGAGCAAGTTGTGTTTGTTTGCGTGGCGTCCGCCCTAGGGCGGTGCGAAAACAGTTCTTTGAAAATTGAATAGCTACCAAGCAAAAGGTCCTTCGGTCCTACTCACAAGCTTGCCCATTCTCGCCAACACAGGCGCGAATGGGGCCCGAAAACGCTTGTTCGCTTACGGACCTCAGGATGACGAATCTTAGTGAGGTTGAAATCGATTTCCAAAGTGACCCCACTACGAACATCGAAATCAGTGAAATTGGGCTACGCACAAATGCGTGCAAAATGAATTGGCTGAGCGAATTTTCTGTGTTGAACATTTAGTTAACAGCGAGCCTGCCAGACGAGATGGATTGAGGTGGTTTGAAGATGGAAAGAAGGCCGAAAATGACCTTCGACCGTCCGGTGACCGCTCGGTCGAATGTCACTTTGGCTTTTGTTTGCAACAAAACGTATACCCCGGGTGGGGTTTTTTGGTCTAAGGTTTACCAGAAAACAAATAGGCGCAAGATAGAAATCTCATTGGCATATCATTGATCTGCACGGGGTTACGTGACTTGGATTGGCTACGAACTGCAGATCTAGGTCGAAATAAAACTCCCGAAATGGAGGCCGGTTCGGGCCTGTTATCCGGCTGCTGGTTCCATCACAATCGGCATGGTAGGCGTTTGGCTTCCGCCTGCAGGCTCAATGGTCAAGGCAAACCCTTTTGCGATTACCCCTGCCGACATTTTGTGGAACATCATGCCGTTACCTTTGCCGTCGGGCTTGAACCAGCCGGCAGGCATGGGTGCGCTGCCATCAGCGGGAAGAAGCCAGAGTTCGTATATCTTGTTTTCCGGCAGCTGAGCCAGATTGCTGGCCATCAGCAACAATGATCCTTGCTGTTTGGAGTAGACGGCCTTGATCTGCGGCTGTGGCGGCGTCTTCTTGCTGACGAGAGTGAGCGGCCACGCGTCGGGAGCGTGCAGAAGGTCTCTGACCATTTTGGCCTCAGCAAGTTCTGTGTTCGTCCGCGCCAAATCAGCCTGCATCTGTTCCATCTGCGCCCGGGTGTGCCTTAGTATGCGCCGGGTGTTGCGAAGATCGCGCCACAACAAAATGCTGAAAACGGCCAGCATCAGCATGACCATAACCGGCGCCAAGGAAAACCAGCGCGAACGCAAGCGACCGACGGCGTAAGGCTTCCGCATTCTGCGTTCCATGCGCGGCTCCGCCGCTATTGCGCTCAGCAGACGCTGCCGCGAACGCGCCGGAGGCTGCGGCCCGGTGGCGGAAAGGGCGAGCAGCGCCGTATCGGCGCGCAGGGCTTCTAACTCGCGACGGCACTCGCCGCATGTGCCCAGATGGCTTTCAAGCGCCGCCATGTCCTGTGGATCGTCGAGCGAGCCCATGGCGTAGAGCGCCAGCGCTTCAGCGAATTGTGGATGCGCGTTCATGCCAATACTTTTCTCAGCGCCAGCAGGCCGGTACGGATGCGGGTTTTGACGGTTCCCAGCGGCTCTCCGGTCTTGCCGGCAATTTCCGTATGCGTCATGCCTTCAAAAAATGCCATCTCCAGCGCCTTGCGCTGGTCTTGCGGAAGCTGCACCAGGACGCCGCGGACCTTATCTACCACAAGTTTCTGGGAAGCTTCATCCTCCAGGTTGACGCCAGTGGAGATTGGCATTTCAGCGATATCGTCTTCTGGTGGGCGTTTTCGTAAAAAATCGATAGCGCGGTTGCGTGCGATCACTGCCAGCCAGGGGGCAAGCCTTCCACGATCAGAGTTAAAAGCCTGCGGGTTGCGCCACAACTGGAGAAAAACTTCCTGAACCACGTCCTCAGCAGCGGTGGTGTTGGCTAGCACGCGCAGCGCGACCCCATACACCACTCCCGCATAGCGGTCATAAAGCTCGGCCATGGCGCTTTGGTCTCCTGCGCGAATGCAGGCGATCAGGGCCGCGTCGTCCTTATGATTTGGCGCTTGCGTGCCGCTCACGCGCATTCTCTCGCTTTCCTAGGTGTACGAAATTTGAAGCTGTTTGGATTGCATTTGGGCCCGGGAAGCAGTAGTTGAGCCCACAGTTCCATCGTAACAAATCTGTTTTGGGACCGCGAGAGCATGGCGGCAGGTAGCCCGCGGATCCCACCGCAACGCGTTTTCATTCGGGCAAAAGCGATCCACATCCTAGGTTTGCCGGCGGATAAAAATGTTACTATCAGCCGCATGCGCACCAGAACGACTGCTTTGCTACTAACGATCCTATCCTTTTCTCTGTTGGCCAATTGTGCCGATGGCCCTGATTTTACGGTAAAGAAAATTGCCGACGGCGTTTATGCGGCCATTGGCGCTGACGGCGGCAAAGCCGGCAGTAATGCCGGCTTTATTATCGGCAGCAATGGCGTGGTGGTGGTCGATACGTTTGAAGATGTCGCGCCGGCCCGAGACCTGTTGGCAGAAATCCGCAAGACTACGAATCTGCCTATCCGTTTTGTCGTCAATACGCATTACCACCTGGACCATACTGGCGGAAACGCCGTCTTTGCCCAGGCTGGAGCGACCATCCTGGCGCAGCGCAACTTGCGCGGCTGGCTGCGGACGGAAAACCTCAAGTTCTTTGGCGCTAATCCCAAACCCGACCAAAAAGCCATGGTCGAAGCGCTGGTGCTGCCGGATGAAACTTACAGCGACGCGGTGGATATTTATCTGGGCGCGCGACAAATTCAAGTCCGTTACATGTTGGGCCATACCGGCGGCGATTCCGTTGTGACCGTGCCGGACGCCGACGTGGTCTTTGCCGGCGACCTGGTCTGGCAGAAACATCTGCCCAACCTGATTGACGCCACCACCAGCGATTGGGTGAAGACGCTGGAAAAGCTCCTGGTCGAACATCCCTCAGGAACGTTCATTTCCGGGCATGGCGATGTTGCCACTGTCAGCCGACGTTCGCGACTTTCGCGACTATCTTGTTGCTTTGCGCGACGCCGTGGCCAAGGCCCAGGCGGCAGGGAAGACCGATCAGGCGCTGGTCGATACCGTGCTGCCACAGTTGCAGGAGAAGTACGGCAAAGACTGTCCAGCCGCCTCGCCAGATAAGAAGCCATCAGCTCCCACAGCTACCTGCTGGGGATTCTTCACGCCGTTTTCCAAACGCAACATCATGCAGACCGCAGCGGAACTGGCAGGCACTAAAAAGGTTCCTACGCCGTTAGCGGACTCTGATAAGGGCGCGTCAGGAAAGTAGGCGCTAGCGGGTTTGCGGAAACAACGTATAGAAGTTATCCGCCGTCCTCTGTCCGATCTCTTCTTTGCTCAGCCCGCGCAACCGCGCAATGGCTTCCGCTGTGTTCACCACGAAGCCCGGCTCATTGCGCTTGCCGCGATGTGGCACCGGCGCAAGATAAGGTGAATCCGTTTCAATCAGCATGCGATCCAGCGGGATCTGTTTAGCGGCTTCGCGAATATTTTCCGCCTTAGGAAAGCTGACGTTGCCGGCAAAAGAAATGTAGAAGCCAATGTCCAGGGCCGCTTGCGCGTGCTTCCATTCGCCGGTAAAGCAATGCAGAATTCCTCGCAGTCCGGCGGGCGCCCAGTGATTATGCAGCATTTCCAGAGTGTCGTCCCATGCGTTCTCACTGTTGTTGCTCGGGCGGCAGTGAATAATGATCGGCAGCTTTGCCGCTGCGGCAAGTTCCATCTGGTGATGGAAGACTTCTTTCTGTACCTCGCGCGGCGAGTGGTCGTAAAAATAATCCAGGCCGATCTCGCCCCAGGCAATCAATTTCGGATGCTTCGCCAGTTGCTCCATTTCGGCATAGTCGGCTTTTGTCGCCACGCTGGCTTCATGCGGGTGCAATCCTGTGCTGGCGAAGATCCAGTCATGCTGCTCGGCGATCTTTAGCGCACAGTCATAGGTTCCCGGACCGGTCCCGCTGCCGATGGCCAGAATTCGCTCCAAACCGGCCTCGTGAGCACGAGCCAGCATTTCCTCTCGATCAGAGTCAAATTTGTGGCCTTCAATGTGAGCGTGGGAGTCGATGTACAAAACTTGCCTCGTTATTTATAAATATCACGCATATGTCGGACTTATCTAGAAGCAAGGTGATTGCGCAGCAATCAGGAGGACTGTCATGGCCGTATCGCGTAGAGAATTCATCAAGACCAGCATGGGAAGCGCGTGCACTTTAGCCGCAGGAGCGACGGCGCTACAAGCCCAGATAGTGCAGCCTCCCGCTCAAACGCCATCAGCACAGCCAAGCGCGATACCTGCTGACCGCATGCCGCCAATCCCGGTGGACAAGCTCACGCCGGAGCAGAAGAAGGCTTCTGACGATTTTGCCGCGGAGCGCAAGACCCCGGTGTTCGGTCCGTTTGTTCCGCTGCTGCGCAGTCCGGAAGTTATGCTTCGTGCCAGGGCCATGGGCGATTACCTGCGCTATAAAAGCGTGCTGCCGCCGCAGCTCAACGAATTCGCCATCCTGATCACCGCGCGCCACTGGTCGCAGGAGTACGAATGGGCTCTGCATCAGCCGATCGCCGTGAAGGCAGGCCTGAAAGCGGAAATCACGCAGGCCCTTGCCGAAGGACGCAGACCGCAAGGCATGTCAGCCGATGAAGAAATGATTTACGACTTCTCCACTGAACTGCATCAGAACCAGAGCGTGAGTGACGCGACCTATGCGCGCGTACTGGCAAGATTCGGCGAGCAGGGAATCATCGACCTGATTGGCGTCAACGGCTACTACACATTTCTCGCGATGGTTTTAAATGGGACGCGAACGGCAGTGCCGAAAACCACAGCGCCGCCTTTGCCGGCATTTCCGCACTGAGCGAATGCTTCAAGAACTTTGCCGGGCTCTGAGGCCCGGCAGTGCTATTTCAGTTTTGCCCCGATCGGCACATCTTCCAGAAATCCTGCCAGCACCGGCTTGCCGTCTTCGCCCACCGACGCAGCCACAATCATGCCGTTCGATTCCAGCCCGCGCAGTTTGCGCGGCTGAAGATTGGCCACAATCACAACTTTACGTCCGATTAGATCTTCCGGCTTGTAAGCGAGCGCAATTCCCGCGACTAACTGGCGTACTTCGGTGCCGATATCCACTTCCAGGCGCAACAGTTTGTCTGCGCCTTTCACTTTTTCGGCAGCTTTTACCTGGCCGACGCGCAGCTCCACTTTCATGAAGTCATCGATAGAGATCTTTCCATCCGCTGTCGCTGGCGCAGTTTGGGCAGCCGGCGCTGCTTTGGGCGCAGGCGCAGCCTCGGTGGGGCCATGTGCGGCCTGAGTAGCTGGTTGTCCCGCACGTGCGCCTTCTCCGGCTGGGGCTGGAGTTGCGGCCGTGCCATTTGTTGATGATGATGTGGAGGCAGCCTGGGCTGCGCGCTCCTGTTCCATCTGTTGCATCCTCTCGATTGAAGTTTTGTCGGCGCGTGGGTACACGGGTTCTACTTTGCCCAGTTTGCCGCCCAGCGGAAGCTGTGCCCACTTGAGCTCGGCACAGATTAAATTTGCTGATCTCGCCCAGGCCGAGCTGGTTCCATATCTTTGCGGTTGATTCCGGCAGCACCGGATGCGCCAGCGCGGTCACAATACGCAGCGCCTCTGCCGCTGTATAGAGGATGGTCGCCAAACGCGACTTGTTCTCCTCGCCTTCTTTCTCGGCGACAATCCAAGGCTCTTCATCGACAAGGTATTTATTGACAGCGCCTATCAGTGACCACGCCGACTCCAGCGCACGAGAAAACTGATAGTCATCGAACAGATGACCAAACTCCTGGATTACCGCCAGCGCGTGCTCTTTGATTACGCCGTCCGTGTCCTTGCGCGCCACCGTCGGCGAAGGATAGGGAACCGAACCGTTAAAGTAACGGTTGATCATAGTTAAAGTACGACTTGAAAGGTTGCCCAGATCATTCGCCAGATCGGAGTTGTAGCGCTGCACCAATGCATCAAAACTGAACGAGCCGTCGTGGCCGAAAACAACCTCGCGCAGCAGGAAATAACGCAGGGCGTCATTGCCCATCACGTCAATCACGGTTTCCGCCCGCACAATGTTGCCCCGCGACTTCGACATCTTGCTCTCTTCAAACAGCAGCCAGCCATGCGCGATTACCGATTTAGGCAGTGGCAAGCCGGCAGCCAGCAAAAAAGCCGGCCAATAGACGCAGTGAAAGCGAATGATTTCCTTGCCGATCATGTGCACATCGGCCGGCCAGTAATGCTCGAATTTCTTTTGGTCCGCCTCGTCCTTCGATCCCAGGCCAACGGCAGTGCAGTAATTGCTTAGCGCGTCCAGCCACACATACATCACATGCTTGGGATCGCCGGGAACGGGAATACCCCACTTAAAGGTGCTGCGGCTGACGGAGAGATCACGCAATCCGCTCTTAACGAAAGCAATGACTTCATTGCGCCGTGCATCTGGACGAATGAACCCTGGGTTCTGCTGATAGTGCGCCAGCAACTGGTCGGCGAAGGCGGAAAGCTTGAAGTAATAATTTTCTTCGCTCACCGTCTCCGTGGGCCGGCCGCACTCAGGGCATGGAGCGCCGGGACCGACAGAATCCACATAAAGTTCATCAAAGACGCAATATTGCCCGGTGTATGTGCCTTTATAGATGTGGCCATTCTCCTGGATACGCTTCCACAGCTCCTGGGCCCCGGCCTTGTGGCGCGGCTCGGTGGTGCGTATGAAATCGTCGTTGGAGATGTTCATCTTCCCAAAAAGCGCGCGGAACATGTCTGATACATCATCGGCAAACTTCTTGGGAGTGGTACCTGCGGCGACGGCGGAGCGCTCGATCTTCTGGCCGTGCTCGTCCGTTCCAGTAAGAAAGTAGGTGTCAAAGCCCAGCATGCGCTTGCGGCGCGCAATGGCGTCACACACCAGCGTGGTATAGGCATGGCCGATGTGCGGGCGGGCGTTGACGTAGTAGATGGGCGTCGTAATGTAAAATTTCTGGCGGCCCTTATCCATTGGTATTTTCCAGGTAAACCTTGATTGCTTCCTGCATGACGGTTTTTAATGGCACTTTCTGATCTCTTGCGATCTGGCGGCAATCTTCATACTCAGGAGCGTAGTTGCTGATGCTGCCGTTCAGGTTGGCCAGCTTCATGCGAATGTCGCCCCACTTGGTGCTGACGCTGACATGGCGACGCGTGAGCGCGGCCCGATTTTCCCGCCGCATTCGCACACCAAGCGTAGTAGTTTCAGACAAAATAATCTTGGTGAGGCGCTGGCTGTCTTCCGTCCGGCAGAGCACGGTCAGGAGCATGCCGGGGCGGCTCTTTTTCATCTGAACGGGGGTGCCGAATGCGTCCAGCGCGCCGCTCTGCAAAGCCTGCTCCATTACATAGCCGAAAATCTGGGGCGTCATATCGTCGACATTGGCCTCAAGCACCGTGATCTCTTCCACCGGGAATGGTGACTCATACTGTGCTGCCGTTTCACCCACGGTAAGCCGCAGCACATTGGGAGAGTTCTTGAAGTTGCGAGTGCCCGCACCGTAGCCAATCTTCTCTGTCTTCATTGCCGGGAATTGAGAGAAGCGCGACGCCAGAACGCTGACGATCGCTGCGCCTGTGGGCGTGACCAGTTCTTTCTGGATTTCGCCAGAATAGACCGGAGCATTCTTCAGTAGTTCAAGTGTCGCAGGCGCGGGGATGGGGAATGCGCCGTGCGCGCAAATCACCGTTCCGCCGCCGACGTTCAAGGGAGAACAGATCCATTCATCCACACCGAGAGCTTCCGCGCCAACCGAAGCACAGACAATATCCACAATGGCATCAATGGCGCCGACTTCATGGAAATGTATTTTCTCGATCTCGGTATTGTGGACTTTGGCTTCCGCCGCTCCCAGTGCTTCAAAGATCCTGATCGCCCTGTTTTTAGCTGACTGGCTGATACCGGCAGCGTTGATGATCTGGCGGATTTCTTTTAGTCCGCGATGCGAGTGAGTGTGATCTGGCGCATGTTCATGTTTGTGTTCGTGGTCATGCGAATGGCTGTGCGTGTGAGCATCGGCTGCGCCATCGCCATGCGAGTGTTCGTGGGAATGCACGTGCTCCGGCGAAGGCGGATGGCTATGTTGGGCTTTCGCTTCTTTTTCCCAGAACTCTTCCCGGGGCAGCTCTTTTTCGCCGGCGGCGATCACATCAAGTTTCGTGGCGCTGATGCCGCTGCGGTCGACACGCGAAATTTCCAGCCGCGCGTCCACACCCAGGGCTTCAACCGTCCTGGTAAAGAGCTCAGGCGGAACTCCAGCGTCCAGCAGGGCGCCAAGAAACATGTCGCCGCTGATTCCGGAAAAGCACTCTAGGTAGGCAATGCGCATAAAACTAAATGATTTAAGCAGTACTCAAGGCTGGCGCCCGCAAGCAGGCCCAAACCTTCATCATAGGTTT
Organism: Terriglobia bacterium; assembly: GCA_963723055.1. GTDB lineage: Bacteria > Acidobacteriota > Terriglobia > Terriglobales > Acidobacteriaceae > Angelobacter. Next base: position 222,229 of record CAVROV010000007.1, read on the forward strand.
AGCCGTGAGCGGCGTCAAACCAGCGGAAGAGGATAATGGGCCGGTCGGGTTGAATGCTAATCCTGTTGTGTCCGGGCAGCGACCCTCTGCCTATGTCCCTCAGCCAGAAACCCCACCCCCCTAGCACTCTTGTTGAAAAGAAAGGTCAAACCTCAATTCGAAAGGACTGTCAAAAGACTGTCGATGCCCTTTTTCTCGGTTTTTCTGGGCTCCAATCCGGCTCAATTTCAGCCTTCTTTTTCTGTTTTTTACTGTTCGGTCGGCAGAGGGTTACAAGCCTTTCCAATTACAGTGCAGTGCTCGGCCCTAGCCAGCGGCTAGCAGCTAGCCGCTTCTTTTGTCAAAGAACTCGCCCTTTGCCTGCAAAGAGCGCGCACTTGTTTGTATCGCATTTTATTCGCCTATGTCAAGTGTCTTTTGGCGGTGGGTTCATTGCCCCCTCGGCCTTGGGTTCCGAGCGTAATCGCTATTAACCAACAGTTGCGCTCATTCCTGTGCCCCGCGATTCTCAGATGCCACCGAGTTTTATGTCCGAGACCACGTACGCTTGCTGCTGGCAGTCGTAGCGAAATTCGACGTTCGCCCAGTCTGAAATTCCGATCCACAGCCGCCCATGATGGCTCTCAACCCAATTCTGGGAAATGTGGATTTTTAGCGTCGAGCCTCTATCGTGTATCGGATGGACCTCAAGGATCGAGAATCCCTTTTTCACTTGGCTGTGTCTCGCAAGCAATGAGGCGTCGTCCAGATACTCGAAGTGAAACTCATCGGATTGTGACGGCATGTCGTCCGTGATCTCTGGGTTTTTTCTGACGATCAGGTGGTGATAGTCAGTACGTATTCTGCTGCCGTGATCGCCGTCATCAATATAGCCCCACTGCTTTTGCATTTCGGCTACTCCAGCTACCAGAGCCATCGAGTACAGGCTATCTTTCGACTCCAATGTTTCTTGAGAAAACGTGTGGACGCCCCACACCATCAGAAAGACCAAAGTCCAGCATCGGGTTGCTTGCACGAAGACCTCCGAGTTATCACCTGGAGTGTAGGACGATCCGCCGCATATCGCCAGAACTGTTGGCAATAACATCCCGATTACACTCAAAACTCCAGAATCGAAGCGGCCAATTGGCGAGTCGTCGGCAAATGGAAGTTAATTCTGCCAATTTTCGGCGACCGGGTGCTATGCCGGTGCCCGCGCGCGGCGGGGCGTTCTCTTCAACTTTGCTATAATCGCCTTTTTCATCATCAACTTACGGCTTTAAATAAGCCCCAACCGCTGAACATTCACACAAAGGCAAACACTTGTACCTGCAACTACAGCAGCAGCTTATCCAGCGCGTTCGTGACCTTCTAAAGCGGCAGTATGATGTTGAACTGCTCCGCATCGTGGTTGACCAGCCGCCCAACGTCGGACTGGGCGAGTACGCGTTGCCGCTCAGTTTTGAACTGGCCAAGAAGCTGCGCAAGCCGCCCCGCAAAATCGCGGAAGAAGTTGTCGCCGGGTTAGGCCAGGTTCCGGGATTCGAGAAATTTGAAGTCGCGGGCGCCGGATACATCAATGCCCGGATTAATCGCGAAGAAGCGGCGCGCCTGCTGCTCGATGGCAAAGCAGTGCAAGCAGGTTCGGCAACCGGCAAGAAGATCCTTGTCGAGCACACCAGCATAAACCCGAACAAAGCAGCTCATATCGGTCACCTGCGCAATGCCATTCTGGGTGATACGTTTGTCCGACTGCTTCAGGCCGCGGGCGCGCATATTGACGTGCAGAACTATATCGATAACACCGGTGTTCAGGTAGCGGACGTGGTGGTCGGCTTTTTGTATCTGGAGAAAAAAGAGAAGAGCGAAATTGAGAAGCTGATCACGGCTGCCGGGGAGCCGCCGCGCTCGTTCGACTACTACTGCTGGGACCTCTATGCCCGGGTCTCACTCTGGTATGAAGAGAGCAAGGAGAACCTGAAGCTTCGCCTGCAAACGCTGCACGATATTGAACACGGCGGCAACGAGCCGGCCGAAATCGCCAGGCTGATTTCCAACGCCATCATTCGCCGTCATCTGGAAACCATGCAACGGCTGGGCATTGAATATGACTTTCTGCCGCAAGAGAGCGAGATTCTCCATCTGCATTTCTGGGACCTTGCTTTTGAGCAGATGAAGCAGAAGGGCGTTCTTTACTTTGAGACCGAGGGCAAGAACAAGGGCTGCTGGGTGATGAAGCGGGCTTCTGGGTCGCAATCCGCTAAGAAGCAAGCCGCAGCTGACGGCAATGATGCTCCTGAAGCCAAAGAAGGTCCGGATGAAGATGCCAAGGTAATCGTCCGCTCGAATGGCACGGTGACTTACGTCGGCAAAGATATCGCCTATCACCTATGGAAGTTCGGCTTGTTGGGGCGTGATTTCGGTTACCAGCGCTTCTATCGCTATCCCAATGGCCGGCAGGTATGGATTTCTGCGGAAACCGGCGAGGCTGACCATCCGCATTTTGGCGGCGTGAACGCAATCTATAACGTGATCGACTCACGCCAGGCCGATCCGCAGAATAACGTTATTGAAGCGATTCGTGGACTTGGTTACACCGAGCAGGCCGAAGACTACCACCACTTCTCTTATGAAATGGTGGCGCTCACGCCGCGCTGTGCCATGGATCTTGGCTATGAAGTTTCGGAAGAAGACCAGAAGCGCTCATATATAGAAGTCTCCGGGCGCAAGGGCTTTGGCGTGAAAGCGGACGATCTGCTCGATTCCCTGATTTCGGCGGCACAGAAAGAAGTGGACTCTCGTCACGCTGAGATGAGTGAGCGGGAGCGGCACGAGATTGCATCGCAGATTGCCATTGGCGCGCTGCGTTACTTCATGCTGAAGTTCACTAAGAATTCAGTAATCGCTTTCGATTTGAAAGAAGCTCTCAGCTTTGAAGGTGAAACTGGCCCGTATGTGCAGTACGCGATCGTCCGCGCCACGAATATTTTTCGCAAAGCTGGCTTGAGCGCGGAAGAGATTCTTGCGGGCGCGCCCGATCTGCGCTTTCTGAAAGAAGATGACGAGTTGTGGGAGCTATGGCTTCACGCCGGCCAGCTTTCCAGCATGATTGAGCAGTGCATCTCTACTACCGAGCCGGCGTACGCCGCTAAATATGCATTCCAACTGGCCCAGCAGTTCAACAATTTCTACCATAAACACCACATCCTCACGGAAACCGACGAGGCAAAGAAACGCTTCCTGCTGGCGACGGCGGCGGTGGTCCGGCGTGCGCTGATTGAGAGCTTGGCACTGATGGGAATCGGCGCGCCCAGCGTCATGTAAAACTGGCATGATGCTGGAAGTTGCATGTCATCGGGTGCGTGGAGGTTGAGTGAACGTCGTTAACTCTTGGAATGAGTGGGACCCGCTGAAGGAAGTTATTGTTGGATCAGCGCGCGGGGCCGCCGACATCGGCTATGAGCCATCGCTCTCTCCTTATTTTCCACCGGGTAGCACGGGGCGTGCTTTCCGCGGCCAGGCGGTTCATCAGGCAGTGGTGGACGATGCGGAGCGCCAACTCGACCACTTTGCTAACTTGCTTGCGTGTCGCGGAATCACGGTGCGCCGCCCAGATCCAGTCGAGCAAAGCATTGCGGTTAAGACACCGGATTGGGAGGTCGCGTGCGGACATGCCATCGCGTGCCCCCGAGATCTGCTTCTGGTGATAGGAAACGAGATTATTGAAGCGCCCATGGCACAGCGCGCAAGGTACTTTGAGTTCCGGGCCTACCGAACTCTGCTCAAGAATTACTTTGCCCAGGGAGCGCGTTGGACCGCCGCGCCAAAGCCGTTGATGTCTGACGCGTTGTATCGGGAATGCAGTCCCGGCAAAGCCTTCGACAATGCGTCCACCCCGCTTCTCACGGAGTTTGAACCCGCATTTGACGCCGCCTGCTTCGCGCGATGCGGCCGCGATATTTTCTGGCAGCCCGACCTGGTGAGCAATACCTTTGGCGCCGACTGGCTTCAACGACACCTTGGTCCGGATTTTCGAATCCACCGCATTACTTTTCGCGAACCAACGCCGACTCACATCGATACAACGCTGGTGCCTATCCGTCCCGGCTTGGCGTTGATCAATCCAGACCGGCCATGCACGAACGGCCTGCTGGAATTGTTTAAGACCAACGGCTGGCAGCTGGTGCCTGCGCCGGCTTCGGTAAGGACGGGGCCGGCGCCATCGCGAGACGTGAGCAATTGGATTTCCATGAACATCCTCATGCTCGACGAGCGCACCGCCATCGTTGAACATTCAGAGAAGCCGATGATAGACCTCATGCGTTCTCTGAACTGTGAAGTGATTCCTTGCGCGTTCGATCGCGTGTATCCCTTTGGCGGCAGCTTTCACTGCTGCACCGCCGATATCCGCCGAGAGGGAACTCTGCAGTCATACTTTCCGTCACTGTAGCCTATTTGGACCGGGCAGGCATACTGGCGCCGGATATGCGGCTATGTGGCGGCTTCCGCAGCCAATGATCTCAATAATTGCGATGTTCTTAACCAGCTCATCTGACAGGCCATGACGGTTCTTCAGGTATTGCGGACTGTTGTATGAAATCCAGCGATTGCCGTTCGCGTCTTCCGAGACGAGAAGTTTCAGGGGGAGGTCGATGGCTACCGAAGGAGAAGCCAACATGAGTGGAGTACCACCTTTGGGATTGCCGAAGATCAGCAGTTTGGTGTCCGGCATCTTCATGCCGATAGCTTCCGCTTCGCCGCTGTGATCGATAACGGCAAAGAGCGTGATGCCGCGACCTACCAGAAGGGACTTGATTTTGTTTACCGCTTCTTCCACGGTGCAATTGGTGGCTCGGTTGATGATTCCGTTTTCTGAATTCATTTTTACCTCGTGGGCGCGATCAGCGACGGGTGAGTGAGATGAATGTATTTTCCACTTGCTTCCACACGCTGGAGCCCGGATCGACGATTTCAAAGTGTCCAGCATTTGGAAGCGTAATGAGTTCAACGTGTTCGCCGGCCTTTTTCTTTTTTGCGGCATAGTTCTGGCTGATCTCATAGGGAACAGAGTCGTCGGCGGTGCCGTGAATCAACTTTTGCGTGGCCTGCGGGATGGGACGCTCCGCTGGAGAAGCTTCACGATAGTGATCCGGCACTTCACTGGGTGTGCCGCCGAGAAAGGACGCGGCAGCGTCATTGCTCAAGTGCAGTTCCCAGGCACGATGCAGGTCAACTACACCGGCTAGTGCAAGTACGTGCGTGACGGAGTGTTCAAATGCCGCGAGGCAAAGAGCCAGGTGGCCTCCGGCAGAGTGTCCGGCGACGCAGAGCTTTTTCAGGTTGAGTTTGGCAAGGGAATCATTCTTGTGTGCGAGCAATGTGCGATAGGCGCTGCGGACGTCCTCAAATGTGCCAGGCCAGCCGCCGCCAGGAGTTTCCTACGCGACGGTATTCGACGTTCCAGCTTGCGATGCCGATTTTTTTCAGCGCAGCGCAAAGGTGCCCAGCGTAAGTTAGATCGTACTTCGCGCGCCAGTAACCTCCATGGATGAAAAAGACAATGGGATGTGGCCCCTTTCCCGCGGGAAAGCGAACGTCCACGAATTGATTGGGGTCCTGGCCGTAAGGAAAACGAAGATCAGGGTCGGGAGGTTTTTGTTCCAGAATGGCTTCGCTTTGCACGGAAAGCAGTATAGAACAGCGGCGAGGAGCGGCCACATTTTGCTACGCAGTAACCTTGCCGCGAAACATGCGGTAGATAAACACAAAGTAACCGATGGCCAGCAGCATGCCGAAGCTCCACCAGATCAGGCCGTAAGTGAGTGAATATGAGCCGGCGGCTGCATTGTAAATGGTGATGTTCAATGTGGGATCGGTGGTCGAAACGAGCAGGTTCGGATAAACGGCAGCCGCGGCCCCGACCAACATGAAAATGAGGTAGGAGCAGGAAGAGAGAAATGCACCTTTATCTTGATTTCGGCGGCGGTGAAGGTACATGGCGATGAGACTCAGGCCGACAACCGCAGGAATGACAAATAGAGCAGGATATCTGCGGTAGTTTGTAAGCGCGTCGGGCCGGATGGAGATCGTTGCCCACAAACTCACGAGCGTCACCAGAACCAGCGCCGGCCAAAGCAGGGAGGCAATTCGCCGCGCGCGCATGTTGAGATCGCCAGAAGTTTTCACCGCGACATAGTGCGCGCCGTGGATCGTCAAGGCAACCAGCGCTAGCACGCCAGCGATCACGGTGTACCAGTCTAAGATTCCGGGCTCGGCGCCGGTGCGCCAGTTCGTCCACAGGGAAAGAAAAAAGTAACCCTCTTTGTTCAGAGGCACACCGCGAATCACATTGCCCAGCGCTGCACCATAAAAAATCGTGAGCAGAATGCTGGAAAGTGCAAAGCAGCCGTCAAAGAAGCCGCGCCACACGGTTCCCTCAAGATGCATGCGCAATTCAATGCCAATGCCGCGCAGAATAAGAAGCCAAAGTACGATCATCAGCGGAAGATAAAAGCCGCTGAAACCGGACGCATAGAGCAGGGGGAAGGCGAAGTATAGGGTTCCACCGCCGGCCAGCAGCCAGACTTCATTCCCATCCCACACTGGGCCGATGGTGCGAATCACGGTTCGCCGCTCCTGGTCAGTTTTAGCGATGAACAGGTGGAGAATGCCGGCGCCGAGGTCGAAGCCGTCCAGGACCACGTATGCGGTGATCATGATCGCGACAAGCCAGAACCAAATGAAAAGCATTGGTCGATTTCTCCTACGCCACTGTGATCGGATTGCCGGCATGGATTGTGGTAGCAATCTCAACGCCGGGCCCATGAGCGATCTCGCGGTTCACCAAAACAAGAAACAAAATTGCCAGCACGGTGTAAAGACCCATGAAGCCGAGCAGCGTAAACAATCCATTGCCGGAATGGACATATTTCGAATAGCCCTCGGTGGTGCGCATAAGTCCATAAACCAGCCAGGGCTGCCGGCCAATCTCGGCGGTCATCCAGCCGGCAGTGTTGGCAATATACGGCAGAGGGAGGCAAAGCATAATGATCCAAAGCAGCCAACGGGTTTCGTACAGCTTCTTGCGCCAAAGCAGGAATGCAGCCGCGGCCATCACGGCGATAAAGATTGTCCCCAACCCGGCCATGATGTGATAGCTGTAATACAGCAGAGGAATATTCGTGGGCCACTGATCTCTGGGAAATTCATTCAGGCCCTTCACCTCGGCAGTAGTGGTGCCATAGATCAGGAAGCTCAGAACTTTGTTGACGACCAGTGGATTGTCAATGCGTCGATGCTCTTCGTCAGGCTGCCCCAGGATGACTATTGGTGCGCCAGTTTCAGTCTTGAACAGACCTTCCATCGCCGCAGTGGTCACGGGCTGATGACGCGCCATGTATTTGCCATGAAGGTCGCCCGTCGGGAAGATTTGCAGCGCGGAGAAAATTACGCCGGCAATTACTCCCACACGCACGAAGACACGAGCGTGTTCCGCGAAATTTCCTTCCAGCAGGTAATAGGCGCCCACGCCCGCCATCACAAAGGCTGCTGTGATTACAGATCCGCTCATGTTGTGGGCATATTGCAGGATGGCCCATGGGTTGAGCAGCAGTCCCCAGAAGCTGATTACCTGAAAGCTGCCATCGGCCGCTCGCTGAAACGCCACGGGGTGTTGCATCCATGCGTCAGTCACGATGATGAAATACCCGGAGAGCCATGATCCAAAAAAGACCAGGAAGGCGGCCCACCAGTGACCTTTAGGGCTGAGACGTTTTTCGCCGTATAGGAATAAACCAAGGAATGCGGACTCAAGAAAGAATGAGAACACGCCTTCCATCACGAGTGGCTGGCCGATCACGCCTCCGGTGACGCGCGCAAAGTGTGACCAGTTCGTGCCGAACTCGAATTCCATGGGAATTCCAGTGACGACGCCGAGAATGAAATTAATACCGAAGATTTTTGCCCAGAAACGCGCCGACTGATTGTAGATTTCTTTCTGCGTGCGCAGTGCCAGGGTTTTCAACACCACGATCAGCAATGCCAGCCCCATGGTGAGCTGGGGAAAGAGGTAATGAAATGTTGCCGTAAAGGCAAAATGGAGCCGGTGAATCAGCAAGGCGCTATCCATTTCATATTTCCTTATAGGTATGGCCTGCACGCAGGTCACATACAATCGTATGTTGCGTCGCGCGTACACGCAATTGAGCTGTTCGGCTAATGACATGTGATTCGTAAGCGGGCTCCTTGATTCATCGAGTCGTCTCACAGTCCTGGGGTCGCGACATGCCCAAGCTATTTATTTCGCCAGGCTACTCAGCATCATGATTCCCAGCGCAAGAATGAGCAACGAAACCAGGCGTCGAAAATAGGTTTCGGGGATGCGAGCCAGAACCCGGCCACCGACCAACGTACCAATCGTTACGCCGGCTACCATGATGGCGATCCAGCCTCCAAGCCGGTGGACCGTTTCTGGACTGGTAAAGAAGTAGATTGGCATGCGTGCGCCATCCACGATCAATGCGATCGCAGTTGCGGTCGCGACAAAAATTTTAGCTTCAAGATTGAAGCCGAGCATGGCCGCGGACCGGATCCCGCCCTGATTGCCTACCAGTCCGCCTAACAAACCGGACAAAGCGCCGCCGAGCCATGCGATTTTTTTGCCGAATCGCATCTGCCTGGAGAGTCCCGTGAGACCCATGAATCCGGCAAAGACCAATAGCCCGCCCAAAATGTAGGCCAGGGCCGGGCTGCTGAAACGCGAACCCAGCCAGGCGCCCAGCAGTCCTCCACAGGCGCTGGCAATACCAAAGTTCTTGAGCAAATGGCGGTCGACCTTGTCACGCAGGTTCCAAAAGCGAATGGCTGTCGCGACAAGATGAGGGATCGACACTGCAACCACGGCTTCTTTGGTCCCTACGCTCAGCGCCAGCAACGGAGTGAGGATGCTGCCGATACCGAAGCCCGAGAGGGCAGCAATTGCGCCGCCCAGAATCGCGGCAACAAAGAGCAGAACAGCGGTCATTTCGTCGGAGGAAGCGTTGGAGTGAATTGACCAATATCGTAAATGCCGAATTGCTTTTCCAAGTCGGTCACCTGGTCCACGGCCATATCAAAGCCGTCCCCGCCAAAAGTTTTGCGCTCAATGCGCTCAAACTCTTCGCCCATGGCGTCATATTCATGTTTGCTGACGACTTTATGCAGCGCCGGAAAAAGCACCGTATCTTCTCGCGCTTCGTGCGGCCGATACATGCGGTTAAACGCCGCCAACATCGTGCGCAGCATTTCCGTGTCCCCACTTTTCGCCGTAGCCGTGATTCTTTCGGTCACGCGTCTTCCCATGGCATGCTGCGCCCGCAGGTTTACCGTTAACTCAACGAGTTTGCCGGCCTGTTCAAATCTCGGGAAGATGTGGTCTTCTTCCAGCTTCTCGTGGTAATCCTCAATAAAGCTCTTGATGATGCCGGCGGATTTGGTTACCACCGCAGGGTCGAACTTCTCATTGGCCTGTATGCGGCGGATGGCTTCGTCGTAAATCAACAGAACGCGGTTCAGCACGCCATGCTCGCGCATGAGGTCTTCATTGGTGGAAACGTCTTCTTCCGGTTCTTCTTTTTTCTTAGTGGCTTTCTTCTGTGCTGTTTGTGCGGCTAAAGCGGAAAGAGGCACAACAAGAGCTGAACTGGCTACCGCTGATGTGCCAATAATAAAATTGCGGCGTGATGTTTTCATGATCATGTCCTCAATGATTGTGGGCGTTGCCTTTGGGACGCACCCGTACAAACACTATAGCTCCGGCGGGATGTTGTCCGTAAATCGGTGTAAGAAAATCAGGCTTGCTATAGAAGGTCACTTGGCCGCCCAGCGCGGTTGAAAGACCTGGAATCATCGGAAAGTCGTGATCGTATCCCACGGTGTACGCCTGTATGCGAGCCAGGAACTGTTCGTCGAAGCCTGGCGGCTCAGCCTGTTTGCCGAGCAGCAACTCGCTGGTGCGGTCCGCGCTTTCGATTCTTGTCCACACATGATTGTGCTCAGCAAATTGCAATGTAGATTCAGCCAGGTAGCCGTTGGAGATTTGCCCGCTTTGCAACACTCGATTGCGGCCCCACAACAGCGTGGAAGCCCAACTGCCTTTAGGCAGGGGGCGGTTATAGCTCACTGAGGCCGTCATGCGTTGAATGTCTTCCGCCGCATGCAGTTGTTCCGGACTGGTGAGATGAGCGAAGGAATATTGCGTGCTCCAGTTCTGTCCGGGCTGCACCGTGAGGCGAGTTGACCATGAATCGATCGCGCCCGAATCTATGTTCCAGCGAAACTCGTCCGGCTCCCGACCATGGAATCCTGAAAACTCAATGCGCGCCTTTTTATAAGTCAAGCCACCGGTGACGACGTCATTCGCAATGTGCGTTGAATCCTGCAGGTGATGGCCAAGCGATGCCACGGGATTCTCTGCAGCGGACGCGCGATGCGGATACGCGCTTGGCCCCATCGCGGGATCGCCTACCGGAGCCGCATAGAACGATAGCAGCGCGTTTTGTCCCAGCCGCAAGTCGTACAGGGCGGCCAGTTCCATGATGAAGTCATGCGGATGCTGCCCGTCATTGATCGGCTTGCCGAATGCTGTTTCACCTTGCTGAAAAAGAAGCGGGTAGAAACGTTGGGTCACGGTTGCCGGTTCCAAACTGATCATGGTGCGCAAGGTAAGCTCGCCGTTGCCTATCTGACGCTGGGCCATGGGCATGAACCAGTTGGTGGAGAAAACCTTGTCATACCCGCGCGGGCCGCTTTGCTGCAGGGCGCTCAGGAACGCGTTGCCGTGAAACATGAACATCCATTTTCCGCGGGTGAGCATGATCATCGGCTCATCGGTTGAGTTTGGCTGCGCCGACGTGCCTGCCGTGGAGTGGTGCAGGATTTCGTCGATGAAAGTCATGCGGTGCTCGTGAGACGAGCCATGCTGCATGCCCGGCATATCGGGCATATCTTGCACTGATTGGTCCGGATTTGGAGCGGGTGTTGAATTGCTGCCGTGCTGATACTGGGACGGCTGCGTGTCCTGGGCGGAAGCTACTACTTCGAACTGAATGAGAAATAAAATAATAACCAAGACCGACAAAAATGGATTTTTCATGCCTACCCTTGCTCTGCTTCGAGCATTGCGTTACGCGGAGCGTTAATGCTCATGCCTAAATTGGACTCAACTGTTGGGCAGATGGCGAAAACTGAGAAATCAGATGCGAAGCGCGAGCGGGCCGGGCGGATGGGAAAAAGAAGCAAACGTTTCAGCGGAGTAACGCGCGGGAGCGATGATGAAAATCGTGAGCGAGATATTGTTAGCAAAGCTCATCTGCGCAGGCGTGATGGCTCCACTCAAGAGAGCGTCAGGAGAGTGGTTCCCGCTGCAGCAGATGTGTCCGGAGCTGGGTGTAGCTGGCGTCGCGGGCTCCGACTCATGGCAACCGAGGCTATCGGGCGTATCGATCTGCACTGTAGCGAATTCCGGCGGGCCAATCTTGCACGCAACCTGGAACAAAAGAGTCGCTATCGCAGCGAATGCGGCAACTCTCATCGACCATTGAACCATCGCACTAAAACTCATGTGCAGATCTCAAACACTTTCTCCAGCCTTGATTTTACCGTAATGGCGGCGCCTCGCGCTAAACAAGCGGCATGTTTTCAGGCGAACGGGGTGTGATCCTCGGGTTCGCGAAAGTATACTGATGGCGCTTGCAGGAGGTCTCCATTGTCCGCCAGAAAATTGATTGCGCACATAGCGCTCTTCACTATCGTTGTCTCTTGTTTCGTCCAGGTCTCGGCCCAGGAAACGCAGCCGGCAAGTTCCACGCAGGCGCCGCTTACGCTCACGCTGCAAGACGCGCTGAACCGCGCTCGCAGCAACAGCGTCCAGTTCCAGGCTGCGCTTACGGATCAGGGCGTTGCGCACGAGGATAAAGTACAGGCGCGCGCCGGATTGCTGCCCAGCGTCAACTACAACAATCAGTTCATTTATACCGAGCCTAACGGCACTCCTTCTGGCGTATTTGTGGCCAACAATTCCGTGCATGAGTACATAAGCCAGGGCAATATCCATGAGGCAATTGGATTTACCAATTATGCTGACTATCGCAAGGCGCGGGCCCTTGAAGCAGTGGCACGCGCTAAAGCGGAGGTCGCCAAGCGCGGGTTGGTGGTGACCGTGGTGCAGGGCTATTACGGGCTGATCGCCGCACAGCGCAAGTATGCCAACGTCCAGCAGGCTGCGGCTGAAGCACAGCGGTTCCTTGCTCTCAGCCAGAAATTAGAGAATGGCGGCGAGGTAGCGCACGCTGACGTTATCAAAGCCCAGATCCAGTACAACGACCGCCAGCGCGATCTGCGCGAGGCCCTGCTCGCCATGGATAAGAGCCGGCTGGATCTGGCTGTGCTGCTGTTTCCTAATTTCAACCTGAATTTCACGCTGGTCGATGACGCCCAGCTTGCGCCACCACTGATGAGTTTTGAGGACTTCTTGAAGGCGGCGCAAAGCAGGAACCCGGATGTGCGGGCGTCCACCGCCGGCTTTCAGGCAGCTAAATTCGAGGTGGCATCCGCCCAGAGCGCATATTTCCCCACGCTGACGCTCGATTATTTTTACGGTATTGATGCACCTCATTTCGCTGTCCATGAGCCCGACGGGACCCGCAACCTTGGCTACTCCGTGGCGGCTACGTTAAATATTCCTATATGGAACTGGGGCGCGACACGCAGCAAGGTAGTGCAGGCCAACCTCAAGCGTAAGCAGGCGCAGCGTGAACTCACTATGGCCCAGCGCAAGTTGCAGGCAGACATGCGAGAAATGTATGCCGAAGCAGAAGCCGCCCGCGCCGAGCTGGAGTTGCTGAAGAGCTCAGCCGACCTGGCGGCGGAGAGCCTCCGGCTGATCATTTTGCGCTATCAGGGCGGGGAATCGACGGTGCTGGAGGTGGTGGACGCGCAGAATACTCTCACGCAAGCGCGCAACGGTCTCAGCGACGGTGAAGTCCGTGCGCGGACCGCGCTGGCTAACCTGCAAACTCTAACAGGTACAATGTAAATCTCAGCCTTTATGGATAAACAAACAGGTAATTCTGGCCGACTGGTGAGATGTGTTGCGGCAGTAGCGTTGACGTTTGGTTTGACTATTACGGGCTGCAGCAAAGCCGAAAAAGAAGAAGCGCCTGAAGTAAGCGTTCAAGCCGCGCCTGCTGCCACCGCCGATATTTCTCGCGTGGTGAACACAGAAGGCATCATTTTTCCCGTAGCCCAGTCAGCGATCACACCCAAGATCAATGCTCCGGTGAAAAAGTTTTACGTCGTGCGCGGGCAAAAAGTGCGCCAGGGCCAGCTGCTGGCCACGCTGGAAAATCGCGATCTTTCCGCCGCGGCGCTCGATAATAAAGGCGCATACGAGCAGGCTGAAGCCGCCTATAGCACGACCATAGGCGCCACTTTGCCGGAGGAGAATGCGAAGGCTGAGCTTGACTTGCAGACAGCCCAACAGGAACTGGACGCGCAGCAGAAGCTGTTCAACAGCCGGCAAGACTTGTTCAAGCAGGGCGCGCTGCCTCGCAAAGATCTGGATGCAGCCGCTGTCTCGCTGGCCCAGGCCCGCAGCGCCTATAACATCGCGAAGAGACATCTGGACGGACTGAACGCAGTTGGCAAGCAAGGCGCCATCAAGACGGCCAACGGGCAGCTCACGTCGGCGAAAGGGAAACTGCTCAATTCTGAAGCACAGCTCAGCTATTCTGAAGTTCGCAGCCCGATTACAGGGTTCATTACCGACCGTCCCCTTTACCCCGGCGAAATGGCTTCCACTGCTGCGCCGCTGCTCATAGTAATGGATGTCTCACAGGTCATCGCCAAGGCACACATTCCGCAAACCGATGCCCTGCAACTCCATAAAGGTGACGCAGCCACGATTTCGCTGGCTGGACTGGAGAAGCCTATTAACGGCAAGGTTTCTCTTATCAGTCCGGCGCTTGATCCCAATAGCACTACGGTCGAAGTCTGGGTGCAGGCGCCAAATGCTGACCAGCAGTTGCGTCCCGGCACCACGGCGCAGATTGCCATTACAGCGCAAACGATCAAAGACGCGTTGGTAGTTCCCTCTGCCGCACTAATCAATGCCAAGGGCGACGCAGCCCAGGTGATGGTCGTCGACGGACAAAACCAGGCCAGCAGCCGTGACGTGAAAACCGGCATCCAGACCGGCCAGCAAGTGCAGATTGTCTCCGGCTTGAAGCCGGGTGAAGTTGTGGTGACCGAAGGAGCTTACGGCCTGCCGGATAAGACGAAGGTAAAAGTTGAAAAGCCGGATAGTGAATCGGCCGGCGAAGGCTCCAAAGATGACGACACAAAGTCAGGCAAGGGTGCCGACGATGCCAAAGCCGCTCCAGACAAAGCCAATGCAGATAAAGCCGGTGCGGACAAAGCCAGTAATACAGGTAAAGCCGGGAAAGACAAGCCAGCAGCGGGCAATGGCGCAAAAACGAAGCCTGCCGCGGACGGCAAAAAGGCCGCGCAACCAAATGCCAGCGGCAAGAACGACAGCGGCGCAAAGGACTAAGCCAGATGGCGGATGAACCCAAGGTCACCAACCACGCTGGCGAGAAGGCCGCAACGCCTAAGCGGCAGTGGTTTGCGCATAACTCAAGCTCCGTCATTTTTCTAATTATTGTGATTGCGCTGGTTGGCGCGTATCAGGCGTTCAACATTCCTGTTTCTGTTTTTCCTTCTACGGATTTTCCCCGCATCGTGATCGGCATTGATAACGGCGTGATGCCCATCGATCAAATGATGGTTACGATTACACGTCCGGTTGAGCAGGCGGTCAACAGCGTCCAGGGGCTGGAAATCGTGCGTTCCATCACGAGCCGCGGGTCGGCAGAGGTTGATTTGTTCTTCAACTGGCAGGTCGACATGTTTCAGACGCTCCAGCTAGTGGATTCCGCGCTGTCCAAAATCGCCAGTGAGCTGCCGCCTACCGCCAAAATTACCAGTCATCGACTGACGTTCGCGTCGTTTCCAATCATGGGTTATAGCCTGACGTCGGATTCCGTTCCACAAAGTCGTCTCTGGGAGATGGCGACGTATGATATTTCCCCGCGGCTGAACCGTATGACCGGCGTGGCTACCGTGGTTGTCCAGGGCGGACAGGAGCCTGAGTTCCAGATCACACCCAGTCCGGCGCGGCTGCTGGCCGCTGCCATGACCGTTACTGACATTCTGAATGCAGTCAAGGCAACCAACCTGGTGGATTCACCCGGACTGTTTGAGCGCAATCATCAATTGGTTTTGGGCCTGGTAAACGGCCAGGCGCGGACAGCGGACGAACTGGCAAACATCGTGGTAAAGAGTACGCAGGCAGGAATACCTGTCCGCATTGGCGACGTGGCAACCGTGCAGGAGTCGGTCAAGCCGATCTATACCATTGTTCGCGCCGACGGCAAACCAGCGGTGCTCCTGAATATTAATCGCCAGCCGGACAGTAATACCGTGGTTGTGGCGAACGAAGTCCATGCGGAAATTGACCGCATTCGCCGGACGCTACCGCCCGGAATCCATCTCACACCTTTTTATGATCAGTCAGGCATCGTGCAGGACTCCATCAAGAGCGTGCGCGACGCAATTTTTCTGGGACTGATTCTCTCCGCGATTGTGCTCATCGTCTTCTTACACGACTGGGGCAGTTCGATCGTGGCTGGACTGGTGATTCCAGTAACGATTTTTGTGACCTTCATCGTGCTCAAGCTTCTGGGACAAAGCTTCAACCTGATGACGCTCGGCGGTCTTGCTGCAGCGGTCGGTCTAGTCATCGACGACGCCATCGTGGTGGTGGAAAACATTGTGCTGCATCGCGACGCCGGTCAGGGAAGAGTGGAAGCCATCCAGAGTGCGTTGTCTGAGATTACGGTTCCGCTCATTGGTTCCACTCTAACGCCGATCGTAGTCTTTCTGCCCCTGATTACCATGACCGGGGTAAACGGAGCGTTCTTTCGTGCGCTGGCCGTGACCATGTGTGCGGCCTTGCTTACGTCGCTAATTCTTGCTCTTACCTGGACACCGACCCTCAGCCTGTTCCTGCTGCGGCGCAAGAGCAGTGTTGAGGCTCCGGCCGCTGAGAATGGAGACGTTGACCAGGAAATACGCAACCTGATGGCGGCGGAAGAAGCTTCGATGAAAGGTTTTTTTGGCCGCGTGATTGAATTCTATGAACGCTGGCTGCGCCGCGCGCTGGAGCATCCGCGTTGGCTGCTGGTTGGAGCGGCTGCGTTAGTTGCCATCTCCGGAGGCTGCTACTTTTTTCTCGGATCAGACCTGCTTCCGGAAATGGATGAGGGCGGCTTCATTGTCGATTACCTCACGCCGCCCGGAACCTCGCTGCAGGAAACTGACCGCATGATTTCTCACGTGGAAGAGATTCTGCGG
This sequence comes from Terriglobia bacterium, assembly GCA_963723055.1. Classification (GTDB taxonomy): domain Bacteria; phylum Acidobacteriota; class Terriglobia; order Terriglobales; family Acidobacteriaceae; genus Angelobacter. The sequence continues at coordinate 238,657 of CAVROV010000007.1, forward strand.
GATACGCCTGAAGTGGAGAGCACGTCGCGACGCACCGGAATCCAGCTTGGGTTGGCTGCCGTAACTGAAGCCAATACTGGCGATATCTCAGTAAAATTGAAAGCCAAAAGAAGCCGAGCCATTGACGACATCATGTCTGACGTTCGCGCAACCATTAAGAAAGAGGAGCCGGCGGTCGATGTCGACTTAAAGCAGCTTTTGCAGGACATGATCGGCGATCTGACCGGCGCGCCGGAACCTGTGGTGATTAAACTGTTCTCTGAAGATGCGAAACTTCTGGAAGAGCAGGCGCAGCGCGTGGCCGATGCCATCGGAAAAATCCAGGGTGTAGTCGATCTGAAGAACGGTATTGAGAACACCATGAGTGGCCCGGCGGCGGAATTCAGGGTGAATTCCACGGTCGCGGCGAAAGCAGGATTCACGGCGGAAGAAGTCTCCACGGACGCGACGGCGATATTGCAGGGAGCCACAGCGAGCAATCAACTCATCGCCAACAACCGCGCCTACAGCATTCGAGTGCGTTTCCCTGACCAGAACCGCGCGTCCATGGATGCGATGAGCAATACGCTGCTGGTCAGTTCGTCCGGAAGGACCGCAACGCTGGGATCTCTGGCGCAGATAAATGAGCTGCCCGGACAAACCGAAATAATGCGGGAGAACCTGCAGCGAGAGGTGGAAGTAACCGCGCGACTGGAAGGCATGAGCCTGGGCACTGGTGTGGCCAAGGTACAGAAGGTTGTGGCTGGATTGCATCTGCCGTCCTCCATCCGAGTGACATATGGCGGCCTCTACGCCCAACAGCAAAAAGATTTTCATGACATGGCGGTAGTGTTGGTACTGGCTATCGTTCTGGTATTTACCGTGTTGCTGTTTGAGTTCCGCAACTTCTCTGCGCCGGTGGCCATTTTGAGTTCGGCACTGCTTTCTATCTCCGGCGTGTTCCTGGCTCTGCTGGTTACAGGGAAGACCGTGAACCTGGCGTCATTGATGGGAATGATTATGGTGATCGGCATTGTGGCCAAGAATGGAATTCTGTTGCTCGACGCCAACCAGAAGTTCGCTCATGCAAATTTTGAGCCGGAAGAAGCCATGGTTCAGGCTGGACGCCGCCGCTTACGTCCAATCTTTATGACCGCGCTGGCGACTATGGCGGGCATGTTGCCGCTGGCGTTTGCCCTTGGCGCAGGGTCAGAGATGCTGCAACCGCTGGCCATTGCCGTAATCGGCGGAATCCTGGTTTCGATGGTGCTCTCCCTCATCGTGACGCCCGCAGTTTATTTTTATCTGGGAAAACATCGCGCACGTGACTAAAGTTATGTCTCTTCTGTTGTAACCGGAGGCATGCGAAGCACTCTATAGATATCAGCTATTAGTAGTATTTGGCTCTGCCGCGAAGCGCAAGATTAACTGAATTAATGTTCCGCGACCATGAATCTCATTGCCTTCCAGCCAAAAATAAAGGTATATTTCGATTTGTAAGATGCGGCGATTCTTATCCATCACGGTTGTGGCAGCTCTGTTTTCGTCCATGCTCTCGCCTATTATGGCAGCGGCCTGCACGGGAACTGGGAAGGCGGTTTCATGTCATGCGATGGCCGCAACTCATTGTGATCGCCCGGCGCACCAGCATCATCACCATCAGGCAGATGCTGCGCCAGAATCGAAAACAGCTTTCTCCACGGCGCCCGATGACGCCAAGTGTCCCATGGATTGCTGCACACCCGGACATCTCCGGAGCGGAGCCGCAGTCTCAACAAACTCTTCTCTTCCCCCACCGGCAGTGAGCGAGCGGGAAATCCAGTTTGCTCCCGTTACATTCACCATCGTCGGTTTTTCTTCCCATACTGATCGCGGCCCTCCCGTCGCCTAAAGCAAAGCTTTAAGCAGAGAAAGCGACAGCCGGGTCTGGACTCAGCCTTCGGCGCGTGCTCGCAATCTGTCTGACTAAGCCTTGCTCAAGACATGGCGGCTATTTGTCCGGCTGTATTCACTTGTCTTGGAAGCGTTTCTCAGGGATGAGCCGGTTTGTTAACGAGTCATAACGGATACGGAACCTGCCCGTGGGTTCCCGGGGATTGAAAATGTTAAAGCGATATATCGCAATCACAATTTTGTGGGCTCTGCTTGCTTCTTCGGCCGCGTTTGCCTCTGTTTTTGGCACGATCAAGGCCATTGTGCATGATCCGCAGCATCGACCGATTCAAGGTGCGCAGGTTGAAGCGCAGAGCCGCACGTCGGCATTCAAGACCACCGGCACAACGAATGAAGAGGGAATGGCGCTCCTTTCTAACGTGCCTGTGGGCGAGTACGACATCAAGATCGTCTCGCCCGGATTTGCGGCGGCACAGCAATCGGCGACGGTAACCTCCGGCAACGTGCAGGAAATGCATTTTGCACTGGCGCTTGCGCAACATCAGGAGACGGTAGACGTATCTGGCGCGCCGGAAATGGTAAATCCTTCTTCAGCCACTCCGCAGGCGCTGGTGAGCCGGAGCGATATCGCGCAGACGCCGGGCGCGGACCGTACCAACTCCATGTCAATGATCACGGATTTCGTCCCCGGCGCCTCCATGGTCCACGATCAGCTGCATGTCCGCGGTGGACACCAGGTCACGTGGGCGATTGATGGCGTTCCCGTTCCCAACACGAACATTGCAACAAATGTGGGGCCGCAGTTCGATCCCAAAGATATTGATTACATGGAAGTGCAGCGCGGCAGTTTTTCCGCCGAGTCCGGCGACCGGACGTACGGCGTGTTCAATGTGGTGACGCGTTCCGGCTTTGAGCGCTCGCGGCAGGCAGAGCTTGTTACCAGTTACGGCAATCTCAATTCAACGGACAATCAATTGAGCTTTGGCGACCACAATGACCGTTCCGCGTATTACTTCAGCGTGAACGGCAATCGCACGGACCACGGCCTGGAGACGCCCACGACTGACAACCTGCACAACCAGGCTGCCGGCGGAGGAGCGTTTACTTCTTTGATCTTCAATGCCACGCCCAAAGACCAGCTCCGCTTTGTCGGTTCTGCCCGGACCGACTTTTATCAGGTGCCGAATGATCTCGACCTGCAAACTGCAGGCGTTCGGGACCGTGAACGCGAGCAGGACATCTTTGGCAGTCTTTCATGGATACATACTTTCGGCCCTGGCGTTTTACTGACCCTGTCGCCTTCCTATCATTTCAATCGCGCGGCATTTGAGGGACTGGGAGCGCCTGACCAGCGTCTGGTAACCACTGACAATCGTGCCTCTTCTTATGCCGGTGGCCAAGCCGCAGTTAACGTGGTGAAAGGGCGGCATAATGCCAGCATTGGTTTTTATGGCTTTGCCCAGCACGACAACACGCTGTTTGGCCTCGCCGGCACAAGCTTTGACGGTAGTACGGTTCCCCCGACTGCCATTTCGGTGAATGTACCGCTTACACGGCAGAAGGTCGGAGGCGATCTTGAAGCCGTTTGGATTCAGGACCAGTACAAAGCGTCTTCATGGCTGTCCTTGACGGCAGGCGTACGTTTCACGCGTTTCGCTGGACTGGTGACAGAAACAACGGGAAGCCCAAGGCTGGGGATTGCGATCCAGGTTCCGCGCCTGCATTGGGTGCTGCGCGGCTCTTATAGCCGCTACTACCAGGCGCCTCCGCTGGATACGGTTTCCAGCGACGTGCTTACTGCGGTGTCTCCCGATCAGGGATTTCTGCCTCTGCGTGGCGAACGCGACGAGCAACACGATATTGGTTTGACCATTCCCGTCCACGGCTGGACACTCGATTTTGATCACTTCCGCACCGGCGCGCACAACTTCTTCGATCATGATGCGCTGGGAAACTCAAGCTTGTTTATTCCTCTTACCATCCAGAGCGTACGTATTCTTGGGTATGAGGCTGCGGTGCGCTCGCCGAAATTATTTAAGAAGATCGATCTGCACCTCGCCTACTCCCACCAGTCGGTGGAAGGCTCGGGTGGGGTCACCGGGGGACTCACTGATTTTGCGCCACCGGACGCTGGTTTCTTCTTCCTTGATCACGATCAGCGGCACACCTTGAGCACAGGATTTACTGCTTTGCTTCCTGCCAGAAGCTGGCTTTCCGGCAACGTGACGGCCGGATCAGGCTTTCTCGATGGCGATGGCCCCGGACATCTGCCTAGCTATGCGACTGTGGATTTGTCTGTGGGCCATTCATTTGGCGAGAACTGGTCAGCCAAGCTGACGGCAACGAATTTGGCGGACAAGCGCTATTTCATTGACCGAACCAACAGCTTTGGCGGCTCGCACGTGAGCGATCCGAGGATGGTGAGCGTGCAGCTGCGCTATAGATTCCATTACTAAGGAACATGAAAGTCAGCTTAGAGTCATTGCGAATGCGGCGGGTGATCTCAATTTTGATGAGGGTACCGTGAATCCACTTTTCGTGAAGTTACTGAGTGCGCTCGCGCTGCTGACTAGCTTGTCAGCATCCGTGAACGCGCAGTCCGCTGCCAAGCCGGCTCCGAACCTTTATGTCACGCGAAATTTCGGCCTGATGATGAAGGTGCCGGCAGGGATAAGTTTTTGCTCGCTGCCCAAGAAATGGTCCGGTGTGGAGGAAGGCACAGTGCTTTTTCTTGATAAGCCTTCCGCTTGTCTTCCGCCGGGCCGCTCGTCCATCATGCGTCCAATAAGCGGTTTTGTGCCGTCCATCACTCTTCGCTACCATGCCAATCGAAGCAGAAATGATGCCTATGACGGCTCGATTCCTCAGCCGCTCACCTCCGAAGAATTTGCCCAGCAATTCTGTGCGGGATCGTTCGTATCGCAGGATTTGAAATTGTTTGACCAGGGGGCATTCACATGCCGTAACGACCTGCCTGATAATAAGGTCCGAATTGCCCTGATGGCAGTTTTCGATTCAGCTCGCAGCAACATGATTCTTATTCTGCAAACCACGCCCGATCGCCTTACCGACGATACGCGAATATTGGGAAAACTGGCATCATCCATTACTTCATGTCACGTGCCTTCAGGTAAGAAAAAAGGCGGAGCAGCCGTTTGTCCTAAAGGAGATTGGTGGTAGCAATCTAGCGTCGGGACGTTGTGGAAGGGGAAGGCACAGTGATCGCCTTCCTGATATTTGCTTCCGGCGCTTTGTCGTCGAAGGTGACTACGCCGTCTTTCATTGCGATACCAAGTTTTTTCCAGAGCTGGTCGAGATCAACGGGCGCGGGCTTGTCGCGCATTTCGTTATAAAGATCGCGCAGGACGGTTGTGCCTGTAGCTTTGTCGCCCATGGCCAGGGCTTTGCCTATGTCCCAGTCTTCAGAAATGTTTCCCCCGCCGCGATTGATGCGGCGCAGCGCATCTTCCAGACCTTTCTGGTTTTTGGTGCGTTCGCGGATGCGCACATCGGCGAGCAGACAAAATATTGCGCCGCCCCAGTAGGTGCGACCCCAGGTAGGGGTTTTATCCAAACCCTGATCACCCGGAGCCGGTTGGCCTTTCGGCATATCGCGCACAAAAGTTCTCCAAACCTCGTCTACAGACATGCCTCCCGTACGGGCGCGGGCCACGGGCTCAACGTAGGTGGAAATTCCTTCTTCAATCCAGTGATGCTCGTCTTCCATAGAGGGGAACGCGAGATGGATCATTTCATGTACCAGAACCCAGTCGTCTTTGGTTGCGGCAATATCGGCGCTGGTACCCACACCAATGAAGATCAGGCCGCCATCTTTGGGATAAGTAACACCGTGGCGTATGCCGGAGCCGGAGGTTTCGCGCATGCGCAATGTGAGATGCGGGACAGGGAAGTGTCCGTAATAATTGGCCACGGTGGTGGCAGACGCCTTTACCCAGCCAAGCAATTCGTCCCGCGACAATTTCATCGGCCCGCTGGGCAGCGTCACGTCGATGGTGGCGCCAGGGACTTTCACTACCGCATGATCGGAACCACTATCCTGTGCCAGCGAAAGATTCGCCGGAAATGCCAGGAGCGCGAGTATCACGAGAACTGGGCTGAGGTGATGAACTCCCATGATTGCCAGACTAACATTTGTCTCAGCTTGCTGCAGCAGTAGCGGTACTGGGGTGTTTCTTGCGATAAGTCGCAATGAGGTGATCGAGTGAAATTTTTCCCGGCCCGAAGATCAAAATAATTAAGGAAGCAAACAGCAGTGTATAAGGCGCCGCGGCGTAGAACTTGTCTGTGTCAGAAAAGATCGATTGCAGCGCTTCGCGGTCAGCGACCACGAATGCTACAAACATGTCTCCGGCGAGCAGCAATGAAATGAGGCGAGAGCCCAAGCCGAGAGCGAGCAGAATACCCCCACCAGCTTCCAGCACGGCGATGAAATGTGCGTTCAGCGACGGCGCGGGAATGCCCAGGCCTTGAAAGAATTCGATGAATTTGGGCATGTTGGTCAGGTGGGCCCATCCGCTTTGCCAGAACTGCCATCCCCAGAAGAGCCGGATCAGCAGCAGAAAAGGCGATTGAAGCGAGTTTACGGCTGTAAGAAACCATCCATAGGCGACTTCCGCTTTCTGTAATAGGGCATTCATTGTTGGGATTCATTTTCCGGGGGACGGCAGAACCAACCCAACTGCGACCAGTTGGCAAACCAGTCATGCAGTTGCTCCATCACGCGCTCCAGTTTTTTCCCGGACCAGTTGACTGACGTTTCAATCGCCTGCGAGAGTGGTTGACCCTGCTGCAAGGCGCGCAAGAGCGCAAAGCCTTCCGGCTTCAGCCGCTTGAAATACACGATGTTTTCCTGGCGATGGACAGCGAGGAAAACCTTTTTGCTGCTGGGCAAAGGCAGCTGCTTGCGCGGAGCGGAATCTGAGTGGTCCATCATGACCACGTTGCTGGAGATATCAGTTTCCGGGTCTTCGGTTTCGCGCACTTTGAGCAGCAGCTCATCCACCGGATAGGCGAGATCGAGCAACTGAAGATTGGGCTGCAAATGAAAAACGGGATCTTCGCCCAGGCTGCCCAGTTCGCCCTGCGTAAGGACGGGATATTCAGCGGCATCAAAGGCCTCAATATCTGCCCACTCCAGGCGGACCATATCCAGCGCCATGCGTTCGTTGCCGGCGGTAAATTCAGGGTGCGTGCGCAGCCAGCTTTCCAGCCTCGAACCGAGATCGCGCAATGTATAAGACTGCGATGGAAGCTCGGTCAGATAGCCGAGCAGCACTTTGTCAAACTGCTCCTGTCCGATGACGGCGCGCAGACCGGGAAAGTCGTCGGCAAGAGAAGAGAGAAGCCGGAACCAATAAACGCGATTGTAGATTTCCAGGCGCTCGACGGAAGTGAGCCGGTCATTCGGCTTTACTATTTCTTCCGCGATGGCCTTCGTGGAGCGGCCGTCGAGGGTGAGTTCGCGCATGCGCTCATCTTCGGTAAGCGGCTGCCGCACCACGTCAAAGACGGCGCGCTGGAGCTGTTCCAAATTCATGTGGCTCGTGTTCATGACGCCACCGCCGAGCTGGCTGGAATGTATTGTTTCGCTTTCAGCGCTTCCTTATGGACCTCATCGAAAGAAGGGATGTGGTCGTCCCATTCCAGAAGGGTTGCCGTGGGGCCCGCCAGTTCAATGGCTTTCGCGTAAAGCTGCCACACCGGATCAAGGACCGGATGATCGTGCGTATCGAGAATATATTTTTCGAAGTTAGAGTGTCCGGCGACGTGAATCTGGGCCACACGCTCCGCAGGCACGCTTCGCAGATATTCAAACGGATCAAAACTATGATTGCGGGATGAGACGTAAATATTGTTGACGTCAAGCAGAATGCCGCAATCGGCGTCTTCCACCACTTCGTTCAGGAATTCCCACTCTGTCATTTCAGAGACATGATACTCGGCGTAACTGCTCACGTTTTCGACAGCGATAGGCACTTCGAGAAAGTCGCGCGCTTCGCGGACCTTTTGCGCGGTACGCTTGGCGGCTTCAAAGGTATAAGGCATGGGAAGAAGGTCGTGCGAGTAACGGCCGTCCACGCTGCCCCAGCAGAGATGGTCAGTGAGCCAGGGCGTATTGGTGCGTTTAACCAGTTTCTTCAGGCGACGAAGGTGTTCGCGGTTCAGCGGTTCAGCCGAACCAAAGTACATGGAGACGCCGTGCTGCACCACGCGGTAGCGTTCCAGTATCTGATCAAGCACCTGGAGTTGCCGGCCGCCTTCCACCATGTAATTTTCAGAAATAATTTCAAACCAGTCGACGACCGGTTTTTTTTCAAATATGTGGTTGTAGTGAGGAATGCGCAGCCCGATTCCTACGCCGAAGTCTTTGTATCCGTTGAAGCGATTTGCGGGCATAAACCTGTGATGATGAAAGCGGGGAACGTTGAACGATTCTGAAAATAGAGGACCAGCGGCAATCCACCGGTCCTCCTCAACAACTGAGAGGATCCGTGGTTATTTCTTATCGCCCTCTGGCGCCATGGGCTTGCCATCTGTCCGGCACTCACCCTTGCCTTTGCAATCGTTCTTGCCTTTGGTCGATCCGCAGCCACCCTTGCCTTTGCAGGAGTTCTGGCCTTTGCAAGCGTGCTTATCTTTTTTGCTGGCCTTGGTGGCCTTTTTGCCGCTAGCGTCGTCGGACTTTTTGGTGTCATCCTTGGCAGGTTCCTGAGCGAAGGCATTCTGGCCAGCCACAAATCCTGTCAGAGCCGCACCCATAAGCAGTAAACGCACAGACTTCGTCATTGGTAGTTCTCCCTTCCGATTTTTTGATTGTCTGTCGAGAGCACATTCAGGCCGCATACGGAGCCTTTAGCTGCTTCCGACAAGCGTCCTTTGAAGTACGTACAGCAATACAAAACGGATTGTTTGTTGTAAGGCATCATGCGGCGGAGCATACCGCCGGTAGTTGTTGATTTCTTGCACGTGTTTCCAAGGGACAAATATGCGAGGGAATACTAACATGCCGACGCAGGAGGAATGAAGCACTTTTCACTTCGTCCCAGATGCTGCCTTAGATTCGGCTAGTTTTTGCGTTGCACCAGAAAGTGGGCCAGGTCCTTTAAAGTCTGCGCGCGCTGGGCGAATGAATCGAGGGCATTACAGGCTGAAGCGACCAACGTGTCTGCCCGCCGCAGAGATTCATCTATCCCAAAAAGGGAAGGGTAGGTAGCTTTTTCTGAAGCTGTATCTTTTCCTGCAGTCTTGCCGAGCTGCTCGGATGACTGGGTGACATCAAGCACATCGTCCACGATTTGGAATGCCAGTCCAATCGCGCGGCCAAAGTCGCGCAGGCGCTGGATCTCTGCCAATGAACCATTGGCATATATGCCTCCGCTGACCAAACTAGAAGTGATGAGCGCACCCGTCTTGGAACGATGTATGTATTCCAGAGTCGCCGCATCGGGACGCTGGCGCTCAGCTTCCAGATCTTTTACCTGCCCGCCGATCATTCCGTCCACCGTGCCGGTGCCGCGAGCAATTTCTTCAATGATTTTTACGCGAGATTCCGCCGGACACTTCAGCCGCGCCAGCACTTCATACGCCTGCGTCTGGAGCCCATCGCCGGCGAGGATGGCAAGAGCCTCACCAAAGACGACGTGGCAGGTCGGCTTACCGCGGCGGAGATCGTCATTATCGAGCGCGGGCAGATCGTCATGAATCAGGGAATAGGTGTGCAGCATTTCAAGTGCGCTGCCCAGTTCTTCCACGCCTTCAGGCAGATGGCCGGCAATCATGCGAGCAGCTTCCATGCACAGAATCGGGCGCAGGCGCTTGCCTCCGGCAAAAACACTGTGCCGCATCGCCTGATGAATGGAGTCTGGCCGCTGCGTAGCTGCGGGTAGAAGCTTTTCCAGTGACGCATCAATGGTGCGCTGGCCTTGTGCAAGGATCTCTTTCAGCATGAATACTGAGTATAAAACAAGAGATCGGATGATCGGGAAACCGGGTGATCGGCGGATCTCGAAGCGAATCGAGCAATCAAAAGGGAGCGCTTTATAACGCTCCCTTTTTGATTTGGACGGAGGAGGGGTACACAGATCTTTTTCAGGCTGCGTGCGCGTGGGCCACGAGCTTGGTATGGCAGGCGGCCAGCACGATGGCCCGCACATCAGACGAGTAACAACAATCGCTCGCGCCAGCAGCCAGCGCAGCGGTCCACATCTCTTCATCGGCCAGTCGATGTGTACAGACAATAGTGGTGGTTGCAAAATCCCGCTTGAGCTGCCGCACTTCACTGAATGCGGCAAGTTCAAGGTCAACGATCGCCACATCAGCACGGTGTCTGGGGATGGCTAAACGCAGCTCATCCACATCGCCGGCCAGATGCACCACACGGAAATGGTTATACAGCGACTTCGCCAACATTTCCGCAGTTTTGCTGTTGCTTTGCGCGACAACTACACTCAGCGGTCTCATGAAACACTTCCTCATTGGCTGTGCGAAAACACTTTGGAACGCTTCCGCTTAGATTTTTACGCTGCGGGATTTCCGCAGGCTGCAGGGGAAATTATTTCTTAACCGACTGAGCCCGTTCGGTGGCAGGTTCATAGGGCTCAGGCTGCAACTTTCCATTTTGCCGGAGCAGAATTTCGACTTTGCCTTCGGCTTCCTCAAGTTCCTTACGACAAGAAGTCGAATGCTTCAACCCTTCTTCAAAGAGCTTCAAAGCCTGTTCAAGAGGGACATTGCCTCTTTCCAGCTCGTCGACGATTTGTTCCAGACGCTGAAGGCAGTCCTCAAACTTAGGCACCGAGCCGAAACTCCATTGGCACATTCTACCCCGATAAGCCGGAGACGCTCTGCTTATTTTTCCACAAAATACGAATAAAAATGAAAACCATTCAGTACCGATCCCGGAAGAAAACCCTCAAAGTTTTCTAACCAATCCTGTTCAGCTGCGTCCCAATCTATGTCTCAATCTGCAGAAGTATGTCACGAGCTGTTTTTACAAACATGGTGACGATATGTCTTTCATTATCCGACCAGCGGTTGAGGCTGAGGTGGCTTCAATCCTCGTCTGCCTGGCTGAAGCCTTTGCACCATATAGTCACTACTATTCCTCAGAAGCGTTCTTGGATACAGTGCTTTCCTCTGAAACCCTCAAGCATCGAATGAAGCTCATGAAGGTGCTCGTGGCCGTAGGCCGCAACAATGGCGACATAATCGGAACCGTCGCTTGCAACGTGGTCAGTCCTCAAGAAGGCCATCTCCGCGGAATGGCGGTTCTCGAAGCCTGGCAGGGAGCAGGCGTAGCTCAACAACTACTGGAACATGCAGAAACCGAACTACGTCTCCAGGGATGCACTCGCGTTACTCTGGATACAACCGAACCGCTCAAGCGGGCAATATGTTTTTACGAACGCAACGGCTTTCGGCTTTCCGGACGCGTCACTGACTTCTTTGGTATGCCGCTTTATGAATATGTAAAAAGTCTCTCCGAATAAGGCGAGCCGACCCTGAATTTAAAGTAAAGGTTTAACCTGCCGCCGTAGCGGAGCCAATACCATCGAGCACATCAATCGCGGACGAGTAGCGCCCCAGCGGAGCAGCTACTTGCGCTCCCTGCACCAGACCGCGGACCTGATGCAGCATTTCGCGGGCGATCAGGATTCCCTCGGCGCGGGCAGCGTCAGCGTTTGGTGCGCGGGCCATGCGATCAATGATTGCGTCCGGCACGGAAACGCGCAGCTCATTCTTCATGAACTCGGCGTTGCGCACGCTGGTAAGCGGCCAGATTCCCGCCAGCACCGGAACACGATGATGGTCGATGCGGCGCAGGAACTGCTCCAGTAGCGCGATATCAAAGACCGGCTGCGTCACTGCGTACTCTGCACCCGCCTCGACTTTATATTCAAAGCGGCGCACTTCTTCATCAATGTTCACAATCCCCGGGTTCGCTCCCACGCCGATCATGAACCTGGTTCCGGATCCGATCGGGTTCCCGCCCACATCCAGCCCGTGATTCAGATTGCGAACAATGTTCACCAGTCCAATTGCGTCCACGTCAAACACCGCGGTAGCGTCGGGGTAGTTGCCCAGCTTGGGCGGATCGCCGGTAATGCAAATCAGGTTATGCAGTCCTGTGGTGTAAGCGCCCAGCAGCTCAGACTGCATGCTCAACACGTTGCGGTCGCGGCAGGTGAAGTGGAGAACGGTTTCAATCCCGGCCTGCTGCTGCACCAGAAGACAGAGCGCCATGTTGCTCATGCGGGCGGAGGCGCGCGGGCTGTCAGGAATATTGATGGCGTCAATGCCGGCGGCTTTCAGAAACTTGGCACCCTCCACTTCTTTGCGGAAGTCAACGCCCTTGGGCGGTACGATTTCCACCAGCGTTACAAACTCCCCCGCAGCCAATTTCTTGCCCAGGTTGGATCGTTGCGACAAAGGCGGCGGCGTTATGCTGGACTCGCGCTTGGCTTCAGTGATTACCCGAAAGCCTCCGGTTTTGCCCTTTGCATCAGCCATGCGCAAGGCGGAGTTCATTGCCTTGATGTGCTCGGGCGTGGTCCCGCAGCAGCCGCCCACCAGGTTTACGCCGGCGTTCACAAACTTGCGCGCGTAGCTGGCCATGTATTCCGGCGAGCATAAGTAGATGTTGCGTCCTTCAATGCTGCGGGGAATGCCGGCATTGGGCTGCGCAGCCAGCGGCTTGTCCGTAAGTCGGCGTATGCGCTCAATGGCTTCCAGCATGGCCACCGGCCCAACACTGCAGTTGCAGCCAATCACGTCCACGTCCCAGCTATTTAGCTTGGAAGTAAACGTCTCTGGGCTGGCGCCGTCCAGACAGTTGCCGTCTTCATCAATGGTTACTTGTGCTACCAGTAACTTGTCCGGAGCAATTTCTCTCGCGGCCAGAATGGCCTGATGGAGTTCTTCCAGATAGCCGAATGTTTCCAGCATGAGCACGTCAACGCCACCAGCTACCAGTGCGGTGATCTGTTCGCGAAATGAAGCGCGGGCTTCCTCGCGCGATGTTTTGCCCAAAGGCTCAATGCGCAATCCGAGAGGACCAATCGATCCCGCCACTAAAACGTTCGCGGCTTTTTTCAGGTTGAAAGCGTCCGCCGCCTCGCGGGCCAGTTCTGCACCCTTCTGATTGACTTCATTTACTTTGTCGGCTAACCCATGGCGGCCCAGTCGAAAAGAATTGCCGCCGAAAGTATTGGTTTCAATAATCTCAGCCCCGGCGTTCAGATATTCCTGATGGATATTACGTATCAGGTCCGGCTGGGTGAGATTCAGCTCGTCATAACACTTATTGATGAACACGCCTTTGGCATAGAGCAAAGTGCCCATTGCTCCGTCGCACAGGACGGGACCTTGTTTCAACCGGGTTAGAAGATCATTCGCCATCGTCACCTACAAAGGATACCTTAGCCTGCTTTATTGACGCCAAGGATGAGCAGGGAGTGGCAAGATTTTCTGCATAGAGCGCATTCCAGTGCGTTCTATGGATTGCCAGGGGAGAGCCCTGTCCGGAATCGCGCGTGCGGCAAATGCCGTATGAGCGAGCGGCGGAGGTCTCAGGGCGCTTGAAAGCGCCTCTGCTATAATCGCGATTTCTACACCATTTGGCGCGGCTCATAGAGGAAACGGTCTAATTAAAGAATGCGGCGAAACAGCTATCTTTCACACTTTTTGATTGCGGGCCTGGCACTTGCCGTGGCTGGCTGCGGTTCCAGCAGCAGTAGCTCTGCACCCAAGCCAACCGGTTTGAAAAAACGAGTATTGCTTTCCAACACGGCGTCCAACACCGTGAACGTGATGGATGCGCAAAAAGACGTTTTCTCAGCCAAAACCCTTGGCGCAACATCGCCCACCAAAATGGTTACGGCCGGCGGCACCACCATTGCCATGGACGGCACCGGCAGCGATATCGCAATCATCGATAACGCTACAGAAGCGGTAACTTTCGTTGCCCCGATTGGTGATCTGCCATTTGACATCGCCATTACGCCCGACGGTAAAAATGCCTGGTCCGCCATGCGCGGCTTTGGTTTCGTGCAATCGGTTGATACCACCACCGGCATCGCCCGCCCGGTCCTTCGTATTGGCAATGCGCGCCGCCTGGTCATGAGTCCCAAGGGCACCAAGCTGCTGGTTTTTCCTGATCCGCAGGCGCAGGTTGTACCCAACACGCATACCTTTTTTGTGGTCGATACCGCTACTTCAACAATCCAGACCATAACTGACACCGTGCATCTTGACCAGCCATTCACCGCCGTATTTAATGGCGGTGAGACCCAGGCATTCGTCCTGAACTGTGGCGCTGAATGCGGCGGCACAGCGGCCAGCGTGGTCTTCGTTGACTTCACCAATCCTGCCGCCAACTTCAGCGCTCCCATTCCGGTTTCTGGGGCGACCGTCGGACTGTTGAGCGGCAGCAATCTGTATGTGGCTGGAACGCCCTCTCCGGTTCCAACCGGTCCCAGCGCGGCCTGCCCGCTTTCCCGTTGCGGCGCCTTGACAGTGATTAATGCCACCACATTCGCAGCCGGAGCCCCCATCCCGATCACCGACGGGACCCATGAGAAGATGGCTTTTGCTAACAACCGCATTTACGTCGGCGCCACCGGATGCACCGTTGACCCGGGCACGGCAGCCAATACTGTCCGCGGCTGCCTGAGCATCTTCAACACCTCTGCCTCCACCGCAGCTTTTCCGGCAGAGTCGGCCTTCCGCCAGAACTTTGACGTTACGGGCTTCCAGCCCATTTCCGGACGCAGCATCATTTACGTCGTCCAGGGGGCGGAGCTCGATATCTTCGATACGAATCTTGACGTGCTCGCCCCGGGCGTCACCCAGATCGACGTGGTGGGCAAAGCGTTTGACGTGGTGCAAATCGATCCGTAGGCGCTTGTTTTACTCCCGAGCGAAGCGAGGGATCCCTACTCCATTCAGAATGCATTTCGCAAGCGCGCAGGTCTTGGGTTTCCAATCACCGGATTCCCCCGATCGGATTCTCCCGTGCCGCTCAGGATGACAGAAAGTGAGAAATCCCCGCCCCCCACAACATGCCATCCCGAACGCGAAGCGTGAGGGACCGGCTCCGCTGCCGTATCGCGGTAGCCCTGAAGACCAGCGGAATAGATTCCTCGCTTGCAGTCCGGAACGGCAGGTCGTTGCATTTGCAGCGCGAATCACATTGAAAAGATCGTTGCCGTTTGCACCTGTCATCCTGAGCGATGCGCGCGTGAACGCGCGTGCGAGTCGAAGGACCCCGCAGGTGCCGGTTGAAACCATGCTGCGTCAGGGAGGTCTATCGAAACATTCCGGGAAGAACGCCTTGATGCACCAATGCAGAGGACACTGCATCGGGGTCCTTCGACTTTACCTCGCTCCTCTCGTCGCGAGGTGCCGCTCAGGATGACAGAGCAAAAGAAGTGTCGCAGGGCCCGCATTGCTCAGCATGAACGAGACTTCAGCGGTCTCATGACGTCGAGTGCGAGAAATTTTCTAGGGGATCGCCCCTACTTCGGTTCCAGCCTCAGCCCATGCGCCTTCGTCGCCTGCACGCCCGCATCGGTGAACGCGAGCGAAAACGTTTTGTTGTTATACCAGGCGTCCCAGTGGTCCATGTAATGCGGGCTGTAAGGCTGGCCGGATTCTCCCAGCACGATGTTGAAAGTTGACGCGTCAAGGTCGGAGAAATCCACGGTCATGCGCTCAGACGGGCCAAAGCCGCGGCCAACCTGTTTGACGGTATAGCCTCCGCCGGATTGCGGCTTGGTACCGGGGCCGGCAACGCTCATGTGGCCGTGCAGGATGGGAAGGCCGTTGAATACCGGATGGCTGATCACCACCGGATACGTCTCGCCATACTTCCAGGTTTTCAAATCTTCAGGCGCGTCTTTGATCGCCTTTTCGACTGCGGCCGTCAGCACGTCATTGAAGTTGTCATAGCCCGGAGGCAGCCATCGCGCCGGCTGGTTCGCCACGATATTTTCCAGCGCCACGGCGGCCTCGGACCACTCGTAGTTCTCCGCGTCGTTGCCGAGTTTAGGTTCCAGCAGTATCTCCCACAGATAGCGACGGGTGCGCACTTCAATGGTCGGCGCGACGGAGTCTGCCAGCATGCGTCCATCCCAGCCGCGCATGGCGTCTGCCGCTTTGCGAGTGCGGTCCGTGGCTTTGGCGCTGTGGTCAATGGCGTACACAAACTTGTCGGCAAAGAAGCGGTCGTATTCAGAAGTAATATCGGTCTGCAAGGCCAGCATGTCAGCCGGCGAAAACTTCTTATCGGTCTTCAGTACTTTGTAAATCCGCTCAACTCGATACGGCGGAAACCACTGTGTGGCTAGTTCATACGGATAGCCTGTCGGCGTGATTTTGGAGTTGGCAGTGGCGATAATCCCCGACGGCGGATTGTACAGACTGGGCAGCTTGTCAAAATCCAGATAGCCGGTCCAGTCATGCTTGCCGTCTGCGCCGTTGACAGGCACGGTGCCGTCACCGCTGGCGCGGATGGGCACAAAGCCCATAGGCTGGTAGCCAATGTTGCCGTCGATATCGGCATAGACAACGTTCTGTGATGGAGTCGCAAAGTTGGAAAGCGCTTTGCGGAACTCGTCCCAGTTCTGCGCGGAATCAAGATCAAACAGCGGCACGCTGATGGCATGCGGATCATAGACCAGCCAGCCCAGCGCGATCTGCCGCGTTTCGCCACGCAGCAGATGCGTAATGATGGGCCCGTGGCGTGTGACCACGATGTCAATCGCCTCGTCGGCCTTGCCTTTGACGTGGATAACCTGATGATCGATCTCGGGTCTCTGCCAGCCGGTTGGCGTCTGGTATTCGCCCGCGGCGTTGAAGTTTTCAATAAACAGGTCCTGCACGTCCGGGTTCAGATTGGTAAAGCCCCAGGCGATGCGCTGGTTGTGTCCCACGCTGATGAAAGGCAGGCCGGGCAGGGAAAAGCCTTCAACGTTGAAGTCGCCGGAGTGGAGTTGTACTTCATACCACACGCCGGGGACACGATGCGGCAGGTGCATATCGTTCGATAGCAGCGGCTTGCCGGAAACCGTATGCGCGCCGGAGATCACCCAGTTATTCGATCCCGGCAGACACGCTTCGCAGGAGTCGTTATTAGCATGCGTCGGAAGGCGCAGCGGAGCGACAGAGGAACGGGACTGGCTGATTTTTTGAGGAGGTGCAGCCGCCGGCGGGTTTTGCACTGGAACATTCACACCGGAATTGCTTCCAGCTTCGCTGGCCGGCGGATGATCACGCGGGGAATCAAACGGATACAAATCCGCCATTAGTTCCGCTGAAAGCTTGGCGCCGATCTTTTCCCGCCAGTATTCGGTTTCATATTGCGGGTTCAGCAATTGGCTCATGCCAATGCCGACCAGTAGGGAATCCGTCGCCGTCCACGGCCGGGGCTTGTAGCCCAGAAGGCTGAACTCCATTGGGAGGGTTTTGCTGTGCTGTTCGATAAAAGCGTTCACGCCCTTGGCGTACGCTTCAAAAAACGCGCGATCGCGTGCTGGTAGCTGCTGGGTTACGCGCTCGGCAATCACGCGCAGGCGCATGGTGCGCTGCTGCTTGTCATAGTCCACCCAGGTCTGGCGCGGACGCACAGCAGCCGTAGAGCGAGACACCGGCTGCGGCGGCGCGCTGGACGCGGGAAAAATTTCCGCCATCTCACCGCCCACCGCGCGACGCGTGAGGTCCATCTGCCACAGTCGATCCTGCGCCGTCACATAGCCCTGGACAAAGAAAAGATCTTCCAGCTTTGTCGCCGTGAGGTGCGGAACGCCATGTGTATCCCGAATGACCGAGACCGGAGCCTGCAAACCAGCAAGGCTGATCGTCCCATCAAGTTGCGGCAGGGCGGAGCGAGCGCCGTTATAGAACCACAGGAACGCCAGAGTCCCGGCAACCAGCACAACGAGGAGAATCCATAGAATGATCCTGAAGGCGATGCCGAAAAAGCCTTTGCGCGCGGCGGGGGCAGCAACAGTTGTGGACATGGGCCAAGATTCTACCCGCATGGTTGCACCAGCGGCAATCGGGATCAACTATTGGTTTTGGCGCAGCTCTCCCGTGAATTGCCGAAATCGCCGAAATTGCCAAGGATCGCCGAAAAGCGAGCATTCGAACCCGCGAATGAATTAGGGTGCTCAGCATTTCAATCTGGATTTTTTGGCACTTTTGGCATTCGTGGCAATGGCCATTGCGTATAATGAAAATGAAATTCATTTTCATTTAGAATAGTCCTCGGATCGATAACATGCTGCAACGACGGATTGACGATCATGCGCCGCCTTCCCGCGAATCCATGCGCGAGGCGCAGGAAATCTTTTTTAAGCACTTGAAGCGCGTTGGGCTGAAGCATACTGATCAGCGCGACACGATTCTACGTACCTTCCTTGAAACCCGCGATCATTTATCTACCGACGAGCTTTTCCGGCTGGTGCGCAAGAAAGACGCAAAGATCGGCTTTACCACCGTTTACCGCACACTCAAGCTGCTGGCGGAGTGCGGGCTGGCCAGCGCTGTCCCATTTCCTGACGGCATGGCCCGTTACGAGCATCAGTTCAACCGCCGCAACCACCATCACATGGTCTGCACGGAATGCGACGCATCGGTCGAGTTTTTCTCACCGGAGGTAAACAAGCTGGAAGAAGAGATCGGGCGTAAATATCATTTTGACGCCACGCGCCATAACTTCCAGATTTACGGTGTCTGTGAAGATTGCCGCAAGAAGATCCGCCGCACCATCTAGTTGCTCCGCGTTCTTGAAGTAAAACCTAAATCTTGAAACACATGAGGAACAGAGGTAACGGAGGAGCGGGACGCTACGCAGAACCTGAATCCCTTGTTTTTCCGCATTCCTTAAATGTTTTTCCGTTCCTCTGCTCCCTCCTTTCCTCTGCGTTTCAAAGGTGTTTCCGATCGCCCTTTACAATATTCCTGTGCTCAAAATCCGCAAGTATCAGCCTGAAGATTTCCCCCGATTACTGGAGATCGATCAGTCATGCTTTGTTGAAGGTATTGCCTATGCGAAGGAGGAGATGTCTTACTTCCTGGGCATGCCCACGGCGATTCCCCTGGTTGGTTTGCAGGAAGAAAACATCATGGGCTTTATCATTGCGGACCGCTTTGTGCCACGCCGCGCTTCGCGTTCCATGGGCAAGATCATCACTATTGACGTGGCGCCGCAGGCCCAGCACAGTGGATTGGGTACTTTGTTGATGTCTTCCGCCGAAGGGGAGCTGAAATCCATTGGCTGTGATTATGTGTCGCTGGAAGTCGCGGTCGATAACGAGCCGGCGCTCCGGTTCTATAAGAAACACGGTTACTCCGTGCTGAAGGTCCTGCCGCGCTATTACCTGGATTCAATCGACGGGCTGCTGATGGGAAAAAGGCTGTAACGGCGTGCTGGCAAAGTTGTATACGGGAAGACTTATCTCATACCATTGTCAGCGGTGATCTTTACAGACGTGAATTTGCCCTTCTCTACGGTGATGGGCTCAGAGTGGATCCTCGAATAACTGCGGTCGCTTTGCGTAATGAAATACTTCCCCGGCGCCAGGGCGATGGTGAACTTGCCGTTTTCATCACTGCTGGTTGTTCCGGCGAGCTGTCCATCTGACACGCGCATCACTTCCAGCGGCCCGCTATAGTATCGAGGCGGATCGTCGGGGTCGGCTCGGGCCGGGACGTCCCATCTCCTCAACCACGCCGGTGATGCCGCTCTTGCCGGTTTGGCTCAACGAAGATGCGGGAACCAGGAACAACACGGCAACCATTGCAGCGATTAGCAAGCGCGCTCTCGACGTTAAGCTCATTGCAAGTCTCTCGAAAGTCATTATAGTCTCAACAGTTCCAGTTTCAGGGCATAACCTACCTGCAGTTAGAAACCCATTCAGGATGGTAAAGTTTTCCAGTTGACTATTCGCAAAAAGAGCATTTCCTCGGCCAAGAAACCTTCTTCTTTGGGAACGCGCCCTCCCTTCAGAATCGCCATCGATAGCGGCGGCACCTTCACTGACTGCGTCTGGCTGCAGGATTCTACACTCCGCATCTTGAAGGTGTTTTCCACGCCGGCCGATCCCGCCCAGGCCATTGCCGATGCGGTGAACAGGATTGCAGGCGACGCTCAGGATATTGTGGTGCTGCACGGAACCACCGTCGGCACCAACACACTCCTGCAGCGCAAAGGCGCGCGTGTGGCATTTGTAACGACGAAAGGCTTTGAAGATTCCATTGAGATCGGCCGCCAGCAGCGTCCTAAACTGTACGATTTCTTCTTTGAGAAGGATCCTGCGCTGGCGCCGGCGGAACTCCGCTTCGGCGTCGACGAGCGGACCTCAGCCGAAGGCACGGTGCTGCGCGCACCCACGCCGGCTTCATTAGAGGCTCTTGTCGCGCAAATCGCCGCGCAAAGGCCACAGGCGATCGCGCTCTCTCTGCTGTTTTCCTTTGCCAAGCCCGCGAATGAAAAAGCCGTGGCCGCTGCGCTAGCCGCGCTTAACCTTCCGATTTCTATTTCCCACCAGATCCTGCCGGAGTTTCGCGAGTATGAACGCGCCAGCACTGTGCTGGTCAATGCGTATCTGCAGCCAGTGATGCAGAGCTATCTCGGGAAGCTGCAGGAGCTTCTTTCACCTGAGAGTCCCACCCTTTCGCAAAAAGCGCGAAAGGATGGGGCACCCGCTCGCATCTTTGTGATGCAATCCAGCGGAGGCATTACCGCGCTCGCCACCGCGGCAGAGCAGCCTGTGCGGACGGTACTCTCCGGTCCAGCCGGCGGAATTGTGGGCGCGGCAGCCGTGGCAAAGCGCAGCGGTTTTGATCGCATCATCACTTTTGATATGGGCGGCACGTCTTCTGACGTCGCGCTGGTGGACGGAAAGCCCACGACAACCAGCGAGGCTGATGTCGCCGGATTGCCGGTGCGCGTTCCGGTGCTGGACATTCATACTGTTGGGGCGGGTGGTGGATCGTTGGCGCGCTTTGATGCCGGCGGTGCTTTGCGCGTGGGACCTGAATCGGCCGGCGCGGATCCGGGTCCCATCTGTTATGGCAAGGGTGAGCGGCCCACGGTTACTGACGCCAACCTGCTTCTGGGCCGTCTCCCGGCCGACCAGTTTCTTGGCGGCGATTTTCAATTGGATCTGCCACGAACACAAAAGATCGTTGCTCAGTGGCTTAAGAAAAATCAACAGCCACTTGTCTCTGGAAGACTTTGCCGCCGGCGTGGTGCGCGTAGTGAATGCCAACATGGAAAAAGCGATCCGTGTGGTTTCGATTGAGCGTGGGCATGATCCACGGCAGTTTTCGCTGGTAGCATTTGGAGGCGCAGGCGCCATGCATGCCTGTGATCTGGCGCATGCCCTGCGGATTCCCCGGGTCATCGTTCCAGCGTATCCCGGGGCGCTCTCAGCTCTGGGCATTCTGATCAGCGACGTGGTGAAAGACCATTCCCGTACCGTTTTGTTGCGCGTCGAGCCCGACGCCGCTTTCTCCGCGCAACTTGATGCAGTCTTCGCCGAACTCAGGCACAATATCGCCACTGAGTTAGAGAAAGAAGATTGGCAGGGAAGAACTATCTTTGAGGCGAGCTGCGACATTCGCTATCGCGGCCAGGGATACGAACTCAACTTGCCTTATACGGCCGGCGTACTCACACATTTTCACGCCGAGCACAAGCGTCGCTATGGCTATAGCAGTCCGGATCGCGATGTTGAGATTGTCACCGTACGAATGCGCGGGCGCGTGGCCTCGCCGGAAAAACTTGCGCGATTGAAGATCAGTGAAGAAGAGGGCAAGCTAAAGCTGTCCACTCTGATGGTCCACTTTGCCGGACGCCGATACAAAACCCAGGTGATTCCCAGGTCTGCAGTCAAAGCGGGTAAGCGCTATCGCGGCCCGGCGATCATTACTGAATACAGCGCAACAACGGTGGTTCCTCCGGACCTTTCATACAACAAGGACCGAGCCGGGAACCTGGTGATTGAAATTTGATCGAGATGGTTTAGCGTCCGCGTGAGGCTTTTCTGGCGGTACGGGTAGCGGGGGCAGGGCTCTGCCGGGTAGGCGCGCCAGCTTTTTGCTGCGGATTACTCTGTTCAGATGCCTTTTTGGCCCACATTTTTTCCAGTTCGCGCATGTTTTTGGTTTTCATAGCCATAAGAATGCCACAATCAGGGTATTTAAGGCGAGTCACTTCGGTGATACGCCTCTGCCCGACATCATATCGGGCAAAAAAAGGCGCCCTGATGATGGGGCGCCTTTTGGTCTTGCCGTGGCGAAACTACGCGACGTCTTTATCGCGCTCGATCGTCCGATCTTCTTCATTCTCAGCTTTGGTTTCTTTCAGCTTGTCGACCGCGTCGCGAACGCCATCTTTCATTTTGCCAACCGCGTTGCGAGCTTTGCCTTCGGCCTGTTTTGCCAGACCCTCGGCCTGGGCCTTATCGTCACCTGTCCACTCGCCTACCTGGCGCTCAACGCGCCCGGCGATGTCTTCAGCTTTCCCTTTTATGCGTTCCTTATCCATAAATAAACCCCTTCCCTTAGGTATGTTCAGTCAGTTGGTTCGTGATCGTACGGAGATTTCGTACAGGCGGAGGCATTCATAGCAGCCTGCCATTTCTCCTGTATGTATGCGACGATGTTTACGAGAGTTGCTCGTCTCTCGTGCCTGCGGCTTGCTTGAACGATCCTAGACCGCTGCGCGTCTGCCAGTAATCAACTGGAAAACCAGTGCAATCAGAGCCAGCACCAGTAAAATGTGGATGAATCCACCCATGGTGTAGCTGCTGACCACTCCCAACAGCCAGAGAACAAGCAAAATCACAAATAAAGTCCAAAGCATGTCACCCTCACAATTAACTAACGTTCTCGTCAAGTGTTAACAATCTCGTCAATAGCTTGGAAGCTGACAGGGCTAAGGCGGTTGCTAGAAATCGAGAGTTGCTGAAATTCCATATATAAGCCTTTAGTCCTCTGATAGATGGCGCGTCCATGCGATTGAATATTTGTCGCGCGGCTTTGTCTTTGCAGGGGCGCTTGATTAAGGTTGCAATCTCCCAATGATGAGCACTCGTCAGATGTTGCCATTGAGTTGCTTTGACCATAAGAGCCGACACCAATGAGCGACCACAAAAGCTGGTAGCCCGGCTAGAGAACCTATATTGTTATGCATGATTAGCCGCGAGCCCGACTCGCGCGGCGAGCGCCCCGCACCGGGCGCGCAGAAGAGACCTGAGTGAACGGCGCACGCAGGCGGTTTGGAGCGAAGCGACAAAAATAATGAAAGTCGCTATTCAAGGAGAACTGGGAGCATTCAGCCATCAGGCGGCGTTGCAGATCGTACGTGGCGCTGATGTGCTGGCGTGCGCAACGTCTGCGCAGGTTTTTGACGCGCTGGATTCGCGCCGCGCCGCCGCTGCGGTGATCCCCGTGGAGAACACGCTCGCCGGGCCCGTGGGCGAGCACCTTGATCTTCTTCTGGAGCGCGACGTTTTCATTCATGCTGAAATGCGGCTGCGGATCGCGCACAACCTGATCGCCGCGCCGGGCGTGAAGCTCAAAGACATTCGCCAGGTGCTCTCGCATCCGGTGGCTCTGGACCAATGCCGCAATTTCTTCCGCAAACATCGCGGGGTCTCGGCCCTTCCTTTTTATGACACCGCGGGCAGCGTGAAGCACGTTATGGCTGACAACCTGCGTGATACTGCAGCCATTGCCAGCTCTCAGGCCGCTAAGGAGTATGGCGGCAAAGTGCTGATGTCTGGCCTGGAAGACAACAAACAGAATTTCACCCGATTCTTCCTTATTAATAAACAAAAGAAAGCCTCTTCCAGAGCCGACAAAACATCCCTGGTCTTCTCGCTCAAAAATGTCTCTGGAGCGCTGTTCAAGGCCTTGAGCGTTTTTGCCTTGCGCGATCTTGATTTGAGCAAGATTGAATCCCGTCCGGTGCGGGGCAAGCCCTGGGAGTATCGTTTTTATGTAGATGTGTTATGCGGAAATGACCCGGCCATGAAACTGGCTCTAAATCACCTGGAAGAAATCGCCGGCTTTGTGAAAGTGATGGGAATATATCCGAGGGCACAGTGACCCCCGTCATCTTCTGACACACGCGTCTCGCCGTTCTGCATCAGACGGGGAACAATTGCTAAGAGATTGAAACGTAAGCGGATTGAAGCGAAACGACAGAAAATAATGGTACAATCCGCGCGGCAACAAAATGGCGTAAACTGCATCTTTCTGTATCGAGCCATCATCAAATGTGAGCGTACTTATATCAAGGATAAATTTATGGCGTCTGAAACCAAATCTACCAATATTGAGCCCATAGCTGTGACGCCTGATCAGCGCCCAACTTTAACTGAGGAGCAGTACAAGAACATACCGGTATTACCGGTACGAGATACCGTGCTGTTCCCACACGCCGTTTTGCCCCTAACGGTAGGACGTGAGAGCTCTATTCAATTGATCAATTCGCTGGGTGAAGAAAAGACCATCCTGGTGGTGGCCCAGCGG
The DNA here is from genome assembly GCA_963723055.1 of Terriglobia bacterium. Classification (GTDB taxonomy): domain Bacteria; phylum Acidobacteriota; class Terriglobia; order Terriglobales; family Acidobacteriaceae; genus Angelobacter. The sequence goes on from CAVROV010000007.1 coordinate 263,092, forward strand.
GAAGCACGCGTAGATGCTCCGCAACCGACTGATTTATATGCCATTGGAACACTTGCCACCGTTCACAAGGTGGTCAAGATGCCGAACCAGAGCCTCTTTGTTTTCACTGAAGGCCTGACCCGCGGCAAGCTGGAGGAGTTTACCCAGCTGACGCCGTTTCTCCGTGCCAACGTCGATGCTATTCCTGACGCGGAACCGGAAATGTCTCCGGAGATCGAGGCTCTGCAGCGCAATGTATTGACGTTGTTCCAGCAGATTGTGGCAGGTTCGCCCACGCTCTCTGACGAATTGCAGACCGTGGCCATCAACATTGAAGAGCCCGGCCGGCTGGTGGATTTTGTCGCCTCGTCGTTGCCCTTCCTCTCTACTAAAGATAAGCAGGAGATTCTGGAAACGCCGGACGTAAGCCGGCGGCTCCAGGCCATCAATCATCATCTGGCCAAAGAACTGGAAGTACAGCAACTGCGCAACAAGATCCAGAACGAAGTTCAGGACCAGGTGCAGCAGTCGCAGCGCGAGTACTATCTGCGCGAGCAGATGAAGGCCATCCAGAAGGAACTGGGTGAGCAGGACGAAACCCAGCGCGATGTGGACGAACTGCGGCAGAAGATTGAAGCTGCCGGCATGCCGGAAGAAGTAAAGAAGGAAGCCACCAAGGAACTCAACCGGCTGGCCCGCATGTCGCCCATGGCCGCGGATTATTCCGTAACGCGCAATTACATCGAGTGGCTGGCGGTATTGCCGTGGGCCAAATCCAGCGGCGTTGTGGTGGACATCAAGAAAGCGGCCGAGGTTCTGGACGCAGATCACTATGATCTGAAGAAAGTAAAAGACCGTATTCTGGATTACTTATCGGTCCGGCGGCTAAAGCCGAGCATGAAGGGACCGATCCTCTGCTTTGTCGGACCTCCAGGTGTAGGCAAGACCTCGCTTGGGCGCAGCATTGCCCGTGCGCTGGAGCGGAAATTTGTCCGGCTCTCGCTGGGCGGCGTGCATGACGAAGCGGAAATTCGCGGCCATCGTCGTACATACATCGGCGCTTTGCCGGGACAGATCATGCAAGGTCTGCGGCGTGCCGAAACCAATGATCCCGTCTTTGTGCTGGACGAAGTGGACAAGCTTGGACGCGATTTCCGCGGTGATCCTTCATCGGCGCTGCTGGAGACGCTTGATCCTGAGCAGAACTCCACGTTCCGCGATAACTATCTGGACGTGCCCTTTGATCTGTCGAAAGTGCTCTTCATCTGCACGGCTAACATGCTTGACACGATTCCCGAGCCGCTGCGCGATCGCATGGAAATTATCGAACTTCAGGGTTACACTGAAGACGATAAGACCCACATCGCCGAGCGCTATCTGATTCCGAAGCAGATTGAAGAAAACGGTCTGACCAAGGAACAGATTGAATTTCCGGAAGATGCTGTGCGATTCATCAGCCGGCATTACACGCGCGAGGCCGGCGTGCGCAACCTGGAACGCAACATCGGCACGATTTGCCGTAAACAGGCGCGCCGCATTGCTGAAGGCAAGACCGATAAACTCACGGTGACACGTGAGGTCGTTCAGGAATTTCTCGGTGGCATCAAGATCCGCATTGATACTGAGATTGCCGAACGCACCAAGCGGCCCGGTGTGGCCGTTGGATTGGCCTGGACACCGGCCGGCGGCGACATTCTCTTCATCGAAGCCAACAAGATGAAAGGAAAGGGCGGCTTCACCATGACCGGACAGATCGGCCAGGTGATGCAGGAGTCAATGCAGGCCGCCTTGACCTGGGTTCGCTCGAACGCCGAAAAGCTTGCAATACCAGAAGAGTTTTTCAAGGACCATGACATTCACATCCATGTACCTGCGGGCGCCATTCCAAAAGATGGTCCCTCAGCTGGAGTGACCATGGCCACGGCCCTGGTTTCTTTGCTCAAGGACACCCCCGTTCGTCCCTTGACCGGGATGACCGGAGAACTGACGCTGAGTGGAAATGTTTTACCCATCGGCGGAGTGAAAGAGAAATTCCTGGCCGCAAAGCGGGCGGGCGTGAAAGACATTCTTTTTCCCGCGGACAATCGCATGAACGTGGAAGAAGACCTGACTCCGGAGCAACTTGAAGGCGTCAACCTGCATTTCTGCAGCATGATTGAGGAAGTTCTGGAGGTCGCGCTTCCGGGCTCGCGCCAGGAAGAGCGGCAGGACGCAGAAACGCGCGAGCGGGTCCTCAGTAACGCCTGAGTCAGCAACGCCTGAGTATGAACAATTCTTAAAACCCAGGGCAGGGAGCAATCCCTGCCCTTTCTTTTGGGGTTATTTCTCTACCTAACCCTGAGCTAAGGCAAGCTTCCGGCCAGCAGCAGCACTGTCTTGAGCATCCAACCAACAGATAACCACTCATTCGCGAGGGCCCGTGTTTAAGAACCTAACTTTCGGACAGAACTCCGCCTTTCCAGAGTGGCTGAAATCGCGGCCATGGGTCTCATCGCGCCTCTCAGTTCTTTTGTTTGCTTTTTTGATCTTGTCTTGCGTTGCGCAGGCACAATCCGCGGGCAGCAGTATCAGCGCTTACGCCGACGCCATCAAGCAATCTACGATCTCGGAACGCATCGCCGCTATGAATCGATACCTGGCGATCGCCGGTGGCAGCCGATTGAAAATGGACGCCCTGGAATTTCTTGTCTGGGACCATCTTCGCCTATCGCATCAGTCGCAGAGCACGCAGCGGGCGCGGGAATTGCTGGCCCTGTCGCCGGGGAATCCCATCGCGGTGGCGGTGCTCAACCAGGATATGTCGTCCGCGTCCCGTGATAAGAGCGCGACGCAGAACCGGCTGGCGGAATTGAGTTCGGCTATGAGCAGCCTTAATCAGTTGAGCAAGCCGGAAGGAATGCTGGATAGAAACTTTCAGATGCTGCGGCAACAGGTGGCCATCATGCTCAATGGTGAAGTGGGCCTGAGTTATCTGGCAATTGAAGACTACCCGCAGGCGCGGATGGCATTGCAGCAGGCTGTGGCCAGCGATCCCAACAACGCACAGTGGGTCTATGGCATGGGGCTGGCTTTGTTGAATGGCAAAAACCGTGATCAGTATCGCGGCTACTGGTATCTGGCCCGCGCCGCCAATTTAACTGCGGGAACGCCGCAGGGGCAGGAGATCAACAATTACGCGTGGCGAGCCTATCAAAAGGATGGCGGTAAAACCGCCGGCTGGGAGCGTTACCTGGCCAGCGCAGCGGCACTAGACGCGCCTCCCAATCCGGACACCGGCAGGCCTTCTGTTAACACGGTCGTAGCATCGAGCCATGCCAACTCGCGCTCGACGGGAAATTCTTCTGTTACTGCCAATAATCCAAGTCCCCCAACGCGGACTGACACCACCGAGGCTTCCAGCAAGGGCACATCTGCAAAGAAGAAAAAAGCGCCTTTTGGTTTTGAAGATACGCTGCACGAGCCGCCGTCGCATGAAACCGTTGCTTCGGCGAATGCTCCGGCAAACCGGCCCAAAGGAATCGCAGCGCCTTCCGAAGCTGTGTCGTTGGGAATATTGATTGAGACCTCGCTTCTAACCACCCAGAACAGACAGGCAATCATCGCTACGCTTAATGATATTGTGAGAAATTTGCGCGTCAATGACGAAGCCTGCATTCTGGTCTTTAGCGACCAGCTTGATTTCGAGCAGGACCTCACGGGTGACGACAAGCTCCTGGAAGAAGCAATCGGCCAGATTCGTCCCAAGCCAGGTAAGGCGCTGCTTTCTGGAATTGCGTTTGCCGCGGGACACCTGAAGCGGATCGGCAAGAACAGCAATCGCATCCTGCTGGTCATATCCGATGGTCGCAGCGCCCAGACAACGTCAGATAACATCACGTTTCGCAGCCAGGTGAGCGGCGTGCGCATAGACTGTATCGGACTGGAAGCAGATGGCGCGTCGGAGCGGGCGCTGCTGGAGCAGGTTGCAGCCTATTCCGGCGGGAAAGCCTCTTTCGCTGCTGACTCCGGCCAGTTCCGCACAGCAGCCTTGCAAATGACCCGCACTATGGGGATCGCCGTTCCGTAAGTTCTCTGGCAACCGATTGTGCTCCGAACAAGAAAATTCCGGAGCAGTGCGTGAAACCACTCCGGATGAGGTCGTAAACTGTGCAATAGCCTTAATGGCTGATACGTATTTAGACGCAGAAAAGTTGCTGCAAGTTAGTGCCACTCGTCACCGTTAAACAAAACTTGATGTCTCCTGCCCCGCAAATAACACCAGAGGTACCTGAGCCTGAAAAAAACTGTCGAGCGTGCCGGGCAGGGTTTCCGCTATTCTTATGTTCATGCGTGTTAAGGTGCTGCTATTTGGGCAGCTTAAAGATATTGTTGGCCGCCAGGAAGAGTCACTGGATCTGGAGGCAGGCGCCAGGCTTTCTGCTGTGATGGCACATTATTCCGGCCGCTTTCCCAAATTCCAGGGATTGACCAACTCAATTGCCTGCTCCATCAACCAGGAATATGCCCAGGGATCGGCGTTGCTCAAAGAAGGCGATGAAGTTGGCTTGCTGCCTCCGGTGAGCGGTGGGAAACCCAAAGTGGCAGAACTTGAGTCGGCGCATTGCGCTATTGTGCGCGGACCAATCGATCTTCAGACAACAAGAAAAGGTCTGGAGCATCCTGAAGACGGTTCCGCCTTGTTCTTTGACGGTATTGTGCGTAACAATACCCGTGGCCGACGGACGCTATATCTGGTTTATGAGGCCTACGAGTCGATGGCTTTGAGTGAGATGGAAAAATTAGCTCAAGCCGCACTTGAGCAATTTAAAGTGCGCGATGTTTTCCTCATCCATCGCCTGGGCAGGTTGGAAATTGGCGAAACCAGTGTTTTGATAGGGGTGGCGTCCGCTCATCGGGTGGCTGCATTTGAGGCTTGCCGATGGCTGATCGATACATTGAAAAAGACGGTTCCCATCTGGAAAAAAGAGTACTTTGAAGATGGCGCCGTGTGGGCCGATGGTGAACCTTTTCCTGAAGAAATTCGCGTGAACAAATAACTCTTTACCGCCGTTTGCATCTAAGCTTTCCAGAATACCCGCTGATAACTATGAATCGAACTCGCGCTTTGCCGCCGTGGTTCAGTTTGGCTTGCCTGTTTTTCTGCCTGCTTTGTATGCGGGGCGTATATGCCTTGGCGCAGGACCCGCAAAAGGGAGATCGTGTCCCACCAGGGTCGCAATCGCAGAAGGACGAATCTACTTTCCGGGTAAACGTGCGCCTGGTAAACGTCTTTACCACCGTTACGGACTCCCGCGGCGCTCCGGTGGCCGATCTGACCAAAGACGATTTCCAGCTGTTGGAAGACGGCGTGCCGCAAACCATTAAAGTCTTTGAGAAGGAATCAGCGATCCCATTGAGCATCGCTTTGGCGATAGATACCAGTCCCAGCACGCTGCGCGACTTCAAATTGGAAGTCTCGTCGGCACGCAGGTTTGTCCATTCCATTCTGCGAAATGAAGACCGTCTCTCGGTCTTCGAAGTGACCGAGACAATTTTGCAGAAGACCGGTTTCACCTCTGACGTGAAGAGGATTGAACGCGGAATCGATGATCTGCATACAGGTCCGGGGACTTCCATCTATGACGCTATTTTTCTTTGCTCAGAATCCCTGTTGGACCGTGATGGCCGCAAGGTTCTGGTACTGATTACTGATGGTGGCGATACTACCAGCAAGGCCGACTATAACGGTGCTTTGCGCCGGGCACAGCAGGCTGAAGCCATCGTCTATAGCATTATTGTGGTTCCGATTGAGGCTGATGCCGGGCGCAACCTGGGCGGCGAGCACGCGTTGATCCAGATTTCCAAGGATACCGGCGGCAAGTATTACTACGCCGAAGGGCAGCAGCAACTCGATGAGGCCTTCCGCAAGATCAGTGATGAGTTGCGGACCCAATACCTGATTGCTTTCTATCCTAATCGCAGGCTTTCTGATTCGCCTTTCCGGCGCATCCAGGTGGAACTTAGCAAGAAAGATCCTGAAGGACGACCGTATCAGGTGCGGCATCGCGCGGGATATTACACAGCGCCGGCAAGATAAGTGAGTCCGCGATCTTTACGCTTTATTAACGCTTTTTTCATGCCAAGTGCTTTAATTTGCTGGCTGATCTCCGCATTTTTGGGCTAGAATACGAGGCATGTCGTTCCGTGCCGCAGCCCCAGCCTTTGCCAAAAAGACCACCAAGACGCCTCCCCCGGATGATACGGGCATGGAGTCCTCTTACCTGAAAACTTTGGGTGAGAAGCAGACGCCGGTCACGGTTAAGCTGGTGTGCGGAGAAACTCTGCACGGCTGGATCGAATACTACGACGTTGGCATGGTCCGCCTTACCCGCGAAGGTTCGCCTAATCTATTCATCTTCAAGCACGAAATCATGTACGTCGCAGAAGATACCGGGCGCCGCGCCCGCTGATGTCCGGCAAAGAAAACTACATCCATCCTATGCAGGAACTGGCCCGCGAAGCCGGCGCGCTGCTCATGTCATTTTTTGGCAAAGTTTCCATCGAGTACAAGGGCGATGCCGATCTGGTAACCAAGGCTGACCGCGCATCAGAACAATTGATCGTTGAGCGTATTCGGAAACAGTGGCCCGCGCATGATCTGATTGGCGAAGAAGGCAGCCGGCGGGAAACTGGGAGCGATTTCCGCTGGTATATTGATCCGCTGGACGGCACCACAAATTTTGCTCACGGCTATCCAGTTTTTTGCGTGTCGATTGGGCTGGAACATGAAGGCCAACGCATTGCCGGCGTGGTTTATGACCCTTCCCGCGACGAGATGTTTGCCGCGGAAAAAGGTGGAGGCTCATTCCTGAATGGAAGCGCCGTGCATGTTTCCGCCATTGCCAAGCTGAAAGAGAGCCTTGTCGCCACGGGCTTCCCCAGCCACAAGCGGCACAAGAACCCGAATATCCACTTCTATCACCAGATCACGCTGCGCTCGCATGGCGTGCGTCGCGCCGGGTCGGCTGCGCTCGATCTTTGCTATCTTGCATGCGGACGCTACGATGCCTATTGGGAATTTAATCTCAACGCATGGGACACGGCTGCCGGGGTTTTACTGGTACAAGAGGCGGGCGGCACAGTCACCAACTTTACTGGCGGGCCATTCAATATTGACAGCCGTGAGGTCCTGGGCAGCAACACCCTGCTGCATAGTGAACTACTGAAAGAATTTCAGGAGATCATTGAAGGTCGGGTGGAAGGTCTGCCATCGGTAGCAGAATCGTTTCAGTCACAGCGATAGCCTGCTCCGCATCTTACCTTTCTGAGTCGCAGAGCTATAGCTTCTCGGCTTTTACCACTCTCAGTTGAGGAAACGTCAGAAGATTCAAGCGCGTGCGACTTACCTTCAGCCCGGAATCAGCCAGGGTTTTCTTGTATAAGCCTGTCTTGATGAAATCTGAAATCAGCGCGGTGCCCCCGGGCTTGAGCACGCGCGCAATTTCCCGGCAGGCCTGGGCGCGGCCTTCAGCCTCCGGGATGTTGTGGATGCACAGGTTGGAGAGAACAACGTCGAAAGTTGCATCAGGGAAGCTGAGCTTTCGCGCGTCATCGCTTTTGAGTTCCACTTTGTCCTGAACGCCTTCGACATTCACATTGGCTTGCGTGCGCTCCAGCGAGTTTCCGGAAAGGTCTTTGGTGCTCCAGACGTCAATGCCGGTTCCACTGCCGGTTGTAAGCCGACGCGCCGCACCAATCAGCAGCAGGCCGCGTCCGGTGCCCACGTCAAGCACACGCTCGTCGCCGCGCCAGCGGACCATGTTGAGCATCATGTCGCGATGGCGAAACTTGCCCCACTTGGCATAGAGCAACATCAAAATACCGCCCAACAAACACGATCCTCCCGGCCAGAATGCGCTGCGGCTCCAGAGAATTATTACGTTGCCTATGTGAATCGTGGGAAACAGGAAGCCGGAGACGATCAAAGCGGCCCCTATCACAAGCAGGTTGCGGACGACTCCAGGCGCATCAATCCCATAGTCAGGCTTTTGCGGCATAGGCGGATTAAATCACGAAATCTGTGCTCAGCTCCAAATGATCTTGCGAAATCTTATTTCACTTTTTTTGCGATGGATCTGGTGATCATCTCAAGTTCAAGCATGATGTCGTCTTCCAGATTCAGCCCGGCGGCACGCATGGCTCCCAGAGGATCGTGCCGAAACAACTCTGCGTTCTTCGATGAGCTGCTGATCCATTTTTTTAAGTCCCGTTCGACCTTAGTCAAATGGTCGAGAAGGCGGTCTGGTTCAGCGGCAGGCGGCTTGCGTCGGCGCAAATCAAACACCTCAAGTAGCATGATGGGTCAATACTACCCGGACTCGCGAAGAAATTGTCCAGTCGATGGTTTACTCTTTGAATAACTTTAAAAGACTTTTCTTATTTATTTCCAAAGAGTCGTCCACTAGCCCTCGGGTTGAAAAGTAAGTTATAGCCGCAATTTGAACAGACGACTCTGACATTTTTCAGCCTGCACCTCGGCTGGAACGGCTTTGCAGCTCCATGCATTGGCTACGCAGTTTTGGGATTTGCTGGTGCCCGTGAACCGGCCCACAGTCCACGAATCGCAATCTGGCAAGAGCAAACCTCTTATAGCATCGATAAATATTTTCAATTTCCCTCGACTCGCTCCACATCGATAGATTGTTTACTAAGCCGATTCCTTCAAGGCTCCCGGAGCTGCAAACGATATGTCAAAGTTCCTGCGCTGCTTGTTGGCTTTCTTTTTCTTGTGCTCGCCGATTGTTCTGCTGGCCCAGACCACCGCGCCAACGCACATGGACGCGCAAAGCGATCGCATCGCCAGGCTCGAACAGCAAATAGCAGAGTCCAAAGGTTCCGCCGACAACGCCTGGATGCTGATGAGCTCCGCGCTTGTCCTGTTGATGACCGGCCCGGGCCTGGCTCTTTTCTATGGCGGCCTGGTGCGCAAGAAAAACGTGCTGGCCACCATGATGCAGAGCTTTGCCCTGATGGCGGTGGTCACCGTGGTTTGGGCGATCATTGGGTACAGTCTGTCGTTTGGCGAAGGCAACAGCTTCATCGGGGGACTTCATAATCTTTTTCTGCATGGCGTCGGGGCGCAACCTGATCCTGATTACGCCGCAACCATTCCGGCGCAGACCTTTATGGTCTATCAACTCATGTTTGCCATCATCACGCCGGCGCTGATCACCGGAGCTTTTGCGGAGCGGATGAAGTTCAGCGCCATGGTCGTTTTTATGGTCCTTTGGTCCGCCATTGTTTATAGCCCGATGGCACACATGGTCTGGGGCAAAGGCGGCCTGCTGAACGCCGCGCTCGGCGGGCGTTTTCCCATGCTCGACTTCGCCGGCGGCACGGTAGTCCACGTCACATCCGGAGTTTCCGCGCTGGTCTGCGCGTTGTATCTTGGCCGACGCATCGGCTATCCGCGACAGGCCATGCCGCCGCACAGCATGGTGCTGAGTTTTATCGGCGCATGCCTGCTCTGGGTGGGCTGGTTTGGATTCAATGCCGGCAGCGCGCTGAGCGCGGGTAGTCTGGCTACCAGCGCTTTTGTAGCGACACATTTTGCCGCAGCCACGGCCGTCATTGGATGGGTGACCGCGGAATGGCTTCGCAATGGCAAGCCCAGCGCTCTTGGCGCGATTTCCGGCGCGGTCGCGGGACTGGTTGCCATTACGCCTGCGGCGGGTTTCGTCACCCCGATGGCCGCTCTCGGCATCGGTGCTATAGCAGGCGTCTTCTGTTACCTGATGGTTGCGCATGTAAAAGCCCGCTTCGGTTATGACGACTCGCTTGATGCTTTTGGCGTTCACGGCGCTGGGGGCACCATCGGGGCGCTGCTCACGGGCGTCTTCGCCAGCAGCGCGGTTAATCCAATCTTCAAAGATGCCAGCGGACGCGTGCTCGCCTCCGGCGCGCTGGAAGGGAACACACATCAGTTCATGAACCAGGCAATCGGAGTTGGCATCGCCGCTGCGTTGGCCGTTGTGGGAACGCTGGCGATCCTTAAATTCGTCGATGCTCGTGATGGGTCTGCGTGTGCCGGAAGATCATGAAATTCAGGGTCTCGATCTGTCTCAGCATGGCGAAGAGGGCTATGACTGGGAACATCCGGTGCCGGTCGCGGCTGCCGCTGCGTTCTCCCAGGTAGTTGCGCACGGTTCGGGATTGCCGCGTGAGATTGCGCGCATCGACGCACAAGCGGCGATGGGAGACTAATGTAGATTGCCAAAATCGCCGGAATTGCCAAACATTGCCAAAATTGAAAACCTTTAGTTCTGCTCTGATCAGTGTCATCTGTGTTTATCAGTGGTAAGTTTTGTTTTCCGGCAATTCTTAGCTTCTTGCCCCCGCTCCCACCATCTGCGGAGACATTGCAGTAAACGCCTGGTCCATGATCCGGAGGGCTTCGTCCACATCGCTCTTGGAAATATTCAACGGCGGGGAAGTACGAATCACGTTTCCAAACAAGCCGCCTTTGCCCACCAGCAAACCGCCTTTGCGGCAATGATCCATAAACAGGTTTGTGGCTTCCGGCGCAGGCTCTTTGGTGGCGCGGTCTTTCACCAGCTCCATTGCCTGTAACAGTCCCATGCCGCGCACGTCGCCGATCAATTCGTGTTTTTCTTTCAGCGCTTCAAGCCCATCGCGATAGTAGCGGCCAACCGTGTCCGCGTTGTCCATCAGGCGATCTTCTTCAATCACTTCAATCGTGGCCCTGGCCGCCACTGACGACACAGGATTTCCGCCGAAGGTCGAGACATCCAGGCCCTTGAAGCTGGCGGCAATTTCCGGACGCGTAGCTGTCAATCCCACCGGGACGCCATTGCCCAGCCCCTTGGCAGCAGTAATAATGTCCGGGGTAACTTCCCATTGTTCAATCCCAAACCAGCGTTTGCCCGTGCGTCCCCAGCCGGTCTGCACTTCGTCAGAGATAAAGAGCCCGCCATAATCCTTCACAATTTTGAAAACGATCTTGAAATATTCCTTCGGAGGCGTGATGAACCCGCCCACACCCTGGATTGGCTCGGCAAAGAACGCAGCTATTTGCCCTGAGGTCGAGGTCTGGATCACCGCTTCAACGTCTTTCGCGCACGCCACTTCACAGCTGGGATAGGTCTTTCCTAGAGGGCAACGATAGCAATATGCGTTCATGGCGTGGACCACGCCCGGCGCCGGTACCGACAGCGATTTCCGCCAGGTGTTGTGCGCCGTCATCGACTGCGCCAGTTGCGAGCGTCCGCTATAGCCATGCCGCAGCGCCACAATTTCAAACCGACCGGTAAACATGCGCGCCAGTTGCACCGCATATTCATTGGCCTCAGTGCCGCTGTTGGTGAAAAAACTCTGGCTGATCTCGCCCGGTGTGATTTGCGCAATCTTTTCCGCCAGCGCCACCACAGCTTCATTGGGAAAGACCATGGAAGCGTGCTGAAGCTTGTCCACTTGCGCTTTGATCTTGCTGGTCACGCGCGGATTGGCGTGCCCCACGGAGATGGTCACAATCCCGCCAAAGAAATCCAGGTACTTGTTTCCATCCACGTCCCACACGTGCTGCATGCTGGCATGGTCCGTCACCAGCGGATCAGAATAATAAGTGAAGACAGAAGGGAAGAGATATTGCTTCTTCTTTTTGAGGATTTCGTCTTTGGTCATGGCCGCTCCGGGCTGCTCTTTCGATTGTAAAAGCTCCAATGAAGTTATGGTGCATTTCAATTTTCGATTGTTCATCTTGGGTTTTTCCGATCACCCGATCACCCGATGTCCCGATCACCCGATTCTCACGGCCCTCTGCCTTTGTCCCGGGCGATCCCCTACCCCCTCCCCATGTATCCCACTGCATTCCAGGTCATCCCAGATTGGCGTGCACTTCAGCGCATTCCGGTGCGATGATCGCCTGTACCGGCCTTCGCTGCCCGCCCAATTCTGGCTCAACGCCCAGCCGAACTCGCTCGAACCCATAACCTCCGGGCACCGGCACGAATTCACTTTCTCTACTGCTCTCCTCTCCTTGCAATCCGCGATCATCCGCGTCCATCCGAGGTAAGCCCTTCTCTTCCTCCGTGCCTCCGTGTCTCCGTGGTGGATGTTGCTTTTCCCTGAGTGCTTCCTCTTCATCCACCGTCTCCCGCACCATCTCTTCATCCTTCGCCTGGCCAAACGTCGTCTGGCCAACGTTCGTCAACGCCAGTTGCATGGAATACAACAGCAAACCCGCCTTCTTCGTAGAGATCGTGTCCTCAATCAGCGCCTTCTGTATCCGCATCAGCCCAACCTGGATCGCATTAGCGTCTTCCGGCGGCGGCAGCCTCAGCATCAGATCCCGCGCTTCCGCCATCTGCTTGTGGGCAAAGCAGTAAATGTGCTGCTTCATCTGCGGTGACCGGCAGCTCGTTCCGTCCTGCCTCACCCATTGGCAGCGCGGAGCCATGTCCGCCATCTTCAGCCGCTGTTTCAGCTTCTGGTAAACCTTGTCCTCCTTGGCCTCGCCCTCCGTTATCTCCCGCTTCATCCCCGGATTCCGCTCCAGCAGCCTCGTCAGCTCTTCATAGGTCTGCGCCAGCTTGAGCGCCAGAGCCTCCGCCTGCTGCTGTGTCGCCTCCTGCTCTTCCACTTCCTGCCGCTGATGGTCTTCATTTTTGTTGGTTGTCATTGGTTTACCGTTCACGGTTCCGCAAGCCATAGCTTTGGTCCTCTTTCCCGCCCTTTTATCAGACACCAGACACTGCCCAAATCGGAATTGGGCGAAATCAAGCGAGTTTAGTACAGATTCCATAAGCGAATCAAGAGCGAAATAGGACATTGGCCATGTCCGATAAGAATTTGCCTTTGTCAAGTGATGTAAGCAGCAGAGCTGGAAAGATTTACAAGCACGCCATCAGCAGATTCGCAATCGGCTGAGTGCAGCATAAAATGCGTACTACTAGCCTTGGCGAAATCGCCGCGATCTTGGACATGTACCGCAACTTTTTTGTCGTGCTCGTGTGCACAGGCACTCTTTCCGTCTGCCGATTTGTGTGTGTCGCATGACGCGGTGGAAGTATCAAGGCATCGTTGCCGGCTATCAGCTTTGCCTACGGTATCGTTACCACTACTCCCGTACACGACGAACGCGACGCATTGGAATAGCTGTGCTGCACGGCGGAATCAAAATAGATTGAATCCTCTTTATTCAGGATATGTTCTTCTGCGCCAATCTTGATCCTGAGTTTCCCGGTCATCAGGTAGATAAACTCCACGCCGGAATGCGAATGTCCTTTCGCCTTGGCCGGATCGATATCCTGGAACTCCGCAAAGAAGGCGCTCAGCTTGCGTTCAGTTGCGGGAAAATCCAGGCTTTCAAAAAAGTAGGCGACTGGCGAAACTGCTGGCCGCTCGGGAAAGCGCAAGCGTTCCTTCTTGCGGCTGATGGCGACAACGTGGCGTTTGCGCTCGTCGGTAAAAAAGTGGTCAAGCCCTACGCTGAACACCATGGAGATGCGGAGCAGGGTCGGCAACGTAGGAAAGAGTTTGCCGCGTTCCAGCTTTGACAACATCGCGGGTGACAAGCCTGTGTGCTGCGCCAGTTGTTCCAGCCCCATGCTCTTTCGTAGCCGCAGCGTCCGCAGCTTCTCTCCGATCAGGTAAGGACTCAATCCCCGGTTGATGGTGTTGTTCATAAAGCCTCTTTTTTCTTCTCAAGCAAAAATCCACCGCGAATTTGAACGGCAGGCAAACGATTACTCCAAACCTGCATGTTTTCCTGTTATGACAATTTATTTTCTCTATAGTTAATAAAGCATTGCCGCAGGCGATGCAACCTTAAAGGAGCTAACAAATGAAAAAGTTGGATTTAGTTGCAGTAGTTCTCTTGATAGTAGGCGGCCTTAACTGGGGCCTGGTGGGCCTGTTTCACTTTGACCTGGTGGCCGCAATTTTTGGTATGAAGTTCGGGCAGACCTCATGGATCAGTTCCGCCGTGTACGTGCTGGTGGGTCTTTCCGCGCTTATCAAAGCAGTAAGCCTCAAAACGGGCCAGCCTGTGGCCGTTCAACGGCAGGCTTCAGTACGGTCCCATTAATCGCGACAACATTTTTCTGACACAACCAATTTCAAAGACAGCCAACATTTAAAGACCAGGAGACACGCAGATGACAACGCAAGCCATCCCCACCGCTCAACTTGATATTCTTGAAACCGCCGTGTCGGCCGGCTCATTCAAGACTCTGGCCACCGCTCTTGAAGCCGCGGGCCTCACGGACGCGCTGAAGGGAGCAGGTCCATTTACCGTGTTCGCTCCCACTGACGGAGCCTTCGCCAAACTACCTAAGGGACTGGTCAACATCCTTCTTCAGCCTGACAGCAAAGACAAGCTCACCGCCATCCTCACGTATCACGTGCTGCCGGCGCGAGTCACTGCCGCAGAAATTCCTCATCTCAGCTCAGCAAAGACTTTGAACGGAGAACCTTTGCAGATCAAGGCGAATCAAGGCCACATTCAGGTAAACCAGAGCAGCGTAATCTCGGCGGACATCTTGTGCAGTAACGGTGTCATCCATGTAATAGACTCAGTCCTGATACCAGAGTAGGTGAACTTTTAGCAAAGGGCTAAACCCCGCCCGCAATGGGTGTGTCCGCGGCCCAATGCTCTGCACTCCAGTGCGCCTCAAACTATAACCTCCAAACAAATAATAAGGAGAGTGTCACAATGTCTTCATTTCCAACCAAAGTAAGCAGCGGCGAGCGTGAAGGAAACTTCACATCAACCATAGAATCACAAACCTCAAAAATTCCTTCCGACGGATATCTTACCGCGGCCATCGTTTCGATGATCGGCTCGGCAACGCTCCGCCTCATGGGCAAGGACAACTGGGCGCTTTTCGTGGGCCAGTGGGCGCCGACCTTCCTGGTTCTGGGCGTGTACAACAAGATGGTGAAACAGCACGGGTCAGACGCGTTCAGCCGCGCCGCGTAATTCAGTGGGTCAGCCGGTTGCAGATTATCCGGCTGGCCAACACGCGAAATGCCAGATGGAGAATAGTGCATCCGCCTCAACTTCAGAAGCATCAATGATTTGTCAAGAAACTAAATTCTTCCGCCGCCCTTTTGGTATCCCCGTTCTTATGATTTCAATGTATTCAGCGAGAAGAAAAGTTGAGTCCGGTGGAGCGGGGCCTTGTTGCGTCACCGGAGCAGTGCCGATGGAGCTCTTTATCGGTATTACGCTCTGGGAGAAGACTAACTAGTAAAAAGAAGAAATAAACAGCTAAGGAAGACTGGGACACCCGGCGGGTAGTTTGCTTTGCGAAGGAAGTGGGGAATCCAATATCTCTCGAAGGTTAGGATCCATCGGCCAAAAGCGTGGGCCGCCACCCGTTCCTATAAATCTGGCCTCACTAACAAGTCGGAAACGTTAGCTTGCGGATATTCCCGGTTTACACAATTAAAGTATTTCTTAAGCCAGCAATATTTGTGGAATGTTTTCTCAGAGCCGGCGAACTTACTCAGACCGCCCTCAATAAATCCCTTTGAGTAGAGTAGGTTTGGGATCACGAACTGGTCAAGCCAAGGCTGCTCAACTTCCAACCCGATGTTACGGACTATCAGCGGCTGCAAGTAATCAAAAAACCAGAAGCCGTCTTCATCACGTCGGACCATAGATAAAATCGGGGGCGTCTCTGGCGCAACCCTGTCGCTTTCAATTGGAAGGCCTGCCGTCAAAACAGGATCTAGGATTACTCTGGGAAAAACCGCTGACTTGCGTTCCAAATCATAAGCGTGAGTAAGCGCGGGACCGAAGGCTATCGAGCCTTTGTGGTACATCGGGCCGAAGGTGACCGCGCCTCTAACCAAAAAGCCGAGATTATAAAACAGGGACTTTATTAGTGATGAGATCTGGAAAAGGACTGAGTAGAAGAGGTCTTTCTCACCAGAGATAAGCAGGGAATCTGAGAACTGCGCGAATTGAATGCGACCCTCATGTGGGTCAAACGTCTTTCCTTCTGCTTCCGCTCTCGACCGGAGCCAGTCCTCAACTGATCTGGGCAGTTGGCCGGTAAGCTGTAGTAGAGTCAGCGCCGAGCCCATCTTGGGGATGAGATCAATCTTTTCTTGAGAATGCTCGATCATTTCTCGCCATCCCAAGATGTCCAGAAATCCTACTGCGCGTGGCTCGTACGCGGTCGGCATTTGGTAAGTGACCGTGCGCGAGGTTCCCGGGTCAGGAAGCCCTTGTGGGTTCCCTTGTTCTAACTTTGGGTCATCCATGAGCTCACTCTAACAGAGTGTCTGCGAAGGGCTGCGGCTTTAAACAGTTGTTTGGACCATGATGCGTTTTCGCCATCAAAAATGCCTGCGGGTTGAGCCGCAGGCATTGTCTTCTCTTTGACGCGAACTAGAACCTCCAGATGACGCCGCCGGAATAGCGGAAGTTGTTTTGGTTGGTGCTGGTGCCGTTGGTAAGGCCGGTCAGCGAACTGAGCGTGTTGAAATTTGTGCGGATGAAATCTACCTGCGCCGCGCGAATGGCGAAGTGGCGCGAAAGGCCGATGTCGATGCCGCCGCCAAAAGCCATGGCGAACGCGTTGGAGCTATCCAGTGGCGCCGAGATTCCTCCCAGGATCGGCACCGTGATGCCCGCGCCCAGGCTGGAGTGCGCCGCGCCGAACAGCGCGTGTCCAAAGACCGAACTCTTGCCGAAATATCCGGTGACAGTGGGACCAAACAGCATGTCATACATGTGCTGTTGCGTGCCGGCCGAAAAGCCGAGCCCGGAAATGCCGGCCAGTTGTTTGGAGTTGCCGCTGAAATCAGCAGTGAGGCCGAAATGGCGGGTGAAGTTGAAGGTGCCTTGGGCTTCCCATCCACCAAGACTGCCGCCGAGGTTGAAATTGCTGCCCCCGATGCTGGTGCTGCCGAGGTCATTGCTGGAATGAAGCAGGGAGTATCCCCCGAAAATGGTCCCACGTGTTGCTACCTGGCTGGTCTCCTGCTGGGCAAAGCTCAACATGGGAAGACACAAAATGGCTGAGAATAAAATCGCGCGTAAGCGCATGGATGGCTCTCCTTGATAAGGTGGGTTCGTTGTCAATACAAACCCGTGCTACGGAAGTTGTTGCGTTGGCGGGAGTAAAGAACTGTGGCCTGTCAGAGGAAGCGCGAGTAAAGAATTGTAAGACGGAGCATTCAGCACTCAGCAGCAAGCATTCAGCCCGATGGAACTGGCAAAACGGCAAATCAAACCTTACTACTGATTAACACCGAAAATTGCCAAGATCGCGGGAAAAACCAAAGCCCTGCTGCTGACAACACATGAAGACACTGATCTGCGGGATTTAGAAAGGAGCGAAGATCAATGTTGCTGTTTAGGAACGCAGACAGCAAAGAGCGGTTCCAGCACTTCTCTTATCCGTGTCATCAGTGTTTATCAGTGGTAAGACTCTTCCGGTGTTTTACGCGATCGCCTGCAGCATGTCCCTGGGGGCGGCGTTGTCGCCAAAAGTCTCACTCACGTGGACAAAGAGATCCTGATTCCCCGGCGCAAACACAAAGCTGCCGCCAAGCTGCAAAGGGTCTTTTCCCAGACGGTGTTGCCTGTGGCCGGCGGCCTGAGCACGACGGCGGGCCTTCATGTTGTCTCTGCGCAGCAAATGGAGCAGGGACGCGTGGCGCAGGCCGACAGTTTTATAGGCCAGGCACTTGTCATCGATCAGAAGGGGAAACTTGATGCCGGTTTTTTCCCGAAAGAACCTGGCATAACTCACATCACCCAGCCCAACCACGGCCAGGCGAGCGCCTTTCGCCTTGAACTCTTCTTCGAATTCGCGCAACTGCGCGACGTGCTCGCTGCAGAAGATTCAACCGTAGTGGCGCAGGAAGACCAGCACCGCTGGTCCGCTCTGCCACAGGGAACCGAGGCGTGTTGGGTTGCCATCGGCGTCAGGTAGCGTGATTCCGGCCAGCTTGCTGCTGAGCGATTCAGACATGCCGGACATTCTCCGGGCAGATCACCGTGATGTCAAGCCGCGATCACGGAGACGCCATGCAGATAAGAGCACGAACATTCAGAGTTTCAAATTTAGGTTTTAAGTTTGAAAATTTTTAAATCCAGATTTGCTATGCTTTCCCGCCTATGCGCGATATTAAAGGTGCAGTTGCGGTTGTAACTGGAGCGGCTTCGGGAATTGGCCGTGCCCTGGCTGTAGATCTGGCGAAACTTGGCGCTCAACTCGCCCTGGCCGACGTCAATTCTGCCGGTCTGGAAGAAACGCGCGCGTTGCTGGGCGATGCCGCAGCACGTATCTACACCGTGGACGTTTCTAAAGCATCCGCGGTGGAGGACTTTGCGCAGGCGGTACAAAGGGATTTTGGCCGTGCATCATTGCTGGTAAACAACGCCGGCGTCGCGCTGATGGGCGCGTTCACTGACGTTTCGCTGGAGGACATGGAGTGGCTGATCAATATTAATTTCTGGGGCGTGGTCCGTGGCTGTAAGTTTTTTTTGCCGCTGCTGCAGCGTGAGACCGATGCGCACATCGTAAACATATCAAGTATTTTCGGGTTGATCGGGCCCCCGGGACAGACCGCCTACGCTGCCAGCAAATTTGCTGTCCGCGGATTCAGCGAATCGTTGCGGGAAGAGTTGCGGGCGACCACTGCTGTCAAAGTAACTTCCGTGCATCCTGCCGGGATCGCCACGCCGATCGCACACAGCGCCCGCGCTGGACGCGGCGTTACTTCGGCGGCTCGCCAGGAAGCTGAAGAATACTTCCAGAAAGTAGCGCTTGATTACGCCGGAAGAAGCCTCGCGCGTGATCATCAAGGGCGTACTGGCAAACAAGAATCGCGTGCTCATTGGCGCAGAAGCTTACCGTATTGACCGAATGCAGCGGCTTTTTCCCGCCCGCGCCAGCGCCATGTTTGCCAGTTTTCTGGCGAAGCGCAGGGGGCAGAAGACGTCCCAGGCCGCTGCTGGTGGATCGAAAACCGTCTGATCGGAGATGTTGCCGCCCATATTAAGGATGGAAGAGCCGAAATCGGTGATAAATCGATTTTGGAATGTTGGAAGCTTCGATACGCTGTTTTTGACAATTACGTCCCGCCGGGACATAATTCAACGCCTTCTTCCACTTGGGCGGTGTGCTCGCTGGTTCGATAAACAAAAATTTTGGTGCGGGAACGGTAGTTTTGCCATAGAGTTGTCGTGATCAATTTAGAGCGCCCCGCATTTTTGGCCGCAAATGGCCTGGACGGGTGTTTAAAACTGCGTCCGTTGGGCGGCGCGATTTACGCTTGTAATAAAGGTTCGAAGTGAATTCGGCGTTCGGCGCAATCATGTGGGATAATACTCGGCCAATAATGAACCATAGAACTATTCATCCCATGAATGAGCACTCATTCACGTTTTCGCTGGCCTTTTCGCCCGCCTTAATCGAGCGAAAATCCCAGACCATCTCCTCACGCTTTGCCACAGCTACCTTGGAGGGTTTATGCGGTTAGTCCATCTGTTAAGAATTTTTCTTGCGTGCCTGCTGCTTACCGGCATGGTCTACGCGCAGGGTGTCGGCGCCTCGGGCGACATAAGAGGCACGGTCACTGATCCTTCCGGCGCCGTTGTCACGAATGCCAATGTAACAGCCACCGACGTTGACAAAGGCATCAAGCACACTGTTGCCACGGATAATAACGGCCAATTTCGTCTCACCGGGTTGCAGCCGGCAACTTACAGCCTGAGCGTGTCGAAGCCGGGTTTCCAGTCGGAAATCGCCAAGAACGTTGTGGTCAATGTCGGCCAGACATCTACCGTCGATTTCCCCATGAAGGTTTCGCAGGTTTCCGAGCAGGTTGAAGTCACTGCCGAGCCGCCTGTCGTAGAGACCGAGAGAGGCGCGCAGGCAAACGTTGTTACCGAGCAGACCATTCGCGAACTGCCCATCAATCGCCGCGATTATCTAACCTTTACCCTGCTGGCTCCGGCCGTCTCTGATTCCACCCGGCTCGCCTCTGACCAGGATTTCCGCGTGAAGCAGACGCCCCAGAGTGGCTTGTCATTCTATGGAAGCAATGGCCGCGGTAACAGTGTCACTGTGGATGGTGGCGAAGTGAATGATGATGCCGGTGGCGTCCGCCTCAACATGGGCCAGGATGCGGTGCAGGAATTCCAGATCAACCGCAGCAACTACGGAGCCGACCTCGGCGGCGCCAGCGGCGCAACGATTAACATCGTTACCAAATCTGGCGGCAATGATGTTCATGGTAGCCTCTTCGGCTATTTCCGCAATGATGCCCTTGACGCAGCTAACCCGTTCTCCATTAGCCAGGCGCTTGCGCCGGGGCAGGCATTCAATCCCGCAACGCCAGACATACAAGGCACCCACGTTAAAGATAGTCTGACCCGCGAACAATTCGGTGGCGCAATCGGCTTCCCCATTACAAAGGACAAGACTTTCCTGTACAGCTCCTTTGAAGGTCTTCTTGGCGACGCACAGAACGCCGTTCCCCTGCTGACGAACACAAACATCTTCCGGCCTGACAATGGCCAGTTTAGCGGCAACAATCAGCTTGCAATCATCAATGGATTGGCGAACTTACCAGGTAACCCCGCGGTGCCCTGCCTCGCCAACCCAGCTCCTAACCCGCCTACCTTTTTGCCTGCGGCTACCTGTGCGGGCATTCTCACGACCGGACTCACGGTGAGCCCCGTCACAGGCCTGACCGCGGGACAAATTGCAAGGAACAACTACATTAATAATCAGTTTGAAAGCAATGGCGGGCTCTTCCCTTATACCAACCGCTTGTATCTGGCTTCTACACGGCTCGACCACCAGTTCAGTGACCACAACCAAGTCGCACTGCGCTACAGCTTTGGGCATGATCTTGAACAGAATCCAGATGTGACCTCCTTGACAGGCTTTTCCCGCGGCAGCTCCGTTAAGGCCTTTGACCACACGTTGCTGGCTTCATGGTTCCACCAGTTCAGTCCTCGGACTCTCAATGAGGCCCGCGTCCAGTGGAATTATTCCAACTTCGACGTGAATCCGAACACGCCGGGTCAGGTAGGGCTTGATATTCCCGGATTTGGAAATATTGGAACTCAAATCTTCCTGCCCAGCTTCACCATCATGCGCCGTTATGAGTTTGCCGATAACGTCAGCCTGATTCGCGGCAAGCACAACATAAAGTTCGGCGGTTATGAGCTGTATCGCGGCAACCACTCTGAGTCCCATACGTTCTTCCCCGGACGGTTTGTGTTTGGCAACCTGCCTGGAGGACTTGTCTTCCCTTGCATGTCTGTTCCGGCGGCGTGCGGCCTGACCGGCATCAATCCTGCAGCTATCAACTCAATCCAGTCGGTCTCACTCGGACTGCCCCAGTTCTATCAACAGGGTTTCGGTAATCCCATCTACAACTATCCGCGTCCTTTCACCGCCGCTTTTATCCAGGACCAGTGGCAGATGGCGCCTAACTTCACGTTGAATGTCGGCGTCCGGTATGAACTCGATTCCCAATATGGCGCTTTAAGCACGGACAAGAACAACTTTGCGCCGCGCCTATCCTTTGCCTGGGATCCGTTCAAGGACCACAAGACAGTTGTTCGCGCAGGCTACGGTATTTTCTACTCGCCAATCTATGGTCAAATTGCTGACGTCGTCCAGACCCTCGGTCTGGTCAATGGTGTACGACCGATCGCACAAACTTTTGTCCCCTTGACCGCTACACCGGTAAGTTCGGCGGCCATTTTCCAGACTCTGTTTGCCCAAGGCAAAGTTCAGTGCACCACCCCAGCTGCAGGCAATGCCGCCTGCATCACTCCGGCGGACCTGACCCAGTTTGGTATCAACATTACGCACACCGGCGCAGTCCCCCCGTTGAGTGTTCTGTTTAGCGGACAGCCTAACTACCAGAACCCTTACTCGCAGCAGGCTGAATTTGGCATTGAGCGCGAGATTGCCAACGGCTGGGCCGTTGCGTTAAGCGGCATCTACGTTCATACCATTGGACTGCCGGTTGCCATTGATACAAATGCCTTGCCTGCACCATTTACGACAGCAACCCTGGCTAATGGCAAGAGCGTTTCCTTCCGCAACTGGGCAGCTCCGCAGTGTGCCGGAGCAGGCATCGTAACCTGCTTTGCCAACCCGCTCTTGCTCCAGAACGACGTCTATTCATCCAAGGGATCCGCATTATATGAAGGTGCCATCCTGGAAGTGAAGAAGCGCTTTAGTTCACATTTCTCCCTGCTCGCGAACTACACCCTCAGCAAGGCGTTCGATACGACCACGGATTTCAACAGTGATTTTGGTCCTGTGGACAACACTAACCTCGCTGGCGAACGCTCTCTTTCCACCTTCGATCAGCGTCACAAGGTCGTAATCGCCACCATCGTGGATACCGGGAACAATCATGGACGGGTGCTATCTGGTTTTCAACTCGCTCCGATTTTCCGCTACAACAGCGGCCATCCCTTCGACCTGCTGGCTGGAACCGACGTGAACGGTGATCGCCATTCAACCAATGACCGTCCCATTGGCGCCGCCCGAAACACGGGCATGGGGCCAGACTTTATGGACTTTGACATGCGGATCAGCCGCCGGTTCAAGATGGGCGAAAGAGCTAGCCTGCAGCTCTTGGCTGAAGGTTTCAACCTGGCCAACCGCACCAACTTTGCCAGCGTTAACAATGAAGTGGGTCCGAATTTTGGTCTTCCTGTGGCCGCCGGTGGGCAGCCGGGCTTCACTACCTTCAACGTTTCCGGTAGTGCGTCTAAGCCTGTAAGTGCGCCGCTGGGTTTCACCTCAGCTTTCCCGATGCGCCAGTTGCAATTTGGCCTTCGCATCGGTTTCTAGCTCTTAACCCTTGACGACGGAGGCGGCATCGCCTCCGTCGTTTCTCTTTACCCAAAACTGCAAGTCTCTTTTGGCGGCAGTTCAGCGTCTCCGTCTTTTGCGTTAAGCAATGTCCGTTGCCTCCCATACCACGCCCCCTATCAGCCAGATGACCGGCGCTCAAGCCGTGGTTGCGTCTTTGATCCGGCATGGCATCACGGCCGGCTTCGGTATTCCCAGCATCCACAATATCGCGGTCTATGAAGCGCTGCGTCAGCGGCCTGAATTTCATCATTGGGTCGTACGGCATGAGCAGGCCGCAGGCTATGCCGCCGACGGATTCTATCGTCGCAGCGGGCAAATCGCGGTGATCTTCGCCTCCACGGGGCCCGGAAACCTTTTTACACTCGTGCCTCTGCTGGAAAGTTTTCAGAACAATATTCCAGTGCTTCTCATCGGTACCAACATTGCGTCATCGCTGCTGGGCAAAACCGGCGGAGCGCTGCATGAGACTCCGGATCAGTTGGAGATCATTCGCCCTCTTACGCGTTTTGCCCGGCGGGTGACTAGTCCGGATGCGCTGATCGACACTATCGCTCAAGCGGTGGCCGTCCTCCGCGGCTCGCTCCCCGGCCCTGCCTTTATTGAAATACCGCATGATTTCTTTCATGCGCCGGTAGGCGTGAGCGCAGATGTTTCCGATGCGGTGTCGCAAAGTGTCGACGCGCTTGCCTCGGCGGTTACGGAAATAGAAAGTGCTCACCGGCAGATTGCCGGAAGCCGCACACCCGCAATTCTTTTAGGAGGCGGCGTTCGCCAAGCTGGCGCTGTCATCAGCCAGTTTGCCGAACTTTTGCAGTGTCCAATCTTTACCACCACCAGCGGGAAGGGAATGTTTGCCGGCGATCATCCATTGTCCCTCGGGTGCATCTCGCGTCTTGGTGCGGTGCAGGACGTCTTCGGGCAAACCGACTTGCTCATCTCTTTCGGCGTGCGTCTTACAGAATTCGATACCGGTCGCTTCGGCCTGCAGCTTCCGCCACAGCATATTCAGGTTGTAGAAGATGATCGCTACGCTGGAGATAGAATCCCCTCAACACGAGTCGTAGGTGAAATTGCCGCGATCGCTCAGACATTTGGACAGGGCACTGGAGCACGCTCGCCCTGGTGTGACGTCGCCACCATCAAGGCCAGGGAAGCGGAACGGCTGGAGTCGCTTGGTCAAGATAGCTATGCAGCCCTGAAGCTGCTCCGGGCAGCCATGCATCGTAATGACGTTCTGGTGAATGATCAGTCCATCCTCAACTATTGGGCCTCGGCTTTCTTTTCGGTGCTGGAACCCGGAACATTTCTTTATCCTTCAGGGTCAGGCACTCTTGGTTACGCGCTGCCTGCGGCGATCGGCGCGGCGTGCGCGGTGAAGCGCTCCGGTGAAGCCCGCAAAATTGTCTGCATTGCCGGCGATGGTGGCTTTCAATACACGCAGCATGAACTGGCTACGCTGGCGCAGTACGACCTTCCAGTCAAAATGCTTCTTGTGAATGACGACTCGTATGGCGTCATCGCTTTTTTACAACGTTCCATGTTTGGCCAGACACATGAGGTGGCGCTCAAAAATCCTGACTTCTGCCGCGTGGCTCAGGCGTACGGAATCCGTGCGGAACGCATCACTTCGATCGCTGCCCTGGAACAGCGCATGCCGGAATGGCTCAGCTCTCCCGGCCCCGCGTTACTTGAGTGGCATACTCAGTTGAAGGCGCCGTGGGAGGTAGGGGCCATCCCACGACCGGCCGGTATTGTCCAGAAAAGTCCATAATGGTTTTATCATTTTTAAGGAGACAGATTGCCAATGCCGGATCAATCAACGCACAGGAGCGTAAAGCAGCTCTTCGATCTCACGGGCCGCGTAGCCGTCATCACCGGTGGATCGATCGGACTGGGCCGCCAGATGGCGGAAGCTCTGGCTGAAATGGGCGCGAATCTGGTTTTGTGCGCGCGAAAAAAGGAACGCTGTGAAGAAGCCGCCCATGACATGGAAAAGCTTGGCGTCCGCGCTCTAGCCATGGCGTGCGACGTAAAGGACCAAGGCAGCGTTGAGCAATTGATAGCGGGCACTGTCGCAGAGTTCAAGCGCATCGACATCCTCATCAATAATGCCGGCATCTCATGGGGCGCTCCTACCGAAAAAATGACGCTGGCTGAGTGGAACAAGGTGATGGAAACCAACCTGACCGGAACTTTCCTGTGCGCCCAGGCCGCAGGTAAAATCATGCTCAAGCAGGAAAGCGGCAAGATCATTAATATGGCGTCAGTGGCCGGGATCAGGGGTGCGCCGCCGGAAACAGTAGAGGCGATTGCGTATCACGCCAGCAAAGGCGGAGTCATTTCCTTCACGCACGATCTGGCGGTGAAGTGGGCGCGACATAATATTCAGGTCAATGCTATTGCGCCCGGATGGTTTCCCACGCATATGTCTGACAAAGTCATCGAACACAAGAAAGATTATCTGCTCAGCCACATTCCGGCGCGGCGTTTTGGTTCAGACTACGATTTGAAAGGCGCGGCGGTCTTTTTGGCGTCCGATGCATCCGCCTATGTCAACGGCCACGTGCTGGTAGTGGACGGAGGCCAGTCCGCCTGAGGTTATTATGATTATCCCTTTAACTCCATTGCGATTTTTGCGCTATTCCAGTCAGCAATTTCCCAATCGCACGGCGGTCGTTTGTGGCGACCAGCGATTTACCTACGCCCAATTTTCTGACCGCACAGCCCGCCAGGCAGGAGCATTGCGGTCACTCGGCATGCAGTCCGGCGAACGTATTGCTTTTCTCGGAGCCAATTGTCATCGCCTGCTGGAGGGATATTATGGCGTCGTGGAAGCCGGGTGTATCTTGCTCCCGCTCAATGTTCGTCTGGCCTCGCAGGAACTGGCTTACATTCTGAATGATTCAGAAGCTGAAGTCCTGTTCTTTGAAGAACAGTTCATTCCCCTGGTCGAGTCGTTTCGTAAAGACCTCAGTTCGGTAAAGCACTTCATACCTCTCGACTTCAAACCCAGCCAGCCGTGGATGGCGCCGCAGAATTATGAAGAGCTGCTGGCGGCAGCTACGCCTTATCGCGCGGACGTAATGCAGATAGACGAAAACTCGCTGGCTGAACTTTTCTATACCAGCGGGACCAGTGCCAATCCTAAAGGCGTGATGTTGACCCATCGCAATATTTATCTTCACGCCTTGAATGTGGCAATCGCGTTCGGCGCCAAAAGCGATTCCGTAGAACTGCACACCATACCTCTATTTCATGCCAATGGCTGGGGCGTCGCGCATTCGCTCACTTACGTCGGCGGCAAGCATGTGATGATGCGTAAATTTGAAACCACCGAAGTCTTTCGGTTGATCGAACGTGAAGGCGCACAGTCGTTGAGCGTGGTCCCGGCAATGGCAACCGCTCTCGTCAACTGTCCTGAACGGCCGAAGTTCAATCTAAAGAGCCTTGAGCGCATGAGCCTTGGTGGTGCGGCGTCGTCTCCTACGCTGGTGCGTGAAGTCGAGGAGAAGCTTGGGTGCGCCTGCTATTCCGGCTATGGCCTCACGGAAACGGCTCCTGTTCTGACGACGGCTCGCATGAAGGCCGGGCTCGACTGGGAAGGCACAGCCCGCTATGAAAAGCTGGCGAGCACCGGACACGCCATACCCGGCGTTGAGATCAGGGTCGTCGATCCTGATGACAATGACGTTCCGCGCGATGGCAAAAGCATTGGCGAAATCGTTGCTCGCAGCGACGGTGTGATGGAAGGCTATTGGAAGCAGCCCGAAGCCACGGCGCAAGTCATGCGCAATGGTTGGTTCCACACCGGTGACATGGCCACAATGGACGAAAATGGCTACGCACTGATCGTGGACCGCAAGAAAGACATCATCGTGAGCGGCGGTGAAAACATTTCATCTCTGGAAGTGGAGAAGGCGCTGCTGGCGCATCCGGGCATTTATGAAGTGGCCGTAATTCCTGTGCCTGACGAGCGCTGGGGCGAAGTGCCGAAAGCCCTGGTCGTCATGAAGCCGGGTGTTACCACGACAGAGAACGAAGTGCTGGAATTTTGTCGCGGACGGCTGACCCATTACAAATGCCCGCGCACGGTGGAATTCCTTGATACGCTCCCGCGGACCGGAACCGGAAAGGTGCTCAAGAAAGAACTGCGGAAGAAGTATTGGTCTGGAAGCGAGAGTATTCGTCCGGAGTTGGCGACCAAAAAGTAACATCCACCACCGAGACACAGAGAAAAACTGAACGGTGGAGTATCGATTCTTTATCACTGATTCACTTTCGGCGATCTTCGGCAATTTTGGCATTCCTGGCAGTTCTCCGTGTCTCCGTGTCTCCGTGGTAGGTTTTGAATCTTATGCCCAAAAGAATTCTTGATTCTCCCGAAGCACTCAAGAACCTTGTCGGCCAGGAAATCGCCGTCACTGATTGGTTCAACGTCACGCAGGAACGCATCCAGCAATTCGCCGACGCCACACTGGACCATCAGTGGATTCACGTTGATGTTGAGCGGGCCCGCCGTGAATCGCCTTTTAAAGCGCCAATCGCCCACGGCTTTCTCACCCTGTCTCTTCTGCCCCACTTCATGCATGAAGCGCTTCAAATCAAGCAGGGAATTCGCCTGGGCGTGAACTATGGGTTGAACCGTGTGCGCTTTGTCTCGCCGGTGCGCGCCGGGTCAAACGTTCGCGCCCGCATCACGTTGCAATCTTTGAAAGACGTAACCGGCGGGATGGAAGCGGTATTCAGTGCGACCGTCGAAGTAGAAGGTGGCGACAAGCCATCGTGCGTTGCCGAGTGGGTCGTGCGGTATTACCAATAGGTTTTCTGAAATCCCGAGCGCAGCGAGGGATCACTATAACTTCGATGAACCATGTGTCCTGCAGAATCTGGATGAAATTTCCTAAGTGGGCAATCTACCGGTAATAGGGCTCCCTCGCTGCTCTCGGGATTTCAGAGAGCAGTGAAGTTACAATCCTGCTCTCTTCGTCGCATTCAGCCCCACCCTCATGAGCGTTTTCGCCACCTCGCCCAGTGACGCGAAACGCTCATCTTTCGTCAGCCCGTGGAAATAGCGGTAATAGATCTGCTGAATGATTACCGCCACCTTGAACATGGCGAACACATAATAAAAAACGATCTCAGACAGATCGCGTCCGGTTTTTTTCGCGTAGCGTTGCGCTAGTTCGGCGCGGCGCAGCATTCCCGGAATAATCGTTGGTCCCCAGCGCACCATCTGCATCTCCGGAGGATCATCAGGGTCGATCCAATACGCCAGCGCCGTGCCCAGGTCGGTCAGCGGATCGCCCAGCGTGCACATCTCCCAATCCAGAACAGCCTTGATCCGCGTGATGTCCGTGGGATCGAGCACCATGTTGTCGTACTTGTAGTCATTGTGGATGAGCGTAGCGCCGCTCCGTGCTGGCATGTGTTCGCGCAGCCATGCGGAAAGCGGTTCCACTTCTGGCAGGTCGTGTGTCTTCGACCCCTGATAGCGCTCCATCCAGCCGCGAACTTGTCGCTCCAGATAACCCTGGGGTTTGCCTAAATCGCCCAGGCCAAGCGCGGTGTAATCCAATCCATGTAGATCAGCCAGGTTGTCGATAAAAGATTCGCTCAGTTTTCTTGCTGTCTCTTGCGGCAGTGCCAGGCCGTCAGGCATGTTGCGGCGCAGAATCAAACCACGCACGCGTTCCATCACGTAAAACGGCGCGCCCAGTACGGAATCGTCTGTGCAGTAAAGCAGAGGACGCGGCGTGGGGTAAGCAGCGTGCAACTTTGCCAGCACGTTGTATTCGCGTCCCATGTCATGCGCGGATTTCACTTTGCTGCCGAAGGGCGGGCGCCGCAGCACCATTTCTTTTTCACCTAGCGCGACTGAATACGTGAGGTTGGAATGGCCGCTGGGGAATTGTTTTACCACCAGCGCTCCGCTCAAATCGGGAAAATGGCTGCGGAGATAAGGATCTAGCCGTGCGAGGTCTAGTTCCTCACCCTCCCGGACAGGCTTTGTGCCGTCCTGCAAAACGTCGGCGATGGGAAAGTTCTTTGTGCCTTCGGCTGACATCGGCGCTAGTTCCTTGTTTCGCTGATTCACGGACCCGCTGATTCGCAGCGGGCTGATCCGCTTACCTTACCGGTGCGTGAGAAACTCCGGATCAGTAAAATGCGGAGTAGCATTATACGAGCTTAGAGTAAACCGTCCGGCGGAGAAGAGAAATTCGCTGTAGGAACAATTGCGCACCATCCACGCGGCCTTCAGTGTGGCCTCGGTCGAAAGATCGAGGGCCAGTTTCATGGCCACTCCCACCGGCCCTCCGGAACTGAAGATGGCGATCTTCTGCCCATGGCTTCCATTCGCTGAAAACTGGGCGAGTCCCCGCTGCACGCGCGCGCTGAAATCTGTCCACGGCTCAATTCCTTCCAGAGGCATCTTTCCATCGGCCCACCGCCCGATCACGACTTCAAAGATTTGCTGAAATGTCTTGAATTGCTCGGGGCGCGTTTGCGAGTCTTTGAACACCTGGTGCATTCTTCGTATGTCGGAGTCACTTTCGATCAACTCCGGCAGCGATCGCTCCATGACTGCTTCGGCCTGAAACTCATCGAACGCCGGCAGCACGATCGGCTCGGGCCAGGGAAGTCCCGCGGCTTTGTAGGCTTCGCCGACTAGGCGCGCTGTTTCTCGCTGCCGCACTTTGGGCCCGGAATAAACGCGGTCAAAGCAAATCTTCAATCCTGCCCAATATTTGCCCAGCATGCGGCTCTGCTCTTCGCCTTTGGCGGAAAGCTTGTCATAGTTGCGCTCAAGAAAGGATGCTTGACCGTGTCGGACGAGAAAAAGGCTGCTCATTCGGAGTTGAAAGCTCGAACGCCGAGGATATCACGCGCGGTGGCTCCAGGCGAGTGAAGTGGTTTTCTGCTGCCAACCTCTGCGTTAAGGCTTCTTCTCCTCCGGCTTTGTTTGATTTTCCCCTACAGTGGATACCGTGGCGCTGCCATTCGCGGTGCCGATAAGGCCGTTGTTCGTGTCACGCACCGCAAGGCGAAGTAAATATTCTCCCGGAGGAAGCTCCAGGGACTGGTTGCAGGGAAAGAACGCCTTCATGACTTTTTGGTATTGCTCAGGCACAAGGGCGGCATTGAATGTATTTCCCTGCATTTTCAATGACTGCCCGGTTTTGGAATAAACCCGCACGCCGCAATCAACAGCGGCATGCTGCAGTCCGTCTTCTTTTAGTTCAAATCCGACAGCGTGAGGATCAACGCCAAAGTTGATCTGAAGTTTATTTCCATTTTGCGCCGACGGAGGAAGTACAACCGCCTGAAACGGCAACGCCGTAGAGATGGGATTGCCGATGTCCAGCGCGCTTCCCAGATCGACGGCCAGAATTTTCGGGTCTTGCTTGGCGTAAGCCTTCGGCTCCACCGCGTAGAATCCCTGCCTGTAATGCAGCTTGATGCCAGGGCGGTTGACCTTGACGGAGATCCTGCGGAAGCGGCTGTCCCAATCTTTATTTTCCGGGTAATAGCCCAGCGTGTAATAGGTTGACCCGTCGTTCATGCTGTCCCGGATGGCTCTATTAAGATCATTGGTGTTGTAGAAGGCCTTGCCACCGGTTTGCTCGGCGACCGAATTCATGGTGGAGTGTGAGTTGATTACAGTCTCGGATGCGTTGCTGATTTCCGACGCCTGTGCCGATCCCAGTGCCGGCTGCCTGGTGACTCCGCGAGCGCTGTTGCCTAGATAGTTCCCATTGCTATCCGTATTGCTCAAGGACGAATACACGTCATGATTGCCCACCGCGGCCGCGTCTACGGGATAGACAGCAACCTGAGCATTGGCCAGCAGATCGGCAACATGGTTGACCTGCCCTTGATAGCTAATGGCAATCGGCAGCTGCGACGCTGAAGCAGAACTGCTGCTTCGGCCCGTTGGATCTGGATCAGGAGGGAACAGGTACGCGGGAAAGGCCTCAGAAATCCATATGAGGTTTTTGCGTCCCGGATAGCCGGAGAGATTGCGGGCAAGAATGCCCAATTGTTCAATGGTCAAGCGAACGCGTTCGTCTGTCTGGTTAATGATCTGGTCTTCTCCAAAGCGAAGGACCTGCTGGAGCATAGCGGCCGGCATAGCGTCCAACAAACCCGGCGGAAGATCAGATGCATTCGAGCTCTCCGATCTCGCGCCCATAGCATTGAACTTGGCTTTCTTGATCGTGTCTTTGAGCAATGTTGGATCAACCGTGAAGTCTTGCAGCATGCGCAGCTTGGTTCCCATGGCGTAAACGGCAAGAGGCTGTCCCGCGGGAAGCTTCTTCAGAAACTCCAGCATTTGTTCACGCGCATATTTCTGGTTCGCATTGGTTACGTTGATTCCATCTAGCAATAGAACATTTAAAGCGCTGTTGGTCTTGAAGCGAGGAATATTGGTAATGCGATTTGCCGACAGCGTCGCTGGAGTCAGGGCAGCCGATTGTCCCTGCGGGACCTGCTGAAAGTTGAAGACGCGTATCTTTTGCGGCTTGTTTTCTTCCTGCAAAGTAAAATCGTCAGCCTTGAGATCTGTTACCGGAACGCCCTTGTGGTCCAGTGCGATCACATCAACCACCACGAGCCTTGTTTTTACCTTCAGCACGGCGGCGGTTCCTTCCACGCTTTCTGACTGCTGCGAGTCCGGCGTCGGAGCAGCGTTCGCCTGGGCGCTGGCGGCACCGGCAGCAGCGGGCGGTGTGGCCTGTTGCGCCAGGGCAATCGCCGCAAAAGCCAGAATCAGAAGTAAAAGCGGAATAGGATTACGCGAAGAGCTGCCCATAGATACTTCTCCCTGAGGAAACTGCCTGAACTGTTGGGTACTATAGCTGACCTGGACATGCCCCGTCACAGGTTTCTTGGAAAACTGCCTTGTTCTATAGGTGTTGCCTTCCAGGCTGTTATTCAACGGAGCCATTAGCGCGGTTGTAAAACCGCACGCAGGAAGTTGAGCTGGGACTGCGTCAGAGCACCATCTTCAGATTGCGTTAGTGCTTTGCCGGAGGCTCTGGAACGTGAAATTCAACACCATTGGCAGCATTGACCTGGTCTGTTGCTGCAGCATCAAGATCGGCGATCAGGTATTTGCGAGCCGTATGTTCGTTGAAGATCCACAGCGTTTGACCTGCAATAGCGTAGCTTTGAGCTGAGATCCGATGGCCATCACGGAAAATAAAAACCGTGGCCGCTGCCGGCTCCTTTGCGGACATGGATGTACCGGAGTTCGCAGCCGCGGCGCGATCCTGAGCATAGCGCCGGCTTTCTTCGCTGCGCAGGTCTTCAACTTCATCGGTGAGTTGCTGGACTTCAGCCGCAAGCTGCACGGTATTGCCATTGTCGGTATTCACAACAACAGGCTGTTGCTGGACTTGAGGTCCGTAACCGCCGTAGTAGTCGCCATAGTAATCGCCGGGGTAGTAGGGAAAGAAAGGTGATCCCAGGAAAAGCCCGCTTCCAAAAAAGAACGGTGACCGGCATCCGAAGCAGTTTTCAAAAAATCCGAAGCGTTCGTGATGAAACCGACGAAATCCAAAGGGACGATTTACGAAGACGTGCCGGTTGGATACAAAGTTCCGCGACGAGAATGTCCGGTTCGATGGAGCAAACGCTGAGAGGCCGCCAGTCCGCGGACCAAAGGAACGAAAGCCGGGAGCTGATCTAAATCCGCCGGGCGATGACCGAAATCCGCCGGACGGGCCGGACCGGAACCCGCCAGATGGAGCCGATCGGAAGCCGCCGCCCCCATGGAACGACCCGCCACCGCCGCCGCGACCTGACATTCCACGCTGCGCATAAAGTGAAGGAGAAATGAGAAGAGCAGCCGTACCCAGGACCACCAGCAATGCAAGACGTTTCATAGAAGTATCCCAGCCCTTACGTTTATTTTAATCCTTCCCCACATCGGCGGCATAAGTATTTACTCAATGTTTTCAATCATCTGCTGAGGTTGACACGCGGAACTATAATCTTCCGCATGAAAAACCCCGTATTGTTGCTGGTTGTCATTCTTTTATCCATTACAGCATTGGCGCAGGCAAAAAAGCCTAAAGCTCACGCAGCGCCGGCTTCCTCCAACGTTTACCCGATACAGGAAGGGTACGTCGATGCTAATGGCGTGCTCATCTATTACCAGACAATTGGACAGGGCGCGCCGCTGATGATCGTGCATGGCGGTCCGGGCGCCTCGCATGACTATCTCATGCCTTACCTGCTGCCGCTGGCGCGGGGGAACAAGCTTATCTTTATCGACGAACGCGGCTCCGGACGATCAGAAAAGCTGGAAGATACCGCACAATACACCGTGGAAAATATGGTGGAGGACGTGGAAAGCGTCCGCCAGGCGCTGCATCTGGGCAAGATCAACCTGATGGGACATTCTTATGGCGGAGTGCTGGCGCAAGCATACGCATTCAAATATCAGCAGAATCTCAGCCATTTGATTCTAGGCGGAACTTTCTACAGCACGCGCGAGATGAACAAAGTTCTGGCCGACGAAAAGCGCAGCATGCCTCCAGAGGCGCTGGCAAAACTTGAAGTGCTGGAAAAAGCAGGTCTCTTCAATAAAGGTAAGGACTGGGAAAAAGGACGCTACCCCGATGACTACGCCAAACTGGCCTGGGGCGACGGCTACTTTCCCTTTCTATACCAGCGTCGTCCGGACGCGAATTATGATCCCGCGGCCGGCAACACATCGACTGCATGGGACCTTTATCGCGAGATGTGGGGCTCGGACGGCGAGTTTGTCATCGACGGCAATCTGAAGTCGGTGGAATACTTGGACAAGCTTCCGAGCATTCACGTGCCCACTTTGGTGATCTGCGGCGACCACGATGAATCGAATCCATCGCTTTCACGCACCATGCACGAAAAAATTGCAGGCTCAAAGCTGATGATCTTGCCGCAGTCCGGCCACATGGCATTTGTCGACCAGCCGAATCTCTATATCAAGACGGTGGTGGAATTCTTGAAGGGGAAGTAAAGAATCCGGTCCTCGGGAATCCTGTTGCCTCGAGCGGTCGAACTAGAGTTCTCTAAGCCCTCCCAAAATGGCCGAATCGTCTTCCCAAAAGGAGGAATCTAAGACGCTTTGGGGAGAATTATGAAGACTTTATTCGACTTATATCATTTAGGTCCAATCACATTGAAGAACCGAATCGTCATGGCGCCTCTCACACGGTCGCGCGCGGGTCTGAGAGAAGTGCCACACGAGTTGAATGCGGAATACTATCGGCAGCGCGCGAGCGCGGGGCTTATCATCAGCGAAGCCACTCAGGTGTCAAGGCAAGGCCAGGGCTACTTGTGGACACCAGGAATCTTCACGCCAGAACAGGTCGAGGGGTGGAAGAAAGTTACTGAAGCTGTGCACCGCCGAGATGGAAAGATGTTTCTTCAGATGTGGCACGTGGGCCGAATCTCCCACCCTACGTTGCAGCCGAACGGAGAGGCTCCCTTAAGTTCCACCGACGAGGCTGCACAGAACAGCTATTCTTTCGCGTATAACGAAGCAGGCAATCCAGCGAACGTACCAGCAAGCAAGCCGCGCATTGCGACCGTTGAAGAGCTGAAGCAGGTCATCGCCGACTTTGAACACGCCGCCCACAACGTCAAGCAGGCTGGATTCGACGGCGCCGAAATTCACGGCGCGAATGGCTATCTCTTCGATCAGTTCCTGAACTCAGCGGTGAACAAACGCACTGACGGGTACGGTAATCAATCCAAAGAAACTCGCACCCGGCTCATCCTGGAAGCGTTCGATGCGGTTGCCGGCGTACTCGGACCCGAACGCGTTGGAGTGCGCGTAGCACCTTACGGCAGCTTCAACGACATGAAGCCCGACCCCAAGGTGGAAGAAACATTTCTCTACCTGGCCCAGGAATTTCGCAAGCGTGGCGCCGTGTATATCCACGTGGTACGCGGAAGCCAGCTCGACACGGAACCCGTGGTGCGGGAAGAGTTCTTGACCAAGCTTCGCAAGGCATTTGGCGCGACCATCATCGTGACCGGCGGGTTAACCAAAGACATTGCGGAACATCTGCTGCAAAAGGACCTCTCAGACCTCTTCGGCTTCGGAACGCTGTACATCTCCAACCCTGACTTGGTGGAACGTTTCAAAAATAACTGGCCACTTACCCCACCTGACCCAAAGACGTTCTACGGCGGCGATGCCAGAGGATACACCGACTACCCGATACACCAGGAGGAGTATGTTACGCATTGACGGGATCAAGGATTGATCCGCGCGGTGTCACCCCACTCGTTGATTAATACCCGGCCTATATGACCGAAACCACCGTGGTGTGAGCTAGAGTAAGCTTCAGCCAACAAAATGACACTGAATTGATAGGCCGACTGCGTTGGAGAAGCCTGATTAGATTTTCAACGCGACGTTAAGCTTCCGGCATATCTCTCTGACGATCGCACACTTGATCCATTCTTGATCAGATCCGCTGCTTTCTCCGCAATCATAATTGTCGGCGCATTTGTATTGCCGCCGACGACATTCGGCATGATCGAGGCATCGACCACTCGCAGGCCTTCAAGGCCGTGAACTCGCAGTTCCGAATCGACCACGGCCGATGAATCGTCGTTCCCCATCTTGCATGTACCAACGGGATGGTAAAGCGTCTCAGTAAATTTGGTGATGTGCGCGCGTAAAGCATCGTCGTCTTTGGCTGCAGGGCCGGGATGGAGTTCGGCGCCGCGATAACCGTCGAAGGCCTTCGTCGATGCTAGAGTTCGGGAAAGCTTGATGCCCTCCAGCATCACGTCCATGTCGCGGGAATCAGTAAGGTAGTTGGCGCGGATGGAAGGAGAATCCAGCGGATTGCTGGAACGCAGGCGAATGTCCCCCCGGCTAAATGGGCGCAGAAGAGTTGGCCCGAAGGTGAATGCGTGCCCTTTGATCTGCTGAAATCCGTGTTCTACAAAATAGCCAACGCCAAAATGAAATTGCAGGTCTGGTAGCTGGGCGCGGGAAGATGTTTTGACAAAAGCTCCGGCCTCCGCCACGTTCGATGTAAGCGGTCCTCTTTTGGAAACCATGTAGCGCACAAGGTTAGAAAAAGCTTCAGCGCTGGCCAGGCTGACGGGCTTGGTGCATTCATACACTACTGCGCAGGCAGGGTGGTCTTGAAGATTCTTGCCGACGCCCGGAAGATCGCAAGCAATGGGAATATTGAACTGGCTGAGATGATTAGCTGGTCCCACGCCTGAAAGCATGAGCAGCTGCGGCGAGCCGATCGCGCCGGCACATAGAATGATCTCGCGCTCAGCGCGCTCCTGCACGCTGTTGTTGCCCTGTTGAAAGCTCACGATCGCCGCGCGCTTGCCTTCAAAATAAATTCCGAAGACATGCGTTTCGGTTTTTACAGTCAGGTTCTTTCGTGACGCTACAGGATGCAGAAAAGCCGCGGCAGAGCTGTGGCGCTTGCCCTTGTTTTGCGTGACCTGATAAAAGCCAAAGCCTTCCTGCTCTGTGCCATTGAAATCAGAGTTGCGCTGAAAACCAGCTTCCTCGCCGGCCGCGACAAACGCTTCCGACAAGGGGTTCACGGTGCGCAGATCGCTCACGCACAGCGGGCCTGATGCCCCGTGATATTCCGATTCGCCACGCTCCTGTTTTTCCGACTTCTTGAAGTAAGGCAACACGTCCGTGTAGCCCCAGCCCGGATTGCCCAGGTCGCGCCAGTGATCGTAATCAGAGCGATGCCCGCGAACATAAATCATGGCGTTGATGGAACTGCTGCCGCCCAGAACCTTGCCGCGCGGCCAATACAGGCTGCGATTGCCTAGCAGCGGTTCAGGTTCGGTGAAATAGGTCCAGTCGCAAGGCCCCTTAAAGAGCTTGGAAAATGCCAGAGGTATATGGATTTCCTTCCTTGTGTCACGGCAGCCGGCTTCAAGCAGCAGAACTTTCACGGCTGGATCCTCGCTGAGTCGGTTGGCCAGAACGCATCCGGCAGACCCGGCGCCAATGATGATGTAGTCATACATTGCGGACTCCTGAAGAAGGGAAGAACAGGACGGAGAGAATTGTAGCGCGAAAAGTATGGCGTACTGCTGAGATTAACCCTGCGGGACGAGATGCACCAGATCTCGAAAATTAGCCTTTGATCTCCTTGAACGTCATTTCCTTTGCTTTGCTTCTGGTCTTCCGCTTCCAGGCCGCAAATAGCTCCGCGTAGGACTCTTTGAGATAGCTTTTTACGGAGATATTCAGGCGGCGGGCAGTGGCATCAATCCATTTGGCCCGGCCCTCGATTTCGCCAAAATTCCCGATGGGGGTTTCGTCGATCACTACATGCCCGTGAGAGTCGCTCCATTCACTACGGAACTTTTCATAGCGGAAGGTCGGGCTGAAGCCTACCGCTTCAATGATCCGCCCCGTGGCTTCGCCTTTGTCCACCTGCGTTTCGATTTCCCGGCGGGACTTGTGCCGGCCTGACTGTGGCCCACTCTTGTCCTTATACGTAAGGGTCCACCGGGAGCCGTATTCACGAAGGCGAAGCAGTGCGCCTCTCCTCCGGAGCTTACCGCCCGGCTGGTCATAGAGGGTATTCATCTCATGGGTCCGGGGAGTAATTAAGCGGAATCCGGCGGTTTGGAGATTGGCGGTGAGAGCATCAACGTCGTCGATCCTGAATTTGATCTCGACTTCGCGGTCTGAAGGCATACCGCTCAGTATAAAGAAGGTGGTCTGATCGAAGACGGGAGAAGCGGAAAAAAGAGACGCATCTCCTTGTTGCACGCGGCCCCTTTTCGGTTACACCTCAAAAAAGAGTATATTTTTACAAAAGTCATTGAAAATAAAGCTACTTAAACTGCAATCCATCGGTAATCCACAAACAACAGCTTTCTGGCGACAGGCATCTAAATCTGGGTATAATGGTTAAGGTAAGTTACTTAGTTCTCAGGAGTTTACTGAGTCGCCTAGAGTGGTAAAAAAGACACACCTGGAGTTTTAGGAGAACATAAGGCGGTTGCTATATGACCTTGTGATTTCATAAAATTGGCGAGATCTCAAAGGGGACCCAGATTCTGTATGTCAAGGAGTTTGCATGAACAGAGTACTGTCCATTCTGGCGGTGGCCTTATGTATGGCTGCCAACGTGGGGGCGGCACCAGTTCCAAACCACCAACAACCCCAGGTAAAAAATAGCGCCATCCCCATGGCACCCAAGTCAGCCCAGAACCAGAAAGCACAAAAGAGTTCAAAGGCTGAACCAAAACCATACCAAGTCGGATCGGCCTCCTGGTATGGCAAGCAATTCCACGGTAAGACCACAGCAAGCGGTGAAGATTTCGACATGTTCGAATTCACTGCCGCTCATCGGAAGCTCCCATTGGGAACCTTCGTAAAGGTGACGAACCTGAAAAACGGCAAGTGGATCATTGTTCGGGTCAATGATCGGGGACCGTACGTTGGAAACCGGATCATGGACTTGAGCTACAGCGCCGCCCGGATGCTCAATTTCCGAGATGGCGTTGAACGTGTCCGCATTGACCTGATTCAGCCGGAAAATGTGGCTCTGAACCGGGGTTATAGCGCACAATAAGCGAAAAAATAATATACTAGGAGCGTGGCTATTCATTCTCCTCTCGGCATAGGTCTGCCCGCATCCTCCGGGATGCGGGAGCGCCTCATTGTCGCTTTGGACGTTCCAAGCGCGGGTGAGGCACAGAAACTTGTATCGCGTATTGGCGATTCTGCGGGCGTTTACAAAGTTGGACTTCAGCTTTTTATCTCCGAAGGTCCCAGCATAGTCAGGGACCTGGTCAGCTCGGGCCAGCAGGTATTTCTCGATCTAAAGCTTCATGACATTCCCACAACGGTTTCTCTGGCCGTGAAATCGGCCGCGGAATTGGGCGTCCATATGCTTACTGTCCACGCAAGCGGCGGAGCTGCCATGCTTCGCGCAGCCACCGAAGCAGCCGCAGGACGCGTCAACATTCTGGCCGTTACGGTTCTGACCAGCCTGAGCGACGAAGACATGCAGGAGATGGGTGTGTCCGGACGCGTCTCCGACCAGGTATTGCGAATGGCCGCTCTGGCGCAGAGCGCAGGATGCCAGGGAATAGTTACCTCACCACGTGAATCTTTGATAGTCAGAAAATCTCTGGGAGAAGGTTTTGCCATCGTCACTCCAGGTGTCCGTCCCGCGGGAGCTGAAAGCAACGACCAGCAGCGAATTGCCACACCTGCCCAGGCGATCAGTAATGGAGCCAGCCACATCGTCGTCGGTCGGCCAATTACTCACGCTCCCGATCCTGCCAAAGCTGCTACGGCCATTATTCAAGAAATGGAGCAGGCAAGAAACAACAGGTGACTGCGTTCTAGCATTAGCTCTACAATTGGGACAAGTGAGGTACTCACAAATGCGTGGCGTAATCGTGTTGTTGCTCGCTTCAGCTCTTGGCGTCTGGGCCCAGACTACGACGGTCACCGTGGGAAACACCCTTACCGAAATCACACCCAAGCAGATAACCGTACCCGCCGGCACGCAAGTACTGCTTCATTTAAAAAGCCCGATTGACACAAAAAGCGCCAAGGTTGGAGACGGCGTTTATTGCCAGACCAGCTTCCCCGTCACACAGGACAACGTGGCGGTAATTCCTGCTGGCACCTATGTAAAAGGCCAGATCGCCGAAGTCAAGCGGGCAGGAAGGGTCAAGGGCCGGGCCGAAATCCTGTTCCACTTCACCACGCTGATTTTTCCCAACGGATATACCATCGATCTACCCGGAGCGCTGGAAAATGCGCCTGGCTCCCGAAACAGTACGGTTGCTGACAAAGAAGGCACGGTAAAAGCTGATGGCCAGAAAGGCAAAGACGCCGGAACGGTCGCCAAGACGGGCGCAACGGGCGCTGTCGTAGGGGCCGTCGCTACCGGCGGCGGAAGAGGCGCAGGTATCGGCGGACTTGCCGGTGCAGCGGTTGGATTGGGCCAAGTGCTGTTTACCCGTGGTCAGGATGTGCGTATTGACCAGGGAACTGCGCTGGAGATGGTTTTGCAGCGTCCGCTCACCGTTGATGTGATGAATGCCGATCCGGCCCAGGCGGAGAACTCTATCAGACCTCGCGTCACGAACCATAACCGGCTGCCGATGCCATCAACGCCAGCCGAGCCGAAATAGAGCCCGCCGTCGGACCATAGAAAAAATCGTAACAACCTGACGCACTCCCCGTGCTTTATCTACCGAAGCAGCAGCTTCCAATTTTAGTATTCGCTTGTTTGGCCGCCTACTAATATTGGAAGCCACTCGAACTCGCCGCATTCTAGTCTCTATGGAATCAGCTACTTATCTTCTACTGGAAATGGAACTCTGTTTGCACCACACAAATCAAGCTTCGTTTGCTGATAATTTTAGCGACTATTCAAAAAAAGGCATATTTCACTTTAGATTTATCGGATCGAACGTTGATTTCGTATCGATAAACTTTCCGTTTCCTTTAGGAGGGAGATGAGATGTTAAAGAACGTAACGTTTTCCCCGTTGATGTCGCTGTTGCTGATTTTGGTATTTGCAGCGAGCGCATTTTCCCAAACTACAGCCAAGATTTTAGGGACAGTTTCCGATCAAAGTGGTGCCGCGGTTGTGAGCGCCAAAGTGACAGTCAAGAATGCAAACCTCGCGATCGAACGTTCCACCACCACCAATGCCAGCGGTTTCTACGAAGTTGACGCACTGCCCCCTGGGGCCTACAGCGTTCAGGTGGAGATGAGCGGCTTTGAGTCGCAGATCGCAAAAAATGTTGTTTTGGAAGTTAGCAACAACGTGGCGCAGAATTTTGGCTTGAAGGTTGCAAGCACTTCTGAAGTGGTTACCGTCGAGGCCACTGCGCCGATTATTGAAGCAACGACCATGACGGTAGGACAGACAATCAATCAGCGGACGGTGCAGGAACTGCCATTGAACGGCCGTCATTTCGTGGATTTGGCCCTGTTGATCCCCGGGACCGTGACCGCTCCACAGAACGGCTTTTTGACTGCGCCGTTGCGCGGCCAGGGCGCTTTCGCCGTCAACACCGCCGGCATGCGCGAAGATGCCGTCAACTGGATGGTGAACGGAATCAACCTGAATGACATGGTGCAGAACCAGGTTACATTCCAGCCCACGATCAATACCGTTTCCGAGTTCAAAGTTGACAACTCCACCTACAGCGCGGAATACGGCCGCAATGCCGGAGCTATCGTCACCATCGCTTCCCGCTCAGGCACAAACCAGTTCCATGGCGAGCTGTACGACTACATTCGTAATAGCGCCTTCGATGCGCGCAATGCCTTTAACCCACGGTTGAGCTCAACCGGAGCGCCTCTCGCGCAGAGCGCATTTAAACGCAATCAATTCGGCGGCGACATCGGCGGACCGATCATAAAAGATAAGACGTTCTTCTTCGCGACGTATGAAGGCGAGCG
The DNA here is from genome assembly GCA_963723055.1 of Terriglobia bacterium. GTDB lineage: Bacteria > Acidobacteriota > Terriglobia > Terriglobales > Acidobacteriaceae > Angelobacter. The sequence goes on from CAVROV010000007.1 coordinate 304,387, forward strand.
TCACCGCCAGGGTCTGACGACCACATCGCAGGTCTTTAATCCTGCGCAGTTGGCCGCAATTGCTGCCAGCCCGAACGCGACAGTGAAAGCGATTGCTGCTCTCGTTCCTGCTGCCAATGGAACCGTCGGCGGCCAGCCGGGTTTCCTGGGTTCAGCCACAGCGCCTGTGAATATCGACCAGGGAACTATCGACATCCAACACAATTTCAGTGACCGCGATCGTCTGCATGGTTATTACGTGTACCAGGCCGACCTTCGCCAGGAGCCCACTCAAGGCGCCAACATTCCCGGCTTTGGTGATACGCGTGAAGGGCATCGCCAGGTATTTACCTTGGGTGAAACTCATGTCTTTAGCTCTAGCATCGTGAATGAAGTCAATCTGGGCGTGAATCGCATCCACATCCTTTTCAGCCCAAATAACCTCACTGATCCGAACAGCCTGGGATTGGCCGGCGTGCTTGGTCCTAAAGAGGCCTTCATGCCCACCATCAGCATTGGCGGACTGGGCTTGACGTTCGGCGATGAGCGTGCCTTCCCACAAGGCCGCGGCGACACGACTTCAGTCTTCGCCGACAACGTCAGCTACGTCCGGGGCCGCCATTCCTTCAAATTCGGCGGTGAATACCGTGATTTCCGCAATGGCAACTTCAACGGCGATCCTGGCCAGTTGGTGTTCAACAATCCGACGAATTTCATCAATGGGCAGGTTGACTCCTCCGCCAGAAACATTGGCAATGTTGCCAACCGCATCAATGTGAACTCGATAGACTTCTACGGAATGGACAGCTTCAAGCTGAAGCCTTTCCTTACGCTCGAACTGGGAATGCGTTACGCCTGGAATATGACGCCGACTGAAGCCAGTGGTCGCTTCTTTAATTTTGTTCCCGGAGGCGCAACGGGAAGCATGCTGGTTCCGGTGAGCGAGCCTTATGCTCAGAGCAACAAGAATTTCCAGCCCCGCGTCGGCTTTGCGTGGGATGTCTTCCATACCGGCAGAACCGTGCTGCGTGGCGGCTATGCCTATCAAGTTGACGAGCCGATCACTGGAGTCGTGACCGGCCTGCTGAACAACAACCCAGCCTTTGTGGTACCTCTCAGTATTGCAACGCCGCAGAGCTTTGCGGCCACCCAGACGCTTTACAACAGCCCGACACCTTCCAGCATCGCTCCGGTCTTTGTCGACCCCAACTTCAAAGATGCCAACGTGCAGTCCTTCAACCTGAATATCCAGCAGCAACTCACCAAAAGCTCTTCCATGATGATTGGATATTTCGGAAACAAGGGCACACACCTGGAAAACGACATCAACCCAAACCAGACTGCAGTGCTTGGCCAGGTGGGCACAGGCGCAACCAACACAAATCTACCGTTCCAGCGCCTCTCACCTAACAGCCCGGCGTTTGGTACACCCGCAGGGACGCCATTGGCTTCCAGTTTCACCGAACGCGAGAGTGGGAGCAACTCAATCTACAATGCCTTGTGGACTTCCTTTACCCAGAAGGTTTCACATGGATTGCAGCTGAACGCGTCCTACACCTACGCGCATTCGATTGATGATGTTTCGCGGAATAACGGCGGTATTCAGGTCCAAAACAGCAATGACATCTTCCTTAGCCGTGGCAGCTCTGACTTTGACGTGCGTCACCGCATTGTGGCGAACGCCATTTATGACCTTCCCTTCAAAGGCAATCGGCTTGTAAGCGGATGGGAATTGGCGCCTATCGTCAGCTGGCAGACTGGTAATCCGTTTAACCTGGTTGCATTCAACTCGTCCAGCTTCAATGGTGTTGGCAGCACGATAACTCTCAATGCCAGTGCTCCAATCCAGACCAGCGGCAACCCGTTAGGACAGTGGATATCGAATCCCAATGTGTTGTCGGTTCCTTGTAAGTTGACTACGACGAGCACGACAGCAACACCAACCTGTGCTCCCGGCACTCTGACATTTGGAAATGTGGGTCGCAATAGCGTATACGGACCCGGATTTCACGAATATGGACTTGAGCTTCGCTAAAGAACACGAAGATCAGCGAACGGTTGAATGTGCAGATTCGTGCCGACGCATTCGATGTGTTCAACCACCCGAACTACGGTCAACCTGGCGCGTCCGGAGGTTTTCTTGCCGCGTCTCTGCAGCCACTCGTTCCGGTCACTTCTAACCCAGCAACGAACAACCCGGGCAATCAGTTCACAACCTTTTCCACTATCGGCAGTACTCGCTTCCCGAACGGCGACTCCGGTTCTTCTCGCCAGTTGCAGTTCGCCGTCAAATTGCAGTTCTAACCTGTTCGAATTTAAAGCGCACCGGCTTCGGCCGGTGCGCTTTTTTTGGTGCAGCGCGTTTCGCTTTGGGCTCTGGCATCTAGCGTCTTTCGTGTGCGCGCAACGAGTTACCTGCTATAAGCGCGCCAGTTCAGCCAAGCGGAAGCACACTGGCGGTTTGGAAGCGAAGCGACAAACATATTTAAATTGCCGGCGAGCCCGACTTGCGGTCGAACTGGCTGCGATAAGCGCCGCAATAAATTGATCGCTGAACAGGTCCTTCGCTCCGCTCAGGATTTCGGCAGCAGGCTCATGCGCCTGCTTATACGCCTCAAGTTTGGAACGAAGCGCCAGAAAAAGAAGCCCCGCATTTCTGCGGGGCTTTGGAGTGATACGGAGCGCTAGCTTAACTTATCCGCCGTAGGGCATACCGCCATGCTCGCCGCCGCCGGCCGGAGCTTTCTTGTCTTCCGGAAGATCGGAGACCAGAGCTTCGGTGGTCAGCATCAGAGCAGCGATGGAAGCCGCATTCTGCAGGGCGGTGCGGGTCACCTTGGTAGGATCAATCACGCCGGCCTTAACCAGGTCCTCAAACTTGTCAGTCTGAGCGTTGTAACCATAGTTATTGTCTTTGGAGTCGCGAATCTTGCCCACAACGATTGCACCCTCTTCGCCTGAGTTGGCGACGATCTGGCGCAAAGGCTCTTCCAGGGCGCGACGCACGATTTCCGCACCGGTTTCCTCATCATCATTCTTGAACTTGAGGTCATCCAGAGCTGCCTGGCAACGGACCAGGGCAACACCGCCACCCGGGACAATGCCTTCTTCCACCGCAGCGCGGGTCGCGTGCATTGCGTCTTCCACGCGGGCTTTCTTTTCCTTCATTTCGGTTTCAGTCGCGGCGCCAACTTTAATCACGGCAACGCCACCCACCAACTTCGCCAACCGCTCCTGCAGTTTCTCGCGGTCATAGTCGCTGGTCGCTTTTTCCGACTGCGCACGAATCTCGCGCACGCGGCCTTCGATCTCAGTGCCCTTGCCTTTGCCTTCCACGATCGTGCAGTTATCCTTGTCGACCGTGATTTTCTTGGCGCGGCCCAGATCTGTGAGCTCGATGCTTTCCATCTTGATGCCGAGATCTTCTGTGATGGCTTTTCCGCCGGTCAGGATTGCAATGTCCTGCAGCATGGCCTTGCGACGATCGCCGAAGCCAGGCGCCTTCACGGCGCAAACCTGCAGTGTGCCACGCAGCTTGTTCACCACCAGGGTCGCCAGTGCTTCGCCATCAACGTCTTCAGCGATGATGAGCAGCGGACGGCCTTGCTTGGCTACCTGTTCCAGAATCGGGAGCAGGTCCTTCATGGTGCTGATTTTCTTTTCGTTGATGAGGATCAGCGCGTCGTCAAGAGTGGCTTCCATGCGCTCGGGATCGGTCACGAAGTAGGGAGAGAGGTAGCCGCGGTCAAACTGCATGCCTTCCACAACTTCCAGGCTCGTTTCCATGGTGCGGGATTCTTCCACGGTGATCACGCCATCTTTGCCGACCTTCTTCATGGCTTCGGCAATGATGCGGCCAATGGTTTCGTCATTGTTGGCGGAGATGGTGCCCACCTGGGCAATCATGTCGCCGCTGACGGGCTTGGAAAAGCTATCCAGAAAGCCCTTGCTGCGTTCGCCGTCTTTGTTCAGGGTGCCGCAAATCGTGTTCACAGCGCGCTCAATGCCGCGCTTCAGGGCCATTGGATTGGCGCCGGCTGCCACGGTCTTAACGCCATCGCGATAGATGGCCTGTGCCAGAACGGTTGCGGTGGTGGTGCCGTCACCGGCCACGTCGCTGGTTTTGCTGGCGACTTCACGCACCATCTGCGCGCCCATGTTTTCCAGAGTGTCGCCAAGTTCAATTTCCTTGGCCACGGTCACGCCGTCTTTGGTGATGACGGGAGAGCCAAACTTTTTGTTGATGACCACATTGCGGCCTTTGGGGCCAAGAGTCACCTTCACTGCGTCTGCCAGTACATTCACTCCGCGCAGGATCGCCTGGCGGGATTCTTCACCGTGCACAATAATCTTTGCCATATGTTGCAATCTCCTATCAGATTCTCGTATCAAAGGTAGTGCCGCGATCTGCGGCATTCAGATTTCAAAGCTTGCGATTGTAAGCAATTAGCAACTGGCAATTAGCAAATCAAAAGCAGGCTAATGGCTATTTACTATTTGCTAATTGCTTTTTACCGTCTTGCGGCGCCGGCTTTTTCAGGCTTTTCTGCGCTCTTGCTTGAGCCGCTCAGGATTCCGAGGATCTCGTCTTCCTTCATGATCAACAGCTCTTCGCCGTCAATCTTAATTTCCGATCCGGAATACTTGCCGAACAGGACGCGGTCGCCTTCTTTTACGGCCAGTGGAACGTTCTGGCCTTTTTCAAATTTGCCGGTTCCGGCAGCGATAACAATGCCTTCCTGGGGTTTTTCTTTTGCGGTGTCGGGGATGATGATGCCTCCACGAACGGTCTCCGTCTCCTGAAGCCGGCGGATGACGACGCGGTCATGTAGCGGGGTCAACTTCTGTGCCATGCGATATCTCCTTTCAAAATGTGCTCGAATAATGGGATTACTAAGGCTGTTTGGGATTCAATAGGCCTTGCTAGCACTCATTCCTATTGAGTGCTAATTATGGGATAAGAGCCGTAGGTTTGTCAATCCAAAAACTTGAGTGACTTACGCTCATGCTCCTGGCCGGAGCCGTTCCTTTATGAACTTTCGGCCAGAAAAAGCTGGAAAATTCGGGTAGCTTGCATGGCAAACTGCCATTCAATCAGCAGTTTGCCCCACTATTGAGATTGGGCTAGGCGCGGGCTGGATCAGCCTTTTCTCCGTATTACGCCAAGGTCAGATGAAAGCTTTTTGAGCCTTTTTGGGATCAAATTTGCCGTCCCGAGCCAGCCGGGAAAGCGCAGCCGTGGCAATGGACTCGGCATTGTTTTCAAAGTGACGACGTAAGTGTTCGCGGTTGTCACTTCGTCCAAAGCCGTCCGTTCCCAGCGTTACAAGCCTGGTGCCCAGCCATGGCGCCAACTGGTCCGGAACCACCTTCATATAGTCAGTGGCGGCAATGATTGGCCCATCTGTTTTCTCCAGAACAGAGAGTATGTAGGGTTGTTTCGCCTTGTCCCCCGGATGCAGCCGGTTCCAGCGGTCCGTGGCCAGAGCCTCACGACGCAGTTCGTTGTAGCTGGTTACGCTCCATACGTCGGCCTGAACACCGTATTTCTCAGCCAGAATGGACTGCGCGCGCAAGGCTTCGTTCAAGATCGGGCCGCTGCCGAACAGCTGCACAATGGCTTTCTTGCCTTCAGCCGGCTTGAGCCTGTAAATGCCCTTGATGATTCCTTCCTCGCAGCCGGCAGGCATCTCTGGCATTACGTAGTCTTCGTTGTAAAGCATGATGTAATAAAAGCGGTCTTCACCTTGCTGGTACATGCGGCGGATTCCGTCCTGGATGATGACTGCAGTCTCGTAAACGTAAGCCGGATCGTAGGTAGCGCAGGTTGGCACGGTGGAAGAAACTACGATGCTGTGGCCATCCTGGTGTTGCAGGCCTTCGCCGGCAAGCGTGGTGCGGCCGCCAGTTCCGCCCATCAAAAAGCCTTTGCCGCGGGCATCGGCAAAGGCCCAGATAAGATCCCCCACACGCTGGAAGCCGAACATGGAGTAATAAGTGAAGAAGGGAATCATGGGCACTCGATAATTGGAGTACGCGGTACCCGCTGCGGTCATTGACGCCATAGATCCGGCTTCAGTGATGCCTTCTTCCAGAATCTGTCCGTCTTTTGCCTCGCGATAATAAAGCAGCATGTCGACATCATGCGGTTTGTATAACTGTCCCTGGCTGGCGTAAATACCAACCTGCCGGATGATCGATTCCATGCCGAATGTGCGAGCTTCGTCAGGAATAATCGGTACCACCAGCTTTCCGATCTTCGGGTCTTTCATCAGATTGCGCAGCATGCTGACGAAGCCCATCGTCGTGGAAACCGCGCGGCCCTTTGAGCCTTCCAGTGATTCCTTGAAAGTCTCTAGACCTGGGGCTTCGAATCCTCTCACACCCTTGCGGGCGTCGCGCTTGGGCAGATATCCACCCAGAGCTTTGCGGCGTTCCTGCATGTATTGAATTTCCGGACTATCGTCCGGGGGACGATATGGCGCGCCTTCCTGGGCCGATTTGTCTGGAATGGGAATTTCAAAACGCGAACGGAAAGCTGTGAGCGCTTCGTCCGTCATTTTCTTTTCCTGGTGGGTAGCGTTGCGTGCCTGCGCAGAGCCTAGGCCGTAACCTTTGATGGTCTTGGCCAGGATCACGGTTGGGCCGCCTTTGTGCTCGACGGCTCGCTTGTAAGCGTTGAAGACCTTTTGCGGATCAAGGCCTCCGCGCTGTAAGTGGAAGATCTCATCGTCGGTCCAGTCGGCAACCAGTGCCGCTGTCTCCGGATACTTGCCGAAGAACTCTTTGCGCACAAAGGCGCCGTCTTTGGCCTTGAATGCCTGGTATTCGCCGTCCACGCACTCTTCCATGCGCTTCAGCAGCATGCCGGAGTGATCGCGCGCCAGCAACTCGTCCCAGCCGGAGCCCCAGATCACTTTGATCACGTTCCAGCCGGTTCCGCGGAAGGCCGATTCTAGCTCGTTGATGATCTTGCCGTTGCCGCGCACCGGACCGTCAAGGCGTTGAAGGTTGCAGTTGACTACGAAAATCAGGTTGTCCAGCTTCTCGCGCGACGCCAGCGTCAGCTGCGCGCCCAGAACTTCAGGCTCGTCGGTCTCGCCGTCGCCGATGAATGCCCACACTTTGCGCGGCGTTGGCTTAATCAGTCCACGGTTTTCCAGGTAACGCATGAAGCGTGCCTGATAGATTGCATTCAACGGTCCGAGCCCCATGGAAACGGTAGGGAAGCGCCAGAATTCAGGCATCAGCCACGGGTGCGGATAAGATGACAATCCGGGTGTGTCACGCAATTCGTGGCGATAGTTTTCTATCTGCTGCTGGCTGATGCGGCCTTCCAGATATCCGCGAGCGTACACGCCGGGTGATGCGTGGCCTTGGAAATAAACAAAGTCGCCGGGCTCGTCGCCGTGGTTGGCGTGGAAGAAATGGTTGTAGCCCACTTCCAGCAGCGTTGCCAGAGAAGAATACGTGGAGATGTGTCCGCCAATGCCGGGATCTTTCTTGTTCTGCCGATGGACCATTGCCATGGCGTTCCAGCGGATAAGGCTCTTGATGCGGCGTTCCATGGCGCGATCGCCAGGATAAGGCGATTCTTCCGCCACCGGTATTGTGTTCACGTAGGGGGTATTCAGCTGTACAGGAACATCCACGCCGGATTGGCGGGCGCGCCGGGTAAGCGCGTCCAGCAGGCGGGTACCCTGGCCAGGGCCTTCCTGGTCGATCACTTCATCAAAAGCTTCAATCCACTCTGAGATTTCCTCGTGGTCCGGTTCAAGGGCTGCGGCGGGTTTTGCATTCATCCCTATAGTATGACGCGAACCACGCGCAATTTCCACTGATTGAATGTAGGAAACTGTTAAGCGGCGGAATCAAGGATCAACGCGCCAAAGCTGCTGCCGGGCGCGGCGTTCGGCCATCGGCCGAGTAAACATTATCAAACTCGAGGTCGAACTTCGTTTGATTTTCGAGAGAAGTTAGCGCGCCGTTTAGTTCTTTGTTAAATTCTGCCACGATCGATTGCGACCATTGATCCGACCAAAGATCTCGGCGTCGCAAATACTGCTCCATAAACTCAAGAGGGTCTTCAGCGGTATATTGCGCTGGCGCTCTCCCATTGGCGTCTTGTTCCGGCGCGTGGCGCGACGTCAGGCATTCGATCACTGCAGGACCATGGCCCTCACGGGCGCGGCGGATTGCTTCTTGCGCTACGCGAAACACTCCAACTGCATCGCAACCATCCACAGGAATTCTGGGATAAAAAGTGGCGTCAGCTCCCACATACGGGCCCGATGCGAGTTGGTTCGGCAATTCCAGGCGGGAATCAAAGCTGCTTTCAACCAAGCACACCAGGGGCAGCTTTTGCGTAGCGGCCAAAGCCATTGCTTCGGAGTCAAAAACAAGAGTCTTCGGAGGCTGCGTACAAAACATCAACGTTACCGCTTTCTGATTTTTCATTTCCTTAGCCAGCACTAAAACTGCTTCCATGCTCAAAGCTGCGGAGTCGCCGCCATCTTTCTTTGAAGAGGCGGATTTGCCTGTGCCGTTACTGCTTAGTGCTCTTTGGTCCGCGCAAGAATCAAATGCAGCGACGTGCCCTTGATCAAGCTGGCGGCAAAGCTGCCGTGTTCCAACGCAATACAATCCTGAGGAAGGAGATGTGCCCCGGCGCCGACAAGCGTAGCCTCAAAGCCGGAAACAGAACGGTCGGATCGCTGTCCTTGAGCCTGAACGCTTTGCACATGTTCTGTCAGCATGCGACATTTCACCATCGTGGTGTATAACTCTTTCAGTCTGTCTGAGTTCAGAACCGGCAGGACTTCGCTCTCCGGCTTTGGTTTCTTCGCCGAAGCCTTGCGAGCGGACTTAGATTTTGTTTTAGAACTTTTGCCTTTGTGCTTTTTGGCGGTGGCGACGGATTTGTTTTTCTTTTTGCGGCCCATGAGAGAGAACCATTCTACCGCAAGAGAACTTTTCGATTTTGCCGAGGCATTTTCCCTAAGAACCATCGCGCAAATTTGCCTCCAATAATTCCTGCCGCTTTTCAACAATTTAGTGAAAAAGAATGTGGAAAACCGCAGGAAGCCATTGAAGCCATCCAGCAAAGCTGCATGTTTTAACTCTTTGCACTGGGAACGGTGCGCGGTTCGGGCATCACAAAAAAAGTCCATTGTGGCAAAAAGTGGTATGCAGGTTTTTGATTTCAGATTTTTCTTTCTGCAATGTATTGCATGGCAATCATTAGAAGCTGTACTATCAGCGATCAACGATCACGCAAAAGTCTTCTGTGGAACTCAGTCAGAGCAAGGCAACGCACCGCCCTGCCAAAGTGTAGGCCAACGTAAGTTTGTCCACATACAATTGCTCTGATGAAAGTGCGCATCGACAAGCTTCTGGTGGAGCGAGGACTGGTTCCTTCGCGCGAGCGTGCACAGGCCATGGTCCTTTCCGGTCGCGTGCTGGTCAATGAACAGAAAATTGAAAAGGCCGGCGCTAGCCGTTGATCCTGGAGCTGCAATCAGGCTATTGGGCGAGGATCTTAAGTATGTTGGCCGTGGCGGGCTGAAATTGGAAGCAGCGCTGCGCGATTGGAAAATTGATCTCACCGGCCGGACATGCATGGATGTCGGCGCTTCCACTGGTGGCTTTACCGATTGCATGCTGCAGCACGGCGCAGCATGAGGTGGTCGCCGTCGATACGGGTTATGGCCAGATTCATGCACGCTTGCGTTCTGATCCGCGCGTGAAGCTTCTGGAGAAGACGAACGCGCGTTATCTTACGCGGAACGACCTGGCCCAGGCTGGCGCGTCGGCACGGCTATCAGCTTCATTGCCATCGACGTTTCTTTTATCTCTGTTACACTCGTTCTCCCCGCGGTGCTGGATGCTACGTTGGCGATAACGGCAAGCGTCGCGCCGCGAGCTGTAATACTGATCAAGCCGCAGTTTGAAGTAGGGCGCGAGTTGGTGGGGAAGGGCGGCATCGTTAAGGAGGAAGCTGCTCAACAGAGTGCAGTGCGGAAAGTCCGGCAAAAAGTGGAAGACCTGGGTGGCAAGAACATAGAATTGATGGAATCCCCTATTCTGGGAATGGAAGGGAACCGGGAATTTCTGTTGCACACAGAATTCTGATGAACAAAGCGTTCTGATGAAGAAAGTCTCCATTATCTCCAAGCAAGGCAAGCCGGATTTGGGCAAAGTTGTTGCCCATGTGGCTAGGCTGGCTTCGCGATCACAACTACGCTATCACCGCTGATGCCGCCACGCGCGAGTTCTGTCCTGACTGCGAACCGGCGGAGCGGGACGAGTTGGCCACTGTTGCACCAGATTTCGTGATTGTCCTGGGAGGCGACGGTACGCTGCTCTCTACGGCTCGTTGCGTGGCTCGCGCCGATATTCCGATTCTTGGCGTCAACCTGGGTTCGCTGGGCTTCCTGACGGAGGTAAAGCAGGAGGAGATTGCACAGGCACTGGAAGAGGTGGACGCAGCGCGCTCTTGCGAGTTGAGCTTGCGTCCCATGCTGCGCTGCCAGGTGCTGCGGGACGGTAAATGCGTGGCCACGCACGACGCCCTCAATGAAGTTGTGATGAACCAGAGTGCGGTTGCCCGCATTACAGATTTCGAAGTCCGCGTGAATGGCAATTTTGTTGCAAATTACAAAGCCGATGGCCTGATCATCTCAACACCGACGGGGTCAACCGCCTACTCTCTCGCCGCGGGCGGCCCAATCCTTTCTCCGGAAGTCTCTGCTTTTGTGATTACCCCGGTGGCTTCTCACGCCCTCACGAATAGGCCGCTAGTGGTGAAAGATACAGCAATCATTGAAGCCAGGATACTGGTGACCAGAGAACAGGCGTTCCTGACGGTGGATGGGCAGGTCGGGACCGCTCTTGTAGAAAATGATCTGGTGCTCTGCAAGAAGTCAGAATACAACGTCAAATTATTTAAGTTCGCCGGACGGTCGTTCTTTGACGTGCTTCGCACTAAATTGAAGTGGGGAGAAAGATAGAAGCATGAGGCGGATTTTCATCAAGATCTGGCGTTACTCGTTAACGGTGTTGTTCGCCTCCGCCCTTGTGAGCTTTGCCCATGCGCAGACCAAACCGTCTGCGGACCTGATCGTCACGAACGCAAAGATCTGGACCGTGGATAAGACGCGGCCACACGCTGAGGCGTTGGCCGTGCTGGGCGAGCGCATTGTGGCCGTAGGCGGCGCGGCGGAAGTGGACGCGTGGCACGGCCCGCAGACCAAAGTGCTGGATGCGCAAGGCAGGCTGCTGCTACCCGGATTCAATGACGCGCACGTGCATTTTGTCGATGGCGGCGATCATCTTTCGGCTGTGCAATTGAAGGATGCGGCGTCACCAGAGGAATTCGCGCGCAAGATTGCCGAGCGAGTGAACACCACTGCGAAGGGCGAATGGATCGTCGGCGGAGATTGGGACGAGCAAAAATGGTCGCAACCCAATCTTCCGACAAAGGAATTAATTGATGCTGCCACGCCAGACACTCCGGTGTGGGTAAACCGCTACGATGGGCATGAGTCCCTGGCAAACTCCGTTACCTTGAAGCTAGCCGGTATTACTTCAAAAACCGTGGACCCCAATGGAGGCCAGATCGTCCGCGATGCGCAAGGCAATCCTACAGGAGTGCTGAGAGATTCAGCGCAGGAGCTGGTCAATAAAGTAATGCCGCCCATGACGGCGGCACACCGCATGCGTGCGATTCACCAGGCGCTTGACCACGCGGCTTCCCTCGGCGTGACCAGCGTGCAGGACATGAATCCATCATATGACGACGTGAGGGCTTATGCTGAACTGCAAGAGCAAGGCGCTCTCACCATACGCATTTACGCTGCACCGATAGAGACCGGCTGGAGAGACCAGGCAAAGGTCGGCATCCGGCGGGCTTTCGGCAGCGCGTTCCTGCGCATGGGGGCGGTGAAAGGCTATGCCGACGGCTCGCTGGGTTCGGCGACCGCCTACTTTTTTGATGCCTACTCAGACGCCCCGAACACCCACGGGCTGCTGAGCGACGAAATGCACCCTGTTTCGGCAATGCAGCAGAGGCTGCGGGGCGCAGACGCCGCCGGATTGCAGCTTTGTGTTCATGCCATCGGCGATCGTGCGATTTCGATGACGCTGGACATATTCGCCCAGATCGAGAAGTCCAACGGAAAACGCGACCGGCGGTGGCGCATTGAGCATTCACAGCACATGGCGGCAAAGGATTTCGCGCGATATGCCCGGCTTGGCGTCATCGCGTCCGTGCAACCGTATCACGCAATTGATGACGGTCGCTGGGCGGAAAGCCGGATCGGCCCGGAGCGCATCAAGCGAACTTATGCCTTTCGAACCTTTCTCGACAGCGGAGTGCGGCTGGCTTTAGGCACCGATTGGTCGGTCGCTCCGTTGAGTCCTATGTGGACCGTGTATGCAGCCGTGACGCGAGCGACTCTTGACGGCAAAAATGCCAACGGCTGGATTCCAGAACAAAAGCTTACAGTCAAGGAAGCGATTGAGGCGTACACCATGGGATCGGCTTATGCGGAGTTTCAGGACAAAGAGAAAGGATCGATCACGCCGGGCAAGTTGGCAGACTTTGTCGTTCTTTCCGATGACATCTTCAAGATCCCGCCTGCGGCCATCAAAAATGTGAAAGTCGAGGCGACTTATCTGGGCGGTAAATTGGTTTATGGCGGGTTGGAGTAGAGATTGCGTCCATGATGCGCTTGAAGAAGATCAGCTTGCTCAAAGATCACGTCGAGTCTTGGGATAAATACCCTTTCAATGTTCCCGCCATCCGTTCTTTTGAAGAAATCGATATTGCGAGTCGATTAGTCTTCTTTGTGGGCGAGAATGGTTCTGGCAAATCTACGCTGCTGGAAGCCATCGCGTCTCATTACGGCTTCGGGTATGAAGGTGGCAACAGGAACTATTCCAGTGTCACCACGGATTCAGTCCGAGCTGTGGATCCACTTGTCAAAGCGCTACGCGTCGCATTTACAACCCGCACCGGCAAAGGCTTTTACCTTCGAGCAGAAAGCTTCTTCAACATTGCAACCTCCGTCGATCAAATAGGCTTCTTCGATCCCTACGGCGGCAAGTCATTACATGAGCAATCGCATGGAGAATCGTTCCTCTCATTGCTCAAGCACAGATTTACACGCAAAGGTTTTTATCTGGTGGATGAACCGGAGGCTGCTCTCTCTCCATCCAGGCAAATGAGCCTGCTGGTTCTTCTCCATGATTTGCTCAAGAACAACAACGATATTCAGTTCGTGATTGCCACTCATTCCCCTATCGTACTTGCCCTTCCTGGTGCCCAGATTCTGTCATTTGACGGCGGAGCAATTCGGGAAGTGGGCTACGAAGAAACGCTACCCTTCCAAATTTACCGCCGATTTTTTGGTGATCGCGAAAATTTCATGGAGATGCTTTTCTCGGAACTGAACTTTAGGGAGGAAGAAATTGAAGAGTAGCGGCGAATCGCGCAAAAAATAAGAAGCCCCGAGTTTTGTGGTTGACCCATTCACCTCGCCCAGCGGTTCGCTATAGACCCTTGCCGACCAGCCTTCTCTGCCTTAGTTTCTTGCGAAACTCACAAAGTGCGATCTTTAATCAGCTTGCGCTGAAGCTTGGGCTCCGGGCTTACCGCCAACCGGGTAAATCGGTCAACACCTCGGGGCTTCTATCTTTGCCTTTAAACATTTCACGTTCTCCTCAACCAGCAGTTTGCTGAATAGACCCTTGCCAGCCCTCCGCCGCTTAACAGCTTGCGCTGTCGCGAGGTGACCTTGCTTGGGACCCGGACTCGCCGCCAACCGGGAAAACTTTGTAATGTCAAAGAACAATTGTGAATCTACGCGCTTCGCATTTTAAGTCAAATAGATTTTGGCGATTATAACTCATGCAGAATCAGCAGGTTGCAGGGCGTCCACAAGTGCCTCAACAAGAATCGGTGCAGCTGGTTACTAAAGTCCAGTATTCATGCGGGTGTGGTGCGGTTTTGGCCATTTTCAGGAATGTGAAAATGTTGGGAAAAATCAGCGTTCATGCGGTTGCGGGCTTACGCTGCGTGCCGCCAAAATCACTTGATCTGCTCCACCTTCACACTGATGAACCATCGATGCGTGTGATCAAACAGATTGGTTTGTGTCGGATCCGCCTTCAGATTGTCGATCACCGTTTGAATCTCTGGAATCCCCTGTTCTAGTGTGGTTGTGCTGTTGGGATCAAAATGGAAGTTCATCCCGTTCGTCGAGGGAGAGACAACGGTGCCGCCAATTTCCAGCCCATTGGGATTCGCCAGGAACTTTTGCCATTCCGACGCAGAATTAAACCCGATCCAGAGAAAATCTATCTTGCCATCTTTGTCAGATGTGCTGTCGGAAACCATGACATTTCCGGCCGTACCAAACCAAACATCGGCGCTTGTGGGAGCCGGAGGGATATTATTCTGAGATCGCGATGAAGTGCTGCCGCCGCAACCCGAGTTCAACAGTAGCAAGACTGGAATTACAAATCGGATGACGCGAGTTACCTTCATGCTTTACCTCCAATTCTATCGAGGGGGCAGGCTTTCGCTACTGGGGAGGAACAAATCGACCCATATATAGCATTGAGCTGGACGGGCGCCATACGAAAGAATGGTTAAGTTCGGAAAGCAAGTGTAAGTAGATGAAAAGAAGTCCTGTTTATGCTGCTCCGGTCTTGCCTGTCCAGTCACCCAGTAACTCGACTTCGCCACCGGGGTTGCGCATTTCCCGAGCCGGATGAAAGTTGACCTGGTCTTCGCTGCGGAAGTATGGGCAGATCAGGCTCCAGGTGTCAAAGCCGCTGCCGGAAACAGTAATCATAATGGCTTCAGTAGGCGATTCGGCGAGTGCGCCCCAGCCTTCACCCTGAAGCTGGACGGGAGAGCCCGCGGCATCATCGGGAAACACGTCATTCACAGTGATGATAGCGCCAGCGTTTTTCTGCTGGGCTACATCCATCATCTCAGAATAAATCTCGTCCCGTTCTTCTTCCGTCTCAAACTCAATATCAAAGATAAGGTTTTCGTCGGGCGTGATGACGATTGCGGTGGGGTTGAGGTAACCATCGCTCTTGAGCGTGTGCTGGGCTTCGTGAAGAAATTCATAAGCCAGGGCCTTGAGATCGGTCATAAGCAGGAGGCCTCCGGTTGCAACAGGTCCTTGATGGTTTCGCGACGACGGATCAGGCGGGCTCGGGTGCCATCCACCAGGACCTCTGCCGCGCGCGGCCGCGAATTATAGTTCGACGCCAATGACATGCCGTATGCGCCGGCATCGAGAACGCACATGTTTTCACCCACCGCGACCGCAGGCAACATGGCGTCGCGAGCCAGAAAGTCACCGCTTTCGCAAATGGGCCCGGCAACATCCGATTGCACACGCTCACTGCGGCCTTTGATCAAATTCACTGGCGTGATTTCATGGCGTGCCTGGTAGAGCGACGGGCGTATCAGGTCATTCATGGCGGCGTCCACGATGGTGAAACGCTTGTTGCCGTTCCGCTTTAGATAGAGCACACGCGTGACGAGCGCACCGGCGGGAGCAATGATGGAGCGTCCGGGTTCAAGCAGCAGATGCGGAATGGGTTTCTTCATTCTGAGCAGCGGCTCTGTGATGGCTTCTTCATAGCGATGGGCGAGTTCTGTGAAGTCGACTGGAGCAGAGCTGTTGTATGAGATGCCAAGACCGCCACCCGCGTCAATGAAACGGATTTTATGTCCGTCGGCGACGAGGTCTAGCGCCAGGTCTACCGCACGCTCCATGGCCAGATGAAAAGGCGTTACGTCACCAATTTGAGAACCAATGTGCAGGCTGACGCCCGCGACGCGCAGATATTTGTGTCCGGCGGCTCGGCGGCATAGTTCGCGCGCGCTGCTGATTGGCACGCCAAATTTGTGTTCACGCAGGCCGGTGGAGATATATGGATGCGTTTCCGCGGGCACGTCGGGATTTACCCGCAAAGCAATATCGGCCACTTTGCGCAGCTCAGCAGCGCAGGTAGCCAGCAATTCCAGTTCGCCTTCACTCTCCACATTGAACATGAGAATGCCGCTGCGCAGCGCAAGGCGGAGTTCGTCAGCGGTTTTGCCGACTCCGGAGAACACAACTTTGCTGAGCGACTTTTTATGTGCGCAACGGACACGCTCAAGCTCGCCGCCTGAAACAATGTCAAAGCCCGCGCCCATTCCGGCCAGCAGCCGCAGAATGCTCAAATTTGAATTTGCCTTCACCGAATAGCACAGCGTGTGCTTTACGTGGTGAAAAGCCCCTTCCAGCACGCGATATCGCTCGCGTATGGCCGTGGCGGAATAAAGATACAGCGGCGTCCCAAATTTCTTCGCGAGCTTGTTGATTGCGAGGCCGTCGCAATGAAGTTCGCCATTCTTGTATGTGAATCCCGGGGGGCGCGTAAACATGAGCAGTTAGTATTTGGTATTTAGTATTTGGCCGTTAGATCGTAGCATTTTTCCTGACGACAGGCTTTCCAGGAACCCCGGGCGAAGCTTTTTTCTGAAATTTCTAGCGCAGCGAGAGATTCGTGCTGTCGCGATCTGTTTGAGGACTATCAGTACATCCTGAAGAACCATTAGGCAATAGGGACCCCTCGCTTCGCGCGGTATTTCAGAAAAGGCCAAGTACCAAATACCAAGTACTAAATACTGCCCAACAAAAATACCGCCCGACGCATGCAAGCATCGGGCGGCCCACTCGCAGTCAAGACGGGCAGATTTAATTCCTGCCCGAGCCCTGACTGGTTTTGGTGGATACCGCCACCGGCTTCGTCGCGCCTGAACCATCCGCGGATGAATCATCCGCCTGTGCGACGGAAGCCGTTTGTTTATCAAAATAATCCAGTAAGGTCTTTACATCTACCGGCGTCAAATGCAGATTCGGCATTTTGACTTTGTTGTATTTCTTAAACAACGCAACGGCCACGGGATCTTTGGCGGCCAGCGCCTTGTCGGGAGCAAGAATGTATCTGGTAACCCAGTCACGGCCACGCGCGGTCGTGACGCCGAGCAGATCCGGCCCTACGCCGTCGCCACCGCCAATGGTATGGCAGGCTGCGCAGCGTGTGCGGAACATCGACGGACCTTCGCCGCCTATAGATTCATCCATTTTGGGCACGTTCTCATAACTGTTGTTGGCCTTGCGGTAGCCTGGCGTGAGCCAGTTGCCAACGATGGTGGCAATGAAATGCGGATCGTCAAACGAACTGTCCTGCATCCATTGGCCTTGAGGTTCGTTGCCCAGAGTCAAACTGCTGGTGTGTCCAGTGAGAGGATCTTCGTCCAGACGTCCTGCCATTCCGATTTTCTTGCGAACAGTATCGATGTCTTCTTTCTTTCCCGTCAGGAAGTACCAGCCGGGGCCGGTGTGAAATTTCTTTGAATAGGCCTTGAGTACGGCGGGCGTATCACGCTTGGAGTCAACAGTAATGGAATAGAAAAAAATGTCTTTGCCCATGCGATCGCCCAGCAATTTGTAAACCTGGGCAAGTTTGGCGGTTTCAAGCGGACAGGTCTCGCCGCATTCGGTGTATATGAAGTTGATGAGGACGATTTTGCCTTTCAGCATATCGTCATAAAAGTGGATGGTCTTTCCATCCTGCGTGATGAGCGGTACGTTGGGGAAATAATTAGCGCCCCAATAGGAGTTATCGGCCGCGGCCGGCGTAACGCCGATCGTCAAGTACGACGCAGCACAAAGAATGAACGCAGCCGTTGCCGCAAGGATGGCCCAACCATTCCGTCGCATGGTGTTTCTTCCCTTTACTTATTCCCAGATAATCATGTTGATAAAAGTGGCGGGGCGCCCGGAAGGACGCCCGCCTCTTGTTAGGTTTCAGTTATCGTCCTCTGCCGCCGCCGCTGGAGCCTTTGCCGGAACCGCTGCCGCCATCCGAACCACCGCGACCGGAACCGCTCCCGCCGCCGCTGCTGCTAGATCCACCTTTTACCGATCCAGAGCTGCCGCCGGAGATGCCGGTATCCAACCCACCGCCTCCGCCGTTGCCACCCTTGCCGCTACCAGAGCCGGATCCGCCACTGCTCGTGCCACCCTTGGTGGAACCGGTGGTTGAAGGCTGATTGAACGCCGTCGGCAGCGTGGTTGATGCGATGTAGCCGACACCCTGTGGAGTTGGAATCGGAGTCGGCATGGGTACCAGGCCGCGATCCAGTTCCCAACGAACCAGCATGGCGTGATCTTCATGCACGGTGTTGTGGCAGTGCTCCATGAACATTCCAAAGAACTCGCGGAACTGCATGGTCAAAGTTACGCTTCCACCCGGACGCAGGCGATACACGTCCTTGCGGCCCTTTTCCCACGCGGGCACATTGGCTGCGCTGCCGTTGCGGGCAAGGATCTGGCCTTCTTCAAAGTGGATGTGGACCGGGTGATCCCATCCTGCGCCGGCGTTCTTCAGGGTCCAGATCTCACGCGTGCCCGGTGTTGGGGCAGCGGCAACCCGACCGTAGTCAGCCTGAAGCATGGTTCCACCATCAGTCTTAACGCCCCATGGATCTTTATCCGTAGGATCGGTAAGGCTCTTGGCACCGCTGCCGAACTCAAACGTCCGTTCGCGAACCACAGGAACGTTCGAGAGATCAGGATTAGGAATCATCTGCGCAGGAACCTGACTCAAATCAGGCTTGGCTGGATTCTTGGTGATGCGGAATTCCAGGATCTTGCCTACGCAGGGATCGGAAGACTTACCAGCCAGAGCGTCAGCAATCGAACGATCTGACGAAGGCTTCTTGCCATCCTGGTGTTCGCAGACGTTCACCAGCCAGACTTTATCCCCAAGGTTGTAGCGGGAGAAGTCAATGACCCAGTCATAGCGCTCGGCGATGCCCTGCTCGTCGGACACAATCTGCGCCACAGGTTGGGGAAGAAGATTGCCGTCGTTCGCGATCTGAATCATCGGCGAGCCGTCGGAGAGACCATATTTGAAGAAGCGGGAGACGCTGGCGTTCAGGATGCGGAAGCGATACTTGCGGCGCTCTACTTCAAAGAACGGCTTGTAGCACAGGTTCACGGTCATCACGTCGCCGATAAATCCGTCGAGCTGGAAAATATCGAAGTAGAGTTGTCCGTTTGCGTCCCATGCCTTGTCAGCCAGCATCAGGTTGATGTCGTAGTCCAGATTGCCCCATGACTTTGAGGAGCCGCTGGGCAGGCGCAGGTTCACGCCGTCATTCAGTTCTTCATTGCCACGATCGAGCGCGCTGTAGAGGTTAAACATGGCAGCGTTGCCCTTGTACACGTTCTGCGAAGTGAAGCTGAACATGTGATCGTGGAACCAGTGGGTGCTCATGGTCTCATGCCAGTCACCCGGAACTTTGTTGATTCCACCTGCATCCGTCGGGCTGCCGGCCATTGGGTCGGTAGCGTCAACGTTGATGCTGTCATGTCCGGCAAGAATAATCGGCCAGTGATAATCGTAGAACTGTCCGGGGAAGAAGAACGCGCCGGTAAAGCCATCATTCTCCGCGCCGTGGTGTCCGTTGTGCTCGTGGGTCGAAATGGTATGGCGTCCGAAACCACCGTTCTTGGTCACATCCGCTGGAAGCTGGTTGTGATGGCGGAAGATGATCGGTTCGCCGTAACGGCCAATCGCCAACTTCGGCGGAATTGTGCCGTTGAAAGTCCACATTGCCAGCGGACCCTGATCGGGAAGATTGGGATGGAACTTGGGGTGAATGCTCTGGCCGTTCTTGGTGTTGACCTTGGCGCCTTCCTGCGTGGCTTCGATGTATACCTGGGGAGCAAATTCGTTGAAGCGCTGGTGAGCCCAATCCTGTCCCGGAGGACGGCCTTCCATCGGACCGAGACCGCCGCCCAACTCTGGGGCCATGGCGATCGCTGTCTGGTTGGACATCTCAGTGCAAACAGGATTACAGGAAGCGATGGGCTGACGATCCAGAACTTCAAAACGAAGCATGGGCTGTGTGAATGCCAGGCCATTGAGTCCTGGGCTGGGCGGCGCGCCTGTGGGACCATTCAGTGAACCTGCAAATGCGCTATTAACGAATGGATTAAGACCGTGGATGGGGGCCAGCGCTCCACCAGTTGTGATTAAGCCCCACTTGATTAGATCGCGACGAGAGACTTTGCCCTGAGAATAGGCTTTGACAATCTCTGCTCGGTTATATCTGGCGTTTTCCGCTTCCCGAAGTCTGGCTTTGGAGGAGTTTTCAGACAGGAAAAATCCTTCAGGCTGTTTACGGCTCATTGGCTGCGCTCCTTAAGTATGGCTGACAACCATTGGCCCGGTTCCTATTTGTCTCTCTGGAACCTGTTGCCAAAAATTCTTGAAACCAGCACGCAAATCGAGGGGCAGATGGTGCTACAACGCCATCAATCAATTTGCACTGCCCGGAAGACGGTGTCAGCTCTCAGGGGGAAGAATGCGCTCCCGTCATTAGAATCGAGCGAGAAGAAGATTAAAAATTCAAAAGGTTTTTGGATTGTTGAGGTTACAACACCTGTAGTTTGGCAGGTTAAACGAAATTGAAGCGAAATGCAGTTCCATGAGCAAAGAGATAAAAATATTTTTCCCTAACCTTGGCAACAGATATTACCGGAGTCAAAAACAGTCGCTGAGCGCAAATGAACGCTCTTTTACTGATAGGTTTGGGGACGCCGAGGCTTATGGTGTCCCTATTTTACTTTAAGTACGACCGCGGTTTGGTCATCAAAGACCTCAGCACCGGCGGCGAAATCGTCAGCTGCCTTGAATAGAGCGTCTACAATTTCACGCGCGTTGCCGCCGGCATTTTTGGCGACTACATGTTCAACCCGGCTGCGGCCAAACTGTTCATCTTTTGAGTTGCTGGCGTCAACAATGCCGTCACTGAAAAAGACGAATACATCGCCCGGCTTGGCATGAATCGTGACTTCATCGTAAGAAACGTCTTCGAACATGCCCAAGGGCAGTCCGGCTACCTCCATCATGTGGGCATGGCCTTCATGGCAATAAATAGGGCGGGGAAGCCCGGAGTTGGCCACACGCATCGTTCTCTTCTCATCGTCCCAGAGCGCGCAGGTCAACACCAGGTATTGCGCGTCCAGGCGTCGATGATTCAGCGAATGATTGACGGCATTGAGCATGTCTGCCGGGTAAGGTTCATCGCGGGCCAGGCTGCGCAGGATACCGCTCACCAAAGCTGCGTACAATGCCGCCGGTGCGCCCTTCCCGCTGACGTCGCCAACCACGATGCAGGCGCGAGGAAGGGTGTAGTCAAGAAAATCGTAAAGATCGCCACCGATGGCATGTGCGGGGTTGAATCGCGCCGCAAGTTCCGCGCCTGGCATGCTGGGACACGTGGGAGGCAGCAAATGATGCTGCACCTCTCGCGCCATGGCCAGATCACGCTCCATGCGCTGTTCTTCCCGCGCGATGCGCTCATAGAGGGTTGCGTTTTCAATCGCAATCGCAACCTGCGCCGCCAGCGTGCTCACTGTTCGCAAATGATCTTCAGTGAAATAGCCCCGGCGAGTGTGTTCCAGGTCAAGAACGCCGATGACCTCGTCCTTATATATGAGGGGGACGCACAACTCAGAGCGTGTCTCAGGATTTGCCTTGATATAGCGCGGGTCCCGCGCGACATCAGGAGCGAGCACCGGCTTTTTGCTTTGCACTGCCGCGCCAACCAGGCCGCGACCGACGGGAATATCGTGCTTGATCTGGATGTTTTCCTTGAAGCGGACAGAAAACCGGTGCACCAGCTTCTGCTTGCTGGGATCAAGCAGCAGGATGGAAAACATCTGGTAATCAATGACTTTCAAAAGCAGGTCGCCTATGCGCTTGAGCAGTTGGTCAAGATTCAGGATGGAAGTAAGGTCCCGACTAATCTCGTTGAGCAATGCCAGCGTGCCGGCCTGCTTGACGATTCGCGTATATAGCCGGGCATTTTCAATGCTCACGGCGATGCGCGAGGCGATCAATGTGAGCAACCGCGCATGTTCGTCATTGAAATAGGCTCGCTCACGGGCTTCCAGATCCATCACGCCGATGACGCGATTCTTGCTGATCAGCGGCACGGCCAGTTCCGAGCGCACGCGAGGAACGGCGTCAATGTAATGGGTCTCCTTGGAGACGTCGTCCACCAGAATGGCCTGGCGTTCCTGAGCGGCGCGGCCAGTGACCCCCTGACCAACTTTGACGCGGATTCTCTCTGCGACTTCCGGGAGATGGCCTATCTGAAAACGGAAGCGCAGCTCTTGCGTACGCTCATTCAACAGCAGAATGGAGAAAATCTCATAGTCGATGACGCGCTTCACCACTTCGGCTACGCGCTGCAATAGCGTATCGAGATCAAGCGTGGTGTTGAGCACGTCAGCCACTTCAATCAGAAGTGACTCAACGTCCACGCGTTGTTGTGGTGTAGATGTAGCCATCGGGTCCATTCATGATGATAACAGTAACCTGCGACCACTGTGAGGTAGTGGAAAACAGGTTCCAGAATAATTAACCGTTCAGAAATGTGGATTTCTGAACGGTTGCCAGTGCTTCGAATTCAGGATCGGATGAGTTAAATTTTATTTAAATCGATACACCAGTCCGACCGAATAACGAGCATCTTTCTGGTTGGTAGAAAACGTGTGAGCACCATGATAATCAAGCTGAATCGGGCGGATGGCAAAGTTGGAGTTCAAGTCGTAATCAACACCACCGCCAAGTGTCCAGGCCGCGCCAGTATCGCTGGGGCCACCGTCAATACTCAGGTGAGCAACGCCCAGCAAACCGTGGACGAAGAAGTTGAACTTGTCCATGCGGTGTGAAACCTGCGGGCCAAACAGAATGTTGTACTCCCGCGCCTCGACGCCGCCGATGGATTTGTAATTGCCTCCCAGATCTGCCTTCAGGCCGAACCAGTCTCTCAAGTTGCCGGTGAGGGCGGCTTCCCAGCCGCTGCCATGTGAGAGCGTGTCGCCATTCAGGAGCGAGTAGCCAATAAAAACGTCGCCCGATGAACCTTCATGGCTCATGTCATGGGTTTTCTGTGCCCGACTGGCGATCGAGAAAGATAGAAAGGTAAATATGACAAGTATTTTGCGCATCTTGCAGTAGTGCCTCCTGCGAAATTATTGAGTCTCTATTGTGACGGAGCAGCGCAGAAAAAGTTGAAAGAAAAATGTCCGTAATCCGTTACGGAGAGGATACGTGGATGGGTGGAGTGGTGTGGTTTACGATTTCACTCTCGGCGTGAACTCCGGCGCGCCTAATTCGCGGATTATCGCCACACTGGCGCTGGCACCGATGCGATTGGCTCCGGCATTGATCATCGCGTTGGCATGAGCGGCGGTTCGAATGCCGCCGGAAGCTTTTACGCCAGCCTGGTTGCCGACTACTCCACGCATCAGGGAAACATCTTCCGGGGTGGCCGAGCCGAAGAAGCCGGTTGCGGTCTTGACGAAGTCTGCCTTCGCGGCCAGACTGAGCTGGCAGCTAAGAATTTTTTCTTCCAGCGTGAGCAGCGGAGTTTCAAGAATCACTTTAACAATTGCGCCGCTGCCGTGAGCGACTTCCGCCACCGCGACAATGTCATTCATCACGCCCTGACGGTCTCCGGATTTCAACGCGCCAATATTCATGACCATGTCCACTTCTTGCGCGCCCAGGCGAACAGCTTCGGCAGCCTCAAAGCGCTTTACCGTAGTGTGGTTTGCGCCCAGGGGAAAGCCGATGGTCGTAGCGATCTTTACCGGCGTTCCATGTAGTACAGAAACCGCCAAGCCAATCCACCACGGATTTACGCAGACAGCGGCAAAGTTGAAGCACGCAGCCTCTTCGCATAAACGCACAATCTGATCTGCCGTGGCTTCTGATTTGAGTAGGGTATGGTCGATGAAACCGGCAAAGGTTTGCCAGTTCCGAACGGTGACTTGAGGATCTGCCAGGACCTGTGACATCCAGAACGGATTGTATCACTACTTTCCCGGTCTTCAGTTTACTGGTTTTCCGAAAAGACGCATATGTCCGGCAGGTTACGGAAACGCTCCGCGTAATCCAGTCCATAGCCGACGACAAATTCGTCTGGGATATGGAAGCCTACGTAGTCGGCCTGCACCGCCATCTGGCGGCGTGAAGGCTTGTCCAGCAGAGCGGCAAACTTGAGCGTACGCGGCTTGCGCGCCAGCAAGATCTTCTGCAGGAAAGTGAAGGTGAATCCGGTGTCGAGGATGTCCTCCACCAGAATTACATTCTTGTCTTCCAGCGGCGTAGTTACGTCCTTGATGAGTTGTACTTCGCCGGCGCTCTCTTTCTTTGTGCCGTAACTTCGGACGGCAATGAAATCGAACGTGGCGTCCAACTCGATCTGCCGCGCCAGGTCGCTGAGAAACAGACATGCGCCCTTGAGCACGCCAACCAGAGTGACCGATTGCCCGGCGAAATCGCGGGTAATTTCCTGGCCAATGCGCGCGACGCTGTCTGCGATCTGTGTGCGGGAGATGAGAACTTTCATGTTCGTAGGCATTGGGGAAGAGGGATTGTATCGAAAAAAGCCACTAGCGACTAGCCGCTAGCCAACCGTCCCAGGATTCTTCGGCCAATTTCGAATTCCAATTGTGCGATTCTGAGATTCGCGATAGTTGATGGTTCGCCCAGCGCTCGAAATCGACAAGCAAGCCGGCGGACACAAAGGCAATACAAATGAGAAAGAGCTTGATCTGGCTAGCAGCCAGTAGCTAGAAGCTAGTGGCTGTTCTAGAATTTCCCCATGCCACTGCCTGAATACAAACAGTTGGTCGACGAAGCGAAGCGCGAAATCAAAGAGATTGACCCTGTCGAACTCAAGCGTATGCAGGAACAAGGGCAAACGTTTACGCTCATTGACGTTCGCGAACCGGATGAAGTGGCGGAAGGCGCGATTGCGGGATCGAAGCCGCTGCCGCGCGGACAGCTCGAACACAAGATCGACACCATCACCACCGACAAAAACCAGCCCATCGTATGCTATTGCGGCGGTGGCGGACGCTCCGCCCTGGCCGCACAGTCTCTTAAGCGTATGGGCTTCAAGAATGTGATGTCGCTAGCGGGCGGCTACAAGGCGTGGAAGGGGACCAGCGGCTAGCGCCGGGTATTTGGTAGTTGGTATGTCGAATGGGTTCTCACGTTTTCGGCTTTTCATCGTGCATTTCTGGCCGAGGCATCACCCCTCAGGATTTGTGAATCATGTTTACTATACCGATGGCCGCAGAATTCGCCAGCAGCGACTTAAATACCTGTTCTAAAATTCCACCTTCATATCAAAGGATCAAGAATGAATCTAAGCGGAATCAAAATCACATGGCTTGGACACGCAACCTTTCTCGTTGTCACGCCCGGAGGCAAGAATTTGATTCTTGATCCCTGGGTTACCGGTAATCCCGCCACTCCAGACGGCAAAAAGAAGTTTGACAAGCTCGATTACATGCTCATTTCTCACGGTCACAGTGACCACTTTGCCGACGCCGTGGATCTGGCCAACAAACACAATCCCAAGGTAGCGGGCATGTATGAGCTATGCACTTTTCTGCAGAAGAAGGGCGCCAAGCAGATTCAGCCCATGAACAAAGGGGGCACACAGACGGTGGGCGATATCAAGGTCAGCATGGTCAACGCGCATCACTCCAATACGATCGACGACAACGGAACGTCGGTCCCTGGCGGAGAGCCTTGTGGGTTCGTCATTGAATTTGACAATGGTTTCAAGCTTTACCATGCCGGCGACACTTGCGTCTTTGGAGACATGGCCATTATTCGCGAACTGTACGCGCCCGATCTGTGCATGCTGCCTATCGGAGATCTTTTCACCATGGGCCCGAAGGAAGCAGCGTACGCCTGCACTCTGCTCAAGCCCAAGGCGGTTATCCCGATGCATTATGCAACGTTTCCCGCGCTTACCGGCACACCGGAAGCGTTTCAGAAAGAGTTGAAAGCCCGCGGCGTAGTCACCGAATTGATCACAATGAAACCTGGTGAGACGATTTCGTAAAGACTTGGCATGCTACACCTCTAGGTTAGGAGCTTGAATTATGCCTGGAATCACCGAACCCGCGGTTGATCAATACATGCTCTCGCTGTTGCCGCCGCGTGACTCCGTCCTGCAAGAAATGGAAGCGCAGGCCCTCCAGCGAAATATCCCGATCGTGGGACCAGCTGTGGGGCGCGTGCTCTTCCAATATGCGCGGCTCATTAACGCCAAGAAGGTTTTCGAACTTGGCTCGGCCATCGGGTACTCCACGCTCTGGTTTGCCAGGGCGGTGGGGGAGGACGGGGAAGTCTTCTATACCGATGGCGACCCCAAGAAGGCCGACGAGGCCAGCGGCTATTTTCGCCGGGCAGGCGTGGCGGAAAGAATTCATGTCGGCGTGGGAGATGCTCTGGAGCAGCTAGCTGCCCGGCAACGGGAATTCGACATCATCTTCAACGATGTTGATAAAGAATATTACCCGCGTGTGCTTGATCTGGTGCCAAACCATCTTCGCCGCGGCGGCCTGTTCATCACAGATAACGTCCTGTGGTCTGGCCGCGTGACGCAGGCTGATCCTCCGGACGAAAACACCCGGGCCATCCAGGAATTTAACCAGCGTTTGTACGCGATGAAGGACTTCTTTACCACCATTTTGCCGTTACGGGACGGGCTGGCGGTAGCCGTGAAAGGCTGATCTGGGCTCTTGCCTTTACGGACAGTTCAACGGTCCAAATGCTGTCGCGCCCCGAGTAAGTGTTTTGGTATTCGGATAGCTGAAAGCGCTATTGATGGCCGTGGAGGTTGATTTCTGTTCGAACCATTGCAGAAGCGCTTCCGTCTGCGGGTGGTACGTGATGCCGGAAACATGCACAGGGAACATCGGGTTCGAAAGCACCTCCACAGGGTCGCCTGTTTCAAGATTGTTCTGGCACGTGCCGGGCTCGTTGGGATACTGCCATGCTGGAACAAGGTTGTCGACAAATGGGTCATTCAGCGCCTCAGAAATCTCATGGCTGAGCGCGGTCACGTCCTGGAATCCGCTGAAAACGCCGGGTGAAACCCAACTGGCGAAGGCAAATATCCAGCGCGATTCCTTCGGCGCTCCAGTGTCGGTAAAGAAGCTATGGAAACCCAAAACACAGCAGTTTCCTATACCGCCTGAATTGTTCAGGGAGAAAAGGAAAGTATTAGGGAAAAGAGCGACGTTCAAAGCGCCGGTGGTGAAGCGTCCAGCGTTGATTTCATTCGCCACGACGTCGAAAATCTGCTGGTTGAAAAACTGATCCAGCAGAAACACCACGGTGCGGCCATCGCCGGCCTTGCTGGTGAAATAAGTCTGCACCTGGGTGCTGAAGCCATTCACGCTGACGGTGGTGAAACGCGGAACTGTGATGGTAAGGCTATGAACGATGGCAACGGGACGCAAAATGGTGTGCCAACCGGCCTTCATTTTGTGGAAGAACTCGGCGCGCTGGATCGCATCGCCATACTGAATGGCCGTGCCGCTGGAGTAGTTGGAAACCTGGAAGTTGGGCGAATTTAGAGTAGGAGTTATAAAAGGCGCCACCGGAACCGTTGTAAAGCTGACCAGGTTCGCATTTTGCAACCTGAGCGACACGGCGACGATATGCGTGGGAATGTTAGTGGGAACTCCTGCTTCGGGCGTGTTGCCAACCATCGTGAGATGCCAGGTTTTGCCGCGGCTGATGAATGACACCTCATAATTCGGAACTGTAATGACGTTAGTCCGGCTGAACGGTATCCCAAACGTGCCCTCGCTTATCGTCGAAGAGGCTGCATTGCGAACGACCTCAGATTGCGGATGAATCGTTATCGGGCTGAGTCTCTGATATTTGGGCGTCGGCCGTGTATTCGAAGGGAGATCTTTTACGGTGGCTATATCGGGAAGGCTTTGCGCAAAACCGCAGACAGACATGATGAACAAAAACACCAGTACTGCGAGGAAACGTACAGCTCGATGGGTCACCGATGAACTCCTGGGGCAGCAAAAACGGACATCCGAGCCGAAACCTGAGTTGAGGCTGGTGTCATCAGAATAGATGCAAGAAATGGGGATCAGGTGCCCTGGGGAGGTGATCCTGCGCGTTGCTGATTCGGAGTAGCCAGGATCCCTTCTTTCGTTTTCATATACCAAGACCCGAGTCGGCCACTCTTTCACCTCAGCTTTCCCCTTCCTGCCTTAGTTTTTCCGGTTGAACGCGATATGATGTTTCTTAGTTCAACATGGAACAAGACCTGACAATCCTGAAAGATGACATGGTGGCCTTTATTGAAGGCCATGGCCTGCGCCGGTTTAGCGCTTACGTGAGCGACGAGGTCGCCAATGTGCCGTGGTCGGCTGACGAGGACCATCCCGACGGATGGAAGGACTTTGTGGAACTGGCGAAGGCTTCCAACGTGAGTTTTGTCACTATGAACCACGTTTCTCTCGATAAAGAAGACGTGGATCTGCTTATTAACCGTCTCCAGGAAATTGAGTACATGAATGAGGAAGACCTGGAAGAGGCTGGCTGGTTGCGCAGCTTTGTGGGTAAAGTGGGCTATCTTCAGCTTGGCTTCCCCTGCCAGGGAGTGATGTTTTTGTATGAAGTCTCCACGCCGTGGTATGAGACTTATCAGCGGCTGGAAAGCGCGGCCGACGACTACGACGGCATCCTGATTGACGATACCGATCAGGACGACGAGTAGCCGCGGATGCGGTGGTCGTTCGCCAATCCCGACACGGTGCAAGTGGAAGCGCTTCGCGCCGAAGCCAAAGTCTCTCCGATTGTTGCTCGACTTTTAGCGTTGCGCGGCGTCGCTCCCGCCGATGCGGCAATCTTTCTGTCGCCTTCTCTCGACAATTTGCATTCACCTTACCTCATGCGCGGCATGACTGCTGCCGTGGAACGCCTGAGTGCCGCCATCGCCAATAAGGAAGGCATTCTGATTTATGGCGATTATGACGTGGATGGAACGACCGCTGTGGTCATCCTGAAAACCGCGATTGAGCTGTGCGGCGGCGCGGCAGATTTTCACGTCCCTCATCGAATCAAGGAAGGCTACGGCATTAAGGACGACGTGATCGAACGGGCTGCGGCGGGGGGAATAAAAGTGGTCATCAGCGTGGATACTGGCATCCGCGCGTTCCAGGCGGCCGAAACCGCGCGCCGAGTCGGTATTGACCTGATCGTTACAGATCACCACCTGCCCGAAGCGCATGAAGGCGTCCCCAATGCCTGGGCGGTGCTGAACCCCAACCAGCAGGGATGTGATTATCCCTGCAAAGAGCTGTGCGGCGCCGGCGTTGCGTTCAAGATTGCGCAAGCATTGTTCGCCAAATTCAAAGACCGGGTTGATCAAGCGAAGCTGATTCCGTCTTTTCTCAAAATGGTGGCCATCGCCACCATAGCGGACGCCGTTCCGCTGGTCGGCGAAAACCGCACGATTGCGCGTTTAGGATTGGAAGGATTGCGGCGTCCGGTGAATGGCGGCTTGAAGGCATTGATGGAAGTTTCAGGCCTTACCGGTCAACGGGCCATTGGCGCAAGCGATGTGGGATTTCGTCTGGGGCCGCGCATTAATGCCGCCGGACGCATGGACGTGGCGCGCGACGTGATTGAGCTATTCACGTGCAAAGATCAGGCTCGCTGCAAAGATATTGCGGAAAAACTGAACCAGTTGAATCTGGAGCGTCAGTCGGAAGAGCAGCGCATCGTGGCTGAGATTGAACAGCAACTTGCCGCCGAACCTGATCTGACCGGGCAGTTCTGTATGGTGTTTGACGGCGACGGGTGGCACCGTGGCGTGGTCGGGATTGTGGCATCACGGGTCGTAGAAAAGACCGGCCGGCCAGCGTTGGTGATCGCCAAGGAAGCCGAGGAAGCCCACGGATCTGGGCGCTCAATTTCTGCTTTCCATCTGCTGGACGCGCTGGAATCCTGCCACGATCTCTTTACCCGCTTCGGCGGCCATGCTCATGCGGTGGGTTTTGCCATGCCGAGCAAGGACGTCCCTGCCTTAAAGCAAAGGTTGAATAATTATGCTCAAGCGAAGCTCAAACCGGAAGATTTGACGCCTGAGCTAAGCATTGATGCGGAGATTCCTCTCAGCTCCGTGACCCCAGAGTTGCTCGACAGCCTGGGCCGATTAGAACCGTTTGGCCATGGCAACCGTGAGCCTGTCTTTTCCAGTTGCGGAGTGAGCCTGTTGATGCCGCCTAGAGTTCTCAAGGAGAAGCACATCAAACTGCGGGTGAATCAGAAGCGCCCGGATGCCAAAGCCAGCTATAGCTATGAGGCCGTCGGCTGGCGGATGGCTCAGCGCGCTCAGGCTGAGGCCCTGCAGCCTGGAGACCATCTGGATGTAGCGTACAAAATCGGAATGAACGTCCATCCTGAGTATGGCGGGCTCGAACTGACGCTGGAAGACTTCAGAAAGGCCGTTCCGTCCGCAATTTCTGTTTGCGGCTGAAAGACAAATCGCGTTATAGTCCCCGTGTTATGCCAGAAAACTTTATCTTTTGTTCCAAGTGCGGAGCGCAGAACCCCGGCATCGCCCAGTTCTGCCAGAAGTGTGGCCTAGGACTTTCTGCTAACCTCGCGCCAACTCAGGCTGCGGCTCCGGCCCGGGCCTATGCCGGTACCCCTCCGGTTATCTATGCTGCTGTTCCAGCTTCTCCCTACGGTGGATTTTGGATTCGCTTGTTGGCGCATTTAATTGATCATGTAATTCTGGGCGCCGTAGCAGCTCCTCTGTTCTTTATCATGGTTTTGCCGGCGGCAGTTCGCGTAGCGCATGAAGCAGAACGAAACCAGGAGCCGTCTCCGGAACTTATTTTTTCGATTCTGAGTTCAGTGTTCCTTTACGTGGCTCTCGCGTTTGCCGGACAGTGGCTCTATGAAGCGTTCCTGACCAGTTCCTCTTGGCAGGGAACCATCGGCAAACACATCCTGCGACTCAAGGTGGTGGACGAGGCTGGCAACAGGATTAGTTTTGGTCGCGCCACAGGACGGTTCTTTGCCAAGATTCTTTCGTCCATGTTTTTCTGTATCGGTTTCCTCATGATTGCGTTTACCGAGCACAAACGTGGCCTGCATGACATGCTCGCGGGTACCATGGTGGTGCGTTACTAAGCCGCAGTTTCGTTCTTTGTCATTTACCATTGAGGCATGCCCTTTGATCCCAAGCGGCTGAGAAAAATCTTTGCCGGCGGTGCTGCCTTTGTGGCTGTTGTTGCGGTCGGATTTTATCTCCACGGGGTCTTTAACGCGCAAACGCTCATCCATGAGCCGCCCAGGAATATCCCTTCGGGCGTGGAAAAGAGTGCAACCGGCTTCAATCTTTCCAAGTCAGAGGATGGGAAGACACTCTTCACCATCCATGCGGCCAGCGTGCAGCAGTATAAAGAAGGCGGCCGCGCCGCACTCCACGACGTCAGTATCACCGTGTTTGGACGTAACCAGGACCGCTCCGACCAGATTTATGGAACTGACTTTGCCTATGACCCTGTAGCAAAAATTGTTACCGCCGAAGGCGAGGTTCGCATTGACCTGGAGGCCGTTTCCGCATCAGCAACTTCCACGGGCCAGCCGCCCGCCGCAGAAAGCAAAAATCTGATCCACGTAAAGACCAGCGGGCTCACCTTCAATGAAAATACAGGAATCGCGCAGACGAAGTCGGCCATTGAGTTCCGTGTGCCTGAAGGCAATGGCTCAGCGGTGGGGGCAACGTATGACTCTCATGGCGGCGTGCTCACGCTGAAATCAGCCGTACGAGTAACCAGCACCGGACCACGGAAAGCGACGATCACGGGTCAGAGCGCGATCATTACTAAAAATCCGAGCAAGGTCGTGGTGCAGTCCGCAAGGGTGGAGGAACCCGAGCGCACCATTTCCGCTGACAAAGTGACGGTCTTCATGGGTGATGACAACAATATTGAACGAATCGTCGGATCCGGCAACCTGCATGCTGCAAGCACCGGTGCAAAGGCGTTTGAGGTCAACGCTGCAGAAGGTGAATTGGAGATGGCCGGTGCCAATCAGGCGCGCAATGGCATTCTCTCCGGCGGAGTAACGTTCGCGAGTAAAGGTGATTCCCCCGCCGAAGGCAAGGCGGGAAAGATTCTTCTCAGGTTTGGAGCGGCCAATCGACTGACGAAAGCAAGAGTGCAGGATTCGGTGCAACTAAAACAGGGGTTGGCAGGAAAATCCCAGGAGTTGCACGCAGTGGCATTGGATCTTTCTGTGAAGGATGGTCGCAGATTGGAGAAGGCTGTCACTTCCGGGGGCCCGGCGGAGATTGTTCGCGAGCAGGCGCCAGGCAAGACGACTATCAGCGCGGCACATTTTGAGACGGCATTCAATGACCAGAACCGCCCCGTCTCACTTTATGGCACACCCGATGCCAAGATTGTCGATTCCGTTCCCGGTAAGCCGGACCGTATTCTCTCCTCGCGTGAACTGACGGCAAAGTTCAATGACAAAGGTGAGATCATTTCAGCCGACCAGACTGGCGATTTCCATTATCAGGAGGGAACGCAGACGGCTTCTGCCGAGCGCGCTAAATATGCCGCAGCCGAGGAGACGATCCTTCTTTCCGGGTCGCCGCGCGTGTTTGATGCTACGCAGGGCGTTACCCTCACAGCCGATAGCATCCAGTTAAACCGTAAGACCCGCAACGCGTTTGCTCAGGACAACGTGAAAACCACGTACTCCAAAATGAATGCGCAACCGGGAGGCGCCATGCTGGGATCAGCCGATCCCATCCACGTTACTGGATCGACCGTAACAATGAACTCTGCGACGGGGATAGCCCGCTACACCAAAGCCCGGCTCTGGCAGGGTCCCAACATCGTCGAGGCGCCGACCATCAGCTTTGATCGAACGCGGCGCAGCCTTCAGGCTCAGGGTGGGCAGGGTGGCCATGTTGCCTCAGTTTTTGTGCAAAAAGACAAAGCTGGCAAGCTGACGCCGGTGAACGTGACGTCTGACAGGCTCTCTTACGTTGACGCAGAGCGCAAAGCGGTCTTCAGCGGCAATGTAATCGTCCGCGCTCAGGATGCAACCGTCACTTCGGATAGTGTTCAAGTGATTCTTCTTCCCAAGAAAGGTCAGGCAGAAAATCAAAGTGCCAGTCAACTGGAACGTATTGAAGCGCAAGGAGATATTAAGATTGAGCAGGGCAGCAGAAAGGCTGCGGGAAACAAGCTTGTCTACACTGCGGCGGACGAGAAAATGGTGCTGACCGGCCCCCCCGGAAAGCTCCCTAGCATTTTTGATGCCGAACGGGGTCAAATCTCGGGCGATTCGTTGACTTTCTTTACCCACGATGGTAGGGTGCTGGTAGGTAGAGGGGAAACTTCCCAAACCGAGATTCCAAATCGGATTCCAGACGCGAGCAAGAAGTAAATGCAGACCTTGGCCACGGACGAAATCGCGAAATCGTACCGCGGTCGCAAGGTAGTCAACGGCGTCAGTCTTCACATTAATCAAGCTGAAGTTGTAGGGCTGCTGGGGCCAAATGGCGCCGGCAAAACCACCACTTTTTATATGACTGTGGGCCTCTTGCCCCCGGATAGCGGCCGCATTCTTGTGGACGGCCAGGACATCTCCGATGTTCCAATGTACCTGCGCGCCCGCAATTATGGCATCAGCTACCTGCCGCAGGAGCCCTCAGTGTTTCGCAAACTAAGCGTGGAAGAAAACATCATGGCTGTGCTGGAAGTGCAGCCCATCTCATGGCAGGAACGACGCCGCAAGCGTGATCAGTTGATTGACGAGCTGGGACTGGGACATATCCGCAACAACATGGGCTATGCTCTTTCTGGCGGTGAGCGACGCAGGGTGGAAATTGCGCGGGCACTATGCATCGCCCCCAAGTTTATTCTTCTGGATGAACCCTTTTCAGGCATCGATCCGATCGCCGTGCTCGATCTGCAGAAGATAATTTTTGATTTGAAGGGAAGCGGCATCGGTGTTTTGATCACAGACCACAATGTGCGAGAAACGCTTTCCGTGACGGATCGCGCGTATATCATTAATGAGGGTCGTATTTTCCGAACCGGCACCCCGGAACAGCTCGGCAACGACCCGGAAGTGAAGCGAGTATACCTGGGGGAAAGTTTTTCATTCGTTTAGCAAAGAAGTTAGAAAAGTTTGAATTACGACGGTACTCTTTTGGGCCACGGCCCAGCATGTAATAGTAGAATTTAACTAAAGAAGCGCGGATGGTCTTACTCCAAAACAAACTGAATCTGAGAGTCTCGCAAAAGCAGATTCTCACTCCAGGGCTGGTCCAGATGGTGAGCGTGCTCGCGCTCAACAAGCTGGAGCTTAAGGAGATGATCAACACTGAAATGGTGGAGAACCCCGTGTTGGAGGAACTGGATTCCTCCGTTCCGTTGCTGGATGAAGTGGCTGGACGGGAAGAAGCTCACGAGCGCCAGGACGCAAAAGACATCAAGGAGAAGGATGAAACAGGCCCTGAGGCCGAGAAAAAGGATCCTTTTGATGAGATCGATTTTGGATCATTCTTTCGCGACTATCTCGATCCCGGTTATCGCAACTCGGCCGACCTGGAAGAGATTGACCGTCCATCTTTTGAGAATTTTCTCTCCAAGCCAGGAACACTCTCTGATCATCTCATTTGGCAATTAGGTTCTGTCACCTTGCGTCCTGCCGTCTATGCGGCTGCGGAACTGGTGATCGGCAATCTGAATGAGGAAGGGTACCTCACCGCCTCAGATGACGAATTAATGGGAGTAGCGCAGGCGCAGGAATCCTTGGAGCCAATCGCTGAAGCCGCATCTTCATCTGAATCTGATGGATCGAT
Source organism: Terriglobia bacterium (assembly GCA_963723055.1). Lineage (GTDB taxonomy): Bacteria > Acidobacteriota > Terriglobia > Terriglobales > Acidobacteriaceae > Angelobacter. The sequence continues at coordinate 339,200 of CAVROV010000007.1, forward strand.
GACGGATGAGTCGATTGAACCCAGCCACCTGGAATTGATTGTGTCCCATGAGCCCACGGCGGAAGCGGTTGCGGCGGAAAAGCACAATGGGTTGACTCCCGTGCTCCAGTTCACACGCGATGACTTGCGCGAAGCGATTACGCTCATTCAGCATTTTGATCCGGTCGGCGTGGCGGCGCGCGATCTGCGTGAATGCCTGATGGCGCAGCTTGAGCACCTGATCAAAACGAGGGATATGGAAGGCTCTGACGACCCTGAAAATGACCAGGTCGTCGAAGATGCGCTGAAGATCGTGGATAAGCAGCTCCACTTCCTGCAGAACAAGCAATACAAGGAAATTGCCAAAGCCATCACCCGCCCCATGGACGCCGTCATTCAGGCGCATGAATTTATCCGCACACTCGATCCCAAGCCCGGTCTGCGTTATAACAAAGTCGAGCCCAAGCTGATCGAGCCCGATGTTGCCTTCGTTAAGCACGGCGATGAATACCTGGTGCTGATGAACGATGAAGATTTGCCTCAGCTCCGTGTCAGCCCAACCTATCGCAAGATGTTGAACAACCAGAATGGCGGCGTGGAAAAGGACGTAAAGTCCTACGTGAAAGAGCGCTATAAATCCGCAGTGCAACTGATCAAAAACATCGAGCAGCGGCGGCAGACGATCTTGAAAGTCTGTTACGCCATCATTGGGCGACAGCATGAGTTTCTTGATCTGGGCATCGACATGCTCAAGCCCATGATGATCAAGGAAGTGGCCGAAGAGATTGGCGTGCATCCTTCCACGGTGAGCCGCGCCGTTGCCAGCAAGTATGTGCATACTGCGCAGGGCGTGTTTGAGCTGCGTTACTTCTTCTCAGAAAGCGTGCAAGGGCCGGAAGGCGCCGGAACATCTCTGCTGATCCTGAAAAGACGCGTCAAAAAGCTGATCGAAGAAGAGGATCCGGCGCATCCGCTCACTGACGACCAGATTACGCGTGTCCTGCAGTCGCAGGGCATTCAGGTTACGCGGCGTACAGTGGCGAAATATCGCGAAGACATGAAGATACCAAGCACACATCAAAGGAGGACCAAGAGCTAAAGCGGGAAAGCGCGGCCCCATCCGAGCCAGCGCTTCTCGGGCAGACGTTAAAAAAGCCGCCTATAGTTGTGCCGTACCTCCCAAGGCACCTGTAGACGACTCTCAGTTGGACCCAAATTTAGGAGGGAGTCAATGAACGTCGAATATACTGGCCGCCAGTACGAAATCACTCCTATCACCCGCAAGCAGGTCGAAGGCGGGCTTGAAAAAATACAGAAAATCCTTGGCAATTTTGAAACGCATGTGATCCTGTCAACGGAGAAGCGTCGTCATATTGCAGAAATCACTATCACGGTGCGCAATCATGCGCCCATCGTCGGGCTCTCTGAGGCCCCGGAGATGATTGCGGCGATTGGTGCAGCGCTGGACAAGATCGAGCGCCAGGCGGTGAAGTACAAGACGCGATGGAAGAGCAAAAAGCGCCAGGCGCGCAAGAAAATGGAACTGGCCGGTGAGTCGCAACAGGAAACCAGCATTGCCATTGCAGTCAATGGGGATTTGACGACGGCCGTGCCAGTGAAAGTCCACAGTTTTCCCAGCAAAGTGAGAGTGACGGAGACGCATGTGGTCAAGAGTTCCGATTCCGTCTCTTACAAACCGCTGAGCCTTGAGGAAGCGGTAAAAGAAGCAGAATTTCGCGACCGCGAAGTTTTTGTCTTCCGCGATCTGGAAGGCCGAGTCAAAGTCCTGCATCGCAAGCGCGATGGCAAAATGGAGTTGATCGAAGCGCCGTGATGCGGCGTCAATAATAGGAATTGTAGGGGATAAAGAAAAAAAGGCGCTCTTAGAGCGCCTTTTGCTTATCGTAGCCGCATTATGCAATCTTTCGCTCGCGAAATTCCCGGATATCAATCGCGCCAACCCGGCGAGCTCCAGAGTCGTCGTTATAGTCGGTAATGCCGGCGATTACGGTTTCGCCTCCGCCCTGGCCGTAAAAATATTTCGCTTCTGGGGTGTCCTGTATTTGCAGTAATGGCGGCAAAACTGCGCTGGTCGCGGCTACTCCGTAATCCAGCATTCCGTGGACGCGAAAACTCCACAGACGCAAGACTCCCAATTGGTAATCGGTGCACAATGCGTTGACCAGCACTGCCATTCCAAGTGCATAGGCCGCATTTGAAGCTCGAGGATTGTTTTTGCGGAACAATGCGCCGGCAACAAAGTTTGTTCCGGCGTGAATGTAATCGATGATCGAATGAGTTTTTGCGTCAATAACTTTAGGTAGTGCGTCAGATATGAGTCCAGCCATTTCTTACCTCCTTGTTGTTCTGGCTGTTGATTGCTCTCATTGTTGGCTCAGGCGGCTGGCCGCTTTTGTTTGGCTCCGCCGCTGAACAGCTCAATCATTGCGCGATTGAATGCCGGGATGTCGTCAGGCTTGCGGGCAGTAACAAGATTACCGTCCGTGACAGCCTCTTTGTCCACCCACTCTGCTCCGGCATTGCGAAGATCGGTTTTCAATGAAGGCCACGAAGCGATTTTGCGGCCCCGCGCCGCACCCGCCTCGATGATGGTCCATGGACCGTGGCAAATTGCCGCCACGGGCTTTCCAGTTTCAAAGAATGCCTTCACAAAAGCAACGGCTTTGGGCTCGATGCGCAGCTTGTCCGGATTGATGACGCCACCCGGAAGCAGTAGCGCATCAAAATCATCCGGCCTCGCGTCATCCAGAGCAACGTCTACCGGAATCTCATCACCCCAGTCAGTGAAGTCCCATCCCATTACACGGAGCAATTTCGGTGAAACGACTCTAGTTTCAGCGCCGGCTTTATCCAGAGCTTCGCGCGGTTGCAATAATTCCACCTGTTCAAAGCCATCGGTTACCAGGATTGCTACTTTCTTTCCTTTCAAATTCTCATTGGCCATTTTTATAAATCCTTTCCTATAGTCCTGCGTTAAGTATTTTTTCGGATGGGTGAAACACCGAGCCCGCGCCGGCGTTTAATCCAGCGCGGTCTGAAGTTTAGGCGATGTGATTGTCTAGGCCGCGACGCTTCCGTTTGCCCAGGGATCAAGAACCACCTTGGTGCAATGGTCTTTCTTGTCGCGGAATATCTTGTACATTTCTGGAGCCTTATCGATCGGCACCCGATGGCTGACGACGAAGCTGGGATCGATTTTGCCGCCCTGGATAAGTTCGAGCAGCGGTTTCATGTAGCGCATCATGTGCGTCTGGCCCGTTTTCATGGTCAGGGCTTTGTTCATATAAGCGCCCATGGGCATCTTGTCGATAAAGCCACCGTACACGCCCGGAACGGAGACAGTGCCACCTTTGCGGCAGGCCATAATGACTTGCCGCAGTACGCCAGGACGATCAGGTTGCAGCCGCAACGCCTGCTTGGTTCTATCAATGGCCCACATTGGTCCGGTGTAATGTGCCTCCATCCCCACGGCATCCATGCAGGAGTCGGGGCCGACGTTACCGGTCATGTCTTTCAGAAGCTGAACGACGTCATCAACTTCTTCATAGTTGATGATTTCCGCTCCGGCCTGTTCCGCCAGTTGCAAGCGGTAAGCGAAGCGGTCAATGGCGATGACGCGTTCGGCGCCGAGAAGAAATGCGCTGCGAATGGCGAACTGGCCTACAGGTCCACATCCCCAGATAGCCACCGTGTCGCCGGGACGGATGTTGCAGTTTTCCGCTCCCATGTAGCCGGTAGGAAAAATGTCCGACAGAAAAACGACTTGTTCGTCGGGAATGCCTTCGGGAAGTTTTAATGGACCCACGTCAGCAAACGGAACGCGAGCGTATTGTGCCTGTCCGCCGGCATAACCGCCCAACATGTGTGTGTAGCCGAATAAGCCTGAAGGCGAGTAGCCCATCATCTTTTCGGCAATCCAGTAGTTCGGGTTTGAGTTGTCACAGCATGACCATAACTGCTGTTGGCAGAAGAAACATCGTCCGCAAGCAATGGTGAACGGTACGACTACGCGGTCGCCCACTTTTAATTTTTCGCGGTCAACACCCGCGCCGACTTCCACTACTTCGCCCATGAACTCATGGCCAAGAATGTCACCTTGTTCCATGGTTGGCATCAGGCCGTTGTATAAGTGCAAATCTGAGCCACAGATACAAGTGCTGGTAATGCGGACAATCGCGTCGCGGGGATTCAGGATCGTGGGATCTGGCACCGTCTCGACGGTCATTTTTTCGGTGCCCATCCAGCAAACTGCTTTCATGAGGCCCTCCTTCTGGCTCTTAAAACTTCTGTGAGCTTAGCTTCGCCCCTGATGGGTTCGTCGGGATTGAGAACGCGCGCCACTCCAGCTACGCCGGAACGTGGACCATGCGACTGCCCTTCCACGGTTGGAATTTCGCCGGTTTCGATCAGAGCTTTCAGGCGACGGAGGTCCTGCCGCATCATGAAACTGGGATCTTTGCCTAAGAGCTTTGAGAGCGCGTTTCCGATGGAGCCGGCCGGCGGCTGATAGATCACCACGACAGTAACGATCGTCCCACGGTTTGCAGGCGCATTGCGGAACTTAACAATGCCGTCGACATAAATTTCGGAATCGGCCAGCGAGCGCCAGGCGATGACATCATCCTTGCGGTCAATCGCAATTTCCGCGTACCAGTGAATGCGTTTGCCCAGAGGACCAATAGCAGTCCATTTAGAGCGGTTGTCGTCTAGAAGTGTGACAGATTCAAGATGGCGCATGAATAATGGCAGGTTTTCAAGCTCGCTCCAGAACTGGTAAGCCTCGTGAGGAGTACAGTTCAGAAGAATGCTGCTGCGGGCTATCAGGTCCCGCTGACGAATCCCGGCCTTAGCGCCCGCATAAGAGAGAAGTCCTCCGGCGGCCGCGATGGCAACGCCAGACCTGGAACGGCGAGACAAACCTAGCACGGCAAGAGCGCCTCCGGTAATCAACGCGCTCCAGCGGAGTGCTCTCTCCATTCGATATCGGCGGCCTTGAGCATTCCGTAAGTGAATGCGTGCAGCTTCGCTCATAACAACACAACCTTTCTTTTTGGGATAATCGTTGAGATGCGCGACCGAAATGTGGGGTGTGCTTGATGCTTGATTTTTCGCGGAGCTCACAAGAATGAAGAATGTGTCACGCCGAAAATTGAAAACTTTGTGAGAGAAATGCGTGCTGTTGGATCAGTGCTAACTTGCGAGTCTTACGTGATCAGACCTGAGCAGGTTCTTGCTTCTCTTTCCAGAGCAGAACTCCAGTGCTGATGAACCACACGGCCTGGCCGAGCGCTATCATGCCAAACCCATGTACGTTTAGGCGGAGATGACCCGAGAGTACAAGAAGTATCGTAATCGGCCCGAGGAGGCAGCCATAAACCCCGAGCGCCCGTGAAAGCACATGGCTGCGGATGATGGCCGCTGACCAGAGCACAATCGCGACAGATGAAGCCACAACAAAGATCAGGGCAAATGCCTGGTTCAGATGACCGCTAAGTTCTAGAACAGCTCGCCAGGTGTCAGCCACAACAGGTTCGGCAACCATGTGGTGAATTAGCCCTGGAGTCACCAGTCCGCTCACCCCCGCTGCAATCATGACCGCGACTTCGGAAAACCCGAACAACACGAGCCCAGACAATGCAAGCCTGTTAGGTGAGGCGAGGCGTCGCGTGAGGCCAAGAGCGCCCAGAAACAGTATTGGAATGCACACAAGAGCCAGAGAATGGACTGCCGCATTCACCTGCATCATGAATGCTGCACGTTCCGGGGCAACAAGATCGTGCCCAGTAGGATGAAAAGCCATCGTTATAATAAAGCCGATCATTCCTGCACTCAGTGCTGCGCCGCTCATGCGATTGTCTGTCATGACTTGCACTGTAGAGTTGCGTTGACGAACCGTCAATGCTGATTTGCCGGAAGAGTCGCGATCCTGAACAAAGAGGTCTGCAATGTCCGGGAAAAAGACCACCGTCAAAGCAAAACCCAAGTCGAAGCCAGGAATGGATCGTCGCGCCCGCCGAACAAGAGACGCCTTGGGGGATGCGCTGATCGACCTGATGCAAGAGAGGCCATTCAAGTCCATTACAGTCCAGGACGTGCTGGACCGCGCTGCAGTGGGGCGCTCAACTTTCTATACTCATTATCGGGACAAGGATGACTTGTTTCTCAGTGACGTGGAAGATTTCTGGGAAGCAATATCTACCATGCTCGACCAGAGCGGTGAAGTTTCAAAGCGGGTTGCTCCAGTACGTGAATTGTTTATCCACGTTGCAGAGGCGAAGGTTTTTCGCGCTGCGCTTGTGGCGTCCGGCAAGGTGCATGATGTGATGGAACTGGGGCAAGGACAATTTGCGCGCGCGATTGAGCAGCGGCTCATGAAATTGAGCGTGGGAAAAGGAACCACCCCTGGACAGTTTGCTGTCGCAGCGCATGCGCTTGCAGGCGCTTTGTTTTCTTCGCTTAACTGGTGGCTTGATCGCGGAATGTCGCTTTCTGCCGCGGAGATGGACTATGCTTTTCATCGATTAGTGTGGTCCGGCGTGAACGCTTCAATCCAGGAACCGGTCGGGAAATCGATCCGGTCTGCAGGTCGCTGACAACGAGAAAAAGAGATATGTGTGTCAGTAGTGCGCTCTGCCTGTTGAAAATTCCTCGTCCGCGAAGCGGTATAATCTAATTTCCAGCATGAGCTATCAGGTATTAGCGCGCAAATATCGCCCGCAGCGGTTTTCTGAGGTGATTGGGCAGGAACATGTGACCCGCACCCTTAAGAATGCCATTGATCAGCAGCGCATTGCGCATGGTTATATCTTCAGTGGTCATCGGGGCATCGGAAAAACCACCATAGCGCGAATCCTGGCCATGGCTCTCAATTGTCGCGCTACGGACCAGCCTAATCCCGAGCCTTGCGGCGTATGCGAGTCTTGCGTGGAAGTCCGGGCAGGAAGTTCGGTAGATGTAATCGAGATTGACGCGGCGACCAACCGCGGCATTGATGAAATTCGAGAGCTGCGCGACGCAGCCCGCTATCGCCCGGCGCGTGATCGTTTCAAAATCTATATCCTGGACGAAGCGCACCAGATCACGGATGCCGCGTTCAATGCGCTGTTGAAGACTTTGGAAGAGCCACCGCCGCATATTATCTTCATGATGGCTACCACGCAGGCTGAAGATATTCCGCAGACCATTCGTTCGCGTTGCCAGCACTTCAGTTTTCACGCGGTCAAATTCGATGAGATCGTTCACCAACTGGGCTCGATCGCCGAAAAAGAGAATATCACCACAGATGATGAAGCCCTTGCTGTGCTGGCCGAGGCCGGCGATGGCTCGATGCGCGACGCGCTCTCCATTATGGACCAGGCCATTGCGTGCTGCGGCACCAAGCTCAGCGGAGAACTTGTGCGCGGGCTGGTGGGGAATGTGGGATCGGAAGTGTTTGAAGATCTGATGGGCACCGTGGCACGCAGCTCCAGTGAAGAGGCTCTGCGCACACTCGACCGCCTCATGATTGAAGGGCACAATCCGGCGCACTTTGCCCGTCAGCTTGTACGGTTCCTGCGCAATGCTGTGGTAGCCAAGGTGGCGGGTGACGATTCTTCACTGCTGCAAATCTCCTCCGACGAGCGTGCCCGCGTGGGACGTGTAGCCAGCCAGTTTTCTGAGGAAGACCTGGCGCGCTTTCTGCAGATCATGCTCCGAACCTTCGATGAACTTGGATATCGGCAGGAACAAAGATTTCATCTTGAACTGGGCGTGCTGAAGCTGGTCCACGCGCAACGTATTCTTCCGCTGGAACAGATACTGAGCCAGGCCGGCGGCGAAACGCAGAGAGCCACTGACTCGCAACGAGCACCTATGTCCCGGCCTTCATCTCTAGCTGCTTCGTCTACGGGGCCAGGTCCGGGTGTTCCGCGACAGCAAACTCCCGTGTCGCCGTTCGAAGCCGACCGTGCCCGTAAAGGCCGCAGCTTTGATCCAGAAATGTCCTCAACAACGGGCGCCGTGCAGGCACAAACTTCAGCAACGGCCACGGCAGTAGCCGTGGAAGAGCCACAAGCTACTGAGGATCCGGGGACCATTCTGGGCCACGTTCTTGCGGAGTTGGAGAAGGCCGGGCACAAAATGCTGGCTTCCACGCTCGAAAGCGGCAGTGTGACGCTGAAGGGGAACGAGTTGATAGTGAGTATTGCTCAATCGGCGGCGGTCATCGATCTGATGATGAGTGCAGAACCAAAACGGCTGGCTAATGCCGCAGCCAGTGCGGCGATGGGGCGTCCGGCAAAAGTTACAGTAGTTAGCGGAGTTGCTTCACCGACGAATGGAGCCACGACCGTCGTGCGGCCACGCAATGGCGCCAGCGCGCGCAGCCGCGCGGCAGAAGACCCGATCGTACAGCGCATGCGGGAGAAATTTGGTGCAGAGATTCGCACGGTGATCGATCATCGCGAGAAAAACTAGGAGAAGCCATGGGCGGATTTAACTCACGCCAATTTCAAGAGATGCTGGAGAACGCACAGAAGCAGGCCCAAGACCTGCAGAGCAAGATGAAGCAGACCGTGGTTGAGGCTTCGTCCGGAGGCGGCACGGTTACCATCAAGATGAACGGGCAAAAGCAAGTGCTGGAGACCAGGATCGATCCGGAAGCGATCAAAGCCGGCGACGTAGAGATGCTACAGGATCTGGTGACGGCGGCGATGAATGCAGCGGGCCAGAAGGTGGATGAAGCGATGCAATCGACCGTGGGCGGAATGTTGGGCGGAATGGGAATTCCGGGAATTTAGAGGGACCTGTGTCAAAGTTCGCCGAGCCAATGGCTCGACTGATCGATGAGTTAAAAAAACTTCCGGGCGTTGGCGGCAAGAGCGCCCAGCGCCTTGCCTTCCACATTCTGCGGTCCAGCACTCAAGATGCCGACGGGTTGGCGGCGGCCATTCATAATCTTAAAGAAAAACTTCATCTTTGCTCTGTATGTAGCAATATTACTGACGTTGATCCGTGCAGCTATTGCAGCAGCGCGACTCGCAACCAGCGCCTGGTTTGCGTAGTGGAAGAGCCCACGAACATTGCATCCATTGAAAAGGCGCGGTTTTATAATGGCGTTTATCACGTTCTTCACGGCGCCATTTCTCCGTTGCATGGCGTTGGCCCGGAGCAGCTGCGCATCCCGTCATTGATGAGACGGATTGAGAGTGGCAGTCTGGATGAAGTCATTATCGCCACGAATCCAACCATCGAAGGCGAGGCCACGGCCGTCCATCTTACCGGTTTGTTGAAACGCCCTGGCGTGAAGATCACCAGGATTGCCACTGGCATTCCAGCCGGAAGCGATATTGAATATGCCGACGAAGTGACGATGCTGAAGGCAATGGAAGGCCGAAGAGAGCTGTAGGAACTATCGCGAGGAATTTCTGGTTCTTCGAATTATTTTGCCGCCCTGAAGCGCAGCCTAGTTTCTAAGTTTTGCCAGCAAATCCTGCGGATGAACGGGTTTTGCCAGAATCTCAAATTCATGCCCCTGGGCCCGAGCTTTTTCCAGCAGATCGGCCGTTGCAGCCTGGCCGGAGAACAGAAGAATTTTGCATCCTGGCAGCACCTGGCGGATGCGGATGGCCGCTTCAATGCCGTTCATGTCCGGCATGATTACATCGCTAATGATCAAATCCGGCTTGGTTTCGCGCGCGCGATCCACGGCCGCCGTTCCCGTATAGACGGCTGATGCGTCAAATCCATTTTGATTGAGAATAATCGCCAGAGTATCGGCAATCACGCGCTCGTCATCCACCACCAAGACTCGGGGTTTGGAAGGCTGGCCATTCGATGTCAATTTGGGAACTCCTGTGGCTAAGATCAAGGACCGATTCAATCGACCAAAAATCATTATAACGTGTGGCCGCTTACACTGTGTCCTTAACAGAGATGCTGGATTTGCCAAAAAAGAGGGCTACCGTGGGCCAACCTGCGTTTCTTTGTCAGCTTCTCACCTGTGGTGAAACCACATAGAGCTTATTCCATGATTCGCAGGGCAGCCACTCTAATATTGTTCGCGCTGGCTGCTGTGGCAATGGTCTTTGCCCAGAACCCGGCCGGAAACAATGGTCCGGCAATCACGCCGGGAATGCAGAGTCCGTCCAGTCTGAATGGGACAGGAGCGCCACAAGGCAACAGCCAGCCGGTCAATTCGGCTCCGGGAGCAGCTCAGAATTCGTCGCAGAACCCGCCTGTCACAAATGCAGCCGTTATTGATGAAGTGGGCGCCGGCACTGAGATTCATGCAGCGTTGGATACGCCTCTTTCCAGCAAAACTTCAAAGCCGGGAGACCGATTTACCGCTACCCTGAGTGAACCGGTGCGGGCCAATAATGGCGCAATTGTAATTCCCAGCGGCGCGCGCGTGGAAGGCGAAGTAGCAGAATCGGAAGATGGCAGGACCTTGGCCGCTCTTAAAGATAAACCCAAATTGAGCCTGCGCTTCAGGGACGTGGTACTGCCTACCGGGCAGACCCTGCCTCTGACCGCCACCTTGGTTTCGGTGCACGATACCAACGGCAAAAATTCCAAAAAGGCCGATGCGGGTACTCAAATTGCCATTGGCGCAGGGGCTGGCAGCGCCCCAGGACGAAGTTTTGGCGGCCATATCAAAGGTCTTGCCATTGGCGCGCTTTCCGGCGGAGGTTATGTAGTGGCCACGAATGGTAAAGACGTAAACCTTCCGGCGCAGGCTGGCATGCTGATCCGAGTGGACCAGCCACTCAGCTGGAGCGGAACATCGGCGCCTATACAACGATGAGCTAGAAGAATTTTGCACAGGCAGAGAAATGCCGTCGCCAATGCGACGGCATTCTTATGCTCGAATGATTCAATATTGGCGTGAGCTGGTTGAGCTAACGTCTTCGCGCTACAGCTCTGCGCTCTTTTTCGCGGCGTAAGCGGGCGGCCTCTCTGCGCTTCTTGCGCTGGCGCAGAACCTTCCTTTGGCGCACGACTTCTTCTTCAGAGAACATGGTTCGCCGGCAATTTTTCAGGCCACAGTAACAAGGAGCCTTCTCGCCTGCGTCGCCGTCGAAGAGGTTGTAGTCATAGGTGAGTTCCTCCCCAGCCTCGATATCGCGCAAAGCCATGATCCAGATGCGATTGTCAATCTGATCGGTCTCGCAGTTTGGATCACAAGTATGGTTCACGAAGGCGGCCATGCCGAAGCCATCAATGATCGTGTCGCCGTCGTCCATGGCAAAGAGATACGTTACTTCGGTATCCGCGTACATGCCTTCGCAGGCCTTGGCGGTGAGTCGCGGACCCGTGTATTCAAGGATGTGGGTACCTTTTTTTACCGGAGCAGTAGTATAAACCCCGGCGCCGTGCAAGGAAGATGATTTGACAATTAGGGCCATAGAAAGTCCGCAATACTGAAATGGGCTATCCCGTGCGGATTTCTCCGCGCTCCTGATAGCAGCGATCTACTTTTAGTTCCCGGTCTAGGTTGCTTTTGACTGGCGTTGCACAGCGCGTTGCAATGTTTTATCCAGCGCTGTTTTGGCTGTTTGATAGTCCTGCGGGTTGATCTTGCCCTGCAGCCGGTCTGACTCTAACTGAAAAACTTCTTCCTTCATGGCTTCCATCAGCAGAGTGGACCGGTCTTGCGGGATAGCCGGCCCGGCAGGAGCGACATTCTGATTTGAGGTGTAAACAAACACGCCTCCGGCCGCCAGAAAGAGCGACAGCACTCCAAGAAATAGCCATTGGCCGGAATGCAAAGGATCGGGTCTTTCATTGGGCACTCCCATACCTCCGCCTGGGCCAGTGGGTTCTCCGCGCCGTCCGCCAGCGTTAGGAGCCGCTGCCTGCTCGGGTTCGCGCGGCATCTCTCCCTTGCCGGAAATCTCAAATGTTACTTTCTGCGTTGGAGTAAGGTTTTTTGCGATGAAAAAGTTAACGTTCTTGAATTGCGGATTGGTCTTGGTCTGGTAGATGGCGCTGTCACTGGCAGCAAATTTAATGGAGTCAGGGGCAGCCACCATCAATGTTTCAGTGGGTAGATCAGATCGAGGATTGATTTCCAGCTTGCCGGAGTAAGGAACCGTATACAGTATGTGAAACTGCGTTTGCCCCGGACGTATTGGGAAAACGAAGGCAAATTTGTTCTTTTCTCCGGCGGGGACCACCGCCGCTTTCAATTGCGTCTTGCCCGTCTGTACGCTGGATTCAGTAATGGACGCGCCTTCAGGGAGATAAAAATCGAATGTGTGCTGTCCCGTGAGGGTCCGTGGCGGAGTGGATTGATTGCCGACGGTATAGAATTCTTCACCGTTGAGCGTTGCTCCATCTTCAGAGGTTTGGATTGCCATGGCGTGATCGAGAATAGTGATTTCCTTGATGCTCGCGGCCGCGTCAAAAACCCGAATGGCTACCGGCACGCCTCCCGGCAAACCCGCCTGGGTGTAAGTTACTCCCTGATGCTGGACCCATACAATGTAGGGCTGTTGTGCGGCGGGAACGGCAAAGCTAAATTCGCCTTTGGCGTTGGTCTTCGTTTTAGCCACGTCCTCCATGCCTTTGCCGATCTTTTTGAGCGTGACATCATCTCCGGCAGAAGGCTTGTTGGTGGTGCTGTTCTGGACGACGCCCTTCAGCGTGTCAGCCGGAGCAGCGAGCGAACAGACCAAAAGGACTAAAGTGATGGCAACTTGCTTCAATGGGATGGACTCCTTCAGGCTTTTGCAGACTCAAGCATTTCAATTTCAGCCATAATGCGCGCTGCCTCTGCTTCCAAACCCAGCCGCATGCCGTCATAGTCAGCCTGGGTGAATTTGCCCGACTTGAATTCAAAACTCAGATCGCGCAGATTTTCATAGACTACTTCTTTGCGCTCATAAAGATAGGTGGCGCGGGTTTTGATCACGCCAGTGTCGGTATCGCGGCTGGGGAAAAAAACATAGATCAAAATGCCGGCTGCGAACACGCAACACACCATCTTGATGACGTAATCAAAAACGGCCGGAGTCATAGTTCGGTCTCCCGGCGGGCACGAGCGCGCAGAACTTCAAGATCAGGAGCAAGGTTCATGTCACCGGCAGCAGCAGTTGCCGGACGCATCCGCCAGTTACGGATCAGCAGCACGACCAGTATCAGTCCCAAACCGATGCCAGCAGCGGGCAGGATCCAGGCCAGCAATTCAAAGCCATGTGTGGAAGGCTCGACCACCGCTGTCACGCCCCACTTCGTGCGGAACCAGTTCAGCACGGCTTCGTCATTTTGGGTCTTATTGACGTTGGCTCTGAGTTCGCGAATCATCTGATCTGAATTGGGGCAGCCCACATGGTTACACTTCAACAGCATCTGCGAGCAACTGCAGGTGCACATGATTTTGCCGCCCAGGTTCTGGTAGCGAGCTTCCTGTTTGTCCGCTCCCATCAGCAGCACCAGCGCGCAGGGAAGCAGCAGAGATTGGAAGATTTTCTTCACTTGCCGGCTCCCGCGGGCTGCATGCCCCGCTCTTCCATCTTGGAGACAGCTACGGCATTTCGGACCGGCACGCTGACCGGCGCCGCGTTGGGAACTAGCGCCATACCAGTTCCAAATACAATCACCAGTACGCCGATCCAAATCCAATTCACCAGCGGATTGATGATGATCTTGATAATCGGATGATCGGTGTCAGGATTTCTGCCTTCATAGACGACGTACAAATCTTCGCGAAGCGTAGAATGGTTCGCCACAATGTGAACCGGCTGTCCGCCGCTGGCTTTAAAGAATCGTTCTTCTGGATTCAGGCGGGTCAGGAATTTGCCGTCTTTATAGACTTCAAGCAGCGCGGCCTGCGACTGGTAATTGGCGTTGTCATCATCGGTGTATTCTTCGCCAACCACCGTGTAAGGGCCAATCTGGACTTTGTCTCCTTTGCCAATTTCCTGTTCCTTGTCCTGGTTAAAGGCCGCGCCAGCCAGCCCAATCACAACCAGCACCACACCAAAATGCACCACATAGCCGCCATAACGGCGCATGTTGCGGCGTGTCAGCTGGTAGATCCCGGCAAACAAATTGGTCTGCAATTTGTTTTTCCAAACGATGCCGCCGCGAATGAACTCTGAAGTAACGGTCGCGATAACGAGCGTGCTTAGACAAAACGCCATCATCGCGTAAATCTGGCCCATATCTGTCCAGAAGCGGACGCCGTTCTTGATGAGCATTGCGCCCACAGCGATTTCAATCAGCAGAGCTGTTGTGGCGGGTATGGCAAAATTGCGCTTGATGCTGCCGACAGAAGTGTTGCGCCATGCCAGCAACGGTCCTACGCCTGTCAGGAAGACCAGAGCAAGGCCGATCGGGACCATCACTTTGTTATAGAACGGCGCGCCCAGGTTCATTTTTACGTCGCGCACCGCTTCAGAAAGGATGGGGAACAGTGTGCCGCACAATACGGCAAAGCACGCGCCCAGCAAGAGCAGGTTGTTAAACATGAAGCTGGATTCGCGAGAGACCAGCGATTCCAGTTTGTTTTCAGAACGCAGATGATCACGGTTCCGAATATAGAAAACCAGACAGACCGCAAAAATGATGGCCAGGAATCCGGTAAACCAGTTGCCAATACTGGATTGCGCGAACGAGTGTACTGAGCTGACGATGCCGCTACGGGTAAGCAGTGTTCCCAGGATCGAGAGCATGAAAGTGATAAAGATCAGCCAGACATTCCAAACCTTCATCATGCCGCGTTTTTCCTGCATCATCACAGAGTGCAGGAATGCGGTGGTCGAGAGCCAGGGGAGCAGGGACGCATTTTCTACCGGGTCCCAGCCCCAATATCCGCCCCAGCCAAGAACTGCGTAAGCCCAATGTGCGCCCAAGGAAATGCCGAATGTGAGGAACAGCCATGCCACCATGGTCCAGCGGCGGGTAATGTGGATCCATTTCTCACCCGGATAGCGCATGATCAGGGCGGCGAGCGCAAAAGCGAATGGGACCGATACTCCGACGTAGCCGAGATAGAGCATCGGGGGGTGAATCACCATTTCCGGATACTGCAATAGAGGATTCAAGCCATTGCCGTCCGCAGCCAGGCGGTCCATCATGCCAAAGGGATTGGCGACAAAATTGACCAGAATAAGGAAGAAGATCTGGATTCCCGCCAACACCATTGAGGCCATGGCGACCAATCGCTGATCGACCTTGTGGCGCAGCCGCAGGACAAAGCCATACGCCGAAAGCAGCAACGCCCAGAAGAGGATGGACCCTTCCTGGCCGGACCATAAGACGGCGAATTTGTAAGGTCCCGGCAGCGCGCGATTAGAGTGATGAAGAATGTAGGCGACAGAAAAGTCGTCTGTCAGCGCGGCATACACCAGCGCACCGGCGGCAATGAAAACCGCGGCAAAAGAGGCCATCCCGGCGCGCCGCGCAGTCTCCGCCATGCGGTAGCCAATGGCGTCCTTACGGACTGCCGCGATGACCCCGACTACAAAACAGTAGCAGGCCAGCGCCAGCGCGAATAAAAGACAAAAGCTTCCCAGTAATGGCATCGTCAGGAGCTTAATATGGTTTCACGCCCACTGCAATGATTCAATTAGGCGGACGCCCTACAATTCAGCGTGGATTTGACTAGGGCTATCAAGTCCTCGGGGTCACAGGGCTTTACCCGGAAAATGACGTTCAGGCCGGCATATTCGGCGTCAGCGTCAGGCAGACCGCTGATCACGATAATCGGGACTTCCTGGTTGAAAGTCCGCAATTGGCGGACAAATTCCACGCCATCCATATCCGGCATCAGGTGGTCAGTGATCACTACGCCAATTTTTGCCCGTCCCAGATCGCTGCGCAGCAATGCCAGGGCACTTTGCCCTTTGGTGGCCACGTGGCTTTCAATCTCGGCTTTGCGCAGCACCAGTTCACGCACTGTCAGCTGAGCAATGTTGTCATCCAGCAGGAGGGCCTGTTTCATGCGGCTATGCGCTTTTGTCCCTTCGATATTTGGCCAGGACTTCAGCTTCCGCCCGTGACCAGTCCTCAGCGTGTGAACCTTCCTGGCGTCCACGCTGCTCAAAAAGCTCATACGCGCGGATGCGTATCTCTTCTTCGATTCTCTGATCCAGCGGCCCGAGGTTACGGCCGTGTGTCACGGCACCATTGTTGCTTTGTCCAATAGGCGTGACGGTCGACTTAGACTGCGCGGCGCCTTGCTTAGAAGACGTGGTCTTGCGCGGTTTGTTAGAAGATTTTGTTGCCATGCTACTTCTTGCTCCCTCAGCTCCGGAAAAGTGATGTTGACTAAAAACGAGAGCGCTATGACTCGATTATTTCGATTATAGAGAATCTGCGACGGCTTGTGGCTGCGCGCAGAACAAAAATTGACTGAATCTCTGGTGTGCTGACAGAAGTATTAAGGGTTTTGAGTCACGTCCCTTGACGAGACGAGTCTCGATAAGATCGGGATTCGGCGGGCTGGCGCCCGCAGGTAAGCGTTCAATTCGAGATGTGAGAACTATTTCAATGGTGTTCGTACGATGGCAGCGCGAACTGCGATTCACGACTTGGCATTGGGTTGATATCTTAGGGCTTTGTTATACTGCAAAGGCCCCCGCAACAAACAGAGTGGCGCTATCGTCTAGGGGTTAGGACGTGAGATTCTCAATCTTAAAACCCGGGTTCGATTCCCGGTAGCGCTACCAACTCCTTCCTCTTATCAACCGATTTTTCCTGCACTTCAAGCGAGTTGCCAGAAGTGCGCCGGAATCGCGGTGTCACGAAGGCATGACAGAGTGAGGGCACGACGTTGATCAAAGCTATCTGACGTGCGCCTTAAAAAGACTTTGTTCTGGAACGGCAATAGCCGTGATGGTTTAAGCAACCATACGGAGCTGCTGGACTGAGCAGAGAGTGTCGGACTGGCAGTTCAGCCAACCCCCATTCGGGTACTTGCATCCAAAGCTGCTGGTTTGTGGTTGCGACCAGCTATTAGAACATTTGAAGCGAGTATCGGCGAGGCTCTATCCAGCATTATTTCAATTATTTGCGGAGCTTCGTAGCACGTATTAGGTAAGGAAAATTTTGGACCGAAACGCTGTTTCGGTGTACTCTGTTCTCAAGTCTGTAATATCGCATTTACTTCTTCCTAACCGTATTTATGGCCTCGATTTCCAGGCGTCAGAACTCAGGATTATCGATCAGCGGTAAGCCTGTATTCCATTGGGCGCTCCCAGATTCCATTCCCGAAATCACGCTCCAGACCTTTTCTATCAGGCGACTCGCCTTCCCTCAGGAGAAACAGATATGAAGAGAACCAGCTCAAATGCTGCGGCTGCGCCGGCGACCGAAACAAAAAGTTCCGGACGACAAAATGGTCATACTGTGGCCGTCGCCGAGTCTCCATCCGTGGATTTGACCCTCATCCTGGCAAGCCTGCAAAAAATGCAGGAAGGCGATTTCTCCGTGCGTCTGCCCGGTTCATGGACCGGACTGCCGGGAAAGATTGCTGACACATTTAATAGCATCGTGATCGCCAACCAGCACATGGCGCACGAGTTAAAGCGTGTGGGTCAAGCCGTGGGTAAGGAAGGCAAGACACGTGAGCGCACGCGCTTCCATCAATTGAAAGGCGCGTGGGGCGAGATGGAAGGGTCCGTCAATACGCTGGTGGAAGATCTTCTTCGTCCGACGGCTGAGGTTACCCGTGCGATTGCCGCCGTGGCCCAGGGAAACCTGACCCAGACAGTACGGCTGGACGTGGATGGACGCCCCCTGGAAGGCGAATTTCTCCGTTCTGCCAAGATCGTGAATACGATGATTCAGCAGCTCAGCGTATTCACTTCAGAAGTAACGCGTGTGGCCCGAGAAGTGGGTACGGACGGCAAACTTGGCGGCCAAGCCAAGGTGCCGGGTGTCGCCGGAACATGGAAGGATTTGACAGATTCGGTAAACTCCATGGCCAGCAACCTGACGGGCCAGGTTCGTAACATCGCTGAGGTAACCAACGCTGTGGCCAGCGGCGATTTGTCGCGCAAGATCACAGTGGACGTGCGCGGCGAAATTCTGCAGCTCAAAGAAGCCATTAACACAATGGTGGACCAGCTGCGCTCTTTCGCTTCAGAAGTGACGCGCGTGGCACGCGAAGTTGGAACCGACGGAAAACTTGGTGGGCAGGCTGTGGTGCCGGGCGTCGCCGGAACGTGGAAGGATCTGACTGACTCAGTAAACGCAATGGCCGGCAACCTGACGGCGCAGGTAAGAAACATCGCTGAAGTAACCACCGCCGTGGCCCGCGGCGATCTTTCCCGCAAAATCACGGTAGACGTGAAGGGCGAAATTCTAGAACTCAAAGACACCATCAACACGATGGTGGACCAATTGAACGCGTTTGCCGGCGAAGTGACGCGCGTAGGCCGCGAAGTAGGAACCGAAGGGAAGCTCGGTGGTCAGGCGCAGGTGCCCGGCGTGGCGGGAACGTGGAAAGATCTCACTGATAACGTGAATTTCATGGCCAGCAACCTGACTGGCCAAGTACGTAACATCGCCGAAGTTGCCACTGCCATTGCCAATGGCGATCTCTCCCGCAAGATCACGGTGGACGTCCGCGGCGAAATTCTGCAGCTTAAAGAAACGCTCAACACGATGGTGGACCAGCTGAACAGGTTTGCCGGCGAAGTCACTCGCGTGGCTCGCGAAGTAGGTTCCGAAGGACGACTGGGTGGACAGGCCAACGTGCCTGGCGTCGCTGGTACGTGGAAAGATTTAACCGATTCCGTTAACTCAATGGCCGGCAACCTCACCGGCCAAGTCAGAAATATCGCTGAAGTAACGACCGCCGTGGCCCGCGGCGACTTGTCGCGCAAAATCACAGTGGACGTTAAAGGCGAAATTCTTGAATTGAAAAATACCATCAACACGATGGTCGATCAGCTCAACGCCTTTGCCGGCGAAGTAACGCGCGTAGCCCGCGAGGTGGGAACGGACGGAAAACTTGGTGGTCAGGCGCAGGTGTCAGGCGTGGCCGGTACGTGGAAGGATCTCACGGACAACGTAAACTTCATGGCCAGCAACCTGACGGGCCAGGTAAGAAATATCGCCGAAGTAGCAACCGCCGTGGCTCGCGGCGATTTGTCCCGCAAGATCACGGTGGACGTGAAGGGCGAAATTCTCGAACTGAAAGACACCATTAACACAATGGTGGATCAGCTTCGATCTTTTGCTTCAGAAGTTACCCGCGTGGCCCGCGAAGTAGGAACGGACGGCAAGCTGGGTGGACAGGCGCTGGTGCCGGGCGTAGGCGGCACATGGAAAGACCTCACCGACTCAGTAAACTCCATGGCCAGCAATCTTACCGGCCAGGTCCGAAATATCGCGGAAGTATCAACGGCCATTGCCAGCGGCGATTTATCCAAGAAAATCACGGTGAACGTGAGCGGTGAAATTCTTCTGCTCAAAGAAACCATTAACACCACGGTCGATCAGCTCAACGCTTTCGCTGGTGAAGTAACCCGCGTCGCTCGCGAAGTGGGAACTGAAGGCCGGCTTGGAGGCCAGGCAAACGTTCCCGGTGTAGCCGGTACATGGAAAGATCTAACGGATTCCGTGAACTCAATGGCCGGCAATCTCACTGGTCAAGTCCGTAACATCGCTGAAGTCACAACCGCTGTCGCCCGCGGCGACTTGTCGCGCAAAATCACAGTGGACGTAAAAGGCGAGATTCTTGAGCTGAAAAACACCATTAATACGATGGTCGATCAGCTCAATGCGTTCGCCGGTGAAGTAACGCGTGTGGCCCGCGAAGTAGGAACGGACGGCAAACTCGGAGGTCAGGCAGAAGTGCCGGGTGTCGCCGGAACGTGGAAAGATCTCACGGACAACGTAAACTTCATGGCCAGCAACCTCACTGGCCAGGTGCGTAACATCGCTGAAGTCGCTACGGCCATCGCGAACGGCGATTTGTCAAAGAAGATCACGGTGGACGTTCGCGGTGAAATTCTCCAGTTGAAAGAAACGCTTAACACGATGGTCGAGCAGCTTCGCTCATTCGCCGCAGAAGTAACGCGTGTGGCTCGCGAAGTCGGCACTGACGGACGTTTGGGCGGCCAAGCGAACGTGCCGGGTGTCGCCGGAACATGGAAAGATCTCACGGACTCCGTAAACGCCATGGCCGGCAACCTTACCGGACAGGTCCGCAACATTGCCGAAGTCACCACGGCCGTGGCTCGCGGCGACTTATCCCGCAAAATCACGGTAGACGTGAAGGGTGAAATTCTCGAACTGAAAAACACCATTAATACGATGGTGGACCAACTCAACGGCTTCGCCGGAGAAGTTACGCGCGTCGCTCGAGAAGTGGGAACGGATGGCAAGCTCGGCGGTCAGGCGCAGGTGCCGGGAGTCGCCGGAACCTGGAAAGATTTGACGGACAACGTTAACTTTATGGCCAGCAACCTGACGGGCCAGGTACGTAATATCGCCGAAGTGGCGACCGCCATCGCCAACGGTGATCTTTCTAAGAAAATCACTGTGGACGTCCGCGGCGAAATTTTGCAGCTCAAAGAAACGCTCAACACCATGGTGGAGCAGTTGCGCTCCTTCGCCGCTGAGGTTACGCGCGTGGCCCGCGAAGTGGGTTCGGAAGGCCGTCTTGGTGGTCAGGCGAACGTGCCGGGAGTCGGCGGTACGTGGAAGGATTTGACGGACTCGGTGAACGCCATGGCCGGCAACTTGACCGCTCAAGTCCGTAACATCGCCGAAGTAACCACAGCCGTGGCAAGAGGCGATCTCTCCCGCAAAATCACTGTGGACGTGAAAGGTGAAATCCTGGAGTTGAAGAACACCATCAACACCATGGTGGATCAACTCAACGCATTCGCCGCCGAAGTGACCCGCGTGGCGCGCGAAGTGGGAACCGAAGGAAAACTTGGCGGACAGGCGCAGGTACCGGGTGTTGCCGGAACCTGGAAGGACTTGACTGACAACGTTAACGTGATGGCAGCCAACCTGACAGAGCAGGTGCGCGGCATCGTGAAAGTTGTGACGGCTGTCGCGAACGGCGTACTCACCCAAAAGCTAACTGTAAACGCCAAAGGTGAAGTCGCGGCCCTTGCCGAAACCATCAATAACATGACGGACACCCTGGCCACATTTGCTGACCAGGTAACCACGGTCGCTCGCGAAGTCGGCGTGGAAGGCCGATTGGGCGGACAAGCCAACGTGCCAGGTGCTGCCGGTACGTGGAAAGATCTCACTGGCAACGTCAACCTGCTGGCCGATAACTTAACGAATCAAGTCCGAGCCATCGCTGAAGTGGCAACCGCCGTAACCAAGGGCGATCTTACCCGCTCCATTCAGGTAGAAGCCAGCGGCGAAGTGGCGGAACTTAAAGACAATATCAATACGATGATTAACAACCTCCGTGGAACCACGGAGCGCAATACCGAGCAGGATTGGCTAAAGACAAACCTGGCCCGCTTTACCGGCATGTTGCAAGGTCAACGCGATCTGGCGACGGTAGGCCGCATGTTGCTGTCTGAGCTTGCGCCGCTCATCAATGCGCAACAAGGCGTCATTTATCAGATGGAAGGCGAGGAGTCAGGCCAGATGGTACTGCTCTCGGCCTTCGCCAATAGTCCGGACGGACATTTGGAGCGCTTGAACATAGGTGAGGGCTTGATCGGGCAGTGCGCCGCGGGAAAACGGAGGATGCTCATTAATGACCTTCCTCCGCAAACAGTTCCCATCCGTTCAGGTTTGTTCGAAGCGGTTCCCCGCAACGTGATTGTGTTTCCGGTGCTCTTTGAGGATCGTGTGAAAGCTGTGATTGAACTTGCGTCATTGAGCGTCTTCACCGCATCACACCTCTCTTTCCTGGAGCAATTAACCGCCAGCATCGGAATTGTGCTGAACAGTATTGAGGCTACGATGCAGACGGAAGGCCTGCTCAAGCAATCGCAGCAGCTGGCCACCGAACTGCAAACGCAACAGAAAGAATTGCAGCAGACCAATGAGCAACTGGCACAAAAAGCCCAGCAGCTCGCAGAACAAAACGTTGAAGTGGAACGGAAGAACCAGGAAATCGAACAGGCACGGCGTGCTCTGGAAGACAAGGCCAAAGAGTTGGCGCTTACTTCCAAGTACAAGTCAGAGTTCCTGGCAAATATGTCCCACGAGCTGCGCACACCGCTGAACAGTATTCTGGTGCTGGGCCAGCAGCTCTCTGACAATCCTGATGGCAACCTGACAGGCAAACAGGTCGAATTTGCGCGTACCATCCACGGCGCCGGCACAGACCTGCTCAACCTGATCAGCGACATTCTCGACTTGTCGAAGATCGAATCGGGCACGGTGTCAGTTGAAGCCGAAGAGTTGTTCTTCAACAACGTGCTGGAAATGGTGGCCCGCCCGTTCCGTCATGAAGCTGAGAACAAGAAACTCAACTTCGAGGTACAAACGGATTCGAATCTGTCACGCAGCCTGGTGACAGACTCAAAACGTCTGCAGCAGGTCTTGAAGAATCTCCTATCCAATGCCTTCAAGTTCACTGAGCAGGGCGGCGTTAGGCTCTCCGTTTCAAAAGCCGACACAGGGTGGGGCGCGGGTCACCCAATTCTCAGCGGCGCTGCTTCGGTGGTTGCTTTTGAAGTCTCTGATACGGGCATTGGCATCCCGGCAGACAAACAAAGAATTATCTTCGAGGCATTCCAACAGGCAGATGCAGGGACGAGCCGCAAGTACGGCGGAACTGGCCTGGGACTCGCCATCAGCCGAGAACTGGCAAGCTTGCTCGGAGGAGAGATCCAGCTGCGAAGCGCGCCAGGCAAGGGAAGCACATTCACCCTCTATCTGCCGCAGACTTACGTTGGGCCTACAAATGCCGGCCTGATTCCGGCGGACCGCAGCGCAGCTGCTGCTTCTGCCAGGCCACTACCCACCGTTCTGGTAGAAGGGCCAGCGGAGCGTATCGAAGATGATCGCAACAACTTGCAGCCGGGCGATGCCGTCCTGCTGATTGTGGAGGACGATCCGCACTATGCGCGCGTATTATGCGATCTTTCCCGGGACAAGGGTTTCAAGGTTCTTGTGGCAATGCGCGGCGCTGAAGCGTTGGCGCTGGCGCGTGAATTCCGTCCTACGGCAGTCTCGCTTGATGTATTTCTGCCTGACATGCTGGGCTGGACGGTCCTCAACCATTTGAAGCAGGACCCGGCCACGCGACATATTCCAGTACAAATGCTGACTCTGGATGAGGATTGGCATCACGGGCTGTCTCGCGGAGCCTTCTCCTTTGTTACCAAGCCGACCACGCCAGAGGGACTGGAAAGTGCGCTGATCCGGATCAAGGAATACACCAAGCCGCGTCGCAAGCGGCTACTGGTTGTTGAAGACAATCCTGCGGAGCAGCTCACCATCCGCGAACTGCTGGGTTATGACGACATCGATGTAACCGTGGCAGCGACCGGGTCGGAAGCCTTGACATGGGTCAACGAAGAGCAGTTCGATTGCATGGTGCTGGACCTGCGTTTGCCAGATATGACCGGTTTCGAAGTGCTGGAGAAGCTTGGCGATGAGCCCACAGCAAGCGAGCTTCCGGTAGTGGTCTTCACTGGCAAGGAGCTTTCTGCGGAAGAGGACGCCCGCCTGCACACCCTGGCTCGTAGCGTCGTGGTAAAAGATGTGGAGTCACCGGAGCGCCTTCTGGATGAAACCGCATTGTTCTTGCATCGCGTCGTGGCTGACCTGCCTGAACACAAACAGAAGATGCTTGAACGCCTGCATCGCTCCGATGAAGCTCTTGTCGGTCGAAAGGTACTGGTCGTAGATGATGACGTTCGCAACATTTTTGCATTGAGCAGCGTTCTGGAACGGCGTGGTATGACTGTCTTGACCGCTGGCACAGGTCGGGAAGCAATTGGAACACTGGAATCAACGCCAGACGTAGCGATTGTGTTGATGGATATCATGATGCCAGAAATGGACGGCTATGAGACGATGCAGGTCATTCGCCAGAACGTGGCTTTCAGGCGGCTGCCCATCATTGCTCTTACGGCCAAGGCAATGAAAGGCGATCGCGAAAAGTGCCTCGAAGCGGGCGCGTCCGAGTATTTGGCCAAGCCGGTTAATACAGAGCAATTGCTCTCCGCCTTGCGGATGTGGCTGCACAGATAGAAGTTTCGAAGATCGCGGTAGGAGAAATCGATGAGTACAAACGACAGAGTCAATATCCTGATGGTGGATGATCAGCCGGCAAAGCTGCTCAGCTATGACGCGATCCTCGCTGAATTGGGGGAAAATCTTATCAAAGCCGCGTCGGGCAGAGAAGCTCTCGAAATCCTCCTGAAAACCGACGTTGCAGTCGTGCTGATGGACGTCAGCATGCCTGAAATGGACGGCTTTGAAATGGCGGAGATCATTCGTCAACATCCTCGATTTCAGAAGACTGCAATCATTTTTATTTCAGGTGTGCATCTTACGGACCTGGACAAGCTCAAGGGGTATCAACGCGGCGCGGTTGACTACATTTCAGTTCCCGTGGTGCCCGAGGTTTTGCGGGCAAAGGTAAGCGTGTTTGCTGAGTTACACCGCAAGCGCAGACAGCTTGAGCTGCTCAATCGCGAACTGGAACAGCGGGTGCTTGATCGCACAGAGCAGTTGCAGGAAAGCGAAACACAGTTTCGTACCCTGGCCAACTCCATTCCGCAACTGGCATGGATGGCCGACCCGGATGGCGCGGTCTTTTGGTATAACCAGCGCTGGTATGACTACACCGGCACTACGTTCGATGAAATTCAAGGTTGGGGATGGCATAAACTTCATCACCCGGAACACATGACCAGGGTAATTCAGGGTCTTCAGTATTCCTGGGATACCGGTGAATCATGGGAGGATACATTTCCTTTGCTGGGAAAGGACGGGGAGTATCGCTGGTTTCTTTCTCGCGCGGTCCCCATCTTCGATTCGCACGGAAAACTGACCCGCTGGTTTGGGACTTGCACCGACATCAGCCGGCAGATGGCCGCCGAAGAAGCGCTGCGTAAGACGGAGAGGTTGGCTGCCATGGGGCGGGTTGCGGGAATCATCGCGCATGAAATCAATAACCCTTTAGAAGCCATTACTAACGCGTTTTATCTTATTGAGAGTCACCCATCGTTGGACCAGGAAGCTCGTTCCTATGCGCGCATGGCCGGGGAAGAGTTGGCCCGGATATCTCACATTACCAAGCAATCACTTAGCTTTTATCGCGAGTCGCAGCAAGCTGTGCCGGTTTCAATTGCTACGGTGCTCGATGACGTCCTCGAGCTGCAAAAACGCCATTTCCGGATCAACGGCGTGGAATTGGCCAAGGAATACAAGAGCAGCGGACTTATCCTCGCATATCCCGCCGAGCTGAAGCAGGTATTCTTGAATCTGGTGGGTAATGCATTGCAGGCAATGCCAACGGGCGGTCGTTTACGTGTTACAGTCCGTGAAACTGAGGAAAGAGGGAAAGTGCCGCGAGGTATTAGAATTTCGGTTTGCGACACAGGCTCGGGCATTCTGCCAGAAGACGCCAAGCGCCTATTCGAGCCGTTCTTTACCACCAAGTCCACCAAAGGTACAGGATTAGGACTTTGGATCAGCAAGGGGATCGTCCAGAAATATGACGGTACAATTAAATTTCGCAGTGTGCGAATGAATGGCGCCAGCGCTACTTGTTTTTCAGTATTCATTCCCGGAGCGATGGCAATTCCGACGCCGGGACTTGCGGCATTTTCTGGGGCATCTTGAAAGTTAGGGGTCCGGGGGACAGTTGACAGAATCGAAGGCAGTGATCCTGTGCGTTGACGACGAACCGAACTCTTTGGTTTTGCGGAAGCTTGTCCTGCAAAAAGCCGGTTATGAGGTGGTTACGGCAAGTTCCGGCTTGCTTGCGCTGGACGTTCTCGCGTCCCGCCAAGTGGATCTTGTGCTCTCCGATCAGTTAATGCCCGGCCAAACCGGGACCGAGCTTGCCCGTCAGATCAAGACCAAGTGGCCGACACTGCCCGTCATCCTGATCTCAGGAGTGAACGAAATTCCTACGGATGCTGATATTGCCGACTTGTTCATGAGCAAAGTGGAGGGCCCGGTAATGATGTGCCAAAACATCAGCGATGTTCTGACCAAATATCGCTCTCCGTAAGCTGCTACGTGGACAAGCCAATTCTTATGACCCTCAATCTCGAGGTCACGCAGCATTTTCTGAGCGCCGTTAAGCTACAGTATTTAACGAACAGCAGTGCGATAGTTTAGTTTCCAGAGGCACCCAGAAACTCTGCCATTCGCGGCTACGTTCCGTCGCCACCAGCAGCATGAGTGTTCCTTCAGCCTCAGGGACGTCCTCGACGCGATAAATGATGGGAAAAGCGAATTGATCGATTAAGCCGCCGGGTCCGTAATGAACCACAGTGACGGTGTCACCGCTGGCCAGGAGTTTATAGGCGGTGTCTGGTTTTGCTTCCGACTGCAAAATCTCTTGCAGCGTGCTCATGCTTGCCATGTAACAGAGTTCCATTTGGTGGAAATCCTTCCCGGCCGGCCTGGTCGCTGCCCGCCCCCGAAAGCCCATTTGTAACCTTCTGCTGCTTAGTGCTGCGAATGCTTCATCCGTTTCGGAGCATTCTCATCCGTTACACATCGTTTTAGAAGCGCGAGATTACGGTTTCATTGGAGTGAAATTAAAAGAACTAATTTTTCCCGGGGCGGGGAGAGCACAGCGGGGTGCGGCAAGCCTGGATTTTGCAGAGTTTACAGGCGTCTCAGCGCAAGCCGCGCCAGGGCGACGGATTTTTCTATGCGCACGGATTCTTCACGCACTCCTCCTACACTGATACGGATGAAAGTGTTTCCTTTCAAAACGTAAAGCGCACCCACCATGGGGCTGCCGACCCAATAGGCTTCTTCGCCCACGCCTTTGACCGCGCGCGGCCGAGTGGATTCATCTTCTTCTTCCTTTTCATTCTTCTTACTTCCGGCAACAGGCTTCTTTTCTGCTTTTTCTTGTTCCGCAGACGCAGGCTTGGCGGAGGCGAATTGCTTCTGCCAGAACGCGCGTGGAGAAATAGATCCAGGCGACGCTAGAGCGACGCTGATGGACTTGCTGGGATTGGCAGTCCGAAAAAGGCATTGTGACATCACCAATCCACTCCCAGGCTGCGTGCTTGGCTTGGTTTCCTGGACGGGGTCGCCCTGCACGGCCTGAACATCTGGGCTGGTGAGCAAGGTGCACGGATCTTTCTTAGGTTGCGCCGTACCAGAAGCCGCTTTTTGTGGCGAAGATTCATGCTTCGCACCTTGGTTTCCGCGCTCGGCATTGGACTGAGCGGCCCCGGACATTCCACCGGCAACCGCAAAGAAGCACAGTAGCAAATGAAATAGGTTCTTCTTCATTGAATATTCCACGCAAAAGATTCTAACTGCGTCGACCAAGAGAAAGCCCGCGCGAAATAAGTTCTTCACGCGGGCCTGGTGGTTAGAACAATTAGTGCCTGCGGTTATCGTCGCAATCAGGGCCCCCGTGGACTCCGTTTGCGGGATCGCCGTAGCAGAGTTTACCGCCGCCTTCGTTATCACCGCTGCGGGTGCCGAACTGCGTGCCGTCGAAAGCTGAGAATAGTCCGCGACCGCCGGTTTGCCGTGCAATGGTGGCCAGTGCGTCCTGCGCGCTAACCGGGCCAGTCGTGGCATTCTGCGTACTATCGGTGACGCAAGTTCCGGTACAGCCATCGGCAAAGCCAACGAGCACGCGGCCGAACTTATCAACGGTAATGTCGTTAAAGTCCAGCAGGTTGCGGCATGGATTGCTGCCGCCGCCGTTCCAGATGCAGCCGCGCTGCACCGGGTCTGAAGGCGTGGCGTCGGAGGTGGTCCAGGTGCGTCCGCCGTCGTAGGTAAATGCGACGTAAAGATGCCAGACGCCGAGGAAGTCGCCGGATTGCGTGTCGCCCAGGCTGGGAGTGCCGAGGAAAGCAAATGCTGCGCGATTGTCGTCTCCGGCAGCCACTTCAGCGAACTCGGCGTTCTGAATGCCAAAGGGTGTCCCGGCATCCTGGGATTTCGACCAGTGCAGCCCGTGATCGTGCGAGACCGCGATCTTGGCATGCCCGTCAGAGTTTACGTAGCCGAAATAAATCGTGTTGCTCTTGCCTGCGGAAACAGAAGGATCGCTGCCGGGACTGATGCTGGCGCCGTCCGGCACGGTGCGCACTACCCAGGTCAAACCATTGTCCGTGGAAACGGCGACGCCGGGCCGGCTGGCGCCGGCTGCGTCCTGGCAATTTTCATTGGGGACGTAAGCTGTGCCGTCGGGAGAAACGCGAACGTGCCCATGCAGACCGCCGCAAGTTCCGGGAGCTACGGGACGGTCAACTCCGTTCACGGTGGTGAAAGTGTAAATAGGAACGCCAGGGCCAAACGTGAGGCCGCCGTCATCGCTGCGTGAGCAGAACGCGGTAACGATATCCTGCGAGCAGTAATAAATTGCGTGCGGATAGGTGTGCACGGCGGGTGCGGGAGAAGCGAATGGGCCTCCGCCGACGGTCTGGTGATCGACACCGGCGGGCTGTCCGGAACCTTGGGTGGGAAGCCAGTTGTCGCCGTCATCGTCAGTAAAAGAGAGCTCGCTGGTTACGCCGTTGAGCTGCGAAGAGAAAGTACGGTTTGTCCCGCCCATGCGGCCATCGTCAGTAAAGAGAATGGGATCAAGGCTGACGCGCGCAAAAGGTGAGCGCTTGTCTTCCCAGGTGGAACTGGCCGGCTTGACTGCGTCGTTGAAGGTTACGCGCAGCGTGTGATTTCCAGCTCCGATGAAAGCCTTGCCCGTATTCCAGTCCACGCCGACGGAAGGTTCACCAGCGGCATGCTGGCTGGCAGTGGTCGAACCGAGAGAAGGCGGAATATTCTCCGGTGCGGCATAGTTCACGAATGCCGGAGCGCCGGGCGCGGGCGGAGGTGGCGGCGCGGTGGTTGGCCGGGGAGCAACTGTCATGGTCACAACAGCGTGCGCGGACACAGGAAGTGGCACGGTAGCAGCGACAGAACGAATGTGCCAGACGCCATCGATTGGATCAGTCAACGTCAGGTCTTCTTCGCCAGCACCGGTGGTTGTGTCATCGGGTGAGCCGGGGCCGTGGTCAGCCGCGTTCGGGCTGATGGCAAATACGTCGAGATCGCTAGGCGCAGTGCTGTTCCAGGTGTACTTGATCGTTACTTGAACAGTGTTGGTCTGGTAAAAAGTTGCGGCGGGCGCCGGAAGCGTAATCGTCAGATCATGGTTGTCGCACAGGCCCGGCGGACAGGTATCCTGGATACCTACATTGGTGGCAGTTCCCGCTACGACTGGCCCAAAATCCCACGATACTGATCCTGAAGTGCTGCTGATAGAACTTTGCGCCGATACACTTTGCGTCAGGCTTATAACTAAGGCAATCGCAAGGACGCATAGCCAGGGAGAAATGTCTGCCCGGACAGTAATTTTCTCCTCTTTGCTCGATTTTGGGTCACATGCTTGTGGGCTAACGGCGAAGAGCATTGACATGGGTTTCTCCTAAAAATGAGTTGCTTGGAGCCGGGGAACCGATCTGAACGACTGGCAGTAGTAGCACTACCGCTTAAACTAAGAAGGGATGTTCCCAAAGAGGGTTGCCAACCTATTCCTTAATATTATTAGTCATTTAAGGCTTATTATCTTGAATTGAGTAAGCCGGTGGTGGTACTACTTGGTTAAGCGAACCTGTCGTTCGGAAAAGCAAATGGTATCCCTCTCCAACCCGCTGAGTCCCAAGGGCCCGGCTGCTGAACGGATATTGAAAGCAGCCAAGATGCTCTTTGCCGAATCTGGCTTTGAAAATACCAGCACCATTTCCATCGCACGAATGGCCCAGACCAGCGAATCTCAGATCATCAAGCACTTCGGCAATAAAGAAGGACTTCTGGAAGCGATATTAGAAGAGGGATGGAACCACATTGCCGAGGCTTTTGGAGCCTTGGAATATATTGCCGCGCCGAGCGCAAAATTGCAGGCCTTGGTGGGATTAATCCTTACAAAACTGGAAGAGGATCATCAGCTCAAACAACTATTTCTGCTTGAGGGCCGCAGGATCCGCAAGGAAGGGCATATGGTCCTGATGACGCAGGGCTTTCTCGGTTTGATTAATACGGCAGATAGATTGCTTAAGGAAATGCGCGACCTGGGCCAGCTACGTTCTGATCTGCATATTGAAGGCATTCGCTCGGCGCTCATCGGCATGATGGAAGGATTGCTGCGGGACAGAATGCTTACTGGCCGCATTCCTTATTCAGCGTCCTATAACGCTGAAGACATCCGCAAGCTTTTTCTCCACGTCTTGAATTCATTTTCTGCAACTTCGGAACATCTCTCAAGCCACGCGAAACCTGCCTAGACGAAATTTCACCGCCGGAAAATCTAGCATCCGTGGCACATCGACTCATCCCGAGCGCGTTTGTCAAAAGAAATATTCACGCAAAAATTGTGTCGATCCAATTGAGGGAGCGCATGCATGTTTGCAGCAGCGCTGTTCATTTTCGAACGCTCGCATTTCATTTCCGCACACTTTGACAGGGACGAGTTGTTCGGAAAATGTAAAAGTTATTTCGAACATGTAAAGAGTGAGCCAGTGGGACGAGTGAATGCTAACGTGCTTACTCACATGGCGTCTAAAAAGCCATACTTAACAAATCGATTGAAACTTTTTGTTGTTTGGCATCGTCTTTGCAAGTAGAGAAGATCGAGTACGACAAAATTAGAAGCAGCAGTTGAATTCACGGGGTTCAGGGATTGTTCACGCCCACGGTTTTGGCGGCCCCAGGCGAGAACAGTCCCCAGAAATCGGCACGCCTCTGCGCGCCTGTTTCTTAACCCACGTGAAGAATTGTAGGTCATCAGCGATGAATTGCAAAGTTCCCGCGTGATGAAACGTGATGAAAAAAGGCCGCCCCCAACCGGTTCCCGCCGAGCTGCGGGAAAGATTTAAGGAGCGGTAATGAAGTCCTCGTTATTTTTCCGGATCATATTCGCAACACTGGCATTAGCAATCACAACCAGCGCCTTCGCAGCCAGCGATTCACACAAAAGCAGTTTTGAGATTTCCGCAGCTACGCAGGTGAATGGCATCACGCTTCCCGCGGGCGACTACACAGCTAAGTGGGAAGGCTCCGGGCCGACCGTTCAAGTAAGCATCATGCAGGGCAGGAAAGTCTTAGCTACCGTGCCGGCACAGATCGTCACTCTTGATCGCGCAGCCAGCGACACGCAGGCGGAAGTCAGAAATGGATCGAACGGCGAACGCGAACTCACGGCACTTCAGTTCCAGGGAAAGAAAGTCTCGCTCGAACTGGGAACCGAATCGGCCAGAGCACAGAGCAAGACACCTTCGACCAACTGATTACGGCCAAATTCCTGCACTCTCAGGGAGCAGGCAACTGCTCCCTTACTTTGTAGCTCCAAGCTAGTGACTTGATCATTCAACGGGATAGATAGAGGTTGCGCAGGAGAGCCTGCAGATTTGTGCAAGCGCCTGTGAGTCACGCGAAACCACTTGTACTTCTCAAAAAGTGGCCGCAAGCAGGTGATGTATACTTTCTATCTGGCCGGAACATCAGCGGAGGAGCTTGATATGCAATTTGATCTGCGGCAGTCGCTACGAATGGCGGTTGCTACCCTTTTGGTTGCACTCTTCATTGTTCCCACGGATGCGCTTGCACAAAGCCACGTGGTCAGCCCGGCAGACCTGCAAAAAGCAACAGCGGCAGCGTCGCAGGCGCGGCAACACAACTTGGATTCAATACAACGTCTGTTGGCAACGCCCACGGCTGAAAAAGCCCTAAAGTCGGCGAAGGTGGATACGCAACAGGTTAAAACTGCGGTCTCAACCCTCAACGATCAGGAACTGGCGCAACTGGCGGCACGAGCTGACAAGGCGCAGGCTGATTTTTATGCCGGCAACCTCAGCGAACGCGATTTGATCCTGATTATTCTCGGCATCGCGGTGCTGGTGCTGATTATTGTGGCTGTCCGCTAGAACCGTTTTCATGGCACGATATTTGCCGCAGAGATTCATGTGCTTCCTGTGTCTCTGCGGCTTTGTCTTTGCCGCGACGCCCGGCGTCTGGCTTGACGTTCCGTTTATCAAGCAGGAAAGAGACGGCTGCGGCGCTGCCAGCATCGCCATGGTGATGCAATACTGGCGCAAGCAGCAAGCCAAGGAAATTGACGCTGCCGCCGATGCACTCGAGATCCAGCGCGTTCTGTATTCCCGCAGGGACCATGGCATTCGCGCTTCCGACCTGGAGCATTACTTTCAGCAAAACGGCTTTCAGACCTTTGCTTTTGCAGGAAAATGGGACGACCTGAAACAGCATCTGGAAAAAGGACGTCCGCTGATCGCCGCGCTGAAGCCCTCGGCTCTGGAGAACTCACTACACTTTGTTGTGGTGGTGGGCGTTGATCCCGCGCAGAACCTGGTCTATCTGAATGATGCAGCGGAGCGCAAACTGCTTAAGCAGGACCGCGCCAGCTTTGAAAAACAATGGAGCGCCGTAGGTCATTGGATATTGCTGGCGCTGCCCAAGTGATTCGCTTCAGAAAAAACCTTCGCGCAGCCGCGCTCTTGTTGATCGCGATCTTTTCTTCGCTGCTGTCAGCACAAACCGATCCCACGTCTGCAGCTAAACAGCTCTTTGAACGGGAGCGCTGGCCCGGTCTTGTCCAACTCTTGCAGCAAGGGCCGCGCAATTCTGCCGATTTGAATTATTACTATGGTGTTGCGCTGGCGCATCTGGGGCGCTGGGAGGAGGCGGGCAGGGCTCTCTCCCTTGGCCTGCGGTTGGCTCCGAACGACAAGCGTTTCCCCATCGAGCTGGCAGGCGTGGCGTTCAAGCAGAAGAAATATGGCGAGACCCGGCGCGACCTGCATCGGGCGCTGCGACTCGATCCCAAAGACCCATATGCCAATGAATTTCTGGCGACTGTATATTTCCTTGAGGGCAATCTTGAGGCGGCTCTCAAGTACTGGAATCGGACGGGGAAGCCGGAAATTGTTGACGTGCTGAGCGTACCTGCGCTGCGAGTGCGTCCGGCGTTGCTGGACCACGCTCTTGCCTTCGCGCCTGCCAGCACATTGACGCTGGAAGAGTTGCTTGCGAGCAATGCCCGGTTGCGGGGCCTGGAGATATTTCCCGCTTTCAAGATCAACCTGGAGGCGCGTCCCGATGGAAAGTTTGACGCCATCTTCCGCGCGCAGGAACTGAACGGCTTTGGCAACACCAAACTTCAGGCGCTGGTCCGCACATTCAGCGGGCTATTGTTTGAAGAAATCACGCCGAAGTATTACAACGCACGCGGTTCGGGAACGAATATTATTTCGCTGCTGCGCTTTGATACGGATAAACGACGTGCCCTGGTCAATATCTCTGGACCGCTCGCCGGAAACCCGAAATGGCGGTACCATGCAGGGGCTGACCTGCGGAATGAGAACTGGACGGTGCAAACGTCCTTTACAGGTCCAAGCACGGTACTGGGTGCGCTGAATCTTCGGCGCGAAAGTGTGGGCGTGGAGATCTCCAATTTTATAGGCGCGCGCTGGAGTTGGACGACCGGCGTCGAGCTTTCGCACAGGGATTTTCGCAATGTTGTTCCCGGCGTCGCGTTGACGCCAGAGCTGCTGGCCCAGGGCTATCAGGTCAAGCAGAAAGCACAATTCACTTATGAGTTGTGGCGATCGCCAGAAAAGCGACTGACAATTTCCAGCAGTGCAAAATCTGAAGCGGGCCGCATCTGGTCGCAATCCGGACAGTCTTTTGACAAGCTTCAGGCAACGATTGCCGCGCATTGGTTTCCGCGCGACCGAGGAGACGACTACGAGACGCAATGGCGTATCCACGCCGGCAAGACTTTCGGGCAGATACCGTTCGATGAGTTGTTCATGCTCGGCGTGGAGCGTGATAACGACCTCCCGCTGCGGGCGCATGCCGGCACGCGTCACGACCAGAAGGGAAGCGCTCCGCTGGGACATGATTACTTTCTTTCTAACTGGGAAAGTGACAAGCATGTATACGCAAACGGAATTCTGACGGTGAAGCTGGGACCATTTCTAGACATCGGTAAAATGTTCGATTCCGCTTCTACGCTCGGTCCGCGCAAGTGGCTCTTCGATACCGGTCCCCAAGCGAAGCTGAACGTGCTGGGAGTGGGGGTGGTGCTGCTTTACGGCAAGGATCTGCGGACCGGAAACAACGCGTTTTATGCGAATGTAGCGTGGTGAGCTGCACCGGCTACAATATCCGGCATGCGCTCACTCATTATCGGCGGTACGCGAAATCTGGGCCCTTCGATTGTTCACGCTCTCCTGCAACGCGGGTACGAAGTGGCGGTCTTCAATCGCGGACAGACGCGCGACGATTTACCTGAAGAAGTTGACCGGCTGCGCGGTGATCGCAGTGATCCTGAGCAGATGAAGAGGGTGTTGGGCGGCAGGGAATTCGATCTCGTCATAGACACCACCCTTTATAACGGCGCGGAAGCGGAGGCGGCGGTGGAGTTGTTTGCGGGCCGCGTCGGGCGATACATCTTCCTGAGCACGGGGCAGGTTTACCTGGTGCGAGTGGGTGTGGAGCGGCCATACAAAGAAGAGGATTATCCCGGGCCGGTGATGACCGAGCCGGCGAAGTCGGACGTTTCAGAATACGAAAACTGGCGATATGGTTTCGACAAACGCACGGCGGAAGATGTGTTCGCGCGCGCGTGGACGCAGCACAAATTTCCCTTTACCAGCCTGCGGCTGCCAATGGTCAACAGCGAACGCGACCATTACGACCGGATCTACGGATATTTTCTACGCATTCAGGATGGCGGGCCGGTTTTGGTACCCGACGAAGACGGTGCCCCCGTGCGGCACGTTTATGGTGAAGACGTGGTGCAGGCGATTGTGCGGCTGGCGGAACATGATTTCGGCAAAGGCTGCGCGTATAACATCGGACAGGATGAAACTTTGCAATTGAGCCAATTCCTGGAGTTACTGGCGGAGACAATGCATTGCCCGCTGAAGATTGTCCGCGTGCCGCGGGAAGAGCTCAACCGCGAAGGCTTGTTACCGCATTGCTCTCCGTTCAGCGGCCGATGGATGTCGTCATTGGACAATGCGCGCAGCAAAGCAGAGCTTGGTATGGAGTACACGCCCGTCGCCGCATACGTGAAAAAGCTGGTTAGTTATTTCCTGGCAGTGCGTCCGCATACGGTGGAAGGCTATCAGCAGCGAGCGCGCGAAGTGGAATTCGCGAGGTCGCGGTAAGTATTTTTCGCAAAGATTCGCTTTCGCGAACCGTAATTACGGATTAAGAATATTCGTGTAATCCAGCTCAGCCGCTGATTTTGCAACGACGCAAGCAACTATTCCTTACCTTTCGCTAACACAACTTAACTGACCCGGAGAGAGATTGCGCCGCGGCAAGTGTTTGAACTCACCAAGAGAAGTCCATTTGAACGTTAATGCTGAAATTCCTAGGTGCTTTAACGGGAGGGTACATGAGATACATGAAGGCGATGCTGCTGGGAGCAGCGTTAATGGCGGGAACCACAACTCTGGCGGTGGCACAAAGCGTGGTCCCGGTGCAATGGGGATGGGGACAGCGCGACAATGACGATCGGCAGGCGTTCAGGGATGGTTTCAACCAGGGACAGTCCGATGCGCGGCACAATCGGCGATTCAATCCCAACAACAGCCGGTGGCGTGAGCGCGACGACCGCGAGGCTTTCCGCTCAGGGTATGAGCGGGGATTCCA
This sequence comes from Terriglobia bacterium, assembly GCA_963723055.1. Taxonomy (GTDB): domain Bacteria; phylum Acidobacteriota; class Terriglobia; order Terriglobales; family Acidobacteriaceae; genus Angelobacter. Next base: position 374,963 of record CAVROV010000007.1, read on the forward strand.
GCAGACAGGTGGCTATCGCAATGACCGAGATCGCGATGGGGATTGGGATCGTGGCAGAGATGGAGACCGCGGAAGCTGGGGCCGCGGTGGCTATGGAGGAAGCGGCTACGGCGTGAATTCTGCGCGGCAGTACGGCTATCAGGATGGAATCAATGACGGCGCGCGCGACCGGCGCAGCGGTCACAGCAATCGGCCAACGCAAGACAGCAACTACAAGCACGCCGACCATGGTTACAACTCAAGCTTCGGCAATAAAGATTACTACAAACAGTCTTACCGTCAGGCGTACGAGAGCGGATATCAACAGGGTTACAACAGCGGCGGCGGCTGGCGCCGGTACTAACAGTCTGGAACAGGAAAAAGCCATGCGGCGAACGCATGGCTTTTTTGCGCGATCGGTTGTTTCAGAGCTTGAAATGCGTTCGCGAATTACTTGCTTGCATTCGCTCTCATTCAGTACCATACTCCCATAAGCAATTTATGGGAGATCGAGAATCAAAACCCGGTGATCTTCTGCAAGGCACGCTGGACCTTCTGGTGCTGAAGACACTCGCGCGTGGCGCAATGCACGGCTATTCCATAGCCGAATTCATTCACGAAACTTCAGAAGATGTTCTGCGGGTGGAAGAGGGCGCCCTTTATCCGGCACTTCATCGCCTTGAACTGCGGGGTCTACTGGCCTCTGAATGGGGAGTGTCGGAGAACAATCGTCGTGCCAAATACTACCGGCTTACTGCAGCGGGGAAGAAACAGTTGCTGGCGGAAACAGAGCACTGGGGCCGCATGTCCACGGCCATCCGCCGGATTCTGGAGACAGCCTGAGGAGAGTTTATGAAATGGCCCACATCAATCTGGCTGCGGCTTAAAGCGCTGGTGCTTCGCGGCAAATTCGATCGCGATCTGGAAGATGAATTCGCCTTCCATCTCGCCATGCGGGAACAGAAGCAAAACTCGGAGGGCAAGGCTGTCCAGGAAGCACACTACATTGCGCGCAGGAGTTTTGGGAACGTAGCCCGGCTGAAGGAGGCTTGTCGAGAAATGCGGACATTCGTATCTTTGGAATCTTTCTGGCAAGACCTGCGTTTTGGATTGCGCGGGCTACGCAAAGCTCCTGGATTTGCCATGGTCGCGGTGGCAACACTGGCACTAGGCATTGGTACGAGCACATGGTGCTTTAACCTGGTGCGTCAATGGGTGTTGCAGGCGGTGACCTATCCTCATTCCGAGCGATTGCTGGTTGCCTGGGAAATCGACACAAAGAAAGGGTGGACGGGGCAGGCCTCCGCGCCCGACTATCTTGACTGGCGGGAGCAAAGCCATGAGTTTGACCGATTGGCTGCCTGGTCGCCGCGGCAGTTCAATTTAACAGGAATGGACGTGCCCGAACGGATCGAAGGGGCCAGGGTAAGTCCGGAGTTTTTCCGTACCCTGGAAGTTGCGCCGATGATAGGGCGGGACTTCCGTCCGGAAGAAGACCAGACCGGACAGGGGCAGGTGGCGCTCGTCAGCTACGGGTTCTGGCATGAACGGCTCAACAGTGAGCCGAATCTCAGCGGGAAAACCATTCTTCTGGATGGCGAGCGCTATACCGTGATTGGAGTAATGCCTGAGCATTTCCATTTCACACTGATGGGACGAACCAGCCTATGGATACCGCTGGCGCTTACAGAAAAGGAACGGGCCAACCGCGCTGCCGGATGGCTGAACGTGATAGGCCGGCTGAAACCGCAAGTCACGCTGCATATGGCGCAACAATCCATCAGCGCAATTGCGCAACAAATGGAGATACAGTATCCGGAGTCGAATACGCATTCAGGAGTCCTGCTGCGGAGTCTCTCAGATGAGATCGGACAAAACACCGGCAAGCAGGGAATCTATTCAGGTTTTGTTATCGGCATTTGCATTCTCCTGATCGTTTGCACCAACATTGCCAGTGTTTATCTGGCGCGCGCACTCCTGCGGCGGAAGGAAATGACTGTGCGCATGGCGCTGGGGGCGCGAAGATTCAGGCTGGCCCGGCAACTGCTGGCGGAAAGCCTATTGCTTGTCCCGGGAGCTGTTGGGCTCGGGCTTGGAATCTCAGTACTTGGCGCCGATTGGGCAACCGCCGCCATCCCGTACGATAACCGGGGCTATCTGCCCAATTACGGACAAATCCATATGGATTGGGCAACTTTCATCTATGCCACGGCGGTGGCGCTCCTCAGTGTTTTGTTGTTCACGCTTGCGCCCATGATGGAGGCGAGCAAACTCGACCTGACGGGCTCGCTGAAGGAAAGTTCCTCTTCAAGCTCAACCAGTCTGGCAGGCCGCAAGTTGCGCAGAGCACTGGTGGTAGCCGAAATTGTTCTGGCACTGGTGGTTCTGGTGCCAGCCGGGTTGATGTCAAAGTCATTGACGAACCGGTTCAAGGAAAATCCTGGGTTCGAACCTGACCACGTGCTTACAGCAAAGATGAACCTGCCAGTGGCTAAATATCGGGAACCGGCGCAGATATGGACTTTTGATCAGCGACTGCTGGATCAACTTCGGGCTTTGCCGCAGGTCCAGTCAGCGGGGCTGAGTGTTTCCATCCCATTTGGGCATTCTTACGGAGGAGCTGAATTATGGATCGAGGGCCGTCCTGTTCCCAAGCCTGGAGAGGTGCCAGGCATGGCCATCACCTCTGTGACGCCAGAATATATTTCCGCGTTGGGCCTGCGTCTGGTTCGCGGAAGATTTATCAGCGAGACTGATGGCGCCGCCAGCCCTGGGGTGATCGTGATCAATCAAACGCTGGCGCAGCGGTACTTTTCTGACGCTGACCCGCTGGGACACATCATTCGCCTGAGCCGTGAAGACGCGGTTCCACGCACCATCGTGGGAATCGTACAGGACATAAAAACGTCAGGGATGGATGAAGAAGCGAGGAACCAAAGTTACATTCCTATGGCGCAGTCACCAAGCCGATCGATATCGGTGGTAATGCGGACCACGGTAGAACCGCTTTCCCTGGTAACGAGTTTGCGCGAGAGCGTAAAGGCGGTCGATCCAGACCAACCTATTTCTGACATTTTGCCCCTGGCGCAGAGAATCAGCGATCAGGAAGCGCCATATCGGATTTTTGCCCAGTTCACCGGTGGATTCGGCTTGATGGCTTTGTTCCTTGCGGCAATTGGGCTGTACGGCGTTATGGCTTACCTGGTCGAGAGCCGGTCGCGCGAAATCGGAATTCGAATGGCCTGCGGCGCCCGTCCGCGGACGATTTTGTGGTTAGTGTTCAGCGGGAATTTGAGATTGGTAGTTACCGGATTGTCAGTAGGTCTTGCGCTGGCATGGATGTTGGCGCTGTTATTACAAAGCCTGTTATACCGCGTGAAGGCCTATGATCCCGCGACTTATGTGAGTGCAGTGGCGGTGATATGCGCCGCGGTTCTGCTGGCCAGCATTATCCCGTTACGACGTGCGGCCAGAGTCGATCCGATGATCGTGCTGCGCTACGAATAAGGCGCGCCTAATGGTCGGACAAAAAAAGAGACGTGGCGAAACCACGTCTCTCTCAGCTCATATTGTTGCTACCACACGGTGCAACGATCCGCCGCCGGACGGACCATGGCGGAATCGTCTTTGCAGCTGAATGCCTGCTTGAACTCCGGCAGGTTTGAGAGCGGCCCGATCACGCGATACTTTCCGATTGGGTGTGGATCACCCTGGACCATGGTGCGTTGGGTTTCCGGACGAATCTCATCGCCTCGCCACTGTCCCCAGGCGATAAAGAACTGCTGTTCCGGCGTGTAGCCATCGATGGTTGGCTCAGGGTGCGCTTGTTGCGCTTTTTTGAAAGCCATGTACGCGATTTTTGCGCCCGCCAGATCACCGATGCTCTCACCCAGAACGAGCTTGCCATTGTGGTGGATGTTGGGCTCGACGAAGTAACCATCGAACTGGCGAACGACGCAAGAAGTGCGGTCTTGAAAGCGCTTCATATCGTCGGGGGTCCACCAGTTGTTGAGACGGCCCTGCGCGTCAAACTGAGCGCCCTGATCGTCAAAGCCGTGGCTGATTTCATGGCCAATTACCACGCCGATGCCGCCATAGTTGATGGCGTCCGCATTTTCCACGCTGAACGACGGCTGCTGCAGAATGCCGGCAGGGAAGACGATTTCATTCAGCAGGGGATTGTAGTAAGCATTAGATGTTGGCGGCGTCATACCCCAGCGCCCGCGGTCCGTGGGCTTGCCGACTAGCGCGCGATCATCATTCACGTTCCATTTAACGGCTGCGATGGTGTTGTCCCAGTAAGAATCGCGGACCATCTTGATGCTGCTGTAGTCCTTCCATTTGTCGGGATATCCGATCTTGGGATTGAAGGTGGAAAGTTTTTCCAGCGCTTTCTTTTTCGTTTCCGGACCCATCCAGTCCAGGCCTTCGATGGTGTCATGCATGGCGGAGAGGATGTTCTTCACCATTTCCTGGGCTCGGGCTTTGGCTTCAGGCGGGAAATACTTTTCGACGTATTTTTTCCCCAGCGCTTCGCCCAGAAGCTGGTCAGTGCTTTCAGCGCAGCGCTTCCAGCGCGGCTTCAACTCAGTGGCGCCGTTGAGATACTTGCCGTAAAAGGCAAAGTTCTCATTGACGAACGGATCAGAAAGCTGGTCGGCGGCGGAGTGAAGGAATTGCCATTTGAGATAGGTTTTCCAGTCTGCCATCGGCGTTTCCCGAACCTGACGGTCGACCTCCTGAAGGAACTTTGGCTCGGCGACGTTCAGGTCTGCGCGAGAAAGCCGGGCGGCGGTAAAGTATCCATCCCAATCGACCGCCGGCGCCAGCTTTTTAAGATCGGCATATGTTGTTTTATGATCAGTGGCCTGCGGATCACGCAGGGCTACGTTGTCCAGGGAGGCTTCCGCCAGCTTCTTCTCCATCTGGAAGACGGTCTGCGCGGCGGCTTTAGCTTTGGCGTCATCGTAGCCGGCGAGTTTGAACATGGCGGCAACGTGCACCAGGTATTTTTCGCGCGCATCCTGGAACCGCGGCTCGGTTTTCAGGTAGTAGTCGCGGTCGGGCAGTCCCAGGCCACCGGCAAAAATGCTGGCAATAACCTGCGTGGGATTGTGATTGTCAGGTGTGGAAGCTACGACAAACGGCACAAAGACAGAAACGCCATGCAATTCGCGGAACATGTTTTGCAGATCCGCCGGGGTCTTCATGGAGTCGATCCTCGTCAGCATCGGTTTGGCCGGGGCGATCCCGAGTTTGTTTACCGCGGCTTCATTCATGCAGGAGCCGTAATAGTCGCTGATGAGTTCTTCCACGCTTCCGCGCGGCCAATCGCTCTTGCGAGACACGTCATCCAATATGCCTTTGAGCTGTTCTTTCGCGTCCTCGCCTGCCTTCCAGCGGCGGCTCCACCGCACCATGGACGGAGGGATGGGATTTTCAGCGCGCCATTTGCCGTTGGCGAACTGAAAAAAGTCAGTGCAGGGATCGGCTTTGGTATCGATGTCGCCCACCTGAACGCCCTTTTGCGGCGTGCCTTGGGCAATTGCAGAGCTGCAAAACATGATGGCGCAGATGGCCAGGAGGAGAAGCGAGGGTTTCAAGAAACGCATTTTCACCTTTTTCAGAAATGTAGTTATTCGCAATGAGGAATCGAGACTCGGCCGTTCAGCGATGGACCATCAAGCTAACATGTTTTAACGAACATGTTTCAAAGAACATGTTGCGAAGATCTCGCCGCCGCCCCTGGTTAACATGAGCGGCAGAAACCCGATTCGAATCACTGAGCGCCGCCGGAGAGCTTTTCCAGGGAAATGGAGCCTTTTTCCGTGTGCAGATGCAGCCGGGTGCCTCCCTGATTCACCTTGCCGCGGAAGCTGGAATTAAAGCTGCCGCTCTGTGACGTCATGGCAAAATCGGAGCGGAAACTGGAGCGGCGTCCTCCATCAAGATCCACGTCCATGCCGGCATCTGCCGGGACACGCAGCACGACGGTGCCTTTTTCATTTTCCAGCGTTACCGTGTCACCCAGGCTGCGTGCCTCAATTTCAGCATCGGCTTTGTAGGATTTGATTTCCAGCGGTCCGCGCAGGTTCACGTTGTGCAGCTTCACGGTCTCTTTGTAAGTATCGATCCGCACCGCGCCGGTGGTGGAATCAATATCAATAGGAGATTTGTAACTTTTGATTCGAATGTCACCCTGAATCGAGGCCACCTTGATATCGGGCTTGTAACTCTCCAGCTGTACATTGATTTGCCGGGGAACACGAATTTCCAACTCGACGGCGGCGGTGTAGTCGTGGACCTGCCAGCAGAAGGTGCAATTCGATTCCGGGTATTTCACCTCCACCGCGACGCGATTGCTTTCATTTTTGAAATTTACCTGGACGTTTTCCATCCACCACTTGCGGTCAGCATCCGTGCCTTCAAAATGTTTGTTTACATCGACGGCGACCTGATTTGTGTCTGAGCCGATAACGTGAATCGTTCCTTTATAGTTGTTCACTTCAAGAGTGCCGCCCGGCGCGATGCTGAAACTCCGCTGAAAGCGCTCTGACGGTTCATTGCCGGTGGATTGGCTGCGCAACCGGGGCGTCGCCAATGCAATGACGCCCATAATAACGATGACTAACCCGATGACGCGTTGATTTTGAGGTTTCATATTCGCCTCCTGCCGATGGGCAAGACTCTGCCTGATGTTGAATACGTCCAAGAAGGGTTCCTGGTTCCGTTAGACGAGAAAACAAGCCAAAAGTAATCGGCTGAGACGCTTGCGGAGAAAAGACGCCGGAAGCGGAATCCGGCGTCCGCCATGAAGCTACATCGATTTCAACAGAGACAGCCAGCGCGCCCAGCCTTCAGAGTGAGCCTTCTTGTTAGCGATAGCCATGTCGCGGGCCTTCTTTGTGTCTGCATCATCGCCGGTCGCTTTGATGGCTGCATCGGCGGCTGGGTCTTCGCCCGCGCGCATAAAGCCGTGGCCCGCGCCCGCATACGTGACCGGCTCATATTTCTTTCCAGCGGCTTTCATGGCTGCCTGCGTGTCAGGGATCGTTGCGCCGATGCGCGCGTCTTCTCCGGCATAAAAACCATAAACCGGAGCGGTGATAGCAGAAACATCCGACGGGCCGGGCCCGTAAAACACAAAGGCTGCGCTCAGGTCTTTGCGATTCGTGGCGAAGCGGAATGACTGTCCGCCGCCCCAGCAGAAACCGCTTACAGCAAGCTTGCCATTGCCTGCGGGAATCTTTTTGGCGTAATCGGCAGTGGCATTCAGGTCCGCCGTGACTTGGTCAGGATTAAGTCCAGACACAGCCTTCATTGCGTCCTGCGTGCCGGGAAATTCGCTGGTGCCACCGCCTCTCGGACCCATGCCGGAAAGAAGGTCAGGTGTGATGGCGATATAGCCATTGGCTGCCAACTGATCGGCCACGGAACGCGCCCAGTCTGTAAGGCCAAAAATTTCATGGATCACAATTACCACCGGCGCTTTCTGCTTGGTTTCCGGGTAAGCGACGAATGCGTGTACGGTACGGCTATCGTGTTTGATATCCACCCATTCCCCATGCCGGGTGGATTTTTCCAGTTTCTGTTTGGCCCAGTCCTGGGCAAAGCCCGTGGAAAGGCAGACGAACAACGAAATCATGATTGCCAGGGTTCTTTTCATGCGAGGAAGTTTACTCCGGCGCCGCGCTGGGGACAACCAGGCAAGCAGAAGCCGCAAAGCATGTAGACAACCTACTCCCATGGGTGTAGGCTTTCTACATGCCGAAGAACCCGCGCTATCAAAACCGGATTGAACTCCTGCAAGGGACCCTGGATCTGCTCATCCTGCAAACGCTTCGCTGGGGTCCGCAGCATGGTTACGGCATCAGCCAGGCCATCCGCAGCCAATCGGGCGACGTCTTCCAGGTGGACACAGGCTCGCTCTACCCGGCCTTACATCGCCTGCAAAAACAGGGATGGATCGATTCGGAGTGGAAAGTCTCAGACAACAGACAAAGGGTGAAGGCGTATCGCTTAACTGTGCAGGGAAAAAAGCAACTGGCTTCAGAACGGTCGCGCTGGAAACAGGTAATGGAAGCTATGGCTGGCATTCTTAATCCATCGGCCGGGGAGAGCAAAGCATGAGCTTCGTTGACAGGGGAAAACGCGAGCAGGAGCTGGATGAGGAAATCGGAAGCCATTTGCGCATGGCCGAACGAGACCGCATAGAGCGTGGCGAAACGCCGGAAGAAGCGCGTTACGCCGCGCGGCGCGAGATGGGAAACGCGAGCCTGATCAAAGAAGTCACCCGCGGCATGTGGGGGACAGACTGGATAGGCACTTTGTTCCAGGATCTACGTTATGGCGTTCGCGTGTTGAGGAGAAATTCTGGATCCAGCCTGACGGCAATTTTCACTCTGGCACTCGGCATCAGTGCGACTACAGCGATTTTCAGCGTGGTCTATGGCGTCCTGCTTCGTCCACTTCCGTTCGACAAGCCGGACCAACTTATTCAGGTCTGGGAAAAGAGCAGCAAGGGAAACCAGATGAATCTGGCTGATCTCAACTTTCAGGACTTACGCGCGCAGAACCGCTCTTTGCAGGGTCTGGCGGAGTTCAGCTCTGGGTTGGCATCGGTTTCAGGCGGTTCTGAACCAAAGCGGCTGATGGTTGCTTCGGTTTCCAGTGATTTTTTTCCGTTGATGCGGATTTTTCCAATTCGCGGAAGAGGGTTCGCCGCAGAAGATCAAAGACCTGGCGCCGGCGCGGTGGCGCTGGTGAGCTATAGCTACTGGAAACAATATCTTAATTCCGTCGATGACCTTTCTTCTGTGAGACTGAGAGCGGAAAACAGATTAGCCTCGGTGATTGGCGTCCTTCCTCCGGGGTTCCGCTTTCCTGAAGACTCCGACGTGTGGATGCCGCGAGAACTTAGTCCGTTCCTGCCGGCCCGCTCGGCACATAATTGGGAGGCGATTGCGCGCCTGCGCGATGGCGTCACGCTGGCGCAGGCCCAGGACGATCTTTCGGCGATCGCGGGTGCGATCAGGAAACAGTATGGCGATAACGTCGATCTCGTCGGCGTCTCCATGCTGCCGCTTCAGAATGCGTTGACCAGCACGGTCCGACCATCGTTACTGATTCTGCTGGGCGCTGTAGGCTTCTTGCTGTTGGTGGCATGTGCGAATGTTATGAACCTGTTGCTGGCACAGGCGGCGGCGCGAGAATCGGAACTCGCGATCCGTTCGGCGCTGGGCGCTTCGCGCGGGCGTATGGTTCGCCAATTCATGGCGGAAACTTTGCTGCTTTCACTCACTGGGGGCGCAATTGGAGTGCTGGCAGCGGCCTGGGGTGTTCATTGGCTACTGAAATTAGCGCCGCCTGATACGCCGGGATTGGCCAGCGTGTCCATGAATCTTCCGGTGCTGTTTTTTGCTCTGGGACTTTGTCTGGTAGTTGCCGTCGGCCTTGGGACATTTACGGCGTTGCGCTCCGGCTCAGACGATATCCGGACCACGCTGGCTGAAGGCGGAAGAGGAAATGCCGGGAGCTTCCGTACGCAGTTGATTGGCCGCAGCATCGTCGTGATGCAATTGGCAATTACCATGACGTTGCTGATCGGCGCGGGCTTGCTGGGCCGTAGCTTGATGCGCGTGCTTTCGGTGGATCCCGGATTTCGCACGGAACATGTAGTTACCATTGACCTGGCGCTACCTAGCGCGTTTGCGCCGGACCAGAAGATTCGTCGTGCGCAGTTTCTCAATGATCTGTTCAGCCGTTTGCGGGTGCTGCCCGGCGTTCAGGAAGTGGGCGGAACAAACGCGCTGCCGCTGGCTACCGGAATCTCTTCCTACGGTGGATTTGCCGAGGTGAACACGAAGCAGCTCTCGGCAAAGACGCTGGACCTGCTCAACCGCTCCGCGCGGGGCAATGTTTGGGATGACAGTTCACTGGCGAAAGATCTCTCTGATTTTGTTGTTCCGCTTTTCCGCGATCCCAAACAGGGCGGCTCGGCTGACTACGCTTCCGTAAGCGAAGGTTATTTCCGCAGCCTGGGAATTCCTCTCTACCGCGGCCGTCTCTTTGATGATCGCGACACGATGAACGCTCCCCACGTTGCATTGATCAGCCAATCGCTGGTGCGGGAGAAATGGCCCAATGAAGATCCCATCGGCCACACCATTGAATTTGGAAACATGGACGGTGACCTGCGACTGCTTACAGTGATCGGCGTCGTCGGCGACGTGCGGGAGAGCAGCCTGGAAAAACCTGCGCGTCCGACCATATACGTAAATTATCGGCAGCGGCCGCAGGCGACCTATCGCTTTAGTGCGGTGGTGCGGACAGCGGGCGATCCGGCGCAGGTGATTGCTTCCGCGCGAAAAATTGTGCGCGATCTCGATCCCGACGTCCCACCCAGCACCAGCAGCTTCACCGCAATCTTTGCGGCCTCAACCAGCGGACGGCGTTTCAATCTTGCGCTGTTTGGCGTTTTCGCCGCAACGGCTACGCTTCTGGCGATTGCCGGCATTTATGGTGTGCTGGCGTATTCGGTGGCTCGCCGCACGCGGGAAATGGGAGTTCGAATGGCTTTGGGAGCAAGCTCCGGAAACGTGATGCGTCTGGTGCTGGGACAAGCGGCGGTGACCACGGGAATCGGCGTTGTACTGGGGCTAGTTGGCTCGTTCATTCTTATGCGCTTTCTGCAGTCGATGCTCTATCAAATCAGCGCCGCCGATCCGATTACATTTGCTGGCGTGGCCCTGCTGTTGATTGGGGTGGCATTGCTGGCTGCGTATCTACCGGCACGTCGCGCCACCAAAGTAGATCCGAATGTGGCGCTGAGGTACGAATGACCTATGACTTATTTTTCGGTTGGGTCAGGCTGAACCAGTTACCAAAGGGATCGCGGAACACGGCTTCCACGCCGTAAAACTGATCTTTGGGCGGGGAAAGAAATTCCACGCCTTTGGACTTCATCTCTTCATAGGTCTTGCGGCAGTCGGCAGTTTGAAATACGCCGGCGCCGAACGCGCCTTTCTTGATGAGCCCGCCGATAGTTTCTACGTCCTGCGGCTGGATTTTCTGAACCTGGGCGCCTTCCATAGGTGATGGCGCAACTTTCATCAGGATGATCTGGAGATCAGGCTGGCCTTTGGGAGTGACGGTGAGCCAACGGAATCCGTTGGGCATGGATTGATCCATGCTGAGTTCAAAACCAAGTTTGTTTACGTAAAAATCTTTCGCCTCATCCTGATCGAGGACAAAAATTGCGGAATGTGACATGCGCTGAATCATTTTTCCTCCCACGGCTCCAACATGTTAACGAAACGAATAGGCCGGCGCTTCTTGATTCTTGCTGTTTAGGCCCCGTAAGCGGAGAAATAGCAGGCGGGAATCAGCATGATCTTCCAGGGCTTCTGAAAACCAAAGACGCGCCGGACCTGTCGCTGATAATGCGTTGGCGGCAGACCCACGATGCTTTGGAATTTCGAACTGAACGATCCCAGGCTGGAATAGCCAATTTCCATGCAGACCTCTGTGACCGTCATTTCGCCGGATGCCAGCAGATGACGAGCGCGGTCCATGCGTCGCCGGGTGAGGAAATCATGCGGCGTCTCGCCGAACGTAGACCGGAACAAACGGTGGAAATGGAACGGAGAGAGGCAGGCTTCGCGCGCGGCAATACCAAGTTGGATATGTTGCTGATACCCGGAAGCCAGAAGATCTCGCGCACGACAGAGACGGCGAAACGTTTCGTCGTTGACAAGCTGCAATGATGGATACTGCTGTAGCACGTGCTTCATTGTACTTAGAGTAGGGCAGCGGAAATCAACAGAAAAATCGGAAAAACTTTGGCATTTTCCTGCCGGTCTTTGCCACGACGCGCCGCGTTTCATTTAATATGCATCCGTGGCCATACGTGAAATTCATGTAACCGGATACCGCTCTGTACGCAACCTGCGGTTGCACCTGAGCCAGATCAACGTGCTGACCGGCGCTAACGCTACAGGCAAGACCAACCTTTATAACTCCGTCTTCCTGCTGGCCAAGGCGGCAGCCGGAGGCTTTGCCCAGGTAATCGCCGAAGAGGGCGGCATGCCTTCAGTATTGTGGGCGGGCGCGCGCAAGAGCCGGTCCATGGGAACCATCCGCATGGAAGGCGTGCGCATGACGCTGGGCATCAAGACGGACACGTTTTCTTACGAGCTGATCTGCGGCCTGCCCAAACAGGGCTCGGGAGAAAAGTCGGCGTTTTCGCTTGATCCGGAAGTGAAGGAAGAACGCGTGTGGATGGAAGCGCCTCACGGCCTTAAAGTGACATTCTTTGAGCGCTCGCCCAAAGGCGCATGGATTCTGGACAATGATGAGCGGCTGGCCGACTACTCCGGCGAGCTTTTGCCCACGGAATCCGTGCTTTCACAGCTGCGTGAGCCGCATCTTTATCCTGAGCTCTCTTCGCTGCGCACGGAGATGAGCCGCTGGCGCTTCTATCACCACTTCCGTACCGATCCCGAGTCTCCGCTGCGGCATCCGCAAGTGGGCGTGCGCACGCCGGTGCTGGCGCACGACGGACGTGATCTGGCGGCAGCGCTTCAGACCATCAACGAGGTCGGGCAGTCGCAAGATCTGCATGAAGCGATACGCCAGGCGTTTCCCGGCGCGTCGCTCGAGATCGAGCATGATGAAGACAACGGAATGTTTGCGGTGCTGCTGCGCATGCCCGGATTAAGGCGTCCTTTGCGCGCGCGCGAGCTTTCCGACGGCACGCTACGATACCTATGCTTGCTGGCGGCACTGCTGAGCCCGCATCCGCCATCATTGCTGGCGCTGAACGAGCCGGAGACCAGCCTGCATCCTGATTTGCTGGAGCCGCTGGCAAAACAGTTGGTGAATGCCGGCAAATACTCGCAGCTCTGGGTGGTAACCCATTCGCAGAAGCTGGCTGAACTGGTGGAAAAGTTTTCTGGCGAAGCTCCCATTAGTCTTGAGATTACCGGCGGGGAAACGCGCGTGATCGGCCAGAGGTTGGTGGATGACAGTGAAGAAGAGGCAGGATGAAAAGCGGTATTTGGTAATTGGCTCTTGGTTTTTGGCTTTGTGCTTTAGTCCGCAGTTTGGCCACCGCTCTTATAGGAGCCTTCTCCAAGGATGTTGCTAAAAAATCCTTTGCATGAGGAACGTGCCAAGCTGCCGCGTTAATCCGGGCACTTTAAAGCATTACTTCAATCGTGAGCTCGCACTTCACCAAGGAATTGTGATCGGGTGAAAGCCGAACTGCCAAGGGCCATGAGACAAAAGCCAATGGCTAAGAGCTAACGGCCAATAGCTGATCTTCTACTTTAAATGTTTCAGCATCTCTTTAAACGCAGGAGTGCCTGACTTGCCCAGGAGTTCATAGATCATCATCTCGGTCGACGAGAGCACCGCGCCGGCAGCCTGCATGCGGTTTAGACCCAGATTCCAATTGAGTTCGGTGCGGGAGCTTACCGCGTCCGCGGCAATATGAACGTTCAACCCCTGGTTTAGGGCCCCTAGCGCGGTTTGCATGACGCAGATATGTGATTCCATTCCACAAAGCAGCAGCGTGGTTCGGTTGGCTAGCTTGCCGACGGCCGAGCAGTATTCGTCATTGCCAAAGCAGCCGAATTCCAGCTTGTCCATGGTTTGGGTTTCAGGAAGTAGCGAACTGATCTCTTTGATCGTCTTCCCCAATCCCTTTTCATATTGCGTACTCACGATCACCGGCAGCGACAGAATGTTGGCCAGCCGGACCAGTAACTGTGCGTTACGCACCAGGCGTTCTTTTTCAAAAATTGGTGGCAGCAGTTTTTCCTGAATGTCGATAACGGCGAGGGCGCAATCTTCCGGGCGCAGAATCCGTCGGGCAGCCTCAGAGTATGGAGCGGTGTCGATTGGAGCGGTAACCATGGGAAATTGTACATCGGTCTCCGGCGGATCTGCCGGAGTTGCTGACGTAGGACTCAGGCCCTTTGGCCGGCACTGCAGTAGTAAAGTGCGGCAAAGGGCGTTTGTCGTTACTAAATTCGGCTGAATTCAATTCTACTGCGTTGATATCAAGATGTCGGAAATCTGTCACCGAACATTGGGGCTTTACTCTTCGACTGTTCCTCAGCGGCTTCGTCCTGAATGACATCCCAGTGCTCTGCGAGAATTCCGTCTTGAATGCGAACAATATCGGCTGCGATCCAGTTCACAGGGAGGCCAAAGTTTGAAAATCGTCCATGCACGATAACAAAATCTCCTTCTCCGACGATCAAACCGGCTTCATATTTTAGAGTGGGTGGGAGTGACCTTATCAGGTTGAAAAGGCCTTCACGTCCGGGTTCAATGTGCGCACTGTGCTGGATGTAGTCCGGCGACCAGAATCGTTCTGCGGCCGCATAATCGCGCTTGTTGAAGAGGGTGTCGAAGGCTTTCAGGACGAGAGCCTTGTTTTGTTCGGGTGTAGTCTTCGGCATCTTGATTCCTTTCTGCCACTGGGAGTGCTCAGGCGATCACTTCGATTGCATCGACTCGTGAGGGATAAAACGCCAGGTATTCTTTAATGCTGGCGACTGCCTCAAAGGGATTTTCGTACGTCCAAACAGCGTTTTCCGATTTCGTTCCGCCGATGGGAATGCTGTAATACGTACAATCCCCCTTGTACGGGCAATAGGTGTAATGCTCGGTACGAACGAGCAACGACATGTCCGCATCGTTGCGCGGCAGATAATAAACAGGCGGATATCCGTTCTCTTCAAGCCGAAGCGCTCGCGACGATTCAGCAATGATCCTCCCGGCGACCGTTACACGCACCTTGCCCGCAGTTGGAGAAATCGTGATGGGATGGTCAGGGCCAGGAATTCTGATCTCCTTGCCTTTGCTCGATATGGTATTCATTGCGCTTCCTCCGTTGTCAGCTAAAGTTTCGAACCGCCATCGACAGGGATACTGGCGCCCGTGATCCAGCGCGCTTTGTCCGAAGCCAGGAACGCGACTACATCTGCCACGTCTTCCGGTTTGCCGATCCGCTTCAATGCCTGCATTCCCAGCGTGACCTCGCGACCTGCTTCAGTCTTAGCGAAGTTCGACATGTCCGTATCGATCACACCCGGCGCGACTGCATTTACGCGGATACCCTGGGTACCGAGAATAGCAGCCCAGTTTTTGACCAGAGTCTCTAGTGCCCCTTTTGTCGAGGTGTAGGCAAGGAGCGAAGGGTTGTCCAAGCCGGGCTTTCCAACTACAGCTCGTGCACCGATCGAAGAAATCGCAATGATGTTCGAGCCTTCGCGCATCATAGGCAGAAGCTGCTGCACCAGTAAGAACGGGCTGCGCACATTGGTTGCGAACAGATTGTCAAAATCCTCTACCGTATAATCCGCGATGAGGGCCGCCTTGCTGATCCCGGCGTTGAGCACAAGCACATCCAGTCTATCGATGACAGAGCGCACCTGTTTGGCCAGCAGCGCAGCGCCGTTCGGGGTTCCCAGGTCCGCCGAGATTGCGTTTGCCCGTCCACCTTTTGTTTCGATCCCGGCGACGAGAGATTCCGCTTCCCGCGTGGAACGGCCGTAGTGAACCAGGACGTGTGCGCCTGCTTCAGCCAGCGCCAACGCAATGGCTCGCCCAATCCCACGGGAAGCTCCGGTCACCAACGCAGTTTTGCTGGCTAACCTGGATCCTTAACCTGTTTTTCTTTCATGTTTCGTTTTCCTTTTGGACATCGTCAGATTGTCAGGACGACTCTGCCGAAGGGTCGGCCCTCAATGAGGTAACGCAGAGCATCAGCCGCTTCGGCCAGAGGAAAGGTTTTGGCCACGATCGGTTTGATCGCGCCGGATTTAAGCAGAGAGACAATAACGTTCCAGGCGTCAATAATGGCCGACTTCGGCTGAGCAAACATGTTGAAACCCCGGATGCTGGCCTGTGGCACGATGAGATTTGTCACGTCAATGGTCGTCTTACGGCTTGCGGAATATCCGAGCGTTATGAGGCGTCCTTCCGACGCAAGCGCTCCGAGCGCTTCGCTCAGGACTTCGCCACCGACTCCGTCGATGACGATGTCCGCGCCGTAACCGTCCGTGATACGACGCACGCCGTCACTCAATTTTTCTAGCGAGGTATCGATGACTTCATTGAAGCCGAGCGCCTTCGCCTGCTCGGCTTTCGCATGATTGGTCGTGCTTGATATGGCGTGTTTTGCGCCCAAAGCGCGCGCCAATTGCGTCACTGCATTGCCGATCGATCCTCCGATCGCCGGCGCCAGAACAGTTTTGCCTGGCCGCAAACCAGCCAGAGTAAGAGCCACCTGCGCGGTGAGATACGCGACCGGTATACCTGCGGCACTCACGTCGTCGACATTGCCGGGAATCAGGCAAAGGTCTTCCTTGCGTACCGAAACCCACTGGCTGTAGGTTCCATCCTCAAAACGCCATAGGCACCGAAGAACATCACGCGCGAGCCGACGGGAAAGCCCGTTACACCTCCCTCTTCCACCACGCCCGCTCCTTCATTGCCCAGGACCAACGGCGCCTTCACGCGGTGGGAAATTTGCCCGAGAGAATCGTATGGTCGAGCGGCGTGACGCCGGCCGCAGTGATTCGCACAAGTACTTTTCAAGTCTGAGACCGCCTGGTTTTGGAAGGTCTACGAGCTTCAATCCTTCATAACCACTAAATGTTTCCGCTCTGCATTGCACGCATTTCAGTACTCCTTCTTGGGTCGTTGAGCGCCGATTCGATCTGCGCTCTGCCACCATCAACGAATAGGTTCGACTCCGGTGACGAAACTGGAGGTCATCTGAGGCCAGGCAACAAACGACACTGGCGATTTCAACCGCTTCACCCATGCACCATAGGGATCGAGACGATCCTTGCATGGCCATCCGCAGGTTGCTGCCCAGTCGCCGCGATCGGTGGGACTCAGGGCTAGTCGTTCGAACGGATACGCCGGTCCTTCAACGTCCATGTTCATGCCTCGAACGAAGCAGCCCATAGCGGCCTTGTTGTCCATAAACCACAAAGCCCCCGCTTACCAATTCATCCCACGAAGGCACCGCGTCGGAGACCAGCGCCAGTCGCTGCAGTAGCGCAATCCTTGTTTGCACAGTGGGTGCCCCGCTCACACCGATTGACTCCGACAACTCCTCCGTTCACCTTCAATGGGAAATCCTCCGCCCCATGCCGCCATTCGCGAAAACGATATCGATTGCCTGGCCAAAAGTGATGGGCCGTCTGGATAAAGATGAAAAAGTCTTGAGTGGAAACCCCGTGCAGAGCTGTGTACGCTTGTTCTGCGCCATCTCGATACGTCGGGATCGGAGCGCCATCCATCCGGCTAAAGGCCATGAGATTCGCCGCCATCATCGACGAATGGTTACGTTCTCGCTGACGCCAAGCCCTATGCCCTTAGACCACTGCTGCATAATCACCATTTTCTGTGCCAAGTCAGAAGAGATGCTCAAGTTTCTTCACTACATTAGCCATTGGAACCTCCGTTATTTAGAATGTTGCGTTCAGCTCAGGCGTTCATTCCGCCATCCACCGTCAGATTCGCCCCTGTAATGTACGAGGACTCCGGACCGGCGACAAACGACACCAGCGCGGCGACTTCTTCAACGTGCCCATAGCGGTCGAGCGATGTAGCGGCCTTCTGCGGAACCGCCCAATCACCCGAGGCGGGATTCAATTCTGTGTCGATTGGACCCGGCTGCACGTTGTTGACGGTAATGCCCAGGCTCCCCAGTTCTCTGGACAGCGACTGAGTAAATATTTTTACGGCGCCCTTGGTGGCCGCGTAAGGCACAAGCCCGGGCACCACGACACGCTCACCCACGGCCGAACCGATCATGATGATGCGTCCGCCGCTCTTCATGTGCTTCAGCGCAGCCTGCGTCGCGACGAATACGCCGCGCACGTTGATATCGAGCACGCGATCCATCTCTTCCAGCGTCGTTTCGGCAAACGCTTTCGGAATGGCCGTGCCGGCATTGTTCACAAGCACATCAAGCCGGCCGAAAGTCGCAAAGGTCTTTTCGATCGCACCTTTGACTGCTTCGGCATCGGCCGCGTCGGCCTGAATCGCGATAGCTTTTCCGCCATCGCGCTCAATTGCTTTCACCACGGCAGAAGCCGCGCTGGCGTCTTTCGCGTACGTGATGGCTACGTTCGCTCCATCCGCGGCCAGGCGCTTCGCGATTGCCGCGCCAATGCCCCGGGAACCACCGGTAACGAATGCTACTTTTTGGGTTAACTTAGGCATATGATCTCCTCCAGTTTTCTTGAACGATTCACCCGCTCCGCTGTTTCAACTGACTGTTATCTTGCTCGGAGCTCTCAGGCTCGCTATCAGATGAGCCATAGTTGCACGCGGATTTGGCACTCTGGGGAATAGCAGCTATTCCCAACAGGAATGCACAGCAAAGCGCCTTCTTCTTGCTTGTATTCTTTGGCAAGATCGGAAGAATCGTTTGTTCTCCCATAGAATCCATTCCACAGAGGAATGTGGAGGCAGAAGTGGACAGATTTGATGCAATGCAGATGTTCGTCCGGCTAATTGAAAAGGGGAGCTTCTCCGCTGTGGCAAAGGAACGTGGAATTGGCCAACCTGCCGTCAGCAAACAGATTTCCGCACTTGAAGATGAGCTCGGCGCCGAACTGATTCACCGCACCACTCGATCCATCGCAATGACTGAGGCGGGGCGCGATTTTTATGAGTCTGCTTTGCACATTCTCGGCGACTTTGAAAACGCGACTTCACGAATCGGTCGCGGGCAGACTTCGCCGAAGGGCGTCATTCGTGTGACCGTTCCTCCCACGTTTGCCCGGCTGCACATGGTTTCAAAGCTTCCAGCGTTTTTTGCTGCCTACCCTGATATGGCAGTTGAGCTGGCGGCATCGGAGAGCCCGACAACGATCATCGAAGACGGCTTCGATCTGGCTATCCACTCCGGCGATCTTCCAGACTCCACTCTGGTTGCGCGAAGATTCGCGCAGACGATAATCATTCTCGTCGCCACTCCTCAATATCTCACACGCCATGGCGCGCCGGAATCGCCAGACGATCTCAACCGCTTCCAAGCCGTGGTCTTTGTCGAGCGAGGTTCCGTGCAGCCATGGACCTTTGGCTTAGGACCAGCCGCACAGCGCGTTGTTCCCAGCGGAGTCTTTCGCACCAGCGATATTGAACAGATGCGGATGGGCGTCCTTGAACACCTGGGGATTGCCCAGGCGCCGGCGTGGCTCTTCGCTGCGGAACTCAGAGAGGGAACCGTGATCCGTCTTCTGACGGCTTACGAGCGGACAGTGCCAATCCTTGCCGTTCGCCCTGCCAGCCGCCGGCTGTCTACCAAAGTCCGCATCTTCATTGAGCACCTGGAGAAAACTTTTGCGCTCTGTTCCCAGTTCAACCCACGCCCCAGCTAAAGTCGGCATAGCGCACGTGATCTGTGGGACTGCTCACATATTCGTTGGATTACCGCCGGATCACGGGCATCCGAAACACACTGCCGCTAATGGTGCTCATCATGCGCCGGAATGGCCTGCTGTTGTGCCTGGCTCAGCTGCCATGCGGTGGTCTGCCAATTGTCTTTGGCCACCACGCCTTTGATCCACGGCGGCAGGTCCAGCCGCAAATAAGTAGCCAGAGAAAGAGCATAAGGCTCATACAGGTTGCGCAGGCGCGTCAGCTCTTCCAGAGATTTGTCGCCATCGGCCAGAACAAAGCCTTCTATGTGCAGGCGCTTGCGTAGTTCGTCCAAAGCTTCTGTGGGAAGGCGGTTGATTTTTTCTTCCTTCGCCGGCGGAGCGCTAAAGACCTGGCTCAGGTCGACGAGCGCATGCCGGGCAATGGCGAAGGTCATCCGCGCCTGGTATTGGCACATGCCTTCCAGGCCGACCATGGCCAAAGCGCAAACGTCGAGTATGGCCGTGAGCGAAGCGATCCATGACTGGTTGTCATGCTGAGAACGGAAATATGCCAGTACAGGATAAGAAAGGTGACTTTCCATTAAATCCGCTGACCATATTTCCCAGTCTTCCAGCAACTGGGTCAGCGCTTCCAGTCCGTGGACACCGCTCTGACGCCGCAGCAATTCATAGGCAGTGGGTGGCGAGCCAGCGCGCGCATCAAGTAGTGAGATGGTGACTTCGCGGCGTGAAAACGCCTGATACAGTACTGGCAGATAGCCGATGACAAGAGCCAGATAACCAAAGCCAATGCCGGCTTCCAGCACGGTGATGAAGCGTCCAAGCGGCGAAGCGGGCAGGACATCGCCAAGGCCGAGCGTGAACAAGGTGGTGCCGCTCAAGTACATGGCATTGCCGAGATCGTTGGCAAACAGGGCGCCGGAAAGCTTATCGTGGAGGCCATAATGCAGCAGCCCGAATCCAACCACGAGTGTGACGGCCCATAAAGCCAGCAGCAGCAAGAGTGATAGCGGTCCATAATAGCTAAGCAGGGAATCGTGCTTTTTCTTGTTGCCGCGCAGGGCAGCAATCCATGTCCATGGCCGCCAGGTTGACCGATAAAATAGCCTGGTCAGACGGAACTGGCGCGTGACGCGGCGAGGGAGCACAATGGTCTCAAAAGTCTCCCACAAGACCATGAAGATGAGCAAAAGACCGAGAATGACCGCAAAAAGTTTTAGCAACCGGAATCTCCGCAGGCATTAGAGTATCTAAAATACAGAAAGAACTCAGCTTTTCGTAACTCAGGCAAACCCAAAGGACTGCTCTCCAAGTGAAATCATTCATGCATCTGGTGGTTGGCCATCCCTATCTTGTACTGCTGGCCTCCGGTTTTCTGGAACGGATAGGCGCGCCGTTGCTGTTTTCTCCCGTACTGGTGGCCGCAGGAGCGCTGGCTGCCGGCGGCCAGTTGCGCTTTGATGTTGCCGTGTGGATCGCCCTGGCCACCTGCCTGGTGGGCGATACGCTATGGTACGAGATTGGCAGAAAAAAAGGTGATCGCGTTCTTTCCATGCTTTGCCGCATCTCCCTGGAGCCGGATAGCTGCGTGCGCCGGTCAAAAGTTTTTTTCGAAAAAGGCTCCAATCGTACGCTGCTATTTTCCAAGTGGCTGCCTGGTGTTTCCCACGTGGTACCCGCTGTGGCCGGGCTTTCCGGAATCGAGCGCCAGCATTTCTTTGTGACCAACACGGCCGGTTCCGCTCTTTGGATCATCGTGCTCATGCTTGCCGGATATCTTCCCGTCGAGCGTCTGCATGTGGCTTCCGCAGTGGGCCCGATTCTTTTCGAAGCTAGCCTGGTCGCGCTGGCCCTAAACGTCGGCATTAAGTATATGCAGCGCCGCCAATTTCTGAACGCTCTCTATAAATCGCGCATCACCCCGGAAGCGGTACGTCAGATGCTGGACGCGGGCGACAAAATCGTGATCCTTGATCTGCGCCATCCGCTTGATTCCCTCGTCGATCCGCGAACTTTGCCCGGCGCTATCCGTGTGCTCCCCAATGAAGTTACCAGCAGGGCAGACACGCTGCCCAAAGACGAGGAGATCATCCTCTACTGTACTTGACCCAACGAAGCCACCAGTGCCCGTGTGGCACAACAACTTCAGAAACTTGGCATCACGCGTGTGCGACCTCTGCAGGGCGGTTTTCACGGCTGGAAGGACCTTGGCTATCCTCTGGCCGATCCCACCGACGTTGCGTGGGCTGCGTCCCTGCGCTGAACTTCACGTGACTAATTTGTTTTTCATGTCCTGCTCAGCTTGGCGGATATTCTCCGGCTTGCCCAGGTCGCGCCAGTAGTATTCGTCGGAGCGGAATGCATGAATCTTTTCGCCCTGCGCTGCCAGACGCAGATACGCCGGAACAATCGAGAAAATGCCTTCTTCCGTGAGCAAAGGAAATATCCGCGGCGAGATCACATGGATGCCGGTGAATGCGAGTTCTGACATGTGCTGGGACGGTCGGACAATCTCAGTCTTTTCTTCTTTCACGATTCGGCGGCCGCAGAGCTGAAGCTGATCGTCGAAGAGGAGATAGCGCGACGTTTCGCGTTGCTTGAACTGCAAGCGTGGCCAGCGCTTTGCTTCTTTTTGTGCAGACTGCAACCATGCGGTGAAGATCGATGGTGCTGATGACGTCGACGTTGTGAAGGATAAACGCCTCGTCTTTTTGGGAGTCGCCGCTTTGGCACAGAAACCACGCGGCTTTTTTCAGGCCGCCGCCGGTGTCGAGCAAAACATCTTCGCGAGAAAACTCAATGTGCATGCCAAAATTGCCGGCGGCTTTTACATGGTCGATGACCATGTCTGCGTAGTGATGGACGTTGACGATGACATCATGAATGCCAAAATCGCGCAGGCGCGTGAGCGTGATTTCCAGCAGCGATCGTCCGTTCGACTTCAACCAGAGCTTTGGGGCGATCATTGGTGAGCGGACGCAGTCGCGTGCCCAGGCCCGCCGCAAGCACCATGGCTTTCATCGGCCCCGTTTCTCCAGCCCCATTTTTTCCAGCTCCATTTTCTCCAATTCAATGTGGCGCAGCACAACTTCAACGCCATCTTTTGCGCGCAGATGTTTTGCCAACTGCTCCGCCAGAAACACGGAACGATGCTGGCCGCCGGTGCAGCCGAAAGAAGCCGTCAGGCTCTTGAAACCTCGGCTCTGGTAATTGCTGATGCTGGCATCCACCAGCGCCTCGGCATTTTTCAGGTACTCATCCACGCTCTTATGCTGCCGCAGGTAATCGATCACCGGAGCGTCCTTGCCGGTAAGGGCCTTGAAGCGCTCTTCGCGTCCGGGATTGGGCAGGCTGCGGGCATCGAAAACAAATCCTCCACCGTGGCCGGTCTCATCTTTCGGAGGGCCGCCGCGATGAAACGAGAAACTAAAAATCCGTGCGACAAGTTTGTCGGTCGCGGCTGCGGGCAGAAGCGGTTGCGGCTGAGTGGTGGTGCGCCCGCGCCGATCGCCTTCCGCCACCAGGGCCAGCAATTTCTTTGAGTCCACAATGCCCTGGAATGCGCTGGTGAGCGCCGGCAACGCGATCGGCAGAGTGGCATTTTCCAGCAGCCAGCGCAGGTTCTTAACCGCATACGGCACGCTTTGCAGGAAGTGCGGCTTGCGTTCATAGAATCCGCGAAAGCCGTACGCGCCCAGCGCCTGCATGATGCGGACGTAAACGAACGCATAGTAATGATGCATGAAGGCGTCGCGTTCCATGCCAATCGAACCGCGCAGCGCGTCGGTGTAATGGTCGAGCAATTTCTGCCGCAGCGCCGGAGGCAGGTCCGCTTTCGCGTCATAGAGTAGCGAAGCAATGTCATAGTGCAAAGCGCCTTTGCGTCCGCCCTGATAATCGAGAAAGAACGGCTGGCCGTCGCCGAGCAGCATTACGTTGCGCGACTGGTAGTCGCGATAGAGAAAATAATCGCGTGGCGCGGTCAGCAGAAACTTGGTCAGCCGGCTGAAATCATTTTCCAGCGCCTGCTCGTTGAACGCGATGCCGGCCAGCCGGAGAAAATAATACTTGAAATAATTCAGGTCCCAGGCAATCGACTGGCGATCAAAGCTCGCGCGCGGGTAGCAGACTTTGTAATTCAGGTCGCGTCCGGCTTCAATCTGGAAGCGCGGGAGCATCTGCACCACCTTTATATAGGCGTCCACCACGGCGGGGGCAATGTTTTCGCCCGCGCGATTGGCCACCAGAAACTCAAACAGCGTGGTGTTGCCCAGGTCCTGCTCAATGTAAGCGCCGTGACGCAGATCGTCGGCATAGATCTCCGGGACAGGCAGGCCGTGGCGGCGGAAGTGGCGCGAGAACTCCAGAAACGCGACATTCTCTTCCCGCACGTCATACAGAATGCCGATCGCGCTGGGGGCGTTGCTGGGAAACCGGGCTTTGTCCTGTTCGCCGCCTGAAAGCCGGACGTTGTTTTGCTCGCCGGCAAGCCGGACGATGACGCGACCTGAGCCTCCAAGCTGGCCCTGCAACGGCTGCACGCGCTCCGGCGGAGCGTGGAAATGCTGCTCAAAGAGGCCTTTAAGAATGTCAATTGACATGGTTGCGGCGGGTCCCCAGGCAAACTTAATGCAGGTTAAAGATAACATTTGGGGGGAACAGAAGAGCGAGAGCGAGCGCGGATGGCCAGCCAAGCGTTTATCGCACTGTCAGAACCGGGCACTTCACTTCCGATCTCATGTAGCCCCTCCCCCCTATACCTCAACTATGAATCTAAAGGGCTTGCACAATTCAACCCCGGGGATACCCCGTTCGATCAGTGTCATCGGAGTTGATCAGTGGTGAGAATTGGTTTTCCGATCACCCGCTTTCCCGATCTCCAGGTGTCCCGATTCTGCAGCCCTCTGCTTGCGTCCTTCAGCCAGACCCCCACCCCCCATAACGACTTTGTTGCAAACAAAGACCCAAGTGCAATTCGACCGAACGGTGACCGAACGGTCGAAGTTCTTTTTTCTCCTTCAATCGAGGTCGAATCGCGCTGTTTTGTTTTCCGCTTTGGCTAACTGCCAGTTGCCAATTGCTATCTGATTTTTTCAATGATCTGCTTCGTTCTACCCCTGAGGGCTGTCGTATCCTAGCGCAGTTTATCGAGCGAATCAATAGCGAATTAGAACAAGGGCGGCTTAACGATTCGCATTTTCCGCGCTAGATTGCGACCACCGCGCTGGGAGCAGCCTGGGGGTATTGCGTCGCTTTCTCCGATTACCGGCGCGGGCCACAGCGCGCTGCCCTGGCAGGAGACGCTTGTTACGGCGCTCTTTAATGTCGGTAGGACTGGCGATTGTGGGATCGTCGGTATTGATGCTGTGGGGTTTGCGACGCGGCGCGGCAGAGCAAAACCTTACCGCGGATCAACACGGATCGGCGCGGATCGGAAAAGCCAGAAGAGCTACCACTGATACACACTGATGACACTGATTGGAAAAACGCTTTTTAGCTGTTGGTTCAGACAGCCTTCTAGCTTTTAGCCATTAGCTCGTAGCCAGAAAAACCTAAAACCCAAACCTAAATCAAGCGGCCATGGATCTTAGCCGAGGGCGGCGATACGACTCACGAAATCGCGACGCGCGCTATTTTCCCGTCTGGCCGCCTTCGACGCAAACCAGGTATACAATCCTCCCGGCTTTCCCTACGCATAGAATTGGAGACACCACCATGGAAGACAGCAGGCGCAAGTTGATATGGCACGGCATGTTCCTGTTTTTGCTGGGGTTGCTGACGGGCTTTGTGGAGACGAAGTTTGCCAATCCGCGGATGGGGCTGGCGGCGCATCTGGAAGGCGTGATGAATGGGACTTTTCTGGTGGCGCTGGGCGCGGTATGGATGGAAGTGAGGCTGTCTGCAAAACTCAAAGCCGCGGCCTATTGGATCACGCTTTACGGCGCTTACGCAAACTGGGCGACCACCGCGCTGGGAGCAGCCTGGGGTATTGCGTCGCTTTCTCCTATTACCGGTGCGGGCCACAGCGCGTTGCCCTGGCAGGAGATGCTTGTTACGGCGCTCTTTATGTCTGTAGGGCTGGCAATTGTGGGGGCGTCGATATTGGTGCTGTGGGGATTGCGACGCGGCGCGGCAGAAGCAAAACTTTACCGCGGATCAACACGGATGAACGCGGATCAGAAAAATCAGAAGAGCTTACCACTGATCAACACAGATGACACTGATTGGAAGAGCGGCAAAACAAGATCTCACCACTGACACGGAAGCACGGAGAAAGGCAAAACCCTTTCACCGCGGATGAACGCGGATGGTCGCGGATAAGGCAAAGACTGACCTCTGATAACTGATAAACGATAAACACTGAGCACCCTGATCAGGAAGGGAATACCACCGCGCGACATTTTCCGTCCGGCCTAAATCCACCGTTCTGACTGGTTGAAAACCACCATTCCCTAATCTCACGTATCTTGACCGCCGCTAACCAGCCCGAAATCATGCACATACCCGCTGGCCCGAATGGCATGGTACATGCAATTACCTTTGGCAACGGTTGAAGTCGGTAGCTTTACAAAAGGGAAGTTTTGGATCGGGCGCGACGACGCGTCTGGTGTTGGGGTCCTTCGCTCGCGGCGTAAAGGCCGCTTGTTCAGGATGACGAGGTGAGGCGCGACGGTTTGGTGGCCGTCGCGCACCTTAAAAGGTAGGCGCTACGCGCCTGATTTAGATCCTTCGCTCCCGGCTTCGCCGCTCGACTCAGGATGACGAGTTGTAGCGCGCCGATATACGCGGCGCGCATTCGAGATAAGGGGATTCATGAAAACGGTTAGAAGTTTAGCAATCATATTATTTGCGGTGACGGGATTAGCGGCGGGCGCGTGGGCGCAGAATTATCCGCAAGGGCCGAATGGAGAGACGTCGTCGAGCGCGGAGGGAGTGCAGGCGAGTGATGGCCAGGGACCAGCGCTGGCGCAGAATTATCCGCAAGGACCGAATGGCGAAGCGGCGCCCAGTCTGGGCGAACCAGCGCCCAAGAGCGAAGGGCCGGCGCCGGAGGTGGCGAGAATAAGCTTGATCCATGGCGACGTGTCCACGCAGCGCGGCGATAGCGGCGATTGGGGCAACACGTCGATTAACGCGCCGCTGGTGCGAGGCGATCAAGTGGCTACAGGCCAGGATTCGCGCACGGAAATCCAACTGGATTATGCCAACATCCTGCGGCTGGCGGCGCATAGCCAGGCCAAGATTGCCGATTTAACGCGCACACGGATTCAGGTGCAGGTCGGGCAGGGATACGCCAGTTACACCATGCTCAAAGGCAGCGAGGCGGAAGTGGAGATCGATTCGCCGAATGTCGCGGTGCATCCGCTGCGGCAGGGGCGGTATCGGGTGCAGGTGAATTCAGATTCAGAAACTGATGTGATCGTGCGCGAAGGCGAAGCGGAAATTACCACGCCTCAGGGCAGCACGCGGGTGCGAGCTGGCGAAATGATTACTGTCCGCGGCACAGATCAGCCGGAATATAAAGTCAACAGCGCCCCAGAAAAAGATGATTGGGACGGCTGGAATAGTGATCGCGACCACGTGATTAGGGAATCGCTGAGCGTGGGACACACCAACCGCTATTACACCGGCGTGAATGATCTTGATGAGCATGGTCGCTGGGTTTACGTCCCCGGTTATGGAAATGTTTGGCAGCCATATCAGGAAGCTACGTGGGCTCCATATCAAACAGGAAGATGGGTATATGAGCCCTACTATGGATGGACTTGGGTGTCATATGAGCCGTGGGGCTGGGCACCCTATCACTACGGCAGGTGGTTTTATTATCGCGATTCATGGTGCTGGTGGCCTGGACCAGTGTATGTCCATTACCGACCCATATGGTCTCCGGCGTTTGTCTTCTTTGTCGGATTTGGACACCGTTCCGGTTTCGGCTTTGGCAACATCGGATGGTTCCCCGTGGGTCCGCATGATCCGTTCTATCCCTGGTACGGACGCGGCTTCAACCGTGTAAACGTTGTCAACATCACGAACATTACAGTGATCAACAACGGTGGACGCCGTGGCGAGTTCATCGCCCCGCTGGCTGTTCGCGGACGTCAGCCATACTACTCAAACGCCCATCTCGCGCTCA
Organism: Terriglobia bacterium; assembly: GCA_963723055.1. Classification (GTDB taxonomy): domain Bacteria; phylum Acidobacteriota; class Terriglobia; order Terriglobales; family Acidobacteriaceae; genus Angelobacter. The sequence continues at coordinate 402,494 of CAVROV010000007.1, forward strand.
CCAACCCACGCGTGCGCGGCTCGATTACCAGCGTCTCTGCGGAAAACTTTGGCCACGGCGGCAATACCGGCTGGCGTCATGGCGTGGAAGAGCATGAGCTGCGCGAATCCAAGGTGATGACGGCGAACCTGCCGGTCGTCCCCTCGCGTGAAAGCCTGCATGCCGGCAACGGCAGTGCTGGCGCACCCGCGGGCATTCAGACGCGCAACAGCGATCGCTTCTTTACCAGACACGCTCCTCCGGCGGCAACGCAGGAATCTTTTCATGACCGGGCTGCACGAGTGCAGCGCGTGGTAGGACCAGAAGCTGCTGGCGCTTCGAACCACGGTAACTCCAGCGGCGGCGTCAACGTGCGGGCGGGCAACACTGAAGTTCCGAAATCCGGCGGAGCCGCAAATGGCGCGCAGAATCCAGGCGCGGGGCAGCATTCGTTTAACGAAGGCGGACGTCGCATCGAGTCAGGCAGAAACGAAAGCGGCGTGCAAAACAACACGCATGCGCCGAACAGTGGCTCTACCGCCGGCAGCAACGCAGCGCAAGATCACCAGCATGGGGGCTGGAATAAATTTGGTCCGCCAACCAGCCGCTCCGGTGGTGACGCAGGCATCGGACATACAGAATCATCGCAACCGAATGCGAGAAGCTCTTCTGGCGGAGACAGACAAGGGAACGACCGTCAGACGAACGACAGGCAGTCAACCTCCGGAGGTCCGCAATCTTCTGACCGCAACACCGGACAGCCTTCCCATACGCCGCAGAATAACGGCGGATGGCAGAAATTTCCGTCGAGCGCCGACCACGGTTCCGGTGCGGGAAGTTCCTCCGGGAACCACAATGATCATGCCGCGCAGGGCGGCTCTGGCGGAAACAGCAAGCCTCCGCTCGAATTGCATCGGCCAATCGTGACGCCTCGGGAACAGCCGGGCGGCGGCGAACCGCGCAATTCGTCGCCGGCACAGCGCAATGAGCCTAGATACAATCCGCCCCCGCAGCGGAGCGAACCTCGCGGTTCACCCTCGCCATCGCGCTCAGAGCCGCATCAATCCCGCGACAGCGGCGGCCGTTCCGGATCGTCATCCCACAGCGACGGTGGTTCGCATGGTGGTGGCGGGCACAGCGAATCGAAATCGTCTTCCGGCCATCGATAGTCGCGCAGGTATCAACCTCGCGGATTGGTGGACGCAAACAAAAAGAGCGACGGCAAACCAACCGTCGCTCTTTCTGCTTTCAAGGATGAAACGGACCGTTTACCAGACGCCTTTGTCGCTGCCGGTAATTTTGAACGCCACGGCGGCGGCCGAAGCCAGCGGCGGCAATAAGCTCAGGCGGAATGTTGCCGGAACATTGCCGCTAAAGGCCGCTTGCGTAATCTGCTGCGTATAGAGCCTCGCTCCATAAGGCATGATGGGCAGGCGCAGGAACCGCGCGCGCGTATAGATTTTGTCGCCGTTCACGGTGGAGTCGGCAATCACGTCTGCGGGAAGATCGAGCGGCGTGCCCCGATATCGCTGCACATAGTCGGAAACAATCTTCAGAAAGCTGGCAACGCCCGGCCAGATGCCGGCCACTGTGGCGGCGGCACGCAATTCGCGGAAATCTACCTTGCCGGATTCCACAATCGCGGTCGCGTTCAATATGTCGCAAACGCGGAAATAGAAATGGCGATACATGCGTTGCAGCGTGGCGGCAAAGATCCGCTCTTCCGGCGCCGGCACATAGAATGTGTTCCCGTTCAACCGAATGCTCACTCGGCGATCAATGCATCGCTTGGCCAGTCCAATATGCTCGCCAGTCTGGCCCAGCCGTCCAACATGGGTCTCAATTGACTCCGGCAGTCCAGGGATGGAAAAATTCCATTTGCAAGCCAGCCGGTCGCCCCAGCTCCGCGCCTCAACCTTGCCGCCAAACCGTTTGGTAAATACATTCACAATCTTCGCTTTGGAGCCGGTGGAAACCAGGTCAAGGTCATTGCCCAGATCAGGCCAATGGTCCAGCGTCTTCATTACTACGGTCGGGCAGCCTTCTTCTTCCAATGCATTACAGACTTTTTCTAACTGATTCAGCGCATTGGAGATGCGGGCCCTCTCTTTGGACAGCACCTCTACCGCCCATGCCTGGATATCATTGTTGCCTTGGTTCCCGGCAACCCGGTTCAGCACCTCAAAGGCCCGGATGATAACGTGATTGGAGTCTGCCAGCTCGACAAAGTCCAGCCGCTGCTGCGGCGTGAGCGAACTAAGCATGGGGATAATGTCAGACGCCGAAGCGGGCCGCAAAGTTAATTTTAGGAATGCATCAATATATTGGCTTTCATTCTTGATTGCTGTGGCCATGGAACCGGGGACTCCTGGGATGATTACGCAAAAGCTGGTTTTCTTCGAAAACTAGTTAACTCGAAGACTAGGATGAGGGCTGCTGCTTACAGGTTGTCGGGCGCAGGAAGCAATCAGCACGCAGCGGAAGAACTCGCCCGCAAAGGACGCGAAGATCGCAATAATCGGGGATAAGGGGCCTATTTGTGCTCGATGCTGACCTGTTCCTCACGTATTAATTGTTCCTTTGCGCCCTTTGCGGTAAATCTGTGGCCGACCGCTGAATGCTGAGTGCTGACTACTTCCTTATATAATCGCCAGTCACTCATTCGTGAAAGTCGCAAGCGGTTTTGGAGCGAAGCGACTTACGCAGCGAGCCCGACTTGCGCGGCGAGCTGCTTGCCGCAGGAGCCGAATTATCTTGTTCAAGCGTGAATCTGAAGCGGTTTGGAGCGAAGCGACAAAATGGACGACTTAAGGCAATGGATCGCCGCGCTCGATCGCGCCGGCGAACTGAAGAAGATCAAGGCGGAAGTCGATCCCATTCTGGAGATCACTGAAATCGCCGATCGCGTCTCCAAAGGCGCGGCCAAAAAATATGGACGCCCCGGCGGCCCGGCCCTCTTGTTTGAAAACGTGAAAGGCGCGAATGGCGTTCCTGTTCTGATCAACCAGTTTGGTTCGGAACGGCGTATGCAGATGGCACTGGGTGTGGACTCATTGGACGAAATTGCCGAGCGCATCCGCCAATTGCTCAACATGAAGTCGCCGGAAGGCTTTCTGGAAAAGTTGAAGATGCTGCCCATGCTCGCCGACATGGGCAAGTTCTTTCCCAAAGTAGTGCCCACTGGACCCTGCAAAGAGGTAATCAAGAAGAAAGATTTTTCGCTGCTCGACTTTCCCATTCTGCAATGCTGGCCGCAGGATGGCGGACGCTTTATCACTCTACCCTGCGTCATCACCCGCGATCCCAAGACAGGCAAGCGGAACACCGGCATGTACCGCATCCAGATATATGACGCCACCACGGCCGGTATGCACTGGCAGCGGCAAAAAGTTGCCGCCGAACATTACCGCGACCTGCTACGCACTGGTTCGACCGCACAAAACAAAAATGAGCGTGGAGCGCAGGCGCCCTCGCCTGCGAAACAAAAAGACCATGGAGCGCAGCCGCCATCGCCTGCGGACCGTCGTCGCGGCGTCGATATCATGGCCCGTTCCGGTGGAGGCTCCATGCTTGCCCCCGGCGATCGTCCCAGCGGAACCATGGAAGTCGCCGTCGCCATCGGCACCGAACCGGCGCTCACTTTTTCCGCCATCGTCCCTGCGCCCCCGGAGATTGAAGAATTCATCATCGCCGGTTTCCTGCGCCAGAAGCCGGTCGAACTGGTGAAGTGTGAAACCGTCGATCTGGAAGTGCCGGCCACGGCTGAAATCGTCCTGGAAGGCTACGTCAAGCTCGATGAATTGCGCACTGAAGGCCCCTTCGGCGATCACACCGGTTTCTATTCCTTGGAAGACGAATACCCGGTCTTTCATGTCACCTGCATCACGCACCGCAAGAACCCGATTTATTCCACCACCATCGTAGGCAAGCCGCCCATGGAAGATGCCTGGATGGGCAAGGCCGTGGAGCGCATCTTCCTGCCGCTGATGCGGCTCACGCTTCCGGAAATCGTGGACGTAAATCTGCCCGTGGAAGGCGTATTTCACAACCTCATGATCGTCTCCATCCGCAAGTCGTATCCCGGACACGCGCGCAAAGTCATGAGCGGCATCTGGGCGCTAGGCCAGGCCATGTTTACCAAGTGCGTCGTCGTCGTAGACGAAGATGTCAACGTGCAGGATATCGGCGAGGTCGTGCTCAAAGTTTTCAACAATATTGATCCCGAGCGTGACATTCAGTACACGCTTGGTCCGGTGGATTCGCTCGACCACGCTTCTCGCCTGCCGAATTTCGGCTCTAAGATGGGCATCGACGCCACGCGCAAATGGCCCACCGAAGGCTTCACCCGCCCCTGGCCTGACGAAATCCTGATGGACGAAAAGACCAAAGCAAAGGTGGATAAGAAGTGGAAGGATCTGGGGATCGAATAAAAGCATTTCGCCGCAGATTGGCGCAGATGAGCGCGGATTCGGGTGGGTAAGCAGAAAGACAAGTTCGAGCCCAGTAGGGGTGACACAAACTATGACCAATCCCTTTTCTCCCATCGCCTCCGATCTCGGCCGCACCATTGCGCAGGCCAAACCGCTGCTGCTAAAACTGGACAATGCCGACACATCCACGCGCCCCAGCGAAGGGAAATGGGCTAAAAAAGAAATCCTCGGCCACCTGCTCGATTCGGCTTCAAACAACCATCAGCGTTTTGTCCGCGCCGCATTACAGGGCAACCTGACTTTTCCCGGCTATGACCAGAACCCGCTGGTGGACTTGCAGAACTTCGCCGAAATCGACTGGAATTTCCTGGTCGATTTCTGGGCTTCATACAATCGCTTTCTCGCTCACGTGATCGGCCAGTTGCCGGAAGACGCCGCAAATGTCACATGCAACATCGGCAATAATTCGCCTGCGACGCTCGGATGGATAGCCGAGGATTACGTCGCACACTTAAAGCATCACTTGAACCAAATTCTCGGGCAGACGTTCGCTACGGGCTACGGCAAATAACCCTTACCCCTGCGATATGCCATCCCGAGCAAGCGGGGGACAAAGCTTTCAGCTTCATGTGCTGTGCGGCGCAGCGAGGGATCGGCTCCGCTGCTCTTCAGGATTGCAAGGGAGATGGCGGGAGTGTCACTGATCTGGGAAAATAGCGCGTGATTGAATGCATTACTTCAAATAGTGGGAGTTTGCCGTGAACACCATTGTGAACCGATTGTTTGCAGTCTGCTGTTGTTTAGCTCTGGCGATGAGCACGTTGCTTGCGCAAGCGTCTCCGCCCAGCTACCCCAACCAGAAGGAAGCTGATTTCATCGTCAAGAACTTCAAGTTCCAGAGTGGCGAAGCGCTGCCGGAACTCAAGCTGCATTACACTGCTGTCGGCACGCCGCACAAGAACGCGCAAGGTGAAATCGACAATGCCATCCTGCTGCTCCATGGCACCACTGGCACCGGCAAGAATTTTCTCTCGCCATCGCTCGGCGGCCAACTCTTCGGGCCCGGCCAGCCGTTGGATGCCAACAAGTATTACCTCATCATGCCGGACGGAATCGGCCGCGGCGGATCGAGCAAGCCCTCCGACGGTATGCATGCAAAATTTCCGCATTATGGCTACCTGGATGTTGTGGAAGGCCAATACCGTCTGGTCACGGAAGGTCTTGGCATCAAGCATTTAAAACTTATTCTCGGCACGTCGATGGGCGGAATGCAGTCGTGGCTCTGGGGAGAAAAATATCCTGACGCCATGGACGCGCTCATGCCCATCGCCAGCCAGCCCATCGAAGTCAGCGGGCGCAATATGCTGTGGCGGCGGCTGGTGATTGAGGCCATTCGCACGGATCCTGACTGGAACAACGGCGAATACCAGAAGCAGCCCACGCACTTTGAGCATTTTCTGCCGGTCTTTAATTTCATGACGGAAAGCCCCGTCCGCTTGCAGGAGCAGGCGCCCACGCGCGCCAAAGCCAACGAACTCTACGACAGCTATGTATCCAACTTCACTAAAGTCGATGCCAACGACTTTCTCTACTGGTTCGAATCTTCCTTTGACTACAATCCGGCTCTGCAGCTCGACAAGATCAAGGCCAAACTGCTGGCTGTCAACTTCGCCGACGACGAGTTGAACCCGCCTGAACTCGGCGTCATGGAGCGAGAAGTTCCCAAAGTAAAGAATGGACGCTTCGTCCTCGTCCCCGCCAGTGATAAGACCCGCGGACATCAATCGCTCACGCAGGCAGTGTTGTGGAAGCAATATGTAGGTGAATTGCTGGGCGAGCAGAGTAAATGATCTCTCAGCTAAACAATTTTGGTTAAATGATTTCAGTGATCTTCGTCTATCTCTTTTAACCTCGTCATCCTGACGGACGTTAAGCGAGCGCGCGCATTCTCAAGCGTGCGAGTAGGCCGGAAGGACCTTGTGCTTTCCACAGAAGTTGGGAATTAGGACGATGGAATCAAAGCGCTCTCTTTTAGGCATGGTTGCACTTTCCGGCTTTGACCGTCGGCAGAGCCTCATTCAATTGTTTGTCGGTGGTTCGGAGCTACATGGCGCAAAGGTTGGCCAAACCGACGAGACAGATCTTTACGGCGTTTACATTGAAGATCCCGATCAGGCTCTCGGGCTTGATCCGCGCGAGCATTTCGTATGGTCCACTGCCGGTGACGAACGCCGCAACGGCCCCGATGATGTTGACATAACACTTTACTCGCTACGCAAATGGGCTGGCATGTCTGCCAAAGGAAATGCCACTGCCCTGCATTTTCTCTTTGCTGAACCGCAGGAAGTCCCGCCCGAGAGTTGGAAGAAAATCCAGTCTGAACGTGAGCTGTTTTTGTCTCGTAATTCAGCAAAGCAATTTCTTGGGTTCGCCGACGATCAATTCAAACGTCTTACTGGCGAAAAAGGAAGCGGCAAGAAAGGACAGCGCCCTGAATATATTGGCAAATTCGGCCATGACACCAAAGCGCCATGACGGCCTGCGGTTACTCTATGAGTGCCTGGAACTAATGACGCGCAAGACCATCACATTACCGCGTCCGGAAAAAGATTTGCTGATTGAAGTCCGCAGCGGAGAGTGGGTACTAGAGCGCGTATTAGCCGAAGCGAAAAAGTTGGTCACCGAAGTCGAAGAGGCGGTTTCCCGTTCGCCCTTGCCTGAACAGGTTAATCTTGAAGCCATTTAAGGCTGGTGGCGCAAGTGCAACTGTTTCGGCGGGCCGCTCGCTGCGTCTACGCTTCAGACTGATCGATTCCTGAGCTCCTTTGTGTCCTTTGTGGTTCCGAATTATACTGACTGCATGTCGATCTTTCGTGTCTTTGGCGACCTGGCTGGCATCGCGAAAGGGATGTCCGTGACTCTGCGGGAGATGTTTGCTCCCACTATTGTTGAGGACTATCCCAACAAAAAGCTGCCCAATGAGGGAGCGGTTTTTCAGGAACGCTTCCGCGGACTGCATGAGTTGCAGCGCGATGAAAATGGCCTGGAAAAATGCGTGGCCTGTTTCCTGTGCGCGGCGGCGTGCCCATCGAACTGCATTTACATTGAGGCCGCCGAGAACACGGAAGAGAACCGGATCAGCGGCGCCGAGCGCTACGCCAAGGTCTATAACATCGACTACAACCGCTGTATCTTCTGCGGTTACTGCGTTGAGGCCTGCCCCACCGACGCGATCACGCACGGCCACGGCTTTAAGCTGGCCACGTTCAACGCCAGCAATCTGGTTTATCGTAAAGAGGCGATGCTGGTGCCTATGCCGGCCAATGCCGGCCAGCCGCTGGCCCCGCAAGAAGCCGTTATCGTGCCCGAGAAACGAGCCTGAAGAAGATCGGGTGATCGTCGTGATCTCGTGATCGGGTGATCTGAAACCGAACAACAATCATATGCTGTGCCTGAGAGTGCCCTGATCCTCCGGCCCTATTCCTGTTTTATAGGGCTCCTGGTTTTCTTTCCGTCGCTGGTTGGCTTTTTTATTCCCCGATTTTCCGTTGCGCCCTTCGCGTCCTTTGCGGTGAACTGTTTCTCCGATCTCCCGATCTGGCCCCTTCAGGGTTTCTGCGTCGGCCTTAAAATCACTTCGCTCACGAATGCCTGCGGCCTTTGTGTCACCAGCATCTCCACGGCGTGGGCCACATCTTCCGGCAACAGCATCTTGTCCGGATTCTTGCCTTCATGCGCGCCGAACTCCGTGTATGTCGATCCGGGGCACACGACTGCCACGCGGATGTTATGGCCGCGCAGCTCTTCGGCAACCGAATACGTAAGTCCGTTCAGCCCCCATTTTGTCGCCGAGTAGGCCGCGCCGTTGGGTACGGCATTTTTGCCGGCGATCGACGAAATATTCACAATGTCGCCACCGCCGCCGGAAATCATCATGGGCGCAAACGCCCGGATCATATAAAACACGCCGCGCAGATTAGTGTTAAACATCGCGTCCCATTTTTCCGTCGCCATGGTGTGCAGAGGTCCGCCAAACGTGCCGATTCCAGCATTGTTTACCAGCACGTCGAGTCGTCCAAAAGTCTTTTGCACCCGATCCGCCAGAGCCCCCACTGAGTTCCAGTCAGCAACGTCGCAGGCCATGGCCTCGCCCTGTCCGCCGGCTGAGCGGATTTGTCCCGCCGTATGTTGCAAGCGGGCCAGTGTGCGTCCGCAGACAATTGTGGTTGCGCCCAGACCTGCCAGTTTCAGGGCGATGGCGGCGCCAATCCCGCGCCCGCCGCCGGTTACCAGGGCTGTTTTACCGTTTAAACTGTGCGTCATGAGCTTTCTGTCCTTAAAGTGAGAATCCGAATTCTCAGAGAAGCATTTCCTTTTTGCAGCCCTTCAGGAACGTTTTACCTGGGACGGTGTCTAATCTGGCAGGATACCGCGTCCTGCCACGATATGGTGCGAAATTGATTTCATTAAGCTTTAATGATGGACTTGTAGTGTGTTCGAATTGAGCGATGTCAACTCAATGACGACCTGCATGGGGCAGGAAAGCTGGGGATGGCAGCGGGTTGCGTGCTTGCAGATAACTATCGCCAGCAGCTCTGCATCTCAAGAGTAAATCTGCCATTTTATGCAGCGGCTTGCCTAAATGTGGGGTATGTCTTTTATAATCCGTGACTCTAAGTCTTTATCGGAAAAACCGGCCTGTACGGCAGATGCCTTGGAGCATCGGAAACACAAATCTGGCAGAGATGGATTGAAGGAGCAAAACTCAATGAAAAGAGTGCTTGTCACGTTTGTGCTTGCGCTAACCACAGCAGCCTGGGGTCAGGGAAGTTCACCTTCGCAACAGCCGCCGGCCGCACAACCGCCCGCCGGTCAGCAGCCCGCTACGGGCGATTCACAGGCCAACGTCCCCACCAGCCAAAAAGTAATCAAGGACCCGGCGGAATATAACGCCTACATCACTGCCCTTAACACGACCGATCCCGCGGCCAAGGGCGCGGCCATGGAAGCTTTCGTCGCGCAGTATCCCAACAGCATCGTCAAATTGGACGCTCTGCAGCAGGCGATGGGTGCGTATCAACAGGCCAACAATCAGCAAAAGGTGGAGCAGCTTGCCCGGCAGATCCTTACGATTGAGCCGAACAATGTGAGTGCGCTGGCTATTGTAGTGTTTATTGAGCGTAATCAAATCAAGGATCCGGCCAGCGGACAGAAGGCCCGTGCTGACGCCGAACGCGGCTTGCAGGAACTGCAGAATTGGAAAAATCCAGAGGGCGTTTCTCCCGCCGATTATGAAAAGATGAAAAACCAGATGGCTGGCATCTTTGCCGGCACTGCCGCTTTCGGGGCCCTGCAACAGAAAGATTACGCCAATGCGCGTAAGTATTATGAGCAAGCCTTAAAACTCGATCCCAGTGACTTGGGCAATAACTACCAGATTGCCATCGCTCTCCTGGAATCGAATCCCTCCGATCCTCTGGGTTTCTGGTACGGAGCCAAGGCATTGGGAATCGCGCAGAAAAGCAATCCTCAGGCCTTCCAGGCGTGGTCGCCTTATTTCCTTTCCCGCTACAAGAAGTACCACGGCAATACCGATGACTGGAACCAGCGCATCGCTACCGCCGCCACACAAACCGCTCCGCCGCCTGATTTTGTCGCCAGTATTCCCCTGGCCCCCACGCCGTGTGATCTGGCGGCCCAGGCTGTTCAGCAGAACGATCCTGGTACGCTTTCTTTTAGTGACTGGGAACTTGTGCTTTCCTGCCGTGACAAGACCCCGGCCAACAAGGACGCGGCCGCGAAAGTGTGGGCGGCAATCCAGGCCAAAGAAAAGAACGGCGAAGCCAGGCTGAGGATTCCGGTCAAAGTGATCGCGGTCCCTGACACCAGCACCATGGACGTTGCCATCAGCGACGATAACCAGGCAGCTAACAAGGCGGACATGCGCGTTACCATGGACAAGCCGATGACCAAGCCCCCTGCAGTCGGATCTACCCCGGACGTGATTGGTGTGATCTCCGAATACACGCCCGACCCGTTCATGTTCACCATGACCAAAGGCGAACTGCCGGTGGTCAAGCCCGCAGGCAAGGCGCCAGCCAAGAAGGGCGCGGCGAAGAAGGGCGCGAAAAAGAAATAAGCTAGTGGAACTGAGAAAGGCAGCCTGCTTAAGGCTGCCTTTTTCTTTGCCTACTCGCCCAGCATGAGCCGCTGAACCGAATGCGCGCGGCCCGTGGCGCCGTCGCACCCAATAAGGACTGCGCAGAAACGCGGGTCACCCTTGGCGGCTTCAAAACGTCCGGGCAGACCCGTAAGGAAGCGTTGCAATACCTGCTCTTTTTGCACGCCGATGATGCTGTCATAAGGGCCGGTCATCCCGACGTCCGTCTGAAATGCGGTACCGCCGGGCAAAACCCGCGTGTCCGCTGTGGGAACGTGGGTATGCGTGCCCAAAACCGCCGTCACACGTCCGTCAAGGTACCAGCCAAGCGCAACTTTTTCCGAAGTGGCTTCGGCATGGAAATCCACGATCACAACCTTGCTGGTAATCTTGGCCAGCAGAGAGTCGGCTTTGCGGAATGGATCGTCAGAGTCGTGCATGAAGACGCGGCCTTGCAGGTTGATGACGGCATAGCTCTGGCCCTGCCGTGTTGAGCCTTCATACATGCCGACGCCGGGAACGCCCTCTGCATAGTTTGCCGGACGCAGCACTTTCCGTGCCCGCCCGCTGGGATCTCCATTGGCCGAGTTGAAGTAGTCCACAATCTCGCGTTTGTCCCAGACGTGGTTGCCGGTGGTGAGCACATGGCATCCCAGGTCAAAAAGTTCGTCGGCGATGGCTGGTGTGAGGCCAAAACCGCCCGCTGAATTTTCCGCGTTGGCGATGACCAGATCAACCTTGTTGGTTTCCACCACGTGGCCCAGATGATCGCGCACGATCTTGCGCCCCGGACTGCCGAATATGTCGCCAATGAAGAGTATCTGCATGAGTTCGAATCTTTGATACTAACATTGCTTGCTGTGCAGCTGTCTCAGGTGCCCACGCGATCGTCGCGGCTATTGTGCCAGCTGCACTGAAGTCAGGAACTCGTAATTACCCGCTGGATTAACATGCAAATTTCGCACGCGCGCAGAGTGCACCACAACGTTATCGAAGTACCAGAGATTGATGTAAGGCAGATCGCGTGCCAGAATCTGCTGCACCTGCGTATAAATCTGTTTTCGCTTCTCCTGGTCCACCGTGCTGCGCCCGGCTTCGATCAGGCGGTCCATTTCAGGGTTTGCATAGTAGCTGCGGTTCGCGTGCTTCGGCGGGAAGCTGGAAGAGTGGAACGCGTAGTAAAAAATATCCGGATCTTCATTGCCTCCGACCCAGCGCAAGGAGTAAAGCTGGAACGCGCCTTTTGTCACGTCGGCATAAAACGTGGCGAACTCAAAGCTGCGGATGTCGAGCGCAATCCCAACTTGTCTTAGCTGTTGTTGCAGCACAGCCGCCAGCAGGCGCGTGGTCTCTTCCGTGGACGTCTTCATGGTCAAGTGAAAGCGCACACCATCTGCTCCGCGCCCATAGCCTGCCGCGTCAAGCACGGCATTCGCCTTTGCGGGATCATAGGGATAGTGCGCCACCTCACCGTTATAAGCCCAATGCTGTGGAGGCAGCACGCTATCGGCCAACCGGCCCTCGTCGCCAAATAAATAATGGAGCATGGCGCCGCGATCAATGGCGTAGGCAAGCGACTGGCGCACGCGGACATCTTTCAAAATCGGATCGCGCAGATTAAAAGCAAGGTAGGCCAGCACCGTGCCGGGCCGCTGTTCGATCTCAAGATTACGGTAGTGACGAAGCGTACCCACCATGTCCGCGCTGAGCGAGCCGCCAGGAGAGATGTCCGCGCTGCCCTTGCGCAGCTCCAGCGCGCGCGTCGTGGCGTCCGGCACAATGGTTAAACGGACACGCTCAACCTGAGCATGCTGGCCCCAATAATTGTCATTCCGCTGCAGAACAACCTCGGTATCCGGGTCCTGCGATACAAAGGTGAACGGCCCTGAGCCAATGGGATGGCGGTTGAATGGCTTGCCGCTGCCGTAAGGAACAATTCCAAAAGCGCCGTCGGAAACGTTGTAAAGCAGCGTGCCGTCAGGCTCAGATAAATGGATGATCAGCGTGGAATCATTCGGAGCATCAACGCGTTCTACCAGTTTGTACGTCGTCGTCTTCAGCGTGGTCAGCGAACCATCGCGAACACTGTCCAGAGTCCACTTTACATCGCGCGCAGTCAGAGGACGGCCATCATGAAAATGAATGCCCTCACGCAGGTGGAAAATGTAAGTTTTTGGATCAGGAATCTCCCACTTCTGCGCCACCCATGGGACCATGTTGAAATGCTCGTCGCGATGAACGAGGGGATCGAAGATGAGTTCGTCAATGCGTTCTGACTGCGCATCGGTGCCCACGCGCGGATCCAGGTTGGCGGGACTGCTTTCAATGATCATCACCAGCGTGTTCGCGTCGGGATGGCGCGCGCAGGAAAGGATGCTTGCGCATAGCACGATTACAGCGAAACTTCAACCACAGAGAGGACACGAGAAACACGGAGGAGTTTGGTGCTGCATGAGAGCCGCGTGAACCTCTGTCCTTTCTGGTTACGTTAAGCATAGGAGATTTTCCCCAGCACAGCAGGGCGCTTCGCGCCCGTGGCTGAAGGAACATTGCCCGGCAAACCGTTAAACGTCTGGTACGCGAGCAGCGCAAAGGCCACGGCCTCTTTGGCCTGGCTGGGAATGCCAAAATCATCGGAATGCCTGAGCCAAAGCCCTAGCTTGTCGGCTTCCTTTTTGAGCATGTCCATCAGTGCGGCATTCTTTGTGCCACCGCCGGAAACCACCCAGTCGCGATAGCTGCCCTTTGTGAGCACAAAACGTTTTCAGCGTTTGCGCCATGGATGCAGCCGTTAGAGCGGTGGCTGTGGCGATCACATCTGCTTTGGGCGCCCTGCCGCATCGGCGCAGGAATTGCTCAGCGTATTGACTGCCGAACTCTTCGCGTCCGGCGGTCTTCGGAGGTTTGAGTTTGAAATAACCACTGTCCAGCAATTGTTCCAGAACAGGTTGGATGACTTTCCCGCGGCGGGCAACCGCGCCGTTACGGTCATAACTTTTCTTGAAGAGCAACTGCATCAACCGGTCGATCACCATGTTGCCCGGTCCGGTATCAAAGGCAACAAGATCTTCCGGTTTAGCGTCTGCGGGGATGGCGGTTAGATTGGCAATCCCGCCGATGTTCTGGACGATCCGTCCTTTAGCTTTGGAACGAAAAATCGCATAATCGAGGAACGGTACCAGCGGCGCGCCCTTGCCACCCGCGGCCATGTCCGCTGGTCGAAAATCGGAAACAACCGGCACACCCAGCCGCGCAGCCACAACAGAGCCTTCACCCGTTTGCCACGTGCATGCGATGTTCTTTCCGAGATAGGGAGCCGCAGTGCCCTGGTGATAGAGGGTTTGGCCGTGGCAGCCCACAAGATCCAGCTTGGTGTCGGCGGTTTTCTTTTGTGCTTTGCGCACGGCATCGGCGTAGAACTCGCCCAGCCGGAAATTCAGGCGGGAAAGTTCAGCCACGCTGATACGGCTTGCATTCATCGCAGCAAGAACGGCCTCGCGGATTGCCCTGGGATACTCGGAGTAATCATGGAGCAGTAGATCGAAGCTGAGATAAGAGCCGCGGCCCTGTATGCTCACCACGGCCACATCCACACCATCGGCAGAAGTTCCGCTCATCACCCCGGCGACGATCAAACGTTGGTCTCCCGGGCTGTATGCAGGCGATCGTCAATCACTTCGCCGCCGATAATGCGCGAGAAATCCGTCACTATCTTTTTGAGTTTTTCCACGACTTTGGTCTTGGGCTCGGCGGAAAAACCTCGCAGCTCGGCGGAACGTTTCTTAAATGCGAGCACCCGTTGCGCGGCCTCCGCTACTTGCGCGGCAAATTTGCGATCGCGTTCGGCGGTGCGCAACACGGCCTCAAAGCCTCGCCAGACCAGCTCCTGATTGTGGCATACCAAAAACATGTCAGCGCCCGCACGCAGCGTTTCCACGGCCACGTCTTCAATTTCGCCCGTGGAAAGCACGCCGCCCATTTCCAGATCATCAGAGATGATCAGCCCTTTGTATCCAATCTTCTTGCGTAACACATCCTGCATCCACTTGCTGGAAAGCGAGGCAGGCACCTTGTTATTGGTGACCTCAGGATAGGACGCGTGGGCCACCATCACGAAAGGAATCTGCGAACGCAACTCACGGTAGGGCAGCAGGTCTTCGGCCCACATGGCTTTCCAGCCCTTCTGCACCACGGGCATGTCACGGTGGCTATCCAGGTTGCCCTCGCCCAGGCCGGGGAAGTGTTTGCCGCAGCCCAGTACTTTGGCATCTTTCAGTCCGCGCAAAAACGCGCGCGCATAGGCGATGGTTTCTTTGGGATCAGCCGACGCCGTACGGCTGGTCAGCACTGATCGCGACGCTTCAAATCCTAGATCAAAGACAGGAGCAAAGTCTGTGTTGAATCCCAGTGCGCGTGCCTCCAGGCCCAGGATTTTTCCATGCAGGCGGAAGAGCTTGCGATTGCCCGTGGCAAAAACCTGCTCCACTGACGGCGCAGGCGCAATCACTTTTTTCAGCCGATCCACCGTGCCGCCTTCCAGGTCAACGCAAAGAAACATGGGAACGCGTGTGGTGGACTGGGAATCGCGCAGCAAGCGCCATGTCTGTCTGGGTTCCTCAATATTGCGCGCGAATAGGATCACGCCGCCGGGCTGAAGCGTGGTTAGCGTAGTGCGCAGTTTGCTATCGATGGCCAGCCCATCATAGCCAAGGATCAGTAACTGGCCGACCTCCTGGCGAAGGTCCTGTGTTGTGGTTTTTGCCATGCAACACGATTATACGAATTTCGGCGCAAACCCGGTTTCTGATGTGCTGGCGAGTCGGCAACCCCCGCCAGCGGGACCCGCCCGGTATTACCGACACCCGGCTGAGCTGTTATCCGGAAAATCCTGCCGCAAATTGCCCTGGAGATCGCGATTTTGAAAGCGGCAGTTGGTATTGAAGTTGGGGTCCTGGGAAAAATTCATCACCACCGCTTTATCCACGTGATTGTCTTCAAAAACATTATTACTGTTGGCCACCCCACTCACTGCCGGATAACTCCAGATGGCAGTCAGGTTCCTCCCGCTGCCGGCGGCAAGAATCGTGTTTCTTGCGAAAACGGAGTTTTCCACCTGCCCACGTAGTACAAAGGCAACAGAGCCAGAATTGCTGAGCTGGATGGTGTTGTTTACCAGAGTCCAGTTGGAAAAGGAAACTCCGGGATTGCCTCCGCCAATCACCACGCCGTAGGAGGACGGACCAACAAACTGGTTCGACTGCAGCACCACGCCGCTGTTGGTAAAGCTGTCGGCATTGAAGCCATACGCTATATTTCGGGCAATATTGTCGTGGAATTTGACCGGGCCCATGGCCCAGCCACCGTATCCAACCTGGTATCCATCCACGACATTGTTGCGGACCTCGGCTACGGCGTTGTTCACCACGATGCCATCCATGGCTCCTCCGGCCGGTGAACTGTTGACCGTTGCACGGCCGGGATTGCCGACGTTCACGTTTTCAATAATATTGTTCACGTTCTGTAGCGGGTCCAGCGGATTTGCCGTGCCCCATAGATGAATGGCGAAAGTCTCGAAAAGCACACTGATAAAGCCAACATCGCCCGATCCTCCGATGACGTTGACGTTGTGGATCCAATGCCCGCCCTGCTGCGTGCGCAAAACAATTCCTTCCAGGTTTAAGGGGAACCCGCCGGGAACCGTGAGGTGGTCATGGTTTGCGTCGACTGTGAGATCGGATATCTCAATGCCGGATGAATCCTCGGAGTGCGTGCCGATCACCACATTGCGTCCGCCGCTGATCGGTGCGCCGTTGGGGACCACAAACTGGTCCGTCAAATAGGATGCAAGCTGCAACTTGGTCTGGTCTACGCCGCGTCCATGGATTTTCCAGTTTTTCCCCACGGTAAAACCGCGCATGCTACCTTGAGAATGACCAACGCCGGTGGTCCAGTCATACTGACCTTCGGTTTGAAAAGTACCGCTGGCCAGACAAACGATCAGATTTTCCGCAGCGATATTTTTCTGGACGCCCCATGTCGGATTCTGGCCTTCAGCAATGGAGCGCAGGATAGTGTCAAACTTCTCCGCCGTGGTGCCGTCCAGGGGATCATCAAAGCTGGTGCCCGTCTGCTGGCCCCCGTGCGCTGGCGTTCCAATGTAAATGCGCGTAAAGTTTGCCGGCGCCGCGGCAAGGCAATCTTGAGATGTAACCTTGGGGGCCAGAGGTTTGCACGAGACAAGTGCGAAAACCAGAAAGACGGACAAAACTGTGAAGGCAGACTTCATTGCCACGTTCCTTGCCTTGCATGTACGAAACCGAAATTATCGTAGCTCACGCCGAACATGCCTCAGGCAAGGTGAATCCTGCTCAGGTCTGCCGCAGGCAGGAGCAGATTTAAGGTTTCAAACCCGAGACAGAGGTCTACTGCTTTTGATGCCTGAAAGATGATTGCTGCGATAAGAATAGCGGCGCCTGCAGCAAGATTTTAGGAAGGTAGAATAAACAGAGAAATCAAGGAGGAACCTAGAGCTGCCTCTTCAACTCCCATAAGAGATTCATGGCTTCCATGGGCGTCAGATTGTTCAGATCAGCATCTTTTAACCTGTCCACAATCTTTTGTGAGAGCGGGGTGAACATGGTCAGCTGCATCTGCGGCTCTGGCTCCTGCGCTCCGGGAGAGAGATGCGCCGTGGTCTGCTGTTCGGCGCTCTCATGCTCATGCAACACTTCGCGGGCACGGACAACCACCTCAGGCGGCAACCCCGCCAATTTTCCCACTTCGATGCCATAGCTGCGATCCGCCGCGCCGGGCTCCACTTTGCGCAGAAAAACGATGCCCCCGGCATTTTCCTTTACTGATACGTGAAAGTTCTTCACGCCTGAGAGTCTCTCAAGCTCCGTCAACTCGTGGTAATGCGTGGCGAACAGAGTTTTGGCCCGGCTAGTGGAATGTATGTACTCCACCACCGCCCAGGCGATGGCCAGCCCATCGTACGTCGAAGTGCCACGGCCGATCTCGTCGAGCAGGATCAGTGAACGCGGCGTCGCGGTATTCAGGATCGCCGCCGTTTCGGTCATCTCGACCATAAAAGTGGAGCGGCCGCGTGCCAGATTGTCGCTCGCGCCGATACGGGTAAATATCCGGTCAATGATAGGCAGGCGTGCTGAGCGTGCAGGCACAAATCCGCCCATCTGCGCCATAAGTACCGTAAGCGCCGTTTGTCGCAGATACGTTGATTTGCCGCCCATGTTCGGACCGGTGATCAGCAGAATGCTGTGGCTGCTGGCGTTCAGATATAAGTCGTTGGGCACAAAACGATCATTGCTGCCGGTAAGCTCCAATTGTTCGAGCACGGGATGGCGCCCGCCAATGATTTCCAGTTCGGATTCGCCGGGGTCTTTTTCTGCGCTCGTCTCTGTGGGCTTGGCTGAAAATTGCGGTCGGCAATAACCGCGGTTCTGTGCGATGAAGGCCAGCGACGCCAGCACATCTACTTCCGCCAGCGCCAGTGAGGTCTGCCGGATGCGTCGAGCCTCGGCGGCAATCGCCGTGCGGAGCTCGGTAAACAAGCGCCGCTCGATCTCTACGATCTTCTCCTGTGCGTCCAGCACCTTGGTTTCGTACTCTTTTAGCTCCGGCGTGGTGTAACGCTCGGCATTGACCAGTGTCTGCTTGCGCTCGTAGTCCGGCGGCGCATGATGCAGGTTCGACTTGCTGATTTCAATGTAGTAGCCAAAGACAGAATTAAATTTAACTTTGAGCGAATTGATTCCAGTGCGTTTGCGCTCGCGCTCTTCAATCTGGGCAATGTACTGCTTGCTATTGCGGCTGAGATTCCGTAAATCGTCCAGTTCTTTATCGACGTCCGACTGGATCACACCGCCATCGGCCAGCGTGAGAGGCGGCTCGGCGACCATGGTGTTTTCTATCCGCTCGCGCAGATCAGCCATTTCGTCCAGCAGCCCATTCAGGTCTGTAAGCCGTGCCGCGTTAAGCCGGGCCAGCGCGACCTTGATTCGCGGAATTCGATTCAGGCTGGCACACAGCGCCAGTACATCACGCGGGTTTGCAGTCTCCAGCGTTACGCGGCTCAGTAGGCGTTCGATATCGAGCACGCCTTCCAGCGCGCGGCGCAATTCTTCTCGAGCGACAAACTCTTTTACGCCCGCTTCCACCGCATCCAGTCGGCGGTTGATCTCGCCGATTTCTATGGATGGCCGCAGCATCCATGACCGCAACAAGCGTTTGCCCATGGGGGTGAGGGTGGCATCGAGCGCGCGGAAGAGCGTCACCTCACTGCTGGTATTGGCGAATAGCGGCTCGACCAGTTCCAGGTTGCGGACGGTGACCGCGTCGAGCACGAGGTATTCCTGGCGATCATAAAAACCAATGCGGTCCACATGTTCCAGCGTGCCGCGCTGGGTGGAACGGACGTAATGCAGAATCGCTCCGGCCGCAGTGGCCGCCGCCGGGCGGCCTTGCAGGCCAAAACCTTCAAGTGAAAGCACGCCCAGCTTGTTCTCCAGCAGGGGTACGGCATAGTCCGGGCTGAAGACCCAGTCTTCCAGCGGCGTTTCGGTAAAGCGCATGGCACCGCCGCCCTGCTGCAGTGCCGCTCCAGTACCAGCCTGATTGGTCTGAGCCCGGGCACCTTGCTCTCGGGCACCTTGATCTTTAGGCGCGGCTTGCGTTTCCGCGCTGTTCATCGGTGGCTGGTCGAACAATGGCAGGCCAGAAGGGTAGAGCACTTCTCGCGGACGCAGTTGCTGCAACTCTTCCACAATGCGACGCTCCGCGTCGGGACCGCGAAACTCAGTGGCGCGAAACTCGCCGGTGGAAAGATCCAAAGCTGCCAATCCGACCGCACCGGACGCGCGCGCCAGCGCCGCCAGGAAATTATTTTCTTCCGACCCCACGCTTGAATCGATGGCCGTCCCCGGCGTAAGCACCCGCGTAACCTCGCGCCGAACCAGCTTTGTCGTCGCGCTGGGAACTTCCATCTGCTCGCAAATCGCAACCTTGAACCCCTTGCGCAGTAGCTTTGAAAGATAATTCTCCGCAGCGTGATAAGGCACGCCGCACATGGGGATGGCACGGTCTTTCTCTTTGTTGCGCGAAGTCAACGTAATCTGCAGTTCCCGCGCGGCCACCACGGCGTCTTCGAAAAAGAGCTCGTAGAAATCTCCCAGACGGAAGAAGAGCAGCGCGTTGGGATGCTGCTTCTTGATGGCGGCATACTGCCGCATCAGTGGAGTGGAGGGTTCGGTCATGGGCGACTCAAGGTGCTGGTGAGCGGATTATATAGCGTCTAGACACATTCGTGGACTCGTTAGCAGGAGATCGCAACGTGAACGACACAAATTCACGCTCCTTAGTCGCACCACCCAAAAGTAAAAGGCGGCCACAGCCGCCTTTTGTAAGAACTGAATTGGACTAGCTGACTTCTTCCAACGTTTTCTGGTCAACGTCAAAATTGGAATATACGTTCTGAACGTCGTCCTGATCTTCCAGAGTCTCCAGCAGCCTGATCATCGTGTTGGCGGCAGAGCCTTCCAGCTTCACGTAGGTTGTTGGAATCATTCCCACTTCAGAATGTGCCACTTCTGCGCCTGATTTTTTTACCGCTTCCAGCACGGTATCGAACGCACTGGGCGCAGTGGTGATTTCCCAGTTCTCGCCATCGTCGTTCAGGTCATCGCCGCCCTGTTCAAGAACGATGTTCATCAAATCATCTTCCTTGGCCTTGGCTTTGGGGATAATGATGGAACCTTTCTTCTGGAACATCCAGGAAACAGAGCCGGCTTCACCCATATTTCCTCCGCCCTTGGTAAAGGCATGGCGGATATCGCTTACGGTACGGTTGCGATTATCAGTCGTGACTTCCACCAGCAGCGCCACGCCGCCCGGGCCGTAGCCTTCAAAGGTGATTTCCTCATAGTTCACGCCTTCAAGTTCGCCGGTACCGCGCTGAATCGCTCGCTTGATGTTGTCCTGAGGCATGTTCTCAGCCTTGGCCGCTGCTACGGCAGTGCGCAGACGCGGATTGCCTTCCACGTCGCCCCCGCCGCTTTTGGCGGCCATGGTGATTTCCTTAATGAGACGGGTGAAAATTTTGCCACGCTTGGCGTCCAGCGCGCCCTTCTTGTGCTTGATTGTCGCCCATTTTGAGTGGCCAGACATGTGGGTAACCTCAGAGAATCAAAGATTTACGCTGCCAACAGGAGAGGCGGCATGCGCTAACAAGCGCAGAAAAACAAGGTAAATTATAGCACGAGCTGTTGTATGATTTCGCGCCATGAGCTTGCAGGAATGGGAGCGCGACGTACGCAATCGCCAGCGCAACATTGTGTTTCCTGACACGAACCTGAATGAAGGCCGGTTTTATCGGAACATTGCTTCAGGCAGGGCGGCATTCAGCCGGGGACAGAAGATTAGCCTCTTAATTGTTCCAACGTATTTTCTGATTCTTACGTCTGTGGCGTTAGCCACAGTGATCAGCGACTCTGTTTCGGAAGATAGATATTATCTTCGGTCTCTGGATCTGGACCTCAACGCGGCCTTTTTTTCGTTGACCATCCTGCTCTTCTGGACCTTTCTGGCGATGAAGGGCTTATTTCCTGTCGAGAGAAAACGCATAGTGCGCGGAGGCTATCGATCAAAACAATCTAAACGTGGCTGGTATTCAAATCATCCTTGAGGCGGCAGGATTTCGACCGCAGGCTTCCGTCGAAACGCATAGATCACTGCAAGAAGCGGCGGCGCCAGCAGTACTCCCCAAAAGGGAATGATGATCCCGAGGATGATCGGCGCAAATAGTGCCGCCCAGAACGGCACTTTGGCCGTGCGCTTCATGATGTAGGGCTGCAGGAAAAGGCCGTCCGTGACCATGATCACCGCGAAGAGAATCAGCACATAGAAAAACCGCATGTGGTCGTGACTGAAAGCGCCCAGCAGCGCGGGCCCGATTAATGAGAGCATGACGCCGAAATTCGGGATGAACTGAAGGACGCCGCCCAGAATAGCCCACAGCGGCGCCCAGGGAATGCCAATAATCCATAGTCCCACCAACCACAGAACTGCTACCGCAAGAGAGTCATAGCACTGGGCAATGAACCAGTTCTTGAGGGCGTTGCCGGTGGTGCGCGCATGAGATCGCCAGTCCATAACCATGTTTACCACAGAGGACACAGAGGGGCACGGAGTTGCCACTCATGGAATTGCAGCATGAAGTGCATTCCGAATCGCGTCGCGATAAAGTACCTCAACGCACGCGATTTTAGAGCCGACCACATCAAGAATGAGTATTCCGTCGCTGGGGCTGAGTTCTATGTTGCGATGGTTGCGCCCATAACTTCCTTGAGGGCGCGGCTCAGTGTAGAGCGTGGCACAAAAATCGTCCCCCACAACGGCAGCGATCAACGATATTCAGCCCATGTATCTGTGCTGACAAGCCCGGCTCATTTGCTTCGATGAGCAGTCGCTCCAGTTCCTGGGCCAGTGCAGGAAGAATTTCTACGAGTAAAATCGGCACCAACCCAGTTTAAGCGATTGCCACACTCAATCATCCATCAAATTCTCTGTGTTCCTCTGCGGCCTCTGTGGTTAAAATGAAGTTATGAAATTTGGCGTCATCGTCTTCCCCGGCTCCAATTGCGATCAGGACAGCTACAACGCGGCCATTGCCGCTACCGGCCAGCAGGCAACCATGCTCTGGCATGATTCGCATGACCTGGAAAATTGTGACGCCATCATTGTCCCGGGCGGCTTCGCCTATGGCGACTATCTGCGCACCGGCGCCATCGCCAAATTCGCACCCATCATGGACCCGGTGCGGAAGTTTGCGGCATCCGGGGGGCTGGTCATCGGCATTTGTAACGGCTTTCAGATTCTATGCGAAGCTGGACTTCTTCCCGGCGCTCTCATGCGCAATGCGGGCCTGAAATACGTCTGCAAATTTATCGATCTGCGTGTGGAGAATGCTGACACACCATTCACCAACGCGTGCAAAAAGGGCGAGGTGCTCAGGATTCCAATTGGCCACATGGAAGGGAACTACTATTGTGACGCGCAGACACTCGACACTCTGAAGCGCGAGAACCGAATCGTGTTCCGCTACTCCTCACCTGAAGGTCAGATTACTGCCGAAGCCAATCCTAACGGCTCGCTGGAAAACATTGCCGGCATTTGCAATGAAGGAAGCAACGTTGTCGGCATGATGCCGCATCCCGATCGCTGCAGCGAGTCCCTGCTGGGTTCGTCTGACGGAGCAAAGATTTTTCGTTCCATGATCACTGCGCCTGTCGTTACACACTAACGCCAGCCCTCCTCTGAGTCACAGCCGGCATCCAAATCTTGAAACCCGCCCTGGGTTCAACCCGACTAGGAGACTCTTTTTATGCGTGTAAAAAACTTAATGGCAACTCTTGCCGCCTTTCTGCTTTGTGTGGCGATTGGGTGCACATCCGATAAAGCCAGCACACCTGACGTGAAAGACCAGGTTTCAAAAGCCCTGGCCAATGCCGGGTACAAAGACGTGAAAGTGGCCACAAACAATGACAAACAGCTTGTGACACTCACGGGCGACGTGAAGACCCAGGAAGACAAAGAAAAAGCCAACGAACTGGCCAAGACCGCTGCTGCCGGCTATGTTGTGTCGAATGAAATCGGCGTTCGTCCTGAAGGCGTCGAGGGAGCGGCCAAGAAAATCGATTCCAATGTGGATGACGCCATTGAAAAAGACTTCAAGGCTGTGATCATCGCGAACCGGCTGGAGAAACAGCACATCCGCTATGACGCCAAGAATGGCGTGCTCACCCTGAAAGGCGATGTTGATACGCCTGTACAGCGTACGCAGGTTGAAAAACTTGCCGCCACCGTTCCCAACGTTCAGCAGGTTGTGAATGAGCTGGACGTAAAAGGCGCAAAGCGTAGATCTTCCTAACTTGCACACGGATTGTCACGCGGGACGGCAGTAAATGCCGTCCCTTTCATTTTCAGCGGCACAAACTGGGAAATGGCGAATCGTTAGATTCCTTCGCCATCCGCACCTGATCCCGTCCAGGTTTCTTTGTTTACGACGTAGGGCATTCTGGTTCTGTCGCCGCCGTAATTTCCTTCCAACACATCAAGCAGTCCTTGAATGCACCGACCGGCCATGCCTTTCTCGGGATCAGTGGAAAGCCGTGTGATGCGTCCGGCACTGGCAAAGTGATGAAACAGGCGGCAGCGATCTTCAATTTCAGGATCGAGCAGCGGTGAATCTGGAGAAAGTGGCTCTTTCTCGAAAACGTCCAGAGCCGCTCCGGCGATCCAGCGCTCTTTTAGCGCTTTCGCCAAAGCGTTTTCATCCACCACCGGGCCACGGGACGCATTGATCAGGTACGCATCTTCGCGCATGAGCTTCAGTGTGCGTTCATTGATCAGATGGTAGGTCGGCGATTTTCCTTCGCGAACCAGCGGCACGTGCAAACTGACGTAGTCAGCCTCACGAAGCGCTTCCTCCAAGCCAACGTATTTGATCCAGCTCTTTTCCTTCACCATGCCCAGTTTTGCCCGCAGGTCCATCACCTGCTGCACGTTGGCGGCGAACTGGTGGTTCTGGTACACCGGATCATAGCAAAGCACGTTCATGTCAAAGCCAATACATTTCTTGATCAGCGCCAGCCCAATGCGCCCGGTACCGATCACCGCGATGGTCTTGCCGGAAATCTCGTCGCCCAGGAAGGGAAGAAATGGATGCCACGCGCCCCACTTCTGGTCACGCACCAGCTTCTCACTGTCCCACATGCGGCGTGAGAGCGTGCCCATCATCAGGAACGTGAACTCAGCCGTCGCGTCATTCAAGACTTCCGCCGTGTTGGTAAAGGGGACTTTGTAGCGGTTAGCGTCGGCGCGATTGATATTGTCAAAGCCGACCGCGACCTGCGAAACAACCTTCAATGTGCCTTTGCCCGCTTCAAATACCTCTGCGTCGATGGGATCGCGCAACGTTGTGATCAGCCCGTCAATTCCGGCGCCGACTTTCTCTATGATCAGGCTTTTGGGCGGCGCTTCCGGGCCGGGAAAAATTTCCAGCTCATAGCCCCGTCCGCGTAGCAGGTTTTCCGCTGCGTCGCCGATGTGGCAGGTTGCATAAATGCGAAATTTCTTGTTCGACATAGAAGGATGGATCCGAACCACTGATTTTCACAGATGATCGCTGATAAGCCAAAAACTGGCCGCGAATCACGCGAATCTTACGAATCGGGAATTTGATTCGTGTTCATTCGCGGAAATTCGCGGCTAATTTCTTGCTGACTATAAATTTGTTTTTGCCCAGTCGCCAATCCGATTGAGCGCTTCGTCCAGGTTCTCCATGGAATTGGCAATGCTGAAACGCAGATAGCCTTCGCCGAACTGGCCAAATGCGGTACCGGAGAGACATGCCACGCCTGCCTGATTGAGCAGAGCTTCTGCCAGCTTCCGGGATTCCCAGCCTGTCTTCTTCACGTTCGGGAAGGCGTAGAAAGCGCCGTGCGGCAGCCGGCAGCTGAAGCCTTTAATATTGTTCAGGCCCGCGATGAACTTGTCGCGCCGCGCCTTAAACTGTGCGCACATGTGTTCCACGGAGCCCTGGTCGCCCTTGAGCGCTTCCATGCCCGCAACCTGCGTAAAGCCGGCGCTGCATGAGTTCACGTTGGTCATGAGGCGGCCAAACTGCAGGGCCAGATCCTTGCGCATTACGCCATAACCCAGGCGCCAGCCGGTCATGGCATAAGTCTTGGACCAGCCATCCAGCATGATCACGCGGTCTCTCCAGCCGGGAAGTGACATGAGCGAATGATGGCGGCCTTCAAAAATCAGGCGGCTGTAGATTTCGTCGGAGAGCACCATGATATCGCGATCGCCAATAGCGGCTGCAATGTCTTTCACATCCTGCTCAGTGACGACGCTGCCCGTGGGATTGTGTGGTGAGTTCAGCACGATGAGCTTGGTGCGGTCGGTGATCAGGTCGGCCAGTTCATTGGGATCGAGACGGAAATCTTTTTCTTCCCGCATCTGCAGCGGCACAGGCTTGGCGCCAGTGAAGTTAATCAGCGACTCATAAATAGGAAAGCCGGGATTCGGATAAATGACTTCATCGCCCTCTTCCACCAGCGCCGTGAAAGTGAAGTAGATCGTGGGCTTGCCGCCCGGCACGATGACTACTTCGTCTGCGGTTACCGGCACGCCATGCGTACGCGTGACTTCTGCGGCCACGGTTTCGCGCAACGCCGGCAATCCGGCGGAAGGCGTGTAATGCGTGTAGCCCTTGTGGATGGCTTCAATACCGGCGTCAATCACGTTGGTCGGCGTGTCAAAATCCGGTTCGCCGATTTCGAGATGAATGATGCTCTTGCCCTGGGCCTCAAGCGCGCGGGCTTTGGCCAGAGTTTCAAAAGCGGTTTCCGTTCCCAGGCGGGCCATACGCTTGGCCAGCCGCAATTCTGTTGGGGTGGTAACTGGGGTCATTATTTATTCTCTTTTTTTAAAAGTCGGATTACTCGTTGACCGCTTGTTCCTGGCTTTGCGATCGCAACACGTGCGCCACGGTATATGGCACGCGTCGAGTGTGGTTCCTGGAAGTTGCGTACCTGAAGATCGCCCAGCAGACCCAACGCCAGCATCTGTCCGCCAAAAACGATCAATACGGCGGCGGAGATCAGTAGAGGGCCATGCTCTCCCATCACGCTGATGATGCCAGATCAGCTTGGACAACATCATCCAGAAAGCCACGCCCATCCCGGCCAGCAGTGAAAGCATGCCCACGGTGCCAAACAGGTGGAGCGGACGGTACATATATTTCAGCAAAAAGCGGATGGTGATCAGGTCAAAGAAAACGCGGAAGGTGCGGGAGATGCCGTAATGCGAATTACCCTTGGGCCGCACAATATTCTTGATGGGAATTTCGCAGATCGAAGCACCATACCATGAAGCCAGAGCGGGAATAAAGCGGTGCAGTTCGCCGTACAGCGGAAGCTGCTGAATGATCTCGCGCCGATAAGCCTTGTATGTGGTGCCGAAATCATGGATCTTCACGCCGCTCAACTTTGACATGGCCCAGTTGGCAATGCGTGAGGGGAGCCGGCGCATAACAAAATTATCAACGCGCTCTTTGCGCCAGCCGCTTACCAGGTCGTAACCCTGTTCCAGCATTTCCAGAAATTTTGGAATGTCATCAGGATCGTGCTGCAGATCGCCATCCATGGCGATCACAAATTCTCCCTGCGCGTGCGCAAATCCCGCCGCCAGCGCCGAGGTCTGGCCAAAATTGCGACGCAACTTGACCACGACTACGCGGCTGTCAATGGTCACGATCTCACGCAGCAGCTTGTAGGTGCGATCAATACTGCCATCATCGACAAATACCAGTTCGAACGTGTCTCCGGTTGCTTCCATGACCGCTTTCAGCCGGTCATACAGCGCGGTCACGCTCTCCTGCTCGTTATGGAAGGGGACTACGATCGAATACTTCGGCATCTCATCAAAATTATACATCTGTTGTTTGTGCTCTGCGCACCTGAAAATGCGGGAAAAGAATCGTGGTTTCCTTAATGTTTACTGTCCCATTATCTATATTTGCCCCGGATTTTTACGGTTCGGTCCAGTTCATCCACTACTTCAAGGATTTTGAGCCTCAAATCTTTATCCAGCGCCGCCGTTTTCAGGAAGTCATGGACTTGTTTCTGGGCCGCCGCCGACTGTTGTCCACCGATAAAGGCATTCAGCCAGGCCAGCATAAAAAAGATTTTCCGCTCGCGCTTTACCTGCGGCAGTGCATCCAGCGCCGGGCCAAGATAGGGAAGCGTGAGGTCTGACTGGTTCCACCAGTTAAAGCTGCCCAGGCTTATTTCGATCCAGTCTTCCGGCCGCGCGGTGTCATGCAGGTACTCATCAAAATATTGTTTCTTGATCGTCGCATCCGGGTGCGCCGCCGCAGCCATGTAGGCATACTTTTTGCCGTCGCCAGAGGGATCGCGCTTTTCTTCCGCTGCCAGCACTGCCGCCGCCTCAGGATCATTCTGCGCGACCAGTGACTCCACAATGTTCCAGCGGTCCAGCGGACGCAGCTCCACGCCGGGAACCGTGAGCTTGCCGCTCAGCATGTCTTTTAGCTGGCTGCGGGCTTTTGCGGTTTCAGCCACGCCGCGCAATGCGCGAAACCATGTGATCCGCATGTCCTGCGAGGGCGAATGCAGCATCTGGTCGGCGGCAAATGTTTCCATCTTTGGCGCTAACTGCGCGCGAACTTCCGGACTTACGTAGCGATGCAGCGCCGTGATCGTCCGCCCGATGATGCTCTGCGCCAGTGATTCGTCTTTTTCTGCGGGAAGATTGCGCAGCGCCAGTTCAATGTATTCACGCGGATCCATTTCGGCTTCGCGGACGGAATCCCAAAGAGAACCCCAGAGCAGAGTGCGCTGGAAAATATCGTTCATGCTTCCCAGATCGGCCATCACTGCTTTGCGGCTGACAGGATCGAGAAGAAAGCGCCCATAGGCGTAGTCTTGATCAGTTGGCAAAAATGTACGCGGACACTCTGCACCTTATTCCCGTCATGAAACTCTGTTTTTGCCGTCTTCCATTCAATCCGCGTTTGAGTCATCGCTGTCTTCCCATGAGTTCACCAGAATCTTCGTCGCAATAGGCCACAAGCCGCCTTCTCCAGCACGTCTCTGTTGCGACACAGTCATGCGATAATGGTCGCATCGCCTTTTACTCTCGCACGTCCACTCCACATCAACCTGCGGCATGCCTCTTCGCTTGATCCATGCGTCTGCCCACGGTCCCAACGGCTTCTTTGAAGTTCGCTCAAGAGCGCGCACCAGATCGTTCCACTCGGCGTTGGCGTAAGCGTGTTCCTTTAGGTAAACCCGAAGGCCGTCACGGAATTGATCTTCGCCCACAACAAACGCCAGCTGCTTGATCACCCCCGGCGCTTTGGAATAGACAATTGCTCCATAAGCCGATTTTGCATCTTTCAAGTTGGGAATGTCCTGATAGATCGGCGTGGTGCCCTGCGTGGAATCAATGGCATACGCTGCTGGCTTAATGGCCTGATAGAAGCGCTTCCAAACATTTTCATTCGGCTTGAGCGAGTTCAGAGCGTGATACGCCATGTACTGCGCAAAGCCTTCCTTGAGCCAGAGATCGTCAAACCAGCGCATGGTTACAAGGTCGCCGAACCACTGGTGCGTAAGCTCGTGCAGCAGCAGGATGTCGCGGTTCAATCGGTCACTGTGCGTGGGCGCTGTGCGGAACAGGATTGATTCTTCGCGCAGAAATGTTGCTCCGGCATGTTCCATTCCGCCATAGGCAAAGCCCGGGAATCATCACCATGTCGTATTTAGGGAAGGGAAACGGTTGAGCAAAATAGTCAGACAGATACTTGATGCCGTCAGCCGTGATCTGCTGTACCGCGGCGGCCTCCGCTTCAGCTTTCTGCAATTTAGATTTGCGCACATAAAGTCCCGGCAGCCCCGGCGTATCATGAACTTTCTTGAACGGCCCTGCTGCGAAGGCGAATAGATATGTGCTGATTGGCTGGGTTTCGGCAAATTCAGTCCGATGCTGGCTCCGCAGCCTCCGGCATTGTCGTCTCTTGTCTCATGGTTCCGTGCAGTGTTGGAGATGACGGTCCAATCCGCCGGAGTGGTCACTGTAAGCTTGAACCTGGCTTTCAAGTCCGGCTGATCAAAGCACGGAAACGCCATCTCGGCGTCCATGGGCACAAACAGCGTGTAGATGTATTCGCTGCCATCGTCCTTGTCTTCAAAACGCGTGATCGCTTTGCCTGCTGGCGCAACTGGCGCCTTGAAGTCGATCGCCACGACGTTCTCGCCCAGCTTGAGCAGCTTTGCCGGCAACTCCACATGTCCATTTTGTATTTCAGTCGATGCCGTCTTGCCGTTGACGGTCAGACTGCTAATCTCGCCTTCGCGAAAATCCAGCCACTCCGGCAGAATGCCTCGATCATCGGCATTCTGAACGAACCGCAGTTCTTCATGTCCACTGACGAAATCCGCCCTGGGCGTAATTGTGTAGCTAAGCTGGTAGCGAACGTCTTTTAGCTGTTGGGCTCTTAAGCGGGCCAGATCGCGAGGAATGCCCGCTGGCGCCTGGGCAAAAGTGTGAAGTGATCCAAGTATCAGGCAGAAGAATGCGCCTGCTCGCAGCGCTAAACCGCCGAATTTGACTATCGCCCGCTGCACCAAATGCACCTCTACCCTCCCCCCGGTACCCTCAACTATGATTTCAAAGTACTTAGCTGATTCAACCCCGGGAATCCCCCGTTCAACCCCGGGGACACCTGCCGTTTTACGTCTTCCAATTACCTCAAACCCGGCTCGATTATCGCGCCAATCGCGCCCGCTATGATCGCTACAATGCTATGTAAATAAACGACTTATATTACTTTACCCCCGAGTGATTGTCAATGAAAATTGTTATGTCACTTGCCCGGCCACGTTGTTTGTTTGCATCCGCACCTGATAGGCTCTCCGTAATCCTTGGAGAGGTCGATGGACTTAAGAACCGTTGGGCGGCCGCTTTTCTCCGTGTCTCCGCGTCTCCTGCAAAAGTGTCAACCAGATCGAATTGACCTGGTCCTCCATGGTGATCCAGCGCTGGAGGCGCGGAAGAGTCTAGCCCACCCTGAGGCGAGCGAAGCGATGCCGGAAGGGTGGGTGGGTTCGAAAGGAAGATCAAGCCCCGTAGGGGCGACACAAAACCACATCCGATCTCGCGCCCACCGTGCTGTGATTCTGGCATTCACTCTAGTCTGCTCACTCTCCGCCGCCGCGCAATCCTCCAAACCCCTCGACGGCAAGCCGTGGGACTTCGGCGTATGGGCCAGCGGTGGCGTCAGCGCCCCCGGCGGCACAAAAGACACGCATACCGTGAACGCGGGCGTGCGCCTGGGAAAGGTACTTACGGACGATCATTTTGGCGGCTTCCTGCGCGGCAATTTTGAATGGGCCGCCGACCTCATTCCGATCTACTACGTCTGGCAGCCAGCACCGGCTATCAATGCCTATAGCGCAGCCTTTAATCCTGTGAACTTGAAGTGGAACTTCACCAGTTCGGCGCGCGCGATTCCGTATCTCGAACTCGGCGGCGGCGTACTTTTCAGCAATCACGCGGTGCCGTTGAACACATCACACGTAAACTTCCTGACCCACGCTACGCTGGGCTTTCAATTCTTCAACAATGATCGCCGCGCATTTACCGCTGGTGTTCGTTATGAGCATATTTCCAACGCAGGCCTGACCGTCCCGAATCCTGGTGTCAATACGGTGCAAATTCAGGTGGGGCTGAATTGGTTTAAGTAGTCTTTTCTGAAATCTCGAGCGTAGCGAGAGATCCCTATTGCTTTTCATGATTCCCAAGGCGAAATTTCGCCTCGTGACGAACTTAACGGCTTTCAGTGATAGGGATATTTAGAAACGGAGTCCTTTGCGCCCTTTGCGCTGAATCCTTTATTCTTCTCAGTTATGTCTACACTGGTTGAATGCGTTCCCAATTTCTCTGAAGGTCGCGACAAAACTGTCGTCGACGCCATTGTCGACGCCATGAAAATTCCCGGCGTCTCGCTCCTTGACCGCGAGATGGATGCCGACCACAACCGCTGCGTGATTACCATCGTCGGCGATCGGGAAGCCATTGCCGAGGCGGCGATTCGCGGCGTCGGCAAAGCGTCTGAGCTCATTGACCTGACGAAACATCAGGGCGCGCACCCGCGCATTGGCGCGTCGGATGTAATTCCGTTCATTCCCATCGAAGGCGTCACCATTGAAGACTGTGTTGCTATCGCGCGCAAGGTCGCAGAAGAGATATGGAAGCGCTTTAAGATTCCTGTGTATCTGTATGAATCAGCAGCGACAAATCCTGATCGCCAAAACCTCGAAAACATCCGGCGTGGCCAGTTCGAAGGACTGAAAGAAGACATCCTTGTCAACCCGGCTCGCTGTCCTGATTTTGGCGATCCTCGCTGTCATCCCACAGCCGGCGCGACAGTTGTGGGAGCACGCAAAGCGCTCATCGCCTACAACGTTTTTCTCAACACCAAAGATGTCGATATCGCCAAAAAAATTGCCAAAGCCGTGCGCTACTCTTCCGGAGGCCTGCGCTACGTAAAGGGCGCAGGCTTTGAAGTGCGTGGACTCGCCCAGGTTTCCATGAACCTGACCGACTTTGAGCAGACACCCATCGCTCGTGTCTTTGAATTCGTAAAGCGCGAAGCCGAGCGTTATGGGGTGCAGCCGCTGAGCAGCGAGATTGTCGGGCTGATACCGAAGAAAGCGCTGGAGCAGGCAGCCGAGTGGTTTCTGCAGGTAGAAAATTTTGATTCGTCCATGATTTTGGAAAACCGGCTGGCTGCGGTGACCAGCGGCAAGATGGCGGTCGGAGGCGTGCGCGCCGGCGTTGAACCGTTCATTGAACAGCTTGCCGCGCCCACGGCAACTCCCGGTGGAGGCAGTGCCGCTGCATCTGTAGCTGCCATGGCGGCCGCGCTGGGCGGAATGGTAGCGGCGATGTCACGCACCAAGAAAGCTTATGCGCAGTATGAACCGCAGTTGAGCGCGGCATTGGCTCGGTTGGCACAGCTCCGCGAAGAGCTGAAGGCCGGCATAGACGCAGACGCCGAAAGCTACAACCAGGTATTGGCAGCCTACAAGCTGGCCAAGACATCCGGTGACGGTGAGACGGCCATTGAAACCGCCATGAAGGGCGCCACCAGCGTCCCCATGGATACGGCACAGAGAGCGCGCGAGGTAAAAGACATCATTGAGACGCTGAAGCCGATCACCAGTCCCAACATGGCTTCTGACCTTACCGTCGCATCATCGTTGGCCAGCGCGGCTATAGTTGGGGCGTTGGCCAACGTGGAAATTAACCTTTCCTCACTAAAAGACGCTCGTTTTGCCGAGGACATACGTTCTAGAGTAGTGGAGCTCCAGAGGTGAATACCTTAAGTAATAGGAAATAGCATCCTGAGCTGCACCTGAACGCATCAGATTTAACAAAACCGGACTAGAATATGACTATGAAACGCACTCTTCTTGTTGTGCTTGCCTTCTTATCCAGCGGACTGACTGCTTTAGCTGCTTCACTTGGTACGGCCGCGCGAACGGTAATTCCTATCGAAGTTCAGCAGATCATCAACGTCGATTACCGCCGCATGAAAAATTCTGACACGGCCATGGACATGAAGGCCAAGCTGCTTCCGCCTAACATGAAGCAGTTTGAAGATGCGCTGAAAGATATCGGCGTGAATCCTGACAAGGACATTGACCAGATCACGCTGGCTTCCTTCCGGTTGAAGGACCATGGCTTGCAGATGATCGGCATTGCCCAGGGCCAGTTCCCCCGTAAAAAGCTGATGCTCAAGATCACCAGCCAGAAAATCAAGGGCACCAAGAAGAACGGATCCATCATTTATCCCATGGCGGGCGGGATGCAGATGACCTTCCTGGATGATTGGACCATGTTGTTTGGTGACGTTGCCGCCGTGAAGGCTGCGCTTGATGCCCGGGACAACTCCAGCATGAGCCTGAATGCCAACCGCGACATCACTGATTTGATTCCTTCAGTCGAGGCGGGGACGGTGTGGAGCGTGCTTGATGCCGCTGGGACTGAGACCATGTTAAAGTCGGCGCTGGGCAGCGCGGCTGAACTCGGCGAATTTGACACCATGAAGAAAAAGCTGCTGGGCTCTCGCTACAGCATGGACTTCGATCATGGCGTGGACTTCAACATGAACGTTCTTACGATTGATAACGTAACCGCTTCAACGCTTTCTTCTGTCTTGAAGGCCGGGATCCTGTTTAAGAAAATGGACGCAACGCCCACGGAAAAAACCGCGATCGACGGTACCACCGTGGAGAGCGATACCAATAAACTGGTGGTAAAGTTCAAGGCTGACGACAAGAACTTCCAGCAACTGATTGAGTCGCCGATGTTCGCCTCAGTCGTGCGCTAGGTTTCTGGCTGATATTCCCGTTTTTCAGAGATCGGCGCTGACGGCGTGCGCCAGCTTTTTGAGCGACTTTT
Organism: Terriglobia bacterium; assembly: GCA_963723055.1. Classification (GTDB taxonomy): domain Bacteria; phylum Acidobacteriota; class Terriglobia; order Terriglobales; family Acidobacteriaceae; genus Angelobacter. The sequence goes on from CAVROV010000007.1 coordinate 436,136, forward strand.
CATTTCTGCGGTACCACATCCACAGTCCGTGTTTTTCCGCCTGGACCAGCCCGGCTTTTCGCAGGATCGACATGTGGTGAGAAATTGTGGGCTGTGAGAGTGTGACATGGTCCTGCACGTCACAGGCGCACATGCCCACGCCTTTTCCAATGGAGCATTGGCCCTTCTGCTTCAGCAATCGCAGGATCTTTACCCGTGCCGGGTCGGCCACGGCCTTGAGCGCCAGGACGAGTTGTTTATCGGTCAGAGGCATCGTTCTTTAATCAGTACACGCAAAGATTGATTTTGGTCAATGCGAAAATCCGACGCCGCGAAGATTTTTGATCACAAAAGTCAAGTCTCAACGCCTCACTGGGGATGGGGTGCTGATTGTTTCAAAAAGCACGAGATGTGAATCCTCTATTGACCATTGTTGCCGCCGTCTGTTTTCCTAGACGTAGCATGGAATTACGAAAAGATCCGATTACGCGCTCGTGGGTCATCGTGGGCGATGACGTGGAGCGGCAAGCGTTCAGCCCGGTCATTGTCCATTTTGTCCGGGCGCGCCGAACGCGCCGCAGGTAATTGCCACGCTAAACGCGCACATGAACACGGCGCGGGGCCGGTTACGGCGATGGTGCATCCGGCGCCGCTGTATCGCATTGAGGGCGAGCCTCACCGCCGCGCTGAAGGCATTTATGACGCCATGAATACGGTCGGCGCGCATGAAGTGCTGGTGCAGAGCATCCGGCATGATATTGAGCTGTGGCAGTCGTCTGATGCGGAAATCTCCCAGTTTCTGCTGCTGACGGCCCAGCGTATCCAGGACCTGAAAGGCGACCTGCGCTTCAAGTACGTCACCATGTTCAAGAATCATGGTGCGCCGGCAGGGCAGGAATTTGACCATCCTGTTTCCGAGCTGACGGCCACCACGTTTGTTCCGCGCCGCGTGCTTTACGAACTGCGGGCTTCGCGCGATTACTACCTGGAAAAGGAGCGCTGTGTTTTCTGCGACACCCTGGGACAGGAGTTGCGCAATCCCGATCAGGATCGTCGAAGCGCTGGGCAATTATGTTTCACTGTGTCCGTTCGCGTCGCGCGTGCCGTATGAAATCTGGATCATGCCGCGCAAGCATGAATCTTCTTTTGAGCGATCAATTTCGGCGAAACAGCGCCGCTGAGCGAACTGGCCGGGCTGATTCGGCGCACCCTGCAACGGGTGATGAGCGTTTCTGAATCGTTTCACCTGGTGCTGCACACGGTGCCCAATACATATCAGAAGTCGAACATCCTGCAATATTGGAAGACCGTGGACGAGGACTACCACTGGCACATCGAGATCCTGCCCATCATTGGGGATCCAGCGCCAAGCCGTATTTCCTTAAAGAGGTGTATTACACCCATATTTCATCAGAGGCCGCGGCGGAGAAGTACCGGAAGCTGGCTATCCGCTTAATTGCGTAAGGCATAGGCCCTAATTTAAGGCCTTAAGACAGTGGCTCCGCAATGGGTACCTTTGTGCGCTTTATCACAGCTGTTCGAGCCTACTCACGGCTATAATTTGCAATAACTTATGCTTCCGTTGTTCTGGTTACGCGTGGCCCTGAGCCTTTACGGGGTGGGCCTTCTGTACGCCCTGGCGTCATTCTGGGGTGGCAGGAAAGTCCTGACCCGTATTACCCTGCCTGCGGTCGGGTTGGGGATGGTGTTTCATTTTGTTTCCATTGTAGAAAACGCCATGTTCAGCGGCACATGGGCGCCGACCTCCATGCACGGACTGGAATCATTCTGGCGTTCGTGCTGATGGTGTTTTTCTTCATTGTTTATGCGCGATTCCGCGCCACTTCGCCGGGCTTGGCGGTGTTTCCGCTGGTATTCTGGCTCACATTTTCAGCTTCTTCTTACGCCGAGCCCACTGAACCCTCCGCTCCGCTTTTTGTCAGCACGCAATGGATTTACATCCACGTGGCGCTGATTCTCATCGGATACTCGGCGCTGTTCTTCAGCTTTGTTGCCAGCATTCTTGTACCTGATTCAGGAGCGTAGCCTGAAGACCAAGGCGGGGATGCAACGGATTCTGGTCGCGTCTGCCGGCGTTGGCTACCATCGATGAAATTGGCTTCAAATGCCTGATCTGGGGATTTCCGTTTATGACGCTGGGACTGATCGCGGGATCGATTCTGGCGGAAGCGCGTTATGGAACAAGGTACTTTGCCGATCCCAAGATTCTGCTTTCCGGCCTGATGTGGGTTGTTTATATGGTGTCTGTTTTACACGCGCTGGAATGCGGGATGGCGGGGTCGGCGGGCTGCATATCTGGCGACGTTTGCGTTTGGCGCGGCTGTGCTGGCCTGGGCGGCCAATAATTTCAGCCAGACGCACAGGTTTATTGCTCCATGAACTTTCACGTCATCGGCGTGAACCACAACAGCGCGCCCCTTGAGGTGCGTGAGCGGTTGGCTGTGCCTGAAGCGCAGTTGCCGGACGCGATCCGCAGCCTGGTGCAGCAGCCTGGTGTGGATGAAGGTATGGTGCTTTCTACATGCAACCGCGTGGAAGTGGTTACCAGCACTAAGCAGGCGCCGATCTGCGCGGATTTCTGGGTAGTTATTTTGGCGTCAGCCTAGCGGCGCTCGATTCTCATATCTACGAATTTGAGCAGCGCGAAGCTGTGCGCCACGTATTCCGCGTGGCTTCCAGCCTGGATTCCATGGTGGTGGGCGAACCACAGATTCTGGGCCAGGTAAAAGAAGCATATGCCATGGCCCGCGGCATGGGCGCAATCCATTCCGGCGCTGGAAGCGTTGCTGTCGCGGGCCTTTGCCGTGGCCAAGCGCGTGCGCTCAGAGACAGCGATTGGCAGCTCCAGCGTTTCCATTGCGTCGGTGGCGGTGCAACTGGCGGAAAAGATTTTTGGTTCGCTGGAAGACAAGACCGTGTATCTGGTGGGCGCGGGCAAAATGGCGGAACTGGCGGCGCGGCATTTGATTGCGCATGGGGCCAGGACATTATTGTCAGCAACCGGACGCATGAGCGCGCGGTGGAACTGGCGGAAAGCTTTGGCGGCCAGCGCCGTTCCGTTCGAGCTGCTGCATGAAACCGCAGATCATCGCCGACATCATCCTGACTTCCACGGGCGCGCCGGAGCCGCTTTTCGCTGCGCGAGCATGGCGAGCGCCTGCTGCAAAGGGCGGCGCAACCGGCCAATGTTTTTTATCGATATTGCGGTGCCGCGCAACGTACATCCGGACATGAACAAGCTGGACGGAATGTTTGTGTATGACGTGGACGATCTGCAATCCGTGGCGACAGACAACGCGGCGGAACGAAAAAAGGAAGCCGAGCGCGCGGAAAAGATTATTGAGCTGGAAGTGGACCGTTTCGCTTCTCGCATGAAGTCGCTGGCCGTGGTGCCGACCATTCTCTCGCTTACAGGAATATTGTGAGACCATCCGGCAGGCGGAGATTGACCGTATCCGAGGCAAGCTGGGCACAATCACGCCGGAGCAGGAAGCTGCCATTGACGCCATGACCCGCGGCATCATCAACAAGCTGCTGCATACGCCCATAACCACACTCAAATCCTCCACCGACCATCCTGAGGCTGCTACCATCCATGAGATGATCCGGCGGCTGTTTAACTTGAATACCGGAAAACCCAAGGATTAATGGCCAGACTTCGCATCGGCTCGCGCGGCTCGCAACTGGCATTGTGGCAGGCGAACCATGTGGCGGCGCTGCTGCGCGAACAAAAGCATACGGTTGAAATTGAGGTCATCAAGACCACGGGCGACAAGATTACCGATGTAGCGCTGGCCAAGGTGGGCACCAAAGGGCATGTTTACCAAGGAGATTGAAGAGGCGCTGGCACGAAAAGCGCGTTGATCTGGCGGTGCACAGCCTGAAAGATGTCCCGACTGAACTGGCGCAGGAGTTTGAGCTGGCGGCGATCATGAAACGCGCCGACCCTCGCGATGCTTTTATCTTCAGCGAAGTATTCCACTCTGGACGAACTGCCGCAGCGCGCCAAGGTCGGCACCAGCAGCTTGCGGCGGCAATGCCAGTTAAAGGCAATGCGTCCTGATCTGGAGATTTTTCCGCTGCGCGGCAATGTGGATACGCGGCTTAGAAAGCTTGAGTCCGGCGAGTATGATGCCATTATTCTTGCAGCTGCGGGCGTGCATCGTCTGGGATTGGAAGCAATGTACGTGCGAGAATTTCAGCCGGATGTGATGTGCCCCGCGGTGGGGCAGGGCGCGCTGGCGATTGAGATCCGTCGCGATGACGATGAGACCCGGAACATTGCTGGCATTTCTGAATGATTCAGATACGCGCAGCTGCCATCGATTGCGAGCGCGCGCTGCTGGGATCGCTGGGCGGAGGTTGCCAGGTCCCATTGGAGCGTATGCTGAGAAGCGCGGGGACCGGCTGTATTTGCATGGCCATGGTGGGCCGGCCTGACGGCAGCCAGATTTTACGCGAGCAGGCCGATGGCACGGATGGCGTGAAAGCTCGGCCGCGAAATAGCGCAGAGCTATTGCTATGGCGCGGCGGCGACAAGATTTTGAATGATGTTTACGCGCAGGAAGTTGAGGTGCCGAAACAGCCATGACGATTAAAGCAGCTACGGTCACAAAGCGCACGAAAAAGAAGAACCGCTGAGCGGTTGGCGCATCCTGACCACGCGCGCCAGCAAACAGTCCGGCGGGCTGGCAACACCTTTGCGCGAGATGGGCGCCGAGGTAGTGGAGATTCCGACCATTGAGATCAAACCGCCCAAAAGTTTCAAGGCGCTCGATACGGCGTTGCGCAACATCGGCAAGTATGACTGGCTGATTCTTACCAGCGTGAACGGAGTGGAGTCGATGTTTGCGCGGCTGAAAAAACTGCGCATTCTGCCGGAAAAGCTGAGCACATCTTCAAGTGGCGGCCATCGGCCCAGCCACGCAACGGGAAATTGAAAAGCAGGGCTTGAAAGTTGCCGTGACTCCTGACAGGTACGTTGCCGAAGCTGTGGTGGAAGCGCTGAAAGGGAGGATGAAAGGGAAGCGCGTGCTGCTGGTCCGAGCGAAAGTGGCGCGCGACGTTCTTCCCACCGAGCTTGAAAAAAGCCGGAGCAAAGGTGGATGTGGCCGAAGCGTATGAGACGCATGTGCCGGCGGCCGCCAAGAGCAAAACTCAACCGGCTGTTTTCCAGCGACTCGTCACGCCCGGACATTGTGACGTTTACCAGTTCATCCACGGCAACGAATTTTCTGGCTCTGCTGGAAAAGGACCATTACCACGGACTGCGCGAGATATGGCTGGCGTCGATTGGGCCAGTCACCAGCGATACGCTGCGGCAAGCGGGCTTCAGGCCCAATATCGAAGCTCCGGAGTACACCATGGAAGGGCTGGCGCTGGCGATCTGCAAGCATGTGCTGCATGAGAGCGGCGCTGAAACTCCTGCACCTAAACAGAGCGGTAAGCGCTGAGAAGATCGTTCTCGCGCGATGAGAGAGTTATCGAACTAGTCGTTGATATTGCAGCCGCACTTTGCCGGCTCAGCATATTTTTTTAGAAAATCGGCAACGCGAGTGTAAGCATCAATCTGGTTTTCAATTTTGGCAAAGCCGTGACCTTCATTCTCATAGACTTTTAGTTCAGCCACGCCATCGCGTTTCTTGATCGCGCTGGCCACCTGCTCGGCTTCGGTTTTAGGACAGCGAGGATCATTGCCTCCGGCAAGTAGCAGCAGCGGCGCTTTGATTTGATCGACAAAATTGATGGGCGACCGCGCTTGCAACAGCGCTTTGTTTTTCATCGGGATCGCCCATGGTTGCCATGTCATATTGCGCGCAGCAAAGGGTCTTCATTCTCGATTTCGGTAAACCAGTTTACGAATGGAACAATGGGCACGCCGGCAGCCCAGAGATCAGGCGCCTTGGTTACGGCCATCATGGTGAGATAGCCGCCATAACTGCCGCCCATCACCGCAACTTTTTTGGGATCGATGAAGCCAGTTTTCTTGATCCACTCCGCGGCTGAGATTACGTCTTCCAGATCGCCGCCGCCCATGTCATGCAGATTGGCGTCTTCAAATTCTTTTCCATATCCGCTAGAGCCGCGATAATTTGGCGCGATCACGAAGATATCCCTGATTCACCAGATATTGAATGCTGCGGTTGAAGGAGTTGATGGCACTGCGCCGTTGGGCCCGCCATGAATCGAGACTACAGCGGCGTTCTTGCCATTCTTTTCCGCGTTGTAGGGCACATAGACGAATGCGGAAATCTGCCATTTGCCGTCTTTGCTGGGGTAGTGGATCAGGAAGGGTTCCACCATGTCTTCAGCGCGCAACCGCCCACCAGCGAATGCGTAATCTGCGGCGACTTTGCTGTTGCAAAATCATAATCCCAGATATCGTTGGGGGCATTGGGGCCTTCATGCATATAAAGCAGGCGGCTGCCATCATGGCTGAAGGCAGCTTCGTGCCGGCCAAGCCAGTTGATGCCTGTTAGGCAAAGGAAGCGCACTGGGCCTTGCGCGCGGCCAAGGGCATAAATGTGAATGTCCTGATTGCCATCAATGTTGGCGGTCCAGAGCAAGGCGTTTGCCGTCGGGAGAAAACTTGCCTGAGCTAACTCTCCCATTTGTCAGTGGTCAGCCAGGTGATTTTTTTTGTGGCGACGTCGAGCAGCCCGGCATTCTCGTAGCCATTACCTGCATTCGACGTGAGCAACATTCTTTGCCGTCAGGCGAAATATCAGTGGCGGCAAAGTTTTGCTCGCTTTGATGCGGCGTCAGATTGGTGGCGTGTCCGCCGCTGGAACTCGCAATAAAGATATTGGCATTTTTACCAGTATGCGTCTTGCTGCGTGAAAACAATCCATTTTCCATCTCTTGACCAGATGGGATTCACGTTGCTGAGCTGCTCGGCCGTGTTGCTGGTAAGGTGCGTGACTTTTTTCGTCTCAATTTCCATCACATCAATTTCGTAGTTGGGGGATTGTTTCGGCTTCACGCTGTAGGCGAGTTTTTCGCCGTCGGGCGACCAGGCGGCGCCCTCTTCAGAGACTTCAGGGGTGTTGGTCAGGTTTACTACCTGTCCATTGCTGGCGGAAACAAGAAAGAGGTCCCATTGCTCATTGCCGTCATAATCAGAGTTGTAGGCGATCCAGCGGCCTTTGGGTGACCATGCAATATTGATCTGGCGCTGATTGCTCACGGTAAGCTGCGTTGGCCATCCGCCCTGCGAGGGCACCAGCCAGATGTTGTAGCGCCCGTGATATTGGTAACAAATGCCACCTGCTTGTCATCGGGCGACCAAGAGCTGTATGCCGATGGCATGCGTCATGTAGAGCTTTTCCACCGTAAAGGCTGGATATCGAATTTTTGCCTTGAGGTGATCTGAGCAGGTCGGTGATGACGCCGCGTAGGATTTGGCAGAAGTTTGTGCGAGCGCGGAAGCGCCGTCGAGTAGCAAGATTGCGAGTGTGCTCACGATTTCTGCGCGATTCATTTCCGTGCCTCTGTGTCTCAGTGGTGGTCTTACTTAAGGCTTCGCCGTTTTATGTATCTCCACGGTTGACCACGTCTTGTCTGCGGCATGGCAGATGTTTTCCAGCGGACATTCCGCGCATTTGGGCCGGCGCGCAATACATAAAGCGCGGCCGTGATGAATGATCTGGTGCGAAAATCGATCCACTTCGGCTGCGGGATCACTTTCATCAGGTCTTGCTCAATATTCTTGGGTCGTCGGACTTTGTCAGCTCCAGGCGGCGGGAAATGCGATGCACATGCGTATCCACCACAACTGCCCACGCCTTGCCCGAACCATGAACCCAGGACAACATTGGCCGTCTTTCGGGCCACGCCGGGGAGGGTAAGAAGTCTTATCCATCTCATCCGGCACGTGGCCGCCAAAGTTTTCCATCATCGCCTTTGGACGCGCCGACAACCGATTTGGCTTTGTTGCGAAAAAAGCCTGTTGGCCGAAGGTCGGGCTCAAGCTGTTCCGGAGTAAGCAGCCGCCAAGGCCTGTAGGCGTGGGATATTTCTGGAACAGCCCGGGTGTGACCTTATTGACCCATCACGTCAGTGCACTGAGCCGATAAGATCGTGGCAATCAGCAGCTCCCAGGCGTTATTGTGGTGCAGCGCGCAGCGAACGTTTGGGTAGCGCTGGTCCAGCCGATTTAGAATGTCTTGGACGCGTTCCGGGGCCAGCGGATCATAGCTGCCCTTGGACGCCTTGGTCTTGCCGGATTTTTGCTTCGTTGGCTGTTGCCGGCGATGTGGCTTTCGTTTTCGGCTTTGATTGGAGCCGGGCGTTTTTGCAGCGGACGTTTTTGCAGAGGGCATAGACACAAAATCTAAAGCAGCGGGCTTACAATCACAATAGGCAGAGGGAAGAACAAGATGGCAACCACCACAAAGGCAGAGATGAAAATCCCAGGCAGTGACCTGCATGCGGTACCGCTTACCCTTGAAGGCTCCAGCGTATTGCATCAGATGTTTCGCTTCCGCTGGGCGGAATGGCGCAAACTGAGCCAGGCGCAGCAGCATGAAATTGCCGTTGAAGCTTCTGCCGCGCTGCTGAAGATGGAAAATGACGTTACCGGCCAGACCGCGATGTTTTCCTTGCTGGGACACAAAGGCGATCTGCTGGTGGTGCATTTCCGCAACTCATTTGACCAGCTTAAGGCGGCCGAACTGGCCATCTCCCGGCTGCGCCTGAGCGATTATCTGGAGCAGACTACGTCGTATCTATCCGTGGTGGAGCTTGGCCTCTACGATTCTTCAGTAAAGCTGTATCGCACTTTGCGGGAGCAGGGAACTGAGCCGCATTCGCCGGAGTGGAATGCTGTTATAGAAGAGACGATCAAGCGCCAGACAGAGGCGATGCGTCCGCGGCTCTTTCCGCAGATTCCGCCGAACGCTACATCTGTTTTTATCCCATGGACCGCCGTCGCGGCGAAGATAAGAACTGGTACAGCCTGCCCATTGAAGAGCGCCAGCGGCAGATGGAAGAGCACGGACTGGTGGGACGCCGCTATGCCGGGACCGTTCGGCAGATCATTACCGGGTCGATTGGTTTTGACGACTGGGAGTGGGGCGTGGACCTTTTTGCCGACGATCCGCTCATCTTCAAGAAGTTGATTTACGAGATGCGTTTTGACGAAGTCAGCGCCGTCTATGCCTGTTCGGCACGTTTTATGTCGGCGTCCGTTGCCCGGCCGCGGGGTTAGAAGCATTGTTCAGCGGCAAATTGCCGGATTGACGCATTGGCGCATCACTCAGTAGTCTTCATCATGGTCAAAGCGATCCAAGCCGGCCAGGTCTGGCGCAGCGATGAAAACGGCGACAATTTTCTCGTCACAAAAGTTTATGGTGAATTGTTTACGCAATACGCCATGTTGCGCCCGGCCAAAGTCAGCGCGCCGGACGCCGAAACCATTCGCGTAAAGATCACCAAGGACGATAGCGGCATGACCTTGCCGGGCTATACCTTCACCCAGGACTCACAGGATTTCTGATTTAGAGGATTTCTTAAAGACCTCCACTGAATGCTTGAAAAAATCATTGCGCCCTCGCCGGGTTCATCATCGCTGTAATCTCGAAAGCCGGGTATCTTGGCGTGCTGCTGCTGATGGCAATTGAGTCGGCATGTATTCCGCTGCCCGTCGGAAATCATCATGCCTTTTGCCGGATACCTGGTGTACAAAGGCGAATTCAATCTGCTGCTGGCGGCCACTGCAGGCGCGATCGGCTGCAATCTGGGGTCGGTGATTGCTTATGAAATCGGTCACTACGGCGGAAGACCGTTGATTGAGCGATATGGAGCTTATATTTTTCTCGGCCGACATGAATTGGATCTGGCGGAACGCTTCTTCAAACGTTTTGGCGCGGCTGCCGTTCTGGTCGGGCGGTTGCTGCCCGTGATCCGGACATTCATCGCGCTGCCTGCGGGCGTCGCTAAGATGCCGCGCTTGCGGTTTCATCTGTTTACTTTTATCGGCTCATGGCCATGGTGCTTTGTGCTGGCCTGGATCGGCATGAAGCTTGGCGAGCACTGGGACAAAGATCCAAGGCTAAAACAATGGTTCCATCGGCTCGACGTAGTGATCATCATGGTGCTGGTGGCCGGATTCACTTGGTTTGTGTGGTCGAAGTGGAAGGGCCGGGTGGGCGCCCAGGAGGTTTCCTAAGTGGCAGGTTTGAAGCTTGCAGTGCCGAAACTGGCAGCGCTTGCAGGGCCTCAATTCAGATCGAATCCATACCCCTTCTACGCGCGCCTGCGCCGTAAAAATCCGGTTATTCAGTTCATCACTCCCGACGGGCACAGTGCATGGCTGATTACGCGTTATGACGATGCGCTCAACGCATTGAAAGATAAACGGCTCTCTAAAGACATAGCGAATTTAAACGAAAAACCACCCTGGGTGCCTGCGTATTTCGAGCCGTTGGCGCGCAATATGCTTGATCTGGATGATCCCGACCATGCCCGGTTGCGTACCCTGGTGCACAAAGCATTTACCCCTAAATTGATTGAGACTCTGCGTACGTCCATTGAAACACTTTCAGAAGAGCTGATTGAATCCGCCAAGCCCCGTGGGCGTATGGACTTAATTGCTGAATTCGCCTTGCCGCTTCCGGTTGCTGTGATCTCACAAATGCTGGGTATCCCAAAGAGAGAGCAAGGCAAGTTCCATCGCTGGTCAAACGCGATTGTGTCGTCCCAATCCTCCAAGTTCGGGGCATTGAAGGCCATTCCAAGCGTGATTTCGTTTCTCCGTTACATCCGCCGATTGGTCCGGCTGCGGCAGGTGCATCCCGAAAATGACCTTACAACAGCAATGATCCAAGCGGAAGAGGCCGGCGACAGGATGAACGGAGACGAGATGCTTGCCATGATTTTCCTGCTGCTGATTGCTGGCCATGAAACAACGGTTAATCTCATTGGAAATGGAATGCTGGCGCTTTTTACACATCCGGAGCAAATGGAAAAATTGCGCGGTGACTCTTCTCTGGTTGCGTCCGCGGTGGAAGAGATGCTCCGCTTTGATAGTCCGTTGGAGATGGCCACGGAACGCTATGCGACGGAAGAGGTTGAATTCAGTGGAACCGCGATTCCTGCGGGCGCCAGGGTTTATGTAGTGATTGCTTCAGCGAATCGAGACGAACAGCAATTCGAGCGCGCGGACCAGTTGGACATCACACGGACGAATAACAGGCACTTGTCCTTCGGAATGGGGGCACACTATTGTCTGGGTGCTCCCCTTGCGAGGCTTGAAGGTCAAATCGCCATCACAGCCCTGCTTAAACTCATCCCGAAATTGCATCTGGCAGTGCCGTGCAACGAAATTCGCTGGAAGCCGGGACTGGTCTTGCGAGGCGTCAGGGCGCTCCCGGTCGAATTTTGAAAGGACGCATTCTCGCAAACGGAGTTTACAAACCGCGCTCAATACGAGAAGATAAAAGGTTTCCACTCACATCAAGGACGGTTTCGTATTAATGGCTTCTTCTGCTGCTGAAAAGACGACTGCGACCAAAATAGCTCCTGCCCGCGGCAAACTGGGCGTAATGATTGTCGGCATGGGGGCTGTAGCCACCACGTTTGTTGCCGGAGTTGAGGCCATTCGCAAGGGAATCGCCAAGCCCATTGGATCGCTTACGCAGATGGGCACTATTCGGCTGGGGAAGCGCACGGACAATCGTTCGCCTAAGATCAGCAAGTTTGTCCCGCTGGCCAACTTGAAGGATCTGGTCTTCACTGCCTGGGACATTTTTGAAGAAGACGCATATGCGGCCGCCATGAACGCCGGCGTGCTCGAGAAAGACTTGCTCAACCAGATCAAGCCGTTCATGAAGTCCATTAAGCCGCGCAAGGCGGTTTTTGATCGCAACTACGTGAAACTGCTGGACGGCAAACATGTGAAGAAAGGCAAAAACAAGCGCGACCTGGCAGAGCAGCTGCGCGCCGACATCCGTGATTTCAAAAAGAAATCCAAGGCTGACCGGCTAGTGATGATCTGGTGCGCGTCCACGGAGACATTCACCAAGCAGAGCGCGGTCCACGAATCACTGGACGCGTTTGAGCGCGGCTTGAAAGAAAACGATCCTAACATCGCGCCGTCAATGATTTATGCCTACGCGGCGCTGATGGAAGGCGTTCCCTTCGCCAATGGCGCGCCGAACCTGACCGTTGATCTTCCGGTGATGATGGAACTCTCCAAGGCCAACAATGCGCCGATCGCGGGAAAAGACTTCAAGACCGGCCAGACGCTGATGAAGACGATTCTTGCTCCCGGCTTCAAGGCGCGCATGCTGGGAATGAGCGGATGGTTTTCCACCAACATTCTGGGCAATCGTGACGGAGAGGTGCTGGAAGATCCGGGCTCATTCAAGACCAAGGAAGAATCCAAGCTTTCCGTGCTCGACCGCATTCTTCAGCCTGAGCTTTATCCCGACCTTTACGGGAACATTCACCACAAAGTCCGCATTAACTACTACCCGCCACGCGGTGACAATAAAGAAGGCTGGGACAACATCGATATCTTCGGCTGGCTGGGCTATCCGATGCAGATCAAGGTGGATTTCCTGTGCCGGGATTCCATTCTGGCGGCGCCGATCGTACTCGACCTGGTTCTTTTTCTTGACCTGGCCAAGCGCAGCGAGGCACTCGCCGGTCTGGGTGTCCAGGAGTGGCTGAGTTTTTATTTGAAATCTCCGATGACCGTCCCCGGGCTTTACCCTGAGCACGATCTTTTCATTCAGCTGATGAAGCTCAAAAACACGTTGCGCCATTTGCGTGGCGAGCAGCTTATCACCCATCTTGGGCTTGAGTATTACGACTAAGCAGGGAACGCCGTCCCAGAGCTCTGCATCAGAAATGAATATGAGGCTGATCTGCTGGGTGGTGAGTATCGCTCTTGTGCTGCTGGTTGGAACTCCGACTGCCTTCGCGGTCGATGGGACGTTCAGCGGTAAGATCGCTGATCCGCCTGCCAATGAACCCGTGGTTAAAGGCTGGGTTTTCGTCAAGGGCAGAAACCAGATGCTGCGCCGGGTGGAAGTGGCGCACGCTGAGATTGTGTTTGGCGAAGAAGTACCCGCGAGTGAGCGCCATAAATGCAATTCTGATTGCCTCAGCACAGGACAGGAAGTGAGGATTACCGCCCATCAGGATGCATCCGGCGAGTGGCGGGCAAAGCGTGTCGAAATCCTCAGAGTGACTCCTCCAACCAGCGAAACCCGTCTGAAGGCCGGCACTTTACTAAACTTTACTCGTTTCAGCGCGTCTCCGCAGGTAACCAACCCTGAGGATTTGTGCATCGCATCTTCTACGGGAGAAATCTAAATTTTCAGGCAGGTATTGTCTGGGCGCTATAATGAGGGTGTCCTCTCCCAGAAGCCCCATTTCGGCAGGAGTGTGCTTATGAAATTCCGTTCTTTTCTACTTCCGCTTATGCTGGTCGCTGGCATCAGCCTGTCTTCCGCGGCTTTGACCCAGGACGATAAATCCAAAACACAGACTCCGAGCAATCAATCGCAGCCTGCCGATCAAAAGCCGACAACCACTGATCAAAGCCAGATTCAGCCTGCCAATCAAAAGCCCGCTGCTACCGATCAGAGCCAGACCCAGCCAGTAGCCGATCAGGAACAGCCTGCCGCTGACCAGGACAAAGATAAAGACAAGAAAGACCAAGACAAAGACAAAGATAAAAAGGACAAGAAAGACAAAAAAGACGCCAAAAATAAGCATAGCGGCGGCAAGGACGATGTGGACGCCATTGGCAACCGCAAAGTCGCTGGCTGGGATTGGTACTCAATCGAGAGCGAAATCCGCATGGGTAAGGAGTACGCCACGCAGATTGAGGCCAGCCTGAAACTGGTGACCGATCCTACCATCAACGAATATGTGAACCGCGTCGGTCAGAATCTGGTGCGAAACTCAGATGCCAAGGTCCCCTTTACGATTAAGGTGGTTGACTCTGATGTCATCAACGCCATGGCGCTGCCGGGCGGGTTCTTCTATGTAAACTCCGGGCTTATTCTGGCTGCCGACAACGAAGCCGAGCTGGCCGGCGTGATGGCGCATGAGATTGCCCACGTGGCCGCCCGCCACACCACGCGCCAACTTACGCGCTACCAGTTCATCAATTACGCCAGCCTGCCGCTGATCTTTGTGGGCGGCGGAATTGGTCTGGCGGCAAGGGAAGCTGCCGGCATCGGCATACCCATGACGTTCCTTAAATTCTCTCGCGGATTTGAGGCTGAAGCAGATTATCTGGGCATTCAGTACATGTACAAAGCCGGCTACGATCCCAATGAGTTTGTGAACTTTTTTGAAAAGATCCAGGCCCAGGAAAAGAAGAAGCCAGGATCGATGGCCAAGGTTTTTACTGACCATCCTCAAACCCCGGACCGCATTACCAAGTCGCAGGAGGAGATTGCCACCATCCTGCCGGCAAAAGACCAGTACGTTGAGACCACGTCTGAATTCAATGATATGAAGGCGCGGCTCGCTGCTATTGAAAACCGGCACAAAGTGGACGATGCCAATAATCCTAATAAACCAAGCCTGCGGCGCGGCCAGCAAACGGCCTCCAAAGATGGCGACAAAAAGGATGACGATCGTCCGACGTTAAAGCGTCGCGACCAGTAACAGATACCTTCTCGCTTAAATATGAACAGGCGGCTCATTGAGCCGCCTGTTTTGTTTTTATGATTGTGCTGTTCTATGTAACTGCCTTCGAGGAAAACTGGCTCTGCAGGATGCAGAAGTGAAGTCTTTCGATAAAATCCAGCAGCTCCGGGCGCACACTGGCTGCAACAAAGGAACGGCAGTTCTTGCAAGTTGATTCTGTCAGCCGGACGTGCTGGCGACTGAGGCTACGTCGAAATACACCATAATTGCGAGACGGTTTGGATCCACCGGAAGTGTTCATGGAATTCCTCCAAATCTGGACGGAATCATGACACAAAAAGGCACAATAAGAAATGAATTTAATCTTGCGCGCCCGGTCGGGTAAAACAGGTTAGAGGGCGGCTAAAGACCTGTCAGAAGATGCTGGCGGAAGGATTTGAGGCTTCCGCCTTCTTAAACCTGACCTGCTTGAAAAGCTAGCTGAAAGTCCTTATTTGCCGGCAAAAGACTCGGCTGCATTTGCCGCTAAACCCTTTGCTTTGTTCGGCATGGATTCGACTATCTTCATTTCATGCCAATCATACGGGAATTCTTTCCCGCAGCCGAGACATGCCACATATGTGCCGGTGAGCTGTGCCGCCGGTGACAGCCGCTGGCCAGGCCGCTTCGTAATGGGAAAGCTGAAATTCTTGTGGCTACAACCGAACAGGACATCGAGCAGACTCGCCATAATTCACCAACCCCCAACTACGGGTCTCCCTGGAAGGTTTAACTTGCCAACTCAGACAAGAGTGTACTACAGGACATGTCCTAATGTACATATTAGTTCATGTTCCCTCGTACTGTTACATTAGATTCCGAGTACCTGAAAAAGGTTCGTCGCCTAACGAGCAAAAGTTCTCTCATGCCCTGAATCATGTAATAAATACACTTATTTCAGCCTATATCTATGAAAATGAAGGGATTATATTTTAAGTGATCGATTTCTTTTCAGATTTACTCTTGCGGCATTTCGTCATAATGGCGTCGTGGAGGCGGTTTCGGAGGCCTTCTGGGAGCTCGTAAAGCTCATTATCGCGATAAATTTCGATGGTTTTCTTGGTGGTGTTCATCACGACGTGGCACTCGTGGCACCAATGGAGATGTTCGTCGAGTTCGAGTTTCAGGTTCTCGGTGATCTTGCCGTCAAGATAATCGGTCAACTCATTTAAAAATTCAGTGCATTTCACTGTTGGCCGTCTCCGCCCTTTTTATTCTTGAAATACCTGGACAGACGTTCCCGGAGCTGCAAACGCGCCCGCAACAATCGCGATTTTACCGCAGGTACGCTTAAACTCAGCATTTCTGCTGTCTCCTCCGTAGAAAGTCCTTCCACGTCGCGTAAAACGAATACCGTCCTAAAGCCGGGTGATAGCCCCTGAATGGTCTTCTTCAGGATGTCGCCTAGCTCTGAAGTCCCATACTGCTGTTCCGGGTTCGGGCTCCAGTCCGCGACTTCGCGCGGGATGGACCCATCTTCTGTCTCGACGTCTTCATCGAGTGACACAGTCCGGTCATTGCGCCGCTTGCGCAACCGCATCAACGCTTCATTTACGGCGATCCGAACCAGCCAGGTGTAAAACTTTGAGTTTCCCTGGAACTGCTCAAGATTCTGATACGCCTTGAGGAATGCGTCCTGGACCACGTCCTGGGCATCTTCCTCGTTGTGCGTGATGTGCTGCGCTATCCGGAAGACATTGCGGTCATACCGCTTCACCAGCTCGCTGAATGCCTCCAGGTCGCCTTTCTTGGCGGCCTGGACAAGCGCCATTTCGCTGGTGATACCTTCCTCGGCCTTCTTTTGGATGGTTTCCATGCCGCTCCGACTCAAAAATTAATTTACTATGTTCTGCGCCCCAAAAGGGCCTGGGGACGAAATAAATTCAAGGACTTATATAAGACTGGGCGCGTAACTTTTTGTTACATCAACTGCTCATATCCCATATGAATAAAAGCTTACTTCTCTTATTTGCCTTAAGTTTTGCCATCGTCGCGGCTGGCTGCCGAAACCAGTCCAAGTCGTACGCTGACGAGCACATTCGGGTTGTGATGAAGAAATACACCATTGAGCCGTCCGTCATCCATGTTAAAGCCGGTCAGACTACGGAGTTAGAGGTTTCCACGGCTGACGTTCAACATGGTTTTGACGTGCCCGGTCTGGGCGTTAAAGAGCCAGTACGCTCGGGCCAGCCAGCAATCGTTACGCTGAAAAACCCGCCTAAAGGCGAATACAAGGTGGTCTGCGGTATCATCTGTGGTCCACACCATGACGACATGGTGGCAAAGCTGGTGGTGGAATAGCTGCGTCGTCCTGCGGCTCAAGGCTGGGTTAAAACCCGGTTATTTGCCGACCGCGGGTAACGACTAAGATGCCAGAGGTGTAGACATCAGTAATCTCAGGGGTTGATACTGGCTGGGGAACCCTTATAATCGCGGCCAAGGCATGCCACGTCCGACAGAAATCCAAAACATCATTGAAGAGGCGGTTACTGAGGTGCTTGACGCAGCCCTGCCCCGGCTTCGCTCTGAAATCGTGCGCCGCGCGGTGGAGGTGGTGGAGTCCCTTGCGCCCGCGCCGGGGTCTTCTCCCAGTGACCTGCTGAACGCCGCAGCTGCTTCCATCCATGAATCGGGTTCACAAGCGGAGATCCTACGCCATCTGCTGGAAGGCGAGGCTAGATTTGCCGGACGGGTGGCCCTGTTCGTAGTAAAGGGCAGCGCGATCAATGGCTGGCAGGGAATCGGTTTTGAAGATAACGAAGCCATCAAGACTGTGAATGTCAACGCCGGCTCTGGCCTGGTGGAGAAGGCAATTCAGGCACGCAATCCCGCCGGAGGTTCAGCCCAGGAGTTTGACGCCGGATTTATCAACTCGATGAAGGCGCCAGCCGACGACCAATGCCTGGTGTTGCCGCTGGTGGTAAAGGACAAGGTCGCGGCTGTGATTTATGCCGACGCCGGCACTGTTCCCGGCGGCACACTTGATGCGTCTGGTCTCCAGGCCCTGACACGCTTTGCGGCGATCTGGCTGGAACTGGCGGCACTGCGCAAGGCTGGCGGGATCGGCCACGGAGGACGTTCCGCAAATCCAATCGGCGGCCGCCATGGCATCGAGTGCGCCAACTGCCGCGCCAGCTACTTCGGGCTCAGGAGAGGACGAACTTCATAAGAAGGCTCGCCGATTTGCCAAGCTACTGGTGGAAGAGATTAAGCTGTACAATCAACCCAGGGTTGAAGAAGGCAGACAGCACAAAGACTTGTATGACCGGTTGAAAGTGGACATCGAGAAGAGCCGGTCCACTTACGACAAAAGATATGCGGAGTCCGCTGTCGCTTCAGCCGACTACTTTACACAGGAATTAATCAGAATACTGGCGGACAATGATGTTTCCCTCATGGGCGCCGGTTTTCCGCGAAGTTGAAATCAGTGCAGGTCAGACGTTTCCTACTCTCTCTTCTTATAGTGCTGGCGTCGGTTCCGGCGGGCTTTTCCCTCCAGGCAGCCAGAAAGAAATCACCGTCCGCCAAATCGAAAAAGTCGGCAGCGACCGCGCAAAAGAATGCGCAGGCCACGCGCAAGCTTGGCCATATCAGACGCGCCTTTGTTGCCTCCGCCGATCTGCGGCCCATGGCGCAGCAGCTTCTGGAAAATCGCACGCCGCAGGCTTATCAGGGCGTGGAAGCATACGCACGCAGGCATGCGAAAGATGATGCCGGGCCGCTGGCATGGATTGTGGCCGGCTATGCGCACTATCTCGACAAAGATTTTGCAAGCGCACGGTCGGCATGGGTTCGCGCCAAGTCACTGGAGCCGCTGCTGGGAGATTACCTGGCTTATCTGCAGGCAGTAACCTACCAGGGTGAGAATAATCACGCGGCGGTATTGGAAGCGCTGGATGGTTTTGACGAGAAATACGCGGACTCGCTTCAGTCCCATGATGCCGCCATGCTTTATGCCACGGCGCTGATGGCGACCGGCGCACCTGAAAAGGCGGCCGCATTTCTGGAAAAGCATCGCCAGCCGGTGAAGTCCGATATCGAAATCACTCTGGCGCGAGCCTATCTGGCAGCCGGAGACAAGAGCAAAGCCAGCGATATCTTCCATAAACTTTACTTCGAAATGCCGACGAGTGCCGAGGCCGAAGCCGCGGCAATTGAATTACGCAATCTGGGAGAGCTGCAACCGGCAGGCAGTTTTGATCAGCGACATACTCGTGTCCTGCTGTTGACTAAAGGCAGGCGCTTTCAGGATGCGTTGAATGAACTGAGTCCGCTGGTGGAGCAGGCGCCGCCGGACAAACTGATCGATCTGCAAGTGGAATTCGCGGCAGCACTTTATCGCAATCACAAGCGCGACGATGCGCAGCATCTGTTTGAAAGCATTTTGCAGAACCAATCGGCCTTAGTGGACGCGAAGGCTCAGACACTCTATTTTCTTGCCGAGATTGCGCGCGACAAAGACGACGGGCAAAAGAACCGTGATTATGTAGCGCAGCTGCGCACGCTGGCGCCGGAGAGCACATGGATGAGTGACGCGCTGCTTTCCGCCGGCAATATGTACCTGCTGCGGCACGACTATGAAACGGCAACGCCGTTTTATGCCGAGGTTTATCAGCGGCAGAAGAACGGCAAGGCCTCAGCGTACTCGCATTGGAAGACCGCATGGCTGACGTATCGCATGGGGAAGAAAGACGATGCGAAACGACTTTTTGAAGAGCAGCTTTCCATGTATCCCAACTCGGCGGAAGTGCCCAACGCCATTTACTGGCGCGGCCGCATGGCCGAGGATGAGGGCAATAAGGGGCTGGCCCGCGCATACTATCAGAAGCTGGCGGAGAATTATCGCTACTTCTATTACGCGAATTTAGCGCGGGAACGCCTGAGCAAAGTGGGCGAAGAGATGGTCGACCCGCCAGTGCTGGACAGCCTTCCGCGTCCACAAGCGCCTCCACGTGACTGGGAAGCGCCGGCAGACAACATACGGGCGCAAAAAGCGCAGCTTCTGGCGAATGCCGCACTCTATGACTTCGCCGTAGCGGAGATGCAGGCCGCCAGCCCGGGATCGCCTCCGTGGGAAGCCAAATCCGTAGCCGAGATTTACAACGAGCAGGGCAGCTACATACGCTCGATTGAAACGCTGAAGCGCGCCGTGCCCGGCTATTTTGCGGCAGAAATCCCACAGATCCCGCGCCCCGTGTGGGAAGGCCTGTTCCCCCGGCCCTTCTGGGAAGAGTTGAAGCGTGATGCAACGGCCAACCGGCTCGATCCACATCTGGTGGCATCGTTGATTCGACAGGAATCTGAATTTAATCCTGCCGCCATTTCTCGCGCAAATGCCATGGGGCTGATGCAGTTGTTGCCGAGCGTCGGCAAGGGAATGGCCAAGGAGATGAAGATCAAGCATTTCTCTTCCGATGAGTTGCTGGTGGCCGATACGAACCTGCGGCTGGGTACGCGCTACTTTAAGCACATCGTGGATCATTACGACGGTCAGGTGGAATACGCGCTGGCTGCCTACAACGCCGGCGAGGACCGCGTGAATGACTGGCGCAAAAATGGAAACTTTGCCGACGTGGAAGAGTTTGTCGAGTCCATTCCGTTTACTGAAACGCGTGAATACGTTCAGGCCATCATGCGCAACGCGGTGATCTACAAGCTGCTGTATTCGAAAAGCTAGCAGCTAGTAATTAACAACTGGCAATTAGCGTTGTGTGCTTGCTCCCACAGCGTCGCGATCCGAAAATATTTTTATCACAGTGGAATCGCATTCCCAAGAGCCAAGAGCTATTTGCCATTTGCTAATTGCTAAGCAAAAGAGCGCAAGCCCCCATCGGCCTGCGCTCTTCTGGTTCAGCGGAGGAAAAAGCTTTATTTGCTCGTACTGTTAAACGTGTTTCTTGCAGCGTGATCGTTTTTGAGCGCTTCCCACACTGCGGTCCCGCCGCCGCCCAGCAATGCGCCGCCGATCAGGCCATCGTGACAATTGCAGCCGAGCCAGCCGATTCCGGTACCCAGCGCCGTATTTGAAGCGATCATGCCCCAATCCCGGAATTCGCCAAGTGTTGCGCGATGCGTGTGCAGGAACCAGGTACTGGCTCCGCCGCCGCCAATAAGCGCAAGTTTCAAAGGTGTTTTCTCGCCCGGCAGAACGTAGCCCAGTCCTGCCCCGACGGCTGCTCCCCCTAGCACGGAGAAGATGTATTTATGGTGTTGCGGGCTAATGCCGCGAAGATCGCGTTTGTCAACGTCACGTGATTGCGCGTGTGACATCAGCGGAAAAAGAAATCCAAGGCAAAAAACAAGAACCCAGAATTTTTTATGCAGCATGTGAAGTGGCTCCCCAGGCGTTTGTGCGGAATGTCCGCGTAATTGCCGGATAAGATGAAGCGCGATTTCAAAAGAGATGTTCAAGAGAAGTAGCAGCTCTCGAAAATAATGCGCTGCTCAGGACAGAGCAGCAGACGTGGAACTCCCGGCAGTTCTCAGGGGGCAGAGTGCGTGTTCAAGCTGCTGATCTTTGCGCAGCATACGCACGAGAAGCAGCAGAGCACCCACTACGATGGCGCTATCGGCAACATTGAAAGGCGGCCAGTGGTGAGCGCCGATGTAGAAATCCAGAAAGTCCGTAACCCTGCCATCAGTAAGTCGGTCCCAGAGATTGCCCACGGCTCCGCCAAGAATCAGAGAGAGCGCCAGAGTACCCGCGTTGAAGACGCTGCGGTCTCTCCATAACAAAACAGAAACCACGGCCAGAGCTGCCAGGGAGAAAGCAATCAGCAGAGCGGTCCTGAAGGGCGAGGTGGAATCGGCAAAGAGGCTGAAAGCGGCGCCGGTATTTTCCAGGTGGGTCAGGCGAAAAAAGCCGGGAATGATGTTGACAGCGTCTTCCAGAGGGATGGTTTGCCCAATGGCCCATTTAGTAATGCGATCCAGCAGCAGCACGGCGAGTGCGATCAACAGAGGGCGCTTGGGCATGGGGCTTATCTTACTGGGTTGCCACTTTCTCTTCCCGGGGCTTCTCCTCTTGTGGCGTCAGGAAGATCTCACTCAGCAGCAGGAGAGCACCCACTACGATGGCGCTGTCGGCAATATTGAAGGCCGGCCAATGATGCGAACCGAGATAGAAGTCAATAAAATCGATGACTCGCCCGCTCGTTACCCTGTCCCACAAATTGCCGAGCGCGCCGCCAAAGACGAGCGACAGCGCGATGGCGGTGGTGTTCAATGCATTGCCATTCTTCCAGAGCAGGGCAGAGACTACGGCGAGAGCCGCCAGCGAAAACAGGATCAGCATAGCCACTCGCCACTCCGAGGGTGATTCAGCGAACAGGCCGAAAGGCTGCGCCCTGGTTCTGAACGTGGGTGAGGCGGAACACGCCGGGGACAATGTCAATGCTGTCATGCAGGGTGATTTTTTGCAGCACCAGCCACTTCGTCATCCGGTCACAGAGGACGATAAGAGCGGCGATCATGATGTGGTACTTCCGCATTGCTTTCCATTAGACGTTTCATCTTGCCCGGCGATTCTGCACCGCCGCGTCTTTTTAGCCTACCAATTCGCTTTCAATCTCATTCAGCGCTGCCGTGCATCTCTCACAAACCGTGGGGTAACGCTCGTTTTCTCCAACATGGGTTGAGTAGTTCCAGCAGCGATCACATTTTTGTCCCGGCGCTTTCTCTACTAATACGTGCAACGGCGTGTTACCGTTCCCGCCCGAGTCGGATTTAACTTCAACCCCGGAGACGATCAGCAGGAAACGCAGGTCATTGCGATAGCGCAGCAACAGCGGCACAAGTTCTTCCGGGGCCGTCACGGTGACTGCCGCTTCCAATGCGCTGCCGATGATTTTTTCCTGGCGGGCGACTTCCAGTGCTTTGAGCGCCGCGTCCCGAACTTTCATCAATTTCTCAAAATCTCTCCAGACCGCTTCTGCTCCCGCAAGATCGCCCACAGGGCCGGTGACGTCGTCCCGCTGAGGAAAGTGCGCCAGATGGACGCTCTCCTGGCGTCCGGCAACCGTTGGAAGAAATGACCAAATTTCATCGGCAGTAAAACTCATGACTGGAGCCACCAGACGCACCAGGGCTTCCGCTATGCGCCAAGTTGCGGTCTGGGCGGAACGTCTCGCAAGCGAATCGGGGGCTGAGGTGTAGAGGCGGTCCTTAACCACGTCGATGAATCCGGTGCTCAAGTCGACGGCAAACTCGTTCACCAGGTGATAGATGCGGTGAAACTCAAAACTCTCATAATAGTTGCGGACGCGATCGGCCAATTCTGAGGTGCGCAGGAGCCAGTATTTGTCGAGAGCCTGCAACTCGTCGAATTTGACTGCGTGCTGCGTGGGATCAAAGTCCGGCAAATTGCTGAGCAGGTATTTGAAGGTGTTGCGAACTTTGCGATAGTTTTCCGCGACCTGCTTCATCAGGTCTTCTGAGACGGTAACGTCCTCCTGAAAATCGACCGACGCAACCCATAACCGGATGATTTCTCCGCCGAGCTTCTTGGCGATTTCGACAGGATCGATTCCGTTACCAAGAGACTTGGACGTAGCCTTGCCCTGGGGATCGAGCGTCCAGCCATTGGTGGCTACAGCGCGATACGGCGAATGCCCACGCGTACCTACGGCGACGAGCAGGGAAGAGTGAAACCAGCCGCGATACTGGTCGCCGCCTTCAAGATACAGATCGGCTGGCCAGGGAAGATCAGGCTCGTGACCCAGCACGGCAGCATGGCTGGATCCGGACTCAAACCATACATCGATGATGTCAGTCTCCTTGCGAAATGCCGCGCCTCTGCAACCGGGGCAGGTGGTACCGGCGGGCAGGATGTCTCTGGCTTCTTTCGTGTACCAGGCATCCGCGCCTTCGCGGGCAAAGAGGTCGACCACGGCTGTATGTGATTCCTTTGACTCCAGCAGCTTGCCGCAGCCTTCGCAGAAAAACACGGCGATGGGCACGCCCCAGACGCGCTGGCGGGAGATGCACCAGTCAGGCCGGGTTGCGATCATATTGCTGATACGCTCTTCGCCCCAGGCTGGGATCCACTTAACTTTCTTGATCTCGTCAAGGGAGCGCTGGCGGAGCGTGCTGTCTTCCACCGGAGCTTCCATGGAGATGAACCACTGCTCGGTAGCCCGAAAAATGACCGGATTGTGACAGCGCCAGCAATGCGGATAAGAATGCTCAATTTTGGCTTCCGCCATGAGCACACCGCGCGATTTAAGCAGCTCGATGATCGGTTGATTGGCCTGAAAGACCGTCTTGCCTTCGTACTCAGGCATGCCATTTTGCAGGCGCCCTGCTTCGTCCACGTTGGTGCGCTGATCAAGTTTGTACTTCGTGCCAGTGTAAAAGTCGTCCGCGCCATGCGACGGCGCAGTATGCACAGCACCGGTGCCTTGGTCGGTGGTGACATAGTTCGCCAGCACGCCCAGGATCGACCGATCGAGAAAAGGATGGGCAAACGTTGCGTACTCCAGCTGGCGGCCGGGAAAGCGGGCAACCGTCGATGCGCCCTCGAGCCTGCAGGCATCGATGGTCGCTTTGGCCAGCGCGTCAGCTACGATATACAACTCGCCATTGTGTTCGAGCGCCACGTATTCCAGATCGGGATGAAACGCCACCGCCATGGAAGCTGGAAGCGTCCATGGTGTAGTGGTCCAGATAATGGTTGAAACTTTTTTCCCGGCCAGTGCGGGATCGATCTTTGCCGGATCGCTGGTAAGCCGGTACTTTACCCAGACGCTGGGGCTGGTGTGATTAGAGTATTCGATTTCAGCTTCC
This sequence comes from Terriglobia bacterium, assembly GCA_963723055.1. Lineage (GTDB taxonomy): Bacteria > Acidobacteriota > Terriglobia > Terriglobales > Acidobacteriaceae > Angelobacter. The sequence goes on from CAVROV010000007.1 coordinate 460,568, forward strand.
GCCAGCGCCGTCTTGTCATGGATGCACCAGTACACGGGACGCAGGCCTTTATAGACTGCACCGTTTTCCATGAAGTCAAACAACTGGCGCACGATTACCGACTCATACTGCGGGGTCATGGTGGAATACGGCTGGTCCCAGCGGCCGAGAATGCCGAGGCGCTTAAACTGCTCACGCTGGATGTTGAGATACTTTTCCGCGTACTCGCGACACTTCCGGCGCACGGCGATGGCGGGCATTTCCAGCTTTTTGCGCCCCAGCGCCTCATCCACCTTGATTTCGATGGGCAGGCCGTGGCAGTCCCAGCCGGGAACGTAAGGGGAATCAAAGCCGGCCATGGTCTTTGACTTAACCACAAAATCCTTCAGACATTTATTGAGCGCATGGCCTTCATGGATGGCGCCATTTGCATAAGGAGGCCCATCATGCAGGACATAACTGGGCGCGCCGAGGCGAGATTCGCGAATTTTCCGGTAAATATCCATCTTCTCCCAGCGTTCAAGCCATTTTGGCTCATTCTGAGGCAAATTGGCCTTCATGGAGAAATCGGTTTTAGGAAGATTCAGGGTCTTCTTGAGTTCGAGCGGCGGCCGCATTTTCACTCCGAGATGGGTTAATTCTTCATTATAAACAGTCAGGTGAAAGGCTACCCGTCACGCGAAGGGCCAGTCGAGGTTTCGCCCTAAGGTTACAAAAGTGGGCACCGAATTTACCAAAACCTTACAAAACCTAGGCGACAAATATGAATCTAATGACTCACGCGCCCACTTTGAATTTGAGGGAACACGAGGACAGAGAATTGCCCAAAGAAAATTCCTCGCCAGCGGCGGAGTCTCGTCAGGGCGAACATGAGGCACATAAACTTCACCTGAGAAATACAACTCATCACCCCGATTCCCTCATCTGCTATGAGTGAAAGCAGAACACATGAATCCGGTAGTGAAGAAAAGGTATTACGGGTCGGACACAATGGCGAATCACGTAATCGTTCCCAATCAGTTCTTCGGTAAGGATGTTCCCAAGCTCAGTGGCCTTCCGCAGATGCATCAGTCGATGCTGACGTCTCTATTTCTGAACGTCAAGGAAGCGATCTTCCCCGAAAAATTACCGCCTCTCCGACTGACTTCACGTCCAGTAAACGTGGGCGAGATATGGAGCAGCACTCGTCCGAAAAAAGCGACCTCCGGGTCACTGACACTGCATGCAATGGCGATTGCGGCACTGATTGCGGTTTCGCTCTGGGGCGGGCACAGCCGCTACCGTAGTGAAGCCGGAAGAGCACCTCACGCTGATTGCTCCGCCTCTCACCGATTATCAACCGGTCATGAAGCCGGTTGAAGCGCCGAAAGCCCTGGCGGGCGGTGGTGGCGGCGGCAATGCTTCCAAGATTTTCGAAAGCAAAGGACACCTGCCGAAGGTAGCTCCTGAGCAGTTCACACCTCCGACGGTGGAGATACTGAATAACAAACCCAAGCTCGCGATGGAAGCTACCGTGGTTGCGCCGGCGAATGTGAAACTGCCGGACAATCCCAACATGCCGAACATGGGTAATCCCATGTCGGCGCGCGTTAGCGGCCCCGCTTCGAATGGAACCGGCACGGGCGGTGGAATTGGATCTGGCACCAATAACGGCATCGGCTCCGGCGCCGGTCCGGGACATGGTCCGGGACAGGGTGGCGGATTCGGTGGCGGCACTTATAAAATTGGCGACATCGGAGTATCTCCGCCAGTAGCCAAGTTCACGCCTGAGCCTGACTTTCGGAAGAAGCCCGCAAAGCAAAGTATCAGGGCACAGTGGTTCTGGCTGCAGTGGTTGGTCCGGATGGCCGTCCGCGCAACATCAGAGTGGTCCGCAGTCTGGGCATGGGCCTGGATGAGAAAGCCGTTGAGCGGGTAAAAACCTGGCTGTTCGAACCGGGTAAGAGAAATGGCACGCCGGTAGCTGTGGCGATGAATTTAGAAGTGGATTTCAGACTGTTTTAGTTGCGATTATCCACACACTTGAGAAGGAGAGGAGAACCTGCCTCTCCTTTTTGGTTTTTGGGGCATGAGTCTGAAGCAGTTTTAATCCTTTGATGGGCTGGGCACATGAGGGAAAAGTTGGACTAGTTGATCCGCCGCATTGGCCTTCGCTTGCAAGGCAGCATTCTCCTGCAGGTATCGGGCTGCCATGGGGGCATGTGCGCGGATGTCCCAGGAAAGAGCAGATACGCTCCGTCGCTTCGGGCGAGAGGATGTGCTCAAACTTGCAGGCTTGCTTCCGCTACTTCCTTCTCATCATGCACGTGAAAGGTCTGGGTGAAGAGGCGCTCGGCCAGTCGGTGACGACGGATGACATCTTCGGCGCGCTTGCGACCTTTCTCAGTGAAGATGATCATGTGATCGCCGTGGCCGGTGTACTCGCTGGCCGGACGGAAAGCCACATGGCAGCGGTTGAGCACCTGCTTGTGCGTATGAGGCTCCAGAGCGTGCTCGGTGAGATCCACCAGCCCCAGTCTCTTCATGCGCTCCAGCGCCAGCCGCATGGGCAAGGCGCCCTCGACCTCAACGCGGCCTAACTCAGCAGGCTCCCCATTTTCCGCCAATACCCAAAGCTCTTCCAGAACTTCGTCGAACTGCTCTTCATCAGAGAGAGAAAAGATTTCCTGAGCGGCGATCTTGCCGTGATGCAGTTCCAGTCGACGGTCAGCCAGGCGGGCGACGACGGGATCATGCGTGACCATAATGATGGTGCGTCCCTGGGCATGCATTTCACGCAGTTTGCGCAGAACGATTTCTTCATTCACGGCGTCAAGGTTGCCGGTAGGCTCGTCGGCCAGAATGATGTGCGGATCATTGATCAAGGCGCGGGCAATGCATACGCGCTGCTGCTCGCCGCCGGAAAGCTGCGAAGGCAGATGGTCGGCGCGGTCTTTGAGGCCCATACGGTCGAGCGCGGCCAGGGCTTCGGTCTTGTCCGTCATGCTGTGGAAATATTGCGCCAGCATGATGTTTTCCAGAGCAGTCAGATACGGGATCAGGTGAAATTGCTGGAAGATGAAGCCGATCTTTTCCGCGCGGAAGCGATTCAGCTCCGCCGGAGTCATTCTTGAGAAATGTTGATGCCGTTGAATCCATATTTCGCCGGTGGTCGGCTGATCAAGGCAGCCCATCAGATTGACCAGCGTAGATTTGCCAGAGCCGGACGGACCCATTACGGCCAGCCACTCACCCGAAGCGACCGAGAGCGAAACATCGTCAAGCGCGCGCACTTCGACGTTGCTCTTGTAGACCCGGGTCACGTTCTTGAGTTCAATCGGCATTATTCTCCTCGCAGGATCCCTGCGGGCTGTATCTGTTGCAACAATCTTAATGGAGCAGTGGAGGCGATCAACGCCAACGCTACGCTTCCCAGCAATACCGGAAACAGGAGCATCGGTTGCGGCAGGATGGCGGCATCAAAGTTTGCCTTGCCGATCCAGAACGCGATGCCGCAGCCCAGGATGTATCCGGCTATGGAGCCGGCCAGAGCCAGCAGGGCGGCCTCAGAGGCGAACAGGAAGTTGACCGTCCGATTGGAAGCTCCCAGGGCTTTCATGACAGCAAAATCTTTGCGTCGCTCCAGGACCGAACCGGTAAAGGTGGCCACCATGCAGAGCATGATCAGAATCACCACGACTGCCGAAGACGCGAGCACGACGGAGCGCGTTTTGCCAACAACGGCGGTCTGGGCCTGCGTGATCTGACGGACCGGTTTTACTTCAATATTGGGAAGAGTAGCGCTTAGTCGGGAAATGGCGGCTTGAATTTCATGCGGGCGGCCTTCCACGCGGACAAGAGCAGTAGCGGGCAGAACGCCGGTAAGGCGCACAAAGTCGTCAAGGGGAATGTAGATGCGACTGTCATCGTCGGAACCGGAATGGAAGAACGCTTGCTGCCTTGATCACGGTAGACGTCTTGCCGAATGAGAGTTGCAGGGGAGCGCCGTGAGTAATCGTCTCGTCCACGCGGGCTCCGACCAGAGCGCTACCCTGGCCAGCATTGCTGAAAGACCACGATGAGTTGAGGCGGCGAAGCTGAGTTAAGTCGGCGCCGCCGACAACGATTCTTGCATTGCTGGTAGTTTCGGTCGCGATGGCGTAAGCAACGGGAACGATTTCGCCGGTACTGCCGACGATTTTGCGGACATCGGACAATTCGCCATCAGTCAAGGCACCCGAAGTTTTTGTGACGAGTACGTTCGCGCCAAAGCCACGGAATTCGCGGCTGAGCTTGCCTTCCAAGTCGGAATAAATCGTGAGCGCCGCAGTGGCGATGGTGGCAACCACGGCCACAGAAACTAGCGCGGTGAAGGCCCGGTCCTTGCGTACCCACGCGGCTTTAAACAGCAAGCGGAGAAGAAGCTGGGTGCGGGTCATGCGTCGCCTCGGAGCACAACCGCAGGATCAAACTGCATGGCCTTGCGCACAGCGCCGGCGCTGCCGATGAAGGTAACAATGACGGCGGCACAGAGAACGACAGCCAGCACGACCGGATGAACGACGATGGCGGAGCCGAAGATGCTTTGTCCAATTCGGTGGGCGAGCAGCTGCGCCGGCAAGCAAAACCGATCAGGCCGCCGCTAAGAGCCAGCAAACCCGCTTCAGTGAGAAACAGGGAAGCGACGGCGGAATTGCCTGCGCCCAGAGATTTCATCAGTCCCACTTCCTGCCGGCGCTCAAGGATTGTGGCGGCCATGGCGGCGGAGACGGCAAGTGCGGCTGCCAGCAAGGCTGCGAGAGTAAGCAGCAGCATGAGTCCGGAGACGCGGGAAAGAACCTTGCCCTGGTTTTGTTCGACTTGGCGAATTTGCTCTACGCGGACGTTAGGCAGGGCTTCGCGAAGCTGGTAGGCGATTGAGTTGGCATAAGGCGAACAGTACCAGCGGTCACGCACGGCCGGGGACATCTTGTCAGGGTCTTTGCGGGCAAATGTATCTTCGGGCTTGGTGAGCGCGCTTACGGTCACGCGGCGCACGGCGTTAGGCTGGCCAAGGACCGTCTGCGCGATGTGCAATGGCGCAACAATGGCCTGGTCTTCTTCGCTGCCGGAATTAAGGATGCCGCTGATGCGCAATTTGCGGCCACCGATTTCAATCTTATCGCCGATGGAGAGCCCGGCCTGTTGCGCCAGCTTGCTGCCAGCCAGAACGTCGGGCGGAAGCTGCTCAGGGAAGTCGCCATAATCGGGCGGCCATGAGCCTTCGACCTTCCACCAGGGATTTACGCTACGCACTCCCGTAGTAAATTGCTCTTTGCCGTAATGCAGCGGCTGGGCAAAGTAGGTGCCGATCAGCTCTGCGCTGATCTCGCCGTTGCGGGTCTGGATTTTCTGCGGCGCGTTAAGAAACGGCGCATAGCCCTTTGATGTTGTGTCCCCAGAAGATGCCTTTGATCTTGATTAGGTCCTGCTCGTTGATGAAAGCGCCTTCGCTGGCCGGTTTGAGATTGACGCCGCCAATGTTTACATCGAGTGTGTCTTCAATGGGGGTGATCACCAGATTGGCGCCCAGGCTGCGCAATTCCTGGTTGATTTTGTCGCCTATGTCCGTACCGACGGCGATCATGGCCGTGGCAATGCTCATGCCCAGCGCAATGGCGAGAAGCGCCACCGTCTTGCGCCGCTTTTGCCTCCGGAATGACTCGAACAACAATCGCAGGAACATTACTTTGAGAATTGTCCAGTCTGCAGGGCCAAGTCAGAGAGCGATATCACAATGGACTCGCCATCCTGAGCTGATTGCAAGGGAATGGGATTGCAGCCGCCCGGCTGTCCCACGCTCTGCGGGTTAATGGGCGCAGCGCAGTTCTTGCAGATAAGGCCGGTTGCGCCCTTGTAAAAGCCGACGCCTCCGCAGATTGAGCACGCATCAAATACAGAAACAACTTTGTTATCGGGTTTGCGATACAGCAGGAAGCGAACCCGGGTGCCGTTGACGTTGGCGGCATAGCGCTGCAATTCGCCCTGCGGCAGGTCCTTGGTGGAAATCACGGTCTTGCCGTTGGTGAAAGTCACTTCCGTGGCTTGCGAAAGCGGCGGTGGACCTTCCGCGTAGATGACCTCAGCGGTAATCGTCGTAATAAAGACAAACGCTGTCACGCAGACCATGACGGCCCATAGGCGTTCGCGCTGGGCTGTCCACTGCTGCTTGCGTTCTTCTGCTTTGGTGGCGACAGCGGCGGCTTCCGGCTTGCGGCGGCGATATTCCAGCAGAACCATCAGCGCGACCAGCGCCAGCATGGTGACAGGGAAGAAGTAGTCATTGCGGGCGATGGGGCCAATCAGTGCCATCTCACGTTTGCTCGAAGGCAGAACGCCGGACTCAGAAAGCTCATGCAGGCCGGAGATGGTGAGCTGGGCCGCAACAAAGAACAGAATGACCGTGGTGACTTTGAAGAACTTGCGCAGGTCGATGCGCACGCTGCCCTTGACGAACATTACGCCGAAAACCACCGCCAGGGCTACACCAAGAAGAGTGCCCAGAAAGCTCATCAGCTCGGTGGAGTTCAGGGATACGCCGGCGAGAATGGCCACGGTCTCAATACCTTCACGGAAGACCATGAGGAAAACGAAAGCAAACAGGCCCCATTGGGAGCCGCCACCCGCGGCCAGGGATCCGACTTTGTTTTCAATTTCACCCTTGAGTTTGCGCGCGGTGCGCATCATGAAAATGACCATGCTGACCACGAAAACGGCGGCCACCAGCATGACCCAGCCTTCAACTTTGTCCTGATTGATGGGAGCATAGGAAAGAGCGACGGCCCCGGCAACGCTGCCAAACAGGGCGGCGACCAGGGCAAAGTAGACGGTTCGACGCAGGTCGGGCCGGCCAATTTTGGACAGGTAAACCAGCGTGATGCCCACGATTAACGCGGCCTCGACGCCTTCCCGCAATGTCACGACCAGGGCGGAAAACATGATGTCATCACTCGATTATGAAAATGAAATTCAATTTCAATTTCATTTAGAAATTGTACCGAGCGGCAGGTGGGCAGTCAACAAATTGAAAATGAAGGACCGAAATGGGAATTTTTGGAACAAGAAAAATATGACCAGAATCCAACTGGGCGTGACGGGCGGATGCGTCGGAGCGACCGTCTAATCTGATGGCCAACTTGCCAGGTAACGGAAACTTAAGCACTCAGGCTCATCAATCCTTGTGGCTGCGCGCCGACCCGAGAAAGAAGGTGAGCGCCGTCTGAGCGAACTGGCCCGCGGCCTCGAAGAAAGCCGGTCCATGACCGCCGTCAGACACGACCCAGAGAGCGGATCGAGGGATATTGCGGTACATAGCCACCGCTATCTCAACCGGATAGAGGAAATCGCGATTCGCTGAAGTAGGCCCTGAGCGGCAAGGCCCGTTTAACATCAGTAGAATACTTACAAGTAATAACCAAGGCCCGAAAATACTGTCCGGAAAGAACCGCCGTGCATCTTGTCGACTTCGAGCCAGTGGTTCTCGTAGGCATCTCCTTCCAGGATGATTTCTAACTGACCGTCGCCGTCCACGTCGGCTATGCCCAGGGGAAACCAAGTGGTGACGGTCGGCACGTCAGCGTTTGTTTTTTGGAACTGCACTTTCCGCAGCACCTGAACGTGTCCTCTTCGATCAACAACAATAATGACCTGGCAGAGCGCTAGTTGATTGGCATTTGCCTGGCCGTAGTCCGCCGCGGCAAGGAACCATTTCACGGACGAAGGCTGCCAGACGGTAAAGTAGATCTCCTTCTCCGCTCTCGCCGGTAAGCCGAGTCGTCGCATTTCCCGCACCAGAATGCTTCTGATTGCCGGCGGTGGCGCACTGCGCTGCCGGCATTTTGGCCTTCCGTCCGTTACGCTCCATTCGCAATCGAAGGCTGCGATTACGTTAACGCCGGTTACCAATTGTTTTGCAGCACGAGTATCACAGCCGTTCTGCGGACCATTCCCGAATGGTGAAGCGCCGCAGAAATTAGCCTTCAAAAAAGACTCGATCTTTTTGCAGGGAGCGCTGGTGCAGGACGGGCGATGGGGATCATCTTTCCTGCGTTGCCCCTTGAGCCGTGGAGCAACAACGAATAGCAACATCGCTACAGCTGGAAGAACCGTTTTTTTGCACCTCAGGGCTGACATCGTTCGCTCCTTTATTGTCTCGATATTATGCTCGCAAAGCGCCTTTAGCCACGTTACCTATCAAGGCCACACATCCCGGAACTCCCATTCGCACGTCTTATCCAGGTGACACAAAATCTGAAAATTGGCGTTTGCCGATCAACCGGGGAGATGCTGCGGCTGCGTCCGCTGTGGGAGCGGCTGTATGCGGCAGGGAATTACACGGTCTTTCAAAGTTTTGGGTTGAATCTGCTGGCGGCGGAGCGGTTTGCCGGCAGGGAAGAGCCGTATGTTGTGTGCGCGGAGTCGCCGAATGGTACGGCTATTGTTCCGGCGGTCCTGCGGCATAGAGATGGAACGATCAGGCTGCTGGGTGAAGAGCTGTTCGACTATCGGGTATTTCTACACACGGGCGATGATGAGATTTTGCGGGCGGCTGTGGGCAAATTGGCCGGACTTGGGCATCCGCTGGAGATTGTGGCAATTCGCGAAGGTGACCGGAACGTTGTGACTGACGAGCTGGAATTGCTGCCGTTTGCGGCTGCGCCAGGTGCGAGTTGCGCGCAAGTGTCGGCTGCAGACTTTGCGACAGGGCATACCAGGCTGGCGCGCAATCTTCGGCGGATGGAGAGGCTGGGCTTTGAGTTGAAAAGATACGACGGCGCGAATTCGCAGCTCTTGCGTTCGATTTATGCGGCGAAGGCGGCGCAGAGTGAATCGAGTTTGTTTCACGATTCCGTGCGCATTGAGTTTTTGGTCAGCGCGGCGGCGTTGATGCCGGAGGTGTTTGAAGTCTTCACGCTAGAAAATGGCGGACAGATGGCTGCCGCGGTAGTAACAATGCGCGATGGTGGGTGCAGGCGGTTTTATACGGGATGGTTTGCGGCGGAGTATGAGAAACATTCACCGGCGCTGGCGCTAATCTATGAGATTACTCGGCAGTCGCTGGCTAGTGGCCTGGATTGCGACTACATGACCGGAGAGCAGCCGTACAAAATGCGGTTGGCGACGAATTCAGTGGCGCTGTATCGGGTGCGGGCGACGAATGAGGACTTGGGGGCGATGGGAAGAGCGAAGCAGTTGCCGATGGCCGTGTGAGAGCAGCCTGGTTTTTCTCATGGTCGTAGGTTGTGAGATCGTGCCGTCTCGCCGGGGCTCGATTCAACTATGACTGCATCAGCGAGATGTTCACACTGGCTGACGCGAGGCTGCAGCGGAGCCGATCCCTCACCGCTTCGGCTCACTAAGGCTCGCCTCGGGATTCGGGATAGCAGGTTGTTGGATGGACAATATTTTCAGTGATCAACGTGATTGATATAAGGTCTGTTTTATGTAGTGTCATGTTAGAGGGTCGCGGAGATAATTTTCGGCAGCGCAGGCGAGGGCGCCTGCGGTCCACGTCGAGGCAGTGGGGGATGACTTCAACTTAGCGCAAGCGCCCTTCCAGGATTGATGAATGATGTGAGCTGAAGGGGAGCTAGTCCAGCGTGCCCAGACGTTTCAGAAATTCCTGTGCTTCCTTGAATTGTGGGAAGAGTTTTTCTTCTTCGCGGAAGGCGGCAGGATGCACCAGTCGGCGGCTGCCGCGCAGCTTGACGGGATGACGCAGGTGGAGCATCTCGTGATAGACCAGATATTCAATGGCATACAGCGGGACGCGCGGCGGAATCGAACACGCGACTGACAACGATGGTGTTGTGCGCGGGATCATAGTGGCCCAGGCTGCGTAGGGCCTTGTTGCCGCTCCAGGTCATTTGCGGTCTAGCCATGAGGCCGTGGAAGAACCGGAGGTTCAGCTCGTCAAAAATCTGGTCAAGATCGTAGTGTTTTCCCAGGGAGCCCTCAATGCGTTTGCGTCCCCGGATCTGCCGGATGAGTTGAGATTTCTGCGCCATGGCGTGGCTGCCGGTATATTTTCTGTAGCGCGCGGCGTGGGCAGCATCAACGGGCTTGCGATGCAGCTTGGCGATGAGGATATGCAGGATGGCATACAGCACGGGCTCGGGCGCGCCTTCAAGAAGGTCAGAGAGGCGGACAAAGATGCGTCCCTGGCGGAGACGGATGGTGCAGTTGATGTTGGCGAAGCGATAGAAGCGGACCTCAAATTCAGGCGACAGGCGTGCGCGGGCGCAGATCGCGGAATGCCTGCTCAAAAATCGGGATGAGATTAGAGGTCATAGGGTTTCTAATCCCGAGCATAGCGAGGGAGCCCTATTGCTGCCAGGTTGTGATCGAAGACTCGTTTGAATTTGGAACACCTTTAAAGTTTCGGGACAATAGGAACCCCTCGCTTGGGCTCGGGGATAAAGAAAAAAGCTATTTCTTCTTTTCTGATCCAGAGCTTTTTTGCTCGTGCGTGGTTTCCATATACTCGCGCGCCATGTCGGCATTGGATTTGAGCGATTCCATGGCGTCCTGCAGGACAAAACGGAAATCGGGCGCCTCTTTTCTGGTGACAGGGTCAGTTTCGCTGGCTGATTTAAGCGCCTGAAGCTTCAGATCAAAGCGCCCGTCAGCTTCAATCAACTCCTTCAGTCCCTTGTGATATTGCTTAACGGTGTCCTTATCGAGCGGGCGAGCTTCATACTGATCAAGGTTGTCATTGATCTCGTCAACGAGGCTGGTGAAATCTTCCAGCAGATCATGGATTTGCCTGCCGCGATCAGCCGCGAGCTTGGGATCGAGGCGAACCTGGTCGACGGCCAGGAGCCGCGCTTCAGTGAACTTGATCATCAGCTTGATGCGATTGTAAGGCTCCAAGGCTACCTGGCGAAGCTGGTCAGCTTCCGCTTCAGTTAAGGGGTCGCGCTTTTTTGCGGTGGCAGCCACGCTCAGCAACAGCAACAAGAAAACTACTTTGGTAATGATTTTCATTTCTGGTCCTTCTTAGGAGGGGCGAACATAGATTCAAGAACTTCTTCAGTGAGTTTTTCCAGCTGCTTTTCCACGGCCTCAACTCTGGGACGGTCTTCCGCAGCCAGGGTGCGGCGCATGCTTTCCAGCCGGCGCCTGCACTGCCGCAGCGCCTTCTCCGTCTCTTTCATTTTTTTGCGCCCCTGGATAGCGAGATCGTGCGCTTTGGTGGCGTATTGCAGAATTTCCTGGACCATGGCGTGGCCTTTGACGGATTCGCCGTCAGTAAACTGCTTGTCGGCGACAGGAACCAGCGCGTCCGCGATTTCAGCGTAAAGCCGGGCCTGCTGGTCAGGTGCAGCGTGTTCGGCTTCGGTCTTGAGCTGATCCACGGTCTTCTGCTCGCCGCTGGCGGTGAGCACAAGCGCGAGGATAATCATGATGGAAAAGATTCTTGGCATCTTTAGTCCGGTAGAATTGCCTTGAGCCGGTGGCGCGCCTGAAATTCCTGGTCAGGGAATTTGCCGCCCGCAACCCCCAGAAAGAGCTTATAGTTCGCCGCCGCAGGTTTGTACATCCTTAAATTATCGTATGCGGTGGCGCGGAGGAAATATGTGGCCGGGGTTTCCGGCTGGAGTTTCGCCCGCGCGTCGAGCACGCGGATGGTGAGTTCATAGTTTTTGTTTTGCTCTGCCGCGTAGCCGAGATCGAAATAGGCTTCCACGAGACTGGGCTTGAGCTGGATCGCCTTGAGCAACACAGCTTGCGCTTCAGGATATTTGAGTTGATGCATGAGGGCGGAGCCATAGTCGAGATGAAGCTGTGCGTCTGCGGGATTTTGCTGGATCAGTGGGTGCAGGAGATCGGCGGCAGCGGGATACTGCCTGGTTTCTATATAGAGGCTGGCGAGATCGCGAGCGATCTTGGGATCGGGAGAGGCCTTATAGGCTGGCTCAAGTATGGCGATGGCCTCTTGCGTTTTTCCTTCAGCCGCCAAAAGCTTGCCTAGCTGAAGTTGAGCGGGCGTGCTCTGCGGGTTGGCGGCCATGTATTTGCGCAGCCAGGATTCAGCGTCGGAGTAACGTTTTTGCTGGAGATAGAGGGCGATGAGGCGCTCAATGCTGTCATTGTTTCCGGCTTCGGCAAGTTTGAGATATTGTTGCTCAGCTGCAGCGGCGTTGCCGGAGCGCTCTGCCATGCGGGCGACGCCGAGCTGAGCATCAGAGTTTGCAGGATCAAGCTCAGCAGCTTTTTGATAGGCGGCGAGAGATTCCTGCGGCTGGCTTTCTTCGGTTACTTGCGCCAGAGAGAGCCATGCCGCGGCGAGAGCTGGCTGGCCGCCGACGGTCGGCTTGAGTGTGATTGCAGTTTTTAAGGCGCTTGCGGCAGCTGAAAGGTCACCAGATTTGGCCAGTGCCAGTCCGAGATTCTGCTGCGCTTCAAACCATTTGGGATCAAGCTGCGTGGCCTTCTTGTAGGAAGTGATGGCTTCCGCGGTTTTACCTTGATGACTTTGGGCAAAGCCGAGATCGAACCATGCCTGGGGATTTTCTGATTGCTGAATGACAAGGGTCTGCAATTTTTCTTCGGCTTGAGAGTACTGCCGTTTTTGAAGAAGCGATTCGGCGTCTTTGAGGGCGTCGGCGCGGTCGTCGGGCGTGGTGGCTTGCGGATGAGATTTGTGGGATGGGCGCGTCTGCGCGAGAGCGGGCAGGGCGAGGGTCGCCAGCAACGCAGTCGCGATGACTTTAATGATGCCCATTCGATCCAGAGTTCTCGCTCTTTAAGATGCGCGCCAGCCACTTTCCGGTGTGGGAGTTTTTTGATTTTGCCACGGTTTCCGGCGTGCCGGCCACCACAATCTGCCCGCCACGACCGCCGCCTTCAGGGCCGAGATCAATGACCCAATCTGCAACTTTGATGACATCCAGATTATGTTCAATGCAAAGCACGGAACCGCCAGCGTCAATGAGCTTGCGGAACGCGGCAAGCAGCTTGCTGACATCATCAAAGTGGAGGCCGGTGGTGGGCTCGTCGAAAATATAAAGCGCGCCTTTGCCGGCGCGGGCCCGTTTGCGCTGCTCTTTTTCTTCCGGCGTAGCAGGATCAAAGCCCTGTGCGCGGCCGCTGGGTACAAGATGCGCCGCCAGCTTCATGCGCTGCGCTTCGCCACCGCTCAGCGTGGTGGCCGACTGTCCCAGCCGCAGGTAGCCGAGGCCAACTTCCTCCAGCACGCGCATCTTGTCTGTGATCTTGGGGTGCCCCGAGAAAAATTGCAGCGCCTCGCGCACCGTAAGGTTCAGGACCTCATGAATATTTTTGCCTTTATAGCGGACGTCGAGAATCTGCGGCTTGTAGCGCGTACCTTTGCAATCTTCACAAACGAGTTCGACGTCGGCGAGAAATTGCATCTCCACCGTCACGGTGCCATCGCCCTGGCAAGTCTCACAGCGGCCGCCGGGGATATTGAAACGAGAAGTGGCCCGCGCCAAATCCGTGCTTATGTGATTCGGGAACGGAGGCAAACACTTCGCGGATGGCATCAAAGGCTTTGATATAAGTCACGGGATTACTGCGGGGAGTCCGGCCAATGGGCGACTGATCGACAAGGACCACGTCGGCAATATACTGTCCGCCGGTAACGCGCTTAAATCCGCTCGCTGCCGGACCTGCGCCGGCGGTGATGCCTTTTTCCGCCGCCAGCGCCTGATACAAAACGTCATGCACCAGCGTTGATTTCCCCGACCCCGACACTCCCGTAATCGCCACCAGCATGCCGAGCGGGATTTCCAGATTGATATTTTTCAGATTATGCGCCCGCGCTCCTTCGATCCTTATCATCGGCACGCCCGGTGTTCGACGATCCCGCGGAATCTGTATCCTCAGTTCGTTGTTGAGATATCTTCCTGTGAGCGACTGCGGCATCGTCTTGATCTTTTCGTACGTCGCCGACGCCATCACGCGCCCGCCATTCTCGCCCGCGCCCGGTCCCAGGTCCAGGATCAAATCCGCCGCGCGCATCACTTCCGGATCGTGCTCCACCACCAGAATCGTATTTCCCAGATCTCTCAGCTCATGCAGGATATGGACCAGCCTCGCCGTGTCTCGACTATGCAGCCCGATCGACGGCTCATCCAGCACGTACAACGCGCCCACCAGCCGCGATCCCAGCGAAGTTGCCAGTTGAATTCGCTGTGCTTCGCCGCCGCTCAGCGTTGAAGCCAGCCGATCCAGCGTCAGATACTCCAGGCCAACATCGTTCAGGAATTTCAGCCGCTCCTGAATCTGCTCCAGAATTTTTCCCGCAATCTCCGTCTTCTCCGGCGAGAGCTTCAGCGTCTTAAAAAATTCCGCTGCCGCTTCCACCGTCAACTGCGTCAGCTCGCGGATATTCCTGCCATCAATCTTCACTTGCAGCGCGTCCGCGCGCAGCCTGCCTCCGCCGCACTCCGGACACACCGCATACCCGCGATACCTGCTCAAAAACACGCGCACATGCAGCTTGTATTTCTTGCGCTCCAGCGCGGCAAAAAATCCCTGTATGCCGGGATACTTGCCTTCGCCTTCCATCACCAGCTCGCGCTGCTCCGCCGTCAGGTCCTGCCACGGCACATCAAACGGCACGCCGCTCTGCCGCGCAAACTTCCGCAACTCCGCCTGGTACGGGCGATACTTCGGCTTGGTAAACGGCTCAATCGCGCCTTCGCCCAGCGTCTTCGTCACGTCCGGAATCACCAGGTTCAAATCAAAATCAATGGTGTTGCCAAATCCCTGGCACCGCGGGCACGCGCCATAAGGATTGTTAAATGAAAACAGCGGCGGCTCCGGCTCTTCATACTTGATGTGGCAATTCTTGCATTCAAAGCGATGACTGAATCGCCACTGCATCAACGCCACGTTCATCGCTAAGTCATCAAACTCAGCGTCGGGCGGCACATCAATTTCGGATCGTGGCTGCGGCGCGGCTTCAAACACCGTCTCTCCGGCCTCGCGATATCCAGTCTCCAGCGCGTCCACAATTCTTGTCCGCTGATCTGGTCCTACGACGATCCGATCAATCAGCACATACACCGGCTGGCTGAAATCGATATCCAGCAGCGACTCCGGCGTCGCGAACTCAAAGATCTGTCCATTCTGGAAGAGCCGGCCAAAACCTTTTTTGCGCAGATCAAACAGACGCTCGCGCAGAGCGTTCACCACCGTCTCAGAACATCGCCGGCAACTTTCGCCGACTTTCTTCCTCGTGACTTCTTTTCTCCCGCCGGCCCCGGGACGCGCCGGTTTTGCGCGTCCTGGGGCGAAACAGGGAAGAGCACATTCAGCCGCGTGCCTTCTGGCAGAGCAAGAATCGTCTGCGCCACTTCGTCCACGGTATCTTTCTTTACTTCCTGTCCGCAGTTCCGGCAAAACGTGCGGCCCACGCGCGCATAGAGCAGGCGCAGGTAGTCGTAAATCTCCGTGGCCGTCGCCACCGTTGAGCGCGGATTGCGCGTCGTATTCTTCTGCCGGATGGCAATCGCCGGCGCAATGCCATCAATCAGGTCAACGTCGGGCTTCTCAATGCGCTCCAGAAACTGCCGCGCATACGCCGAAAGCGACTCCACATAGCGCCGCTGGCCCTTCGGCATAAATCGTGTCAAAGGCCAGGGAACTCTTGCCGCTCCCGGAGACGCCCGTCACCACCGTCAGCGCATTGTGCGGGATATCAAAATCAATGTTCTTGAGATTGTGTACCCGCGCCCCGCGCACAACGATGCTCTCGCTCTCCGCTGACCTTTTGTCTTTTCGTGATGTTTTCAGATACAGCCATGGTTGCCCGATTTTTGCGCGTAGCCGCCGTTTTAGGGGCGTAGCCGTAGGCTGGCCCGGCGAGTTAGGCGGAATCTTTTATTGTAATTGGTTTTGGAGAAAGGAGTGCCAGGAGGCGGGTGGAATCCTGTCCTCGGCAAAAAAGGCCCAACGTGCGGGCTCCGGCCACGGAGTGGACCAAGAAGGAAAATTGAGACAGAGGCTCTCCCGTCGCGAAAAACGATCCATCCCATCGATAACTGGGCTTGGATCTTTATCATAAGCTCCCGTACAGCTGAAAAACAAACTACCATCAGAGAACAAGCACGATTACTGCTGCCTGGACGTAGCGCGATGAGCTGGTGCTTGACGTACGAGGGAAATATCGTCGGCATCTGGGTGTCCAGATATACTCAGGTCGTCGAGTACCGGCGATTGCTGAGTTAATTTCCAACTCGTGGATGCTGATGCGAAGCGAGTCGACCTCCGGTTACCTCTCGGCGAAACCTGGAGCCCTGACAACCCCGATCACGTCATAGAAGTAAATATGACCACCGGAATGAACTGGAATATGGTGAGAGCCCCATTTCTGAGGTGGCAAGAGACCGGCGTGAAGAAGAGAAACAGATCGCTCTCTAGGCGGACGACTGCTCCAAGGACGGAAGGGGGTTGGCAAACTTGCCGGGTTTTCAATTTCTGGCACAATCCCGGTTCAGACAGTTCATAAGCAATCCTATCCAGCCGTAAAAGATCTCTTCTCATCTGTTCAGCTGTCTATGCCGGACCTTAAAGAAGGTAAAGAAACGCGGAGCGCCCTCCACTTTATTTATCCGGGCCCGATCAAAAATGCGCCTGTCGGAGGGCGAAAGAAGCAGCGTCCACAGTGACGCTATATGTCTATAAACAGTGGCCAGTTGCTGTCTCAGCACCCACCGCCGGCAGTTCCTCCGGCTGATCTGCTCTCAGTTCTTTCAAAGGTATACGTATTTCGCCTCCGGCAAAACGCTATTATGCTCCATGGCGGAGGCCCAAGAAACAAGGCACATGGCTAACAGATGAGATCGAAGGCTGTGGTCCCGTTCAGTATTGGGTTGGGTTTTCCCACCAGCCCCTTAAGCAGCACCAAGGGGACTTCGAGCGGATCTCATCTATACAGGCCAAATGATTTCGCAGCAGGCAACAATCTTTGATATCAGCGTGGCGTCACCGGTCAACATGTGCTACGCTACCTCGTTGGTATGGTTAAGTGTGAGTGGTTGGATGCCAGCAGGGGAAGATGCACCTGATCTGATTGCTACCCATCGCGGATCGATTGCCTGGGAGAGCCCGCAAGGATCGGCGTTGCAAGCGTGGGGACAGAAGACCCTACGCAGGTATCTCGCCGAGTGGGCTACGCTTGCACCGACCTACGAGAGAAGCAAGTCAATGAGTTGCATCCGGGCTTCGGAGCCGTATTGAAAATCTCGCGCCGTCGTACCGCGAAGTGGCGCTCCGATTCGTGGATAAGATTCAGAGTCCGTCGAGATGGAACCGGAAGAATTTGAGTCGATCCTTTCATGGTTCCTTGATGCCCTTGAAAACGCCACTCTGCGCAGTATCCTGCAAAAACTTGAGAGAGACGGACACTGCCGATTTACAGGAATTGGATGAACTCCTTTCTAAAATGGAGGTTCGAACCGCCGTTACGCTGCTTCAAGTCATCGAAAGTAATCTCGCAGCCATTGAGACGCTGGAGCGGATGCTCTTGAGAATGCCAAAGAGAGAGGCGTAATTTCTAAGCACTTGGAGAATAACCCATGGCTCATCGATCCGACATGGATGCTCAACAAAGCAGAGGGACGCGTGTCGACATGGATTCGGAAAGAGTTTGGGCTGAACCCGAAGTGGCTGGAAAAAAAGACCAAGAATCGGGCCGATTTTTTTTGTGTGGCGGTTGGGGGTGTGTCTTGCACATTGTCGAGATCAAACGTGGAATTTACGTCGCCGTTGCGGAAGACATTCTTCAGGCTGACAAATACCGCAAATATGTCTTAAGCCGGTTCAATGAAATTAGCGATCCCAAAGCCATCAAATATGGATTAGTACAGAGCCACTTGATCACTGCCGAGCTCAGCTCTGATGCAGAGAACCTCAAGCAGGCATATGCGGACAAAGGATGGGTCTTCTTTCGTCCCTGGGATGACTTGGTCGAACGCGCTAAGCAGACGCATCACCAGTTCCGCCAAATTCTCAAGAGAAAGGTGTCAGAGGCTATGCCTAATTCTGAGGAAGAAAGTGAAGCAAATTAAGGCAGAAAAGGACATCTTTGCGAAGCCTTCCAAGGCCCGCAAGTAGAATCTCCGCGAGACATTGAGGTTCCACTCATTGCCGTTGACGTCTTCTCCGGCGCGGGAGGTCTGACAGTGGGGATGAAGCGCGCTGGATTCAAGGTGGCCGCGGCGGTTGAACTCGATGATCGCGCAATGGAGACATATGCGGCCACCACCAGAAGTTATTGCTATTCAAAAAGATATAAGGCAGGTGACGGGGAAAGTTGTTGGTAACAAAAGCAGGTGGGATGATTCACGTTTGGCGGGATGTCCGCCGTGCCAAGGGTTTTCATCGTTGACTAATCCTAGCGTGAAACGTGGTGCTCGAAACGCTCTGGTTGAAGAAATGACTAGGCTGGTGCGAGCCACCCGTCCGATGGCGCTGATGATGGAAAACGTGCCCGGATTGGCAGCGCGCGGCAAGCATCGATTCAATAAACTCCTAAGAGAACTTAGGAAACTGGGCTTACAAACCCAAGTGGAAGGTTGTTCAGGTGGCGGACTATGGAGTTCCGCAGAATCGGCGCCGATTGGTGTTGTTAGCGGGCCGCGGTTTTTTAATTGAGATCCCAAAGCCAACTCACAGTAGAACCGGGAAAAATGGGCTTCTACGTTGGAGGACACTGAAGGACGCCATTGGGGATATGCAGGCGACAAAACCTGTGGTTCTGTCTCGTGCAAAAAAGACGGGTGGACCTCCAGGCATTTAATTGGCATGTCATCAGACACCTTACAACCGATAACTTGAATCGACTTCGATCCACGCGAGCTGGGGCACAAAGGTTCGATCTGCCAAAACACTTGAGGCCCAAGTGTCATAAAAGCACGGATAAGGGATATGCCCAACTACTACGGCAGAATGCGTTGGACACAAGTGCCGGTAACTATTACCGGTGGCTGCACTATTACGATAAGCAAAGGCCGATTCGGACATCCGCAGGCACTTCGCACTATTTCGGTCCGCGAAGCAGCCCGCATCCAGACATTCCCTGATTCTTTATGTATTCAAGACGCCATACATCGACACGGTATGTGACATGGTGGGAAATGCGCTGCCGTGTGACTTCGCTGAAGTCATTGCTCGTCAGGTTCTATTGAGTGTAAAAATGCGGCTTGATCAGCCCCCCAAACGAAAGAAGTGAGGCATTTGTGAGTTGGTGGCCGGGAGATGCTCGCAAGGAAAAAACAACCTTTGGCTCTCTTGATCGTTCTACGCTCATGGCGAAGGTTAGAAGCACCGGCAATGAAACTACCGAACTGAGAATGGCTCGCCTGTTCGGGCAGCGCGCACTTACCGGTTGGCGACGACACTTGAAATTACCAGGAAAGCCCGATTTCGCTTGGCCCGACCAACGAGTTGCCTCTATTCATTGATGGATGCTTCTGGCACGGTCACCGATGCGGCAAGAACATATCACCTAAGACGAACGCTGCACTATGGTCCTCGAAGATAGCAACAAATAAGAAAAGAGACCGCAGGATTAGCCTGCAACTGAGGCGCAAGGGCTGGTGCGTACTTCGAGATATTGGGAATGCTCTCTAAGAAAGCGGCCAAATATTTGTATTGGCAGAATTAAAACATATTTGAGCCGCAGTACACGCCCCTGATAGCTTAAAATTTCCCCCTTCTTTTTTTGTTTTCAAAAATTCGCTTTACATTCGCATCCAGTTACGCTATGCTTTGTCGTTGTTCGCTCACTATTCGGGGGCGAATAGGCTAGCAATTAGTACCAATTGACAGCGACTAGCAGAGACAAGGCAAGGGAACAACGTGATTCGAGGTCGAAAAAACGAGAAAAAGAGGAGTCGACAGGCTTTCGACAGTCCTTTCGAATTGGGGTTTGGCGTTTGTTTTCAACAGAAGTCTTATGGGGGGTGGGGGGCTGGCTGAGGGACGCAGGCAGAGGGCTGCAAAGTGGGCTTCGCCGATTTAGATCGTTCGACTCCCGGTTACACCGCTCGCTCACGATGACAGTTTGAGGCGCGGCGATTTTGCGCCGCACGGCTTAATCAATCGGGTGATCCGGTGATCAGGTGATCTGGTGATCGGAAAGCCCAAGACCTAATGTGCGGTCAGTGCGCCGCGCGACTTTGTATCGAAGCAAGGAGGAAGAGCATGGAGAAGAGCAGGCACGAAATTTGGGGAGAACGATACGTTCCGGCATGGGGTCCGAAAGATGGTTTTGGCATCAGAGAGGGCGAGGATGTGCTGGGTTTGGACGAAGCAGAGAGAGCTTTATGGGCGAATGCATACACCGACCCGCAACGCGCTGTCATCGCGGAGCAGCGGAACGCGCGCCGTTTGAAAGAACATCAGGGGCGTGAGGGTGAGCGGGAGCAGCAGGAATGGACGGCATCACGGGCAGCGCAACTACTGAAGAAGCTGGGCGAGTGCTTTGCCGAATATAAAGAGTGCCTGGAGAAAGATCCGCGATTGCAGGAGAAAGGCGCTGGAGTTTGACGAGATGAACCAAAAGATCTTTAACAAGATGCGGACGACGATGGAACGAGCGCATCAGGCGCCCAGATGCCGGCACCCTAAAGCCGGTGGCGGGACGTGCCGTGCACCGCGCGTGCGCGGGAAGAAGTATTGCCATATGCACGAGATGCTGGAAGAGGCGCGTCCGGAGAAGATCAACCTGCCAAGCCTGGGAGATGCGCACGCGATCCATGCGGCGATTGCGAAAGGAGCGCAGGCGGTGGTGGATGGAAAGCTGGAGTACAAGCAGGCGTCGATACTGGGGTATTACCTGCAGCTGGCGTTGAGCAATGTTGGCCGGGTGGATTTTGAGGAAGAGCAGGAATCGGTGCAAGATTAATTCTTACCACTGATTTGCACTGACGACACTGATCAGGAAAAGCAAGTCTACCGCGGATGAACGCGGATAGTCGCGGATTGAGAACGGGAAGCCGCTCAGGCGGTGGGAAATTTTGGTTCTTTGACAATTGCAGGTAGGAAGCAAGCTTCGAAATCCTAGGCAGCAGCAGAGCCGTTCCCTCACCGCTTGGCTCACCAAGGCTCGCCTGCGGGATTCGGGATAGCAAGTCGAGGGGGATGGGGCTTCGGATCAGGACGGCACGTATAGGGGACGCGATCTTGTATCTTCCCATGGGCTGCGCGCTGACAAACCGCCTATGCCGACTACAACGCCCACACAACGACATGCTGTTCCGAGAGCCGAACATCAACGCTGTCTGAAATCTTCGCATAGCTTCGGTGAGGCCCGAGGAATCGGCTCCGCTGCTCTCAAGGGCGCGTACAATCTGGAGCGAACGCATGAAGACTTACTGGGTTTACATCATGTCGAACAAGTCGCGACGGCTGTATGTCGGATTCACCAGCAAGCTGTCTTGGCGCGTTTTTCAGCACAAAAACAAACTTTATCCTGACAGCTTCACGGCCCAATACGAGTTCAACATGCTGGTTTGGTATGAACCGTTTGGTAACGTCATCCGCGCAAGGATGCGGGAGGTCGAGATCAAAGGCTGGCGGCGGGAAAAGAAGCTGAAACTGATTCTCGCTGAAAATCCCGATTGGGTTGATCTGAGTCGGGAGTGGGAAGAAGATCCAAGCTGGAAGCTTGAACCTGAAGCGCGTCCCAGGATCAAGCGGCGCACTCCCAAATCCTAAGCTTCACAATCCCCAAAGACCAGCAGAGCCGATCCCTCACCGCTCGGCTCACTCAGGCTTGCCTTCGGGATTCGGGATGGCGGGTCGAGAAGGGACAGGTTTTTGGTTCCGAATGGCGCATAGCGGGGGGATACTTCGCGTCGCCATGTCCACGGGGACACGATCTGCCTGCCGGCATGTACCTCGCGCTGACAAACCGCCTATGCCGACTACAACGCCTACACAACGACATGCTGTTCCGAGAGCCGAACATCATCGCTGCCTGAAACCTCACGCATAGCTTCCGTGAGGCCCGAGGAATCGGCTCCGCTGCTCTCAAGGGCGCGTACAATCTGGAGCGAACGCATGAAGACTTACTGGGTTTACATCATGTCGAACAAGTCGCGACGGCTGTATGTCGGATTCACCAGCAAGCTGTCTTGGCGCGTTTTTCAGCACAAAAACAAACTTTATCCTGACAGCTTCACGGCCCAATACGAGTTCAACATGCTGGTTTGGTATGAACCGTTTGGTAACGTCATCCGCGCAAGGATGCGGGAGGTCGAGATCAAAGGCTGGCGGCGGGAAAAGAAGCTGAAACTGATTCTCGCTGAAAATCCCGATTGGGTCGATCTGAGTCGGGAGTGGGAAGAAGATCCAAGCTGGAAGCTTGAACCTGAAGCGCGTCCCAGGATCAAGCGGCGCACTCCCAAATCCTAAGCTTCACAATCCCCAAAGACCAGCAGAGCCGATCCCTCACCGCTCGGCTCACCCAGGCTTGCCTTCGGGATTCGGGATGGCGGGTCGAGAAGGGACAGGTTTTTGGTTCCGAATGGCGCATAGCGGGGGATACTTCGCGTCGCCATGTCCACGGGGACACGATCTGCCTGCCGGCATTACCTCGCGCTGACAAACCGCCTATGCCGACTACAACGCCTACACAACGACATGCTGTTCCGAGAGCCGAACATCATCGCTGCCTGAAACCTCACGCATAGCTTCCGTGAGGCCCGAGGAATCGGCTCCGCTGCTCTCAAGGGCGCGTACAATCTGGAGCGAACGCATGAAGACTTACTGGGTTTACATCATGTCGAACAAGTCGCGACGGCTGTATGTCGGATTCACCAGCAAGCTGTCTTGGCGCGTTTTTCAGCACAAAAACAAACTTTATCCTGACAGCTTCACGGCCCAATACGAGTTCAACATGCTGGTTTGGTATGAACCGTTTGGTAACGTCATCCGCGCAAGGATGCGGGAGGTCGAGATCAAAGGCTGGCGCCGGGAAAAGAAGCTGAAACTGATTCTCGCTGAAAATCCTGACTGGGCCGATTTGAGCCGTGAGTGGGAAGAAGATCCAGGCTGGAAGCTTGAACCTGAAGCGCGTCCCAGGATCAAGCGGCGCACTCCCAAATCCTAAGCTTCACAATCCCCAAAGACCAGCAGAGCCGATCCCTCACCGCTCGGCTCACCCAGGCTTGCCTTCGGGATTCGGGATGGCGGGTCGAGAAGGGACAGGTTTTTGATTCCGAATGGCGCATAGCGGGGGATACTTCGCGTCGCCATGTCCACGGGGACACGATCTGCCTGCCGGCATTACCTCGCGCTGACAAACCGCCTATGCCGACTACAACGCCTACACAACGACATGCTGTTCCGAGAGCCGAACATCATCGCTGCCTGAAACCTCACGCATAGCTTCCGTGAGGCCCGAGGAATCGGCTCCGCTGCTCTCAAGGGCGCGTACAATCTGGAGCGAACGCATGAAGACTTATTGGGTTTACATCATGTCAAACAAGTCCCGACGGCTGTATGTCGGATTCACCAGCAAGCTGCCCTTTCGTGTATTCCAACACAAAAACAAACTCTATCCTGACAGCTTCACGGCCCAATTCGAGTTCAACATGCTGGTTTGGTATGAATCGTTAGGGAACGTCATCAGCGCAAGGATGCGAGAGGTCGAACTCAAAGGCTGGCGGCGGGCAAAGAAGTTGAAACTGATTCTGGCTGAAAATCCTGACTGGGCCGATTTGAGCCGTGAGTGGGAAGAAGATCCAGGCTGGAAGCTTGAACCGGATGCCCGCCCAAGGATCAAGCGGAGAACTCCAAAATCCTGAGTTTCGAAATCCTAGCAAGCAGCGGAGCAGCTCCCCTCACCGCGCGGCTCACTCAGGCTAAGCGTTGGGATTCGGGATGGTTCCCCGGCCAAACTACACGTCAGGAAACTCCACGCGCTTGAGCCAGAAGTTTTTAAAGTCGCCCAGCATACTGGTGAGGTCTTTTACGCTCTCAGGTTTGGTCAGGTAGGCGTTTGCGCCGTGCTCAAAGGCGCGATTGATGTCTGCCTTGTGGGCCGACGAAGTCAGCATGACGGTGGGCAGCCGCTTCATGGTGTTCTCCTGAGATCGAAGCCACTGCAACACTTCAAGGCCGGAACGCCGGGGAAGCTTGATATCAAGCAGCATGGTCATGGGAAGCGGATATTTCTTGCGGTCTTCATACGGCTCCGCGCCGCTGAGATAATCAATCGCCTTGTCGCCATCTTTCACGCGTATGAGGCGGATTTCTCCCGGCGTGCGAGCGAGAGCGGCCTTAAACAATTCAACATCAAAATCGTCATCTTCCACCAGAAGCACGACGGGAAGCTTGATTGGAAGAGCAGCAGTCATCATGCGGCCACCGGCAGCGTTATAATGAACCTGCTTCCTTTCCCGAGAGCCGACACCACTTGTATGGTTCCACCCATGCGATTGAGGCCGCGCTTCACGATTGCCAGCCCAATCCCGGTACCCGGATAGGCGTCCGCGGAATGCAGGCGTTCAAAAACCTGGAAAATGCGTTCCTGATGTTGTAATGCAATGCCGATGCCTTCATCGCGGACCTCAATCACGACGCTCTTGTCTTTTAGATGCGCATTTATGGTGACGTGCGGCGTCTTTCCCGGCTCATAAAATTTAAGCCCGTTATTGATCAGGTTGAACAAGGCCTGAGTGAGCGTGGCCATGTGAGCGGCGGCGGCCAAAGATGGGTCTACGGTGGAAGTTACTTTGTGCCGCAGATTCTCATCCAGTTGCTCGATGGCGCCCTCAACGGCTTCAGCCACGTTTACCGGCTGTGATTCCATCTCAATCCGGCTCAAACGGCTGTAGTTTAAGAGGTCCTGGACCAGCCGGTTCATGCGGGTGGCGGACTGAATGATATTTTGCAGATACTCCTGGACCTGAGGCGGAAGCTGGCCGCCAAAATCGGTAAGGATGATGTCGGAAAATCCTTCGATGGCGCGAAGTGGGGAACGTAAATCGTGCGAGACAGAATAGCTGAACGCCTCAAGTTCCGCATTGGTGCGTTCGCTTTCCGCGATGCGCACTTCCAATTCCGCGGCGTGCGCCTGGATGGTTTTCACCAGTTCCATCCGGTCCGTAATGTCGCGCGTGATCTTGGAAAAACCAACGAGTTCGCCGGATTCGTCATACAGAGGGGTAACCACTACGCTGGACCAGAATCTGCTGCCGTCTTTGCGCACGCGCCAGCCTTCACCTTCGAAATGGCCTTCTCGGGCAGCGGTTTCAAGAACCTTTGCCGGCAGTCCATTGGCCGTATCTTCCGGGGTATAAAACTGGGAAAAATGCTTGCCGATGATTTCGTCGGCGGTATATTTCTTGATCCGTTCCGCCCCGGAGTTCCAACTGGAAACGATTCCGGTGGGCGAAAGGGAGTAGATTGCGTAGTCGGAGACGCCTTCAATCAACATGCGATAGCGCAGTTCAGCTTCGCGACGGTCGGTGATGTCACGGGTCACTTTGCCGAAGCCGATGAGGGTTCCGTCGACATCGCGAATGGCTGTGATGACCACGTTGGCCCAGATACGCGAGCCATCTTTACAGAGGCGCCAGCCTTCATCCTCAAGGCGGCCTACGCGTCCGGCCACCTCCAACTCCATTTTGGGCTTTCCCGCGTCAATATCCTTCTGCGGATAGAAGATGCTGAAGTGCTTGCCAATGATCTCTGCCGCTTTGTATTTCTTGATGCGCTCCGCGCCCGGATTCCATGAAGCCACTATACCCTCAGGGGTAAGGAGGAAGATGGCGTAGTCCCGAACTGCTTCCACCAATAAACGGAAAACGCGCTCTGAATGCAAGGGCGTTAGCGGAATAGAAGGTGTCAATGGTTTCATTTATGTCGCTTTTGGGCTCAGTTGTGAGATTTACTTGGGCATGGGCTGGAGCATGGAATAGAAAATGTTCGCGACGGCCTCGTAACTGAACAACAGCATCCTACTTGGATGCCGGGAACAGCTTCAGAGTTTTTCTCTAAGCGGCACTATTCCCCAGAAGAACACCTGGAGCTTTGCAAAAGTTCGCCAATTCTTTCCACTAGTTTCTGGGGATCGCCCTTGTTGATGAAGTCGGTGGCATGTTCCCGCATATCGTCCGGCATCCATTGAACCTCAGAAAGGACAAGGATGGGCACGGAGGCGAAGGCCTGCTTCACCTGCCTGGCCACATCACTCGCGGAAAGTGAGCTGCTCAACCGGTAATCCAGAAGGACGACATCCAGGGCCGCGCCTTTGGGTAATTCGACGGACGTGCTTTTTACCTGGGCAGTCAGACATTTATAGCCGTTGCGCTGAAGAATCCAGGTATAGAGCTTAAGGTGAAGAGGATCGTCGTCGATGATCAGAACCGTGCAGTCGGGAGTTGGCATAAGAGGACCGCGCAGGTCCCAGAGAATCATAAGTTAGGGGGCCAGATTTTCTCAAGTTGGTGGGCGAAGCGCCCTCCCTGCAATTTCTTGTAGCGCTTGCGGAAAAAGCAGCGTATTGTTTCGAATATTTGTACCGCTTGACGCGCAATACCCATAGAACCCATTCCATGCCTCCCCGCTTTCTTCTAACGCACCATACCGTGCGTGCTTCCCACCTTTTGCGAATGGTGGAATTCCACACCGCCCGCCGTCCGCCACACCACATCTGAAGCCTTGCCCAGTTGTTTTTCTCCGCGCCTCCGTGCCTCCCTGGTGAAAATTGTTTCAACTCGCGATCATTCAGCAGCTCTCGACAATCATTGACATCCTGCCTCCACAAGCATAGGGTTCTGAACAGAGCGAGAATCCTTACTCTCTTTTCAGATCCCCTGAACTAAGTCAGCTCATCTGAGCCTCCTAAATCTCTTAGCCTCACCGTGGCTCACGACGGCATGCGTTCGTCGAATCGGTTAGTGCGTCAACTTAGGCAGAAACATGTGCTATAGGCCTGTTCACCTGAGTCGCTCAACACCTTGATGCTTTCTCAACCAATGCTCGTAAGGAGAATTAAATTGAAAACAAATTTGATCGTACAAAAAGTTGCGTTTCTGCACGGACTCATTGACCCTAGCTGGATTGACGGCAATCCCGGCCAGCCCGGCCCCATTTTTCGGACCGCCATGACAGATTTAGTTGTGGCCGAACTGCTGCGCGACATCAGTGTCAATTTGCACGATCGGACCATCGCGACCAACGTTCACAACATTGGCAAGGAACTTGTCACCAGCTCTTCACAAGGTCTTACCGCAGGTTGGGAAGATGGCGACGATATCTGTCCACCCTGGTTTAAGGGCGGCCCCAGGCCTCACAGCGAGGTTTCACTCACTTCTCCTCAACCCGAGCCCTGGCTGCAACACGTTACTCCCGCAATGAACGATATTGTTCTGGCCCATGCGCTACGCGAGCTGGCTTCAATTACGTCCAGTGAAAAAGCCAGCAACGGAATTCGGCAAGCGGGAGAAACCATCGTCAAGTCCGCAACCAGCAAGCTGTTTGACGAATACTGCGGCACCACGGTCAAAGTTCACGTGCCGGTGCCCAAGCCCAAAACAGCTACCGCTGCATAAGGCTTTCCGATCAATCACACGCCCACGAATAGCTCTTATTTGTGGGCGTCGTTTTTCCAGACCGCAACTACCGCACCCCCGCATCCATAGAAAGACGCATATGAGGGGGCGTTTTGGTGAAATGCCTCGCATTTCTCGCCGGTAAGGAGTCGGGAAAGTGTAAAAAAAGTGTCAAAAAAGCGCCGGGAACTGTCCACAATTGAACAGAACTTACCTCCAGACCTCGATTATGCTCGACCGCAATCATGGCCAGAATACGTTCCAGATCGCCCGCACAAGGGCTTTCTTGACGAATTTCAAGCCCAGCAACACCGCTTATTAGAGTGAGACGGATATGACTATAGAAGCGCAAGCTATCCCTTCTAACACCCAGTTACCAAAACATGGGAACGACGATAAGTTCCGTATGATATTGGAATGGCTTCCTGATGCCGTCATGGTTCACATCGGTGACGAGATCGTTTATGTGAACCCGTTCTGCGTCAAGTTACTAGGCGCGCAGGGGCCGGAACAGCTGGTAGGAAAACAAATAAGCGAAATCATTAAGTCGGATCATCTCTCTCCGGTCAAAGATCGAATCCGCGAATGTTATGCGACCGGTAAGGCCTCTCCTCCCACAGAGTCCACACTGATCGCCTTGGATGGTTCCCACGTGGATATCGAAGCTGTTGCCATTCCAGTTTTCTGGAATGGATCATTTGCCATCGAGGTGGTCCTTCGCGACATTAGAGAACGGAAACTTGCAGAACGAATGGCCCAGGAATGGCAGCAGCGTCTGGGATTGGCGCAACAAGCGGGCTTGCGGATTGGATTATGGGATTGGGATACAGCCACTAGCATGGTGAGTTGGTCCGACGAAACCTACCGCCAGTTTGGGTTCACCAGAGAAACGTTTTCCGGCAGGGTATGCGACGCGGTTCCTAGAATCCATCCGGAAGACCTTCCCAGGGTCGAAAAAGCAATTCAGGGCGCGCTCTCTGGTCATGGAGAGTACTCAGTGCAATATCGGCTTGTTCGTCCGGATGGATCTATCTGCTGGCTTGACGCGCGCGGCGTCATGGCGGGAGAAGGTTCGACCCACATGATGGGGATCGGTATTGATATTACCGATCTCAAGAGTACTGAACAGTCTCTGCGGGAGAGCGAAGAAAAATACCGGAATCTGTTTGAGAACGCAGCCCATGGCATCTTTCGTGCCGGGCCGGACGGAAGTTTGTTGGACGTAAACCCAGCCCTGGCAGCCATGCTGGGTTACGCATCGAAGGAAGAATTGCTGGCCTGCAATTTAGAGCACGATATTTATGAGGATCCGAATTTGCGGTCATTGATACTTGCAAGCTATTCTGCCGCGCCAATAGTGAAAAATGCAGAGGCCAGGTGGAAACGAAAAGACGGGACCATCATCGACATTCGCATGTGCGGCAGGCAAGTGCTAAAACCCGATGGTTCGGTCGGACATTATGAGGTCATTGTTGAGGATTTTACTGAACGCCGTAAGCTGCAGGCCGGGCTCGAAGCGGAGAGGCTCAGGGTCGTTCAGGTTACTATGCGGACCGTCCATGACATCGTGAACAATTGTTTGAACCAATTGCAACTTCTGCGTGTTGACGCCGAAGGCAAAGTCCCATTGGAATCCCTGGAACTCTTTGATCAAGCCATAAAGGAAACGTCAATGAAGTTGAACGCAATGGGCGACCTTCAGGCATATGCAGAGACGCAAATGGCGATTGGGACTGGGTTGGATACCAAGGATCTTTTTCAAAACTAAAACGGGCGGGTGACCACCCTTCCCGCTTTTTCTTTGACTCACAATGGCACGGTTGCCCCATCCTTCGCGGCTTTTGCGAAGGATTGGATTCCACACCGTTCGCCGCACCATTCCTGATTCCGCGTGCACAATTGAACACTACTTTTTACAAATCCAACTTAAGATGGTAACCCAAGGTGTCTGTGATGGAAGCACAACAAAGGATCATGGTCGTGTCTCATGATCCAGGCCTGGCGGACGTAAGAAAAACTCTTCTCGAAGCTGCCGGATATAGTGTCCTTGCAGCCCGAAATATGAAAGAAGTGCAAGAGGCGTGTAAGAAAAGCCCGCAAGTGGTGATGATCGGATATTCACTCCCACCGGCGGCAAAACGGCAAGTATGGGCGGAAGTTCGAGAAAACTGCAATACTGTCCCGATTCTTGAATTACACAAAAACGAGGAGCCGTCTATCATGGCGGATGCTTTTTTTCATTACGCCGAAAGACCGGATGACTTCCTCGCTGCCGTGAGACGCCTCTTTGTGGCAGTTTGATGTAGTGCTGATCGGCTGGCCCACTCTTTCCCGCTTTTCTAACTCACAATACCGTGGGCGACGATCATCTTTGGCGAAAGGTCTGATAGACGAGAATCAACATCCTTCCGTCTCCGGGAAAAACATTCCTTTGGCATTCCCTTTATGGAACTAGAAAAGCGGAAAGGTGGGTCCAGCCGCCAACTCGCGCGCAGCCCGCGAATCCAAAAGCGAGGAGGACTTTATGAAAATGCTAACGCTCAGTAAACTCTTCTTTACCGGCGCACTACTGTGCACCACGCTCATCGCGTCGAATGCTCAGGCGCCAAACGCCCAGAATTCGCGTACTCCATCCCTTCCTTCAACTAGCAGCTCCGCGATCCTCTGCATGCCCGGATTTGTCTTAAGGTGTAACAGCAAAGGATGTTTCTGTGTGAAACCCTGACTGTAAGAACGGGACGGGTGGTCCACCCTTCCCGTTTTTTCTTTAACCAGAAGTCCTCACAGCTCGCCCCACCATTCCTCATCCCATGATCAGCTTTGAAATCCTATGAGCTGCGGAGCAGATCCTTCACCCTGCACCCCAAAACGCGCAACAGCGGCGCGGGTTGGGGATCCCGCACTTCAGCTCACCAAGGCTCCCCCGTCGGGATTCGGCATGGCAGGTTGCGAGGGATAGGTTTTCGATACGACAGCACGTCTTCCGCAATCCGAAAAACGTGATCTTGGGCCGCCACAACGGCTCTACCAATTGTGGCACTATATAGGGAACAACTATTCTCTCAAGATTGGCCACCTATGCCTGTTGTGCTCAAGATCGACCTACAGCGGAAAGTCGTGCACTCTGCGTTTTACGGCAGAATCACTGACGCTGATTTGCTTGGTCAACGCAATCGGATTGCCTCTGATCCGGATTTCAACCCTCATTTCAGCGATATCGTGGACTTCAGCGACGTTACGGACCCGGCCATTACTGAAAGTGCCATCGTCGCGCTGGCGGCAAATCCTACTCTGTTCAGCAGCTCGGTAGTGCATATTGTGATTGCGCCCGCTGCCGTGATGTTTCAACTGGGGAGCACGTTCAAAGATCTTGCCAGGACTTCGCGTCCTAATTTTTACGTCGTGCGGACACGCTCTGAGGCATATGAACTGCTGCCGGGTGCGCCTTAAACCGCCGCAGACACTCATCTTTAGCTTTAGCGTTGATTGTGAAAGTCAGCGAAGGTGCACAGCCCAGCTTAATTCAGAGTGGCTACGCCGGTGAACTGACGCCACGCTCGAGCAGCTCCCATTCTGCTGCTTTTCGAGATAGAAATCGCCATTGCGCCAGCGCGCATATCCCGCAGCACTCGAATTCGAGAGCTGCTCCTGATTTTCAGACAGTATGCGAGCCAGTTTTTCCATCAAACCTTTTAAAGCACCACTTACGTTATTCCAAAGGAGCTCAAACCACGATGGAAGATAAAAATAAGACGGATCAGCAATCTGGCCAGCAGAATCGCAATCAGGAGACAGACAAGAAGCCCACACAGGGTTCGCAGGACGTGAATCGCCAGGGCCAGGGCAACGTGCAGCAAGGACAGCAAGGACAGCAGGGCCAGCGTGACCAGCAGGATCGCGAAAAGAAACCTGCTTAGCACGTACATATGTGGCGCTACGAGCCATGCCAGGGTCTTGCATTCATCATCCCCCCGGGGAACGGGGATAGTGAAGCGGGCCTTGGCATAAGCTGGTGGCGCCAGATGATCGTTTCTGTAATTGTGCGGTGCGATGCGCCGTAAAGTAAATCATAACGACTCAAAATAAAGAAGGGGTAGAACCGCTATGGAAATGGAATCCTTGAAAGATTTATTTGTCGAAGAGTTGAAAGATCTTTATTCCGCGGAAAATCAAATTTTGAAGGCCCTGCCAAAGATGATCAAGAAGGCCACCTCCAGGGAATTGAAGAGCGGATTCGAGCAGCACCTGAAAGAAACGCAAGTCCATGTGGAACGCCTGGAGAAAATTTTTAAGGAATTGGACGAGAGCCCCAGGGGAAAGAAATGCAAGGGCATGGAAGGCGTGATTGCCGATGGAAAAGAGTTGATGGAAGAGGATGCCGAGCCCGAAGTAATGGACGCGGGCCTCATCGGCGCGGCGCAGCACGTGGAGCATTATGAAATGGCCGGGTATGGATGCGTCCGCACCTATGCTGAGTTATTGGGACATTCCAACTTCGCCAGCCTGCTGCAGAAGACGCTGGACGAGGAGAAGGCGACCGACGAAAAACTTACCAAGCTTGCACAGAACATTAACGTGGAAGCAGAGAAAGCGGCTTAAGGCCTCATCGGAGCGGGAAAGACCCTGTGCGTCTGAACAGTCAGAGCACAGGGTTTTTTCTGTAAGCAGGCCGCGTGAAATGAATGTCGTGCCGCTACGCCGTCTCTGGTTCATAATGAAAGCACCATGACGGCTTCTACCAGACAGGGCAGCCCGCAGCCGGTTTCGCAACCATCGGAACCAGCAGATTCGACGCTAGATCAACTGGCGCTCAATCAGGTCCCACCACTCACCGGTTCTAACCTTTTCTTGAGCGATCGCACGTTGATGCAAGCTGTGGAGCGTGAAGGAGCGGCCTGGGCGCGCGAACAGATCACAGAGCTAGGACGTTTCCTCGGCACCGAAGAAGCGCAGCGCTGGGGCTTTGAAGCTAATGAGAACAAGCCCGTCCTGCATACGCATGATCGCTACGGCAATCGTCGCGATGAAGTAATCTTTCATCCTTCATGGCACAACCTGATGCGCACTTCCGTCCAGAACCGGCTGCACTGCCTGCCCTGGGAACCGGACACAATATCCACCAACGGTGCCATCACTCGACGATCTGGCGCGCACGTTGCGCGGGCCGCGTTGATGATGCTGACATCACAGAATGAGGCAGGCCACACCTGCCCGATCTCGATGACGTTTTCGGCTGTTGCGGCATTACGCGCCGAACCAGAGTTAGCCGCCGAATGGGAGCCGCGCATTCTGTCTTCCACGTATGATCCACGTTTTGCGCCGGCGCAGGAGAAGTCTGGCGTGCTGCTGGGCATGGGTATGACGGAAAAGCAGGGCGGCTCAGATGTGCGAGCTAATACCACCCGCGCTGAGCGTATCGGCGGCTCGCGCGAGTATCTGATTACCGGCCACAAATGGTTTTGCTCCGCGCCCATGTGTGACGCGTTTCTCATTCTGGCCCAGGCTTCCAAAGGCCTTACCTGTTTTCTGCTTCCTCGCTGGACGCCCGCAGGTAAACAGAATGCTTTCCGCCTTCAGCGGCTGAAGGAGAAGATGGGCAACCGCTCCAACGCGTCCAGTGAAGTTGAGTTCGTGCAGGCATGGGCGCATCTGGTGGGCGAAGAGGGAAAAGGCATTCACACCATTATTGAGATGGTTAACCACACCCGCCTCGATTGCGCGATTGCTGCCGCAGGCCTGATGCGGCAGGCGCTGGCGCAAGCTGTCCACCATGCCAGCCATCGCCAGGCATTTGGGAAACTGCTGATTGAGCAGCCGCTCATGCGCAACGTGCTGGCCGATCTCGCAATTGAGTCGGAGGCCGCAACGCTGCTTATGGTCCGCCTGGCCCGCGCGTTTGACCGCCATGATACTGACGCACGCGAGCGCGCATTTTGCCGCATTGCCACGGCCATCTCCAAGTATTGGCTGTGCAAGCGTTCGCCCATGCACGTGGGTGAAGCGCTGGAATGTCTGGGCGGAAACGGTTATGTGGAAGAGTCCATCATGCCGCGCCTCTATCGTGAAGCGCCGCTCTATTCCATATGGGAAGGCTCCGGCAACGTGATGTGCCTGGACGTGCTTCGCGCGCTGACCAAAGACGCGGCGACCGTTGAAGCCCTGCTGGCCGAACTGCAATCCACAGCTGGCGCGGACCAGCGGCTCGATGCCTGGGTTGCGAGCATTCACTCGCGATTGGGCGCCTCCGCAGGCGATGAATATTCAGCCAGAGACCTCACGGAAAAGTTGGCGTTAGCGCTTCAGGCTTCATTGTTGGTGCGTTACAGTTCTCCGCCGATAGCGGATGCGTTCATCGCTTCGCGGCTGGCAGGGCAGCACGGCCATGCTTTTGGCACGCTGTCTGCCGGATCGGACGTGAAAGCGATTCTCAGTACGGTCACTGAATCACTGGCGTCGCCGAAATAAAAAAGTCTTCGCGACCAGCGTTCAGCCGCGAAGACTCCACCAAGGAAAGAAAAACAGAAGACCACAGAGGTTCGCAATAAGCTTGGCAGGAGACTCTGTGTCCTTCTTTGGTTCCCTATTCAACTAGTGTTGGGAGCTGCTGGTTCGTTTCATCCGTTTCGAGATTTATTTCAAAATTCTTTCATCCGCCGCCACAGGCGGGTAATTGGTGCAATTCCGAACTAGCTGCAGGACACACTGACGAATACGAGGTGTTCGCCGCCTGAGGTCCATCGAGCCGGATACGTGAACAAAGGCGTCGGCCTGGAACGTCTCGGAAATGCGCGGCCTGCCGCATCCATCAGTCTTCGGCGAGCTCGTTGATTCAGCAGGAGAAATCTTCAAAACAGTCAATTGATGGCGGCTGGCATGCCATAAAAAATTAGTGACTTTTAATTTTTCTCTTTGGGGATTTTCTTTATTTGCCCTTACATTTCCTTCATAATTCGGCAAATATATGGGATCGACTCATTGAACAAGGGCATTGGTTGGCAATGAACTGCGCCATTTCGGTCCGGCACCGTTGTCCCAGATTGGAAGAGGTGCAACGTTGAGTCGACTCTTGCTTCTCGCTGGCTTCTGCTTATGCTTCGCAGGCGCCGCCTGGTGTCTGGATCCTCACAAGCCCATCACGCAATATGTCCATACTGTCTGGCGTTCTGAAGATGGCCTGCCCCAAAACAGTATTCAGGCTTTGCTGCAAACCAGTGACGGTTATCTGTGGATTGGAACACAGGAAGGGCTCGTTCGGTTCAATGGCGTTGAGTTCAAGATTTTCAATAAAACCAATACTCCTGCGATTCGGCACAATGATATTCGCGCGCTTTATCAGGATCGCGACGGAGCGTTGTGGGTGGGCACCTTCGGCGGCGGTTTGGTGCGGTACAACGATGGGCACTTCTCCAATTACACGGTCCAGGAAGGGCTTTCCAACAACTCTGTCAACTCCATTTTGCAAGACCAGCAGGGGAACCTTTGGATCGGCACCAATGACGGCTTAAATGAATTGGTGAACGGAAAGTTCATAATCTTCAGCCAGAAGAACGGACTC
This sequence comes from Terriglobia bacterium, assembly GCA_963723055.1. Classification (GTDB taxonomy): domain Bacteria; phylum Acidobacteriota; class Terriglobia; order Terriglobales; family Acidobacteriaceae; genus Angelobacter. The sequence continues at coordinate 495,659 of CAVROV010000007.1, forward strand.
TCTGACAACATGGTCCAGGCCATTGCTGAAGACGATAAGGGTAGTCTGGTTGTGGCGGCGCGCAGCGGTCTGGACGTTATCGCAAATGGCAAGCCGAAGGGTGCATACTCCAGCCTGATTTCCGAAAAAAATGTAGTAAAAACGCTTCTTCTTGATCGCGACGGCGGCCTATGGATAGGCGTGAAAAATCATGGACTTGACTCATTGAAGGCAGGCAGGTTGACACACTTTGGCGTGCAGCAAGGCCTGCCCAATGCTCCCATCCATACCATCTACCAGGACGAGCGTGGAACGATCTGGGCAGGAACAGAAGGCGGAGGAGTTTGCCGTCTGCTGGACGGTCGCTTTGATTGTTACTCCTCTAAAAATGGCTTGAGCGGAGATTTTGTTGAATCGATACTTCAAGACCACGAAGGCAATCTCTGGGTGGGCACCGAAACCGGCAGGAGTGAATAGTTTCAAAGAAGGCGCGTTGACCAACTACGGCCGCGAAATGGGTCTGAAGGGATCTCCCCAGAACCATCTTTCAAGATCCTGACGGCAGTCTTTGGATCGGCACCAGCACCGGTCTCTTCCGCATGAAGGACTACAAAGTTACCCCGTACGTTACCGACAAGGGCGCGGCCAACAATTACGTTTACGGCATGTTTCAGGACCACCTGGGCAATATGTGGGTGGGCACAGATGAAGGTGGGCTTAACAAGTTTACCGGCCACAGCGTCAGGAATTTCAGAAAATCCGATGGCTTGGCGGATGATTGGATTCCCGCCGTCATGGAAGATCGCGCCGGTGACATTTGGGTAGGAACATTCTCCGGCGGCGTGAGCCGGTTTCACAATGGCAAATTCACAAACTACACCACCCGTGACGGACTTGGCAGCGATCGCGTCTGGGCCATTCATCTTGACCATGAAGGCCAGCTCTGGTTCGGCACGGATGCTGGCCTGAGTCTTCTTCGCGACGGCAAATTCATTAACTTTGACATTCACGAAACCTCCCCGGACGGGCCCGGCATGGGCAGCGTAAGCGTGATTTATGAGGACGCCGATCACATTTTCTGGATTGGCACCTATGGTGGCGGCCTCAAGCGTTTCAAGGATGGCAAGTTCACCAGCATTACCATGCTCCAGGGATTATTTGACGATACCATCTGGAGCATCCTGGAAGACGATCTCGGCAATTTCTGGATGAGTTCCAACCGCGGCATCTTTCGGGTAAAAAAGAGCGAACTGATTGAAGTTGCTGATGGCAGGTTGTCGAGTTTCACGTCGCAGTCCTATGGCGTAGCCGACGGCATGGAAAGCTCGGAGTGCAATGGGGGCAGCCAATATTCAAGCTGGAAGACCAGCGATGGAAAATTGCTCTTCGCATGTTTGAAGAGCGTTGTGGTGGTGGAACCCAACAATCTGCCGCGCAATCCTTTGCAGCCGCCCGTCGTGATAGAAGCGGTCAAGATCAATCAACAGGAAAATGTGGCGGCGGGAGCCAGCCTTCCCGCTGGCGCCGGCGAGTTGGAATTCAAGTATGCCGCGTTAAGTTACTTTGCTCCGGAAAAAGTCACCTTCAAGTGCATGCTGGAGGGCTTTGAGAAGAATTGGACCACGCCTTCCACCCCCGGGTTTGTGCGCTACACCAACCTTTCTCCCGGGCGCTACACCTTCCGCGTAAAGGCCGCCAATAACGATGGCGTATGGAATGAAACCGGCGCGGCATTTTCTTTCTACCTGGAACCGCGTTTCTATCAGACCTTGTGGTTTTACTCCCTGTGCGGTCTCGTTCTTGTGCTCTCCTCGATCGGCATTTATCTTCTGCGCATCCGCCAGGTGCGGGTCAGGGAACGCGAACTTGTCGTCCTCGTCGACCGCCGTACTCGTGAATTGCAGGCTGCTAAGGAACTGGCTGAGGCGGCCACCCGCGCCAAGAGCGAGTTTCTGGCCAACATGAGCCATGAAATTAGGACTCCGCTCAATGGCGTTACCGGAATGTTGGATCTCATCGATCAGAGCGAACTCTCGACCGACCAGAAGCAATTAGTGACCATGGCCCAGGATTCAGCCAACACGCTCATGGTCGTGATCAATGACGTACTGGATTTCTCTCGCATCGAAGCGGGGAAACTGGCGTTTGATGTGCGTGAGTTCAATCTGACGGACACCGTAACCGAGGCAACTCGGACCATGGCCCTGCGCGCCCATCAGAAAGGGCTGGAGCTGGCGTGCCATGTTGATCCGGCCATTCCGCGCGTGCTCTTGGGTGATGCTCATCGGATCAAGCAAGTCCTCATCAATCTTCTCGGAAACGCGATTAAGTTCACTGAAACAGGCGAAGTTGTTTTGCGCGTGATTGCTGAAGATCGCACTCCTGAAGAAATTTTTTTGCGCTTTGCCGTCTCAGACACAGGGATTGGTATTCCGGCTGAAAAGCAGCAGCTCATCTTTGAGGCTTTCTCCCAGGCAGACGCGTCCACCACACGTAAGTATGGCGGAAGCGGACTGGGTCTTGCTATCTCTTCACGCATCGTTCGACAGATGGGCGGAAAGATCTGGGTGTCCAGCAAAGCAGGTGAGGGAGCCACGTTCTATTTCACTGCTGCGCTTCAAACCGTAGGAAGCCACGAGGAATTTGCGCAAACGATCCAGCCTGACCTCGCAGGCGTTCGTGTTCTGGTTGTAGAAGATAACGCCAGCAATCGAACCATTCTGGAACAGGCATTGAAAACCTGGGGCATTGATGCGGACGTCGCGGACTCCGCCTCAGAGGCTCTTTCCCGGCTGCATGAAGCAGCGCGGCTGGAAAGGCCGTACCAGCTAGTCCTGGCCGATGGCCGCATGCCCGGCAAGGACGGATTTAGCCTTGTGGAAGAAATCCGACGGTCGCTGCCGGCCAGACCTGCAATAGTGATGATGCTTACCTCCGACGATTACTATTCTTCTGTCCGTCGCGCTCGTGAGCTGGACGCCGCGCATCTGCTTAAACCGGTTCGGCTGTCTGAATTGCTGGCCGCGATCCGCCATGCGGCAGCGTCAGGACCGCCCCAGTTGCCTTTCCTCAACGAACAAGAGGAACAGGTGCTTGGTCAATTCAAGGTTCTCCTGGCCGAGGACAACCTGGTAAACCAGCGCCTCGCGGTCCGACTGTTGAAAAAGATTGGCCATCGGGTGGTGGTGGCACAGACAGGAAGGGAAGTACTTGATGCTTTGCGAGCGGAAAAGTTCGATCTGGTCCTGATGGACGTGCAGATGCCGGAAATGGATGGTTTCGAAGCGACTCGGGAAATCAGAAAAAGCGAACAGGGACGGCAGGAACATATTCCGGTGATCGCCATGACGGCGCACGCGATGAACGGCGACCGCGAGAGCTGCCTGAAAGCTGGGATGGACGATTATCTTGCCAAGCCCATCAACAGTGTAGAGCTTCGGCAGGTCATTGAACGTGTGATGAAGGTACAAACGGAACCAGTCGTCGCACGTACAGAGAAAGCTTAGCCTGAGTAAGTTCCTTTATTACTCCAACTCTCCCGCTTCGATCATCACATTGTCGCGCACGATCAGCCGCTGGCCAGTCATCTCTTTTATTGTGGGAAGCACACGGTCAATGTGCTCCGCTGTGTCCACAAAAGTAAGCACCAACGGAAGTTTGCCTCCTGCGTCCACCAGCGTTGCCGTCTTCACGCGGCCGCGTCCCGTGAAGCCTGCCACAGCGTGGAGCACCGTTGCTCCGGCGATTTGCTGCTCGCGCAGGTACTTCAGCAATTCCAGGTGGAGCGGCTTGCGATGCCACTCGTCGGCTTCACTGAGATAAATCGAAATCTGGACTGCACTCCGAGGTGGAGTCATAGAAAAAAGTTGCGCCTTCCTTCTTCACAAATTCTAAACGCGCGTTAAATCGCCCGCGCGATCATTGCCCCCACCAGGATTGCTCCCAGGCAAAGCACGTTGTTGGCAAGAATGTTGGATGTAAACAGCACCCAGTGGCCTTGCTCAAAGTACGACATGGTTTCAAACGCGTAACTGGAAAATGTGGTGTATGAGCCGCAGAACCCAACCGCCACCAGCAGACGCCACTTCGGATCAGCGAATACGCGTTCCGTGGTCCAGACCAGGAAGAATCCCAGCACCAGGCTGCCGCTGATGTTGATAAATAATGTCCCCAGGGGAAAAGCCGCGTCACTGAAGCGGGTGATGATCCGGCTCAGGAAATAGCGCAAATTGGCGCCAATAATACCGCCGAGCGAAACCCAGAGATAGGCTTTCCAGTCGATTAGAGATGACATGCTGATGGCTCTCCAAAGTTAGAAAATTTGGTAGGAGTTATCAGCCGTCAGCGGGCGGTTTAAGGCGAACTCCATCGCCTGGCCCTATTAAACCATGGAATCGCTTGTCCCAGTGCATGCAAAATTTGTCGATAATCCAGCTAACCTGCAGAAAAGGAAGGGCATAAATGTTTTACACATATGCACAACAAACGGGGCATTTCGGCGAAAGATAGTCATCTAAAATAGTGCATAGCTGCTTGTGCAGTCCTCTCCCATGACCCTCTTGGAAAAACGTATGCGAGGTCTCAACGCAGACCTCTCGGTTGCCGTCTCGAAAGTTGTCGATCAAGAAGCGGCCCCGAACAGGGTCCATCGGCTGCGTACCACCATTCGCCGGATTGAGAGTCTTGTGAGTTACGCGCATCCGGAGCTCGACAAAAAACTGGAACGCAGCTTAGAAAAGATGGCCGACCTGCGCAAGCGGGCGGGTAAAGTGCGCGATTTCGATGTCCAGACGGAGATCCTGGGCACCTTGGGCAATGGATCCAGCGCCAAGGACCGGAAGACCCTGGCAGCTCTGCTGGAAAAGAAGAGAAACCGGCAGTCGAGGCGGCTGCAGTCGGCGGTGAAAAAAATACAAGGATCAAAATTCTTCGTCCGCATGGATCGAGTTGCCGAACAAGCGGCCATGTTACAGGGTGGGAAGAACCGTCCGCTGGCGCCGCTGGAAGAGGCCAGGGCTCAGCTTGCTGAAATGGCCAGCGATTTTGCCGCACGGCAAACAATGAAGGCTGACCGGCTGCATGACGCTCGAGTCACTCTGAAGCGTATCCGTTATCTTGCTGAACTGGCGGAAAAAACTCCGGAGCAAGACAATTTTATTCGTGAGCTGAAGGCTGTTCAGGACGCAATCGGAGATTGGCACGACTGGCAGGAACTAACCAGCACGGCGGAAAAACGGTTTTCCGATCGCGCGAACTGCGTCCTCCTGCGCGAAGCCCGGACTGTCCTTGGTGTGCGGCATTCGGACGCTGTCTTTGCGGTTAACAAACTTTTTGCCCTGGCGCTGGCCCCCACCAGAAAGCCGCCACGCTCTGCCCAATCTTTCCATACCTCCACCCGTTCTGCCTGATAAAGCATGCCCGTTTTTGCCGCGGTCGATATCGGCTCCAACTCAGTTCGGCTCAGTATCGCCGAACTCCGGCGCGGACGCCTGGTCGCGCTGCATCAGGACCGCGAGGTTACCCGTCTGGGCGAAGGTGTCTTTCGTGACGGCAATCTTGATCCTCAGGCCATGGCGCAAACGCTCAAGGTCCTGCGCCGTTTTCACCGCACGGTACAGAGTTACGCAGTGGATCGCACGCGCGTCGTCGGTACTAGCGCCTTGCGTGACAGCAACAGTGCTCGTCTCTTTGAAGAATGGGTAAAGACCGTTACTGGCTGGACTCTTGAAATCATCAGCGGTCTGGAAGAAGGCCGGCTCATTCACCTGGGCGTCGTCTCCAACATGCGCACGCCGCCGCCTAAACTGTTGTTGATTGATCTGGGCGGAGGCAGCTGCGAACTCACCCTGTCTGAGAAAGGACACATCAAGGAAATTGTCACCCTGCCCCTGGGCGCGGTCCGGTTGACGCAGGAGTTCATCCATCATGACCCGCCCACCAGGCCGGAGTTGAAGCGATTGCACGACTTCATTGTTCAAGAGGCGGCCAGCGTTTCGCGAAAAATTACCCGCGCCGGTGTGCGTTCGGTGATCGCCACTTCTGGAACAGCAGCGGCGCTGGCCGGCGCTGCCCTGTCTCTGCGTCTTACCCGGAGCGGCGGCGTGTCTCAACCTGTTGCGGAGAAACTGGCCAACCGCCTGGCCAAAATGTCAGACCGCCAGCGTGCGGGCATCAAAGGCATCAATCCCAAGCGCGCGCAGATCATCGTGGCTGGCGCAGCGGTGTATGCACATGTGCTCTACGCCTGCGGACTAAAAGGCTTTCGTTACTCTCCGCTCGGACTGCGTGATGGAATTCTGGCGCAAATGGCCGCAGAGTATGACAAGCACACGCGCTCACACCGCCAATTGGAAGCTGACCGGCAAGATGTGCTTTTGAACACTGCCCGGCGTTATGGCGTCGATCTGGAGAATGCAGAGCAGGTACGCAAGCTGGCGCTTACTCTTTTTGATCAGACCCGGCGCATGCATGGCTTAAGTAAGGATTGTCGCGAGTGGATTGCAGCTGCGGCAATGTTGTACGAAGTAGGAATGTACATCAATCCCGTGGGGCTGCATCGGCACGCCTATTATGTCATCTCGCGCTCAGAGTTGTTTGGCTTTACTCCGTTGCAGAGAAAAGTCATCGCTACGGTGGCGCGTTTCCAGGGCAACTCCAAGCCGCAATTGCGCGACCGACTCATTAAGATACTGCCCGCCCAGATCAGGTCGGACGTGATCAAATCCACTGCCCTTCTTCGTGTGGCGCGGGCCCTGAATCAGGGCCGGCTTTCATCTGTAGAATCTGTCCGAGCGATTGCGCGCGGCGGAGAGGTGACGCTCGCGGTGAAGGCAGGCCGTACCGGCGCCGACCTGGAGTTGTGGGCTGGAGAAAAAGAGCGGGTCTATTTCCGTGAAGTCTTTGGCCGCGAACTGGGCTTCAAGCTCGTCTGAAGCGTTCGTGCAATCTTGGGAGTTACCAGCCAATGCAGCGTGCCCGCGCGGCCGTTCATCTCCACTCGGGCCACAGCGCCTTTCTTGAAATCGATCTGTGCGGTGCCATCGCCAGTAGAGATTGATTTGCTAAGGAATGCCGTAAAGCTTGGATTGTGTCCGACCACCATGACTGCGTCATATCTTTTGTAGCGGGCGAGCATTGCCTGAAACTGCTCGAACTCCGCTTCCGGACGCAACGCATCGTCGGTCTGAACGGCGGCCTCAAAGGCCAGTTCATTTGCCACCAGCGACGCAGTCTGGCGTGCGCGCTTCAACGGACTGCTGATGATCTGGTCGACCTGCACGTCAAGATTGGCCAGCATTCGGCCCACGTAACGCGCCTGCAAAATGCCTTCTTCATCCAAAGGGCGGCGCTCATCTTTCTTGGGATTGAGCATGGTCTTGCCGGCTGAAGCATGACGCAAAAAGTAAATGAGCATAGGCTATCGGGTTAGCACCTGTTTTTTCCTCCGGCCAGGAGATCTCGTCGCACGGGGTATGACTGGGTCAGGAATATCGGCTGCCGTGGCCGTGCCTTCCGCCACGGCGATCAAAAAGTCCTGGGCTGAAAAAGCCGTTTCTGCGCGACTTCGTGACGCGCGTGTGTAGCGCCCATGGCGATCGAGAAAACGCGCTTTGACATTGTCCGCAAGGTACGCAGCCAGTATCTCACTTTTCAATCGCTGCTTCAGTTGCGGCTCCTGCACCGGACAGAGTACCTCAACGCGCTCATAGAGGTTTCGTGGCATCCAGTCTGCGCTGGAGATATACACTTCATCAGCGCCGCCATTTTCAAAATAAAAAATGCGCGTATGTTCAAGCAGCCGGCCCACCACGCTGCGAACGACGATGTTATCGCTGATTCCCGGCACGCCAGGACGCAGCGAACACATGCCGCGAACCGTCAGGTCAATCGGGACGCCGGCCTGGGATGCCCGGTACAAAGCTTCAATCACATTCTTATCGAGCAGGGAATTCATCTTGGCAATGATCCGTGCCGGCCTGCCTTTGGCGGCATGCTCCGCTTCCCGATGAATCTGCTCCAGCGTGGTGGCGGCAAGATCAATTGGCGAAATAGCCAGGGGATTGTAACTCGGCGCCTCAGAGTAGGCGGTGAGGTAATTGAAGACTGAGTGTACCGCCGAAGTAATATTCGGCGAGGCCGTAAGCAGGCTCAGGTCCGTATAGTAGCGCGCAGTAGTCGGATTGTAATTGCCGGTGCCGATGTGAACGTAGCGTCGGGTCACGCCATCAGGATCATGTCGCACCAGCAGGCAGAGCTTGCAATGCGTCTTCAGTCCCACCAGCCCGTGATAAACCTGCACACCCTCGTCTTCCAGAGTGCGCGCCCACTGTATGTTGGAAGCCTCGTCAAATCGCGCGGTCAGCTCCAGCACGGCGGTAACTTCTTTCTCCGCGGCCGCAGCGGAGATCAGCGCTCCCACAATGGGAGAATCTCTGTTGGTGCGGTAGATCGTCTGTTTCAATGAGATCACATCGGGATCAGTCGCCGCGCTCTCAATGAAATTCACCACCGCGTCAAAAGAATCATAGGGATGGTGGAGCAGGACGTCGCGCTTGCGCAATTCCGCGAAGATGTTAGGGCTGTTGGGCGGCAGCCGCAATTCACGCGGAACCAGCCGCTTGAATTTCAGCTCAGGCCGCTCAATCTCATAAAAGTTGAACAGGCGGGAAAGGTTGACAGGCCCCTGTGTGTGGAATATCTGCCAATCCTCAAGTTCAAAGGTCTGCTGCAGCCGCCGGGCAATCTCCGCACTCGCATTAGCGTCGATCTCCAGTCGCACGGCGTCACCTTTACGCCGACGGTGCAATTCTGTCCTCACCGACTCCAGCAGGTTGCGCGTTTCTTCCTCTTCCAGATAAAGATTGCTGTTCCGGGTAACGCGAAACGAGGCGGCTGAAACAATCTCATATCCCCGATACATGCTGGCCGCGTGATAGGTCAGAAGGTCAGCCAGAAAAACGTAGTCGGCGCCCGTGCGAGTTGGCAGCCGAACCAGGCGCGGAAGCACCCTTGGCACGGTAATCACGCCCATGTAAGTCCCGCTGGCGCGCCGCTTGCGTTTGAGCAACAGGGCAATGCACAGCGCTTTATTCAGGACGCGGGGAAAAGGATGGGCCGGGTCCACCGTGACCGGCGTAAGCAGCGGATCAACTTCTTTTTCGCAGTACGCGTCAACAAATGCTTCTTGTTCCGGATCGAGATCTTTCAGGTCAAGAACGCGGATGTTTTCCCGTGCCAGGGCCGGCATTAGCTTCAGGTTCCAGCAATCGTATTGTTCCTGAACAAATTCGTGCGTTTCCAGCGCGATCAACTCTCGCTCCTGCTGAGCGGAAAGCGCATCAGGCCCGGAGTCTATGAAGCCTTCTTCAATCCGCTGTAGAAGGCCCGCGACGCGTACTTCAAAAAACTCATCCAGATTGCTGGCCGAAATGGCAAGAAACTTTACCCGTTCCAGCAGGGGATTATTCTCGTCATTCGCTTCTTCCAGCACGCGTCGGTTGAAGGCAAGCCATGAGGTCTCGCGATTTATATAGAGTGACGGATCTGATAGAGAGCGGTTCATTTGCTGGACGGAGGCAGGCTTGAAGCCGTTGCTCGAAGTTTTGCGCCTGGCATCCATTCTAATTGTTTCCGGCAAAGACAGCGGTGTTCCGATAAACCATGAGTTAATGTAATGCTTTAGTTACAATACCGACAAATTGATGGCGCTATCCTTGCGCACGATGGCGTACGTCCGCTCCCCGCACCCAGAAGATAACGTCTTCTGCGATATTCGTAGCATGGTCGGCCACACGTTCCAGATTCCTGGCCACGATCATCGTGTCGAGCAGGTTGCGATGGTCCTGACCTGGTTTTGCTATGCCTATGTCCACGGCCTCAAAGATCTCCCGGTTCATGTTATCCACCAGATCGTCGCGCTCCAGCACTGACTGTGCCATGGTGACGTCTGCGGTGAGAAAGGCATTCAGCGCGTCACGAACCATGCTGATGCTGAGTTGCGCCATCCGCGGGATATCGACATTCAGTCCCGGATCGGGGCGCGTCAGCAGATCCATGACGCGTTCCGCGATATTGACAGCCTGGTCTCCCACCCGTTCCAGATCAGCATTGATCTTGATGCAGGCCACAATGAAACGCAGATCAATCGCCATCGGTTGCTGCATCGCCAGCAGATCAATGGACATTTCATCCACGTCCCGCTCAGCGGCGTTGATTTTGGATTCGTCGCGCAGCACCACTTCGCACAGCGACAAGTCGCGAGACTGGTAAGCTCGCACCGCGCGTTCCACGGCCTGCTCCGCCATGCCGCCCATCGCGAGCAGCTTCTGTTTTAGATCGTCAAGTCCCTGATGGAACCGCGTGCGCGTCATCCAAACCTCCCGGTGATGTAATCTTCCGTGCGTTTATCGGAAGGTTTCGTAAACATGGTTTCTGTCTTATCCAGCTCCACCATGTTGCCCATAAGAAAGAAAGCGGTGAAATCCGCTACCCGCGCCGCCTGCTGCATATTATGCGTGACGATCACGACGGTATATTGTTTTTTCAGATCGAAAATCAGGTCTTCGATCTTGGCGGTGGAAATGGGGTCAAGCGCGGACGCGGGCTCGTCCATAAGCAGCACTTCCGGCTCCACCGCTAGTGCACGCGCGATGCAAAGCCGCTGCTGCTGGCCTCCGGAAAGGCTGGCTCCCGACTTCTTTTTCAGATCGTCCTTGACTTCGTTCCACAGAGCGGCTTGCTGGAGTGAACGCTCCACCACTTGATCGAGTTCGCGGCGATTGCGAAACCCATTCAGCTTCAGACCGGCGGCCACGTTGTCATAAATCGTCATGGTCGGAAACGGATTGGCTTTTTGAAATACCATCCCGACTCGGCGGCGTATCCAGACAGGCGAGACGCCTTTGCCATAAACGTCGAGGTCCCCAATGGATACGGTACCTTCCACGCGCGTGTCGGGCAGCGTTTCATGCATGCGGTTGAGACAGCGGACAAAAGTGGATTTACCGCAGCCGGAAGGTCCAATAATTGCGGTGGCTTTTCTGGCAGGAATTTCCATGCCGATATCGAAGAGAGCCTGTTTTGTCCCAAACCAGGCGTTTAGATTGGCTACGTGAATGCCAGCGTCCATCAACTGGCTCCTTTGATTGTGCCCCGGTTGGCAAAGAAGCGGAAGAGAATGACGGTAAACATAATCATGGAAATGAGTACAAGAGCGCCGGTCCAGGCCTGGTGATGGGCCTGTTCATAAGGCATTTGAGCGTACGAATATATCTGCAGTGGCAGAGCCGCTGTGGGCTGATTGAGGTTGGTGTTCCAATATTGATTTCCCAGGGTCGTAAATATCAGCGGCGCGGTTTCACCGGCGATGCGGGCGAAAGCCAACATTATGCTGGTGATGATCCCTGCGCTGGCCGTTTTCAGCACCACGGAAACAATCGTGCGCCAGCGCGGAATGCCCAGCCCAAGCGCGGCTTCGCGGATCGTTTGCGGCACCAGCAGCAGGACTTCCTCGGTGGTCCTGGCTATGGTGGGGATCATCATTATGCCAAGGGCCACACTGCCTGCCAGCATGGAAAAGTGTTTTTGTGTGACTACCACCAGAGCGTATGCCGTGAGGCCGATCACAATCGAGGGAACTCCGTTCAGCACGTCAGAGGTAAAGCGAACGATATTTCCCCACTTGTTGCGGCCATACTCAGCCAGATACACGCCCGCGCCCACACCAAGCGGCACGCCGATCAAGCTGGCCAGACCCAAAAGCATAACCGAGCCGATGATCGCATTTGCCATGCCCCCGCCAGTCTCACCGACGGGCTTGGGAATCTGGGTGAAAAATGCCCAATTCAACCCACTGGCCCCGCGTACAATCACCGTTCCCAGAATCAAGAATAGTGGGACGGTGACCACCAGAGCTGCAAGCGTGATCAACCCAACGGCCAGTCCGTTGGATAACCTGCGGCGCAGCGAAACGTTGCGAATAGGATTAAGCAAGGGCCCTCGCCGGCATTCCCCGGGTGACGGACCAGACCAGAAGCCCGGCCAGGGCATTCACGATCAACGTGACCACAAATAGGACAAGTGCCATCTCCACCAATGCGCTGAGATAAGTAGCGCCCACTGCTTCAGAGAATTCATTAGCGATCACGCTGGCCAATGTATGTCCGGGAGCAAAGAGAGATTTAGCGATTTCCGGCCGGTTGCCGATCACCATGGTTACAGCCATGGTTTCACCCAAAGCGCGTCCCAGCCCCAGAATCACTGCTCCAAAGATGCCGGGCCGGGCATTCCGCAGTACAGCCATCCGGAGCATCTCCCACCGCGTTGCTCCCAAGGCAAGCGCGGCCTCTCGTTGTACCCTCGGCACCGCGGTAACGACTTCACGTGTAATCGAGGCAATAATCGGCAATATCATGATCGCCAGGATCACTCCCGCAGCCAGCATGCCCCACCCATATTTTGGCCCGCTGAACAAGCCTGTCCAGCCAAAGTATTTGGCCAGGAAAGGCTCAACGTGAACCCGCAGGAATGGTGACAAAACGAAGATGCCCCATAGGCCGTAGATTACGCTCGGAATTGCTGAAAGGAGTTCGACCAGCAAAGACAGGATGCCGCGCAGCCGTAGCGGGCACAGTTCAGTCAGGAACAGCGCAATTCCCACCGAAAGCGGCACTGCAATAATCAATGCGACGATTGAGGAAACCAGAGTCCCGTAGATGAATGGCAGGGCGCCAAAGTCTTCCGCCACTGGGTCCCAGATTTGTTTGGTCAGGAACTTAAAGCCGAATTTGATAAGGGACGGTCTAGACTCGCGAAGCAGTTCAAATACGATCAGTCCTACAACGGACATTATCGCCAATGCACAGAGAACCACAAAGCTACGGAATACCTTGTCGGCAAACAGACTTTCCTTGGGGCCAACTCGGATTTTCGGCACTACTTTGAGCTTTTCGGCATCGGTGGTGCTCGTCAGACTGGGATCCCCCATGGCAGGCTCTTCCGTGCTGCGGGAAGACTTGCGTTCGGGGAAGGTTCGCATGTCTGGAAGCTAGCAGACGATTGTTAATACATTGTTAAAAAAGAAGCGCCGGCAGGTTAAACCGGCGCAACAAACGGAGTGAAGAAAGGAAGGTGATTCCGGCACAAGAGATTTCCCTGCTTCAAGAACGAATCGCCAGCATACGCCCGGCGATTCGTTCTTTACTCAAGATTTGATTCGTGTCTGCGTTTATTTCTTTGCCGACTGTTTGGGTTTTACCTTGATTTCTTTGATCCGCGCTTTCACTTTCGCGGCTACATTTTTTGGCAAAGGAGCGTATTGCAGTGCTGCCGTCATTGTCTGCCCTTTATCCACCATAAACACCAGGAAATCGACAAAAGCTTTTTCCTTGTTCGCATCGGCCCATTCTGCTGGGACAAGAAGCCAGGTAAAGCTGCTGATAGGGTAGGCATCTTTGCCGGGCGCATTGGTGATGGAAACGCGGAAGTCATCCGGCATGTCTTTTACCGATGCGGCCGCTGCTGTTACGGAGTCAAGACTGGCTTTGACGAAAGAGCCGGCGGCATTTTGTACGCTGCCGTAAGCCATCTGATTGGAGATTGCGTAAATCAGTTCCACGTACCCGAGGCTACCTTCGGTCTGCTTCACCATTCCGGAAACGCCTTCATTGCCTTTTCCGCCCAGCCCCGCAGGCCAGTTGACAGAGGTGCCTTTGCCGACTTTATCCTTCCATGCCGAACTTACCTTACTGAGGTAATCGGTGAAGATGTATGTGGTGCCGCTGCCTTCGGAGCGATGCACAACAACGATGTCCTCATCAGGAAATTTCACGCCGGGGTTGTCTTTGGCCAGCTTCGGATCGTTCCATTTCTTGATATTCCCGAGATAGATATCTGCTAGAACCTCCCCCGTAAATTTGAGTTCGCCGCTCACTCCATTCACGTTATAGGTGGGTACAACGCCGCCGAGGACTGTGGGAATATGAAAAACTTTGCCGGAAACCTTGGACAGCTGCTCATCGGTCATGGGGCCATCACTGGCGCCGAAATCAACGGTCCCTGACGTTAGCTGTGCTATGCCGCCGCCGCTGCCGATGGACTGATAGTTGATCTGTATGTCCTTATGGGAGTTGTGATATTCGCTGAACCATTTCTGGTAAATCGGGTTGGGGAAGGTCGCACCCGCACCGTTCAGATTTGTTTCCGCGCTCGCCGAGCCGATCATCGCGGCCGCGAGGGCCAGCGCCATCGTAAGTTTCAGTTTCATTGTTGCTCCTCAGTTTTAGTATCCGTTTGTACGAGATGAACCTAACAAAGCAGTGTTAAATGAGTGTTAAAAAGCATACGGCTGAATTTTCATCGTGTTTGGAAAACTGCCTATGATTCGTTTAAAAAAAGGCGCGCCGGCTGCTCAGGCCGGCGCGTAAAAGAAGCAGGGAGAAGTTGTAGATTGCGTTTACGGAATCACGTAGCGCAAGACCAGATGGTCCATGAACATGTGCGCGTTTTTGGGTGCGCCCGCTGCCACGAACCATGGCGACCTGGTTGAATAGCTGGCATCGTTGATCAGCAGCAATGCTCCGTACTGTGGGTTCTTCCACAAAGTTTGGGTCAGAACGAAGCTGCCTTCCTGGATGGCGCGGTTGTTGCTGTTGGCGGAGTTTGTGCCACCAAAACCGATGCAAGGCCGGTTGATCGCCGGCAATCCCGGAGCGCAGGAAACTGGGGTTGCAACGGCGGCTGCTGTCAGGTCATTGAATGAATTCCGCCCGAAGTAATAGCCGCCATAGTAAGCGCCAATCTGGGTTTTGCCCATGGTCGCTTCGATACCGGTATAAGCGGTGCCAGCATGCACCATGGAGGTGTCGATGGTAAATGTGCCGGGACCAGTGGCGATGGGAGCCACCACATACTGAGGCCCCAGTCCATTGAAGTACCGGGCGGTACCGGTTCCGTAAAGGCCATAAGCCATTACGCGGAAGTTCTTGGCCAGCTCAAGATTCAAGCCGCCCATGCCGGCCGTGCCAAAATTCGAGTGAGAGTTAAATGTAGTGGCGCCTCCGGGGATGGCCGTGACCTTGACTGAAGTCAGAACTCCGCCGCCTTCCACGTGGAAAGCATGGCTGCCCATCTTGGTGTCAAATGCCATCTTAGTCATCACGTCAGGGAACAAGTTTGGAACGCCTGTGGTGGCCGCGCCATCAAGCTGCGGGGTCAGTACGGCATTGAAAGTTGTGGGGACTGTAACTTCGCCATTGGTGTATTGCTGCGGATTATCGATGGCAACGGCCCATGAGAAATGGTCGCTCGGGCGCACGGTCACGCGGAACTGACCGTCACGCGAGTAAGGAACGCCGACGTGAATATTTGCGTCAGTCGAATACGTGGTTGCCAGATCGGCCGGCATGGGCGAGGTTCCCACACGGTTGGGTGTAATCAGGCTCCAGGCTTGGCCGGCGGTGATCTCCCACATGCCGCGCTTTACGTCCACAAAGAAGAGGCGCATACGCAGGGTGTGCGGGTTGGTTGTGGCAAAAACGTTGGCAGCATCGTTACCGTTAAAGTCGCCTTCAACATAGCCGGTAATGTTGTTAGCTCCGTACTTGCCGCCAATCTTCAAATTCCAGCGTGAATACTGGCCAGAGGCGCGATATTCGGTGAGATGTCCTGCAGCTGTATTGCTGAAGGGAATGGCGCCGAAATTTGTGCCGATCACATTGCCTGTATTTACTGTCCGAAAGATGTTCTGAAAATCCACAAATCCGCCGGGAGTAAAGTCCATACCGCCAATGCGGAACGATAGCGGCGATTCTTTGGGTTTTTCCGTTTCCTGAACCATGGAGGTGGTGTTGGAGGTTGTGAGCGACGCATTGGCCAGATGCGCAACTGGATCGGCCTGTTTTCTGGCCGCCAGTTCCTGACGCAACGACTCGATCTGCTGCTGCTGGCTCGCAATCGCATCCTGTAAGCTTTTGATCTGGTTTGAGATACGGTTGTCATCACTGTTTGTGTTGTTGGTTGTGCTCTGGCCCAAGACAAGACTGGAAACCATAAGCAAAAAACATATTTGTCGGAACAATTTCATTCAATCTCCTCCACGCTTGTCACTCGATTACGCACTAGGAATGCATTTCGTCGTTTGGTTGCTTGCAGGATTCTGGTTATTTGGTGTAACGCACTCTTATAGGCAATATTTATTAACGGCGGATGAACGGAATGTGAACGCAGGGTGAAATCAGGGAGGGGATGCGGTTAGACTTTTGGCAGCAGGAAGAAGAATGTAGTTCCGTGACCGACGGTGCTCTCCACGCGGACCGAGCCGCCATGATTGAGCACAATGTGTTTTACGATTGCCAGCCCAAGCCCTGTGCCGCCGCTTTCGCGCGATCGAGCTTTATCCACGCGGTAAAAGCGTTCGAAGATTCGCGGCAGGTGTTCAGAGGCGATTCCGGGGCCGAAGTCGCGTACAAAGAACTCAATGCCGTTTCCATGCTCATGCGCGCCAATAATGATTTTCTTTCCGTCCTGAGCATAGCGAAGAGCGTTGCTAATAAGGTTTCCGAAGACTTGATGCACGGCATAATTGTCCGCCAAAACCAGCCAATCCGGAATGTCTTCCACAGTGAGTTCAACCTCGGCAGCGCGGGCATTTTCCTGCATTGATGAAGTGGCTTCCGAAAGCAAATGTCGTGCGGAATGCGCGCGCAGGTCAAGCTTTTCCTCGCCTGATTCCACACGAGCCAGCACCAGGAGGTCTTCAGTGAGACGTCCCATGCGTTCGGCATTGCGACGAATGACCTGAAGAAAGTCGCGAGCGTTGTCATTGAGCAGGCCGTCGGATTCGATTAGGGTCTCAGCATATCCTCGGATGGAGGTGAGCGGCGTGCGCAGTTCGTGAGAGACATTGGCGATGAAGTCGCGCCGCGTTTTTTCCACTCGCTCAATTTCAGAGATGTCATGCAGCACGCTAACCACGCCGCCATCGGGCAGCGGCTCCGCGGTGACAGAAAAAGATCTGCGTCCGGAAAGGGAAGCGGCAATCGTGCTCTCACGGCATTGCGATTGCAATACGGCGTTAAGCGTGGCAAGGAAGTCAGGATGGCGCAGCAGTTCAACCACCGGCACGCCGATGCGCACAGGCTGATGGAGAATACCGGCGATGGCGTGATTGGCCCAACGCACTTTCATGTCCGGCGAAACAGCGATTACTCCGTCGGTCATGCTGTTGAGTAAAGCCTCCAACTCTGAGCGGCTGTCACGCACCGCTGCGAAGTTTTCTTCCAGGCGGCGCGCGGTGCGGTCAAGCGCAAAGGCGACCTGGGCAATCTCGTCACCGCTGGTTTCGGCGATGCGAGCGGTGAGATCGCCCGTCGCCACCTGCTCGGCAAAACGGACGATGCGGCGCAAACGACGCGAAATCACCTCTGCGATCAACGCAGCCAGCACCAGCGCAAGCAGCAACGCCAGTGCACTGGCCCGGAGCAGGTTGGCACGGACCGAGGCAATCTGTTGCTGCATGCTGGAAAGCGGATAGGCCAGGCGGACAATTTTGTCACCGCTGGGAACAGCTAGATAAAGGAATTCGATTCCCACGGTGTGGCTGACGCGTGACGAACTTCCGGTCTTTCCGCTTAGAGCGGCCACCACCTCGGGCCGCCCAGCGTGGTTCTCCATGGTTTTGGGATCGGCTTCCGAATCAGCCAGTACCACTCCATCGCGGGCAATGATGGTGACGCGCGTGTCCGTGATATGCGCTTCCTCGTCGGCCATCTGCTGTAACGAGTGCTGGTGGTCATTCTCAACCCGGCCCGCGAAGCCCTGCGCGTTCTGAACAAGGAGCCGCTCAATGTCATTGCGAACCGCGTTTTCCCAGGTATGCCGAATGCTGATATCCAGCGTGAGTGTTGCCGCGGCAATCACCACGACAAAAGCGCCCATGGCTTTCAGGAAGATGCGATTTCTCATTTGGCCGCCTCAAACTTGTATCCGGCGCCGCGAACTGTCTTGAGATACCGCGGATCTTCAGGGTTCTGCTCAATCTTTTCGCGGAGCCGTCGGATGTACACGTCAACGGAGCGTGGCGTTACAAATGATAGATCGCGCCATACGGCGTCAAGCACCTGATCCCGGGTGTAGACCCGGCCGCTATGTGAGGCGAGAAAATGAAGCAGGCGGAATTCCGTGGCGGTCACGTCAGTCGGCGCCCCTCGAACGATGAGTGTCATGGAATCGCTGTGTAGTTCGAAATCAGGCGTGGTAATGCTGGTGGTCAGGGGCTGCTCAAAGCGCCGTAGCACCGCCCGCACGCGCGCTGTGAGCTCGCGAGTGCCGAATGGTTTGGTGATGTAATCGTCGGCGCCAAGGTCCAGGCCGCGCACACGGTCTTCTTCACCGGCCCTGGCGGTAAGAAAGATAATGGGGATACGGGCCAGGTCGCGGTTTTCGCGGATCTGCCGGCAGACTTCAAAGCCGCTGTGGCCAGGAACCATGATGTCGAGCAGAAAGAGAACCGGCGGATGCTTGCGCGCCAGCGGCAACGTTTCGTTGCCAGAAACGCAGAGGCGTACGTTGAACCCGGCCAATTGCAGGTGATGGCTTACCAGGTTGCCGATGTCCGGGTCGTCTTCGAGGACAATAATGTTTTGCTTCACTGAAGTTTCGGGGGCCTTCCGCGTAACGATTTTAACCGCAACCATGGTGCATGCACGTAGTGAAAGGCCTGCCGATTGTAAGCGCTAGTAAGGGCTGCTACCATCAAAGTGTGAATCGCTTGAAGAGTTTCCCAGCAAAAATAGCCCTTGCCATGGTCCTTGCGGCCTCAGCCGCGATGTATTCAGCGACGCCAGATGCCGTCATCCTGCCGCCAGTACCATCCACCGTTGACTCCATTACTCCGGGTGAATTGCGCATGCACCTGCAGTTCCTTGCTTCTGAGGAGTTAGGCGGACGATACACGCTCTCGCCGAGTTTTGCCATTGCAGCACGTTATCTGGCTTCCCACCTCGAAGCCTATGGCTTCAGAGGTGCTGGTGAGCATGGCGATTTTCTACAGACTTTTCAAGTGGTCTCGGGCAAAGCCGACACGGCTAAGAGTTCGCTTGAAGTCACGGCCGGCGGGAAGGCGAAGCCCTACCACTTTGGCGACTTCTACATCCCCGGTGAAGGCGGCGTCGGTGAAGCCCACGGCCAGATCGTTTTTGTTGGAACGGGAATCTCTTCGCCATCGCAACACCACGACGATTATGCCGGCCTTGATGTAAAAGGAAAAATCGTCCTCATCGTGCCAGGCATGCCTCCGGATGTGGATATCTCACGGCTTGAGGAGAACGAATCCGGTCAGGGAGCCGCGCGTGCCCACGGTGTTGCTGGCATACTGCAATTGCCGCCACAACGCCTGCTGGAGATGATGAAAAATAAGGGCTTTCAGGAGAGGGCATCTTCGCGTGAAACTGTCCGGCTGGCACGGGGTGCGGAAAGCAGCCTGCCTGCGGTAGCGCTGGGGCCGGCTCTGGCCGAAGAACTCCTGGCTGCCTGCGGCCTGGATCTTAAGAGCGTGTACGAAACAGTGAGTCACCGGCAGAAGTTGCAACCAAGAAAGCTGGATATTACTGCGAAGATGACCGTGGCCATGCAGCTTACCCGGTCGACCACGCAAAACGTGGCTGCCATCCTCGAGGGCACAGATCCCAAACTCAAACATGAATACGTCGTGTTCAGCGCCCATTACGATCATCTGAAGACCGGGCCCGGTGGTGAGGTCTATCCTGGCGCCGACGATGACGGTTCAGGCACCACATCTGTTCTGACGATTGCTCATGCCATGTCATTGGAGAGGCCCAAACGCTCTGTGCTGGTGATGTTCCATGCCGGAGAGGAGCTAGGGCTTCTGGGCTCGGAATACAACACAGACTACGCGCCGGTAGTGCCGCTGAACCAGATGGTGGCTGATCTCAACATTGATATGATCGGTCGCTCCAAGCTGCCTGGAGACAATGCGCCAGAAGACGAGCATCTCACCGACGCGAACACTGTGTACCTGGTGGGATCAAACCGCATCAGCCAGGAACTGCACCAGCTCAGCGAAGAAACCAACGCTCAATTTCAGAAGATGAAGCTGAATTACCACTACAACGATCCCGCCGATCCGGAGCGGATCTATTTCCGGTCAGACCATTGGAACTACGCCAAGCATGGCATTCCCATCATCTTTTACTTTGACGGTGTTTCAGCGGATTATCATCGTCCCACAGACACCATTGATAAGATTGACTTTACCAAGATGACAAAGGTTGCGCGGCTGGTATTTGAAACGGGGTGGCGAATCGCTAACCTGGATCACAGGCTGGCGAACTCACATTAATGGCCGGCTTTTGCTGCTTTCGCCTGGGCGACCGGCTTTTTTTCCTGCATGTACGTGTCCATAACAACGTCGAGCCGCTCAAAAAATGAAATTGAAGGTTTGATCGCCTCTCCTGTTGTCGAAGTGGCATGCTGTGGGGCCAGAGTACGCAGCAACTCATTCACACGTTGCAGGCGGTTGTCGTGCTGATCGCCCTCAGGCACTGCCGTGGACCGGGTGGAAGCCTGTTCGATATAAAACCACAAGATGCGGCGGAGTTGATCCAGCTCCGCTTTAAAGTCGTTGAGCAGCTGAACGGTATTGCCATCCTCTAAAAACCCGGCAAGCCTGTGCCCACTTGCGGCTTCGGTAAGCTCACTGTGCATTTCTGCCTGGATGGAATGGATCTCGCTGGTAATGTTCCGAATCCGGTGCAGAAGGGCATTTTTAACCTGCGGTTGGCGCTGCCATGAATCGATAGCGGGAAGTCGATGGATATTTCCGGTTGGTTTCATGCTTGTCTTTGTCCAGTGAGCGAAAGTCAGGTGTACAACATAATGGCTGCCGGCTGTTAGCGTAAGCGAAAGAAACTGAGAGTCACCAAGATTGACAATAGAAGGGGATCACTACGCCCAGCGCTTGCGCGTCTAGATCCTGCGGGCCAGAACCAGCGTAATATCGTCTGGCTGTTCGGTTGACCCGATCCAGTCCTGGACCGCGGAAATGGCGTGCTCAGTGATTCTTTCCAGCGGCTGGTGACGGTAAGCGCCAATGGTTTCTATCAGGCGGTCTTCGCCAAATTCTCCGAACTCATTTTCCGGTTCAGTAATGCCATCACTGAAGGCAACAAAAATATCACCTGGGTAAAGCTCCACAGTTTCTTCTTCATAGTCGCGATCCGGGAAAAGACCAACGACGGTACCACCGGTTTCCAGGCGGCGCACCGAACCGTCGGACGCAACGACGATTGGAGGCAGATGACCGGCATTGGAATACGTCAGCCGGTGTTTCTGGTCGTCGTAAAAACCCAGAAACAGCGTTGCATACTTCTCGGGTTGAGTGCTTTGAAACAGATGCCGGTTTAGAAGCCATAGCATCTGCGCAGGTGACGGCGGTGCCACGCGGGCCGCAGTGGTCGCAATTCTGCCGGTTGTGCCATAAGCCATTGCGGTGCCCACGGAGAGAAGCTGCTCCTGTTCATATGCCCGGACAGCAGAATGGATGGTTGCCATCAGCAGCGCTGCTGATATGCCTTTGCCGCTTACGTCGCCCACAGCGACCATCACTTGCTCTGGGCCATAGGATAAAAAGTCGTAGTAGTCGCCGCTAACGATCCGGGCCGGCCGGCAGATGCCATGCAGTTCCAGGCTGCTGGTACCCACATTTGCCCGGGGAAAAAGCTGGGCCTGCACCTCATGCGCGATTTCCAACTCGCTTTGCAGACGCTCTTTTTCCTTCTGCTCGGCGATCAACTTCTCCAGGTTGTCCGTCATGGAATTGAAGGAAACCTGAAGCGCAGCCAGTTGGTCCTTCTCCCGCACCTGAATGCGATGACTGAAATCTCCCCGATTGATATGTTGTGTGGCCCGGTACAGATTCGCCACCGAGTAGGTGATTTTCCGCGTCAGGCGGATGCCAATCAGCAATGCAATCAGCACCACAATGGCAAAAGCAATGGCAAGGCCTATCAGGACAATAACAATCGAAGTGCTCCCGATCCCCATGGACGCTGTGAGATACGAATACACGGTGGAAAGCCGCGTGGTCCCTCCCAGAATCCTTGTTCGCGACGAGCCGTTTACCCAATCCGTGACTTGAATAGGTCCGCCAAAATCTAATTCGCGGTCCAGCGCCATTACAGGCTCGGATACACTCCCGGCGCTGATTTGGCCAGAAGCTGCCGTGCCCGCGGCGCCTTGCGCGCTGGATCGGGCGTTCTCCAGAGACTCTTCGTCGCCATTGAGTTTTGGATCCAATGAATAAAGCGTGAGCGATCCAACCTTGCTTGCAATCCTGCCTAGAAAGTTTCGATCGAACAGAACGCTCGATACCACCATCGCGGGGCTATGGGAACCCTGGTGAGAGTGCGCGGCGCGCAGGTAAATATGTCCCTTTTCGCTGACCAACCCGGTAAAGCCATCTTTAACCCAGCCTGGGAGGGAAGAGGTGGGCATTACGGCGATCGATCGTCCGGGAAATGACGTGTCTGCGGCCGCGATCTTTTCCGGGGTGCTGCTATGCCGAGTGATTTCTTCCTCGGCGGCTGCATTGGCGGCGCCCAGGCGGTTCGCTTCAACCTTGATCTCAGAAACGGCGCTGAATATGGCCAGATCGCCAAGCACGAGATATCCAGATACAAGCGCAATGGCCACTGCCAGCGTCACCGGCACTCCGCCGATAAAAAGATACGTAACGATCAGACGATTGCGTACGCTCCACATCACATTGTCTCGGAGCCAGCGCAGCGCAAGAACCAGGAGAAGTATGGCGGTAACCCAGCCTAGAAAAACGATCCACCCGCCCAGCGCGGCGGCTGCTCGCTGGTCATTGAGTGACTGGAGCAGCCATTGCAACAAGAGCACTACTACTTCTGTCCCTGCCAAGTAGAGGGTTGCGAACGCCAGACGCGTGCGCGGCACCATTCCCAGAAAGGTCAGTTTGCGCGTGATGGTGGACCAGGCTGCCAAGCTTCAGCGATTATATCGGTTAGACGCGCCGCGACCGGAGGGAAATCAGGCGCACACCGCGGATCGGAGCTTAAAGACGTTCCAGCAACTCGTCGTGGAAGTGATGGTTATATGACAAGCTTAGCCCGCTCGCCGCGGTCTTGAGGCGTTGGTAAGAGCCAAGCGCGTCAATACCGAATACGTGGCGCATCGAAGGAAGGCTTGGGGAGGGAAATAACAAATTAAAGGGCGAAGGCAGGACTAGCCACAACTTCAACTTGACCAGGGCCAGCACGGAATAAAGCCGGAATTCTGTGGCTGCCTGCACCAACTCCTGCGCCAGCATCTGCTTTTGGCGAAGTCTCTCCGCATCGTTTCCTTCTTCCAGCGCTTCCATGTTGCCCCATTCAATCAGCACCAGCGCGTTGTGCGACATTCGCAGCAGGTACTCGCGCATCAAATGGATTCGCCGGCGCTGCCAATCCGCGAACTCGTGTGGCGACATTCGTATGCGGAAATTTGCCTCCTGGGCGGGATCCAGCAATGACTCAAGTTCGTCTTGCTCCGCTGGTCGCAGAAAAGGCGTGACATCTTCAATGGTGCGTTTGGGGAATTTACCCCGAAACTGGATGGTCGTGTAAAAAGCAAATAACAGCAATGTGCCAACAAGGAAAATCGTGATGACATCGAACATCATCGTCCTAGAATGCCTTTCACTATCTTAGTGTGCCGCCTGAGTTCAGAAATCATGTGATCCGGTGTGAGCGCAGGATCCCAACTCTGAGCAGGCTGCGATGGCTCCCCTCTAAGAAACGTGGCCAGCCATACGGCCACAGCAACAATATACGCGATAGGAGGGGTGATCCTGCCTATGGAATCGAATTTCGTTCCGAATTCGGAACGCAGTAAGTAAACGCTCAAATTCCCGGCGGCAGCAATGCCGAATCCGAGCACCACGCCAAAAGCACGCTGACGTCCGCGCATGTGAAAAAACGCAACGAGCAGAATGAAGAGGCAAAATATGCCAAACTGCAGGAATCCGACGGCAATTTCAAGGAAAATCAAGGAAGCTGCGAGCGGGCGGGTGTCAGCCGCCGGATGAAACATGGCTCGAAGAAGCGCCACCGCAAACATTAAAATCCCAATTCCAGGGAAAAGTAGCTTAAACCATGAAATCGAAAGAAAATTCCTGAATACCAGATAGAAGGCTTCCTGCAAAGCAAAGAAGGTGACAAACACGGAAAGAACTTCGCTGATCCAATACACGTCAAAATACAGAGACGCGTGGTTATGGATCGCTATCAGAGCGATGGTGCTGACAACGGACAAGGCTGCGCAGAAGGTGAAAAAGCGGAATTGGCGATGGAATCCCCGTGTAAACAAGAGGAAGCAGAGGTACGCTTGCAATCCCGTACCTGCCAGGCCCATTGCCAATTCCGCAGTTTTCATGAAAGGCGCGTGGCCAGCTTAAACCAGCCACTCGCGAACCGCAAACTAACGACCAAGAATCGCGCTGGGAGGCCAGGGCACTGGCATTGGAACTCCGGCTCTGGCGTGCACAGCCCCACCAACCAGCAATAGCAGAACCACCACGCATGAACGAATCGCATTTCTCCGCATACTTTCCTCCTTAGAGTTAGCGGCCGTCACTTGTGAAACGGCCGTGATTTTGTTTTGGGCCCATGGAACCAACGCGCACGTAATAAGGGGCAAAAGCCAGGGGAGGGAATCCAAAAACTTCGGGAAATTCTATCGCCAAAGGTGGCGATTTGCGCCACTTCGCCAAGAAAGAATTAAGAATCGGAAACTTCCACAGTCGAATTTACGAAAACTCAATGCCATCTTCATCCTCGGTCGACTCAACAGCCTCTGGTGTGAAATCAGACGACAGGTGCGCCCCCGCCAGCAACATCAAGCCCGAAATAAATGCCCAGAACATTAATGCTACTGACACAGAGAAAGCCTGTCCGTAAACCTCCTGAAAATCCAGCCATGGCAACGCCTTGATGTACAAAACTTTTCCTACTTCCCACAAAACGCCCATGGCGACCGCCGCCGGTACCACGGTTCTGGCCTTGACCTTGCCATTTGGCAGAAGCCAGTAGATCAGGAAGAAAATGGCAATGCTTGCCAATGTGGCGCAGACCTTGAGCGCAACAAAAGTGGCGGCGCGAAAAACGATGTTTTCATTGCCCCGCATCATGAAAGTTAATGCCATTTCATTCCCCGCTGCCAAAGCCACAGAAGCCAGAGCAAGGATGCCGCAGGCGAAAGCTAAAGCCAGCGAAATAATCTGATTTCCCAGGTACGAGCGGTTCTTAGCAAATCCCCAGATGCGATTGAAAGCCACTTCCAGGGGCACAAAAACTCCCGTGGAAGTAATCAGCAAAATGACCAGTGAAGCCATCTTGACCCGTTGGCGCGTTTTGACCAGGTAGGTGAGATTCCGGATCACAAAATCCTGGCCAGTCGGGAGGTGGTCCTTTAGTAAATCCACCACTACGTTGAACATCGCGGGTGAGTGAAAGACATTGCGAATCAACCACATCAACAAGACCATGAAAGGAAAAAATGAAAGAATCGCATTCGCTGCTACTGAGAAAGCGAAGGTATGCGCCTCAGTCCTGGCAAGGTACTGCAGGGTCGGCCAGCCGCGGTGCACCAGCATGTGTTTCCACGGGCGCAGCAAAAGCCTGGAGGCGTGTGATTCTGCCGCGGGAATAGTCGCCGCCTCGACGGCTGGTGAAACTGAACTTGATGTCATGGAGACCCTGCGAAATCGTAACAGAAAATGCCTGCCTCCCACTTTTTATAAGGGTCATTTTGGGCAAAACGAAAGTCTCATAAAGACAGTTCCCTTTGGCGTAGTGACGCCTTGCAAACAAAGTGCTTTACAGAATCAGAGTTCCTGAATATTATGCCTTGCTCCCGGCGATTCATCCGTCGGGGTGCAGTCTGGTTGATGTTTTTGTACAGCAGTTTGAACTCGCCGAACGATCCGGTTGCTGGAGTCGCCTTCGGGCCTTCCGGCACGGCAGCCATCGGTTGCGGAAAAGAGCTATCTGGCCGGCAAAGCAACAACCTTTTTCTCCATCTGCGTACTTCAAAGGTGGAGATTTCAATCTGAAGCTGAGGCGAAAGGAGTTGCATTTGTGAAAGAGAAGGGAACTGTTAAGTGGTTCAACGGAGCCAAAGGCTATGGCTTCATACAGCGCTCGACCGGAGAGGACGTCTTCGTTCACTTTTCCGCTATCCAGGAGAATGGCTATAGGACTCTCAATGAGGGCGAAACAGTGGAATATGAACTCATGAAGGGTCCCAAGGGCTTTCTGGCCGCGAATGTATTGCGCGGCAGTGCGAACTGACTAGGCAAGCGCAATGGCACTCTTCCCCTTGCCGCGGCAAGGGGATTCTTGTTTGCACCAAAAGTAACCGCCTACTCGCATTAACGAAAAACGAGGCCGGACGATATAACGGTCGTCCGGCCTCAAATGCAAGCAAGGCCTTGCTTGATAGTCCTGGCCGCGCGACCAGGAAACCTGCCGGAATGAAGCTTCAGTTAGCGGGACTGAGTTCCTTCTACTTCCGGACGATTCATGGCGGGAGTGGCTCAATCAAAAGCAAGCTTCCAGGACTTGCTTTCTCTCTTTTTGGACCCCCAAAACAAGTCTTCAACAGTCTCGTAAGAAAAAATGAGTGCTGCCGACTGTGCTTAGAAGATGATTGTCGCCTAGACGGATTAGAAGTCTATCAATGCCACATTAAACTTTTTCATTTCGCTCTTGTGACGGATAGGTGTCGCGAACGATCCCCTTTGCTGGGTATTCCTTCGCCCAGAAAATGAGTTTCTCGGAGTGTCGCGATTCCGAGCGGCCGATGACTTGCGGTGATTATTTCAGCGGAGGATTATCCGTCGGCGGATTATCTGTCTGGGGTTCGGGTTGTGGCTGCGGATCAACCTGTACTTGCGTTTTTTCATTTTCGCGATCCTGCCGTTGCTGCTCAATCTCCGCCAGGCGTTTCTCTTCGCGAATCTTCTTCCAGTTCTCCATCATTTGTTCTTGGGTGAGCTTTGCATTGGCCGGTGTGAACCCGCTGGGCAAAAGGCCGTTTGCATCAGGATTGACTTCTGTTTCCGCCTGTTCTGGCCTTGGCTGAATGGGCCGGCCAACTGCCATCGCTGTACGTGCAAATGACTGCCGCGTGCGTACCACGATTCTGCCCAGGCTCCCCGGAGCGTCGCCCACGCCCATGATGATGTAATCAATCCTTGGACTATCGAGCAATCCGGTCAGCACCTCGCGAATTGGCCCCGGACCGATCTGTGCGATCACTGGCTCGTTTTGCAGTTCCGGAGCTAAATCAACAAGGGCTCCAGTTTTCGCGGCGATAAGCTTAAGTACCGTCCCCAGCGAGGCATTCTGTGAAACTACAGTAAGTTGTCCCTGTGCGTAATGTACGGTGGCTGTTGCCTCTGGAGATGGAGTCGCATTTATTAGTGGCTGTGCGATCGGCATCGGAACTGCACCCGAAGTTGGTGCCACCACTTGAGGCGACTGGACAGGCGTCGCGGGCCGCGCTAACGGCTGGAGCACCGCGGGCTGACTGCTGTTCGAACTGGCGTTGCTTCTCGAATTCGCGCGCAAGAAGTTCTCTGGAGTCACGAGTTGTTGCGCACCTGCAGCGGCCTGAGTGCCGGCTTGTGCAACTGGGGCTGATGTCGCGCTGCTGGACGGACTCGGCTTGTGTTCCACACGCCCTTGAGCCCTCTGAGCGGCGGCCAGAACGGGCGCCATTGCCGCCAGAACAAACGCTGCTGTTTTCGCGATCTTCAACATACAAACCTTCCTGAAGCGTCCAGCATATTATTTCGTCATTATGAAATTCGGTGTCGTCTTTCACCTTACAACAGCACGAAACTTCTGATCTTCGGCAGCGCCCAGATTCAGTTGATTGGAGCATCCCGATGAGCCGTGACTGTCAGCACTTCATCCGGTGTGGCAGGCAGCAGTGGCAATGAAACGCGAAAGCACGAGCCTTCACCCGATGAACTAGCCACTTCAATCCGGCCGCCATGGGCTTCCACGATGCTACGGGCGAAATGCAGGCCCAACCCGGTGCCGGGAACATGTGACTTCCGCGCTGAAATCGAACGGTAACCACGCTCAAAAATATGTGTCTGCTCTTCCGCCGCGATGCCGCTTCCCGTGTCACTTACTGAAACAATAGCAACGTCGTTATGAACGGCCAGAATGACATCAATGTGTCCGCCATTGTGGTTGAACTTAATTGCGTTGTCGAGGAGATTGAGCAGAAGCCGCCAGATTTGCCCGGCATCAAAGGCGCCTATTATGTTTTGTTGCACGGTCCCGGAAATCTTGATTCCACGCTCGCCGGCCTGACCGCGCATACCGTCAACCGCCGTCTGCACCAATTCGGAAAGGTCTTCCTTTTCCCGGTGAAGCTTGATTTGCTCGCTTTCCGATTGTGCCAGTTCCATCAGGTCTGACACGGTCCGTACCAGCAGTTCCACATGCTCAAGCTGTTTGGAAAGCGTATCGCGATAATTCGTTTCGCTGCTGCCCAGCCGCAGTGCCTGCTCGGTTTCCGACCGCAAAACCGTGAGCGGCTGCCGGATCTCGTGGGAAAGGGTTCGAAGAAACTCAGTCATCCGCTGAAACGAACTCTGCAGCCGGGAAATCATTGCGTTGAGAGACGTGCTTAACTCGTCGATTTCGTCACCTCTTCCCGAAACGGGAAGGCGGTTGCTCAAATCGAAAGCCGTGATCTGCTTTGCCGCGGCGGCCGTCCGTTCCAACGGGCGCAGTGAATAAGATGTCACGATCAATGCATTGGCGGCGTGTGCCAGAATGATGAATGGAATCAGTGCGAATAGAAACATTCGCAGACGCCAGCAATCTTCATCCGCCTGGTCCAGAGATGTGCCGATTCGCAAAAGATAATGGCGTCCGGCCAGGCCCAAAACCGGGACATCCAAAATGCGGATGCGGGCATTGCCAGCGGTTACACTCTGCCATGTCGTGTGGTCTGGCTGCATGGACGGAGATAAGGCGGGCGTGCCCGGCAGATGCAGCGCGGACATCGCATGAGAAGCGTCCAGCGTGTGGCCTTCATCGTCCAGCAGTTCGTAATACCGCATGGAACGATCAAACTGTGCGCGCACTTCAGGATCAGCCTCAGCGTTGAGCCACTTTACGCTGCCTGCCCGGATCAGCAGCATGCTCCGCACAGAGATAGCACGGTCCTGCAGTTCCTCATCCAATTGGCCGTAGATGCGGCGTTCCAGCAGAGCATACGCGCTCCAGGCCAGCATTACGACCAGGAGCGCGAATGTTACTGTCTGCTTGAACGCGAGCCGGGTACTCAGCCGGCGTAAAAGCAGTGATTTCATTGGGAAGCTGACGATAGCATGTATCCAACGCCGCGGGCGGTGTGGATCAGAGGCTTCTCATATCCGTGATCGATCTTGGCGCGGAGATAATTAATGTAAACATCAACAATGTTGGTCAGGCCTTCGAAGCCCAGGTTCCAGACGTGCTCCACGACCATCGTACGGGTAACCGTGCGGCCGGCGTTGCGCATCAGGTATTCCAACACGGCATATTCCCGCTGCGTCAGATTGATCGGCTTGCCGGCGCGCGTCACCATATGCCGCATACGATCCAGCTCCAGGTCTTCCACGCTGAGTTTATCCAGCAATTCCTGGGGACGCCGTAGAAGAGCGTGGACCCGGGCCAGCAGCTCTTCAAATGAAAATGGTTTTACCAGGTAGTCATCGGCGCCGGCCTGCAAACCGCAAACGCGGTCGGAAACATCTTTCCGCGCGCTCAGAAGCAGGATCCTCATGTTGGACCCGGATTTACGAAGCTTGCGAAGGACGGTTAGACCGTCAAGTTTAGGAAGGTTCCAATCGAGAATGATTCCGTCATAATCAATCTCGGTGGCCAGCTGGAGACCTTCTTCCCCGTCCCCAGCCAGATCAACGGCAAAGTGATCTGCTTCCAGACCCTTCACCAGTGTACGCGCTACTTTCGGCTCATCCTCAATAACCAATATCCGCATAGTCCACCTCCCGCTTCGGTGGAAGAATTGCCGTTACTTTAAACTCAAGCAACGTGCAAAGTCCATCCGCTGTTTACCCCAAGACCAATCTTGTGCTCTGGAAATTACATCCCCGTATACTTGTGCAACCAGACATCGAATCGTTTCACTGTTGCCGTTTTCTGTGTTGTACGTCAGCGATATCTTTCACTGTCCGTACGGCCGCTGTACCATTCGCGTTCTGGGTGATCTTGCTTACTCGTCTTGCTTGAACCGTGTACCAATTCGCTGCTTTACAGTCCCGTTCTAAACCATTTTCGGTTTCGAGCCGCTGTAAAGGTCATGTGCTTAAGTACAGTGTTAAATATGTACCATCGTACACATATTTTACGAAAATGGAACCAAAATTTTCTAATGCTTACGTTTTTTGATCTAGCCTCAACACCCACCAATGGTTCCACTCGGATGCATATGTATTGTTCTACTGGGCAAATATAACATGTCCTGATGGACATTGCAACACATTGTCCATTAGGACATGTACCTAATCAAATTTACTGCTTTTCCCGGCGGCTTTTCGGTAATCCTTTCATTCTATGAGGCTTAGCTTGATACCGGAATATCCGCAGCCAATTTGATTTACAGCCTGGCCCATTATTTTTCTGTGGAAAACTTAATGGGGATTTTTCCAAGAGACTTTTCGAGTGGTCGCGGGCGATCACGGTGTGAACAAATTAAGCTGCTGGGACATGTCTGTGCCATTCTTTGCAGGATGATAATCATGATCACGGATCCCGACGCCGTGGATTCGGCACAGTTTTTTTACCAGGGCTGAGATTCGTCTCTTATACTCGTCCGGCAAAAAAGCGTGATCAGCATATCGCGCTTCGTATAACGGCACAAGGCGGGGGAAATGCTCCTGCAGGAACGGAATAAATATTTTTGCCGAACATGGTTTCAGAAAAAGTGGTATTGCCGCCACTGACCTCGCCCCAGCCTCGGCTGCGGCGCGCACTACACTCTCCAGTTCCTTCGGCGAATCGGTAATCGCGGGCAGAACAGGTGCACAATTCACGCTCGTGGATATTCCAGCCGCAACAAGTCTTTTCACAGCGCCAAAGCGCAAATCGGGACGCGGCGCCCGTGGTTCCAGAATGCGGGCCAGGTTCGTGTCAGTGGTGGTAATGGTCATGTGTATCCACAGGCGGTTCTTTGCGGAAATGGCGCGGAGCAAGTCGAGATCGCGCAGGATGAGGTCCGACTTGGTCACCAGTCCCAACGAGAGACCTTCATGCCGTGCAAACTCTTCCATTATGGCGTGTGTAATCCCAAACTTTCTTTCGGCCGGTTGATATGGGTCTGTGGCCGTGCCGATGGCAATGCTTTGTCCGGCGCGTACGTGCTTCAATTCCTGCCGCAACAGCCATGCACTATGCTTCTTAACGAAGATTTTGCGCTCAAAATCCAATCCGTCGCGCATTTCCATGAATTCGTGTGTGTAGCGCGCATAGCAGTACTTACAGGCAAACTCGCATCCACGATAGGGATTGATCTGCCATGAAAAAGGCATGCGTGGAGAGTTGCAGCGCGTGAGCAGGCTGCGATTTTCCAGCGAGATATAGTCAACCTTGTGACCTTCAGAGATTGATTCACCCTGCGCCGCCAGCCTGGCGATTCCAACAAGAGGCGCTTCCGGTTCGGATTGAGGAAAGAGGGATTCCATATAGATTCGTATTTTATTCGCTATAATGAGAATATGCCATCCCGCGTGTAAATGCAATGAAAGTTTGAAGGGAATTACTTAAGAAGCGGGCGGTGTGGCAAATCGCAGCAGACTGCCTGCGTCCTTATCTACCAGCCACAGCAGCCGGCCAGATTCGGGTTGCACATTTTGTGCAGGATATTCTTTCGCTCCGGGCCTGAGGACTTGGCTCAGAATCTGTGCCTTGCCTGCGCCCGAGACCAGGAACATAACTTCAGCCGCATGATTAAGGACAGGGTAGGTGAGTGTGATACGGAAGGTCTTAAATTTTTCCACCCAGTTTGCTACCACCCTGTGCGACATCTCAGTGAGCGCCTTGCTGCCCGGAAAAAGCGAGGCTGTATGGCCATCATCACCCAGTCCAAGCAGGATTAGGTCAAAACGCGGCCAGTCATGGTCGATCAGCTGGAAGAACTCGCGCAATTCCTGGTCGTACTGCTCAGCGGCAGTTTCAGCATCCAGTTCGGCGCGGATGCGATGAATATTCTTCTGAAGAATCGGCACTTTTGATAAAAGCGATTCACTGGCCATGCGAAAGTTGCTGTCGGGATGATTTGGCGGAACGTGGCGTTCATCGCCGAAGAAGATATGAATGCTGTCCCAGGGCAATTGCCTGTGCTCGCTGGCCATTAAAGAATAGACGCCACGGGGAGTATTACCTCCTGAGAGAGCCACGCAAAAGCGACCGCGTTCTCGAACAGCTGCTTCCGCAAGGTGATGAAATTCCTGCGCCGCTGCCTGCGCAAGCGTTGCATTATCAGGAACGATTTTGACTTCAACTCCCATTATGCAAACTCATTGCCCGTGGAGCGGATTATGCCTTGATCTTTCTCCATGAGCGGCCATCGCGGGCGATAATGTCTGTGGCCTCTTCCGGTCCCCATGATCCCGCAGCGTAGTTTGGAAAATTGCGGGCTGGGAGCGCTTTCCATACATCGAGAATCGGGTCCACGGCGGTCCAGCCGGCCTCTACCATATCCGCACGCTGGTAAAGTGTCTGGTCGCCCATGATTCCGTCGTACAGAAGCACTTCGTATCCAGTGTTGGCGGTGGTGCCGAAATAGTCAGCGTAGTTGAAGTCCATTTCTACTTCGCCTACCTTCATTTGCGCGCCAGGAATTTTGGCGCCGAAGCGCAATGAAATGCCTTCATCCGGAGCGATGTGGATGATGAGCTGGTTGGCATCCAGCTGATTGACTGGCGTATCGCGAAACAACACCAGTGGCGCACGCTTGAACTGAACTGCGATTTCTGTATGCCGCGCGGCCAGCCTTTTACCGGTCCGCAGATAAAAAGGAACGCCGGCCCAGCGCCAATTATCGATCATCAGCCGCAATGCGACGAAAGTTTCAGTTTTTGAGTCCGGCGGCACGCCTTCTTCCTGACGGTACCCTGGAGCGCGCTCGCCCTTAATAACTCCGGGACCATACTGCCCGCGGACGGCGCAATGCAACACGTCCTCCTCGCTGAAAGGCTGTATGGCTCGCAATATTTTGGCCTGTTCGTCATGGACTGCGTTTGAGTTAAACGAGATCGGGGGCTCCATGGTGGTGAGTGAAACCAACTGGAAGAGATGGTTGGGCACCATGTCGCGGAGCGTTCCTGCCATGTCAAAGTAGCCGCCGCGTTTTTCCACGCCCACGGTTTCCGCCACTGTGATCTGTATGTGATCGATATAACGCCGGTTCCAGATGGGTTCAAAAATACCATTACTGAAGCGGAACACCAGAATGTTCTGTACCGTTTCTTTGCCCAGGTAATGGTCGATGCGGAAAATCTGCCGTTCAGTGAGCACCTTGCTCACCTGGCGGTTCAGTGCTTTGGCCGATTCCAGATCATTGCCAAACGGCTTTTCAAAGACCACCCGCCGCCAGTGGCCGTCTTTTTCGCACGCCAGTTCGGAAGCGCCCAGATGGTCGACGATGTCACCGAAAAAAGCGGGACTGGTGGCAAGATAAAAGAAGTAATTGCCCTGCGTGTTGCAGTTCTTGTCGACTTCGGCCAGGGTTTGTCCAAGCCGAGCGTAGAGCCCTGGGTCCTGAAATTCGCCGCCAACGTAGTAAACCCGATCCATCATCCACTCACGGAGTTTGGGATCAACTGTCCCGGTCGCGAACTTATCCAGGTTCTCTCCCATGATCTGCCGATATTGTTCCCTGGTGTAATCGTTGCGTCCGACCCCCACAATCGCGAAATCAGAAGAGAGCAGCTTGCTTTTGACCAGGTTATAAAGAGCAGGGAAGAGTTTTCGCGCAGTAAGGTCTCCGGTGCCGCCAAAAATGACCATGGCGCAAGGACCTGCGGGAGGAGGTGAGCCGGAAGGGGCCTGATCCAAGGCGGGCAATTCTCTTTCAAGTTGAGGCATTTTAAAGACGATCTCCTGATCAGGATGCTTTTTCGTTCTTTTTGGTCAGCTCAATGTGGCCGCCGAATTTTTGCCGCATGGCGCTGAGCATTTTTTCCGCGAAGGTATGTTCTTGTCGCGAGCGGAAGCGGGTGTAAAGGGCCGCGGTTAAGAACATCAGCGGGAACAGCCTCTTCCAGCGCTGCCGTAACAGTCCAGCGGCCCTCGCCAGAATCCTGCACAATGCCGGTGTACTCAGAGAGCGTAGGATTTTCCGCCAGCGCCATGGCAGTTAAATCCAGCAGCCAGGAAGAAACCACGCTGCCCCTGCGCCATACTTCGGCGATATCAGGCAAATTCAGATCGTAGCGATGGCCTTCCGGCAATTGGCTGGAGGCTGCATTGCGAAAAATATCAAAGCCTTCGGCATAGGCTTGCATCAGCCCATACTCAATTCCGTTGTGCACCATTTTTACAAAGTGCCCTGCGCCAGAAGGCCCACAATAAAGGTAGCCTTCTTCCGCCGTGCCCTTGAGCTTCTCGCGACCGGGGGTCTTTGGAATGTCGCCCTTGCCGGGGGCTAGCGCCTTGAAGATCGGATCAAGACGTTCGACAGCTTCTTTCGGGCCGCCCAGCATCATGCAATAACCGCGCTCCAGACCCCAGACGCCGCCGCTGGTCCCGACGTCAATATAGTGAATGCCTCGATCTTTCAGCTTCTGCGATCTCCGCACGTCGTCTTTATAGTATGAGTTGCCACCGTCAATAATGACGTCGCCCGATTGGAAGCGCTGGGCCAGAGCGTCGACGGTTTGCTCGGTCGGATTTCCGGCGGGAACCATGATCCAGGCGGCGCGAGGTTTGGTCAGCTTGGCGGCAAAGTCATCGAGTGATGTCGACCCGGTCGCGCCTTCGCCAGCCAATGCGTTCACATTCTGCGGGCTCAGGTCAGAAACCACGCACTGATGCCCGGCACGCAACAGCCGCCGCACCATGTTGCCACCCATCCGGCCCAGACCAATCATTCCAAGTTGCATCGTTACTTCCTCTCATTTTCGGAACGAAATTCTTTCCGAAGTTCCGAGCGCAGCGAGGAATCCCTACCACTGCGAAATAGCTAAGATCGAAAAAAAGCAAAGCCTGCTTGTCCCTCGAACTGCATCGATACAATAGCGATCCCTCACTTCGGTTCGGGATTTCAGAAAAAGCTACGCGCTCGGGATTGCAGAAAAAACCTACTTCAAAGCGTTCATTACAGCCCGACTTAAAGTTTCCAAACCTGCATCGACGTCCTTCGGCAGATGCACACGCAACGCTCGCCTCTGGCGGTCAGCCAGGACCTGGAAGTCTCCCCGCGCCTGTGCCGCTTTCACCGTGCCGAAAGTGTATTTCTGCCCAGGCACCGGAAGATCATTCACATCGTCGCAGGTGATCTGCAGAAACACTCCGGTGTTTGGGCCGCCTTTGTATGCTT
Organism: Terriglobia bacterium; assembly: GCA_963723055.1. Lineage (GTDB taxonomy): Bacteria > Acidobacteriota > Terriglobia > Terriglobales > Acidobacteriaceae > Angelobacter. The sequence goes on from CAVROV010000007.1 coordinate 531,281, forward strand.
GGCCTGTTGAATGCAAAAAACGAGGACCAAATCCGAGACAGGTTGCTACGTGCTTGCTGTTGCGCACGGCATGGCGCATGGCTTGCAGTCTTTCTTCGTGCGAGCTATTCATCTCGATATATGCCAACAAAGCGAAGTAGTCGCCTTGGCTGAGTTGGCTAAGATGCGCGTGCAGAAAGCTCGTGAGCGAGCGGTTGCTTCCGACAAGCTTGTTTAAGTTTGCCGCATTGCGCTCGTCAGTGAATAGCTTGATACCGCCGTCATCAATGAGAGACGCTTCTTCCGGGAGCTTTCCGGTCTTCTCATATGCTTCGGTTAATTGGCGAGTGACGATTTTGCTGGCCTCAACGTCCGGCTGGTTGAAGGGATTAATTTTCAGAGTGGAACCTGCGACAGCCGTGGTAATTTCCCAACGGAAGAATTCCTGCCCCAGATCATATGTATCCGACAACTCTATCTCGACAACCGGATGGCCAGCACTCCGCAGAGTTTCCAGTTTCTGCTTCTGAGCAGTGTCAGGTTCATTGGCGAGTCGCAGATGGACGAAAACACGATCGCCGCCGTAAACCTCCGGCGGACCCAGCGCCTCACGATCTACAGGGATAAGCCCCTTACCGTTCTTGCCTGTGCTTTCAGCGATGAGTTGTTCCAGCCATGCGCCAAGATCGTGAATCCCCGGCGAAGTAATGATTGTGACTTTATTTCGGCCCAGATTTCCCAGAGTTCCCAGAATGGCGCCCAGAACCGCGCCGGGATTCTGATCTGCCGGAACTTCCGGCTTGCAGGCTTGGACCATCTCATTGGTGCGCTGTAGGAATTTATCGACATCGAGCCCCATGATTGCGGCCGGAACCATGCCGAAGTTGGACAGGGCAGAGTAGCGCCCGCCAATACTTGCAAGGCCAAAAAAGATTTTGCGGAAGTGATCACGCTCCGCTACCTGCTGCATCTTGGAGCCGGGATCAGTGATGGCGATGAAATGCTCGCCGGCTTTGTCTTTACCGACAGTCTGCTGCATGCGGTCAAAGAAATATTGCTTGAAAATATTTGGTTCCAGCGTGCTCCCCGACTTGCTCGACACGATGCAGAGAGTTTTCGCCAGTTCGACTTGGCTTTCAATGGATTTGATCTGCGCCGGATCGGTTGAATCCAGAACATGCAGCTCGGGATGTCCAGGCTGCTTGCCGTAAGTGATCTTCAGAACCTCAGGACACAGGCTCGATCCGCCCATGCCTAGTAGCAAAGCATGGGTGAAGCCGGCGTTTGCAGCGTCAGCCGCAGCATCAGTGAACTGCTTCAAATGCGCAAGTTGGTCATCAACAATTGCGAGCCAGCCGACCCATTTGTTTTCGTCGTCTCCAGTCCAGAGTGAAGCATCGCCGCGCCAGAGGCGGGCCATCTTGTTGCCTGCCTGCCAGTCTTTGATGGTCGCCTGCACCGCTTGGGTAAGGGGCGCGGAGAATTCCCAGCGAGGCAACTGAATGCTCGTTTTGGTACTCACTGGTTCCTTTTCTTTTGCTCCACGGCTGAGAGCAGCTTTTGAAAAGCGTCGGCAAAAAGTTTGATGGCTTCTTCCAGGAGCTGGTCGGTTACCTTTTTCATGGAGATGCCGGCTTTTTCTAAATTCGCCATGGTTGCATCGGCCGCCGCGACATCGGCGTCGAGCGTGCGACGGACGATCCCGTGGTCGCGGAACGCGTCCATAGTTGCGGGAGGGATGGTGTTGACCGTGTCCGGTCCGATCAGCTCTTCTATATACAGCACATCGCGATATTTCGGATTTTTGGTGCTGGTGCTGGCCCAGAGCAGGCGCTGTACCTGCGCGCCTTTGGCGGCCAGAGTTTTCCAGCGCTGGCCGGCAATCGTCTGTTGATAACTGCGATATGCCTGCTTGGCATTGGCAATCGCGACTTTGCCGTGCAGCGAGCGCAGCAGCTCCTGATCCTGAGAAGAAGCGGCGGTTTTTAAGCGCTCGTCGATCATGGAATCGACCAGCGAATCAATGCGCGAGACGAAGAAGCTGGCCACGCTGGCGATTCCGCTGATGTCGATGCCGGCTTTCTGGGCCGCTTCCAGACCTTCAATGTAGGCTTCTGCTACTTTCACGTAGGCTTCCTGGGCGAACAGAAGTGTGATGTTGATGTTGATGCCTTCACTGATCAACTGGCGGACCGCGGGCACGCCCTCGGGTGTTCCGGGAACTTTGATCATGATGTTGGGCCGGGCAACAGTCTTCCAGAGGCGACGCGCTTCTTCGATGGTACCTTGGGTATCCCGCGCCAGCGTGGGCGAAACTTCCAGGCTCACGTAGCCATCACGCTTGTTGGTGGTTTTGTATACAGGAAGCAGAAGGTCGGCCGAATCCTGTATGTCACGGACCGCGATGCGCTCATACATGTCTCCGCTGCTCAGGCCCTGGCCACGAAGTTGGTCAAGAAAGCCGACATAATCGGTGCTGCCGGCAATCGCCTTCTCAAAGATTGAAGGATTTGAGGTGATTCCGCGCAGGCCGTCTTCATCGATCAGGCGCTTCAGCTCGCCGCTGGTGATTAGGTCGCGCCGGATATAGTCGAGCCAGACAGACTGACCAAGCTTCTGCAATTCCAGAAGCGGATTTTTTGCACTTATGCTGCTTTGGGTTTGTTTTTCGGGGGTAGTAACCGGATTCATGAAATCTTCTCCTTGATGGCCGAGTCGTTGATGGCTGAGTCGGTCGAGTAGCGCCGTTCAATTGCCTGGATCTTTGCCAGGCGCCGCTGGTGGCGACCTTCACCGGTAAACCGGGCTTTCAAAAAAATCGTACATAAATCTTTTGCCAGTTCATCAGCCACGACGCGCGAGCCCAGAACCAGTATGTTTAGATCATCGTGCTCGACACCTTGATGCGCGGAATATGAGTCATGGCAAAGACCTGCGCGTATGCCGGGAATTTTATTTGCCGCCACAGATGCGCCAACACCGCTGCCACAAATGAGAATGCCGCGTTCTGTGTCGCCGTGGAGCAGGCCACGCGCCACGGCTTCCGCATAATCAGGATAGTCCACCGGAGCGGTGCTGTCAGTTCCCACGTCTTGCAACTGGTGCCCGCTTTTCTGAAGATGATCGATGAGCACCTTCTTCAATGCGAAGCCGGCATGGTCAGAACCGATGGTGATCTTCATGATTTCTTCGGCAATAGTTCCCGGGCCGCGGCCAGCACCTTGTCCGGCGTAAACCCGAATCTCTTCTGCAATTCTTTAAGCGGGGCGGATGCGCCAAATGTTCGCATGCCGATACTTTTTCCTGCATGGCCAACATATTGAGCCCAGCCAAAGGTTGATGCCTGTTCTACGGAAATTCTGGCGGTCACGTTCGCAGGCAGCACGCTCTCGCGATACTCTTCTGATTGTTTTTCGAATATTTCCCATGACGGCATGCTGACGACGCGCACCTTGCGGCCCTCTGCGCTGAGGGTTTCATAAACGGAGAGACAAAGAGAAACTTCGCTTCCGGTGGCCATCAGGATCAGTTCGGGTTTTCCGTCCGGCGAATCGGCCAGCACATAAGCGCCTTTTGCCACGCCGGCGGCAGAAGCGTATCTGCTGCGATCGATGGTGGGTAATGCCTGCCGCGAAAGCACCAGCGCAGCCGGTTCATGCCTCAGCTGCATGATTACACGCCATGCCTCGGTGACTTCATTCGCGTCCGCCGGACGCAGCGTAATAAATCCATGCAGTGCGCGCAGTGAGGCGAGTTGCTCGATTGGCTGATGTGTAGGCCCGTCTTCGCCGACGCCGATGGAATCATGGGTGAACACATAGATGACGGGAATCTCCATAATCGCCGCGAGACGCATCGGCGGGCGCGAATAATCGCTGAAGATCAGGAAGCCTGAGCCAAACGGGCGGACCTTGCTGAGCGAAATCCCGTTCAGGATGGAACACATGGCGTGTTCGCGGATGCCGAAGTGGAAATTGCGTCCGTTATAACTGCCGGCTTCAAAGTCACCGGCGCCATCAAAGGTGAAGCGGGTTTTGGTTGAAGGCGCCAGGTCGGCTGATCCACCAATCAGCCAGGGGACATTTTGCGCAATCACATTCAGGACTTTGGCGGATGAGTCACGACTCGCCACGCCCTTGGGATCGGCAGGGAAGACAGGCAGATTTTTGTCCCAACCGTCTGGAAGCTGGCGATGCTGCATGCGCGTGACCTGGTCTGCGAGATCGGGCACCGATTTCTTATACTGCGCGAACGTTGTTTCCCATGCGGAGCGCAGATCGTGACCACGCTTGCCCATTCCGGAAGTAAAGTGCTCGCGCACGCCATCTGGGATGAGGAACTTTGCGTCTTGCGGCCAGCCGTAAACACGCTTGGCGCCGCGAATTTCCTCTTCTCCCAGCGGCTCGCCGTGGGCCTCCTTGGTGTCCTGCTTATTGGGAGCTCCGTAAGCAATGTGGCTGTCTACGATGATGAATGTTGGACGGTCATGTGTCTCGTGGAATACGTTCAAGGCGCGGGCCAGCAAATCCAGATCGTTGGCATCGCCCACGCGTGTGACATTCCAGCCGTAACCCATGAAACGGGAAGCAATGTCCTCACTGAAAGCCAGGCTGGTCTTGCCTTCAATCGTGATGTGGTTGTTGTCGTAGATCCAGCAGAGATTGCTGAGCTTGAGATGACCGGCGAGCGAAGCCGCCTCACTGGACACGCCTTCCATCATGTCCCCGTCGCCACAAATGGCATAGACGTTGTATTCGAACAGCTCGGTGCCCGGTTGGTTGAAGTGCGCAGCCTGCCACTTTTCAGCGATCGCCATGCCGACGCTGTTGGCCACGCCCTGGCCTAGGGGACCGGTGGTGGTTTCAACGCCGGAAGTGATCCGATATTCAGGGTGTCCGGGACACTTGCTGTCCAACTGGCGGAAGTGCTTGATGTCGTCCAACGTAACGGCGAGTTCGCCCAGCGTTTCATATTTCGGATTTACTGCTTTCACCCCGGCCAGATGCAACAGCGCATAAAGCAGCATAGAGGCGTGTCCGTTGGAAAGGACAAAGCGGTCGCGGTTGGGCCAGATGGGGTTTTCGGGATCATAGCGCAGAAAGCGTTGCCACAGGACATAAGCCACGGGCGCCAACGCCATGGGTGTCCCTGGATGTCCGGAATTGGCCTGCTGCACCGCATCCATGGCGAGCGTCCGGATAGTGTTGATGCAAAGCTGGTCAAGATTGCCAGCGTTTTTTAAGTCTTTCGTCTGGTCGGCAACTTCTGGCAAGGTAACGGGAAGAGCCATTCTCTTAAGTACCCTCCAACAGATAAGCCTACGCTAAATTGTTGCCCTCTGGGGAGTGCAACCCAGCTTTTTGAGAGATGCTGGGTAGGAGAGATTTGATGGGCTGGCAGACGCAAACCAAAAAACCGGGCGGAGTTCGTTCACGGTGGCCCCTGGCGGGTGCTAAGCCGGACAGCCGAGAGGTGTGAGAAGAATAAGACAACTGCACCAGAAAAACCAAAAGCGCGGCCAGGTAGCCGCGCTCTTGTTTCTGAAGAGGCAAATAAGGAGCCACAATCCCAGGCTCGGCGGTGACACCCCCTTTGGCAACCACCGCCGTTCCTAGTTTGTGCTTTTTCCGTTCATCCTGTTGAATAGTGCAGAAGAGAGCTGAAACGTTTCACCGGATTTAGATATTTTTGTATTTTTTGCCGAGAAGAATAGTGAAGCCACAAGTGCTTTTATTTCTTCAATTTTCCCGATGCATAGGACGGGTATCTTGCATCTTGCCCCGCGCTTTATCGGTCGGATTGGTAAGTTCCGCCAACAGAAGATCGGTGATTTTGCGCATGGTCCGGTCCCGATCCAGCCCTAAAGCCTGTTCATAAGCATTGGCTACATGGCCTGCCAAATCGGCCAGCACGATGCCCCATGCTTGTGGGTCTTTCCACACGAGGGGGTTCAGGCTGACATGTTGGCCGCCTTTTGCCACCCAGATTCGAGCCACCTCAATCGCATTTGGATCTTCTTCAGCGCCTGGCGGGACAAGCAATTCATTCTTCATTGACTCAATCCTCCGGTACGGGACATTAGCTAGCGTTGCTCTCTCTTGTTTGCGGTGTTTGTCTGTTCCACGGATGGTTGCGCGTTCTTCACCCATTTATCGAACCATGTCACCATCTCCCATAGTGTGTGCTCGGTGGACTCACGCGCAAGGTATCCGTGGGCTTCATACGGGAGCTGGACATAACGAACGATTCCGCCATTTCCCTTGATGGCCTGATACATGCGCTCGCTCTGAATAGGGAAAGTGCCGGAATTATCGTCAGCCATGCCGTGAATCAGAAGAATCGGGTGCTTGATTTTGTCGGCCTGCATAAAGGGCGAGACCTTTATGTACATCTCCGGCGCTTCCCAGATTGTGCGGCGTTCACTCTGGAAGCCGAACGGCGTCAGCGTGCGGTTGTACGCCCCGCTGCGTGCGACCCCAGCTCGGAATAGGTCAGAATGCGCCAGCAGATTGGCGGTCATAAAGGCTCCGTAGCTATGGCCGCCCACGCCTACCCGTTCAGGATCGGTTACGCCTAATTCTACGGCTTTGTCGATGGCGGCCTTGGCGCTGGCAATAATCTGTTCCACATAGGTATTGTTCATGGTCTCCGGGTCGCCGACGACTGGCATAGTTGTGTTATCCAACACGGCATAGCCCTGAGTAAGCAGAAATAGATGTGAAATGCCGGAAATGGTGGTGAAACGATATTGGGAACCAGACACCTGTCCGGCGGTATCAGCATCATTAAACTCCAGCGGGTAGGCCCACACGATGGTGGGCAGACGCTCGCCTTCTTTGTGGTTGGCAGGCAGGTAAAGGGTAAAAGAGAGTTGGACCCCATCAGCGCGTTTATATGTCACAAGCTGTTTGGTAATGCCGTGGAGCTGGGGCGCAGGATCTGGAAAATCAGTGACTGCCCTTTTGTCTGCGCCATTCGCCGTACGGACAAAATAATTCGGTGGCTCCGTGGGGCTTTCATGCCGGGTAAGAAATTTCGCGCCATCGTCAGAAAGAAGCGCCACCACGGACTCATACTGGCCGTCACCGCATTGAAAAATGCGCTCGGATTTCAGAGTATCCAAGTCAAAGCGATCAAGGAAAGGGAGCTCGCCTTTTTGGGAAGCACCGTTCCCGGCGAGAAAAATAGCATTGCCTGCCTGCCGCATGATGCGCTTGCCGTTGGCTAGGGTCCGCATCAGCGGCGATCCGGGATCACGGTAGCGATCGCGAATCGAGCGTTCCCAGATAAGCCTGGGCTGTTCGCCGGGCTTGGCAATATCGACTAGATAAGTGCGCAGCCACCGACGGTCGCGATTGTAATCCCGCACCAGGCCAATGCCGTTTTCGCCCCAATCAATGGCCGATCCGGAGCGGAAGCCTCCAGCGCTTCCAGCGGGAACAAAACGTTGTTCCAGCTTGACCAATTCGCGAGGATCGTCAGTGAACGGTGCGCTGGCCATCATTACTTCATCGCGGAACGGCGCTTTAGCTTTAGGATCGCCGCCATCAAGCGCGTCTGCCCACACCAGCGTGGCCGCCTGCGTAGGCACCCATTGGTAGTCGCGAGGGCCGAGCGGCACGCCCTCAATTGGGACATGCTCTTCTAGCGGCAGGCTGGCAACTTTGTATTCCAACTTGCCGGCAACGCTCCATACTTCCACTTCACGCGGGAATTCGCTTTCCGGCAGGATGTAGGAATAAGGACGCTGAATGCGGCTGATCAGCAAATGTTTGCCGTCCGGTGAAGGTTCCACGCGGGAGAAAATTCCCGGCTTGCCGACCGGCGTTACTATTCCGTTCTTGATTAATGCCAGTTGCGTGGTGGCGTAATAGTCGAAGAGGTCTTCGTCATGGGCGTTTTGCAGAAGGTCTTCAAAGGTTCGAACAGGTCCGCGTTTGCCGTCGCTTTCCTGAATAATCGGACCATCGGGCGACTTTGGGGCCGCGGGCGGGTTTCCGCGAGTTGCTGGCACCGTCTGGACCAGCAGCGTTTTTCCGTCGGGCATCCATTGGATGGAATCGCCCAGCACCGCGCTCAACCTGACCTTGGGAACCGCATTGGCTGTGTAAGTCCCAATCTGGCCAATCCACAATTCAATGCCAGTGGCTGTGGTGTTGGTGAAAGCGAAGTGCTGGCTATCCTGGGACCATTCCGGCGGGCTTAAGTAAGCATTGCGAGGAATCGGAACTTCGGCTCGCTCGTTGCCCTCCGTATAGTAGAGGTGAAGAGAAGTGAAACGCGGAGGATGGTGCCGGCCGTTCGTCGCCGGATTGATGCGCAGTCCGGCCAGGCGCAGCATGGGCTGTGCCAGATCTGAAATCGGCGGATAAGGCAGGCGATCAGCCGTGAGTAGCCATTTTCCGTTCGGGCTTGCCTGCGCCAGCGGCGTAGGTCGCGCATTCAGAATTTCAGAGATCGGTTGCGGAGCCTTTTGGTAGCCATGAAGGATTTGTTCTTCCTGGGGCGCTTGCTGGGTATTTGCTGCCTGGTAAAAAAGAAACGCCGCAAAGATGACTAAAAAACGAACAAATTGACGTGCCGGTCTGCTCACGTTTCGGTTCATGACCACCGCCTCGCTTTAGGTTTGGAATGGATGAGTCTATCCAAAGCGGAAACCGATTTGAAGAATGAAATAGGCTGGCTTGCTCATTCGTCCTGTGAGTATGCGCCGGAAACCATGCCAACGTGACCTTTGAGTAGGTGCCGGCCAGCACGATGGCAGGGCGAGTGCGGCCGCTTGGTCCGGAGAGCACCAAGGATGCACCCATGTTGTTACTTTTGTTACTAACATCAAACGCGGAAGTTGTACTACTCTACGGAAATAAGGTACATGACCTTCCGGAGTAGAAATGACGGACGCGGTAAAAGAAGCAGCAATACAAGAAGCCAACCAGGCCTTTACCAAACAGGTAACCAACCAGGTCGCCCGCATCACCGGGGAACTGAGCCGGCTGGAACAGTTGTTGAGCGCAGGGATGGTGGATCGCCGCGTTTTGAGCGAATTCCGCTATGCCGTGGATAGCGCCCGCAAAACCGGCTGGCAGGTGGAGAAGTGGCTGGATGGCGGTAGCCGCGAGCTTTCCACCATGATAACCGAGGAGCGCATTCACTGCATCACTCGCATGAGCAATCACCTTTCGTCCGAACTGGAAGTTGAAGCGAAGAACTTTGCCGGTCTGGACGCACTGAAAGAAGCCATGAAGAAGCTGGACAGTGCTTTGGCAAAGAAGCCTTAACGATCACGACCCGGCTGCGCGGGCTGGTAAGATGTACTGGCCTATGAAAACGATTGTCCTGGCAGTCCTTAGTGTGATGCTGGCCGGTGCGCCACTGGCGCAGAAAAGCGTAGCGCAAAAGCAGGCGCAAAAACAGCAGCAGTCGCAATGGAGGGAATACGTTTATCCACAAGACGGATTCGCCATTACGCTCCCTTCCGCGCCTAATCCCCATTACGACGGCGGAGACCGTCACATCAATGTCTATACCGTTGCCATGGGCAAGACCGTGGTCAGCCTGCGCGCGATCAGCCGGTTGATGGATTGTGAAACCGCCCTCTCTGAAATGTGGGACAAAGCAGAGAGCGGCAAAAATTCAAACGAACCTGTGATTAAAGGCTCGCTGAAGCAGATTTCCCCTGCGGGGATGAAGGGCCTGGAATACGAAACAGAGATGGGATCGGGACAGCGCTCGTTGCATCGATTCCAATGCGCGGACGAACACAAGTTTTACATCTTCAACGTTGGGTATGCGGGCAAGCAGCGGCCAACTGAGGTCGATAGGATTATCAAGTCGTTCCATGTGGTGAACCCGGCACACTAAGAGCGCACGGTAGAACGAATCTCTACTGTCAGAGTATCGCTGTTTCATGCAGCAGTTTGCCTCGCGCAAAGCGTTCCACGGCTAAAACAGAAACATCGTCCACTACATTCGTTTTTCCCTGCAAAATTAAGTCAGCTAAAATCTTGCCCGTGGCAGGCGAATGCATCACGCCATGTCCGCTGAAGCCGTTGGCCAGGAAGAAGCCGGGCACAGCGGCGACCGGGCCCAGGATGCAGTGGTGATCGGGAGTCATTTCATAGAGTCCCGCCCATGCGCGCTTTGGATTGATGGGAAGGTTTTCAAAAGCAGGCACACGATCGGCAGCATGGATGAGAATTTTCTCGATGAACGATGGCTCGAAGTCTGCTTTGTAGCCAGGCGTTTCTTCGGGATCGTTCCACGCCAGCAAAAAGCCGCGGCCTTCGGGACGGAAATGAAATCCAGTGCTCATATCAATGACCATGGGCGAGGAGTGAGGAAAGTCGGAAAAAGGCTCGGACGGTACGAGCATGCGTCGAAGCGGCTCAACCGGAAGATCGATGCCGACGAACTTTGCAATCTGCGCCGACCAAGCGCCGGCGGCATTCACAACGGTTCGGGTTGAAACCGGACCGCGCGTGGTTTCGACGCGGAAGGTGCCTTGCTGGTCGATAGTGATGCCGGTGGCCTCGGCTTTCTTCCAGAGACTGGCACCGTGCTCAGTCGCCGAGGCCATGAAGCCATTCATCACGCTATAGGGATCGACAAAACCGTCGGTGGAGCAGAAGCTGCCTCCAAGAATGTCATCGGAACGAAGCTGTGGCAGCATAGCGCGGATTTCTTCCGCGGCAGAGCAGCCGCGCCGTGGTGAGACCGAGCTTCTGCTGGCGTGCAAAATTATCGCGCAGGTAAGCGAGATGCGATTCCTTGGTCGCGAGAAAAAGATAGCCTTGCGGGCGATAATCGGCGGGATGGCCAACTACTTCTTCAAACTGCGCATAGAAGGGAATCGAGTACAGCGACATCTGTATGTTCACAGCCGTGGAAAACTGCGCTCGAACGCCGCCCATGCTTTTGCCGGTAGAACCTTTTCCCTGTGAGCTTTCTCGCTCAATCACCAGCACGTTGTTGCAGCCGGCGTGTGTAAGGTGCCAGGCAATGCTGGATCCCACAATGCCGCCGCCGATGATCACTACGTCCGCAGTCTGCATGCTACTTGCGCTTCAACGCCTCCCATTGCTGGAGAAGAGCCTGCGCCTGGGCCAATGTTTTTTCTGCAGCTTGTGACGCCTGCGTTGTGGGAGCAGCGTCAGCGCTGCCAATGGTGACGATGAGTTGCGCCAGATTGCCGATCACTGCCGCAAATGCCGGCGGCTGCCCACCTTCCGGCTCGGTCTCACCCCGGCGACGGCGTACTCCGGCGAGTTTCTTTTCAGCGTCAGCAGTAATTTTGCCGGCCTGCGCTGCGGCATGAATGTCTTCCACAGCATGGTTCGCCTGCTGCAAAGTTTGGACAAGCTTGAACTCCAGCGCAAATTGCTTCTCCAAATCCTGCTGCGTGGTTTTGACGCGAGGATCCATCGTGAGTTTAAACGGCTGCGTGTAGCTCTTGCCGTCGACGGTAAGCCGCACCTGATATGAACCGGGAAGTGCTAGCGGACCAGAGGGCTCGCGCGGCACATCACGGCCCGCGACGGTAAACATACTGTATTCGGGCTGGGCAACGGGAGGAGCGGAGTAGCGAACATCCCAAAGGAAGCGATGCATGCCTGCGGCGGGCGATAGCAAGTTTTCCGGTTTGAACCAGTAGGCGGGAAATGCCGGAGGCGTTGGCGGCTGGAAAGGTTGATCTTTGCTGGAATAGGAACGGACAACTTGGCCCTTTCCATCCAGAACTTCAAGTTTTACTTCACCCTGCGCGTGCGACTTCAAGTAATAGTAGAAGATTGCTCCCGGTGGCGGATTCTCACCCGCTGGTTCTTCCGGCGGAATTGGCGTATCCCCATGAGTGGTGGCGCGAATTCGCATGGCTGGAGACGGCTGAAAAAGGTGGGCCGGGTCAGACTGGATTTCGCCGGAAAGCTGCCGTAGCGGTGAAATGTCATCCAGAATCCAGAAAGCGCGGCCGTGAGTCGCGGCGACCAGATCGTTATCTTTGATGACCAGATCATGCACCGGCGAAACAGGCAAGTTGAGTTTTAGGGGCTGCCATGAGTCGCCGTCATTGATGGAGAAGAAGACGCCGAGTTCTGTGCCGGCAAAGAGCAAACCTTTTTTGACTGGGTCTTCGCGGACCGAGCGAACGTAAGCGCCGCCGGGAATACCATTGTTAATTCGGGTCCAATTCTTTCCGAAATCATGCGTCCGATAGATGTAAGCGCCAATGTCATCAAGGCGATGTCGATCCACGGCAGCATAGGATGTGCCTGCGTCGAAGTGTGACGCTTCAATGATGCTGAACTTGCTCCAGTCAGAAAGTCCAGAAGGTGTGACATTACTCCAGGTCTTGCCATTGTCGCGAGTCAGTTGAATCAATCCGCTGTCAGTTCCCGCCCAGATTTGGCCAGCGCTCACAGGGGACGGAGCAATGGTATACACCACGCCGTGGCCACGAGCCTTGGCATTCTCCACAGTCAGTGGTCCATCTTGAGACGCTTTTGGATCGGTGCCAGTAAGGTCCGGGCTGATCTTTTCCCAGCTATTACCGCGGTTGGTGCTGCGCAAGACGTACTGTGATCCGAAATAGAGTGTGTGCGGATCCTGGGGTGAGAAAACCACCGGGGAAGTCCACGTATAGCGGTTTTCAGGATGAGCTTCACCGAAGTTGCGGATGGCGTCTGGCGCGATCACCTGCGCCTGGCCCGTGCGACGATCGTAACGGAAGAGCTCGCCATAAGTCCCGCCGCCATAAATGGTGTTGGAATCGGAAGGATCTGGCGCGATGTAGCCGCTCTCACCGGCTCCTGCGGGATGCCAGTCACGGAAGGTGATTGCGCCGTCATTGCTGCGGCTCAGGATGAAGACGCTGCCGCTATCCTGCTGCGCACCATAAACGTGATAGGGGAAATCGTTATCGACTGCCACGTGATAGAACTGCGCTGTCGGCTGGTTGAACCAGCTGCTCCAGGTATGGCCTGCGTCCACGCTTACACCTGCGCCTTGATCGCTGCCAAAAATCATACGCTGCGGATTGCTGGGATCGATCCATAAGGCGTGATAGTCGTCACCGCCCGGTGCGCCTTTGATGGCGACAAAAGTTTTCCCCGCGTCGGTGGAACGATAAATGGAGACGTTCGGGAGGTAAACGGTGTCCGGGTTTTTGGGATCGACATAAACTTCGCCAAAGTACCACAAACGGCCGCGGATACGCGGGTCAGTACCGGTGCGAAGCCAGGTTTGTCCCCCGTCATCGGATTTGAAGAGGCCACCTTCTTTGGTGTCGATCAGGGCGTAAACGCGCTGGCCGTGAGTACCGCGCGCAACGGCTAAGCCTACGCGACCCCAATCGCCTTCAGGGAGTCCGCCGCCGGTGACAGGGTTCCAAACCGTTCCGCCATCGGTAGATTTATAGATAGCGCCGCCAGTCGTGGTTGGAGGATAAGCGCTCCATGGCGGACGCTGGTCATGCACCAATGCTGCCCACACAGTTTGGGGACGGTCGGGATCAAGCGTGACATCGATGGCGCCAGTGTTTTCGTCTTTGAACAGCACTTTTTGCCAAGTCGAGCCGCCGTCCGTAGAGCGGAAAATGCCGCGCTCCGGGCCGGGACCGTAGGCGCTGCCCATGGCAGCGACGAAAACGACATCCGGGTTGTGCGGATCGATGGCAATGCGGCTGATGTGGCGCGAAGCGGTCAGCCCAATGTTCTTCCACGTCCTGCCGCCGTCGGCGGATTTATAAACGCCGTTGCCATAAGTAAGGTTGGAGCGGAAATCAGCCTCACCGGTGCCGACATAGATGACCGAAGGATTCGATGGCGCTACGGCCAGTGCGCCAATAGACGAAATGGGCTGGCCGTCAAAGATTGGATCCCAGGTAATGCCGCCATTAGCGGTTTTCCACACACCGCCGCCTACGCCGCCGAAATAATAAACATTTGGCTGACCCTCAACCCCGCTCACCGCAATGGTGCGTCCGCCACGATGGGGGCCGATCATCCGCCAACGGAGGCCGTTATAGAGGTTAGGATCAAGCTGCTGCGCGAAAGCGAAGCCGGAGAAAAAGATGAGAAGCATGTAAAGTGGGACGAAACGCACGAGGGAAAAGTTTTTGGACATAGGCAAGAGCATTGTACTAAGACAATTCTTCCGCGCGCTCCCGGCGATCTGGTAAATTCAGAGGTACTCCATCCTCCAATTTCAAAAAGGGTCGTATGAAAATCAGGGAAAAGAGTGTGCCCGGCTACGAGCGCGTGGTGCTTGGATCGGACGAGGCAGCAGGTTACCAGGGAATTATTGCGATTCATTCCACCGCGCTTGGCCCCGCAGTGGGCGGCACGCGCTACTGGAGTTACAAGAATGAAGACGACGCGGTGACCGATGCGCTTCGCCTGGCGCGCGGCATGACATACAAAAACGCCTTGGCCGGACTGCCTTTTGGGGGCGGCAAGTCCATCATCATGCGCGATGGCAAAGATGTGGACCGCCCTCAGCTTTTTCGCGCGCATGGCCGGATGGTGAACAGCCTGGCGGGAAAATACTTTACGGCGGAGGACGTCGGCACCAGTCCGACGGACATGGAATACATTTTGCAGGAAAGCGCATACGTTGCGGGCTTGCAGGACCGATCAGGCGATCCTTCACCGCACACGGCTCGGGGCGTGTTTCGCGCGATGCAGGCTGCGGCAAAGTACAAATGGGGAAGTGATGATCTGGCGGGAAAGACTGTCGCCATTCAAGGTTGTGGGCACGTGGGATATTTTCTTGCCGGCGAACTGGCACGAGTCGGGGCAAAGCTGATTGTTGCCGATGTGGACCCGGCAAAGGTAAAGCGCGTTGTGGACGAGCATCGTGCAGCGGCAGTGGCGCCGGAAGATATTTATTCCGTCGCGGCTGAGGTCTTCGCGCCATGTGCTCTTGGCGGCGTGCTCAATGATCAGACCATTCCGCAACTGAAAGCCGCGTTGGTGGTGGGCGCGGCCAACAACCAACTGCTGGAGCCGCGACATGGCGACCTGCTCCAGCAGCAAGGCGTGCTTTACGCACCGGATTACGCGGCGAATGCCGGCGGAGTGATCAACGGCTGCTGCCGCGAAATGCTCGGCTGGGACGTACCTAAAACGCTGGCGAAAACCGACGCGATCTATAACACGCTGCTGACGATTTTTGCTCTGGTTCAGCGGGAGAAGATTCCCACGTATCAGGCGGCGGATCGGCTGGCGGAAGAGCGGTTCGGCGCGAAGCGCTAGAGCTATTTCGAATCAGATCCGTCCGAGCAGGCCAACGGAATTCTACGATCTTTTATTTTTTCTTCTTGATGTAAAGCAACTTATCGATCTCAGCCACCACGTTACCTTCCTCGTCTTTAACCAGTACATGGAAGAGCGGTTCGACTTTGGGCTGAGTCTCGGCCGCGGCGCGGATCTCCGTGATCTTTTCTTCCGTCAGCTGAAATGACGCCTTCATCACGCCCTTACCGGGCTTCTTAAAACGGATAGCGGCGGCTTTATCCCAGACGATGTAATCTGGGCCAAGAATATTGGCCAGCATGAGCACGTAGAAGGGATCGCACATGGAATACAGCGACCCGCCGAAGTGCGTGCCAAAATAATTGCGATTGTAAAAGCGCAGCGGCATCTCGACCTCGACTCGGCGAAAGTCATCTGAGATATGCGTCACCCGCACTGACGCGCCCAGGTAAGGAGGATAAAAATTGATTTCACGCCGCAGTTTTCTGCTCTTTGCGGCAAGCGCGCGCTCAGCCGTGCTTTTATTTGTCATTGGTCTCCTTGCGCGTTGCGATTCATTGTGTCTTTTCGACCTGAAACTGCTGATCCGGTGGAGCGGAATGGTTCAGATGAACAATGCGCCACGCGCCATTGCTTCTGTGGCAGAGGGCAGTTCCGCGCGCAATCATCACGTGCTGTCCCACTACAATTTTGAGATCATACTCGACCCAGGCTGCGTCGCCGATGAGGTGATGCGCGCGTGGGATGGTAGAAAGTTGCGCCAGCGGAGTTTGCTGGAAATATGCTTTGCGGTAATAGTCCAGGTTAGCTGGGCGTCCATAGAAGTCACCGGCGGGCGTGAAGGTCACAACGTCAGGATCAAGGCATTCACCAAAGGCATGCTCATCGGCCCGGTTGAAAGCGTCTTGGCATGCGGAAAGCTGCTGGTGCAATTCGAGAAGAGAGGCTTCCGAGGTGGTAGCGTCAGGCACGAGGTGAGCCGTGTGGTCCTTGAGATTCACCGTCGCGCCGAGTCGGGAAAGCAGGTCTACACCCAGAATTCCATCGATGCGCTTGCCGCAGGTGTTACCGATGGGTGAGAGATCAACAGCGGAAAGTCGGAGCCCTTTGAGATGGTGCTGGCCGATGATTATTTCCTGAACCGTTACTGTGCTCGCCTTTGTCTCAACAGTACCTCGCCATGAAGTGACCGCGATTTTATTCGGATCTCCGGAAGAGAAGGATTTGCTATTAAGGATGGAAGTAGCGGCAGTATCGACCAGAAAGCGCATCTTTGCCTTGACGCCAGGTACGGTGACTTCCACCACGGGAAGGCCATCACAAGAATCCAGATGAACGTCTTCCGCATGTGAGATGACGACAATAACAAGGGTGAAGAGGAGGCAGAAGCTGCGTATAAAAAGCTGCAACATGGGGACCTCAAGGAAACGCAAACAGTATGTCATAAAAAACGAACGTTCGTGCTATTATATTTTTGGATATAAGGTATCCGCATATGCCGGTCGCTCAAGCCGCAATCACGAAGCCTCGTCCCCGCAAAGGGGTACGTACGCGCGAAAGCATTCTTCGGGTGGCCGTGGACCTGGCATCGGTGGAAGGGCTGGAAGGTTTGACCATTGGGCGGCTGGCTGAAGAATTGAAGATGAGCAAGAGCGGATTGTTTGCTCATTTCGGATCCAAGGAAGAACTGCAACTGGCCACGATTAAGATGGCGCGTGAGATCTTTGTGGAGCACAACATCCGTCCCGCACTCGCCGAACCTGAAGGATTGCAACGGCTCTTGCGCTTGTGCCAGGGCTGGCTCAGGCACGTGGAGGGGCGCGTTTTCAAGGGTGGATGCTTTTTTACGGCTGCTTCATTTGAATTCGACAGCCGCAAAGGGCCGGTGCGCGATGCCATTGCCGATGCGATGAAAGCGTGGCTGAGTACACTGTCGCGTGCAGTGGACGCGGCGAAAAAGGCGAAACACATCAAAGGATCGGTGGATGCGGAACAGTTTGCATTTGAGATCTACTCGCTTGCCATGGGGGCGAACTGGGCGCTCCAATTGCTGGACGATAAGACCGCGATGAACAAAGCCCGGGAAAACATCCTGCAACGAATAAAAGCCGTGGCCACGCCTTCCTGCCCGCCGATCACGCTATAAGTAAAAAGGGTGCGCCGCGGCGCACCCTCATGCAAATTCCAAACTTCTATTTCTTTTTGGCAGCAGCCTTCTTCTTGGCAGCTGCCGGGGCGGCCTGTCCTTTGGATGGATCATCGGCCGGATTGACATAAATCAACTTGAAGGGGCCCGTGCCTGAAACCTGAAGCTCAGTCTCACCCTTGGTCATTGCGTAATGGTTATGGTGCGGAGGGACCACTGCCAGCGAATGTGTCGGCAAAGTCAGCATGGAGCTTTCATCAAACTTATCGCCCATGCCGACGTGGAACTCGCCGGAGAGTACGGTCACATTTTCTGCGGTGGGATGCCAGTGCGGCATGATTCGATAGCCATCGGGAGCCTTAATGCGGACAGTGAACGGCCCGGGCTTGCCTGGATCGCCGGCGAGGACTGCGAACTGAGCGCCGGAGGGGAAGACGGGAGGCGCGGGGCCCCATTGAATCTTGTCCGGGGTGACAACGACCGGAGCAGGGCCTGCTGCTTTTGCTTTCGTAGCAGCTTTTTTAGGCGCGGATGTTTGCGCCAGAGAAATGACCGGAAGCAGAAGCAGTATCGTCAGGAATTTACGCATGTATCCTCCAAGTTTTGCTAGATTGAAGCTAGTCTCTCTGGGACAAATTTTACTCTTGCGTGCCGTCTGGGATCAGAAAAATGAATTTTCAGCACCAAGCTGAGCATCTGTTGCAATGCAGGCAGCATATCCTGCCGGAGGAACCATGACCGCAGAATGATTTTGCTGAATGCATTCGCGCTACGCTTGCGGCTTGGGCTGGCTGTGGCGGCAAGCGAATTCGCTCTGAGCGTACCACGCGCAGCAATCTGCCGTTCAGTGATGCGGTATGGCATGGCGATACGCTTTACATCAGCGGACACATCGGTCTTGATCCGAAGACCGCGCGGCCGCCCGCCACACCAGAAGAAGAAGCCAGGCTGGTGATGGACGGCGTGAAGCGGACGCTGGAATTGGCTGGGCTGACCATGGACGATCTTCTGTCTGTACAGATCTTTTGCTCGGACGTGTCGCTCTTTGAAGCTTTCAACGTGGTTTACAGAACCTATTTCACGGGCGAATTTCCCGCGCGAGCCTTTCTGGGCTCAGGCAAGCTGCTGTTCGACGCCCGCTTTGAAGTGCAGGGAATTGCGGGAAAGCCGTAAAACGGATTTGCTGGCCTATTCGGCGGTCGTGGGATCGATCGTTGTCTTGATTTCTGACACTTTGTTGGCCGGAAAGCCGCCCTGGCTGGCGTGCTCACGCACCATCTTTTCATTGGGCGCGATGTAGACGCAATAAAGTTTGTCCTGAGTGACATAACTATGGAGCCATTGGATCTGCGTGCCAAGGTTTTTCAGAACACCGCAAGATTTCTGCGAAACGGCTTGAAGTTCTTCCGGCTTCAGGTTTCCTGCGCCGGGAATTTCACGCTCAATGACGTATTTGGGCATGATGTGGGCCTCCGTGGATTG
Source organism: Terriglobia bacterium (assembly GCA_963723055.1). GTDB lineage: Bacteria > Acidobacteriota > Terriglobia > Terriglobales > Acidobacteriaceae > Angelobacter. Next base: position 550,136 of record CAVROV010000007.1, read on the forward strand.
GGCCCTTAATTTAGCACTTGGATTTAAGAACGGCAAGGTATCCTGACTCAGAGTCGTGCGTCAGTTTGGATATCGTTGGCGAAACTAACCGCCTCCTTCACGCACGTCATCCCGCAGCCGCCAGCGAACACGCGCAGTCGTCAGTGTGTGAACAAGTTAGAGGGATCTGTGTTTTCCGCTCGCAAAGCACAAGGTCCCTCGGCCCCGCTCACCCGCTGAAGAGGACGCGGACTCGCTTACGGACCTCGGGATGACAAACCTTAACGATGTGGTTGAGCCATGTATTCATGGCGCTTCGACCGCCAGGAAAGAATCAAGCTTGTATTGCAGCAAATCCCCGATGCGATTGATGCTGATGTCAGCCGGGGGATATGTCGCAATGATCTTGGGGTCGAGCGCGTAGTGGCCCTGTTTGGGGAAGACGGTTGTAACTCTATTGCCCCAGATTTTCTTAACCTCGGTCAGAATGCGGAGTTTGTCATCGATCAGGACGTAGTGATCGGCAGGGAAGCGCCGCTCCACGTCGTCTAATTCCTTTTCTTTGTGAATATAGATCAACACGTTGCCGTTGACCGATTCGAATATTCCGGAGCGCTCGATCTTGCGCGGCTGAAAAACAACATCGCCATCAGAGAGGATTGCGGCAGTGCCCCATTGCTTCACGAGTTCAATGGCGTCCAGCGAATCGGGATACAAGCGGGTGGCGAATGGATAGTTGATAAGAAAGTGTGAAACGGTAAGCAGGCTGGGGTCGCGCGGGTACTCCAGGCGGTAGCGCTGGAGCGCGCCAAGATAATCCGCGTAGCCTAGTTCGGTGCGAATTTGTTCGAAGAAATCCCAGTAGTGCTGCTGGCGCTCCGGACCTACCTGTTGCTCCAGATGCCGTTTGAGATCAGCGGTAATGCGGTCATTATTAAGGAGCGTATTGTCAACATCGAATAGAAAAACGATTTTGAGCATGGCGATGGTTTAGCACCTCAGGATCTTTTTACGAGGATAATCGCATGGTCCCTCAGGGCTGCTTGCCCGCCGAAGAAAGCGCGGGGCTCGCTTACGCCCTTCGGGATGACGTTCAATAAGAGAAAAACATTTTACAATGCGCGAAGAGTACGTAGTGGAAGTGCGACAGGAAAGTTATGGGCTGCCAAGGCAGCCCATAAGCATGTTTCGAAGTAGGGAGTGTTAAGCGGATGCAGCTCTCACCATGGGACGCTGGAAGGCGGCTTTGACTTCTGGCTTGAGCAAGTACCAGATGATAAAGGCGTCTACCGCGACCCAGAATACGCTCCAAATAAGAGCAAACACGTTGAAATGAGCCAGAGTTCCAAGTAATCCGAGCAACTGAAAGGCGGCGCTGATTCCGTACAGAACGATGCTGACGATGCGCGCCCATCCCTTGAGCTTCCATAAGCCAAATCCCAATAACGTGCTGACTCCGCCCATGATGATGATGAACACTCCGGCCGCAGCGCCTAGTCCGGCAAGAACGCCGGCCGCACCTGCGCTGCCCTGGCCCTGTTGACTCAGCATTGTGGCTATGAAACCACCTCCCAAAATCATGCCTATTCCACCCAGGAGACAAATGGCGGCTCCGATAAAGTTAAGAATCGCAAGAATCGTAACGCCGACAGGTCTAACCATACTTATTCCCCCCTCTTCTAAATTGCTTTGCTGCGGCGTATTGTATCCGCATCTTGTCCTACTCAAACGGGGAAATTTACGTTCTGATCAAGATTAGGAACCTAGAGTCCCATGGCTTCCGTCACAGTCCAGTGCGGTGTGCCTCCCGGGCGGCTCGCCACGAGCGCTCCTACGCGGTTGGCGAAGTCAGCGATCTGGCGCAAAGGCCATCCGGCGTTGAGTCCGTGGAGAAGCGCAGCGGCAAAAGCATCCCCGGCGCCGATGGTGTCTGCCACCTCTATGGGATACCCGGTTGCTTCCAGATATTCATTGTTTCGCAAGAGCGCGCAGCCTTTCGGGCCGAGCGTAATACACACAGCATCAAGTTGAAAGACGCGTAAACAGCTGCGGCAAAACTGTTCCCGCGACTCGGCCTGAATCCCAGCTATTTCCCGTAACGAAGAAACTTCTTGCTCATTCAGCTTGAGAACGTGAGCGCGCCGGGCAAGAGTACGCACCAATTCAGGGTTGAACGAATCGACGCGAAGGTTTACATCATAAAAATACCCGGCGGTGGGGGCGGCTGTCAGGAGTTTGATTGTAAAGTCGTGCGCTGGAGCACTCATCTGCTGCAAAGTGCCAAAATATATCCAGTCAGGCGCGGGCTTGAGCAAGGCGTCAAAATCAGACGGACTGAGGGCGGGAAACTGATAAGCGGCAGGTCGGTGGATCTTGTATTGCGGCGAGCCGGCGGGATCCACTGCAACCGTGACAGTTCCGGTGGGATGATCCGAGACCCGGTGGATGAAGCGGGTAGCAAGCCCCGATTCGGCCATCTGCTCAAGGATGCGGTTGCCATGCTGATCATGACCAATGGCGCTGACAAAACAGACTTCGTGCCCTAAATTATGCGCATGCAACGCGAAGTTGTAGGGCGCGCCGCCGAGGTGTTCGGCTGCCGGAAGAATGTCCCAGAGCACCTCGCCGATGCTGATGATCTTCATTTCTCTCGCTCCGCTCCAAACCGCTCAACGGTATTCTAGTTGCGGAGTCGATCCTGCTCCTGAGACAGCGGGATCGGCGGACATTGGTCTCGCGCGCATGAGCGAGTGATGCTACACCATCTTCAGCAACCGTTCGCGCCGAGCCTCCCAATCGTCACTGGAGAAAATGTGAGGGCCGACATCAATAAGCCGTGGAAGCATCTTGAAGACAGAAACCGGTGTCCAGAAACCGCCGGTCCGCGTGCGCAGGCCGCGCTTATTCAGCTCAGACGCCGTGAGGGTGATAGAAAAATCCTGAACGATCAAGTCCATCATTTGGACCAGTACAGCGCGTTCCTGAGGGTCTTCCTCAAGCCGGCTACAGTCGACAGAAATGCGCAGGCCGAATGGGATATCTTCCACAATGATCGGCTGTTCGGTTTCGTCACCAGCGATTTCGCGTCGCCACTCCATCGCCACCAGCTTCCAGCCCGCCTCAGTCTTCTGGCGGACATACTCAAGATCAACCGAGCCGGTTACCATTTCACGAATACGCTCTACCTTTGCCATTGGGACCTCCGTCCAAAAAAAGCCTGAGATGAAACTCTTGATTTGTCGACTGAGCGGACGAGCCGGATCCAGAGTCTTACATATAGAGCAAATCGACTGCCACCTGACTAATGGAAACAAGTGGCTTATCGACATCAGTTAGACGTTCAAAGCGGACGAACGTAAGGAACCAGGGTGATCGATTCTGGACTTCTGCGTTCGGAAATGAACAGTGCGCGGTGACACGGGCTGCTGAATTTCCGGGACGGAATAACCCGGGTCAAATGTTAGCGGGGCGACGCAATCGGCGGAGAACGCCATCCTAAGGGTTATGACAGATCTGTTTAGCGCAGCATTTGGACTAGAACATGATTCGTAAATTGAAATCAGGCGAGTACCGCTTGTACTCGCGGAAAAAAAATGCAAAGACCGGCAAGCGTCGTAACCTGGGAACCTTTTCAAGCTTGCAAAAGGCCAAAGCCCACGAACGTGCGGTGCAGTACTTTAAGCGCCATTAAAGGAGAAGACCATGCCAAGTGAAAAGCAGCGGAACGCGGCAAGAAAGAACATTCGCAAAGCCGCGAGTGCAGCCATGAAGAAACGGACAATTGCGCATTTACCCAAGGCGACGAGGACTGCACTGGGGAAACAGGCCGCCAAGGTGGCAAAGGAGAAGCGCAGAAAGAAAGCAGCGTGAAATCAGGGTTGTTGCAAGCCCGCCATCGCCACGGCGCCTGGCGCGGGGCTGAAAATGACGGTGGCATTGGTGCGATCAAAGAATACAGAGTGAAACGGAGCGGCGGGAAGCAATCCGTCCTGAGGGTCTAGCGGTTTCTGGAGATCGTTGCGCAGGATGACAACTTGGGTATCCAGCATGCGCGCCCCAGCGATGGATATGTCTTGCAGGAGAATGGTCGACGCTCTGTGATCCGAAAGGTTGGTAGAAACCTTTATGAGGCCGGCTTCTCCGCATGCGTGGACGGCAGAAGAAGAAACACGGTCTTGAAACACCAGGAACTGTGCGATGCCGGAATCAAGTGCGAGCTTCCAGCTTCCGCTTGGAGCGGCATCCGAAGCGACTTTGATTAGCAATCGCGATTCATTGATTTCGAGCGGGACACGTAGTCCGGCAGGCACCTGTGCCTCTTCGGGAAACGGGTAGAGTTCCAGCACATGGTGCTCATAGTCAAGGCGGAAAGAGAACTGCAACAGAAAATTCATTCCCAGAACGCCTCGGATCTTGTGATCAAGAGCGGTGAGCTGCGGGAGAGGTATTGCCAACGCTTCCTGATTAGAGATGGAAGCCGGGCCCACCCGGAAGGTCTGCAAGTAATACCGAGGCACATCGGTGGCGCTGGCCAGGCTGGTCAGTTTGAGCCTGTCCCTGGGCGTCAAGCCGAGTTCGGTGGCCAATCGCGGATCAATCAAAGTTGTATTGGTGCCAGTGTCGACGAGGAAATCGAATGGTCCGCGATCATTGATGGTAACGCCAACGACCATCAGATAACCCGCGATGGTGCGGACGCGCAGATGAGTGTTACCGTCTGGATCGGGCGCAGGCGATGCTGCGAGTACAGATGCGGTGCAACAAGACAGCAGAAAACTGAGTGCGAGATGTTTTGCAGATCGAGCCATGCTTTTCCTTGGAACCCTGCAAGCGGCCCGAGGGAAGCCGTGACAAAGTCATCGTCGGCGGGATTGAGCTGGAGAGAAAGATGACGTTTGGTCGCGGTACTTGTGGGAGCGGTAACTAAATAGGAAAGATGGCGCACGTTCTAAGTGGAAGGGTGTCATGAAAAAAGGCGGGACAGCTGGCCGTTTGCCGCATGAATGCTCGGGTTTCGAACAAGAGTGAAATTTGACGGCCCTGCATAAAGGTGAAGCCGACACCGGTGTTGACCATCCTGATTACGTTACCTTGCGACCACACAAACACCGATACCTTTGTTACCGTTGCGTGATAGGCATCACGGCAGATCCAAGCCGCCGGACTTTGACTGGATTGGGTAGAAGCAAGATGAGCAGTGCGTGGTAGAATCGCGCGGCCTTCACGCTCATGTCCATTGAACTCAAACGCTCCATGGGACTCACTGCCGCTACGTCAATGGTGGTAGGAATCATTGTGGGCGCATTCATTTTTGTACAGCCTGCAGAGGTGACCAGGCTTGTCCCGAGTGGACGCGGCATTATTTTGGTCTGGCTGGTTTCAGGCGTGCTTACGCTTTGCGCAGCGCTGGTGTGTGCGGAGTTGTCTCGGCTCTTTCCGGAGACCGGCGGTGTTTATGTTTTTCTCAGGCAAATCTATTCTCCTGCCCTGGCGTTCTTGTGGGGGTGGGGGATGTTCTTTGTGATGCACGCAGGAATTCTGGCGGCCATTGCGGTAGTGCTGGCGCGGTATGCGGGATATTTCTTCGGATTGGGCGACGCCGGCATTCGCATGCTGGCCATAGCGGCGATTCTCTTTGTTTCGATTATCCAATATCTGGGCGTGAAGCCGGGCAGCGCTGTGCCAGATACGCGTTACGACGGCGAAGCTTAGCGCAATCGCATTGATGTGCGCCCTGATCTTCAGTCTTGGAGGAGCGGCGCATCATGCTGTTCCTGCTTCTCCCGAACAGCCGGTACCCATGACTTCATTCGGCCTGGCCGTGGCTGCGGGGCTATTTGCTTTCGGAGGCTGGCATATGTGTACATATTCTGCCGGAGAGACCAGGGATCCAGAACGCACAATCCCTCGCGCTCTAATTATCGGCGTTTTAATTGTGACAGCCTGTTACACGCTTCTGAACGCTGCATATCTTTACGTAATGCCGCTGAGCTCCGTGGCAACTTCCACGCGCGTCGCCGCCGACGCCATGGCGCGTGTCCTTGGCCCCGGGGGGAGCAAGGCAATCACCGTGGTGATCATTGTCTCCGCGCTGGGCGCGCTGAATGGGATCGCTCTGGCCGGTCCTCGGGTTTACTACGCAATGGCTGAAGACGGCCTGGCCTTCCGATGGATGGCCGCGCTCCATCCCACACGCCGGACTCCTTATCTTGCGATCGCCGCGCAAGCTGTGTGGGCCTGCGTGCTTGCCGCTACCAATTCCTATCGCGCGCTTTTTACTCGAGTCATTTATACCGAGTGGTTGTTCTTTGCGCTTCTGGCTGCGGGCATCTTCGTCCTGCACCGTCGCGGCCAATACACGCCTAAATATCTCGCGTTCGGCTATCCACTACTGCCGGTAGTATCTCTTGTCACTTCGGCTGCCATTGCGGGCAATCAGATATACGCTGCGCCGCGTGATAGTTTTGTGGGTCTGAGCTTGCTTCTTCTGGGGTTGCCAGTGTATTTTTTCTGGGCCGCCCGTCGCAGTAAAACTCAGCACGCAGCCAGAGGACCGAGCACGGATGCCGACGATCGACTTTCATAATCATTTCTATCCACCTGAATACATCAAAGCTCTCGAACAAGGACCCAGCGCGGTGCGCATCACGCATGACTCCGCCGGAAATCCGTGTCTGCATTATCCGGGGGACTTTAACGTCGCCGTTCCCGGGCATCGCGACATTGAATATCGCGAGCAAATTCTCCGCGACTCCGGCGTTGATACTCAGGTCATCACTCTCACCACGCCCGGAACGCATATAGAGGGCTCGACCACGGCCATTCGACTTGCCCGTCTCGTCAATGACGCCTTCGCCCGCATCGTGGGTTCGAAGCGTGGCCGATTCGCCGCTCTCGCCACGTTGCCGCTTTGTGATCCCGCCGCGTCGGTCACCGAACTGCGCCGCGCGATGGAGGAACTCAAGTTTCCCGGCGTCATGGTTTTCAGCAACGTCAATGGCACAGCACTCAGCCATCAAAGTTTCTGGCCGCTGTGGGAAGCCGCCGATGAACTCGGCGCGGTGGTGCATATTCATCCTACAAACCCTGTCGGCGTAGAAGCCATGCTTGACTATTGGCTCATGCCGCTTGTCGGCTTCCTTATGGACACCACGCTTGCCGCCGCCGGCCTCGTTTTCAGCGGCGTGGCCGAGCGTTTTCCCAATATCAAATGGGTCCTCGGACACCTCGGCGGCGCCATCCCTTACCTGGCCGAGCGCCTCGACCGCGGCTATGAAGCCTTTGCCGACTGTCGCAAGAACATCTCCCGTCCTCCCACCTCCTACCTCAAAAAGTTTTATTACGACACCGTCAACTTCGATCCCCGCGCACTCGAGCTGGCGGTCAGCTTCGCCGGAGCCAGCCAGATCCTTGCCGGCAGCGACTATCCGCACCAGATCGGCTCCATCCCCAAGATGCATGAAAGCCTGCAAGCCATGCGCATCTCAGAAGACGACCGCCAGAAAATCCTCGGCGGCAACGCAAAAAAGCTGCTGGGGCTCTAGAGGAATTTTGACTCCCCTCTGATCAGTGTCATTCGTGTTGATCAGTGGAAAGCATTTGCCTTTCCCCGTTTTGGCTTTTCCTGGTCCGCGCTCATCCGTGTTAATCCGCGGTAAGGTTTTGCCCTTCCTCGATCCCTTATAACCCTTGTCATCCTGAGCGTGCCGAAGGATCCCTGTACTTTGTCAATCGACATTGCTGCTTCAAGGAGTTTTCCCCAAAATGCCCGCTCTCGTCCCTGCTCCGCTCAGATCAGCGTTCATCCGTGTTAATCAGTGGTAAGCCTTTCCCGATCCCTACGGATTCGTGTTCATCCCTTGGGTAAACATTTCCCCAATCTCCTCTGTTTCCTCTGCTCCTCTGTGTTTCAAAGGTTTTTGTCTTTGTCCCGCTTTCTGATCAGCGTCATCAGTGTTAATCAGTAGTGAGTTCTCTCCGTGCCTCGGTGTCTCCGTGGTAGGTGTTTCGGCCTTGGCTGAATGCTGCGCGCCAGCTGCTGACTATCTTGCTGAGCTCTATCACTTCCAACGGGCACTCCGGCCAGTTATTGATCCAGCACACAATAATGTCGCACTTGTCCACGCGGTGCCGGTGCCGTAGAAAGTTTCGGCTCAGGTATTCAAATTCAATCTGTACTCGTTGCAATCGGTTTGGAGCGATCTCACGCAACGCCTCGCAATCAGGAAACCCTCTGCGCACCACCGTTGCCACGTAGCCCATTTCCACTGCCATCGCCGCAAATAGGAACTGGACTCCGGCCTCGTTCGTGGGAATGTGCATCATGGGCGCCAGCGACATGAGCGGGCCATATACCGGCCGGTCTTTCTTGAATAGCCACCGTTTCTTGGCGGGTATCGGCCACTTTCTGCCGTCCGTTGGCCAGTCATTTTCACATTGTTCTCCAATCATCTTCATCACGTCTTTCCATTTGTTTTCCAGTCCGTGTTGTCGCGCATACGCATGCATCCGCCGCGGTACCGCTGACCACTGCCCGCACACTCGCAGCACGGCTTCTATGCTGTGCCTTCCCAGCTTCCTGTACGCCTTGGTGGTGGGCAGCTTCTTGAGTGTCCTTGCTATCCTGGCCCAGTCCGCAAACAGCTTTGCTGTCGGGACCTTCACGCCGGTATGCGGGTTTTCCATCCCACAGGCCCGCAGCGCATTGGAAAAGTTGCTGAAGTATTTCCGCAGATGGCGTCGCCGTAGCGGCGTCATTCTTTCCACCTCTGTATAGGTTGGGACGCGTCCCAACTTTGCCGCCAGTCCTTTGATAGTGGTTAGAATCTCTTTGTTCGTAATCTTCTCGTTCGTAATCTTCTGGCTCATGTTCATTCTCCAGATGAAGGCCACCTTTTTGGTTGGCCGATGTTCGAAAGGGAACCGATTCGTAAAATTTATGGACTTGCAAGACTCGTGTTACACAGCCGCCTCGGCTGTGATTTTGTTTTTCATGTAAGCCCGATTTTGGGCAGTGGGTCAGTTGGAAATCGGTTTCACCACTACTAAAAATTCGTCATCCTGAGGTCCGTGAATGAGCAAGCGCTTTCGGGCCCCATTCGCGCCCGGTTTTGGCGTGAATGGGCAGAGCTTGCGAAGTAGGGCCGCAGGACCTTGTGCTCGAGCGCCCAACAAAGCTGCGCCATCAAACGCAAACAGACCCACTACCTGATATTGGCTTGCATGGGTAGACGTACCCCCGGCGGTGGGTTGTGGTTTGGTGGCACACTTCCCGTTCTGGCCAGTAGCTAGTCGCTAGCGGCTAGTAGCTCCCCCAAACACTCGTCTGCCTGCGTTTTATTGAACTAATTTTTGAAATTTAAGATATACAGCTGCGGGCTGAGTTCCCCGATGTCGGCGATGTCACGCGATCCCGGCGATTACCCGATTTTTCTGTCTCTACACAATCTGTGACCCATACGGTGGGCCGGCTATGATCGCGTGGTTGCTGGCCTTTGTGGGTTTCCCGCCTCCACCATTGGGATTCCCGGATCAATAAATAGGCTTTGCTCCTGCTGCCAGTTTAGTGACGGTTCGCCAGCGCCGCTCCCAGCGAGAACCTAAAATGCATAATAAACAAAAAGCGAAAGGATGTCAATAGATGGGATAAGATTTTGATAGTTATCGGACTTGGTAAAGCATTCCCGGGGAATGATCCAGAATTGCTACTGAATACTGCGAAACTAGCAACCATACTCCCGACGCGGATCTGAATGAAACGAAGCGAATGTCTATTCGTCGATGCCGTCGGACACTTTATGCTGCTCTGGTCAGGTTTTGGACTTTCCGTCTCTTAGATTTTGAGCCGCCGATCGATCGTTTGAAGTCGATGTCAGATGACTTGCAAACCACAGCATGCGCAGCTTTCCTCATATTTGCCAGCGCCATCCGCGTTTCTCGCAGGGTATTCGATGCGACGCAATCTGAGGGAACAATGATTTCATAATCGCGCAAATGAGCATCGTGCGCTGTAAAAAGAATGCATACATCAGCGGCCATGCCGGTCAATACCAAAGTCTTCACCCCTAGATATTGAAGTAGAGTGTGAAGCGTCGTGCCAAAGAAAGCCGACGACTTCGGCTTTAAAACAAAATAATCAGAATGATCCGGCAGTAACAGACGTGCAATTGGCTCACCGCGCACACCGTCCATTAAGCAATGTGAGATTTGCTTTTTCAAGTCGGAGCGCCAGTGACCAAAGTTGTCATTAACGTAGATGACGGGGATGTTAGCAGACACGGCGCGGGGCTTTAGAGCGGCAATTTTTTTTGCCATTGGAAACGCCTGCTTGAAAAGCTGTTCGCCCTCAAGAAACTCCATATCGTTGATAACGTCTATGATGAGGAGGGCAATCGGGCCGCTTCGCTGCCTGGTTGATTCAGTTCGACGCTGGTTGCTCATACCGATTCACATCACGCTTCAATTGTTGGCTCTGACAGCAGCACTTCTCTGCCGCAATTCGCACACCTGTAACGCGTCAAGAACCGGTGTTCCATCCGAATCATTCTTATTAACTCTCCGCATTTAGGACAATTTTGGGCCTCGGAAAACCCTGGAATTTCCTCGTCTCGCATTGGCGATTAGATGGTGGCTGGGCGCCGAGGGCTGCCATTGTCAATGGCGCCAAAGCATGTATTCGCCAATGGGGAGATTGCTGCCTTTTCTCGCTGACTTCAAGAAAAGCAGCAACCTCCACACTTTCTGGGTTGGTTACGCAGCCTTGTCCGCTTCGATATTGACGCGTTCCGAGATTGAAGTTAGTAACTGGTCGGCATGGCCTTCTTCTTTCATCGTCTGATCCAAAACCGTCACCTGTTCAGGTTTACCGAGTATGTGCGCCCATTGACGGACTGCGCCATAGGCAGCGATTTCATAATGCTCAACCCGTTGGGCGGCTGCGATCAGGGCAGCGTCGCGAACTGAGTCGTCCGCTGCATCCTTAATCATGTCCTCGGCTTCCGACACCAACGCTGCCAGAACCTTGCACTTCAGCGATTCGGCATCGTGAGTTTCCGCTTTGAGAATCTGTTGTAATCGTGTGACGTGTACATGGGTTTCCTGCAAGTGAGATTGAAACGCCTGCTTCAATTGGGTATCTGTGGCTTTTTCAATCATGGTGGGAAGTGCTTCCGTGATCTGCTGCTCCGCAGAGAGCAACATTCTGAGTTGGCTGTGATAAAGCTCGCGTAGCGTTTCGAGATTGGCAGAGAAAAATTTCATTGTCGGCTCCTAAAGCTATGATGAGTACCTTTCTGCAGGAGATGCAACATCCCTTCCTTCCACAAGCAGCTCACACTCTCGCTACTCCTGCTCAGGCAATCTTTTTCACGACCTTATTTATTGCCTGGCGCACTCGTTCCCCCAGCGGCACGGCTTTCTCCTCAATGGCTTTCCAGTAAGCGATATCAACAATCTTCTCAAACTCATCCATTGTTACGCTCTCTTTGGCGGGCATAGGACGACCGGCCTTGAGGTCCGTTAGTGCTCGCTGCACGGCACGGGTCTGCCGGAAGAGAAGGGTCGTGGGATAGAGAATCATGTTGAACCCTAGCCCATAGAACTCTTGCGGCGATGCCCATGGCGTTACACCACCGCCTTCCAGCATGGTAACGACCAACGGTTCGCCTTTGAAAGCGCGTCCCACTGCCTCTAGCTCTTTGAGATTGCGCGGCCCTTCAACGTACACGCCATCCGCACCCGCCTTCAGATACATCTCGCCTCTGCGTAAGGCGTCGTCCACGCCGTTTACCGCAATTGCGTCCGTTCTGGCAATGATGAAGAGCTGTTCCGCGTCACGACGGGCTGAACAGGCAGCGCGTATCTTCTTCACCATTTCTTTCGGTTCGATTACCGTCTTGCCGCCCATGTGGCCGCAACGCTTGGGAGCCTTTTGGTCTTCCATGAAAATAGCCGACGCGCCGAGATCGTCATAGGTATGGATGGTATGGACAACGTTCTTCTCGTCTCCGTAGCCATCATCACAATCCACCAGAACCGGCAAATTGCAGGCATGGATAATGTCGCGCACTGCGGCTGACTTTTCGCCCAAACGGCTGACATCCATGTCGGGAAATCCGAACCGCATTCCATCCAAAGCAAAGCCGCCCACCTGGTAGGCAGGAAATCCGGCCTGCTCAATAAGCTTGGCAGTGAGCGCGTCACAGGCAGCCACGAGCTGCATGGGTTTATGTTTCTTAAGCAGTCGCTTCCAGTTGCGGCGATAGTGTTCCATGGCCCAATTAGATGCAAATTTTGAAAGAGCGTTCGCCTAAGTGAACTTATCGGGCGATTGAAAATGTTATGTCTGATATCGAACTGACAACACCATTTTGACGTTACTACTATGGGGAAATGCCGAAGAAACAAAAAAACGGCAGCAAGCATAATGGCGACACTGACTCCCCGGATGGACTTTGGATTTCAGAAAAGCATAGTCTCAGAGGCCCTGCTGGAAACCGGGCGTGGGATCACCGGCCCGGCGGCCTTCCGACCGGCGGAAAATTTCTGGAACTTGCCGATATTGCTCTGGGATTGAAAAAGCCAGAACCCAAAAAACGCAGAACGGGTGCTAAGGGCGTACATGTCAGCGTCCATAAGACCGAGCCGTACTCGCAGTAGCGTTTTACCTGGCTGCTGATTGTATTTGGATCATGCCTTCGATGTTTGACGAAAGGAAGACTCACCATGCTGACCCCGGTGCTTCTCTCATTCGGATATGACAGGACGATGCTTGCGAATCGTTCAATTGCATTGCGCAACGCTGGATACAGCGTTGAAGAGGTAACCCGCTGGAGTGACGCACACAGACGCGCTCAATCGGACCTTATTGATGCCGTCTTGATCTGTCGCACTGTTCCTCTGAACGAGCAGAACGCTTTAATTTCCGCGATACATACCTATCGAAGACTCATGCCCATCTTCTTCGTCAATTGCCAGAACGGGTATCCCACAACCATCGAGGGGTGCGCTCCCATTGTCAGGGATTCAGCGGAGCTTCTGAATGCTTTGCACGCGGCTCTTCGCCTCCCAAACCGCAAAATAGCGTGACGAGTTTAGCGATTTGGGTGTGGCGCTTTCAACGGACTTGCAAGCGCACAATATGACCGCGATGACATTAAGCTGAGGTCGGTTTCAACTGAGAGAATATGCGGCGGAGCTATCATCCCGCTGCCTCCTGGCGGATGGCCCACCTTTCCCGCTCTTCCTATAATTCGCCATACCGAGGGTGCGCATCTTCGCGTCTTTTGCCAAGGGTAAAATTCCGCGCCTATCCGCGTGAAGCCTTTGCTCTCCTTCGTGCCTCCGTGGTGAAAATTCATTTGCTTCTGACTTTCCTCTTCTTCCCGTTACGCGCCTCTTGCGCTAACTGGATGTTGTGGGCTTTGACGATCGCCGCAATCAACCCGGGGAAGCGCTTGTCGATTTCCGCGCAACGGGACGTGTTGCGCATCTCCACGCCCTGCCGCTCGCCGCGAATCAGGCCTGCTTCCCGCAGCGCCTTGAAATGCTGCGAGAGCGTCGACTTGGGAATGGCTTTCTCTCTGATATTCGCAAAGTTCGAGCAGGTCTGCGGACAGCCCGCGCCCACGATCTGCGCATAAATGGCCACGCGCACAGGGTCCGACAGCGCGTGGAGAATCGCTTCCACCGTAACGTCTTCCATCGAAGGGTGAAAAAGAGGCCTCATAGTTTCATTTTATTCCCACTGGTTCTTTTGTTCAATAGTTCATATTTTAAGAACTAATGAATCCTTGAGACACTCCTTTCCATCTCATGGGACGGATGGTTTGGGATTTGCGAAGCGGATACAAGTCACATCCCCACTCCGGCACACATATTCTCGAAAGGAAACACATATGAGCAAGCTCAAAGGTAAGGTCGCAATCGTCACAGGCGCATCCAAGGGGATCGGCGCTGCTATCGCCAAGTCACTCGCCGCAGACGGCGCTTCCGTCGTCGTCAATTACGCTTCCAGCAAGGCCGGTGCGGAGAAAGTTGTCGCCGCTATCACCGCAGCGGGTGGCAAAGCAGTTGCCGTGGGCGGAGACGTCTCCAAGGCCGCGGACGCACAGGGAATCATTGACGCTGCCATTAAGAACTATGGCCGCATTGATATTCTGGTCAATAACTCGGGCGTTTACGAGTTCGGTGCGATTGAGAGCGTCACCGTAGACTCGTTCCACAAGATGTTCAACGTGAACGTGCTCGGACTTCTACTGACGACGCAGGCCGCCGTGAAGCACCTGAAAGAAGGCGCCAGCATTATCAATATCGGCTCCGCTGTCAGCCGCATCACGCCGCCCAACAGCGCCGTCTATACCGGCACCAAGGGTGCGGTCGACGCCATTACCGGCGTGCTGGCCCGTGAACTTGGCCCAAGAAAGATCCGCGTGAATACCATCAATCCCGGCGTGGTTGAGACCGAAGGCACGGTCAGCGCAGGGATCATTGGCTCTGACTTTGAGAAGGCAATCACTGCGCAGGCCCCGCTCGGACGCACCGGCCAGGTCGGCGACATTGCTTCCATCGCCTCATTCCTGGCCTCGGACGACTCCAGGTGGCTCACCGGCGAACAGCTTCTTGCCACCGGCGGCCTCCGCTGATACGCAGGCATTCAACAGACCGACAGACGCCGTACAAAATGAGATGGCGCGGCTGGTTCAGCCGCGCCAGGTGTTCATGAAAGTTCCTAAGCTTTAGCGATGCTTGTCGTTCCTGTCGCCGTCGTGGCCACGATCGTCATGGCCTTTATCGCCATGTCCCTTGTCCTCATGCTTTTCATGATCGCGGTTATAGTTGCCGTGGTCATCATGACCGTGGTTTTCGTGGACGATGTTATTCGTGTGGACCTCGTGCCCGCGATTTTCTACTCTGGCATGTTCTTCATGCCGTACTTCACGGCGTTCCTCATTCCGCTCATGGGCGCGGTATGCGACTTCATGCCCATGGTTTTCATGTTCCCTGACATAATGATGTTCCGGGTAGTAATGGACCGCATAAGGGTGATGATATTCATGGCGATTGACCCAGGTTCTCTGCCATGGAGCGTTGTTGATGAAAACAACGCGGCGATCCCAGGCGATACGGTTGTAACCCCAGCCCCATGGCCGGTAGGAAGCGCCAAGCACCACGCCAAAACGGAACCCAATTGCGCCTCCAATGAAGAAGCCCGGGCGCGGGCGCGCGTACACAACGACCGGATCGTAATAGGGAACCACAACGTAGTCGGCACGGGCCGGCAGAATCGTAATATATGGACCGCCGCCCACGATGATCTGCGGCCCCGTGCGCAAATATCCGAAGTCACGCGCGCGCTGCCGCATTCTCTGTACCGCATACATCACATCCTGCTGCTGGCTCAGAAATGCATTGCCCAGGTCATTCGTCCAGTTCATGTCAGACGCCATCATGTGCAGCACGGCGGGAAAGGGAAGCAGGGCCTGAACGGAAGGATCCCAGGGCAACTGGTCGCCCTCAATCGCGCCTGCGAGCTCGTTGCCGGTCAAACCGTGGTGCTCGTCCGCCCAGTATGACGCATCGGGTATCTGGTCAGGAAAAGTTGCCGCGGCCAGCGCCTGGGCCAGTAAAGGGTCGGGATACAGCGCAATACGGGAAACCATGTGATCAAGCTGCGGGGGCGCGAAATATGGAGCCGATTGTGCCATGGCTGGCGCTGAAAGTGCGCAGCACATCACGAACGCGACCAGAATGATGGCGAAAAGTTTGCTGGTTGCCCCTTGCTTGGGATTACAAATCTGTCGTACGGACATTAGGCTCTCCTTGAATCTGTTATTGAATATCCACGCAGCGGGATTCGCTGCTGGAAACGCGCACATTGTGCCGGCGGCCCGAAGGGGAAGTTTAGGCGGCGTCATGCGTATTCTAACCCCGCATGGAGAGGAGAGTTGTTAGCGGACGTGACGATACTTTCGTGCTCTTTGCGACCGAAGATTGTTCAATTGGCCGCATGGAATCGATGTACGCATTGAGGCCTCATTGCAAAATGCCGACCCTGAACCAGTGGCTCCCTCCTGCGTTTCGGGCGAGCTGGTGGCGAACGTTCCGGCAAAATTGAAATGTTTGGAATCCATCAGCCGGCCCGCCGAATCCAAAACCATTATGACTACACCGAATGCAGCCCACAGCGGCACAGTTTCTATTGCGGGAGATCTCACCGTAAATCGCCTCGGATATGGCGCCATGCGCATTACCGGCGAGGGCATCTGGGGTGATCCCAAAGACCCGGCAGAGTGCAAGCGAGTACTGAAGCGCCTGCTCGATTTGAATGTCAACTTTATCGATACCGCTGACGCGTATGGTCCTGAAGTCAGCGAGAACCTGATTGCTGAAGCGTTGTACCCTTATCCGAAAGACCTGGTCATCGCTACCAAGGGCGGCCTCACACGCCAGGGACCAAATCTGTGGGCCTCAGTAGGTCGGGCGGAATACCTGCGCCAATGCGTTGAGATGAGCTTGCGTCGCTTGAAAGTCGAGCGGATTGATCTTTACCAGCTCCACCGCTTCGATCCCAAGGTTCCAGTCGAGGAATCATTGGGCGAGTTAAAGAAGATGCAGGAGGAAGGAAAGATTCGCCACATCGGGGTCTCAGAAACCACTGTGGCCGATATTAAGCGCGCGCAGAAGATTGTCCCCATTGTGAGCGTTCAAAACAAGTACAACATCACCGATCGTGCCTATGAAGACGTGGTTGAGTATTGCGAGAAGAACAAGATCGTATTTATTCCATGGTTCCCGCTCGCAGCTGGCGAACTGACCAAACCGGGCGGCGTGCTCGATAAAATTGCCCAGGCACACAAAGCCACTACGTCACAGGTTGCAATTGCCTGGCTGCTCCATCGTTCGCCGGTGATGTTGCCGATCCCGGGCACATCAAAGGTGAAGCACCTGGAAGAGAACGTTGCCACGGCAGAACTGAAATTGAGTGAAGCTGAGTGGCAGTCGCTGGAGGAAGCAGCCAAAAAAGCTGCATGAGAGATTTGTGCCGGATCAATGCCGCTGGCCGTGCTGCTTCAAGCTTTAAGGTGGATTGCATGGTCGGCGGCAGTTTTTTGGGAAACATTCTGCTTCAGAAAACTCAAGATTGCTTCCACCACGGCTTCTTCGCCCAGGGCGGTGTTGAACATGGCGTGATAAACCGCGCGGTTCGGCCATTCCGCATGGAAATAGTTTTTGATGAAAGCGGCGCGCTCGCGGTCAACCGTATCCACCATCACTTCGGCATGCGCCTGTTTGTGGCCTTCAGAGACCAGGCGGCGCACTTTTTCTTTTGTGGGAGCGTAAAGAAAGAAGCGCAGAACATCCCTGCGGCCTTGCAGGAAATGCTGCGACCCGCGGCCGACCATCACACAATTGCCGGTGCTTGCGGCTTGTTCAACGACTTTTTGGGAGATTTTGAAGATGCTGTCTGAATCCAGCATCTCTACCGGCTGGCCACCGCGAAGTCCTTCATAACTTCCCAGCGCAAATGACTTGAGCAGGCGTTGGTAGAGTGGGTCACGCCGTTCCTCGCGTTGCGCAACGGCAGACTGCTCGCAGTGAGCGAGCCGGGCAATTTCCTGGGTCAACTGCTGGTCCCACAACTTCCAGCCAAGGCGTGATGCTAGTTTGGCGGCAATCTGAGCAGCGCCGCACCCGTATTCGCGTTCGATGGTAACGATTCGGATCACGCCGACCCTCGAAAAGTTAGATGCGTGCCGGGACCTTCGATGTAAGCAGCATAGAGAGACTTTCCAGTCCGTTCAGTACTTTAGGGGATTTGAGGCGACTTAACAAGTCGAACAAAGTCGCGGCACACAATAGTAAGAGAGCTTTCGGCGAAAATAAAAGCCACCCCATTGCCGGGGTGGCTTTTGCAGTGTTTGTACGCCGCCGCTAATTAATAGTGAAATTAACGGTGGTGGAATGGGTTGCAAATCCAGCGGTTCCGGTGATCAATATCTGGAAAGTCCCCTGCTTCTGCTGATTTCCAACGGTCAGACTCATGCTGGATGTTCCTGAACCGCTAATGGAAGCAGGAGAAAAGCTTGCCGTTAGGGGTGAAGGCAATCCGGACACGCTGAAACTCACGGTTCCGGAAAACCCAGCCTGGCCTGTGATCGTCACCGGGAGCGAGCCGGTTTGGCCACGCTTTACGGTGAAGGTATTCGGGGAGGAAATCGAGAAATCCCCTGTACCTTGCGCATTCACAACCAGTGTGACGGTGGCACTATGCAGCAGGCCACCACTGGAGCCGCTGATCGTGAAAGTGTAAGTTTGTGCCGGCGTAGTAGTGGCGGTGGTAATAGAAAGAGCCGCCAGGCCTGAACCGGTCAATGAACCAGGGTTGATGCTTGCGACCGGACCGCCCGCAACTACCGGCGATACACTCACGCTCAAATTCACCAAGCCGTTAAACCCTGCTACCGAGCCAACGTTGATCTGGTAACCGGCATTGATCCCGGCAGTGATCGTTTGCGACGAAGGCGTAGCCGTCAATGTGAAGTCAGCTGGCGCATTGCTATTAACGATCAGCGTTACTGACGCTGTATGGCTGAGTACTCCGTCAGATCCGGTGATCGACAGCGGATAAGTTCCCACCGGCGTCGTGGCGCTGGTGGCAATCGCAATTGTTGCGGTTCCTGAGCTGGTGATGCTTGTTGGCGACGCGGTGAAAGAAGCTCCTGTGGGCAGTCCGCCAACCGTGAAGCTAACCGTGCCCACGTAGCCATTCTGTCCGGTCACGATTGCGGAATAGCTCACAGAGTTACCCTGAATCACTGACTGTGAGGCCGGCGACGCAGAGAGAGTGAAGTCCGGGCTGTTGTTGTTCCAGGCATTCACCAGGTTCGCGGCATTCACTGATCCCCAGCCAGTAGCCTGATCGTAGCCCGGTGCGGCGCTGAATCCTGCCACACCCGGTACGCTGTTGTTGCCACTGGTGATGTCATTGAACACTGCCGTGCCGCCGGCAAACTGCGTGGCTGCCATGGAGTAAAGCACGTTGTTGGCATTGCCCTGCGGCGCTCCGGTCTTCTGCACTACCAACGCCATAATACCGGCAAAGGATGGCGACGCTGCTGAAGTTCCAAAAACATTTTCCAGACCGGTTACGTTGTTGGTATGGCCCTGCACGATCAGGTAAGCGTCATGTCCGGCTGATGAGAGTGATACGTCCGGAATATCGCGGAAACCGTCTGCGGGAACGCCGGGACCGGTTTGAAACGCGGGCTTAGCGTAGATGGTGCTCACGCCGCCGCCGGTGGATCGAATCCCAACTCCTCCGGGTACGTTTGCACTTTCATTCCACACAATTTCCGGAATCGGTCCCAACGCCGACGAAAGATCAGGGTTGTTGGCTGCTGCCCAGAAAATTCCTGCGCCCTCATTGAACTCTGTTCCGCCAACCGCAACGTTGTTTGGCGTGGAAGCAATTCCGTTGACCGCCTGGATGGTCCCAACCGCAGCAGTGTTTGCATCGCAGCCAGCCGCTCCAGTATCGCCGGTGCTCACGAAGGCCGTAATGCCTTCGGCTGCCGCCTGAGTCCACAAATTGTTCCAGAAGGCATTGCCAGTCGGTCCCAGGCTCGCTTCACAAAGACCAAAGCTGGTGCTCATCACCGGGGCCACATTGTTGTTCACAATATATTGGGCAGAAAGGCTCACTCCGTCCGTGGTGCGCGTGGATTTTGAAATCACAAACTTGATGGTTGCGTTCTTTGCAACGGCGCCGGACCATTCCACATCCAGATCAGCTTCCAGTTCTTCATTGCCTTTTAAGTCACCGGGCGCGTTTCCGTTGTGAATAAAGATGGGGTCCCTGGCGGGAAGTAAGAAAGTGCTGCGGAAGAACTGGACATCGCCAAGAACGATGTCTGTACGTCCTACGATGGCAATCGTTTGTCCGGTGCCGTCGATGCCGGCATTGTAGAGCGGAGTCAGATTATAGATGGTGGCAAAGTCGCCGGGCGCCAGGGAATGCGATCCGTCAACGTTGTTGGCATTTCCCGGCAGCTGCGCCAGGTTGGCGTCATGACGGAGCGGAAAATCATGCAGTGAAACCACGCCCTCTACCAGTCCGGAAAAAGCACGCGGAATGCTGGGATCAGTGGCATTGGCGTGGTGAATTTCGCCGTTGACTTCATACTGGCGGATATTGGTCTGGAAGGCCCGTTCCACCTGTTGCACGTTGCCGCTAAAATTAATCCAGAGCTTGCCGTTGGCAATTTCCTCAATGCGGAAGCCGTGGCTCTTGAGCCAGTTGGCTGCGTCAGCCACGTCCTGATCGGTGGGGCCAAAGCGCAAACCGAATTCCTGCGGTGTGAGGAACTGGTGAAAGTTCGGCGACTTCGGGTTCTGCAGGTCGGCTAGAAGTGTGTCCAATTCCGCCTTTGCCGAGGCTCGCGGAGAAAGGAGAAGAATCATGTTTTCCATGGGCAGCGTCAGGTCGGCCGAGCCACGATCGAACTCGGCCCGCGCCAGAGGATGCACGTTGCCATGCCTGGTCACTCGATCGGCTTCATTGATGGAACGTTGGGCCAAAGCGGCGGACGACAGCATTCCGCCGACAATAATTAGCAACAGGGTGCGGAGCAGTAGTCGAGTGCGACCACGTGAATGGGTGTGCATTTCGTCCTCTTTTTTTCTCTAAATCTTTTTTACTTTTGTGTTTGAGACAGCTTGAGGCAGGACATTCATCAGACCCGAAGTGCGGTGCGCAAGAGGTATACCCTTGAGATGGCCCGGAAGGGCATTCGTCGAACGATAGACACTGTGACTGGATTTTGTTAGAGCGCGCTTAGAGGCGCATTAGAAATTCGAAAGATTTCGGACGGCACGTCTTCCGATATCTCAATCTCATTCATCCCCGAGTGAGTATCGGGGGACGGTCGCCCCTCCGCAGTTCCGATATCCTACAATCATCCGAATGGACCACCACACCGTAGCGGCCATCAGCATAACCGGCACTTGCCTGGATGTTCTGGGAAGTCTCTATCTTGCGTATGACTTGTTAGGCGGGCAGCATGGCCCCTTGCGGCTGCTTACCCGAATGGTAACGTATTCGATCATTTTCGGAATCGGTTATGGCCTGGGCCTTGGACTCTTCTTTGGTCTGGCTTCTGGAATTGCGACCGGCGTTACCACCGCAATCGAACTGAACCGCGCGGCGCGTGGACTGGATCATTACTCACTGCCCTGGGAAGGGTTCTTCTCGGCGATTCGTGGGCTCGCTTTCGGCGCGGGTCTCTACCGTATCCTGGGCCTCCAGTTTGCGGCGGCCTTTGTGGTTCTCATCACGCTCGGGCAGATCTTTGCCTACTCTCGCGGTATGCGTCCCGGCATGGAATATGTTGCGCGCCTTCGTCCAAGGCTTACGCGTCGGCAAGCCTGGGGAATCGTGAATCGGACATTCGGCTACATTCTCACAGCGCTGATCTGCAGCGCTTTTGTGCGCCACATTGACCACCCATTGTTGTTTGCGCTCCGCGTTGGACTTGTGACCGGTCTGGTCACCGGTATCATGTCGGCGGTGAATCCATTTATTGAATACTATGCTGACAACATGCCCGAGCGGCGTCTTGGAGTGTTCGGCATCGGCTTGATTCTTTGTGGCTTTGCCCTGCAATCAGTTCAGTACTGGCTGGCTCTTTTTGACGTACGTCTGACGTAGTCAAAGCTTTCTCAGGTAGTTTTCATGTCGCGGTTTGTTCATCTGCCACATAAGATTCGTCTTTACCACCGGCCACTCATTGAGGATGATGCTGTAAGCACACGTGTCGCGGATGGCGCCGTTGGGCAGGATCTGGTTGTTCCGCAGTATTCCATCCAACTTTGCGCCCAGGCGCTCAATTGCCTGCCGGCTGGCGTGGTTGAAGAAGTGTGTACGCAGTTCCACGCAGATGCAGTTCAAGGATTCAAAGGCATGCGTCAGCAAAAGCAGCTTGCACTCGGTGTTGAGCGGCGTTCGCTGCATGCTCTTGCGATACCAGGTGCCGCCAATCTCAACGCGACGGTGGGCCTCGTCGACATTCCAGTAACTCGTCATGCCTACAACTTTGGCCGTGTGGATATCTCTAACGGCGAAGGGAAGCATTCCGCCTTTGGATTGGCGCTCAAGCCGGCGGTCGATTTCGGCTTTCATCTGTGAGGGTTCGGGAATTACGGTGTACCAGAGTTTCCAAAGTTCGCCGTCTAAGACGGCTTCTGCCAAATCATCATGATGGGCATGCGAAAGCGGCTCCAAGACAGCATACTTTCCGTGCAGGATTATCGGTTCCGGCCAAGGCATGGCAACACTACCCCTTGAGCATGTCAGGTTTAGGAAGTTGGCGGGCAGGCGAAGAGTAACGCGCCGCAATCCGCCAGTTGGCGCTATCGAGCCGATTTGCTTTCGGAGCGCTTTGTACCCACACGTCGGTCAGGAAGAAATCACCCGAACGATCGACCCCTCGCACTTCAGCCTCCTGGAACACGACGAGGCTGGTGATGGCCACGTCTCCAAACTCGCGCAGTTCTAAATCTCGCATTTGCCAATTCTTCACAAGGTAGACATCTAAGGTGGCGAGCCAGTCCTTGCGGGAAATTTTGCGCGCCGGATCGTCCGAGATGCGCAAAGCATAGTTGGCGTCTAGAAATCGCTCATCCAGCGTCTTGTGGTCGCGGCGTTGAATGGCCGAACTGAACTCCTGCTCAAGGTGGGTAAAGAATTCAACTGAAGTCATCAGCGGCGATTATAGCGGACGGCATAAGCCGGCGCAGGCTCCGCAGTTCTGCTTCTGGGAAGATAGGGTGCTCCATTTACGGGGCGTGAATGTTAAGCTGGCTTGCCTGCCGCGAGGCGTTTGCGGCTTGCCGGAGGATTCGCTATGGCGGAAAACATGAAAGGCAAAGTCATTGTTATCACCGGTGCTACGTCCGGCATTGGGCAGGTGGCGGCAGAAAAGCTTGCGGGCATAGGCGCACGCATTGTGCAGGTAGCGCGTGATCCGCAGCGAGGCCAGGCAGCGCTGACGCGGTTGAACCAGATCGTGCCCGGTATCTCCCACACCATTCACTATGCCGACCTTTTGCGACTGAGCGAGATGAAACGCGTCGCCGCTGAGATCGCCCAGGTCGAGCCGCGGATTGATGTGCTTATCAATAACGCGGGCGCCATGTTCGGCACGCGCCAACTCACGGAAGATGGCCTGGAGCGAACCTTTGCTTTGAACCATATGTCGTACTTCGTGATGACACAGAGCTTGCGAGAGCGGCTGGCGGCTTCGCCGCGCGGCCGCGTGGTGAATACGGCCTCAGACGCGCATACCTCCGGCACAGTCGATTTCGAGGACCTGCAATCGGAGAAGGCATACCGCTTCGATTTTCTGGACTGGATGCGCTATGGCGGGCCCGCTTTCAAGGTTTATGCCCGCTCCAAACTGTTGAACATTCTCTTTACGCGGGAACTGGCGCGGCGGCTTGCCGGCGCCGGAGTGAGCGCCAACTCGCTGCATCCGGGATTTGTCTCAACCCGCTTCGGCGATCAAACCGGTGGGCTGATTTCTTTTGGTATCGGCATTGCCAAGCGTTTTGCGCTCACTCCAGAGCAGGGAGCAGAGACTCTGGTTTACTTGGCATCTTCGCCTGACGTTGCCAACATCACGGGAGAATACTTTCACAAGTGCCAAGTTGCGGCGCCCAGCCGTGAAGCTCAAGACGATGACAAGGCCAAACGCCTATGGATCGAAACCGCCAAACTAGCCCATACAGAGGACTAGGTACCTAGGCCTAGATCGTTGAAAGCGAAACAAGGGGTTTCTTGCTCAATCCCTTCTCTGAAATTGTGCGGTCTCCTGTGTTCGTTCGTCCCACGATGCACATTCGGCAGCTTGGGACAACCCGCTGCTCTGGAAGGCACATCGAAAGTTTTTAGTTAGTGGGGTCCTTCGACATGCGAAAACTGCTGTGCCCTCTCGTCTACTGCGTTGTGCTGCTTTCTCTTTCAGGCTGTGGTGGAGTCTCCGCGGGAGGTCCGACACCCACCCCGACACCTTCGCCAACTCCAACACCAATTCCGGCGACGCTCCAAACGTCGGTGAACCACATCATTATCCTGTCCCAGGAGAACCGTTCTTTCGATCATTACTTTGGCCACCTGATGCAGTACTGGCAGAAAAACGGCTTCCCGCAGGCCACCAACGGAACTACCCTGGACGGGATGCCGGATACGGCAACGAATGTAGGCGACCCGGCCGTGCCGGGCGATCCGCCGCCCACGATTACAGCTTTTCCGCTGGTCACAATGTGCGTAGAGAATCCCAGCCCATCGTGGAATGAGAGCCACGTGGATTTCAACAAGCTAGACCATCTTTCCACCGTGTTTAAGGGAGATGGATATGCACAGACGGCGGGGCACGAAGGTCCGATCAATGATGTGATCGGAGCCCGTGTGATGGGCTTCTACACCGGTGACAATCTAAACTACTACTACTTCATGGCGTCCAGCTTCGCCACGTCGGACCGATGGTTCTCGCCCGCCATGTCACGCACGCAGATCAACCGCGAGTACATGCTGTCCGGGACATCGCAGGGGCATGCATATCCACCGGATGCAACCACCGGAGCGCTTACCGCCAAGCCGATCGTTGAGCTGCTGGATGAAAACCACATCACTTGGAAAGACTATGTTCATCCCTTGAGTGGCCCCAACCCATGTATTACTGCAAGCTGTCTGATGGGGCAAAGTTACCTGAACCAGTTTACTTATGCGCCAACAATCGTAAAGAACGAGCCGCAAAACATTGATATAGTGGACAACTTCCTCGCCGATGCCAACAGTGGGAAGCTCCCGCAGGTGGTCTATATTGAACCGGCTTCGGCTGAGGGATTGGACGAGCATCCTTCTGACATTGGGGCCGGCCCCAACAATATCCAGACCGGCGCAGCGTTTGTGGCCAAGCTGATCAATGGATTGATGCAAAGTCCTTCATGGAAAGACTCCATCTTTATTCTTACCTGGGATGAGTTTGGCGGATTCTATGAGCATGTGTCCCCGCAACCGACCGTAAGCCCGGATGGCATTGCACCCAGGGACTTGCGAGCGGGAGACAATTGCCTGAACACGGATGGAACAATCAACTCCAGCCCAACCTGCAATTTCCAATACACCGGCTATCGACTACCGCTGGTGGTGATTTCGCCCTTTACCAAGAAGAACTTTGTTTCTCACCTGGTAATGGACTACACCGCTACGTTGAAACTCATTGAAGAGCGTTATAACCTACCCAACCTCACGGCGCGCGATGCAGCGCAGCCCAGCATGGCAAACGAGTTTTTCGACTTCAACGCCGTGCCGTGGAAGACTCCGCCCACGCCACCTAACCAAGTAACGAACGGCGCCTGTTATCTGGACCATCTGCCGTAACCGGGCACGACCTGCTAAGCACGAAATAGACATGAGGACGCGGAATAAACCCCGCGTCGTTGTTTTGTATGAGCAGGCTGCGGTTGCCATTCAGCCAGGGCTGCTGCGAATTCCTTCACGATGGTTGCTGGTACAGGCCGATCACGTTTCCACCTGGATCGCGAAATCGTGCAGTTATCTCCGGCGCGTCCCCGCCGACCGGCTGGACAATCTCGCCTCCATTGGTGGTAATCAACTCAATTGTCGCGGCGACGCTGTCCACCATCACATAGATTAGAAGTCCGGGCTCTGAAGCAGGCTTGCGGCGCAGCACCCACGATCCGCTCACCTGTCCGGTGGTATCGTCAAAGGCGATGCTGCCATTGTCCCGTTTGCGGATGTTCCACGCAAAGACTTTTCCATAGAATTCTGAAGAGCGCGCAATGTCACTGGTGGGAATTTCGAGGTAACAAATTTTTCCGTTCGCGAGCGTGGGCGGCATTAATTTTCCCTCAAAGCGTCTTCAATTCTAGCGACTGGACTTCGGCCTGCGTACTTCTATCTGCCCGTCACGTGCTCTTACTTCAAGGCATGGCTGAGGATGCACCGCCGGCCCGTCAAGCACACGGCCATCCGCCAGCGCAAAACGAGATGCGTGGTAGGGACAAACAATGCTATCGCCATCCAATTTGCCTTCAGAAAGCGGCCCGCTGAAATGGGAGCACGTCTCTGCCATAGCAAAGAGACGCTCCCCCCGGCGAACCAGCAAAACGGGCACGCCCTGGTGCATCGCACGGGTCGGCGTATCATCCGGCAATTTGGATTCGGGCAAAACTGCCGTGAAGTTTTCCGGGAATATCTCTCCTGCTGTGCGATCCACTCCTACTCTATGTTCGTACACCATCTTGCCGCCAAGATGGGCCGAGTATGACATCAAGGCGTAACCCAGAGCGGCAAATCCGCGGCCCTGACTGCGCGCCTTCCTCTTGCGCAAGATGAGCGAAGTTGCGAATAGCGCAGTAGCACCTATGTTGAGCAGTCCATGAATCAATCCAAGGCGGCGGGCTGGAGGATCCACGTCGGACCAGTCGGTCACTCCGGTGATTGCCGCGCCTGCAGCACCGGCAAGTCCTATGGCTACGGATGTGTCGGCCGCCAGAGCAAACTCGAAGCGACTGTTGATCATCTCTAAAGCATCGAAAACCATGGCTACAGTCCAGGCGCCGATGGGCACATCCGTCAGGACGACATGCAGTGGTTCACCCAGCCATGTGCCATTCAGGAAATTCCTGGCTTTTTGAGCGCCCGGATTGCCATTGGCGTATAGGGCTTTGTCGATCGCCTTCTGTAATTTTTCTTCAAGCGGCTTGGTTTCTGGCATGTGTAATTCCCTCAGTAATATGAGATGCGAATGTTTCAACGCAAATAAAGAGCTCGTGACTTTCAGGTGTCATGAACTGCGCAGCGCTATTCTGCTAAAATCGCGACAAGTTCATACGATGGCCCGCAAAATCTCACTCTTCGTGCCGTGTTTTGTCGATCAGCTACAGCCAGAAGTGGCCGTGGACACCGTGAAAGTCCTGCGGCGCATTGGTTGTGAAGTGGATTTCCCTGCGGACCAGACGTGCTGCGGTCAGCCTGCATTCAACTCCGGTTTCTGGGATGAAGCGCGGCCGTGCGCTGAACGTTTTCTACGCGTCTTCAAAGATGCCGAAGTGATTGTCTGTCCTTCCGGTTCGTGCACCACAATGGTTCGCATTTTCTATCCTGAGCTGATGGCTTCCGGCGCTGCGCACGACGAAGCCGTGGCGCTGGGCAAGCGCACGTTTGAACTTTCAGAATTTCTGGTGAAGGTGATGGGCCTGACCGACGTGGGCGCGGCGTTTCCGCATAGCGTTACGTATCATGCGTCATGCCACGGGTTGCGCGAGTTGAAATTGCGCGACGAGCCTTTGAGGTTGTTGCGTGGCGTTAAGGGACTAAAACTAGTGGACATGCTGCGCTCGGATGAATGCTGCGGTTTTGGCGGAACGTTCGCCACCAAGTTTGAAAGCATCTCCGTCGCCATGGGCGAATCCAAGTGCGATAGCGTAGCCGTCACCGGCGCTGAATACGTCACGGCGATTGATCCCAGCTGCCTGATGCATGTGCAGGGAATTCTGGGCCGGCGTAAAGATCGGGCGCGGACGATCCATCTGGCCAGCATTCTAGCGAGTGAAGCGAAAGCATGAGCACGAACATTCCAACTCCCACGCCCGCCGGCGAAACTCCTTCCGCGCTCACAGCGGCGCAGAAATTCCTGCGCGATGCGGCGACGAAATCGGCTGATCTGGTGCATCGCGAGATTATCCGCAAAAACATGGATAGCTACGATGCCGCGCATAATCGAGGACGCGCGCGGATCAAAGACTGGGAAGCGGCGCGGCGCAAATGCCAGGAGATCAAACGCGAGGCCATCAACAATCTGGACAAGTATTTGCTCCAGTTTGAGCAGAAGGTTCTTGAGCGCGGCGGCCATGTCTTCTGGGCTGCCACTGGCGACGAAGCCTGTGCCTATATAAAAGACCTGGCGGTAAGCCGCGGCGTGAAGACCGTGGTGAAATCGAAGTCGATGGTGACGGAGGAAATGCACCTGGCGCCGGTGCTGGAAGAAGTCGGCATCCGCGTATGGGAGACCGACCTGGGCGAATTCATTGTGCAGCTTCGAAATGAGGCTCCGTACCACATAGTGACGCCGGCCATGCATCTGGACCGCAACCAGATCCGGGACCTCTTCCGCGAAAAGCTGGGTGAAGATATTCCTGACGCAGATCCGCAAAAACTAGTTGCACTCGCCCGGCGCAAACTGCGCGAAGCATTCTTTGCCGCGGAGATGGGAATTTCCGGAGCAAACTTTCTGGTGGCCGATAGCGGTGCTGTTGCTATCACTACAAATGAAGGCAACGGACGCCTGAGCACCAGCCTGCCGCGCATTCATGTTGCAGTCACAGGAATTGAGAAGGTGATTCCGCGCCTGGAAGACCTGGGAACGCTGTGGCCGGTGCTGGCGACTTCTGGTACAGGCCAGCCCATCACCACATACAGCACGCTTATCGGCGGGCCAAGGCGCGCGGACGAGACCGATGGCCCGGAGGAGTTTCACGTTGTCCTGCTGGATAACGGACGCAGCGGCCTGCTCGCGAACGCCGAAGAAAGGGAAGTGCTCCATTGCATTCGCTGCGGCGCGTGCCTGAATATTTGTCCGGTGTATCGCAATATTGGCGGGCATACATATAACACCACGTATCCCGGACCGATTGGCAGCGTGCTCACGCCGCACCTGCGCGGCAGCGAGTTTGAGCATCTGTCCTATGCGTCGTCACTGTGCGGCGCTTGTACCAGTGTTTGCCCTGTAAATATCAACTTGCATCATCATCTGCTGCACAACCGGCGGGATTTCACAAAAGCGGGCGGACCCAAAACTGCCGGCGAGCGCCGACAGTTCAAGTTGTGGCGGACAGCCATGCTGCATCCGCGCCTCTTTGCGCTGGGCGGATGGATGGTGCGTCGTAGCCTGCGCCTACTGTATGGCATGGGCATGGCGGGAACAGTACTGGATCCGATGCGCGCCTGGAGCCGCAAACGCACACCAGTGCCGCTGCCCACGCACTCTTTCCGCGCGCGCTGGAAGAAAGGTCTTTATAGGAATGCTCTGGGGAGGAACACCGGTGGCAACAAGTAATCCCAGCCGCGAAGCTATTCTGTCCCGCATTCGCGAAGGACTGCGCAACCCCGCGCCGCCCTTAGAAGACAAAACTTTTTATGGGCCGATCTTTGAGGCCGTTGAAAATCCTCTGGAGCGCTTTCAGCAGGAATGCAAAGCCAACCTGATGGAGTGCCAGTTGACCGCCGACCCTTCTGCCAGTGCACAGGCTCTGGCCCAGGTATTGCAGTCATTGCCGCCTGGCGAAATTTTTGTTCAGGATGATCCGGTGTTGCGCCGGCTGATGGCTGCCGCAGGCTCGCAGCGACAGATTTGCTGGTCGAGCGAAGGCGGGCCGCTGGAAAAATCACAAGCCACCATCACTCTGGCCGATGCGCTTATCGCGCAGACTGGTTCGGTGTTTGTAAGCGCGTCGTGCGGCGGGCGCGGGGCGTCGGTCGTAGCGCCGACTCACATTGTTTATGCGAGCGAAAAACAACTGGTCCCCGATCTGGTAACCGCACTGCGCAACGCGACAGCAGATGGTCGGCTGGAGAAAAATTCCTTTGCCTGCGTGATCAGCGGTTCCAGCCGTACAGCCGATATCGAAAAGATCCTGGTTCAGGGCGCGCATGGGCCGATGCGGCTGGTGGTAATCGTGGAGACGGGCAGTTGAGTGTTGCCTCCAGACTTTTCTGATGAGCCCTGTGTACGCCACGCCATTTGAGAGTTAGACTTTCTGCATGGCCAGGAAAAAACCAGCGCGCAAAAAGATTGTCAGCAGGAAAAAATCAACCAATAAAAAATCAACAGCCAAGAAAAAAGCTCCCGCAAAGAAGCCGGTGAAGAAGTCGTCTGCCACGAAAACGACAGCGGCAAGAAAGCTTTCCGCAAAGAAGAAAACGGCAGCAAAGAAACAGTTTATGGCTAAGAAAAAGCCCGCCGTTAAGAAACCGTCGCGCAGACGCGGGGAACTCATTAATCCAATTACTCCCAGTGGACGTCGAGGTCTGGGCGCCGCGTCGGGTGGGCAGTCGGGCGATACGCAGGGCCTTTCACGCAGAAGTTATGACGATTCCGAAAGCGTGGAAGAGTTGATGGAAGAAGGCCAGTACATGGAAGCCGAAGCGGTCAGCGGCGTGGAGAACGCTCCTGACGCCGACCAAGGCGAAGTACGAACCAGGCAATTTCCTGAGGACGACGTGCCGGAAGAATACAAGGACGAGGACTGATCTCACCACTGATTAACACTGATGGCACTGATCAGCAGGGAGTGGCTTTGTTACACGGAGTTTGGCTCACGCGATGCGGCAGCGGAGCCGGTCCCTCACACACGCTCCCTCAGCAAGCCTCGGCTGCGGGGATTCGGGATGGTATGTCGATAGTAATTGGATTCTAGAAGGGAATAGGGATGCCCTCGCTTTGCTCGGAATTTAAAAACAAGCCGCGAGGCCGACCACGCGCCGAGCGGCGCTGCGGCAGGCGCAGAAATACAGATGAATATTGAAGTCGAGATGGAGTTGTCGCGGTGTGGAGCGGAGCGACAGAATTCTTCGATACAAAGCCAATTACTAATGGCTAACTGCTAAGGGCTGGGGTTTAATGGTGGAGGCGGTGGGAGTTGAACCCACGTCCGAAAACGTCACTGGTCAAGAGCCTACATACTTAGTCCAGTTCACCCGACGGGAATTACCCCGCCAGATTCGCGTGTTGCGCTTAGAACGGACAAGAAACGCAAAACGCTAGCCCGAATGTCTCGTCCTCCCGCCCTGGCTTAGCAGAGAAGACCAGCCCACTGTATGACGCCCTTGCACAGCCCGTGGACAAAGCCGTGTAGAGCGGCAACTTATTTAATTAAGCTGCGTATGCAAACTGGTTAGAGTTGGCAATTATTGTTTTTGCACCACTTACGGGGGAATGCGCCCCGGTATGCCTCTTGGCCGCAAGCATTTCCGTCGAAGCCGTGACGCCCCCATTTTGTACGGAAAGGACTATTGGCCAGTCCTTGTTGTCAAAGATCATTTGTTCCGATGTTTCGAAGACCAAAGGTTTCAAAACACTGTCTCTACCTTAGCAGATAGGGGTAACTCGTCCTAACGATTAGATGACAGGGAACCTGACGGCGATTCAGAGGATGAGGCGACAAAACCCTTTGTCTCCCGCACTTTGCTCATGTCTGCTTCTCGATGAGACGCCTAAGCCTGCCATAGCAACCGGCTGTACCACTGTTGGGCACTAAGGTTCTAAAGCAAGAACGTCACGTTGTTTTAAACACCCATGTCCAATAGGAGACAGTGTTCTTCTCTCTTCTTGCGTATGCTTTTGGAAGACATCTCTATAACGCAAACCTGCACTTAATCGGCCTTTGACGCCGGCTCCTTTGCGCGGTCCAGATGCGGCCCGTCGCACCTCAAGGAGTCTTATATGGCGTCTGCCACAAATGCTCGTATCCAATATGAAAATAGAATCCTGGGACGTTTGCCGCGCAGCGAACTCAATCTTTTTCAACATCATCTTGAGCCCATAGATTTGCCCGTCAAGATGTTCTTACAGGAGGCCGGTCGAGCGAGTGAATATGCTTACTTCCCGGAAACCGGCATAGCCTCCATGGTAAGTACGCTGCGAAACGGCGCCACCGTGGAAGTAGGGCTGATCGGCAGAGATGGTATTGTGGGGCTTCTATTCGTGATGTCCGGCGAGGCCCTGCCTTTTGACTGTTACATGCAGGTACCCGGAAGAGGGTATCGCATGAAAGCGAAGCGACTGCGCGAGTATTTTGAGGCGCGTAAAGTCCTTCGAAAAAAGCTGCTTTGTGCGGTCCAGGCGCAGCTCGTGCAAATGGGCCAGATTGCCGTTTGCAACCGCATTCATGAGATACAGGAGCGCCTGGCGCGCTGGCTGCTCAGTTGCTATGACCGCATCAATTCACAGGAGCTTCTGTTGACGCATGAATTCCTGGCTACCATGCTGGGAGCGCCACGCAGCACCGTCACGCTAGCAGCAGGCGTTCTTCAGCAGGCAGGATATATCGCGTACAGCAGAGGACATGTGCTCATTAAAGACAGGCCGGGATTGGAACGCATCGCCTGCGAATGCTACGAGATCATCAGGAACGAAACGGAGCGTCTCGGCTTTTTGTGAAGGGCGGTCCAGTGTTTGGCTTTCACCGCTCTAGCAAACTTCCTGAATTACGCTTTGGCTGTACAAAGCCAACCTGACCTTTTCCACTTTGCGGAATCCGATAAGTATGGTCGCATGGAATCCGCACGTGGAGCGCATTAAGATTTTTTGTCAGAGCACCTTATATTTTCCATCGACATTTCGAATCTATTGGTATGAGAGGCAAACTTATCGGCCAAATTCCTAAATCCGTTACACTCCTAAATCAAAGCGCCAGGGTTCGCTGAAGGGACTCTGGCCTTATTTTTTGCGCCCCACATTTTATCCGTGCGCCGCCGCTGTCTTCAGTTTTGCCGGCTGGTTTCTCAGGAGCCCTTCGTTGACGCGACGGAGGCGGCTCTCAAGGTTCTTCGCAATCTGAGCATATTTGTCCTTTGCGCCATCTTGCAGTCCTTGCAAGCGCTGCAAAATCAACTCCATGTATTTCTTGATTTCCGGGGTTTCTGAATTGATTAGGAGTCTTTCAGAAGTGAGAACTCCCGTACGGTCCCATGTTCTCCAGCTGGGAAGCTCCCCATTTTCTGTTTCCTCGTAGCCATCCGAATTGATGGCCCATTCCAGAATTTGGTGCTCCAGCGCCGAGCGAATAAGTATCGTTGTTTTCACAGTTCGTCCTTTTGCGAATAAGAGCTATTCCTAATGGCTGGAATCTAGTCCATTCTCCGCAAATGCGCTGTATTGGATTGCACAGTTGCCCCCAAGAAGGGCATTACGATCCGCGGCATTCTCCAGACGATTGCAAAAGCATTGAGATGCGAATGCTGGTGGGAAAGGCTATTTTTTGCCGGCGACTTCTGGAGCATCGATCTCGTCCGCAGCCTTACCGTTCGTCCTCAGAGCCACATCCGCCAGTTCCAGAAATCGGGCATTGGAAGTGTCAGTACTGCGCCGGTCCCAGCTTTGATGGCCAAGGGGGACAAAATTGGAGCGTGGGTTAATCCATACTTCTGGAAGAATTGCTTTCGATCGTCTAGGCATAGGGGTGGCCGTTCCCAAGAGGTTAATTTAACTTAATTTAACCGGCGGCGCTGTCCAGAATTGAACAGACCTGCAAAAACAATTCAGCTATTCTGGCGCAAGCAAGTCATTTCGGTCGTGTAATTGAGTTTCTTTTTAATACCTGAGGCTTGCTCCGGCCATGCAAGGTATGCTGTTTTCTACCCCCTCCCAGGCATTCAGGCTGAAACCCGGCGAGAGAATAACCGGATGTTCCTTACTCCTGACTGGCGGATTGGGCCGCATCCTCCAGATAGCGATGAACTGCCATCAATGCGTGAGGCCTGCGCACCAGGTAATTGTTGTCACAAATTCCTCCGGACTGCATCACCACTCTTATCTGTGTGTTCACCACTTCGCTGAGGCAGCCAGAACTTTCCCCGAGCTGCGATGGCCCTCGGACTAGGTTTGCCGCGCCGGGCAGATGTGGGCCTTCTCCGCAATCTTCAGCACTTTCAACTTATCACTGCCGGCAACAAATTCCCTGCACAGCAGGCAATACGACGACACTCGCGGCGGCATCCCGCGAACGGGTATGTGCTCAAAGCGCGGCTTGGGCGGCTTCGCAGACATTAGAGGTTTCGGAAAGATGGTGCCGATTCTAACCCAGGTTGGCTTGAAAAACTTTGCGAATAAGTAATTTGTCTAAGGTAATTTTCTCGTCTGACAATCAACTGCTTTTCATGCATCCTACCCAGGATGCACCGGCCTACGATTCTGATAGCCGAACCTGAGCCATCTGAAGCTCTATCAGTGCGGAAATTGGTCCTTGAGACTGCAAAATACAATGTCCTCACCGCTCACAGCACCGAGGAAGCCCTGGAGATTTTCCGCCTGTTCCCGAACATCAATGTTGCCGTTCTGGTAATGGACGGGGTGATTGATTGCAAACAGGTGGCCCAATCCATCAAACAAATCACAGAAAAGATTCACGTCGTTGCCTTGTCCCCGCGTATAGGGGATAAATGCGATGGGGTGGATCATATTTTGTCAAGCCACGAGCCAGAACAGCTCGTCGATCTAATGCGCTCACTGGTCGGCGACCCTCGACCGAACAACAAGAAGCCAATTCTTAAGCAATTTTGACCCAGGGCAAGTCCGGAATCCGGTCCCCCCATTCTCAAAGCCATTGTTGCAGATCTTGAAACCGGAAAGACCCTGCATGAGTATGTGGCGCCTCCTTTTTTGCTTAGGGGGCGTTCTGACGATTCCCCTTCACCCGTTTCGCTAGAACCGCATTCACGATGATCGTCAGCTGATCCGGCTGGATTGGATAGGTCAAGAATTCATCGGCGCCCAGGTATTGTGCCTGGGCTTTTCCATCCGCCGGTGGATGTTGGGAAGACAGGAACACCACTGGGATGTCCGCGGTCTTGGGATTCGCCTTCAAACGCTTGCAGATCTCAAACCCGTTTACATCCGGAAGGCTGACATCCAAAATAATCAGGTCAGGCTGATCCTCCGCCATGTTGAGGGTATCTGAGCCGGATTTTGTTTCCCTCACTTCAAACCCCGCGTGGCGCAGCACCCGGCTCACGAAATAGAGTTGGGCGTCACTATCGTCTACGGCAAGAATTGTTGCGGGGTGGATTGCTTCCATCAGGCGATAATTGTATCGCAGCAGAGTACCAGCCAATCCCGTTCGCTTTATTTTTTCCAGATATAAAAGCACTTCTCATCGGATTGCGTCTCCACCTTCAAGCCTTTCGCGCGTGTTGCTCGATTCACCGCCGACCGCAGGTTCGCCAACCCAATGCCGCCCGCGTCGTTCAGGGGTATGCTGACTGCGGAGTCAGCCGGCAGATTATCCAGGTCTTCCAAAATCCTATTAAGCAGGTCGAAATGCTTGCCTCGACGGGTACTCGGAAGCTGGGCAATGGGTACGCGCCCATAATGAGAGCCGTTTTTTCTCATGCCTCCATTAATACCATAAAAACATTTTAACGACACCTTTTGTAATGGTATTAAGGTAATATTTTAGTTGTTTTTTTGAATACGTTTATAATATTTTAAGCATCTGAATTCGCCATTGGAGGTCCTTTAAATGATTCATGAAGCTAAAGCATCTCCCGGCATGGGTGTCACTCGGATACTGGCGTTCGGCTATGACCGTCTGCTGGTCGGTCTGCGCTCATCCGTACTGCGCATGTCCGGATATGAGGTGGAAGAGACATTCACTCTGGCCGAAGCATCGGAGCTGGCACAATCTGATTTGATCGATGCCCTCGTCATTTGCCATAGCGTTCCAGAAGTCGAGCGAGAAAAGTTGGTAGCCTCTGTGCGCAAGAAACGGACTCTCATGCCAATTATCTGCGTACGCGGTTATCAGTTTGACGCTGCCCCCAGCACCTGTGTTTCTGTTGATAATTCCCCAACAGAAATGGTGAAGGCTGTGAAGCATGCCATTCGCGAGTACAAGACGCCAAACATAAACCGCGGCGCACCCAGAGTGGCGAGCTAGCAGCATCCCTTCACTTTGCGTTTTTCCGGATTCTTCCAGCTTTCAGCCCCAATAAAAACGGCAGGCCCTTTTCGACCTGCCGCTTATTTAGTCCGCCGGATTTCCGAGACCCGTCAGGGCTTTTTCGCCGGCGCTTTTTTCTTCGTTGCTCCGCTTTTTGCCGGGGCTTTCTTTGTGCCTGGGGCGCCTTTGGGGTTGATCAGGTTGAGAGCGTCCTCAGCGTTGAACGGGAATGCGCGCACGGATGTCTGTCCCGTGGTGCTAAGGGTGACGTCAACGCGGCGGTTCTGGGCCAGAGCCAGGACCTTGGCATTACGATTGAGCTGCGCTTTTTGCGCTGCGCTGATGTTCTGTTCCTGGTCAACGGCTTGCTTGACCTGGTCAGCGCTCATGGGCTGTTCTTCACCCAGGCCCTGGGTTTCAATGGCGTCTGCGGAAACGCCCTGTGTAACCAGATAAGCCTTGGTGCGCTCCACGCGACGCTCAGAGAGCAGTTTGTTGTATTCAGGTCCGCCGCGCGGATCGGCATGGCCTTGCAGAATCAAGTGAGCATCTGGTTTGAACGCCAGATACTTCTTGAAATCGGTGGCAAGGGCGAGCAGCGTCACTTTCTGGCTGGCTAGCAGGCCGCTGGTTACCGGACTGTTAACCGTGGGCTGCGCGGTGGGGAAGTAAATGCTATGCAGTGACAAACGCTGCTCAAGCTGTGCTTGTTCCCTGGGCGGCGCTGCGGCCTGCACCGTGATTGGCGCGATGGCATCGGTCTCACCGCCGCGGCCGTCGCTGACGTGGCAGGTAATGGTGTAATTTCCTGGAGCAAGGCCGGTGGAATCGAACTGCGCGTTCGCGTCTGTACCGGTTACAGTGCCGCCGCTGGCTTTATAGCTGTAGGTCAGCTTGTCATTGTCCGCGTCAGTGGCGTTGGCTGTGATGCTGGCGCGCTGCCCCGCGGTGATGGTTGCCGGATCCGCCGCGCAGGTAATGGTGGGCGCGGTGTTCGGTTTCTCCTCAACGGTCACATCGGTGGAAGATGTGGCTGTTCCGCCTTTGCCATCATCAACTGCGACAGTGACGGTATATTTGCCCGGCTGAACGCCCGTGGAATTCCAGCGGGTTTCCGCGCCGGCCCCTTCAATAGCGCCGCCGGTGGCCGTCCATTTGTAATTGAGCGTGTCATTATCCTGATCAGCGGCCTGCGCCTGCAGGACAACAGGATCACCTGAGCCAGCAAAAACTTTCGTCGGGTTGGCGCTGACGGTGACAGTTGGCGGATGGTTGGGCGGAGGCGGAGGCGGGTTGCCGCCAAAATGGAAAACCAGTCCGGCAGAGACGCGCGCGTTGTTCTGCGAGTTGTCAAAGCCGTCATGGAACTTGGTGATCAGAAACTCGCCTTGAAACAAGCGCAGGCTGACGAGCTTGTTGAAGTTGAGGTCAAGCCCGCCGCCCAGAGCGGTGGCAAAAGCGTTCGTCGAAAAAGAATGGTTGAAGAAAGCTGAGTTGGTAGGAGGGGTGACCTGGATGTTCCACAAGCGGGCTCCACCAAAGAGAGCGTGCGCGAAGGGAGTCCAACGGTGACCGCGGTGAGAAAACTGCGGACCAAACATAACCGTATACGCTTGGCCACTGGAGCCGGCAGGCAGGTCTCTGATGGTGTAAAGCCCGAAATCTGCCACCAGGCTGAACCAGCGATTTACATTTCCGGCGATCGCGCCGGTAGCGCCATGCCAGTCAAAGTTCTCATTCACGCCGGCGTTAGTGTTGAAACGCACAAAAGAATAGCCCAGAAATACATCAACCTTGGGATAGAGGACAGTGCTGTCAGTATCCTTGGACGCGGTTTGTGGCTGCATGGGAATCGATGGCGCCAGATAGGCGGCGGAGCTGTCGGTAGCGTTTGGGGCGCTGGCCTCAGTAGTAGTCGAAATGGCAGAAGCTTTGGCAGCATCTTCCGCAAAAGCCTGCGTCAAAAGAAAGGACCCCAGAATCACAGTCGCAACAACACGCGCCATGAACTTCATTCTTGCCTCCTGTGTGAGTTGGGCTTAACTCACGGCACACCATCATACTAGAGAAATCGCGACCAGGGCGGCTGCGCGGAATACACATCGTGATGTGCAGTATTGAACATCGGACGCCGAAATTTTTAAGGCATAATCGTGGGCGCAAAATGGCAAAGTATGACCTCGAGCTGTGATCCTCTTGACGCACTACAGAAGTACCTCTGCAAGGTGAATGCACGAAGAAAAAGCGGGGGATCTACAAAAAAAACCATTGCAGCAGGCTCAAAAATCCTTTATACTTAACGGTTTTTGCGGCAAGCTTTGATTCCAGGGTTAGGGTCCATCAGGCCGGTTTTTTCCTTAAGTATTGAAACCAAAGGCAGCTCTCAGGAATCCAAGTGGTAAGTCATAAAGTGTAAGCACTCTTCTATATAAAGGCAGGGCCAAACCGACTATGGCAAGGCGACGCGGTAATCCTAACTGGGGCAAGCCTGAGCCCATCGGGCCAGTCATCCCCGTTGTGACATCCTTTGAACAGGCAGTCAAGGAATTCAAGCTGACACCTGATCAATACATCCGTTCTACTCGTCTTCGCGAGTGGGCACGCAGAAATAAAAACAGCAAGTATATCCCGGAACCTTTATTGGAAGCCTGGGGTTTTGAGATCGAAAGTACGCTGTAAATTATCTGTTTAGGAGAGAAGCCGCCTCGTTGGCGGCTTTTTCTTTTTCACACTCAGACGCTGTTTGACCGAATCACGGGCCGCGTGCGATATTTCTCGGTTGACTTTAACAGTCCCTTAACATTGCCAGGAGAGCTCCCGCTTACATGGTCCGCCTCGTTCCCAGAGACACAAAGTTCTTTGACATGTTCGCCGAAATGGCCAGCAATTTGGGCGACGGAGCCCGTCTGCTCAAACAGACGCTGGAGGATTTTAAAGACGTTGACGTTCGCGTGCAGCAGCTTAAGGACATCGAGCACCGCGGCGACGACATGACCCACAATATTCTTACCAAGCTTAATCAGACCTTCATTACGCC
Source organism: Terriglobia bacterium (assembly GCA_963723055.1). Lineage (GTDB taxonomy): Bacteria > Acidobacteriota > Terriglobia > Terriglobales > Acidobacteriaceae > Angelobacter. Next base: position 588,891 of record CAVROV010000007.1, read on the forward strand.
GTTTGATCGCGAAGACATTTATCGCCTGGCCTCTTCACTCGATGACGTTTTGGATTTCATCTATGCCGCCGGTGTTCGATTGACGATGTACAAGATCACCAGCGCTCCTCCGGCTGCTTCGCTGCTGGCCGGCATCATCGTCAAGCAGGCTGACCAGCTTACTGATGCGCTAGCGCGTCTAGGCAAGAAGCATGACAACGTGCTTGAGAATTGCGTAGAAATCAACCGGCTGGAAAATGAAGCTGATAGCGTGGCCCGCTCGGCCATCGGAGTGCTGTTCGAAAAAGAGAAAGACCCGATTTCTCTGATCAAACTCAAAGAGCTGTATGAAGTCCTTGAAACCGCCACAGACAAGGCCGAAGACGCGGCCAACGTCCTGGAAGGCGTCGTCCTCAAGAGCGCATAAAAAATGGAACAAGGCGATATTCCTACCAAGGAGACGCGGCAAGGCCGACCACGCGCCGAGCTGCTCACGTCAAGGCTGAATGATGAGCACCCTGGAAAGACTCTTAAGCGGTTTGGAGCGAAGCGATATTTCCTAACAACCACACGCGGCGAGGCCGACCACGGGCCGAGCCGCTCGCGTCAAGGCTGAATGATGTGCACCCTGGAAAGACTCTTAAAGCGGTTTGGAGCGAAGCGACATAAAGAAAAGGAGCGAGCTAAGTGCACCTGAGCGGATTGCTGGTTGCAGTCACCATCCTGATCGCGCTTTCGTTCGACTTCATCAACGGCTTCCATGATGCCGCCAATAGCATCGCCACCGTGGTTTCCACCCGCGTGCTTTCGCCTCGACTGGCGGTCATCTGGGCGGCTTTCTTCAACTTTATCGCCGCTTTTGTGTTTGGGACGGCCGTTGCCAAAACCATTGCCGGCGGTCTCGTCGATCCGCATCAGGCCACACAGTATGTGATCCTTTCGGCGCTCACTGGCGCCATCATCTGGGACCTGCTCACCTGGTGGTGGGGCTTACCGACTTCATCCTCGCACGCACTCATTGGTGGACTCGCGGGTGCAGCCATTGCTCGTGCGGGCTGGCACGTTCTGGTACGCGAACCCAAACTTCACTGGCCCATTATCGGAACCGTTCCCGGCCTGGGTGAAAAATGGATGGCCACGCTCATCTTCATCGTGCTGGCGCCGCTTATCGGTCTGGTTATCGGTCTCGGGTTGATGGTTGCTGTTTCCTGGATCTTTAAAAACGCCGCGCCGCGCACTGTGGATAAGCTATTCCGAAAACTCCAGCTTCTCTCCGCCGCCGCTTACAGCCTGGGCCATGGCGGTAACGACGCACAGAAAACCATGGGCATCATCGCCGGCGCGCTGCTGGCTGGCGGCTATCTCACGCCCGCACAATTTTCTTCGGGATGGGGAAATTACAAGTGGTACATCATCCTCGGCGCCAACGCGGCTATCGCTCTGGGAACTTACATGGGCGGCTGGCGCATCGTCCATACCATGGGATCAAAAATTACCAAGCTTCGGCCCGTCGGCGGATTCTGCGCTGAGGGCGCGGGCGCCATCACGCTTTTTGTGCTGGCCTATCACGGCATTCCCGTCAGTACCACCCATACGATTACCGGCGCCATCGTCGGCGTGGGATCTACCACTCGTTTGTCCGCTGTCCGATGGGGTGTGGCCAAACGGATTGTTTGGGCTTGGGTGCTAACAATTCCTGCGTCGGCCGCCGTCGCCGCGCTTACGTTCTGGGCTATTCGATTCTTTGTGCCGAATGCTTAGTGATTCTTATCGCGTACAGCCCTGATCAGCGAAAATCTGCGGCAAAAACTTTCTTATCACGCCTGTATCCTGATTACCTGATGCTCTCCGCATCCCGTTCGAACTGTGTTCTTGATCTGCTCCAGAATGACTTGTCCGTACTTCAATAAGAAATACGCCGCACCAATCTCGCGCTCCTGCAATTCTTTGTTGGGATAAAGCGCGGTGATCAGCTCATCGGCATGGCGCAGCACTTCAGTATTCTTCCGCGCTTCGGCGCGTGCCGCTTTGTCGCGGACACCCTGCAACTGATATCGCATTTTTGATCCCGCATTTTCCGCGGCATCAATCAACGTCTTGTCCAGCTTGTCCAACGGCCCCTGAATCAGAGCCAGCGCTTTCTCCACATGCTCCGCCGCCAGATCAAAACTCTTTAGAATGCTGTCCGGCAGTGCGCGGCCCGCCACAAGTTCGCGGCTTTTTTCCGGAGTATTAAAGAGGTTCGTAAGAGAAAGGTGATAGCGGTCTATTAACTTGGCAATGCGGGGTTCAATCAGTGTGGCAAATATTCGTGGGACAATCGGGGTAACTCTGCCTGCGAGATTGCGGTAGACAACTTCAATCTGCGCAAAATACGCGACCTCAGCTGGCCCGCCGATATAACACAAGGTCGGGAGCAGGTAATCCTGCATCAGCGGTCGTAGCAGCACGTTCGCGCTGAACTGCTCCGGACATCGCTCCGTCTCCCTCAGCAACTCAGCCGCAGCCACTTTGCGGTCGCCAACAAAAAACTCCCCACCCTGATGGCGGATCGGCGTCCTCACTCCGTCTTCAAAATAGAAACACAGCGTGTGCGAAGGTGTTACCTTCACCTGCGCATGGTATCCCGCTGCTTCCAGTTCATGGTTTCGCGCGACCAGCGCCTGGTTGATTTCGTCTGACTTTTCCAGCGCTGCGCGGAATACCGGCTGTGCAATGCGGTGCAGCTCTGCATCGAGCGGGTTCAGGAATACCACGCCCATCTCAGAGAATACTTTGGTATAAAACCTGGCAAATGCCGTTCCAAACGTTTCGCCTTTGCGATAGCTCGCGCCCAGCAGTTCGCTGATCTCTGATTTGCCAAAGAGCGCTTCTATCTGTTGCACCGCCGCGGTGATTTCATCAGTAAAGGCAATGCTGCCCACCGGCGCGCCTTCGCGATGGGGAACGTTCACCGTGAATTTCTGCAGGTGATCGCCCGCAGCCATGTTTACCGTGTTGATTTCTTCCAGATCGTGATCTTCCGTGGCCAGCCAGAACATCGGCACCGCGCCGGCTTTCTCCGCCATCAGAACAGCGGTCAGCGCCTTTAGGATGCAAAATGCAGGTCCGCCAAATAGCCCAACCTGCTGCCCGGTCACCACGGCCGGAGCGCCCTTCCGCAACCGTTCAATGTTCGCAAGAGTTTTTTCTCCAGCCCCAAACTCCCGGTTCTGCCGCTCCAGGATCGCCGCCACCGCCTGCCGCCGCTCCGCCGGATACTGGATCTTCTTTATCTCTTCCGCCCACCAATCTTCACGCAAAGGCGGTCGGGCATAAAACTGCTTTACGCGATCAAAATGATGGAGAAAGTCGTCAAACAGGCGGGTAGTGTGGGGAATACTGGAAAAGGGCAGACACTCGGTTTCCACGTTTGGGCTCTCCACGATCTGCATAGGATCATTGGACTCACGGCGGCTCCGCTGGTTGCACAAAATCTGCACCTATCGGACCTGTCGATTGTAAAGGAACATTGCAGAATGCTGCGGCACCGGATACAACCCCCGCGTAAATCTCAATGTAGAGGCGCAGCATTACTGCGTCTTCCAGACCCTGAAGTGCAACAGGCCACGGGCTCAACGCTTCATGCGCCCGTGCAATTCCAGCGCCGCTGGTATGACATTATTTAATTCCTCTGCGAAAGCGGTGAGCCCAGCGGGGCGAACGCATTTCAAACAGGGGCGAACCCGACCACGCGGCGAGCCCGCTGCTTCAGGCAGCGAATAATATTTAGCGGATGCAGGCCTTCTGGCGGTCTGGAGAGTAGCGACAATATAAAATGAATTATCCCGCGCCGGGATGGCGGAACTGGCAGACGCAGCGGACTTAAAATCCGCAGGGCTTAAACGGCTCGTGGGGGTTCGAGTCCCCCTCTCGGCACCATTTACTAATGAGCTTTCCAACAGGATAACCCGCTTCTCAATCTGAGTTTGGCCTGCCTTATCAGCAGGTTACCCCGATACAGTCTTTGAAAAACATTAGAAATTCTAATCTGTGCTTAATGTATTTCTAACCGGGTTAGCCGAAACTGAGATGGCATGGAAAAGCCGAGTGTGTTTTCGGCCCATGCTCAGGGACATTATGGCTCCGTTTCTTCACAGGTTACTTCGCGGTGCGGTGTTGGGGATGATGCTGCTGATTGCAGGAGCCGCCAACCTTATCTGCGTTGCCTATGATGCGGACAATGATGACGAGACGCCGCCGGTCACGGTTGAATTGAGCGTGGTCGCGCCTTGTAAAAAGAGTCTGCATGTCCCTAAAACCCAGAACCATGCCGGCATTTGCGAAGAAAAGCCTCAGACTGAAGCAATGACCTCGCTGGCTTTCGAATCCGCTCCTCTTCTTGTTCTTGAAAAAGCTTCTCCCCAGCTTGTTGTGCCTCTCCGTACCTAGCGCTCTTTTCTCTCTCTCTTTTTGTCTCCAGCATAGGCAGGAACTTGTGCGTCAGTCTCCGTTAGTTCGGGCCGACGCAGGCAAGTAGAACAAGACCTTCTTGAGGTCGAACGATGTTCCTGGCGCTGAAGACATCAACACCCAATTAATCAAACGAGTTTGACCAGATCAGGAAGCTTGTCTTGCGACCCCGGGGGAGAGCTGAAACTGTTCAGCGTTGCCCTGAGGACACGGGACAGGTGCGAAACCATCCGTTCCCTGACTCGTCCACTCAAATTTGTGGATGAGCCAACTTCACCAGACCCAGTCATCTGCCGAAGGCAGGGCGGGGCAAAGGAGGCATTACTGAAAATTTGAGCTCTACAATTTTTTTCTCCTAAATCTTTTTGCCCTCTGGGCGAGCCGGGTCTCAAAGCCTGGCTATTTTTTTGCCTTATCAAATTCGCGCCGGCCCTTACGCACTCATGAGAACGGTGCTGAAACCACATTTGATTTCGAAGTTCATCGCGATACAAAAATGTGGAAGCGCACTGGGAGCGGAGAGCCATTGGGGGAGAGAACTGTGGCAGAAAAACCCACACTTGTCCCGGGATGCCGAGCTTGCTGTTACCCGCCGGTATTCGGTCTTTTGATTGTCAGCCGATGCGCCTTGCGTCTCTGTTTCTTTTTGGCCAGCCGTACTTCAGCATATTTGTTGACGGCACGCGGTGCAGCTGCCTTCTTGTTGGGCTTTGCCTTTACGTCAGGCTCAGCATTTGGTTCCAGACCATCCACTTCAGTGCTGCTCATATGTTTTTCTCCTTTAGATTTCTCTGCAAATGGAGTGCTCTTTCGCCAGGGCGGTGCTGCTCCGGGTTAGAGCCGACACAACTCCAGAATACGCTCAGCAGGCAGCGCAATGGTGGGCCGATTCTGCGATTGCCAAACACTGCTCATCCGGACCGGCAGCAATCCACGAACCACAGCTGACACACTGGGACTCAATGAGTTCTCGATTTATCGAAACGGCGGCACGCACAAATTGACTCAGGGGCACCCCGAGCATACTTCACTCTCGAATCGAAAGACTGTTCAATAGGGGACGTTATTTCTCTGAAGCGCTGACAAAATGCCCGGTCAAAAACCGCATGGTCGTCATATCGTATTCCCGGCTATGCCCGCACTTGTAACACGTTCGGGTGGTCTTACCGTCCCTCGTAATCGGAAACGAATAACTCTTCTCGCCGTGGGTGCACTTCGGAATGGCATGCGCGCAAAGCCACGCCGCGCCGCCTAGCAGCATCAGCATTCCGGTGGACAATGAAAAAGTTTTGGAACTCACGCGCATGGCGAACCGGGCCAGTGAGTAAAGAAAGGGCAGGGAAGCGCTCGACTTTGGTTCATACGGTGCGCAGCGGCTTTCCACAACGCAGGCAGTTCGCTTCCGCGCGGGCTGTAATGGCATGGCACGCCGGACACATTGTTTGTGATCTGTAACTTGCCACTTTTACCCCAACCGTTCGCATTTTGTAGAGCCTGAACATCGCGGCCATTGAAATCAGGGCGACAAAAACGCTGAGACAAACCGTACTCGGATCCATACAAAACAACCTTCCCAATTGTGGTCGAGACCGTCCCCCGCCACTTCAGTGGAGAAACACCATGCGTAAAGCGGAGGTGAAATTAGTGAAACAGCCTCCACTGTTCAGTTGTCCGGAATGCCGTCGCGAGAGTGGAGTGATGAATCCAGAGATGCGATGCAGAGAGCGACTACCTTACTTAGAGGTTAGTCCCCAACAGGTGTTAAAGCAAATGATTTCGCCAGACAGAGAACTCGACAGTAATGAGATCGCAATGCTCAGGCGAGGTTTGCGTCTGTGATAGGTATTCAACTCGCCCTGAACGCAGAACTGCCCGGAGTTTCAACTCCGGGCAGTGATTCGGGTTTCTTACAGAACCTTTACGTTCTCAGCCTGCAAGCCCTTCGGTCCTTTGGTCACGTTGAATTCCACGGCCTGGCCTTCCGGCAAGCTGCGGAAACCGCTGGACTGGATCGCGGAGAAATGCACAAACACGTCTCCATCGCCGCTGTTCCGGGTAATAAATCCAAATCCTTTTGCGTCGTTAAACCACTTCACAATTCCTTGTTCCATTTGTAGTTGTTCCTTTGTAATTTTGATATTTCCTGCTGAAGAAGATTGACTGGTTTCTGTGAGGTGGGTTGTCGCTTTAAGGCTGGACCGGCTCGCTAACCGTTGGTGAATCACTTAACGGGAAACTTAAGTATACACGTTTCCCGGGCATAAAACCCATTCATGAAAAAGATATTCAAGTGGATGGTTCAACCGCGTCGCACCACGCCATGACGAACCGCTGCCATCACGCTGGAACTCGCCTGGACCTTAACCCAGGAGTTCCACACTGAATTTAACGTTTACATCTGTGGGCTTCTCGGAATGCAGGCATGGCTCAGATATTGCTCGGCGTCCTTACAGAGCATCTGGCATTTATGGCAACGGATGGGGCCCTTAACGACAACCTTGGGTCTGGGGGTGGGTACGGAACTAACATTAGGTGGGGTCATACTTTGACCCTACTCGCTTACTCCCTGCACCGCAAGCTGAATCGACACGTAAGTCCTGTTTTTACAAAACGGAAGTCGTGTAGCCATCTCCGCAAACGTACAGTGGTCTTCATCGTGATCCAGCAGTGCTGCTTCTCGTTAACGGCCCCACTTCGCAAATCTGCGCCTTTAGGCAGGCAGCATTGCCGCGATTCCGGCTAGCTTGCCGAGGATTCAAAGAGGAACTTATTGAGGGCATCAGGAGATCGTGCATCTACGAGGCTATAACTCACGCCATCACTCGCTCCGTCGTGTTGGGTAATGAGCCAGCCAACGTAAGAGGGCGGGAAATCAGGCAGGGGACTACGATTCCCACTTTTTGTAAAGTACAAGGTTTCGCCGGACGCAAGCTGGACCAAAGCAATGCCATGTTGGTTCGCATACTCCACCGCGCCGTCCTGAAACGGGGTTGTGGCAAACAGCATGGCTTTTTGCGCGCTAAGCGACACCTGTTTGGCGTGCAGCATTTGTACCTGCTCACGCTTAATATGGTTCTTGTGGTTCTTGCATTCCACAAGAACGAGAAAGTCCGCTCCAAAAATTCTAAACCTGGCCGTTATGTCGATCTCATAAGTACCATCCTGGCCGTCCATGGACTCCCGGTGTATTGTTTGAAAATCCTTGAGTTTACCGGCGGTTGACTCCAGGTATTTCTTAACCTCCAGTTCAAATTGAACTGAGGTGATTTTCGTCTTTTTCTTGACTTTAAACATTAGATTAGTCCAGGACCATCCTGACAGAACGTTATTGCGAATCAGGTGAGAGGTTGCTGTGGAATAGGAAAAGCCCGGGACGGCGGAATCAAATATGCTCCCATGTAGGTGACTTTGTCCGGTGCTCCGTTAGGACGCTTCATCGGGAACAGGCTACACGAATACATGGCGAAAGTCAAATGCCGCCGCCCGGCTTTTATTTTCGATGGCTGATTCAATTTAGAATCGCTATGCGGGTTTCTGCAATTCGATCTGATGGCTGTTCTTCTTGATTTCCGCCATGCGCGCCGGCAGCTCCAGCGGAAGGCGGTGATCTCTCGCCGAAACTCGACCGGCGTGTACCCAGCCAAAGCGCGTGAGCAGGGAACCGGCAACGCTTGACCATGCTGCCGCGCGGCGCAGCTTTTTGTTGCCGCTAACTGCATAAGCAAGACGCAATGCCAGCGGGACCGGTCCGGAGAGTACTCCGCCCGCTCTCACGATCGCGCCGCTCCAGCCCTGGCGTAAAGGTTCATTCACGCGATGACGTTTACTTTCCAGCAGTAGCCCTTCAGCCACTTCATAACAAGAAGCGGAAAGTCCCAGCATATTCAGCGCGCGGCTGTCATCATGCCCCATGAGTTCGAGCAGCGAAACCGCCGAATTGAGTCCTGAAGCGGCAAAATGCTGTGGCAGAGTGCCCGCGTTTTCATTCCATACAGGTATGACCGTCGCTCCAATCAATACTCCCGTGTAGCTCGACATCACCAGTCCTGTTGCAGTGGCCAGAAGGCCCGCTGCATTCTCTGCCACCCGGATCACGATCGAGGAACCGAGCTTGGCCCGCATTAAATTGGCAAATGCAGCAGCTGCGGAGAAGCTGGAAAAAGCAGAGAGCGTCCACGCGCCCATGCTCATTGGACTCTGGGGCTTGAACACCCGGAGCATATTCAGGAACCGCGACGGCATCCCAAGATCTTTAATCAACAGTGCTGAGGACAGCACTCCTCCGCCCGCGGCCATCCAACGTGCGCTACGCACTAGTTCACGATCATCGGAAAGCCAGTTCGCCATGTTCGCGATCACAGCGGAAGCTCCAGCCGCGCCGCCCACAAAAAAATAGATCGGCACTTCCGGCTTCCATTGCGGTTCTTTGAGCAACGGCACTCCGTAATAGCCGGTGGTCGGCGAAGCCTGTGGAAATGGAGATCCCTGCGGCGCCACTCCTTTTCCGGAGACCACGCCGCTTTGCGCAGCTTCATGACGGATTGCACTCAACCGGCTTTCGCTTTGTGAATCTGGAACACGACCTGGCAGCTCAGGCAAGGGAACTCGGCTCATCGTTTGCCTCCAAGAAACGCAAGCAAGGTCGCGCCCAGCATGGCTCCTGCCGCCACTGCCGCAGACTGCCATGCTTTTTTCAAGTAGGTGGTGGGGACTTCAGGATTTGGCGGCAGATTGTAGGTACGCGGATCGCCGCGCAGCAGAAAAAGGGAATGTATTCCTTTAACACTGGTTTCAACGGGATCGTAGATCACTGCATCGGTAACGCCCCTCGCTTCCAATACTTTTAGTCGCTCATCGGCTTCGCGGCGCAAATCTTCGAGCTCACCAAACTTGATGGACTCTGTAGGACACGCTTTGGCGCAGGCGGGCTGCAATCCAGCACGCTGCCGATCAGAGCAAAAGGTACATTTGAATGCCCGACCATCCTTTTCATTTTTTTCCACTACGCCAAAAGGACAACTAACAACACAATAAGCGCACCCGTTGCATATATCGGGCTGAATGAAGACCGCACCAAATTCCATGCGCACGATTGCGCCAGTCGGGCATGCCTCCAGGCATCCAGCCACTTCGCAATGTTTGCAGACATCAGAAGAGAAGCCCCACGCCGGCAGCTGGTCTGCCGAATTGCCACCACGGCCGATCTCCGGCGTATTCTCCACAAACTTCACATGTCGCCACGTCGAATGGCCCACGGCCATAGTGTTGTCATAGGAATTCCCGCTCCACTCGAAGCCGTCTTCCCCCAATTGATTCCATTCCTTGCACGCTACTTCACAGGCCTTGCAGCCGATGCAGAGCGTGGAATCCGTTAAAAAAGCAGTTGTGCTCATGCCGTCCTCCGCAGGTCCTGTTTCCAGATTTTCAACGCTTGTGCGCTCCTCGGTACGCGGCCCGGATGCGCGTTGCACACCAGCGCCTTGGTCTCCATAATGCGAACGTTTGGCTCTTCGGAAATTGACAGCAAATCATTTGGCACATCGCCAGTGACCAGGCCCTTGTAGCCGAATTGATAAGGCAGGCAGATCGTATGCCTGATCTTTCCCTCGATCACGAGAGGCCGGTTTCGTTCCGTGACCAGCGCGCGGGCCTCTATAATCCCGCGCATGGTGGTAATGGTGAGAAACTCGCCGCTCTGCACCCCGATCTCTTCCGCCAGTTTTGGAGAGATCTCCGCAAACAATTCCGGCTGCAGTTCCGCCAGATGGGGGAGATACCGGCTCATGCCTCCGCCGGTGTGATGCTCGGTCAAGCGATATGTGCTCAGCAGGTAAGGAAACCGTTCATCGCCGGCAGGGAACGCGTATGCATTGTCGGGCCGTTCTTTCTTGTCCGCCGCCGGATTTGTGCCATGTTCCGGGTAAAGCGGATTCGCGACTACGCTTTCCAGTGGTTCATAGTGCGTCGGCAGCGGACCGTCTTTCAGGCCGCTGGAAACCCATATCCATCCCACGCCGTCGGGATGCATGATGAACGGCTTATCGCCCGCGATTGCATCATCACCCTTCGCGCCTTTTTCTGGCCGATAATCCGGCGGCTTGCTCTCGGTGAAGTCAGGAGTGTCATGGCCAGTCCATTTCTTCTTTTCGGCGTCCCACCACACCAGTGCTTTGCGCTCGCTCCACGGCTTGCCGTCGGGACGCGCGGAAGCGCGGTTGTACAAAATCCTGCGATCGCTTGGCCAGGCGTAGCCCCATCCGTGGCCGTAGCGGCCTTTGGGCTCGCGCTTGCGCGCCTTGTTTTCTGTTGGAGACGGCATCACTCCTGAATAAATCCAGCAGCCACACGCCGTGGAGCCATCGTTCTTTAGCTCTCGATAGCCCGAAACCAGAGTTCGGTCGCTTACTCGATACCCATTAATTTCGCCGACGATCTCTTCAACTTTCGGCTCGTCATGCTTGCCTTCAGTCGCGTAGTCCCAGGTGAGAGCGTTCAAAGCCGCATTGCGCGATGTTTGCTTTTTCGCGGCGCGGGCCTTCAATCTTCGTCCCAGGTGATACATGAACCATGTTTCACTGCGGCAATCTTCCGGCGGATCAATTGCTTTTTCGTGGAACTGGATCAGCCGTTGCGTATTGGTGAACGATCCGGCTTTTTCCGCATGGCCCGCGCCCGGCAGGAAGAAAATTTCCGTTGCGATCTTTTTCGGATTGAGCTCCCCGCGCTGGACTTCAGGCGAATCCTTCCAGAACGCCGCTGTCTCCGTCTCCACAAAGTCACGCACCACCAGCCATTTGAGATTGGCAAGAGCGGAACGCTCCAGCCTTCCATTGGCCGCTCCCACGGCTGGGTTCTGTCCCATCACAAAGAGGCCTTCCAGCTTTCCGTCAGCCATATCGAGCCAGTAGCCGTATTCAGAATGGTCGCCTGTGACGCGGGGCAGGAAGTGAAAGCCAAATTCGTTTTCGGCGGTTGCGGCCTCTCCGTACCAGGCTTTGAGCAGGCTTACGGCATACTTATCAAAATTGTTCCACCAGCCTGCTTCCGAGGTGTGCTTCTTTAGGTAGGTTTTCAAGTCATTCGAATCGTCTTCGAAAAAAGGCATGGGCAGATAGCCAGGCAAAATGTCATAAAGAGTTGGCACGTCTGTGGATCCTTGGATCGTAGCGTGACCGCGGAGCGCCATCACTCCGCCTCCGGGCCGGCCGGTATTGCCCAACAGAAGCTGCAGAATTGCTGCTGCCCGGATAATTTGTGGGCCTTTTGAGTGTTGTGTCCAGCCCACGGCGTAACAAATCGATCCGGTTTTCTCCGGACCTGATGCCGAGCTATAGGCTTCCGCCACTTCCAAAAATTTCTCTTTGGGAATCCCACAAGAGCGCTCGACCAGCTCAGGCGTGTAGCGCGCAAAATGCTTTTTCAGGACCTGAAAAACGCAGCGAGGATTTTCCAGACTAGGGTCATTCTTATGCTCGCCCAGATCTCCCGCTTCGCCACCGCGATCTTTACCATGCCCTCCGCCATGTTTTGAATGTCCGGCAAATATCCCGCCCGACTCCTTGTACGGCGAACCTTCATAGAGCCACGTCTTAGGATCGTATTGCTTCTCTTCTTGATTCCAGCCGGAAAAGATTCCGCCTAGATCTTCAGTATCGCGAAAATCCTCGCGCAGCAGCGTCGATGCGTTGGTGTAATGGACTACATATTCGCGAAAATACTTCTCATGGGTGAAAACATACCTGATCAGCGCGCCCAGAAAAATGATGTCTGATCCTGGCCGCAAAGGCAGCCAGTAATCCGCCATTGCCGATGTACGGCTGTAACGCGGATCAACATGAATTACTTTTGCGCCTTTCTCACGTGCTTCCATCACCCACTGAAATCCCACCGGATGATTTTCCGCCATGGACGATCCCATGATCAGGATGGCATCAGAATATTGCAGGTCCTGCTGCGCCGTGGTGGCTCCGCCGCGCCCGTATGATGTGCCCAGACCGGGCACCGTGGAGCTGTGTCATATTCGGGCCTGATTGCTGATGCACACCATGCCCAGACCGCCCGTGAACATTTTCTTGATCAAATAATTTTCTTCATTGTCCAGCGTAGCGCCGCCCAGATGCGCAACCGCCTTGGTCTGCATCAGGGTTTGTCCGTCCTGCTTCTCCACAAATGACCGTTCGCGCGCATCCCAGAGTCGATCAGCGATCATGTCCATTGCGGTTTCAAGGTCCAGGCTTTCCCATTTTTTGCTGAATGGCCTACGGTACTTCACCTTCAACTCGCGATTTGCGTGAGTCAGGAGCTCATAGCTATCCGCTCCTTTGGGACAAAGCCGTCCTCGCGAAATAGGCGACTGGGGATCACCTTCAATGGAAACCAGCTTGTTGTTCTTATGAAAAATCAGTTGGCCACAGCCCACCCCGCAATAAGGACAAACCGAGCGCGCCACCTCCGCGCCCTGAGTACGGGGACCAAGATTGCGGGTGCGTTCAGACATGGCTTCAGCGCCGGTTCCGTCTCCGCCTGTCTTGATTTGTTTAACAACTGGCCAGCGCGCGAGCAGGTCCCTGAATGACACGTTTACTCCTCTATCAGGGTGTGACGGAATGTTTCAGGTGCGGGTTGCCCTCTTTCTCTCGCCTATCGCAATCCGATGTATTTAATTGACAGGGCGGATGGCAGCCCGGTTGATTGTGCGAGGATGGGAAATGCAATTCCTAGCTGGAACGCGCGTCCAACCAAAGATGCAGCATTGCCGCGATTCCGTGCGGCATTGCTTTCTACCATTAAAGTGCCTTTCGCAAACCTTCGTGGTTATGAATAATGATGTGGCAGCAACAGAGGGTGTACCATACGAGGGTTTTATGGGAGAGAGGAAACGGACATATGAGAATTGCAGTCCCACGGGAGCAGCAGCCGGGTGAAGCCCGGGTGGCGTTGACGCCTGAGTCAGTCAAAAAGCTAGTGACAGCCGGCGCGGAGGTTGGGATTGAGACCGGCGCCGGCGTTCACGCAGGTTTTCCTGACTCGGACTACCAAACAGCCGGAGCCAGCCTGATGGGCCGTTCCGATCTGTTGCCCGAAGCTGACGTTCTTGCCTGCGTGAACCGTCCTGAGCCCGACGACTTTGCCAAGTTGAAGCAAGGCGCTGTCGTCATTGGGTTTCTCAAGCCACTCGACGAACCCGCGGCTCTGGAGCCGATTATCTCTCGCAAGCTCACTGCATTTGCGGTTGAGCTGGTTCCGCGTTCCACCCGCGCGCAATCCATGGACGCGCTCTCTTCCATGGCCACCGTTGCGGGCTATAAAGCCGTCCTGATCGCCGCCGCTCGTTTGCCTCGCATGTTTCCCATGCTCATGACGGCCGCGGGCACGGTCCCGCCTGCCAAGGTGCTCGTGCTCGGGGCGGGTGTTGCAGGATTGCAGGCCATCGCAACTGCGAAACGGCTTGGCGCGGTGGTGGAAGCCTACGACGTTCGCGCTGCCGCCGGTCAGGACGTCAAGTCTCTGGGTGCTAAATTCCTAGATGTCGACCTGGGTGGAATTGAAACGCAGGACGCTGGCGGCTACGCCAAGGAGCTTTCTCCTGAAGCCTTGCAGCGCGGTCGCGACATGGTGGCCAAGCACGCCGCCATCTCTGACGTCATCATCACCACGGCGCAGGTGCCCGGTCGCAAAGCTCCGCTCATGGTTACCGAAGAGGCGGTCAATAGCATGCGCCCCGGAACGGTGATTGTTGATCTCGCGGCTTCCACCGGAGGCAACGTCGCTTTCACCAAACCCGGTGAAGACGTGGACCATAATGGCGTGCTTATCCTCGGTCCGCTGAATCTGCCTGCCACGGTTCCCGGAAACGCCAGCCAGCTATACTCGCGCAACCTCACCAGCTTTTTGGCGCTTATCAATGACAAAGGCACTCTGAAAATCGACATGAATGACGACATCCTGAAGGCGGCTTGTGTCGCTTATCAGGGTGGCACTGTCCACCCGAAAGTGGCAGCGGCCCTGGGACACCCCGTAACGTAACCGCAACAAGCAACAAGGAGACCCGTATGGAGCATTTACTGTTTCATCCCGTAGGATTCATCGTCGCGCTGGCGATGATGGAAGGCACAAAGGAACTGTCTTTCAACCCGGCGGTTCTTATCGCGTCACTTTATGTCTTTGCCTTGGCCGCGTTCCTGGGCTATCAGGTGATCTCCCGCGTGCCTCCGCTGTTGCATACGCCGCTCATGTCAGCCACAAACGCCATCTCCGGTATCTCGCTGATTGGTTCGATTGTGATTGCGGGATCGCATTATGAAGAGCACCAGATGCTGGCTTCCATTCTCGGTTGCGCGGCGGTGACCTCCGCCATGATCAACGTGACTGGCGGCTTCCTCATCACTGACCGCATGCTCAAGATGTTCCGCAAGAAGGAAGCGCCCAAACCGGCGAAGCCGGAGGAGAAAAAGTGAGCCACGCGCAATATTTCCTCGAAGCCACATATCTCATTGCCTCATGCCTCTTCGTTCTCGGCTTGAAGGGGCTGAGCCATCCTGACACGGCGCGCCGCGGCATGATCATGGCTGCCGCGGGAATGGCCGCCGCTGTGATTGGTACGCTTTTCCATCCTGACATTCACAACTACATTTACATCGCCATCGGGTTGATTTTGGGCTCCAGTATTGGCATTCCCATGGCCATGGTGCCGATGACCGCCATGCCGCAACGGACTGCGCTCTCACATGCCTTCGGCGCACTGGCCGCATCCATGGTGGGAATTGCTGAGTACGTGATTCACGGCAGCAAGCTTGGCGGATTTAAAGTCGGCGCTCTGGGCCTGGAGGTAATGCTGGGGTCGCTTACTGTGACCGGCTCGCTCATCGCAGCGGCCAAGCTGCAGGAACTGATGCGCGGCACTCCGATTCAGTTTAAGGGTCAGCAGATTTTCAATGCGGCGCTTTTTATCGTGATGATCGGATCGTTTGTAACGTGGATCATCAATCCTGCGGGCGCCATGTTCTTCTACATAATGGTCGGCTGCGCTTTCGTTTTTGGCATCATGCTGGTCATTCCCATCGGCGCTGCCGATATGCCGGTGGTGATGTCGCTATTGAACTCTTACGCCGGTCTCTCTTCGGCGGCGACCGGTTTTGTGTTAGGAAATAACGTGCTGATCATCGCCGGCACGCTCGATGGCTTCTCCGGCTTCATTCTTTCTATCCTGATGTGCCGGGCCATGAACCGTTCCATCACAAATGTGCTTTTTGGCGGCTTTGGTTCCGCTGTCACGGAAGAAACCACAGTCACCGGATCCATGCGCGAAGTTACCCTTGATGACGTTGCCGTCCAGCTCGCCTACGCCAATCAAGTTGTCTTCGTTCCTGGATATGGCATGGCCACCGCACAAGCGCAACACGCCGTCCGCGAACTGGGTAACCTTCTGGAAGAGCGTGGCATCTCCGTGAAGTACGCCATCCATCCGGTGGCCGGCCGCATGCCAGGGCACATGAATGTGCTTTTAGCCGAGGCCAATGTGCCTTACTCTTCGCTCTACGAAATGGAGCAGATCAATCCTGAAATGCCTTCGACGGATGTGGCGGTTGTCATCGGCGCAAATGATGTAGTCAACCCTGATGCGCGCGACAATCCTAAAAGTTTAATTGCTGGGATGCCCATCATTGAAGTCGATAAGGCAAAATCGGTGGTGGTCTTGAAGCGCGGTAAGGGCAAGGGCTTTTCCGGTTTGGAAAACCCACTCTTCTTCAAGCCCGTCACGGGCATGCTCTATGGCGACGCCAAGGCCACGCTGACAAACCTTGTTCAGGCGGTGCAAAAGGTATAGCGGCTCGCTGTAATCCTACTCAGCCGCTGGCGGCGGGATCTGATCTGGGTCCGTGATTTCCTGGCCGAACTGGAGGACGTACCCGTTGTTGTCACGGATCGCGAACTCGCGCATGGGATAGACGATAGAAGCTCTATCTTTGATCTCATTCCACAAGGCATCCACATCGGATAAGTTGAAATAAAGCGATCCAGTGAGGTTAGGCTTCTCAAACGGTTCGTGCGTGTTGGGCAGGGAAATCATGATCTCAACAGCATCCTTCTGCAATGCGGCCCATCCGTGTAGGCGATTGACGCACTCAAATCCGAGCAGGTTGCGGTAAAAGAGAATAGTGTCATCAATGCTATTCACGGCCAGCATGGGACGAACGGATTGGAGTGCCACCATCCAATTCTCCTAATAGTTCATGTTGAAATTCAGCAGGTTCCAGTGATAAGAGAACCATACAAAGCCAAGGCAGGCCAACAGGAGTAGAAGATTCCACGCCTTGCTCCAAAACCATGCTCGCGGGTCACTCCACGAGCGAAGACATGCCAGCAACACTAGAACGGTCCCCAGCCCTCCCAGCACACCGAGCGATTGTATGGCGTGAAATTTGAAATCGGTTCTGGAACTTAGGGCGCTCGGTCCCGCAGTTGTAAGCACCGTCAGGAAAATTGCCAGGAACGCAATGTCCACCGCACAGACCACGCGCACCCACGGACGCAGGCGAATATAGGTGGAATCCAAATCAAGCTGCTGATGGTAGTGTCCGCGGATGATCGCTGCTAATGGCCAGCATAGCAGCGTCAGTCCCAAAACAATCAGAACGCCCAGAATCAATGACTGATTGAAGTCCGCGCTATTCAGAAATGAAACGCGTTGCTCAGCGGCAGCAGGGAAGTTTGGCGCCAGTTCCATGTTTCCCTGATCGTCGCGACGGAAGGCGAGCAGATCCTGGCCGTTAATGGAGCGGTAGATCAGCGGCGCAATCTCCTGCCATTTCTTGATCTGGCCATTGAAGTCTTTGAATGGCTCGACCTTGATCGTTCCGTTTTCATCCGGCGTGACTCGGACGTTCTCTTCAACGGCCCCAACCTTTAAGAAGTTGCTTTCAGAGCGGCGGCTGGTGAGATATCGCCCGGCAACAGTCTTCGCATCCGCTTCAGCGCTGGCCAGCTTCTCAACTTTAGGCGGGGTGTAAGGGAAGTAGCGATCCAGAAAGTGGTACCATAACGCACTCCGCGGGCTGATCTCGCCTTTGCCGGCGCTGTTGTAGGAAACAAAAAACCCGATGCCATTTTCCAGCATTAGATGCAGATCGCTATGGAAGTAAACCGTGTCGCCGCCGTGGCCGATGATGCGGTGCTCATTGCGTGACTCTTCATAGAAGCCCAGGCACATGCCGTTCAGCGCTGGGCTGAGCCCGAACTGGCGTGAATGCATCTGGAGGGCGGTTTCAGGATGGAGAATTTTCGCATTCTCAAACCTGCCGTTCTGAAGATGAGCAATCATGAAATGCGCCAGATCAGATGCGGTGGCGGCCAGCCCGCCAGCCGGAGCCTCTTCGATAATCTCGAAGGGCTTTACCTTGCCTGAACCCAACCTGTATCCATTGGACATCAGCGGCTTCAGTTCGGCTGGCAATGGTTGCGCGAAAGTAGAATGCGCCATGCCAAGCGGCTTGAAAATGTTTTCATCCACATAGTCGTTGAACGGACGTCCGGCCACGCGCTCCACAATGTAACCCGCTAACGAAGCTCCATAATTCGAGTACGCAGGGGATGGTCCCAGGAGGAAAGATGCGCTCTGGGATATGCGTGACCAGGTGCTGCTTCAAGGTGGCGACAGGAGTGGCTTCTTCGCTGATCAGGTCCTTGATCTGCTCCTCGAAGCCGGGAGTATGCGTCATGATGTTGCGCAGCGTAATAGGCTTGCCGAATTTCGCCGGGATCTTGAAATCGAGATATTCGTTAATGTCGCGGTCCAGGTCAAGCTTGCCTTGTTCCGCCAATTGCATCACCGCGGTCCAGGTAAAGAGCTTGGAAACGGACCCGGGTCGGAACAGCGTGGCGTCAACGGTCACAGGAGTTCTTTTTTCTACGTCACTGTAGCCATAGCCCTTGGCAAAAAAGATTGCTCCATCCTTCACTACCAGCACTACCGCTCCGGCAATGTCTTCACGTTCAAGTTGCATGGGAACAAATCCATCCAGGAAAGCATGGACGTCTGCCACCGTGAGTTCGTGCGGAGGCTCGGTCACCCGCGATTCGCCGGCTGTCGGCGGCTGGGGTGCGGGAGGAACGGGTGTTGCTTTGGGCGCCTGCGCCATCACGAGGGCGGTGAGCAATGCGAACTGAAGCGCTAGCGGAAGAAGAATCCGTGGTTTCATAAATAGGACGGTGCTCCGTTTCCTTGTTCCCATGTTAGAGAATGCAAAGAACGGGAAAGAATACCATGCGAGCCGCGTTGGCCCGTCCGTCCCTGAAGCATCTGCAATGCGGCATGCATACCTCTGATCAGCTCTGATGGGCGTCATCCCAAACTGGTAATTCCAGCAGTAAGGCAGCTTTGCCCGCACGGCTTAAGGTGTAACTAAATAAATTTTCTCTTAAGGTTAGAAAGAAACATCCATCTGTCAAATTGGAGTTTCCAGATCGGTTACACTCGAACCCAGATCACAGTCCCAGTGCGGCGTCCCTTGTTTGTGATCTGAGCACTGCACATTCGGCGTTTTTCCTCTGAGGCGTTTCTTGAACAAGGCCAAAGTATTACTGATAGATGATGATCCCACGCTCCTTACTGCCGTTTCAGAATTTTTGCGCCTTGAAGGATATTCGATTGTGCAGGCAGGAAATCTCAAGTCAGCTTATCAGGTGCTGGAGTCGGAAGCGCCCGATCTCGCGGTGATCGATTTCGATCTGCCTGATGGGAACGCGCTAGACTTCCTTGCCGGCCTGAAGAGCATGAATCTTCCACTCAAGTGTATTGTGCTCACGGGCCACGGCTCCATCGATCTGGCAGTCAAGGCGATCAAAGTTGGTGCCGACCAGTTCCTGACCAAGCCAGTGCAATTCTCCGTGTTGATCGCCGCAGTGCGCACCTGCCTGCAAAGCCAGCAGCACCAGCGCAAGCAACTGGCGCGCAAGATGGCCCGCCCCCGTTATGACAAAGATCCATTCCAGGGCACAAGCGCCCTTATACAGAGACTGGCTCAGGAAGCGCGCAAGATCGTCAATACTGAGCGGCCTATTCTGATCCAGGGTGAAACCGGCACGGGCAAAGGTGTGATGGCGCAATGGATCCACAAGAATGGCCCTCGCGCGGAAGAAACATTGGTGGACGTAAACTGCGCTGGCTTGTCCAAGGATCTGCTGGAATCAGAGCTTTTCGGTTATGAGAAGGGTGCTTTTACCAGCGCCGTGGGAAGTAAGCAAGGTCTGGTGGAGGCGGCGCACAAGGGAATTTTGTTTCTGGATGAGTTGGGTGAGATGGACCTGATGGTGCAGCCCAAGCTGCTTAAGGTGCTGGAAGACAGCCGCTTTCGGCGGCTGGGTGATGTTCGCGAGCGTGTGGTTGATATCCAGATCATTGCAGCAACCAATCGCAACCTGATGCAGTCTGTGCGGGAAATGAAATTTCGCGAGGACCTCTACTTCCGCATCAGCACATTCCATCTGCGAATACCGCCATTGCGGGAACGGGCAGAGGATGTGCCTATCATCGCCCATTCATTGCTACGGAACCTTGCCAATGATCTGGCTCGCGAACAGCAGGAATTGAGCCGCAGCGCTGAGACCCTTCTGAAAAGCTACTCATGGCCGGGAAATATTCGTGAGTTGCGTAACGTATTGGAGCGCGTGGCCCTCACATGCGAGGCCCGCGTGATTGAGGCCCAGGATCTGGGTCTGGCGAATCGGACGACGATACATATGCCGCATTCGGAAAGCGAGACAGCGTTAACTCTGGCTGAACTGGAGCGGCAGCATATAGCGCGGGTGTTACATGAAGAGGCCGGCAAAGTCGCCCAGGCAGCCGTTCGGCTGGGAATTCCTCGGAGCACCTTGTATCAAAAACTCAAAGTCTATGGCATTCCCACGGAAACGACTCAATAGCTAAGCCACCGATGTCGGATTAGCGGGTGTTGCCAGCGGAGCATTCAGGTCCACCGGCCAGGGGCTTTCCGATGCGGCTGTCATGGCTTGGGTGCTTTGTTCTGCCCTGTTTGGGGTGCGCATCAAAAGGGCCAGTTCTACGCGGTTCCACACTCCCATTTTTTTGAAGATGCGGGAAAGTTCATTGCGCACGCTCTGCTCTTTGATTCGCAAACGCCGGGCAATTTCCCGGTTGGGGTATGCCTGTGCCACCAGTCCGGCAATGCGCTTTTGTGCGGGACTCAACTTATAAAGGTCCAGCACCTGGGGTTGGGCTTCGCTGCAGGTGTCTTCCATGGAATTGAGCGTCTGGACAAGGCCGGCGCCTGCGGTGCTATACGCTTCCGCGCCTGAATTCAGCATGATCACGAGCGTTCCCGGGCAGAACTCATGCACGAAGCGCAGGATCTTGAAGCGGTTCGGGTCGTGGGTGGTGGAATTAAATTCCAGAACAATTCCCGCCACATCGCCCTGCTGCAAGAGCTGCTTGGCGCGTAGAACATCAGCCGTAACGCTTACGCGCCAGCCCGCTTGGCGCAACGAATTCAAAAAGTTTTCTGGCACACCTTGTTGTATTGGCACTACAAGCAAATGATCCATGCGAACCTCAATTCCCGCTTACTCTTCTATGTATCGGCGGTTCTCGCTGGGACTTTCGCGGATGGAGAAACTTTTGCACATGAAGCGTTCCATCAGGACTCAAAAGAGCTCGAGTTATGCCGATGATGAAAGTAAGGCAGCATAGAATCGGTAGCGGGCCGCATTCTGAACCTGGTTGAACGGCCCGCAACCGCCGGCTTCGCAGCACCGGCGATGACGAGTTCATTCATTGGCGTTTTCCAATTTCCTGTCTTAGCTCCAGCAATGTCCAGCCGCCGGAGTCTGAAGTCTGGAATCGGAACAAGGATAACGAGTCATTCAGTACGCCTGTCCTTGATTCTGAATCACTTATCAGTACGGCTGTTTTGGCATAGTACATGCCTTAGCTATTGTTGGGAGGCAACACTCACAATGGCAACCAACATAGTCAATCCGGCTCAGTCGCAGCTGGTGGTTCAGAATTACTTCAACCTGGTGCAGGCGATTGCCAGCAAAATCAAGCGCCGCTTGCCCGCACATGTAGATGTCGACGACCTGGTCCAGACAGGGATGATTGGACTGCTGGAAGCATCCAGCCGTTTTGACCCTTCGCGCATGGTGGATTTTTCCAGTTACGCCAATTCGCGCATCACCGGCGCGATTCTCGACGAACTGCGCAAATGGGACACTTGTTCGCGCCAGGACCGTAAAACAGCCCGCGAGATTGAGTTCGTAAAGAATGGTCTTCGCGCAAAGAAGGGCTGTGAGCCTGGCCGCGAAGAAATCGCCGAAGCCGTTGGTCTCGGCCTGGAAGACTATGATCGCACGCTGCACCGGCTAGAAGTCTGCCAAACAACCTTCATTGCAGTCCGATGATCGCGAGTCTGAGCCTTCTGACGAAGTAAACCAGCTTCCTTCAAAAGACCAGACTCCGTTTGAGGCGTGCGCAAAAACGGAAAACTTCAAGCTTCTGCGTGCTTATATCAATGAACTCAAGCCCCGGCCGCGCCGTGTGCTGGAGCTTTATTATTTCCAGGAAATGGGATTGAAAGACATTGGCAAGGAAATGGGTGTTGGCGAAGCCCGCATCAGCCAGATTCACAAACAGGCTGTCACCGAATTGCGCCGGATGATTTCTGGTCCAAGTCGTGTGCGAATCCCCGCAGCCGGCCCGAGTCCCATGGTTCAGTAATCGTAACGAGTTGTAAGACGTTGGCTCCCGAAAAAACAATCGCCACAAGGCCCGGCCTTGGGGCTTTTGTTTTTCTGATGTCCGTTCTAAGCCGTCTGATTTCCAGTTGATCTCGCTTGATCTGCGTCGAATTTACGGGACTCAATACATTAGGCCGTTGTCCGCGCACGGGGAAGTAGTCCACTCATCGCCCCTATCCCGAGCAATGGTCCAAGTGCCATACTGGCCATGGCCCAGTTCCATCCGTAATGGGAGGCAATCGCGGCCATCAGCCTGATAACCATCGCGGTCAGCAGAAATCCCAGCGCCACCTGGCAGGTCAGCGCCGTGCCAACATAATTCTTGTCAGACACTTCGCTGATGATGGTGGAGAACTGGGCGGAATCGGCAATCACCGCAATTCCCCAGATCAGAGAAAGCGGAACGAGAATCATGGGATGATGCAGAACCAATGCAGCCAGCAGGCAGCAGACGGAGCTGATCGCCATCGCAATAATGGTGACCCGTGCGCGTTGCGCCACTCTTACTTCCGGCGTCCGGTCCTGCAATTTATCGCTGGCTGCTCCGGCCCAGATGCAGCCCACGGCGCCAATCGCTATCGCCAGAGCCGCCATAGCTTCAAACATTGAGCGTGACCAAGCCGCAGAAACAGAGAAAATCACGGCGATCCATCCCCACATGGAGTAGAGCTCCCACATGTGCCCGAGGTAGCCAAGATTGGCTAGCCGCAAAGCCCGGTTCCGGACAATTTCCAGGATTTGTGCAGGATCAAAGCGCGACTGCGGCATGGCAAAAGGTCCCTGACGGACTGCGACCGCCACAATCAGTGCGCCCAGCAAAGCCTGTACGCTGCCCAGCAGAATTACTCCTTGCCACGGCACACGACCCACAGCATTCACGGCGTGAGGGAGCGCCGATCCAACCGTGAGCGCGCCAATCATAATACCCAGCGCAAGGCCGCGTCCGCGCTGAAACCAGCCCGCAATAATCTTCATACCAACGGGATAAACACCGGCAAGAAAAAATCCGGTCGCGCCACGCAGCAGGATTGCTGAAAGCGGGTCAGCCGCCACAAAGGCAAAAGCGGCGTTGGCGGCTGCCGCCGCTATAGCAGAAATAACCAGAACCTTGATCGGACTGAAAATGTCCGGAATATTGAAAATCGCAAACGTGATGGCGCCTACAGAAAAGCCAATCTGCACGGCGATTGTCAGCCATGATCCCAGAGCCAGACCGGAATGCCACAGCGTTGTGATCTGCGGAATCACGGCCGTGCCGGTGAACCATAGTGACATGGCCAATAACTGCGCCAGCGAGAGCAATAAAAGAGCCCGCCGGGATGAAAGTCCCTGGCGGGCTTCAGTCTGAACCGTTGCCGGCATTTAGCTCTTAAGTTTCCGGCGTTCGCAGGAGGTCACCAGTGCGGCTGGATCAACAGCATCGCTATCCACCTGCATTTCGGCAATCTTACCTTCCTTATCGATCAGGAAATTCACGCGGCGGCCAATCTTGTGTTTGTCGTCGTACAGCCCGTATTTGCGAGTGATTTCGCCACCCCAATCGCTGAGCAGCGGGAAGGTCACGTTGATTTTTTCCGCCCATGCGGCGTTGCTGAAAGGGCTGTCCATGCTAACACCCAGTACCTGGGTATCTGCAGCTTCCAGTTTTGCAAGGTTCGCCTGGAAGTTCTGCATCTGCTTGGTTCAACCACCGGTGAAGGCGAAGATATAAAACGCCAAAGCGACGTTCTTCTTCCCCTTGAAATCATGGAGTGAAACCTTATTCTTATAGGTCTGATCGGGTAAAGTGAAGTCGGGAGCCATGTCTCCGACTTTCAATGCGGGTGCTGGCGGCGTTTCTTTTTTCTCTTCCTTCTTATCGCCTTGTGCAAACAGGCTGGTACCAGCCGTCGGCCCCAGCAGCGCTAGCGTTCCCAACATTTGAACAGCGGTTCTTCTACGCATCGATTCTTTCCTCCGCATGAATGCTGCATGGTAAAGCCTAAATTCAGCTTAGAGGAACGTCAATAGCAGATCACCCGGCCTTGCGGTCCAACAACTTCGGCCGAGGCCGGTGTTAGTATTTGGCGGAGATATATTCCAATGAAGATCTTAGCTTCACTGATAGTACTTGCACTCGCCGGTATCAGTTCCGCGCAGGTCGCTTCCACTCCCGCCGCAATCCAGATCAATACCATCTATGCCGGAGCCGATGGAAAATTTGAAGCCCCGCCCGACACGGCCGTCATTCGCATGGACATTGCTTCCCAACAGGACACTTCACGCGCGGCGTATGACCATGCCGCCCTTGCCGTCGATCACGTACGCCAGATATTGAAGAGCAATAGTATTGATCTGAAGGCCGCGCAATTCGGGACATATCAGATGCAGCTCGATGTATGACTGGAAAAATCCCAAGCACAAAGTTATCGGCTATCGTGTTGCGTCTGACGTGACGCTGAAGCTGCGCGACTTCACCAAAATCGGCCCTCTTACCGAACAATTGGCCAACGTTGAAGACACGCAGAACCAGTCAGTGAACTACACCCTCGAAGACATCGAACAGGCCAAAGCTAAGGCTTCTGAAGATGCTCTAAAAAAAGCCCGCAACCAGGCTGGAGCCGTGGCGACCGCCGCCGGACGGGCACTGGGCGAGCTGCTCTACGCTTCGGTTGACGTTAACCAAACCAATATTGTGCCCGTGATGTTCGCGCAATCCATGGCTCGCTCGGCTGCGCCCATGGCCACGCCGCCGCCGATGACCGACTTTACGCCGCAGACCGTAACGATTAACGCTCACGTGAACGCTTTATTTGCTCTGAAATAACGGCGGCCCGGGACTACTCCTGGCCCATGATCAGAGGCAAACCATTTTTCGGATTGCCAATCACAATGATCTTGGCATTGGGGCTTTTAGCCAGGGTTTCCGTGGCCTCGATGCCTTTCCATTGCAGCAGTTGTGGGCTGATGCCCTGAGCTACAATTTGCTGAAAATCGTGAACGCCCTGGGCTTCAATCCGTTTGCGATCGGCTTCTTGCCGTTCTTTTTGCAGCCGGAAATTCATGGCCAGCGATTCCTGCTCCGCCTGCTGCTTGGTCTCAATCGAAGCCCTGAGCGTATGGGGAAGTTGTATGTCGCGCAATAAGACGCTCTCAACCACAATGCCGCGTGGTTCCAGCGTGGCCTTCAGTCCTGTTCTGATTTCGTCTTCCACCTCCTTGCGCGAGCTTGAATATAGCGTGTTGGCGGAATGTCCAGCCGTGGTGTCGCGGATAATCGAACGCAGGTTGGGATCAATGATGGTATGAGCGTAGTCCGGACCCAGCTTGCTGTAAACGTCGGCTGCATGGCTTTGTTCCAGGTGATAAATAAGAGACGTGTCAATCTCCAGGTTCAGCCCCTCCATGGACGGCGTCGAAGTGTGTTCTTCCTGCGCCTGCGTGCGGACAGAGAAGACATGGTTAATCTTGAATGGGGAAACGAAATGGGTCCCTGCCGGAAGAGTTTCACCCGTGACGCGTCCGAAATAAACGAGTACGCCCACGTTTCCCGGCGGAACGTACGCCACGGATGCCCACATGAGGATGATGATGAACACAAGCCCAATCCCGACCAGGATCGGAATACCGGAAATTGTCCGGGGATTGGAATTGATAATTCTGGGGTCGAAGTGTGACATTTAGCGAGCTCCTTCTTATCTGTTGCGATTGGTTGATGTCCCTCGGCTGGGGCACTGCGGTTTCCTGCCAGGGCCGTGAACTTCTTTTTGACTGTTGGGCTGGTAGCGGTTCTCAGAATAAAGCCCATTGAGGATTGCGGCTAAGTAATAATTTGGGGTGCAAGAAGGTCTCTTGGAAAAATTCACCGAGCAATTTTTTCAGGGGAAGGGAATTACTACCCGCTTTTCTACGCAGCAGCTCTGCTAACTCATTTATTTTCAATACCCACCCAATGGCACAGCGGATGCAATATCCCATGCCAGACGAAGTGGCGCGCATCGGGGCGCTTTCGAATGGATCTAACGGCCAGAGATCCCTCGAAAGTGCCTCGTTGCATTTTGAGCCGCTTTGCGGGCGTTAGTTCCGCAGGCAGAGTTAATCCTGGGCCTTTCGAAGAACATCGGCTATCTTACCCAATGCCATGATTGCTCGACTCATTCCTCTCCTTCTACTATTTATTTTCAGTCCTTCCTGGAGCGAAAATCCCAAATCACCTTTCGCGATCGCCGTGGTTCCCACTCAAAGTTATGGTGAGGGCGGCACGATCACAATGGCCCATGTCAAAACAAGAGAATTTTTCGTTGTGCTAACAAATGTGTCAACAAAACCTCAGGCCGTCTTTGAGGCGTGGAACAGTTGGGGATATCAGACCATTTCTTTCGAATTTACCCGAGCCTCCGGCAAGAAAGTGGTTGTTTCAGCACGGCAGCGAGATTTTACAAGAAATTTTCCGTCCACATTCACTATCCAGCCAGGAGAACATCAGGTTTTCGCCGTTCGGCTGGATCAATATTGGGAGGCGAAACCCGCGCTTCCAAAACTCAATGAAATGCCGATTACCCTCAGGGCGATTTACGAAGTCTTGCCAAGTCCCGAAGGCAGCGAAAGAAGGGTTTGGACAGGACGTCTCAAGTCCCATGAATACAAACTGACCCTGCGGCAATGGTAAGAGAACTCACGCGCCCGAATTCGCGAAATACGTTCACACCAGCTGCACTTTTTCCCTTAGATCGATCCCCGCCCGCCTTAAGATCCCGGCAATTTCGCCGTCATTGAGCCGAGAAGCGTCGTACTCCACACGAATGGTGTGTTCTTTCTCGTCAAACTTGATCTTACGTACGCCATAAACTTCCCAGGCATTGTTGAGTGCGCCCATTTCTTTTTCGCCAGGCGGCGTGCCATATTTAAAAACTACGTCAAGCAGGGTCATCTCACGTCCTTGAAATCCCGGGGTGCTCAGCGACCGCTCGGGAGGGTCTGAATCGCGCAACCATCTAATATAGTCCAATCTGAGTTTAAGGCAGGAGAGGGTTATTGGACCACGAAGAGATGTCCGGGACAATGAAGCCGGCGCCGAACACGCTGCGTGATCCTGTGTGCGGCATGTATGTTGATCCGGCCAAATCACGTGGCTCGGTCGAGCACAAAGGGCAGACTTATTATTTTTGCAGCCCACTTTGCTTAGAGCGGTTTAACGCCGATCCGGAGAAATATCTCTCCCCTCGGCCGTCTCCAAATCAACTTGTGCAACTCGGCGGAATAGCTCCAGCGACCCATAAAGCGGGCGCCACGCCCGATCAAATATCACAAAAGGGAACCGTCACCTACGTGTGCCCCATGGACCCGGAAGTCCGCGAGAGTAAGCCGGGCGCCTGTCCCAAATGCGGCATGGCACTCGAGCCGGAGACGGTCGAATACACCTGCCCCATGCACCCAGAAATCATTCGCGACCAGCCAGGGTTTTGTCCGATATGTGGCATGGCGCTTGAACCACGTGTTCTAGCAAAGGCGCACGTGGAGGACGATTCAGAACTGCGTAGCATGCAGCGGCGCTTTTGGGTTGGCGTTGTACTTAGCATTCCTCTGCTTGCAATTTCCATGGGCGGCATGGCGACCGGTAATCTGATGCACAATTTGCCTGCCGGTTGGATGGAATGGCTGCAACTCACGCTCGCCACTCCGGTCGTGCTTTGGGGAGGCTGGCCATTCTTCCAGCGCGGCTGGGCATCCATCGTTAACCGTCATCTAAATATGTTCACGCTGATCGCCATGGGAACCGGCACAGCATATATCTTCAGCGTGATCGCAACTCTGGCTCCCGGCATTTTTCCCGCTTCCTTCCTCGGCCATGGCGGACGACCGGAAGTTTATTTTGAATCTGCAGCCATCATCGTCACGCTGGTCCTGCTCGGCCAGGTCCTGGAATTGCGAGCGCGCCGCCAGACAAGTTCGGCCATCAAGGCGCTGCTTGATCTCAACCCTAAAACAGCCAGGCGTGTGCTCCCAGATGGATCAGACGAAGAAATTTCTCTGGATCATGTCGAGCGAGGCGACAGGCTGCGGATTCGTCCCGGTGACCGTATTCCAGTGGATGGCATAGTGGAAGAAGGAAGCAGCGCTGTTGATGAGTCAATGGTTACAGGCGAATCAATGCCGGTCGAGAAAACTCCCGGCGCAAAGGTGGTGGGCGGAACGGTGAACCAAATTGGTTCATTCATCATGCGCGCAGAAAAATTAGGCTCAGAAACTTTGCTGTCGCAAATTGTGCGTATGGTGGCGGAGGCCCAGCGCAGCCGCGCGCCAATCCAATCTCTTGCTGACAAAGTCTCCGGCTATTTTGTACCGGCAGTGCTGCTGGTGGCGGTCGTTACTTATATCGTCTGGGCTATCTGGGGCCCTGAGCCGCGCATGGCCTACGCTCTGGTCAATGCCGTGGCAGTTCTGATCATCGCCTGCCCATGCGCGCTGGGGTTGGCCACTCCCATGGCCGTGATGGTCGGTACGGGGCGCGGAGCGCATGCCGGCGTGCTTGTCAGAAACGCAGAAGCGCTGGAACTCATGGAGAAAGTTGATACGCTGGCGCTCGATAAAACCGGCACGCTGACAGAAGGGAAGCCACGGCTAACGTCTATTCTTGCGACAAGCGGCATTTCGCAACTCGACCTTCTACTACTGGTTGCGGCGATTGAAAAACTGAGCGAGCACCCGATAGCCGCTGCCATCGTTAAAGAGGCAGAGCAGCGTCGGCTGAAAATTCCCCAGGGAGAGAAGTTTCAATCTTTCACCGGCCAGGGTGTTGCCGGCGAAGTTCTGGGCCGACAAGTCGCCGTTGGAACAACTGATTTTTTAGCAGGCAGGGGAATCGATCTAAATCCGATCCTCTTGCAGGCCCAAACCTTCACCCAAAAAGGACAAACGGTAGTGTTGGCCGCAATTAACGGCAAGGCTACCGGGCTGATCGCAGTCGCGGATCCCATCAAGAATTCCGCTCGCGACGCCGTCGCGGCGTTAAAGCGCAGCGGCCTGCGCCTCGTAATGCTCACCGGCGACAATCGGGCTACGGCCACAGCGATCGCCAGGGAACTTGGCATCACGGAA
Source organism: Terriglobia bacterium (assembly GCA_963723055.1). Taxonomy (GTDB): domain Bacteria; phylum Acidobacteriota; class Terriglobia; order Terriglobales; family Acidobacteriaceae; genus Angelobacter. The sequence continues at coordinate 618,150 of CAVROV010000007.1, forward strand.
TTTGAAGCTGAAGTTTTGCCGGAACAGAAACTGGCGATCGTCAAAAAGCTCCAGGCCGAAGGACGCATCGTCGCCATGGCCGGAGACGGTGTCAATGACGCGCCTGCTTTGGCCCAGGCTGATGTCGGCATTGCGATGGGTACCGGCACAGATGTCGCCATGGAAAGCGGAGACATCACGCTGATTAAAGGCGATCTGAATGCCCTTATCCGGGCGCGCAATTTGAGCCGCGCCACGATGAGCAACATCCGCCAGAACCTGTTCTTTGCGTTTATCTATAACCTGCTGGGCGTGCCAATTGCCGCGGGAGTCTTGTATCCATTTACAGGATTGCTCCTGCGACCGGCCTTTGCCGCAGCCGCAATGAGCTTCAGTTCAGTATCGGTTATCGCCAATGCCTTGCGGTTGCGCAGGGTCAAGCTATAGTTTTTTGTAGGTACTCTGAATATTCCATAGTAAGATTTTCAAAAATCTATACGGTAAGACTACAGGAGACCATTGTGAAGTTCATCACCCGGTCTTTGCTCCTCCTACTCCTTTTATACGGTGTGGTTTTTGCCATTGGCGATGCCTACCTGCTCCATTCCGGCGCTTCCATCTGGCTCGCAATTGCATTCCCCATCGTGTGGGTGGGACTTCAGTATTTGCTTGCTCCTAAGATCATTGAGCTTATCCTTGATATCTATTGGGACGATGCAGGGACCCAACTGCCTGCGCGCAATCGAGAGTTTATTGAGAAATTGTGCATGGAGCGGGGTCTAAAGATCCCTCGTATTGGAATCATTGAAAGCGGCACCCCGAATGCTTTTTCCTTTGGCCGCGTGCGCAGCGATGCCAGGGTGGTGGTGACCTCCGGACTGCTGAAAATTCTCACTCCTGAAGAAGCTAATGCCGTTCTGGCGCACGAAATAGGTCATATTGAACATTGGGATTTTGCTGTAATGACGCTCGCTGCACTGGCTCCCATGTTGCTCTACCAACTCTACGTGGTCACGGAAAAAATCAGCAACTTCCGTGCACTGGCCTATACCGCATACCTTTGTTATCTCGTGAGCCAGTTCATCGTGCTGCTATTGAACCGGACTCGCGAATATTTTGCTGACCACTATGCGGCTGAAGTAACACACGCGCCAGATGAGCTTTCCTCGGCATTGGTAAAGATCGCTTACGGCATGGTGCGGGCCGACGGCGAATATCGTAAAGCGCAAGAACTGGGCAGCAAGGAAGAGAAGTCGTTCTGGGGTCGAGAGCGCCGGCTCGGAGGTACCATGGCCTTGATGGGGATCTCCCACTTGCATTCCGGAACCGGATTGGCTCTGGGTGCTAATCCCGCTGAGGCTGCCGCAGTCATGCGCTGGGACCTTGTGAATCCATGGGCTCGGCTCTATGAACTGAACTCCACGCATCCCCTGACTGCGTTACGTGTACGCGAGCTAAATCGGCAAGGCTCCGCAATGCATCAAGGCACGCGCTATGAACTGCCGCAGGACCAGCCCATCCGTTGGGGGCGATTTCCCTTGGAGTTTCTGATTTGGGGAGCGCCTTTGGCTTGTATCGGCGCATTTGTATCGATTTGGTGGTTTCCAGGCGCATTCCAATATCTCGGCATCACGCTACCTGCGAAAGCCCAACCACTGCTGCTGATTTTTGGCGGACTTACCTGGGTTCTCAAGGTTGCATACCGCTATCGTGGCAAATTCCAGGAATCTACGGTCGGCACGCTGCTTGAAGATATGGACGTTTCACAAATGCGTCCACGAGCGATTCAACTCAGTGGCAAGATTCTTGGCCGTGGAGAGCCCGGCGCATTTTGGAGCCCAGATCTAGTGCTGCGCGATGCTACCGGTATTATCTTTATTTTGTACCGGCAATCTATTCCATTTGCCCGTTTCCTCTTCGGCACGGCTGAGGCTGAGGGCTACGTGGATCAGGAAGTTGTGGTTGAAGGCTGGTTTCGCCGCGGTATGGCGCCCTACGTTGAGATGTCAAAGATTGCCGACAAATACGGCAACGTGCACCGCACATATTCACGGTGGATACAGTTAGCGGTGGCCCTGGCTGCAATTGCTGCCGGTTGGTTTTGGTTTTAATACTGAATGCATTGTCTCCGCCAGTCCTCTTGAGCCAGCACTCTTAGGCTGGTAGCCAGCGGCTGCCAGCTTCTCTATAATCCAGCGCGAGGATCCCGCTGATGAAAAGTGCCCTGGCTGTGCTGTTGCTTTCCGCTGCCGCGTTCGCGCAAAGCCCTGAAGAAGGCAAAGTTGTCCGCTACGAACTGAAGCCTAGCGAGCTCAAATACACCTACGCTGCTTCGTACAGCCCCGTTGCCCATCTGAAATCCGGCAATATTCTTGAGACGAATACCGTCGATTGCTTTGGCAACGCCATCAAAAAACCGGGTGACACTCTCAGCATGGCGCCGGGTGACAATCCCCTGACCGGGCCTTTTTTCATCGACGGCGCGGAGCCCGGCGACACGCTGGCGGTAAAGTTTCTCGAGATCAAAGTGGACAGCAATCAAGGCATCGGAGCGTTGGCGCCGGGCTTTGGCGCAATCAACTCCACCAATTACACGCCCATGCTCAACGCGCCAATTAAAGAAAAGATCTGGTTCTATCCCATCGATCATGCTACAAATACCGCAACTTTTCAGGCGCTCGATTCCAAATTTACCGTGAAATTTCCGCTGCACCCATTCTTTGGCTGCATCGGAGTGGCGCCGGCCGGGGGCGAAGCCCGCACATCGGTAGTGCCGGAGGCGTTTGGCGGCAACATGGATTCGCCCGAAGCCAGTGTCGGCAACACGGTTTATTTTCCCGTGAATGTTCCCGGCGCCATGCTCTTCCTGGGTGATGGCCACGCTGCCATGGGCGACGGCGAGATTGCCGGCACCGCATTGGAAGTCCCTCTACGTGGACGAGTGCAGGTGCGCGTGATCAAAGGCCAGAAAATCAGCTGGCCTCGGTTCGAAAATGATGATTACATCATGACCGTCGGCGCTTATCGTCCGCTCGATGACGCGCTACGGATTGCGTTTACAGAATTGGTCGGATGGATTCACACGGATTACGGTCTCTCTGAAATGGACGCTTACGAGTTGCTTTCAAAGGTTGGCGAAATTCACCTGAACGAAATGGTGGACCCGAATTATGTGATTGTGGCGAAGGTGAAGAAGGGTTTTTTACCACCGAAGCAGACTGGGGTGGCTAAATAACTGACAGAGTCTCGAAGCTTCGCTTTCTGAATCTCGACCCTGAGCGTAGTCGAAGGGGAGAGATCTCTCTGGTCAAGAAGGGCTTCGAAATGAAGAAAAACCGTGAAATGACTTTCGCCAATAGCGATCCCTCACCGCTGTATTTCAGAAGAGCTACGCTTCGGGATTGCTGGGCTTTATAACTTCTGCAAATAGTCCACAATCTCCGGGCTGGTCCAGTTCACCGCACCAATAAATTTGCGCCGCACAACGCCGGAAGGGTCAATAATGAAAGTCTCCGGCTGGCCTGTGGTGCCGTAAAGATCGCTGCTTAGTTTCTTGCGATCGTTCACGGTCAGGAAGTCGATATTGTATTGCTGCAGAAAATGGTGATAAGCGGCGGCATCTTCATCCGTGCTGACTGCAAGAACGGTGACCTGAGATCCCATCTGCTTCTGCAGTCGCGAAAGAGACGGCATCTCGACAATGCAGGGTTCGCACCAGCTCGTCCAGAAGTTGAGGACGACGATTTTTCCCTTCAGATCGTCGAGCCTTACCTTGCGGTCCGTGTCCTGCACGGTAAAATCAGGCGCGGGCGATCCAATCAGGCGCAGCTTTGGCTGATCATTGCAGCCGACGCAGCCAGCCAAAACGGCCGCCAACATGAACGAAATCACGATCCGAAAGGATTTCACCCCGCTATAATAACCCGATTCAGATGGAAACGGCCCACGCGGAAGTAACCGTCGATGTCATCATTCCGGCCCGGAACGAGGAGGATTGCATTGGCCGATGCCTTGAATCCCTGGTCGCCCAGACTGGAATCTCCTTTCAAATCACTGTGGTAGACGATGGCTCAACAGATGGAACTCAGGCGATCGCCGAGTCATTTCCCGGCGTCGAGGTGTTCCGCGCGCCTGAACCAAAATCGAGAGTGATGGGGAAATGCAATGCCTTGATCACTGGCGCGGTCGGCAGCAAGGCCAAATGGCTGCTCTTTACCGACGCTGACACGGTCCACTACCCCGGATCGCTGGCAGCTTCGGTGCAGGAAGCCGAAAATCGGCATGTGGATTTGCTCTCTTACTCTCCGGAGCAGGAGGCGGCAACCTGGTGGGAACTGGCCGTGATGCCGGTGGTTTTCGCGGAACTCGTTCGGACCTATCCGCCGGAACGAGTCAACGATCCAACTGATCCCACAGTGGCTGCCAACGGCCAGTACATTCTGGTTCGCCGCAAAGTCTATGAGGCGCTGGGAGGTCATCGCTCTGTAGCCAGCAACATACTTGAAGACGTGGAGTTAGCGAGAATATTTAAAGCTTCCGGTCATAAAATATGGTTTCGCCACGGGGGTGATCTTGTCCGCACCCGGATGTACCGCAGCTTTCGCGCCATGTGGGATGGCTGGACCAAGAACCTGGCGTTGCTCTTTCCCCGTCCTTTGGCTCTTGCCACCCTGCGCGGCGTCGAGTTTCTGGCGATGACAATTTCACTATTAGCCGGACTCTTGCTGCTGGTGTTGGGCGATTCCCGCAGCGCATTTTTCCCGTTAGCCTTTGCTGCAATTTCTTACCTGAATTTCATTTCCCGCATTCAGCAGGCGCATTTTCCCTGGAAGGCTAACCTCATGGCATTCATTGGGTTACCCATTTTTGTGACACTTTTGGTTCGTTCGCACATCCATTCCAATGTGCGGGGCGAGTTAACATGGAAGGGGCGGACGTACACTCATTCCGCACCCAAAGCGGCAGGTGATTCATCTATTCGAAAGGGCGATCTGAGCTAACGATCTGATTCTGATGGTCTATCTGACAAGGAAAGCAGAGTTTTCGGCGTCGCATTACTACCACAATCCGGAATTTACCCCGGAGGAAAACCAGCGCATTTTTGGCAAATGCAACAACCCGAACGGTCACGGCCACAATTACACGCTGGAAGTTACCGTGAAGGGCAATGTGGATGAACGGTCAGGATTTGTAGTCGATTTGAAAGAGCTAAAAGAGATCATGAATCGTGAAGTCATCGATGCGATGGACCACCGCTTCCTCAACAAGGAAGTCGCCGACTTCAAGAACCAGATTCCCACGACCGAAAACCTGGCCATCAGCATCTGGCGACGGTTGCAGCCCAAACTTAATCTGGCGGAGTTGCACCGGGTCCGCGTTTATGAAACCCCTGACTTGTTTGTGGATTTTTACGGGGAAGCATGAAGGCGTACCTGACAAGACGGTATCTGTTCTCGGCGTCACATCGGCTGCATTGCGCCGAAATGTCAGCCACTGAGAATCAGGCCGTTTATGGCAAATGCAACAATCCCCACGGTCATGGTCATAACTATTCCGTGGAGGTTACAGTAGCTGGGCGAGTAGATCCACGAACTGGCATGGTTTGCAATCTGGTTGACCTGGATTTTTTCATGCATGAAAAAATCCTGGAACGTTTTGGCCACCAGAACCTCAATACATTGGCGGAATTTCAGGGGATCGTGCCGACTACCGAAAACTTATGCGTGGAAATCTTCGACATTCTTGAAGAAAACTTTCATCACGCACAGGTGGACAAGGTTCGGATAGAGGAAACGATGCTCAATTCCTTTGAATACGCCGGAGGCAGGGAAATTCGTTACTAGGAGATTGTGGTGAAATCAGGAGCTGTTGTGAAGAAAATTAATGAAGCCTCGCCGGCGTCGGCAGTAAGCACGCAGGAATTGCTGCGGGAACTGCTGGTGCGACTGGGCGAGGATCCCAACCGCGACGGCCTTGTCCGAACGCCCGAGCGCATGCAGAAATCGCTGGAATACCTGACTAAGGGTTATCAACAAGACGCCGATAAGGTCCTGCAAGGCGCGCTCTTCGACGTGCCTTATGACGAGATGGTCATCGTTAAAGACGTTGAGATGTTCAGTCTCTGTGAGCATCACCTGCTGCCTTTTTTCGGTAAAGTGCATGTGGCCTATATCCCGAATGGCAAGGTCCTGGGATTGAGCAAGATTCCCCGGCTGGTTGATATTTTTGCCCGCCGCCTGCAAGTTCAGGAGCGACTCACCGTGCAGCTGGCTGAAACCATTCAGAACGCTATAAATCCTCAGGGCGTGGGCGTGGTGATTGAAGCGCGCCACCTGTGCGTGATGATGCGCGGCGTGGAAAAGCAGCATTCTTCGGCCGTGACCTCGCATATGCTGGGTAGTTTCCGCAGTTCCGATAAGACACGGGAAGAGTTTCTTTCATTGATTCGCAACGGCAAAAACGGAAATTCGTTTTAATGCCTGATCAAACAGCCGGACAAGAAAAAGTCGCGGTGATCACCGGCGGCGGCAGCGGCATTGGCCTGGCGATGGCTCGCATCTTCGCGGCCAACAGCTATTCAGTCGTCATCACCGGCCGGGACCCAAAGCGTCTTGAGGCCGCAGCAGCGAAGATCTCAGCTGACAAGAAGCAGGTTACCGGAATTCCCTGTGACGTCCGCGATCCTGGGTCAGTGGAGAAACTTTTCCGAGAAATTGGCAAGCGCCACTCCACCATCGACGTGCTGATCAACAATGCCGGTGTAGCTCATTCGCTTGTTCCAGTCGATCAGTTACCGGTCGAAACCTGGAAAGAAGTTATCGACACCAATCTAACGGGCACGTTTCTGGTCACCCGCGCCGCGCTGCCGCTCATGCGTGCGGGCGGAACAATAGTCAACAATCTTTCCGTAGCGGCCTTGCAGCCGTTTGCCGGGATGTCGGCTTACAATGCATCCAAGTTTGGCGCTCTCGGCTTCACCCACGCTCTGCGCGAAGACCTGCGCAAACGCGGCATTAGGGTAGTTGCACTGCTGCCAGGTGCTACGGACACAGAGATATGGACCCAATTCTGGCCAGGCGCACCGAAAGAAAAAATGATCTCATCGGAAACGGTAGCGCAAGCAGTGCTGCATGCTGTTTTGGCTCCGGCGAATACCGCGATCGAAGAAATCCGCATCGGCCCAACAGCAGGTGTGCTCTAAGACGACCTTTGAGCTCTCACAGATGGCTCAGTATTCCTCAAATGCGTAAACATTTTTTCGAACTGGAAGCAATTTGATCAGAACCACTCCAGTGACAAATCCTCCCACGTGGGCCCAGAAGGCCACTCCGCCCGCGCCGGTGGCTGAACTAAAGAGGGAAGCGGCGCCGCTAAGAAATTCACCCAGGAACCAGTACCCCAGCACCAGCCACGCCGGAAGCCAGAATACAAAGAAAATCCACCATGTCAAAACTCTGGCACGAGGATAGAGAATGAAGTAGGCACCCATCACGCCGGCAATCGCGCCGCTGGCCCCAACCGCGGGCAATGGCGACGTGAAATTGAATAGCAGATGGGCAAGATTTGCGCCGGCTCCGCAAAGCAGGTAAAAGATCAGATAGCCAAAATGTCCCAGCCGGTCTTCCACGTTGTCGCCAAAAATGCGCAGGAACCACATGTTGGCAATCACATGCATCCATGACGCGTGCAGGAACATTGAACTGAAAAAGGGGATAAAGGCATAGCCGGCAGGAAGAGCCCCAGTGAGCCAGTCTTCAACATGATGTGGGATGAAGGCAAACTGAAACTCGAATCCGGCAAGCGAACGTGGGCCCATGGTCCACTCAAAGAAAAAAATAGCCAGGTTCAGCGCGATCAAAAAGTAATTGATGAACGGTGTGGTCGACCGGGGCGTGTCGTCGCGAATGGGTAACATTCAATTTACTGCTTCTTAAATATCATGCTTGATAAAGTGGAGTTACTCAAGTGGACGCGGTTCTAATCGTCGACAAACCGGCTGGCATGACCTCGCATGATGTTGTAGCGCGGGTGCGTCGTATCGTCGGAGAAAAATCCGTTGGGCATCTCGGCACGCTTGATCCTATGGCGACCGGCGTCCTGCCGCTGGTTCTGGGCCGTTTTACCCGTCTGGCGCAGTTTTATAACGATGCCGACAAGCGCTATGAGGGCGTTATCCGTTTTGGCTGGGCCACTGATACTTACGACGCTGAAGGCCAACCAGCAGGCCCCCAGTTGTCCGCTAAATTCTCGCTTGAGCAGGTGCAGAGCGCGGCGGCGGAGTTCATCGGCGAAATAGCTCAGTACCCTCCACCATTTTCCGCCAAGAAAATTGCCGGCATTCCCGCTCATCGACTGGCGAGAAAAGGCCAGCCTGTAGAACTCAAGCCCAAGCAGGTCGCAATCAAAGAGCTGGAGTTCTTTGACTGCGACGGCCAAACGGTCGGCTTTCGTGCCTGGGTCAGTTCCGGGACGTATCTCCGCTCCTTGGCTCACGATCTGGGAAAGAACCTGGGGCCGGGCGGACACTTAGCGGCACTCAAACGTACGGCAGTGCGTGAATTCACCATTGACGAGGCGCATAGCCTGGAAAATGTGGAGCGAGCTGCTAGTTTACATAATATCTGTTATCGGACATTGAATGAGATGTGTCATTCATCCTCGGTTGGTCTTACCGGAGTTTCCCGCCGTCACTGCCACGCCAGAAGGCTGCTGCAAGGATTAGACACGGTGGCGCTGTTAATCTGCCTGAGTTCAGCAAGGCGCCGCTCGTGCGGGTCTTTCGTTGGACAGAGGATTTGCTGGCCATCGCGCGAAGGGTTGCAGGAACTCTGTTTCAGCCAAAAGTTGTGCTTCAGGGGTAGGAGTGGGTTTTTTCCCCGCGCAATATCGCTCGCAAATCATCCCGAAACCGCTCCAGGGTCGCTACCCGCTCGGGCGTGGCTTCAATTACTTCCTGTTTATGAACGAAAACCTTGCGACCTCCGCGTTCCACTAATGGCCCCAGGCTTTCTCCCATGCGCCAGCCCACATTGCCCAGAATCTGCAAACCGTCGGGACCCGGAACTAGAAATGCGAGGCAGTTGTCGCGCAGGACGCCTATGGCTTTGGGAAAGCGCTCAAAAGTTTGCAGGTCAAACCCGGCAACATACAGGCGTTGGAGTTGTTCGGCGGGATCTGGCATCTAGATTGACGGAAACAGCAGGAGCAGGTGCCCTCGCTACGCTCGGGATATCGGCAGGAGGCTGCCGCTGCGCTCACGCCTCCTTGTCGCCTCTACATCTTGTAGCGGCCCAGATCCTCATCGTTCAGGCCTTCAAGCCACTTTCGCAGGTCGTCTGAGGAGATGCGGTCAGCGGCGGTACTGGCCACCTTAGAGGTTTTGAGTACCTCGTCTTCCACGTAGATGGGACAATCCAGCCGCAAAGCCAAGGCCAGCGCGTCTGACGGTCGGGAATCGATACTGATGACTCTTCCCTCCCGTTCCATCCAAATTACGGCGAAAAACGTGTCGTCGCGCAGTTCATTCACCACAATTTTGTGGACGTGTGTATCCAGACCGATGAGCAGATTCTTGATCAGGTCATGCGTCATCGGACGAGGCGTGGTTACCTTTTCAATTTCCAGAGCGATGGCGTTGGCCTCGTAAACGCCAACCCAGATGGGCAGCACTGTATCGCCGCCAACATCTTTCAGAACCACGATAGGCATGTTCGTGACGGGGTCCATCATCAACCCGCGAATTTTCATCTCAACTTCCATCGCATTTTCTCCTGTCGCTCCGCTCCAAAACCGCTTTTCCCATGCGTGATGCGGCGGATGGCCTTGCCTGTTAAATCATCATGCCCAACAAACTGTTGGGGAAGCTCCTGGTAACAACCACGTTAACATAACTGCCTACGGACGGAATTAAACCTTCCGGGGTGGTAAAGTTCAAAGTAATATTCTGCGAAGTGCGGCCAATCAATTGAGCTCTGGCCTCATTTTTACCTTCAACCATTACTTCATAGTTTCTACCCACTCGCTTCTCGTAATTGATCCTTTGGATCTCTCTTTGTCTTTCCTGCAGGATCTGGAGGCGCTTGGATTTTTCTGCGTCGTCAATGCTGTCAATCATGTTCAGCGCCGGGGTGTTGGGACGAGGTGAATACTTGAAAGTAAATACGCCGTCAAACTGGCATTCATGCAACAAAGTAATTGTCTCTTCGAATTCCTCTGCAGTCTCATTGGGGAAACCGGCGATAACATCTGTGGTGATCGATAGCTCGCGTTTGGCGGCTTTGATCCATGAGATTTTTTCGAGATACATCTCTCGGGTGTATTCGCGATTCATTGCCTTGAGCACCCGCGAAGACCCGCTCTGTACCGGCAGGTGGATGTGGTCGCACAAGCGCGGCGAAGCCACAAGGGCATCGATAATATCTTTGCTGAAGTGTCGGGGATGGGATGTGGTAAAGCGTACGCGCCGCACGCCGGAAATTTCTCCGATGGCATACAGCAATTCCGCGAAAGTCTTCTTGCCCAACGGATCGGAATAGGCGTTTACATTTTGGCCGAGCAGCTGAATGTCGGTGTAACCGAGATCGGCCATCTGGCGGGCTTCAGCCATCACCGAATCTGACGTGCGGCTGCGCTCTTTACCGCGCGTGTACGGCACTACACAGTAGGCGCAGAACTTATCACAGCCTTCGATGATAGTAATGTAACCCCGGTGCGGATTGGTGCGCGCGGTAAACTCGGTTTCAAACGTGAGATCTGTCTGGCGATCATCCAGGCCGGTAACGCGATTGTTCCCTGCCTCAATCTGCACCAGCATCGCCGGCAGATTGCGATAAGAGGCCGAACCGGCAACCAATGAAACATACGGGGCTTTCTCAAAAATCTTTTCACCCTCTTGTTGCGCCACACACCCCAGCACACCAAATTTCTTGCCTTGCTTCTGAAACTTCTTGTAGTCGTTAAGCCGGTTAAAGACCTTTTGTTCCGCTTTGTCACGGATGGAGCAGGTGTTGTAAAGGACGAGATGGGCCTCTTCCACAGTCTGGACCTGGCGGTACCCCTGATGCACCAATGTGCCGATGACCTTCTCAGAGTCATGCACATTCATCTGGCAACCAAAGGTCTCAAGGTAAAACGTTTTTTCCTGCTGTGTGCTCACGGTTCCAGTATAACGCAGCAAAATAGCGGCGTTTGCGGTTATTCTTGACACCATAGATGGCAACGGACGAGAAAACCTTGTGGAATAAGAAGTACAGCGAGGGTTCCCACAGCTCGCTGGACCCTGATCCTCGTCTGGTAAGCGCATACGAAGAGTTTTTGTCCGGCAACCCACCGGGAAATGCGCTGGATGTTGCCAGTGGAGTTGGACGCCACGCAATCTGGCTGGCGCAACGCGGCTGGCGAGTGAAGCTGCTGGATATTTCCGAAGTCGGTATTCAACAGGCGCAGGAAAATGCAAAGCGCACAGGAACGGAGGTTCTCGTGTCTACGGAAATCCGCGACCTGAATACCATGCAGGATCTCGGCCGGGAGCAATACGATCTGGTGATCGTTTTCTTCTTCCTTCAGAGGGAGTTGTTCCCTGCTTTGTCTGCTGCCCTTAAACCAGGCGGTGTCCTAATTTATAAAACCTACACAACGGAACAAAGACACTTTAAGGGCGGACCCACCCATCCCATGTTTCTGCTGGAGCCAGGTGAACTCTTGCGCGCATTCTCATCACTGCGCGTGTTGCACTACCACGAAACGGTTCAGGAAAAAGGCGTGGCGGAACTGGTGGCAAGGAAGTAGCGCACTTCAGCGGTACCAGGCAGTTGAACACTTTGCCAGATGGTAAAATCACACTTATCACCCCAATGGCGAAACGCAAACTCTCACACGGACACGCGGTCCCCGGCAAACCTAAGCCACGCAAGAACCATTGTTTTGGCTGCGGTCATGACAATCCGCAGGGTATGCGGCTGAAGTTCTCCCTAGACGAGGATTCGCGTCAGGCCATCTGCCATTTCAAGCTTTCGCGAAAATATACCGGACCTCCCGGCCACGCACACGGCGGCATTATTGCCACCATCCTGGATGAAGCCATGGGCAAGGTGAATAAGTTTCGCAATGTGCTGGCGCTCACCGGCTCCATGGAAATAAAATATCTCAAGCCAGTGCCGCTGGGCCAGCCGCTTACGGTCAGCAGTTCGGAGCAAAGTGTAGACGGACGGCGGCACATCAACACGGCTGAAATCAGCAATGCCAAAGGCGAAATTCTGGCGCGCAGTACCGGCACGTTTATTGCGATCGATCCGGAAAAAATGTTTGCCAGGCACGGAGTTCCCGCAGGCGTGAGCGCTGCTGGTGGAACAAAAGCCTGATTGCAGCAGAAATCCCCGCAACCTAGTAAAATACAGTTTCAGCCCTACAAGTTCGCCGTGACGCTCAGTGAGACACGGCGCAGGAGTTCGTAATGTCTAGATCACGGGGAAAGAAAGAAGCTACATCGGCAAAGGCCCACAAACCTGTCTCGAACGGCCACAGTGTCACAGTGACACCTAACGGCGGCGGAACCGTGCTGAACGGCAATGCAGGACTGCGGCTCAAGACCGGTTTGGCGGAGATGCTCAAGGGCGGCGTGATCATGGATGTGACCGACGCTCGCCAGGCGGAGATCGCGGAGAAGGCCGGGGCGACGGCGGTGATGGCTTTGGAGCGTGTCCCGGCGCAGATTCGCGCCCAGGGCGGAGTGGCTCGCATGGCCTCCCCTAAGAAGATTCGCGAGATCATGGAAACGGTCTCCATCCCGGTGATGGCCAAGTGCCGCATCGGCCACTTTGCGGAAGCACAAATTCTTCAAGCGCTGGGCGTGGATTACATTGACGAATCAGAAGTCCTTACCCCGGCTGACGAAGCTCACCACGTGGATAAGCACGCCTTTCGGACTCCTTTTGTCTGTGGCGCACGCAATCTGGGTGAGGCGCTGAGGCGCATTTCCGAAGGCGCTGCCATGATCCGCACCAAGGGCGAAGCCGGCACCGGTGACGTGGTTCATGCCGTGAAGCACATGCGACAGATCGTGCGCGAAATGAAGATGTTAAAAACTCTTTCTGAAGAAGAACTTTATGCTCAGGCCAAAGAGTTGCAGGCCCCGGTTGAGTTGGTTCGACTGGTTGCCAAGACCGGCAAACTGCCGGTGCCGAACTTCTCTGCCGGAGGAATCGCCACTCCAGCCGACGCTGCATTGGTTCGCCAGCTCGGAGCGGAAGCCGTGTTCGTTGGATCGGGCATATTCATGGCCGATGGCCTGAATTTCTGCGAGCCAAAGGAAGCCGAGAAGCGCGCAAGGGCCATAGTCCGCGCCTGCACGCACTTTGACGATCCTAAAGTATTACTTGAAGTTAGCGAAGACCTGATTGGAGCCATGAAAGGGCTGGCTGTGGCGGCAATGGCTGAAGGAGATTTGTTGCAGACGAGAGGCTGGTAGGCTTTTTTCTGTAATCCCGAGCGAAGCGAGTGGGAGCCCTATTGACCAAGATATCCGGCTCGCAAATATTTGCACATGAGCAAGGTTGAGACATATATCTTCCTCTAAGAGTAATTTTGATCATCAGGGTTCCTCGCTTCGCTCGGAATTACAGAAAAAGCCAGGACCTATGAAAATCGGCGTGCTTGCCATCCAGGGTGACTACGAAGCGCATAGGACGCGGCTGGAACAGTTGGGCGTTGAGATCACGCTAGTGCGCAAGCCCGAGCAGCTTGATGACATTGACGGCATTGTGATTCCCGGCGGAGAGTCGAGCACGTTTCTGAACTTTTTAGCCGAACGCGGCTTCCTGAAAAAGTTGCGCGACTTCGTCTCTATCAAGCCTACGTTTGGAACATGCGCCGGGGCCATCCTATTGGCCAAACACGTTGAGAACCCTCCGCAGAAATCCCTGGACGTAATGGACATACGCATCCGACGCAATGCCTATGGCCGCCAGATTGATAGCTCTATCCGGGAGGCTCAGAGCAAGCTGGGGAAAATTCCGTTGGAGATGGTATTCATTCGTGCGCCTAAAATCGTGAGCACTGGGAAAGGCGTTGAAGTCTTGGCCACAGCCGGTGGCGATCCAGTACTGGTGCGCCAGGGCAACATTCTGGCTGCAACATTCCATCCCGAACTTTCGGAAGACACACGAGTCCACCAGGAGTTCATTAAGATGGTGAAGAACGGCCATCGGCGCAAATAATGTCTACCGCGTTGCGGCTCACGCTGGTGGTCGTCATGGTGGGTTGCTCATATCTTTTCCTGGCGCATCCTTACTGGTTCCCTGCCGGTGCGTCCGCAACTTCAGGCTCAATTGATCGTCAATTTAGAATTGCCTTCTGGGTGTTTGGTGCGTTGTTTGTTCTTGGGCATCTCGTCTTAATTGGTGTCCTGTCAAAGAGGCCCCATGCCGACGGCAAGATGCCCAGTGGAAGTTGGCGGCTCGAAGTTACCTGGACTCTTGCGATCACCATCATCTTTTTCTGGTTCAATATCTCCGGCGAGCAACTGTGGTCACGCATGATGCCTGCAGACCACATGATGGTTGCCGAGAAACAGCCGGGAGAAATCGAGATTGAGGTCACAGGCGCGCAGTTCCAATGGTATTTCCGTTATCCCGGAGCTGATGGAGTTTTCGGTCGAACAGATGCTCAGAAATTCGCCAGGCCGTCGGAAGGCAATCCGCTGGGCATTGATCCCAGCGATCTGGCCGGGCGCGATGACATTCTTTCAACTGCAATGGTTGTCCCCGTAGGACGCACCGTGCAGCTACACTTGCGGGCACAAGATGTTGTCCACAGTCTTTTTATCCCAGCCATGCGCTTAAAGCAGGACACCGTTCCCGGAATGGAGATCCATTCGCACTTTACTCCCACACAAATTGGAGACTATGAGATTGCGTGCGCCGAACTATGTGGCCTGGGGCACTATCGCATGCGCGCCCTGGTGCGCGTGGTAAGCGAAGAAGCGTTTGAGAAATGGATGAAGATACAGGAGACGGCTGCAGCAGGCCATTGACACATGACACTCATTTCCCCTGCCGCCGATTCGATCGATCGAACTTTTCTGCGCCGCTATTTTTTTGCCACCGACCACAAAAGCATTGGCCGACGATACTTTTTTCTGTCGTTAGCTGCCGTGCTCGTAGGCGCATGGCTTTCATTGCTGATGCGCATCCACCTGGTCTGGCCCAAGGCAACAATTCCCTTCCTGGGTGAGATTAAGCCGGAAGGTTATCTGGCACACCTGACCATGCACGGAACATTGATGGTGTTTTTCGTGCTATCCACCGTGCCGCAGAGCGGATTTGGAACGTTCTTCCTTCCATTGCAATTAGGCGCTTCGAATATGGCGTTTCCTCGACTAACCGCCGCCGGGTTCTGGACAGCGCTGTTTTCCTTCTTCGTCCTCATGGCCGCATTCTTTGTTCCGGGTGGCGCATCCGGTGCCGGATGGACGCAGTATCCACCATTAAGCGCTCTAGCTTCCGCCGGCCCTGGCCAGGGTTTGGGCACCGATCTATGGCTGGTGAGCATCGGCCTGTTCTGCGTGTCATCGCTCATGAGCGCAGTCGGCTTCGTGGCGACAACGATAAAACATCGCGCACCGGGCATGACATGGATGCGCATGCCGCTGACGTGCTGGAGTTGGTTTGTCACGTCGATTCTGATTCTTCTCGCTTTTGGTATCCTGTTGACCGCAGTGATCCTGTTGATGCTGGACCGCCACGCTGGCACAAGCTTCTTCATTCCCGGCGGATTGCTGGTCAGCGGTAAAGCGATCAATCATGCCGGCGGCTCTCCGCTAATGTGGCAGCACCTCTTCTGGTTTTTCGGTCATCCTGAGGTCTATATTGCGGTCCTTCCGGCCATGGGGGTGACCTCTCATCTGCTGTCCGTGTTCGCGCGCAAGCCTGTCTTCGGCTATAAAGCCATGGTCGGAGCCACGCTGGCTATCGGCGCGTTAGGTTTCATGGTCTGGGGCCACCACATGTTTGTCAGCGGCATGAACCCGTATGCAGGTTTCGCGTTCTCGACGCTCACCACGGCCATCGCAGTGCCTTCAGCCATCAAGACATTCAACTGGGTGGCAACACTCTTCCGCGGCAAAATTCGATATACGACGCCGCTGCTGTTCTCCGCCGGCTTCGTCTCACTGTTTATTACCGGCGGACTCACCGGGCCGATTCTCGCCCAGCCTGCGCTAGACATTTATCTGCACGATACGTATTTCGTCGTCGCGCATTTTCACCTGATCATGGCGATGGCCGGCGTGTTTGCCATCTTTTCCGCCACCTATTTCTGGTTTCCCAAAATGTTTGGCCGAATGATGAATGAAACCTTAGGCCGACTGCATTTCTGGATCACGCTACTTGGGGCGTATGCCACATTTATGCCGATGCACCTGCTGGGCATAGCCGGACATCCGCGCCGCTATTCCGAATTAACCGGCGTACAATATGTAGCGGCACTGGCGCCTTTGCAAAAGTTTGTGACCGTAGCTGCCCTTGTCACGCTTGCAGGACAGCTCATCTTTCTGGTGAACTTGTTCTGGAGCATGCGCAGAGGCCCGATGGCAGAATCCAATCCGTGGGAATGCGGCACCCTGGAGTGGACATTGGCTTCTCCTGCTCCGGCAGAAGGTTTTGGTGAAAGGCGGGTTGAGATAAACCATGGGCCGTATGAATACAATGTTCCTGGAGCGGAAAAAGATTTCATTATGCAAAACGCTCCGGCCAGCTAGACCAGGCAACAACGCCATCTGAGTAGTGTTATGCCGATCATTGGTGATCGAGTAGAAGTCGAACGCAAGCCCAAACTGGGCGGCGGAGGGCCGGGCAAAATTCCGCATCGTCGCGGCTTCGGCGGTGGCGATGATGGCGACCGCGGCAATTCAGGTGATTTCCGTTCTCGCGAACAACGTATGCGTCGTTATCGCATCGGAATGACCCTCTGCATTATCTCCGTTACAGCAATCTTTGTTCTCCTGACCATGGTGTATGTATTTCGCATGGGGAAAGGCCGTTTTGATGAAGACGCACATCGCTGGGTTCGCGACTGGATTCCACTCACCCTTCCCTATCTTCAGTTGTGGATAAATTCCCTGGTCTTGCTGCTCAGCAGTGCGACGCTCGAGTTGGCACGCCGCTCAATGGCTAAAAAAGAAGAGTTTGCCGCCATGGGTATTATTCCGCCACGGTTGAAGCGGGACCTGCCGTGGCTTGGGATAACCGTATTGCTGGGATTTTGTTTTCTGGCGGGACAAGTTCTGGTATGGAATACCCTGCGCGTTCAGGGGGCTTTTCTGGCTTCCAATCCAAGCCGCTCGCTGTTTTATATCCTTACAGGCACTCATGCTGTTCACCTGGTTGGAGGATTGGTTGTGCTGCTTTATGCCGTGACGGGACGCCTGCTGGCTGCCAGATTTGAATCGCAACGGATCGCCGTTGAGGTTACCGGGTGGTATTGGCATTACCTGGCGTTTTTGTGGTTTGGCATTTTTGCCTTGGTACATTTTGCCCGGGGATAATGGAGATGGGGAGTCGACTGCTAAGTCTGTTCGCCTGAGCGTTTTACCCGGACAACCGTGATCTTTCCAAAACCTTCTTCAAATCCGGGCGCCTTCAATTTGGCCGCCATTCGCTGGATTACGTCCTCTTTCACCTGGCGTTCCCGTTTGCTATTCCGCTCCAGACATACTTCAAGTGGTACATCGAAAAAAACTGCATGTACCTCATAACCAAAGCCCTTAGCCATCTTGATCCACTGGCGGCGCTCATGCGGAGCCAGATTGCTGGCGTCTACATAATTCCATGGCATACGGGCAATCAGCCGCGCCCGCAGTAATGATCGCAGGGTTGAAAAGACCAGACCCTGATAGCGCTGCTCGGTAATGTCGTCAAAAAGAATCGAACGCAACATGTCGCTGGAAAGGGGAGTTACACCGCGACGCTTGAACCAGGTAGTCTTGCCCGATCCCGGCAAGCCGATGGCGAGCACGACCACACCTTTAGGAGGCCGGGCTGAAGATTTACCAGCTTGCTGCGCCGGCCGATGTTCTGGAACGCCGGGCGGAGGCATAGAAGGCGATTCCGGTTGAACCTCGGTCTCCATTCGCGGTTCGTCGACCGCAGGGGATTCCTGCTGGGCGGCCTCATGCGCGCGAGCGGATTCCGGTTCCCTATCACCGTACGATGGGACAAGGGGTTGAGGATGCGATTCATCGACAAGAGGTTTCTGCTGGCCAACCTTGCCAGTGGCCTCCGTCTCGTTCTCCGGCTTTTTTTTACGGCGCTTCATGCGCTCGCGCATCCAGTTGCGCATGCTTCTGTGTGTAACACAAGCAGCTAAGAAGTTGCAAGAAAAGGAGCTCTTTCCTGCGACGAAATGTATGAAAACCTGAAATCTCCGGCTTCGCATCTTTGTATCGAAGATGCCCAGTACTTTGATTCTCCAGGCGATTCTCCAGGCCACTGGAAAACTTCAGGCCCAACTCCATATCCTTTCTGGTTGATCCCGGCCAGGGCGGGGGTCCCGGCAGCGCCGCTGAGTGCACTACCGCGGAGGTCACAGATAGGCACAACCCAGAAGGCATAGCCCGTGAACCAAAAAAGTTAACGCGGCTGAGGTTTATCGCGATTCTTTTGTTGCACCAGAAATGCAGCTTGTTATAATTGCGGCCCGCAACCGAACCAAGTCATTCAACTTACTCCTGGCAGGCAGGTCCCTGCAGGTGACAAGGGTTGGTTTCGCAATAAAAGCAAGGTGCGCAGACGCTTTGGCGCTGGCTTCATGATCGGACATGACGGCTCGAATGTTCCTGCCCCAGCCCATTCTTGAAGATAATCCAAAGAAAGTACTTCGCAAGGGACCATTTCCAAGTTCGTAAAGGCAAGAATCAAGCGTAACGGGCCAAGTGCAAACGGGACATGCAAGGCAAGTAGAGAGAGAGACAGGATTACGGGCCAGGTAATAAACTGAGCGGCGCACGATTTCATCTGAAGAGCGATAAGGATGTCGCCGAACCCCAGGTACTAGCCAGAGAATACAGAAGCCTACGGCCCCGGACCCGTGCGCTTCCACTCAATGGTAGTAAGGGTTGAGCAAAATCGAGCAAACCCGGCGGCAGACTGAGTGTTCCTAATTGGCGGCCAGGACAACAAATGGCTGCGGGAACTGATTGCAGAGAAGCGTGAAGCCAAGCAACAAATTGTTAGTTTTGAAGACCAACCCAAGAAGCATCAAAAGGCCGCGGGCTTGCGATCCGCGGCTTTGTCGTTAAATTTCTCACCGGTACCAATTTACTCCAAAGCACAATTCGGATGCACACCGAGTCTTCGGCCATCGCTGACAATAGCTGAGCATTGTTTGATGTGGCGTCAGAAGCAGGGTTTGCGATCTTCGTCCGTACTCTGCTAACCTGAGTAGTTTCAACCGCGTATCGGAATCCTACTGCCGCGGTTTCTGCATCAAACAGGTGCTACATCATCAGGTTTCTGAAGGAGACTCATCGCAATGGGAATAAAAGTTGGGATAAACGGCTTCGGTCGTATCGGTCGCAATGTGCTGCGCACGGCGCTCGAGGACCCCAATCTGGAATTTGTGGCTGTTAACGACCTCACTAGCCCGGCAACACTCGCACATCTCCTCAAGTACGATTCGATTCTCGGCAACCTGAAGCAGGACATCAAGGCGTCGGGCGATTCCATTACTGTCGCCGGCAAAGCGATCAAAGTGTTTTCAGAGAAGGACCCGGCGGCCATCAACTGGGAGTCCGTGGGCGCCCAACTGGTGATCGAGTCGACGGGCAAGTTCACCGAGGCCGACCAGGCGAAAAAACATCTGCGCGGTCCGGTAAAGAAGGTAATTATTTCCGCGCCGGCCAAGAATGAGGACATAACCATTGTTTTAGGCGTGAACGAGAACAAATATGACCCGGCAAAACACAATATTGTGTCGAACGCCTCCTGCACCACAAATTGCCTGGCGCCAGTGGCTAAAGTGTTGCATGACACGTTCAAGATCCAGAGCGGAACGATGACCACGATCCATTCCTATACCAACGATCAGGTCATTCTCGATTTTCCGCACAAAGATCTGCGTCGCGCCCGCGCTGCCGCGCTTTCCATGATTCCCACTTCCACCGGCGCCGCCAAGGCGATCAATCTGGTGATCCCAGACCTAAAGGGCAAACTGGATGGGTTTGCCATGCGCGTGCCCACCCCCAATGTATCCGTGGTTGATTTAGTGGTTTTTGTCGAGAAGAGCACGACCGTGGACGAGGTCAACAAGGTCCTGCAGACCGCTGCTAATGGCCCGATGAAGGGCATCCTGGGGTATGAAACTGCCGAACTGGTCTCCATCGATTATCGCGGCGACGAGCGTTCTTCCATCGTGGACGCACCGCTCACGCGTGTGGTTGCCGGCAACTGCGTCAAGGTGATCGCATGGTATGACAACGAGTGGGGATACTCCTGCCGCGTCCGTGATTTGATCCATTTCATGGCAAAAAAGGGACTTTAATGGCGGTTGCCACTGAGAAAAACATGGCCAAACTTTCCATCCAGGATCTGAAACTTGAAGGACACCGTGTCTTCATGCGTGTGGATTTCAACGTTCCGCTGACTGAGGATGGCCGCGTTTCCGATGACACGCGCATACGCGAGACGCTGCCCACGATCGAATATGCACTGCGAAAAGGCGCAAGACTGATATTGGCGTCGCATCTGGGACGTCCGAAGGGCAAAGTTAACGCCAAGATGAGCCTAAAGCCTGTAGCAGAGCGTCTGCGTATGCTCCTGGACGAAGAGCTGGGTCGCAGCTGCAACGTTGGTTTTGCTCCGGATTGCATTGGTCTGGCGGCAGAAGAAATGGCCCACAAGCTGGAAAAAGGCCAGACGCTGCTTCTGGAAAACCTAAGGTTTCACGCGGAAGAAGAAGCCAATGACGAAGCATTTTCACGCAAGCTGGCCGCGCTGGCCGATGTTTACGTGAATGACGCTTTTGGCTCGGCCCATCGCGCCCACGCCTCCACCGTGGGGATCACACAATTTCTGGATAAATCCGCAGCCGGCCTGCTGATGCAGAAAGAACTGGAATATCTGGGTAAAGCGATAACGCGTCCGGAAAAGCCCTTTGTGGCTATTATTGGCGGCGCCAAGGTGTCAGACAAGATTAATGTGATTCGCAACTTGCTCACCAAAGTGGACTCTCTGCTGATCGGGGGCGCCATGGCTTATACCTTCTTAAAAGCCGAGGGCAAGCAGGTAGGAAAGTCCCTGGTTGAAGAGGACAAAATCGAGCTGGCGCTTTCTCTTCTACAGGATGCAAAAAGCAAGAACGTCAGACTGCTCCTGCCCCTGGACAATGTGGTGGCGGAGAAAATTGACGCTTCCGCCAAAACTCAAACCGTCAAGACCAGCCAGGGAATCCCGAGCGATCAGATGGGTCTTGATATTGGTCCCGAGACCATTGCTGCTTTCAGCAAAGAGATTGCGGCCGCCAAGACGATTGTGTGGAATGGCCCCATGGGCGTTTTTGAAGTAGCACCTTTCGCCCGGGGTACTATGAAGATCGCCGAAGCCGTTGCCGGTAATCGCGGCGCGACTTCCATCGTCGGCGGTGGAGATTCAGTTGCCGCTGTTCATCAGTCCGGCCTGGCGGACAAGATCACGCATATCTCCACCGGCGGTGGAGCTTCCCTGGAATTTCTGGAAGGCAAAAAACTTCCCGGCGTGGAAGCGCTTACTGACAAATAAAAATGGCGCACAACGTGCGATATCGAATTGGCTCGAAGGCCACTCTTGAATTGGTGATGGGTGACATCACCGAGGAAAACACTGACGCTATTGTGAATGCGGCCAACTCTGGGCTGCTGGGCGGAGGCGGCGTGGATGGCGCCATTCACCAGGGTGCCGGACCATCTCTGCTGGCCGAATGCAAGAAAGTTCGCGAACAGCGCGGCCCTCTGCCACCGGGACAAGCGGTTACTACTTCTGCCGGTAACCTGAAAGCGCGATACGTCATTCATACCGTGGGCCCGGTGTGGCAGGGCGGCAAAGTCAACGAACCGCAAATCCTTGAGAGCTGCTACTGCAACTCCATGGAACAGGCTAATTTAAAGACCTGTACCAGCGTGAGCTTCCCTTCCGTTTCCACGGGAGCGTTTGGCTATCCGGTGGGACCAGCAGCGCAAATAGCGCTGCGTGCAATCGCTGATCTCCTGTATGAACCAAAGTCGGTCAAGCAGGTCCGCTTTGTGTTGTTTGACGAGCGCACATACAAAGCCTATGCTGCGGCGGCAGAAGAGCTTAGCCGTGACTTCCCCCACTACAAGATCAAGGCTGAAGCATGAGAAAAAAGCTCATCGCCGGCAACTGGAAGATGTATAAAACGCCGGAGCAGGCACAGGCGTTTGTGTCCGCTTTTGTGCCGCTGGTGGCGGAGCACACCCGCGACGAGATTGTGATTTGTCCGCCGTTTGTGCTGATTCCCCAGGTAGGATGGGCGCTGCGCGGCAGCAAGATTGCCCTTGGCGGCCAGGACATGTTCTGGGAGAGTGAAGGCGCGTACACCGGAGCTGTTTCTGCTCAGA
The DNA here is from genome assembly GCA_963723055.1 of Terriglobia bacterium. Lineage (GTDB taxonomy): Bacteria > Acidobacteriota > Terriglobia > Terriglobales > Acidobacteriaceae > Angelobacter. Next base: position 640,732 of record CAVROV010000007.1, read on the forward strand.
TGCTGCACGCCGTGGGATGCTCACACGTCATCATTGGCCACTCCGAGCGCCGACAGTACTTTGGTGAAACCGATGACACGGTAAACCTCAAGCTGCGGGCCGCTTTGGTGGCGGGATTGAAACCGATTGTCTGTGTGGGTGAAGTTTTGCAGGAGCGCGAAGCGGGCGTTACAGAAGACATTTTGCGGCGGCAATGCGGTATCGCTTTCCGCGAAATATCTGCCGGCGGAGCCCATACCATTATCGTGGCTTACGAACCAGTGTGGGCAATCGGCACGGGCAAGACGGCAACTCCGGAGCTGGCGGCGGAAGCACATCGTGTGATCCGAGCCCAAGCTGCCGAAGCTTTCGGCGACGATGTCGCTGCGAAAATGCGGATTCTTTACGGCGGCAGCGTCAAGCCGGAAAACGCGACGGCATTGATGTCACAGCCGGAGATCGACGGCGCGCTGGTGGGCGGAGCGAGCCTGGATGCGAAGGCGTTTGCGGCGATTGTGAAATGGTAAGCTGAACCGCAAAGGTATTGAATCCCCCTTACAAAGAGCACCGAAGGAATGTGGCGGCCCGCGGAATATAGCGCTGAGCGATAGTAGATATTGACGCTTCAATTCCCGAAATGGAACGCAATCCAATAGGAATTTGGCGCACAAATTTCTTGAGAATTGTTCTATACTCTTAACTCCCTGCCAAGGGCCATTTGCTTTTTGAATAGAAAAATATCTGAAACGAAGAAGTTCGGAAACAACGCCGGCTTTTCAGATTTTTCTAATGCTCACTTATCAAGAGCCAAGGTGACAGGCTGAAGCTGTATGTAGCTAATGTCGCCGTTTCATTATCGGGTCCCACAGCAACTTCAAGGGGTTTATCCTGCGAGGCCGAAAGGTCTCGAGATCGCCGCTTTTTGCAGGTAGGAGGCCGAACGTGGAAATCCATCAACTTAGATATTTCTGTGCGATTGCCAAACACGGTACTTTTACACGGGCTGCGGAGGCAGAATATGTCGCCCAGCCATCGTTGTCACATCAGATATTGAAGTTGGAAGATGAGCTTGGGGGAAAGTTGTTCTACCGCTTGCCCAGGGCAGCAAAGCTCACCCCGCTGGGGGAATCCTTCCTACCTCGTGCTTTGGTCATCCTGCAGGAAATACACGATACCAAAGCAGAGGTCCGCAGAATAGTTGATCTGAGGCGCTGTCAGACCGAGCAAGAGGCCGCATCAGGTGTACTGAGAGATGGTCCGCGCTTCGGGGAACAAGATGACAAGTCAACGAGCGGAGTACCGTTTCTTGACTTAAGGAAAAGCGCTTAGAAAGCATTGCCTTGAAAGTGAGGCAAAGAACCCGCTCATGGATACAGCAACTCTGGGACTGTTGTAGGTTTCTTGCTTGGATACTGGGCTAACGTTGTTAGCCCAGTATCCAGTTTCCGTCAAACAACTACGCGAGACGGTTACGGGCAAGTATCTGCAATAGCAACAAATGGATCGTTACCCGTGTTGGTGAAGGTTTGAGTTGTGCCGTCAAACTTGGTGATACTAATGTTGAACGGCTCGTTGTAACCCTGTGATCGGTCTTTGAGCACGCTGATTCCGACCTGCTCGCCCAACAGAATAGAAGCTCGGGTGGAGCTGCGGAAGTGGATGCCGGCGTGAATGCCGTGACCAAACGAGATGTTAAACGCCAGTTTTAAGAGCTCACCGTTGACGGTTAGATTGGCGGCGTCTGTACCGGTATAAGCAACTGGGGAGAGGCCGTCCGAGCTGGGCGCCATCACATCACTGCCTGCAGCCTGGAGCAATGGCTGGATCTTCTGGCTGCCGTCAAAGAAGAACTTTAAGGCGGTGATGCAAGCCCCAGCAACAGTTCCGTGGCCCGTCGGGTAGCACGGATGGGCCGGAGCGCCCTCTGGGAACGCTTGCGGTAGCAGGTAGGTGCCAAACTGCGCAAAGGTTTTGGCCACCGCCTGTGAATTCAGAACGTCGGGGTGCAAGTCGTTTGCCGCCTGTGGCAGAGGAACTCTGTTGGTCTTCCGTGCCTGGATCAGGGCGCCGTACTCTTCCGGACGCTGACGGAGGTTGACGATCCATTTGTGGAACCACGCGGCTTTGAGGGCCCGCGTTGCCATTTCAGGCAGCGTAGCGGCGCAGTCCGCCGGGTCCAGCGTGCCAAAGCCGTGTTCGGACTTATTACCGATTGCCCTCCCGCCACTTTCTCTAACACCATAGGGATTGCCTGGGTTAAGCGGCGCACTGATGCCAGCCAACACCAGGAAGGCGATAAAGTATGCTTCATGGAGTACGTCCACGTGGGTGTATGAAGCGAGATCACGGCCATTGCGAATGTGACGAAACGTAGGATCGAACGCCAGCACGCCGCTTGGCGCATGGCCATTTTGCACATTCATGAACTCCGTCACACTGGTCATGAAGTTCTGGTTGGGCGAGAAGACCTTATACATCTGGCTGATGGGTTGCGCACCAAAAAAGGTCGGCTGCAGGAGGAACTGAGAGAGATAGGGCCCCTGAACATTGCCGTCACCTTTGACGATCTGGCCGCGGAACAGATTTTTCGTCGTGACCGGGAATGGATACTCATTATTCGCGGCGCTTTTGATGTAGGTGAGACCATTCAATTCGGCAGCAGCCGCCTGGGCCGTCGGGTTGCCGTCATAATCACTGAAATGCACGTCGCGCAGCATGGCTGCCCAGTAGTGTTCTACTTCCTCGTCAGCGGTCTGCGCGCTGGCTGTCGTGGGCGCCGGCTCAATGACAGTGGCATGCGAATCCAGACCTTCGAGGTCAAAGGCCAGCGAGGTCTGGGGACCATTCAGCTCCGCGTTAGGATTGGTTCCGCCGGGATTGCCGACGATGATGTTCTCAAAATCGGTAAAGTTCCCGCTGGTGAGGGCATTGGTAAAGCTGGTGTAGGAGGTTTGATTTACCAGCTCAAGATTGTCATGCACCAGCGCTTTGCTCCAGGTGCCGCTGTGGTCCGTGTAGCGTGCCGCGTCTCCATTGTCTGCCGCGACCCCAGGATTGATTCTTTCCGCTTGGGCTTCCTGCTTGCGGTAGATAAAGCTGTCTCTGGTGCGTTCCGTTTCGTTGTAGGTTATCACCGATGCTTCTGCGGTCGACTCTTTACCGCCGAGCAAAGGTTGCAGTGGAACGACTGCCGAAGCCAATGCCATTGCGGTTAAGCCGCCGGCCTTGCCAATGAACAAACGGCGGCTGCGATCGGCCGGCAGGTTGTGATCATGGTTTTTGTTATCGCTTTTCTTTTTGTCTGTGGGCGTCCCGTTGCTCGGAGCCGCGGCTAGAGAACTTGCTTTTTGCTGGAGAACTGACTGAGTTGATGTTATACCCGATTCAATAGGGGACTGCACCTTCTCTTCATTCATGAACTCCTCCATTTTTTGCTCTGCGCATGACTGAAAAGCAGAGCTGGCCAGAGTTCATCATGACGGGCGACTGGATTTCCAATACTTACTTTCTATGGTTTGTAGCTGGATAAGTTACCAACCCGCTTCACCAGATTCCGATGTATGTAGCGAAGCTTCAATGTACTTGCATACACCCATGATTTGCAGCATTGTTCTCACCCTTTTCAAACTCCGCGAAAGCGATATGTTGTGAGCATCGATATGTCGTTAGGAATTGGAGAAAGGCGGTTACATGGCTTGACCATCTGGACAATGAACCATGTTAAGCAGAGGGTCGCAAAAGACATGTCCGCTGCGAGTGAACTACTTCGCGCGTGATTGCCGGCATGAATTGCGCTACAGTACAGCAGCGCCGAAGTGCGCACGGTCTTTGACAATTTAGCAATTGGCAATTAGCAATTGGCAACTAGCCAGAATCAACCCCGGAAGGATGGGACCGATAGCCTTAACGATCACCCCTAGATGACGACCCTCAGCCGATTGGGTTTGGGATTGGATGGCCCTTGGGTGGCCCAAGCGTGGCCCAAGGGCCACCCAAGCGTGACGCAAGGGAGACCCACGCGTCGAATGGAGAAAGTGTTTTGTTTGCAACAAAAGTTGGAAAAAGGCCGGGTGGGGGTGGTACAGAGATCGGGTGATCCGGTGATCGGGACATCGGGTGATCAGGAAAAGTAAGCTCTGCCACTGATTTGCGCTGATGACAATGATCGGAATGAATAAGTCGGTCGACCATCCCAGGGATTGAATCGCATAAGTGCTTTGGAATGCTAGATGGGGTGTAGGGGAAGGGGGTACGTAAGGTCGATGCGCTTGTCGATCCAAAACCTGAGCCGGGCCGCGTGGAACAACTTGACGTTTAGGTCAGACAAACAGAGTTTGTTATAATCAACTTTCCTTTTTCTCCCATCCGGCGTTCTGCGCTCGAGGGTGCAAACAGGCCCAGAGCGGAAGTGGTGGAACTGGCAGACACACCATCTTGAGGGGGTGGCGCCGAAAGGCGTGGGGGTTCAAATCCCCCCTTCCGCACCAAGTTTTGAAAGGATTTTCAACAAACAGATGATTAGTGTTTTGATAACCATTGTTCATGTAATTGTGTGCGCGGTATTGATTGTGGTGGTGCTGCTGCAACACGGCAAGAGCGCCGACATTGCCGCCACCTTTGGCGGAATGGGCAGCCAGACGGCCTTCGGTCCCCGCGGCACGGCTACTGTATTTTCCCGGTTAACCACCTGGTGCGCCATCATCTTCATGCTTACGTCAATGACACTGACATATATCACCAGTCTGCGTGGTTCGTCTTCCGTTATGGACAAAGTCCCCACGCCTGTGGAAACGCCGAAAAAATAGCCGCTTTTCGATTGCAGCAAAGCCGCCCGCGGGCGGCTCTTGCTTTGTATAGCGCTTCCCTGCTTGACGTGTAAATCGTAAATCGCCGTTACAACTGGCTAGGAACGCTTTCAGCGATTAGCATATTGCTATGATCCACAAAATCTTTCCTGTCGGTCCGCTGCAATGCAACTGCTCAATTATTGGCGATGAGCAGACCCATGAGGCCATGGTGATCGATCCCGGCGACCAGATTGAAGGAATTCTGGAAATCCTGCGCCAGGAAGGGCTCACGCTTAAGCAGATTGTGATCACGCATGCTCACATTGACCATGTGGGCGGCGCGATGAAGCTAAAAGCGGCTACGGGCGCTTCCATTCTTATGAATCAAAATGACTATGCGCTGCTGAAGATGCTGGACATGCAAGCGGCGTGGGTCGGCATGAGACCGCCCGGAGAGGTTCAAGTGGATGAGGCGGTGAGCCAGGGGCGCGTGCTGAAGATTGGCGAGATATCGTCAAACGTGATTCATACTCCGGGACACACTGAAGGCAGTATCTGCCTTTATTTTCCCGAAGAAAAAAAGCTGATCGCCGGAGACACGCTCTTTGCCGGCAGCATCGGCCGCACTGATCTGCCTGGTGGTTCGATGGACAAAATCATGCGTTCATTGCATACACAAGTCCTGGCGCTGCCGGATGAGACGGAAGTGGTGCCCGGACACGGCCCGGTCACGACCATCGGCGAAGAGCGAGAGACGAATCCGTTCCTGCAGAAGTAGCCTTAGTTCACGGCTTGGGCTTTTCAGGATGCACGTGGACATCAACACCCACGGAAGTCAGGCCGCCGTCGCCGTGTTGTGCAGTTCGATCGATCTTGCCGGATGTCAGGCAGCTACTACCGCGTCCGTCGTCACTCGTGCGGACATTGTGCGTAGCGTCAGTACAATATGCCTTAGCTCCTGCCGCCGGCGAGACTGGCTCTGCGATTAGGTGGAAACTCCCGGCAGGCTTACCTTGGCAGCCACTCAATGCAAACTTGTAACCACGATATGGCTCACCGCTAAAAATGCGCGTGTCCACGTTGAAAGGATTGGGCTCTGCAAGATCGACTAGAGAGCAGGTAAATCCTATGTCAGGATGCATTCCGGCAAAAGTTGACTCGGCAAAAGCTACCATCATAATTGCTTCTTTGGGAGGCAGGTCTCTGGGTTTTTCCGGTGTGCCAGCTGAGCTCCCGCCGATTTTGCCTCCAATCATCCCAGGCATGCCGTTGCCGAATTTTTCTAATAGTTTCGGATCGCCAAGCGGAACTTTGATGTTGATCGAAACATCATTCAGTCGCCAGATATCAGCCTGTCGCTTCATTCCGACAGTAAAACGCGAAAGCATCGTGGCATAGGGCATGTCTTGCTCAGTCCCATCGCGAAACTGGTGAAAAGAAAGATCAATATTGTCCGTGTCGCCGCTGAGGTCGTCGCTGTCCACGTGGATTTCATACTTTTCATGAGTCTTTGGGTCATTCGTGGCAAGCAATACCTGGCCAGTCTCAAAGACCTGAAATTCTGAAGATGCAGCTTTTATTTGATCTAAGACTGCCAGTTGCGCTGAGGAATTGTTCTTGCCGTCGCCTTGCAGGCTCTTCTGCATCTCGACGGTCAGGTGTTTCATTGCACCCTGCTCACCACCGGTAATCATTTCAATGAGGGCCTGGCGCGGTGTTTGTGGTGGAGGCGCCGGAGCCTGCGTCTGGGAAAAAAGAACGGTGCTGGACGAAAAAATCAACAGGAGGGCGACTGTTCGAAGTGACATGGCGAACCTCACTCTGGAACCACGGAATAGATTACGTCATTGGGCAACTACTCTCAAGCTACGATGACAGCAGTGGCCAGTGAGTTTGCTTGAGGTATGCATTAGTCGGCTAGATAACTGATCTCAGTCCGCCGGATACTGTAAGCCGCGAACACAAGAATTGCCGCGCTCAGGCAGAGCAGTCCCGGAATCGCCAGCCAGGGCGATACCGGCTCAGCCATCACCGTAAAGAGCGCCATGATGCCGTCCGGCGGAATGGCTACCGGCGAAAGCTGCTTGAGGTAAAACGTGACGCTAAATTTTTGCAGCAGTGAAGGCGCAACCGCGTGAAAGGATTCCCAGAGGAGAACCGCAACACCGGGCAGGATTGGATTCTTGAATAGCAGGCTGAGCGCAAGAAAGATGGAGCCAAATCCCAGGCATGCAAGTACGGTCACAAGAAGATAAGAACCGAGCTGGCCAAGACCAGGGCCGTTGAATACAAACGCCCGTCCTGGCGCGCCAAAATGCCCGTATACCAGAGTGAAACAGAGCAGCACTGAAGCGCCAAAGACCAGGGATGTCGTGATCAATCCGGCCAGAAACTTCCCCGCTACCAGCAGTTCACGCCGCATGGGCGAGAGGAAGTAATAATGCAGGCTCTTTTCTACGATCTCGCCGCGGAACAGCCATGTAAACAGTCCCATGCAACCGAAAAAGATTCCGACGCGCAAATAAAATATCTGGAACGTATAGGCCAGCACCTTGGTGTCTTCATCAATACTGCAATTGCGCCCCATCGGGCTGGTGAGTGCGTGAATACCAAACATCACGGCGGGCGCAAATGCCAGCAGGTAGATCCAGATGCTGCGGCGCATCCAAAGGGTCTTCTTGATCTCAATGCGAAGAACGGCCGCCAGCTGGGATGCCCATAACTGCCAGGGAAGTTCACTGAACGACTTGCGCGGACGCGCGACCGCTGCCGAGCTCATACGGTTCCTCCTCCGCTGCCGATCAGATATTGATAGACGGAGTTCACGTCATCATCGTTGGGCGCCACAGTATCAACGGCAAAGTCTTCCTCCACCACAATCTTGTTGAGGAGCTGGTAAAACTGGTCTGCGTCCTTGGTGCGAACCAGAACGCCTTTGCCATCATTGTTCAGCTTGGCCTCCACCACGTGGTCCTGCGAAAACAACCGTGAGGCGAGCAGGCCGGGGCGCGCGCATCGGACAAGAATCTGCATGGGATGTTCCTTTACTTCAGTGCGTACCCCATGTATCTGTCCTTCCGCCACAACGTAGCCGAAGCTCATCAGAACAACCTGATCGGAAATCTTGTCCACTTCGTGAAGAACATGGCTGGAAATAATCACGTGCAGGCCTTGTTTACCCAAAGCTTCGAACAAGTTGATGGACTCAGCGCGGGCCATGGGGTCGAGGCCATTCAGCGGCTCGTCGAGCACCAGAACTGTGGGATGATGCGCAATGGCCTGGGCCAGGCGAATGCGCTGACGCATACCCTTGCTATAGCCCGCCACACGGCGATGGGCGGCGTCGCCCATGGTGACACGATCAATCGCTTCCTTTGCCAGGCGTGAGGCTTCCGCTCCGCCGATTCCGCGCAGCAGCAGTGACTGCTGAATGAATTCAAAACCAGTCACGCCTTTGGGAAAGGAATCAAACTGTGTGCAGTAGCCGACGTGGCGAAAGAATTCTTCCGGCTCGTCAGGCGTGAGACCAAGCACGCTGACGCGACCCTGCGTAGGACGCACGAGGCCGGTCACCAGGTTCATCAGCGTTGTTTTGCCGGAGCCGTTCGGCCCGACCAGGCTGGTCACGCCGGGCGGAAGCGTCAGACTCACGCGGTTCACGCCGAGCACTTCGCCGTAAAACTTGGAGACATTCTCGAAAATGATGCTGCTGTTCGGGTTGATCATGAGCGCTCCACCTCGCGCGCTCGCAGCTTGCGATCAAGCAGCCAGAAGCAGGCAGCACACGTCGATAGCAATGATGCCCAAGCCGCCCAGAGCGGAATACCACGCAAGGCCGGGGGAAGTTCAGCGTTGCCCTCGCGAAAGAGACGCATCCAGACCAGCGAAATCATATGAGTAATGTTGAACACATTTCCCCATTGTGTGCGCAAAATTGCGTCCAGTATTTGTGCCGCCGCAGGCAATAGAAAAAATATTCCCAGCATGAGAGCTGTGGCGGCAATACGCCACTTTACCCAGACTGCCACAGCCATCGAAATCAGCGAGATTATGGCAATCCAGATTAGGCAGCTAAGGATGATCGAACCGGCCATCCAAAGATTTTCCCAGAGCCAACCATGCCCCTGGAGCTCAGCTTTGACGAAGAACAATATAAGAGCGGGAATCCAGGTGGTGCAGGAGAGCAATGCGGCCAGAACAGAAACTTTACCGAACAAATACTCGGTCCTTGAGATCGGCCGGCTGAGATAGAGTTGCACGGAATGATTAGCAAAATCTTTCGTGATCATTCCGGGACCGCCCCAGGCGGCAAGAACAAATCCCATTCCAGCTTCAATACCAAGAAATCCCAGGAACCAATCGTTGTTAATCTGGCCCGGAGTGTCGCTACCCATGCGAACACCTAGGATGGCCTGGGCGGCGGCGCTGTGAAAGAAATAGATGTAAGCCAGTCCCACCAGAAATGGCAGGAAGCATAAGACCGTATAGGCGGTGAATGGCCGCGAATTGAACAGAGTCGACAGTCCGTAACGCGAGAGCACAGTAAAACGCGACCATGCTGGCGTGAGCGCGCCTGAGTAAGCCTTATAAGTGCGTTTATATACGGCCATTGGCGCTCCCTTGGGCTTGCGGGGTTCCCGCCATCGCTTTCAGGAAGATGTCTTCCAATGAATCTCTCCGATAGTTCATGCGACGAATCTGCACTTCATGCTCTGCGGCGGTGCGGTAAATTTGGCGCAGGTCAATATTGTCTGGTAGCACAATGCGGACGCGTCCGGCGCCGAAGCTGGCGCATTCACAGCCCAGCCCGCGCACGGACTCTAAAAAGCCGTTGCCCTGCGTGACTTCCAGTTCAAGAAATTTGAGATTGGCCTTGCGCTCCTCTTCCAGATTGCACAACGCGGCGATCCGGCCGTCTTTGAGGATCAGTACCTGATCACAGCACTCTTCAATATCGCGCAGCAGGTGCGAAGAGATCAACACGCTGATTTCGCCGGTGTCGCGAATCTCGCGCACCAGTTGCAGCATACGTACGCGCGCTTCAGGATCAAGACCGTTCGTGGGCTCATCGAGCAATACCAGCTTCGGGCCGTGTGCGATCGCCTGCGCCAGCTTGGCCAGCTGCTTCATGCCCAGAGAGTACGTCCCAAGCTTGCGATAACGCGCTTCACCCAGGCCCACATAGAAAAATGCTTCGTGCGCACGCTCCATGGCCTCACCGCGCGGAAGACCGGAAAGTTCCGCCATATAACGTACAAAACGGACGCCAGTCATATCGGCAATGAAAGCATCGCTTTCCGGCATGTAGCCAATCATGGCGCGCAGTTCCCGCAAGTTGCTCTTAACTTCCTTGCCAAAGATGCGGGCCGCGCCGGCTACCGGTTCATAGAATCCCAGCAGAGTATTGATCAGGGTTGACTTACCCGACCCGTTCGGGCCCAGCAGTCCGATACAACGACCTGACAGTGAGCCGTTCAACTGGTTCAGGATCGTCCTGTTGGCCAGCTGCACTGTCAGGTTTTGCATTTCAATAGTTGCAGGCATCCGGCCTCTTACTCTCGGGTAGGCGCTCCGTGCGCTCGTGAGGGCTGTACCACATTCATCAATGTGGTGAGAGCCAATGTGTTTAAATCAAAGCCGAATAGCCGGCTGCTACTGGCTACACGAATGGCGTTGTTTTCACCATAAGCGCAGACGACGCTGGGTTTGGTATCCGCCGCAATCTGCTTCAATGACTGCAATTGCGAAGCGCTAAGCTGCTGGGCGATCGGTCCGATGACCGGCGCCAGATTCTGGTAAAGCACAGCGGAAACATCAGCTTGTTCATCCTGGGGCAGCAGCGCCCGGAATTCCGCAGAATGCGCCAGCGAATTTCCGCTTTGGTGAATGGCAATTGCGTTCATAACCAGTGCCCTGCTTGGACCAACGATCATGTATCCGTCAGTAAATGTATACGTAGCCTCGAAGGGTTTTGTTGCATCGAGGTGGCGGATTGTGTAAAACGTCAGCCCGTTGGCTGTATTCTGGTCCAGAGCCAGCCCCGGATGTTCGCCTTTGACGTGATCATTTACATCTGTAACCAGCTGCTGGATTGTGGATTGCAGGCGGCCAGGATCTTTAACCTCAGCCACAATTTTCCATGATGGCGTCGGCAGGATGGGGCCATCCAGGGCGACAGTTACTTCTCCGCCAAGCGTATCCGCCAGGTCCTGATGGAACCTGATTTTCAGCTCGGATTCCCCCTCTGAGATTTTTGCGGAAGCGTTCTTACCAGAAGCGTCAGCGATATTTAAGACATCATCCAACATGTCCGCCGGGTTCTTGGAGATGAACGCAGCCACCGCTCCTGCATCCTTGGAGACAAAATCCAATCCGCCGATCGGAGCTGGCGCCGCGAGCCATGAAGCCAGTCCGCTACGCTGTTTCACGAAGGTCAGTTGAGCGTGGTTCTGCACCTGTGCGCCGCTTCCCTTGCGTTCAGCGATCAGGTATTCAACGTCAGCCAGGCCGGTAAGCGCAAAGTGCGAATTCTGTTCGGGATTGCTCGGACGATGCGCTGACGTCATCTCTGCCAGGTTTGCTCCGAACAAGATCTCAGTTCCGTTCTTGTACTGCGCTGCCATGCGTTGACCAAATGGAGTGCCGGCAAATCCGCCGCCACTCGCGTTCAATCCCGCGACAAATTGTTTAAGCGTGGCAGCGTCATGAGCCGCGGCAACAAAGTCAGAGCGGACGAGGATCAAAAGTTGCTTCCCTTGCTGCGCGGGAATCTGATTCAGCTCCTGCTCGTCCACAGCGCGTATGTGCTCCCTGGTTCCCGCATACTTCGCCGCTTCCTGTTGAATGAATTGCTTCAGGCCGTCATGTTGCACCTGTGCGACTACCAGAGGATGGCCATCGTGTCCATTGAGCGCGACGGAGAAGACAATTTCGTCACCCAGATACTGGCCAAGATCGTGAACGTAGCCGATGATCTCGTCAAACTCCGGGCCGTTTTTCTTACCTGATTGCACCTGCTGCCACCACTCGCGCAGTACAGCTGATTCCTGCAATTCCTGCTGGAAGAGTTTATCGGCTTGCTGGACTGCGTCACCGAGGTTGGGGATGCCGGCGAAAACAACTGTATTCGCGGGCAGAGTCGCCAGCACGTTGCTCTTGTAACGAAGACCAGGAAACTGCACTGCTTCCAGTTTGTTGCTTAAGTGAGCAAACTCCGCCAGCAGTGCCAGATGTTTATCCAGATTCTGGCTCCACGCAATCTCCTGTTTCACCGGGACCGTTGCCAGGCTGACATTGGTCGTTAGCTGATCACCAGAATGTAGGACTTTTTCGGCGCCGGCTTCGGCGACGCGCACTTCACCTTCAATCACAGACACGCGCGAACCTTTCATGCCGGCGTTTACGGAAAACACCGTGCCGGTGACAGAGACGCGACAATCCCGCGCTGCCACATAAAGGTGGCCACTTGTACGCTTTGCGGCCTGAATGATGATGTTGCCGCGCTCAAGTTGGATCGTAGTATCTTTGCGGCCCATCGATACGCCAAACTGGGCGCGCTCATTCATTTCCACCACTGACCCGTCACGCAGCCGCAGCATAGCGTGCGAGGCGCCACCGGTGCGAACCATCTGGCCTTCCGTGACTTCGTCGCCTACCTTGAGCGGCTGATCGCCGCTATAGCCCACACGATTCAACACACCATTCAAGGATTCCACACGGGCCCGCATACCCTGAGGGCCGGAGAAGAACTTGTCTTGCGCAAAGTAAGTTGCGACGGCAAAGAGAGCGATTGCTGCAGTCGCGGCCACCCAGCGGAATCCGGTGTTCCCGACCTGCGGAAGCTCCGTCTTCCACGGCGCCGGCGCGCTGCGTTCGCGTTTACCGGTCTTGGCTTCGTGCCGGCAGGTGACACATTCATGCAGGTGGGATTCCACCAGCAAAGCCCGGGCCGCAGTGAGTTGTCCGCTACGATATTGCGGCAGCAAAGTGCGCACGTCGTCACAGCCGTGGATGGACTCAACCTGAGCGGTAGACGCAAAGGATGCTACCTGACTTACTCGTTGCCAGACCCGCTCTCCGGCGGCATTCATCGTCTCTTGGTCCGGCTGCTGGGCACGCATGGCATTGAGCGTCTGGTCCAGATGTTCGCCCGGATTATTTGCGCGATTTGTTTTCTGATGCTTCATCGGGTTTCCCTCGTCGATCCTCTAAAATCCTTCTTCAGTTGAGTACGCGTACGATGCAGCACCACAGCAACCACCGCAGCCGATGTATTCATAAGTCCGGCTATTTCACGATTGCTGTAATCCTCTATAAAGCGAAGCACAAACATTTCCGCCCAGCGTGGATTCAGTTTCGCCAGAGCATGGCGCAACCAGTCCCTGAGTTCGGCTGAGTGGGGTCCATGGTCCGTTGACACCACTTCAGTCTGGTTCGGATCTTCATCCAGGGAAAAAGTTTCCTTTTTCCCACGCAGCAAGTCCAGAGATGCGTTCACCGCGGAACGGTGCAGATAACCCGGAAGGTTGGAAATTTCCGGAAATTGCTCCAGTCGCACCAGCCGCAAAAAAACGGTTTGCAACACGTCTTCCGCGTCGCTCGCATTGCCGGTTACACGATAAGCGGCCCGGTAAACGAGGTCCTTGTGCTCCAGAAATATCCGCTCCAGCCCCGGGGAGAAATTGTCTCCGGCCATGACTGCCATATTCGCCTGCGCTATTTGCATTGTGGCCTGCAATTGAGTACGGTGCTCCTCTCAAGATGTCAGACGAGAGAAGAACCCTGTTATTAACGGGAAGCGCAAAATTATCATGCTTTGCACCCTCCGACTGGCAATAGTTACGTCTGGGAACAGGCAGAAGTTCCGGGTATATTAGCCTTTTTCTGTAACCCCGAAGCGAAGCGAGAGGCCCCTATCGCTATGAAAGCGCGCAACTTGAATACCGGTATTTATAATGACAGGGCTCTCTCCCCATTTCCCTTCGCAAGCTCAGGGTCAAGGGTCGAGATTTCAGAAAATGAAATCTATCAAACTGCCAACGATCTTTAATGTGGCGACTCATTTTATCGATTGCCACATCCAGGAAGGCCGCGGAAACAGAATCGCCTATGAATGTGGCGATGAGCGCGTGACCTACCAACAGTTGTTCGAACGGGTCAATCGCGCCGGTAATGCGCTCAAGAAATTGGGCGTGCGGCAAGAAGAACGCGTTGGGCTGCTGCTATTGGATACGCCGGAATTCCCTTACTGCTTCTTTGGCGGCATCAAGATTGGCGCCGTTCCTATTCCGATCAATACCCTGCTCAAGCCGCACGAATATGAATACATGCTCAACGATTCGCGCGCACGCGTGCTGATTGTGAGTGAAGCTCTGCTGCCGCAGATATTGGCAATCCCCAAAGAAAAGCTGCGCTACCTGAAGACCATAGTCGTGTTCGGCGAGGTGACGGAAGGAATGAAATCACTGCAGAAGCTTCTTGATGACAGTTCTCCTGAACTTGAGCCGGAGCCAACGACAAAAGATGATGCCGCATTCTGGCTGTACTCTTCCGGCAGCACCGGCTTCCCCAAAGGCTGCGTTCATTTACACCATGACATGGTGGTATGTGCCGACCTTTACGCCAAAAATATTCTGAGGATCACGGAAAATGATCGCTTTTTCAGCGTGGCCAAGATGTTCTTTGCCTATGGGCTGGGCAATGGACTCTATTTTGCCCTCTCCGTTGGCGCCACCAGCATTCTGTGGCCGGGATCGCCCTCACCGCCGAACATATTCTCAGTGATTGAAAAGCACAAGCCGACGCTGTTCTTTTCCGTGCCTTCAAACTATGCCAGTCTGCTTTCTTACAACCGCCAAGGCGGACCGGACTTTGATCTTTCCACCGTGCGTTATGCCGTGTCCGCTGGTGAGGCGCTTCCAGCAACGCTGTTCCATCGCTTCAAGGAACGCTTTAACGTTGAGATTCTGGATGCCATTGGATCGACCGAGGCTCTGCATATGTTCATCGCTAACCGTCCGGGTGCGGTGCGGCCCGGATCGAGTGGGCAGATCATGCCGGGCTATGAAGCGCGCATCGTGGACGAAAATGGGAAAGATGTTCCTGACGGTGAGATCGGCAGCCTGTTGATCAAAGGCGATTCGGTCTGCGCGTCCTATTGGAACCAGCATGAGAAAACGAAAGAGACCATTCAAGGGCACTGGATCCGGACAGGCGACAAATACTATCGCGATCCCGATGGCTATTATTGGTACGTGGGCCGCAACGACGACATGATGAAGGTCAAGGGCATGTGGGTAAGTCCAATAGAAATCGAGAACGTTCTTATGGAACATCCCATGGTGCAGGAAGCGGCCGCGATCGGAAACGCCGACGGCAACAATCTGGTGAAGCCTGCAGCTTATGTGGTGCTGAAGAGCGGCGTGAGTAATACCCCGCAGATGATTGAAGGGATTCGGCAACACCTACTGGAGAGACTGGCCTCGTATAAGTGTCCCCAGATATTTGAAGTGGTAACGGAACTGCCCAAGACAGCAACGGGAAAGATCCAACGTTATAAGCTGCGGCAATCGGCATCAAGCACAGCAAACATTCCCGCAAAATAAATTCACGACTTCCAGGAACCTTTCTCGTCCAACCGGCGTATATAGGATGCAAGGAGGCGTGTAATGAAAAGACTCCTGCCTTTCTTACTCGCGCTATCCGCGTCCCTGACATGGGGACAAGCCCAAACCGGCCATGAACGACGTTATGAATTGCGACCCGATCCCAATCAACCCTTGGAAATCGACCTTGGCTCAGGCGACTACCAGATTGTGGCCAGTTCTTCTGACAGCATCGCCGTTATTTATGACGAAGGAAACCCTGAAGACCCGCGTAAGGTGGAAGTGCAGATCGGCTCGGGACATGGGCAGAACCGCCTCAAGATTGTCGGACCTAAGTCCAATTTCCATGCCGTGATTGAAGTCCCGCGCAAGACCGATCTTCGCGTGCGCATGAGCGCCGGCGGACTGAGCGTGGGCGATGTTGAGGGCAACAAAGACATCGAAATACGCGCCGGCTCCCTAGAGCTAAACGCCCTACGTCCCCAGGACTATGCCCAGGCGGACTTTTCTGTTCGTATTGGCGATGTGAATGCGTCGATCTTCAAGAACGTGAAAACCGGACCGTGGCGCGCATTCAAGACTGTTGGTCCCGGCAAATATCACCTGCATGCGCATGTGGAAGTGGGAGACATGACGTTGCGCACGAACAAGATTTGATGGCATTCCCTTTTTCTAACATCCCGAGCGACAGCGAGGGAGCCCCTATAATCTTCGACGTTTCCGACTCCCACAAAATTCAATAACGGAATGCCACGCATCGAAAGTGCTCTGTACCCATGCTCTTGTTAGCGGAAGGGATCCCTCGCTGCGCTTCGGGACTATTAGAAAAAAATCTCTAAATGGCAGTTAAAACCCTGCGCAGGCCTTCGCGGAAATCTTCCTCCGGCGTGATCAGGCTCACCACAAGATATCCGTCGCCGGGAAAATCGTAAAAATGTCCGGGATACAGATACACGTCCTGCTTTTCCAAGAGTTCGATGGCCAGTTCTTCGTCCGTGCGCCGGGCCGGAATGCGAAGAACCGCGTGCCATCCACCTTCCACTGTCAGCCGGCTCACGTGGTGCTTTCCTGGTAGTTGCGAATCAAGCTCGGCGAGGTTCTTACGCGCCCGCGCCATTAATTGCTGCTGAAACTGTGTTCGCTGCTTCAACAGCACCGGCGCAGCCAGCTGAACAGGCGTATTCAGAGAAAGATACGTGTCGGCGATCATCTCAACCCGGGCCAACGCTTCTCTCTTGGTGTCTTCAGGACCGCTTACCGCAAGCCACGCAAATTTCATTTGCGGCAGACCGGAAATCTTGGAGACACCGCTCATGGTGAACGTCAATGCGCCGGCGTTGGCAACAAAACTCTTCTGCGCTGCGGCCATAGAAAAGTCGAGAAATACTTCATCGGCAATGATGGCCATCTGGCTGGCGGAACATATCTGGTTGAGCTGTTCGGTTTCTTCCGGCTTAGTGAAATGACCGGTTGGATTATTGGGATGGACAACAATGATGCCCCGCGTCTGCGGCGTGATGGTCTGCTTAAGGGCATGCACATCGATGTGCCAGCCGTGATCGTAAAAGAGCGGATAGCGCGCGAGCTTTATGTCATTCACGTCAGCTAGAAAATCAAAAAGCGGATAGCCAGGCGTGGGGATCAGCAGTTCGTCGCCGGGATTACACAGCAGGCGGAAAATAAATGAGTAGGCTTCGCTGGTACTGGCGGTAAGGATCAGATCGTCAACGGCAACGCGTTCGCCGTGTTCGGCATAGTAATCACACACAGCCTGGCGGGCGGATTTCAATCCTTTTGGATCAGGGTGATACTGCAGCGATGCCGGAGCGCAGAGCGACCGCATAATGGCTGGCGCGTCATACTTGAAGCCGCATTCGGTAGGATTTGAGGCGCTGAGATCGAGCAGACGCCGGCCGCTGGACTTGTGACGCTCCAGCGCTTCCGCCAGACGGTTGGGTTTCAGGTTCCAGTCGGTGCGCGAGGCGAACATCAGATGATTTATATCAGGTTCGTGGGCTAATGCATCGATTACTGAACCCCAATTCCTTTCACCACGGAGGTGAGCGCTGGAGCGCCGCACCCTGTAAAATTGCACGCTGATTATATGTCCATCCATTTCCGATACTATCTCCGCGTGCGTTATGGTGAATGTGACGCGCAAAAAGTCGTGTTCAATGCCCGCTATGCCGAATATGTGGATCTGGCAACCACCGAGTTTCTCCGCGCGCTCGGCTATGGCGAGCAACTCTTCAGCGGCGAACTGGACTTTCAGCTGGTGAAGCAGACAATCGAATGGAAGGCCCCGGCCCGCTTTGACCAGGTTCTTGAGGTTTCGGTCTTCGCCAAGACTCTCGGCAACACATCTTTCACCCTGGCTGCCGAGTTTCGCATTGCCGGAGAGGACCGCGTGATCGTCACGGCCGAGACGGTTTACGTGTTAATTAAGCAGCACACGCTGACGAAGACGCCCATCTCGCCCGAGTTACGCGCAGCCATGCAGGAAGGTGCAGCAGGAATCACCACGGACCACGCAGGACACCTCAGCAAGCGGGGATCTTCTGCCACAAACTAGGCAGCGGCTATCCCATCACCTTGCCTAACTTCTCGATTGCCGGACCCAGTTCCTGAGGCTTGTTGCGCACGCCGGAAAACAAGTCGCCAACGCGATCAAAGCGTCGCAAAACGTTGGCAATATGAAACTGCGCTGGCTTTAGTCCGGGTACAACTTCGTCCCACTTGAGCGGCGTGGCCACTGGCGCGCCCGGGTGCGCGCGCAAAACATAGGGCGCTGAGATGGTTTTGCCGCTGGCGTTTTGCAGGTAGTCGAAATAAACCTTGCCCTTCTCGCGGGCTGAAACCATACGCGGCGTGGTGAAGAGATCAGGCCGCTCGGCTGCCACCCATCGCGCCAGGATCTCTGCGAATTGCCTGGTTTGAGCCGAGCTGTAAATCGGTTCCACCGGCACATAGACGTGCATGCCGTTTCCGCCGGTGGTCTTGGGATAACCCGTGAGTCCGATCAGCCGCAGCTTTTCCCGCACTAACTGGGCCGCTTCCACAATCCGATCATACCCGCAGTGGTAAGGGTCGAGGTCGATTAGGACAAAATCAGGATGTTCCAGCGTGCCCAGCCGGCTCATGTATGGGTTTTGATCGATGCAGCCGAGGTTTGCCAGGTAGAGCAATGACGCTTTGTCATCGCAAATTACGCGCGTCTTTGATTCTTGGTCATCGGCAAGTTCTTCCCGGTGCAGCCAGTCAGGAAATCCGGAAGCATCTTTCTGGAAGAAAAAATCCTGGTCGATGCCGTTGGGATAACGCTTGAGCGAAAGCGGCCGGCCTTGCAGATGCGGTACCAGCAGATCCGCAACTGCGGCATAGAAGTTGATCACGTCGCGCTTGGTGTAACCCTCTACCGGATAGAAGACTTTGTTGAGGTTCGTAAATTTCAGCAGATGGCCATCGATATCCAGCGTTGTCTCGGCTTTGTCGGCGGGCAGCAGGGCTTCCTGCTTCGACTCCTGCTCCGCTTCTTCCGCCAGCAAGCCGGTTTCCCGCACCACCTCTTCGGGTGCGACCTCGGTTCGCATTCCCAGAAAGACAGGCGCTCGCAGACGGTCGTCTTTGGTCCACGACGTAAACTTCACCAGGCACACCAGATCCGGTTTTACCCATGTGACTTCGCCGATCTCTTTAGGGACGTCGCTCAGCACCGGCCTCTTTGCGATCAGCGGCTTGATTTTCGCAAATACAGCTTTGAGCGATTCCTGGGTGAAGCCCGAACCCACATTGCCTGCATAGACGAGCTTTTTATTCTTGTAGTAGCCCAGCACCAGCGCGCCAAAGGGCTCCCGCTCGCCCAGAATAAATCCGCACACCACAAAATCCTGTTGGCAGGTGACTTTGATCTTGATCCAGTTTCCGCTGCGCCTGGATTCATATCTGCTTTGCGCCTGCTTGGCCACGATCCCTTCCAACCCTTTGGCGCGCACTGCCTGCAGCAGTTCGCCGCCTTTGCCGACGAAATGTTCCGAATACCGCACCACGTCGCTCGGAAGCAGGATCGACATCAAAAGCTGGCGGCGGTCAATGAGCGCAGCCTTGCGCAGATCGTAGCCATTCAGATACAGGAGATCGAAGGCAAAAAAATTCAGGAATGGCGCCGCGCCTTTTACCGCAGGCTTGGTTCCGAAGCCGGTCATGTTTTGCAGCCGCTGGAAGCTGGGATTGCCATTTTCATCGAGCGCGACAACTTCGCCGTCAATGATTGCCATATCGGCTTTCACGGTTTGCGCCAATGCAGCAGCTACGGTCGCGAACTGTTTGTCCAGCTTTATGCCGCGGCGCGAAAGCATACGCACTTTGCCGCGTTCGAGGAAGCAGAGCGCGCGGTATCCATCCCATTTCACTTCATACAGCCAATCCGTCCCACTGGGCACCGAATTTCCAAGAGTTGCAAGCATCGGCTCAAGCGCCGCGGGCATTTCCGCCTTTATCGCACCTTCGGTGGAAGAAATATCTCCGGGACCTTGCAGTACGCTGCGAGTGTCAGCTTCCGGGTCCCAGCCTTCGCGAACTGCAAAATCATTTTTCTTGATCAGCAGCCAATCTTTTCCCTTGGCGCGGTTGGTGCGAACCAGCGCAAATTCGCCGACGATCTTGTGTCCATGGAAGCGAAGCTTCAGATCGCCCGACTCCCACATCTGCGCCGGAGTCTTGGGGCCGAGCCACTCGTAGGTTCCGCGGTCCCACAGCGTCACGCTTCCGGCGCCGTAGTTACCGCTGGGAATGGTGCCTTCAAAGCTTCCGTAGTCGAGCGGATGGTCTTCCACATGAACTGCCAGACGCTTGATAGAAGGATCGAGCGTGGGACCATGGGGAAGGGCCCAGGACTTGAGCACGCCATCCATTTCCAGCCTCAAGTCATAGTGGAGGCGTCGGGCGCTATGTCGTTGGATAAAAAAGCGGTTGCCTTCTTCGCGACTGGGCTTGTCCGGAGGCTCGGGTGTTCTGGAAAAGACTCTTTTTCGCCGGTATTCTTCTAGTGACATAGCCTGTTCGTGAGATTGTATTGCACCGCTTTTTGTGCTTTCATTAATCCCTACGCCCTAATATCTGGAGATCATGAAATGGCCAGCACCGTTTGGAAGGGACATCTCACTTTTGGTCTGCTGTCACTCCCCATCAAATTGTACAGCGCAGCCCGCAGCGAATCCGTAGGCTTTAACCAGCTTCATAAGGCGGACAATTCCCGCGTCAAGCAGGTGCTTTATTGCCAGCTTGAGGATAAGCCTATCCCTCGCAGTGAGATCGTAAAGGGCTACGAATATGAGAAAGACAAATACGTCGTCATCGAGGATGAAGATATAAAGAAGGTCGCACCGAAAACCGCCAGGACCATGGAAGTTCTGGAATTCGTCAAGGCCTCTGAAGTCGACGCAATATTTTTCGAAAGCTCTTATTACATGGCGCCCGATGAAGCCGGCGAAAAGCCTTATGCACTCCTATTTGAGGCGCTCCGCCAAAGCGGCTGCGTGGGTGTGGCCAAAATCGCCATGCATAATCGTGAACACATCGTCGTGCTGCGCCCTGGCCCAAAGGGCATTCTGCTGCATACCATGTATTACCCGGATGAAATCCGCCAGGTTGAAGAGTTCCGCACTGATACCAGCATTGTGAAAGAAAAGGAACTGGCCATGGCCAAGATGCTCATCGATTCCCTGCTGGCCGAATTCGAACCCCAGAAATACCACGATGCCTATCGCGAGAACCTGATGGCCATGATCCAGGCCAAGGTGGAAGGCAAGCAGATTGTAGAAACGGTTGAGACCAAACACAAGGCGCCGGTAGTGGATATTCTTGAAGCGCTCAAGATGAGTCTGGCCGAGGTGAAGAAGCCGATCCGCTCATCTGTTGGCACGCCGGCATTGCCGGTGGAAGAGGAAAGGCCGGCGGCCAGAAAGAGTCGCAAAACCGGCGGCTAATTGCTCATATACGGCATGTCGCAATTGAGACAATGCACCGCTCTTGCGAGCCTACTGTGCTTTTCCCGGCGTGACGCTCGTCGCCTTGTTCTTTTCGAAAACGACAGTCACAGGCTTACCGGCGTTGGCAAACTCAATCGTGCGATTGCCATAATCGCCTTCACCTGCGCTGATATTCGCTCCCAGAGCAAAAGCGGCTTGCAATTCACTCATCCCCTGTTTTGCCTGGTGCTGATCAATTGCGGCCCACGTTTCTGCGGGCCAATGCTTGTAGAGTTCGTGCGGGTCTTCGAAAAAGAACATGTCGTTCGTGGTGAAGGCATAGTCATCGCTGGTGTTTGAGCCGATTGCAGTTGCATAGGTTCCGGGCTCGCCCACCTTCTCGAAGACCGCCATAATCTTTTTCTGAATTACTGTAATCTCTCCAACTTTAGGGGGAGTCGCGTCGCGTGCCAGCACCACGTCTTTGACCTGCAACTTGGCTATCGGGGGCAACAACCCCGCTTGTTTCTTGAAGTTCACGGTATGCGCGTCATAAGAGTAGTACGGCAGGACGTTTCCCGTCTTCACCCACAGCGGCTTGCCCACCAGTTCTTTCTTTGCCGATTCCACGTTGTAGGGGAAAATCTTGTGCGGAGTTACGTAGTCATCCATGTTCGATGAATATGTTGTTTCCGCCTTCTTGGGTCCGGCGCCGGTGTCCCGGCGGGCGTAAAAGATGAACCCCACGCGAATGACGGCGATTGCCACAAAGACGAGCAGGCTTATCTGGATTTTCTTTTTAAGATCGGCATCCATTGTGGGTTTAATGTAGCACGCGCAGGGGGGCTCAGTCGCCGGGCCGAGCCATCTCTGCGCGGTCTTACAGTGTCACGATCTTGCTGGCCCCCAGCACCAGCCCCAGCGTAATGGCCGCAATCACCACTTCGCCCAGCGCTCCCACAATGAACGGTCTGATTCCCTGCTTCTTCATCTCCTTGAAATTGATGCGCAGACCCACACCGGCAAATGTCAGCAGAAAAGCCCAGCGGGATAAGATTCGCCAGGCTGTTCACCTGATCTTTATTGAAGATGCTCAGGCTCGCGAGCAACGAGATCAGCAGAAATCCCAGGACAAACTTGGGAAACTTCTGCCACAGAAACGCCGCCTTGTTTCCGACAGCCTGCCGGCCATCGCGCGCTGCCCAATACAGTGCGTAGCCCAGCACCACAAAGCCGATCATCGCGTTACGTGTGGTCTTGGCCAGTACGGCGATTTTGGCGGCTGCGTCGGAATAGAGCGCGCCCGCGGCCACTGCTTCGGCGGTGTTATCCACGCCAGTTCCGGCCCAGAGGCCATAAACGCGGTCGCTCATTCCCAGCCAGTGCCCGATGGGAGGAAAAGTAAACAGCGCCAGCGCACCCAGAGCCAGGATGGCTGCAATGGCGAAAGAAGCATCTTCATCGTCAGCTTCAATTGCGCCCTTGGTGGCGATAATCGCCGAGACGCCGCAGATCGAGCTGCCGACCGCGAGCAGAGTCGTTAGTTTGGGACTGAGACCGAAGATCCGGCCCAGAAGCGTCATGAAACCGATCGAAAGTATCAGTTCGATCAGCACCAGTGTGAGACTGACCGCGCCCAGTTTCAAAACGTCCGCCAGAAGGAACCGCGCGCCCAGCAGGACGATGCCGGTCTTTAACCAGAACTCATAGGTTGCGATGCCCGGCTTGAAGACTTCAGCCACTCCGATCGTGTTTGAGATCAGAAGGCCAATCAGGATCGCCCAGAGCACATATTCGATGTTGGGAAACACCAGATGGTGGGCCTTGCTGTAAGTATTGATGGATTTTTCCAGAATCTTTCCCGCCAACCCCACGATTGTCAACAAGCCGATTCCGGGTAAGATGGCCAAAAGTCTTCTGGGAAATTGGATTGGTTCTGCTCTAAGTACGGCTGTAGAAGTTGCCATTGCTTGATCCTCCTATCGATTTCCGTGCTACGTGTTTACCAACCAACGTGCTTCAGTACGCCAAGCCGCACAAGTGCTGCCAAGAGCAGCGCAATTGCCACAGCCCATCCGTCCAGCGAAAGAGTTCTTGCTGATTTCTTTTCCACTGCTTGATCTGCCATTTATTCATCCTCCATACCTGGATTTGTTTTGCCTGCGTTGTTCCCGCCTTCTTCCCACAAAACAAAAAGCCCACTCACGTCTGGTGAGTGGGCTTCAACAACTTCTTAAAGTATTGCCGCTAAAAAATCACTCGCCAGATGTGCCGAACAAGACGCACGGACAACATGAGTTGTTCGTACACATCGGCGTCTGGCGGAGAGTGGTCATGCGAAAAACAATCTTATCGAGCAGATTGGATGTCTGTCAAAAGATATTGGATTCTCATTTTTTAATAACGTGGCATGTTCGCCCTAGCTGCAGGCGTTTCTGGCGGCACCGTCAGCCATGTGAAGTGACTACTTCAAATAGTTGATCCAGCCGTCCGGCAAACCGCCGTGCAATGGAGAGATCAAAATCGATCGCTTGGAGATGGTCGAAGCAAGCTGCGCTTTGCGTTCGACACACTGTCGAAAAGCAGTCATTTCAACACTTCGTGGACTCAACTCGATTCTTGCAAAGCGTCTTCAACGCGCCGCATAGAAACACTTTACAGAAGTGGACCATGAAAGAGTGCTTTGGACCGTCAGTTGCTATTGCTTATGACGGGTTAGAAACCGTGGCGGACCATCGGTGGCCAGCCACAAACCATAGGAGGGCATATGTCAACAAAAGGAACGAAGTCGCTTACTGAGTCCTCATGCCGCGGTTGGCACGTGCTCTGCGTGGACGATGCCGAACCAGCCCTGGCGCTACGGGCGCTCATTTTGAAAACCAAGGGTTATGCCGTGACTACCTCTAATAGCGCGCTCGAGGCGGCTGAGACGTTCAAGAGCGGCAGGTTTGATCTGGCCGTCTTGGACTACGAGATGCCGGTCATGAACGGTATCCAGCTTGCGGCAAGGCTGAAAACTGCTTGTCCTGAATTGAAAATCATCCTCTACACGGGCGTCTCCCACATAGTCAGGCGCAACATGCCCTTCATTGACGCAATGGTTGACAAGTCCGATGGCATTGAGGAACTGCTCGCTGCTATTGAAGTTTTCCTGCCGGGCTGGCAACAGAACACCAGCTCTGGCGCACTCGGTTCAGCAGCAAGGGCGTGAAGTGTGAAGGAGGAGTGGGATGAAGAAACGTAACCTTCGCTTTCGACTCAATGCCGTGAGGGTGGCGCCGCGGGTAAATCTCGCGTTCATAATTATCCTTTTTGCCCTTCGCTCTCCGGGACAGTCTTCGTCATTATCGACTCCTCCTGAGCTCAGGTCACATGATCACGTGGCCGCTCTTACTCTTCACGCGGTACGCGGCAATGATGGCCGCGACAGCTTTGCTTTCAATGGACAGACGGTAGCGCCCATCATCCGCGTTTCGCCCGGCGATACCCTGAAAATTACCTATGTGAATGATCTTCCCCGCCCATCGGGTGAGCAGTGCTCTATTGGTCCGTGCATGAACATGACGAATCTTCACTTTCACGGACTGGGTATTTCTCCCAAAGCCCCGGAGGACGACGTTCTAGGCATGATGGCCATGCCGGGACAAACCCTAAAGTATACGGTTCATATTCCCGTGGATCAGGCGCCGGGATTGTACTGGTATCACACGCACCCGCATGGCGAGAGCGAGCAACAGGTTTTAGATGGAATGTCCGGTGCGATCATCGTGGAAGGAATGGAGCGCTATGCGCCTATGGTCCGCGGCCTGCCTGAAAGGATACTCATCCTCCGCGGACCAGCGATCGGGAAGGACACCAATGGGCAGGCGGCCGTCAAGAAAGTCGAAGCAGAGGTGACCGGTTGCGGAAACTTGGAGTTACCCGAACGGGTATTCACGATCAATGGCGACCTTCGCCCAACCATCAATATCGCTCCCGGCGAGCGGCAGTTCTGGCGCATTGTGAATGCGTCCGCGGACCGCTATGCCGACCTGCAACTCGTAGGAGAACCGTGGCAGATTGTTGCGCTGGATGGCATGCCTCTGGCTTATTACAATCCTGAGCACCCTGTGCGCGTGGCTGATCATGTGCTGCTGCCTCCCGCTTCACGCCTGGAAGCTGTCGTTATTGGACCACCGGCGGGATCACCTGCAACCTTGCGAACACGCTGCGTTGACGCCGGCCCCGATGGTGATTCCACCCCGGCGATGGTTCTGGCCGATATTGTCCCTACCCCATTTTTATCGCGGCGACATGCGAGTGTCATTTCAGATCATCGGCCCGCTTCGCACAAGCAGCCGCAACTCGATTCGCTTGAATCGGGCCCACCACAGTTTGTGGCCAGGTTTACGGAAGACAAAACGCGCTTTTACATCAACGGTCAGGGCTACGAGCCGGATGCGGCCCCGATGACCGAGGCTGTGGTAGGGAGTTACCAGCACTGGCGGGTCGTGAACCAGACACGAGAGCTGCATCCCATGCATATCCATCAAGTGCATTTTCTTGTGTACGCAGTGAACGGGACAAAGCTGCCGAACCCGGAATGGGTTGATACGGCAAACGTTCCTTATGGCGGCTCGATTGACATGATCGTGGATTTCACAAATCCTGTTATCCGCGGCATGTCTGTGTTTCACTGCCACCTACTGAACCATGAAGACAAAGGCATGATGGCCAAGATCCTTCTTAAATAACTTTCGGCTGTAACCTGGGCTGTGCGGAGCTGTCGCCGCCTGTCGAAATCACAACAACAGCGACGGGCCAATGACACACCTTTTACGTTTTCAAAGAACTTATGGGAAGCCCGCAGCTCGCAGGAAGTGGCATGACAAGTGCATATGGAAGCGTAGGAGAATTACTTATGAACTCAAAAACACTTCTTATTGCAGGATTGTTTCTGACACTGATTTGTATAGCAATGCCAGGCAGCCTCATGGCCGATGAATACAATGAGGCCACAAAATTAACTTTCAATGAACCGGTCGAGGTGCCAGGCCAGGTCCTGGCCGCCGGGACCTACTGGTTTACGCTGGTGGACACCGCCGCGGACCGCGACATCGTTCAGATATGGAACGCTGACAAATCGCAGGTAGTAGCAACAACCTTCACGGTCGCCGATTATCGGCTTCACCCGACTGGCAAAACGGTGGTCAACTTCGAAGAACGGCCCAGCAATCAACCCGAGGCTATCCAGGCCTGGTTTTACCCTGGCGAGAGCTTCGGGCACGAATTTGTCTACCCCAAAACCAGAGCGATAGCTCTCGCTCAACAGATTCATCAGCCGGTGCTATCGATGCCGGACGAGGCAGAGACTGATCTGGCTGCATCCTCGCCGCCGGCAATGAAAGCGGTGACTGACAGTGGTGAAGAGATCGAATTATCTGAGATAGTGCAGTCCGAACAACCCCAGGAGAAAGTGGTCATGGCCAGCCTGCCGCAAACGGCAAGCCCGTTCCCGCTCGCGGCGCTACTGGGCTTCATGGCCTTGGCGGTAGGCTTTTGCTTTCGCCGGATGGCACGCAACGGCGGTTGAAATCCTTGTGGGTCGCACCTCACGGATACAAAGACAAAACTCGAAAATGAAAGGGGATTTGCAATGAGCTGGAGACAACAGAGCCTGGTTTGGTGCCAATACGCCTTCCTGGCTCTGGGCCTCCTGGCGCTGGGATATTGCGCAAAGTCATTGACACAGGCATTGCTGTATCAGAGATGGGCGCGCCGGCAGATGGAAAAGCAAACGTTGTACACGGCGGCGTCTACCACCGGTTCGGCGGCGAAACAAGAGAAGAAGATGCCCTTCAGCGGCTTGGGTGAAATGTCCCCGATCGGACGACTGGAGATTCCACGAGTTCACATCGCGGCAGTAGTTGCTGAAGGGACTACGCCCCGTGTACTCAGCCGGGCAGTAGGTCATGCCGTGGATACTGCTCTGCCGGGCCAACTTGGCAACATTACTCTGGCCGCGCACCGAGATACATTTTTTCGTCACCTGGGTGATGTGCGCTCGGGAGACGTCATCGAGTTGAAAGAGCCGGAACACGAATACAGGTATCAGGTCCGCTTTACGGCTGTGGTTGGACCTAAAGACACCTGGGTATTGGATCCCACTGGGCAAGAGACTCTGACATTACTGACCTGTTATCCGTTTCATTTTGTCGGACCAGCCCCCGATCGTTTTGTCGTTCGAGCGCGCAGGATCCACGTGGGCGAAGAATGATACGCAGCTTCTAAGTGTCACAACCTTTTAGACTCCGTCGAAATTCCGACATTGCCTCTGCAATGATCTGGGCGTCCCCTCCTTAAGTATCACCATTTCACGCGTTTCAAAGTCTCCATTCACGGTTCGATTTTTGGCAGACCAAATGCTTATGTCCATTGGTGGTGCAAAGTAAGGCAGCCGGCACGGCAGCTTTTACGGTTTATCACAAATAAAAAGGAGAATCATGAAGATCCAAAAAACACTCATGCTTTCAATCGCCATGATCATGCTTATCGCAATTCCGTCCGTAGCACAGCAGATCAAAACAGATTATGACCGCAATGCAAATTTCGCTCAGTACAAAACCTACTCGTGGTCCGACGTGAAGACCAAAGACCCACTGTTGGTTGACCGAATCAAGAGTGCGGTTAATTCCACGCTGTCAGCGAAAGGGTTGACGCAAGTCGACTCCGGCGGCGATCTCTCGATCGTTGCCATGGAGATCACAAAGAACCAGCAAACTCTCAATACGTTTTATGACGGCGGTTTTGGGGGCTGGCGCTGGGGCGGCGGTTTTGGAAACGCTACTACAACTACCGAGACCTACAAAGTCGGCACCCTGGTTGTTGACATGTTCAACACCCAGTCAAAAGAGTTGGTCTGGCGGGGCTCATCCAGCGACACGCTTTCCAACAACTCCGATAAAAACATTAAGAACCTAAACAAGGGAGTGGAAAAGATGTTCAAGCACTTTCCTCCCGAGGCGAAAAAGTAGAGCGAAGGTGATGTATGTCCTTATTGGAGCACAACACTGAACGGCCGGGCCCGGAAATTCATAAGGCGGGCCCGGATTCAATACAAAAGGAGATCACATGAAACGTTTTACGGCAGATCAGGTGAGAGTCGGATTCATTGGCCTGGGTAGCATGGGCAGCCGGATCGCACAACGGCTGCTTGATCATGGATATCAACTTTCCATTTACGACCTGGACCGCACTAAGGCAAGACCAATCGCTGCACAAGGCGGCGTGGTTGCTAAAAACATTGTTGACCTGGCACGCACTGTTGACGTGGTTCTCTCCTGTTTGACCAACGATGAGGTGGTTCACAACGTTTACGGCGGGCCGGAGGGATTTTTTGCCGGAGCACGGCCAGGAACTGTGGTGCTGGAGATGAGCACGATCTCTCCGGAGAGCTCACGCGAACTGCACCGGATCGGCTCACGAAATGGCGTTGACGTACTGGATGTAGCCATCTCGGGCAGCACTCCTGCCGCCGAAGAAGGCATCCTCACGCTGTTGGCAGGCGGCAACCCGGAATTGTTCCACGCTGCCGAGCCAATATTCCAGACGATCGCAAAACAATACTTTCTTCTCGGCGGTCCTGGCTCTGGAACGGCCATGAAGCTGGTGGTCAACACGCTGCTGGGTATTGGCATGCAGGCTATCGCCGAGGCGGTGGTGCTGGGGGAGAAAGCTGGCCTCGATCGCGAGCGGTTGCTCGAAGTCCTGTCGCACACGGCGCTGATCGCTCCGGCCCATATGGGCAAGCTGGCAAGGGCAGCGAGGAACGATTACAGTCCGCAATTTCCATTGCGCCTGATGAACAAAGATTTTCAGTTGATCCTGAAGGCAGCGGCGCAAGAGCATGTTCCCATGCCCGCGACAGAAGCCGCGTTTCGGGTCAATGCAGATGAGCTGGCGAGCGGTGATGAAGATGACTTCTCGGCTGTCGTGCGGCGAATGGAAAGAGTTGCAGGAATCGCGGCCATCGCAGCTACTCCCTCCGAACTGGCAACGAAGGGATCGTAATGGCGCCATGATTGAAATGACGGAACGTCGAAAACCTGGCAGATGTCAGCGGAGCGTCGAAATAAAAACACATTTTTTCGACAATCGCAATTTCAGGAAGGCCGAATTTATTTTGTTTTTATCGTTTCTCCAGGACCAGTTCAAAGTTCATTTTTGGTTATTCAAATGCAAGCTGACTAGGTGAGCGCGGCGCGAATCGAACTTGATGCCATTATCCAAATTCGGGGGCATGGTTCCTGCTCGTGCCGCGCCTAAAACTAAAGGAGGCAGTAAATGAGAGTCAAATTGTTAATAGTCTTCATGGCAATTCTTACGGCAGGCACATTCGGGTTTGCCGAGGGTGTGATTTCTGACGTTGGCAAGGCGGCAAAGGACACGGGCCGCGTCACCGAAAAAGCAGCGCTAGCAACTGCTCACGGCACGGTGAAAGCAACGAAGGCAACTGTGCATGGCAGTGAGAAGGTGGCAAGCGAAACTGGCCGCGGGTCGGAGAAGGCAGCAAAAGGAACCGAGAGAGCAGCCAAGGCGACTGCAAAAGGCACTGAGAAAGTCGGTGAGAAGACGGGGCATGGAGTGAAGAAGGCCTTTGCGAAGATCTAACGCAAACCTTTTCTGAGGGTAAGATCTACTCACGTGCGGGTTGGGACCGCAAAAACCAGGGACATAATTACAGTCCAACCCGCCGCTATTATCGCTGTCGCGTACCACTTGCGGTAAATCGTATGAGGTGCAATGGTACACCAGCCGTGATATGTTCCTGATCTCCGAAATGCCCCGATATTTTCCGCCAACGATTCTTGTCAGATTTGAAGCAACGAAATACCTCTACATTCGGTCTGGTGCCCATCGCCTTGTTCCAATTTGGGTAGTAGTGGTCGATGGCCGCGTAATCGTCCGTTCCTGGAATGACAAGCCCGGCGGCTGGTATCGAGCTTTCCTTTCGCACCCATCAGGCGTGGTGCGGTTGGAAGGTAATGAAGTGCCTATTCGCGCCGTGCGTGTTCGCAGCTCGCGGCTTAACGACGCTGCCGATGCTGCTTTCGCTTCAAAATATACGACTAAAGCGAACCTAAAATATGTCGAGGGCTTCCGGGACGCTAAACGCAAGGCCACCACGCTTGAATTGGTTCTTGCATAGGACCAGGCTAATCTTCCTGCCAGGACGCACAATCGCGCTAACATCGTCAGTGGTGCTCAACAATTAGCCGTAGAAGACGCACAGGATTCCTTGCGCTCTCCATCTCGGTTGCCTATTGCCGGCAATTGCTTCTTAGTTCGGCACGATTACCAGCTTGTCTTTTGGAATTGCATCCAGAGTCGCCCGATCAATATTGAGATGTGCCATCACCAGTTCCGGTGGAGTATGTGCCAACCAGTCCGACAGTGATATGTCTTGATAGAAGCTGCTCTTGAACATTTCCAGGAACACCAGGTCCGTGTCCCCTGTATTCTCGATGTAATGCAGCAGAGATTTTTCTACGTATCCTACGTCTCCCGCCTGGAAGTCCATGGTGCGAGCCTTGTTGCCGGTCGCTACCACTGTCATTCTTCCCTTACCGGTGATGTAGTACTGCCATTCGGACGCGTTGGGATGCCAATGCAGTTCCCGCATTCCTCCCGGGTGAAGCGTGACCATCGCCATGGCCACCGTTGTCGCGACCTTGAATTTGCTCGAATCAACGATGCGTACCTCTCCGCTTTTCGTGCGGACCGTAGGCGGCATTTCCATTGTGCGAAAAGCAAAGTCGCTGGACGATAGCCCCGGCTTTCCTGCAGCCGCTTTCTGGTCAGCCTGGAGAAGGCCGGGAACTGGCGCCTGGAAAATGAATAGCTCTTCCTTGGGAAGATTCTTCAAGGCAATCTGGGCGACGCCAAAGTTTTTTGACAGGACCTCGGGGGGCAGGTGCGACATGGAATCGCTTAGTAGCACCGTTTCTGATTCTGAAAATTCTCCATCATCGAACACCAGCATGAATTCCGCACCGTCCGGACCCAGGCCCTGAATCGAATGTGGAATGCCGGTGGGAAAGTACCAGAGGTCGTTCTTCTTCACATCGGCCACAAAGCTCTTGCCGTCGGCATCTACCGCTGTGATTCGAGCCGTTCCGTAGAGCATGATCGCCCACTCGCCCGCTGTGTGCCAGTGCAGCTCACGAACGCCACCGGCAGTAAGCCTCATATTTACGCCTGCCATAGTCTTGGAGACAGGAAGTTCCCGAACTGTTACCTCGCGTGACCATCCGCCCTCGTAAACACGTTTATTCGCGAACGAAAATGGGTATTTGAAGTTTTGAACGAGGCTTTTGGAGTCTGTGCTGAGTGGCCATTCGGAATCGGGGTTCTGTGCATCCAGGGGCTTATTTGCAGGACCGGGGTCGGTTGCCTTACGGTCAGTTCGCGATTTGCTCACTTCCTGGGCGCTTACATTGCCGACCAACAAGGTGCTGGCTCCAGCTGCCAGGGCGGCAGAACTGACTCCGAGAAACTTGCGTCGCGAGAATTGGTCTTTCATATCGTGGTCCTTCACATCGTGGTCTTCCATGGCATAACTCCTCCATCCACTTCCATAGCATTTCCCACACCAAAGTGAGAGCTACGTTGGTGAAGTTCCCCGAAGCAATTCTCAAGTATCAACGAACCCAAGTGTCCACACTGAATTTGAGCAAGAGTTTGCAAGAGCAGGCGGTTCCGTGGCGTTCAGAACAACTCTGCCTGGAGGACGATTGGTGACGTGGAGTTCACTCAGTACCTTGACGGGTTCTCGCTTCACTCAGGTGTCGAGGTTTCGACACGCGTCGAGGTTTAGTGACATTTTCCTGTGTTGGTCAGGTCAATACCGCAGGATGGTGTTTCCTTTCACTCACTTGGCGTGATCTTGTTTTGAGTGGACTGTTGGCAGCTCAAGTGCAATTGCCTTAATGACTGTAGAGAGTCATAACGAGGTAATTTATGTGGATTGTTCGACTCGCGCTCAGGCGGCCCTACACATTTGTGGTGCTGGCTATTCTGATCTTGATTCTGGGAACGCTTTCTGCGCTGCGCACGCCGACAGATATTTTCCCGAATATCAACATCCCCGTGGTGAGCATCATTTGGAATTTCACCGGGCTCGCTCCGGCGGAGATGGCGAATCGAATCGTCGTGCTTCAAGAGCGCAACTTGACGACCGTCGTCAATAATATCGAGCACATTGAGTCGCAATCGCTAAACGGCATCGGGGTCATCAAGGTATTTTTCCATCCGGGTGCCGATATCAGTACCGCCATTGCGCAGATTGCAGGCCAGTCACAGACGCAACTTAAAGTGATGCCCGTGGGAACCACGGCGCCGCTGATTATCACTTACAGCGCTTCCAGCGTTCCTATTCTTCAGCTCGCTCTTTCCGGCCCCACACTGTCTGAGCAACAGTTAAATGATTACGGACTCAATTTCATCCGGCCCCAGCTCACTTCAGTACCAGGTACGGCCATCCCGTATCCATACGGTGGCAAGCAACGGCAGGTTCAGGTGGATTTGAACACCAATGCGCTCCAGGCAAATGGGCTGTCTCCACTCGATGTAGTGAACGCAATCAGCGCGCAAAATCTGATCCTGCCTACCGGAACGGCAAAAATAGGAACATACGAGTACAACGTTGACATGAATGGCAGTCCGACGACGATCAAAGGGCTGAACGATCTTCCCATCAAGACGGTTGGGACGTCGACGATTTATATCCGTGATGTGGCCTTCGTGCGTGACGGGTTTCCGCCGCAAACTAATATCGTCCGCGTTGACGGCCGGCGGTCCACGCTGATGACCATCCAGAAGAATGGCACCGCCTCTACGTTAGACATCATCGCCAGTATCAAGCAGTTATTGCCAACCATCAAGAACACGCTCCCGCCCGACCTGCAGATTAAGCCGCTGGGGGACCAGTCCGTTTTTGTGCGTGGGGCAATTTCTGGTGTGGTGCGGGAAGCACTGATCGCTGCATGCCTTACGGCCATGATGATTCTTCTTTTCCTGGGCAGCTGGCGCAGCACGGTCATCATCGCCATTTCTATTCCTCTTTCTATTCTCTCTTCCATCATTGCGCTTAGTGCGCTGGGGGAAACCATTAACCTGATGACGCTTGGCGGTCTGGCGCTGGCCGTCGGCATTCTGGTGGATGATGCAACGGTCACGATTGAAAACATCCACCGTTATCTCAGCGAGGGCAAGGACATTGAGGAAGCGATTTTAGATGGCGCACAGCAGATCGCAATACCGGCGCTGGTTTCAACCCTGAGCATTTGCATCGTGTTTGTGCCGATGTTCCTGCTCACTGGCGTCGCGCGTTATCTCTTTGTGCCGCTGGCTGAGGCAGTCGTATTCGCCATGCTGGCTTCTTATCTGCTTTCGAGAACCCTGGTGCCTACCCTGGCTAAATACTTCCTCAAAGCCCACGCGGAGGGAAGTGCAAATGAAGCCAGCGTGAGCAAGAACCCGCTTGTGCGCTTTCAAGTGTGGTTCGAGCACGGATTTGAGAATATTCGCAGCGCGTATCGCGGGCTGCTGGAAACATTGATTAATCATCGCCGCATTTTTGTCGGCGGCTTTCTTCTAGCCTGCTTCCTCTCGTTCGCTCTATACCCGTGGCTGGGACAAGACTTCTTCCCGTCCGTGGACAGCGGCGAATTCACGTTGCACATGCGTGCCCCAACCGGAACGCGCATAGAAGAAACCGCTGCTTTGTGTGACCGAGTGGAAGATGAAATCCGCAAGCAGGTGCCGCCACAGGAATTGAGTGGCATCATCGATAACATCGGCTTGCCTTATAGCGGCATCAATCTTTCTTACAGCAATTCTGCTCCGGTTGGAACGCAGGACGCAGACATTATGGTCGCGCTCACGCCGAAGCATCACCCCACAGCAGGTTATGTGCACGACTTGAGACTCAAACTGGCGCAAGCCTTTCCAGGAGATACGTTCTATTTTCTGCCATCGGACATGGTGACCCAGATTCTGAACTTCGGTTTGCCTGCGCCAATTGATATTCAAGTAGTAGGTAACGATCTGGAGGCAAACCGGCAATTTGCGGACACGCTGCTGGCACGCGTAAAGAATGTTTCCGGAACATCTGATCTTCGCATTCAGCAGACCTTTGACCAGCCGAAGCTGCATGTTGATGTTGACCGTACAAAGGCGGGCGCTATCGGATTCACCCAGCGGGAAGTCGCCACCAATCTGCTGGTAACTCTCAGCGGCAGTTCGCAGACTTCGCCTACTTTCTGGCTAAATCCGAAGAATGGCGTGAGCTACTCGATCGCAACGCAAACACCGCAATACCGCGTGCAGTCATTGCAAGACCTGAACAATATTCCGATAACTGGCGCGGGCACTGCCGCGGGGACGGCGCCGCCTTCGATACTTGGCAGTCTGGCTTCGGTGAACCGTGCTTCAGACTTAAGCGTTGTTTCGCATTACAACGTGTCGCCGGTAATCGACATATTTGGGGCGGTCCAGGGGCGGGACCTTGGCGGCGTCTCAAAGGACATTTTTTCGATCATCAATGCCAGCCAGAAAGAACTTCCGCGCGGATCGCAGATCATCGTGCGTGGACAGATCCAGACCATGCGCTCATCTTTTGTGGGCCTGTTGACGGGTCTGGTATTTGCCATTGCTCTGGTCTACCTGTTGATCGTCGTGAATTTTCAATCGTGGCTTGACCCTTTCATCATTCTCATGGCGCTGCCTGCGGCACTGGCCGGAATTGTCTGGTTCCTGTTCATGACGGGGACCACCATCAGCGTTCCCGCATTAACGGGATCGATCATGTGCATGGGTGTAGCGACGGCAAACAGCATCCTGGTTGTCAGCTTCGCCAAAGAACAATTGAGCTCTGGAGTCGATGCCGCGGAAGCCGCCCTACAGGCCGGATACATGCGCTTTCGACCCGTGTTAATGACGGCTTTGGCCATGATCATTGGAATGGCTCCGATGGCGCTGGGACTGGGTGAAGGCGGAGAGCAGAATGCACCTCTCGGCCGTGCGGTCATCGGCGGATTGCTCTTCGCCACTGTGTCGACGCTGTTGTTCGTCCCAGCCGTTTTCAGCGTGATCCACGGTATGCGTGGCCAGAGTGAAGGGCAGAAACAGAACTAAAAATATTCGAAGGAACAGGAATGGTTATGTCAATACAATCGCAAACACAGATTAAAGTTCCTCCGCAGGAGCGGCCAGCACTGAGCGTGGTGAAAGGCTCGCGCCGCAAGAAACGCGGCTGGCTCATCGCAGGCGTACTGCTCGTGGTCTTTGGCGGGATCGTCGTCTATGGTATCTTTGCGCGTCTCGGCAAAGGAAACACGGTACGTGCAGAGACCGCCCAGATGGCCGTGCCTTCCGTTTCGGTCGTCTCTCCTCAGCATACTGCGCCCGCGCAGGAGATCGTGTTGCCGGGGAATGTGCAGCCGTTCATCAGCTCCCCGATTTACGCACGCACCAACGGTTACGTGAAGAACTGGTATGCCGATATCGGAGCGCATGTAAGAAAGGGCCAACTTCTGGCCGTGATTGAGACGCCGGAAGTCGACCAGCAACTGGCGCAGTCACGCAGCAATCTGGCTACGGCGCAGGCCAACCTAAAGCTGGCGGAGATCACCAAAACCCGCTACATGGGTCTGTTGGCGACACACGCAGTGGCGCAGCAGGATGCAGATAATGCCGAGGGCACTTACAACGCGAACAAGGCAATTGTTGAAGCCGATCAGGCCAACGTTCGGCAGCTTGAGACCTTGCAGTCATTCGAGAAGGTTTACGCTCCCTTCGATGGCATCATCACGGCACGTAACACCGATATTGGGCAGCTGATCAATTCCGGGAACAGTGGGAACACCAAGACCGATCTGTTTCATGTCTCGCAGCCAGGCAAACTGCGAGTCTACATCAATGTGCCTGAGCAGTATTCCAAAGCGGCAGCTCCGGGACTGACGGCAAATCTGACTCTGGCGGAATTTCCTGGACGGCAATTCCAGGGCAAGTTGGTCAGAACGTCAAACTCTATCAATTTCGCCACGCGCACTTTGACCGCGGAAGTTGACGTGGACAATCCCAGCGGCGAGTTGCTTACTGGCGCTTACACCGAAGTCCACCTCAAGGTGCCGGGACAGACTTCGTCATATCTGGTGCCGGTCTCGACTCTTATATTCCGCTCGCAAGGCCTGCAATTGGCAGTGGTAAACAACGGCAACGTTGCGCTCACGCCGGTTACGCCTGGCCGCGATTTCGGCGAGCAAATTGAAATCGTTTCCGGTCTTAAGGGGGATGAATCAGTCATTGTGAGCCCGCCAGATTCAATCGTCACAGGGCAAAAGGTGCAGGTGGTAAAGGTCGCCGCTGCTGGAGGTGCACAATGAGCTTACTTGGCAACGCGAAAAAACATTTTCGGGTCGGTATGCAGAGCCTAATGCTTATCTGTATCACAAGCGTATTTTTTCTTGCCGGCTGTACAGTTGGTCCCAAATACAAACGCCCGCCAGCTGAAGTTCCGCCTGCTTATAAGGAGGCGGGCAACTGGAAGACCGCGCAGCCGAGCGAGTTGAGCCTGCGCGGCAATTGGTGGGAAATATTTCAGGACGCGCAACTGAATGCCCTGGAACAACAAGTGAATATTTCCAACCAGAACATCAAGGTAGCACAGGCGCAATATACGCAGGCTCGAGCACTGGTCCGCTACAATCGCGCCGATTATTTTCCAACCGTAACGGCCGGCGCGTCAGCAACGCGTACAAGAGTTTCCGGCAACAACGCGCCTTTAAATGCCATTAGCAATGGGACAACCAACAATGACTTCCAGTTGCCTATTGAATTGTCGTATGAAGTTGATGCCTGGGGACGTGTGCGTAAGAACGTAGAATCCTTCCGCGAGCAGGCGCAAGCCAGCGCTGCCGATCTGGCGACGGTTAACCTGAGCGTGCATGCTCAACTGGCTCTTTTTTATTTTCAGGCACGTAGTCTTGACGCGCAAGAGCAGCTCTTGAACTCGACAGTTCAATACTATGAACAGGCTTTGCAGTTGAACGTGAGCCGGTTTCAGGGAGGGGTTGGCTCCGAAGTGGAAGTCGAGCAGGCCAGGACGCAACTTGAGACAACGCGCGCCCAGGCCATTGACGTGGGTGTGGCCCGTGCGCAGTTCGAACATGCCGTTGCGGTTCTTATGGGCAAACCTCCAGCATCTTTCAGTCTTGCTGCTCTCCCGCTGCGCACGCCGCCGCCGGAAATTCCGGCAGGTGTGCCCTCAGAGTTGCTCGAAAGGCGTCCTGATATCGCCTCCGCTGAACGGCAAATGGCCGCAGCGAATGCGCGCATCGGGGTAGCCAAAGCCGCCTATTATCCGCTGTTAAATCTCTCGGCTGCCGGAGGCTTCGAAAGCGGCGCCATCACGACATTGTTGCAGGGGCCCGCCGGATTGTGGGCAGTTGGAGCCTCTGCGCTGCAAACTGTGTTCGACGGTGGCAGAAGGCGTGCGGCCTCAGACCAAGCCGTTGCCGCCTACGATCAGACCGTCGCGTCCTATCGTGAAACCGTGCTTACCAGCTTCCAACAAGTGGAAGACAACCTCGCGGCATTGCGCATACTGGAGAAAGAAGCTCAGACCCAGAATGAAGCAGTCTTCGCCGCCCAGAAGTCTTTGGACCTCTCTATCCAGCGATACAAAGGCGGAGTCACCAGCTATCTGGAAGTCACCGTCGCACAGAGTGCGGCTCTCTCAAACGAGGCTACCGCGGTAAACATCCTCGGCCGGAGAATGGTCGCGGCTGTCGAGTTGATACAGGCCCTCGGCGGAGGATGGGATAGCTCAAGCCTTCCTCAACATCCTGAGTGTTGCGGCAAGCTCATTAGCGCACCTCCGGGAACGCCTGCAATGAGTCACTAACCCGTTTCCCCATGTTGAAGTGTGCTGCATTCACTTCCGGCGGCGCATGATGACACTTGTCTGCATAGGGAGTGTCTGAAAGCCAGGACTCAATCCAGTTTTATGCGCCATATAGCTCAAATCAGCGAAAAAGGGCATTCCCTGATGTTAAGATTTTTGCTTGCAGGAAGCGACGTTCTGCATCCCCGGAGCAGAAGTATGTCCAGTTCCGATCCTTTACTGTGGACCAGGTCGCATGTAATCCTGAAATATGCGATTGCTGTGCTAGCGGTTACCGCTGCACTAATTCTTCCGCGGTGGCCACCATTGCATCTGGAAGCTGCTCCCGCATCACTGTTTTATTGCGCCGTGATGCTAGGTGGCTGGTTTGGTGGATTCGGGCCTGGATACCTCGCGACGGCTCTCTCCACGCTTGCTTTTTATTACTACTTCCTGCCCCCCATATATTCACTGGCTGCGAAGCCCGAGGAAATACCACGCCTTATTGTTTTTGCTGGGGCGTCCTTCATCGTTGCAACTTTGAGCGCTGCGCAGAGGAGCGCTACAGAGTCGCTAAGAGTCGCCCGTGACAATCTGATCGGAACAGTGCAGGAGCTCCAAAAAACCAATGACGCATTGCGAGCCGAGACCATGGTGCGCAATAAGGCAGAGGAGAAACTTCGGCGTAGCGAGGGCTATCTGGCGGAAGCGCAGAGGCTTAGCCATACCGGCAGTTGGGCATCAATACCAGCCATGAATGAGATCAAGTACTTCTCTGAGGAATGCTATCGTATGCTGGGCTTCGATCCCCAATCTGGACCACCGCGATACGAAGAGTTCTTTCAGCGCGTCCATCCCAACGATCAAGACAAACTCAAGACAGCGGTGGAGACCGCCGGGCGTGAGAAAGTGGAGTTCGAGTTGGACTACCAAGTCATCCTTCCTGGCGGCCAGATCAGAGACATCCACGTGCTAGGTCATCCCGTTTTCAGCCCAACCGGCGATCTGATTGAATACGTAGGTACCGTGATGGACGTGACCGAGCGCAGGCGAGCGGAAGAAGAGCGCGAGAAGTTACGCCAGGCCCAGGCGGACCTTGCACGCGTGAGCCGGGTTACCACCATGGGTGAACTGACGGCGTCGCTCGCACACGAAATCAAGCAACCGATTGCGGCCGCGATCACTGACGCTAATACCTGCTTGCGCTGGCTGGCTCGCGATGAACCCGATCTGGAGGAGGCGCGCGCGGCTGCGAAGAGGGTGGTTAGAGATGCAGCGCGGGCGTCGGAAATCGTCAGCCACGTCCGCATGCTCTTTAAGAAGGGCGCTTCCGAACGGGAGCGGGTGGATGTAAATGAAATCATACGAGAGATGCTCGTCCTTCTGCACAACGAGACCACGCGATATTCAATCGCAATTCGGGCTGAGCTGTCGGCGGACCTGCCGCAGGTCATGGGCGATCGAGTGCAACTGCAGCAAGTGATGATGAACCTCATCCTGAACAGCATTGAGGCCATGAAAGAGGCGGACGGAACCCGCGAACTGGCCATCAAGTCACAGCCAGGAGAAAACGGCGAGCTAATGGTTTCCGTCAGCGATACCGGTGTGGGACTGCCCCCACAGCAGGCGGACCAGATATTCAACGCGTTTTTTACCACCAAGCTTCATGGAACCGGCATGGGGCTTTCCATCAGCCGATCTATTATTGAATCTCATGAGGGCCGCCTGTGGGCCGCCAGCAACTCTCCGCGTGGGGCGAGCTTTTTTGTCACACTACCCACCCATGACGAGGCGCGCGAATGACGCCCACAGCCGCTCCCACTGTGTTCGTCATCGACGATGATCCCCTGGTGCGCTCTGCCATTCAAGGTATGCTGAAGTCGGTTGGCTTGCATTCCGAGACGTTCGCTACGCCGCAAGAGTTCTTGCGCAGCAAACGGCTGGATGGGCCAAGTTGTCTCGTTCTGGACGTTAGGCTGCCCGGAATCAACGGGCTCGACTTTCAGCGCGAGTTAACTGCCGCCGGCTTCCGCATTCCCATCATCTTCATCACCGGCCATGGAGATATCCCCATGACCGTAAGGGCCATGAAATCCGGCGCCGTAGAATTCCTCACAAAGCCATTTCGAGATCAGGATTTGCTGGATGCAATCAACCAGGCCCTGGATCGGGATCGGACGATGCGCCAGCAGCAGAGTGAGCTTGCAGAGTTGCGAAAGTGCTACGGGTTATTGACTGCGCGCGAGCGTGAGGTCATGGGCCTGGTAGTTTCAGGCAGGCTCAACAAGCAAATAGCTTTTGATCTCGGCACTAGTGAAATCACGGTGAAGATTCATCGCGGGCACGTAATGCACAAGATGCAGGCTGGCTCCCTGGCGGAATTGGTTCGAATGGCGGCCAAGCTTGAGCTTCCTGCCGGACAAAAGTAGCTTAGTTTTGTTTGCTGCTCGCAAAGGCCACTAATCAATAAATCTTGAATTCCGGCCCACTTCATGGCTCCGATCGTGAAGTAGCCTGCGAGCTCTTAGCTATGATCCGGCAGGTATTAGCGCCCATATACCAACGTATAATTGCGCGGCTTTTGGTGCGGCTGTAGATTTCTAGTATGGCAACGAATGGAAACACGAAGCTAGTTGCAATCGTCGATGACGATGATTTAATGCGCACTGCAGTGCAGGGTCTGCTGAAGTCAGTCGGATGGCCGGCACAAGCATTTGCGTCGGCAGAAGAATTCCTTCAGTCCGGCCAGCTGCGCCAGACCTCATGCCTCATCGCGGACATCCGCATGCCGGGAATGTCCGGACTGGAGTTGCAGTCGAGGCTGAATGCTGAGCATTGCAGGATTCCTACCATCTTCATCACCGCGCACGGCGACGCCAAAATGCGGATGCAGGCTTTAAGAGCAGGCGCCGTAGAGTTCCTGGCAAAACCGTTCGACGACGAAGCATTGCTCGAGAGTGTTCGCGCGGCTCTGGAAAGCTAGCCGTTTCAGACAACTCATCAGCATGTCTTCAGGAGGGCGCTTTGGCAACTACTTTTGCAAGATACGGAAGCATCGACCAGGATTCGCGCGAGCGGAGATTCGAGCAGCTCATCGGTAACAGTCCTGCGCTGGAAGCGGTGCTCGAGCAAGTTGAACGCGTTGCGCCTACGGATTCCACTGTCCTTATTCAAGGGGAAACAGGCACGGGTAAAGAACTGATCGCGCGCGCTATTCACAACATCAGCTCACGCTGCGGACGCCCGTTCATCAAGCTGAATTGCGCTGCTATTCCCTTCGATCTGCTCGAAAGCGAACTTTTTGGTCATGAGAAGGGCGCCTTTACTGGAGCTATCGCGCAAAAGGTTGGTCGT
Organism: Terriglobia bacterium; assembly: GCA_963723055.1. Lineage (GTDB taxonomy): Bacteria > Acidobacteriota > Terriglobia > Terriglobales > Acidobacteriaceae > Angelobacter. The sequence continues at coordinate 682,346 of CAVROV010000007.1, forward strand.
TTTGAAATGGCCGACAAAGGAACGCTCTTTCTGGATGAAATAGGCGACATTCCGTTGGCGTTGCAACCCAAACTGCTGCGTGTACTGCAGGAGCAGGAGTTCGAGCGCCTGGGCAGTGGTCGAACTCATCAGGTGGATGTTCGGCTTGTGGCTGCGACTCACCGAAATTTAACAAGCATGGTGAAACGCAATGAATTTCGTAGCGACCTCTACTATCGCCTGAACGTATTTCCTGTATTGCTGCCACCGTTGCGGTCGCGCAGTGAAGATATTCCCGCTCTGGTAGCTCATTTTGTCGAGATCTTTGGCCGCAAGATGGGCAAGCCAATCGAAAATATTCCCGAGGAAACATTGTCGGCTCTTAGCTCTTACTCCTGGCCTGGCAACGTCCGCGAGCTCCAGAACCTGATTGAGCGGGCTGTAATCCTTGCAAACGATGGCGTGCTTCCCAATACGTTGCCGGCCTCTGGCGCAGAGGTAATCACCGTGTCTCCCGCGCAACCCACCTTAAAAGATTCTGAACGCGCCCTGATCTTGAGGACGCTGGAAGCCGCTGGCTGGTTGATAGGCGGGCCGACCGGCGCAGCCGCCAAGCTGGGGCTGAAGCGCACCACGCTGATTTCCAAAATGAAGAAGCTCGGGATCTCCCGGCCCAACCGGTACCCAAACCCGGACGGTGGTAATGGGGAGCCCGACCAGCCAGAGTCGTTGCCTACGATCCAGTAGCGCAAGTCAGCAACTCCATTCAGGCTCTCTCACTCCCTTGTCTAGCCTATTCTTCAGTCGTCGTAACGTACCCCGATCATCGTCTCGATGCCCCATGTTTTTTGTGGGTGCAAAGCTGTCTACGGTCCTTACGCCTTGCAGCTCGCGTGACGAATCAATTCTCGACGAATGTCTGGAATTCGACAGCACATGCAAATGGCGCTCTGCCCGACGTAAAGCAAAACATATTTCTTTTCCGCAAGTTGCCTCCGCTCCTGACATGTGGGTAGGTTTGGCACTTCGGATGCTTTAGTCATGTATGAAAGGAGCAATTATGAAAGCGATTCTTACACGTACCTTTATGGTGACTCTGCTCGCAACTTCAATTTCAGCCTTCGCGAAGAGCGCTGATGCAAAACCTGACGATGCAGCCACCCCAACCAATGTCACTCAACAGACGGACTGCAATCGGAAGATCAACAATGCAGCCAAGCAGGACGAACAGACGTCCAGTGACGCGCAGAAGATCGAGCAGCAGGAGAAAGATTGGCAACACGACCTGCAGAGTGTCTACGGTGGATAATCTCTGCTAGCAGACAACTACTCAGCCGGGTGGCGGTACAGGAGCGTCTTGTTACTCCTATCCGGCTAGTTCTTTTCGGACCTCACGATCACCGCAAACCGCGCTTCACTTTTAAGGGGGCGTCAAGAACCAGCAATAGGGGCAAAGCAAAAATGACCGCAGTAACAGAAACAAAGAACTCAAATCACACGCTTCAGCCTAAGCTAATCCTAGGGTTTACCCTCATGTTCCTACTTGTACTCACCGCATTGGTCACCATGTTTGTGATTGCCGTAATATCGGTCGGGTGATTGTTGCATTTGCGCTTAACACGGGGCCTTGATAGGGAATCTCGGCCCGGCAGAGTCGCTGCCTACGGTCTAGTCCCGAAATCGATGGCTTTTACCCGGCCCCATCTCTTCCGTTACTATTGATTTCCACTTCGCTACTGAACGCTCAGCTTGTCCACAATCGTTCGATAAGTGTAATAAGGCGAGACTAACTGCAGGACTCTCTGATGCTGCAAATAACTCTCGACTGTTCCGGTGAGAGTAATGCTCTGATCATCGACGGCTGCTACGACCTGTGCTCCGCTCAGAGTGGGATCATCGTCGAAAGCAGATTGAAGATTATTTTGGATACGCTCATTCCCTGCCGCCTTGTCCTGAAGCGGTTGCTCTGACTGGGCGACCGTGTTTTCCGGTGAAACTTGCGCATTTGGAACCGCCGGATTTTGTGGTTGCTCCTGGCAGAGCATCGGCGTACCAACCAACAACAGGGTGCATAGAAGCATTCTTGTCATGATGATCCTCTTTCTTTGCCGAGATTTTCAGCTTTACGCGATGTGAGCTTCCGTTTGAGGTGAAGGGAGAGTGATTTCGCGCCACCTCGCGAGCACCAGGCTCGCGTTCATGGCGAGAAGCTCTCCTTCAATCGCATCAGACAGGCATTGCTCGGTTTCAGAGTCATGCTTGCCGCTGGCGATTGCATTCATGGCTTTGTAAATAAATTCAATGGAATTGGCCTTCATAAATCCTCCTTATAGTGACAGTGCTTTTTTACTTCGAACCGCCGACATGATTCTTTAAAGCACTTTCGCTGCCAAAGCGACAAGACCTCAAACTCACTTGCGTCCGAGGGTCATGCCATTTGCGAGTGAAGGTGCTGACATTTGAATATTCAATGCATTCCCGTGTGTCCGCGTTTGGAAAAGCGGTAATCAATCAGACCGATCGGCACTGGAGTTTCACGTGTCACGCGTTCGTGGTGCTGCGCCACCGTGCTGTCCCACCTCTTTCATCTTCAGTGGTGTTCATTGGCGAGGTTTGCCCGGAGAACGAGCTGCACGCTGACTAAACAATTGTCGCAGGTTCGCCAAGTGTCGAACTACAGACGTATCGCTCCGACTCCGGAATTGTTAAGCATTGTGAATGCTCGCGTAATCAATTAGTTCCGGCGAATGCAGCTTAGCTCAGCAATGGCAAGCAAGATGCATTCATGAATAACGAAGCGAGTGCAGTTTTGATGCTCTTGCAATTCAGATTAGCGGAGGAAATGCAGTGAAACTCAATTTTTGGAAATGGAAGGTGCAAGCTTTGTGTTATCTCAGCTGCATCGTTCTTCTCGGAAGCCTGTCATATGCTGACCAGCCCGAGACACGGAGCATTGAAGCCGGCAAGAAAATCAAAGTCACAGGTCGGATCCTGTCTCGTAACGGAAATCTGGTCAACGTTTATGACAAAAGCTCAGGTGACGTCGTTATCGTGGACCTCAATGCCAGCACCAAGATTGAACGCAAGCGCGGCAAAATCCTGTTCTTCCGCCACACGCAGATGGATAAGACGGCCCTGATACCTGGCTTACCCATCACGGTCGAAGGTCCAGGCAATGCTGAAGGGCAGATTGAGGCCGACAAGATCTTCTTTGTCCCGGACACGTTCGCAGTTGAAATTGTCGAAGAGCAGCAGATCATGGCTAATCAGAGGGCTGCTAAACAGGCACAGTCTATTGCGAACCGGGGCGTCGCTGCGGCAGGGGATGCACAGGCCACTGCTGAACAGGCGCAAACCACTGCAAATGAAGCTGGAGCCCTTGCGACGGAAGCAGCAGCCGTTGGAATTCTTGATGCCCAGGCTCTTCAGATCGTGAACACACGTGTGTCCAACATGGATGACTATAAAACCGTCGCCGAAGCCGGCATTTACTTTTCCAACGATCAGGCTGCTTTAGACGATGCCGCGAAGAAAGATCTGGATACACTCGCAGCTGCTGTGACACCGCTCGACGGATATGTGATCGAGGTCAGTGGTTACGCCTCGGCTTCAGGACCAAACGAACTAAATCAGAAACTCAGTGAGGAGCGGGCTGCGGCTGTTACACGCTATCTGGAAGAGGTCAAGGACATCCCTGTGCGCCGCATCGTGACTCCGGTTGGCTACGGCTCGACCCATCCCGACGCGCCAAATGCTGACGCTCAGGGACGGGCGTTGAACCGTCGCGTCGAGGTCAAGGTGCTGGTACATAGTGATCCGCAGCCAGAGGGCGTCACAGTACCGGTGACGCAGTCTGAAAATTGACATGCCCCAGATGAAGTTGAAGCAGGGAGCACTGAATGACGAGTCTTAAGTTTAAAAAATGCGCGCAGATAACGTGCCTGTGTGATGTGAGAGATGGAGAAGAGTATTGCGGGGACATTTGCCGGGCCAGGGGACGCGAAGACGTAGAAATAGCGTGCCAATGCGACCATCTGCTATGCCCGAGTGTTGTTGCGGTGGCTACTGTCGTAGGGCAGTCACGCCACCAGGAGAAATAATTATGAAACGCTTAAAACAAAGTTTATCTGTCTTAATTTCATTTTGCCTTTTGTTAACCACGGCGCCGGCCGCACTTGCTTACCAAAGCGACCAACCCGCCGCGCAAGTGCCGGTGCAGGCCGCTAAACAGACTGCGGCCCAGTTGCAGCAACTTGTCGCGCCGATCGCGCTGTATCCTGACGCGCTGGTTGCACAGATCCTGGCAGGCGCTACTTATCCCGATCAGGTTGTGGAAGCTGATCGATGGATTCAACAGAATCCCGATCTCAAAGGAGAACAACTCGGCCAGGAAGTTGATAAACAGCCCTGGGACCCGAGTATCAAAGCCCTCACAGAATTCCCTTCTGTGCTCGGCAACATGGACAAGAATCTTTCCTGGACTTCGTCCCTTGGCGACGCGTATGTCAATCAGCCGCAGGACGTGATGAATGCTGTGCAGGTAATGCGCCAACGCGCGGAGAAAGCAGGGAATCTAGAAAGCACATCGCAAGAGAATGTCTCACAGCAAGGACAGACAATTGTGATTGAACCGGCTGATCCTCAGATTGTTTACGTGCCGGAATACGATCCCTGGCTCGTGTATGGTGCGCCCATCGGAGTCTGGCCCGGTTGGTACTACTATCCGGGGCTGTATTTCGTCAGGCCGGGAATTGCATTCGGCTTAGGGTTTGGCATTGGTTTCTTTGGCGGCTTCGGGTGGGGATGGCACCACTGGGGATCTGACTGGGGGCACCACGATATTCTTTTTGACCATCACCACTTTGAATCCCACAGCAGAACGTTTTTCAACCACGACGCATTCAATCGCGGCCGGGGCGGCTTCGATTATCGTCGGCCTGATTTTGGTCACGGGAGTGAGGGCTTTCATGGCGGAATCCGTGGTGGAAATGGATTTCCGGACCGGGGCACCGGCGGCTTCAGCAGGAACTCGGCGCCGCATGGATCTGTGATGCCACACAATTCCATCGGTACTCATTCCGGAGCGTTCAGTGGTTTTAGTCACGGTGGTGAAACCAGAGGCTTCTCAGCTGCGGGTCGTTCGAGTTTTGGTGGAGGTTTTCACGGTGGCGGCGGGGGCTTCCATGGTGGCGGAGGCCATGCTGGCGGAGGGCACAGGTAATTTTGGCTGGTGCTGTGTAGAAATTAAAGAAGTGGAGATGGACTTATGACTAAAAATATGAAATTTACCCCAAGAGTTGTATGGATGATGGCATCGGTTGTCTTTTCGCTCATGGTGTTCGGTTATGCCCAATTGAGTTTTGCTCAGCAACCGGCGACAAAGACATTCGCTTCTGCGGGAGAGGCCAGCAACGCTCTCTTTCAGGCTGTCCAAAGTGACGATGAACAGGCGCTGCAAGGGATTCTCGGTGCAGGAAAGGAAGTCACCTCTTCGAGCGACGAAATTGAAGACAAGCTCGAACGCGACGGGTTCGTCCAGAAATATCAGGAGATGCACCGCCTAGTACTTGAGCCGGACAAAACGACAGTTCTGTACGTCGGTGCTGAAAACTGGCCCTTTCCCATTCCTCTGGTGGCAGAGAACGGTAGATGGCATTTTGATTCTGGAACCGGCCGCAATGAAATTATGTATCGACGAATTGGCCAAAACGAAGCAATGACAATCGGCGCATTTCGCCTGCTTGTTCTGGCACAGCAAGAACACCTGGCAAGGTCTCAAGACGGAGGTTCCGTACCTGAGTACGCAACGCGCTTTATTGGCGTGAAAGGCGCCTATAACGGGCTGGACTGGAAACCGGACGGCGCTCTTCCGGAGGCACTGGCAAACGCGGGCGCCTCTGACGAGACGAGTGCAGCCAACTCTGCCGTTCCTTATTACGGCTACTACTTTCGAATTCTCAAAGCGCAAGGCAAACACGCGCCAGGAGGAGCGAAGAGTTATCTCTCCAATGACAAAATGACTGGCGGATTCGCCTTCGTAGCTTACCCGGCGGAATATCGCTCCTCAGGCGTGAAAACGTTCGTCGCCGGTCCGGATGGAATTGTGTATGAAAAGGATCTAGGCGCCGACTCGACAAAAATTGCGACCTCAATGACTCAGTATGACCCTGATCCTAGTTGGCACGTAGCCGAACAGTAAGCGCGGAATGCTAAGGTTCTGCAACAGTGAGATTGTTTGACACATTTTTTAGCGACGTGGCCAAAGATGCCAATTTCGCGAAGGACAAATCGAAAGGAATGATTATGGAAAAACGAAGACTTGGAAACAGCGATCTTGAGATTACCCCCATCGGATTGGGAGCCTGGGCGATTGGCGGAGGAGGCTGGGAGTTTGGATGGGGTCCGCAGGAAGACAAGGATTCTATTGCCGCCATCCATGAAGGACTCGATCGTGGCATCAACTGGATTGATACTGCGGCTGCTTACGGCCTCGGCCATTCAGAGGAAGTTGTTGCGCGTGCATTGCAGGGACGAAGCCGCCGTCCCTATGTGTTCACAAAATGCTCTCTGGTGTGGAACAAGAGCGGCGAGATCGGGCATTCGCTGAAAGCTAAATCAATCCGATACGAATGCGAGCAGAGCCTGCGCCGGCTGAAGGTGGACACCATCGATCTTTATCAGATTCACTGGCCCATTCCGGACGAAGACATCGAGCAAGCGTGGACAGAGCTATCCCAGTTGAAAGATGAAGGTAAAGTCCGCTATATCGGCGTTTCGAATTTTGATGCGCAGCAGATGCAGCGTGCGATTGGTATCGCTCCGGTTACATCGTTGCAGCCTCCTTACTCCCTGCTCGCGCGGCAGGCCGAAGGCGAGATCCTGCCGTTCGCGGAGCACAACGGCATTGGCGTGATCGTCTATTCGCCGATGTATTCCGGGCTCTTGAGTGGCAAGATGACTCGCGAACGCATTGCCGGCCTCCCGCCGGACGACTGGCGGCGGAGAAATCGCAACTTTCAGGAACCTCTCCTCTCTCACAACCTGCGGCTGGTTGAACTCTTGCGCGAAATTGGTCTTCGCCATGAAGTAACCGCGGGTGAGGTCGCCATTGCATGGACGTTAAGCAATCTGGCCGTCACGGGGGCGATTGTTGGCGTAAGGAGCCGGGAACAGGTGCTGGGAATCATTGAGGCCGGAGAGTTTCGGCTCAGTGTCGCGGAAGTTAATGAAATAGGACAAACCCAAATGACGGAGGCGCAGGAGCTGTCGCTGTTCTCATGATAGCTGGTGTGGTTTCCGAATGTGCCGCAGCTCACAACTGGTGGAACAACCAGAGCTGGGTGTTGCGGCACACCCAGAAGGTGCAGTGAACCGCTCCTGTCCAGTTGTCAGGCACCTGGCCGCTTGCATGCTTCTTGGAAAAAAGGTGGAATACGAATGGCAGAAGAGACACTTCTATACATATCCGATCATGGACCCCGCAGCAGTTCGATGTTAGCTGCACTCGAGGCAGCTGGTTACGACGTTGTAAGCACCAATAGTTCAACGCAAGCGATTGCTCTATTATTTGTCATGCATTCAGTAATTGCCGTTGTAGTCGATCAGCACTCGATCGAACAGCCCAGCTTTGACCTGGCACATAGCCTGCGGGCTCTTCGCCCAGATATTCCGATCGTCCTGTTATGCGCTGACCGAATCGACCGCTTGCCCCCAGATATCGATTTATGTGTGAACATTGGGCAGGCGCCCGAAAGCGTTGCTTTCGATCTGCAGCGCTTCCTGGCGGAGCCCGCTACCGTCGGCCCGATTGATTGCTGCAGTTGCGCAATCTCTGACCCTATAGATCGGGCTGTTCCGTGATGCTTCTTTTCCGGTTACATTCCTGTTCTTTCTTTCCCGTTCCCTGTTGCGATTTCAAGATACAAGGCGCTTGACCCAGCCTTTGAGACGGTTTGGACGTGAACAAGCACGCACAGCGCACCCAAATGGCACACTACGATGTGTGTTGCATCGGGGTAAATTGTTGATTTTATGGCGCGCCCTGAGAGATTCGAACTCCCGGCCTTCTGATTCGTAGTCAGACGCTCTATCCAGCTGAGCTAAGGGCGCACAGGTTGCGGAAGCAACTCGTCTATTTTAGCAAAGCTCTTTAAATCTGTCCCCTCAGGTTGCTCGCAATCTCCACATTGCTCCTTTTCGCCGCTGAGGTCGGCCCGAAAAGCGAATTTGCAATTTAGCGCTGAAAATTTACAATCGGCGCAATGCTCACAAGCTGGCATACGGTTCTGGAGATTGTGCTGCGCACTGTCGCGGTCTACGCACTGGTGCTTGTCGGGATTCGCCTGACGGGAAAGCGCGAGGTGGGTCAAATGACCCCTTTCGACCTCACGCTGCTGCTTTTGTTGAGCAATTCAGTGCAAAACGCCATGACCGGTCCCGACACTTCCGTGATGGGCGGAGCAGCGGCGGCGTTGGTGCTGCTCACACTGAATTTCCTGCTGGCAGAGGTTTCAGGATTAAATCGACGTTTCCGCAAGACGATTCAGGGATCGCCGACACTTTTAATTCATAGCGGCGAATGCATTACAAGCCATATGGCGAAGGAACACATTTCCATGGACGAACTTAACCGCGCGCTACGCGAACATGGGGTAGCCTGCATCGGCGACGCGGCACTGGCAGTGCTGGAAGTGGATGGTTCTATTAGCGTCTTAAAATATGATGATGTTCCAGCCCAGGCGAGGCCACAAAAGCGGCTCCGGTTCCTTCATCGGAATTGATTGGCAGGAAAGGAACGAACATCATCCCGGGAAGCTCAGAAATAAAGGTTTGTCCCAACACGCGTACATTGTCTTTGGCCATGTCATAAAAGAAGGAAACCATGAACGTAGAAGAACTTAAAGAAGGCGCGGAACACGCCCACAACAGTGGTGAAAAGCGGATTGGGCTGACCATGACGATTGTAGCCGTTTTGCTCGCCATTGCCACATTGATGGGCCACCGTGCTCATACCGAAGAGGGCCTGATGCAAGGCAAGATCGTGGACGAGTGGAATTTTTATCAGGCAAAGCACAGTCGCGCCCATGAATACGGCGCCATCGCCGAAGTAGCGGCCCTGCTGCCGAACGGTAAAGACCTCGCGCTGAAGGACTACAAGAAATCGCTGGATGAAGAATGCGGCGCGCCGCCGGAACATGGATGCAACAGCCCGGCCAAGGACTCCTCGCTACTGCGGCCATTATTGGCGCCAGCCGCGTCAGTGGACGGCAGCAAGGAAGATAAGACGGAGCGGGAATCGGCCGTTAAGCACGATGTCCCCGTCAAGGAAAGCCCAGCTCAGTCGGCTGGCCAAGAAGCAGCCGCCGGCAAAGAGCAGCACGAAAGCAAATCTTCCAGCCGCAAACCCGGCGCGGTAAATATACAAGAGAGCGCAAAGGAACTGGAACATGAAAGAGAAATGGTGGAACGCCGCGCTAATTATTATGACGGAGCCGAACTGTTCCTGGAAATTTCAATCGTTCTCTGTTCCATCGCGCTGCTGGCGGAAGCAAAGCTCTTCTGGCAGCTTTCTTTTATCACAACGATCCTTGGAATTGGAGTCGCCCTATGGGGTGTTGTAGGACTTCACTGATCCAAACTTTTCCGAATGTCAAAAATTTATTTAGCCACCTCCAACCCGGGGAAAGTGCGCGAGTTCCGTGAAGCAGCCCAGGCGCTGGCCGTTGCGCTTGATCCGCTGCCGGGGATGGCCGGCTTGCCGCCCGCTATCGAAGACGGCGTCACGTTCGAGCAGAATGCCCGGATCAAAGCTGAATATTACAGTCGCTTCGCGCCGGGCGAGTTGGTACTGGCGGAAGACTCCGGACTGGCGGTTGATGGCCTCAATGGCTCTCCGGGCGTCCATTCTGCGCGCTATGCCGCGGTTCTTCATTCGGGCGCGCCGTCAGATCAAAACTCAGACGATCAGGCCAACAATACCGCGCTCATTTCTCAACTGGAGCGCTTAAGCGGCGATCAGCATCCGGGAAAATATGTGTCCGTAATTGCGCTGGCTCGCGATGGCCGGACCCTGGCAACGTTCACCGGCGAAGCAGCGGGAGAACTCCTTATCACTCCTCGCGGGAACCAGGGTTTTGGATACGATCCACTGTTTTACTTTCCTGCTCTGGGTAAGACGTTTGCTGAACTTTCTCTAGAACAAAAGCGCGAACATAGCCATCGCGGCAAGGCGTTTCGGCACTTTCTTGATTGGTATCTGAAACAGGTTTGAAGATAGGTTTTGGATCCGCACGCGCCGGTCTATTTGAGCATTTCGATGGCTTCTTTTTTGATCCTTTTGGCGTCTGCCTGCCACTTTTTTCCATCTTCAAATTGCAGTTCCGCAATATAAACAATTACGCCCGCGGGATGTTTAGACAAATCTTCCCTCGAAGGAATCGGGCTCCCCGGGATGTCAAACGTGGCGGTGGTATCCACTTTTTCGGGCACAGTCACGGGGTCGCCTCGGCCCATCCGGACCTCATCCTTTTTCACTGATATCCAGCCGAGGCGGTAGATCTGGACCTTATTGTGGCTCTTATTTTCCAGACGTGCGTCGAGCAGCAGATTGTCGGCCCCAAAAGAAGCCTGCACGATGTGAACAGGATCATCTGCCTGGCGAGCGAAGAGCATCAGAGTCTCTTGACTGCTATTTTGGGGAGCCAGGAGGAGGCTTGGCAGCGAGCGTTGTGTCGCCATGATGCCGATCAGGCAAAAGATAACAGCCAGCAGTTTCTTCACAGCTCACCCCTAGCCCCACCGGCCATCAGCCACCAGGCCATCCATGGCCGCAGCCTGTGACAGCAGCGCCGCCTTTAGCCTTCGCATCGTACACCCTAGGTTGGATTTCTCAAGACAAATTTGCGTCGATGCAATATTTGATCGGCCGAAATTAGAAGTTGCGCTGCCCTGCAAATCCAAGTAAATTCAAAGTTCTCTCATGGCTAAACGGCCTTCACAAGCAACCACCCGATCAGCAAACGGCACATCAGATAAGTACCAGCGCATCCTGGATGCGGCCATTGAAGTCATCGCGGAGCATGGATTTTTCCATTCGCGCGTTGCGGAAATCGCCGACCGCGCCGGGGTGGCGGATGGCACTATCTACCTGTACTTCAAGAATAAAGACGAGCTGCTGATGGCGGCCATTGATTCCGCGTTCCATCGGTTCATTCAGCGCGCGCGAAGCTCCCTGGACCAGGTGACTGATCCACGGGAAAAACTGCGCCGTATGGCCTTTCTTCACCTGGAGTCCCTGGGCTCAAACCGGAGTCTGGCCATTGTCTTCCAGACCGAGTTGCGCCATAGCGCCAAGTTTCTTGGCCAGTTCTCCCATAATCTGCTGGTGGAATATTTTGACGTGATCAAAGGCGTGTTACGCGAAGGCCAGGAGGCCGGCGTTTTCCGGGCCGACATCTCCATCACCATCGCGGCCCATTGCTTCTTCGGCGCTGTTGATGAGATAGTAACCACGTGGATCCTTTCCGATCGCGACCGGGACCGCGACTATCACCTCTCCAGCCTGACCGATTCGGTCGTGGCAATTGTCCTTAAAGGGGTGGAAACGGGCTCTTAAGTATGGAAATCAACACCCTGGTCGACATTTTCTTTACTTCTATCGCGTATGACGTGGAGCGCCACGTTATGTTCAAGCGCGGCACTGCCTGGCAGGTCATCTCCTCACGTCAACTCTACGGCTATGTGGTCATGCTTGCCCGCGCCTTGAAACAATGGGGCATTCGCAAAGGCGACCGTGTTGCCATTCTAGGTGAAAATCGGCCCGAGTGGATGATTGCCGACTTCGCCTGCGTGACGACCGGCATTGTGGACGTACCTATATATGCGACCCTGACGGCCGACCAGACCCTGTATCTTTTGCAGAATTCGCGAGCGCGAGTGATTTTTGTTTCCACGCTAGAGCAGTTGCGCAAGGTGCAATCGATTCAGGCCCAGACTTCGTTAGAGAAAATCGTTGTGATGGACGATGTGAGCGAAGGCAGCGTGATTCCCATGTGGTCGCTGATCACAGCGGCGTCTCAGGAGCAAGATCCTCAATTCGACGAAGAGGCTCATCAAATCAAGCCGGACGATCTGGCTACTCTGATCTATACCTCAGGAACCACTGGAACGTCCAAAGGCGTTATGCTCAGCCACGGTAATCTCACGGCATGCGCCATCATGGCCCAAAAGCAAGCCGAGTGGACTTCCTCCGATGTTTATCTCTCGTTTCTCCCTCTGTCGCACGTTACGGCGAGGCACGTGGACTACACCTGTTATCTGGGCGGGGTAAGTCTTGCTTACTGTGCTGTTTTTGACCAACTTCCCCAGATGCTTCAGGAAGCCAGGCCCACGATCATTGTTGGCGTGCCGCGAGTCTATGAAAAGATCCGTGGAGAGGCCGAGCGTCGAGCGGGCCACGGTCTGAGGCGGAAGATTTTTGACTGGGCCGTGCGCGTTGGCGAAAAGCACAAAGAGGAGATTGCCAAAGGAGAAACGCCCACCAGCCCGCTGTGGAGGCTCGCCAATCAGCTCGTATTTTCCAGGATACGCCAGGGGTTTGGGGGCCGCAGCAGAGCTTATTTTTCCGGCGGCGCGCCGCTGGGCAAAGACATGGCGGAGTGGTTTTGTGCAGTGGGCGTTCCTATCATGGAAGGCTACGGGCTGACCGAAACTTCGCCCACGCTCTCCGTGAACCGGAGGGGCGCATTTAAAATCGGCTCGGTCGGTAAAGTGAATGAGGGCCTGCAACTTAAGATCGCCGAAGATGGCGAGATTCTGGTGAAGGGACCGACGGTCTTCAAAGGCTATTGGGAAATGCCAGAAGAAACGCGCAACGCATTTGTTGATGGCTGGTTCAAAACAGGCGACATCGGCGAACTGGATAGTGAGGGCTTTCTCAGTATTACCGACCGCAAGAAAGATCTCATCAAGACTTCCGGCGGAAAGTTTATCGCGCCGCAACCGATTGAGAATGCCCTGAAAAACAATGTGCTGGTGGCGCAGGCCGCCATCATTGGAGACAAGCGAAAGTACGCTTCCGTGATCATTTCACCGCACTTCCCCCTGCTGGAAGACTGGGCGCACGCGAACGGCGTGTCCTATACGTCACGGCAGGAACTGGTTGGCTCGGATAAGGTACGCGCTCTCTATCGAGGAATCGTGGAAGACCTGAACAAGCGGCTGGCGCAATTTGAAACGATCAAGAAAATCGTGGTTGTACCGGATGAGTTTACCGTCGCCACGGGTGAAATCACTCCCACGCTCAAACTCAAGCGCCGCGTGATTGAAGCAAAATACAGACAGCAGATTGACGAACTTTACCAGCAGCCTCATCCCATTGAAACCGCGCCCGTCGGTTAACCTGCGTACGTTCCCAAGAACCTTTCGCCGGCAGAATTTATTACAATGGAATGCATGGACCCACTCATCATCGCAGGTCGGCAATTCAGTTCACGTCTGATCGTTGGCACGGGCAAGTACAAATCAGGCCAGGAAACCGCTCGCGCTATTGAGGCAAGCGGCGCTGAGATGGTTACAGTCGCCGTGCGACGAGTCAATCTGGACCGAAGCAAGGAATCGCTGCTGGATTTCATCGATCCCAAGAAATACTTCCTTCTTCCTAATACCGCGGGCTGTTACACGGCCGATGAAGCGGTTCGCGCGGCTCGCCTGGCCCGAGAGGTTGGGCTCTCAGACTGGGTAAAGATTGAAGTCATCGGCGACGAGAAAACGCTTTATCCCGATGTTCAGGCCACGATTGAAGCCACCCGGGTACTGGTAAAAGAGGGATTCACGGTGCTTCCCTACACGTCAGATGACATCGTGGTGGCCAAAAGGCTGCTGGATGCGGGAGCAAGCGCAATTATGCCGCTGGGAGCGCCTATCGGAAGCGGGATGGGAATCCAGAACACGGCCAACGTCCAAATCCTGCGCGAAATGATTACGGAAGTTCCGCTCATTGTGGATGCTGGCGTGGGCACAGCTTCTGATGCGGCCATCGCCATGGAACTGGGCGCTGACGCCGTATTGATGAACTCCGGGATTGCGCATGCTGAGATCCCGGTTTTGATGGCTGAAGCAATGAAGCATGCGGTGTTTGCCGGACGTGCAGCCTATCTGGCGGGCAGAATGCCCCGAAAGCTCTACGCCACGGCAAGCTCTCCGATGCACGGCGTGGTGCGCTAGACAATCGGTGCTCTTAAACGATCTAACGCGTGTTATCCAGGGCCACACCCACGGCCCCGCCCGCGGTCAATCCCGTACTTGCGCCAGAGATCGTGCGGGTTGGCTGTATGTTGCCCGTTGCCGTGTTCAAATTCGCGAAGACATCTACTTTGGCTGCGTTAGCGTCGGCGAGATAGGCAGTTCCTGTTCCGGACGGATCCAGCACGATTTGCATCGGTGTTGAAAAGCCTGTAGCGCTGCCGCTAATTCGTGCTACGGGAGCTACATTCCCTCCGGCGGTTATCGCACTGGAAGGGTAGATAGTAATGCTGGCCGCCACGGATACCGTACCCAAATTGCTCACGACCAGCCGGCCCTGACCGTCAAGCTGAATGCCAGCAGGGTTACCCAATTGCGTGTTCACTCCCGCTATCGAGCGACTCGGCGTAATTGCCCCGGTCGGCAGCGTGCTGGCATTGTCATAAATAGCGATCGCTCCATCAAGGTCAGCGGCAAAAAGACGGTCATTGGCCACGTCGACGAAGATTGCCGCCGCTCCCGCGACAAATGCCGTGCTTAAACTACGTGTCGGAGCTACGTTTCCTCCCGTCGACAAAGCTGCTGCGTTGAAAACAAGAATATTAGGATCATCCAGTACGTAAAGCTCGTTTCTGACGCGATCAAAAGCCACATCTGCGGGGGCAACCAAGGTCGTCGCGGCACCCGCAATAATCCGGTTAGGAGCCACATTCCCATTCTTAGTGCTGATATTGTCGTAAATCACGATAGAAAGATCGCTTGTGTCAGCTATATAAAGTCGATCATTCGCGGCATCCAAGGTCATGTAGTTAGGAGCATTGAAAGTAGTATTAGTGCCAAAGATGGTTGCCGCAGGCGTTGCGTTGCCGCTTGCCGTAAACGCATTGTCAAAACGCAACAGGGTGCTTGTGGTGCTATTCATTACATAAAGCTTGCCCGTGGCCGCAGGATTTGGGGTCGGCGTGGGCGTCGGGGTCGGCGTTGGCGTCCCTCCGCCTCCACCACCGACGATGCGCCGGGGTGAAATCACGCACCCAACAATGAGTAAAAGACAGAACACTGCCACACAGAGGCGTACCGGCCTCAAGCCGCGATTTGAACTAATTATCTGGTCCATTCTTGTGCCATCATAACCCAGTTTCTGAAGATTCTAATGCGCTATCCGTAGAACGCCACCTGCACCAAAGTAATGCATAAAAAATGGTAAAAATGAAAAAGGCGGCCAGTCCGGCCGCCTTTCGGAAATTCATATCTTGAAGCTTCGACTTATTTTTTGTCGTCGGACTGGTTCAACATTGCCACATTGTCCACATGAAGGGTGCCATTATCCAGTTTGCCGGTAATGCTGACATGGTGCCCTTCATGTCCCTTCAAGGCGTCTTGATTGTCAACATTGATAACGCTTTTGTCTTTTTCAGAAACAAACACGAGTTTCGATCCAGCTTCAGCGCATTTCTTGGCGCACGCCGCATTGTCGATGTCCTTGGCTCCGCATTTCTCATCGCTGACCCATCCGCTCATTTTGGTGGACTTGGGGGCTTTATCTTTGGCCACGGACAGGGTTGACGTCAAAAAGGCAAATGCAAACACAACTAACAAGAGTTTCTTCATGGGTACGATATCTCCTCAGAGGATTTGGTGATTTCGGCAAAACCGCCTTGCAGCTGCTTCGCCCGCGATTGAAGTTATTGAGCTATAGCGGCCAGAAAGGTGACAGACAAAATTTCAATGGCACGGACACCAAGCGCAAAGGAACGACTCGGATCGTCCACGTTTTAAAGGCTACTTCTTCGCTTGCGATTGCGCAACTGCGGGAGCAGAGAGGGTATATACCACCTCACCAGGACGCGCGTAGCGAAGTCTCTCACGCGCTTCCTTTTCAATGGTTTTGGGGTCACTCTTTAAAGCTTTAACTTCCTTTTCCATGTCGTCATTTTGCTGTTGCAGCGTCTTAATCTGTTGGTCGAGTTCCCGGGATTCCCGTCGTTTTTGCTGATAATCGACAAGGCCGTTGGCGGCGAAAATGGCATAGTATCCAACAACGCAAAGTAAAACGCCGATCCCTGCCGCCGCGAGCTTGTGCCGCAAACGATAGAGTAATTCCCTTCCGCTATTGAACTTTTCCGCCATTATTGTTCGATCCAATCGCGCGCCGCGGTCGCCAGACTGTCCAAATCCTTTTCTGAGCTGGCTTCAGAGTAAATCCGCACGACCGGCTCTGTGCCAGACACGCGGTAACAAACCCATGACCCATCGTCCAAAATGAGCTTCAGGCCGTCTGCTCGATTCACCTGCTTTACTCTGTGCCCTGAAAGTTCAGTTGGATCGCTGTGCATCTTACTAGTGAACTTCTCTTTCACTTCCGGAGTCAAGCTGAAGTTTTCTCTCCGGCCATAAAAGGAACCAACTTTGCCAAATAAATCTGTGATCTGCTGGCCAATAGACTTTTTGCGGCTTGCGACGGCTTCACAGCACAGCAACCCGGCCAGGACGCCATCTTTTTCAGGAACGTGATTTCGGATGGAAAGGCCGGCACTTTCTTCTCCTCCGATGGCAATTTTATCCTGCTTGATGAGCTCGCCAATATATTTGAAACCGACTGGAGTTTCATAAAGCGGCACTCCGTGGTGCTCCGCCAGGGCATTGATCATATTTGTGGTGGCAACGGATTTTGCAACTCCGTTCTTCCAGCCGCGACTCTCCACAAGATAATCGAACAGGACGGCAATAACGTAATTAGGTTGAATAAACGTGCCATCTTCGTCCACGATTCCAAAGCGATCAGCATCCCCGTCTGTCGCGATACCAATGCGAGCGCCCGTTTCTTTCATCTTCTGGCGCATTTCGTTCAGGAGATGGCCCTCTGGTTCAGGCGCATGGCCGCCAAAAAGTACGTCGCGAACGTCATGAACCGTGGAAACGGAAATGCCTTCCTCCCGCAACAGTTCGTCCGAATAGCCTCGGGCCGCGCCCCAGAGTGGATCAAATACAATTTTCAAACCCGACGTGCGGATGAGCGGGAGATTTATGACTTCCTTAAGGCGCGCGAGATAAGCAGGCTTGGGGTCGACGGCTCCTGCTATGACCTTTGCCGGCGCGGCCGAGACTGACTCGTCATTGGCTGAGATCAGCGATTCAATGGCGCTGGTGGCTTCGGGAAGCGCAGGGGCGCCATCGGGCGTGGAAAACTTGATGCCGCTGTATTCCGGAGGATTGTGTGACGCCGTGAAGTTGATCGCGCCGTCGGCCTTGGATCGAATCACCTCGTAAGAAATTGCAGGGGTGGGAGCAGGCTCCGCGATAACCAGCGGCTGCACGCCAAAAGAACTTAGCACTTCGGCGGCAATGCTGACAAAGCGCTCTCCCATGTAACGCGGGTCACGACCCACAATCACGCGGCCATTTGCCTTCTTTCCTGCGACGTATTGTGCAATGCCGGTAACAGCCCGGCGCACATTGGCGACAGTGAACTCTTCGGCGATTATTGCGCGCCAGCCGGAAGTACCAAACTTAATTCTTGTGCTCATGGCGGAACTTCGATTAGTTGCATTCCTTCCGCAAAGGGTTTCAAGCCTGCGCTAATGATATTAACCTGCCGAAATGGGAACACCCCGTGAACATCCCCGTTGATACACTCGAGCAGAGGGATACATGACGAACACCCGCATCGTGCTTACCACTACCGGGTCGGAGGAAGAAGCCCGCAAGATAGCCCACGCACTGGTGGAGCGCCGCCTGGCCGCCTGCGTGAACATTCTGCCGCATCTTCAATCAATTTATCGCTGGCAAGGCAAGGTGGACACAGCAAACGAATGGCTGCTTCTGATCAAAACAGAGGCTCGCCTTTTCGAACGCGTTCGCGATGCCGTGAAAGAACTACATTCCTACGATGTTCCAGAGTGCGTGATGCTGGAAGTGACTGCGGGCAGCAACGCATACCTCAATTGGATCGCCGAAAATATCAGTTGACGCCTAGATTGCCGCCAGCGCCTGATCCAGATCTGCAAAAAGATCGTCCACGTCCTCAATGCCAACTGAGATGCGGACCATTCCGTCGGTAAGCCCAATTTCCTTTCTTCCCTTTTCCCCCAGAGAGGCGTGCGTCATGGTGGCCGGATGCGAAATCAATGTTTCCACGCCTCCCAATGATTCAGCCAACGAACAGACACGCACCTTAGCCAGCATTTTTTTGGCATTTCGCAACGAACCGGTCTCAAATGTAATCATGGAACCAAAACCGGTCATCTGGCGTTTGGCCAGCGCATGCTGAGGATGATCCGAGAACCCGGGATAGAGCACCTGCTTCACCTTGGAGTGGTTGCGCAGGAAGTCGGCGACCGCACGGCCATTCTCATCGTGTTTTTCCATCCGCACTGCCAGAGATTTTACGCCGCGCAGGACCAGCCAGCATTCGAAAGGTGACAGGATTGCGCCCGAGGCCTTCTGCATAAAAGCCAGTTTTTCCGCGTGAATCGGTTTGGATGCGGCAATCATGCCTCCGATGCCGTCACTGTGCCCGTTCAGAAACTTCGTGGTGGAATGCATCACCATGTCTGCGCCAAATTCGAGCGGACGCTGAAAATAGGGCGACATGAAAGTATTGTCCACAGCTAGTTCAGCGCCTCCGGAGTGAGCGATCCTGGCGACTTCCTTGATGTCGGTTAGCACCATCAGAGGATTGGTTGGTGTTTCAACCCAGACGATGCGTGTGTTCCGGCGCATGGCCTTTTTCACCGCATCCAGGTCAGAGGTATCCACATAACTGAACTCCACGCCGTAATTGCCCATCACCTGGTTGAAAAATCGGGGCACTCCACCATACACATTGTGTCCGCAAATCAGGTGATCGCCCTGCTTTAGAAAGCACTGGGCAATTGCGGTAATGGCCGCCATACCGCTGGCAAACACATGCGCTGAAGTAGCGCCTTCCAGTGCTGCAAGGTTGGTTTCCAGCTGGGTGCGCGTAGGATTGGAAACGCGCGCGTACTCATAGCCTTTGTTCTTGCCGATTCCCTCCTGAACGTAGGTCGAGGTAGCGAAAATGGGGACAACAATGGCTCCTGTTGAAGGATCGGGATCCTGGCCGGTGTGAATGCAAGCGGTGGAAAAGCCAATTTTGCCGTTGCCGCGCCTTGTCCCGTTCGCGGATTTCTTCTTTGCCATCGTGTTCGCTCCTGAATTGCGCCATGGTTTGCGCCTTGCTCGGTTTGGCGGTTAGTCCCTTACTCTCCGCCTTCGAAAATGTTTTTTGACATGTAGCGTTCGGCAGAGTCAGGGATAATCGTCACCACCCGCTTGCCCTTGCCCAGCTTCCGTGCCACCTGGAGAGCCGCAAAAACATTGGCTCCCGCACTTGAACCACCTAGAACTCCTTCAAGACGTGCCAGCTGCGCCACGGTGTCAAACGCGTCTTTGTCGGTAACCATGATGACCTCGTCACAAACGGTAGGATCATAGGTCTTAGGAATAAAGCTGGAGCCAATGCCCTCCACTTTGTGGGGGCCTTTGGGACCGCCGCCCAGGACCGATCCCTCAGTCTCCACGGCCGCGCAAAATATGCCAGGCGATTTCTCTTTCATGAAGCGGGCGACGCCGGTAAATGTGCCGCCAGTGCCAACGCCGATTACAACAGCGTCAATCGCGCCCTGCAATTGCTCAAAAATCTCTTCTGCGGTGGTTTTTTGATGAAAGTCAGGATTGGCGGGATTTTCAAACTGTAGAGCAGTAAATGATCCGGGAATTTTGGCAGCGAGTTCTTTGGCCTTGCTGATTGCGCCTTGCATCCCCGCCTCATCCGGCGTCCGGACGACTTCAGCGCCCAGCGCCCGCATGATTTTGACCTTTTCTTCGGCAAACTTTTCCGGCACGCAAACCACCACCCGATAACCCTTATTCACCCCGATCAGCGCCAGGCCCACACCAGTGTTCCCTGCCGTTGCTTCGACGATAGTAGACCCAGGCTTCAGCAGGCCCTGCTCTTCTGCCTTTCTGATCATGCCAATAGCGGCTCTATCTTTCACGCTGCCACCAGGGTTCATGTATTCCAGCTTGGCAAAAACGTCCCCGGAATCTGCTGGAACGATCCGGCGAAAATGGAGCATTGGAGTTTGACCAACAAGTTCGGTGATATTTTCGGCCACACGGAGTCGGGTCATAGCAGACTTTTTAGAGTACGGGACGGAGAGCGATATGGTCAAACTGATCAGACTTTTCAGTGGCAATTTGTTCAAAACAGGACAGTAAGCGGGTACGGCGCGTGTTTTCGAAAATTGACATCGTTCCTGGAACAGAGTACCGTCAAGAGTGAGCAAGTATCCTTCCTTACTCTTCAGATCTGCTGAACTAAGTCAGTATCTTCTGGAGCTCTTCCTCTTAGCCTAAAGATTTAAGCAGGCTCTGTATGTTGCACGCAATATTGCCGTTCCATTCAAAATCCGGCGCCCAGGTCGAACTACCGGAAGACCACTGCGAAGAGCAAGAGGCACCCGAGCATAAATTACACGAAGATGAAGAAGCGAGGGAAGCTTATGAAAATTGACACGAGTACACGGTCCTCAAAAGTTTTTGCGGCAGGAAGCGCAATTGCCAACCCATTTCTGCTGTGCCGTGTGGCCGCGGTCTATGCGCGAAAGTTGCAGAAGACGAGGATACAGTTTGCCGAAAGCATCAACCAATCCCTGCGCTTGATTTCCGACCTTCCCCGGGGCCAGATGGATATGGCGAACCTCCCGCCATTGCCAGTCGAAGAAATCCCAGCGTTTGTACCGGCACCTGCCATTAGTCTTTGATTCTTCAGCCTTTGATTCTTCGCACAACGGGCGTCCTGAAGTAGCCGAAAAGCATACTTCAGCGTCGGGAGTCGCCTCACCCGGAAAGAGTCAGGCTTTTACTTACTGTTTAGTTGATGCGGTGCGCTTTTCGTCGGCGAAGTAACCGTCGCGTGTACGCACCTGCAGGTCTTTATAGCCCGGTGCACGCGCTTCCACCTTCACCTTGCGATAGCCGCCATTGCTGCGGGGATTGGTCGGCTTGTAAGTGAGACTGTATTGATTGCGGATATCCCTCGCCACTTCCTGGCTGATCTCATCCACTTCCATCAGATCCTTGGGGAAGAAAGCTACGCCGCCCGTCTGGTCAGAGAGGCTTTGCAAAGCGCGCTTCGCCCTCTTTATGCCGGGCTCGTCACCCAGAATGCCGATCGTATAGATAGTGGGCCCATTATCGTCCTGGACTTTCCTGATTGCTGATTCAAGCGATTCACGGCTCTCGTTGTCGACTCCGTCAGTCACTACCAGCAGAACTTTCTTTTCCTTCTTGGCGCCTTTGGCCAGATGATCGGCGGAGGCGATTACAGCGTCATAGAGCGCGGTGCCGCCGCGGGAATCCACGCGATCCAACGCTTCGCGAAGAGGATCCAGCTTGTTGGTGAAATCCTGGTCCAGGTAGGGATCGTCATTGAAATTCACGACGAAAACTTCATCCTGGGGATTGCTGGCCTGGATCAAGTTGAGAACGGCTTTAGTCACCGCGGTACGTTTCGTGCGCATGGAGCCGGAATTATCGACCACAATTCCAATGGAAACAGGAATATCTTCCCGCCTGAATGAGGTAATCTTCTGCGGCTGGTTGTCTTCATAAACCGCGAAGTTGGTGGGCGCCAGGTTGGTGACCAAATGACGCCTAACATCGAGTACCGTAGCCGAAAGGGTCACCTCATTCACCTGTGAGCGAATGGTGAACTGATCGCCGTTACGGGTCACTGTGCCAACAGCTCCTTCGCCAGGCTGTTGTTTCCCAGGCGGCACATTCGCGGGCGTAGTCGGCTTGGTGGTACTGGCAGCGCCGGGAGCGGATGCAGCAGGTTTGGCCCATGTCGGGAGTGCCGGATCAGAAGGATCAATGTCCGACGGGACGGGCGTAGCCTGCACTCGCTGCTGGTTTTGCTGGGGCTGCGTGGTTTGGCCTTGCGTTCCCCAAAAAGAGGTCGCGCCCAGGAGCATAAAGAACATTGTTCCGACAACTTGTTTATTGCGAAGGCGCATAGTATCCCGTTCTGGCATAGACATTTAGATGCGGCAAACCTTTGGGTGGATTAAGCTTCACTTTTATCTTGCGCCAATGACCGTCCTTAACCTTGTTGTTTGGACGGTAACCGAGCACATATTGGTTGCGCAGCTCTATTCCAATTTTTGTAGCCACATCCGCCAGTTCATTGGGATTGTTGATGGTGAACAAGCGTCCGCCGGTGACTTGTGAAATTTCGGTCAACAAGGCCGGGCCGGCAACCTCTTCTGGCTGCGAAGGCGACAGGCTGAAGATGCCGATCGAATAGATTTGCACGTCGGCCTCTTTCACCATGGATTTGATTTCATTTTCGGTGTAACGGCTGTGGTTGTCGCCGCCGTCCGAGATGATCAAAAGAGCCTTTTTGCTGTTGCGCGCGTCCTTCATTTTGCTCACGCCCATATAAATGGCGTCGAGCATGGCGGTGCTGCCCTGGGGCACGGTATAGACCAGCTTGCCCTGAATATCTTCAACGGACTTCGTAAAATCTGCGCGCAATTCCGGCCGATCGTTGAATGTGATCATGAAAAACTCATCCTGCGGGTTTGCCGTCTTGAAAAACTCAATGACCGCCTCCCGGGCTTTCATGATCTTGTCATTCATGCTGCCACTCATATCAAAGATCACGCCCAGGGAAATCGGAGCGTCCTCGCTGGAGAAGTGCCGTACCTGCTGTATCTCGCTGCCTTCAAGGACCGAGAAGTTCTCTTTGTCCAGACCGGTGACAATGCGGTTCCAGTCGTCGGTTACCGTCACATTGACCAGCACCAGGTTA
Organism: Terriglobia bacterium; assembly: GCA_963723055.1. Lineage (GTDB taxonomy): Bacteria > Acidobacteriota > Terriglobia > Terriglobales > Acidobacteriaceae > Angelobacter. The sequence continues at coordinate 705,405 of CAVROV010000007.1, forward strand.
ACGTCAACCGCCATTCCCGGCTTGCTGTGGTTCTTCAGCGAAGGATCCGCGCTAGCAGCATCTTCTTTACTATCAACAGTTTTTGGAGGTGCAGGTGGTTTTGGATCAATGTGGACGTTAACGTCCTGAGCGCCGGTAGCAATCGTGAAGGCGAGAAAACAAGCTAGGGTAAACGCGTAACGAACCAGCGGCGTAGGATACGCCTTGGATGAGAGCTTAGGGGAACGGTTTGCACCATACCCGCGGCGTCCGAAGCGGGCCATATGGGAACCTCGTTGTGCCGCGATTTTATCATAGCGGCGCCAGACTTCACCCAGGAAATTGGACATTGCACCTGCCACTCGTTTTGCGAGCTGCTGCTTAAAGTTTAGATGATTGAGAGCTGGAAACAGGTTATCCGCCTCAATTGATAGAATGCAATAGACCTAACTGAAAATGGCTGAAATCATTCCATTCAAAGCTCTTCGTTACGATCCGGACCAGGTAAAACTGGAGGACGTGCTCACACAACCGTACGACAAGATCACTCCGGAAATGCAGTCAAAGTACTACGAGCGGAGCACACACAACCTGGTCCGCATCATCCTGGGAAAAGCCGGGGAAACCGATACAGACGCCTTCAACGTGTATACCCGTGCAGCAGAATATTTACATGATTGGCGTTCCAGCGGCATCCTGAAGCAGGACCCAGAACCGGGGATTTATGCCTATTCCCAGACCTTTACCATTGCCGGCACCCGCGACCTGAAGGAGCGTCGCGGCCTGATTGCGCTGGGGCGAATCCATGACTATGAAGATGGCATCGTTCACCGCCACGAGCAGACCCTTTCCAAGCCACGAGCCGACCGCTTGAACCTCCTGCGGGCAACGCGAGCACATTTTGGGCAGATATTCATGCTTTATAGCGATCCAAGCCATGAGGTCGAAGCCCTGCTCAAATCTCGGATAGAGGAAGACCCCGACACGTCTTTGCTCGATGAATATGAGACTCTGCACCGCGTGTGGCGCATTCACGATCCCGCGCTTATCCACCAGGTGCAGCAGAAGATGCACGATAAAAAACTGCTGATTGCGGATGGGCACCACCGCTATGAGACGGCGCTCGCGTATCGAAATGAACGTCGGGCAGAAGCCGGCAGTGCCGACCCGGACGCAGCTCATGAATTTGTGATGATGACACTTATCCCCATGGAGAGCCCAGGCCTGGTGATACTTCCCACCCACCGAATTGTGCATGGCCTTCCGGATTTCGATCGGGAGCGCATGCTGGAAGCAGCCGGACAGTTTTTTGATATCGACAGAATCGATCTGCGCACTGAAACCCGCAGCGCTACCACGCTGCTGGGGCAGGCGGGGGAGAAAGGAACTGCCTTCGTTGCCGTAACGCGTCAAGGACCATACCTGATGCGAGCGAAGCAGGATGCCATTCAGCACGCGCTGCGAGAAGTTCCCTCTCTGCAGCGCGACCTTGACGTGGTCCAGTTGCATCGGATTATTCTGGAGAGAGTGCTGGGAATTTCGGAAGAGGCCATTCGCAACCAGGAAAACGTCCGCTATGAGCGCGATGCCTTTGAAGCCATCTCCTGGGTCCGGCAAGGGGCCAACGTAGCGTTCCTGATGAATCCGGCAAAGATTGAGCAGGTACGCGATATCGCTTTCGCTGGCGAGGTTTTGCCGCAAAAATCCACTGACTTCTATCCCAAGCTGCTGAGCGGTCTGGCAATTTATGCGCTGGAGTAAACCTCCCTGGAGAAGATCAGGATCAGGACTGGCCGTTGTGGCTCTGTGCTGCGTCCTGGCTGCTTCAGTCGCCGCTCCGGACGAGCAACTCACCGTTTACACATCCCAAACCAGCTATTCCCTTCCCGTGCTCGACCGCGGTGGCAAAGCGTACATTGCTCTTGCAGAACTGCTCTCACCCCTTGGCGCGTCTGCTCCGCATGCAAAAGGTAAAGAATGGCGGGTTCAACTCAACCATATTGATCTTCGGGTGACTGAAGGCAAGGAGAAAGGCACGATTCACAGCCAGCCAGTTGATCTGGGCGGCAAAGTGCTGGTTGAGAATGGCCGCGTCGTGGTCCCACTCGACGCGGCATTGCCTCTGTTGAGCCGCCTGCTAAATACCACGGTTGATTTCCATCGGCCCGGAAGGCGCCTCTTTGTAGGCAATGTATCGACCCGCTTTACCGTTGAATTCAAAAACGGCGACCAGCCGTCATTGGTATTGAATTTCAGCCAACCGGTGAAGGCAGACACGAACCACGAAGAGATGCGCGAGGCTCTAACCAATACTGACAAGACAACCTTCCGGTTCAGTAAAGACCCGCTGATTTCCGACATCAAGACTCAACAATATGGCGATGGCGCAATTCAATCGCTCTTTTTCTCAGAAGAAAACGGAGCAGCTCTACTCACCGTGACCGGAAACAAGCCATTGCAGGTGATCCGCAGTGATGACGGCAAAACCATAATCCTGCAGCCTCAAGCCCCTGAGATTTCAGCCAAGCCTCAGCCTGCCCAGCCCAGTGTGCCCTCGACGGAAACTCAGAAGCGCCCACTCGAGTTTTTTGTGATGATAGATTCCAGCCATGGCGGCAACGACAAAGGCGCAAGCTTTGGCGGGAGACTGGTGGAAAAAGATATCACGCTGCGCCTGGGACGCGAATTGCGGAAAGAGCTGGAAGAGCGCGGGATTGCAGCGCGATTATTGCGGGAGTCTGATATAGACCTGAGCCTGGATCGTCGGGCTGAAATCTCCAACGAGCAGCATGCGGGCATATATGTGGCGCTCCACGCAGGCCGTCCCGGAAAAGGAGTCAGGGTCTATGCTCCCCTTCTCACCGATCCACAACAGCCTCTTGCCGGACGTTTTCTACCCTGGGAGAGCGCGCAGTCAGTCGCCCTCAGCCGGAGCCAGATTGCCGCCCGCGCCGTGGCCGAGGAACTTCGAAAGAAAGGGCTAACCGTCGCAACCCTTGGCATGCCAGTGCGGCCATTGAATAACATCGCAGCGCCCGCGATTGCCGTGGAACTGACGCCTGATGACGATCCCCAGTCTCTGGAAAGCCAGAAACGGCAAAACAACGTAGCAACAGCCATTGCGTTGGGGATCGCCCAGATCCGGAGCCAGATGGGAGTTCGCCCGTGATCCCTCGCCACTTTCAGATCACAGTCGCGCTGGTGTTGCTGGCGATCCTGGTCAGCGGACTCATCATCATCCGCATGACGCACAAGGAAGAAGCGATGACGCTGCAGGCAGCAGAGGCCGCGCCCGTTGCGCCGATGGTCGGAGGCAAACAAGAACATATCCAGTTGCTTCTGGCATACGATGAAGATCAGGCCCTGCGTTGGCGTCCGGCGGATGTCTTTCTCCCGTCCGACCGGAGCCTGCGTGCCCGTGAAACTCTGCGGTCTGTGCTGGCCCAATACCTGCAGATGCCTTCTCCGCATCCGCTGGCCAAAGGCACAAACATAAAGGATGTATATTTCATCAGCGACGATACGATGATCGTGGATACGACGGCACAGTTTGCGGACGGCCATCCGTCAGGCATACTGCTGGAGGAGTTGACGCTGACATCGCTCATCGAAACACTCACGGCCAATGTTCCCGGCATTACCAAGGTCAAATTCCTGGTTGACGGCAAGGAGCGCGAGACCCTGGCCGGTCACGCTGATCTTATGTCCTTCTACCAGACCGCTACCGTCCACGAACTGGCCAAGGAGTTTGAATAAGCATGGCTGCCGTGATTGGAGTTTTCGACTCCGGGTTCGGAGGCTTGACCGTACTGCAGGAATTACGCAAAGCGCTGCCCGCGGCAAACTACCTCTATTTCGGCGATACCGCACATCTCCCTTATGGCGCCAAATCAGTTCGCACCGTGGCGAAGTACGCCATCTCCGCAGCGCATTTTCTTGAACAACGCGGGATTGAAATGCTGGTCGTTGCCTGCAACACGGCCACTGCGCTGGCGTTTGAAGACATCCGAGCTGCCGTGCGCGTACCCGTTGTGGGAGTGATAGATCCGGGTGCTCAACGTGCTGCGGCAATCTCAAAAACAAAGAGAGTTGTCGTCGCAGCCACCGAAGCCACCGTCGCAAGCCATGCTTATCAACGGGCTCTTCAGCAACAAGGTTTGCAAGTTACCGAGAAGGCCTGTCCTCTTTTTGTACCGCTGGTGGAAGAAGGCTGGGTGGAACATCGAGTAACTGAAGAGATCGCGCACATCTATATGGACGAAGTTTTTCAGGATGGAGCGCGCGACGCTGATGTCCTGGTACTGGGATGCACGCATTATCCACTGCTTCGTCCGCTTCTGCGCAGAGTAGTTCCTCAGTCGGTGGAGATTGTGGATTCAGCGGAATCCACCGCTGCCCAAGTAGTAGAGTTGCTGGGCGCAAACCGTGCGCAAGGTGCGTCCGGCGATCTATGCTGCTACGCCACCGATTCAGTGGAAAAATTCCGGCGGCTCGGGAGTAAATTCCTGGGCTGTCCAATTGAGAAGATTGAGTTGGTAGACATTGAAAAATAATAAAGACATGTTTTTTCGCAGTGACAACCGTGCGCCGGAGCAGATGCGTCCGGTAAACATTATTCCCGAATTCATTTCAACAGCTGAAGGCTCGGCCCTGATAGAAGTAGGCAACACGCGGGTAATCTGTACTGCTTCCATCGAAGAAAGCGTACCGGGCTTTATGAAAGGTTCGGGCAAGGGATGGATCACGGCCGAGTACAGCATGCTGCCCCGTTCCACCCTGACGCGAACCGCCCGCGAAGCCAGCCGCGGACGTCAAAGCGGCCGCACCCACGAAATACAGCGGTTGATTGGACGAGCCATGCGGGCCGTCGTGGACTTGAAGCAACTGGGCGAACGCACCATTACGCTGGATTGCGACGTGATCCAGGCGGATGGGGGCACACGCACGGCGTCCATCACCGGTGCATTCGTAGCTCTCGGTCTGGCGATGCAGAAGCTGGTGGAAGCGGGCACACTCTCCGCGGCCCCCATCCGCGACTTTGTAGCGGCAACCAGCGTCGGAATTGTAGAGGGAGCGATCCTGCTCGACTTGTGCTATGAAGAAGACTCGCAGGCTGAAGTTGATCTCAACTTCGTGATGACGGGAGCGCGCAAAATTGTGGAAGTGCAGGCCACCGCCGAGCAGCACCCATTCGACGAAGCCCAACTCAAAAAAATGATGGACTACGCTGCCAAGGGGATCGAAGCGTTGATAGCCAAGCAGCGGACTATTTTGTCACAGTTGCCGTTACGGCAATAACAACTTATTCCTTGGCGAAATCTTCATCGTCGAAGATATAAGGTGCAGAGCGAATCAGTTTGAAGCGGACGCGCATATCACATTGATCGCATACGGGGAAAAGGTCGTCGCGATACATCACCGCTTCATGAGCCACGCGATGGCCTTTGTCATGGATCACTTCATAGATTCCACTTTCCAGCACTGGCTGTCCGGGCAGAAAAATGTTTGTATGCTGGCTGCGCTTGCGACGATGGCCCCGGTCTTTGTCACTTCCAGAGGACGATGGCCAATATGGGTTCTTGCGCGCGGGAGATTTAGATAGTTGGGTGGCGTTCATTTTTTTGTAATCTTAACAGGCGCTTGTGATTTTAGCTCGCAAAATTAAAACGTCCTTATCGTAGCGGTTATACAGCGTGGCGGCCAGCATCCGACCCAAAAATCTCCCCCTAAGCCTTTTTAGTACAATAGGTAACTCAAACCGGAGGTCCCGCATCTCTGAATTGTTGCGACTGGCCCCAAGATTGATTCCAGATTCGGCTAAGGCCTGAGAACAGACATTATCCAAGATACGACACTATGAGGAGGACGACCGTGAAGCTTACCCCTGGAAAGTTAGCCGGAATGAAAGCCGTCTCTGACAAACGCGGCGTGATTGCTGCCGCCGCCATGGACCAGCGCGGATCGTTGCAGAAGGCATTGGCCAAGGAAAAAGGCGCGGATGTAAGCACATCGATGCTGGAAGAGTTCAAGTCGATCGTCACGGAAGTTCTGACGCCGCACGCCAGCGCCATCCTGCTTGATCCGGAATTTGGACTACCGGCTGCCAAGCGTCGCTCCACGAATGCCGGCTTGCTGCTGGCCTATGAAAAAACCGGCTATGACAAGACCGGTCCCGGACGCCTGCCTGACCTGCTGGATAACTGGTCCGTTCGCCGCCTGAAGGAAGCCGGCGCAGACTGCGTGAAGGTTCTTCTTTATTACACGCCCACTGACGGAGAGGCGATCAATGACAAAAAGCATGCCTGGGTTGAACGCATTGGCGACGAATGCCGGGCCAATGATATTCCCTACTTCCTGGAGTTTGTAGGATATGACGAAGGCCTGGATGAGAAAGGCCTGGAGTTCGCGAAGAAAAAACCGGAAATTGTGATTGGATCGATGGCCGAATTTACCAAGGACAAATACGGCATCGACGTGATGAAAGTGGAGGTTCCGGTCAACATGAAGTTCGTGGAGGGCGCCAAGTCCTACGGCGGCCAGAAAGCCTATTCCAAACAGGAAGCTATCGAGCATTTCCGTAAGGCGTCCGCAGTGGCCACGCGGCCATTCATTTATCTTTCCGCCGGCGTAAGCAATGCCGAATTCAATGAAGCTCTGGCCCTGGCGGGCGAATCCGGCGTTAACTTCAATGGCGTATTATGCGGACGCGCCACCTGGAAGGAAGGTATTCCGGTTTATGCCAAACAAGGTGCAAAAGCGTTTGAGCAGTGGCTGCAATCTGAAGGTGTGAAGAATATCGAAAACGTGAATGCCAGCCTGAAGGCCGCAACTTCATGGTTCTCATTGTATGACGTTCGAGAGCCAGCAATGGCAGGCGATTGATTCATTCCTAAATGTTTTACCGATGAGCGGGGCAATGAGCTGCCCGCTCTGCTCATTTGGAAAGGCGATCTTTTCATCAATTCAGGTGCGCTCCCAAGCAAACGCTCTAGCAGGCCGCCTGTGAGCTAAGGTGTCGTAGCGCCGGCCATTATTCAATATCCTATTGGGTTGCGACTTTTGTTGCGTTGCCATTGCTTGCCTGTTTCTCTTGCGCCGCGGTCTGCTCCTCAATGTAGCGGATGATATAGCCAGCATCCACGTCACCCACGTAGATGTTGGGCATCCGCACGTTGTATTTCTTCAGAAGCGCCGTTGCAACTGGGTCCTTTTCTTCGAGCAACTGGTCGGGGTGCTGAATGATTTGCGTCAGCCATTGCCGGCTGCGAATGTGGATTACGCCCAGAAGATCTGGCCCGATCTTGTCTCCATGTCCAATGGTATGGCACGCGATACAATTCCTTCCGAACAAATATTTGCCTTTATCGAAGTTTTGGAGCGGGCTTCCGTCAACCGAACCAGCCTGCTCAGCCGGGTTATCGTGCTTGAAATTATCGAGAAAATCACCAATCATCCTGGCTTGAAAACTGGGATTGTCCAGGGCGGAACTACGTACCCATTGGCCGATTGCCTCATTGCCGATCAGGAGATGGGCAATATGGCCATCTGCATTCACGGAAGGGGTGGTATATAGTCCCAGCCTCTTGCCCAGAAAAATAATGTCCTCTTTCTTGCCCGTCAGAAAGGTCCAGCCCGGCCCCACATGAAATTGTTTCATGTAAGCCCTCAACACTTCTGGTGTGTCGTGGTCCGGATCAATGCTGATGGAATAAAAAAAGATATCCTTGCCTACGCGATCACCCAGCTTCTTCTGCACCTGCGCCAAGCGCGCCGTTTCCAAAGGACATGAGTAGTGGCACGTGGTGTAAATGAGATCGATGGCAACGATCTTGCCTTTGATCAGATCGTCATAGAAATGGACCTTTTTCCCGTCCTGAGTGATGAGCTCGACGTTGGGGAAGTGGCTTGACTCGGCTCCTCCATTGGCGGAAACAGGTTTGGCCGCGATCACAAATGCAAAGATTGCAGTAGGAATGAGCGAAATGAAAGCTGCGTTCTTCCAATTCTTTGACGACATGGCTGAACTCCTTTGTTCCGTGTTCCGAATCGAAATTCCGGTCCCGACGCGCGCCACTTCTGGCGCGCGCCGGGAGTTGTGTCATGCGTTGGGAAGAATTTCGTCCGGAGTCTCAAAAGTGACGCCAGTCGGTTTTGAAATGGGTGTCGGCAGCGGGCTCAGGAATGGAGTTCCACTGTCCAGATCCCACCTCAAGAGCATGGCGTTGTCTTCATGCATGGTGTTGTGGCAGTGCTCCATGAACATCCCGCCCCAATCCCGGAATTGCATCTTGAGGGTTACCGAGCCATTGTCACGCAGACGGTAAACGTCTTTGCGGCCACTCTCGGCAGGTGACGGCGGGTTGCCGTTGCGGTTGAGGATCTGGCCCTCTTCAAAGTGGATGTGAATGGGATGGTCCCACCCGGATCCGCCTTGCAAGGTCCAGACTTCAGCCGTGGCAAATCCCGGTTGAGAGCTGATTCGGCCGTAGTCTGCTTCGAGTGTCCCTCCGGTATCGCTGGCGATGATGTTGCTGCTGCCGCCGTTATTATCGGTCTCGATGCCCCAGCGAAAGGCACCCTGACCGTTCCCCAGGTAGGTGGTGACGGGATCATTCTGGTTCTGGCTCCCGTTGTCATCAAATCGGAACGTGCGTTGCCGCGCTGTCGTCGGCAAGATGGGATTCGGAATCAGCGCGGTTCGTGGATTGGCAGTTAAATTGACGCTCTGATCCGGGTGCGGCGGCGGGCCTAGGACCTTGAAGCGCAGAATTGCGCCCACGGCCGGGTCGCTGGTACCGGCAAGAGCCTGGGCCACGGTTACGATTTGCGCAGGTTCACGGCCGTCCTGGTGCACCTGCAAGTTGACCATGTCCACTGTTTGCCCGGCGGTGTAGCGGGAGAAATCAATGACGATGTCATACCGCTCTGCGATGCCAAGCTGGTCCGTCTGTTTCAGAGGAACGGTGACAGGCAGCAGGTTGCCGTCATTCGCTATCTGAATGAATTGAGAGCTATCGCTCAATGCCAGAACAAAGAAGCGTGACACGCTGGCGTTCAGGATGCGGAAGCGATACCTGCGCGCATACACGTTGAAGAATGGTTTCCAGGCGAAGTTGACAGTCATCTGGTCGCCCAGAAAACCATCAAAAGCGATGGTGTCCATGTTGAGCTGTCCGTTGGCGTCCCAGGCTTTGTCCGAGAGCATGAGGTTGACGTCAAAATCCAGATTGCCCCAGCCCTTCCCATTGGAGGAGCCGCTGGGCAGGCGCAGGTTCACGCCATCATTCACAGTTTCGTCGCCGCGATCCAGCGAGCTGTAAATGTTGTTCATGCCGGCGTTGCACTTGTACACGTTCTGGTCGGTGAAGGTGAACATGTGATCGTGGAACCAGTGCGTGCTCATGGTCTCGTGCCAGTCGCCTGGGACCTTGTTGATGCCGCCACTGTCGCTGGGAGCGCCGGCGCGCGGGTCGGTGGCGCCGGTATTAATGCTGGTAAATCCCGCCAGCACCCAGGGCCAGTGATAGTCATAGAACTGATTGGGCCAGAAATAGGCGCCGGTGAAGCCATCGTTCTCCGCGCCGTGGTGAGCATTGTGTTCATGCGTGGTGAGCGTGTATCGTCCAAAGCCGCCGTTATTCTTGATGTTAGTCGTCAAGCCGTTGTGATGGCGGAACAGGATCGGTTCACCATAGCGAACCTGGGTCAGCTTGGGAGGAAAGGTGCCCTGGAACGTCCATACCCGGTTTGCATTCTGAGTTGGAAAGTTGGGATGAAATTTTGCCGGGATGGGTGAGGCCGGATTGATTCCAGAATTCAAGTCTGAGGTCACCTGCGGATTGTAGGTAGTATTCGAGGTCACCGGTTTGGTGGTGACCTCAATCGCTACTTGAGGAGGGAACTGTGCAAACCGCTGGTGCGCCCAGTTCTTTCCCGGGGGACGGCCCTCAATTGGACCGGTGGTTCCAGCGGGAAACCCGAAACCAGGATCAAGCACTTGCTGCGTCTGGTTGGATTGCGCCGTTGGCGCAGGAGTTAAGGTTGACACTGCGTTGCGCGTGCAGGACGTCGAAACGCGGCATCGGCTGTGTAAACGGCTGGACACCAAAGGTTGGACTGGCGGGTAGTCCCGTAGGGATTCCCTGGTTGTCGGACTGGCCCGCAAGGACCGCACTCGGTGATGACGTCTGGCCCCGCACAGGTCTGACAAATGGATTTAAGCCGCCGATCGGCAGCATAAGGCCGGCGCTGGTGAACAGGCCCCATTTGACCAGATCACGCCGTCTAATCTGACCGTGGGATAATGCTGCAGTGATTTCCGCGCGGTTTTGTCGTGCATTTTCCGCGTCCCGGATTCGCCTTTTGTCTGAATGTTCTGATAACCAAATACTGTCATCTCGATCTTTTCGGGACATGCTTTGATCTCCTCTTTAGGGAATCGGTTGTTATCCGGCTGCGATTCAAAGACGCAGTCTGGCAGGGCCGACTGAAAAATCTTTTTTGGGCAGGTCTCAGTTGAAACATCTCGATTCCCGAATTGCGAAATGCTGGTGATGATTTGGGCTGTGGAGTCACCCTCGCGGTGAGGATGAAAGCGCGTGAGGGGCCTCCACGGGCTGATGCTCGACCTGTTGTTTGCCCTCCAGGAGGCTGGCAGGGAATGCGCTGGAGGAACGAAGTCTTACCGCGCGCAAGACGGTATCACAGCAGATTCAGCAAGTCTCAAAGTTTTTTAATTTTCTTTTGTAAAGAGTTCCAATATGGAACGAATATTATTTTTTATAGACGTTTAGCTGCAAAATATTGTGTAGGCATCTTTCGGCGTCCTAAAATCACTCTCCCAACGATAACGTATGATAGCTACGGAGGAAGCCATGGTCCTTCCCGCATACGTAGGCGCTCTGGATAGCAAACGGCCAAGATAAACGGCGCTGATTACCGGCGCATCGAGCGGCATTGGCCTAGATTTGGAGCAGTTGGTGGCTCCCGAATTTGGCCTGATCATCACTGCGCATACAATGCATCGATTGCGGTAAATTTTAATTCCAGGAGGAGAAAGATGTCCGTATCGTGGAACAAAGACATCGACGCTGCGCTCAGCCAGGCCAAAACACAGCACAAGCCCGTGCTGGTTGACTTCAGCGCCGCTCCAGCGTGAGGGGCATGTGCTCGGCTGGAAGCCGAATCGTACGCTGACCCGCAACTTGCAGCCTTCATCGATCAGAAATTCGTACCTATCGAAGTCCATATCAAGGAAAATCCTGCCGGGTTCCACCGCTTTGATTCAGTCTGGACACCAACCGTTCTGGTGCTGGACGAAAACGGCAAAGAGCGGCACCGCATTGAAGGTTATCTGCCAAAAGACGATTTTGCCGCGCAATTGCTGCTGGGACTTGCGCGCGTCGCTTTTATGCAGAAGAAGTGGGCGGACGCGGAAAAGCTCTATGACGAGATTCTTCAGAAATATTCCAATAGTGAGGCTGCGCCGGAATCTGTTTACTGGAAGGCCGTGAGCCATTACAAAGGCACCAATGATCACACGGTGCTGGGCGAAGTACCGAAAACGCTTCAGCAGAAATATCCCAATAGCGTTTGGGCCAAGAAGGCAATTCCCTGGGCCGCCTAGGACATTGAGTTCTGTCGCTTCGCTCGAAACCGCCAGCGCTCCTTGCTCGACAGGCCCTCTTCTGCGCTTGAGCAAGCAGCTCGCCGCGCAAGTCGGGCTCGCTGCTATATCGTTGACGTCGCGGCGATTGGAGCGGCAGAGAGAATCTGCCGCTTCACATTTTCTGCCTGCAACAGATGTCGCCGTTGATGCGCCATCATCCAGGGGAAACCGGCGGCGAGTCTTGCGCGGAATGGCGAAAAGCGTTTTCCCGCCTTGATCTTCGATAGATCCAGCCCCGCTGACTCCCGGATCAGGCGCTCCCATTCATCCTGCGCTTTCAGAAAATCCGGCAGGAGTTGGAGCGGGTCATCAATCCGCGCAGGAGGACGAAGGTGTGGCGGCGCAGGCATTCGGAACTTCGGCGGTGGCTCAGCGATCCAGACCAGCAGACGGCCCTTTAAACCGATACCAAACGGCCCGGCGCCCATTTTCTTTTCTTGCCGGCCTTGCGCCATGGCGTTTTGCATCAAGGGCTGCATGACAGCTGCCGTGACATTGAGATGAAGGATGCATTCAGCCACTGACCACTCGCCGGCCTCAGGCTGCGTTGTGAATTGTTTTGGTGTAAGGCCGCTTGGCAGTGCTTCGGCGCGCTGGCGGGCTTCCTGTATTTCCTGAGCACATCGATGCGAGTCAAAGATCATTCGCTGAACTCCTGCGCCGGAAGTGTATCACCAGAAGAATCAGAAGAGAGCTGTTCTATTCTGTTTTCGCTACTCCCACTCAATTGTTCCTGGCGGCTTTGACGTAATGTCATACACCACGCGATTGATACCGCGGACCTCATTCACGATCCGGGTGGAGATGGCCTTGAGCACTTCATAGGGCAGCGGGACCCAGTCGGCGGTCATGCCGTCTTCAGAATGCACGGCGCGGATGGCGCAAGTGTAAGCGTAGGTGCGCTGGTCGCCCATTACGCCCACGGACATCACCGGCAGCAGGACGGCAAACGACTGCCAGATCTGCGTATAGAGCCCAGCTCGCCTTATTTCATTCGCGACGATGTCATCGGCTTCCTGTAGCAGGGCGATCCGCTCCGGTGTTACCTCGCCGAGAATACGCACAGCCAGTCCCGGCCCGGGAAAAGGCTGACGCTGCAGAATTTCTTCTGGCATGCCCATTTCCCGACCAATGCGGCGAACTTCATCCTTAAACAAGTCTTTTAAGGGTTCAATGAGCTTCAGTTTCATCTTGTCCGGCAGGCCGCCGACGTTGTGATGGGACTTAATCGTCTGCGAAGGACCGCGCACGCTGCGGGATTCGATAATATCGGGATAAAGAGTTCCCTGCACCAGCCAGTCTACTTTGCCGACCTGTTGTTCAAGGCCGTGAGCTTCCTTGTCAAACACTTCAATAAACTCATTGCCGATGATCTTGCGTTTCTTCTCCGGATCGGTCACGCCAGCCAGCTTGGTAAGAAAACGTTCTGTAGCGTCAACGGCAACAACATTCAGCCCCAGGCGATCACGCAGGTTCTGCTGGACTTTTTCAAACTCATTCTTACGCAACACGCCATTGTTGACGAATACTGAGATTAGTCGCCGGCCAATTGCTTTATCGACCAACGTGGCAGCCACGGCGGAATCCACGCCGCCGGAAAGCGCGCAGATCACTCTTCCCTCTTCACCCACGGTCTGGCGCACCTGGCGGATGGTTTCATTAATGAAGTGCTGGGGTGTCCAGTCACCGCGTGCGCCGCAGATGTTGATCACGAAATTGCGCAGTAAATCGACACCGCGCTTGGTGTGATGGACCTCCGGGTGGAATTGCACTGCCCAGATCTTTTGTGATTCGTTTTCCATCGCCGCCAGCGCGTTGCTGCTTCTAGCCACAACGCTGAAGCCGCCGGGGAGTTCGAGCGCTTCGTCGCCGTGCGACATCCAGACATTGAGCGACGGTGGCAGGCCTTCAAACAAACGGGATTGACCTTTGACGTTGATTTCCGCATGGCCGTACTCGCGCTTAGGGCCGGGACGCACTTTGCCGCCGAGCTTGTGCGTGATGAAATGCAGGCCGTAGCAAATGCCGAGGACGGGCAGCCCCAGCGCAAGAACGCGATCATCAGCGGGAGGAGCGTCCTTATCGTAGACGGACGACGGGCCTCCGCTCAGGATGATGCCGGCAGGTCGATAACTCTGAATCTCATCCAGTGGGGCGGTGCAGGGGAGGACAACGGAAAATACCTTGAGTTCGCGGATGCGGCGGGCAATGAGCTGCGTGTACTGCGAGCCGAAGTCGAGAATGACGATGGATTGTTCTTCCACGAACAATTATTTCCGATTCGCGCCAGAGTGTAAAGGTAAATCAGAGCGGCGTGGGATTCTCTACGGGCAAAGTGGAGGAAGCAGCGACTAGTTTTGGTCCGGCGGGATCCACGTGCGCGGCAGCCAAAGCAAGATACGCTGCCATTCTGGACATATAAAGGAAGTCCGCTATGGCGAAGTAGACCAGTGAAACGACCATCAAGAGCACAAAATACGCCTGCGGCGAAGTACCCACCATACCTGACGTGAGACCGCAGACCGCCGTGGCGATGAGCAAGAAGACGGTACGGAACAGGACAAAAACGAAACCGGTTCCAGCGAAGTCAGAGCGCTGCAAGCGGACAGTCTGGCGGGCCTGGCGGAAGGCGCCGCGGAAACTATGCCCTTCTCGACCAAAAAACGCAGCCAGCGAAAGATACCAGTTGAAAACGAGCCAGAAGGAACTGATCAGGACGATGGAGGGCATCATTATCAGGTAGTACAGCAGAGGGTCCGGCCTGGGGCCGCGCGAAGCAATGATGGCCGCGCCCAGGGTGGCAGCGAACAGCAGAACAATTGAAAACCAGCTGATAAATGCGCGAAAAACCTGCAGCGCGAGGATGCTGCGGAAGCGCAGCGACGTAAGCCCCGTGCGAAGACGTTTTACGGTGACAAAACGTCCCAGCGCCGAAAGAATCCCCCACAATAGTGCGATCGCAATGGGCAAGGCAATCGCCGCGACGATAGCCTTAGTTCCCAGGAGCAGCAGAATGTTCAAGATCAGGTAGGCAAGCCTCTTGGGATCGCGGCTTTGCCAGGCAGCATTCCAGGTGTTGCCAATGTGCAACGGGCCCAGGAGCATCAATCCAGCGGCGAACACGAGCAGGCAGGCCAGAAGCGCAAACGACCACCGCCAGAGAATCTCAACAAGAAAGATCACGGGGTCGCGGGTGACAGCGCGGAGACCCTGAGTAATTGGGTTGGGCGGCTTAGACATCTCCCCTTCCGATGCCATCAAGATCAACGGACCACCACGTTCACAAGCTTGCCTGCGACAACAATGACCTTGGCGACCTGTTTGCCATCCATGGCGGCACGAACTTTTTCGTCGGTAAGGACGCGCTCACGCACAATGTCTTCAGGGGTATCCGCGGGAAAGACTATGTGACTGCGAAGCTTGCCATTTACCTGGACAGCATAGGTAATCTCGTCTTCTTTGGCCAACGCAGGATCGTAAGCAGGCCAGGGATAGCGAAGGATGCTTTCGGTTTCGCCCAGGACTTCCCACAATTCCGCCGCGAGATAGGGCGCGAACGGAGCAATCAAAAGCACAAGCCTGCGCTGGACGTCTGCAAGCAACGTCAGTGGAAATTTGCCGGAGCTGATTTCATCTTCCGCACTGTAAAGCTGGTTGACGAATTCCATGATCGCGGCGACTGAAGTATTGAAATGCCAGCGACCCTGAAAATCTTCAGAGATGCGCTTGATGGTCTGGTGCAGCTTGCGCTCAATCTGCCGGGTCTTGGGAGAAAGCTCAGAAGCCGAGAGGGCGCGCGCGCCGTTGCCGAATGCAGATTTACCGGCGGCCCCGGCATTGCGCATCACGAAACGATAGGCCCGGCCGAGAAAGCGGTGCACGCCTTCAACGCCGGCTTCCTGCCAGTCAAGCTCACGGTCGGGCGAAGTGGCGAAAAGCGAATACATGCGGGTGGAATCGGCGCCGAACTTCGCAACCATGTCGTCAGGCGAAACAACGTTGCCTTTGCTCTTGGACATTTTGGCGCCGTCTTTGATAACCATGCCTTGAGTGAAGAGGCGCGTAGCCGGCTCATTGTTGTGCACAATGCCAAGGTCGCGCATGAATTTGGTCCAGAATCGCGAATAAATCAAATGCAGGATTGCGTGTTCGACGCCGCCAATGTACTGGTCAATGGGAAACCAGTAATCGACGGTTGCGGTGTCAAGAGGGCGATCCGCGAGCTGCGCGTTGGTATAACGATAGAAATACCAGGACGAGTCGACGAACGTGTCCATGGTGTCGGTCTCGCGGCGCGCCTGACCACCGCATTTAGGACATTTGGCATTTACAAACTCAGGCACACGTCCGAGCGGGGACCCGCCCTGCAAGGTGATGTCAACATTTTCCGGCAACAAGACCGGAAGATCTTTTTCCGGCACCGGCATGATGCCACAGGTCTCACAATAGAGCATGGGGATGGGCGTGCCCCAGTAGCGCTGGCGGGAAATGCCCCAATCCTTCAAGCGATACGTGATGGTGCGCTTGCCAAAACCGTTCTTTTCGGCAAAGGCTGTCATCTTTTCAATGGCTTCCTGATTGGAAAGCTCGCTGAACTCGCCGGAGTTAATGAGCAGGCTGTCTTTTTCTGTATACGGAAGAACGGGCGCCTCACGCTCACCGGATGCCGCTGGCGGGCCGGTCCTGCGCGGCAGAATGACGATGCGTGCTTCCAAACCATACTTCTCGGCAAATTCGTAATCGCGTTCGTCGTGGGCGGGGACGGACATGATTGCGCCGGTGCCGTAGTCCATCAGGATGTAGTTGGCTACCCAGATGGGTACCTGCTCCTGATTGAAAGGATTGCAGGCGTAGCGTCCGGTGAAGACGCCGTGCTTTTCAATGGCGCCAAGTTGTCCAGCTTCCCTGGCCCGCGCCTGATCGCGAATGAGATCTTCCACCTTGGAATACAAATGAGGATCGTTGCCGACCAACTCCGCGACCATGGGATGTTCGGGAGCAAGCTGGATGGAAGTGGCACCATAGATCGTGTCAATCCGCGTGGTGAAGACTGTGATTTTGTCACTGGCTTTAACGGCACGATCGATCTTGAAGTCAACGAGAGCGCCCTCGCTGCGGCCGATCCAGTTGCGCTGCATGGTGCGCACTTTTTCCGGCCAGCCCTCGAGCTTGTCGAGACCGGCAAGAAGTTCTTCAGAATAATTGGTGGTGCGGACAAACCATTGTTCCAGGTCGCGCGTTTCCACCTGCGTTTCTTCATGACGCCAGCAGCAGCCATCAACCACCTGTTCATTGGCGAGCACCGTAGCGCATTCCGGACACCAGTTCACCCGGCTCTTTTTGCGATACGCCAAACCCTTCTCGTAAAGCTTTAAGAAAAACCACTGGTTCCACTTGTAATATTCGGGAAGACAGGTGGCGACTTCGCGCGACCAGTCATAAGCGAAGCCAAGCCGCTTCATCTGCGCTTTCATGTGCGCTATATTGCGGAGCGTCCACTCACGCGGCGGAACATTGTTTTTAATAGCGGCGTTTTCCGCGGGAAGGCCGAACGCGTCCCAGCCCATAGGGTGAAGAACGTTGTAACCGCTCATCCACATAAAACGAGCGAGCGCGTCTCCGATGGCATAATTGCGCACGTGGCCCATATGCAAAGCGCCGGAAGGATACGGCAGCATTTCCAGGACGTAATATTTCTTGCGCTTGCTGGTATGCGGCTCCGCAGCGTAGAGCGCCGGATCAGATTCCCAGCGGGCATGCCACTTCTCTTCAATGCGCTGCGGTTCGTAACGGAGCTCGCGCTGTTCTGGTTGATTGGCCGTGATTTCGATTTTAGTGTCGGACATCTCTTCTCTATGCTCTCTTCCGCTTTGCCGGGGCCTTGGCCATATCGACCAACGATTTCAATGTCTCTATATTACGCAAATCGTCGCGGGGTTCATCTATCGGCGTTTCGGCGATGAAGGCCGCGTGTTCGGTGCGCGGATCGTTCAACAACCGGCGAAACGCATCCAGGCCAATCGTGCCTTGGCCGATGTGCTCATGGCGGTCGCGCTTTGAACCGCGCGGATCTTTCGCATCGTTGCAATGCCAGACCATGACATTCTTCAGGCCGACGGTCTCATCCAGCTTCTGCATGGTTTCCTGCCAACCAGGCTCGGAAACAATGTCGTAACCGGAAACATGCGTGTGGCATGTGTCGATGCACGCGCCTACGGGACAAACCGGCCGCAGGTATTGCAACAGATGCCCGACTTGGTCAAACGATCCACCGAGCGAGAACTCCGAGCCAGCCGTGTTTTCAATCAGGACCCGAAGATTCGACTTCTCCAACTCCAAACCTTCCGCAGCTTCGGCGATCGAGCGTGCAACTAACTCCAGTCCTTCTTCACGGCTGCGTCCGCGAAAGGAGCCGGGATGCAAGACCAAAAACTCGGCACACAAAGCCGAAGCTCGTTCCAGCTCGCCGCGAAAGGCCACGACAGACTTGCGATGAAATTCCGGCGTGGCGCTGGCCAGGTTCACCAGATAACTGCTGTGGACAGCCATGGGGCCGATTTCATATTTTTCCCGCAAACCCCGCATAGCGTCGCATTGCGACGGAGCCAGCGAGTAAGGCTGCCACTGGCGAGGGCTGGACGAAAAAATCTGGAACGTATTGGCTCCCAGCCGATAGGCTCGCTCCGCCGCCATCTCAACGCCGCCAGCCGTCGAGGTATGTATGCCGATACGCCGCGGACCGGGCTTAGGCGGTTCGCCTTCCGCCCATAAAAGCACGTCCTTCATGCTGAGCCGCTTACGTTCTGGATCCCCTGTCGGCATGCGCTAAATGATTGATTTTAACATAGTAAAGATCACTCGCGAAGTTGGGCGGAAGCCAGCTTTTGATTGCTACTGATGGCAAAATCACAGTAAACTTAAGGTTCAGCGGGGGCCAAACTCCTATGTTAGTGGTAATGAAGGCGCATGCCAGTGAGGAACAGGTACGCGCCGTTTGTGAGCGAATTGAGTCACTAGGATATCGCGCGCATCCCATCCCAGGGGCGCAGCGGACGGCCATCGGCATCACCGGAAATAAAGGCGCCATGGAGCCGGGCACGCTTGACGATATGTCCGGCGTGCAGGAAGTCATACAGGTCAGCAAGCCGTACAAACTCGTAAGCCGCGATGTCAAGGAAGAAGATACTGTCATAAACTTCGCCGGCAGCGATGGCAGCTTTGGCGGACGAGATCTGGGAATAGTGGCAGGCCCGTGCTCGATTGAGTCCCGGGAGCAGGCTTTTGCGATCGCTGAGCGCGTGGCCAGGGGCGGCGCACGTTTCTTCCGCGGCGGAGCTTACAAGCCCAGAACTTCCCCCTATGCATTTCAGGGCATGGGCGAAGATGGCCTGAAGATCATGGCGGAAATCCGCGAGCGCTTTGGGCTGCGAATTATTACAGAAGCGCTGGACGAGGAGTCACTGCATCTGGTGGCAGAGTACGCTGACGTGATCCAGATTGGCGCGCGCAACATGCAGAACTTTTCTCTGTTGAAAAAAGTAGGACGGTTGCGCAAGCCGGTGATGCTGAAGCGAGGCATGTCCGCTACGCTGGAAGAATTTCTGATGGCTGCGGAATATATTCTGAGCGAGGGTAATTACGAAGTGATCCTGTGTGAGCGCGGCGTACGTACCTTCGCCGACCACACGCGCAATACTCTGGACTTGAGCATTGTTCCCGCAGTGCAACGGCTGAGCCATTTGCCGATCATCGTTGACCCGAGCCATGGAACGGGCAAGCGCAACAAGGTGCTGCCGCTATCGCGGGCTGCAGTGGCGGTGGGAGCAGACGGGTTGATGGTGGAAGTGCACCATGATCCCGATCATGCGCTTTCTGACGGAGTTCAGTCGATCTATCCTGACCAATTTGACGAGATGATGCATGAAATAAGGCAGATTGCGGCCGTGCTGCGCCGCAATGTTCAGGAGCCACGGACGCAGCCGGCGGTCGCCAAGGCCGGCAGATAAATTGCGCGCTTTTACGTTAGCAGCTTATCTTGCACTCTTCTTGCTCACAGGCTGCAAGGACACCCCGGAGCCCAGCCCTAACTATCGCGAGTACGCCTACGTCTCCAATGGCGGCAGCAACAGCGTGACGGTGATCGACCTGCGCGCGCTGTCAATCCTGACCACGGTTTCCGTGGGACGCAGTCCGACCGGGCTGGCGGTGAATCCGCGGAAGAATGAAATCTATGTCGCCAATACGGAATCCAACAATATCAGCGTGATTGACGCGGAGACCAACAAGGTAGTTTCGACCATCGGCGTGCATCGCGCTCCATTTTTTGTGGACGTTTCTTCCGATGGTAAGCGGGCCTATGTAGCCAACTCCGGTTCGGCCAACCTGTCAGTGATCGATCTAGACCAGCGCAGGGTGATCAAGTACATACCTACCGGCAATGGGAGCAACCTGGCGCGACTGACGCCTGATGGCAAGCTGGCCATTGTCGCGTTGAGGGACGAAGATTCCATCAGCATTGTGGACACACAGAAGCTTACCGTCCGCAATAAAGTGAAGGTTTGCGCCAAGCCGGTGGAACTGGCCATTGTGCCGGATTCCAGCAAAGTGTTTGTGGCTTGCAGTGAATCGCAGCAGGTGGGGGTGGTTGATTTGAAGACTGACAAACTGCTGGCGCAGCTTGACGTGGGCAAGACTCCGGTTCATCTGGTGGTAAAGCCGGATGGCGGTGAAGTGTTTGTGAGCAACTACGACGCCAGCTCGATTTCCGAAATCGTGACATCGACGAATGAGGTGAACAATACCTTCCAGATTGGCGACCATCCGGCACGTGTACTGGTGTCGCCGGACAACGCGCTGCTGTATGTAACGAATTTCGGCTCGGATTCCGTGGCGGTGTACAGCATCGACAGTGGCAAGCGCACGGCTTCCGTGCCGGTGGGGAGCCATCCGGAAAGCATGGCGCTCTCGCCTAACCAGTTGCTTTTGCTGGTGGTGAATACTGGGCAGCGGCGATATGACGGTCCTTTCACTGATCGACAATAAGGGCAGGCCGCTGCCGGAAGTTCCGGCGCTGGAGACGATGATTCCGCTGGGAAAAGACCCGCGGGCGATTGTGGTGAAAGCGTTTGTGAGCCAGCGCTAGCTAACGCAGCCCTAGGCCGCCATCGACGGTGATAATTTGGCCGGTGATGAAGTGTGGCGCAGTGGCGAAATACATCACGGCGCTTACGACGTCTTCAGGTGATCCATTCCGCTTCATGGGCGTGTGTATAGCCAGACGCTGGAGGAGTGCCGGATCTTTTTACGTCTGCTTCCCGAGTCAATCATGCCCGGAGCGACGCAGTTTACAGCGATCTCCGGCGCGAATGCCTTGGCCATTACGTGAGTAAGCATGTGCAGCGCTGCCTTGGAAGAACAGTAGTGGGCATGAGTTGCCCATGGCTTCTCACCACCGAGTGAACCCATGTTGATGATGCGGCCATGCGAGCTGCGCAATGCCGGAATAGAGCTTTGAGAAACCAGGAATGGCGCGCGCACGTTGACAGCGAATACTTCGTCCCACTGGTCAGAGGTGATGTGTTCGAGATTCGCGGTTTCGAAGATGCCCGCATTGTTAATCAGCAGGTCGATCTGGCCAAAATGCGTTAGGACATTTTTGACTGCATTTTTAGCGTTGGCAGCCTGGCGTAGATCGCATTCGAAAGCAAGCCCCTGAGCACCTTTGACTTTGATCTCTCTCAGTGTCTCTTCCGCTTCGTTTGAAGAAGAGAGAAAGGTAAATGCTACGTTCGCTCCGGCCTGCGCCATGGCGAGCGCGATGGCCTTGCCGAGACGTCGCGCGCCGCCGGTGATGAGGACCGTCTTGCCCTTCAATTCGCTCACGGTTGCAATTGTAAAGGGTGCTGTTTTTGGATGTCGTGCTGGTCAGGCCGATTTTCTGGCTTGAGCAGAGGAATCCACTGCTTCCACCAGCGGCATGTTGACCAGGTGTTCGCTGAGGAACCAGACCTGGAGTTCATTCGTGCGCAGGACATCGCTGACCGCAAGGTCGTTGGTTCCATCGTCGCCGATGGTAGAAGCCCGCCTGGCCAGAGTGCGGCACTGCCGGATGATGATCTGGTGAGCATCCAGCAAGCGCGAGATTTGCACTGGAACTTCTTCCCGTCCCCGCGGCGGGCGCTCAATCTGGGTAATCTCAGCAACGTCGGGGGCCATCGCGATGCTTATGCCACCCAGCAACTGGATACGCTCGGCAATTGCGTCAACAATTTCCACCTGCTCACCAAAGTGTTTGTCAAACAGGAGATGAAGTTGATAAAAAGTGGGGCCGGATACCTGCCAATGCGATTTCTTATAAAGATCGCGGAGGGTCATAGTGTCAGCCAGCAGCTGATTCAATTGCGCGGTCATTTCCAGCCGGACCGGTTCTTCGAGTTCCAGCGGAAGTAGGTGATTTACCGTGCCGTAGGCCTGGATTTCGGCTGCTCGTTGATGGAGTCTAGGCTGGGCGTTGATTTTATTGTTCTTTCGTGCCATTGCAATTCTCCTCCTCTCTGTACGATAACACTGCCGGCGACAATGCGTCTGCGAATCGTCATCACAAGGCAGCATGTGACCAGTCCAAGGGTGAATCTTTTGGACAATCTCGTCTATCCAATGGACGTATGAGCAGCAATCCTTATTTAATTTCTTCTCCGGTGCTTGGTGCGGAGGGTGTATCGCTCCATGCGACGGAAGATGAGGCCATGGACGCTTATTCCCGTGTTGTGACGACCGTGGCGGAGTCGGTAAGCCCATCAGTTGTCCGCATACAGGTGGAAAATAAAGGCCGCAGTGGAAGCGGCTCAGGTTTCATCTTTACGCCGGATGGTTTCATCCTGACAAACAGCCACGTGGTCCATGGCGGCGAAAAAATCACAGTATCTACGCCGGACTCTGGGGACTTTAACGCCCAACTGATTGGAGAGGATCCGGACACCGACTTGGCGCTGTTGCGGATTGACGCGCCCGCGCTGCGGAGCGTTAAGCTGGGCGATTCGCGCAGGATACGCGTTGGGCAACTGGTGGTGGCGATCGGCAATCCGTACGGGTTTCAGTACACAGTGACGGCCGGAGTGGTCAGCGCCCTAGGACGCAGCCTGCGGTCACAGTCCGGACGGCTCATAGAAGACGTGATCCAGACCGATGCGGCGCTGAATCCCGGTAACTCAGGCGGGCCACTGGTGAATTCGCAAGGTGAAGTAGTCGGCGTGAATACCGCGACAATCCTACCGGCGCAAGGGCTGTGCTTTGCCATCTCCATCAACACGGCGCAGTTTATCGCCAGCAAACTGATTCGCTTTGGCCGGGTTCGGCGCAGCTATATTGGCGTACAGGCGCAGACGGCGGCGTTGAACCGGAACATTGCGCGACATTATGAACTTCAGACTTCCACGGGCGCATTGGTACTTTCGGCGGAGCCGGGGAGTCCGGCACAGAAAGCTGGATTGCAGGAAGGCGACGTAATTACATCTTTGGCCGGTGAGCCGGTGGAAGGCGTGGATGTACTGCATCGCCTGTTGAGTGAAGACAGAATTGGAGTGGTGACGCCATTGATCGTGTTGCGCGGCTCGCGCCGGTTGGAGATTTCTTTAATCCCGGAGATGCGGCCAAGTTAAGCAGAACATTGCATTGGCGAAGCCGGGGCTTTGAATCTAAAGTCCGAACAGCTCGCGAAGGCGTTTGGTCTGGGCGCGGCTGACGGGAATTTCAGTTTGCTTACGATCGTCCATGCGGAGCTGGTACGAACTCTTGAACCAAGGCACAACTTCTTTGATCCGATTGATATTGACGACGAAAGAACGGTGCGCACGCCAGAAAGTGTCGGGATCGAGCCCTTCAAGTAATTCTTCAAGAGTGCGGCAATTGGATTGGCCTTCAAGGTTGGTGGCGACCACGCTGATGATGCCGTCTTCAATGGAGGCGAAAGCAGAGATCTTTCTGGTCGACAAGGAGAAGGCGTCCGGCGCTGCGAAGAAGGACTTTGGAATTCTGCGGACGCTGAGATTCGAGGAGCCTAACAAGCGTGTCGAGCCGCTGAGTGTCAGTAGAAGTGCCTTGAATTTTCTTGCGGGCTTTCTCTACGGACGCAGTAACGCGTTTCTTGTCAAATGGTTTAAGAATATAGTCAACTGCATTGACTTCAAAAGCCTTAACGGCATACTGATCAAAGGCCGTAGCAAAGACAATTTGCGGAAGCGGAACCTTTTTATCAATTAGCTTCTTCAAAGCTCCAAATCCGTCGAGCCCGGGCATCTGCACATCAAGAAAGAGTAGATCCGGAGAAAACTCCTTAATCAGGTTGACGGCCTCGAGCCCATTGTGGCCTTGCGCCACCACATTCACGTCATCCACGGACTTGAGCAAGAAACTCAATTCGTCGCGCGCTAGTTGTTCGTCATCCACGATCACAACTGAAAGGGCCAAGGCTTATTCTCCGCTTTCTAGGATAGAGGCTGCGCAGGCTACCGCAATTCGCGCGACTTCGCGCCAGTTTGCGGCGCATCGGTCAAGTCTAACTATTTCTCTCGACAATAAAATCCGGTATCGACAGCAATGCCCGCTTGATGTCTGATATAGGGAATGAGCAGATCGCTTTTCGCGCGAGTTCAGCATGCTTAGCGGCGGCATCATACGCGTACGGAATGGACTCGTAATGATTCAGCATTTCCAGTATCTGCTCATGCTTCACGCTCACGAACGCGCGCTCTTCCAGCACTGTCTCCACCAGTTTTCGTTCCTGCGCCGTGCAATGTTGCAGCGCATGGATCACCGCCATCGTAACCTTGCCTTCGCGCAGATCGCTGGCTACCGGCTTTCCCAGCACTTCTTCTGACGCCGTCAAATCCAGCACGTCATCCACAATCTGGAATGCCAGGCCGAGATTGCGTCCGTATTCGCCCAGGCGGCCTTCCTCCACTTCCGTCGCGTTCCCGATCAGCGCACCCAGCCGCGTTGACACCGAAAACAAACAAGCCGTCTTGCGGAAGATCAAATCAAAATGTTCTTCCAGAGAGATGATCTTGCCCAGCTTTTCCATCTGCAGCAGTTCGCCCTCGACCATCTGCTGCGTCAAATCGATCAGCACGTCCAATACGCGGAAATTGCGCTCCTGCACGGCAATCTTAAACGCCTGCATATAAAGCCAGTCGCCAGCCAGGACACACTTTGAATTTCCCCACTTGGTATTTGCCGCCGGCCTGCCGCGCCGTGTCTTGGCTTCGTCAATAATGTCGTCATGTACCAGAGTGGCCGTGTGCAGCATCTCCACCACGGCGCCAAGCTTGATGGCGCTGGTCTCTTCGTGGGGAAACAATTTGGCCGCGAGCAATAGCAGCACCGGGCGTATCCGCTTGCCTCCGCCCGCGCGCAGGTGCTCGCCGATATCGGTAATCGCGCGCACGCTCGATACCGTATCGCGGCCAAACTCGCGCTCAATCGCGGCCAGGTCGTCGCGCAACAGCTCGAAAACTTCTTTGGCAGTGGTTGTGGCCGGTGAACTCAAAGTGTCCTTTTAGTTCCTGTAATTTGTAAACTGCATATCAATGCCAAAGTCGTGGCCACGCAGCAGAGCAATGGTTTCCTGGAGCGCATCGCGGTCTTTGCCGCTAATGCGCACCGTGTCACCCTGGATCGAAGCCTGCACTTTCTTCTTTGAATCCTTCACCACCTTCACAATCTCGCGGGCCTTCTCAATCGGGATTCCCTGTTGCATGGTTATCTTCTGCCGGACGCTTGAGCCCGCCGCCGGTTCCACCGCGCCATAGTCAAGCGCTTTGATCGGCACGCCGCGCTTCACCAGTTTGCTTTGCAGAATGTCCGTCACGGCCTTCAGCTTGTACTCGTCGGCAGAGGAAAGCACCAGCGCCTCTTTGCCCTCAAGCTGAATGTCAGACTTTGAATCCTTCAGGTCAAATCGCGTGTGGATCTCCTTCAGCGCGTTCTGAATCGCGTTGGAGACCTCTTGTAAGTCCACTTTACTGACGATGTCGAATGAGTTTTCTGCTGCCATGTCCCTTATAGCTTACTAAGACTTGCGTTTCCGTGCACGTTTTTAGGCGACATCAAAAATCCCGACCGTAGAGACGTAGCATGCTACGTCTCCCTTTTCCCTTTCCCCGATCAGTGTCATCCGTGTTTATCAGTGGTAAGGTTTTTTCTTTCCGATCCGCCGTAAGCCTCTGCTGCGCTCCGCCGGTTTTCGATCACCCGATCCCTCGATCATGCGCGATCCCCCGGTCTGAATTCCTCTGCATCCTCCTTGTCCTCTGTGTTTCAAAGGTTTTTCTTCCCTGCTCCGCGCTCCTCCGTCTCCGTCCGCGGCATTGGTCCCAGCATCATCAGTTCCCGGAACGCCGCCAGCTGCGCGTTTACCACCTCTTTCAACTCCACCACCTCCAGCGGACAATCCGGCCAGTTATGGATCCAGCACACAATCACGTCGCAACCTTTTACTTCATGCAGGTGCCTCAGGAAATTGCGGCTTTCATATTCAAATTCAACTCTTACTCGCTGCCATTTCCCCGGCAGAATTTCCCACATGGCTTCGCAATCCGGAAACTCGGTTTGGATATGTGTCGCCACAAATCCCTGGCTGGCGGCCATCATGCCAAACAGGTAAACCACGCCTGCTTCGTTCATCGGTCCATGTGCCAGCGCCGCCGGCACCATGGACGGTCCATAGACCGGACGGTCTGAAAACAGCTTCCGTCCCGACGTGATGCCGTATGGCTTCCTGTACGTCCTGACCGGAGAAATCCTGCCTGTATAAAAGCTTTTTATGACCTCCAGTACATCCCTGTACCCTTCTTCCAGTCCTTCCTGCTCCACAAACAGTTGCATTCCTTTGGGCACATACTTCCAGCCGCCAAATCGGCCTAGTAACGGCCGCGGGCTGTACTGACTGCGGATTGAATACTCCGCCAGCGTCGGTATCGCTTTGAGCCCTCGCACCATCTCCGCCCACTCCGTAAACAGGTCCATCAGCTCCACTTTGTATCCCGGACCCTTCCTTTCCAGTCCGCATTCCGCCAGTGCCTGTGAATAGGTGCCAAAGTGCTTTCTGAGCGTGCTCAGGGTTATCTTCGCGTTTGCGTTCAACTCCGGAATACTGGGACAATGCCCCAGCCTCTCGGCACATTCCTGTATTTGCCTTATCACTTCTTCTTTTGACCAATCTTGTTTTGCCACGCTTCACCTCGATAAAGTGGGCCGAAAAACTTAGAACCTTCGTGGACCGCACGCGCCCTCGCCTGCGCACGTTGGCTCGTGTAGCACAGCCGGTGCATGCAATGCCCCCGGACGTGGGGCTTGTTTTTGATTTTTTCACTTTTTGGCCAAATACCAGGAACCAAATACCAGTCCAAAGAGCCTGGTTGCGCGCTCTTGCTAATGGCCAATGGCTTTCTTTTAGGATTTTTGATTTTTCGATCCGAGCCAATGCCAGGTACCAAGTACCTTTTCCCATGAGCGTGGCTTCCCGCTCTGGCTAAAGGCTAATGGCCAAGTGCTAATGGCTGGTTTTTCGATGTCTCTACGCTCTCTGTGACCCCAACGATGGGCCAACTACGATCGCGTGGTTGCAGGCCTTTTTGGGTTTCCCGCCTCCCGCTTGGGGATCGCCCGAATCACTCAACAGGCTTCGTTTCTGCTGCCAGTTCAGTGATGGTTCGCCGGCGCCGCTCCCGGCGAGAACCAAAACGCATATTAAACGAAAGGCGAATGAAAGTCAATAGTCGGCGTGGAGAAATTTCGGGAGGCCGCTGCCGACCTGCTCAAAGGTGAAGCCGCCGCAGGCAAAAATAAACCGTAAGAAAAAACTAGTTGACAGGCACGATTCCGGCAACTCAGAATATTGCTGTTTGGAGCTGAAAGCCAATGTCTAAGCGCATCCTCTCGGTTTCGTATGATGTGAGTTTGCTGGCAACACGTAAAATGCTGCTGGAGCAAAAGGGCTATGTCGTAGAAAATGCGCTCGGTTTCAGCAAAGCTCTTTCGTCTTGCCGTGCTGGTGGCTTTGATCTATTCATCTTGGGGCACTCCATTCCACACGATGACAAACTAGCTTTGATAGAATCGTTTCGCACTCACTGTCCCGCTCCAATTGTTTCTCTTGAGCGACACGGCGAAGACTTCGTACCATGCGACTATCACGCGTCACCGGACGCTCCGGACGCGTTTTTAGAGACAATAGAGAACATCCTCAACGGACGTGAGCACCGCGCCAGGCCAAGATTGGCCTAGGAACGCGCACTAAAGGCCGGAATTGAACGACGCGGAACGATCTGGCCATCGATCTCGTCTCGGGCTGACAAACACTGAACGCCGAACACTGCTCCCACACAACGGCCTGCTGTTCCGAGGGGCCAAACATCGTTGCTGCCTCAAATCTTCAGAGTTGCTCGGGTGAGGCCCGAGGAATCGGCTCTGCTGGTCTCAAGGCGTGTACCATCGCGAGCCAACGCGTCGGAACCAAACTTGAAAGCCGATTGTAGCTGCAAGTCCCCGGCTGGGCTGATTTTTGTCAGGAATGGGAAGTCGACAGACCCGATGATTTCCTCACCGCCGTGCGACGCATCCTTGCCGGGGTGGCCTAGTCGGCGCTATGCCGAGACCATAAGCCTTTTCAGTGCGTCACGTAGTTCCTGCGGATTGCCGGATTTCACCAGAAAATCTTTAGCCCCAAGGTAGTTGCTGAATATTTTCGAAAGATCATCGGTATGTTTTGTCCAGACAAGAATCGGCACCTGCCGCAACCTTGGCTCGGCATGGCATTTCCGCAACAGCGTAAAACCGCTATCCATGCCAAGACCAAGATCAAGAACGATGGCTGCGGGTGCTTCCGTCAGCGTCGACACTATATCGTCCAGATGGTTCTCGGCTTCCATAACGTGAGTGATTAGCTGTACCCCGTCAAAACCCAGATCATGTAAGGCCTTAGTGCATGTGTCAGAAAAGGCGGGCTGGTCCTCAATCAGCAGGATGACCTTGCGAAAATCGCGCATCTGCTGGTTGAGTTGTGCTAGTGACGCCTGGGTAACGTCACCAGTCCGGTAATTTACAATTTTTACAAGCGGTTGGGGAAGAAGTTCATCGTTGCGTTCGCTCTCCGTCAATTCCGGTCTTGCCTTCTGAGGCTGGTTCGTATCTTTCGTGAGGGCCGCAACGTCCTCAGGTGATATCTCATTTCGCCGTGCGTTCTTAGTCATATGGCTCGGCCTGTAGGTAATTATAGAGCATGGGTCCCATAATATACGGGCTTCAAACCGGCGGATGGAAAAGCTCAGGCATACTTTCTCAGCGCAGAAGAATTCTTAACCTACCCAATCCAACCCGACCAGTTAACGATCATCGTGAATGTGCGTATCGCTGCCGACGATCTGAAGGTAATGGAAGCAGCAGCCAAGGCCAGAAAACAGAGCGTTTCAGAGTGGATTAGGGTTGCCATAACGGCGAAGTGTGGGGATTTCCACACCATTCGCCTATCCTTTACGCAGATTTATTTCCGTTCAGGAGAGTTGGGTGCATCTAACTCCTTCATGAATGATGAGAAGCGGCTTAGGACCCGTGTTTTGTTCGTCGATGACGAAGAGGCGATCAGACAGACATTGCCGGCCATTCTGGAACAGCATGGATTCGAAGTAACAGTAGCGGGAACGGTCCAGGAAGCGCTTGACATCATTAATCATCAGAAATTCGATGTGCTGTTGACAGACCTGAATATCGGCAGTCCTGCCGACGGATTTATTCTGGTAACCGCCATGCGCCGATGCCAGCCCAGCGCCGCCACCTTTATTCTGACTGGGTATCCCGACTTCCAGACCGCGCTGGAAGCCATTCGTAAACAGGTTGACGACTATCTGGTCAAACCCGCCGATATTCCAACGTTGATTTCCACTCTTAAAGAAAAAGTTGTTCAGCCCCGTAATTTCAATGAGTCGCCAGGCAAGCGGATATCAGGTCTCATTCGCGAAAGGTGTGGTGAGATCGTTGAGCGCTGGCTGAAGGATCTCCAGGGCGATCTCAGGCTCGCCTCGATCAAAATTACCCGGGAGAAGCTGATTGATCGTTTCCCGCAGTTGGTTACTGATCTGGCCAAATTACTTGAGACCGGCGAGACCCATATACCAGAAAAATCATTAACCACAGCAGCTCACCACGGCGCGGAACGAGCGAAGCAGGGCTATACGATTCCTCTGCTGGTTACAGAGACGCGAATTCTGAACCGGGTTATCGGGTCGGTTCTCCAGGAGAATCTACTGGCGATGAATTTGAGTACTCTGATTCCAGAGGCTTTGAGAGTTGGTGAATACCTTCAGGCCCTGTTAGAAGAATCCATCGGCGCCTTTCAGGGGGCCGAGAAGGGAAAACTTAGAGCGAAAGCGGGTTAAACCGAATTTCAGTCGCTGAAGATCATTCCGCCGCAGGGGCGACCGGAGTGACGATCACGAATCTCGCCCTGCAAGTGTTGTACTCAATCGCATGATAGCGAATGTTGACGGAGAAACGTAGTCCCATCTTTCCGCTTGTGTGTCCAGATTCCGGCGTCTCCGTGGATTACGTCATGGGCAACATACTTCTCGAATCGCGCCACCTCTTCTGTGGGCCGAAGTTCTCTAGCCGACATCCCGATCATTTCTTCGCGAGAATAGCCGTATAGAGCAGATGCGGCGGTGTTGGCATCCAACACAAGCAATGACTTCACGTCCAGTATCCACAGCGGCATCGTGCTGGATTCCAGGAGGCGGCGGTAAAGTTCAGTGTCGTCTCTCATGTGCTCATAACGCAGGGGCAGTGCTGGCAAAAAATAGGCCAAAGTCCTTCCAGCGAACCGTGGCCTTTTAAAGTTTGCCGGATGAAACCTGCTCTCATAACGATAGAGTCGCCACGTTCGCAGAAAATAGATGTTTACATTGTTTTACCTGGAGCAAGGCTCGGTCTTGTCGGATACCACGTATGGATATCGCCGCCCAATCAATTCGCGAAGCCTTGGGCAATTGGTCTATATCGGCGATAGGTCGCTGACATTCCTTGTCATAAAGCCGATCATGTCCAGCATGGCCTCGGGTGTTTCCAGGCTGTGCAATGACCCGTCAACCTTCGCGTCCGTCGGATCATAGCCGTTGTACAACATCAGGATTGGCAATTTTGGTTTTATCTCTTTGATCCTGGTCACCAGGGATATTCTGCTCGCCTCGGGAACTGAGTGACACATTAAAACAAGACCAATGGTATTTGGCGACTCGACAAAAGCAACCGCGTCTTTGTCCGTCAGCGCAGCGGAAACGGTATAGCCCGCACGCTCCAGAATCATGGTTCTGGAGTTTTGCAGTGGTCGATCGCGACTTATAGTCAGGATGGATTTTTGTGTGGTCATAGTACGCCTGTTTCTGAATGAGCCGGGTCTTGACTCAATAATTGAAGGCGGCAGGATGCTGAAAGATTCAGCAGGCGGTGAGGTCTTCAGGTAAACGGTAGTCTTCTCCATTGTATGAGGTTGCATGAGATGAATGTCTGTGCAATATAGAACATTTTGTGCCTAAATCCACTCTTTGCGTCTGTCTCGCGTCGCCCAAAAAGTTGCGGTTTGTGTGCAAAATGGGACTGACTGATTCTCTTCAACGAGCTACTCTGCTTTGGTAAAACCTCACTTGCAGCGCATGTCGGCAAATCAGCCAATCCTGTTTTTGCACCACAGAGTGACTCATCGTCACACGCTGATCGAATCCGTATGTCCTGATTGCGGCGACTTCGTAGGCGCTAGTTCTGATCAGAAGAACTTGATGATTGCTGAGGCAGCCCACGTATGTGATACGGACGGGCAACGGGCGAAAGAAATCAAACTACCGCACAACCGGCCGGGGACAAACCAAGGGTCTTAAAAAACCCGGCGCAGCGAAGGACGCTGATCTGGTCTTTCACGAAGGATGCACAGAATGCCCCCTATCATTGGCAAGGGCAAACCACTATCCGCCGCATCTGACAGGCGTCAAACAAACTTTACCTTGTCGCCGCAGCCCCTGCTTTCGCGCTTTTCAGTTTCTGTAACAGGATATCGGGATTGATAGGCTTGGGCAGCACCTCAAACAAATAGCCTTCGCCCGGGCCTCGGCCAGCAAGTCACTGCTTTCTGCCTGTCCGGAGAAGAGAACGATTCGGCAGTGCGGAAGCACCTTCAGGATCGCCTTCGCTGTTTCGATTCCGTTCATTCCCGGCATGATTACATCGCTGATGATCGCATCCGGCCTGATCATCATGGCCCATTTCACCGCGGATTCCCCATGAGAGAAGGCCAACGCATCGTGCCCTTCGCCTTCTAAAATGTTGACCAGGGTGTCCGCGATGATTGGCTCGTCGTCCACTACGATAATTTTCACCGGATGGCCTGTTCTGCCAAAGTCACGTCGCTGGCCGCGTTCGCCCCATGGCCCGGGTCCGGGCTGCCGTTGACCATGTACTTCATGGGCAGAAAAATGGAGAAAGCGGTTCCGTGCGCTTCAGGCCCGGTTTTGCTACTCACATGAATGGCGCCTGCATGCTTCTCAACAATGGATTTTGTGATCCACAATCCCAGACCGGTCCCAACATCCGCCTTGGTGGTAAAAAACGGTTGGAACAGGTTGTTCCTGTGTCGCGGGTCGATCCCGCTGCCGGTGTCAAGGATAGTAATCCTGACTCCAGGAACACGGGAATTATGCCATGTATGTGATTTCGATACCCTCAGCACGAGCTTGCCGCCGCCCGGCATGGCATCGACCGCATTGTTGATCAAATTTGAGAACGCCTGCCGAATCTCGCCGCCAAGAGCCGTGATTTCGATCTCGCCGTCATACTGCCGTTCCAATTTGATATTTCTGGACTCAAATCGTCTCTCGTAGAGCAACAGCAAATCGTCCAGCGCCTTCGTGACCTTCACCCGTACGGGAGAAGAAGTATCGCGGTAAAACCCCAGCGTCTGGCGGGTGATATGGGCCACCCGGTCAAGTTCACGGCTGGCCATTTCCAGGTATTCCGCGACCCGTTCATGTTTTCCCACGTCTCGTTTCGCCAGGTAAACCAGGTTAGTGATCGCCTCAAGCGGATTATTGATCTCATGCGCCACGGTGGCGGCCATGCGTCCGGCGGCGGAAAGTTTCTCCGTGGTCCGCAGGGCCCGCTCAATCTTGTTGTTTTCTGTGATATTGCGGATGATCTTGGCCGCTCCAATCACATTCCCGTTTTCATCTTTCACCGGCGATATCGTGAGAGACACTTCAACTCTCTCGCCATTTTTGTGCAGGCGTATGGTCTCGAAGTGGTCAATCTTTTCGCCTCGCCGTATCTTGCTCAGGATCATGTCCTCGTCGTGGTGCAGCTCCGGCGGAATGATCGTCATCACCGGCTTTCCAACGATTTCTTCCGCCCTGTACCCAAACAATTTCTCCGCGCTTCGGTTCCAGCTCGTAATGATTCCGTTCATGTCCTTGCTGGCGATTGCGTCCTCGGAAGATTCAATGATGGCTGCCAGTCGCCGTTGCGTTTTTTCAGCCTCGTTGCGGGCAGTAATGTCGCGCGTTACCGCCAGTTGCACCACGGTGCCGTCGGCGCTCTTGAGGGGCGCGGCGTGGGTTTCCATGTGTCGCCGTACGCCGGTAAGGCCTACAATGTCAAATTTCAGTGATCCTTTTTCGCCTCGGCATACTGTTTCATTGAACGCGCGAAACTTTTCCCGGTCCTCCTCGGCAATCAGGTCATAAACATTCTTGCCGATCGCCATGTCGGCGCTATCGGCGCCCACCATGGTCAAACCCGCCGAATTCATGTGCAACAGCGTACCGTCCTGAGCCACCAACTTCACGCATTCAGGTGTGGTCTCAACGATGGCGCGAAATCGTTCCTCGCTCTCCCGCAACGCTTTTTCCGACGCTGTACCTCCAGCGGCGGTTTCTTTATCGCTGTCTTTGGAAGATAAAAAATTCGACATTCTTGGCTTGGCCCCTGTTTCTGGCGAATACGTGAACGAAAATAATGGCTGGACTCGCTCGCTGAAGACACCTGAAATCCCATAGGTTTGGATGCAAAAGCCGGAACTTCTGCTGCTTGTGTCAGTAAACGGCAAAAAAGGACACACGTTCGCAACGGCTCGCCGGCAAGATCTTCCTCACTCCCGCCCAAAACAATGGCGTCTTATCTCCGCTTAGGGTTGCGCTTCAGGCCGCTGCACAGCTTTTTCCATCGCTCTTTTTCTGCCCGACGCAGATTCGGATCCACTTGTGCCGCGGCATGCCGCAATTCGCGTTGCAACTTTAGATAGCTGCGCCAGCGTGCATTGTCGAGTGCGCCAGATGCCAGAGCTTCCTGGATGGCGCAGTTCGGCTCCACGGTGTGCGTGCAATCGCGGAAGGCGCATGTCGCAGCGAGCGCCTCAATTTCAGGGAAAGTATCGTCTACTGTCGCTTGCTGGCTTCCCTTCCGCGTATCTTGCGACCACAATTGCAATTCCCGCGTTCCTGGATTATCAAGAATCAATCCGCCGTTCGGCAGAAAGAACAGTTCTCGATGCGTCGTTGTGTGGCGTCCGCGGCCGTCAGATTCGTCCGTCGGCTGCGTCGCTTGCGCGGCCCTTCCCAGCAGTTGATTCACGATTGTTGACTTACCCGCGCCGGACGATCCCACCAGCGCTGCGGTTTCCCCCGGCGCTATCATCGGCAGCAAAGCCTCCAACGCGCCGTTGCCTTGGCCGCCTGCGCTCAACGCCGAAATCGCCACAACAGGCACCTCTCCTGCAATGGCCTTCACTTCCGCTACCAGCGCCTCCAGATCAGCGCAAAGATCTGCTTTATTCAGCACGATCGCGGTCTTCGCTCCGCTCTGGCCCGCGGCCACCAGATAGCGTTCCAGTCGACGCAGGTTGTAGTCATGATCCAGTCCGCAGACGATGGCCAGCAGATCGATGTTGGCCGCAATCACCTGCTCCTCCGCAGCTGATCCGGTCACCTTGCGTGAGAACTTCGTTTTGCGCGGCAGTACATCTGTGATTATTGTCGGGCCGTCGGGTGCATCCTGGCGCACGGCCACCCAATCGCCCACCGCGGGTAGATCCGTTGGTTGGGCGCGATGCATCAGCGCTCCCGCCACCTCAGCGCCGGTTTCGCCAGAGGCAGTCCACAGCGAATAGCTATATCTGAACCGCGCCAGAACGCGCGCCGGCGCAAGCCCATTTTTGGCATAGTCTGTAAAATTGTGAGCCCAGAAATCGTTCCATCCTGCTAATTGCAACTGCATTCGGTACACTCCAATTGGGTTGCGGAAACCGACGCCGCTTCGCACCGACAGGCGCAAAGACATGTCAGGAACCTGATTGTCAGGAGTTTCAACAGAAAGAACCGAATTAAAGGATGGCAGTCATAGGCGCAAAAAGAGTTTATCGCAGTTCCGGGACCATGGCTAAGGTTTTTTCCTGAGCCATTGCTCAGCCATCACCGCATTTCTTGCGGCTGCGCACCCCAAAACAGAGCGCCAAAAACTAAGTCTTCCCGCGTGTTACCTCGGTACTCTTGTCGCTTTTGCCGGTCCCTGCGATGATCACTGTGCATTAACAATCTGACTGGTGGTTTCGGGGGAAAGCACCCGGTCAGATAGGGCTCTTAAACAGGCCTCGGCTAAAACCGAGGCCTGTGGTTTTTTCCAGCGTCCATGCAGCGAACGCCAAACCTGCCTATATATTTCCTTCATCCGCCGACGGCCCATAGATCGAGGGCACAGGAACATCATTCAGCCGCAGGTAAACGCCCGACAGTGCACGATGATGGATGTTGTGGTTCAGAAGAAAGCTGCGCACCACGGCGACTCGCGGCAGCGTGAAAACGGTATTGCTTCCCGCGTTCAGCGATCACGGTTTCATCAGATGAGCGTCCGTCGAATCTGCAATTGCCTTACGCGCAGTGGCCGGGTTCTTGGCAAAAGCCGCCAGCACCTCAGCGCGCGATTGCGCTGCCTGTTTCCCGGCAATCTTTGTACGGTCATCTCGAGACGCCAATTACTAAGTACTAAATACCGGGCTTCCTAACTCACGCTCAGCGCTCGAAAACCCGTCTGCTTTACCATGCTCGGTGACTTGCTCAACTTGGCTGTGATGGTGCAGTTGCGGCCTTTGGCTTTTGCCTTGTATAACGCCTGGTCGGCCATGCGCAGTACTTCTGCAGGTGCAAGTTTGTCGCCGTTGGTGGCAGCCAGGCCAATGCTTACCGTCACGTTGGTCTGTTTCTTGCTGCC
The DNA here is from genome assembly GCA_963723055.1 of Terriglobia bacterium. Taxonomy (GTDB): domain Bacteria; phylum Acidobacteriota; class Terriglobia; order Terriglobales; family Acidobacteriaceae; genus Angelobacter. Next base: position 741,343 of record CAVROV010000007.1, read on the forward strand.
GCGCCCTATCGCGCTCTTCCCTTTTCTGCGCCGGTCGGCTCCGCGAACCGTGAACACAGATTGCTCAATCACCCGCCGCATCCGGTCGAGATAAACGAATACTTCCTCTGACGCTTTGTTTGGAAACACAATGGCGAACTCTTCTCCGCCGTAACGATAAGCTTTTCCACCGCCCGTAATATGTGACAGTCGCGATGCCACCAGCCTCAGCGCCTGATCGCCTGACTCATGTCCGTAACTGTCATTGAATTTCTTGAAGTGGTCAACGTCCAGCATGGCGATTGAGTATGACTCGCCCAGTTTCAGCAGCGCTTCATTTAATGACCTGCGGCTGGGTAGCTGGGTCAATTCATCCAGATACGCCATGGCGTAAGACGTTTCGATCAGTGCCACAATCAGCGCCAGTCCGCCGGCAGCAAAATAAACTCCGTCCAGATGGCTGGCGGCTGCGGCGCGCAATGCGATAAACGCCGCCACCAGGCTCCACATTAGGCTGCTCTCCACGGCTTTATAACGCCGCAGAAGCAGCACCATCATCACCGCGGTAGCCAGAATGAACGCCAGCAATGCCGGTTGTGACAGTCCGCTCCATTGCGAAAATATGGGTGGAACAAATGAGCGCCGGAGCTGCGCGGCAATCGGCGCCACGGCAGGCATGCAGAGGATCGCGACACCCATCACCTGCAAAGCCACCATCGCCAGGCGGCGGCGTCCGGCCGGTGAAATAATGCCGCGCTCACGCAAAAACGCCAGTACCAGAAGATTAAGCGGCAGCAGGATGGCAATTGCGTTGGCGATAATCGTCGTCGAAACTGCTGATAGATGCGGCATCACCCAGGCAAAAGCGCTTTGCGCCAGTGCCAAAGCCAGCAGGGCAAAGAACAGGCGGCTACGCCGGAAAAATGCGCTCAAGGCCAACCCGGCGCCGAAAACCACTACGGGAAGAAACTTGACCATTGGCGCTTGCGGATCAGCCAGAACGCCCACCCGGATCAGCAGCGCGGAGAAGACCAGCAGCAGGCTGCCTGGCAACGTCAGCCGGTAGAGGATGGTAAAGATTTTTCGATTAACTTTGATCAATGCGCCGCGCTCCCGGTTTGCAGAATGAAACGGCTACTGCTCAAATCACATCCGTAAGCTATTTATTTACAATAACTTACGCCCGCTAGATATTCGGCCTGAAAGAAAAACTATATAGAGTACGCCGCACCCCGTGACAGATGCCATTGGTGCCATGGCCTTTTTCCGTCCCCCATTAAACTCTTGGGCAGTTCAATGTATTTTCGTCACTTCCCAGGCATTGTTCTGGCACCAGCACAGATACGTGCCAAAACAACTTCTGCCATGTAGAATTCCCGCTGACATTTCAAAACTGATATTTGCTGATGGGTGCGCGGTAAATTGTCGCACCGTGCGGCCAGCTGTTGCTCGATTTGGGTTTTGCCGAAATTTTCCCGAGGTGAAAGTCGCATGAAATACGCTGCGGAGTTGTTTGGCACATTTGTTCTGGTCTTCGCCGGGCTGACCACGGCCGTGATCGCTGGCGGAAAAGTTGGCAATGTGGGTGTTGCCATGGCGTTTGGGCTCTCTCTGCTGGCCATGGCATTTGCCGTGGGGCCAATTTCCGGCTGCCATATTAATCCCGCAGTCACTTTGGGAATGGTCGTCAGCCGACGTATGGGGATCAAAGAAGCGGCTGGTTACTGGGTGGCGCAGTGCATCGGCGCGATTATTGCCTCCGCCGTCGTGCTATTCATTGCCACCGGAGCGCCCGGAGGCTCCATCAATTCCCTGGCCGGCGCCGCCAACGGCTTTGGTGATCACTCACCAGCCAGCTACTCGATGGTCGCCGCCTTCGTGGCGGAAATGTTTCTCACCATGCTGCTTGTCTTCACGGTCCTCGGCGCAACCGACGATCGCGCACCCGCGGGCTTTGCCGCAATTCCTATTGGGCTGATTTTGACCACCATTATTCTGGCCGGCATTCCCATCACCAATGGATCTTTCAATCCTGCGCGCAGCATTGGACCAGCAGTGCTGGTGGGCGGGTGGGCGCTGCAGCAGCTTTGGCTCTTCATTGTGGCGCCGATGGCGGGCGGCGTGATCGCAGCGCTACTTTACAAGACGATCCGCGTGCCCGGACCACTGATTACGGCCAAACAGGCGGAGCAGGGTTTGCCCAGCGAGCGTGCCGAACGCCGGGAGAATAAGTAAACGCAGGCTCTTAACCGGTTTCGGAACGAAGCGACAAAATAAAAAGGCGGCCAAAAGGCCGCCTTTCAGAGAAAAACTGTCGGGACTAGAGAGCGCGAACGTTCTCTGCCTGCCAACCCTTCTTTCCTTTGGTCACAGTGAATTCAACCGCCTGGCCGTCTTGCAGGCTGCGGTATCCGTCAGACTGGATAGCGGAGAAATGAACGAATACATCTTCCCCGTTTTGGCGTGAAATAAAACCAAATCCCTTAGCGGCGTTGAACCACTTAACTGTTCCTTGTTCCATTTTGCTTTTTTCCTAATTTATTGATTTTTTTGACGCTGGAAAGATTTATCGAGTTTCGGCAGGTAGCAGAGGCTCTTGCAGAACATTCAACAATTCTAACTCTAACGCGATTCCTAAGGTATCACACCATGTGCAATTTTGCACCACCGTAGTTATAGCCGTCATAACCCCACTTTTGCCGCTGATTATAAAGGACTAAGAGCCTCATTGCCCGATTCTCATTGCCCGATCAGCTCACGATTCCTCCCGCTACTTAGGAATGGGAGAGTACAATCTTTGCAAAGGAATCCAACTTTGCGAGAATCACCACCCAGTCCGGTTACCGGACCAACATTGGTGTATAAACGCGCCAGGAATGGTGCTGCCAGCTTTTACTGCTCGCGTTGCGGCCTGGATTTCGCCACGGCTGACGCTCTTGAAGCTTTTGAGGGCTTTGCCCAACATCAGCATCGCTGTGCTTCCCAACCTAAGCCATCACGTAAGACCCGGGCTGTAAGTTAGACGCTTATCAGCGCCACCTTCGATGAGCTGACGCTTAGCGACGCATGGGAGATTCTCTAACCCCTCATGCCTCCCAATCACCGTCGTCACCCGATCTACCGGTAGTATCCCTGCCGCGCTTCTACCTCTACTTTGCCCACGGCTTTCTTCGCCTCTGGAGCCAGCTTTACTTTGATGGCGCAGTACTTCCCTTTCGGCTTCTGCGCGGACGGGTGATATCCTAGGCTGTAGCGCATCCGCAGGTCATCAATCAATAACGCAAGTTTTTCTTCCAGCTCTTTTTTCTTGAACTCAATCACCTGGCCGCCGGTGGCAGCGGCGTATTTGTAAACTTCTCCGGGCGGATGGAGCATCCGTTCCGCCGGTTTGGCTCTCAGCCCGGATTCTCCGCTTACGGAGAGGTCGCTTTGTTTTACCAGCGAGCAGACCACCGTGTTGGTTCGCAAGAGATGCTGCATAGCGTCGGTCTGGGTGTGTGGCATCGCGCCATTCAAGCTTTTCCGGTAGCGCAACGGAACAGAGTCTTCGGAAGGTATATTCGGAACATTGTCCGTGAGCCAGATAATCACGCGCCGGCTGGAAGCATTCTTGCCCTGGGTCAATTGCTCCGCCGCCTGAAAAATGCCTTCATTGAAGAATGCAGCTTCTTCGCTCTCCATGCGGCTGGCTTTTTCGATCGCCGCTACGGCCAGCGCCCGATCGGTCGTCGCCGCTTGCAATACCTGCGTTGACGCGGCATAAACCATTACAGTCACTTCGTCTTCCGGCTTCAAGTGTTGCAATGCTTCCCGCGCGCCATCAGCCAGCGATCTCAATACCGGCCTCACGCTGTCAGTCAGGTCGAATAGCAAGACAACGGAAAGCGGCAGGGTGTCCTGGCTGAACGAGGTCACCTGCTGTCGGACATTGTCTTCGTAAAGCTCAAAATCGTCCTGCTTCAATTCCCGCGATGCATGCCGCGTCTTCTTGTCCAATACCTGGGTGTCCACCAGCACCACGCGAACATCCACGCGGTAAACCGGCGGCTGCGGCTCGGCGGGGGTTTGCGGCTCGGAAGTTTGTGCGCTGCAAGAAATTGAAGGCGTCGGCGCCAACATCAGCAGGAAGAGTGCCCAGATGCGCATGATTTCTCCAAGATAGGCTGCCGCGGAGGATCAGTCCAGCGTTTGCTGCATTCGTGCTGCCGCCGAGTTACGAGGTTTCCCGGATAATAGATCCAGGAGACAACACATGGCGAAGCACTATGACCCATGGGCCATTGCGGTGATTGGCCTTACTCTGATCTTGTTCATAGCAGCCTTGTTTCTCAAAGGATTCAGCCACGACATGCTGCTTGAAACGGGCGTTTTCCTGATCTCAGTCAAGTTGATCATGATGAGCTATAAAAATAGTGTTTTGGCCCAAAAAACAGAAGAGCGCCTGGAACAGATTTATGCATTGCTGCGTGATCTTAAGAACCATCCCATCTCTTAAGAACTACCTTGAGCTCTGCGTTCTTCCGGAGGCACTAGATGTCGAAACGCGCGCCACAGCAATCCATCGTAGATGATTTTTAAGCCACCACCCAGCAGAAGTGGCGCCGCAAACGCCACTTGTTGCATAAAGACTCCCGCCACCGCGGACGCTGCGGCCCAGGCGCTGTTTCGCACCAGGTTGGTCACGCCGGCGGCAAACGTTCGTTCCTCAGGCCGGACTACGGCCGCAACGTAAGACTGCCTCGTAGGCACGTCCATTTCCACCAGCGATTCCCGCAGTAGGAACAGCAAAACTGCCCATCGCGGCGATGGCATAAATGCCGCAGCAATCAAAAACACGCTGGAAGGCAGGTGGGTGAAGATCATTGTTCGTATCAGCCCAATCCGCCGCGCCAGCCAGGCCGCCCCTAGATGGGAGAGCGCATTTAACAGGTGAACGATGAAAAAAAGCAACGCAAGCTGGCTCTCCGCCAGGCCAAAACGCTTGAAAAACCAATATGAAACCAGCGCGTCCGTGAGAAAGCCGCCGCCGAAAGCGTCAATCGCAAACAACGCGGAGAGGCGCTTAATGGTTGATTTTGTTTCCGGCGAGATGGCAGTCCGGCGCTCCAGCGGTAAGCCGGCCGTGCGGATTTCCACCTCAGACGACAAGAGCAGATACAGTAGCGCGGTCAACACGCTGATAGCTGCGTATCCGATAAACAGCAGCCGATAAGAGCGGGCAAGGTCCACGGCCCACCATTTTTGCGCCACAATCGGAATGCCGGCGGCCAACGCACCCGCGGCGCCGCTGGCGTCCAGCACAACGCTGTACCACGCCAGGGCCCAGGTGCGCTTTATGTCGGGTACTAATCCCGGTATGGTCGCCTGCTCCAAAGCGAATGCCGGACTTCTGTCCGTGCCCATTCCGTTGAGCATGCCCATAAAGGCAATCACGATCATTGCCGGCACGCCGAAATGAAAAATCAGTGGAAGGGCCCCAACCGCAGTCAGCAGCGAAAGCGCGAAGAGCGTTCGCCGCCGACCCAGACGATCGGCCTTGAACGTAATGAACACCGTGCCGACTGCCGCTCCGGCGAGCCCGGCGGCAATCACCAGTCCGATGGCGGTCGAAGAAAATCCTTCACGATAAAGAAAGACGCCGAGCACAACGCCCAGCAAGCCAATGCCAAATGACCGCATCCACGCGGCAGTGTAGATGATGGCTAGGTTACGAACCGATTTTCGCTCAATAGCGGCCACTTACCAGCTTACACTCTGACTAGTTCGGTTCGGTTGGCAAAAGTTGATCATAAGGTGAGGGCGGTTCGCAACAAAGATTAGACGTCAGGCCTAGCGCAATCCATTTCCTTGTCCCGGCACCAGCCACAGCACCAAGGCCAGTCCGGTCAGCACTGCCACAAAGTAGGCGGCAGTCACGTTGCTTTGATCCTCCGGAGCATCGCGGGTAAACAGCCGGACACCCATCCCTGCCGCCACCAGGCCGAATACCCATTCGCCAAGAGCATAGCCCAGAGCGGCGCTCACCAGCAGGACTAACGCGCGTTCCAGCTTGCTCAGAGCGTTGGTGGCGCTGCTGCCATCAAAGATCCACAGCGGAATCAAATTGAGCGCGTTGAACCACGCACCGGTTCTTGCCAGAGCGGCCCACAGTCCGTAGCCCGTCTGGTGCCACAACAAATAACAAACGCCCGCCGCAAGCGCGCCAGCAAACGGCCCGGCCAGGCTGATGGCAGAACGGGTTTCCAGCGGGACGCCCAGCGCGTTCCACTTCACGTACGCCCCAAATCCAGGCAGGAACATCGGCATATCCGCCGGCAGCCCTCGGCGCTTAATGTCGATGAAGTGCCCCATCTCGTGAATCAAGATCAGCACAGCAAAGCCGATACCGAACTTCGCGCCCCAGAGCGTCCAGTAAAAGCCGAAGAAAGCGACAAAGCTAAACAGTGACTTAAATTTCAGAAGTGCGAGCAGGATCGGCCCCAATGGCCCCAGCCTTTTGGCCCACTGCGGCGTCGAATTTGAAGCGGGGTGACCGGTTTGCGGCGAAACGCCGGAATCCAGTTCGCGGACGTGGTTGCGTATCCACTCGGCCTGCTGTGACTGCGCCGGCAGAAGCGGCAAGCATGCCAGCCAGCGTTCGCGGGCTCCCTGGAAATCGCCGTGCGCTTCCAGCGACCTTGCATGCGCGGCCAGTTGCTCCATCTGGTCGCCATGGACCAGGGTCCGGCATTGTGGGCACTCCAGCGCTCCCGCCGGAATCTCTAGCGCACAGCGGGGACATTTTTGTGCCACTTCAGAAGTAAATGGGGACACGAATCAGCAACCGCCTCCTGGCTGAATCATCTCATACTGTGGCTGCCGATGAGTTCTCATAAGGACCCTGAATGTCAGCACGCCGGGAACCAGCCGTGATCTGCCAGGCAATACGTATGCCCACAATGAGAATTACCAGCCCGATGATTCCATGCAACGGGTCTTGCATTTCCAGAAACGGCGAAGCGAGGCCAAGCAGCAGTAACTCCAGAATTGCCGCTCCCAAACCCGACTTTGGTTTTGGCTGTGTCTGCTCAGCTTGCTCGTTCGTGGCTGTAGCGGCAGATTGTTCCGGTTGTGCCTGAGTCGATCGAGATTCCGATTTCGCTTTCAGGTGGTAAGAAATCGCAATTGGCACTGCAGCAATCGAAACGGCCGCGTAGGTCAGGATCACCGCCGCAATCTGGTATCGTCGTCCACCTATGCCCTTCGATCCGGCCATGATAGCTTTGCCTACAAGCCAGCCGACCGCGAGCGAGACATAACCAATGTAAAGGCCGGTCAGTATCGTAAAGCCGGCATACGCGGCCATCCCTACTATCGCCGCGCCTGTTCCAAACAGTATTCCTCGTAAATACCCAGCGTGTGAGTCTTGCGGTTGACGGAGCTCTAGTTCCTGTACGCAGCCTTCACATGCCATCTTGTTGTTTACGCGATAGTATCGCGCAGTGAGTGCCTGATTGCAGGAAACGCAACGGTCTCCACCAGACGTCCCTGAATATTCTGCAGTAGTAAATTGCGGAGTAGTTTGGCTAATGTTTGGATTAGACATTCGGCAGAAGATAGCACGAAAATAACCTCTCCCAAAGAAAAATTGCTAATCCAGGCGAGGGCGCATGGTGGCCACGTTACTGTGGTTGCGGCACTACTCCAGCTCTGAGCTGATTGTGTATTCCCCCGCGGAGATGTCCCAGCTCACATCCAGGATGTTTGGCTTGCAGCAGACCTGGCAGTCTTCCACATACTGCTGGCGCATTCCAGCCGAGGAATCAACTGTGGTTTCATTCCATTCCCCACATCCGGCACATTGAAAGCCTGCGGTCATGATCGCTTTCCGATGGTAACAGCAAAAAGCAGCGGCCAACCTGTCAGGGTTGACCGCTGCATTTGTTGGACCTACCACGGACCAATCAAACTTAGATCACCATGCGGGCGTCGCTTACGCGCTCGCTCCGGCAGTAGCACGGTTGTTGGACTCCAATCGCATGTTTGCTGCTTCGCTGGTTGCGGTTGCCGCGAAGTAACGTCTGTACGATTGGAATATCCCTACCATGATCGGCAACACCGCAAGCGGTACCTGCCAACCAATTTCCTGCGTGACGGTAAGCGTCAGTCCGGCGATGCCCGCGCTCGCCACCAGATATGGGAACGAGAGCTGCAACATCTCCAGCCATGTGCGTAAAATGCTTACCGCTTCGGTCAAGCCAATCACGATTGCCACTGGAATCGTGTTTGCCAGCGCATACCCTGCGGCCGCAACAGCCAGACGCAGCGAAGGCGAACTGACCAAAGACGCCGCTGAAGGCGCTGCATAGATCAACCGAGTCGCCGCCACAGCCAGCGTGATCGTGCTGCAGTTAAATACCACCTGCGCCAGGTTGAACTTCTTGCCTTTGGCGAGGCATTGAAAGAACGTGCTGATGAAGCCAACCGCCAGTGCTTCAGCTGTATTCATCTCGGCTGCCGCCACAAGAATGAACGGCAAATTTACTGACATGGTTCCGGTCACGCCCGGCAGCTTGACTCTGAGTCTGGCTGCCACACATGCGACTAACAGGAACATTGCAAACCTTGCTGTGGGCATCGACTTAGCGTTGATTACGGCATCCCCAAGGACCAGGAGACCCGAAATGACAATCAACGCCACGAATATTCGCGCTGAAAATGACTTCGGCATGGTTAGTTCTCTCCGTCCTCTCCATCACTCAGAGCAGTCATTGAATCGCCGCTCCAAACGATTGATGAGCCCCAGATGATGCTGTTGGCCGCAAGGGTCGAATCTCCCCACACAATCGAGTCGCCCCAGATAATGGAGTCGCTGATTACGCAGTTGCCTCCCCACACGATGGAATTACCCCAGACAATGGAACTGCCCCACGTAATGCTGTTGCCCCAGGTAATCGATTGGCTGTTCACATAACCGTATTTTCCGTTAGTCGTATTACGATAGGCGATCGGCGAGGAAGCACCGCCGTTCACCACGTCGGTGCTTTTCAGAGCCGAATAAATATCCAGGTAGCCGGCGCCGATGGTAAACACGTCATATTGCGAAAAGTAGTTTTTGCCTTTTGTGTCAGAAGCCCAGCTGTTTCCCGGATAGCCCTTCCAGGCTGTCTTCATCATGCGCGCCTTGATGGTGTCCGGTGTAAGAGTGGGATCTTTCTGAAACATCAGCGCAGCCGCTCCGGCGACGATTGGCGTTGCCATGCTTGTGCCGCTCAGCCGGGTGTATTTTCCGCTGAGGCCGGTCGAGCAGTTATTGCCCAGTAGGCCAAGGAGGCAAGTGGTTATCGGCTGGATGTTAAGGCTGAGAAGCGATGAAACCAGGGTGCTTCCCGGCGCAGCCAGTGAGACGATCCGGTTACCCGGCGTCACCAGATCCGGCTTTACCACATGGTCGAGCAAGGTCGGCCCCTTCGAACTGTAGCTGGCAATCGTATCGTCCAGCCGTGCGGGAGTGCCATTGGTCTTGGTTGCCCCCACCGTAATCACGTTCGGATCATTTGCCGGCGCCTGAATCGTTCCGTAGCCTTGCGTTCCGTAATCATTATTGCGGCCTTGATTGCCCGCCGCCACAACTACCACGATTCCCGATTTCCAGGCTGCTTCAACCGCCTGGCAAACTGGATCAAGCGTGTAAGATTCATAAACACTGCGTCCCAGCGAAAGATTGATCACGCGAATGTTGTAGGTGCTTTTCAACTGGATGGCGCGCTGAATGGCCGCAATCACCTGGCTGTCAGTGCCCGCCCCGTTCGCATCCAGGACCCGCAGGTTAATGATATTGGCGTTCGGAGCCACTCCAATGTATTGCGCCGGGTAACCGCTCGCCGAATCATGCCCGTTGCCTGCCATTATGCCGGCAACGTGTGTTCCATGGCCGTAGGCATCATTCGTGCTCGTATTGCCCGGAATGAAGCTCTCGCTATAAACGATGCGTGAACCCAATCCATTTGCCGTTTTCAAATCGTCATGATTGAAAACGCCGCTGTCAATCACGGCTATGCCCACGCCTGTGCCATCAAGCCCATACTGCTGCCGGGCAACATCGCCCTCAACAGCCGGGATATCGTCATCGGAAGCAACTTTATTCGGACGGTCCGGACTGATATAGGCAACGTCGGGATGGTTTTGCAGCCATACCAGCACTTTTACTGGTATCCGATATGCGGCGCCATTGATGTGCTCCAGCGAAAATTTTAGCTTTCCACCCCGAGCCGCGAGGTCAGCGAAATGCTTCGCTTTAGGCGTCTGGTTAAACTGAATAATAACGCTGACTGTGCCGTCAGCATTCAGCGGAAAATTAGCAAGATCGGCCGATTTCTTGTCGTGGCCGTTGGCGCCCTGGCCGCCTTCCGCACTGGCCGTCAGGGGTGCCAGGACGAGGATCGCTACCACCGCCAGAAGGAAAAACCGAAGCCAGTTCAAGCCTCGCTCGGTTGCAGAATTGTATTTTTCAAGTCTCATTTTGGTTTAGCTCCGGAAGTTTCTGATAAAGCTGCTTCACAAGCTGCTGCTAGGAACCCCATACGGCTGATGCCAGTGCTATCGAGGCATGCTGAAGGTTCGTTAATACAAGGCCCAATCCTGCAATAGCTGCAAGACCGCCCAACGTGAACACGACCACTTTGTTTCTGAGAGACATACCTGTAACCTCTGCCTTATCTATTGCACTTCTCACACCAAAAACCAATACCACGTAAACCATTGATTTAAATACACTTAAATAGAACGTATGTGCCGCGACTGCGACAGCTCTGGCTGGTAAGTCACAGCCGTTTTGTCCCTTAATGCTAATAACCGTATATTTATCAATGGTTTACATCAGATGCGACAGGGGCGTCACACCCATAGAGGGGCGATTTGGGAGCCAGTTAACCCGGTAGAGGATCGCAAGAAGAAGATTATATGTATGGACTATTAAGCAGAAATAAAAGGACTTAGAAGCGTAGAGCTTGTTCTATTTCCGCTGGGTTTGGAACCGTTGGCAGTGCGGCAATGAGCCTCTGTGTGAAGGGGTGCTGGGGGCTAAAAAAGATCGCTTGTGGGGTATTGCACTCCACTATCTTGCCTGCGTTGATCAACGCGATTCGATGGCAGAGTCCGTAGGCGGATACCAGATCGTGCGATATAAAAAGCATGCTCATTCCTAGCCGACGGTTCAATTCGCCAAAAAGGGCCAGGATTTCCGCCTGCGTAACGGCGTCAAGCGCGCTCGTGGGTTCATCGGCAATTAACAGCGCCGGACGATGCATGATGGCCATGCCAATTAATACACGTTGCGCCTGGCCAACACTGATTTCAGAAGGATAGCGTCGCAAAAACTCTTCGGTGGCGGGCAGGCCAACATCCAGCAGCGCTCGAAAGACCGATTCTTCCATGTGATCGCCGCCGCCTTGTCCATGCAGCTTCCATGCTTCTTGCATCTGCGTACCCAGCCGCAACGCCGGATTCAACGCGGACATGGGGCTTTGCGGCACAAAAGAAATCACTTTGCCCCGCAGTTTGCGCCACTCTTTTTCTTTCAGGGTCAACAGCTCGTGGCCATCCCACCGAATTGAGCCAAGGGCTTTGCCGCCCTTAAGGTTAAGCAGTCCCAGAATTGCCAGCGCCAAAGAACTTTTTCCGCATCCGCTGTGGCCCACCAGTCCCAATACCTCTCCCGGGCGCAGATCAAGACGCAAATCATCCAGGACGGGTGGTTTGTCCTTATAGCTGATCGTTAGTCGGACGGAGAGAAGATCCATAAATTTTATTGGGTCAGCGCCAGTGTCTCCACATTCCAAAAAGTTTGTGGGCGAAACACGCTCGGTGCGGCGTTCTTTACCGCGGGCGCAATCGCCACTAATGCGTCTTTATTTACCAGATAGATGAAAGGTTCCTGATCCCAGGCAATCTGCTGCACGCGGTCCCAGTATTGCTTGCGTTTGTGCTCGTCACCGGACGCTGCCTGCGCGCGCATCAGCTTATCGATCTCGGCTTCCCATTGCGTAGAGGGCGATTTCTGGCTCGGATTCCACTGATGATTGTCGGCTGAGCTCAGCCAGACCGCCATCTGCGAATTCGGATCAAGTTCGACGTTCTGGAAGCCCAGGATGCATGCTTCATAGTTATATGATTGCGTCATGCGCTCCAGCAGCGAGTTGAAATCCAGCGTGACAACGTTCACCTTAATGCCAATCTTTTTGAGGTCCTGCTGGATCATGGTGGCCATGCTTTCGCGCGCGCGATTGCCCGCGTTCGTGGCGATGGAGAATTCCACGACATTACCGGCCTTGTCTCTCAGCGTGTCCCCTTGCAGCTGGAACCCATCCTGTTGCAGCCTGCGTAACGCGCTGGACGTGTCATAAGGATGGGGCTTCAGGTCGCTGTTAAACCAGAACTTATTGCTGGGCGAGAGAATGCCGATGGCTGGGACCGCGTGTCCTCGAAAAACGATCCTCGCCATATCGCCGCGATTGATCGCCTCAGAGACCGCCCGTCGGAAATTTGTAGAAGTAAACCAGGCTTTCTTGTAGGCAGGCAATGGCGAACCCGGGACCTGGTTGAACCAGAGCTGCTCCGTATCCGTGGAAGCGCCTGCGTCGCGAACCGAGGCATTATCGGCCGAGAGCTTTTCAAAAATAGCCGGCGAAACAGTGTTGATCAGGTGGACTTCGCCGCGCTTAAAGCGCAAAGCTTCAATCTCAGGATTCTGCTCAATATCGAGCCGTACGGAGTCCAGGTATGGAAGCTGCTTCCCTGCCGCATCTTTCTTCCAGTAATAAGGATTCCGCTTCAGCAGCAGGTACGATCCTGCCTTTCGCTCCGCAACATAAAACGGTCCCAGAGCCGCCATTTCTTTTTGTGGTGATTTTGCTGAAAGGATCGCAACTGTATCGAAGAGATTCACCAGGTTCGCAACAGGAGCCGGAAAATCGATCTCAATCTCGTTCGCCGAAATCACATGCGCCGCCAGCTTGCCTTCAGCCGAGCGGAACGCATCGCCGGTGCTCGAGTGTAGCGCAGGATCCATCAACTGCTCCATGGTGTAGGCCACGTCAGCAGCGGAAAAAGGAGTGCCGTCTGAGTACTTCAGGCCTTCGCGCAATTTGAATCGTATGCGCTTGCCACCTTCTGAAACCTTCCATGAGATCGCCAGAGCTGGCTCCGCTTTCAGCGTAAGCCGGTTTACCCGCACCAGCACTCCGCCAGTGAGGTAACGTATGGCCTCGGACGATTCGTCTTCTACCAGCAAGGGGTTAAATGTTTTGGGCTCGGAGCGCAGGCAGAAGCGCAGCTCTCCCCCACTCTGGGCAAACACAGAAACAAAGCCCAGCAGCAACATGGCGGAAAATAAATAAAGCCGCTTCACGTGCGTACCTCCTGTTTATTAAGCAGTACCTGGAACGAGCTGATAACCACTATAAGTACCGCAAGAGGCAGCAATCGCCAAGGTTCCGGACGTAACATGACAGCGTCCTGAAGTTCGCGAAGAAGGCTTCCAAGCGACGGCAGCGGTTCAGCCACCCCCAGTCCAAGAGCGCCCAGGTTGGCCTCGGCGATGATGAAAACCGGAATCGAAATCCAGAATTGCGCCAGCAGCGCACCGCGCAGGTTGGGCAGCAAATGGAGGCGGACCAGCTTGAAACCAGAAAAACCGGAAGCCCGCGCCATCCAAATAAATTCTGATTTCATCAGGTCCCTGGCGCCGGCACAGATAACGCGAGCTGAAGCCGCCCATCCCAGTAGACCCAGTAGAGCGAAAGTTACGGTAACGGACGCTTCCGGTGAAACATTCAGCGGCAAAACCGCGCGAACCGTGATGAGAAGAAACAACCACGGCACGGACAGGAAGAGATCAATCAGCAATTTGCAACAACGCTCTGTCCAGCCGCCAAAGTATCCTGCAATGCCACCTACCAGTCCGGCAAGCACTGTTGTGAAGAGTGCGGCTAGCGGCGCAAGCGTCAAGGAAACACGCATTCCATAAAGCAGCCGGGCCCAGCGATCGCGTCCCAGGTCATCGGTACCCAGTGGATGATGAGTGGATGGGGCTGCTTGTGGCATCTCGCGAAATTGCTGCTCGTATCCGGTGGGCGCCAGGTAATGCGCTCCCAGAATGGTTAAAGCCGTGAGCAGCAACACCGCAATGGCTACCAAACGTATAGCCTTCATGCGGCGCTCCGGACGAAGCCTTGCTGTGCGGCGTCTGAAATCAAGGTCGCGCAGACGGTCACAAACGTAACCACCATGGTGAGGTTTACAAGCAATGGCAGATCACGCGCCTGCGCAGCCTGCCAAGCCAACTGTCCAATGCCGGCCACGTCGCTCACAACCTCAATCGGCAGAAGCACGCCAATCCCAATGCTGATGGAAACACCAACCAGGGCGATCATTTGCGGAAGAGCAATCGGGGCTACGTGCCAAGCCAGTACTCGCCACGGCCCTGCGCCCTTCGCGCGCGCCGTAAGGACGTGAGGCATCTCGCTGCTCTGCTGCAATAGATTTTGCGTGTAGCGATAAATCTTAGGGAACACCAGCAGCGCGGCCGCGAAAGCCGGAGGCCATCGCAACATCAGGAAGACCAGAGCCAGCGCAGCCGCAGGCGTGGAAATAAAAGTTCCGCTCAATCCATTGCCTAGAAAGTTCAACGCAGGAACGTTCCACATCTGTGTGGCGGTGGCCAATGCCAGCCCGAACAGCCAGCCCGCCGCCAGCGCAAACGCCAGATTGAACAGGGTTATCGGCAGGCGCTCGCGCAAAAGATCTCTCACCGGCTGATTCAGTGAACGCGACGTGCCAAGATCGCCTCGCATAAGCGATCCAAGGTATTGCGCGTAAAAACGAGGAACGTTGGCGTCGGACAGGTGCGCCCGACGAATGGCCTGCAGGCTCTGTGCAGAAAGGCCGGAATTGAGTTCCTGGTCGTCAGAGGAAAAGCCCGGTGCTATGCGCATGAGCATGGCGCCTGCAAAACTCGCCATGAGCATGACCGCCACCAGTCGCAGGACGGCCCCACTCCAGAAGCGCAGCACTATCCAGCCACCGCGTCGCGAACAACAGCAGGCCGTTTTCCATCTGTCAGTGCAGTGAACACTTTCAGAATCTTGTGGTGCTCCTGCTTCTGCATGTACATGCGACGGTCTGCTTCCGCCAGCAGTTTCTCCGCATCTACCCCGTCTTCCGGATAGATGGCGCAGCCCACGCTCAGTGCCAGCCATTCCACGCCGCAAACCTCGCGACCAGCATTGCCTGCCAGTTCACTCAGGCAAATACCACGCGCTTCCGCGGCCGATGCGCTGAGACCGGGGGCTACAATAACAAACTCATCGCCGCCCATTCGGGCAACATAGTCATATTCGCGGCAGGAGCCCTGCAAGGTTTCAGAAAAATGCTGCAGAATCCTGTTACCTTCAAGATGACCGAATCGATCATTGATCTTTTTGAAACCATCCAAGTCACAAACCATCACAGTCAAAGAAGTATCCAGACGCTTGCACCGTGCCAGTTCGCGATCAAGATGAATGAACAACGAGCGGGCATTCGGCAGTTCCGTGAGGTAATCGGTCGTGGCCGAACTCTCCGCTTCCTGGAAAGCCAGAGCATTCTCCACGGAGAGCGCAACTTTTGAGCTGATCGCCAACAAAATGCGCAGATGGTCGGAAGTGTATGCATCAGCGTCAGAGTGATAGAGCGTCAGCACGCCCACCACGCCTTGCAATCCCTCCAGCGGGACTGAAATGGCTGAACGCAGCGGACTGAATCGATTGGGGTCGTGCACATAGCCGTGCTCCAGTGCAGGGTTGCCGTTGAGCATCGGCTTGCGGTTTTGCGCTACCCATCCGGATAAACCTTCACCCAGCGGAATCCGTAGTGCCGCAAACAGCCGGAAGTTGTCACCGTTGACATATTCCGGAAGCAATTCATTGCCGCGAACAATGTACGTGGCGATTGCGTCGTAGGGCACCAGACGTTTCAGTCGTCCGCTTAGTACAGAGAGCGTCTCACTCAAGCTCAGCGAATTGCCCAGGTCCTGCGTAAGCTCAAAAAGCACCTGCGCTTCTTGTCGAGCTGCGGCAATCGACGAAAGGAAAGCAGCCTGGTTGCCCGTTTCGCTGGCTCTGTCGACTTCAAACCCATTGGCCGGAGCTTTACCACGCTCCACTTTAAGGTCCGTGGACAATTTCTGGCGGTCGGGCAGGTGCGACTGCAAACGAACAATGGCTTCCAACTCTTTGTAGCTGGTTTTCAGCAGGTTCACTACTTTGGGATCAAAGGCCTTACCTGCCTGATCAACCACCCATTGCATGGCATCGTCCAAAGGAAGTGCTTTGCGATATTGGCGATCCGTAGCCAATGCGTCCAGACAATCCACAGCTGAAAGGATTCGGGCGCCGATGGGAATTTCTTCACCCTTCAGGCCGTCAGGATAGCCAGAGCCGTCCCACCGTTCATGATGCGAGCGGACAATGGGCACCACGGGGTAGGGGAAGGAAACCCGCTCCAGGATCTCTGCGCCCACAATCGGATGGATTTTCATTTTTTCAAATTCTTCAGGTGTCAGCCGGCCCGGCTTGGAAATGATGTGTTCAGGCACGGCCAGTTTGCCGATATCGTGCAGCAAAGCCGCAGCGCGCAACGCTTCAACATCGTCCGCAGGAAGTTCAAGTCTCTTCGCCATTTCCACGGCGTAAACGCGCACACGCTCCAGATGGTCATGCGTAGTCTGGTCTTTGGCTTCAATGGCTAGTGCCAGCGCTTCAATGGTGCGCATGTGGAGCGCCGCCATTTCGGATACGTGATTCTTCTCGTTTTCAAGCTTGCTCAGGTAGAGCCTATATGAGCGGTAAGTCACAAACATGGCTGGCAAAGCCAGCAACGTTGGTTGCCAGCCCACTTTTTGTGTGAGCCATCCAAACATCGCCGCCAAGGCGCCGCCGGCAAGATAATACGGCAACGACCAGAAATAGCAGTCGGTCCATATCTTTTGCAGCCGCTTGTTCTCTGTTAGAGCGATGATTGTCGCCACCGGAAGCGTATTGAAGAAGAAATAAACTCCCGCCGAGAGCATCAGCAGGAACGCGGCATTTGGATGCAGCCGCGTGGACCACGGTCCATGGTAAGTAAAGTAAGCCGCAGCGATGGCAACCGCCGAGCTGGAAACATTAAAGAGCACCTGTTCGAGCCGGGGCCACCGTTTACGGGTGAGCAAGCATTGCGCCAGGATCGCGGAACATCCCAGGATTAACGTCTCGGTGAAGGTCAATTGGGCAATGCCGAGCAGAATAAAGAGGAAATTAACTGAAATTGTGCCTGTAATCTCCGGCAGTTCCACTTTGAGTCGAGAAGCCAGCAGAGCGGTAAGAAGGTAGGCAATAAACTTCGCCCAGTCGTCGATCTTCCACGCAATCCCGCCATAGATCGCGGTTGCCAGGCCAGCCAGGCAAACTGCGTAAAGGAATACTCGGGCTTGCTTCGACATACCTTTTACTGTCTCCGCCGGTTATGCACGCAACTCCCTGGCCAAACACGCTGGAAAAGGAGATGCCAATAACTTCTGCTGATTCAATGTCTTAGCGTTCGTCGATCAAACTGCGGTCGGTCACAGGCCTTACGTCGTTATGACATTCCTGTCACAGAGCCGGCGCCAACCCGGCGCCAGAGTGTCACAGCCAGCTTTCCCGAAATGGCTTTATGACAGTCGCAGTTTAACTTGATATAGCTCGGAGAGCATCTGGCAAAGCTGAAGGTTGGGAACTTAAGTAATCATCAAACTCACTTCTTTAATTGCGGGTGTGACGAACTTGTCTCATCATTCCCGATAACGAGTGACAAATGCGCACTATCTGCCCATAGCGTGCATATATAGAGGAGAAGATTCTTGTCCACCGCCGTTAACAATCCGTGCGAGTTGACCAGTCAGATCGTTCGCAGTGACGCACTAAAGCGAGTGATGCGGCTGGTTGAGCAGGTGGCGTGTCATCCGGCGGCGGTACTGATTGTCGGAGAGACCGGCACAGGCAAGGAAATGATTGCCCGCTCCATTCACAGCCACTCGCTTCGTTGTAATAAAGCATGGGTGGATGTAAATTGCGCTGCGATCCCTGAACATCTCGTCGAAAGCGAACTCTTCGGGTATGAGAAGGGCGCGTTTAGCGGCGCCGACACACAGAAAATTGGCTACTTTGAAATGGCCGACGGCGGCACCCTCTTCCTGGACGAGATCGGAGACCTTGATCCCAAAGTCCAGGTCAAGCTACTTCGCGTGCTGGACGGTGTACCTTATTATCGCCTGGGTGGAAGCAAAAAAGTGAGCGTCAACGTGCGCGTGGTGGCGGCTACCAACCAGAATCTGGACGAACTGGTCCGCGCCGGCCGTTTCCGCAATGATCTCTACCATCGATTGGCGGAATTCAAGCTGGAAATACCTCCGCTGCGGGAAAGACCTGAAGACCTGCTGGCAATTGCCGAACAGATTCTCCACCAGCATTACCCAAATTCACGTTTTTCCAATGACGCGGTCACTTCTTTGCTCACGCACCAATGGCCCGGCAACGTGCGCGAGCTTCGCAATTCCATCTTTCGCGCGGTCATGCTGGCCCGGAACGCCCAGGTGGAAATCACGGGCGCCGATCTGAAGCTGAACCAGGACGTTACGCCCGGCCAAGGCAAGACTCCTTTGAATCGCGATCTTGATCAGGTGGAACGGCAGATAGTGTTTGACACGCTGGAACGTTACGGCAGCAATCAGGGAAAAGCGGCCGAAGCGTTGGGAATTTCACGCCGCACGCTTCTGCGCAAGCTCAAAACATATCGGGAAAATGAAAGTGAAACCGCGGTTGGGACCTTGTGCGCGGAACAGCAGCGTTATTATCGCAAGCAAACCAGCGCTCCCGTGCAGCTGACACACGGCGAGGAATCGCTGGATGCGAACCTGCTCAACATCAGCCTTGGCGGAGCGGCAGTTTCCATACACAAGATCCTCGGCCAGGGTGCTTCAGTGACCATCCGCTTCACAATTCCTGAAACTGACGTTAAAGCTGAATTGCACGGGCGGATTGCGTGGGCGAATAAAGAAGGTCACCACGGAATTCAATTTGGAGAAATGCCTTCGGCAATCCGCTCTCACCTGCAGCGCTGGTTCCAATCAGAAATGAAGAAGGACGGCTGGCGCGATGAAATGGCCGGCTGACATCCTGACGCGTTTTTTCGATGGCCGCCGTTCTCACCTATCAAAACGTTGAAAAGTCAGGCTTGCGCCGCTGCATGAAAGCCATCATGGCTTCCCGCGCCTCCGGGCCTTGCAAAAGAGCGGCAAATTGTTCCGTCTCCTTTGCCATAGCATCTGCGATGGCTCCGGCCGACCCGCGTTTCAGCAAAGCCTTTGTGGTGCGCAGCGCTGACGGCGGTTTCTCCGCAAGTTGCTGCGACTTTGCCGTTGTGGCCGAGACTAGTTCATTGCTGGAAACCACTTTATTGACGAGGCCAAGACTCTGGGCCATCTCGGCGCTGAACGGCTCGCCAAAAAACAAGAGCTCTGCTGCCCTTCGATGCCCCATGAGCGCGGGCAGAAGAATACTGGAACCCGCCTCAGGGCACAGCCCCAGATTGACAAAAGGAAGCTGAAAGCGCGCATCCGCGGCCGCATATACAAGATCGCAGTGCAACAACATGGTGGTGCCGATTCCGACGGCCACGCCTCCTATGGCAGCGATCACCGGCTTTTGCAATCCTGCCAAAGCCTGCAGGTACAAAATTGCCGGACTTGTTTCTCCGGGCCGGGCATTGGCGAAATCCACTAGATCGTTTCCCGCGGTAAAACACGCCTCGGTTCCCATGATCTGAACCACGCGCACGTTTGAGTCGGACTCGGCTTTCTGGAGCGCCTCAATCATGCCCATGTACATGCCGCGCGTTAAAGCATTCTTCTTCTCCGGCCGGTCGAGGCGCAGCGTGAGGATGCGGTCCTGTACCGAGACAACAATATGCTCCGCCATGTTCAGCTCCTGGCGATCAGATTCGATCGCTTGACATTAATTCCTTATTAAGGGAACGTCACAGGATACGCTAAGATGGCGTGCCGCGTTTCCGCGAAGCAGTGGCTTTAAAAACTCGTTGTCTGCTACTCCGATTCTTGCGAACACGGAATGAAGGAAAACCGTCAGCGCTGTTCCGTTTATCGCGGAGAACGGCGATTTATATGGTCTATTGGTAGGGTTCTCACTCCGTGCGCAAAGCCAGCATGGGCTCTGTGTTCGCCGCTCTGCGGGCTGGAATCACGGCTGCCACAAAGGCCGCCGCTGCAAGCACGGCTGTGGTGATCGAAAGAACCAGGGGATCGTATGGCTTTACTCCGAATAACTGGCTAGCCATCAAGCGGCCGCCAAAAACCGTGACTGGGATGCCTATGGCCAGACCGATGCCAACCTGAACAAACGCGCTGCGCAGGACCATCATGAGCATGTTCAACCGGTCGGCTCCCAGAGCCATGCGAATTCCGATCTCACTTGTCCGCCGCTCCACCGAATACGACGTAACTCCATAAAGCCCAATGGAGGCCAGGATCAACGCCAGTATGCCGAAGAACGAAGTCAGCTTGGCGATCATCGCTTGCTGCATGAAATTTGCCTTTACCTGAACGGCAAAACTCTGAAAATCGACCACTGCCAGATCCGGATTGACCTGTGACAGCACGCGGCGGAGCTGCACTTCAAGTCCTGAGACTTCGCCGCGCGTCTGGATTTCGATTGCATTCAGATACCGGGAGCGGTCTTCAAATTGATGGTAACGCGGGTCATCATCGATATGCGCACTCTGGCCCTGGGCGAGGAAGTACATAGGGCGCATCTTACTCGCTGCTCCCCAGTAATTCGTGTCTTCGGTCACTCCCACAATCTCGAACGCACCCGGATGCTTAAGATCGTCGCCAAAGTGTTTTCCAATCGCGCGGCCATCTTTGAAATATTTCTGCTCAAAGAAGCGATTCACCACGGCCACGGTACGGGTCGTCGGCGTGTCCTGCTCATTGTTAGCCCGGCCTTCAACAATCTTGGTGCCGATGGTATCGAAATATCCCGGGCTTACACGCAGCCAGGAAGCGTTGTGGTCCTGTGTTCCCGGGGGTGGCGGCGGTTCGCCTTCAAGATAAACGCCCTCACCCCAGTTATCTCCCTCCATTGGACTGTAGAGCGAAAAACTAACCTGCTGAACGCCGGGAATGGCGCTGATATTGTCGCGGAGTTGGCGGTATAGGGGATCAAGCCTGTCCGGTTTGTATCCGGCCATTTGCGGATCGATATGCAGAATGTAGCGGTTGGTCGTGTCGAAGCCGAAATTCCTATGCTGCATATTGTTCAAGCTGCGCGTGAGCAAACCCGACGCGCATAGCAGCACTAACGAGAGCGCAGCCTGCACTACAACTAAAGATTTTTGTCCCCAGGTGCCTTTGCGTCCAGTGGAGCGGCCCGCGCCGCGCAATGCCTCGGCGGGATTTGCGCTGGCCGTCATCCATGCCGGCGCCATGCCAAACAGAATACCAGTCAAAAATGAGGTCGCGAAAGCAAAAGCCAGGACCGGCAGCGAGGGCGTGGCATTGATTGGTACATAGTCATCTGCAAAAGCCAGCCGCAAAATCATGCGCGTGCCGGCAAAGGCGATAGCAATCCCTGCCACGCCGCCCATCATCGCCAACACGACGCTTTCCGTCAGTGCCTGGCGGACCAGCGTGGTGCGAGGAGCACCGAGCGCGGAGCGGACCGTAATCTGCTGCTTGCGCGCGGTCGCCCGGACCAGCATCAGGTTTGCCAGGTTGGCGCAGGCAATCAATAGCACGAAAGCGGAAATCCACATCAGCAGATGCAGCCCGTCCTGATATTCATCGCGCATCCTCTGCACGCCGCCTCCGCCGGGGGAGAAGTGTAGCGTCTGTTTGGCCACGAGAGGTTTGGAGCGCTCCTCCACCTTGCTCTCCGGGCTCAACAAAAATTGACGCAGTTCCACCTGCATCTGCGCTTCCATGGCTTTTGTGTCCGCTCCGGGCTTGGTGCGTCCAATCAGGTCAAGCCACTGCAATGAGGCCTCATTCAGGACTGCGTTGGCCGGTTCGATCACAGGCTCGGCAGCCAGCGGGAGCCAGAAAGAGGGCGGATTGCTCTGTACCCGATCACCAAAGAACCCGGGCGGCGCGATGCCCACCACGGTTACCGGCTGCGAGTTCATGACAAACCCAGTCCCCACAACGGAGCGCGCGCCTCCAAACTTTTCCTGCCAGGTGCGAAAACTCATTACCGCCACCGCCGGCGCTCCTTTGTTGTCGTCCTGAGGGGACAACATACGGCCGGCATAAGCGGGAATTCCAAACGTCGAAAAATAGTTACCCGAAACGAACTCACCCCGATAAGATTCAGACGGCTTGCTGCTCCCACCCCAGCGGACTCCCATCAGGCTGTTCCCAGCCTGCATGGCCGCCAATTCCTCGAAGCCCGGGGTGTGCTCCTTGAACTGCCTGTACTGCTCAAAGGAGAAAAGGGACCAGTTATCCTGCATCCCGCCGTTAATACAGCAGTTTTCCTCGTTGCCCACGCGCACAAGGTCCTGGGGCTTTGACACTGGAAGCGACTTCAGGAGCACCGCATGCACCAGCGTAAAGATTGACGTGGTCGCGCCGATGCCAAGCGCCAGGGTTAGAATCGCTGTTCCCGTAAATCCGGGAGCTTTCCTGAACTGTCGCAATGCGTAACGAACATGCTCCAAAACTTCCATTCAATTCTCCCCTGGGTTCGGTCCTGCACAAACGAAGTTACACAACGGACCATCTGGGATATATATACGGTCGCTGGCAAAAAAGGTTTCTAAAATTTCGAACGCATTTCAATTGAATTGGGGTTTTGAACTAAGCTCGGCCAAATGTCGGAGGTTCGTTGCCAGTTAGAATTGGAAGTGAATCGCCCGGCTGGTCGCTACCATGGCGTGGCGTGAGAAGTAAAAGTTGTGGTAACCTTTTAAGGAATCAACGGCTTTTGCCCCCTCGTTCAATGGTAGGACAGCTGCCTCTGGAGCAGCCTATCGGGGTTCGAATCCCTGGGGGGCAGCCAAATATCTTCTGCATCTCTTTCAGTTGACGTCTACGTTCAATCTCAAAAATTCCAATGCTTGTATGCGGGTGTGCCCATTACGCGGATGCGGGCCTGAGCGGCGATTACTGCTTCCTTCTCTTCACCGGTGACCTGGGTACGAGTTCCAGAGTGGCTACAGCAAACTTGTCTTCGGTGCGGGTGCCTGTTGCCTGCAGCAGCCAGCCGCTTTCGAGGCGATGAGAATTCACCAGCCTGATAGCAAGATCGTTGCCCCGCGCGTCGAAGCGCACGACAGCATGATTGGCCGGTAAAAGCAATGCGTACCCGCTCTCACGACAGGCGGGCATCTGAAGGCATTTCTTTGTGTGTTTGGGTCCCAGGTCAACCAACTGCGCAGCTTCTTCTTTCAGGCAGACGGCATCCACCAGATATCCCCGCACGGTTACCTGAACGGGCGGCTTCGTGGCCAGGTGTGCGCCCATTGCGTGGACTGCCAATAAACTGAGAGCACAGCCGGTTACACAAAGAATACGAGCCAGGGAATTCATGAGTCTGGTCATCTTACCATTCGCTCGAGTGCGCTCAGAATTACCCTTCCAACCAGGTATTCAGGATTGATTTGGCTACGTTCACGTCAGCCAGGATTCCGCTGAGACTCCAGGCAATCGTCCGCTGCTTTATGCCCAGGATCATGGGAGCGCCGGTCAGTTTCATCAGACCAAACGCGCTTCTGTTGGTGTCGGCATACCATGTGGCAAGGGCGAGTTCCGGAAAGCGCGTTTGCGCGCTCTTCAGATCGTCAACGCTGCCGCCCACAATGATCACGGTGTGTTGGGCCAGAGCTGGATACTGGTCCTTCTTAAAGAGCCGCAGCAGATTGTCACTGAACTGGTTGCGCGGCTGAATATAGATGATGAGCCAGTTGCCCTGCGTCGGCAGCGCGGTGCTTTTAACCGTGGCGCCATCAGCAGAAGTTAACTGGATATCAGGGAGTGTCACCGGCTCTACGGCCGTCGCGGTCATTGACAGCAGGCAGACCATCCCCAGAGTTAGCGCAATCACACGAATGAACTTCTGTTGAACCAGCATACATCTCCCTTTTATGGAATCACGAAGTTTGCCACTGCAGCCTTTTCCGCCGCCGACATGCCCGTGAGAGCATTAGGGTCGGTCAGATTGACGAGGCTCGTAGCCTGTGCTTTTGTACCTGCAAGATCGGTGGGCGGGCGCTGCACGGCAAAGTGCATCAGGATTGCGGTTTGCCCCGCGGGTATCGTTACGTTGTCCCAGCGGTAGGAAACATTATCGTTGCCGGGAATGAACTGAACAGTGGGTACGGCAAGCGTGGAAGACGCTCCGCTGAACACGTAGCCAAGCAACGGATCGCAGCAAATTCCGCTCTGATCGGTAACCGCATACGTAAAGCTGGTTTGAGATGGCGCCACCACAATCCGCGTACTGTTATCCGAGCCCAGGTTCCCTTTGATCGTGACAGACACAACGACGGGCGTTGTTCCGGGATTCTGAATCTCTTCCAGATAGCGCGCAAAACCGCCCGCGTCCGGTGAATAAATCTTACGTGCGATGTGGAGGTTGTGGATCGTCACCGGGCCCAGAATCAACTGGCGTCCAGTGGCATCCGTTGTTGCTGCGTTGAGGCACGGGAACTGGCGCACAAAGGCAGCGCCACCCACGCTTAGCTGATACATGTTGTCATAGGCGTCATCGAATTGGCGGTTAGTGGTGCCGCCGTCATTCAATTGACCGTCGCAGGATACGTCGTAGCGGAATCCGTCTAACCCGTCAAGATTCACCAAACCAAACTGCTGGAAACTGATGGCGTTTCCGAGCGTGATATTGAGATTAAGAGGTGCATCGGCTGTCAGCAGACCGCTGGCGACACCCGCGGAAGTTCCAACCAGCGGCGCAAATCCCAGGAGCGGCGCACCAATTTGCGGACCTGACTGGTTCGTGGACGCAACCTGCACTGCGCCAACCTGCACTCCACTGATCTGGTAGTTGCCCAAGGCATCGGCGAAAGTCTGGGTGCTGAAATTCCCTTCCGGTCCAAAGCTGTCAATGCTGACAACCGAGATGAATGGATTCACAACCGGAGTAATGCCATCGGCCGCGAAGACCGAGCCAAAAACCGTGCCGGTGGCCGGCATGGTGATGTCGATAGTGTCAACTTGTGCATCTGTGAGCAGCGCGCCATCGGCGTTGGCAAACGTGCTGTTGATATTCAGGAACGCCTGTACCGTAAACGGACCAAGCGGAACCCGAGTGAACCGGTACACGCCCAGACTGTCTGTGTTGCCAAACAGGTTGAAGCTATCACCGCTGGTAGCGAGGGCAACCTGGGCAAACGGCACCGGATTACCATTGCTGTCGCGCACTGTGCCCGTTACCACTCCGCTGAGCAGCACCACATTCAATACCGCAGGCTGGGCAACGCTGGTTAGCGTAAGGGTAGAGGTGGAAGTGATGCCAGTATTTGAGTCCTGCGCGCTGAGCGTAAACGTGCCTAGCGGCAGCCCCACAATTTCGAATCCTCCATTAATGTCAGTGGCTGGCAGGAAGGTGGTCACATTGCCAGACGAATCCGTCTGGGCAATGACGACCGTCGGGAACGGTACAACTGTGCCGTCAGAGTAACTTACCGAGCCTCGTACTACTGAGAGAGGCATGATCAAGTCAATGGTTACGAGGTCGCCGCTGGCCGCGAAGCTTCCGCTCTGCTCAGCGAATATCGCCGGATTCAGGATGGAGGTGGCCCGCACCTTAAAGCCTTGAGGCCCGGCGCTGACGCCATGGAACTGGAAGAAGCCATTACTATCCGTGCCGCCGAGCGCCAGTTGGAAGCCCGTAGCCACATCCAGCACTTCAACCTGAGTCGCTGCCACCGGGGTTAGTCCATCCGCAGCGAACACATGGCCTTGGACGGTGCCGGTAATACCGGCATTGATGGTGATGAATATGGTTAAACCAAGATCGCTGGTTTGCACCACACCGCTGGCTTCGCCCACAAAACCGCCCTGGTAAGCCGTGACAGTGAAGCTGCCGGCCGGCACATTTGCAATCGAGAGCGTACCCGAACTATCAGTAAGCCCGGCAATCCTCTGGCTGGCGCCCGACTTAATCACAATCTCTGCGCCTACCAGCGGGTGGATGCCATCGCGCAACAGGGCGGTGACGTTCACTACCGCCGTGCCCGGTATTGTCGTCTGGTTAACCAGGTTAAAGTTAACCACCTGCGCCTTCTCATCGTCCGTCATGCCAGTGAACTCATCCGGATCGGTAAGGTTCACAAGCGCCTGGGCCTGAGCCTGCATGCCAGCCAAATCTTCTGGATCGCGTTGCGCCTCAAAGTGCATCAGGATCACCGACGCGCCCGGAGGAACAGTCATGTTCCAGTCGTAGGAAACCGACCGTTGCTCATTGGGGAACTGCAGATCGCTGGCCGGTACAGCGGCATTCGGCCCGGCAAAGACCGCACCCAACAGCGGAGTGCAGCAGGAACCGGTGCCGGTAACCGCATAGGTGTTACCGGTATCGGCAGGCGCTACCAGCGTAGTGATGCTTCCCGAATTGTTGAGGAAGCTTTGAATCAGCGGCATCACCGGCACTGCCTGCTGGCTCGGGTTGCTGAGGACATCCAGGTAGCGAGTGAATCCGCCGCTGGCAGGCGAGTAGATCTTTCTGGTGACCGTAAGGCCGCTTACCCCCGCTGGTCCCAGGACGATCTGGCGTCCGCCGAGGCCGGTCTGTGCTCCCGCGATGCAGGGGAAGAATTCCGTGAAGTGGAGACCGTTGAATTGCAGGTTTTCAGCACCCGAATAACCACGGTTCACGGAGTTGTCGATCCGACCGCCGCCGTCAATTTCTCCGTCGCAATCGATATCGAAGCGGTAACCATTGTTTCCGTCGAGGAAGAAGTTGAACGCATTGGTATCAAAGAAGTCGAAGCCCTGGCCAAATACAACATTGACCGTGGTGTTCTGACCGGCGGTTATCTGTCCAGTAGCCATGCCGTTGGCCACACGAGTGACTGGATCGGCGCTGGAAACGTGGATCGTGCCCGCCGGAACTCCTCCGAATGAATAATTACCGGAGGCATCCGTATTGACACGGTTGAAGGAGTAGCCCTCTGGACCGGTGCTATCCAGGTTTTCCAGGTTTACTCTGGCATTGGCCACCGGAGTAACACCGTCGGTATCGAAGACCGTGCCACTTACGCTTCCGATGGCCGGCAACACCGGGTTCAGGATAACGGTATCGCCATCCGAAATCAGGTTGCCTCTCATCGTGACGTAGAGCACAAAATTCTCGTCGGTTGCCTGCAGCGTGAACCGGCCCAACGGCACGTGATTGAACTGGTAATTGCCCAAAGCGTCTGCGCCTACAAACGAATCACGGAACATGCCCGCGTTCGCGATGCCAATATCGGCAAAAGGCGCTGGGTTGCCGCTGGCATCGTAAACCACGCCTTTCACTGTACCGGTTGGCGGCATGGTGATATTCAGCACCACAGGAGCGCTGACGTCGACTACTGTTCCAGTGGCTGTTTGATTCAGGCCGGAATTGAAGTCTTGCACCGTGAGCGTAAAGTCACCCACCACCGGCCCGACAATTACGTAACTGCCGTCGGAGCTCCTGGTATTGGCAAAGTACGAACGCAAATTGCCATCCGCATTCTTCTGCGTAGCAAAGACGTCAGGGAATGGCACTCCTGTGCTGTCTGTGTAAGAGACCACACCTTTTATGACCCCGATTGGAACCGTAACATTCACCACAACGGTCTGCCCGAAGGTGGTAAAGGTTCCTGTACTCTGGCCGAAAACGCTGAAGTCAGAAGGTGAAAACGCCTGAACACGGAATCCGCTTCCGCCGGCGGTAATGTTCGAGAAGAAATACGATCCATTAGAGCTGAACGTTTGACCCAGGAAATTGCCGGTGTCCACATCGAACACCTCCACCGTGGTTTGCAGCACGGTCTGTCCATCACCGCCAAACACCTGACCACTGATATTTCCTGAGGCCGGAGCGTTGATGGTGATGTTGACCGTGCCTGCATCGTCGGCGGGCGTAATCGCGCCGGTTGCGCTGCCGGCAAAACGGAAGGTATTCGGGGCAAAGGCCTCAACCGTGAAGCTGCCTTCAGGAGCGTTTGGAACGTTCAGGACTCCGTTGACATCGGTGTTGCCGACAAAGCGGAAGAAGCCGTCCTGGGCAAACATGATATCGACTTGCGCGTTGACCAGTGGCGCATTACCGGCCTGCAGCACAGCTACATGCACTGTAGCTATGGCAGGTATAACCGCGTTCACGGTAAGGGTCGCCCCATCGGCGGGGACGATGTTGTTGTTCAGGACGCGGAAGTTTCCGGTGCCGCGCGGGTCGAAAGCCCGCAGCGTGAATGGACGGCCCGCCACAACCTGGGTAAACGTGTAGAGGCCGTTTGAATCAGTGGCCGTGGACGCGAATGGCACATTGTCACCAAAGATCTGGACTGGAGCATTCGCTGCCGCAGTTCCATTCACAAAGGTTATACGACCGGTAACTACGCCCGTACCCGGGAGCGTTACCGTGATCGAAACACTCTGTCCATCGCTAGTAATGGCGCCATTTACGTCAGAGAATATGCCGCCATTGCTCGGGTGATGCGCGCGCACTGTAAACGAACCTACCGGCACATTTGCGATGGTCATTCTACCGCTCGCATCCGTGAAACCGGCAAATACGAAGAACCCTCTGGAAGGCTCGAATATGTCGACCTGGCTGTTGCCAGCCGCCGTTCCGCTGGCAAAGTTTACCTGCACCTGCACCGTACCCAAGCCAATCAGGGATAGGTTTTGCGTAGTTGTCTGGTCCTTCACCACCGAGATCTGGACTGACGTGGGGGACCCGGTATTTGGCTCAAAGGCCCTCAAAGTAAACAGACCGGCCGGAATATCGAAGAACGTGAACTGCCCGTTTGTATCGGTGCGGATATCACGTTCGAAGAAGCCGAAAGTTGTAAATCCTTGCAGGCTTACACCAACGTTCACTGCTGGAACTCCGCTTGCGGTAAGAATCGTTCCTGTGACTGTACCGGTAGGCTGAATCGAGATATCGGCATTGCTGACCTGGCCGGCAACCACCGCCACAACGCTCGAGCCAAAGAGATCGGTGCCTGCCTGGGGAACAGAAGTCTCAGCCTGCAAATTGAATACTCCGGGGGGAACACCGGTTAGCACGTAGGAACCGTCAGGGTTGATCTGCGTAAAATTGAAGGATGAGCCAAACAATTCCACGGAGCCATTGTTAACCGCCGCGCCGGTATGGCGGCGTACAAATCCCCGGACAATGCCGGTATTGGTAAAGGTCACATCCTGAACAGCGCTGGTCTGTGCCGGAGCGAAGGTGCCGGTTGCCGCCGGCGACGCCACGCTTGTGAATGGATGGAACGCCTGTACGGTGAAAGCATCCAGCGGCACTGGAATGCTGCTGCCAAAGTTATTGAATGAAGAGGCAAGATTGTATGTGCCGTCAGCAGCGCTGGTGATCTGCAGCGTGCGGCCATAGAAGAGATTGTTGCTGTGGAAGCGTACCGTCGCATTGGGTATGGTAGTGATTCCATCGCCGGCCAAAACTCTGCCGCTGACGTTTCCATTCACGGCCGGTAGAGGCGCCAGCGTACTCACGCCGCTGGAAGGCACGGCAAAATTCCGGACTTCGGTAATCTCATCCAGGCTCAGGCCTACCAGGGATTCTGGCGGCAACTGGCCCAGTCGATCTGCGGAAGCGGCGGCTGAGGCGCGGCTTACCTGCTGCGCGCCAAAGTGCATATACGCCACCGTGCCACCCGCGGGAATCGTAATGTTGCTCCAGGTTACCGACAATTGTCCGGGGCTGAAGCCTGGGTTAGCAATATACGTAGCTGACGCGGCACGATCGGCCGCACCAACTCCGTCAAAGGCAAATGCCAGCGCGGGTTCGGCGAAGTTCAGGAAAGGATCGACATCATTGCTGTCGCCAATCACGACCCAGCGGTCGGGATTGATGGGATCCGACACATCCACAAGGTCATCGCCTGAGGAAGTGGCGCGCACCAGAGGCGTGCTGTTAAACGGACGCACATTGGACGTCACACGGAGATCGACGGTCACCGGACTTGTACCGGGATTGGTGAGAATCTCAAGATACCGGGCAAAATATCCGTCTTGCGGCAGATAGATCTTGCGCGTCACATTCAGGCCCGCAAGGCCGCTTTGGCGGATGACAACTTCACGCCCGTTCTGTTCTGTGGTGCCGAAGCCTGTGCCGGTGAATCGATTGGACGCTCCGCCGGTAATCACATCGAGGAAGAAGCCGCCACGGTTTGCGCCGAAATCGCCTCCGTAAACGAAGTTGCTGCCATCCTGGACGGAGCCATCGCTTTGCAGGTTAAAGAAGAAGTCGCTGGCGTCAAATAGATTGGTCGGCAGGTTAATGGCGTTGTTCAGAAGCTGAATGTCAACAGTGGCGATAGCGCCATCGCTGGCAATCTGTCCGGAAGCCTCCGCCACCAGTTGCTGCGCAGGAACGCTGGCAGTCACTGTGAAGGAGCCTACAGGCACTCCATTGATCGTG
The DNA here is from genome assembly GCA_963723055.1 of Terriglobia bacterium. GTDB lineage: Bacteria > Acidobacteriota > Terriglobia > Terriglobales > Acidobacteriaceae > Angelobacter. Next base: position 772,023 of record CAVROV010000007.1, read on the forward strand.
TAGCTTCCAGCGGAATTGGACGTGGTGGTCAGGAAGCCGCCCACCTGGGAGTTCGAGCTGCGCAGAGTAATCGAGACACCATTCGCAAGAGTGCCATCAGGGTTGCGCACTGTCCCCTGCACTGTTCCTAAACCCACGAAGACAAGATTGCTGCTGATTACGTCACCATTGCTGGCCAGACTGGCGCCGGTGTTGCGCGCGCGCAGACGGTTCGAAGCGTCAAAGGCCTGCAACGTATAGCTGCCCAGCGGCAACGCGTCAAAGCGGAAGCTGCCATCGCTGGCGCTGGTGACCTGCCGGAACACGGGCCCGAAGATCTGTACGGTGACGCCTGCAAGCGGGGTTATCCCATCCGGGTTTAGCACTCTGCCCAGCACTGAGCCAGCCGGCTGCAATTGCACGGTAACTGCATTGGCAACGCCTGCCGTCACTGCACTGGAAAGCGATCCACTCAATTGTGTAACCGGGTCGGTAGCGGTAACAAAGAAACTACCAGCCAGCACGTTGGAGAACGTGAACGTGCCATCCGATTGGGTTCTTCCCGTCAACACCACGCCGAACGGATTTTGTTCAAAGACCGTGATCTGCGCGCTGGTAATCAGATTGCCGGCGGCATCCTTCACCGTCACCGCCAAACTGCCAACGCCGTTCAAAATAACGTTCACAGTGCGTACTTCGCCGTTGGCGCTTACCTGATTGCTGGTGCGTCCACGATCACCGGTCAGCGGATCAGTCACGTCCACGGTGAAGGTTCCGAGAGGAACGAAATCGAATTGATAATGGCCCAGAGCGTCAGTCACGGTGGTGCCGCCGCTGCCGCCAAAAAGCGTAACCTGGGCGCCAACGACTGCCGTCGAACCATCAAAACGGAAAACTGTGCCATTCACCGTGCCAAAAGGCACCAGCCGGATATCGAGAGCAAGTATCTGACCCGCGAAATCGACGTTGCCGGAGGCCCGGCCGGCAAACCCTGAATTCGAGTCGCGCACCTGCACGTTGACGGCGCCCGGCGCCACATGGTCAACGAAATAACGCCCATCGGGACCAGAGGTGGTGCTGAGTGTGCCATTGTTGCCAGTCACTGTGACTTGCGCGCCAGATACGGGCTGGTTGCTCTGATTGGTGATGAGCCCGGTTACAGTACCGCCCGCCACCAGCGTGAGGTCCTGGCTGGTGACAACGTTGGGCGTGATATTTACTTTCGAACTGGCTGCGGTATTGGTGGCTGAATCCACAGTCTCAATAGTGACGCTCACTACTGGAACATCCAGGAACGTATACGTTCCGGCGGTATCGCTGGGTATCTGCCGGGACAGATTGCTGCCATCGGGATTCTGGCCGTGCAGTTGCACGGAAAGGTTAACGACTGCCTCGCCTGTCGTACGGCGCACCGTGCCGGAAACTCCTCCGGTGGGAGCAAAAGTGATATCGGCAATGCTGGTCTGGTCAAGCACCACGGTAGTGGACGTAGTGGCCGTTAACGAACTTCCTTCTGAATTGGGGAGATTTGCAACCAGTGTGTAACTGCCAGGCGGTACACCCGCAAAGCTATAGGAGCCATCGCTCGCGATACCCGTGGATGCCGTCTGCGTAAGTCCACCGCCGCTGATGATGACGCTGCCGAAGCTGACAACGTCGCCGTTATCTCTCTTGACGGTTCCGGTAACCAGCCCGCTGTTGGTGAAAACGACATTCTGAGTAACTGTGATCAACCCCGCCGGGAAGTTTCCAATTGTCGCCGGAGAAATTACTCCAGTCTGATTATCGGTGGCGATCAGCGTGAAAGCGTCAACCGGGACTGCCAGGGTACCGCCAGAATTATTGATCGTTGAGGCAAAACCGAATTTGCCGGTCTGATCAGTGTTTGAGGAATACGTGCGTCCGTAGAAAGCGTTATTACTCTTGAAGCTGACGGTGGCCGAGGTGATCGGCGTGACGTTGTCATCCGCCAGAACTTGTCCGCTGATGTTTCCGCTGATGGCAGGCAGCGATGCCAGAGTACTCGTGCCTCCCGGCGGCACGACAAAGTTCTGGATAGCGCCCAGTTCAGACGCTGATAGACCTGCCAATGCTTCGGGTGGTAGCAGATCCAGGCGCTGGGCCGAAGCCTGCGCGGCAATTCTGCTCGTCTGCTGGGTGGCGAAATGCAGCAGCGCCACTTCTGACCCGGGCTGAACAGTAACACTCCGCCAGGTTTCCGTCAGCAGTCCGAAATTATTGATGAAATCGATGCCGTACTGTGCGTCCGCTACGTCCTGCGTCGCATTCGGTCCATCAAAAACATGAGCGGTTGCGGGCAAATTTGTCGAGGACAGGAATGGATCGCCATCCTCATCGTCGTCGACGACCACCCAGTGGTCGCGGTTCGCAGGATCGCTGACTCCCAGGAAAGTATCGCCGCTGGAAGTGGAAGTGATTCTCGGTTCACGGTTGAATGTAAATCCATTCTGTACTTTGCTGATGAACCGGAAATTGCTGCTCAGCCGCACGTCCACGGTCACCGGAGCGCCGCCGGAGTTTCTCAGGACTTCAAGATAGCGCGCAAAATACCCATCCTGCGGGACATAAATTTTTCGGGTGACATCCAGGCCTGCGATTCCGGATTGCGTAATGACAAGCTGCCGCCCGCCGAATTCTGTAACGGCAAAGTTCTGCGACGTGGAGGTCTGGCCAGTAAAGCGGGTGGCGGTGGCGCCTGAGATCAGGTCCAGCAGGAATCCACCTTGATTGGAGAGGAAGTCTCCACCAAATATCTGCCCTTTGCCTGACGCAATTGCGCCGCTCTGGACTACGTCATAATTAAAGTCATTGGCGTCAAACATCGTGGATGGCAGCTGAATTACGTTGGCCACTAATTGAATATTGGCCGTGACCGTGCTGCCATCGGATACGATGCTGCCCTGATTCTGGCCCAGCAGACGCTGCCCGCCCGAATTCTGGCTGGCTGTAACCGTGAAGAGACCCGCGGGCACCTGTCCGATCGCGTAGGAGCCATTCACATCCGTGGTGGCATTGAAGCTGCGGCCGCCACCGGAAGATTGAAGCACGACCGACGCTCCCGCTGCTGCGGTAGCATCCGGATTCACTACCCTGCCGACTACTGTGCCCACGCCATTCAGCACCAGATTTTGCGTAACCACCTGGCCTTGTGTGCTCACGGCCAGGCCCGCAGAGGCTCGGATATTTCCTGCGCTATCAACGGCCGTCAACTGATATGTATTGGCCGGAACCACATCAAACCTGAACGTGCCATTGCCGGCGCTGGTGGTGTGCCGTTGCACCTGCCCGCTCAACTGCACTGAAATGCTGCCAATCGTTGTTCTTCCGTCCGGGCCAAAGACAGTTCCCTGAATTGCGCCTGCCGATTGCAATGGCACGGTAACGTTGCCGGTCCCGTTGGCCGTAATGTTGCTGCTGCCCGATCCAGTCAGTCCCGTTTGTGGATCGGAGGCAAATACGCTGTACCCGCCCGCCAGCACATTGGCGAAAGTGAGAGTTCCATCGGCCTGGGTTGTTCCGGTCTGCCTGCCGCCGAATACCGTCTGGCTATCCAGATTGACCTGAGCGCCGCTGACCGGACTCGCGCCGCCATCTTTCACAGTCACAATCACTTTGCCAACGCCGATGAGTGTTACATTGGTGTTGACTACCTGGTCCTGGCTGGAGATGACCGCGCTTGCTCGCCCTCGGTCACCCGTCGCCGGGTCGGTGGCATCCACCGTGTAGCTACCTAACGGCGCAAGGTCAATCCTGTATCTACCCTGCGCATCGGCTGTGGTGCTATGACCATCGGAGAGTGTAATCACGGTTCCGCCCACAGGCGTTGTTCCGCCGAAATGGAAAACCGTCCCGGTAAGACTGCCGGTTGCCTGAAGCGTGATGTTGGCTGTGGCAACTGCACCATCACCCGTCAGCGTCCCGCTGGCGCTTCCGCCATGCCGGCTAATCGCTGAACTACCATTGACAGTGAACGGACCTACAAAAATATCGCTGAATGAATAATGTCCTGCCCCATCGGTAGTAGCAGTTTTGTTTCCACCGAAGATACTGCCACTATTCAAATTGACGGTTGCGTTGGGTACGGCGTTTCCGGATCCATCCGTAACCGTCCCGGAGACCGTTCCCTTGCCCAGGAAGCTGACATTGGCAACGACTACCTGGCTGGTGGTGCTCAGAATCCCAGTCGTCCGTCCGCGGTTGCCGGAGCTGTCGCTCGTTTCGACAGTGAAATTACCAAGGGGGACAAAATCAAAGGAATACTGGCCCTGGCTGTCAGTGGTGGTCGTCAAGAATGCGGAACCGAACAAAGACACGTTGACGCCGCTTCCCACGGGTGTAGTCCCGTTGCGTCCAAAGACCGTTCCCTTGATCGTGCCAGACGGAGAGAGCGTAAGATTCAACGAGAGCGACTGGTTTGCAGGCAGGGTCCCGGTGACTCTGGCGCGCAGCCCCCCAGCCAGGTCACTGGCAATGATGGTAAACGCACCTGGCGCTACTCCATTAATCTGGTAGAAACCGGTGATATCTCCGCTTGTGGTGCGTACGTCCGCGCCGGAATTGAGCGTCACCTGAGCGCTGAGGATCGGCCGCCCGGTCTGACTGGTGACCGTCCCTGCGATCACGCCTGTGTTCAGGACAATCTGAATCGTGCCAAGATCGGTTGTTCCGTTGGCGGGCGCCGCAGATTTCGGCTGTGAAGTACCTTCAAGAATCTGGTTGTTGCGGGTAATACGCGCTACCGCGACCATTGCTCCGAGGTCAGCAGGGACCTTATTGATGGAAAAGAAACCAGCCGCATCCGTGGTGGCGATGAAGAACCGGAAAGCCACAACGCTGGCGCCGGCCACCGGATTTCCGCTCTGGTCAACCACATGGCCCTGTACGGTGTTCGTGGGATCGGGAACCAGGGGATTCAGGCCAAGTTTCACTTCAATTCCATCGGGAATTCCGTCGCCATCTGTATCTGGATTCAGCGGATTTGTGCCCAGACGGATCTCTTCCGCGTCCGTCAAGCCATCGCCATCAGTATCTGGATTCAGCGGATTCGTTCCGCGTTTCACTTCCTCGCCATCAGAAACACCGTCACCATCAGTATCGGGGTTGCGCGGATCCGTGCCCAACTGGAATTCCTGAAGGTTAGTGAGACCGTCGCCATCAGGATCCTGGCCGGCGATACTTGGGTCGTTGGGATCAAAGCCGTGCGCAATCTTCCAGTCATCGGGAATCCCGTCACCGACTGTGCTGGCGGGCGTGTTGACGTTGATCTGAATTGCCGAGGTGGAGCCTTCATTGCGCGCCGTGATAATCGCAGTTCCGCGCTTGCCGGCGGTGACCAGGCCATCGGCGGTGACCGAAGCAATTGCAGGATTGCTGCTCAGGTAAGACGTTCCGTCCAACTGCCGGCTGAGGTCTTTCGTGGAGCCATCAGGCATGGAGCCCTGGATCGAAAGCTGCGCCGTTTGTCCCTGGGTCGTAAAAGCGGAGGCTGGCGACGAAATCCTGATCTCCACCGGCGCGGGATCTACCTTGCCGAAGGTCAGGTCGCCGGCAGGCGTTACTCCAGAAATGAGAGAGACAAATCCGGATTGCGCCTGCCTGGTAGTTTGATCCGGATTCTTACAAATAATCCGCAACTTATAGAAACCCTGATCAACAGGGACGTTCGGGACGGCAAATGTGCCATCCAGGTTGACCTGCACGGAACGATTTTGAATTACAGCGTTGCACGTGGGATCAAGGGAGGCGGAATGGAATAACGGACGCGAGTTCGGGTCAAGGGGATTGGTAGCGGCCGCTACTTCTTCGCCATCCGTGAAGCCATCACCATCAGTATCGGCAGAGTTCGGGTCCGTGCCCAGTTGATATTCACGCAAATTCGTCAGCCCGTCGCTGTCATTATCCAGGGCTGCGTCGGAGGGATCCAGCGGGTTCAGGCCGTGACCGAGTTCCCATCCATCAGGCATACCATCGCCGTCCGTATCAGGGTTATGCGGATCGGTACCAGCGCGAAATTCCTGCAGATTCGGCAAACCGTCATTATCCGGATCCAGGGCTGCATCGCTGGGGTCCAGGGGATTCAGGAGATGAGACACTTCCCAGCCATCGGGCATGCCATCGCCATCGGTATCCGCCGCCTGGGGATTGGTGCCTAATTGGTATTCCCTCAGATTGCTAAGGCCGTCGCCATCGGGATCAAGATTGGCATCCGTGGGATCGAGCGGATTCAGTCCATTTCTAATTTCCCATCCATCGGGCATGCTATCGCCGTCGGTGTCAGGATTTCGCGGGTCGGTTTTGAAAAAATATTCCTCGAGGTTGGTAAGTCCGTCGCCGTCGGAATCCAGCGCGGCATCGTTTGGATCATTCGGGTTCAGGCCATGAGCAATTTCATATACATCCGGCAGCCCGTCGCCATCCGTATCCGTCAGACCATCGACCGTGTTTTGTTGTATCAGGAAGGCCCGAATCGCAAGGAAGCGAATTTGAGAAATCTCATCCTTGTTAAGCGGCGCCAGCAGGCTCATGTGCCCGGGCAAAAAATTACGGAAAGGGGCCGCCTTCAACGCGCGATGCGAGGATTGGGCGAAAGCAGGCGACACGAACAGTCCCGCTACGATCGTGCAGGTGATCGCTATAGAGATTACAGTTCGCCAGGAAAAGCCCGCCGCTCGCATTTTCACTTGCTGTTCCATTCCGATAACCAACCTCTCAGCCAGTGCGGCACAACACGCTCTGGAAGCTGACAAAGGATCTATGTATCTACAAAGTCAAAAACTTCTGCCTGCCGCCCAACCCAGCAGATAACCAACCGGCTGCACTGCCAAAGCCGTGCCTTATTTGCCGTGTCCTCAGCCATTCGATTTCCGGTCCCTCACTTCACCACCAGCTTGCTTACGTCGATCTTCTCTGTGCTCTTGCGCTGCTGATCTTCCAGGAATGGAGACGAAACCACGAACAAACTGCCACCCACGCTCACGAGATCGAAGCGAACCGCGCTGGTGCCCGCGGGTTGAATGAAACTGCTGACAACATTGCCGCCAGAATCCAGTTTCGCGAGAAATGGACGATCATCATCCTCACCCTGAACAAGGCACCCGCTTCCCGGCAAAGAAGCAATTTTGAAGTGAGTAAATCCGAGTTTGGTAGCGACAACTTTGGACGTGGAAATCTGTCTCAGGTCCGGAGTAAGCACCTTGACCCATATCTCCTGGGAACTGGTATTACTCTTGTCATACACAAGCCAATAGTTTCCGTCCGCAGCCCGGGCGAAGCTGCCATACCGGCCAATGAAACCGGGCTGCCGCATCTCCACGCCCGTCGCGCTATATCGGGAAAGCCATGCTTCCGAAGGGCCAACGCGAAACATATCGTACTGGCCCATGTTCCCCACCAGCACGATTCCGCCGTCATCGGCGGCGATGCCATCGGTAAAGAGTTCCATCCGTCCGCGATCGATTTCTTTTTCCCACGCAAGTGCGCCCGACATTTCAATCCGGGCCACGTAAGCGTCAAACGATCGATGACCGACCAGAAACAGATGGTCGCCGGCCCAGACAACTTTGCCGATGCGCAAATTGAAGCCGCTCGCTTTGGATTCGATCACCTTGGCGAACAAGACCTGTCCGGTGCTATTCATCTTCACCAGAAGCGGACGTGTGATGCCGTCTGTCAGAACGGCGGCGATATCGCCGTCCTCCAACGCAGAGAGGCCAAGAACCGTCAGATGCTCGGCTTTAATTTCATTCCGATCGACGGTGAAACTCTTCACTTCAATTTCCGCGATACGATCGCCGTCCTGATTGAAGGTCCAGATATGGGGATTGGAGTACCGGTCCGTGAAAGCGGCGCGGTTGCGAACGGCGACCAAAAGATCCCCTTTGGACGACGTGGCGACCGCGGTATTTTCATACCAGTTTGCGCCGTCACCAAAGTATTTCTCCCAGACCACTCCCGGATTGGCGGATTGTCCGAAAACACAAGACGTGCAGCAGATGCCACAAGCGACAACTGCCACCAGCCAGCGAAACACGAGTTGATTACAGGTCTTCATCATTTGCAGCAGTCACAGTACAGTTTCTGGTCATCGTCATAGGGACCGCCGCCGCCCCAATCCACACCGGTGTGATACCGGCCGGCCCAGGTGCGGCAACTCTGTCGAATTTGCTGGCTGTCATGCGAAGCGTCGCAGGTTGCCAGAGCGGTGTTCAGCAGCAGAGTGTCGCAAGCAGTCTTCGCCGCCTTACGCGCGCCACTGTCGCCGGAGACGCAAGTCTGGTAGCAAGTGTCGTGGAGATCGCAGGCGCCGGTATGTGCTCCGTTGGAGAATTGCGTGTCCGTGCCTCCTGCCGGATTGTCCTTGTCCCCTATGCTGAGCGTGCTCACCACCCATGGCGGCAAACTGCATCCATCGAATGCGAACGGCTGGCTTGACTGGCTTTTCTGTGTGCGGTCAGGGCAGTCGTCCAGGTTGGCAATAGGCGTCTTGGGCAATACCTTGCCTTTGGCGCAGCACTGATTCGTGGTGTCGTAGATTTTTTTACTGGTGCTGAAAAAGCCCTTGTCTTCGCAGCAGGCCTTGGGCGCCTGCGGTGGTTCATGCTGGCACGATCCACCTTTGCAGACGTCTTTGGTGCATTCGTTTTTGTCGTCTTTGCAGGCGGTTCCGTCGCCCACGGGAGTATGTTGACATGCGCCGTTCACGCATGCGTCATTGGTGCATTCATTGTGATCGTCGCAGCCGTTGAGACAGGTTTTCGGAGGCGGTGGCGGCGGAGCTGCATGCCAGCCTGAAACCCTCAGTCCAAAGCCTGCATCGGAGACGATTACCGACCCATCTTCGCTGACACGTGCTGTCCCGCCGGACACAAATTGTTCAAGATCATGATCGAAGGAATAAACCTCGACTACCTGTCCCGCGGACAGCGCGCTGCTGTTTGGAACCTGTATCCGGATAGGCGGATTGAATTTGGCGCGGGGCGGCTGCAGTGTGCCTACGACCGCCGGTGATGTGCCGTTCGGCGGCGCCATGGGTACCTTATCGCCATGGACCTGCGACAAGGTTAGACGTCCGACGCTCGAGCCATCAGGGAATTTTGCCGAATGAGCGAAGACTGTGTATGCAACGCCGGGCACGCCCTTCATGGTTAGAGTTACGTCTTCATCGCCGCCTACAACTTTGGAATTTTCCGTATCAAGGGGCGGCAGGTAGATGGGCCCATTCAGGTTGTTGTCCTGCCCAGCGACCGTGAGCAGCGGGAATTCCAGGAATGGGAAACTTTCCGGCCGGGTGCTGGTGCTTCCATCGATGAACAGAATGATGCTGCCAACCGGAGCATTCGAGATAGTGAATCTTCCATTCTGATCGGTAATCGCCGAAAGGTTACTTCCCTGAATGCTGGCGGTTGCGTTGGGAATCGGCTGGTTGGCATTGTCCATGACAATACCGGTGACGCGCGTTTGCGCAATCGCCGATGGAATCACGCCGGATGCAATGAGTGTTGCGGGCGGAGTCGTGAGGCCAGCCACCGAAGCTGAGACCACGTTGTTGTTGATGCCTTCTTGTTGTGCCAGCACCAGAACGACGGCGGCCCTGCCGTCAGTATCGGTCGTCTTGGTTACCACGGTGCTGCCTTCGACCGTGCCTCCCCCCTGCTCAACTTTGAAGATCACAGGAATACCGGCAACCGGATTGCCGCCGGCGTCAAATACCCCGACGAAAAATGGCTCGGCAAGCGCCTGGCCGGCAACACCTTTTTGCGATTCTCCAGACAGCGCGTGAATCTGGTCAGGTATGCCCACGCTCGCAGACGCGCAGAACATGATCTCGCCGACGAAACCGGGAGCGCTGACTAATACCTGGTTGTTTCCGTCGCCGATTCGCGTTCCCAGCTTCAGGTTGGCGCTGGCCTGTCCATTCGCATCAGTCTGTATGTTGACCTGGCGACCTTCCTGCGGGAATGCAGTGAGTTCGCCGTCACTCTTGTTCATGGTGAACGCAACCGGCACGTTAACCAAGGGCTGACCCGCCGCATTGACCACCTGCACCACCAGAGGCTCAGCCAACGTTGTGCCAACGGCGCCTGACTGGCCATTGCCGGAAACCATCAGGATGCGTTGCTGCGTGGAAATGTCCCGTAGAGTTACCGTGACCTGGCTTTGACTCTTGTTCCCTGCCCGGTCTGTCGCAAGTGCTGAGATCACATTCTTACCAGGAACCAGAAGAATGCCTTCAGCCATGAAGCTTCGGTTGGTTACGTCGGCCTGCACGCCGTTGATGGTCACGCTAACCTGGGCAGCGTTTACCGTGCCCGTAACTACATCGTTGACCAAACCTGTAACGTAAATTTCCGGGCTTGTCAGTACCGCGTTATCGCTCGGTGAATCGATGCGGACGGTGGGCGGAGTCGTATCCAGAATGACGCTGACGCTCGCCGTGCCTGCTGCTCCCCCGGCATTGATTCCTGTCGCATTCAGTAAATTGTTGCCTTCACGCAAAGTCACCTGGTCAGCGCTGAAGGTTGTACCGCTGACGGTCGCCTGAACTCCGTTCACGGTGATCCGGGCCCCGGGATCATCCACTGTACCGGTGACGGTTGTCGAATTTGTCGTAAACAAGAATTGCGGCGCCGGCGAAGTAATGGTCAGCTTTGGTCCCTGGAGATTGATGGTTATGCCCGTGGAACTGGTATTGCCGGCAACGTCCGTTGCCACCACGTTGATTGAGAGCACCGCCTGCACCAATTGCAGGGAGCAACTGAAAGTGCCGGAGGTGACTGGGGCAGGTGTGCCATTGCAGGTCACGGTGGCGAGGCCGGACAACGCATCGTTGGCGAGTCCGCTTACTACAACGTTCGACGAGCCAATCACGCTTCTGTCCGCCGGCGAATTAATGGCAACCAGCGGGGGCGCCTGGTCAAGGTTCACAGTAGCGGTGGCGCTCACCGCGCTGCCAATTGCGTCCGTGGCAGTGCCGGTAATGATCTGGTTCGCACCATCCGTGTTGACCGTTTGCGGGCTTGGGCACAAAACCGGAGGCGCACCCCCTGTACACACAAACGTGACCGTAACCGGCGTATTGTTCCAGCCCGCAGCATTCGGCGCGGGTGCAGTCGAGGCGACAACCTGCAGCGGTGGGAAGGGCTTGAGGTTGAACTGGATGCTCGTCGTTCCGGTATTGCCTGCAATATCCGTGGCATTGCCGTTGATCGTTTGCAGGCCGGCAGTAGTCACCGTAACCGGGGAAGGACAGATGGCTACACCTGACAGACTGTCAGTGCAGCTGAACGTCACTGTTGCCGAGACCGCCTGGACAAACCCGTTGGCGTCGGGCGCGGGCGAGACCACGGCTGTAACGATTGGCGGCGTCTTGTCCAGTTTGATCGTTATGCTGGTGCTGGCTGTCTGCGCGGAAGCGTCCGTGACCGTTCCGCTGATCGACTGGTTTGCTCCCTCGACGGATACGGTCTGCGCCGTTGGACACTGCAATGGAGGTACACCGCCGGAGCAAAGGAACGATACCGTTACGTCCGAGTTGTTCCATCCAGCTGCGTTGGGGGCCGGCGCAGCGCTAGCGCTCACTGACAGCGGCGTCAACTGCACGCTGAACGTCACGCTCGTGGAGGCCGTATTTCCGGCTCGGTCTGTGGCTGTTCCGCTAAAGGTCTGGTGCGCGCCTGCCGTGGTTACATTGATGGTCGCGGGACAGTTGGCCGTACCGGAAAGCGCGTCGGTGCAGACGAACGTTACAGTCGCCGGGGCCGTAACCACGCCATTGGCCGGCGCCGGTGTAACGCTCGCTGTTACTCCGGGATTGGTTTTGTCGATATTCAGCGTAACTGCAACCGTTGCATGGTTGCCATTCGCATCAGTGGCGCTAGCTGCCACCACTTGGTTGGCTCCTTCAGTCGCTACTGTTTGCGGCCCGGGACATTGCACCGGCGGCACGCCGCCCGAACAGACATAAGAAACCGTAACGTTAGTGTTGTTCCAGTTATTGGCATTCGGCAGCGGTGAGACAAGCGCCGAGATCGCCAGCGGCGACACCACCGTGAAAGTAGCCGAGTTGCTTGTTCCTGCGCCCGGCACAGTAACTACCACTGGAATCGCCCCGAGCGACACTCCGCTGGGAACCGCGGCAACAATGCTCGTATTGCTCCACGTGGCTGTCGCAGGAATACCGCCGAACGTCACCGTGCTTGAGCCTTGCGTTGCTCCAAAATTTGTACCGGCGACTGTAACCGATGTACCGATCGGCCCTGATGCGGGAGTAAGACTGCTGATCGCTGGCGCCGTGACTGTTGCCACCGGCCGCACTTCCACCAGGCTCACGTTATAGGCGTCTGCTGTGGGGGCCGTGTCATTTATCGTGATGGCTGTGCCACTTGCAGGAACCAGCGTTGGGATCTGCTGCACCCACAATGCGCACGTCTGAGTTGAGGGGCCGCATAGTAATTGATGGACAATCGACTGGCTGCTGCCTGGCGTCCTTGCCACTTTGGCCGTAGGATCGTCGCCGACGCCAAAGACCACGGAATTCGCGCGTGTTGTCGTAAGGGTTGCCGCGGGAGCGCCAGTGGCGGCGTTAGCTGTGGCGACCGCGCCAATCGCTCCGGATCCATTGGTTCCCGTCGTGTCTGCTCCGGTGAAGCTCACGACAGTCATCGACGACAAAACCGTCTGCGAAAATGTTGCGGTGACGGTTACATTGGTCAGCGCCGTTGGCGCGAAAGCGCGCCAGATTTCCGCGGTGCCGAGTTGCGTATTCGTCCTCTGCACCAGCACCCAGGTCAGGCTGCCGCCAGCGATGCTGTTCACCACCGTGCTGGTGGCCGTGCCTTTCCCGCTTGCAACAAATGCCAGCAACAACTCGTTGGCCGAAGAAGTTGAGAAGGCAGCGGTAGCGCGGGTTGTAGCTGTGGCTGTTCCGTCGGCAAAAATAATCTGATCGATGGCCAGCCCGCCAGGATTGAGTACTTTGAAACGCACGCCATTGCTGGAAATCCCACCTGCAGCGGTCACCACGGCGTTCCCTGTTGTCACACCGCTGGGAACCTTGGCCACGATGCTGGTTGCGCTCCAGCTGGTTATCGTCGCGGGCACCGTGTTGAGCGTAACTCCACCGTTGCCCTGGGTAGCGCCAAAATTCGTTCCGGTAATTGTGAATGACGATCCAAAGCCTCCGCCCGCTGTTGGCGCTACGCTGGTAATCGCCGGGGCCGCTGTCACCGTAAATGAGATCCCGTTGCTGGCCACGCCGCCGGCAGCCGTTACTACCACATTGCCCGTAACAGCGCCCGTAGGTACAGAAGCCACAATACTCGTGGGATTCCAGCTTGTAACTGTCGCGGCTGTCGTGCCGAACTTCACGCTGCCATTGCCCTGCGCAGGACCGAAGTTAGTTCCGGTAATTGTTACCACCGAACCTATAGCCCCCGTATTAGGAGCAAGACTGGTAATACTGGGCGCGGGCGTAACTGTAAATGTCGAACCATTACTTGCCTGCCCGCCTACCGTGATAACTAATGGGCCTGTCGTGGCTCCTGTTGGAACCGGCGCAGTAATCGAAGTTGCGCTCCAGGCTGTAGGCGTTGACGCAACGCCGTTAAAGCTCACCGTGCTGCTGCCTTGCGTGCTGCGGAAGTTAGTTCCAGCAATCACTACCGAGGTTTTCACTGCGCCTGTAGCAGGCGTTAAACTGGTGATCGTCGGCGCAGCAGAGCCCAGCGCGAGGACCACGTTTGAATCAAAATTACCGTTGAGCGTTCCCTCTACGTCCAATTCGCCGTTAAACGCGGTGGCGGAAGTGGCGGTGAGATTCACACCTATCCATAGGTAGAAGCGATCTGTGGCCGTCATTGCAACGTTGGTGGTAGTTGTGCAACTGATCGTTTTTTGAGCGACTGTAGTGGTAAGTGCGCTGGTTCCAGTAGCAATGCACAAGACTGTTCCCGCTGCGTTATTAATTCCAATCTTGGCGCGGGGAAACACCGTCCCTACGTTCGCCGTTTTCCTCATGAACACGTTGAACGTAAGAGTAGAGCCGGAAGGAATAACCCCCGCCGTGTTCGGAACACCCGTCTGCGTCTCAAATTCCTTGATTAGATATTCGCCCGCTGCCTTGCTGGTGAGCGTCGTCGTAATGGCAAGGCTGGTCGCGTCCGGTCCGGCCGTCAATAGCTTGTCGTCGGTGGCCGTGATCGTCGAAGCTTCTTTGTGCAGATGGTAGGTAGCTGTCTGGGCAACTCCAGTTTGGGAGAATACCCACGAAAGGATCAACAGCAACGCGAAATGAAGACGCCGATATTGCATTCAATTCCCCTGTCGAGGACCGCAACAGAATTCGTTTTGCTTTACCCCAGTGGTGTGCGACCGCTCGATCCGGGTCGCCATATGGGAAGACGGAAAGTTGGAGTGACGTTGATGAGCAGGCACTGCGCCCGTCGCGTAATTGGCTGTTGCGTTTACTAGAGCAAATGTGAAAGCTAGTGCTTTGGGCGTAATGATTGTCTGGTGATGCGTTTGCGGATCAAAAGCTGAAGAAGAGTCCGCCCAGCATGAACTTGCACTCGGCGTTATCAGCAAAGTTGCCGGACGCAAGCCCTCAATGGAGCGACCTTGGCCCTCTTGCCGGTCCCACCTTACATCGCGAGTTAACGCACAACTCGGCCTTTGCTTCATCTTTCCGATCTAATGCTTTCCGTTCTAATTCCCGTTCACTGTTACCGCTACCCGCTTGGCGCGTCCAGACACACGTGTAGTAATAGGTCCGCCAACCAAACCCCGGTGGACACTACGCCAGGTGTTGCTGGCTCCTCACCGCAATAATTTGTTGAAACCCTATAAAGAAGAATGAAAATGCGTGGCCGTGAGATTGCGAGACGAAGCGGGATTCGAGCCTGTCAACGCCCACACTCTCAAGTCCAAATCTAAACATGAACTCATTCACCTTCGTCTTTTTTAAGTCGTCAGAGAATGACTCAACTATTTTTTTGATTCAGAGTTGCTGGAGAGTTTAAAGAAGAAAATGGATTTGTCAAATTAAATTTTGGAAACAACTAAAACAAATTTCGTGAGCATTGATTTAGCTTCTTGAATTCGCCGACTTCAATGAAGGAATACTACGCCAATGTTGTAGCAACAACCCTTTCTTCCATATTGTTCGTGTCATTCATGAAAGATAAAAGCCTTGTACCAAACATTCTTCCAATTCCCATTTTGGGAACTCGGCGGTTCGACGTACACGCACGGAGCGAACTGCCATGGAAGCTTCTAGCTCAATGAACAGCTTCCTCCTTCAGGCAAACCTCAGCCACCTTCCCCACATAACAACTTTGCCATAGCAATTCAGGAACAACTGTGTTAATGATTGTCTCTCCCAGAACAACTACCGTGACAAGCTCGCCAACTCAAAAGCGCGGCGGTTCCATAAGACACCGTTTACTTACGGCTGTCCTGCTTATGGCTTGCGCTTGCGTTCTGCTTGCGGCGGACAACAAAGGCCCGGCCCCAGCCCTTGATAAAAGCCCAGCGCCTGATAAAGAAGGATCGCATCCCTATAACTATCCGTTCGGCGCTAGTCCGTTCTTGCCCAGTCAGGCAAAGACGGAATCTGCTGCTTTCATTGACTCAGCCTCGTTTCCCACCGCCGCGTTTTGCTCGCGCTGCCATGAAGATGTTCACCGTCAGTGGCGGCAGTCAGCCCACGCCAATTCTTTCCGCGCTCCGTTTTACAAGAAAAATGTAGACCTGCTGATCGCGCAGAAAGGCATTGAGTTCAGCAGGCATTGCGAGGGTTGTCATAACCCGATCGCACTGCTCTCCGGTGCGCTCACCAGGGGCTCAACTGCGGACCGCTCATTCGATGAAGACGGCATTACCTGCATGGTCTGCCACTCGATCCAAAAAGTGCAGAACACCAGCGGCACGGGAAGTTATGTGATGGGCGTTCCGGCGGTCATGGTCAACACTGACGGCACGCCGGTTACCGGCCCGGTGACGTTTGACGATATCCTTACTCGCCCCAAGTTGCACAGTATGGCGGTGATGCGCGACTTCTATCGCACTCCGGAATTCTGCTCCGTCTGCCACAAAGCTTTTATTCCCCGCATGCTCAATGAATACAAATGGACGCGTGCCTTCGCCGTCTATGACGAATGGCAGCAATCTTCCTGGGCGCGGCAATCGCCGCTTCCGTTCTACCAGAAAGATATGGACACCACCTGCCAGGCCTGCCACATGCCCAGGGTTGAAGCTGTAACCGACTACGGCGCCAAGAATCACCAGGTCGCATCGCATCGCTGGCCCGGCGCCAATACTGCCATTCCTTTTTTCTATGGCTACGACGAACAAATGAAGGTGACCGACGCTTACCTTAAAGACACTCTGGGCCTGGACATCTTTGCCCTCAGCAAAATCGACTCCGGCAAAGAGCGCGTGATCGCGCCCCTGGATCGGCAGAATTTTACCCTGCTGGCCGGTGAAACCGTGACCGTGGGCGTTGTCATACAGAACAAGAAAATCGGTCACAATCTGGTGCCTGAGCAGAGAGATTTTTATGAGTGCTGGGTAGAGTTCATCGCCACTGACGCGACCGGCGCGGAATTCTTCCACAGTGGATTCGTCAAGCCCGACGGATTCCTTGACGATCATGCCCATACTTATACCAACCGCCTGATTACCAAAGAAGGCAAGTGGATCTCCCTGCACAATGTCTGGGACATGAAAGTGCGCGCTTTTGATAACACCATTCCTTCCGGGCAGTCAGATCTTGTTCGCTTTCGGATGCGCATTCCAACAGGAACTCCCGGCCCAGTTACTCTGAAGGCCCAGGTCAATTACCGCCGCTTCCGGCGCGGGTTTACCAACTTCATCCTGAGCGAGAGTGTGGACTATCCCATTGTGACCATGGTTTCGCGGTCTTTGTCGCTGCCCCTGGGACGGACGGAAGGTATCTGGCCTAAACCCGATCGCGACCAGATGCTCCGCTGGAATAACTACGGTATCGCCCTGCTTCGCCAGCAGCAATACTGGAAAGCCGCAGACGCCTTCCGCAAAGTCGTCGAGATCAACCCCGGTTATGCTGACGGCTACATCAATCTCGCAATTGCCACCTATTCACGCCTGGTCGACACACGCATTGACCCGGATGGCCCCGGCAATATGTCGGCCGCAAATACTTCCTATGACAAATATGAGCCCGCCCTGCGCTATCTTAATCAGGCGCTGGAAAAAAATCCGTCCAGTTTGCGCGCGGTCTTTTACAAAGGGTTGATCTTCCGTCTGGAAAACAAATCCAGTGATGCGATCACCTATCTTCTTCCCGTGGTCAAGGCTTATCCCCGTTTCCGGCAGGCCCGCCAGGAACTGGGCTATGCTTACTATCTGCAGAAGAAGTATCAGCCTGCCCGTGAACAGTTCGAGGCCTTGCAATCCATCAACCCGGATGATCTCAGCGCGCACTTTTATTTGTCTCTCATTTATGGGCAACTTGGGATGAGCAAGGAGGCCGCAGTGGAAACGGCCCTCTACTCTGAACATAAAGATGACCCGGGCGCGGCCCTGCTGGCGCTCGACTTTCGCTATCGTAACCCCATCGTCGCCCATGAAAATGAGCCTTACCACCTTCATGGCGGCGTGGCGCGTGCTCCAGCGGAGCACGCCGGAAAGAAGTAATAACACATTATGCGCATGATCCTGACAACCAACTCACGCGACAACCTCTCCCGCTTCTCTAAAGCGGCTTGCCTCTTGGCCCTCATTACTGGTCTGCTTCTTTCTGTCCTCGCAGTTCCCCTCGATGGACAGCAGGTGCACGGCGCTACGCCATCGAAAACGAAAAGTCCGCTCGCGAAGACCGTTGCAGTCTCCACAGTAAGGATACATCCCCGTCCGATCTCCGCGTCTGACTGGCGCGAAAAACTCGTCAGCGCCCCCGGCGCGCCGGTGACAATCGTCGAATTCTTTGACTATCAGTGTCCCTTTTGCCTCAAGACAAATCCAGCACTGGAAGAAGCGATCCGGAAACGTCCCGGCAAGGTCCGTTTGGTGCTGAAGCATCTTCCACTTGCGAGTCACCCGGATTCGGTGTTGGCGCACCAGGCCGCGCTGGCGGCAGGCGAGCAGGGTCGCTTCTGGGAGATGCATGATCTGCTCTTCGCCAATCAGCAGAAGATCAAGATGCCCGACCTGCTCCTTTATGCGCAGCAGCTTCATCTTGATGTTCCCCGCTTCCGGCAAAGGCTGGAAAGCCGGCATTTCGAACGTGCCATTCGAGAGGATGCCGTTCTGGGCGATGCCCTTGGTGTCTCTGCCACGCCTTCATTTTTCATCAATGGACAAACACTGGTTGGCTTCTTTCCCGCGGAGCGTTTCGAGCGGGCGATTGACGAAGCACTGAACCCAGGTCTCCGCGCCGCAGCAACAAGTCCACAGCCGGTTGCTTCGGTCGGCGATCTAGATCTTTCCAAAGCGCCGGTGCGTGGACGGCCCGATGCTCCAGTCACGATCATTGAATTTTCTGATCTCCAGTGCCCTTTCTGTGCTCGAGTCACGCCTACGCTGCGGGAACTGATGAAGCAATATCCGGATCAGGTGCGCTGGGTGTTTAAGAACTTCCCTCTCGACTTCCACGCGGATTCCCCCCTGGCTCATTCCGCCGCAATGGCGGCTGCCCGGCAGGGGAAATTCTGGGAGATGCATGACCTGATCTTTTCCGGTCAGCAAAACATGAAACGCGATAGCCTGCTGGCGGAAGCCGGCAGCCTCAACCTCGATATGGCCCGGTTCACCACCGATCTTGATAGTGACGAACTCAAACAGCAGATCGAAATAGACAGGCGAGATGGACTGCGACTTGGGGTCAGTGGCACTCCTGCATTCTTCATCAATGGCAAGCCTTTCTCCGGCGCCATGCCACTCGATCAGTTTCAAGCTGCAATTAACACCGAGCTGACGCTCGCGGGAAAGCCCGTACCCACGGTTGCTGCAGCAGCCGTACCGTCTGCGCCGATCCAGAAAAACCCTGAAATTAGCTTCGGCCTGCCCTCTGCTCCCGTTATTTTGACTTGGTTTTCTGACCTGCAGAGCGGCCTGAGCGTCCAGGCCACGCTTCTTGTCCGCAAACTCATTGACTCGCATCCCGGTCAGATACGGTTGGTCTTCAAGAACCGTCCATTGGAGATCCATCCGGGCGCGATGCTACTGCATGAAGCAGCCATGGCGGCCAACGCGCAGGGTAAATTCTGGCAGATGCATGACCTCATCATCGCCAGTCCTCAGAAAGCCACCCGAGAGGACATGATGACCTACGCCCAACGCATCGGTCTCGATACGGATAGGTTTCAGAAAGACCTCGATTCCGGCAAGTATCGCCCCTCGATTGAGGCAGACCTGCAGGAAGCGCAACGCCGCGCCGTGCTCGGTTCTCCGGTTTTCTTCTTGAATTCCTCCAGGATCGATGGCCTGCAAAACGAAAAGCTCTACAGTGACATCATCGAGGGCCAGTTAGCAGCCAGAAAATAGTCGCGAGTCACACTCCGTAGCAACACAGATCCTCGGATCGTCAATGCGAGCCTCGCACGCTTTTGCCTGCGACGGACTACAAATATCACCGACCATACACCAACATGCGGAATGTGCCCGGAATCGCTATCCGCTGCGGGCGAGGCCGATCTGCGGTCGGGGTTGAAGGCGGACCAAAATCCGCTGTGTCCACGAAGAGATGGTGCGTCTTGCTGTCCAGTCCCATTGTTTTCGCTCCGAACTCTGTCTTGACGGTTTCAACCTCGCTGAACTTGTCGGGCGAGTCTTCATGGAAAATGTGGATCATTCCTTCACGCGTGGAGGCGAACACAAGCCCTGTTGCAGGTTCATAAACGGCTGCATCTACCCCCGCCGAGATGGGAAATGATTGGATAACGTGGCCATTGTCGGCGTTCATCACCACCAGCATCTGAGGATCGCGGCCCGCGCTGAAGAGCCTTCGATGCGCTTGATCGAGCGCCAGTGCTGTCGGGCCTCCAGCGGGCGTCACTGGCCAGCGTGATTTAATGGTGAGCTTGTGTGAATCTATGGCGACAACTTCGTTCTTGTCTTCCAGATTCACGTAGACCGTGCCCTTGCCATCGGCGACGGCGAACTCTGGTGCTCCGCCAAGATCGATCGTGCCTGCAGCCGTTCCATCTTTCGCATCGATCACTGTAGAACTGTTTGGATCCCCATTCATCACAAAAACACGTTTCGACGACGGGTCATAAACCACGCTATCGGCGTCCTTGTCGGCTTTCGCTTCGCCAATCAGTTTCAGCGTTTTCAAATCGAATATAACTATTTTGCCGGCGCCGCCATCGCTGATGAACCCGCGGCCAAACTCCGGCGCCAGCGCAACGCCATGGTCCTGCTTGAGGCCAGTGATGTTCCCTATAAGTGCGCCGGTGTCCGCATTGACTACCTTTATTTCCGTGCCGTGCGACAAGTAAACGCGGCGAGCAGAAGAGTCCACAGTGATGTAGTCAAAATACTCGCGGGTGCTTCCCGCGGCGGCGTCAAAGGTGTATTTCTTTAGCAGGTGGTAACTCCCTTGACTCGTTTTAGCCAGACCAATAGCCGCCACAAGCGTCAGGCAAATTCCTCCTGCAATCCACAAAACGATAGAAGACCGCCGAGTCAATACCTCTCCGCTAGGTGCGGCAAAACTATTCCCAAAATTCCGTTTGCGCATTTCAGCTCCTTTTCCGATATCAAAAATTTATATTAGGCACGCAAAAACCAATTCTTGTCACACAGGCAGAACCGCGACTTAATCAGGCTGCTGCGTCGGAGGCCGGCCGTTTGCTTCCATTGTTCTCGCATCCTGGAATGTGATTGCGCCCGAAAGATGGAAACAGTAGCCCTTTAAACCAGGTCTCGTCCACCCTGTTCAACCGGTATTCCTCAGAGTGATCACGCAGAAATCTAGCCATACTTGTCTCCGTGATACGGTCATCCTGTACTCTCAGCCATCCCAGCTTGATCCATTTTCTGACGCTCCGCGCTCCAACACCCAGGAGGTACTCTACATCCGCCCGACTATAGCCGCTCGTGAGGCGTGATTGAATGCTTAGTCTTGAGCACTGCGCTTTCACCGACCAATAGGAGCGTCCAAGTTTGCGGGCAATGGCCGATTTGCTCAGCGTTCCAGCCAATTCGCCCAGGATTGCAAGCTCGGCTGCCGCCCACCGCCTTGATGGCGCGCTTAGCCCGAGCTGCGTGGCCCGTGCCTGCACCACAATTCTGGTAAATCCGGTGCGCTGTTGAAATGCACTCAGGCGCTGAGTCAACTCGCGCCGGCTGCGCGGTTCCAGATAGGCAACGCGTAATTGCCGGTCGAGTTCAGGGCTCCACCAAAATCTTTGATTGGGATTGGGACGAGTCTTAATACGGCAGCCGTGACATAGCTGATCTCCGGGAGAACCGTTGAGGCTTCCACAGCACCTGCAAGTTACCGGATTTTTGGGAATTCCGCGCAATATGTCGAAGCTTACAGTGTCACGAACTCTCTATAAGGTTAGGCGACATTGCTGAAAATACGCTGAAAAATCTGCGCGTTTATTTGGACAACATTTCTCCTTCAGCGTGCGATGCGCGAGGGAAGAAGATCCTGAAGACGGATCCTTCGCCGTCCAGGCTTTCCGCTTGCATTTCTGCTTGATGAGCGTTCGCGGTCGCTTTTGCGATGGCTAAGCCCAGACCAAACCCGCCGCCATTCCGGGTGTGGGATGCGTCAGCCTGAAAGAACCTCTCAAAAATACGGGGCATGGCGTCCTCTGGAATTCCGATTCCCGAATCGCGAATCTCGAAAACCGGTGTACCCTCCCGGACGGCGAAAAGTGCGGTGACATGGCCTCCTATTGGTGAGTACTTTACTGCATTATCGAAAAGCACCAGGAACATGCGGCCCAGAGCTTCCGGGTCCCCATAGATGCATACATCTCTTGCGCCAATTTGTAGTGAAAAAGAGATCTTTTTCTCTTCCGCCAAAAGCTGTGCTTTTGAGTGCGCCTTTTCAATGATCTCGGCGAGATTGACAGGTTCCTTTGTGAACTGCCACCCATGCGAATCCGATCTGGCCAGAACCAGAAGATCATCCAGCAAAGAAGTGGTACGTTTGGCCTCTTCCAATATGTCAAAGAGTGACTTCCTGTACTCTTCCTCATCTCTCTTCTGGCGCAAAGCCACTTCAGCGGTTGTCCGGATAATGGCTATTGGCGTTCTCAACTCGTGCGAAGCATCGGCGGTAAATTGCGTGATTTTCTTGAAGCTGCTTTCCATTCGACCCAGCATTTCGTTCAAAGTTTCTGCCAGAAACCGCATCTCATCAGCTGCCTTTGGTACATCCAGCCGTAGTGAGAGTTCCTCAGCGCCAATTGATCTCGCCCGTTCGGTAATTTTCCTCACCGGCTGCAGGGCGCGGCCGCTTAGCCAATACCCTCCAGCTAAAGCCAGGGCGATGGCCACAGGAGTTGAAATCAAAAGAAGCCATTTCAGCTGTTGCAGAAACAAATTGAACTTGCTCAGATCCGTCGCAATTTGGACGTTATATAGGCTGCCCTTGATCCGAATTCCCGCGGAAATAATACGCAGTAAACCTCGAGTCTGAAGCATTCCGCTGGACGGATTCCCTTCACCACTCGGAAGACCCGAGGGGATGTTGACTTTCTGGATTGATGGCGATTGAAAAATCCATTCACCCGATGCGTCACTGATTTGCAGTAATTCGCCTCCGGGCTGGCTAGCCGAGTATTCTTGAAACTCGTCCTGCAGGTCCTTACCCGATAAGCCAGGAATCTGCTGTTCCATAAAGGTTTGGGTAGCTTTCAACCTGGCGCGAAGATCGCTGTCGATAATCCTGGAGATATTTTTCTGCGCGCCTAAAAAAATCACCCACCCTAGAACGGCCAAGCTAAGGCACAGAACCAGCAAGTACCATGCGCTCAATCGCATTCGAATTGAAAGGTGTGTCATGGCTTGCCGATCTTGTAGCCGAATCCACGCACGGTCTGGATCAGCTTCTTTGTATGTCCATCATCAATTTTTTTTCTAAGAAGCTTGATGAAGGCTTCCAGGGTATTGTTTTCAGTTGTTCCGTCATAACCCCAGACTGCCTGGATGATGGTATCCCGGGAAAGGACGTGCCCGGTATTCCGCATCAGGAATTCCAGCAACATATATTCCTTCTTCGTCAGTGTTATTGACTCGCGATTGCGAGTAACCTGGTGGGTGCTGGTGTCGAGACTGAGATCATCTACACGCAGCTCAACCTGCTGGACGACTGGTCCTCTGCGAGATAGCGCAAGCAGCCTGGCAAGGAGTTCTTCAAACGAGAAGGGCTTCCTCAGATAGTCATCAGCGCCGGATGACAACCCTTGCACTATATCGCCAACGCTGTTGCGGGCTGTCAGCATCAAGACAGGTGTGTTCTGGCCCGCCTTTCGCAATCGACGTGTTACTTCAAACCCGTCAAATCCCGGTAACATCAAATCCAACACCACTACGTCGAACGACTCCTCAAGGGCCAAAGCCAGCCCAGAAGCAGCCGTATCCGCCACTAAGATGGAGTGACCTTCTTCGCTGAGCCCTGACTCCAGCAAATCTGCCATCTTTTTCTCGTCTTCGATGACCAGAATCCGCAACCCACCCTCACTTGAAGAAATATAACCCTTTTGAGGTCTAGTTTTGTCTGGTTAAAGAGATGTTCACTTGAAGGTCAAATACGCTGCACTTTTCAGCAGATTTTCAGGGTCGCCCTTTATTCTCAAGATTCTAGAGAAATCAAGGAATTACAGCATTATCTAACCTGTTCTCAATTTGCTGTCGACAAGAAGTGCAGATGAACAAATCCTGGCACCCGGGTGAGGGCGAAACCATTCACGACTGTATCACCCCGACAAATGATCCATGGCAAATGCCTGTTTGTATTGAATGCGGCCAAATCGCCTACCAGGTTGTTATGGTGGAGAAAGCACAGGGTCCCCTCCGCGAGGTTCCCTTGTGTGCCAGGCATTTCATCAACGCATGCCTCAAACTGCCGGAGCTGAACAAATATTATCGGGGTGGCAAGCTGGGTTAAATTGCAACTTAGCAATTAAAT
Organism: Terriglobia bacterium; assembly: GCA_963723055.1. Classification (GTDB taxonomy): domain Bacteria; phylum Acidobacteriota; class Terriglobia; order Terriglobales; family Acidobacteriaceae; genus Angelobacter. The sequence continues at coordinate 796,147 of CAVROV010000007.1, forward strand.
GCGGTCCTTAGTAGTTAAATCAGGGCGAGTGGCCCTCATGTTCAATTTCTAACGGACTTTAAGGAGATAAAGATGCAAATGAGGCATATTGCTGCGTTCTTATTTATGAACTTCGCACTCTGGTGTACCGTAACCGTTTTTGGCCAGGAGAAACAACTGAAAAAGTCAGACCTGCCAGCTGCGGTGCAGAAAACCGCCGATGAACAAAGCAAGGGAGCCACGGTAAAAGGTTATAGCCAGGAAAAAGAGAATGGACAGGTAGCCTACGAGGTAGCGCTGGTGGTAAGCGGCCATACCAAAGACATAACCATGGACGCGCAAGGCAATGTTACTGAAGTGGAAGAAGAAGTAGACATGAAATCGCTACCCGCCGAAGTTCGGGAAGGGCTGCAGAAACATGCCGGCACTTCAAGCATCGGCAAAGTTGAGTCGCTCACCAAGCAAGGGACCCTGGTGGCCTATGAGGCGCAGGTGCAGAGCGGGAGAAAGCGTTCGGAAATCCAGGTAGGGCCTGACGGGAAGCCGCTCGACCACAAGGAATAGCGGTGGATTTGTGCGAACTCGATGGGTGGGTCTTCAGTCACCGCATTTTCTTGTGAGAACTTAAGCGGAGTCGGTGGGGATTTTAAGATGTTGACAAGGCGTTTGATTTTCATCGTCTTCGTGGCGGCAACGTGCGCTGACCGAGCGGCGGGGCAAGATTTGGCCACTCGGGCCACTCCTTCTCCTGCGGTTTCACAGACCGTTGCGCTGAATGTGCCTAAGGATACTCCCCTGCAAATCGCGCTTGACGGAGAAGTGCGAATCAAGAAGGCTGGTCAAAAGATTCACGGGCGGATTGTGCAGCCGGTTTACGCTTTTGACAAACTTGTCGTTCCAGTGGGGACAGAAGTCAACGGTCGGATCGCAAAGGTAGATGGCATTTCGAGAAAGAAGCGGGTATTTGGAATCCTGAATGCAGACTTCACTCCTACCCGCAAAATTGAGGTTGAGTTCGACGAATTGGTGCTGCGCGACGGCAAGCATATTCCGTTCCGCGCACTGGTCACTCCCGGTTCGGGGCAGGTGATGCAGCTTGTAAGTTCTAAAGAGGAGAAAAAGAGCACTGCCAAGTCCGTTGCTGGGAAGAAAGCCCAGGAGGCCAGGCAGGAAGCCAGGCGCATGTGGAACGCCGCTATGGAACAGGTGAAGGCTCCTGACAAAGTGCATCGTCTAGTGCGATACGTGGCGGACCAGCTTCCAGTCCATCCGCAGTATGTCCAGGCTGGAACGATTTACTTTGCCGAACTACAAGAACCGATCGACTTTGGCAGTGAGCCGCTCACACCAACGCAGTTGTCTACAATTGGAAGTTCCCCGCCAGCCGGAAGTTTGGTGCATGCCCTGCTAATCACTTCGCTGGATTCAGCCACCACAAAGAAGGGCGCCAACGTAGAGGCAGTGCTTTCGCAACCGCTTTTTGATGGTGATCGTCTCATCCTGCCGCAAGGAAGCCGATTGAGGGGCTCTGTTGTCCAGGTGCGACCGGCCCGCCGCCTCCACCACAATGGCCAACTCAGAATTGTATTTCGTGAACTCGTCCCGCCAGGTGGGATCGAGCAAAAAGTCGTGGCTGGTCTGGAAGCGATCCAGGCGGGCAAAGATGACCACGTCAAGCTGGATTCTGAGGGAGGTGCGGAAGCTTCCTCTCCTAAAACGCGCTATCTCTCGACCGCCCTCTCTTTAGCGCTCGCCTCCACGGCCATGCAGCAGCACACGGACGGCGATGACATCGGTGGATCTCAGCAAAGTGGAGTGGGAGGAGGAGCCGCGGGATTCAAACTGGTTGGCATCGCGCTTACTACACTCGTCAAATCGCAGCCCCTTGGCATGGCCATGGGAGCCTATGGAGCAAGCCGGTCCGTCTATGTGCATTTCATTGCCCGAGGAAGTGATGTGGTTTTCCCCAGGAACACAGCTCTGGAAGTAAGGTTCGGATCGCGCGGGAAGACCGTTCTTCCAAAGCCGGCGGAAGACAACAGATCAAAACAAGCGCCAAAGCAACAGTAGTATCAGCGTATGATGCTGAACCTCATGCTGGAATCCCATGAACCGGCTGCGAGAATTCCCGGGAGCGGCCGATCCTTTCAGCAATTTAGGCCAGTTCTCTTCCACTTACTCACAACCTAATTGCCAGCGCTCGATGAGAGCCGCCCCACTGCATGCACATGGATTTCGACCTTACTATTCACGCGCAGGATAAACGTGCTGGGATTCTTCATACCCCATTCCTGATATTTGACGCTGAAGCTTCCCTCGGCTGAGCCGGCGCCGCCTTGCAGTTGAACTTCAAGCGGCATGATTACTGGGTTTGACTTGCCATGCATTGTGAGAAGGCCTTCTACCTCGACATTTGATTTGCCCTCGGCTGCCACCGTGCCCTTGATATGTTGCGGCGTGAAAACGATGTCAGAATATTTCGGGCTTTCCAGAATGTCCTTGTGCATTTTCTTGTCGCGACCATCGTTGCCGCTCTCGCCGCTGGTGGAGTCTACAACTAGCTCGCCTCCGGCGGCGCCGGTAGCAGTATCAAATAATATTGTGCCGCGCTTCAGACGAAAATCGCCATGGACCGTGTGCAGCGTGGAATCCACGGTGAAATTAACCTTGGTCTGCGCCGGATCAAGCGTGAAAGTTTTTTGCTGGGCCTGCGCGAAGCTGGCCGACATCAGCCCGGACAGAATGAAGCAAGCGATGCTTCGAAAAACACGAACGGTAAAGAGCATTTGCGTCCCTCAGTTGGCAAAGCAATTGTATGCTGCGCTGACCTTCAAGCCTTTTCATGCAACCAGCAGCTGCCAGCCCAGATTGAGCAATCCGCTTGCGCCAAAATCCTTGAGCCTCATTGCGCCCACGTGGATCGCCAGCATCCGCGCAAAAAGGCCGGGTTGCCGCGATAACGCCCGCAGGCTTCGGCTGCGCAGCCAGCGACTCCGGTCCATCAACAACATGCTGCGTGACATGAACTCAGGCAGGCTATTGATCTTGCTGTGGGCACCGGCATAACTGGAGAGATCGCCGGCGGCCATCGCCGGAGCGAGCGCGAGCGCCTGTCGAAAAGCCAGCGCTAGTCCTTCTCCGGTAACCGCATCCACGGATCCTGAGGCTTCGCCGATCAAAGCCACATTTCCGCGGCAAACTTGTTTCAGTTTGCGCGAAATACTCAACGCTCCACGCGCTCTGCTTGTGCAACCAGCATCTTGAAGCTGAGCCGCCAATTCAGGAAACTCGCTCAATCCCTCGCGGAATGAACTAAATTTTGGCCGCGAAATCAACGCGACGCATACTTCATTGTTCCCCACCGGAGTTACATAAGCCTGGCTATTACGGCCCCAATAAATTTCAACGTAATCGCTCCACGGGCGTACCTGGAAATGCTGGCGTAGTCCGATCCTCTGTGTGGAACCGTTGCCGGCTGAAAGCCCCGCCCAATTGCGAACGTGAGAGTTCTGACCATCCGCGCCTACTATCCACCGCGAACTGACATGCCGTCCATTGACCAGTACACCATTTTCCCTGATTGCGGATACGCGAGCGCCCCACAGCATCTCAACGCCGCATTCTTGCGCATGTTGCACAAACGCCTGATGCAACAGCACGCGCCGGATGCCTAGTCCCCGGCCCTGCGGAAATTCCGCTGCAACTGAGCTTTCCGGCCCAATGAATCTGATTCCCTGAAAGGAACCGGTTTCGCATCCCTGCAAAGACACTCCAAGCCGCCTGAGGACGTTGAGGCTATCCGGCATCAATCCTTCGCCGCACGCTTTATCGATCGGCGGTTGAGCGCTGTCCGCCACCATCGCGCGCAGTCCGTGCTGGCGCGCGGCGATCGCTGCGGCCAAACCCGCGGGCCCGCCGCCAACTACAAATACATCAGTATCGAAAATTTGCCCCATCCTTTTTACCAGCGCAACAAGAGAAGTTCAGAACAGAAACCTGGTCCCATTGCCGCTAGAACGCTGTACGTGCCCCGCTTGCCGCGGTTACGCGCCAGCACTCTCTGCAAAACTACCAATACCGAAGCCGACGAAAGATTGCCAACCTGCCGCAGGCATTCCCATGAAAGCTTGAGTGCATCGGGCGCCAAATCGAGGCTATCTTCGACGGCCTCAAGCACTTTGGGTCCGCCGGTATGAATAATCCAACTCGCGATATCGCTGCGGTTGATCCCTGACTCAGCCAGGAAACAATCGACATCGCCACGCAGGTTTTCCCGAATAACCTTGGGCACATCGGGCGAAAGCACAATGTGGAAACCAGTTTCGGAAATATCCCAGCCCATCACACCTTCAGAACCAGGATAGAACACCGACTTTGTCGCCAGGATTTCCGGTCCCTGAAATTCCGTATCACGTCCGGCCACCACCGCTGCGGCAGCGCCATCTCCAAAAAGGCCGGTGGAGATCATGTTGGCTACACTCACGTCGTCGCGCTGCCAGGTGAGAGAACAAAGCTCTACCGCCAGCACTACGGCTACCTGGTCCGGAAACGCCTTCACGTAATCAGCCGCCCGCGCCAGTCCGGCCGCGCCAGCCACACAACCTAGTCCGAACATGGGAACGCGTTTGATGTTGGGTGAAAGCCCCATGCGATTTACCAGCCGTGCGTCAATCGATGGGCTGGCAACGCCGGTGACAGACACAAAGAACAGCGCGTCGATATCACGAGGCAAAATTCCCAGCGGTGTAATGGCACGGCAAATTGCGTCGCGGCCCAATGTTTGCGCCGCATCAATCCATATGTCGTTGGCCTGCCCCCAGGTGGTCACGCGATCGTAGGCCTCCAGCGGCAGCACCAGACGCCGCCTCTCCACGCCGCAACGCGAGTGGAGACGGTCCAACACCTCAGGATTATCCAGTTGCGCCTGCCAGATTTCCTTCAGCGCTGAAGTAATAACCTGCTGCTCGTATATATTTCCGGGAAACGCACTGCCCGCACCAATAATTCGCATAATCACCTGAGAATGAAATTCGTCTTTCTCCGCTATTACTTGTCACTGCAGCAAATTTAGTTCAGATCTTCACGGCCCGCCGTGCCAGATGCAGCGCATCCATCCAGAACGAAGATGACGAGTGGACCTCTTCCACAACCTTCTTCACTGCCTCCACAAACTGGGTAATCTGTTCCTCGTTTACCATCAGCGGCGGCGCGGCTTTCAGTACCATGAAGTTGTTGCCGCACATTTGCGTCAGGAAGTTATGTTCCCGGAAAAGTTTGCTTACCACGATCTGTCCGAACATGCCCTCGTGGATCTTCCGGAACGCCTCAAACGGAACTCGGAGCTGCCAACTTTCCGGACGCCGGAACTCAATGCCGTTGAGCATGCCCACACCGCGTACCTCGGCCACCATCTCATAGCCGGAAAGAGCGTCCGTAAGCGACTTGCGCAGGCGCCCGCCCAGCGCTTCGCTTCGCTTTCCCAGGTCTTCCTCTTGCAGCGTCTTTAAGGTCGCCAGTCCGGCACGCATCGCCAGCCCATTCTCACTGTAAGTTGATGTGTGAATAATGGAGCGGCCCAGCGAGCTGTAAACCGATTCGTAAATTTCATCGGACATCAACACCGCGCCGCTGGGAACCAAACCACCGCTCAGCGCTTTGGCTAACACCACCATGTCCGGATCCAGATCCCAATTTTGTGCGGCCAGAAAAGGTCCGGTTCGGTAAATGCCGGTCTGGACTTCATCAAGCACAAAAAGTGTGTCGTATTTTCTGCAAAGCGTCTGCGCCGCGCGAAGATAGTCCTCTGGCGGCACTCGCACGCCGGCTTCAGACTGAATCGGTTCCACGACGAATGCAGCAAACTTTTTGCTTGCCAGCTTTGTCTCCAGCTCGGCCAAATTGGCAAAGGGTACACTCTCCGTGCCCGGCAGCAAAGGCGCAAAGCCTTGCGCCCAGGAGGAATCAGCCATCAAAGAAAGGGCTCCGCAGGTGAGCCCGTGAAACGCTCCGGTGCAATAGAGCAGACCAGTCCGTTTGGTGAAGAGGCGGGCAAATTTGATCACCGTCTCCACGCCTTCGCTTCCAGAGCTGCAAAAATAGACTTTCTCCAGCCGACCGCCAGCGAGTCGACACAGTTCCGCGGCCAGTTCACCCGCCAGTTCGGGCACGTGGCTTTGCAGCATCGCGGGCCCGCTCCGGTCCAATTCGTCATGCAGGGCCGAGATCACGCTGGGATGGTTGTGCCCCAGGTTATGGACGCAGTAACCAGAGAGAAAATCCAGAATTCGCCCGCCAGTGGACGTAAACAGCTCTGCGCCCACGCAGCGCGTATAGCGCACGTTCATTTCCAGCAGGCTCAGGAGCCTGACCCACTGCGGGTTCACATGCTCGGAATAATCGGTCTCAGCCAATTTAATGCTGTCTACCGCAGCCAGCGTGGTTTGACTCATTTTTCACCGCCGAAGCTCATACTTAAATCGTAGAGGAGCCGCGTGTCTTAAGACATTAAGAATTGTTTTGAATATACTCTTAAGGTAGTAAGACTTCAAATTCATGCCAGAAAAACAGAGGGCCGATGGGATTTAGTGATCGTCCCGGTCATGATCGCGACCACCGTGCACTCCTCTGGTTGCGATCTCGCCCAGCGTGGAACGAACGATGCTGGAGACAGAGGGATATTGGACCGCAGGTGCAGTTTCCCGCCAGGCAGGCGAATCGGCCTCCGTGCGCTCCGAACCCGGACGGGAGTTCGATCTGCTCGTCATTGAATAAGCCGGCGTTTCCGGCACAACAGTTCGCGCGCGCAGCGTCGTTAGAGAATCCGCGGTCGGCCCTTGCGTTGTCGCTCCACGATTATGAGGCTGTTGACGATTCCGCCCTGCCTTGGTTGGCACGGGAGCGCGGCTCGACGCTTGTTCCTCAATAGGTGCGGCAAAGCCTAAAGGAACTGTGATCGCCGGAACGAAGATGCCAAAAGCCGCTGCCAAAACCAACCCGGCAGTCACCCGCGAGAACCGCTTCCACCACGGCATAGGCGTTGGCGCTCTAAGGATAGTGCGAATGCGCAGCCCCAAAGAAGAGGATGCGGCGAAGTCCACTCCCAGTGAAAATCCATCCTGCAACATGCGAAGGCGCACAAAATATGTCAGGCTGTCGGCATAGTCGGCACGATCACCCGGGCGCGTCTCCAGCACCGCCATATCACACGCAAGTTCGCCCTGCAAAACCATCCCTTTTCGAGCCTTCCAGACCGCGGGATGAAAAAACAGAAAACAGCAAATAAGATCGCTGACTCCGGCCCAGAAATAATCGCGCCGCGCAACATGGATCAGCTCGTGGCAAATCACGTCAGCGACTTGCGAGCGTCGCCCCAATTTCCTCGCAAATTTCAGGCAGCAGAATCCTGGGGTTCCACCAGCCAGCGGTAGCCGGAGACTTCAGACCGGGCAGCACCACCAGCTTTGCGCGGGATACTCCTGATTGGGATATACCGAGGTCGCGGCAGGTTTCACAAAAGAGACTTCCAAGTGCGGCGGACGGTTCAACCGCATGCTTCAGAAGCGCGCGTATCTGTAGATGCTTCCAAGCGGCCAATCCAAGCAGTAGGATCACAGTTAAAACATAAGCTGCGCCCAGGCATTGAATGGCAATAACAATGTTGTGGCTTAATGCCAGCGGGACCAGAAAAGAATGTGTTGCAGGCGTCCCCCCGCCCGGGGCGTGGCTGACCGTGGCTTTTAATGCACGGAGCGAGCTGAATTCCCGGAATACCGATTCCAGCCAATACGTCGCCGATCCCAGAAGAAAGATCATCCATACCAGAAAGCGCTGGCGAGGTTTTCGCAGCACTCGATTCAAAACCGAGCAGACAAAATAAGCCGCAGCAACTCTCAGGAAGTAATTCAGGCAAGTGGCAGCGAAATGTAGGCAGGACTCTGCGCTCATGATGAAAGACTTTGACGTAAAAAACGCCAGTAGAATTTAATGCTGTAGCTCTCCTTTTTGGATGCGGTAATTGCGGATCAGGGCTTCTAATTCCTCAAGTTCCTGCTCTTTGACGGGGCCTGCTTCCAGCAGGTTGACCAGCAGTTTTGCCGGAGAGCCGCCAAAATTCTGCTCCAGCAGGGCTCGTACTGAGACCCTCTCCACCCATTCGCGCGAAACTGCCGGCTCAAACACGAACACGCGGCCTCCGCTAGTATGACGTGCCAGTCCTTTTTCTTCCATGATGCGAAGGATTGTCTGCGTGGTCTTGTAGTTCGGTGGCGAGGAAAAACTCGGATGGTGGATGATTTCCTCTATCGTTCCCGACTCTAACTCCCACAGTGCCCGCAAGATGCGCAACTCAGCTCGGGTTGGGGGCACGGGATTTTTGCGGCTGGTCATAAGATCTTGTCTTAAGAGCTTAAGCTAGGAGATACCGGACCGATTGTCAACCGTTCTTTGTGCACGCTTTGGGTCGTTCAACTGCGTCTCTCTCTAAGCCCAGGAGAGCCTTGTTGAATTTACCAATAACTTACAAGCTCTTTACTCCACCGGCCACCATGGAACGCCAAAATCAGCATCACACAATTTGAGATCAACTCATAAATCGATTTCATTCGCAAGTGTCGCCTTAGACGAACCGGCGCGACGTCCGCGGGAATCTCTATCGGAGAAAAACTATTTTGCAGAATCAAAAACAGAATGGAGACCTGATCCGTATCTCGCTTGCTGTCGTGCTTCTCTGCTTGTTGCTGGTCGGCGCAAAAATGCACGGCCAGGACAAGGCAGACATGACGGTCCACGTGAAGGTAGTGAATGTGCCCGCAACCGTTCGCGATAAACACGGAAAGATCGTCAATAATCTGACCAGGGATGATTTCGTTCTGGAAGAAGACGGGCGACCGCAAACGCTCCACTATTTCTCACAAGAAAATAGTCTTCCTCTTACGCTGGGACTGCTGGTGGATACCAGCCAGAGCCAGCGGCGAGTGCTGGGACAAGAGCGGACTGCCAGTTCCAGTTTTATCGACCAGATGTTGCGTCCGGATAAAGACAAGGCGTTTCTCATTCATTTTGATCACGAAGTGGAGCTTGACCAGGATTTAACGTCTTCGCAGGAGCAGTTGAGGTCTGCGCTGGCGAGCCTTCAGTCACCGCAGTTCACGCAAACCAGCGGAGGCAATTCGTCGGGTCAGGGTTCAGGTGGCTACCCCGGACGCCGCGGAGGCCACCAGGGTGGAGGCAGCCGTGGCGGCGGCACGCTGCTTTATGACGCAGTCTATCTTGCTTCCGATGAACTGATGAAAAAGCAGACTGGGAGGAAAGCACTGATTATTCTCTCTGACGGCGATGACCGCGGCAGCAAAGAAACGTTGCGAACAGCCATTGAAACGGCACAGCGCGCTGACACGATCATTTACTCGATTCTGTTTAAAGATGAGGAAGACCATTCCTTCGGCGGAGGTTTTGGCGGCATCGGAGGAATGGGAGGCCATCACGGTGGTCCGGGCGGCGGCCGGGACAGATATCCGCAAGAAGCACGAGTGGACGGAAAAAAGATACTGGAACAGATGTCGCGCGAAACCGGGGGCAGGCTATTCGAGGTTTCTGGCAAGCAATCGGTTGAGAAAATCTACGCCCAGATTGAAGAAGATCTCCGCAACCAATATAGCCTCGGATACACGCCGGACAGGACTTCTCCCGGTGAAGGCTTTCACAAGATCAGCGTCAAGACGAAACAGAAAGATCTTGTAGTCCATGCCAGAGAGGAATATTACTGGAACCCGTAAGGACGCATTCATCTAAAGAATATTTGAAGTGACAGAGTTGCTTCCGCGGTGAACCCTGCCCCTGCGCTTACTGATCTGAAATCTGGCCAGGACAGATGTTACAGCCGCCCATGTACTAATGAGTAACTGCATAGCACAGGAATAAGCGCGAAAAGGCATCAAACCATCAGACAATGAATCTGCCCTTAATCATTTGATCTGATGAAATTCTCTTTCAAACTCGCCCTGGTGCTTTTGTCGCTATGGACGGCCATGAACGGTCCGGTGGCCAAAGCACAAGCAGATGACGATTCTGGTAATTCAGTACTGGTATCTGCTGATCAGGGCCAAGCACTGGCCGACTTTGCGCTGCGATCAGGACGACGCATCCGCCCTAAACCGGACTGCTCACACCTGGTGCATCTGCTGTATGCGCGCGCCGGGCTAATCTATGCATATGAGGATTCGCGGGTTTTATATCGCGGCGTAAATGATTTTGAGCGAGAAAAGACACCACAACCCGGAGACCTGGTGGTGTGGCTAGGCCACGTGGGCATCGTGCTTTCGCCGGAAGAAAATACATTTCTGAGCTCTGTACATTCAGGAATCCTTACTGAGTCATGGACCGCTACTCATTGGGTTCATCGCGGCCGGCCGCGATTTTACCGCTATCGCATTGGCCCCGCCGCCAACATGAACCTGCTGGCCGCAATTATGGGTGATACCTCACCTGCGCAGAATGAAAATCATGGTGATGTGCCCAGTAGCGCCTCTGCGCAACTTTCCCTCCCCGTCACGGACCAGGCAGGAATCGAAGATGATGGTTTGCAGGCAAAGCGCGATGATCCTTCGGGGTATGACGCGCTCAGGGATCCGCGCTTGGATGAAGGCAGCCATTTCGGATCAATCGTTGCAGTACTCGCTCAACGCCAGACGCCAGGCAGGCAGCAGATTGCTGCCGCAATAATGGAGAGCAGTAAAGCCCGAGCACGCCGGCTAATCGGCGGCGAAACGCTTAACCTTGACCTGCCAGTCACGGTTTTTGACCGCCTGGAAGTTGAGAAGATCAAAATGAATCGTGAGAATGGACGGATCACCCTCAGGCTGAGTGAAACGCTAAGTCAGGAGGCAGGAAGATCTTTGTCATCGGGGACTAGGGAACGCGAGCTCTCAATTGTTCGTCGGAGTGATGGGGTCTGGGCCGTTGTTGATCCTCAGGCAAGAACCTACATCTCACATGCAGATGCGTTGAGCGTATTTGTGCGCCAGGCAGAACTTTTTCTGCAACATGCTCCCAACAGCAGCGGTGCCCGTGCCGTAGTGAAGGTCCTGGATCACCTTTACGATCAGGAAGTGGCTGGACCTCAACGGGCCGCAATCAGATAAGCAGGCGTCGTAACGATCCTGCGAAGGCAGCCCCAATACTTTCTCTAAGCAGCTGACGCTGGGGCATAAAGGGTCTTATCCAGCCACTCTGCAACAGGCGTTTCCAGGGCAAAATGGAGACGGATTTCTTCTCCATCAAGGGCACGCCACTCGTTAAAGTGAGAAGAGGGTTCGGCTTGCGCGTGTACCGAGCGAAATTCGACAGAACTTTCTTGAATCCGATATTCGTTACACGGGCCTCCATCTTTCGAAGCAATCCTGAGGCTGCGCAGTCCTGATAGCACGATCCATTGATTCTGCAAAATTACCTCCATAAGGTGGACCAAGGCTGAGTTCCGGAATGCGATGATTACAGCGTTGGCCTTATAAGTCTGATGACATACCCAGTCAGACCGTGTTGTACGCTAAATCGAAGGCACGATGAAATAATCGAGCTAACACCCTGAATCAGCATGCATATTCGGGCTTTCACAGGAGAATTCATTGTCACTGACCGTAGATGCTGCGCAAAAGCGTGTCCCTGCCATTGACCTGCTGCGCGGCCTTTGCATTGTGGCGGTGGTGCTGCACCATATCAATCTGAGGATCCATTTCCGTGACAGCAGCTTAGGCCAGCTGATCGGCCCGGCGGCCAACCGTGCCCTGTTCTGGAACGGATATTACGGCGTACGGATCTTCTTTGTGATCTCCGGCTTCCTGATCACTTCATGGTCTCTGAAGCGCTGGGGGCGGCTCAGCCAGCTTAACGCGCGCCAATTCTACCTGATGCGCTTTGCCCGCATTGTACCCTGTCTTGCAGGTCTGCTGCTGATCATGAGCGTCCTGGACCGCGCCGGTATTCCGCACTTCATCATCAACACGCAGCATACCTCGCTGGGACGCGCCTTAATAGCCGTACTTACCTTCCATGTGAACTGGCTTGAGGCTCGCACTGGCTACCTTCCCGCCTCCTGGGACGTGCTCTGGTCACTCTCAGTAGAAGAGATGTTTTATGTTTTCTTTCCACTACTGTGCACACTTCTCCGAAGGCAGAGGGTCCTGATCGGCTTGCTCATTTGCTTTGTTCTGATCGGCCCGTTTGCCCGAATACGCACCCAGAACGAACTCTGGGCCGACTACGGATACCTTTCCTGTATGGATGGAATCGCCTTCGGTTGCCTGGCGGCGATGGTCGCTGCAAGAATCAGGCTGAACCATAAAGCGAACCTGGCATTCCGGATCAGCGGAGCATTTCTATGCTTGTTGATTACCGTTTTTCGGGGGATTGCTGTCCGACTGGGATTTTATAAGGCCGGGCTTGATGTAACCGTCCTGGAGATTGGAACCGTGCTGCTGGCGATCGCTTTACAGCAGACCTATGAACGAGATGTCGCCGACGAAGAGGTTCAAGACACGCGGACAATCGGGCGCGCGTATGGGGTTCTTTATCGGTCCACGAGCTTTCTGCGCTGGTTTGGTCGCAACAGCTACGAGGTTTACCTGACGCACATGCTCGTAGTGTGGCCAATGGTGGGATTGTTCCTGTATTTTCACCAGAACATCAATCTGGCGCCCGTCTGGTTTCTTGCTACGACAGGTCTTGCCGGAGCAGTCGGATACATGGTGGCTCGTTTGTTTTCTGAACCATTCAATCATCGGCTGAGAGTGAAGTTTTTAAATCATGCGCCCAAGAGCAACGCAGCGGCCGGAAACTAAGACACAAGGACATTGGTGGGTTATCTGGCGGCGAGTACTAAATGCGAAGACTTTGAAGCCCAAAGCGAAGAAGAAGTAGCAAACGCTTCGCCAAAAAAGGGTCTAAGCCCAGTTTTTTAAACTGGCCGGTAGCAACTCAGTTCGGCCAAAAAAGTTGCGCATGCTTTTGTGTCCATATGTCAGGCAATTTTAAGTGCTAAAGCGGCAACTTACGATAACGCGTCGGGTTTCATCCAGCGGAACCATTCTCGTAACTTGACCCGCCACTGAAGAAGCAGCATGATGAGCGCGGTTCCAAGGAAAATTCTGAAAAGCAGTTCCCAGAGGAGAACAGACAGAATGAAGAAGTTTCTAATTCCGCTTTTTGCCCTTACGATTTTAGTCTTTATAGCTCCGTCGGCGCGCGCTGACGACTGGGTTTATCTTGGCCAAGCCCACGTTGACGGCCAGCATGATCATGACAATATCGAAGTGGGAAAGGCCGCCGGCCGCTACCGCTTTCTCCAGGTCCGCGTAAACAACGCGCCTATTGAGTTCGACCGCATTGTGGTCCACTATGGCAACGGCCAGGCTGAGACGCTGCAGGTTCGTGACGTCATCCGCAAAGGAGCCAGAAGCCGGGCTATTCCGCTGGCTGGAGATCGCATCGTGCAGAGCCTGGAACTTTGGTACGGTAAGGCGCATCCACTGTCGCGTCGGCCGGAAGTCAGCCTCTTCGGCCAAAAGTAAATGTATCAATTAGAGCGGCCATCCGCGAGTTAGACGCAACGGATGGCCGATTCTCTTTTAAGAATTGCCGCCCCAGCCTACTTTTCATTTCGCTTCAACCAATCGCCGTGATTTCGCGATCTGTCCGACTTACTCGCCTTCATCGACCATTCCCAGTTTGCCCAACCTGTAACGCAGCGCATTCCTGGACAACCCCAGCAAACGCGCAGCCTGGCTTTTATTGCCGTTGGCACGGCGCAGAGCTTCGCGGATCATATTGTCTTCCCACTGTTCCAGCGTCATGCCTTCGGGGAGAAACTGGTCTTCCAATGGGGCTGACGCGCCCCGGGCCTTGCCGTGTGTCGTATCCAGGTGAATGTCCTTCACGTCGATCACCCGGCCGGAAGAAAGCGCCACCGCACGCTCAACGCTGTTCTCAAGTTGGCGGATATTGCCGGGCCAGTGGTATTCCATTAGCGCGTCGAGTGCGGCAGGTGTAATGCCTTCAATTTCTCTTTCACTATCAGCAGCAAAGCGTGCTAGAAAATGGGTTACCAGATGCGGGATATCTTCCTTGTGTTCGCGCAGCGGCGGAATATCGATCGGTACAACGTTCAGCCGGTAATAAAGGTCTTCGCGGAACGTGCCTTCCTCCAGCGCCGCGCGCAGATCGCGATTAGTGGCTGCGATCATGCGGATGTCGACCTTCAGAGTTTTCGTTCCGCCCAGACGTTCGAACTCGCGCTCTTGTAAAACGCGCAGTAGCTTTACCTGGATGGCAGCGGGCACATCGCCGATCTCGTCGAGAAAAAGGGTGCCTTTATCGGCAAGCTCAAACTTGCCCGGCTTGCTGGCCAGCGCGCCAGTGAACGCTCCGCGTTCAAAGCCGAAGAGTTCACTTTCAAACAGCGTGTCTGGAATGGCGGTGCTGTTGATCTTGATGAATGGGCCAGCGGCGCGGCGCGAATTCTGATGGATTGCCCGAGCAATCAGATCTTTACCAACGCCGCTTTCCCCGCCGATGAGCACCGTAGAGTTAGTCGGAGCTACACGCTCTACCAGTGCGAGTACGTCCTGCATCTTCCTGCTTCGGCCAATAATATTCTGGAAGTGGTAGCGCTTGCCCAGTGCTTCTTTCAGGCGTACATTTTCATCGCGGACCTGCTGAACGTCGAGTTCCTTGTTGATAACCAGCTTCATCTCAGCCATGGTGAAGGGCTTTAAAACATAGTCGCTGGCGCCGGCTTTCATCGCGTCCACGGCCGTCTCAACGCTGCCATACGCGGTCATCACAATGAAGGGCAGTGCGGGGTTCAAGCGTTTCCCTTCCTGCAGGAACTCAAGGCCGTTCATGCCCGGCAGCTTCAGGTCGGTTAAGACCAGGGCAACCGATTCTTTACGCAGGTGCACCAATCCGCTTTCTGCATCGCCTGCGGTGTGAACACTGTGGCCGTCTTCTCCCAGGCTGATTTCCAGCAACCGGCGCATGCGCGGTTCATCTTCAACGATAAGAATGTTCGCCATAGATCAAAGTTTTGGTCCGCGGGCGTCAGTTTGCGGGCTGCCACCGGGAAATTCAACGCGAAAACAGGCTCCATGCCCCGGCTCGCTTACCAGTTTGAGCGATCCTCCGTGTGCATCAACAATTTTAGAGACAATCGCCAGCCCCAGCCCTACACCCGATTTTTTAGTGGTCACAAAAGGATTAAATATCTGCTCCTTCAACTCCGGCGGAACTCCAGGACCGCTATCTTCAATCTCCACCACCACGCCGCTCTCTCTTCCTTTTTCATCCGACGCGCGGAGCCTGACGCGCAATTCTCCGCCCTGCTCGCCCATGGCTTCGCACGCGTTCATGAACAGGTTGGTAAAGACCTGGTCGCAAAGGTCCTGATCCAGCATTATCTGGGGCAAGCCAGAAGCAAACTCGCATTGTATATTCACCCTCTTGCATGCGCCTTGCTCGGAAACTGTTTTCAAACATCTCCGTACAACGGCAGCCAGGTCAGACGCGCCGAGATCAAGCTGCGACGGCCGGGCAAAATCAAGAAAGCGACTCACCAGAGCACTTACGCGATTGACCTCAGTGTAAATATAGCCGGCTAGCTCTTTTGCCAGCGGGTTCGAGTTGTCCAGTTTCTGTGTCAGTATTTCTGCCGAACCCTTGATCACACCCAGGGGATTGCGTATCTCATGAGCGAGACCGGCCGAAAGCTGCCCGAGCGCTGCCAGCCTTTCCGCCCTCTGCGCTTCTTCCTGGGCCAGCTTCAGGTTGCGATTCGCCTCACTCAGCGTTTCAGAAAGCAGCTGATACTGGCGAACTTGCGCCCGATACTGCATGACGAAGCGGTTTACCGTCATCGCGACAAAGAAGAAGAACAACACACGCATCAGCAGTTCAGACATACTGTTGGTCGTGATGGTGAAGTGCAAATTCGCTTGATATAGATAGGAGCTGTACGCCACTGACGCAGCCAGCGTCCACAGCAGGGTGCCAACCGGCCCAAAATACATGGCTGCGGTCATCACAGGCAGGTAATAAATGGGATAGTACCCGCTGTTGATGGCCGCCGGGTCGCCCGTGTGATTAATGAGAATGGTTGCAAGGACAATCTTGATAAGCACGGCCATTGCCGGCCCTGGTTTTCCCGCAAGGCGTATGAATTGGGTTTCCAGCAACTGCGAAATTCCGATGATCAGCAGAATGAGCTGTTTATGCAATTCGGCGACAGGCGGGATAAGCGCAAGCCCGCCAAGAAAGATGAGCCAAAGAATGTCGAGCCAGCGCGGAGTAGCGCGTTCTGTCATAGGGACGGTTTGAATGTATCACGAGAACGGGCTATCGACGCTGGGCTGACCGCTCTTAGCCGCGGTACATCGACTCTATTGTCGGTCGGAGGTGCCACGTTCGATTGATCGATGCCAACAGTGCGCCCCCGCATAGCTAAGCGCTGCCTAGACTTTTCAACGCCAAGACCTAGTTGATTTCTTTATCGAGTATTCCTCTGATTTTTACGCTCAGGGCCTGAAAAGTGAAGGGCTTTTGTAAAAAGCAGGAAGGATCAAGAGAAATGCCATGGCGCGATACAGCATCATCGGCATGGCCGGAAATCATTAGCACATCTGTGTCCGGGCGTGTCTTGCGCACATGCTCCACCAGTCCACGGCCACTTAACTTCGGCATCTCAATATCGGAGATCAGCAGGGAAATTGGCCCGATGTGCCGGTCACAAATATCGACCGCCTCTTTCCCATCTCCAGCTGTCAGCACCTGATAGCCACAGCTTTCCAGGTACTCACACGAGGCATTGCGCAGATCTTCCTCATTGTCCACCAGCAGAATGGTTTCATGCCCTGGCGCGTGCAACTGTTTCCGGAACTCCACCGGCGCTGAGTTCAAATCGCTGCCGCAAACGAGCGGCAGGTAGACGCTAAAAGTTGAGCCCCTTTGGGGGCCGGATTGCACGGTAATGTAGCCGCCACTTTGCTTCACGATTCCATAGACCGTGGAAAGCCCCAGCCCGGAACCCGTCTTTTTGGTGGTGAAGAATGGTTCAAATACCCGCGATTGTACCTCCGCGCTCATGCCCGCACCTGTATCACTGACGGATAAACGCACATATTCGCCCGACGGTAGCTCCGGATGGTCGGTAGAACTTTGATAACCATCAATCGTAATCGTCAGCGTTCCTCCTTCAGGCATGGCATCGTGAGCGTTGGCCGTCAGGTTCATGATGACCTGCTCCATTTGGCTTTGGTCCGCACGCACCAGGCCTGGATGTGTGTTCGCCTGAATGTTGATTTGAACTTCAGCACCCATCAGGCAATCCACCATGCTGCTCAACCCTTCCAGCACCGTCGCCAGATCCAGCAACTTCAATAACATGACCTGTTTGCGCCCGAAGGCAAGGAGCTGCCGGGTAAGAGACGCGGCTTTTTCGGTTGCCGAAATAATCTTTTCCGCGCGTCCGCGTTCCACCTGCCCGGAAGCGTTGGATTCAAGAAGCTCTGCGTGACCGCTGATAATGCCAAGAATATTGTTAAAGTCGTGTGCAACGCCGCCCGCCAGGCGGCCTACGGCTTCCATTTTTTGCGAATCTCGCAATTGTTCTTCCATGTCCTGCTGCTCGGTGATGTCCCGAAGCATCGCAAGGTGCTGCCCGGAGAGAATATTCGCCTTGAAACAATAATCCACCAACCGGCGAGTGCCATCCTTAAGATGGGCCCATAACTGGCCGCGACCGCTTTCGGACACACGGAGTTCTGTCCATACTTCTTCAAAGCCTTTTTCGCAGAAGTCGCAGAGGCGGCAACCGATCAGTTGGCTGCGCGGAACGTTCATCAGCGCCGCGGCCGCCGCGTTCGCTTCCAGGCAAATGCCCTTGCCCTCAAAGATAACGATTCCATCCAGTGAGTTTTCAAAGATGGCACGAACGGTGGCTTCGCTGTGTCGCAGGGCTTCCTCTGAGCGCTTTCTCTCCATAGCATAACGAATGGAACGCAGGAGTAGCCGCCCGTCGAACGTACCTTTTACCAGATAGTCCTGCGCGCCTTCGCGCACGGTCTTGATAGCCAGTTCTTCATCGTCTGATCCGCTCAGGACCAGGATCGCTGCCTTGGCGGCTGCTTGCCGCATTCGATAAAAAGTCTCATAGCCGGCGCTATCTTCAAGGTTCAGGTCAAGCAGAACCACATCGGGATGGTCTCTCCGGAGATGTTCCAGCGCTTCACCCAGTCGGGTAACGTGGGTGCATTCCAGATGAGTGGAGGGTGACCGCAACAACGCAGTAATAAACCTGGCATCGATTGCGTTGTCCTCAACCAGCAGCACTCGTAGGAGTTCCGTTTGTCGAGAATCCATCACCAGCGTTGACATTCTTTTACACCCACTCCTGAAATCTCATCTCCGCTGCGGGGTTACCTGTTTGCAGCGCCGCGTACCATGGCACGCAATGTTTGCTGCAATCGATCGATTTCATGCCTTAGTTTTTTCAGCAACTGCTCAGCTCCGGCAATTGAACCAAGCCGCGCGTTCTCTTCCAGTTCCAGCGCGATGGCGGTAGCAGCATGGGCAGAAAACTGGAGCACTGATCCTTTGATCTTATGACTGGCCTTTTCCAAATCGGATGCCGAACCATGTTCAATGGCCTCTTCGATTCGAGCCAGCATTCGCGGAGCTTCCTCTGTAAACAATTCCACCAGCTCGCGCAACAAATCCAGGTCACCATCCACGCGGTTCCACAGTGTTTCCGGATCAAAACGCTCGCTTTTCAAATGATTGAACCTTGCTTGTTGTTCCAGCGCACAGGCAATTATCTCCCGGTTCAATCCGGAAAGATTTTGTTTTTCACTATTCAAGGCGAACCTCCAGGGAATCGCCGACATAAAATTCCATTTTGCCGACTTAATGAAGATAATCGGCAGCGACCCGAACGCTGCTTAGGGATTTGTTTTTTTCCTTTAATCGTAGAAGCATGAAGAGAAAGATCAGGACAAGAATAATGGACCCTAATGCCTCTAAGTATATGAATAACCATGCTTTAACATCCATTTGTAAGCGCATTGCTTTTTTGTTGGTGAGCGGCTCCAGGCTTAACGGGCGCTGAGTGTTCCCTGATCTGCTTGCCGCACAATGTTACAATTTCCTAAATTACACGCATCACGGGCGGGAGTAACTCAGTGGTAGAGTCACGGCTTCCCAAGCCGTTGGTCGCGGGTTCGATCCCCGTCTCCCGCTCCATTTCTAAATGTCCTATGTCATCCCAAATTGGTATTTCGCTTCATCCGTTGCACCTTCCATACCTTAAGCCCAAACTGGCCTATAATTTACTTACCTTGAGAAAACCTGTTGCTATTGTTCTCTCACTGTTGTTTTTGGCGGTACCGGCGCTAAACGCACCGCTTCGGGCCCAGCAAACCGGTCCGTCCCGCGTGAGCCGTCTTCTGCTGATCACCCCTTTTGAAACCATCTCCAACGCGGCGGGAATTGACTGTTAAGAACCATGCATAACCAGCTTTCGAAAATCATTATCTCCAGAACCATAATCTTCTTTGCTCTGCTTCTCGCCCCGTATGCAGCTTCAGCTGATGTGGTGAAGATTGTCATTGATGATGCAATTCATCCCGTTGTGACCGAACGTATTGCACGCGCTATTCACGATGCGGAACGCACTCATGCCGATGCGGTACTGATTGAACTGCGCACTCCTGGTGGTCTCGTCACCGCCACGATCGACATTGTTCACGAAATTCTATCGTCGCCTGTGCCGGTTATCGTGTACGTGTCTCCGGCTGGGAATCGGGCTGCGTCCGCGGGTTTTTATATTCTCGAAGCGGCAGATATTGCGGCCATGGCCCCCGGTACCAATACCGGAGCGGCCCATCCGGTGATCGGTGGGGCGACGATGGATCCGGTGTTGAAGGACAAACTGGAAAATGATGCTGCCGCGCACCTTCGCTCATACTCCGGCAAGCGCGGGCGCAACGTTGAAGTTGCCGAAAGCGCTGTGAGACAGTCAAAGTCTTTCAGCGCAGATGAGGCCCTGTCACAACATTTGATCGACTATGTCGCCAAAGATGAAAATGATCTTTTCCGCCAACTCGAGGGAAAAACCATCACACGTTTTGATGGATCCAAAACGGTCCTCCACCTTGCGGGCAAAGCAGTGATTGTTCAGGAACCTACGCTGAAGGAGAAGATTCTCTCCTTCATGATGAACCCCAGCATCATCTTCATTATTTTTGCCATCGGCGTTCTGTCAATCTTCGTGGAATTCAATCATCCCGGCGCTGTGATACCGGGTGTGATCGGATTCATTGCTGTTTTGCTGTCGCTTTACACCCTGAACTTCCTTCCCTTCCGCTCAATCGCCATTGTGCTCATACTCGCCTCATTCGTTATGTTCATCCTGGAAGCCAAGATTCAGACTCATGGCATCATCGGAGCAGGTGGAATAGTGTTGATGGTGCTGGGTGCGCTGTTGCTGGTCGATGGACCGATCCCGCAGATGCGCGTTCAACTCTGGGCCGCCCTGGCCGTGGCCATCCCAATTGGGGCTATTACCATATTTCTTATGTCCATCGCTCTGAGGGCACGCAGAAATAAGGTTGTGACCGGAGAGCAAGGCATGATTGGCGCAGTGGCGATCGTCTGTGCCCCGCTCACGCCGTCCGGCAAAGTCTTCGTCCAGGGAGAGCTGTGGGACGCGGTCTCTCCGGCGAATGTTGAAGCCGGCGGCAGAGTGGTTGTCCGCAAGGTTGAGAACTTAGTGCTGCATGTGGAACCAGTGCGTGAGGCTGTACCACAGCCATCGGTCGCAGGATGATTTTGCTTTTTGTCATCCGTGTGCCATAAAATCCGTTCGACTTCCCCACTCGTTACCTGATGGAGGCGCCTGTGCTCTTAGTTATCCTTGTTCCATTTGTCATTCTTATTCTTTACGCTCTCAACTGCATCAAGATCCTGCGTGAGTATGAGCGCGGCGTAATCTTTTCTCTTGGCCGCCTTCAACAAGATGCTAAAGGCCCTGGACTCATCTTCGTATTCCCTCCAATCCAGAAAATGGTGAGGATTGACCTGCGGCAACAAGCTCTCGAGGTCCCGCCGCAGGACATCATCACTCGCGATAACGTCACCCTCAAAGTGAACGCGGTCATTTACTGGCGCGTGGTCAACGCTCCCCAGGCAGTGGTCCAGGTACAGAACTACTACTGGCAGACACAGCAATTTGCCCAGACCACGTTGCGCTCGGTGCTGGGCGAAGTAGAGTTAGACGAGCTTCTTGCCCATCGTGACAAACTGAACACGCGTATTCAGAGCATTCTTGACCAGCACACTGCGCCGTACGGCGTGAAGGTCTCTAACGTAGAAGTAAAGCAGGTCGATCTTCCGGAATCCATGCTGCGCGCTATGGCCAAACAGGCCGAAGCGGAGCGTGAAAAGCGCGCCAAGATCATCCACGCCGAGGGCGAATTTTCCGCATCGCAACGGCTCATGGAAGCGGCGCACATTCTCTCCGGCGAGCCCATTGCCATCCAGTTGCGTTACTTGCAAACGCTCACGGAAATTGGCGTAGAAAAGAACACCACCATCGTCTTCCCGTTACCAGTGGACATGATCTCCGCGATTACCAGGGCGGTGGAAAAGATTTCTAATAAGTAAAAATCAGCCAAAACCGGGGTACACTGGGGCAAGCTTCAGGACGAAAACCAGGGGACGAAAACCGGGGGACGAATGGCAACTGGCACGCAATTGGCAAAGGATACCGAGCAGTGCGACACTGAGATAACTTTAAGCACGGGCAAGCTTCTTAGCATCTTTTTTGCGCTGGCGATTGTATGCGGCGTGTTTTTCACCATGGGCTATCTGCTGGGTAAGAGCACCAGCGCAGGTGGAAGAACGGAGATTGTCGCTGCCGTGCCCAGCAACGCCGCCGGCAAGCCGTACGCCGGCAATAAGACCCCTGAGGCAGTCACTCAGACGTGTGCTCCCGGCTCAGCCAATTGCACGCCTGCTTCTCATCACCGACACAAGTTCTGCAGCCAAGCCTACTGACCAGCCAGCAGCGGCCCAACAGCCGTCATCCGGTAGCAAGGCGCCAGACCAAACCGCTCCACAATCTTCAGGTGCAGATGTGAAAGCTGGCGCAGGAAGCTCTTTCATGGTCCAGGTGGCAGCGGTATCGAAACAGGAAGATGCTGAGATCCTGGTCACGGCGTTGCGCAAGAAGCAGTACCCCGTATTCATCGCCAACGCGGCCGGCGATCCCCTCTTCCACGTGCAGGTTGGGCCGTTCAGCGAGAAAAAAGACGCTGAGGCCATGCGTACGCGGCTCTCGGGCGATGGCTATAACGCGATCGTCAAGTGATTTCTGAAATCCCGCAAAGCGGGTTTGTTGTGCCTTTAGGGTTCCCTCGCTTCTGGACTGCGGAAAAACCTAATCTGTATCAAACCGCTGCTCCAGAAATGGGTCGCCATACATGTGATAGCCGTTCTGTTCCCAGAAGCCCGGGACATCGTGTTCTGTGAACTCCAGACCTCGCACCCACTTCACTGACTTCCAGGCGTAGAGATGGGGCACAATCAGCCGTACAGGGTATCCATGATCAGCTGTGAGCGGCTGGCCGTCATGGTGCGTGGCAAAGAGTACGTCCTCGCGGTCGAGATCGGTTAGAGGCACGTTGGCGGTAAAACCCTGCTCGGCATGGATCACCACATACTTCGCTTCCGGCTTCAGCTTTACAAGCTTGAGAACTTCCTGGAACGCGACGCCTTGCCAGTCATTGTCGAAGCGGCTCCAGCGAGTAACACAATGAAAATCGCTGTGCGTTTTGATTGTTGGCAACCTATTAAATTCGTCCCACTTGAGTCGCACCGGTTGTTCCACCAGCCCGCGAATGTGGAAATCCCACCGCGCTGGATCAAAGCGCGGGACGGAGCCGTAATGCAAAACAGGCCACTTCAGCGTAAGCGACTGGCCGGGTGGTAGCCGCCCTGCCTGGAGCATCTGCTGCTCTTTCTCCTTGCGTTCATTGCCGGAAAAGATGCCGGAATCGTCTTCCATACGACTATTCTAACCATAGTAGATTCAACACTGTAGATTAGTGATAAAGGGCCAAAAATCCGGCGTTTAGCCTGCATTCGTAACAGAAGCAATTGACTGTTCCCTTCACCCGGTGTAGCATCTTGGAGATCTCAGATGCACCATTTATTCACCAACCCGGCTTCCGCCAGCAACATGGCCATGTGTTGCTGTATGTGTACGTGTACACGTGAGCGGCCGGTGCTGAGCAATTTTTCTTAGATTTAAACTCAGATTGAAACCGGGGCCGCTCAAAACGAGCGGCCTTTTTGGTTTTATGGCTGCTCACAGCTGGCTCCTACGAAAGAGGAAGGCATGTCAAAGCTGAAGAAGCCAATCGCCATCTATTACGAACACCCGCACTGGTTCGTTCCGCTTTTCAAGGAACTCGAGCGGCGGAAAGTACCATTCGTCCGCATTGACGCGGCCCAACACCATTTCGACCCGGCTCACTTGAACGGCGAGGGCGGATATTCGCTGGTGTTTAATCGAATGAGTCCTTCCGCTTACCGCCGGGGCCATGGCCAGGCAATCTTTTACACGCTTTACTACCTCGACCATCTGGAACAGCGCGGTAAGCGCATTGTGAATGGACAGAAAGCGTTTCGTTATGAAACGTCGAAGGCCTTGCAGCTTTCGCTGCTGGAAAGGCTGGGGCTTCCTTATCCCAAGAGCCGCGTTATCAACAATGCGGCGGATGCTGTGCAGTCATCCGATGGATTGCGCTTCCCTATTGTGGTGAAGCCGAACATTGGCGGCAGCGGCGCCGGCGTAACCAAGTTCAACACCCGGCAGGAACTTGAGGCGTCAGCGAAGGTAAACACTCTTGACCTCGGCCTGGATTCAACCGCCCTGGTGCAGGAATTTATTCCCGCACGCGGCGGACATATTGTTCGCGTCGAAGTAGTCGGCGGCAAGTTTCTCTATGGAATCAAAGTTCACCTTACCGGCGAGACTTTTGATCTCTGTCCCGCCGATATCTGCAAGACCACCGGCGGCCAGGACCTGGCACGGGGCGCATGCGCTGTGGATGCCCCAAAGACCGGACTTAAGGTAGAAGGCTTCACGCCTTCAGACGACATTATTCAGCAGGTTGAGCGCATCATGCAGGAGGCGCAAATTGAAGTTGGCGGCATCGAGTACATCATTGATGATCGCGATGGCCGGCTTTACTTTTACGACATCAACGCGCTTTCCAATTTTGTTGCTGACGGGCCCAAGGTCATTGGTTTTGACCCATTTGTGCGGCTGGTCGATTTCCTGGAAAAGGAGGCTGCGTAATGAGATACGGATACTGGCTCCCTGTTTTCGGCGGTTGGCTGCGCAATGTTGAAGATGAGCAGATGGAAACCAGCTGGGCATACGTCAGCCGGCTGGCGCGGCGTAGCGAAGAAATTGGTTACGATCTCACACTGATCGCCGAACTCAATTTGAACGACATTAAGGGCCCGGAAGAGCCGTCACTCGACGCCTGGTCCACCGCAGCTGCCCTGGCTGCGGTTACTCACCGGCTTGAGTTGATGGTGGCTGTGCGCCCGACCTTCCATAACCCTGCATTGCTGGCCAAGCAAGCGGCAAATATCGATCACATCAGCAATGGGCGAGTTTCACTGAACGTCGTCTCTTCATGGTGGGCGGACGAAGCACGAAAGTACGGTGTGCAGTTCGACCAGCATGACGATCGCTACGCTCGCACCTCAGAATGGCTGGACGTCGTGGACAAAGCGTGGAAATACGATCACGTAAATTACGAAGGCAAGTATTACAAGGTGGAAGACCTGATCTTGCAGCCCAAGCCAGTGTCGCGTCCGCGTCCGGTAATTTATGCTGGCGGAGAATCAGAAGCGGCGAAGAACCTGATTTCGCAAAAATGTGATGCTTACGTGATGCACGGCGACCCGCCGGAGAAGATCCGCGAGAAAGTTCGCGACCTCTCCGCTCGTCGTGAAAGATGGGGCTTGCCGCCAATGCAGTTTGGTGTCGCGGCTTACGCCATTGTCCGTGATACAGAACGCGAAGCTCAGGAAGAGCTGCGCCGCATTACTGACGTCCAGCAGAACGCTGCCGGATACCAGAATTACCAGCAGTGGCTGGCTAACACGCAACTGGAGCAGCGCGTTTCACTGGAAGATTACTCAGTTTCCAATCGTGGCCTGCGCTCCGGTCTGGTGGGGACGCCGGAACAGGTGGCCGAGCGCATTGGCGAATTTGAAGATGCCGGCGCAGGCTTGTTGCTGCTGCAATTCAGTCCGCAACTGGAAGAGATGGAGCGCTTTTCACGCCAGGTAATCCGGGCCAATAGCCGGGTACTGGCCACAGCAGTTTAACGATGTTCGCGTCCCGCGAACTGAAGAGATTCGGCCAGCCTCGGCGGGCTGATTCTTCAGGGCAGCAGGCGAGTTCCACGCTCCTTCCCGGGAACTCGTCTGCTGCAAACTTCATTTGTCGCTCTGCCGCGTCATGTCGTCATCCGAGATGATGTTTTACTGAAAAGCCGCCGGACATCGTCAAGAGTGGTTTGTTCAAAGTTTTCCGCTACCAAATCAGCTCCAGCCCTTTTCAGCAGAACTCCTCGGCCGCCGGCGGCGATGCCCAGGCACTTCATTCCCGCGGTTTGGGCGGCCATCACGCCAGCAACAGCATCTTCGCATACCAATATCCGATCTGGCTCGACCCCCAAGGTTTGCGCCGCCAGGAGAAAAAGCGCCGGATCTGGCTTGCCCCGGGCTACGTCGTCCCCGGTTACGACCGCGCGAAAACGGTTGTGTAAATTGAACTTCTCAAGCGCTTGCTCCACCCGTCGACGGCCGCCAGAAGTTGCCACGGCGCTCGGCAGTTTGCCAGCATCCAGCCGATCTAGAAATTCCACGAAGCCTCTGACAAGGTTCAGTTCATTCGCCCGCGCCTGAAACAATATTTCCTTTTCATCACCGTAATGCTTTACTTGCTCTGGAGTGAGGGCGCCAAGAAAACGATACAGAATCTCTTCGCGTTTGGCGCCTTCCTGGACAAAAGAAAGGTCCGCATCGCTAAACGCTTTTCCTTTGGAGAGCAGGAACGCTTTCCACGCCTGCATGTGCACAGGATGGCTGTCTACGATGACTCCATCGAAATCGAAGATGACGCCAGATAGCATTCGCGACCCTATTGGCGCTGCGCAGATTGCTGACCGTACAGGAGTCCCGGCCACGACTTTTGGGCATACTGATAATTCACCAGTGTGCCGATATCCAATAAATATTCTGGAATTCTGTACGCTGCCATTTGCCCAACCATTTTGGGGAGCAGATCAAAACCAATATCCGCGGGCGGATGGTCAGGAAGAAAATCAAACAGCTCCGGTCCCGCCACCATCACACCGGAAAAAGCCCAGTTGCTGGCAGGCCGCTCTGGTTTCTCCACAAAGTGCTTTACAATTGCGTTTTCGTCCACGCTGACAATGCCACAACGTGTTGGATCAGGCACCTGGCAGACACCAAGCGTCGCCAAAATACGTCTCTGCTTGTGAAACGCCAACATTTGCAGCAGGTCAGCATTTGTCAGTACATCGGCGTAAAGAACGTAAAAGGCATCTTCCCCAGCAACAAAATTACGATTTTCCGCCAGTGTTCCCGCGCTGCCAAGTAATCGCGGCTCTTCGGCAACGAGCATCCGCACTCCACTTTCTTGTTCCACGGCAAATTTCTGAATTGCTTCTGCGTGCGCGTGCACATTGACCAGAACGTCAGTAATTCCCGCAGCCCTGCAGTTATTGAGCCATATCTCCAGCAAAGGGACGCCTTGAATCGGCAGCAGGCATTTGGGAACCGTGTCAGTAAGCGGACGCAGCCGCGTGCCATTTCCAGCTGCCAGGAGAAAAGCCTTCATAAGATAAAAGTAAACGAGCCTATGTGAAAACCTTAAACACACCGCATTAATTCGCTGACACCGCGATGGCCAATCTCAGTTGCTTACGCTTCCATTGCCACGCAGAGTCAATGATTTCCTGCAGAGAAGAGTGGTTGGGGGTCCAGCCGAGTTCACGCATAATACGCTTCGGGCTGGCGCACAGGACCGCCGGATCACCTTCGCGCCGGGCGCTTACGCGCAGCGGGATCTCACGACCCGTAACTTCGGCCGCGGCGTTGCACACCTCTCTTACCGAATAACTTCTCCCCAGCCCGATGTTGTACGCCCGCATACCGGGATTGTTCAGGTTTTGCAGAGCGCAGATATGCGCGCTGGCGATATCCAGCACGTGGACGTAGTCGCGAAGGCATGTGCCGTCCGGCGTGTCATATTCATCGCCATAAATGTTGAACACTTTGCGTTCTCCGGTCGCGGCCTGTAGCAGAAGCGGAATGATGTGCGTTTCAGGATCGTGATGTTCTCCCAGTTCCACCGTCGCGCCGGAAGCATTGAAATAACGCAGAGCGGTCACGCTCCATCCATAGGCACGGGAATACCAGTCAAGGACGCGCTCAAGCATGAGCTTGGTTTCACCGTAAGAATTGACCGGTTGCTTGGGATCATCCTCTTCAACAGGGACGCGCTCCGGGGTACCATAGACGGCCGCCGATGACGAGAACACAAAATTTTTGATGCCCGCCGAGCGCAGGACTTCCAGCAAAACGATGCCGGAAGCCACGTTGTGTTGAAAAAACGCGCCGGGATTGCTCATTGATTCGGGGATTAGCGCCTTGGCGGCAAAATGAAAGACTGCGTCGAACCGGATATGATTTACCAGTGACTGCATCGCGCTCTGGTTGCCGATATCAACCTGAAAAAAAGCCGCACCTAAAGGGACCGCTTCTCTGCATCCGGTGGAAAGATCATCCACAATCGTAACTGAGTGTCCTCGCCGCAACAGTTCAGCGCAGCAGACCGAGCCCACGTAACCAGCGCCACCCGTAACCAGAATATTTGCCATTCCTACACCCCTGATCCGCGCAAGACCCGCCCCGGGGTCTTGATGAGTATTTTCAGGTCGAACAAGAGCGACCAATTCTCTACATAAAAGAGATCCATGTTGATTCGCCGATCATAGCCGACCTGCTGGTCGCCACTAACCTGCCAGTAACCGGTCAAGCCGGGCTTCATTGCCGCAAAAATCCAGCCTTTATCTCCATATTTCTTGAGCTCGATGGGAGTAATTATTCGAGGCCCCACTAGACTCATCTCTCCCTTGAGCACATTCCAGAGCTGAGGCAGTTCGTCCAAGCCTGTACGTCGGAGCGCCGCCCCGATCGAGGTGATGCGTGGATCCTCCTGCAACTTGAAGTTCACTTCAAATTGCCGTCGAAGATCCTCATCACGCCGCAATACTTCATCGGCATCCGTGCGCATGGTTCTCAACTTGAAAGCATCAAACTCGCCCTTTGGACCAACTACGGGACGGCGGAACAGCGCCGGGCCACGATCGTGAAGTTTGATTCGCAGCGCCAGAACGCAAACGAGCGGTGCAGACAGAAGCAAGAGAAGCAAAGCGCCAGCTAGATCAATTGATCTTTTCAGGGCTCGATCCCACCATGTCAACGTCAGCCGTCGGCTGGGCGTGACATTTGCCGTTCTTGCGGCGGCACAAAATGGCACCTTAACCCCCGGCGATCGCGGTTTCAGTGTTCCTGGCCGCCGCGTTAGAGAGCAATGAAAGGTCGGAATCCACCATCATCCGCACCAGTTCCTCAAAAGTAACCGTCGGCTTCCAGCCCAGGATCTTATTTGCCTTGTTGGCGTCTCCGCTGAGCGGATCGTCGTCAGCAGGACGCAGCAAAGCCGGATCGATCTCCACGTACTTTTTCCAGTCAAGGCCGACATGCGCAAATGCGATCTCAAGAAGTTCTTTCACGCTGTGAGTGACACCGGTAGCGACAACAAAGTCATCAGCTTGAGGCTGCTGCAACATCAGCCACATGGCACGGACAAAATCGCCGGCAAAGCCCCAATCGCGGTGACCTTCAATATTCCCCATCTTTAGCGTATGGGCTAACCCCAGTTTGATCCGCGCAACCTGGAGCGATACTTTTCGCGTCACAAATTCGGGCGCTCGCCTGGGAGATTCGTGGTTGAAAGCAATACAGGAGCAGGCAAACATGCCATAGCTCTCGCGATAATTGATCGTAATATGGTGGGCAAACATTTTTGCCGCACCGTACGGGTTGCGCGGACGGAAACGCGTGGCTTCAGTCTGCTTTGCTTCTTCGGCTTTACCGAAAATCTCTGAGCTTGAGACTTGCAAAAACCTGGCTTTAGGAGCATGACGGCGAATCGCTTCCAGCATTCGTAGCGCGCCCATGCCGGTGACTTCCATGGTCAGGAGCGGCTGGCTCCAGGAAACCGGAACAAACGTCTGGCCGGCCAGATTGTAGACCTCGTCGGGCTTAACCTGCTGCACGGCCCGGTCAAGCGAGATCTGGTCGGCCAGATCGGCTTCAACGTACTTTACCTGGCCCTTCGAGCCGGCACTGCTGTCACGATTCGCACGCGCGAGGTTGCGAACAATTCCGTAAACCTCATATCGTTTTTCCAGCAGTAGATCAGACAGGTAAGTACCATCCTGTCCAGTCACTCCCGTGATTAACGCTCGCATGCGACGAAACTCCTCTTACTGTTTCTATTTACTTCCCAGGCGCAGAGACTGATTGATTTACGTGATGATATACCGATATCGTCTGAAGTGCAGCTTTGTCCCAAGAAAAATCGGAGGCTCGTCGCAAAGCATCCGCACTTCTTCGCTCTAACTCATCAGGACTACGCAGCAATTCCAGTACAGCCGCAGCCATGCCATGAATATCGAACGCATCAAAGCATTGCGCCCCGGTGCCCGCGATTTCCGGCAGCGATCCGCGATCGGAAGTGATCACCGGACAACCGCAGGACATCGCTTCAACCAAAGGAAGGCCGAAGCCCTCATAGAGTGAGGGCATGACGAACGCATGGGCATGACGGAAAAAAGCGCCCAGGTCTTCCGCATTCACGTAGCCGATATTTTGCAGGTTGAGTTTGCGGCCAAGATTGCCGGCGAGCGGTTCTGAGTCCTTCGAGGCGCCGTACATTACTGTTTGAAACTCCATGCCTGCGGCGCCGCGCGCTATCGCCAATGCCTGGAGCGCGCTATTCAAATTTTTGGTGCGCCAGTTGCGCGCGCTGGCCACAACTACGTACGGTCGGCTGATTTCGAATTTCTCTTGCAAGCGCTGCCGCTCGCCCGGCAATTCACATGAATGGAAAATATCTCGATTGGCGGCAAGGTAAACTGTGGAAATTCGTTCTGCCGACACGGCCAGTATTTTCTGGACGTCGACGGCAGTCGCATGAGAATCGACGATGAAGTGCGCTGCTCGCTGCGACGCCATGCGGTATCCGGCCTGGACCAACTTCTGCTTCGGCCAGAAATAAATAGGGAAAAGAAACGGGATCAGGTCATGAATCGTGACAATAACCGGACACTCCAGCAGGGGAGCCGCATAGAACGGACAGTGAAACAGGTCGAGCTTGTCCCGCTTCTCAAGACGCCGGAATGCGAGCGACGCGAGGGGAGAATACTTCCAGGAAGAGACGGGAACGATTTGCAGGGATCGAGCATCCAGCCCGGGGACCGGATTGCTCGGATCTATGTAGACCACTAGTTCACAACCAGCGCGAACAAGGGCTGGCGCCAGACCTGCGATGTAACTGCCCACTCCGGAATTGTTGTACCAGCGGGCATCAAAGCCTACGCGCATTCTGAGTGTTTCCCTGTCACTACTTGACCACGCAATATTGCTTGCTCACATAGCCGGCCTGCGGCTCTTGCGTCAGGTATTGGAGATTTCCCGAAAATGAAGGATCGCAGGAATTTGTAAGGCGCACATCAACCACATGCGCTCCGCTTAAGCCTATCAACTTTCGGATGACCGATTCCTTGATGCAATGCATCTCCATACTGCAAGTCTTCCGATCACCGAGAAAAGCCCGCAGTCTGGTGCGCAATGCCAATTTGACCCGGATCCTCGTAGCCGCGCTCCCGCACAGGCGTTCAGGGATTTGAAACACCAACGCTCCGCCAGGTTTCAGCACGCGCACAAGTTCCTCAATATATTTGTGGCTGTAAGGTTCCGCGATGTGCTGAAGCACAATACTTGTGTAAATGAAGCCAAAATAATTATCTGGCAGGCTCTTCAGGCGGGCATTTTCATTTAGCAGAAACCGGCACTGCGGAAGATCGCGGTTTAGCTCCTGCGCCGTGCGGATCATAGTAGGAGAAATGTCGACGCCGCAGCATTGAGGAAAATATTCTGCCAGGGCGCGGGTAAGGCGGCCCACGCCGCAGCCGAAATCGAGGACCGGCAATGTTCTGTTAATGAAGACGCTCATTCGCGCAACGTATCCAAAAACCACTTCCACTTCTTTCCTGCCGGTGGCGAAGAACTCCTCCCGCGTCCACTGTCTGTCTTTCTTTCCGGGATCTGTGCATATCGCCCACAGCGGATCAGCCTGCGCCAGTCCTTCCCAGTTTCGCTGCAACTCTTTAAGTGGGTTCATGGCTTGCGAGCGACCATCCAAATGGTGTCGTACCGGTTAAGTTTTACGATTGCGTTCAGAAACCAATGCAATGCGTAATAGGCGCTATCCAGCATCAGGCGCAGACCGCTTGAGACATAATAAGGATCGAGTGCTTCTTCCACGACCTGCAGGCCAGAATTTTCAAGAAGCTGGCGAAGCACCGAGGGAGTAAAGTGCGAGAGATGGATTTCGCATGATGCTCCAGCCCGAGAAATTCCTAACATCGGACTGAACTTCTGAAAGGTTCCAAGCCCCAGCTTCTTTCCCAACTTCTTGATCTTTGAACTCCAAGCCAGGACGTCATTTGGCACGGCGATGACCAATATCCCTCGCGGTTTCAACAGTACCAGGCACCGACTGATCAACTTGCCCGGATCAGGGACATGTTCCAACACGTGGAACAAGGTGATGTTATCGAATGAACCCGGTGGCAAATCCAAGTCCTGGAGCGGCCCTGGCAGAAGGGCAAGACCATATTTCTGCTTTGCAATGGCGACTGCGCTTTCAGAAACTTCCGTTCCCGTCACCGTCGTAAAGAATGGTTGGGCGTGATGAAGAAATTGACCGATACCCGCACCAATATCCAGCAGACTGCCGTGCGCGCTTCGCCGCGATAGCTTCTTCAGCCTCCTCTTCCACAGCATGTCGCGCTCGCTCTCATTTTTGAGCCAAGAATCATACTTCCCCGTTCGCGAATAAAATGCGCTGACTTGTGCGAAAGAAGGCCTGGGACTGTCGAACACGTATCCGCAGGAATCGCAGCGGCAGAAATTGAATTCTGAATCAATCTTCTGTATGCGGTCGCTCCGGCAGACGTTGCAGGACAGCACAACTTCCATGTCAGCACTCTCTTTTGTAATCATCCAGCGGCCTGCTTAATCAACACCTGAGCTGGAGCTCCCTCATGGCGAAATGTTTGCGCACTTAGCAATCCCAGGAGAAGAAAGAGCAACGCTGCCACCTGCGGCGTAGTGTGGAACAAATAGTCCACCGTTCCGTGCACCAGCACACCACAGATCGCAGCAAAAACGGCAAGGCCAATGATGCTGCCAAACTCATCCCGCGTATTGCGCCATTGCCTCAAGCTATCTCGCAACGCTAAGACAACCAAAAGACCGAAGACCACAAAACCAATCAGGCCGGTCTCCGCCAGAAGCTCCAGGTATAAGTTATGGGCGTCGCCCGTCCAGCCATCAGGCAGATTCAAGAGCCCACCCATAAGGCTGCGAAGATTTCCGAAACCGGTGCCGAACACCGGTGATCGGGCAAATACGGTGAAAGCCCCGCCCCAGATCGCCAGACGAGAAACGGTGGTGAAATCGTCAATTTCACCAAGCCGCTGAAAGAAAACGCCCGCCACCGCCGCTGCAAGCAAACATACAACCAGGACAATCGCGATGCGTCGGATTCTGGTTTTGCTGTCTCGCGCTGACAAGCATGCGTGGGTTACCAGTATCGCGACAAACGCTATCAGCCCACCCCGGCTCTGTGTGAGCAAAAGCGCCGTGCCAGCCAGCGCCAGACACCACCTGCTCAAGGTACGCAAAGCAGGATCACTACCGCCCATCGCAAACGCCAGACAGAACGGTATGACCAGATTGATATATCCGGCAAGGCCGTTATAGTGTTCAAGAAATGACGTAATGCGCCCTTCCCATGCTGGTATCTGTAAGATCTCTTCTTGAACCGGATAGAGCACGTCGTAAAGCGAGGAGTAACCGCCATTGAGCGCCTGCCAAAGCCCGAAGATCGCAACCGCGATGGTCGACGCCATCAATACTTTCAGCAATGTTCGAATGTCGCGGTCATTCTTAACCCTGTCAGTAATGACAAAATAAAAACAGACGTACGAAGCCAGCCGCATCAACTCACGTTGCGCATCGAGTGTGAGCGGGTTCAGGAATACGGCGGATGAAATGGCAACGGCCAGATAGGCAAGAATCGCACGCGTCAACCAACCGGACCAGAGCCAAGGGCGCAGCTCTTTACGATGGGTCAGGCGATAGACTACAACGCCGGCGAAGAAACTGAACCGCACCAGCGTGCTCAAATCGCGTATTGGAAAATCCCAGTTGAGAAAAGGCGTGACGGGCAGGAAAAAAACCACGAATGACAGTAAGGGCTTAAATCGCAGCGCGGCAAGAATGAACACCACCCCGGTGACGGCCAGCGGCAGGGCCAGAGGGCTCAGGAGCGCGGCGACGGTCAAGGCCAAGGTAAATCCGACTATCAGCAGCTCCTCGATCCGCCTAGGGGGCTGGAGCAGGATATCTCGTGATGTGGCTGGATATTCCATTTGCTTTAGTGGCGGAAGTCCTGCCCCGCTCTTATCAGGACGTCAAGTGTCTCGCGCGCGCAACGCTCCCAGGTAAACTCGCGCGCGCGGTCAATTCCCTTTTGCCGAAGCCGACGGCTCAATTCAGGATCATGCACCACCTTGTGCATGCAAGACGCAATGTCTGCGATAGACAGCGGATCGAAGTAAGCCAGAACATTTCCAGAGATTTCCGGCAGACATGACGTGCTTGATGCAACTGTCGGGACGCCGCATGCCATGGCTTCAATCATAGGCAGCGAAAAGCCTTCATAGAGTGAAGGCACAACGGCCAGACTGGCTCCTTTGATCAGCAGCGCTAAGTCAGCATCGGCCAGCACGCCCGGAAGGATTACTTTGCCTCGACCGCAATTTTTTGCGGCTGCGGTCACAATTTCGTCAGATGCCCAGCCCAGCTGCCCTGCCAGCACCAGATCAAATTGCAAATTTCTATCGTCCGCCAGCATCAGACGGAAAGCATCGATCAGCCGCTTGAGATTTTTGCGGGGTTGAATTGTTCCGTGATGAAGAAGGTACGGCCTTTTGATTCCTAATCGTGCACGCAACTTTGCGAGAGCGGTCACGTCTGGTGGATCGGCATTGAAGAGAGCCTGGTCGCAACCGTCATGAATCACGACAACTTTTTCTTCCGGCACGCCCAGGAACGTTACGATATCCCGCCTGGAGCATTCGGAAGACGTAATGATCGCCCGGGAAAGCCGGGCGCAACCCTTGAGCAAGACGCGCTGCATTGCGCTTACCTTGGCCGAATGCGAGGGCATAGTGATGGGCGTAACGTCATGGATGGTGCATACGGCAGGAACAAACCCTATCGGCAGGGTTGCTGCCGTGGGAATAAACATCACGTTGGCGCGAGATCGGGATGCGGAGAGGCCGGCGCCGCCGAACCGCCATAGGCGATCGTGGTCGAGCAATGTTGAAGAGCGCAGCTCGAAGTTTTGTTCCGGCGCCACCTTCACCGCGTCATTGCCATTTTTAGCGGAAGCAAAGAGTGAGAAACGCAGTCGAGAATCCTGACGGGCAAGCTTCTTGAACTCGCGAAGCAGGTTCTGTGTGTAGACGTAAGTTCCCTGGCAGCGAAAGCGGCTGGCCAGCGTCCATGAGTCTATGGCGATTCTCACAGAGCAACTCCTGCGGCGCGGGAATGCACTTCACGCCTGCGCGCAACCTGCTCCAGCACGGCAAAGGTCTGTTCCGCGCAGAGATCCCAGCTAAACTTCTGCGCGTGCTCCCTGCCATGGCCGGCGAGTTCGGCCCGCAGATCAGAGGACAGCAACGCAGCTTCCATGGCGGCAGCCATGTCTTCAATGGAATAAGGATCAAAATAGCGCAGAAGGCCGCCAGATATTTCTGGTAGGCAGGAACTATTGGCGACGATTGTTGGAACGCCGCAAGCCATCGCCTCGATCATCGGAAGACAAAAGCCTTCGTAGAGGGAAGGAATCACTTCCAGCGCCGCGCCGCGCAGCAGCAGAGACAGGTCATGGTCACGCAGGGCGCCAGTGAGCACCACCTTGCCGCGACCTGTGTCGAGGGTCTGTGCGGAGGCCACAGTTTCTTCGTGCTGCCAGGCGAGAGGGCCCGCCAACACAAGATCAAGGTCCAGCTGTTGATTTCGGAGCAGAACGCGGCGGTAAGCCTCAATCAGGCGCGGAAGATTTTTTCTTGGCTGAATTGCGCCGTGGTGGAGGATGTATGGCCGGTTGATGCCGAAGCGAACGCGTAATTGCTGAAGCAAAACAGGCTCCGGAGGAGCATTGTGGAAAAGCGCGCGGTCGTAGCCTTCATAAACAACATGAACTTGCGATTCTGGGGCGCCACAAATGCGAATAATGTCCTGCCGGGAGTTTTCTGAGACGGTAATAATCGCGGCCGAGGATTTCGCGGAGCGCGTCAGCAAGAACCGCAACAACACGGCGATGCGCCTGGGAAAACAAGGCATTACCATGGGCGTGAGATCGTGGATTGTCGTTACAGTGGGAAGCAGGGTGCTTATAGGCAACGAAGCGCCGTTGGGATTCAGCATGATGTCGGCACCATCGAGAAAGGCAGCGGCAGTCGCGCCACCGTAACGCCATAAACGATCGAATCGCATCAACGAGGGATTGCGCGGACGAAAACCCGGCCCTTCTGCAAATTCGCTGGCGATGGACTCAGGGGCCGAAGGAAGGAATGGCCGAATTTCGATGCTGTGGGGCTGAGCTGCCAGGCGCAGAGCGTTCAGCAGGTTACGCGCATACACCTGGACTCCATGATGGTTATAGCGAGGCTTGAGCGCAGATGCTTCAAAGGCGACCTTGAGGAATCCGTGATCACCGCCGGCGTTCATGCGTACGCCGCTTTAGGCAGAGGCAGCTGCAACGCCTGGTGATACACGGCCAGCGTGCGCCGGGCTGTTTCCTCCCAGTTGAAGCGGAGCAGATTCCGGCGCGCTTCTGCAATCAAAGCGGTCCGCACAGCATCGTCAGTAAACGCGAGGAGAAGCTGGTGCGCCATTTGTTCAGGATTGCAAGGGTTAAAGTACAACGCTGCTTTGCCCGCGACTTCCGGTAGAGAGGTCGCGGAAGAACAGACCACCGGCGTTCCACAGGCCATGGCCTCGAGGACGGTGAAACCAAATCCTTCATAAAGTGATGGGCAGACATACACGCGAGCCCCGGAGTAAAGTGCGCGGAGGTCGGCGTCATTTACAAAGCCGGTGAAAATAACGCGCTCAGCAACCCCAAGTTCCGCAGCCAGGCGGCGCAGAACATGTTCGCCTTTACCCATTGGGCCAACGATGATAAGTTGCGCCTGCCCGCCACTCTCGAGCAAGGTTTTAAAAGCTTGCAACAAGGCCGCGTGATTCTTACGCGGCTTATAAATGCCTACACACAAGACATATTCGCGATCGATGCCGAATCTGGAACGCACAGCCGCAATTTGCGTCGCACTGGCTGCTGAGGTAAAGCTCAGATCGACCGCGGGGTAAACTACCTCAATCTTTTCCGGATCAGCGTGCAAATAGCGCACGATCTCATTTCTGGAGTGCTCGGAGTCCGTGATGATGCGCGTGGCCATGCGAGAGCAAGCATTCATCATGATTCGGTAATAGAGGCGTCCCGCGCGCGATGGCAGATCCTGGGGACAAGCCATATAGATCACGTCATGGATGGTGGCGACCGCCGGGCAGGGCCGCACCAGAGGCAGAAGGAAATGCGGGGAGTGCAACAGGTCGACTTTGCGACGGCTGAGAATTCTGGGCAGTTCGAACTGCTCCTGGACGGAATAATACTTCAGACCGGTGCACAGTTTTTCCGCGTTGGGCGCATGAATCAAGCGCTCGCCTTCCGGCGGCAGGATGAGCAGATATTCGTGTTCCGGAGCTTGTGCGGTAATGGATTCGGCCAGGCACTTCATGTACCTGCCAATGCCCGGATTGCCGATTCTGCGCAAGTCAAAAGCTATTTTCATGCAGGCCTTAAAAAGATGCCGCCCGTGCCAGAGTCTTGATTGTTCCGGAGAGCAAACTTTCCCTCACGGCTACAGAAATCGAGTGGATCATGGCGTGGTGGAGGTCTTCAATAAGCTGGACGTTATCGGAAGGAATGATGGCGCATAGATCGCACAGCGCTTTCATCTGTCCGCCCTGGCAGCCGCCCAGACCCACAGTAAGAGCCCCATACTCTCTTGCTGTCTCCAGCGCCAGCAAAACATTGGGAGAATCACCGCTGGTGCTGATGGCGAAAGCTACATCGCGGGGCTTTACAAAAGTTTTAAGCTGCTCGGAAAAAATTCGTTCGTATCCAAAATCATTGGCCCATGCACTTATCAATGAAACATTGTCAGTCAGCGCCATGACCTTTGGCCGCTTGCCCGCGACAAGTCCGCTCGCCCCTTTGTTTATGTCGCACATCATGTGCGAAGCGCTGGCGGCGCTGCCGCCGTTGCCGAAGACATAGACCGTCCGCTGTTGCGCGAATGCATCAAGGAAGATAGATACAATGCTGTTGATGGCACTATAGGGCAGTTGGGGGATCAGTGCGGTAAGGTCGTGGAAATATCGTTTGATGGATAGGTCCGCGTCCTGGTGAAATTCCCATTCTCGGCCTTCGTGTCCGGGAGGCATGAGTGCTCCTACTCAGTATTTTGTCAACGCCAACTTCTATCAGGCCCTGCCCCGCAGTTTTCGCAGAACGGAGCGGAATTCGCCTGTAACATCAGCCGCCAGCAAACGATAAGGATCGTCGAGTGGAACCTGTTCCCAACGATTTTTACCCACTACCCAGAAGCACGCCAGAAGAAATGCGCCGAATACGCTGCCAGCCACAATCAGGCTGCGAATGGGGCTTGATCGTTTTTCGGACGCAACTCCTGCGTCCATTACGCGAACGATGGGCAGCTCTTTTGCTTCCTGAATCCTGGCCATTTCAAATTGTTGGGTCACGAAAGCGTAAACCGCTTCCTGTATCTTGGCCTCGCGATAGAGTTCGGCATAACGCGAACCGAGTCCGGGCAGCGTATGCATGGAAGGGTAAGGAGCAGACCAGCCGGCGTTTGGCTCTTGCAGAGCTGCGTCACTGTTTTTGCCTATAAGTTTCTTGAGCTGCGACTGCAGTTCGGCCATGCGGGCCTTAAGCGTCCGCACGCGCACATTGTCATCAGAATAAATCTGTTGCAGCCCCTTCAATTCGGTTTCACTGGCAATGAGTTCGCCTTGCATGCGGGCGGCGGCGTCCATCACAGCGCGGCCCTCATTCTGGGGATCGACCATGGAATTCTTGCTGGTGAACTGGCTTAGGGATGCCGACGCGCGGGCCAGATCCTGTCTGGCAGTGGAGAGGCGTTCCTCAAGAAATTGGCGCTCGCGATGCGCCGAAGACGTATTGAGGTCAACGGCAAGCCGGTTTAACTCGTCGACGTAAGCATTGGCAATCTGCGCGGCGATTCTGGGCTCATAGTCCGTGACCGTAAGCGTGATCACGCCGCTTTTCTTGTCTTCCTCAATGTCAGTGAAGCTGCTGAGCTTCTTGCGAGCTTCAAAGTACGTGGTTTTGCTATAGCGAGCACGCAAATCGAAGCGGTTGATTAAGCGATCCTGGACAGTACGGCTTTTCAGTACTTCAACATAGAACGCGCCCGGCGTCTTGGCGCCCAGCAAACTTGCGGCGTCCAAGCCGAATCCCATGCTTGAGTTGTCACTGCCAATTGCCTTGCTAAGAAGGCCCATCATGGAACTGCTGCCGCTACTGCTGGAATTTTCTCCGGGAACAAATCTGACGGCAGACTTGTAATGCGACGGGACAACAAAAGCCAGAACAGTGGAGGCAATGAGCGTTTTCCACGTTACTCCCCAAAGAAAGCGGCGCGAACGCCAAAGGAGCCAGAGTTTTTCTCCTTTTTTGTCTTCGGGCTCGGGCGCTGGAGGCGAGTACCTCTTCTCCAGTTCCGGATGGATGGAGGGGGCGTAAATGGGAACGGTGGCCTGGCCCCTAGCTTCCACGTTTCAGTCTCCAATGCGGCCAATATGTTAATTGAAATGAAGCGGTAAAATCATTCTGTTTTTTGCCCGCTGTCAACAAAGGGAAATTCCACCACTCATACTGCAATAAGCTTGAAAGTGAGATTTTCGGGGTCAAGGCCCACTCCGACTTAAAGTGAATGTCCCGCAGATTTCCGCCCTGGAGAAACATGCTGTCGGCAATTTCACTGCGATACCCGATCTGCAAGGTTTTATCGGAGGCGACCCAGTAGGTGGTGTCAGCGCGCAAAGCAATTCCCTGCCGTCCTACCGTGCCATTCCCCAGAATGTTGCCATTGTTGGTGTAGCCATCCAGATAGCGAGTATTCCAGTAAAAGAACCCGCCCTGCGGAGTCTGAATAAGGCCGGGCAGATTTGTGAAAGCAGCTTCCACCCGCAGGTCCATGTGTGAGACGCCGGGTAATTGCGACAAATAGATTCCCGGATTGTGCGCAGCGCGACGCGGATACCCAAGCGGCGAAATTTCATCTTCGACAAAAGAGTCATCGTAGAGCGTCAGCCATTTTCTGAAGCCGGGAATACGATAACTGAAATCGAAGGTCGACCGCCTGTCACCGGGATCCCTGCCAGGGCCAACTGAGTTGCTGGCAGAAAAGAGAGAATGCCTGACTGATGACAGGGTTATCGGGAAATCGGGCCCGCCAAATACTCCGGTGCGCCCGACGCCAAACTCAAAATTGGGCGTGGGTTTAAAGTTGATTTTAAAACCATTGACCAGCGGCTGTTGCGGAAGAGACCTACCAATGCTGAACTCTCTTCCCAAGGCGGGATTTTGAGTATCGACCCAGTGGTGTCCCGTTAGTTTGCCGACCCAGAACTCGGTGCGATAGGCGCCCAGCAGCCGCCCCAGAATGCTCGGCAATTTCCCCGGATGAGTCTGGTCAACGCGGAGCATATAAACGGGTTCAGCGTTATTGCTCCAGAGAAAGGGATCCTGAGTGGGACCCAGCCAGAGAGTCTGTTTACCAAAGGAGGTCTGCCAGCCTTTGATGTTCAATGAAATATAAGCATCAAGCAAACGAAACTTGTTGAAGGCAGGGATAGGCGAGGCTGGTTGAGGCCCCTTGAAGTCGGCAACCTGAATAGCATCTTGCACGGCTTGCGAAAAACCCGCAGCAGACGGAGCGTGTTCATATTCGCCGCGAACAGAGAAAGCGAGGGCTCCGGCCACACCAGTGGAAGAAAATCCGCTTAAGGCATTCGTTCCGCGCTGATAAGGTCTGCCATAATCGTTCACAATGGTCTGGCCAAAGTGATAACCATCCGTGAGCGGAGGACCGGAGATGGAAGTCACGCGAGCGTACACCGAGTCCAGGCCGATGTAGTCAGTCTCTTCTCCTTTGACCTCAGACGCGAATTCGCGCGCCAGAGCGGAGTAAATGCGCCAGGCTTCGTCAGGATTGGACTCATCGACCTCGCCCGATATTTCCTCCACCAGACGGGAACATTCTTTGCGGGTCCACGGCCTGAGCCCCGCGATTCCGCTGTCGAGAACTCCCATGGCAGCGAGACGATCAAAGGCGGGATAGACCCAGCTATCGATCGGAACGTATGGCGAACCGCGCTCGGCTGCGGGAAATCCCTCTATTCTGGGTTCATGGACGAAAGTCCCATAACCCGCGCCTGGCAATTCGGGGTCATGGTGCGACTTGTAGGCTTGCCGCCCGATTAGCCATCCCATGGCGCTGCCGACGACCACGTCACTGGGGAAATGGTTGCGTCCGGAGACGCGGGCGGCGCTGACCGTGGTGGCGAGCCCATAGGCAAGTATCTGGGTCAGTGGGCCGGGATATTCATGAGCCAAAACGCTGGCGGCGGACCAAGCCATTAAAGCGTGCGCCGAAGGAAAAGAAGAGTTGGAGATTGAGGTGCTATTGAAGAACTCCCCCTTGAAATTGCCGTCTGTAGGACGAGCACGCTGCGTCACCGCTTTCAGCACCTCACCTACGATAAGGCTATTGGTAGCTGCCTCAATGGCGAGAATTCCGGTTTCCTTTTTATGGTCATCGCCGGTGTATTTGCCCAGCAGATAGAGAGCACCGCTTCCGCCCAGGGCGAGGCCCACGCCACCGTTGGAAATGGTGCTGGAATGCTTGCCCAGCGTACTCGTCCCCTTGATCCGTGAGGATAGCTCTGCGTCTGCGTTAATTAGTCCGACGCTCAAGCCTGTCAGGGGGACTATCCAATTCAAATCCTGAACACGGGCCTTAAAGGGGCTGGTCCAGATATCTTTCTGGTCGCGCGCAACGTTGCGCAGGAACTTTAAAGGATTGTCGCTGGCATAATGCGAATCGTCCACAGCGTGTGGGATCGGCGTGGGTGAGGGAGTGGCCGGCGCGCTACCATTCGACTGCCCCCATGTTGCGGTAGCTGTAATGAAAAGCACCAATACACAAGCAAGCCTGCAATTTCCCATTCGAGTCAACTCATTCTCTCGGT
This sequence comes from Terriglobia bacterium, assembly GCA_963723055.1. Classification (GTDB taxonomy): domain Bacteria; phylum Acidobacteriota; class Terriglobia; order Terriglobales; family Acidobacteriaceae; genus Angelobacter. The sequence goes on from CAVROV010000007.1 coordinate 838,066, forward strand.
TAGAAAGTCCTGATTACGCTGACAGCCACGGCGGCGCCGGAAAGCAACGAGATGGTCTGGCTCAGGTTCTTTAAAATGCCGATACCAGCGCCCTTCTCAGGAACGAAGATGGTGTCTCCGGCTTGCAGGGTAGTGCTTAAAACGTTACCGGAAAACCACTGCCCTGAACTGCGGCCTACAACGGTGCCATTGGCCCGGACGACGAATATCTCTTTCTTAGCCGCAAGCGTGGTTGGACCGCCCGCCTGCTTGAGATACCATTCGGCGTGTTTGCCGGTGCTGAAGGTGATGGCGATCGGGTTATAAACCTGGCCCGCGACCATGACAAAGGTTGGCTTCTTTGGGATATAGAGCGTATCGCCAGCCCGGACTTCCACGTCGGCCTGTGTACCTTCCCACTTTTCAATCTGGGAGCTGACGTGAATCAGCAATCGACCATTGGGCTGAAGTTGTTTCAATTTGGCCAGCAGCTGCTGGCGTTCGCGCTCCTGCGCAGCAGCGCTGGACCTTGACGACGTGGCTGAGGAAGACCCTGTTGATCCAGTGGAACCGGCAGAACCAGGAGTGGTGACGGCATTCTGGGCCTGTATCTGAGTAACCATTTCTTCCCGGCTTTTGGCGGCTGCTTCCCGCACCTGGGCGCGGTCCAGAAGGGCGGCGTAAGGATATGCCTCGCTGGAGAACCCGCCGGCCCGCTTGAGAATAGAGCTGAGGTGCTCGCCACGCTGAATACCATAGCGACCGGGATGCATGACTTCGCCGGAAACAGATATTGCGCCGCCAATATCATTCCAGCCGCCAATCTGGCGGATGGTAAGAACGTCGCCGGCTTTCAGCAGAACATCGGTATCAGCTTCACCGGCGAGCGCCCGGCTGATTGGAACTTCGCGGTGTTCAAGATCGACGTGGTCGCCGTGGATGATCGAATAACTGGTGAGATCTGCCGATTCCTGATAAGCGGCGCGCCTGAAGCCGCCGGACATGCGCAACAAATCAGCTGCCGTCATGCTTTCCGAATAAGGATACTCGCCCGGACGCAGGACTTCGCCAAAAATGGACACCTTGGGCCCATCGGTGTCATAGCGCCCAAAAATCCTGACTGTGTCAAAGGGCTCCAGGCTCGGCGCTTCAATGCGTTTGGAAAGCACGTCGCGCAGGTTAAACGGAATCACTATCGGAGTGAAGTCAGGAGGATGCAGCCGGACAATTTCCGCACGGTCGGCCGGTTCCGGCATCAGGTCATCATAAGAGGCAATTAAATCAGTGACTTTGAATCCATCTTTAAACGAAAACTTTCCCGGGCGAAAAACATGGCCCTCAAGGTAAACGGCTCGATTACTGTACGGAAGAATGGGCAGAACGGTAACGACATCGCCATCCTGGACGTGGAACCTTTTAAAGGCGTCGTCGGCCGCCTGCAGGCCCGTTCCGCCAGCCACGTTTACACTCATCATCTCTTTGCGTTCGTGGGCCTGAATGCGCTCAACCCTGATCCGGCTCAGCTCTCCTGAGACTGGAACGCCGCCTGCCAGATCAAGAATCTGGTCCAGCGTCTGCTCGCGGCGGAGCTCGTAAATCGCGGGGCGGCGTACCTTTCCCGCCACTGTCACCTGCGGGCCTATGGGAGGCACCAAGATACTATCGCCAGACTCGATGTGTACTTCGCCAGAACTAACGCCCTTCAGCATCAGGTCGTAGAGATCGACTTCTTCAACCAGAGCTTTACCGCGAAAGTGTTTTACCGTGCGATAGGATCCCGTCTCGGTCGGTCCTCCGGCGGCGATCAAGGCGCTCAGAGCGGTGGAGAGAGAGCTGATGTCATAGGCTGCAGGGTTTTTAACGTCACCCACCACGTACACGCGTACAGTACGAAGCTTGCCCAGGGTAACGTCCACGGAAATTCCGCGCAACTGGTGGCTGAGCATTTTCTGGATGGTCTGCTGGACTTCACCCAGAGTACGGCCTGCAACCACAACGGAGCCGGCCTCAGGAATCGAGACACGGCCTTCGCGATCAACGGAGCGCTGAATATGCTGCGACGAAGCTCCCCAGTAATCGATCACCAGTTCGTCCCCTGGACCAAGGACATAGTCCGGGCCAACAGGAACGCTCAACGGAGCTTTATCCGCCGCGCCTGCGCTATTGCGGAAAAGAGCAGCCCCGAACCGCTCCAGTTTCGTCTCGTCTGTTACGGCCTGCGTGTAGAGATCTCGTAAAGCGGGCAGGTTGCGCAAAGGATATTGGTCCTGGGAAGGGCCCTTGTTAGTTTGCGGCTGCCGCCTCTGACGCATCTGGCCGTTCATCCCCTGTTGGCCGCTTTGGGAAGTTTGCCGTCCGGTTGTGCCCTGCCGCTGGTTGGCCTGCGGAAACGGTAACTGGCCGTTCTGTTGACCGTTTTGCTGGCCATTTTGCTGGCTCGATTGTTGACCATTACTCTGTTGGTCATTTTGTCGCCCGCTTTGCTGGCCAGAGGGAACAATTTGTTCGTCGGGGCTCTGGTCACCCTGCTGGGCTGGGCCGAAACCGCGCTTGGCCAGTTCATTGGCGGCAAGCTGGCGCACGCGGTCATCCGAGCGAATCTGGCTGAACAGGCGATCGTCTGTGATATCTCTTTCAGAAACGTTATAGCCGCGATCGCGCAGCTGACTTACGATCTCTGTTTTGGCTTCAGCCAGCACATCCGGGTTTTCCTGCAGAATCTGGATAATCTCGTCAGCCGAGAGATCAGCGTCCTGGGCAAATGACTTTCCCGTAAGAGCGATACAGAATACAATCAGCGCCAGCAAAAAACCGAGCCGCACGCGGATAAGAAATAACGATGAGTTCAATCTCTATCCCCTTCAACAAACATTTAAAAAAACGGTACGAAAAAACCGATACGAATCCGGCGAGTACAAGTGCTTGATCAGCTTACAGCGGAGACTCTCATTTTATTGTAAGGTACACGCGGAAGAATAGAAGCAAACCACTTCATTTGTCCATTGCGCACCCCGACGCTGAAAAGGTACGGCGTGCTTGTTGCTGGAAATCCGCAAATAGTCAGGTCCGGGAACTCTGCCTGCGACATCTCCCGACGGGGGTAAGGCATCCCATTGATTAACTGCAGGTTTTTAAGCGGGTCACATTTTGTGGCAGGAGAACCCGGCCACGCGAGATCACAAGGAGCAGCTTTCTATGCGCAAGATTCTTATCGCGACATCGGTGTTTGCACTGTCCGTAGGCATTGCCACGGCTCAGAGCACGGGCACAGTTACACCCAGCACGCCGACAACGAGCACGCCCCAAGGCACAACGAGCACCCAGCCTGGAACAACCTCAACTCCACAAGGGACAACTTCAACCTCGCCAAGCTCCATGGGAACGGTTCAAACTTCTCAGCCCGGAGCCAGCTCCACCGGCAGTCCTGCGGCGACGCAGGGAACGCCAGGCGTTGCGGGCAGCGCGGGATCTGTAACCGGTGGCACGCAGGGCAGCACCCAGACCCCGATCGGCACGTCAACTACCGTCGCACCATGCACGCCTTCTAACAGCGGCAGCACCGGCACCTCAACAACTGCGAGCAGCTCGCCTTCAACGGCGAGTACTTCCACCACCGCTAATAGCGGCGTTGGCAGTTCTTCAACTTCGACGACAGCATCAGCTTCACGTCCGAGTGGGACTTCGGCGACCGTCGCCACCAACCCCTGCCAGCCCGGAAGCAGCACCACTCCAACCGGAACGTCGCCGAGTTCAACCGTACCCAGCAATCCTCCACCACCGAGTGACATGGGAACCGGAACTGCAACGCAACCAGCCAAACCGCCTCTTCGCTAAGACGAGGAATATTTTCGTAAACTAAAGCAGCGGCTGCCTTTGGGCAGCCGTTTTGCTTTCTTATAGGGTCGGCGGCCGTCCAATTGTTGACACCCACACATGAATGCCCCCGCAGTGGCGCAGCCGGCACCATCATCTCCCAATCTTATCGCTCCGCTCTGGCATACCGCGCTGTTCTTGCTTGCTCTGGGAGGACTTGCAACTTGGGGTGCGCACAGGCAGGGTCTTCCTGCCTTCGGAGCATCGCGAGAAACGTCTTATCTGTTCACAATTGCAAGCGAATGGCTGCTGCTCGGGCTTGCCGCGTGGGGGATTCGACTGGGCGGAGTTTCCATCAAGAGCGTGATCGGGGGCAGATGGTCTAAGCCAATTGATTTGCTGCGTGACCTGGGCATTGGAATCATCTTTCTCGTCGGCTCAAACATTGTTCTGATAGCTCTCTCAGCAGTGTTGGGCGCCGGCCCCAATGCAAACGTCAGCAGAATACTGCCGCAGAGCAAGACCGAGATCATCCTTTGGATATTTGTTTCGCTTTCCGCAGGGATCTGCGAAGAGTTCACCACCAGAGGATATCTGCAAAAACAACTTAACGGCCTATTGAGAAATGCCACGGCTGGGCTGGTGGCACAAGGCATCATATTTGGCGCAGTCCACGCATATCAGGGCCCTAAGCAGATGTTCACCATCGCGGTGCTGGGCTGCATGCTGGGATGGATGGCGCAACGGCAAAAGAGTTTAAGGCCGGGAATGATTTCGCATTTTCTACAGGATGTTATTGGAGGGCTGAGTCAGCTAAAGCACTGAGCTGCTAGAAATAAAAAAGAGCGGCGAATGCGCGCGCCGCCCTTTTTTAAGGGGAGAAAACTATTTCTTCTTAAGAAGGAAGCCGGCCGCGAACATTGCCACGGCACCCAGCAGCCACTCAATGCGCCATAGCTGGACAGCTTGCCAATCGAGCAGAGTGGTGGCAGTGAAGACAAATCCGGTCACAATGGCTGCGATGACGCACGCGAATCCCATTACCAGCGCGACTAACGAGGCGTTGCTCTGCCCCAATGCTTCGCGCAGCGAGGCAAAGTCGATCCAGGCACTCAGCCCGGTCACGGAAGTTGCGGCAAGATTGGCATTCCTGTCTGAACCGCAGACATAACAGAAACGCGAACCTAGAACAAAGTCCGTGCCGCACTCCTGGCACACCTGATCAGTAATTTCAGCCGCAGCAGTTTCCTGCCGGGGAGCTACTGCAGGTTTCCAGAACTCCTGCCGCTCCTCGTAATTTGGTGCCAAATGTGCCATTGGAAAACCCCTAGTCTTACCGTAGTAGGGGCAAATCGAGTGCCAAAGATGAGAAGAACGTAACTACAAGGCATACAATGAGTTACATCGACACCCATGTCCGATAGGACAATGTACCTGGAAATTATTACGTAGTAAAAGGTTCAGGCTTCCCGACGCCTGGGCATCCGAAGGATTTTTGGATTATCCCTGGTCTTGCTCCAAAAGCCAAGCAACACAAGATCGGCTTCGCAGAACGTAAGATCCTGCGGGCGCGGGCTGCCATCATTGAAAATGTACTCGTCCAGGAGCGTATGGAGCTCGTTTACGGGGATGTTGAGATAGCCAGCGGCCTCGGGTTCCGTATAGAACTCTTTGACTGGTTTAAGCGGTCTGGTCATAATTTTCTTTTCCGTATCCTTTTCGCCGGATGCGGGGGAGCAGGAATGTTGTACCGTTTCCAGCTCAGGTTAGATATCAGGTAAACTGCCCGAAAACAGGTCACATGAAACCTTACCTACTAGGGCCTTCCTTATTACCGAGGTAACGGCAATTTTGGACCATTGTGGTACAAAGTCCGCTTCACGCCGTGCCATGGGGAGCAAAGCCTCTTCTTCCCGAAGTGTGAACTTCGACGCGCGGAAATGCGTATCATTTGGATAGAAATTGCATCAGCAAGGCTTTGACTACGTGTCCTAAGGCCCACTGATGGAGGAAAAACCTATGTATTGCAATTATTGCGGCAAAGTAATTTCCGATGATTCAAATCTTTGCGCCTATTGCGGCAAGCGGGTTGGAGGCATGATTGCGCGTAAAAAACTGGTACGTCCACGCCAAGGGCGCAAGATTGCCGGCGTATGCCTGGGATTTGCGGAGTATTTTGACCTGGACGTGTCACTGGTCCGCATTGTGTGGGCGATCACCATACTATTTGGACTGTTCGGGGCGGTGGCTTACTGTGCAGCCTGGATCGTGCTACCCGAGGAGCCTCTTATGCTCGCGGCACCGGCAAGCGGACAGGATCGCGTGGTAAACACTTAGGCGCAAAACAAACCAGCCACTCCGAAAAAGAGTGGCTGAGGATTTGCGTTCCTGGTGAAGCGTTATTTATTGCTGGCAACAAATGCCTGCGCCTGTTCCAGCATCTTGTGCGCCTGGACGCTATTGGCGCCTTTTGGGTCTTTCTGCAGGTAGGTCTGCAATGCGGTCATGGCTTCAGGGAATTGCTTCATCGCCAGAAGCGCATGTGCGCGCAACAAGGAAATGAGCGGATAGTCCGCGGGAGCCAGGCTTTCAGCCCGCTCGAGTTGGCGGAGCGCTGCAGGATAGTCCGCCTTGCCGATGTATGACTTGCCCATCTCGAAATATGCCTGCCAGTAATTGGGCGCCAGAGACTCACCGCGTTGCAGTGTACGGATGGCCTCATCAAACTTTGATTGCATATTCAAAGCGGAACCCATCACCATGTACGCCATGGCGTAGTTTCCATCTGCCTTGATGGCGTTATCGAGATCGGCAATGGCTGCCTGCGAATCTCTCTGATTCAATGCCAGGACGCCACGAAGGGTCAGAGCGTCAGCATAGTTAGGATAGAGTTCCAGCGCCTTGCTGAGGTGTTTGCTGCCATCATCCAGCTTTCCTTTTTCAACCGCCTCCCGCGCTTTGCGGTAAGCTTCACGCGCTTTTGCGGGAATGCGGTACTGCGCTATAGAGATGGAATTGCCGTCCACTCCGTCGGTTGGTTGGCCAGCTCCCTGCAAGCGAACACTGACCGTGTTCGAAAAAGTAGTTGCGTCCACCCGCTCTGAAGCCTGCTGCAGGCCTGAAGTTGCGACCACTGTGTAGGATCCAGGGGAGACGCGCGTGAATTCAAAGTACCCTGACGCATTCGTGAAAGCCGAACCAACGACTGAGCCGTTCACATCGGCAAGCTCAACGCGTATATCTTTCAAACCGTTGTTTTGTGTGTCATGAACAATACCGCTAATGGAGCGGCTGTCCGCGTGTGTGGAATTCAGCCCTGAATTAGCGCCTGCCAGAGAACTCTGACTGGAAAATGGCGATTGCGACGGCTGTGAAGGATCCAGACCCATCCTTTGCGCCGAGAGGTAAAGACTGCAGCTAAGAAATCCGAGAGAGAGAACGATCACCCGAGGGGTCTTCATAACAACCTGCTAATCTGGGATTATCCGAAGAGGAAATCCTGGAGAGGGGGCAGGGCCTACCCGGGTACCTCTTGTTGGCATCGCGCTTCCGCGCGAGTGCTGACAATGAGAGTGTTTATGAAATATGGGAGTTGTATTTAGAGAAACATTCTACAAATAATATTTTCAGCGCTGACGGGCAACTCAACCCAAACATTTTTCAGGAGAGACAGATCTAGTGATCATTCGTCCGGCAAAGAACATACTGGGAGCTTTGCGGCTGCCTGGAGATAAATCCATTTCACATCGCTATGCCATGCTGGCTGCGATTGCCGCAGGCACAACGCGGTTGGCAAACTTTTCTACCGGAGCTGATTGCGCCAGTACAGTGGCTTGCGTCCAGCAATTGGGCTGCGCGGTGCGAAAAAACCAGGATGCCACCATTGAAATTGACGGACGAGAGCAGCTGCAAGCGCCGGAAAACAGCCTGGACTGCGGGAATTCCGGGTCCACGATGCGCATGCTGTCAGGCATTCTGGCGGGACAGGATTTTGGCTGCGATCTTCATGGGGACGAATCCCTCACTCGGCGGCCCATGGGCCGCATCATCACACCTTTGCGACTGATGGGAGCAGAGATCAGCGCGGCTGCCGGCGATCGGCCTCCACTTCGTATTCGCGGCGGTAAATTGCGCGCCATTGACTACACGACGCCAATCGCCAGCGCGCAGGTAAAATCCGCAGTGCTGTTTGCCGGGCTGTTCGCTGATGGAGAAACTACCGTTGACGAGCCTCATCGAACCCGCGACCACACGGAACAAGCTTTGCGAGCCTTTGGAGTGGAGCTTTCGCGCAGCCGCAATCGCGTTACGCTTCAAGGCGGCCAAAAGCTGACGGCAATCCAAGCCGCAGTTCCGGGAGATATTTCTTCCGCCGCATTCTTCATGAGCGCCGCAGCATTGTTTCCCGGCTCGAACCTGGTGATTGAAAGTCTGCTGCTCAACCCTACGCGCGCTTCCCTGCTGGATGTTCTGAAGCTCCTGGGCGCTCGACTCTCCGTCATCAATCTGGAAGAACATCACGGCGAGCTGGTGGGAACCGTCAAGATTGAGCATGGCAGGCTGACAGGAATTACAGTGGAAGGAGCACAGTCTGTTGCGCTTATTGACGAACTGCCCGTGCTTGCGGCCATTGCGCCATACACTCGCGATGGTATTGAGATCCGCGACGCTAGAGAGCTTCGCGTAAAAGAGTCTGACCGGATTGCGCTGGTGGCACAGAACCTGCGTGCAATGGGCGCCGAATGTGAAGAACGTGACGACGGGCTGCGTGTTCCGGGAAACCAGAAGCTGCACGGAGCGGAGATTGACTCAGGCGGCGATCATCGAATTGCCATGGCGTTTGCCGTAGCTGCGCTACGGGCCGAAGGACAAAGCGTGATCCATGGAGCAGAGTCGGCGAAGATCTCATTTCCAGAGTTTTTCGAAATGCTGGAGAGCGTAGTGGAAAGATAAGCGGCGAAGGATTTAACCGCAAAGGACGCAAAGAGCGCAGAGGAAAACCTGATACTTAGGTGCGTCTTTCAAAAAACCAGATTTTCCTTTGACAGCTTCAGCCCATCCAGATTGCCCAAAACGGTCACAGCAACTTTGTCGGGATGGAAAAGACCATTCGCCATTTCGCATACTTCTTCGCCTGTCACCGCCTCGATCTGGTCAATGGTTTCATCCAGGCTGAAGAAGCGATCAAAATACATTTCCTGGCGGGCCAGGTTGGACATGCGCGACGTACTCGACTCCAGGCTCAACATCAGCCCGCCCTTAAGCTGATCTTTTGCGCGACGCAACTCGTCCTCGGCGATAGGGCCAGACTTCAGTTCAAGGAATTCCGCGAGAACTTGGTCCACCACCTTCCTCACTGACTCAACCGAAGTGCCGGCATAAATGGCCATGCAGCCGGTGTCGCGGTAGGGGTTCAGGTCGCTGTAGATCGAGTAAACCAGGCCTTGTTCTTCGCGGATCTTCTGAAAGAGTCGCGAACTCATGCCGCCACCCAGCACCGTGTTCAGCACATAGGATACGTAGCGCTTTTCGTCGGAAATGGGATGTGAAGGCACTCCCAGGCAAAGCTGCACTTGCTCCAGCGACTTCTTGTTCCGGGTAATCACGCCCGGTGTGACCGCCGGCGCCGGGAGATGGAAGCCGTTGGGTACGCGGTCCAACCCTAAGAAGCGCTCTTTGATCAACTGCACAAAAGCATGATGGTTCAGATTGCCCGCCGCCGAGATAATCATGTTGTTCGGCGAAAAACGCTGGCGGTAAAAATTGAATACCTTCTCCTGCTCAAAGGAGCGGACGGTCTCCTTTGTTCCCAGGATCGGCTTGCCCAGAGGATGGTCCTTCCAGAAATTCTGGGTAAAGATCTCATGCACCAGATAATCCGGATTGTCCTCATCCATTTTGATCTCTTCCAGAATCACGCCCTTCTCTCGGGTAATGTCCTTGGGATCGAAAGTTGGATTGAGGACTAAGTCACTCAGAATGTCGACGGCTATCGGCAAGTGCTCATCCAGCACTTTAATATTGAAGCAGATAGTTTCTTTGCCGGTGAAAGCGTCCATGTTGCCGCCAATGGAATCCACCTGACGGGCAATATCACGCGCCGTGCGCGTCTTGGTCCCTTTAAAGACCATGTGTTCGGTGAAGTGTGAAATGCCATTCAGTTCAGGCGATTCATCGCGCGAACCAGTCTTCATCCAGATTCCAATGGCAATGGAACGGATGTGGGCCATCTCTTCACTCAGCACGATCAATCCGTTAGGAAGAACTTCGCGTTGAATGTTTCTGGGCTCGGTCAAAGGGGGTCGGGTTAGGACTGCTGTTTCCATCTGTGATTCACATTTGATTCTTACACACTGGAAATGGTCGCAAGGTTAATTATATGTCTATATTAATCAACAACTTAGTTCGACCTTAGTCGAATCAGACGCTTTCTGGCCCTAAGCGTGTAGAATTTAAGGTGTACCCTGTTTTTCCATGCCTGAGCCTCCCCAAGACGATCTACTAGGCCTTGATTATCAAGAGCTTAGCGGGATTGCACAAAAACATGGGCAGCCCGAATTTAGGGCTCGCCAGCTCTTTGACGCCCTATACCCCCAGCGGCTCGCCGCGCTCGACTCCGTCTCTACTCTGCCCAAGGAATTTCGCGCTACGCTGCAACAACAAGGTCTCGACATCAAGCACCCTCGCATTGAGAAAAGCTTTCAATCCACTGACGGAACCATCCGCTACCTCATCGCCATGGCCGACGGAGAGACCGTTGAGACCGTCTGGATGCCCGAAGGCGACGACGGAGAGACCGGTGACGGCACTGAAGCCGGCGACTCCGAGTGGCATCGCGCGACCATCTGCGTTTCCAGCCAGGTAGGTTGCGCCGTGAACTGCCAGTTCTGCCTCACGGCGCTGCTGGGAGTGAAACGCAACCTGAGCGCCGGAGAAATCGTTGGCCAGGTCATCGCCGTGCTCAATGACCGCCAAGTTGATATGGAGCGCCAGCGCGTCAACATTGTTTTTATGGGCATGGGCGAGCCATTTCTCAACTATCCCAACTTCATGAAGGCCGTGCGGCTGCTGGTGGAAGGCGTGGGCTTTCCGGAATCGCGTATGACGGTCTCAACCTCAGGAATTATTCCCCGCATTCATGATTTTGGCGCTGAGCCGGTCCGGCCCAAGCTGGCCATTTCGCTCAATGCGTCGAATGACCAGGTTCGCAGCAGCATTATGCCGATCAACAAAAAGTGGAACCTGGAAATGCTGATGCAGGCCGCGCGCGACTTCCCTCTCCGCAACCGCGAGCGCATTACTTTTGAATACGTCCTGCTCGACGGCGTAAATGATTCCGCTGCTCACGCCCGAGAAGTGATTGAACTGCTGCGCGGTATCCGCTGCAAAGTGAATCTTATTGCGCTCAATCCCGGGCCGGGCATCCAGTTCGGAACGCCGGCAGAACAGAGCGTACAGATTTTCAAAGACCTGCTGGTCAAAGCCGGTATTCCGGCGTTTGTGCGTCGTCCGCGCGGACGAGATATTTATGCCGCCTGCGGACAGTTGAAGCGGACGGTGGCGTGAGGAGCGGTCAGTAATCAGCACGCAGCGGTCAGCATTCAGCCCCTTTGCACAAAAAGCAAATCTCACCACGGATGAACACGGATGACACGGATTTACAAACTTAAAAATGGCTCTAATTGAGCTTTTTGATCCGTGTAAATCAGTGTTATCAGTGTTATCAGTGGTAAGGTTTGGGTTACCGCCGCGCGTAAAAGTAGTAGTCCGCGGAATAACTGCTCTTGAACTCCACTTCCCCGCTCTGCGCTGTGCATTCCGCAGCCGCCGGCGCCAAGCCCACCTATCGTGTTTACCCGCTGGATAGACGTCACGCCACTCAGCTCGCCGCTTCCAGAATGTCCAGTCACCGTCACCAGCAGCCACGGGATCGCCTTGGGATCAGGCGCGTCTGCTTTGGCCGCCATCTTGCCGGTAACCTGGCTGCCGTCATTGAGCTGCCATGTGGGCCCGCCAAAATGCTTGCCGATTGACTTGCCCTGCTCGTCGAATAACTCGGCGTCGGGCGCTTTCAGCGTCCATGCCGGCTTGCCGTCAGCGTCGGGCCGGCAGACGTAAATCTGGAAACCGGTGGCTCGCGCCATCAATACAAGTTCTTCACCCGCAGCGGGCTGGATAGAATCGGGGACCGTTGGTTTTTGCACGGAGGGATTCTAGCAAACGCCGCGTTGCGCTCCGACAACAGAGGCGAAACTTTGGTTCGCCGAAGTTACTTCACGGGACCAAGTAATGATTCAGCCAATCGAGCAATTCCTTCATGACCGGGAGTTCTGGGAGCTGAATGACCGGTATTAGACAGGACGGCCGCATATCCCGCGGTGCAGCGCCCAAGCGGAAGAACGGCTCCAGTTGCAGGGCGCGCCTGCCGAATGCTTTTTACGCTTCCGTTTATACAAGGATGGATTCCCAGAAAGAGTGAAAGCAATCACGGTATAGTAAAAGCAGATGAAGGCAGCAGGCCCCCCAGCTGCCAATTGAGCAAATTACTCCCATTGCGGTAAAATTCTTTCGTGCCAGAACTGCGCAAATCGGGACCGGGAGCCAGGCCAAAACCTATCATCATGGTAGTGGATGATGAGCCGGTGATTCGGGAAACATTATTGGAGATTTTAGAGGATGAAGGTTTCGACGCGCTCGGCATGTCCACTGCTGGTCAGGCGCTGCGATGGATTGAACTCATCTCGCCGGATATTCTGCTAACTGATGTCAACATGCCAGGGTTTAACGGTATTGAGTTGGGGGTCAAGATAAGGCAGATATTGCCCCGTTGTCGCGTCATTCTTATATCCGGCCATGCTGCGACTGGAGAACTGTTGCAACAAGCCGCGAAGCGAGGGCATACATTTGAAATCCTGACGAAACCCGTAAGGCCGGACGTTCTGTTATCCGCGCTTCGCCAGAACGTGTAAGCGGCAGTTGCTAGTAGGTGTCTCGGCCTGACATTGACTGACGGAAGACGGAAAGCAACATTTCTGGCATCTAAGAAAAGCGGTGTTGTCCGGCAACCAGGAGAAGCAATGGCAGGTGACAGCGATAAACGAGAAGCTTCGTTGAGTGTATCTCTCCCGCTCAAGGAAATCGATGTTTTGTGGATAACAGCTGGTCTCGGCTGTGATGGGGATACGGTTGCCATGACCGCAGCCACGCAACCGAGCATTGAGGACATTATTAGCGGGGCAATCCCGTGGACTCCTAAAGTCAATTTCCTTAATCCCTTCCTTGCTATCGAAAACGGCGATGAGTTCATGAGGCGATTCCATCTGGCAGCCGAAGGCAAGGTCGAGCCGTTCATCCTGGTGGTGGAAGGATCGATTCCCGACGAGACAAATAAAAAGGAAGGGTATTGGGCCTCTTTCGGTACCGATGACGCAACTGGTCAGCCGATTACGACCTGCGAATGGATTGACCGGCTTGCTCCCCATGCCTGGGCGATCATTGCTGCTGGCACGTGTTCCACTTACGGCGGAATTCATGCCATGGAAGGAAACCCCACAGGCTGTATGGGCCTGCCCGATTACCTGGGATGGAAGTGGCGCTCAAAGGCTGACATCCCTATCGTTTGTGTTCCTGGCTGCCCGGTTCAACCGGACAACTTTATGGAGACTCTGCTTTACCTCCTCTACATGGCAGCAGGCCGGGCTCCCATGATCGACCTGGATGACGTGTTGCGCCCGAAATGGCTTTTCAGCGCTACAGTCCACGAAGGCTGCGACCGTGGTGGTTATTATGAACAGGCCCAGTTTGCCGAGGAGTACGGTTCGCCGCTTTGCATTGTGAAACTCGGCTGCTGGGGACCAGTGGTGCAATGCAACGTCGGCAAGAGGGGCTGGATGAGCGGCATTGGCGGCTGTCCCAACGTCGGCGGAATTTGCATTGGCTGTACCATGCCCGGCTTTCCAGACAAGTTCATGCCATTTATGGATCAACCCCCCGGTTCCCTCCTGTCATCAAATGCCGTAGCCGGATACGGTAGAGCGATTCACGCGCTGCGTAAATTCACGCAGGTCTCTCTCAACAAACAGCCTGCCTGGCGGAATAAAAAGAAAGGAAATTCAGCTAAAGACTGAAATCAGCGACCAATGCCCGGTGTTAATAGCGACCAATGTCCAGTGTTAATAAGGTGAGAAATGAAGCCTGCTTCTCTCACCGGTAGTGAGCTGACGCAAATATTGGATGAGAGCATGACCGGCGGCAGTCCGGAGGAGACGCTGTTACTCCAACTGTCTAGTATCTTTCTTGAGCAGTCCGTCCGCACCGCCCCTCCGGTTCCCACCTCGCAAAGCGTATCCGAGCCTCCCAATCTTCAGGACCGTTACAAAGTTCTGGTGGAGCAGATCCCAGCCGTGGTGTTCATGCTCAATTTGGACGGCGGAATTGGTGAGGCCTACGTCAGTCCCCAAATTGAAAAATCGATGGGGTATACGCAGGAAGAGTGGCTTGAAGACCCCATACGGTGGTACCAGCATATCCATCCCGACGACAAGACGCGGTGGAGCGCTGAAGCAGCGCAGATGCTGATGACCGGAGCGCCGGTGCGTTCCGTATACCGCGTCATAGCCCGTGATGGTCACATCGTCTCCCTGCATTGCGAAGTGAAGATGGTGCGCACCGCCGACGGTCGGCCATGGTTTATCCATGGCGTGGGATTCGATGTAACCGATCTCAAAAAAACCGAAGAATCGCTGGAAACAGAACGCAATTTTGTCAGCGCAATTCTTGATACGGTGGGGGCCGTGGTGGTGGTGCTCGATGCAGAAGGCCGCATTATGCGGTTTAACCGGGCCTGCGAAGAGATCACCGGTTATACGCTGCCGGAGGTGCAAGGCAGGCCTGTGTGGGACATTTTCATCGCACCGGAAGAGGCGTATCAATTCAAAGCAATGTTTAGCACGACACAGGCAATGCCAGGACGGCAGGAATATGAAAGTCAATGGATTACCCGAGGCGGGGAGACCCGTCTGATTGCTTTGTCCGGCAGTGTATTGCCCGGAACCCAGCTTAGTTCAACTTATACGATTCTCACTGGTATCGATGTAACCGAACGCAGACGCCTGGAAAAACGTGAACTGGAGCGGCAGGCGGCAAAGACCGAAGAGACTCTTGATCTTTTGCAGCGCCTGATTGACTCAATGTCGGAGTCCATGTTCTTAGTAGATTTCTTTGGGCGGATCAAGAAAGCGAACCGGGCCGCAAACGGGTTATTGGAGCGGCAAGGCACAGACCTGGTGGGCCAACGGTTCTCTGACCTGTTGCCCAATCCGGAAATTGCCGCCACACCGGTGAAGCTTTTAAAGAGATCACCGGGCGGGAAGCTATACCTCGAAACAGAGGTTCGATCTGGTGCGGGAGAGGTTATCCCAGTCAGCGTTTCGTCGGTCTTGGTGCGGGACACGAAGGGCAAAATTACTGGCGTCCTGCTGGTGCTACAAAACATCTTGGAACGCAAGCAAGCGGAGGCTGCGCTGCGCAGAAGCGAAAAGCTGGCCGCAGCAGGCCGGTTATCGGCAACCATTGCCCATGAGATCAATAACCCACTGGAAGCAGTAACCAACCTCTTGTATCTGGCACGAAAAAAGCCCACACAAGTGCTACGGTTTTTGGACTTGGCCGATCAAGAGCTGGCAAGGGTCAGCCACATTGCCAAGCAAACGTTGGGATTCTATCGCGACTCGTCATCCCCTATTTCCATCGACATATCCGAAGTGTTCGACAATGTTCTCTTTCTATACGGTAAGAGGCTTGAGGCGAGACAGATCATTGTGAACAAGGAATATGATCCTGAAGTTCGAATTACTGGTTTCGCCGGAGAGCTACGGCAAGTATTTTCTAATATGATTTCCAATGCGATTGACGCGATTGGGCAACGGGGTAAGCTCTCCATCAAAGTTTCGATGGGCTTCTGCTGGAATGACCACAGCGTTTCGGGTGTTCGCGTAACTGTTGGCGATACAGGATCGGGCATCGAACCGGAGCACATGAAAAGAATCTTTGAGCCTTTCTATACCACGAAAGTAGATGTGGGAACTGGCTTGGGGCTGTGGGTGACGCAAGGCATCGTAAAAAAACACCACGGCTCAATCCGAGTGCGCAGTACGACTAAACCGGGGAAAAGCGGAACCGTCTTTAGCATATTTCTCCCTACGGACGCAGTGAAAGTGGTGCAAGCCGACCAGAGGTAGTGTGATCTGGTGCGAAAATGAACATGCCAGAGATGTCCAATTTCGCGCTGGTACAAGGGGAGAATTCTATTGACTGCCGTATTTTTTTCGCCGATAATGCGAGGCGAAAGACCGAGAGCGGCATCGGCGGGAAGAACCCTTGAAACGCCCGAAAAGGCCAGCAACCCTGCAGTCTGCGGGCCACCGTTGGGTCCACAGTTACCGCGGCCTCATGTGGTTTGAATCAGCCCCTTAATCCCGGGGACATGTGTGTTCAAAACACAGCCTTTAGCTCTTAGCCATTAGCTCTTAGCCAGAAAAAGCAACCCCAAAAGCTCCGCGCGAAGACCGCGCGCGGACGGGGCCTAATGGGATGACGTCTGCCCATTCACGCTTTTATCAATCGGCAAGAGTGCCGGCGCCACAAAAAATCAGACTTTCTGCGGAGAAAACATGAGTAAAGAAGAAGTGATTGCAGCCGTTTTGCGGTGCGCGACGAATCTGGGGCGCGTACCGACACGCGAAGAATTGAAGACCCACGGTGGAGTAAGCCGCCGCGATTTGACGCGGAACTTTGGGACGCTGAAACAAGCTTTGCGCGAATGCAAGCTGGAAAGAGCGTCGGGCGCGCGGAAAGTGGACATGGAAAATTTGTTCCATGACTGGGCGCGGGTAGCCAGGCGCTGAAGAAACTGCCGACGATGAAGGAATATGGAGCGCTAAGCCAGTACAGCGTGAGACCGCTCAAGACTCGGTTTGTGAGCTGGAACTTTGTGCCGGGCGGACTGAAAAAATTTGCCGAGTCGAGCGGAGAGCTGGCGGAAGAGTGGAAGGACGTGCTGGCGCTCGTCCATGATGCGCGCGAACCACAGCCGGCCAGCCCGCTAACGTTCGCAGGACCGTTCGCGCAAACCATGCCGGGCGAGCCCACGTACGGTACGCCGATACACTGCGGGGCACTGGTATTTGCGCCGACGAATGAGTTTGGAGTGCTCTTTCTGTTTGGGGCAATCGCAGACCGGCTCGGCTTTCTTGTATTGCGGGTGCAAGCGCAGTTTCCAGATATTGAGGCGCTGCGGATGGTGGGAAGAGACAAGCTGCAACGCGTAAGAATTGAACTGGAACAGGAGAGCAGGAATTTCCTGAAGCATGGGCACGATCCGAACGGCTGCGACTTGATTGTGTGCTGGGAGCATAACTGGGAGGAGTGTCCGCTGGAAGTGATTGAGCTGAAGACGATGATTGCCGAAATTGGAAACGCAAAACCGTTAACCACAAAGGACACGAAGGAACACGGAGGAGAAAACAACAAGACTTACCGCGGATTGGCGCGGATAAACGCTGATCAGGAAAACCAAAATCTCACGACGGAAGCACGGAGACACGGAGAACAGCGAAGATCGGAAAAAGCCGAAAGCCTTACCACTGATTGACACTGATGACACTGATCGAAACTGGAATAAACCAACACCTTTTACCACAGAGGTCACGGAGAACAGCCAAGACCGGAAAAGTCAAAAGCTCACCACGGAGGCGCGGAGACGCGGAGAACAGCAAGAGTCGGAAGGTCGATAAAACCCACCGGCGAGGGCGCCGGTGCCACACAAGTATGGAAGTCGAAAAAAAGCTTCCCTACCCCCCCGTCCCGTCATACGTGATCGGCAGCGCGAGCACAGCCTCGCAGCCTGTGCGGTCAGAGCGGTTGGCGAGTTGCAACACGCCACCGTGGGCTTCTGCGATCTGGCGGCTCAGGATCAGACCGATGCCGCTGCCGCCGTGCTTGGTGGTGAAGAATGGGACAAAAAGATTGTCGCTGTTGAGCAGGCCGGGGCCCTGGTCGCGGATGAAGACTTCAACGCTGCGCGCGTTGGTGCGCCAGCCCACTTCAACCGTGCCGGGATGTTTGAGCGTGGGATCAAGCGAGGCGTCAACGGCGTTGCGGATCAGGTTGATCAGCACCTGCTCGATCTGGTCAGGATCGGCCTCAATGGTGACGGCCGGGCCGTCCAGAGTCTGGACTTGCAGGCGGCGCTCAAGCGAAGCCGCCCGCTGCACCATGGGGCCAATATCGAGGTGGGCGCGTGTGGGCGCAGGCATGCGCGCCAGCCGCGTGTAAGCCTGCATAAATCGATTGAGCGATTCAACGCGGTTCTCAATCACGCGCAGGCCCTGCTTCATGTCCTGGGCAACGTCTTCAGGCAGGGCGGCGCGCGCGGTAAGCGAACCCAGGGTGCCGGCAATGGACTTGATAGGCGCCAGCGAATTGTTGAGCTCATGGCCCAGCACGCGGATCAGCCGCTGCCACGCCTGACGCTCTTCTTCACGCAGGGCGCGGCTGAGATCGGAGATGATAAGCAGTTGGTGCGGCACGCCGTTCTCGCGGAATTCAGTGTGGCTGATGGCCCAGCGGCCGTATTTGCCGGGAAACGTCATCTGCACGGTCTGCGGGCCGGGCGATTGCAGAAATTCTTTCAGCCCAAGTTCTTCCGCGGTGAGGCCGAGCATGCGCGGGGCGATGCGTCCCATAAGCTGCTCGCCGGCGCGGTTAACGATGCGCAGACGCTGTTGCTGGTCAAAGGTGAAGACCGCGACGTCGATCTCCATCATGACTTTTTTGAGCAGTGCGGTGGCCTCAAGCGCGCTGATTTTCTGTTGTTGCAGCCGGATAGCCAGCGAGTTGATTTCGTAAATCAGGTCGGCCAGGGAATCTTCGCGTCCGCCGCCGCGCAGCCGGAAAGAGAAATCTTCTTCGCGGATAGCGGCGACCATGTTCGAAAGCGTTTGCATCGGGCGGATGACCTGGCCGTGCAGCATGGAACTGCCGATCATCCAGGCCAGTACGATAAACAGCGTGACGGTCCATTTCAATTCCAGGGAGTGATTGCCCAGCCAGAGAAAAAGTTCGGCAACGACGGCGCCGGGCAGGCTGATCATCAGCGTCATTAGAAGGATGCGCGTATCGAAATTCAGCTTGATCCGGGTATGCGGCTTGACGGCGGCAAAATTGCGAACGGGTTGAGAGTGCGGATCAGACGCCATACTTTTGCATGCGACGATAGAGCGCGCTTCGGCTCAAACCGAGCGCGTCCGCCGCATGGCTGATATTACCTGAATGGCGCGCCAGGGCTTTCTTGATCAGCAGGTTCTCAACTTCTTCCAGGCTGAGGTCTTCAATGCGTCCGGCAACGGCTTTGTCGCTTTCCAGACCAAGATCGGCGGACTGAATGTGGTCGCTGGTACTCATCAAAACGGCTCGCTCCGTGGCGTGATCGAGCTCGCGCACGTTGCCGGGCCATGCGTGATCCAGCATCTTCTGCAACGCCGAAGGGTCAAACCCTTTCACTGGCTTGCGATATCGCTGCGCATACAGCTTAAGAAAATGGGCCGCCAGCAGCGGGATGTCTTCTTTGCGTTCGCGCAGCGGCGGAATGGGAAGTTCAACCGTGTTGAGCCGGAACAGCAAATCCGGACGAAACCTGCCTTCAGCGCTTTCCAACTTCAGGTCAGCATTGGTGGCGGAAATCACGCGGACATCGACCTTGTGGGTCTTCGAAGAACCCACGCGTTCCATCTCGCCGGTTTCCAGCACGCGCAGAAGCTTGGCTTGCTGCTTCATGGGGACGTTGGCGATTTCGTCGAGAAAAAGCGTGCCACGGTCCGCCAGTTCAAACCGCCCGACGCGGTCCGCGCGAGCGTCAGTAAACGCGCCTTTCACATGGCCAAACAATTCGCTCTCAAACGTCCCTTCCGGCAGGCCGCCGGTGTTAACCGTAATCATGGGACGTCCGCTGCGCGAAGAAAGCGCATGCAGTGTGAGCGCCACAACTTCTTTTCCGGTGCCATGCTCGCCTGTGATCAGCACGTTGGCATCGCTTGGCCCAATGCGGCTCAGCAAAGTGAGCAGCGGCTCCATCGCTTTCGATTCCGCAATGAATACCGGACGATTCTGCGCGCGCAGCAGACTGTTTTCCGCTTCCAGCCGTTCTGCGCGGCGCATGATGCGGTACAAATCCACTTGCGTGCGAATAATGCTGAGCAAACGATGGTTGTCCCAGGGCTTCTGGATGAAGTCTCGCGCGCCGCGGCGCATGGCTTCCACCGCCAGTTCCACGCTGCCCCACGCCGTCATCACTACAATGGGCAGTTTGCTGTCCGCCTGCTGCACGCGGGAGAGCAGGTCAATGCCTTCCTGTCCTGAGGTGGTGTCACGTTGGTAATTCAAGTCCATCAGCAGGATGTCGAACTCATTGGTCTGTACCGCTTCCAGCGCAGCGCGCAGGACTGCTGACCGTCTCCGTGGAGAAGCCTTCAGCTTTCAGCAGCAAACGCAGCGCTTCGCGAACATCGGCCTGATCGTCTGCGATCAGGATTCTGACAGGCTCAGACCTGGCTGCTGTGGTGCTCACGAATTCCTGCGCTTTAGTCGACACCAAACTTCTCCTGCTTTCAAAAACTCAATCGCATCAAACCGCTCATGCCGTCGCGCTGCCCGGAACCACGGCGGAATCTTCCACAACCCATCCGTCCTTCAGCTGGATAATGCGGTTGCCAAACGCCGCGTTCGATTCAGAGTGCGTTACCTGAATAATCGTAGTTCCCTGCTGATTCAATTTGCGGAACAGCTCCATGATCTCTTTCGCCTGTCCGGAATGCAGATTGCCGGTTGGCTCGTCGGCCAGAATCAGTTTTGGATTTCCTGCCACCGCGCGCGCCACGCCCACAAGCTGTTGCTGTCCGCCAGAAAGCTGGTTGGGATACAAATCTTTCTTGCCGACAATCTGGAAGCGATCCAAAATATCCGCCACCATTGACGCGCGTTGCGCCCGCGGAATATCGCGGTAAGATAGCGGCACATCAATATTTTCCTGCACCGTCAGATTGTCCAGCAGGTGATAACTCTGGAACACAAAGCCCACATACTTGCGGTTCAGTTCAGCCCGTTTCTTGCGATCCAATTTGTGCACCAGCTGTTCGGCAAAAACATACTCGCCGGCCCAGCCGTCGTCCAGCATGCCAACAATGCTGAGCAGCGTGGTCTTCCCCGCGCCGGAAGGGCCCATGATGGTGACAAACTCGCCCTCCTTTATGTCGACGTTGATGCGGCGCAGCAGCCAGACAGTCCCTGCCGGGCTCTTGATCGTTTTTTCAACATTGCGAAGTTGAATCATATGTCCTTTATCTGAAACCTGCGTTGGCTCGTTCAATACTGGCTCGCTGTCGTGCCTTATATTGGTCATTAATAATTTGGTAAATGGACAAGTAAATCGTGTGGCTGTCGCCCATACCAATTATCAGATTACAGAATGCACTTATTTTCTCATTCATACCGCAAAGCGATCATCGGATCGACCTTGGTGGCGCGGCGTGCCGGAATAAAGCTTGCCACAAGCGCGATGCGCCAGCAAGAATAGCAATCACCAACGCCATGGAAACCGGATCAGTGCGGCTGAGCCCAAACAGCATGGAGGCAAAGAGCCGGCTGCTCAAGAATCGCCGCTGGAATGCCAAGCAGCACACCCAGCAACACGAGCTTTCCTGCTTCCTGTAAAACCATCTGGAGTACACGGCTGCGCTGCGCCCCCAGGGCCATGCGCACGCCAATTTCGCGTGTCCGGCCAGCCACTGAATAGGAGAGCACTCCGTACAGTCCGATTGAGGCCAGCAAAAGCGCCAATCCGGCAAAGAAACTGGAGAGCTTGGCGATCAGGACTTCCTGTCGAATCTTGTTCTCAGTTGCTTCAGTGACCGTCTGGACGCGGTAAACCGGAACTTTCGCATCAAAACTCTTGAGCTGCTTTCGTACAGATTCCACCACCGCCAGGGGATTGCCGACCGTCTTGATTTCAAAATTAAATACCGGGTTCGGTAGGGAGAGCTGTGCGGCGGGAATGTAGAATCTCGGCCGGACTGCTTCTTTGAGTTCGTGGTCGCGCGCATCGCGCGCCACACCAACTATTTCTACCTGCTGGTCCTTGGTCTCCGGGCTGTCGATGCTGAATTTTCGGCCAATCGGATTCGCCGCCCCGAAATAAAACTTCGCCATGGTCTCATTGATTACGGCAACTTTGGATGAAGTTTGCGTATCCTGTGGACCAATATCTCTTCCCAGCAGCAGCGGAATTCCCACGGCGCTGAAATAGTTCGGACCTACTTCGTCGTAGCCTGCATCGGTATCCGCGCCGCTCTTCGGAGTGTACCCTTCTACCTTAATCGAGTTGGAAGATTCGCTGCCGCTGAACAGGCCGTTCTTGGAATACGTGGCTGCCCGCACTCCGGGAATACTGGAGAACCGCGCACTCATCTCATTGCCAAACTGGGTAATACGCAATTTGTCGTAACCAGCGGACAAAGGATCGGTGGAAACCAAAAGGATATGCTCCCGGTTATAACCCAGGTCCACGTTGCGAATGTTTTGCAGACTGCGCACAAGAAGTCCGGCGGCAAATAGTACCAGCAACGATAGGGCAACTTGTCCGGTGACCAGCGATTTGCCCCAGTTCCATCCCTCACGGGCGCCGCCACCGCTTTGCGCCCCGGATTTAAGCGTGAGCGCCACCGCTACCTTGCGCGCGCGCAAGGCGGGGATCAGTCCAAAGAGAATTCCTGTAAGGAAACAAACGGCTGCGGTAAACGCAAACACGCGTAAGTCAGGTGAGGCTTCCATTTCATTGGTCCTGCTCAAACGCAGTAGGGCAGCGGTCCCCCAATGTGCGATCAGCAAGCCGAGCGCGCCGCCGGCAAATGCCAGGAACACACTCTCCGTCAACAATTGTCGAATCACGCGTCCGGGAGCCGCGCCAATGGCTATCCGCACGGCAATTTCCTTTTGTCGCGCCGCAGCCCGTGCCAGCAACAGATTGGCTACGTTCACGCACGCGATCACCAGCACCAGACCGACAATCGACATCAGCAAAACCAAAGGTTGCTGAAAGTCTCCGCGCAGTTGGGAAAAACCACCCCCGCCGGCAGAGACCTGTATTTTTGCTGTCTTCAGGTTCTCTCGGTCGTCTTTGTTAAGCTTTGCTCCTAATGGACCGCTCACCAGTTGCTGCAGGATCACGTTCATATTGGCGCGAGCCTGGTCCACAGAAACGCCCGGTTTCAATCGAGCGATGCAATGGAGCCAGGAAGCTTCATAGTTTTCCAGCCACTTTCTTCCTGTAAGGATTTGCTCCTGCATCGTCACCGGTACCCAGAGGTCCTGCTGGTCCCCCACCGTGTCACCAAAGAATCCCGGCGGCGTCACACCGATGATGGTAAACACGCTGTCATTAATGCGAATGGCGCGCCCCACAGCATCCGGAGCCTGCCCCAGATGTTCTTTCCAGAAACTGTAACTAACCACAGCTAAAGGGTGCGCACCGGGAGCCGTATCATCCTCCGGAGTGAGCACGCGCCCGTAAAGCGCATTGACCCCAAGGACAGAGAAATAGTTTCCGCTCACCAGCACTCCGGTAACGCCGCCCGCAATTTCCCTGGTACCGTCCGCAGGCGTGATGCGCAATCGATGAGCCTCTCCTGAAGCCAGCATGCCGGAGAAGACTCCATTGCCGGCGCTCAGTTCGCGATAGAGCGGGTAGGAAAACAGGTCTACACGAGGATCGCCCATGGAGTAATGATGGACATCCTGAGGATCTCCCACCACCACCAGTTCACCGGGCGTCCTTGACCGGCAGCATCTTGAGCATGACAGCGTTTACCAGACTAAAGATGGCCGTGTTTGCGCCGATGCCGAGCGCCAGCGTCAAAACCGCAACCGTGGTAAAGGCAGGACTCTTGCGCAGCATGCGCAGGGCGTATTGAAGGTCTTGCAGCAAAGTTCCCATAGATTTATCAGCTTATTCAGTCGGGTACGGCACTACGGGAGCGAATATTACACAAGTGGGTGCTGGCCAATCCAAAAGGCTCTCACAGCCCGCGCACAGAGTGACCCAACTCCACGATTGGCGCCCATTACTGCTTCGTCCTCGCGTTCTTGAAAGAAGGGTTTTTAAATCTCGCTGCTGGTAGCTCCGGTATCGTGCAGCGCACCCAGTGCCCAGGCGGCGTTCTTGCGCGCTTCTGCCTGTGGAGAATTCTTCAAGATCCGAATCAACGGTTCAACGGAAGGATGTCCAATGTTGACCAGGGCAGCGGCTACTTCCTCGCCCAGCGTCATTTTTTCGAGCGGTCGCTGGCGGTACTGTTTTGCGTCAACTTCAGTGGCGTCACCCAGAAACTCCAGAAGAGGATCGACTGCTCCCGCGGCAGCGGATTTCTGTTGCCCCAGCCAGTATGCGGCTGCAGCTTTTTGCTGCGGCTTCCCAGCTCTTAGCATGGCAACATGGCGGGCAATAGCATCAGTTTCTCCACCACCGGATACCGTTGTGCTGCGCTTAGGGCCAAAACCGGTAAGAATCAATAGAAACATTCCTACGCAGAGGGCAAAGCCTGCTTTCCTCAGTTCACGCATACCCAACTCCTTTATCAGAGGGCAGCGGCGCCGGTCGCCGAAAGAATTCCGCTTACCAAGTGCCCCGCATTTGCGGCACAGAAAGGAATCGCACGTTTTGTGCCGAAGTGACACTCACTCTAACTGCATGATAACAATACCATAAACGATTGATTAGTAGCATTACAACAACACTTCTGGTGTTCGCTAACGCAACGGGCTGTTCGGAATCGAACACCGTTTAAGACGCTCGCTGACGCCCCAAAGTTCCCGGAATAGTTCCCTATTTGGAATCAAAAAATGAAAAATATGCCAGACCGATCTTCGCAATCCCGCGTAGGCTGAAAAATTCGCCAACGCGGATGACGTTTCCTCGTTGATTTGGCTATGATTGGTGCCTCATCCCAGATTGCTTCACCGGCCCCGTTTCCGTCTCAGAACTCAGGTTTTTTTGCTCAAGGCACAACGCCGTTCCGCCGATAGTAATCAGAGTGGAAGGATAGATAATGCGTATGTACATTTGTACTTCCCCCCGCATGCAGTTCCGCAAGACTTTGAGCGCTGGTTTTGGCGCATTCGTGGTCGCCGCATTCTTCATGAGCCTGCCTTTGACTGCCCAGGACGTACGAACCCACGGTCGTGGCGGACAGGCGAACCTGCAGATCACCGTCCACCTGGTTCCGGCGGTAGGCCATCACCACCGTGACAAAGACAAGAATAACGAGCTCAAGGGAGATTCAGTTTTGTACGACCTGAATTCCCCGCATGACGAATTCTCAGTCACGGAAGAAGACCATTCGATGCTCCTGGAGTCGGACAACCATGTGGCCCGGCAAGAGCAGGTGCGTACCATTTCGATAGTGCTGAAGTAGCCGCTGAGCCAATAAGAAATCTCTCTGGCACGGTACACTATTAGCCAGAAGTCCCTACTAGCCAGGACAACAGCATGCCCTCCCTTCAGGGCTCTATCGTCGTCTTAAACTTGTATGACGTTGCCGACGAGATCAGGCTCTCTGATCTCCCCCCTCTCACTGGGGGCACGCCATTATCGGCAAAATTCAAAGCTTCAGCGCCGGCCCACGTGCGGTTTGAACGGCCCCCGGTGATTGAGCCTTTGCCGCCCTTGTCTCTCTCCACCGGCGAGCGGTTTGAAGTCACGCTTCAATATTACGATTACGGTGTCGTGAGTGTGCTCCTGCGCTTTGCGTTTTTCGGCTCGTGGGAGGACCTCCAGCAACTTGCAGGGAGCTGGGTTTCGGGCACGCTATTTGATGATCTTTGCCGCAACATTATTCGTGAACGGTTAACCAAAGTCAGCGGCGCACTGGTAAAACCCTACCAGAACTGGCTCAACGAAGACTATTCCGTAATTCATCTGCATTCCGTCGCTGGAACAACCAACGGCGCGGCTCTTCTGCAAGAGCACGGACGAGAAATCAGCCAGATTGTCCGTGGAGAACTGACGCCCCTTGCTGATCAGGAGCGCGCGGAAGTGCTTCAGGGCTACATGTCGTATTACCCGAACGACCTTATCGTTGCCGGGTGGAATGCGGCCTTTATTTTTGATACACCCGCCGGAGCGGAGCCAACGATCCGGTTACTGGAATATGCCAACTCGCAGCTCTTGCAGTTTAGACATTATGACGAGCTGCTGACACGCGAACTTGAAGGAGTTTATGACTTCGTTGAAACTCGCAAGGGCTTTCTGTATGGATGGCGCATGCGGTCCGCAGCCGCCCGATTGCGCACGGTGCTGCTGGATGTGACCGAACTGACGGAGCGCACCAATAACGCCCTTAAGTTTGTCGGCGACATGTTCTTTGCCCGGGTCTATAAACTTTGCGCGGTCAAAATTGGCGTCGCCGATTACCAGGCTCTGGTGCAGGAAAAGCTGCGTACCGCCGATGAACTCTACGATTTCATGATCGAAGAATTTCATCAGGCACGCGCATTCCTCTTGGAATTCATTGTGGTTCTGATCCTGGTGATCGAACTCTTCTTTCTATTTCATGGAAAACGGTAAAACAGACAAGGCAATTACTGCTTGGGAGCGTCCGTCAGATACGGCGCCAGGTCCGGGTTGCTGATCACGATGGTTGCGCCCTGCACCTGGATGGGATCTGCCGGCATTTTCACCTGTCCCATAGGCACTTTCATTCCTTCCGGCAGGTCTTTGACCGGAACCAGCGTCACCGTCAGCTCACCCGCGGGCAGATCACGCAGCAGGAAGTTACCATTCTCATCGGTCTTGGCCACGCCATGTCCTGCCGTAATTTGAACGCCTGCAATTGGTACCAGATTGTAATCGCCACCGGCTGAAGCGCCGGTAGTTCCCTGCGCCTGGCCGCGTCCCGTTTGGCTCACGCGTCCGCCCGCCTGCCCGCCGCGCTGGCTGCGCACCGAACCGGGAGGCATTCCGCCGATTTTCAGTTTGCCGGAATCGGCGGGCTGGACGCCGGACTCCGCCAGCACTTTGACAAACACTCTTCCCGCAATCGACCGCATCGCTCTCGCGGGAATGTTTTCCACTACCGTGGAAACCGGCGTCACATGCAGAGTAAAGCTGTCTTCTGGAAGCGAGTAGTTCGCCGGTAACGTACTTGCATCTACGGTAATCATGTAGTCGCCGGGAGTCAGGTCATCGACTTCAAAATCGCCGGTGTCTTGCGCTACGACCGTACGGCGTTTTTTGCCGTCATCCAGATTCAGACGGACTCCAGCCAGCCCTTTTGCATCCGGTGATCGTTTGCCATCAAGACTCAGGTCGTTAAACACGCTGCCTGTGATTCGCGCAAAGTCGACAACGCCAAAATTCACCAGGCCGATCTTCTGCCGGATCAAGTCTACTGACGCCTGGTTCTTGGTGGTCATGCGTACAGGCTCGGAAAACTGCGTCAGCGCCAGCGATACAGTGTGCTCACCCTGGCTGACGTCAGTGAACTTATAGCGTCCTTGCTCGTCCGTTTCGGCAACCTCGCCGTCATCGAGCCGAACCCGTAAGCCGACCAGGCCCTGTTCGCCAAAGTTGAACGCGCCATTCACGTTGTTGTCGCGAAACACGCGGCCTTCAATCAGTCGTCCTGCATGGCGCGATGGGATCAGCGCGCCGGGCATGGCGCTGAACCGCTTGGTAAAGCCAAAGTACATGAGCGTAGTCCGCTGGATGGTATTGGCCGTGCTGCCCAGCACCCAGATATTGGTCAATCCGGAGTTGAAATCAAGTGATGGACGCACCTGGTACTGCAGAGAATATCCCACAAACGGCGTCCACGAGTCAGTCTTCCCCGTGGATGTGCGCGCGAAGGAGAAATTTGGATTGAGACTGAGTTTCTTCCCGACGCGCAACTGGGCCGAAGCGGACAGGGATGTACTGATGGGTATTTGTGCGTCCAGGAGCGCCTTTATTTCCGGCGGCAGATTGTTTGATTGCACAAAGGAAATCGGGTCCTGCAAAAACAGCGTCTGCAACGCCGGTGATAGAAGCTCCAGTTCAGATCCAAGTTTCTGTACCAGCGAGGGATTGCGGCGGTCGTGTTCAAAGCCAACCATCATGCTTCCGCCCTTGATCAGGAACGCAACCGAGTCGCGAATGGCAAATTCATCTTGAGAGCTAAGCTGCAACGGATCCTGGACTGAGCCGGCGGTGAACTGTGCGGCATTGGAAATGCGCGGTGTGAACTGGTGGCGCCAGTTGGTATCAAAGCGATTGCCCGTGGTGGCCTGAGTAGAAAATCCGCCGTCATTGCGGCTGAACGTGTAACTGAAATTCACATCATCTTTGGGATCTACCCGCCACGAAAAAGCCGGTGTGAGATAGTCCGAACTGCCGGCGTGCAGGATGTTGCCAAAAGGCTGCGTGATGGTGTGCTGATAATAAAGGGATTCGGTAAAGCGATCGCTGGTGCTTACCGTGAGCCCGGCCTTTGCCGAGGTGGTGCCGGAAAACAATGACTCCACTCGATTCAATGGGAATAGCAACGACGATGAACCGCCGGCGGCAAAGAACGTTAAGCGATGGCTCACGTAGTTGATCTCACCGCGTCCCATTCCACCGTGGGTGCTCACGCCGCCCGTTGACCGAATGTTCCACTTGTCGCTGAGTTGGTAGCCAAAGCCCCCGGTTTGCATCCAGTCATTCTGCCGCCCGCCGGTCGGGCTCAGGAAGTCAACCGGCGAGTTGATGTAGCTGGTGGTCGCAAACAGGTTCAGTTTTTTCGATTGTTTGCGCTGGAACGAAAAGCCGGCGATGTCGCGGGTGGAACCCAGTGTAAGAAAATAAAACGGAATCGTTGAGCCGCCAAAAAACATATACTGATTTTCGCCATGACGAACTGTCACGCCGGCGCCGCGCAACTCCACTGAATCCGAATACGAGAAGGCACTCTGGTGATATTCACGCCCGTTGTCGGTGAGGCTCACAAGGTTATCGAGCAGGCTCACGTCAATGCCCGGGCTGCGGTAGGCAAGGCTTCCATGCCGGATGTTGAAAGCATGGCCGCCTTGAAGATCGTTATCCTCAACCTGCGTATTGATATACAAGCGGCCCTGCGGGCCCGCTTGCTGGGTCCAATTAAAGTCATTCAGGACAGATGTTGTTGTCTGTCCATTTCCGTTGGCAATCTGCACGGCGGAGCCAAAGCTTCCCTGCGCCATCTCACTCTGGCGGCGGAGCATGGCCGGCGAAATTGTAACTTGCGGTCGTTGTACGACCCGTACCCGGATACTCACGGGCTTGTCCCGCAGGTAGCCCAGCACCACGGTCTCGCCGCGCTCCAGGCCATAGATCTGAAGACCATCGCCTGCAACTTCGACACGCGCGATCTCCTGATCGAGCACGATGATGTTGGTCAAAGCCGGAGTATTAATGGTCCGCGACCACTGCCAGTAGACTTCAACCAGGGAAGGTACGCCATTTCCGTCAGTCGATTGCGCGACCAGGCTCGGAGCGAGCAGACTCATAGACAGCATGCTGGCCAGGAGTGTGATCGTCACCGTGATTTGCCGTTGCAACTTCAAAGTCTCAATCCCTACTCTGCTACGCTGAACGCAATCTGCTGCGTCTCAATCCGGTCTTCCCCGTACGCTACGGTGAGCAGCGCGATGTAATTCCCTGGCGGCAGTTTGCCACCCCACTCCACGTGCATGGTATTTTTCTGTCCGGGAAGGAAGCGCTTCTCTTCACTTTCAGCTTTGGCCACCAGTTTCCGGCTGGCATCCAGCACCGCCACGCGCGCCGCAGGAAACACATGCGTGTTGCTGGCGTTCAAAAGTTCGAAGTCCACGCTTAACCCGTGGGTTTCGGCGGGCGGCGTCACTTTTACGTTGCTCAGTTCTATCTTGTATTCTTCCGTGGTCTCAGCCCGCAGCAGCACCAGGCAACCGATCCGCATATTGGTGAACACGCCTTTTCCGTCATTCTTGGGAAAAGAGAGTTGCGGCTTCGATTGCACAAAGAGCACCGCGTAGTAACCGCCTTTTGCGTCAGATGGCGGTGTCACGATGGCCTTCATCTTCTGCGTGCCGTGCGGCGCTACTTCGAAATGGTTGGGGACAAACTGGATCCAGTTGGCTGCCGACCGCGGCGATGTTCCCGGCGACGAGAAAACTTTTTCGTTCTTGTCGTCATACCAGAAATCGGTAATTTCCACGTTCATGTCCACTGGCGTTTCACCGGTATTCACCGTGGAAAGATCGAACTCGAATGGAACACCAGGCTTGAATTTTTCCACGACTTGCGCCGGCGCCAGGCCAAGGGACTGCGCATGCACATGGAGACAGCCAGTGGCAAAGCCAATAAGAGCCGCAAACAGGTACAAGTGGTGGCGTTTTGTTAGTTGAATCTTCATCATTATTAGGGCACCGTAAGCGTGAAGGTCAGGGTGGCGGAGTCATTTCCCCTGAAAGATGTGGCTCCGTTCACATTGGAGACGAACAAGCCGAGAAAACGGGTAATAGAACTTCGGTCGGCCGCCAGGTTGGTGATTTGTGTTGCTGTCCCGGCCGTGAGTCCTATGTTGCTGTACGGACCGGCGCCGGCGGCGGAGTCGCTCACCTGCAGCACCGTGGGATGAGCAAAATTTGTGCTGACGAACACCTTGATTGTGCCTGTGGTTGACGTGAAGTCGGTAAACACCGGCTGTAGAAGATATGGAGTCGAGTAGATGACGCCTCCAGCCGCTGCCACTGTGGTGAGACCGGCGGCCGGGCCAAAGCCCAGCCCATTTACGTTTCCAAAGTTCATGAGGTAGTCGGATTGGGGAGTAACGGCCAACCCGCCTGTTGCTGCCGCCAGCGTTAATTGCACCGCATCGCGCACCGTATTGTTCGGAGCTGCATTGAATGACCAGGTTGCGGTTTGCAGGATTTGATTGTTCGCCACGTCCCGCATTACATAAGTGACGACCGCCGTGTTATCGACGCCGTTGAATGCTCCGGCGCCATTGTTGTCGGGAAGAAAGATCCCGATTCCCGAGGTCACCGTCACATTGCCAAGATTTGTCGCAACTGGGCTGGGAGCAGCCTGCACTGTTGACATGCCGCCATATCCGCCGGATATCGTGCAGGTTGCTGTATTCGGGCAGTTCTGGATCACCTGGGCCAGCGGATGGGCGAAGTTGGTGCTCACGTAGGCTGTGAGTGAAGCCTTTTGGGTTCCGCCAAGACCTTGAAATCGCACCTGGAACGGTGTGAAGTAGAGTGCGCCGTTGCTAAGCACCGCCAGCGTCAGGCCGCTTTGTGGCGCGCCGATTCCCAGCGCGTTCATCGTCCCGAATGTATTGACGTAATTGCTTCCAACCAGGGTGCCGCCAAGGCCACCGGGCGATTGCAGCAGCGAGAAACTGGGAGCGCCGTGGGCCTGCGTGGTTGCCGCAAGAAGTAAAAAAAAGAGAATGATGAAAGTGGAATGCGACCGGACACACAACGACCAACACACCTTCCCACCGGACTTCACGACGGGGAGGTGTGGGCGTTGATAGTCATGGTCGCATACTCTCATCATCCCGATTCACTAACGGGCGGCAAAATGCCAGCCCGTGCAACAAACAAAACTGCCGGTTACTGAACGGTCAAGGTAAAAGTGACCGTGGCCGTCTGCAGTCCGGTGAGCACTGCGGGCGGACCGTTCAGTGGTGTTACAGCCACGCCGATGAAACGCGTGATTGCGGTACCGCTGGTGATGCCACCGGGACCAACGATGGTGTCCTGCGCCGCCGTGTTCAACGCCGTAAACGCTGCTGCGTTGGCCGGAGCGGTGCTGGAGTTAGCGCTGTCACGCACGACAAAGATGTTGTGCGGAGCGGCAAAATCTGTAGTTACCTGGGCCTTGATCGTCGTGGCGGCAGTCGCCGACTGACTGGTGAAGACCGGGGTTAAGTTATAGTCAGACCAATAAACGGCGTTCGTGACGCCAGGTGTGGCCGGAGCAAACTTATTGCAGGCTCCGTTGTTGATACCCAGCGCGTCAACCGTGCCAAAACTCATGGCGTAATCCGTGGCTCCGCCAGGAGTAACCGCGCAATGGGTCACCGCTGCTGTACCTGTGCTGAGCGTCAATTGAACGGCGCTCTGGATGGTGGCCGAAATCTGTAGAGTCGGCGACACCGTGTTGGTGTTGGTCGCCGTTGTGCCGGCGAATGCAGCTGTGGATAGTGCCATCATCCCCAGCGCAAAGATCGTAAAGTATTTTTTCATTTTTAAGCTTCTCCTAGTGCTCGAATCGCCGGCCGGGCGATCCCGAGCGACAGCTTTCGGCCTGTACCTGCACATTCTTTAGTGGTTCCTTATTTGGGGCAACAGTACTTCAGTAATCCGCGCAGTACTGTGCGTATCGAAGGGGCATTTTTATAGGATCTGGGCCGGGGGAAGTTGATTACGATTGTACTCACGCTGAAAACCTCAACAAGCGGGCTTTCACCCTAGGTACCACGCAGGCAATTGCCTTACCCGGGGCGAATGACGGCCAAAATCGCGTCGCTCGCGCACTAAAACCGCCCTCCCAACATCATCAATTCCCCTTGCATCTAAGTTGCAGGGAATACGAATTGCAGGAGGAGGGAATTCATGAATAAAGTCCTGGGTTGTTTTTTAGCGGGCGTGATGTGTTTTGCTATGTCCGGAATGGGCGTGGCCCAGAATACCGGCAGCTCGGGGCAGGCTGCCACTGGTTCACAGCGCATGCAGGACAGGATCTCGCGCGAAGTTTTTCACGAACTGGTGATGCTGCCTCAGCTCACCATCTTTGATAACCTCCAGTACAAAGTGGACGGCAGCAAAGTGACGTTAATGGGACAAGTACGGGATGCCATCCTGAAAGACTCGGCAGAAAAAGTTGTCAAGAAGATTGAAGGTGTGGAGAGCGTGAATAACCAGATCGAGATCCTGCCGGCTTCGGGTAACGACGATCGGATTCGCCGGGAAGTGGCGCGGGCCATTTTTAATGACGAACGTCTCTTCCGTTATTCGATGGGATCGGTGCCGCCCATCCACATTATTGTAAAGAGTGGCCACGTTACGCTGGAAGGCGTGGTGAATTCACAGGCGGACAAAGATGCGGCCAATATTCGCGCGAATGGCGTGCCCGGAGTTTTCTCTGTGGAGAACCATCTGCAAGTACAGAAGTCCTGATCGCACCGAAGTCCTAGCTAATAATCGGTTCTGAAAGCACGGCAAATAGCGGAGGGGCTTACTCCTCCGTTTATTTGCGCGCTATTTTTCCAGAAACCAGGCAGGTAGAGCCGCGACCGTCATCGGCGGCGCGCAAGTTATTTGTATTGTCGGAGCAATACGCCTTGCCGCGGCCTCCCACAGGTTCGGCAATAACGCGGAACATTCTTGCCGGGGCCCGCTCACATCCGGTGATGGTGAATCTGTAGCCGTTATAAAGACCGCCGGCAAATTCGGCATCCATAAATTTGTACATACCTTCTTCGTCCATGCCTTTGCCGATATTTACCAGGTTTGAGATGAGCAGGTATAACCCAGTCCGGGATGCCTTTGGGCGTAGAGGTTTTCTGCCATGCCGATCATTCGAACCGCTCGCAAAGGATTCATTTTTGGGCGTTCGTCCATCACCACGGCGGACGTAGCAGTCGCGTCGTCGGTTGCTCCAGTGGCAGCGGCAAGCGCAGGCCCCCACCAGGATTTTTCTAAGATTCGGGGATCACCCACCGGCAGCGTCGCGCTCAGGGTAACCGCGCTGAGCCGCCAGATCCCAGTCTGGCGTTTGAGTTTCACAATAAAATGGAGCCCCACCGGAATTTCATGTTCCACACCGTTACGCATCAGGTGCAACGAGAGGCCCATGATGTCTTCTTCCCCGCGCGGTTCTTCGCTATCGATCTCAACTTCATAGCGTTCATGTTCCTGGGAATTGTTGAAGGCGAACAGAATTGGCCCAATATCAAAAGACTGCATTTTGCTACCGCCAGGAGAGTTTGCACCGGCTAAAACCTGGAGCGGACTGGGTGCATTGTCGGGTGAGCCCTTCATCATATTCTGAAGTTTGCTCTGCATCTCCAGGGTCAAATGCTTCTTGAACGGAGCTTCGCCTCCTGACAGCATCTCAATGAGGGCCTGACGCGGAGACTGTTCATTTGCAACGGTGCGTTGTCCTGCGGCGATCCCCGCAAAAACAAGCACAGAGCAGATCGCCAGCCGGAATCTGGGGTGAAACATTTCGTATTTCTCCAGGGACCTTGTTGGCGCAAGCTTAGTTGATTTACCCTGCCCCGCACAACGATAAACGGCCACAGGCAAGTAACTTTGGGACCAAGCAAATGTGTGCTTCTGGCTAAGACCTGGCTCTGAGGTGGCGGCCGCACCCCGGGAAACGCGGATAATCCGTTGGCTTGCCTGGATGATGCTGAGAAAGCGATTCTCGCTTGCGCTACTTGGCCCTGCTGCCATCCTGCGATAGGGCGGTGACCGGCTTGGGATCAGAGATATTCATGCGTGTGCCGCAAACCGAGCAGTAAACCCATCCTGAGTGCTCCACGACCGAGGGAACGGTCCTGAACTTGCGCAGACACTTCGGGCACTGGACGTCAACGATATGAACCAACTGAAGACCTTGATCAAAAGATTTGAGATGTTGATAGCCTACCAACGTATTGACCTGTCTGACAACATTGCGTACCTCTAATTTTCGAAAATTATCCGATTTTTTTATCGGCTAACGCCATTGCTTGCTACCACGCGCGCTACCGCCAGCATGGCAATTGCCTGCGCGGAACTATCACGCAACTTCTGCGCTCGGGCCAACGCATTCAGTGAATCCACCTGGGCGGCGGCCTCACTGATTTCCTGGACCACGGCTGCGGCATTCATTTCCGGGGTGCGGGCGTCCCAGACTTCGTCAGCAGCGCTGAATGCCATGTCAAAGTACTTGCCAGCCTGCTGTCTGTCACCGCCTGTGCCAGAGGCAAATCCACTTGCAGCCGCCTCGCGAGCTCTTGCGGGTGCGGGCAGACCACGCAATCGCTCCGTCTGGTCAGTGCCCCGGTTGCTCATTGCAGACAGAATGGAAACACCTTCAGGCTCCGGCCGCTCAATTTCACGCTGCTCCCCGGCATTTTGCGCCGTGGCATTGGCCACAAGATCTGATTCCAGAGCTTTCTGGTAGCCTTCCTCGCCCAGCGCCTGCTGCATGGCCCCGGTCGTTATGTGAATTGACAACGCGCGCAGCGGGGAATCTTCCTGCTTGCCCAGCCAGGTGAGAAACTCAAGGCCTGTCTTGGCCGCTATGTCCTTCCCTACTGAACCAGACATTTGCGCATACATGGCGGCAATATTCTCCGCCTCCGCGACGTTTTCCCTGGGATCCGGAAGCGCTCCAAACATTTTTTCAAAGTGTTGTTGTGACCACGCCGATCCCGCTCCTTGCGCTGCCATCACTGCCATAAGCGCACGCGGAGCCACCACATGCTTCTCCAGTCCGGCATCCAGTTTGCGCGAAACGGGGTCCAACGTCTGTTTAGGACAGCTGGTAATCGCACCAATCAAGGACTGTTCCGCCCGAAGGACGGCGCTTTCCGGCAGGTTCTCCACAAAGTTCAGGGCCGTGGCGCAATCCACCAGGCCGCTGGACATCATCGACACAGCGGGCGTTTGTCCAATCCGCACCAATTCACTCTCAATTTTTGCGCCTTCGTTCCAAAAACCCCGTGCCATTTTCTTATCGATAGGCAAAACCACGTCGGCAGCGGTGGAAAGGACGCGCAGCCTGTCTTGCTGGTCTGGCTCCGGCAGGGCTACCGCCATCCGCACCGTATCAATGACAAACTTTTGCTCTCGCGTCAGCTTGGCTTGGTTGCTGGGCGTGGCCTTGGGTTTGACGCGAAGCTTCGGGTTACCTTGCTGGGCCGTCACAGTCAAAGACAGACCAAGGACGACGGCAGCAGCCAGACACTTATTTATCTTCTGCACTACTCTTGCTCTCCAAAATTTATTGTGTTTCTCACCCGCCGGTGAGGACTCTTCCGAGAGTAACGAAGCATCTTCTCTGCATCAATCCCCTTGCAGGAATACGAGCAGATTTTCCGAGCCCGGAATTAGTAAAGGATTAAGAGTGTCCTTAGTTCTAAGTCATGTTGGACAGAATATGCTTAGCGCGGGCTCTTGGCCGCAACATTCTCCGCCGCCCGGAGTTCTGCAACAATTTCCGCCGCCGCTGTGCGCGCCAGATCGCCCTTGTCGGGAGGAAATGAGATGGCCCCAACGCGGGCGTGACCCCCACCGCCATAGCGCTCGCAGATTTTGGCTAAGTTCACCATATTCTGCCGGTCGGTCCACGGATTGGACCCTACAGACACTTTCACGCGGAAGCTGCTGCTGCTCAGACCCACGCTATACACCGAGTCGGGGTGCAGATAATAAGGAACGAACTTGTTATAGCCTTCCAGGTCCTGATCGCTGATGTCAAAGTAGATGGTTCCCTGCCTGCACTCTGAACGCTGCCGCAATATGTCAATCGATTTGCGATGACGCTCAAGCAATGGCGGCACGACCGATGCAACAAAGGGCTCTTTCAGTACATGCGCCAGCGGCTCACTCACCAGATAAGGAATCAGCCGGGGAAGAAACTCAGGATCGTTCGTGGACTCAATCGCCATGGTCAGCTTCATCGCAGGCTCCGCCATCTCCACGGCTTCCTGTGGGCTCTTGAACTGGGCGCCGTCAATAATGTCCGCCCAGCGGATCAGTTCCTCCACCGGACGTGGATCAAAGCCAAATTTCTGCTCCGCCACCTGTGCCACGAATTTGGTGCAGGACTTGAAATCAGGATCAAAAAACTTGCGGCTCTTATCGCCGGTGCGATAGTTCTCTTCGTCCGCTGGAGAGAGAAATGCGCTCTGATGATGGTCAAACCACCAGGTGATGCGGGGCGATGCGGAATACTTGAAATCGACAATCGCATTCTCGTCGCCGTCAAAATCGGCTTCATTGAAAAGCGCGCCCGCGCGATGCACCAGGCCGGTGAACTGGAAGTCCACGTCAGAACGGATGCGTTCGCGGTAGAACCGCGAAAACAGCGCCGCCGAGGCCGTCCCGTCAAAACATTTTCCGTGAAAAAAGACCCTGACTTTCAAAAGACCTTTCTCTGCTCTGCAATGTGCGCGTTAGATAAAGCTACTAGAAATGACATTCCTGCGCAGTAATGTCAAGAAAGAAGACACTCCGGCCCAGTGGTGGATGCTGCTGTTACCTGCGAATGAATGGCGGCACGGGATTATCATTCTGCCCCGGATGCCGCCCAATCATTTGTAAATAGAAAGCTGCTCGGCCGGTTTCTGCAATTTTATGGTGAGTTCCAGATTGGGCTGATCGATGCTAACGTCTTCCCCATACGTCCTGAATCCCGGGGCGATCACCTGAATACGGACTTTCCCATACGGAATGCCCGTCGCTTCCGCCTTGCCATCGTCATGGGTTTTCAGTTCCAGGCCTTCCTGCTTGGGCTTGCCATGGATATCAACGAGATGAAGAACGACCTCCGCATTTTTCACGGGCTTGCCGTTTGCGTTCTTGATCACGGTCACATTGATCGACGCAGTCTTTTGTTCCGGTACAGCGGGTTTTTTCCCTGCAAACGAAGCCAACGACAAGAGCACAGCGAGGAAGCAAGACAGCGTTAGGCGTGGTAGATTCATGGCTTCTCCTATTTTACAGCTAATATCTGCCATACTGGGTAATCCCCCGTTTGTCCGCGCTTCCCCCTGCTTTCGATCTGGCTCAAGAGGGCCCGCGCGCCTTGGAAGTCTTTTCGTTTCTTCGCTTCACGCCAAAGGTTCTATTACTTTGGTTTTCGACGATATCTCTTGCTCGTTGACACGATATTTGCTCCAGAGTACTTTGGAATTCTCCCCGATCGACTAAAGACTTTCTGGTCTTTGGCCGATATCTTTTTAACGAGCAACTCTCTCCCTGCATAGGCCTGAAAAGCGTGTACGGCAAACACACAATGGACTGTGTGGGAAGGCACAACGCACTGTGAATCAGCTGTTTAGAGCGTCCATGAGAACGGTTGCTGCTGGCCCAACGGGTGCCGGCGAGAGGTCCTTTAGTAAGTTGAATGGCTCAGTTGAGTGCAGTACAACTTTGGCACCACCCAAGCTGCAAGGGTGTGAAGGAGAAATTGTGACAGATCGTCAAGAAGATCGGA
Source organism: Terriglobia bacterium (assembly GCA_963723055.1). GTDB lineage: Bacteria > Acidobacteriota > Terriglobia > Terriglobales > Acidobacteriaceae > Angelobacter. Next base: position 876,167 of record CAVROV010000007.1, read on the forward strand.
TCAACCAGCGCGGCATGCCGCGAGGGTTCACAGTGGTGGAGTTGCTCTTCGTGTGCTTGATCGGATTGGTCATGACGGCAATGGCGGTCCCCCTTGTAGGTAACGTAACCAGTTATTTCAGGCTTCGGGGAGCGATTTCTTCTGTAACCGGGGTCATCCAATCCACGCGTTACCAGGCGATTTTTCGCGGCTGTCCTTATCAGGTGGTCTTTCTCGCAGCAGCCAACACTTATCAAATTCAGAACCAATGTCCCACGGGCGGGGCTTTTGTGAACGCATGTCTTCCCGCGGCGGCGGCCTGCCCGATGCCGTTGTCCGGATCCGGCACTCCAGTTACTTTGGGCGCGAACATAACGTTAACGTTCAGCCCGGGCGGCAAGGTAACGTCGGCAGCGGCTCCGATGGCGATGGTTTTAACTTATGGCGGGAAACCGCCGGAAACGATCACGGTATCAAGTTATGGAAGCATCAATGTCACTCCGTAGGACACAGTCAACCCGTCGAGCACAATTAGCCCGCCGTAAAGCTGCAAGCGGCTTTGCCATGGTTGAAGTCCTGTTTGCCGTATTCATCCTGGCATTCGGCTTACTGGCGTTGGCGGCGCTTCTTGCCCAGCTATTCGGCAACTCAACACAGTCGCGCTACCTGGGAACAGAAGTCATGCTGGCGTCGGAAAAACTGGAGGATCTGAACCAGTTGGATTACAAGACCTACAGCGCTACAGCCCTGGCGCCAGGGGGAAGCCTGACGGCCAACAATGCCAACTACTCTGATCAGGTGCTTATTTCCAGCCGGAGCGGCATTGTTATTGATGCGGCCGATAAGAACGGAGCGGTGGCGGCCAATGATTCTCTCACTTTTCAGCGGCGCTGGGTGCTTGAAACAAATACACCGGCTCCGGGCGTAGAGCGACTTACGGTGATTGTGATTCCTCTGACAGGCAACTCAGTGGAAAGGGCGGCAACGTTTCAGACAAGCACCGTGCGGCCGTGCGATACGAGCACAGGCTGCTAATGCCAGTACAACAAAATTCAAGTGGCATGGATGTGGCAATGAGCAACCCGCATATAGTTTCGAATCGGAATTCGCAAAATCTGTCTTTACGACAGAATACGGGACGGAAGCCTACGGCAGGTTTCTCGTTAGTGGAACTCATGGTGGCGATGGCGCTGTTTCTGACCGTGGGTGGGGCAGCAATTAGTCTGGTACGCACTCATATGCCGCTGTTCAATACGGCGCAAAATCAGACTGTCCTGAATATCGCGCTTCGAAACGCCGTCGCCCAGTTGCAGATGGAAGTAGTGAATGCAGGGACCGGGTACGCAGGGGCCACTCCCACGGCTTTTTCGCCCATGGGAGTTACCATCACTCCGGCCACAAGCGCAACCTGCAGAGCTACTGCAACCTATGTGGCAGCGTGTTTTGACCAGTTCACTCTGATTTCGCTGGACAGCAATCTACCGCTTTTAGCGCCATCCGATGCCACGCTGGTTGGATCGGCCGACACTTCCAAGAGCACACTGTTCCTTACGAATCCATCAGGTGGCACGCCTGCCCAGTACACCGCGTGGGCAGCGTTGCTTCCGACCGGAACTGAACTGATGTTTGTACAGGGTGGTACTGATGTGCCCGCTGGCCAGGCGTTGATTTCAATTGTTGTGGTAGCAGCCCCGGGCGCAGTCTCCCTTGGAAATGCTATTCAGATAACGACTACCAGCACGACCCAAACCATCGCTTGTGCCGATGGGACATTCGCGCCCGGGAAAGCAAGTGGCACTCCCAACCCCGCAGATATCCTTCAAGATCCCCTTCATCTCTACGATGCAGCAGAATGTGGCCGGTTCACGGGCACCTTCAATCCCCAGCTGGACTACGTGGTCAAGCTTGTGGCCGGCGCCACCTATTCGGTGGATGCCACCAATCCGGCAAATCCCAAGCTGGTAAGGACGGTTGGAGGGACGCAGGACGTAATCGCCGAGCAGATCATCGGCTTCACGGTTGGCGCGTGGAGCAGCGACATTTCTACCTATACCACCAATCCTAACGACTACGCCAAAGACTGGGCTTCGGTCCGATCACTACAGATTCAGTTAGTAGCACGGGCAACACCCAACAGTGACACTGTGAGTGCATTCAAGAACGCTTACGATCAGGGTTCATACCAGGTACAAGGCGTCTCCGTGGTAATTAATCCGCGGAACCTGAACACGAATTAAGGAGGCAATATGCAACGTGAAAACAAGAAATTCCAGAAGAGGCGCCGAGCCAGGCAAGATGAGCGCGGGGTCGCTTTGATCACTACGCTGCTGCTTCTAATGCTCTTGACGGGACTTACCCTTGCCATGGCGTGGTCATCCAGATCCGATATGTTGATCAACGGCTATTACCGGAACTTCCGCGGCTCTTTCTACGCCGCTGACTCCGGAATCAACATCATGCGGCAAGCCCTCACCCCTATCTTTCAGCCGGGTGGAGCGGCCTATCCTGGCGCCTTTGTCGTAGGAACAAATCCGCTGCAACAGGCTCAGACCGAGACTTTGGTCATGAACACCATTAATACAGCCTACGGCACAGGAAAAGTGACTGGCAACGGGACTGGAAATGCAGCGAACTCCTGGCCAGGAAGTTACACTGCGAATTTGACGTTTACGCAGCTATCCTGCGTCACGGATGCCGGCCTGGCTTGCACTCCTTTTCCGGCGACGGCGAAAGGGGCAACCTACACCTACGGTTACACGATCACTTCGACTGGTGTGTCGCAAGGCGCGGAAAAAACGATACTGACTGATTCAGGCCGGTTATCAGTTACGGCCATCATTCCTAGCCCTGCTGCACTCAACTTTGCAGGTTACGGCATGTTTGTTAACACATACAACGTCTGCGATGGAACAACTCTGGTTCCCGGCACTATTACGGGCCCGGTATTTACAAACGGATCGTGGAATTTTGGCACCGGAAACTACACGTTTACCGATCCGCTAGGTCAGGCCGGGCCTACCGTAGGCACGGCAAATGGCTGCCCCGCGGGGGCCAAGACCCTTCCTGGGAACGTAAATGCCCAGCAAGGTTTCGCCCCGGGGCAAGCGAAGGTTAAGCTCCCGGCAAACAGCTTTAACCAGGAGCAAGCCGTGCTTGACGGCAAGGGCGTCAATCCAGACGGAACTACGGTTCCGCAACCCACGCAGGCTCAATTGAGCAGCGCGCTGAAGAACATCAATAAAACTTCTTATCCGGCCAGTGGAGCGGTTCCTCCCGGAGTCTACCTGCCTTACAGCGTGAATAGCAGCGGCAAAGCCACATTTAACGGCGGCGGCATCATGGTATCGGGGGATGCCTCAGTCGTGTTGAGCCCAGCCGCGGTTGGCAAGGGGCAGATCTATCAGATTACGCAAGGCTCGACGACTACGACGATTACGATCGATCCGGTGTTGAATACAACGGTTGTGTCTTCCGGAGGCACGAACCTCACCATCGCAGGAGTACCTCAGCAATTCGATCCTAGTACAGGTGCGTCTATGGGCCCTGACACCATGCTTTACGTGGACGGAAATATCACCAAGCTAACCGGACCTGGGCAGGGCAAACCAGCCATTAATGACGGCACTGCATTAACCATTACGGCTGTTGACAACGTGACAATCACCGGCGACATCCTTTACAAGTCAGAACCCGTCACCGGCACGCCCACCACGCCTTCGCCCACGGGAACGCCCATTGATACATTGATTCCAACCAATGACACAGGACAGGCGCTTGGGATCTTTACCGCCAACGGCGATATACAACTGGCCAATACACAAGCCAATGGCAATCTGCAAATCGACGCTTCGCTGGCGACGATTTCCGCCACCGGAACCGGCGGATTGACGAATATCGGCAATCAGATACAAACATTGACTATTGTGGGTGGTCGTATTCAGAACAACATTAAAAACATCAACGCGAACCAGCGCAATGTTTTGTTTGATAAGCGTTTTGCAAATGATTTTGCACCACCATGGTTCCCTTCAACAGGCGTCCTGCCTGGCAGTAACAAGGCTAACTTGAAGACGCCGGTACTTACCCGGCTCCGGTGGCTCAATCAGAACACCTATTTCTGAGAACACTTGCCGGAATCACCTGCAAAAGGCGGCCTTCGGGCCGCCTTTTCTTACGTCGCTTCGGGATGAGTCAGCGGCTGCGGCTTGATCTGAACCATCACTGTGGCAATCAGCACGGCCACGATTCCCGTCACCTGCAAAGCCCGTAGAGTTTCATTTACAAAAAGCACCGCGAACAGGATGGCGAAGACCGGCTCCAGGCAGCTGGTGATGACGGCGCGCGTGGGGTCGAGATATTTCAATCCGCTCAAATAGAGCATGTAAGGCAGCACCATGGAGAGACAGGCAAAGACAAACAGAAATGCCCATTGCTGCCCGCTGAAGTCCTGCGCAAGCAGCCTCCAGGGAGGGTTTATCACGGTCCACATTATCGCCGCACCGAGCAGCATATAAAACATGACCGTGAACTGGTGATTCCGCATAACCAGGCCCTGGCCGGCGATGTTATAGAAGGCAAATCCGAAAGAAGCCATCAGAGCCGCGGATACGGCAATAACACTGAACTTGATTCCCGTCTGGAAAACGCCAATAGCCAATCCGGTTCCCAGCATTGCCACCAACACCGCCGCAGCCCGCTGAACTGTGGCACGTTCCCTGCCGCGCGCGACCATATAAAGCAATACCCACAGCGGCGCCGTATATTGCACGGTGATCGCCAATGAGACGGTCGATTTCTGCACGGCAAGGTAATAGAAAAAATTGGAGCAGGCCACGCCCAGGGTTCCTACCAGCGCACAAAGTATCAGGTCACGTCGACTGACGGAAAAGATGCGGCGGCCAAACCGCAACAAAAGGAGCGGGCCAAAAACCAGGACGGTGAAGGTGGTCCTGGTCTGTGTCAGTACCATGGGAGAGATCAGGGCATGGCCGGCAAAGAGACTGCCATTGAAAATTGCCTTACCGACGGCAACAGCGGCGCCCCAGCAAAATGTAGCCGCGGCGATAAAAAAATAGCCCCGCCACGGATGCCGTTCCGGCGCGGGGCTTACCGACTGTCTGGCTGCGAGCTCACTCCGCAAGCATCGCGTCCAGGCGCTCAGGATCGAAACCGACCATGACTTGTTCCCCGACAACGATTGTTGGCGTTGAACGGCTTTTATAGGTGCGCACCAGCTCAAAAACCGCCTGCTGGTCAGAACTTACGTCTTTCACTTGAAATTCAATACCTTTCTCCGAAAGGTAGGACTCAGCCCATGAGCACGGCGGTCAACCGGGCTGGCTATACACCACAACCTTCTTTTGCGACATGAAAAGAACTCCCCCTGTTTGCTGATTAGATTCTTTCTACATCGTCAATGTTTCTTTATTTGGCTCGCCAAATCTATTTCTCTGCTGAACCAACGCTTTCCGCGGCTCCGGAAAGATGCACTTCAGTAACGATCTTTGCCGTGCATTTGAGCATCGCAGAAACCCCGCAATACTTCTCTTCGGACAGCCTGACAGCGTCTTCAACCGACTTGCGAGAAACCTGGCCGGAAACCGTATAGATGAGTTTGATCGAAGTATAAACCGTGGGGGGTTCGGTGGCACGTACTGCTTCCGCTTTGACGTGAACGCCGGCAAACGGCTCACGTTTCTTGCGCAGGATACTCACAACGTCGGTGGCCGTACAGGCGCATAGGCCCATCAGGACCATCTCCATGGGACCCGCAGCAGTGTTCCGTTTGCGATCGGAGTCAATCACGATGGCATGGCCGCTGCTCGCGCTAGCGACGAATCTTTCGCCGTCTGCCCACGTCGCCTGCGCTTCAACGTTCATGCCCTGCCCCTCCTGCTCGCCGCCGAAAACTCTATCATACGGCACCGCTTGCCATCACGCGTGCTCTTCAAAGGTCAGTAATGAGCAATTCCGATTTGCTGTCAGCGATGGGAATCAGGGTTCAACGAATCCCCCGCACTTCCCTGAAGCGGACTTATGGCCCGCTTGGCTCTTCTTAGTTCAACTTCCGGTTTGCCCATCAATAAGGACCTATGCAACGATGTTCGCGCCTATACTCTTGCGTTCTGTTAATCAGGAGTTGGCGCCCGGTCTGCGGCACCCGGCATCTAATTTTTGAATCCGGACGAGTAATACCGACACAAAATAGCTTGGAGGTGTAACCATGACTGCCATGCAAGAGGAACAAATCCGTACAGCCCTGAATACGCACTGGCACGCGTCGGCAGTCGGCGATGCAAACGCGGAACACGATATTTATCATGACGATGCCATTTGTGATTATCCCCAGTCGGGCGAGCGAATCCTCGGGCGAAGCAATTTGCAGGCCTTGCGGAGTCATCATCCGGGCAAGCCATCCGGCTTCAAGGTCAAGCGGATTCTCGGAAGCGGGGATCTCTGGATCACGGAATACACAATCACGTACCAGGGGCGACTGGCATACACGGTGAGTATTATGGAGTTTCGCAACGGCAAGGTCGTCCACGAAACACAGTATTTCGGGGATCCCTTCGAGGCGCCCGCCTGGCGGAGGCAATGGGTTCAGCAGATCGCGTGACGCCGCACTGAGTATGCGGAAATTTGCTTGGCGGATAGCCGACCATTAACGCCAGGCAGTGAAATTTCCCCATTTGTCGAGCCTTCCGAAATCGCATGATTCAGATAGGGCTGAACGTTCAGCCTTTGAAGAACGCATGTGCGTAAGGTGGCCGGGCGCTTTGTTCAAGTCGCGATTTAACGCGCTTTCCATCGAAGTGATCCAGTTGGCATCCGATTCGAGGAGATAGCTACCGGATTGTCGGCAATCCGGTAGTTGGCCCTAAACGGGCGTCTGGGAAGCGCCGAGGCCGGCGCCGGCGGATTGTTGCCGATCCGAACGCTAACCCAGGTTCCACGCGTACTCTCCTGAACAAAGCAATTCTTTAAGACTCCTTGAGTCTCTCGATAACTGAAAGCGCCGCTGTCCGTCTTACGTCGTGAGGCTGACACGGGTATGTTCCCAGCCCCAAAAAATAAATGGAACGATTTGCCCAATTCGAGCAATGGATAACAGGAGCGAGGGCAGCGCCCAGCAGAGCCATGGCAGAATCGCCAGTTGAAGATCAGGAGCTGCTGCGGCAGCTTCGCAAAGGAAATGAGACGGCGTTTACCGCGCTCTATGGGCGGTACCAGGGGCCTATTTACCGTTTTGCTTTGCACATGAGCGGAAATACCGCTACCGCGGAAGAAGTGACGCAGGAAGTGTTTATGCTGCTGATCGGAAACCCGAAAGGATACGAAGCGGCGAAAGGGCCGGTAGGAGGATATCTGTTTGGTATCGCTCGGAACCTGACCCGGCGCGTGGTGCAGCGGTCACGGCTGGACCTGCCGATTGAAGAAGAATGGTTGGACACTGGAGACGCGGGCTTGACCAGCGATCTGGATGTCCTTTCCGAGCTCAGTAACACTGAGCAGCTGGACTTGCTGCGCAAGACCGTGCTGGCGTTGCCGGAGCAGTACCGCGAAGTGGTTGCGCTATGTGATCTGGAAGAAATGAGTTATGCCGATGCAGCGGCGCTGCTGGAATGTTCCCCGGGAACGGTGGCTTCGCGGCTGCATCGGGCGCGGGCAATGCTAAAGACAAAATTGAGTTGCCAAAAATGCATGAAATAGATTCACAATCCGATGTTCCACTGGAAGACGACCGGCTGACAGGAGCGTTACGGCATCTGGCGGCGTCTTCACACCACGGCGCTCCGGCAAAAATCGGCGTGGGATTGGCTACAGCTTTCCGGCGTCATCACGCGCGGCGCAAGCTGGTTCGCAGAGTAAGCGTGGTTACGCTGGCGGCATGTCTGGCACTAACGTTCGGGCTGATATCGATACGCTCACGGCACGAAGCGTCGCCAAAAGAAATCGTGAGAGAACAACCGAGTGTTGTTCCCGCAAAAGCTCCTGAATCGATGATCGTTGGTAAGGCCGTAGCAACTCCATCGCAACCGGTGAGAAAGCATTTAACGCCGAAGGCTTTGAACAGAACCCTTGCGGCTTCCGGTCGTCAGTTTCTTGCCTTGCCCGGATACGATCCAGCTGTTCCGGCAGACGAACTCCACGTGGTGCGAGTGCAACTGCCAGCCAGCGCACTCTGGCAGATGGGGGCGCCGGTTAGTCCGGATTCAGGAGCGCGGAGATTTATGGCCGATTTTGTGGTCAGCCAGGATGGAACGCCATACGCCGTGAGATTAGTGCAATAACAAACTTATTAAGGAGAGTTATATGAATCGAATTGCTGTTTTGCTGCTCAGCGCATGCGTGGCCGCAGGAAGCGCAGCCGCGCAGGAATCTGCACCGCATGAAAAAGTGCGCACCTTTACATTCACGCAGGATGAACCCATCACCATGATGGCGCCTTTCGGCATGATGCAGCGCGAGCGCCTGCCAGAAGGCGAGATATCATTTTTCTCGGCTGAAATGGCCGGCGCCGGCGAAGTGGTGACTTCCGCGCCTTACACAGCCACGGCAACCACGGAGAGCACGCAGGCATTGGCCGACGGCAACAGGATTGTGAACAAGACCTCGTCTTTTGTGGCGCGGGACAGCCAGGGACGCACGCGGCGCGAGACCGATCTGCACCGCATCGGCACCATGCAGGTGGATAGCCCAAAGACAGTGTTTATCAATGATCCCACGGCGCATACGCAGTACATTTTCACTCCGGGCGGCGAGGCCACCAAAGTGATACGCAGCAATAGCACATGGAAAGAAGAACCCCAAATTCTTGACCTTCGCAATGGCAAAGGCGAGCGGCACGTCAATCAGAAAGTCATCGTAAATGTTCAGGGTTCGCACGAAGTCCAGCGAAGCAAGGAAAGCAGTGAGCAGGTAAAACATGAAGACCTGGGAACGCAGACGATTGAAGGCGTGTCGGCCCAGGGCAAGCGCGAGACGGTAACGATTCCCGCCGGCGAAATTGGCAATGAGCGGCCGATTGAAATCGTGACCGAAACCTGGTTCTCACCTGAACTGCATACCATGGTGTTGAGAAAGCATTCTGACCCGCGCCTGGGCGACAGCACTTATCGACTGACCGACATTAAGCGCATTGAACCCGATGCTTCGCTATTCCAGCCCCCCGCGGGAACTAAGGTTTCAGTTGAGCCACTGCTGGAACTGCACAAAGAAATGGCTCCTGCAAAAGAGTAGCCTCTTCTCTCCTCTTTTGATTGATGAAGGCCGGGCGGAAACGCCCGGTTTTTTTTTCATTACCGTCGATTGTCCGTCTGCGGCTCGGGATGAATCAACACTTTGAAAAGCTCGGGAGCGGCTTGCTTGAACCGGATTTCCAACTCCGTCGAAACGTCATGCACGCGTGAGAGCGGCAGATCGTCTGACATGGTGCAGTGGCACGACATATAAACTTTGCCGCGGACGCGCTTGATTTCCACATCGTGCATATCCACCACTTCAGGAAATTCCTGCACCACCGGCTTGAGCTTCTGCTCCAGCACCGCGTCACGCACCACGGTATTGCCGGACTCGATGGTCGAGGGTTCGCTCTCAATATGGGTGAGGATAGTGGAAATTTCCGGGACGTCGCTGCGGATTTCAGACTCCAGAACGGTAACCACATCATGCGCGTCTTTCAGGCTGAGATTTTCGTCCAGTTCCAGATGTTGCTCCACATGGAGCCGCCCTTCCAGATCCTGAACGCTTACGTCATGCACGCTGAAGTTGTTGCGTGATGCCACAGCGCGGATGCGGTCGAAAATGTTTTCATGGCCGGTTTCACGCGGAATGGAGTGAATCACCACGTCTGCGTCGGGAAGGACTTCCTGCACCGCGCGGGTGATTTCGCCCACAACCTGGCCAGAGCGCTGGAACGTAACGTTGCGGGCAAGGCCAACTGTAAGGTCGGCAAAGTAGCGATTGCCGGCGCGGCGAATGCGAGCGCGTTCCACTTCAATGACGCCATTCACTTTTAATGCGGCATCCATGACGCGTCCGCGATAGCCGACGGGAGCGGCATCGAGCAGCGCATCAATAGTGCGGCGCGCCAGGCGCGAACTCACGTAAACGATCACCACAGAGACGAGCAATGCCGCTACAGCATCGGCTTTGGCCAGCCATGCGATTTGCCAATGGGCGCCGGCCCAGACCAGAGCCAATCCCATAGCGACAACAGCGCTGGATACGATGTCCGTGCTGAAATGAAGAGCGTCAGCTTCCAGGGCCTGGCTGTCATATTTATCGGCGATGACCTTCAACTTACGCGAACGCCACCAGTCCACCGCCATAGAGAGAAACATCACGCCAAAAGCATAGAGCGAAGGCTCAATGTGAACGCTGTGATGTCCGTTGAGACGGCGCACCGCTTCCCATACGATCCAGACACAGGTAAGCAGAAGCAGCGCGGTCTCAATAAAGGCAGAAAAGTTTTCCACCTTGCCGTGGCCGTATTGGTGCTCGGCGTCGGCAGGCCTATCTGAGACGCGCACAGAGAGCAGCGTGACGAGCGCAGCCACAAGATCCAGCCCGGAATGGGCCGCCTCAGAGAGGATTCCCAAACTGCGTGTGGAAATGCCGACGATCAGCTTCAGGAATGTGATCGCCAGCGCGGCAAGCAGCGAGTTGAGCGCAACCGTGCGCTTTTCTCTTTGCATGCTTTCCAGCACGGGATTAAGTTCAGCGGAGGACACATAGCCATTGTCTCAAGTTTTGCTTCCAGAGCACCAGCTAGCATTCTGTTGCCTGCATTTCTCTGAAAACCATTATGCTAGGATATTGCCGCCTGACTTCCGTTGCATGGCGAAAGGAATTCAATAATGATACGCAGGCTGATCATTTGCACTTTTATAGCATCCGTAGCGATGGGACAGCCACCGCAAAGCAGTCCCAAGAAACAGGCCTCTCCGTCGCCAAAACCAGCGGCAACCGCGACGCCGACCCCGCAGGCGACGCCCCCGTCATTATTAAAGCGCGATGAAAAACCTGCTGAACTGCCGCCGGACGCTCCGGTGATCCAGGTCCGCGGCCTCTGCCCTGCGGAAACCAGTCCAGCTATCACAAACACGGTCCCTTCCACCAAGGATTGCAACATCACGGTGACTAAGCAGCAGTTTGACAACCTGGTGAAGTCATTCAACACGAACAACCAGGCTGTGAGCCCGGCTCAGAGGCGAGGTCTGGGAGAAAAGTATGTAGAGCTTCTGGTATTTTCCGAAGCAGCCAAGGCTGCGGGTGTGGAAAACACTCCTACGTATGTAGAAGTAATGCGTGTGCTGCGGCTGAAAACGCTGGGCGATCTCTACCTGAACCAGCTGGCAGAGCAGTACCGCAACCCATCGCAGCAGGAAATTGAGGCTTACTACCAAGCCAACCAGCAAAAATTTGAAGGCGCCAAGCTAAGCCGTATTTATATCCCCAAGAGCGATCCTGATCCGCAAGCCACAGCAGAACAAAAGCAGGAGTTCCAAAAGAAAGCCCTGCCGCTGGTCGACGATATCGCGGCACGCGCTGCCAAGGGAGAGGAAATGAGCAGGCTGCAGAAAGACGCTTATGTCGCCCTGGGCATCACCGCCGCGCCTCCTAGCACGGACCTGAGCCTGGCACGGCACGGCACCTTTCCGCCAAAGCTAGATCAGGAAATCTTTTCCCACAAAGCGGGAGAAGTCTTCCGCTCTGACGACGGCACGGGTTACATGCTCTACCGCGTGGAGAGCAGGCAAACCAGTCCACTGGAAAGCGTAAAAACAGAGATATCGCAACAGATATATCGCCAGAAGATGGAGGCCAGGACCAAGGAGCTCAACTCGCCCGTACATGCCGATTATGACGAGAAGTATTTTGGACCGCCGGTTGCGCCCGTACCACCAGGCGCGCCGATGCCCCCGAATCCGGCAAGATAGCATAATAAAAGATAAGCCGGATTTGGCGCGCAGAGCCTCTTGCGCTTGCAAATCGGGAAAGTGATCACGACGAGAACAGTCTTTCACCACGTATGGCAATAAACACGCAAAAGCCGACAGTGCTTATTACCGGAGTTGCCGGCAATCTGGGGCTGCGTCTGCTCAAGCAGCTGCCGGACTTTAACGTTATCGGCATTGATATACGCGAACCCGAAGACGTGTCTGCTCTTGCGCGCTTTGAAAAAATCGATCTGGCGGAAGAGCGCTCTTGCGATCAATTGCTCGACCTGATGCGCGCACACCGTCCGGAGTCTGTTGTTCATCTGGCTTTCATTCTTGATCCACTGCGGTCCGGCGTCGTGGAAAAAAAGCGCATGTGGCAGGTGAATGTAGCCGGCACCAGCCGAGTTACTGAAGCCATTGCCGAGCACAACCGCATGCTGGGAGTGATTGACAAATTTATCTTTCCCAGCAGCGCCATGGTCTATGGCCCGGACCTTGTAAAGCCGGTTTCCGAAGATGCGCCGCTGAAGGCGCAGAGCCTTCCTTACGCGCTGCATCAGCAGGAAGCCGACCGCACGGTGCAGGCGCGAGCCAAGGGCATGAAGTGCAAGTCATACATTCTGCGTCCACACGTTTATGCCGGGGCCACAGTGCAGAATTATCAGCTCGGCGTGCTGCGCGGTATTCCCGGAGGCAAAGGACGGCTGGCTGAACGGCTTCGCCGGCAGAATAAACGCCTGCCGCTGTGGCTGCCTTCGCGCGGCGATTATCTGGAACACAAGTTTCAGTTTGTCCACGTCGATGACGTTGCGCGGCTGATCGCCCATATACTGCGCCGCAAACTGGCTGATCCCAAGCTGACGGTCCTCAACGTCGCCGGACGCGGAGATCCGCTGGAATTGCGGCAGATGCATCGACATAGCAAAGATCGAAGTCCAGCGCGTGCCTGCCAGATCAATCTGCCGGCAAGCGTTGCGCGTGCTCTGGGACCTTGGCGTCTCCGATATTCCACCGGAAGCGCTTCCCTACCTGCTGGGCTCCAGCACCATGGACACAGCGCGCCTGCGCGTCTTCCTGGGCGAGCATTATCGCGCTGTGATTGAGCACACCTGCGAAGAAGCGCTGGCGGAAAGTTTTGCCAGTATGCCCGTGGCGAGTTCGGCGGCGAAGAGCTAGAGCAGCCGATTCTATTTAGTTGTCAAAGAACAGAACCCCTACGGCCTTGGCCTCTGCGGCGCGGGACAGCAACCGGGCTCGCAATACGAAAGAACCGGCGACGTGGCAGCGTTGAGCACCATGTCGCGGACCATGCTGATCAGCTTTGGATGTGATCCCGCAGTGCCGGCGCGGACCATCTTCATTCCAATTTCGTCACATAGCGCCCGCGCTTCCGTATCCAGGTCGTAGAGCACTTCCATGTGGTCAGAAATAAAACCGATGGGACAGATAATTACGCTGCGGATGCCGGCGGCGTACTGCTCGCGCAAATATTCACAGATATCCGGCTCAAGCCAGGGCTGCGACGGCGGACCGCTGCGGCTCTGGTACACCAGCGTCCAGTTGCTCATGCCGCAGGCAGCGGCCACGCGCGCGCTCGCTTCTTTTAACTGGCGGACGTATGGCGACGCTTCTGCCATGCTCATGGGAATGCTGTGCGCAGTAAAGATAAGCTGCTCGGCGTTAGTGTGGCCAGCTTCGCTACGCTCCGCTTCGGAATGGCCAGCGCCGCTATGCTCCGCTGGCGGCAACATGGCCATCGCGGCACGAACGCGGTCCGTCATAGCCTCAATGAACTCTTGTCGATCCCAGAAATTCGGCAGCTTTTCGATGACCATCTCTTCCGTACCCGACGCCTGCTGCGCTCGCGCAATGTCTTCGCGATACTGCCTGCATCCTGAGTACGAACCAAAGGCTGATGTCGTTAGCGCAGCAGCACGGCGGATTCCATCGGCCTGCATCTGCTTCAGCGTGTCCGGCAGCAGCGGATGCCAGTTGCGATTTCCCCAGTAAATCGGCACGTTAACGCCATGGTTTTTGAATTCCTGTTCCAGCGCGGCTATCAGTTGCCTGTTCTGGTCATTGATGGGGCTGCGACCGTCAAAGTGATAATAGTGCTCGGCCACTTCCAGCATGCGTTCGCGCGGGACATTCTTGCCGCGCAAAACATTCTCCAGAAACGGCATCACGTCTTCCCGTTTCTCCGGCCCGCCGAAAGAGACCACCAGCAATGCGTCAAATGAATTCATGGAGAGCACCGATTTTAAATCAAGCAGCGATCATGGTCGTTTAAATCAATGGAAGCCATACTTCACAGCTATAATCTCCAGCCATGCGCACGCCATCTCTGTTCGCGATCGTTACATTGCTTCTCTGTTCCGCCGCAGCCAACGCCTTGCAGGCCACCAACTCCGCAGCCGCTGCCAATCTCGACGCTGCCCAGCTTGATGCGATCGTTCAGAAGATGATCGCGCAGGAGCATGTTGTCGGAGCGTCGGTGCTGGTGGCGCGCGGTGATCGCATCCTGCTGCATAAAGGTTATGGCTTTGCCGATCTTGGCCTGGAAGCGCCGACGAAAGATGAAACTGTCTATCACGTCGTGGGGCCAATGCTGCCTTTTACCGGGATCGCCGTAATGCAGCAGGTGGAGCGCGGCAAACTGTCGCTCGACGATGACATCTCCAAATTCATTCCGGAATTTCCGCTGCAAGGCCATCACGTCACCATCCGACAGTTGCTCAACCACACTTCCGGCATCGTGGACTATCACTACCTGGGCGATCCCATTGAAGCCACCAGCCGCCAGCCTAAAGCGCTGGATGAAGTAATGGCGCTATATGCCGGCAAAAACTGGGTTAACGAACCCGGCAAAAAATGGGACTGGTCCATCTCCGGCTTCAACCTTCTGGTCACCATTGTGGAGCGCGTCACCGGCCAGAGCTTCCCTGACTACGTGCAGCAGAACATCTTCAAGCCCGCCGGAGTGAAGTCCACTTCGTACTGTGACGATTTCACGCTCACGCGCGGCCTTGCGCATGCATATCGCAAACGCGGCGACAGCTATGTTGAAGCCCATGAGAACGGCATGGCGTATAACTCTGACCTGCGCTTCTGCTCCACCGTGGGCGATCTTCTGCAATTGTGGCGCGCCATCAAAGAGAAATCGCTGGTGCGTCCGGAGACTTTCAAGCAGATGACCACGGCCGAGGGCGCGGCGCAGCATATGTCGGCGCAGGACCCCAAAGCGCAATACGGATTCGCCATGATCCTGAACCATGAAGAAGGTCTTCACCAAGAAGGTCTTCAAAAAGAAGACCATCGCCGCATCGGCCAGCACGGATCGCTCATGGGATACAGCGGCAGCCTGTATGACTTTCCTGAGGACAATCTCACCATCATTGTCCTGACCAACACTGAAGACCAGAACGCTTACGCCATCACCCGCGCTCTGGGCCGTGCGATCCTCGGCCTGCCGCCGCTTCCCGCGCCCAAGCCCGCAGCCGAACCCACGCTGGCCGATAAGCCTGTTTCCGCCGACGAGCGCAAGCAGCTTGCCGGAACGTTTGTGCTCAAGCTGGGCCAGGTCGGCGCCAATCTGCATGATTCGTTCGCGCAGTATCGCCGGACCTACCGCGTCTTTGACGAAAACGGACGCCTCATGATCCAGCCGCTGGGCGAAGGCCCGGAGCGTCTGCTCAAACAGGATGACGGCAGCTTTGCCATGCGGTCGTCCCGGCGCGTCGCATATTTCATTTGTGGTGCAGAACGGCCACGCCGCCAGCATGAAGCTGGATTCGCCCGGCTTTCCGCTGGTGGGAGAGCGCGTGGGAGATGGCGATCCGGGGACGTTTCATGGGCAGGGGAGGTAAGAAAGGTGTAATTCAGCGTTTCATAAAATTTATCGTTCCATAAACTCGGCGTTTCGCAATTGTAACGGACGGGCCATTGGGTACCTCTCCGATTGCTTTGTTTAAGTCCCTTCGCCCAACACATCCGGAAACATTTCGCTTCTAATCTGTTCCATGAATAGGGTATATTCTCGCGCCAAATAAGGATTTTTCTTGTCCCCGAGAAAACTGCTAATTTGAGTCTCCAGCATGGGATAAGAAGTCCGCAAAGTCGGATCAGCCGAGAGCCAATCATTCAATAGAACAGAAAGCGGGACAAATGCCGCATGTGCGGTCAACAGCTCATATGATTCTGATGAGATTCCTAAAATGGGCTTGATGTCTATCCCGGTTCTAGCGCGCAGCTTTCGATAATCGAAATAAAGATTCAGAGCTGAGTTGAGCACGGGGTTATCACCGATTTGGTCCAGACTTACAACAAGCGGGTACACTTTTCTAATATGGGAAAGATTCAATCCTTGTATGCTTTCTCCTGCTACAAAGATTCTTTCGATCGCATATTCCAACTGGCTTACTCCCTTCCTCTTGCCTTCTTTATTCCTTACAAATCGCAGTTCGAAGTCGCGAAAGAATTCGTCTACATTCCCTGAATATTTTTTGTTGCCAGCAAACATGACGCCTTTCGTTTCGATCAATACCGCCATGTCCGAATAGAGACAGATCAGATCACACACTTGCTCATTCCCACCCCTTAAGGCGAATCTGGGGTCCAGGAAGACTTGGTTAACGCTAGGGCTGCACGTAGCGCGCGTCAATTGAGCTATATACTTTTCAAATATTTCTCCCCAGAAAATCCTCAGTCTGCCTGGATCAAGCTTACGGCTGAGCGACCAAAAAGGATACGCATCCAAAGACTCGGCTACAAATCCTAAGTCAACGATCAAATACTGCCCATTCATCTGTAGAAGAGGCTTTGCCTTAAAGGGAGTGAAATCTTCGAGGAGCCGTCCTCGAAAATCTTCCCGTAACTGATCCGCTCCTCCACTAAGCGATTCCAGTGTCTTATCTATATGTGCGGGATCCACCGCGACCGTTCCAAACCATTCGCGTGTGAGAAACAAATCATCCTGTTTGGCCGATAGGTTCTCAATGGAGTTTGTCGTCCACTTAGATAGGAGCGCGGCACAAATCGCCTGGAATGTCCTCAATGGTAGGTTTACGTGGCGTTCGAATTCCTGCTCGAGATGAATATGTACAGGCGAGCCGCTCAGTTGAGGTGGAATTCGGCTGAGCATCACGTTGGATCGCGCGATTTTTGCGAATACAGACACGCCGCCATCTTCGACCACAGGAGTAAGCTCAACAAACAGATTTTTGATTTTCTGTTCGCGCGGCAAGTCGTTGCGTCCGCTGAGTCCGAAATGAAGCTGGTCGTTGATGCCGAGAAGAACACTTCCGGTCCTCTCCCAAAAGTGAGGGCTTCCCAGTTTTTCGCCCTCGCCCTTCGTGGGACACGTTTCGAGAGCAAGCCGCGACAGTATTAAGAGCTGCCGTCTGCAGAAGACATAACGGTTTCCCCAACCGGCGATTATCCGCGAAGCGACCCTTTCCGGAAATAAGCGCTCAATTAGAGCTGTGTACATCGAATAGTTGAGCCAGCTCCTTTTCCAAAACCCGAGCAGGACGGAGCTGAAGGACGAGAATATGAGGACTGATGTAAGGTCAAGACCACGAAGAAGACTCGTGACCTCCTCAAGCGTCATCGCTTTGCCGTAAATATCCTCGGCTGTCCAATGTCTGACAAGTCTGGCCATAAGGAATTATTGCTCATCCTTTTAGTTTGGTATTTCCGTGTCATTTTCTGTTTGTTGCTTTTTGAGGCATTGAAACACAAGGCAGGCCGTTTCTAATGGGACTGGACGCTGGAAGCCGCAAGCTGCGTCGACAATCAATGCTTCTGAGGGGCACGTTGTCCACATGTCCGTATTCGCACTTGATTCGCCTTGTAAATGGCGCTATACTCCGGCAGCGCCTCAGGGTGTGGACGATGGAAGGTCTTTGAAAATAAGCAGTTAGCGGGAAGACAGGTACTTGGTTATTGGTAGTTGGTACTTGGCCAAAGGCGGTGCGACCCTCTGCATGATTGGGATTGGGCCTGGGTGACGCTTGGGCCACCCAAGGGCCACCCAAGGGCCACGCAAGGGCCACCCAAGGGTCGCCCAAGGGTTGATTTGTGTAAGTGTTTTGTTTGCAACAGAAATGCAAAAAGGCCGGGTGGGGGGCTGAAACCTACCACGGAGGCGCGGAGACGCGGGGAACAGCCAAAGTCACAAGCTAGCGGCTAGAAGCTAGCAGCTACTTATCCTCATCCGGTGCCTTCGTCGGATTCACCGACTGCGCCATATAACGCGCGCCTTCAAACGTCGCGCGCGACCAGGACATCGCGCCCAACGCCGAGCTCATTTCTATTCGCAACAGCCGAGGGAGCGAAGTGGATTTCGTAATTCTTGTCGTCGGTGGAGTTCTGCACCGCCAGCAGGCCGCGATGGAGATCAAGGAACGTGACTTTGCCGGAAAAGGTGAAAGTTGATCCGGGCGCGGCGATGATGCTGACTTCGCGCGCCAAGCCGCGGTTGGGGCTGGAAGCGGCAAAGCGCACGTGCACCAGCGTTCCGGGCTTTACGTCTTTGAAGGCCGCGGGAGTCTGGCCGTTGCTGACGCGGGTTTCCGAATCGACGGCGAAGCGTACCGGAACGGAATTGAGCGTGTCACGCAGCGTGAGCTCATTGTGCTTGGCGTCAATGGCGATGATCTGGCCATCGGCATCCGCCGGGAGCTCAGCCACGCCGACACGGATGTTGCGGGCAAAAATATCGTGCTTGTTGTTGTCCAGCTGGGTATCAACGTAAACGCGCTCGCCTTTTTTGATGGCCAGCTGCGTGGTTTCCGCGCCGTTATGGAAGATGTGGGTGCGCTCGTCAAAATTGACGGTCCAGCGGCCGCCGCCGAAAACATGCACGGTCATGCGGTTGCGCATGCGATCAACGCCGGTGATGGTGCCTCCGACCATGGTAGTGGTGGTGCGCGGCACGGGCGCGGCATCAAGAATGGGATCGTGCCCGTCCGTGACCAGCGCGCCGGAAGTGGCGGAGCTATCAAGAATGTCAGTTTTGGGCTGCGCCTGCGGGACCGGAGTTGCCGTGGCTGCCGGCACGGGCTTGCCAGTGTTGTCTGTGTCGGATTTCTTCTGGTCAGTAGCTCTTTGATCAGCGGCCTTTTGCTCAGCAGTCTTTTGGTCGGCATGCCAGCTGCTTTTGCCCGGCATCGGATTTTGTCTGATCGGCTGGGGGCTGATTTTGCGGCTGCTCTGCCGATTTTGGCTGATCGGCCGTGGGCTGGGCTGCCGGAGCAGGGGCCGTATCCGGGAATTGGCTGCCGGTGGCTGCGATGGCGCGGTATTGGGAACGGACGTTTGCGGCACTCCGGAGCCCGGTTTGGGCGTGGCCGGGTTATTCTGCGCCAGGCCGGCAATGCCAACTGTGGCGACCATAAAGAGGATTGCAAGCGATGCTTTGGGGGAACAATGCATACGGTTCAACAAACTCCGGTTGTAGTAAATAAGTCCTGACACTAAAGCCCGGAACGTTTACTTGCACTTGGATGCAGGCAGCAGCTACTCAGATGGCAGGCAACCTTAAATCTGCCAGCCCAACCTGAGAGAGGGTTTTGCCATCCAACAGACAAGCAGAGCTTCTGCCCTGCCGGCCCCGGTGTGACAGAAACAGTGTTGAAAGCGGGGCCAAAGGCCTTAAAACGAGGATTTGAAAACTCATGCGTTCCCCATTTGCTACCGTGTTAACGCCTTCAGTTCTAGCTTTGTCTCTTGGTTTGTCTCTGATGTCCGGCGGGTTTGCCGCCCAGGCCCAGCAGCTTCGCATCCCGCTGCCCAAGAAGAGCAAGTTCACGCCGGTACAGCAGTTGAACCGCGATGGCGTTGCCGCGCTCAAGAAGCATGACATCGGCAAGGCCAAGCGCCTCTTCTATAAGGCATATCTGATTGATCCGAATGATCCTTTCACGCTGAACAATCTGGGATATGTGTCTGAACTGGAAGGCAGCCTTGAGCGGGCGCAGCGCTATTATGACCAGGCAAAAGCTAACACGTCAGAAGCAGTGATTGACCGCTCTACCGCGCAGGAAGCCCAGGGAAAGACCGTGGCCAGCGTTGCCGGACGCACTGCCGAAGGCTCAATGAAAGTGAACGAGCTGAATAGCGAAGCATTGGGACTGCTGAACCGCGATCGCGCGCCGGAAGCCGACGTGGTGCTGCAGGCGGCGCTGAAGATTGATGCTAACAATCCATTCACGCTGAACAACATGGGATTTGCCAAGGAAAAAGAGGGCGAACTGGAATCGGCGATCACGCTATTACGACAGCTCAGCGGCCACGGGCTCACGCGAGCCGATTGTGATTGCCTTTAACAAGAGCTGGCGCGGCCGGCCCATCAGCGAAGTGGCGGCACAAAACGCGGACAAGAGCCGCAAAGAGCTAAGCAAAGCCCAGGACATGCAGGCGCGTGTGGCCAGGCTGAATCTGCGCGGCGTTTCCGCCATGAATCGCAATGACCGCAAAACCGCGCGAGATAATTTCCAGGAAGCTTACAAACTCGATCCGAAAAATTCTTTCGCCATCAACAATATGGGTTACCTGGCGGAGATGGAAGGCGACACGGAAACGGCGCAATCCTATTATGAGCAGGCACAACGCGCGGAACGCGCACGGCAGAAGGTAATGGTTTCCACGCGTCCGGAAGTGGAAGGCCAGACCGTGGGCCATGTGGCGGAACAGAGCACGACGCTGGTGGAATCAAGTTTTGTGGCGCGCGCGGAAGCCAGACGCCGCAGCGGCGCGCCTCCAGCGCTGAAGACCCGCGACAACCGCACTGTGGTGGAACCAAAAACTCCGCCGCCCAGCACCAAGACTACGCCGCCGGAATTCCGGCAGCCTCCGCAGGGAGACGAAGCTCCGGCGGCGGTACCGGCGCCACAATCTGATCAACCTTCGGCAAACCCAACTCCGGCAAATCAGGCTCCCGCAAACAATGAGCCGCAGTTAAAGACGCGGCCAGCGGAGCAGCAGCCCGCGGATTCACAGCAACAGAACGCGCCGCAACAGCAGCAGAACAGCAAGCCGCCGCAGAATTGAAGCGCTGTTCTTGAAGGATTTGCAGTAAAGGCATTGGAAGTGAAAATCTTTGGATATTGTGATCTCTGAAGTTGCGATCATTGACAATCGAATAGTAGAAAGTTATTAGAGCCCGGCTAAAGCACTGGACCAATTCCCTTGCCTATCACGGGCGCCTTGCCAAGAGCAGTTTCGACGAACTCCTTGGCCGCTTTCGCGGCTGTGACCACATCATTGCCAAGCGCGAGATTGCAAGCCAGCGCGGTGGAAAAAGCGCAGCCGGTTCCGTGGGTCGAGTGGCCAGGAATTTTATTGCCGTGAAGAATGGTCAAGCGCCGATCTTCTCCGCTGACAAGGTCGTGCGGCGGATCCAGATGTCCGCCAGTGATGATCACATTGCGCGCGCCCATATCATGCAGTCGTAACGCGGCAATCTGCATTTCGTCCATGGTGGTTACGGTGAGACCAGTGAGCGCGGCCGCTTCATCGATGTTCGGCGTAATTACGCTCACGCGCCCGAGAATGTGCTCCTTCATTACTTCTAATCCGTCGGGTGAGATCAGTTGCGCGCCGGAACTTGAGCGGATGATGGGATCAAGAACAACGTGGCGCAGTGGATATCGCTTGAGGAAATCGGCAACAGATTGTGCCGACTCCGCTGAGCCCAGCATTCCGATCTTGACCGCCGCAATCTCCAGGTCATCCATCAACTGCTCAAGCGCTTCTGTAATAATCTTGCCGTCGACGGGATGAACACGCTTTACTCCGCGCGTTGATTGCACCGTAAGAGCAGTAACACACGTGACGCCATAACAGCCGTGCGCTGCAATGGTTTTGATGTCCGCCGTGATTCCCGCGCCCGAAGAGGGATCGTGGCCGGCAATCGAGAGCACTACCGGAAGTTGCGGCTTTTTCTGCGGCATGAAGAAAATGAGCGGAGTTCGTCTCCGGATGTATTCTAAAGTGCGCCATAGCCAAACGCAAAGCAGCATAGGACCTCCCGATCGGGAGTGAAGCGCTGCACTTGTGCGTATTTCCGATTGCTGCAACACTAGAGTCGGCAATTCCAACAACTCACGTCTGATGATAATTTTTGGTATTCATGCCGTTGAAGAAGCTTTGTCGGCGCGGCCACGCGGTTTTGACTATGTGGCCGTTGCGCCAGGACGCGGTGACGCGCGCATGCAGAAGATCGTGCAGCTTTGCCGCAGCGCCGGCGTTCCGCTGCGCACGATGCCGCGTGAACAGCTGACGCGCCTGGCCCGCGCCGCCAATCATCAAGGCGTTGTCGCGGTCACAGCAGAAAAACAGTACAACGACGTTGACGACATTCTAGCCGGCAAACGCGGCACGCAAACATTTGTTCTGCTGCTGGACGGCATTGAGGACCCGCATAACCTTGGCGCGATTATCCGCACCGCGGAAGGCGCGGGCGCTGACGGCATCATTATTCCTGAACGACGCGCTGCCGGCGTTACGGGAACGGTGGTTAAGGCTTCCGCCGGAGCGTCAGAGTATCTGCCAATTGCGCGCGTCACAAACGCGGGTCGCGCATTGGAAGAGTTGAAGTCGCGCAATATATGGACCGTTGGCCTGGACGAGCGCGGCGACAAACTCTATGACGAGATCGACTACAAAATGGATTGCGCGCTGGTGCTGGGCGCTGAAGGCCACGGTTTGCACGAACAGATCCGCAAGAAATGCGACTTCCTGGTAAAGATTCCCATGGCCGGCAAAGTGCCGTCGCTGAATGTGTCTGTTGCCGCGGCTGTGGTGATGTATGAGGTTGCGCGGCAGCGGAGAAAATAGATTCTCCGCCAACTACGTGCGCTGGATCACTGCTTCGCCAGCGGCCGCTTCTTCGCTTTGATCACAATCGCCAGATCGCCGTTACGAGTGTTGGTGAATCGGAGCTTGATTCGTCCTTCTTCATCCAGCGTGATGACCGCAGGCGTATTTACTGAAGTGAGCATCCATCCGGCCGGAAGCGTAACATAATTTAGCGGACGTCCCAGAGTTCGCGTCCATGTGAGCTCTCCATCTTTCAAAATGTAGCCAACTGGATCCGTGTAAGTTTCCTGCACGCGAACGCGAGTTGATTGGCCTTCACCCACTGGATGTTCCAGATCACCCTGGACTGCCACCGAATCCGGCTCTACCGGCTCGGGATAGTATCCCAACGCGTTTACATCCTTCCCGGCGACCGTTGAAGTCTTCAGCGCCTTGCCTGTATCCAGATCGGTCATCTTAGCGTCGGGTGAAACCACGCTTCCCTTCCGCACAAAGCTATGGACAGACTTTTGGCCCACACGCGTAACCGTGAAATCATGAGAGATGCGGAACTGGTGCGTCGACGGTTCAAGCAGCCAATAGCTGATCTCGCGGTCCTGCTCGGCGCGATGAAAAGACTCCTGCTGCGCAAAGAGCGCAGCCCCCGCCAACACCAGCCACAGAATAACCACCTGTTTCATGGCAGCCTCCGTGCAACAATCTTCACCGGAAGCTGGTCATCACGATCGTTCAGGAAACTCACGCGAACTCGCCCATCATCATCGGTTGAGACAATTCCCGGCGACGCACACTCCACCAGCTCCCAGCCTTTCGGCAGCACCACCACGTTGCGCTTGATGCCGAGCGGTCGCTCAAAAACCAGTTGTCCGTTCGTTAGCCCATAAGATAGCGCGTCCGTGTATGTCTTGAAGATGCGGATCCGCGTTTCACCGTTCTTCGGCACCACTCCGGGCAAGTGGACTTTAATGAACTCAGCCTTGTCGGGCGTTTCCGCCGCAACCAACCCGGTTTCTTTCGCTACTTTGCCGTTTACCACTTCGAACTTCAACTCTTTGCCGCTGCTGCGCTCAATCACGCGCTCCTTCGTAGCGACTGAGCCTGGTCGAATCGGGTTGAAGAAGAACTGCGCGCCTTCGCGTGTTGCCGTGACGTCATACGTAATGGCGAATTGATGCGTTTCAGGCGGCTGCAGTTCGTAAAGCGTGAACTCGTCCGCTGCGACGAGCGGCACGCTCAGCAGGCAGAGCATGAGTACGATCTTTAGCAACATAGCGGGCGGAGTGTATCACATGAACCCGCAAGCGCGACAGAAATGGAAATTGCATATTGCAATGCTGTCGGCAAGGTTTGGCTGAGTCACAGTATTACAAATCCGCAATTTCATTCTTCTGCTTATAATTGAAGGCGAATGCTTCCTCACCATATTCGGCAGGCAATGAAATTTATTGTGGCATTCGCCTGCCTGAGCATCGTGCTTCATGCTGAGCCAATCAAGCAACTCAAACCCACTGGATACGTCAATGACTTTGCCGGTGTATTGGACGCCACGTCGTCGGAAGCAATTCGCAACATCAGCCAGCAGGTTGATCAGAAAGCCAAAGCGCAAATCGCCGTCGTTACCGTCCACTCTTTGGATGGCTCCGACATTGAAACCTACGCTTCTGATCTCTACAAAGCCTGGGGTATCGGGCCGAAATCCAGCAATCGCGGCATATTGATCCTGCTCGCCGTTGACGATCATAAGCGTCGAATTGAAGTAGGCTATGGACTGGAACCAATTCTTCCTGACGGAAAAGTGGGCGGCTTTGGTCGCGAAGCCGTTCCGCTGCTTAGACAGAATCAATATGGCCCTGCTCTGCTGCTGATGACAAAGCGCGTGGCCAATGTTATCGCCGCCGATGCCGGCATACAACTTCAAGGCGCTGAAGCGCCGCGTCCACCGCCAGCCGAGCGTCCGGCGAATGGGCCATCTGCCGGGGTCATCCTTCTAGGAATAGTCCTAGTGCTGATTGTCATCTCCGTTCTATCCAGAGCGGGCGGCGGAGGCCTGCTTTGGTTCTTGCTCGGTATGTTCATGAACAGCGGAGGTCGCGGTGGTGGCGGTAGTTGGGGCGGCGGGGGAGGATTTGGTGGCGGAGGTGGGTTCGGCGGTTTTGGCGGAGGCAGTTCTGGAGGAGGCGGCGCGAGCGGCGACTGGTAACCTCATAGCGCAGACATTTTTATGGAAGCAGAAAAACAAATTACGGATTTTGTAAATCGCCTCAAGCAGACGGCGGGCGTCAACCTGGAATGTGTGGCGCTGTTCGGCTCTGCCGCTTCACGGAGAATTTCATGCCGATTATTCTGACATCAACATCCTGTGCGTCGTGCATGAACTCTCCGCGCCTGTCTTGGAAAAGCTTGCCCCGGCAATCAAGTCCTGGACTAAAAGCAAACATCCCGCGCCACTCATATTCTCACGGACCGAATTAGAGCGATCCACTGACGTGTTTGCCATTGAGATGCTCGATATCCGCGAGCGCCACCGCATACTGTACGGCGAAGACATATTAACGAGCATCAATGTCCCGATGAAGTTGCATCGCGTTCAGGTGGAACATAGTCTCCGCACCAAACTGCTGACCTTGCGGCAAAGCTACATCCAGGCTGTTGGCGATGACAATCGCGTCCGCCGGTTGATGCTCGATTCCGTTTCAACTTTCAGCACGCTGTTTCGCCACACGCTCATCGCAATGGGAGAACAACCTGCCCCACACAAGGCAGACAACGTCAAAAAGCTGGCCGAGCGCACGAACTTTGATCCCGGCATTTTCTTAAAGTTATTGCAGGTGCGCGAGCGCACAGCAAAAGAGAGTGAAATTGAGGCCGCCTCCGGATTCACGAAATATCTGGATGGAATTAACACGGTGATTCAGGCAGTAGATGCCCTCTGATCACAAAAGCATTTACAGTTCGATGGATAAATGGAGGAGAAGATGAAGGCTTGGATAGCGATAGGAGTCATCGCGTTGCTGCTGGTAGTGGGATTCAGCAGTTACGTGGGTGCAAAAAATCAAATGGTGACAAAGAATGAATCCGTAAAGGCGGCCTGGTCGCAGGTGGATATCGTATTGCAACGTCGCGCCGACCTGATCCCCAACCTGGTGGAGACCGTGAAAGGCTTTGCTTTACAAGAGCAGACCGTCTTTGGCGACATCGCAAAAGCACGTTCGCAATTGCTTGGGGCAACCACCCCCTCGGACAAAATTGCCGCCAACAGACAACTGGACGGCGCATTAGGACGCCTGCTCGTAGTCGTGGAGAACTATCCGCAGTTGAAGTCTAACGAAAACTTTCTGCGCCTGCAGGATGAACTCGCTGGAACGGAAAACCGCATCGCCGTTGAACGCAAACGTTACAACGACTCTCTCCAGGATTACAACACCTATATCGGTCTCTTCCCCAACAGCTTTTGGGCCGGGATCGCCGGGTTCAAACGCAATGACGCGTACTTTGCCGCAAGCGAAGGGTCGCGAACTGTGCCCAAAGTTGATTTCGGCGCCAAACCCAACGCACCCGCGCAGGCCACGCCGCAACCGGCACGTTAATCTATTTCGGGCCGCGGCCATGGCTGCGGCCCCAACGCAACTCAGATGGTGAGGCCAATTCTGCGGATTAAGTCTTGAAACCGCGGATCGGAACGGACTTCATCCAGCATTGGTTCAACGTTAAGCCAGGTCAAGCCGTCGGCGCGATCTTCATATGCTTTTTCCAGCCACATCATGGCCTTGTCTTTATCGCCGAGCCCCGCAAAGAGCATTCCAAAATATGTCGGCGGTATATAACGCTTTTTGGCTGCCGACTTAAGAGCCTCCGCCAGCTTCGTCGTCTCTGCTTTTTTCCCGCTCACGGCATATGCCAGGCCCAGAGCGGCGTCCATCAATGGCATCTCGCCCGTTTCCGTTCGAGCCTGCTTCAGGTGAGCAATTGCTTTGGCATGCTCATTCAAACGCATGTAAGCGCGCCCGGCAATAAAGTGCAACATGAAATATCCGGGATCTAGTTGTTTGGCCTTCTCGCATTCGTCCACCGCACGCTGGTATTCACGACCAAAATAATAAGCGGCGGCGCGCGTCGTGTGGACAGCTACCAGCCGGTGCGGATCTGTCTCCTGCACAATGCTCATTGTCTGTTCTATCTCATCAAACGCGGCGTCACGTCTTCCCAGCGCCAGCAGCAGCCATGAATACCACAGATGCGTGTCAGCATGATCTGGGTTAAGTTCAATCGCCTGTTCGTAGCCGGCCTCGGCTTCCTTCCATTTCCAATGGTAGTGATGGTTTACCAGTGCCAGTGCCGTGTGCGCCTCTGCGAATGAGGGGTCCAGTTCCAGGGCTTTGCGCGCGGCCTTCTCCGCCTTCGGCATGGCTTCGCGTGGCGGCAGCAAATCAAATGGCGCGATCGCCAACAGCGCGTAGGCGCTCGCCACTCCGGCATAAGCTGGAGCGTATTTCTCGTCGATCTGGATAGCTCTTTCAAAATCTTCAATGCTCTTGCTAATGGCGGAAGGCGTCATCTGGTGCAGGTTGTAGCGCGCTTTCAGGTAGGCATCGTACGCAGCGGGCTGCACCTGCCCATGCCCCTTTTGCAGATCTGAGAGGCGCGTGCTCTGGGAAAGATTCAGCGCCAGGTTGATTTCACGCGCTATCGCCTGGGCAATGTCAGCCTGCACGCTGAGCACGTCACTCAGGTCGTGCTCATAAGTTTCTGCCCAAAGCTGCGTCTGGTCTGTCAGTTGAATGAGCTGTGCTGTAATACGCACGCGATTGCCGCCGCGCCTTACTTTGCCTTCCAGAACATACGCGACGCCCAGGTCTTTCTTCATCTGGTCCAGCGATTTGCTGCTGGAGTCATAGTGCTCCGCCGTCGTCCGGGCAATCACCGCCAGTTCAGGTGCCTGCAGCCGCGTGATCTGCGTGATCATCTCTTCGGTAAGACCGTCGCTGAAATAGTCGTCTTCCCTGGCTCCGCTGAGATTGCCAAATGGCAACACCGCCAGCTTGATCTTATCCGCCTGGCCTTCGTGCCGGCTGCCCGGCGCAACCGAAGCTCCAGACAATTCTCGCGTCTTGAACCATTCGGTCAACTCATTGCGGTAGGCATAGATCGATCCCAATTTGTCATGTAGATGGCGATAGACGGGAAGCCTTTCTTTCTTTTCCCAGCGTTGGACAGTGCGCACGTCGCGCCGCAAATAAGAAGCAATCTCTTTCCAGGAATCAAGACGATCAGCCGGATTGCCGGTGTTCATGGTTTGCGTTCCGCCGTTCCTTTCAGGGTGTCTATCGTACGACACGACATTCAGCGGCATCTCCCTCTGCCGCGCCTTGTCGCTTGAGAGCCAATTCTACCGGGAGATAGAGTCACATTCGTAGTGAAAAGAGTGAGGGCCATCATGATCAGGCTTGATTTGAAAAAGCGTTCCCTGCTCCTTGCAACCGTAATGCTGGCCAAACTCGCTTCAGCGCAAGGCTTGCCTTGGCTCGACGATCCGCCGGCGCAAACCGCTCTTATTCAAAGCGCTCAGCCGCTTCAAACGCAGGCTCTAAAAGATATGGCGCCGCAGGTTGCAACCACAACCGCTCCTTCCACGGTGACCATACCCGCCGGGACCCGGGTGCTCATGGTCCTGAAGAGCCCGCTGCATACCACGTCGGGAACAGCGGGCTCTGGTCTTTATCTTGAAACTCTTTATCCTGTTGTGCAGGGCAACGGCGTAGTCATCCCCGCCCGCACTCAGGTCCAAGGAGTAGTGGAAGCCAATGAACGTCCTGGACACCTGAAACGCACATCAGAATTGCGCTTTCGCTTCACCACCCTGATATTTCCCAACAACCTTGTGGTTCCAATTAACGGCGCGTTGCAAAGCATACCCGGCGCCAGGAACATTCGCACGCGCAGCAATGATAGGACTCTGGAACCCGTCGACCAGACAGAAAAAGTAATCACTCCGGCGGCAGCAAGTGCCGTTGGTGGCGCGATTATTGGCGCGCACCGCGGCTTTGGCATCGGCCTATTACCTGGAGCTGGTTTGGGCGCAGCGTTTGGTCTGGGAGCGGTTCTGTTGAAGCGCGGTGATGAGATCAATCTTCCGCGAGGAACTAGCGTTGAAATGATTCTTGTGACTCCGCTTACCCTGGAGCAGACTCAAATCACGCAGAACGCGCGCTATGCTTCCGAATCGCACACGTTAAACGATTTTCCGCAAAACGCTGAGGTCGAGAATGCGGCAATGCGCAGAAAACGTCAGCGTCGTAGATTCGGAACAATCAACCCATTGAAAGTTCTTGTTCCACTCGACTAAAGCACTTTCTGCCAGCAAATTAAAAAGGCCCGCATCAAGCGGGCCTTTGCCTCTCCGGGGAGGAAGTGGGTCTATTCGTATCGCAAGGCAATCATCGGATCCACCTTGGACGCCCGGTACGCCGGGATGTAGCATGCCAGCAGAGAAACGACTGTAACCATTCCTACCACTGCAGAAAAAGTCACAACGTCAGTGGCTTTAATGCCGAACAAAAGACTGCTGAAGGAGATGGCGAACTTTGCCGCAATCAGTGAAAGGATTAGTCCCGCCGCCACTCCGATTCCCGTAAGTTGCAGGCCGGATGTCAGCACCATTTGCACCACCTGCGAACGTGAGGCGCCCAGCGTCATGCGAACGCCAATCTCATGTGTGCGCTGCGCTACCGCATAGGCAATCACGCCATAAAGACCAATACCGGTGAGCAGCAGGGCCAGCCCGGCAAAAGCTTCCAGCAGCATCGCGTTGAAGCGCTGCGTGGCCACAGACGAAGCAAGATATTCTTCCATGGTCTTGATGTCATACAGCGGCAGGTCCGGGTCCATGGAAGAGACCACATTACGCACGGCAGAAACTACGCTGTGCGGCTCCACGCTCGTTCTCAGGCAAACCGCCATCGAACCAAAATTTACCTGCGTGGAAGGTATGTAGTACGCTGGCAGGTCTTCCATGTCCAGGCTGCGGCTCTTCACATTGCCAACAACGCCAACAATTTCCCGCGGCTGCGGCTTTCCTGCATTGGCAATGCCCGGCGTAAAGTGCTTGCCCATAACGTCTTCGTTGGGAAAATACTTGCGAGCAAAAGCTTCGTTCACTATCACCACGCCGGGAGCTTTGCTGTCATCGCGCTCGCTGAAGTCACGTCCGCGAAGCAGAGGGATATTCAAAGTATTGAAAAATCCCGGCGAAGCGATCTCAATGTCTGCGGACGGTCTTTCCGACTTAGGCACAGGGTGTTCGTCAATCGAGAATCCGATCATCGCATTGTTCCCGCTGAGCGGCAGCGGCGTGACTGCTCCGGCAGAAATGACTCCGGGCAGATTGCGGACCTTGGAAATAAGCTGGGTATAAAAATCCATCTGCTGCTGGTCGTTATACTTTGTCTGCGGCAGATCAAAGGTCAGCGTCAGCACATTCCGCGGATTCAGCCCGGGATCAACAGATAACAGCCGATGGAAGCTGCGCAGAAGCAGGCCAGCGACAACCAGCAGAACGAGCCCACCTGCTGTCTCCACAACGACTAGCGCGCCACGAAGCCGCTGGTGCTGTCCGCTGGCCGTGGTGCCGCGCCCTTCTTTTAAAAACTCCGTGAGATTAGGGCTGGAGGTTCGCAGAGCAGGCACCAAACCAAAAATCAAGCTGGTGAGCACTGCAATGCCGGCGGTAAAGAGCAGCACACTCCCATCCAATCCGGCATTCTGGATGCGAGGCAGGTTTCGAGCGTTCAACGCAATAAAAAGCTTAAGCGCCCACATTGCGATGGGTATTCCAATGATTGCGCCGCCCAACGCCAGGACCACGCTCTCCGTGAGCATTTGTCGCACCACGCGGACACGCTTGGCGCCGAGGGCTGTGCGCAAGGCAATTTCCCGATTGCGCCTGCTCGCGCGCACCAGAAGCAGATTAGCTACGTTCAGACACGCAATCAGCAGCACCACTCCAACAGAGACGAGCAAAATGATCATCCGCGGACGGGTATCGCCAACCAGATGATCCAGTTCTGTAGTGAGCCCGACGGCCGGAAATTTCTTGTTCGTGTCAGGATACTGAGCGGCCAGCCCGCTGGCGATTACATTCATCTCTTCGTGGGCTCTCTCCGTGGTTGCCCCCGGCTTCAACCTGGCCACCACATTCAGGAAATGCGCCCCTCGTTGCGAAGTAGCTGCCGGCTCATTCTGCGGATCCTTTGTCTCGGCTTCTGGCGCCAGCGTCCGCCATACCTTGGTTGGTTCCGCGTCCAGCGGAAAACTAAAACCCGCCGGCATCACGCCCACCACGGTATAACTCTGCTTGTCCATGGTGATTGCCCGGCCAACAATCGCCTTATCCCCATGGAACGCGGACTGCCACAGTTCATGGCTCAGCACTATCACACGCGTTCCCGGCTTCTCTTCTTCGGCGGTGAAACCACGGCCCAGCAGAGGCTTTGTTCCCAGAATAGTGAAAAAATCACCGGACACGGTCAGTCCAGCCACGTGCAGTGGCTGCTCCAGACCGGTCAGCGTGAAACTATCTTGATGGTAGCTGGCCATTCCGGTGAAGGACTTGGCGGTAGTCCGCCAATCAAAAAAATCCGGATAAGACGTTGCAAACGTTTTGAGCAGTCCCTGTTTTGCGAAAGCTGAGGTCACAAACACCAGCTTTTCTGACTCGGGAAATGGCAGCGGCTTCAACAACACCGCATTCACAATGCTGAAGATAGCGGTGTTTGCGCCAATGCCCAGGGCCAGGGTAAACAGCGCAATTACGGTAAATGCCGGCGACTTGCGCAACGTGCGCAGGCCATAACGCAGATCTTGCAGCAGTGTAGTCACACTTCTCCCTCGATTGGAAAACCAGTTTACGCGGATGGGTAGGACTTTACGCCATCTCGGCTTGCTGCGCGGCTTCCGTTTCTTCAACAACTTTCCCGTCAAAGAGATGGATGGTCCGCTCGGCATGCTTGGCAAAACGCGTATCGTGCGTCACCATGCAGATGGTGGCGCCTTCGCGGTGCAGGCTCTGCAACAGTTCCATCACGGCTTCGCCGTTGCGTGAGTCCAGGTTTCCGGTAGGCTCATCCGCCAGCAGGATGGAAGGCGATCCGCCCAGGGCCCGGGCCACAGCAACGCGCTGCTGCTGACCGCCGGAAAGCTGTGAAGGATAGTGGCGCATGCGGTGTGCCATTCCAACCTTCTCCAGAGCTTCCTGTACGCGTTTCTTGCGTTCGGGAGAAGACATGGACCGGTATGTCAGCGGCAATTCGACGTTCTCATACACCGTAAGATCGCCAATCAGGTTGAAGCTCTGGAAAATGAAGCCAATTTCCTGGTTGCGGATGCGCGCGCGATCTGAGAAATCCAGCCCCTGCACCGCGCGGCTGTTCAGAACATAGGATCCGTCCGTAGGAGAATCCAGCAGACCAATGATGGAGAGCAGTGTTGACTTGCCACAGCCTGACGGACCTGCAATGGCAACATACTCGCCCTTCTTAATATCCAGATGGATGCCGGAGAGCGCATGCGTCTCAACTTCATCGGTGTAGAAAATCTTGGTAACGTTTTCCAGATTGATTAAAGTTTGTCCGCTTGCCACAGTTGTGTTCTCCTCAAAAAAAGTGGTTATTGTTCTTCAGTTGCTATTTATTTTTCCAGCTTGATTCGGTCCTGGCTATCATAGCGCGACATGTCGGAAAGGATCACTCGATCACCTTCCTTAAGTCCGCCCACAATCTCAATCGTATTCACTGAACTGCGTCCCAGATCTACCTTGACTCGCGTCGCGGTTCTTTCGTCGGGATCAATCTTGAACATCCCTACCGAGCTCTTTTCCTGCCCGAAAGCCGGTCTTCCCACGTAGAGCACGTTATCCAGCTTCTCCTGCGTGATCGTTCCGTCCACGCTCAGATCAGGGCGAGCGCCTTTCGGCGGCGGACCGTCTAGTTTCACATCCACCGTGACTGTGCCGGCCTGTACCGCGGGATCAATACGTGAAACTGTCCCCTCGACAATGCCGTTATGGGTGTCGATCTCTGCCTTCTGCCCGATGATGATATCTTTCGCCTGCGTTTCCGGTATCTTCAATTCAGCCTGAAGATGCTCCGGCTGCACGACTTTCGCCAGAATCGTTCCCTGCGTCGTGCGCTGCCCTACCTGAACGGGCACTTCCTGCAAGACTCCAGGGATGCCGGCCCGGACCTTTAACGCGTCCTTCTGGCGGTGCTTTAGCTGCGTCAGGGCTTTCTTCTGATCGATGGTAGCCTGTTGCACCGCGAGCTGTGTCTCAATCGCTTTGCTGCTTTCGGCGATCCGATCCTGTTCAATCTTATAGCGTGTGGCCAGTTCCTTTTCCTTGCTCAATGAGGCTTTTAAAACTGAATCAGATACGACACCAATCTTCTTCAGTTCCCTGTTCTGGTCAGCATCACGCTTGGCATTCTCGAAGTCGGCTTCAACCGTTGCCGCTGCAGAACGAAGGCTCATCAGGTCGCTATCGATCTTGGCCTTGGTGTTGTGATATTCAGCTTCAGCCGAACGCAATTCCAGGTCAGAGTTCAGGGCTTCCTGCTCCACTTGTGGATTCGAAAGCTCCATGATGATAGTGTCTGCTTTTACCGGCGTGCCGGGTAAAACCACGATTCGTTCCACGCGGACATCTGTCTCCGCTGGAATTAGACGTACGTCATCTGGAATTGGCACCAATGACCCCAAACCTCGCACTTGCCGCAGCATAGAGCCACGTTTCACCGTGTCTGGCCAAATGGTTCCCGCGTCCACACTTTGCAATGCTGGCTTAAGTCTGGAAACACCCAGCGTAGCGCCCAGAACCGCAATCACAGCCACAACCACCATGGCCGCCTGCTTCTGGCGCTTCCTCTTCTTCACCGATTCGTCGCGTACTATATCCATTGCACTAATAGTGTATGCACAAGGGGTGCCAAAATCTAATCCATCTGCAAGTTGTTGAAAAATAAGCCCGACTCCAGCCCAATCACGCCTGTCGCGGTCCCCCCACTGTCCGTTCCTGCAAAGCTAGTGTTCGGAAACGCACAGTTGGGACTTCGGACATTAGCTACGAATATCCTTTAATATATAGACCATACCGCTTCCTTTTGGTTATGGAGAAAACCGCTTACCGACCCCGGATATTTTCGACCGATCAATATCAGATTACGCTCCCGGAGGGCCATAAGTTCCCAGTTTTAAAGTACGGCATGCTACGCCACATTGTTGAAAAGGAAGCACTCTTTCAACTGGAGCAATCGTTGCCGGCTGACCCGGATACCGTAGCGCTGGCCCATGATCCTGCTTACGTAACCGGCTTTACCTCAGGCATGCTTCCCGCGCCGGCCATGCGTCGCATCGGGCTGCCCTGGTCTCAGGTTCTGGTAAACAGGGCATTTGCATCCGTTGGTGGAACCGTTAACGCATCCCTTGAAGCTTTGGCACATGGCTGGGGCGCAACGCTTGGCGGTGGAACACACCATGCATTCCGTTCCGAGGGCGCAGGCTTCTGCGTGTTCAATGATATCGCTGTCGCCATTCAGTTGTTAAGAAAACGTGGCCTCATCCGCCGTGCTGCCGTGATCGATCTCGACGTCCATCAAGGTGACGGCACAGCGGAAATTTTTCAGGATGATCCTGATGTGTTCACTCTCTCTATCCACGGCGAGAGCAACTTTCCCTTTCGCAAGAAAAAGAGCCGCCTCGATGTGCCTTTGCCGGACGGCACGGAAGACACCGCGTATCTTCGCTATCTCGATGAAGTTCTGCCCGCCGCTTTTGCCTTTAAACCAGATATCGTCTTCTACCAGTCCGGCGTCGATCCTTTGGCCTCGGATGTTCTCGGTCGTCTTTCGCTCAGCCCTGCTGGACTGATCGCCCGCGACCGCAGGGTCTTTTCTGCCGCTTCCAGTTTCGGTGCGCCGTTCGTTCTGACTTCCGGCGGCGGCTATTCGCGGCCAATTGAACTCAGCGTTGAAGCCCATGCCAACACCTATCGCACAGCATGGCAGATGTTCGCAGGCGTCTAGTGATATTCTCTGACTTGTCATGTCTTCTTCTGCAAAATACTCTGCCACCGAACTGCCTTTTCTTGATCTATCAGAAGCCAGCCGCGCCGTGCAAAAGAAAGAAGTGTCTCCGGTTGAACTCACTCAAGCTTGCCTCGCGCGTATTGAGAGACTGAATCCAAAGCTAAACGCTTTCATTACTGTAACGGATACGGCGGCACTGGAAGCGGCGAGCAAGGCTGAAGCTGAGATTGCTCGCGGAGAATGGAAAGGGCCTTTGCATGGCATTCCTCTGGCAGTTAAAGATTTGATCGAAACTGCAGGAGTCAAAACCACTGCGGCCAGCGCCGTCCTTAGAGATAATGTTCCCAGCGCGGACGCAGAAGTCATTCGCAGGCTTAAATCCGCTGGCGCTATTTTGCTTGGCAAACTCAATCTGCACGAGTTTGCGTACGGAGGCAGCGGCATCATTGGCCACTTCGGGCCGGCGCGCAATCCATGGAACACCGCGCACGTTACCGGCGGATCTTCTTCTGGTTCGGCCGCCGCTGTCGCAGCGTTTCTCTGTTATGGCGCTATCGGGACTGATACCGCAGGATCCATACGCTTGCCCGCGGCCTGTTGCGGAATCACCGGACTCAAGCCGAGCTATGGATTAGTGAGCACGCGCGGCGTAATTCCTCTTTCTTCGTCGCTCGACCATGTTGGCCCCATGGCGCGAACCGCCGCCGATGCTGCACTCATGCTCCAAGCCATCGCGGCCTACGATCCTCAGGACGTCGGCAGCCACAAATTTCCTCCCGTCTACTATCCGTCAGCCATTGAAGAAGCAACGTCTGCATTGCGCCTGGGTGCAGCGCACGACTTCTGGGATGGAGTTGACGACGAAATTGCGGGCGCAGTCGACTCTGCAGCAGCCGCGCTTGGCAAGATTACAGCCGGTGTTCAGCAAGTTGAGCTTTCCACCGATACCGATCGTACACTGGTCCGTTGCGAAGCCTATGCTTACCATCAGAAATATTTGCCGCAACAGGAACAAAACTATGATCCGGAAACGCTAAGACGTATCCGCAGCGGCGCTGACGTTACCGTCACGGAATATATCCATGCGCAGCGTGACCTTTTGCGGCAACGCCGCCAGATCTTGCACATATTTGAACGTGTCGACCTGATTCTTACTCCCGTCACACCCATCCTGACGCCCGCGTTCACCGAACTTCAAGCCGCCCCTGACCAGCTCCGCAACAAAGAAATGATCATGCTGCGAAATACCCGGCCTTTCAACGTCTACGGACTTCCATCCATCTCGCTGAACTGCGGCTTCTCAAAATCCGGTTTGCCAATCGGGTTGCAAATTACTGGAGCACCCGGAACTGAAGGCGCTGTGCTGGCATTGGCCCACGCCTATCAAAAGCAAAGTGATTGGCATAAACTAAAGCCCACCCTCGACCTGAATTGAGTCATCGGCCGGCGCTGACCATGTATTTCGTCGTCGGTGTTGCCGACTTTTGCGCCGCGCAATTCTTCCCGAGCGGGGAAAAAAGGTAAACGAGATTTTGCGGGCAGATTAAGCCCATAACACATACAGGCGTTGATCTGCCCAAATACAACTGACGATCGTAGCCCAAAACCCTCCAGCCGCTGAGCCGTTCGGAAGGAGAAAATATTCTAAGCCTGCGGGTCGGGTTTACTGCGCTCCACTGGCTTGTCTCGCATTCGCTTCAGCGCTCCTCACGATTTGACCGCATAATCGCCGCCTGTTATTCTCGAAATGCGGGGTGGAGCAGCCTGGTAGCTCGTTGGGCTCATAACCCAAAGGTCGGTGGTTCAAATCCACCCCCCGCAACCAAAACTTCAATCATGTGGACGCTGATGGGCTAAACCCGTAAGCGTCCTTTCTTCTTTGGTTTGCGGTAGCAGATCATCTTTTTCTCCAACCTTGGACTATTGCTTAGTTGATCACTGGGGGCCCTTGTTGTTCGTATTTTCACGAAGCACACGATGCCATTCAGGGAGCCGTGTCACGATGTTTCTTATCTGCTCAGGAGCCAGCTTGGCTTCTCAGTATGAACGACTCTCGGTTTGTGTTTGGAGCAAACCGGCGAGCGACTTCATGTTCGGATCTCCCGTACCAGAGAACCGGGAACGGCGCTCAAAACATCATTTCGGAATGCGGCCATGAGGTCTGGTTCAGGATTGCGGATAAAGAAGTGGTCGCCTTTGAACATCCTTAATTTGCAGGCTGCAGAAGTTTGTTCCTTCCACGCGTGGTAACATGCCACGCGAACATTGTCCTGGAGTCCGCCGTATACCGTTATCGGGCAGGTAAGCCGTTCACTTGGAGTGTATTGGTATGTCTGGACGACTTCGAAATCGGCTCTGAGCGGGCTGAGGAAAAGATCCATGAGTTCAGGATCGTCGAAAACCTGCGGTGGAGTGCCGTTTAGACTTTTGAGATGAGCGATAAATTCGTCGTCAGGCAGATTGAATGTTGCCTTCCCGCTTCTCGGCAATTGAGGAGCACAACGCCCTGATACCAACACGTGTGCCGGTCCTCTGACCTGTCTGCGAAACAGCTCCCGGGCCAGTTCAAAACTGATGAGTGCACCCATGCTGTGCCCATAAAGGGCATATCGGACATCTATTTCACCACTGATGGAATCAGCAATCGCATTCACAAGGGGAACGAGCCGGGTAAACGCGGGCTCCCTCAGGCGGTTGCCACGGCCCGGCAAATGCACCAGACATATGTCGATCTGCTCAGGGAACCATCGCTGCCATCTCCCATAGACGTCGGCACTTCCTCCTGCATACGGAAAACAAAAGAGCCGAAACGACGGTGCTTTGGCAGGAGATAGGTGCTTAAACCAGAGCGAACCAGACTCCCTTGAACCCGTGCTTACCATCATTGACCTTTGGCTGCGTTGTCATCACGCGTTGCATACATGCTGGTTGCCACCACACCACTCAACAAAATGTTGCGACAGTTTTCTTCATTGTTAATCTCATTTATCTTTATCCTCAACTGACGAATCATGCCCTTTGTGAAGGCTGGTCCATCTTCTTCCTCAAGCTCAGTGGACGCATATCCGTCCATATCTGCCCGATATACTCCAGACACTCAGCTTTCGTTCCGGTTTTACCAGCATCGCGCCAGCCAAGTGGTAAGTCCCGATGAACGGGCCAGATGGAATATTGCTCTTCATGGTTTACAACTGTTTTGTAAATCGTTGTGTCTTCACTATTATGCATCATTGTTCTCCTCATTAGCTCTGTATTAGCGGTTCGTAGGGCACTCATGCTGAAACCTGCCCGTCACTTAAAGCAGTGCTCTGGTCAAGCGTGCTCTGGTCACGGATGCGACACCAGGCTGTTCCCTAGAACCCATTTCATAAAATACCTCAGGCCAGCCGCCGCGTTTTCATAGTATTCCCAACGAGTAACAGGCTGACGAAAGTTGTGCAGACAGGCTAAGAAACATTCGATTTCCAGCAACGGCAAGAACGGCTTGGGATCCTTTTATTCTTGAGTGGTGGTTGCTGCGATTGGTTTTATGAGGAACGAGTAATTCCACAACGTAGTCTTGCTGGAGCCGCTGATCCATAGGGTCGTTGTCCCAGTCACCACACGCACGCTCACCGAATCACCACTCTTTCATTCTTTTCATTCTTACCCATTCATGAGGTTGGGTTCTAGAAACTTTTCAGGAGGTCAAAGCAGAAACTTGCAATCCTGGACGCCTCGCACCTATCGCGGCTTCTTTTGTTACTCGTTTGGCTGGAACTGCGCGGTTAACATGAATAATGCGCTTGTACCAGAGTTCCATTATCTCTGACATCAAGTTTTCTGCTTGTTTGTCACTAATACCTGCACGGCCCATCAGGGATTCAAAAGTTTCGAGTTCGTCGGCATTTTGCAGGATGCCAAACATCTCCGATGAAATCTCATAGGACGGAGTTCCAAAATGCGGGCTTTTTCCACTTTCGAGGGCAAAATAGGGCTCAGCCGTCTCGAATTTCTCGCCCACTCGTGTTCGTTTTACCAGCTTGCGGGATAGCGGTACGCCAGGAACGGTGGTCAAGACAGCTCTTCTTACTTCGTCTGGTGATTTCTTTCGAATGAGATAGTTGCCTGCAACCAGGTAATCGATTCCGGTGGTCAGGAAGCAGCCTATAGCTTCATCAACAGAGTCAACGATTGGCTCTGCATTGTTATTAAAGGAGGTGTTGAGCAGGACAGGGATGCCGGTTAGCCGTTCAAACTCCCTGATGAGTTCCCAATATCTGGGATTGGAGGCGCGCGAAACGGATTGCACACGCGCCGTTCCGTCCACATGTGTAGTGGCGCCCAGGAGCTTTTGAGCGTCCGTACGCACCCGTAAGGCAAAGCTCATGAAAGGAAATTCGTTCTGGCCGGCAAGCACATCAAAGAAATCCCCAATGCGCTCTTGCAAAACAGAAGGGGCAAATGGACGATACTCTTCCCGCTTTTTAATCATTTCATTGATGCGCAACTTATTCTCAGAGGGACGCGGATCGGCAAGAATACTGCGGTTACCTAGCGCACGCGGTCCGAATTCCGAGCGGCCTTGCACCCATCCCACCACACCACCTTGTGCCAGCAGCCTGGCGGTCGCACTTACAATATCCGCGGGCCGCTCATACGTCAGAAACCCTGACCAGCGCTTCAATGCTGTTTCAATTTCACGGTCCGTTCCTACGGCTGAGCCCCAGTACACATGTCCCAACTTTGTAGGACTCGCAGCTGCGCTCTTCTCATACCAGGCAGCCATCGCAGCGCCGAGTGCGCCTCCGGCGTCATGCGCCGCCGGCTGCACGAAGATATCATCGAACAGTCCGGAGTAAAGAATCTTGCCGTTCATACTGCAATTGTGGGCGACACCCCCTGCCATGCATAAGTGCTTTTCTCCGCTGACCTGACGGTAATGCCGTAACACGTGCATTGCGATCGTTTCAGTCATCTCCTGAAGCGCCGCAGCAAAGTCTTTGTGCACCTGCAGGAAGGGGTCTCCTTTGCGCCGCGCTTGCACTGTAAGTCCCTCCGTATCCAGGGTGCCAAACCATTTCATAAGGGACTCCAGTCGGTAGTTCCCGTTCGGCAATAGTTCATAACACTGCTGGAACAGTTTTCTGAAGCGTTCCGGGTTGCCGTAAGGCGCCAGTCCCATCACTTTGTACTCATCAAAACGGTCATACCCCACCATCCGCATCAATCTCTCGTACATTTGACCCAGAGACTGCGGAATCTTAAATTCCTGCAGCTTTCGTAACTGCCGGCCCTCCGCCACCAGTACCATCCCCGAACAGCCATCGCCATCTCCATCCACCGAAAATACCAGGCTTGTCTTGAAACCAGAGAACAGATAGGCGCTCCAAGCGTGAGCCAGGTGGTGATGGCAAAAATAGATCTTGTCTCTGATATCGATGCCAAATGCTTTTTGAAACATGCTGCAGAAGTGAGACCGTCCATCGGGCGGTCGCATGTCTCTTGGATCCTCCATTACTGCGAATCTGGCGCCAGTATCCGCATGAAACTCAGAGGTGTTGGTCGCAACAAAATCAATCTCGCTGAGCGTGCAGTTGCCCTGTTCCAGGCAATACTGAATCGAGCGAGCCGGAAAGCAGTTCGAATGCTTGATGCGGTTCAATCGCTCTTCTTCTATTGCAGCAATGACCTCCCCGTCGCGGATCAGGACAGCTGCGCCATCATGATGAGAATATCCAGTAAGATCATCTTCCTGCTCAAGTTTTTCGCTTCCGTGGACTCCCAGGACTAGCATTGGTTATTCCTCCATCAATAATCTTGTGAGATTCCGTTTCAATTGGTTGAAATGAATCGCGCCTAGTTCATGCCTTTGAAGGCAGAGAAGCACGCAAAGCGTGATAAACACCATGCCGTGAACCGCAAGGAGCCAACGATTGCTGACCGGCAGCGATCACCAGATTTTGCCGATGTGGCAAATCCAGCAACCTTGTGCACTGGCCCCAAATGGCTCGATTTCACGGGACCTTTATACTGCGGTAGTAGAAAACAAGTAGGCAATTGGCCTTGTTGTTGGTTGATGAAAACGCGTAACGCTTCAAATGGTGCTTCGCACTGCCTGTGCACGCCATGCAGCATCATCTGACTGCACGTTTTCTGAACCTCCGCGCAAATTGATGACCTCAGTTCCGACGTCTATGCGTGAAGAAAAAAAGAAAGGCAGGCTATCAACATGGGAGAGAGGCAGGATACGAACTCGACCAACGCCCGACTCAATCGCCTGTTTACAAGCTTTTAACTTATCGAGCATATCTTGAGTAACCGCTGCTTTGGTTGTCAGGGCTTCCAGATACCCGATATCCAGCCAGCGCATTGTAGTACCATCCGCGCTTCTGACGCCCCCCACCGTAGTTAGATAGATAAGGGCATCTGCGCGCCAGGCTTTCGCGCAATCAGACGCCAGCTTGTCAGCATCAAGCAAACAATGCTCACCCCAAGCCGCTACCGCCACATTGGAAATCACGGGAAGCCCTCGATTGGCGCAAATAACTTCGATCCATCGGGAGTTCATTCGGCCCAGTTCCAGCAGTTTCCGGCTGCTGCCGGAATGGACTTTTCGAATTTCACACATTCCGCCATCACTCCCGCAAATGCCCAGAGCAGACATTCCGACGCGGGTAAGAATGGCAACTAGACTTCGATTTTCGGTTTCAACTTCACCTATGCCCGCGCCAGAAAGCATGGCAGACTGGTCTTTTCCAGTTGCCCCCAAATCGTCTCCTGCACTTCCGCCGTGGGGGCCGTGCACAATGGCGATCGAATGGGCATCATGGAACAGGCACGCGACAGCATGCGCAAATTTCATTGCATACTCATGGTTCTCTGAGAGTCTCGTAACTTTGATCACTACCTTCATGATGTAGCTCGGTGCGAAAGATCGTCAGTCGATATTCAAGAACGCAATGCCTTTATTTTCCGCCGTCCTATTTACCCTCGTCGGAACTTGCGCCCATGGTCATACGGGGATTCCCGGAAAATAACGAATACGGACGACACATCGCCGCAACCACACGCCGTTTGCCCTTATACGGAGATCGGCCGTGCGATATCAGCATGTTATCGAGAATGAGGATGTCCCCGGCACGCCAGTCAAAGGTGACCATTTCAGCGTTGAACGCGCTTCGGATATCTTCGAGTTCGGCCTCCTCGATTGGGGAACCATCTCCGTAGAAAGCGTTGCGAGGCAGATCTTCCTCTTTAAACATTTCCTTCAACAGCCCACGTGTCTTAACATCCTGGCTGGACGGATGGAAGAGGTGCGCCTGGTTGAACCACACTAGCTCCCCCGTACGTGGGTGCTCTGCACATGCCTGGCAGACCTGTCTGGTTCGCAAACTACCAGAAGGCGTCCATTCACATTCGATATCGTGATCGCGGCAATATTGCTCGACCTCCGATCTGGAGTTTGTCTGGAACACCGTCTGCCACGGCAAATCTATGTCTCCGTGGTAATTGCGAACGTACATGACCTTTTTTTCCATGAACTTCTTTCGGACAAGAGGATCGATGCGTTTTGTGACCTTGACTGTGTCTGCGAGGGGGGTCTGGCCTCCACCGCCATCGGCCGGATAAACGCACAAGAACAGGAGCAGCAAGGGCCAGTCTCTCTGATATGCGTTTTCGTTGTGCATAGGTATGCTCAATCCGGCAGGGTATTCAGTCGCGGTATAAACACCTCCGCCAAGATCTGTACGCGGTGTGGACCGGTACAGATAATTCAAGGCGTCTCCTGCTAGTTGCTTCAGCACTTCCTTGAGTTGTGATTCGCACTCGGCTGGAGTGGTAAGTCCGCGAAGTAAAACTGCACCCTCGGACTCCAACATTTCTTCTACAAATCGCTGGTTACTACTCACCCAATTGCTTATGTTCTCTGATGTATTGGGTTCAATCGTGAAAGGAAATATTACACTCATATTGCCCTGCCTTGTTCAAGGAGTCACGTTGCTTGTTTCTGGAACTGCGAGCGAACCGGGCGCAATTCCTGAAATGGAGCGCCTTCGACTTTGGAACGCTGGAGAAATATACTGAAGGAAAGAACCACTAATGCCGCATGCGGAAAGAAACGAGCTCGGTTTTTTCATCATCGCCCGTTGCCGTAGTTTCGAGCAGAATTTCTTTTTCCCCAAACAGTCGCTCCACAACGATACCCCGCGCCTCGCATGCCCGGACCAGCTTATTCGAATCCACAATCGGCCGGGACTGATCCGTGTATTTGATACTCATGATGTGATTCAACCATGGTTCCTGGCCCATTGCATACACATATACCTCTCTGCAATTGAACAGATTCACCATATTCAAGGCTTGTTCATAGTTAGAACCGGCAAGGCGACGAGACTCATCCATCGCCCGTTCAAGCCGCTGGGTCAATAAAGGACCATAAAGCCAGCTCAGGGGTGCACCGTCACATTCCATTCCAAGGAATAGCGCATGTACGTCTCCTATATGGTCGTGGAGGTGCTCATATAGCCTTGGTTCAATATTGCAGGAATCCGCCGCAAACAAAAGTGCATGCGGTTCGATTCGAACAAGCCATGCCATTTTGCTTTTGATATCCAGGTCGGCGTGCTCGCCAAAGAAGGGCAGACCGGTAATGCGCGTGTTGCCATCCTGGATCTCTTCCATTTCGGATATCTCGATGACATTTTTGAACCCGCAGTTTTGCAAGAGGAGCTTGAGGGAGGGATCCTGCAGCTGCCCCCCTCCGCTCCGCGGAACAATAATATTTTTGATCTTGTAACGAAGCTGCAGCAACGTCTCAAAAAGCACGTGGTCCTGGTGATTGTGAGTGATGAGGACATAATCGATCTGGTCCGGCAGGTCCGTATAGGTATAGCGTGAGATGCCACTCTCATAGGTGTAGCTGAGAACGGGATCGAACAACATGCTGATCCCTTGGGTTTCAATGAGAATGCAGGCATGCCCAAAGTAGCGCCAGCGCACTCCAGGACCGGTGTAAGGTGCATACGCCGCCGGAGGCTCCGGCGTGAGAAAGGAGCGCATGAGATTGTCCTTGCTGCCGGGGATCCTGAACATCTCCTTAATTTCGAACCACGGCCGGGGCGTTGCCTTGAGACGAAACAGTTCGTCAATCAGATCTTGATCAAAAGATATGGGGAGATGCAGGCTGCTCTCGGATTCGAGCCTCGGGGTACTCAGTACGAATGGCCTGTCATCTTGCGAAATAACAGAGAGCATCAGGCTCTGCTGGGATCTATCGTAGTACCTGGATTTGTAGAGCAACGGTTCAATAAGGCGGAACGAGGGATGATTATTCAGATCATAAACCAGCTCGACGTATCCGCGGAGAATGTCAGGTACTTTCGCGTAAAGCGGCTGAAGACTGTATCCGATAGCACTCTCTTTAAGCATTGCATCAAGGTCACTCAGTGCCTGCGAAAACTCAATGAGGTGCTTTCGCTCTCTCTTGATGCGGTCCCGCAAAGCGCGTATCTCGTCTAATCTCTTACCACCGTAATCAATGAATGGGCCACCCGCCATTTTTGGATTTGCTACTGCGTTGGCATGGACTTGGGGCGCATTGATGTAGGAATCCATTATTTTCAGGTGGCGCTCGGTGATATTTCTGGAGGCAGTGGCTGGGGGAATCAAATGAGACCATGCGTACCAGTGATCAATGAGCGGCTCGACCTGGATGTTTCCCCGCAAATAGAGTTTCTCGTTGTTCGACATATTTGCCCTTTCCTGACCTGGCAATTCAGGCATGCATTAGTATGGTGATGTCACGGGTACGCCGGAGCGTCGGCGAAGAGCGGGCCGAGCAGGGAGCGGGATATCGATCACGCTCCCGGCTGTGTTGCCATCTACTGCTTCGGCCGGCAATGAGGGGTGGCCAGCCCGAAATGACTCAATCTCTCCAAAAAGACACAAAAACTCCGGAAACAGCTGATCGTTCATATCGGCTACGATCGTTTCATAGGCTTGTACACCGGGAAATTCGGGCATCGGCCAATTCACGCTGACTTCATTCAGGCCATCCACCACGTGCTGCCCAGGGATGCTGATGTCCCAGGTGGTCCATTCCCGTCCGCAGGCCAATTCCGCCCGGCAAATTCCATTCACTCCCACCCGCACTGCG
This sequence comes from Terriglobia bacterium, assembly GCA_963723055.1. GTDB lineage: Bacteria > Acidobacteriota > Terriglobia > Terriglobales > Acidobacteriaceae > Angelobacter. The sequence goes on from CAVROV010000007.1 coordinate 921,124, forward strand.
CCTTCGTTCAAATGTGGCAGCCGGCAACTGATGCGCAGTTGCGCCGCATGGCCCCGCTCCCCTACAAACACGAAACGAGACTCCCGCCAATAGCTTTTGTAGTGGTGATTGTCCTGGTTATCGGCCGAAGCTATAGTTTCTTCGCGGCGCATGACGAGCCCAATCGCTTCCTGGGGCAACAAAGATGATGCGCAGTAGTAATCATCCAGCAGATTGACCTCTCCGCTTACAAAGCTGTGTTCCTCCCGGCGCATCCGATCCAGTTTTTCCTGCGCATCGATCCCGACCGTTTTTAATGCAGCCACGATCCCGTCGAGCAGAACTCGATCCAGTTGCTGGCGGTTATAGTGGAGCAGGTAGTGCCGCAGCAGCGATAATCCCGATTCAGCGATCTTCTCCGCAGCCGTGCACATCAGCATCGGCGAACGACGCGTCTGAACTTCCAGGAAAGCCAGCATGATCTCCGTCACCTGCGGCGCCAGACGCACCGCCTTGTGGCAATAGTGATGAACGATCTCAGAAGGCTGCCACCAGTGCGCATTATGAATGGCGGCCAGAAAGGCCGCTGCACCCTCAACTTCTACAGATGGACCCACCACAGCAGGCGCAAGTTCCTGCCACGCTACATCCATGCTCTGGATCGCCCGTAGTACACACGATGCAGCAGCAGCCATGGTGGTTCGAATCCCGTCCACCGTCAAATGGCAGTAGTCCAGAAAAACCTGCCGGCCGGGTAGCTTTCCGCCAAGATAATCAGCAAATAGCCGCGGACTGTCGACAATCGGGTCGCCCCGCCTTGCTGCCTCTTCCCGCAGGATCTCCTGGGTGAGCGATGTGGTTCCCGGGGAAATACTCCAGCCACCGTACCACTGGACAACATCGCGAGCTGATTCCAGATAGTGTCGGGTGGCAGCCAGGTCATTCTGCCGCAAACTGCACTCCGCCAGCACCTGCCATGGCGCCACGCTTGTGCCCTGATCCAGATCCACTGCTTTGCTCGCCAGTTCCGCGGCCAACTGCAACCGGCCCTCAGCCAACGCCTCCTCTGCGCGGTCCAGCAGAGCCATCCATTCACAATTGGCCCCTTGCGGCAGGTGCGGAGCGTTCATTGGTGGAATTCGCCAATCGGCAAGATTGAATTCGGGAACAATCCAGATCAGCGGAATTCCCCGTTCCCTGTATGCCGAAGAAATATCCCGCACAATGCCACGAACCTTTTGATCAAGCCATTCCGTGCCAACGCTCTTCAGGCCGGCGAAGCCGTCCCGGCATAACGCCTCGTGAACTTCGGCCTTCAACTCTTCGGGACATACTGGGCAGCGCCAGTTGTTGCCGCAGAACATGACCACAGCATCGGGTTCGAGCGCGAGCGCGGAACGCGCCAGTTCTACCACCCCGAAACTCAGATTTGTCCTGGCCAGGTCGATCACTTCCACCTGATCTTTACCTATGCGGGCCTCCAATATCATGGTCAGTGCGAGAGCTGGCGTGAATTCTGGTTCGTATAGATACCCTCTGGCCACAGATTCGCCAATCAACAATACCCGAAGCTTCGTCCCCTTCGTTTCTATTCTCTGAACGTTGGCCCACAGGAGCCAGTCATCCATTGCCCCCGCGCTGCGGACAAAATGAGACACACCATTCTGAGCCTGCCGCACCCAGATGCCGACTCTCTCTGCGTTCGCATATTCTCCAGTGCCTGCGGTGTTATCCCGCAGCCCCGGTCCGTGAGCCGGTCTTCCCAACAATCCAGCGAGCCGCAACATGCCCGTCAATTCCTGCTGGTCCGCCGACATCGCGCTGCGCGCCAACCGGTTGGAAAGCGATTTCAGTAACTCTGGCGGTCGTCCATTGGATGATTTTGTGTTCATCTTACCTCTAGAGCAGTGTGTATACATTCGTGCTGATCGCGCCGCCACCGATCCGTTGCCTCATAGGGACAAAAGCTGCTCAAATTCCCAAGTGACGGAATATGTTAGGCGTTACGACGAGCCATTATGCAATTGCACTCACGACAGCTAGCGTGGTGATGTCACGGGTACGCCGGAGCGTCGGCGAAGAGCGGGCCGAGCAGGGAGCGGGATATCGATCACGCTCCCGGCTGTGTTGCCATCTACTGCTTCGGCCGGCAATGAGGGGTGGCCAGCCCGAAATGACTCAATCTCTCCAAAAAGACACAAAAACTCCGGAAACAGCTGATCGTTCATATCGGCTACGATCGTTTCATAGGCTTGTACACCGGGAAATTCGGGCATCGGCCAATTCACGCTGACTTCATTCAGGCCATCCACCACGTGCTGCCCAGGGATGCTGATGTCCCAGGTGGTCCATTCCCGTCCGCAGGCCAATTCCGCCCGGCAAATTCCATTCACTCCCACCCGCACTGCGCCTTCGTTCAAATGTGGCAGCCGGCAACTGATGCGCAGTTGCACCGCATGGCCCCGCTCCCCTACAAACACGAAACGAGACTCCCGCCAATAGCTTTTGTAGTAGTGGCTATCCTGGCTATCCTGTGAGAACCTTGTTTCTTCGCGGCGCATGACGAGCCCAATCGCTTCCTGGGGCAACAAAGATGATGCGCAGTAGTAATCATCCAGCAGATTGACCTCTCCGCTTACAAAGCTGTGTTCCTCCCGGCGCATCCGATCCAGTTTTTCCTGCGCATCGATCCCGACCGTTTTTAATGCAGCCACGATCCCGTCGAGCAGAACTCGATCCAGTTGCTGGCGGTTATAGTGGAGCAGGTAGTGCCGCAGCAGCGATAATCCCGATTCAGCGATCTTCTCCGCAGCCGTGCACATCAGCATCGGCGAACGACGCGTCTGAACTTCCAGGAAAGCCAGCATGATCTCCGTCACCTGCGGCGCCAGACGCACCGCCTTGTGGCAATAGTGATGAACGATCTCAGAAGGCTGCCACCAGTGCGCATTATGAATGGCGGCCAGAAAGGCCGCTGCACCCTCAACTTCTACAGATGGACCCACCACAGCAGGCGCAAGTTCCTGCCACGCTACATCCATGCTCTGGATCGCCCGTAGTACACACGATGCAGCAGCAGCCATGGTGGTTCGAATCCCGTCCACCGTCAAATGGCAGTAGTCCAGAAAAACCTGCCGGCCGGGTAGCTTTCCGCCAAGATAATCAGCAAATAGCCGCGGACTGTCGACAATCGGGTCGCCCCGCCTTGCTGCCTCTTCCCGCAGGATCTCCTGGGTGAGCGATGTGGTTCCCGGGGAAATACTCCAGCATTCGTACCACTGGACGGCATCGCGAGCTGATTCCAGATAGTGTCGGGTGGCAGCCAGGTCATTCTGCCGCAAACTGCACTCCGCCAGCACCTGCCATGGCGCCACGCTTGTGCCCTGATCCAGATCCACTGCTTTGTTCGCCAGTTCCGCGGCCAATTGCAACCGGCCCTCAGCCAGCGCCTCCTCTGCGCGGTCCAGCAGAGCCATCCATTCACAATTGGCCCCTTGCGGCAGGTGCGGAGCGTTCATTGGTGGAATTCGCCAATCGGCAAGATTGAATTCGGGAACAATCCAGATCAGCGGAATTCCCCGTTCCCTGTATGCCGAAGAAATATCCCGCACAATGCCACGAACCTTTTGATCAAGCCATTCCGTGCCAACGCTCTTCAGGCCGGCGAAGCCGTCCCGGCATAACGCCTCGTGAACTTCGGCCTTCAACTCTTCGGGACATACTGGGAGGTGCCAGTTGTTGCCGCAGAACATGACCACAGCATCGGGTTCGAGCGCGAGCGCGGAACACGCCAGTCCGGGGACTGACAACCCAAGGTTCACTCTGGCTAAGTCGATCACCTCTACCTGGTCTTTACCTACGCGGGCCTCCAATATCATGGTCAGTGCGAGAGCTGGCGTGAACGCGGGTTCCAACAGGCTCCCTCTGGCCACCGATTCCCCGATCAACAATACCCGAAGCTTGGTCCCCTTCGTTTCGATTCTCTGAACGTTGGCCCAGGAATGCCATTCATCGACCAGACTCACGTTGCGGACAAAATGGGACACACCATTCTGAGCCTGCCGCACCCAGATGCCGACTCTTTCTGCGTTCGTATATTCTCCAGTGCCTGCGGTGTTATCCCGCAGCCCCGGTCCGTGAGCAGGTCTTCCCAACAATCCAGCGAGCCGCAACATGCCCGTCAATTCCTGCTGGTCCGCTGACATCGCGCTGCGCGCCAACCGGTTGGAAAGCGATTTCAGTAACTCTGGCGGTCGTCCATTGGATGATTTTGTGTTCATCTTACCTCTAGAGCAGTGTGTATACATTCGTGCTGATCGCGCCGCCACCGATCCGTTTTTTGTATGCCAAATGTGCCTGAAATTCCCAGAGTGGCGGGATTCCTGAGCGCTCGAGCACATAGTCTTCTACGACGAGTACGTCGATTTTCGATCGCACGAAGCACATCATGGCATCGAAAGCCGTGCAAACGATGGGTTCACCCTTCATGTTGAAAGATGTATTCAGAAGGATTGGACAATCGGTGTCACGATAGAACTCCTCAAGTAAAGCGGCAAATCTCGGATTCGTGTTCTTATCAACTGTCTGGACGCGCGCTGAACCGTCCACGTGAGTGATGGAGGGAAGAGGAATTCCGGATATCACATCGCAGGTCTCCAGCATGAATGGCGAAGCATGATCGAGCGCAAAGTGTTCTTGGGTCCTGGATTCGAGCACGGCGGGAGCAAAGGGACGAAATCCTTCACGCATCTTGATCAGAGCATTGATGCGATCGCGCATTTCTGGCCGTCGAGGATCCGCCAGAATAGACCGTGCACCGAGGGATCGTGGACCGAACTCCATTCTTCCCTGACACCAGCCCACCACCTTGCCTTCTGCCAGCTTCTGCGCTGTGTAACGCAGCATTTCCGGGGTCCGCCCGGAGAAATCCTGGAACTTCGCGGAAGACGCCTCCAGCAAGCGCCGCACGCTCGGAGAAGAATTTGCTGGTCCAAGATAAACATGGTCGAGTTTCTTGAACGGCGATGCTTCTTTCTTGAAGCGCACGTGAGCTATCGCAGCAGCTCCGACCGCCCCACCGGCATCTCCGGCCGCCGGTTGCACAAACAGGCGCCGGAAAGGGCCTTCCTTCAGGCAGCGCCCATTGGCAACCACATTCAAGGCAACGCCGCCCGCCATACACAGATTTTCACTGGGTACGCGCCCATGCAAATACTTCACCTTCTCCAGAAGAATCTCTTCGAGCACCACTTGTGCACTCTTCGCCACGTCCATGTGAAAAGAATCAAGTTCCGCGCCAGGACTCCGTGCCGGTCTCCCAAGAAGCGTGCACATTTCCTCTGAGTACATGGAATCTTCCTTGAGAAAGGAGAAATACTTCAGGTCCAGGCGATATTGACCTTCCGGGCCAACTTCAACCAGTTTACGAATGCGGCCTGCATACAAAGGCTGACCATACGGCGCAAGTCCCATAACCTTGTATTCACCTTCATTTACCTCGAATCCTAGATATCCAGTGATGGCACTGTAGAAGAAGCCAAGTGAGTCTGGAAAATCGACCTGTTCGAACCGCTGTATTTCGAGTCCCTTGCCGGAGCCATACGTCGTAGTCGGCCAATCCCCTACACCGTCGACAGTCAGGATCGCTGATTCGTCGAATCCAGAAAAGTAATATGCGCTCGCGGCATGCGAAAGGTGATGATCGACCACTTCGATCGGACCTTCATATCCAAAGCGACGAATAAAGTCCTGGGGAGATCTCCTTGTCAAGCGATCGGCGGTGGCATTTAGACGATCCGCTGAGATATCAGGAATCATGCTCATCCATATCTGCCGGCCAAGTTTCAGACAAGGATCTTCGTAGTAGGCAATGCAATCAATATCTCCGAGAGAGATGGATCCGGCTTCCAGGCAATGGCGAAATGCCTTGCGCGGAAATGATCTGTCATTCTTAACTCTCGAAAACCGTTCTTCCTGAACGGCAGCTACAAGAACGCCATCCTGCAGCAAACAGCAGGCAGAGTCATGATAGCCGGCAGAGATGCCCATGATATTGCATTGGCTGCTCTTCGCGCGTCTTGCAATGGTGATATCAGGATTGTCGTTTCTTCGGACAACTTCTGTTCTCATTTTCCTGCCTCTTTCGCTGGAGCTATGGCCGGGTTAAACGCGTTGACGCCTTAGATCATTACGAGTTTCATCGGCACTTCGGGCTGCGGGGGGAAACCGACGTTCAATGGAAAGCTTAAATGCGCAGGGAACGATTCCGTCGTCTCTTTGCCTTCGTGTCCGGTCGACGCGACAAAACATCATTCGCGTACCCTCGAAAGCAGGGGCTGACGATGCTAGCTCGCTCCGCTATACATTGCGGTTATGCATTTTTGAGGACAAGCTGGGAGCCATGAGTGAGAAGCCAATGTATGTTCACCGCGCAAATGCACGAATCAACATAAACGAATCCACGGATTGTAGCGGCTTGACCTCAGCTCATTCGTGACGCAAAGCCGTAATCGGGTCCGTGCGCATCGCACGCCATCCCGGGAAACATGCAGCCGCGACGGCCGTGGCCAAGAGAACGAGGGTGACCGCGGCAAAACTTATAAAGTCGTTCGGACGCACGTGGAATAACAAGCTCGAAAGCTGGCGAGTCAGAGCCAGAGACGCCAGAACTCCAATTACCAGACCGGCCACAGCTAACCGGAGACACTGGAACACAATCAACCCGAGGATCCTGCCCCTCGGCGCGCCCAGCGCAATACGAACTCCTAACTCCGCAGTCCGCCGAGTCACGGAATAAGCAATGACTCCGTAAATGCCAATGGCTGCCAACACAAGCGCAATCGCCGCGAACAGAGATAACAGAGACGTGTTGAATTGCTGCTGAACGATCGATTTCGAAACCAGCTGATCGAGAGTCATCACTTGATTAGCAACCAGGGAGCGGTCGAATTCGCTCAACTCTCGGCGCACAGTGTCAGCCAGCGCAGCTGGAGGTACGCTGCTGCGCACGACAAGCCAATACCGATAGTCCGAGTAGTCCTGCGCAATGGGAGTGTAATAGACGGGTTCCGGGTCACTTTTTAACCCTGTGTACTTCACATCCCCGACTACCCCAACAATCGTCCGAAGGGTTTTTGAGGTGTTAGTATCGGGTGAGCCCTCTCTCAGCGACCTGCCGATCGGATCGTCGTTACCGAAATACCGGTTCGCTAGTGTCTGACTGATGATGCAGACTCGTGGCGCACTGAGATCGTCTGCGTCCTTAAAATATCTTCCCCGTATAAGCGGAATCCCAAGAGTTCGGAAGTAATCGGAGCTTACTTGCGGGTCGGTCGAAGCGGGGTAGGCCTCAACGCTCCAGGGTTGCCCTTCGATGATGAAGCTGTCCCAGTTTCCTCTTTTATGTGGTGGAATGCTGGTTGACAGAGCCACAGAGCTAACCCCTGGCGTCTGTCGGATATGATCGATGAGTCCCATGAAAGTCCCGATGGCGGCTGGATCATTTGGAACGTACCTGAACGCACTGCGCGACACTTGCATGGTAAGAACATCTCCCGGCGCGGCTTGTGTACCCATCTTGACCTGTTGCAAGAGACTGAAGCTCCGCAGAAGCAGGCCAGCACCGGTTAGTAGCACAAAAGCGAAGGCAATCTCAGCGACAACAAGGACGTTCCCGGTACGCCGTTCGGCGACTGAACCGGAACTACCACGGTCGCCGTCCTTGAGCGCTACATTCAGATCAGCTCGCATACTGTGCAATGCGGGAGCCAAGCCGAACACTATCCCGGTAAGCAATGAAACGACTAATGTGAAAAGAAGGACAGTTCCTTCAATATGAACATCTTCAATGCGCGGCAAATTGCCGGGATTCCATCGGACCAGTAGACGAATTCCTGCGTAAGCAATTCCGAGTCCAAGCACTCCCGCGATCAGTGAAAGCAAGCAGCTCTCGGTCAGCAATTGCGCAACTATTCTGCCGCGGCTGGCCCCCAGAGCGCTGCGCAGCACCATCTCCCGATTTCTGGCAGCGGCCCTGGCCAGTAAAAGGTTGGCTACGTTCACCGCAGCTATCAAGAGTACGAATAACACCGCACCGAGCATTACGATCAGCAATGGACGGACATTGCCGATGATTGAATCCTGCAAAGGCACTACCGGAAACGACAGATGCGAATACCGCGAAGGATACTGGCTCTCTATCCTGTGAGCCAGAGAATTTAGCTCAGCCTGAGCCTGTTGGGTTGAAACCCCGGGTTTAAGCCGACCCAAGCCGTAAAAATGAAACTGCCCCCGGCCCGTCGGACTGATCGGCAGATTGATCCAGACCTCGCTTTCCGCAGGGTACTGAAACGAAGCCGGCATCACACCCACCACCGTGGCCGCAATATTCTGTAACTGAATCATCTTGCCCAAAATGTCGCGACTCTCGCCAAAGTGGCGCCGCCAAAGATTTTCACTCAGAACTGCCACACGCGGGGCACTAGAGGCATCATCTCCGGGCTGCATTGCACGCCCGATGAGTGGCGATGCCTTTAATGTCGAAAAGAAGCCAGCAGTAACAAAAGATCCATTGATCGCTTCCGGGTCACCTGGGGAGGTAAGATCCACGCGGTTGTTGTAGTAGAGAGTTGGATCCTCGAAGCTTTGTTGTGCTTCTTTCCAGTCAAGATAGTCCGCCATAGACATCATCCCATGATCCAGGCCCTGAGGAGAAAATCGGGCGTAGACTACGGCTACACGTTCGGCATCAGGATATGGCAGAGGGCGCAACAGAATACCCTCGAACACGCTGAAAACTGCCGTATTCGCGCCAATACCCAACGCCAGTGCCGCTATCGCTACCACGGTAAACCCGGGTGCCTTCGTCAACATGCGCGCGCCAAAGCGTATGTCCGCTAAAAGGTGTTCTAGATGTCTAGTCATGGCCGTTAAGAATATCAACTTCAGAACTGATATTAAATAACTATTTTAGGTCGTACTGGCTGAAGCAGCCTGCGTAAGCAGGCAGGGAAGAACGGCGAAAGCTGTCTCCCCGGATCAGCGTGCCGGATTGTAATTTCAGGAAGCGTTAGCGATCGCCGCCAGCCTTGGCTCATCTTGTGCGGCCAGATAGTCGTCAAACCAGCACGCACTTGGGTCGGAGGTAAACATCAGCATTTCGCCGTGGTGGTCTGGGTTGGGCGAGCGGTGACGCCGGAAAATGATTTGATTGCCATATTTCCCTACTACTTCAATTTTTCCGCTCTTATGGGACATGCACAATCGTGCACTGTTTGCTACGCCGGAAAGCTTCGTCCGCGCCTGATCAAGGATAGACATAGCTTCTTCCACGGGAACGATGAAGGACTTATTGCCAGCGGTTGGGCGACATATAAAAAGGTAATAAGGAACTACGCCGAGAGATGACAGTCGCCCAAAAAGTTGCACAATAATTTCTGGGCGATCGTTGACGCCGCGCAGGATCGGCGACTGATTGAACGTTGTCGCTCCAGCTTGTTGCATCACAGAAATCGCACGAATAGCTTCATCCGTCAGCTCTCGCGGATGATTGAAGTGCGCCATCAAGTAAATGTGTTTTTGGGGCGTCGTGTACCGTCGAACCATATCCGCCAGCGCTGGGTCCCCAGTTATCCTGAACGGATTGAAGGATGGTATTTTGCTGCCAATCCGGATGATACGCACATGATCGATAGAAGCCAGCTGTTCGATGATGCGCTCCAGCTTGTTAGTTGACATGATGAGGGAATCGCCGCCGCTCAAGACGATGTTGCTGATTTCCGGATGTATGCGGATATACTGAACCGCCTCACTGATGTCATTGACGGTTTCGTCATTGTCCTGCGTGAACAGCCGCTTGCGAAAACAAAAGCGGCAATAGGCGCCGCACACATTGTTCACCAGCAAGAGTGCTGCGTCTTGATATTTGTGCTCCAGGCCGCGCACTACGGTGTAGGACGCCTCCTCGGAGGCATCCCATGCGCCAAACTCCTCCAGTTCCTGGATATCTGGCATGACAATCCGGCGTATAGGATCGTGTGGATCATTCCAGTCAATGAGTGACTGATAGTAGCTGTTGGTTCTAAAAGCAAACTTTTGAGTGACCGGCTCCAGTTCACGTCGCTGCTCTTCATCCAGTTCATGGATCTGTGTGAGTGCGGTGAGATATTTTGGGCGTTTGGGAATTAAACTCATTTTGGAAGTTCTCCTTTCGCCTGACTGAACCGCCAGGCCTCAAGCTCCATTGCACGATGGAAATTTGACTGTGTCTGATTAGAGGCTGCGTAGATAAGATCGAAGCGCCTCGGCAACTTTCTCTACATGGGGAGGCAACATGAAAGTTTTGTGTTGGCCCGGCACCCACCGCAATTGAACAGGACCTTCGCAAAGCACTGCCCACCCAAGAGTCCCGTCATCAGAGTCGGGACTTCGCCGGGCAAACGCTGCATTGTCCTCGGCACGGATCAGCAATGCCGTACCCGCGTAAGGGCGCAAGATGTAATCGCAGAGAGCTTGTTCGCGCCGCCTCGCGCCCAGAATGTAATTCCTCACCTGATCCAGGTCGACTTCCTCTGCCAGTATCTGAAGCTGTATGAGCCGATTGACAACGGAGCGAAAGCGGTCTTCAGAATTCGCGCCGGGTATTGTTTCCATGTCCAGCGCAATGATTCCCCGCGCGATCCGCGCATTACCGGAGAGCAGTGCCAAGTTGTTTTTCAAATACCCTAACATGTATTCGGCATCATCAATAGCAGGAGTTACCTCTTGTGGTGTATTTGCAGGAAGATCAAGCAGGAACAATCCAGCAACGCTCTGGTTTTGTTGCTGTAGCTGCCGGGCCATCTCATAAGCGACATAACCACCGAATGAATAGCCACCGAGAAGATACGGCCCCTCTGGCTGAACTTGCTGAAGTTCGGCAAGGTAGGTAGCTGCTCGCTCTTCGATGGAAAGGTACGATGGGAGTTCAGCTTCCTGGTCGTCAAGAGCCTGAAAACCAAAAAGAGGCTGATCATCGCGGGCGAGAATCCGTGCCAGGTCGGCGTACAACCATGGACTTGCACCGAGTGCATGCACGAAGAACAATGGTTTCTTTGTTCCCCGACGCTGGATCGGGACAAGTTGCGATCTTCTGTAATCCTTTCTTAAGATCGCGCCGAGCGACTCAATGGTGGCGCCCTGCAGGAAGGCCGGAAGTGAAACGCTCTGGCCGAACTGCTGCTTCACTCCCCTTAGCAGAGCAAGCGCCAGCAGAGAATGGCCGCCGAGATCAAAGAAATTCTGGTCTCGCCCGACCGGCGAAACTCCCAGCAGGTCTTCAAAGAGGATTGCCAACTGCATCTCAACCTCGCTGGACGGCTGCGCGATGGTCCCCGCATTTACTCCGTCAAATTCCGGCAGCGCCTTCCGGTCCAGCTTGCCATTGCGAGTCAGAGGTAGCTGTTCTAATTTCATGATCACAGTTGGCACCATGTACTCAGGTAGCAGGACACGCAGTTCCCTTTGCACCTGCTTCGGCTCCACCGAGGCGACCATGTAAGCCACAATTCGCAAACTCCCGTGTCCATCCTTCCGGGTCGCCACTGCCGATTCCTTCACCCCGGCACAGGCCCTCATCGCCGATTCGATCTCTCCCAGTTCAATCCTGTGACCCCGGATTTTCACCTGAAAATCGCTCCGCCCGAGAAACTCAATATTCCCATCCTCTCGCCACCTTGCCAAATCTCCCGTCCTGTATAGTCGCGCTCCCGCCTTGCTGGTAAACGGATCAGGCACAAACTTTTCAGCCGTGAGTTCCGGCCGGTTCAGATAACCTCGTGCCAGCCCCACTCCACCGATGTGGAGTTCCCCGGTCACACCTGCCGGAACCGGAAGTCCGAAAGAATCCAGAAGGTAGATCTGTGTGTTCGCAATTGGCCGCCCGATCGGGATGGCGGCTGGTTCATGGTTCTCACACGCGTAGAATGTCACATCCACCGCCGCTTCCGTAGGCCCGTACAGGTTGTGCAACTGAACGCCGGGTTTGTGCGTAAAAAACCGCTCCACGGTTTTCTTCGGCAATTCTTCACCGCTGCTGATCACCAGTCGCAACTTCCAGCTCTGTCCTTTGGTTGGCTCTTCGAGAAACTCTGCCAACATTGACGGCACGAAGTGCAGCACTGTGATTTCTTCCTGCTCAATCACCTCACTCAAGTAGCGCGGGTTCTTATGGCCTTCCGGCCGGGCCATCACCAGCCTCGCGCCACTCATTAACGGCCACAGAAACTCCCAGACGGAAACGTCGAAGCTGAAGGGAGTCTTTTGCAGAACATGATCATGTACGTTCAGGCCATATGTCTCCTGCATCCATAAAATCCTGTTCCGAATTCCAGCGTGCGTGTTCACCACCCCTTTCGGAACTCCCGTTGATCCCGATGTATAGATCATGTAGGCCGCATTGCCACCGTGTACACCGCCCACCGGATTGTCGGAAGGGCAGCGGCCGATCCGATCCCGTTCTTCTTCGAGGCAGATCACTGGTGCGTTCGTCTCCGGTAACCGGTCCAGAAACCCGCGCTCAGTAAGCAGCGCCTGTAGCTGGGAGTCCTTCAGCATGTACGCCAGCCGCTCGACAGGATAGCCTGGCTCCAAAGGCACGTATGCACCGCCGGCCTTCAACACTGCCAACACTGCTACTGCCATCGCGGCGCTGCGTTCCAGGCACAATCCCACTTTTGATTCCAGGTTGACGCCCCGTTCTCTGAGATAGTGGGCCAGTTGATTGGATTGTTCGTTCAATTCGCGATAGGTGAGACAACATCCTTCGAATACCAATGCGACAGCTTCTGGTGTACGCAGGACCTGATCTTCAATGCATTCATGAATGCACTTTTCTGACTGATATTCCCACTCCGTCCGGTTCCAGATTTCGGTTATCTGACGTCGCTCGGCCGAGCTCAGCATCTCCAGATTGGAAGCAGGCGTTTGCAGATTTTCGGTCATTCTTGTCAGCAGGCAGCTCCAGTGTTCGAGCAAACGCTTGACCTTATGGCTTGCAATCTTCTGACGGTCATATTGAAGTTGGAGACCTACGCGCTGCCCCGGCAGCCCCATCGCCACCAGTGGATAGTGGGTGGTCTCTTCAACCCGAACTCCGGTGACGCGAACGCTGTTTCCTCCTTCGCTGAGAGTTTGATCGACAGGGTAATTCTCAAAAACGAAGATGTTGTCAAACAGGGGCTGGCCATGTGGTATCTCACTCCAGCCTTGTATCTGGACGAGAGAGCTGTATTCAAATTGGCGTGCCTCCAACTGTTGCTGCTGGAGCTTTGTGAGCAGATCGAGCAGCGACTCGCCGGGAATTTCGCCGACTCGCACCGGAAGAGTGTTAATGAACAATCCCGCCATGCCATCGGCACCGGGAAGTTCGGCGGGTCGTCCAGAGCTCGTGGCGCCGAACACCACAACCTGCTGTCCGGTATAGCGCTGTAGCACTAGTCCCCAGGCTGCCTGCATCATCGTGTTCAGTGTCAGGTGATGGCGTTGCTTATTCGATTCGAGTGCTGCGGTGACTTCAGGACTCAGGCGCTTCGTTTCCCTCGCAAAATCGGGGCTCGTCTCGTCGCCGGTGTCCGTACGTTCGATGTTCAATCGGGTGGTCCGCTGATATCCGCGCAAATAGCCACGCCAGAATGTCTCGGCGCTTTGCACGTCCTGCCGCAATAGCCACTCGATATAGTCGGAATACGGGCGTGGGTGCGGAAGGTCGTCAACTGGCTCGCCGGAACAGAATCGAACGTAAAGGCGCAGCACGTCCTGAAGCACCAAGGGAACAGACCAGCCATCCAGCAGAATGTGGTGATGGGTCCATATAAGCCGGAAATGGTTCTCCCCGGCCTTGATGAGCGCAAGCCGCATCAAGGGACCTTGTGTCAGATCGAAATCCTTTTTCCGGTCAGCTGCCAGAAATGCTTCCAGGAGCCTCTCTTGGTCCGCGGTGGTTTCCCCTCGCCAGTCCAGATCCTGCCACTTCAAATCGTCGATCGCCTCCACAATCTGGACAGGCTCACGAACGTCTTGCCAAGAAAAACTGGTTCTGAGCACAGTGTGTCGTTGCATACCTTCGGCCCATGCACGCCGAAAAGCCTTTTCGTCGAGCGCACCTTCAATGTCGATGCATCTCTGGTTAACATAAAAACCGGCGCCTGGAACCTGCAAACTATGGAAGAGCATGCCCTGTTGCATGGGGGACAACGGATAAAGATTCACTACTTTGTGCGCGGCCTGGACCTCGTCCAGTTCCCGCTGTGTGAGTTGCGACAGAGGAAAATCAGACGGCGTGAAACTGCTTTCAGCGGTTCTGCAATGCTGGACAACAGTGTGTAGTTCTTCGAGCAGATATGAGCCAAGAAGCTGCACCGTGCTTGCGTTTTGAATGTCCTTGCCATATCGAAAATCGATCTGCAACTGGCCGCGAACGATGTAAGACTGTATCTCCAGAAGATGCGGTCTTAAAACGTCGCTGCCTTTAGTCGTACTTTCGGGCCTCGGCGCAAACGTCCATTCGTCGGAACCCATGGTCTGGTCAAACTGGCCTAGATAGTTGAATACTACTTCGGGTTTCGGCACGGCTTCCAACAGAGCTCGACCAGTCTGATCCAGATCCTTCAACACCCCAAAGCCGACTCCCTGGTTCGGAACCTCACGAAGGACTTCCTTGACGGTCTTCAGATCTTCTCCAATGTGTCTCCCATTGAGGTTCAGGTACACCGGATAGATCGTGGTGAACCATCCCACGGTACGGCTGACGTCGCGATGGAATTGCGGTCCCAGATCCACGCGTCCGTGACCCTCGAGATCAAGGAGTAGCCCGGCGCTCCCATTCCAACGCGCCATTGCTCTTGCCAGGGCTGTGATCACAACTTCATGGACCCGTGTTCGATAAGCGCGGTAAGTATCACGCAACAATCCCTGGGTATCCTCGACGTCGGCCTGGATCTGGAAATAGGCACGGGACGCTACTGTGTTGTTCCCAGCCACGTGGTCGCGCCGTATTGGACGGACCGGGGAGGACAAGAGCCGCTCCCAATACGGCAATTCTTTCTGAAAGAAAGGTGATCCCGCCAGATATTCCAGTGTCTTTGCCCATTCAAGAAAGGACGTCGTTTTAGGCGGCAACTGGAGAGGCCCGCCTTGCTGCCATTGCTGCCACATCGTCTGGATGTCTTCAACCAGGATGCGCATGGAAACGGCATCCACCACCAGATGATGAATTGCCAGTAGAAAGCGCCGGTCTCCCTGGCCGAAATCGAACCATGCGGCGCGAAAAACCAGCCCGGCTTCTACATCAAGTTCTTCGTGAATGCGCGAAACAACCTGCTCGCATCTAGACTGTCGCGTCGCCTCCGGCTCTTCATGGAGATCGACGAGCTCCAGCAGTTGAGCATCCGCCGGCCCAGGCGAGTAACACTGCCGCCAGGTCTGGTCCTGGTGTCGCACAAAACGCAACTGCAAAGCGTCATGCTGAGCCACCAGCTTCTGCAGTACTGACTCGAGCGCCTGCGGCGTCACCTGCAGCGGCACTTTGATAAACACTGCATGATTTCCAACCGATAAATCAGCGCTTTCACGATCTACAAACCACTGCTGAATTGGCGTCAACGGCGCCTCGTCATATTGCACTGGAGAGATTTCCGCTTCAGCAGCACCCTTTTCAACGTGCGCCGCCAGCGCACCGATAGTCTGATACTCAAACATCTGCGCGACCGTAACGTAATACCCGGCTTCGCGGGCATAGGACACAATTTGAATGGATAAAATCGAATCACCACCCAATTCGAAGAAGTTGTCTTCTATCCCAACTCGAGGTAGCCTCAAAATGCGCGCCCATATACCGGCAAAGACCTGCTCAGCCTCCGTCCGCGGCTCAACATACCTGCCCCTCCTGACAACTGTTTCCGGTCGGGGCAGAGCCTTCCAATCCAGTTTGCCATTTGCAGTGAGCGGCAATTCACTTAACTCCACCACTGCTGCTGGCGCCATATAGTCCGGCAATTGGGATTTCAGGTATTGTTTCAACTCTTCGCGGTTTGGACTTGTACCACCAGACCTTACGGTGAAATAAGCGACGAGTCGGGGGTCATTGGGGGTATCCTCGCGTACCACCACCGCTGCCTCCCTGATACGCTCATGACCCGCCAGCACCGCCTCGATTTCTCCCAACTCGATCCGGTACCCACGGATCTTCACCTGATTGTCCAGCCGTCCCAGATACTCCAGTTCTCCGTCCGATCTCCACCGCACCTTGTCTCCCGTCCGGTATAGTCGCTCGCCCTTCCTTCCGCTCAATCCATCCGGTACAAAGCGCTCCGCCGTCAGTCCCGGCTGTCCCAGGTACCCACGCGCCACTCCCTCGCCTCCGATGTAGAGTTCTCCCATCGCCCCTCCCGGCGCCAGGTTCCCCCATTCGTCAACCACATACACACGTGTGTTCGCAATCGGCCGTCCGATCGGCACTGCACCTTCTGCTTCCCTTTCATTCCCAACTTCGTAGACGCAGCTGCCCACCACCGTTTCCGTCGGTCCGTATTCATTCACCACACGCGTCCCCGCTGCCTGGCTGCTCCAGTAACTCAGATCCTCCCAGCGCAGCGCTTCTCCACCGATCACCAGCCGATCGGCGATCTCCCCCCCGCCTTGCCCCAGTGCCTCCTTCAACACACGAAGATGCGATGGCGTTGCCTTCAACACTTCATACCTTGCCTGCTTGCCGCCACTGCCATTCCCCTTCTCGTCCCTCCCGGCTCCTGCTGCACCTTCCCCTCTAGCTCCATGTCGCATCGCCAGCCACTCTATGCCTTCTTTCTCCGGTACCACCACCACACATCCCCCGCTGACCAGCGTCGGCCACAGACTGGTTACCGTAAGATCGAAGCCCAGGCTCGAGTACAGCGGTGTACATCCTTCTGCTCGAAACTGATAGGCTTCTCGCGCCCACCCCACGTAATTGCTCAACCCCCGTTGCGTTACCAACACACCTTTCGGCTTCCCCGTCGATCCCGACGTATAAATCACGTAGGCAAGGGAGCTATCTATTGTCGAGACATCAGACTGGAACACAGGGCCGGACTTGGTATCGGCCAGCCAGCAATCCAGTAGTTGGATGCGGACGTCTTCTGAGAGCCTGGGCCGGTGCTGCTCCTGCGTGAGCACCAGTGCAGGTCGCGCATCCTGGAGAATGTAACGAACCCGCTCATCGGGATACGCAGGATCGATCGGCAAATAGGCGCCGCCCGCCTTGAGAATCGCCAGCAGGCCCACCACCATTTCCACGCTCCGCTCCAGAAGTAATGCAACACAGACATCCGGACCAACGTCGTGGCTTCTCAATTCATTTGCCAGTTGCCCGGCGTGCCGATCTAACTCGCGATAGGTGAGATGTGCCTGCCCGCTCAAGATCGCCGGAGCCTCAGGGTATCGCCGCGCCCAATCTTCAATCTGCCTTACGATTTCGTGATCGCCGAACTGCAGAATTGGTCCATTTGCCAGATGATGCACCAGTCTTGCGCGTTCTTCTACATTGATTGAGTTCAGCCAACCGATCGGCGCATCTGGCGATGTGCTGGCGCTTTCAACAAACGCGACATACTGCGACAGGAACTGCAAGGCTTCATGTTCGGGAAAGGTTGCGGCGTCGTACCACAAATCAACAGCAAGCTCCGACTCCCCTACGATACAACTGAGCTTCAGATCAAAGCGATCACTGCACGAGGTAAGCGACTCACAGACAACACTGAATCCATCCCCGTTCAGCTTCCAGGATGCATCGAAGTAACTGAAGCAAACCGGCAGAAAAGTCTCTTGCGGAACCTGAAGGAACATCTGCCAGGAAAGCGCTTCAGCAACCGCGTCAGATGTGGCCGCCAACAGCTCGCTGAAGCTGGATTGCAGGGAGGGAGAGGTTCTGATCGGCAGATAACGCTCCATTGGTCCGATACAGCCTTCAAGTTCCGTCATGCTCCTGCCATCCGCAGCGTACCCAACCACGAAATCTGCCTGCCCCGTCAATTGCCTCAGATGACCTTGCCAGCAGGCGAAAAGAAAGGCTTCATCACCGGGGTAGCGGGTTCCCAGGAAATGCCGTGAAGCGGCAAGGGTTGTCATTGAAATGCGACGCTGCACGCGAACCGGGCAAAATCCATCACCCTTCGACCGCCTCGTATAATTCGATGAGACGTTCGGGGCCACCAACGGCACCATTCTCGAATGCCAATATTGTCGTCCTACGGCTCCGGATTCCAACTGCGAGGTGAAGTGTTCTGCTACGTCGGCGTACTGCACGGGACCATCGCCGGGGTCCATGTCCATGCTGCCACTGTAAGCCCGAACCAACTCCTCCGAAATTATCCTGAGGCTTCGAGCATCAGCGCACACCGAAGGGGCGGTCAGCGATAAACGGTAACGATCGGTCGTGATCTTAACCAGCACAGCCTGCAGCAGGCTGCCGGACGCGAGATCGAACTTCAATTCCGGCATTATCCCATTAGCAACCTGGAGCGAGAGTGATGCAACCGGCACGATGACCTGCAAAAGCGTCTTGTGAGAGGGCTCGGGAAGAAAGCGCGTCCTAAGCATTTCGTGCCGTGCACAGACAGCGTCGAGGGCTTGTTTCAGCCTTCGCGGATCAACGTCTCCCTCGAGGATGAGGCTGATCTGGGTTAGAAAAGGCGCAGCTTCGCGAGTAGCGTCAAGGGCCAGTATGCGTTTCTGTTGAGGCGAAAGTGAGAATCCGATGAGTTCGGTATTTTGCATGATGGTTGCTCATCCTTGGAACGAGTTAGTCGAGATCGCACTCGTTTACAGGTAGTTCAAATTGTCAGTGTTGTGTCGATCAGCAGATAATTTGCGGACAGCATTTAGCATGCGACAACTGCAGGTCCGCCGGGAACAGGAGCCAATCGCGTGTGCAAACCCTCACGCATCGGGTATGGGCGAGATAGGCAAGAAAACTGCTGCGCACTCTGTTCTACCCTTCCCTGCGCCTCAGGCATCCACGACTTGATTGCCGCGCCGGTTCCGTACGCCAGAAGTTTGCAAAGGAGCCGTGTACGGCTGCAGGAGATCCCGCGCTTTCATTTCCGCAGCGGCCATCAGCTTAGATCGCGGCGCATTCAGGATGTTCGGGTCCGCAGCCAGAACAGAGAGCAGCGCCCGGTAAAGCTGCATCAGGCCGCGAATCGTCGTAGCAGAATAGAGTTCCGAGTTGTAGGTCTTCAAACCCGCAAGTCCATCAGCGGCTTCACTGACGATCAGTACCATGTCCATTTTGGGAGGTGCGTCCGCCAGTGACAGGAAGCTGATATCCAGATCTGGAAGCTGGAGATTCTGTCGGGGCATGTTCTGCAAGGTAAACTTGACCTGGAATATGGGATGCTGACCTGGACGGCGTTCCACCTGTAATTCGTCAACCACTCTTTCAAACGGCAAATCCTGGTTTACATAAGCGTCGAGGATGTTATGGCGGACACGTTGCAGCATCTCACGGAAGCTGGAAGCGCCGGTTAGATTCGTTCGAATCGCCAGTTGATTGACAAAAAAACCGATGAGCCTTTCCGTCTCTATCCGGTTCCGATTGGCTATATCGGTCCCAATCACCACATCATCGCCGCCCGTGTAGCGTGCCAAAACCAGCTGATAAGCAGTCAGGAGCACCATGAAAAGCGTTACGCCCTCGCTTTTGCTGAGGTCGTTCAATCCATCTGTGACGGGCCTGGATAATTCGAAAGGTTCCTGCTCAGCACGCTTGGTTGGCGCCGAATTGCGAGGAAAGTCCGTGGGCAGGCTAAGCCGGTCAATGCCCGAGAGTTGCTTTTTCCAGTACGCGACCTGATTCTCAAGCACCTGCCCCTGCAACCATTCGCGCTGCCAAACGCTGAAATCTGCATATTGTATGTCCAGCATTGGCAATTCGGGATCTCGCCCGCTGATATGTGCGAGATAGAGAGAACTGAATTCACGCACCATAATTGCGAGCGACCAGCCATCTCCAACCAGATGGTGCATCACCACACAGAGCAGATAATCATGGTCGTCAAGTTGCAGAAGACGGAGACGTAGAAGTGGCCCCTCCTCCAGATTGAATGGTATGCTTGCTTCTTCTTTGGCCAGCCGTGTAGCACTCTTCTCCCTCTGCTCGTATGGAAGAAAGCGCAGGTCTGTCTCCATCAATTCCGGACGCCACGAATCGGCAATGCGCTGCACTGCGATACCACCCCGCATCGGAAAACTAGTGCGCAAGATCTCATGGCGTTGCACAATCTGTTCCAGGCTGTATTGGACCGCTTGCCGGCTCAGACTGCCCTTGAGCCTCAATCCAAAGCCATTGTTGTAAGCGGCACTGCCCGGCTGCAACTGCTCAAGGAACCACAAACGCTGTTGCGCATATGACAGCGGCAAATCTGGCGTGCGCGCTGCCGGCAGCATCGGAGCCGCTTTGCGCTGCGCTCCCGCTTCAATCTCCTTCTCCACGCCGCGTGCCAGGCCGGACACCGTAGCTGATTCAAACAAAACACGCAGCGGCAGGTCCAGCCCCAGCAATACCCTGATCCGCGACATGACTCGCGTTCCGAGAAGCGAGTGCCCTCCCAACTCGAAAAAGTTGTCGTCCAGGCTCACATGGGGAAGTTGCAACACCTCCTCCCATATCCGAGCAATCGCTTCCTCCGTGAAACTATGAGACGCCAAGGCCCCTTCTTCCTGACTGAGACGCGGTACGGCCGGGCTGGGCAAAGCTCGCTGATTGACCTTTCCATTCGACGTAAGAGGCAACGCAGCCAACCGTACAAATATCGATGGAATCATGTGATTCGGCAACCTCGGTTCCAGAAACTCGCGCAACTCCTGATCGATGAGCGATTGATTTTCCACGATATAAGCGACGAGTCGGGGGTCATTGGGGGTATCCTCGCGTACCACCACCGCTGCCTCCCTGATACGCTCATGACCCGCCAGCACCGCCTCGATTTCTCCCAACTCGATCCGGTACCCACGGATCTTCACCTGATTGTCCAGCCGTCCCAGATACTCCAGTTCTCCGTCCGATCTCCACCGCACCTTGTCTCCCGTCCGGTATAGTCGCTCGCCCTTCCTTCCGCTCAATCCATCCGGTACAAAGCGCTCCGCCGTCAGTCCCGGCTGTCCCAGGTACCCACGCGCCACTCCCTCGCCTCCGATGTAGAGTTCTCCCATCGCCCCTCCCGGCGCCAGGTTCCCCCATTCGTCAACCACATACACACGTGTGTTCGCAATCGGCCGTCCGATCGGCACTGCACCTTCTGCTTCCCTTTCATTCCCAACTTCGTAGACGCAGCTGCCCACCACCGTTTCCGTCGGTCCGTATTCATTCACCACACGCGTCCCCGCTGCCTGGCTGCTCCAGTAACTCAGATCCTCCCAGCGCAGCGCTTCTCCACCGATCACCAGCCGATCGGCGATCTCCCCCCCGCCTTGCCCCAGTGCCTCCTTCAACACACGAAGATGCGATGGCGTTGCCTTCAACACTTCATACCTTGCCTGCTTGCCGCCACTGCCATTCCCCTTCTCGTCCCTCCCGGCTCCTGCTGCACCTTCCCCTCTAGCTCCATGTCGCATCGCCAGCCACTCTATGCCTTCTTTCTCCGGTACCACCACCACACATCCCCCGCTGACCAGCGTCGGCCACAGACTGGTTACCGTAAGATCGAAGCCCAGGCTCGAGTACAGCGGTGTACATCCTTCTGCTCGAAACTGATAGGCTTCTCGCGCCCACCCCACGTAATTGCTCAACCCCCGTTGCGTTACCAACACACCTTTCGGCTTCCCCGTCGATCCCGACGTATAAATCACGTAGGCCGCCTGCTCGCCCTGCGTGGTAATGTGCGGCTTCTCAGCATTCACGCCACCGGTTTCCAATTCCTCGAGCAGAACCACGGGAGTGCCGGACGCAGGTACCCTTTGAGCGGTCGCACTCTCCGCGAGCAGGACCGCAGCTCCACTGTCGTTTAGCATGTAGCCCAGACGCTCACAGGGATAGCCGGGATCGAGCGGCACATAAGCTCCGCCGGCTTTCAAGACGCCCAGCATCGCTGCAACAATCTCCGGCCCACGTTCCAGACAAATACTCACGCGCGTTTCGGCCGTTACCCCGTAATTTTTGCGAAGCATTCCCGCAATATGATTCGCACGATTGTTGAGATCACGGTAGCTCCACCGATTCTCCTTCCACGCCAGAGCGGGCGCGGACGGGCTCCTTTCTGCGGCCTCTTCAAACATTTCATGAAGGAATATCTGCCTGTAATCCCGCCCGGTCGCGTTCTGTTCCTCCACGATTTGCCGGCACTCGTCGGCGCTCAGCAGCGGCAGATCTCCAATCTTCCGCTCAGCATCTTCCACCACAGCTTGGACCAGCCGCTCGAAGTGTTCCGCCAACCGCATGATGGTGGCTTCGTCAAAGAGGTCTGCATTGTAGTGCCAGTTTGTTCTGCGACCCTCCGCAGTCTCCCCGATGCCAACAATCAATTCGAACTTCGCATCAGCGACATCCATCGGCAACCGCTGCAATTCCAGGTCCGGCAAGCTTACGGTTCCCGCAGGTGTGTTCTGCACCACCATGAACACCTGGAACAGGGGCGTGCGGCTCAAGTCCCTCTCAGGACGCACTTCCTCCACCAGCTTTTCAAATGGCACATCCTGGTGCATATAAGCCTCAAGTGCTGTTTCCCGTACTCGCTGCAACAAATCCCGGAAGCTCTCCGCTGGCTCAACGTGTGCCCTTAAAACCAGCGTGTTTACAAAGACTCCGATCAGTCCCTCAGCTTCCACCCGGTTGCGATTGGCTATCGGTGTTCCCACTGCCAGGTCTTTTTGGCCGGTGTAGCGGTACAGCAGCGCGTTCAGTGCCGCCGCTAAAGTCATGAACAGGGTGACACCCTCACGGCGGCTGAAACGCCGTAAGCGCTCAGCTTCTTCCGCATTTACGCCGCTGACAACCATGCCGCCTCGATTTCCGCGCTTCAGCAGCCGGGGCCGGTCAGCCGGAAGCTCCACTACACCGCTGTAACCGGCCAACTGTGTCCGCCAATATTCCATCTCTCGTTCCAGCACTTCTTCACGTAGCCATTCACGCTGCCAGGCTGCGTAATCCGCATATTGGATTGGCAGCTCCGCCAGTGGCGACGCAAGTCCTTTGTGAAACGCCTCATAGAGCACGCAAAATTCTCTTGCCAACACTTCCATGGACCATGCATCACTCACAATATGGTGCATCGTCGCCAGCAGCACGTGTTCGAGCTCACCGAGCTGGATTAACCGGACACGCAACAATGGCCCAGCCTGTAGGTCGAAAGGAGTTTCAACCTCCTCATTGGCTAGGCGTCTGGCCTCAATCTCGCGCTGCTCTGCGGGCAGATGGCGCAGATCAATTTTGTTCACCTCGGGAGACCACGAGGAAATGAGTTGCACCGCAACTCCGTCAATCATAGGAAACGTGGTTCGCAATATTTCGTGTCGCCAAACAATTTCCGCGAAACTCTGTTGCATCGCAAAGTGATCTACTGGCCCCAGCAGCTTTCCGCCGAAAGGCATGTTGTAGGCCGCGCTGCCCGGTTCGAACTGTTGAATGAACCACAACCGTTGTTGTGCATAAGATAGCGGGAGGTTCTCGGAGCGATCCCTCTTCCTGATGGGTGCCAGTGGCTGCTCTCGCGCCGTGTCGATATTCTGCTCCACGTACCGCGCCATGCCCGCCACAGTCGGCGCTTCAAATAATGCTCGCAACGGCACCTGCACTCCCAGCGATGCTCGCACCCGTGATACCACTTGCGTCGCCAGCAGCGAGTGCCCTCCCAATTCAAAGAAGTTCTCCTCCCCTCCCACCTGCTGCAGCTGCAATACTTCACCCCATACTCCGGCAATGATCTCTTCCACCGGCGTCGCCGGCCGGCTCTCCCGCCGTCTCCTCGCCTGTTCCAACGCCGGCAATGCTTTACGATCGATCTTCCCATTCAGCGTCCGCGGCAGTTCCTGCATCTCCACAAACGCTGACGGCACCATCGCTTCCGGCAGTCGTTCCGCACTGTACTCCCGCAGTTCTCCGCCCTGCACCTCTCCGCTCAGCACTACGTACGCGCACAGAAACTTGTTGCCTCCTCCATCTTCCCGGTCCACCACCGCCACATCTCTCACTCCGCCATGCCCCCGCAGCACATTTTCAATTTCCCCCAACTCCACCCGCACTCCTCGTATTTTCACCTGATCGTCTTTGCGTCCGAGAAACTCCAGGTTCCCGTCCTTCAGCAGCCGGCCGTAGTCGCCAGTCCGGTACACAATGTCCTGCGGATCGTCACGGAAGGGATTCTTCAGGAATACCTGCCCGGTCAACTCCGGATCCTTGTAGTAGCCTAGCGCCCGGTATGGCGTGCGAATGTAGATCTCGCCCGCGACGCCCGTTGGACACGGCTTGCGGGCAGCGTTCAACACCATCACTGCAGAACCCCGCATCGGTTTGCCGATCGGAATCGAGGGCCGCGCAATGTCCTCCGGCTGTACTACGTAGTACAGCTTCGTGATTGTGGTTTCGGTAGGACCATACAGGTTCAGCAGTTTCACCCGATCTCCGAAAACTTCCATCCAGCGCCGCACATCCGCCGGCAGCAGCGCCTCTCCGGCTAATACCACCCACTTCAGCGCGCTGAAATAGTTTGCGTCCAGCTTCTGGTTCAGCAATGACCGGAATACTGAAGGCACGCACTGCAGCACCTCGATTCCTTCCACATCCACCCAGTCCGCCAGCCGTCCTGCCTCCAGCACCACCCCGCGCGACTCCGGCGCACACACCGTCCCTCCCGCACACAACGGCACAAACACGTCCTTCAGAAACCCATCAAACGAGGGCGACGCCAACTGGCTCACTCGCGTCCCAGCTCCTATCCCCAGTGTTTCAATCTCCCAGCGTACGAAATCATCGATACCCCTCAAGCGCCCCAGTATGGCCTTCGGACGTCCCGTTGATCCCGATGTGAAATAAATTGAACTCGCCGCCTCGTCCGGCGGAGGTGTGAGCGAAGGCGTTGCCGAATCCATGTGATCTGTTTCATCAAGCCGGATCACCGGAGATTCTGGTAAAACGCCGATCTGTTCCACCTTGCTGGCATGAGCAGACTCACAAATCCAGGCTTGTGGCTGGACCTGCGCGGCCATCGCTTGCAGTCGTTTCAGCGGGAAAGAGGGATCCATCGGAACAAATACACCGCCAGCCTTCAGTATGCCCAGTATCGTTGTCACAACCTCGATAGGGTCGTCTGCAATGATCGCCGTCAACCCGACCTCGCCGTTGCCAAGTAGAGCATTCGCCAGCCGGTTTGATCGCGCCTCCAATTCGCCATAAGTAATTCGGCGGGTCACGCGATCGATCGCTATATTGCCGCTAAAGTTTTGCGCAACATCACTAAACAGCTGGTGTACAGGCTGGTGTGCCATGTCAAACCGCTCCTAATTTTCTGACATTGCTACGAGAATTTTTCGTGGGCCACGAAAGGGCATTCGGCCGTGCGATACAAGTACGTTATCCAGCAAGAGCAGGTCGCCTTCCTGCCACCGGAACAAAACAGATTTCCCTTCCATCGTTTCACGGATCTTGACAAGCCAGGTCTCATCAATGGGTGCGCCGTCCCCAAACCGCACGCTTTGTGGAAGGTCCGACTCATCTTTGTATGAATCGAGGATTGAGCGATAGATATCGGGAGGATAGTCTGACGGATGAAACTGGGGCGCCTGGTTGAACCAGACCGTCTCACCGGTTTTGGGATGCTTGATAATTCCATCCAGAGTCTGACTGAGCCTCAGACCCTTTTCATTCCAGCAGAACTCGATAGATGATTGTCTGCAGTAGTTCTCGACGACTTCCTTATTGTCGGTTTGGAACGCAGCCTGCCATGCGAGCCCAAAGCCTTTGCCTTCGTGCAGATTTCTCAAATACATCACCTTCTTCTGCCGGAACTGGTGAACGATTTCAGGGTCAAGGCTCTTAAGAACCTCGCGATTGTCGGCGATCGGGGTCTCGCCGCCTTCCAGTGGCGCAACGATGCAACAAAAGAAGAGCCGCGAAGGCCAGTGATTCGAATATGAATATTCGCTATGCATTGACAGCCTGTACTCCGCTGGATATTCAGTAGAGGTGTAAACGCCTGAGGTTAGCTTGGTTCGCGGAACATTCTCTTCTTTGTTATCAAGGAGCGCTCGAGAAGCTGACCGACTGAAGCGCGCGAAGGCTGCAGGCGTGTTGATGCCGAATCCGCGGAACAAAATAGCTCCATGCTTACGCAGCGTCTGGTCTATGAAGTCTTCTTTTTCCTGATACAACGAAAGCAGTGCACCGGGATCCGGTCTCGCACCATTTTGCGACTCCAATTCAATGAGAAACGGTAGGTTGCGGATTGGGTCAAGTAGTCGCTCTTTAATCATCATTTGTCATTCTCCCGAGGCAACGGATGGCCTCAATATAAGTTCATCATCAAGAGTGATCAATCCAGTCGGTAAAGGGGGAGACCGGGGTCGCTGGCGGGGTATGGAACCCATCGTTTGAATCAATAGTTGAGCTTGTTTTGATTGATCAGGTAATTCAGGGGAACGGTCTTTCGACCAAAACATCCTGGGCCGGTAGGGTAATTTCTAAAAGAAACAGCATCAAGCAGGTCTGTCCAAACTGGCGCTGAACGCCCCGATCAGTGCCTCTGTTTCCTGCTGGCTGGCTAGTCCAACCTCCGCGATCCGCGCTTCCGGTGTCGCCAACATGTGTTCGACCAGCGCACTGAAGCGTAAGGACATTTGCGTAATTGTTTCGTGGTCGAACAGATCGGAATCGTATTCGAACTCGCCCGTGATGCCGTCCTCACCTTCGCGAAGAACCAGCGAGAGTTCAAATCTGGTTGCCACACGTTGGTCGTTGGAAAACTCCTGTCCGAGTCGGGTCCATTCCAGTCCAGGTAAATTCAGTATCTGACGACGCCTGCTCTCCAGCTGGAACCAGACCTCGTACAGCGGCTGCCGGTCACCCCCGCGCTGCAGCTTTTCCGGCGGCAACTGCTGCGCATATGCCTGTAAACACGTTTCCCGCACCCGCTCCAACAATTGCCGAAAGCTCGGCTCCCCGGAAACATCCACCCGCAATACCAGAGTGTTCGCCAGAAATCCAATCAGCTTCTCTACTTCCGCCCGCTCCCGGTTCGCAATCACCGAACCCACCACCAGATCTTCCTGCCCCGTGTACTGGTACAGCAGTGCCAAAAAACCGCTCAGCATCGTCATGAACAACGTTGTACCTTCTCGCCGGCTGAATCCACGCACACGCTCCGCCAGTTCCGCCGATAACCGCACCTGCTGCCGCATCCCCCGAAACGACTGCACCGCCGGTCGAAGCCTCTGTTGCGGCAGTTGCAAATGCACCTGCCCCCCCTCCAGCCGCTCCCTCCAGTATTTCAACCTCGACTCCAACACCTCTCCACTCAGCCATTCCCGTTCCCACAGCACAAAATCCCCATACTGGATCGCTAACTCCGGCAGATCCGACGGTCGTCCTTCCCGGTAGCTGGCATACAACCGGCTTACCTCTTCCGTCAAAATCCCAAACGACCACCCATCTGCCAGCAGATGGTGCATGTGACACACCAGCAGATGGTCTCCATGTCCCAGCCGCACCAGCAATGTCCGCAGCAACGGACCTCGCTCCAGATCGAACGGCTGCTTCTGCTGCTGCTCCACAATCCGCCCCGCTTCAGCTTCGGCTTCACTTTGCTCCAGCCGGCTCAGGTCCATCAACCGCAGCCGCCACACTCCGGCTTCCTCCACCACCTGCACCGGCTGCCCTTCCCGCGCCGGCAGCCTGGTCCGCAACACTTCATGACGCCGCACTACCTCGCCCACGCTCTGCTCCAGCACCGCCACATTCAACTCCCCACGTAAACGCACCACCACTGACATCAGGTAGGACGTTCCGTTCCCCGATACTTGGTCCAGAAACCACAACCGTTGTTGTGCATAAGATAGCGGGAGGTTCTCGGAGCGATCCCTCTTCCTGATGGGTGCCAGTGGCTGCTCTCGCGCCGTGTCGATATTCTGCTCCACGTACCGCGCCATGCCCGCCACAGTCGGCGCTTCAAATAATGCTCGCAACGGCACCTGCACTCCCAGCGATGCTCGCACCCGTGATACCACTTGCGTCGCCAGCAGCGAGTGCCCTCCCAATTCAAAGAAGTTCTCCTCCCCTCCCACCTGCTGCAGCTGCAATACTTCACCCCATACTCCGGCAATGATCTCTTCCACCGGCGTCGCCGGCCGGCTCTCCCGCCGTCTCCTCGCCTGTTCCAACGCCGGCAATGCTTTACGATCGATCTTCCCATTCAGCGTCCGCGGCAGTTCCTGCATTTCCACAAACGCTGACGGCACCATCGCTTCCGGCAGTCGTTCCGCACTGTACTCCCGCAGTTCTCCGCCCTGCACCTCTCCGCTCAGCACTACGTACGCGCACAGAAACTTGTTGCCTCCTCCATCTTCCCGGTCCACCACCGCCACATCTCTCACTCCGCCATGCCCCCGCAGCACATTTTCAATTTCCCCCAACTCCACCCGCACTCCTCGTATTTTCACCTGATCGTCTTTGCGTCCGAGAAACTCCAGGTTCCCGTCCTCCAGCAGCCGGCCGTAGTCGCCAGTCCGGTACACAATGTCCTCCGGATCGTCACGGAAGGGATTCTTCAGGAATACCTGCCCGGTCAACTCCGGATCCTTGTAGTAGCCTAGCGCCCGGTATGGCGTGCGAATGTAGATCTCGCCCGCGACGCCTGTACGACACGGCTTGCGGGCAGCGTTCAACACCATCACTGCAGAACCCCGCATCGGTTTGCCGATCGGAATCGAGGGCCGCGCAATGTCCTCCGGCTGTACTACGTAGTACAGCTTCGTGATTGTGGTTTCGGTAGGACCATACAGGTTCAGCAGTTTCACCCGATCTCCGAAAACTTCCATCCAGCGCCGCACATCCGCCGGCAGCAGCGCCTCTCCGGCTAATACCACCCACTTCAGCGCGCTGAAATAGTTTGCGTCCAGCTTCTGGTTCAGCAATGACCGGAATACTGAAGGCACGCACTGCAGCACCTCGATTCCTTCCACATCCACCCAGTCCGCCAGACGTCCTGCCTCCAGCACCACCCTCCGCGACTCCGGCGCACACACCGTCCCTCCCGCACACAACGGCACAAACACGTCCTTCAGAAACCCATCAAACGAGGGCGACGCCAACTGGCTCACTCGCGTCCCAGCTCCTATCCCCAGTGTTTCAATCTCCCAGCGTACGAAATCATCGATACCCCTCAAGCGCCCCAGTATGGCCTTCGGACGCCCCGTTGATCCCGATGTGAAATAAATTGAACTCGCCGCCTCGTCGTCGCTCACTTGTTTGCTTAACTCCATGTCCTGGGGCTCAGTTTCCAACTGGTCAAGCCAGATTGCGTGCGCGTTGCCGGTTTCGCAAAGTGACCGCACCAGGGCTGAATTTTGGGGGCTTGCCAGGAAGCAAACCGGTTGAACATGTGCCACCATCGTCATCAACCTCTGGCGCGGGAAAGAGGGATCAAGCGGAACGTATACTGCGCCAGCTTTTAGCACGCCGAGCATGGCAGTGACTACATTGATAGGATCTTCGGCAACAATCGCGACCAGAGAGCCGCGCGAAATACTCGCGGAGTTTAGCCTGTGGGCCACTTGATTCGAACGGTTTTCCAGGTCAGCATAGCGGATGCGGTTTTCACCGCGCTCGATCGCCACTGCGGCGCCATGTTCTGCCGCTACGTGTCGAAACAGGTCCACAACGGTTTCTGTAGTCCGGTTAGCAGGCTTGGGTTCCATAGTTTTTTCTGTCATAGCTCTGTTGTGTGTGCGTCTGGGAGTCGGACGAGCTGAAGCTCAACAATTACGAGGCCTGACTGCTTTGTGGAACGCTGAACGCCCCGGTCAGTGCCTCTGTTTCCTGCTGGCTGGCTAGTCCAACCTCCGCGATTCGCGCTTCCGGTGTCGCCAACATACATTCAAGGATGGAAATATAGTCTTCGACCATTTGGGCGATGATTTTCACACTGAACAGATCGGAATCGTATTCGAACTCGCCCGTGATACCGTCCTCACCTTCGCGAAGAACCAGCGAGAGTTCAAATCTGGTTGCCACACGTTGGTCGTTGGAAAACTCCTGTCCGAGTCGGGTCCATTCCAGTCCAGGTAAATTCAGTATCTGACGACGCCTGCTCTCCAGCTGGAACCAGACCTCGTACAGCGGCTGCCGGTCACCCCCGCGCTGCAGCTTTTCCGGCGGCAGCTGCTGCGCATATGCCTGTAAACACGTTTCCCGCACCCGCTCCAACAATTGCCGAAAGCTCGGCTCCCCGGAAACATCCACCCGCAATACCAGAGTGTTCGCCAGAAATCCAATCAGCTTCTCTACTTCCGCCCGCTCCCGGTTCGCAATCACCGAACCCACCACCAGATCTTCCTGCCCCGTGTACTGGTACAGCAGTGCCAAAAAACCGCTCAGCATCGTCATGAACAACGTTGTGCCTTCTCGCCGGCTGAATCCACGCACACGCTCCGCCAGTTCCGCCGATAACCGCACCTGCTGCCGCATCCCCCGAAACGACTGCACCGCCGGTCGAAGCCTCTGTTGCGGCAGTTGCAAATGCACCTGCCCCCCCTCCAGCCGCTCCCTCCAGTATTTCAACCTCGACTCCAACACCTCTCCACTCAGCCATTCCCGTTCCCACAGCACAAAATCCCCATACTGGATCGCTAACTCCGGCAGATCCGACGGTCGTCCTTCCCGGTAGCTGGCATACAACCGGCTTACCTCTTCCGTCAAAATCCCAAACGACCACCCATCTGCCAGCAGATGGTGCATGTGACACACCAGCAGATGGTCTCCATGTCCCAGCCGCACCAGCAATGTCCGCAGCAACGGACCTCGCTCCAGATCGAACGGCTGCTTCTGCTGCTGCTCCACAATCCGCCCCGCTTCAGCTTCGGCTTCACTCTGCTCCAGCCGGCTCAGGTCCATCAACCGCAGCCGCCACACTCCGGCTTCCTCCACCACCTGCACCGGCTGCCCTTCCCGCGCCGGCAGCCTGGTCCGCAACACTTCATGACGCCGCACTACCTCGCCCACGCTCTGCTCCAGCACCGCCACATTCAACTCCCCACGTAAACGCACCACCACTGACATCAGGTAGGACGTTCCGTTTCCCGATAACTGGTCCAGAAACCATAACCGCTGTTGTGCGTAAGATAGCGGTGTCTCGCCGGTTCGCTGCCGTTTTGTGGGGGCCAGCAACTGCGTCCCTCCTTGTTTCTGGTGTTCTTTCAGGTGCTCGATCATTCCTGAAACAGTCGGTGATTCAAATACCGCCCGCAAAGGCAGTTCGATGTCAAGAGCATTCCGCACCCGCGATATCAATTGGGTCGCTAACAGCGAGTGCCCGCCCAGATCGAAAAAGTTATCGTGTCTTCCTACTCGCTGCACACCCAGCAAATCACTCCATATTCCGGACACAATCTCCTCTTCTGGTGTCAACAGCTCTACGCCTTTTTCGCCGCTGACGGATAGCTCCTGCTTCTCAGGTCTAGGCAGTGCATTACGATCAAGCTTTCCATTGCGCGTTAAAGGCAGCTCAGGAATAAACACGTAAACTGGCGGCACCATATATTCAGGCAATTGCTCGGTCAGATAAGTGCGCAGAGTAACGGCATTAACCTGGGTGCCGCGGCCCACGACATAAGCGACAAGATACTTTTCGCCAGGCACATCTTCACGTACCACTACTGCGGCCCTTTCCACGTCAGCGTGTTGTTGTAGAACGGTCTCAATTTCCCCAGGTTCGATCCGGTAGCCTCGCACCTTCACCTGTTGATCAATTCTGCCGACGAACTCCACCTGTCCATCAGCCCGCCATTTCACTAAGTCTCCGGTCCGATAGAGCCGTCCTCCAGAATTCTGGCTGAATGCATTCGGTACGAACTTCTCCGCCGTCATCTGCGGGTTGTTCAAATAGCCACGCGCCAGCCCGGCTCCGCCGATATACAGTTCCCCGTTCACACCTGGGGGCACCGGTTCAAACTCCCGGTCCAGCACAAAGACTTGTATATTGGCAATCGGCCTGCCCAGGGGAACTGTCCCAATTCCTCTCCCGTCACAACCACTGATTGCAGCGGTTAACACGCCGATAGTCGACTCGGTTGGTCCGTAATGGTTATAGATTTTGCAACCACTTTCAAACGCCTCAATTTGCTCCATCAGCTGCCATGACAGTGCCTCACCGCCCAATACCAACCGTTGCAGCGGAATCACGCCCTGGGCCCGTTTGCTTGCCATCAAAACTTTCCACAACGATGGCACTGCCTTGCAACAATCGATTCCATGCTGCTCAAAGTACTCACTCATTGCTTCGGCATCGAGAACGCGGTCTTCCGCAATGATGTGCAGCGTACCTCCGGTAGTCAATGCCCCAAACACCCCTGTATATCCAAGGTCCGCTGCCATAGTAGAAACCAGCGCATAGCTGGCTTTGGGCAGATCAAGCGCCTTGGTCACGGCACGCACATAATTATTCAGCGCTCGATGTTCAACGGCCACTCCCTTGGGATGTCCTGTTGAGCCGGACGTGAACAACACGTACGCCAGATTCTGCGCTTCCGCGCCTGACGTTGGAACATGGACAGGCTCTCGCTCTATCTCGCTCCAATGCTGATCGAGAAGAACCAATTGTGCCCAAGTGCTCGGCAAATGATCGGCTAAATTCGCTTGCGTCAATAACACGGCAGCTTGTGTGTCTTCCAGGATGTACGCCAGGCGATCAACCGGATGCCTGGGATCAAGAGGCACATACACGCCGCCAGCCTTTAAAATGCCAATCATTCCAACAACGATTTCAAGACCACGCTCGGCACACAACGCGACACGGATTTCCGGCCCTACTCCCAGGCGTTGCAAGTAATGTCCCAGTTGGTTCGCCCGGCGGTTCAACTCCCCATAACTGAGCAACTGCTCCTGATACACCACCGCCACCGCGTCGGGCGGCTGTTCAGCTATCAAGTCGACTACGCCGGACAGACCATAGTCTTCCGAAGTACCGTTCCACTCCACGAGCAGTTGCGTCCGATCTTGCTGGCTCAACAATGGCAAATGGCCCACGCTTTGTTCCGGATTGGCCGCAATCGCCTCCAGCAACTGAATCCAGTGGCGGACGACCCGTTGTATCGTCTCGGCCGCAAATAAATCATTTGAGTATTCCAACCGTCCGGTAACGCTCCCGTCGGGCTGTTCGGTCAACCCTAATCTCAAATCCAGTTTTGTAAATTCGAGTTCGCTCTCGATTGTGCTGGCCTGCACTTCGCCTAGAGATAATGCTCGCTGTTGCGCGCGATCCAGCACCATCTTTACCTGAAACAATGGATTCCGGCTCAGGTTCCTTTCCACTGCCAGTTCTTCTACCAGTTTCTCAAAAGGCACATCCTGATGTTCGTAGGCGCCGAGTGTCATAGTCCGAACTCGTTTAAGCAACGAGGTGAAGCTCTCTTCGGTCTCGATTTGAATTCGCAGCACCAGTTGGTTGACGAAAAACCCTATCAGCTTCTGTGTCTCCACCCGGTTACGATTGGCGACGTCGGTGCCTATCGCCACATCACGCTGCGTACTATAACGGCTGAGTAATACCTGCCATGCGCCCAGCAACGTCATGAAGAGAGTCGCACCCTGCTGCCGGCTCAACCCCGCCAGCGCATTCCCCACCGTGGAACTGATCTTCACTGCAACGCTTGCGCCCCGCCCGCTCAACGCCACCGGGCGCGTGTAATCGAGCGGCATCTCCAAAGGCGCAATCTCTTCAAGTTGTTGTCTCCAATATCTGATTTGTTCTGCCAGAACTTCGCCCCTCAACCAGCCACGTTGCCACGCGGCATAATCCACATACTGGATATCCGGTTCCGGCAATGGTGAAAGTTGCTGTTTACGGAAGGCTTCGTAGAGGTCCCCGAACTCTCGAACCAGAATCCAGGTTGACCAGCCGTCACTCACAATGTGGTGCATGGTCACCACCAATACGTGCTCTGTGTCACTTCGGCGGATCAGGGTAGTTCTGATCAGGGGGCCCAGGGTCAGATCAAACGGCCTGGCGGCCTCGGCACGTTGCTCCTGGATGAGAAGCGCCTTTCCTTCGGGTCCACTCAAATCAACAACAGGGACCATCCAGTCGTCAGCCGGCTCGATCACTTGCCGGGGCTCCCCGTTGAGAACGACAAATCGTGTCCTCAATGGTTCATGCCGCCTCACGATCTCTCGCATGGTGCACTTCAACACAGCAATATCCAGGTTCCCGTCTAATCGCACGGCCAGAGGCACATTGTAACTAGCTCTTCCGGGTTCTAACTGGTCGATGAACCAGAGCCGTTGCTGTGCGAAGGACAAGGGCAGAGGCTGCTCGCGCGATACGCGAACCATCTGCGGGGCTCTTTGCTTGCCTCCCTCTACCAGTTGCTGCTCTATCACACGCGCCAACTCAGCTACAGTCGGCGCTTCAAACAAACGCCGCAACGGCACCTCCATCCCCAATGCATCACTCAGCCGCGCGGCTACCTGCGTCGCCAGCAGGGAATGCCCTCCCAGCCGGAAAAAGTTGTCCTGGATCCCCACTCGCTCCACCTGGAACGTGTCCGCCCATATCTCCGCTACCCGCTTCTCCAAATCGTTCCGCGGCTCAACATATTCCGTTCTTCCTCCACCCCTTTCTCCCTCTTCCAACATTCGCAACACCGATCGACGGTTCACGCCTCCGCCTACGTCCCGCTGGATGCTCTCGACCTGGATCACCCTCTCCGGCACCATGGCTTGCGGCATCCGCTCCTGCAGAAAACTCCGCAGCTGTTCACTCACCAGCGTCTCCCCCGGTTCGCCCACCACTACGGCCGTCAACCCAGCTTCGCTCTCATTACCTCTCTCCCTCATCACCACCGCTGCGGCTTTGACTTGTTCATGCTCCAGCAACGCCGCCTCGATCTCTTCGGCCGCCACACGCAGTCCCCCCATCATCACCTGTCCATCTTGACGCCCTCTCCGAAACACCAGCCTTCCATCCGCACGCTGCCATCCCCTTTCCCCCGTCCGGTACATCTGTGCTTCCGCCCTCTTGCTATACCGGTCCTCCACAAACCCTCGCCCACTCTGCTCGCCTCCCAGTTCGTTCCCTCGCGCCACCCATTCCCCGCCTGCGTAGATCTCTCCTACTACTCCTTCTGCCACCGGATCCCTCTGCTCGTCCAGCAAATACAGCCGCACTCCCGGCGTTACTTGTTCCGCTCCCACTGCCTCACCTTTTTCCAGCAGCTCCAGCGAAAACTGCACTATCGCTCCCCCCGCTTCGCTGTATCCATACGCTCCGAACACCCGTTCCCACAGCTCCACACCTAACCTTTCTATCAACCCCGCTAGCACACTCATTCTCTCTTCGCATACCACCCGCCTCACCTTCTTCAGCGCCCACGGAAACTCCCGCGCAATCCGCTCCAACACCCCCGCTTTCGCCCACCACACCGTCACTTCCTCATCGCGCAGCAGCGTCGCCAGCTTGCGAGGTGCCAGCACAGCTCCCGGCACATTCACCACACACCCACCTCGCGCCAGTACCCTCCAGATCTCCAGGCTCTCCGCTTCACTCCCCATCTTCCATCCCATCCCGACTCGTTCCGGTTCTCTTCCTCCAATCCCGCACAAAGCCCTTTGCCGAATCACTATTCCCGCGGGTTTTCCCTCCACACCTGACCGGAACAACACGAACGCCTCATCGTCGCCCGTTACCTTTACTTCTGGTTCTGCTACGCTGGCCTCATGTAGTTCCTGCCCGCATTCCTCAACACACAACACCCCCCCAACCTCGGCCGGAAACTTCCTTGCCAGTTCTTTCGCGGTGATTACCCACTCGACCCTTCGGCCTTCGCCGGCCAGTATTTTCTCGAGTCGTAGCCGAGGCTCCTCCGCTTCCAATCCCACCACTACACCTCCGGCTTTCAACACTCCGAGCGATGCCACCACCGCCTCGATTCCCTGCTTCCTTCCATCCAGACACACTCCTACTCGCGTCCCCGGTTTCACTCCTTTCTTTATCAACACGTCTGCCCATTGATTCGCCTGACGGTTCAGCTCTCCGTAGCTCAACCTCCGTCCTCCGCCCACCATCGCTTCCGCTTTAGCTTGTCTTTTCGCCTCTTCCGCCACCACACTTCCGATCGTCTCTCCTGCTACTTCCACCGTGGGCCCGCTCCACCCTCCAACCACTTGCTCCCGCTCTCCCGCGCTCAGCAGACTGATTTCGGCAATTTGCTTGCCTCCCTCTCTCATAGTTACCACCTGTTCAAGCACCACCTCCCAGCGACGCACCATCCTCTCCACCGTCGCTCGGTCAAACAGGTCCGCGTTGTACTCCAGTGCCCCTTGAATCCCCTCTGGGCTTTCCTCCACCAGCAGCATCAGATCGAACTTTGCTGTCAGCCCCTCGGTCTCAAACTCAAGCCCCTCCAGGCGCAGCCCAGCTAACTCCGGCTTCTCCCTCGCATCCAGCAACCCCGACATGCCCAGGTTCTGCAACCCGAACATCACCTGAAAAAACGGCTGCCGACTCAAGTCCCGCTCCGGCTGCAACTCCTCCACCAGCTTTTCGAATGGCACCTCCTGGTGCTCATAGGCCTCCAATGTCCGTTCCCGCACCTGCCCCAACAACTCCCGCCAGCTCATTTCTCCACGAATCTGGCTCCGCAACACCAGAGTGTTCACAAAACAACCAATCAAACCACTGGTCTCGCTCCGTGTCCGCCCCGCAATGGGTGTTCCCACCGCTATGTCCTGCTCCCCGCTGTAGCGCGACAGCAACATTTGCCATGCTCCCAGCAGCGTCATGAACAGCGTTACTTCCTCCGCCCGGCTTTGTGCCTTCAATGCGTCTCGCAATCCCACCTTCAGCCCAACCTTGATCCTCCCACCTCGCGTACTCATCAACGCCGGTCGCGGCCGATCCGTCGGCAAATCCATCACTGACAAATCCCGCAACTGCTCTTTCCAGTAGTTGATCTGTCGCTCCAGCACCTCTCCTTGCAGCCAATTCCGCTGCCACACCGCAAAATCCGCATATTGCACCGGTAGTTCCGCCAGCTTCGCTTCTTCTCCCCTCAGGTATCCTTTATATATGCGGCTAAACTCCTCCAGCATGATTCGGCTCGACCACCCATCGCTGATGATGTGGTGCATGTTCACCAAGAGCACGTGCTCCTGCTCCTGCAGCTGTATCAGCTTCACCCGCAACAACGGCCCCTGCTGCAGATCCAGTGCCCTTTCTGCCTCCTCCCGCGCCAGCCTTCGCGCCAACAATCCTCTCTTCCCCTCTTCCACTCCCGCAGATCGATCTCTTCCCATCCGAACTCCGCTCTCGCCGCAATCCGCTGAACCGGCCGGCCGTCCAGCGATGGAAAACTGGTCCGCAACACCTCGTGCCTTTTCACCAGATCCGCGATGCTTTTCTCCACCGCTTTCCCGTCCAGTTCTCCTCGCAGACACACACCGAACGGAATGTTATAGGCCGTGCTCCCTGGCCCGAGTTGGTCCAGAAACCACAGGCGCTGCTGCGCATACGACAACGGCAGTGCACCCGTCCTTGCCACCGGCTCCATCGCTGGCATGGCGGCAACCGTTCCTCGCCGCAGCCGCTCGACTTCCCCGGCCAACCCTGCCACCGTGGCGAACTCAAACAGCGTGCGCAGTGGAAGTTCGACACCCAGACTCGAACGCAGCCGCGCCACCACTTGCGTCGCCAGCAGCGAGTGCCCCCCCAACTTGAAAAAGTTGTCCTGCAGTCCCACTCGTTCCACGTTCAACACCGCACACCATATCTCCGCCACCACCTGCTCTACCGGCGTTTGCGGTGCTAAGTGTTCTTCGACTGCCTCATGCTCGGCCACGGGGTGGGGCAACGCCTTCCGATCCACCTTCCCGTTGGTCGTCAGCGGCAACTCCTTAAGCTTCACGATCACCCCTGGCACCATGTAGTCCGGCAATCGTCCACGCAGATACTCACGCAGCTTCTCTCCGCTCACCTCCTCAGACCCGGCACGCGCCACTACCCACACCACCAGCCTTTTGTCCTCTCCCTCTCCCCCCAGCACTCCGGCTACTGCCTGCTCCAACCCTTGATGGTCCAATAAGGCGCCTTCTATCTCTCCCAACTCGATTCGGTATCCCCTCACTTTCACCTGTTGATCCAGCCGACCCAAAAACTCCAGATTTCCATCGGCCTGCCACCGCACACGGTCTCCGGTACGGTACAACCGCTCTCCGGCTCCTTCGCTGAACGGATTGGGAATGAATTTCTCTGCCGTCAACGCTGGCTGGTTTACATAGCCACGCGCCAGTCCCGCTCCCCCGATATACAGTTCCCCGGCGACCCCCACTGGCAACGGATACATCGCCTCGTCCAACACGTACACCTGCGTATTGCTTATGGGAGCCCCAATCGGCACTTCGGCGTTCCCAGACTCATCTCCCACTTCATAGATCGCGCAACCGACGACCGTTTCCGTAGGTCCATATTCGTTGATCAGCCGCACCCCTACTCCATGCGTGCGCCACAACTCGAGATCCGAATACTTCAGCGCCTCTCCACCGATCACAAGGGCCCGCGCTCCATGAAATCCGCTGCCACGATTCCCAAGCAAGCGGCTCAGTGCCTGCATATGACTGGGGGTTAGCTTCAGTAAGCCATAGCCGCCCCGCTCCAGACATTGCGCCAATTCCTCAACTCCGGCCGCTTGGGGCAGCATCTCCACACTTCCTCCGGCCAGCAATGCCACATACAAGCTGGTCACCGTCAGGTCGAAGCTCAACGACGAATGCACCACCGATCTGGTGCCCTGCTCGCACTTGTAAGCTTCTAGCGCCCAGTTCAGGTAATTCGCGAAGCCAGCATGCGTTACTCCTACACCCTTAGGCTTTCCGGTGGAACCTGACGTGTAAATCACATAGGCCAGATTTTCTCCGGTGACTACCGAAGGCGAATTCAGCACCGACTCCTGTTCTATCTGTTTCCAATCCTCATCTAGACATACCAGCTGTATCCAACTAACCGGAAGGCTATCGCGCATCCTGCCCTGGGTTAGCAAAACAGGAATCTGTGCATCTTCCAACATGTAGGACAGTCGCTCTGACGGGTAACCAGGATCCAGCGGCACATATGTCCCACCTGATTTCAGAATCCCCAGCAATCCCACCAACATCTCTATGCTGCGTTCGACGTATATGCCTACACGGACCTCCGGCCCGACTCCCAGCTTCCGTAAATAATGTCCCAGCTGGTTGGC
Source organism: Terriglobia bacterium (assembly GCA_963723055.1). Taxonomy (GTDB): domain Bacteria; phylum Acidobacteriota; class Terriglobia; order Terriglobales; family Acidobacteriaceae; genus Angelobacter. The sequence goes on from CAVROV010000007.1 coordinate 960,541, forward strand.
TTGCCGGTTCAGCTCCGCATAACTCCGCTGCTGGCCTTCATATTCCACTGCCACCGCCTGGGGCATTCTCGCCGCCTGCTGCTCAAACAGCTCATGCGCATATTGCTGTTGATATGCCGTCTCTGTCCGGTTCCATTCAACCAGCACCTGTTCACGTTCCGCTGCCGCGAGCAGGACTAAGTCCCCAATTGTTTGCTCAGGGTCTAGCGCGATTTGCTCCAGCAAGAGCAACAAATGACCCAGCAATCTTTCGACCGTAGCTGCTTCGTACAGATCACGCGCATAGCTGACCGCTCCGGCCAGGCCCTGGGCACTCTCGCTTAGCGTTAACTGAAAATCAAACTTCGTCAGGTCCGCCTCGACGGCAAAATTGCTCAGCTGCAATCCCGACAGGTGCAACTCCTGTACCTGTGCGTTCTGGAGCACCAGCTTCACCTGGAATAGTGGCGACCGATTGAGGTCCCGCTCCGGAGTTAATTCCTCCACCAGTTTTTCAAACGGCACATCCTGGTATTGGTACGCATCCAGTGTCACCCGCCGCACTCGATTCAGTACTTCACTGAAACTGGGATTTCCACTCAAGTCCGTCCGCAGTACCAACTGGTTAACGAAGAAGCCAATTAAGGGTTCAGTCTCTATTCTGTTTCGGTTGGCTATATCGGTCCCGACTGCCACATCCTGTTGCCCCGCATATTTGCTCAACAGGACCTGGAAGGCAGCCAGCAGGCTCATGAACAGCGTCACGCCTTTTTGTCGTGAAAGCTCATTGAGTTTCGCGCTTAGTACTTTCCCGACCGAGAAAGCTGTGCTCGCACCCCACTGTCTCATCACCACCGGCCGCGCATGGTCGGCAGGCAGGTCGAGTGGCTCCAATCCCGCCAACTGCTGCCGCCAGTACGTCAGTTGCTTTTCCAGCACCTCGCCTTGCAGCCACTCCCGCTGCCACACCGCGTAATCCGCATATTGGACATTCAGTTCCGGCAGCGGCGACTCCTTACCCTGAACGTATGCTTGATACAGCTGGCTGAACTCCCGCACCATAATCGCGCTGGACCAGCCATCGCTGATGATGTGGTGCATGTTCGCCAGCAGCACATGTTCCCGCTCTTCCAGCCGCACCAGCTTCACCCGCAGTAAAGGTCCGCAGCTCAAATCAAACGGCTTTGCTGCTTCCGCCCGCGCCAGTCGTTGCGCCTCGAGCTCCCGCTCCTCCGCACTCAGGCGGCGCAGATCAACTTCCTCGACTCTCAACTCCAACTCTGCTGCCACCGACTGGACCGGGCTGCCATCCCTGACGGTAAAGCTTGTGCGCAGTGCCTCGTGCCGCCTCACGATCTCATTCAGGCTCTTCTCCAAAGCTTCGCTCTCAAGTGGTCCGCGCAGCCGTACTCCAAACGGCGTGTTGTAAACTGCGCTTTCCGGCTCCAGCTGCTGCAGGAACCACATACGCTGCTGCGCGAATGACAACTGCACATCGCCGGCACGCGGAACATGCACCAGCGGCGGAGCAACAACTCGACCCGCTCCGCGCGCGCGGATCACCCGCTCTGCCAGCCCCTCTGCTGTGGGTGATACAAATAAATCCCGCAGTGGCAGCTCGACCCCAAAAACACTCCGCACTCGCGACATCACCTGCGTGGCCAGCAGCGAGTGCCCGCCCAGTCCAAAGAAGTTGCCCCTCACTCCTACCCGCTCCAGGTTCAACACCGCGGCAAAAATCCCGCTCAGTATCTCCTCTTCTATATTGCGGGGGCTGATCTGCTGTTCTTCGCCGTCTTGATACTCCGGTTCCGGCAGCGCCCGGCGGTCTACTTTCCCGTTCGGCGTCAGCGTCAGTTCGTCCATCAGCACATACGCACTCGGCGCCATGTATTCCGGCAGCTTTCCCTTCAAGTGTTCCCGCAATTCATTCGCGTTCACCGGCGTCCGCTGATCCTTACTCACTACATAGGCCACCAGCCGCTTCGCAGCTCCTTCTCCTCCTCGCGTCGTCACCACCACTTGCCCCACTCCCGCATGTCCGAGCAAGGCAGCCTCGATCTCTCCCGGTTCGATTCTGTATCCACGCAGCTTCACCTGATGATCTACTCGCCCGATGAAGTGCAGGTTTCCGTCTTCGCGCCAGCGAACCATGTCTCCCGTCCGATACAGCCGCTCGCCTGGCACCGCGCTGAATGGGTCCGGCACAAATTTCTCCGCCGTCAACCCCGGCCTTCCCCAATACCCGCGCGCTACTCCCGCTCCTCCGATATATAACTCTCCCGGCACACTGACCGGCACTGGTTGCCCTTGCTCATCCAAAACGTAGACGCGCCCATTGGCGACCGGACTTCCAATTGGTGTGCGCTCCACTCCCCTGCTCTCTCCTCTTACCTTGTAAAGCGTCGCGCAAATCGTGGCCTCCGTAGGTCCATACCCATTGATGATTGTCAATCCGGGAATCAGTTTCGCCAGCCGCACCAGAAGTCCGCTCTCAATGGGCTCCACCCCCACCAGCAAGCGTTTCAACTTCAGCCTGCCTCGATATTGTTCCGCCCATGCACACAGGGTATCGACCATGAACGGTGGCACATACGCGCTCTGGATCTCGCGCACACTCAACCAATCGCTCATCTCGCTTCCATCCGCGCGCAGATACTCAGGCACCGGCTCAAGTCTGCCTCCGAACAGCAACGAACTGAATAGCTCGTAGACAGACACGTCAAAACTCGAACTCGTCCACACGCTGCACCCGCTGCCTGCTTTCAGCGGTTGCAACCGCTCGAAGTCGTAAAGCAGGTTCACCACTCCTCGGTGCGTGCACTGCACTCCCTTAGGCTGTCCGCTGGAGCCGGAGGTGTAAATCATGTAGGCTAGGCTCTCCGGGCTCACCTTCATGCGTGGCGCTTCCCCGGGATAACCGGTGATGACTGGCCAATCCCGGTCCATCACCACGGTGCGATATCTAGCTCCTTTAGGCATCCATTCCGCACTATTTCCCTTCGTCAGCAGTACCCCTATGTCTGCATCTTCCACCATGAACGACAACCGTTCCATAGGATAGGTCGGATCCAGCGGTACATACGCTCCTCCCGATTTCAGTATCCCCAGCAGCCCCACAACCATTTCCAGGCTGTATTCCATGCAGATTCCTACCCGCACTTCCGGTCCGGCGCCGAGTTCACGCAAATAATGTCCCAACTGGTTGGCGCGACAGTTCAACTCCTTATAAGTGAGCCGTTGCCCTTCGTACTCTACTGCCGTTGCCTCCGGTGTCTTCGCCACCTGCTCCTCGAACAACTCATGCAGGCATCTCTCTGAATATCGGGTTTCGGTCCGGTTCCAATCCACCAGCACCTGTTCCCGCTCCGCTCCGGCCAGCATTGACAACTCTCCCATCTTTCGCCCGGGGTCCGCCACCATCTGTTCCGTCATCCACAGCAGATGTCCCGCCAATCGCTCGACCGTCTTTCTTTCGTAGAGATCACGCGCATAGCTAATCTCGCCAATTAACCCTCCTGCACTCTCCCTCACATTTAATAGAAGCTCAAACTTCGCGACACTGGACTCCATCGCAAAACCGCCCAGCCGCAGCCCGGGCATCTGCAGCTCCTGCTGCTCCGTGTTCTGCAGCGCCAGCATCACTTGGAACAGAGGTGAACGGCTCTGATCCCGTTCGGGGTGCAATTCCTCTACCAGCTTCTCAAACGGCACATCCTGATGCTGGTAAGCATTAAGCGTCACCTGCCGTACTCGCTTTAACACTTCCGCCAAACTCGGGTTACCGCTCAGATCCGTCCGTAGCACCAGCGTGTTTACAAAGAACCCAATCAGGTCTTCGACTTCCACGCGGTTGCGATTGGCCACCGGCGTTCCCACTGCCACGTCCGTCTGCCCCGCATACTTGCTCAGCACCACCTGAAACACCGCCATCAGGCTCATGAACAGCGTTACCCCTCCACGCTGTGAAAGCTCTTTCAGCTTCGCGGTCAGATCTGCCGGGAGCGAAAAAGGCACACGCGCTCCCCTCTGGCTCATCACCAGTGGCCGCGTAGTGTCCGTGGGCAGATTCAGCGGCTCCAGTTCCGCCAACTGCCGCCGCCAGTATTCCAGTTGCCCCTCCAGAAACTCCCCGCTCAGCCATTCCCTCTGCCACACTGCATAATCCGCATATTGGACAGGCAGTTCTGGTAACACCAATTCTTGTCCCTGAGCATAGGCCGCATACAGCTCACTGAACTCCCTCATCATGATCCCTATGGACCAGCCATCACTCACAATGTGGTGCATCGTCACCAGCAACACATGCTCCTGCTCTGCTATCCGCAGCAGCTTTACCCGCAGGAGTGGACCACGATCCAGATCAAACGGCTTGCCTGCTTCCGCTTGTGCCATCCGACGCGCTTCGAGTTCGCACTCCGCGTCATCTGCACCCCGTAAATCAATCTCTTCTATTTTCAGTTCCAACTCGGCGGTTATCATCTGCACCGGACGGCCGGCCTTGACAGCAAAGCTGGTATGCAATATCTCGTGCCGGCGCACAATCTCATTCAGCCCCTTTGCCAGCGCTTCCCGGTTCAGCTTTCCGGTCAGCCGGACGCCAAATGGCATGTTGTAGGCCGCACCTTCCGGCTCCAGTTGATGGAGAAACCACAGGCGCTGCTGCGCATACGACAACGGCAGATCTACTTCACGCGCAACGCGCACCATCGGTGGCGCCAACACCTGGCCCGTTTCGCGCAAACGGCACACCCGATCCGCCAACCCAGCTACCGTCGGTGACTCAAACAATGCCCGGAGCGGCAACTCTGCGTGCAATGCGCTCTGTACCCGTGAAACTACCTGCGTCGCCAGCAGCGAGTGCCCTCCAGCCGCAAAGAAATTCTCCTCGACTCCCACGTCCTCCCGCTTCAGCACTCCAGCAAAGATTCCACATAGAATCTCTTCTTCCGCGCTCCGCGGGCGCATGGCTCTGTGATTCTCCTCATATTCCGGTTCCGGCAGCGCCTTACGATTCACCTTTCCGTTGGAGGTCAGCGGCATCGCCTCCACTTTCACGATCACCCCTGGCACCATGTACTCTGGCAATCGCCCCCGTAAATACTCGCGCAGCCTGCCTCCGCTCACCTGCTCCGATCCTTCCCGTACCACAACCCATCCCACCAGCTTCTTGTCTTCTCCCACCCCCACCACTCCGGCCACCGCCTGCTCCACCTCACTCTGTTCCAACAACGCTCCTTCGATCTCTCCCAACTCGATCCGGTATCCCCTCACCTTCACCTGACCGTCTCTCCGCCCCATAAACTCCAGCGTTCCATCCCCACGCCACCGCACCACATCTCCACTCCGATACACCCGCTCTCCACCCACCCCACCAAACGGATTGGGGACGAACCTCTCCGCCGTCAGCTCTGCCTGCTTCAGATACCCTCGCGCCAATCCTGCCCCGCCGATGTACAACTCTCCCCACACTCCCACCGCCACCGCCTCCATCCCTTCATCCAGCACGTATACCTGCGTGTTGCGGATAGGTCGCCCGATCGGCACCTTCTCTTCAATCTCGCTCGCCCTCTGCGAGTCCACTTCATAAAAGCATGTAAACGTCGTGTTCTCCGTGGGTCCATAGCCGTTGATAATCCTTGTCTCCGGTAGCGCAGCCACCGCCCGCTTGATCTGCGTCGGATTCAGTACGTCACCTCCGGCCAGCAACTGCCGTATCCCGCGCAACTTCTCTACCGGTCCTTCCACCATCTGGTGGAAAAGCCCCGCTGTCAGCCATAGCGTCGTTACTCTACTCCGCTCGATCCGGTCTCCCAGCTCTTCCAGCGATGGTGTCTCCGCTCCATGTATCACCAGCCGCCCGCCATTCAGCAGGCATCCCCAGATTTCAAACGTCGAAGCATCAAACGAGACCGGCGCGAACTGCAAAAATACTTCCTGCCCCTTCACATCAAAAAAGTTCGTGTCCCTCACCAAACGCACGATGCTTCGCTGCTCTACCGCCACCCCTTTTGGAACGCCCGTCGATCCCGACGTGTACAACACGTACCCAAGGCTTTGCCCCGTACTCTCGCTCGGCAGATTCTCCTGGCTCTCTTCCCCGATCCCTCCCTGCTCTGTTTGGATATCGACGTAACCGACATCCTCCTGCCTCCATTCCTGCGCCCATCGTCCACGCCCGATCACTACCTCGATCTTCGCGTCCTTCACCATGTACCTGAGTCTCTCGGGCGGATAGCTGACATCCAACGGCACATACGCCCCGCCCGCCTTCAATATGCCGAGCAGACCGATGATCATCTCCAGGCTGCGTTCCAGGCAGATCCCTACACGCACCTCCGGACCCACGCCCTTTTTCTTTAAATAATGTCCTAGCTGGTTCGCGCGCCGGTTCAGCTCCGCATAATTCAACTGCTGTCCTTCGTACTCCATCGCGACCCATTTCGGTGTTCTGTCTACCTGTTCCTCGAACAGCTCCTGTACGCAGCTCTGCCGATACTCCGCCTGCGCTCCACTCCACTCCTCCAGCAGCTGCCGACGCTCGCTCTCGCTCAGCAGCGGCAGTTCCCCAACGCTCCGCTCCGCCTCTTCTACTCCCCCGTTCAGAAGACGCTCAAAGTGTTCCGCTAGCCGCGATATGCTGGCTCGATCAAAAAGTTCCGCATTGTACTGCCAACTCGTACTCAGACCTTCGGCGCTCTCACTGATCTCCACGCTTAACTCGAACTTCGCACTCCCTGTGTCTACCGCTTGCCGTCGCCATTCCAGCCCAGGCAATTGCAGCACCCCGGCCGGTGCGTTCTGCACTACTAACATCACCTGCACTAGTGGACTCCGGCCCAGTTCCCTCTCCGGCCGCAACTCCTCCACCAGCTTTTCAAACGGCACATTCTGATGCATGTACGCGACAAGCGAGTTCTCCCGCGCCTGCCTGAGCAACCCGCGGAAACTTCCCTCTCTCTCCACCTCTGCACGCAGCACCAGCGTATTGACAAAAAATCCGATCAGCCCTTCCGTTTCGACCCGGTTGCGGTTCGCCACCGCTGTTCCCACTGCCAAGTCGCTCTGCCCTGTGTAGCGGCACAGCAATGCTTCCAGTCCCGCCAGCATCGTCATGAACAGCGTCACACCCTCTTGGCGGCTGAACCGCTTCAACTTCTCCACAGCCTCGCCTTCCATCCTCCGCACCACTACCCCGCCACGTTGTCCCTGCTCGGCTCGCCGGGGCCGGTCCGTCGGCAGTTCCACAACCCCGCTATATCCGCTCAACTGATGTCGCCAGTATGCCAACTCCCGCTCCAATGCCTCCCCCTGCAGCCACTTCCTCTGCCACACTGCGTAGTCGGCATACTGGATTGGCAACTCCTTCAACCCCGCTTCCCGCCCCGTGCATCGCGCCGCATACATCTCACTCAACTCTCGCGTCAATATCCCCGTCGACCAGCCATCGGCTACGATATGGTGCGCACTCAACCCCACCACATGCTCCCGCTCCCCCAGTTGCCACAGCCTGACTCGCAATAGTGGCCCTTCCGCCAGATCGAATGGTTCACGAATAAACTCATCCAGTCTGGCTTGCAGTTCTTCTTCTGTTCCTACTTGCTCAACCGCCAGCTTGATGTCCGGCGCATATTCCACAATCTGCACCGGCTCCCCCCCGCTCACCGCAAACCGCGTCCGCAAGGCCTCATGCCGCTCCACCAGCTGTTTAAAACTCTGCCCCAGCGCCTCCACATTCAGCTCTCCGCTCAGCCTCATCGCCGCCGGTATGTGATAACTCACGCTCCCCGGCTCCAGTTGGTCCAGAAACCACAGTCGCTCCTGCGCGAAGCTCAAGGCCGCCATTCCAGCACCCCACTTCACTAGCGGCAAACTCTCTGCTGGTCCTCCCCCCAGCGCCTTCTCCACTTCCTTCGCCAGTCCTTCAACCGTCGGGTGTTGAAACAGCACACGCAACCCTATGTCTCTCCCAAATACGTTTCGCACCCTCGAGATCACCTGCGTCGCTAGCAGCGAGTGTCCCCCCAGTTCGAAAAAGTTCGCCCTCTGGCTCACTTGCTCCAAACCCAGCACCTCCCCCCAGATGCCCGCGATCAGTGTTTCCATCTCACCGAATCTGCTGCTCTCCTCCCCTTCACCTCCTGCATTCCAGTCTGGTTCCGGCAGCGCCTTACGATTCACCTTTCCGTTGGAGGTCAGCGGCATCGCCTCCACTTTCACGATCACCCCTGGCACCATGTACTCTGGCAATCGCCCCCGTAAATACTCGCGCAGCCTGCCTCCGCTCACCTGCTCCGATCCTTCCCGTACCACAACCCATCCCACCAGCTTCTTGTCTTCTCCCACCCCCACCACTCCGGCCACCGCCTGCTCCACCTCACTCTGTTCCAACAACGCTCCTTCGATCTCTCCCAACTCGATCCGGTATCCCCTCACCTTCACCTGACCGTCTCTCCGCCCCATAAACTCCAGCGTTCCATCCCCACGCCACCGCACCACATCTCCACTCCGATACACCCGCTCTCCACCCACCCCACCAAACGGATTGGGGACGAACCTCTCCGCCGTCAGCTCTGCCTGCTTCAGATACCCTCGCGCCAATCCTGCCCCGCCGATGTACAACTCTCCCCACACTCCCACCGCCACCGCCTCCATCCCTTCATCCAGCACGTATACCTGCGTGTTCGCGATCGGATTACCAATTCTCGGCGTTGGGGTGCTCTGGATATCGCATACGGCAGCGTCCACCGTGGTTTCGGTTGGGCCATAAACGTTAAAGGAGCGTACTCTCGTGTCAGTCTGCAGTTCACTCCATTGTGCGGGAGAGATCGCTTCGCCTCCGATCAGCAGGAAACTCAAGGCTGTGGAATTTAGCAGTCCGCGTGGAACTAAGTAGGACAATTGTGAGGGAGTGATATCTAACGACTCAATCTGGTGATTTTCGCAGTAACGCAGCAACTCATCAGGGTTGCCCCTAATCTCTTGTGGGATGATGCACAGAGTGTGGCCCCCGAGAAGTGTGATCCACTGTTTCACAGAGGCGTCGAATGCCAAAGGCGCGTTGATTCCGATCTTTAAGTTTTCCGTTCGATGCCCATAGATCAACCGGTTGAGCGCGCTCCAGAGATTGCTGACCGAATGATGCGTGATGGCCACTCCCTTGGGATGGCCAGTCGATCCGGAGGTATAGATTACATAGGCCAGATTTTCGGTCGATGCACCTGCTTCAAACACATTTTCTGATTCCTGTGCTATCAGGGCGGCTTCTTCGTCGAGCAGCACACGCACACTGCGCCCGGGCAGCCTGGAATTCGTCTCGCAAACTGCAACCACCACCTCAGCCCCTGCATTCTCCAGCATGTAGGCCAGCCGCTCGGGCGGATAGCTGCCATCCAACGGCACATACGCTCCACCTGCCTTCAATATGCCGAGCAGGCCGATGATCATCTCCAGGCTGCGTTCCACGCAAATCCCTACACGCACCTCCGGACCCACGCCCCTCTTCTTTAAATAATGTCCTAGTTGGTTCGCGCGCCGGTTCAGTTCCGCATATGTCAATTGCCTGCCTTCGCACACCACCGCCACCACGTCTGGTGAACGCTGCGCCTGTTCTTCAAATAGTTGGTGCAAACATTTCGATCGAGCAAAGGACTGGGCCGTGCTGTTCCACTCTTGCAGCAATTGTTGCCGCTCGCTCGGGCTCAGCAGCGGCAGATCTGACACTCTCTGCTCGACATCCTGAAGAGCACCGCTGAGCAACGCAAGCAGATGGTGGGCCATGCTAGCGATCCCCGCATCGTCAAACACTGCCCTGCGATATTGGAACACGAGTTGCGAAATGTTACCGACTTCACGAACGCTCACACTCAGGTCGAATTTTGCGCTGCCATTATGGATATCCAGGAGCGTTACATCCAATCCCGCCAAGGCAGGAAGTGGCGCGCTCTGCAGCACGAAAGATGCTTTAAACAGCTGGCTGCCCCCTCGATCCTGACCTGAATTGAGCGCTTGCACTACGTACTCAAACGGGACATTCTGATGAGCAAAGGCTTCGGTGCAGGTGGTACGCGTGGTCGTGAGCAATTCGCGAAAACTCTCATGGCCACCGAACCGGACCCGTAATGCCACCATATTAACGAATACTCCGATAACCTCCTCGAGACTGGGATGGGATCTCACGGAAAAGGGCGTGCCGATCACAATGTCTTGCTGCCCGCTGTAGCGGGACAAAAGTGCAGTCAGAGCGGCAACCCAAACCATGAATGCCGTCACGCCGAGTCGCTGGGCCATATTCTCAATTTGGGCGAGCAACAATGGCTCAATCGTTACAGTCTGCTTGCCGGCTGAATCTGGGGGATCTGTTATGCCGGCTTGCACAACCAGCGTCATGGGCGCAGCATCGGAAAGCTGCCCAATCCAATATTTGAGGTCAGCACCTTCTCGAACTTCGTCGCGCTGCTTCCACTGCCATCGCGCAAAATCTGAATACTGAGCCGTCAAGTCCGGATGGGTCAAAGGGGTGCCGGTAGAATATGCCTGATATCCGGCGGCGACTTCCCGCATGAGTATTCCGTAGGACCAACCATCCATCGCGATGTGATGAATTGTGATCACCAGTACACTGTCACTATCACCAAGCCGGAGGAGCTTGGTCCGGATCACCGGTCCGCTGTTGAGATCGAACGGGCTGCGAGCTTCACGCACTGCCATCTCCGTGGCTGCTTGTAGCCTCTCTGCCTCAGGAAATTCGCGCAGATCCTCAATCACGAGCGGGACAAAAACTTCGCGCACCGCTGTTTGCACCGGGTTCCCCTCAACTACGGAGAAAGAGCTTCGTAACACGTCGTGACGCGCGACAACCTGATTCACACTGCGCTCCAGCGCGCGCTCGTCAACATGACCCCGCAATCGCAGTCCGAAGTGCTCGTTATAGGCCGGATCCTCTGGGTACAACTGATGCAGCAGCCAGAGCCCTTCCTGCGTAAACGAGAGTGGCGCAGGAACGAAGCGACCTTCGGGATCAACTGGGAAAGGCGTCGCTTCTTCGAGCCCGTGTTGCCGAGCAAGGGCCTGGAACAACGAAAGTTTCTTGCGAGAGAGCACGGGATTAAACATGAAATTTCTGGTCCAATCCGCTGAGCATGACTTCCGCCTCTGCTTCAGGAAGCTGCGCTACGGTTTTGAATAATTCCGCGTAACGCTGCGCGCGATCGCCCGCAAGCGTCTGGATTCTATCGGCCAGTACGGTGATTGTGGGACCTTTGAAGAACGTTCCTAGGTCCACATTCACATGGAAGATTTCACACACCATGCCGAGAAGTCGAACTGCAAGCAATGAATGCCCGCCTGCCTCAAAAAAACTCCGGTCGACGCCCACTTGCTCAATACCCAGCACAGTCGCCCACAGTTCTGCGAGCACCTCTTCCACAATATTCTGCGGTTGCTTCGGCGCCTCATTGCTGCGGGCCCGGTTTCCTTCAGCAGAGGCCAGCCGCGTTCGATCGAGCTTACCGTTCGGCGTTCGCGGCATTTCTTCCAGCCAGATAAAGTTGGCGGGTAACATGTATTCGGGCAGCTTCTTCATAAGGAACTCGCGTAGTTCGTCTGCGGATGGGCGATACGAATTGCGCGGAACCACATAACAGCACAGCTGCGAATTCACCTCGGCGGAAGACTGCACCATCACTGCTGCTTCGCGAACGTCCGGATGTCGACTAATGGCGTTTTCGATTTCTCCAAGCTCGATTCGATGTCCACGAAGCTTTACTTGATCATCAAAACGGCCGAGGAAATGGAGCCGCCCCTCACTGCCAAGGGCGCCGCGATCTCCGGTGCAGTACATCCGCGCACCGGGAACCGGTGAAAATGGATCAGGAATGAATCGGGCCGCGGTGAGGGCGGGTCGACCCAGGTATCCTCGCGCTACACCTTCGCCGCCGATACAAATCTCACCCGACGCGCCAATGGGAACCAGTTCGTGATACTGCCCCGTGACATAGACTCTCGTGTTCGCAAGAGGGGATCCGAGGCTGACATCGCCGCCCAGGCGGTTCAGGAGATCCGACGTTGACCAGATACAGGTTTCGGTAGGGCCGTACATGTTATAGACCCTTCCGGATATGCTCCTTGTCAAACGTTCAGCGTCGGCTGCAGGAAGAGCTTCGCCGCCGACAAGCATGCAACCAATCGCGCCGAGTGCATCCCCACCATCGAGCAGCATTCGCGCCAGAGACGGCGTGCACTGAAAGTGCGTAGGCCCGCCTTCGAAGCCCGTCAGAGGAACGTCTGCGCGACGCTTCACCTCAGCGAGAAGGCGGAGGCTTTCCAGGACGGTATCGGCTTCCACACCGAAATCGATCAGGCATGCCACCTCGTCAATCTCTGCTTCTTTTAATTGCTCCACTATTTCGAGACAGCGCTCGGGAGTCCCAAACAGACCACTGGTTTCAAAGTACCGTTCGAAGGCGGATGCGAGCAGGGCCTTCATGTCGGGACTGTCAAGATCCCCGGACATCTCCTGGCCGATGCTCCGCGCGAAATTCTTGATGAGTGAAACCGAGTCTTTCAAGTACCCGATCATTGGCTCGCGCACAATTTCCCTGGCGGTCTCCTGATCGCCGGCCACAAAAGTGTGCAGCATCAGGGTGACCTGTCCGGCTCCGGGATGTCCCGCACTATGCCACGCTGACCTGTAGGCGCGGACATTGCGCGCCACGTCTGCAAAGCTTTGTCCCAGCAGGTGGGTCAGTACGTTTGCCCCGAGTTCGCCTGCCATGCGAAACGTTTCTTCCGTTCCCGCGCTCGTGATCCAAACTGGCAACTCGCGCTGGCGTGGAGCAGGATAGATCCGCACCCCGATCTGATTGCCGGTCCCCGATTGGAACTGGATCTGCTCGCCCCGCCAAAGCCTCCGCACGGTTTCAATATCCCGGTACATGATTTCCCGGCGCGCCGCGTAGCTTGAGGGCGCGAGCACGAAATCGTCTGCGTGCCAGCCCGAAGCGAACGATATGCCGACCCGACCCTTCGACAAGTTGTCCACCACTGACCAGTCTTCAGCGACGCGTACGGGATGATGTAACGGAAGGACTACACTTCCGGCTCGAATGTGGAGGCGCTTGGTGACCACGGCCAGCGCCGCGCCAACCACTGCGGGATTCGGATATGTGCCGCCAAAGGTATGAAAATGCCTCTCTGGTGTCCAAACGGCTTCAAATCCGTTTTCATCGGCGAACTTTGCGCCTTCAAGAAGAAGCTGGTAGCGAGCGTCCGGAGCATTAGCCGCATCGCTCGCAAAGTAAAACAGGCTAAACGCAATCTTTCTGGCATTCACCGCTTTCCCAGTCACGAGCCCGCTGTCGAGCAGGACGTGAACACCTCGAGTGACTGTCCACAGCAGTTCCAGCACCGAGATATCGAAGCAGACGCTGGTCACCGCAAGCCAGGCAGCTTCACCTCCGAAACCTATGATTCTGTCCATGCCGGCAAAGAAATTGGCCACATTGCGATGCGCGATCATCACCCCTTTGGGCACGCCTGTGGACCCTGATGTATAGATCACGTAGGCCAGATTTTCGGGCCGGCAAACTGCACCCCCTTCATAGACTGGAGCTTTGCATATCTCCAGCCAGCCATGATCGATGCAGACAGTTTCCCCCTGATAATCCTGCAGGGCCGCTGTCAAAGCTTTATGGGCGACCACGATTTTCGCGCCTGAATCAGACAACATGAAAGCAATGCGCTCAACCGGGTAGTTGGCGTCCAGGGGCAGGTACGCTGCGCCTGATTTCAGAATACCTAGCAATCCAACAAGCAAATCCGGTGAGCGACGGAGGCAAATGCCGACTATATCGTCGCTGTGAACACCGGCCGCGCGGAGATAGCTGGCCAGCCGGTTGGCACGATCGTTCAAATCTGCATAGGTCAAGGACATGCCTTCGCCACTTACCGCGACCGCAGCGGGCATTTCAATCGCCTTCCGCTCAAATGCGTGGTGAATGCAATCGTCCTCATCGAATGGCACTGCGGTGTCATTGAAGTCCACAAGGGCGTAGCGAATCTCCTCGGCGCTGAGAATCTGCAAGGTCGATATTCTGCTTGCAGGATCCATTGCAATACCCTCGAGCAAAAGCTCCCAGCTACGAAGCATTGCCGCTGCGGTTTCTTGCGAGAACAGCTCCTGGTTGTACCCCAGCGTCGCGTGGAGCCCGTCCGTTCCTTCAGCCACCATAAAGGTCAGATCAAACTCTGTTGACGGAGGTCGCAACTCCAGACTCTCAAGCTCGGCCTCGCCAATGGTGAGTTTCACCCCGGAAACGCCCAACCCAAAAAGCGCGCTGTCGGAGATGGGACCGGTTCCGGCAAGGAACGTAAACAGGATGTCTGCAAGGGGCGGCCGTCTCGCAGTGCGAACCGGCTGAAGGTGCCTCACCAACTCGCCGAATGGGAGATGGCGATGATCGAGCGCTCGGAGAATACGTTGCTGCGTCTGATCCAGAAATTCCGTGAAGGTTGGGTCCCCGCTAAAACCGGCGCGCAGTATCACGGGGTTAATGAAATACCCCTGGGAATAGCGAAACTCTGCGCCATCGCGCAGTGACACAGGGGTCGCTATGGCGAAATCATTCTGCCCCGAATAGCGATGCAACAGCACCTGAAATGCCGCTACAAGAGTTGCGTACAACGTGGCGTGGCGCCCGGCACTGAGCCGTCGCAGCGCACTCAACGTTGAAAAACCAACATGCGCTGCTTCCCATCGGGCTTGATCTGCCGGATCTGCTTTTCTACCGTGTTTAACTGGCAATTCCAGATGATTTGGCAGGGGTGTCAATTCCCGCTGCCAGAATTCCCACAGCCGCCTTTCCTCATCATCATTATTCAACATCCGCGCTTCGCGTCGGACGTACTCGGAAAACGGGGCTGCGGGATAGTGCATACTTTCCGCTTCGGGCCCGCAACTCAGTAATATTTCTCTAACGAGCAGCGCCAAAGACGTGAAGTCAGAGATGATGTGATGGACGGCAACAAGTACGACAGACGGGCCTGATCCGGCCCCATAAACAATTACGCGCACAAGCGGACCGGTTGCAAGATCGAAGGGCTGGTACGCAGCCAGTGCAGCATGTCGCTCAACTTCTCCGGTCTCCCAGCGCTGGGTGTCGATATGCTCAAAGAATTCAGCGGGGCCTTCAGGCACGCGCTGGACGGGTTGTCCGTCTATCATCGGGAACGTCGCGCGCAGTATCGGGTGGCGCGCAGCAACTTCTTTGCAGGCCCTTCTTCCTGATGACGCACTGATTGCAGACGTGGTTCGGGCAGCAATCGCGAGGTTGTAGATTGAGGAGGTAGCGTCCAACTGCTGGTTCAACCACAAGGCGTACTGGCCACGCGAGAGAGGAAAATCGCCGAACTCGTTCGCTCCGTTCTGCCCGGCGGATCGTTTCTTCGGCGAATCCACAATCAGTGCCGCCAGATCACGAATGTTCATCCGGACCATTGCGGTGAAATCCAAGTCGATGCCATACGTCGCTAGTTGGCTGCAGAATTCGGCAGCGGTCAGTGAGTCAATGCCATAGCTGGTCATTTCCGTGTCCGGATCGATGGATTGGGCGTCTTGGCCACTCCGCACAGCTATTTGAGCTGCGAGCCACTCACAGACTGACGACTCGTCGCCGAAGTCTATAACCCAGGGACCGCTGCTGCCCTGGTTCTCCGTGTTGGATTGTGATTTCCATTGTGCCAGGATCTCGATTTTATCTTTCTCAATTAATTGCCGACAGCTGCGGCGACGGACCTTACCACTCGCGGTCCTTGGGATAGCGTTTTGGGGCACGAGGATGATTGCATCGAGACGGATTTCGTGTTCGATGGCAACCGTCCGGCGAATGCTGGAGATCATGGCGTCGCGGCTGGATGATGTTGCAGGAATCTCCTGAACCACAATGATTCGCTGCTCACCTGCGTCTTCAATTGCCAAAGCCACACATGACCCCGGCGATAAACCCGGGCAACTCCGCTCAACAGACGCCTCTATGTCTTCAGGGTAATAGTTCTGGCCGCGAATGATGATGAGGTCTTTCAGCCGCCCGGCCACCACTAATTCGCCATGATCAAGAAACCCAAGATCGCCGGTGCGCAGAAAAGTTTCTCTATGTTCCCCTGCGAGCCGGGCACAAAAGGTCGCGTCCGATTCTTCGCGCCGGCCCCAATACCCTTGCGCGACACTCGGGCCTGACACCCAGATCTCGCCGGTTGAGCCTTCTCCGCAGACCCGTCCGGTTTCCCAATTCACGATCCGCAGGCTATGGTTTTCAATAACCGGGCCGCAATTCGTGAATTGAGAACCGAAAGCACTCTGTTCTGAACCGCGATGGGCGCATGACACCAAGAGCGTTGATTCGGCCAATCCGTAGCAGGGATGGAAAGCCTCCCGGCGGAACCCGCAATCGCGAAACTTTTCGCTGAACTCGTTGAGGGTTTCGCGTCGCACCGGTTCCGCGCCGTTGAAAGCGACACGCCAGCAACTTAGATCCAGGCCGGCCTTCTCCTCAGGACTGACCTTGCGCGAACAGAGCCGGTAGGCAAAATCAGGACCGCCGCTGGTTGTCGCGCGGTGTGTGGAAACCACGCGCAACCAGCGTGCCGGGTCCTGCACAAATGCGGCGGGCGAGAACAGAAGACTCCGCGCTCCAGCATAAAGAGGTTGCAATACTCCCCCAATCAGCCCCATGTCATGGGTCATGGGAAGCCAGCTCGCCACGATGGAAGATTCATCTTGCCGGAAACTCCGCTGGATCGCACGCTCATTGGCCAGAATGTTGCCATGACTCACCATTACGCCCTTCGGGTTGCCTGTGGAGCCGGATGTGTACTGGAGCAGCGCGAGTGTTTCTGAAGAGACTTGCAGGGCTATCCCTTGATGCGGGTCTTGGTTCTTTGCGCCATCTTCTGTGAGCCAGTGAACGGCTGGAAAATCATCTACTTTGCTGAGCCGCTTCGCCAGCGCCGCTGTGGTTAGCCCAAATCGCGCTCCGCAGTCGCCTATGATGGAGGTGAGTCGTCCCAGACCGCGGTTCGCCCCGGGAGGATACACGGGAACAGCTATGGCTCCTGCGTAAAGACAGCCAAAAAAGGCC
The DNA here is from genome assembly GCA_963723055.1 of Terriglobia bacterium. Taxonomy (GTDB): domain Bacteria; phylum Acidobacteriota; class Terriglobia; order Terriglobales; family Acidobacteriaceae; genus Angelobacter. The sequence continues at coordinate 977,655 of CAVROV010000007.1, forward strand.
ACAATGAATTCAAGACCTGCCGGGTAAGCCACCACCACAGGCTGGTTCCTCGCGCCTGCCGATTCAAGCAGAATTGCGATGCTCCGCGCGCGCAGATGGAGTTCCTGATAGGTCAGACTCAATGCAGGACGCTGGTCAGACAGCCAGGTATATGCCTCGAAGCCAGGTTTCGCGCTGGCGCGATATCGAAGCAAGTCAACAAGATTTGAAATTGAATCCAGGGGCTGATTCATTCTGCGGGACTCTGAAACAAGGAATTCTTGGCGAGTGTGATCTTGTGTATTCCAGTCAGCAACTAAATCACGAGGCAAGGCTGGGCAGGTTCATCTCTTCGAGGCGCGCCTTCCCCTTGAACGTGGCAGCGTCAATCTCTGCGGAGCAGCGCACCTCGATAAAATCAAGCTGGAGAGTGCCGACCAACAGCAGCTTCCCTTTTTGCTGTTTTAGATCAGCTTCCGTTACGTTGCTCCTTGCCGGGTCGATCTGGATTCCCAACTCCGTTCCGCCCTTTGTATTGGGAAACAGCAGGTGGATGTACCCCCGCTTCAGACAGTTCTCAAATGACTCAGAATCACCCCTTGGGCGGAAACTCACTTCCACAATGTGCTCCTGTTCGATCAACTTGCGAACTAAATCGCTCATCTCTAATCTCCGATATCAAATGCGATCCGGGACAGCCAAAGTCATTAAAAAGTTATCCATGCTCCGCCGTCGCTCACCAAACCAATCGCCTTGACGTGATCAATACAGCCCGCGTTAGGCCAACGCAGGCATAGCAAATAATTCCTGGAGGAGGCCGAATGTAAGCACCACCATCAACAAATCGTCCTCCAAGGCAGGATTAAGTTGGTAGCCTTCACGCGAGTATTTCGCCTTTAGACACTCGACGGCATCAGGATTGAAATATCCTTGCCGCCTGATCTGCTCATGAGAGAGCATGTCCCAGGCCCATTCCACCTTTCGCTGCAGCAATGAAGGGGTGCCCTTGGCTACAAAGCCGAACTTCTCGCGCGCCACGATTTCCATTGGGACCAGGTCCCTGGCGGCTTTCTTTAAAATCGCCTTCTCGGTAAAACCACTCAATTTGAAATCAGCGGGAATCTCACGGCAAAACTCGACAAAGTCAATGTCCAAAAACGGATAACGCGCCTCAACCGAATTTGCCATTGCCATACGGTCGCCATGATCGGCGATCAAATGCCCGGTTAGCCTCAGTTTGAAATCAAGGTAAGATCGTTTGTGAACGGGATGCCGCCCACGCACTCGGTCCTTATTGATCACTGGAAAATTGATGCAATCAAACTCATCAAGATCCTCGATCAGGGCTTCCGAATAAAGGCTGGTTTTAACTTCCTGAAATGAGTATTCATCTTTTTCATAGGAGAGGCTTCCATCGCCCCATAGCCTTTCCCGAAGATCGTTACCGAGGATGGTTTCCAAGTCATTCTTCGGCAGGCTTTCAGCGCGTCGTTTATCAAAACCGTAGCCCACATAACCGGCAAATAACTCATCCGAGCCTTCACCATTCAAGACGACCTTGACCCCGTTTTCGCGAGCGCTGCGGGAAAGCGCAAGAGAAGCGGTATTGTATGACTCCTTGATAGGACACTCGGCATGAAACACCACGTTCCGGAGCTGGGACGCAACTTGAGTCTCGTCAAATAAAATTTCGTGATGAATGGAACTGACTGCCTTCGACATCATTCGTTGATACCGGGACTCATCGATTCCGTTGTCGCTGAAACTTACGGAGAAGGAATGCCGCTCGGATTCAGGAGAAATACGGCGAATCATAGCCGCAATCATTGAGGAGTCCAATCCTCCGCTGAGAAAGAACCCGACGGGAACATCAGCCTGGAGCCGGTACCTGACGGATGCTTCAAACAAGTCCAGGAGACGATCAACATAGTATTTTTCTGGCTTAGGTTCTTCCTCTTCACCGGCCAGAGGATAGTTCAAATCCCAGTACTCTGTCACATGCACGTGTTCATTTCTGATCACCGCAAAGTGCCCGCCCGGAAGACTCTCAATGCTGCGGAAGACGGTCCGCGGACTGATGGTTCCCGGAAATGAGAGAACCTGATCGAGGCCTGTGAAATCAACCGAACGGGAAATTCCCGGAACGCTCAAGAGGGCCTTGATCTCGGATGCAAACGCGAACATGCCGTCCACAACTGCATAGTAAAGCGGACATATGCCGAAATGGTCCCGTGCGACAAAGAGACTGTGGTTGCGCGTATCATAAATTACAAAAGCAAACTGACCGTTGAGCCGGTTGACGCACTCGGATCCGCGTTCCTCGTAAAGATGGAGCAACACCTCCACATCGCTTTTGGTATAGAACTGGTGTCCCTTCCGGACTAGTTCTTTCCTGAGTTCAACGTGATTGTAAATCTCTCCATTGCACAGGAGTACCAGTGTTCGGTCTTCATTGAAGAGAGGCTGGCTGCCTGTTTCCAGATCAATGATACTGAGTCGGCGGAAACCGAGACCGACATTCTCCTTGCAAAAAAATCCCCACGAATCAGGCCCGCGATGGATGAGGGTGTTGATCATTTCGGCCAGGACTTTATCTTGAACCCTGCCCTCGCGTCGCAAGTCGATGTATCCCGCCAGGCCGCACATTGTTTATCTATTCTGACTTTCGCTCTGACACCGGGATCGGCATCTGTTCCACTTCATGTAGTAACTACGCGGTAAGCAAGGCCAGATCGTCCGGGACATCGAACGTAAGCTTCGATTGGCAAAACTGCTTCCATTCTGGAGTCACCTTGTCTAACAATACTTCGCTGTCCAGCCAAACAGAACACGTGACCACATAATTCGCATGCAGATAAACGATAGTTGTCTCAGCCAGATCTGCTTCGCTGGACCCTTTCGAATTGGCCTCTGTCCAGGCGGGAAATTCGCGCACTTCTTTGAGACGAACAGCCATACAGTACTGCCGCTCGGGAACTTCGCTGGAATACTTGCTGACAACTTCCTGAAGAAAGCGCGCGCTGTCGCTCTTCCCGGCAGCGAGCGCAATCATCGCCGGCGTGCGTTGATCCTTCCCCGTGAAAGAAGCAGACGCGCCAGATTTTAATAGCAGCGTCATCATCGCGATGTCTCCTGCCGCCGCAGCCCAGTTCAATGGTGTCCAGCCATCTACATCCACCTGATGAATGTCCGTGCCTTCTTGAAGCAGCCGTTCAACGGTTGCGGTACTGCCGGCCCGAATCGCCTCGACAAGTGTCATTGCTACTCCTTCTTGAACCTGCGTGAACCAACAATGCTGCTAAGCCTTCTTCTTTGCCGCCAGATTCTTAGCTCAATTCGGGACTCGATGATTGCAGAGAAGTTCCCTCGCGGTTTATCGACTTTAGGCATGTGCGACCAGCAATTCTGGTCGCTGGTAAAATCGAAAACGATTGAAAGATTCAATGGCGATTACGGTCTGGTTGGGACAGGCTGCCGCCACAGACGACACATTTGGAGAGACAAACAAATAAAGTTCAGCAACGTGGTCAGCGAACCACTGTTTGTTAAGAGCACAGGCAGATTAACGACTGCTGAAAAAAGAAGCAATGGTCCGATATTGCTAAATAGAGCCGGCATGGCCTGATCTTACTATCCCAACAAAGTACAGGGTACAGCCCTCGGCGGACTAAACCTTGTCAAGACTCAAACCCGGCAGATCCTTGCGGCTTTCGACGTTCAGTTTCTGCAACACGTTTGACACGTGGAACTTAACAGTTCTTTCTGAAATGTTCAGGCTGTTTCCGATTTCCTTGTTTGAGAATCCCCTTGCCAGGAAAAACACAATTTGCTGCTCCCGGCCCGTAAAATGGTTTTGCCCAGAGTGAACTGCTCTGGCAGTTGTCCGGTTCACATACTGGGAGAGCGCGTTGCGGCTGATCCATAATTCGCCTTGTGCGATCAAATCAACTGCCTTTGACAGATCATTTTCCGCATTTTGAACTGACACAATGCCATGCACCCCGAGGTAAACCAGGCGAATCTCCTCATCTACAGTGCTTGGAGGCTCGTTAACCAGGATAATCGCACGCCCTCCGTTCAACCTGCACTGGGTGGTCAAGATGGGCCAGTCGTCTACCGAGTGAGTATCAAGAATCAGTATCCACCCATCTTCATCAACTACCCGACCCGGAGGGTCCGGGAAAGGCTTTACGTCATAGACACCCATAGAAAGTGCTTTCTCAATAAAACGAAAGGCTAGTGGGTGACGCGCAAGGACATATGGAGCGGGACGGCGAGCAGGATTCCGGGCACCCATAACTTTCACTTTCATACAAAAGATCAAGGCAAGTATAGTTCATATAGCCTTGATCCATCCTCTGGAGCGGGAAGATTACCCGAAAATAGTTGAAGCCGCAATAGCCATTCACCAGTGCCGAGACCGCAAAGGACTTGCTCTGAATATCTTCTACTCTCAACATCTCAGTATTCAGCGGTTCTGATGATGTGCCTTTCATTGGTAGGACCCAGCATCAATTCTACTTCGCAAGTGACTTCCAAATCGGGATCATCAAGCATAAACCTCATTTAGGAAAAGCGACTACAACCCATACCGCCGGCTGGAACTCTATCTGGAACTCTATATTGTCGTGGTCAAACCGAAAGGACTCAAAACGGTACCCAGGTACTTTCTCATCCTCGCTCGCCCCACTTGGAAAGTTCTGGACTTGGGGGAGCGTTCATCGCGGCAGCGGCCCCCGCCCCCGGATGAGGCGGAGCGTACGCGCCCGCGGCAGCCTGCAACTGAGCCTCAGAATCAATCAGGAAGTTGGCGGAAGTTACCAGGGACTCCCTTGGCTTGATCCCTTTGAGAATAACGTAGTCATCGCCAACGCGTGGACCGAGTTCGAGCTCGCGTGGTTCAAGATTGCCCTCGCCCTTATTGACGAAAATGAGATTGCGGGCGCCGGAGTGGAATATTGACGATGCGGGAATGGCCAGACGCTTACCCGCGGGCGCTGCTAATGCGACGTTCACAAACATGCCGGGCTTCAGAAGGAGACCCGGATTCGGAAATACAAGCCGCGCTCGAACTGTGCGCGTATTCATGTCCACTTGGGGCAGAATGAAATCCACCCTGCCTCTAAATGTCTTTCCGGGGTACGCATCAGGGGTACGCATCAACCGTTACAGTGGCGGCATCTCCGGGCTTGATTCGTCCAATATCGGTCTGGAAAATCTGCGCGTTCATCCAGACGGTAGAGAGATCGGCGACAGTATCGAGTTTCGACTCCGGCTGCACGTACATATTAGGCAAGGCATTCTTTTCCGTGATGTATCCCGAGACAGGCGAGTTGAAGGTGAGATCGGTAATCACCTTGCCGGTGGTTTCCAGTTTTTCAATCTCACTTGCCGGGACTCACCACTGCGTGAGTCGCTCTCGGGCGGCGGAAAGAAGCGCCTGTGCGCCTGTACTCACGCCGCTGACGGTGCTGGTTCGCACTTGCTCGGAGTTCTTTTTAGCCAGCAGGTATTCCTGCTCAGTCGTGACGAGATCAGGGCTGTAGATGGTGAAGAGCGGCTGCCCCTTGCGGATGTATTGGTAAGTGGCGTCCGCATAAACTTTGCGAATCCTCCGGGGAAACGGGTCTGCACATAACTTACATAGAATCAATGCGGACACGGAGTTCAAATCCACCCCCCGCAACCAAACTTCAAACATAGACGCTAAGGGCCAAACCGGTAAGTATCTTTTCTTCTTTGGTTTGCGAGTCAAATTTTACTGTCTACCCGAACTCTGAATCATTCTCAGTTCACAGTTTCAAGCCCCTTGTTGGTTCTCATTTGAGGACAAATGCGCTCATCCCATCGTTCTGTAATCACATGATTTTGAAAGGCATACCGCTAAGGGCCGGCTGTTTACCGGGATCTTGAGGTGACGGTATATTATTTGAGTCATGGCAGAGTTCCCTGTAGACCAGGTTAGGGCTGCGTTTCCCGCTTTACGGGATGGATTTATTTTCTTTGATAATGCCGCGGGCGCGCAGTCGCCCGCTACTGTGCTCGACGCAGTGGCCCACCATCTCCTTCATCGCAATGTTCAAAGAGGCGGACGATATCGCCAGTCGCAGGAGGTGGACGAGGCCATAGCGCAAGCTCGCAATAGCGTCGCACTGCTGGTCAATGCCCGGCATCCCGAAGAAATTTGCTTTGGCATGAATGCGACCTCTTTCATGCGGCTCATCAGCCTCGCTATCGGTCAATCATTGAAAGATCGCCGCGAAATCATTGTGACTGATCTCGATCACGAAGCCAACATTGCCGTCTGGCTTGCCCTGGAACGTGAAGGCGCGAAAATTGTGTGGTGGCATTTTAGAGACGACGGCCGGCTTCATCCTGAAGACCTGGAGAAGCTGCTCTCCGCACGAACCAGAATCGTGGCTTGCACCCTGGCCTCGAACGCAATCGGGTCGATTTTGGATGTAGCCACTGTCTCCCGGCTGGCTCATGCTGTCGGCGCCGAGGTGTTTATCGATGCGGTACACTACGGCCCGCACGGGCCAATCGACGTCCAGGCGTTTGGCTGTGATTATCTGGTTTGTTCAGGCTACAAAATCTTCTCGCCTCACATGGGATTCCTTTGGGGCCGTCGTGAAACGCTCGACGCTCTGCCCACTTTCCGCGAAGAATTTGTTCCTGACACCACTCCCGCCAAGTTGGAGATTGGTACCTATATCTATGAAAACGTCGCCGGGATGGACGCCGCTGTGCGTTACCTCGAAGATCTCGGACGGCGTATCAACCCGGACGCAACCTCGCGGCGCGCCGCGCTAGTCGCTTCTGCAGAAGCGATCCGCGACTATGAGACTCAACTCTCTTGCGCAATGCTGGAGGCGCTGGCGAGAGTGAACGCAACTGTATATGGCATTACGGCAAAGAACCAGATCTCGCATCGGACGCCGACATTGTGCTTTAATCTTCCCGGTCTCTCTCCCGCTAAAGTTACCGAAGCGTTCGCGATCCAAAACATAGGTGTGCGCGATGGACATATGTATTCACCGCGGCTGATGAAGCGATTGGGGCTAAGCCAGGAGAACGGCGCGGTGCGCGCTTCCCTAGTGCACTACAACACGCTTGAAGAGGTACGCAGGTTTGGAAGCTCCCTTGCAGAAATGACACATCACTAAAAGAAGAACTATCACTATGCAGATCAAGGAAGTCCATGCTGACTGACAATCAAATCCTGGAGATCCGTTCCCGCTTCCGCATCTTTCAGCGCAAAATCTATCTCAATAGTTGTTCCCAGGGCGCTCTCTCAGATGCCGTGCAGACCGGCCTTGAGGATTACATCTCGAGCTGGCACGAGCAAGGCTCGCCCTGGGAGACCTGGGTGGACCACTATGAGGCGGCACGGACCGCCTTTGCTCAATTTATCAACGCCAGCCCGGACGAAGTAGCCATTGTGACCAGTGCATCGGCGGGCATCAACAGCATTGCCAGCTCGCTGAGTTTTAAAGAGCGCAACAAAGTCGTGATGGGCGAGTTCGAATTTCCTACCATGGGCCATGTCTGGCTTGCACAACGCGCCCGGGGAGCGGACGTTCAGTTTGTGAGCGCGGAAGATAATCGCATCCCGGCCGTCAATTACGAAAAAATGATCGACCGCAATACGCTCATTGTGCCGCTCACTCATGTCTGCTTTAAGAATGGGTTTCGTTCGCAGGTACGCGCCATCACGCAAACTGCTCACCAGGCCGGCGCTCTGGTAATGCTCGATGACTACCAGGACTGCGGAACTCGTCCTGTGGACGTGAAAGCGATGGACCTGGATTTTTACGTGACCGGAACACTGAAATATCTGCTTGGTCCACCTGGCCTGGCCTTTATGTATGTACGCAAAGATCTCATTTCAACACTGGTGCCAACAATCACGGGATGGTTTGCCCAAACCAACCCGTTCGCTTTCGATCCCCAACATATCGATCTGTCTACCACCGCCCGAAGATTCGAGTCAGGCTCCCCTTCCGTGCCCAACGTATACGCGGCCATGCCCGGTTTTCAACTGCTGCAGGAAATTGGGATGGAGAACGTCGCAAGCCACATCAGGAAACTCACGCAATCGCTGTTGAGCGCTGCGCTCGATATGGGTATTCGAATCAAGACTCCATCTGACAGTTCCGGGCCGCTGGCGGTGTTGCAGTCCAGCGATTCAAATCTACTGGTGCAGAAACTCGCTGAAAGCGACATCGTCGCATCAAGCCGGCACGACGGCTTGCGCATAGCCTTCCACGTGTACAACACCCTGGAGGATGTGAAGGCGGTCTTGGAAGTTCTCAAGAAAAACGTCAATCTACTGGTCCGTGAACCCGCCGGTGTTCGCAGCGATGATTGATCGCGAACGGTCAACGGTTCGTGCAGTTTTGGGTGAGCAGGTTTCGATGGCGGGTGGCGAAGGTCTTCACCGCCGCCTGAGCCAAAGACAGCTCACTATGATGGCCATAGGCGGCGCCATCGGTGTCGGTTTGTTTTTGGGAAGCAGTGTTACCATTCGCCTCGCTGGCCCCGCCGTCATTCTTTCCTATCTTCTGGGAGCAGGCATCGCTCTCATCATGTCATATGTGCTGACGGAGATGGCGGTCGTCCATCCTGTCGCCGGCGCTTTCGGAGTCTACGCAGAGAAGTACCTCAATCCCTGGGCCGGCTTTTCGGTTCGGGCTACTTACGGAGTCGCACAGATCATTGCCATTGGCGCGGAAGTCACGGCCGCAGGCATTTACATTTCTTACTGGCTGCCAAACGTTCCGCAATGGATTTGGCTGGTCTTGGTTTCAGCCGCTCTGGTGGCGCTCAACTCGATGCAGGTCAACCGTCTGGGTGAATTCGAATATTGGTTTGCCATGATTAAGGTGGCCGCGATCGTCGCCTTCATAATTGTAGGGCTGGCTTTAATATTTGGAGTAGGTTCGCGACATGCCATTGGACTAGCCAATCTAACGCAGCACGGGGGCTTCTTGCCTTCGGGATGGAAAGGAGTATGGCTCTCTCTCACTATCACCGTCACCAGTTATATGGGAGTTGAAATCATCGCGGTCACTGCAGGAGAAGCCCAGCATCCGGAAGTGACCATCCCGCGCGCGATGCGGAACATTGTTTATCGGCTCATTGGGTTCTACGTGCTGGCGATTACGATTATGGTCACCATGGTTCCGTGGAACCAGACTGGCAGTTCGTCCGCTCTGTCCGGCAGTCCTTTTGTCACGGCATTTGCTACGGCACATATTCCCTTCGCCGCGGCAATCATGAACTTCGTTGTACTCACGGCTGCACTTTCAAGCGTTAACACCAACCTATACCTTTCAACTCGAATGCTCTTTTCTCTGGGCCGGGGCGGCTATGCTCCGGCATGGATGGGCAAGGTAAGCAGCAATGGGGTTCCGCATCGCGCTCTGATGGCTTCTACCGCGGGGATCATTGCAGCTATCCTGCTGGCCATCTTTGCCCCCAAGAATGCGTTCCTCATGCTTTATGGGACGGCGGTGGCCGGGATGCTCTTTGTGTGGCTGGTGATTCTCAACACGCACCTTCGATTTCGCCGGGCCATCACGAATGAGCGGCTATTGAGTTTGCCCATGCGTTTGCGGGCGCACCCGGTTTTCACCGTCGTCGGTATTGTGCTGCTGCTTGCGATCTCAGTGACAACGTTCTTCGTGGACGGCCTGCAATGGTCGGTTCCGGCATTTTCTGTTTTCTTAGCTGCTATCTCCCTGCTGTACCTGCGCAATCGGCCACGCAAGGAGAGCTCGCGATGATCAATGCCAGCGATGAGGTCTACTCTTCCCTTCACCGGCGATTCAAAGGTGATCTACTGCGTCCAGACGACAACGGTTACAAAGAAGCGCGTGTTATATGGAACGGCATGTTTGATCGCGCGCCTGGTCTGATTGCGCGATGTGCAGATGTCAACGATGTGCAGAGCGCGGTGCGAGCGGCGTCTCAGACCGGAATCCTGACCGCCGTCCGTTGCGGAGGACACAGCCTTGCGGGTTTTAGTACCTGCGATGGCGGCCTGGTGATTGACTTATCACGAATGCGACAGGTCACTCTTGATCCCGACGCACGCCGGGCGCGGTTCGCCGGCGGCTGTCTGTTGGGATCGGTGGACTCAGCAACGCAGAAGGCTGGGCTGGTTTTTCCGTCGGGCGTGGTTTCGCATACTGGCGCTGCCGGACTGATTCTGGGAGGAGGCACAGGTTGGCTCACGCGGCGCTTCGGATTGTCTTGCGACAACGTCGAAGGCTTCACCCTGGTAACTGCGGATAGCTCCATCGTGCGGGCCAGCGCAAAGGAGAACTCGGATCTATTCTGGGCCTTGCGTGGAGGCGGAGGCAACTTCGGCGTGGTGACAGAATTTGAGGTCAAGCTTCATCCACTTACGTCAGTGGTGCTGGCTGAGGGATTAACTGCTGAAGCCGATATTCGCTCACTTCTTGAACTCTGGCGAGATTTTATGGCTGAAGCTCCGCTCGACTTGAAATGGAACATCAACCTGCGCCTTGCCGCGCATACAGAGAATGTGCCTGCTGGACTTCGGGGGCGTCCTGTGGCCAGCAGTTCTTTGATCTGGACGGGCGATCCCGAAGCTGGGCGTCCATATCTGAAGCACGCACTTTCCCGGTGCAATCCGGATTCCGTGCGGAGCAAAAGTTTGTCGTTTATGAATTTGCAGACTATGGCTGATTCGGACTTCCCGCATGGCCGGCGCTATTACACCAAGTCGGGTTATTTCACTTATCTTGACGACGCCAGCATGAACGGCCTGGTAGAAGCGGTTGCCACGATTCCTTCATCAGAAACCATCATTGAGCTTGCCTATCTGGGTGGAGCAGCGGGACAGGTTGCCGCCCACGAGACTTCATTCGGGGATCGCAGCGCTCCCTTCGTACTCACTCTTCTGGCGAATTGGTCAGACGCGTCCGCTGACGCTGGCAACATTGCGTGGGTTCGCGGACTGTTCCATAAACTTCGACCAGCGATGAAACCCGGAGTTTACGTAAATTTTATGAGCGGCGACGAGCAAGACCGCGTCCCTGAGGTTTATAGAGAACGATGGGACCGCATGGTCGCGGTCAAATCACACTATGATCCGGGAAACTTCTTTCGGCTGAACCAGAATGTCAAGCCACGACAAGTCGTGGCAAAAACGACCTGAGCAGATCTAAGGGGGATTGTTCCGGCCCGGTGCGTTCACATTTGTCGTGATTTCATTGCGCAAATCCCAAAGCTCCTTGTAGGCCACATGTTGCATGCGTTGCTGCAGGACCTCCACCGGCGTCCCCATAGTTCCGATCACACCAGCGCCTATGATGCGTTGTGCCAGTTTCAGATGATGGAAGCGGAAAAACTGCAGCCGCTCATCGAAATCGAGCATGCGCTCCGCCACGTCGTGCAGGGCGAAGAACTCTTCATGCCGGCGATAGATATCGGAAGTGGTCAGGCCCTTGCTGGTCAGTTGTTCCTGAAACGCGTCGCCTATCCTGGGTGCGATGTGCAGCAGCGAAAGAAATCCCGGCGAGTCCAACCCGCTGCCATGTCCCAGGCCAGCCCGAATGACGTGATAGTCGTAAGGCGTGATTGTTTCCAGAATACGGAGAAGCGTAATCGGGTGCTCAAGCATGGCATCGGCTCGCCGCATAAGCCTGGCAGAGTTCGGATAATTTCCTTCGGTAAGCGCCACACGGGCCCGCTCCAACTCCCAACTGGCCCCTTTCATCAGCAACTCCGAAGATTGATGTACTACCTGGAACGTCAGTTCGTCAGGATGCGACAGGTGCTCAGTGACCGTCTGCAGCGAAAGCAGATCGTCGGTGCGAAGGTAGCGTTCATAATCGGTAGCGCCCTTGCCTTCAAGGACAGGCTTGTGCATCTCATTCGCCATTGGATCAGTTGGCTCCCTTGAGCTGTTGACGCGATTGCAGTCGTGACTGGCGTCCACACAAAGCCGCTCCGCCGCAGCTCCCACGGTCTCTTATTAATAATGATATCAAGTGAATAACCCGGCGTCTGGCCTCAACAGAGTTATGCATCCCGCTGACGCATCAAGCCGAGCACCGTGCCGGCAAGAGCTGCTGTCGCCAGCGCAGAACCCAGGATTGCGACAGCTCTTGGCAACGGACCATGACTCCACGTCTGCATCAAAACGCCGAGCGGAAAGAGTGCTGAACCGAGAATCAGCGCCCATGCCAACACGAGTTTGATTTTTTCCGGCAGGCCCACATGATCAAATGCAATCCCCAGAACCATGAGCAGCATAGCCAGGCCGATCCAATGCCCGTGCACGTCTACCTGGCGATCATAAGCGTATTTTGCCTGGTGGTATTGGAGAAGAGAGTTTTCTGCCGCAGCAGGGTTTCTTTCGGCGGCTGCCTGGAAACCTGAAGCGAGCGAATGGCCTATTCCATCCAGCGCCTGATGTTCGGCGAATACCGCATACCAGAAACCATAACTCATGCCCAGGATGGCAAGAGCGATGCCTCCAAATAGGAGAAGCTGTCGGGCGCTCATTGCTGCGCTCCTAACGGCATGACATCAACACTGCCGGTGTAGCGCAAAATACCGATCCACATGGCGAGCAGAGCTACAATCACGAACAAGCCTCCAATGTCGGCGATGCCACCGGCCAGGAGTCCATACTTCATTTCCAGAAGTACGCAAACCGGTAACAACAGTGAGCCCAGAAGCAAGACTACTGCCCAGCGGCGCTTCCAGATTTCTCTGAGTTGGACATAAGGCTGAAAGAATGCCAGCAACATGGCCAGCAGTCCAAACTCGATGATGTGAGCATGGGCGGCAACTTTCACCGCCTTATCACCCTGAAGCTGGCCGTAGTCGGCCAGGGACTGGTCGATCTGTGTCTGATTGTGTGTGGCCGCGGCTGAACTCATCCGCGAAAGAATTGTGTAGTCGGCCTCTTCGTGGCGGTAGAGATCACTGCCGGCGTAGTACGCGCCGTGTACAAAGCCTGCGAGAATCAGGTACATACCTCCGATCAGCAGCCATCGAGCGGCCGTGCTTCGGTCACGAAGGAGTTCGTCCAGCGGGAACGCTTGACCCGCCAGAAAATGCTGACCGATACCTGCCAGATAGCCAATGGTTGCACCCAGCACCAGGAGACCGCCCAGATCGGCAAAGACGCTGGCCCAGCCGATCGCTTGCAGAGGACTATAGGCCAGGCCAACGTAGTGAATCAGGAAAACTCCGAGCGGCAGCAGAACTGCGCCGAACACCAGCAGCCACGCAAGTCTCCGCCTGCTGGCTTCAGCGAATTTCACCCAAGGCTGAACCAGTGCCAGCAGGAGAGCCAAGTAACCGAAGGCGATCAGGTGGACGTGTGTGTCCACCTTGGTGCCGCGGTTTTCAAGAAATTCGCCGGTGCTTTTGAAATGCGATGCCACGGCGGCAACATCACCATCTGCAGCAGCCTGGGCGGCAGCGGCCAGACTGCTGGCAACATGGGCGGCGTTCTGATGCAGCACGAACACGGCAAAGACATCGCCAAAGACCATTCCCGCCAAGATCATTCCGATGCCGGCAAGCGTCAAAAGCCGGCGGGCGCTCAATGAGGCGAAACCCATCCTGTCCAATGTCGCGGACGCAATCAAAGGTTCGGGTGTGGCCATGTGCGATATCCTGAAAACGTTCAACCTTGAGTACGTGGTTGATTTCTGCTGAAGAAGCTGATTGGAAACGACCCCGATTCAGAGCGAACTTGACGGTAAAGTCTAAAGTTGAATACTTTAAGTGTCAAACATCTACGGGCAACGGAGTTGGCGTCACAATGATTCAACCATCGACGCCGGCTCCTGGGCTGGAATGTGAGCCATGACAAAATCCCGAGAAAGAACATTGTCGAACGCGAAAGCTCCCTCCGCGACGGATAATGCTGCGCCCGAATTTCGTGCGCCAAGCGCACACGTCGATGCCTTTGCCCGCGAGCACTTGCCACCCCAGGAGATGTGGCCGGTAATGAAGGCCATTGGCATCCCGGATCTTAACTACCCGGCAAGCCTGAATGCGGCGGCAGAATTGCTTGACCGCCACGTCGAGAGCGGATCAGGTGCGTGTCCATGCTTGCGCACGGATAACGACGTGTGGAGTTACCATAGACTGCTCCAGTGCTCGAACCGTATTGCCAACCTGCTGGTGAGCCGCGGGCTTGTGCCGGGCGAGCGCGTTCTCTTGCGTGACGCCAACTCCCCCATGCTGGCGGCCTGCTGGTTTGCCGTGATCAAGGCTGGCGCCATCGCCGTGACCACCATGTCCCAAATTCGCGCCCAGGAACTGGTCGCGATTGCCAACAAAGCGCGAATCAAGTACGCGCTGTGCGAACAGGGGCTTGCAGAAGAGCTCGTCAAGGCGCAAAGCCTGGCACCAGCGCTTAAGGAAATCATCCTCTACGAAAATCTAAACGGCGCGCAGCTTCCATCGTTGCTCGATGACTGCTCTGCCGAGTTTGTGAACGTTGAGACGTCACGCGATGATATCGCCCTGATCGCATTCAGTTCCGGAACAACCGGCGAGCCCAAAGCGACGGTGCATTTCCATCGCGACCTGCTGGCCGTATGTGACACGTTTTCGAAATACGTTCTCAAGCCGAGCGCTCAGGACATCTTTTGCGGGAGTCCTCCGCTGGCGTTCACATTTGGCCTGGGTGGACTGCTTCTTTTCCCCATGCGGGTGGGCGCTTCCACGTTGCTGCTCCCCAAAGTCGCCGGTGAAAGCCTGCTTCGCGCCATCGAGCGGCATCGATGCACCATCTGTTTTACCGCACCCACGCTGTATCGCAGTATGCTCGAATTGGCGCCCCGCTTCGACATGGCCTCGCTCAAGAAGTGCGTCTCGGCGGGAGAGCGTCTGCCTCTTGCGGTGTTTGAAGCGTGGCGCATTGCGACTGGACTGCAGATCATCGACGGCATCGGCTCCACCGAGATGTTGCATATCTTTATTTCCGCCGCCGCGAATGAAATCAGACCTGGAGCAACAGGAAAACCAGTTCCCGGATACGAAGCCATGGTGGTGGATGAATCCGGTCATCCCGTTCCCGCTAATGTCTCTGGACGGCTGTCGGTTCGTGGGCCAACGGGTTGCCGTTACCTCAATGCTCCAGATTCCCAAAGTATGTATGTCAAAGACGGATGGAATATTACCGGCGATTTCTACCGAGTGGATGACGACGGCTATTTCTGGTACGAAGGCCGAACCGACGACCTGATCGTAAGCGCCGGTTACAAGATTTCCCCGATTGAGATCGAGGCCGCGCTGATGGGCCACCCCAAGGTAGCGGAGTGCGCGGTGATTGGGACGCCAAGCGAGGAACGTGGTGAGATCGTGAAGGCCTTTATCATTTTAAGTGACGGAACGGCTGCGAATGATCTGCTACGGCGAGAACTTCAGGACTATGTGAAATCGCAGATCGCGCCTTATAAGTATCCGCGGGCGATTGAGTTTGTGACCGAGCTGCCGCATTCCTCGACGGGGAAGCTGCAGCGCTCCAGATTGCGCGAGCAGGAACGGGGTAAGTGGCGCCCGACCGCCTGAGAGTTTTTGCCTCCGGGTCTTTAGTCCGGAATTACGGCGGTGACTTCAATCTCCACGCGCGCATCGGCTTCAATTAGACCTGCCACTTCCACCACCGTCATAGCCGGATAGTGTCGCCCGATGATCTCACGATATGCCGCACCCATTTCCTTAGCCGCCGCCATGTACTCGCTCTTGTCGAGAACGTACCAGGTCATGCGCGCGATGTGCTCTGGTTTAGCTTTGGCCTGGCCTAATATCTCAACGATGTTCAGCAGCGCCTGTCGAACCTGAACTGCAAAGTCGCGTGCCGCAAACTGTCCTTGCGCATTCCAGCCAATAACGCCGCTCAGGAATACCAGGTTGCCCTTGGTGGCCACGCCGTTGGCGTAACCCTTGGGCCGCGACCAGTTTGGTGGTTGCAGAAATTTCATCTTACTCCTGATCTCCAAGAATATATCTGATACCTATCATCACTCGGACACAACAAAAGCCGAGATTTTGTTACGCAGTGCGTCAGGCAGGGCCATCGCCTCCTTGGAAGATTTCACGATGAGAACCAGCACAACCTTTCCACGAACGCGATCGAACCCGGTTGGCCCGCACAATACGATGTCAGCATGAATCGAACTCGTGCCGATGCTGCGGACAAAGAGCTTCGCGGTCAGCACTTCGTCTAAGAAGATGGGCGCAAGGAAGTCCACCTCCAGATGAACCGTCGGCAGGCCCCAGCCGCGCTTCAGCACGATATCGTCAAAGGAAAAACTCAAGCCGACGCGAAACCAGTCTTCCACCAGATTATTGAACATTTCAAGGATTCGGGGATAGAAAACGATCCCCGCAGGATCACAATCAGCGAAACGCACCCGTACTTCGGTGTGGAATGAAGGTGTTGTTCTGAAGGAGCGTTGGCTTCTACTCTGGGCGTCAGCCACGTTCTCGCTCACTTTCTTGATGCGACTTGATAATGCCACGGGCAATGATCAATTGCTGCACTTCCGTAGCCCCTTCATAAATTCGCAAGGGCCGGATTTCACGGTATAGTCGCTCTACAGTCTGCCCGCTTACAACACCCAAAGCACCGAAAATTTGGACGGTGGAATCGATGGCGTCCTGCGCGATCTCCGTTGCCGTCATTTTGGCCATGGCCGCTTCCACCGTCACAGATTTGCCCATATCTTTCAGCCAGGCCGCGCGGTAGGTCAGCAATGCCGCAGAGTCAATGTCGGTTGCCATCCTCGCCAACTTGGCCTGCGTTAACTGGAAGTCTGCCAGCGCCTGGCCGAATATTTTGCGCGACGTGGAGCGCGACAAAGCTTCGTGCAGTGCACAGCGGGCAAACCCGAGGGCAGCTGCCGCTACAGAAGATCGAAAGATGTCGAGCGTGGACATGGCAATCTTGAAACCCTGGCCCGGATCTCCCAGGCGTTGCGCCGCCGGAATCCGGCAGTTTTTGAAGACCAGGCGTGCCAGCGGATGCGGCGCCATCACTTCAATGCGTTCCGCAATCTCCAGGCCCGGTGTATTGGCGTCGACGATGAAGGCGGAAATTCCCTTTGCGCCTGCTGCTTCGCCGGTTCGCGCAAACAAAAGATAGAAATCGGCTATCCCGCCATTGGAGATCCATGTTTTTTCCCCGGTGATCAGATAGAAGTCGCCGTCTTTTCTGCCTGCGCACTGGAGCGCGGCAACGTCTGATCCAGCGTCAGGCTCCGATATCGCAAAGGCTGCAATCGCGGTGCCGTTGCCCACGCGAGGAAGGTAGCGTTGCCTCTGCTCTTGAGTACCGAAGATAGAAATGGCGCCAGAGCCTAAGCCCTGCATGGCAAATGCAAAATCGGCCAGGCCCGAATGACGGGCCAGCGTCTCGCGAATAAGGCAGACTGCGCGGGTATCTATCGTATCGCCTGAAGCACCGTACGCGGTGCCGCCGATCGTGTACTTCAACCAGCCACCCTCGCCAAGCTGGCGCACCAGTTTGCGGCAGGCATCATCCACTGTTCGCACAGAGTGGTCCTGTAATTCGCCAGACAGCTCGCAGCCAGCCCATCGATCAAGATCTATAGCCAGCGCTTTGTGATGCGGCTCCAGAAAGGGCCAGTCAAGATGGCTGCTATAGGTCATTCTCAATCTCCCTTGAATAGCGGCTTTTCTTTGGCTACGAAGGCCCGGTATGCGCGGTCAAAATCGTTTGTCGCCATGCAAATGGCCTGGGCTTGCGCTTCGGCATCAATGGCTTCATCCAATCCCATGTTCCATTCCTGATGCAGCATTTTCTTGGTCATACCATGCGCAAAGGTTGGGCCGGAAGCGAGTTCATTTGCCAACGACATCGCGGCGGCCAGCAATTCTTCCGGCGCGCACAAGCGGTTGAGGAAGCCCCATCTCTCCGCCTCGTCTCCGGTCATGCTGCGGCCGGTGAACAATAGCTCGGCAGCCCGGCCTTGCCCTATGATCCGGGGCAACATGGCGCATGCTCCCATGTCACAACCGGCAAGGCCCACGCGGGTAAACAGAAACGCGGTCTTGCTTCGTAAGGTGCCCAGGCGCAAATCAGACGCCATGGCCAGAATCGCGCCCGCTCCCGCACAAACGCCATCAATGGCTGCGATAATCGGCTGCGGGCAGGCACGCATGGCTTTCACCAGATCGCCGGTCATGCGCGTGAAAGCAAGCAGGCCGGGCATCTCGAGTTCAGTAAGCGGGCCGATGATCTCATGGACATCGCCTCCGGAGCAAAAATTATCACCGGCGCCGGTTAAGACCACGGCGTTGACGTCTGCGGACTGTGCCAGAGCGCGAAACAGGGCGCGCAATTCCGCGTAAGAATCGAACGTCAGTGGGTTCTTGCGTTCCGGCCGGTCGAGCGTGATGCAGGCTACGCCGTCCCGGGCCTTGAAGCTGAAATTCTTCGCTTCATAGTTGGCCAGCTCATGCTGCTGAAAGCCCGGGCGGGCTGGATTGGTACCGTCTTTCATTGGGCCTCCCCGGTCTGCGATCGTTGGTTTGCTTTACGCGTGATGGAGGCGGTGTTGTTAATATGCGTTTTCAATTTCCATAGCTCGCTATTCATCATTTCCTGCTCTTCGCGCGTCAGTCCGCCTAGTAACTCGACAATCCATTGCTCGTGGCGCGTGGCCATTTCGCGAAAACGCTTCAGCCCGGTAACGGTGAGCTTGACCGTGAAGGCGCGACGGTCGCCTGGACACGGAGTGCGGGCCACTAGCCCTTCCCGTTCGAGCTGGTCAGTAATTCCAGTCACGTTCCCGCCCGATACCATCAGCTGCCGGGAAAGTTCGTTCATTCGCAGTCCGCCAGTAGTTCGCTCCAGTTGCGCCATTAGATCGAAGCGCGGCAATGTGGTATCGAACTCGCGACGCAGGCGGAGACGAATCTTATTCTCGATGCGCACCGTGCAGGAAAGAAGACGCAGCCACAACCGCAGCGCCTGGTGATCGCCCTTTTTGGCGCGCGTCTCCAGATCAAGGACCAACTCCTTGGACTGGCCGGAACCGTTGCTGTTCTTGCGCATGGTTGAAGTGCTTGCCATGATTTCCCTCACATCACTTCGCCGCCGGCCACTGCAATGGACTGGCCGGTCATCGCTTCGCTGCCCGGAAGGCACAGCCACGCGACTGCGTTGGCTACTTCTTGCGGTTGAATCATTCTTTTTTGTGGGTTCTTCGAATTCAGTTCTGCCCGCGCCTCAGCCGGCGTGCGGCCGGTTTTAGCCACAATGCCGTCAATCGTCCGCTGCAGCATTTCAGTCTCGGTGTAACCAGGACAAACGGCATTCACAGTCACGCCCTTGTTCGCTACTTCAAGCGCGAGCGAGCGCGTAAGGCCTATGACGCCGTGCTTGGCCGCACAATACGCCGACACATAAGCGTATCCAACCAATCCGGCGGTACTGGCGATGTTCACGATGCGTCCCCATCCGCTCGTCAGCATAGTTGGCAAGACCGCATGTATGCAGTGAAAAGTTCCATCCAGGTTAAGCTGCATCATGCTGCGCCACTGCGCGAAATCTGTTTTGATGAAAGGTGCAGAGACTCCCTGGCCGGCATTGTTGACCAAGATGTGAATAGCACCGAAGCGGGCGCGCGCTGCGTCAAAGGCACGATGGAGTTCCTCCGGTTCGCAGACATTGGCCTGGGCATAATGGAGATGCGGATCGTCAGCAAGATCTGCGGGAGGGTTCGGGCTGCGGCCAAGCATGGTAATGTTAGCGCCGTGTGCAACCAACGTTCGCGTCACCGCCGCGCCGATACCGCGCGCGCCACCAGTAACCAGGGCGTGTTTGCCAGCCAGTGCTTGTGAAATTTGCTCCATACCAATCACACTTGCAACATCAGTTGCGCGCGGGCCAGATTCCTTTCCAGTTGTTCTTTTCCGCTTAAATACTGTTTGGGCCAGGTGACGTCAGTGAACCCTTGCCTGGCCGCTTCATGCAGGGTCCAGGCGGGATCGGCCAGATGCGGCCGCGCCACTGCGCACAGGTCAGCCCGGCCGGCCGCAATGATGGTATTCACATGATCGCCTTCAAAAATGTTGCCCACGGCAATGGTCGGAATAGAGACCTCGTTGCGTATCTTGTCGGCAAATGGCACCTGGAACATGCGTCCATACACCGGCTTCTCCGCTTTGCTCACCTGTCCGGAGGAGCAATCAATCACGTCAGCTCCGGCGTGTTTAAAGAGGCGAGCGACTTCCGCCGCGTCGTCCGGCGTGAGACCGCCCGGTACCCAGTCATGCGCGGAAATGCGCACGCTCATAGGCAAATTATCCGGCCATACGGCGCGCATGGCAGAAAAGACTTCCACCGGATACCGGCAGCGATTTTCAAGACAACCGCCGTACTCATCGGAGCGCCGGTTCGTGAGCGGCGAAATAAAGCTCGACATCAGATAACCGTGGGCGCAGTGAAATTCCAGCCAGTCAAAACCAGCAGCAACCGCCCGCCGGGTGGCCGATACAAAGTCCGCCTTGATGCGGTACATGTCCGCGTGAGTGGCTTCCTGCGGGAGCTGAGACAGATTTTCAATATAGGGTAAAGGTGAAGCCGAAAGCAGTGGCCAGTTGCCGGACTGCAGCGGCTGGTCGATGGCGTCCCACCCCATGCGGGTGGAGCCTTTGCGCCCGGCATGACCGAGTTGAAAAGCGATCTTTGCGTCCGTATGCGTGTGTACAAAATCAACCACGCGCTTCCATGCATTCTGTTGTTCGTCATTCCACATTCCAGGGCAGCCCGGAGTGATGCGCGCGTCCGGCGAGACGCAGGTCATCTCGGTTACCACCATGGCTGCGCCACCCATCGCGCGCGCCGAGAGATGCACCAGGTGAAAGTCATTGGGCAGACCATCCTGTGCCATGTAAGTGGCCATAGGAGAGCAGATCACGCGGTTCTTCAGCGTAACGCCGCGCACCGAAATCGGCGTGAACATGGGCGGCAGCGAATGGTTCACGCCACTGCGGCCCGCGAACCACTTCTCCACTCGCTCTACGTAGCCCGAATCGCGCAGCTTCAGGTTGGCATGGCCCACGCGCTGGCTGCCTGTAAGCAGACCGTAGGCAAACTGCTCCGGCTCCTGGTGGACGTAGCGCTCCACCTCTTCAAACCATTCCATGCGATTGCGCGCCGCACTTTGCAATTTCAGCGCCTCGATCTCACGTTCTTCCTGGTAGTGCTGCAGAGCGCCTTCCACATCGCCGCTATGGGTTGAGAGCACGCGCGCCAGCGCAATGGCATCTTCCATGGCCAGCTTGGTACCCGAGCCGATGCTGAAGTGCGCGGTGTGCGCTGCGTCCCCAATCAGCACGATGTTCCTATGAAACCATTTCTCGCACAGCACGCGGTTGAACTTGAGCCAGATAGCGGAGCCGCGCAGGTGTTTGGCATTGGAGATGAGCGGATTGCCCTCCAGCCGTTCGGCGAAAAGGTTCTCGCAGAGCGCGATCGACTCTTCCTGTTCCATCTTGTCGATCCCTGCCGCCAGCCAGTTCTTCTCCGGCGTTTCAACGATGAACGTGGACCACTCGTCGTCAAAGCGATAGGCGTGCAGGTTGAACCAGCCCCACTCTGTTTTCTTGAAATCAAAGGTGAACGCGTCAAGCTTTCTACGGCTGCCCAGCCAGACAAAGCGGTTCCGCCGCACCTGGATGTTGGGCTTGAAAACGTGTTCGTACTTCCTGCGTGTAATCGAAGACGCACCGTCAGAAGCGATCACCAGGTCGTAATGCGGAGCATAGTCATCCGGATCGGCGACCTCAGTTTCGAAAACCAGCTTCACGCCCAGTCCCGCCGCGCGCAGTTGTAGGATCTGCAACAACTTGATGCGGGCTATCCCGCAAAAGCCATGGCCGCCGGAGGTGATCTTGTTGCCTTTGAAGAAGACATCGATATTGTCCCAGTGGCGAAAGGCGCGAGTGATCTCGGCGTGGGTCTCCTCATCCACGGATCTGAAGCCATCCATGGTTTTGTCAGAGAAAACGATTCCCCATCCGAAAGTGTCTGTGGGGCGGTTGCGTTCGACAACCGTTACCTCCCAGGAAGGATTCGCTTTCTTGAGAAGAATCGAAAGGTAAAGTCCCGCGGGACCTCCTCCCAGGCAAACGATTCTCACAGCTTACCTCCCGGACGAAGGGCCAGTTCAGCTAGTGCGTTCTCAAGTTTCTTGCCCGTATCGTCGACGAGGGCCGCCTCGCGCAGAGCCTTGAGGCGGGCTGCTGCATTTTCCATTTGCCGCAAGGTGGAAAGTGTGCGCATGAGGCTTTCATAATTCCGAGATCCGAGCGCGTACGTATCGCCGTATCCTTTGATCAGCTCAGGTGGTCTCGGCTGGAGAACTTGCGAAATTCTAGGTCTAAACATTTTAGATGTCAAATATCTTGCCAATCCACCCAGTGAGGAATATATTTCTGGTCGCGCGAGGGAGGGATCCTTATGCAATATCGTTTTGCCATGCTTTCCGTGAACCTATCGCTGGCTTTACTGCTGTGCACGACCGCCCCGAGTCAGACCATTACCGCTTCGCTGCAGGGACGTGTGGCTGACAAATCCGGCGCGGTCCTGACCAAGGCGAGCGTCACCGCCACCAACACGGAGACTGGACTCTCCAGGTCCACCACCTCGGATGGCGCCGGCGAATATAAAATTGCCTCGCTCCCCGTCGGCAATTACAAGGTCGAGGTGAAGGCGGGAACATTTCAGCAGCAATCGCGAACGATCGCATTGAGCATCGGCGAAATTGCGACCCTGGATTTCTCCCTCATCCCCGGCCAGGTGGAGCAGCAGCTTACGGTGACCACTGAAGCCCCGCTGATCGAGCCAACGCGCACTTCAACCGATACTGTGATTGAGCAGGCGCAGATCCAGAATCTGCCGGTGAATGGCCGCCAGTTCATTGACTTCGCATTGCTTGCCCCTGGCGTCACCATTGGCGACACAACTTCCGGCAGCACTGATGTGATCATTGAACCGGTTACCAAGCTCTCTTTCGCTGGCCAGAATATTCACTACAACTTCATTGCCATTGACGGCGCAGATAACATTTCTACGGCTTCGGGCGTACAAAAGACCACGCCTTCCACGGACGCCGTGCGCGAGTTTCGCGTGATCAACAACACCTACAGCGTTGAAGCCGGACGCGCTGTTGGAGGCATCGTCAACATTATTACTAAGAGCGGCACGAACGACCTGCATGGCTCGCTGTACGAGTATCTCCGTAATGATGCGGTGGATGCCCGCAGCGAACTTGCGGCCCCCGGTTTGAACAAGCTGCGGCAAAAT
The DNA here is from genome assembly GCA_963723055.1 of Terriglobia bacterium. Taxonomy (GTDB): domain Bacteria; phylum Acidobacteriota; class Terriglobia; order Terriglobales; family Acidobacteriaceae; genus Angelobacter. The sequence goes on from CAVROV010000007.1 coordinate 1,000,975, forward strand.
CAGTTTGGGTTCACCCTGGGCGGCCCCATCAGGAAGAACCGCACGTTCTTTTTCGGCAATTATGAAGGCCAGCGCCGCAGTGAGAATCCATACTACAACTCCGTGATCCTCGGCAACCTTACTCTGATCAACCAGTTCAAGACCAGTTTCGGACTGCCTACCGAGCAGCTGAACGTAAATCGAAAAAGTGATTACGATAATTTCCTGCTCAAGCTGGATCATTCATTTACCGAGCACGAATATATGTTCCTGCGCTACTTCTTCAATGATGGCCGGCTTACCAACGTTTCGCCGCTGAATGACGGCTTTGACTTGCCTTCAGGATTTAAGGACAACAATCTTCGCGACCAGTCGCTGGTGGGAAGCTTGTCATCAACTCTCTCTTCCCGCCTTGTGAATGAACTGCGCCTGCAATACGGGCACAGAACGTTCGATTTTCCCACGGTTACCACCCAGCCCCACCTGGAAGTTCTAAACACTTTTACCGCCGGCGTGAATCGGGGCAATCCTGATTTCTATCAGGAGACCCGCACGGAAATTGTGGACAACGTAACCTGGCAGCATGGCAAGCACACGTTGGCGTTCGGCGGCGACTTCAGCCACGTCAATACGCTTGAGTCCTTCCCGCTGTTCTATCCCTTTGAGGCCGACTTCGGTTGCCTGTTGACGATACAGTGCCCGTTCAGCCTGCAGGCAGGCGCGCCCTCAGTGATCTTCTTTGAACGGTTCCAGGCCCCGAACTTTACTGAACCAAACTTCAACCCCGCGGTGCTTCAGGGACAAAGAATCTCCAGCGCCGTCCGCAACCAGGCAGAAGGAGAGACTCCGCACAACTATGGCGGGCTTTATCTCCAGGATACGTGGCAGGCCAGAAGCAATCTGAGCTTGAACGCTGGCCTGCGCTACCAGTTTGAGACTTTTCCGGCAAACGTACTGAATGGCCCGAAAGCAGAATTCGATCCACGCGGAGGCTTCGCCTATAACTTCGGTGGCAAGTACAACGTCGTCCTGCGCGGGGGCGCCGGACTATTCCATGGAATTATTCCCATGCCTCTGCTGGCCTGCCAGGCGCCTTCGTGCGGCGGTACTACTGGTACATTCCCGGGAAGACCGAGTGAGAATGCATTGAACGCAACCACGCGGTTGTTTGCTTTTGCCAGTGCGCCGAATATTACGCAGATTGCTCTTCAGAGCATGCTCGGGGGAACTTATCCCGATGCCGCGCCTCTGGGCTTCTGCCCTGGTGGCACTGTGGCAGGTTGTGGCTTCTTTGGCGATGCCGTCATTGCGCGCTTTGATAAAAACCACAAAGCGCCCTACGGAGTCCAGACCAGCCTGGGGCTGGAGTTTCAGCCGACAAAGGAATCCGCGCTGGACATCAGCTTCCTGCGTTCCAAAGGCGTCCACCTGGGAAGCTTTTTTAACGTGAATCAGCCTGACCCCAGCGGACAGGTAATCGTGCACAACTCCGCAGGACAGAGTGGCACGAAGAATACTTACTTCGCCGCGCCGGGGATTCCGGGCGCGCGCAGCGGCGCTCCGGGCTTCCCCACTTTGTACGCGGTTTATTTTGAAGCCGCTTCGCGGTGGAACTCTTCATGGAATGGTTTGCTGGTCAATTTCAATAAACGCATGAGCCACCATTTCAGCACCGGTGTGAGCTATACGTGGTCCAAGGGAATTGATGACGGACCGAACCCAAGCTTTGTCCTCATTCCTCAGGACAGCCAAAACTTCAAGGCCGAGCGGGCGCTCTCCTCTGACAGCGTGGGCCAGCGCTTTGTGCTGAACGCCACCATTGCAGGGCCGACAACGAAGAATATTATCGTAAACAATTTCCAGTTGAGCACCATCGTGACGCTTGAGTCGCCAAACTACTTCACAAAGTTTGCCGGCTTTGATGCCAATGGCGACATCTTCGGAAATAACGACCGCGTAGGAATAGAGCCCCGCAACACGTTCAAAGGAGATAGTTATCAATCGGTGGACATGAGGATTGCCCGCACTTTCAAAGCAACGGAACGTCTTAACATTGAAGTCATGGCAGAGGCATTTAACCTCTTGAACACCGTCAATGTGAGGTTCTTCAACACGGTGTATGGCGCAGCCGACTTTTGCAACTTTAACGCGACGGCCCAGGGCTGTTCCTCGACGCAAAGATTCCTGGACGGTTCGCCCAACCCGAATTACGGAACGCCTCGGGCGCTTTATAACCCAAGGCAAATCCAGTTCGCTTTAAGATTCACCTTCTGACCGTAGAACTGGTTGCGCTTTGGTTTGCCAGTGAAGGATCATCTTTCTAAGAGTAAGTCCTAACGGCAGCCATATTGATAGCGGCGTGTTTATTAAGGCCCTGTATTTGGAACAGGATCGGTTTAAGTGTTTTGGAAAGCCTGCTTGCTTCGAAGTGTTCGTGTCGAATTACCTGACGCTTATAATTCTTCCCGCTGTTGTAAACGCTGCTATTGCCTCTGGTGCGGAGGGGCGGCCTCGGCCGCCCCGTGCCATTCCATTTACCGTACTGCGAACTGGAACGTAATGGAGGTACCGTCATTCAGCCCGATCTGATAGCCATAGGTTGATCCTCTCGGCAGGTTCGTAGTCGTGATGTTGTTGAACTCCCATCTGCGCTGCGCTGCGGCTGCGTTGAAAACAAAACCCGCAGCGCCCAGCGGCACCTGATGGACGACTGTGGTCGTGGTGCCGGTAATGATCTTCACCAGGAAGAAGCTGGAGACTACTCCCGCTGTTCCCTGAGAAACACCCGCGGCATCGCAAACCCGGAAGCGACCGGGAACAAGTGTTCCTTGCAGGAAAGAACTGGTTCCGTTAGCCAGGATCGGAGCGAGAATCGCATGACCAGCCGCTCCATTGCACAATCCGGCAGCCGCGTACAGTGCGCTTAATGTGCCGGGAACGAAGGTGATCGCATAGTTCGTTGAGGTCTGGCCGGAGCACGTGATGGGGAAACTGCCCACCGGCGTGAGTGTGGTTGATGTGGTCGTGCAGGTCAGAGTTCCGGTAAGCGATGCCGGAGTCTGGCCCAGAACAAAGCCGCTGTAGGTTGCCGTAAGTGCTGGATTGGCGGCATGCAAGACCTTGGTTTGGTTATTGGCCGTGATGGTCAGGGGCGCCTTATTCACGGTCAGCACGCCGTTGGTGATGGTCACGGTGTAGTTACCCAGTTTAGCGGTCGGATCCACAAGAGTTGGAGTAATTGGATACGTACCTACCGGACTTGCCGCTACTGCAGTCGTTGCATACGTCGCAGTGATGTTATCCGTATTTTTGATTCCAGTGATCGTACCAGTAAGGGCCGGGTTGGCTGCGCCGAAGTTTCGCGCAACATTTGCGGCCGTCACCGTAAGCGGCGCACGGGTGATGGTAAGCGTGCCGTTGGTTGACGTTACAGTGTAGTTGCTGAGCTTCGCCGTCGGATCAATCAAGGTTGGCACGATCGCAAAAGTTCCCACAGCGCTGGCGGGGGTTGCAGCTGTCGCAAAGCTTGCGGTGATGTTATCGGCGTTCTTGATGCCGGTAATGGTGCCGGTGAAGGCAGGATTTGCAGCGCCGTACAAACGGCTTGCATTGGCAGCAACAACCGAGAGTGGCGCTGGAGTTACTGTCAGAGTCCCGTTAGTAAAGGTGACCGTGTAGTTGCCGGCCTTACCAGTGGGATCGACCAGCGCGGGCACGATCGCATACGTTCCCACGGGGCTGGTTGGCCCGGCGCTCGTAAAGCTTTCCGTTATGTTGTCGCCATTCAATAGTCCGGTGATGGTCCCGGTGAAGGCGGGGTTGGCATTGCCATAGACGCGAGTCGCGTTGGCAGCGGTCGCGGACAGCGGCGCAGGCGTTACCGTCAGCGTACCGCTGGATATGACCGTGTAGTTGCCGAGCTTGCCGCCAGGATCAGTGAAGGTTGGCACGATCGGATAAGTCCCGACCGGGCTGGCTGCCGCAGCGGCGCTAGAGAATGTCGCCGTGATGACGTCGCCGTTCTTTAATCCCGTGATGGCGCCGGCGAAGGCCGGGTTAGCTGCACCGTACAAGCGGCTCGCATTGGCCGCAGCCGCGGTCAAGGGCGCTGGGGTCACCGTGAGAATGCCGTTGTTCGAGATCACAGTATAATTGCCCAGCCTGGCTCCAGGATCTACCAAGCTTGCAACGATTGCGTACGTTCCGACCGGGCTGGCTGCTGTGGCGGCGCTGGCAAAGGTTGCAGTGATGACGTCACCGTTCTTGAGACCGCTCACTGTTCCAGTGAAGGCCGTGTTCGGATCACCATATAAACGGCTGGCATTGACTGGGGTCACTGCCAACGGAGCAGGGCTCACCGTCAGGATGCCATTGTTGGAGACGACGGTGTAGTTTCCGAGCTTCGACGTTGGATCAGACAAAGTCGGTACGATGGTGTAGGTTCCCACGCTGCTCGCTAATGTAGCCGTGGAGGCGTAGGTGGCTGTGATGTTGTCTCCGTTGCGGATTCCCGTGATGGTTCCCGTCAAGACAGGATTCGGATCGCCATAAAGCCGAGTTGCATTAGCAGCTGTGACTGTGAGAGGTGCGGGAGTGACTGTTAAAATCCCATTATTCAGGGCCGTCACCGTGTAGTTGCTCAGTTTTCCCGTGGGATCAACCAATACTGGAACGATCGGGTAAGTCCCCAGCGGGCTGATCGGATTCGCGACGGTAGAATAGCTCGCGGTGATGTTGTCACCGTTTTTGATTCCCGTGATGGTCCCAGTGAACGCCGGGTTTGGATCACCGTAAAAACGGCTGGCATTTGCCGCAGTCACCGACAATGGCGTAGCGGTCACGGTTAGCGCTCCGTTGACGAAAGTAACGGAGTAGTTGCCGGCTTTCCCGGTTGGGTCAACCAGGGTGGCGGTGATCGGGTAGGTTCCGACCGGGCTTGCTGGACCTGCGCTGGAGAATGCTGCCGTAATGTTGTCGTTGTTCCTTAATCCAGTGATCGAGCCGGTGAACGTGGGGTTCGGATCGCCGTACAGCCGGCTCGCGTTATTTATGGTCACCGTCAGCGGAACTGGAGCTACCGTCAGAATTCCGTTGTTGACGACCACGCTGTAATTAGCGAGCTTGCCTGTCGGGTCCACCAGAGTTGGGACGATCGCGTAACTTCCCACGGCGCTCGTCGGATCGGCAACGCTGGCATACGTCGCGGTAATGTTGTCACCATTTTGAATTCCTGTAATGGTGCCTGTGAACACAGGATTGGGATCACCGTAAAGCCGGCTTGCATTGCCGGCAGTCACAGTAAGCACCGCACCACTCACGGTGAGGATGCCATTGTTGGAAACCACCGTGTAGTTGCCGAGTTTGCCGGCGGGGTCTACCAGAGTGGGCACGATGGGATATGTTCCGACCGGGCTGGCAGCCGTCGCCGCGCTGGCGAAAGTGGCGGTAATATTGTCGCCATTCTTCAGTCCAGTAATCGTTCCGGTAAAGGCCGGGTTGGGCGCGCCGAAGGCGCGGGCTGCATTGGCCGCAGTCACGGTCAACAAGGCTGGGCTCACTGTGAGAGTGCCGTTGTTGATGGTGACTGTATAGTTGCTGAGTTTCCCTGTCGGATCGGCCAGCGACGGCACAATGGGATATGCGCCCACTGGGCTGGCGACTGTTGCCGTGCTGGCGTAGGTAGCCGTGATGTTGTCGCCGTTTTTGAGCCCGCTGATGACTCCGCTGAATACTGGGTTGGGAGCACCATAGGCGCGGCTCGCGTTGGCTGCGGATACCGTCAATGCCGCAACGTTCACAGTGAGTATGCCATTGTTCGATGTAACCGTGTAATTGCTCAGCTTCCCGGTTGGGTCAACCAGAGTGGGCACGATGGGATATGTCCCCACAGGACTGGCCGGGGTTGCCAGGCTGGCAAACGTTGCCGTGATGTTGTCTCCGTTCTTCAATCCAGTAATAGCGCCGGTGAATGCCGGATTAGGATCGCCATACAACCGGCTCGCATTATTGACGCTTACCGTGAGCGGTATGGGGGTTATCGTCAAAATGCCATTGTTCGAGGTGACTGCGTAATTCTTGAGCACTCCAGCAGGGTCTACCAGGGTGGGAACGATCGCGTAAGTTCCCACAGCACTGGCCGGCGTGGCCACGGTGGCATATGTGGCGGTGACAGCATCACCGTTTTTCAAGCCGGTGATGGTGCCGGTAAAGATCGGGTTAGGATCGCCATACAGCCGGGCTGCATTATCGGAGGTGACTGTTAACAGCGCACCCGCAACGGTCAGGGTCCCATTATTTGAGACGACTGTGTAATTGGCGAGCTTACCTGCTGGATCAACCAGAGTTGGAACGATCGGATAAGTCCCTACCGGGCTCGACGGTGTGGCGCTGGTGGCATACGTAGCCGTGATATTGTCCCCATTCTTCAGGCCGGTGATTGTTCCCGTGAAGACTGGATTCGGATCGCCGTAAAGCCGGCTCGCATTTGCAGCCGTCACGGTCAACGTCGCAGGACTCACCGTTAGCGTTCCATTATTCGAAACCACCGTGTAGTTGCCGAGCTTGGCGGTTGGGTCAATCAGCGTGGGTATGATCGGATACGCTCCAATCGGGCTGGCTGCGGTGGCAGCGCTGGCATAGGTCGCCGTGATGTTGTCGCCATTTTTTATTCCGGTGAGTGTTCCGGTAAACACAGGATTTGGATCGCCGTAAGCGCGAGCCGCATTAGCGGCGGTAACAGATAATGGCGCCCGAGTCACCGTGAGTGTTCCATTATTCGAAGTCACCGTGTAATTACCGAGCTTCGAGGCCGGATCAACCAGTGTTGGAACGATCGGATAAGCTCCTACCGGACTTCCTGGTGTTGCGGTGCTGGCGTAAGTCGCCGTAATGATGTCGCCATTTTTCAATCCAGTGATGGTCCCGCTGAATGCGGGATTCGGGTCACCATACAAGCGGCTGGCATTCGCTGCCGTCACCGTCAATGCTGCCGGCGTCACTGTCAGGGTCCCGTTGACGAATGCAAAGTTATAGTTGGCTGCCGCAAGCGTCCCCAGACTGCATACGATTGGATACGATCCAACATTGCTGGACTGCGGTGCGCTCGTGCAAGTTGGGTTGCCGGTAACCACGGACGCGGTATCGCCGTTCACGAACCCGGAGATGATGAAGGTAAATGCCGGGTTAAGATCACCGTAGATTCTGGAAGCGTTGTTGGCAGTCACTGTCAAAACCGCAGGTGCGACCGTTAGCTGCGCCGTTCCGCTACTTGCAGCAAAACTGGTATCGCCTGCAAATTTCGCCACCATGGCCCCAGGATAGGTACCAACACCAATGCCGGCGATGCTTGTTGTGAGTGATGCCACGCCAGTAGCGTCTGTCAGAGCGCTGCCTACAGCGCTGCCATTCAACGTGAAAGCCAACGATTTGCCCGCGACCGGCGAGTTGTCAGCACTTCTTCGCAAGGTCGCGGAGAGAAGCGCGCTTCCACCAAAGGTTCCGTTCGCTGCAGCGGCAGTGAGCGTTGTTGGAACCAGTGTCACTACGCTGACCGTCGCGGTTGCGGAATTATTTGCAGGATTTGGATCGACGGCGGAACTGTTGCTGATACTCACTGTATTGCTTAAGGTGCTGTTATTTGCGAGTCCTGAACTCACCTGGGCGACAATGGTTGCGGTGGCCGATTGACCGCTCAGAAGAGAAGGAAAACTTATGAAACGATTGTTCCCAGATCCGCTGCACACCCCTCCGCCGGTTGCGGCGCAGGAAGCCACAAAGAGTTTTCCCGCGGGCAGAACGTCTTCAATCGTAGCTGCGGCAGCGCCCGGTCCATTATTTGTGATCGTGATGGAATAAGTAACGTTCGTGAGGACCACAACCGGATTTGGCGCGGCGGTCATGGTAAGCGAAAGGTCGGCGCTGGCGCAGCTTCGCGGCGGATAGGCTGCAAGTCCCTGGATTTCTCCCGGGCGCGCAATAGCTGTGTCACTGAGATTGGAAAGCGATCCGTCCCCGTTGATTCGTAATACAGCTATTCCGAACGGATCGTCGGCTACGTACAGGAAATTTCCGGATTGATCAGTTGCCATTCCGGCGGGGGTATGGAGGAATCCGGCACCGCCAAAGCTGCCAAGATTCGTGAGACTGCCGTCAGCGTTAACCGTGAATGAATTCACGCTATTGCTAAGCTGGTTGCTCTCAAACAGCCGCGTGTTATCAGGACTAAGAAGGACGACGTTAGAGTTGGTTCCAGAAGCACTATGAAATGGACTTCCAGATACGGCAGCTAAAGCTCCAGAGGCGGAAACGGTCCAGGCATCAGCGATAGTTGACGTTGCGGTCGCCTCACCGCCAAACAGAAGATTATTGGCACAGCTATTGAAATCAAGGCCGGTAAGAGTTCCCGTGCCGGTTTTCAGAAAGGGTGATCCCAAGACAGCGGTAAGCGCGCCAGTCGCGGTGTTCACGGTGAATACGGAGGCGCTGGTCTCATTGGATGTTGCGAGCAATTGGCCGTTCGATGAAATTTTCATGCTGGCCATTGGCGTGCAGCAATTCGGGGTAGTAGCCAGAAGAGAAAGCGCTCCGCTTGCCGCAATACCAAATGTCTGAATCTGACCGTTGCTTGAAGCCATCAGGAATTTTCCGTCTGGTGTGGCTGCAATTGATATTCCCTGGCAACTGTCGAGAGAAAGACCGCTTGCAAACGGCGAACCGGGCACCGCGGTTAAACCGCCGGATGCCGGGTTGATCTGGAACGCGCTGATGGTCAGGTCAAGAGTGTTCGTGACGAACAATGAATTGCTGGGCGCGCTGATTACGATCCGGTCCAGGCCATAACAGTTGACATTCGCCCCTCGACCACCCGTCAGGAACGGTGAACCGGGCACTGCGGCGAGTGCACCGCTGGGGGAAACCGAGTATGCGGAGACGCTGTTTGATGTCGCCTGGTTATTGACGTAAACATAATTGCCCTGTGCATGCGCAGCCGAGGGAAGCGCCAGTGCGGCGGTCAATAACAGGATTGCCATAGACCAGAATGCTCTGGCTTGTTGAATTGGTGTCCTTGTTGGTACTGAAATCACAGTGCCTCCCCAGGACCCGCGGCGGCGGATCGAATCATCAAGAAATTTTTGCGGACGGATGAAGTCCCGGAAGGACGATGCACTTACCCTGCGCGCATTTGTAATAACGCCAGTTGCTTTAACTCAGCCGGAAGGTAATGCTCATTGGAGTTGTCAACGCCGGAAGGATTTCTTACTGGGGCCTAATTAATAGTTCCGAGCCTAAATCACTCAATTGCAGGAAGACCGTATCACAGCTTTATGAGTTATCCAAGCTAAATGCGCCACGATCGTCTTCTGTTTTACAAAGTAGCCCGTTTAAAATTTACCGTTGTTTCTTAGTAGAGTCTATCAGGCCATCAAAAAATATAGCTGCTCACCAAATAGCGCTTATATACAAAGCGACGAACAAGGATTTCGCACTATTTTGAGCCCAGGGACTCCGCAATTTGTACTTCTTCGGCCAAAACGATGGATCAAAAAGGAAAATTGCGTGCGATAGAGCAATCATGTTGCAACAAATTACACATTCAGTTAACTAGTATGACCTACCGATTAGGGCAGGGTTCGGTACCTGCGATGGACCACCACTCCGCGGCCTCTTACGAGGCCGCGGGTTAGCCTGGTGGGTTACGCTGCTGGATGCGCCAGAATCTCAGCCAAAGCACGCAGCCGTGTCGAGTCCGCCTGGTTTTTAGCCGTGCCGGCGTCCTGTTGCAAGGTTGGCGACATGCTCTTCAACTTCGCCAGCGCATCGTTGCCCATGTGCGAACTCTCCGCGCTTTGAATTGCTTTTTGTAGATCTGCGATTCTTTCCGCAGGCAGCGCTTGCGACCGGGACAATTGGTCCACGTACGCTTTTGCGACGACCAATTTAGCCGGCCACTCGATCTTCTGCTGGTTCTGCACATTCAGTTCACTGACCTGAATTGACTTCGCCGCGTCGATTTCATTCTGTGTCAAAAACTTCGTCGGCGTCAGTTCAAACACGTCCAGCCCGCGCGCAATCTCTGAACCGTAAATGTAGCCGTTATACCAATACGCTGACCACTCGCCGCCCAGCACCAGCGTCTTTGGATCAACCGGCCCACGGTCAAAGTAAGCAATTTCAAACGGATGCGCTGCGTCTGTAAAGTCCATAATGGACACGCCGCCCTGGTACCAGGCCTGCACTTCGATGTCGCGGCCCGGGACCGGAATCAGCGAGCCGTTGTGCGCCACGCAGTTTTCCGTGTCACCCTGCGCAGCCGGCAGCTTGTAATAGTTCTGAAAAGTCAGTTTGTCGTCCTTCACACCAAAGATGGCGTCTGCGCCCCATTTGTTCGGGTCATTCGGACGGCACCGCGCACCCAGGCCGCCGCCCCACTCGTCGGTAAACACCACTTTGCTCCCGTCGTTCGAGAACGAAGCCGAATGCCAGTACGAATAGTTTGGATCGTTCACTGCATCCACCCGCTTCGGATTTGCCGGGTCCTTGATGTCGAGCAAAATTCCATTTCCGGAGCACGCACCCGCCGCCAGCCCGATCGCCGAATACACGGTGATGTCGTGACACTGGTCAGTGTCTTTTGGTTTCTCCGCATCCTTCTTGCCATGCGTGCCGCCGTTATTCAGGCCATTCATCGCTCCCGTCCGGGCGTCGATAAATACTCGAGGGCTGGACACCACTTTCGCGTCCTGCGGCGCAGCCACCGGAACCTTGATCACTTCAATACGAAACAGTGCTGTATTGGGGTCTTTGTCCGGTTTTTCATCTGAGCATCCGGCCAGTTCTTCCGACTGACGCACAAACGACGTGCCCGACACGTATATATAAACGTTGTCTTTGTCGTTCGGATCCACCACCAGGGTATGCGTGTGTGATCCGCGACACGTCTGCACCGCCGCGACTTGCTTCGGATTCTTGATGTCGGAAATATCGAAAATTCTTACACCGCGAAAACGGTCCTTTTGCGCTGCCGGCGGCCGCCGTTTCTTTTCTTTTTGCTGCTCTGGGGTCGGGGGAGGCCCCGGCGGAAAGCCCTGCGTGCCGCAATCCAGGCGTCCGTTCGGCTGTTCAACTGACATGAAGAGCAGATTCTTATATACCGACACATCACCTTGTCCGCCAGGGCACACCAGAGAGGTCAGCAGCTTGGAATTCGCCGGATGGGAAATGTCATAGATATTCACGCCATAAAAATTTCCCTGAAACAAGTGGTTGCCCTGAAACGCAAGGTCCGAGTTCGCAAAAGCAAGCTGCGCAATAACCAAATGCAGTGGCTTCGGCATCTTTGCGATATTCGGAGAGTTGAGCTGCCCCAGCATTTTCAGCACCTTGGGATCATCGGGATCAGAGGTTCCGAGTTGAAACGCGGCAGGCTTCTTGAGAAGGACAAGATGCTTGATACCCATCGATGCTTCACCCGCGTCATAGAGGCCCGGCTTCAGCTTTGCGCGCGGATCGTTTACATCCGCGCCCGTCATGCCCGGTGGTAACGTAGTAGCGGGCTCCGGAGCAAACGGATTTTTTTCTTCCTCCGCGGGTTCCTCTGCGGACGGAGTGGGCGAAGGCGTCTGCACCTGGGCTTGCGGCGTGGGAGTAGGCGTTTGCGCCGGCAGCCGGCTCACACCAAAAAATAATACAATCGCGGCCACCGCCACGCTAAAAGCAACACTGGGCACTCGGTTCATTGTTTCTCCTCTGGAAGTTTTTTGTCCAACATTGTCTGCATGATATTGATTTCTGCTCGCTGAGTATTGTCCGCGTCCGTCGCGAAATCGAATAGCTCGGCATCCTGCCCCGCGCCCGCGGTGTCGAACAAATCCTTCACCATCGTCAAAGCGCCATTGTGATGTTGAATCATGCCTGTTAAGAATAAATGATCGAACTCGGCGCCCTTCGCCTTTCGTAGCACCTCCATTTGTTCCGGCGTAAGCATGCCGGGCATGAGTGCAATCGAAGGCCCTGAAATATTCATGCCTTTCATCCCAGGCATCGCCATCGTGACTGGTTCGCCACGCGCTGCCAGCCAGCGCCTCATAAACTTGATCTCGTCCGACTGTGAGCTACTGATCCGTGCTCCCAGCGACCGCAGGTCCTTATTCTCCGTGTGCGACGAAATCAGCGCCGTCATCTCCACTGCCTGCGCATGATGCATGATCATGCCTTGCATGAACTCCACTTCCGCTTGCGACCGTGGCGGCAGTTTGGCCGTTGCGGACGGAGGCAGCCTCCGGCTCGGTTTACCTGGCGCACCTGGCTGAACCACGACAGGGGCCGGCGAGTCACTCTGTGCATGCGCAACAGAGCAGAAAAAGGAATCTGCTGGAACGTTTGCCGCAAGGAACAAGCCACACAACACGACAAGTGCTCGTGCAGACCAAAGCTTGCGTTTGCGAAAAAAACAATTCAGCCACCAGTTCGGAATATTGCTAGACATTTTTATGAATTCGATGAAACCTTGTCACGGAATATTAACATTTCCAAAGACTCTCCCGGGCAGACAGGGTGGACCCCAGGTGGATTTACAAGCTTAAGGAGAGCACCCTTCAAATTTCTTACGCAAAAAGCTGAACTCTAGTGTCGACGTTGCCACAAACTCAGGGACGCGATCACTGTGGAACCTGCAAGATACCAGGGCTAACGCTCATAAATGTCCGCAAATAGCTTCAACCGACACTGGTCTGCCTCGCGAAGGCCGTCATGGCTGAGCCGCCATGTCCAGTTACCTCCAAGAGTGCCTGGCGTGTTCATGCGCGCTTCACTGCCCAGCCCCAGGACATCCTGCATGGGAAATAAGACGGTGTCCGCGACAGACTTCATGACCTCACGGATAAAGATCCAATTTACCTCGCGGTCGAGTTCCCCTGCGCTGACGCCAAAGTAGTTCTGTGCGTCCGCGTATTCTTTCGTCACGTCAGCCTGGGTGCGCGTGCTCTTGGCCACTCCGGAACGCCACCATCCGAACATCGTGTCATTGTCATGTCCGCCGGTGTAAGCAACGAGTTGTTGTTCATAGTTGTGGGGACGAAAAGTCGGCGCCTGCGGGTCAGTGCTGAAAGCAAATTGCAGAATCGCCATTCCCGGGTAGTCAAACTGCTTACGGATGGCTTCCACTTCTGGCGTGATTACGCCCAGGTTTTCGGCGACAATCGGCAGCGGGCCGAGAGCGTTGGTCAGGACATGAAAAAGTTCAGCGCCTGGACCTTTGACCCACTTACCATGCATAGCGGTTGGTTCGCCTGCAGGTATTTCCCAATAAGCTTCAAAGCCCCGAAAATGGTCGAGGCGTACCATGTCGAACATGTTGAGCGAAGCTCGAAGGCGTTCAATCCACCAGCGGTAGCCTGAGGCTTTCATGGCGTCCCAACGGTAGATCGGATTGCCCCAGAGCTGACCTGTAGCGCTGAAGTAATCAGGCGGAACGCCTGAAACTTTAAGCGAGTGGCCCTTTTCATCCAGCCAGAACATTTCGCGGTTAGCCCAGACGTCAGCGCTGTCGTGAGCGGCATAAATGGGAATGTCCCCCATGATGCGGATCCCGCGTCGCGCGCAATCTTGTCGAATCACATTCCATTGGCGAAAAAACAGAAACTGCCAAAACTTGTAAGCGGCGATTTCCGAAGAGAGCCTCTCGCTCCACTGGACTATCGATGAGTGGTCGCGTGCAGCCAGGTCGGGATCCCATTCGGTCCAGACCCTTCCTTGGTGCGCGTCCTTGGCGGCCATGAAGAGGGCATAATCCTCCAGCCACGCGCGGTTCTGTTCGGTGAACCTTGCAAAGTCTGTTTTTTGTTCGGATGTTGCAGTGCCGAAAAAGTTTGAAGCCGCTTTTCTCAGCAGGGCAAATTTCCAGGGAATGACCCTGCTGAAATCCACGCGGTCGTCGGGAAAGCCCGGCAACGCCCCTAGCATGCTCTGATCAAGAAAACCCTCAGCAACCAACGTATCCAGGCTGATGAGAAGAGGATTCCCGGCGAATGCTGACAGAGACTGGTAGGGAGAATCACCGTAGCCGGTGGGATTTAACGGCAGCACCTGCCAGATTCTTATCCCGGCGTTATGGAGATAGGAAGCAAAACGCAAAGCCTGTGGCCCCAGTTCGCCGATCCCGTACGCACCGGGCAATGACGTGGGATGAAGTAGCACCCCGGCTGATCGTGGAAATCTCATTGCAGTTGTTCCAGGATTCCATGCAGAGGAATCCGGACCCAGTCCGGCCGGTGCTCCAGTTCGTACTCAATTTCTATCAATCCCTTTTCAAGCGTATAGGCGTCCAGCAAAGCCTTGATTTCCGGCTGCGTTTGCGGCAAACAACCAGCCGCTCCCGCAGTTTCAAAATAGCCTCGCAGGAACAGCGCACTTACCCACTGGTACCACGCCTTGGCCCACCGTTCCAATCGCCAATCGACATCCTGAGTGGTAACAATGCCCGGGACGTGATTGAAGAGAACCGCATGCGATACGTAATGAAGTGAGCGAACCATGCTGGCAACATCCTTGATCGGCGATCGTTTGATGCGCCGCTCACTCATGGGACGCGTATAGTCTCCGTCAAAGTTCGTGATGATGAAATCACTGCCGGTGTAACGAACGTTACCCAGATGATAGTCGCCATGGTGGCGGGTGCGCATGCCGGAAATTCGCGTGTCCCGCAGAGCGGTGAAGCGCTCTTGCAGTCTGACCTCTTGCTCAAGCACCGTACGGGCTTCTTCCTGCGCCGCGCCTGATAACCGGTCCACATGCTGGCCAAGCGTATCGAGTGACTTGTTCAACTGGGCCACCAACCCATGATAGAGACCATGACGATAGAACTCTGTGAAAGGCTCGGGCGCAAATTCGGGGATCTCAGGATGGCTGCTGAGAGCAATGTGCAGTTCAGCGGTGCAGCGACCTAATAGGACTGCCGTCTCCGCGTGACCTCCAAGCAATTCATTGATTACCTGAGGCACCGGCTGAGAGGACAAAGCGAGAGGAGTACCTGAAGTCAATCCCTTGAGGCGGGGATCGTCTTCGCCAATTGCGAGGGCGCGTTCAAAGAAGAGCCCAAGATGGTCCAAGGTGTATACCCATCCATCGGCTGCATTCCGGAGGTTCGCTGTGAGAGTGCCAAGTGTAGTTACTTCCTCCGTATCGTCTTGCGTCACACGGTATTCCACAGCTCCCAGCGTCCGGGCTACATGAGTAAAGTTCGTGTTGTTGGTAAGGAACTCGCCCATTTCGCGATCCGGATTGGGGCCAGCTTCCACTTCACGGTACAGAGTAAGAACAAAATCCTCGCCCAGCGTAACCAGGATTTTGTGCATATCCAGGGTTTGCGGCTGCGGCTCCAGACCGGAGCGGCGTCCCCAGGCTTCGCGAAAAGCCCGTGTATGGGTGCCAACAAGATCACCTTTCTCGCCCTTGATGCGACGGCGGCGCAGCATGGCTTTCAACAGAGCATCACTGAACTGCCGGTCAAAGACGGAGCCGTAGAGGATCGACTGGGAATCCGGCAATCCCTGCAACTTTGCCAGGACCGAGTGCAGCTTGTCTCGCAAAATGACTTCTGCCTGTTCACCTGTGGCCAGCGAAAGCGGAATGGTGATCAGGTCAGGATCATCATCAGTGTATTCAATGTTAACAAGCAGGATGTTCGCACTGGTTTCCGGCAACGAAATTACGTCGTTAATACTCACCTGCCGGATGGTGCGGTTCTTGCTCCTGAACCAGGGACGAGCGCGCAAAATATTCGGAAGCAAACGAAGAATCGTTTTCCGCGTAGCCAAGCCAAATATTTCCGACGCATCCACCACAAGCACAGGTAGGTTCTCCACTTGCGCGGTAACTGAGAACGATTCCTGACTCTGTTCACGGGGTTGCAGGTGGAACCACTGAAAGGCATGCGGTCCTAGCGATAGCAGGTACGGCTGCTCTGTAATAGCCGGAAAGCGATTGCGGCCAAACACCTCCACCGGCACACTCTCACGATGCCTGGACAAATCGAGTTCCACGCATTGCGTAAAGCGCGAAAGATTGGCTACCACCAGGATCTTCTCGTCCTGAAACTCGCGCACAAACGCGAGCACCTTCCGATTGGAGGGAAACAGAATTTCCATTTTTCCCCGGCCAAAAGCGGGATGTTGTTTGCGCTGCGCAATCATGCGCTTCGTCCACCACAGCAGGGAGTGAGAATTGTTATGCTGCGTCTCTACGTTAAGCGCTTCATAGTGGTATTCAGGATCGATGTTCACCGGCAGGTAGAGCTTCTGCGGATTGGCCCGCGAAAAGCCGGCGTTGCGATCCGGGCTCCATTGCATGGGAGTACGGACGCCGTTGCGGTCGCCAAGATAAATGTTATCGCCCATGCCGATCTCGTCTCCGTAATAAAGGACCGGAGTGCCGGGCAGGGAGAAGAGCAGCGCGTTCATCAATTCGATACGGCGGCGATCATTTTCCAGCAATGGCGCAAGACGACGGCGAATACCCAGGTTGATCCGCATCCCACGGTCGTGAGCGTAGGTGCGGTACATGTAATCGCGCTCCTCGTCGGTCACCATCTCCAGCGTGAGCTCGTCGTGGTTGCGCAGGAACATGGCCCACTGGCAATTTTCCGGAATGGCCGGAGTGATGCGGAGAATTTCCGTGATAGGGTGGCGGTCCTCCATGCGCAGGCCCATGAAGAGACGCGGCATGATCGGAAAATGGAAGGCCATGTGGCACTCATCACCATTCCCGAAGTAAGCAACAGCATCTTCCGGCCACTGATTGGCCTCCGCCAGCAACATGCGGCCTTCATACTTTTCGTCTACGTGTTTGCGTAGTTCCCTTAAGGCAGTGTGCGTTTCCGGCAGGTTCTCACAATTCGTGCCTTCGCGCTCAAACAAGTAAGGCACGGCATCCAGCCGCAAGCCATCCACGCCAAGGTCGAACCAGAAATCCATGGCGGCGAACATCGCTTTACGCACTTCTGGATTTTCCCAGTTGAGGTCTGGCTGGTGCGAGTAAAAGCGGTGCCAGTAGTACGCCTTGGCAATCGGGTCCCAGGTCCAGTTCGAGGTTTCAAAGTCCTTGAAAATGATGCGCGCGTCGCGATACTTATCGGTCGTGTCACTCCAGACGTAAAAATCCCGCCAGCGGCTGCCTGGGGCCGCGCGCCGCGACCGTTGAAACCACAGATGCTGGTCAGAGGTGTGGTTCAGCACCAGTTCGGTAATTACTCTCAGGCCACGGCGTTTGGCCTCCCGCATGAACCTCTGAAAGTCCTTTAAAGAACCGTACGATGGATGCACGTCCGTATAGTCGGAGGTGTCATATCCGTCATCTTTCAGTGGTGAAGGCGAGAAGGGCAGAAGCCAGATAGCGGTGACCCCAAGGTCTTCCAGGTACGGCAATTTCTGGGTTAATCCGCCAAAGTCACCGATCCCATCGGTAACACTGTCGAAAAAAGCCCTGACGTGAACTTCGTAAATGATTGCGTCTTTGTACCAATCCTGCATGCGATCGTGAATTGAATAGGACTACTAGATTGTATCTGGAGTTGGCTGCTCAACGGCACAACGTGGCAATCTCCGCCTGGAAGATTGCCTGGGGATCGAGGAAGGGGCAGTAATGCCGATCTGTCAGCAGAAAAATGAGAGGACTCTCACAGCGAGACTGGGAGAAGCGCCACGACAGTTTGTACCGGAGAACACATTCTGCCGCAGCGCTCTTGAAGTCAAGCTACCTGGGAGGTTCTCTGAACCTGTCCCACAAATTGCAGTAAATCCTGGTTAACCTGGTCTTTGAGAGTGGAGCAAAGGCCATGGGGCGCGCCAGGATAGATTTTTAAGGTTGCGCCTTTCACAATTTTCGATGAAAGCATGGCCGCAGCGCCAATCGGCACAATCTGATCGTCATCGCCATGGATGATGAGTGTCGGTACATCGAACTTCTTGAGGTCTTCCGTGAAGTCCGTTTCTGAAAATGCCTTGATGCACTCATAGGCTGCCGGGAATCCGCACAACATCCCTTGCAGCCAGAAAGAATCCCGCAGTCCCTGGGAAACTTTTGCTCCTGGTCTGTTGGCGCCATAAAACGGCGCGCTCAAGTCTTTGAAGAACTGTGAACGGTCAGCAAGAACGGCGGCCCGGAGCTGGTTGAAAGCATCCATCGGCAGCCCTGCAGGGTTGGCGGGTGTTTTGAGCATCAGTGGCGGGACTGCGCTGATAAGCACGGCTTTTGCCACGCGTTTTGTGCCATGTCGCCCAATATAACGAGCGACTTCACCGCCTCCGGTCGAGTGGCCGACGTGGATGGCATCTTTCAGGTCGAGCTTCTCAACCAGGGCTGCCAGATCGTCGGCGTATGTGTCCATTTCATTGCCGTTCCAGGGCTGGCTTGAGCGGCCATGGCCTCGGCGATCATGCGCAATACAGCGATAACCGTGGGAAGCAAGAAAAACCATCTGGTCTTCAAATGCGTCCGCGCTTAAAGGCCAACCATGGCTGAAAACCACGGGCTGCCCTTTGCCCCAATCCTTGTAATAAATCTGTGTTCCGTCTTTGGTCGTGATCGTATTCATAAACGTCTCCTTTATTTAGATATTTAGAGGTTGACGTGTGCCAGCATGCGGCTTGTTTGTGCCATTGAACTGACGGCAGGATACTTGAATGGTGCGAAGACCAGAGCCTTCGGTTTTTGAGTTAAGGCTTTTCTGATCCTTAAATATAGCTTCCTACGATACGCCTAATTTTCAGCTCACGTATTGCGAGCACACTAGAACCATTGCTAGACAGTCACAAACGACAGGCCTATGCAGGCGCAAACATTAAAGGTCCGCATAAGAAATCAGCTCTATGTGACGACGAGCGAGGGCCTTCTTTGTATCGATTGAAGTCAGGGCTGAAAGTTCGATCTCCCTCGATTGTGTCAGGCGCGTTCCGGCTGCCTGCAAATCAGCGTCAGAATATCCGGGATGGCAGACCAATTCCCATGTGCCCGCGGGCAAGGCTTCCAGAATCCGCAAGAGCTTTTGTTGATCGAGCAAGCCGGTCACGGCGATACCCACGGTGCCGTCGGTCGAAACCATTCCCTCTTCATTTATCGCGCGACGAAAGGCCGGAGCAAACATCTGGAATCCCATTACTCCGACCGAGCGCAGCCAGATTCCTGGAGTACTCAACACCATACCCGTCGGCCAGCTATGCATCGGTTCAAACGGGTTTCTTACCGCTCGAACGCCGCATGCCTTTGCGACGCGCAGCAGCGAACGCAGGACATGCGGAAACATATGGGTGTGCTTATGGCTGTCGACATGCGTAACCGTGATGCCGCGCGACTGGATCTTGTGGATCTGGGCTTCCACTTCACGTTCGATTTCTCCCGCAGTGATCTGCTTGCGCACTGCGGCGATGGCAAATTGTTTCAGGCTGATGCGGAACCGTGGCGAGCCATTTGTCAGTGAGGGTAGATTCTCGGCCAGCGGCACACCATCAATCAGTACAACGTGGCATCCGGTCTTGAGGCCGGGTTGCGTCTTGGCCAGATCGATTGCAGCTTCTGAGGCCTGTGCATTGGCCATCAGGGTGGCGGAAGTGACGATGCCTGATTGATTGCCCTCTATGATTGCCCGGTTTACTCCCGAGGTCAGGCCGAAATCATCTGCATTAACAATGAGGCGACGCACTCGGTGAGTCTAACAAAAACACGCCCTAAGAAAGGGCGTGCGGGTAAGATCTCTGGGTTAAGACCTACGCTGTTTTTACTTCTTGCGGGCGCGGTTCTCTTTCGCCCAGGAACATCTTGATTTTTTCCAGAAGCGCGGGAAAGAGGTCTTCTTTTTGCAGGCATGCGGCAACATCTTTGCCGCCATCAATCGGGCCATACCCGGTTACGATGATCACCGGAACGTCAGGATTTTTTTCGTGGACTTTTTTAGCCAACTCAACGCCGTTCATGCCGTCCATGCGGAAATCAGTCACCAGGATGTCAAAATCTTCTTCGTCGAACTTTTTCAGGGCTTCGGTGCCATTGTAAGCACTGACCGCGCGATAACCTTGCATCTCCAGAATCTCGCAGCTCAATCTCGCCAGTACTTCATGGTCGTCAACGAAGAGAATCGCGCGCATGAATGACTCCTTTGATAACAGAGGATGGGGCAGTTACGGCAAGACCGAGAATCCACCAGCAGCTTCGGCCTCAGTTCTTTGTTTCATAATACGCCTGAAAAGATGCCTGCCAAGCATAGATTTTTTAGGCCACGCAGGCACATCTGAACCTGTAACAGCCTTAAATACAGAGGCTTATTCGCTTTCCGGCGGCAAATACAGAGCCGGTGTGTTGCTGCCTTTCATCGCCTCATTGAAGGCTGGAACGTCCGTTGAGGTGATTTGCTTCCATGCCGCCAGTTGCTGATCAAGTTGGCCGCGCAGCATTTTGAAAACTTCCTGCTGTTGCTGTGAAGGGGCGCCATCGCCCGCCTGCACAATGCCGCTGAACGAATCCAACTGCTCATTCAGCATGTTGGGGAAAGCCAGATTGGCCTCTGATCCCTTCATATTCACCTGTATCAAATGCTCTTCAACCGGGGCCATCTTCTTATCGAGCGCGGCGGCCTGTTCAAGTAAAGCCTTCATTTTGGGATCATTATCAAAACGCTGCTGCATGGCCTTAATTTCAGCCCGCATGGTACGAATCTGGTTCACCGCTCGGTGCAGTTGGGTGTTGGCATTGTTCACCTGCAAAGCCAGCTCAAACTGTTTGCGAAGATCGTCGGCGTTCACGCTCTTGTTTCGCGGATCCCTTACGATCTCAAGCGGCTGCGACTGGCTCTGGTTCCCAGCCGTGAGTTTGATTGTGTATTGCCCTGGTTGCGCCAACGGGCCTTGCGGACCGATGCCGCTGTAAAATGCTCCGGGAATTTTCACCGGCGGCTCCCAGCGGAGGTTCCAGGCATAGCGGTTCATTCCGGCCGAAGCGGGAATCGTGGTGACTTCCTTGACCTGGTCGGGCCATTCTGGCGGCTGCTCATCACCCTTCTTTTCCTTGCTGGAGAGTGCTCGGACTACTTTTCCTGACGAATCAAGTATCTCAAGCTTTACTTCATCCTTCGGCGTTGTCTTGAAGTAATAGTTGATGATCGCCCCAGGCGGCGGATTGTCGCCCACCGGCCCACGGCGCTCGATGTCCGTTGGCAGGTGCAACCGAAGCGCCGTCTGCGGTTTGAACAGAACCATCTCTGAAGTCGACGAAACCGTGTCCAGCTGGCGCAACGGAGTAATGTCGTCAAGCACCCAGAACGATCGTCCGTGGGTGGCGGCAACCAGATCATCACCGTGAATCTCAAGATCATGAATCGGGACCGTTGGCAGGTTCAATTTCAGCGGCTGCCAGTGGCCGCCATCATCGGCCGAAAAGTAAACGCCTGTTTCCGTTCCGGCATACAGTAAGCCTTTGCGCTTGGGATCTTCCCGGACGGAGCGCACATATGAACCCTCCGGGATGCCATTGGCAGTGAGTATCCAGCTCTTGCCGTTATCGCGCGTACGGAAAATCAGTGGACGGAAATCGTCAAACTTATGGCGATCGACAGCCACGTAAGCCGTATTCGGATCATGATGCGAAGCCTCAATGATGCTGATCATGCTCCATTCGGCCATATCTTTGGGCGTAACGTTGGCCCAGTGCTGACCGCCGTCGGTGGTGAGTTGAATCAAGCCATCATCCGTGCCGGCCCAAATTGTGTCTTTCTTGAACGGCGATTCCGCCAGAGCAAAGATCGTGTCATAGTACTCAACGCTGGTGATGTCCAGCGTGATCGGCCCGCCTGATGGCTTCTGCTTGGCCTTGTCATTACGCGTAAGATCGCCGCTGATCGCCGTCCAGCTCTGCCCTGCATTGGTTGACTTGAATACCATCTCCGACGCGGTATATAGCGTGTTGGGATCGTGTGGCGAGATCATCAGGGGGGATGTCCAGTTGAAGCGGTGCAGCAATTTCTCCGCGCCATTTCCCGAAACATCGAGCGGCCACACTGAAATATCCAACAGCGTCTCAGTGCGTTTATCAAAGCGAGAAGTGAATGCCTCCGCGTTGGCAAAAGTGATATCCGGATCTGGCGGATAAGGCGCGATGTAGCCGCTCTCTCCCCCGCCAACGGCATACCAATCCTGCCGACCGATCACGCCATCGTCATCGAAGCTCTTGATAGCGACGGTGGAGTTGTCTTGCTGCGCGCCATAAATATAGTAGGGCCAGCGATTGTCGGTAATCACGTGATAGAACTGCGCCGTCGGCTGGTTATATTGCGTGGACCAGGTGCGACCGCCGTCGAGCGAAACCGTTGCGCCGCCGTCGTTGCCATTGATGAGATGGTCAGTATTGTCTGGGTCAATCCACAAACCATGGTGGTCACCGTGCGGAGCTGGCAGCAGGCCAAAGGTGCGGCCACCATCCGTAGAGCGGAACATACCTGTATTGAGAACGTAAACTGTGTCAGCAGATTTTGGATCGGCGAAGATGTGACTGAAATACCAGGCGCGTTGCCGCAGGCGGCCATCTTCATTCATGCGGATCCAGCTGTCACCACCGTCGTCCGAGCGATAAAGCCCGCCCTCTTTCGATTCCACCATGGCGTAAATCTTGTTAGAGTCCGCGCCGGAAACCGAGATGCCAATTCGCCCCATAATCCCCAGGGGCAGTCCATGCCCTTCAATGTGCGCCCAGGTTGCTCCTCCGTCCGTGGATTTGTACAAGCCGCTGCCGGGACCGCCGCTGTTCAGGCTCCATGGATTGCGATAGACCTCCCACAGCGAAGCAAACAGCGTGCTGGAATTGTTAGGATCAAACACCACATCGATAGCGCCGGTCTTGTTGTCCTTATACAGGACCTTCTGCCAGGTTGCGCCGCCATCTGTGGTGCGAAAGACGCCGCGCTCATCGTTGGGCCCGTAAGCGTGTCCCAGTGCGGCAACAAAAACGATATTGGGATTCCGGGGATCGATAATTAACGCGCCGATATGCTGTGTATCTTTCAGCCCGACATTCTTCCAGGTCTTGCCTGCATCCACTGATTTGTAAACGCCGTTGCCGTAAGAAATGTTGCCGCGTATGCAGGCTTCGCCGGAGCCGACATAAATCACGTTGTGGTCAGATTGCGCAACGGCAATCGCGCCAATGGACGCAATTGGCTGCTTATCAAAGAGCGGCTGCCAATTGGTGCCTGCGTCCGTGCTCTTCCATACGCCGCTGGAAGCCCCGCCAAAATAGAAAACGTTTGACTCGCCCGGTACACCGGTGACAGCCAGTACTCGTCCGCCACGGAACGGGCCTACCTGACGCCAGCGCATGGCGCCAAAAACTTTTTCATCAATCTGCCCGGCTGCCGATGGAGGTGTTTGTGCCGGGGTCACTGTCTTTGTGGCCGGCTTCTTGGTCTGGGTTGCGCCGGGCTTCTTGCCCTGCTTATCTTCAGAAGTTTGTGGATTTTTGGCTGACTGGGCAAACGCGATGGAGCAAAGACAGATCGAGAGTAAAACAAAAACACGACTCCGGAAGATCATAGCGGACAACACTCCTATGTGGGTCAAGCGGGCAATGATACGCCTTCAGGAGAGAGTTCGCACTTCTCCGGTCGAATGCCCCACCTTCGGGAGGATTTCAGCTGTCGCGGGCGGGGAA
This sequence comes from Terriglobia bacterium, assembly GCA_963723055.1. Classification (GTDB taxonomy): domain Bacteria; phylum Acidobacteriota; class Terriglobia; order Terriglobales; family Acidobacteriaceae; genus Angelobacter. The sequence continues at coordinate 1,024,636 of CAVROV010000007.1, forward strand.
ATGGGAGTCAGCGCCTCACGGGTTTATTTCCCGGTAAACTGTACCAGCCCATCGCGATAGTCGATCGTCACTTTCATGTTTTCCATGGCGCTGAAGCCAATCTGCCCAGAAATTTCAACTCCAAGGCTCTTGCTGACCGAATGAAGATCAACCGTGCTGATGCGTTCGCCGCCCCGACTGACCTTGGCGAAGCGCAGAGTCGCGTTATCGGCAATGAAAGCGCTGTTCACCACGCCGCTGGCCCCGGACATGGGTGCGTTAAAGGCCCGCGTCTCCGGCATCACCCTGCCCAGTTCAGGAGAGATGGTATTCGCGTTTGCTCCGCTGTCGATCACAAAAAGCCCTGTCGCCTTTTTTCCCACATCGGTTTGCACAAGTAAAAAATGCCCAAAAGTAAATGTCTGCGTGAAGCCTTCCGCATGCGTGGGCAACCCGTCGTCACCCCGCGCAAGCGCCGGTTCCAGACGAAGCTTGTGTGCGGGAAAATCTAGCGTGATCAGGTATTGCGAGAAAACGTCCGTACCGATCGTTCCGTCCACCTCTGCAATCTCCTTGGGCGTAGAGTGAACAAAGCAATCATGGAATTCCAGATCGCCGATTACAACGTTATCAACCCACGCCTTATAACCCGCCGCCGGTCCCGATTTTCCCACGCCTTCCAGTGCCTGCTCGGAAAGCTTGTGCGCCCCAATCTTTTCCGCCAGCTTGCGCGTGATGGTCACTCCCGAAGATCCGGTATCGAGCAGCAATGTCACCGTGGCGCGGTCATTCAGCCGCACACGCAGGCCATACCCGCGCCGCACCATGCGGGAGCCGATGGTTAGCGTTTCCATCTTTATTTCCGCACGCTCTACATCGCGCGCGGGAATCCAGGTCTTGCGTCCGGCAAGCGCCTCCACAAAATCTTTATACTCGCGTTCACGCCGCTCTTCTTCCGGATCATTGTGGAACTCCGCCAGATGCCGCTCCAACGCGGCAACATTCTTCGGATAAGGCAGGCGGATGGCCCATTCGTAAAATGCATCACTGTCCTCGGGATCAAGTTCGTGAGCTTTGGCAACTGCAGCCTTCGCTCGGGCATGCCGGACAAAAACAGCGTCAACCCTTCCCTGCCCCAGCCATGCTCGCGCCAACTTATCGTTTGACTTGAGCGCTGTTCTGTACTCGTCTTCAGCTTGGGAGATCAAGCCGCGGCGGAAGCAGACGTCGCCTCGGGCGGCGTGAATCATGGCGGAATCTGGCAGCGCCTCAACCGCCTTCTGCGAGCTTTCATCGGCGGCCTTAACATCGTCGGCTTTCAGCAGGCTGCGGATCAGACCCGAGTACGCTTCATCGGACACCCGGCCCTCAAGGGACTTGCGATAGGCGGCGGCAGCGCCTCGGAAATCAGCTTCACGAAATAAATGACGCGCAGTCGCCAGCGCGCCATCATCCAAAGGCGTCGATATCTGCGCCGATTGGACCGGCGCCAGCAGTATCACCAGCAGCAATGACCAAAGCGTAGGCACAATTCCAGAACGCATTCTCAGAGAATACTTGCGCCCATCCTCATTGGCAAAAGACACAGCTATTCCAATGCAGAAGGCTGGCTGAATCTAAAATGCCGCATTTAACAAGCGCTTCGAAGCATCTTGATAACTTATCTGAATGTTCGGACGCGGGAAATCTGAAAACAAAATGGCAGGAATTCCATCCGGCGAGATACGAATGTAGATCACGCCGGACTGCATTTCGTTGTGGCGTTTCACGAGCTGAGAGTAATGCAGGTTACTTTCTCCTGTAAGGCTCACGCGCAGAAGCGTGCCCTCTTTCTGCGACTCATGTACCTCGAATGCTGTCGGCGTTCCGGTAACGGCGAGCCCTGCATTCAATCGTTGATTGATATCTTCCACATGTGCCTTGACCGCATCCTGAAGACTGCGAAACGCGACAGGAGCCTGCGTCTTGCGTAACTGACTGCTCTTTTCTTTAAACTCATCCATAATCCATGACCTTTAGGCCCGAATCTACTTGCGAATTCTACTTGTGCGGCAAGAGTCCGGGCATTCTGAAGAAATAAGTCTCCACGCTGATTATCCCGCTCCTTGCGTCGCCAATCTGTTCACAATTGGGCAGCCGGCAGGGTAAGGTTTGTTCACCGCGTATTCACCAGGTAAGCTTATTCTTATAGCCCGCTGCATTTACAATGAAGGAGCCAGTGCGAAAGTGGCGGAATTGGCAGACGCACCAGACTTAGGATCTGGCGCCGTAAGGCGTGGGGGTTCGAGTCCCCCCTTTCGCACCAATTGCAGTATTTGGAACTCCGCCCTTTTCACTAAGTTGGGTTTGGAGTCGTGCTTGGGTTTGGACTGGGATTTAGGTTTGGGCTTGGGTCCCGATCGTCTGTTTGCTGATTCCTACCCCGAAATCTATTTAATACATATCCTGAAATGCCGCCGAGTAAAGTACCTAGTACTGGTCCTTCTATTCTATTTGCAAGTCCCAGAATCAGAATTGACATTGTAAGAAGGAGAACTGTAATGATTTCTACAAGGATGCCTGAGGAGAAAATTGCGCGTACCTGGTCTGCCGAGCCCTCAGCTTTGGAAAATCCTTGAATGATAATCGGTACACTTAGCATCAAGAGTACAGTACCGCAAAATAGCGGCAACCCGAGTTCGATCGCCAATTGATTGATTTCCAATTTGCCTTTTGCAAGTTTCATTGCAATCTGATCGGATTGCTTCTGCAAAGAATCCTGTTCCTTGTTTAGACTCTCTATCGACTGAGTCGCTGCATCAACATCGGACTTTAGCAGTTTCTGCACTTCTCCCTTGTATTTCTTGAAGACCTCCGGTGAAAATTTGTCTCTCAGATAGCTGACATTAAAATCATCTGCCTTGAGAGGCTCTTGCCTGTAAACAGCCTGAGAAATTTCGAACCAGTCAGAACTAAGCGGCTGGACCAGAGCCGATAGCTTCTGGTTCCAGTCATTAATTGTGCCCGACACGTCTGGATCCGTCGGAGGATTAGGCAAGAATATCCGCGAATTTAACAGTTGGAAGTCATTAATCAAACGAGCCAACTGAGATTTTGCGCGTACAAGATCTTTGTGCTTTATGAGTTGTTCAAGATTGTCAAAGTCCTGCGCCGAGGGTCCATTAGTGGACGTCAATTGGTCATTTAAGTTTTTTACAACCACATTCACAAGCCTCCACGAAGCCAGCTGTGACTGAACCACACTTAATCGTCGATCAATTGCGGCTTTTTGTAGTGGAAGTTCAGATGGAGAATCCGTCGAAGCCGTTTCGGTTGGTTGCTGAGATGGGTTCGGCGGGCTTTGTGCCACTGCTCTGGCTGCAGTAATGCATAGAAGTGCTGTCACCAAGACGCATACTTGCAAAAATGATTGAAAAACCCATGAGCACACAGACAAGCCTCCTCAATGGAACTTGATCGTGATATCTTTCCTAAACGAAATTTCTGCCCTAACCCCTTCAGCTTTTACGCGTGATTAATCCCGGGTACTAGCACCTTTGCCTTTCGCTCTGGATTGTATAACTCTTCAAAATGTGTTGAAATCTGATACACCCACTACGTCGTTTGGATACACTTATGGCCCAGCTGGCGACACCGATCTGTCTATCTTGTTGAAAACAGGTTTAGGTCGTCCAGTTGCCTGCTATCAGGGGATAACCCAAACGCGGGCTCTACCAAATGAAACGTCCAGCCATCATCGTCCGCATCATTACGACCTTGCTCGCCTTGGTGAGTACGCATCTCTTTTCACAACAGACCCCGGAACAGGAAATCGCGCAGATCATCGCACAGAGCCGGCAAGCCCTTAGCGAACGCAACGAGCAGAAAGCTCTCTCTTACATTCAAGAAGGGCTGATCAGGTTTCCCAATCGCGAAGAATTACAAATCCTATTGGCGCAAATTTATGTGGAGCAGAAGCATGACCGCCAGGCAATCGGCTTGCTGAACTCCATTCTGTTGGCGAACCCAGCCAGCCGCAATGCCAAGCTCGAACTGGCCCAGATTTTTGGCTATAGAGAAAACTATCGAGAATCTGATCGCCTCTATCGCGAATTACTCACGGCCAGCCCTGACGACGAAACCGCCGCGCTCGGTTTGGTCCATAATCTCACGCTGGAAGGGAAAAAAGCGGAAGCTCGCGCGCAGTTGCAGGCAGCCTTTGCGCGGCACCCCTCCAGTCTTCAGTTGCAGCAGTACAGTGATTATCTAACCGCGGCCCCCGAGGAAAGCCAGCCCAGAAAACTCCATCGTATTCAAAACACCGAATCGTACTTTGCCGACACTTCCGGCAACCGTTCTGTTTACTCCAGCCAGGGACTGGTTTACCAGTTCACCAGGAATTTCACCACCAGGATGCGGCTTGACGAAACTTCTTTGTGGAAGACCGGCACCTCCACTGCTACGCTGCTCTCCGGCACTGCCGACACGCGATTCCGCCTTGGCAAGTATGCCGCGGTGCGCACCAGCCTGGGCGCAGTAAGATTTGCCGATACCAGCAGCCGTCTTCTTTATGGCGGCGATCTCGAACTGTATCCGCTGAAGGGGCTTACACTCTCCGGCGGCTTCGCCCGTTATCCCATCTCGCCGACCTTTGATTCGACTTTGTTCGATCTACTCTCCGAAGGCTGGCACAGCCATCTTGATTATCATGGCTATAACTTTTCTGTTGCGGGCAGCTTTTCTCTGACTCACTACTCTGACAGAAATCGCGGCGAACGCGAGTGGGCGGAAGCGCTGCGCTGGTTCCCCTGGCATGACAACCAGTTCGCCCTTGGCGGCGGATATGCATTCCGCCATATTCATTTCACCAAGGACCTGAATCACGGCTACTTCAGTCCCAACCAATATCGCAGCCATCTTGCCGCAGCAGGCTTTCGTATGCGCCTGGGCAAGCACTATCGCGGCGAATATCTAGGTTATGGCGGCGCTGAAATTCTGGAGAATTTTGCCGGATACTCGCCCGCCGGCGAAGTGCTGCTGAAAAATGATTTTCTGTTCGGGCCTTGGGACCTTGCCGCGGACTATTCCTACTACCATCTGATTCAGACCACGGGCGCCTTTCGCGCGAACGCCGTGAGTGTGACGTTGGGGTACAAATTTTGATGGTCACAAATTTGAGGAGCACAACTTTTAACTCCTAACAGTTTAGCCACAGTCCTTATAGGCTATAGAAAGGCTCGCAGATGTCCGGCAGCGAAAAAAACCGTAGCTTCAGAATCCTGGTGGTCGATGACGACGATTCCACTCGCAGCCTGCTCAGTTCAGTGCTGGAGGCCGAGGGGTATGAATGCCTCACCGCCAATAGCGTGGCCTCGGCAGACGTGATACTGCGCCAGGAGCCGGTGCAGTTGGCTTTGCTCGATCTCTACCTGGGGACAGCCAATGGACTTAACGTGCTCGACCTCATCAAAGTTCTACAGCCGCAATGCGCCTGTGTGATCATGACGGCGCACACCAGCGTTGAGACAGTCACTAAGTCGCTGGGCTCGGGCGCCATTGAATATCTGGGCAAGCCGCTGCTCATCGACGACCTTCTGGCTCTGGTGCGCAAGGTGCAGACAACCCGCCGAGCGTCAGGTGAAGCTACCGCAACTATCGATGAAGGCCCTGAAACATCCATCATCGGACGCACTCCCAAAATGCTGGAAGTCTATCGCGCCATTGCGCGGGTGGCTCCCACGGAAGCCAGCGTTCTGATTCTGGGCGCAAGCGGCACAGGCAAAGAACTGGTAGCGCGTGCTCTCCACGATCATAGTTCGCGTGCAGACAAGCCGTTTGTCCCGCTGAACTGCGGCGCTCTTCCGGAAAACATTCTGGAAAGTGAGCTCTTCGGCCATGAAAAAGGCGCTTACACCGGCGCCGACAGCAGCCGTCCCGGCTTGTTTGAAGCGGCCCACGGGGGAACGCTTTTTCTGGACGAAATCTCTGAAACCAAGCCCGGCTTCCAGGTCAATCTTCTGCGCGCCGTGCAGGAGCAACAGATCCGCCGCGTCGGCTCGCATAAGTATACGCAGATCAATGTTCGCATTCTCGCGGCCAGCAATCGCGACCTAACCAAGATGATGACAGAAGGCCGCTTCCGAGAAGACCTCTACTATCGTCTGAGCGTCGTTGTGATTAATCTTCCGGGACTGGAAGAGCGCCGTGAGGACATTCCGCTGCTGGTGCAGCATTTTCTGAAACGCTCCAACCACAAGAGCAAGCGCAATATCACCATCACCGACGCGGCAGTGAAAGTTCTCACCAACGCGGCCTGGCCGGGCAATGTTCGCGAACTGGAAAACCTGGTGGAACGTCTTGGCATTTTCTGCTCTTCCGGCGAGATCGGTGTGGCCGACGTGGAACGTGAACGGCAGATGATCCGTAGCAATGGCCTTCCAGACAAAACGCCACCGTCCTCTCTGGAAGACATGGAGCGGCAACATATTCTGCGAGTCCTGCAGGAGCACGCAGGCAATAAATCCAAGGCGGCTCGCGCCCTGGGCATCGAACGAAAAACTTTGTACCAGAAAGCGCGGCGTCTCGGGATCGACTTGATGGTTGGCTGATTTCTAATCGAAATCAAATGAAAATCTTCTCCAATTCGAAGCACGCAAAACCCGTAAGCTGGGGCCGATGGATCCGGCTGAACGCCGTGCTGCTGGGGCTTGTGTGCCTGGTTAGCCTGAGCTTCCCTGTTTCCACGCTCAGCCAGAAGTTGAACGATTTCTTCTTTCGCGTTCGCCGTCCGTTGCCTGTTTCAGAGCGGGTCGCCATGGTGCTGATTGACGATGCCACGCTTGAGCAATATGGACGCTGGCCGTGGCCACGCGCAGAGCTGGCAAAACTCATTCGGGCCGTTAGCGCGCAAAAGCCAAAAGCCATTGGCATGGATATTCTCTTGCCAGAGGTTGAAGATGAGCAAAATGATGCCGCTCTAACCAGCGCAATCCAGTCGGCACCCAACCTCGTTCTTGCGGCAAAAATCTCCACTTCTCCCACGGGCAATTTGTGGATGGACCCGCAGCCTCGTTTCGCCCAGGCAGCCAAAGGCGTGGGACATGTACAGGCCATTATCGATTTTGACGGCCTTTGCCGCAGCATTCCCGTCCAGGAACCAAGCGCTGACGGGTTACGTCCAGCATTCGCGCTCAAGCTGGCGGAATTGGCACGGTCCAGTTCGTCGGTAAGCCAGAAATCGACCGACTCCAGTTCGCCCGGGGTCGAGCGCATGACTACTGCCGCGCCGCTCCTCATTGATTATCGTCCGCAATTTGAGCCGGATCAGGCGAATCCTCCATTCGTGGTTGTTTCCGCAGGCGATCTTCTGGCCGGCAAGCGCGCCGAGCAGCTTGCGGGCAAGGTAGTGCTGATTGGCTTCGGCGGCATTGACATCAGTGACCGCCTGATCACCCCCGTGAGCAACCAGCTTCCCATGCCCGGCGTGGAGATCAACGCCAACGTGGCGGACATGGCACTAAGCGGCAGGATACTGTCACAGATCGGCACCGTTGGCCAACTGATTCTCGTGGTCCTGATGAGCGCCGTTGCGCTCTGGGTTGTGGTGCGCTACCCCGGAGTGCGCGGGCTGATGGTTCTCATTGGCATGCTGGGTGGCGGATATCTGGCCGCATATTTTCTGTTTCAGGATTTTCATCGCCTGCTTTCATACGGACCGTTGTTGGTCGCCGGTGTGCTTGCCGCGCCTATTGCGCAATTGGAGAACCTGCTCATTGTCGATCGCGAGGTAACATCGCGGCTGCAGCAGTTGCGCGTGGCCATTAGTCCACATTATGGACATCTAAAACCTGCGCAGCCCGGCTCGGATCTGGCCAAATGGCCTGCATCAGACCGACTCCATTGGAAGCTGGCGGCGCTGAAGGATCTTCAGGCAGAACTGTCTTCGCTTTACTCCTTCAATCAGACCCTGCTTGAAACTATGAATGAAGGCCTTGCCGTCTATGGCGCTGACGGTGCGCTCCTCTTCAGCAACGAAACCTGGAAGGCGTTTTGCACGCGGCAGTCTGTAGTCATAGACCAACTTTCCAGCGTGGCACAACTTGCCGGAGGCTGGCAGGAGCTGGCTGCATTGCCGTCCGAGGCCGCGGCCTGGGCGGAAAATGAGGTCTCACTGGGCGAAGAGCTATGGCTCTTTCATGCTGTCCGCCTGCCCTGGACCTCCTTTGCGGAAGCCGGAGCCCTCTTGTTGATCGCGGAAGATATCACCGCCCGTCGCCAGCGTGACCAGGCACGTGCTGAGGCCCTGAGTTTTGTTACGCACGAATTGCGCACACCGCTTATTTCCATTCAGGGCTTCTCTGAACTTCTGATGCGCTATCCCAATTCTCCCGCGACGCGCGAAGCGCCATCCACCATCTTCCGCGAAACCAACCGCCTGGTGGCGATGATCAACACCTATCTCGAAGTCCTTCGCCTGGACGCCGGGGCCCGGCCGTTGCATTTAGCTCCTACGAGTATCCGCGCCATGATCCAGCACGTGGAAAAAGTGGTGCAGCCCCTGGCCGCCGCGGCCAAAGTGGCCGTGCGCGTGGAACTGCATTGCGACCACGAATTTGTACTATGCGATGAGACTCTGATCTCCGGCGCCCTGCTCAACCTCGTCAGCAATGCCATCAAGTATGGGGTCGGCGGGACAGAAGTTTTGATGCGCGTGAATTCTTCCGAAGAAGAAGTACAGTTTGAAGTACAGAACTCGGGGCCGGTGATTGCCGAAGCCGAACTGGAGCAATTATTCGAACGCTTCTATCGTCCGGCCCGCAGCGAATCGATTCCCGGATGGGGTTTGGGGTTAAGTTTTGTCCGCCGGATTTCGCAGCAACACGGCGGGAGGATCCAGGTAACCAGTAATCAATCTTCAGGCACCACGTTCGCATTTACGCTGCCGCGCGGCGCCTGTGAAGTGTCAGAGGTGACACCATGAAAAACAAATCGGCGTTCAATCTTGTTTTACCGATGATCGGCTTCCTGCTTTTTTGCTCGTCCGGCGTGGCCCAGGAAGCTTCGCCTCCTACGGCTGCCGCCAGCGCGCCTTATGCCGGCGCCACAATTTCAGACTTTAAGGGGAAGGTCAGCATTCAACTCCCAGCACACGCGTTCGCCGCTCCTCTCCGGGGCGAGGTTCTGCCTCCCGACACAACCGTGAGCACAGACGATGGACGCCTGTTGTTGAAGCTTTCTGACGGCAGTGATGTGCTGGTGCGGGCGCACACCAGGCTATTGTTGAAGCAGCCTGAGGCCAATGGCTGGAAATATTTTCAGCTCATGGTTGGCCGCGTGCGCACGCAGATCCAAAAGCGTCTTGGCGGATCGCCCGACTTTCAGATCGGTACACCCAGCGCGGTTATTTCTGTCCGGGGAACCAAGTTTGACGTTGAGGTAGATCGCCGCGGCTTCACTGAAGTGGACGTCGATGAAGGCGTAGTCGAACTCGAAGCAGTCACGGGACGCGGCGAAGCGGTAATGATCACCGCCGGCTTTTCCAGCCGCGTTGGTATGGAAACCGGTCCCGAAGTACCTCGCCCTACGCAGGATTTGCGTCCGCAACTTGATCGCCCCAGCCGACGGGATAACGGAAGCTCCACGCTGGATAGCGACGATCCCACAAAAAGCCTGCGCGCCTCCGGCCAGAATGATCATGATAAAGACGACCATCATGGTGGTGATCCGTCAGGCTCAGACAGCGGGAGCCATTCCTCTGGTTCAGATAACGGGGATCATTCGTCTGGTTCCAGCTCTGGTTCCGGATCTGACAGTGGCTCGGGGTCGGGCTCCGACGATCATTCTGGCGGCGGCGATGACCATCATCATGGCGGTAGCAAGCCGCCTGACGAGCTCTAGAGCGGCGATGCCTGAAGGGCACGCTCTGTGGCAACAATAATCGCAGCGCTGTTTCTGTTGCAGGAACAGCGTCGCGATTGTCTTGCGTCAATCTTCCGCCAATCCAATCTGTTCCCACCTGACACGTTGCTTGGGTTAGATCAACTCACGCCCTCCTTCCAGGAATTCCAGCGGCTCTGAAAACAAAAGGCTTATCTTTGGGCTGAGTTGGCACCCCAACTGCATCTATCCAGGCCAAGTCAGCATAGATTCCCCTGTGCTACTTCGGCCTGAAAGGGAAAAGGTGCAGTCTGAAAAGCATTGCCACAGTTTCGAATCCTGTTGCCTTGAATACATATGGGTTTGCGCAAAGGCACACCAGAGGTTCGTTGTCTTGCCGGTGCTTAGGGCATGTACAAGGGAGCGATGACAAGACGGAGTCGCCCCACTATCAGGACGATGTTCATAGTACTCTACTAACACAACGCCACTCGATCGAATCCTCAGACATTTTCACTCTTGGAGGCCCAATGAAACGGGTTTATTTGTTCACACTACTTTGCGTGGTGTTTGCTTTGTTGCTGACAGGTTGCGGAGGCGGTTCGAAAAATATAGTTTCCACCGGAGCAGGACAAATCGTCCTTCAAACTGGTGACGCCGTCAATGACCAGATTGCAAAATTTGAGCTCAACATCAGCTCTATCACACTTACCGGCGTAAGCCCAACCGCCACCACGGCGAATTTGCTGGCAAAACCGGCAGAGGTTGAGTTTTCACATCAAGCCGGCACGTTTGAACCTTTAACGCTGGCTAACCTTCCGCCGGGCACCTATAGCGGAGCCACAATTTCCGTGACCAGCGCCGAAGTTGTTGTGATTAACGGCACCACGCCTGCAAAAGTTCCGGCGACCATTTCCGGCGGCACCGTGACCGTAACATTTCCCAACATCACCGTTACGACCACGCCGCTGTTCCTCAACTTTGATCTGGACCTGGCTGCATCCGTTGTACTCAACGGAACGCCCATCTCCTCAGCTACCGTCACGCCAAAGTTCAACGTGACTTCAGCTGCTACGCCGCCGGCCGGCAATGAAGGAAATGAAGACCACGACAACGGAGAACTGGAAGACGTTCATGGTTCGGTAAAATCCATAACCGCTCCCAGCTTTACCATCACAACCAAAACCACGGACATCACCTTTACCACGGACACCACCACGAAGTTCAAGGATGGCATCACGCAACTTTCTGACCTGAAGGTTGGCGATATCGTTGAAGTTGACGGCGTCACCAAGAGCGATGGCACCAAGCTCGCGTCCAAGGTGGAAAGAGAAGGCAACCAGAATGGGGAAGAAGCCGAGGGTCTTATCTCGGCTCTCGATAATCCGCTGACCAAGATCACCATTGTCCATCAGGTGGATTCAACCGGAACTTCCAACTCGCCGGTCCTCGTGGATGTTGGCGTTAACTCCAGCACCGTTTACAGCGTCCGGGCAGACAAGCTCAACATCACTGCTCCGGCGTTTGACGCTACTCACATTGGCAAAGGCCAGCGCATTGAAGCTGATTCCAGCACCAACGTGGCCCCGCTTCTAGCCACCAAGGTAAAACTGCGTGAGCAGGCCCTGATCGGTACGGTTGCGGCTTCACCCGCACCAACCACATCAGGCTTCACCATCACCATCAGCCCAACGTCCGCTTTCGGTACGTTGAGCGGTGCAACCAGTGTGGCAGTAACTTTCGCCAACGGCGCAACTCTTAAGACAACTCCCGTGGCTGGAGCCACCATCCGCGCACGCGGTCTGGTGTTCTTCAACGCCGGAGTCTATTCGATGATCGCCGTCCGCGACGACGATAATCACTAAAAAGTTCTTCTACCCCTCAACCCTTGAAGGCCTGCCCGTGCAGGCCTTCTTTTTATTGTCGCTACGCTCCAAACCGCTTGAGAGTCACATCCATGTAAAAATTATCAGCACCTGATGCGACGGGCTCGCCGCGCAAGTCGGGCTCGCCCTCAATCCTTCCTTATAGTCGCTGCGCTCCAAACCGCTTGAGAGTCACATCCATGTAAAAATTATCAGCACCTGATGCGACGGGCTCGCCGCGCAAGTCGGGCTCACCCTCAATTCAGTACTTGGTATTTAGTACTTGGTATTTGGCCTTGTTTGTAGGATCGGCGCATTTCAGGATAGGCGAAACTGCAGCCTTTATGGCTATAGCGATAGCGTGAACCTAAAGGCAAGCACAGGGTCCCTCCGTCCTACTCACGCGCTGATAAAAACGCGCGCTCGCTTAACGGACAGTCGGGATGACGAGTGACAAAAAAATTGACGTTAAACACTAAAATCCTAAGTACTAAATACCAAGTACTAAAATACCGATTACTGATCCTCACGGCTTCGCGTAAGGCAGGGCGCTCAACTCGCTTTCCGGAGCCACGCGCACCTCGATGGCACCCTCCTGTGGGAGAGCATCCAGCGGCAAGCCATCGCGCCACAAGGAAAAGCGAATGCGCAGCCGAGCTTCCATCGTGGCATTCAGCAGCTTGAGCGGAACCTGGCACTCAAAAATTGATCCAATCCCCACTCGAACCGATTCTGCATCCTTTTGCTGGCCGTTCTCGCCCAGCTTCCATCCGCGCAGCTTTCCTTCTGATATATCAGCCTCCAGGCGAACCGCCTGGCCTCCACTGCCGCCAGAAGCCACGCTTTCAATCGTCACCACAAGGCGCGTATCTCCGGTGGCCCAGTCGGCCGGATCGTCGATAAAATCCACCCGACAGTAGAGGTTTTCTTCATCAATACCTGCATAGCCCGTATCCAGTAGAAAAATCTTTCCGTGCATGGCTGAAGAGTGCCGGTCGGCAACGTGCGATGCCGCGCCCAACCACTCAAAGTAACCAATGTTCTTTCCGTCCACCGCCGGGTGGATATACGTGGTTTGCGGCGTGAACTGCGGTTTGGCGTGGACGCCCGCAATTGGCTGCGCCAGCGCGTCTGGCGGTGTGCCACCCAGCGCAAGATAGACGTTGGAGAGATGCTTTCGGTAGAGCTCGTCAAAATCGCGATCGTTGGCTGAATGGTGTTCGGGGCCATACCACCAGTTCCAGTCACTGCCTTCCGCGATCAGCAGCTCTTCATACGCCAGCGCTGTCTGTTGTTCAGACGCCTTGCCCACATTTTCCTGGAAGAAATCGCGTGCCGCAGTGAGCTGATCCCAGGCTACGTTGTCCTCGGGCGCTCCGATCCATACATCGAAATTCGAGTTGATCCACGAGCCCGGCACAATTGACCCGATTATCTGCGGGGAAGATTCCCGATCAATGGCTTCCGACACCGTCAGTGGCTCAATGGAGGGATCTTTTTGAATGCTATCGTAAAGCCGGCGCAGGAATTCGCGCCCTGACTGCGGGTAATACTCCCACGCATTCTCGCCATCCAGGATAATCGGCACCACAGCCGTCCTGCCTTTCGCCAGCACCGGCTCAGCAGCCTGTTTCACTCTGCGGATAAAATCATCCGCCGCTTCTTTTGCCGGCACGCCGGAGTAAACAAATCCGATCAAATCAGACAGCGAGTGATCGCGGAACACCATATTCATTTCCGCCCCGCCCTGCTGCCAACGAAAGATCTGGTAGAGCTGTTCGGCGCTTCCAGCATCCAGCCGTCCGTTGCCATCTCGCTCGAAAATCGTTCCCAACGAACGACACAGCACGCCCTCATCAGTTGCCATCCACGTCACTCCCGACTCATGGGCAATTTTCAGGGCTTCGTTCGACACGCTTCCTTCTGACGGCCACATGCCGCGGGGCCGCGATCCAAAGACCTGTTCATGTAGAGTCAGGCCGCGTTCGATCTGCTCACGCGCGTCTTCCGGATGGCGAAACCGCTGCGCTGGCAGCGGAAGGCCATTGTGGGAAACGGCACCCATGCTGGTGTCGCAAACCAGCGGCAGGATGGGATGGTAAAAAGGCGAAGTTGAAATCTCAATCGCACCTCGCTTCCCTGCCGCTGCATAGGCCGGCAGCACCTTGGCCAGAAACTCCTGTTGAATCTGGATCACCTGCTGCTGGTCTTTGAGCGAAAATTCGCGGCCCTTGCTGATCAGTTCGCTGACGATGGGATCGTCCAGAAAAAATTCATCCATCCAGGCGATCTGCGAGAGCACCTGGAGATCGGTAAGGTCGCCGTTGCTCATACGCCGGGCGTTGGTCTGCGCATCCTGGGGGCGTGCGTGAAACTCCTGCCACAACTCGCGATAGCGCGGATAGCGGCCAATCATGTTTTCCGCGTTGGCCTGAAACAGATACTGGATCGCAAACAGCCGCTCCGCCAGGTCCATCTCAGGAGCTGGCATTGCCGCTACCTGCAAGAAAGGATCTTGCGCCGTTCCGTTGACGTACTCCTGCAACTGCGTGATCAGCGAGGGGACAAGGTTAAACGTCTGGTGCAGGCCGGGAAATTCATCCAGCAGCTTCACCATGCCGTAATAGTCTTTGAGCGCATGCAAACGCACCCAGGGCAGGCGATATTCCCCGGTGACCAGGTCCTTGTAATACGGCTGGTGCATGTGCCAGAGAAACAGCAGATGGATTGCGGGCGTACCCATTGATTATCCATTAATAACACAAGCGGGCTTCTGCTAGACTTTCAGAAGCCTGAGATCCTTCGCGCTTTGGCGCTCAGGATTTCGCCTGCGGGCTCCCGCTACGCTCACGCCCGCAACCGGCTCAAGAAAAACGCGTGCGCATCTTTACCCGCTACATACTGAAGGAAGTGCTCTGGCACGGGCTCATCGGGGCCTCCGTCTTCACGTTTGTCATTTTTATGCGCGAACTTACGCGCATTCTTGAAGTCGTGGTGCGCAACAGCGCTCCTTTTCCCAGCATAGCGGAAATTTTCTTTCTTACCCTTCCCGCGGCATTGAAAGTCACCATCCCCATGGGGGTCCTCGTAGGCATCCTGCTTGGTCTGAGCCGCATGGCGGCTGATAGTGAAGTCACGGCGATGCGTGCGTCCGGCGTGAGTGTCCGCAAATTCCTCAAAATCATTTCGCTATTTGGCGTTGCCGCGTGGATGCTGGCGCTGGTCAATACGGTGATCATCGAGCCCCGATCCGCAGCAGCCCTGGCAGGCCTGCAGAATAAACTGGCAGCCACGCAGATTTCTTTTGAGGTCCAGCCTCATGTTTTCTATGAAGGCTTTAAGAACCATGTGCTTTACGTGGAAGACGTTTCCAGCGCTTCAGGCGCCGCAGTCTGGAAGAATGTCTTTGACGCTGACATCAGTGCTCCGGGAGCTCCGAAGATTACCATCGCCAAAGAAGCCATTGTCAGCGCTGCCGGCGCGGATGCCATCCGGCTTCATTTAATCAACGGCGAAACGCATGACACGAACTCCCGCACACCTGACCAGTACACCATTACCACCTTTGAGGAAACCGACATCGCCATCAGCCTGCCGCCGGTGACCAAACCTGCGCAGGAAACCGTTCCCGTGGCGCAACTGAGCACCCGCGAGCTTTACCGCCAGAAATATAACCCCAACAAGGAATTTGCCCGCTGGTACTGGATTGAATTCAACCGCAGGCTGGCGCTGCCCACGGCCTGCCTGGTGCTTGTGCTGATTGGCATTCCCCTTGGCCTTTCCGCCAAAAAGGGCGGAAAGGGCGCCGGCTTTGTGCTCACGATCGTTCTGGTGTTTATCTATTATTTCATCTCGATCATCGGCGTATCGCTGGCGCGCGGTGGGAAGATGTCGCCCGTGCTCGGCGTGTGGATGGCCAACATCGTCTTTGGGCTCATCGGCGCAGCCTTGCTCTGGCGCACGGATAAAATTCCCATCGAGCTCGGCCTTGGCCAGATGCTGCTGGGTCAATTCAAGGACGCGTTCGGCAAGTTGTTTAACTCCAAATCTGAAGAGCCAGCGACCAATGGAAGCCGCAGGCGCGGCCGTCTTTTCAGCACCCGCTTCCCCCTCATTCTCGACGACTACGTCCTGCGCAGCTTCGTCAGCTATCTGCTGCTCATCCTTTCCAGCCTGCTGGTTCTATTCCTGGTTTTTACCTACTTTGAACTGCTCTCTGACATTGTGAGAAAGAAAATTCCACTTCTCACCCAGCTTGAATACCTTCTTAACTTTGTTCCATCCGTGCTCTATCAGGTCACCCCTTTGGCCGTGTTGCTGACCGTGCTGGTTATGTTCGGGCTGATGCAGAAATCGAACGAGATCACCGCCATGAAAGCCACAGGCGTAAGCATCTACCGTGCCGTGATCCCGATTCTTATTATCGCCACCACTCTGGCCGGCGGGCTTTTTGTGCTCGACCAGTGGTACCTGCCTTATGCCAACAAGCGCGTTGAGACGTTGCGTAACATGATTAAAGGCAAGCCGGCTCAGACTTACCTGCGTCCTGACCGCAAATGGATTTTTGGCGAGAGCAAAAAGCGATCCGACGGCACGGTGGAAAATCGCAAGATTTATTATTACGAGGCTTTTGACCCCGACCGTAACACCTTCGGCAGCGTATCGGTATTTGAACTCAATCCGCGCTCGTTCCAGATGGTCAAGCGCGTCTACGCCGCCCGGGCGCGATGGGCGGAGCATTTACAAAAATGGACTTTTGAAAACGGCTGGCAGCGCTACATGGAGCAACTCCCAGGGCGCAGATCCGCAGGAAGAGCTGCGCAAATTTGACGTCAGCACCTTTGCCGAGCTGAACGAGCCGCCTACCTACTTCAAGAAAGAGGTCCTGCAATCGTCTGAGATGAACTATGACGAACTGCAACGCTATATCTATGACCTGCAGCAAGGCGGCTTTGACGTGGTGCGTCTCCGCGTTCAGCTGCAGAAGAAGATCGCCTTCCCGCTGATCACGCTGGTCATGGCCGTGCTTGCCGTGCCTTTCGCGCTTTCCGGCGGACGCCGCGGCGCTCTCAGCGGTGTGGTGGTAGCGCTGGTCATTGGTGTAACGTACGTTCTGACTTCCAGCTTGTTTGAAGCCATGGGCAACGTCAGCCAGCTTCCCCCGCTCATCGCCGCATGGTCACCTGATTTGATCTTTGGATTGGCGGGCGGGTATCTGATTATGAAGACGCCATCGTGAAGGCAAGTTCATCACCAGCGAGTACTGCCTATTCGGTTGTCAAAGAGCCGTTTTTCTGGCTGGTATCAGCCAGATCGATCACTAAAAACTTCTGTATTTCCAATTCATGCTGCTCTCAATTTCGGTGGGCCATGTGCCTGGCCACGATCTCTGTATACTCGCCCTTCCAAGATGATCCGCGCACCCGTATTGACGCGTCCAATCGCCATTTTTTCAGCGTTAAACCCTGGTGAGATTAAGACAAGTCGCGTCTTTTCGATCGTTCATTCGCGGCTGGATTATTCTTGGCTACATTCTCCAGATCAGTGTTATCAGTGTCTTTGTCTTTTAGTGGTAAGGTCTTGCTTTTGTGAAGCGTCCACAACAGCTTTGACATCGTCTGCAAATGCACTACCAGCCGCCCCGCTGTCTTGCAATCAATCCTGCCGCCGATTATTGCCCGTGCCATCAGGGCCAATGTCACTTGAATGCCTTTAAAACCCATAAGAAGATTCTCGAGTTCGCATTCTGTATGGCCTTGCCGGCGCATCTCCGCCACGGCCTCTGCCAGTACCACCCGCTGTTCCAGATCTCTGCGTAACGCTATCGCCTGCTGCCCGGCATGTGCGTAGCAAATGTGCAAGTCCTTCTCCGCCGGGGCCTTGCACTGCTCGCCGTTCTGACGGAACAGCTGGCATCGCCGGTAATAGCTGTACCGTGCCTCCGAAATGCGATCTGGCTTTGGATCTGACACCGGTGATGGTGTGCTGAATTGCTGCATAAAGTAAAGTTGCTGTGGCCTTTCAATTACCAAATTACCAATTTACCCAATTACCAAAATCTGCCTACCCCACCCCCATGGCCTCAACTATGATTCCAAAAGAGTTATTGCAATCAACCCCGAAAACTTCGCGTTGAATCGGGGTCGAATCGCGTCAAACTGGCTTCAAAATCGCGTTAAATCTGCGCATTTTCGTTCATCACCGCCCTGTCTTTATCGCTTGGTTCTTGAGGTTAGGCTAGTTGCTAATTGCTAGCTGCCAGATGCTATCTCAGTCTACCTTTTCTTCGCCTCCAAGTCAAACACGAAAAAGGCCACTGTATCTAAAGCGGTTCTAGGATTGCTGCATCCCGAATCACCAATCTCTATCCTCATGAATGCGCCATCCTGAGCCGAGCACGATGCTCTTCCTTTACCATGCTCTAGATGCGAGGTGAAGGACCTGCTCCGCTACTCTTCAGGGTAGCCGATCATACAAGCAGTTTTTGGGTAGCCCTATCGTGTAGCGGAGCCGATCCTTCGGCTTCGCGGAAACCGTATCGAACACTTTGCAGTGAACGTGGCTCGCCTCAGGATGGCATATCGCGGGGGTGAGAAGGATCACTAACCCGCGACGTGTGTAGCTGACTTTTTTGCAGAAATTTTGCAGAAACATGTCAGTCCGAATCTGACAATACTTCCCCCGTTTCTCGCTCCCTTCCCCCTGCTAAAATCATCTATTAACATTCATGGGCAAAAATCTCAAGCCGCTGTGGCCCTATCTCAATAAGTATCGCGTCACGCTGTTCTGGGGCGCGATTACGGTGCTGTTCAATAACGGCCTGTGGGTGCTCTCGCCTCAGGTAGTACGCCGCGCCGTGGACGACCTGAACCGGCACGGCATTACGCATCAAAAGATCCTGATTTTTGCGGCGCTATTGGTGGGACTGGCGTTAGGCAAAGGTGTATTCCAGTTTCTGACCCGCTGGCTGGTGATCGGCGTCTCGCGTGAGATTGAATACGATCTGCGCAATGACATGTTTCGCCACCTTGAATCGCTTTCTTACTCTTACTACCAGAAGAACCGGACGGGTGACATCATGGCCCGCGCCACCAATGACCTGAATGCAGTGCGCATGCTGCTTGGGCCGGCCATTATGTATTCGGCAAACACACTGGTGTTTACGGCCGTTGCGCTGGTCTTCATGTGGCAGATCAGTCCCAAGCTGACGCTGTATGCTTTCGCGCCGCTGCCCATCGCAAGCATTGTTGTGCAATACATTGGCCGGCGGATCCATGAGCGATTCGAAAAAATTCAGGCGCAGTTTTCCGATATTTCTGCCCGCGCCCAGGAAAACTTCTCTGGCGCCCGCGTGGTCCGAGCCTATGCCCAGGAAGAAGCCGAGATCGCGCTTTTTGAAACCACCAACCAGGAATATGTGACCCGCAGCCTGCCTCTGGCGCGCCTTACCGGCATGTTATGGCCTACGCTGGAGCTTTTGCTTGGCCTTGCTCTGGTGCTGGTGTTGTGGATGGGCGGGCGTGAAGTGCTCATGCATCACATCAGCCTGGGCGATTTTGTCGCTTTTAACACCTACATCGTGATGCTGACGTGGCCGGTCATAGCACTTGGCTGGGTCATCAACATTTTCCAGCGCGGAACCGCTTCCATGGGCCGTATCAACGAAATCCTGGTTGCCCGGTCTGAAATTACCGATGCTGAGGTCGCCCCTGATCTCCTGGCAACCACCGCATTGCGCGGTGAGATTGAATTCCGTCACCTTGATTTTACCTATGACGGCGCCCCGATACTTAAAGACGTGAACCTCACCATACCGGCTGGCAGCAGCCTGGCGATCGTGGGACCTACCGGCTCAGGCAAGACCACGCTGGTAAACCTGCTGCC
The DNA here is from genome assembly GCA_963723055.1 of Terriglobia bacterium. Taxonomy (GTDB): domain Bacteria; phylum Acidobacteriota; class Terriglobia; order Terriglobales; family Acidobacteriaceae; genus Angelobacter. The sequence goes on from CAVROV010000007.1 coordinate 1,044,219, forward strand.
TCGCATTTATGACGCATCTCCCGGTTCTCTGTTGATCGATGGTCGGCCTATCCGTGAATATCCTTTGGAAACCCTGCGCCAGAATATTGGCTTTGTCCCGCAGGAAACTTTTCTCTTTAGCGACTCCGTGCGTGAGAACATTGCCTTCGGAGTGGAGACCGCCAGCGACGATCAAGTTCAGCGCGCCGCCGCCGCCGCCAACATCGCTGCCGATATCGAAGGCTTTCCTGAAAGCTATAAAACGCTGGTAGGTGAGCGCGGCATCACGCTCTCCGGCGGACAAAAACAGCGCAGCGCGATTGCGCGCGCCATCATCCGCGACCCGCGTATTCTCGTCCTGGACGACGCTCTTTCCAGCGTGGATACTTACACCGAGGAAACAATCCTCAACCATCTGCGCGAAGTAATGCGTGACAGGACCACCATCTTTATTTCCCACCGCGTCTCTACCGTGCGCAATGCTGACCGCATCGCCGTGCTGCATGAGGGCCAGGTGGTGGAACTGGGCACGCATGAAGAGCTCATCGCGCGCAACGGCTACTATACTGACCTCTACAATAAGCAGTTGCTGGAAGAAGAATTGGCCCGGGTCTGAGCATGAAGCGCGTTGTGGTGGCCGAACTGCTCGATACCGACGCTGGTACTCCTCGCGAAGTAGCCACATCCCTCAAAGATCTGCGCATGTTCAACAGCTGGTTTGGCGGGGTGCATACCATGTCCAGTTTATTGCGGCGGGTCGTGCAGCAGCGCGGATTGAAACAGATTTCCTGGGTGGATGTGGCGGGTGGCGAAGGATATGTCGCCACCCGCACGCAACGCTCGCTGGCCCGTTCAGGCATTACTTCCCACCCTGTCATTCTTGATCGAGCCCCAACGCACCTGAGCAAAATCCATCCCGGCGTTTGCGGCGATGCTCTGGCTCTTCCCTTTCGCGACAATAGTTTTGATGCGGTGGGCTGCTCCCTTTTTCTGCATCACCTTGAGCCCCAAGAGATTGTGCGTTTCGCCCGCGAAGGCCTGCGCGTGGCGCGCCACGCATTTCTTATCCATGACCTGCAACGCCATCCGGTGCATCTGGCGCTCGGTTATCTGGGCATGCCTCTTTACCGCAGCCGCATCACGCGGCATGATGCCCTGGCCTCCGTACGCCGGGCTTACACTGTCAAAGAGGTTAGAAAGATGCTGGCGCCCGTGACGTCGCCGGAGAACATTGAGATCAGAAAGTTTTTTCTTTTCCGTATGGGAGTGATCGTTTGGAAGCAACCGCCCAATATGATCTGATCGTTGTCGGCGCGGGCCCGGCAGGTTCCGCTTGCGCTATTACCGCCGCTCGCGCAGGTGCGAAGGTACTACTGCTGGAAAAAGACCATTTTCCTCGACAGAAGGTCTGCGGGGAGTTTGTGTCTCCAGAGTCATTAGGTTTGCTGCATGGCCTTCTGGATGGCGGGCAGTTTCAATCTTGCGCGCAAATCGTATCGTCGCGAATATTCCTGGACAACAAGGCGCTCACTCTTCCAGTTAAACCTGCCGCGCAAAGCATTCCACGCTTCGATCTTGACCCAGCGCTTTTTGCCGCCGCGCGGCGCGCAGGAGTAACGGCGTGCGAAAGCGTTATCGTCAACGAAGTGCGACGGAATGAAGTTTTCCATGTAGGCACCACGGAAAGCACCTATTCTGCACGCGCCGTCGTCAATGCCACTGGACGCTGGTCAAAGCTCACGCAATTCGACGTTACAGGCAAAGACAAATGGCTCGGTCTGAAGGCGCACTTCTCTGAGCCATCACCGCCGCAGTCTGTCGATCTCTATTTCTTTCCGGGCGGCTATTGTGGGGTTACTCCCGTTGGCCCAGATTCGATCAATGCCTGCGCCATGGTCCGCGCCGATGTAGCACACACTCTGGAAGATGTTTTTGCCAAAGAGCCGCATTTGTCCCAGCGCAGCCGCGCCTGGCGCCCGCTGTTTGCCACGGTCACCACTTCGCCGCTCTATTTCCGAGAACCAGTAACCGAATTGGATGGCATGTTCCTTGCGGGTGACGCTGCAGGTTTTATCGATCCCTTTGCCGGCGACGGTATCTCGCTCGCGCTCCAAAGCGGGACGTTGGTTGCGCAATCCATCATCCCCTTCCTGCGCGGAACCTGTTCACTGGAGCAAGCACACCGGCAATATCTGGGCGCTTATCGTAAACGCTTCACACGGGCATTTCGCAATGCTGCACGGTTGCGCAGTGCGTTTGCCGCGCCTAAATGGATTCGCAGCGCTGCTCTCGCATTTGCCAGAGTGCCAGGAGCGGGAGAGCTACTGGTGCGAGGGACGCGCACGCGTTAATGCGTACTTGAGGCTGCCTTTACCCTGCGCAAGACGCGGCGTGCCACCGCAAGCAGGTCAGAAACCTCAAATGGTTTGACCAGGCAGAAGATTTTGGTTGCGTCCACAAAAGCGCGCACGGCCGGGTCAGATACGTTGGAAAGCACAAACACCGTCCGCGGTACCAGTTCCGGACGGTTCTGTTCCATCCAGTGGAATACAGCTTCGCTTGACCATGTTCCAGGTATCTTGCTGTCCAGAAGGAGAACGTCGAAATCCTCATTTTTCAGATACTCCACGGCCTCTGCGCCGGAAGATACCGTAACTACGTTCAAGCCCGCGGCGCTGAGAACTTCGCGCTCTAGGTCAAGAACGGCTTCTTCGTCATCCACCAGCAGAACACTACCTTCAAGGCGCGATTCTCGCCGTGCCACAATGCGGTCGCGCTCGGTAACCGGTTTCTCGCCTACAGCACCAGGCAACCGCACTTGCAGCAGCGCGCCTCCGCTGGGATGGTTCTGAGCAGAAATCTCGCCTCCATGCTCTTTCACAATGCCGTAACAGATGCTCAACCCCAGGCCGGTTCCCTTGCCCACGCCCTTGGTGGTATAGAACGGATCGAAGACGTGTTTCGGATCGTAAATACCAGGGCCCGAATCATGGAAGGACGTAACCACAGTTCCGTTTTCTGTGGCGATGCTGACGCGCAGCCTGCCTCCGCGCCCGCCGTCCATCATTGCGTCCGCTGCGTTGTTGATGATGTTGAGATAGACCTGCTCAAGCTGGTGCGGATCAGCGACCACTGAGGGAAGCACGGCCTCGAATTCTCGCTCGACTGCGATGTTATTGACCTTCAGATCGTAGTCGCGAAGAGCGATTGTGTCCTCCACTACACTGCGCAGGTCAACGTGCATCCGCTTGGGCTTGTGCTGGCGTGCAAAGGACAGCAGGTTTTGCACGATCCTTTGTGTGCGCTGAGCTTGCTTGCGCAGCTTCTGGATGAACTCTGCCACGCGCGGTTCCAGCGTTTCGCTTTCCAGCAACTGCGTATATCCCAGGATGGCCGTCAACGGGTTGTTCAGTTCATGGGCCACGCCTGAAATCAACTGCCCCACAGCGGACATCTTTTCGCTTTGCAGCAGCTGTTCCTGTGTGCGACGCAGGTCTTCGTAAGCTTGCCGGGTTTCGTTATAAAGCTGCACTTTCTCGATGGTCGTTGCCAATTGCCGCCCCACGGCAATCATCACGCCTTGTTCTGACCGCGAAAATTCCCGGGGAGCGCGGCTGCTGTTGGCCAGCACGCCCAGGACTCTGTCTTTACGCCACAACACCACCCATAGCCAGGAACGCAGACCTTCCAGTTCAACTGCCCGTTGCAGCACCTTGGGGAGGCGCGGCAGGTCCTCCTGATCGATGATTTCAGTGTGTTCGGCCTTGATCGAGTCAACGAATTCCGCCGGCAGCGCCACGCTTTCACTTTCCACCGCCCACGTGGTGCGATGGCCGTAGGAAGATTTCTTAGTGAGCGACTGGGTTTCCTCATCGAAAAGGTAGACGGCAGCCGTGTCCGTCGAAAATAGCTCCACCATCTGCAGCATGATCAACTGCAGGATTTCATCCAGATCAAAGGACTGGTTAAAGGTGACCGCGATATTGTTCAAAACATACAATTCGCGGTTGCGCCGCCTTATCTCGTCTTCTGCGCGCTTCATTTCCGTTACATCAAGCACCACGCCCTGGTAGCGCTCAATTTTTCCGCTCGGAGCACGCGTGGCAAAACTGCTCTCGATCACGTGGATTTTGCGGCCGTCTTTGCAGCGCAGCAGTATCTCAAAGTTCCTGACGAAGCCATGCCGGGAAATCTCGCTCAGGAATTTTTCCCGGTCTTCTATATCCGCATAGAGTGACTGCGCCACGTCCAGCCTGAGGATGTCATCTTTACTGTCATATCCCAGCATGCGCACAAAAGCCTCGTTGCAATCCAGGATGTTGCCTTCCGGCGTGGAAACAAATACGCCCTCGTGCATATGGTTGAACAGCGAAGTAAATCGCTCTTCTGCTGCCTTGGATTCAGTAATGTCCTTGATCACGTGTACCGTGCCGACGCGGGACTGGTTCTCTCCCATGTACGCCGAGGTGGAAACCACGGAATACCCGCCAAAGCACGGATCTTCTTCGCCTGCACATTCGGCATGCGCACAGTAAGGACATCCGCTCCAGTTTGTGCCGGCGCCCGGCAAAACATCCTTGCACAGATTGTGCATCACTTCTTTGCGCGTGCGCTGGAGTCGTCCCAACAGCGCGCTGTTGGCCCGCAGTATCCGGTGATCCAGATCATGGACCAGGATGCAGTCCGGAATGGAATCAAACGTACTTGCCCACTCATTGCGTGAGTGGACCAACTGCTGCAGCAGCTTGCGGTTTTCCGCGGCCATTCCAAGCTGTTTGGCTGCCACCTTCAGAAACTTCTTTTCCCGCGAGGTATAAGCGCGGAACTGCGGCATCCCCAGGACAAACATGCCCACCGGTGAATTCTTCCCTTCCACCGGCACCAGTAAGAGGTGATGGATACCTTCGCTGATAAGCGCAGCACGGATTTCCGGCGTCGATTCCGCCGCCCGCACAACGTAAACATCACCTTCGCGCAACGCAAAGCCGCTCACGCTGCGGGCCGTTTCAATCGTCGTGACTTTATCAACAAAGGCCTGCGAGAGTCCCCTGTGGGCGGCCATTTCCAGCTTGCCGTCCTCAAGGACGCGGAACCATGAAGCTTTAGCGCGGGTAATCTTCCTGAGTTCTTCCAGAATCGTGCCGACCGTGGGTTCGAATTCGCGGGAATCGGAGATCTGATGCGTGATGGTATTCAGTGCGTCCAGTCGCTGGACCTGCGTGCGTGAATCTTCCAGCACAATGGTCATCATGCCGAGTCCCAGGAGCAAATCCACCACCAGGTCCGTACCCACAATGTGGTGGACGCTGCCTACCGTATCCAAATGCAACAGCACCAGCATTGCAGCAAGCAGCCAGCGCCCCAGACTGGTCCTGCCCCAGGCAAAAAGCACAAGCTGCGTTGACGCCGTAATACACACCATCCAGCACAGCAAGAAGGCTGCATAGTGCAGTGCAGGATACGGTTTCCACACCGAATAAGCTATTTCCAGGGGCAATGCCGCGCTCAGGGCAAGGACGGATGGCCACAACAGCTTGCGTTGCGAAACATAGAAAAAAACCGCGGTCGCAAACAGCCCTACCGAAATGACATAAGTACCATAAGCCAGGGCTGTCCAGAGCTGCAGCATGGGACGGGGCGAACTCAGGGCCAGAAAGACCTTGGAAAGGGTAAACACGCTCCAGCCGGCTATCCATGGAACCAGATATTTTTCGCGGAAACTGCTGTACAAAAGTATGGCGCCGGCCAGCAGTATCAGCAAAGTCGACATTTCAGCCAGAAATGCCGATTGAAGGGTGAGGTTCATGGTCAATTCAAAAGGGTTTCTTATTCGAAGTAGGGTTAACCTCTGTATACCACGAATTTCCGGTTTTCGAATCGTTTTTTAGGTATTAGTACCATTGTATTTCGGGTAACTCTGGGTTACATTAATGCTCCCCACAGGTAAATTTCCCAATGGCTACAGAACGCATACTGGTTGTCGACGACGAGGAGCCGATCCGGGAGATCATCTCGTCCATGCTTAGCGCCGCAGGGTACAAGACCCGGCAGGCCGCCTCCGGCATGGAAGCGTTGGCCCTTCTGAATTCCACGGGCGAGTTCGAATTGATGCTGTCAGACCTGATGATGGCGGAGCTCGATGGCATTGCGTTACTGGAACGTTCGAAAGAAAAATACCCAGACATGCCGGTGATCATGGTCACCGCGGTCCATGATATTTCTGTGGCTCTGGCGGCCATCCGCAATGGCGCTTATGACTATTTGCTCAAGCCTTTTGAGCGTGAACAGCTTCTGGCCATGGTTCGCCGGGCCCTGGAACATCGCCGGCTAAAGCTGGAAAACCGGGCTTATCAGTCAAACCTTGAGTCCCTGGTGGCAGCCCGTACAGAACAGCTTCGTCAGGCCATGACCGACCTGGAGCGCTCGTACGATATTACTCTTGAAGCTCTTGGCGATGCCCTGGATCTGAAAGACGCCGAAACTGAGGGCCACTCCAAGCGCGTCACTGCATTCACCATCGCCATTGCCCGCGCGATGGGGCTTTCCGGCGAGAAAATCCGCGTGATTGCCCGCGGCGCCTTTCTGCATGACATCGGCAAAATGGCCATTCCGGACGCCATCTTGCGCAAACCTGGCGCCTTGACTGAGGCCGAAACCGAGATCATGCGCGAGCACTGCTTCCGCGGATACCAGATGCTCAAGAAAATTCCGTTCCTCTCGGAAGCCTCTGAAATCGTTTACTCTCATCAGGAACGTTATGACGGCACTGGTTACCCGCGGGGTTTAAGCGGCCAAAACATCACTCTGGGCGCGCGTATCTTCTCCGTTGCTGACACGCTTGACGCCATCACTTCTGACCGGCCTTATCGCGCAGCCCAGACTATTCAGGTGGCGCGTGAAGAGGTGGAGCGGTTCTCCGGCCGCCAGTTTGACCCTGAAGTCGTCCGTGTCTTCCTCGATATGCCGGACACTATCTGGGAAGATCTGCGCAAAGAGATCAACTCCCAGATTGATCATTTCAGTTATCCTTCAAAGCAGGTCGCGGTCCTTGCCGCAACGAGCCGGGCTACTTAACTATTCACCTTCGGCTTTTCCCCGGGACTTAAGATCGATTCTTGACCCGTCTTCGTGCTGCAATTTCCCTGTTTACACACTAGAATCAGGGCTGGATAGATAGGAAGGGGTGCGCTTATGGCTGTGCTCACGGATGCAGAAATTCAACAGGAACTCACTTCATTGAACGGGTGGCAGCGTAACGGGACCGCTATTCAGCGCGTTTTCCGTTTTCCCGATTTTAAGGCAGCAATGCAGTTTGTAAACAAGGTGGCTGAGGCGGCCGAGCAGGCCAACCACCATCCTGACATCGACATTCGCTACAACACAATCACCATGGCCCTGGTGTCGCATGATTCCGGGGGAGTGACACAACGCGACGTCCGCATGGCCGGAACAATCAACAAGATCGCAGGTTAACCGGGGTGCGGCCCTTCAAGGGCCTTCGCCACACGGTCCAGGTTTTGCTGGATGGCTTCCAGTTGGTCATCGCAAAACTTGTTGAATTCACCCAGCGGATCGCCATGTTCCAGCAAATCGTCAAAGAAGTGGCGAACGTGCTCACGGCCCTTTTCGCTGGCAAAGACCAGCGCCAGGCCACTTAATCCCAGCAGTGTTGCAGGCAGAAACCAATTCTTCATGTCATATTCCCTTTCCGGGGAATCGGCACTTGCTCACAAATATGATGCTTCAAAATGGCCGCGAATTGTACCCCCGGACAGTTACTTTGGTAATGTCCTGATTCCTGGGTTACGCATCGTTGTATGCGATCGCTGGAACGCGTACCAAGCCACTCTTTACAAAAATTGTGCGTCTTGAAGCAGCATTTCTGGAGTGTCCAGGCATCTCAGCCATCAAGCTTTTCTAAAATCTATTGAGGTGGAACGTCATGAAGGCAAAGTGGGCAGCCTCCGTCTGTACCGTTGTGTTGGTTTTAGGTCTGGGTGCCATCGCCCAGGAGAACGGAAGTTCGAACGATCCGGTTCTTAAGACTCGTCCAAGTGATGGAAATACACCTCCGCCCGCGCAGTCGCCGACGGCGTATCCCGGACCTGGCAACCACCCTTCGACCTATGGAGCGCCTCCAAATGCTATCCCTGACGGGTCGCGATTTATTATCAAGCTGAAAGATACCCTCGACACCAAGAAGATGCAGGACGGCAAACACTTCAAAGCCGAGCTTCGCGAAGACCTGGTCACGCCCAGCGGATTGATTATTCCTAAAGGCCGGACCATCAAGGGCCATGTCGGCCGCTTTGAGCACGGCTATACCGGTTCCAAGATGCAGCTAGCGTTGGATGAAATCGAAACCCGCAATGGATGGGTCCCGCTGATTGGAACTGTCACCGGTGTTCCGGGAGATCCTTCCATCAAGGCCAGCGGCGAAGAAGGCGAAGTCTATCGCAAGGGCCCTGACAAAAGAAAAGTAATTACTGATGCTGCCATTGGCGCGACAGTTGGCGCGGTTTCTGGATCGGTGATTGGCGGGCGCAAGGGCGCAGCTATTGGAGCAGCCGCGGGCGCGGGCCTTGGAACAGGAACCAGCTATCTTTTTAAAGGCGGTGACATGAAACTGGACAAAGGCACACAGTTGGAAGTACGCCTCGACCGCGATCTGGTTGTTCCCACCCACTAAGAACCATTACCTCAGGGCCATGACGGCGGCAAAAAAGGAGTAATAATGCCGCCCTAATGGCCCAAGTGTTGCCTCAAAACCCCAAGATATGAATCAGCAAAGTTTTCTCAAGTTTCGTGTGGGGACCGACACTTAGTGGCAGAAGTTGCGTCTAAGTTACCATGACACCTCGCTCCCAAGGGCGCCGTTCTGATACCGCCGGCCATCACTTTGGCATTCTCATGCTCGCGATCGTTTTCTTCCTTATATTGCTGATGTGGTATTTCAAGAGCCACCAGCGCTCTGAGCCACTGCCGCAGCGGCCACCCGGACTACTTCACCAGGTCTGATTGGGCCCGGTTTCACTTGTCACGCGCGATTTGCCCTTTTCCATCTCGCCAGCTACACTCACCTGTTTTCTTCAGGAACGTCTAAAGATCACGTCCTTTAATTCCTTCGGTGGAGTGTCACCCATGCTGCTGCGCCGCGTCTCGCTTTTCTTGACTGCCGCAATACTCCTGTTTTCGCTCTGCGCTTTCGCTCAAAGGAACCGTGGTGAGCGGCCACCTGCCCCAGCGCCCGCAGCCAGTCCCTCAGACCAGGGCAAGCCAGCCGGCACGGCCGCCGACGCCAAGGATGCCAAGAAAGAACCTGCAGAACCGGCGCCCACAGTCACCCACCATGAAATCCATGTTGGCGGCAAAACGCTGCATTACACCGCAACCACCGGCATGATGCCGCTCAAGAATAATGACACGGGCGAGGTGGAAGCCCATATTTTCTACATCGCTTATACCCTTGACGGGCAGAATGAACACCGCCCATTGACCTTTTCTTTCAACGGCGGCCCAGGATCCGCTTCCGTCTGGCTTCACATGGGCGCTATCGGCCCTAAGCGCGTGCGCATGCAGCCCAATGGCATGATGCCTCCGCCACCATACCAATTGGTCGATAACGAACAGACTTGGCTCGACCAGACCGATCTTGTATTCATCGATCCCGTGGGCACCGGCTATAGTCGCGCCGTAAAACGCGATCAGACTAAAAAGTTTCTCGGCCTGCGCGGCGATATCGAATCCGTAGGCGAGTTCATCCGTCTTTATCTGGGACGTTCGGAGCGCTGGTCATCTCCGCTCTTCATGGTGGGCGAAAGTTACGGCACCACGCGCGCCGCCGGCCTCTCCGGTTACCTGGTAGAACACGGCATCGCGTTCAACGGCATCATGCTGATCTCCAGTATCCTGAACTTTCAAACCACAGACGGCTCTCCGGGCAACGATCTTCCCTTCGTGCTTTTCCTGCCCACCTATGCAAGTGCCGCGTGGTACCACAAAAAACTAGGCCCTGAGTTTGAGCAGAATTTTGACAAGCTGCGTTCTGAAGTCGAGCAGTGGGCCGCCGGTCCTTATGCCGACGCGCTTGCCAAGGGCGACCGACTTACTCCGCAGGAACGCCAGGACGTGATCGATCACCTAGCGCGTTACACCGGCCTGAGCAAGACTTATATCGACGAGAGCAACCTGCGCATTGAGGAATCTCATTTCACCAAAGAACTTTTGCGCGACAAACGGCTGACCATCGGCCGACTCGACAGCCGTTTTACCGGAACTTCAAGCTCTAACGTCGATGACACCGCGAGCTTTGATCCCAGCATGAGCGCGATTCGTCCGCCGTACACGGCCATGTTCAATCAATATGTACGCAGTGAACTGGGCTACAAATCAGATCTGGAGTATTACATCCTGGGCGGGGGCTTCCGCTTTGATGAGTGGGATTGGGGCGTACAGCGCGGCGGCTTCCCTGATACAGCCCGCTCGCTGAAAGACGCTTTTGATAAAAATCCTTTCATGAAGCTGTTTGTCGGCTCTGGCTATTTCGACCTGGCCACTCCTTACTTTGCCACGCAATATACGCTAAACCACATGAATCTGGACCAGGCCCAGCATGCCAAGGTGAGTCTTGGATATTACGGCGCCGGACACATGATGTATATCCAGGATTCTTCTTTAGGCGAGCTAAAGAAAGACGTGGGAGCGTTTATCGCGAACGCGCTGAAATAGGAAACTGCCGGAGATTGCTACTTTCATGAGCAGGCAGAAACAACTCAGGCTGCGTAGCATCGACGCCAGTTTACGTTCTTTCGTCTTTGATCATCTGGTGCGCACGGGCCGCGCTCCGCTCATCGCAGAGATGGCCAAAGGGCTGCGGCGTTCTTTAAGCGAAATTAACCTCGCATTGGATCAGCTTTGTGCCACACACGCCTTCATCCGGGCAGAGAATGGCGAGATCTGGCGGGCTGCGCCGTTCTCCGCCGTGCCAACGGCCTTTGCCACCCAGGTAGGCAAGCGCTCCTGGTGGGGCAATTGCATTTGGGACGCGCTGGGTATCCTGGCTGCGGTTCATCGCGATGGCATCGTCCTTGCATCCTGTGGCTGCTGCAACGCCGGCATGATGCTGCATGTAAAGCGAGAGACCATTCAGGAGAAGGAAGGGCTGATTCACTTCGCTGTTCCTGCTCGCCACTGGTATGACGATATTGTATTCACCTGAAGGACTATGCTGCTCTTCCGGTCGGAAGAACACGTAGACCGCTGGTGCAAACAGTGGAACCGTCCGCGCGGCGGAACAATGTCTTTGGCCCAGGGATGGATGCTGGCTCAACTTTGGTATGGTGATCGCCTCGACCCTGAATGGCGGGTCAAGTCCGCGCAGGAGGCGCAGGCAGTATTTTCTCACGTCGGGCTCACTGCAGATTTCTGGCAATTAAACTAAAGATAGTTAGACGCGAGCTTTGCTGGTCGGAGATTTCGCGAACGGCTCTTCCAGGCTCTCGCTTTGCGGCGTAAACAGCTCCGCCCCATTTTCCGTGATGTGCATGTCATCTTCCAGCCGGACGCCGAATTCTCCGCGAATATAAATCCCAGGCTCATCGCTGAAAGTCATATTGGGAGCCAGCGGTAGGGTATTCCCGCGCACCAGGTACGGCCACTCGTGCCCATCCATGCCAATTCCGTGTCCCACGCGATGGGTGAAGTGCTTGTAGTCGGGACCGTAGCCGGCGTCGGTGATCACTTTGCGCGCCGCTGCGTCTACCGCCTGACATTGCACGCCGGGCTTGGCCGCTGCCAGCGCCGCTGATTGCGCCTTATGCACAATCTCAAATACCTGCTTCATCTTGTCGGTGGGTTTGCCGAGCACAACTGTACGGCTGATATCGGATTCATAACCCTCCACCTTGCAGCCGCCGTCCATCAGCAAAATCGTTCCTTCGCGGATCACCTGCGGCTTGGCCGATCCATGGGGTAAAGCCGAGTTTTCGCCTACTTGTATACTTGCGCCACCCTCAAAACCTTGCTGCGAGTGCGCGGCCTGCACCATGGTTCCAAAATCATTCTGCGTCATCCCTTCTTTGGTGGAAAGATAAGCGGCTTCATATGCCGCCAGTGTTACCTCGTTCGCCAGCTTCATCAGTTGCAGCTCGTGCTGGCTTTTGATCATACGGCAGCCCGCCGTGATGGGTGTCGCGCTGACCAGATGCAGGCCCGGAGAGGCTTTACTTAATCCTTCACTGAAAACATAGCGGACAGTCTCTTCCATGCCTACGTTCCCCGCAGTCAGTTTTCTGTCCTTAAGCCCCTCGGCGATTCGCTGATACGGGCTCTCGTCTTCGTGCCATGTGCGCACTTCGGCATTGGTTCCGCCCGGGCCACTGGCAATCTGCTCCCGTGCCCGGTCTTCCTCGAATGCCGGACAGACATAAAATGGATTCCCTTTCATTGGCAGCACGATGGCAAATAGCCGCTCACTCATCCACCAGTGAATGTTCGTGAAATAGACCAGTGACGTTCCGCCGGTGATCATGATGGCGTCGATCTTGTTCGCTGCCATTAGTTGCCGCGCCTTCTCTATCCGCTGTTCACGTTCGGCCGTGGTGATAGGCTGGGCCTCAGCCTTGCGCGATTTCAGTTTCGCAATCGCTTCGGGTTGTTTGGCGCTCTCGCCCTGCGCGGCGAATGCCACGGCGGGTTGAGCCAGCCCGATGGTTGCAATTCCGGCGGTCTGAAGAAAATCACGGCGCGAAAACTTCATCAAGTTTAAAGCTCCTTTGGGATTAGCCGGGATATAGCCCCAGCTTTTCTAACATCTCGGCTGTACGGTAGGCTTGATCAGTTCCCTGACGCCGGCTGAGTAAACTTCTTCACGTCGGCTGGAGTTCCCTTCAATAGATCACGCAGAATCGTCACCTCGGCTGTCATGCCGGTTTTGAGCGAAGGCTCGGGCACAGGCGCAAACAATGGCGAGTGATTGCTGGGTAGCTGTTTGCCTGCTGACTTCGCGTCCGCAAGCTTCTGTGGATCGGCCACGCCCAGCGTGAAGTAAAACGACGGCACTCCCTGCTCCACGAAATAAGAATAATCCTCTGACGTCATGATGGGGTCTTCCGTCACTACGGCTCCCTTGCCCAGCACACCCTCGAGGGTCGCGGCGAGGTGCTGTGTCAACACCGGATCGTTATAAACCGCTGACGTTGACTCGTACTTTTCCACCAACGGCATTTTTTCCGCGCCTGCAGCCATTGCCTCTGCTTTGGCCACGCGCTCAATCCCGGCCAGCAAGTGCTGGCGCACATCCGGTTTATACGAGCGCACGGTGAAACCCATCTGAGCGTCGTCAGGAATAATGTTGTTTTTCGTGCCTGCCTGGATATAGCCGATGGTGATCACTGCCGCGTCGCCCGGCTTAATCTCGCGCGAAACGATCGATTGCACCGTCACCGCGATCCTGGCGGCGATCAGCACTGGATCAACTGTGGTATGCGGCTGGGCACCATGGCCGCCCTTGCCAAACACTGTGATACGGACTGAGTCCGCGTTAGCCTTGGCATATCCGGGAGTTATTCCCACTTTGCCGAAGGGAAGGCCGTTGGTGTCATGCATGGCAATCCCGATATCGGGCTTGGGAAAACGCGTGAACAGTCCATCCTTGAGCATCTTGTCGGCGCCGGTAATGGTTTCTTCCGCAGGTTGGCCAATCAGCATCAGCGTTCCGTGCCATGAATCTTTGTTGCGGGCCATGATGGCCGCAGTCCCAAATAAAGCTGCCATGTGAACATCATGCCCGCAGGCATGCATCACGCCAACGTCGCGTCCACTATCATCTTTCGTCCGAACTTTGCTCGCGTATGCCAGTCCGGTCTTCTCTTCTACCGGCAGTCCATCAAGCTCCGTGCGCAGCATCACCGTTGGTCCTGCGCCATTTTTCAGGATGGCGACAACACCGGTTCCACCTACGTGTTCCGTTACCTCATACCCGAGGGTGCGCAAGTGATTGGCCAGCTCGGCTGCGGTGCGCGTCTCATGCGAGGAAAGTTCAGGGTGCTGATGCAAGTCCAGATACAAGGTCTGCGCGTCAGGGAGTACGGAGCTAACCTGTTTGTCGAGGGGCGTGTTCTGTGCGGAGGCGTGGACTCCAAGCAGAGACAGGAGCAAGATTGAAATCGCGGCAATCCTGCAAGTGCTCAAGCAGCAGATGGAAGGCATGGCGGTCTCCTTTAGGACTGGATAGACTACCACCTGTCTCCGAAAGCACGACACTTAACTCAGGGAAATCAGGGTTCTATTCGTTTCTGAGCGCTTCAATCGGCTCGACCGCCGCAGCCCTCCGGGCGGGAATCACCGCTGCCAGAGTTCCCACCACAATCAAGAGAAGTCCAACGGCGGCGTAAGTCCAACCATCAAGCGGCTGCACCTGATAAAGGAAGGCCTTAACCAGCTTCCCTGCCCACAATGTACACACCACTCCAAGTACCAGGCCGGCAATGACCAGTGTCAGTCCCTGACGGAGAAACATGCGCAAAATTCTCGCGCGCGTCGAGCCCAGCGCCAGGCGAACGCCAATTTCGCGCCGCCGATAACTCACGAGTTGGGCCAGCACTCCATAAAGCCCGGCAATCACCATCAGCACAGCCATGCCGGCAAAGGCGCCGGTTAGGTAAAGTCCCAGTCGCTGGCTGAAATTGCTGGAATCAACCACTTGCTGCAGGGTTTGGAAATTATCCAGAGCAAAGTCAGGCGCTGTCTGTCCAAAAACATTTCGCATCGCCGACGCCACAGCAATGTTTCCATGGGTCTTGACTTCGAAAAAAACAACTGTCTTCACCAGAATCTGGTAATAGAGTGAGGTGGACGGAACCTGTTCATAGGGCACCAGGAGCAATGGATTCGGCCGCTGGGAAACCGCGCTATCAACCTGGTCCCCGATTACGCCGACAATGGTGTACGGCTTGAGCGCACCGGTATCCTTTCCGCCGAGGTCAATCTGCTGGCCCAGCGGGTCTTTATCAGCAAAATATTTGCGGGCGAGCGTTTCATTGATCACGATAGAGTAAGGAGCATTCGCTCCATCTTGATCTCCCACCATGCGGCCTCGAATGACCGGCGTTGCCATGAGCCGTTCATAGCCGTCGCTCACCGCCGTGATCCGTGCTTCAGGTCGGGCCGCCGGATCATCTGGCCGTCCAACAATCTTAAAGCTGGTATTCATGTTGATGCCAGATAATGGCGGAGACGTAATCAAAGCGGCCTCTTGTACGCCGGGAACTTGCCGGATCCGATCCAGGGTGGGTCGATAGAACAGTGTCGCAACAGAAATCGGCGCTGGCTCGTTCGACGATGCGACGTTCATGTTCGCGAAACCTGAGGCATCAGCTGGCATAGCCGTAAATGAGGTCACCCGTGTCACATCAAACCCCAGGTTAGTGTGCTCCAGGTTCCACAGCGTATGAAACAGCAGACCAGTGGCAATCAACAGAACGGTAGAGAGAGCTACCTCCGCCGCAACCAGCCAGCCGCTCACCCGCGCGCCAATGGATCGGGAACCCAAACCCCGTGACGCTGCCTGCAAAGCCGGTTGAGGATCTGTTCGGGAGACAAAAAGGGCGGGCAGTAATGACGTCAGAACAGTTGTGACGGTGGCGATTGCCGCAAGGGCCAGCACCACCGGCCAGTGTAAAGCGATGTTCTCGCCGCGGGGGATGGTGTCCTGAGGCAACTTGCGAACCAAAGTCACAGCAAGCCACGCCAGCCCAAAGCCCACAGCGCATCCCAGGGAGCTTAGCAATCCGCCTTCAACAAACAGTTGTCGCACCAGCCGCAGCTGTCCTGCTCCCAACGCTGCGCGAACGGCAAACTCTTGCTGCCGGCCCAGGCAGCGCGCGATCAATAAATTGGCCACATTGCCGCAGGCGATCAACAGCACCAACCCCAGCGCGATCACCAGCGCAAGAAATACCTCGCGAACGGGCCCAGTCAACATCTCGTGATAGCTGGCTATCCGAAACGCGATGTCTTTTCCCTTTTGTGGATCGATTTCATGGATGTGCTGTGCAACGGCCTGCAACTCAGCCTGGCCTTGCTGCAGCGTTACACCGGGTTTAAGTCCCGCGACGATATAAAAAAAATGGCTGCCGCGGTCCTTCAGCATCTCCGTGGTCGGTTGTATCGGCAGCCAAAGGCCTTTGTACAAATCCTGTCCCATTGTTTCCGGAAAGCGAAAGCCCGCACGCATCACGCCAACCACTGTTCGTGGCTGGCCATTGACTCGTATTGTCTTTCCAGTGATTTGCTGGTCGGCATTGAAAGCCTGCCGCCACAATCCTTCAGAGAGAATCACGACCTGCCGGCCGCCAGTCTGTCCTTCGTCTTCAGTGAAGGTTCGACCAATGAGTGGCTGAACACCGAGCAACTTGAAAACGTTTGGCGTTACGCCGGGCGTGACTACGCTTACCGAGCCATCTTTGCCTTGCACCACTCCCACATCTTCGGAATAAAGCGCAACTGTTTCGAGTTTTTGCGCTTGCTCGCGAACGTCGCGATAGGTCACCCACGAAGTGGAGTGAAACCCGGCGCCTTCGGCTGGACCCACATACACCAGCCGATCCGAGTGCTGATACGGTAATGGCCGCAAGAGAACGCTTTCAATCACCGTGAACATGGCAGTGTTCGCGCCAATGCCCAGTGCCAAAGTGATCACCGCAAGCACGGCAAAGCCTGGCGATTTGCGCAGCTGGCGGGCGGCATAGCGGATCTCCTGGAGCAATGTCGGCATACGTTCCTCCGGTACGAGTCAGAGTTAACAGATCAGTGTAATTCACCAGGGCGTGCCTCAGCCCCAATGGGCCGCCTCGCGAAATTTCCAGGCAACTAAATTCAGAGGGAAACTGCTGAATCAAACCAGCTGGGGGCAACCTGATTCCAGCAGCAGCTATCACATGCTCAGATTTGGCCTTCCGGATGCGCCACTAGAAGGTCAGGGCCCAGGAGATCTAATGTCACCTTCTCGTATTACGGCGTGTTGCGGCGGAGTGCTTCTTTCCTTGTTGATATCTGCGTGCGGCGGCCTTGGTGGCTCGGGGACTCCTGCGCCAACTCCCACGCCTGTGCCACAAAGCGGAAGTATAACTTCGCTAAATCACATTGTCCTTTTTATGCAGGAAAACCGCTCTTTCGACCACTATTTCGGTCAACTGAATGCTTATCGAGCCAAGCAAACCCCTCCACTCCCACAGGACGTCGACACCTGGACCTCTGGCACGGACAAAACTCCTACGAATGTCTCAGCCCCAAGCTATGATCCTGTTACAGGTCAGGCAGGACCGCCGATTAAAGCGTTCCACATGCAAAGTGCATGCTCAGAGAATCTGACGCCTTCCTGGAATGAGACCCATCGCATATGGAACCTGTTTCACACCGGATCCGGGACTTTCACCATGGATGGATATGCCTTCATCGAGGGCAAGTTTGCGCATGACGAGTTTGTGAGCGGCCAACCGAATTTTACGGATTTTACGGGCAAACGCGCGATGGGGTTTTACGACGACTCTGATCTGCCTTTTTATTACTTCATGGCAGCGAACTTCGCCACCTCTGATCGCTGGTTTTCTCCTGCTCCCACTCGCACTCATCCTAACCGGCTTTACTGGATGGCAGCTACGTCGCAGGGGTTTGTGGTCGCTCCGGCTCAGCAGATACCTGCCAAAACGATTTTCGAAGTAATGGATGCCAACCACATCTCCTGGAAGATCTACACGACCGATGGGCACACGTATTTCTCTTATTTCAGTTACTTCAATGCTCACCACGCAAATGTGGTTCCGGTGAGCCAATATTTTGCTGACGTACAGAATGGAACCCTGCCTCAGGTTGCGTACATAGAAACGGGAATCGAAGTTAACGGAACAAGTAGCAGTGGTGTTGATGAGCACCCAAAGAGTCATATCCAATTGGGCGCACAATTTGCGGCCAAACTGATTAACTCCCTTATGAACAGTCCATCATGGAAAGACACTGTTTTTATCGAGACTTTCGATGAGGGAGGCGGCCTTTATGATCACGTTGGGCCCATATCTGTCCCCAGTCCCGATGGCATAGCTCCAATCATGCCGACCACAAATCAGCCTGGTGACTTTACCCTGACGGGCTTCCGAGTCCCGCTTATCGTGATCTCGCCGTTTTCCAAGAAAAATTTCGTCTCTCATACGCCGATGGATTACACGGCCGCGCTCAAACTGATTGAAACGCGGTTTCATTTACCAAATCTCACCGCCCGGGATGCTTCAATGCCCGACATGACCGAGTTCTTCGATTTTTCCACCGCTACCGGACCCTGGGCTACACCTCCGGCTACGCCTCAACAGCCGGTCAACATGCCCTGTACACAGGGCGTTCCGGCAGGATGATTTCCTCATTTCCTTGAGAAAAAAATCAGAATCGCAGAATGCTTGGCCTCGGACAATACCGAGGTCAAGTTGTTTGCGGCCACTTCTGGTCACAGATTTTTTTACGTAAAAGAAAGAAAGATAGATGAGCACGCTCGCTGTTTTTGCTCCGTGATCATGCTCGCAGTTTGACGCGACCAATTTCAGGTTTCATAATATAGAGTTTGCCTGGAAAATTTAATCGGAGCATAGCAGTACATGGCTAGCATTGCCTCGCCTGTCAAGCGCGGAGTCCCGCCGATTCGCGCCGGCAAAGGTCATTCATTCCTTTTGCGTCGCCTGCATTCGTTGAGCGGGATCATTCCCGTTGGGGCGTTCCTGCTTGAGCATTTCATCTCAAATGCTTTTGCCACCAATGGCCCGTGGGCTTACCGCGATCAGGTGAAATTTCTTACCGGCCTCCCTTTCGTACCGGTTCTCGAGACAGTCGGCATTTATATTCCGCTTCTTTACCACGCTTTGTATGGCTTCTATATCTGGTTCCGCGGCGAATCCAACGTGAGCGACTATCCGTGGGCGGGAAACTTTATGTATTCCGCGCAGCGCTGGACGGGCGCCATCGCCTTTGCCTACATCGTCTGGCACACCTATACCATGCGCTTTACCGGCACTCACTTGCTGACACATCCAGACGCAGCGTTTAACAAGGTACAGATGGAGTTGCAGCACTGGTGGACCGGAATGTTCTATTTGATCGGGATCATTGCTGCCTCATGGCACTTCGCTTATGGGATATATCTTTTCTGTGCGAAGTGGGGCATCACCGTAAGTGAGAGATCGCGTAAATGGATGGGCAGGGCATGCCTTGTACTGGCACTCACGTTAATTACCGTCGGATGGGTCACGATGGCGGCGTTCTTCCGGCCACAATGGCGCAACACCCCGGAAAGGCTGCCGGCACAGGAAAGCGTGGAACCGATTCGACATTAAACCAACCCAAGTTTCCTCTGGTGGTTAGAACAAGTTATGGCAACAACACCTAAAATTATCGTGGTTGGCGGCGGGCTCGCCGGCCTGGCGGCAGTCATCAAGATTGCGGAAGCCGGCGGTCACGTGGATCTTTTTTCCATCGTGCCGGTTAAGAGATCGCACTCCGTATGCGCCCAGGGTGGCATCAACGCCGCCAAAAATCTAAAGGGTGAGGGCGACACCACCTGGCAACACTTTGATGACACGATCTACGGCGGCGATTTTCTGGCGAACCAGCCACCGGTCAAGGCCATGTGTGAGGCCGCACCCGCAATCATCGATCTGCTGGACCGCATGGGCGTAACCTTCAACCGCACGCCAGAAGGTCTGCTCGATTTTCGACGTTTCGGAGGCACGCTGTACCACCGCACCGCGTTCGCAGGCGCTACCACAGGCCAGCAGTTACTCTATGCGCTGGACGAGCAGGTGCGCCGCTATGAAGCCGAAGGCCGCGTCACCAAGTTTGAGCACTGGGAGTTTCTGAGCGCGGTTCTGGATAACAATCGCGTCTGTCGCGGCATTTGCGCCATGGACCTGCGTTCCATGGAAGTACGAACTTTCCCTGCCGACGCCATCATCGTAGCCACCGGCGGCATCGGGGCTATCTTCGGCAAATCGACCAACTCCGTAGTCTGCACCGGCTCGGCGCAGTCTGCGCTCTACCAACAAGGCTGCTTCTATGCCAACGGCGAATTCATCCAGGTCCACCCCACGTCCATTCCCGGTGAAGATAAGCTGCGCTTGATGTCGGAATCGGCTCGAGGTGAAGGTGGTCGCGTCTGGGTGCCTAAGATCAAAGGCGACAAGCGCGACTGGAAAAGTATTCCCCAATCTGAGCGTTGGTATTTCCTGGAAGAGTGGTATCCCAAGTACGGCAATCTGGTGCCGCGTGATGTTGCCACCCGTGCTATTCATAAAGTGGTCTACGAATATGACCTCGGAATTGACGGCCAGCCCATGGTCTATCTGGACCTGACGCACATTGATCGCGAAACATTGAATCGAAAGCTCGAAGGCATTCTAGAAATTTACGAGAAGTTTGTTGGCGACGATCCGCGCGAAGTTCCCATGAAGATTTTTCCCGGCATGCATTACACCATGGGCGGGCTCTGGGTGGACTTCAACCAGTCGACGAACATCAAGGGCATCTTCGCCGCCGGCGAATGCGAATACGGCTACCACGGCGCAAATCGGCTTGGAGCAAACTCTCTGGTGTCGTGCATTTATGGTGGTTTCGTTGCGGGCCCGCAAGCCATGCTTTATGCCAGGAACAGTACCAAGTCAACAGACGGCGTGAGCAGCACAGTGTTTGACTCTGAGCGCAAACGCCAGGACGAAGCCAATGCTGGCCTGCTGACCTCGAATGGCACGGAGAACCCGTTCCGCCTGTGGCGCGAACTGGGTGAGCTGATGACCCGCAACTGCACCGTGATCCGTTACAACAAAAATCTGCAGCAGACTGATGCCAAGCTGGTTGAGTTCCTGGAACGCTTCAACCACATCAACTTGAGCGACAAAAGTCAGTGGGCAAACACGTCGTTCGTCTTTACGCGTCAGCTTTACAACATGCTGCAGCTTTCGCGTGTGATCGCTCAGGGTGCGGCGTTGCGGGATGAATCGCGCGGTGCGCACTACAAGCCGGATTTTCCGGACCGCGACGATAAGAATTTCCTGAAGACTACCAAAGCTTACTTCGCACCCGACGCTGACGAGCCCAGGTTTGAATTTGAGCCCGTGGACATTTCCCTGCTTCCGCCAAGGCCGAGACGGTATGACATGGCGAAATAGTTTTAACCACAAAGGACACGAAGGAACACAAAGATCGAAGTCTGGCAAAATATGAGAACCGGTTTGAGCTTCCGAAACAAAACCCTTGGTGGTCCTTCATGTCCTTTGTGGTTCAAGGTTTTGTGATGGACCAACCACAACGCAATACGTCGCCGAAGTTTTACAAGAATGCCGCCATTGTGTTCTTTGTTATCGGCTGCATTTTAGTGTGGCAGGCGGTTGCGCATCATGATTGGGTCTACGGCATATTTGCGGTGATAACCTTACTGAACGCCCTGATGACCACATTGAAGCTTATTTCGCTACGGGAGACCAACCAATAATGGCCCCATCCATTACAAAAACCGTCATTCTCAAGATCAGACGCCAGGAGAATCCCAAGTCCAGCCCACGCTGGGAAGAGTTTGAACTTACCTGGAAGCCGGGGATGAACGTGATTTCGGCCATGATGGAGATCGCTGCGAATCCCGTAACACGCGACGGCAAAACCACGACTCCCATCGCCTACGATTCCAACTGCCTGGAAGAAGTTTGCGGATCATGCGCCATGCTGATCAATGGCAAGGCCCGCATGGCTTGCTCGGCGCTCGTGGATAAACTGGAGCAGCCGATCCGGGTAGAACCTTTCAGCAAGTTCCCTATCGTTCGCGATCTGGCCGTTGATCGTAGCGTGATTTTTGACAACCTGAAAGCCGTAAAAGCCTGGGTGCCCGTCGACGGCACATATGATCTCGGCGCGGGTCCGCGCATCTATCCCACAGAGCAGGAAGAAGCCTACCCAGTATCGCGCTGCATTTCCTGTTGCTGTTGTATGGAGGCTTGTCCGCAGTTCAATGAGAGCACCGGCTTCGTAGGAGCGGCAACCATCGCCCAGGTGCGGCTGTTCAACCAGCATCCCACCGGCAAGGCGCTGAAGCATGAACGTCTTCAGGCTCTGATGGGTGATGGCGGTATTCAGGAATGCGGCTTTGCCCAAAACTGCGTTGAGGTCTGCCCCAAGGACATTCCGCTCACCAAAGCCATTGCAGACACGGGTCGCGAGGTAATGAAACAGGCGATTAAAGACTTTTTCCGCGGCTAGCTTTTGCGGGCGGGAATGGCTTTCTTCAAGTCCTGGCCCATCGCTTTGGAGCGTTCCTCGACAATCTCCAAAAAAACCTTCTGAACCTGGGCATTAAATCCCTTTAATGGTTCGGAAGAAAGTTCTTTCGCGTACTGCTGAAGCTCGGGACGAGTCACACCGTGATACATCACGCTCATGGAGAGTTCCACGTTATTTTGGACTTGGGCCTTGATGTCTTTGCGGTGCGCCTGTACTTGAGCCACGATCTCCGCGGGCGCTCCTAGACCATTCATCATTCCACGCATGACAGCAATGGTGGAGTCCGCGGCAAAATCGCTCGCTCCGGAACTGGCGTCCAACGCGTCTAAAGCATCCATGCGCTCGTCGGTAGGCGGGACGGTTTGAGCAATATTGATGTATCTCTTCAGCTTTTTCTGGCCTTCCGGGGTGTTTATGGCTGATTCGAGCGAAAGCATGCGGGCAACAAACGGAATTTGCAGGCGTTGCACCGTCTGGTCCATCTGCTGAGCATTGCATTGAGCGGCTACGCGGTTCTGCAGTTCTTTGCGAAGCAGAGCGGCATTGAATTCCTTTTCGAAAATAGGCTGGAAGATGGCAAGGAACTCTTCGGCGGATTCCCTTCCACGTATCTGCTGCATGAATTGATCAGAAGAAATTACGTCTGCAATATGGTCGATCGACTGGTTGAATCCGCTCAAGTCAAGCGCCTGATGGGTCAGAGCCACGCAGTCGCTGGTTTGAGCAGATGCCAGCCCGCATGCAAAAAACAAAGAGATAAGACCGAGGATACGTTTCATGGTAAGGACCTTTGTTAGGGGAGAGGTACTCGACAGAGTAGAGCAGACGCGGCCAGCCGGGCAATATAACTTTAGTTTAAGAGCGCGCGCCTGATTTGAGTGCGGAAAAAAATGCAGACTTATAAATCAAAGCAAACATTTAGATCGTCGGCTAAACTGGCTAACGGGCTTAAGACAGATGAGAACATTTTTGTCTCAAAAAGAGACGTGATTTAGAGTTGGTTTCCGGACCCATAACCAGTGTCCAGAAAAAATCGGGCGAATAGAGCGTAAAACTAGCAATTTTTGTCAGGCAGCCTAAGCTGTTGATTACGAAAGTCTCTGCCCGCAAATGCCCGAGTGTTCCGTAAATTCATGAAAATTCAGGTAAATAGCTGGGTGCAGATGCGGCAGCTCTGGTTTAGAATTTGTCATCTAATGCCGATGTTGTATGTGTCTGACATTTGTAACGGAACAGGACCCGATGAGCGCTAAGAAGATCTTAATCACTTCGTCGATTTTCCTGATGGCGGTAGCCGCCACAGTGCCGGCTTCGGCTGCCAGCCGCTATACCACGCGTTATCGGCATCACCGCGGGCATGTTCGCCGCGTGGCGTGGAACCCTGTTCTGCGAGGCTCCATGGATTCCATGGTGCGCCAGAATGAAGAAATTGACCGCTTGCAGTTGCCGCGCATCGCGGACAACGATCAGCTGACGGAACTGGAACGCACGCAGGAACTGGTTCCAATCCAGGAGACGCGCGCGTTGCGCGTGAATCCGTCACTCCAGTCTGACAAGAGATATTGCCGTCCGTGGTGCAATCAGTTTCTTCAGGATATGAGCGAAGCGTACTTCAAGGAGTTCCGCACACCGTTGCAGGTAACTTCCGCTGTCCGTACCATGGAACAGCAACAGAAGCTCCGCCGCCACAATGGCAATGCGGCGCCGGAAGTGGGAGAACATGCTTCATCCCATCTGGCAGGCATCACGTTTGATATGGCCAAGCGCGGATTGACGCGCGCCCAGCATGCATGGATTGAAGACTATCTCAAGAACATGCGCGACCAAGGCCTGGTAGAAGCTGCAGAAGAGCGCCGACAGGCGTGCTTCCACGTGATGGTTTCAGACCGATATACAGAATGGCGTGAGGCGAACCTACTGGCTGATAAAATTGCCAGAGAATGAACCCGAAACGCTCTTTTGTTTGCTTTCTCCTGCTTTCAAGCTTAGCGCTCGCCCAACATCCCGTTCCACATAAGAAAGCCGCCAAGGCTGCGCCAACAACGCAGCCAAAAGCCGATCCAGCCCTGGCCATCCACCAATCTGCCTTGATCGTGGACACTCACGCAGACACGCCACAGCGTTTCCTCGATGAAAACTTCGACTTAAGCCACAACACGCCTGTGGCGGAAGGCCATATCGATCTCGACAAAATCAGGCAGGGCAATCTGGGAGCGGAGTTCTTCTCCATCTGGGTTGAGCCGGAGTTCAAGGGACATTACTCCCAGCGTGGCATGGACTTGATTGACAGCGTTTACCAGCAAGCGTCACGCCACCCTGACAAAGTTACTATGGCGTTCACGGCGGACGATATTACCCGCGCCCACGACCAGCATAAGTTTGCCGCGTTGATGGGCATTGAAGGCGGACACGCCATTGAAAATGACATGCGCCTCCTGCGCGATTTTTACCGCGTGGGCGTTCGCTACATGACACTGACGTGGTCCAACACCAATGAATGGGCCGACTCTTCCGGCGACATCCAGAACCCCAACGTCAAACACCACAATGGCATGACCGATTTCGGAAAGGACGTAGTCCGGGAAATGAATCGGCTAGGCATGATTGTGGACATCTCGCACGTTTCCGATGCCACGTTTTACCAGGCCTTGTTGATTAGCCAGGCGCCGGTAATTGCCTCGCATTCTTCATCCCGGGAGCTAACCAACCAGCCTCGCAACATGACCGATGACATGCTTCGCGCCATGACCAACAATGGCGGCGTGGTGATGGTGAATTTTTACTCTGCCTTCATCGACGAAAACTACCGCAAAGCCTCTTCCGATCCGGAGAAAATCAAGCAGCGCGACGCCGAAGTGGACGCTTACAAGAAAGCGCACGCTCATCCCGACGGCAGCCCGGTGACTTATGATGAAACGGCCGCAATTGAAAAGAAGTGGGCAACACAGTTCCAGCGTCCACCGCTGAAGTCGTTGATCGACCACATTGACCACGTTGCCAAGGTGGCGGGAATTGATCACGTAGGACTCGGATCGGATTTTGACGGCGTTACGTCCCTCCCGGAGGGCATTGACTCTGTCGCGGATCTGCCCAAAATCACACAGGCACTTTACCAACGAGGGTATACACGCGAACAGATCCTCAAAATTCTGGGCGGAAACTTTATGCGCGTTATGCGTGAAGTTGAGGCTACAGCAAAACGGCTCCAGGAGGAACGCACAGAGTCTGATGCTCTGAGCTTTGAGAATATCGAACTGATGGTGGGAAACCGCGTGAACCCAGCTCAACTGATCGACCGCATCAATCAGCACGGAGTGAATTTTGATTTGACTCCGGAACGGCGAACACGACTAAAGAGCGAGAAAGTGGATGATTCAGCGCTGGATGCAATGGCGAAGGCGAGAACGAAGTAACTCTTCAGGAATTGTCATGCAGAGCCAGAGGCGAGGGATCTGCTGCGCAGAGCAGATTCCTCGCTTCACTAAGAATGACAACTCCACGTTGAACTCTGCTACTTTCCCCCAGCCTTCCTGATATAGATATTGCCGTTGAAATTTTTAAACTGGATTTCCTGGCCACCGCCATTGATGGTTCCCCGCACATTCTTGTCGATCTTTACGCGATATTTCCCGCCGGTTCCGCGGTTGTCTTCCACGGTCTGCTGAGGAGTGGCGGGCAACACTTTGACGTCAAAGTCACTGTAGACTTCGCCATTGTCCGCGCGCAGGCTCACATTGGCTTTGAGATCGGCAGGGAATGTCACATCAATATCGCCATTCAGTGAGCTGAAGGCCATGGGTTTCTGGGGATCGATACGGTTAAAGGTCGCAATGACATGGCCGTTCAGAGCGTGCGCTACTACGCTGCCCCCGATATTTTTTAAATCGACTTCGCCATTTACATCATTGATATCCAGTTCGCCGTCGATGCCGCTCACGACAATGTTGCCGTCATTCACCGTATGCAAGGAAACCGAGGTATGGGTGGGCACGGTGATGGTGAGATCAATCGTGCGCTGGTAAGAATCCGTGCTGATCCGCACATTGTTATTTTCTGCTTCGATGTTCAGACCGGTCGAGGTCATGGGAATCTGCTTCATGCCTGTCGCCCGCCCACTGGTGTGTGATTCTTCACCACCACGCGCTCTGGCTTCAACCACTACCTCTTTTACCTCCGCGCCTTTCACGGTGATGCTGCCGCTCACCAGGTGAGCGCGCAGGTTCACCGGTCGCGAAGGATCATTTAGTGGAACCGTAACTTTATTGTCCGACTGCGCGTACAGGGGCTGTGCCACTGCGAACAAGACTGCCGCAGCCAGCGAGAGAATGTATCTATAAGACTTAAAGTAATAGTTCATATGTTTAATCTTCATTGGTTTATTCATGGCGTTCGAGAACGCGTATGTCTCCATTCAAATTTTCTGCCTTGATTTCCGGCCCGCCGGAGCCAATGCGGCCCCCGGTAAACCTGTCTGATCGAAATACAAACTTGGTTCCGTGCCGCTCACTGCTTACAGGCTGGGCCGGCAGCGAGGTCATGTCAAAATCGCTATACACCGCCCCGTTCATGGTCTTGAAGCGGAAGTCGCCCGATAACCCACGGACAAAATAGAGTTCTATGTTGCCGTTGATGGTCGCGAAGTCAGACTTCTCACGCGGGTTTTCCCGAAACGTGACCTTTACCGGCCCATTGACAGTTTTGGCTACTCCGGAACCAGCGACATTCTTCATATCAATGCCGCCATTCACGTTATGAACGGAAAAGTCACCCGTAACATCCTGCACGCTAACATGGCCCGAATTAACTGTTTTCAGTTTCACTTCAACGCTGCGGGGGACTTGAAGCTGAAAATCCATCTTCACCCGGTAACCTCGGTCGCCGTGCCCGTTGCTGCACCCATCGTTTCCGTTCTCGCATTTGCAGCGGAAAGGCCCATTCACGTAGAGCTTTAAGAAATCCGGCTGGTCGGTGATATCGAGCGTGACTTCTTTTTTTGCTGCGTCCATTCGGTCTTTGGACTCAGCAGAGATTGTCTTGTTGACCATCAGTTGGACCTGATCGCTCTGCCCGCCCGTTACCTCAATAGAGCCGAAAATATTGTCGATCTCCAGGATCTTGTGGGCCGCCGTGAGATTGAACGTCTTGCGAATCGTCTCTTTCTCCTCCAGGCGCATGCCCGACTCGGAATCATCGTCGTCGCCCCATGCATGAAGTGAGCCAGCGAGCGCGGGCAAGAACAACAAACCAACGGCATTCAAAAGAATGAATACAAGAAACTTTTGTTTGATCACGGTTCCTCCAATTTTCTACAGTGGTAGCGATCCCACGTTGCGCTCGGGATAAAAAACTTCTCAGTTCAGCTGCTGTATTCCCCAATCGACGCGTTTTTTTACCGTCGGATTGACATGTGGATCCTGCTGGAACTTTTTGAATTGCGGAACCGCGCTTTTGTCGTGCAAGTCCACCAGCAGATCGATCAAGGCCACCTGCACCATCGGCGACTGTGTGGTCTGCAGCACGTCCACCAGTTCGCGTCGCACCTCAGGCCGGTCGGCGTAACGGCCCAACGCGTCCAAAGCCGCCAGGCGCACGTCCACACTGTTGTCAAAACGTACCGTATGCATCAAGGCACCCATTACTTTCGGATCAGGTTGGGGCAAGCGGGTACTCCAACTCACGCCTTCCAGCCGCTGGCTGGCCGACTGTTGCTGCAACATGGAAAGCGCAACCGTTTGCCTTGTCGCGGCTAGTTCGCCTTGCAGATCTGCAAGCTGTTTCTTTACTTCGGTGCTATCCCCGCGGTCAGACTGCCTGCCGATCAGAAATCCGCAAACCATGAAGAGGCAAGCCCAGACAATCCCTGCGGCCGGCAATTGTTTCCAGTTGCCCAGACCCCAAAGCATGGGGACAGGAATCTTGCTCTTCTCCGTGGCCAGACTGGTTTTCTCCCAGCGGCCTTCCTGGTAACTTTCAAGCATCGTTTTAAATCGCGATTCCAACGCCGGGCTGGGCTGCTCTTCCGGCAGCAATGCCAATTTCTTCCACAGCGCAGCCTCTTCGCCGCACGTGGCACACGCAGCCAGATGCTTTTCCACCTCTACCGCAGGGTCAGAACTGAGCCTGCCTTGCAGATAGTCCGGTAAAAGTTCGCCAATCTCTTCGCAGTTCATTGCACACTCCCGGGCGCAGGCCATCTTCCCTGCGGGCCCTTACCGCGTAATGCTTTGCCACTTTCAAGCTGTTGAAATACCTGCCTCAGGTCCTGCAACGCGCGATGGACCCTGGTTTTCACCGTACCTACCTCGCAGCCCAGCAGTTGAGCAATCTCTTCGTACTTAAGGTCCTGGAACCGGCTCAGAACCAGTACTTCGCGCTTGTCTTCCGATATCTGCATGAGCGCGCTGTGCAGCAGCAAAGCTTCCTGGCTCTGCTGGGCCGCATCCACTGGCGCCACGACGGGCGACATTTCAGGTTCCAGGCTCGTCTCTGGCCGGCGCTTGCGCAGCAGATCGACGCGAGCGTTTCGGGCGATCTGGTACATCCACGCCCGGAAAGCCGTATCCGGCCGGTAGCTGTGGCGATACTTCAAGATGCGAAAAAAGACTTCCTGTACCAGGTCTTCACTCGCCGTTCGATCGCCCGTCAACTTCAAGTAAAAATTGAATAAAGGCACGTGATAGCGCTCAAATAACACGCCCAGCATTTCGCCAATGCCGCTACGCACTTGCGCCATCAGCTCTTCATCGGACATCGAGTTGGCCATCGGCTGCGGCAGGCGGTTATTTGTCCTTTCAGGGATGATTACCGGGGAAACCGCAAAAGGTTCCAGCGAAAGTAAAGCAGTTCTGAGTCCGCAAAAACCGCCATCCAGGAACCCTCAGACTTTACTTCTTACAGCGCTCCATTTCTAATATTCGGTTGAGTTCGACAAGGAGAGATGAATGGTCACTCGTGCAGCGTTGATTCTACTGTGTTTGGGCCTGGCCGCTGGTGCGCAGAGCAAGCCGAAAACCCCGGCTTCGGGAACTCCCCCCAAGACTGCAAGCAAAGCCGCGCCGGCCAAGGCATCCCCAACGGCCGTGATCCATACCACCGCTGGCGACCTGAAATGCACTCTTTTCCCGGCCCAGGCCCCCAAAGCGGTAGCTAATTTCGTGGGACTCGCCAAAGGCACCAAACCGTGGAAGGATCCAGCAACGGGCAATACAGTGCACAAGCCCTTGTATGACGGCGTGATCTTTCACCGCACCATCCCCGAATTTATGATTCAAGGCGGCGATCCTTCCGGCAGCGGAAGCGGCGATGTGGGATTTGAGTTTGAAGATGAATTGCACGCCGATTTGCTGTTCGATCAGCCCGGACGCCTTGCCATGGCGAATCGCGGGCCCAATACCAATAGTTCGCAGTTCTTTATTACAGAGAAGGATGTTCCCTTCCTCAATCCATGCCTGGATCCTAATGGATGCATGGGGGGACGCCGCCCGCCCAATAGCGGCTATACCATCTTTGGCCAATGCGACGAAAGCAGTGTTGAACTCGTAAAAAAGATCGCCCGCATGCCTTGCGGCGGCGGTATGGCATGTAACGGAAACAATAGCCGGCCCCAGAATCCGGTAAAGATCACACACATTGACATCCAAGGTGCAGGTGCTGCCGCAGCAAAGCCAGCAGGTAAGAAGTCGCCCGGCACAAAAGCAGCTACAGCGCCTAAGCAGTAAGCCAGATATTCAAGTACCACTCAGAACATCATTGAGAGGAATAATTCATGACACGCCAGCCAGGCACCTACGCCATTTTTGACACCACCGAAGGCAAGATTGTTTGCCGTCTCTTTGAAAAGGAAGCGCCGATCACCACCAAAAACTTTACCGATCTTGCCGAGGGCAAACGAAGTTGGAAAGACACTGTAAGCGGCAAAAGCGGTGATGGCCCACTTTACAGCGGCACGATCTTCCACCGGGTGATTCCCGACTTCATGATTCAGGGCGGCGACCCCAGCGGCACAGGTATGGGAGGCCCGGGTTATAAATTCGGAGACGAGACAAAAGGTTCACCGCACAAATTTGATAAAGCCGGCAAGCTGGCCATGGCCAACGCAGGCCCCGGAACAAATGGCAGCCAGTTTTTTATCACAGTGGCCGCCACACCCTGGCTCACGGGCAATCACACAATTTTCGGAGAAGTTGTGGAAGGTCAGGATGTGGCAGACAAGATTTCCAAGGCAAAGAAGGGTGCTCAGGACAAGCCAGCAAAAGATATTGTGATTAATTCCATCACGATTGAGCGGGCCGCGTAACGACCCCTGTGCATGTATCCTTTCGCGAATAGCCCAAGAGCAAGAAGCCGACGCACAAAGCGTCGGCTTCGTTCTTATATGCCGATCACTTTCACCAGTTCAGCAACAGAATCGGCACTCTTCTGTAGAGCGGCCTGCTCGTCAGCGGTCAGCTTGATTTCGATGATCTGTTCCAGACCATTCGAACCGAGCTTACAGGGCACGCCGACAAAAAGTCCCTTGATGCCGTATTCACCCTCAAGGTGAACGGCGCATGGCAGGATCTTCTTCTTGTCCTTGAGAATGGCTTCCACCATCTCCGTGGCCGCTGCGGAGGGAGCGTAGTAAGCACTGCCAGTCTTCAGGTATTTCACGATTTCGGCGCCGCCGTCGCGCGTGCGCTGGATGATTGCGTCAAGGCGCTCTTTGGCGATCAACTCCGTAATTGGTATGCCGGCGACCGTGGAATACCGTGCCAGCGGAACCATCGTGTCGCCGTGTCCACCGAGCACGAAGGCCGTCACGTTTTCCACGCTCACATTTAGTTCCTGCGCGATAAAGGTGCGGAAGCGGGCCGAATCCAGCACGCCCGCCATGCCGAGCACACGATTACGGGAAAACTTGCTCAGCTTGAATGCCGCCTGGGCCATAGCATCGAGGGGATTGGAGACGACGATCAGGATGCAGTTGGGCGAGTTGGCTACAACTTTGGCAATCACGTCCTGCATGATTTTGTAGTTGGTGTTGAGCAGATCGTCGCGGCTCATGCCCGGCTTACGCGCGATTCCGGCGGTGATCACTACGATGTCAGAGTTTGCGGTGTCGGCATAGTCGTTCGTGCCCAGAATGTATGAATCGCGTTTCTCGATGGGCATAGCTTCGAGCAAATCCAGAGCCTTGCCCTGAGGAACGCCCTCGAGTACGTCAATCAAAACAACGTTGGCCAGTTCTTTTGAGGCCACCCAGTGAGCGGCGGTGGCGCCCACGTTTCCTCCGCCTACGATGGTTACTTTTTTTCGCATTCCAAATTCCTTCCTGGATTTTTCTGTAAAACTAGACTGCTGTCTTCTTGCGCCGGTCAACCATGTTTTCAATCATGTGTCCCGCAAACTCGCTGGTTCTTACCTTGGTAGAGCCGGGCATCAGGCGCTCAAAGTCGTACGTAACAAACTTCTGCTGGATTGTCGCTTCCAAAGAAGTTTCGATCATCCGGGCCGCCTCTGACCATCCAAGATAATCAAGCATCATTACGCCGGATAGAATGACCGATCCGGGGTTGATCACGTCTTTGTCCGCATATTTGGGGGCTGTGCCGTGGGTGGCTTCAAAAACCGCGTGCTGATCGCCGACATTAGCTCCAGGCGCTATGCCTAGCCCGCCGACCTGCGCCGCGCATGCGTCTGAAATATAGTCGCCATTCAGGTTGGGCGTGGCGAGAATGTCATATTCTGCCGGGCGGATAATCACCTGCTGGAAAATAGAGTCGGCAATGCGATCGTTGATCATGATCTTTTTCTTCCACTCACCATTGCCATGTGACTTGCCCAGCGATTCAAGCACCTGCTTCACTTCCGCCTCAACCTCCTGCTTGAAGCTAACCGGTGCAAAGTCCATGCCGGGTTCAACCATAACGGCGTTTTGTTCTACGCTCAGATTGGGATTCTTGTCTTTGTTGTCGAGAATCCAGCTCTCGCGCTCGGTCACAATCTGGTCGCGGAATTCATCGCGGGCAACTTCATATCCCCACTCGCGGAACGCGCCCTCGGTAAATTTCTGAATGTTGCCCTTGTGGACCAGTGTCACTGAACGGCGTTTGTTCTTCACCGCATGTTGAATGGCCATACGCACCAGGCGCTTGGTGCCAAAAATGGAAATCGGCTTAATGCCGATGCCGGAGTCTTCGCGGATGCGCTTCTTAGTTCCGGCCAGCATGGTGTTGTTCAAGAAATCCAACAGCTTTTTGACTTCAGGTGTTCCCTGTTTCCATTCGATACCGGCGTAAACGTCTTCAGTATTCTCACGGAAGATAATCACATTCAGTTGGTCAGGGTGCTTTACTGGCGACGGTACGCCCGAGTAATAGCGCACCGGACGAATACACGCGTAAAGGTCCATGATCTGCCGCAATGCGACGTTCAGGGAACGAATACCGCCACCTATCGGCGTGGTAAGAGGGCCTTTGATGGAGACATGCAGATCGCGAGCAGCGTCAACGGAACCTTGCGGCAGCCAGTCCTTGAACTTGGTAAATGCCTTTTCTCCGGCAAAGATCTCATACCAGTGAATCTTGCGCTTGCCTCCGTAAGCCTTCTCCACAGCGCCATCGAACACGCGCTGCGATGCAGCCCATATGTCGCGGCCGGTGCCGTCGCCTTCAATATAAGGAATAATTGGATTGTCCGGAACCTGCATCTTGCCGCTGCTGTAAGTAATGGGGCTGCCTCCGGCCGGCAGTGGAACCCCGTTATAAGATGACGCCATGCTTCCTCCCCGAAATACATTCACAATGCAAACTTCTTACGTTACCATCGCAGCGGAGATGGCGCAAACGCTGTGATTGAGATCACAAGGGAATTGCCGTCATCGCACGGAATCGGAAAAGCCAAATCTCACCACGGAGGCACGGAGACACGGAGAAAGAACAGCAGATGCCGCCATTGGGAACTATAATCCCATCGATAAATTCGACTGAAAGTGAGCCATTCTTATGCGCCATCGATACGTGCACGCCTTGTTGTTTCTGTTGTGCTGCAGCATGCCATTGTGCTTGGCCGCGCACGCTGCCGATAATCCTTACCTCTATAAGGTCACGCTGGTTCAGGCCGCTCCGGGAAGATTGCTGGACCTGATCGACCTTTATAAGGCACGCGCAGCCGAACTGAAACAGGCTGGGGATGAGTCGCCGCTTTGGATGCGCCACAGCCAGGGCGATCACTGGGACCTGATGGTGCTCTTCCCTGTTGGAAGCTACGCTGAGTATTACCAGCCGGCGCGAATCGCCAAGCGCCAGCAAGCGCAGCAGGCGGCCAAACTCGACGACAAGTTCAAAGAGCAGATCGCGTGGCAAGAAGACTTGTTCGCATATGGACCACCTCTAGCCGACCTGCGAAAAGCATTTGCCGATGGAGCGTTCTTCCACGTTGAAATGTTCGTGGCGCTTCCGGGAAAGTTTGCCGAATTGTACAAAGAGCGCGAGATGGAAAACATCTATTCACGCGCCCAGAAACAGCCGGAGAATTTCATCTTTGTGCGCGATCAGGGAGCGGCGTGGGACATCTTCACCATCGGCGTCTTTCGCGACTTG
This sequence comes from Terriglobia bacterium, assembly GCA_963723055.1. Taxonomy (GTDB): domain Bacteria; phylum Acidobacteriota; class Terriglobia; order Terriglobales; family Acidobacteriaceae; genus Angelobacter. Next base: position 1,078,079 of record CAVROV010000007.1, read on the forward strand.
AAGCACTATGCCGAAAGTGCCGATGCTCTACCCAAAGACCAGGAGGCTGCCGCAAAAGCCGCGGGATTTGAAGCTCCCAGCCAGATTGGCCCATACCTGCGACGATTCATTCGCGAGCACCATGACACCCTGGCAGTAGCGATCAAGTAGGACTTTCAAGGAAGCCCCGGGCGCAGCGGGTTATTTCGCCATGGCTTTCTCTACTTCGTCGGCTGTGCGGGGAAGGCCGTGACTCAGCATGACGAGTTTGCCGTCTTGCCCAACGGCAAACATATCTTCAATGCGGACGCCCAGCTTTTCTTCCGGAATGTAAATGCCCGGCTCCAGCGTGAAGACCATGCCTTTATCGAGCGGCAACGCAGGATCGTTGGCATCATGGACGTTCAAGCCCACATGATGTCCCAGTCCGTGGATGAAGTATTTGCCCAGCGATTCGCCGTGAAGGTCTTTGCCGTGCGTGTTGATGTAATCAAAAGCGACTTTATAGAGCGAATCGGGATCGGTGCGGTTCGTGGGGAGCTTGGACTTACCTGCCTGAAAGGCTTGCATCGCGGCTTCCTGTGATGCAAGCACAATGTTGTAAATTTCGCGCTGGCGGGCGGTGAACTTGCCGTTGACTGGCGCTGTGCGCGTGATATCGGTGGCATACATCGAGTATTCGCCGCCCACGTCCATGACCACAAGGTCGCCATTCTGCATAGTGCGATCATCGGCGGAGTAATGCAGCACCGTGGAAAAGAAGCCGGAGCCCACAATAGGCGCGTAGGCAGGGCGTTCGCAGCCGCGCTTGCCAAATTCATATTGCATCAACGCGGAAATCTCGCGTTCGTTCACCCCGGGATGAATGGCCTTCAATGCGGCAAGGTGCGCAGAGACTGACGCATCACTGGCAAGCCCGATCATTTTCAATTCGCCAGCATCTTTTACCGTGCGCAGGTGCGCGATCAGCGGCTTGGCATCCTTGAATGAAACGTAGTTCGGAAATGAGTTGCCGCGACGCAGCCATTCCAGGGGGCCAGTCGAAGGCGTAGTCTGCCCATTAGCGCCGAGATCTGAATAAACCGTGGCGCGGGGCTGCGGCAAGAGCTTGAGCAACTCATCGTGCATCTTGTCCAGGCTTTCGACCTTGTCAAAGCCTGTTTGTTGCGACGCCTGAGGGTTGTCCGGGCCAAGCTTGGGACCAGTCCATTTTTCCTGCGTCACGTTGTGGTCGGCAAGAAAGAGAATTTCCATGTAGGGATTGGAATTGATGAGCAATGCCGCACCCGGTTCTGGCCATCCTGTGAGGTAGTAAAAGTTGTCATCCTGGCGAAAGCCGTAAAGATTATTCGGGCCTTCAGCTTCCGTCGGAGCAAACAGGATTAGGGCTCCTCCTTCCATCTGCTTTGCCAACGCTGTGCGGCGGGCACGATAGTCGGCGTTGTTCTGGCGCTCCGTTGCCTGGGAGCAAATGCAGGCGGCAAGGGTTAACAAACAGATCAGCAGAAGCAGTTTTCGCATGCTCATTGGTTCTCCCTGAACGCAGCGGATTCTATCACGGAGCGCTAAATTGGAACTGCGTGCGAATATTGCAGCGCATTTAGCGGGATTGCCCATAGTACAGATTGCCTATAATAAGCACCCATGAATCGCACCCGGAAAATCCAGGTTTTTATGGTGCTGGCTTGCAGCCTGATTGCCGTAGCCGCCGTTGCATATGAGTTCTTGATTGGATTTCCCAGAAGATTTGAAGGGCGCTTCGTACACCGGGTGACGGTCTGGGCCACCGACCATCGCCTTGAGCGTGAACTGGTTTTTTACGTTTACACCTCCGATGGCAAGGAAATCAAGCACGGCATCTTTGAAAATTTTCAGGATGGAAGGAAGGTGCAGCAAGCGACCTATCGCAATGGCAAGCTGGACGGAGCCATCACATTCTGGAACCTGCTGGGCGCGAAAACCCAGGAGATTTACTATCGCGCGGGCACGCCCTTCGGGTGGGCCAACTTCGCCAATGACAAACTGTTGGCCATGCACAAAGAAATAATGCAGGATGGACGAACCATCGGAGTCGAAAATTTTAGCAACAATCGTTATTCGCTGGAATTCCGCTGCGGCGAATTGATGAATGTTGCGATCGATCCTGTGTCCGGACAAATAAGCCAGGTTGCCGATGCCAGACGGCGTCAATGCAATAATCCATGAATATTTAAGCCAAGTCAGGAAAAACACAAAATGGATTCGCACTCGGATTCAACGCTGCTGCAGGGCGTAAAGATCATAAGCCTGGCGCTGAATGTGCCCGGCCCGGTAGCCGCGGCGCGCCTTGCCAAACTTGGCGCGGAAGTTGTCAAGGTCGAACCACTGACCGGAGATGCCACAAGTGGCGTGGCTCCAGCGTGGTATGAGTCATTGTGCCAAGGGCAGAGGGTTTTGCGTCTGGATCTTAAGACTCCCGATGACCGCGCAAAGCTGGATGAACTGCTGGGAAACGCAGATTTGTTGCTGGCGTCATTTCGACCGTCGGCATTGCAGCGGCTGGGGCTGGATTGGGAGAGCCTGCATGCCCGCCATCCAACGCTCTGCTTTGTGGGAATCATTGGATACGCTGCGCCGCAGCAAGAGCGTACAGGACACGATCTGACGTACCAGGGGGATCTAGGGTTGCTGCGCCCACCCCAGATGCCGCCGACGCTGTTTATCGATCTGGCGGGGGCTGAGAGAGCCGTAAGCATGGCGCTGGCCCTTTTGAACCGTGCAGCGCGCGGAGGCGAGTCGGGTTGCGCGTGGGTGTCTCTCTATGAATGTGCCCGGGATCTGGCGGCGCCGCTCAAAGCCGGCCTCACGAACTCAGACGGATTGCTGGGAGGCGGCTATCCACTCTATGGATTTTATCGGGCGAATGATGGATGGATTGCTATAGCCGCGCTCGAGCCCCATTTCGCGGAACGTCTTTTGTCAGAGCTCGGTCTGAAAAAAGCGGACCGCACTGCGCTTGAACGAATCTTCGTTCAACGGAAGGCTACATCCTGGGAAAAGTGGGCTGCGGAGCTCGATCTGCCGTTGGTCGCGGTGCGCCAAGTGGAATGAGCCAGCTGGCCACGTTATAGGCAAACTACTTGTTCCGACCATGCGTGCCCGCTTCCTGCAACTGGCAGGCTGCCGTGAGCCGTGTACGATGTTTCGTCATTATTTAACCAAGAAGGACAACCAACCGTGTTTGAAAAGAATTTATTGGCAGGCAAAAGAATTCTGGTTACCGGTGGAGCCACTGGCTTGGGCAAGAGCATGGGCAAGCGCTTTCTGGAATTGGGCGCATCGCTTTACATCTGTGGGCGCCGCGAAGAAGTGCTGGCGGAAACCGCCGACGAACTCCGCAAGGCTACCGGCGGCACAGTAAAGACCTTCTCTTGCGACGTTCGCAAAAATGAACTGGTGGAGGCGATGATCGAGAGCTTCTGGCAGGATGGGCCAATCGATGTTCTGGTCAACAACGCCGCCGGTAACTTCATTTGCCGGACAGAAGAGCTTTCGATCGGTGCGTTTGAAGCGGTGATCGGCATTGTGCTGATGGGAACTCTCCACGTCACGATGGCGTGCGGCAAGAGATGGCTGAAGGAAGACCACAAAGCCAATGTCCTGAATATCACTACAACCTATGCAGAAAGCGGCTCGCCGTACGTGGTGCCCTCAGCCATAGCCAAGGCCGGTGTCCTGAACATGACGCGCAGTCTGGCTGTGGAATGGGGCAAGCGCGGAATTCGCTTCAATGCCATCGCACCTGGGCCCATTCCAACAGAAGGCGCCTTCTCCCGACTGATGCCGGCGAAGTCTCTGGAAGAGATGGCAAAGAAACGAAACCCGCTGAAGCGCTTTGGCACACATCAGGAACTGGCCGACCTGGCAGCGTTCCTGGTAAGCGATTACTCCGGCTACATCAATGGTGAACAGATCGTCATGGATGGAGGCGAGTGGCTCAAGGGCGCTAGTGAATTCGCCCACATGGGCGATCTGCTGACGGAAGAACAGTGGCAGATGATGAAGCCAAAGAAGAAATAACGGCGCGAGCCTGTCCGGAAATTGCTACTGAAGTTGGCCTGTGCATGCAAAATGCCTTTTACAATTTACAATTCTTGGGACGTTGAGATGTAATTTCCTGCACCGCATTTGAACGTGGCGCATCCAGGTATCTATGAAAGCGATTCAAGTACAAAAAACCGGCGGGCCTGAAGTTCTCACGCTGGTAGATCTGCCGATTCCCAAACCGAAAGCAAGTGAAGCCGTGGTAAAGATTGCGGCTTCTGGCGTCAACTTTATTGATGTTTACTTCCGCGAGGGCCGGTATCCCGCAACACTGCCTTTCACTGACGGCCAGGAAGCTGCGGGAACAGTGACGGAGGTCGGCAGCGACGTGAAGTCAGTCAAGGTCGGCGACCGAGTTGCCTATAGCAATGTAGTGGGCTCTTACGCGGAATATGCAGCTGTGCCCGCTGACCGCCTGGTCCACGTCCCGGATACCATTACCGATCAACAGGCGGCAGCCGCGATGCTGCAAGGCATGACCGCACATTATCTGAGCCACACCACATACCCACTCAAGAAGAACGACACGGCTCTCATTCATGCCGCGGCAGGCGGCGTAGGTCTGCTGCTGGTTCAGATGGCCAAGAACATTGGCGTACGCGTGATTGGCACCGCAGGATCGGAAGAAAAAGCCAAACTGGCGCGCGAGGCTGGCGCTGACGAAGTTATCCTCTACGCAAACCAGGATTTTGAAGCTGAAACCAAGCGTCTTACTGATGGCAAAGGCGTACATGTGGTCTATGACGGCGTCGGCCGTACAACATTTGATAAGGGCCTTAACGTGCTCGGTACGCGAGGACACATGGTGCTGTTTGGCGCATCCAGCGGCCCGGTACCGCCGGTCGACCCTATCAAGCAGTTGATGGCGAAGGGGTCGCTCACCCTCACGCGGCCCAGCCTGATTCATTACGTCAGCAGCCACGATGAGTTACAGCAGCGGGCCGGGGATGTATTCGCAATGATCGGGGCCGGCAAGTTGAAATTACGCATATCGAGGACTTACAAGCTTGAGGAAGTGCAGCAGGCGCATCGCGACCTGGAAGGCCGAAAGACAACGGGCAAGATTCTGCTTGTGCCGTGAAAGGGAGACGTAGCAATGCTACGTCTCTACGTTAAAATTTAATTTCGCCATGAGAGCATACGTTGCGCGACATTTTGTTTTTGGGAAATGACTTAAGGAGAACATGTCGACACTGGGATTTATCGAATACGAAAAGGCCAGCCCGGAAGTTCGCGCGGTTTATGATGACATCATGGCCACTCGCAAGACTGACAAGGTAACCAACTTCTGGAAGGCTCTGGCGCATGATCCTGTCCGGCTGAAGCGCACGTGGGAAGATACAAAAAGCATTATGACGGCGGGCGCGCTTGATCCGCTGATAAAAGAGTTGCTGTACGTGGCAGTAAGCGTCAGCAATCAGTGCGATTATTGCATCGCCGCGCACACTGCAGCCGCGCGCAAAAAAGGCATGACCGATGCGATGTTCAACGAAATGCTCGCAGTAGTGGGGCTGGCAAATTCTAACAACCGGCTGGTTGCCGGACTTCAAGTTGAGGTCGACGAGCAGTTCAAGGCGATGGGCTAAGCGCTCAGCATCATTCTTCAGTCTTTGTTCGACGGAACCTGCCAGCGCACCTCTGTCCAGTCGATGTGTTTCAATTCAGCGTTGATGCGGCGCTGTTCCCGGAAATCATCAACCGCCCGGCGGCAGCCTTCCACGGCGCCATAGTCGTCAATGATTACATAGCCGCCCGCCGACACTTTGTCATAAAGACCTTCCAGGGCCTGAATCGTGGACTCATACATGTCACCGTCCACGTGAAGCAGCGCCAGTTTCTTGATGGGCGCTCTAGGTAGCGTGTCGCGAAACCATCCCGGAAGGAAGTTGACCTGGCCATCAAGCAAGCCATAGCGCTCGAAGTTTTTCTTGACCTGTTCCAGAGAGACAGCAAGTTCGGGATGCGTCCAGTGGGGATCGTTGGCGTCGGCCGGAAAATTCTTCTCATCCGGCGTAGGACATCCCTCAAATGAATCGGCCAGCCACACGTTTCGGCGCCGCTCTCCATGGGCCATGAGCAGGGCCCGCATCATGATTCCCACGCCTCCCCGCCACACGCCGGCCTCGGCAAAGTCACCGGCCACCTTGCGATGGAGGACATCAAGCATGCAGAAGTGAATATCATCCATACGGAAGAGGCCGGTCATCGTCTCGGCAGTTGCAGGCCAATCCTTGCCTTGTGCCCGGGCTGCCAAGTCAGCGCCGCCCTCATGAATTTCACCATGCGTGTTGGCTTCAATCCATCGCTCAATTTCCTGGCGTTGCGCGGGTGGCACCGCGGGCAACTCTCTGGCCATTTCAAAATCGGCGTGATCCAGCGGATAGCGGATGAGGGTTTTCTTCAGTAGATGCAACCATGCGCTGGTTGCAGCAGTAGAAAGGGCTTGCTTCTGTTCTGCCATATTTACTCCACCCACCGGATCAGCCGTACCGGGCCGGGCGCATGACGCGCTCCCTGTATCCCAAGCAAATGCCGGTAATTATCTTCAAGTTGATTTCCCGGATCGATATGCGTATAGAAGTCGTACTTTCGGGCACGCTGATCCTTCGTCAGATAACCGTAGTGCTTCAGCCGAACATCAAGATCACGATGCTCACCCACTAATCCATCGGGTACGTTGCCGCAATGGAAGTTGCCGCCGTGGCCGGTAACACGGAACCTGAGCCGGCCGGCCGGCTGGCCACGAAACCGAAATAAAGACAGACGGCGGAAATTGCCAAAAAGACCGTCAATACGCACCTGCTTCGGATCATCCCAGAGATAAGCTACCCGCAAATACCATGCCGCCGCCTGCGGAGCCTGGTTGATTGCGGCGCGGATCCGCTCCGGTCCGGTATTTTCCAGGACTTCATCACCGTCGATCCACAATATCCACTCCGGGTTTCTGAGCGCGATCTTTTCCAGCAGAAAGTTTTTGTCACGCGCTTCATCCAGGCCCTGAAACGGCGATGGAAAGACGGTCACCGCATCGCCAAAAGATTGGCAGATGGAAAGGGTATCGTCGGTGGAGTGATCATCGAATACGAAGGCGTGCCGACACAGCCGCAATGCCTGGGTCAGCACTTCTCGGATGTGCTCGCCTTCATTCTTGATCCGCAACGCGCAGATCATGCGGGAATCGCCGACAGCGGTGGAAGATTGGGCGGCTGGTTGGGCCGCAGGCTGGTCGCCATCCCAACGCCACTTCCACAGTGTGCACTTCGGATCATATTTGGGCCAGCTACGTTGCCATCCCCGCGTCACATATTTGTTAGAGTGCGTTGCCCAGGGATCAAAGGGTATGCGGTCGAGCAAAAATGTACAGATGGCAGGGTTGATCCAGCCGCGAACAAGCCCTGGGCCTTGTGCTACCTGCCATTCTTCCAGGCCAAACCACTGCCCGATAGGCCGCGGACGGCTGCGGGCAAAAGCCGATTTCCTGTACAGTCCGAGGCCGGAAATGAATTCTGCCGGCGTGTAAGACCGGGCCACTCCTGCATCGTCAGAATGTGGAAACATTGCTTCAATGCCCAACAGAGAAAGCTCAGGATGTTTTTCCATCACCTGAAGGCTCTGCCGCAGCCAACCGGGCGGCAGCATGGTGTCATTGTCCACCTTCGCCAGCACAGGCGCCTGCGCCGCCTCAATAAAACTGATCATGGCCGTAACCGGCGAAATGTGATTGGCCTTCACATAGCGGACGGAAACCGGACATTGGCGCACCGATTGCTCGAGCCATTCCCGCGTGCCATCAACCGAGTGATTGTCATTCACTACCAGTTCACGCACGAATTCCCAGTCAGTGTTCTGCAGCAAGGCGGTGAAGCTTTCGCGTGTGAACTCCAGCCGGTTTGAAGCAAGGTAAAAAAGGTCGACGCAACGAGACTCAATCATGCATCCCTCCCCCATTTAGAACGATAAAGCTGCCGGTTCTGCTCGAAGAGCGCTGTGATGTCGGGACGGCTGCGGAACGAAGAAGGATGGTTTGCGTGGTCAACGATGCATCCGTCCCACACGCCGATTTTGAGCCCGGCGCTGGTGATGCGGGTGCAATAGTCGTTGTCTTCAAATCCGTAGCCAACAAAGCATTCATCGAGAGGACCAAGCGCGGTGTAGGTGCTCCATGGCAGAAACACGCAAACGAACGCGATGGCGGTTGGCTCATAACGAAAGCTCGCCGTGGCTGAAGCAATCTGCCGCGGGTTCCCTACCGCTCCGCGAATACCGGCTGAGCAAATGCCGACATCGGGACGCCGCGTCGTTTCCTCCGCCAACATGGAAAAGCCCCGCGGCGTGATGAGACAGGCGTCATCATTCAGCACCACCACGTTCCGCCATGCCGCGGCAATGCCGAGGTTGACATTGCGCGCGAAGATAAAAGGGGTAATCCCCGTGACCCACCGCACCGCCGGAAGGCTGGCTTCAGCGCCTGCCCGCGCGCCGTCATCAACCACGATGATCTGCTCTGGCGCCATTGCCCGTTCCGCCGCCAGCAGTGAGCGTACGCACGGAATCAAATTTGCTGGATTCCGTGACGGTATCACCACACTGAAGTTCATGGCTTCACCACTTCCAGGATGATCGTCAGCCGTGGACCGTCAAGGCTCTGGTCCGTGCGTTCCCACACGGTGCGAAATCGCGCCCGGATGCCGTAACTATTGGCAAAGCGCTCGCGGTAAGGATTGCCCGCTTCGTAGTAAAGAAAGCTGCGTCTGTTCCAGAAGGAAACGTGGGTCGGGTCCTGGAACGCCCCCGTACCATCGGTGGTGGGAACGGCGATTTCCGCCCGACCCCCAGGTGCGAGCACGCGATAGATTTCATTCATCGTCTGAATTTTGTCAGGCAGGTGCTCAATGATGTCCCAGGCGCGCACGTACTCTATGGAGTTGTCAGACCATGGCCAAGGGGCACTGAGGTCAGCCACCTGATCGACGCCCGGTCCGGCTACGATGTCAACATTTACAAAACCCGGGATTGCAGCGTCGCAGCATCCAAGATTCAATTTCATCCGCTTCCCTCCCACAATTTCTTGCTGCGTATCCGCCGCTCGTCCCGAACTGTATACATCAAACAATTCGCCCATGATGGACCGTGGGTCTTCCGGCCAGCGTGACCAGTACGGATCAGTACACATCTTGGGACTGGTGTTTGCCGGATGAATCATGGCGACATAAAAGCGGTAGTCCGGAAGCACGGCGACCTTCCAATTGTTCTGGTTCCACAGAAATCGTGCGTCTTCACCAACCTGCACGCCCGGAAAAGGCGACCTCTGCCAGAAGTTGCGGGTGTACAGCAGTGATCCGCCAATCAACCAGGCTCGTAGATTTGGCGGATAGGTATACAGCCACGTCTTGCTGGTGCTTAGATCATGGAACAGCATCTGCCGCAGACCGCAGACTTCCGCTCGTTCGCGAAGCAATGCTTCTACCTGATAGCGAATGCGGTAGGGTGCAACCCAGTCATCGTCATCCCAGTGCATGATGAGATTGCCCTGGCTGGCCTGCACACACTGATTGCGTTTTGCGCCCACAGTCTGGCGCTGCGTCGTCCGTATGTATTTCACCCGCGCATCAGCTGGCGCGAGGTCGGCGATGCTATCCTGGCCGTCATCCAGAATTACAAGTTCGCGATTGGGATAGTCTTGCTGTAAAAAATTTTGTATCGCCAGCGGCACAAATCTTCGCCGGTCCGCGGTGGGCATGATGCAAGAAACCAATGGTTGCTCCGCCGTTGACATCATCGCGGCCCCTCAGCGCAGGTTCCGTTCCGCTTCCAGGCTACGCACGCCACTGCACACCTCGTATTTGTCTTATCTAAAATGAAACGATACATAGCGTCCCGCCGCAGGAATCCATCCTGGATCGCGGTCAAGTCCCGACATGCGAATTTCAATCGGATGGTGATCCAGGGAAAATGTCACATCTACATGAGTTAGCGTAAGCACCACTCGCGCGGGGCGGCCACAAAGCAATGACACTGCGTCATCACGTCCCAGTGCTCGCAATAAGCGTGCCCGGAAATAAGAAGCCATCCATCTCACCCAACGCTGCAAACGGTCTGCTGGCTTCCCGATTGCCTCGAGGTCGCACGACTCATTCGCTGTGTCCGCTACATCCAGCACGGTAAATCCCGCCGGATGAATTGTGATCAAGCGACCATTAGTGAGCGTCGGGCAGGCATCATACGCTTCAGGAAATGGCTCGAGCCAATCCTGGGGCAGCCGCCATTCATCTGGCGGATCAAAGCCAAATCCTGGATGCTGCGATGTAACCCGTCCAGCCAGAGAAGCCAGTTCACTCCACAGCGGATCTTTCTCAATCTTTCCATCCGTAAGCTCAAAAGAAATCAAAGCTAGGAAGTCCCAGATATTGAGTTCAAGGCGGGGTTTCGCGGGGCTGGTGAAATCGCCATATATATATAGATAGAGAGCCAGCGGCAGGAGAAATAAAACGCCGCCATATTTCGTTTCCACGCTAATTGACGGTTCAACGACTTTCTTCAGCGCGCTATCTTCTGGCAAAACCGCAGCTTGGCTCGCCATCTCTTGTATCAATAGAACTTCTTGTCCGTGGACAGCACGCGGTTGTGCCTGGTGAGTAGCAACGGTAAGTTCACCTGTGGCTGGCGTCAATTGTGAGTCCGAAGCTAATACCTGACGGATCTTCCCGGGATCTTTGCTTACATCGCCTATAGGAGTGGCGCCGCGTTCGATTTCCAACTCGATTTGCTCTGATTTCTGACCATGCAAAGCAGCGGGAAGCGAAATGGGATCGATCGTTGCTTGTTCTATTGCGGATTTTTCCTTGCCCTCAAACAGAGGAGGCTTTTGTTTCCGTACACTGCGCAATGCTGGCTGAACTTCCGATGTCGACTGATCTGCACTCGCCTGCGTGGTTCCAACGCGTTCTTGCCACTGGAATAGCTCCTTTTGAAACGCCGCCGTGCGCGCAACACAGGGTGCGCGACGCAACATCAGGGCCTGAATCAGCAGAATGCTTTGCACTACGGATAATCCCGGCGTGTAAGCTTCCGGCACCCACAACAGTGAAGGAGCGGGCGGATCGATTGTCGGCCCGAGTAGTTGTACCGCCTTGCTAAGAACTGGTAGTGGCGATGAGTCATTGCCATTCGGCGAACTATCTTCCAGTTGAGAACGCTCGGAAACAAAGCGTGGAATTCCGAAAGCCGTAACCACTGCCTCGAGAATTTGCGAAGCCGCTTCCTCGGGCAACCGCTGCACAAACTGGACAGCGCGTGTTCGTTGCGCCAACAGGGCAAGAGCGCCAGGCACGTACTGGGGTGACTGAATCCATTCGTCAAGGAGCGCGGTAACCACATCGCGTCCGCGCAGAAGTTCGCGCCACCACCACTGCTGCGCAAGTGCTCCGCTCATCCAGTCGAGCGCCAGAGCAGCCAGCACTTCAGCGTGATCGTAAAACAGCACAGCGTTGATTTCCGCGGGCACGGCTCCGTACGCTGGTCGAGCAGCCGAGGTTGCAAGTTTTTCCAGCGTCGTGGCAACTGCTCTTTGCCAGGCGGCGTCAGGTACCACGTCAGATGGCCCCGCGCGCAAACGTGACGGCAAGGGATCGGCTAACCGACGCACCACAAGCGTGGCGGATTGAGGTAACCCCGTGGGATGCAGCGTGGCAGATCGCAGCAATCGCGCGACGCGCTGCTGTTCCGCCTGCGGATCAGATGACCTGCTTCTGATCCGCAGCCGGCCGACGAGTGTCGTGTTGTGTTCCGGACAAAACATGGTTCAGCCTTAAAAGGCGTACCGCACTCCGCCCTGAATGGTTGAAAACTTGGCCGCTGTTCCAGGCGTGTTTACCGCATGAAAGGTATAGACGCCTTCGACGCCGAAGTGGGCATTGAACTCATGCAGCCAGCCTCCTCCGAAATAGCCGCCAAAGTTGGTTGTTCCAGACGTGAAGTGATAACCGCCCAGTCCTGCCCGCACAAATGGGCGATTTGGCCCAGGCATGAAGTAGAACTTGCCTCCTCCAGTGAATTGAATCGCCGTGGTATCTCCGGCAATCTTTCCGGGAAAATGATGAATGCCCAGAATGCCTTCGAATGAGACCTGGGGCTTGAAGATGTATTCAAGGCCGGCATTAAAGCTCACGCCGGTATTCACCACATTGCCGAGCGTCCCGTGTGGAATGGCAACGCCAAGATCGGCAAAGACGGCGAACTTGCCGAGTTGAGAGCCAGAACAATTACCCAGTGCAGTCAGTTTGCAGTTTCTAATCTCTTGGCCATCGACAGATATCGAAACCACGGGATCGACGCCTGCAGGGACTCCCACCAGCGTGATGTTGTAAGCGCCCAGCTGCCGGGGATCATCCGGTTTTCCCGAAACGCTGCCCCCACCATTCACCTGCACCTTAAAAGAGCTGGGAAAGCCCGGCCCCAGGTAGTTGCCGAATTTATCGACTGGCTCAACCTTAATCAGCCACTTGCCGGGGTCAGCCGATTTCGAAACGGCAACGACGGACTTTGCCGAATCAACATTGACTTTGACTTCTCGTTGCAAGGTTTCAACGCGATGTATCTTGCCGGTAAGTGCTATGTCCCAGTCGAGTGTGACGGTCAGTTTATACAGGCCCGGCATGGAGGTGTCGGTGATTTTGGCGGTGTAAATGCCGTCGTCTTTCTTTACATCACCATTAGCGGAGCTCCCGTTATCACTAAGCGCGTAGGTGGTGGGGATGGGTTGCGGTTCCACAGAACCGGCAAGGCCGGAATTCTTCGCCAGAAAAAGCACCTTGCGTTCGTATTGACTGGTGTCGTCACCCGGGGATGGTTCGGTACTGAGCGCACTATCAGGAACATCGCTGTTGTGGAGGACTGTGCCCAAAGCTTTGTTAGGACGGTCGATGTGCACTGTTAATCCGCTTCCCAAACCCGTTAACGGCTTACCGTCATAGCTGATCTCAACTTCCAGAGTAAGTGCATCGCCTGTTCCCACGGTAGAACGCGTAGCATTCAGCCTGTATTCCAGCCTGCTTTCCGCCGAGTAGACAGAAAGTTGGTATGGCACGCCAGGGGGCTGAAAGAAAGGGGGCGCTTCATTCGGGAGACGGCGCAGATGGTCCGCCGGTCCATTCACCGTGACGAACTGTCGGAATGTCGGAGGCGAGATCAATTGATTGATGACAGGAGGAGGTCTGCGAATGACCTGAATCGACCAACGTTCCGGTTGGGCCGCTGGCTGGCAGATCAACGCTTGTGCGGTAAAAAACGTGCCATCTTCGCGTTTGACCGGAACAACCGTTGTTCCGCCCGGGTTCTGAATCACGAGATCGAGTGCACTTTCATTGCCATGGCCCTGCCAGCCCAGCATGATCACTGCGCGTTTTACCGATCCATCCAGCAAGACAGGCGTAGGGGCAGTAGAAGTACTCGAAGAAGGCATCGTGCCAGCCGTGCGCGAAAGCAATGACAGCGTGTTGCCCTTGAGAATATTAACCAGGGTATCGGCGAAAGCAGCAGCCGAGGTCGAGGAACTTGACGTCTTCAGAGATATGCCGGCATTCTCTTTCGCAATGCCGTCGAGCACATCCTGCGGCGGACCACTGGCCAATCCCATACTCACCGTGGCCACAGGAATTCCCTGCTTGAAAATGGGGTCCACATCGCCATCAAACTTCCAGTTCCGGTCTGAACCGGCAACGATCAGACTGCAGCCGCTTTGCCCGTCCGGGACGATGCACGGGGCCACGTTCTGTATCCCGTCTGTCATCAAGAGAATGCTGGGATCGTTCTTGTGATCCGCTTTCCAGGCGGCAATCGCGTCGCGCAGACCCGGTCCCATGGCGGTGGAACCACCAGGCCCCGTCGCACTAACTCTACACATCACCTGGCACCAGTTGTGGTGGCCTGCTTCACAGTAATTGGCCGCGTTGCAGGAAGTTAGATTTGTTCCCCGTGACTGGAAAATGCTGCCACCGCCAAAATCGGCCGGGCTGGACGCATCTGAATAAAACATGAGACCGATTCGGTCGTCACTGACTGCAGTATCGGTCAACTGCCAAAGCGCAACAAACTGTTTGACGGATTCGGTCAGCACGTTCCATTTGGTTTCTATGACGGGATCCGATGGTGGCGGGTCAGACATGCTGCCCGATTTGTCCAGAACCAGGACCACATCCAGAGGTTCGCGGCCCAGATTCGTCCCCGGTGGCGGCGTGGTCCACTGAGCATCAAAGGTTCTGACCCTTCGCGATGCCTTGGAGCAATCTGCAGGCAGGATGCCGAGCGAGCCGGCCGCTGAATAACTGGTAATCCGGTAGCCCGTCACGGTTGGTCCGGTAAACGTGCCTGAGACAGACTCGTCGCCATTCATTCCGCCCAGATAGTGGCACAAATCGGCAGGAGAGACCCGACTCAGCGGCTCATAGAGGATCAGCGCGCTGTTGGGATCGCCCGTCACCGCAGCCACGGTCAACGAATCGCCATTAGCAAGCGTGGTAGGCGGATCCACTCCGATGGTCAATGTGGTTCCCCCGATAGCTATCGTTGAACCGGTTACCGCTCCCGCGGTTTTCAGCGTGATCTTTATTCGTGCATTGGGCGGATATCCCGGCCTGTCCTGAATGTGAAATGCGAAGTTGGCTGTGTCAGCCTGGCTCATTCCCGTAGCCACAATTATTACTAAGCCGCTCCACAAAGCTGTTGTGAGACAACTGGCGAATCTGCGCCTCATATCGCTACTCCTTCTCTTGAACCTATGTCATTTTTGTAATCTTGTAGCCCTTAGTCGGCGAGGTTTGCCCCGCCACTTTTACTGAAATTGGGACCGTAACCGAGTCGAATTGATTAACCAATCCATTAATTCCCGTCGGGATCGCCACGGTAAGCTGCCCAGCGGACGCGGAGGTTGGAATGATGTTTTTGATGTTGTCAAAATTGACGGCATTGTTTGATGCTGTGCTATCGAATCCCGTTCCGGAGATGATCACACTCCCGGGCAGCGTACCTTGCAGCGGGTTGAAGGCATTGATGACCGGCAGAGGATTCGCCAGCGGCGGAAGAATTGTCAGCGCCGTATTCGGCGAATGTCCATCCGGCGTTGTCACCACCACGGTGACGCTTTTCGTCTGTCCTGGAGGGTTAGCCGTGGGCGCGCCAGGAATGCCAGACGGCACCACTACAAACAGCTTGAATTTTGTGCTTCCTGACGCTGGAATACCTGGCACCCCGTCAAACGTTGCGGTTCCACCGCTGAGATTGTCACCGTCGATTTCCACGGGCGTTAAAATGGGAGGCTGGGCCGGTATGAACCCTGTGATCGAAGGAAAGACTGGTGGCGGCGGTGCGCTGCCGGGTTTCGGCGCTACAACAAGACTGATCCCAGTGCCAGCGAGCACGTTTGTGCCCGGAGGAGGCACTTGATTCAGCACCATCAGAGGTTTCGAATCGACTAGAGTGGAATCCACCGCATTGCCAAGGGAATCGACAGTGCTTCCCACAGTCAGTTGTGTGGTTGGCAAAGTGAGAATGGCCACTGCGTTACCGAGCGTCAGACCAAAGAGGCTGGGCACAGTGATGCCGCCGGTGCTGACTGTTCCCGAGAACCCCAGCACTGCAGAGACCAACGCATTCCAGTTGGCTGCGGTAATCGGATCGCCGGGATTTACTTTAGTAGGCTGTGCCATAACCGTTCACTCCTCTCGCGCAATGCGGCGCGTTTCCTAAATGAAATTCGCATAATCCCAATAGTTAAGATCGAACTGGGCCAGGGCCTGAAATGGAACGTGCCCGTTGGTAAAGATCAAATACGGCTGCGTCGTTGGGCTGGGTTGGACTCCCGGTTCCTGGTTTTCGCGTACCCAATAGAGCCACACCATTTCCAGATTTGTCAGATCAACCGGCGGATAAGAAAAAGACATGCGCATCAAAGGGCCTACTTTCGCACCTTCAATGAAAAGTGGGCCACGGGAGGTCTTGGAAGAAAAAAACTTTCCGTAATCGAAGCCCAGTGAGGTGGCGCCCGCCAGACGAAGAATGCCCGCAGGAGGCAAGAACCGAAAGAATTGGTTCGCATTGATCGTCCCCAGCGTACTCTGACTCGGGTCCGCCTCAATCAGATCGTTCATCTGGGCTTCAAACTGCAGGAACATCGCCAAACCTTCTACAGTTCGTCGCCTGCCCGCTTCTGGCGCCCAGGCCTCAAGCAGGTCTCTGGAAACGAGAGCTCTCCGCACGGCCCACATATCGACGAACACCACTCCGTCGGTCGCGGTCCAGTACAAAACCGCAAGTGGCACTTCGCAGCCGGTAATAGTCTTAGCAGCGCGTAACTGGTCGATCAGTCCATGTCCATTCGACGAAGAGCCAAATGGGTCTGCGACATTTGTCGCCCAGTCCGCGACACCGAAACATTTGTAGGCCACAATGTTGCGCAAATGATTTACGTCGCCAAGTTCGGCTTGTGTCAGATCAAGCTGCACCAGGCGGAACTGCACTCCATCGGCTTTGTATTTGCTATTGCAGGGAGCAGCGCCGGTGCTTACGCCACTCACTTCAGCCAGTCCCTGGGTTGCGGATGCAGGGCCAATCGTAAGCAGGTACACGCCCGCTCCAGCAATGTAGACACCCGACTGCATGGGGAGGCACTCCGCAAAAACTGAAGATCCTGCGCCGGCTGGACTGGCTGGACGCACCAGCGAAATGTCGGTGTCGCTGTCCAGGAGCAAGGTGCCTCCATTGGAATTGATCGCCAGTCCACGAGTAATCGAAAGCACAGGGGAAGCAACCTGGCTAAGCGTTGCGGATTCGGAAACCTCAAGCCCATACGCAACACCCGCGCCAGCAGCCTGGCCAAGCAAACTGTGCGCTACCCGGTTGGCTTGTTGCTCCGCGGTGAGGTCTTCGCCGGTCAACAGTCTGCCGTTGAAAAAATTCACCGAGCGGGTTCGGTTATTCACAATCGGGGTGAGGAGATTATTTGCCATGGCGTTCTCCTATTTCCCTCCGCGCAGGCCGCTTTGCATCCACTCTTGCAGCAATCGCGTGTGCAGCAAAATGGGACGTTGGCTCTCATCCAGCGTGGTTTGCCTCCCGCTATCCACTTGCCAGTTCTGTCCCGGGCCAATGTTCACCACTGGAACATCCACTTCCGCCAGCATCAGGCAGTCCTCCGGAGGAGAGGTCTGACTGCTTTCGCCCGCGCACGAGCAGTTCGGAGCCGGCCATCCGGTATGAAACATTGGCCGGATCTCTGTCACCCAGATACGGAAAGCGGATTTCAAGTAATCGCCAATCTGCGCTGGGTGAATGTGGAACTGGCTTAGCGGCGAGCCAAAGTGGAAGTACGTCGCCGGATTGAGCGGCGACGACACGGGAATTAAAGCTGTGCGCAATGCATCCTCAAACTGCGCGATCGTGGGGAAAGTGCCGGGAGCGTCGGTAATCTGTATCTGGTCGAGCCAGAGAACAAAATCACGAATCGCATCTTCTTCCTGTTGCATGGGCTGCGTGAGCCGTAATTCGAGACGGAAATCATCCACAAGACGCGAAGGCGCCATAAGATCATCCGCGGAGCGGCAAGGTTCGCCCGCGATTGGAACCGGATCGACAGGGCATTCGCGATAGCAGAGAGCCAGCCATAGCTTGATCATGGAACCCGGAGGCGAGGTGCCCAGCACAGCCTGCACGTCCGTCTGGTTTGCGTTGAGCCAATCGTTGAGATAAGCGCACTGCGACGGGCAAACCCGGATAATCTGTCCCCGGGGACTCAGCGCATCGCCGCAGGAAACTGAAACACGTGGGCCTTTGACAGCGACATCGAGAGAGACTTTGAGCCCACTGATGGTCCCGTACCCAATCAGGTCGCGGGCCATCCACTGATCGCGTCCGGCAAGGTAAGCGAACTCCTGCTTAAAGTCGTCCACACCCAGCAGCATGCCAAACGTATAGTTGACATGCTTGGATGGATCGGGCGCGACTGCGTCCGGGGTGGCGGCGAGTTGCATAACTCCCGTGCTCATCTTCGTTCTCCTTTGCCGCAGCGTCGAGCTGAAAAGTCCATGGCTAACAACTCCGGGGACGTATAAAACTGGAATTTAGAAACTCGCGTTCGCGAGGCTGGCACGGCTGCTGGCGGCTGAGATATCCCGATCCCGCATAGCTATCGCCCAGCACCACTGGCCGCATCAGTTCCGGAGCGCGGCTGCCGTGGTCAAGCACGGAATCTTCACCCAGCCGGGCTTCACCCACGCGGAAAAACGCCCAGTAAAATTTGATTTCAAACATCGTGTGCGCCGGTTTTTCCAGAGCCACAACACGCCGGGCCAGGTCGGATTTCGCGCGATGCGCTTCGGTGTTTTGCGCGTCCGCTATCGGCATGGGCAGATACACAGTGAACTGGTGGGCCGATCCCTGCATTAGCAGCATCCCCTGGAACTGGTACCAATCGAGCAGCGGTTGTGGCTTACGAGGCAGCGCTGAAGGATAAGGGACGTCAGTGAAACTTACATACGTTGACCGATAGGCGGCATTCAACGCGCTCACTACGCCGTAACGGCTGCGCAGAAATATGCTCCACAAATCCGATCCTACAGCCGGCTGCGCGGGCACAAACCCCATGGCGCTCAAAGAGAAGTTTTTCCATTGCGTGTACAGTGGGTCTGTTGGGGCCATGGAAATCGGATATGCCTGGTCTGGCGTCAGTCCCAGGCTTTGTTGGTAACGGCTGTCAAGGTCATCTGCTCCCTGTGAAGGAGTCCACGCCGTCGTCTGCAACTTAGTTGGCAGCCCGGAGTCATTCATCGTTTGTTGCAACAACCCCAATGGCAACTGCCGGGTTTTAAATTTCTCCATGATCCGCGGCCCGGTATGGGTCTGTACGGGGGCGGAAAACACGCTGGGATCAGGACAGTCTTCAAGAGTCAGGCGCAGCGCCATCATCAGGCCTGGCAAGGTTCCGCGTGCTTCAAAGAAGGCCGCTGCATGTTGCAGGAAAAGCCGCCGTTTGGCGTCGCTCCATGTGGGATCCAGTGCCACGCCAAACCAGTTGGCCAGCCAATCAAGCGCTTCAGGAGGCGCGCTGCAAGCATCCAGCAAAGCCTGCACCGTTGCTACACGGTCCTCGATGGAGGTGTAAAAACCTTCCATATTTGCCAAAAAACGCTCAACGAATGACGCTGACCTTTGATCATCACGATATGCCGAAGGCAGATAATTCCGCAGATAAGAAAAGCGTGGATAATAAACACGCATCGCGCGAATTCTTGGAGTGAGCCTGCCATTGCCCGCCATTACGATCTTCAACTGCATGTACCGCCCCGCCGCTTTTTGGAATAACAACTCCCACGCGTCCAGACCCGCAGCCATCGGAGTCCAGGGAAGTTCGGTTCCGTTGCCACGCTGATACGGCCCGGGTTCCGGGTTCCAGTTCTGCACCGCAAGATAGTTGCTGTCATTGTGCGCACGGCTGTAGATCGTTATTTCTGTATCGGAAGGAATGGCCGCATCTAATACCAGCTTGTGCCATGTGCAATCAGGCTCATGGCTGTCAAACACTCTTGTGACGAGCGTAGCCTGGTCGACAAAACGAGGCCGCCGTTGGACCACTAGCGGAACAAATCGGTCCTGGGAGTCGTAGTAAACCTGGCTGGTGCCGCGAACAATGCGCGCGGCCCCCGAAGAGCCGCATGGGATAGAACTCGGGCAAAGGTGTAAGAACGAGTTGATCAGTATCGAAAGCGGCCGTGAATGCCCATGCCTGATCACCGTTTGCGGCGACAACATACAAAGTATTGCTGCGCTGTCCGGCAGGAGTCTGCTCCATTGGAATCATGGTGAAATCGAATCCAAGGAGCGTGAAGGCAGCGCTGATCCGCCGGCGCCAGGATATCCAGAACATTCTGCAATGAGACTGGATTCCCGATCTGCTGTCCGTAACGGAAACGATAGATCGTCGAGAACTGTTTGAGCGGATTGCTTTCAAGCAGCAGCACGGTACCATCCGACAAAGCCTCAACCGCAATCGCATCGATGGGGCCCAGCGGCGAAGCCATTCCAAGAGCAATGCCGGTGGGAAAGGTGCGATGCGGATGCGGCAGGGGGACCGAACCGTCGGCGGGCGTGAATACTTCAACCGGCTCGCCGGTGACGTCAATCGATGATTGGTCCTGACGGATGACGGCAAAGCTGCGATCCAACGCCCAAAGGCGACGGTTCTCGCGATCCAGAATCCATATACCACCACCTGGCGCAGGCGCCATATCAAATGGCACGAAATCAATCTCCGCAGGCCAGACGAACTGGCGCGGCGGCCCGCCATGGAAGAGATCAAAGACAAGAAAACCCTCTGGTTCAAGCACGCCCACAACCAGAAAGTGCAGCTCAGTCACAGCCAGCCCGCTGAAAGCAAGCGGCCTTTCCGGCGTCTGCGCCGCCAACGCGCCGAACGTTCCATCCTCGCCGGCACAACTGTGGATGTTTTCATCCTGTGACGCCCAAAAGTGCGTTGTGGCGCTGGTTCCCGAAGAATTCACGAGGAGTTCATTGCCAGAAGAGTCAATCCAGTACCAGTTGCCAAACCGGTCTTGTCCCGCACCCCGGCGCTGACTAATTGTCGGCAGCCGGTTCCCTGCGGAACTCTTGAAGAGATTTATACGCACGCCCAATGTCACTTCCGAACGCAGCGCGTTCCAGGAAAATGACGGACCGGCCAGTTCGACGAAATCGAATATGGAAGAAGTGCCGTTAACAGTGCAGCGCGCCCAGTCGTCACGTCCCAGCAGCAGGTGAAAATGTGTGCGATTAGAGTCCATTATTGGCACTCTCCCGGGATCACCGGCACTTGCGCGCCTTTTGCAGGAGCCTGCGTTGTTCCCGTTCCACGCAATTCATCCAGGCTCAAAGCTGGGCCATTGGTTACGCTGATGCCCAACACCCGCGGCAGTTGTAGACCGGTAATATCCACTTGCGCGACAGCTGCTCCCGATTGCGCCAGTTGCACGTCCTGCACAAACTCCACTCCGGAAGTTCTTCCCGAGACCGTCATAATTTCGAGCGAAATCACGGACTTGCCCAGAGGCCAGCCTTTGTAAATCGAAGCGGAAAGCGGCGCATTGAGCAATACTGCAGGATCATCCGGCAATTGTTGCGGGCCTCCAACAATAGGAGCGAGGAATTGCAGCATCGCACTCTTCACAGCGTCGCGCACCGGCGCTGGGTTGAGGCCTGGAAGAACCTGGATTCCAATAGAAATCCAGATACCTACATACTCCGGGCCGCGCAGAAACACTTCTGTCGTAACTAAGCGACGCGTATCAAGATAACTGCACACTGTATCGAGAAAATCGTTGCTCGGTGAAGGAGCGTCCGGCGTGATGGGATCAAAGGTGGGAATCAGCATCAGCGTTACGGCTCCGGCAGCGGCTCCGCCGCGACCGCTGCTCAACTCAGGGTGAAAGTTGGGCAACACTTCCACACGCCCAATTTCGACACCCGGTGTCCTGAGCGTCACGGTTTCAAAATCGTAAGTCGTCACCAACCGGTCACGATGCTGCAAGTAGCGTGAGATCTGCTTTTCGCCTTCGGCCGCCGTTTCTGCGTCTGCCCCGCCCCATGTGCGCACCGGATTTGTAACTTTGAAACCCTGAGGGAGCGCGGGTGCGGTGTTGATAGAATCCTGACCAACGTTGCCGGCTGATCCCTGACTAAAGTCATAACTGGCACGCATGATCGCCCCTTCCGGCGGACGAGCACCATGCGCTCCATCACCGAAGGTAATCTGGCCGGCTTCAGGATCGAGAACAAAGACCCTGGCTTTGGCTGCGTCAAATGGTGGGACCGGACTACCAGGAGGCTGGCGCAAGTCCGGCACCGGCACTTCAGGTCCGGCCAGGAACATGTCGCTGATTTCCGTCCACGTTTGCGTGACGCCCTGCGGAGTCGTGAGTGCGATCGTCACTGTTTTCGCAAGCACGGGAGCCTGCGAAAGTTTCATCACCTGGTCGGGCTCTCCGGTGGCTGTAGGCAACAGTTCCGCGGAGATATGCTCTCGCTGGCTCACTGGCGCGCAGTTGATGCCAATCCATTTGAACTGCGCCGGCGTGGTTGCAGAAGGACGAATCCTCAGCCAGGTAATCAGCCGATCATTGAGTGATGTATCTTCGAGTGAGGGCGGTAATCCTCCGACGCCGCTTTCCAGCGGATCGATGTTATTCCACAAATAAAGGCTGTTCTTGTCCGGAAGAGTCACATCCACCACGCCGGGCTGCGTAAAAACATCGGTTGAAGGACTGCTGTCCAGGGGCCGGTACTGCGGTACCCGATTTTGACTATCGACCAGGCCGCCGCTTACGGGTAGATTTGGAATGTCGAATTCCAACGTAGCCGGCGAAGGCGCGCTGACCGCCCTTCCCGAAGGCAAAATGGCTGTGTTGTTCTCCAGAAACGGAACCACGCCGACTGTAAGTGTCTTTCCAGCAATCGCTTCGCGAGCTACATCCGCCAGGAGCAACGGCGGCTTGTCGCCTTCTCTTACGAATAATGCCAACCACAAATAACCGTCGACGGTCTGGCTGAGCTGAACGGGATCCCCGCCGGGCAACGGAAACGAAGCTGCCTGATAGAGAGTAGGCGGAGGGTCTTGCGGAGTACCACGGAATGAAGCATAAAGCTGTTGGTAATAATCCACCACCTGCTGTGAAGGCACATCAATGGTCTGCTTAAAATAAATACGGCCTTCAATCGGCAACACATCAAGGGGCCGTGTGGTGCGAAAAGGCACCTTGCCGGCCCGAAGCTCAATCCCATCATTGAGCGTGACGGTCTGCAAGAGACCTTTGTCATTCGTGATGGTCGCGAGCCCCTGGGCGCTGGTTGCCGGCTGCAGCGGCACATTCAGCAGCTTCAGGAATTTCTTGCGGTTTCTTTCCGGAATCTGGTTCGCCCGGTAGAGCAGGCTCTCCGTCATGAACGCGAAAACTTCAATCAGCGTGACGCCGGGATCGCTCTTGTTGAAGTTCGTCCACTCCGGTGTGTACACCGGTACGCGTGCGAGCGCTTCATCCAGAAGATCCTGGTAGCGGCGGTCATCGAGATTGGGCAGCGTCAACGGCAAAAGTTAATTAACTCCCGAGCTTCACGCTTACGTTTATGCGTTCATTCATCTGTGTGGCAACAAGCTTGTATTCAATGGTGGCAATGGCGGCCTGGACATCGGCCGGGTCCTGCTCCACGCTTACGTCCGTCAATGAAATCCTGGGCTCCCACAATTGCAGCGCTTTGGTGATGCGGTCCTGGATCTGAAACCGGGTGGTCACTGTATTGGGCTCAAATAGATATCGCTGTAATCCTGCGCCGAACGTGGGCAGGTTCATCCGTTCCTTTTCCTGTGTCCGCAGGATCACCTGGATCATTTCGCGAATATTGACCTCGCCTTCTGACCAGGCAATGCGACCGTCGTCCCCCACTCGAGGTGGAAATGACATGCCGCGTCCGTAAAGTCTTCCGCCATCCATCGCTATGCGTCCTTGGCCGAAAATTTCGGCAGTGGCAGACAAATCTGGAAGAACGGCATCCAGAAGAAAATGATGTCGAGCAATTTCACAAAAATAATCAGCAGAATGAGAGCAACAATGGTGATGATGGGGAGGGAGAATGAACAAACCATTCCGGCGGAAATCCCGTTGCCGCAAGGCTTGCCTCCGCCACCGCCAAGATCCTGATGAAACGGGAACGGCAGCACCGACATAATGAGGTCGCCGAAGCTCATGCCGCCCATCTTGCTTACCTGTCCGCAGAGAGTATCGGACATGACAAAAGCCGTATTCTTGTCGAACTTGCGCAAGCCAGCCGGAGTGGTATCAATGGGAAGCCCGATGCGAATCGGACGAGCGGGAGCGTCGGGATCAAAAAAGCCCGCGAATTGAAAAGCTACTGTTGGCTCGCTGACCAGCGGAGGAGTGAGTGTAGCGCAGTTCGGGCGCTCCAGAACGCAGCGCACCGCGAACCAGACCGGCGCTTGCGGATTGGCATTTGCCTGCGCCACCAGCCGGGGCGGTAAAGGTTGCGATGGAGTGGGGGCAAGTGTCTGCACCGCGTTAGCGATTTTTGTTTCGAACGCATCACGGTCGTCTTTCGTTGAAAGACCCGGCAGGCCATGTTTTCCTGACACATCCACCGTATAGATCGGAAAAAGAAATGCGGGCCACCCTGCGGTGCCATCTGTCCCGTCTGTGGTTTGGGTCTGGTACGTTGTACGTGCGGACTCAAGCAATGTTGCGGCGGCATAGGCTTTTTGTAGCGCCGTAACCATCGTAATTCCTACGTTCGTGGCACCTGAGAGCGTCGCCCAGACTGGCTTAAGAGGATCCTGTAGGCCTGATCCATCCCCGGCCTGAATCGCTTGCCACAGATCATTGAGATACGTTTCGAAGTAACGTGCCAGGTCCAGCAGGACGTACCATGACACCTGCTGAATTTGATCGTTACCGTTGCGCAGAATCGATGGGATGGCTGCGTTTCTGGCAGCCTCCTGGTCTGAAGTGAGTGGCGCGGGCTTTGGATTTTTTGTCGGATCCGGCGGCTGAAACGCGGCCCACGTTCTGTCAGCCACATCTTCCAGGTTTTTCATCGGGCCGATGACCTGCGTCTTGAGGAGCATCTGGCGCGTATCCACCGGAGTTGGTAAGGGATCGGCTCCGGCGGGATTTGGTTGCGTCGCCTGCATCAGCCGTTCGCGATCGCCTACGGGAATCAAGCCCACCAGCAAACGGCGTTTGCGCAGATCATCTTCCACGTAAGCGGCGGGCGACAATGGATGCCGCTCCTCGCCATTCACCAGCGTGTCTGGGTTATTGACGCTTTGCCATTGCTTGTTGACTAAAGCAAATTCATCACAGTCGCGTGGGTCAGGCGTAATCTTGTCCGCGGTCGAATGGGGTTGCAGCATGCGTAGAACGAAGCTGGCTTTCTCCTGTGCTCCCGCATCAAGTTTCCTGTCCGGCAGGCCGAGCATGCGGCAAACCAGACAGGTTGTGACCATGTAATAACGTTGGTGCGCCGGTTGGTAGAGCTTCAAAATCCTACGGCCGTCTGTGCTGGAAGAAGTTGAGGATGCGCCTATGACGCGACTGCCCCGGGCCTGCAGGCGCTGCACGGTCCGGTTGCGCGCCCGGGTCAGCACGAGTGCCAGGCCGCTCTTTTGCGGCGACGGTGCGGGTTCGTTCGGCGGTGCGTTCCATGTTTCAGGCGCGGCTACATACTCGCTGAGTCGTTGTGGTTCGGTGCTCAGAAGGTTGTGAAACTCATCCATGAATGAGTCGCTGGCAAAACGCAGAATCGTGGGTGTGCGGAATTTCACCCGGTTTTGCGTTACCGTTGGATCGCCGGTCTGCCTCCACAACGGCGCAGCCATGGTCCACTCGACATGTCCTTCAGTCAGTTGTTTCACCAGATATTCCCTGCTCCCGGCATATAGGACGCGCTGATAATGGTGGTGCAAATCACTGTCTGTGCCTGCACCGTGCCGCTGAAAGTTGCCATCGGCGCATTCACAGTCACAACGCTTGCGCTGATTTCAGCCTGGGTGGCGGTGACCGTAACCTTCGACGCCGCATTCACCGTGACGCCGCTGGCTTCCAGCTTGATAAAGTTTCCGTTGCTGTCTTCAATGTTGATTGACCCCGGCCCGTCCTGCATCGTGATCTTCTGTCCGCCGGGAGTTTCCGCGATGAATTTCTCCTGACCGTTCTGGTCGTCGAGCGTGATCTTCACTCCGTTGCGCGAACGCAAGACTTTTTTATTGTTTTGCCCACTGCCGTCCATTGATTCAGGCGGCGAATCACTGCCGTTCCACAGTCCGCCCAATACGTAAGGACGCCTCGGATCGCCGCCTTCGAATGCCACGAGCACTTCATCATTCACGTCTGGAACAAACCAACTGCCGCGGTTGTTCCCGCCCATCAGAGTCGCAAGGCGGGCCCACATCTCATAGCGGTCTGAACCTGTGTCCGGCGACCAGGGCAAAGTGACCTTGACTCGTCCGCTCCCGTCGGGGTCTTTGATATCGCTGACCAGAGCGGGATAAATTCCGAACCACCGTCCACCCGGCGCGGCGTATGCACCCGACTGCAAGAGCAGGTCAACCGGCGAATTGTCGAAGGTGCTTTGCATCTGGGATCCTTCCCGCCTATTGCGCTTTACCGATTCCGGGACGCTCACCGGTAAACTCAGTGCGAAAACCCTCTGCACCGTCGAACACATGCTTTACCTGTGTCAGGTAATACTTCCCGCTGAAGAGAGGCCCAAGTTTCTGCAAATCAACATAAGTGCCGACGCGCAATTTGGCATTGGCCTGGGCCATGCCGTGCGCGACCACGAAGCGCCGTGCAGTCATCTTCAACACGCTTTCAGCCTCCGTTTGCGCTTCATTGCTATTGAGCGGAATCGTGTGCACCAGCGATTCTTTGCGCTCACCAAAAGCGGATTTCAAAATGCTGAGCCCGCTCGTATCGCCATTCAGTTCATTGCTGATGGCCTGGTCCGTCGCCTCATGCGTCAATTTTGATTTGCCGGCAACGTCCCACCCATTCACGCTGACTGCGGTGCGTTGGCCCGCGAGGTCGGCAATCACGCAGACTTCCCTGAGTTCTCCGCCATAGTTCATTGTTACGGTTCCGTTATTACGGCTGGTGCGCTGCTTAGCGTAGAAATTGCGGTCATCCATCCAGACTTCAGCATCGATGCTGCGCGCACGATCGCGCACAAAAGCCAGATCGCTCTGATTGACCTGCGCCAGAACTTTATACGTGGGACCAGAGATATTGATGTTTGCCTGCAAGCCATAGTCCTGCGCAATGCGGCTCATTACGTCAGAGTCGCTCACGTCAGTAAAGGTACGGGTACGCCGGGTCATGCGCAGGTCTTGAAAGCGGTCTTCCAGCAGCACTGCGATTTCCGGCGGACTGCCTTCCCTGAACTCAGCTTCCATGGCGGAGATGCGGCCATCAAACATCTTGTCAGCATCAAGTTTCACTTGAATCGCCTTGCCGAAATCCAACTTTTTACGGTCAAAGTAGAGGAAATCAATGGAGTTGGCTTTCGGCCCCCAGTTTCCGAAGCGCGCGTCGCAGTGGTACATGCCGTGCACGTTCTCGGCAATCACGAGCGAGAGCAATCCCTGGGCCAGAGACGAATCATCCTGGCCGCCCACGACGATCGAAGGACGCGAAGTGCGGATGCCTGCCGAGGTTGCTGTTGCGCCGGCTGCCATGAAATCAGTACGCCTCCAGGCGATGCTTGCGCTGCTGCCGCTTATGCATGTCTTTCTCTATCTGCTTTGTCTTGTCTTTGGAACCTGCATCACCGCCCTGCGACTGCTGAGCGGCCGCCGGAGCCGCCGGCTGCGGGGATACTTCCATGTCATTGATCACAACTGCCATTGCATCTCCTTCGCGTTAGCCGATCTGCGCACCTGCGCTTAAATTGACCCCGCCGCTTACTCCTGCATTCAAGCTGACGCTTGCGTTCAGGCTTGGCGGATTCAGATCAATCAACTGGCCCGGGTCCAAAAACCTGGGGTTCTCAATGCCGTTAGCCGACGCAATCGCCTGCCAGCCGCCATTTGCGCCCAGAGCGCCTCCGCTGCCACCAGGCTGGCTGGCCGCCATGTTCTGCACATTGGAGCCGGCAGGCGCTTCCGTCATGGGAGCCGTGCCCGGTGCTGGTCCACCGCGACGCGTCACCGTGGGTGGAGCGGTAATGCCTTCAGTAAACTTGAATTCGGTGATCTTCTGTTGCGTGAGGGCAATCGCCACGCTGGCACGCAAGGGACGGCCTTCAAAGGAAAAGATTTCCAACGTCTCTTCCATCGATTCCATGATGCCGTCAAATTGAAACGTTCCCCAGATGAAGCGCACGCTGGGAGGAATGTATTTCGTGGACCTGCCACTTCCCTCGGATGTAGGCGTGATGAAATATGCGACCCGGCTTGTGAGCTTGCGAACGTCATCAGCCTGTGGCAGTTCGACGGGCAATTCTGCCGTCACGTCAAAATAAAGCGTCACAGAAAGCTTGGTGGTGCCGGCGCCCACGAACTGACGGGCCTGCGGCCCATTCTGGTCACCGCTGCCGGAAGGTGCGGCAATCTGGTTGGCAAAGCTGACCTTGAGAGAGTCCGGATTGAACTGTACCTTGGTCGCTTTATCCGTATTGATCTCATTATTAAAGTTGGCGTCAAGCTGGCGGAGTTCTGCTTTGGCTAATTGCGGTGGCATCTAACCTCCTCCTGCAGGACGCTTGAGCGTCATGGATTCGTAGGTGATCTGCATTTCTTCTACCGCGACCATGCCATCTTTGGCGTTCAGAGCGGGGGCTTTCAGTTTGGTCAGCAGGCACTTTTTCAGGATGAAGCGTACGAGTTCTTTTTTGTGGTCGGCCGCCAGCATAACCACGTCAACGTCGCCGCGCAGGTCTTTGCGCAACTGTGCTGGACTGCCATGCTGCTGAGCGTCAAACCAGTCCCACAGGTCAAAGTTGTTGGTCATGCCGCGCTTGAGAGTGAGTTGCCCGTAATTCACGGCGCCCACCAGCTTGATTTGCCGCGTATTGTTGCCACCCTCGCGGATCGACTTCACGTCCATGGTCATGTCGAGACCATCGCATTCAGCAAAGGCCGCGTTACACAATGTCGGTCCTAAAAATGGGACGTTGATCTCCACGGAAAAGTTGAACGCGGTAAATGGATACACGGGGAAGGTCGCCATAACTACCTGCCCTCCGTGACGAAGGTACGGTCAGCCTGCTGCAGGAGCCGCACGGTGAGAAATCTCATAGGCAATGAAGGCGCAACGCGCAGCTCAACGTAAAACCTTCCCAGGTCGGCAGTGATCGATGTGTTCAATCCGCCGTCCGTCACTACCTGGAACTGTTCATTTTGCGTGTTTCCGGAGAACGCGCCACGATGCGCCAGCTCTTCAAGAAGTTTTTCAAAGCCACGCTGCACACCTCTGCGGAATACGTCACTGAGCGGCTCGAAAACATACTGGTTTCCAACCTGCAAAGCGGTCTTGCGCAAGAATGAAAGCAACCGGCGAACGCTGATGGGAAGAAGATCTTCATCATCGGTCAGCGTGGCTGCCGATAGACACAGGAAGCCGGCGGGCTCCTGGCGAACAAGATTGACCTGCGCATCCTGCAAAAACTGCCAATGCTCGCGGGAAATTGAGGGCGACAATGCCACTACCCCGCTCAGCTTTTCATTGGCGGGTGAAATCCATGGGCCGCGGCTGGTGGAGCGTTTGGCCATGATGCCGGCCATGGCTCCTTCTGGAGGCGTCGTGCGTAGATTATTCAGGTCGTTTTCTTCCCGCCCAATCAGCCACGGATGATAAATTCCACCGTAGCTCAGTGCGGTGGATTCGCTTGCCAGCGTGCCTTTGAGTTGCAATGCGTGAGCAGCTGTCTCAATTTCGCGGTAATGCTCCGGCACGGCCAACACGGAAAAGACATCGCCGCGAGCAGCGCTCAGGCGCAGCAGCGCGGCATGAACGCTAAACAATGTGTGATCGTTGTACGCATCAATCGCCAACTGGCGCCAGCCGGTGGCAACACCAACGCGAATCGCGACGCCATTCGAATAATCGCTTGATGCGGACCCGATCTGGCGGCGAACGCGATAGTAGTAATCTCCCGGGGGCCGGCCATAGATAGTGACGTTCCCCGTGCTTGTCTGGCGTATTACCGCTGCAGTAGCGAACTGCGGATCGACTGCTTCTTCCAGGTAGTCCACTGCGCCGGGTAAGGGCGTCCATATCAGCTGATACATTCCGCCGCCAAGGTCGGTGAGCGTGAGTCCGGGGGATGAGATGACTTGCAGATCGCACGCCTGGAACTGACCCTGAGGGGGTGCGGTCACGCTTGGAATCTCCTGCTGCAGGCTACAGTCAGCAAAATGCCACCATTCCGGATGCTGCAACGGTGAAGACGGAGGAGGTGAGGCCAAAGGGTCGTCGCCGGAATGGAACCAATCCCGCTGCAAAGCGTCAGGCGCGGCAATGATGGTAGCTTCTTCAATTTCTAATGCCGCGTGAATTCCGGTGAGCCTGCGCGGAGTTGGACTCTGATAACGCAAATAAAAAGCTTCATTCAAAAGATCGCGCGCGCTGCTATCCGCCAATGCAGGATCCAGAAATAAATCAGGGCCAAACTTAGCGAGGCCATCACGCTCAAGCGTGCTCGCCGTCGAGTGCTGAGGCAGCGTCGTGGGGAAAAAGCCCGCTGTCAATTCTTCGAGCCCAAGCGGACTGGTCACGGGCGACGGAACTCCAAGAGGAAGGTAGAAGCCGCCCTGAATTGGGCCAGCCAAGGGGAAGCGCGGGTTCATCGCTTCAGCAGCCAACCCCGCAGGGGTATCGAGCGCAAAGAGAGTTGCGTCATCAGGAAGATTTGCCCAATAGCGCGGGTGTGACGGGGCCAAACCCAAATCGGTCATGCTCCACATTTCGCCCGCCTCGCTCTGAACAAACAGGTCCATAGTGATGCGTTCGCAAATCGGAAGCGAGCTCGGAGACGGAGGAGACGTCAGTTTCTCCCAGTATGATGTAGCGCCGCTTGCCAGGACCGGTTGGCCGCGACGTGCGCTGGCTGGCGAAAAACTATCGACGGGAACAACCGAGTCCACAAAAAACCAGAACACATCGTCGGTGCCGGGAAAGCTGAACCGCAGAAGATCCCCGGCCAATACTTCTCCCGCCGAATTGAGGGACAAACCAATCTCCGTTGAACCAAAGGCAAAGGTCGCGACAACCACTGGATGGGACCGCAGGGCCAAGCCTGCCACCAGTAGAGTCTGACCAGCTCCCTTGCGAGCGCGCCCGCGCCTGTGCCTGGGTGAGCGCTCCCGATTCGAGAAGAAACAAACCGGGCAGCGGAAACAAGCCAGTCTCAGCCTTAGTTACATCTGCGACTCGAATCACCCAACAGCGCCGGCCGCCATTGCGAAAAAACGCCCGCACCGCAGAAGGCAGATAGGCATACACAGGTTCATTCGAATCCGCAGCGCTCGCCAGCACCAGGTCATTGCCAAAAATCTCTTCGAAGCGAACAATGTCTTCCACCATCACGGGCAGATGCAGAGGCCCGCTGGCAGCGAAACCCACGAACGCGGCGATGTCCATGCGGACCAGCGTCTCGCTCACGGGCGGCGCGACTACTTCGAATTGAATTCCCGGAAGCCTGGTGGCAGTAACCATGAATCGCTTACTCCATCTCCAGGCGTTCGTAAGCCAGCGTGAGTTCTTCCATGGCCACATCAGTGCCCTTGGCGTTGAGCGGACCACTGGTGTGCTTGATGATGCGAGCGCGCAACAGTTTCCATGTAGCAACCACAGCGGTATGATCCTCGTTCTGCATCTGGATGGTCACCGTGCGGAATGCTTTCTGGTCTCCGTTGCGGATGTCATTGAGCCACTGGTAAAGATTTAGTGAACCGATGACGCCTCTCTTCAGGGTGACGTCCGTGGCTTTGTTGAGGCCCGTAATTTTCATCACGCTGTTTTCCTTGTGGTTGCCAGTGCGATATTCGGAAACGGTAACTTCCATTCCAATCCCGCTCACTTCCTGGAAGCCGGCCTCCGGCCCATTGGTATTGCCGGTCTGCAAGTCGACCAGGAAGTTAAACTGCACATAGGGCCGTTCACGTAAAGTTGCCATTCATGCCTCCTAGTTAGTGCGGTCAGCAGTCCACTGGCCGATACGGAAGATTACGAATTCAGCGGGCCGCAGGGCTGCTACGCCAATCAGGCAGACCAACCGGCCATTGTCGAGATCGTTTTGCGTCATGGTGGAGCGATCACAGCGCACGAAGTATGATTTCTCCGGTTTGTCCCCCAGCAACGCGCCATTCTGGAATTCATTGAGCAGAAAATCAGAGATCGTCCGGCGAACGTTGGCCCAGAGCAGATCGCCATTGGGTTCGAATACCGCCCACTGCGTGCCTTTATCGATGGAATGTTCCAGATAAGCGAAGTAGCGGCGCAAATTCACGTACTTCCATTCCGGATCTGAACTGATAGTGCGCGCGCCCCACAGCCTGAAGCCACGATCTTCAAAAAAACGGAAGCAATTGATTCCCAGAGGATTCAACACGTCCTGCTGGGCTTTGTTAAGGACCTTTTCAAATCCGATGGCAAGGCTGACAACTTCGTTCGCCGGCGCCTTATACACCGCGCGCGTAATGTCATTCCGCGCATAGATGCCCGCAACGGAACCCGAGGGGGGTATGTTGATTTCTTTGCGAGTAACCGGATCGAGAATGGTGATCCAGGGATAGTAGAGCGCCGCGTAGGTGGAATCGAGCTTGGCCCGCAAGGCGCGCACGTCGGCAATGCTCTGGTTATCGCCGCTATCGAGTACCGCAATGCGATAGCGCATGCGAGTGGCGTGCGCGATCAGCAGATTGAGAATCGTGCTGGCGTCGTCTTTGAAGGGACCGTCATAGCCAAAGGTTGAGCCAGGCGCAGCGACGATGGAGATCTCGTCAATATCTTCAAAGCAGATCAGGCCGGTCTTGGCCATGGAAACCACGTCAACAGTTCCCTCATAGGCATCCGCAGGTGGCCGCTCTCCGTCGTTCCCGCCGGCAAGAATTACGTCAATCGACCGGTCAACATCTGTTGAAAGTGGATCAAGCAGACTGGCTTGCAGTGTGGTCAGCGCCCCGAAGAATGTCGTCAACAACGCGGTGCCGGTATTGGTTCCGGCCACATTGATGATGATGGGCAATGTGCGGGCAGCGCCCAGACTGTTGGGTTTCTCATTGAACTGCGCCTCAATTGAATCCGGCAAGCCGTTGAGCTGATGATCCGGGTCCAGCGCCAGCCCCGAGTACACCAGTGAAGAAAGATTCGGGTCGACGGGGAAAACAGAAATGTTCGCCGTGATCACTTTTATCTGATCACTCAAGTGCGGGTCAGGGTTAGGATGCATATCTGCCAGAAGCCTGTCCGGGCCGCCGGTGCTGGGAGAAAATCTCCAGGTATCCTCTCCAGTCGCTGTATCGAAAAACGAATGAGCCGTGGCGAATACGCCGCTCACCGGCGAACTGACTGGACTCGACAAGGAACTCAAGAGCACAACGTCGTTTTCCATCAGGCCGCGGGCACGGGGGATGGGGTGCGCGGGATCAGGCCCCTTATCCTGGCCAAGCACGTTTTCACCAAGCAGCAACGTGATGCGCACACGCATGTTTCCTGCGTCACCGGGAAAGCGGGCCTCCACGTCAACATTGGTTCCGGTTCCCGTGATGGTAAAACGGGCACGGCCATCTGCCTGATCGTTGGGGCTGGGTTCTTTCATGGGGCTGAAAACGCGTGAGACGTAGAGACGGGTGCCGCCTTCTTCAAAGAATGCGCGCGCCGCGTGCCACATATAGTTGTGCGTGGGCGACGAGCCTTCAAACTGCATTTGCTGCCGGTCACCATACGTGCGCTCGAACTCGCCAATGCTGGTGATCACGTCAAGCGGAAGGTTGACTGGTCCGTAGCGGGTGGGCCCGACAAAACCCGTCGTTGTCGTGCTCAGTCCTTCAATAGACTTGGCGCGAAACGAAACTTCTTCGACGTATACTCCCGGTGCTAGATACTCAGGCATTGCATTCTCCTCACGTTGTTGACAGCGGCAGCTATGCCGGTGTGGTTAGCAAGACTGGCAAATCACGGCCCGTGCCAGAATCAAACGACCGCAAGACCAGGTCCTTTCCAAATTGAAGCGAAAAATTATTGGACGGCGCGGAATGTGCGGTATCCAGCCACGCCGTGGCGATTCCCTGACTTAGAATTTCCTGCAGATCAGGCAAGACAAACTTAAATGGATTTGGGCTGATGGGACGCGGCACATAAAACACCGACACCGTAAGCGGCCATGTCTGGTCGCTCAGCTTCAGCGAGCCTGGCCCCAGCGGAGAAGCAAACGGTGAAGTGCGCGGCTCAGGATAAGGCAGCGTCAGGGTTATGACTCCGCGATCATCGGCGAGCGCAGTCATCACCAGTGAACCCGGCACTTGTGCGGTCATTAACGCCCAGGCAGCGGGTACTTTGGCAACATCATCCTGCAGTTGCGCGCGAACCACGGCGCTTGGCCCCGGCATCACCCGTGAAGGCGCCGAAAAAATCGGCAGCCATGAGGCGTCGGGCGTCAGCGCGGGCGATAGAGGGCTTCCTACCGAACCATATAGCCCATGTGCGGGCAACAGCACGGAAAATCGATAAGGCAGGTAACGGTCTTGCGCGTCTGAAACTTCAACCGTGAATGGAATGCTGGGAGGATGAATTGTCCAGAAATCTTCGTCGCCAGCGCCGTTTTCCATCTGCCGCAAACCTGGCAGGTCACGGAAGAAATAAACGCCGGTGCGATTTATGCCAGCATTCACACGCAGGTCAGGAAATCCGTCAGGATACGCAACCACGGTCAGGCCTCCACCTGCGGGAGCCATCGCCGTAACGTCCCAGAAGCGCACGCCGAAGGGCGAGACCAATGTGATTTCTTCCAGGACCTGCACGTTTGGGTTCATGACTGCAACACCTTGCCGGGGCGGAATACCCGCGTCTGAACGTTGCCGGCTTCTGTTAGTTCCAGTGGAGATTCCAGGCCAATCATGCGCGCCACGTAACCAATGGAAATCTGGACGTTAGGCTTGGCCACATCCCAGATCGCGCCCATGTCATAGATGGAAACTGATTCCATGATCATGTCCACAGTCTCGTTGGGACGAAATGTGTCGTCCTCAGGGCCGCCCTGGTTGAGTATTCCGGCGGGCAATACCGGTGTGTCTTCAATAATGCGCATCGCCTGACCCAACAGCCGCTGCTGCTTGAGCGCCTCACGCGCCCAGGAAGAAAGGATGTAATGCAGGTTGATAGGTAAAAGAGGCCGGTAGCGCCGTCCGTCGGGCGCGATGCGAGGCGGATAATTTCTGATCTCACCCGCCGGCGTGATGCGATAGAGGTAGAGAGAAATTCCTTCCTCCATTGGCGTTTGAAAATTGCGAGCCTGGTAAAGTTCAAACTTTGCGGAAGGAAACTCGTCGCGAGAAATGCCGGCAGCAATCAGCGCCAGGACAGCCTGTCCGGTTGCGGCTATTGCGTTGGGGGTGGCCATGCGGTCAGGCAGTCCTTTCCGGCGCTGGGCCGATCGTTTTCTCGTACTTCTCCACCATTTCCTGCAGCATGCGGAGCAACGTCCTGGCCGAACTGGGTGTCATGATGATTCTGGTGTGAACCAGAGCTTCTCCGGTATCGCCATAGGCCTGACCAAAGTCGACCAGGAATTCGTATTCCGTGTAAGCCAGCTCAAAGTGGTTGGAGGAGCGACCTTCGACCGGCACGTTTTCTCCTCCTCGCCAAGCACACCGCAGACCAGCCACGCACACATCTGCTCCTCTGCATGGGAAATGCCAAAGAGATTTGCGGCTAAGTTGATTGTCTTCAGCGTGAAATGTGAGTGCGAAGGAGGGATGTAACAGGGCGGATGTTACGTGATGTTACGCAATGCGCGGGGCGCGATGGCATGGCCCAAACAGAGCAAGAAGCGATCTCACAAAAGGCAGGAGGGCCGCCGAACTGCGATCAGCGCTTTACGCTTCGCCTCCGCCGAAGGGCGGCAAGATCTGCAGGCGGGGAAATTTCATTCAGTGCAGCATAAATATCTTCAATGTGCTCGGGCGACAGGATATCGCTATTCGAAGCAAACAGCAGCGGCCACGCGTCAAGGCAACATGCCGCGAGAGAAAGATCGAAGTATTCATCAAGCGAGAGTTCCAATGGGCGGATGGACTCAGTCCCACCTTCGGTTGACCTGTATCCCAGTGATGCTGATCCGTCGTTACTGAAGCGGAGCACAACCTGGGTCACGGCGCTCCATCCATCCAAGGTGCGCCATTTGCCATGCCATGGTTCCGGCACGTTCAGTTCCGGATCGCCTTCATACAACAACGCAAGGGGCGCGAGTTCCATGCCGCCAAACATTGGCTGGATCCCCGCATCAGAACGCGTCCTCCAGCGAAACGAGACGCTGCGGGTTGCCATGTAGAGAGCGCGCAGTGATTCGTGAAACCTGAAGCCGGGCTTGCCGGTTGTGCCCGCAAAGTATGCTTCTTCATGTTGCATCTCTTCGGCGGAGAAGGGCTCGCCAATCTTGAGTTGGACATCGATGGGCCGCGAAGATAACGCTGCGGCGACACCCCGCAGCCTTTCGATCCACTGAGTGTAGTTTAGGGCCATTGCAAATCCCTCCGGCTTGGCCGGGTTCCGTTGAGCACCAACTGGGTGCGACTGGCGAGCAAAGCGTCCTCATAGTCTGAGTACGCCCTGGCAGGAGTATAGATAGTGCGCAAGGCCGCATCCACTCTTCGCTTGAAATCCGCCGGACTGCTAAACGTGCTGCCACCGCGCGCGCGAACAATGGCACGGCAAAGGTCCTGTGGCAGCCCTATTTGTCGCTGAAGCTCAGTGAAGGAAAGAACGCTAAGGTCCGCCGCCGCTACGGCTCCTGCGCCGACGAAAGCGGGCGGTGGAATGGGTTGCGGGGTGGGCGGAGTCGGGATGACCACACCGGGCGGAGAAACGATCGGAGTCCAGGTCGCGGTGAGCGTGTCTGGAAAATTATCAATGGCGCCGCCAGTACTGGGATAACCCACGCTTACCGAGAAGCGGAAAGTAGCGCCACTATCTGTGGCCGTCTTCAATGGTATTTCGATGTTCGGCTGCATAAAACCGATGTTATAGGACTGCGGCGCTGGCACCAGGTTCCACGCAACCCCAGGCCCATGCAACAAATGATAGAGCAGATGCATACGCACATAGGAACTCGGGTTGGCAATTGCGCCGGAGGTGACAGAAAGCCAACCTGGCGGATTCGATGAACCCGTGCCTGATCCAGTTGTATTGCCGGCGCGCGACGTCAGAGGATCAGCCGTGACGGTACCGGCTTTCATCGGCCCAACGGTGGTGTAAGTCACGTTGCTCAGAGGAACATTTACCACGATACCGCCGGCGGTCAACTGCCCAGTGAGTGTTGTCAGCAATCCGTCAATCTGTGGGCGAATGGTCTCAGTTTCAGGGCGCGCCACTCCGCCAGGTCGAGTTAACTGGCGGATGGCGAGCAATGTTCGTTCCGCATCATCCAGAGAACGCCCTTGCTGGCTGGTGAGCGGTGCCAGGGTATTGGCCCTTCGAGCATCGATATGCGCCTGCACCCTGTCAGGCGTGGAGGCCATCATGATCTGGGGATCGTCTTCGCTGCCCTGGAAATATACGGAGTGTGTCCGGCCATCGTTCGCGGTAAAGGATTTGCGGATTCCCAGCCATCCAGCCACCGCTGCAGCGCCGGCGCGCAAGCGATCGAGTATCCAGCGGCCAGCAGCCAGCGCGCGGTCGATCAGCCACAGGATTGCGGTATCGACGCGCTCGCGCACGCCATCGATGATTTCCCGGATGCGCTCACCGATCCCGCCCAGCCCGGCATAGTTCGCCAGGAATCCGATGACTACCGGCATGATCATCCGTAGTCCCGTTTCGACTCCCTGGGCCGCCGGATCGATTACACCCTGCGCAATTTGCAGAACGGTGTCGAAGATTGTAATCAGCACCTGAAGGATGCGCCGGGCATATTCGATGGCTGTCTGGATCGCCTGATAAATGGCGACCACCGCCTCCAGTACTGCGCTCAAACCGGCCGTAGCCGCCATGGCGGCGATGCGCGCGCCCACAATGGCGATGATGCGCGTCATGACCCAGCGCACCGCAGTTTCCAGCACCATGGTGCCCAGGTCGCGCAGACGCTCGACAATCATTCTCCAAATGCCCGCTGGGCCTTCACGGATGGCAACGCTCACCCATTCCCAGACGCCGGTCAGCACATTGATGACTGTCCGGATACGCGCTACTGCGGGGCGGCCGATACGCGTGGCAAGCAGATCAAGCACGTGGTCGAGCGAAATGCCAAGCACGTCGAGTACGAAGCCGAACACGGGGCGGAACTCAGTCCAGGAAGAAGGCGGCGTAATGCCGCGATCGCTGACGGCATTGAATAGCCAGCCCTGAACGCCATACCAGAGGTGCGACAGGAAATTGCCCATGAAGCGGCCCATGCCGCGCAAGATGGCCTGAAGGGCGCTCCGGATGAAACGTATGGGCGCCGCGAGCACCGCGTCCCAGGCGCGCGATGCCTTATCAATAAGCTGTCGGACGAGGTCAACGGGAATACGCAACGCACGCACTACGATTCCGAAAGCGGTGCGCATTGCGCCCCATATATCAAAGTCGCGGAAGATCTGGCGCACCAGCAGCATGATGCTGGCCCGGGTCTGCTGCCAAGCTTCCGGAGTGGCGCCCAGTTCGCTGAAAAATGGAATTTGCCTCAGGATAAGCGGAATAAAGAAGTCGATAAAAGGATCGCGGATGCAGGCTGGGATGGCGTTCCAGATGCGCGCACCGAACTCATAGCCCAGGCGCATGATGTTGCGCACCACCGCGGCCACGCGGCGAAGAAAGTCGAGTACCGGCCGCAGGAATGCAACCAGGCGTTGCAGCACGCCGCCTATCCAACTGACGAACGACATGACATGGTCCATCACCCAGTTAACAAGTTCGCCAAAACGCTCCGCGAGCCACGTGAGCCCGCGAGCGATAAAGCTGATGATGGTTCCGGCCACCGCTCCCGCAGCATTCCCCAGGCCTCCCACAATGCTATTGAGTTTGCCCGCCAGGAACTGCGCCTTCTCCCTGAGAAAAGCTGCCACGCTATTAATCGTGTTTACGATGCCGGGAATGATTTCATTCTGGAGAATGTTGCGCCCGTTCACGATGCCGCCGCGCGTGCCGAAGTACTGGCGTATTGCCTGCACGCCGCGGATCACGCCATAGGCGATGGCGCCGATGGCGATGATCGGCCCGGCGGGCGACAGCATCAGTAGAATGCCGCCTACTACCATCAAAGGACGCTTGAAGCGCTCAATGAACGGAAGAATGTAATTGTCCCAGGCACTCTGCGCCTTGCGCTGCACCCATTGCAGAAGTCCGTTCTGCCCTTCCGGTCCTTCGCCAACGCCCAATTTGTTCTTGACCCAGCGCCAGGCCCGCATCAGGACGCGTCGGATAGGAGCAGTGATGTCCCAGATCCAACGCCCGAAGGATTGTATTTTTTCCCACACTACGCCGCCGATGCGCCGCAGAAAATTCCAGACTGGCGCACCGAATCGGTCCCATAGTCCGCCGAAGAAGTTGCTGACGCGCGTGGCCAGTCCCTTAATTCGATCGATGATGGGGGAGGCGATGCCCATGAAGACATCGTGAATCTTGTGCGCCGCCTCCGTCAGGCTGCTGCAATCGCCGCGGGCAATCTTGGCAGCGGCATCGCGCAGCCATGCCAGCAGGTTGGCGAAATGGCCGCGTAAAGATGAGGCCAGCCCGGTGATCGCACGCACCGGCGCCATCAACGTGTCAACAATGGAATCGACGGCATTGGAGATCTTTTCTTTGAGCCATTCCAATGGTCCTTTGCGGATGATTGGCGCCAGGTCAGGGGCAAAGCGATTCACCAGACCCCACGCCCGGTCTTCAATCCAATCCACGATCTGAGAGACAGGCCAGAAGCCCTGTACACGAGCGCCACCGGTGCGCCGGGAGACGGTTGCCCGCTGACCGTGCTGCACCGCACTCGACACAGAGTGCGCTTCGTGCTCGAACGCGTCGCCGGTGGCCGGAGGCGTATACATCTGCAACACGGGACGCCCCTGCTGCTGGATCACGTGTGTGACTTCGTGCGCCATCAGGGCAACATCCGTAGGGCTTGCCTGGGAGCCAAGATAAATATGCAGGCCATATGTGAAAGCCCGCGAGCCGGTGCCATCAACCACAGCCCGCGTGCGGGCGTCAGTATGTACACGCACCAAACCCAGAGGAACGTCCATGGTGGTTTCCAGCTGGGCGAGAACCTCGGCAGGCAGTGGCTCACCGCCAGCGCCGCCAACAAGTTTTGCAATCTCGGGTGTAAGCGTGCCGCCAGCGGCTGGCGTTGTTGCAGGAGCAAGCACCACGGTTGTTGGAGTTGCAGGAGCGGCTGCAGGAGGCCGCACGGGCACGGGCGCTGGTGTACGCACAGCGGCACGTCTGGGCGCTGGGGCGGCAGGCGGACGGGCAGGCGCAGCTGATCGCGACGGCGCAGATCCAGCAACAGGCGTGCGCGCTTGGTTTGAAGGATCGTTTAAGGCCGTGTTGTAAATCGTCCCGCTCAATACCGGCGTGGTTCCACCCTGTCCGTTACCTGAGGCCGGAGCTGTCATTCCCGGGCCAGTATTGGCAGCAGTCCGCGCGGCGCTGTTAACGCTTACGACGTAGTTAAGGCTCCAGACGATGTTCTTCAGGAACATAATCGTCTGTTGCGTGCGATGGCGGGCGATGAGCCACGCTGCCAATGCAAAACGCCGTGTCGTGCCGATCAGGGCATTCTGTTCTCCGGTTCTGGGATCATTCCAGGCAACGTGGTGGAAAGGATGATCGTCCATCGCGACAGCCGACTCTCTTCCTGGACGCGCAGGCGCAAGCGCGTCAGAGCGGTACCAGGGCGCCGGCGCGCCTGCCAGAGAATCGCGAATTGGAACCGCTACACGCCATGTCTCGACAGTGTGGCGATACCGGTTTTCTAAAGAATGCGCGGTGGCCGTCTGGATATAGCCGATGTCCCAGTTGGGAACATCAATTCCACTGGGCGATTGGACCCGTGCCGAGGATTGGAAGAGCGGAGAATCAACAAGCAGATCGCTGCCGGGTGTCAACGTTGCGTTCCCCGCGCCGCCGGCGGTAAACGCCGATACTGTAAATGCAGGCCGGAGCAAGGGAGCACCTGCGGAAACTCGCGGCGGCAAGGTACGCGGCGGCGGAGCGGGAATGCGTGGCAGTGTGAGCCCAGGGCTCTGGCCCGCCGCCGCACCCTCGCTCAGATGCACTGAGGGTGCATCGTCCGCGCCATAGGAGAGCTGCACAGGAGCATTGGCTCCTGTAGACCTGGCTGTACTGCGGCCATGGTTTTCCTCGGTCGGCTGCTCTGCCTGTTTCTGCGAATTGGTTCGATCAATCGCCATCTGGCTTCAACTTTGCCCGCTTGCTGCACGGCTACAAACCACAGCGATTTAGTTTGGAGCCAAAGAAACTCGCGGCTGGGTATCCTGGTGCGTTCCCAGCCGCGAAGGACTGTGCGGGTTGTCAGAGTCATTCAGCAGAAGCTGGACCAATTCTTTGGAGTCCAAGCCGCGCGATTCGAGCCCAAGATCTTTGCGTATCGCCAGCAGAGCTTCGGCAAATTGCGTGCGAACTTCCTGGAAATTGAGTGACTGCATCGCCGCGTGAGTTTTGAGCACCGTGGTGCAACCTTGTAGTAGAAGAGAGTGGTTCACATCCTGCATCTGCCGCGAGAGCTGCGCGACGGCTTC
The DNA here is from genome assembly GCA_963723055.1 of Terriglobia bacterium. Taxonomy (GTDB): domain Bacteria; phylum Acidobacteriota; class Terriglobia; order Terriglobales; family Acidobacteriaceae; genus Angelobacter. The sequence goes on from CAVROV010000007.1 coordinate 1,119,633, forward strand.
CGCGGTCTGTCCGGGACGAAGCACTTCTTCCCACAGGCCGATGAAAAGCTTGTAGGCTTCCACCTTGCCGGCGCGTAGCTGAACTTCCCTGCTACGTGTGCCGGCACTGCGGATACTCGCAGCAATGACCATGGCCGCAAGCAGCAACGCCAGCGTAGCTGTGGCGGTGACCATGGCAACGGAAAAATCGAGACGGGCAAAAAGCACGACGAAGCGCTTTGCCGCCAGGTATCCATAGAAGCCAAGCGCCGCCGTAAGCGCCAGAGCAAGCGATACACCAAGAATGTTTCCAAGAACGGTACCGAGAGTTTTCATAAAAGCCTCCATTTTGAAGTTAAATCTTTCACCCCACATACCTACGGAACAGGAAGACCTTTCTTCTCCATTGCCAGGGCTTCATCCCACTGCAGAACATGGAAACCATCCTTGGCCAATATTTGCAGCGCTTCCTGTGATTTTTTGGTCTCGTCTCCGCTAGTGCCCTGATACAGATGTTTCCAATACACAACCCATGTCTTGACCGTTGGAAAGTCCCCCTTCAATGCCATCAGATTAGGAGTGCATTTGTTTTTGCAGGGGCTCTGGCTGACAAAGACCTGGACCTTATCGGGCAACCGGCCGCCCGATTTTTTGAGGTAAGCCAAACGCGTGCGCGCCAGCCCGATCAACTTATCCTCAGCATGTTTGCCATCCTCATTCTTAACTTCGGGGCCGATTGGGGCATCGTCAAAAAATATCCTGCCATCCACTCTGCCGTAGTCGCCCTTTACAAGTTCGTAGACGTATTGAAGTATTTTGAAAGGACTTGCAGATGCTTCAATTGCATAGGTGCCTTTACTCACTTCTCGAACGCGAATCGCTTTTAAGCCAGGGCGCTGCGCAACTGTGCCGATCATGTCCCGGAACGCGGCTGCAGAATTTAGATCGTGATTTCGGGCCTTCAGGTCTGCCTCGACCTTTCCAAGAATCTCTTCGGAATTCGCGTCCTTTTTATCTTCCTTCGCGTCCTTCTTCCCAAACAGCGCCTTAAACAGGCCCTTTGCTGTGGTAACAATCCAGTTAATGACGAAGTCAATTGCCTTATCCACGGGCGCGCGGACTTTCGTATTGATGATGTTCATCACCTTGTCGGCGATTTTGTTCAACCCAAGGAAGCCGGCGAGGAAGCTGATAGCAAGCACCAGCAAGCCGGCAAGCACACCTTCTACTTTCGCTGCGGCAGCCCCGATGGCACCGTTGGCGATGGCCATCATGGAATCCAGGAATGCCATGGCCACCTGAATAATCTTTTTCAGTTTGGCGATGAAGACCATCACGGTGTCGTAAATCGAGATAATGGCCTGGATAAAGGCGCCGCCCGGGACCAGCAGGCTAAGCACCTTGGCAACAGCCTTCTTGACAACCGTCTCAATGATGTAATCCATGATGCCCTGCATCACCATGTCTTTGAGGTTGGTGAGTTGGCTCTTAATCTCTTCCCAGGCAGCGGCGGGCCCTTCTGTTACCAGTTTCTTTACGATGGCAAAGCCTGTTTCCAGCCCCTTGACTATATTTTCGCTGGTGGCTTTAACCAGCTTCTGGCGGATATTGGCCCAGGTAATACCGAGCACCGATAAAGCCAGTAAAGCGAATTCTTTGAGATTGAGCGCCTTGGGAATGTAAACACCCGGCAACGATCCGGTGAGCCACTCAAGAAAAGCCTTCTTGAGATGCGTGCCGATGTTGCTGGCAAAATTCTGGAAGCCGAGCTTGCCGGCTTTTACCAGGTTGCCGACAAAGCTGATGGGGTCTTTGAAAATCTTCTTAATAGCGCCGCCGACCTTTTGCAGGTAGGGCATGGCGCCCGGAGCAACCACTTCAAAGATGATCTTGAGCAGGTCCCAAATGGTATCGCCAGCCCAGCTCATGAACTTCGCCATGAATCCGCCGAATACCCTGCCCACCTTGATAAAGGCCAAGGGCGGAACGATTATGTCCACAATCTCCAGCGATTTGAGCGCGGCCATGAACAAGTCTGGAATCTGTTCGACGAAACTCATTAACCCGCTGAGAGCAGTCTTGAACCATGCCCAGCAACGGGCGAGAGCATTGGCCTTCTTGATGTTTTCCCAGATTTCTTCCTGACCAATCAGCGTCATGAAGGGGCCAATCAGGTTCTCAGCAGTCTGAGGGACTTCTTCACCCGTGATGGGATTCTTGCCGAGTACAGCCGTCAGCAGCGCCCATCCTGGCGTGCCTTCCGCGAGCGAGGCCAACGGCTTAAGGATCGCTTCCTTGATGAACGCGACAATTCCGTCGAGCAGCCCTTTAGCAAAGCTGATGAGCTGGTCAATGGGTCCGGTAAAGATCAGCTTGGCACGGTCCCAGGTATCGCCCGGATGGAGGAAGTCAGACGCGCCCAGGGAATGGATGAAATCCGTAACTGCCTGCACGATGGAAGATCCCACCATTCCCAGTGAAGTAATTTGCTGGCTGACCCAGTTGCCAATCTTGTCAAAGATGCCATAGTTATCCAGCGCCTGCGAAACCAGGCCGCCAAAGGGTATGAATTCGATAATGGCGCGCAGCACGTTGCCTGGGCTGCGCTCCACCGCGTTCCCGTTGATAGGATTCACGCCCAGCACGATGGTGAACATGCGAAATCCGGGAATGATGTTGGCCTTGTCCGCGATGTAGTCGCGGATATCGCTGAGACCCCAACGCTGTGTGCGCGGCGAGGTACGCTGCTGGACATGGAAGCTTTCGCCACGCACTACGGCTGCGGAGGCCTGATGCGCTTCATGCTCGTAAGAATCGCCGCCGCCCAGCGTGTAGCGCTGAATCGTGGGCGCGCTCTGTTGCTGGACTACGTGGGCGGCTTCGTGCGCCATGAGCCCCAGATCCATCTCGCTCTCACCCGGACCCAGAACAATGTTGGGGCCATGAGTAAAGGCTCTTGCCGACAAGCCGGATGCGGCACCTTGCGCGCGCGAGTCCGAGTGCACGCGCACGCCTTCCATATCCATCTGAAAGCTTTCCTCCAGCGCCATCCGCACTGCCGGCGCTAAAGGCCGGCCGCCACTGGACGCTTGCCGCTGTGCAACAGCCATCGGCAAGTTGTTTGCCGGAGATGCTGCTCCCATTCGTAACGCTGGAGCAAGCCTGCGGGAAACCGCAGCGGGCGTTCTGGTGGTGCGCGGTGGCGGAACAGGTATGGTTGTTTTCGGCGGAGGCGCCGGCAGTGGAGCATGTATCTGCGAGCGTGCAGCGGTGGCCATGACCTATTGGCCGACCATGGCCAATGGCGCGGTACGACGCAGCGGGCAGACCGCTCCCAGTTTGCGATACTCACGATGCACCGCCGCTTCCAGATGTGGGGACTTCATCACCTCGCCCCGTTCCAGCGCCAATACAGAAGCATGCAGCGCAGCATTGCGAATCTGGCCTCCTGTCATTACGCAGCGTCCGGCCACGTCCCCGAGCAGCGCCGCGTCAATCTGATGTCCAATAGGCAGGTGCATCTGCCAGATGTTCCAGCGCTCCGCGGCGTCAGGCGGGCGAAAATCGATTACCACATCCATGCGGCGCTGAAAAGCATTGTCAATGCGGTCCACGGCGTTGGTGGTCACGATCAAAATTCCTTCAAACGATTCCAACCGCTGCAAAAGATAATTGGTTTCAAGGTTGGCGTAGCGATCATTGGACGTCTGAACACTCGTGCGCTGGGTCAGCAGCGCGTCGCCTTCGTCAAGCAGCAGGATCACGTCAAGCTCTTCGGCGCGCGCAAACACCTGGTCAAGGTTTTTTTCTGTTTCGCCGATGTATTTGTTCACCACGGCCGAAAGATCGAGCCGGTAGAGATCCATTTGTAACTCTGCCGCCAGCAATTGCGCGGCCAGTGTCTTGCCCGTTCCGCTGGGGCCAGAAAACAATGCACGGACGCCGGGATTGCGGTCAGCATTGAGCGGACTGCTGCTCCAGTCATGTAATCGCTCACGAAAACGGCAGCGGCTCTCAAGATTACAAAGTTCTGACAGCGTTTGCGATGTGACCGCCAACTGGTTCCAGTCACCTGAAGTATTGACGCGACGGGCAAGAGTTTCCAGAGTTTGCCGGCTGAGCACCCGGCTGGCCTGCTGAACGTCACCCATTTTGGCTTCGGAGCGGCCTTCCACGGCAGCGTAGGAGAGCGCCAGCCGCGCGGTGCGGCGAATGTTGCCGCTTGTCAACCTGAATCGTTCCGTGATCTCGTCAAGTTGCCTTGGATTATCAATGTCAAGAGACTGGCTCCAGTGCACACGGCGAGTGACAACGTCCGGCATGTTCAATGCCAGGGTGAAAGCGCGCTCCACCGGAGGGCCGCTGACGCCACCTCGCTTATCCAGCACCAGTCCCACGGGCCCGCTAAATCCGTCGAATTCAGGCAGCATGACGGTCTCGCCCGGCGGGGTCTCCAGCACAATCACCGGCATCGCATGTAGTAATGTTGCCAGTGGGCCCACCAGCTTCCATCGCTCATCGTCAGATTTACTCGGCCCATTGACCTCCAGCATGCTTCGGCCAAGCATGGAAGCCATCGCGCCTAACAGGGTCCTACGCCCATTGTGTTGCGGCCCACGCACGATGACGGTTTTTACTTCTCCCGATGCGAACAATGGCGGCAAAGCTCGGGCCTGGCGCGCGATATCGTGCGGCAGCGTGAGTTCGTCTAACCGAATTAATTCCTGCGGCGCTCGATAACGGGCCCACGATCCGAGCCTCGCAGGCCGCTCGCCGCGTATCGCATCCCAAATGGGGGTAGGAACCTGGAGTGCGCGGCCGGAGCGTGGAACGTCGGCGTTGACCACCTGCGCCAGACCTACCTCCTGCATGCGACGAATGCTTGAGCGCACAATGTCTTCAGGACCAAACCAGGAATGCAGCAATCCTTGTGAAGGGCGGGGCTGGCCAACGATGCCCTGTAAATACTCGAACATGAAACCGAAGCGCGCATCTTCTTCCACCAAACCGATGGTCAAAAGAATCGCCAGAGAGGTCTGGTCAAGGCCGGCGGCATCACACAATTCGCGCAGCGGTAAAGAACGCTCAATAGCCAGTTCCCACTCATCGAGGGCAGAGGTCCACCAGGCGCAGGCATCTCCGGCCGACATCCCTGCAAGACCGCGTTCGGCCAATTCATTGTTATAGCCCGCAAGAAATGGGAACTGCGCAAACGCCGCCTCAAACGAACCCAGGGACCGCGCCACCTGCTGTATGGCATTGAGCACGGCACGGTAAAAACACAACTTGAAATGATTCGCCGGCGTGGGCCGGAGATCGGCAAATGGGTTTTCGCGCCCCTTCATATCTTCCGTGGGCAAAGAGCACGAGCCGGGCCAAACGCAGCCACAGTCAAAGCACTCTATTTTCATAAGGAAAACGGTGGCAGAACCGCCGACGTAACAACACGGATGTTACGTTTGTTACGTGCCGAAGCGGCCGTGGAGTGATGCTGAGGAAAATTCTTACTCGGTCGGGATAGAGTACTTCACCATTTTGCGATAGAGGGTCATGCGGGAGCAGCAGAGTATTTCGGCCGCGCGGTTGCGGTTCCAATCTGCGGAAGTGAGCGCGCCGACGATTCTGGAGCGCTCGTCCCCGTATTTCGGGGCGGAAGAGCGCACAACGTTCTTCATATGGGAAGGCAGGTCGGACAGGCCGACCGATCGGGACGACGAGAGCACCGTCATGGACTCAAGCACGTTACGCAATTCACGCACGTTCCCCGGCCAGTGATAGGCCTGCATCCTGCGAACCACGTCGTCGTCGATGCGGCGCAGCGGCCCGCGGTGCCGCTGTTGAAGTTCACGCAGCGTATGCTCCACCAACTCAGGAATGTCTTCAAGCCGTTCGCGCAGCGGAGGCAGGGTCAGGCGGACCACGCTCAGGCGGAAATATAAGTCTTCGCGGAATTTCTTTTCTTTCGCGAGCGATTCAAGATCATGGTTCGTGGCCGCCAGTAGCCGCACCTGCACCGGGGTATCCTGGTTGCTGCCAAGCCGCTGCACCACCCGGCTTTCCACGGCGCGCAGTATCTTGGCTTGCGCCACCAGAGACATGTCTCCGATTTCGTCGAGAAAGAGCGTGCCACCAGAGGCATGTTGCAGTTTCCCTTCGCGTGAAACGTCCGCGCCGGTGAATGCGCCGCGTTCGTGGCCAAAGAGTTCGCTCTCCAGCAGAGTGTCCGGCACAGCCGCACAATTAATGGCCACGAAGAGCCGCGTGCTCCGCCGGCTATTGCGATGGATCAACTGCGCCACAAGTTCCTTGCCCGTGCCGGTTTCACCGGTAATCAGAACACTCACATCGGCGTGGGCGATCCTGGCAATCTGGCTCTTGATCTGCCGCATCACGGCACTGCCTCCCGCCAGCCGGTTTCCCTCCATAAGCTCACGAGATTCGGGGCAAAGTTGTCCGGACTCTGGGTGTCGCCCGGTGAGCGACTTCAAAGTGGCAACGATTTTTTCGCGCGGGGCGTCCCGATCCAACATGTCAGTGGCGCCGGCGCGCATGGCGCAAATAGCGGTTTCAGCCGAAATGCCGGAAGTCATGATCAGTAGAGGACAGCTGTGATCGATGCTCCGGACACGCTGCGCAACGCGCGCAGCCTCAGGATCCATTGCAGCGGAGGAGAGAATGACAGTGCAGTCCGGAGAAAAACGATCGAGCGATTCCACGAGCCGAGCCTCAGAAGGGGCAAGCAGCATTTCGCATCCGCACGCGGTCAAGGCCTCCCGCAAACCTGCTGGAGGGGGGTCTTTCGGCGTGAATACAATAACTTTCTGCAACACGCGTTTCGTCCTAAAAGTGATCTTGCGCCGAGCCCAATGAATGTTTTTATGTTTTGTTTCGGCAGCCCTCAGCAGCAGAACGGCCTCCGCGCCAAACTGTTACTGATTTGGGTGGATGTCTTTTGTCATAGTGCGCCGGAATGGCGGATCGTTTCCAACAGAGTTGTTATTTTTATCACGTTGGCATTCCGCGCCGTTTCTTTTTTTGCGATTCCGCAAATTAAATTCCAGTTAAGCGGATATTGCATAGCAGTCTGAGTGAAATCAATTGCAACTGTGGCAACGTCGCTGTAAAGGCATGGGCCAATGGATAATTCTGTTCCCATTGTGGAACAAAGCATGACATTTCTTGTTTGCCAATAAGGGGTGCAGGGACAGAATGAGCGTAGATTTACAAACCCAGGTAGGCGGCCCGGACCATTTCATTGCTGAGAAGATTTTTTGCCACGTCGGCCATCAGCACAGCCCCATTTTGAACCACGTAGCCGCGGTCAGAGATGCTCAAAGCGCTAACTACGTTCTGCTCCACGATGAGCATCGTGATCCCGGTGCGCCGGACTTCCTGGATCTTTTCAAAAACTTCTTCGACAATTTTGGGGGCCAAACCGAGGGAAGGTTCGTCGAGAAGAAGCAGCCTGGGTTGCGCCATGAGTCCGCGAGCTATGGCCACCATCTGCTGCTCGCCGCCGGAAAGAGTTCCGGCCAACTGGTTGAGTCTTTCCTCCAGCCGTGGAAACAGCGCGAGTTGTTCCGCCATGAGCTGTTTTGCATTTCCGCGCGCCCGCGGATTAAAAGCGCCGAGCGAAAGATTTTCTTTCACCGTCATGAAGGGAAAAACCTGGCGGCCTTCAGGAACGTGGCTTACTCCGCGCGCCACCATATCATGGGCAGGAACACGTGAGACATCCTGGCCGGCAAAACGGACGGAGCCGCTGGCCGGGGGCTTCATACCAGAGATGACCCGCAAGATCGTGGTCTTCCCTGCTCCGTTCGCGCCGATGAGCGTGACAATCTCGCCGGCATTTACCTGAAGCGAGATACCAAAGAGCGCCTGCAAGTCACCGTAATACGCCGTTACGTTCCCAACTTCCAGCAAGGGTGCGCCCGCCGTCGGATTAAGAGAGCTGGTTGGCGCGTTCACTGGGTTAGCTCCTTATATTTCGGTCCCAGATAAGCTTCGATGACCTCAGGCAGCTTCACTACTTGCGCAGGAATACCTTCGGCGATCTTGGCGCCGTAGTCGAGCACAATGACGCGATGCGCAATTTTCATGACCACCTGCATCACGTGCTCCACGCCACCCACCACGCTCACGCCCCATTCCGGCAGACGCTTCACGAGTTCCGCCAAAGCCAGCGCCTCACTGGTGGTAAGCCCGGAGACAACTTCATCGAGAAGAATGAGCTTTGGCTTGGTCGCCAGGGCGCGGGCAATTTCAAGGCGTTTGAGCGCGGCCAGGGGCAGACCACGAGCGGAAGACTTGCTGAGATGCGACATTTGAAGGAAGTCGAGAATCTTTGCCGCTTCCTGCGCCGCAAGACTCATGCTGCGGGTATGCATGAACGCGCCCAGCATCACATTTTCCAACACGGTCAGGCTGGGCAGAGGCTTCACGATTTGAAAAGTACGTCCAATACCCAGGCGGGCGGCGCGATCCGGCGCCATTTTGGAAATCTCTTTGCCCTGAAAACGAATAACGCCTTCATTGGGATGAAGGAATCCGCTGATCAGGTTGAAAACCGTTGTCTTGCCAGCGCCGTTGGGACCGATGATGAAGAGGATTTCGCCTTCATTCATCGTCAAAGAAACGCTCTTCACGGCCCTAAGTCCGCCAAAGCGTTTGGTGACGTTCTGCATTTCCAGAATGGGCGTCATCGGGAAACTCCACCTAACACAGGTTGCGGCTTGGCATCTTTCGGGGGTTTGATTCGCTTGCGGAAGAGATGCTGCAGTCCGCCGACAATTCCCTCCGGCATGAACAGCACCACCACAACAATTAAGACGCCGTAAATCAGAAGATGGCTTTCCTGGAAGACGTTCTTGAAAGCCTCTGAAGCGCTCAGCAGCAGCACCGCCCCTATGATAGGACCAAGCAATGTTCCGGCGCCGCCGAGCATGGTGATGATGGCAATCTGGATGGAAATATCGATGGTGAGAATGCTGTCAGGAACAATGAACTGGAATGCGCTGCCGTAAAGAGCGCCGGCCAGCGCCGTGAGGAATGCACTCATGAGCAGCGCATACACTTTGCACCGGGCCGTATTGATGCCCACGGCAGCGGCCGTATCTTCATCTTCACGGATGGCCATAAGGTAATAGCCGAAGCGCGAACGCGAGGCCCAATAATTTGCCAGAAACGAGACCACTGCGAGCACTACCGCAGCAAGATAGAAAGACCGCCAGAATGCTCTGCCGACGAAGAGCCCGGGCATGGTTAATCCAATGGCCCCGCCGGTGACGTTCAGGTTGGTGGCGGCCAGCCGCAACACTTCCGCAAAGGCGATGGTAGCAAGCGTGAAGTATGGACCGCGCAGGCGGAAGGCTATCGTACCAATAATGGCGGCGAATGCCGTAGCAACCAGAGCTGCGAGAAATGCAGCGATCCACACCGGAACGCCAACCTGCGCGAAGAGCGCCAGCCCGTACGCACCCACGCCGAAGAAAGCCACGTGCCCGAGCGAAAGCTGTCCAGCGTACCCGCCAACAAGGTTCCAGGCAAGGCCGAGCGCAGCAAACAACGTGATGCGGAAGAGCACCTGAAGCTGGTAGTTGTTATGGATAAACCAGGGCATCCGCGCCCACAGCAGCACCACAATGATGGAGACCCAGAATTTCCAGCTTTTCAAGAGGCTCATGCGCGCTGCCTCCCAAAGATTCCGGCGGGCTTGAATGAGAGCACCAGAAGAAACAGAGCGAAGTCGATGATTAAGGCCCACTGGTTGCCAAGATAGAGGCTGGTAAGGCTCTCCGAGAGACCGAGGACCAGTCCACCAAAGGCCGCACCTTCAATGGATCCCATGCCTCCGAGCACGACCATTACGAACGCCTTGGTGGTGTAATCTTCACCTACGCCGGGAAAAAGATAGAGCCGAGGCAACAGCAGCCCGCCAGCGATTCCGGCAAGCGCAGTTCCCAGAGCAAAGCTGATGCCCTGAATGCGCACAAGATTGATGCCCATCAGCGGCGCGATTTCCGCGTTCTGCGAGATAGCGCGCAAGGCCTGCCCGGTACGGCTTCTAACGACGAAGGAACGCAGGCCAACCACAAACGCAACAGCAATCGCAAAAGAGAGTACTTCGGCCGCGTTCGCGCCAAAGGGTCCAAGGTGGACGCTGCGATTGATCAGATCAATGTTCGTCTGGCGATAGTCAGCCTTAAAGATGAGCTGCGCGGCGTCGGTAAGAATCAGGCCGATGCCAGTGGTCATGAGGATCTGCATGAAATGGGAGCGATCGCGAATGGGCCGGATCAACGCCATGTACACGAGGTAACCGAAAATAAAGAGGGCAATCCCGGCAGGCAGAAAACCGATGTAAGGATTGATTTTGAAGTAATCGAAAAGAACGTACGTGGCATACATCCCCACCATAAGAAACGCGCCATGAGCAAAGTTGACAATGCGCATGACGCCGAAAATGAGGGCCAAGGCCCATGCCGATCAGGGCGTAAAGGGCCCCGGTCAACAGACCATCAGCGCAGGCTTGTAAGAAGCGGACCAAATTTGCTCCACGTTACGACGCTCAGGGGCGAAAGCCCGGAATGTTTCTAATTCGCTCTCTCAGTCCGCATCTCCGAGGAATAGCTCCACTGTCCGTCGGCGCGCGGTTTCAATCCGATATCGATTCCGAAAAAGTGTCATAGAGAGAAAGCTTTGAGACGTAGCAGTGCTACGTCTCTACGTCTGGTTTGATTCTGGACCTTCTGTTCTTCGTCTCGCTTGCAGTTTTCATTCTCACAAATCCAGTGCTACCTTTTGGACCACACTGGCGCGGGAATGACCGGCTTGGCTTCCGCGGCGTCTGCCGGGAAAACCACGCGATATTGCCCGCTTTGCACCTGTGTGATCAGGACCGGATGCAGGTTTTGTCCGTTATCAAACTTGATGGGACCAAACGGAGTGGAGGTCATGTTGAGGTTCTTGATGGCGTCGCGAATCTTGGCCGGCTCAACGGACTTGGCATTGTTGATGGCTTCCGCGGCAACACGCAATGCAGCATAAGCCTGTATGGCATGGTAAGCAGGGTGCGTTTTGAAGCGTTTGAAATACTCTGCGTCAAATTCCTTTGAGCCAGCCCACTTGGCCGCAGGCAACCATTGCGAAACGGAGAATGTGAATTCGGCATTTTTGCCAGCGCCCTTTTCTGTGGGAAATTCAGCGGCGGCAAATCCTGTGCCGGCCGAAGTGTAGAACTTCGGGTTCAAGTCAACTTCCCTGGTCTGGCGCATGAGCGTGGTGGCATCAAGAAGATACGAGCAAAAATAAATTACATCTGGATTGGCTTGTTTGACGCGCTGCAAGACAGCCTTGTAGTCCGGAGATTTGGCTTCGTAGGATTCGACCGCAACCAACTCGATGCCGGCCTCTTTGGCAGCGGCCGTCATGGCTTTCATGTTCGACTGGCCAAAGTTGGTGTTCTCATAAACGATCGCCATTTTTTTTGGCGCGCCATTGGCCTTGAGAAACGCGATAGTCGCTTTGGCGTAGTCATTGGCTCCGGCACAGACCCGGAATATCCATGGCGACTTGGAATCCATGACGTTATCAGCGGTGGCAGTGGGGATGATGAGCGGAGTTTCTCGCTGCGAAACCGCAGGCACAATGGCCTTGGTGCTCTCACTTGAATAAGATCCCAGCAGCACCGGGACCTGGTCCTGATCGATCAGTTTAGAAACGCCCTGAACAGCCTGATCAGGCTTGCTCTGGTCGTCGTAAAAATCGAGTTCGATTTTCTTACCCAGAACGCCGCCCTTGGCGTTGATCTCGTCAAGTGCGATGGCATAGCCATTCTTGTGCGCTTCACCGAAAGCCGCCAGACTGCCGGTGAGAGAAGTAATAACGCCAATTTTGGTTGTGGCTTGTCCAAAGGCCGGAACGATGGACGCCAGAGACAGAATTCCCAACGCAGCGATTGCTTTAAAGCGCATAAACCCCCACAGTTTTTGTCGATGATCGCCGAGCGCGAGAATTATACAACCTGGCAGCAGCGAGCAATTAGCAACTAGCAATTGGCAATTAGCCCATGTGTCGTCGCTGCGAGCATTTTTGTCTAAGCCTTAAGGCAGTTCTTTTAAGAAACAAAATTCTACGCAGACTAGGGCTTCTCTACCCATTCAAGCCAAAAGCGGCCTTGAAATGGGGCCCGGGCCTGTGCTCCACAAGTCGAAACAAAAACAAAGACTTAAGCACAAAGCGGCATCGCAACAGTCTCAGCTTCGCATCAACAGACCAACAATGGAAGCCGACATGAGATTAGCCATGGTGCCGGCAATCATGGCGCGGAAGCCGAGTTTGGCGAGCTGGTCACGCTTGTTCGGCGCCAAGGCGCCAATGCCACCGATCTGAATGCCGATGGAGCTGAAGTTGGCAAAGCCGCAGAGCGCAAAAGTGGCGATGGTAACGGATCGGGGATCCAGTGCGGCCTTCATCGCGCCGAGGTCTGAATACGCAACCAGTTCGTTGATGACCGTGCGCGTGCCCAGCAGGCTGCCCACCGCGCCGATGTCTTTTCCCGGCACACCGATCAGCCATGCGACCGGAGCAAAGATTACGCCCAGCACTTTTTGAATGCTTTCAGGAAAAAAGGCGAAGTGGTTGTGCGTCCAACCCATGATGCCGTTGACCATGGCGATGAGAGCCAAAAATGAGATCAGCATGATGGCCACGTTGAAGGCCAACTGGCCGCCGTCGATGGTGCCGCGGGCGATGGCGCCAAGAATATTGGCGTCCTTATGCATTTCTTCTTTCGAGATTTCCACTGTCCCAGCAGTCTTGGGCTGCTCGGTTTCCGGCACCAGCATCTTGGCCATCAGGATTGTTCCGGGCGCGGTCATGATCACGGCCGCAAGCAGGTTTTCCGCCTTGATTCCGTAGCCGATGTAGGCTGCCATGATTCCGCCGGAAACATGGGCCATGCCTGCCGTCATGATCGTCATCAGCTCTGAGCGGGTGCATTCGGGGAGCAGCGGCCGGATGGTAAGAGGCGCTTCTGTCTGGCCCATGAATATCGAAGCAGCGACGTTCAGGGATTCAGCCCCACTGACACCCATCAGGCGGTTCATGCCCCACGCCATTCCCTTGATAATGATCTGCATTATCCCCAGGTGATAAAGGAGCGCAAAAAAAGCTGACACAAAAATGATGGTGGGCAAAACTTGAAAGGCAAAGATGAATCCCAATTGGGATAACCGGGATCGAGGAACGGCAAATGCGCGTTGGGGTCTGCCGGGTATCCGAGGTTGCCGAATACGAAGGTTGATCCTTTAAAGGCGTAAGCCAGCAATTTATTGACTGCTGTTCCGGCTGTTTGAAGTGTCCGCTGGCCCCAGGTGAAGCGGATCACGATCCAGGCAAACAGGAATTGCAGGCCCAGCCCCCACAGGACCGTCTTGGTCCGTATGGCGCGACGGTTGGTGGAAAACAGATATGCGATCGATAAAAAGACGACGATGCCCAGCAAACCCGCGTATCGCGACATTGGGTCCTTAAGTTAGAAGCTTAGGATTGCGTTGAAAAAATCTTGTCCATTGTAGCCGGAGTGTCAACAGGGATTGCCAGGGATGCCAAAATTGCCAAAATCGCCGGAAGTGAAAAACAAGTCTCCCTTTGATAAACGCGGATGGCTGCGATCAAGCCGCAAAATCGAAAATACCTATCGCGGATGGGGAGTACCTACCGCTGAGGCGCGTGGTGATAAGGACTTTAGAACTTAATTTCAAATTCAACGAAAGCCTTCTCCAGTTCCCATTGCTGGCGGGCCTTCTCGTTGTTAGACAGAAAAACCTCGCAGCCCGAGGAGATGTCCTTTGACGGATTGTCTTGATCGCATTCCTTCGCGCGTCGAGCACTCCTGTTCCACCACAGGCTGCGCCCGGGCAAAAAGCTGTACTCGATGCTGGCGCGCGCGAACTTTTTGAGGTCCTGATACTTCAGATGGTAGGTTTCAGCGGCGCGCTCGAATTCCTGCGTGATGTCACCGCGAGAAACGCCGGGGTCATCCGTGGCCAAAGCGACAGGCACGCCGAACTTCAAATACAGGGGAAGAGGATGATGGTCACCCTTAACATTGAGAATCACATCATTGCTGGTGAGGCAAATTTCGACGAGAACATTTTCATGGGCCATCATGCGTAAGAGAGCCTCAGGATCGCGCTCCTGCATTGCGTCTACGCCGTGGCCAATGCGCTGCGCGTGGCCTTGTTCAATCGAGGCGCGGACGTGGAACAGCTCTTCCGGAGGAACAAGATTTTGCGTCAACTCTCCAGCATGCAGGGTGATGTGGACTTTGGGATAGAGACTGTGAAGAAAGTCCAGCATGCGCATATGCAGATTGAAATCATGGATCGGCAGATATGCGTCTTCAGGCATAACAAGATTCAGGCCCACGACGCGCGGATCGTGTGACGCCATCTCAAAGCCGGCGAGAATCTGGGCGAAGACCGTTTCTTTTGGCAATCCGCGCGCAACCTGGTAAAGATAGCGGGCCTGCACGTTGCAGCCCGGATCGGGCTGGGGCTGGCCGCAGTGCAGTTCCTCCTGCTCCTTCTTTTCAGTATCGTCCAGAAATTTGCTGGCATCAGCCACTATCTTCGGCAGTCCGCCGGCCAGGAGTTGATCACGCAACTTGCTCAGGTCATCGTTCCATCCCAATGACGCGCCGAGGTGGGCTGCAGCGCCGCCATCAGGGTTGAACATGGTTTCCATGTATTGCAGATGGTCGGCGGCAGCGCGTGATCGGGCCTCGGCGAGCATCTCCGCGGTGTGACCGTTGGTGGCAGGCCCAAACTTGCCGAAGGTGGCGAAGAAATGGTCATGGCCGGATTCAGAGCCGGGGACGAACTGGCGCATGGAGAAAGCGTCCAGCAGATGACCATAGAGCGTGCTGTCCTGCAAGGCGACACTCGCCGGAGGCTTGCCGTTTGCGGGATCGCATGGCGACTGCGCGAGCGCCAGCGCATTGCGGTCAATGCACAAACCGTCTTGCGCGGCGAATCTGATAAAGCTTTCCGCATATACCGCGCCGGAAAGATGGTTATGTAGATCGCCTCCCTTCGGCATCTGTTGCAGGAAGGCGTGCAAGAGCAAGGGATGGTTGCGCACCGACTCAAAATATCGAGCGGTCTTTTGTTCGGCAGAACCCGCGGGCGCAGGCTTCTTCTGCGGCCATGCGGACGGCGTACAAGCAATCACAAAGACAGCCAGGAAACAGATGCGGAGGGCTTTCAACGAGCGCGGGACTAACATGGATCGAACTATAGCATTACAATTTGAGTTCCGCACAGCGCTCAAGTTGCGCTTGCGATAGAAAGGCTTTGCCGGATAAACGATGAGCATCAGCGACGACTTTACGCAGGCGGAATTCGCAGCCAAACATATTGCCTCAAAGAGCCCGATCAAGCCCACCGTAGCGATCGTGCTGGGATCGGGGCTGGGAGGATTTGCGGACGAAATGACCGAGCCGGTCCGAATCAGCTATAACGATATCCCGCATTTTGCGCGCTCCACCGCTGTGGGACATGCAGGCCAGCTGGTCATGGGCAGTATCGGCGATTGTCCGGTGGTGGTGATGCAGGGACGCGTGCATCTTTATGAAGGCTATCCCGTGCGCAGCGTGGTGTTTCCGATGCGAGTGTTTTCGCGCATGGGCGTGCGTGCCGCCATCCTTACTAATGCGGCCGGCGGCATCAATCCGGAGTACGGACAAGGCCGGCTGGTGGCAATCAAAGACCACATCAACCTGCAAGGGCAGAATCCGCTGGTGGGACTGGATGATCCCAGCCTGGGATTGCGGTTTATCGACATGAGCGAAGCCTATTCCCGCGACTATCGGCGGATGGCGCTGGAGGCAGGCAAGCGTCTGGGTATCCCACTGGGCGAAGGTGTTTACGCTGCCATGCTGGGGCCGAGCTATGAAACGCCGGCGGAGATACGCTTCCTGCGGACCATTGGCGCGGACCTGGTAGGAATGTCCACAGTGCCGGAGGTGATTGTGGCGCGACAGATGGGAATGAAAGTGCTAGCGATTTCCTGCGTGACCAACATGGCGGCGGGAATAACCGACGCGACGATTAACCACGAAGAAGTGCTGGAAATCGGAAAGAAGATTGCAGGACAATTTAAAGCGCTGCTGCGCGAGGTGGTGCCGCTGATCGCGCGGGATGTGGCGCAGGGATAGGAAAGCGTGGCACGGCGTTCTTTTGAAAGCACAAGGTCCCTCGCTCCTATTCGGACGCTTATGAAAACGCGTCCTCATTTACGGAGACTCGGGATGACGAGTCTAAAAAAGCTATTTGTCGCCAATGACCTGGTGAACCAAGGAACGATTTTGCAGCGGCGCAGCGGCGGCAATCGTGTAGCTCTTTTCGATCAGCGGAGCGGCGCTGGCCAGGCGCTCGGCAGAGTTGTAATAAATGGTGCAGAGAGATTCGCCGGCGGCTACGCGGTCGCCAACTTTTTTGTGGACCATAATTCCGACCGCGGGATCGACGGAATCTTCTTTTCGCGCGCGACCGCCGCCCAGCAACACCCCGGCCGTGCCTATCTGCTCACACATGATGGCGGTCACGAAACCAGAAGCCGAACTTTTGACATCGGCTTTCTGCTTTGCCTGCGGCAGCAGACCTGGATCATCGATCACGGCGGCGTTCCCGCCTTGCAGGCGAATCATCTCGCGGAATTTGTCGCGGGCTTTGCCGGTGGAGATCATCTGTTCAGCCAGTTCCCTGCCTTCGTCAACGCTGCCCACGCGCTTGCCCAGAAAAAACATCCAGGCGGAAAGAATTACGCTCAGTTCGCGCAGATCGTCCGGGCCCTGGCCGTTTAGAACCTCAATGCACTCCGCGACTTCCAGCGCATTGCCTACCGCTCGGCCCAGAGGCTGATCCATGTCCGTGATCAACGCGGAAACGCGCTTGCCCAGACGCTGGCCGGTTTCAACCATCAGCTCGGCCAGAAAGACCGCGTCTTTTTCTGATTTCATGAACGCGCCGCTGCCGGTCTTAACGTCCAGCACCAGAACATCAATGCCTTCGGCTAGCTTCTTGCTCATGATCGAAGCGCAAATCAGATACGGACTCTCCACGGTGCCGGTCACGTCGCGAAGGGCATAAAGCTTCTTATCGGCGGGAGCGATTTCCGCGGTCTGGCCGATCAGCCCCGCGCCGCATTGCGCCAGCACGCGGCGAAAGTCGGCAACAGAAAGATTCACGTTAAAGCCGGGAATGGATTCCAGCTTGTCCAGCGTGCCACCGGTGTGGCCAAGTCCGCGTCCGCTAATCATGGGGACATAAAGGCCGCCCGCGGCGACGATAGGCGCGATGATGAGAGATGTTTTATCGCCTACTCCGCCGGTGGAGTGTTTGTCCGTCTTGGCCGCGTCCAGCTCGGAGAAGTCGAGGACCTGTCCGGAGTTGAGCATGGTTTCTGTGAGCGCCGCCAGTTCGGCTCGCGTCATGCCGCGCAGCAGCACGGCCATGAGCCATGCCGACATCTGGTAATCGGGAATCGCGTCACGCGTGTAGCCATTGACGAGAAACTCGATTTCATTGCGCTGGAGCTCGACGCCATCGCGCTTACGACGGATCAGGTCTGTGACTAGCATTCGGCAGCTTACGTCAGACGGAAGGTTTCCGGCAGCATATCGGCGATGCTCATCTCCATGTAGTCGGTCTGGCCGCGAAAGACGACGGCTGTATTGGCGCCAAATTCAGCAATTACTTGCCGGCAGGCTCCGCAGGGAGAACACGGCACGTCATTTTCATTCACCACGGCAACGGCTTTGAGCTTGAGCTTGCCCTGGACCTGATGCACGGCATTAAAGATGGCCGCGCGCTCGGCGCAGATAGTAAGGCCATACGAGGCATTTTCCACGTTGCTTCCGGTATAGAGGTGGCCATCGTCGGTCAGGACGGTGGCCCCGACGCGAAACTTGGAATACGGGGCGTAGGCATGTTGCAGCGCGGCAGTGGCCATCCCCAGCATCATGGCGCGCTCTTTGTCTGTGAGTGCGATTGGTGGCATTCAGTGACTCCTCAATGAGAACAGATACAGTAACATTTTGCGGTGAATTTGATATCGTAACGCATTTTGATGAGCGAAGCAATAGCGAACAACATATGCAACCCAAACATCCACCACGGAGACACGGAGGCACGGAGAAAACCGTTACAGGAAGCAAGAAAAAATGAAGGCAACAAACAGGAGCGACCACGCAAGAATCGAATACCATGGCCACTCCTTGCGGAAAAACGGGCCGAGCAGCGCTCGGCCCTGCGGGTTGGAGTTGGGCGGAATTAGCGGTTATGTTTGCGGTCGTCGCCCGGCTCAGGATGCTTGCCGCCACGTCCGCGATCATCGCCTGGTTCTGGGTGCTTGTTGATGCCGCCGCGATCATCGCCCGGCTCAGCGTGTTTGTTGACGCCTCCGCGATCGTCGCCCGGCTCAGCGTGTTTGTTGATGCCTCCGCGATCGTCGCCCGGCTCAGCGTGTTTGTTGATGCCTCCGCGGTCATCGCCCGGCTCAGGATGCCGGTTGAGGCCGCCGCGATCGTCGCCCCGCTGAGGCTGGCCCATGGACGGGAAGTTCATTCTGCCCATGCCGCTTTGGCCGCCGCCACCACGGGACCCTGAGCGGCCTTGAGCGAATGCGGCTGAAGAAAAAGTTACGGTTGCGAGGCTGAAGCACAGTGCCAATGTCATGCTTTTACGAGTCATGTTGAATTTCTCCTTTAGGATTTAAGTTATGGCCCTCTAGCCCGGCCTACCTTTTGCCGCGCGCTTGAGACCCCCAGCAACTTCGGGTGCGACTGACATCCGATTTTTGCTGTCCGTCATTAGCTAAGACAGAAGCCGGCAATCTGGCAGAACAAGGAATCGGGACGCGCAATAGAGTGTGCGTAAGGGCAATGGGCGAAGGAACTAAGCAATACATTGGCGATGCCGGCGATTACGGCGAATCACGGTAATGCCGCGCGGCGCAGATTCGCCGCGGCTCAAACTGTCAGGTGCGGGACCGGTTGGAGGTCCTAGCGAAGATTACGAGTGTGAAGTTCCTCGGGCCGGAGAGTGATCCTCTCTGGCCCTTTGGCCTTTTGACACAAAACAATTTTCTTCCAGACATTGAACGTAATGTTCAAATCAGCGATTTGAATTTAGAGACGACAACTAACACGCAGGTGGCCCATCCTTTTTCCTGCTTTTTCTTCCCACCACCATACTCTGGGAGCCCTACCCTTTGCGGGCTCACACGGTCGCGCGGTTGTTTGCCGCTTGCCCCTCCTTCGCCCCAGTGCCTCTCTTCTTCCGCTTTAAGAGCAAGGGTAGCTTCCGTGGCCCACGGGGTGGAGCAGGCATTTATGCCTGCGGTAAAGCTGATAAAGTAACCGGCTTTAGCCGCTGAGGTACTGGATCCAGGTTGCCTCGAAAGGAAGGATGTGCCGAGCTGTATGGATACTCCTCCGCCGTCCGGACCAGGCGCCGCTTTACCGGATTCTGCCAGATGTAGTCTTTGAACTTTGCATACTCAAGTGAGTCTCTCACCCGGCGATCAACGAAACTGGGCTGCCAGACATCTCTCTTGGCTTTCAGGTTCTTGTTCAGCTGAAAAGAGAAGCCGCCTTTCAGCTGCATGGCCCTCTCCAGAGTGATTCCAGTAGGTGTCAGGATCAGGTGAAAATGGTCCGGCATCACAACAAATTCATGCAGCAGATATTTCTTCTTCCTGCGATAATCGAACAGGATTTCGATGAACAGTCGGGCAATTTTCTCAACCTGGAACAGGTCTCTCCTCGGCTCCACATTTGTGGTAACAAAGTATGTGGACTCGCTGGTTGTCCCTCGATGAGGAATTGTCAAAAAGCACCTCAGCGGCTGAAGCCGTCCAAGTACCTGATCTTACCGCAGGCCTAAAGGCCTGCTCCACCCCGCGAACCTGCACAGAAGTGACCCACTTCCTTCGGGCCGGACTTGCCGATCCGAGGAACTGCCGTGGGAGCTCCGCAGCGACAGACCTAGAGGGCCAAGCCTCTTGCCTCCACCGGCCAAATCCCTGCCTCAAAAGCCTCAAAAACCCGCCAAAATCCCCTAATCCAGATTCTTGTTCCATCCAGCTACTTACCGCTGTCTAAGTTGATGTAAGGGAAAGGACACCCGTGGCGGCACAATCGACATCCGTGGCTTCCTGCTATCCAGCAGCCAAGACAGGCAGGCACGAAGCAATTGCTATAATCCCGCAAATGGGCTGGCAGGACCTTACAGATGAGGCGCTGATCGCCCGGTACCGCGCGGAAGCCGGCCAGGCCTCAGCGGAACAATATCTCAATGAGCTTTTTCGGCGCCACCACGTGAAGGTGGCGCGCTGGTGTTTGTCAGTTACTGGGGACCGTGAGTCGGCCGCCGACCTGGCCCAGGAAATCTGCGTGAAGGCCTACCAGAACCTCTCCTACTTCAAAGGACAATCCAAGTTTTCTACATGGCTGTATTCCATCACCCGCAATCACTGCCTCAATGCAGTAAGGTCCCGAGCGAGCGCCCCGCAAACGGACTCTGACGAACTGGTGATGGACACGCTGCCGGATGTTAAAGACAGCCCACTGGCATCGGTGGAGCGAAAGCAACAAGCGGACATTGCGCGGCAACTCATCAATGAAACGCTGGAAGACACAGAGAAGGCCGTTTTTACCATGCACTTTGGGGAAGAGCTTCCGCTGGACGTGATCACGCGGATGCTGAACCTCTCGAATGCCAGCGGAGCGAAAGCTTACCTGGTAAGCGCCAAAAGAAAACTGGATAAGGCAGCAAAGCGCTGGAAGGCAAGAGCTTAAGACGGACCGCTGAGGAGATTTGTCATGGCCGACAATACAAAAACCGTGAAGATGTGGCAGGAAGCAACCGCTGAGACAAAAGAGTGTCTCCCGCTGGAAGTGCTGGAGCGGATGATGGAAAACTCTTCCTCCGCCAATTCCAAGGCCGCGGCGCACCTGTCTGGCTGCGCACACTGCCAAACTGAGCTTGCCATGCTGAAGAGCTTTGAACAATCCACTCCTTCCGCCGACGAAGGCGCAGCCGTGGCCTGGATTGCCGCCCAATTGGAGCGCCGGCAGAACGCTCCGGCCGCGCAGCAAAAAATTGTGCACGATTCCTTTTTGGCGCACCATGTTCCGAGTGCCCTATCTTGGCCGGAGCAGCGGCATTGGCGGCGGTACTGGTCCTGGGAATCTCGCTTTATAACGGAAATCCCGGAGGGCCGGGGAAGATCAATCCGGGGCTTGGCAGCGGAAATTTCCGCAGCGGCGCAATCCACCTGGTGAGTCCTATCGCAGATCAAAACAATGCGCCGCAGGAATTTCGCTGGGACGCCGTTCAGGGTGCAAACAGCTACTCAGTAGAACTCAAGGACGTTGCCGGCATCACGCTGGCCAGTGCGACGTCAACGCAGAACGTTCTGCCGGTAACGCCGGAGATGAAGGCAAACATGCTTTCCGGCAAACCGCTCAAGTGGAAAGTGACTGCGCTGGATGCTGCTGGCCACGAGATCGCCAACTCGAGCACGGAACAATTCAAGGTGAAGTAATGGTCAGGCGGTTCGAGCTACAAGCTTTTTCTTCCGCCGGACACGAAGATAAATGAGCACGGCGAGCGCAATGAGCGGGACGGGGATCGCCAGGGCTTGCCAGGCAATGAATCGGGGAACGGGCTCAGTGCCATCGCCATTGAGGATGAATGCAGCCCAGAAACGCGGATGGCTGAGCGCTGTACCGGAATGCAGGAACTCAAGTTTGGTCAGGCGCAACGCTTCCGATTTCGATTTGTGTTTTTTTAGCAGATAGAAATAAAAGTGCTGCATGAATGCCGACGTAGGTTCGTCCGGGACGCGCCACAGCGTGGTCAGGGCTGAGCGTGATCCGGCAGCCAGCAGCGCACGGCTGAAAGCTTGAATGCCTTCGCCGGGCACGAAGCGTCCGCGCTCGGTATCGCACGCGGAAAGCGTCGCCAGGCTCGTGCCACGAAGATCGAGATCGTAGAGCTCTTTGAGAAAAAGATAGTTGTTCGGCTGGCCTGGTTCGTCAGGCGAGAAAAGCAGGCGTGAGCGCTCAGGATCGTCCATGTCAGCAACGGCGTGCGTGCTCACATGCAGCAGTGCAGCGCCGGAATGGGCAGACGCAAAGAAAGTTTGCTTGCGATCTTCCGGACCAAGAAACAGCTTTGTTCGACCGCCGCTCATGCGGGCGATGCTGCGGATTTCTTCACCGGACGCAGGCAGCGATCCGGCGATCTCTCCGCGGGCGGCGCTGGTGAGAGAACTTTCACCGCCGCCAACGACGGTTGGATCGCCAAAGCCGACGAGTTGTTGCTGCCAAGGCAAGCGGGTAGCAGAAGCATTCTGCATCGCTCCGCGCAGCAACAGTACCGCGCTGGGCATGTATGTGACATCGCGGCTTTCGAGCAGCGGCTGTCCTGAAGTGGTGGGCAGCAGTTCAAACGGCAGCAGGCTGAGAAAGCCGTCGGGAACGATCAGCACATGCGAGTAGCTGGCTTGAGTGATTGGAGCAATGTCGTGAAGCAGCATGGAACTGATTTTCTGAAAATCTTTTTGCCAATCGCTCCTGAGATTGTCAGGAAGGCCGGAGACGAAGCGCGTGAGTCCATCCATTTCGGCGGCGGTAAATTGGTTTTGCGAGATTCCAGCCGCGTCGTGCGTGACCCATACGGCGGCTATGCCTTCAGCTCCGGCCCAGAATTCAATAAGTGCGGTCTGCGGATCGAGTCGCGCCTGAATGGAGTGGAGTGTGAGCGCTTCGGGCGAAAGCTGGACGCCAAAAAATCTATCCTGAAAAACGCGGGCGCGGCTGCGCTCCATGAACTCAAATGCTCCCGGAGCATCGTTGCGTTCCAGGAGAAGCTTGATGAGGGCATCGTAAACGTCGCGTTTATCGGCCAGGAAGTCTGACTTCAACCGCGAAAGCTGCAATTGCGAACGCAAACTTTCAATCCGCTTGATGGCATCTCGGAATTTGGCTTCCGCCGTTTCGCGCTGGCCATTCTTCAGCGCGATTTTCGCGATTGCGTTCACCGCTTTCCACTGCTCTTCAACCGTGCCAAGCTGTTCGGCCGCCACCAGCGCGGCTGTAAATCCCTTCTCCGCTTCCGGCAATTTGCCCATGCGGTAGAGCGTTTCTCCACGATAGAGCAACGCCTGCATGGCTTCACGCTGATTTTTGGTTCTCTCCGCCAGCGCTCGCACACGATCAAACGTCTTGAGCGCGTCCGGCAAGCGGCCAAGGTCCAGAGCCAGAACAATGCCGCTGTTCTTCAGCACTCCCAGTTCGCCGTCGATATCTTTTTCTTTGGCGTAATACTCGTCCGCATAGCCATAGAAAAGCAGAGCCTGTTTTGGATCGCCCATTCGCCGGTAAGCCGCTCCCATGTTGGCGTTCAAGTGGCCGAGATCGCGCGGCGTAATGGCTTCCGGATGGGCCAGAATGTCATTGTAAGTTTTGATGGCGCGCTGATCGTTGCCCAGGCGTTGATAGAGCGTTGCCAGATTCAGCAGCGTAAATAGCCGCCATGTCGCCGCCCACGGTTCCGATCCGGATTTCTCCACGTATTGCAGCGCAGACTCATAAGTACGCAGCGCCTCAGAATATTTTGCCTGGTAGTAATAAACGATGCCCAGGTTATTCAGGATCAGCACCGTCGTTTGCGCATTTCCTGTTTGCGCCGTCAATTTCAATCCAAGATCAAGTTCGGCTGCGGCCTCCGTATATTTTCCCGCGTTGGAAAGCGCCAGGCCGGCGTCGCCATGCGCCTGAGCTTCACAGTTTTTGTCCCGCATGCTCTGGCACGCTGCGGCGCTCTCGCGCGAAAGCGCCACGGCGCGCTCGTATTCGCCAGCCATGGTTGCAATGTCGCTTAGGTTGTTGAGCGTGTCGATCAGTTCGGCGCTTGGTCCTTGCAATCGCAGCGGCGCCAACACTGACTCATAGGTTTTCCGTGCCTCATCGGAAGACCCCGCATCGCGCAACGACTTGGCCTTCTCCATCTGCGCCTTGAATTGTCCAGTCGTTGAGGGCTGGCACATCACAGCGAGTGGCGTTAGCAGCGCCAGCGTCGCATAAATAAGAATGGTCTGTTTAATCCGCACAGTGCTGGCAAAAGTATATGTGAAGTGGCCGCAAGAAGGATTTGCCGCGAACGCGAGGCAAGATTGGCAGTCGGCGCTTACCGAACCAGAAATTCCAGCGCTTCATGCACAGCGGGAAGAACCACGGGAATGCAGGCAAGGTACAGCGCCAGAGTTATCACAACGGGCAACAAGATGCTGCGCTTCCCGTCCCGCGCGGGCGTTCTCCCTGTGCCTTTCAGTATTTCGCTGAGACACGTGACCCGCGTTTCCAACGCCCCGCTGCACGCTGTGGGAACCAAATGGGAAGCCACAGGTTCTCTGGCAATTGGAGGCCGCTTTAATCGCCCAACCTTAATGAGCGCCGACGACAAATCCAGCACTGACGCGCCTTCTTCCAGCGCGCCATAATCCGCCGCAATCTCTGAAGCACTGGTCCATTCCGCATCGTCTTGATGAAGGGGCTTCAGCCAGCGTGGAGTGCGCGTGATCTTTAGCAACAACTGCTTCAGGTTGTCGAAGGACGAAACGTGGGCCATTTCGTGAGCCAGCGCTGCGCGCAGTTCGTTCGGGGAAAGCGTTTCCGTAATTTCACGCGCCACAAATATCCGCGGACGAATAATTCCCGTCACTGCCAGTAATGATCCGCCATGTTCAACGCGATACACCGGCACGCGCAGAGCCGCGATGTTTATCTTTTCAGAACGTTCACGCCATTTTCGTTGCGCCGTGCGGGTCGCACGCAAAATACTCACACCACGAGCAAGCATGCCGGCAAGCAACAGGGCGCCCATGATCGCCAGCGTTATGAGTCGAAGTCCCATGCCTTCTTTCGTGGAATAGGGCTCAAACTCAAGAAATGCCGGCAGCGCCAGCCCGAATGTCACTATGGAGGTCAAAGCGAGCGGCAGTAGCCGGACAGAAAAGAGCATGTTGGCTTTCTTGCCGGGTGTCATTGTGCGGAAGATCTTCAGTGCCAGCCGGGCCGCGGGCACGCACAGCAGTGACGCGCCTACAAACACCAGGAGCATCACAGCCAGGCACAAAGCGATCGCCAGAACATAGAACATTGGCTGTTACTCCGTCCGGCGTAGCATGCGCCGTTTGGCCTTTACCAGCTGGTCCAGGCTATCCAGCAGTTTCTCATCGGTATCACTCACCGCGTCAACGAAATTTGAGAGCACAGCACCGCTATTGGCGCCGTCATGCAGTACGATGCCGAACAAGTGATGAGCCAACTGCTCTCGATATCCCTGTTCAGTAAGCGCGGCCACATAAAGAAACGCCTTGCCCACTTTGCGCCGCTGGAGCATCCCCTTTTTGTAGAGCCGGTCCATGGTGGTCATTACCGTGGTGTAGGCCAGCCGTTGCGCGAACTCGGCATGTACGTCACGGACGCTGGTTTCGCCGCTGCGCCAGATCCGCTCCATGATTTCAGATTCCAGGGCGCCAAGCTGACCCAGAGCTGTTTTTCGCTCGCCAAATTGTTTTTTGAGCCACATAGATAACCACAGTTTACCGCATGCTGCTCCTGATTGAAATGCTAATTCCGCCCGGATCTACC
This sequence comes from Terriglobia bacterium, assembly GCA_963723055.1. Lineage (GTDB taxonomy): Bacteria > Acidobacteriota > Terriglobia > Terriglobales > Acidobacteriaceae > Angelobacter. Next base: position 1,145,341 of record CAVROV010000007.1, read on the forward strand.
GCCGTAACTTTCAACCGCAAACTTTTCCGGGCCTGCAACGCGAATCGCAGCAAATCCTGTATCATTCCCTGTCTACCCAAGGAGAAACCATGCCGCACAAAGCAATTGTCATTCTGTTGCTGACCCTGTCAATCGCCCTGCTCGCTCAAAGCAAGAAGACCGCAAAGTCTGGCAAGAAAGCTGACGGTCCTACCACGGTTTCAGGCAAGCCCATCACCACCGCCAGCGGCCTGGAGTATTGGGAGATCAAGAAAGGCAGCGGCGCACTGGCCCAGAAAGGCAAAAAAGTCAGCGTCCACTACACCGGGTGGCTTACGGACGGCAAAGAATTTGACGGCTCACGCGATGCAGGTGAGCCCATCCAATTTGACCTTGGCACCGGCCAGGTCATCAAAGGTTGGGACGAAGGGATCGCCGGGATGAAAGTCGGCGGCAAACGCCAGCTGCGCATTCCTCCGGCGCTTGGATATGGCGCCCGTGGCGCCGGTTCGGCTATTCCTCCCAATGCAACTCTGGTCTTTGACGTGGAACTGATGGGAGTGAAATAAGAAAAAGTGGCTTTTGGCTTTAGCTATTAGCTTTTGATTTTTTGGCTAACTGCTATTTGCTCGGCAGCTACTTCAGCATGAACCAGAAGAACAGCAGATTGGAAATCAGCATGCCGGTCACGGCGCAACCCAGCCAGAAGTTTTCAAAGCGGCTGTTGGTGGTGCGCATGATCTTGGAATTGTTGGAAAGCAGCAGAATGTAGGCGAAGATCGGCACCAGCACCACTCCGGCCAGTATCTGTGACCAATACAGCACGTGTACGGTATTCACGCCGAAGAAGTCGATTACAACGGCCAGGAATACGGTGGCAGAGATCATCACAAAGAAAAGCCGCGCATTCCATGGCTCCATGGAAAGCCCTGACCGCCAGCCCGCCGCTTCCGCCACGCTGAAACACAATGACGCCACCAGAATAGGCAGCGCAATCATGCCTGAGGCAATAATGCCCAGCGCGAAAAGTACTGTCCCCAGAAACCCGAACGAGCCCAGCGCTTCAGACGCGGTGCGCGTGGTCATGTTTGAAGGATCAAGCACGTGCATGTGCGAGGCTGCAATCATCGCTGAGAGTGAAATCAGGCAGGCAACAAAAGTTCCCGCATGCGACTCGGTCACGTGCGCCTTGGCCAGGCCTTCCGGCAATCCGCGCTTGGAACTGGTTTGCCATACGATCACGTCCGGCGTAAGCAGCGATCCAAATACCGCCACCACACCCATCATGTATCCCGAATTCACCTGCATGTGGGGCAGCAGTACGTCCTTGGCCAACCCGGTAAAGGAATCGGTAACGCGATACGCTGCCAGCACATAGGCGATAAGGATCAGCGTAAGCCCGCCCAGCACTTTGGTGGTCTTCTGGTAGTCGCCAATGATCAGCACATACCAGACGGTAAATCCCACAATGGCCAGGAAAAACAGCCGCGGAGACATGGTCAGGAGAGAGCAACTGTCGCTCACTGCCACAATGTCGCCCACGATCATGGCCATATTTACCACCACGATCAGCAAAGCGATTACTAATGCGATCTTGCGCCCGTATTGTTCGCGGATCAGCTCAACCAGCCCTTTTTGGGTTTCCTGGCCGATGCGCGAGGAAACAGCGAACACGCTAAACAGTACCGGAACGCACAGTACGACTACCCAGCCCAATGACGTTCCAAAGCTCGCGCCTGTGACCGTGGCCGTTAGGACCGCTGCAGGGTCAAGGTCCGCTGCGCCGGCGATGATGCCCGGCATGGTGCGCGCGGCCTTATGAAAAAGCGAAGGTTTCGGATTTTCCGGAGCAGTTTTCTGCGCCAAATGAAGGGCTTCCATTTTAGATCCATCCACTTAGAAGCAGATGCAGCTCTGCTAGTTGGAAGCCTTAGGTAAGTAAGGTTACGGAGAAAAGCCCCGTCGACAACTCATTTTTCCCAAAATGGAACGCTTTAATTTAGCCACTTGCCTTGCCGAGAACCGGTTCATTTCATGAAAGTGGTGGCCATTCGGCACATTCGTCGGCCGTTGGAGGCGTTGAAAAGGAACCGCTGGAACGAACCCGAATTACGGAGTCAGAAGTCGAACAGAAGCTTTTTCGTCCGGTGCTGTCAACAGCGACAGGCCGGGCGGTGACCACATAATTGGAGCATACGCCAGCTGAATTGCAAACCGCTGAAATGCTGTAACTGTAACCGGCTTTGGCGCACCATTGACCCGCGGTGCACTGTGAACCGGCTACGGTATTGTCAAGCAAACAAGCGTGTTCGGCCGTGCCTTCACCACCGCACGAGCCGCTGGGGCCTGGACCTAACGTGGCCAGGTCTGATGCGTAGCCGTGGTCCGGGTACTGCGTTGAGTACGTGATTTGGGAAACAGTGATGGTGCGCACTGTGCTTGCGGCCGCTGATTCATTGGCTGAAATCCTCGCCCGCAACAGGTTGGGAATGGCGATGGCAGCAATAATCAGGATGACAGGGATGGTTGCTGCGCTGAGATAGCCCATGATCAGACCGGCTGTGGCCATTCCGTCACCCTTAAGGCGGCCCATACTCCGGCGGATGTTCGCCTTCGACATATGTCCAAGGATGATGGCTGGTATTCCAGCAAGAATTGACAGGCATAAAAGAGACAGGATACCGAGGACAAGACTTGCCGTGGCTTTACCGTCGGTCTGCTGATCTGAAGGCGGTTGCTGTTGTCCGCGATATGGCTGGGCTTGCGGCGGATACTGTCCCTGCGGGGGATTCTGCGGCGATGCAGCAGGAACGTTCAGCCATGCCGATGTTGCAGCCGGATTGGTCGCGTTTGCCTGCGGCGGTGGGGGCGGTGTAGGCGCGGTTTGCACCGGCGCTGCACACTGCGGACAGACTGTGGAATCATCGGGCATGTTAGCCCCACACTTGAAGCAAAACATTTGTACCTCTCTTGGCTTCCGCCCGTCATTTTTTGAGTTGTAGCAGGGGTTCCGCAGTCGAAAAGTACTTCATCCTAATCAAAAAGGCAATCGCTTCGCGACGCGGGGAATCACGATGGTCAGCGTCGCCGTTAGACACGGCCTTCAGGCAAAGCGTTTGAGCGCCGCTTCGGCGGCAAAGTAGCCGCACATGCCGTGTACCCCGGGCGCAGGAGGGGTGGAAGAAGAACAGAGAAAGACACCGTCTAGCGGCGTGCGATAAAGGCTGGCCGTGGGACGCAGAAACATCTGGCTCAAGTAAGCCGCACCGCCGCCGATGTCCCCGCCGACCAGGTTAGGATTATGCCGCTCCAACTCCGCCGGCCCCATCACCGAACGCGCCGCAATGCAGTCTCGAAAGCCCGGCGCAAACCGTTCCACCTGCTTCTCAATCGTTTCCGTAACGTTGCCGGTAAAACCATTAGGCACATGGCAATAACCCCACGCCGTGTGCTTCCCTGCCGGAGCACGAGAGGAGTCAAACAAACTGGCTTGCGTCAACAAGACATAAGGACGGTCAGAGACCCTTCCCCGCCACGGCTGTCGCTCAGACTCGCTGATTTCTTCCAGCGTTCCTCCTAGGTGGACCGTCCCAGCTTGCGCGCATTCCGCAGCCCGCCACGGCACCGGCTGGTGCAAAGCCCAATCAATTTTGTAAACACCGGGACCGTACTTAAAACACTCCAGGTTTCGTCGGTAAGAACCCGGCAACTTGGCGCCTGCCATACGGATCAACTGCCGCGGCGTCACGTCCAGCAGGATCGCTCGCGCTGGAGGCAGTTGCTCCAGCGATTCCACGTAACAATTGGTGATCACTCGTCCACCCAGTGATTCCAGATACTTGATCATGGCTGCCGTTAGCTGCTGTGAACCTCCGCGCGCAAACGGCCAGCCTGCGACATGGCCCGCTACGGCCAGCACCAGCGCTGCCGCCGATGTAGTCAGCTTTTCCAGCGGCAGAACAGAATGCGCGGCCAACCCGGCAAACAGCGCGCGTCCGCGCTCTGTCTTGAAATAAGCGCGTGCCAGTGACGTTGCCGGCCGTATCGCCCGCAGACCAAATTTCGCAAAGAAAACTGGATGCCGCGGAATTCCCGGTGGCGCAAACACGTCCTGGAAAAGATCCTGCCAGCGTGCCGCCAAATCGCCCATGAGTTGGCGATAGCCTTCACCATCCACGCCCAGAGAACGGGCAGTTTCATCCACCGAATGATGCAGCATCACCGCCGAACCATCATCCAGCGGGTGGGCCAGTGGCGCCGGCGGAAATACCCAGTCCAATCCATTTTTTTCGAGCGGCAACTCGCGCAGAAAGGGCGAGCACGCAACCATGGCATACACCGAGGAACAAATATCGTGGATAAAACCGGGCAGCGTCAATTCCGCAGAACGTACCCCTCCGCCAGGCGTGCTGGCGCCTTCCAAGACGACTACCCGCTTGCCTAGTTGGGCCAGACGAATCGCCGCTGCAAGCCCGTTCGGTCCCGAGCCCACAACGATGGCATCGCACTCCGGAACGTCTAACTTCATTGGCTTGTCTGACACAATGGAAGGATAAATGATTGCTCAAACACGCCATTGATCCTAAACAGAGAGCGTATAAGACGGAGCGCATAAGGAGATGCGCATTGAAAACTTCAGGTTTCGATTTCCTTCACAGCTACCGTTTTACACGGAACTTTCGCGTCACGGACTTGCCGTCGCGCGTCGCCTGCACCATCACCGCACCGCGATTCAAAACATCTTCGGTCAGTGCGATCGACAAGCCAATTGAACCGGAATCGTCGGCTACGCCCCGCGCCAGTTCCAAACCATCGGACGCAATCACTCCACGCACCACGATTTCCGCTCCGGTTGCAGGCTTGCCCGAATCGAACACCTGGAAACTTACTGGAAGGTCTGCCGCGTCACCCGCAGGCAAAGCTTTCCATTGCAGCGAGAGGCCTGAACCGCCAACGTCCTGCACCTCTGCTCCGCCGCCCAGAATGGAATTCATCTGCCCTTGCTGAATGGCATCGATAACCGCCTTGTGCTGCGTTTTTAGCAATTCATGCATGGCTTCGGTTGAAAAATCCGGACGCGAAATCTCATGCGCATAAGAAAAGGCCTGCTTGCCCAAACACTGGCCTTTTACGAACACCAGAGTTTGCAGCAGCAAATCATTCTGCCGAGCCTCACTTTGCACGTGGTACACCACGTCACCCTGCTGTACGTCGGTATTGAATCCAAAAATCGTCATAGATCACTTGATAAAAGACCCTGCCAACAACGCCCCTGGCTCCGCCGGCTCCCGCCATTCGCCCAGGGCGATTAAAAATCACTAACTCCGTTCAAAGTCAAGGCCTTGACACTCCTGCGAATGGAAATTACATTCGAATGTTTGGCACTTATAGTTGTTCTTTCTTGTACAGGCCTTCATGCCGGAAAACAGTTACTTCGCTCATTATATTCCGTTGCTCTTTCAGGTGATCGTCGCCATTGGGCTGGCCACGGTCATGGTCACTCTTTCTCATTTGCTGGGCAAGCATAAGTGGTCGCGAGCCAAGAACACGGCTTATGAATGCGGCATTGAACCCACGGGCGACGCGCAGCAACGATTCAGCGTTAAGTTCTACCTGGTCGGCATGCTATTTATTCTGTTTGATGTGGAAGCCGTCTTCCTTTATCCCTGGGCCATCATCGCCCGCGAACTTAAAATGTTTGGCTTCTGGGAAATGCTGATTTATATCGGCCTTATGCTGGTAGGTTTCTTCTATATATGGAAGAAAGGCATTCTGGACTGGAACTCCTCAGAGAGGAGCGCTAGATAATGCCACTCGCTCCCGCCATCACCGATATCGAGCAACTCAAGGACCGCCCCATCGTGGCCGATCTACTGGCCTGGCGTTCCGACGCTCTTGAAGGCGCTCGCTTTGATCGCGATGAACTCACGATATTCATCGCCCGCGAAGCCATCCGCGAAGCCTGCTCCCGCCTGAAGGCCCAGGGCCTGACCGATTTCATGTCTGACCTGACCTGCGCCGACTTCTACCCGCGCGAGCCGCGCTTCGAACTCGCTTACCATCTGCTTTCCATGAAACGCAAAGAGCGTGTCCGGCTGAAAGTTCGCTTGTCCGGCGACGAGCCTTCGGTGGAATCCATCATCTCGGTGTGGCCGTCAGTTAATTTCTTTGAGCGCGAACTCTTTGATCTCTTTGGCATCCGCTTTATGGGCCATCCTTACCTGCGCCGCATCATGATGCCGGAAGACTGGGAAGGCCATCCTCTGCGCAAGGACTATCCGGTGGAGGGCTATCGCTAATGGGGCACTTGAACTCCAATCCGGTACTGGACGCTGCTGAAGACAAAACAATGATCCTGAATATGGGTCCGCAGCACCCATCCACCCATGGCGTGTTGCGTCTGTTGCTGGAGATTGACGGCGAAACCATTGTCCGCATGATGCCGGACATCGGCTTCCTCCACACGGGAATTGAAAAGACCTGCGAAGCCAAGTTTTACCAGCAGATTGTCCCGCTCACCGACCGAATTGACTACCTCTGCCCCATGGTCAACAACCTGTGCTACGTGATGGCCGTGGAGAAGCTACTCGGGCTTGAAATTCCGCCCCGCGCGCAATGGATGCGTGTGATGCTGGCCGAACTCCAGCGCATCAGTTCCCATCTGGTCTGGCTGGGCACGCACGCCCTGGACCTTGGCGCCATGTCAGTCTTCCTTTATTGCTTTCGCGAGCGGGAAGACCTGCTGCGCATCTATGAGATGGTCAGCGGCCAGCGCATGATGACGTCATACTTCCGCATCGGCGGTCTGGCGCTTGATCCTCCGCTTGGGTTCTTTGAAAAAGTAAAGAAATTTCTTGACCGCTTTCCCGAAAAAATCGACGAGTACGAGAACCTGTTGACTGGCAACCGTATCTTCATCGATCGCTTGAAGAATGTAGCGAAAATTAGTGGCGAAGATGCCGTTGCGATCGGCCTGACTGGCCCCTCTCTTCGCGCCAGTGGCGTCGATTTCGATCTCCGCCGTGACATGCCGTACTGCGGTTACGAAAACTTTAAATTCAAGGTGCCAGTGGCAAAAGACGGCGATGTCTGGTCCCGTTACGTCTGCCGCATTGAAGAGCTACGGCAATCGCGGGAGATTGCCAAGCAGGCGCTCGAAGGCATGCCTTCCGGCCCCACCAAAGCTGATGCGCCCAAGATCGTCCTTCCCGACCGGGAGAAGATGAAGACGCAGATGGAAGCCCTCATCTATCACTTTAAGATTGTAACGGAAGGTTTTGCTGTGCCAGCAGGTGAGGTCTATCACGCTATTGAGTCTCCGCGCGGAGAAATGGGCTATTACATCGTGAGCGACGGCACCGCTAAGCCCCTGCGGGTGCACATGCGTTCACCTTCTTATGCCAACCTTCAGGCTTTGCCTCAGATGTGTGAAGGCCAGCTGATCGCGGACGTGGTGGCAGCAATCGGAAGCATTGACATTGTGCTCGGAGAAATCGACAGGTAATGGCGCCCATCTCTGACAAATTGGATCAGTTCTTCACGGAAAAGATGAAGGAGTACCCGACGAAACGTGGGTTCCTCGTCCCAATGCTTTTGTACACCCAGGACGAACTGGGCTATTTGAGCGATGCTGCGATCGAGCATCTTGCAAAGAAGACCGAACTCACTGAACTCGAAGTCCGGAACGTGATCAGCTACTATTCCCTGCTGCACACCAAGCCAATGGGTAAATTTCACGTGCAGGTTTGCACCAACATCAGCTGCATGCTGCGCGGCGGTGAAGAGATTCTTGGACCATTGCAAGAGCAAGCTGGGCATTGGCCATAAGCAGACCACCGCCGACGGAACATTTTCTCTTGAAGAGGTCGAATGCATCGGTGCCTGCAGCTGGGCTCCAGCGGTCCAGGTCAATTATGACTTTCACGAGAATTTAACGCCGGAGAAAATGAATTCAGTTTTCGATCAGTATCGCAAGAGATCAAAGCAATGAATATTGCCAGAAATGCCAATATTGCCAAAGAATCCAAATTGGCAAGGTAATAGCGGCGACATGGAACCCTGAAGCGGAGCTAAATGGACAGCAGAACGGAAAAACTAAGAGCTCGAACAAAGGAATTCGCGGTCCGAATTATCCATTTGTTTCAAGCACTCCCTTCAACCAAGGAAGCGCAAGTGATTGGCAATCAATTATTGAGATGTGGCACTGCGGTGGGCGCAAATTACCGTTCTGCCTGTCATGCGCGGTCCAGGGCTGATTTTATTTCCAAAATTGGCATTGTCACCGAAGAAGCCGATGAATGCGTATTCTGGATCGAACTCCTGGCTGATTTAGGAATCGTGAAAAAAGAAAAATTAGCTGAGTTACTGCAGGAAGCCCGTGAGCTGACGGCGATCTTCAACGCGTCCCGGCAAACCGCCAAACAACGCAAATGATTTTTAATTTGGATTTTTTGGCAATTTTGGCATTGTTGGCAATTCATATTAGCAATTTGAGATAAATGGCCGAACTGACATCACATCCCGACGAGATCAAGGTTGTTTCGAAGCGTTTCGGCCAAGGGGCCGCCGAAATCGACACGTACCTCAAGCTCGACGGCTACAAGGCCGTGCAAAAAGCCCTGGCCATGTCTCCGGACGACATTATCAATGAGGTCAAGACCTCAAACCTGCGCGGACGTGGCGGCGCCGGCTTCCCCACCGGCATGAAGTGGAGCTTCGTTCCCAAGGATTCGGCCAAGCCAAAATACATTCTGGTCAATGGCGACGAAAGCGAACCCGGCACCTGCAAAGACCGCCCCATCCTGGAGCATGACCCCCACGCCGTGATTGAAGGCGTGGTCATTGCAGGCCTGGCCGTCGGCGCAAAAGTGGGCTTTGTTTATATCCGCGGCGAATACCGCTACCTGGTTGACATCATGCGTAAGGCCATTGCCGACGCATACGCCAAAGGCTATCTGGGCAAGAACATTTTCGGAAGCGGCAAAGATTTTGACGTTCGCTGGCACACCGGCGCAGGCGCTTATGAAGTGGGCGAAGAGTCCGCGCTGATGGAATCGCTCGAAGGCAAGCGCGGTATTCCGCGAATCCGTCCGCCCTTCCCTGCCGTCGTCGGACTCTGGGGCGGCCCCACGGTTATCAACAACGTGGAAACGCTGGCTTCCGTTCCGCACATCATTCTTAATGGCGGCCAGAAGTTTGCCGACTACGGCCCGCCGAAGAATGGCGGCACGCGCCTCTTCTGCCTGAGTGGACACATCAACAAGCCGGGCGTCTATGAACTGCCGCTTGGCTATCCGCTGAAGAAGATGATCTATGACGTTGGCGGCGGCATCCCCAATGGGCGCAAGCTAAAGGCTGTGGTTCCCGGCGGCTCTTCCACGTTCATCCTGACTGCGGAAGAAGCTGAGCAGATGAACATGGATTTTGATTCTTTCGGCAAGCGCGGTGAGTTTCTCGGCTCCGGCGGGGTCGTGATACTCGACGACCAGACCTGCATGGTTAAGTTTGCGCTCCGCATCATGAAGTTTTACCAGCATGAAAGCTGTGGCTGGTGTATTCCCTGCCGCGAAGGCACAGACTGGCTCAAGAAGACGCTCACTCGATTCCACAACGGCGGCGGACTGCGCAAGGACATTGACAACATCAAGTATCTGGCGCAAGGCATATTGGGCAGGAGCTTCTGCCCGTTGGGTGATGCCGCCGCGATTCCCACGATATCGATCGTGGACAAGTGGCGCAACGAATTTGAGATGCATCTGGAAGGCCGGCCGTGTCCGTTTGATCCTGCGGCAAAGATCACCGAACTCCCGGTTGTGGGAGCCCACTAAACAAGTGAACGCCATTCCCAATCCGGCGAACAACAACACTGACAAGAATTTTCTCGTCTCGCTTCTACGCGAGAGCCGGGAAAAGTTTCTGGGCAGCTTTGCCGGTGTCTCCGAAGAACAAGGCTCTATGCATCCTGCATCCGATTGCTGGTCGGTGCTTGATACTGTCGAGCATTTGGCTTCGGCTGAAAGCCTGATGCTCAAGTTGATCACTACGGGGCGCAGGCCACGATCCGCTGATTCGCCGAACCGTGAGCATATATTTCTGGCTGTAGTGGCTGACCGGAGCCGCAAAATGCAGTCGCCGGAAAGTGGCCAGCCCCGTGGACGCTTTGCCAGCCTGGCTGAAGCTGCCGCTCAGTTTAAAAACGACTCGCGACAGCGTAATTCAATTTGTTGCAGCAGCACCCGGAAGACCTTCGTGCCAGCGAGGTAACGCATCCGCATCCGGCAGCGGGAAACGTGAGCACGTATGAGATGGTGATCATCATCGCGAAACACGCGGAACGGCATGCGAAACAGATTGAAGAAATCAGAAATACCTTGGCGGCGCAGACAAAATCTGCAGCTGCCCAGAGCTAGGATTCTCGAGTTTCATGGCTGAAGTAAAGAACGTAACCATCACCGTCGACGGCAAACAGGTCACCGCGCCTGCGGGCACACTGCTCATTGAAGCCTGCAAGGCGGTAGGCATTGAAGTCCCCTCGTTCTGCTATTACCCGGGGCTTTCACTTCAGGCTGCTTGCCGCATGTGCCTGGTGCGCATTGAAAAGATGCCCAAGCTCCAGACTGCGTGCACCGTGCCCATCACCGATGGCATGGTCGTGGCCACGAACACGGACGAAGTACGCCAGGCCCGCAAATCGATGATCGAACTGCTGCTTGGCAATCACCCACTGGATTGCCCAGTCTGCGACGCGGGCGGCGAATGCGAACTTCAAGACATGACGTTCAAGTATGGCGCGGCAGAATCGCGCTATATGGAAGGCAAGCTCCATAAAGAAGAGCAGCAGTGGTCGCCCATCGTCTTCTTTGATCGACCGCGCTGCATCCTGTGCTACCGCTGCGTGCGGGTCTGCGGTGAAGCGATGGACGTCTCCGCGCTCGGCGTGCAGCTTCGCGGTTCCAGTTCAGTGATTGCGCCAAATGAAGGCGACCACCTTGATTGTGAAGAGTGTGGCATGTGCATCGATATCTGCCCTGTCGGCGCGCTGACCTCCGGCGCGTACCGTTACAAGACCCGTCCGTGGGAGATGAAGCACGTTGGCACCATCTGTACGCATTGCGGCGATGGCTGCAAGACCACGCTCGGCGTGCGCCGCTCTGATACCGGCATGGATATCGTGCGCGGTGACAATCGCGACAAGAGCGGCATCAACGGCGATTTCCTTTGCATCAAGGGTCGCTACGCGTTCGATTATTTTGACCACAAAGATCGCCTGCGCCAACCGCTGGTCCGCAAAGACGGCAGGCTCACGCCCACAACCTGGGAAGAAGCCATTGAACACGTGGGCAAGCGCCTGCGCGAGATTCGCGACAGCAAAGGCGGCCAGTCCATCGGGGTGATCGGCTCCAACCGGACCACCAACGAAGAAAACTATCTTTTGCAAAAGTTCGCGCGCACTGTGCTGGGCACCAATAACATCGACCACCACCGTACGGCCGACTTCTCCGGCTTCGCCCGCGCCATTGCCGGAAAAGAAAACGCCACAGCCACCATGCGTGACGTCGCCAGCGCGTCAGCCATTCTGCTGATCGGTAACGATCCCACGGAGCGCCATCCACTGCTGGCCTGGAACATCCGCAACAATGTCCGGCTGAACCAGGCAAAACTTTTTGTCGCAAATTCGCAGCCGATAAAGCTACGCCGCCAAGCTACGCGCTTTGTGCAGGTTCCTGCCGGACGAGAAGGCAAGCTGGTAGCGTTCCTCAACGGCGACGATGCCGCCGCAGGTTCTCTCACCGGCGCCAGCGGATCCAATGACGCACTGAAGCAGCTGCGCGACGAACTGAAAGCCCAGAAAGATCTGGTCATCATATTCGGATCTGAGCTGAGCGGCGCTGATATCAATGCGCTGGTGAAGTTCGGCGGGGCAAACGCCAAGTTCATCTGCCTGGGCGACTATGCCAACTCACGCGGCGCCGCCGACATGGGACTTTATCCCGATCTCCTGCCTGGCTACGTTGCCATCGACGGGCCCCACAAATACAACGAGGAGTGGGGCTCTCTGTCGAAGACCAAAGGCCTGGCATTGCAAGAGATGATGCAGGCGGCCAAGAGTGGCAAGCTGTCAGCACTCTATGTGGTCGGATCCAACCCTGTCGTCGATTACAACTTTGATCCCGCTGCGCTGCAAAACACATTCGTCGTGGTCCAGGAACTTTTCCTGACGGAAACCGCCATGCTGGCAGAAGTGGTGTTGCCCGCGGCTTCAGCCTACGAAAAAGGCGGCACGTTCACCAACACCTGCGGTGATCTGCAACTGCTAAAGAAGGCCGGCGACATCACCGGCATCAAGAGCGACTTTGAAATCATTGTGCGTGTGGCTGAGCGAATGGGCATTGAAGTCCGCAAGCTGGTGCCTTTTGGCAGCGGGGTTCGCGCGGACATGGGACAGAGCCGGGGAGCGCAGTCTGGCGAGGCGGACCGGCACGCCGTATGGCTGGCGGCAAACAATCTTGAGCCGCGGCTAAGTCCATTTGATCCTTACGCCCTGCTGGACGAGGTCCAGCGCCTGGTGCCTGGGTATGAATTTTCGCGGCTGGGCCTGCTGGCCGGAAATGATCAGCACACCACCGCGGCCGAGCTTAGCCATGCCGGCGCAGGCGACGGACTGGTGCAGATTGTGCCTGCGAATGACACGCTGTTTACCTCGGGAACGCTGGGACGTTATTCGAAGACGCTGAATGACGTGCTTGAAAACCATCGCGCGCCTGCGAACAAAGAAGTCATGGCGGATTAGAAACAATTAGCAACTGGCTAATTAGCACTTAGCCGCCGCGCAGGCGGCTCTGTATAGGGATCGTGGATACAAAAACTTTTATTATCGCTGCCGTAATTAAGATCGCGCTGGTGGTCTTTATCATGCTCACGGGCGTGGCTTATACCACGTGGCTGGAGCGCAAAGTGATTGGCCGCATCCAGAACCGTTGGGGACCAACGCGTGTGGGCCCGTTTGGCCTGCTGCAACCGCTGGCTGACGGAATCAAGTTCATTCTTAAAGAAGACCTGCTGCCGGACTATGTCCACAAGGGCCTGTTCATTCTTGCGCCCATGCTGGCGCTGGTGATGTCGTTGATTTCCATTGCCGTGATTCCCTTCGGCGAGACCATAACGATTGCCGGGCATACTACTGCGCTCCAGATCAGCGGCATCACGCACTCAGGCGGCGGGATTACCGACATCAACATCGGCCTTCTCATTATTCTTGGCGTGACCTCCATCGGCGTTTACGGTGTAGCGCTCGCCGGGTGGTCGTCGAATAGCAAATATTCCCTGCTCGGTTCGTTACGTGCAAGTGCGCAGATGATCAGCTACGAGCTGTCGCTCGGCCTTTCTCTGGTCGGCATTCTCCTGCTCTCTGGCAGCCTGAGTCTGCGTGAGATCGTGTTCAGCCAGAGCGGCAACTGGGTCCTTGGCGGACATGACACACATGTCCCACATTGGTTCATCTTCCCGCAGATTGTCGGGTTCTTTATTTATCTGCTGGCGGCGTACGCCGAGACCAACCGCATTCCGTTTGATATGCCGGAAGCTGAAACCGAACTCGTCGCCGGCTACCACACTGAATATAGCTCCATGAAATTCGCCATGTTCTTCATGGCCGAATACGTGAACATGTTTACAGTTGCTTGCCTGGCCAGCCTGCTCTTTTTTGGCGGATGGCACGGCCCACATCTTGGATTCCTTCCACCTCTGCTCCAATCTCTGCTGCCGGTGGTTTATTTCGCGGCCAAAGTTTTCTTTTTCATCTTTCTATATATATGGATTCGCGGCACGCTGCCGCGCTTCCGCTATGACCAGCTGATGGCTTTCGGATGGAAGTTTCTTCTGCCGCTCGCCATTGCCAACATCATTGTCACCAGCCTGATTGTGGCGTGGGGGGCATAACCGGATGGTCCATCAGGTTCTCTTTATCGTTTTTGGTCTGATCTGTGTTGCGGGCGCCATCAATCTGCTGGCGCAACGTCACCCCATTAACAGCGCGCTTTCGCTGGTGGTGGTAATGGCTTCGCTGGCATTGATCTACCTGCTGCTGGGCGCGGAATTTGTGGCCGCCATTCAGGTGATTGTTTACGCCGGCGCCATCATGGTGTTGTTTGTCTTTGTAATCATGCTGCTCAACGCCGGCGAGGAAGAGCGTACGCGCGGCAGCCTGATTGCGCTTTTCGTCGGCGTGCCGGGCGTGGTGGTCCTGGCGGGCACCGTGGGATGGCTGCTGGTGAGCGGCAGCGGAAGACTGGGCGGCGTCAGCATCTCTTCCAGCAGTTTTGGTGAAACCCACACCATTGCGCGCCTCCTGTTTCGGGATTTTCTTCTGCCCTTTGAAATCACCTCAGTGCTGATCCTGATCGCCATTATGGGCGCGGTGGTTCTGGGAAAGAGGGAGAACTAGATGGTCCCACTTTCCTGGTATCTCATTCTGAGCGGCATTCTGTTTTCGCTGGGTGTGCTTGGATTTCTGCTCAAGCGCAACATCATTACTATTTTCATGTCGATCGAGCTGATGCTCAACGCCGTGAATTTGAGCTTCGTCGCTTTCGCCAATTATTGGAACACTCATCCTGTCGCCGATAAATCGATAATCCCGCTGAGCGGACAGGTTTTTGTATTTTTCGTAATGGTTGTGGCCGCGGCGGAAGCTGCCGTGGGACTGGCCATCATCATTTCTGTTTACCGTACCCGTGAAACCCTGAATGTTGATCGCGTGAACCTGCTGAAATTATGACCAAGAACCTACATCTCTGGGTGATTCCGCTGCTTCCGCTAGTGGGTGCAGCGATCAATGGCCTGCTCGGCCGTCGCTTCAAGAATGCGATGGTCAGCACCGTTGCCCTGCTCTTTACCGCAGCATCGTTTGGCTGGGCAGCGTGGGCTGTGTGGACTGCCTGGCCCGGCAGCGGCATTGCTCTGCCCCACATTGAGACCCTCGCAACGTGGATCACGGCCGGCAGTTTCTCCGCGCCTTTCGGTTTTTATCTTGACCAGCTCTCGATGATCATGGTGCTGATCGTCACCGGCGTCGGGTTCCTGATTCATGTTTATTCCGTCGGATACATGGCGCATGAAGGCGGATACTATCGCTTCTTTGCCTACCTGAACCTCTTCATGTTCTTCATGCTCACGCTGGTCCTGGCGAGCAACTATCTGCTGATGTTCGTGGGCTGGGAAGGCGTGGGTCTTGCTTCTTACCTCCTGATCGGCTTCTTCTTCCTCAAAGACTCTGCCGCGGACGCGGGCAAGAAAGCGTTCATCGTTAACCGCATTGGCGACTTCGCTTTCCTGATCGGGATGTTCATAATCATCCAGCATTTTGGCTCGCTGAACTATGACGCGGTGTTCGGGAAAATCGCCGCGGGCCACTTCGCTCCTGAAGCTGGCTGGGGCCTATTTACCGCCATCGCTTTGTGCCTGATGTTCGGCGCCACCGGCAAGTCTGCGCAGGTCCCACTTTATGTCTGGCTTCCCGACGCCATGGAAGGCCCCACGCCGGTCTCGGCGCTGATTCATGCCGCGACCATGGTCACCGCAGGCATTTACATGATTGCCCGCTCGCACGCGATCTTCAATCTTGCGCCGCACGCGCTTCAGATTGTCGCCATCATCGGCTGCATTACGGCAATCTTTGCCGCCACCATGGGTCTGGCCCAGACCGATATCAAGCGCGTTCTGGCATACTCAACGGTTTCGCAACTTGGATACATGTTCCTGGCCTGCGGCGTCGCGGCGTACTCGGCAGGAATTTTTCATCTGATGACGCACGCGTTCTTCAAGGCCCTGCTCTTCCTGGGAGCAGGCTCGGTGATTCACGCCGTGGGCGGTGAGCAGGACATGCGGCGCATGGGCGGTCTGCGCAAATTAATTCCTGTCACATTCTGGGTGGTCACCATCGCTACCATCGCCATCGCTGGAATTCCGCCGTTTGCCGGCTTCTTCAGCAAGGACGAAATCCTTGGCGCGGTGTTCCACAGCCCTTATGGCGGGCCGGTGATCTGGGCCATTGGCGTTTTGACAGCCGGGCTCACTTCTTTTTATATGTTCCGCCTGTGGTTCATGACGTTCTTTGGCGAACTCAAACTGGGTTCGGTTGATGTTGGCGAAGAAGCGCATTCCGCCCACGCGCCCGCACAGGCGGCGCACGGAGCGGCTTCCCACTCGCACGGCCATGCCGACGACGAAGCTCACGGACATGGCGGCGTGCATGAATCTCCTTGGATCATGCTGGCTCCGTTGATGATTCTGGCTGTCCTCTCGATTGTTGGCGGCTGGGTTGGAGTCCCTCAATTTATGGGGGGCCACAATGAGATTGAGCACTTCCTCGCTCCGGTGATGCAGTCAGGGCCTGCCGTCGCAGGTGAAGCGGTCTCTGATCACGATGCCACTACTTCTCACGCGGGTGAAGCAACTCCGGAAAACAACAATGAAGAATGGCTGCTGGCCGGCACTTCTGTCGCCGCGGCGCTGATCGGGCTGTTTTTCGCGTACTTGCTTTACTACAAGCGCCCTGAGCTTCCGGACCGCATCACTTCGAAAATGCACGGCGTCTACACCATGGTCCTGCACAAGTACTATGTCGACGAAGGCTATGCCGCTATCCTCGTCAAGCCGCTGCTGGCGCTTTCCACTACCGTCCTCTGGCGTGGCGTTGATCAGGGCGTAATTGACGGTCTGGTAAACGGCGCAGGCACCGCATCGCAGGGCGTCGGCAATGAGCTGCGACAGATGCAGTCTGGCAATATACGCTCCTATGCCGCGTGGGTGGCCATCGGTGGAGCGGCCATTGTGGGCTACATGATCTGGCTGGGGGTGACCCGATGAACAGTTCCATACTTACGCTGGTCACGTTCCTTCCGGCTGTTGGCGCGCTGGGGCTGATGCTGATGCCGCGCAACGATCGTGCCCTGCGCTGGGCCGCTCTCATCATCTCTATCGCCACCTTCGGGCTCTCGCTTTACCTTCCGCTGAGCTTTGCTTATGGAACATCAGGCTTCCAGTTCGATGTAAACCGCAACTGGATTGGCCAGACCATCCATTACCATATGGGCGCTGACGGCATCTCCATGTGGCTGGTGCTTCTCACTACTTTGCTCGTTCCCGTGAGCGTGTTGGTTTCATGGAAATCGATTCATGATCGCGTGAAAGAATTCTTCGTCCTGCTGCTGCTCCTGGAAATGGCGATGATCGGCGTCTTCCTCTCGCTGGACATGTTCCTCTTCTATGTTTTCTGGGAAGCCACGCTGATCCCCATGGCCCTGCTGATCGGCATGTACGGCCATGAGCGCCGCGTTTACGCTGCGGTAAAGTTCTTCCTTTATACGATGGTCGCTTCGGTCTTCATGCTGGCCGCAATCATCTGGCTGTACACGCATAACCCACAGCATAACTTTGAGTACGCTGCATTCCGCGACGTTATCGCCCATGGTGGATTCTCTTCCGGCGCGTTACAGTGGCTATTTCTCGGCTTCTTCATCGCCTTCGCCGTAAAGGTCCCGCTCTTTCCGCTGCACACGTGGCTGCCGGACGCGCACGTGGAAGCGCCTACCGCAGGCTCCGTCTTGCTGGCCGGCGTGCTTCTCAAAATGGGCACCTACGGCTTGTTGCGGTTCAATGTCGGTATGTTCCCTGACCAGGCGGCATATAACTCAAGCTGGATTAATACGCTGGCAGTGATCGGAATCATCTACGGCGCGCTGGTGGCGCTGGTGCAGCCTAATTTAAAGAAGCTGATCGCCTACTCTTCCGTCAGCCATCTTGGCTTTGTCGTGCTGGGCATTTTCAGCCTGACTACAATCGGCACCGACGGCGCGGTTTACCAGATGTTAAACCACGGCATTTCCACCGGCGCGCTGTTCATGCTGGCCGGAATGCTCTACGAACGCAAGCATACGTACGAATTCAAAGAATTTGGCGGCCTGGCCACTCCCATGCCGGTCTACGCGACTTTCTTCCTGCTCGCTGTGCTCTCTTCCGTCGGGCTGCCGTTGCTGAATGGTTTCGTCGGCGAATTTCTGGTACTGAGTGGCGCATTCCAGAGCGCGGTTCCGCATGGCATGTTGTTCGCCATCCTGGGATCCAGCGGCGTAATTTGGGGCGCGTGCTACCTGCTGTGGATGTACCAGAAAGTTTTCTACGGCCAGATTCATCACGACGAGAATAAAACCCTGCCCGATATTGACCGCCGCGAGCGCATCTCGCTGGTCCCGCTGGTAGTGATGTCGGTAATCATGGGCGTGGCATCGCCTTACTGGATGAAATCGATAGAGCCCGCCGTCATTGGCACGATGCCGCAGACTGGTGGTGTAAAGGCCCAGGCGCAAAAACATTTCGTGTACAGGATCAAACAATCTGCGCAAGCCCAGGTGACGTGGGTCACCAACTCAAGTGACGCTTCTACCGTCCAAAAAGCTCCTGCCACGGGTGGGCACAAATAGATGAACCCGATCCAAACAGTTGACTACATTCGCATCCTGCCTGAGCTGGTGCTCACTGCCTTTGGCATCATTGTCATGATGGCTGATCCGCTGCTGAAACCCGGCGCCAGCCGCAAAGGTCTGGGGCTGGTCGCACTGGGCGGCACCGTCGCCGCCATTGCAGCAACTTTCTGCCAGATTGCCTGGAGCGCCCGCGACGCAAGCTTTGCCGCGCCGGGCTGGTTCGGCATGGTGCGCGTAGACAGCTTTGCCATCTTCTTTCACATTCTGATTCCCGCGATTTCGGCGGTTTGTATCCTGGCTTCGCTCGAATACCTCGATGCGCAAAACATTCGCAGCGGCGAATATTACGCTTTGATCCTCTTCGGCACCGTAGGCATGGTGCTGATGTCATCGGCGGTCGAACTGGTTTTGATCTTTATCGCCCTGGAAATCTCGTCGATCTCAACCTACATTCTTGCCGGATATCGCCGCCGCAATGCCGGCAGCGCCGAATCGGCCATCAAGTACTTTCTGCTGGGATCATTTGCGACGGCATTTTTCCTGTACGGCGTGGCGCTGATGTTCGGCGCAACAGGCTCCACCAGCATCCTCAAGATTGGCCCGGCGCTCGGCAGCAATCCCGGACTTCTTGCGATTGCAGCCACAGCGCTCATGATCGTGGGGCTTGGCTTTAAAGTCGCCGCTGCGCCCTTTCATATCTGGACGCCCGATGTTTATGAAGGCGCCCCGGCGCCAATTGTTGCGCTGATGTCCACCGGCCCAAAGGCTGCGGCTTTCGCCGTGTTGCTGCGCGTGCTTTTTGCTACCACATCGTCGGATTGGTTCCCGCTGATCTGGATCTGCGCTGCGCTCTCCATGACGCTGGGCAACTTTGGCGCGCTCATGCAGAACAACGTGAAGCGCATGCTGGCATATTCGTCGATCGCGCATGCCGGTTACCTGCTGGTCGCGTTTGCAGCAAGCAATGAGATTGGCATCTCCGCCGCCATCTTCTATACGGCTTCCTATGCGGCAATGAATGTGGGCGCGTTCGCCGTGGTTAGCCACTTTGGCGCGGGCGGCGAGCGCTACGTATCGATCGACGATTATTCAGGCCTCGGGCGCCGCTCTCCCCTGCTCGCGTTCACGCTTACGATCTTCATGCTGTCGCTGATCGGCATACCCGCCACAGCCGGCTTCCTGGCCAAGTATTATGTGTTCAACGCCGCGCTTTCAGCCAATGCCCATCCCACCGCGCTTGTCTGGCTGACAATCATCGGACTGGTCAACAGCGCAGTCGCGTCGTATTACTATCTGCGCTTGATTGTGGTGATGTATATGCGCGAGCCCGTTGTGGCAGAAAATCCGGCGCCTGCCTCCGGCGCCATGCGATTGGCACTGGTGCTGGCGGCTATCGCTACAATTTATTTGGGTGTAATGCCAGGACGCGTTCTCTCCTATTCTGAAGCGGGGGCGCGTGACCTGTTTCCCGCCGCAGCGGCGGCTGGCAGTGCGACGCCAGGAAGTTCCACCTTCCCCGGCCCTGTAGCAACTACTCCGGAGAAATAGTCACATCGCGCCGGGCAAAGACGAGTGCGGCTGCAACCCAGAAAATCAGCGCCTGACAGATCGCACTCAATATCAGGATATCCAGGGACTTTCCGAGAGGTCGAAACTGGAAGCTCGTCCAGAGCGTGCGAAACAGGGCCCCGGCCGGAAACAATGCCCAGGCCACAGGCCTTCCAAATTGAATGACGATCAAAGGCAAAGCGAGAACCGCTGATGTGGCTGCCATGGCCAGCAGCGGGTGAAGAAGCGTCGCAAAAAAGAGCCCGATGGAAGCGGCGAAGACGCAGCAACTGAACAGCAGCAACATAACCGTGGTTAGTCCATCGGTAGGGATTCTGCCCTGCTGCCCCAGCCACGCTGCAGTCCCACCAATCAGCAAACAGAACAGCGCAGAGATCATGGCGCAGCCGCACAGGAGGCCACCAAGGTATTGCCAGCGATGAATTCCTTTGGAGAGCACTGCCAGAATGCGCCGCGTCTTGCGCTCCGTCTGTAACGCTGGGATGGCGATCATGGTGGCAAAGAAGAGCGCGTAGCCTGCATGCCAGCGCAGGAAAAAAAGTATCTCGTCGGGTTGCGTGTGCACGCGATATACACCGGCAATCCCAAGCACGTACGTTGACATCACGGCCAGAGCGATCCACTGGGAGCGGACAAAGTTGATACCGATGAGAATGATGGCGCGCATGGGTCAGGGTTGAGGCGAAAATAACTCGAGCGAGGTGCCGTCCACTATCGCCAATGAACCGTTCTCAGAGACCGCATAGTAGATGGTGCCGTGATGCAGACCGACCGCCACCAGAGGATGGGTGCCTCTGAGTTGGTAGAGATCAACGCGCAGCGGCTGGGCCATGGCGATGGGAATATTTGCAGACGTGTCATGCCGGACAAAGCGGCGTTCCCACTGGATCGCCAGATAGTCGCCACCTCCCAGCACGGAGCCGACAAACTCCTTCGTTCCGGTCTTAAGCGAAAACAGCTTTTCGCCGGTCCGTGGAAACACGGAAAGATTTCCGCACCCAAAGGCGGCAAACAATTGATGTTCCAGCGCGACAGCCTGGTAGGCGCACGGATGCTCCGCGGAAGTCCAGTCCGGCATCAGCCCTGACCATTGGCCGTCAAAGGCCAGCAACCCGAAAGTGGCGGCGGGCGCCCAGGTGGTCGGGACTGGAACTAAGCAATGCATGGTCGGCCGCAGACCAGGCGGCCAGAAACCACGGCAGGCTAAAACTCTTGATCACTTCCAGATTGTCAGAGCTCAGGATTTCAATATCCGTCTGCGCTTTTTCCACGCTGGAACTGGGAGAAAGCGCACTGCGTTTGATGATCTGCTGATGCACCAGCTGAACTTCATCGCCCGAAGGAGAGACGCCAATCTGCCAACCCTCTTCCTGCGCCTGACGTTGCAAAGGAAGAGCGTGCGAAGCAAGCCGCGCGAAGTCAGCCGAATAGAGATAAAGAACGTCACCGGTGCGGACAACAAACTTGCCGTCGCGCGTGGCAATCACCTTGGAGAATTCCGCGTTGGTCGTAAGTTGAAGAGACTTTACTTCGCTGCCATCCTGGGCGTTGAGCACTTTAATTTCAAGAATAAAGTTGCCGGAACCACCGCTGGCATCGCGAGCAGACAGCCTGGCCGGACGACGCGAACGGTTCACCTGATATACAAGAATTCTCGCCGGCGAAATGAAAATCACGCCCTGATGCAGTGTCCAGCGGAAGTTGATGGTGCGATCAAAGGCCTGAAACCCATATCGTTGCCTGAGATCGACGGTCCACTTTGGCTGCGCGCTTTCCGCATTCATACAAGCAGGCCAACACAGGCTAAGCAGGGCTAATGCCTTTATCCACGTCCTCATTTTGGCTCCTGATTGGCTGGTTCGTCGCTATGGCCGCCACCATTCTGGTTTGCCAGTTCTACGAACAAATCTTCCAGCGTCCGCCGAATCGGATTCACTGCGATGACTTCACCGCCGGCCAGCCAGATCTTCTCAATCATTTTGCGCTGAGTCAGCGCAGGCACCGTAATTTTGATAAAACCGTTTTGCGGCGTGCCTTCAAACAGCAGCGCGTCAATTCCCTTCGCCGTGATCACGAACCTGTCCTGCGCCTCCAGCAGCTCCGCCAGCGTGCCCACGCGGGCTACCCGGCCTTTGATCACAATGGCCAGGCGGTCGCAGATTTGTTCGACCTCTGAGAGCAAGTGCGAACTGAGGAACACGGTCTTCCCTGCCTCGCGTGCCCGCAACAAGATTTCACGCACGCGCAGTCGACCCAGCGGGTCGAGCGCTGAAGCTGGCTCGTCGAGGATAAGCAATTCGGGGTCGTTCACCAGAGCCTGCGCCAGTCCCACGCGCTGCAGCATGCCGCGGGAAAACTTCCCTGCGTTGCGAGAGGCGACGTCTGTGAGTTCAAGTTCCTTGAGCATCTCCGTGGTGCGTTGCCGAAGCTGGGGATCGCGTAAGCCGTTCAGTGCGCCATAAAAACGCACTAGCTTGGCCGCCGATCGATGATAAAGAGCCACGTTTTCCGCCAAAAAACCGATGCGGCGGCGGGTGGGCGCGTGCCCGAATTCGTGCCCCAGCATCTCACCCCGACCACTGCTGGGAAACATCAGCCCAATGGCCAAATGCATAGCCGTGGTTTTACCCGCACCGTTAGGCCCGAGGAAACCGAATATCTCGCCGGTTTCAACCCGCAAAGAGAAATCGCGCAAGGCCGTAACCCACTGGCTGCGGAAGAAACCGCGATACTGCTTGCTAACGTTGTTGAACGCAAGAGCCGGAAGGCTGGACATGGGTGATTAAGGATACCACCGCAAAAAAAGAAAGGCCTCCGCCGAAGCGAAGGCCTGTTCGTTTCTGAGACGTTATTGCGTGCGCAGGAAAAGCAGCACGAAGGTGAACAGAACCAGCGACTCAATGAAAGCCAGTCCGATAAATAGTGCGAGTTGGATACCGGCGCGTGCTCCGGGATTGCGGGCCAGCGCTTCGGCCACGGAGCCAGCGACTTTACCCTGACCAAGCCCAGCCAGACCTGCGGCAAGACCCATGCCAAGACCTACGCCGATGGGAACGGCCCAGTTACCAGCGGGCGCGGCGCCCGGCGTTTGTGCGTAGACCGGCGATGCGACCAAGAGGATCGCAGCGGCAATCAGCAAAAGAAACATTAATTTTTTCATTCTCTCTCCTTATCAAGTTGCCGCCAGTGGGTGGTTGACGCAAGTCCTGGGGGACTAACGCCCTCACGCTGGCCGCGTGTTGCAAAAGTCTAATGCTCTTCGCTCACGGCCATGCCCAGATACACGAGCGTAAGCATGACAAAAATGAAAGTCTGAACGAGCGATACGAACAAGTGCAGGCCAAGAAACACGACTGGAACTAGCACAGGTACCAGCGAAAAGAACGCCAACGTTACCATGTCTCCGGCAAACATATTTGCGTAAAGACGGACGGTGAGTGACAGGATGCGGGCAAAGTGGCTCACTACTTCAATCAAGAGCATCAGCGGCGCCAGCGGCCATACCGGGCCGATGAACTGCTTGATATACCCGAGCCGATGAACACGCAGCCCATGATAGTGGTAGTAAACAAACGTGAGAAGTGCGCAGCCCAGAGGAACGGTTGGGTTGGCTGTGGGCGATTCAAATCCCGGCACTAGTCCCAGCAGATTCCCTACCAGGATGAAGAAGCCAATAGTGACGGCATAGGGAATGTAGCGTTCGTAGCCATGTCCCATGACGCCATGGGCCTGTTCAGCGATGAATTCTTCTGTCGCTTCAATCAGATGCTGTAGGCCACCCGGCTTGTCTACTGAAAGGCTTGCTCTGACGGCCACAAAAAAGGCCAGCAGAATAAGAACGACCAGTATTTCCATGGCCACCGGGTCAGTAATAGGCGCGTTAGCGTATTTAGGCTGCAAGCCCAGCATGTGCAGCAATGAAGCGGCAATCCCGCCAAAATAGCGATTTAAGAGTTCAGTAAACCAGAGTTGCTCAGGCATTTTCCCGGTGCTTCAACGTTGAAATTTAAACTAAAAACTTGAAATCTAACGAGAGGCTTGATCAATCTTGCTGGTCACCAGCGCTTCATAAACGCCCTCACCCATTGCTGCCAGAATCGGCAGGATGAGGCCCACTATGAAGCCAATGAGCAGCCTTGGATAACTTTTTAATATAACATATGCCACCCCGAACAGGAGAGCGTAGCGCAGGGGAAAAGGGAACGCGAAACGAACTTTGCGAGGCTTCTTTTGGTCGGCTAAAGTCGCTTTCTGCGACACAACCATCCGTTCGACGAGCCGCTCCGTGCCGTGATGCAGCCAAACAAAATTGATGTATGCCAGCAGCGACCCAATGGCCAACCCTAATCCGCACTGCCAACTAAACAGCAGCGCGGCAGCCACAGCTCCGACCACACTCAGGGCGATCGCAACCCGCAAAATCCTCTGATAGGCGGCAGAGAGGCGTTCTTCCATTGCAGGATCGACCGGCGTTTGATCTGGGATTGCCTGATCGGGTTCTTGATCCGGCACGGGGTCCTCAAATGGCTTTGTCATGAATCCTTGCTGGACTGGATGATCCCACGAATGAGCGCACCGAAGCCGACAATGCAACCTGCAAAAAGCCCAGCCAGGGTTATCCAGGAGGTTTTAAGCCAGCGGTCCAACAGGTGCCCGACCACCAACCCGGCAACAATTGCCGCAGGCAGGACAAAACCCAGATTGCTGTACTTGCCAATCTGTCGCCAAAGGTTTGCTTCTTTTTGATTGTTATTTTCCGGCGGCTCAGGCATGACGCCAGTCTAGCAGCCGGGCCGTCGGGCATGCATCCTGCAACCTTGGCTATAATCAAATATTGGACTATGTCGCAAACTGCTCTCCATCCCTGGCTGCAAGCTCCTGAAGCCCGCATTGGCACGTACAACAGCGTGGAAATGGCGCTGAGCTTTGGCGACTCCGCCACGGAACTAGGGGCGTTGCGTTCCGGCTGCGGCGTTTTTGCCCTGGCCTGGCGAGGCAGGATAAACGTTACCGGTAAGGACCGGGTACGCTGGCTGCACAATATGGTCACCAATAATGCTCGCGATCTGCCGGTCAATCGCGGCAATTACAATTTTGTGCTCAACGCGCAGGGCCGCATCCTGGGCGATATGTACATCTACAACCGGGGTGAGTCTCTGGTGCTGGATACCGATGCCACTCAGGTGGAAGCGCTGATCAATGCCATGAAGCGCTTCATCATCATGGATAAAGTTGAATTGAATGGAGTAGGCAGCGATTCAGTCTCGGTTGGAATCTGTGGCCCGGAAGCGGAATCTGTTTTGTTGAAGGCCGGCATCAATGCCAGCGGTATGGAGCCGCTGGAAATCCGCGATGTGGGGGTTGAATCGATTGCGGCTGCGTTAGTCCGGGGTCCGGAACAAAGACCAGGATGGTTTGAATTCTGGCTTAATCCGAACAAAGCGCAGGATCTCTGGAATCTACTCGTAAAGGCGGGGGCAAAACCCGTGGGCGCTGAAGCGCTGGAGACGTGGAGGGTTTTGCGCGGCATTCCCAGCTATGGCCAGGACATTCGTGACCGCGACCTGCCTCAGGAAACCGAGCAGCCGCAGGCGCTGAACTTCACCAAGGGCTGCTATATCGGGCAGGAGATCGTGGAGCGTATACGTTCGCGCGGACAAGTGCACCGCAAGTTCACGGGCTTTGCCTTTGGCGACAGCGTGCCCGCCCTGGGGAAATATGATTTTGAAGGACGCGCGCTGGCGGAGATTACCACTATCGCCCGCGTGCCAACAGCTGAAGGTCCCAGGAATATTGGACTTGGCTATGTGCGCCGCGAAGCGGTGGCCGCAGGACCAAAGATTGCATTAGACGGCGTTGAAGCCACCGTGGCGGACCTGCCGTTTAAAATCTAAATGGCTTTGGATTTTAGTAACTTTGAAATTTAATGGCTTTGAAATTCAAGAACAATGAGGAATGAATGGCTGAGAAAAAATCAGAGTTTGTTGTAACTGATCGGCGCAGATTTGGCTCAGAAGGTGAAGCGCGGCCGGATGCACAGGTAGTTGAAGAGGAAAAACCGGCGACGCCTCCCGCCGCAACCCAGGCAGCGCCTCCAGCGGCAAACACGCCAGCTCCGCCCTCGCCGGTCCAATCAAATCAGGCTGCGCCGACGCAGACCCAACCCGGATCACCTGCAACCGAGCAGGAAGAAGAATTAGCGCCGGCTCCAACGGCTGAAGAACAGCAGGAACAGAGCGAAGCGTACAAGGCGTCCGGCAAGAAAATTGACGACATGATTTCCGCCGCGGGCAAAGCGCCTCAAAGCCCGATGGAAATGAATTTTGAGCGCGTGATCGAATCGTTTTACATGAGTGCGCTAATTCAGATGGGCGCGATCCGGCAGGACAACGAACCGCCCCGCGTCGACATTATCGGCGCGCGGCAGACCATTGATTCGCTTACGGTGCTTCAGGAAAAGACCAAGGGCAACCTTACTGATCGCGAAAAAACACTGATGCAGAACGTGCTGTTCGAACTGAGGATGGCGTTCATTGAAATTACCAATGCCGTTGCCACTTCCGCCGTCAAACCCGGAGCGATGCCGCCGGGAGCGACGACGCCGCTCGACAGGAAATGAAGGCGACTCTTACCGTGCTGGGCAGCGGAACGTCAATGGGCGTTCCCACTATCGGTTGCGATTGCCACGTATGCACGTCCGACGATCCGCATGACCGGCGTACCCGTCCGTCGGTTTTGGTGGAATATGACGGCCACACCGTTCTTATCGATACGACACCGGATTTCAGGGAACAGGCCATTCGTGAAAGGATCAAGCGCCTTGACGCGATCCTTTATACGCATGCCCACGCCGACCATATTCTGGGACTGGACGACGTGCGGCCTCTCAGCTTCCGGCGCGACGGAAAGATTCCTCTTTATGCGCATGCATCGGCAGCGGATAGCCTGGAAGAGATTTTCCGCTACATTTTTAAATCCGATTACAAATTTGGCGGGATCGCCAAGGTTGAGATGAATCGCTTCAACGGGCCCATAGAACTCTTCGGTGCGCGCTTTGAACCGGTAGAGATCGTGCATGGAGAAGCCGTGATTCATGGCTTCCGCTTTGGCTCTGCCGCCTACCTAACGGACTTCAGCGAGATTCCCGCGGGTTCCAAAGAGAGGCTGCGCGGACTCGACATTCTGTTTCTGGATGCGCTGCGTCACCGTCCTCATCCCACACATTCTACTGTTGAGAACTCGCTCAAGCTGGTGGAAGAACTCAAGCCAAAGCGCGCCTTCTTTACCCACATCTCCCATGATTTGCCCCACCGCGAAACGAACAGGACGCTGCCAGACCATGTGCGACTGGCGCATGACGGGCTGAAGCTGGAGTTCGATATCGCATGAGGATATTCCGCTCGCTTGAGGAAGTGCCGGCAGATTTCGGACCCACCATCGTCAGCGTAGGAAATTTTGATGGGATCCACTGTGGGCATCTGAGCGTCCTGAAGGAAGTAACAGATCGAGCTCGCCAGAACCACAGCAAAGCCCTGGCAGTTACGTTTGAGCCGCACCCGTTCCGCATTTTACGCCCTGACGTGACGCCGCGATTGATTACGCCCCTGGCCCAGAAAGAAGCTCTACTTGCTCAGACCGGGCTGGATGCGCTACTGGAAATTCCCTTCACGCGTGATTTTTCCATGACGACGCCGGAAGAATTTGCCCGCGACATTCTTGCCGGTAAACTGCACGCGAAAGAAGTGCATGAGGGCGACAACTTTCACTTTGGCCATAATGCCCAGGGCACTACCGCAAACTTGAAAGAGCTTGGCCGGCAGTTTGGCTTTGACGTGCGCGCTTATCCGGTAATGATGGTCCGCGGGATCCCAGTTTCCAGCAGCCAGATACGGGCACTCTTGATCGCCGGCAAGGTCAGCATGGCGCGGCGATTGCTAGGTCGGGTTTTCAGCATCACCGGCGCTCCGGGACGCGGGCGCGGCTACGGCCATAAATACACCGTGCCCACCATCAACCTGAACCGCTATGACGATCTGGTTCCCGGCAATGGCGTCTACCTTACGCGCACACGCGTGGACAATGAGACTTTCAATTCCGTCACCAACGTCGGTCTGCGGCCTACGTTTGGCGACGAGTCATTCGCGATCGAAACCCATCTTCTCGACTTTCATCCGCTGGAGGTCACAGCGCAGACGGAAGTTGAGATTTCATTCCTGGAATGGCGGCGACCGGAAATTAAGTTTCCGTCGATCGACGCGCTGAAAGAGCAGATCGGCGAAGATGTTCGGCGGGCGCGGAGATATTTTGGATTGCTGGAGAAGGGGCCGCTCACCACGGAGGCACGGAGACACGGAGAAAAGCCTCTTTTCTGAAACGCGAGGCGAAGCGAGGAGCCCCTATCGGCACGAGGTTCTTGAGTCAAAAAACGTGATCGTGTTCTAAACGCTTGTAAGCAACTATTTCTTTCCATTCATTTTCCAGGTAATAGGGCTCCCTCGCTCCGCTCGGGATTGCAGAGAAATACTGTTAGAATCCCGACTGTCCAATGGCCACCACCACACTCCCAACGATCGCGCAGGCCACGTCGGCGCAGAAGCGCACGCTTATTGCAGCGGCGCTGGGGTGGGGGCTGGATGGATTCGACGTCCTGCTGTACAGCAATGTCCAGATCCATGTAATGACGGCGCTGGGCATCCATTCCAAGGCCATTGCCGGACTGCCGAACGCTTTCATGCTGCTGGCGTCGGGCATTGGTGGAATTCTTTTTGGCTTTATCGCTGATCGCATCGGCCGGACCAAAGCGTTGATGCTGAGTATCCTCACGTATTCGCTGTGTTCGTTGGGATCGGGATTCTCGACTTCCATTTTCATGCTGATTGCATTCCGCTTTGTTTTGGGACTGGGCATGGGCGGCGAGTGGAACACCGGCGCAACGCTGGTGGCGGAAACATGGCCGACTCATCTGCGCGCGCGGGCGATTGCCATTGTGCAAAGCGCGTGGGCGTGGGGACTGGCTGCCGCTGCGCTCGTCGCGTGGATTGTGCTCGACAAGCTGCATAAAGACTGGCGTTTTGTCTTCTTTGTTGGCGTGCTGCCGGCGCTGGTGACATTGTGGATCAGGAAGAGCGTGCCGGAATCAGAGATGTGGAAACAGCATAGAGATCAGGCGACGACGAAGGCGCCTTTTTCTGAAATCTTCTCGCCGGTATTTCGCAAGCAGACGATTTTTCTTCTGCTATTGAATATCTTCGGGCTTTTCGCCTGGTGGGGATTGTTCAGCTGGATGCCGCCTTACCTGACGTTACCGGTGGAAAAAGGCGGGCGCGGGCTGAGCATGATGAACACAACTACCCTGCTGGTGACGCTGAACCTGGTAGGGATGTTTCCCGGCTATCTTTTTTATGGCTTGGCGGCGGACAGGCTGGGGCGCAAGCGGTCTTTAATTCTCTACACGCTTTGCGCTGCCGGGCTCATTCCCCTGTATGCCGCGGCGCGAACGCCGTGGATCATTCTGGTTCTGGGCGCGCTCGTTGGATTCTTTGGCACAGGCTTTTTTGCCGGATCAGGAATTATCGGCAGCGAACTCTTCCCTACTCGCGTCCGCGCCCGCGCTCTGGGATTTACTTACAACGGCGCTCGAGCTTTGAGCTGCGTTGCGCCTTATACCATTGGCTGGGTCGGCGACAAAAAAGGGCTGAGTGCGGCGTTCCTGCTGTGCGCGATTGCGTTTGTACTTACAGCGGCGATGGCAACGCAGCTGCCAGAGACGAAGGGGAAACAACTGGAGTAGTTTTCTGAAATCCCGATGCGGAGCGAGGGAACCCTATCGTTACAATAGATTTCAGCTATTAAAAGCTGTATTAGATTTACCGTGAACCCTGGAGAGAAACCTTAGCGGCTGAAGCCGAGCAATTTATGGCCGAGTACCGCAGGCATGAATGCCTGCTCCACCCTGCAATGGTCTACATTTACGCTGAAAATGCCATAGCGACTTAACTGGTTGGCCGAGTCTTTTTGTCGATCATGTCCTCGGAAACCATCGAGCAGATAAGGATCCCTCGCTTCGCTCGGGACTACGAAAGAACAGGCGTCGGCAACGCTGCATTCTTCTTCGGCCTGCGGTTTGCCTGCAAAATCTTTTTGCGCAGCCGCAGCGACTTGGGCGTGACTTCTACCAGTTCGTCGTCGGCAACAAACTCGATGGCCTGCTCCAGCGTCAGGTTTTTAAAGGGAACCAGGCGGATGGCCTCGTCGGCGCTGGAGGAGCGCATATTGGTCAACTTCTTTTCGCGAACAGCGTTTACGTCAAGGTCGACTTCACGTGCGTTTTCACCCACGATCTGGCCTTCATACAGCTCCACGCCCGCGTTGATAAATAAGACGCCGCGTTCCTGGAGGCTCCACAGCGCGTAGGCCGTGGAGGAGCCATTGCGGTCGGAGACCAGAGCGCCGGTCATGCGATGAGGAATTTCTCCCAGCCACTCGGTGTAGCCGTCGAATAAAGAATTCAGAATCACGGTGCCACGCGTATCCGTGAGCATTTCTGAGCGCAGGCCGATCATGCCGCGGCTGGGGATGAGGAATTCCAGACGCACGCGACCGGAGCCGTGATTGTGCATCTTGAGCATCTGCCCTTTGCGCGCGCCCAGCTTTTCGATCACCACGCCGATAAACGCTTCCGGTATGTCGACCATCAGCTTTTCCTGCGGCTCCATCAGCTTGCCGTCGATTCGTTTGGTAACGATTTCCGGCTTGCCCACGGCCAGTTCGAAACCTTCACGCCGCATGGTTTCAATCAGAATGGAAAGCTGCAACTCACCTCGGCCCAGGACCTTGAACGCGTCTGTGGCGCCCACGTCTTCAACCCGCAAAGAAACGTTAGTGAGCAGCTCTTTTTGCAGACGATCACGCAGGTTGCGCGACGTGACATACGTTCCTTCGCGCCCGGAAAAGGGCGAAGTGTTCACCGAAAACTGCATAGCGATGGTCGGCTCGTCGATGATGATGTGAGGCAGAGGCGCGGGGTTTTCAACTTCTGTAATGGTTTCGCCGATGCCGATTCCCTCGACGCCGGCGATGGCGACGATATCACCCAACTCAGTCTGTTCAATATCCACACGCTTGAGGCCGCTGAAGGAAAAGAGCTTGGTGATCTTCCATTTCTGTATCGAGCCATCAAGCTTGGCAATACCGGCTTCCTGACCATTGCGCAGCGTTCCATTAAATACACGGGCAATCGCCAGACGGCCTAAATAATCGCTGTAATCAAGGTTTGCCACCAGGATCTGCAGGGGGCTGGCGGCGTCGCCGGCGGGCGGTGGAGTTTTGGCCAGGATAGCGTCAAACAGCGGCCGCAGGTTTTCGCCGGGGACTTCAATGCTGGTGGAAGCGGTCCCAGCTTTAGCGTTGGTGTAGAGAACGGGAAAATCGAGCTGGTCTTCGCGCGCGTCCAAATCGATGAAGAGGTCGTACAGTTCGTTCAAGACTTCCTGCGCCCGCGCATCTGGGCGGTCAATCTTGTTGATCACAACCACCGGCGGCAGACCTGCCTCAAGGGCTTTGCTGAGCACGTAACGCGTCTGGGGCAGAGGGCCTTCGCTGGCGTCTACCAGGAGCATAACGCCATCCACCATTTTCAGGGCGCGTTCCACTTCCCCGCCAAAATCGCTATGGCCGGGCGTATCGACAATGTTGATCTTGATGTCGTGATAAATGATGGCCGTGTTCTTGGCCAGAATGGTGATGCCGCGCTCGCGCTCCAGATCGTTGGAGTCCATCACGCGATCGACTACAGCTTCATTGACGCGAAATGCGCCGCTCTGGCGCAGCATGGCATCTACCAGCGTTGTTTTACCGTGGTCTACGTGCGCGATAATTGCGATATTGCGAATCTTGGAATTCAAATCTCTCTTGACTCTCTGTTCTCTAAAGAATGGGTTACTTCTATTCTATCTGGAATTCAGCATTGATGCGGGCCTTCGAGCGCCCAACAAGCAAAACGGACGGCAGGGTAGTAGACCCAGGCCGTCCGCATCCGTCTGACTTGAATAACTTTTAATGTGAAAGCGGCCGGTCAATCTTGATCCGGTCATCCATTCCAATGATCGCGCTCTCATGAATCGGTTTGAAGCCGTCTTTCTGGATCGTAATGTCATAATTGCCGGCTTCCACCTGTATCTCGAGCGGAGTGGTTTTTTGCAGAGGCGTGCCGTTGATCGTCACCTGCGCGCCCTTGGGTTCGGTCTTAATTTCAAGCCGCGCCATGCCCGACGCGCTGCCATTGCCGCCAAATAACTTGCCCACACCGCTGCTGCCAACCAGCTTGATATTGTCAGTGCGGCCGGCAACCATAAGGCTGGGCGCATAATTTACCGACTGCCCGGCAACCAGTTTGAGATCGGTAGACGACTCCAGATAGCCCTGCTTGCGGACTGTTATAGTTTGCGCTCCGGGCTCGACCAGAAACTCTATCGGCGTAACTTTGCCGGTGTCTTTTCCGTTAATCCAGATTTGCGCTCCGGCAGGCTTGCTGGCCACCGTCACAAATCCTTTTACGGCAGTCATGCGGACATCGAGCGGCGTGCGCGCGCCGCCGCCCACCTGAACACTACGCGTCTCTGTGGCATAGCCCGGCATATTGAACGTGACTTTATATGTTCCCACGGCCAGTCCAGGGACTGTCTGCGGAGCTTTCCACTGTCCTGCGCGGCCTTCAATCTCCACGGTTGCGCCCATCGGCATGGATGAGACGATCAACTGACCTTCGGTCGGTGCGGGCGGAGCCACAGGAGCCGCAGGCACGAACCTGGCTGACTTGCTCGCGTGCGCTGACGCCGCGTGCCCTCTACCTTGTCCCTCTGGCGAAGCCTGCGTCCCTTGTGCTGCCTGCGATGCCTGACGACTAAACGGCGCGGGCGAATTCGCGGCAGCCTGCGATGACGGCGTAGCCGCGTCGTCCTGCTCAGCGGGGTGGCGCTGGAAAACCAATGCCAGAATCACAATCACGCATAGTCCGCCGACGACAGCCGCTACCACTTTCCAGTGATTCGCGGTGCTCACAGGCGCGCGGGCCGATGTTTTCTGCGCGGCAGCGTACGTTGTACCCGTGGTTCCGGGAGTCGGCGCTTTAATCACCTGGCTCGCTGAAGCTGACGGTATGGCCTTGAACGTCTGACTTGCCGAAGGTCCCGGCACTGCTTTAAATGCCTGACTGGCGTTCGGCCCTGGTGCAACTCTGATCGACTGGCTCGCGTTCGGCCCCGGGCCACCCTGATAAGCGGGCATGGAGCCCGTCGTGTTGGCCCGAGAAACCGGCTGTGATTTCGCAGCTTCTTCCAGCGCGGCAAAGAATTGCTGGCCGCTGCCAAACCGGTCTGCCGGATTCTTGGCAAGCGCCTTCAACACAACTCTTGATATCGCTTCCGGCACTCGCGGATGCGCCATCTGCATCGGATGCGGATCCACATCAGTAATGCTGCGGTCCACTTCGCCCAGATGCGGTCCGTGGAACGGGCTGCGCGCGGTATAAAGCTGATAGATGATGGTGGCCGCATTGAAAATGTTCGTCGCCGCAACCACAGGCTTGTTCTTCACCTGCTCCGGAGAAAGATAAGGCTCGTTCTCCAATTTCTTGGTCGGAGATTGCGTCAGCAGATTTTTGTCGCGCAGCAAACCAAAGTCGAGCAGCTTGATCGTGCCATCGGGCAGGACTTTGATATTGGTCGGGTTCAAAAAATTGTGGAAGACGCCTTTGCTGTGCGCATGGTCCAGGGCCGCTAAAAGCTGCTTTGACAGTTGCAGCGCCTCGCTCATCTCCGGCTGGCGCTTGGCCATAAACTCTTTGAGGTTTTCTCCCTCAACGAACTCAGCCGTCATGAAAACCGTAAAGTCTTTGTAGCCGCAGGTATGCAGCTTGGCGATGTTGGGATGGTCCAGCACGCTGGCAGCGCGGGCCTCAGTCAATATCTT
This sequence comes from Terriglobia bacterium, assembly GCA_963723055.1. Classification (GTDB taxonomy): domain Bacteria; phylum Acidobacteriota; class Terriglobia; order Terriglobales; family Acidobacteriaceae; genus Angelobacter. Next base: position 1,179,339 of record CAVROV010000007.1, read on the forward strand.
TTGGAGAAGGCCGTTAACGTCGTCCAGCCATTCCGGAATGTCAAACTTGCGTAGCGCAACAGAACGGTCCTGCTGCGGATTTCTGGCATGATGGACCACGCCCACGCTTCCCCGCGGCAGTTCCTTGACCAGTTCAAGACGGTCAGTGCGCGGAGCTACAGCCGTAGCTGTGGCGGTGGCAGTGCCTGTGGCAGTTTCCGGGTTTTCTTGCATCATGATTACCTAGTGCAAGCCGCTGGGAGGAGGACACCAGAATCCTACCCCAAAGTTCTCTGAACCGTGCCCACAAGAACAGTGTTCTACGGTTACCAAGGTAATTGGGGATATTCCAAGGTGGAATCGGGCCGGATTTTGGTCGATTTCGACCACGCGATAGAAGGGTTTTGCAGAGAACTAATCGCTTGCTCTTTCAAACGGTCGTTCTCCGATCTTCAATCCCCAATCCCGCATCTTTCCTTCCCCGATCTCCTCCGTGTTCCTCTGTGTCCTCTGTGGTTCAAGGTTTTGATTTTGAATTTTGGCGGTCCTGCAAATCCCGCAACACGCTGCTCAGCTCAATCACTTCCAGCGGACAATCCGGCCAATTGTTAATCCAGCACACAATCAAATCGCATCCAGCTATGGGGTGCTGATGATCCAGAAAATTCCGGCTTTCATACTCCAATTCAATCAGCACTCTCTGCCCTTTGTTTGGGCCCACCTCGCGCAACGCCTCGCAATCCGGAAACGCCGCCTGCAACCTCAGGATGGTAAAGCCCAGCTCGCGCGCATGGCAGGCAAAAGCCGCCAGCACTCCGGCCTCGTTGGTCGGCGCAAAAGTCAATGGCCCTTGCAGAAGTGGCAGCCCGTAGATCGGCCGGTCTGCCATAATCATTGGCCGGAAAGTAAATCCGGAAGCAAATTTGTATTTTGTGGCTTCCTCCAGTGGCATCTTCAGGTGTCCGGCAATGATCTTCTGCACATCTTGCCACTCACCGTCCAGCTTCTTTTCCACCATGTACGCCAGCATTCCCGCCGGTACCTTTCTCCAGTATTTAAAGCGGACCGCAAAAGGACGGTGACTGTACTTGCCGTGCCGGCCGTAATCCAATGCGGTCGGAACCTTTCCCGTGCTCCGCACCACCCTCGCCCAATCCCGGAATATCGCTTCCATTGTCAGCGGCACTCCGGAGCCGCGGTGTTCCAGTCCGCACTCCGCAATCAATTGCGCATATGTGGTGAAGTGTTTCCGGACCACATGCCTCTGTACAGACATCGTTACTTGAAACTCTTCCTGGCGGGGTACCCGCCCGAGCTTGGCCGCGCATTCCTTTACTGCGGTGATGATCTCTTCTCTGCTCACAGTCTTTGCTCCTGGTGGGGCCTCATTCCGGCCCGCCTTTGCGGGCACCCATCCCTTCCGCGTTCTTTGCGGAAAGGATGGGCTTGGCACGAATGGGCAGAATTAAAAAGAGCTGGTTCGGTGTGGCTCAGACTTCTGAATTGCTTTTTTTACTTTTTGCCAAATGCCGGGACGGGCCAAAAGCACCGGCCTGCGTTTCAACGGTCGTTAGGAGCTGGAAACGTTGAAGAATCTAAAACAGGTGAAGACAGCTAATTACCAATAGCTAATTGCTAAGTGCTAATTGCTTCCAATGGCTAATTGCTAATGGCATTTGCTAAGTGCTTCGGGTTCATTCGCGGCTAAATCGGCTTTTCATTCGGCGATCTCTGGCACTTTGCATTTCTGGCAATTTTCCCCCGCCATGCTATTTCGCGCTTTCGTAGGCTCGCCCTATCCCTCCAAGCCCCTCCACTTCCCTGATCTCGCCCGCCTCTTTCATGCGCTTCAGGGTGTTGTGAATCGGAGGCATCACATGCTTGTACTTCTCCAGGTCATATCCCATCTCCGCCATGCGGTCCCTTACCTGGGTCGGCGTCAGCGGCAGCAACAACGGCTGCCGGAACACCCATCGGATCGCCTCCGTCAGCCCCATCTCCTGCCCCGCCTCTTGAGCCGACGCTTCGTTCTGCTTTAACTCATTGATTCTGCTGGCAATATCCGAATCAACCGTTTCACCTGTCAACCGGGCCAGCTGTTCTACTATCGGCCCCCAATGTGAAATCTGCTCTTTGATCTCGATTTCCTGCCGCAGCAGCTCTTTAAGCCTTTCCCTTGCCGATTCATACATTTTCAGTCGCCGTTTCATCTGCCATACCATACTTATATAAAACCATTTATTAATGTCAACATATATTTCATATATATTCACAATATTTACTCCTGTCGTCCCGACCGAAAACCGATCGACGAAGGAAGTGAGGTTGAGTGGAGGGATCCCGACGATTTGTCCCGTGCCATGCAGCATCAGGGAGTTCTTCCCCCATGCACCTGTGCCTGACAATGCAATGCCCTTCCAGACTTCCCCCCTCCGGGGCAGCACCGATGAGGGATCGGCCCTCGTGCAGACCCGCCGCGGGGAAGCCCTGCTGGGCTTCCGTCTTCGCGTAGCCTCTGCACAAAAAAAAGAGACACCCGGCGAAGCGCCGGGTGTCGAGGTATCTATTTTTCGCGATGTAGTGAAAGAGTCTCTTTATATGACCCAACAATTCCCAGCCTACCAAGCTACTGAGCCCAAATCGCTCCAGCCCGAAGGGCGAAACAGTCTAGCCCGGGTGCGGAAACTCCGGAAAAGAATGGTCTAAAAACGGAACGCCGTAGAGCCTGCCCTGAGCGCAGTCGAAGGGTGTGCGCTGGCGGAACAAGCAAGCTGCATCCCCCAGAACCTCCCATCCCGAGCGGGCGCACACCGCACCGAGCAATGACCTTCCAAATTCGCGGCGCGCTGGCGAGGAATCGGCTCCGCTGCCGCTTCCGCTAAAATAGTGACTATGAATGGCAAACCAAAGCGGCTCCCGTCCAAGTACAGCCGCCCTTTTGAATGGCGGATCGCGAGGGGAAGCATGCCCTCAACGTCCCATTTAAAAGGCATGTATGCCCTTGCTGAATCAGAAAATCGCGAGGTTCTTCTAGACTATTTTGAAATCAGCCGCAAACGGCGGACGAACCGAACAGCTCTTTTCAAGCTTCAACTCCATTTGTTTGATGATCTACAAGAGTTAGAGAAAGGGAATAAATTATGGAGAAAGAAGGTCGAGGAGATCAAGGCAAAGAGGGCACTGGAAACCTCGGTGAGCATTGAAGAACTAGAGGAGGCTGAAGGTCAATTGTTCGCCCACCGACTATATGCAAATGCCATTCGGCTAGTAGCCGATGGTATTGTCTGGCGAGCTTTCAATTATGACAGAGCCGCTTTGAATGTTCTCTCAAGAGCATCAACAAAACAACAGTTGACTGCGACTGGTACGGCGCAGGAAATTCGCGAATGGGGAGATCGGTTTTCCGACAATAGCGTCGCGGTCGCCATTCTAAATTCACTCACTAACTGGCTGGCTTTAGGGGACATAACCGTCGTGAAAAGGGACGGTTCGGCAGACATTGTGGAGGTCAAAACAGGTAAAAGTAAGTCAGGTCGAATGCAGCTCCAAAAACATAGAATGAGCAAGGCAGTAACGCTATTGGGGGGTGGTCCAGGAGAATTTGAGGGAAAGCCAATTGAGTTTCGGCGCATCGAAGGCTGCCCGGAGCACGGATTATCTGATTTATATGAATTGCTTCAGGAGGCAGAGAAACAAGGATGGGCGCTATCTCGTCTGAGCAATTGCTTGTTTGTCGAGTGCGTTGATCTTAAGACGCTCGATGCGATTGGCAGACTCGATTGGCCCAAGGAAATGGAGAAAAAAAAGGTACAGGCCATTTCGGATTGGTACGAGAGAGGCGACTTCATTGTTGACGATGAAAGCCACGAATTGCTTACATTCAGTCCTAATTATGCTCCTCTCTCCATATTTCCCTTTTGTTCCGCAACCTGTATGGATCTGATGCTTGGGACCAAAGCGTATCGGAGCTATTTAAATGTGAGCGCACTCGGACGCGAGTTTGAATATCGCGACTGGCGAATTCTTAAAAGACCACATGATTTTCAGCGAGAGGACTTACGCGATCGTCTGTTTCAATTCGAAAAATCTGGCTGCGCTATGACGCTGTCGACTACGTCGCTTGCTCGAATGCAGATGGAGATGGTTCGCCCCCAAACCCTCATTCAAGAATTCGAAGCCATTCGAGGTGCCGGCCCGATAAGTTTTCCACTTGGCGCCATGCAGCATTTCGTCTTCGACAATGAGTGCGATATGTGGAACTGAGAGATCCGCCGGGTGGCCCATCCTTTTCGATCCACTATTCCTCACACGCATCACTCCACGACACAAGCGTCAGGGCACGACTTTAGCGTTTAGCAGGAGATGACCCTGAGACTTTGCCGAAGGGGAGTCGAGGGCTGCGGAGTCGTGCCGCTAAGCGCACGAAAAGAAATTTCCTTGCGCCGCAGGCTCACGCGCAGCAAAGCGGAGCGCGCAAAGAGTTTTTGCGGCCAGCCTCAGTAATCACTTGAAAGGCTGGCTTGGCGATTTCGCCAATCACGCCGTTTGACGTAAGGAGTGTGAGCCTCTTCATGGAAGGTCAAGACAAACTGAACGATATAGAGAAGTCCCCACAAGACGATCCCCGGGTCAGCGACCCATTCTCTTTTAGGTTCAACCGCAGCAAACTCGAACGCCGCATAAACGACTTGCTCTTGGCAAACCCACCCCTCCGGTTCATGCGCAATTTCCACAAGATCATCGAATGTCCCACGCTTTGGCCCAACGCAGCACTCTTGGTTAAACGAAACATACTTTGCCATGATGAAGTAGTTTTCGACTTCGCTTCGTTTCATGCCGGGTTTCAGCACATCAGAATATGCTTTCAGGGCGCGATGGTACTGCGCGTTGCGGCGTGCGATTCCACCAATGTGTACCAGGACGAAGATCACAGGAACAACGGCGATTAGCGATATCCAATGCAGGGCTTTCATTTTTATTGACGTTGAGCGTCTGGGATATTATGCACCGTCCCACTACTGAAAAAAAACACGCCTTGTCGCTCAGAACACTTCTGCAACACGGTGGGATTCGGTCCACTATCCTCACAGGCATCACTCCGCGAGGCAAGTGTTAGGGCACGACTTCAGTCGTGCTGTACAAGCTGCCGCCAGAACATTTCCTTACGCCGTAGGCTCGCGCGCAGCTGCTCCCAGCTAGCCCGGTTTTGGCTTGCTGGGACGCAATGCAGCGGAGCGCGCAAAAAAGATTCGCAGCCGCAGCCGTTTTTTCTGCGCTCCTCACTGTTCATTCCCGACAGTCGGCTAACGAAAGCGGACGGCCAGGGTCAAAACCATCGCACCATCTGTAATGATTTTGAAATGCTTTACCGTGGTCCCGTCTTTTAGAATGTGAGTTGCCTCAGCTAGTCCGAACCAGTTTCGCCTGGAGGTCTTTGAGCATGTCACTGCGAGCTTTCTCCACCTTCCTTCTTGTTTATCTCGCCTCGATCGCTTCCATCGCCCAGAACCTGGCTCCGCCGGCGCCGGAGCGCATCACCGTCCATTCCAATGTGCTGAATGAAGACCGCGCGATTCTGGTGCGAATGCCCGCGGCCGCGCAGGGAAAAAAAGACAAGTACCCTGTCCTCTACCTGGCGGACGGCGACGCCCACATCAACGAAGTTGGCGCCATCATTGATTTTCTTGCCTCCCAAAACCGATGCACGCCGCTGATTGTCGTCGGCATTCCCAACACGGACCGCACGCGTGACCTCACGCCAACGCGCGCTGACCAGAAGAACCCCCAGGGCGTCATAGTCCAGGCCCAGCCTACCAGCGGCGGTGGCGACAAGTTTCTGGAATTCATCCAGACCGAGCTTTTCCCGGAAATCGAAAAGCGTTATCCGACGCAGTCACTATCGCATTTTTGCCGGCCACTCTCTGGGCGGCCTGCTGGCGATCCATGCATTGATCGCGCACCCTGACATGTTCAACGCTTACATTGCCGTCAGCCCAAGCCTGCAATGGGACGATCAACACACCCTGCACCAGGCCCAGCAATTCTTCGCCCGGCAAAAAGAATTCAAGAAGACGCTTTTCTTCTCGCTGGGGAATGAAGGCGCTCTACCCAATCCGATGGGCGACGGCTTTAATCAGCTGCGGAAGCTCTTCACCACCGTAAAGCCTCAAGGCTTCATCGTGCGTTCCGAGCGCTATCCTGACGAGGACCACGGCTCCACTACGTTTCTCGCCCACTACGCCGGCCTGCGCACCGTTTTTGATGGCTGGGTGATGCCCCGCGACCCGAAAGACGGTTTTCCCATCGGCGGGCTGAAGGGCGTTGAGCAACATTACCGCGAATTGTCCGAGCGCTTCGGCTTTCCCATCTCCGCCGAACAGACCATCAATCAATTCGGCTACTTCCTCCTGGGACAGAAAAAGACTGAAGACGCCCTCGCCGCCTTCAAACGCAACGTCGAGCTTTACCCCGGCTCAGCCAACGTCTATGACAGCATGGCCGATGGACTTGAAGCCGAGGGCAAGGCCGATTTGGCGCGCCAGAATGCAGAAAAAGCAGTAACCGTGGGCACTGCGACGGGCGACCCCTCATTGCCTCAGTTCAAGCAACATCTGGACCGTCTTGTGGCCGCCGCCGCACCACCCAGGGCAGACCACGCCGCCCAGGCAAAATAACTGGCGCTCCCGGCTGATAACAGCCGGGGGAAGATCTTTGACAACCTTAATTTTCGTCAACGGATGCGGCATGCCTTCCGTTGCTTTCCTGATTTTCCTCTGTGTTCCTTCGTGTCCTTTGTGGTTATGGCTTTGGACTTTTCGCCCCGCTCAGCTTCCTGTCAAAGAACTCTGCCGCTGCTGCGTACCCTTTTACCCAGGTTCGCCAGAGCAGGAAGTCATGGATTTCGTCGGGAAAGATGATTTGTTCGAGTTCTACATTTTGCCGGCGCAGGCGCTGTATAAGATCAGTGGTTTGGGAGAAAGGAACATTGCGGTCATCGTCGCCGTGCATGAAAAGCACCGGAGACTTCCACGTGGCCACCGACGCCACGGGCGACGAATCAAACGCAAGTTTGGCGGCTTCCTTGGCGTCCGGCGCGTCCGCTCCGCGCTGGAACAAAAACATTGACCAGTCATGCACGCCGTGGAAATCCACGCCGGCGGCAAAGATATCTGAGTTGCGGGCCAGCGCCAGTGCGGTAAGCAGGCCGCCGTAAGAGCCTCCCCAGATGCCGATGCGCTTGCGGTCAACATAGGCGAGACTTTGCAGATATTTAGCGCCGGCCACCACATCCTTGTACTCAGCTGAGCCACGCCAGCCGGCATTGGCAGCTTCACGGAAGGCGCGTCCGTACATTGCACCCAGGCGGTAATTGACTGACAGCACTACATAGCCTTTGCTGGCCAGATACTGATTTTCAGCGTACGCGTTGTGGTAGTAGTACATGTAATGGAATCCGGGCATCATCTGCCGTGGCGGGCCGCCATGAACAAAGATCAGCGCCGGGGCAGCCTGAGCATGATTGCGCGGAACAAAAAGCTGGCCGTGTATTTCCAGCCCGTCTTCGCTCTTAAACGTGACGGTTTGCGGCTCGATTAGTTGGTCCGACGGAAAGTCTTTCGGCAGCGCATTGGCGGCGATCATCTCGCGGCCTTTGTCGGTAAGGCGATATGGCATCGCCGGAGAAGTTGCGGTCGAACCGAAACAAACAATGGTCTTTCCGTCGGCCAGCATGAGCGGATGCCATTCGATTGTTTTGCCGCTCGTGATGGGACGCGGCGAGTCTGGTCGCCAGGGCTTCCGTATCTCGAATCGCATGGGATACGACGAAAGATTTGCTTCCCAGACGTGTCGCCGATCGATGTCGCCTTGATTAGAGGTATAGAGAACTCGCAATGTTTCCGGCGACAGCTCAACATCTTCGACGTCGAAATCGCCGGGTGTAAGTAACATCGCCGCGGGGTCGGTGGTTGAAAGCAGATAAAGATGGTTTCGACCATCGTGTTCGGAAGCGAAAACTATGAGGCCAAACTCAAGAAATTTCAACGACTCTGCAGCGAACGGCGGCAGCGAATCATTCATCTCCTTGCCGCTGTGCCACAGCTCATGCGCTTCTGCTGTCGCAGAATCGGCCAGCCAGATGGCCCAGGGCTGCGGACGCCTTGGAATCAGCGGCAGATGGTTTTCGGCGCCGGCTGTCCGGATAAAAATCAGCTGCTTGCCCTCAGGCGACCATCGCGGCGCGGAGTCGCGATCAACGCTGGGTGCAACGTAACGCACGCGCTGCTCGGACAGGTCAAAGATCGCGATGAACGCGTGGTCTTTTCTGCCTGTCCTGAACGCGAGATGTTTTCCGTCGGGCGACCATTGCGGCTCGCTTTCGTCACCGCGCAGTTCCGTGAGTTGGCGCGCAGGCTTGTCGGCAGCAATGTTGGAGATCCACAGATGATTTTTAGGCCCTACCCAAACCGCGGTTGTGCCGTCGGGCGAAAGCTGGATGTCCTCGCAGTCTTCCTCGGCGCAGCCCATATCGCCCAGCAGGCGCGGCTTCCCGCTTTCCACGTCCGCTGCCCACACCTGCTGTTTAGGTTCTTTGATCTCAGTCGATGGATTCGCCACGTGGCCTTCGCTGCTCACTTCAGATCCGCGCGCAAAGACAACGGTCTTGCCGTCCGGCGTGAGCTTCACGGCAAAAATGTCCTGGCCATCGTCACCTTGATAATGCGTGACCTGCCGCGCAGCGAAGTCAGGCGCGTCGGCCACCCAGATGTTGCGCTCGCCCTTGCTGTCAAACACCCAGGCAATGCGGTTCGCCTTCGCCGCCGAAGTCAAAGCCGTCGGGAACGGCGAACTCATGACCTGTTCCAGAGTGAAGCTGGGTTTAGCAAAGTTGGATTTTTGCGCAATGGAGGAGACTGCAAAGACCAGAATGAGCAGAGGGAGTCGAAGAAGTTTCATAAAGCCGACATCATAGCAGCCCGCTATTTCGGCGGACCATCGCTAACGCGGTTTTTCCAGATACTCGCCCACCAGCGCCGCGCACGCTTCCATAAACTGCTGTTCTTCGAAAGTGAAAGTATTGGCAAAATAGCTGTTGATGTCGATCTCGCCGTAAAGCGCGCCTCGGGAAAAGATCGGCACCACGATCTCCGACTTTACCAGCGCCGACGACGCCTTGTAACGCGGATCGTCCGCCGCATTGTTTACCACCACGGTTTTTTTGCTGGAAGCCGCTTCGCCGCACAAGCCTTTATCCAGAGAAACGTTTTCATGCGGTTCAAAGCTGCCCACATGCGGCCCCAGTATCAGGCTGCCCGGACGCGTCTTATCCACCAGATAAAATCCCACCCAGTTATAGCGCGTCATGGTCCCATGCAGCTTCTCGACGATCAGGTCCATCAGCGCGTCCACCGTCCGCGCGGACTGCGCTGCATACCCAAAGTCTTTAAGCAGTTCGCTGTGTTTGGACATTATCTGTGGCATTGGACCTGCGCCCATTATGGACCGTCCCTGCTGCTTTTATATAGCCAGCAGTGATCCCAGGCAATGTCATTGTGTGTACATTTGCGGGTACTAAAGCAGGAACCGATCCAGAAAGTGGACAGCGACTTCGGTCTGTAGTCTAGCGTTTTTTCTCCATGTACTTCCCTACCAGCTGCGCGACGTCTTCCGCAAAGGTCTGCTCCGCTTTGTTAAACGTGTTGGCAAAGTAACTTTCAATGTCGAGTTCTGCCACCAGGTCGTTTTTGGCCAGAATAGGGACCACCATGTTCGCTTTTACAATTTCCGATCCCGAAAGGTACCGCGGATCGTTCGCCACATCATTCACCACCACGGTCTTTCGCGTAGTGGCGGCAGCGCCGCATAGTCCTTTGTTGATCGGAATACGCACATTGGGACTGAAGCTTCCAACGTACGGCCCCACTATCAGCATTCCAGGATCGGCCTGGTCTACCAGATAAAATCCGACCCAGTTGTAGCGTGAAAACTCATCATGCAATCGCTGGGAAATATGGCTCATCAGCGCCGATGCTGTCGCAGCGCCCTCTGCAAAAAGACGGAACCCTTGCATCAGTTCCTGGTGTTTTGACATGTTTTCGTTGGTCCTGAGCTTCTAAAAGATTGCCTTTGTTATACATTTCAAGCCCTCATGGGAGCAACGTTATTCTCGAGACGTGGCTCGGTCTCGTCGCTGACCGATCCGCTCACTTCTTTCTCCACGGCGCGTCCAATTTGAAAACATCCGCTTCACCCTTTACCCTTGATTGGGACAGCCTATGAAGATTTCTCGTTTCCGCAAGCTCACAATTGCTATTGGATTTTTCTCGATCGCCTTCACCCTGCACGCTCAGGACATCGCCTCTTTTGAAAAGCGGATCACGGTTAAGAAGCTGGCCAATGGCCTGACCATCGTGCTCATGGAGCGCCCGGAGGCGCCAGTCTTTTCGTTTTATACGCGCGTTAACGCCGGCTCAGTCCAGGAAGTTCCCGGCATCACCGGACTGGCGCACATGTTTGAACACATGGCGTTCAAGGGCACGCATGAGATCGGGACCACGAACTGGCCGGCAGAAAAAGTGGCGCTGGAAAAAGTTGAGATCGCCTACGCCGCGTATCTCAAAGAAAAACTCAAGGAGGTAGGCCGCGACGAAAAGAAACTCGCCGAGTTGGAGAAAGCATGGCAAGCTGCCGTGGCGGCCGCCGACGAGTATGTTGTCCCCAATCAGTTTGGCGAGATTGTGGAGAGCCAGGGTGGTGTCGGGCTCAATGCATCCACTGACCGCGACGAAACCACGTATTATTACTCGTTTCCGCAGAACCGTATTGAGCTTTGGGCTTACCTGGAGTCACAGCGTTTTCTGGAACCGGTGATGCGCCAGTTCTATAAAGAGCGCGACGTGGTGTATGAAGAGCGGCGTATGAGCGTGGACAGTTCGCCTCAAGGCCGTCTTCTGGAGCAATTCCTTCGTGCGGCATTCATCGCGCATCCTTATGGACGCCCGGTGATCGGCTGGCCTTCTGATCTCAAGGCCTTTTCCGCGACCGACGCTACCAATTTCTTCAAGAAATATTACGTTCCCGCCAACGTAGTGGTTACTGTGGTGGGCGATGTGAAGGCCGCGGAAGCGATGCCGATCATCGAAAAGTATTTCGGCCGGATCCCCGCGCGCCCGGAGCCGGAGCCTCTGCGCACGCAGGAGCCTCCGCAACAGGCTCTTCGTACTCTCTTGATCCACGATCCCAGCCAGCCGATTTATGTTGAAGGCTACCACCGACCAAACTTCCGCGATCCTGATGACGCTGTGTATGACGTTCTGGCCGACTTACTCTCCAAGGGCCGCACGTCGCGGCTCTACCGTTCGCTGGTGCGCGACAAACGCATTGCCATCGCCGCCCAGGGCGGTTCATTCCCTGGCAGTAAATATCCCAACCTGTTCTTCTTTTTTGCCGCGCCCAGCCAGGGCCGCACTGCGGAAGATATGGCTGCTCCCATCCATGAGGAAATCGAAAAGCTCAAGACCCAGGATGTCACTGACGATGAATTGCAATCGATCAAGACTCGCGCCAAGGCTGATCTGATTCGCGGCCTCGGCAACGATCAGGGATTGGCCTTCCAGTTGGGCGAGTACCAGGCGCTCTATGGTGACTGGCGAGAGCTGTTCCGGCAGATTGATGAAATCGACAAAGTTACCAAGGCCGACATTCGCCGCGTCGCCAACAAAACCTTTCGCGAAGAAAACCGCACCGTAGCCACGATCGAAACCGAAGCACCGAAACCAAAGCCAGCCGAGCCCGCCAAAGGAGAGCAGAAATGAACAGGATGAAACTCTTGCTCTTCATGATCGTATTTTTAGTGATAAACACCTTCGTGCTCAGCGCCGTTGCTCAAAAAGAGAAACCCATTCCACCGAAGGTTCCGCAGGCAACAGCCAAACCGTCTGCTGCCCCCGCAACGTCATGGCAGAAGGTTTCTATTCCGCCCCTGCATCAATTCAAGCCCCAGGAGCCGCGCCGAGTAGAACTGCCCAACGGACTGGTGGTTTTTCTGCAGGAAGACCACGAGCTGCCGCTGATCGATGGCACCATCCGCATACGTGGTGGGTCGCGTGAAGAGCCGGCGGAGAAGGTTGGCATGATCGCGCTTTATGCTGATGTGTGGCGTACGGGCGGCACAAAAAACAAAACTGGTGACGAGCTGGATGACTTCCTGGAGGCGCACGCTGCTCGCGTAGAAGCTTCAGAAAGCGCAGACTCAACATTCATTTCCTGGTCATCCCTCAAAGAGAACTATGATCAGGTCTTCCCTGTTGTTCTTGACCTCCTGGAAAATCCGGAGTTTCGCCAGAACAAGATCGATCTGGCAAAGCAGCAGTTTGCCAGCCTGATCTCGCGCCGTAACGACGATCTGGATGAGATTGCCCAACGGGAATCCACCAAACTGGCCTATGGCGCGGACAGTCCTTACGCCCGATCCGCCGAGTACTCCACCATCGACGCCATCACGCGCGAAGATCTGCTCCAGTGGCACAAACGCACCATCGCACCGGCCAACATGATTCTTGGAATCGCCGGTGACTTCGACTCCACCGCCATGGAACAAAAGTTGCGTCACGCCTTCGGCAGCATGCCCAAAGGTGAGCGGTTTGTTCCCGCTAAACTCACTTTCAACCCCGCCCAGCCGGGAATTTATTTCGTCGAGAAAAATGATGTCAACCAGAGCTCAATTGAGATGGTTGACCTCGGTATTGACCGCCGCAACCCGGACTACTACGCCGTGTCGGTCATGAATGAGCTGTTCGGCGGCGGGTTTTCCTCTCGGTTGTTCGTGAACATCCGCACCAAACTTGGGCTGGCCTATTCCGTGGGCGGCGGTGTGGGTACGGCCTTTGATCATCCCGGAATCACGCGCTTCGCTATGGGTACCAAGAGTGCCACAACCGCAGCTGGTATTGATGCCCTTCGCAAAGAAATGGACAAGCTGATTACCGGCACAGTCCAGCCCATTGAATTGAAGAAAGCCAAAGACGCCATCTTGAATTCCTTCATCTTTGAGTTTGACTCCAAGCAGAAGGTCCTGGCTGAGCGCATGCGTTATGAATTTTATGGATTCCCGCCGGACTTTCTCGAGCGTTATCGCGCGGAGATTGAGAAGGTCACGGCCGCTGATGTTGACCGCGTGGCTCGTAAATATGTTCATCCTGAAAAGATGGCGGTGTTGGTGGTCGGGAATGCTAAAGAGTTTGACCGCGATCTCTCAACCTTTGGCAAGGTCACGCCCATCGACATCAGCATTCCGCCGCCGCCCAAGAAGCCCGGAAAATAAATAGGTAGCCGGCACTGGATATTTAATAGTCGATCTTTTTCTGAATCTCGAGCGTAGCGAGAGATCCCTACACGATCGGCCCTCATTCGGAATCGGCCAGCAGTGAAATCGAAAAGCAAAAGGGCACGCTTTGCGCGTGCCCTTAAAATATTTGCTAATTGCCATCTGCTAATTGCTAACAGCTTCCTTCGCGCAATGCTTTTCAAAAGCCTGCTTCAGCCGGGTCGCAATCGTATTCGGATCGCTCACTTCAATATCGTGCCGCTGCATCATGTAAACAAGTTTTCCATCGCGCATCAGGGCGATGGAGGGCGATGTCGGAGGGAAACCGGTGAAATGGCTTCGGGCAGCGTCGGTTGCTTCTCTGTCTTGGCCGGCAAAAACCGTAATCATGCGGTCCGGCCGGACGCCGCTCTGAATGGCCGCGCGCACTCCGGGACGCATTCTTCCCGCCGCGCATCCGCAGATGGAATTCACAACCACCATCAGCGTGCCTTTCTGATTGATTGCATTTTCCACGTCGGCCGCGGTGCGCGCCTCTTCAATGCCGCCTGCCGTCAACTCCTGGCGCATGGGCGCCACCATTCCCTCTGGATACATTTCTTTTCCTCCCGATTGGTCTGCCTCTATTCTACCAACTAAAAACTCATTTCCCTAGTTCCTGTCTGTGCTGTACTCTGGTACCAATCTTTTGAACACCCAGGAAAACATCCCCCTTGCACCATTGACCACTTTTAACGTTGGTGGCCCGGCGCGCTATTTTATTGACGCCCATTCGGAACATGAAGTTGCCGAAGCGGTGGCCTTTGCCTTCGCCCGCAAGCTGCCCTTGTTCGTTCTGGGCGGCGGCAGCAATTTGCTTGTGTCCGACGATGGCTGGCCCGGCCTTGTCCTGAAAGTGTCCCTGGCAGGCGTGGAGTTTGAAGGCGACAGCCAGAAGATGCTGTTCCACGCTGGCGCTGGTGAAAACTGGGACGATCTTGTCGCCCTCGCCGTCAGCAAGAATTGCAGCGGCATTGAGTGCCTGAGCGGTATTCCCGGCACCGTTGGCGGCACACCGATCCAAAACGTGGGCGCTTACGGGCAGGAAGTTTCAGAAACCATTAAGCGCGTGCATGCACTCGAGGTTGCCACCGGCCAAACGGTGGAGTTGACGAATGCTGAGTGCGGTTTTTCATATCGTGCCAGCCTTCTCAATACTACCCGTCGCGGCCACTACGTCGTGCTGGAGGTGTCATATCTGCTGCATCGTAATGGCGAGCCAAAGATTGAATACGCGGATTTGAAGAAATTCTTCGCCGATAATCCCGAAAAACCCACGCTGCAGCTGGTGCGGGACGCCGTCCGCTCCATCCGCCAAAGCAAAGCCATGTTGATCGTAAACGGTGACGAAGACTGCCGCAGTGCCGGATCATTCTTCAAGAATCCCATAGTCAGTCCGGCCGATGCGGACCGGGTTCAGGCACTGGCGGAGCAGCGCGCACCCGGCAAGCCGCTGCCCCGCTACCCCGCGGTCGACGGTCAGGTAAAACTGGCAGCCGCATGGCTGGTGGAACAGTCAGGATTTTCTAAAGGCTACTCGCTCGGACCCGTCGGGATTTCGCGCAAACATACTCTGGCCATTGTGAACCGGGGCGGCGCGACAGCAAAAGATATCCTTGCTCTCAAAGACGAAATCGAGAAAAAGGTGTTTGACATCTGGGGAGTGCGGTTGCAATCCGAGCCAGTGTTTGTGGGCTTTTGAGGTATATCTTGCGCAATGAAGCCCTGTTAAATTGCGCGATGCATAGACAACAGATAAGGCAGCCGCTGGGCAAAAAAGGCCTTTGCTATTGTGTAATCTGTCTCATTTACTAGACCGTCATCCCGAAGGGCGTGAGCGAGCAAGCGCTTTCTTCAGCTTGCGAGTAGCCCTGAGGGACCTTGTGCTTAACCATGGAAAAGATCTCGTACGTTTACATGATGGGAAGTGCTTCTCGCCGTGTGCTATACACCGGGGGTCACGGCGCTTCTTTATGAGCGGGCTTGGCAGCACAAAAACAATCAGGGCGGATATTTCACCACGAAATACAGATGCTATCGGCTGGTGTACTTTGAGCAATTCACGAATGTAGAAGCGGCAATTGCCCGCGAAAAAGAAATCAAGGGCTGGCGCAGGGAAAAGAAGAACAAGCTTGTTGAATCGGTGAACCCAGGCTGGAAAGATCTTGCCGCGGATTGGTATCCTGAAGGCCTTTTGAAAGACAGGGTTCCAGTAGATTTCAGCAAGACCAAAGCATAAGGTCCCTCAGGGCTACTCGCCAGCTGATGAAAACGCTGGCTTGCTTACGCCCTTCGGGATGACGAACTTTATTTGGTTGCTTGCGATCAATGCCACCGTCGCATACATCGCTATCAATGTCCTCCATCCCGCAATCCAACTTTCCTCCTGTTTCGTACTTCAAGTGTATCTTTCCGCTGATTAATTCATCTTAAGAAAGAGGCCCGGAATCCCGGCCAACGCAGGACTTAGAATAGAAGCAGGTTAAACCGAAGAATATGCTGATCAAAAAACCAGATGACATACCCTCCTCAGAGATCACTCCAAAACCGGCGTATTTGAGCCGGCGCAAATTTATTGCCGGTGCAGCCGCCGCTGGAGCAGCCCTGGCAGGAGGCTTTTATCTGCGTGAGCATGTTGGGACCGCCACGACACCGTGCACGCGGAAGGAGCAAAGCTCAGCGGCATCGTTAAGAGCCCGCTCAGCACCTCAGAGACGCCGACATCATTCAAAGACATCACGAATTACAACAACTATTACGAATTCAGCACCGACAAGTACGAACCGAACGGGCTGTCAAAGAATTTCAAGACGCGTCCGTGGACAGTCGCGATTGATGGCATGGTTAAGAAGCCCAAAAAACTGGATATTGACGCGATCATGAAGCTGGCGCCGCTGGAGGAGCGCATCTACCGTCATCGCTGCGTTGAAGGCTGGTCGATGGTCATTCCCTGGGTTGGCTTTCCTTTGAGTGCCCTGATCAAAGCGGCGGACCCGCTGGCGAGCGCGAAGTTTGTCGCCTTCCAGACTGTCGTCGATCCCAATCAAATGCCCAACCAGAAGACTACCGGCGTTCTGGATTGGCCCTATGTCGAAGGCCTGCGCCTCGATGAAGCCATGCATCCGCTGGCGATCATGGCTGTCGGCCTTTATGACGAAGCCCTTCCCAACGTCGATGGCGCGCCCCTGCGACTGGTGGTGCCTTGGAAGTACGGCTTCAAAGGCATCAAGGCGATCGTGAAGATCAGCTTTACTGACACCATGCCTCCAACAACCTGGAACAGATGGCGGCGAACGAATATGGCTTCTATTCCAACGTGAATCCGCAAAAAGACCATCCCCGCTGGAGCCAGGCCAGCGAACGCCGGATCGGCGAATTCTCGCAAGCGTCCAACGTTGATGTTCAACGGCTATGCTGACCAGGTGGCAAGCCTTTACTCCGGCATGGATCTGCAGAAAAATTACTGATGAAGCCGCCGCCGGAAAACTTTGTCCGAGCACTGAAAGTGCCGGTGTTTCTCCTCTGCCTGGCGCCGGTATTCTTGCTCACATGGAAGGGCTTTCATGACGGCCTGGGCGCCAATCCCATTGACGTCATTACGCGGTCCACGGGCAAGTGGACGCTCACCTTTCTGCTGATCACCCTCAGTGTCACGCCGGTGCGGAAACTGAGCGGCCTGACCTGGCTGATCCGTTTCCGTCGCATGCTGGGGCTTTTCGCGTTCTTTTACGGCTCACTGCACTTGACGACGTATGTCTGGCTCGACAAGTTTTTTGACGTGCATGGAATGCTGCACGATATCGCCAAGCGACGGTTCATCACTGCCGGCATGACCGCTTGGGCCCTTATGCTGCCACTGGCAATCACCTCCACCACCGGCTGGATTCGACGCATGGGCGGCAAACGCTGGCAGAAGCTGCACCGCCTGATCTACTTCAGCGCCGCCGCGGGAGTCGTCCATTTTATCTGGCTGGTCAAAGCGGATCTGCGCCGTCCATTTACGTATGGCGCAATCCTGGCTGCACTGCTGGGCTATCGTGTGATTGCGTGGCTGGTCGCGCGGGCACGCGCACGACGCACGATGGCAGGGCAGCAGACGGCACGAGCCTAGCGATCTCCCCAATTCGCGGAAGAAGCGGTATATCTCAGAAACGCCAAAGGCACATCCCGCAGGATGTGCCTTTGTAGTTAAATCATGTCGATCAGTGGAAATTCAGCTTGATGGTGGTTGTCTGTTCAATCGGCTGCCCGTTGAGTTTGGCGGGCTTGAACTGGTAGCCCATCACCGCTTGAAACGCGGCATCTTTGAAAACGGGTTGCCCACTCATAAATTTTGGATTGGATGGCTTTCCGTCTTTGCCCACCGTCACCTGCACAACCACGGCGCCGGTTATGCTCCGTGCTTTGGCAATAGCTGGATAAACCACCGGGCCGGTCCGGATCACCTGCAAAGGCTCAAGCTGCGATTGCTCAATGGCTGCTGCTGAAGGTGCTGAAGACGACGCCGGGCGCGCCAGGCTTGATAGAGGCGTCGGCATATTTGCGCTGTCTCCGGTAAAGGAGGGCGCGACCTCAGGCGCCGCTTGCGCTGAATTCTGCTGCGTTATTCTCGACGGGCCAGAACCGCCCAAAGTGGCCACAGACGCCGGTTTCTCCGCGGGAGTGGGCTTTTCTGTTTGCGTGAAGTTTTTCTCTGAGATTGTCTTGCCTGCCGGTTTCTCCACTACAGCTTTCGTGGACGAAGGAGCCGGTGCGCTCGGAAATGCGGAGAATGCCGTACCATTCTCATTTGGTGAAGCCGGCTGCGCACTGCCGGAAGGCGCAAAGCTTGATGCTGGCGGCACGTTGGCTGCTTCCTGCGTTTGCTGCGGCATCGCCGTCCTGGGCTTTTGCATTTTCAGGAAAGCGAACGTTGCCGCGGCAGCGATAACCAGCACCGCGACCACGCCAATCGCCATAAACCGATTGCCGGGTTTCTTGTCTTCGGCTGCCACTGAATCGAACGTACCAAAGTTCGCTCGAGGAGCAGCGTCAAAGCGCCTCTCCTCTTTCTTTGTTGGAGCTGCCAGAGGAACCACTTCCAGCGGCACACTCTTGATCGGCTCAACTTTCGCCATCGCCGGGGCAGCGGCGCGCGGCGCTGACGATGAAGGTTTGATCACCACTGCCGGAGGAGCAACCTGCGCCGGCGTTGGAGCGGTCACGGCTTTGGCGGTAACCACAGGAGCGGCTGGCCGCGGCGCTTCGGCCTGCGGATTTTCCTCGCGGGCGCGGCGCTCTTTTTGCAGCAATGCAGAAATCTGGTCAGCCATGGTTTTCAACACGGCAACGTGCGTGATGGTAAACGCATGAGGCGTGGGCGCAAATGCCGCCAGCACGCCAACTACCCGGCTGTCTTCACGGATGGGTGTCACCACCATGGACCGTATGCCAAGGGCGCGGATGGCTGCTGTGTCAACGCGCGTATCAGTCTCACAATCGTCACAGCGTAGTTCTTTGCCGCTCTGGATGCAGAGCCCGGTAAAGGT
Source organism: Terriglobia bacterium (assembly GCA_963723055.1). Classification (GTDB taxonomy): domain Bacteria; phylum Acidobacteriota; class Terriglobia; order Terriglobales; family Acidobacteriaceae; genus Angelobacter. Next base: position 1,198,209 of record CAVROV010000007.1, read on the forward strand.
CCCATCCACGCGCAGAGCCGCGCCGACATCGGGCGCGCTGTTGCCGCTGCGGGCGCGGCACACAAGCTCGTCGGCGTTGCCTTCGCTCAGCGCGATGGCCACTCCGGAAGCGTTAGTGAAAGCCTGGGCGCGTTGCGCGACTACCGCCAGATCGTCCGGCGAGGCGCCTCGCATTCTCTTGCTCGCGGTGTTGTTAGCAGTATCTGAAGCTTGGGTTGCCATGTGTACGCCGTCCCTCAAACGCTATTTTTGTTTTCTCCGGACTCACCGGGAAATATCACTGGTATTGCTCAAAGAAACGCGCCGAATAAAACGGTCGATGCGTCTCCGAAAGTGTTTTGAAAATCCCGCCGGCGGCTACGCCAACTGGCAAGATTGCTCAATTGTCAAAGTCTTGGTATCAAGATCAATGGATCGGCGAAAGTCAGACGTGGGCGCTTTAATGCCGGGCCGCGTTCAGTGGGGGACTCACCCAAAAGGCGAGGGGGACGCGTGCGGCGACGAACTGCCTGTCTTTACGGCCAAACCCGTTTTGTCTTGTCACCACCGTTACTTGTGGTCTGCACTGCCACCGGACGTGCCGCTTCCGGAACGCCTGGTGCGCCGCCGCCTTCCAGGATGCGTGCGGCTACCCGCAACGCTTCGATCTCCGCATTCAAACCCGAGATCTGCGCCTGGAAAATGGCGATTTGGTTTTCCTTCTCTTTTATCGCGTCATATATATTGTTCATTGTTTACCGGCCTCAGGCGCGAATATAGCAACAACTGTGCGAATGTCAACCAGTACCCCCGTACATAGGTTCAGTCATATACCTTACGATTCAACACTTTAGTACATGTCCCTGGGTTCCATCGTTCCACCGGACCCGCAGAGAAACACCTGTAAAACCCGATGAAACACCACCAAAACCAGAATTTCGTGGTCGGAACCGGTCCATCATCGGCTTCCTGTCCCGATCTGGAACTGGCTATTACCTTCGTAACCTCACTTTATGACCGCCGCGAAGTCTTGCGCCCGTTCGAGGACACTTAGGTCCATTTGAGAAACTTGAATCGGACAATAAGAAACTGGCAATTTCAAATAATCACATCGGTCTATGTGGCCACTACCAAAAGTCGGAAGGCAACCGATGTCTGATCAACGTCTCAGGGTGCTGATTTGTTATCGAGAGGCCCTATATCGGGATGAACAGCAATCCGCTGCTGATTTCGCTGGAAACCGTTTCTTTTCACTGGACGTGTAGGGAAAAGAGTTTAGAATTCTCCGCGTCTCTCGGTTTCGGCATTCGGGGACTCTGGAGTGTCCCCGCCGCTTAAACCATGGAGAGGGAGACGAAGCTCGACTCAAGGAGATCCTCATGAAGCGTTTGCAGCAGATTTGCACGATCGCATTCTTATGTTGTTGTTTGCCATTGGCTCTGGCAAACGCGCAGAGCGCATCCAGCGCACAAATCTCAGGCACAGTGGTTGATCCACAGGGCGCCGTCGTCACGGGCGCGAAGGTAACCGCTACCAATCAAGCCACCGGAACAGGTCGCTCAGTCACCACAACATCGACCGGTAACTATGTGATTCCGAACTTGCAACCAGGAACCTATAACGTCGCCGTCGATGCCAAGGGCTTTGCTCCGGGTTCAACAAAAGATATTCGACTGAACCTCGGCGACCAAAGAGATCTCGGCTTTAAGTTGGGTCTGGCAGGTTCTACGGAAAGCGTTGAGGTCACCACGCAAGCTCCGCTCATCGAGACCACCAAGACAGAGGTTTCGACCAGTGTTACCGATATTGAAATGCAGAAGCTGCCGACGTTCGCTGCCAGCACAGGCGGCGCAAATGATTATGCATCGCTGGCGTTGACGGCCCCAGGCGTAAAGCAGGATACCAGTACCCTAACGACAGACTTAATTGCTCCCGGTGCAATCAACAATCGCGCCAACCTTTACAACGTTGACGGCGCGAATATTACGGACCAGCTGGTTTCCGGTCGTGACGGACTGGGTGCGTCGGTGGACGAGATCCAGGAATTCCAGGTCCTCACTAACAATTACAACGCGGAATATGGACAGGCTGGCGGCTTGATTATCAATGCCGTGACCAAGTCCGGCACCAATCAGTTCCACGGCGACGGCCACATGTATTTCCGCGGACGCAACCTCCAGTCGTCGAGTGCGACTTACAACCTTGGGCTGTTCCAGACAGCAGTGCCTCATTCGGTGGCGGGACCGCACCCCTGCCCGGACTCGGATTTTACAGGTTCAACTCTCACCAGTATTGATGGTTGCGACCGCGCCCCCTTCCATCGCAAGGAGGGCGGATTCACCATTGGCGGACCCTTCATTAAAGACAAGCTCTTTTTCTTCGGCAGCTATGAACTGAGCCGCCAGGCCGTACCGCTTACTTTGACGCCGAACGGAAGCTCGATCACATTGGCCGAGCCGGTTAACAACTTGCTGTGGTCGGGCAAGATCGACTATCACCTCTCCGCCAAGCACATGCTCACTGCCCGCTTCAACGTGGATCGCATCCTGCAGGACAATCTCATCGTCCAGACCAGCAATAACATCACTCCGGAAGATCTAACATCAAATGTCGCCCACGTCAGCACGCTCAATGCCGGCATCGTTTCTTCGCTCACCCCGACTCTAGTGAACGAAGCGCGTTTTGCTTTTGTTCGGACCCTGACCAGCACTCCGGACAAGACGGACGTGCCCGGCGCTATACACACTAAGACGGGAACAATTACAGGAGCCAACTTCTGCTGCCCACAGGGCGGATTGAACAAACGCTACCAGTACATTGACAACCTCACCTGGACCCATGGCAACCACTCGTTCAAAACCGGCGGCACTGTGAGCTACTATCCCTGGTTCTCATTGTTCCCGCAGTTCCATTTCGGCCAGTATCGGGTCAATTTGGCTGATACGGCGGCCACATCGTTCACCTTTGGGTTCGGTCCCGGGCAGGTTACTTCCAAGGACAACATCTACGGTTTCTACGTCCAGGACACCTGGAAGTTATTCCGCAACTTTACCCTGAATTACGGCGTCCGTTATGACCTGGAAGCTGGAGCTTTCAAGGGCGGCAAGATCCCCGGACCAAACGGCACCTGCTTCCAGGGAAATGGGATTATCCCAGCCTGTTCGTCTGATCATAACAACTGGCAGCCACGTCTGGGCTTTACCTACCAACCGTGGCAGGGGACATTGTTCAAGGCATCGTTCGCGGAAGTTACGATGCTCGCCTTCAACAACGTGGTTCTGGACTCGCTCAACTTTGACGGCACTACCCTGAATACAATCACCACTACCAATCCAGCCGTGTTGGCCGCATTTCCCAACGCTCCCAGCCCGACGCTGTTGGCATCGCTTGTGCCGCCGGGAGGCGATTTCTTCGGTCGCGTCCGGCCCATCGCAACCAACCTCCACAACCCCGAAATTCACATGCTCAATGCCGGCATTCAGCACGAGTTCGGCAAAAATGTTGTTGCTGAAATCCAGTACATCGGCCAGTTCGGGTCAGGACTCTTCGGCGAGCGCGATATGAATGCCCCGGTCATCGCGGCTGATCCCGCTCATCCGGGGTTCTTCTATTTCCAGAACCAGGCGCCAAAGGATCCGGGGTTGGCTCTGAGCGCCCGACCAGACAACCGTTTCACTGCCGTTCGCACCAATGAAAACTCGCGCACCTCGCAGTACAACGGAATGCTGCTGAGCGTTACCAAGAGGATGTCTCAGCACTTCTCCATCAATGGCAGCTACACGTGGTCCCATGCCATCACCTCGGGAGAAGATTTCTTCGGACTTTCTGAACCAGGAGATCCGACCAACATCAAAGCAGAACGTGGCCCGGCCTTCAACGATGTCCGGCACGCCGTGAACTTCAGCGGCGTGTTTGACACTGGACGGCTCTCTGATACCAACATTCTTCGCTTGTTCACCAATGACATCACATTCGGCGTCGTCGAGCAGCTACAGTCTGGGCGGCCTTATCCCTTCTCGACTGGTACAGGCGGCTATGCCAATGCCATCTTCTTTGGCACTGGCAGCGAAACTCAACAGCGTCCGAACGTTCTGCCGGATGGAACCCTGTCAAGCGCCGGCCTGGCATCCGCGGATGGAACGAACGCATTGATCAGCGGCCCGGGCGGAAACACCTTCGCTGCGCCGTTCGCGGTTGATGGCTCCGGCAACTGTATTGATGTGGTGGGAAAAGCAAGTTGCCTTGGCTCTTTGGATGCAGCCGATCTAACGACGATCGTCGACTTCAAGCAACTCAATGGAAACCTGAAGCGGGACGCCGGTCGAAGCGATCCCTTCTATCGCACGGATGCGTCTCTCAAGAAGGCGTTTCGTATACCGAAAGCTGAAAATGTGCGAATTGAACTGCAGGCTGACGCTCTGAATCTCCTGAATCACGCCAATTATCAGGGCTTCAATGCGTTCAACGCGCTTTCACTTCTGCAGCTTGGCCCTGCAGGCTGCGTCAGTTGCATGCGGCCTGATGGGACCTACGCAGGCAGCGGCGGGCAAATCCTGCATCTCAGCGATATCACCCATGGCAGGATCAGCTCCAACCTGCTCAATCCAGTATTTGGAGGCATAGGCGATCCGTCCACGGTTGACAACAACGCCGGTCGTCAGTTCCAACTCTCATTCCACGTTCGCTTCTAATCGCGTTCGTGCACTAACCAAAAGGCGGGCCTTCGGGGCCCGCCTTTTTACGTTGGATAGATGATCACAGTCCCGTTGCTGCCGAACTCGTCAACGTGAGTCTCTTGATCACCGATCGCCATACCGCCAGCAGCGCGCTTCCAATCAGCACCAGCGCCAGACACAGTCCCAGCCACATGCCGACCGCTCCCATCTTCATGTTGAAGCACAGGAACGCGCCCAGCGGTAGACCGATCACCCAATATCCAACAAGATTGGCCACCATGGGAATGCGCGTGTTGCCGGCGCCGCGGAGTGCTCCGGTCGCAACCACTTGTAATCCGTCGAATAACTGGAAAACAGCCGCTACCAGCAGCAATGTTGCGCCGGCATTCACCACGTCAATTTCCGGCGTGTACATGCGCGCGATTGGTCTGGCAAAGATAAACAGCATCAGGCCGGAGCAAGACATGAAGAGCGCGCCAAAGAATAACGCCATCCATCCAGCGCGTGCGGCGCCTTGTGCATCACCCGCGCCCATGGCATGGCCGACACGTATGGCGGCGGCCGAGCAAATGCCGAGCGGGACCATGTAGGTGAAGCTGGCAACGTTCAAAGCAATCTGGTGTCCGGCAAGCTGCACCGCGCCCAGTTTGCCGATGAGAAAAGTTGCCATGGCAAAGGCGCCGATTTCCAACAACAGCTGTGCCGCCGCCGGAAGTCCGAGCCGCAGCAGCAAGCGTATGCGATCCAATTCAAAACGGCGCGACGCGCTCCACAACCCGCTCGATCGTTTGCGGTCATAGTAAGCCGCGGCGATTGCCAGAACTACCACCATATATGCACGTGAAATGCAGGTGGACCATCCGCTCCCGGCGACTCCGAAAGCGCGCGATCCCAGATGCCCGTACACCAAAGCCCAGTTCCCTGCCAGGTTTACCAGGTTGGCAGAAACCAAGGCGAAAGCCACTGGCTTCACTATATGCATGGCCTGGAGGTATCGGCGCAAAGCGAAGTAGAGCGCAAGCGGCAGCGTGCTCCAAATCAGTGCCTTAAGAAATGGAACCGTCGCAGCTACCAGCGCGGGCGCAAGTCCTAAATGGCCAAACAGGGGCAGAAAGGCCAGCATGGAAGCCATCAGAATCGGCGATAGAATGCACGCGAGATAAAGGGAGTTCCACATGGTGCGATGGCATTCTTCCAGCCGGCCCGCACCGTAGGCTTGCGCCACCAGCGTGTCCATGCCCAGCATGATCCCGCTGCCAAAGATGCCAATGGTGTAAAACAATGTGCTGCCCAGGCTTACAGCGCCAATGGCGGTCGCGCTATCGGGCAATCGGCCAACCATGACCGTGTCAGTAAATGCCATGGCCAGCCATCCCAACTCAGTGAGGGCAAGCGGCGCAGCCAGCCGCAGCATGGGACGAAATTCCTGACCGATCTCTCGCGTGTCCACTGAATGATTTAAACACACAGGCCAGAGTGCGCTCGTTGGGCTAAGTGGCGAATGGGGATCGCCGTCGCGCCATGTTAACCGCTGAACGGATTCGATTTTCGATCAGTTGATGAGAAAGGGTTCGGTATCAGGATAATCTTCAAGGATGGCGTGGTATCCGGAGGCAATTTGCGTAGGATTTTTGACCGCGCGGCGCAGTTCAAAACGAACGCTGTATTTGCACTGCTTGCAAATTGGAAACCGCTGCCCCTCCAGCAGGGTAGCTTCATGCATCAAGCGGTGCGACTCGTGCATGACTCGATAAATTCCGCTTTCCGGTACTACTTCTCCCGGTCGATATTTCTTTCGCACCATCTTTACCCTGGCTGGATTCAATTCGCCCATGTTCGGGAATTGGGTTAGATAGTAAAAGATTTCTAATGCTCGTGACAAGGCCCCTGTCCTAAAGTTTTACGCGCCTCAGCGGATGCCCAAGGCAAAGTCTTTGATTCGGCCTTCAGCAGATCCGCACGCACGCATTGCAAAGCCAACAGCTTCCGGTATAATCCCGAAAAACCAAGGCTCAATCTATTTCACACAATTCATGGCCAAAATACTGTCTGTTGCTTCAAGCGAAGTTCTTAAGACAACCCGCCAACTGCTGCTGGAACAAGAAGGATTTGCCGTTTGTTCCGCGCTGACTCTGGCGGAAGTGGAAACGCTGGGCCAAAAAGAAAAAGTGGACCTGGCCCTGATAGGCCATGGCTTTCGTGGGCTGGAGAAGCGCAAGATTGCCCACACTGTAAACCACTATTATCCCGGCCTGCCTATCCTGGAGATGTGTTTCCATTCGCCTGAAATTCCCGGCGCGGATTTTGTCTTGACCGACTCCCCGCATGAGTTGATCACCGCCATCAAGCTGGTTCTGGCTGGCCGCCGTGTCCGCGGCTATACCGAGTAATGTCCCCGCGAATCGCCGGTCAGCACTTTTCCAATTGACACGTCCGCAGCAGGTTCGCTAGCATAACCGAACAATGCTTTCCTTCGCACATCGCCATCACCATCATCACGCGGCGCAACGTGTCGGCGGAGGCCTGTAAGAGTTAAATACAGCGCACTTATAAAGATTTAAGCCCGCCGGCAATGAAAATCGGCGGGCTTTTTGTTTTGCAACTCATTTGGGGTAACACTTTGTGAGGACACATGCAGATCGACTTTGACAAGATGGACGGCCTGGCGCCCGCCATCGTACAGGAAGACTCCACCGGGCAGGTGCTGATGGTGGGGTTTATGAACTCTGAAGCTTACGCGCGCACCGTTGCAACCGGTTACGTCACCTTTTACTCGCGCACCCGGCAAAAACTCTGGATGAAAGGCGAGACTTCCGGCAACCGTCTGCGCGTGATTTCGGCATTCACAGATTGCGATCGTGACACCGTTTTGTTTCGCGTCCACGTCGAAGGCGACGGCCTTGTATGCCACACGGGCACAAAATCTTGTTTTACCGAGCCGCTCTCAATCGAGACCGTGGAGGCGGGACGATGAAACTTCGCGTCGGGGTACCTAAGGGAAGTCTTCAGGAGTCCACCATTGCTCTGTTCAAGCGCGCCGGTTTAAACGTTTATACCAGCAGCCGCTCGTATTTCGCAGCCACGGACGATCCTGAAATTGAATGCATGCTGATACGCGCCCAGGAAATGGCCCGGTATGTTGATCACGGCGCGCTCGATTGCGGGCTCACCGGCAAGGACTGGGTGGTTGAAACCGGCCTGGAATTGCAGACCGCCGCAGAGTTGACCTATGCCAAGCAAGGTCTGGGAAAAGTACGCTGGGTGCTTGCCGTGCCGGAAGACTCGGCGTTCAAGAAAGCTGAAGACCTGGCCGGGAAAATCATCGCCACGGAACTGGTCAACGTGACGCGCAACTACTTTGCCGCCCGCAACGTTCCCGCAAAAGTTGAATTCTCCTGGGGCGCGACTGAAGTAAAGCCGCCCACGCTGGCCGACGCCATCGTTGAGATCACAGAGACCGGTAGTTCGCTCCGCGCTAACCGCCTGCGCATCATTGAAACCGTCATGGAGTCCAACACGCAGCTCATCGCCAATAAAACTGCGTGGGCCAGTGAAGAGAAGCGCCGCAAAATTGAAAATCTGGCCCTGATGCTTTCCGGCGCCATCTATGCCCAAGGCCGCGTCGGCCTCATGCTCAATGTCCGCAAACAGGACCTGAACGGCGTGTTGTCCGTGCTGCCGGCGTTGCAAAAACCAACAATTTCCACACTAAGTGACAGCGAGTGGGTAGCAGTGAATACAATCATCGAGGAATCCACTGCGTGGAAAATCATGCCCCAGCTCAAGGCCGCCAAAGCCGAAGGAATTGTTGAGTATCCTTTGAATAAGGTGGTGCTGTGATGCGTATGCTGCGCAGGCGCAAAGCAGAAGCCTTTGTTCGCTTGCTGGAACAGCGTGGCGCCTCCGACCTTGCCCGCGTGGAAAAGACAGTCAGCCGCATCATCGCCGACGTCCGCAAAAATGGAGACCGGGCTTTGCGCCATTACGCTGAAAAATTAGATGGACTGAAATCGAAGCAGCCTCTCCGTGTTACTGATGCAGAACTTCAAGAAGCTTGGACCGCGGTTTCAGAAGAATTCAAGCAGGCGCTGAAGACCGCCGCTGGCAATATCAGACAGTATTGCGAATGGCAGAAGCCACAGCAGTGGCGCAACGCCGTGGCGCCGGGCATTAATGTCGGCCAGGTGGTGAGGCCCTTGCAGTCTGCAGGCTGCTACGTTCCCGGGGGCCGCTATCCATTGCCTTCCACTATGCTCATGACGGTGATTCCTGCTCAGGTGGCGGGCGTTCCTGAAATCCGCGTCGTCTCGCCCCGCCCTGCGCCGGAAACACTGGCCACCGCGCATTTCCTCGGCGTGCGCGAGTTCTACAGAATCGGCGGCGCACAGGCAGTCGCCGCTTTAGCCTACGGGACTACGACTATCCCAAAGGTCGACAAGATTGTTGGTCCCGGCAACTTGTTTGTTACAGCGGCGAAGAAGCTTGTAGCCTTCGATTGCGGCATAGATTTCCTGGCAGGGCCAACTGAGGTTGTGATTGTGAGTGAACGCGGCGATCCGCGTTTCATCGCCGCCGATCTCGTCGCCCAGGCAGAACACGATCCGGACGCGCTGGCGGTTTTCATCACGTCATCAACTCCTCTGGCGGAAAAGGTGGCCGCCGAGGTGAAGCGCGCCGCTGCCACAAATGAAATCGCGAAGGTTTCGCTCAAAGAGAACGGCGCAATTCTGGTGGCCGAATCCCACGATCAAGCTCTGGAATTTGCCAACCGCATTGCCGCGGAGCACATCACCGTGAACGAAGAAGATCTGGCGCACATCAGCAATGCGGGCTCAATTTTTATCGGCGATTATTCTCCGCAGGCGGCGGGCGACTATGCTTCCGGTCCGAACCACGTTCTGCCCACAGGCGGTGCAACCCGCTTTCGCGGCGGACTTGGAGTCAACGATTTCGTTAAGACCATCTCTGTCCAGCAACTTTCACGCGACGGGCTGGCTCGCATCTCTTCCGCGGTAATTACGATGGCGGAAGCTGAAGGCCTGAAGGCCCACGCAGAATCTATTCGAGTGAGGTCTGCCAATGCTTAAGGCGCGCCTGTGCGTCCGCGAGATGCGCGAATATCATTCCCCGCTCAGCGGTCCCGGAATCGATCTCCGTCTGGACATGAATGAGAGCACCACCGGTTGCTCGCCGCGCGTTCTGGCCAAACTGAACAGCATGGATGCCCGCACACTGGCACAGTATCCGCGTCGCGAGGCCGGGGAAAAGCTGGTGGCGGATTTTCTGGGCGTCGCGCCGCAGCAGCTTCTGCTGACCAACGGCGCGGACGAAGCGATTGATCTTCTCTGCCGCGCCTATCTGGAACCGGGAAACGAAATCGTCATTGTGGTGCCGACGTTCGCCATGTATGAAGTGTTTGCCCAGATGGAGAACGCAAAAATCGTGCGCGTGTCGACTGGGCCAGACTTCAGCTTTCCCTTGCGGCGCGTGCTTGATGCTTTGACCAGCAAAACGCGGATCGTCGTCATATGCAATCCCAATAATCCTACCGGTATCGATGTGCCGCGCTCAGCGATCATGCAAATCATCCAGGCAGCACCTGATGCCGCCATCCTGCTGGACGAGGCATACTTTGATTTCTACGGCCAGACCATGGTCGACCAGATCGGCAAGCTGCCAAACCTGTTCGTGGCGCGCACTTTCTCAAAGGCTTACGGGCTGGCGGGTCTGCGGCTCGGCGTGATCGCCGGCGATCAGGAACAGATGTCGGTTTTGCGGCGCATGGCTTCTCCGTTCAACGTGAACGCGTTTGCCATGGAGTGTCTCGCGGAGGCCCTGGCAGATCGACAGTTTGTAGCCGCTTATGTCTCTCAGGTCCTTGCCAACCGTGAATGGCTGCGCAATGAACTTGAGCAACTGAATTTCAAGTGCTGGCCCAGCCATGGGAATTTCATTCTCTGTCGTTTCGGAGAAGAAAAAAAAGTCATACTTGAAACGTTGCGCGGTCGCGGGATTGCCTTGCGCGATCGCCCAGACTGCGAAGGATGCGTGCGTATTACGATCGGCACGCAGCAGGAAATGGAACGGCTGATTGCCGAGTTGAAGCAAGTGCTGTCTCAACTTTCAGCGTCCAAACAGGTAGCCCGATGAGAAAGGCGGCAATTAAACGGGTCACTACAGAGACCCAGATCCAGCTCGCCTTGACCATCGAGGGCCGCGGCCGCTATGAAGTTTCCACCGGCATCCGCTTTCTCGATCATATGCTCGAACTCTTTGCCCGCCACGGCGCTTTCGATCTGAAGCTGAAAGCCACCGGAGATCTCGACGTAGACCAGCACCACACAGTAGAAGACGTGGGCATTGCCCTGGGTGAAGCCTTCCACAATGCGCTTGGAGATAAGCGCGGCATCATGCGCGCCGGATATTTCCTGATGCCCATGGATGAGACCCTGGGGCTGGCCGCTATCGATTTCAGCGGGCGTGCCGCCGCAGTGGTAAACACACAGGTCAAGGCGCGGCTGGTGGGTGATCTGCAGTCGGAACTGGTGTACGACTTTTTTGAGGGCTTTGCTCGGGGCGCGCGCGCCAATGTCCACCTGAAGACCGTCTACGGACGATCCAATCATCACAAGATTGAAGCGCTGTTCAAGGCTTTTGCCCGCGCTCTGCGCGTTGCCTGCTCGCGCGATAAGCAGTTAGCCAGAATGCTACCGAGCACTAAGGGTCTTCTATGATCGCGATTGTCGATTACGGCGCGGGTAACATCAGCTCGGTCAGGAAAGCGCTGGAGCATCTGGGAGCAGATGTGCAGGTGACTTCCGATCCTGCCGTAATCGCCGCTGCCGACAAGATCGTTATGCCGGGAGTCGGGCATTTCAGCCGTTGCCAATCGTTGAATGCACATTTGCGAGAGCCCGTGCTCGATGCCATCAGAAGTGGCAAACCATTTCTTGGAATCTGCGTCGGCATGCAGTGGCTCTTTGCCGGCAGTGCGGAAGCGCCGGACACTCTGGGGGCCGCACTCTTCACGGGTGAATGTTCACGCTTCCCTGCGTTAGTGAAATCGCCGCACGTTGGCTGGAACCAGATAGATGTGCGCGCGGAATCGCGTCTGCTTCGCGGCGTGGGCAGCGGCGCGTTTGTCTATTACACCCACTCTTTCCGGGCTCCGGTGATCGACGAAACGACGGCTTGCACAAGCTATGGCGGCGCTTTTTCTGCAGCGGTGGAACGCGACAATATTTTCGGCGTGCAGTTTCACCCGGAGAAATCCGCTGAAACCGGCTTGAAAATCCTGGAGAATTTTTGTGCCCTCTGAGTGTCTGGCCAAGAGAATCATCGCCTGCCTTGACGTTGACGCTGGGCGCGTGGTGAAGGGCATCAAGTTTCAGCAGCTGCGCGATGCCGGTGATCCCGCGGAACTGGCAGTCGCGCACGCCACAGCGGGGGCCGATGAAATTGTTCTGCTTGACATCACTGCGACTTCAGAAGGCCGCAATACGTTAGTTGAAACCGTACGCCGCGTGGCTAAGGATTTATTTGTGCCATTTACGGTTGGTGGCGGTATTCGAACGCTGGATGATGCCGCCAAAATATTCGACGCCGGTGCGGACAAAGTCAGCATCAACTCCGCGGCTCTTGCCAATCCTGGATTGATAGGCGAGATTGCCGGGCGCTTTGGCTCGCAAGCAGTGATTGTCGCCATTGATGCGCGGCGCGGAAGTGATCCACCAGCTACCGCGGAGGTCTTCGTTTCCGGAGGACGGACTGCCACCGGCAGGAGGGCTATTCTCTGGGCACGCGAAGCCGAAGAACGCGGCGCTGGTGAAATACTTCTCACGTCGATGGATCGAGACGGCACCGGCAGCGGTTTTGACTGCGAACTCACCGCCGCAATCTCTGAAGCCGTTTCGATTCCGGTGATCGCTTCCGGGGGCGCCGGCAACGCGGAGCACTTTGTTGAAGTCTTTTCCGCGGGCAAAGCCGACGCCGCGTTGGCCGCCTCTATATTCCACTTCGGCACACACGCTGTCGCCGAATTGAAACAGACGCTTCTTCGCGCGGGCATTCCCATGAGGTGGCCGTGCTGATTCCCTCGATTGATCTTATGGGCGGCAAGATTGTCCAGTTGGTTCAGGGCGAGAAAAAGGCCCTGGAATTCGACGATTTTGAATATTGGATTGAGCGCTTCTCTGCTTATCCGCTCGTCCAGCTAATTGATCTGGACGCAGCCATGGGCAGCGGCAACAACCATGAACTGATTGCCATGATTTGCCAGCGGCTTCCCTGCCAGACCGGAGGCGGCGTCCGCGACGTGGGTCGCGCCAGCAAATTGCTGGCGATGGGCGCGAAGCGTGTGATCTTTGGTTCCGCTCTACTGAAAGACAGCGCAATCAACACGCCGCTTGCGAAACAAGCGGCAGAAACTCTGGGGATCGAGCATCTCACTTTTGCGATTGACTCACGTAAAGGCAAAGTCGCGATCCAGGGCTGGAAGGAGAATACAAGCGTCGATCCTAAAGACATGGTCCGTGCTCTGGATGAGTATTGCAGCGCCTTTCTTTACACTCATATCGATACGGAAGGCACCATGACGGGGTTTCCAGTGGCAGTTGCACGAGAACTGGCCGGGCTCACCAGGAAACAGATGATTGTGGCCGGAGGCATTCGGTCTCGGGCTGAAGTGGATGACCTTGATGCAATCGGTGTGGACGCCGTGGTCGGCATGGCGATTTACACTGGAGCGATGCAATAACAGCTGAGCTGCCTAGACTCTTTTGCCCCGATACAATCCTGCAATCGCAAACGTGTAGGGCGTCCAGCTCACGTCTCCGAATCCAACGGACTCCATGCGCGCCAGCATCTCCTGTGGCGCAGGAAATTTGTGGACTGACGCGGGCAGATATTCGTAAGGGCCGCGGACGCCAGAAATCATTGTGCCGATCCGCGGCAGCACGTTGCGAAAATAGAACCCATAGAGTTTGCCCAGCCAGCCACCGGGTTCGCTGAAATCAAGAATCCCGACTTCACCCCGCGGCTTGAGCACACGAAAAATCTCGCGCAGGCCGCCGTCATAGTTCGCCAGGTTGCGGAACCCAAACGAAGAAACCACCAGGTCCACACTGTTGTCAGCCAGAGGAAGGTGCAGAGCGTCGGCTTCCAGCGGCTGGATCTTTTTTGCATTGAACTTGGCCAGGCCGTGTTGCAGCATCTGGTGGGAGAAATCGAGTGCCAGGATCGCAGCGCTGCTATTCTGCCGCAAGGCCACGGCGCGCATGGCCACGGACATATCGCCGGTCCCAGCGCAGAGATCGAGCACCCGAGCGTCGTTCCGCGAAAGAATGTGGCTGAAGCTACGGGCCGTGCGCCGCCACCACAGCCGATCAATGTTCATGGAAAGAACATGATTGAGGAAGTCATACCGCGGAGCGATCTCATCAAACATTTGCCGGACGGCATGCGCAGCGGAGCGCTCGTCGGACGTTCCCACCGGCGTGGTTCCCCGCACGCCGCTTGTCGAGTTCGGGACTGCCCTGTTGGAATCGACGGTGGAGGTTTTTAACTGCTCAGGCATGGTTTCTAATCAACTCCACGGCATTGCGGACAATGCTAGCCGGCACGTCGCTTGAGATTTTCACTTTACCGATTTTTTGCGGAAGCACAAAGTGCACGGCGCCCGCAACGGTCTTCTTGTCCGCAATCAGCCGGTCCAAAATGTTCTGGACATCGCACGCCACGCGGGGCAGTGGTCCGTAAAGCCGCGTTGCCGCCGTAATGCGCTCCGCGGTTTCCGCGTTGCATGCACCTGACTCGCGCGCGATAGCCGCCGCCGCAATCATTCCCCAGGCCACGGCTTCGCCATGCAGGAATTGGGAATAATCCGTGGCGGCTTCCAGGGCGTGGCCAATCGTGTGCCCAAAGTTGAGAATACGGCGCAGGCCTGACTCTTTTTCGTCGGCCGAAACAACATCAGCTTTCACGCGAATGGAGTCGCCAATCACGCGTTGCATCGTCCTCGAATCGCGGCCAAGGATAGTTTTAGGATGACGCTCCATAAAATCGAACAGATCGCGGTCGCGAATCACGCCGCACTTGAGCGACTCGAACAGGCCCGAACGGAATTCTCGCTCGTCGAGCGTTCCTAAGACATCCGGGTCGACCAGAACAGCGCTGGGTTGATGAAAGGAGCCAACCAGATTTTTGCCGGCGCGCAAATTCACTCCGGTCTTGCCGCCGATGCTGGCATCCACCTGCGCCACCACCGTAGTGGGAATCTGCACTACCGGGATGCCGCGCATAAAAACCGCAGCGAGAAAGCCGGCGCTGTCACCCACAACACCGCCGCCAAACGCCACCAACAGCGACTTACGATCAGCCCTGGCATCCACCAGGCTTTCCGCCAATTGCTCCACTGTGTTTAACCGCTTAGCCGGTTCGCCATCATGCATTTCCAGAACTTCATAGGGCAGACGGGCATCGCGCAACGATTTTTCCAATGCCTCGCCCCAATGGCGGCGCACGTTTGGCGATGTGACCACGAAAACGCGGCTGCCAGCGGATGGCAAGACGCGCCGAATTTCCCGTCCGGCCCGGCGCAGCAAACCTGCCCCTACCTGGACCACATACCCCTTTGGCTTCGTTCTAACGCGGATCTTTTGCACGTGAGTTGATAATAAATGATTCGGATCGGAAAACGGTTGGAAGCCACCCGATGCCGCCGCAGGCGACCAGCAGAAAGCATGGCACTTTCAATCCCGCTCAACGAGCGCCCGATTCCTCTGTTACCATTTCCGCACCATGAAAAAACCTCCGGCACAGGTGGATTTCATTGTTGTTGGCGCTGGCGTCGCCGGACTGCGCGCGGCCATCGCCCTGGCCGAAGCCGGCAAGGTGCTGGTGCTGGCCAAGCAGGAACTCACGGAGTCCGCTACCCAATACGCCCAGGGGGGAATCGCGGTTGCGCTCAGCGACGAAGATGAAATCAGCCTGCATCTACAAGACACGATGAACGCCGGCGACGGAATCGTGAACGTGGCGGCAGCGCATGTGCTGGTGGAGGAAGGTCCGGACCGCATCCAGGAGCTGATCGAGTGGGGCACGCAATTTGACCGCAAGGGCACAAAGCTGACGTTTACGCGTGAAGCGGCGCATAGCCGAGACCGCATTCTGCACGCTCACGGAGACTCCACCGGGCGCGAGATCGGGCGGGCACTCTACGCCAAAGCTTCCACGCTTAAGAATATTTCTTTCTCAGAATTTGAATTTTCCGCCAGGCTTTGTGTTGATTCGGGCCGGGTGAAGGGCGTGAGCCTTATTTCAGGCGCGGGAGAGGCGCAGACCGTAAGCGGCGGAGCAGTGCTGTTGGCGACCGGGGGAGCGGGCCAGGTTTACAGCAACACCACCAATCCTGCCGTGGCCACGGCGGATGGCGTCGCCATGGCTTACCATGCCGGCGCTGAGATCAGTGACATGGAGTTCGTGCAGTTCCATCCCACGGCGCTTTACGTCAAAAACGCGCCCCGATTCCTTCTTTCTGAAGCCCTGCGCGGTGAGGGCGCCGTGCTGCGCAATTCTGAGCTGCACCGCTTCATGCCGAAATACCATGAGGCTGGGGAACTGGCGCCACGCGACGTGGTGGCCCGCGCCATCGCACATGAATTGGAGGTCTGCCGCCTGAAAGAGCCGGTAGTCTATCTGGATCTGACCCATCTGAAGGCGGACCACATCAGGGTACGGTTTCCCCGTATTTACGAAACCTGCCTTAAGTACAACGTGGACCTCACGGTTGACCAGATACCCGTGCGCCCTGCGGCGCACTATTTGATGGGCGGAATTCGGACCGATCTTGATGGACGCAGCAGCCTGCCTGGACTTTATGCTGCCGGCGAAGCGGCCTGCACCGGCGTTCACGGGGCCAACAGATTAGCCAGTAATTCCCTGCTGGAAGGGCTAGTTTTTGGCGCACGCGCTGGCCGTACCATGATCGCGGAGGCCAAACAAACTGGCCATCCGGCGGCTGCGGATGCAAAAGCAATGGCGGATGGTAGTTCTGGAAGTGAAACTGAGCCTTTCATCCAGAACATTCAGCAGCTCATGTGGAATAAGGTTGGGATCGTGCGTTCTCGCCAGAGCCTGACGGATGCGATACAGCAGCTTCAGGCAGCTGCTCAAGAACTGCCGCCGCAGACGTCGCGACGCAATTGCGAAGCCAGAAACATCCACACGGCGGCCCAATTGATTGCGCGTTCAGCACTGGCCCGGCTGGAAAGCCGTGGGGCGCATTACCGCACTGATTATCCTGAACACGACGACTCCAGGTTCAAAAAGCATTCGCTCGTGGGCGAAAAGGGCGTCCGTTTTGCATAAGCGGAAAGAAGCTCCGGAAAACCAAAGGGGCCATGGATTTCCCACAGCCCCCACCAGAATTGGAGAGTAGCGCTGATGATGGCGTATCGTCTCACGATGAATAACCGGCCTTCAAGTTACTTTTGTCCAGCCCATTTGACTTGCGGTGAAGCCCAGCTTCAGCGGGAAATTTCCTTTATTGGCCCCTTGCCCTGCGGCAAGCCCAGCTAATTAAATAAGACCGAGAACAAATATTTTTTGCAAAACCTCTATTTTTTGCCACCCTGACATACCCTTAATAGAGTAAGGCTCAAATCCTTTGGGCGCCAAAGCGTTCAGGGAGTTGAATAAAATCTGCCGGGCAGTGTTTAGTCCGTAGGCTCCGCGCAAACTGTTGAAAAGGATGAACATGCTCATGCCCAACTCCCCCGGGACGACGGATCGCTGGTACGTAGCAGAATTGACAGAAGAAGTTACTCTGGAAGGCGATCCGCAAAACCTGGTCCACAAGAAAACGCGCGTAATTTTTGCCGATTCGCCCCAGGACGCCTACGACAAGGCCCTCGCCATGATCAGCGAGCATGAAGTCGGTTACATTAACGAGCACAATAAGTCCATCCGCACCCGATTCTGGGGGCTGCGAGAATTAGACCTGTCCAATGAAGACATGGATCGGGCTGGAATGCTGCCGCATAACCGCATAGGCGCGGCGCGACGCAGAAACTCAACTGGTCTCTCGCCGGAACAGCAATTCGCCCTGCTGCTTTCTCTTAAGCCTGGCGCTCTTCCGAATTAAGCTCGTCTTTTTTCGGAAACATCACTGAGGCCAAGACCGAAAGTCCGAGAACGCCTGCCACCACCACCAGAGCCGCCCATGTGGGAACATGGAACCTCTCCGGGAGCAGCATCTTTGCCCCGATAAACATCAGGACCACTGCCAAACCATAATTCAGATAGTGAAACAGCTTCATCATTCCAGCCAGCGCAAAATATAGAGAACGAAGGCCCAGAATAGCGAAGACGTTGGACGTGTAGACGATAAACGGATCGCGGGTGATCGCCAGAATAGCGGGAATGGAGTCCGTGGCGAAAAGGATATCAGTGGTTTCCACTACCAGAAGCACGACGAATAAGGGTGTAGCCAGAATTCGTCCTTCGCGCCGCACAAAGAAGCTCTTCCCCTCGTAACTTTCAGTGAGCGGCAGGAAACGCCGGCAAAATTTTAAAACGATGTTGCGGGATGGATCCTGCTGCTCGTCTCCTTCACGCATAAGTTGAAAACCAGTCCAGATCAGGAAGACACCGAACGCGTAAAGAATCCAGTGGAAGCGCTGTACCAGCGCCACGCCGGCGCCAATGAAAATGCCGCGCATGATCAAGGCGCCGATAATGCCCCAGAATAAGACCGTTTTCTCCTCTTCAGGAGGAACTTTAAAGTAAGCAAACAGCAGGATGAAAACAAACAGGTTATCGACGCTGAGAGCTTCCTCTAACAGATAACCGGTTACAAACTCAAGGGCCTTGGTGGCCCCCAGCCATTGGTGGACGAACACCGCAAAGGCTATCGCCAGCCCAATCCAGAAGGCGCTCATAAGCAGGGCCTGCTTGAACGGGACAGCGCGGCGCTTGCGACTCGCAACCGTCAGGTCGAGAAACAGCAAGATAAGAATTACCGCGTTGAAAACAATCCAGAACCTTATAGGCATGGGAATGATTAGCGCGTATGCCGGTTTACGACGGCACTTTTTGCTGCGGCGCCGCCGGCGGAATATCGCTCATCCCATTGATCAACCGGATCATCTCCAGGATCACGTCACCGCTGATCTTCAAACTCTCGACGCTGAGTTTGTCCACGGTATCCTGAACGGTGTGGTGAAAGCTGTTGTTGTAGCCGTAGTCGATATCGATGATATCGGCAACAGGCATACCAGCCCGGGCAAATGGAATATGGTCATCCTCCACGGCGGTTGTCGTGGCAAAGAAATGCGACTGATACCCGAGCCGAGTGGCCGCCTGGAGCAAAATATCCTCCAGCCACGGGGTGGAGTTTTGGTCGCGACAGATGTCAAGATCGGCGTCGCCAATCATGTCTGCCAGCAGGAATGCCTTCACCTTTTTGCTGGTGCCGTCATCCTGCATCTTTTTTGCCAAATGGCGGCTGCCCCACAGCGCATCATCGGTATGCCACTCCCTTGTGAATGACTC
This sequence comes from Terriglobia bacterium, assembly GCA_963723055.1. Classification (GTDB taxonomy): domain Bacteria; phylum Acidobacteriota; class Terriglobia; order Terriglobales; family Acidobacteriaceae; genus Angelobacter. The sequence goes on from CAVROV010000007.1 coordinate 1,217,414, forward strand.
TTCGCCGTCAAGAAAAGCGATCCAGACACTGTAGCCTTCCAGCTTTTTGCCGCGAAGCTGGTCGGCGATGGCCAGCAACAGGGCGCTGGTGGCGGCTCCGTCATTGGCGCCGATAAAGGGTGTATTGCGCAGCCAGTAGTTGGTTTCGTAGTGCGACCCCAGAACAATAATTCCATCTTTTGAGCCGGGGAACTTAGCAATGATGTTGCGCATCGGCATTTTGCCGGCGGAGGTTTCGGATACAAAGGAGTCTTCCTCCACCTGGTCGCCCTTGAGCTTGGCCTTGATATAGGCGCGGACCTGGTCGAGAGGTTTGCTGCCGTCCCAACGCGGCCCGAAGGCAACAATTTCTTTGGTGTACTGCATAGCGCGCGCGGCATCTATGTGGAGAGCCGGTCCAAATGGCTCTATTGCTTTGCCGGGCGAATTGGGCGCGGGTGTCGTCGCCGATTGGGCTGATGACGATGCGCCGGCTGCTGAAGCAGCCTTGTCATTGGAACATCCCGTCCCGGTGAGAGAAAGAACCAGGACTAATGCAGCACTCAATCGTAGACCTAAGCTCACGCCCTGCGCTCCTGCCACACAGATTTGGGACAGACGTTCCCCCTACACTGAAGCCCTTCAGAGGAACGCTAACAGTTTACTGTATGTCCTGGTTTTTGCGCTTTTCCGCGCGCTTGCGGCGCTGCCTGGGGTGGACCAGCCACACAAGCCCGATGCTCCCGATATAGAGAAGCACCATTGGAGCAGCGTAGATGGTCAGGTTCATGATGTCAGTGGTGGGGCTGAGTATTGCCGCCGCGGTAACGCAGATCAACACAGCTCCCCGAATGTGCTTGAAGAGAAATTTGGCATTCACCACGCCCATTAACCCAGCAAAGCCGAGCACAATGGGCATCTCAAAGATGATAGCGAGACCCAGGATAATCGTAAGGAACAGCTTGGTGTAAGCATCTATGGTGATGCTCGCCCGGAAAGCTGAGCCGTAGCTATGGATCAGAAAGTCCAGCGCAACCGGAAAGATGACTTTGTATCCGAAGTAGCCACCGCCTAGAAAAAGGCCAACAGAGAGAAGGAGAAACGGCACAACAAAGCGTTTCTCATGGCGGTAAAGGCCAGGCGAGATAAAACTCCAAACCTGGTACAAGATAACGGGCGAAGCCAAAAAAATGCCGGCCATCAGTCCGACCTTCAGATACAGATTGAATGGATCTGTAGGACTGAGGTAGGTCAGATGAGGATCCATGTTGTATCTCTTGAAGACATCAACAATGGGCTTCTCAATGAAAGGATAGATTTTGTCCTGGGCAAAATACCAGCAAACGCCAAAACCTATGGCCACAGCCGCCAGGGACCGGATGATGCACTTGCGAAACTCTTCCAAGTGCTGCAGCAGGCTCATTGAGCCCATCTGCCGTGCAAGCTTTTCTGGGCTTGGACTTCCCGGTTCAGCTAGCAGTTCAGGCATCGTAATCCCGTGGGATGGTGTTCTTCATGCGCTCACTTAGACGGTTCAGCGCGCCTTGAATGGAGAGGTCTTCATCACTGGAAATCTTGGCGATCTCCGGCTCCAGGTGTTTACTGGGATCCACTTCATCAAGCGCAAGATTGCGAATTTCCTCGTGGATCTGACCCTGGAATTCATTGCTGGCTCGTTTGAATTCCGCCATAAACTTGCCCCAGGTACGGGCGAGTTCCGGCAACTTCTTGGGCCCAAACAAGATGAGCGCCAGAATCATGATGAAGAATATCTCGCCAGAAAAGCCGAAGTCCATAGTGTGATTGCCTAATAATACCGCAGCTTTTCTTAAAAAAGGGCGGGATTTTGATTAACTTTTCCAATGGAAAAATGTTCCGCAGCGTGCAGAGAGGGAAAAGCATCTCACATAAGTACGAAAAGTATGCCGATTGCCGCAGTTCCAGAGTAGCAGGTTACGGAAGACCCATTCCGGGATGAAATGCATGTAAAGTCCTGATGGGCGGAATGTTATACTGGGTTCAGTTTTCGCAATCGGAGCCAAGCTTAAGCGGCCGAGGATTTTTCATGTCTCGTGGAACAAATCGTTCACTTTTTTTCGTCCTTCTCATCATTGTTACCTGCGGTTTTCTAGGGTCTGCCGCATTCAGCCAGAGGGGCAATCCTTCTTATGCAACAGGCGCTTCGGACAATGACGTCCGCGACAGTCTCCGCCAGTTTTCAGAAGTCTATAACCTGGTTGAGCAGAATTACGCGGAACCGCTAAATCCTGACAAAGCGATTTACAACGGCGCCATCCCGGGCATGCTGCACGTGCTTGATCCGCACTCGAACTTCTTCGATCCCAAGTCATATTCGCTGCTGCGTGAAGAACAGAGCGGCAAGTATTACGGCGTAGGCATGCAGATTGCCCCGCGCAACAACAAAATTATTGTGGTGGCCCCCTTCGCCGGAACGCCCGCATACAAAGCCGGGTTGCGGCCGGGCGACGTGATCATTGCCGTCGACGCCAAAGCCACGGACAACATGAGCGTGAGCGATGTGGCCGACCTGCTCAAAGGACCAAAAGGCACCAACGTCCACATTTCAATTCTGCGCGAAGCCACGGAGAAGCCGCTTGAGTTCAACGTGATTCGCGACGAGATTCCGCGCAACAGCGTTGACCTGAAATTCCTGGTGCGGCCGGGCATCGGCTACATGCACGTAACGGCATTTAATGAAACCACGGAACAGGAAGTGGAAGACGCGCTGCAAGGCTTTGGCGATCTGAAAGGCCTGATCCTTGACCTGCGGGGCAATCCCGGCGGCCTGCTGAATGAAGGTGTGGGCGTGGCCGACAAATTCCTGAAGAAGGGACAGGTCATCGTCTCTCATCGCGGCCGCAGCTCACCGGAAAAGATGTACAAGGCTGCACACGGCAACAGCGGGAAAGATTATCCGCTGGTAGTTCTGGTGAATCGCGGCACGGCTTCCGCAGCGGAGATTGTTTCCGGCGCCATCCAGGACCATGATCGTGGACTGATCGTGGGCGAAGTAACGTTTGGCAAAGGTCTGGTACAGACCGTCTATCCGCTGTCCGAGAACACCGGCCTGGCGCTTACCACGGCAAAGTATTACACGCCGAGCGGACGCCTTATCCAACGCGATTACAACGGCGTTTCTCTTTACGATTATTACTACGCGCGGGAACAGGAAGATAATCCCAACAACAATGCCAACACCAACACGACGACGCCTTCCAAGGAAGTCAAACTGACCGATAGCGGGCGCACCATGTTTGGCGGAGGCGGCATCACGCCCGACGTGAAAGTAAAGCCGTTCAAGACCACACACTTTGAGGATTCCCTGCTGGTTAAATACGCGTTCTTTAATTTCGCCAAGCACTACCTGGCCAACCGCCATGTGGACAAGAATTTTGAAGTGACTGACGCAGTGATGCAGGAATTCCGTAAGTTTTTGGAATCCCAGAAGATCCCGTTTACTGAAGCAGACTTGACTGAAGGCTCCGACTACATCAAGTCCAACATCAAGACGGAACTCTTCATCTCTGAGTTTGGGCAGGAAGAAGGCCTGCGCGTGCGAGCGGAGAATGATCCGCAGGTGATCGCGGCGCTCAACCAGCTCCCGAAAGCCAAAGAGCTGGCGGAAAATGCCAGAAAGATTGTGGCCCAGCGCGCAGCAGCAGCCCAGCAATCCAACCGATAATAACAATCAGCCTGAAGGAAAGCCCGCCGTGACCCGGCGGGCTTTTTATGTTTAAGTGCATCAGGCGGAGCGCCGATTCAAGCGAACCGCGTTATGAAATTCGATCTTTGCGGACACCCGTTAGTTGCTGTTTATAACGCCGCTCCAGCAAAGCAAAAAAAGCCGTGAGCGCCAGCGAGAGGCCGACAAAGATTACAGCCGCCAAAACCTCGTGTTGATTCATCCATCTCGCCATGCCTCAAGAGTAGAAGGGTTCCACTTCTACTACCAGTCACAGCGGTAATTAGGGTTTCTAAAACTTCGCGAGTGAAGTTAAGGAACATGTGACGAACGGTCGACGGGCCGCGGAAAGCAGCATGAAACGCGGGTTTCAGGGGCATTCGCCACATATTCGGGACGGGAAGCCCCGGGGCTCCATTAGACTTTCTTTAGAGTTTGAAAGTGTCTTTCGTAACCGACGCTCTGTCTGCTATTGAACTGCGGCTTTTTGTACCGGTCAGGCGGCGCTGGCGGTGTGACGCAGGACGCCCGGCTTCGCTTCATTTCTGCGCATATCGATCACGGTAAAAGCGCCCTCGGCAAGGCTTGCCAGGCCAATCAGCAATGATGTGCCAACCATCTCGCGTTTGTGCTCGCGCCCGGCCACCAACGCTAAACGTGGTTTGTAGGTCTTAATGGCTTCCGCGACGACTGAACTGCCATTCTCATGCAGTCCCTTGTGTTCGGGAAAGGTAGTAAAGAGAAATACCCTGGGATAGTCCTTCAGTTCTTTCAGAAACTTCAGCCGGTATTCGAGTTCCCAACCAGGATAGCGCAGAGTTTCGATCTCGTCGCGTTCGGTTCTCATGTCATCCAGAATCGTGCCTCCCATCCCGGTTATCACTTCATGGCCCGAAGCCATGGCAAACGTGCCGTGAACGCCGTGAATGTTGGGAAACACATTTTCAATATTGGCCGCCTCGCGCAGAAACTCGCCAAACGGAGCGTCGTCTGGTCCGGGAATATAGAACGCGGGGAGCTTCGTTTCGCCCAGCGCGCTGAGCACGCGACCGTACTCGCGTGGATCGGCATTTTTTGGGGTCAGGCTACCGAGGAGAAAAACTGCGTCAGCGCGGATGTCCCGGGCTTGCTCACCAACTTGCCGGACAGCCTCAACATTGCCTCTGGGTCCACCCGCCGCAATAATCTTTGACAGCCTGCTCATAGAACTTGCTCCGTGATTCGCAGTGTTGGCGCGAACGCGCCTAGCACCCCGTTGTTAGCAGTCGTTTTTGGGCAATCCATTTGGCAATCAATGAAACTGTCAGGCGGATCTGGCAGTAGCTCCCTGGCTTGCCCGCTTGCCGGTCGCAGTCCCAAGGTTGATGCCCAGGACCTCGTCTTCCCGCATGATGAGGTAGTCCTCGCCATCCAGGATGATGTCTGTGCCGGCATATTTACCAAAAAGGACACGATCACCAGGCTTGATCTGGAGAGGAATAAATTTGCCGTCGTCCTTGACCTTACCTTTGCCGACAGCCAGGACTTCGCCATCCTGCGGTTTTTCTTTGGCTGTGTCAGGGATAATGAGGCCGCTTTTCGTGGTCTCTTGCTCTTCCACGCGGCGCACCAGAATGCGATCGTGCAACGGAACAAAATTTACAACCATGGATGAAACCTTCTTTCGGTGAAATGGGCTGCAGCCTCTGTTGCAGCCCAAGGAACTTTTTCTCCAGACTGATCTCTGAGGTGATCAGCTTTGCAACTATTGCGGCCCTCCGACCTGAATGATGTGGACGGTGTTCGTATCCGGATCTATCGCCAGGATCAGCGAGACCTGCTGGCCCTCATGGCCCTGCAGCGCGTCCGGGTTACTCACTTTGTATTTTTTGTTGTCCGCGTCATTGGTAAAGGACTTGCCGTCTTTGCTGACGGTGCCACTCATTTTCTGGCCCTGGTTACCGGTGGCACTGCTGGTGTTGGATTGACCCTGGTCACTCGGCTTTGTCTGGGATTGACTGGGTGAGGACTGATCACTCGGCTGAGAACCGCTTTGTGGACGCGCCATCACGGCCACGCTGAGTACAAAAACCGCTAAGACTGCTAACAGCTTTTTCATGAAACTCGCTCCTTTGCTGGATTCGTTACCCACTTGAGCGTAGCGGGGAGACCAAGGAGAAACAATTGCTCAGGTGGGTCAAACGAAGATCAGGAGGTGCACTTAAAGATCGGTTAGACGGGAGCGAGAGGCGGTAATACGACTTTGGGAGTAATGGGGGCGGCTGGTAATCTGATAGATGATTCGTGTCCCCCTTTTACGGCAGCGGGCAGATCGCTCGCCTGCCTGCTCCAACACGTAAACACCGCGCATGTTCGGCCCCGGCGTAGCATTTGCCTTTCTAAATCCACACCAACCTAAGTCCATACCAACTGTTTCAGCCAGCCTTCCCAGACATCAGACCACGCGTGAGCGATGATGTTTGCGCGCAGATTCCTGCGCCAGGCGGCGAGTGTTCCATAAAGCACTCCGAGCGCGCTGATCACGATGACCTGTTTCCAACCTTGATAGCTGTGCATCAGACCGAACAACACACCTTGCCCCAGAACGGCAGCCACGATGCTTCCGGTTAACGCATGGAGCTGGCGTTGTAGATAACCGCGGCTTTGCAGCTCTTCACAAAAGCCAGCGGTTATGGACACTAGAATCCAGAGCAGAACTTCAAGCAGACTTTGCGGCAAGAGGGCCGCGACCGATCGGGCACTATTGCCCGGTCCCAGCAGCCAGTGCACACCATACGCGGTTGCTTCCCACAACACCCAGAACGGCACTGCAATCGCGATATCTTTGGCCAGCATTCGCCATGAGTTCCAGAGTCCGCCGGAAAGCGTGGCCAGATTTCCGCCACGCCAATGGACGCCAACCCAGCAGTAATACAGCAAGGCGCAGTCGGCCAGAATGCCAAGGGTGTAGTTCTTTATCACCTGGCTGTGGTCAATGAGTTCGCCGGCCGGCGCATTTCCCAGGCCCGCTTTTTGAATATGAAAGCCCCAGGCAGTGATGGCTGCAGTGATGAGAAGATAACCGGTGAGATGTCCCCACGAAGCAATCTGGGCAGGTTTGCCTGTGTCTGTTTGCATGTGGAAGATTAGCATTCTTGCCGCAGGCCTACCCAGCGCTTACCCCTTCAGCGCGCAAGCGCGCCTCGGGCCGCACTGGGCTAACTTGTGGTCGCGCCTAACGGCGCTTGATCTGTCGTAGGGATAGCATTGTCGTTTGCCTTTGTGCCAAGTTGTGCCCTGATACGTGTTTCGTGGTTCGAGAGGCAAAAGAATAATGTGTCGGTTCCCACCCTTCGCAGAAACCAAGGGTGGGAAGGATGAGGCACCCGCGATTATCGTGAGGCCAGAAAAAGGCTTGGTACCTCTGGCGAAGATGAATTCGTATCCTGTTTAGAGCAGCGGAGCAGATCCCTCGCCTGCGCGACGAATTGTGAATTGTGTGCTGTTTTTGTGCTCCGGCTCGGGACGGCATGTCGCTGGGGGAGGGGTTTTTCTTGCGTCTAGATTTTTGCCGGTTGGGGGAAGCCAAATGGGGTGGTGTCGCTGCGGCACCAGTGTTCAGTGACGCAGGCGAGGGCGCCTGCGCTCCACGGTTTTATTGGTGAGAACGCCTTGATGCGGCATGGTGCAGAACAGAGCATCGGGATCCTTCCACTCGCCCTACTCCCCTTCCAACCCCAGCCCGCGAAAACCGCGCGGGCCAGGGGCCCCTTCGGCTTCGCTCAGGGTCGCTCGGACTTCGGTCAGGATGACAGGTTAGGGCGGCCTGGCTGAAGACGACAGTGTCGAGGAAATTTCATTGATCTTAGCCAAGAAAACCCTTGCTTTTTAAGATCACAAATGCTAGCATAAGCTGTTTGTTTACAGTGTGTTACGCTTACTTTGGAGGCGCCGACTCATGCGGGAGAGTGGGCCGAAATTGCAGGGACATCTGGTGGTCGGAAACCCGCAAATTAGCCACTGATAAACACCTTATAACACGAATCAGAAACCGCGCAAGGTAAGACACATGAATAGCTCGCAAGATCGATCGAATAGCCACCGCGAAACCTCGCACAAATTGTGCGGTCGAGACAATCGCCGGGGCAATGATTGAGACAAGACTGAGGGCCGAACCGCTACGGCGGTCAGCCTCATCCAATATGTTAGGCTTTAATTTGAGTAACTTTGTCCCCACAACCGAGTAACTTCTAAGGGAAAACCACACTTGATAGGAAAAGCATTAGCCAAGGTTTTTGGCACCAGTAATGAACGTGAGATCAAGCGGCTGCGTCCGCTGGTGGACCAGATTAATTCGTTTGACTCCCAGTTTCAGCAGTTCACCGACGAGCAGCTTCGCGCCAAGACGGCGGAGTTCCGCGCCCGAATCAAAGAGCGTACGCAGGAGGCGGAGACCGAAATCGCACGCCTTTCCGTGGAAATGAAAAACGCTCCGGACCAGGACGTTCGCGGCCAGATTGAGGAGTGGAGCAAGAAGCGGATTGAGGCGCGTAACCAGGCCCTGGATGAGGTGCTGCCTGAAGCATTTGCCGTGGCGCGCGAGGCCGGCAAGCGCGTGCTGAACATGCGCCACTTTGACGTTCAGTTGATTGGCGGCATTGTGCTGCACCAGGGCAAGATCGCCGAGATGAAAACCGGCGAGGGCAAGACCCTGGTGGCAACCCTGCCGGTTTACCTGAATGCGTTGAGCGGCGACGGCGTCCACGTGGTGACGGTGAACGACTATCTGGCCAAGCGCGACTCAGAATGGATGGGCAAGCTCTATCGCTTTCTGGGCCTGAGCGTGGGCGTGATTGTGCATGATCTGGATGACGATGAGCGTCGCGAAGCCTACGCCGCCGATGTAACGTATGGCACCAACAATGAATTCGGCTTTGACTACCTGCGCGACAACATGAAATTCGATCTGGCCGAGTGCGTGCAGCGCGGGCATAACTTTGGCATTGTGGACGAAGTTGATTCCATTCTGATTGACGAAGCCAGAACGCCGCTGATCATCAGCGGCCAAAGCGACGAATCGACTGACAAATACGACAAGGCAAACCGCGTTGTCCCGCACCTGGTGAAAGGTGAGGAGATTGAGAAGCCGCCGGGAGAACCCAAGGAATATACGGGCGACTTTGTGGTGGACGAAAAGCACAAGAACACAATGATCACCGACCAGGGCTGGGACAAGGTGGAGCGCCTGCTGGGGATCGACAATATTTCCGATCCGGAAAACTGGGCGATGAAGCACCACGTTGAAACCGCCGTAAAGGCCCACGCCATGTATCGCAAAGACGTGGAGTATGTGGTGAAAGACGGCGAAGTGCTGATTGTGGATGAATTCACCGGTCGCCTGATGCCGGGACGCCGCTGGTCCGATGGCCTGCACCAGGCGATTGAGGCCAAGGAAGGGGTAAAGGTCGAGCGCGAAACGCAGACGCTGGCAACCATTACCTTCCAGAATTATTTCCGCATGTACAAAAAGCTGGCCGGCATGACGGGAACGGCAGAAACGGAAGCTGCGGAGTTCGACAAGATTTATAAGCTGCTGGTGGTGGTGATTCCCACCAATCGCGTGATGCTGCGCAAAGAGAATGCGGACGTTGTCTATCGCACGGAGAAGGAAAAGTATTATGCCGTGGCGGATGAGATCCAGAAGATTGCCGTGGAAGGCCGGCCGGTGCTGGTGGGCACCACGTCGATTGAGAAATCAGAGCGCATCTCTGAGCTATTGAAGAAGAAGAACGTGAAGCACGTGGTGCTGAATGCCAAATATCACGAGAAGGAAGCCGAGATTGTGGCGCAGGCCGGCCGCATGAACCAGGTGACCATCGCGACCAACATGGCTGGCCGCGGCACTGATATTCTGCTGGGCGGCAATGCTGAGTTTATGGGCCGCCAGGAGATGGTGAAAAAAGGAATAGCGCAGCAACTGCGCGCTGCGGGCGGCGAAGTGGTTTTGGAACAGGACACGTCAGAGAATATCGTCTTCTATTACAACGGGCAGGAATATAAGTGTCCGGCGGACAAATGGAACGAGACGTATAACAAATACAAAAAAGAAACTGATGCCGAGCACGAACAAGTGGTGAGCGTTGGTGGCCTGCACATTCTGGGCACGGAGCGCCACGAAGCACGACGCATTGACAATCAGCTTCGCGGACGCGCCGGCCGACAAGGCGACCCTGGCTCTTCCCGCTTCTATCTCTCGCTGGAAGACGACCTGATGCGCATTTTCGCCAAGGCATGGGTTTCTACGCTGCTGCAGCGCCTGGGCATGGAAGAAGGCGTGCCTATTGAATCAAAACTGATTTCACGCCGCATTGAGGTCGCGCAGAAAGCGGTTGAAGCGCAGAATTTTGAGTCGCGCAAGCACGTGCTGGAATATGACGACGTAATGAACAAGCAGCGCGTGGCAGTTTACGGTCTGCGCAAGGAATTGCTTGCGGGGATCGACCAGAAAGATTTGATCCTGGAAGATTATGTTGCCACCATGGTGGGCGAAGCGCTGGACAAGTTTGCGCCGCGCAATGTTCACGCCGACCAGTGGGACATTGAAGGCTTAAACAAATTTCTGATCGAACAGTTTGGCCTTGAGATGGAGAAACAAGGCATTGACGCCGGCCAGCTCAATCGTCAGGAACTGGGCGATCAGATTTTTGAGAAGCTGAAAGAGCTTTATGACGCTAAGGAAAAACAGATTGGCGCCGATGCCATGCGCTATCACGAACGCATGATCATGCTGAGCGTACTGGACACGCTGTGGAAAGACCATCTGCTCAGCATGGACCACCTGAAAGAAGGCATTGGGTTGCGCGGTTACGGCCAGCACGATCCGCTGGTGGAGTACAAACGCGAGTCGTTTGACATGTTTGAAGAGATGATGCAAAAGGCGCAAAAGGACGCGGTGCGCTACCTGTTCCACATGCAGATTGTAGATGCGCCCGCGACGCCACCGGCGCCGGTTATCGATGAGCCAAATGGGGACCAGCAACAGGCGTTACCGGGCAGGAAGCGCGCTTCGACATCAATGGATGACCTGGAAGCGCAGTTTCAACGTCGCAAGAAGAAAGAACTGGAACAGGCCCGCATGGCAGGATCGAATGGCACAACCGCGCCGCAACAGGTGGTGCGCGGGCAAGCCAAGGTCGGAAGAAATGATCCGTGCCCTTGCGGGTCGGGCAAAAAATACAAGAAGTGCCACGGAGCGGGTACGGCGGCGTAACAGCACCATTGGCAATAGCAGTTAGCCTATGTAAGGCGGGCCGAGTGCCTTGGGTGCGGCGATGTATCGTTGATTCCTTTGCGGATAAAGTGCTGTGCAGAAAAGCAAAATAGCAATCAGCCATCCGAGAGCGGTATCCGCAACTCAAAGGCCAATTGCTATTTGCTAACGGCTAATTGCTGTTTTAGCGATTGCCGCGATCACCACCACCGCCGCTGCCACCACGTGGGCCGCGATCGCCTCCGCCGCGCGGGCCACGGCCTCCGCCGGAACCTCCACGACGATGCCTACCTCCACTTCCGCCACGGCCCCCGCGATCTCCGCCTCCGCCCGGTGGACGATCTCCACGTGGACGCTCTGGACGATCCGGCCTGCCAGCCGCGACAGTCTCCCGGTTCGCATCTTCTCGGTTGAAGTTGGGCTCGCCGCCTTCATCGTCGGCAAAGTCACCGCCGCCTTCAAACGTGACGGTCTCTTCACCTTCTCCGCGTGGCTGAGCCGGCGGACGCTCTGGACGCTCACTCCGCTCTCCACCTTCGCCGGAACCTCCACCTGAAGGTCCGCCCTCGGCTGAACCACCGCCCTCGCCGCCGCCCATCTTTGCGCGCTGCTCGCGCAGGATCGCCTTCCTGCTCAGCTTAATCCTGTTTCCTTCAATCCCCAGGACTTTGACCAGCACCTGGTCGCCTTCCTTGAGTTCGTCTTTCACTTCTTTCACCCGATGTTCTGCAATTTCGCTGATATGCAGCAGACCATCGGTTCCCGGAATGATTTCGACGAACGCGCCAAACTCAGCCAGCCGCACCACTTTGCCCAGATACGTCTTGCCGACTTCCGGCACCGCCGTCAGATCGTTGATGCGTTGGATCGCGCGTTGCGCTGAAGGACCGTCGTTGGAAGCGACGTTCACTCTGCCGCTATCGTCCACGTCAATCTTCACGCCAGTTTCTTCAATAATGCTGCGAATCATCTTTCCGCCCGGACCAATCAGGTCGCGGATCTTGTCCACCGGAATCTGCAGCGTGTAAATACGCGGCGCGAAGCTGGAAATATTTTCGCGTCCCGTGGTGATGGTGCCTTCCATCTTGTCCAGAATATGCAAACGCCCGCGCTTTGCCTGTTCCAGCGCTTCCTGCATAATTTGCGACGTAATGCCCATCACCTTGATGTCCATTTGTAACGCGGTAATTCCCTTCCGTGTTCCAGCGACTTTGAAATCCATATCGCCATAATGGTCTTCGGCTCCGGCAATGTCAGAGAGGATGGCGTAGGAGTCTTCTTCTTTCACCAGACCCATCGCCACGCCCGCCACAGCCGACGAAAGCGGTACTCCCGCATCCATCAATGAGAGTGAAGCGCCGCAAACCGTGGCCATAGACGATGATCCGTTTGATTCCAGGATGTCTGAAACCACGCGCATCGTGTAAGGCCAGTTTTCGACGTCCGGCAATACGGCCAAAAGCGCGCGCTCTGCCAGCGCTCCGTGGCCAATCTCACGACGGCCAACACCGGTCATGCGGCCCACTTCGCCCACTGAAAATGGCGGGAAGTTGTAGTGCATCATGAAGCGCTTTTTGGTTTCGCCTTCAAACCGCTCAATGCGCTGCGCGTCGTCGGGCGTGCCCAGCGTGGTGGTAACCAGCGCCTGAGTTTCACCGCGGGTAAACACGGCGGAACCATGCGTGCGGGGCAGCACGCCCACTTCAATCCATATATCGCGAATCTGGTCAAACGCGCGTGAGTCTGGCCGCTTGCGGTCTTTGGTTACCTGCTGGCGGAAGATCTGCTCGCGCAATGCTTCGTAATAGCGGGAAAGCTTGGCTGCGGCTTCTTTGTCGTCTTCCGGCAGCTCGGCTTTCAGCGCTTTCTTGATTTCGCGGACTTTCTCGTAGCTTTCGTGCTTGGGATGCTTCGCCGTGTCCAAAGCGTCAATCAGCTGCTTGCCCACTTTTGACTTGAGCTGATCAAAGTATTTCTGATCGAACTCCGGCGCTTTCACTTCCAGCTTCTTCTTGCCGTTCTTGGCTGCCAGATCGGTCAGCGCGCCGCAGATTTTCTTGATCTGCTCATGCGCAAATTCAATCGCTTTCAGCACTTGGTCTTCAGAAACTTCCTTCGCGCCCGATTCCACCATCACAATGCCTTCAGCCGTTCCCACCACCATGATGTTGAGCAGGCTTTCGCGCATTTCTGCGTACGTGGGGTTCACGATCATCTGGTCATTGACCAAACCAATGCGTACCGCGCCCACCGGACCATGGAACGGGATCTCAGAAAGCGTCAGGGCCGCCGAAGCGGCGTTAATGGCCAGAACGTCAGGATCGTTTTCCGTATCGGCTGACAGCACCAGGGCTATCACCTGGGTCTCATTGCGGAAGCCTTCCGGAAACAGCGGGCGGATGGGACGATCAATCTGGCGGGCGGTCAGCGTCTCGCGTTCCTGCGGACGGCCTTCGCGCTTGATAAAGCCACCGGGGATGCGTCCTCCGGCGTAGGTGTATTCGCGATAATCAACGGTAAGGGGGAAGAAATCTATGCCTTCGCGGGGGTCGGGCGAGGCGCATGCGGTGCCAAGAACTACGTTGTCTCCCTGGCGCACAATGGCTGAGCCCTGCGCCTGTTTCGCTAAATGCCCCGTTTCAAATTGGAGGGTTTTGCCGCCTGCAAGTTCAACAGTGGCTGTCTGCTTCATCAGTTCCTCTTTTCCAGGAGGACCAGCAGTCTGAATTCAAAAAGAGAGCAACTTAAGCATGTGACGACGGAAAACACACGTATCCCGCCGGCACTAAGACGACCGTTTGTCCGCTCGTTCTCGATCGGTTATTTACGGATGCCAAGTTTCTGGATGACGTCTTTGTAACGCTCAGTATCGTACACTTTCAGATAGTCCAGCAGGCGGCGGCGCTTGCTGACCATCATGAGAAGACCCCGCCGGGAGGCATGGTCTTTCTTGTGGTTCTCGAAGTGCTCCGTCAGCTCCTTGATACGCTCGCTGAGTATGGCAATCTGGACTTCCGGGCTGCCCGTATCAGATTGATGCGTACGGAAGCGGTTGATGACGTCGGCCTTGCGCTCTCTCGCTAACACTGAATTCTGGTCGACTCCTATTTCTCTAAATCTCGTCCTGTAAGTGACTTAAAAAGAGTAACACGGGAAGGGCTAAAAGTGCAAAGCCGCCTGGCTGGCAATAGTAGACCAGTTTGGAAATCGATCTTCACCTACAACTTAAGATTCGTCATCCTGAAGGGCGTAAGAGAGCCCGCGTTCTTGCCGGCGGGCGAGTAGCCCTGAAGGACCTTGTGCTTGCCTTTTACCCTCGGATGTAACACGCCACCCGACTGGTTCCTCCACTTCCTCCGTTCCTCCACATTTCAAAGGTTTCTGCTTTTCGATTCCGGCGATCCCTGGCAATTGTCTGATCCGCGCTCATCCGCGTAAATCCGCGGTAAGTCTGATTCAGTAATGACCCAATCCCCCTACCGCCACCAGTAGTGCTCAAGATAATAGAGGGCTGCAAAAGCCAGGACCAGGGCCGCGCTCGAAATGGCTAGTGGCTTCGCGCTTCGCCGCGGCTGCCGCCAATCCGCTGAGACCAGGAAAAGCAAAATCGTCGGCACTATCGCCAAGATTGCCAGTTGAAAGATGTGCGCCCCGGTGCCTTCGTCCGGTAGCGGCGCCTGCGCGTATCCGGTCAGCACCGTTACGAATGCTATAAGGGAAAGAGTGATCAAAACTCTTCCGCTGATGCGGTTGATATGCTGTGTCTCCATAAGCCTACCTCCCTCTTTTCCGGCTGATTATAAGCCAGGTTGCCGTCCTGATCCGCCCTCCTGATTCGAAAATGCCGTTGTGAACAGCTGACGCTCTCACTTCAAGTATTCCTCCGCTTCCTCTGTTCCTCTGTGTTTCAAAGTTCTTGGTTTTCAATCTCGGCGATCTTTGGCGATCTTGGCATTTCTGGCAATTACCTGATCCGCGTTCATCCGCGCAAATCCGCGGTTTAGGCCCTACACCAAGACAACCTTCTTTCGCCTAAACCCTTCGGACTTATCAAGCCACCGTCGTAGCACTGGAGGGGAACTATGATGAAAATTTTCAAAATCGCAGCGTTGATGCTGCTCTGCGCCTGCTTTGCCGCAGCGCAGACTCCCGCAACCACTCAGCCTGCCGCCACCAATCAGCAAGCCGGCACGGATGTCACTAAGCCCGTACTGGAGTTTGCCAACGCCAATTCGGCAAAGATCGCCTGGACCTCGAAACAAGGCGCAAACCTGGGTATGCACTATGGCACCGACCCCAACAATCTCACCGGGGCGGTCGACGCCATCGAGAAATCCGGCGGCGACAACCACCGCGCGTCTCTCGTCAATCTGCAGCCCAACACCACCTACTACGTCCAGATGACCACCAGCACCGGCCAACCGGTTGGTCCGATCTTTTCTTTCAAAACCCCGGCCCAGGGCCAGCCACCGATCCACGAGCAGCCCTTGCAAGCAAAGTAACTGAGCCATTTACCTGCTTTCACCCTGCCTTCTCATGGCAGGGTGGAGTGGGTTTCCATCGCTCAAGTATTCACGTCATTCCTCGGCTTCCTATGTTCCTCCCCGTTTCAACGGTTCTTGGTTTTCAATTTCGGCGATCTTTGGCAATTTTGGCATTCCTGGCAATTGCCTGATTCCTCCGCTTCCTCTGTTCCTCTGTGTTTCAAAGGTTTTGCTTTCCTGATCCGCGTTGATTCGCGTGATGCGTAGGTCTTCTATTCTTCCTTCCGATCAGTGTCATCCTTGTTCATCAGTGGTAAGGTTTTGCCTTTCCAATTTCGGCGATTTTGGCAATTTTGGCATTTCTGGCAATTTCTGATTCTCCTGTTCCTCCGCTTCCTCTGCTCCTCTGTGTTTCAAAGGTTTTGCTTTCCTGATCCGCGTTCATCCGCGGTAGGTCTTCTATTCTTCCTTCAGATCAGTGTCGTCCCTGTTCATCAGTGGTAAGCTTTTGCCCTTCAACTTCAGCTTTTCTCCGTGTCTCCGTGCCTCCGTGGTGAAGATTTGGTTCTGCCTGACTGCTTTCTTCAGCTCAATCACCTCCAGCGGACACTCCGGCCAATTGTGCTCCCAGCAGACAATAATGTCGCATCCGTCGGATCATGCATGTGCCGCAGAAAGTTCCGGCTTTCGTATTCGAACTCAATTTTCACCGGCCTGTTCCGGTCTTTCCCGGCCACGCGTACCGCTTCGCAGTCCGGGAATTCCGTCTGCACCTTCAGTATCAGGAATCCCAGGGTTGTTGCCATGGCGCCAAACAGGCTAATCACTCCGCTTTCGTTCGTTGGACCATAAACGTGCCCCCATGCCGCTATCAGCGCGCCATACGTTGGCCGGCTGTCCTTCATTGCTCGCTCGGTGTCGTGCTCGGTGGATACCTTGGTCGACGACGCGGCGGCGCCGCCCCGTCCGCCTGCTCGGCTGTAGCTCAACCAGTTCCAGCACGTCTCTGAACTCGCCATCCAGTCCATGCTCTTCGGCATACAGCTTCATCCGTTCTCCAACCATGTTCCATGAGCCGGCGCACCTTGTCAGCGGACGGGAACTGTATTTGCTCCGCCTTTCGTATTCAAAAACCGTTGGGATCTTCTTGAGCGCGCGTACCACCTCCGCCCAGTCCAGGAACAGCCGGTCAATCTCTACTTTTCTGCCTCGTTCCGGCACCTCCAGATTGCATTCTTCCAGCGCTTGTTTGTAATTGCCAAAATGCTTCCTGATCTCCGGACGGTCGATGCCTGCGTGCTTCATCAGCTCCGCTACGGTCGGCACCTGCTTCAGCTTTTCCGCAAGCGCCACAATGGCTGCTCTTACATCTTGTCTTGTCATGTTTTCGCTCCGATCGATTGATGGATAAAAGGGCATCCACATCCGCGTGCCGCTTTTGCACGCGAATGGGCAGAAAAATAAAACAAACCACCCTTGCGGATGGCTTCAATTTCAAAAACTCAATTTCAAATGTGGAGTTCTTTCGATACATGCTGATTCAGGCGAAAATGCGACATCAACACACTTGACATAGTCGAATGCAACCTCAATAATTCCGCCCGCTCACTGAAAGGAAAGCCACAATGGGTCGTTCAAGCCTACTTTTAATCGGCGGTTTTGTGTTGATTGCGTCATGCTTCGGAGGGGGCGAATCATTAACAGACCAGAAGACACGCGCAGAAATTGAAAAACTCAAGTCAGATGCACGCGCTCAAGAACTCACTATTACAAAATTGAATATCGAGGTCGACGCCAAGAAAGCTGAGATTCTGAAAATTCAACAAGAAACCAAGAAACTAGAGTCGGAAAACAGCAATTTTCAAATAGGTGAATACATCAAATGGTTCTTTGGAGCTCTCGGTTTAGCGTTACCATTTTGTATTGCAGCATGGCAATCAAACAAGGAAGCGAGGGTTCAAGCTCAGCTCAAAGCAATTGAAACAGCTATGGCAAGTAAGAGCAGTCAGGGGGTTAAGAATCGTCTCAAAGTTCTCAAGAGAGCGATGCCCAAACTCTTAAAAGACATTCCAGAAGAGATCGAACTGGAGGGATTGGGATTCGCAAGCTATAAAGAACGGTTTTTAAAACTGATTGAACTTATTTCAGAAAATCCAGAGTCAAAACTGCTTGCCGTCGAAGCGTACAAAGCACTACTGACCGAAGGGAACAAGATTGATCAAAAGCTCGAGAGCCTGGCCAACAAGTATCGAACGGAAGCCCCTGACAAGGCGCTAACGGCCAACTTGGGAGACGCTAGGAAGCACTACCGAGGAACCAACTCAAGATGAACTGTCAATCTTGTCACACCTAGCCGAGCGAGCTTCTCAATTGGTTCAGATGGGGTCAATTGTAATCAATATTTCGTCTCTTGGATGTAAGCTTTGAAGCATCGCCTTGCAGTAGTTGAACATTTTCTCCGCATCGCCAAGTGTTGGATCAGGCGAACCATGATTCACATGGATAATGTCATTGCGTACTTTGTAGTGCAGATAGAAGTCTGCTTCTTTGAAAGCATATAGAGTGCCCTGCAGTTTTAGTGCGAGTTTTACCTTCTCGGAAAACTTCTTCGGAACGGATACTGTTGGCAAGTGCTTAAGCTGAGATTTTGTCGCTTCCTCTAAGGCCTGCCAACTGAAGAGAACCGATGATCGAATGAACCGGCCTTTTCCCTTTTTGGCCGATGGTGTGTCTGTCATGGACTTTGCTCGGTTGAGAAAAAAATATGCGTCGTCCAAAAGCGTAAAACTCCAGACATAGGGCATGGAAAAATTATATTCCGCTATTCAAGGGAAAAATCATGGGCCCTGGGGCCCATCCCTTCGCAGAAGCTTGCCGTTGTTTTCAGCTGCCTTTAGGACCACGAAACAAGTGTCAGGGCACGACTTAGCGGTTAGCCCGATGCGAGCACCGCAAGCGAGGGCTGCGGAGTCGTGCCATAAGAGCATCAAAGCAACATTTCCTTGCGCCGCAGGCTCGCGCGCAGCTGCTCCCAGCTAGCCCGATTTTGGCTGCTGGGACGCAATGCAGCGGAGCGCGACAAAAAAAGTCGTGAGCGAAATTAGCAATCCGCTTGTCATGTAATCGCCTGCTTACACCAATCATCGAATGCTAAACGTGACAGTCTCGTTTGTATCCACCGGAAGAGCCTTCCCGTTCTCAACATACGGCTTGAACTCCCACTGACGCACCGCATTGTAAGCGGCTGCCGCGAGCATTGGATGTCCCTTAATGATGTGCAGGGCATGGACCCGCCCGTCCTCGCCCACAATCACACGCAATTCCACCGCTCCCTGGATGCGGGCCAGGCGCGCATCCGGCGGATATTGCGGTTGGACGTTCTTCGCGATAAGTCCTTGCGCGGTCTTCTCGTCCAGGTGCACCGGGACATCACCGTTCGGGTCACGGTAGTGGTCCAGGGTGTTATTGAAGTTCAAAGTAATTTCGGTGCGTACAGGTACGGGTGTGCCGTTGACCATGTACGGTTCAAACGCCCATTTCTTCACCGTCTTCTCCGCCGCATCTTTCAGCGCAGGGATTTTGCCGCTGACGGCTTTTGCTTTCCTCACGCTTCCTTGAGCTGAGACAGTCACCTCAATTACGACAGTATCGGCTACTTCGTAGGCAGACAATTCGCGCGGAAACTCAACCGCAGCCGAGGAATCTAGCTTCTTCAGGTTCGATGTGGCAACCTCATATACGCCATCTGCGCCAGGCTTGGGCGGGTTAGCAAGACCGGACGTTTGGGCCATCACAGATGTTGGCGTCGCCAAAATGAGAAAACAGATTGGCAGCAAGCAGAGTGAAAATCGCATCTCGCGATTGTAAATGCCAGCCCAACCTGGAAGCTAAAACACAGAGCTAAGGGCTAAGGGCTAAGAGCTAAGGGCTAAATGGCTGTTCTTTTTGCTTTTTCTGGCTAGAAGCTAGCAGCTAGAGGCTAGAGGCTGCTTTTCTCACACGCCCGCGACCTATCTAATGGCGATGTGTTGCTCAGAAATGCATCCTTATCAGACACACTCCAGTCCACTAGAGGCCGCGGAAGCTGGGACCCAAACGATAGGCCACAGTCCACAGAGTTGCAGGCCTTTCCGGGCTTCCCCGCCGATGCCGCTCTCGGTCTCACACTACGAACTATAAGCGAAACGCACGTCCGCAGTCAACAAAAATCTCTCTCGAGAATGACGCGAAATAGGACATCTTGACAAACCCAACCCGCGGAACAAATCGATTTTGAAAATGATTTTCAAAATTACATTTGGACCGCAGGTCGCCGGCGAACGAAAGACCATGCCGGCCTGCCGATCATTCCACCTTAATCGTGAAGGTCCCTGTGGTTTGCAGACCCGAAGCGTTTTCTGCAACGGCAGTTATCGTCCACGTTGCCGGATCGTCGAGGAAGTACTCCAGATTTGGCGGAGCGCCGTTGTAATTGTGAACTCCGCAGGAGTTATTGGCTATTACGGAGTCGTCCAGGTGGAAAACCATAAAAGCCCTTGTAGTGCCCGGGGAAGAAGTCTCCACGTACGGCGCAAAATTCACCGTCAATGGGTCTGGACTTGTGAAAAACTGCCCGTTGGGTTGGACCTCAGTGCTGCATCTGCCCACACCCGATCCGGTCACGGTGAACTTCCGTATGCCTTTTGTGCCCTCTTCTCCATACACTCTGATGTTGGCTTGAGTGTAAGAGAGGAAACCGCTCGAAACTGTGAAGCTCCCTCCTGCCGGAATTGTTGTTTGCGCACCTTGTGTGCCATTCGGGTTGCGTTCCCATTTGAGGATATAAACTGTCGGAGGTGTGTTATCGCTTTGAGCGCCCTGGTTACACCCAACCAGGGTAAAAGAAAACGCAGCCGCTGCAACAGCACCCCACACAATTGACTTCAGACATCTGGATCTGATCATTAAATCTCCTGTAATCTCATTTGTGGGATAGTGCTCCGTGGTCGCAACTCGTTACAGGCAGTTTTTTCTAGAGGCACTATTGGTTTCGCAGAATCCTCGCAATCGCGTGCCAATTAGAAAAGCCCCGGCCAAAACACAACCGCATATAATGCCCTGAAGAGGCTGCGCACGAATGAGTGAATACCTATTGGCGCTCGGTATCGGCTTCGTCGCCGGACTTCGTACATTCACTGCGCCTGCGGCTGTAAGTTGGGGAGCGCGACTTGGGACGCTCACGCTCAATGGCAGTCCTTTCAGTTTTATGGCTTCAAAGGCCGCCGTTGTCATCTTTTCATTGCTCGCGCTGGGCGAATACGTAGGTGACCTGCTGCCAAAGACGCCCAAACGCACTGCTCCCGGGCCTCTGATTGCTCGCATCATCTCGGGAGGCCTTTGCGGAGCTTGCATGTTTGTCTCAGGCGGCCATGCCTGGGTGTCAGGCGCCCTGCTCGGTGGGATCGCTGGCTTGATCGGCGCTTTTGCCGGTTACCATGCCCGCAAGAAACTGGTGGAAAAACTCAAGACTCAAGATGCGATGATCGCAATTCCTGAAGACCTTATTGCCATCGGGCTGGCATATCTATTTGCGGTCTCTTAAGTTCTTAGCTTTTAGGGATGGCAGCGAGCTTTGCTGCAATCTCCTTGAACCCTTCTTCATCCCTGATCCGATCAAATGCGTTGTCGTCCAGAGCTTTCCTATTCGTCATTCCCTTCTCCAAAGCTCGCTTCAACTCCTGGATCGCCTGCTTCTTCTCGCCCATTTGTGCGCTTGCCGTGGCGAGCAGGTAGCTCGCCCAGGCGCTGTCCGGCAGGATGATCTCACCCGCCTGAAACATACTCTTGGCCGAGCGATAATCTTTCTTCAGCATCGCCTGCTGGCCGTTCTCTGCGGCAAAGGCAAAAGCCGAAGCAAGTCCACGCTCAATGGCTTGCTGGCGCGCTGGATTGGAACCTTCCTTCTTGTCGCGATAGGCGTCATTTACCGCGGACTGAAGCTGAGCAACAAGAGCCGTTCGCTCGTCCGAACTTTGGCTGATGCCGGCCACAATGTTAACGATCTTCGTGGCGATCTCATCCTGCACGTCCAGGGCTGCCTTCTCTCTCTTCTTCGCTTTGCGGAAGTCATCTGATTCCGTCAGAGACTTTGCCAGCGCTTCCTGCTCTTTCACGTCGCGAAACGAGCGGAAGTCCTGGGCGATCTCGCGATAGCCACGCGTCGCTGCCAGGGTATCGCCGGCCTTCTGCGCCGACTGGATCTCCGCCACCCGGCTCTCAAATTGCTGCCCGATAAATTCCTTATCCGCGGACGACAGACCTCTGGCCATCGCGCGCAACTGGAGCCATGCCAGTGCACGATCGGCAAATTCTTTCGGCATCCAGCCATGCGGGCCGTCGTAAACCAGAAACCTGCTCGCCACTTTGCGGGCATCAAGCGCCTCTTTAAGATGCAGTTGCTCGGGATAGTTGAAATCAGTGGTTCCGGCCACCAGAAACCAGTCAGAAACTTCAGGTTCGGGAGTGGCGGCGCCCTGCGGCAGGCCGGCTCCGCAGGCAATCACCCCGGCAATACAGGTCTTGCAGGCCAGCGCCACGGACGAGGCCACGCGCGCACCGCCAGAGAGGCCGGCCACGTAAATCCGTCGCGGATCGATGGCATAACGCTCCTTCACGTCCGCCCAGAGGATGCGAATCGCGGATGAAGGGTCGGCAAAATTACGGGAGTTATTGCTGCCCACAATAATGAATCCATACTTCTCTGCCGCCTCATGAAACAGTTTGACTGATACTTCCCCGCGCGCAAACGGATCAAACACCAGCAAAAGCGGCCAGCGCTTCACCGGCGAGTAGTCGCCAGGAAGATACAGAGCGTAGCTGTTGGATGCATCAGCGCTTACCGTAACGGACGCGTGCACCGTGCCAGGCGTCGGTGTCTGCGCCTGAGTGGCAACACTTAATGCGCCTGTCGATAAAATCAATAAAAGAAGACAACGCCGCATGTCTTTATTCTGACTTACTTCACGCTAAAACGTCATCCAACCTTACCCAGGGACAGCGCCTGGTGATTGGAACGCCTGGCCGCATCAAACGGTATAATTTGCTTTCATCGGCTCCATTCCGCGGTTGATTTCGAAGGAGATTTTGCATGCTCAAGCGGCGTCATATTCATACGGTTTTGATTGTGCTGTTGGCTTTCTTAGGCGTGGCCCAGGCACAGCAAGCCGCGCCAGCGCAGCCCAAACCACGCCGATTTCTGATGTGGAAAGCCACCTCGCCCACCACCACCGTTTATCTGGTTGGGTCGATCCATCTGGGCGACAGCAGCATGTATCCGCTTCCTCGCGAAGTGGAATCGGCGTTTACGGCGGCCAAGGTCCTGGCGGTTGAAATCAATATCAAGAATGCCGACCAGGCCAAGATGATGGGACTGGTACAACAATACGGTATGTATACCGGTGACGATTCACTGACCAAACATCTCTCCAAAGAGACGCTCGCCTCCCTGGAAGACTATTGCACCAGGCATAACGTGCCGCGCATGGGAATGGAACAGCTGAAGCCCTGGGTGGTGGCCATAACCATTGCTGCAATGGCATGGCAGCAGGCAGGTGAAGATCCCTCGCTGGGGATTGACATGCACTTCCTCGATGAGAGCAAGCCCCCACAACGGGTGGATGAACTAGAAACCATGGAGTCCCAGCTTTCAATCTTCGCTGAAGCCTCGGATGAGGAGCAGCAGAGCATGCTGGCGTCGATTTTGAAAATGGGAGACAAGACCAAAGACATGATCAAGCGTACGCAAGCCGCGTATGTGGCTGGCGATCCTGACGCTCTGCAAAAAGTAATGGACGAGCAGGACGACGTGGGATCAAAAAGCCTGGAGAAAAAACTTCTTGATGATCGCAATGTCGCCATGACGGGGAAAATGGAAGAGTACCTGAAAGGCAAGGAGCCAGTTTTTGTGGTCGTAGGCGCGGCCCATATCATCGGCGATAAAGGGATTGCCAAGCAGCTGCGCGACAAAGGTTACAAAGTTGATCAAGTGACGCTGGAAGCAAAGTAGCGCGACCCAATCGCGGCTGATGATCTCTCAATCGTCCTCTCTTACTTGCGCCGCTGCTTTTCCAGCCCAACACCAGACGGCGCTGCTTCCTTGCCGTTGGGTTCATACTCAACGATGTATCCCGCCACAGCGCTGGCTGCCACCGTGTACGGACTGGCCAGGTACATCAGCCCTGGGCCGCTGCGGCCGGGGAAATTGCGGTTCTGGGCGCTGATCACCACCTGGTCAGGACGCGTTGATACTCCCGGCCCGGCATTGATGCACGCGCCGCAGCTGGGCTCAATTACGATCGTTCCCGCTCGCTTGAAAATATCCAGATAGCCTTTCCGTACGCAATATTCACGCGTCTCCTGCGAACCAAACTGGATATAAAACTTGCAGGAGTCAGCCACGCGCTTGCCCTGTTGCAGCGCGTCGGAAAGCACCTGAGCGTACATATCCATATCAGCGTTTTTGCCTGCCGTGCAGGTCCCGCCGTAAGCAATCTCCACCGGGACAGGCGTGTTCAGGTCGCGAATAAATTTGCCATTGCCCGGATCGCCCGGTGTGGCGACCATGGGAGTAATGTCATCGGCATTCAACTCAATCACGTGCGCGTACTGCGCGTCAGGATCGCTGAAAAGTCCCTCGCAATATTTTTCCGCTTCGCGCGCGCGACATGCCTCGCCGCTCCATCAGGAACTCCACTGTCTTCTGGTCGGGCGCAACAATGCCGGTAAATCCGCCAATTTCTGCCGCCATGTTGGTCATGGTGGCGCGTTCATCTACACTCAGAGCTTCAATGGCTTCGCCGGAATATTCCATTACTTTCGCAAGCGCCTTGCCGCTGCGGATGTACTCCATGCTGAGCAGCAGCAGAATGTAATCCTTGGCTGTAACGTTAGGCTTACGCTGGCCGCGAACAATCACTTTCACTGACTCCGGAACTTTCACGCGAACATCTTTTGTGATCCAGGAATTGAAAACGTCCGTGGTTCCGATGCCAAAGGCGATACAGCCCACAGCGCCCACATGCGGTGTATGCGAGTCAGACCCGACATTCAACTGGCCCGGCAGTGCATACATTTCCGCCACAATGGAGTGGCAGATCCCCTCCGAGCCCTTGCGATCTTTCAACTCTCCGTGGAGCCTGATTGACTGCTTGGCTGCGAAGTCTTCCTGCTTATACTTGAGCTGGCCTGCCAGATCCAGCAAGCCCATTTTCTTTTTCTCTTCAGAGATCACTTCATCAAGAAAAGTCAGGTGGTCGCGGAAAAAAAGGATCGTCGCCGGATCGTTGACCTTGGCGTCCTTGCCTACAAAATACTCAAAGAAAATCGCCGACATCGGCGTTACATACTCGTGACTAAAACGAAGATCGGTGCGGGCAAATCCGGAATCCGCCGGCTTCACGTAAGCCACGCCCTGTTCATTCTCAGCATTCAACATGTGCCGGGCAAAAATCTTTTCCGCAATAGTCATCGGCCGTTTTGCCGTCGTGATTGGCGGCAGGAAGACTTTCTTTTGCATTCGCGCCACGTTGAACGGGAACAGGCCTCCGTACTCAATGATCTGGCGGGTAATATCGTCTTCACCCTCGGTAAATTTGTTGAGTGGAATCACTTCCCCGGCGCGGACCTTGTCAATCAGACTGAAATCGGTGGATGTGAGCACACCCAGGTTCTGGCAGTTCTGCTTGTAAATGCGCTCAATGTTTTCCGCGATCACCAACTTAATGCCAGCGCATAGTTCGGCGTAAGGAGATTGCTCGCGGCTGGATCCCTTGCCCCGGCGTTTCCCGCTGACGGCGGCCACAAAGCCGCCCTTCTTTACGTCTCCACGCTTGATCGGAACTTCATTGCCGCATTTCAGGCCGGTATAAGGCCACTCTCCCAGCTTCTCATCAAAAAAGAAGCAGATATGCGCGGGCGTGATCTCGTCCGTGGAGATGTCGTCGCGCAGCTTGGGATTGTTCTGCGGATTTTTCGTGTCCCAGGGCAGGTCTTCCCCGGCCAGTTGGCGCCGGATCAGCTCTGGATCTTCAGTCAGGAAAAGGATGCGTCCCTCAAACTTGCAGGTATCAGGGCGTTTCTGGATGCTGCGGGTAAGTAAAGAAGGTTCCACAACAAAATTCTAGCAAGATTAGCGGCTCTTTGCAGCGCCGGCAGGATTGCGCCTGATTTAGCCCGGTCAGCTTTCTTATTCGGTCTGCTTCACGTTTCTGAGCACTTCCTCCAGCGGTATTCGATAGATATTTCCCAGGCCATTCAGTATCCCCCGGGTTTTCTGTGCGAATTCCTCATACGTAACCGCCCGATCGCGCTTATCTGTCGGGAAGCCCTTTTCGCTCGAAAAAAGAAGATATCTGCCGTCGGGTGAAATCCGCGGGCTGTAGTCGCGGGCGCGCGTATTGATCGTTGGACCTAGATTTACGGGCTTAGACCAGTTTCCGTTCCTGTTGTAACTGATATAAAGATCAGCGTTGCCCAGGCTATCAAGAGCGAAGCTGCCGAGAAGAATGTAACTCTCATCCGGAGCGACGAATGCTTCTATAGTGTAACGACCGTCGTTGATGGCCGTCCCTAGGCTCTCTGCCGCCTGGTATTTGCCATCGATCAAACGGCTGCGGTAAACGTCAAATGAGGTGCTGCTCCGATCAGAAGTGAAATAGAGATTGCCATTTGACGCGAAGGATACAAACTCGGTATTCCCTTTTTCGTTTACAGGGCCTGAAAGGGCATGGAGGTTGGTCCACCCTGTAGCGGTGCGACTCACGGCCCAGGCATGGAAACGGTTCGCTTCAAGACCTGCTGCTGGCCGATCAGAAACGAAATACAGTGTATTGCCATCAAGACTGATCACCGGATCAGAATCTCGGTATTCGCCCGAAAAGGGCAATACTTCTGGCCGGCCCCACTTTCCATCCTTGAAGCGCGAAAGATACACAACGTAGTGGTAGTGAGCAGGAATGGAGCGATCAAAGTACAGTACCGTCCAATCTTTGTCGGGCATGGCGCCGAATTCGTCCTGACTGGTGGAAATTATTCCCTCACCAACCATTTCCGGCTGAATCGTAGTTTCCGGCTTGGGTTGGGGGCCAGCCCAGGCCATGCTTGCCATCATCAGAGTGACTGTCAATATTCGAGTGGCCCTGCTTCTCCGCCAAAATGATGTATTCATTTCCCGGCCTCAAGGGCTTCCACACTGACGAAATAGATATTCGCGCGTCCGTTCAATGGGGTCTGCCAGAGTCTTTCGACCTGTGCTCGTTGCAACGGTTTTGTGGGAATTTCAAATTGGCTTTTTTCGCTTCCCCAGAAGAGAAATTTGCCATCTGGCGAAAAGCTGGGATTCACTTCTTCTGCAGATGAATTAATTCCATGTTCTAAGTGGCGTGCCGCGGTCCAGTGGCCGTTGCGCTTCATGCTGACGTAGAGGTCTTGGCGCGGATATGGCTTGCCGGCGGCTATCAGGTCCTGCGGACGCCGCTTGTCCTGGTCTTCAGGTGACGCACTGGATGCAAACACCAGAATGTTTCCATCAGGAGAGATGGCAGGTGACGATTCACTGTACTCAGAATTGATTTCCGGCCCAAGCTTTTCCGGTGCCTGAAATTTCCCGTCGCTGAACCGAGCAAGAAAAATATGGAAGTGTCCGGCAGGATCATCCCGGTCCGATGTGAAGTAGAGATCGCCGTTGGCGGCTGGATAGGCGTCAAGGTTATGGCTGCTTTCAAGGTTGATGGGCGCGGCCAGAGGCGCAGGTTCGCTCCACCCGTCAGGAGATTTTTCCGTGACCCAGATCCGAAAGCGTGGCCCTTTGCTGTCTGGAATGGGGCGGACGGAAGTGAAAAACAACTTGCTGCCATCAATGCTCAGATGCGGCGACAGATCCATGTACCTTCCGGAAAAAGAGACAGTCTCCGGTTTCTGCCAGCGTCCACTCATGAAGTGGCTGACGCAGATCATTGCGAAACGCGGCGACGTTGTGTAAGGAGCAACCACCGTGAAATAAAAATCTTTGCCATCCGGGCTGAAAACGCCGCCAGCTTCATCCAGATCTGTGGAAATTGTGCTTTCCGCGAACATCCTCGGCTGCAGGATTCTTGTACCTGGATCGTACGGAGCGCGGGTCTGAGCACGCGCAACAGACTGCCAACCCAAACCCAGCATGAAAAACAGCGTCAGCGTAACAGACCGGCTCAGAATAATTGGAGAACGTGAACGGCGCCTGAATTTTCGTAGCAGCATTCAGTCCTCTTTCGCTTGAATCGACATTCGACAACAGCACACGTCTTCTAGACGATATGCGGAGCAAAAAGTCAACAATTACCTCCATCGGCTAAACCGCAGGGATGGAGTAGCGGTGCTCCACAATCCACGATTTCGACTTCCTTGCTATCCTGTTATCAGAATGCCTAGCTGCTTGAAATGCGGTACACCACTGCCTGTGAATGAAGATGGAGGCGCGCCCGTTTTGTGCGACCGCTGCGCCGGCGCAGCCACAGGTCGCGCACGCAAGACGATGTCTACAGGAACACTGCGTGATTACCCGGCAACGACAGCGTTAATTGCTATCAACCTCACGGTTTTTGTCGGCATGGTTGCCACAGGCGCCGGTTTCCTTGATTTTGATCCCCGGGCAGCTCTCAAATGGGGAGGCAATTACGGTCCCCTGACGCTATCGGGCGAATACTGGCGTTTGATCACGGCTGGCTTTGTCCACGGAGGCCTGTTTCACCTGGCCGTGAACATGTGGTGCCTCTTCAGCCTGGGACAGCTCTCAGAGCGACTCTTTGGCAAGCTTCAGACCTTCTTCATCTATCTGCTCACCGGCGTTGGGGGCGCTTTGCTGAGCATCGCGCATGATCCCAGCCATCTTGAGGTGGGCGCATCAGGAGCTGTTTTCGGAATTGCCGGGGCCCTGCTTGCCGGCGTCAAGTTCGGTAACCTCGCCATTTCTGCCGGCGAGAAACGCGCTCTCACCAGCAGCATGGTTTTCTTTATCGGCGTAAATTTCCTTCTGGGCTCAGGTGTTACTGCGCTCGGCGCCAATGTTGACAACATGTGCCACCTCGGTGGTTTCATCACCGGTGCGCTCATCGGTCTTCCCATAGGAGGATTTGCCCAGCGCCATAAATTGTTCCAGTGGGCAACTCTGCTCGTCACCGCGGTTCTGCTGGCGGTTGGATATAAGGAACTCCAGAACAAGTACGGAATCCCGGAACAGCTTAAACAAGCACAGCTTGCTCTTGACCGGAGGGATTACCAGGGTGCCATCGCGTTTTTAGAGCAATACACACTAAAAGATCCGAATGACGAACGGATATGGAACACGCTGGGAGCACTCTATGCTGAAACCGACCAGAAAGAAAAAGCCATAACTGCGTTCCAGAGGTCCCTGACCATCAATCCTAATTCCCAGATTGCGAAACAGGCTTTGGCTCAACTAAAAGAAGAGGATTCACCGCAGAAATAAGCCCTCAAAGATTTTCATTGCACACTCATGACATCCCATTTTTTAGAATCTTCTTATATTAGCTCTAAGTGATTGATACTATGAGCAACAAAAGGTACTGGTGAAGCTTCTAGGCGGCGATATATGCATGATTACTGCTGCAAAACGATCCGGGCCTTGAAAGGCCCGAATCTCACGTCTGAATGTTCGAACGGGAACTACTGAGGACCTGGCGATGCCGGTCCGGAAGGCGCGCCTCCGCTGCTGTTGAAGTTGTTGAGGTAGGACTGAACCGTTCCATTAGAAGTCGCCACGATGCCGCTGGTCGTGTTGCCGAATACCGACACGTTAGCAATCCGAATAGTGGCTATGCCCACCCCGCCACCGGAAAAGATTCCAGTGTTGGTGTTGAGGGAAGCTGTCGAGTTCTGAATGTCAATTTCACCCGTGCCGGCGGCCGGCTGCGCCACAAAACCGAACACGTTCGATGACGCCGAGCTATTGGTCACCGTTACTTTGCTGTTGCTTCCAGCCAGCACACCGAAATTATTCAATTCGAAGTGTCCGCGGTCGATGCTCACTGTCGTGGCGGCGGTCGATACCACTGAGACTCCGTGCCCGGCGTTGTTGGTCACATCCGTATTCGTAATCCAGACACGCCCTCCAGCGCTGGCAATATTGATCCCGTTCTGGGTGAAGCCGAAAACCGCGCAGTTCTCAACCCCCAGCGCCTTGCCGCTCAGGAACTGGATTCCGTTGAGTCCCGATCCAATACCGGTGATGCGGAGATTTCTCAGGATGACAACGTCAGTAGATGCATTGGCATTGATCACGATTCCATTGGTACCGCTGACCAGGACGGAAGCCACCTGGCCGCCGCCTCCGTCTATGGTGATGGCTTTTGTAATGGTCACCGCTCCGTACCCCGCGGGATCGAGCGCGTCAATTTCGCCGCCGGCTGCGGTCTTGGAAATCGCACCGGCAAATGTCTTGCATGGGGCCGTCCGGCTGCAGGGGTTAACATCGTCACCGACCCCTGAAACCCAGGTCCTGGTCGCCTGGGCGCTCATCATCGTTGTTGCTACCAGAACGAGGACAAAAATCTGCAACACTTTCACTTTCAGCATTTTTATTTTCCTTTCAATTGATAGTGCAAAACTTGTGTTGATAGTGCAGCACTTGTGTAAATCGTTTGACTGGGGATTTGTAACCACTGGTGGGATTTGTAACCACTGGTGTGAATCTGAATGGGGAGCTAGTCTTCTTCTGCCGCGCCCTCATTCACTCCGAACTCGTAGCCCACGCCCCGCACGGTACGAATCAATTTGACCTTTGCGCTTTCGTCAATTTTCTTGCGCAAGTAATTGACATAGACGTCGACCACGTTGGTCATGGTATCGGGTGAAAGCTTCCAGACGTGTTCAATGATCATGTTGCGGGTGATGTGTTGGCCGGGATTACGCATGAAGTATTCCAGCAGGCCAAATTCCTTGGGGGTCAACTCAATGGTCCGGCCCGCGCGACGCACAGTCCGCTGCATGTAATCCAGTTCCAGATCGGCCACTTTCAGAAACGCCTGTCCAGGCCGGTTTTTCCGGCGCAGCACGGCGCGTATCCGCGCAGAGAGCTCAGAGAAAGAGAATGGCTTCGTAAGATAGTCGTCGGCGCCGGCATCAAGGCAAGCCACCCGTTCGGCCACTTCGTCGGTGGCCGTGAGAATCAGAATGGGAATGTCCGGATTTCCACTTCTCACCTGATGCAGCACTTCGCTCCCAGAGACCACTGGAAGGTTCAGGTCAAGGATCAGCAAATCGAATAATTCTTTTTTAACGCGCTGCAGTGCGTCGTCGCCACTGGCGGCCACTTCAGTCACATGGTCTTCGGATTTAAAAGCCTTAGCGATGAATGTCGCGAGTGGAGCATCATCTTCCGCGATCAGGATCCGCATCCGGGACTATTCTCCGTCGATCTACTATGACACTTCCACGACTAAAGTGAGGTCATTCTAACCCACATACGAATAATTACAATGGCAATAGTCACTGAAAAACTATAAGAAATGTCTTATAGAAGGCGCCGCCGACACATAAATATAGGAACTATGACCACCCTCGGTGTGGTCATAGCCAATGCAGTAGTACGAGGTGGGCCTTAATTTCCGCCTATCGTACCTAGGGATCACTTTGCAAGACCGTATTGGGAAACGGCTCGTCGCCACTGAATCCCCTTTTGAAATCATTGGCCGGTGAACAGTTTTAAATTGGTCTTAGCTCATTTGAAAGAGCCACGTCCCGCGTATGGCGCGCGATCACTAAACTTTCGTCAGTTTGAATTACACGAACGGTACATTTGCTGACCGCCGGGCTGATAACTTCGGCGTTTCGGCCATTGGCGGACGCATCCAGGGCGACGCCTAGATACTCCAGGCCGGAACATACTTGGGCGCGTACCACGGCCCCTCGCTCCCCAATTCCGCCGGTAAACACCAGAGTATCCAACCCGTTCAGCACCGCCGCAAAGCCACCAACAAACTTTTGCGCCTGGTAGGCAAACATTCGCACCGCCATCGCGGCGGCCGGATCATTCTGGCTTTTCTGCAAAAGGATTTTCATATCGCTTGTTTGCCCCGAAACTCCAAGCAATCCTGCCTGATGGTCGACCAGTGTTTCTAACTGGTCACCGGAATAACCAGCTTTCATCAGGTGAATAATTATTCCGGGATCAAGATCGCCGCTGCGCGTTCCCATCATGAATCCGCCCGTAGGCGTCAGGCCCATACTGGTATCCATGGGCATGCCATCTTTTAGTGCCACCATACTCGCGCCATTTCCTAAGTGCGCGATAATGGCACGCCGCCCCAGTGCTCCTCCCAGTTTGCCCACAACATATTCATAAGAGAGACCGTGAAAACCATAGCGCTTGATTCCCTGTTCCCAAAGCTCGCTCGGCAACGCAAATCTCTGGGCCACTTCCGGCATCCGACTGTGGAATGCCGTATCAAAGCAGGCCACCTGAGGCAGATCTGGAAAATGCGCGGCCACAGCCTCGATCATCGTCACCTGGCTGGGTAGATGCAATGGCGCAAAAGGAACAAGTTCCTTCAATGCCTCCTTCACCTTTTCATCGATCAGTTGCGGCGTCGCAAATTTTGGACCGCCATGCACAATGCGATGTCCAGCCGCCGCCAGCTTCTCAACACTTTGCTTACGCAACGCCGCGAACATCGCCCTGACCGCAGATGGATGGTCGGGAAATGTGCCTTTCTCTTCGGATAGCACTTCATCGCCGGCGCGCAGCCATGCTTTTCCATTGGGCTCACCGATGGCCTCAACGGCTCCAGAAAAGATTCTGTCTTCCGCCGTATCGGAGAGGCGATAAACGGCGAACTTCAGCGATGAAGATCCGCCGTTCAGGCTCAAGATCACTGGCGTCATCTATCGGACTCCGAGACATGAGCGCATCTCAGCTCTGGCTCCAGCGCCAGTTCACCACTTCAGGCATGTCTTCGCCGTGCAATGCGACATATTCTTTGTGCTCGGCCAGCTTGCCCCGGAACAGTGCAACCGCATCATCGGCTTTGAGGCCAGGAATGCGTCCAATCGTGTCAATGGCAAGCTGGAAGCGATCCATGTTGTTCCGTACCACCATGTCAAACGGGGTGGTGGTGGTTCCCTCTTCTTTATATCCGCGGACGTGCATGTTGTCATGGTTGCGCCGGCGGTAACACAGCCGGTGAATCAGCCAGGGATAACCGTGATAGGCAAAGATGACGGGCTTGTTCGTGGTAAACAATGCGTCAAACGCCTCGTCCGTCAGGCTGTGCGGATGCTCGCCCGCAACCTGCAGCGTCATCAGGTCAACCACATTGACCACTCTGATCTTCACGCTGGGAACGTATTTCCGTAGCAACGAAACCGCGGCAAGAATTTCAAGCGTGGGGACATCGCCCGCACAGGCCAGCACCGCGTCGGGCTCGCCACCACCATCGTTGCTTGCCCATTTCCATACGCCGATTCCCGCCGCGCAGTGCTTCACCGCCGACTCCATGTCCAGCCACTGCAACTCCGGCTGCTTCCCGGCAACAATGATATTGACGTAATTCTTGCTGCGCAGGCAGTGGTCCGCTACGGAGAGCAGCGTATTCGCGTCAGGCGGAAAGTATGCGCGTACCAGTTCCGGCTTCTTGTTGACTGCGTTGTCCAGAAACCCCGGGTCCTGATGGCTGAATCCGTTATGGTCCTGCCGCCACACGTGCGACGTGAGCAGGTAGTTGAGTGACGCGACAGGCTTGCGCCATGGAATATGACGCACTGCTTCCAGCCACTTGGCGTGCTGGTTGTACATCGAGGTCACAATGTGAATGAACGCTTCATAGCACGAGAAAAATCCGTGACGCCCCGTGAGCAGATAACCTTCCAGCCATCCCTGGCACATGTGCTCGCTCAGGACTTCCATCACCCGGCCATTTCGTCCAACATGCACGTCTGTGGGAAGTATCTCGGCCAGTGAAATCCGGTCTGTCACCTCGAATACCGCTGAGAGCCGGTTTGAGTCAGTCTCGTCCGGTCCCATGACGCGGAAATTTGCGTTTTCCTTATTCAGCTTCAGCACATCCCGCAACAGCCGGCCCAGTACGCGCGTCGACTCTTCAAATCCGCTGCCGGGCTGCGTTACCTTCACCGCATATTGCCGGAAGTCTGGCATCTTAAGTTCCTTGAGCAACACGCCGCCATTCGCATGCGGGTTTGCGCCCATGCGTCGATTGCCTTTCGGCGCCAGCGCTGCCAATTCAGGTATCAGCCTGCCATTTTTATCGAACAACTCTTCCTGCTTGTAGCTGCGCATCCATTGCTCAAGGATCTTCAGGTGCTCAGGCTTTTCCAGATCGGTCACCGGTACCTGGTGCGAGCGGAAAGTGCCTTCGATTTGCAGGCCATCCACCATCTTCGGACCGGTCCAGCCCTTGGGGCTGCGCAGTATGATCATCGGCCAGGTCGGCCTCGGCGCATCAGGGTTCTTCCGCGACTCTGCCTGGATTTTTTTGATCTCGGCAATTACTTTATCCAGCGTCGCCGCCATCAACTGGTGCATCAGCGGTGGATCATTGCCTTCAACAAAATGCGGCTTATAGCCATATCCGACGAACAGATCAACAAGCTCTTCTTTCGGTATGCGCGCCAGCACGGTTGGCCCCGCGATTTTGTAGCCATTCAGATGCAGCACCGGAAGCACTGCGCCGTCGCGCGCCGGGTTCAGAAATTTATTGGAGTGCCAGCTCGTTGCCAGAGCGCCGGTCTCCGCTTCGCCGTCGCCCACAACGCAGCACACCAGCAGGTCAGGATTATCAAAGGCCGCGCCATAAGCATGCAGCAGTGAATATCCCAGTTCGCCGCCTTCATTGATCGATCCTGGCGTATCCGGCGAAGCATGGCTGGGAATGCCGCCGGGCCATGAGAATTGCTGGAACAGGCGCTGCATGCCCTCGGCATCCTGCGTAATCTTCGGATAAAACTCTGTGTATGAACCTTCCAGATAAGTGTTGGCCACAATGCCCGGCCCGCCATGACCCGGCCCTGTAACGTAAATCGCGTTGAGGTCATTCTTCCGGATCACCCGATTCATGTGCGCATAAACAAAGTTGAGTCCGGGCGTGGTGCCAAAATGCCCCAGCAGACGCGGCTTGGTGTGCTCCAGTTTCAGCGGTTCGCGCAGAAGCGCATTGTCGCGAAGATAAATTTGACCGACCGAAAGATAATTGGCGGCTCGCCAGTAATGATCGATCGCGTTCAATTCTTCCGGGGTCAGAGGACCAGCGTTCGTAACTAGATCTTCCTGAGTGAGAGTCTTGGGCATGGCACCATTCCGTCCGTCGTCAAACTTGTCCTTAAATTGTATTCCTTTGCTGCAGCACTGATTTCGTGAACCATCAAACCCTTCTGTGCACCTCTGGGCCCTCTGTGCGCTCTCAGAAAATACCGCTCCCTGAGAGTTGCCATCCCGAGAGGTCCGTAGATTTGGCTGCGCTTTCGGGGGCCCCATTCGCGCCCGCTTTTGGCGTGAATGGGCAGAGCAGCCAAATAGGACCCGAGGGATCGGCTGCGCTGCCACTACGGGGCCTAAAATACATTTTTTATGCTTGCTTCGGTGACGCCCTGCCGGCCATGGGGACTCCGCGTCTCCACAGCCCACCCCTACCCCGGCTTTTTCAACTTTTATTGCAAACAAAGCCACTTCTTCCATTCGACCCTTGCGTGACCCGCGCGTGACCCTTGGGTGACGCTTGGGCCACCCTTGGGCCACCCAAGGGCCACCCAATCCCAGACCCAATCCCAAGCAGGCAGAGGGTCGCAACCCATAAAACACAAAACGCAACGGAATCTTCCGTTGCGCCTCAATTCTGATTTTCCTCACAATTCCAAGTACTAATTGCCCAATAATTCTTCTTTTCTTCGCCATTATAGAGTCAAGGGATTGTGGAAATCAAGAGTAAAAGCAAGGAGTTAAGTGATGGGGGCCCGCTAATTAGAAGTACAATACTGCCGCGTACGTTGGATGAAAAGGAACCACTATGCAAATTCGCTGCGCGTTGTTGCTTGTGCTTTGTGCCCTCCTGGCACGGGGACTGGTTTTCGCCCAGGCTCACGACCACGCTTCCCCGGAAAATCTGGGCAAGGTAATCTTCAGCACTTCATGTAGCAGCGCTGCTCAACCGCAGTTCAATCGCGCCGTGGCCCTGATGCACTCGTTTCAATTTGCGCGCGCCATTGAAGCATTCAATGCCATCCTCGCAAGCGACCCCTCGTGTGCCATCGCCTATTGGGGTATCGCACTGAGCAATTGGGGCAACCCCTTTGCCGCCGGTCTTAAGTCCCCGGCGCAACTGGATCAGGGACTCAAAGCCATCCAGCAAGCGCGCGCCACTGCTGCGAAGACTGAGCGAGAGCGTGCTTATGTCGAAGCCGTCGCGCATCTCTATACCGACACCGCGAATACCGATCAGCGTGATCGGGTGCTGGCGTACGAAAGCGCAACGGCTACGGTCAGTGCCGCTTATCCTGAGGACACCGAAGCTGCCATTTTCTACGCGCTGGCGCTCGCCGCGGCCGCTGACCCGGCCGATAAGACCTATGCCAGGCAACTCAAGGCCGGCGCAATACTGGAAAACCTGTTTGTACAGTACCCAAATCATCCAGGACTGGCCCACTACATCATTCACGCGTACGACTTTCCACCGCTGGCTGCGCGAGCGATCGGAGCTGCTCGCCGCTATCATGAGATTGCGCCTTCGGCGCCGCACGCGTTACACATGCCATCGCATACATTTACGCGAGTCGGCTACTGGCAGGATTCCATTGACACCAACATCGCCGCTGCGGCTGCCGCACGAAGCGCGGGCCAGACCGCGGAAGAACTACACGCCAGCGACTACATGGTCTATGCATATTTGCAGACAGGGCAGGACCGTGCCACCCAGCTTCTAGTGGAATCAGCCGTTCAGACATTCTCGCGTTTTGATCCTACAGTGTTACTCAGCGGAGCGGCCCCTCCCTCCGCGGCATACTTTGCACGCGCGGCGATTCCCGCACGCTACTATCTGGAACGGCGTGCCTGGGCCGATGCGGCAAAGCTGGAGCCGCGCCCCAGTCCATTTCTGCCCGCTGATGCCATCACCTACTTTGCCCGTGGCTTAGGAGCTGCGCATGTGAAAGATGCGGCCGCCGCGCGCTCGGCAATCGGCTCTTTAGAACAGATTCGCGACAAACTCAAAATGAAAGAGGGTTATTGGGCCAATCAGGTAGAAATTCAACGGCAGGAAGTATCCGCATGGCTTGCTTTTGCTGAAGGCGACCCCCAGGGGGCGCTCGCCGTGATGCGCGCAGCGGCTGAACTGGAATCCGGGACCGAAAAGAACGCTATCACGCCTGGGCCACTCACACCGGCCCGTGAACTGCTGGGAGAGCTACTGCTGGAATTAAAGCAACCCTCGGAAGCTCTCAAGGAATTTGAAACCACGCTGACCAAGGAGCCCAATCGCTTTCGCACCCTGTATGGGGCTGCCGAGGCGGCGAAGCTGGCCGGCGATCACAAGACGGCACAGACATACTTCCGACAGTTGCTCAAGGTTGCGGAGCGCGCAGATAAACCTGGACGGCCGGAACTGGCCGAGGCGCGTAGCGAGTTGCGACTACAATAGCCGCCGCCCCAGGTTATTTACAACGAAAACGGAGCATCACATTGCAGATGATTACTTTGGCACTCCATTCGGAAACAGCTTCTGCAAGAACTCTTTGTCACTTGCCATGGGTTTGAAACGATCAAAATCAACTTCTTCCTTCCACTGCTTATCGAAATTAGCGGAATCCAGCGTCTTGGCCTTCGCAAATTCGTCCAGTGACGCAGTCTTGTCTCCGGTCAGGTAATCCAGGAAAGCCAGCCGCATGTGGCTGCCAAAACTGTTCGGCGCATACTGCACCGCTTTTAGTGACGCAACCCGCGCCTTCTGCATGTTGCCTGCATCCAGGGCCTTGAATGTCTGGTCACCATAGTTGTAGGCCAGGTTCTGGTCGAGCAGCCGGCGCAATTCCGTGAATGGGTCAGGATTGTCGTCAACGTTGATGTAAACGTAGCGATCGTTATTGATGTTGCGCCCGCCGAGCTTCTTTACCACCAGCATTGACGCAGACTGCCGTCCTCGCGCATCGCCGCCCACGGCGTCTCCGGCTTTAAGCGCGGCAAATAATTTTTCCGCCAATTCACCCTGTGTGGCTTCAAAAGCCTTGCCCATTGCTTCCGGCACCTGCGCGCCAACCAAAATATTTCCCTGTGCTGACCAAGTCTTGCCCTGCCGATCGCCCGCCCACTTGGGTGCATTGGGGCCCGTGTAGGCAGCAACATTTCCCTTCGCATCGACAATCGCCACCTGTCGCCCATCTTTGCCTTCAAACTTATCGTCGGCCAGAATCTTTTTTAGGACCTCCGGCGCCGTAATTCCCTGGCGCAGCAAATCGAGCGCCTGCTGTCCGTAGCCGACATTTACATTGGCCTGTGTTGCCACCGCGCCTACGTCCGCCATCGCCCACGGTACAACCGACCCCACGGAAAAATAGCGCGAAGCCACGGCAACACCCATTTCGCCGGTTTGCGGATCAATCGCCACAATGGAGAAGGTGGAAACCGGCGGCAGTGATTGCGCAAAAGTAGCTCCGCTGGCAACAACTAATATGGATAACAGCAAGTATTTTTTCATTCGATTCCCTTCTGTGTGGAAGTGCGAAGGCCCTGGCTCTTCTGCTCTGATTCCTTCGCGGCCTTTGCGTCCTTCGCGGTAAATTTCACGCCTGTATTCCCAACACATATGCCAGTACCACGATTGCCAGCACGCCGAACGACACCAGAGCATACTTGAAATCACGTTCGCGCAAAAACTGCAGGCAGGCAACAACAATGCGCAACACCGGTGTCGCCAGCAGAACAAGCAGGCCAGCAACAGTCACCCTCGCGCCCCAGGGCACGGCAAGTTGCAGTATTAACCCCGCCACGATCAAAGTGAAAGCGGTGTACGCGCCGAACTTTAGCGTAAGTGACAACACCCGATCAGCCGCAACATCCTGCCGGCTCATTGGAAGCCTCCCGTAAGCAGCTTATAGATCATCTGAATCGCCAGCCAGCCGGCAATGCAGACCAGCAACATCAGAATATAAAAGGAACGGATCTTAGGAGAGATTCGCGCACCCAGCAGCGATCCGGCAAAAACTCCGGCCACTAGTGGCGCAGCTATGTCCACGCGGACGTCGCCGCGTCCCCAGTAAACATAAGCGCTGGTGGCCGCCGTGACGCCAATCATAAAATTGCTGGTAGCCGCCGCCACGCGCAGCGGCACTTTCATGAATAGCAACATTACCGGCACCTTAATGGGGCCGCCGCCGATGCCCAGCAGGCCGGAAAACCCGCCCGCGACAAACGAGGCCGCCAGCCCCACCGGATAATTCTGCGGCGTGTAGTCGGGAATAACCTCTTCCCGCTTCGCGTTACGTGAATTCCAGGCTTTCTTGATCATGGAGCCTGCGCTGTAAAGAAGAAAACACGCGAACAGCACTGCCAGCGTCCGTCGATTAACGTGATGCGCCACCAGAGCGGCAATCAAAGCGCCCACGGTCGTCGCGAGTTCCAAAGTCATGCCCAGGCGAACGTCGGTGACGTGCCGCTCAACGTACATCGAAGAAGTGGCGGTGGAAGTGGCAATCACGCAAAGCAGAGTCACACCGATGGCCTGATGCATCGGCAGCCCAAAATAAATCGCCAGCAGCGGTGTGACAATGATGCCGCCACCGACACCGGCTAGCGCTCCAAAACCGCCGGCGCAAAATCCAATCACCACCAGCAGCAGCATCGCCGCAAGCGTCATTGGGATCTACCTCGCAGCATCAGAATGTCATCGCCTTCTGGGTCCTTATTAGCTTCCGCGCGCAAGACTGACCCCACGGAGCCCAGCACCACCAACACCGCGAGCAGCATCAGCAAAGGTATAGGTTCTCCAGCCAGCAGCCCCGCCAGGACCGCCACCAGCGGAATAATCAGGCTGATGGTGGAAATCTGATAGGGCTGGAGCTTCTTCAACAGCCAATAATAAATAACGAAAGCGGTAGCCGATCCAAGGATAGTCAGGTACGCCAAGCCTATCATTGCCGTCCTTGTCCAAACCGCATGCCGGTGTGCCTCCAGCGCCCATGTCGCCCATAACAACACAATGGAACCCAAAAGCGATTGCAACCCCGTAGCAACAACAGAGTCAACATCATGCAGCCGCTGTTTTGCATAGACGATTGACCACGAAGTAAGCAGCATGGAAGCCAGCACTGCGGCTCCGCCGAGAATTACCATCCGATTGGTGCTCGGGTTCTTATAGAAGAGGATCAATATTCCACCGAAGGCCATTACCATGGCATACACGGCACGCCGAGGCACCTTGCGGTGCATCATCGCCGGCGTGATGAGCGAAACCGCCAGTGGTGAAGCTGAGTACAAGACCGCGCTCATCGACGACGTGACATATTGCTCCGCCCAAAATAGCAACGCATAAGGCACAGCCATGATTGTAAGTGTCAGAATAAGGATCGCGTTCCACTCAGCGCCGTCCGTGGGCCAGCGCCTTTTCTGCACCAATGCCATTCCCAGTAGCAGCACGCCGGCGGCCAACAAGCGCAGTGCCAGTGCTTCGAACGGCGGCACGTCACGGACCACCATGCGAATTCCCAGCCACGTGGTCCCCCAAATCAGGCAGAGCGAGACATAGCCCGCCAGTTGACGGCCGCTGAACGATGGGCTTTGCTGGGTGGCTTCTGCCATGGGATCAATCAGTCTAACTGATCCTCATACTCACGTTAGCTTGCAGAGCCAAAGAAAAAGGCCCGGCTGCCCGTGCCTTTCATTCGTTCGTCTAAAAATCTCTACTGAGAACTCGGCGCGTGGCTTGGCATCTGAGTTGTAGCTACATTCTTGGGCGTTGAGAGATAGCCGGTTACAGTGTTCTTATCTACGCTGTTCACCACCACCTCAAATAATGCACGGTCGCGACCGGTATAGAACTGGAGCGGCTCGTTGATGGTGCGGTCTTTCTTTTCGATCTTCTTGTCTTCAGCCAGCACGTATAGAGTGAACTTATTTTTCTTGGGATCAGTTTTCTTGAGCTGCAGGCTCACGATCGACAGATGTGTGGGATCTTTATCTTTCTTCAGCGTGAACTCAAAATAGTCGCGATCGCCGCGATGCTTGAGCATTTCCAGTTCGTCATGCGACGTGGCAATCAGTTCGCTGTGCTTGTTCAGGTCGCCGATGGCGTGATCCAGCTTTCCCTTGGTCACGGCCAGATCGTTCCTGGTATCCGTAACGTCTGCGCTTACCTTGACCACTTCGCCCTTGACCCCGGTGACTTCATTGGTCACCGCGCCAAACTGCTGCTTGGTGGTTTCTTCATCGGCCTTCAATCGCGTCTCGGTTTCACGCTCCTTGGCCTGCAGTTCAGTGGCCTTCTTGCTCAGCTCTTTATGGTTCATTCCCGCTCGATCTGCCAGAACGTTGAGCGAGGCTTTTACCTGAGCGTTGGAATCGGTCATTTTCTTGACTAGCTCTGCTTGCGCCGTCGCCTGCTTCTTCTCCATATCATTCATGCGGCCCTGCGCCTGGACCATAAAGATCACCGAGCCGATCAAATAAACCACTGCAACCACCATTAGGATGTTGCGCACTACCGGGCTTCCGCCATCATGCGGCACATCGGACATAGTTTTCTCCAATTAGGGCTTAAGGTTATGCCAAACATTGTTGAGCAGAACTGCTGCTGTGTCAATGAAGTGGCCGCTCGAATGGTCAATGTCCGCTTTTCGGCGCGCGGGAGGAGGGCAAATCGTCGCAAATCCTTGGGAATACAGACCTTGCAGCACAGGAAACCAAAATCTGCATCTAACAATGTGATGGCAATTCTTGACCGATATCCCCAAGTTGTGGAGCGCGCCAGGACTTTGGCCGCCAGAGCGCGACCCTTGTTGAATCGCAGGGTAATTTCTCTGGCTCTGGTTGTCATAGGCGTTATTCTCCTGGGCTATGTGGCCGGCGAATATTGGGGAATGTATCGCAGCCAGAAGAATCTTGAAGCCGAATGGCAGCGCCAGGCAGCCATGGTGAGTGTTGCAGGAAAGGCTCCAATTTCCCCGGACCAGATGCTCACGCGTCTTCAGATTCCCAAAATCCAGGTGGACGCAATCGTGGTGGAAGGCGCATCTCGACGTGAACTTTCCGAAGGCCCCGGACACATGAAGCAGACAGCCCAGCCCGGCGAAACGGGAAATGCGGTCATCACCGCGCATCGCGACACTTTTTTCCGGC
Organism: Terriglobia bacterium; assembly: GCA_963723055.1. GTDB lineage: Bacteria > Acidobacteriota > Terriglobia > Terriglobales > Acidobacteriaceae > Angelobacter. Next base: position 1,259,191 of record CAVROV010000007.1, read on the forward strand.
ATATCTACGAGCTCAACAAGGGCGACCAGATTCAGGTCCGGCGTAGCGGCCGCTTATTTACCTATGAAGTGACCGGAAAAAGAATCGTAATGCCAGAAGACATTAGCGTGATCAAACCGACTGACAATCCGCAGTTGACACTGATCACCTGTTATCCCACGTATTACATTGGCCCCGCGCCCAAGCGGCTGGTGGTGTTTTCTAAGCTGGTAGACAGTGATGGCCAGCCGGCCAATCAAGCCGCGCAGGCTCACGGCAACGATCAATAGCTCTCACCTTATTACAATGGCAATGTGAAGTCCTGGGATGCCATCATCGTCGGCGCCGGTATTATCGGCGTCTCGCTTGCAATGGAGTTACGCGAGCGCGGCGCAACTGTCCTGGTGCTCGACCGTGCAGAGGCCGGCTCCGAAGCGTCTTCGGCAGCAGCAGGTATGCTTGCAGCCGCCGATCCAGAAACTCCCATTGCTTTGCGTCCGCTAGCGACGGAAAGCGCGAGGATATTTCCTGCTTTTGTTCAGAAGCTGGAGAGTGCCGCCAACATGCAGGTCGATTTTCGCCGTATCGGATCGATCGCCCTTTTGCACGGGCACTTCAGCACCCAGCACGTACTGCAGCCTGTCCTCCGCCGAGCTTCAACTGCTGGAGCCTTCTCTGCACACCATCGGACAATCCGCATTCTTTGTTCAGGAAGATAGCGTTGATCCGCTCTTGCTGATGCAAGCAGCGTTGGCAGCGGCTCGAATCTCGGCGTTGAAATACGTGGGCATACAGCCGTGAGGGAAATCCGCGCGCGTGAGAGTGCAGTTGAAGTCTCTGACAGAAACAGATACGCTTCACCGCCGCCTCTGTCGTCGATTGCCGCGGCGCATGGTCAGGCGCACCTGTGCGGCCGCGCAAAGGCCAGATGCTCTATGTCCAGCCGCAAGCCAGCCTGTTGCAGCATGTGTTGCGGACGCCGGATGTTTACATCGTTCCCCGCAGCCCGGGAAAAGTTCTCATCGGCGCGACCGTGGAAGATGTCGGCTTTGACAAGACTGTGAATCCATCCGCGATCGACCAGTTACTCAGCGCCGCCGAAAAATATCTGCCGGGGCTCGCGTCTGCTCCAATCACCCAGAGCTGGGCGGGCTTGCGCCCCGGCACGCCCGATGACTTGCCCATGCTTGGTCCAACCGATGCCGCTGGCGTGTTTGTTGCCACCGGCCACTTTCGCAACGGCATCCTTCTAGCGCCTGTTACCGCACAAATCATGGCTAATCTGGTTGTCGGCCGCTCCTCCCCAATGGACATCAGTCGACTTCTTCCCCGGCCGCTTTCGTAACACTACCGAGTAATGTCGCGCGCCTAAAGTGCGTTCTAACCGCGCCTGATCTGTGCAAGAATAGCTTTGTGGATCTTGAGTACCTGCTGATTCAACTTCTGCTCAAACTGGGCGTTGCCACGGCCGTTGCCAGCGCACTGGGCCGCTCGCATGAGTTCAAGAAGCTGCTTTTTGCCAGGCGTCGGTCCCGCGAACGTAACATTCTCTTCGTCCTCTTTACCTGCATCCCTTTTGCCCTGGGTGTGTACTTCCGCTTTCGCGTGAAAAACTTTCAGTGTGCCGATCTGGGATTTGAAGCGGCAATTCTTGTCGGCGTTTTAGGAGGCCGCGTTGCCGGAACGCTGGGTGGCGTCCATTATGGCGATGCCTGCGCTGCTTCATGGTGAGTGGCTCACGCTGCCGGTAAATGCCGGCGCGGGAATGCTTGCAGGATCATTGCGCCATTTCTGCCGTAATGAAGAAGAGATATGGACGTTCTCTCCCTTCATCGATCTCAGCGTGTACCGCTGGTTGAAGCGCAACCTGCGGCATCCGCGCATCGACTGGCAGACCGCATTCTTCCTGATGATCATTGCTCTGCAGGCAGCGCGTCTGCTATTGCAATATGCCGTGCCCAAAGGCCTCTGGGTGCTTTCGATTGACACTCCCGTGGCTTTGCTGGCGGGATTTGCCGCAACGGTAGCAACCATCGCTATTCCCATTAAAATCTGGAACCTGACTCGTATTGAGATGAAGCTGGAAGAGCAGGAGCGTCTTCTGCTTGAGGCCCGCCTGGACGCCTTGCAAAGCCAGATCAATCCGCATTTTCTTTTCAACACGCTCAACTCGGTTTCTTCCCTGGTGCGCTTTGATCCTGATCGCGCGCGTGAACTGATTGTGAAGCTTTCCAAAATTCTGCGCCGGTTGCTGGGCAAGCATGATGAGTTTGTGCAGCTGCGCGAAGAAATTGAATTCGTCGACGATTACCTTGATATCGAAGTCGTGCGCTTTGGCCGCGACAAGCTTCGCGTCTACAAGCACCTTGATCCTGAAACGCTCGATATCGTGATCCCGGCAATCCTATTGCAGCCTCTGGTGGAAAACAGCATCAAGCACGGTCTTGCGCCCAAAGTGGATGGTGGAAGCATTACCATCCGCAGCCGCATGCAGGACGGAAAACTGATGATCCAGGTGGAAGATGATGGCGTTGGCATGAGCGCGCCGCCGGCGGTGGCGGCGGAACAAATGGGTTCGGGCCGCGGCATCGGCATGCTCAACGTGGCGGAGCGCCTGCATGTATCTCTTTGGCGATGAAGGCAAGATCACGGTGCAAAGCCGCGACGGCCAGGGAACATTGGTGATGCTGGAAATGCCTGTTCTGAATACGGAATTGCCCGCCGCCGGAGCAGCAGCCGCTATCTATGCCGCGCGCTCCAACACGCGCTCGTAGAAATTTTCGTATTCCGGGATGATCTTGCTGGAGCAAAACCGGGTTTGCGCTTCCCATCGCGCTACTTTTCCCATTTCGCGCAGGCGCTTTTCGTCAGCCAGAATGTCAATCGCGTAGCCGCCATGGCTTCCACATCGCCCACTTCGGCAAGATATCCGCTGCGCCCGTGATCCACCACTTCCGGAACTCCGCCTACTGCAGTCGCGATGGCCGGCACCTCACAGGCCATGCCTTCCAGCGCGGAAAGGCCAAACGATTCCATCTCGCTTGGCACCAGCATCAAATCGGCGATAGAGAGCTTTTCATAAACGCGGTCAACCTTGCCCAGAAACTCCACCCGGTTACGGAGGCCTTTCTGCGTTCACCAGCCACTCGGCACGCGAGCGTTCGGGACCATCGCCCATCAGCAAGCAGCCGGGAAGGGATTTTTTTCTGTATGCGGTCAAAGATTTCAATGACGTCGCAAAGCCGCTTCACCGGCCGGAAGTTGGAGAAATGGACCACGATGCGCTCGTCATTGCCCGCAAATTCAGCGCGATTTTCGGCTGCCTTGGGATCGCGCCGATAAATATCACAATTTACAAAGTTGTGGATCACCTCAATCGGGATTTTGAATCTCAAATTCCTGTACCGTGACGTTGTTTCAGGTAATGTGAAATGGCCGTCACGCCATCACTTTGCTCAATCGAGTAACGGGTCACCGGCAGATAAGAGCGGTCTGCACCCAACAATCGTAATGTCCGTCCCATGCAGCGTAGTTACAAAGGGCAGCTTGCGTGACTTGCCATTGGGCTGCGCCGCGAGCATCTGTCGGGCCAGCAAGAGCGCTGACCGAATGCGGTATTGCATAATGCACGTGCAGGATATCGAGGTTGTAGATCTCCGCAACCTCAGCCATGCGCGTTGCCAACGCCAGGTCATAGGGCGGATATTCAAAGAGCGGATACTGTGAAACTGTGACTTCGTGGAAAAAGATCCGAGGCTGCTTGGTGTTCAGCCGGATGGGCTGCTGATAAGCGATGAAATGCACTTCATGGCCGCGTTGCGCCAGCTCGATCCCGAGTTCAGTGCCCACAACTCCGCTGCCGCCATACGTGGGATAACAGGTTATACCAATTTTCATTTATTTATTTCGCTCCGCTCCGAACCGCTTATGAAGCACTCCTCGCGTGAACTGTTTTTCTGCGCCTGTTGCGGCCCGTTCGGTGGCCTCAGACTCCAGTAGACAAGCGCTGGCCAATGGTTAAATCGCTCAGGAGTTGATTCAAACGAAGATAGCAGGATTCACAAATGTTCGATACCAGTACACTAATTTGACGAAAGAACTGACCAATTGACTAAGCGTTGGATTTGCTTAGCGGCCTGACGGTGGTGAGCGTGTGAAATATCCGTGTGATTCAGTGCATTCCGAAACAGGTGCGATAGCATCCGGTCCCGCCGTGCACCGCGGATGGGTCCTGGCGGCGGCGATTCTCGGTTCCAGCCTGGCCTTCATTGATGGAACGGTGGTGAACGTCGCCCTGCCCAGTATCCAGCACGCGCTGCATGCCACGGTTTCAGACGCGCAATGGGTAGTCGAATCTTACGCGCTCTTTCTCGCAGCGCTCATTTTGCTGGGCGGCACCGCCGGCGATTTTTTCGGCCGCCGGCTCGTATTTACCATCGGCGTAATTCTCTTTGCCGCCGCATCCGCATGGTGCGGCTTTGCCCCTGCTATTCAACACCTGATCGCGGCCCGCGCTCTGCAGGGAGTGGGCGGAGCAATGCTTGTGCCGGGAAGCCTGGCGATCATCAGCGCTTCATTTTCGAAAGCTGAGCGTGGCAAAGCCATTGGCACGTGGTCAGGCTTTACAGGAATCACCGCGGCTGTTGGGCCGGTCCTGGGCGGATGGCTGGTACAGCATTTCTCCTGGCGCTGGGTCTTCTTCATTAATCTCCCGATTGCCGCAGCTGTCATTGTGATTTCGTGGCTGTTTGTTCCGGAAAGCTGCGGCGAAGGTGGCAAGCATAAACTCGATATTCCGGGAGCATTTCTGATTACCCTTGGCCTGGGCCTTCTTGTTTTCGGCATGATTGAAGCTCCGGGGCTTGGCTGGACAAACCCTGTCGCCTGGGGAACTGCGATCGCAGGCGTCGTTGCCATGGCAGTCTTTGTGTGGCAAGAGGCACACACCCATGCTCCACTGCTTCCACTGCAACTCTTTCGGTCGATGAATTTCAGCGGCGCGAATCTACTTACCCTGCTGCTCTATGCCGCACTAGGGGCGCTGCTTTTCTTTCTTCCTTACAATTTGATCCAGATCCAGGGTTATTCGCCGACGCAGGCGGGCGCAGCTAATCTGCCTCTTATTCTGATCTTGTTCTTTCTATCTCGCTGGGCTGGCGGACTGGTGGCGCATTATGGCGCAAAACTCCCACTGGTCATCGGTCCCATGGTTGCCGCTGGCGGCTTTCTATTGTTCGCCAGGGCGGGCATCGGCGGAACTTACTGGACCACATATTTTCCCGCGATGATCGTCCTTGGGTTGGGAATGACCCTCGTTGTAGCGCCTCTTACCACCACCGTGATGGATTCCGTCAGTGAACGCCAGGCCGGGGTGGCTTCCGGAGTAAACAATGCGGTTTCTCGCGTTGCATCGCTCTTATCTATTGCGGTGCTCGGTATGGTTGCGTTTCATGTTTTCAATACTCAACTGGAAAACAGGCTGCATTCCGCGAACCTGCCGGAGCCGGTTAAACATGCCGTGCTGGCACAGCGAAATCGCTTGACTCAGATCGAGCCGCCGAAGGGGCTGAATGCTGATCAGCAGAGCGCACTAAAACAAGCGATTGATGAATCGTTTCTAGCCGGCTTCCGTTGGGTGATGGTGATTTCGGCTGGATTGGCCTTGTTAAGCGCATTCAGTGCCTGGGTCATGATTCAAGGTAAGCCGCAAGAACAATAGCCGCTGTTGCTAGCGTCGTTCTTTCTCTGCTTCGCGCGCACGACGAAGGCCTTCGCGTGCCTGCGTGTTTACACGATCAAGCCGGAGAACGATGTCGTATTCATAGACTGCGCTCTTGTAGTCGCCACTGCCGGCGGCCGCGTCAGCTTTGCGCAGCAGATCAGGAATGTCTTTGCGGGTGAAACCTTCCACCACCGTCGGTGCAGGCGGAACCGAAGGGCGGACGCGCCTGGGAACGGCTGCCTCGTCGGACGTTTCTGAAGTCACTGCACTCGCCTGGCTACCCGTTGGCTGGTCCGCTATTGATGACGTAACAGCGACGGCTGCGGTTTCATTCTTCAAGTCTTTACCGCCAGTCGAATCTTTACTGCCTGTCGAAATTGGCAGCGATCCCGTAGTCGCCGCACGCCCCTGCGCGTTTGCTGTAGGCAAGATAATTTTGTTATCAGTCAAGTCAGTCGGTGATTGCACGGGCAAAGTCGGAGCCATGCCAGCCTGCTGTATCGAAGCCGACGGAGTCGTGGGAGAATCTTGCGGTTGCAATTCAGTCTTTCCTGCCGCTTCAGGCGTTGCAGGCGAAGGCGATCCCGCTCCCGGAACATTTGCCGCAGAGTCTTTGGCGCCAGCAGCCGTCACGGTGGCCGGTGCGGTTGAAGCCGCCGGTGATCCATTGCCGCCTTGATGTTTGCCAAAATGCTGGACGTAAGTGATCAGGCGCATCAGCTTCGGCATCTTACTGCGCCGCGGCCATACCACGACCGCCGCCGACGCCAGAATGAGGCATGCAGCGAGCAGTATTGGCAGCACGCGGCGTGACCTCCCTCTTGCCGCAAACCGCGTGTGTTTGGTGGATTCCAGAAGTGGCTTGGCCAGAATTTTGGCAGAGGCGGTCCGCAGCAGCACAGCTTCTTTGCGCAACGTATCGCGTAGTTCTACGCAGCTCTGGAAACGCATGCCCGGATCTTTGGCCAACGCTTTCCGGATCGCCGCTTCCACGCCCGGAGGGATCGAAGGATCGATCGTCGCAGGCAGATCAGGTTCTTCGTGCACCACCTTATACAAGACCGCCGTCACGCTATCAGCATGGAAAGCCTTTTTGCCGGTAAACAGTTCGTAGAGAACTGCGCCCAGTGAGAAAATATCAGACCGCTGGTCCACCGGCTTGCCCGTGGCTTGTTCCGGCGCCATGTAGGAAGGCGTGCCCACCACCATGCCGGACTGCGTAAGCGAAGCGTCGCCCTTTTTGGCAATGCCGAAGTCCAGTACCTTGATCTGGCCTTGTGGCGTTAGCATTAAATTGGAGGGCTTCAGGTCGCGATGCACCACGCCACGCTCGTGCGCGAATGCAACAGCGTTGCATATCTGTTCGGCATAGCTCAGAAGCGTGAGCTGCCCCGGGCGCAGGTTCTTTCCTTCCAGCATTGCAGCCAGGGTCGCCCCTTCCACAAACTGCATGCTCAGGTAAACCCGGTCGCCGTCATTGCCAACGTCGTAAATCGTAATGATGTTTGGATGGTCCAGGCTGCCGGCAGCCTTGGCTTCACTCTTCAGCCGCTCGATCACGTCGTCATGGTCCGGCGCCTCACGGCCCACAGCGATGGTCTTAAGGGCAACGGTGCGGCCGATCACGTGGTCTTCTGCCTTGTAAACCACACCCATGGCGCCGCGACCTAGTTCTGAAAGAATTTCATATCGGCCGTTAAACGCGGTCTTCAATTCACGTTGTTCTGCTGATGGCTGCGTGGAAGCAACTGCGCCGTCTTCGGCGGGGCCGGATATTTGCAGAGAACCCATTTTCTGTACGATCCAAGTGGCCTGGGCGGCTCACTTACGTTCACAGATCATAACCCTGCGCTCCTGCCTTCTCCTCATTACTTTAGTGCTCTTCACAAGGTTATTTGCATGGCCCACCGCTTCATGATTACCTATGATTTCAAGCAATTAGGAGCGCAGTCGGCATTTAGGAAATTGACCATCATGAAACCTTCCCCGGTCCAGCGTCGGCCACGATTTTCACCGCAGTTTTGCTTGTTGCAGTCTGTCTGGCTGTTCCTGGCGCTGGCTCTCAGCAGCTATGCCAAGGACGCTCCACTTTCGGCTATTGTGCTTTTCAATGCGCCTGGCGGACCGGCTTATGTGCAGGTTACCGGCGTAACCCTGAACGGAAAAACCGAGTTGCGCGTCTGCGATGGCGTGGCCACGCTCGATAAACACAGCTATGACGGGTTACCGCGCGTACCGGTCAAATTGGCCTCTGTGCTGGAGCGCACTGCCGACGGCACATTGATGCTTACCATGGATGGCATAAAACCCATCTGTGTTCTGCCCAACGGCATCAAGTTTGATAAAACTCCCGAACTCACGCCCGCGCAGGCGGCTGACCAAACTGTCCTTTTCGGAATAATCGCCCAGTCTTCTGCCCAGGCAGCAGACATACCGGCGCTAAAGCCCGGAATACAAATCAATTTTGTTGCCGCGCCAGACACTGAACTGGCGGAATACCTTCGCGCTCAGCGCGCGCAGTCGGCTGCGCTTTGGCAGGATTATCTAAAGCGCTATCCCGCTTCAGTTCATTCAAATCAGGCCAGGCACGGGTTAGCCGCGATGCTGGTTCAATCAGCGGAATCCACGATCGCAGAATATTCCAGGACCGCTTCTGGCGAGGCCCCGCGGCTTGGACTCTTAAGACAGGCGCGCGCGTATACGTCGCAAGCTGAAGCACTCAATGGCAACCACGCTGCCGATAAAGTCAGGCAGGAGCTTCACGCACAATTGGACCTATTGCTGGAAAAAAACCGCCGCCAGCTACAGTCATTCACCAAGGCTGTAGCGGCGCACGTCTCCGGTTACGCGCATTTGGTTACGGCACAAAAGCGGAATGAACAAATTCTTGAAGTCGAGCCTGATTATGCGCCTTCTGTTGCGCTGCACAATGAAATCAGCAGTGAGGAAAACAAACTCGACACCATCCTGCACAATGCTGACAGCCAGATGCTGGCCAAACTGTATGACCAGGCGCTCAACACCGTGGAAGCTTATCGCGGCATGGCCGCAGAGCTTCCACAGATCGCAAACATCATTGAAACCGCCTATCGATTCCACTTCTCTCGCGCACAACAGTTAAGCGCCCAGGGAAGCTGGGAACAGGCAGCGGAAGAATTCAGTGCCGCAATCAAAATCAGGCCAGATATCCAGGAAACAGCCGCTGCTCTTAAGAATGCAGAAGCGCAGGCCGCCAATGCGGTCAATCGGCGGGTGGTGGAGCAGGCGCTGGCTGACAGCCGCAATTATGCTCAAAAAAATGACTTCATCGCCGCGTATGACACGTTGGCAAACCTGCCTGAACCACAGCGCGTGTTAGTCACCGACCAACTCGATGCATTGAAGAAAGACTATGCGCCGGCAGCCGCGCGCAGGGCACAGAAACTGCAAGAAGTTCATTTGCCTATCCGCGGGCGTGCCGACGAAGAAGCCATGCGTCAGGCATATGAACTGCTACAGCGCAGCGGCGCCATCAGCAATGATCCAGCAGTCAGGCTTAAGGTGGACCTGCTCTCTGACAAGATTGGCGCGTACTATCTTGACCAGGCCCGTCGCTACCTGCAGAAGCCAATGGCTTCCGGCGTTGGACTGGGCTGGCTTTATCTGCGCGAAGCGCAGCGCTATGAGCCAAGCCTGGATGCCGTGAAGGACGAGATGGCCCGCTACCAGGGCGCTTATCAGTTGCGTGGACGCCTCTCAGTGGGCGTGGTGGTCCGCGACCAGAGTTCGCGCCGCGAAGGTCAGGGTTTTGCCGACCAACTGGGCGATGCCATCGCCAATGGACTTGAATCTTCGGGCCAGCCGGTCAAAGTGGTTCGCCGCTACAGCGATGACCCAAACGCCGTTCAGCCGGATTTTGTTCTGGTAAGTGAAATCCTTCAGCATCGAATGGTGAAGAACACCAACCTGGAGACGTTGCCTTCCAAGTACCGAGCCGGTACTCGCGAAGTGAAGAGCGAAGCGTGGCTTTCCGCAAACCAGGCCTATTCACAGGCGCAGCAGGATTTGTCCCAGGCGCAACGGGCAGTGACGGACGCACAACAGCGGCACAACAAGAAAGACCTGGCCTCAGCCACGGACGGTCTGACTGTGGCGCAACAGAAGGCCGACGATCTGCGCAAGCAGTTGGACGCGCTCAATCCCACGCGGCCTGAAGCTGTTCTGGAACCCTACAACTATACAAAGAAGACCATTGACATGACCGCGGTAGTTGAGCTGGCTTTCCGGCTGACTGACACATCAGGAAACGTGATCGATACCATGCCCTCTATTCAGCGCGAAGACCACAAGACTTATGTCGTGCTGGAAAATGTAAAGCCTGAGGACACGGAAGGCGTCAAGTCCTTAAACACGCCTCCGGATGACGTGCAGTTTGTGAGCGATCTTGAACTTCAGGCGCGAGACGCACTGGTAAAAGCGATCGGAGAGAAGGCTGCGCATCTCCCGGAAAAAATCCTTCAGCAAGCGCGGCAACGGTCGCAACAACAGGATATCGACGGCGCGGCAGCTGAGTACATTGTCTTCCTGAACTCCACGCCGGACAACGGATCACCCGAACGCGCGGAAGCGGCTGTTTTTCTGCGCGAGCACTACAACCTGGGTGTCGCAACCTCTGCTTCGCCGACGAAGCAGGCGCAGGCGCGACCCACAAATCCCTAAGCCTTGTTGGATCCTACTTGGTAGCAACTTCCAGTTTCTGCTCCAGCGTCTCCATCCTGGCTTTTGCCTGGCCGTAATCCACATACTCAGAAATCATCTGCGCCAATTCGTGCGCAGTATCCGTGTTTGCTTTCAGATATTGTGTATACGACTCGGATACGGGCCGGGATTGCAGGTCGCTCAAATGACTGATCGCCGCATTGGTATTAGTCGCCAGCTCTTTCAGCAGAGGCATCATTCGGTCAATGGCTTGCTGCTGCCACGGCGACGCAGATGTGCGCGCTGCCTGCAGTTTTTCCGCAGCTCGCGCCAGGTCGTTCACGTGCTGCTTCATCACTTCCAACTGGGCCGCATGAGCGTGCCATGTTGCGTCGGTCCGGGTCAACGCTTCCATCTGGTCCGCATCCTGGCTCACTGCACCAGCTTTCTGCTTGGCATCCGCAAGAAGCTGCGTGACTTGAGGATTGTCGTCGCCTGCAGGCGCGGGCACTGAAAATACCAGCAGGATTGCGGTCAGGAGAACCGCTTTAGACAAGCCATGCATTACTTTTCTTGATGTCCGCATAATTACCTCTCTCCTGACTACAACCAACAATTATCCCCACCGCGATGCATCGGCGTAAGTAAGCGTGCGGCCTAAACTCCGCTATGCCCAAGGTTGTAAGAATCGGTGAAACAGAAGATGGAGTGCTCCAGCAAAACTGGCTGGCTACGCATGCGCCTGGGCGCCCAGAAAATCCATGATCACCTTACGTGAGGCCTCAGGCTGATCGGTGGTAAATATGTGGCTGGCATGCGCCAGCTTCACCAGTCGTGATCCATTGATTCGGGCGGCAATAACTTCGCCGTTACCCACTGGAACCAACTGGTCCGTCTCACCATGGATGACCAGCGTTGGCGCCGTAATTCTTTGCAAGCGGCTGTACGCTTCCCATTCGAAGATTCCTTGTAACTGCGCCTTGTATGCCTCTGGCTTGGGAAACCATTGGCGGCGAATCGCCAGGTCTTCTTCAATCCGCTCCAGAGGCGTGGACGAATCATAGACATATGGCCGCATCGCCCGGGCATGTTCTTCCGGACCCAAACCGATCCCCATCAAGAATCTCAGTAACGCGCTTCTCTGCCCGCACGGCATTGGGGCCTCCGGGCGCGGTGCATCCTAGAATCAGCGATCGCACACGGGCGGGATATTGCAGCGCGAATTCCTGCGCGATCATTCCACCCATTGACAAGCCAAACACATGTGCGCGCTCCACTCCGGCGGCGTCCAGCGCAGCGGCGGCATCAGAAGCCATCAGCGGAATGGAATATGGCCCAGCAGGCGCCTCACTCTGGCCGCTACCGCGATTATCGAGCGCGATTGTGCGAAACCGTTCCTTCAACGCGGGGCGTGTGCGATGCCACAAATAGGAAGGATATCCGAGTCCCATAATAAGCAGGATGGGATCGCCGCTTCCCTGTTCGTCCCAGTAAATCTTCGCACCCTGGTTTTCAAGAAATGCCATTGAGCCTCCCAGCCCTACACCAGGTCAAACGTCAGCTCGCCCAGCTTTTCCAGGCTGCAGGCGATTTTGTCCCCGGGCTTCAACCAGACCTGCTGGTCTTTGGGCTTGCCCTGGATCACGCCCTCGGGTGTTCCGGTAAAAATAATGTCGCCCGGACGCAGCGTGATATAGCGCGAGATATAGCTGACCATCTGCTTGCTGTTGAAGATGAAATCGCTGGTGTTTGACGACTGGCGCGTTTCGCCGTTGACCCGCGTCTCCAACTTCAGGTTATCGGGGTTAATCTGGTCAGCAGTGACCATGTATGGCCCAAGCGGGGCAAATTGGTCGGGCGTCTTGCCGATCATCCACTGCCCGCCGGTCTCAAGTTGCAGATCGCGGGCGGTGAAGTCATTGCCTGTGCAGTATCCGGCCACAAAGGAAAGCGCGTCGGCCTCGCTGACGTTTTTCGCTTCCCTGCCCATGACCATGACCAGTTCGCACTCGTAGTCAAACTTTTTCGCGACTTCAACCGGCAGCTTGACCGTGCCCTTGTGATGATTGAGCGCGACGTTGAACTTGCTGAAGAGCACGGGAGCTTTCGGAATGGGTGAGCCGATCTCCTGCGCATGCTTGCGATAGTTCAGGCCGACACAGACAATCTTTTCCGGATGTACTACAACCGGTCCGTACTCAATGCCATCTTCCTTGATGAATGCCGAATGTGTGGAATTGGATTTCAAGGCGGCATCGACCAGCGCGTTCAAACTGGGGCCGTCTTCATGCTGGAGCAGATCATCCATGGTTGCGGGTGCGTGCATCTTCAGCAATTTCGCGGCTTCCGGCACTATCAGGATTCCTTTGTCGGTCTTGACCGCCAGTTCATACCCGCCGTTGCGACGCAGGTTTAACACGGTGAGCCCGTGGGCCATGCCGCGCTTACGTTGTTCGTCTGCACTCACGCCAGCATGCGCCATGGTGAATCCTCCTGTGGCGGCCACTGCCGCAATTGCACCCGCTCCCTGCAATACTTTTCTGCGCTCCATAGTTCAAACGCTCCTTTCGGGGTGGAAATAATAATACATGTCATTGAGTGCCTGCCAATCATTGGCTCCGCCTCTTGAGCAACCCAGCGAATGAAAGTTTGGTAACGTAACATGGAGGATGTTCCGGCATCAGAGCCTTGGATCGAAGGCACGGTGTTTTCGATTCGTTTGTTCAGTCTAAAGGAGCCGTTGCATGCGTCGATTGACGTTTATTGCTGTTTCTGCAGTTTTATTTTCACTGACTTTGTCGGCACAGACTGTAGATGAAATCATAGCTAAGCATGTTGCGGCCCAGGGCGGCATGACGAAGTTGAAAGCGCTTCAGAGTATCCGGATGACCGGTGACTTTGAGATGGGAGGCATGCAGGCCGGTTTCACCCAGGTCTTCAAGCGCCCGATGAAAATGCGGCTGGATATCTCCGTCCAGGGCCTCACGATCACGCAAGCCTACGACGGCGAGAAGGGATGGCAGGTCGTCCCATTCACGGGCAAGAAAGACCCAGAGCCAATGACCGGTGACGACCTGAAGAACGCTCAGGAACAGGCTGACCTCGACGGTCCCCTGGTGGACTATAAGAAAAAAGGCAACACTGTCGAGCTAATCGGAAAAGAGAAGGTAGCAGGCAATGACGCTTACCATCTCAAAGTCACGCTCAAGAACGGCGGCACACGCAACCTATATCTGGATGCCGTTACGTTTCTGGGACTGAAGACCTCAGCTAAAACCATGGCGCATGGCACTGAAGTCGAGCTTGAGAGCGTCCTTAGCGACTATAGGGAAGTAGATGGTTTGAAATTTCCCTTTTCCATTGAGCAACATCAGGTTGGCGGCGATGGTCCCGGGCAAAAGATCATATTCAAGAAAATCGAAGTGAATCCGCCGGTTGACGATTCCATTTTCAAAATGCCTGCGGTCGCGTCGCCAGCAAAGACTGGGCCGACGCCATCGCCTAAGTGAGCCTCAGTCCGGCCATCTGCACGTCACAACTTTAGTCTCGGTATAAAAATTCACCCCGTCTTTGCCCAGCGCGTGCAGGTCACCGAAGAACGAGCTTTTCCATCCTGAGAACGGAAAGAACGCCACCGGGCGCAGGCACGCCAACGTTGATTCCGACCATCCCGGCAGTAACGTTCTGAGTAAAGTGCCGGGCTGCCCCGCCGGAGCGGGTGAAGACGGAAGCAGCATTGCCGTATTCAGACCGGCTGACAACCTCGATCGCTTCTGTGAGGTCTTTCACGCGGATCACTGTGAGCACAGGTCCAAAAATCTCTTCTTTGGCTACACGCGATTCGGGATTTACTTTATCCAGGATCGTTGGTCCGACAAAATAGCCTTTGCCATTGGCAACGGGATCTTTGCGGCCATCACGCGCCAGCACCGCGCCTTCTTTTTCGCCGAGTTCGATGTAGCTGAGAATGCGTTTCTTCGATTCGTCGGTAATCACCGGCCCCATGCCGGTCTTCACGTCGCAGCCATTGCCGACGGTAAGATTGTCAGCGGCGCGCACCAGCTCTTTTACCAGAGGATCACCAATTTCGCCCACCGCGACGACAACGCTCGTCGCAAGGCACCGTTCGCCGGCGCAGCCAAAGCCTGATCCCATCACTGCCGCGACGGTCGATTTCATATCCGCATCAGGCATTACGACGGAGTGGTTCTTGGCTCCGCCCAGCGCCTGCACGCGCTTACCGTTGTTGGCTGAGGTTTCATAAATGTATTTGGCTACGGCGCTGGAACCGACAAATGACACCGCTCTCACGCGAGGATCAGTCAGCAGCTGATCGACCGTGCTCTTGGCGCCATGCACCAGGTTCAACACGCCCGGAGGCATTCCGGCTTCCTGCGCCAGTTCAACCATGCGCGCTGCCGTGCGCGGAACTTTATCCGACGGCTTCAGGATAAAAGTGTTGCCGCAGGCAATCGCCAGCGGGAACATCCATAGCGGGACCATGATAGGAAAATTAAACGGCGTAATGCCCACGCATACTCCCACCGGATACCGAGTGGACCAGCTATCGACGGAGGTGCCCACACGGTCAACGGTATCGCCCATCATTAAAGTTGGCGCGCCGCAGGCAAACTCAATGCACTCGATGCCGCGATCAAACGATCCCTGCGCTTCGTCACGGGTCTTGCCATTTTCTTCCGTGATCAGGCTGACTAGTTCCTGCGCGTTCGCCTCCAGCAGCTCGCGAAACTTAAACAGCACCTTGCAGCGTTGCACCACCGGCGTCCTGCTCCAGGAGGGAAACGCTTTGTGCGCCGCGTCAATAGCGGCTGAAATCTCTTCAGGAGTACAGCGCGGAATCTCAGCCACAGCTTCACCGGTGGCGGGATTATGCTGGATGTCCTTTGGCCCAGTGGAAATAACAGCCTTTCCATTGATGTACAGCGGGCAGGATTTCAGTTCGACGGCGGTTGCGCTGGGTGTCATTGAGGACCTCACTGGATATGACTAAATTTTACACTGCTGGGCCATCCATCGGAGCCTGGACATGCTTCATGGCCAGATTCAGCAGCTACTTACCAACCCGAAAGCGGATTCCTGACTCCTATCCATGATGAAGAACGTTCTTTTGGTGCTGTCGATCGCCTGCATTGTCGCAGTGTGCGCTGCTCGCGCTCAAAAAGACTCTCACTCGGACGAAGGCGCGGTCCAGGTGCAAATGCACAACGTGATGTATCACTTTACCGATCAAGTGGCGGTGCATCTGATCGATGTTGGCGGCAGCCTGGTGCCCATGTCAGCGAGCGGCATACCTGTCTTTGACGACAAGAGCTCTTTCGAGCTGCGCATTACCGCCGCCGAAATGACGATGGACCCGCAATCGCTTGCGAACGTCCTAAATACTCATGTCTTCTCCGCCGAAGATGCGCCTTTGAAGGATATTTCCGTCACCATTGAAAATGGCCGCCTCAAGGTGAAAGGCAAGCTGCATAAGAAAGGTGATATCGGCTTTGAAACCGAAGGCCAGCTTAGCGCCACCGCCGACGGCAAGATTCGGCTGCACGCGGAAAAGATCAGGGCACTGCATCTGCCGGTGAAAGGATTAATGGACCTGTTTGGAATCGACATCGCCGACCTTATCAAGAATGGCAAGGTGCGCGGCGTGCAGGTGGAAAAAGACGACCTGATTCTCGATCCAGGAGAGATTCTTCCTCCGCCAAAGATTTCCGGCAAGATCACCGACATACATCTGGAAGGCAACAACATTGTTCAGGTTTTTGGCGAACCGAAAAAATATCCGTGGATAAAGGTAGCAGCACAGAATTACATGGCGTATCGCGGAAACAAGCTGCAATTTGGAAAACTGCTGATGTCTGACACTGATCTGGTGTTGATTGATCCCGCACCCAAAGACCCATTCGACTTCTACCTGGACCGCTACAAGGATCAACTCGTAGCCGGATACAGCAAGACCACGCCATCATTCGGATTGCAAGTTTATATGGTTGATTTCAACAAACTAAAAAAGAGTTCTACGCCGGCCAAAGGGACCAAAAAGGCAAGATAAAGGCACGGTTTGGTTGGCGGGAATCTTGAAACGCCTTGAAAAATAGCTCGCAAGGTCCCGCGCAAATGCCGTTCTAAACTGCAGAGGCGCTCTCATGCACGCGTTCTTAAACGCTTTTCACCACAGATCCAAGCCTGAATATATTGACCTGAACAATCTTCGCGTCGCATCGCCATGCCCGGCTGATTGGGAAAAGATGGTGGGCGATGAGCGCGTCCGTCATTGCGCTGAGTGCAATCTCAACGTTTACAACCTTTCCGCTATGACAAAGCGCCAGATACAGCAGCTGATTGCCGGCAGTAGCGGAAAGCGGCTCTGTACACGCTTTTATCGACGGGCAGACGGCACTGTTCTTACGCAGGATTGCCCGTGGAGCGTGCGGACCGTGACCAGAAAGGTTTCACGGGTTGGAGCAGCTGTGTTTACCGCGATCATCGGCGTAACGGTTGCCATGGCCAGAAATAAGCCGCAGCCTACCACTTGTGAATGCAATCAAAGCCAGCAAAAGGATACAGGAATCAGACTCACGGTCGTGGACCAGCATGGCGCCGTGATTCCCAAAGCAGAAATTACGCTGGGAAAAAACTCGGGTGAAAAAACCATCACGGGTACGACCGGACGCTCAGGAGAATGGAACCAACCCAAGATGCTCGCGGGCCGATACCGAGTCACGGTCAAGTCTCCGGGCTTTAGCACATTCACCAGCTTCGTCGACTTGCGCGATGGAACGCTGCTGGGGCTGAAGGTGAAGCTGCCGGTCGCAGCCGTGAACACTACGGTCGAAGTGAAAGCGGAGCCTATGGTTATCATGGGCACTACGGTGGGAGTTCTGACTGAAGTTCATCAGTCGCTTTTTCCACCGGCCGCAGCCGACGGTCGGCCCTCCCCGATGCGGCCATGAAACATCGAGCACAAAAATGTGGGCATTTCGGCCCATTCTCAAATCTAGGTTGTCGATTCTGAGTTTTCTATCAGCAGCTTTTTATTTGCCGTCACATGCCGGATGCGATTTCATCGAACATTCAGAAGCGTAATAGACGATTCCCAGAGCGTGCCGGACACCGCTTCGCTGTTAGAACATTCCGCCGGTGTTCACTGTAAGAGCGCTCAGGGCAAGCTCTAATTTCGTAATCGCCTCATTCAACTCCGGATGAATTGCCCCGAACTTCTCGCTCAATCTCTTCAACAGTTGATGCGCGCCTGCAATGTGCTGTACCGGTTCGGTAAGCGGTTGTTTGCTGAGTTGTTCGTCGCTTTTCGGTTCCATGGCAAATACCTCCTAACATGGATGGTATTCATTATCCCACGCGCCGCGGATTCAGGGTTTGCCGGTGGCGGCAGATGCATATCCTCTCCAGATGTGGAGGGTTGCGTAGCTGCGGTAAGGGCTCCACTGGCTAAAAGCCTGTTCCAGCGCGGCAGGCGCGATCATCACAGTGCCTCTGCTCAGCGCTTTGCGTAGAACCAGGTCGCTTTCGGGCCAATGGTCCTGGCTCTCGCCGGTGCGCATCAGAATGTAACCGGCTGTCCACTTTCCGACGCCCTTAATGGCCAGCAATTGGGATTTGACGTCTGTTTGCGCAAGGCAGTGTTCACCATTTTCCGCAAAGAAAGCGGCCAGAGATTTCACGGTTTCCAATCGACTGCCCGGAGTTCCGAGACCGCTTAAAGTAGATTGCACGACCTGCTCTGGACTTGGAAAAACCCAGGACGTCTCACTCAAGCGGATTCCGGCTACGCGCACCAGGCGCCCCATCAGGGTTGTGGCTGCGGACACTGAAACCTGCTGTCCAAGAGTTGCTCGCACGGCGATCTCAAAAGCGGACCAACCGCCGGGCACTCTCAGTCCGGGCTGTTGCGTAACGAAGGGGGCAAGCCATGCGTCGCGAGAGAGAAATGCCTCAATCGGAACGGTGTCCACATCCGACTTAAAGATCTGCTTCGCGCGACTCTCAACCAGACCGCACGCGCCGGGGTCTCCTGAATACGCAATTTGCAATGTCGCGCTGATGGCATCGTAAGTCACGGAAAGCGTCTGCGGATCAGCGCCGTCAGTGATGGTCCGCGTGTAGGCGGAATCCGTCACCGTTTCCACGCCCGGAGTGGCGCGCAGGCGCATGAAAGCAAGCAGAGATTCCCAGTCAAACGGCGTTCGGACTGGAAGCGCGAACTTATGCAGCGTGGACACCTACATTCTTATATATGTTCCGCTGCAGATTTTCGCGGTCCTATGTCTCCGGTTGATAACGAACCGTGACCTGTCGGGTGTTCAGAGGATCTGGTGAGCGGCAAATAGCAAAACTTACTGATCAGCACGCACACTAAACCGACTGGAAGAAAAATGTGCGATTGGAAACTCTTACGCTCTGCCACGCATCTTGGCCCACCACCAGCGCACGCCGACCAGGAGGAAGCGCCAGTCCTGGAAGAATTCGGGCTGTTTGTGCTCAAAAGCGTGGCCGATGAACTGCAAAAGCCAGCCAAAGACGAACAGTCCGGCGGCAAGCATCCAGAGCGGATGAAAGAAAATGGCGGCCACGGCGAGCGCCAGGGACACGACGATCAGCGGAATACCAAGGCTATGGCAAAACCGGTTGACCGGATGCGTATGGCTGCTTGCGTATTGCGCGATCCATTGGTCGCTGGTGCGTCCACCTAACATGGAGCGGATTATAAATGATGCGCCTGTTATTGGGCCGCAGGTTTCGTCCAACGCCGGCTTACTTTGGCGACAGCAGGAAAACCCGGGTTGGCCCGGCATGGACGTGACTATCGGCCGTCATTTCCTGATGGCGGCTGACCTTGGGACTCTTCAGTCCGAAAGCGACGATCTGTCCTTTTTCATTGATGGAAAAAGCGCCGGTCAGCACTACGTCACCGGGAAGGTTGTCAACGGCTTCATTCAGGTCGACCAAGCCTTCCTTGCTGGTCCAGAGAAAGGCACGCGTGCCAAGGGCAGTTGCAGCTTCGCCCACAACCTGGCCAGCGTTGTTGATGTCAAAGGCTTCGCTATAGATGCCATCGGAAAGCGACCCGAGCGGCTGCATTCCGGCGGCACTCGTCCAGACGAAAGGCACGAATGCCTCCGCTGCCCTCAGACGCGCCGACGACTATTCCGCTGTCATTAATATGGTCAGCGCGACTGTTGTTATCGCCGGGAAGAATGCCAAGGTCCTGCATGGCGCCATTGTTCCAAAGAAAAGCGTGCGGGCCGGAACCGGTGTCAGACAAGCCAACGACCGCGCCAAGATTATTGATGCCATGGGCTTCACTGGTGGGGCCGCCGAGAGTGCCAAGGTCCTGAATGTTTCCACTGGTCCAAAGAGCGGCATGGCCGCCGGAACTGCCTGCAATCTGGCCCTGGTTGTTGACGGAAAATGCAGAACTGGCGTTTGAGCCAGGCAAGGTTCCAAGATCGCGCAGACCCTGGGTAAGAGTCCAGGAAAACGCGTGCGAACTGGTTGAAGTATTCGAGGTGCCCACGACGACGCCGGAGTCATTGATGGCAAAAGCAGAACTGTAATCGCCTCCGGGCAGCGTGCCCAGATCACGAATGCCCCCCTGTTTCTGCCAGAAGAAGGCATGCGTCTCCGCACCGTGCGGATGCCCGGAAGCGCCAACGGCCTGTCCGGACTGGTTCACCCCATGTACGCGCGCGCTGCCGGCGTGCAGCGTGCCCAAGTCAATGGCGGTATAGGACTGTGCTCCCGCGCCGCAGGCCAGGAAGGAAACGATGACAGCGATCATCAGCAATTTTGTAATTTGGCCGCTTTTCATTATGTCTCTCCTAGAATCCGGTAAACGTGAGCGACCCGGTAGCGCCGCTGGCGATGCTTATAGTTTTGGTCTGCGTGGTGTGTCCCGTTTTAGCGATGGAAACGGTGTAGCGTTCCAACGGGGATCCAGTTAGTGGTAAACAAGCCCGCTGTGCTGGTAGAAGCAGTCACAGTGTTTGCAATGCTCCCGCCTTTTATCGTGATGGCAGCGCCGCTGACCGTGGCTCCGCTGGGCGCAACGACCTTTACCGTTATTTTTCCGCCTGTCGCGAGCGGAATATTGAGAGTGCTGGTTGCGCCGCCGGTCACCGTCGCGGCAAGAGTGTGGGGCAAGTAGCCGGTTTTTACCGCGGTGATGTTCTGCGTTCCAGCCGGTGACATTCGTCAGGGTATATATCCCGCTGGCGTTGCTGGTTGTGGAACCGCCGCTCCAACTGACTGTGGCCCCTGTGAGGATCGCGCCATTGGAAACGTTGGTTATTTTGCCCGTCACCATGCCATTGCTAACGGCGGCTGCAAGAGTGAAATTTGCTGCTGTCGTTTTGCCGCCAGTGACGGCGACATTCTGGTTAACGCTTTGAAATCCGCTGGCGGAGGCCACAAGCTGTACAGTTCCGACAGGTACACCGGTAAGAGTGTAGTTTCCGTATGCGTCAGTAGTGGCCGTGCCTCCACCATAGCCAACGGAAGCTCCGGCAATCGCTGCACCAGCGGAATTTTTCACGATGCCCGGAGATTGCTCCGCTGCCGGAGACCAACGTGATCGCTGGGGCATAGGTTGTGGTGGACGCAACTACGTTTACGGAGGCCGATCCTGATTGATAGCCGGTGAGAGTAGCAAGAACAGTGGTTTGGCCGGAGGAAGATTGTTCAGCACATAGCTACCATCGGCGACAGTGGTCGTGCTGAGCCCAGCGGCTGAGACGGCGGCGCCGGCAAGTGCTAAACCGTTTCCGTCTGCAACGGTGCCTGTTACGTTGCCAGGATTTATTGGTTGAAGTTGCAATGGGTCGGCCTGGATGCTGCTTCCAGGCGTAACCGTTACGTTTTCCGATGCATTCTGATATCCAGCATGCGCTGCGGTAATCGTTGATGTGCCGCCGGGAACCTGCAATGTATAACCGCCATCGGCTCCGGTGATAGCGCCAGTGCCGCCGGAAGAAACGGATGCATCTGCAATCGGAGCGCCAGTGGTATTCGTGACTTTGCCGGTCACAGTCCCGACTGCCGCGACAGTCGAAGAGATCTGAATGATACTGCCGACGGATGGCACGCCGGCACTATTCAGGATAAAAAGCATGTAATACCCGGGCTGCGCCAGGTTGGCGTTTGCCGGCATGGTGACGTTCAGTCCTGTGCTGGTTTGGGTAAAGCTCAGAGAGAGAAAGCCCTGGCTCATGCTGTTGGTGTGGGTCACGGACGCTTCCCGCAGCAAAGTAACTTTGCTGATGGAACTGGCGTCTGGCGTGCCGACAAAAACGGTTTGTCCGTACCCGGCGGCCACCGGAGCAGACGAAATGCTGGGACGCGCTCCCGCAGAAAGATAAGGAGGCGAAAAAAGCTGTGCGTTCGGACCGCCAACGTTGCCGCCCGCAGAGAGGACTCGTCCATCCGGCAAAAGCAGGGCCACAGAATGGTAGCCCCGATAGGTGGCAATGCTGGCCATAACGGTGAACTGCCCCGTGGCCGGGTCCCACATTTCCGTGGGCAACACCGGCGAAGTGGAAGTATCGAAGCCAGCGGCGCTACTGCCCCCCACGAATGAAGACTTTGCCGTCCGGCAGGATGACCGCATTGTGCTGGCGCCGCGGATAATGCATGCTGCCGCTGTACTTCCAGACAGGCGTCGCTGCATTCAGGTCGATTACCTCGGCCGTCGCGGTGGGCGGATCAGCGCCCCCAACGTCCAGAACTTTGCCGGCTTCATACATCACTGCCGGCCCATAGTCGCGAAAGCCGGTGAAATTCAACACGGCGACGTTACTCCACGCCCCTGTTCCAGAGGTGTCCAGGTACCGAGTCTGGCGGCTGGGCCCTGCGTTGAAGACCTTGCCGTTCGGCGCAACCAGCATATTGGGATACAGCGGCTGCGCCAGCTGCGCCGTCGTCAGATTGCGCCAGGATTTGGTGGAAAACTGGAATACCTGAGGTAACGGGTTAACATTTGTATTCGAATTGATGTCACCCGAGACTGCCAGCACATCGCCGTTAGGCAAGGTCGTCAGCGTAGGATACCAGCGGCCGGTATTCATGTCCGGCAGCGTCGTAAATCCGTTGGTCGCCGGATCAAAGATCACGGCATGCGGATACCCGACGTAGTCAGCCACGTGGCCACCGGCAAGAAACACGCGTCCGTCGGCCAGTGTGGTGTGGCCCGCACAGAAAAGCGCGAAAGACGATGCTGCGGTGGCAGTAAATGTATTGCTGATCGGGTCCCAGATGTTGGGCTGCAACGATTCTGCGTAATAGGAAATGAAAAAGATACGGCCGTCCGGCAACAAAGTTGCGTGAACAGCTCGGGTGGGCCAGTTGGTCACCGCTGACCATTGGCCTTGGGTGGAAGCTTGGGCGTTACTGCGTACAGCTACTGCTAAAAGGAACAGAAGTAGTATGACGAAGGCGGTCGCCCCTCTGCGAGCAAGGGAGCTTGAGTGGCGCACAATAATGGTTAAGATTCTTTAACTCTGGTCAGGGTTGTGCGATTTACCCGCATGAACACTGGCTTTACGCAAATATATATATTCAGCCCGCAAGATTTAGGGTTAAATGCGACTTCCGTCGTAAAGGGACCAGTGTCGCCCTCATTTTGGAAGAGGCTCCAGCCGTTCATGGAACTTTGAAGCCAGTCGCCCCGCCGCATCCACCAGATTGTTCTCTTTGGCCTTTTCCTTCACGGCGAACTTTACGCTCTCAGTCGCCGCCCAAAGCGCGCGCTTGTTCCGAGAATCGAAAACCGTCATCCTGACGTCGGTTGGCGAGATGTCTTTTCGAGTGTTGCTGGATTTCTCTTCCTGACCGGTCTCCGGTGAGACCTTGGACGAACTGGAAACCTGGACACCCGAATCGCCCGTGGACGAGATTTCAATAATCAAGTCGGCTTTTTCCGGTGTCTCCACGAAGGTGAATCGCCCCCATCCTTCCAGAGTGGATTGGATCACATCAACCGGGATTCGGCTACCGTGTGTACGGGTGATAAAGACGTTTTTGGCTGCAGATAACCTCATGGAAGGCGTTTCAATAAGCGGCTTCTTTGCCACAGGTTGCTGAGCGTAAGAGAGGAACCCGCTGGCTGTCACAACCAAAGCAGCTACTCTGAAGAATGTCAGCCATTTTATGGTTCGCATCACTGCCTCCGGGGATCGAATGTAAGCGGAATTCTTGTCGAAAAGGCGAGCTGGCTAACCCGTAACCATTGTCAGAGCTGCCAGCGCACCCGCTCGATTCCGCTTCTCAGATTACAATATTTGCGATTATGGCTGACCGTCTCTATCTCAGTATTTGGTTTCCCAGCTTTCAGGAGCCGGAAATGCTGCCTCGGCTGCTTTCCGTGCTGAAGCAGTTCCCTTTCTCCGCTGACCGCGGCGGCATCAGCTACATGGCCATACGCAGCATCTCCTGGGACCAGCCCATCATCTTCCAGCAAAGCTTTGACGATCGCGTTACCCCCGAGCAGGCCCTCATGTTGGCCGGTGACTTCCTGCATGAAGATAATGCTTACGAGTTCGACGTTCTCTGGGACCTTTGGGTGCCTACTCGGGAAGGCGACCTGGACGAAACCTGGGTCCTTCGGCCCCAGACCGTCAAGTTCATCGCCTTCGGCACGCAATTTGACGACGCCGCTTACCAGCAGAACGGCCACATCCAGGTCGATTTCGGCCTGGACGCTCCCTTCCTCTTTGAGGAAGCCGACTATACCCCGGCTCTGGAGCAGCGCATCAAGGCCAATGTCCACAAGCTGGTCGATTTCACCAGCGCAGTGGAGAAGAACTGCGGCATCAGCGGCCGTGTACTCTGGTCAGAGTCAGAGGACAACCTCGCCCAAAAACTGATTGAGCGATTGCAAAGGGTGCAATGAGTTCTTTCCGAAGTTCCGAGCGCAGCGAGGGATCCCTTTCACCTGGAAGCCCACTGGCGTATTCAGCCGTCACTTCAAGCATCAACCTGCCATAGTGGTATCGCCTAAGCATTCCTGTTCCTTCGCGTCCTCTGCGGTGAATTATTTCGTCCGTCCACCTTCTGTCTTCAACTCTTCCGCCGCCGCGGCCTGCGCTGCCGCCAGTCGCGCTGTGAGCACGCGATACGGTGAGCAGGAAACATAGTTCAATCCGATCTTGTGGCAGAACTCCACCGACGCAGGATCGCCGCCATGTTCGCCGCAAATGCCAATCTTCAGGTTCGAGCGCGTCTTGCGTCCCTTCTTGACAGCGATCTGCATCAATTCGCCCACACCTTCCTGGTCGATGGTCGCAAATGGATCGCTCTTCAAAATACCGCGCTCAATGTAAGCCGGCAGGAATTTGCTGATGTCGTCACGCGAGAATCCGTACGCGGTCTGCGTGAGGTCGTTCGTGCCAAAGCTGAAGAACTCAGCGTCAGAAGCAATTTGATCGGCCACCGAGCATGCGCGCGGCAGCTCAATCATCGTTCCGACCATGTACTCAACTTTGGTTCCCTTCTCTTTGAATACCTGCTCGGCCACCTGCCGGATGATGGCGCTCTGGTTCTCCATCTCCTTCATCATGCCGACAAGCGGGACCATGACCTCAGGAAACACTTTTACGCCTGCTTTGGACACATTGACCGCTGCTTCAAAAATCGCCCGCGCCTGCATCTCTGAAATTTCAGGATACGTGATGCCCAGGCGGCAGCCGCGATGTCCCAGCATGGGATTCAGCTCATGCAGCTCTTCCACGCGACGCAACACCTCGCGCGCTTCTTTCAGTCGCGGCGAGTTCGCGTCTTTAATTTCCAGCTGCGCGATCTCCACCATCAACTCTTCGCGGCGCGGCAGGAACTCATGCAGCGGCGGGTCCAGCAGGCGGATCGTGACCGGGAAGCCGTCCATGGCTTTGAAAACGCCTTCAAAATCCTCGCGCTGTACCGGCAGCAGCTTTGCCAGTGCCTTTTTGCGATCAGCTTCCGTCCGGGCCAGAATCATGTCGCGCATGTGCCCAATGCGATCTTCCGCAAAGAACATATGTTCCGTGCGGCACAGGCCAATGCCTTCTGCACCAAAGCTGCGGGCGGCAATCGCGTCACGCGGAATATCGGCATTCGCGCGAACGCCGAGTTTCCTGAAAGGTTCAGACCACTTCAGCAGCGTTTGCAGGTCTGGATCGTCCGGCTTGGCCGGTACCGTGCCAAGCTGACCTTTAATCACTCGTCCGGTGATGCCGTCAATGGAGATCCAGTCGCCTTCTTTGAGAATAAGGTCGCCAATCCGCATCTGCTTCTTCTTGTCATCAACCTCGATTTCACCGGCGCCCACAATGCAGCATTTTCCCATGCCGCGCGTCACGACGGCAGCATGGCTCGTCATACCGCCGCGCGAAGTCAGAATTCCGGCAGCCACTTCCATGCCGTGAATGTCTTCTGGCGTGGTCTCGCCGCGTACCAGGATCACCGGATTCTTCTGCGCGCCCGTGCCCGCCGCTGTCACGGCATCATTCGCCGTGAAAACAATCCGTCCCACCGCAGCGCCCGGTGATGCGGGCAGACCCTTAGCGATCACTTCCACATTGCCACCTTTTTCGTCGAGGCTGGGAACAAGGAAGTCATAAAGCTGGTTCGGCTCAACGCGGAAAATCGCTTCTTCCGGCTTGATTAAGCCCTCCTTCACCATGTCCAGGGCCACGCGGACAGCGGCGCGCCCGGTGCGCTTGCCGTTGCGCGTCTGCAACATGTAGAGCTTGCCTTCCTGAATGGTGAACTCAAAATCCTGCATGTCACGATAATGATTTTCCAGGCGCGTAGTAATGTCGCGCAGCTGGTCATAAACCTTGGGCATCAGCTTGTGCAATTCCAGAATATGTACCGGCGTGCGCACGCCGGAAACCACATCTTCACCCTGCGCGTTCATCAGGAACTCGCCGTAAAATTCTTTGTCGCCGTTCGCGGGATTGCGGGTAAAGCCTACGCCGGTTCCGCTGGTTTCTCCCAGATTGCCAAACACCATGGCTTGGACGTTGACGGCCGTTCCCAGATCGTCAGAGATGTTGTTGATGCGGCGATACACCTTCGCACGATCGTTGTTCCATGACCGGAAAACCGCATTGCGCGCGCCGATAAGTTGCTCCACCGGGTTTTGCGGAAAATCCTGCTTCGTATGCTTGCGGACCACTTCTTTATATTGCGCAATCACTTCCTGCAGGTCGGCTGCTGTAAGTTCGGTATCCATCTTCACGCTGCGCTTATGTTTCAGGCCGTCAAATACTTCTTCAAATTCATGCTTGGGAATTTCCAGCACCACGCTGCCATACATCTGAATCAGGCGGCGGTAGGAGTCATACGCAAAGCGTTCATTGCCGCTCTTGCGTGCGAGCGCCTTTACGCTTTCATCATTCAAGCCCAGGTTCAGGATGGTATCCATCATGCCGGGCATTGAGAACTTCGCGCCTGACCGTACGCTCACCAGCAGCGGATTCTCGCCCGCGCCCAGCTTCTGTTTCTGCAACTCTTCCAGGCGCGCCAGCGCGGCCGTCATCTGCCGCTCCAGCACGTCAGAGACTTTCGCGGTCTTCATGAATTCGCGACACGCCGCCGTCTGAATCGTAAAGCCCGGAGGCACAGGCAGGCCGGCATTGGTCATCTCCGCCAGGCCGGCGCCCTTGCCGCCCAGTTCATCTTTCATTTTGCCGTTGCCTTCAGCTTTGCCGGCGCCAAAAAAGAATACGTATTGGGTTCCCTGCTGCGGTTGAGAGGGTGCCTTGGTCTCTGGTGTGGAAAGGGGGGTAACGCTCATTTGGCCTGTCTCCATTGAAAAGGTGAAAGTGTGAACCTGAAAGCCCAAGCTGACTTGTCTGCTTGCTGGCTGTTTGTAATCTCTTTATTTTACTAGCCCTACACGAACCGTGCGAGTCCCAGCGTTGTTAAGATTTGAAAAACCTGTTCAGCGCGATATGTACACTCAAATCACCCAACATGACCCAAGGCCGGGGCCCCCCGACACGCGCGGTTTTTCGCGTGATGGGGTGGAAGGCTTGAGGGTGATCGGCAGAGGGTCACAACTCGACCCAACCGATCACGCGCGATCACCAGCTCACCCGATGAAGACGCGCGGCACAAAATCGGGGTCCCCGACGAGCCCGGTGTTGGCTTGGCCGGGTGGAAATTCGCCGCGCTTCAAACTGTCATCGTTAGCGACCGGTGCAACCGGGAGTCGAACGATCTAAATCGGCGAAGCCTACTCCCTTGTGCCCCACCCGGCCTTTTCCCCATTTTTGTTGTAAACACAGCACTTCCTCCCAATCGACCCTTGGGCCTCCCCTGCGCCACGCTTGGGTGGCCCTTGGGCCACCCTTGGGCCACCCAAGGGCCATCCAATCCCAAACCCAATCCCCGGCTGAACGCCATCGGCAGAGGGTCGCAGTCCCAAAATGCGAAAACCCGGCTTCAAGCCGGGTCAAATTACTCATGTGGCACGGCCGCCCTCGGCTGTGCGTTTTACTTACCTACTCTAGCACTATCCTCGTTTGTTTAGTCAACATTTCTGCTTGTTCGTTTCTATTTCTTCTCGGTAACGATCTCAGAAAAATCGGCGATGCTGGAAAATTCGTTGACCAGCGTTTGGAGCAGCCCCAGCCGTTGTGCGCGGAGGTTTTCATCTTCCACCATGACCATTGTTTTGTCGAAAAAGGAGTCGATTGCCGTGCGCAAGCGGGAAATTTCGTGCAATGCCAATTCATACTGCCGGGAAGCGCTTAGCTCTTTCACTTTTTTCGCCACGCCCGGCACAGCGTTAGCCAGCTTTTTCTCTTCTTCATCTTTCAACGCCGACGGATTGAACGGCTGAGCAATCTTCTTGTTTGTCTCTGCCGCTTGCCGCAGGATGTTCTTCATGCGCTTGAAGGCGACCGATATGGCTGCAAAATCCGCTGAATCTCTGAGCGCGCTCACTGCGGATGCTCGAGCAAGCACATCGGATACATCCGAAATATTAACGCCACCCGCTTTTTCGGCACTTAGGACCGCGGACGCTATGTCGTACGGGAAATTCTTTACTTCTCGCAAGTAAAAATCTAGTCGCTCTAAAAAGAACAGCCGAATATCCAATTCAAATTTCGATATTTCTATCGGCTTAGCGCCTAATTTAGCAAAATCATATAAATCAAAAGCAGCGCGCAGTAATTCGAAAATGTTCAACGATAATTTATGCTCTGCACAGATCTTGACGATTCCATTCGCCTGGCGCCGCAAAGCAAACGGGTCTTTAGATCCAGTCGGTTTAAGACCGAGCGCAAACATTCCGGCGATGCTGTCTGCTTTGTCGGCAATCGAGAGCACCGCACCTTCCAGCGTGCGCGGAGCAGAATCTTCGGTTGAACCCGGTTTGTACTGGTCGTAGATGGCCGTAGCAACGTTCTCCGGCAAGCCCTGGGCTTTCGCGTACAGCCCGCCGACGATGCCCTGCAGTTCTGTAAATTCTTTCACTAGTTCGGCGGTGAGATCGGTCTTGGCAAGCCACGCTGCATCCTGTACAGCAGGACTGTCAACCATGAATCCAGCACTAACCAGCAAACGACATAACTTTTCCCCCAAATTGACGGTCCGCTCTGCCTTATCAAAATAGCTACCAAGATCCTTTTGGAACGTTACCGTCTTAAGCATCTGTATACGGCTTCTAAGCGGGATTTTCTGATCGGTATCCCAGAAAAATCTTGCATCATTAAACCTTGCCCGCAGCACACGCTCGTTGCCATGGCGGATCAGTCCGTCGGGATCACCGTCGGTGTTCAGCACAGCCAGAAAATGCGGCGCCAATTTACCGTCCGCATCTTCGACGGCAAAATATTTCTGGTGGTCGCGCATCACCGTCACCAGCACTTCTTCCGGCAGTGACAAATATTCTTTATCGAAGCTGCCCAGAATCGCCGAAGGCCACTCCGTCAGGTTCACCACGGTCTTCAGCAGTTCGGCATCCTCACGCCAGCGTGCGCCCGGAACCGTGCGTGTGGCTGCGTCCAGGGCTTTGCGGATCTTATATACGCGATTCGACGCCACAATCTCAACGTGCGCCTTTTGCAATGTTTCCACATATTGCGCAGGCGATTTGATCTCGACTTGCGCCGGCCCCAGGATGCGGTGGCCGCGCGACTGTTTTCCTGCCATAATGCCTGCAAATTCGAGAGGTATGACCTCGCCATCGAGCAGAGCTACGATCCAGCGCACTGGCCTGACAAATCTTTCCGGCTTGCCCGCCCGCCAATACATGTTCTTGGCCCAGTAAATCCCCGCGATCTCCTTCGGCACACCTTCAGCCAGAACCTCTGCGGCCTTACGTCCCTTGCGCGTCACAGTCGCAGCCAGGTACTCACCTTTGGGGTTCGTTACCTTTTCGAGCTGCGAGACATCGACTCCAGCCTTCTTGGCGAATGCCTCGGCTGCAGGTGTCGGCTTTCCATCTTTAAAGGCGACCTTAAAAGATGGTCCTGTAATTTGCTCTGTAACATCGGGTTGTGAAGCCATCACTCCGGGTACTACCAACGCCAGGCGGCGCGGCGTAGCGGCCTCCACAAAACCAATGCCTGTCATCCCGGGCTTTGGCTCAGCGTTCCACAATGACTCTCGCAGCAAGAGGTCCGAGAGGCGCTTCGCCATCTCAATCCATGCGCTGTCGATCATCCGCGCAGGAATTTCTTCCGTGCCAATCTCCAGCAGAAAGTCGGGCATCAGGCCGCTCCCCCCTTCTGAAGCTTCACTGCTTCAGCACCGACGTTCTGTTGCGCCACATAAGCCTTCGCCAACCCCACGGCCAGTTGCCGTATGCGAGCAATCACTCCAACTCGCTCCGTCACGGAGATCGCTCCTCGCGCATCGAGGAGATTGAAAAGATGGGAGCACTTCAAGCAAAGCTCGTACGCGGCGAGCAGCGGAAAACGTTCTTTCGCATCGACGCTCGCATTCTTGTCGGCCAGAAGACTATTGAACTGATTGATGAGCGCCTGCGATTCGCTTTCATACATCTCAAAGTGCTTCCACGTCTTTTCCACGTCGGCCTTCTCAAAGTTGTAAACCGACATCTGCAACTCATCCTGGTACCGCACGTCACGATACTTCACGACTGCGCCGCTCTGCGGGTCGCGCGCCCAAACAATGTCATAAATACTGTCCACATCCTGTAGAAATGCCGCGATGCGCTCCAGCCCATACGTCAGCTCAGCACAGATCGGATCCAGGTCAATCCCGCCGCATTGCTGGAAATAAGTAAACTGCGTGATCTCCAGCCCGTCGAGCATCACCTGCCACCCGACGCCCCAGGCCGCCAGCGTCGGCGCTTCCCAGTTATCCTCTTCAAATTTGATGTCGTGGTTGCGCAGGTCAATGCCAATCGCCGCCAGCGACTCCAGATACAGCTCCTGCACGTTCTCCGGCGGCGGCTTCAGGATCACCTGGAGCTGCATGTGCTTATAAAGACGGTTGGGATTGTCGCCGTAGCGGCCATCCGCCGGGCGGCGCGAAGGCTGGACATACGCCACTCTGTATGGCTTCGGGCCCAGCACGCGCAGAAAAGTTTCCGGCGCCATCGTCCCCGCACCGACCTCAACGTCATACGGCTGCTGCAACACACAGCCGCGCTCCGCCCAGAAATTCTGCAGGCGAAGGATGAGTTCCTGATATGTAGGGGCTGCTGACATGAGTAATCGCGAATATTTAATTTAACAGATTCTCTGTTTGAAACCCCGAGCGTAGCGAGGGGCCGCTATCGTCTTAGAAACTGCGAGGAACAGATCCGATAAATAGGGGGTATTGTGCGGCTGATAGATTCACGCGGGCCATAGGGTTCCCTCGCTGCGCCTCGGGATTTCAGAAACACGGCTAATCACTCATTAAATTCCGCCCGATTGTCCGGATCAGGATGTGCCCAGCTCTTGCCGAACTCGGCGCGCAACTTCTTCTGGTCTGCCGCAAGGATCTTCCAGTTATGCAGCGTGTCCAGCTCCTGAGCGACGCGAATAAACGGCGTTGGTTTTCCTTTACTGATATCAGGACGGACTTCGATCACTTCAGCCAGGCCGCCGCGGAAATCGTCGCGCCCGTGGCCAAGGTAGAGTTCGGTGCCAATATAGATCACATCGCCTTTGTGCAGTTCCGGAACATGACCGGCAGCGCAGGCATCTTGAATTTCGCGGAAGCGTTCTTCGCTGGCGCGGGCTGCTTCAGCAGTCGTGAAAGTACGGCAGGTTTCGGCGCATTGATATTGTTCAGGCATGCAATTTCCTAACTCAAAAAAAATCAACACCTCTGAAACACGGAGGAACAGAGGATACAGAGGTTTTTATTTGCTGATCCGGGTTTCCTCCTTCTGTCCTCCGCTTCCTCCTTTCCTCTGTGTTTCAAGGCATTCGTCTCTGTTAATCCACCCTCTCCAGCATCGCCGCCGTCACCAGTTTCTTCTCGATATGCCGTTCAATGCGCTGGGCCAGAAAGCGGCGCAGATCGGCGCCGCGGCTGCGTGCCCACGGATCATCTTTCAGCCGATTCAATGGCGCGCGAAACATTTCTGTCGCCTGGGCGCGTGAATCGGCAGAAATTTCCGTGCTGGCCAGCCTTTTATCATCGATACAGAGCAGGCCATCGGCCAGCGGATGAAAGTAAGCGCGACTGCCATTCAGCACCGCGCCACACATCACACAGGCGTGCAGATCCGGGAGCAATCCGATCAGGCGCACGATCCACAAATCAAAATAGGTCAGGGGCATCCAGATGGAATCAGCTTTCAGATGATGGACCACGGCCAGCGTGAGTCTGAAGATATCGTCATTGGGCTCACGATCAGGGAGAAGCTGGTCGATCACTTCCGACACGTAACTCAAAGCCACCAGGCGTAGATACGTGACCTCAGTCGCCAGCGGCGAAGAAATAATGTCGCAGGAATCCAGCCGTACCAGCTCTTGCTTTTCTTTTTCTTCCCAGTGAGCGGTCACGTGAGTGAGGGGCTCCAGCGCGCCGCCAAAACGTCGCTTTGACCGTTTAGCTGCCTTGGCCACGCCCCGAATCTTCCCTTCCGCGCGGGTGAAGAATGTCACCAGCAGGTCCGCTTCATGGAAGGGATATGTGCGCAGAATCAGGGCTTCAGATTGCTGGGGCATATTTAGAGTAAAGACGGAGCTATTATCGCTGATTCAACCCATCGTTGCTGTTGTTCACCTTTTGGTCGGTGTTTCGTCTAACTCACGATGAAATGGCAGTGCCTCACAAGAATCGCCGTTTTTCTGATGTGTTCAGTAATAGCGGGACGCGCCCAGCAAACCGGGGCAGAATGTCCTTTTTCGCCAATTCCGGCGCCCACGGGTAAATTTTCGGTTGGAACACTGGTGCTCCCCCTGCAACGCCTCAATGGAACAGGAACATCGCGGCGCGTTCAGCTTTGGTACCCGGCAGAGGGCTCATCGAGTGCAGAATTCGCTGGGTATGTGCCAGATCCCCAGGCACTGGAAGTTTTTCGCTCGGTAAAGTTCCTTGACCAACCCGAATGCGTGTTTGAGAACTGGGGGAAGCTAAAAACTGCGGCGCGAGAACGAGCCAAACCGCTATCTGCCAACAACAAATTCCCTCTGGTAATCATCTCTCCTGGCGCTGGAATGCCAAGGAGCGCATATACGGCATATGCGCAGCAATTGGCCAGGGATGGTTTCGTCGTGGCAACTGTCGATTTTGGGTCTTACGGTTTTCTCGTGAGCGGCAATAAAGCTTTGGAAGAAGGACCTAAAGAAGACAATGCAGCCTCCGCCGAAATTGCCGCAGAAGACTGGGCCGCTCATATCAGCGAACTGTTGGATGAAATTTCCGGAAAGCGTCCAGCAGTTGATGAGGTCGAGCAGGCGATATTGAAAACTGTCGACCTTAAACGTATTGCGGCCATGGGGCACTCAATTGGAGGTACAGCTTCCATTCTTGCTTGTGAAAAAGATTCCCGGCTACGAGCCTGTATCAATGCCGATGGTGGGCTCGACTTCACTAAACTCGCAGTCTCAGGTATCCACGGTACGGCGCTATTTCTGCGAAGCCATCCTCTATACAGCGCGGCGGACCTTGCCAAGAGACATCGCACACAAGAAGAATTCGATAAGATGGGAAAAAAAGCGCTGGCTGAGACACAGGCGCTATTTTCAAAACCCGGTGGAGAAGCCTGGGTGCTCTCGATCGATGGCACCGGGCACATGAGCTATAGCGACGCCCCTTACACCATGCCCACCACTATTTCACGGTTTGGTGGAACCATCATTGAACCCGGACGCCTCTTCAAAATAGTGATTCGTCTGATGGAAACCTACATGGAACACGAATTCGATCCCAGCAAGCCATTTCAGCCCGACGAATTTCCAGAACTGAAGTTGCAGGTTTCCAGAAGACAAGGAAAGTAGTGTTCGATTTTTGGCAAGTGCCAAGACGCTGGCGGCAATGAAAAACGCGCAGCATGGCAGCTGCGCGTCTGAAAACCTGTTTCGGCGGTTAACGGCCGAAATACTTGGCGTTCTTGTCCGCGTATTCTTTCCATTTTTCCGGCAGGTCATCGAGCGCGAAAATGGCGGATACCGGGCACACCGGCACGCACGCGCCACAATCGATGCATTCCACCGGATCAATGAACAGCATGTCGGTGCCTTCAAACTGCGGTTCGTCCTTTTTGGGATGGATGCAATCCACCGGACATGCATCCACGCAGGCCGCGTCCTTGGTCCCGATGCAAGGCTCTGCAATCACATATGCCATAAAAGTAAAGGTCTCCGTATCTCAATAAGCTGTGTGGGTCAACCTTAGATTTTAGCAGCTATTGTGAAGCGCGCAAATTTTTCTGCCGAACGGCTGCCTTGCTGCGTTAAAGCGCATTCTCGTTAGTGTGAACGGCGACGGGGGGATGAAGCAGAGCTCTTTAGCTCTTGGCTTTTGGCTCTAAACTCGCGGCGGTCGGCAACTCCGCGTCCATGTGCTTTAGCTGGCCAATTACTAGCTGCCAGTTGCTAGCTATTTCAGCTCTTCCATTTGTTGAATATATCTTTTGCTGTCGAACTTTTTTGATGTGCTATTAAACGACATGTAGCGGATCTTGCCGAAGATCGGACGCTCAAACCACGGCCTGTCATGTTTTCCCACAATCGCCCAGGCGATGCCGGCATAACCGTTGGGATCGCGGCCATCCAGTTCATATTTGTCGTTCAGATACACCGCCATTTGAAAAGCGCGCGCCGGGGTCTTACTCCATTCCAGAATCTTCTTGGCCCAGTACATGCGCATGTAGTTGTGCATGAAGCCGGTCTTCACCATCTGCATTTGCGAGGCGTTCCACAGCGGATCGTGGGTCTGCGCATCCTCCAACTGGCGTTCACTATAAATTTTGCGCGGATCGGCGGCGTGTTCCGCCAGGCTCTGGTGCGCCCAGGGTGTGCCTGACTCAAAGTTGTCATAGTCGGGATTGAACCGGACAAAATTAACGGCCAGTTCACGCCGGACGATCAACTGCTCCAGAAACGCTTCCTTCGCCGCCTGGGGAGCTTCAGCTTTCTGCACTGCCAGAGCCACGGTGTGCGGGCCAATGTGCCCGAAATGCAGATACGCGGAAAGGCGGCTGGTGCCATCGTGCTCCGGCTTGTTGCGATCAACGGGATAATTTGCCAGCTCGTACCGGATAAAATTTTTGAGTCGCTTGAGCGCCTGATCTGTGCCGCCCCGGATGTTGCTCACTGTCGCGACCGAGCGATCCATTTCCCATCCTTCTGTAATATCCGCATCAGACATGAGCGACTTCAGTCGGCTCAGCGGGTTCCACTCAACCTTCGCGCGTGTGTTTTCCAACGGCCGCAAAAACTCAGGCAACAGCCGACGTATAACCGGACGCGCGGTGTAAGCGCCATATTGCTCTTTCATCAGGAGCTTTGAAGGAACAATCACGTCGGCATCGACAGTCCAGAACGGTACGCGAAGCAACCCAGTCACTCGCTCCCGCCAGTGTTCAGGCTCGCGCATGGGATTTTCATCGCTTACCACCAGGGCCGGCCGCACTTCGTCGCAAAACTTCAACAGGCGATGATCAGGATAGCGGCGGAGCACGAAACCAATGCCGCGTTTCTTCAGGCCATCTGCAATCGCCGGAATCCCCTGGTTGAGAAAACGGTAATGGCGCAGATTGGCATGGGGATAAAACGGAACCGGCGCCAGAAAGACAACGCACGGTTTGCTCAGCAGATTAGCGGCCCGCACCGCGACTTCAAGCGCCGGATTATCAAGCGCACGCTGTGCACGTTGCATCCAGTAGACGACGCACTTGCCTTCGCCGTCCGGTTCGCCCGCTCGACGCACGGTAACCCGGTCATCTGAGGTCAGCCGATTAGCTTCGTCCATCTTTACCCGGCATAAAAAAACGACTATTTATTAGGAATCTTAATCCGCCGTTACCCTGAACTTCTCGTCATTCTAAAGATCGGTCGCAAGCAAAACATAATGTTTACAATGCTTTACTAAAATCAAAAGCCGTCCATTATTAGAAATTCAAAAATTTTATTTACTTCCATCAAGGACATGTCCTAGAGTACATGGCCTAAGGTTAAATTCTTAGATTTTGCTTTGAAATCAGCTGTGGCCTCGCGCGCACGGCCCAAATTGACTGCGCTTCTGCAACTGCGATCAAGACTCGAACGAACGCAAATTGGCAGCGCAGTAACAACAACTCGATCAAGTTTACCGAAGTTCCCGGAAGGATGCTGGGCGGTAAAGGTTGTGGCTGTTCATACAAATTAAAAGGTCGCAACCGGAAAAGAGAACATACCGATGAAGAGCTCTTCTTTGACTTCCGGCAAAGAAAGCATTCTTGTTGTAGACGATGACCCCAGCGTTCTGCGGTACACCAGGGGCCTGCTGGAAATGGCCCATTACCAGGTGGAAACGGCGTCCTGCGGCACAGAAGCAGTGGGACGCCTTCAGGGTGGAGCAAGACCCGATCTGATTCTGCTGGACATGTCTATGCCGCAGATGGACGGGTTGCAAACCATCGAAGCGTGCCGTCAGGCGAGACCCGAGCAGAAGATCGTCGTGCTCTCCTGCAACTCCAGTCCCAGCATGGTGGTTGAAGCCATGCGCCGTGGCGCACTGGATTACATCACCAAACCTTTTTATAACTCTGACCTGCAAGCCATGATGGCTCGATGGCTTCCCTCTAGAGCGATCTGTGCAGAGTCAGCGGGAACCGACTGCGAACCGATCGATGGCGAGGTTTTCTTTCTGGCCAGCAGTCCGGCAATGAAGAAGATCCGAGCCCAGGTAGCGCAGCTGGCAAAGGTAGAAATCCCGGTACTGTTGCTGGGGGAAAGCGGCGTGGGAAAAGAAGTGGTGGCACGGTTGATACACAAGCTTTCGCCGCGAGCCGGCCGCCCCGCATTAAAGGTGAACTGCGCGGCTATACCGGCCGATCTTCTTGAGAGTGAGCTTTTCGGCTATGAGGCCGGCGCGTTTACGGGCGCCACAAGAACCAAACCAGGCAAGTTCGAACTCTGCGACCGTGGCACCATTCTGCTCGATGAAATCGGTGAGATGAGTCCGCAGCTGCAGGCAAAGTTGCTGCACGTTCTGCAGGACGGACAGTTTTCCCGGCTGGGCGGGCGCTCCACCCTTTCAGCCGATTTCCGCCTGCTCGCTGCCACGAACATCGATATCGAGGAAGCCATCGTAAACGGGGCTTTTCGCGAGGACCTTTTTTACCGTCTCAATGCATTCACCATCCTTATCCCTCCCTTGCGCGAGCGGCGTGAGGAAATTGAACATCTGATGAGGCACTTTCTTACTGACTTTTCTGCGAAATGCCGTCAAACGCCTCCGCAACTTTCTCCACGCTTGATTCAAGCCTGCAAGCAGTACCGCTGGCCCGGCAACCTGCGCGAACTGGGTAACTTCGTCAAACGATACGTGGTATTTCAGGACGAGGAGCAGGTGATTTCTGAACTGGAAGAAAAGGACCGCAATCTGAGCGCGATGGCTGAAGTCATTCATCGTGAAGCCACGCATGCGGGAAGCCGCAATCATGACGCTGCAGGGTTAAAGTCCCTGATGAAGGACCTGAAGCATTCGGCTGAGATCAAGGTGATAGAAGAGGCGTTGACTGCAACCAACTGGAATCGCAAGATGGCAGCTCTTCGCCTGAAAATCAGCTGCAAAGCTCTGCGTTACAAAATCAAGCAATACCACATATCACCACCGAATGCGCCGGTCCATTCTGCTGCGCTGCGCAGTGCAGGAACCGGGAGCGCCTGAGGCAATACGCGTCCCCGACGAGGTAGCCCTCAGCCTTTCCGGCGCAATTTCTGGCGGTCAGAGTCTAATCCCTGACCGCCGCACCAACCCGCGTTCAGAACTCAACTCTATTCACGGCATTCTCTCGCCCGAGCCCTCTTAGGCGCGATGCGGTTCTCAACTCCATTACAAATTGATTTACGGAAAACATCTTCCCCCGCGGCGCGGGAAAAACTTTTCCCCTCTTGCGTCTCTATGCGTTATCCCAGACAAAGCAGGCGTCGCTGCTTTCATTGCCTTGCCCTTCCTAAGTTGCAGAAAAGAAAGCCTGTCACCAACAAGTCCCGATGATGTTCCGAATGCTCGGCTTCGCCGCACTTAGATGGCATTGTGACTGCAATATTCCTGGCACAAGTTCATTGCTCATGGCTGCGCGATGAATTTTTTCGCTGGCCGGAGGCGGTGCTCATCGCTCTCCGGCTGGCCTTTTTTCTCAAGGAGAGGAGTTTTCAATGAGTCGGCGAAATAAATTTAAGAAAATTGTCGCGGTCTTCGCGTGCTACATGGTGCTGACACTCAATTTCAACCAGCTTTACGCCAGCGGTCCAGGAGGAGGAGACACTGGAGGGGGAGGCAGCGGTACCGGCGGGGGAGGTGGGGCCACCGGGGGCCGCAATCTCGCATCGCTCAAGACTGTTTTGGTTCCCGGCCCGACCGCTGCTGAATTAAGCGGCGTGATCCGTAGCAAGTCTGCGGCTATTGCGCTGGGCAAAGCCTTTTTCTGGGAGATGCAGTTTGGCAGCGACGGCAACACCGCCTGCGCAACCTGTCACTTCAACGCTGGCGCTGACAGCCGCTCATTCAACCAGACCGATCCTGGTCTCCGAAGGGTTGATGGCAATGGCAATCCAGCAGCCGATTCGACCACGTTCAAACCCGGATTCGGCGCCAATCACCAGCTTAGCGTCAGCGATTTCCCGCTGCACAGGCTGGCTGACGTAAACAACCAGGCTTCCGCCGTTCTCTCTGAGAACAATAATATCGTTGGCTCCCAGGGAGTATTCCGCTTCAACTTCAATGACGTTATTCTGGCCCAGGCCGCAGAAGATGAAACGTCGATCACTGATCCCGTTTTCAGCACGCCGGATGGAAATGGTGGATCGATCAACGTCAGGCGGAGCACGCCACGCAATGCACCTTCCGTCATCAATGCCATCTTCAACTATCGTAACTTCTGGGATGGCCGCGCACAGAACATCTTCAACGGCGTGAATCCCTTCGGCACGGGTGATCCGCATGCTCAACTGATACGCACCGATGCTTCCGGCCCGCATGGCGTGAGCTCAGTTACTTTCCGGCTATCTAATTCTGCGCTGGCATCGCAGGCCGTGGGACCTCCGGGAAGCGATGTGGAAATGTCCGCGACGGGACGGCCATTTGTGAAGATGGGCAAGAAGATGCTCACGCTTTCGCCTCTGGCAAAGCAACTCGTTTCGAAGAGTGACAGCGTGCTGGGCGGCTTGAGCCTCTCGCCCGCGAATGGGTTGAACACCAGCTACGTTGCCATGATCCAGTCCGCATTCCAGCCGCAATGGTGGAATTCCAGTGTGGTTGTGGACGCCGAGAGCAATTTCCTGCATTCAGGCGTCACCTGTGAACACGAACGAGTATTCGCAAATGGAATACAACTTCTCCATGTTCTGGGGTGTTGCGATTCAACTCTATGAGGCAACACTGGTTTCGGACAACTCTCGTTTTGACCAGTTCATGGAGGGGAACCGCAATGCTCTCACGTCTCTGGAACAACAGGGCATGAGCGCCTTCAGCGGAAAAGGTAATTGCACCCGATGCCACAGCGGCGCCGAGTTGACCGATGCTGCCGTTTCCAATATCGCGGGTGGGACAGTTGAACGGCTTCCTGGCGGCGCCTGGCACGATATTGGGTTCCACAATATTGCAGCCAGACCCACTAATGACGATCTGGGGCTTGGCGCTCCCGATCCTTCCGGTTTGGCTTCTCTCTCGGTTGCCAAGCTTGCAGCTTCCAGCCAACTTTCTGGGACAAAAGTTCCAGCGGGCTCGGCCGTAAGTGTCAACGGCGCTGTTAAAACGCCGGGGTTGCGCAATATCGAATTGACCGCACCTTTCTTCGCCAACGGCGGTCAGGCTACCCTGGCACAGCTGGTGGATTTCTACAGCCGGGCCGGTGACTTCCCGTCTGCTGACGTTGATCCAAACTTTACACGTGCAGGCTTTAGCGACACCGAAAAGGCGGCGGTCGTGGCCTTCTTGAAAGCCCTGACCGATGAACGCGTAAGGTCCCAGAGCGCGCCCTTTGATCATCCATCGTTAGTTCTCCCCAACGGAATGATCAAGGTAAACGGAGCCTGGCAGGAACAGATCATCACTATTCCCGCAACTGGGGCTGGTGGTGGAGCGGCGCTGGGAACTTTCTGCAATTCGCTGTCCGGAGCCTCAAACCAGACCTGCAATTAGAAAGTGTTCGGCTTGAAAGGGAGACCTCGATCAAGGGGTCTCTCTTTCATGTTACAAGTTGCTCATCAACTCAATCTTTCACCTTTCCGGCACGCGCCCTCAATAGAGGGTATGATCAATTCATCTCTCATGACAATTCCCGTAAAGACCAAAACGCGGCTCTGTCCTATCTGCCACGGCGCTGGACTAAAAGACGGCATGCGCTGCACTGCATGTGAAGGCAGTGGAGAAGTTCCGCAGACTCTGCAAACCAAATAATTGGGGAGCCACGGATGGTTGGAATTCCTCATTCCTTCGCCATTCAAACGGTATGATGGAGCAGAGTGAAGCATTTACCCATCCGGCTCCTGGCCTTGGATATTGACGGCACACTGACTGATCCGAACTTTCAGGTACCCGCGCGCAACATAGCGGCACTGCGGGCAGCCCATGACGCCGGCATCGAGATCATGTTGGCCACAGGACGCCGCCATGACTACGCCCTGCCGATTGCCCAGGAACTCGGCTTTCCCATATGGCTTATCAGTTCGAACGGGGCCCTGATCCGCTCCAGCGTTGGAGAGACTTATTTTACTGATCGACTTCCCGCAAGAACCGCGGCTGAACTCATTCAATATATGGACGAATTCCGGGGCCACGCGGTGCTGACGTTTGATCGCCCTGCCAACGTGGCGGGCAACGATTCATTAGTGCTCGAAAGCGCGGACGAACTGAATAGAACCGTATCGCGCTGGCTGGAAGTGAATCGGCCTTACATTAAGTTCGTATCGCCGCTGGAAGACGCCCTGACCGAAGATCCATTGCAGGCCATGTATTGCGGTCGAGTGGCTTTGATGGAAGAACTGCAACGACGGCTCAGTCAAGCTGATTTTCTGGACAAGATCACCGTCCTGAAGACCCAGTATGACCACCGTGACCTTTGCATTCTGGATATTCTGAACCGGGAATGTTCCAAAGGTCACGCCTTACGTCGATGGGCTGAGCAGCGAGGAATTCCGCGAGAGCAGGTAATGGCCATCGGCGACAATCACAATGACCTGGAAATGCTTGAATTTGCAGGGGTTGCGGTTGTCATGGGAAATGCATCTCATGAGTTGAAGCAGAGCGGCTGGATAGTAACCGGCAGCAACGAGGAAAGCGGCGTGGCCCAGGCCGTGGAGGAGATTTTGGGACTGGCTTTCAGCGGCTAATTGGGTCAGAATAGACGTCTTGCGCTCAATATGAGGCTTTCAAAAACATTGACGGTTGGAATGAT
The DNA here is from genome assembly GCA_963723055.1 of Terriglobia bacterium. Taxonomy (GTDB): domain Bacteria; phylum Acidobacteriota; class Terriglobia; order Terriglobales; family Acidobacteriaceae; genus Angelobacter. Next base: position 1,300,602 of record CAVROV010000007.1, read on the forward strand.
TCTGTTGCTGGCGCAGATGTCTGCCTTTGCCGGCCAGATTGCCGTACTGCGCAACGGATTCTCCATCCATTTTGACCGCAAAGAACAAAGCGCCAACTCCACCCGGCTTTTCACCGCAACCGGCTACCTGGACATCGCCAGCGATCAGATCGTGTCATTTGAAGAAGATGAAAGCCCTGTAACTCCCGAACCGATTGTGGCGCAACCTGCAGCGCAGCTATCCAGTCATCCCCCGGCCAGCCAGCCTTCCACTCAACCTCTGGCCGGAGCCAGCAAAACAGCGGCGTCGGCCCAGGCAGCGCAGGCTATCGATCTGGACCAGGTTGTTCGGGAAGCCAGCAGCAGGAACCGTCTGGACCCTGACTTTGTGAGCAGCGTAATCATGGCGGAGAGCAACTTCAAAACTCACGCCATTTCAAAAAAAGGCGCTTTGGGACTGATGCAGCTAATGCCCGCCACCGCGTCGCAACTCGGGGTGGCTGACCCGTTTGATCCCAAAGCCAATGTGGAGGCTGGCACCGCGCACCTGAGTGCGCTACTGGACCGCTACCACAATGATCCCATCAAGGCTCTAGCTGCCTACAACGCCGGGGCGCATCGGGTAAAGCAGTACAACGGGGTTCCTCCGTATCGCGAAACACGCGCTTACATCACCAAGATCGTGCGTGACTTCAACGCCAGGAAGCGCGCGCAGATGAAAGCAGCTGGCGCAACCAATGCGTCCACCCCAATTAAAGCCTCCGGCCCCAAGCCTGTTAAAAAGGCAAGGCCCCAGCAGGCCAGCGTGCCCAAATCCGCAAGTCCCGCATAAGCATCACAGTGATTGAGCAGTAGAGCGCGTCCTGCCACAGGACGCTTTTTGTATGATGAGTACGCCCGGCTTAAATACATGAGCAGAAAAAGATTTCTAATCACCGCCCTGGTGTTGGTTGTGCTGGCTGGGTTGATCTATCTCCAGGTAAGGGCCTGGAAGAAATTTGACTGGCACCGCTTCTGGGTGGCGACCCACAACACGAACAAGTTTTATCTTGTGGCCGGCGTGGCGCTGGTTTATGCCGACTATATTCTTCGCGCCCTGCGCTGGAAGATCATGCTGCGCCCGGTATGTGACGCCAAGACCGCAGACCTGGTCGCACCCACCATGATCGGCTTTGCCGGGCTGGCGTTGCTGGGAAGGCCGGGAGAGTTTATCCGGCCATATCTAATCGCGCGGAAAACCACTCTGAGCATGGCATCGCAGCTGGCGGTGTGGACGGTGGAGCGAATCTTTGACATGGGAGCGTTTGCCCTGATCATGGCTGTGAATATCCTGTGGTCAAGAAACACTCTCAGCCGGCTGCCGGGTTTTGCCGGCTCTGCAAGACGGCATCTGCTGGGTTATGAAATTTCATCATTCACTTACTTTGAAATGTTTGCGCTGGCGTTGCTGGCCGGTGTCTGCTTTGTGGCCCTTGTGGCATTCCGGGTAAGAAAAAATCCTTCGGCCGCATCCAGTTTCTTCGTGCGATTGTTCGGACAAATATCGCCTAAATTCGGCCATGCGATAGGCAAACGTGTACTGGCGTTTGGCGAAGGGCTGAATACGGTGAAAGACATGAAGTCTTTCTTTCAATTATCTGCGTTATCTATTGTTATTTGGTTGTTTATTGGATTTGCTTATCTTGCAGTCACGCATGCGTATTCGATCCACAAGCTATCGCAGATGACCCTTTCCAGCGTCTTTCTGCTGACAGCAGCCAGCGTAGTGGGCGGCATTTTGCAATTGCCGGTAGTCGGTGGCGGCTCGCAACTGGCGACAATCGGCATGCTGCGCGGCGTTTTCAATCTCTCTCCTGAGTTGGCTACCAGCTGCGGCATCATGCTCTGGCTGGTGACGTTTATGTCTGTCGTACCGGCCGGGCTGGCGATGGCGCGGTCAGAGCATGTATCGATCACGCAAATGGAAGAAGCCAGCATCCAGGAAGAAGAGAAATTTCTGGAAGAGGATTAGGGGTAATCGGGCAATCGGATCATCGGGAAATGAACGTTGCCGTCGACCAGGCAATTGCCAGAAATGCCCAAATTGCCGAAAACGCCAAAAGCGAACCTCAAAATCTTCTCGGATCAGTGTCATCCGTGTTCATCAGCGGTAAGGTTTTGCTGTTCCCGATGCCCCGATGTCAGATGTCCCGGTCCGCTCACGCCTGATACAATCTAAGTCATCACACCCCATTGAGAGTTGCGGTTAAGACACGATGAAATGTCCGTTCTGCGGGTTCGAAAATGACAAAGTGGTGGACTCGCGCGAAAGTAAAGAAGGCGAATCAATTCGCCGCCGTCGCGAATGCCTGAAGTGCGAGAAGCGCTTCACCACCTACGAACGCATCGACGAAATCCCCTACATGGTAGTAAAGAAAGATGGCCGCCGGGAGAAGTTTGAGCGGCAAAAAATCCTAGCTGGGCTCCTGCGGGCTTGTGAAAAGCGCCCCATCTCCATGGGAAAGATGGAACAGATCGTCAATGAAGTAGAGCAGTACGTAATTGATTCAGCGGAGCGCGAGCGCACGGCCAGCGAACTGGGCGAGCAGATCATGAACAGCCTGAAGCAGATCGACAAGGTCGCCTACATACGTTTCGCTTCCGTGTATCGCGACTTTAAGGACGTGGGCGAATTCCACTCTGAGCTGGAGTCGCTGCTCAACACCAAAGAAGACAAGACAAAACCGGTCAAGGCCAGAACCAGCGCTAAATAGAGACCAGCGCGAAATAAGCAGGAGTTATGACACACAAGGTCACGCTGATTCCGGGAGACGGCATCGGCCCCGAGGTTACGAATGCCGCCGTGCGCATTGTGGATGCGTCCGGGGTGAAGATTGAATGGGAGAGGTTTTCCGCCGGGGCGGAAGCATTTGCCAAGTATGGCGAATATATTCCCAAAGAACTCACGCATTCCATTGAGAGCACGGGATTGGGCCTGAAAGGGCCGGTCATGACGCCGATCGGCGGCGGCTTTTCCAGCATCAATGTGGCGCTGCGCAAGCAGTTTGAGTTGTTCGCGAATTTTCGTCCGATCCGAAACCTGCCCTCCCTGCCCACGCGCTATCCCAGCGTGGATCTGGCCATCTGTCGCGAAAACACAGAAGGCCAGTACTCGGGAATCGAGCATGAAGTAGTTCCGGGCGTGGTGGAGTCGCTGAAGATCATTACGGAGAAAGCTTCCACGCGGATCGCGCGCTTTGCATTTGCATATGCGCGACGGGAAAAACGCAAGCGCATCCACGCCATTCACAAGGCCAACATCATGAAGATGAGTGATGGCCTGTTCCTGCGCTGCTGCCGCGAGGTGGCCAAGGAATATCCGGAGATCACCTACGGCGAACACATCATCGATAACACGTGCATGCAACTGGTGATGAATCCATACCAGTATGACGTGCTGGTAATGGAAAACCTTTACGGTGACATTATTTCCGACCTGTGCGCCGCATTCGTCGGCGGGCTGGGACTGGTTCCGGGAGCGAACATCGGTAATCACTGCGCAATTTTCGAAGCTGTGCATGGCTCGGCGCCGGATATTGCAGGCAAAGACATCGCTAATCCTACGGCTGTCCTGCAATCGGCAGTGCTGATGCTGCGCCACATCGGCGAAGTCGAGGCCGCAGACAAAGTCCATGCCGCTCTGGAAAAGACCTACAAAGAGAAGCTGCATTTGACGCGCGATGTGGGCGGGACCGCCGGGTACCAGCGAGTTCGCCGACGCGGTGATTGCGAACATGGAGAGCGTGGCGGTAGCGGCAGGCGATTAATTTCCACATTACAACCTCGTAGAGATAAACAGGTATTATTTTCCCGAGATGAAATTTATTCGACTTTCTTTTCTGCTAACCCTCGCGGCACTGGGCTGCAGCAAATCCCAACCAGCTTCCGAGCAGCCTGCCTCCGCGCCCAAGGCCGCCACGATCAACGTTGACTCTTCCACAGCAGGCGCAATCACCGGCGTCGTAAGTCTTAAAGGGCAACCAGCGAAGATGAAGCCATTGGACATGACGGCCGATCCCGGTTGTCCGACAGCGGCGCAGCCGGCAGAAGTTGTAGTCGCTAATGGGGGCAAGCTGGCGAATGTTTTCGTCTATGTGAAAGAAGGGCTGCCGCAAGGCAATTTTGCGGTGCCTACGGATCCGGTGGTGCTCGATCAGAAAGGCTGTCGCTACAGCCCGCACATGCTGGGGATCATGGCCGGTCAGCAGCTCAGGGTTACAAATACCGATACCGCTGACCACAACATCCACGACATGCCGAGCAAGAATCCGGCATTCAATGAATCACAGATGCCTACGGACAAGCCGATCACAAAGAAGTTTTCTAGTCCGGAGATGATGATCCCCGTGCAATGTAACCAGCATCCGTGGATGCGGGCTTACATCAACGTAATGACCAATCCCTATTTTGCGGTGAGTGCGGCCGACGGCGCCTTTGAGATTAAAAACCTGCCTCCTGGGGAGTACACGATTGCGGCGGTGCATGAAAAGTTCGGCGAGCAAACGATGAAAGTGAAGGTTGCGTCAAAGGAGACGGCGAAGTCGGGGTTTGTTTTTTCCGCTCAGTAAACCTCTGAAACACAGAGGAACAGAGGGAACGGAGGTTGGGTAATAATTTTCGGACGAAGGTATTTTTGACTAGGATTTGCATTTGAACGACGTGACTGAAGGCAAATCCCCCGCCGAGTTCCTCCGCTTCCTCCTTTCCTCTGTGTTTCAAAGGTTTTGTATTTTGTGTTTCAAAGCTTCTCTATTTGCCCAGCTCAGTTAAAGCCGGATGCTAAAATAATCGGTACTCTCAGGGAGCAGTTCTGACCTCTTCCACCTACAACGCCGCCCATCATCGTTTTACCGTGCTTGTGGCCGCGCTGGCCTTCCTGCTGATTGTTGCCGGCGGGCTCGTCACCAGCAACAACGCCGGCTTGGCGGTCCCGGACTGGCCGACCAGCTTTGGGCATTTGTTCAAAATTCCCAAGCTGATTGGCGGAGTGAAGTTTGAGCACATCCACCGCATGATCGCCGAATTTGTCGGCCTGCTGACGATCATCGTTGCCATCTGGACCTGGCGCGTGGACAAACGCCGCTGGATGCGTGGCCTGACGCTGGGCGCGGTGGCCGGCGTGATTTTCCAGGGAGTTCTGGGAGGATTAACGGTACTGAATTTTCTTCCGCCCGCGATCTCTACCGCTCACGCGACGGTTGGCCAGACCATGTTCTGCATGCTGGCGGTGATTGCGGTTTTTACCAGCCGAAGCTGGCTTGATGAACCCACCGAAAAAATTGCGCGGAAGGATGCGCATCCACTTATACGACATTGCTGGATGCTGATCGGCCTCCTATACCTGCAGCTCATTCTGGGAGCGGCGTTCCGTCATGTCTGGACCAAGTGGGGTCCTACCGGATCAGACCACTGGCCGACGCACAAAATAGTTCATGCATTACTTTATCCTCACATCTTGAACGCATTGCTGGTGACAGGGTTGCTTCTTTATGTAAGTTTGCGGACGTTGACCAGACAGGCGAACATTCCGCACCTGCGCCGGCCGGCACTATGGCTGCTGTTGCTGCTGCTCGGACAATTGCTGCTCGGTGTGAGCGCCTACGTGGTTCGGGTGATCCAGGGAGTGAATGAGGCGCAGCCGACTATGTCTCTGGTAGTGGTCACGGTGGCGCATTTGGCAGTGGGCGCATTAATTCTGGCGCTGACCATGGTGCTCACGATCCAGGCTTACCGGCACACGGGAGATTCTGCCGCCGTCATCCCATTTGACCGGCAGCTTGAGGTGGCTACAGCATGAGCAGCATCCCGCAAAGGTTAGAGCAAGAAACAACAGCCGCTCCGGTGGCTTCCGCGATTCCGGTCGTGCTAAAGAAGAATTCCCTGCTTGGCGACTATTTCCAGCTGTTCAAAGTCCGCGTAACCTCTTTGGTTGTGATGACGGCATGGGCAGGCTATTACATGGGCGCGGCCAAAAGCGGCGTCTCGTCGTTGACATGGACTTTGCTCAATGCGCTGGTTGGGATCGGCGTGACGTGCGCTGGATCAGCCGCGCTGAACGAAGTTCTGGAACACAAGATCGATGCGCTTATGCGGCGCACGCGCAATCGTCCGCTGCCCGCAGGCAGGATGAGCCTTGCCACAGGCTTGACCGCCGGGATTCTGGCCACCGTGATGGGGCCGGTCTATCTTTCATTGACGACAAACGTTCTTACGGGCGTACTGGCATTCAGCACCGCGGTGACGTATCTGGCCCTTTATACGCCCCTGAAGCGCGTCTCGCCGATTTCAACTTTTGTCGGGGCCTTCCCTGGGGCCATGCCGCCGCTGCTCGGCTGGACCGCCGTTCGCGGCAGGCTGGAGATTGAAGCAGTCTTCCTTTTCCTGATCGTATTCTTCTGGCAGTTTCCCCATTTCCAGGCAATTGCTTGGATGTATCGTGAAGACTACGAAGCCGCCGGCATCAAGATGCTGCCGGTGGTGGACAAGGCCGGGCATAGCGTGATCCGGCAGATGTTTACTTATTGTTCCACCCTGATTTCCGTAAGCCTGGTTCCGGCTTTGTTGCGGATGACCGGCAAAATTTATCTGTTCGGCGCGCTGGTACTGGGGCTGGGATTTTTGTGGTTTGTCTTCCGGCTGGCGCGGACCAAGCTGCCAACTACGTCACCTGATTCCAGACTCTTTGCCCGTCAGCTACTGCAAGCCAGCGTGATCTATCTGCCGCTGCTTTTCGCCTTAATGATGCTGAACGTGGTGCGTTCGTAAGTGATGGCTGCAGCATAAGACATGACCGATTACAGCTTCTTCCCCGCCCTGAATGCCACGCTCAACGGCGCCAGCGCAGTTTTGATCTCCACGGGTCGTGTCCTGATTGCGCGCCAACAGGTGCGGCTGCATCGGGCATGCATGATTGCCGCGTTTGCGACGTCCAGCGTCTTTCTGGTGAGCTATCTCTATTACCATGCACACGTGGGCTCGGTGCATTTTCCCGGTCAGGGATGGGTGAGGCCGGTCTATTACGCCATCCTGATTTCGCACACGATCCTGGCGGCGGCCGTGGTCCCGCTGGTGGTAATGTCCCTCACGTATGGGTTGAAGTCACGATTTGACCGGCACCGCAGAATTTCAAGATGGACTTTTCCGGTGTGGCTCTACGTCTCAGTCACCGGCGTGGTGGTGTACGTAATGCTGTACCAGATTTATGGTGGGCATGGCTGAAGGGAACTTCAGACAATCGCAGCTTTGCTGCGAGACTGTACGTTTGACCAGTTGAACTTATCTTCCTGACACCAGGAGGGTCCCGACTCCAGGCTTGTAACCATAGAAATCCGCAATCATTTTCAGGTAGTCAATGATCCTCTCATCGTATCGTCTCTTTTCAGCGGCGGTAAGGATGCTGCGCTCCGCGTTGGGATCGTTGGCCAGGTCGAAAAGAAAGCTCCTTGCTGGAGAATCGTATGTGGCATACAGATAGCGTCCATTCTGGTCCAGCAGGCCGTACACCGCCACCTCATCGGAAGCGAAGAAGACCTCATTGCGGTGATAATTTGCCAGCTCTTTTCGCGTGTTGGCAAATAATGGGTGGCCATACATTGGATTGACCTTTACCGGCTGATGTCCAAGCAGGTAATACAGCGAAGGCGCGATATCGGTCAGGGTTGAGATTTGTTCCCGATCATCTACCAACTCCCCCTGCATCGATTTAGGTAAATGGATAATCAGGGGGACATGCATGACTTCCGGATAAATGATGTGGGAATGGGTCTGGCGGCCAAATTCACCGGTTGCATCCCCGTGGTCAGAGGCAAGAATAATCACGCTGTTGTCATACATTCCGCGCGATTTCAAACCGGAAATGAAAGCCCCCACGCATTCATCCACCTGGTGAACTCCGTTTGAGAGGCGGCGATTGAAGCCAGGGCGGTTCCATCCGCTGCTTTGCGCCGTCGGCAAGTTGTTGTGGGCAAACATGTGGACGTTCATCGGCTGGGAATAAAAAAAGACGGGGCGTGTCTTGTTGTTGCGTTCATCCAGAGCTTTATTGAGTTGACCCACGGTGGAACACATCTCAAACTGATTCCACGCCGGCTTATCTGTATCCAGTTTCACTAGATCGTCCGCGGGAGAGAGGATTTCCTTCAGCACGCTGTCAAAACTCACCACCATCTGGTAGCCGTCAGTTCTGGCGAGTTTCTCCAGGCTGTTCACGTTCCGAAAAGGGCGGAGATAATGTGCGTGCAGGAGCATGGCGCCCGCCCAGATAGCAGGCTCAGACAACGTGGTACCAGCATACTGGGTATAAGTGTTACGAAACACAACGCTGTCATGTGCAAGGCTGTCGATGTTAGGAGTGAAATCGACCCTGGGGTTGTACGCGCCTAAAAAGTCAGGCCGCATGGAGTCGATGATGAAGATGAAAATATTTGGGCGATCGCCGGCAGCGGGAACAAGGGGATCGACCAGCCTGACCTCAGCTGTGGTCTCAGCATCGCGAACGTTAGTGTACTGGCGCAGCACGCGGCACAGTTCGCCACATTTTTCCGGTTCCGGAGCGTTCCCCAGAAAATGATGCGCAAGCTGAAGAGAAATATTCTGGGAAGCATAACGTTCAATGGAGATGGCGACATCTTCGTTCGTGGGGCCGAGCGGCGAGCCCCAGAGGAATTCTGTAGCTTGCAGGGTCTTATAGCCCGTTCCGGCGATAAGGAGCACGGCGATCGTCGCGGCAACCGAATAGGCCCGTGGCCGCTGCAAAATTCGATAGCAAACTACTGTCAAAGCAATCCACAACAGCAGCGTAAATAAACGCTGGATAACGGAGTTCCAATCCCATTCTCCGACGGTAGAGGGCACAATCAGTGCGATCGGCACCAACACCGCAAGACCGATGTACGAAGATAATTTGCCCCTGCGCGTGGTTGCGTCTTGCGGCTTCAGGCTTCCTGGACGCCGGTTCCACGCCAGTATGAAAGAACAGCCAAGCAGAGCCAGGGACGCGGCCAGCAGCAGGGCATAGAGAATGGAAGGCCAACCCTGAAAGCTGAGTGCGGTATCCAGGAAATTTTCCAAACCTGCGCTGAGAGCAGCGAAAATAGCCACACCAATGGTGACAAACGGTATCGAGCGCGGGTAGGCGGTTCGCACCGCAATGGTAAAGATCAGGTTCAGCAACGATACGGCCAGGATCGCGAGCACCAAATGGGTGACAAGGCTCCACAAGCCAAGTTCGAAATCCTTTAAATGCACACTTAAAGACTGCCCCGCGTAGTGATATTTCAACTTTGTGCCAAGGGTGGTGAGCAGACAAACCGTACTGGCGGCGAGCACGACAGGAAAATAACTCAACGAGTGTCGAGAGCGTTCAGAATCATGGGGCCAATGGGCGATGACCTGGAAGAACGCCATTAGGGCGATGGGAATCAGAGAAGCAACGCTCCATGCATAGGCGATAAAATTACTTTGCAACTCAGGAAGGATAGGGTGGAGGGCCAGCAGGATTCCCCCCAGCGTGGTCGCTCCAAAGAAAATTGAAAACTGTCTGGTTCCTTTTTGCGACCAATAGACGCCAGCAGCGCACAATGAGAGCGACCAGTAAATCTGGACATGATGAGCCACAAACCAGGGCATCCACGCATTAGGTGGCGCTTTGATGACCGCGTAGTAGGTGTAAGGCAGATATGCCAGCAGACAATACAGCGAGGTCAGCAAAAGATATGCTGCCCATAAGAGCTTCAGACATGTACGTGACCAGAATTGCATGGCGGCGGATCCGGATTACTTGCGTCCTGAACAGATTGTGCGTTGAGTTATGGCCGGGTGCAAGTGCCAATGGTGCCGGTGACTGTAACCCGATCAACGTCAAAGGGAGCATTCAGGAGGAAAAATAAGGTGTTGTCTGACGCTATTTCGCGGTGTTCATTTTGACTCAACCGCCTTGGTAAGAGCACTCGACAACAACTTTCTCTGGATCGACTCCCTTTAAGAAATCCCGCAATGCTGGTATATTGACGAAAAATCGTAAAGGAAAATTGTCTCTCATGGCGAAGAGCGTAAACAAAGTAATACTGGTAGGCAATCTGGGAAAAGATCCGGAAGTTAAATTCACGCCCAGCGGAACTCCCGTAGCGAAGTTCAGCCTGGCGACCAACGAGCGTTTTAAAGACAAAGCAGGCGAATGGCAGGACCGCACGGAATGGCACAATATTGTAGCGTGGCAACGGCTGGCGGAAATTGTCGGCGAGTATGTGAAAAAGGGATCCAAGATCTACATCGAAGGCCGTCTCCAGACCTCGAGCTGGGAAGACAAGCAGAGTGGTGAGAAGAAATACCGCACTGAGGTTGTCGCCAGCGACTTGGTTCTGCTGGGCGGACGTGGTGAGGGCGGTGGCGGCGGCGATCACGAAGGACGTTCGTCGCGGGGCGCATCATCATTTGACCAGCGCAACTCGCATTCTGAAGAGCACGCCCCGGCCTCAGCCGAGATTACTGACGAGGACATCCCCTTTTAAGAATTGCCAAACCTTGGGCGTGGTTTCACCTTGAGTGCCTGGGCGCGCGGACGGCCCCAATCGTAGGGATATTAGCTCTTTTGGCTGGAATGCTTTAAGGCTGTCCGCCCGCGACCGCGCAGGCTGCTGGCTAGGCTTTCTTGTCGTGCATCGCGACTTGGGAGGCGCATTCTATGGGAAGGAGGCTATTCAAATGGGAAAGCAAATCTCGGGCGGTGCCCTACCCGTCGTGGGGTCTACTGACAAGGGTTAACTGTCCTGCCTTTCTTTGTTAGTTTCGAACGACACTTTTTGTCACTTTCTGCTAAGATTGAATTCGAAAGCTACGTTACGTTTGTCATCATCGCTCGGTGTAAAACCTATATATTTCAGCGACTTAGGAAGTTCGCCCAACCCTCACCGAGAGTTGGCTGGCAACCTGCATATAGAACTAGCAAAGCGTTGTTCAATTTGCCAGTGAATGCTAGCAAATCTACCAACGAAAACTGAATTCCAGAAGGAAGAGAGATTCAAAAATGCGCAAACAAAAAGGTTTTTCATTAATCGAGTTGTTGATTGTGGTTGCGATCATCCTGATCATTGCCGCCATCGCCATTCCTAACTTGCTGCGTGCCCGTATTTCAGCCAATGACTCGGCTGCTGCAGCCACCATCCGTACCATTAACACCGCTGAAGTGACATATTCAACATCCTATGTAACTTCCGGCTATGCCGACACTTTCACCAAGCTTGGGCCGGGAGCCACGAACTGCGTTGCCCCGACTTCGTCAACTCTTGCCTGGTCGATAACGTGCTCGGTTGCGCGGCTAACAACCCGTGCCCCAAAGGCGGATATAACTACTTCCTGCAAGCTGCCGTCGTAGGCCCGCCGGTAGCCGACTACACCGCCAGCGCAGGTCCGCTGGGCAACTCAACTGGCAGCAAAAACTATTGCTCCAACCCTGACGCGGTCGTCCGGTTCAACTCCTCAACCACAGTTTTAGCGGCTGCTGCAACGCTGGCGCAATGCGCGACAGTCGGCGCTGCCCCCAACACTACCGCAGGACAGTACATGGCATTGCAGTAAGAGAGTTTCGGCAAGTACCTGGGGGAGGGTATGAGCCAGAAAAAGGGACGCGGCGCGAGCCGCGTCTTTTTTTTGTTTGCTGCCAATGGTTGGATAATGGCGACATGAAATGTTACCAACAATGACAAAATATGTCATAGGCGGTTTGCTGTTCACATTTCTTTACATTTCGCCGCTCACACTATTTGGATAAACTTATATATTACAATGAGTTAGATTAGAGAGAACCAACAATGGTGTCTACCTCGGGATGGCAAGCCAGATGCAGATTTGAGGCGTGACATCGTTATTCGGTTCAAAGCAGCCCGGAAACTGCATTGTCTAACCGATTCTTGCTTGATACAGAGGAGATATCCAAAAATGCGTAAACAACAAAAAGGATTTTCGCTAATTGAGTTGTTGATTGTGGTCGCGATCATCCTGATCATTGCCGCCATCGCCATTCCTAACTTGCTGCGTGCCCGTATTTCAGCCAATGACTCGGCTGCTGCGGCCACCATCCGTACCATCAACACCGCTGAAGTGACGTATTCAACATCCTATGTAACTGCCGGCTATGCCGACACTTTCACCAAGCTCGGGCCGGGCGCCACGAACTGTGCAGCCCCGACTGCCGTCAACTCTTGCCTGGTCGATAACGTGCTCGGTTGCGCGGCCAACAACCCGTGCCCCAAGGGCGGCTATAACTACTTTCTGGTAGCTGCCGTCGTAGGGCCGCCGGTAGCCGACTACACCGCCAGCGCAGGCCCGCTGGGCAACTCAACTGGCAGCAAAAACTATTGCTCCAACCCAGACGCGGTTGTCCGCTTCAATGGATCGACCACAGTTTTGGCTGCGGCTGAAACTCTGGCGGGTTGCGCTACAGTCGGCGTTGCCCCCAACACCACTGCGGCACAATACATGGCATTGCAGTAAGAAAGAGTTTCGGCAAGTACCTGGGGGAGGGTATAAGCCAGAAAAAAGAGGCGCGGCGCAAGCCGCGTCTCTTTCGTTTTTGAATTCCGACGGAAAAGTGCCGCATTTGTGACAAATATTGTCACTGCTCCTACGGAGCGCATCCAAGACTATCGATGTTTACCTTGTAACATATTTAAAAACAATGAGTTAGAAGAAATCTACAGCTCCGCCATAAATGGCCGGCTTGGCATTGAAAATGCACTTGTCATAGGAGGTTGAATCGCAAGTTTCTGGGCGAATTCTAACGTTGCAAGGCTATGAAACCCATGCACACAAAAGATAACGGCAGTAAAGGGTTTTCACTCATCGAACTTCTGATCGTGGTCGCGATCATCCTGATCATTGCTGCGATCGCGGTTCCGAATCTTTTGCGGTCGCGAATGGCCGCCAACCAGGCAGCTGCTGTGGCGACTCTTCGGAACATCAACAATGCACAGGCAACTTATATTTCCACATTCGGCCAGATTGGCTACGCGGACACGTTCATAAAACTAGGCCCCGGCGTCCCATGCGACCCTACGCATGCTTGCCTCGTAGATGAGATCATCGGCTGCGCGACCCAACCCTGCCTGAAAAGTGGATACAGCTATTTCCTTGCTTCAACATCTGCTGCCGCTCCGATTGTTGACTATCGGACGACCACAACCCCGATCGGTTGGGCCAGCAGCGGACAGGAGAACTACTGCAGCATGAATGATGGCGTTCTACGGAAACAACTTGCGTCCAACGCCAGTCTTGGCGCCGTTGCTTCGCTTGCCGATTGTTCTGACGCTACCAAGTACGTAGCCGTGCAGTAAACTCCATGAGGTGAAACCGGCTTGCGCAGGTCGGAAAATTTGCAATAGAATCGGCGTCACGTATCCTTGACTGACATGTATGCAATAGAAATTCAGGGCCTCTCCAAAGACTACGCAGTCGGATTCTGGATTAAAAAGCTGCGGCCCGCGTTAAAACCTCTCGATCTCGCAGTGCGGACGGGCGAGACTTTCGGCTTTCTGGGTCCCAACGGAGCCGGCAAAACCACCACGCTAAAGCTCCTGATGAGCATTATCTCTCCCACGTCTGGTACGGCCACCATTCTGGGCAAGAGCTCGTTTGATCCGGAGGTCAAGCGCCGGATCGGCTTTCTGCCTGAGCAGCCGTATTTTTACGATTACCTGAGCGCCAATGAGTTGCTGGACTATTACGCGCGGCTCTCCGGAGTTCCTCTGGACGTCCGCAAACGAAAAATCGACGAACTTTTGAAACGCGTCGGATTGGGCGACGTGGGCGATCGCCAACTGCGCAAGTTCTCCAAAGGCATGCTGCAGCGTGTTGGCATTGCGCAGGCCATTATTCATGATCCTGAAGTGGTCTTCCTGGACGAACCCATGTCCGGGCTTGATCCGCTTGGCCGCCATGAAGTGCGGGAATTGATCCAGGGTCTCAAGGACGAGGGCAAGACAATTTTCTTCTCCACCCACATCCTTTCCGATGCTGAGGCGCTATGCGACAGGGTCGCCGTCATCCACAAGGGCGAGTTGCGTGGCGTGGGGGCCATCAACGATATCAGGACCAGCGTTGCCGGTAAGTCAGAAGTGATCTGGGATGGCGCCAGGGCCCTTTCTGCGGTTTCCGGTTCCCTGATCGAATCTCACGTAACGGGCGAGACCGTCCGTGGGATTGTCCGCAGCGAGGATATTGATTCGCTCCTGGACCAGCTTCGGCGGCAGCAAGCAAGGCTTATTTCCGTTACACCCTTGCAAGGCACGTTGGAGGAATACTTCCTGGCCCGAACGTCAGAGCAGGAGAAAGCCATTTCATGATCTCACGCCTGACCGCAATCACGTTGAATACCTTTCGTGAAGCCATTCGCGACCGGGTTCTTTACAACCTGATTCTTTTTGTCCTGCTTCTGGTGGCAAGCGCCCCACTCTTCGGCCAGATCTCTATCGGCATGGAGAGGCTGGTTCTGGTGAACGTGGGCCTGAGCTCTATTTCTCTTTTCGGAGTGATTATCGCCATCTTTCTCGGCATAGGGCTGGTATCCAAGGAGATCGAGAAAAAAACCCTTTATACGATTCTTTCCCGTCCGGTGCGGCGCTGGGAATTCATCGTAGGCAAATATCTGGGCCTCATCATGACGCTGGTTGTAAATACCGCCCTCATGACAGCGGGCTTCTACATAGCCTTGATGGTCACTTCGCACGCCCTGCACAAGACGGATGGCCTTCTTCTTGTGGCTATTTATTTCACGGTGCTTCAATTCCTGATTGTCACCGCCCTTACAGTTCTTTTTTCGACATTCTCATCGCCCATATTTTCCGCAATCTTTGCCTTCGCCTTGTTTGTGATTGGGACGTTTGCTGAAGATCTGAAGAACTTCGCCGCCATCTCCAAGGGCGCCACTAAATTGCTGGCCACTGCCATTGCATATCTCATGCCCAATTTCGCGTCGCTCAATGTGATTGCGCAAGCCGCCCATGACCAGGGTGTCAGCGGCCGTCTCATCCTATTTAACACGTTGTATGCGCTGCTGTACTCAGCGTCAGCTGTCGCCGCAGCGGTGTTGATCTTCGAACGGCGCAACCTGAAATGAGATCGAATCGCGTCGCTACCGTCGTCTGCGTTCTGCTGGTGGTGTTCTTTGCTGGCACGGTCTTGTCCCGTTCTCAGGTGGAAAAACTTCGAGGAAAAGAGGTAACGCTGGAAGAAGTGCTGTACATGCCTTCCGGCAAGTCCCTGAAGCACCTGAGCCTGGGCTACTCCAGTTTGCTGGCCGATATCTACTGGACTCGCGCTGTCCAGTATTTCGGCGACAAAATGAACCAGCGCTCCATGCGATATGACTTGCTCTATCCGCTTTTGGACATCACCACCGACCTTGATCCGCACTTGATCGTCACTTAC
This sequence comes from Terriglobia bacterium, assembly GCA_963723055.1. Classification (GTDB taxonomy): domain Bacteria; phylum Acidobacteriota; class Terriglobia; order Terriglobales; family Acidobacteriaceae; genus Angelobacter. Next base: position 1,316,040 of record CAVROV010000007.1, read on the forward strand.
GAATTTGGTTCCCTGTTTCTAAGCCAACCTCCTCCAGAAGGCGCAGGCCAGCCAGAGAAGGCTGTGGCTCTGGTTGAAAAAGGCATCCGTGAAAATCCCACATACTGGCGTCTGTACTTCACGCTGGGTTTCATTCATTATCTTGACCGCCGCGACTACAAAGCGGCCTCCGCGGCTTTTCTAAAAGGATCAGAAGTCCCCGGAGCGCTGCCCTGGATGAAAGTGATGGCAGCCCGGATGGCAGAGCACGGCGATGATCGCAACACCGCGGTATATCTCTGGAAAGCCGTGTATGACACCAGTATTGACCCGCAAGTCAAAGAGACCGCCGTGCAGCACCTTACGTCCTTGCATGCAGAAGCGGATATCGAACAACTGGAACAACGAGTGAAAGTCTATCGTGAAAGGACCGGCGTCCTGCCTGCCAGATGGCTGGATATGGTGCGTGCCGGGCTTCTGCCAGGATTGCCTCTAGACCCAGACGGCGCGGAATACAAACTTCTGCCCGATGGGACAGTTGATGTGCAAGATCCAGCCAAATTCCGCTTTCTCAATCGCAGCCACAACAAATAGATCAGTTGCCCCCTGGCCTGAATCTAACGCCTATGAGGATTTCATGAAATTGCGGTACTCAGTTCCGGCAGCTCTGGTGCTTCTTCTCAGCGCGTTGCATTTGCGCGGTCAGGCGCCGGGCATCGGAGCCACGGCTCACTCAGTGGATGAGCACTACAATCACCTCAAAACGTTCAAGGCGGCTTTTACTGAGATTTACCAGGGCGATGGCATCTCTCGCACGGAAAGCGGCACCCTATGGCTCAAGAAGCCTTCACGGATGCGCTGGGAATATCATGTGCCCAGGGAGAAGCTGTTTCTGATCGACTCCAAGACAGCCTATTTTTATGTGACTGGCGATCGCCAGGCCAAAAAGACCCCGGCCAAGAACCTTGACGATATCCGTTCACCCCTGCGCTTTCTTTTGGGAAAGACTAAGCTGGAAAAGGAGCTTGACGGCCTCTCGCTGGCTCCGGATCTACCCCCCTGCAGCCGGGCGACCTGGTAATGCGTGGTGTTCCCAAGATAATGAAGGACCGGGTGTCAGAAGTGGTCCTTGAAGTGTCTCCCGCCCACCAGATCCACCGGATCCTGATTCATGGTGTTGACAGTACAATTACCGATTTCCGCTTCTCTCAGATTGAAGAAAATGTGCCTGTCCAGGACAGCCTGTTTCGGTTTACCCCGCCACCTGGGGTTGACACAATTGAGGACAGCCAGGTAACCCAATAAATCACTACCTGATTACCTTAGATAGCTGAAGAATTAATAAAATTAATCACCAAAATGCGCAATAATGAGGGTTCCCCCCATTCTAATAAATAGAGTTAGCATACGTAGAATGCTAGACTTGTATAAGGGAGTCGGAGCTTCCCCCGTATTCGCATTTCATGGCTGAATTCCTCGTTAAAATGGCGGATGAGCGCGGTCACGTGCTCCAGCAGGTCGAAAGTGGCGTCTCCGAACAGGAGATCAGGGACCGCTTTGTCCAGCAGGGCTTCATGGTCTACTCGGTTAAGACCCGACGTGGACTGCTGCCCATGGGCGGAGGCGCCCGCAAAAAGATCCTGAAAGCGGATCAATTTGTCATTTTCAATCAACAGTTTCTGACCCTGATCAAAGCCGGACTGCCAATCCTTAAGTCTCTGAATATTCTCAGCAAGAGACAGAAGAATCCACGTTTCAAGGCCATCCTTGATAACGTGCAGGAGCGGGTAAAGAGCGGTGAGTTGCTGTCCCAGGCTTTTGAAGCCCAGGGAGCGACCTCAAAAATATACACCACCACATTGCTGGCCGGCGAACGCAGCGGCAACCTTGAAGAAGTTCTGGGCCGTTATATTGCTTTCCAGCGGATAACAGTTTCGTTCCGCAAGAAGCTCATTGCTTCCCTGTGGTATCCGGCGCTGCTTATTTGCGCTCTCTCAGTAATGCTGACATTTCTGATGACGTATGTGGTGCCTCAATTTGCCGACCTCTACAGTTCACTCAATGCCAAGCTGCCGGCAATCACAGTGTTTATGTTGAGTGTTGGCCGCGCCATCCAGAATTATTACTACATCATTCTGGCTGCGCTGGTGGCATTGGCCCTCATTATCGCCCTTTGGATACGTTCCGATCGAGGCTCCAAAACGCTCGACGCGCTCCGCTACCGGCTGCCTCTTTTTGGCGAGATCTGGATGAAATATCAGATCGCCATGTTCTCCAGAACGCTTTCCACGCTGCTTACGGGCGGCCTGCCCCTGGTGCCATCGCTGGAAACCGCCAGCCAGTCCATCAACAGCTTCAAGATTTCCAGCACTGTGGGATACGCTTCCAATCGCGTGCGTGAAGGCCAGTCGCTTTCCTACAGTTTAGAAGAGACGAATTTTTTTCCTGACCTCGCCATTGAGATGATTGAGGTGGGAGAATCTACCGGCGCTTTGCCGGCCATGCTTAACTCCGTGTCGGAATTTTACGAGGAAGACGTGCAGAACTCCCTCGCCACCGCCATGCAATTGGTTGAACCGGTTATTTTAATTTTTATGGGTATTACGGTTGCAGTTGTGCTCCTATCACTGTATCTGCCCATCTTTTCCCTGGGAGCACAGGCCCACCCGTAGGATGATATGGATCGAAAAAGTTTGACAGTTATGGAAACCAATACGCCGATCAACGGACTTCTCGAGGGCGCCGAACAGAAGGCACGCGATATGGCCGCACGCTATCGCTGCGAGTTCGTGGATTTGCGCGATTACCACCTGGACGCGGAGTTGTTCAAGACCGTGCCGGTGGACCTGATGTTCCGTTACAACTTTGTTCCGCTGGAACAGAATGACAGCACCCTCGCCATCGCCATCGCCGATCCCAGCAAGCTGATGATGATCGATGAAATCGGCCTGCTGCTGAACCGCCGCATCAAGACCAAAGTCGCCACCCTGATCCAGATCAGTGACATTCTGAAAAAAACGGAGCAGTCACAGCGTGTCCTGGAAGAAGCCAGTGAAGGCTTTGTGCTGGACGTTGTCCGGGATGACGAAGGCAGCGGTGATGAAAACATCACTATTGACCGCATCACGGGAACCACGGAAGCCGACGTCAGCCCTATTATTCGCCTGGTAGACACCACCATTTTCACCGCGCTGCAAAAGCGCGCCAGTGACATTCACATTGAGACTGAAAGTGATTCCGTTGTCGTCAAGTATCGAATTGACGGCGTGCTCACGCCGGCTATGCAACCCATGGCCAAAGAGCACCATTCCACCATCATCACGCGCATCAAGGTCATGAGCGAACTGGACATAGCGGAACGCCGCGTGCCTCAGGACGGACGTTTCCGCGTGAAGTACAGCGGCCGCCTGATTGATTTCCGCGTCTCCATCATGCCCACCATCCACGGTGAAAATGCCGTGCTCCGCGTACTCGATAAAGAATCGATGAGCGAGAAGTTCCGCAACCTGGTGCTGGACGTTGTGGGCTTTGACGAAGAAGACTTGCGTAAGTTCCGGCGCTACATATTGGAGCCCTATGGCATGGTGCTGGTTACGGGTCCAACCGGAAGCGGCAAAACCACCACACTCTACGCTGCGCTGAATGAAATCAAGACTGATGAAGACAAGATCATCACAATTGAAGATCCGGTGGAATACCAGATCCACGGCATCACGCAGATTCCAGTCAATGAAAAGAAAGGCCTCACTTTCGCCCGCGGACTGCGTTCGATCCTGCGTCATGATCCGGACAAGATCATGGTGGGCGAAATCCGCGATACGGAAACCGCGCAGATCGCAATCCAATCGGCACTGACCGGCCACCTGGTATTCACCACCGTCCACGCCAACAACGTGGTGGACGTGCTGGGACGCTTCCTGAACATGGGCGTGGAACCGTATAACTTTGTCTCTGCGCTGAACTGCGTACTGGCGCAGCGGCTGGTGCGAATGATTTGCGCGCACTGTAAAACGCCGGTACGTTATTCGGATGAAGAGCTGGAAAGTTTTGGCTTGTCGCCGAAAGAATGGCGCGACGTGCCGTTCTACGATGGGCCCGGCTGTATTGAGTGCGGCGGCACTGGATATCATGGACGAACGGCAATCCATGAACTGCTGGACCTCTCCGATCGCATCCGCGAGTTGATTCTGGAGAAGCGGCCGTCGTCAGAGATCCGTAAGGCCGCGCATGAAGAAGGAATGAAGTTCCTGCGAGATTCGGCGCTGGCGCGCGTTAAGGCCGGCGTAACAACCATGAAGGAAATCAATAAGGTCACCTTCATCGAGACTACGAGATAAAAATGGCAGGTTTGAACCAAAAAACGGTGCGGCCGCGGCTGGCTTGCGAGATCACTTCAGAAGGTGTGATCGCCGCGCGCGCCGCGGACAAGGCGTCCCGCCTTGAGGTTTTCACCTCAAGGCGTTTGAATGAAGGCGCGATTGCGCCTGGATTGAATATTCCCAACATTCTTGATGCCCAGGCCCTGCGTACGGCGTTGAGCGGAGCTCTGGGCGCGGTTGCGGGGAAATCGAAAGACGTGATCGTGGTATTGCCGGATGTGGCGATTCGCATGATGCTGCTGGATTTTGAAGCCCTGCCGGCCAAGCGCGAGGAAATTGAGCCTGTTCTTCGTTTTCGCCTCAAGAAGTCCCTGCCTTTTGACGTGGACAACGCGGTGCTTTCCTATGATGTAACGCGCGCCAATGGAACTGTGCGGGTAGTCGCCGCAGTGGCTCCGCGCGAGGTTATTGAAGAATACGAAAAAGCCTTCCGCGACATTGGATATGAGCCTGGTGTGGTTTTGCCATCGTCGTTGGCCGCGCTTGGACTGGTGGACGGCGAGCGTCCTACGCTGGTACTGAAAGTGGATCCGATGAACATTACCATCACGGCAGTGGAGCACCATGAACTGCGGCTGGTGCGTACGCTCGATAATCCGCATGGCGGTATTTTCTCCGCAACGGACCTGTCAGAAGCGGTATTGCCCTCAATCGTCTTTTTTGAAGATACCTTCGCCGCCCACATTGAAAAGATTTACGTAGGAGGCACGGCGCCTTTGGATGAACTTGGTCCTCTCCTTCATCAACAGACCGGCGCGCAGGTACAGGAACTGGCTCCGGAACTTGCCGCGGAACAAAACCTGAGCGGTGAACAGGTTGCGCCCACCACCATGGCGGGAATTGTGGGGGCCTTGCTGGGATAATGCGACTGAATATCAATCTCGCTTCACAGAAATATGAGGATGTGCGGCAGTTCTACGTGCGCTGGAGTATGGCAATCGGTTTATCCGCTCTGCTCATGGTGCTGCTCATCGGACTGGCCTGGATAAATTTTACCGGCTCTTCCAAGTCCGGCCAGCGGATCAAAGACCTGCAGGGAGAGATTGCCAGTCTGCAAAGAGAGCGCGCCGCCGCGGAAGCAATCTCTAATCTCCCGGAAAATCACGATGTCAACGCTCAGAAGAATTATTGGAACAAGCAGATCAACCGCCGCCAGCTCTCCTGGACCCAGTTGTTCAATGATCTCCAGAGAATCATGCCTGCCCGCGCCTATTTGAGTTCGGTGCATCCGGAAGTGACCCAGGACAATCGATTGAAGCTGACATTGGTTGTGATGGGCGATACGCACGACAACGGACTGGAACTGCAGAAGAAAATGGAGAAGTCAGAGCGTTTTCGCAGTCCACAAATCACCTCTGAAACCTCGCAGAAGCAGCCGAAGACTGAAGTTCAGCTTTTCAAGTTCGACATTGTGACTTACTACACTCCCGCCGCTCCGGCGCAAGGGCGTACCGCCAGCAGGGAGGGCTTGTAATGAACAGTCTGATGAAAGTGCGAAAGCAGTTTACCCTGGTCATGGCAGTGCTTGGAGCGGTGGATTTACTGCTTATCATTTATCTGCTGCTGCCCGGTTCCAGCCCTTCTGCGCGATTGGCCCAGGAAGAAAATTTGAGGGAACAGAAAAACACGCTGCATAGCGAAGTGGCGCCATTGATCGGCATTGACAAGAAGTTGGCGGGAACCCGCGTGGATGTGAAGAAGTTTTACGAACAGAAAGTTCCCAGCCAGTTTTCCCAGATTTCCCAGCATCTGGAAAAGCTTATGCAGGAAACCGGCGTGACCACAGCCGGAATCCGCTATAACCAGGACCGTAACGCGAGCAATGAGAAAAATGAGTTGCCAGACGTGCAACGCATCAACATCGAAACGACCGTGACCGGCGAGTATGCAAAAGTTGCGCGGTTCATTAACGCCATGGAGCAGGACAAGTTCGTGTTTATCATTGACCAGATTGCGCTCACCAGCCAGGAGAGCGGTGTGGTATCACTGCAGATAAAATTTGAGACGTTTTTGAAGGAAAGCTAGCAAGCGGCAGCTACAAGCGTTCATTAGCCAGAGGAGAAGGACCTAAAGTGAAGATAGGCGCGGAAAATAAAAAGCAGATGCGATGGATGATCGCATTGCTGGCGCTCGCTCTGCTGGTGGGCATTTACAACTTTGTCGACTTTGGCACCAGTTCCGCCGCGTCTCCCTCGCCTGCCAGTTCCACGCCCGGAACGCAGCCTGCCCGCAAATCCAATTCGCCACAACTGGCAGATAGTACGCTTGACCCAAGATTACGCCTGGACATCCTGGCCGTCAGCCAGAACAAAAAGTACGAAACCGGCGGTAGGAATATTTTCAGGATGGAAGAATTGAAACCGGTCGAAAAGACGGTTGCCAGCGTCAGACAGCCTTATGGTCCAGAACCTCCGCCGACTCCAACTCCAACTCCACCGCCTCCGCCGATCCCGCTGAAGTTCTACGGCTTCGCCAGCAAGCCTAACGAGCCGAAGAGGATTTTCCTTGCCGATGAAGGCGAAGTATTCGTCGCCAGGCAAGGCGACATCGTCGAAAGAAAATACAAAATCGTTCAGATCAATAACACCAGCGTTGTCATTGAAGACGTGCTGAACAGTAATCGGCAGACGGTCCAGGTAACGGCCAAATAGCTCTTTGGAATTTACGGTGCATGGTATGAAATCAGGTCATTCACGTCGCGGAGAATCCGGCTATGTTTTGCTGGCGGTCATGCTCACGCTTACGTTGATGCTGATTGCCCTATCGATTGAAGCGCCGCGCATCGTCCAGCAGATCAAGCGGGAAAAAGAGGAAGAACTGGTCCATCGCGGAAGAGATTACGCCACGGCGGTCAAGCGGTTTGTTCACAAGAATGGCGGGCAATATCCCACTTCTGTTGAGCAATTGGAAAACACCAACCACATCCGGTTCTTGCGCAAAAAATACAAAGACCCGATGACCGGCGAACCCGATTGGAAGATAGTGCATGTGGGTGAGGCTGAGATCAAAATTCCAGTTCCCAATCCGGGGCTGTCCGGCGGCGGCCTGAATCCGAGTTCGTCGGGTAGCGGCACAGGGCAAGGAAACAATCCATCCGGTACCATCACTTCGCCCCCCGGCGGTCCAACAGGTCAGGCAGCACCACTCCAGTCCGACGGCACGCAAAAGTTGGGATCATTAACCACCACGAGTATTGGCAATGGTCAGACTGTTGGGGGTGGCGCGATCATCGGCGTTGCCAGCACAAAAAAGATTCAGTCGATTAAAGAATTCAATGACAAAGACCATTACGACGAATGGTACTTCGTCTATGACTTGCGCCTGGAACAGAGCGGCGGGAGCGGCGTCACCGTCGCAGCGCCACGTGGAGCAAACAGTGCGACCGGCAACACTACGGGAGCCTCTGGGACTCCCAACGCCACGGGATCCCAGAATCCCTCTACGGACTCCTCAGGACAACCCCTGCCACCAGGACAGCCCACGCCGACTGGAACTCCGGCGCCGCCTCCGCAGACTCCCAACTAAAACTAAAAAGAAAAGCCTCGTCTTTCGACGAGGCTTTGACATTTCTTTTCTTTCAAAAACTTTCGTTAGACGTTGAAGGAAGAACCGCATCCGCAAGTGCTCTTCACATTCGGATTCTCAAACTTAAATCCTGAGGCTTCCAGGGTTTCGACAAAGTCCACCACGCAACCATTCAGATACATCGCCGAGGTCGCATCCACATAGACTTTCAAGTCGTCAAAGCTGTAAACCTTGTCCATGACGCCAGGCGCGTTCTCAAATGACATGGAGTAAGAAAAGCCGGAGCAGCCGCCGCCAACCACGCCGATACGCAAACCTGCCGGCACCGGGTTCTGCTGGCCCATGATCTCCTTGACCTTTACAACTGCCGTGGGAGTCAAATTTACCGGCAATTTGGGAGTGGTTTCAATGTTCGGAGTTGTCGTGGTAGCCATTATTCGCCTCTCCTTGAAGCTGACCTAGCTTGATTGTCTGCTCTATTATACACAGTTTCCCGCTGATTCTATTGGGCTTTCTCCCGATTAGATGACTCCAACCGTCGAGCGGTCGCATAATTCTGCCCAACCGCCTTCTTTGACCGTTTAACCATCCCGGTTCCCCATTTACCCGCCCTCGTCTCATCCAGCAACTCTCGAAAAGACTGGATTTTGCCGCTGCAGCCGGGACTATAATGCCGGTAAGGTTCCACCTACCCCCTCGCCGCGGCGGTTGCGGCCTCTGAGTGGCGGAACCGGCCAAAATCCAAGGTGGTGTTTTATGATGACGCCTCTGCTTATCCTTTGGGCCGGTTTAACAATTGTGCTGGTCGTTCTCCTGATCTATCGCAGCACCCTTGCCATGCATGAAGATGACCAGCTGTTTCTGGGCAATTCTGAGGCCCACATGGCGAAGGAGCAGGAAGAATTAATCGTGAAAATGAACAGGCTCGAGCCCTGGGTCAAGGTGTGCGGCGCCTGCTCTGCCTTGTTGTTTGTTCTTATCGCGGGAATGATGCTCTACTCGCGGTTTAACATCTAGCCCCAGCGCATGCCATATGCGAGGCGCGCGATCTTAGGTCGCGAGCTGTCCACAATCAGGATGGATCACATCCTCGGGATTTCTTGTTTTTTGGATTTGCGGGCCTTTCTCAGGCCCCAGTAGCCGCGAGCGTGGCTACTTCCACCGGCAGTTCTAAAGCTATGCGTGCACCATGTGGTTCAAGGTTTTCCGCATGGATCTCTCCGCCGTGCTCTTTTACGATCCCATAACAGATACTCAATCCCAGGCCAGTACCCTTGCCGACAGGTTTGGTTGTATAAAAAGGATCAAAAACGCGATTCACGTCAGTGAAGCCGTCGCCGTTGTCGTCAAAACGAAGCGTTACGCGGCCATTGATGCATTTGGCCTCAATACGTATTCGTTTTCTGGAGCTCCCGTCGAGCGCGTCTATGGAATTGTTCAACAGGTTTAACAGGATCTGCTTAAACTGGTCTTCATCCAGCGCAACATGAGGCAGGCCGGACTCAATCTGTACCTGGACTTCTATATCCTGATTGAGCAGATGGTACTCGCGAAGCGCCAGCACATCCTGTAAAAGCATTTCCAGGTTGGCCGATTTCTTGGCCAGACTGTTCTGGCGGGCAAAGCGCAGCAGGTTTTCAATGATGCGCTTCATGCGTTGCGCTTCACGCAACATCTTGTCCAGTTTTTGCTGCGCCGGACCTTCGGGAACATCGTCACTAATCAACTCCGAATAGCCAATGATGGAAGTGAGCGGATTGTTCAATTCATGGGCCACGCCTGCCACCAGCTGACCAATCGCTGCCAGCTTCTCTGCTCGCGCCAGTTGACGATGCAGAGCTGCGTTGTCCACAGTCACTGCCAGGTCTCCCGCCAGCAGTTCGATCTTGGTTAACTCTGCCGCATTTACTCGCGTCACATCGCGCGGATCGCTCAGCCCGATGCATCCCACATGCGCGCCGCGCATGGAACGCAGCGGTACCAGCACCTGGTTGCCTTTCATCCAGTGCTGGGAAGGTTCGTATCTCGTCGTGCTGGGTACCTGGCCGTATTTTTCCATCTGCTCCGGCCGAAGCAGCACCGACCTCTCGCCCAGTCTTTCGCCCACAGTACATGCTTCCACCAGGTCTTCAAACTTCCAGACCTCGTTGCATTTGTGCTCGACCAGGCTTTTCGCATCACCCTCATAGCCACTCTGTCCGGCGGCAAACAGGCTGTGGCCGTCAGGGCTGAGAATAATCACAACACGATCAAAAGTGCTGGTTTCCCGAATGGCGGCGGCGATTTCATTGCAGACCGAATGCACGTCCACACCGCTTAAAAGCCGTGACGTGATGCCGGAAAACCTCTGCAACTGATGATTCAGTTTATGCTCTCGAAGTCCGGCGGACCGCAGGAACTCTGATTTGTCTTCCAGCAGAGTCAGGATCATTCCAAAGGCAACAAAGAATTTTGGCGTGTTCCAGAGTTCGGGATTTACCTTGAGGTTCGGGGCCCATGTGGACATCATCTGTCCGATGGGAAAAACCGCTCCCCACAGCAGGAAACCTCCGGCACTGGTAACCACGCCAGGAGACCAGCGCGGATAACGCCGGTAGAACAGAAATCCCGGGAGGGCAAAACCGAGCGTCAGCATTGCCAGAAAACCAAAGTCATAATGGCCGTGCCACGCGCGCACAATGGCCACTGTACCGGTAATAGCTACGATCGGCGCCCATAGGAAAAACTGGAAAACAATTTTGCGGCGCAGAGCAACGAATAATGGTGCTCCGTAAAAGATAATCGCGGTACATGAAATGTAAAGCCATCGCCCATTCAGTTCGTAAGCCAGGCCGGCGGTATAGGCCAGGGCGGGAAAGCCCGTTAAGGCCAGCAGGCTCCAGGTCAGCCGCTTGTCTTCAAAAAATGATGTCAGAGAAGCAATGAAATAAAGCGCGGAAAGCAGCAGGCTGCCCAGGTCGATCATGAACGTCACGGGTGTCAGGTTTCCGTCGGCTGGCTCAAACACCTGGACAAAGAAATGGGCAAAAATAAGGACCCAGGCCGCTATCCACAGGTGTAGCCGGGCCGACTTTACATGCCGACGGAGCGCCACAAAAATGCCCACCATGACGGCCAACACCAGAATGGTGGGGAGTTTGTCGAACAAAATGGCCATTACCGCAAGTTCCATTCTTAGAAAAACAAAATTTATCATGGTCATGGCCTGAAACGGCTCGGCGAAGACTATGCGCGAGTAACCTCAGTAACCGTCGGGTAACGTCTGCGCAGTTCCATTTTGGGAAAACTGCTTTGACCCCGCTCGCCTGCAGCCGCTATACTGCCGACAAGTCTAAAAACCGCGCCAATTTAGAGGTCCCGCGGCGCCAAGGGGCGATTAGCTCAGCTGGTTAGAGCGCCTGCCTTACAAGCAGGAGGTCCACGGTTCGAGTCCGTGATCGCCCACCATTCAAATCAATACCTGCTCACAAATTACACACGTAAGGAAGGTATCGCCAGGGTTGCAGAAGTAGCCGAAAGTTGACGGCCAGTTGTGGTGGTATGGCACATTTACGGCACACCGCTCTCTGAGTCAGTGTGCTCCGAATATGCCGCGGCTCGGGTTGCGAATGCACATTAGCAATCTGGGTCCGGTCGCATCCAGGCATCGTGCTGCCCATTTCCTGACGAGCGTTTTGTTGGGAAAATGAATCATTTTTGACGAAATAGAAGGCATCACCAGCAAATCTGCGGTGGAATGCAGACTAGCAACCTGCCACGTGGATGAACTCCACCCGCATGCAAGCTACTTACGGCATCATCTCACGGTGCCAGCTTCCAAATTATCCGCCCTGGCTGAGCGTGGCGACCTCGCATTCCACGAGCCGCTCGCGATTACGAATACCCGCACAATCTTGGACGGGTATGCGCGCTGGACACTGGCTGGACTTCAGAGACGGTCGACTCTTCCCTGCCTCGAATATGCCCTATCGGAGGCGGAAGCCCCTCAGTGGATTCTTCGAACCCATCAGCGCTCCAGTGGACTCAATGCCTTCAACAGGATACTTTTGGCACTCGATCTGGAATCGACATTCCAAGAAAAGGCCCGGTTAAATCAACGGGCTGGCGGACGGTTCAAGGGTTCGTCAAATTTGACGGAAGCTGACAAATTGGATGTCCGCTCTGAAATCGCCGCGGCTGCAGGCGCCTCCGTCGGGAATATGAGCAAGGTTAACTAGCTCATTGATTTGCTTTACGGAAAGTATCGACGATGCGATACGCGAGCATCATTTGGTCCCGATCAGATTAACGAATATGCCTTTGTGGTTGTACTTCAAGTCGGTCAGTTCGTCGGAGAAGTTGGTGAAGTTGTAGCCCACACCAGCCTTCAGGTTCTTGGTGATGTGATGATAGATCGCGGCCAGGGCGCCGCGCTGGCGTTGATTTAGATCCGGGAGGCCAAGCTCTCGGACCTCGGCCAGGGTATCCCATTGCTTGAGGAACCGATAGTCCACGCGCAACACGCTGAGCTGTGCGGCATTGTCGAAGAAAGTGGGCTGCACGCGGTCCAAGCTTGCCTCTCCCAGCCGGTACGCGTACTTGCCGCCTACGGACCAGTTGGCTGTGAGGTCATAGGTAAGATCGAGCGCCGCGATGTGGCTCTTCTGAAGGAACTCGGTCGCGGTGTTCTGCAGATCCCAGCTGATCCGTCGTCGGGACGTTATAGAAGTAGGTGTACTTGACCAGAGCGTTCAGCCGGTCATTCCGTACCGGCCTGTATGCGTAGCCGACCACGGCCTCGGTGTAGCCGCCAGCATAAAAATCTCCGAGCGTGCTATTACTGATCGAGTGATCCAATTTGCCGAGCAGTCGCCAGCTGGGCGTCATTTGGTATTTGAAGTTGTTACGCAACAGCAACACGGTCTGTACGATATGCGTCAGGTCGGGCTGTTGCGCGTCGTCCCGGCGAAACTCGATCGCGCTTGAGAACTGTATCTTGTCCAGGCCGTAACCCATGTGGATTCCGGCTGCCTTGCGTTTGGTCTCGGCGCCGGTCTGGGAGTCGAACAGGTTGCCAAACTCCCCGCTGCCGCCGAAAGTCCAGCGCTCTTTGGTCACGAGGTTGATTCCGGTGGCGTGCGTAAGTCCGCTCTGCGCCGCTGCAGTCTGGTAACGTTCCTCAAGGTAGACGCTGGAGCTATCGCCGAGCCGCGTCTTCACGCCGGAGACCAAGTTGCCCCAGCTGCCGCTGTGGACGAGTTGATCGTTGTCCGTCCGCTCGTTTTCCAGCGAATAATTCAGGTAAAGACTGGTCCGCTCAGAATAGAGAAAGCTGGTGCCGATCTTTCCGCCGGGACCAAGGTCTCCGTCAGACGCCTCACCATCGATCCGGAAGCGTTTCGTCAGGCGATAGGAGCCGCCCACGCCGGCGCGACTGTTGTCTGGACGGCCGCCGCTTGCCGCGACCGTGTCCTGGCCGAAGACATAAGCGCTCCAGGTGTCACTCGGGCTGTATTTTATCTGCGCGACCGTGTCAGTACGCTCGCCCTGTTCCTGAGTTAGTGGCACAATCGGCGAATTGTCCTTACGCATATCGTCGCGCACGCCAGCGCTGAAGCTCCATCTGTTGGTCACCCTATAGCTCAGATCCAATTCCATCGCCCGCGTGTCGAGCCCCTGGTCCTGGGTCCTCTGATCGGCCTTGGCCATCAGCGTCAGGCGGCTGGTCACCGGCATTTTGAACATGCCGCCGTATTGCTCCGTGTCTTTGATCGTCATCTGTCCCGGCGCAGAGTAACCGGCGTCGAGTTTCTGGGTGTAGAACTGGAAACGACCCTCGTGACCTTTAATGAAGTCACTGAGCCCAACGCTCACGTCGGCGCGGTAGGCTCCAGCTTTTGAATTGGTGAAAGACGTGTCGTCAGGGCCCTGGAAGCCGAATCCGCCATCATTGGATTGCAACGAAGGTGAGAGGAGGCCCGTGGTGCGGCCGGCCTGCAGCTTCAACCAGGAGTTGGCGCTTTTCCGCAAAGTCAGGTCTGCGGCGCCGAGGTTGCTGGCGCCGTCTCCCTCGTTGGAGTCGGCTGTGAAGCCGAGCTTCATGTAATTGTTTAACCAGTAGCTGCCCTGACCGCCGACGGCGACCTGGTCCAGCTTGTCCAACCCTGGCGTGTATTCATAACGCACCACAAGAAAGGACTGGTCACCGCCCAAGCCGCTGGTACGCACCAGCAGGTTGTCGTTAGCGCTCGCCGAGAGCGGCTCGGAAAGCAGCAGCCGGCCCTGTATGTAATCAATGTCGTAGTCCACGTTGGGCCGCAGGTTCACTACTCCTGTGACGATGTTCGATGCCTTGTCGCGGACTTCAATACGCACGCTCTCAGAGCCGGTCAGGATATCCTGGTGGTGCAGGAAGTAGAGCGATCCACCGGTCCCGAGGAATTGCTCATAGCTCGCCAACGTTCCCGGCTGGGCGGCAAAACCGTCAGCCGTGATCCGTCGCTCGCCGAAGCTGGTGAGTCCGGACCCGAAGTGCGCGTCGGCTCCGTACAGGCCGCGATCCACGTGAGCCAGGTCGTTGCCCACGTAAGCGACCTTGAAGTTGCCCCACATCCCATAATCCTGGCCGTGGCTTGCTTTGACGAAGAACTTGCCCAGGGTCGGCGCGTTTCTTCCACCACACTGTCATCGCCGAACGACGGGTAATAATATTCGGGATTGATGCGCCGGAATAACGAATCGGGTTGTCTTATCCAGGAAGTTGCTGAACAGGTCTTTTACCGGGCCTTCGCGGGTATCCGCGCTGGCCGTCAAATGCCAGCTCTGACTCACCTTGCCGTTCAGGTAGAAAGCCAATCGGCCATCCAGCGACGAATCGACGGGCTGCGCAGCATTATCACCCTGCTGTAGTTTTTCCGCCGCGCTCACACTGTTCTTCGATATCGTCATATCGGCAATACCGACAAAGAACAGGTCCCTGCGCTTGAACTCCAGATCGCGGAGATATAACGAGCCGTTGCCGTCGCCATCGAGGACCGCGACTTCGACTGTTTGTGTGCCGTTGGGAAGAACCTCCTCCGCAACGAAGTTGCCTTTCGGGTCAACCGGAACCTCGCGGCCGGCTACCCAAACCTTGTGGCCCGCCGGTATGCCGCTGCCCTGCACCTTCACCGAGCCGCTGCCGAGCGGAATCTGCTGGCGTGCCAGATCGTTCTCGCCGTAGGCGGCCAGCAGCGCCTGCGTTGACGGCTTGTCGGACATCGCGAATTTTGCAGCGGACGCCTGGTGGTAGAGCCACAGCGGCCGCGAATCCGTTTCATCGAAATTGCCCTTCGCGTCATAGGCGCGAAGCAGGTATTTGAGTTCGCGTGCCGGGCCCGCGAGAATTTTTCCCGCCGGTTGCCATTCCGCAAGACCCGTGTCATCGACCGGGATGACTGCGAGCGGCTCGGCTTGGAATGACTGCTGCTCGAATATCCGGATTTCAGCGCGCTTGAGGAAGGCTGCATAGTTGCTGTACATCCGGAAATGCATGACTGGTAGATCAAGCTCGCTGACTGGTTCCTTCACAACCAAGGCGACTGGATCCGCCGCAACTCCGAGCCGCCGCCGCGATTCGAGATTGTCCATGTGGAATTGGATATTGGCGTTGTCGAGCGCGACGTCGGTACAGCGCTGGACGTCGGAAGAGCTGCGGTCCAGGTCATCGATCGGCTTGCCGTCGACGGTGATGTGCATCACATTCAGCTCGTACGGGCTCTTCGGGCTAAGCTCCTTGGTTAGATGGGTAACGTCCACGCCCTCGTAGTTGTCCAACGGCAACCGTTCGTCGTACACCACCTGCACGCGCACGAACGATTCTTCACTTTGAATGAAGCCAAGATTTACGACGTCATCTGACTGGACGTAGCCACGCCCCTCGTGTTCTGACCGGGCGCCTGCCAATTGCGGATCGTGCATGAGCGAGTCCATGGCGTGGCGAGCCCGCGCCGCGGAAAGGCCGATGTCGTCGTTGTATACGGACGCGGTACGGCGGTCGAGTCGTTCGTTCTTGGTGTAACCGATAAACCGCAGCCGCGCGTTGGTGCGATCCGCGATTTCTGTAAGTGCGCGATGCAGATTCGCCGCGTAGTCCGGCGGAATGATCAACTGACCATTTTCGAGCTTGATATCCGGGATGCTGCCCCAGGCGGGATCGTAAACCCTGGTTACCGTTTCCTCCATATCGTCCGGGCACAGTTGCGGCGTGTCCGGTAACTCCTGAAGCGGATCGTCGTACCAGAATTCCACCTCGATGCGACGATTGATCGTCCGTCCCTGCACGGTTGCGTTGGAGGCAAGTGGGTGGGAGGCCCCGCGGCCGTCGCTCTCAATCGCCGAAGCAGGCAATCCCAAGGTTTTTTGCATTGCCAATGCGACTCGTTGCGCCCTTGCCTTTGACAAGGACAACTGGTTCCCGTAAAGGCTTTCATCGCGGCCGGTCAGCGGCGCATCGTCTGTGTAGCCGATGAACCGGATCGTCACGCCCTGCTTATCCCGCAAGTTATTGAGCGCCTGCTGGACCTGTTTGGTAAAAGCGTCGGGAATTGGAAAGTTCTCGTCCTGGTACCGCAGTGGCATCACGAGGTTCTTGACGCGCGTCCTCGGCGTCTGGCCTTCCTTGTATCGCATCTTGCAGACGTTTTCTACCCGGCAGACCTTGATGCGCTTGAAGTCATCGGTCCGGTTCGAGTCGAGCGACCATTGCTTCATTGTCTGGTCGCTGGACAAATGCCGCTCCACCGGCTGGGTCGGCTTGGCCGTGTTGATCTGGCCGATGCCCACAGGAGCCGCCGCGATTAGGAATCCGACAATCAGAAGTAGATGGCGTTGTATGCTCATACCGTTCACCTACTCCCCGGCACACGCAGGTCGGACCGTTTTGGCGGGGCGCCGCGCCGCCAGAAAACTTCAGGCTCAATCGTCAGTACATAGGTGTCTTTTTCCGTATCCCATGCTTCAGTTACTTGCCGCTTCAACGCTTGCATGCGCCTTTCGACTAGTGACGCATCCTCGGTATCGGCGACGTAGGACAGGCGCAACACCGACGGCGCTTTGCGCAATTCGCCGAGGAGCACGTCGACGCGCGGCTTCCACTGGGTGCGGATTTCCGTCTTGCCCGGCTCGAAGGCCGCATCCGAGAGATCGATAGCCACAACGCGATAGATGGATGCACCGAAATCAAATTTCAGGGCCTTGCCGGCCGTGGCGTGTTTGATCTGCATCAGGTCAGTGGACATCCGGAAGCCGCTGGGAAGGGTCCTGTCGTCGAGCTTCAGCACGAAATTGCTGCCGCGGATCTCGTTCGGCACGATCGCACAGGTGATGTGGAACCGCCCGTACTGATCGGTCTTTGCTGCCAGGCCTTGCGCCGTCACCACCCGTACTCCCGGCAGACCGTTCTCGCCGGAATCCTGGCGGCCGTTTCGATTCACATCGTCGAAGACCTTGCCAAAGACGTCTGTGCAGTCAAACGTCTGATCCGGGATAACACGAACCGTTGCCGTCGCCTCACCGGACATGGGCTGGCCCGTCACGCCCTGGAAGACCTGCGCGCGGTTGGTAAACTCTCCTTCGCCAACACCGGCGCCGACTGCCAGCAAAAGCGTGATCGTGGGATGATCGTCGCCGTCGAAGCTGAGGCCGTTCCACGCGAGCTGGCTGGCGGTCACCGTGGGCTCTGTGGGCACACCATTCAGGCGTGCGGATCCTTTGATGTAGCGGAAACCCGCCGGATACCGATCCACCACCTGCACACCTTGCGCGGACGCGCCTGACACACTACCGATTGTGATGGTGTACGGAACCAGCTGCCCGCGAGTGACGTTGAGCAGCGGCGTCGTTTTAGTAATCGAGATTGATCCCGCGATCTGCTGGTCGACCGGGATGTGGTTGTTGTATATCTGGTTCGAGCCGGGCAGGGAGGTACCATTCAGGGTGAGATTCAGGTAGTACGCAGTCCCAGTGCTGCGCGGGGCCACAGTGGATGGCGGCGCGGACTCCGATCCCTGCGCTTCGCAGAATGGGACGCCCGGAAGCGCATCCTGCAGGCCACCGGGACAGGTAGGCACAGAAAATGGCGCGGTCGCTGCATCCGAAGTCGCCGGAATGATCTTCGACTCACCGGCCACATAGATCCCCCCCGGCGCGGTCACCTGGATGAGATAGCTGCTGCCGGCGGGGCAGGCCGGATCTGAGAAGTTGAGGTCGAAACGGTAATAACCGCCCGCCTGGGTAATCTGGCCCTGCTGAGCCGTATCGTCAAAGCAACTCGCCGGGAGAGGAGTGCCGGCTCTCAGCATGGTGAGAGTGGCCCCCGCAATCGGCGCGCGCGTCGCCGAGTTGTACACGACTCCGTTTGGTCCGATCGGCAGATTCAGATTCTGGACGTTGCTGCCAGAGGGCACGGCAATGTCGGTGATCCGCTGCAGACTGTTGGTAAAAGGCGAGTCGGCTATGCCGAGCTTGGCAGTATTCGCGCCAGCGCCGGGTGCGGTGAACCGCAGCTCGTACCGGTTTGAAGTCGCGTCGGTCGGCGCCACGTTACTAAAGCGATAAACGCCGTTGACATCCGTGAGAACAGACTGCAACTGGACACCATTCAGAAACAGCGTGACCGTCCAACCCACCAGGCGCGGCTCGCCGGTATCGGGTACCTTGTTGAAGTTGGCATCGAGCCAGGCTGTGCCGTTCAAAGTTCCGGCGCCGGGAACGGGAGCACCTGCGATAACAACCGAAGCGCTGGCGCTCGCGGTTTCTGTTGGGGTGTTCCACGTAACCAAACCAGTGTTCGTGATGGTTGTCCCGGCCGGAACTGCCGCAGCAATCTGCGCCCGGAAGCGCAAGTCGATGGACTGCCCGGGCTGCAACGGACCGTTGGGCGTGGAAAAGTCTGCTGTTATTACCGACCCGGCTACAGTGACACCGGTCGTTAAGCCGTTCATCGTCGGCGCCGGGTTCACGAGCGTGAGACGACCTACACCCGCGCTGTTGAGATCGTCAGTGATTACGACCGAAGAGGCCTGGAAATTCGGGGGGTTGTTCGAGGGATTGGTCACGTGTACCAGGTAATCAAGCTGGCCGCCCGGCAGCGCAGGGCCGCCACCCACGACATTGACTTGCTTGGTAATTGCCAGCCCTGGAATCACTACGGCAACGATCTTGGTGAGGTGCCCTCCCTCAAGGCTGAAAAACGCGTTACTACCTGGTGCAATGCCGCCGTTGCCGAAATTGACGATCCCACTGTTCGCGTTGAATATTGTGAAGTTAATTCCCGCGGGACCATAAAGGTGCGGATCCGTTGCGATTGCGCAATTGGGGTTCGGCCCAAGAGCGCTGAAAGTCCATCCCGGGAGACCACAAACTCCATCGTCCTCGAGACCAAAAATAGGTACTGTGGCGCTGGTGAGCTGCACGGCGGTGACGACTTTATTGGTGTTATTCACGACACCAATCAGGTTGTCGTCAAGGCCTTGATCGTAAGAGGGGGAAGGATTGGGAAAAGTTGTTGTGATAGACCCGTCAGCGTTGAGCGTGATCAGAATGGTGCAACCCTCATTGGCGCGTCCATCTTGATTCGCGAGATAGGTGGGACTAACACCCAGTCCCCCACCGGCATCGCCGCCGGTGATAATGGCGCACGTCTGCGTCTGGGCAAACGCAGAGCTCGATCCCATCAGCAGAAAGACGATGCTGAAAACAAGTAAGTAGAAGTGGAGACTGAGGCGCAGCTTGTCAAGCAGGATTGCGATCCAGTTGCCGTGCCGCCTCGCGTTGTTCGTGTTGGGGGATGTCATCTATGCCCTCGCTCCACTCACTCAATGATTTTCGGGACCGAGGCAGCCACGTTGTGGACTGAATTTCGGCGGTCCCGCCGTCCTGGGGCTTGCGGCCCGTTAGACCGGTGACTTTGCGTCGCCATCTTTCGATGGTTTTGCCTTTGTCAAAATTGCGTCGCGAGGGTCAACTAAAATCAGACTTGCAGCTTTCTTTAAAACCTCCTGGCCATCCGTGCCCTTCGGGCTTCGGTCGCCGGCTTCACGTCGCCGGCAGAAAATCTATCGGATACGAGATCGTCACGGCCTGTACTCCTTCCTTCGCGCCGAAATTGATCGTCTTGACGCGGTTCACTACCTGAGTGACGAGATCCGGCGCATCCATGTCACTCGATTGCAGCTGGCACATTGACACGGAGCCGTCCGGCTCAATCGTCAGGCGCAGCACCATCTTGCCTTGCAATGTCGGATTGATGCGCAGTGTCCGGTTGTAATCCCGGTAGAAAGCAGACTTGTAACGATCGAACACAATCTGTATTTCTTCGTCGGTGCGGGAAGCCCCCAGCCCGCTGTGGGCCTTGGGTCGGCCGTCGCCGCCGCCGATCCCCGCGATGGAACTTTTCGCGCGGGCCACCTGCAGACCGGGCCCGCCCATGCCGCCGCCACCACCGCCTCTGCCGCCACCACCACCCACATTGCGGCTCAGCGAGCCAGCATCGATACCACCACTTGATCCCGGCGTATTGGTCGTCAACACAGAGTGTGATGATGCCTGGCCCACTTCGTCCGCGGCAGCATAACGCGCATCGCTTCCGAGACGCGGCGCGTTCTGGTCCTGCGCCAGGCTTGCGAACTGTTCTTTGAATGCCAGAATTCCGGCCCTACCTATGTTTGGCTCAGGCGGCGTCGCATCCGCGGAAAAGCCCTTTGCCGGACCTGCTGGGAGATCAGGTTTCCCAGGCCCTTTTGGAGCTTCAGAAGCCCTGGCCTTTGCTGCCCCATCTGCCGCTTTTGCCGGAGGAGGCGGGACCGCGGTCGGCGGGACTGGGACCGCCGCTGGATGATAGAAGACGATGTCGAGTTCTTTTTTCGTGCGGGGCGCGCCGCTGCGAGCCAGGAATGACGCCCCCACGAGCATCAGCAAGGCCAGCAAGATGGCATGGACAACAATGCTCTCCACCATGCTGCGGGCGGACGGCCCCCCGGATTCTCTGAACCTGCCTATTTCCATGGTTGTGTCCAAAGCAGCCACCTCAATTGCTCGTAATAAATTCGACCTTCAAATCCTCGACGCCCGATTTCGCGAGATCGAGGATGCGCAGAACTCCCTCGTAGTTCAAACGGTCGTCGGCAGCCAGAAACAGGACGCGCTTTTCCGGGGGGCGACTGCCCAGGATGTCTCCCACGCGCGCAGGTAATTCGGTTGCAGCGATCTTTTGATCGTTCAGGATCACGCGGCAATCCGCCGGAAGCCCCTCGTGTTGCCGAAGGCTTAAGAATGGTGCAGGTCGTCGCGGGGATGATCAGGGTCAGCCGCGATTCTTCCGACTGCGCAGGCTTGGCATTGGTCGAGGTCTTAGGAATGTTGACGTCATAGCCCTGCATCAGTAACGGAACAACGACCATGAAAATGATCAGCAGCACGAGAACTACGTCGACCAGCGGCGTAATGTTAATCTCGGACTGCAGGTCGGATCCGGAGTCTGCCTCTGTTGAACTCCATAACTTACTCTCCTCGCGTTCCTGTGCTGCGGCCCTTGGCAATCAATCCCACGCCGCGGAATCCGGCCTGCTCCACCGCCTGCATGGCCTCTCGGACCTGGCGGAAGTTGAGCTTTGCATCGCCCCGGATCACGACCCTTGGATCCGTTTCCGCCGCTACGGCAGCACGGAGCGCGTCGCCGAACTGCTCGGCTGCTACCTGCCTATCGTTAACCCACAGCCCGCCGGCCTCATCGATGGAGACCAAAATCCGGCCTCTCTCGTCGCCCTGCTGAGTCGGCTTCTCCGTTTTCGGCAAGCGGACCTCCGGCCCTTTCCGCATCTGCGGCGCCATCACCATGAAGATGATCAGCAGCACCAGCACCACGTCGACGAGCGGCGTGACGTTGATGGACGCGTTCATTTTGGCGCTTTCACCGAGCCGCATGCGCGTTCTCCTTCGAGTCCACGGACGTCTTGGCGACCCGATCGATCTGCGGCGCCTTGAAGAGTCGGTTCACGAGCTGGGTTGAAGCCCGATTCATCTCGATGTGGAAATTTTCAATCCTGCCCGTGAAGTAGTTGAACGCGGCGACGGCCGGGATCGCGACGAAGATGCCCAGCGCCGTCGTGACCAGTGCCTCGGCGATGCCGCCCGAAACTACAGACATACCGCCGGACCCCGTGGCTGCGATGTTGCGGAAAGCGTTGATGATTCCAGCGACGGTACCGAAGAGACCGACAAACGGGGCCGTGGAGCCGATCGTAGCCAGGAACCCGAGACCCGCTTTCAATTGGACCAGCGTCTCCGACATGGAGTCTCTGAGCGCGCTCGTGACTTGGTCGAGTGAAGCGGACTGATCCCCTCCGGCCTCGCGTACGCCGTCGTACTCGAGGATGCCCGCCGAAACCACCTGCGCCACGTGGGACTTCTGATGCTGCTGTGCGGCGTCGATCAGTTCCTGGACCTCTCCCCCGTGGGTGAACGTCGCCAGTAAGGGCTTGAAAATCTGCGTCTCGCGAGCCGCCGCGCGGAAGCGGCGGTACTTATCAACCATCACTGCCACCGAAAAGATGGACAGCAAGGCAAGGCAACACATCACGGCGGCTCCGAATAGGCCGACGTTTCTCAGCAGCTCCGTAAAGGTCATTGCATTCTCCTATGCGCCGCAGCCCGGGCTGCGCCGCATTCATTTTGGTCGGCGCACCACTGGGACGCTCCGTTTGCGACCTGATTTCGTAATAACTCAGCATCCGCATGAATACTTCTTGTTAATTGGTCGCCTCAACTCGTCGAGCACCCAGAGGTACCGAAGGCGTTGCCAAGCTGTGAGACGAGCAGCGGCTCTGCCAGAACCAGAGCGAATACAACTGAATGAATGCACCGCATATTTCATCTCCCAAATACCTACGCAGTTCCTGGGCGGAACTCTCTGACTTCGGAAGAGTATTGAGCAGACTGCTCCCGGCAACAACAGTACACGGGTTCTAAGGTGTTCTCTCGGCGGGTGCCAATACCTCCGTCAAGTAAGCGGGAAGGTTCCAATGGGTATCTCTAGGTTCGTCCAGCTGGGCAATGGATGAGCTGGTGTTTACGAAACTGCGATGGCCAAAGGTAACTCTCGATCAGGAGCGCGCGGGACGCAGCGGGGTGAGGAGCTTTCACTGCGAAATGGCGATCTGGAGAGCAGTTCCATAGTTATTGTGTCCCGCAGTGGGTGGAGCAGGCATTTATGCCTGCGGTAATGGCTCTTGAAGAAATCGGCTTTAGCCACTGAGGGTGAGTCCGTCAAGGTGCAGCCATCTCTGAAACCGCTTTAGTTTGGTTGCGACCAATGCATCATCAGACCGGCGGCAGTTTCAGTAGTAGCGCTGGTGGGACTTGGCTAGCGTGAATAGATGTTCAAGAATTCATCTAAGAGTTCTTATGGGCAGATTCGCGGATCAGCGAGGCTAAGTGAGATGGGTCGATTGAGAACCGCGACGTCTGTAGGTAGAGCAACTCACGAAACGCTCTAATCTCTCGATTGTTTCCAAAAATCACTTCAGCAAACGCAAACGGATCACGGCTTCTTTTCCGATCTTATTTCGTAATAGCGCAGCTCCCGCATGAAAACTTCTTTGTCTACGGGGCTCCTGGAGTCGTCAAGCATCGGCGAGATGCCAGTCGCGCGGCCAACTTCCGAACTCTTCCATGGAACGATCACCAGCGACGTGGGCGCTTCCTGATTGCCCAGAATGGACATGCCCAGCGCTTTTCCTCCCGGGACGGAGGTCAACTTCGGGTCTTGGTCCGTTTGTGCCTGCGGCTCTTCCTCTGGTCCTGCTTCCGTCTTTGCCTGCGCGACCTCAGTCTGTCCCGGTTGCTTTTTAGCCGCTGTCTCTTCAGCGGTTCCTGCCTGAGCTGGTTTCGTTTTTGCCGGCGCTTGCTTCTGCGTCTTCACTGCTTCCGTCTTTACGTGCTTCTTTGCGGCAGCGGCGGCGGGTTCGGCTTCCGTCTTTTTATCCGGCGTTTTGTCGGTCTGGGCGACACCTGTCGCCACCAGCAACACAAGCAGCAAGTATCCCTTCATGACTTCTCCTTTCGGCTCGAACGTTTGCGAAGGTCGGCAATCCATTTGACGACCTCAGTGTCATCTGGAGCGAGCCGGCTGTATGCCTGGTAATGCTCCAGCGCGCATGCGTAATCCCCGAGATACAGGTCGCACAGGATGGCCAGGTTCCTGTGCGCATAGTGGAAGTCAGGGAACTGCGCCAGCGCCGCCTCATAACTTGCGCGCGCCTTCGCAAACTCTCCCTTGCGCCGTTGCACCAGGCCGAGCTCGTTGTATGCGGCGAGGTGGTGTGGATTCAGTTCCAGCGCCTTACTCAGGCTGGCCTCGGCGTGGTCAAGGTCGCCGGTGCGGGCATATGCAATGCCGAGATTGATGTGCGCTGCCGCTGTTGTTGGCGACTGTTCAGTCACCTTCACCAGCAACACGATAGCGCGATCGTATTGCGTCCCTTCGAGCATGCGCAACGCCTCGTCGTATTCGGTGCGCACTTCGACCGGCACCGGAGCCTGCTGCGTTATCGTGACCCCATTTGTATCCCTCACGAAGTCCGGAAGCGCGGCTGGCGGTGGTGGTGGCGGTGGCAGGTTCGTCTTGGCCGACTTAGCCGTCACCGCGCGTTCAGCATCCGGTACGCAGCCTAGGCAGAAGAGTAGGGCCAGCCACGGTATACATCGGCAAATTGCTTTTAGCCATCGAGTCTTATTGCGGAATGGCATGTTTCACCGCTCCTTGGTTCGCCGCCATCGGCGCCGGGTGCGTTGCGTCCGGCTTGCTCGGCGTTGTGCCGGCTCCCGGTGTCGGTTGCGTAGTCTGGTCCGTATTGCTTGGCGTCGTGGCGCCCTTGCTTGGCGTCGTGCTGGTATTGTTAGGTGCCGTGCCGCCATTGGTCGACGCTGCACCGCCGTTGGTGGGCGTTGTGCCGGCATTGCTCGCTGCCGCTGCCTGGATCGCAGCCTGCGCTAACGGCGATTGGTACACGTAACGGTCAATGGCGCCGATGAAGCCACTGCTCATTTCGTTTTTCGCGTAGCGGCCCGGCACCATCTCGGCGAGCCTGCTGAGACTCTTCTCAGTCCATTTGTTGAAGACGCCCGTGTGCAGTGATTCCATGTTCTTCTCGTGTACTTTGATGGCTTTGTCCTCGAACGGATACGCTGCCTCATCGAGGTCCGCCTCAAACTTTTCCAGGTTCGCACCCTTCATATCGGCGGGGCGCTCTGACTCCTTCAGTGAACGGCTGAAATCGAAATATGTCTCGGCCATGTAAAAGGTGGCGGCTGCCGTCACGTCGGCAATTTGATAATCCACCAGCCCAGTCATCGCC
This sequence comes from Terriglobia bacterium, assembly GCA_963723055.1. GTDB lineage: Bacteria > Acidobacteriota > Terriglobia > Terriglobales > Acidobacteriaceae > Angelobacter. Next base: position 1,341,295 of record CAVROV010000007.1, read on the forward strand.
TTGATAGTCGCATCCATGCGCTGCCGTTTATCCTTTAGGCTGGTCTCAAACGGTTGCCGCAGCTTTACGGCCACGCAAGCCTGATAGAGCTGCTCCGCCAGAATCAGTGCTGAGCGACCCGCGAGCGTGCGGGTACGGCCAGTCCTTTCAGCTCCGGCAGCGCCGTCAATGCGTACGATTTCCGTCAGCTCTTTCTGATAACGAGTGTCGTCGTGCGTTCCCTTGTGTATCTCAGCCATCTTGAAATGGGTCTCGACGGCTGCTTCGAGCGGCTTCGGAAAATCTGTGACGTAGTGTTGGTAAGCATTCAGCGCTTTGTCATTTGCATTGGACTGCTGGTAGAGGTCGCCTGCCACGAGCAGCGACTCCCTGCGCACTGCGTCATCTGTGGACTCTGCTGCCAATCGCTCGTACTCCCCAGCGGCGTGCGACAACTCGCCGCTCTCCCGGTAGGCGCGTGCGATCAGTCTGGTGGCCTCGCCTGCCATTTTGTGCTTGGGGTAGGTGCTGCGAAAAGCTTCGAGCACATCCGCGGCCGCCTTCCAGTCCTTCAGCTCGATCAGCGCGCCGCCCGCGTCGTACTCGGCCGTTGCGCGGATTGTGGAAGTAGGTGCTGCCGTGCGAATCCTCAGGAAGTGATCGGCAGCCGCGCGATAGTCCTTCGCGTCTCTTGCAATTTCACCCTGCTTGTAGATAGAGGCTGCCAGGTTGTCAACAAACTTGGCGTGCGACGCGTCGCTCTCCGGCGTGACGGCCAGCACCTGCGTGTAAGCTTTTTCAGCCTGGGGGTACGCGGCGAGTTCGAACGAACCGTGCGCAACCACAATCCACGCGGAGCGCCTGATGGGCATCTCCGCGTTCGGATATTTATCGATGACACGTTGGGCGGAGCCCACAGCGGCGCGATAGTCCTTCATCTCGTACTGGTCATCGGCGGCCGCTCCCAGGACCGCTGCGGCCTGTGCGTGGGTCGGGAACGTGTCAGCGAATTTGATCGAGCTTGCGATGGTATCGTGCTTGACGGTCTCCAGGTTCTCCTTGCCTACGACCTTCAGCTGCTCTCGATATGCGTACACTGCAGCGTAACCCGCGGCTGCCGATTGAGCGTTTGCCGGATATCCGTAGGCTGTGCGCTCGTACTGTTTGGCCGCTTCACCGAAATCCTTATTCTCAAAGAGAAGGTCCGCCATCCGGTAGTTGATCGTCGGCGACTCGCCGTCCTTCGGGAAGGAATTGAGGTAGTCGCCGTACCAACGGAGAGCTTCGTGATAATTCGCCAGCTTCTCGTTGGCTTCCTGCGAGCTCTGATACTCAGCGTGGTAGTGCGTCGCAAGGTCCTTCAGGTCCGCCTTCAGGTAAGCGATCGCCTCCGGCAACTCTTCCGGCTTATTGTGCCGCCAGTATTCCGCCTGCAGTCCATACTTGGACGCAAAGTCCCGCTTCGACTCCAGAACCAGCTTGGGAAATCCGCCCTTGGTGAAAGTTTCCACCACGCGCATGCTGAAACGTGGAGCAGCAGGGTGGAAAGGATGGAGCGTTATGAAAGCGTTATATGTCTTCGCGGCGTCATCGTAGCGCAGTTTCGCCAGGTAGTGCTCGCCAAGATTGCTGTAAACGCGGTCTTCATAGGATCGACTCTTGGTACTGGTGAAGTACTGCTGCACCGCATCCGGCCCGCCGAGGTTGCTGAAGCTCAGGCTGACGGCCCTAAAAGTATCGGCTACTCGGCGTTCGTCCTCTTTCTCGTGCTTCTCATCAAAGTTGTAGCCGGTCGACACCTTGTAATCGAGCAGCGCCATGTACTGCTGCAGAGCTTCCTCGTATAGTTCCTGCTTGTAGAAAGTCCAACCCAGCTTGTAGAGAGCGAGCTCATAGTACGAGGAACGTGCGCCCAGGTTGGTGATCGCTGAATAGGCGTTTTCAGCGTCCCGGAATTTTCTGCGCGTGAAGAAGTACTCAGCCCGCCGGAACTGCACTTCGTCGAAATGCACGGAGTTCGGATTCGCGCGAATCACGAGCTCCATGGTTGCCATGGCCTCTTCGGTGCGACCGAGTTCGTCATACGCTCGCGCCATCTGGTAGAGAACCTGGTCGCTATCCTTATATTGTGGGTACTCTTTGAGCAGCTTTTTATAGAGAGTGATTGCTTCAAGAGGACCTTTGGGAGCTGCGTCAGCGCCTGGCACTTCCGTCGGCGTCGCGCCATTGTCTACGCTTACCGGGATCCGGCTCTCCGCAGTTGTGCGCCGCTCAAATTCCTGATCAGATTCCCCACGGCCCGCGCGGGCAGTTGTAGTGGCCGAATTGGGCTTTTGATCTGGCTTGCTCTTAGGCGCCTTGACGGACTCTGGAGCCGGCATTGGCTTCGGCTTGCTCTCGCCTGTGTGTATGCCGTACTCCTTCTCGAGTTCGAGGTCCGCGAGACGACGGATTGCTTCGGGTGTCATTGGGGTTTCCGGTGATTCATCCAGGAATTTCCGGTAGTGCTCCATGGCCTGATCGACGCTCTGCTTCGTCTCCGCGTCCTTCACGTCCGGAGCCACTTTATTCAAGTCTGCCAGCGTTCCCTGCGTGGGCGGTTTGTGATGCGCGGTGCAGCCGCCGAGGAAAGCCGACACAACCACGATTGGAATGGCGCGGCGAAGCATCATCGTCCCCCTGCGCCAGACTCGGCGCGCGAAGCTCGATCGTAGCTATCGGCCACACCGAAGCGAGCCTGGATCTGCTGGGCCACCAGGCGATCCCGGCGAGCCTCAAGCTGGTTGATGGCTACGCTCTCGATCATTTCTCCCTGCCGGGCCATCAAGATATCGACGTTCTTTAACGCGCTGCCAACACGTTTACGGAGCTGTGCAATCTGCGCGTCATATCCGACATAACTGTGCGTCGCCTCCTGCCTCGTCCTGACGAACGCCTCGTGCTGCTGATTGAGCGCGTCGACCTGGGTATTCAAGTCGTTGAGGTGGTCAAATGCCGCGGTGAGCCGCTGGGGATACTCGGTTTCCACGCGCCACGTAAGTACACCGCGCAGGCGGGCCAAGCGGTACCGAAGCGCGAGTGATTCCGGACTGTCAGAGCCGCCGAGCTGTTTTTCAATGAGTGCGATGCGCTCGCTGGCGATCCGTTCATCCGTGGTTGCCAGGTAATCCGGCCGAGGCGCGGTCAGCATGGCGTGCAAGCGCTCGTCGAATTGTTTGCGCTGCTGGAGTCGTACGCGCATCCGTGAATCCAGCTCCCGAAACTTGGCGTCGATCTCCGGAAGCAGCGGCTCGTAGTTCTTTTTACGCAGTCGAATGATATCGTCGAAGGACTCAAGGCTGGTTTGATAGCCCATGAGCTTCGACCGCAGGTCCTCGAGATCGAGGTAGTTGTGCAATGCGGTCTGGAAGTCGTGAGACGCCATGAGCGCCATCAGATAGAACGTTTCCGGCGCACCGGAAAGGCCGCGCAAGCGGATGACCCAGGTTTGGTCTTCCCGGCTCTCCTCGCGGATCAGGGCCTTGAGAAACCGCCCTTCCTTGATGCTATTGATCGATGCGTCTATTTTTTCGAGTTGGCCGCTGTACAGCTCGAGCGCGCGACCATACGTGAGCGCGGCGCGACCGTAGAGTTTCAGGTCGGCATAAGTATGCGGCACGGCAAGCAGAGCTTCCTGGACCGCGACATCCGTCGGCTCACGATCAGCCAAAATATTCCAGGGAACGAGCGCACGGTCAAACTGTTTGGACGAGGTGTCGGCCCAGCCGGCCCGCAGCAGAGCTTCGTTTGAGAACGGTCCATCGAGCCGGACGCGGTCGAGTGCCTGTTTTGCCCGCTCAAAGTTGCCCGATTCGAAGAGGAGGGAGCCAACTACCAGGTTGGATTTGTCGCGGATCGCGAGGCCGGCCGGATCATTCGCCTGGATTCGTCCTGCCTTGTCCAGTTGCTCCACTGCTTCCTGTTTTTTACCGGCCTGCAATTGAGCGATTCCTAGGTTGTAAGCGACAAACCCGGCGAGGCTCGGATCGTTCTGCAGGTGATTGAGGACTTCTATTGCCTCGTTCGGCTTGTCTGTCGCCATATAGATGTTCGCCCGCAGAAACTCGACATCGTTCTTTATCTTTGGGGGCACGGTGCCCTGGATTCTCCCCAGAGCCTGCAGTGCATCGTCGAGCTGGTCCTTCTGGAAGTGAATGCGGGCGAGCCTGAAAGCGGCTTCGTTTCGTACGGCTTCATCGACGGCGCCTTCGAGCACCCTCTTAATGGCACGCCCAGCTTTGTAGTGCATGCGATAGTCGAGCTCGAAATCGCCGACTGAGAATTCGGCCTCGTTGATGTTGTAGTGAAGCGTATCGAGTCCGGGCTCGTCCAGACGGTGATACTGTGCGAGTTCAGTGTCGAGCCGCTGGATTGCTTCAAAATACTGGCCCTGGTAGGCGCGATAGACCGCTTCGTCGAAAAAGAGGTCGTCCTTCTGGTTCGCAGACGGCTTCTCCTTCCCAGCCGGCTTCTCCTTCTGAGCCAAGGCGGGAGCAGCAGCCATTGCCAGGGCCAGGCCCAGTCCGATTATGCGGCGAGTCGCTCGCATCGATTACAACTCCCCAAGCGTGATCGGGGTGTTGCCGGCGTCCGGTCCGGCCACTGTCAACTCCACCAGCTTTGGTTTAACTTCCTTATGGAACGTGAAGTGCTCTGTGCGGTTGAAGTCCGAACCGCTCTTGAGCTTGCCGTCGACAAGCACGTAGAGCTTGTGGTCTCCCGTGGCCACATTGCCGACGTAGATCCGTTGCACGCCACCCTTGCGCAGTGCCTCCAGCTCCTTGGCGCTATATATGTAGTGCGCAACCAGCTGACCGTCGATCTGGAGCCGCACGGCATCGAGGCGCAGTTCGTCGCCTTTGGCCAACGCGACGAAGATCGCAACCTGCGTCCCTGACGGGTACAGCAGTTTTTCCTCCAGCTGGTTCAGCTCCGCTGCAATGCTAAGGACGTCTGATTTGGTCTGCTGAACCTGTTCGTCGAGGTCCCTCATCTGCCGCTGGTCAGGAGTGGCAGCGGCGCTTTTCTGTTCCGTCTTCTTGGTGTCTTTCCGTTCGGCGTTTTTATCTCCCTGCAGCGGCGCAGCATGTAATCCCGAGAGAGCCATAAACGATAACGCCAGCACCAGAGCACTCACAACCGATAAGTGCGTTCTATTTTTCATCTCTGTACTCCATGCAGACCTTAGACAGTCGTTTTCCGACGTCACTGAGTATTGAGCAGTCTGCCGCGGCCAACAACGGTACACGGGTGCTAAGGTCCCCTTCAGCCCGGTGCCAATACCTCCGTCCTAAGGAGTACGCGGGTGCTAAGTCCTCTCCATCGGGGCGTCTGATACCTCCGTGCGAAGCGCACTTATATGCAAGGAAGAGAATGCTGCCCAAGTTTTTCGGGCGATAAACGATCACATTCAAGACCTTGCTGACGTTCAACACCAGTGTGGCATGTCTTCAAGGCCCTCTTTGTAGGCTTTGTAATGGACCATCCAGACAATGTCCAGGCGGCTGCCGGTCAACCGGCAATCTCGCTTTGGTGATGCTCGTCATGGGACAAACCAGCACTAAGGCGGCAATGCAGTACCAACACCCCGACCTGGAACATATCAGGGTGGCATTGAATGTTGCCCGTGCCAAACCTGAACAGGAAAACCGGATCAACTGAAGCTGTGGCACATTTTTCGTCACAGTAACTAAACCGTTAACTCGGTAAGCTATTGATTCTGAAATAGATTAAGCGATTTCAAGGCACTTTGGTTCTCCTGCCTTACAAGCAGGAGGTCCACGGTTCGAGTCCGTGATCGCCCACCATTCAAAATCAATACCTGCTCACAACTTACGCACGCAAGGAAAGTTTCGCCCGGGTCAGAGATAGCTGCAAGCTGGTGCTGGTGCGGGACGCAGGCTGACGCGAGGTTCCGGTGCCCAGCCCAAGCGCAAAGGAACATTGCCGGCCATATCTAAGTGACTTGCGCGCTCGCTCTGGCATAGTTACGCTGAGCAATCCAGGATGCAGCCGCGATAGTCGATTGAGGCACATGCGGATTTATCTAATTGAGACTTAGTAGCAAGGTTGAACTCGGATACACAACCGACGGTGGGCCCAGAAGTCGACAAATACACCTCACGGTCAGTAAGGCCTTACGTTTGTCAGCGCGCACTTGTAAACGCATTTCGTTGATCGAGCGCCCATGGCTCGATCAAGCCACATTAAATGGGAACTACCCATCATTCTTTCTTCTTCCTTCCTTCTTCCTTTCTTCTTCAAGGGGATTCTGTACTCTAAATACTGAACCACTAAGCAAAAATCTTATTTACTAAGGCTATAGACATTTTTGAGTAGTTGTTTATAATCCAGCTCTGCATCCCCAAAGCTATTCACCTTATATTGCCGAAAGGTAATTTATGCGCCGCCAACTCTCGTTTTGGGCCTCAGGCCATCTTTCGTTTATTTGTTTGTCTCTGGTTGTGTTCTCTTTGGTTGGCTGCGGTGGCGTCGCTGGCGGAACACACGGGCCTACGTCCGCGCTTCTACCTATACCTTCGGCAACCCCAACTCCAAGTCCTTCACCGACCCCAAGGCCGGCCCCCGCTGGCGCGGCGTCAACAGTCACAACGCTGAGCGGTGGCACGGGAAGCCCCGTCTCCGCTACGCTGATCGCAGATGCTACAATCGCCGGTTTCAGCTTAGTGCCGGTGTCACCCTGCCGCATTGCCGATACGCGCAATGTGATCGGCCCATTCGGCGGACCTTTTCTGCACGGCCAGGCAGCCGCCAGGGCATTTGCCATTCCCAGCAGTGCCTGCGGGATACCGAATACCGCGCAGGCGTATTCGCTGAATATGACGGTTGTCCCGCACGGCGGGCTCGGATTTCTAACGGCCTTCCCTTGCGGACAGCCGCAGCCGCTGGCTTCGAATCTCAACTCCGATGGCCGGGTCAAAGCGGTGGCCGGTATTGTGCCCGCGGGCACCAACGGGGCCGTGTGTTTCTTTGCGTCCAATGACACGGACCTAGTTCTGGACATCAACGGATATTTCGTGCCGGACACTGACGTTACTGCCTTGGCTTTCTATCCCATGGCGCCGTGCCGGCTCGTGGATACGCGTCTTGCCACCGGCCCACTGGGCGGTCCGTCTTTGATTGCCAGCGCAATCAAAAACTTCCCATTGCTGTCCAGCCCCTGCAACATTCCGGCAACCGCACGAGCCTACTCGCTGAATTACACTGCAGTGCCCAAGAAAGCTCTCGGCTTCCTGACCACCTGGCCCGCCGGACAAACGCAGCCATTGGTTTCAACACTGAATTCCACCACCGGCGCAGTTACAGCCAATGCGGCCATCGTTCCCTCCGGAACCAACGGCGACATCTCGGTATTTGTCACAGATGCTTCGGATCTGGTCATTGACGTAAACGGATATTTTGCTCCGCCTGGCCCGGGAGGATTGTCGCTGCATAATCTGGCCCCCTGCCGCGTGCTCGACACGCGAAATCCGGCGGGGTCGCTGCCATTCAATGGAGCGACGGACCTGAACGTGGCTACCTCATCCTGCGGCGCCCCTGCGTCGGCGCAATCGTATGTACTGAACGCGACAGTGGTACCTCCTGGTCCTCTTGGTTTTCTGACTTTATGGCCTCAGGGCGCCACTCAGCCGCTGGTTTCAACTCTGAATGCCATTGACGGCGCGGTTACTTCCAACATGGCAATAGTGCCCGCAGCAAATGGGTCCATCAGTATTTTTGGATCGAACCCCACTCATCTGGTCATGGATATTTCAGGGTATTTCATAGAGCCCACCACCGGCCCACCGCCGACAATTGTACAAATGGCACCTGGGGCAGCGGTGGCAGGCGGCATCGCATTCACAATGACGCTGACCGGCACAAACTTTGTGCCGGCATCCGTGGTGCAGTTCAATGGCAGCGCGCGAACAACTACGTTCATCTCCAGCACACAATTGCAGGCAGCAATTACGGCTGCTGACGTCGCTAGTGTAGCCGTGGCCCATGTTGCGGTCCTGAACCCTCAGGCAAATGGCGGTATCTCAACAGATTCCACGTTTCTGGTAGGTAGCACAGGCGGAACGGGCTTTGCCCAGGTGATCATCAACCAGGCCTCACGCGACCTGGCTTACGATTCGACGCAGCAGTTGATCTACGCTTCCGTGCCCAGCTCGGCCACCACGAACCCGAATACCATCTCCGTTCTGTCATTGGCGAGTGCCACGATCACCTCGTCGCAAAGCGCAGGCACGAACCCGGACATTCTGGCCATCTCGGACGATGGCCAGTTCCTGTATGCGGGAATCGATGGCGCGAACTCCATTCAGCGGTTCACCCTGCCGGGGCTGGTCAAGGACATTAATTATTCCCTCGGCGCTGATTCTATCTTCGGCCCTTTCTTTGCCGAAGACCTTCAGGTCGCTCCCGGCGCTCCGCATACGGTGGCGGTCACGCTGGCCAACGCCGGTGTCAGCCCGCCGCAGCAGGGCGGAGTCGCTGTGTTTGATGACGCCACGCAAAGGCCCACCAAGTTGCCGGGTGGAGCGAACCTGGTGCGCTCGCTGCAATGGGGAGCAAATGCCATCAGGCTTTTTGGCTCGGACACATTCAACGGGCTCGATGCGTTTACGGTGACTCCCAGCGGCATAAACCTGATCCAGTCCTTCAGCAGGGTCGCCAATGGCGACCGCATCCGCTTCAGCCAAGTTACTAACCAGATATATGGAGAAGGCGGCGAGGTTCTATCTACGGCTGGACAAGTGACGGCCAACTTCAACGTTCGTGGCCCCCAGGCCATCGATCCTGGCCTGAACGCGGCTTTCGTCCTTCCCCAGAGTTTTTTCCCCTTCGGCACTCTCCAGGCTTACGATCTGACGCGCTTTACTCTGAATCGCACTATCACGCTGAACGGCGTTACCGGCACGCCCAAGCGCATGATTCGCTGGGGGCAGAACGGCCTCGCTTTCAATACTGACAGCGGGCAGATCGTCCTTGTCGCGGGGAATTTCCTGGATCCGATTGCCGCTCCACCGGCACTGCCCGTACCTACGCCTACTCCAACTCCTACGCCGAATCCCAATCCGCAGGTGCCCGTCATTTCATTTCTGAATCCAGGTTCGGCAATCGTCGGCGACAACAGCTTTACGCTGACTGTGCAGGGAAAGAATTTCACCAACTCGTCGGTGGTACAGTTCAATGGAAGCACCCGCGTGACGACTTTCGTCTCGTCCACGGAGTTGCAGGCGACAATCACCGCAGCTGACGTTGCCACATTCGGCGTGGCGACAGTAACCGTTCTCGATCCCAGCAACGGTCCGTCTTCCGGCTTCACGTTCCTGATTGGGATTACCGGGAGAGCGGGATTCGCCGTCACCGTGGTTCCTGAGCCGGCGCAGGACCTCGTTCTCGATCCAGCGCGCCAGGCTATTTATCTTTCGGTGCCGAACACCGTTCCTGAAGGCAACAGCATTGCGGTGCTCGACCTGCCTACCTCGAAAATCGTGGGAACGCAGTTTGCCGGAAGCAATCCAGACTTGCTTTCCATTTCTGACAATAGCCAGTTTCTTTACACTGGGGTCGACGGAAGCGCTTCCGTGCAGCGATTCACCCTGCCATCCCTTGCACCCGACATTAATTATCCTCTTGGCTCCGATCCTTTCTTTGGTCCTTTCATTGCTCTCGATCTCCAGGTCGCTCCCGGAGCGTCGCATACGACCGCCGTTAGCCTTGGCTTGCACGGCTCGAGTCCACAAGCCTTGGGAGGCATCACCGTTTTTGACGACGCCACTGCACGGCCGACCCGCGCTCCGGGAGTCTTCGACATTTATGATTCGATCCAATGGGGCCCCGACGCCACCACGATGTCGGCCGCCAATGGCGATTCCACCGGCTTTGACTTTTACACGCTCTCGGTCAATGCCAGCGGCATAACCAAAACGCACGACTTTCCCAGCACGTTTGGAAGCTTCGGCAATCACCTTCATTTTGACCGCGGAACCAACCTTGTCTACAGCAATGACGGTCACGCGCTCGATCCTGTTACCGGACTTCAGGCCGGCATCTTCCAGACCTCGGGGGCCATGGTCCCAGATTCCAGCTTGAATACCGCGTTCTTCATGAACCAGAACTTTGCAGCCAACACGGTCACGATCCAGTCTTACGACCTCACGCATTTCACTCTCGTGGGCTCCATCGATGTTCCCGTCACCGGAAATGCCAAGCACCTAATCCGCTGGGGCCAGAATGGATTGGCTTTCAACATGGATAACGGTCAAGTGGTCCTGGTCGGCGGAAGTTTCCTGGCCCCGGTTCCGACCACCTTCCCTGCGCCCGCTCCATTGCCCACGCCCGCGCCCGCTCCCGCGGCCAATGCACCGGCCATCACGCTGTTGACTCCAGGCTCTGCGATTGCCGGGAGCGTTGGTTTCACTCTGACGGTGAAAGGGAGTAACTTTGATCCATCCGCGCAGGTTTTGTTCAACGGCGTAGCACGCACCACGACGTTCCTATCCAGTACGCAATTGCAAGCGAGCATTAACGCGTCCGATATTGCTGCCGCAGGGACGGCAATCATTGCGGTTGCCAACCCGGCCAACAACGGAGGAACGTCGGCCGGCTCAACATTCTTTGTCGGAACAACCGGCGGGAACGGTTTTGCGGTATCCGTGCTTAACCAGACGAGCAACGATCTGATTTACGATCCGTTGCATCACGTCATCATGCTCTCAGTGCCCAGCACGTCGCCGGCTCATGGGAACACAATTTCCGCACTCGATCCTTCAACAGAGACCATCATTTCTTCGCAGTTCGCCGGGAGCGAGCCGGGCATCCTTGCTTTGTCAGATGACAGCCACTTCCTCTATGCGGGCATCGATGGCGCCTCTCGCGTGCAGCGGTTTACGTTGCCAGATTTTGGACGAGACATTGACTATTCACTGGGAAATGGTGGTTTCAACGGAGCCAACTTAGCGAACGACCTTCAGGTAGCTCCGGGAGCGCCTCATACAACCGCGGTGACCACGCAGCAAGGAACCGTTACCATCTTTGATGACGACACCCCAAGAGCAAGCGATGCTGCCAACGGCAGCCGTTCGATCCAGTGGGGTACCGATGCCACGAGCCTGTTCGGCGCCGGCGGTAACTTTGGCGACTTATTTACTTTCTCCGTTGCACCGGGCGGACTCACCCGAACAAACGATTTCATTCTGGACGTCGGCGGCAGGATCCATTTCGATCGCGCCAGCCAACTGGTTTGGGCGGAGAATGGGCACGTCGCTGATCCTGCGACTGGCTCTCCAGTAGCTATCCTGTCGGCAGCCGGGACCAACCGTGCCGACTCCAGCTTGAACGTTGCGTTTGTTCTTACCGGCCGGGTCGGCAGCGCCACCGTGACAGGCGTTCGACATGACCCATTTCACGCGGTGGGCTCCATTACCATTCCCAACGTCAATGGAGAGTAAAGCGGCTGATTCGCTGGGGCCAGAACGGTTTGGCTTTCAATACCGATAGTGGCCAGCTGTTTCTGCTCGGTGGAAATTTCGTGAGTCGTGTTTCCAGCGCCACACCGCCGGCTACACCGTTGCCCGCGCCTCCGCCAACCCCGGCGGCTAACGCTCCAACCATAGCGTTATTGACTCCCAGTTCTGCTCTTGCCGGCGGGAACGCCTTCACAATCACAGTGAACGGGACGAACTTTGATCCCGCGGCCACTGTACAGTTGAACGGTTCGGCCCGCACGACAACATTCGTATCCAGCACGCGACTGCAGGCGAGCATCAGCGCTGCGGACATAGCTTCATCCGGCACGGTGATCATCACGGTCGCGAATCCGATTGCGAATGGAGGAACTTCAGCCGGTTCAACGTTCTTCATCGGCTCCAGCGCGGGAGCGGGTTTCGCCGTTTCGGTGATCAACCAGGCCGCCAATGACCTGGCATTCGATCCTCTTCACCGCGTCATCCTGCTTTCAGTACCCAGCACGGCGGCCGCCCACGGAAACACCATCTCCGCGCTGGATCTGTCAGGAAACGTGATCTCATCACAGTTTGCAGGCAGTGAGCCGAACGTCCTGGCTCTTTCCGGCGATAGTCAGTTCGTCTATGCCGGGATCGACGGCGGTGCCCAGGTGAAGCGCTATGCGCTTCCGGCGTTCACTTTGGATACAAGTTACTCGCTGGGGACCTCGTTTTTCTCCGGAGGGCTCACTGCGCTTGATTTGCAAGTGGCTCCCGGAGCTTCGCACACTTCCGCGGTGGTCAGTTCAGGGTTTAATCCATCGGGCAAGATCACGATTTTTGACGATGCCACGCCGCGCGCCAACGAGTTCATCAACGCCGGTCCCATCCAGTGGGGGACGGACGCATCGACCCTATTCTCCTCCTCCTTGCTCAATCAGGACCTGCTTACGCTGCTGGTCGACGCTAACGGCATAACCTTGAACCATGATTTCCCCAGCTTCCTGACCGGGCGCAGGCTTCATTTCGATGCCACGACCGGCCGTCTCTATGGAGAGAACGGCGCCGTCCTTGATCCCGCCACCGGCTTGCCGGTTGCAACTTTTAAATCCTCCGGGCTCATGGTGGTGGATTCACAGCTCAATGCGGCGTACTTCCTGGAACAGCCGTTTAACGGAAGCGCCGTCATCGATGCCTTTGATCTGACGCATTTCGTTAAGACCGGCTCCATCACGATCCCGGGCGTAAACGGCATCGCTGGACGGCTGGTTCGCTGGGGCGAAAATGGCCTGGCTTTCAATACCCACGATGGCCACATATTCCTGGTTGGCGGCAACTTCGTCAGCCCGATCTCCACCACAGTTCTGCCGGCTACGCCTTTGCCCACGCCGCCGGCTCCCGTCACACCCGGCCCCACTACACCCGTCATCTCCTCCCTGAGCCCCGGCTCAGCAGCGGCCGGCGGAGCGGACATGGTCCTCACTGTGAATGGGACGCACTTCACAGCTTCGTCTGTAGTGCGCTTCAATGGGAGCGCGCTAACTACCACGTTCAATTCCGCCAGCAAGCTTTCGGCAACTATACCTGCAGCAGCCATTGCCAGCCGTGGCGCAGCCCAGGTGATCGTCGTGGATCCGAACGGGATATCGAATCCGTCATCGTTCTTCGTCGGGGCCGCGGTGGGTATCGGCTCAGGCGGGACCAGCTTTGCCTTCTCCACAATCGCCGAGTCGTCCAACAATTTGATCTTCGATCCTGTGCACCAGGTCTTCTTCATCTCCGTGCCCAGCACCGCAAGCAGCCTGGGGAATACCGTTACCGCTCTTAATCTCTCCGGCAACGCGATTTCGTCGCAGTTTGCCGGAAGCGATCCGAACGTTCTGAGTCTCTCCAATGACGGACAGTTCCTATATGTGGGCATTAACGGGGCGGGCAGGGCGCAGCGCTTCTCTCTGCCCAGCTTCACCCCCGATCTCGACTATCCGCTGGGAGGGCCGCACCAGTCCGGACCGCTCATGGCCATTGATCTTCAGGTGGCGCCTAATTCCAGCCATACCGTGGCCTACTCGACGGGAACGTCGGGCCCCTTCCCACTTTCCGATGGCGTCGTGGTATTTGACGATGCAACGCCGCGCACGAACCACGCTTTCAACGAGCCCTCTTCACTGCAATGGCAGGATGCAAACACGCTTTTGGGCTCGGACGGTTCCAGCACCGGTCTTCTCGTGATGGGAGTTGACGCGAACGGCGTTACCGGACTGCATGATTTCTTCTCGTTCGCCTTCAGCACACGCATCCACTTCAGCCCCGCTACCGGTTTCGTCTATGGGAACGATGGACGCGTGTTAGACCCGGCCACTGGCACCGTGGTTGGCTCGTTCGCCGTGGGGCTGCCGTCCGCAACAAATTTAATGATCCCGGATTCCGGCCTGGGCAAAGCGTTCTTCCTTACCCAGACGCAAAATGCCGGACTGACCACGGTTACGCTCCAATCGTTCAATCTCACAAGCTTTGCTCTGCTGAACTCCATGACGATTTCCAATCTCAAGGGGACAGTCCAAAGCTTCGTTCGCTGGGGCCAGAATGGATTGGCGTTCAATACCAACCAGGGCCAGATCATCCTGCTGGGCGGTAGCTCTGTAAACTAAAGGACCTTCCATGGGTTTACAAGATTGTCATTTCCGACCTGAGTGTAGGAAGGGGAATATCCGCAGTGGGGAGCTGACGCCTCTACACTGCTGGCGGCAACTAAGGAGCCAGGTCTTCCTGGTGGCTGGAACGTTTGTACACTAATGTGAACAATTGAAGAGGACTTCGTGCTTTAGGCGAAGGCAATTTGCTTCATAAACCTCAGCCCGGAAGGGCTGACTCGATTTCGCGATGGAGCTTTGATGGCACCAGCCGTTCCACTATCGTGAACAACTCGGCACTGTGAATTGGCTTTGTGATATAGCCATCTACACCGGCTGCCAGGCAACGTTCTTCATCACCTTTCATGGCATGGGCGGTCAGCGCGATTATGGGCAGGTGCTTTCCGCTGATGCGTTCTTTTTCACGAATGGCCTGGGTCGCCTCAAGTCCGTCCATTTCCGGCATCTGCACGTCCATGAGCGCTGCGTCAAAAGACTCCGTTTCCAGGATAGCCAGTGCTTCTAACCCATTGTTGACCACAACTACCGTATTTCCCATCTTTTCAAGCAGACGCCTGGCCAACACCTGATTTACAGTATTGTCTTCAGCTAACAGAAATCGGAGGCTGGGCCGGGCCTCGTGTACGGAGTGCTGCCTGATCAGTGCGGGCTCAGACTTCCGATTCGGCGCCGTGCCCATCACCAACCAAATCGCCTGCCGAAGATCCGATTGTTTGATGGGCTTGGTAAGATAAGCCTTTACACCCAACTCCCGGCAACGTTCACCGTCACCGCGTTCGCCTATTGAGGTCAGCATCATAATGATTGCGCCGGCCAGTTCAGGATTTTGCTTGACGCGTTCCACCAGAGCGAAGCCGTCCATCCCGGGCATCTGCAAATCCGACAGCAGGAGAGGAAAGAATGTTCCTGACCTCTGGGCATGTTCGAGAATTGCCAGAGCTTCGTCGCCACTAGCCGCCATCGTGGGTTTTAGCCCCCAGCTCAGAAGAAGGTCCTCAAGAATGCGACGGTTGGTTTCATTGTCGTCTACCACCAACACCGGCAGATTGCTAAGATCGACGGGCTCGAGCGGAACCGCTTCGATGGTGCTGGCGCGTCCAGGAGTAAACATCGCCGTGAAATGAAAAACACTGCCTTCGCCGGGCTCACTCTCAATCCAGATGCGCCCGCCCATCAGAGTTACCAGCCGGGAGGTAATCGTCAATCCTAACCCGGTACCACCATATTTTCGTGTCGTGGAGTTGTCTGCCTGCGTAAAGGCTTCAAAGATCGCTTCTTGCCTGTCTGCGGGAATACCGATGCCAGTATCACGGACGGAGAAATGCAGGCAGATACCATCGTTCTTTCGGTCCATGACTTCTACCCGAAGTATGACCTCGCCCAGTTCTGTAAATTTGATGGCATTCCCGAGGAGGTTGAAGATAACCTGCCGCAAGCGTACGGGATCGCCGACCAATATTTCCTCTACGCCGGGTTGAACATCTGTCACCAACTCGAGTCTTTTTTGGTGAGCGGGTAACGCCAGCATTCTGGCTGCCTCTTCGACGGTCTCACGTATTTTGAACTCAGTCGGGTCGAGTTCAAATTTCCCAGCCTCGATCTTGGAAAAATCCAGAATGTCATTGATCACAGTCATCAAAGCATCGGCGGACGATTTGACCATCCTGAGATATTCCTGCTGCTGAAGGGTAAGTTCGGTGTCCAAAGCCAGTTCGGTCATGCCGATCACGCCATTCATAGGTGTGCGAATCTCATGGCTCATGTTGGCCAGAAACTCACTCTTTGCGCGATTCGCCGCCTCCGCCGCCTCTTTCGCACTCTCTGCCGCTCTCTTGGCGTTTTCCAACTGTGCATTGACAGTTAGAATTTCTATGGTTCGTGCAGCAACTTCCTCTTCCAGACACTCGCGATGGCGCTGTAGTTCATTGTCACGTTGGGCAATCGAACCTAACATGCCGTCAAAGCTCTTAATCAGCAGGCCTATTTCCTCAAAACTTCCCTGAACATCCCCAATGGAGTAATCTGCGCTTTTTTGGATGGAACCAGCTCGATGCGCCAGGGCGAGGATCGGCCCGGAGATGGTCCGCTGCAATCGAGAAGCCAATAACAACGCGAGGGCCATAGCAACCAGGAGCACCGCGAAAGAGATCGCTCCATACCGCACAAGGCTGGAGTAGAGTTCACTAAGATCGCGTTCCAGATAAACCGAACCTATTCGTTGGCTGCCTACGTAAATGCCACGGGTAATACTGACGGAGGCGCGGCGAAAACTGAGCGAGTCCGATACAACATGACTGGGAAGATCAGAAGGGCCAGTCCCCGGCCGAAGATAAGTTGCAAAGGGCTTACCGGTCTTGTCATAAACTCTTGCTGCAATTACCGGGGGGCTTGTTTTCAGCGCGGCCAGTGTTTCCTCGCTGGCCTGCGGATCGTTGAACGAGAGTCCGGGAGCGCTGTTGGCGGCAATCAAATCACCCACCAGCATCATCTCCCCGAGTTTGCTTTGCCGCACCGCAATCGTCTCATAGATAGCGAAACCACCGCAGGCCAGTATCAGGGCGGCGCCAGAGGTCAGCATGACAATCGACACGATCTTGCGCTTGATGGATTGGTTCCGGTTGTCAGTCATTCTTTTCCTGCTTTTGATTTTCTGCATGCACAATGGACAACCAGTGCCGCAACCTGGCGCCACGAGCTATTGGAGGGCATACCCATGTTCTCCGGGCAGCTTGCCCTCAAGCCTAAGCACTTTGAGCTGAGGCACCAGGGTCTTTGCTGCCATGAATGTGATTCCGCCCGGGTTCTCCAGCAAATACTGTTCTACCTGCGAGGCGGAGGGAACGGAAAGAGGCTCATCAGACGCTTCTCCACGGAACATCTTGGCTCTCCATTGCGCCGCAAAAGCCTTGTTGTCAACCTTCAACAAAAGGTCTAATACTGCGTCTCGTTCGCGGGTTCCTGGTTCGCGAAGAATTAATTTGACCCGCACGTTTCCCTTCCAGAACCGCCGGTCTCCCATCAACATGTTGCGCAGCTCCGGCAATGAAAGATCATCCACCGGGTTCGAGGCATTCACCACAACCGCGATGTCCCCACCCTTCCCGCTCTGTGACGCCTGAGAGTTACCCAATGAACAGGCAAGCATCACAACAAACGAGAGAATGTACCTGATCTTTTTCATGTGCTCTTTCAAAACTCGAATGCCAGCTGAGTTCCCAATGAATTCACCGGCCCCAAGCCACGCCGCATGGTCCGTCCGTACTCAATCTTGACCGCGGCAAACTCATTCAGGTCGTAGCGCAATCCAACTTTGGGCCCGTGCAACAATCCTACGTCGGAAAAAAGCGAGTCTCTGAGAGGCACGTTGACGTATTCATAGCGAAAATAAGGCCGGTAGTCGCCAAAGCTCCTGGATATCTGCGAATAAAATGCTGATGCATAGGCGACAATGAAGCTGCCCTCCGTGCTATGCCGTAAGAGTACGGCCTCATTCAGAAATTCAAACCGTCTATTCTGGTAGATGACGTGCGTCGCCAGGATATTTTCCACCACATTTGCCTTTCCTGGCGGCGTAACGTGATCGTGATAGTGAGAAAATCCAAACTGCAGGCCTGGTAGCCAGTTGGGACGCACAAAGAATCCGAGATTAAAGGCTTTGCCATTATTGTCATCGCTAACGTTTTGTACCGCATTGACATCAGTTCGCGGGTTTCTGCCATTGCCTATTTCAGCGATGTAATGCAGTCCCAGTTTGCTGGAGACGACCCCGGTGGCGCTCATGCCCACGCTGTGAACCGGCAGGATTCCGCCGCCATCTTCGAAGGCGAAGAGGAAAGGACGCCCTAGGGCGGTCTGCATGAATGCGCTGTGATGGTAGGCAGTGTTGTAATAGCCAATCGCTGTGTGAAAGCGCCCGAACTGCAGGTTGAGGTGATCGTTCACGGCATAGATCAACTCCAGTCGCTCGAGATCAACGCCAAATTCGTTCGTTCTCTGATCCGCTTCGACGACTGTTTCAGAAAGAAAGCTGACTTTGTCCGTCAAGTATGAAGTAATGAACAAATTAAATTGCCCTAGCGCAAAAGAATTCTTGCTGCCCTTCAAATCGCTGGCGTTCCACCCAATATCTCCATAGCCACGAAGTAGCAGCCTGGGCGAATTTCCAGTTTCTCCAATGTGTCCGGGCATGGACATAGCTTGCTCAGTCCCTTGTTCCGGAACGGGCAGTGGGCTTACTCCTGATTCAGGAGGGTTGCTGGATTTCTCGGCGAGTCCTTTTACCTGGGTCTTGAGCGCTGTGACTTGGCTTTCGAGGTCCTGCAAACGCTGCAACAATACCTTCATATCCTCAGGGCTTATGGAGGCGGGCGTCTCCGAGGGTGCCTGCTGCGGAGCGGCATTAGCCGTTGTCAGGGCGATGATTACCATGAAAAGCAGAATGCGGACAGCGCTTCGGTGCATGATAAGGAATCCTTTAGACGCTTTCTCTGTTATCGGCAGATCGGCATGTTCCTTTACAGGTCTTTCTGCGGGTTTTAGGCAGGTTGGAGCCTGGTCAACGGCAAGAGGTGGACTACGTAGTTCGCAGCTTGATAGTGCCCTATCTTCGATAAGGTCAGCGATAAGGTGTCGGCATCGAGCGGCTGATCTCAACCTGTACGTGGCTTTTGTGGAGTGCGCCGCCTCCGAAGGCTCGCGCTCTTCGCTCGCGATGGCCACTGCAATGGTGGTCGGGATCGCTCTAGCGAGCGTTATTGATGGAGCGGTCCGCCAAGCGCCTTGTATAAGGTGATAACTGCCACGTAAACATCTCTTTCGGCTTCAGCCACCCCATCTTCGGCCTGCAACTGTGTGCGCTCGGCATCCAGTAACGAAAGGAAGTCGATCACACCTTCGCGGTAGCGGAGTCTAGCGATATCGGCTGCGCGTTTGCTTTCTCGGGCTTGATCATTGAGTTTGACCAGGCGTGACTGCTGGGCACGATAATTAGCCAGAGAATTCTCCGTCTCCTCCAGCGCCCCAAGTACGGTCTGCTCATAAAAGGCCACGGCTTCGTCAGTAGATGCCTTCGAACCGCGCACTCTCGCACGCGCTCTTCCCAGGTCGAACGCGGACCAGGAAATTCCCGGCGAAACTGACCATGCCGCGGACTCTGGCATGAAGAAAAGGCTGCCCCTTCCAGCAAGAAAACCAACAAACCCGGAAACGCTAACTTTGGGGAACAGACCAGCGACTGCTACGCCCTGAAACTCAGTTGCCTCGGCCAGCCTGCGCTCTGCGGCGCGAACGTCCGGCCGCCGGCGCAATAATTCTCCCGGATCGCCAATGGGTAACGCTCGCGCAATCGCCGGATAGGTGCGCGGTGCAAGATCTGCTTTCAGCTCTCCAGGCCGTACACCTGTCAAGACTGAAACGCGATACGTTGCGCGGGACGCTTCATATTGAAGAGGAGGAATCGTCGCCTCGGTTGCCGCTACCCGTGCGGCAGCGCTGGCTACGTCCTGCTCTTCGCCCACGCCGGCATCACGGCGCAACTGTGTTAGGCGCAGCGTCTCGCGCTGGTTTCCCAGACTGCGTTCCGCCACGGCCAGGCGCCACTGCGCACCGCGCAGCTCAAAGTAATTCCGTGCGAGCTCAGCCACCGTGCTGATCTGGACGTCACGTAAGTCTGCGGCAAATGCCTGAGTGTCTGCTTTACCCGCTGCCACGCCGTGACTGACCCGTCCAAATACATCGAGTTCCCAGAACGCGTCAAAGCCTGTTTGAAAGGTATTGACGGTGACGCGCTGGTCAGAGAAGCCGGGAATCTGCTGTTTGCTGTATTCATACGAAGCTTCCACCGGCGCGACAGGATAGCGATCCAGCTTTCTTTCATCGTAGATGGCGCGGGACTGGCCGAGCCGGGCGCGAGCGATACGGATAGTATTGTTCGATGCCAGCGTCTGATCCACGAGAGAATCGAGCACTGGATCATCGAATTGCTTCCACCATTGAGCGTTGATTGGCGCATTGCTCACCAGCTCCGGATCAGCGGAGTGATAGGTAATCGCAGGAGGTTGCGGCGCCTTGTAATGTGGCCCCACGGCACACCCCGTAATGATCAGAAGCAGAAATGCAATGCCGAATGATTTTGTGAAATGAATTGCCATATTATGCCTCCCGGGAAACTGCGGGGGTAAGGTTTGTAGTCGCTAATGACTTCCGACTCTGCCGCGCCTCGACGAACTTCTGAATGACCACGTAAAAAACTGGAGTCAGAACCAGTCCGAACGCCGTTACACCCAACATGCCGAAGAAAACTGCAATGCCGATGGCCTGCCGCATCTCTGAGCCGGCGCCCGATGACAGCACCAGTGGAACCACGCCCATGGTGAACGCGAGCGAGGTCATGAGAATAGGCCGCAGGCGGAGTCGGCAGGCCTCTAGAACCGCGTCCACCGCGCCAATACCTTCCAGTTGCCGCTCCCGCGCAAACTCCACGATCAGAATTGCGTTTTTGCAGGCCAGCCCGACCAGAACAATCAAGCTGATTTGTGTAAACACATTATTGTCACCGTGCGTAAGCCACACGCCGGCGATGGCGGAAAACAAAGTCATGGGCACGATCAGAATGACAACCAGCGGCAATGACCAGCTTTCATATTGCGCGGCCAGCACCAGATACACGAGAAATACGGAAAGCGGAAAGATAAAGACCATCGTGTTGCCGGCAAGAATCTTCTGGTAGGTGAGTTCAGTCCACTCAAACTTCATGCTGTTGGGCAACTGATCATTCAACAGCGTGGCCATGGCTGCCTCACCCTGGCCGGAACTGTATCCAGGTGCGGGCGCGCCGTTGATTTCCGCGGCTGGAAAGCCGTTGTAATGCATGACTCGATCCGGTCCAT
Organism: Terriglobia bacterium; assembly: GCA_963723055.1. GTDB lineage: Bacteria > Acidobacteriota > Terriglobia > Terriglobales > Acidobacteriaceae > Angelobacter. Next base: position 1,362,304 of record CAVROV010000007.1, read on the forward strand.
AGCTTGGCTGAACTTTCACGACCGAACCCAGAGGAATCATCTCTCCGCCGGCATTTCTGGTTTTCAAACGAACAATATCTTCCGGATGCAGACGGTACGGCGACTCAGCCTGCACGTTGACCTGGTATGTGCGGCCAAATCGGTTGAAATCGTTTACGTAAAGCGAGCCCAGGTACACCTGCATGGTGTCAAAAATATCGCTGAGCGGAATGCCATAGGTCTTGGCCTTCTCGCGGTCCACATGGGAATCAATCTGCGGAACGTTGATGTCGAAACTGGAGAACAACCCTGCCAGAGCCGGCGTTTGATTCCCTTTTCCCAAAACCGCCTTGGTCTCGCCATAAAGTGCCGGCAAACCTGCGCCATTGCGATCTTCTATATAAAGCTTGAATCCCGCAACTGTGCCCACGCCCTGAACCGGAGGCGGAGGAAAAATAGCAATGAACGCTTCCTCAATCGCGGCAAATTGCTGATTGAGACTGGCCGTCAGTGCATTGGCTGAGAGGTTTGCTGATTTGCGCTCCTCAAACGGCTTGAGCGTTACAAAGACGATGCCCGAGTTAGGACTGTTGGTGAAACCATTGATCGATAAACCGGGAAATGCCACTGCGCTTTGCACTCCCGGATGTTTCAGCGCAATCGCCGACATCTTGCGGATGACATCTTCCGTTCGGTCCAGCGTGGAGCCGTTGGGCAATTGGGCCAGCGCGACCAGATATTGCTTGTCCTGCGTGGGCACAAAACCTGTAGGCACTCGAGAGAAGCCAACGCCTGTTACCACGATCAGCACAGCGTAAACGGCCAGCGCGACTGCGCTCGTCCGCAACGTACGCTTCACCAGTTTGCCGTATCCGCCGGAGGCGCGGGCAAAAAAGCGATTAAATGGCTTAAAGAACCAGCCAAACGCAAAGTCGATCCAGCGGGTCAGCCGGTCTTTCTTTGCTTCACGCGGCTTTAAGAGCAGCGCCGCCAGTGCTGGGCTAAGAGTCAATGAATTGAATGCGGAAATCACCGTGGAAATGGCGATGGTGAGAGCGAACTGCTTGTAGAACTCCCCTGAGAGGCCTTTGATAAACGCGGTGGGAATAAAGACGGCCGACAGAACGAGGGCAATTGCGACGATCGGCCCACTCACTTCTTCCATCGCTTTCACGGTGGCTTCACGGGGCGGAAGTCCTTCCTCAATGTGCCGTTCCACGTTTTCAACCACCACAATCGCATCGTCCACCACAATTCCTATGGCGAGTACCAGGCCGAACAAAGAAAGCGTGTTAAGCGAAAAGCCCAGCGCCAGCATAATGGAAAACGTTCCCACCAGAGAAACAGGAAGCGCCAGCAGTGGAATGAGCGAGGCCCGCCAGGTTTGCAGAAAGATCAATACCACCAGCGCCACGAGCAATAGGGCTTCAATAAAAGTGTGGCCGACCGCCTCAATTGACTGGCGTACAAACACCGTGGGATCGTAAACAAAGCTGTATTCCACGCCCTGGGGGAATGATTTCTTAAGGCGCGCCATGGTGTCACGAACCTGCTGTGAAGTTTCCAGAGCGTTGGAGCCGGGGCGTTGCGATATTGGGATGGCGACGGCGGACTTGTTGTCGAGCAGGCTACGCAACGCATAGCTACTGGAACCAAGTTCCACTCTGGCTACATCGCGGACACGCGTAATCTGCCCGTCGGGTCCGGCGCGAACGATAATGTCACGAAATTCTTCTTCCGAGCTCAGCCGACCCTGCGTATTGACCAGAAGCTGAAATGCGGTGCTGCCGGTATTAGTAGGAGGAGCGCCCAGCACTCCGGCCGCAACCTGCACGTTCTGTTCGCGGATCGCTTTCACCACGTCTGTTGCGGTTAAACTGTGCGACGCCAGTTCATTTGGGTTCAGCCAGATGCGCATGCTGAAATCGCCGGCACCGAAGATTTGCACGTTGCCTACACCCGGGATGCGATTCAGTTCATCCTTTACCTGCAAAACGGCCAGGTTGGCAAGATACAAAGTGTCATAACGGTTATCCGGTGAGTGAAGGTGAACCACCATGAGCAAGTCTGGCGACGTTTTCTCCGTCGTCACGCCCAGACGTTGAACTTCCTGCGGAAGGCGCGGAAGGGCCTGCGATACGCGGTTCTGTACCTGCACCTGAGCTTTATCCAGATCAGTTCCCAAACCAAACGTGACGGTCAGGGTCATTACGCCATCGGCCGTGGCTTGCGAGAACATATAAAGCATGCCTTCCACGCCGTTGATCTGCTGTTCAAGCGGCGAAGCTACGGTATCCGCAATAACGGTGGGATTTGCGCCGGGATACGATGTCCGCACCACCACGGTGGGCGGGACCACTTCCGGGTATTCACTGAGCGGCAACTTCAAGTAGGCGAGCGCGCCGATTACAAAAATGATGATCGAAACGACTGCAGCAAAAATAGGGCGCTTGATAAAAAAATTGGAGATGTTCATGGTTTCCAGCCTTATCTTCTAGCGATACGACGGCATATCCGGATTTTTCCGGAATCCCGGTGCTTACGGCTTGATGGTGGATGATGTTGCGGCACTCGCCGCGGTTGGGTCGCCAGCCATGCCTACGCGGACCGGCGTGACCACGACTCCGGGCCGGACACGCTGCAACCCATTGACGACGATCAGATCGCCATCATGCAATCCGTCGCGGATCACGCGCAAACCATCCTTCATAGGGCCAGGCTTTACGACGCGATACTCCAGAGCGTTATTTTTGTCGAGCGCAAGGACATATTTCTGATTGAGGTCAGTGGCAATGGCTTCGTCCTTGGCCAGACATCCTTTATATGTGCCATTGCTCTGAATTTTGAGTCGGGCAAAAAGGCCCGGAGTGAGGGTAAAGTCCTTGTTAGGAAGTGTGGCTCGAACGCGAATCGTTCCCGTCGATGAGCTCACCTGGTTATCGACGAAATTAAGACGTCCAACGTGCGGAAATCCATCCTCATCCGCCAAACCAAGTACTACCTGGCTTTTGAGTTCGTGTGAATTTCCGCCGGTTGTTTGTTCTGCTACCCGCGCATACTTCAGGAAGGTTTGCTCATCGGCATCAAAATACGCATAAATTGGATCGAGCGAGACAACGGTTGTTAGCGGTTTTACCTGCGCCGGTCCGCTGCCCACCAGGTTTCCTGCGGTGACTTCCGCGCGGCCGACACGCCCGGTGATCGGAGCGGTGATGCGCGTGAACTCAAGATTCAGCTCCGCGCCTTGGAGCGCAGCTTGCGTCGATGCAATATGGGCTTCTGACTGGCTCCGAGCGGCTGCACGGCGGTCATATTCCTCCGCAGACATCCCATTGTTATTGTGCAGGCGCTCCGCACGCTCGAAATCACTCTGGGCGCGCATAAGCGCTGCTCTGGCTTCGGCCAGATCACCTTTCAAACGATCTACTTCAGCCTGAAAAGGTCGGGGATCAATCTGGAACAGAAGCGCGCCCTGTCGAACGATGGTGCCCTCTTTGAAATTCACAGTCTGTAGATAACCGGACACGCGAGGACGGACTTCCACAATGTTGACTGCTTCAAGCCGACCGGTGAATTCATCTGTCTCTCCGAATTGCCGGCACTGGACTTCCGCCACGCTCACCTGCACCGGCCCCTGAGGTTTTGACTGCGCCGCGCTGGCGCAACCGGCCAGCAAGCCGATAAGAGCTAGTGCACCCATAATAACCATCAATTTCCAGATTCTTGATTGCATGAAGTTCTCCAAAGATGAAGAAATGGAACGAATAATCACAGAGTGTTCCGTGAATAGAGGATTTAGATGTTTATCTAAATATCTAGATTCAAAAAGATCGGTTATGTAGTCTTAAAAAATAAATTTAAGCTGGATTTGCACAGATAGTGCGGTTCAAGGCATCTTATACACATGGCCGGAATATCACCTGCGGAAGCCGCGTTGATCGGAAAGGCGCTCGGCGACCCGACTCGCTTGAGCATTTACTCCCACATCGCCAACCGGCGTAAGGAGCTGTACTGCGGAGAACTGGGCGATTGCCATATGTTCTCGATGGCAACCATCTCGCATCATCTGCGGGTTCTTACGCAGGCCGGATTGATCTCTTCTCGCCGCAGTGGCCAGCGCATTTTTTACCGCACCCTTCCCGCTCGATTGGCACAGTATCGAAGTTACCTGGCAAAATTTGACAAAACAAACGGTCGTGTCAAACCTAAGTAAGACGGACAATACGTAGCATCTCACACGCCTGCATCGCCAGATCCCCAAACGTGCACCAAAACCATGTAGTTGGGAAATAGTACAGCGGTCCTTGCTGGCCTGTCGAGAATCAGCTTATCCGAACATCCAAATTCTCTGCGCCAGCCTCAAGTTCCAATTCCGCCGTGAACATCCGGAGCCTTCCGCCAATTTATCCCCAGCGCAACCAATGACAGCAGAGTAATCAAAGAAATGATGCCCAGGGAAATGACGCAGTAGATACACCAGATTCCCAGAACGTCTTTTTCAATGTGGGCCAGATAAAGTGAAAACGCCAGCGCGGGAACTGCCGCGGCTACCAGCAGCCGCCAGCGTTTCGTTATCGCCAGCACCAGCAGCAATAGATAGCCGGCAATGCCAATGTCCGCCACGGGCACGCCTCCAATGACGGCGAACGGGCTCTTATTTACTGCACCGCAGTCCCACTTTTCATTAACGCTGCACGGCGACGCTTCCGTGCGGTAGTGCTCTCGCAGCGCCAGAGAAGCAGCCACCATGCCCGCCAGCGCCAGAAACGCGATCAACCATCTCATAGCTTTCCTCGGTTCAGAGCTTCTCAGATTTTACTTCGTCAGCCCGAGCGCCTGCGACTGAAATGCTAGCGACGCATCCAGATGCTGCGATACAAATTGCCAGTCGTGTCCCCCGGGATAAATATGCGCTTCATGCGCCACATGCCGCGCGGTCAGGAGCTTATCCAATTGCCGGGTTCCGGCGTTAAAGCCGTAATTATCCTGGTCGCCGCAGTCAAAATAAATCTTCAATCCTTGCAGGTTCGCGGTACGCGCAAAAACAAATGGCGTGTTCTCTTTCCAGAAGCGTTCATTCAGCGGTGAGCCAAACGCGCTTCCCAGAAATGCGCCCAGTCCCACATCCGACGATCCATGCGGCAGCTCTTCCAGCAGTGCCGGCATATGCACTGCCACTGACGCAAACATTTGCGGATACTTGAAAGCAAACCGCAACGCCCCATACCCGCCCATCGATATCCCGCCGATCGCCCGGCCCGCACGCCCGCCAACCAGCCGGAAACGCCTCTCCATCTGCGGCACAAACTCGCGGATAAAGAAATCCTCGTACAGAATGTGACCGTCGCGCGAATTAATATAAAAACTGTTCTCGCCCTGCGGCGTGATGATCACAAACTCGCCCAGCCGCTTGTCTTCCCACGCTTCTTCAATCCCGCTGGACGCCCCGCTCGAAGCCAGAAAGCTCTGGTCGCCGCCGAGTCCGTGCAGAAAATACAGCACGGGAAAACGCTTGCCCGGATGCGAGTCATAGCTGGGCGGCAGCAGGGCGCAGTAACCAATGCGACCCGGCACGTATTTGCTTCTCATTGCGCCGCATTGCATCCGCGACGCCGCAAGAGCATTGACTGTAAAGACCAGAAATAAGAATGACAGCAGGTATTTAGAAGCACTCAGCATTCAGCACTCAGCATTCAGTCAAAACCGGTTCACCGCAGGTCGCAAAGTACGCAAAGAAACATTAGGTTGTTTCAAAAAAACCATATACATCCAAACTCGACCCGTCGAACCGAAGCTTTCTGTGGGTTCTCTGCAACTGAATCCTCGGACAAAACCAAAATTTTAAAAGCGAGGCCTATCGGTTAGCTGAAAACTTGATTCGCTTTCCTTTGCGTCCTTTGCGGTAAAGCTCTTTCGCTCTTCGCTAAGAGCCAGCACCTAAAGGCTAAGGCTAGCAGCCAAAAGCTGCTAGTCATGCCGCAGCGCCTGCACCGGATCGAGTTTTGCTGCCCGTGACGCCGGATACAGCCCGGCAAACATGCTTACGAAAACGGAGAATCCAAGTGCCGCGACCACCAGCCATACTGGCACCACCCAGAAATTTTCCGGACGGATGTCTTGCCGCTGCAGATAAATATTGGTAGCAAAGTTGATCACGCGGCCGATCAGCCAGCCCAGCCCGGCGCCCAGCGCTCCACCCAAAATGCCCATGGCCCCGGCTTCAAAGAAAAAGATGCGCTTCACGTCTCCATCGCTGGCGCCCAGCGCTTTCATGATGCCAATTTCGCGCCTGCGCTCCAGGATTGCCATCACCAGTGTGTTCACAATGCCCAGCGAGGCCACTGCCAGCGCAAGGCTTCCGAATATCCCGAGAAACAGATCGAGAAAAGTGAAGAACCGCGTAATACCCTTGGACGCGTCTAAGATCGAGAACGTGCTGAATCCCTGCTTGCGGATATCCTCTTCTACTTGCGAAACGGCTTTGCTTTTTCCCACGCGAACAATTAGCGCGATATAGGTTTTGCTTTCTGACGGACGCAATGTGCTCCACAGTTCGCCGGCCTGCACCATGTCCAGTGATTCCGCCAGCATCAGCGGTAGGAACACAGGCGTCCGGCCCTGCCGCAAACCCCGGTTCGGCTCGCTGGAAACAATGCCAACAATTTTCAGCTTCAACTGCTTCGGCACCAGATTGAAGGACTGCGCGTCTTCAGCCTTGATGCCGTCTGCGCTGTCCTCGTCATCCGGATCTGCCTGGCCTTTCTTCGTGGTCTTTCCCTCCAGCGGCGCGCTTTCACCCGCTTCACGCCTGTGATAGCGCAGCACAATATATTTGCCCAGCAGTTGGTCAGCCTGGTCCTTGGTCAGCTTCACGTCCGTGCCTCGAGACTCCCGCGGCAGGTTCAGTAGATCACGCCCAAAGTCGCCCAGGATGATCGCTTCTTCCGCGACGCCTGAAGAAAAGAAACTGCCCTGTACGTCATCAAACGCCTCGCTGGTTCGCGCCGACTGCGGCAGCGTACCTACCACGGTAAAGTGATTACCGGTCTTATCGCTTTCAAGCCGCACGTCGCCAACGGCACTGAAGTTGGGATAGACCTCGACCACGTTGGCCATTTGCTCAAAATTATGCCGCGCCACATCGTCCAAAGGCTTGGCCTGCGCGGTTACGGGCGCGGCTTGCGCAAAGCGCGGCCCGCGCGAATCCTGGCGTGACGTCACGACCACTGTGTCAAACAATCCTGAGCGTCCCAGCTGCCGCGTCGCCAGCTTTTGCAGTCCGATGCCCAATGACAGCATGGCCACCAGTGAGGCCACGCCGACGCCTATGCCCAGCGTCGTCAACGAATTTCGCAATCCCGCTTCACGCAGGTTGCGTCCGGCAAGTTCAATCAGGTCGTATGCTCTCACCGTGCCGCTCCAATCTTCTCCAGCTTGGTATTCTCGAGTTCGCCCACCAGTTTGCCGTCGCCCAGGAAGACCAGGCGGTTGGCATACCGTTCCGCCAGCGGACGCTCATGGGTCACCATAATGACTGTCATTTCCAGTGTGCGATTGAGTTCGCGAATCAGATCCATGATTTCTGTGCCGGTCTTAGAATCCAGATTGCCGGTCGGCTCATCCGCCAGCAACAGTTTCGGACGGTTCGCCAGCGCTCGCGCCAGTGCTGCCCGCTGCTGCTCTCCGCCCGACATCTCGCTAGGCCGATGCTTCATGCGGTCGCTCAGGCCCACCCGCTCCAGCGCTTCCACCACGCGCGCCCGGCGTTCCTTGCGCTTTACCTCGGCAAAACGCATGGGTAGCTCTACGTTCTCATAAAGGGTCATCGTCGGAACCAGGTTGAATGACTGGAAAACCATTCCTACGGTGTGCCGGCGATATTGCGCCAGTTGCTCAGACGTCATGGTGGCCAGGTCGGCGCCTTCCACCACAATTGCACCGGAATCTGGCCGGTCCAGCCCGGCAATCAGGTTCAGGAGCGTGGATTTTCCCGATCCGGAAGCGCCCAGCAAAGCGATAAACTCGCCCCGCCCGGCTGCCAGGCTCACGCCATCGACTGCTGGAATTAGTGAGCGCCCCAGCTTGTAATGACGCACTACGGAAACCGTTCTTACCGACTCGAATTCTGTGCCGTTTGTTGCCACAATCAGATCTCTCCAATGCTTCTATCTGCATGTTACTACGCAAGTTCCCGTTTCGTTCCCTCAGTCCAGCCATTCACCTTAGGACGAAAGGTGCGCAGTGCGCAGTGTCCCTCAAACCTGTTGACCAGGACTTCCGAGTGAAGCCTATGGAGCAGGCTCCCCGCCTGCGGCAACTCCTCTGCCGGCCATCCTTGCCTGTGGCTGCGGCCCTCTGCCTGTATCCTCAGCCGAGTACCCACGCCCCCTCCCCCTATGTCCACCCATTTCCACCCAAGGTCACCCAATCCCGGGGCCCCCGACACGCGCGGTTTTCGCGTGGTGGGGTGGAAGACACCCAAGAAGCGGCAGAGGGTCGCACCCCAGAAACACGAAATGCAACGGCTTCCCGTTGCGGCGGTTCGAATCTTCAAGGCTAAAACTCATCCTCTTTTGCTAAAAAGCCATTATTGCAAACAAAGTGCGAAACCAGAAGCATAGTGCGGGACTCAACTGTAATCGCCCGACCGCCAACGTCTTCAGTCCGCGTCCGTCTTATACAATGGCCTGCTTTGGCTGGAGGAGAGAATTCGAATGCGCAAATACATGTTGCATCAATACCTGTTGTCTTTGATTGGAATGCTGCTGTTTATCGCCGCCATGGCGCTGGGCCAGTCGCCGCAACCCACGCCGCAAAAACCTGACATTAGCTCCACCAAAAAAGCTGGTAATGCCAAGACGGATAATTCCGGTCCCACCGCACCCGCGGCCAATCCGGCTGCGTCCGCGGGCAACGCTGCTCCGGAGCATCCTGCGCCCAAATTTGACATCGCCAACATAGATAAGAAGGTTGATCCGTGCGTCGATTTTTACCAATACGCATGTGGCAACTGGATCAAGAACAATCCCATCCCTGCCGACCAACCGGTCTGGCTTAGCTTTGCTGAAGTATATGAGCACAACCTCCTCGTTCTCCGGCAGATACTGGAGAGAGCCGGCCGCAATGATTCCGCGCGAAATGCCGTGACGCAGAAAATCGGCGACTTCTATGCCTCATGCATGGATGAAGCCGCCGCCAATAAAGCCGGCGCCAAACCGCTAAAGCCTGAACTCGACCGCATTGCGGCAGTCAAAGACAAGACGCAGATGATTGAGGCCATGTCGCATGAGCAGCTGATTGGCCCCAACCCGCTTATGGGCTTTGGCGCCGGGCCTGACCTGCATGACGCAGATATAACCATCGCGTCCATTGACCAGAGCGGCCTGACTCTGCCGGACCGCGATTATTACCTGAAAGATGACGCTCCCACTCTCGCCATCCGCAAGGCCTTTGTTGACCATTTGAGGAAAGATTTTTCGCTGCTCGGTCAATCACCAGAGCAGGCCTCGCAGAGTGCCGATACGGTCCTGAAAATTGAAACCGATCTTGCCAAGGCCTATATGGAGCGCACCCTGCGCCGCGATCCTAAAAACCGCGACCATAAGATGACGGTCGCGCAGGCAGAGACCTTTGCTCCCAACTTTCATCTGGATCGCTATTTCGCCGCCAGTGGAGCGCCTTCCTTCACTGAGCTGAATGTCGGAAACCCGGACTTCTTCAAAGCCGTTAACGGCGTGATTGAATCTACGCCGCTGGACGCTTGGAAGACATACATGACCTGGCAGATCGTGAACAATGCCGCCGGCTGGCTGTCGGACGATTTTGTGCAGGAGGATTTCAAGTTTCAGCAGGCAATCACCGGGCAAAAAGAGTTGCCGGTGCGTTGGAAGCGCTGCATCAACGCCACGGACAATGCTCTGGGCGAAGCTTTAGGTCAGCCTTACGTCGATGCCACGTTCGGGGCCGAAGGCAAAGCCCGTATGTTGAAGATGGTGGACGCCCTGGAAAACTCGCTCAGGGGCGACATCACCAGCCTGCCATGGATGACCGAGACCACCAAGAAGGAAGCCATGCTCAAGCTGGCAGCCATCCGCAACAAGATTGGCTATCCAGACAAGTGGCGCGATTACAGCAAACTCAAGATCGTCCGCGGAGACATGGTCGGCAATCTCTATCGCGCCAGCGAATTTGAGTCCAACCGGCAGTTGCAGAAGATTGGCAAGCCCGTGGACAAGCTGGAATGGGGCATGACGCCTCCTACGGTGAATGCTTATTACAGCGGTAGCCATAATGAAATCGTCTTCCCTGCCGGCATTCTCCAGCCGCCGTTTTTCGATCGCACGCTCGACGACGCCGTCAACATGGGCGGCATCGGATTGGTGATTGGCCACGAACTCACGCACGGCTTTGACGATCAGGGCCGCAAGTTCGATCCCAAAGGAAATCTGCGTGACTGGTGGACCGCTGAAGACGGTAAGGAATTCGAACAGCGCGCTAGCTGCGTTGCCGATGAATACAGCTCATTCACAGCAGTGGATGACCTCAAGCTGAACGGTCGCTTAACTCTGGGTGAAAACACTGCTGACAATGGCGGCGCTCGCATCGCGCTGATGGCGCTGCATGACCTCATGGCGCAGGCCAAACAAGATCCTGACAAGAAGATTGACGGCTACACGCCCGATCAGCGCTTCTTCTTGGGCTTTGGCCGTGTGTGGTGCCAGAACACAACGCCGGAGCTGTCTCGAATGCTGGTCCGCGTGGATCCGCACTCCCCCGGGAAGTGGCGCGTGAATGGCGTTGTCCGCAACATGCCGGAATTCCAGAAAGCTTTCGGGTGTAAGCCCGGTCAGCCAATGGTCCCGGCAAACGCATGCAGAGTTTGGTAGTTGTGGAAGCCCCGGCCTTTAAGACCGGGGAAAAAAGCAAAAGGGCACGAGAACCATGCCCTTTTGCATTTGCCCCGCGCTCCGGCCAGAATGGTATGTGGTGAATCCCATCGCAACCGAAGTCACATTGACCGCCTCGACCGCGCCTGACTCCGCCGCTCACCAGGAGTACTCACGCCGATTGAAAGAGCGCGAAACCCAGGCCGCGCAGCTTCAACGCAAACACCTTTGGTTGGGCAACGCGCGCATCGCGATCTTTATCGCCATATTGATCCAGTGCTGGATCACGGGTAAAACCGGCTTTCCCACCGTTTATTGGCTGCTGGCTCCGCTCATCTTATTCATCGTGCTGGTCGCGCTGCACCGGCGTGTTGTGCGCGCCATGAACATGGCGAAGCGCGCGGCTGCTGTTTACGCTCGAGGACTGGCCCGGATAGAAGATCGCTGGTCCGGCAGCGGCCAGACCGGCGAAGAATTCAAGAATTCGATGCACCTATATGCTGAAGACCTGGACATTCTCGGCGACGGCAGTCTCTTCCAGTTGCTCTCGACAGCCCGCACCAACATGGGTAAGCAGTCTTTGGCGCGCTGGCTGCTCACTCACGCCGACTTGGAGGAAATCGGCAAGCGGCAGGCCGCAGTCGCTGAGTTGAAGTCACGCCTCGATCTCCGCGAAGATCTCGCCGTAACCGGCGAAAGCGAACGCATCGCGGCCAAGCCTGAAGCGCTGATCGCATGGGCGCGAGAAGAGAGTGGGTTGCAGGATGGCCGCTGGTGGACCGCCGGTCTCGCTGTCTTGAGCGTCGCTGCTTTGGTCTTCGGCTTCACGGTCATGTGGACGCCTTTCGTCCTTCTTCTACTGATCAATGGCGTAATCACGTCTCGTGCTCGCCATCGTCTGGAAAAGATTTTTGCCGGCGTGGGCGACACTCACAAAGATCTCGATTCCCTCGCGCTGCTGCTGCGCCGCATTGAAACGGAAAAGTTTGATTCTCCCATGCTCCAGCAATTGCAGGCGCGGCTTCTCACCCACGGCCAGCCGCCTTCTGCCTGTATCTCCCGCCTGGACACTCTGGCTGATCTGGATGACTCGCGTCACAACTGGTTCGTGCGCATGCTTGATATCCCGCTGCTGTACTCCCTGCAAATTGCTTTTGCGCTGGAGCGCTGGCGCCGCACGTATGGCAGCGGCATTGAGGCATGGCTGAATGCTGTGGGGGAAATCGAAACGCTCGCTTCGATTGCGGCTTACGCCTACGAGCATCCGCAAGATCCATTTCCGGAATTTGCGCCGCCTGAAGTTGACGTCTGCTTTCACGGCGACGCTCTTGGCCATCCTCTGTTGCCCGCTGACAAATGCGTGCGCAATGACGTCAGGCTGGGCGGCAACAGCCAGGTGCTCTTGGTGAGCGGATCCAATATGTCCGGCAAGAGTACGTACCTGCGCGTGGTAGGCATCAACGCCGTTCTGGCCATGATGGGCGCTCCCGTGCGTGCTCGCCGCCTGCAGCTATCTCGCGTGGCGGTCGGCGCGTCCATGCGTGTCTCTGACTCGCTGCAGAAGGGCATCTCTCATTTCTATGCCGAAATCAAAAGACTGCGGCAGGTCGTCGATCTTTCATCAACGCAGCCGGCATTATTTTTACTTGATGAAGTCTTGCAGGGCACCAACTCGCACGATCGGCGGGTGGGCACGGAAGGTGTGCTGCGCACTCTGATTCGCAACGCCGCGATCGGCCTGGTCACTACCCATGACCTCGCACTCACGTCGCTGGAAGAAGTTTTTCCTGAGCGCGTGCGCAACGCGCATTTTCAGGAACGCTTTGAAGACGACAGACTTTCTTTTGACTATCGTCTTCGCCCTGGCGTAGTCACTACCAGCAACGGCGTAGAACTCATGAAATCCATCGGCCTGGATATTTCCTAATTCATCCGCATTTGACTCCCTGTTGGCTGATGAGAATTTTTAATCAAACCCTAATCCACTCTTAAGTCCTTGCTGTTGAAATGAAAAGGCATCAGCAGCGGCCACGCAACGCCAATTTTTCGTAATGAAGTTTTTCAAACCGTGCTAGTGGCAGTCAGAAGTTTGCGCACGGAGCAGTGTGGTGGTTGGGGTGCCCTGGTGAGGGGCGGGGTTCTGGTTCTACATTCGATCCCGCTAATCGGATGTAGAAATCGGTCCGCATGCCCAGCATTGCACGCGCCGGCCCGCTCGACCGGCGTAGCGATCAGCCAGGGACAGGAGACGGCAACAACACGACTGCGGCGCGTTTGGCACGGTGGATTTCCTCCCCCAGAAGCGTCGGCGTAACGTAGATCAATTGGTTGCCGTGCTCGGGAGTAATCCCATGCCGCGACACCACGTCGATCTCGGGTGCGCGTTGCCGTTTTCAACTTGAACTGCGTGACGCAGTGAATCACCACCGGGGAGGCTGGTTATTTCTCCACCAGCCTCCCTATATTTTGCTGGGTGATACCTGTCAGTGCGCCCGAGTCTGGCTCTCCCGCTCTAGCGGCTGGCAGCCGGTTCAGCGTTGCGCAGGTAAGCGTCTGACTTGTTCAGCCAATCCTGCCGCGGCGGATAGAACACATCCAGATCAATTGTGTCTTCAACCGCTTCAGCTTTGTGCGGCATGTGCGGAGGAATGCAGAGCACCTCACCTGCCCGAACAATAATTTCTTTGCCGTCAATCCAGAACTTCAGCGCGCCCTCGACAATGTAGGTGAGTTGTTCATTCTCATGACTGTGTTCTGGCACCACACAGCCCTTCTTCAATAAGACCCGCGCCAGCATCAGGTTCTCGCCCGTGATCATCTGGCGGTCCAGTAGCGGATTTAGCTTTTCCAGTTCAACATCATTCCAGCGGATGTGTTTAAGCATAGTCAGTATTCTAAAATAGCGCGGCGCAAAAACACACTGACCGCGCGGGAACGCAACAGCGTAAGACTTCAAGTGATTCGCGGAAAGTGTCCGCCAGAAGCGAGACAAGGTCAGGGCGCGAATTCGTTCGTGCCGTCAGTGGTCGAAATGAATCGGGCTTTTAGCCCTGCGAAGCAAAGTTACTTCTGCGTCACCGTCAGCTTGTGATAGCCAACCGTGGCAAGATCGATCTTGTTGGGCAGCTGAAACTGGGAGTCAATCCCAACATTGGGATATTTCGGAGTAATGTACTTGCTCACAAAGTATTCCAGGGCCATCCGAGGCACGTTTATTCCGTCAATCACTACCTCGCGCACCTGGACCCGTCCCTGGCCGCCGGTTCCGGCGGCACTTGCCTCAACGCTCACATCATGCTGCCCGCTGAACATAGACAGCATTGGATTGGAGGACTTTTGACCAGCGCGAATCTCATCAAAATCGACAACGAGAAAAGCCGTCACCACTCCGCTGCGACCCTCCATCTTCAGCTTCTTGACGCCTTGCGGAAGCACGATCCTGCCTGAAGCAATGTAATCGTTGACCTCTTCCTCGCTCATTACAGTCGGCGCCTGGTCCGGGTGCGCTTGCTCCCCATTCGACTGAATATGCTCCAGTTTGGCTTGCATCGTGTCGGCCAGCCGGTGTGCTGAGCCGGGCTGCTGGGAACTTGCTTGCCCGGAGCTGCCTTGGTTGAAAGAAGGCTGCCGAAAAGAAACTGGCTGCGTAGAAGGAGTTCTATGTCCATAGGACGGCTGCTGCACCGAGGCAGGGCCTTCCTGAACGATAAAAATCACGCTCGCCACCAGCAAGATCGTTAACAAGATTCTTGAAATCATTTTGCGTGCGCGGGGGCCGCCTGCGCGGTCAGCGGTTGCGGCGTAATTTCCGGCTTTTCCAGCGCTCCAGTAATTTCCCACTGAGTACCGCTGGTACTCACCTTCAATTTTGCCTGCTTGTTCGCCAGGGATATAGTCCCGCTCATCAGATAGATGCGGTTCTCCGCTTTAAATTTGCTTGGCAACACTTTTATGGCTTCGCGATCAATTTCCAACGCACCCTGGGCGCCACTGAATCGAATCGGCCTGCCTGCGTCCAGGGCAAGCACCTTTGACGTGCCATTGCTTACCTGGAACTCCACTCGCCCCCCGGCGCTGGCTGACATCTCCTGTGGCGTCTTGCCTTCAAAGTGTGTCGAATAACTTACCTGGGCTCTGCCGGCAATCCACTGCGCTACCTGGCCCGCGACAGTATTTTGCGGGCTCACCCGCTCCAGCGTAACGCCCTCCATTGATCCGCTTCCACTATAGCGCGGCTGATTGCCGCTCCAGTCAATTTTCCATTCGCCTTGTGTCGTTCCACCGCCGACCCTCGCAGCCACTCGGTTTACTGTGAGCGCGTGGTCTCCCACCTCAATATGCGCGGCAAACTTTTCCAGCGGCACTTCGGCTATATTCAATTCCCCAACCGCGAGACTTCCTTCGGCACGAAAGTCTGGCAACTTATTATCTGATCCGGAGAGAAAAGACAGGCTCCATCCTTTTTCTGTAAACCCCATCAGGTTCGCCACATCCGGCACCGCCAGCGAGTCCAGATGAAGATCAAATTGCAGCGGACAGGGAGCGTTGCCAGTACAGTTCAGCGGGCTGCTGATCAAACCGGTAAAAGCAATTGGACTATGTTCGAACTGTCCATTGATTTTGCTTATCACCAGGGCGGAGTCGGTGATCTGCGCGTCGGCCTCTGACATTACCAGCCGATCTTTCAAGCCGGGAATCCATGCCGCCAGGTTTTGCAGATGCGCCGTACCGTGAAGCTTGGGCGCGGTAAAGTTCGCCCATGGTCCGCTCACGTTTAAGTCCACCAGTGCTGATGCCGTTGTGTTCGCAATCTGGGAACGGAAGCCTGTGGCGCGGCCGAATGCCAGAAGTCTTTCCATCGGCACCATGCCCTTGGCGCTCACAAAGTAGCCATTGCTATCCAGGCTGCCTTGCACTTCAAGCGTGGTTGAAGGTCCCATTTGTACGGAGAAAGCATCGACCGTGAGTGAGCCCGAATCGTAAGCAGCGCTGGGAGCCACGGCTGGAGTTGGCTGCGCCGGCGCGCTCGATTTTTTCTTCTTCGCCACCAGCACGCTGGGTGTATCGCCAGCGCCGATGTGAAACCGCACGGCGCTCACGGCAAATGGCTTGTCTCCAGCCGCAGATTGCAGCAGGAACGGCGTGCTCATGCCGGTTCCATGAAAATCATGGACGCCCGCATGAGAGTGAAAGCCGAAAGCGGCGTTCAGATCGCCGGTTGCCGTAAAATCATCGGGCAACGACCGCCGCGCCTGGCGCGCAAGTGCGGCCAGCAATGAAAGCGGCACCCGGTTCGCCACCAGTGACAGATCGTAATTCTGCGCGCTGGGCGTGGCGTGGGCTGTCATCAGGAGGCCACCGGTGCCCAGAGGCGTGTCACATTTCAGCCCAAGAATTCCTTTTGTGTAATCTCCCAGGCAGCGGGTCCGGATTTTTGGCATTGCATTGCGATTGATATCGAACCGGCGAAAGCTGTCTATGTCGGCTGTGGCATTGATGCGTAAATCGGCCAGCGGACCGGCAATTTCCGCCGTTGCATCCAGCGCACCGCGCCAGCCCTTGTCATGCCCCAGCACCAGGCCGGAGAATTGTCCCAATTGCGATTTCTCCCATGAAACCTGCAGTTTCACCGGCATGTCACGCAAATTGGCGGAGCGTTTCACGTCGCCTTCCACGCGCACCGTACCGGTATCGCTCAGGTTCATGTCTGTGCGGACAGGATGACCTTCTAGCCGAATGTGCCATGTATCTTCGGCCGCCAGCCAAAACGCGAAGTCAGTGTTGGTAAGCGCATAAGGCTTTTTTTCCGGGCCGAGCTTCACATTGATTCGCCCGCCGCTGGCTTCAATATAGGGAAAACGCGAGCGCTGCTCCGAGCTTCGCTTCGCCGTGGGCGCCGTTGGCACCTGCTCCACGCGTAATAGCAACGGCTCCATATTCCAATGGTCCCGCTCGTAAACCAGGTTCAGGCTTGGCGGAGCCACGTCATCGGTCAGCTTTAGGTTGGCAATCTCCAGGCGTCCTTCCCACAGTGAGGTCAGCCGCAGGTCGGCCGTCACCTTACCGCACAGCAGAAGCGGTTCCGCGCTGAACGCAGGATCGTCCATTACTTTGAAATCGTAAAGATTAAATCCAGGACGTGGGAACAGCCGGTACTTTACCGACCCGATCTTCACTTCCCTTCCCAGTGCGGCGCTCAAGGTTGAAGCCAGACGAGTGCTGAAGCGCGCGCCATTGATGTTCGGCGGCAGGAAGATGCACAACGCCAGGATCAGCAGCGCAATCGCGATGACTTTTTTTCTCGTAGACGTCATGATCAGTGCACCAGCCGGAATACCCGGTTCCAGCGGGTCAGACTAAAAAAATGAACAGTAGTGTTTACAAACGAAGCAACACGATCGGCGATGGGCTTCGGCTCGCCATTTTCTTCGGGCACATCGAATGACCAGAAAACGACAAGCGGCCGCCCGATAATGTTTTCCTTCGGAACAAAGCCCCAGTACCGGCTGTCCAGGCTGTTGTCGCGATTGTCCCCCATGGCAAAGTAGTGGTCCGGCGGAACCACGAGTTCATCATTGTGAATGCTGGCCGGCAATCTCATGGCCCAGCCCGGCTCCAGTTGTCCCATGCCTTGGTTGAGAGCCGCGGGAAACTCATCGCGATATGTATCGTAAGTTCCGTTACGGACAACATACGGCTCGGCCTGCCTCACCCCATTGAGATAGATCACGCCATTGCGCAGCCGAATTCTGTCTCCCGGCACGCCGATAATTCGCTTTACCAGATATAACCCCGGTTCTGATGGATTGGGCGTAAGAAAAACCGCTGTGTCTCCGCGATGAATGCCACGATAAGGCAACACCCAGCCCAATTTCCCCTTGCTCAGCGGTGTGAGACGATCGACAAATACATGGTCGCCCACCAGCAGGGTCCGCTCCATGGAGCGTGACGGGATCTCAAAATGCTGGATCACGAATGTAAGAATAAAAAGTCCGACTACCAGCACGGACGCAATTCCGGCAATTGATTCCGGCAGTGTCTCTTTTGGACGCTCCGGTTTTTCCTGTTTCCCTTGATTTTTCTTAAATAACGGCAAAGATATATTCCTGACCTGAATCCGGATCAGTGCACCAGATGGAACATGCGGTTCCAGCGTGTTTCACCGAAAAAATGAGTCACCACGTGAACCAGAAAGCCAACCCGCTCAGGCATGGAGGTCCGTTCGTATTGGTCTTTCGGTGTGTCAAATGACCAATAAATAAACAGTGGCCGGCCAATGACGTTTTCTCTGGGAATGAATCCCCAGAACCGGCTGTCCAGGCTTACGTCACGATTGTCGCCCATGCCAAAAAAACTGTCCGGCGGGACCACCAGCTCGCCATCTTTCAAGTGCTCCCGCATTACAATCGGCCATTCCGGATTGACATTAGAATCGCCGTCAGGCGAGGCTGCCGGGAATTGGTCACGATACGGAGAATAGCTTCCGGTTGAATGAATCACATAAGGCTCATTCAGCTCTTCGCCGTTCCGGTAGACCTTGCCATCGCGCAGGTGAATGCGATCCCCGGGAATTCCAATAATCCGTTTCACTACGTACATTCCCGGTTCTTTCGGATGCAGAAAAACAATAATGTCGCCATGCCGGACCTCGCGATATGGGATCAATGGCCCCACATAGCCAGCCTTCGCCGTCGGTGAAAGGCGGTCGACAAAGACATGGTCGCCCACCAGAAGCGTCTTAACCATGGATTCTGACGGAATCTCGAATGCCTGCACCATAAACGTGATGATGAACAGTCCTGACACCAGGACGGCCGCAATGCCGGCAATCGACTCAGGAAGGCTTTCTTTTTTCTTTTCCGGCTTTTTCTCTTTGGTTTTATCGAACAAACGGGGCTTCCTGCTCAGGATATTGATTGCTTAGCGAACCAGACGAAACATTCGGTCCCAACGGGCCAAGTCCAGCAAGTGGGCCAGTGTTTGTCCTGAATGAATGAGTTTATCACTGGAGCGTCCGGGTTCCGAACCTTTGACCGAGAGATAGATCACCAAGGGCCTGCCCACAATGTTGGCCCGAGGTACAAATCCCCAATAGCGGCTGTCCAGGCTGTTGTCGCGATTGTCGCCCATCACAAAATAATGGTCCGCAGGCACCACCACTTCGCCGCCATTCACGTAATTAGACAATTCATACCGCCAGCGTCGGTCAATGTCCCGCGAATAGCCGCGCAAGTTGGGAAAGTTGTCGCGATATCCGTCAGGCATCCACTGCTTGTGCACCGCATAATTTTCCTGAAGAGGATTGCCGTTCACAAAAACTATTTTGTCCCGCAGGCGAACGCGGTCTCCGGGCATTCCAATCACGCGTTTCACTAGAAACTGCGAGGGGTCCACGGGAAAATAAAAAACTACAATGTCTCCCCGTTTAATCGTTCCGTAAGGCAGCAGGTGCATCGCGCCCGGCTTCCCTGCAAAGTGGAGTTTATCCACCAGCAGGAAGTCTCCAATCAACAGAGTGTTTTCCATGGAGCCGGAAGGGATTTGAAACGCCTGAACAATGAACGTAATCACGAAAACACTGAAAATCACTACGGTGAAAAACGCCTGCACCCCAAACATGTCCCGCGGCTCTCGATGGGCCTTGCGCTCTGGAATGGCATCCGTCGCCGCCTGGGGCTGCGCGCTCTGAACTTCTGCGCCCGGCTGCGCAGGCTCAACGTCTTCCGGCGCCGGCTGCGATGCCAACACCTTTTCTTCCGGGGCCTGATCTTGGTCGCTCATTGGCTCTCAGCCTGACCACGCAGATGCTCCAGTGCCTGCTTGGCGGCAAGCTGTTCCGCTTTCTTTTTCGTTCCGCCCTCGGCCCGGGCCACATATTCCGTCTTGTTCTGTCCCTGGATATAAATCCGCGCTTCCACCGTGAATGTCTTGCGATGGTCCGGCCCTTCTTCTTTCACCGTAACGTAGACAGGCTGCTGTCGGCCGCTTGACTGCAAAAGTTCCTGCAGCGCGGACTTGTGGTCCGCCAGGCTAAATTCATTTTCGCCGTCTGCTGTGATCGTTTCCAGCTCAGACTCCAGGATTTGCCGGATGATGAACTCGCGCGTCTTTTCCAGCCCCGCATCCAGGTACATGGCAGCGATCACTGCTTCGATCGCGTCAGAGAGCAGGGTTCCCTTTGACCGGCCCCCGCTGCGTTCCTCGCCCCGTCCCAGTCGCAGGTACTGTCCCAGCCCAATCCGGGTTGCCACGCTCACCAGATGTTCCGCGCTCACAAGGTGGGCCTTGAGTTTTGATAGCTGCCCTTCATGGAATATGGGGAATTTCTCAAACAAGAGTTGGCTGGTCACCAGCCCGAGCACGGCGTCGCCCAAAAACTCAAATTGCTCATTGTCCAGCTTCTCGGCAGGGGCATCCGGGCCTCCGGATTTGGATTCTTCATGCGCGTGTGAGCTGTGCGTCAGCGCACGCTCCAGCATCTCCGGGCGCTTGAATGTGTGTCCCAGTGCGGATTGTAATGCTGCCAGATCAGAATTCATGGCAAGGGAGTTCACTGCGGCTCCGATGGAGACGCGTTGCGCGGGCCTTTTGCCAGCCCAGCCAGCCTCTCATGTTCAACTTCCGCCAGCTTCTGCAGTTCAGGATCGGAACTGGCGAGCTGCAATGCCTGCTCGACGGAGCTGAGCGCAGCCGCATACTTCTTTCGATGGTCCTGCGCCAGCGCCAGGTGGTACCAGGCATATCCGTCCGGCCGGATTTTAGCCAGTGCTGTTGCTATCGTCAGATCCTTTTCCGCTCCCGCATCGTCGCCGGTCTTCAGCTTCATGATTCCCAGCGCGGAATAAGCCATCGATTGCAGCGTGGTCTTGTAAACCGGCGCGCCGCCTGTCGCGTTGTCTGAATAGCCAGCTTCAGCGGCCTGGATGGCTCGCGCGGCATTGTGTTTTATTGCGCTGATTTTCTTTTCCCGGTCCCGATCGCGATCAACCAGGGAGTCGGCCAGCGCTGTTGCCGTAAGTACCAGTGCCAGCGGATTGTCTGGATCAAGCGCCAGCACTCGTTCGCCCATGGCCAGCATTTTTGCTGGATTGTTCTCCCGCTGATACTGCAGCATAGCGCTGGAATAAAGATAACGGCGCAGCTCGCTGGTGGGATACCTATTGGCAAAATCAATGGCGGCAGCTTCCTCAGTCCCGGCGCCAGTCAGCGCGTAAGCCGCGTTAAAGTCAGCGCGCTCCTGTTCGCTTCGAGCCTGCGGGCGCCTGGCCACAAGGTTCCCTTGCTCATCACTTTGTGCAGCCGATTCTGCACGCGCGTTTCCCGACACAGCAGAGAAGAGCAGGATGGCCAAGCCAAGCGCTATGCTTTCGGCCACGACCAGCTTCCACCGGGGGAACCGTCCCGTCGATCCAGCGGCCGCAACTACTTTATGCTCTGCACTCATAAATACAACTGCATTCTACTTCGGAGCCGCTGTCGGCGCGGAGCCGCCCGTCAGGGTGAGCAGGCGCTTCTGCTCGCCTCGGGCCAGTTCTCCCAGGTCAGCATTTGCGCCAATAGCCTGTAATGCCCGGTTAATAGAGGTCAGCGCCTCCGGGTATTTTTTCTGGTGGTCCTGGGCCAGCGCCAGGTGGTACCAGATATACGGATCTGGCTGGCTTTGGTTTTGATCACCCGCGAGCTTCAATTCATTTTCCGCTGTGGCATCTTCAGCCGTTTTCAAAGCAACGATACCCAGCGCTGAATGGGCCATCGATCGCAGAGTGCTTTTGTACGCTGTCACCTGCTCCGGTGTCGCATTGGCCGGGGGCACAAAACCTGAATCTACGGTATCCAGAGCATGTGAGGCATTCTTTCTGACTCGCGCGATCTTTGCCTGCCTGTCACTGTCGGTGTCACCAAGGCTGTCCGCAAGAACATTCGCCGTAAGTACCAGAGCGATGGAATTGTCGGGGTCAATCTGCAAAACTTTTTCTCCCGAGCTCAGCATCTTCGCGGAATTATTTTCATTTTGGTACTCATGCATGGCTTTGGAGTAAAGGTAAACCTTCAACTCACTGTCAGGATACTTGGCCGCAAACTCATCCGCCGCTTTCTCCATAGCGGCTCCGCCGGCAATGCCATAGGCCGTGTTGTAGTCAGTGAATTCGACATGCGTCTTGGCTTGCGGAACACGCCTCGCGGCAGGTTGCGGCGTTTTGTTGGTTCCCGGATTCGCAGGCTGTTGCGTCAACGCGGAATGCGAACAGCACCAGAGCCAGAATCAGCGCTGCCGCGTTGAGGGATTTCTTCATGGTTTGGCCGCCTTCTTTGCCTGGTATGGGGCCGTCAGTCCCCTCTCCGCTGCCGACTGAGTGTCAGCGGAAGGATCACCCGCCGCCAGAGCCGCCCGATAATGCTCCACAGCCACGTCGCGTTTTTCCTGGATATCGTAGATCCGGCCAAGGTATATGTGGCTCCAGGCCAGCATGCGGGAGTCGTGCACCGATCCCACTGCTTGTTCAAAACTGAGCCGGGCATCCTCCATTTTTCCGGTGAGCGTGGCGATCCTGGCAAGAATGAAGACCGCGTGTCCCGGTGCTTCGCCGCCATGATTGTGCTGGAGCACCTCATTCGCCAGCTTCTGCGCTCCGTCGCGATCGCCGGCCGCTAGCTTCTGCTCCGCAATGTCGAGCAGCCGCTCTTCGTTTGGCGCCGGCTGTACCGCGCTCACGATCTCCGGCGTTGCCTGGTCGCGAAACACTACGTCTCGCGCCCTTTTCCGCTCCCGCTCCAGACTAACGTTATGCAGCAGGTTGCCGTAGGCATTCTTCAAGCCCGTTGAATCTTTTTCAAACTCGCTCAGTTGGTCGTAAAAAACGCGGGTCAGCACAAACCCTTCTTCCACTGATCTCTGCACATACGCGTTTCGGGCCGCCTCATTGGACTTGGCAATCGTAGTGCGGGCTTCAATCGCGCGAATCAGGCATTCATTAACCATGAGCGAAATATCATTCTTGAATGCCTGCGCCATCGGCGCCGTGCGCACATCTTCTAGTATGGGCTCAAGTTGTTTCAGCGTGTTTCCGTGCGACAGCGCCATGGGATCGAGCACAAAGTGAAGATAGGTATGACGAATCTCCGGAAAACGCACGTGTTTTTCGCGGTCAGGCGAGACGACCATGAAGTAATTGCTGCCAAAATTTCTGGAATCCACCTGCGACGGAGAGAGCAACGGCTCCATGTAAACCACGAATCTCTGCCCAGGATAATTGCTGAATGGAACTTTTAAATAAAGATCGGTCTGGGTAAGCAGCTGAGAAACGGGATCATGGAGTTGATTGACCAGCGCCTGGTATTCGGGTTGATGCTTCTGCCAGAGGGCATGTATGCCCGCTGCGGGGTAGAACTTCTTGAGCAGTGAGATCACGCCCAGCACGCGCCCAGCATCCGGGGCCAGATCAGCCTCCGGGATGGTGGATGCGAAGTCCGGCGCGGGACCTAACTCCAGCGCGAGAGAAAGGTAAGGTGTTACGTCATTATCTTTGCCGGGCAGTTGGTGGTCGATCCAGAATTGGCAGATCGCGTTCCCGGCCTGCCTGGCTTCAGGAGACTGCGCCAACGCACCGCGCACCTCCGTCCGCACCACCTGGCGAAGCGGTATGGAAGCTTCCAGACCTGCATCGTAGCCACAGCTGTTCAGGGCGGCTGCCAGAGTAAAGAATGTCTCGCTTACTTCCAGCTGTGCTTTGGTGGCCTGGCCCACTGCAGTACCGGACGCAGCAGTGAACAACAGCACAGACCAGAAAAATGGTTGAAGTTTCAGCCTCAGGGTCCCCTCCAAATGTGTGGGAAACTTAAGTTTAGGCCACAAAAACAGAAAGGGTCAAACGCTCAGGTTTGACCCTTCTGGACAAGCGAAAAGCCTTATCCCTTCACATTGATGTGAGAGAAAGACATAATGGCCTTCCCCGGAACGGGCCGGCCAAAGGACTGGGCCGGAACGAAAATCGTGAACAGAAGAGCGCGGTTCAATTGCGCCCTCACTTCTTCATCGTCGCGACCGGAAATGATGCGGAAGTTTTCTACGCGTCCGCTGGTGTCCACGTACGTTTCAATGACTACCGGGGAATCCAGGCTTAGCTGGTTCTCAGGATACTCAGAGAGCTGCAACCGCGGCGGCGTGTAAAAGGTTGACGGTACATCGTCATTAGCGCTGACCTGTGCCGGAACCAGCAGCACGATCAACACGCCAAAGAAGATCACTGCGGAAAGCACGCCGGCCGTAGCTGGGAACATGAAGCCCTGAAACGTATTTTCCAGCCGCAGAACGCAGCGCTGGAACAGTCCCAGCGAGTTGCGCGAGCGGGTACTGGAAATGGCAACGCGGATCTTCAACGCCAGGTCAGAGGGGGGCTGACGGCGTCCAAGCGATGAAACCAATGAGCGTGTATTTTCCAAAAGTACGTATTCTTGCTGGCAGTCCGCGCATTGCTCCAGATGGCCCGAGATTTCGTGCATCTCCGTGCCGCTGACGGCGCGATCCAGATACGATGAGAACAGGGGCCGGGCCTCTGTACATCTCATGACTGTGCCTCCACTTCTGATTGGGCCGGCGAACGATACTTCGTTTCCGGCTTGTTTCCCCCCACCTCAGCACCCATTTCCTTGACGAACGTCTCCAGTCGTTTCTTTAGCGCATCGCGGCCGCGGATCAGCCGGGACTTTACGGTACCCAGAGAAATCTGCAGCACGTCTGCAATTTCTTCGTAGGCGAGCCCTTCAATATCGCGCAACACTACGGTTGTACGATAAGGCTCGGCAATTTGTTTCAGTTCCAGTTCCACCCGCGCGCGCACTTCCTCGTGGGCGAAAATCTCCATCGGCGATTCACGCTTGTCTGCGAGCGTGTCACACAAGCCGAAGGAATTTCCATCCTCGTCCACATACGCTGCCATGGGCGTCTCTTTGCTCTTGTGGCGGAACCACCAGCGCCGCTGGTTGGAGGCCTCATGGATCGCTATACGGTAGAGCCACGTCTTCAGGCTGCATTCGCCGTTAAAGCGTTTCATGCCGCGAAAGACTTTAAGAAAGACTTCCTGTGTGGTGTCCGCGGCATCTGCAGGGTCAGTCAGAATGCGGTATACAAGGCTGTAAATCGGCTGGTGATAGTGCGTCACAAGCCAGTTGTAAGCCTCTTCCGAGCCGGCTTTCAGCTCGGCTACAATAGAGGCTTCCTCGGCTCGTACGCCGATTGCGCTGGCAATATTTCCCAATGCTGTTACTCCCGCCATCTTCTTCATGGCGTCACCCCAATTTTCTCAAGATATGGGCGCCGCTACAACTGTATTGCTGGTAACGGCAGTAACCAACCCACGGGATACAGCAATCCTTCAAATAGATAGACCCCACCGAGGGGTCACAAGTTCCAGAAACTTGGAAATTAGCGGGGCGAAGAGGAAGCTTGTGCCGGAGGTTGAGCGGTTGGAGTAGAAGTCTTCTTCTTTGTTGGCTTTGCGCGCTTGGGTGTAGGAACATCCGTATCGTCGATCACAACCACTTTTTTGCCTGGAACTACCGTACCTGGGGCCTGCCTTGCCTGTACCGCGTTTGAGCCCGCCGAAGCCCGGTTAGCGGCTTCCATCTTTCCGGCAGCCTGTTCTATATATAGGGATAGGTTCTGCCGGGCGGAATCCAATGCCCCAGCATCGCTTTCCAGGGGCTGATATTCCTCTCTCTTGCCAAATGCTCCTGCCGCCTCAGCCATTGAACTGAGAAATTCATAAAGGACATTCAGGTTGTGGTAAAGCTTAAAGCTCGCCAGAACGCCGCCGCGGCTGGACTGCACATCACTAATCAATCCGGGCACGGCATTGGCAATGTTCTTCTGCAGTGAATCCGCCACTTGCTGCATCTGCTGTCTTTGCTGAGAGTCCGTTTTCCATTTTTCAATGCGCAGCTTGCCGATATTGACGCTGGCCGAACTGGTCGCTTGTTGGATTTGCAGCAGGGTGGGATTCAGGTCCACCGCCTGTGGAGCCGCTTGCATCTGCGGACTCGCGGGAGCTTGCTTCTGAGCCATCGCGCCGTCCCCGGCGTAGGACATTAGAAAAAAGAATACCGTTATCGCAGTTTTCATGGGGGAACGCTCCTGCAAATACTCAGATGTGAATCGCCGACCGCGGGATTACTTCCCTTTCCAGCCTTTGGACCGTCCCTTCAGCCGCAAACCGATCCAAGGCAACTTAATAGGATACACAAAACTTGCCTGTGCGTTGCGCTACGGTCTTACACAGAGCCCTCACGTCCCGCCATTCCTACGATCTTCTTCGCCCCATGTTGATCCTCTGCTGACCGTTAAGAATTGTTGCTGCGGCTAACAGACCGAATCTCAGCGCACCTACTGACATCTAATTAATTAACTAAACAGTTAACCCTGTAAAGAGTCGAAAACAGGAGGGCTTATGAAAAAGGGTTTACACGCATTTTTGGCCGGGGTCCTGATCTTGGGAACCACGGGACTGGCATTTGCAGGTTCCACAGATCAGGCTTCCTCACAGGTCACATCGAGCGTGAACCAGCACCTTGAGCAGCGACTTTCCGGCGAAGTCCGTCATGAACTGAACATGATTCCGCAAGTCACGCGTCTTTGACAACTTGGCTTACCGCGTGGATGGCAGCACCGTCACCCTGGTAGGGCAGGTTCGGGACGCAATCGTGAAGGATTCTGCGGAAGCGCGAGTCAAGCACCTGGAAGGCGTGGAACGAGTCGACAACCAGATTGAGATACTTCCGGCATCATTCAATGACGATCGCATTCGTCGTCAGGTCGCTCGTGCAGTATTCAACGATCCGCGTTTGTTCAACTATGGCATCCAGTCCGTGCCGCCCATTCACATTATCGTGAAGAATGGTCATGTGGACCTGGAAGGTATGGTCAGAACTCAAACAGACAAAGACGATGCTTTCATCCGCGCAAATGGAGTTTCCGGAGTCTTCTCCGTTGAAAACCACCTGCAGGTGGAGCAGCCGAAAAAAGGATAAAACTTGGTAATTTAACTTACAGAGACGCAGCCTGCTGCGTCTCTGTTTTTTTGCCCTTTAGCTCATAGTTATTTCCTATAGCTCTTACAAATGTCATTTCAAGTGACCATGAGGGCGGCGCGCTGTTGATTTGAAACTTTATCCGTTCTCCGGAGCGAGATTCGAACTGGAAACGTTAAAATTTACTAAGAACTCCTTATTGACCGTCTTTGTTGTTGGATTTACTATTCGTCCACGTTTCAGCAGCGACAACCCAAGGGCGTCGCGGAGTGAACGCGTCGGCAATGCCGGTCGCGCCAAGCTCAGCCCGTCCTAATCAAAAACTTCCGGGTCTCTAGTTACGTGCCAAAGTGTCTCTCCGCCGCAAGCTCCGTGCGGAGCCCGCACACGTGTCTCCTGACCTCCACACTGAAGAGGAGCCTGTATGTATTTCAACGCGAATGGCGAGAAAGTTTCTCGCGCACGATGGAAAGAAATGTACAACGCCTTCAAGAACCGGCAGGAGCTTGTAAAAGCCGGACTAACCAGCCGTCGCGATCTAATGAAGATGGGTCTGCTGACGGGCGCAGGAATGCTGGTCGCCAAGACAGGCTTGAGTTCACGCGCCTGGGCAGATACCTGGGGCGGCGGCAATTGCCGTTCCGGAAGCAGCGGCTGCGGCACGTGCGCGAGCCCCACGACTCGTCCATGGATGATGAACATGCCGATTCCTACGGTGAAGCAGCCGATCGCACTTTCAGCGCTTACCGGCCCGGCGCCGACCATTGCGCCAAACAACGCCATTAATCCGGCGACGGGAATTGCGTATGAGGGCCGCACGCGGGCGCATCAATCGCCCATTGGCAGCAACGGCAATCTGCCGTTTCCGGCGGCCACGGTTTACCAGGTCAATCAGCAGGTAGCGAATGTGAGCATGTCGCCTGATCTGCCGATGCAAAGACTTTGGACATTTGATGGTATGAGCCCGGGGCCCACCTATGTGTCGCACTACGGCACGCCGATTCTGATCCGCAATTACAACAATCTGCCCTCAGACAATGGAGGGTTTGGAATCAACTCGGTCTCCACGCACCTGCACAACGGGCACACGCCTTCTGAGAGTGACGGTTTCCCTTGCGACTACTTCGCTTCCGGCCAGTATTACGATCAGTATTATCCCAACCAGCTCGCCGGCTTTCTCTCCGATCACATCTCAACCAATGGCGATATCAATGAGTCGCTGAGCACGTTGTGGTACCACGATCACCGCGAAGGCTTTACCTCGCAAAACGTTTACAAGGGACTGGTGGGGCATTACATTCTGTTCAACCAGAACGATACCGGCGATGAGACTACTGGCTTCCGTTTGCCTTCGTTCCCCGCATATGACATCCCGATGATGTTCGCGGATCGCTGCTTTGACGCAACCACAGGCGATCTCGTATTCGACACGTTCAACACCGATGGCATCCTGGGCGATAAGTTCCTGGTCAACGGAGTGATACAGCCGGTGCTGCACGTTAGCCCTCGGCGCTATCGTTTCCGCTGGGTCAACACCGGCCCGTCGCGGTTCCTCCAGCTTTACCTGACGGACCTGGCGAACCCCACGGCTTCTCAACCGTTCTACCAGATTTCGAATGACGGCAACCTGCTTCCGAAACCGATTCAAGTACCGGCGGTCGCGCTGGGAGTAGCCGAGCGTGCGGACGTGATCATCGACTTCTCCCAGTACGCGGGAAAGACGATCTATATTGAAAATCGCCTGAACCAGCCGAACGGTCAGGGCGGACCAACGGGATCGGTTGTGGGCGGAGGCCAGGGCTTCCTGGTGCTGCAGATCGTGGTGGATCAGCCCACCGCCGCGGACAACAGCGTGAATCCTGCCACGCTGCCGAGTTACTACACTCTTCCGAGTGTGAGTGCCTCGCCGCGAGTGACGCGCACCTTCGACTTCAATCAGGACCGAAATGGTCAGTGGACGATCAACGGCAAGCTGTTCAGTTGCAACACGGCTCGATTTACGGTGCAGCAGAACAGCCTGGAGCAGTGGAACTTGTCCAACGGCTGGAACTGGTCACATCCCATCCACGTGCACATGGAAGAGCACCAGGTCATCAAGGGTGCGCCGGGTCTGTACGGCAGTAACAGCGACGATTCGAGCAATTACAGTCACTGGGGCAGCCAGTATTGCTGGTCAGGATGCAGCACCAGTTCAGAAACCGGTGTCAATCTGTCCCGCAAAGACACAGTCCGTCTCGTGCCCAGGGCCAGTGCCAATATCAAGATGCGATTCCGGGACTGGCAGGGCCGCTACGTCATGCATTGTCACAACGTGATCCATGAGGACCACTCGATGATGCTGCGGTTTGACGTAGCCACCACCGGCGACACCAACAGCAACCCGTAACCCGGCGCGCGGCGGCATGCCGCTGCATGCTGCTGCGCCAAACGCGGCAAAAGCTGAAAGGAGTTTTTGAATGTCAGAACTTAGCAGAAGAAAATTGTTCGCCGGGCTTGCTGTAGCGCCTCTTGCGGGAGCGCTTGTTGCACGTGCCGACGATTCGCATCCAACAGCGGCCCCCACATTCGCACCCCGGCTCTCCGGACGTGAATTGATGCGGAGACGTTACTTCCCCAATGTTGAGCTGATCACGCACCATGGCCAGAAAGTGAAGCTGTATGACGATCTGCTCAAGGACAAAATCCTTGTTCTGAACCTGATGTACGCGGATTGCCAGGGCGTCTGCCCTACGATCACGGAAAACCTCAAGCGGGTCCAGAAAATTCTCAAGGAGGAAATCAATCATGAGGTCTTTATCTATTCCATGACGCTCAAGCCGGAGGAAGACGATCCGGCCAAGCTCAGGGAATACGTGAAGATGCATGGCATCAAAGACAAGAATTGGACTTTCCTCACCGGAAAGCCGGACGAGGTTGACATGCTTCGCCATACGCTTGGCTTTGCCGATCCCAATCCTGAGGTCGACAAGGACAAGGCGAAACACAGCGGCATGCTACGTTATGGCAATGAACCTATGGCTCTCTGGGGAACATGCCAGGGCAGTGGCGAGCCACAGTGGATCGCGCAGGAGATTGGGTTTGCCATCCCGCGCGGCCTCAAAAAACATCCGGCGGTAAATGAATAAATCGCAATTGCTCAAACAAACTGGGATCTCCCAAGAGATCCCAGTTTTCTTTTGCTAAAGACCGCTCAACGCATCCCTCATCGCGCACTTCTTCGGCGCAACTCATTTGCTTTGCCCTGCTTCTCACTAAAATAGGGAGGAAAAATGGCAACCAAGAAACGTTCCAGTTCGAAAACGAAATCCAGTGGTCGCAAGTATGGCAAAGCTGCCGGCAAGTCCGTGAAAAGCGCAATGCACAGAAAGAAAAAGGGCACGCTCAAGTCCGGCAAAGGCGGCAAAGGCGGAACGGTAAAGAGCCGCAAACAGGCGATAGCTATCGGGCTCTCTGAAGCGCGCGAGAAGGGCGCCAAGGTTCCCAAGAAAAAGTAAGCTGCTCTGCGAACATGCACGTGGGCCGTCGCGCCCGCAAAGACCGAAAGGGCGAAGCAAGTTCTGCTTCGCCCTTTTGTGTAATCCAAATCTCCTTATCAGACCAACTCTCTCACCTTGTCCGCAATTTGTGTGGCTATTATCTTGCTGCGATTCGGTTCGCCACGTACCAGCGACTCTGTGAATTTGGCTGCCTGCTCAAACGTGACTTTCGCCGGCATGGGCGCTTCAAAGGGATCAACTACAGCTTCAATCACCACCGGGCCACTAATGTTGGCGATGAGGGCGCGATCAAGAATTGCGCCACACTCTTTGGGATCATCGATACGGAAGCCGATGGCCCCGCACGCCTCGGCAAATTTAACGAAGTCGATCGGCGCAAGATCCACGCCGTATTCAGGATTGCCCAGAAACACCATCTGCTCCCACTTGATCTGGCCCAGCGTGTTGTTTTTCACGACCACAACGATGATAGGCAGCTTATATTTGACCGCCGTCGCCAATTCCGCCATAAGCATGCTGAAACCGCCGTCGCCAACAAACGCAACGCATTGGCGGTCAGGATAAGCAATCTGCGCAGCGGTGGTGTAAGGCAGTCCGCAAGCCATGCTCGCCAGAGTGCCGGAAACGGAATGCTTCTGTCCCCGTTTAGCCAGAATATGACGCGCCCACCAGCTGGTATTGGTACCGCTATCGGAGCTGACAATCGCGTCATTGCGCAGCCGTTTGCCTAGCTCATGGGCGATCACCTGCGGCTTCATCGGCTTTTCCATGTTGGAAGAGCGCTTGTGCATCAATTCCCACCAATCTTTCATGCCCTCCTGCGCTTTCTCCAGAAAGCTTCTGTCTTCGTTGCGATTGACAAGAGTCAGCAACGCTTCCAGGGTACGGCTGCTATCCCCAACCAACCCAACTTCAACGTCATACCTCAGGCCGATGCGCGCCGGGTCAAGGTCTATCTGTACTGCTCTCGCTTTGCCGGGCTTCGGCATGAACTCTATATAAGGAAATGACGAGCCCACAATCAGCAGCGTATCGCAGTTCTCCAGCGCTTCTTGTGAAGGTTTGGTGCCGAGAAGTCCGATGCCGCCGGTCGTGTACGGACTGTCATCGGGAACAGCCGCCTTACCCAGCAACGCTTTCACGATGGGCGCGCCAAGTTTTTCCGCGGCCTGCTCCAGCACGTCAGTGGCATGCAGGGCGCCTTGTCCTGCCAGGATTACAATCTTCTTCCCTGCGTTGAGTACTTCAGCGGCTCGGCGCAGATCAGCATCTTTGGGAAGGTGGGCGCTATCGGCGCGCACATTGGAAACGTGTCCGGGGATATTGCGTTTTGAAGCAGTCTTGCGCTCAGCTTTCATGTCCTGAATGTCGGTGGGAAAAGCGATGTGCGCCACTTTGCGATATGCGATAGCAGTGCGGCACGCGAGTTCCGTTATGTTTTCAACGTGGGTTGGACCCATCACGCGCGTGTTGTAAGCAGCCACATCCATGAAGAGACGATCCAGAGCCACGTCCTGCTGTGTGAATGTGTCATTCAGATCGTGATACGGCAGGCCGGTTATGGCCAGGACAGGCGCGCCATCGAGTTTTGCGTCATAAAGTCCGTTCAGCAGATGTATGCCTCCGGGACCTGAGGTGGCGAGACAGACGCCGAGCCTGCCTGTGAACTTGGCATAACCGCAGGCCATAAATGCAGCCGCTTCTTCATGCCGGACCTGAACAAAACGAATCTGCTCCTGGTGCGTTCGCAGGGACTCCATAATGCCGTTAATTCCGTCGCCCGGCAGACCGAAGACGACGTCAACTCCCCAATCGATCAATCCTTCAACCAACACGTCAGCAGCAGTTTTGGCCATCGCGAGTCGCTCCTTCATCACTTTCAAATTATTAACTTAGGATGCGAGGCATCCACATGCTGTTTTCGCGATGGGAGTTAAGAAAAAGGAAATGCAGGAGCCATTCTGTTGAATCCAGAGTTAGTAAAACTGCTTTCTGGGTGCGCGACCACGCCCCTATAAAGTACAATATGAAAAAGGGCGGGCTGTTTGGCTCTCCTCTAAAATTTTGCAGTATCAGGAGTGCTTATGGCTGGAAGCTCTCGAACCACCTTTGCAAAGCGACAAAAAGAGCGGCAGCGGCAGGAGAAACAGGCTGAAAAAGCCCAGCGCAAGCTGCAGCGCAAGACACAAGACCAGGAAGCTGATCCAAACGCTCCCGAAAAGCCCAAAGACCTGACGGTTACGTACAATGAGGAAGGTATCCCTGAAGGATTTGGCTTTCACGATTTTTAGGCCTTTTGGGCGGACACTCCACCCAAAGGTGTAGTATTAAGTAGCGTTTCGTTGTCCTCGACTCAGATAGACATATTTTCCCGCTTTCGTCCTGCCTATTTCTGCTGAGAACAGCACCACCCTAGCCATACGACAAAGGAGTCGCAGTGAAGAAGATTTACGTCGGCAATTTTTCATTCCATTTGACAGAACCTGAACTACGGGCGCTTTTCGAGCCTTTCGGAACCATTGAGAGCGCGTCGGTTGCAACTGATCGTGACACGGGCCGCTCTCGCGGATTTGGCTTTGTCCAAATGCCCAACGATGATGAAGCAGAAAAAGCAATGGCAGCGCTGAATGGCAAAGATTCCGGCGGACGGGCACTGACCGTGAATGAAGCGAGACCGCAAGCTCCGCGTAGCGGGTTTGGCGGCGGCGGCGCCGGAAGAGGCAATGATCGCGGGGGCAATGATCGCGGCGGGCCCAGGCAGCGTCGTGAACCCCGTTGGTAAAACCCAGCGTTGCCAGGCGTATGCGGGGAACAGCTGAAGTGTTTTCCACTGAAACCTTGACGGAAACCGTTGTCTGCAGCAAATGCGGACAACGGTATGCCATCCGCACCGAATCAGCTGCGCAAAATGCCGAGCTCTCCAGGAAACAGATTTCTTTTGTGGCAGAACAGCTTATTTGGGATCATATTCAGGAACGAAAGCACCATGGAACCATCGAACTGCCGAGCCTTTGAACAAAAGCGTTCGAGTGCAATGTAATGTACACGTAAGACTTTTCGGAATAAGGGGTTTGGCTGGCCCTTAATTTTTCAGCTCAGGATGCCATATGGCTGTTGAGAATACTGGGGCAGCGGCTGCAAAAGCGGAAGGCCATAGCGCTGTTTTCACCGTCTTGCGGCAACTGTTAAAGCCCTATGAGGGTGAATTGGCGGTCCGGACTGACAAGCCGGGGAATTGCTACCTGGAAACTCGCTCCTCCAGCTTCAATGGTCGACGTATGTTCTTTGCGGGCGCCAAAATCAAGAAAAATTATGTAAGCTTCTACCTTCCCGCCTTGTACATGTTTCCTGACCTGTCAGACCGGATCTCCCCGTCACTCAAAAAAATAATGCAGGGACAGGCCTGCTTTAACTTCACCACCTCAAACCAGGATTGGTTTGAGGAGCTGGGCAGGCTAACCCAGGCCGGATATCAAAAACTCAAGAGTGAAATGTTGCTGTAAGGGCCCCAAGCACCTGAAAGCAAAGTAGTAAACCTTAGTAACCGGCATCCAACCGATTGCACCATAATTGTGCTATACTGATCTTGCTTTAGATCCGCGGTTGCAGGGCTCCTTAAGATCGAGATCTGGTCCAGGATTCCCATACTGACTTACCTCCGATTGTCTACGGCGAAAATTGAAAAAATATCGGCATGAGATCACTCTGCCCTGACGTTTTAGAAAACGTCTCCGTCAGCACCCGCCGCCGATCAAAGAAAGCAAAAAAACTCTAAGTGTCTACGTTTAAAGAACTTCCCATATCTCCATATCTACAGGACCGCCTACACGCGGCCGAATTCATTACACCCACTGAAGTCCAAATGGCAGCTATTCCACACGCCGTCAGCGGCAAAAACGTTGTCGCCACGGCCCAAACAGGCACCGGCAAGACTCTTGCTTTCCTGGTTCCCGTGATGGACAAGCTGATGTTGCAGACAGAATCGCGGCCTGGCGCCCTGGTTCTGGTTCCCACGCGGGAACTGGCGCTGCAAATTGGCAAACAATATGAACAACTTCGCGGTAAGAAACTGCCGCCCGCGGCTCTTCTGATCGGTGGCGTTGCGGAAAAATCGCAACTACGCGCCGTGCGTTCCGGAGCCAAGCTGATCATCGCTACTCCCGGCAGGTTTGAAGACCTGTATGACCGGGAACTTATTTCGCTGGCTGGCATTAAGATTCTGGTGCTGGACGAAGTGGACAGAATGCTGGACATGGGATTCATCCCAGCCATCCGCAGGATTGTCAGCAGGCTGCCAAAGTCACGGCAAACCCTGTGCTTCTCCGCCACTCTTGAACCATCCGTTGAGCACCTGATCGACGATTACGCGCGTGGAGCTGTACGCCTGGCTTTTGGCTCGACCAAGAAAGCCTCAGACTCCGTGGACCTTCTGGCTTACGAAGTTCACGCCGATCAAAAGCTTTCGCTATTGAAGCGCCTGCTCACTGAAGAAACCGGTCGCACCCTGATTTTTGTTCGCACCAAGAGAGCTACTGAGCGGCTGGCTGAGAAGCTGAACCGCCAGGGAATGGCTGTCAGCGTGTTGCATGGTGATCGAAGCCAGTCACAGCGCAACAGCGCTTTGACCGCTTTCCAACATGGAACATCGCGTGTGCTGGTGGCCACCGACGTGGCTTCGCGCGGAATCCACGTTGACGATATTGCCCAGGTCATTAATTATGATCTGCCGGCGATACCAGAAGACTTTATTCATCGGGTGGGACGTACAGGAAGGGCCGGAGCAACCGGCTCAGCCATCACGTTCTTTTCCGGAGTTGAGCGTTCCGATCTGGCCAGAATTGAACGCACTTTACAGCTCAAGATGCGCCGCGGCCACATTGATACCGGTCTTACGCGGGAAGAACGCGCCATGCCGGTTGATGTATCCAGCATGAGGGCGGAGCCAGTAAAGCCCGGATCCAGAATGGTTCGCCTTCCGGGAGAGGTGTTTCAGCGGTATACGGTCTAGGATTTGCAAGTCGGCAGGGGCTGTAGGCCTTGCAAATAGGTGATTGAGGGTCTTTGGCGGTATTCTCGCCAAAGACCCGCTCTTATTAGGGATGAACTTGACAGATTCTCCTATAGAATAGAAGAATGTCCACCCAAAACGATCCGAAGGCTGACCTGCTGGTAAAAACGGCCGATTTTTACCGGCGCTCAATTGCCAATTACGGGCAATTTACAAGAACAGAAAGAAAGCCACGAACAAAAAAGCAACTGGAACAAAGACTTCAGACCATTCTCAAGGAAATCGATTCCCTGGGCGTTAAACCCGTATCTGCAGACTGATATCCAGATTTTTTTGAAAGCAGCGGGGCCGTTATCGACCCTGAATTAACTGCGTTCACTTGAGCATCAAACTGTTGACCGCTGCCAATTGAGTCCTATGGTGGCTAAATCATCTTTTTTGGATGGGATCACACTAATGTGGGCTGAACAGCCCACCTGCGTGATCTCCAGCAAGCAATCTTTTGCTCGCCCACTATGCGAGAGGTAATCACTGTTGGCCACCCACGATAAATACGACCCTGATTGGAAGCAAGCGGATATCGAAGATGAGGACAAGGGATACCTCACCACTAGTGAAGCCAGCGGCTTCATTGGCGCTGAAGTTTCTTCCGCCGATGAGATTGACGACCTGGTAATGACGCTGGATACCGAAGGTATTGATCTGAGCGAAGGAGAATTGCCTTCACAACGCCGAAGGAAGACCGGCTTTGGACTGGACGATCAAGAGGAACTTGATACAACCGTCGCTCCCAGCGTCCTGGATAAAACCAGCGACCCGGTACGGCTCTACCTGCGCGAAATGGGCACGGTACCTCTCCTCACCCGTCAAGGGGAAATCGAGATAGCCAAGCGGTTTGAACGCGGGCATCTCAGGGTGCTTAAGGCGATTTCACGTTGCCCTATCGTGATTCGCGAAGTAAGGACTCTCGGATCGGATCTTGAATCCGGCGCCCGCTCCATTAAAGAAATGGTGGTCTTCAACGAAGAGGACGTTACCGACGATATTCTTTCCGCGCGCACTCAGGTAACCATCAATGAGATCCACAAGATGGTGGAGCACTACAACAAGGTAGTGAAGCTCGAGGAAAAATTAGCCGGCATCAGCCGCAAGCAGAACCCCAAGCCCTATCGCCGCTGCCAGTGGAAGCTGGGACGGGAAAGAATTGCGGTATCGCGCGTTATACGCGGGTTTAAGTACACCCCGGCGGAGCGGAAACGGCTGATCGACCGCGTTACGACCACTACGGATACCATGCGCTCGCTGGATCGCCAAGCCCAGCGCCTGGAAAAGAAAATTGAAGGCACCCGCAACGAAGAACATCGGACTGAATACAAACGGCAGCAGAAAACTTGCCTCTCAGACCTGAAACAGCTGGAGCAGGAAGCCGGCGTTAATTACAAAGAGCTCTGCCGCACGCAGCGGGAAATTGTGCAGGGGAATGTGGACGCCGAGTATGCCAAGCGCGAACTGGTGGAAGCAAACCTGCGCCTGGTAGTCTCGATCGCCAAAAAATATACCAACCGCGGGCTCCAATTTCTGGACTTGATCCAGGAAGGCAACATGGGCCTGATGAAGGCCGTGGACAAGTTTGAGTATCGTCGCGGATACAAGTTCTCAACCTACGCAACTTGGTGGATCCGCCAAGCCGTTACCCGCGCAATCTCAGACCAGGCACGCACGATTCGTGTTCCCGTGCACATGATCGAGAACATCAACAAGCTGCTCCGCGCTTCACGCCAGCTGGTGCAGGAACTGGGACGCGAACCATCATCAGAAGAAGTGGCGCAGCGCATGGACATTCCGGTATCGAGCGTCCGCAAAGTGCTGAAGATCGCGCAGCAGCCTATCTCGCTTGAGAGCCGCGTGGGAGAAGAAGAAGATTCGCGTCTGGGCGATTTTATTCAGGACACAACCGGCGTATCGCCGGCTGATGCGATGATCCGAGTGAACCTGAAGGAGCAGACCGCCAGCGTTCTGCGCACGCTCAATCCGCGGGAAGAACGCATCATCAAGATGCGATTTGGGCTGGAAGATGGATCCGAACACACATTGGAAGAAGTGGGACAGAACTTCCAGGTAACGCGCGAACGCATCCGCCAGATTGAAGTAAAGGCGCTGCGCAAGCTGCGCCACCCCTCGCGCTCGCGTCGCCTCAGGGCATTTGTTGACCGCAAGACATTTGGCGAAGGAGATTGATTCGCCATTGTTCCCTAATTGCGGTAAGAACACGCGGCATCAATAGCGGCAGGCCTCCTGAGTCGTCACAACCTTCTTGTCGAGGATGCAGCGCTCGCTAAGCCAAAAATGATGAAAGCGCCAGCTGGCCACGTCAGCCGTTAGAATCGATTCGATTCGACCAGCCAATGATCGTTTCACCCCGCCGCATCGGTTCGTCCATCCCGGACCTAGGGGTTAGGCGCTGTCTTTCAATTCTTGATAACAAGAAAAGGGCTTTCTTTCTGAGACCGGATTAAAGCGTGAGACCCAATCCGGTTCCACTTCGGCAGCAACCGTTCGCATCATCATGGTAATGGTGATAATGAGCCGCTGTTTTGCCCGGATAGAAGTGAGTACACCGACAGCTCCCGTCAATGGCCCGTCATTTATAAATACCTTATCTCCTGGATGCAGGCCCTCCCATGTGCTGGTTGGCACCTTTGACCTCACGACAATCTGGAGTGAACTTATTTCTTCTGGATCAATCGGAACAGGCTTGCCACCAAATCCAACAATACGAATCACACCTGGCGTCGTGACGATTAGACCATGCACGTTGGGGCTTACTCGGCAAAACATGTAGCCAGGGAAAAGGGGCTGGTGAGATGACACACTGCCATTCCTCACTTCGTGGGTAGGAAGAAATTCCTCATATCCCTTTGTTCGCAATATAGCGGCAACCTGACGCTCAGTACGAGGCCTTACGTAGAGCGCAAACCATTGTTCAGAGTTATTGAGCAGCACTGTAATCCTCCTCGCGAGGCGCTTCAAACGCGCTGACGGCCTCGAATAATTTTCAGAGTGAAAGGAAGGATTAAATGTTACTTATCAACTAAGACACAACCGACAAAGAGACATGGCTCCTCCTAGTCATAAGGGATAGGTGGGATAGTTTTTTTGGTAGAGCGCACGTGCCAGTATTTTCAATAATCGAACAAGGTCCTCCGAAACCATTGTGTTTTCATTACGCAGAGATAGCGTATGTTGCTGTTATCAGCGCGGAAATATTCCGAATTCATAACATCAACTCGCGCAGGATATTTTCCTCGCAAATTCGTAGTGAACCATTTTGGGAAAAGCAGCTCTTTAGTCGCTTATGCGTGTTCTGATCGCTTTATTTTTTTCTTAAAAAACCTTCACTTCAGTCGCCACTCTCTACAGTGTGGATGTAAACTGTAACGATTGATTGGTAATTCTCGATCAAGCTATTACTACGGAGGGAACAATGAGGAAGATTCTATTAGGTCTGTTTGCTACAGCCGCGCTAACCACATTGTCGATGGCTGCCAGTGGGTCTTGGGAAGGTTGGGTCAGCGATGACCGCTGTGGCGCCAAGGTTGATGCCGAATGCAGCAAGACGTGCCAGAAGCAGGGCGCGCAACTGGTTTTTGTCAATACTGATAAAGCGGTGATCAAGGTAACCAATCCTTCCATTCTTAAAGATCATGTGGGACAGCACGTCAGAGTAAAGGGAGACATGGATAAGGAAAAGAACACTCTCACTGTCGCCAGCATTGAACCCATAAAATAAAATCTAACAAACTATTTTGAGGCTTGCGGCCACGCAAGCCTTTTGTTTTTCAGGGGTCCGGTGGTCATCCCCATCAAAGATTGAGTTGATTTTGCATCCAATGCGCGTAGGTTAGTTTGCAAAGGGGGTGGAATCTACCGCTACGATGCGAAGCTCACTCGTATAGCGCTGACCGGTAGCATCTGGCAACCAGGCCTGCGTCGGATCAGGCAGCATTTCCGTTAGATCCACCGTAGCATCAGGCAATCCGGCAGCGCTGGTCCGGCGAATCATTTTGGCAAACATGTCCACCAGGATTGGGCTCTCAAAATCTACATATGCAGGTTTGAGCTCAATCGGCACTTTGAAGAATGCAAAACGCGGAATGCCATGCTCGTGCGCCCAGATTCGCGCCTGCAGGAACCGTTCCGCAGGAATGGCGCATTCGGCGAATTCCAGGTCCGCTGGCGGAAAGCGCCACGATTCACGCTTTAGCACCAGACGATCAATCGAGATTCTGGGAGTATGCGGACGCGGAGCAAGTACCTTGAAGCACTCGATCACATGGAGGCTGAGCAGGCCACCCACCAGATCAATCCAGTTGATGCAAAGCTGTCCGTCGCGAGTTCGCCCGATCAACTCGCCGTTATGATTCTCTATGAGCAATGCCGATAAGGCTAGCGCTTTGGAACGATCGCCTGTGAAGCAGTCTGCCATATACTCCAGGCGATAACTTCCTGCGCCAACCAGAGAAGGAGTTGTTCGGCACCCCTGTTCAGGGGTCTTAAACCCTAACGGCACCACATTCAATCTTAAGTCCTGCTCGATGGCAGAATAGAGCTCTTCAGGCGCAGGATGCTGGTGTACGAAAAGCGAAGCGTCCATCGTATTCTTGCTCACATGCATCTCGCCCATCACGAATAAATAGTCGCCGCGGCGGATCGCTTCCTCGCTGCAGGCCGCAATCATGATGTCCGGCGAGTGATAGCGGGCCCCGGCCCATCCCGGTTCGCTGGCTGGAAACTCATCTGCTACGCGGCTGCGGAGTTCATCGCAGGAATAGTTGGCCGGCTCACAGGTTTCCGCTAGCTGAAAAATGCGGTCCCACTTGCGCTGGAACTCTAACTGTACCGGGGCGATGAGTTCGTTTGCGCCGTCAAAGAACAGCGGCATGGCTTTTCCCCAGAGTTCCGCGGCGTTCACTGCTGCATGCCCAGATACCCGGGCAATTTCATGATGGATTTCGGCAAGTTTCTTCTTGTAAACATCGGCGACTTGCGCGGTGAACCATCTGGCACTGCCAAGCAGCAGAGAAAGTGGAGCCGCGATAGATTTCAACAACTCTGGACCGAGTTGCACTTCACAATCGCGACGGCAATCCTCGTATACCAGATTCCTGCCGGCATAAATCTTGCCCTGGTTCCGTGTAGCCGAAAGACCTGTAAGCCGCGTAAAAGTCTGCTCCAGATTATCAAAGGCAAGATTCAGTTTTTCCGGATCACCGGCGGAACCCTCAAGGCAAATTCGCGTTGAATCCAGTTCGTCGAGCAAGCTCACGGCGCACTTCCGAATTTCGACGTCCTCAATGCGCTGCAAAGCAGCTTGCAAATCCCGCTCTGGATGCGGTCCCATGGGAATATTGAATTTCCAGAACACCATGCCTTTGTCGGCCATTTCATTGAGCGTCTTGTAAATATCGCTTTCGGTCTGACCACGTCCGGCTGGCGATTGAATAATCTTCTTCGCGATTTCCTGGGCAGTATCACGACCGTCGCACGCCCGCAGGATGGCCGCCTGCTTAGGCGAGATTCGAATAGGACCAAACGTAGGATGGTACAGAACGGTATTTCCAACCCGGAGAAAGGGCAACAGAATAGGTGCGATCCATTGCTGGGTTTTAAATTTGGAAGCAATCACCGCACCCAACGCCTCAATCGCCCACCCTTCCCAGTAGACTTTACGCGCGGTTGTGATTTGAGCACCAGGCTTTGCGGCAACAGGATCGCCTTCCGCCACAAACCGGGCCCAACCCACCGGTCCAAAAAAACCGATTGTGTCGTTCTTCACGCAGTAGCGTTGCCAATAGCTGGCCACCAGCTCTTCATGCTGTTTTTGCGCGGATCTGCGCGGGCCACCGCTGAGCGACTTCCGCACGAGCGGCTCCAATGCGGTGCGGATGGTTGCGCGGTTCTGCCAGGTAATGGCCTCGCGAAAAGCGGGAAGGCTGGCAATCTCGCGGATTGCTTCGCTGGTCTGTCCTGCCAATTGGGAAAACCTCTCATTGAAATGGGCGCGCGCCTCGTCCATCTGCTGAAGGGCCGCCGTGAATGCTTCCATCACGTCAGGCGTTAATGATTCAGGTATTGAACGGGGCACTTGCCTTTCAGTGAGGGCGCGTTTTGCATCGAGCAGGAGATTGCGTGCTTTCTTATCATGCCATTGTTCTCTAGCCCGGAGTGAGTCAAGCGCAAGGTTGATCTGGCTGAGCGCCTTCTCTTGCGCGAGCTTCACTTCTTGCCGGGCTTCAAGAACACGATTGACGGCAGTTGCCAGTTCCTCTGGTGCAGCCAACTTCAGGATGCCTTCCGCGGGGAATCCTGCGCCCCGAAGACAGACGCAGCGCCAGAACGCCCATTCGCTGTCGGGAGGGGTAATAAGATGTTGAGAAATTACAGGAGACTCTGCTGTGATCATCGCACTTTCCTTACGTATGCCATTCAGCAGCATTTTGACGTATTTTCAAGATTGGCCCAACGATGGAGGGAAAATGGGGCACACATCATTTAGCCCCAGGATGAAACCCGAGCGTCAAAAAACGCCTGCCGTTCTGTCAACGGCAGGGTCGTCGCGCTTTGTATCCGCTATATTTGGACCGGCCTAGTCATTTCTTAAAACCACCAGGGGGTCTACTCGGGTTGCTCGCAACGCCGGCACACCACACGCGATGAGAGCAAGGGTGCCCAGCAAAACAGATACCCCAAAGAAGGTTGGTAGGTCCGTAGGTTGCACACCAAACAGCAAGCTGGTCAAGGTGCGCGCAACCATAAAGGAGACGGCCAAACCAACGACCAAGCCGGCAACGACGAG
The DNA here is from genome assembly GCA_963723055.1 of Terriglobia bacterium. Taxonomy (GTDB): domain Bacteria; phylum Acidobacteriota; class Terriglobia; order Terriglobales; family Acidobacteriaceae; genus Angelobacter. The sequence goes on from CAVROV010000007.1 coordinate 1,404,553, forward strand.
CTTGAATGCGTGGCCCAGAATCAGCTTGAGGATGTCGCTCCGCTGGGCGCCGAGAGCCATGCGGGTTCCAATTTCGCTGCTCCGCTGAAGCACGTAGTACGAGAGCACACCATAAATTCCAATAGCAGCCAGAAACAGGGCAATGACGCTGAAAGTCCCAAAGAGCCACATGGGATTGCGGCGCGAGGCCAGCTTTGTGTCAATCAGGGTATCCATGGTGCGTATTTTTGAAATCACCTGCGTGCCGTCGAGTTGATGGATCTGGCTGCTTACTGCCTGGGCTTCAGAGGCCGGATCGACCTTCGTGCGAACCGCAAGATTAAAAGCCAGGAACTCAAGCAGATCAGGTTTTTGGGCCATCGGAGAATAGATTGTCGGAATGGGAGAATCAGTGATGGCAAGTTCTCTGGCGTCGCCCACGACTCCTACAATTTCGCTCCAGAATCTCTTACCCCATCCCACATCAATGTGCTTGCCAATGGGATCCTGGTTGGGAAAATAGTGCCGGACAAAACCCTGGTCGACCACGACGACAGGACGCGATTCGGCGGTGTCCGATTCATTGAGGTAACGCCCCTTGATTAATGGCATGTGCATGGAGCGGAAGTAGTCACCGACAACAAACTGCTTTGAGGCGTGGTTCATATTGCTCGGATCAAAATCAACGCCTTCAATCAGAAAATCGCCACTCACCGTATCACCCGAGAAAGGAAGGTTGGTAACGAATCCAACGGCATCAATTCCAGGCAAATTCTTCGTGTTTTGGACGATTTGGTTCAGGTAAGTTATTTCTTTTTTGGGATTCGGATATTTGTCCGAAGATACTGCGATGTGCATGGTTAACACATGGTCCGCGTCGAATCCCTTGTCCACGTTCGCCAGTCGCACGAAGCTGCGGAGTAGCAGACCTGTGCCGGCCAGCAGGACGAGCGAAAATGCGATTTCACCAATGATCAAAGTATTCCGAATGACCTGAGCGTTGGTGATGCCGCCAGAGAGCCGGCCGCCGAGTTTGAGCCGGTCAACCAGGTTCTGCTTGCCGGCCTGGAACGCAGGAGCAAGGCCGAACAGAATTCCCGTGATAATGGAAAGGGCCGCCGTAAACGCAAGAACGGTTCCATCAAGGTGGACCTGAGCAGAGTTCGGCAGCCGGTCACCGAGAAGGTTCACCAGCAACCCCAAACCCCAACGTGCGATTGCAAGTCCCAGTACGCCGCCCAGGACCGAGAGCAACAGGCTCTCCGTCAATAACTGGCGAATCAAGCGCGTGCGAGCACATCCCACTGAAATACGGATTGCTATTTCTTTTTCTCTTGACGCCGCCCTGGCGAGCAGCAGGTTGGCGGTATTGGCGCAGGCGATCAGCAACACAAATGCCACCGTTCCCAAAAGCGCAAGTAGCAGCGGACGGGAATCGCCAACCAGAACATCCTGTAGCGGCACAAGGGAAATGGAAACGCCATCGGTGCTGGAGGCAAGGTTATTTACTGAGGCCACCGCAGCTGATGCAGCATTGCGCGCTCCTTGCAGAGTGAGCCCTTCGCGGAGCCTGCCAATCACCCTGAGAAAGTTATATCGCGGAGGCGCCGTTTCGGAATTCAGCCGCAACGGCAACACCAGATCGGCATCGTTGGCAAAGTGAAAATCAGGAGACAGTATGCCAACAACCGTATAGTTTTTTCCTTTCAGGGTAAGCGTCCCGCCCACAGCAGCAGGATCAGTGTGCAGGCGATTATGCCAAAATGCATCTGAAACGATAACTGCCGGTGGCCCATCTTGTAATTCCTCTTCGGCAGAAAAGCTGCGGCCCAACCGTAGAGGCGTTCCCAACATGGGAAGGAGCTCGCCTGAAATATTCAAAACATCGAACTGCTGCGGCTCTCCGGGACTGGTAAGGTCGGCGGAGCCAACAAAGTACGAGCCGACGGAGTCAAAGATTTCCTTGTGATCTCTCCATGCCTGAAATTCCGGGTATGACAGGGGGGTCTTGGTATCGCGATCACCGGTGTCTCTCAACATCACCAGACGTTGGTGGTCCGGGTAAGGAAGCGGCTTTAAGAGGATCGAATTTACGATGCTGAAAACAGAAGTGTTGGCCCCAATCCCAATGGCGAGAATGAGGATGGCGGTTAAGCCAAAACCTGGATTCCGGCGCAGCATGCGAAACCCATAGCGTACATCCTGAAAAAAAGCTTCCATGGTTCCCCCTTAACGATATGACGCAGAACCGCTTAAATTGTTAGCCAAAATGGCATGAAACGCAAGTAACTTAAACCTAAGGTAGCAGCTACTATCGTTACTAAACAGCTACAAAACCCTTTTGCAGGCTAGCTTCTTCCTGGCAAAGACTGAAATCCTGAAGAGATTTTTTAACCGCTTCCGCCAATCTTTCCACATGAGGCGGAAACATCAGATCATAGTGGGTTCCAGGCACGAATGCTACCTGCACTTTCGCGCACAAACCGGAAAATCCCAAAGTGGGATCGGCTGAATTTATCTCAGGAGAAATCGTGGTCCTACCCTGTTCAGCACGGATGAGTGTCACCGGTCCACTATAGGGACTTAGTTTGTAATCGATCATCGATTGGTTCCTTCTTCTTAGTCCCTTCAAGAAGCTACGGACCAGCGGAACCGTGATCTCAGGCGCAAGAACTTTAGCTTCAATCAGTTGGTTGAGGAGATAACTCAACCTTTCCTCAATCCCTTTCTCCTTAACCGACTCCAAAGAGAATGTGGTTGTGCCCATTTCCCGAGTGACTTCCAGCAGCTCTTCTGCCTCGTCTCCATAGGAAGGCAGGTCTGACTGAGTTTGGGCAACGATATCCACCAGAAGCAACCCGGCTATTTCCCGATTTTGCCGCTTGAGTTGCTGCGCCATCTCATAAGCAATGAAGCCGCCCATCGACCATCCGCCAAGGATGTACGGCCCTTCGGGATCAACTGTTTGTATCGCTTCAATGTAGCGTGCCGCGCGTTGTTCAATGGAAAGAATGGATTCGTCCTTGTTCTCTTCATCGTCCAGCGCCTGCAGACCATAGAAGGGTTGATCATCCCCCAGCAGCTGTGCCAAATCCCGATAGCCGCCAACGCCACCTCCTCCCGGATGGACGAAGAAGAGAGGCCGCCTGGAGCCGTGAGGATGCAGTGGAACCAGGTTTGATCTACCTTTGGGGCGGTAATCACCACGCAATAGATTGCTCATCTGCTCGATGGTTGCGGCTTCAAACACCGCAGATATAGGCAGCTCCTGGCCGAACTGCTCCTGGATTCTCTTGATCAACCGGATCGCAAGCAATGAATGGCCACCGAGTTCAAAGAAAGTCTGGTGGCGGCCAATTGTAGAAACTTTGAGCACCTCTTGCCAGATAATTTCCAATTTCGTCGCTATGTCATCGTATGGCGCCATTTCAGCCGCGGATACCGCAGTTCCGGGCCTGGGAAGCGACTTGCTATCTAGTTTTCCATTCGCGGTGAGCGGCAGCTGCTCCAGGACGATAAGGGAGCTCGGTATCATGTACTCTGGAAGTTTCGTTCGGAGATGGTCCTTCAATTCATCCGGTGTCGGCTGGTCGCTACCCTCATTCAACACCACATAGCCCACCAGCCGCTGATCGTCCTGATCATCTTCTCGCACTATAACGGCCGATTGCCTGACTGCTGGATGCCCGGCCAACACGGATTCTATTTCACCCAACTCAATCCTGTAACCCCGCAGCTTGATCTGGTGATCGGTGCGTCCGAGATATTCAATGATTCCATCGTCTCTATAGCGGGCAAGATCGCCTGCGCGATAGAGGCGTCCGCCACCTGTCTCACTAAAGGGATCGGGAACAAAGCGCTCTGCGGTCAAGTCAGGACGGCGCCAGTATCCTCGAGCAACGCCTTCGCCCCCGATGTAGACTTCACCCTTGACCCCAACAGGCGCAGGCTGCAGCATCTCATCCAGCACGAACATTTTCATGTTCGAGATGGGTCTTCCAATGGGCACCGCACCTAGCGCATCTGCATTTCTCTCCACCTCATAGACACAGCACCCCACAACCGTCTCAGTGGGACCATATTCATTGATCAGCCGAGTGGCGGGTGCAGCCAACATCCAGAATTTCAGATCGGCATATCTCAGCATCTCTCCGCCAATTACCAGCGCTATTGCATTGCTAGCAGCGAAGCTATCTTTTTCGAGAAGACCATTCAGCACCTGCAAGTGACCAGGAGTCAGCTTGAGAAGACATTGATCTCCCGATCCCAGGCATTTAGCCACCTCGCTGACTCCAGCATTTTGTGGCAGCACCACAACGCGTCCTCCGGTCAGCAGTGCGGGATAGACGCTAGTCACTGTCAGATCGAAGTTTAGCGAAGAATGCAAAGGAGACACTACGTCAGGCTGGAAGCCGTAGGCTTGAATGGCCCATTGGAGATAGTTTGCGAGGCCGCGATGCGTTACTGCAACGCCTTTCGGCTTTCCTGTGGAACCTGAAGTGTAGATCATATAGGCGAGATTGTCTCCATCTACACAAGTCTCAGGTTTGTGAACCGGGAAACTCGAGATGTCCGGCCAATCCGTGTCGATACAAAGCACCTGCGCCCAGGCAGTCGGCAATCCGTTGCGCAAGTCACTGCTGGTCAGCAGAACTGGAATCTCTGCGTCTTGCAGCATGAACGCCAGTCGCTCCGGAGGATAAGCCGGGTCGAGCGGAATATAGGCGGCTCCGGATTTCAACACTCCCAGCAGAGCAATGACCAATTCATGGCTCCTATCAATGCACAACCCCACTCGCATTTCTGGACCAATTCCCATGTTGCGAAGATAGTGGGCCAACTGGTTGGCGCGCTGGTCCAATTCCCGATATGTGAGTTGCACTCCCTGCCATGTCACGGCAATGGACTGGGGCGTCTTTGCAGCCTGCTCCGCAAAAAGTTCGTGCACGGTCATGGACGAAGACGGGACCTGAGTCTGATTCCATTCCATCACCGCCCGACCCAATTCAGCCTGGGTTAACAAAGAAACCTGCCCCAATTTCTGTTCCAGTCCGGATGCCATATTTTCCAGTACAGTCCGCAACTGGCCCAGCATCCGCTCAACGCTTCCCGATTCGAATGACTGCCGCTCATAGGTAGCCATGAATGACAATTCGCCCCGCGGAATAATGGTCAAAGTGAGCGGATAGTGGTTGCTCATGAAACCTGAGGAGGCACTAATATCCATGCCCGCTCCCACCTTCAGTTGCAAGGCGGTATCGGCCGGGTAATTTTCAAACACCACAATATTTTCAAACAATGGTGTACCGTGCGGGATATCGCTCCACCCTTGCACCTTCAACAGCGAACTGTGCTCAAAGTCGCGTACTTCCGCCTGCCGCGTCTGTAGCCGTTGTAAATACTGGCTGAGCGTTTCTTCCCACTCAACATGCACGCGGACCGGCAAAGTATTAATGAATGGGCCTGCGATTTCTTCAATTCCAGGAATAGCGGCCGAACGGCCGGATACGGGCATACCGAAGATTACGTCTCGCTCTCCACTATAGTGGCTCAACAACAATCCCCATGCGCCCTGGACGAGAGTATTGAGCGTGAACTGATGCTTCCTGGCCAGACTTTCGAGCTTTTCCGTCAGTTCCTTGCCCGCCGGAAGAATCACTTCGACAGTTTCCTGCCATTCATCCGTCTGTGCGCGTTTCCGCTCGATTCCCAGCCGCGTGGCAGTTGTTATTCCCTTCAGCTCTTTGCGCCAAAACGTTTCTATCGCTTTCTCATCCTGTTTCTTTAGCCACGCGATGTAGTCGCGGTAAAGGGGTGGCCGTTTCAGCTGGATGGCCGACCCCTGCTGATAAGCTTCATAGAAGGTAAACACTTCCCTGATCAATATCTCGCGACACCAGGCATCCAGCAAGATGTGATGAGTGCTCCAGGCGAAATAGTACCCATTTTCAGTGGTCCTCATCAGGGTGAGGCGCAGCAGCGGCGCTTTTTGCAGATCAAATCCACGCTGCCGATCTTCAATAAGGAACTTCTGCCATTTCACTTCCTGGTCCGCCTGTCCCAGATCGCGTGCGTCGAGTTCATGCCACGGCTGCTCCACCATCCTTCGAACAACCTGCACCGGTTCTTCCAGACCGTCCCACAAGAACCCGGTGCGAAGGATTCCATGCCGTTGAATCACTTCATTCCAGGCACGCTGGAATGCCTCTACGTTCAGTTGAGCGAAATGACAGCTCAGTTGCACAAAATATGTTTGCGTTCCCGATTCAAAAAGAGAATGAAATAGCATTCCCTGCTGTGCAGCGGATAGTGGGTAAGCATCTTCAATTCCATCTTGCTTTCGGATCCACTGGTTGATCTCGTTCTGCGTTAATTTGGTCAAAGGAAAATCGGACGGGGTAAAGCCGCCGGCGTCGGGGGTGAGGCAGTGAGCAATGAGCTGGCGCAGACAATCCAGGTAGCGTTCCGCCAGCGCGGCAATGGTTTCCCGCCGATGCAGCTTTCCGCTGTAGTTCCAGTCCAGCTGCAGTTTGCCCTGCACCACTATCCCGCTTACCGCCAGCACATGCTGCCGCGGATTCTCCGCCGCCGATTCGCTCCCTATCCGTTCCCGTCCCGGCCGGAACAACTTCGAGCCCTGCAGTATCTGATCGATCTGTCCCAGATAGTTGAAGCTGATCTCGGCCTGCGGCATCTCTTCCAGCCGCTGCCTGATCGCTTCACTCCCATTCCCTCTCCCGTATCGCAACGCTCCATACCCGATCCCTCGCCGGGGCACTCCGCGCAATCGCTCCTTGGTCCCGCTCAGCGCCGCTCCCGGCTCCCACTCTCCCGCTTCTCCTACTTCCAGCAGCACCGGATACATCGCCGTAAACCATCCCACCGTCCGCGAAATGTCCACTTCCGCAAATATGTCTTCCCGCCCATGCCCTTCCAGATCCACCAGCACCGCTTCGCTTCCGCTCCACTCTCCGCACACCCGTCCCAGGGCCGTCAGCAGCACATCGTTGATCTGTGTCTGATACACTCCCGGCACTTCCTGCAGCAGCTTCCTCGTCTCCTCTTCCTCCAGCCACACCGTCACCCCGCGCTGCGTCCCAAACAGGTTCGCTGCTTCGCCTGCTTCTTCTTCGTCCCGCGGCAACCGCCCCGCTCTCTTTCTCTCTTCCCCGCCCCAGTACTCCATCTCCTGCCGCACCGCGTCGCTCTCTCCATACTGCCGCAGCTTCTCCGCCCACTGCTGGTACGAGGTCGTCTTCATTCCCAGATTCAGCTCCTCGCCCGCCTGCCTCTGTCCATACCCCCGCTCCAGGTCTTCCAGCAATATCCGCCACGACACTCCGTCCATCACCAGGTGATGCACCGTCAGCAGCAGTCTCTTTCCCCGCTCCTGGCCCAGTTCATACTCCACCACTCTCACCACCCGCCCCGTCCTGATATCCAGGCTCCCCTGCACCTCTCCCGCATCCCGTTCCAGCTCTGCCCGCTGCTCCTCTTCATCCCCGATCCACGACAGGTCTTTCCGCTCGTACACGCTCTCCTGCACCTCGGCTTCACACCACTGCCGCCATCCTTCTCCCTCCCGCTCTTCATACCTCATCCGCAACCCGTCATGCTGGTCCAGCAACCCCACCATCGCTTCTTCCAGCACCCCCGTATCCACTCCTCTTCCCACTTCCAGCAGCACCGACTGGTTGTAATGTTCCGGCTTCACCAGTCCCCATTCGAAAAATGCCCTCTGGATCGGCGTCAGTTCCACTTCCCCGTTCACCAGTCCCTGCTCCGCTTCCACCTGTGCGCTCTCGCTCCCCACTACCTCCGCCAACTCCGCGATCGTCTGCCGCTCGAACATCTGCCGCGGCTGCAATCCCAGCCCCGCTTCCCGCGCCCGCGTGATCACCTGTATGCTCAGTATCGAGTCCCCTCCCAACTCGAAAAAGTTGTCATGGATCCCCACCTGCTTTACCCCAAGCACCTCTTCCCAGATCCCCGCCAGCGCCCTCTCCACTTCCGTCCGCGGTCCTTCTTCCTGGCCCTTCCCCTGGCTCCCCTCCATCTCCGGACGCGGCAGGTCCTTCGGGTCAATCTTCCCGCTCCCTCGCACCGGCAGCTCTTCCATAATCACCCACGCCACCGGCACCATGTACTCCGGCAGCCTCTCCTTCAGATACTGCCGCAACTCCTTTACTTCCACTCCTCCGCCCGGCGCCGCCACATATCCCACCAGCCGTTTGTCTCCCGGCGTGTCTTCCCGCACCACCACCATCGCCTTCTGCACTCCCGGACATCCGCTCAGCACCGCTTCCACTTCTCCCGGTTCTACCCGGTAACCCCGGATCTTTACCTGATGATCCAGTCTGCCCAGAAACTCTATGTTTCCATCCTCTAAAAACCTCGCCCGGTCTCCCGTGCGATAGAACCTGGCTCCCGCTTCTCCTCCGAACCCATCCGGCACAAACTTTTCCGCCGTCAACTCCGCCCGTCCCCAGTATCCCCGCGCTACTCCGATCCCCCCGATGTACAGCTCCCCCGGCACTCCCACCGGCAACGGCTGCCCGTATGTATCCAGCACGTACATCGTCATGTTCGCAATCGGCTTCCCGATCGGCATTCCGCCCTGCCGCGGCGATCCTTCCCCGATCCGGTAGATGCTGCATCCCACTACCGTCTCCGTCGGTCCATACTCGTTCAGCAGCTTCACTCCCGGCGCCTCTTTCCGCCACGCCAGCGTCGGCTCCGCCACCAGATTGTCCGCCCCGATCACCAGCACCCGCGTGCTGGCTCTCTTCTCCTCCGCCGTCAACTGCCCGTTCAACAGCGTCAGGTGCGTCGGCGTCAGCTTCAACAAACTCCATCCCGGCTTCTGCCGCAGCAGCTTCACCAGTCCTTCCACTCCCGGCTTCTCCTCCACCAGCACCATCGTCTTGCCGGCAAACAGCGGCAAAAAGTTCGTCAACGTCAAATCAACCGCGATCGAGGAATGCACCGCCGCCCCTTTCCCCGCTCTGGCTTCGTAGGCCTCCACTCCCCACCGCATGTAGTTCACGATTCCCGCATGCGCCATCACCACACCCTTGGGCCTTCCCGTCGACCCCGACGTGTAGTAGATATACGCCATGTTCTCCGCTGTCACTCCGCTCTCCGGCCGGCTCTCCCGCTCGCCCGCGATCTTCTCCCATTCCTGGTCCAGACACACCACCTGCGGCCTTCCTCTTCCTCTTTCTCTTTCTTCTCCTCGTTGTTCTTCCCCCGCCGGCAGCTTCTCCAGCAACTTCGCTTCCGTCAGCACCACGCTTACCTGCGCATCTTCCACCATGAACGCCACCCGCTCTTTCGGATAGCTTCCATCCAGCGCCACATACGCTCCGCCCGCCTTCAGGATCCCCAGCAGCCCCACCACCATCTCCGGACTCCGCCCCACGCACAGCCCCACCCGCACTTCCCGCCCCACTCCCTGCTTCCTTAGATAATGTCCCAGCTGGTTCGATCTCTTCTCCAGCTCCCCATAACTCATCCCTTTCCCTTCCCACACCACCGCTGCTTCGTCCGGCGTCCGCTTCGCCTGCTCCTCAAACAACTCCTGCAGGCACACCGCCTCCCCATAATCCTCCCCCGTCTGGTTCCACTCTCCCACCACCTGCCGCCTCTCCCCTTCCGTCAGCAGCCCCAGTTCCGACATCCTCTGCCCCGCATCTCCTGCCATCCTCTCCAGCAGCATGCACAGATGTCTCAGCATGCGCTCCATGCTCACGGCGTCGAAGCTCTTGCGATTGAAGTTGTATCGAAAAGAAAGGTCGTCCCCAGGACCAACGGTCAGCGTTAGCGGATAGTTATTAATCTCGAAACTCGTGAGAACGCCGATCTCGAGACTCGATCCACTCCGTTCAGCGGGGGCTGTACTCTTCGCGTAGTTAGCAAAGACCACCATGTATTCGAACAGCGGCTTCCCACGAGGAACATCGCTCCACTTCTGTACCTTTAATAGCGGGCTGTACTCAAAATCCCGGATCACCGCCTGTTTGCTTTGCAGAGCTTTCATGTAGGACGCGATTGTGTCGGCTCCATTGATGCGCAATCGGACCGGAAGCGTATTGAAGAAAAGTCCAAGCATGGACTCAATGCCTCGGACAGAGGCTGATCTTCCTGACACCGCGGCGCCAAAGAGCACATCGGCTTCACCGCTGTATCGCGACAACAAGAATGCCCATGCGCCCTGAACCAATGTGTTGAGCGTGACTTGCAAACTGCGGGCTAACGCGTCCACTTTTGCGGTCGCATCGCGTCCCATGAATACGGTTATCTCACTCTGGTCCTGCGCTCCTCTGGCTCCTTCTTCGACTCGTTCACGCTCGATTCCCAGGCGAATCGCGTGGGTAAATCCCTGCAATTCCTGACGCCAGAAAGCTTCAGCCTTTTGCTCATCCTGTTTCTGCAGCCAGCCAATGTATTCACGGTATGGACGCGTGGACGGCAACCTCAGTTCGCGCCCCGTTCGAAATGCTTCATACATCTGGAAGACTTCACGCGTCATGATGTCCTGACACCAGCCATCCACCAGGAGATGGTGAATGCTATAGGCAAAGTAATAACTTTCCTCATCGACACGTATCAATGTGAGCCGGAACAGCGGAGCTCGTTTAAGATCAAAACCTCGCCGCCGGTCCTCTTCCAGAAACTGGCTCCAAAGCTTTTCTCGTTCAACTTTGTCAAATACTCGCCAGTCCTCTTCGCGCCATGGCAACTCCACTTTTCTGCGCACGACCTGGACGGCCTCATCCAATCCCTCCCACAAAAATCCCGTTCTGAGCACAGAGTGGCGTCGAACCAATTCTTCCCAGGCACGGCGGAATGCCTCGCTGTTCAGCCGCCCATCCAATTTGAAACCTACCTGGAAGAAATAGACTCCCGATTCAGGCTCATAGAGCGAATGAAAGAGCATTCCCTGCTGCATCGGTGAGAGCGGATAGATATCCTCCACGTTTGGCAACTTGGTGTGCGACGCGGTGTTTACGGGTTCTGTAGTAATGGGGTTCATGCTCTCTCCAGAGAAATCAGCTCTTAGTAAAGAATTTCGCGTAATGACAATATCCGCGAGTGATGTTGTGGATTGCAGCGGATTGCGAAAAGAAGATTTGCTGCGAGATCACAAATACTTCGCAATCCCGCGGATGGTATTGCTGACGAACGTGGTTACCGAACCCACTTCACCTTTAAGCTCGAATCTGAACGCAATGCTAGTCGTCCAACTGAGCGGCCACCTGCCGTAACGCTCCTGGGGTCATCTTTGCTAAATCAAAATCGGACGGGGTAAAACCGCCGGCGTCGGGGGTGAGGCAGTGAGCAATGAGCTGGCGCAGACAATCCAGGTAGCGTTCCGCCAGCGCGGCAATGGTTTCCCGCCGATGCAGCTTTCCGCTGTAGTTCCAGTCCAGCTGCAGTTTGCCCTGCACCACTATCCCGCTTACCGCCAGCACATGCTGCCGCGGATTCTCCGCCGCCGATTCGCTCCCTATCCGTTCCCGTCCCGGCCGGAACAACTTCGAGCCCTGCAGTATCTGATCGATCTGTCCCAGATAGTTGAAGCTGATCTCGGCCTGCGGCATCTCTTCCAGCCGCTGCCTCATCGCTTCACTCCCGTTCCCTCTCCCGTAGCGCAACGCTCCATACCCGATCCCTCGCCGGGGCACTCCGCGCAACCGCTCCTTGGTCCCGCTCAGCGCCGCTCCCGGCTCCCACTCTCCCGCTTCTCCTACTTCCAGCAGCACCGGATACATCGCCGTAAACCATCCCACCGTCCGCGAAATGTCCACTTCCGCAAATATGTCTTCCCGCCCATGCCCTTCCAGATCCACCAGCACCGCTTCGCTTCCGCTCCACTCTCCGCACACCCGTCCCAGGGCCGTCAGCAGCACATCGTTGATCTGTGTCTGATACACTCCCGGCACTTCCTGCAGCAGCTTCCTCGTCTCCTCTTCCTCCAGCCACACCGTCACCCCGCTCTGCGTCCCAAACAGGTTCGCTGCTTCGCCTGCTTCTTCTTCGTCCCGCGGCAACCGCCCCGCTCTCTTTCTCTCTTCCCCGCCCCAGTACTCCATCTCCTGCCGCACCGCGTCGCTCTCTCCATACTGCCGCAGCTTCTCCGCCCACTGCTGGTACGAGGTCGTCTTCATTCCCAGATTCAGCTCCTCGCCCGCCTGCCTCTGTCCATACCCCCGCTCCAGGTCTTCCAGCAATATCCGCCACGACACTCCGTCCATCACCAGGTGATGCACCGTCAGCAGCAGTCTCTTTCCCCGCTCCTGGCCCAGTTCATACTCCACCACTCTCACCACCCGCCCTGTCCTGATATCCAGGCTCCCCTGCACCTCTCCCGCATCCCGTTCCAGCTCTGCCCGCTGCTCCTCTTCATCCCCGATCCACGACAGGTCTTTCCGCTCGTACACGCTCTCCTGCACCTCGGCTTCACACCACTGCCGCCATCCTTCTCCCTCCCGCTCTTCATACCTCATCCGCAACCCGTCATGCTGGTCCAGCAACCCCACCATCGCTTCTTCCAGCACCCCCGTATCCACTCCTCTTCCCACTTCCAGCAGCACCGACTGGTTGTAATGTTCCGGCTTCACCAGTCCCCATTCGAAAAATGCCCTCTGGATCGGCGTCAGTTCCACTTCCCCGTTCACCAGTCCCTGCTCCGCTTCCACCTGTGCGCTCTCGCTCCCCACTACCTCCGCCAACTCCGCGATCGTCTGCCGCTCGAACATCTGCCGCGGCTGCAATCCCAGCCCCGCTTCCCGCGCCCGCGTGATCACCTGTATGCTCAGTATCGAGTCCCCTCCCAACTCGAAAAAGTTGTCATGGATCCCCACCTGCTTTACCCCAAGCACCTCTTCCCAGATCCCCGCCAGCGCCCTCTCCACTTCCGTCCGCGGTCCTTCTTCCTGGCCCTTCCCCTGGCTCCCCTCCATCTCCGGACGCGGCAGGTCCTTCGGGTCAATCTTCCCGCTCCCCCGCACCGGCAGCTCTTCCATAATCACCCACGCCACCGGCACCATATACTCCGGCAGCCTCTCCTTCAGATACTGCCGCAACTCCTTTACTTCCACTCCTCCGCCCGGCGCCGCCACATATCCCACCAGCCGTTTGTCTCCCGGCGTGTCTTCCCGCACCACCACCATCGCCTTCTGCACTCCCGGACATCCGCTCAGCACCGCTTCCACTTCTCCCGGTTCTACCCGGTAACCCCGGATCTTTACCTGATGGTCCAGTCTTCCCAGAAACTCTATGTTTCCATCCTCTAAAAACCTCGCCCGGTCTCCCGTGCGATAGAACCTGGCTCCCGCTTCTCCTCCGAACCCATCCGGCACAAACTTTTCCGCCGTCAACTCCGCCCGTCCCCAGTATCCCCGCGCTACTCCGATCCCCCCGATGTACAGCTCCCCCGGCACTCCCACCGGCAACGGCTGCCCGTATGTATCCAGCACGTACATCGTCATGTTCGCAATCGGCTTCCCGATCGGCATTCCACCCTGCCGCGGCGATCCTTCCCCGATCCGGTAGATGCTGCATCCCACTACCGTCTCCGTCGGCCCATACTCGTTCAGCAGCTTCACTCCCGGCGCCTCTTTCCGCCACGCCAGCGTCGGCTCCGCCACCAGATTGTCCGCCCCGATCACCAGCACCCGCGTGCTGGCTCTCTTCTCCTCCGCCGTCAACTGCCCGTTCAACAGCGTCAGGTGCGTCGGCGTCAGCTTCAACAAACTCCATCCCGGCTTCTGCCGCAGCAGCTTCACCAGTCCTTCCACTCCCGGCTTCTCCTCCACCAGCACCATCGTCTTGCCGGCAAACAGCGGCAAAAAGTTCGTCAACGTCAAATCAACCGCGATCGAGGAATGCACCGCCGCCCCTTTCCCCGCTCTGGCTTCGTAGGCCTCCACTCCCCACCGCATGTAGTTCACGATTCCCGCATGCGCCATCACCACACCCTTGGGCCTTCCCGTCGACCCCGACGTGTAGTAGATATACGCCATGTTCTCCGCTGTCACTCCGCTCTCCGGCCGGCTCTCCCGCTCGCCCGCGATCTTCTCCCATTCCTGGTCCAGACACACCACCTGCGGCCTTCCTCTTCCTCTTTCTCTTTCTTCTCCTCGTTGTTCTTCCCCCGCCGGCAGCTTCTCCAGCAACCTCGCTTCCGTCAGCACCACGCTTACCTGCGCATCTTCCACCATGAACGCCACCCGCTCTTTCGGATAGCTTCCATCCAGCGCCACATACGCTCCGCCCGCCTTCAGGATCCCCAGCAGCCCCACCACCATCTCCGGACTCCGCCCCACGCACAGCCCCACCCGCACTTCCCGCCCCACTCCCTGCTTCCTTAGATAATGTCCCAGCTGGTTCGACCTCTTCTCCAGCTCCCCATAACTCATCCCTTTCCCTTCCCACACCACCGCTGCTTCGTCCGGCGTCCGCTTCGCCTGCTCCTCAAACAACTCCTGCAGGCACACCGCCTCCCCATAATCCTCCCCCGTCTGGTTCCACTCTCCCACCACCTGCCGCCTCTCCCCTTCCGTCAGCAGCCCCAGCTCCGACATCCTCTGCCCCGCATCTCCTGCCATCCTCTCCAGCAGCGTCACATAGTGCCGCATTAGACGCTCAATGGTTGAAGAGTCGAACAGGTCGGTACTGAACTGCACTGTGCCACTCAGCGCAGTGGGGCTATCGAACATGGACAAGGTAAGGTCCACTTTGGCAACGCCGTATTCAGTCCACATTTTTTCAATGCGCAAGCCAGGAAGCTCACGCGTATCCTGCGGCGTATTGTTCATTTCAAATATGATCTGGAACAACGGACTGTAGCTCAGGTTCCGTTCCAGCGCCAACTCCGCCACCAGACGCTCAAAAGGCAATTCCTGGTGAGCATATCCTTCGAGCGCAGTCTCCCGTACCCGGCCCAGCAGTTCCTGAACCGTGGGATTTCCGGAGAGATCAGTCCGCAATGCGAGCACATTGAAGAACATTCCTATCAAGGGCTCGATTTCCGTATGAGTCCGCCCAGCTATGGGCACCCCAACAACCACATCTGTCTGACCTGAATAGCGTCCCAGCAGCACCTGAAAAGCGGTCAGAAGCGTCATGTAAAGAGTTGTTCCAAAACGGCGGCTGAGGGCTTCCAATGCCGGCTTGAGTTCGCTGGGAAATTCAACTTCTACGCTCGCGCCACGACGGCTCGGCAATGCCGGACGCGGACGGTCTGTCGGCAATTCGAGGACCGGTGATTCCGCCAGTTGTCTGGTCCAATACTGCAAGTGATTTTCCAACGCGGGTCCCTGCAACCAGTCGCGCTGCCACAGGGCAAAATCCGCGTACTGGATTGGCAAATCGGCCAGTGGCGATCCTTCACCCTTTACGCCGGCCTCATATAAGCGCGTGAACTCCTGCATGATGATGCCGGCCGACCAGCCATCGCTGACGATATGGTGCATATTGACCAGCAGCACATGCTCCTGCTCTGACAATTGCAACAGCTTCAGGCGAACCAACGGACCCTTCGCAAGATTGAATGGCTCGGCTGCTTCTGCCCGGGCCCGCAGTTTCACTTCTTCTTCCTGCGCTTCCCCGGCCAATTCCGTGAGATCGGTTTCTTCGATGGCCAGAGTAAATTCCTGAGCAATTCTTTGCACTGGCTCACCGTCCACTACGGGAAAACTGGTCCGCAGGATTTCATGGCGTCGCACGATTTCTTCCAGGCTCCAATGCAACACCTGCTTGTCGAGGGTGCCTTGCAGCCTCACTCCGAACGGTATGTTGTAAGCAACGCTCCCTGGCTCCAGTTGATCGAGCACCCATAACCGCTGTTGCGCAAACGACAGAGGCAGCCTGGCTCCGCGCGTCGCTCTGGGAATTTGAATCATATCCGCCGTGCTTAAACCACGTGCTGCTCTGAGCTGCACCGTCATACCCGCCACGGTGGGCGATTCAAACAGCGTACGCAACGGCAATTCCACTTTAAAGACCGTGCGGATGCGTGAAATGATCTGCGTTGCCAGCAGTGAGTGCCCACCTAACTCGAAGAAACTTTCCCCTGTTCCAACCCTGCTCCGGCCCAGCACTTCGCTGAAGATTCCGCTCAGGATTTCCTCCTCCAGATTGCGTGAAACGTCCAGGAGTTGATCATCGGTCTTCACCCTGAGAGCTGCCAGCGCCTTGCGGTCAACCTTCCCGCTGGGTGTTAACGGAAACTCCGGCAATTCCAGGAGCGTAGCGGGGACCATGTAGTCAGGCAGTTGCTGTGCCAGATGACTGCGGATGTCTTTTGTTTCGAACTTTCCTTCTCCCTGCGATAACACTATGCAGCCTAGAAGCTCTTTTCCGCCGAACGTGTCATCCACTGGTATCACGATCGCCTGTTCCACTCCGGGATGTTCATTCAGTGCCGCTTCGATTTCTCCCAACTCGATGCGGTGGCCGCGAATTTTCAATTGGTGGTCTGCTCTTCCTGTGAACTGCAGACTGCCGTCGGAGCCCCATCTTCCACGATCACCGGTGCGATAGAGCCTTTCGCCGCTGATATCGCTGAAAGGATTAGGCACAAATTTTTCCGCCGTTATTGCTGGCTGATCCAGATAGCCGCGCCCCAGGCATATCCCGCCAATATAGATTTCTCCTGCAACTCCCATGGGGACAAGTTGCTGCCACTGGTCCAAGACATAAACTGTCGTGTTCGTTATGGGAGAGCCAAGGGGTGCGTACGCCAGTGTTTCCGGCAACCGCTCGCTAATCCAGCAATGGCAAGTGTCATCCGAACACTCGGTGGCGCCGTATGTGTTGATGAGTTGCACATGGGGGTGAAGCTGCAGCCACTCACCGCACATCGCAGCAGGTAGAGCTTCAGCATTTGAGATCAGGCAGCGCAAGTTGCGTAGGGGCAGAGCTTCGGAGCCGGCCCGCTTTTGTTCCGCGATCATCACCGCGAGCATGGTGGGAACAGTTTCCAGCACGGTTA
Source organism: Terriglobia bacterium (assembly GCA_963723055.1). GTDB lineage: Bacteria > Acidobacteriota > Terriglobia > Terriglobales > Acidobacteriaceae > Angelobacter. Next base: position 1,421,531 of record CAVROV010000007.1, read on the forward strand.
CGCCAAGCTCCTGCGTCTGGGCCAGCGTTTTCCATGGATCGCGTGCGGCATCGTCACCGATGATGCACACACGCGCACCCACCAGCAGAGCAGCCAAAAACTGCCATACAGAAATATCAAAGGACGAAGATGCATTTTGCGCTACGCAATCTGCGGCCGTCAGGGTCAGACTGGAAATCTTGGCGCGCAGATGGTTCACCATTCCGCGCTGCTCTATCATCGCCCCTTTCGGCTTGCCCGTAGATCCTGACGTATACATCACATAAGCGAGGCTTTCCATGTGGTTCAGCAATTCAGGATTTTCCGCGCTGTAACGCGCCATCGGCTCCCAGTCTCTGAGAGAAACCATCGGAACTTCCGGCGCTTCGAATGGAAGCATCTCTTCAAATGTCAGGAGCACAGCTACGTTAGCGTCGTCCACCATGAAGCGCAGACGCTCCGCAGGGTAGTCGGGATCAAGCGGCACATAAACGCCGCCGGCCTTCAAGATGCCCAGGAATCCAACCAGCAGTTCCACGCTGCGGCGCATGAAGACTCCCACTCGCACCTCAGGCACAACGTTATGGTCGCGGAGATAACCGGCCAACTGATTGGCCCGGGCATTCAGCTCGCAGTAGCTGATCCTCCGTCCGTCACATTCGACTGCGACCGTTTCAGGCGTTCTTTCAACCTGCTGCTCAAAGAGTTCTTGCACGCAATGCTGCGGCAACGCGGCTTTTGTTTGGTTGCGCTCCACCAGGAGCTCCAACTGCTCCTCCGCCGACAGCAGATTGACCTCCGAGATTCCTTGCTCGGAATTGAAAGCCAGCGATCTCAAGACATGGGAAAGATGGCCCGCGAACCGTTCGATCGTGCTTCGATCAAAAAGATCCGTTGCGTAAGTGATGGACCCTTTCAACCCTTCTTCCGGATCTTCGGCAAACACCAGTTCCAGGTCCAGTTTTGGCCGGGTATCACCGGGATCAAATGGGCGGGCCTCCACTCCGGGCAGTTTCAACCGCTTCTCCGGCGTGTTCTGCAGCACAAGACTGACTTGGAAAAATGGAGCTCTTCCCAGGTCCCGTTCTGGCTGTAACTCTTCCACCAGCTTCTCGAAAGGCACATCCTGGTTCTCGTAAGCCTGTAGCGCCGTCTGCTTCACGCGTGAAAGCAGCTCGCGTAAGCTTGGATCGCCGCTCAGATCCGTGCGCATCACCAATTCATTGACGAAGAATCCGATCAGCCCCTCCGTCTCGACCCGGTTGCGATTGGCAATATCAGTACCAACTGTGATGTCTGTTTGGCCTGTATACCGGCTGAGCACGACTTGCAGACTCGCCAGCAGGGTCATGAACAGCGTTGCGCCTCCCTGCCGGCCAGCCTCGTTTAACTGATTTGTCAACTCTTGACCGATCTCAAGCTGGATGCGCTCCCCACGATGGCTTTCCACCAAGGAACGTGGCCGGTCAGTGTTCAATTCGAGAGGCGGCACTTCTGAGAGCTGCTTCTTCCAATACTGAAGTTGTTTCTCTAACACTTCTCCCTGAAGCCACTCTCGTTGCCAGACCGCAAAATCGGCATATTGGATCGGCAGCTCGGGTAGCGTTATCTCCTTTCCCTCCACCGAGGCGTCGTAGAACTGGGCAAACTCACGCACCATGATTCCCACCGACCAACCGTCACTCACAATGTGGTGCATGTTTACCAGCAAGACATGCTCGTTTGCCGGCAGATGTAGCAGCTTCATGCGAAGCAGAGGTCCGCGAGCCAGATCAAAAGGCGTACCCGCTTCCAACCGCGCTATTTTCCTGGCCTCAGCGTCTCCTTCCGTTTCTCCCATCGAAATCAGATCGATCTCTTCCCACCCAAACACCGGAGCGTTCTCGATCTTCTGCACAGCAACGCCTTCTTCGGTGGCAAACGTAGTCCGCAGCACTTCGTGGCGCTGCACAATTTGCTGAACGCTTTGCTTGACCGCATCTGCGTCCACGCTGCCGACTAGCTTAAGACCGAATGGGACGTTGTAAGCCGCGCTGCCTGGCTCCAGTTGATCGATGAACCATAACCTCTGTTGCGCAAAGGACAATGGCAACGAACCCTTGCGTTCGACTCTCTGGATCAAGGCAGTTTGCGAGCTTGTTCCGTCTTGACGTCGCTGCTCGATGTGCGCGGCCAGCCCGGCAATGGTGGGCGACTCGAACAGTAACCGTAACGGCAGTTCCATGGCACACTCCTGCCGTATACGGGACATCAACTGCGTCGCCAGCAAAGAGTGCCCACCCAGATCGAAAAAGTTGTCCTCAACGCTTACGTTCTGGAGTTTCAATACCTCACACCAGATTCCCGTCAGCGTCGCTTCTACAACGGTTCGAGCATGAACCAGGCCGGAACCATCTCGGGCGCTTTCAGGCGTCGGTAACGCCTTACGGTCGATCTTCCCATTAAGAGTCAGGGGCAACGTTTCCAGGAACACAAAGGAACCAGGAACAGAGTAGTCCGGCAACCGCTCCCGTAAATACTCACGCAAATGCAGTTCACCTGAACCTGCTTTCGCCACTACATAGGCCACGAGCCGCTTGTCATCTGAGGCTTCGCCCCACAACAACAGACAGCTCTCATCCACCGCTTCATGCCGATTCAGCACGGCTTCGATCTCGCTTAGCTCAATGCGATAACCTCTCAGCTTGATCTGCTGATCGCGTCGTCCCACAAATTCGAACACACCATCTTCTGCTTGCTTCACGTGGTCGCCAGTACGGTAGAGGCGGCTTCCTGGTTGTTCACTATAAGGATTAGGCACAAACCGCTCGGCCGTTAGCGCGGGCTGATTGACATACCCGCGTGCAAGACCCGGGCCTCCTATGCACAACTCACCTACTGTTCCCACCGGCACAAGTTCGTACGCATTCCTTAATACATAGGTCGTCGTGTTTTTGAGCGGCCGTCCAATAGGCAGCGTTTCTCCCTCAGCTTCCCCGACTTCAAACCATGTAGAGAAGGTCGTGGCCTCCGTGGGGCCGTATACATTAAGTAAAGATCGAGGAGGGGCGTCTGCAAGAATCTTGCGAGGCCATTGTGGATCGGCCATTTCGCCACCGAATAAAACAGATCGCAATCCTCGAAAAGCCCATGGGATTTCACGCGCCACGTGATTGAAGAGCGCCGTCGTAAGAAACATCACGGAGACGTTCTCCTCTTCCAGTCGGCGGGCCAGCGCCAGGGGACTAATCACGACTTCTTTCGGCATCACCACCAGCGACGCACCATTCAGAAGCGCACCCCATATTTCGAACGTCGCCGCATCAAAAGAGGGATTCGATATGTTGGCCATGCGGTCAGAGGGTTGGACCTGCACGTAATCCGTGTTCATCACCAGACGAACAATCGCTTCGTGGGTGATCATTGTTCCCTTCGGACGTCCCGTTGACCCCGAGGTATACATCACGTAGGCAAGGTTGTGGACCGTATTCGGCGCCTCCGAATTTTCCTTGTACTTGCTTTCGCTCTCTTTCCATTCTTGATCCAGGGCGATGGTTCTTCCCCGATGGAAAGACAGTTGCTCCAGGAACTTATGTTGGCTGAGCACCAGTTCGATATCGGAATCTTCCAACATGGAATGCAGCCTGGCCGTTGGATATTCTGGGTCCAGAGGAACGTATGCTCCTCCGGCTTTTAGTATTGCAAGCAGCGCCACCACCATCTCCGGGCTGCGCTCCGCACAAACCCCTATCCTCATCTCCTGACCGACTCCAAGCCTCCGCAGATGCGCCGCCAACAGATTGGCCCGCCGGTTCAATTCGCCGTAATTGACCCGTTCACTTTCAGACACTATGGCGACCGCCTCCGGGTTCCGTCCTGCCTGCTGCTCAAAGAGTTGGTGTACGGTTTGGTGGGGAAAGTCAGCCTCGGTCTGGTTCCACTCCACCAGCAATTGCCGGCGATCATCCATACTCAAAAGAGGTATGTCATCCACCGCGCAATGGACATCGCGAACAATTTCGGCCAGCAGGCACTCAAAGCGGTCCATCATTCGCCTGATAGTCCCCTCTTTGTACAGCGCCGTGCGGTAGCTCACCGCTCCCTGGATTTTCTCGCCCGATTCAGTCGCAGCCACCACAATTTCAAACTTGGACGTTTCAAGCTCGCTGCTCATTTGTTCCAATTTAAGTCCGGGTAATTCCAGTTCCATCTTCGGAGCATTCATCCACGAAAACATTACCTGGAAGAAAGGCGTCCGGTTCAATTGGCGCTTCGGCTGAAGTTCTTCCACCAGCTTTTCAAAAGGAATGTCCTGATGGGCATAAGCATCCAGGGTGGTTTCACGCACCTGCTTCAACAGTTCGCGAAAGCTGGTGCCCCTGGAAAAGCGCGTCCGTAAAACTAACGTGTTCACAAAAAAGCCGATCAGCGCTTCGGTCTCGCCCATGCGGCGTCCCATTACTGGTGTTCCGACCGTCACATCTTCCTGACCTGTGTACCGTGAAAGCAGTAATTGCCAGCAAGCCATCAGGGTCATAAAAACCGTGACCCCTTCTTTTCTGCTCAAGTCTTTCAACTGCTGGCTAAGTTGGGGCGTCAAAGCCCATTCCAGCACTCGACCCGCCTGGCTTCCCAGCGCTGAACGGCGGAAGTCGGTCGCTAATTCCAATTCCGGCGTGTCCGCTAATTGCTGTTTCCAGTACTCCAACTGGAGATCCAGCACTTCACCCTGCAACCACTCGCGCTGCCAAACGGCATAATCTGCATATTGAATCTCCAGTTCTGGTAGCGATGAAGGAACTCCTGCCCGGAGTGACTCATAAACTCTTGCCAGTTCCCCCGCCATTACATTCATCGACCATCCGTCACTGACGATATGGTGCATGGTGATCAGGAGCACGTGCTCCTGGTCCTTCAACTGCAGCAGCTTCACCCGCAACAGCGGGCCGTGGGCCAGATCAAATGGTGCATCTGCTTCGTTCCGCACCAGGTTCTGGACTTCACTTAGTCGGTCCTTTTCTCGCATCTCTTTCAGGTCGAGATACTCCCATCCAAACGCAGGATCGTTGCTAATCCTCTGGACCGCGATACCCTGGTCGGCTGGGAAACTGGTTCTCAGCACTTCGTGACGCAGAACAATTTCACGAATGCTTGCCTGCAATGCCACCCGATCCACTCGGCCGGTCAACTTCAGTCCGAAAGGCATGTTGTAGGCGGAGCTACCTGGTTCCAGTTGATCGATGAACCAGAGACGCTGCTGCGCAAACGACAGTGGCAGTTGCTGGTTCCGCTCGGCTCGTCCAATCGGCAATACCTCCACTCCTTTGCCCAACTGTCGTTGCCGCTCAATCGCCTGCGCCAGTCCATGCACCGTCGGCGCTTCAAAGATCCCACGCAGCGGCAACTCCACTCCCAGCACGCTCCGCACCCGCGACATCACCTGCGTCGCCAGCAAAGAATGCCCGCCCAACTCGAAGAAGTTGTCCTCCACCCCAACCTTCTCCATCTGCAGCACCTGGCTCCAGATCCCCGCCACCATCTCTTCCGTCGGCGTTCGCGGTTCCACCTGGTTCAGCCCGCTCACCACCTTCTTCCGGATCTCTTTCACCCCCGGCAGCGCCTTGTAATTTACCTTCCCATTCAAGGTCAACGGCATCTTCGCCAAATGCACAAAAAAGTTCGGCACCGTCTCCTGGATCAGGCTCTCCTCCAGAAACGCCCGCAACTGTCCCACCTTCTGCTCCTGCCGCGACACATAGTAGGCCACCATCACTTCCTGCCCACTCTCTTCCCGCTCCACCACCACCACACTGTCTCGTATTCCGGGAAACTGATTGATCGCTATTCGTATCTCATTCAACTCCACACGGTAGCCGTGATACTTCACCTGCTCGTCCTGTCTCCCCAGATACTCGATGTTTCCATCGCCCTGATACCGTCCCCGGTCGCCCGTCCGATACAGACGCTTCCCTCCCGTCTCACTGAACCGGTCCGGCACAAACCGCTCCGCCGTCAACTCCGGCCGATTCATATACCCCCGCGCCAGCCCGGCTCCTCCGATATAGATCTCTCCCGTTATCCCCACTGCCACAGGTTCCTGCCGCTCGTCCAGAATGTAGATCTGCGCATTCGCTCCCGCTTTCCCGATCAGCACCTGCGCCCGCCCCTCATCCTCCGCTCCATACCGGTGCAACACGCACGCCACCGTCGCTTCCGTCGGCCCGTATTCATTCCAGATCACCAGCGGCCCGCTCGCCTGTTCCACCACCCGCCGCGCCAGCTGGCTCTCCAGCGCTTCTCCTCCCACAATCAACTGCCGCAGCCTCCGGTTGTTGATCGGCCCCAGCGTCGATAAGTGGCTCGGCGTCAGCTTCACCGTCTCCGCCTTGTCCTCCGCAATCACCCGCTCGATCAGGTTCTCCTTCTCCTCCTCGCTCTCATATATATGGATACATCCACCCATAATCAGCGGCGTAAAAATCGACGTCACCGTCAGATCAAACGAAATCGAGGAGTACAGGGCAAAATCAAATCCTCTTCCTCCTTCCAACTGGTACGCCTGCCGCGCCCACCAGATGTAGTTCATCAACGACCGGTGCTCGATGCCCACTCCCTTCGGCTTCCCCGTTGACCCTGACGTGTACAGCACATACGCCAGGTTCTCCAGCGTGTTCCTCCGCTCCGGATTGTCCCGTCTCTGTTCCCCTATCTTTTCGTCGTCCGCCTCCGCCATCTCTCCCAGCAGCCGCTCTTCGGTCAGCAGCACCTCCACTCCGGCATCTTCCATCATGAATCGCAGTCTCTCCACCGGATGCTCCGGGTCCAGCGGCACATATGCCCCGCCCGCTTTCATCACTCCCAGCAGCCCGACCACCAGTTCCAGGCTTCGCCCCACCGACACTCCCACCCGCACTTCCGGCCCTACCCCTTTCTTCCTCAGATAGTGCGCCACCTGATTGGCCCGCTCATTCAGCTCCCGATAGCTGATCTGTCTCCCGTCGATCTCCAGCGCCACCGCCCGCGGCCTCCGCGCTGCCTCCTCCTCCATCAACTCATGCACACACCTCGCCGGACACTCTGCTCCCGTCCGGTTCCACTCCACTACCACCTGCTCCCTCTCCTCTATCGTCAGCAAATCTATTTCGTCAATTTTTTGTTCTGCGTCGCGTATCACGATCTCAAGTACGCGCCGCACATGGCCAATCAGACGTTCGATCGTGCTCCCATCAAACAGATCGGTGGCGTACAGCGCGACCCCGCGAAGAAGTCCCTCGCGATCTTCAGAAACAACCAACTGGAGATCAAATTTCGCTGCGTCGGCGCCGGAATCGAACCGCTGCACTTTTACGCCGGGAACCTGCAGCAGCTCAGTGGGCGCGTTCTGCATGACAAGGCTCACTTGAAACAATGGAGCTCGCCCCAGGTCCCTCTCCGTCTGCAACTCTTCGACTAGCTTCTCGAACGGAAGGTCCTGGTGCTCATACGCTTGCAAAGTAGTCTGGCGTACCCGAGCCAACAGCTCATGGAAACTGATGTCTCCGCTGAGATCTGTCCGCAGAACTAGCTCATTCACGAAAAACCCGATCAGCCCTTCTGTCTCTACACGATTCCGATTGGCTACGTCAGTCCCCACCGCTATGTCTCTCTGCCCTGTATATCGTCCCAGAACGACTTTGAAGGCAGCCAGCAGACTCATGAATAGAGTCACCCCTTCTCGCCGGCAGAGCGAATTCAATTGACCAGTGAACTCACGCTCCAGTTCGAAGCGCACCGTTCCCCCGCTATGGCTTTCCAGAGCTGGGCGGGGACGGTCGGTCGGCAGCTTCAACAACGGCACCGCAGCCAACTGCTCTTTCCAATAACCCAATTGCCCGTCCAGCACTTCGCCCTGCATCCACTCCCGTTGCCAGACTGAAAAATCCGCATACTGCACCGGCAACTCAGGAAGCGATGCCTGCTCGCCCTCCACGTAAGCTCGATATAAGTGTGTGAACTCGCGGACCATCACTCCGATTGACCAGGCGTCGCTGACGATGTGGTGCAGCATTGCCAGGAGCACATGCTCCTGCTCGGCCAACTGCAGCAGCTTCACCCGCAACAGCGGGCCGTGAGCCAGATCAAATGGCTTGCCTGCTTCCTCTGCGGCGAGCCTTCGGGCATGTGCTTCACGTTCTGCTGGATTCAGATCTCGCAGATCAACTATTTCCCATCCCATCTGTAGTTCGTCATTAATCTTCTGAATAGGTACGCCGTCCTGCGTCGGGAAACTAGTGCGCAGCGTTTCATGGCGCAGTACGATTTGTCGTAAGCTCCACTCCAGGGCAGCCCGGTTGAGATCTCCCGCAAGGCGTAGACTGACAGGCACGTTGTAGGCGGAGCTGCCTGGTTCCAGTTGATCGATAAACCAGAGACGCTGCTGCGCAAACGACAAGGGCAGTTGCTGGTTCCGCTCGGCCCGTCCGATCGGCAATACCTCCACTCCTTTGCCCAACTGTCGTTGCCGCTCAATCGCCTGCGCCAGTCCATGCACCGTCGGCGCTTCAAAGATCCCACGCAGCGGCAACTCCACTCCCAGCACGCTCCGCACCCGCGACATCACCTGCGTCGCCAGCAACGAATGCCCGCCCAACTCGAAGAAGTTGTCCTCCACCCCAACCTTCTCCATCTGCAGCACCTGACTCCAGATCCCCGCCACCATCTCTTCCGTCGGCGTCCGCGGTTCCACCTGGTTCAGCCCGCTCACCACCTTCTTCCGGATCTCTTTCACCCCCGGCAGCGCCTTGTAATTTACCTTCCCATTCAAGGTCAGCGGCATCTTCGCCAAATGCACAAAAAAGTTCGGCACCGTCTCCTGGATCAGGCTCTCCTCCAGAAACGCCCGCAGCTGTCCCACCTTCTGCTCCTGCCGCGACACATAGTAGGCCACCATCACTTCCTGCCCACTCTCTTCCCGCTCCACCACCACCACACTGTCTCGTATCCCGGGAAACTGATTGATCGCTATTCGTATCTCATTCAACTCCACACGGTAGCCGTGATACTTCACCTGCTCGTCCTGTCTCCCCAGATACTCGATGTTTCCATCGCCCTGATACCGTCCCCGGTCGCCCGTCCGATACAGACGCTTCCCTCCCGTCTCACTGAACCGGTCCGGCACAAACCGCTCCGCCGTCAACTCCGGCCGATTCATATACCCCCGCGCCAGCCCGGCTCCTCCGATATAGATCTCTCCCGTTATCCCCACCGCCACAGGTTCCTGCCGCTCGTCCAGAATGTAGATCTGCGCATTCGCTCCCGCCTTCCCGATCAGCACCTGCGCCCGCCCCTCATCCTCCGCTCCATACCGGTGCAACACGCACGCCACCGTCGCTTCCGTCGGCCCGTATTCATTCCAGATCACCAGCGGCCCGCTCGCCTGTTCCACCACCCGCCGCGCCAGCTGGCTCTCCAGCGCTTCTCCTCCCACAATCAACTGCCGCAGCCTCCGGTTGTTGATCGGCCCCAGCGTCGATAAGTGGCTCGGCGTCAGCTTCACCGTCTCCGCCTTGTCCTCCGCAATCACCCGCTCGATCAGGTTCTCCTTCTCCTCCTCGCTCTCATATATATGGATACATCCACCCATAATCAGCGGCGTAAAAATCGACGTCACCGTCAGATCAAACGAAATCGAGGAGTACAGGGCAAAATCAAATCCTCTTCCTCCTTCCAACTGGTACGCCTGCCGCGCCCACCAGATGTAGTTCATCAACGACCGGTGCTCGATGCCCACTCCCTTCGGCTTCCCCGTTGACCCTGACGTGTACAGCACATACGCCAGGTTCTCCAGCGTGTTCCTCCGCTCCGGATTGTCCCGTCTCTGTTCCCCTATCTTTTCGTCGTCCGCCTCCGCCATCTCTCCCAGCAGCCGCTCTTCGGTCAGCAGCACCTCCACTCCGGCATCTTCCATCATGAATCGCAGTCTCTCCACCGGATGCTCCGGGTCCAGCGGCACATATGCCCCGCCCGCTTTCATCACTCCCAGCAGCCCGACCACCAGTTCCAGGCTTCGCCCCACCGACACTCCCACCCGCACTTCCGGCCCTACCCCTTTCTTCCTCAGATAGTGCGCCACCTGATTGGCCCGCTCATTCAGCTCCCGATAGCTGATCTGTCTCCCGTCGATCTCCAGCGCCACCGCCCGCGGCCTCCGCGCTGCCTCCTCCTCCATCAACTCATGCACACACCTCGCCGGACACTCTGCTCCCGTCCGATTCCACTCCACCACCACCTGCTCCCTCTCCTCCATCGTCAGCAACGACAATTCCCCGACCTTTTCGTTCACATCTTTTGCAATCGCCTGCAACACGGACATCAGGTGTCCCAGCAATCTTTCCACGCTCGATTGGTCGAACCACCGGCTGTTGTGGTGGCAAATAACGGTAAGCTCGGCGCCGGGTCGAATGACCAGGGCCAGGGGGTAGCTGTTAGACTCAACGGTGGATATTTCAGAGAACTTCAGCGTTGATCCGGCTCCTTTCTGGATGGCCGCATCAACCGGGTAGTTTTCAAACACCACAATGTTCTCGAACAAAGGCATGCCGCGCAGGACTTCACTCCACTCCTGCACTTTCAACAGGGGACTGTACTCAAAATCCAAGGCTGCCGCATTCTGTTGCTGAAGCCGTTGCAGATATGCTGATATCCGCTCCTGCTCGTCGACCTGTACGCGGACCGGCAGCGTATTGATGAACAACCCAACTGTTTCTTCGAACCCTGGATCACCTGAACGACCAGAAACCGTGGCCCCAAATACAACGTCTTTCTCTCCGCTATAGCGGGTCAGAACAACCGCCCATGCTGCCTGAACCACAGTGCTTAGCGTGACCATCTGGTCGCGGGCCAGTTGTTCCAGTTTTTCGCTGACAGCCCAGTTCAGGTGCGACTCCACTACTCCATGATCGTTTCCGCTTTCCTTCAGTTCACCGTCTCGTTCCATTCCCAACCGGGTTGGTTTGCTGAATCCCTGCAGGGTTTCGCGCCAGTAGGCCTCCGCCTTGCTTTCATCCTGTTTCTGTAGCCAGGAGATATAGTCCCTGTACAGGCGCGGCCGCTTCAGTTGGATGGTCCGGCCCTCACGGTACGCGTCATATAGCGTAAGAGCTTCTCCCATCACGATCTGCCAGCACCATCCATCCGCCACAATATGGTGGCCGGTCCATGCAAAGTAATAACTTTCTTCTCCGGTTCTCATCAAAGCCAGGCGTATTAATGGGGCCTGCTTGAAATCAAATTCCTGCCTTCGATTCTCCAGCAGAAAGTTTTTCCATCTTTCCTTTTGCTCAGAGTCACTCAATTCCCGCCAGTCTTCTTCGCGCCACGGCAGTTCCACGTTCTTTCTCACGACCTGCATTGGTTTGCTGAGTCCTTCCCACAAGAACGCGGTTCGCAGCACTGCATGCCGCCGGATCACCTCTTCCCAGGCGCGGCGAAATGCGGGTACATCAAGCCCTGCTTCTATGTGGCCACCAATTTCAAGCAGATACATTCCCGATCCAGGTTCATACAGGCAGTGGAACAACAATCCCTGCTGCATCGGGGACATCGGGTAAATATCTTCCACATTGGCTAACTTCATCGGTTCTGCGCGTTGGACATCTACAACATTGGTTACAGACATGGGGGAATCTCCAGGTAACACTGACTGGCACGAATGCTTTTGCTGCAATGCCGCTGATAGGAATGACTGGCAGGATTCCAGCTTCCAGGTATTGAGAGCGGCAGAAATCGAATTGAAGTTTTATGAATCCGGGTCTTTATAGGACCCGTTGGATGGAAGAGGAGCGGATGAAACTATTTACCTAATAAGGATGCAATCTGCATGAGTTCTTTCTGCGTCATTTCCGCGACGGGAAAATCCGATGGCGTGAAGCCGCCTGCGCCCTCGCTGCGGCAATGGTCGATTAACTCTCGCAGACGTTCCATGTAGCGCGTCGCAACTTCCTCAATCCGTTCGCGGCGGTGTAACTGATCGCTGTAACTCCAGTTCACCTGAAGCCTGCCCTTCACCACCAGTCCGCTCACATCCAGAACATAGGGACGGCGATTTTCAGGCGCAACTGCAGTACCGCTCGTTTCCGGCGCAGGCGCCAACAGCGTGGATTTCCGAAGCACCTGATCTACCTGTCCCAGATAATTAAATATGATTTCCGCCGCAGGCAGCTCTGAAAGCCGGCTTCTGATTCGGCCATCCTTGCTGACGTGGCGCAGCACTCCATATCCCAGTCCACGATTGGGTATTGACCGCAGCTGCTCTTTCACTCTGCTCAACGCTTTGCCCGGCTGCCATCCCGGTCCCAGTCCTGTTTCCAGCACTATCGGGTACGTGCTGGTGAACCATCCCACTGTGCGGGATACGTCAAGATCTGGGAAGATTTCTTCTCGCCCATGCCCTTCCAGATCAATCACTACTGCCTCGCTCCCAATCCATGGTCCCAGGACTTTGCCCAGCGCAGTCAGCAGCACGTCATTAATTTGCGTGTTGTAAACACCCGGAACGTCCTGCAGCAGGGCCCGTGTTTCTTCTTCGGTCAGATAACTTACAACACTCTTCTGGGTTCCGAAGACGTTCTTGTTGCGGTTCTCGGCTAAATCCAGCGGGACACTCCCTGCCTTTTTCCTCGATTGACTGGTCCAGTACTCTATTTCGCGCTTTACGCGATCTTCTTCCGCATATTGCTCGAGCCGTTCAGTCCATTGCTTGAAGGAAGTGGTCTTGGGTCCCAAAGCAATCTCTTTGCCCTCAGCAAGCTGTTTGTATCCACGCTCCAGATCATCTACCAGAATGCGCCATGACACTCCATCAACCACCAGATGATGGATGACCAGCAACAACCTCTTTCCAGCCTCCGCGCCCAAATCGTATTCCACCGCTTTGATCATGCGCCCGGCGGCCAGATCAAGGCTGCCCTGCGTACGCGTGGCATCCCGCTCCAATTCCGTAAGGCGTTCACTCCCGGATAAAGCTGTTAGGTTGCGGCGTTCGTATATTCCCTCTGCCGGGTCAGCTTCACATATCTGCTGCCAGCCGTGTTCCACGCGTTCAAATTTCATTCGCAACGCGTCATGTTGCTTTACAAGTGCTGACATCGCCTGCTCCATCAGACTTGTATCCGCTTTCGCGTCCAGCCCTAGCAATATCGACTGGTTGAAATGGTTGGGCCTTGCTAACTCCCACTGGAAGAACTCTTTTTGAAATGGCGAGAGTAACACCTGCCCGGTAATCACACCCTGTTCGGCAACAGTGGTGCTTACACTGTCCGCAACGGCTGCCAATTCCGCGATGGTCTGCTTCTCAAAAATCTGTCGCGGCATCAACCCAACGCCTGCCTGCCGCGCCCGCGCGATAACCTGAATACTAAGGATCGAATCCCCACCAAGCTTAAAGAAGTTGTCGTGAACTCCCACTCTGGTGACGCTAAGAACTTCCTCCCATACGCCCGTAAGAATTTTCTCAACTTCGTTTCTTGGAGCTTCGTACTCTGGAGCAGCAATGGCGGCATCTCTCGTCCGCAACATCCGTACAACTGCCGGGCGGTCGATTCCGCCGTCCGCGCTCCGCGGTATTCGCTCGACTTGTACAAAACTGCCGGGCATCATGAACTCAGGCACTTTTCCCCGCACAAAGCCTGGCAAGCTTTCAGTTGACGGGTTTTGGCCGTCCACAGCTGTTACGGCCGCGACCAGCACTGCATTTTGCTGCCCCGATGAACTATGCATGACAACAGCGGCTTCTCTCACCGCCGGGCTCTGCGCCAGAATTGTCTCCAACTCTTCGGCTTCAACCCGAATACCAACCACAGCCATCCGCCCATCGCGACGGCCACAATATTCCAGACCACCACCGGCGCGTCTGCGTGCCCTCTCTCCAGTTCGGCACAATCTTTCTCCGCTGACACTCGCGAACGGATCAGGAACAAATATTTCGGCTGTGACCTGTGGCTCAAGCTGATATCCCAGCGCTAATGAATCGCTTTCAACGTAGATTTCACCGACCACGCCGTCCGGCGTAGGTTCAAGATCAGCATCCAGCAGATACACTTTGGTTCCGGCTGGAAATTGATCTTCCTTTATTACCGTCAATGTCTCGCCTGAGAGTAAAGCCGGCGGGTACGTCATCCACTTCCCACCTGCCTCCACTGATCCATAAATGCCGCGCACCCGATCCAGCATCTCTCTGTTTAGCATTTGCTGGAGCCAGTTCAGGACGCTATTGTCCTCTTGGCAGACAACCTGCCGCACTGTTCTAAGCGCCGCAGGGAATTCACGCGCCAGTCGCTCTAGGATGGATGCGCTGGTCCACAGCACAGAGATTTTCTGCTCGCGAATGAAGTTCGCGAACTTGCGCGGCGCAACCACCTGTCGCATAGGCACATCCACCACGGAAGCGCCACGCGCCAGGGCATGAAAGAACTCGATTGCCGCCATATCGGCAGAGAATCCTATTGGTAGAGCTACTCTATCCGATTCGCTGATGCCATGTGCTCCGGCGAAACTGTCGCCCGAGAGAGTGCCGTGCGTGAGCATGACACCGATCGGGCGCCCAACAGCACTGGATCGATACAGCATGCAGGCGAGACTGCTGGTGTCGATTTCAACTGGCGGAACTTCTTCACTTTGTTTCGCGACTTCCACTCGGTGCTCATCGATCATGAGCAGCGGCACAGAATCCGTGAAGGAACCCTCCGACTGCGGCTTTTCGGTGATCACCAGGACCGCCTTCGAACTTTCCAGCATCATTCGCAAACGCACCGGAGTTTCTTGTGTATCCAGCCCCACCAGAACTGCTCCACACTTGAGAACGGCGATGGACGTAATCATTAAATCGGCAACATTTCCCAGGCAAACAACCACTGGGTCTCCGGGCGAGATTCCGTGCTTGAGTAAGTAATGTGCCCATTGATTGGCGCTGCGATCCAGCGCCTGCCAGGTTAACTCCTGCCCTTCTCTTACCAGTGCCGTTGCCTGAGGACGCTGTTCCGCGTGGCGGGCGATCAAAGCACCGACGTGGTCGCGCCGATCAGTCTTTTCCGGGCCGCTCCATCCGCGGGCCAATGCCTGGCGTTCGTTGTCACGCAGGATTGAAATCTGCGATACAGGCTTGGCCGCATTTTGGACTACCTGCTCCAGAATCAGCAGCCAACGTTGGACCATTGTCTCAATCGTGGATTGATCGAACAGATCGGGCCTGTATTCCAGGGGACCTTGTATGCCGCGGCTGCCCTCTTCGAGCAACAGCAGCATATCGAACTTTGAAGTTTGCGTCTCGTCACCAGACTGCATTGGTGCAAGACGCAAGCCCGGCAATTGCATTTCTGCCTGGGTAGCTTTCTGCAATGCAAACATCACCTGAAAAAATGGTTGCCGGCTGAGATCGCGTTCCGGTTGCAACTCATCCACAAGCTTTTCGAAAGGTACGTCCTGATGCTCGTAAGCCTCCAGAGTTCGCTCCCGCACATGGGCCAGTAACTGCTGGAAAGTTGACCGTTCATTGATCGTGGACCGTAGCACCAGCGTGTTGATGAAAAAACCGATCAGGCCCTCGGTATCTGTTCGCGTCCTGCCGGCGATAGGCGTTCCCACGGTTACATCACTCTGGCCGCTATAACGTGAAAGCAGTAACTGGAACGAGGTCAGGAGAGTCATGAACAGGGTCACGCCATTCTCCTGGCTCAGATTCCTTAAACGCTCCGTGAGTTCCGCGCTGATGCTTATCGGGAAACTCGCGCCTCTTTGGCTCATCGCCGCCGGACGAAGATGGTCTGACGGCAACTCCAGCAAAGAAACATCCGCCAGCCGCTTTCGCCAGTAGGCAATCTGCCGGTCGAGCACGTCACCTTGCAGCCACGTGCGCTGCCACACCGCGTAATCCGCATACTGAAGAGCCAATTGTGGCAACGGCGACGGCTGGCCGAGAACATAGGCCTCATACAAACGAGTGAATTCCGTCACCATGATGCCCATCGACCACCCATCACTCACGATGTGATGCATCGTCGCCAGCAGTACACTCTGTTGTTCCTCCAGGCGTAGCAGCTTCACTCGGAGCAATGGCGCGCGCGTAAGATCAAATGGTGTAACAGCTTCCTCGCGAACCAGACGTTTGCATTCAGACTCCTGCTGCTCAGCGCTGTTGCCTCTGAGATCGATTTCCTCAATTTCCAGCTTCAAATCGGGGGCAATTACCTGGACAGCATTACCTTCGCGGGAAGCAAAGCTGGTGCGCAACGCCTCGTGTCGTCGGACAATTTCCTGCAGGCTCCAGGCCAAAGCCTCACGATTCAGCTCTCCGATCATGCGAATGGCAACGCGCAAATTGTAGGCCGCGCTGCCAGGCTCCAGTTGATCGAGAAACCACAGCCTCTGTTGCGCGAACGACAACGGAATAGGTAAGTCACGCGATACCTTCGCAATTACAGGGGCTTGCTCGGAGACTCCCGCGGCCATGAGTTGTTCGGTAACCCGCGCAAGTTCTGCTACTGTAGGAGCCTCAAATAACCGGCGCAACGGCAACTCCACGTGTAGCGCATCATTAATATGGGCAACCACCTGCGTCGCCAGCAGCGAGTGCCCGCCCAGGCGGAAGAAATTGTCGTGGATTCCCACCTGCTCCACTCCAAAGATCTTTGCCCATATCCCCGCAAGTTGCTCTTCCATCTGATTGCGGGGCGCTACATACTTAGCGATAGCTCCGGTTGATTCTTCTTCCGCAAGCTTCTGCAACGCAGTGCGATCTACCCCACCCTGAGCGAATACCGGAAATTTTTCCAGCTGAATAACGCTCTTCGGCTGCATCATTGCGGGCAAATGCCCTTGCAGAAAACGCAGGAGGTCGGTTGCAAGAACCTCCTGACCGTTTGCGGCTACCACCATAGCCACCAGCTCGTCTTCACTGTCCCCTTTGCGGATGACCACCACCGCTTCGCTCACGTCAGGATGCTGAAGCAAAGCAGATTCTATTTCCTCAACATGAACCCGCACGCCATTAAACATCCTCCGGCCATCGTGCCGGCCTCGAAATTCCAGCGTGCCATCCGCACGCCGCCAGGCCCAGTCTCCCGTCCGATGCATGCGCGAACCTGGCAAACCGCTATATGGGTCCGGCAAAAAGCGGGTTGCGGTTTCAGGTGCGTCCCGGTCGTAGCTCAATGCTACTGACTGTCCGCTTACAAAGATCTCACCCAGGATTCCTTCGGCGGCAGGTTCCAGTTCACCATCCAGTAGATACATCGCAGATCCAGCGGTAAGTTGGCCGATGCGCACCACTCCGCCCGGTCCCATCGATCCTGCTGGGGAAACCATCCAGACACCGCCGACTTCACTGCATGCGCATATGCCGTAAACCCGTTTCAGCACCTCAGGGTTGAGAGTGTCCCGCATTTGCATCAGACTTGCGGGGCTTTGTTCGCACATGATCTGCCGTAGGCTCGTCAATGCCAGGGGAAATTCGCGTCCCGTTCGTTCGAGTGCGGACTTTGACGTCCATAGTATGGACACCCGCTGATCGCGCAGCACGCCGGCCATCTTGCGCGGCGCCAGGGGAGGATTGACCGGCAGGCTGACCAGGCAAGCCCCGCGTGCCAGTGTCCGAAACATCTGCAAACTCGCGGCTTCTTGCGCAAAAGTGAATGTAAGCGCAACTCGGTCGGATTCGTTTACTTCCAGCTCCCCCGGTGTTGATGCAAACTCCTGTGACCACAATGCGCGGTGCCTGATCACGACTCCCAGCGGTCTACCAGTTGCGCTTGACCGATAGAGCACGCATGCCGGATCGTCTGCACGAACTTCCACTTCTGCGTCACCTTCACTTTGGCCTGATACATCCGCTCCGCACTCATCGACATAAATGAATCGCATCTCACCTGGCGGGATATTCGTAGCCAGGTGCTTCGTAGTGATCACTACTGACGCCCCCGAACTTTCCACGATCAGCGCCATTCGCGCCGGTGGCTCATCGGGATCCAGCCCAACTAAAACTCCGCCGCATTTCATCACGCCCAGCGACCCAGGAAGCAGCTGCGCCATCTGGTCCAGACACACGATCACCCGACTTCCGGTTTTTATACCTCGCTCAATGAGGTAGTGTGCCCATTGATTTGCCTGGCGGTTCAGGGCAGTCATACGTCAACTCTCTTCGGACCTCGGCCAATGCTAGAGCCTCCGGACGACGCCGCGCGTGGCTGGCCACTAGATCTCCGATAGTTTGCTCAACACCGTTTTCGACGACCGGACCACTCCAACCCATCGCCAACTGGGCGCGTTCGCTCGCGGTCATCAGGGAAACGTGCGCAACCACTCGCCGGGCATCCGTCGCCACCTGCTCCAGCACAAGCTCCCAGCGTCGGATCAACGTTTCAGCGGTCGACTTATTAAACAGGGCGGGGACATATTCCAGCCGCCCCTGTATTCCCTGCTCGCTCTCCGCGACCAGCAGAGTTAAGTCAAATTTCGTCGCTACGGAATCCTCTTCCTGTTTTAGTGCGGTCAGATGCAATCCGGGTAATTGCAACTCCTGGCGGGCAGTGTTTTGCAATCCAAACATCACCTGGAAGAATGGCTGCCGCGTCAGATCTCGTTCCGGGTGTAGTTCCTCCACCAGCTTCTCAAACGGCACATCCTGATGATCGTAAGCTTCCAGACTCCGCTGCCGCACTTGCCGCAGCAGTTCGCGGAAGCTGGATTGCTGACTGACTCGCGAGCGCAGCACCAGCGTATTCACAAAAAATCCTATCAATACACTAGCTTCGGTTCTTGTACGTCCGGCAATCGGCGCTCCAATCGCTATGTCCTCCTGGCCGCTGTAGCGTGACATCAACAACTGCCATGCCGCAAGCAGGACCATAAAAAGCGTGGCCCCTTCACGTCGGGCCAATTGCTTCAACTCTTCACTTAATCCTGAATTCAAATGGACGCTAAGAACCGCAGCGTGCTGGCTCATCAGCGCAGGACGCGGACGATCAAGCGGCAATTCCAGCGTGGCTACGCCCGCCAGTTGTTTACGCCAGTAGCCGAGTTGGTTCTCAAGTGCGTCTCCCTGAAGCCACTCTCGCTGCCACACTGCGTAGTCCGCATACTGGATTGCCAGAGGAGCGAGCGACGGCGGCTTATCCGCAGCGTAAGCCCCATACAGTTGCGAAAGCTCTTGAATCACTACTCCTGTTGACCACGCATCCCCCACAATGTGGTGCATTGTCATCAGAACAGCATGCTCGCTGTCTTCCAGTTGGATCAGTTTTACTCTCAGCAGCGGGCCGGTCTGCAGATCAAACGGCCGTTCCGACTCCGCGGAGCGTTCGCGCTGCAATTCACGCTCTTTGTTTCCATCTGGCAAGTGACGAAGGTCAATCTCATCAACTGGTAACTCGATGTGATCATTGATCTTCTGTTCCGGTACCCCGTTTTTCTCGTGGAATGTCGTGCGCAGCACCTCGTGTCGCCGTACGATTTCCTTCAGGCTGCGATGAAATGCCTCCTTATCCAGCGTCCCGCTTAGACGGATCCCGAACAACATGCTGTACGCTGTGCTTCCGGGCTGCAATCGCTCAAGAAACCACAGGCGCTGCTGCGCGAAAGAGAGCGGCAGAACCTGATCGCGTCTAACTTTTTTGATGGCAGGAACATCCGCGTTAGTTCTTCTCGCGGCCCGTACATGCCGAGCCAGACCTGCGGCGGTCGGGGCATCAAAGAACGTGCGTTGCGTCAACTCCACCCCATAAATATCCCTGATGCGGGCAAGTACCTGAACGGTGAGCAGCGAATGCCCGCCGGCCTCAAAGAAATTCTCGGCGGCAGTAACATGTTTTCGCTTTAGTACCCCGGCAAAAATACCCGCAAGAATCTCTTCGTCCTCATCTTGATCCGCTTCCTGGGGTCCTCTCTGAAGGGTAGGCTCAATGCGTGGAGAAGGCAGCGCTGCCAGAGCGCGGCGATCAATCTTTCCAGTGGGAAGCAGGGGAAGCACATCCAGGGTAATGACCGCAGCAGGTACCATGTAACTGGGTAGCCGTTCGGAAACAAAGTTGAACAACTCATTTTCCCTGCTTTGCTTCTCATTTGTGAGCGCGACGTAAGCTGCCAGATACTTGGTTCCATCCTCTTCTTCCCGAGCGATGACCGCCGCCAACCGCACCTCTGGGTGCTGCTTCAGCACCGCCTCAATTTCTTCCAGTTCAACGCGAAACCCACGGATCTTTACCTGGCAATCCGTTCTTCCCAGAGACTCGACTTCACCACCCGGTAAATAGCGCCCCAGATCCCCTGTCCGGTAAAGCCGATCCTTATCATTATTATTAGGAGCATTGCCATTATCAGGAACATTGCCGCCAACCGACGTAGCCCTGTTGTGTGCAAACTTTTGCGCAGACAGCTCTGGCTCATCAAGATAGCCAAGCGCCAGATATGGGCTGCGGAAGTAAATCTCGCCGACTTCACCAATCCCGCAGAGGTTGTGGGATTTGTTCAATACCAGAAGCTGAACATCTTTGAATCCTTGCCCTAGCGGCAGTTTTTGTTTCCCCGGCACTGATATTTCCGATTCACGGGCGAACTTCAAAGGCTGCGGCGCGACTGCATGATAGCTGAGCGCCTGTTGGGTTTCGGTGGCTCCGTACAAATTGACACACGTTACCCCCGGAGCCAGCATCTGAAATGCAGATACATCTTCGCGGCTCAAAGCATCGCCCACGAAAAAGATATAGCGGAGAGAATCGAGAGGACCCAGGTTAGAGACATCATCACTTCTGATCAACTGCCCAATTGCAGGGGTCAGATTCATCACAGAAATCTTGTTTTCTCTGATCCACTGGATGGCTTTTCCCGGCAGCTTCCAGTCATCTGCGTGAGGGATAGATACTGTGGCGCCGGTCATAAGCGCCAGAAAAACATCGCGATGCAAAGGGTCATGGGCGAGCCCAGAAAAAAGGCTGAAGCGGTCTGAATGTGTTAAGCGAAATTTCTCAGCGATCCACGGTCCAAAGTGGCTCAAGGCCCCGTGCCCACCCAGTACTGCCTTCGGCTTTCCAGTCGATCCAGAAGTAAAGGCCAGATATGCCAGGCTTTCAGCCGCCAGCGGCACAGCGGGATCAACATCAGAGAAGTTTCTGAGTGAATCCTCGAAATTGCCATTTTCGCCAGCGGGGAGCGGCAGTACCAGACACGCCGAGTCACGTTGAAATTCCTCAATGGCGTCCGGCAGAGCTCCAGCGGCTTGCAAGTGCAGAATGGTTTTGGGGCGGGCAATACGCAGGTAGTCAACCAGGCGCGCTGGCGGGTATGCCGGATCAAGAATAAGAAATGCAGCGCCAGCTTTCATGATGCCCAGCAATGCGGGAACCAGCGGCGCACTTCGATGCGAGTAAATGGCAACAACATCCCGGCCCCTGGCGCCTACACTGATCAGATAATTAGCGATCTTGCTGCTGAGCACGTCAAGCTGTCGGTAAGTCCATGTCACCTGTGGATCGGCTACCGCAACCCGATCGGGACCGCTTTCTACTTGTGCCCGAAAAAGATCGGGAACCGCTCCCCGCCACTCGGAATTCAGAGGTGCAGTTGCGTCCGGCAGAAGTGGCCTTGCTTTCCGCGTTACCAGCGAGAACGAATGTATTTCCTTATGCGGTTGCCGGCTAACCTGGGCTAACAGAGACTCGTATTGACCAAGCACTTCAGCCATGCGCTCCGGCGTAAACAGTTCCGTGTCATATACCAGATCGAATGTGATGCTTCTCTTTTTCTGAGTGACGTACAGGGTGAAATCGAACTTTGAGCTGTCTGCTCGAACTTCTAACATTTCCGCCCGCACACCAGGCAACTCGATCTCCAGAGCTTCAGGAAAACTGAGCATATTAAAGAAGATGTGGAAAAGCGGCGCTTGGCTCCCTGTCCGGCCCGGGTTGATGGCTTCCAATACCTTCTCAAAGGGCACGTCTTCGTGGGAATATGCCTCAAGCGCGACACCCCGTACCTGCTTCAACAAGCTAAGAAAGGATGTTTCCTCCTGAATTTGCGTGCGCAATACCACGGTGTTCACAAAACATCCGATGAGAGATTCCAGTTCAACCCGTGTGCGCCCTGCAACCGGTGTTCCAATGACGACTTCATCAGATCCTGTGTGACGATGCACAAGGACCTTGAAAGCCGCCAGAAGAACCATGAAAAGTGTCGTTTGTTCGCGCTGGCACAGATCAAAAAGATCTTCGGACACAGCTTGTGAAAGCTGGAGTGATCTCCGTGCGCCGATATGTTTCTGTACCCGTGGCCTGGTGTAGTCCGCGGGGAAAATGGTGGCGGGAAGGTTCGCAAGCTTCTGTTTCCAGTATTCGACGGCGTTCTGAAAACCTGTGCTTGACAGCCGTTTCCTTTGCCAGTGCGCGTAGTCCGCATACTGTATGGGCAGAAGCGGCAGGTTAAAAGGCACTCCCTCGACGAAGGCTTTGTAAAGCGACATCACTTCACGGATCAGCACCATCAGTGACCATCCATCAGCAATGATGTGATGGATCACCAACAGCAATGTGTGGCTATCGGGAGCGCTCTGCAAGAGCGCAATGCGCAATAGTGGACCGGCTTCCAGATCGAACGGTTGCCGGGCTATCTGGGATAGTTGATCGGCGAAATCTCTTGCCCCGCCATCTCTATCGAACATATCGATAGCCACCATGTCGAGGCCGATTGCGGCTTCTGGTGACACGATCTGTATGACGCTGCCGCCGGCAAGCTTAAACGTGGTACGCAGAGACTCATGACGGCGACCCACTTCGTTGAGGCTCGCGCGCAAAGCATTGACGTCCAAAATCCCAGTGAACCTCACGGCTCCAGCGATATTGTAGGCCGGGTCGCCAGGATCCATTTGGGCTAGAAACCATAACCGTTCCTGTGCAAACGAGGCAGGACAAGCGAAGGTCTCTTCTGTCATTGGCTTGATCATTTGAGTATTAGCGATTGAATCGGTCAGTTGACTTTCGGGTAGTCAGGTTGCTCTAAGGAAGAATCGGAAACCGGCCACAAACGATAGGCTTCGCGGGAAACAGGCACCAGTTCTAAACTGTCTTCTTCCACTTGCTGCAAGGTTTCTACGTACTGCGCCATACTCTCAATCGTGGGCCTTTCAAACAACTGTCGCACCGGCAATTCCACGTGAAGGAGTTCTCGCACCCGTGAAATCAGCTGCACAGCTAAAAGCGAGTGGCCGCCGGCTTCGAAGAAGTTGTCACGCATTCCCGGATGCCTTACTTTCAGCACGTCTGACCAGATTGCGGCCAGCGCTTTCTCAACCGGAGTAATGGGGGCTACATATTCCTTTTCGCTGCCTTCCGGTTCTGGCAGGGCCTTACGATTGAGTTTGCCGTTGGGCGTCAGCGGCAGTTCGTCCAGCAGCGCATAGGCACTGGGGACCATATACTCTGGCAGCCTCGATCGAAGGTGCGCGCGCAGATCATCGAAACTCTTTTGCTTCTGGCGATCCTTGAAAACCAGATAAGCTACCAGCCTCTTATCGGCCTCTTCACCGCCTCGCGCCACCACCACTGCCTGTTCCATATTTGCAAGATCGAGCAAGGCAGCCTCTATCTCTCCCAGTTCAATCCGGTAACCTCTCAATTTCACCTGATGATCCAGCCGGCCTAAGAACTCCAGATTTCCGTCCGGCCGCCAGCGCACTTGATCTCCCGTACGATAGGCCCTTGCTCCACTCCGCTCACTGAACGGATCAGGCAAAAAACGCTCTGCTGTCATCTGCGGTCGTCTCAAATATCCACGCGCCAATCCTTCGCCGCCTAGCCAAAGCTCGCCAGGCACACCAATAGGTACTACCCTCATTTCTTCGTCGAGGACATATACCTGAGTGTTTGCGATTGGCTTGCCGATTGTCACCGCTTCTACTTCACTCCGCTGGATCGCCACGTAAGTAGAATAAGTTGTGTCCTCCGAGGGCCCGTACAAGTTCACAACGCGTTCTACACTCTCAAGTTCATAAATTTGTTTGACCAGGGAATCCTGAAGAGCCTCGCCCGCCAGATTCACGGTCTTTACGGAGGCTGGTACTCCCTTCATCCGTATGAGTTCACGCATCGCTGAGGGCACCGTATTGACCAGAGTGATTTCGTCGGTTCCTGTGAACTGCGCCAGGCCCAGCGCGTTGGAAGCCAGAATAACTTTCCCTCCTGAACTTAATGGTTGAAATATCTCAAACACCGACAGGTCAAAACATATCGATGTGGAAGCCAGAACTCCCGACAGTTCGGCTGGCGAGAATGTTTGTCTTCCCCAGTGCAGCAGTGCCGCGGCGCTGCGGTGCTGAATTGCGACTCCTTTTGGTTTCCCCGTGGAACCGGAGGTATAGATTACATAGGCCAGATTCTCTGGCAATACAGCAGCCGTGACATCATCGGGATTCTCCGCCGCAATCCTTGGCCATTCCTCATCTACACACACCACGCGCGAATGAGTTGAATCTATCCGGTTCGCGAGACTGCTTTGCGTCAGGAGCACTGGTGACTGTGCATCCTCCATCATCAAGTTCAGTCGTTCAGGTGGGTACGCCGGATCCAAAGGCACGTATCCCCCGCCGGCCTTGAGAATTCCCAGGAGTCCTATCACCATCTCCAGCCCGCGTTCCATACAGACTCCTACTGGTATCTCAGGCCCGACTCCCAGTTTTCTCAAATAGTGGCCGATCTGATTCGCGCTGCGATTCAACTCCGCGTAGTTTAGAGACTTATGCTGGTATTTCACAGCTATCGCATCAGGAGTGCGCCTTGCTTGCTCCTCAAATAATTCATGCAGACATCGGGACGGATAGGGCGTTGCCGCAGGGATCCATTCCATCAATAGTTGCCGCTTCTCGCTCTCGCTGAGCAGCGGCATATCCCCAGTGGCCATGTCGATCTCCGCCACCATCTTTTCCACCACCGATGACCACAGGCGCATTACTCGATGCATCGTTGAAACTTCATAAAGGCCAGATCGATAGGAGAGATCACCAACAATCGATCCACCGCTCTCACTGAGAAGAAGGAGGAGGTCAAACTTGGCCATTGGGGCGCGAGACGCGAAGCCACTCACTTGAAGTCCGGGCAGTTCGAGTTCCTCGATCTCCGCATTCTGCATGGATACCATGACCTGAAACAGCGGAGCCTTTGCCAAATCACGGTCGGGGGCTAATTCTTCCACCAGTTTTTCAAAGGGAACATCTTGATGCGCGTGGGCGTCCAAAACCATCTCTCTTGTGCGGCGCAGCAATGTCCGAAAACTAGGGTTTCCCGAAAGATCATTCCGAAGGACAAGCGTGTTAACAAAAAGGCCAATCAGTTCCTCGGTTTCAGTCCGCTCCCTGTTGGCAACGGGCGTGCCTATCACCAGATCTTTTTGGCCGCTGAAGCCTGAGAGCGTTACGCTGAAGGCCGCAAGCAAACTCATGAACAGCGTTACACCTTCGCGCCGGTTTAGTTCTTTCAGCTTTGCGGTGATGCCGGGAGGGATGCGCGCGGTCTCATTTTCCGCGTGGTTGTTGATCAGTATCTGACCTGGCTTTTTGGTTGGCAGTTCCAATACCGGCACATCCGCCAACTGCTTCTTCCAATATGCCAATTGCTTTTCGATGATCTGCCCATTGAGCCACTCGCGCTGCCATAACGCATAGTCCGCATATTGAATCTCCAGGTGCGGCAACTCGGGTTCAATACGCTCAACACATCCTTTATATAACCGGCTGAATTCCCGGACCATGATTCCAACCGACCACCCGTCACTGACGATGTGGTGCATAGTCAGAAGCAGCCGATACTCGTGATTTTCAAGGTAAAGCAGTTTCACGCGAAGCAACGGCCCGCGCGCCAGGTCAAATGGCTTTAGCGCCTCGACCCTTGCCAGTTCCTGGACCATCTCCGCACGCTCATTCTGTGGCAGCATGGTGAGGTCGATCAGCTCGACTTCAATTTTCTGTTCCTCCGCAATCTGCTGCCAGGGGCTGCCGTCTCTCACAACAAAACTGGTGCGCAACGCTTCATGCCGCTCCACGATCTTGTTCAGACTTCTCTGCAATGCATCCTGATCTAGCTGGCCGCTCAAATGCATCTCAAAAGGCATGTTATAAACGGCGCTGCCGGGATCAAGTTGATCGAGAAACCAAAGCCGCTGCTGTGCATAGGACAGAGGAGAGGGGCCGGTTCGAACCGCCGGCAAGAGCGGAACAGACGACATCTGTTCCTCGCTTCGACTTCGCCTTACCCGCTGGGCCAGCCCTCGTGCCGTTCGCGTTTCAAAGAGGACACGCAACGGTAGATCGACGCCAAAGGCATTTCGCACCCGCGAGACCACCTGGGTTGCCAATAATGAGTGCCCACCAAGATCAAAAAAGTCTTGTTCCAAGCCGACCTGTTCCAGCTTGAGTACCTCGCTAAAGATTCCACACAAAATTTCCTCTTCCGGATAGCACGGCGACAGCTGGTCCTGGCTGACCGCATTCTGCCAATGCGGCTTCGGTAACGCAGTGCGGTTTACTTTTCCGTTGGGTGTCAGTGGGAACTCCGGCATCGCCACAAAGGCTCCCGGCATCATGTATTCCGGTAGCCGCACCCTCAGATAATCACGCAATTCGGCAGTGTTTGTCGTAGCCGTCTCACTTCGGCAAATCACATAGGCCACCAAACGCTTTTCTCCCGCCTGGTCTTCACGCACTACCACCAACGCTTGTTCCACCATGGGATGTTCCAGCAGGGCAGCTTCTATTTCCGCCAATTCAATCCGGAACCCGCGGAGTTTTACCTGATGATCAAGCCTGCCCAAAAAGTCGAGATTTCCATCCACCAGCCATCTCGCCCTGTCGCCGGTCTTGTAAAAGCGATCTCCCGGTTTCCGCGAAAACGGATTCGGCACAAACTTCTCCGCCGTTAGCTCCGGCCGGTTCAAATATCCTCGCGCCAGCCCCGCGCCGGCCAGGTACAGCTCGCCAGGTATTCCGATGGGAAGCAGTTGGTAATGGTCATCGAGAATATACGCCAGCGTGTTGTCTATTGGCCGACCAATGCTCACCGGAAGCGCGGCTTCTCCGGGCTTTAGGCGCACATAAGTCGAATATGTCGTATCTTCCGATGGCCCATAGAGGTTGAAAACGCTTTCCACGCTCGACGCAGCATATATCTGTTCCACCAGACTCCGCTGCAACGCTTCTCCGGCCAGATTCACCACGCGCACGGATGACGGAATGCCTTTCATCCGTACTAACTCCGCCATCGCCGAAGGCACTGTATTAACGAGGCTTATCTTTCCGTCGTTAAGCCATTGCGGCAACGCCAGTGCATTGCCCGCGAGAATCACGCGTCCACCCACACTCAACGGAACAAAGATTTCGAAAACCGACAAGTCAAAGCAGATTGAAGTCGATGCCAGAACTCCGGATAGTTCATGTTTCCCAAATACCTGTGTGGCCCAGTCGACCAGCACACTCGCCCCGTGATGCACAATCGCTACACCTTTGGGTTTGCCTGTCGATCCCGAGGTGTAGATTACGTAGGCCAGATTTTCGGGGGCAAGCTCTATTCCGAGATCGGTTACAGCTTCTCCCGCAATCTCATCCCAGGCGTCTTCCAGAAAAACTTGTTCGCCAGAACTCATGGGGGGAAATAGTTCACTGAGCCTGTTCTGAGTCAAAAGAACGGATACCTGCGCGTCCTCTATCATGAATTGCAGCCGCTCCCGCGGGTAAGCGGGATCCAACGGCATGTAGGCTCCGCCGGCCTTCAATATCCCCATGAGGCAAATCACCATTTCCAGATTGCGATCTACGCAGATACCCACGCGCACCTCTGGGCCTACGCCGAGTTTCCGAAGATAGTGGCCCACCTGATTCGCGCGACGGTTTAAGTCTCGATAGCTTAATTCCTGGCCGTCACATTCAACCGCAACAGCTTCCGGCGTTATTGCAGCCTGACGTGTAAACAACTCGTGAATGCAGAGCTGCGGATGTTCAATCCCCGTCCGGTTCCAATCACCCAGCAACTGCTCCTGCTCGTCAACGGTCAGGAGCGATAGCTCTCCAATTCTTTGCTGCGGTTGTGCCACCATCCGTTCCAGCCCAACTCGCAGATGCTCCGCCATTCTTCGGATCGTGGAAGCCTCAAAGATTTCCTGGTTATATTCGAAACACGCCCGCAGCTGGACACCGGCATCGATGACCCTCAACGTCAGGTCAAATTTGGAGATGCCCGCGTCCATTTCAGGAAAACTGAATTTAACACCACCAAATTCCTTCTCGCCTATCAACTGGGGCTGAAAGACAAGCATCACCTGGAAGAGTGGTGATCTGCTCAGGTCGCGCTCGGGTTGTAGCTCTTCCACCAATCTCTCAAAGGGAACATGCTGATGTTCATATGCATCCAGAGCTACCTTTTTTGCCCGGCCAAGTACTTCTAAGAAGGTTGGGTTTCCGCTTAGATCTGTCCGCAATACCAGCGTGTTGACAAAAAAGCCAATCAGATTTCGGATCTCTGCCAGGCCACGGTTCGCTACCACAGTACCCACCGTTACATCGGTTTGGCCTGTGTATTTACTAAGGACAACCTGGAACGCAGCCAGCAGGCTAATGAATGGAGTGACTCCTTCACGTCGCCCCAGACTCTTCATATCTTCTGAAAGCCCTCCCGGCAAATCGATCTGCATCGTGCCGCCACGATGACCGGCCAGGGCTGGCCGCAGCCGATCTGCAGGGAGATCCAGCACTGGCATTCCGCCCAATTGTTGTCTCCAGTATTTCAAATCCCGGTGCAGCTCTTCCCCTTGCAGACACGCCTTTCGCCAAACCGCATAATCAGAGTACTGAATGTCCAAATCCGCCAGCGGTGATTCCTCACTCTTCTGGTAGGCGTCATACAAAGTCCCCAGTTCATGAACCACGATGCTCAAGGATGAGCCGTCGCAAACAATATGATGGGCCACCATTAACAAAAAGGACGCGTCCGCATCTGCCTTCATAAGCAGAAAACGTATCGGTAACTCTCGGTCAAGATGAAATGGACGCTGCGTTTCCCTGGCAACCAGTGTCTGAATATCCTCACCATGCTTGCTGCGCTCTGCCACGTCGATGAGAGGCAGATCCAGGGCGGGTGCAGCCTGAACGGATTGATGCGGAACTCCCTCAATCGAAGCGAAATTGGTTCGCAGTATTTCGTGTCTGCGAACAATTTCATTGATTGCCTTGCGCAATATCTCCGCGTCAACATCGCCGCGCAACTCTACAACCATGTGTTCGTTGTAAGCGCAGCTTTCCGGGTGAAGTTGTTGCAGAAACCAAACCTGCTGCTGCGAAGGAGCAAGGGGAGCGAGAAGCGGCCGGACTAGACGCTCCAGCCGAGGGCGTGGGGGCTGTTCGCGTGTTGCTTCGATACTATCGAGTATTCGTGACACGATGCCGGCGATCTTTTCATCCAGCAATCCGTTCATCGGCATAGCAACGCCAAAATCACTTTCGAGTCGCGCAAGCAAATCGAAACCGGCCAGGGAGTCAATTCCCAGACTCACCAGCGACTGTTCTTTGGCAGCTTGATCCAGCGGATGATGCAACATGTGCGCCAGCAACTGACTTAGATAGTTCTCGACACACACATGGCGATCGGCACTGTCTTTGTTCAGCACCATCTCCCTGTCGACTCGGAGCCCGAAATCCGCCGCGTCTGGGTGATGGAGAATCATCTGAGCCAGGACGGCGAGTTCTCCAGCCAGCCACCTCTTCTTGCATTCTCGCCGCTGTATCTTGCCACTGGATGTTCTAGGCAAAGAGCCAGCTTGAATCAGTACAACTGCATGTAAATGGATTTCGTGGGCATCAGCGACAGTGCGGCGCATCTCGCCCATAATTGCTTCGAGGTTAGCGCGATTCTTTCTGGCGACCTCAACTACCAGGACCACTCTCTCCTGGCCTGCTTCTTCTACTGGAAATGCCGCGCATCCATTTCGACGCGCCGCCGGGTGGCTGTCCTCAACGGTTTTCTCGAGGTCCTGGGGATAAAGGTTCCTTCCTCTAACGATGATGCAGTCCTTCAGCCGTCCTGTAATAAAAAGGTCGCCCGCGTGAAGGAAACCCAGATCGCCGGTCCGCAGGTAAGGCCCTTTACCGGTCTTTAGAAATGCATTGAACGTCTTCTCAGTTTCTGCCGGATTGTTCCAATACCCTGCGGCAACGCTTGGGCCAGAAAACCATATTTCACCCACTTGGTTTTTGGTGCACAGCGCAAGAGAATCCGGATCGACAATCACCACTTCGTGGTTGACGCTGGCGTTGCCGCAGCTCACTACTTTGCGAGGCGACGGGGCAAGCTTATCGACGGGTTCCACTTTGTTCTGTGTCAGCTTCTCAGCATCAACCAGGCAGACTTTTGCGCCGGCGCCAGGCTCGCCACTGGCCGCCTTGAGTGTGGCTTCCGCCAACCCGTATACGGGATAAAATGCTTTCGGACTAAACCCGCAACCAGCAAAGCGACCGGCAAAGCGCTCCAGCGTTTCATTGCGGACAGGCTCTGCGCCACTAAACGCAACTCGCCACGAGGCCAGGTCCAGCGAGGAGCTTTCGCTGTCACTTATTCTCTCGACACAAAGGTCATAGGCAAAGTTTGGGCCTCCACAATGCGTTCCTCGATATTCAGAGATCGCACTTAACCACCGCAACGGGCGATGGATGAACGCTGCTGGCGATAATAAAATTGCTGGAAAACCGCTATATAAAGGTTGAAGAATTCCGTAAATGAGCCCCATATCGTGAAAGTGAGGCAGCCAGTTGACAGAGATGGCGGTCTCGCCAAAATCACCGTGAGCAGCGATAGAGTGCAGATTCGCCAGAACATTTCCGTGGGTAACAATTACGCCCTTCGGCGTAGAGGTTGATCCCGACGTATATTGCAGATAGGCAATCTCATTTCTTCCGGTATCACGATTCACCCATTCCAGACCATTTGGTTCTAGCGCGTCTGTCGCCACACAGATCACATTGGCCTGTACGTCACCAGTCAGCGTTGCTATGGCTTCCAGTGAATCTGCCGTGGTCAGCGCTAAACTGCAGCCTGCATCGCGCAGCAGGGTTTCAATCCGGGGATGGTCTCTGCGAGAAGCCGGGACATATGCGGGCACCGCGATAACGCCGGCATAGAAGCAGCCAAAAAGAGCCTCAATAAAGTCCAGCCCCGGCCGGTACAGCAATATGGCTCGCGCTCCGGGGGCGGCGCATGCTTGCAGTCTGGTCGCGATGACTCGGGCCTTGCGATCCAATTCAGCAAACGTCAGTGACGCTCCCACCTGGCTTCCGTTGGCCAGCCAGCGATACACCTGCATGCCAGGATGTTGCTGTGCTCGCTGCATCAGAAGAGTGCAGAGTGTCTCGGGCGCGAATTGCGCTTTCATTTGGGCCACGAATTGATCCTGCGAATCAGACTAGAGGTGGGAAATGTGCAGTCGGGAGTGTTGTTGTGCTTCTTTAGCCCATAACGCGGGCATTTGCCGCCTTGAGCGCGGGCTGCTCCGGGGTTGATCTTGAATCGCTGACTACCTGACCGTCATCGAGTTTAATGATCCGATCAGCGACCTGGTAATAACGATCATCGTGGCTGATCACGATTACCGTTTTGCCTTTTGCTTTCAGTTCCGGCAGCAGTTTCATATAGAACAAATTCTTGAACTGCGGGTCTTGATCGGCTGCCCACTCATCAAATATGCAGATGGGGCGGTCTTCAAGATAGGCCGTAAGCAATGCGAGCCGTTTGCGTTGCCCTTGAGACAGATCGGTAGTCGAAAGTCTGCCGTTCTTGATTTCAACCTTATGAGAGAGCTTCAGTTGTTTCAGATATTCCCGTGCCTGCTCGTCAAGCGCAGGACCGATAAGTCCAAGCATCTGGTCGAACAGATAGAAATCAGAAAACACCACAGAGAAATACTGGCGGTACATTTCCTTATTTGTGGGGGCGATGGGCAGGCCATCCAGAAAGATTCCGCCGCTTTCCGGAGCATAAAGGCCGGTAAGTAATTTGACCAGCGTGGTCTTGCCCGAGCCATTGCCGCCCACAACAAAGACCATTTCTCCCTGATTGAAGGTCAAATTAATCGGGCCCAGTACAAAAGCATCGGCTTCGCCCTCACGATTGTAACGATGGGTCACCGACTCTAATTCCAATTTTCCCCAGGGCTTCACTGGAGGAACCGCTGTTACAGTCTCCTCAGCTTCCTTGCTCTCAAGGGTAAACCCAAGCTCTTTGACTTTCTTGAGCGCAACATTCGCACGGGTGAGCTGCGGCAGCATGTTCATGACAACCTGAAGCGGAGTCATTAGATAAAGGAGGGTAATCGTATAGCCCGTCAGCGTACCCACATTCAGCGTACGCAAGGTAGGAAGCAGCAGCAGGACCAAGCCAACCACGACAAATACCAGGGTCTGTCCCCAACTGGACGCGGCTGAATAAAGGTTAAGTCCCGCCGTGTTGTACCGTTGCAACGAAGCCGCCGTGGCTTGCAGGCTCTCACGGACAAAGGCCTCCCGTCGGCCACCGTGGATCTTCAGTTCTTTTGCGCCATGGGTCAGGGCATGAAAATGCTTTTGCAGGGCATCAGCATCTTTGCGTGCCAGACCAAAAATGCCTTGAACCTTGATAATCGGGAGCTGATAAGTAACGATCCCAATTGCCATGAATACCAGCACGATGCCAAGCAAGAGCCAAGACAAAATGCCCATATAGACCAGGCACCCAATCACCAACGCCGTATTAACCGTAACGATCGGAATGACCGACACAGCGCCTGTAACTGCGGGTATGTCATCAGTAAGTGTCGTAAGCAGGCGAGGTATTCCGATCTCTTCTAAATGCCGCAGCGGAGCACGCAAAATCTGACCGCACAGCTGCAGACGCAACATGTACGTTGCCCCCTGGCCAAGCTTCGCCAGCAAAAATTCGGAGACAAAGCGGGCTAAAGGAAGCAGCGCGCATAAACCGACAAAAGCCCAAATCAGCGCCGGAGTTGGTCCGTTTCTTTTAACGACGCTGTTAATCACACCAAGCAACGCCGCGTTGCAGGCGCCGCTGAAGATTCCTGCGATCACGCTCAATATTACGGTTCTGCGCGAATGCCGCACAAAGAAGGAGAGAATGTTCATTTTCGTTACCTCTAACCTTTCGGGACCCGACCGATTGCAGAATGTCCTGCACCAGAATGGGCGCTGAATATCTCTGTCAAAATGACGCTTCCAGATGGATGACTGATTGCGAATTCTCTATGAAAGAGCACGCTGCGAGGTCAACCAGAGTGTGAGAGTTGATATGTTCGGACTGCCGGAGCCTCTTATGCCCCACAAACTATTGCGCGCTGGATCTCTTCAGAACTGCTTCGATCAATCCACTTGGCTCCTCGATCGGAACAAAAACTTCGCTGGGATTCTCCAAATTGAACGGCGCCAGGTCCACCAGCACGCAATGTCGGTTTGACATGGAGAGCTTTATTTCCTCAACGCACGCAAAGCGTTCCAGAACTGCCTCTCCCATGGCGAAGAGGGTATGCTGGACGCTACGGCTGTCATGCGCGGCAAAGACGTCGAGCAGAGTGTCGCGTATCTGCTTCCATGGTGTTTCCGCATCGTTCCCATCCGCTTTATAAGACCAGTGAGCATTCACGTTCAAACTGAGGAGACGATCCTGGGTTTCTTTTAACGTGGTGTACTGATCTGTCAGGAAGTTAGCAAATGATGACCTTGAGGTCTTCAGTACAAAGAGATCTTTAACTCCCGCCTCGGTTGAACTTCCTGACCTGTCGCTGTCAACAATCGCCGTACGGCACTCAGGCCCTGACATCTGAAACGAGTCCTTTGGTTTCCCATTCGATCCAAGCTTTTGCCAGATGCTCTCGGAAATGCTGATTCGGACACGCGTAAAATGTAAGTTGCCTGCCAGGAAGTGTTTCGCAAGACGCATTGCGAAATTCTCAATCTCACCAATCGGCGCTTCCCTGGCCAGCACGTAAACGGTATTTTTCATGGTGTCAGTTGGCAGGATCAACCGGTTGTCGCCATCCGAATATGCTGCTGCAAACGCGCCAAAGGCCTGGATCGCCACGGTCAAGTCTTTCATTTCGGGTCGCGCACCGTGACGCTCCACCTTGACGAGCCTCACACTCGCCTTGCCATAAGAGCATTCGCTTAATTGGGCTGATGTCATGTTCTAGCTTCCGCGATACGTGGTGTAGCCGAATTCACTCAGGAGCAATGGGATGTGATAGTTCTGCTGCGGATTGGAAACGGCAAAGTGAATGGATATTTCAGGAAAGAACTGGGATAACGTTGCCGAATCAAAACGAAGACAATATGAACCTGGCTTGCCCGGCCAGTTTACGGGAAGCAGATCGCCGATACGACCGTTGGCATCTGTCTTGCTTTGGCCCAGGATTGTCCACGGTTCCGTAGGCGAACCACGATACTCCAACACCACTTTTATTCCGGGAGCGGGCTGTCCAGCAGCGGTATTGAGTACATGTGTGGTGATCAACTCATTCGCTCAATAGTCTTCTCAGTCTCAACCGCATAATAAGGCGTTGCTGTTCTGCGGCATTCCCGATTTCAAGAGCGGGATCATTCCTGAGGCGCTGCTGAAGAGATGCAAGCACTTCGGGCGCCGCCTTTCCAGCGGCACATACAATAAAGGTATAGCCAAATTTTGTTTCATAATCATGATTGGCCATGGCCAGAGAATCCAGCACACGCGTTGATGCTCCCGCGATTCCTGATTGCTCTTGCTGTGACCACCGCGTGCTCACCTGTTCTCCAATTCTGGGATGGGAGTTGAATGCTTCAATCCAGTCCTCGTGTGCGCACGAGTCCCACAAGCGGTCGGCCATGACCTCAAGCTGGTGGACATTCAGAAACGGTCGCGCCTTCGTCATCAGTTCGATCCACTTCGATGAACCGCAACACCGTCTGAACTGGAGGTGTGCAGTTTCCGGAGCACAATCATTGAGCGCCGCCAGGCGTATCTCAACGCGGTCGATCTCCGTCAGTTGTGGTTGTAATCTCTGCGTACTCATACAAACTCACTTTCTGCTTATCCCCATGCCCTTTTGAGCACGATGCCTGAAGGGCTTGCGCTTGACATTACCGGTCGGCCCCGTAAATAAGTTCTTTTTACGACCCCTCGTAGCCGCCGGCCTGAATACGGTGTCAGTTTGTGCTTGTGATGCAGTGCCGATGGGTCCACTGTGAACTCTTCCGCCGGGTCCCAAACAACTAAGTCAGCATCGCAGCCTGGAGCGATGCTGCCTTTTTTTCCTGCCAATCCGGCCATTTGTGCCGGCGCTGCAGCCATCCAGCGCGCAACAGCTTCTACCCCAAAACCTCGGACAGCGGCTTCCGTCCAAAGCACAGGAAGGGCAAGCTGTAGCGAGGCAATGCCGCCCCACGCGGCAAAGAAATCTCCAGTGCATTTGCATTTCATTTCGGGAGGACTGGGCGAATGGTCTGAAACGATCATATCGATGACGCCGTTGCGCAACCCATCCCATAACGCATCGCAATTGGCCGCCTCTCGAATGGGAGGAGCACACTTGAACTCGGTAGCTCCCTCAAGGATCTCTTCCGCACGCAGGGCGAGATAGTGCGGACATGTCTCAACAGTTACCGGAACGTTTTGCTCTCGGGCTGTACGCAATCTCTCAAGAGAATCCGCGGATGAAAGATGCACAATGTGAACAGCGCATCCAGTTTCTCGCGAAAGACACAACAAAAGATCAATGGCTGCGTCCTCAGCATTCTTGGGCCGGGAATTCAAATAATCCCAGTAGGCGCGCGTATTCACGGAACTGGAACGTATGAACTCCGGCAGCTCAGCATGTACGAGCAAGCGTGCTCCGTGACGCGAAAGCTCATGCATTGCCTGGCATAATTCCGGCCTTTTTATATACTGAAACTCATCCACTCCGGAGGGAGTAAGAAAGCATTTGAATCCGAAGCACCCGGCGACAAGAAGTGGCCGGAGCTCAGCAGAATTGTCAGGGACAACCCCACCCCAAAAGCCAACGTCTACCCAGCATTGGTCTCGCGCAGCGTCTGATTTTTGATGAAACGCATCAACCGAAGTGGTTGCAGGAATACTGTTCAGTGGCATGTCGATGAGGGTAGTTATGCCGCCCGCTGCTGCCGCCCGCGTGGCGGAGAGAAACCCTTCCCATTCGGTACGGCCCGGCTCATTTATGTGCACGTGGGTGTCGACAAGCCCTGGCATAATCACTAATTCCCCCACATCTTCCTCCGCCGGTGCCTCAAATGGCCCTATCCCCTGAATGACGCCCTCTCTCATCCGGATCGAAGCCGCAGCAATTCCCTCAGGCAATACAACGCGTCGGCTACGAATCGTCCATTCATCATTCATTGTTCAGGAAGCCAGTCAGAAGATTCTGCGCCACACGCATACGATAACCAGCCGTCGAGCGCATATCGGTAATCGGGGCCAGTTCCGCGGCCAGGATTGCGGAGTGTTCCTGGCCCTGACGGATCGAAGCTTCCGTGCGATAGCAACGAAGCGGGACGGGCCCAACACTGCCAAATGCAATTCGAATATCTTCGCGGTTCGGCCCGCTAAGAGCGGCGAAGCAGACCTTCGAAATCGCCTGCGCTTTGCGAGTACCCACCTTGCGATATTGAGACCGCATGCGCGAGGCCGGGCGCGGCAAGCGTATCCGTGTCAATAGTTCATCTTGTGCCAGAAGTGTCTGCTTATACCCGGTGTGAAAATCGCAGTACGGAACCCACCGGACGCCGCGTATTGAACTAAGTTCCACCTCGGCCTCATATACAAGAAGCGCGGGAGGAGTGTCGGCGGCAGGAGACGCATTCATGATGTTGCCGCCCAGGGTACCGCGATTCTGCGTTGCCACTCCTCCGGTTTCAGCGGCTGCGGCAGCAAGAATCGGGAACTCCGAACACAGCAACGGATGATGCAAAACATCTGAGTATGTGGTGAGCGCGCCCAGGGTAATTTCCTTCGCTGAGGCATAAATGCCTCTCAACTCACTCAACTGCCAGATATTCATGAAGTTGCGCTGCGGCAGCTTGCCTGCAGCGAACGTAACCATCACATCAGTGCCGCCGGCAAGGGGCTGCCACATGTTCGGCGCTCCCGCCAGCACATCCAGCGCCTCCCCCAGATGCCGTGGCGTTTTCACATCGAACGCGTTAACGTACGCTCTCACGTTCCACCTCTTCGGCAACCTGCTGCGCCTGCAGTACCGAATTCACGACCCCAACATAACCGGTGCAACGGCACAGAGTCCCGGCAATCGCTCTGCGAATGTCGGAATCTGAAGGATTAGGATTTTGCTGCAACAGGCTGACCACCGCCATAATCATTCCAGGAGTGCAGAATCCGCACTGTGTGCCGCCATAGTCTATAAATGCTCGCTGCACGGGGTGAAGTTCCCCATCCACTACGAGACCCTCAATGGTGGTAATCCTCGCGCCTTGCGCCTGACAGACCGGAACAAGACAACTATTCACCAGATCACCGTTGAATGACACTGCGCATGCGCCACACTCGCCTTCGCCGCACCCTTCTTTTACGCCGGTCATTTTCAAATCGTGTCGTAATACATCAAGCAGCCTCTGCATGGGCCATGCTGCCACGGTCACATCCGCACCGTTAACTTGCAATTGCACGAGTGTTTTTGGCATACATAGCCTCCATTGCTACCATCAACGATTCCGGTGTGGCCGGAATGCTGCTCACACTCAGCCCGATTGCATCCTCAACTGCATTGAGCACCGCCGGTGCAGGTCCATCAATCGGGAGTTCTCCGATTCCCTTGGCCCCCATCGGTCCATCAGGATACGCTCCTTCAACAAAAATGACGCGGATTCTGGGTACATCGAGTGATGTCGGAACGCAATAGTTCGTCATCTGGCAGTTTTCCATGCGTCCTTTAGACCAAACTACATTTTCAAGCAGCGCGTAACCGATGCCCTGAGCAACCCCGCCTTCGATCTGTCCAGCAGCCAGCAGCGGATGAATGACGTGGCCAACTTCCTGCACTGTTACAAAATCTTCCACCTGAACTTCGCAGGTCGCCGGATCGATGCTCACCTCGGCGACGTGAACCGCCCACGAAAAGGTTCCATATGCGTCCCCAGTATGCTTTTCCTCGTCCCACGCCAGGCCGGGTGGCGCCTTATATTGTGCGTAAGCCTTTAGTTCTCCATGCTGCTGAATAAAAGCAGCACATGCGGCGCGAAATTCAGAAACCGAATAACCATTGCCCAAGAATCCAACACTCTGCAGGATTTGCCTTAAATCGCTGGCGGCCCGTTCCAGCAACTTGCCGATCACCATGCATGTGCGCGAAGCAACAGTCGGACCACTGTTGGGAACAAACGCAGTATCCGGCTGCACGACATTTACCTGATGAAGAGGCAACATGAGCGTCTCGGCAACAATCTGAGCAAGACTGGTATTGGTGCCCTGCCCAATCTCAACTCCAGAGGTAAGAATGCGGATCTGTCCTGTACTGGTAGCTTCGACACCCGCAGTCGATTGCAGGTATCGCTCGCCTGACCCGGTAAATCCTGCACCGTGAAAAAATGTTGCAAACCCAATGCCACGCTTGATTGCACTCCGCGCATTTTCGCGGGAGAACTGGGCCTGCTTCATGTGATAACCGGATTCTGCCAGGGCCCGATCGAGCAATCCACTCATGTCAACATTTTCACGAATCTCCTGTCCCGTTGCCGTAATGTCGCCTTTGCGGAGAAAGTTACGGCGACGAACTTCAGAAGGAGGCAAGCCTACGACCGCGGCAACCTTGTTCATGTGCCGCTCCAACGCAAAGAAAGCCTGGGGCGCGCCGAATCCGCGAAATGCTCCGTGGGGCACAGTATTCGTGGCTACCGCCTGTCCGCAAACGCGAATGTTGGGGCACTCATAAGTTCCCGCAGCATGAATGCTTCCCCGCGACAAGACAACCGGAGTCAATGTCGCGTAGGCGCCTCCATCGATCGTGAAGTTGATGTCCATACCGAGCAGTTTGCCATCGCGTCGCACGGCCGTGCGGTGATGAATCCGCGCTGGATGCCTCTTGGTGGTTGCAGCCATATCTTCAGCGCGATCGTAAATCAGCTTTACTGCTTTGCCGGATTTCCAGGCAAGCAGCGCAGCATGTGCCGCGATCATGGAGGGATAATCCTCTTTACCGCCGAATCCTCCGCCGGTTTCCGTCTGGATAACGCGTACGCGGTCGTCGCCAATCCCAAAGAGCTTTGTGAGGGCTTTGTGAACGTAGTAAGGACATTGCATGGATCCCCATACCGTCACGCCATTTTCCGGTGAAGCTACAGCAACCATGCCGTTTGGCTCGATGTAAAGCTGTTCCTGAGCGCCAGTCGAATACTCTTCTTCAACAATGAAATCCGCCTGGCCCCACACAGTCTCTATGTCGCCCTTTTCAATGACAAGCCGCTTGAATATGTTGTCCTTGCCCCAAATCACAGTTTTACCGCTGAGTGATTCTTCCATGGTAAGGACGGCAGGCAATGGTTCCATCTCGATCTGCACCGCACGCCGCGCTTCTTCAAGCAGATATCGGTCTGGATGTGCGAGCAGCAATATAGGCTCTTCAGGATGGTTGACGTGAGTCGCGGCGAGGCAAGGCTGATCATCAGTAATTAGTGAAATACAGTTGTTGCCAGGAATGTCAGTCGCGCTTACTACGGTAAATTGGTCCCAGGGAATTCCGCTGCCGAATTGGATATTAATAATCCGGCCACGGGCTACCTGACTGCGCACTGTGGCCCCGTATAGCACGCCTGGAAATTGCAGATCATCGATATACATGGCTGTGCCGCACACCTTGGCAGGGCCGTCTTTGCGAGGAACAGAGGTGCCTACAATAGCATTCATAGATTTTCTGTCTCGCTGCCAACCCTCACGGCAGGCTGGTTCGATTACTGGAACCTTCACCAAATTGGGCTGCCTTGGCTGCCCCGAATACTGCTCCCAATGGCGGTTCAGGGTTGGACGTTGGTGATTTACGAATTCCGGGCAATTGGGACTTGGCTTTCAGATAAGTAATCATTTCGTTGATGTCATCCGTCACCAGCATCAGGCTGGTCACTCGTTCCATCTCATCCACGCTGATGGTGCCGGCCGAGACCATGAATCGGAAGACATCCAATAATGGCTGCCAGTATTCCTTACCAACAAAAACGATCGGCATGGGCGCAACCTTCCTGGTCTGGATCAATGTGAGGACTTCAAAGAGTTCATCCAGGGTGCCAAGCCCGCCGGGAAGCACCACCAGGGCGCAGGAGTTTCGAACCAACATGACTTTGCGAACGAAGAAGTACCGGAAGGTGACCGACCGGTCGATGTAGTTATTGCTGTCCTGTTCCAGCGAAAGGCTGATCCGGCATGCGACGCACTTGCCGCCGGCTTCTCGGGCGCCACGGCTCGCAGCTTCCATTAAACCCGGGCCACCTCCGGTCATCACTGTGAAACCATTTTCGCCCAGCGCCGCACCTACTTTGCAAGCCGCCTGATATGCGGTGCTCTGGCGGGTTAACCGCGCAGAACCGAAAACCGTGACGCAGGGATCGACCATATGGAAAACGTACATCCCATGGATGAAGTCCCAGATGATTCGCACCAGCAAAACTAACTGACGTTTTATGCGGAGCATACTATCCCCTGTAGTGGTCGAGGGCTTGGCTACAAAACCTGCGGCTGCCGCGAGCCCTTTCATTCATAACCCGCGAGATAGAGATTGCGCATGGCAGGTGGAAGGTCGATTTCCTGCCAAAGAAGTTGTTACACGAAAGACGGCGAAGCGGGCAGCCCTGCAAAAACCCCGTGCATTGACAAGTCTTTCAAAACGCTCTGCAGCAGGGCGTCTCGACACGCATGCATAAAGAAATGACCGCCGTCGAATAGCCTGACATTACAGGAGGAACTGGTTTCCGCAGCCCATGCACCGAGTGCCTCCCTGTTCACGTCGGCATCTTCTTTGCCGCCGAAGATGCTGAGCGGGCACTCCAGTAGCGCGTCTGGAGAGTACGCGTAGCTTTCGCAAAGTGAAAAATCGGCCCGAAGCGTCGGCAACATCAGTTCCAGAAGCTCGGGAAGTCGCAGTATATGTTCTGGAGTTCCGCCGATGATTCTAAGTTTCTCAACGAACTCTTTGTCTGTTAAAGCTGCGGTAGATGACCGATCGGTCAGGCGAGGCCCCCGGCGCGCAGCCAGGAACAGTTGCAAGGGACCGGCCAGCGCTCTCCGGTGCAGCGATCGAGCAAGCTCAAAAGCTATGAGAGCTCCCATGCTGTAGCCGAAGAACACATATGGAATATCGAAAAAAGGGGCCAGTTCTTTGGAGAGCATCTCTATCAAAGGCTCAATTCGCGAACAGGCGGGCTCCATCGCCCGAGTTTCCCGCCCGGGGAGTTGTACCGGACAAAGCTCAATCGCTCCTGGCATATCTCTCGTCCAGTCGCGAAATATGGTCGCGCCAGCCCCGGCATAGGGGAAACAAAAGATGCGCAACAAAGCGTGTGGGCTGGCCTTTCGATAAGCGATGCATGAAGTTTTCAGGTTCTTCACCGGCTCACCTTCAAAAAACTTCAACTCCGTTTCAGCCGTCTTAGGAACAAATGTTCTCCGGCGGCGGCAGCTTCCACCAAACCATCGCCCGCCAATACCTGGTGTAACTGGTGCACCAGAGCGGGATAACATTCGTAAGTTGAACGTGCAGACTCAAGGTCCAGTCGCTCCCGATTGGTGTGGGAATACGATTCGTTGCCGGGTCCATAACCAATAGTGGG
This sequence comes from Terriglobia bacterium, assembly GCA_963723055.1. Taxonomy (GTDB): domain Bacteria; phylum Acidobacteriota; class Terriglobia; order Terriglobales; family Acidobacteriaceae; genus Angelobacter. Next base: position 1,463,334 of record CAVROV010000007.1, read on the forward strand.
AATGCCATACAATCCGCAGGGATATCCCCCATCTGTACCAAAGGTCCAGGGACGCACGGCGGGCTTACGCCCGGTAACGGACGATACGGCCTGTACCGCCGCTTCCACCACGGGATGTGATTCAGGCAGCACAAAGCCGTGAGTGGAAATGGGCATCGTGCGCTCCCATCCGGTGTAGGCGCGCTGTCTGGTTGAAACCTCGTGCACGCTGATGCTCCAGCCGGCGCCAGAGCGCGCCCAATCTTCCTGCATCTGACTTTGCAAGAACGCTTGCAGACCTTCGATAGTACTCCGTTCCCCAAGAGGAAGTGTTCGCCAATCAACTACGATGCGAACTTCTTCCGGAACCATGTTGTGGCTGAGTGGCCAGGTTTCAATGACTGTGGGAACAAGAGTTGAGCGTGGCAGTACGGAGTGCGAAGGAAGACATTCCGAATATTTGCGGAGAGCAGCCAAAACCGCCGGCAGCATCTCGACCGGGTTGCAAGCTAGATCTGGTGCACTTGCATGTGCGGATTTTCCGCGGATGGTGATCATCAGCTCGATACGGCCCCGATGGCCGATACATATATCGCCCGCCGTCGATTCGCCCAGGATCACGGCTGATATGCGATCAGCTAATTGCTCCATCACCTGGGCCATTCCCCAACTGCCACACTCCTCCAACACGGTGTGCACCACATAGACGTCACCAGCCGGCCTGGAGTCCAACAGGCTCGCGGCGGCATACGTCTGCAACGCCAATGGCCCTTTACAATCCACGGCCCCACGGCCGTGGAGATACCCTCCAATAATCTGGCCATCGTAGGGTGGGTACTCCCAGTCTGAGCGATCGCCGGCATCCACTACATCCAGATGCGAGCTAAGCATAATTGCCGGAGCTTCACCTCGGCCTTTCACTCGAGCAAACACGTTACCGATTTCATCCGTCCAGACATCATCGAAACGAAGCAGCTTAAACTCGCTCATCACGCGCTGAGCAGCGGCTCCTTCTTCACCCGAGATGCTTGGTATACGAACAAGATCATGGGCAACAGCAATGGCACTTTCAAAAGTCACATCTCGATGCATATTAGTCCGATCTTGAATTCACTCAGTGTTTTTCGGAACTGCCAAATCCACGTTCTCACATTGCAAAGGCTGAGAGGTTAAATAACTAGCTATGTGCCTGAACTTCACGGACAGGCGTATGAACGTCAGGAGACTTTTCCAATATCCGGGTAACTATGCTCAATGCCTCTTCAACATCGCGCCCTGTGATTCCGTAATGTAATACAGCGCGCAGGCGTCCTCGTTTAAAGTCGCTGACGTGAAGTCCGAATTGGCGGGCTGCCTCAATGAATGTTGCAACATCGAAGCGGCGATCAATTACGCGAAATACGACAGTATTTGTCTGCACCGTGCTGAGATCTACTTCGATTCCGGGGATTTCTGCCAACGCTTCAGCAAGCCGCCGCGCGTTGACGTGGTCTTCCCTCAGTCGTTCCACCATGCATTCAAGAGCGACGATTCCCGCTGCGGCTACAACCCCGGCTTGCCGCATGTTTCCGCCCAACATCTGCCGCTTTTTCCTCACCTGCTCGATGAAGTCATGACTGCCAGCGACAATGGATCCCACAGGAGCCGCGAGGCCCTTGGAAAGACAAAACTGAACGGAATCCGCGAACTGAACGACCTCTGCCGGATTGACGTTTAGATGGATGGCGGCATTAAAGAGGCGCGCTCCATCCATGTGCAGACGTGCTCCTTTGGCATGGACAAAACCTGCGACCTCGCGGACATAGTCGAGCGGAAGCACCACACCCCCGGACAGATTGTGAGGATTTTCCAGACAGACCAGATCGATCTTTGACGAAATGCGGGCAGCCCTCTTGAATTCTTTATCCAGGGTGGAGAGCAGCAACTTTCCATCAGGTTGTGTAGGCAGTGGGCTGAGAGTCACACCGGCATCTCCGGCCAGGCCCTGATCTTCGTACGCGTAGATGTCTGACTGATCGCCAAGAAGCGCGACACTGCCCTTACGACAATGGCTGAGGATTGCCGCCAGGTTCGCCATTGTGCCGCTTGGAGTCAGACACGCCGCCTCTTTGCCCAGTCTTGCAGCGGCCATCTCCTCAAGCCTGATGACAGTTGGATCCTCTCGGTAACCATCATCGCCAAGTGACGCCGCAGCAATTGCCGCCATCATCTCCTTAGTGGGCAGCGTAAAAGTGTCGCTGCGGAGCTCGATAGGTCCAGGCTTCTCTTTGGTCGGACGAAAGCAATGGCTCGACACTTGAGAAGGCACATCGCTTACGCATCCAGCCCGTTCTTCGACTGCTTTCGTCAGAGCTGTTTCTGCTTCCTCCCACTTTCTCCTTTGCAACTTATTTTCTTCACCATGTGACATCCATTGGGTGCGCAATTGTTCCAGGCAACGCGTCAGGGAGGCTGGTCCCGGACCTCCTCCAAATTCCTGCGACCGCACAACCGAAGCGGGATCAAGGCCATGAAAGGAGATTGAGACGCCATACTCGGCCATCGTGGAGGCGGCTGTCTTTTCAAAGCTGCCATTATTCGCAGAATGCTGGGTCGTGAACACCGCGGATCCAATCAACCGGTGCGCTGTTCGAAAATCCAGATCTGCTTCTTTCACCACATGATCCGCGAACGCGGTGGCTACAGTAAATCCTTTGACGGTACGGTCAAGCATTGCCTTGTGATTGGGCTGGGCGCCGGCCACAATCAGTCGCATCAGTATCACCATTTCGGTAAGGTTCTGAAGCGCTCCCCATACAGGTTTCACGGCCTCTGTTCCCACAGCAATAGAATTGGTAAATGCGGTGCCCTGCATCGATCCCATGGCCTGCACGAATGCGGCGGTAAGCGCAGCGCTGCGTCCCTGCACATGTTCCAGCAAAAACGGGTTCTTTTTTTGCGGCATCGCGGAGCTGGAACCGGCTAATTCATCTGGCAACTGGAGAAAATCAAATTCCGCAGTTGTCCACTGAAGAAGATCTGTAGCAAATCTGCCCAGATTCAAACTGTAGATCGAACTCGCCGCCAGCAGCCTCAATATAAGATCGCGCGAGGCCACCGCATCCAGCGAGTGCCGCGGGCCGGAATCGAATCCCAGCAATTGTGCCGTCCTGTCTGTGCGGATCGGGAACGACGTTCCTGCTGCAGCGCCGGCGCCGAGGGGACAGCGTTCCATGTCCCGGCCGGCCATGATCAGCGCGTCAAGATCACGAAACAAAGCCTGGGCAATACCGGCTAGATAATGACCATAGGTGGTGGGCATGGCGGCCTGGCCGTGGGTGTAAACAGGCATCACCGTGCCGGCATATCTATTTGCCCTGCGCAGCAAGATCGCATGCAGCCTCAGAGCTTGTTCACGCAGCCGCAGGTATGGGCGTCGCAGGCGCCGCTTCAGGACAGTCGCATTCAAATCGTTTCTGGACCGCGCCGTCTGCAAAATACCGCCAATCTCAGCTCCCTCGGTCTCGATGAGGTAGTCCTCGTAAAGAAGGAATAATCCGCGGATGGCTGGCCTTTCTGCTAGTGGTGCAAAGCCCTGTCTCTGGAGGCGGTCAATGGCTTCTAGTAGCCTCGTAATCCGCACCGGCTTAACGATGCCACTTTCCGCCAGCATCAGAAGATGCGCTTGATCGATGCGGCTGATGTGCCATAACTCGTTGAGTGCATCCTGATCGAGAGGCCTTCCAAGCACAATGCGCCGCGCGGAGGCGGTGAGTGCTTTGCGGATTCGTCCTGTATTTTCCATGAAGACTCGTCTATTGGGCGCTCACGGCAATGTTGATCTTGCGGCGCGCCGCTTCGGATACACTGGCCGCCGTGATTTCCAGGTCTGCGCAGGAAATCACGTGCCCAATGCGATCGCGAAAGTCATTTTCAATTCCAACGCGATCTCCAATCCCGCGATAGGTCTGAATATCGACCACACCATCAATGCGCGATGCTTCTTCCACGCCCTGAATGGAGGTGATTACACCGTCACACGAAGGAACCAGGAAGCGGATTGAGGCATGCCCTGCGTGGTTTGGCCTGATATGCGCTGGCTCTCCCACTACCTGTCTGATCGTCTCGCGGATGATATCGACGCCAAATGCGAGCCTCATGATCTCCGGTATAAAGCCCCCGGCAAGCCGTGGGTTAATCTCAACAATCACTGGTCCCTTTTCTGTCAGACGTATTTCTACATGCCCCGGCCCCCAGCACAATCCAAGGGATTGCAAGCCGCTTCGGGCGACGCTAGCAATTCGTTCCGCAGTTTCCGGCGAAAGGTCCGTGGGAAAGTCATGGCCCAACTCAACAAAGAACGGCTCCGGCGAAACATGCTTACGCGTAATGCCGAGCACGGCTTCTCCCAAAGTCTCAACTGAATACTCAGGGCCCACAAGGTATTCCTCAATCAGCAACTCGCCAGGTACTGGCAGTCCCCTCTCATTGACGCTCCTCCGCAAGAGAGTTGACACATGTTCAGTCACTTCGTCGACATTACAACATAGCCGGACGCCAACGCTGCCAGACCCCATGACAGGCTTCACGATGACCGGTAAAGAAATATTTTCCAGAGCGATCATGGCCTGCTGAACTGAGTTGATACATTCGAACCGGGGAGTGAGGAGGCCAGCCCGTTGCATGTGCTGCCTTTGTACCCATTTGTTTCGGCATGCCCGTAAGGCTGATGGATTCTCTCCAGGCAAGCCATATGTTGCTGCAAAAGCCGCGGCTGTTTCAACGAAATACTCGGAACTGGAAAATATCCCGCTGATGGGGGCTTCACATTCCAGAGAGCGAAGGACTTCTTTCGTCTCAGCGTTCGAGGAAGTATTGCATCTTCTATAGGGAACTGAATCCTGTTCCAGAAACAAATATCTCTCTGGCTTTTCTACCAGCATCACCGGACGATAACCACACTCCCTGGCCGCCTTAATAAAAAGGCGACCGGTTCCGCTGGTATTGCTTTCGATAAACACAATGAATGAATTTTTCATGCCGTAGCAGACAAGGATGGACTCACTACCTCAGAATAGCCTCGGCGGCCCCAATGAATGAACGACCACGGAGCTCCCGCATCGCCTGGACGGGCCACCTCAGTCGGTGCTTCGGGCAGTTCAGGCAGCCAGAGATTTTCTTTCCAGAGATATTCATCGCTGTAGATACTGTCCACGTAGCGGTATCCGTCATCCGGGAATATGCAAACCACCCGGGCCTTGGGATTGTTCCTGGCCCAATGGCGGGCCACTAGCCACGCAGCCCCGCTGGTTCCGCCACAGAACAGGGTTGTCGATTGATGCAGCACCCGCGTTGCCTTGTATGCTTCCGCAGCCGTCACCCAGTGGACTTCGTCAAAAGCCCTGTGGTCAAGATTCATGGGAAGAACGCTGTTGCCAAGACCTCGCAGTTTCCGCGTTTGATCAGGCTGGCCGAATAGGACACTTCCGAAAGTATCAACTCCAACGGTCCGCATTTCAGGGAAGAGTTCCCGCAGATAAGATGAAGTGCCGCAGGCGGAGCCTCCCGATCCAACACTCGCGACCAAACAGTCTATCTGCCCTAGATTCTCGATTAGCTGTGCGGCAAAGAAACCATATGCTCCAGGATTGCCGGGATTGTCATACTGATTGACCCAGAAATGGTTGGGAGTCTCGGCACGTATCTCTGACAACCTATCCAATCTCGCCTGCTGATATCCGCCTCTTGCTGACGGACCGGAAACGATCTCCACGCGCGTGCCCAGGTCTTCAAGACGCCGCCGGAGGAAACCGTCACAGGAATAATCGCTCACAATCGTAAGTTTGTAGCCGGACAGGTTACAAACCAGCGCTAATCCCAGCGCCATGTTGCCGGATGAGGTCTCAACGATGAGTGACTGTGGTTGTATCCAGCCTTCTTCCCGTGCGCGACGTACGCAAAGTTCCGCCGGAAAGATCTTCATGAAGGGGAACACTGCCGCGGTTAAATTGTCTTCCAAGGCAACCAGCCTGGGACGATATAAGTTGATAACGGATCTGTAGGTCTGTTCAATCATTGTTTCCACTTTGTGGGGGATTAAGTTTGAAACCGTAGAATCTGCAAAATTCCCAGCTCATGCAGCCCAGCCCGGAGTTGGTCGACCTTGAATTCCAGCAACTCATCCGCAGGATCCAGAAGAATGCTTAACACCGTACCCGAGTGTGCCACCGCTACTCCCAGTGCCCCGGCACGTTCTGCGAGCTGCCGTATTTCTGGAAACATCGGCTTCGGCAAAAACTCCTGATTGATATTCGCGCTGGCAGTCGCCACTCTTCCCAGCAGATGTATGTCCTGTTTACACATAGCCCGTCGCAACGCACTTGTTAACGTGCAAAAAGATTGGAGCTGCCTCCACGAATAGACGGCAGGCGGATATTCCAACGTTTCAACATGTGAACACGGAGCTGTATCGATGCCTAGAATCTCGAGTTTGGGAAGACATTTCGCATAGTCTTCCAGCGCAACCCCTTCCCGATGGGCAAACAATACTGCCCGCCGAAACATGAAGTTGTCACTTGCGACTTCCGCTTCCACCACCAGCCGTGCCAGATCTTCTTCTGAGAGGGACCGGCCAAACGCATCCGCAGCCGCATTTGCCGCAGCGACACAATCGGCGGTTGAACTGCCGCATCCTTTCGCTTCCGGAACGGTTGACTCAACGATAATTTCTCCGCCGGTTCCGGCCGCGCTCAAGTGAGCCAGTGTCAACTCCACCACCCGGCGTGCTTTCTTCTTGTGCATAGGAGTGACGCGCAGTGAACCGCTGTTATCGGGATTAAAGACTGCGTGCGAATACATGGCACTGCAGGGCAGGCTGACAAGACAGCGGTGGCGTTGGCTGTTGCCATCTTCAATTTGTCCCTGGAATAGTTCCCCGTGCTGGGCAATACTGCGCCCTTGACCGGTTCTTAAAGGCAGGCTTTCATTCAAGTCTAACCACCTTTTCACTCGTTTGCTCATAAGTGTCATGTGTTGTGGCCCAGGGCTCGATTCATCGCGGCCATGAATGTGGCAGGAAGTCCAGCTGCGGCAAAACCCTTCGTAAAACCCCATACCGCGGGTCAGTGATATGCAGGAACGCGGAGTGGCCATTTTCTTGCCATGTCGACCATCTCACTCAGATATTTCTTCTGCATTCTGCTTTTTCCGTCCGCGTCATACGACGCAATTTCCATGGAAAGAAGCTTATTCGCATGGGAAACGAATTTCTTGAAGTCGCTGATTGGGATTCCCTTGCCCAAGGCGTAAGGGATGAACCAAAAATCGAATGACCATTGCGGCAGCCATATGGATTCCTTGACGGTAAGAAACATCCGGTCTATATGGTCCATTGCTTCCAGGCTCGTCATGGATGCGTGCTCCCAGACGAATCCTTCGCCTTTGATCTGGTATTTATCTTTTTCCAGATGGATCGGAGTTCCGGGCTCGTTGTACCACATCTGCGCGCGATAGAAGTCCGGCTTATTGGCGCGAATAAAATCAATCGTCTCTGCCACCGTCGTATCCGTCTCGCCTGGAAACCCGAGGATAAATGACCCAAACGTGGTAATGCCGCGAGCTTTCAGCAGCCTGATTCCTTCGGCGTACCGTTCAATGGTGGCAGCTTTGTTCATGTTTTTGAGGATCGAAGGCGAGCCGGATTCGATTCCCAAGAACACTCCCTTACAGCCGCTTTTCGCCATTAGATCAATGGCTTCCTCATCGGAGTTACTGCACCTGAAGTAAGAGAACCAGTTGAAGTTGTATTGCTCTTTAATCATCATCCGGCATAGATCTTTGAATCGCGGGAGGGGAACATTAAAGGTGTCATCGATGAACACTACGTTCTGTATGTGATCGATGGCCCGAATGGATGAAAGTTCCCGTCCGACGGTATCCAGGCTCGCAAGAGACAGTTTTCCGGCGCGTGTTGGATAATTGCAGAATGCGCACTTGAATGCGCAGCTGCGCGCCGTCCTGATCTGGATGGTCTCCCCCATGTCCTCTTCTTTAGCGAACTCGTTCCATCGGATATCCACCTCATCCATGACATTCGTTTCCGGGATCACATTCGTCCGAAAGAGTTGCCCTTGTTGAAAATAGGCCAGATTCGGCACGGTGGCAGGATCTTCGTGCGCTTTGAGCGCCTTGACTAGACTGCTCAAAGTTGTCTCACCCTGCGAATCGACCACATAGAAATCAGCTCCCATATCCAGAAGCGCGGAATCCAGCGCTCCCCCTGAAGATTTCTTAAGTGATTCGATATGAGCGGACCACCCACTACTATTTTGGTGCGCGAACTGTGTTGCCTGATGAATTGCACCATCTCGTTCACGGGAAAATTCAGAACGTAAAATGTAGTGGTAATCGCGACGCAGACTGGTTCCCTGCGAAGAAGCTCAGCAAACTTGTCCTTCTCGTCCTGAAACAAGTTGATGTATTTCGTGTGGAGGCCGGTATTGCGCAGATAGTTGGACAGATACACAGCCGCCAGGTTCGGAATCTCACCGGACTTGAAGGGGCCCTGCCCCATCTCTTCCACGCTGTCCGGATGTGCCGCCTTGATCACTTGATTCAATAGCGCAACATAGTTGACTGGACGGCCATCCAGATCTACGAAACTGAACTTCAGATCGCGAAATGCCTCTGAGTTCTCTCCGTATTGCCCCAACAGTTCGACATATTTCTCGAACGGTAAGTCGTTGTAGCCGACGATAATGCAATCGGGTGTATCTGCGTTTGGCATATTTAACTCCTGCTGGGGAGAAGCTTCTCTCCGGAACGATGGTCAGTTTTGACGAAATTTCGGACTATTTTTTCCTACAAAGGAGATCCATGGCAGGGCGCCTGAGGTTTACCGCAACGGGCTTGCGTCCTGGAATTCCATGAATACTTCATCCCCTTCGATAATGACTTTATGTATCGGGAGCCTTATGTTGGCCCTTCTTGGGGTTTCGCCGGTCCGGGGATCGAACGTCCAGCCATGCCAGGGACATACGAGTTTGCCGCCCTGAATTTTTCCTTGTCCTAGAGGGCCTCCCCAGTGCGGACACGTGTTATCCATTGCGCATATATCGCCATCGACATTGGCTACACACACAAACCTTCCGCCGACGGCAAATTCCTTGACGGCGCCAGATACTGGCAAGTCGGCCCGAACCCCGATCCTGATCAGCCCTGTTTTGCATTGCATTTGAAGAGAGTGGTTAGTATCGAATGTCATACGGCGATCAGGTATTCAAGCAAACGGCCGGCGAGAGATCAGAATGAGAGCTCCGTGTAAGGACATGAAGGTGCGTGTCCGGCATTTCTAGATACGTGTCTTCCGGGGCGATTCGTGAAATTGCAATTGCTACGATAAACAATCCCAGCCCCAGTGCAGCGACCGCTGTAGGCAACAGCCACCTCTTTGAAACTTGGTCCAGCCCAATGGGGCCGACGAGCAAGGCTAGCAGCAGCCCGAGAAGCACACTTACAATCAAAGTGGACTGTGACGAAAATGCCCAGACAATCTTATGCATCATCGGAACCATCAACACAATCGCCGGTATCACGCTTAACGCCAGCAACCCACTCCTCACACTTGCGGATGTGTTGCGCTTCGTGATGATTGCCATCCATCCCAGAAGAGCAAACAACATCGGCCAAACAAAGAGATAACTTGCGCCTGCGAAATAAATGGTCACTGCAATGGCAAGACCAAGCCACAGGAGCAAACCGCCGGCTATTAGATTGTCAGGCCCGATTCGCCGGACAACGAATGAATACATGGCCAGCGAGCAGGCCAATCCGATCGCAGAGAAGGCAAGGATGTACCAACCAGTGTTAGACATCAGTCCGGAGTGAACCCGGGGTGACCCGAAAGCGGATGTGAGCCAGGCTGCGCCTTCCGCTCCGGCCACCAGCGTGACAATGCCAAGCACCGCAAAGACAAGTGCGATCAAAGATGGCCCAATACGCAGACATTGCCTGCGAAGGCCCAGAGAACAAGCAGCTACGAACAAGAGACCGGCGAGTCCACAGAAGAAGATGGATGTCGACCGAGAATACCGCACTAAAATTTGACCAAGCACGTCAAAATACACCGCATTTGCTTGTTTGGTGTCATCTGAAGCGGCATTGCCAAACTGCCTTGTCAATTCCATCATGTAATCGCCATGATGCTGCAAGCTGCCCAGGTTCACAGCATTAATGGAATCAAGAGGAGTGTGATAGGAGGCCAAGCCGTCGATGAACGCAAAATTTAACCCTGAGTAACCTGCGCGCCGAAAGATTGTGAAGTCAGTGTCATTGGGCATGCGCTTATATATTTCATAAGAAAGCGAGTTTGCCGCCGGATGAGAGGCCGCACGTCCAAAGTTGCTGATGAGCCATCCATTCTCATCGCTGGTTTCAAACATAAGTGAAGGGCCACGCGTGCCGCGTGCTTCGAAATTCAAAACCAGACCGACATCATGTGCCCAGGGATGCTCCGATACGAAAGCGCGCGCTCCGAGGAGCCCCTGCTCTTCACCATCTGTAAAGAGGATAATGACATCTCTTTTGAGTTGAGGCAGCAATTTGAATGCACGAGCGCTTTCCAGCAGGGCCGCCACCGCAACTCCGTCATCGCTAGCTCCAGGACCGGCGGCCACAGAATCATAGTGCGCGACCAGGAGGACCGCCTTCTCCCGAGTCGTTCCCGGAAGGCGGCAGGCGATATTTTCCACCGCGCCGTCGACCCCATAGGTTTGGTTTACATCGGTCGTTCTCTGCACTTGCGGTGTAATACCAATTTGCCGCAGGGTATTCAGGATGTAATCACGCACCGTGTCGTGCTCAGTGGAATTGATCGGGTGCGGCGCACGGCTGATGGCGGCAATGTGTTTCATCGCACGTTCGGTTGAGAATGCAGACAGCGGAACTTGGTCCAGCGCCGGCCGAGGCGGCGCGTCCAGAACAATAACAATCGCACTGCAAAGCACAAAGAAAAGCAATGCAATGCCCGCCAGAGGCGGTGTTGCGTGCAGGGCTTTTCCAGTTTCCGGAGTGACTTCAGGACTTATCGCTGTTGATTGCATAATCGATGTGTTTAGACGCCAGTTCTAAGAATTATTCTGGAACAGATTTCTAAGAAGCGGCAGTAGCATGAGCCGGTGTAGCAGCAGCTTTCGCGCGATAAAACTTCTCAGCATCCAGGATTCGTTTGCCGCTCAAGCATTCATCCAACTCGCCACGGCTCAAAAGAGAAATACCTTTATCTGCGAGCCATTGATTGTTATAGATCTGGTCCAGATAATTGGCTCCGGTGTCTGGAATGATCGCTAGTACGCTCTTCGCCGAGCTTTGAATCAACCACGCCAAAGAACCACACACCACGAGCCCGGCTGAGCCGCCGACCAGTACACCACTGTCCCTGGCCAGCAGCCGGCAAATGGATATGGCTTCCTGATCTGATGAAATGCAGACTTTATCGAGAACAGCAAGATCGGTGTTCCTGCTGCGCCAGCTCAACCCCGCTCCATTCACCAGATACGAATGAAACACGCCGCCGAACACAGCCGAACCCTCAACATCGCAGGCAATGATGGTCGTTCCAGGGCGTTTTTCCCGAATCTTACGGCTGATGCCGCATAGGTGCCCACCAGTGCTCACGCTCCCGGCGATTGCATCAACCTGCAAAGCAGCCACCTCTTCACCCGTTGTGGAATAGTGGAAGCTTGGGTTGTCTTCGTTGTCATACTGGTTGGGCCAAATTGCGTCAGGATATCGTTCAAGCAGTTTTTTCACTCGGGCCACGCGAGTTTTCTGGTAGCCACCGTTCTCGTCGGTCTCAGAGACGATTTCCATCTTTGCGCCGTATGCCTCACACCAGCGAATCAGTGAAGGGCTGGTTTTTGTGTCAACAACCACGATGACCCGAAACCCGTAGACAGCACCGAGCATCGCGAGCGATTTTCCCAGGTTGCCTGAAGTGGATTCAATCAGCGTTCCACCTCTTGCCAATTTTCCTGCTGCCATCGCCGCCTTCACAAGTCCCAGCGCTGTGCGGTCTTTGATACTAAAGCTGGGGTTGTAGTACTCCAGCTTCACAAAAAGCTGCTTGTCCGGAGGGATCAAGCTATCGTGAATTTCTACGACGGGAGTATTACCAATGCACTCGGCAATGTTTGCATGGATGGTATTGTCCATAGCTTTCCTTTTCGCGGTATTGTGGGGCGCTTAGACAGCTGGAACGAGTCCGGCGCTGGGTCAGTCTTGAGAAATAAGATCGCCAGGGATGGGGCTCTTGCCAGCGAGTTCCCTGACGCGCTGTTTCAGGTCTGCGGTAGTCTGGCTGAGGAACAGGCCCTGATATCGCTTATCTTTTACACGCGAATAGTCTGATAGAAGGCCAAACGGTTTGAATCCGAAATGCTGCCACCAGATGGCGGCCATCGTGCCGGCCCGCACATCCAGACAAATTACTTCGCGCCCTAACTCTTCGCATTTCCTGGCGACTTCTGCAAAGGCCCGCAACGAAAGCCCCCCTCCGCGGAACGATCGATCGATAGTGCCCCGCGTGAGTTCCACCATATGGTGATGATTCGGAACCGAATTGGGGGTCAGAATGAGCTGCCCCACGATGGTTCCATCTTTCTCCGCGACCAGTACATGACGACGGCCGGCCTCAACATCAGCATGCAACTGCCGCATCAGGGCGAATCCCGTCTCATCCTCAATCGGCCCGGGAAAGCCGATAGTAGTCTCTTCCTCAAGGGTGCGGTTCATCAGACGCAGAATCTGTGACGCAAGCCGTCTATCAACACCACGTATCCATGACAACCGCACATCCGCCGCTGCGCTTCCGGCTGTCTCAAGCAGCAATGTAGATACTGTCTGAACACCTTCTGCGACCTGCTGCGCCTTCACGTGAAATCCGCGCACGTCGCGGTCTTTGGCCGGCGGATGAACCAGGCTTCGCAGCCCCTGAGACGTCCGGCAGAGAATTTGGCACCCGGGCCGGCATTTCTTGCGGAGCTGACGGAGGATGCTCTTCTTCGGCTTCGCCGCCGCCACAATGATCAGATCGTAAGCGCATATCTCATACTCATTGTCTTCTTCGCAGAACACACGTAGAGACTTGTCCAGATCGCATTTCTGAAGCACCTGTTGGGAGAGTGCTCCAGTTTCACGATCCCATCCCACGCAATCAACCGGCAACCCTGTTTGCAAATGGATGTGGATTGCGCTGATCGGAAGCGCTCCACTTCCGATAAATAATGTCCGGTGCGGCCAGACACCCGAAACCAGAGCCAATTCGCGTCTGACCAACTGCTCAAATCTCCCGTAGAGAGCGTATTCCGAGAGTGACACATGGCCGCTCAGCAGATGCTCCGCGAATTGACGCTCCAGCCTGGCTTCCCAAAAGCAGTACGCATCATTCAGTGAGGCGATCAGATCCGGTGTGAGCGCTTCCACGAAGCCGGTGGCTTCGGCATCGTCGCCTTCGAATGAAAAGACGAACCTCTCCAGCTGCATGATGTTCTCATGCAGCTGTGAGAAATCGGCCTGCTCTTCCGCAACAGCCTTGTGGATATCGCAGATTTGCCTTAGCAGCAAGAGCGGCTTTTCATGAGATTTGAAGGGGAGAGGACGAATTGCCAAGCTCATGGGTCAACCTCCTGGGTTCATGCAACAGCGGCTTCGGAAAGGGAGTGGCCCTCAGCTTGATATGCTTCCTGAATTCCGTCAAAGAAACGCCAGAACCTGTCGCACGTTCCATGGATCGCTTCAATGGCTTCCTGCTGCATCTTTTCCGTCGTGCAGAGTTCTGATACCAGATCGAGTCCGTCACTAACGTGATAGACGTCTTCCACCGCGTGTACGGCGAAGAAAGCCAGGTCTGCAGGCTTCAACCCATACATTTCCGGTATTAACTGCTCTTTCGTTTTACCCGCCTTGGTCTCCAGACTCTGTCCCTCTGAAGCGATCATGACCGCAGCCGCTCCCATGTGAAGAGTCTCTGGGTTTTCACATAGCTTCTTGCGATATTCAATCAGATCAATCGTGGTCGGCAGCGGAACTTCGTTGTCGATCTGTTCTCGCGTGAGACCCAGAGCGAGAATGAAGCGCTCCATCAGGTCCATGTGATTCGCAGTCTTTGACAGGGCGCCCGTCTCTTCTTCATAAAGGTTGACGGCAAGAGCGACTCTGGATTTCTGAATGGGACAGAGATAGTAGATGATTCCAATATAGCTGGTGAATGCCCGGGTCAGATGAAAGGCCTGAAGCGCCATTTTGCTGACGAGCGGAAGATTTTTCTTCGGTTTTGCCATCTCCTGGAGAACGGGATGGTCGAGCGTGAGTCTGCTATGTAGAGCTGCTTCTAATTCTTTTCTAAATTCTGGCTGGCTTAGCATATGTTTTTCTCCTCAATGTGTTTTTTTGGGACTGCATGGTCTTACGGAATACAAGACGCCGATCATGATTGGTTCGGCTGTCCGCAGGCATGGTGCGAAAACATTTATTCTTGAAGCGATGGTTTCCACGCGCGATTGGCTTTTACGCGATCCATTGCTTTTCGGGTTAAGCGGTCTGTCCGGTGACGCAACGAGATGCAGGTTAGCGCCTGATACCGGCAATGATCCGTTGAAGCTCCTGTGAGAAACTCTTCAGGAAAAACGACTGCTGTGTATTGATGAAAAAGTGGTCTCCGGCAAACATCCGCTGCGCAAAAAGATTGCTGGTGTGATAGCGCCAGGCGTTCAAACCCTGATTGTCCGTTGAGTGATCCTGCAGCCCGCCAAAGACGACGATCGGGCATTCTAGTGCGGGCTCTTCTAAGTAACGGTAGTCTTCATGCAAAGCGAAGTCCGCTCGTAAGGTGGGCAGCATCAGTTTCATCAACTCTGTGTGTTGAAGTACGCTTTTTTCCGAACCGTTGAATCGTGCTAATGCCTCAATAAATTCAGCTTCAGCCAATGTGCTCAGCGGCTGGTCCTTCAAAGTAACGCAGGGCGCCACCCTTGCCGAGACATAAAGACACTCGGGCAGCAGGTTGCGTTCTCGCCTGAGCTTCCGGGCAAGTTCAAAAGCCACCAGAGAGCCCATGCTGTGACCAAAAAACACGAAGGGTAGGTCAAGAAAGGGAATGATAGCGGGCGCCAGTGCATCCACAAGCGGCAAGACACTGGAAATTGCCGGCTCGCTGAGCCGCGCTTCGCGGCCCGGCAGCAACACGGGACAAACATCGACCGTAGCTGGCAGGGCCTCACTCCATTTCCTGTAAGCTACTGCTCCCCCTCCCGCGTAGGGAAAACAGAACAGCCGCAGACGTGCGCCACTGGCCGGAAGCGGAGGATGAATCCACGGATTAGCTTTGAATGCGTTCATGAGTCGATTATGCCTGTTGTGACAATTCAGCGATCAAAATAAAATTCGCCATCGTCTCCGGCCTTCGCGCCAGAACACCGAAACCGCAGGCTTTTAAGCGGTAACGGCTACGGCGTTCCCGATCAGCCGCTCGGCGTTCTCATAAAGGACCATGGACCTTTCGCGTTCGTTTAGTTCCTCAAGAGCGCCATTTTCACCCGTCAGAACTTCTACAAAGTTTTTCTGCTCGCCCTGCAAACGGAATACAGGGAAGTCTGTTCCGAACAACACCTTGTGACTGATCCCCAGGGAGACGATGTGTTTGACAGCACTCGCTGCAGGATCATAGCCAAGGGTCGCCTGATAACCACTGATGTCAAGGTAAACGTTGGGTCTGAACCGGCACAGCATTACACATTCCTCGACAAAACTGACTGCACCGTGCGCCAGAATGAAATTGACTGATGGGAACATCCGAGCCGCTTCGTCGATCAGAAAAGGGCTGGAGATACTAAAGTCCAAAACAGGTGAGGTTGGCCCGATGTGAAGCAGTACCGGCACATGGTGAAAAGCGCACAATTCATAAAAAGGGAATAACGCGGGATCACTTGGGCTGAAGCCGCAAGGCGGATAGACCTTAAAACCGCGGAATCCGAACTCAACCAGAGAACGCTCGAATAATGCCAGCCCATCTTTGCCCCATCGTGGGTCGACGCCACCAAACACCTCAAACTTTTCTGGATGGCGGCGCAATACCTCAAGATGCTTTGCGAAGGATTCTTCAATCGTCAACTTGCAGTCTTTCAAAGCATAAGTGAAATCAGCAATGAGCAGGACGCTTTTCCGTATCGCGCCTTCTGCCATTTCAGCAACCAGACCATCACAAAGAGGATCCTGCATCTTGCTGAGAAACATGTTGGTGAGTTTCTTGGCAGTAACCGGAATCCCTTGTGCAGAGAGTGCTACCACCATGTTGGCCACGGATCCCTCAATGAAAGACCTCGGGGTATGATCTTCCGAAGCAATATGGCAGTGGCAGTCGATAATTCGTGGCTCTGTGATTCGTCGGTCGTCCATAATCGTCTCAGGCTTCCCGGGCCGTCGGGACCTTGCTGATGATGTCCCTGCCAACACCAATGATGTCGCCTACGGTTTTGAGTTTGGCGATGTTCACTTCAACGCCCATTTGCGCGATATCGATACCAAACAGTTCTTCAAAACGGAATACGAGTGACAACATACCCAGGGAATCCAGTCCCAGTTCTTTCTGCAAAATTGTCTCCCGGGTGATCCTGGTTTTCTTAAATTTACCGGGCACGGCCTCTGCGATGAGAGCCATGATCTTTTCGTCGAATCTTATGTCTGGTTCCATTACGCGTTCCTGGCTACCGCTCGGCCCGGTTCCATGACTCCGATGCGAAAGTGTTGAGCAATTTTCTTGCGATCAAGCTTCAGGTTCGGCCGCAAGAACCCGTTTTCTCTGGAGAACGCCGTGTCAGCAAAAATAACTTTCCTAACAGGAAAGGAAGGCCGATTCTCGCTCGTCTTATCGACATGCAGTTGGATCCGGGCTTTTGCTGATGGATCCGCCGGATTCTTGGGAAGCACAACCGCTACAAGGGCGGAGGAATCCGCGTCCGCAAACACCACCGAGCGGGCAACGTCAGGGCAAACATCAATTTCGGCTTCCGGGATTTCCGGATGGATCTTTGTTCCGCCGGCAGTAACAATCATCTCTTTCTTGCGTCCTATCAGGTAAAGATAACCATCTTTGTCGAATCGACCGACGTCACCGGTCGCAACGCGATCCCGGCTTATGAATGTCGCTTCAGCCTCGCCTTCGTCGCACTCGAAATAGGTAGACGCAATCCTGTGCTCACGAACGGCAATGACTTCACCATCTTCGGCAAGTTCAACCCGCACACCGGGAAGCAACTGTCCGACTGAACCGGTCCGATTTGCCCCGGGCACGTTCAGTGCGATACCGCCGAATTCTGTAATGCCGTACGTTTCGAACAGCGGCAACTGCATCAATCGAAAAAGATCGAGGACTGAGCGTTTGATGGGGGCCATGCCTGTCACCATGAAGCGCATCCTGCCCCCCAATGCTTCGTAAGCATCTTTGAAAATCCGTCGCGCCAGTTTCTCGCTTAACGCTCTTGACGGCAGTGCATGGGCGATGGTTCCAATGGTTCTGGCCATCCACTGTTTCCACGCCGGCAGGTTGGAAAAACGAGTTTCGAAGGCTTCATACAACATGGGCGGAGCAATGAGAACTGTGGGATGGAGGTCTTTCAGGGCCCGGAAAAGCCGGGACGGATCTGTCACAATGAGATCGAAGCCATACCAAAGCGCTGAATAGTACATGAGCCGCTGTTGAAAGTTGGAAATAGGCAAAAAGAGGAGCAGGCAGTCATCAGGAAGTGGATTGGCGGCCTTTGTGAATGCATCCACACTAGCTTCAATCCCCAGGCGGTTCAACTTAAGACCCTTAAGCTTGCCAGAGGATCCTGAAGAAAAAACCATCCCTGTATTTTCAAACTCCCAGTCAGCTGGCCCGCGTTCGCGATCGATGGCCGTAACGTTAACGTTTGCAGCATCGAGAAACGCAATAGCGTTCGCATGCCTGCCATCTTTACGCGCCCGATCCGAAGACTGGATGAGCAGAAGTGACAGTGAATATTTCTCGATCAAGCCGTCTGAACTTAAAGAGGCAAAATCTTCAGTGAAGGCCACGGAAACCGCTCGCAACTCAAGCAGGGCGACATCATAGACAATCCACTCATAACAATTGCATGCCAGAATGGCCACGCGCATCCCTGCCTGTACCCCCCACTGCTTTAGCCTGGCGCAAGCTGCTGCGACATCCGCACACACTTGATCGTGAGTTCTCTTGACCGCCACGCCTTTCTCAAACGTAAAGATGGCGTTCTTATGAGTCCGCTGGGACATTTGTGATGTCAGCTTTCGCAGATCCATCAGGCAACCTCAACCATGAAGAAGATTAATGTGCTTTCGCCGTCACCCGGCCTGGGCGACAACTGCGTGCGGGCGCTGCTTAACGGGCAACTCGCCGGAGTTATCAAAAAATGTTTTCAGCAGACCGGCAAGATATTCCGCCCGGTCATACAGGAAATAGTGGGTGGCGCCTGCCAGGTGCACATGCCGTGCATTTGGAAAAAGGCGGGCGCCCATCTCAGAAGAATCCGGTGAAATGATCTGGTCGTGTTCGGCCCCTATCAGGAGCACTGGAATGGTGATTCTGACAGCTTTCTGGCGCGAATCATTTGCCCAGAAATCCATCATCTGATGAGCATAGTTCAAGGTTGTTTCTTCCGTCTTAAACGGTCCCAGGACGTGAGGCTTGAGTTCCGCACTCATCATTGAGAGCACGTTGATACTCATTTGCTCGCTATCGGAACCTTCCAGAATCTCGATTTCGTTTTCCTCGGACCGCGACTGGAACGTTTTCATTACTGAAGGCGCCATTGACGGCTTCTTGACCAGCATGCGGCACAAAGAGGCGAGGTTTTTCTCGTAGGGAGTATCACAATCTTCCGGACCGCCTTCGCATTTAAATGTGCTGTTAAGAAACGTCATTGTGAGAAACATCGAAGGGCGGCGTAGATGGAAATCAATCGCCATCTTGGGACTTGTGCACCAGCACACGGCGTGGCAAGTCTCCACGTTTTCATGCTCCAGAATCGCTTCCAGATCATCTGCTTGATCCGCCAGACCAAATGGCTGAGGAGGAGAGATTGTGCCCCTTGCTTCCCAGATGATTAGCCGGTAATTTTCCATCAGCGCATCCATCAGGCGATACCAGTATTCAAGGCCCTGCCCCAGCGCATTCAGCAGAACAACCACAGTGCCTGTTGAGCCCGCCACATAGTAGCTGAGTTCGGACCCATTTCTGACTACAGTCTTCCTGGTGAGTCTGCCAGGAAGATGTGCGACCCGCTGTCTGCGCGACGCGGCAGAATCATCCTGATTTCGACGGACCGACTCGAATAGCTCTATCTGGCCTTCTTCACCAAACACCGCATCGTCCGGTTCTGATGTTCCGTTGCCTTCCCCGGCAGGGCGTTGCGGCTTTGCAGCCAGATAATCCTGAATGCGCCCTAATCTTTCGTGGAAAGCGCGGTCAACCGCGTTCAGGGTCGCAGGGTCTTCCACGGAGAGAACGCTGAGGTTATAGGCAACACTGAGCCGCTCGCATAAAGCTGAGAATGACGTATCTTGCCGGCTGCCGATCCAGTAATGGCGTCCTTGCGCAATTTCCGTGCGTGACATTCGCAGCAGCAACTCCGATGCCCTATCGGCCGTAATCAAATTCAACGCGGCATCTGGGGGTGCGAAACAGCGCAACGCGTGAAAGTCAAAGTATTGCGGAGAACGCTCTTCAATCTCCGACTTGAAGGCATGTAACTCCGAGAGAAACTCGGAAAAGACATCACGTGTCTGCAACCCCGGACTGCCAATGCCCACGATGAGCGAGGTCTGAACAATCCGGCAAGCTATATCGTGGGTTTTGCAGAGTTGGGCGACGTCTTCTGCCGGCTCCGGTCCGCTGTAGTTCACAAGGCGCGAATCGTAATGGGAAGGAGCGTAAATCTGGACGTAATTGAGTTGCTCCGCACCACGCATGGGCCAAGACGAGATTAGTTTATTGACCGATTCCAACCGATCTCGACAACTTCCTGCATCGGCGAAAAACCAGACCTCTGCGATATCAGCTTCCGCCGCCGTCACGGCTGCCTTGACATTGAAACCTACGCGGGACGGCTGCAGCCGATTTAATACTTCCTCAGGACTGAGCACTGCCATTTTCGCATTGCCAATCTGCTCGGCAGCACTGGCAACCCACGCACATGCTTCCTCTTCTTGGAGGTGATCGGCCGCATATAGTACACGATGATTGGCCAGCTGCAAGCATCGAGCCGCATAAGAGCTTCCCAGCCAACTGTCAATGCCGAAAATCAGGATGTTACGCACCGCTTGGCCCTTTGTGGTTGAAGTAAGTGTCTTGATCAGGAAGCAATGGCAAATGCGCGAACAGGAAAACTGCCAAATGCCTTCACCGGAACGGGCACCGCGAAAAACTGAAAACCTTCGGTAGGAGCCTCGGCAAGGTTTGTGAGATGTTCCACAATCGGTATGTTTGCTCCGAGCAATATGCTGTGAACCGGCCGCGCTTTGTCATTAATGTCATCGATGTTCACAGAATCGATGCCTACTAGTGCGACTCCGCTTTCCACCAGGAACTCGGCAGCCTGGGAGGTAAGAAATGGGTGGTTTTCAAAATAGCTACTCGACAACCAGTGGCGCGACCATCCGGTGTGAACAAGCACTGCCTTGTTTCGCAATTCGTGCCCTTGAAAGCATTCAACGTCAATGCAGGAACGCGGGCCTGACGTCATTCGGATTCCTGGCAGGTCTGCAATTGACGCTAGCGGCAGTTCAGAAAGGTCCTTGCCGTCTGCATATCGATGAAACGGAGCATCGATATAGGTGCCAGTGTTTCCGACCATTTCGATCTTGCCAATGTGAAATTCAATTCCGTCCGCATAATAGGCCCGGGAGTCAGCCCGACTGCGATAGTCGCTAACCACCGGCGGAGGCAGGCCTTTGTACGTAAGTAGCCCATTTTCTACCGCGTGACTAAGATCAATAAACCGTTTTTTTTTCTGAGGTTTCTGAGGAATCATCGGCGTTTGTTTTTGCCGAGCGGGCCTGCATTGCTTCTAACGAGCAGGTTCTGGGCTCATATAGATCACGATTTTATTTGTAGGGTTACTTAAATTGCTGTAAGACCAACCTAAGTGCATAACTAGATATGAGCTGACTCTTTTAGATGTTCCGAGATAGGCTGCCGCCATCTTGAGCAGTAACCGCGAAGTATAAATCACGGTTCACCCTCACAAGGCCTGCACGATAGAGAATACAACAACTCACTCGCGTACGCAGTGATCAGCGGTTGTAACAGTTCTTTACACTAGCTGTCAACTAGTTTCAACAACATTGCAATTCTGTGCACAACTACCCGCCCCCGGCGGAGTCAATGCGCCCAAGCATCGACTGACTATCTACACTTGTTGAGCTGCTCGTCAGATCTGCGACAACGTGTTTCGCCTTCACTGTGGCGGGGCGGCTCGATTTCTTCACAGAAGGAGCATAGGTCATCAATGGCTGAACCTGCTCCCTGTCCATGACGTCGCGGCGGTCGCTTACATGCAACTTTGTCAGCACGTTAGAGACATGGAATTTTACGGTGCATTCCGAGATCCCCAGAAAGTTCGCCATTTCCTTGTTTGAATAGCGGCGACGAAGTAAGTCCAGTATCTGGTTCTCCCTGACAGTCAGGACCTCAATTCCATTTGTTCGCATACCAGGGCGCCGCGACGTCAGATCCATGTAAACACGAAGGACCTCAGGCGTGGCCCAAACTTGCCCCTCCGCCACCGCGTTGATTGCAGCCCCAAGGAGATGGATAGCCTGATCATGGCTGATGAAACCTGCAAACCCTGCACGCAGCAGGTGAGCAATCTCGATCTGGTCCCGCGGCCCGTCCAACGCAAGAAAGGCACCTCCCGGAACAGCTGCTGTAAATGCATCCAGATAGTCGGTTACGGGTAGTGGCGGCCCCCACAGGTCGATAATGATCACTACGCGTGCCCCAGCAGGAAAGACATCGGCACAATCAATCTTGTTATTCAGAATGACCGGGAGCATATTGTTGGCTTTTATTAATTCAACAAGATGGTGTGCAGCGAGCGAATGCGACATAACCAGGCCAACATAAATCTCGCCGGGTGCATCAACCGGATCTGGCTGGAGTGGAAAGCGAGCCTGTAATATTTTTGCAACCATGGGGGAATGCAAGCTCAATCCAAGTGAGGACATACTCTACCCATAGAGCTGGTCCTGATGCAACAAGATAGCGCGGAATAATACTTGATGATTTCCATTTTGGAATTCATCATCATTTGAGCTTGTGTATCGCTGTAGCAAGGATGAGTATCCATGTGCCATTTCAGAGAGGTACGGTGGGACGAACCGCTGTATTCCAGCTGCCGGCTTCAAGTTTCGGAAATATTTTTCCCGCCCCAGTTATATTCCCACAATGAAACTGAGCCGAACTTTTATCAGCTATTCCGCTTTAGTAGCAAATCAAATAGCTTATTTTGCAAGCTCACGGGCCAGATGAACTATGACAGCACTGGGCAAAGCGCGATGAGGACTATGTGGCCCATGTTTACTTTTCGAATGCCAGCAAATTCTGAGCACCAAAGAATTCGCCTGCGAGCCAAGTCTCACGCGCACTGTAAATCGTTATCTCGTGTGAGCAACTAAAAGTTGGTCTATTTCGATGCGGCCTGGCTTTTATCCATTTTCTGCCGCAGGCTCAATGGGCGCATGTCAGTCCAAACCTGGCCGATGAACTCCAGGCACTCGGCCTTCGTTCCGGTCTTGCCGGCGTCCCGCCATCCCAGCGGAAGTGAGCGGTGGGCCGGCCAGATTGAATACTGCTCTTCGTGATTCACAACAGCCATATATACGGTCTTATCTTCATTGTTTTCCATTTTCGATCTCCTCTTTTAGATTAGGAATGTGGAACATTTTCTTGTCTCTCAATCGAGTTGCATTTCGTGCTCGCCGGAGAGCCTTTCAGCCAGCATTCCGCGCTGCCGACACGTTTCAATGAGCTGATTGGATTGAACAATGGGATTAGAGTCTTGTGCGTACTTAATGCTCATCACATAGTTGAGCCACGGCTCCTGTTCCCATAGCATAAACGAACACCTCTTTGCAGTTCAACTCGTTCACTATCTCCATTGCCTGTGCGTAGTTGGATCCGCTGAGGGGTGCAGCGATATAAGACTCCATAATCTTGAGGTGCCGCTCGGTCAGGTTTCTGGCACAAGTTGCGGGCGGAATCAGATGTGTCCATGTATACCACTGGTCGATGAGAGGCTCGAGCAGAGTATTGGAGCGGAGATATACGTGGTCGGTGCGCATTTTCTGATTGCCGAATCTTCTCAGAGGAGGGGTTAAACGTTCGCGGCCTACGAACTGGGGATGCAGAAGCCCTTAAAAATACAAGATCCTTAACATTAGATTGTTCCGTCGACTTCCATAGCAATGTGGACGCAGCTCACGAACTGAGCAAATCCAAACGTAATAGATGATGCTTGATTTTGGAAGTTAGTCTGGGACGGGCTGCCGCCATTCCCTAAGGAACTCCAGGGATACCCATAAACGACTAGCGCAGAGCTCTTGCAGCGCCTAATTGAAATACCAAAATCCAGGACTCTTGTCAACGACGTATCCGAATTTCGTCGGACGCAACTTCACGCTTACGCGAGACTCCACCCGCCAAGATCGAAGTAGCAGAGCTGATCAAGCTGCGCCACTCGTAGAATTCGCTCGGACGCGAGGGATTCGTTGACCGAATGGCTCTTTCAGAGCTAATGGCGACAAAATACCGATTCACTCAGGAAGGTTTAATCGGGAAGGTTTAAATGGTGGACCTGGTCGGGATCGAACCGACGACCTCTTCCATGCCATGGAAGCGCGCTCCCAGCTGCGCCACAGGCCCACAGTCATACTCATCTATTCTCGCTGACAGGGATGAAATCGTCAAACAAAAGGTGATGGCGAACGTCCAATTTGAAGAGTTATTTTTATTCAATGGAACCAATGGCTTAAATTTTCGTCTTGTATATAGGAAAAGGATACACTTGAAATAGATTCTCAGCATCGATATGCAGATTCCAAGCGCAGCCCAGGAGAGCGTTTCGCCGCAAGCGACCGTCGCCGACGAGCCAAACGTGGCCGGTTCGTCGCGCCGACGTGTATCGCTCAAAGAGCCCATGCTTATCGCCCTGGAGACGCTGCAATCGCATAAGCTGCGATCATTTTTAACTCTTCTGGGCGTTATCCTCTCAGTCTCTACTTTGATCATCGTGGTTTCCATGGTGCAAGGTGCCAACAAGTATGTGGCGGAAAAAGTGGCTAACTTTGGCTCTAACGTTTTTCTGGTGATGCGCTTCCCGCTGATCACCAGCGCGGAAGAATTTGTGAAGCTCTCGCGCAGGAATAAAAACATAACCTGGGAAGACTATGAGTACGTTCGCGACAACATGAGGCTCGCCCAAGCCGTAGGGCTGGAAACCCGCCGAAACGGCAAGGTCAAATACAAGACGGAATCAATTGAAGACATCGACGTGCGCGGAGTGACCGCGAACATGGGCGGTATCGATACCGAAGAGCCCGTGCTCGGCCGCTATATCACTGACCCGGATGACGTGCACCGGGCCAACGTTACGATGATCGGAAATGACGTTGCCAAGCGATTTTTTGCCGGTGTCGATCCTCTGGGGAAATCCATTTACATCGATGGCGAAGCCTACGAAGTGGTGGGCGTAGCCAAGGAAATGGGCAGCGCTTTCGGCCAGTCGCAAGACAGTTTTGTTTATATCCCTATCCAAACATGGCGCAAAGTCTATGGCAGCAACTCTTCGATGAATATCAATATCAAAGCCGCAGCCGCTGATCTGATGCAACCTGCTGAAGATGAAGCACGGGTGTTGATGCGGGCACGCCGCCACCTGGCCGGGAAACAGGATGACACCTTTGGCGTGGTTGAACCCTCCGCCATCATGGAGCTTTACAACAGCCTGACAGGCTCGCTGGCCAGTGGCTCAATCTTCGTGGTCGGAATTTTTATGGTGATTGGCGGAATCGTAATCATGAACATCATGCTGGCCAGCGTCACGGAGAGAACACGGGAGATCGGCGTACGGAAATCTCTCGGGGCCACGCGACGCGACGTACTGCTGCAATTTCTCGTTGAATCCGGCGTGATGGCCACGATTGGCGGTGTAATCGGCGTGGTGGTGGCGGCCGTAATATCTTTCATTGTCGGCCGGTTAACTCCATTCCCCATGGATTTACCGATTGGTTGGGCCATTACCGGAGTCCTGGTCGCTGCAGCTGTGGGCATATTCTTTGGTGTCTATCCGGCCTACAAAGCGTCCAAGCTGAATCCGATTGAAGCTCTGAGATTTGAGGCGTAGCCATGACCCACTCCAACATGGTTCTTGAAGACGTAAAGATGGCGCTGGAGACCATTCGGACGCACAAAGTCCGTTCATTTCTTACCGTGCTGGGCGTCGTGATTGGAACCATGGTCGCGATCCTGGTTGCGTCGGTCCTGTTGGGCGTAGAAAAAAACGTGCAGGATTCACTGAACGAGTTTGGCGTCGATAACCTATTCGTCCTGAAGTTTGAACCTGGCATCCACTTTGGCCGCTTGTCTCCGGAAGAACGAACCCGCAAGCCGCTCACGTACGAGGATGGCATCGCCGTCAAGGAAGAGTTACCAGCGGTAAAAGATGTAGTGATCGAAATACTTTCCCGCATCGGGCAAGGCCCGCAACCCATCCGCACGGCGCGCTATAAGAGCCACGAACTCACGAATATTGTTTTTCGTGGGATGACCTCGAGCTACGCCGAGGTCGTGAATGGGCGCATGAAAGAAGGCCGCTATTATACCGACCAGGAAGATCTCCATCGTGCCGACGTGGTTGTCATCGGTTTTGATGCGGAGAAGAGCCTTTTTCCTGATGAAACTGCCGAAGGCAAGCAGTTGCTGGTAGATGGCAATCTTTACACCGTGATCGGCGTGTTCGATAAAAAGAAAAGCACACTGAACCAGGCCGGCGATGTGGAAGTCTTTATTCCCTTTCGAACATACAGAAAGCATTATCCCCAGGATGATGAGATTGCCCTGATCGCCGCAGCCTATCCGGGAATGAAGAGCGTGGCGGAAGACCAGATTCGCGGACTTCTGCGTACGCGACGGCGCGTCCCACCTAACAAGCCGGACACGTTTGGCATCAGCAGCGCTGAGCAACTGGGCGTTCAGTTCCGCGACATCATGAAAGGCATCTTCCAATTGGTGGTGTGCGTGGTTTCCGTGGGTCTGCTCGTGGGAGGTGTGGGGGTGATGAATATCATGCTGATGTCAGTCACCGAGCGCACCCGGGAAATTGGCGTCCGCAAGGCCATCGGCGCCCGCAAACGTGACATCAGCTTTCAGTTCATTACCGAAGCCATGACATTGACGGGAATTGGGGGATTTCTGGGGGTGGTCTTGTCCCTGATCTTCAGCTTTTTGATGCAACTCGCCCATTTCCCATCTTCGGTGCCGATCTGGGCCATTTTTCTTGCGCTTGCCGTAGCATGCAGCGTGGGACTGTTCTTCGGAATTTATCCCGCGGTAAAAGCGGCACGGCTCGATCCCGTGACCGCGCTGAGGTATGAGTAACCGGTTGAGATTCTCCTGAAACAAGCAAGCCGAACTAAGCCGCGAATTGACGCGAAAAACCACGAATTCTTCTTGAATTGAATTATTGATTCGTGTTCATTCGGTTGATTCGCGGCTAAGTATTACGCCGTTTTTGAAAAAAGCTAGCTCGTGGAAGACTTGTCCCTGATGACGTCCTCTTTCACAAATCCATACGGACAATGCCGGCAGCCTGAGCGGCAGCAATAACCTCGATCGAGCAAATACTTTGCCGTAAAGACCCAGTTCCCTTTTTCCAGATAATAGTCTTCACCTTCCACGAGGTCGGATGCACTCATATCCGGCCCACCATACTCAAGATCGGAGTTTCGGGTGTATCCACCAGCACGCCGTCTTTAAAGCTCACGTGCTTGCCTGAAATCGCCGGCACTCGTTCTCCCGGCACGACAATGCCCGCAAGATTCAGAGGATCGGCAGCGGAAATTGTGATGATCTCACCAGTCGGCGGAAGGCTTTTCATGGCGCGCAGAGATTCCACCGCGACCGGCAACGCAAATTGCTCGCCGATGAAGCCGCTGATAAAACGGCCGCCTCGAATTTCACCGCGATCTTCCAGCCTGCGGAATGAGATCAGCATGTCACGCCAGCGGGGCAACATGCTCTCACGCACCAATAACTCGCGGAAAACAACGCCGTAGCGTTCCAGAAGAACGCGGCAGACTGATTCTATTGCTCTGCCGCTGTCTTCACCATGTGGCGGGTATAGCAATGACCAGCGCCCTGCGCTATGGCGGGGACGATTGCTCTTGCCGCTTCCCTGCCCCGCGCGTCGCTTGGGATCTATCAGAGCCCGCAGGTTGTCGAAGCCATCGGCCGTAACCAGGCCAGCAGCCACCAGTTCCCAGAGCGCGGTTTCAATTTCGGCCTTCAGTTTGTCTGTACCACGTACGATGTCGGCGAAGAATGACGCGCCGCGCGAACGCAGAAAAGTGAGAACCTCGCGGGCACCTGGACCGAGACCGCGAACTTCTTGCTCCGCATCACGATGCGCAGATTTCACGCTGGGCAGGGCCATCCATTCCGCTTCATCGCGAACAAAGAAAGTAATGGGAGCAACGCTCGTGGGAACCACTCTGCGCCCGCCACCTGAAGAATCCTCCAGCATCGCCGGATGAGGCGTAAGGCGTCCCCAGCCGACGGCGCCGGTCAGGCAAAGCTGGTCAAGCACTTGCGGATCATAATTGCTGATGCGGCGCGCAAGGATGTGGCGCTCCCATGCGCTCGCTGGAACTTCAAAGCCCTGCAGCTGACGCAGCACTTGCAGCGTGCCATGCTCAGCCCGCGCCTGTGTGCCTGGCGAAATATGCTGCCAGCGCAGCAACCAGCGCATAAATGTGGACGAGGTAACCGGCTCAATCTGTTTGCGCAGAGTGCCCAACGTCAGCCGATGAATTCGTGCCAGCAGGCGACGCTCCGACCACTGCGTTTCTCCGCCCAGCGTCTTGTCAAAAATTCCGCGCAGAATCAGGCCGGTGGTTTCAATGCGCAGCAACGTCTTGTCTATCTCGGCGATCGAGAGATGAAGCAGTCCTGCAAGCGCTGTCGCATTGGTTGGCCCCAGATGCGTGAGCCAGCCGGTAACCATGGCCTTGAGCGCGTCTTCTGGTAAAGGCGCTTCACCCTCGACGGCCGGCAGCTGATCTTCAAACTGAGCGTCCGGATAAATTGCCGCAAAAGCCTTTGCTTTTTCAGCGGACACCCAGAACCATGCCTCTGGTTGATCATGAGATGAAGCCGATTCGACCTGTATGGCTTTACTGATTTTTGCCCTGCTTGCACGGTTTGATTCTCTCAAGTATTCGAAATATCCATGCCATGCTTCTACCGGTGAGCGACCATCAGGCGGCAGAAAGTTTTCTGGCACCGCGATAAGTGTGTGCAGCGTATCGGCCAGTTCGTCCGCGTCGCGGACGTCAGGCCACGCATCGGCACGGACTTCAGCAATTGCAGCCGGATCAAGCGCTCCCACTTCCTGCAGAACTGACTCAGGCAGGGTGCGGCGCATCTCCACGGCGCGGGCGCGGCGTTCCTCTAGCGGAGCATCGTCCAGATAAGCGTAAGGATTGCTGTTTAGTATCTCGTGCGAGAAGACCGAGGGCACCGGTGTGTCGACGGCGATGCACTTGATCTCTCCCGACCGCATCTTGCGTAATACGTCTTTGAGCCCTTCCAGGTCCAGTGCCTCGGTAAAAATATCCTTCATCACTTCGCGCACCAGAGGGTGATCAGGGACCTGGATAGGCCCGTCAGCATTTTCCTGGCAAGCGGCAACGTCAGGGAACACAGATGCGAGCAGATCCGCGGAGCGTGTGCGCTGGATCTGAAGCGGGATCTTCTTGCCGTTCCAGTAGCGCAGCAACGCCAGCGAGCGGTTGGCATCCCAGCGCCAGCGCGTCTCCAGTAGCGGGGAAAGCAGCGCCGCCTGCTGCAAGACTTCTTTCACCGTGTTTTCATGCAGGAAATGAAAAACATCCGCCAGCGGAAAACTGTGCTGTTCGGCCAGAGCAATATTTACGCCGTTGTCCGTGGCCGCAGCCTGCAATTCAAAGTTGAAGGAGACGCAGAAGCGCTTACGCAGGGCAAGCCCCCAGGCCTTATTGATACGCGCGCCAAAAGGCGCATGCACAATCAGCTGCATGCCGCCGCCTTCATCAAAGAATCGTTCCGCGATGATGGTGTTCATTGTGGGGACTGCGCCCAGTACGGCCCGGCCGGTAACCACGTATTCTATGGCCTGTTCAGCACCCGAATCATCCAACCCACACTCGCGCTTGAGCCATTCAACGGCATTCAAAACTTCTGGCGATTTTTGATTGACGAACCCCGGAACCGTATTCGGAGTAAGGTCACTGATCTTTTGCCGCAGTTCGCCCAGTTGCCGCGAAAGCTCTTCCGTGCGTCCGGGTGCTTCGCCCAGCCAGAAAGGAATCGACGGCGGGGCGCCATGCGCGTCTTCGACAAGGATGCGTCCAGCGGATTCCACGCGACGAATGCGCCAGCTCATGTTTCCCAGTAGAACAATATCGCCCTTCAGGCTTTCCACTGCGAAGTCTTCATGCAGCGTGCCGACAACGGTGCCTTCAGGCTCGGCCACGACCGTATACAGCGCGGTCTCAGGAATGGCACCACCATTCATGATGGCGATCATGCGCGCGCCGCGACGCGCCTTCAGCCTCTTGTTGACTCGATCACGAAAGAGATACGCGCCGAAGCGTCCGCGCTGGGACGCAATGCCATCTGCCAGCATCGTCAGCAGGTCGTCAAATTCATTGCGCTCAAGATCGCGATACGGATAGGCACGCTTCACCAGAGTAAAAAGCTCGTCCTCTCCCCATTCTTCGGCAGCACAAATTGCAACCATCTGCTGGGCAAGAATATCGAGCGGAGACTCAGGAATAATAAGGCGGTCCAATTCTCCCTGATGGATAGAACGCACGAGCGCCGCACATTCGATTAGCTCATCGCGCGTGGTGGGAAAGAAGCGGCCTTTGGAAACCGCGCCGCGCCAATGGCCGGCTCGGCCAAAGCGCTGGAGTGATACGCCGATGGAGCGCGGCGATCCAATGTGCAGAGCCAGATCAACATGGCCAATATCGATGCCGAGTTCGAGCGAAGCAGTTGCCACCAAAACTTTAAGCTCACCATTCTTGAGCTTGCTTTCCGCATCGAGGCGAAGTTTGCGCGCCAAGCTGCCATGATGAGCGCCTACAGCATCTTCACCCATTCGCTCGGCCAGATTGAAAGCCACACGTTCCGCCAGGCGACGCGTGTTCACAAAAACCAGCGTGGAGCGGTGCTGCTGGACCAACTCACAGATGCGGTCATAGACCTCATCCCAGAGTTCATTGCTGGCAACTGGCCCAAGCTCCTGACCGGGGACTTCGATTGCCAGATCCATCTGGCGCTTATGGCCAATGTTGACCACTACCGGATCGGGACGGTGGTTGCCGGTAAGGAAGTGAGCCACAATCTCGATTGGCTTCTGCGTGGCAGAAAGCCCAATGCGGACGGCACGCTGTACCGTGAGTGCGTCCAGGCGCTCCAGTGAAAGAGCCAGGTGAGCGCCACGCTTGTCGTCCGCCACGGCATGAATTTCGTCCACGATGATGGTGTTTACGTCGGTGAGAATGCCGCGGCTTTTCTGGGCAGTGAGCAGAATGTAAAGAGATTCAGGCGTGGTCACAAGGATATGCGGAGGCCGCTTCAGCATCCGCTGACGCTCTTTCATCAGCGTATCGCCGGTGCGGACGGCTGCCCGAATCTCCGGCATCAGCAAGCCTTTTTCGCCGGCCAAAGCAGTGATCTCGCCCAAAGGGCCTTCCAGGTTTTTCTGGATATCGTTGCCTAGCGCCTTCAATGGAGATATATAGAGAATCTCAGTACGGTCAGTAAGATCGCCGCTCAAGGCCTTGCGTACCAGGCGATCGATGCAAATAAGAAAGGCCGACAGGGTCTTGCCGGAGCCCGTAGGTGCAGAGATCAGGGTGGTGCGGCCGGCTAAAATATGCGGCCACCCCTGCTCTTGCGGTTCAGTGGGAGTACCGAATTTGTTGATGAACCATTCCTGAACCAGGGGATGAGCCCAAGCCAGAGATTCCGGGACGGGGGAAAGCATATGTGTATTATATTCGTAAATAGTTCGCCTGTAAAGTTGTCTGTTCCGCGGTGTTCTATAGCGTGTCTAACTCGCTATGGACCTTTGCACCAGTGAAAATATGTACTTCGGTAACTGAACGCATACGGGGCATCCGGCATCTCACGTTTTAAGCCACTTACTTTGAGCCACTGAATTTCCGGTCGTCTAATTAGTGTTTGCCACTTCTTCCGATGTCTAGGGCCCCCAAATACTTGCAAAGCAAGGATTAGACAATGGAAGATCTCTCAGATCGGATTGAAAGTATTACTCAGGAACTCAGGGCGCTCCATCTCCAGCTGCATTGGCCCCGATTCCAGGACGCTGACACCGGCGATCAAGATCGCATCTTAAATAACCTGTTGAACGCCGGTTTAGGCCACGACCTGAAGAAGGCAGTTGACCTCCTCAGCCAGTTCTTGTGGTGCTATATAGAGTCCGCCGCGGCACGTTTCGATGCGGAGGGAGTCGATTTTGCGCGACAGAGCATGCGGCTGGGCCAGGTCACGGAGATGCTCCGGCTGCTCCACCATTCAGCGTGTCCCCTAAAAGAGTCTCTGGCTTCTATTGAACACGCAACCATGACGGTTACTCGCAATGCGGAGACAGCCGGCATACACCGCCAATTAACCATGGAGAAAACTGCCTGAGCGGCGGGGTTAGTTCTTCTTTCTGACGAACAGACAAACGGCTGCGCTTGCAGCGCAGCCGTTTGTTTTCGAACCTGCGATTTTCGAACCAGCTAATGGATCGTGGGCTATTTGTCTTCTTCCAAATCGAGGACGTGGAGGGTATGCGTCTCGCCGTCAAGAGTTCCGTTGAGCTTTACTTTTTTGCCGGAAAATTGCTCGGCTTTCACCTGATCGTCGAGCTTGTAGACGTCTTTCTTCACCACCAGCACGTAACTGCCTCCCATATCTTTCACGCAGTGGCGGGTGCAGCTTCCTTCGTCTGTGGCGCCCTGGATGCCGCGTTTCGTCATCCATTCATGCGAGTGCGCGTCAGAGTGGACGTTGAAGGCGCATTGGCTGTCCATGATGGCGCCGTGCAGGCTCACTGTGCTGTCTTTGGGCTTATCTTTGGCAAATGAATAGAAAGATAGGAGCGCGAGTGCTGCGAAGCAAAATGCTGCGCGCGCTTTATGAATCGGTTTGTTCATCAGAAATCTCCTTGTAAATGTCAGCTCTGCGGCGACCAGGCGCGTGCGTTTTTCCAGTCGTCACAAGAACTGTTACGGCAAAACCACAAACTTCATCCGCATGCCTTCATGCTCCTCGCTGCAGATGACCGTACATAGAACTTCATAGTCGCCCGGTTCCGTGGGAGCGGTCAGCGCAAACTCTTGCGTGCCTGGTTTCAATTCCAGGTTCCAGCCACTCACCTTGCTATGGTCCTTGGCCCGCAGCAGGGTAAAGCCATGCACCGTGCCGTCACGATTCCAGGTCTTCCCCTTGCGCGCACTGATGCGCAGCAACAACGGCTCACCCGCCTTGACTGTGATCTCGGCGTGACTCATGCCGGCAATCTTGAAATGGCTGTCTTTATCGGCCAGAACTTCAATCACGCGCGACTGACCAAATGACGGCATCGACGCGACGAAAAACATGGCAAACATCGCCAAAATCGGAAGGCGAACGAAGCTGGGGGGCAAACTTTTCATCACTACTCCGTCATATAGCGCAGGATCAAACGCATATCCTGGTCGGTAATGGTGGCGCGCACACGCATGTGGCGAACAATGGTGGCCATCATCCGTGGCGGAAACTTAGGCGGAGCGGCGTGGCAGCGTGCGCAGTTGGAGCGAAAACGTTTCTCGCCCTCTACATGCATGGTTTCATTCAGGGCGCTCTGCTCCGCGGAAACTGTTGGGGCAGCAGAATCTTTCGCGGCATCCTTGCCGCCGCTGCTGGCATTGGCCATTAATCCCAGTGAAAGTGCGCTCGCGACTAGAAACGCGGCCAGGAAAAACTTCATTTTCATCGCGCGCCTCCTTGCGGCAGCATCGGCATAACAAAACGATATGTCATGCCGACCGACCCAGAGATTGGCGTCCCTGCCGAGAACAAATTGGCGTCCATAGCTGGCGGAAGCCCGAACATCGCTGCGCAGGTAATAGTTCATGCCGAAATCGCCCTCGTTGGTGTCTTTGCCCAGCGCGCCCAGCTTTTTTACCGTGGCAGCAGAAAGGTTTGCCGCAGCAAAGAATTGCTGTCCACGACCAACCAGTTCCAGTCGCCGTAGCGAAGAAATCTGGCTTAACCGATAGACTGACTCAATCCAGTAAGCGCTTCCCTTGGTGCCCGATGAGCGCACATACTCCGAACGCACGGTAAGAGGAGCCCGGTTGGGCTGCCACTCCATGAATATGCCGGAGGAATGTGGCCGGTCTGCCTGCAACACCTGCTGGAATGAAGCGCCGACTTCCAACCTTTGGCGCGGCAGGAAAAAGCCCAGACGTCCGCCGGTGGATCTGTCAGTAGCGAAAAGGTGATGCGTGTTATTTGACGAAAAGTAAAGCGCGTAGGTTACGTTCAGGCTTTCCGTCCCAGGAAAGCCGCCGCGCATCATGCCGCCCAGACCGGAACCGCTTGTGACCGGCGAAGTCAGCGGACTGGTTTGCAAGGCGCGTATCCAATTGGGCGCGAGACGCTCACCGTAAATATTGAAAGGAGTAGTAAAACGGCCCGCAACGAACGTCATGTAACGATTGGCAATGTAATCAATCTGGCCGTAAGCCATGCCGTAAGAAATTGTGCCGTTGTAATCACCCTGGGCATTTTTGCTGAAGGTGTCAGAGTAAGAGCCTTTGGCTTCCACCAGCCACTTGTCTCCAAGAGGCAGCAGCAAAAGCGGGCTCACCGAGGGCGCGTCCTGAAACTGGCCAGCGGTGACACGGGTGAAATAGGCGGTCGAGCCAGTCAGGATGGGAACGGCTTTAAACCCGTCATCCTGGGCCTGCAACGCAAGCGAAAACAAGAAACTTAGACCGAGAAGACCCGCTTTCGCGACTTTCCTGAGTCTGACAAAACTGCACATAATCGTTCTGCTTTCCTTCAATGCAGTTGAACGTAATCCCGGAATGGCCTCTTTATATCGGCAAAGGTGCTGGAGGGACAAGAGTACCGAGGTAACCGTTGGGCCATTTTCGAATTCGAGCCAGCTTTATAAGGCGACTTCGGGGCATGGCCTATGAACAATTGCCGAGTCGGGTATCTCCGGGCTAACGCGCACCCTGGCCGCTCTATGATGTGCAAAAAAACTGCGCCCTCAGCGGTGCCCGTAAAATCGAATCCTTGTCGAAGGTTGATCGCGCGGCGGGGAAATTTGGCTGCCGTTATATCATTGTGTTTTCAGAATATTAAGAGAAGTCGGAGAGGGCTTGCATGCCGCGTTACGAATATCGCAAGATTCAGCCGCTGCCAGCGGCAGAAAAGGCGTTTCTGGAGTGGATACAGAAGCTCGATGAGCAGTTTGCCAACCGGGATGTCGAGCATCGTTGTATCGTTGTCCGCAACGCGCTGCATGAACTGTATCTGGGCCGACCCTATGCCGATCCAGACGCCCAATACGCCGTCTGGCGGAGCAGGCGATGGTACACAGTTTTGATCCACGCAATGCTTCTCTGGAGCCTGAGTATTATGGCGACGTGGACGCACAGAAATACGCCGAACGCAAACCCCTGATCTGGTTCTGGATGATGTTTGACCGCTCGCCCGCTGGGATCAACCACTGGCTCGGGTTCCGAGTGCGGGCGATGATTGCCAAACACGTTCTCAAGCACATCGGCAAGAACGTAAAGATTTTCCATGGCGTCGAAGTTTCTTACGGCTATAACCTCACCATTGAAGACAATTGCACCATCCATAAATACGTGCTGCTGGACGATCGCGGCGAGATCATTATTCACGAAGGCAGTTCAATTTCCGATTACGCCAACGTTTATTCCCATGACCACGATCTGAATGACGGAATGATCGTCACCAACCGGAAGACAGAGATTGGGCCGCGCGCCCGCATCACTTATCACGCTACGGTAATGAGCGGTGTTCGGGTACATGAACACGGTTTGCTAGGGTCCATGGGCGTCGCGACGAAAGATATTGAGCCGTACACAATATCTGTCGGCATCCCGGCGAAGCCGGTCAAGGTGAAGACCATTGCGCCGCAGACAAAGGCTGCTGGAGACAAAACCGGAACGTAGCATTTAGCAACTGGCAATTGGCAATTAGCTCTTGTCCCTTAGCTCGCAGCATCGAAATATGCTGAGCGGAACTCCTTTAGCTTGGTCAATTGCCATTTGCTAATTGCTGTTTGCTACACTCTAATTGCCGGCCGGTAGACATCGCCGCTTTCCATATAAATGACGGACCAAACATCGCACAAATCTCGTCCGCGTGTCCTGAGCGGCATGCGTCCTACGGGTAAGCTGCATCTGGGCAACTACGTGGGGGCGCTGCAGAACTGGGTAAAGTTGCAGAACTCGCACGACTGTTTTTTCTTTGTAGCGGACTGGCACGCGCTGACCACCGACTACGACAACACGTCACGCCTGGCCGACAACTCATTGGAAGTAGTTCTGGATTTTCTGGCGGCAGGCCTCGATCCGGAGAAATGCGCCATCTTCGTCCAGTCGCATGTTCGCGAACATGCAGAGCTACATCTGCTTTTTTCCATGATCACGCCTCTGGGATGGCTGGAGCGCGTTCCATCTTTTAAGGAACAGCAGCAGCAGATGCCGAACAAAGACCTGCACATGTATGGTTTTCTCGGTTACCCGCTGCTACAGGCTGCCGACATCCTTATATATCGTCCTGATTTTGTGCCCGTAGGTGAAGACCAGTCAGCGCACATTGAACTCACACGCGAAGTGGCACGACGGTTCAACCACTTTTATAAGCTGAACGACAAGGCGGTCTTCCCTGAGCCGCAGACACTGCTTACACCGTCGCCCAAGCTGCTGGGTACTGACAAGCGAAAGATGTCAAAGTCTTACGGCAATTCGATCCTCCTAAGCGATGAGGCAGCGGCCGTCGAGCAAAAAATCAAGAACAGCGTCACGGATCGGCCCAAACTGACTGACCGCGGCAGTCCGGACCGTTGCCCCGTGGGGAATCTGCACCAGATCTTCAGTGATCCAGAGCGGCTGGCCTACATTACTGAAGGCTGTACTCAAGCAAGAATCACCTGCGTGGAATGCAAGGCCCTGGCGGTGGAGAGCGTAAATGCGCACCTTACCCCCATTCGGGAGCGGCGGCACGCGCTGGCGCAAAATCCGGGAAAGCTCATTGAGACAATTCAGTACGGAGCGGAAAAAGCCACAAAATCGGCGGAAGAAACAATGCGCGCCGTACGCACAGCCATTGGGCTGCTGCAAATTATTAATATCTCCGGAACAAGCGCAGGAACAAGTAGCGTGACGGGAACACTCCATGGGGCAACCGATGAATCGGTTGTCACAGCCAAAATGGATCCGCATGTCACGGCATCAATTTCAAAAGCCGCTGATCTCAAAACTTCTTTGTTTTTACCTCCAGAAGAGCTGAAAGGATTGAGTCACACTGAACGGGGTGATCGCAGACGCAATGCATGGCTTAAAAAAATGCGAGGATCATATACGCTACGCGATGTTGGTCACCGGACATTTGTTACCAGCAAGAATCGACGCATCGGGATTCCAACTTCAGGAGAGCGCGCAGGAAATCATTGGGTATTCGGCATTGGTGATCGAACCTACGATGCACTCGTTTTGCTTTGTCATGCCGACGCCGGAGAAATCATTGATTTTGTAATTCCTAGAAAATTTTTGAAGGGATGGGAGTTTTTCAAACGCGAGGGGAATAACGTGAGTTTTGAAGTCCGGCAAACGTCAAGCGACTTTTTCTTGAGAGGGGTACCGGATGCACCTCAAAATATAACCGAGTTCAGACAGAATTATTCGGTACTCGAATAACTGATGTTGAGCGCCACAAATAAACAAGCCGGCATCTCCCTTTAAAAATTGGCCAACATTTTTGGTGAAACTCCCTGAATCGGCATGGCCAATGAAACATGATCGGGATCCTTCGACGCGCCCTCGCTCCCCTTCGGCAAGCTCAGGGTCGTTCGAGCTTGCTCAGGATGACAGATGGAGAGAGCATCGCCTTCTTGATCCTCCAATGTAGCGATTCAAAAAAGACACGTAATCCACAGCTCTGCCATCGGCAAGAGCAGCCATAAACATTTAGAATTGAATGCTGTGCAAAGAGCTTTTCGCTGGTGTAGGGTTCGATTCAACACGTTTGAACCACCGGGGTCGATATGACCGGCCCGGCCGCAAATGAATGAAAATGTATTTAAAAGTCCCACAATGGCAGCGAAGCAGGTCCCTCCGGTCCTGCTTGCAAGCTGAAGAAAGCGCTTGCTCGCGGACGGACCTGTCGGGATGACAACTTTAAGGTGGTGGTATTTTCGAGAGAGGGACCGGAGTAACCGGAGTTTTGAAATCAAAATTTACAATCCTCCGCTTCCTCCGTTCCTCTGTGTTGCAAAGATTTTGGTTTTTTGATGGCAGAAACTTCACAATCCGCGAAGCAGCAACAGACTAACGAGTTCCCGTTCTCGGTGAGCGTGGGCCAGGTCTATGACGGCCCGCTCGATCTCCTGCTGGACCTTGTGCGCAAGCAGGACATCGATATTTATGACATTCCCATCGCCAAGATTACGGCGCAATATCTGGGGTATGTCGAAAATCTGAAGCACCTGGACGTGGACATTGCGGCGGAGTTCATCTACATGGCTTCTCTGCTGATCCACATCAAGAGCAAGATGCTGCTGCCGCGCGATCCGGATGCAGCAGAGGGCGAACTGGAAGATCCCCGCGAAGAGCTGGTGCAGCGGCTGCTGGAGCACGAGAAATTCAAGAATGCCGCGCAGATGCTGATGCAGAAACA
Source organism: Terriglobia bacterium (assembly GCA_963723055.1). Lineage (GTDB taxonomy): Bacteria > Acidobacteriota > Terriglobia > Terriglobales > Acidobacteriaceae > Angelobacter. The sequence goes on from CAVROV010000007.1 coordinate 1,501,597, forward strand.
GCAGATTGAAGAGGCGGTGGTCAGCAATCCGTCGATGAAGGAATTTAAGGACGCTGAAGGCACCGAGCCTGAATTGGCCGCCGACGTGGTGGACCTGGTGCGCACGTTTCAGCAGATTCTGGATCGAGCTAAATCGCGGCCAATTCTGCAAGTGGACGAAGAGACGGTCACGGTTGGACAGATGATTGAGTTTTTTCGCCGGCGGTTATTGATGGAAGACCGCCCCATTCCTTTGAAACGGCTGTTGCAGCACATCACTTCACGCCACGCGCTCATCTCATCATTTTTGGCCCTTCTTGAACTGGTGCGGTTACAGGCCATTCTGCTGCGGCAGGAGAGGGTCTTTGGTGAGGTCCTGATCAAGAAACATGCCATGTTCGACACCGTGATGGGCGAAGGCGCTGCGGTGAGGGATGATTGGAGATAAGCACTTAGCAATTAGCAGTTAGCAATTAGCCCAGCTGAAGCAGATCGAAACAGATTGGGCTAAAGGCTAATAGCAAAGGGCTGAGAGCCAATGACCAAGAAGCAAGAACCAGAAATTTAGGCCAGTTGCTATTTGCCAATTGCCATTTGCTACTTATGAGCATTAAGCCCAAACTCGAAGCAATTATTTACGCGGCGGAAGATCCCATCACGCTGGACCAGATGGCTGCGCTGCTAAAAGACGATCTGCTGGCGCTGAAGACGGCTTTGCCGGTCAATCAGCAGGAATCAGCTACGGAATCGCAATCCCAACCCGAGCAGGCAGAAGACCATCTAGGCGCCGTGGAAGAATCCGCCCCGCCGCCAGCGAAAAAGGTTAAGGAGAAATCTGAGAAGGTTGAGCTCCGCGGACTTTTAAAGCCCTACCTGGACGAGCTCATCGCCGACTACGCGAACCCAGAACACGGAATTGAAATCCGCGAGGTAGCCAGTGGCTATCGGATGTCAACGAAGCCGGAGCACCATGACGTGGTGCGGGCGTTCTCAAAAAGTTTAAAGCCGCCGATTCGCCTCTCTTTGCAGGCGCTGGAGACCCTTGCCGTGATTGCCTATAAACAGCCCGTGACTGTACCCGAAATCAGCGACATCCGCGGCGTGGACGCAGCCGGAGTAATCGGCACGCTGTTGGAACGCAAGCTCATCACCACAGCGGGAAGAAAAGCCGTGGTCGGCAGGCCGATGTTATACAAGACCACAAAAGACTTCCTGATGCGCTTTGGGCTGCGCGATCTGAGCGAACTGCCCAGCCTGGAAGAATTTGAAAAGCTGGCGGCGGGCGAACTGCAAGATGAACTTTTCGGTTCCGGCGACGGAGCTGTTGCCGTGGCGGATGCAACCGGCACTCCCGGAGAAGAAGATGGCGGCGTGGAGCAGATGGAAGAAGACAAGTCCGAAGTCCCGCAGAATGTGACTGAACCGACCGTCTCATCTGACCCGGAGCACAACAAAGCAGATGAACAGGTGGCGGACCAGATTGCCTCTGAAAGCTCGGGCGGCTGAGAATGCCTCCTGAGCGACTACAGAAGATCATTGCGGCAGCGGGCGTTACGTCGCGTCGGAAAGCCGAAGAACTGATCACGCAAGGCCGGGTCAGCGTGAACGGCCAAACGGTGACCGAACTCGGCAGCAAAGCCGATCTTCAAAAAGACCACATCAAAGTTGACGGCAAGCTGTTGCAGGGCGCGGAGCGCCACGTCTATCTGCTGCTCAACAAGCCCAAGGGATACGTAACCACGGTGACGGATCCCGAACGCCGCCCTACGGTGATGGACCTTATTAAAGGAATAGGGGCGCGCATTTATCCGGTGGGCAGGCTGGACTGGTCGAGCGAAGGACTGCTGCTGCTGACCAATGATGGGGAACTTGCCGCCAAGCTGACACACGCTTCGTCACATGTGCCGAAAACTTACCTGGTTAAAATTGCCGGCAAGGCCAAAGAAGAAGGAATCGAAAAGCTGAGGCGAGGACTCAAGATCGGAGCCAAGCCGGGACCGCGGCGAATGGAAACAATCCATACTGCGCCGGCGCAGATCCGCCTGATGAAAGATGCTGCCAATCCCTGGTATGAAGTGACTTTGATTGAGGGCAAAAACCGGCAGATCCGGCGGATGTTTGAGGAGATTGGCCACCATGTGGAAAAAATCAAGCGCGTGCGCTACGGTCCACTCACGCTGGATGTGGAACCGGGCCAGTTTCGCGAGCTGAAGCCGGCAGAAGTAGCGGGCCTACGGCGTGCGGGGCGAGGCGACAAAGCGCACACACCGGAACGCAAGCCGCCATCGCGAACCAGAGCCAGCGCTCGTCGCGGTGAACAGCGCAAGGAAAGAAAGCCAAGCCGGTAGTAATCACCACCACAGCCAGAGTCAAACTAAAAGCTTAGACTTGCAGAGATAGCTAAGCAACTCCGCTTGTGGTACAAACTTCTGTTATCCCTTCTCTTCAGATGAACAAGACTGTCCTCGATCAAATTCCGGAACACATTCGCGCGCTGGCTGGCTACGTGCCAGGCAAACCTCTGCGCCAGGCACAGCTTGAATCCGACGTGACCATGATCAAGCTCGCGTCAAATGAGAACCCATTTGGGCCATCTCCACTGGCGATGGAGGCGATTCGAGAAGCAGCAGCCGAGGTCAATCTTTATCCCGATAATGATGCGAGCGAATTGCGGCAGGCGCTGGCAGCGCGCCATCAATTGCTCGAAGAGCAGATTTTTATCGCCGACGGCTCGCTCGGGATTCTGGACGTTGTGGCCCGGACTTTGCTTGTGCCGGGGACCAACTGCGTCAGCAGCGAGCGCTCTTTCATTAGCTATCCGTTAATCACGAAGAGTATTGGCGCACGGTTTATTGAAGTTCCCATGCGCAATGACGCTTACGATCTGGACGCGATCGCCGGGGCCATCGACGAACACACGCGTGTGGTAATCCTGGCCAACCCGAACAATCCCACCGGAACCATGTTTGACGCGGATGCGACCGAAGCGTTTCTTGATCGGATTCCGGAAAGCGTGCTTGTGATTCTGGACGAAGCTTATTCCGATTTTGCCGAGCATTTTGCCCGCCAGCGGGACATCACATATTCACGCTCCTTTGATTATGTGCGTGCAGGCAGGCTGAACGTTCTGGTATTGCGGACCTTTTCAAAGGCGCACGGCCTGGCTGGAGTTCGTCTGGGATATGCCTGCGGGAACCCGGAACTACTGCGATATTTCGCCCGGGTGCGAAATGCGTTTTCTGTCTCCGTGGTGGCGGAAGCGGCGGGACTGGCCGCGATCCGCGATGTGGACCACATTCGCAAGACGGTGGAAAACAATGCCGTGGGCGCCGCATGGCTGATGGAGCGCTTTAAGGAACTCGGCATCCAGGCCGTACCGACCAGCGCGAACTTTATTTACTTTACAGTGGACGAAGACGCCAATGTTTTTGCCAAACGCATGCAGGCTGAAGGCGTAATCGTTCGCTCGCTGGTCCCATGGGGAGCGCCCCACTCAATACGCGTAAGCATTGGAACGCCGGAACAGAATGAGACTTTCTTTCGCGCGCTGAAGAAGCTTGTTCGCGAGACTGTCACGCCCTGATCGGTCTTTAGTTTCGGTCTTTAGTTTCGGTCTTTAGTTTCGGTCTTCAGTCTAAGATCGCCGCCATACTTCCGTAGCATCCGGTAAACCGGAAAACCCAACGCAAGGTCCGTGAATCTCCAACTCAAGAATCGCAAGGAGAATCACGATGAAGCTGAATCTTTTTGATCGCACGGTGCTGGCGCTGGCAACAATGTTTTTGGGGATTCTGGCGCTTAGACCGCTGTTGACGCCAGAAGTCGCGCTGGCTCAGGGGGCAAGCAATCATTTCTATTTCGAACCAGGCATCACGACGATCATCTCCCCTGACAAAACCAAGACGACACAAGGCAAGGTGGTCGTCGACCTGGGAACGGGAAACATCTGGGGATTTCCTACAGGAACCGAAGCACCTTATCCGATTGACCACGTAGCGGCACAGCCGGCCACTTCGTCGCCGATGTACCTGGGCAAGTTCGACCTGGCGGGAATGCATCGCCCGTAGCCGTGAAGCAGGAACGATATTGGGTTAGGATGGATTGGGCATGGCTCTCTCCTCCACCTGGAACACCGCGGCAACATTGGGACGACGCAACGTGCTTGCGTCGATCGGCATGGTGCTGGTGGCTGTGTTCATCATCTTTGCAGTGTTCGCGCCGTGGATCGCGCCGCAAAATCCCAGCAATATCGATCTGCCTTCGCGGCTGCAGCCGCCCAGCAGCGGACATTTTTTTGGCACAGACGAACTTGGTCGCGACATTTTCTCGCGCGTCATTTACGGTGCTCGCATCTCCATGCTGGTGGGCGGAAGCGTCGTCGCAGGGTCGCTGCTGCTGGGGCTGGTGCTGGGCTCCATTGCCGGGTATTACGGTGGACTGGCTGACAGGTTTTTTAACGTAATCGTGATGAACGCCTTCCTTTCTTTCCCGGGAATCCTGCTGGCAATCGCGTTTGTGGCTTTTCTGGGTCCGGGAATTTTCAACCTGATTCTGGCGCTTTGCATCGGCGGATGGGTGGGTTACGCCAGGCTGGTGCGCGCGCAGGTGCTGGCGGTGAAAGAAAAAGAATTCGTGGAGGCGGCGCGGGCTCTGGGCGCGACCGACTGGCGAATTGTTACGCGGCACATCCTGCCCAATATTATTCAGCCGGTGATCGTGCAGGCCGCAATTGGGATGGCGGGAGCCGTGCTGGCGGAAGCAACGATGAGTTTCCTGGGGCTGGGTGTTCCACCACCGACGGCGAGCTGGGGATCGATGCTGAACGACGGTCGCGCACATCTCTTCGACGCGCCGCATCTTGTGCTGTTCCCTGCTCTGGCGGTGATGCTGGCCGTGTTGTCGTTCAATTTCATTGGCGATGCGCTACGGGATTACATGGATCCGAGGTCGAGGATTGAGGCGGGGCTGTAAGGAGCAATTGGCAATTGGCAATTAGCCAAACCTGTTCACCGCAAAGGACGCGAAGGCCGCAAAGAAAGGCAATCTCAAATTCCATTCGCCGCTGATTGGCGCAGATAAACGCTGATGAGAATTGGAATCATCTCCGATACGCATGGACTGCTTCGTCCTGAAGCGGTCGAGCTTCTGCGTGGATCAGAGCACATTATTCATGCCGGCGACATCGGCGCACCGGAAATTATTTCAGAACTGGAAAAGATCGCGCCGGTCACGGCGATCCGCGGCAACGTTGACACACAGGCATGGGCGCGACGGTTTGCGGAAACGGAAGTGGTCGAGTTGGGCGGAGTCTTTCTCTACATTATTCATGACGCGAATGTGCTCGATCTCAATCCTAACGCTGCGGGATTTGCAGCGGTGATCAGCGGGCATTCGCATAAGCCTAAGCAGGAAGTGAAGAATGGCGTGCTGTATTTCAATCCAGGGAGCGCGGGGCCAAGAAGGTTCACTCTGCCGATCAGCGTGGGGAGGCATGGTGATCGCGGGTGGGAAGGTGAGCGCGGAGATTTTGGAAATTTAACTTCTACACGGAAGAAATGAGACCGGAGGAAGCGGGGACGTCGAAAGAACACTAATCCAGAAAAATGGTAGTGCGTAGTCTTGAGTTCATGCTATTTGGCTTAGATTCATAAGCTCACAGTTTTCTCTCGCGAGTCTCTGTGACCTCCGAGATGGGTCTACTGACGAATACGCGGATTGGCCAGCGAGTAGAAGAAGTCCGTCATGAAGTTCACGACCACATACGTAAGGCCGATCATCAGGATGCAGCCCTGCACGAGGTAATAATCGCGACTACTGATGGCGCTGATGGTGAGACGTCCGATGCCCGGCCAGGAAAAAATTGTCTCGGTAACGATGGCCCCGGCGAGCAGCGCACCGAATTGAAGTCCCACGACGGTCAACACGGGCACCAGAGCATTACGCAGCGCATGTTTGTATACCACCACGTTTTCTGACAATCCCTTGGCGCGGGCAGTGCGAATGTAGTCCTGCCCCAGTTCTTCCAGCATGGCGGTGCGGACCATGCGGGTAAGAATGGCGGCGAGCGCGCCGCCCATGGTGATTGCCGGCAATACCAGGTGAGCGAAAGTTCCGTAGCCGGAGACCGGCAGCAGTCCGAGACGGATGGCAAAAAATAAAATCAGAATGGGTCCGAGCGCGAAGTTAGGAAATGACAGATCCCCAGAGGCTCACGACGCTTAGCAGGCGGTCGTCCCAGCGATTGCGGCGGCGCGCAGAGCGAACTCCGGCGGGAATAGAGATGAGCAAAGCGACGATCATGGAGGCGACGGTCAATAGCAGCGTCTTGGGATAACGCTGGAGGATTACGCCTGTGACCGGCTGATCGAAACGGAGAGAGCGGCCAAGGTCTCCGTGCAACACGCCTTTCCAGTAATTCACATATTGCTTTGGCAGCGGGACATCGAGTCCGTAGGCATGGCGCGCGGCTTGAATGTCGGCGCTGGCAGCACCTTCTCCCAGCATCTGCTGAATAGGATCGCCGGGGACAAGATGGATGAGCAGGAAAACCACCGAAACAACGAGCCAGATAACGGGAACCATGTAAAGCAGGCGCGTTGAGATGTAGCGAAGCATGGGCTCCAGAGTATCGTAGCAAAAAAGAGATGTTGGATCGCCGTGATCGCAAAACCAAATCTCACCACGGAGGCACGGAGACACGGAGGGAAACGATTGTTGCCGATGGCACGATCCCGGCGGCATTCAAGGTGAGGGAAAGCACAGTCACCTCGAAAGGCGTCACTTTAGTTAATTTGCGAGCGTGCAGGCACAGTTCCAACCCAAATCTCACCACGGAGGCGCTCACCCAAGCAAGCCAAAACCGGGCTTGCCGAGGACCCCGAGCGCGGAGACGCGGAGGTGGATTAGTGTCGGCGAGGAGGACCCTTTGCGGAGGCCTCGGATCCGGCTGGTTCACGGAACGGTTCAACAGAAATGGGCTGGTAACACACTTCCAGCACGGTCAGGTATTCTTTACCGCCCGGCAGTTGAAGGACTACGCTGTCACCCGCTGCCGATTTCATCAACGCGCGCCCCAGAGGTGACACCCAACTGATGTGGTTGCGGTTGAGATCGATCTCGTCGGTGCCCACGATGCTCACCACTCGCTCCGCTCCCGCGGCATTGGCATAGCGCACGGTCGCTCCGAAGAATGCCCTCGTCGCCGCCTGCCCCGCTCTGGGAGCTTCCGGGTCCACCACTTCCGCGGCTTCGATTCGCTTGGTGAGAAAGCGAATCCGCCCATCGATCTGCCGCAGCCGCCGCTTGCCGTACTGATAGTCGGCGTTTTCACTGCGATCGCCGTTGCCGGCAGCCCACGCCACCACCTCGGTGACGGCCGGGCGTTCCCTGGTGAGCAGAAACCGGTGCTCATCTTTGAGGCGCTGCAGCCCGCTCGGCGTTATGTAGTTCTTGACTGGCGTCGCGGGCTCGTCCCGTTTTGGTTCTCGCGTAAACCCTTTCCGCATCTCGTAGTCCTTCAAGGGGTCGAGAGTATGGTAGCAAATGAGATATCGCTGGATCGCCGTGATCGGAAAACCAAATCTCACCACGGAGGTGCTCACCCCAGCAAGCCAAGGCCGGGCTTGCCGGGGACCCCGAGCGCGGAGACGCGGAGAGAGCCACATGGCAACACCGTGAAAAATAGAGGGTTCAGGAATCGCGAAATTCGCATTTGACATCGATAGAAAAATTCACTACCATATGGTTGTGGATAGTCTCGGTACAACATTTGCGGCTTTGTCTGATCCAACCCGCCGGGCGATGATCGAACGGCTTTCACGTGGGCCTGCCTCTGTGCATGGATTGACGAAACCGTTTGCGCTCTCGCAGCAGATGATTTCAAAACACATTGCCTACCTGGTGCGGGCGCGGATTGTGATCAAGACGAAGCGTGGACGAGAGAGCGTGTGCACGCTTAGGCCAGAGGCGATCAAGACAGTCAGCGACTGGGCGATTAGCTATCGCCAATTATGGGAAGAGCGTTTCGACAGGCTGGATGCAGTTGTGAATCAAATGAAAAAAAGCGGAGATCAGAGATGACAAAAAACACGGTTAATGAGACAGAGCGGATGGTTGTCACTAGAGTTTTTGATGCCCCACGCGAATTGGTTTGGAAGGCGTGGACAGACCCGAAGTACGTGATGCAGTGGTGGGGACCGAAGGGCTTTACTGCGCCCGTTTGCGAGATGGATTTTCGCGTGGGAGGAAAATTCCTCTGCTGCATGAAGTCGCCGGATGGGCAGGAGTTCTGGAATGCGGTTGAATACCACGAGATTGTTCCGTACGAGAAGATCGTTTCCTTGATGTACTTTTCCGACTCGAAGGGAAACAAGATCGATCCTGCGCAATTAGGAATAGAACATGAGGCTATAGATGGTGCGTACGACGTGACCATCTTTGAGGATCTCGGAAACGGCCAGACGAAACTTACCTTCATTGGAAATGAACCCATGGAGAGCGCGAAAAATAGCGGTCAAATGGAGGGCTGGAACCAGATACTCGATAAACTTGCTGCGGTTATTGCGGGGCTGGTGCAGGCGAAATAGGAAGTTGACCTTTTGACGATCGTCATGCGCGAGATAATGAACGCAAAGCAAACGCAGGTCCACCCCTGCAACCCCAGCCAGGGGTGGCTTGCGGAGGCTTAGTTCAATCGCGCTCTCGTCACCTGGCCGAATCGTCGCCTTACCGGATAAATGACCCTTGTCTCAGCTGCCGCCTTGAGGCCATAAAAAAGTTGCTTCTGTTGTCGATTTTCTCCGAAAGCGACGACTATAGGTGAACGACCCAGGAAAGATGGGGACAGGTCCCGATTTTCCCCTGCAGCACGTAGCGTTCGCAATTGGCGGCCAGGGTGGTAGCATACTTTTTTTGGATGGAGGTCCAACCGAACATGGCATTCATTCGCGATCTCAGAGTTGCATTTTTTTCGTTGTTTCGTGCTCCCGGACTAGCCGTTGCCGTAGTCCTCACCCTGGCACTGGCCATCGGCGCCAATGCCGCGATCTTCTCGTTGGTTCGCGGCATTCTGCTTAAACCTCTGACCAACCGGGACGAAGCCAGGCTGATCTATGTCCGCCAGAGCGCGCCGGGAATTGAAGCTGATAACACCACGTTTTCCGTGCCCGAAATCGAGGACCTGAAATCCGGCGTCAAGAGCGTGGGAGCGTTCGGCGATTTCTCCGCTATGGGTTTCACTATGGTCGGGCTGGGCGAACCGCGCACTATCCAGGGTGGCGTCGTCAACGGAACGTTTTTTGACGTGATGGGCCTTCACCCCGTGCTGGGACGGCTGATTGGACCGCAAGACGACGGCCCGAATGCCGCCGGAGTCGTGGTGCTTACCTATCGTTACTGGAACACGGCTCTCAACCGCGACCGCAGCGTTATTGGGAAACAAATCCGCCTGGGCAGCATCGGCGACCGGACAGCAACCATCATTGGCGTGCTTGAACCCTGCGTGCCGTATCCGCAGGAAACCGAGATCATCGGCAACATGGTGATCAGCCCGCATCATCTTTCCGCAACTATGGTGACAGGACGCGTGCATCGCATGACCGAGGTGTTCGGGCGGCTGGGCCCCGGAGCCACGATCGAACAGGCCCGCGCAGAATTGCGCACAACCTACGCAGCTATGACGCAGAAGTATCCTGAAGCCTATTCGAAACAGGCAAATTTCCAGATTGCGGTCACTCCATTTCGTGACGAAGTCACCTCCGGCGCGCGCACCATTCTGCTGGTCTTGCTGGCGGCATCAGGGTTGCTGTTCATCATCGCCTGCTGCAATGTCGCCAACCTGATTCTGGCGCGGTCCGTGCGCCGGGAAAATGAACTTGCCATCCGCGCCGCGCTGGGCGCAAGCCGGGGCGCATTGCGCCGCATGTTGCTGGCGGAAGGGTTGATCGTCTGCGGAATTGGAGCCCTTCTCGGCGTGGTCAGCGCGAGTCCGCTGGTCGCGATTCTGGCGCGATACGCCTCTCGATTCTCCGTGCGCGCCCTGGATCTGACCGTAGATACCAGCATGTTGTGGGTCGGAGCAGGACTGGCGATCATCGCCTCCGTGGTGCTGGCGTTCGTCCCGCGTCTCCCTTCCGGGGACAGTTCTCAGGGATTGAGCCTGGCCACCGGCGGCGCACGCATGACTGGCAGCACATCCCGCCGCCAGCGCATCTTCGCGGTGACGCAGATCGCTTTGTCTTTCGTACTGCTCACCGGAGCCAGCAGCCTCATTACCACACTCATCGCTTTGCGCCACGCCCAGACGGGCCTGGACACGGAGCATGTTCTCTCGCTCAGTGTTCCCACAATGTCCTATGGAAAAACGCCGGAACAGGTGATTGAGTTCTACAAGGAATCTATGCGGCGCATCAACGCCCTTCCTGGCGTTACCTCGACGGCCTTCGCCAACGTCATTCCCTGGCGCGACGGCCAGAGTTTCGCTCTGCAATTTGCTGGTGACGGCCATCCTCATCAGGCAGGCAAAGATGATCCACGCGCCCGCTGGCGCACCATCTCTCCGGGATTCTTCGCCTCCCTGGGAGTTCCTATTCTTGCCGGACGCGATTTCGATGCGCGTGACACGAAAGACTCCGAGCCGGTAGTGATGGTAAGCCAGTCGCTGGCACAGACCATGTTCGCCGGAGGAGACGCCGTCGGTCGCCACATCTACTGGTCCGACCCGGTGCTGGAGTTCATTTCTGAAAAAGGTCCAGAAAGAGACCGCATCAAAGGGCCGCACCGCATCATTGGAGTGGTCCCGGATGTTGATGACGAACACATTATCCCCCGGCCTACAGTTACCGTGTATAGCACTTTTGAAGACGGCCCTATGTTTGGCGCCGATCTTTTCATCCACACCAGCCAGGATCCTTACGCTCTGGTCACTCCAGCCACGCGCATCATCCGTGAACTCTCCACTGATCAGCCGGTCGAGAAGCCTTCCACGCTGAAAGATGTCCGCACTGAAGTGCTCACTCCGGACCGCCTGAACTCCGTGGTGTTCAGCGTATTCGCCGCGGTCGCGTTGGCGATCGCTGTAATCGGCGTTGCCGGCGTTCTGGCCTTCTCGGTCAGCGCGCGCACACGTGAGTTCGGCATCCGCCTGGCTCTGGGATCGCAACCGCACCAACTCCTGCGAGGTGTGATCGCACAAGGAGCGCTCATGGCGACCTTTGGCGTCCTCGCCGGAGCAGCGCTGGGGTTCGCTCTGGCGCGGATAGGAGCCAGATACTTTGCAGATCTCAAGATGCCCGGCGCAGTGCCGGTCGTGGTCTCGGCCCTGGTATTGCTGATCGTAGCCATCGTCGCCTCGTTGCTGCCGGCAGTGCGAGCCTCACGCGTAGATGTGACCCAGGCGCTGCGGTCGGAGTGAGATCGCCGCCGGTCCGGGGTCCCCGCCAGACGCGGTTTTTGTCTGGTGGAGTAGAACCCGGGGTCACCTTTGTGCACTCTGCACGTACCCTTGGCTCAGCTGCCGTTTTGAGGCCAACGCGCTCATCGAGCAAGGATTTGAGCCGGCATCCGACATTGGTCCTGTGAAACGCCCAAAGGTGGAGGATTGCTAGTGGGATCGGGATTTCCCGCCAGCTATTTGCCAGGGTTCCTGTTTCCGCTTTCGCTCGTCACGGCCTAAAATCCACGGATTTACTCGTCTCACGCCACTTCTCCGCCAATGCAGTGCGGACGTCTTCCGTCTGCTTCGACACAGTCAACGCATCGCTTCCAAGCAGCAGGTGAGGAGGCAAGTCGTTCTTATCCGCCAACATTACAATCAACTCCGCCATGAGCCTGGAATCGCTGTTCTCATGTCCCCAATAGCCGTCGAGCGAGCTGAGCGTTTTTCCGACGCTCTCTTCGTATTCTGCCAACAGCTTTGGGACTCCCGAGTTCGCTCGTTTCCCCCAGTTCGTCCGGATCCCACCCGGCTCTATGGCACATACCTGGACTCCGAACGTAGCGGTTTCCTGGGAAAGAGCTTCCGCGAATCCGCTAACCGCCCATTTCGCGGCGTGATACGGCGAGTTGCCGGGACGCGTAACTCGTCCGCCAACGGAAGACACCTGGAAGATCACTCCGCTTCGCTGCTTTCTCATCACGGGAAGCGCCGCGCGTGTCGTGTACACCACTCCATAGAAGCAGGTGTCGACGATCGCCTTGAAATCCTCGGCGCTAATCTGCTCGAACGGGCCGAACTGGCTGTACCCGGCGTTGTTCACCACGACGTCCAACCGACCAAACGCTTCCTTCGCGGTCGTGACGGCGGCCTCGGCTTCTGCGCTGTTTGTTACGTCTTGCCTGATGGCCCGTACCTTGTCGCCATAATGTAGCACCAGGTCCTGCAATTGTTCGGGCCGGCGTGCCGTCGCCACCACCCGATTTCCCGCAGCCAGGGCTGCTTCCACAACGTCCCTTCCCAATCCACTGCCACTGCCCGTGACCAGCCAGACTTTCGCCATGAACTTACCTCCATCCTTTAACCAATCTGCTAATGTCTCACATGTCCTTCAGTACGCGCCAGGTGGATTGCTACGCAGCCATATGTGGCAAGCACATTACTCGCTAGACAGGAAGTCATGCGGACTCGGGGCCTGGTGCGTGGGTTCGACCAGCTGTTATTTTCGAAGTAGTAGACCGCCAGCTTTTACTAACAGGACACCCTACCACCGAGTTAACGCCTGCGCGCACGAATATGTCCTTTTTTAACTGCTTGCAGCAGCGTAATCAGACCTTTCAACGCCAGCGAAGGTTCACCTCGCCAGACCAGATGAGTACGATTCGCGGAAACGTGTGGCGGCAGGGTGTGCTGGTTGACTTTCTTTGCTGCATTTAACGTAGTCAGCACGGACTTGGGCACAATGGCAAAACCCGTGCCGGCAGCTACGCAGGCAATCATGCCTTGATAAGACGCAAACTCAAGCGCTCGCTCCGGCAATACATTTTCACTGCCCAGCCATTCTTCAAGACGTTTGCGATACGAACAGCCATGGGCGAATGCAATTATCGTGCTTCGCCCGAGGTCTCTCGCCTTTTGAACGTTTGCCGTCTGCTTCGACGTGATCAGTACCAATTCCTCCCTGAATACCGCAGCAGATTTGAGCTCTGACGAAGTGAACGGCTCGGAGACAAACGCGGCTTCGATGTCGAAGTTCATTACGCGATGAATTAGAGCCCCCGTTGTCCCCGTAACCAGTTCCACCACTACGCCTGGAAACTCGGCATGGTACCGGGATAGAATCGGCGCCAACCGGGTTCCGGCGGTGCTTTCCAGAGCACCAAGGCGGAATGTGCCCTGGGCTTTTCCCGTGCGAAGTTCGTGTACCGCCTCATCCGCAAGGCGCAGCAGGCGCAAAGAGTAGTTGTGGAGCGTGCGACCTTCCGCAGAGAGGTTGAGGGTCCGGCCTTGTCTTCTGAAAAGCCGAACGCCGAGATACTCCTCGAGTTGGCGGATCCGCTTAGTCACATTCGAAGGCACGCGGTGCAGTTTGGCTGCCGCACGGACCACTCCGCCTTCTTCCACCACGGCTTTGAAAATGGCCACCGACTCCAAATTGATAGTTTCCATAAAGAGAATAATAGTTCATAACAATTCATTTGTCAGAAACGATTGTCTTCCAGTCTAATGTTTGGTGAGGTGGTTGAGCGTGTTTTCGATTCGGTCGGCGTTGACGGAGCGGGCATCGGCGTCACCCGTGGCGATCTCTGCCGCCGGCATGATCTCTCTAGCAGTCGCCATGGGAGTGGGACGATTCGCCTTTACTCCGCTGTTTCCGCTCATGGTCCGGGATGGACTGCTCACAAGCGACACCGGCGCACTGCTTGCAGCCAGCAATTATCTTGGGTACCTGGTGGGCGCGACGTTGGCTGCTCGTCTACGGATGGGTGCGACGTCGCTGTTAAGGCTGGGTCTCATCGGGATCGTGCTTGTCACCGCGGCGGTCGGCTGGACATCTTCCGTCCTGGCCTGGGCGCTGCTGCGATTCCTTGCTGGTGTACTAAGCGCATGGTCGCTCGTGGCGACGACAGCATGGACCCTTGCATGGCTAGCCAGGCTCGGCCGCGCCAACTTGGCAGGCACAGTGTTCGCAGGCGTTGGCGTCGGCATTGCCGGGGCTGGAGTGTTCTGCCTGATTGCGGCTCGCCCCGGTGTGCCTGCTGAAAGGTTGTGGGTTGAACTTGCGGTGCTGGCATGCGCCGCAGCGTTGTTACCGCTAGTCGTGAGCCGAATCGGTCCCCCGACCAGCGGCAACGATCACAGCGTAGACATTCACACTACGGAGGACGCCTGGCGTTCGCGAACCACTGGCTTAGTCGTATGCTACAGCATCTTCGGGTTTGGATATGTTCTTCCGGCAACCTATCTGCCCGCGCTTGCCCGCCAACTGGTGGACGATCCCAGGGTATTTGGTTGGGCTTGGCCGGTTTTCGGAATCGCCGCGGCCCTGTCTACCGTGATCACATCGTGGGGACTGCAACGATTCAGTCGTGTCCAGGTATGGACCGCATCAAGCGTGCTGATGGCAGTCGGCGTGCTTCTGCCAACCCTCTGGCGATCGATCATAAGTATTGTGGTTGCGGCGTTGCTTGTTGGCGGCACTTTCATGGTCATTACCATGGTTGGGATGCAGGAGGCGCGGGCCCGTGCCGAGGATAACGCCACCGTTATCCTGGCGCAAATGACCGCGGGTTTTGCGTTCGGACAATTGTCTGGACCGGTGGTGTCCGCGGCTCTTGGTCGAATCACCGCTGATGCTTCGTTTGCGCTGAGCTACGCGATGCTTTTAGCGGCCGCGAGTTTGATAGCCAGTGCGATGTATCTGTTGTACGAAAATCGTGAACGAAATCGGATTAAGGAGCATTGAGATGGAAAAGAGGATTGATGCCAACGCTACCCCGCAGGGCTTCGGCGATACGAACACAGAACGTCTGCCTTGCCCCGAACGGAGCGCGATGAATGGTGCCCAGCGCGAGGCGGCCGACGCGATCATCAATGGTCCCCGCAAGGCGATCTTCGGCCCGTTCGTTCCCTTACTACAGACTCCGGTGCTGTTGGAGCACGTCGGGAAGGTTGGCGAAACTCTCCGATTTCAAGGCACGCTGCCGAACCATGTCCGTGAACTTGCCATATGCATTGTCGCGAGAGAGACAGGGAACCAGTTCGAATGGCAAATGCACGCTCCACTAGCCATTCAGGCGGGCGTTCCCGGGATCGTTATTGACGGCCTAGGTGAGGGCCGCCGTCCAGGCGGGCTCGAATCAGAACAAGCGTGCGTAGTTGATTTCGTCAAGGAATTGATGTCGCGTCACGGCGTCTGCGACCAGACATACGTCGAAGTGGTATCTCATTTGGGAGAAGCTGGAGTCGTTGAACTCACTGCTTTGGTCGGCTACTTCGTCATGGTGTGCTGGATTATGAATGTGGCGCGAACGCCCGGTGCAGTAGGATCGAACATTCCTGCCCTATTACCCTTTCCGAGATAGTGTCGGCTTCGTTTTATTCGAGGGTGGGCCACCCGCCCGCTGTACCTCAGCGGCTGAAAGCCGGGAGGGTTTATCAGCTTTTACCGCAGGTCTAAAGACCTGCTCCACCCCGCCGTGGGACACGGTAAAACATACAAAGGTATAAGTCATGTCGCGCCTATAGCACTCGGATCATATAGCTTGTTCCAGCGGCGGTGGCGCGTTGAGGTTTTCGATCTTTACGCGGACGATGCGATGGCCGTCCATCTGGAGGACGATATAGCGGCGGGTGTCGTATTCAAAGCGTTCCCCGCCCTTGGGGATTTTGCCCAGTTGCGACATCACGAAGCCGGCCAGAGTCTCAAAGCCCTCTTCTCGCGGCAGAGCGATGTCATATTGGGTTTCCAGGTCGCGAAGATTGAAGCCGCCATCAAGCACCACGGCGCCTGAGGCCAGAGCGACAGCGGGGCGCTGGGCAATATCAAATTCATCTTCCAGTTCGCCGACGATCTGTTCCAGCACGTCTTCAACGGTGACCAGGCCGCTGATGGAGCCGAATTCGTCAACCACAACGGCCAGGTGGCGCTTGCGTTTCTGGAACTCGACCAGAAGATCGTCAAGCGTTTTGCTCTCAGGAACGAATAGGACTTCACGCATGATGTGACGGACTTTGAGATCGCCGGAACGCTGCGCAAAGACGTCGCCAGCAGAGAGACGGATCTGCATGAGCCGGGAAAGGTCCTTGGAATAGAGCAGGCCAACGATGTTTTCCCGGCCTTTTTCAGAATCGTAAACAGGTACGCGCGAGTGCTGCTCTTCCACGACCTTGGCCATGGCCTCGTCCAGCGGCATGTCGGCGGCGAGGGAGAAGATTTTGTGCCGTGGGACCATGATTTCGCGCACGGTAATGTTGCCGAGTTCAAGGGCGTGATGAATCATCTCTTCCTCGGCTTCCGGCAACAGGCCAAGGCGTCGGCTGGCAGTAACGATCAGCTTTAGTTCGTCGGCTGAGTGGGCGCCGCCATCGCGCCGGAGCCGGGAGCCGAAGCCGCGCAGCACGAGGTTGGCGGACCGGTTCATGAGCATCAGGAAAGGATGAGAGATGGTCATGAAGACGTCCATGGGGCCGGCGACTGCAAGAGCAACGCGTTCCGCGCGTTCTAAGGCCAGTGATTTGGGAACAAGTTCGCCCAGGATAATGAGCGAATAGGTAATCGCGATGAAAGCAAGACCGGCCGAAATTCCATGGGCATAAATCCGGGCGTAAGGAATGTTGCTTAGCCAGGGAATGATGATCGCGGCCAGGGTTCCCTCACCCACCCAGCCGAGTCCGAGGCTGGCCAGGGTGACGCCAAACTGGACTGCGGGAAGGAATTCGTCGAGATGCTGCTGGATTCTGCGGACAGTACGGGCGCCGATGCGGCGCTGCTCAATCAACTGCTGTATCCTAGTGTCACGAACACTGACCATGGCGAACTCCGCGGCGACGAAAAATGCATTCGCTGCCACAAGGAGAACCACCAGGATGATCCTAAGGAGGACCAGGGTGACCATGGATTGCAATCATATACTGCCGAGGCCTTAAGGCAGAATGGCCAAAAGGCCAATGCTGCCATGGTTTTGCTATCTTTTTCCGGGGCAACAGGTCTAAAAAAAGGTTGCAAAAGAACTAAGGGCTTCTTTCCGGGAACTTCTTTCCCGCACCTGACGTATTTATAAACGACACACTTCAAGAGGGTCTCTCCTATGGCAAATGGCAAAAAAAAGAGCAAACGGGCCATTTATATCCTGAGCGCATTTGCAATCATCGTCGTAATTGTTGTTGGGCTAGTGGCGGCAACGCGAGGCAGCACGAAGATCGATGCTTCTAAGCTGGCCAAAGTGGAACGCGGCGACCTTGCAAAAAGCGTGGTGGCAACAGGCAAAATTGAACCCATCACCAAGGTGGAAGTGAAATCCAAAGCCAGCGGAATCGTGCAGAAGCTGCTGGTAGATTATGGAGAAAAGGTCAAAAAAGGCCAGGTATTGGCTGAATTGGACAAGGAAGAAATCCTCGCCCAGGTGAATCAGCAGAAGGCGTCCTTGCAGGCATCTGAAGCCGCCGCCCGCGCCGCGGATGCAGATCTTCAGCGCGCCAAAGTGGATGCTGAAGGACCGGACCTTCCCATGTTGAAGCGGGCTTACGAGCGCGCCCAGAAAATGGCCAAGGACGGCGTGGTTTCTGAATCGGCGCTGGACGACGCGCAAAAGAACTATGAAATGGCAGTTAACAAGCAGCAACTGGGCAGAGCAAACGTGATTTCAGCGACGTCAAAGTTGAAACAGGCTGAAGCCCAGGTAGCTCAGGCTCGGGCCCTGCTTGCGCAGATAGAAAGGGAGTACCAGAACTCCACCATTGTCTCGCCGATTGATGGCGTAGTGCTTTCGCGCGACGTTGAGGTAGGCACTGCCGTGAGTTCCATCCTGGTATTGGGATCTTCCGCTACTCTGGTAATGACGCTGGGCGATACGCGTGAGGTTTACGTCAAGGGCAAAGTGGATGAATCCGATATTGGCAAGGTTTATATCGGCCAGGCCGCGCGTATCAAGGTAGAGTCATACAAAGATCGTTCCTTTTCCGGCAAAGTCACCAAGATTTCCCCCATGGGCGTGGAAAAAGACAATGTCACGACCTTTGAAGTGCGGGTTTCCATTGACAACGCCAAGGGTGAACTGAAGTCGCAAATGACGGCCAATGCCGAGGTCCTTCTGGAAGAACACAAGGGCATACTCATTGTCCCGGAAGGCGCACTGATATACGACAAAGACCGCAAGGCCTCTGTAGAGATACCCGAGCCAACCGCAAAAGATGGACGCAAGAAACTGGACGTGACCGTGGGAATTTCCAACGGATCCAAAACCGAATTGCTTACCGGCCTGAAAGAAGGCCAACAGGTTATCCTGCAATAATCACACTGTGAACTTTTGGAGGGCGAGATGAAATCAGTCGAACTTATAGCACTGGCGATTTGCGTGTTTCCATTAATGGTTCTTCCGCTGAAGGCCGCCACAACCGGCCATTTTGAACGTACCTTGCAGGTCAATGGGACCGTGGAACTTGAAGTTAGCTCTGGTTCTGGCAACATCAACGTCCATCAGGGCGGTGAGGGATCGGTATCTGTGACTGCCAAAATCCATAGCAATAACGGTACTTCCTGGCTTTTCGGCAGCGGCAACATTGAAGAGCGGATTCGCAAGATCGAGCAGAACCCGCCGATCGTGCAACAGGGCAATACCATCCGTATTGGCAGAATTGAAGACCGCGAACTTACCAGAAATATTTCCATCGACTATGACGTGACGGTCCCTCCCCAGACGCGGCTTACTTCCCACACTGGTTCGGGTGATCAGACGATCAGTGGGCTACAACAGCCCATGACCGCGAAGACTGGTTCCGGCAATGTTACGGTGGACCGCATTTCGGCCGAGACGCGGGTCAGTTCAGGTTCCGGAGACCTGAAGATCAATTCGGTGAAAGGCATCCTCTACGCAGATACGGGCAGCGGTAATATCCATGCGGACGACATTGCTGGTGACGTGTTTGCTAACACGGGCAGTGGGGATGTTGAGGTACGGCAGAGCGCAGGTGGCAGTGTAAAAGCCCAAACCGGCTCGGGTAACATCCGGCTGCATGGAGTGAAGGGCGGCCTGCGCGCGGATGCTGGTAGCGGTAATATCCAGGCTGAAGGCGAGCCCACTTCTGACTGGCGTCTGGGAGCCGGCTCCGGCAACATCACGCTGAAGGTTCCCACACAAGCCTCCTTCAACATTGATGCGCGCACCTCTTCCGGAACGCTTAAGCTCAACAATCATCAGGTAACTACTCAAGGCACCCTGGCCCGTAACCATATTCAAGGCAAGGTTGGAAACGGCGGCGTGTTGCTGGACGTGCATACCGGATCCGGCGATATTGAGCTGGAGTAAAGACTTGCTGTTTGCAGCGCCAGTTAGCGGATTTTGCCGGGCGTCCTTCGGCGGAACCTCAAGACCGGCGCTGCAATCAAAGCCTTGTCAGGAGATCTGCCATATTTTAAAGCTATGGCTGGGATTTAGATCCCAACCTTGCATCGATCTCTTACAGCAATGGCAGTAATCGTAAACAAGAATAGTCTGCTCATAGTCGCAGACTATCGATCACATCAAAAAAATAGTGATTCTGAGAAAGTCTAATGTCCTTCCAACTCTGCTCTAATCCTAAGGGCTCATTCTGTCTTCGTTCGGCGGATTACTTTAGTAACGTGCGGGCCTTGTCTTAATCCATAGGGCCAGCCTATTTCACTCAAAGTTCCCGCTCCGGGCAATCAGGCTACGCGGGCTGGTTGTATAGGGCACTTAAGAGTCGCAGGGAATCGTGTGCAAAACGCGCAGAGCAGAAAACGCTTTGTGCCGCTGCGTTCGAGACTCTCCTCTTCATTCCCCATCAACATTTTCAGCCGCCATGTAGCAAGTGGATACAGGGCCGGCTTTTCGCGCCCGCAAATCACTCTGCGGACGCGCGGGGAGACGTTCGTCCATAAATCCCGCCTGATCTCAACTGGACGGAAAAGGACGAGGACAATGAAAGATCTCCGGGAAAACAGATTCACGCAGCAAACGGTAGCGAGGCGAATCGGCCAATGGTCAGAGACGCCGGCTTCACGCATTGAAGCTCCGGGCGCAGGCGATTATGTGTCTGGGTTCGTGCGCGCAACTGTACAAACTCTGTCGCCATCCGCCGTCCGCGGCTTCTTCCGTGAACTGGACGCCAATGACCCAGTGCTTTCCCGGCTGGGCTGGGCCCTTTTGATAGCGGTGCCGGTGTTCGCGGCGCTGGCTATGTTTGTTCCAGCAGCAGCGGGAGCAGCGGCCGTAAATCCATGGATCAAGCCCATCAAGTTCTCCATGTCTTTTTCCACCTTCGCCTCCACCGTAAGTCTGCTATTGCTGGCATTGCGGATACCAAAATGGCAGCTCACGCTGGTTCGTCGCGCGATTGCGACAAGCGTTGCGCTGGAAATCCTGAGCCTGGGCGCGCAGGCGTGGCGCAGCGCCTACCACCTTTCCGGACAGTCGCTACTAGATACTTCCCTTGCCCAGATAACCAACAGCATGGTCATGGTCAACACGGGAATCGTATGTTGGATGCTGGTCCTGTTTTGCGCTAATCGAGTGCGCACAGACTGGATCGACCGCCCCATGGTCTCCGCAATTCGATATAGCATAGTGATTTTCCTGGCCGGAAATGCCATCGGCGGATACATGCTGGCCCGCGGATCACACACGGTTGGCGTTTCCGACGGCGGCCCGGGGCTTCCTTTCGTGAATTGGAGCGTTATTGGCGGCGATCTGCGCATTGCCCACTTCATTGCCATCCACGCGATTCAAATTGTGCCTCTGTTCGCTTACATTCTGTCGCAGATGGCGCCGATTCCACCGGTAAAGTACCGCAGGATTGCCGTCGGAGCGTTGGCAATCCTTGTGAGCGCAGCCGTGGGGGCAACCTTCATACAGGCGGCGCTGGGACGACCATTGCTGCCGATCCACTGAAGTCGGCCTTGCGGATACTCTGAAACTTGGAATTCAGCTCCTTTCTGCGGCATCCTGTGAAGAGAGGAGCGGTGACGAAAGGAATTTGTTCATGCCAGTGCTCTGGGTCAGCGTCGCGAACCTCGCGTTTCGGGAACTTCGGGCGATGTGGACCGAAACGCGCAATATCGTTTGCAATCCCACGCTGAAGCTGCGCAAGATGGTAGAGCCCCTCTATCCCGAAGAAGCACAAAGAGACGGGATCAGCGGGACGGTAGTGGTTGAAGCACTCATTGATAGAGAAGGCGTCCCGCGGGCAGTCCATTCTCTGAGGGGCGATCCAATTCTTGCGAGCGCGGTCTCTCAGGCCGTGCAACAGTGGCGTTGGAAGCCGTATCGGCTCAACCGCGAAGCTGTTGAAGTCGACATGACGATCGCGGTGGATTTTGAACCCAGATGATGCAATCGGCCCCGACAGATGGCTGCCCCTTCCCGCCTTGCGCGATTGATCTTCTTTCCCTAACATGTTATAAAAGCGAGTTTTACTGGACTGGCCAGCAGGCGGAAGCAGGAGCTTCTGCAAGGGCCAGTCAATGATTCCAACGCGGCCAAACCTCAAACCACTTGTTCTTGATGTGGAAGCGCATTTCGGGAATTGCCGGTAAAACGTGGTTAATCGATAAAAGTCCACATTTAGACTCTTTTGGAGGATTTACATATGCACACCTGGCTCGCAACGGGCCTGATGGGCCGCGTAATCCGCTCGCGCCGGACCTTGGCGCTGGTGGCCGTGTTGGCCGTTCTAACATTCGCCCTTCCCGTGGCATTTGCCCAGCAAGGGCAGGCCGCGCCACCAACTTCGCAGGTTGCTACCGTCATAAACCCGCAGACAGGCGCCGCAACCCAGGAGACCACTCCCGCGCCGGAAGCCGGCGGCGGTGAAGCTAACCTGACGCTGCCGGACCTGAACCAAGTGTCTTTCCTGAATGGCATCACCGGCTACAAGCTTCTGGCCATTGGACTGATCTTCTGCGCATTCGGTTTGCTCTTCGGCTTGATGATCTATGTACAGCTCAAAAACCTGCCGGTGCACCGCTCCATGCGTGAGATTTCCGAACTCATCTATGAAACCTGCAAAACCTATCTGGTTACGCAGGGCAAGTTCATATTGATTCTGGAAGCGTTTATTGCGGTGGTAATTGTGCTGTACTTTGGCATCCTGCACCATGAATATGGCGCCGCCAAAGTCATAATCATTCTGGCATTCAGCCTGGTGGGAATCGCCGGCAGTTACGGCGTGGCCTGGTTTGGCATCCGGGTAAACACCTTTGCCAATTCGCGCACGGCATTTGCCGGGCTTCGTGGCAAGCCCTACCCGATTTACGCGATTCCTCTTAAAGCCGGCATGAGCATAGGAATGTTGCTGATCAGCGTTGAACTTTTGATCATGCTCTGCATCCTGCTCTTCATCCCGGGCAGCTACTCAGGACCCTGCTTCATCGGATTTGCCATCGGCGAGTCGTTGGGCGCAGCGGCGCTCCGTATTGCCGGCGGCATCTTTACCAAGATTGCCGATATCGGCTCCGATCTGATGAAGATCGTTTTCAAAATCAAGGAAGATGACGCCCGCAACCCTGGCGTTATTGCCGATTGTACCGGCGACAACGCAGGTGACTCCGTCGGCCCCAGCGCTGACGGCTTTGAAACCTACGGCGTGACCGGCGTGGCCCTGATCACTTTCATTCTGCTGGCCGTGCATGATCCCGTCGTGCAAGTGCAATTGCTGGTTTGGATTTTTGTGATGCGCATCATGATGCTGGTCTCCAGCGCGGTTTCTTACTTCGTGAACGAAGCCTGGGCCAAAGCGCGCTTTGGCGATTCCGACCACATGAACTTTGAGACCCCTCTGACTTCGCTGGTCTGGATCACTTCCATCGTATCCATCATCCTCACCTTCATCGTGTCGAAGCTGATGATTCCCACGCTGGGCGGCGACTCTACCCTCTGGTGGAAACTGGCTTCGATCATCTCCTGCGGTACGCTGGCCGGAGCCATCATTCCCGAACTGGTCAAGGTCTTCACCCTGATGAGTTCTGCGCACGTGAAAGAAGTGGTGACGTCTTCAGAAGAAGGCGGCGCGTCGCTCAACATCCTTTCCGGTCTGGTGGCGGGCAATTTCTCGTCTTACTGGCTGGGCATCAGCATGGTGATCCTGATGGGCGCAGCTTTCTATTTCAGTACCATGGGACTGGGAGCAGCCATGCTGGCGCCGGCGGTTTTCTCCTTTGGCCTGGTAGCTTTCGGATTCCTGGGCATGGGCCCGGTAACCATTGCTGTGGACTCCTACGGACCGGTCACTGACAACGCGCAATCAGTCTATGAACTGTCTCTGATTGAGCAAGTGCCCAACATCGCCGCGGAAATCAAAAAGGACTTTGGCTTTGACGTGAAATTTGCACGCGCCAAAGACCTGCTGGAAGAAAATGACGGCGCTGGCAACACGTTCAAGGCGACCGCCAAACCGGTGCTGATCGGCACCGCTGTGGTCGGCGCCACCACCATGATTTTTTCCATCATGATGGGTCTGACAAACGGTCTGAAAGACCATACGGAAAATCTCTCCCTGCTGCATGCTCCGTTCGTTCTGGGACTGATTACTGGCGGCGCGATTATCTACTGGTTCACTGGCGCGTCCATCCAGGCCGTGACTACGGGCGCTTACCGCGCGGTGGAGTTCATCAAGAAAAACATCAAGCTGGAAGGCGTGGAAAAGGCGTCTGTCGAAGACAGCAAGAAAGTGGTGGAAATCTGTACCAAGTACGCGCAGAAGGGCATGTTCAACATTTTCCTCACGGTCTTCTTCACCACGCTCGCGTTTGCTTTTGTTGAACCCTATTTCTTCATCGGCTACCTGATGTCCATTGCCATCTTCGGCTTGTACCAGGCCATCTTCATGGCTAATGCCGGCGGGGCATGGGACAACGCCAAGAAAGTGGTGGAGGTGGTCCTGAAGCAGAAAGGCACGCCCCTGCACGATGCCACGGTGGTCGGCGACACGGTAGGCGATCCATTCAAAGATACGTCATCCGTGGCTCTGAACCCGGTCATTAAGTTCACCACGCTGTTTGGCCTGCTGGCTGTGCAACTGGCGGTAAAGTTGACGCACGAACAAGGCTCCGGGACCACGCACGTCCTGGCGGCGGTGTTCTTCTTTATTTCGGTTGTGTTCGTATGGCGGTCGTTCTATGCCATGCGGATTGGCACGGAAAAGGACTCGAAGGCTGCGCGGGCGGCAGCCTAAAGCGTCTCGCATGAAACTGGAAGCCCGCCGGCAATTGGCGGGCTTTTTTTGTTTTCACGTATCACTGCGGGTAATGCGGAACAGGCGTAGGCAGCTCTTGCTTTGTCGGCGGTCCCACTGACTCTTTCATTTTCTCTTTTACTTTTTTCGCCAGCTTTTCCACTTCCTCGGCTTTGCGGACCACGTCAATCGACAAGAGGTTTTCGTTGGTTTTGTCCACGGCGGCTTTCAGTTCCGTGGCAAGCTGAAAGAGCTTGTCGGTTTCCTCGCGAATATCCTGCTGCCTTTTTTTGTTGGCTTCGCGCCCCATGCGCTCCTGCATTTCTTTCTGCGCCGGGTCCTGGCGGGTTTCCACCTGGGGTGCGGCGGCGGGCACAGGCGTTGCCGCGAGCGTAGTACCGGATATGATCAGGCCAAGGCCGGCGAGCGAGATTAATTTTCCAAGCACAAAAATGACCTCTTTCAGGATTTAAGATGTGCTGTGATTATAAAAGTCACCTGACGGCCTTCGCGATCAGGCGAATGCGGATAGTCAATGGGCCCGAACCCTGAGCATTCTTTCATTCAGGCGGTGGCGGACTCGTCTGGCCAGCTTCTCCAGTTCATTTGCTTTCTTCACAGCTTCCGGCGGCAGAGCAACGCCGTCCGCAGTTTCAGAATATTGTTTCAGTTCGGCCGCCAGGGAAACCATTTTCTGTGTGTCCTCATTGTTCTCCCGCTGCATCCTTTCGTTTGCTTCCTTCTGCCGCAACTGCTCGAATCGCCGCTCCACGCCCGGATTGATGTTGGGAATATTGATCTGGGCAACGGGCGCCACTCCGGAACCTCCAGCATCAGTCGCGATCACGGAAAGAGACATACACAGGCCTACCAACAAGACAGGTCTAACTCCCATAATCCCCCAAAGTCAAAACAGTGGCGGCATTATAAGCGAGATTTCCCTCGGATATAATCCAGAATTGACTGGCATGGAAGAACAATTCAGCAGTAACTGGCACTACTGGCACAATTATCTGGTGGTCTGGACGCGCGATAAGGCGCCTAAGCTGCTGGTAATCCTCGTCCTGGCCTTCATCTTTGTGCGCCTGCTGGGATTGATTACGCGCAAGGTAGTTGCGCTGAGCGAGAAAACCTCCGGCCATGGCGCCTTGCGGTCGCAGCAGGTCCGCACCGTTACAGGGGTAATCCGGAGCGTGGGCGTTTTCCTGATCGTGTTTTTTACCGGAATGTCAGTGTTGAAAGACGCCTTTCAGATCAATATCGAACCGCTGCTGGCGAGCGCAGGTATTGCCGGACTGGCCATCGGCTTTGGCGCCCAGACGCTGGTGAAAGATGTGATTAACGGATTCTTCATTCTCGTCGAAGACCAGTTTGAAGTGGGAGACACCATCCGCGCGGCGGGCGTGAGCGGAACGGTGGAAGAAATCACCATGCGTCGCACGATCCTGCGTGACAGCGATGGCACGCTGCATATTGTGCCGAATGGATCGATCCAGATTGTCAGTAATACCACCCGGGACTGGTCCCAGGTAACGCTCCATGTGGCAACCGACTATAGCGAAAACAGTGACCATGTCGTCGAAGTGCTAATGGAAGTGGCAAAAGAGTTTTATAACGATCCGGCTTTCAAGGATGACGTGGTCGCAGAGCCGCAGGTCCCGGGCATTGAACGAGTGCGTGGCAATGAGGTCGATTATTTGATGCTGGTCAAAGTGCGTCCGGGGAAGCAGTACGGTGTGGCGCGCGAGCTGCGCCGCCGGATCAAGGATGCCTTCGAGAAAAACAACATCAAAGCCGGGTCTCCGGTGCAGGTTTACACGGGACAATTGCCGGTAGATGACAAAAAATAGGCGGGGAGTACATGGATCTAGGACTTAAAGGCCGGGGCGTGATCGTCGCTGCATCCAGTCAGGGGATCGGGTTGGCGACTGCCGAGGCATTTGCCCGCGAAGGCGCCCAGGTGGCGATGTGCGCTCGCACCGAGAAAACCCTCATCGAAGCTGCCGATCGCGTCCGCAGCCAAACCGGCGCAGAAGTTTACGCCGAGGCCCTGGACGTGACCGACGGCAACGCGGTACAGCGGTTTGCCGAACAGGTGGCAAAACGTTTCGGCCGGATTGATGTCTGCGTGGCCAATGCCGGAGGTCCTCCGGCCAAAAATTTTCTTTCCGTCAGCGCCGATGAATGGCGCAAAGCCGTGGATCTGAATCTGATGAGCACGGTGCATCTGGCCAGGGCCGTCATTCCCTACATGCAGCGCCATCGCTGGGGCCGGATCATTGCCATCACGTCGATTTCCGTAAAGCAGCCTATCGCCGACCTGGTGCTTTCGAATTCAGTACGAGCGGCAGTAGTTGGGCTGGTTAAGAGCCTGTCCAATGAGTTCGGCAAAGACGGGATTCTGGTCAATAACGTCGCTCCCGGCTATACCGCTACAGAACGCCTGCAGGAACTGGCGCAGGTCCGCGCCCTGGCCGCCGGCAGTTCACCCCAGCAGATATGCGATACGTGGGCCGCTGAAACGCCGGTCAGGCGCCTGGGGCATCCCAAAGAAATCGCAGACGTTATCTTATGGCTGGCCTCGGAACGAGCGTCTTACGTGACCGGCCAGACCATTTTGGCGGATGGCGGAATCTATCGAGGTCTGTAGCACGTGCTTAGAACCGGCGGTTCCCAAAAACGAACTGCCGCCGCCCAAAATCGCCCGTAGAGTGCTCCTCGCCTGACATCTGA
Source organism: Terriglobia bacterium (assembly GCA_963723055.1). Taxonomy (GTDB): domain Bacteria; phylum Acidobacteriota; class Terriglobia; order Terriglobales; family Acidobacteriaceae; genus Angelobacter. Next base: position 1,528,649 of record CAVROV010000007.1, read on the forward strand.
GAGCATGTGGAAAAGCATCTTAACCACCCAGAATGGCGATCCTGTTTATCACTGTTATTGCCGCTATCGCGCTATGTGCCGCGTGGTACGCAATTTCCCTGCGGCGAAAGCGCGAGAAAGCAAAAGAGATCCTCCGTTGGATACAGGCGTCATTGGCGGGACGCGGTCATGTGGTAGGCATCTCGTGGATCGCGCCATCGCGTTTTCGCGTTCCACTGCGGCTCACTTGCGGCGTTTTTAATCGCGCATGGGTCTTGGTAGAAATGCGGTCGCAGCAGACTCCAGTGCAATGGCTGTTCAACAAAATCAGAGGCCATCGTGAAATGTTGACTTTCCAGGCCGATCTGGATTATCCGCCGACCTTCTCATTGCAGATGCAAAATTTCCGTTGGTTCGCGCGCAGCAGCCGGAAAGTGGAAATCGAGCAGCCAGGCTGGCAGTTCGAACGTTTGCCCTCTGTGATGATCAGCACAAAGCCGAAAAGCCAAAAAGAAATAGCCAGCACCATGACGTCACTCAGCAAAGGCGATAACGGCGAGTTCCTGGAGGTCGGCTTTCAGCGCAGCTCTCCGCATTTTTCCGCCACACTCCCATTGGACGCGCTGGCTCCGGGCGCCCCGGCACGTACCTATTTGCTTGAGGCTATGAGAGAGATGGCCGGAAGCGCGTCTGTCTTTTAGGCTCGCTTCGCGACAAACCGCTCGACAGTTTTCACACACCCAATTCTTCGCGCTCCTGATGCAATGCCTCTGTGCGACGGCCAGCTTGGTGGCGCTGCAGGTACCTCCGCAGGTAGATCCCTGGACGTCGCTCCGCAACTGCCGCGCGGAAACGGTTCCGGCGCAGAGAACACCAATGAACAGTGCGGCAAAGAACATGGATTTGATCTTCTTCATGATCGCTTCCTCATTGTTCCAGTACGATGACCGGCTATTTTGCCCGTTTGGCTGCGATGAAGTTGCACTTGCCTACGGTGGCTCCCGGGTTGTTGAAGACGCAGGCGCAACCCAGAATGTTGGGGCAACCTGTTTTCTTGGTGCAGAAGCCCTGGCAGGTGGTCTGGAAAGGCCGGAACAACTGGTGAGCGGAAACCGTTCCCGCGCAGAGAACGCCCATGACCAGTGCGCTGAAGAGCATTGGTTTGACCTTCTTGTCCACGGTTGTTCCTTTCTTGTTCAATTACCGGACAGGGGGCTTGCCGGTTTGGCTGCAATGAACCCGCATACGCCTGTAGTGGCGCTGGGGTTGTTGAAGACGCATCCGCAGCCCAGAACGTTGGGGCAGGGTTGTGTCCTGCTGCAGAAATGGTGCTGGCAAGTTGTGTCCTGAACATTCAAAGACAACTGGCGGGCGGAAACGCTTCCAGCGCAGAGAACAGCGGCGACTATGGCTGCAAGCAACGTGGTCTTGATGGTTTTTTTCTTCATAAAATTGCGCTCCTTTGACGTTTTAGAATGTCGTACGGTTGCTGGATGCTGAGGCAGTTTTGCTGCCGCCCGTACGCTGTTTCAGGTCGGTTACGGCGGAATCAGTCATCACACCTGTCCAGACCTTCTCCACTTTTCCGGCGCGATCGACCAGGATTGTCTGCGGCGTTAGTTGAAAGTGATAGTTGACCGTGACCTTGGGTTCGACTTTCAAAAAAACCGGCAACCCTGTGAGCTGGTGCTGCGAAAGAAACGGGGCCGTGACAGTGGAGGTCACATCCACGCCCACTGGACGGACCACGGATCGGTCAAGCGAAGAAATCACCTGCTCCCATTTTGGCCAGTTTTGATCGCAGAAAGGGCACATTGGAGAAAAAACCAGTACCAGGACTTTCCGCGGGTCTTTTCCGTAGTCCACCTCAACCGGCTTGCCGTCGGGATCGAAGCCGCGCAGGTCAGGCATCTGGCTACCGGCAGCGGCCTCAAGGGTGGGTGGCGGCAGGGAGAGCTGCGCTTTCAGTTGCCGGTTTTGACGGAGCAGGGCGATGTTCGCGGCCAGCAAAACAACGCAACAGGCAGAGATCGCAACACTCCACTTCATGTTCTGTTTCCTCGCGGAGTCAATGAAGGAAAAAGTTACTGCCAAATCCGTTCCGAATCTTAGCAAATTTTCAACCTTGGACGATCGAATCATGCTGGGAAATCGAGTGACTTGGTTCCAATTTGGCACGCCCGAAGAAAGCGTCCAGAGGCACGTTGAGCAATCGCTCATTTTAAGGCGCAAAATATATCAGCGATTGATTTCCCGCTTCATGCGATAACTATCCAAAAAATATTCCGCACACCTTGCATGCAAAACGCGGCCTTCGTGACAGCCGCGTTGCCAGTGACGTGTGCACTTTAGGACAGCACCCCAATTCCTTCGGCCCTGTCCTTCTGACCCCACGATTACACAAGTATTACAATCCGCCCGCTTCCTCGCTGATAGGCTGGAATCAAATGAAACAGGCAGGCACGAGCCACCAAGGAGACACACACTCGTGAACTTTTTCAAGACTGATAGAACGTTTCGGGAACCAATTGGCAAACTCACCACTTTTTTCATGGTTGCATTTCACGTGGGCGCGGTCGCAGCGCTTTTCATGTTTACCTGGAAGGCATTTTTTGTTGCTCTGTTCATTTGGTGGGTTGCCGGCAGCCTTGGCATAGGCATTGCCTACCACCGCTTGCTCACGCACCGCGGCTTTAAGACCTATAAATGGTTCGAATATTTCATTACCTTCTGCGCCACGCTGGCACTGGAAGGCGGCCCATTTTTCTGGGTGGCGACGCACCGCGTCCATCACCAGAATACTGATGTGGAAGGCGATCCGCACTCGCCCCGTGATGGCGGTCTCTGGGCGCACATGGGCTGGATCATGACAGGACGAACGCTGCACAACCACTCCGCCGCTCTGCTGCCTTATATCCCCGATCTCCGCAAAGACAAGTTCCATACGTTCATCAGCAAGTGGCATTGGGTTCCTATCACCGCACTGGGCATCGGCCTTCTGATATTCGGCGGCTGGTCTGTAATGTTCTGGGGCATCTTCTTCCGCACGGTGATGGGCCTGCATTTCACCTGGCTGGTAAATTCCGCCACGCACATGTGGGGATCGCAGCGTTTCCTGACTGGAGACACCTCAAAAAACAGCTTCTGGGTCGCGCTCCTGACGTTTGGCGAAGGCTGGCACAACAACCATCACGCTCATCCGCAGGCGGCCCGCCACGGTCTGGCCTGGTATGAAGTCGACTTTAACTGGTACGGCATCTGCGCCCTGCGCGCTCTGGGGCTGATTTGGGACGTGAAAGCGCCCAAGCTGAAAGACGCAGTAAAGCTCAAGCCGGCCAAGGTGCCGCTGGAAACATTTTCGGCGACCGCCTCCGGCGACGACTAGGCGTTAAGCTTCAAAGCTACGAATATGAGCGCGGTGCAACGATGCACCGCGCTTTTGCCTTTCTAGCACTTTTCTGCTCTGCGCAAATCTGCGGCTGATTCCCTTCCTCTTCCTTTACAATTTCCTCAGCGACCATGCGCATCAGAAGCAGCGCCAGGACAATTGCGTTCTTTATCACACTGGGCTCCTGCCTGGTGGGGCTGGCCATTTATCTCAACATTGTCTGGCTGGTTCATAACTGGCGCAATGTGGTGCCGCTGGTGCTGGGCATCATTTTTTTCGGCATGATCATAGCCGGGCTGGTGCTCTATACGATTTTTCTTGTGCGTGAAATCCGCCGGGGTGAGCAGCAGGACAGCTTCCTGAACGCCGTCACTCACGAACTGAAGACGCCTATCACCTCTATCCGGCTGTATCTGCAAACGCTGGAGCGCCGTTCGTTAAGCGACGATCAGCGCCGCGACTTTTATCGCCTGATGCTGGATGATACTGACCGGTTGATGGGCACGGTGGAGCAGGTGTTGCGCGCCGGAGAAATTCGTCAGCGCCGGCCGCGCGATCACTGGGAGGACGTGAACTTCACCGCCATCGTGGAGGAAAGCATTGGACTGGCGCGCCTTCGCCATCATCTCTCAACGGATGCCCTGCGCTCCGGTGACACGCCGCTGGAGCCGATCACGCTCCTCGGTAATCCTGAAGAGTTACGGACGGCGGTGGCCAATTTGATTGAGAATGCGGTGAAGTATTCCGGCCCGCAGCCTTCGATCAGCGTTGAAGTGACAACACCGAACATCGATACGGTCATCCTGCGCGTCCGCGACAAAGGCGTGGGCATACCGCGCAACGAGCTTAAGCGCATCTTCAAGCGTTTCCATCGCGTGCATAGCCAGGCCACTGGACAGGTCAAAGGAACCGGGTTGGGATTGTTCATTGTGCGCTCCATCGCGCGCCGCCACGGCGGTGAAGCCTTTGCCGAAAGCGAAGGCGAAGGCCACGGCAGCACATTCACTCTTCGCCTGCCAAGGGTCTATCACGTATGAGCCGCATCCTGGTGGTGGAAGACGAATCTCACATTGCCCAGGGTCTGCGCTTTAACCTTGAGGCAGAAGGTCATTCCGTGGAGATTGCGGAAGACGGCGAAGACGCGTTAGATCGCATGCTGATTAAGAATCAGCTTTTTGATCTGGTCTTGCTGGATGTGATGTTGCCCGGTAAGGATGGTTTCACCGTGGCCCATGAGCTGCGCCAGCGGCAAAACTTTGCTCCGATTTTGATGCTCACGGCACGTGGACGCCCGGAAGATGTACTGAAGGGTTTTGAATCTGGTGCGGATGATTATCTGCCCAAACCTTTCAACCTGGACATTCTTGTGGCTCGCGTCGGCGGCCTGCTGCGAAGAAAAAACTGGATGCAAACGGCGAGCGAACCTACTCGTCTACCGCCAGACGAGTTTAGCTTTGCCGGTAAAACAGTTGACTTCCAAAAGTTGCAGCTGCGCAATGGCAAACAGGTGTTCCAACTCACGTTGATGGAAACCGAGCTGCTTCGCTACCTGATTCGCAATGGTGGCCGGCCAGTCCCACGAAAAGAAATTCTGGAACAGGTCTGGGACCTGAAAGAAGATACTGACACGCGGGCGATCGATAACTTCATCGTGCGGTTGCGCCGCTACATTGAAAACGATCCCACCAAACCAAAACACCTGATTACCGTGCGCGGACTCGGCTATCAGTTTGTGTCCAAGCCTGATTAACCTTGTGCCAGAACGACTTATGGCTTGCGCGTCCACTCGTGTCATGACAAGCTGGTAGCTTATTCCCTTGCCAACTTTGGGACAATCACCGATCGAAACTCCCTATGCCAGCGGCATTCCCTCGGGCGTGCTGGATGTTTTGATTGTGGGCGCCGGCTTTTCCGGCCTCGGCATGGCCATCAAACTTCTGCAACAGGGCACCAAAGATTTCCTGGTGATTGAGAAGGCTGATGACATCGGCGGAACCTGGTATGTGAACCAGTATCCGGGATGCGCTTGCGATATCCCATCGCACCTGTATTCTTTTTCCTTCGACCGCAATCCAGACTGGAGCCGCATGTATTCCGGCCGCGACGAGATTCAGCGTTACTTGAAATCGTGTGCGCAACGGTTTGGGCTGAATCCTTACATTCGCTTGAAAACACGCATGCAGGAAGCAGTTTGGGATGAAGGCACTTCACTGTGGCGAGTGGCGACCGGCGAAGGCGCGATAATCCGCGCGCGTGTGCTGGTTTCGGCCGTGGGCGGGCTGCATGTTCCCAGGTTTCCTGAAATCCCAGGTATGGAGAAATTTGCCGGGCCATCGTTTCACTCTACGTGGTGGGACGCAAGCGTTCCGCTCGAAGGTAAGCGCGTGGCCGTGATCGGCACAGGCGCCAGTGCTATCCAGTTTGTGCCGGAGATTGCGCCTAAAGTCGGGAAGCTTTCAATCTTCCAGCGCACGCCGCCGTGGATTGTCCCGAAGGGAGACTTTGCCATTCCGGAACGGTGGAGGAATCGTTTCCGCAAGCTCTCTTTTTTTACCTGGCTCTTGCGCACGGCTTTGTTCTGGCTTTACGAAATTCGTGTCTGGGGTTTTCTGGGAAAAGTGGATGCCCTGCGCCGGCGCGGACAAAAGATGGCCCTGGATCACATTGCTGCGCAGGTGCCCGATCCTGAGATGCGTGCGCGAGTCACGCCCGACTATCAGTTCGGCTGCAAACGCGTGTTGATCTCGAATGATTTCTATCCGGCGCTGCAGCGGCCAAACGTTGAGTTTGTAACCGACGGCATCCGCGAAATCCGCGAGCACAGTATCGTTACGCAGGATGGAACAGAACGCCCAATGGACGTGCTGATATACGCCACTGGCTTTCGCGCCACCGAACCTCTGCATGACACGCGCGTCGTTGGTCGCAACGGAGTTGATATCCATCAGGCGTGGCAGGAGCGCATCAGCGCCTACCTGGGTATGACTGTCAGCGGCTTTCCCAACTTTTTTATCCTGCTTGGCCCCAACACCGGTCTGGGACACAACTCCGTCGTGCTGATGAGCGAAGCCCAGATCAGCTACGTGATGGATTGCCTTCGCCTGATGCGCAAACGCGGCAGCAGAGTGATGGAAGTAAAGGCCGGAACACAGCAACGGTTTGTCGATGAGTTGCGAAAAAGGCTGGCTGGGACGGTGTGGGAGTCCGGCGGCTGCCGTAGCTGGTATCAGGACGCAAAAACCGGCGAGAGTCCCGTGATCTGGCCGGGATCGGTCGTGGCATATAGGCGCAGAACGCGAGCCGTGGCAGAAACTGATTACGTATTAAGCGCCAAAACTGACGCTACGAAGAGGATGGCGGTTGAGAATCGAGGATAGCGTTGTGAACCAACCCACACAAATAAGCTGGCCTGACACGACCCCGGACGAACGAACAATGGCCACTCTTGCCCACGTCCTGCAACTCATCGGCTCCTGGATCGCGCCGCTGATCATCTTCCTGATCCGCCGCCAGTCGCGCTTTGTTTCGTTTCATGCACTGCAAGCGCTGCTTCTGCAGATTATTCATACCATTATCGCGATCATGCTGATGGTGCTGTGGTTTGTCACGATCTTTACAACAATTTTTCAGCAGACCAGCGGCAAGCCGCCAGTGTTTCCGCCTATCGTGTTTTTGGTAATGCCCCTGGTGTGGCTCGGTTTTATGGTGATGTGGGCGGGTACATTGGCGATTGCCATCATCTATGCCATCAAAGCAGGACACGGAGAGTGGGCGGAATACCCGGTGCTTGGCAAGCTGGCACGAAAGATGTTGAAGATGGACCCTGTACAAGTAAGCGCCGCACCCACAACATAAGAGTTACGGCTACGAAGTCTTTCCTTTCAGCCGCAATCCGGCCCGCTCTTCAATCAACATAATGGTCGCAGCATAATCCAGATCATCATGGCCATCCTTGCTGGCTTCTTCATAAATTTCATCAATCTTGATAAGGCCAGGAAGATCGACATTGTTTTCCTTGGCGGCGTCCATCATTAAGTGCATGTCCTTGTGCATCAGCTTGAGCGGAAAGTTGGGAGTGTAGTCCTGGTTGAGGATGAATGGTTTTTTGTATTCGGCCACGCCGGACCTGATCATCGAAGCTTCAATCAGCTCAAACATCTTCTCCGCCGGAACGCCCAGCTTCTTGGCCAAGGTCAGACTCTCGCAAAGGCCTTCATAAATAAAGACGATGTTCATGTTCTGCGCGAGCTTGGCGGAGAGGCCCTTGCCGTTGTCGCCCATGTGGATCACTTTCTTGCCCATGGCGCGCAGCAGCGGTTCGACTCGCTCAATATTGTGCGGAGCGCCGCCGACCATAAAGATCAGCTGGCCGCTTTCCGCCGCAATCTTGGAACCGGTCATCGGGGCATCGAGGAATTCGCAGCCTTTTTCCTGCAAGCCTTCCATGAACAGCAGGCTGGCGGAAGGCGAGATGGTGCTTGAATCAACGACAACGGTACCGCTGGTAAGGCCCTCAATGGCGCCGCCCGGGCCAAACAGAACGGACTGGACCGCCTTGGTATCAGAAACGCACACCCATACGGCGTCTTTGTCCTTGGCAGCCTCGGCAGGAGTGGCTGCAGTTGTTGCCCCTTCCACTTCTCGAGGCGTGCGGTTCCAGACCGTGACTTCGTGGCCGGCTTTGACCAGGTTGGCGGCCATGGGCCGTCCCATAATTCCAAGACCTAAGAAAGCTACGCGCATGCTTGGCATTAAAATTGGTAGGAGCAGAGCGCGTCAAGTGCGCTCCAGTCAGAAACCCACAAAAATCTCTCCGCCGCTCAGACGCTGGCTCCCATGGCTTTCTGCTGCAGGGTGGCTTGGTTCCCCAGAAGCATTGGTTCCGCGAAAAATTCGTAAAAACGCAAATCTTCCCAGTAGCTCAGGTGTGCGTAGATTGGGATTCTGTACTCGAAATGGCGGCGAGTCAGTCCCTTATAGAAGTGCAGCGCACCACTGACCGGGTCTTGTTTCGACCATGCATTCAGCCAAAGCACGTCGTCCAAGCCAGTAGCGTCGTATCTCTGCAACCTGTACAGGCCGTAATCAAAATTCGAGGGCCTCTTTCTGAAAGACTGCAGGAACTGGAGAAGCTGTGCCCGGATTGCCTGGTGTTGAGGCACATTTTCCCGAAAGAAGTAATGCACCTTATCCAATGGCGAACCGAAGGTAACAAGACCGCGAATCTTATTCAGATGATCCTGGGTAACTTCAGTCTTCGCGGGTACATGGCCTACAATCTGGTCTTCACGGGAGGCCCGCTTATTTAAAAGCTCGTTGAGCGTGTCATAAGCGATTACACTACCCAGCGAATGCCCCGCAACAATCACCTGGTCATACGTATCGTTCGCCCTGATTACGTCTTCTTCGCGCAAGAGACGAATGACGGCGTTGGTAGAACCAGCAAGGATTGCCTTGCGGATTAGAAAGTTCTTGGCTTTTGCATTGATGTTGGTATACACCGCCACATCGCCCACAAAATTCTTCAGGAAGAACTGCATTATCCAGGCAAAAACAGCGGCCAAGAGAAATAACGCGACATTCCGAACATTTTGAGAATCGACATGCGAGGAAACGTACATGCGCGGACTAAAAGCCAAATTGACGGACAAAAACCATCCTACGCCGAGGCCACCCAACAAAAATGGGAGGCCAGATAAAAAAGTTTGCCAGACCCATGTTCCCTTTGCGATCGCAGGCTGCCTGCGCTTGCGCCGCAACCAGTTCGTCCATAGCTGCCTGACCACCACAAAATTCAGGACCAGGGCACCGGAAAAGCAGAACGTCATTAACGTAAATAAAACCTTGATCAAGGGGCGTTGGCGGTTCCAGTTGTCTAATATTCCCTTGAGGGCCGCAGGGATTTGCACAGCCTGTGGCAGAAAATAAAACAGGCTGCCGAGCACAAACAATAATGGAAGATAAATCCAGACGATGCGGAGGATTTCACGGCGGAAGATCGCGCCTTTTGTGAGTAGCTCATCACTCTCATCCGGATGTTTTTTTTCATGAGCGCCATTCTCACGGGTATCTGCGATTGCTTCAACGTTTTCATTCAAAAAACGAATTGGCGTAAGCGTTGTCTTGATCAGCCATGAGAGGGTTTCTTTGTAGCCGATCTTGTCTTCCGTCTGCGCCGCCCAGTAATATTCGTAAATATCGATCAATCCTGGGCTCGGGCTGCTCTGCGTCGGACCAAAATTCTGTGTGCTCAGGCGAATGCGGGCTTCTATAGAGTCGTTATGGTCATACCGGTCAGCGCTAATCTGAAGATCATTGATACCGCCCTCGAATGACAGGTAACGCATAAGATTGCGGCCGAATTGATCGAGCGTTTCATATGGATTCTGCTCTCCTATACCGTGGACCACAAGAATAGCGGTACGTTGTTTGGCTAACCGCTTGCTCGTTTCAGGCACCGCAGGAGGGGCCTGAGCCTTGGCCTTCTCGATATCGTCCTTACTCACGCCCAGTTCCATTAGACGATTGCGCAGGCGCTCCGCAAAGGCATCGTTCTCATGCTGCCTGGCAGGATTGCTGGTTTTATCCGTGGCATTCATATGCCTGCACTGTTCTTGAAACACGGCATGGTAGCGGTGCTTAAGCCGGTTAATCTCCTGGGATTTTTGGTTACCGCCGGCTTCATGTGTAGTAGGCATATCGAAACGTCCTCCTGTCGGGCGAGGATATTGCGCCTGAGTTCACGCAGTGTGACACAATTCTTTTGCAAAACAAGAAAAAAATCGTTGAAAGACCAACTCTCCACCTGAGAACGGAAAAAGAATGGATTCCCCTTTAAGACCGGAGAAATCAGCTGTTGAAGAGGCCAATGACAGGCGTCCTTGAACCTTTCACGGTGATACAATTTTTAGTTTCCCTGAGTCTCTCAAAAGGATTACCTTAATGTCTCAGATTTCCGCCCCAGTTGTCCCTCCGCCGCAGCCGCTGGTCGCTCTTTCCGACGATGAGATCTTGTTTCGCGACAACGTGCGCCAGTTCGCCGACCAGGCGCTCCGCCCGAAAGTCCGTGAGATGGACGAAAAAGGCGTCTTTGAGCGCGAACTCATTGACCAGTTCTTCCATCTGGGGCTGATGGGAATCGAAGTCCCGGAACAATACGGAGGCGCAGGCGGAAGCTTTTTTGAGGCAATTCTGGCAGTAGAAGAAATCTCGCGCGTGGATGCTTCCGCCGGCGTGATTGTTGACGTGCAAAACACGCTGGTCAATAACGCCCTGGTGCGCTGGACCACTGAAGAACAGAAACGCCGCTTTCTCCCCAAGATGACCAGTGACACCGTTGGAGCCTACGCGCTGAGCGAAGCCGCATCAGGTTCAGATGCGTTTGCCATGCAGACACGCGCGGAACTGAAGGGCAGTGAGTATTTGCTCAATGGCCGCAAGCTTTGGATCACCAACAGCAAAGAAGCAGGGGTTTTCATCCTGTTCGCGACGCTCGATCCGGCCGCGGGATATAAGGGAATCACGGCTTTCATCGTGGAAAAAGATTTTTCAGGATTCACGGTCGGCAAGAAAGAAGACAAGCTGGGAATCCGCGCTTCAAGTACGTGCGAACTAATTCTGGAAGATTGTCGCGTGCCGAAAGAAAACGTTCTGGGCGAGGTCGGCAAAGGATACAAGATTGCCATTGAAACGCTGAATGAAGGGCGCATCGGCATTGGCGCGCAAATGCTCGGCCTGGCCCGCGGCGCGTGGGAGAGCGCGCTCAAGTATTCGCAGGAGCGCAAACAATTCGGCAAAAGCATTTCCGATTTTCAGGGAATCCAGTTCCAGTTGGCGCAGATGGCCACCGAGATCGAAGCCGTGAAGATGCTGGTTTACAACGCGGCGCGCATGAAAGACGCGGGAATGAATTTTGTCAAGGAAGCCGCCATGACCAAGTTGTTTGCCTCGCAGGTGGCGGAACGCGTTGCCTCACTGGCTGTGGAGATTTACGGTGGATATGGATTCACAAAAGATTATCCGGTGGAAAAATATTATCGCGACGCCAAGATTGGAAAGATCTACGAAGGCACGTCCAATATGCAGCTGCAGACCATCGCCAAAATGCTGCTGGGAGGAAAGTAAGCTATAATCAAACCGGCCCGGGAACAGTAAACCATTTAAAATCATCAGCTTGCATCTTATAAGTGTTGTACAAGGGGAGTACCCGATTGTTTCTCAAGATTAAGCTGGTTTAAACTAACGGGAATTTCCATCTGCTCACCCCCATGGCAAGTATGAAATCGATAAGGGCAGGAGTCAACGTTGGGTCAGGATTCCCTGAAGGAACTGCAAGACCTTAAAACCGTTCACGCCTTTTACCTTGGGCTGCTTGAGAAAAACCTGGGGCACAGTGTGCCCGTTCCGGTTGAGATCAAGAACGTCACGGACGCGCCAGAAGATACTGCTGCGCTGATTGCAAATTTCAAATTGTGGCTTGCCCTGCTGGACCTGGCCCTGACACCACCACTGGTGCGCGACGCACTGAAAAATCTTACCGGGTTTGAGACCACACACGCGCTGCTGCGCTACTTTACCACCAAAGCATCACAACGCTCCGGCGACCGTGACAAGACGGACTGCATCATCACCTATCTTTTCCGTAAGCCGTCCCGCGGCGACTCTCCGCTGGCCTGGCAGCGGCCAGAGGTGGATAGTTCCTACGCCTTCATCTCACAATCAGCGCTTGCCTTTGAATCCGATTTGTATCGCGCACTGGTGGACGTGCCCGCCGAGGCGATGCCGCCAGAGCACGTTACGCTACTCCAGGAGTTTGAGTATCTCTATCAGGAGTTGGAAGAGTTCCGCCACTTCGATCAGATTATCGATTCAGGGATCGTGCAGCGCGTGCGCGAGCTGAAGCAATCTTTGGGCAAATCTTTCTATCATCCCGACTCGCTGGCCTGCCTGGCCGTGTGGAATGACGTGTTTGGGCGCAAGTTCGATGAACTGTTCCATGATGCCGCAATGCAGATCAAGACGTTTGCCGAGACGGTGCAGAGAGAAGGCGGCAGCATCCTCTCAAAAGTGGAAGGCGACATCACCGTAAAGAACCTGAGCGAAGTGGAGACCACGGAGATACTTTCAGAGGACTACCAATTTGCGCAGGACGAATTCCGCAAAGTGTCAAAATACAAGAAAGCCGTGGACAACAAGCGGCCGGTCAGGATGGCGCCTCGACCTCCAGTTCGGCCTGCTCCAGAATCAACCCCAGCGACCCGCCCAACCATTCCTACTCAGGTAAACACGGTAACCCAGAGAACGCCCATGGCGTCCGCCTCGTCCCAGGCGCCGACCGCAACGGGCTCACAGGCGAACGCGGGCCGGAGTCTGGGTGCGGAAGTGCTAGCGGTGGCGCCATCGCAAGCCGTGCACAACGCGGTGCAGGAAGGAAAAATTCAGAGCGCGCGCCAGATCATCAAAGAACATGTTCGTGTCTCTGATCCCAAAATGGCTCACATCTTTCCGGTGAAGAATTCAAAGATCACGCTTTCTTCGGCGGAAGTGGAATCTTTCAAGGCAGATTACCAGAGTGAAAAGAGTTTTCGGGCCGATTATGCCAGCCTCATGATGACGATTGTGGCCTATCTTTCGCGCATGGTGATTGAAGTGGATGAATACAACCAGAAGGCAAATTCGGCCTACCTTTGGAAGCCGCACGCGGACGCACTGGGTTATCTGATAAGCACGCTGGAACGGTTAAGCATGGAGGCCGAGCAGGTGATCGCCGTGGCGCGAGGCCGAGGCCTGACGGAAAAAGCCGACTCCCTTTCGGCTTCGCTCGACAAGCTGCGCGAGTACGGGAAGACTGTGTCGCAGACCCTGCAATCAGCCAATCATCCAAACGGCTGATGCTTTTAACGATGGGACTTTGCCTGGAATGTGACGATTCGCGCCGGCGTTATCGTCTGAAATTATCTTTCGCGTTGTAATCCATACCGGAGTATGGCTCGGTCTTTGCAGTTTGATGAGCGCTGGCACCCGACGTACGCTTTTTCTTGGTCGCTGGCTTTTTTACGCCAAGCGCGATATCAGCCAATTCCAGAAAACGGCTGCTATTAGGCGCTCCACCGGGTCGATTCTCCCAGGCCCGTTCACCAGCCGGACCCTTCAGGCTGTATCGCGGCGCTATCCAAAGGTCCTTGGAAACCTCTGATTGCTTGTCTGATTTCTTGGCCATGTGCTTGGCCTGATTATCGCCATTTGGCGCGGCTTTTTCAACGAGAAAAATAGATTTTTAGCGAATGTACGACCTTGGGATTAGAGCTTCGAAGTAAAGCATTCTGCATCAAACCGTTATGGCGCTTAGTCGCGGGAAGGAACAACCTAAAGAGTTGGCCGCCCGTTTCTTTCTAATGCTCCGGCAAAGCGAGGCGCGCAAGAAAACGATCGAGAAAGTGGTCAAAAAATTGCATGCTTCCGGTGCCAACCACGGCGTAAATTCGCGGACAATCCATGCCCAAGCTAAATGACGCCATTGATAATGTGTTCAGTGAAGCGCGAATGCTGCTGCTGGGCGGCCAGGTACTGCTTGGATTCAGTTTTCGAATCTGCTTTGAGAAAAAATTTGAGCAGCTGGCGCGGCCAGCCCAACTCGCGGAAATGGCCGGGCTCGGGATTATGACGGCGGCCCTCGGGTGGCTCATCTGGCCCGCCGCGTTTCATCAGATTAAAGAAAACGGACGGATGACTGCTTCCGTGCATGCCTTCACAACCAGTGTTCTGGACTGGGCATTGCTCCCCTTCGCCGCAGGCCTGGCGCTCTCGCTTTATACCGTTGCTGCCGCGCTCGAACTGCCTTATGCGTCCGTCATAGGAGCGTCAGGGGGAACTCTTGCCGCTGTTGTCTGGTATGGCTGGTCCCTGGCAGGCCGGAAGCCGGGCGCAAAGCAGAGGGTGCAGGATGAACTGGCGAGGCAGGAACACAAAGACCGAAACGAGCCTGATCTTTCTGACCGTATCAAGAAAGTGCTGCTGGAATGCCGCATGGCATTGCCCGGCGCGCAAGCTTTCCTGGGATTTCAATTTGCGATTGTTTTTGCCCAGGGTTTTGAACAACTTCCCAGGACGTGGCAACTCATTCATTTTGCCAGCCTGTTGGCCACCACGACCTCGACTGTGTTGCTCATCACACCCGCCGCTTATCACCGCATACATGAAGCAGGAGAGGATACGGAACACTTTCACCAGGTTGCAAGCCGCTTATTGCTCACGGCCCTGGTTTTCCTTGGGCCGGGCATGGCTGGCGATTTGTTTGTAGTAATTGCAAAGATCACGCAATCTCCCAGGGCGGCAGGAACCAGCGCCGGACTTCTGCTGGCGGCGTTCTATGGCTTGTGGTTTGGAGTGAGCGCCTGGCGAAGAAAGTAAGCGCCGATCATCGGGCAGCCAGTGCTTCAACGCGAGCGGCGAGCTCCTGTGGCACATCGGCAAGAACCTCAAGCCATGAATCGGCGTCTTCAAGAACCTTGCCGCTGGATAATGTGTAAATCTCCAGGAGTTTGGCGTCCTGACAACACTCGCGGATCAGAGTGGCAATGCGGCGCTTGATTTTGGCAGAAACGGTTTGGCCGACTACGGCAACTTCAAATTTATTCTGCTGGCAGGCGGTGATCAAGCTGACTTCGTCCAATGCCGGTACCACAGTGTGTCCGGCGCGCTCCAGAATGAGCTGCCTGGTCCAGACGACAGAGGGATCGACGCCAGTACAGAGAACTAGCGCCATGCGGTGAAGTCCTTTCCAAATGAATTAGCAGTTAGAAGTGGACGAATCTTACCATGGGCTTCTTCAGAATCCGCAAGGAAATTTGAGTGGGGCTGAGGCTTTTCCCAAAAAGGCGCAAACCCATATTTTCGAAGAAAATTTTAAGAATGGCCTAGTCTTCAAACGAAGACCGCAACCGGCAGATGGCGTGCAGCCCATCACAGAAGCCGCAGGAGACTCCTCAGGATAAGCTACTCTTTGGAATTGTGACCGGCGGCCGCAGCCTTGGCCTTCTTGTTTGCCGGCTTATTCAGCGACAAAACTACATCTGCCAGTTCCAGGAATCGGGAGTTGTGAGTATTTTGACCTTCTCCGTAGGAAGAAGAGTGATTTCCGCCATTCAGATTGGATTTGGGATTAATCCACATTCCGGGATTTTCAGATTTGGGGGGCATCTTTCATAGTAGAACACGTTAGCGCCAGAGAAGCTGTTCGATATAGCACACATGTAAGACTTAACCGACATCGCTCAAGGTTCCAGTAATCGCCGCCAGCGGGTAGCCACGCGAAAAAGGGGCGGTAAACGCATCGATGGAGGATAAAGGCGAACGGCGATGATATCCTTGCACATTCCAACATGCCCCTGGGGAGGATCTTCTGGCCGCCATGAGAAAACCATTGATCGTATCTACAATATGCGCTGCTTTTGCTCTGGCAGCTCAAGTCCAGCCGCAGTCCCCCATAAGCCTGGTAGAAAGCGCGAGCACGGCAGCAAGCGATAGCGCGAAATCCGCATCCGCGAAAGAGCCCTCCTTTGACGGCACGATGTGGTGGAACTACGTAAAGGTCCTGGCCGCGGACAACATGGAAGGGCGTGAAACCGGCAGCCCCGGCCTGCACAAGGCTCAGGAATATGTAATTGAGCAGCTAAAACGCGCAGGACTGGAGCCGGTTGGCTCCAAATCGTACTACCAGCCGATTCGCTTTGAGTCGCGACAAATCGTAGAAAAGGACTCCAGCTTGGCACTGGTGCATAACGGGCAAGTGGAACCGCTTACGCTGGGTGATGACGCCATCTTTAGCACCCGCGTGGACCTTGCGCCTGTGGTGGACGCTCCGCTGGTGTTTGCCGGGTATGGGCTTACCATACCGGAATTGGGTCACAATGATCTTGCCGAGCTGAACCTCAGAGATAAGGTGGTTGTGATTTTTCCCGGGGCCCCGGCGGAGATTCCGGGTGCATTGGCTTCACATTACCAAACAGCCGGCGAGCGCTGGAAGGCGCTACGTAAGGCCGGCGCCGTGGGCGTAATTACAATCCTTAACCCCGCAGCGATGGATATTCCCTGGTCGCGCATCTCTGCCAACCGTGCTCACCCCAGCATGGCCCTGAAGGGCACGGAATTCGACGAAACCACCGGAGAGGAACTGGCAGTGACATTCAACCCGGAAAAGGCCCAGAAGCTGTTTGAAGGCTCAGGGCACACCCTGCAGGAACTGGTTGATCTGGTGAAAGACCGCAAGCCGCTCCCGCGCTTCTCTCTTATCCCAACCATCCGGGCGAAGGCTTCAGTCAATAAGAAGACGGTGGACTCGGCCAACCTAGTGGCAGAACTTCCCGGCAACGATCCAAAGTTGAAAAATGAATATGTGGTGCTCTCAGCCCATCTTGACCACCTGGGCGTGGGTGAGCCAATCAACGGCGACCGCATCTATAACGGCGCCATGGATAATGCTTCCGGCACCGCTGTGCTGCTGGACTTGATCGCATCTATGAAGAAATCGTCGAAGAAACTGAAGCGATCACTGCTTTTTGTATTTGTCACAGGCGAAGAGAAAGGCCTGCTGGGTTCGCGCTATTTCACCACGCACCCCACGGTGAAGCCGGGATCAATGATCGCGAATATCAATATCGACATGTTTCTGCCCATTGTGCCGTTGAAAGTTCTAACCGTGTATGGGCTGGCGGAATCCGATCTGGGCGATATGGCGCGTGAAGTGGCCCAGTCACTGGGCGTGCAGGTGCAAGCCGATCCGGAACCGCAGAGGAACGCGTTTATTCGCAGCGATCAGTACAACTTCATCCGCCATGGCGTGCCGGCGCTGGCCATGGGTGTGGGGTTTGAGAAGGGATCGCCGGAACAGGAGATATTCAAGAACTGGAGGACGCAGCGTTACCACGCCCCTTCCGACGACCTGGACCAACCCGTGGATCTGGCGGCAGCTGGCAAGTATGAGGAAATTATCCACGGCCTGATGGTACGGGCAGCTGATGATCCCGGCACGCCCGCAATGGAAGCCGAACAGTTTTTTCCGCCGCTATGCACCAATGGCCTCCGGACTGTATTGAGCTGCAGAAAGAAACCCTGCCACGCGGCAGGGTTCAAAGTAAGGCTCATCCTGTAAAAGCTTTCTACTGGCAACCGTGGAACCACCAGAAGTGGGTTCCCTTACGCTGGCTACGATTCGTTACTTACAAAAACTGCCAACGCCGATGCTCGACAAGGCCAGGCACAGATCAATGCGTCCGTGCCCCATTTGTGGCACTGAAGACGCGCGAGAAATTGCGTTTGCCACATCCCCGGGCTTGTACGTGGGCCGAGCCTGTAAGACCAGCGCGGCTTCACCGGCAACAAGTGGAGTGCTGAATGACGTCCCCCAGCCTGCTGCGTAGTTCCCGCCCGGATAAGTTGTGATGACACCTTCTCCAGGAGCAGTGATGAATACGGAATTGGTACCGTAATTGGTGAAACTGCTCTTGGCGTCAGAGTTACTGGTGGAACCAACTCCGATCACGCTGTTATAAGCCGCGGGAAAAACCAGAACCTGCTCGCCATCGTTACCGGAAGCCGCCACAATCACAACGTTTTTGCTGAGCGCGTACTGGATGGCATTTTGTAAAGCAGGCGAACTTTGAGTAATTTCAAAACTCATGCTGATAACGTTCGCGCCATGATCGGCGGCGTAATAGATTGCGCGCACGATGTTGAACAGATCAGAGCCGCCGTCGCCCGCAAAAGCCTTCAGCGGACATAATGCTCGGCACCTGGCGCAACCAGGTGAACCAGGCCCGCTGTCATGGTTCCATGACCAAAAGCGGTGGGGGGGCCGTCCAGAATGCTGGTGGTCGACTGGCTGAGAATAGCGACGGTGGAAGCGTTTAACTGCACCAGGTTCTGCCCATCGAGAATGCTGGTGGTGGATTGGCTCAGCGCCGCAGCCATGGCAGGGGTCAAATCGACTAACTCGGAAGGGTCGGCGACGTTGGCGATGAAATTGAATCCCGGAGCCAAAACCGATTGAAGAGCCGGGTGCGAAGTATCCACGCCCGTGTCAATCACGGCAACCGTGATTCCGGCGCCGGTAAAGCTACTGGCAGCCTGAAAGTCACGTTGGCGAGTGATGGCGGTGGCCGGCTGCGTCACGTAGTTGCTGGCGACCTGCGCCCCAAAGTAGTTGATAATCGTGCGGCCCGGCAGGCCATCCAGAATAGATGTGGTGGACTGTGTCAGGCTGGCACTGGTGGCCCCGGAAAGCTCTGGCACACCTATGGCGCGATTGTGCTCAAAGCTTCGCACATCGCTGTCTGCTGAAATACTGGGATCGGCAGAAAAGGCCGAAACCAGAAACACACCGTGAGAAGAAAGCTGCGTGATCTGTGTCAGGCCGTGTCGGCCGCAGATGTCCTGCACCTTGGCGGGCGAAGTCACCAGGACAAACTTATCCTGGGCTAAGAGCGGCAGGCTCAATATCAAAAACAAGCCGCTACAAATTCTTGCAAGCACTCTGAACCTACTCATGGCTGTCTTCAGTGTCCTCGTCACGCCGCGTCGTCGGCGTTGGGAGGCTCCCTTCAGTTGATCCGTCCAACTTGAGGCAAGTATAGCGAGAGTGAATTGGAATGGTGGCAGGATTTTTCCGTGACGATAAATGGGCCAATCAAAAAAGCGAATAATAGAAGAATAGAAAACGCGAGAGAACCTCGCCGCCATCGCCCATTGAGATTATCTAAACGATTGATTCTTATGCACTTATTTGACAATATCTTGGGTTATGGCTGGAGCCGGATAATTGCTGAGCCGTAAATAAGCGGATACTGAGAAATCCTAATCTGGGGCCCAAACGGAGGCAGAACTCTTAGACTTGCTAATAAACTTAAGGCGCTCGCGGGAAGTATTTGTTGCCAGATGAAGCCGGAGTGAATTATTTGCCGCTATTGCTGCTGGTGCCGCTGCTGGGGCTGCTGTTGACCACATTCATGAGCGAAGATAAGAGATCGATACGGCCATAGCCCATGTCACTAATCTGCTTGGTCTTGGATAGTGCGTTGATAACATCCCTGGGCTTGCTGGTTGGGCGTGCCTGCAAAACGAGCGCCGCTGCGCCCGCCACCATAGGCGTGCTGAAAGACGTGCCCCATCCTGCTGCATAGTTGCCGCCAGGATAAGTGGTGATTACGCCTTCACCCGGCGCCGCAAATGTCACCACATCCGAGCCGAAGTTGGAAAATGCGCTTCTGAGATCATTGTTCGTCGTGGAGCCGATTCCCTGTACGCCACTAAAGCTGGCGGGATAGACCAGGGTCTTGGAACCGTCGTTGCCCGAAGAGGCAATCATGTTCACGTTCTTGCTTAGGGCGTACTGCACAGCGGCCTGCAAACCGGGGGAGGGTTGGCCCATGCTGAAGCTCATGCTGATGACGTTGGCCCCATGGTCAGCGGCATAATAGATGGCCCGGATAATGTCTGAAAGATTTGAAGAGCCATCCGCCCGGAAAGCTTTCAGCGGCATGATACTGGCCGTTGGGGCCACCAGATGAACGATGCCCGCGGTCATGGTGCCGTGGCCGAATTCCGCCAGCGTGCTGTCAAGAATCGAGGTCGTTGATTGGTCCAGAATCGACGTAGTCGACTGGTTCAGGATGGCTACGGTCGAATTGAGGACCAGCGTATTTTGTGCGTCCAGAATGCTGGTGGTGGATTGCTGCAACTTAGCGGCAACAGCGGGATCAAGATCAGCCAGCTCAGAAGCCCCGGCAAGGTCACGTGTAAAGTCATAGCCCGGAACCAGCACGCCAGACAACGCAGGATGGTTCAGGATCAGCGCCGGTGTCAATAATCGCAACAGTGCCGGATCCGGTCAACTTTGTGGCGGCGCGAGCAGGGCCGAGTCGAATGATGTCGGTGGCGGTCTGGTTGCGGTAGTTGCTGGGAACAATACTGCCGAAGAACGAAACCAGTGTGCGTCCTGGAAGCGTATCAAGAATGCTGGTGGTGGACTGGGTCAGCGTAGGCTGCGTAAGACCAGTCAATTCTGGCAGGGCGGCGCGTTGCTCAGGCTCAAAACTCACAACCAGAAGGTCGGCCCCAACTTCAGCTTGAGTACTGGTGACATCGGCGGACGCAGAATTCACCAGCATGACGCAGTTTGCGCCGTCAAAAAGTTCCTTCACCACATTGAGGCCGTGACGATCAATCACGCCTTGCATGTCGCTGGGGGACGCAGTGAGGATGTAGGTGCTCTGTGCCGCCATCGGCAGACCGAGCATTAGCCCCAGTACGATGAGTAAAGTAAGTTTCCTCATTGTCAGCGTCCCAAATAACCTGCTTAGATTTTTAAAATTGTGGTGTCTTACCCAATTGCACTTCTAATTCCTGGCCCCTGGACTCTAGCGGTACCAGCAAGCGAAGATCGCTTTCTGGAACATACTCCAGTTGGAATTCCCCAAAGGTATTGCTGATAGAACGGGTTACTTCACGATTTCCAGCCACAAGAATCACCGGCAGATTGGCGAGCATTTCATCCGGCGTCTTCTGGTTGGCAATCTGGCCCACCAGCACCATGCTGGCAGAGCCTTTTTCGTGCTCAAAGCGGAGATCGACCGAGTAGTCGCCGGCATGGAAAAGCACCTGGCGATTGATCTGGTGGGTTCCGCGTACTCCAACTGGTTGCGGATCATTCACGCTGTCATAAACCAGGCTGGCCCAGACGCGTTGCAGAACGGAGCGGCGGGGCGCGTTAGCCAGGCCGATCATCGCTTTCACTTGCTGTTCCGCAGCCCTGGGAATCTGATAAGAGGCTTCCCGCGTGCAAATTGTGGCGAATCTGGACAACAGAGCCTTGAGTCTCTCGCACTTGGAGCATGCACCCTGCAAATGGGCCTGCATCAGGTTGTGCTGATCGCTGGGAACCGCGTTCCTGACGTAGTCAGCCCACTCAGTGATATCGAAATGTCGAACGACTTCAGTCATAAGTGACTTTTCCCCGTCTTGAATCAATTAAGGGGGAACAAGGCTTCCGGGTCCATGTTCCCCTTTTTAGCAGTCGACGGATGAGCCTGCTTCTAAGCATAAGAGTGATACCGGGAGTCAAAAATATAGGTCCGCTAAGATTTTTGTGGCTCATGAGAATTTACCGACCAAAGCAAACGCCGCCCAATAGTACGGATGGCGATGTTTCTCCTTCAGCTTTAACACGGCATTTCGGAGTGCATTGGCCTTATTGGCCGAGCTCTTATAGCCATCGTAGAAGTCCCGCATGAACTCTGCGGTACTCTGGTCATGCACTTCCCAGAGGCTCACCATTAAAGTCTGGGCTCCCGCATACAGCAGGCCGCGAACCAGCCCAATCAGCTCATCGCCGCCAATCACCACATTCATACCGGTTCCGCATCCGCTTAACGTCACCAGCTCGGCATTGAACTGCAACTGATACAAATCAAAGAGACTTAGTAATGAATTGCCCAGCCTGATAGAGGAAAACATGGGATTGTCCTGACGGAAATAACCATGCGTAGCTATGTGAATAAAGCGGCTTCGCGGACCGTGAACCCGCAGCTGTTCCTCAGTCGCTTCCGGCCCCATAAACAGCTTGGCATTCCCCATGGAGGCGGCAACGAAACGGGCCTCTTCTTCGATGAAAGGTGCGCGGGCGTCCGGCACAGCCAGCACCAGGGTGTCTCCATCGCCTTCCGGCTGGGGCTTTTCCTGGCAGACCGCGAAAATGCTGCTGCTGGGAGCGTAGGAAACGGAAAAATCGTCAATCAGGTAACGTTCGCCGTCTGAAAGTGCGTGGAACGGCAAGTAATGTAAAAACGCGTGCGGGACAATAATCAGGTGTTCGGCCTTTAACTGGCCGCGTATGGGCGCGATCAACAGCGTGTAAAGCTCTTCCAGGTGAGCCTGGGTGGCCTGCAACAGCCGCTTCTCCAGCGGCTGGATGTAATCTGCACCCAGCCGGAACTTGGCCAGCTGCAACTGCAGCAGCCGCAGCTTTTCCCGCACGCCATTCACGTCTCCCAGCGCCAGAATTTTGAATTCCTTGCAGGAGACCATGCACACATAAAAACGATTACGCGCAGTGTAGTACTCCAGCAGGAGCGAATTCTCCGGCAAGAGGCGTTGCAGTTCCTCCACCGATACCGTTTTAGCATTCTGCAGGCTGGCAAATTCGCGATCCACACTCTGCACCTGCGAAAAGGCCTTGACCAGCGCGTCTTCATACCTTCGACTGAGCTGGCGCAACTGCTGGATGCGGCCCTGCGATCCGCCTTCAGGGTTCAACTCCTCTATTTCAATCTGGTGATATGTCCAGTTCAGTTTCTGGCGCAGATCACGAAACTCTCCCATCGCCGGGGAAAGCGCCTTTGGTTCCCGGGAAGAAATGGACGAAGCGCGGAAAGCGATCAGGTCCGCAAGGCTGCGCGACTTGGCCTGCTCAATGTAGCCAAACGCCTCTTTCTGAGCCCGTATGCCAAAGCTCACTGCCAGTGACGTGACCACCAAACCCTCATAGACCGCGAGCTTGTTCTTTAGAAACGCGATCTTCAGCTCTTCCTTGCCCAGATGGCTGCGCAGGTCTTCCAGTTTTCTGAATGCCTGTTCGTAGGCCTGGCGCGCGAGTTCAGTGTTGCCGCTGCCCTCTTCCGCCTGTCCCAGCATGAAATACGCCTGATAAGTTGCGGGCGAATCAATGTGCGTGAGGCGCGAAAGAGCCCCGCTGCAATAACGCCGCGCCTCTTCCGGATCTCCTCCCCTCAATTCGAGGGCTGCGAGCAGCAGTTCGCATAACGCCGCCTTTGATGGCAACACTGAGTTGCTGAAATATTGGAGCGCTTTCGCCGCCAGATCTTCAGCTTCGTCATTCTGGCCGGCTTCGTAATACACAAGGGCCTTATACAAATCGATGAGCCCGGGCCACAAGTCATTGTGTTCCTTGACGAATAGAGCGCGAGCGCGATCAAAACTTTCAAGCGCCTGCTTATGCCGTCCCTGCTGGCTGATGGCGATGGCGGAGAAGGTGGCCGCCTTGGCCGCCTCATACTTCATGCCCAGTTCGGTGAACGCGGTAAATGCATCCTGGGCCAGCTCCGTGCCGCCCTCTGTAAGGTTCAATTCCAGATAGATTTCTGACTCATCCAGATCGCAGAGAGCCTGATGATAGCGGTCCCCAAGTTCGGCGCACAGCGTACGCGTCTGGTCGTAGAGTTCAATTGCGCGCAGATACTCGCCGCGCAGATAGTGCATGTAGGCAACGTTGTAATCGGCTTCGGCGACCAGCAGGGAAAAGCCATGTTCCATGCAGTGCTGGCGCGCCAGCCGGTAGGTTTCTTCCGCGCGTGGAAAATCGTTCAGGCTGATATAGCAGACCGCCAGGTTCCGCAGCACTGCGGCAATGTCGAGCGGCTCTCCGCACTGCAGAAATTCGCTGTAAGCCCCTTCATAAAGCTCCACCGCATCCTGAAAACGGTCCTGCCGGTAATAGATATTGGCGATGTTGCTATCGAGCCGGGCCAGCCGCAGACGGTCTTTGTGGGCATGAAAGATAGACCGCGCACGTTCTCCGAGCCGAAAAGCGCGCTCATATTGCCCGTCATAAATCAGGCTTTGCAAAGCGCCGCTGATGGTGCGGGCATAATCCACATCGCGGCCCATCTGCTCAAAGATCGCCAGCGCTTTTTCATATTCCACAATTGCCTGCTGGTACTTCCCCGTCAGGTACAGAACGTGGCCCACCGCGCGTGCGCTCTGGGCCGTGGAATAGGTATCATGTGATCTGGTCGGCTATCCATGAGCTTGCCTGGGCCAGCCTGTCAGCCTTTTGCAAGTCTACTCGGGCAAAGGTAACCACTGCGTTATATAGCGAATCCACGCATTGCTTATCGCTGGCAGGCGCACGGCGGGACAGGAAGTCGCGGCGCTCGTGCTTCCCCGGCAATGGCCGCCAGATCGATGATCCATTGCTCCAGCCCGAAATTCTGTTCCTGATCGACCATCTAGAAACCCAGCTCTGCCAGTATTTTCTGCAGACGGTTCAGACAGCGGCCGCGGATAAAGCCGATGGATCCCGTTGCAAGCCCCAGCTTCTGGGCCACCTCGTTGTAAGGCACCGGCGGCTGTTCATAAAACAGCAGCCTCACCAGTTCCGCGCAACGCGGCGTGAGCCGCACAATGGCGTCACGAACCGCCTGTTCCTCCTGGACTTCCTGCAACACCATGGGGGTGGCCGCAATTTCTTCCGCCAATTCCTGCTCCATGGCGTCAAGCTCCACCTCACCCTTCTGTTGCTTCTTCCAATGGAAACACTTGTGCGTCGCGACCGTAATCAGCCATGAGCGCAGCGACTCAATCTTTCTCAGCTTGGAAAGATTGGTGAAAAGATCGATGCAGACATTCTGGAAAATGTCTCCGGCGTCGTCGGGGCTGAAGCCGTACTTGACGGGCACAGAATAGATCAGGCGCTTGTACTTATCGATGAGGGTGTTCCAAGCCTTCTCATCGCCGCTCAAACATTCCTGTACCAGCCGCTCGTCTTCAGCCGTCCCAATGTCCCGGATTGCGGGTAAAGGTGATTCCTTGGTGTTTTCTTCCATCAATATTTTCCGGTATTGCTTTCCGGATTAATGCTTTCCGGCGGGGGTGTGCCAAAAAAGTTCTTCTGCGTTCCAAAAAGTATACTGTTCAATGATGGCTGGATGGAAATTACCCAGGTTCTCTTGCGCTCCGACCAGAATATTGGGGCTGGTCAGGTACACCATGGGGAGTTGCTGCGCCAGGACCTCCTGCACGCGATCGTAGATCTTTTTGCGCTGCTGGTAATTGAGCGTGACCAGCTGCTTCTGCATAAGCTGGTCGAGTTCGGCCTCCCAGGGTGTAGCCGCGGCCTTCTCCCCCAGGTGCCATAAATGCGTCTGCCCGTTCGACATCAGGATATTCATGTCGGGCGTGGGATCAGCGTCACCACTCACCAGCCCCATCACTATGGCGTCATAGTCGTGTGAATTCAGAACGCGATCGTTGGCTGAACGAACTTCTAACGGAACGACATGAGCCGCGATCCCGATTGCCTTCAAGTCATCCTGCACCAGCGTGGCAATCTGTCCGCGCTGCGTGTTGCTGGAACTCACCAGGATGGTGAACTCCACCGGCTGGCCGCTTGAATCCACCAGAGTGTTGTCAGCCTTCCAGGAAAAGCCTGCTGCTTTCAGCAGTTCGCGCGCATGAGGCAAAGAGCGTACTGGAGCAGGAATAGAAGAATTGAACCACGCCTTGTTGCCCGGGCTTACATGCGTGGCCAGCGTAGCGGCGCGGCTGCGATACACCAGGCGAACAATGCCAGCACGATCAACGACCGCGGAAACTGCCTGGCGGAAACGTACGTCGCGAAACCATTTTTGTTTGCGCGCCACTTCAGGCAGCCTGCCCTCCGTATCGTCATTCAGGTTGAACATCAGGAAGTTGTATTCAAGACCCGGACCGGCATCGTACAGCTTGAAGTGCCGCGCCTTTTGCTCCGGCTCCAAAGCAGCATAATTGTCCGCGCTTAATCCGCTAACGATCTGCGCGTCTCCGGCCTGAAAACGGATCACCTGCGCATCCTGCGTTGGGACTACGACGAACGTGAGTTCGTCGAGATACGGCAACCTTTGCCCTTTGCTATCGATCTTCCAGTAATAAGGATTGCGCTCCAGGACGATCCTGTCGCCAGCGACCACTTGCTTCAGGCGAAATGCTCCCAGTCCGGCAATCTTTTCTGGTGGCGTGTTGAGCGTCCAGGCCTGCGTGATTTTTCCTTCCTGATACTCCTTTTCCAGCAAATGTCGCGGCAGGATGGCCAGGCCATCAAAGACCCGCTCCGCAGCGGAATACGGCGAGGGAAAGGTAAAGCGGACGGTGTAGGCGTCCAGCTTCTCAACTTTGGTCGATTTGCCGTCGATGATAAGGAGGTCGCGCTGCGACGAATGTACTTTTTCATCGAGATATAACTGGAAAGAGAAGAGCACGTCATCGGCATTAAATGGCTGGCCATCAGAAAAGCGCAGGCCCTGGCGCAGTTTTAAAGTGAACTGCGTGCCGTCTTTTGAAACCGTCCATGACTTTGCCAGCGCAGGTTCGGTCTTCTGGGTAGCACGGTTGATGTGGATCAGGTCCGCCTGCATGCGCGCGTTCACGCCGAGCGCATTCTGATCAATGGCAACCACAGGATTAAAAGTCCGCGGCTCAGACCGTTGCGCGATCACCAGTTTGCCGCCTCGATCCCCTGGCTCAGAGGTGGTGTGAAGAAAATCTTCCTGCGTGGCGGCCTGCGCCCCCGCAAGCAGCGGCAACAGCACCGTGACACACGACAAGACAAAGCGCTTTAAGCGCACGAAAACCGGCTTACTGTGCTGCATCAGATGTTTGATTTTATCCGCTCCTGTAGCGTCTCTGCCAATGAGTGATACGCCAGAAATACCGGAACCGGCGCCAATCCAGGCAGAAGCATCCACCAATATGAAACCAATACGTGATATTGCTGGGCGTATGCCAGCATGTTGCCCCAACTGGGGAAAGGCTCGCCGATCCCCAGCCCGAGAAATGACAGAATCACTTCGGCCAGAATGAACTGCGGGATCAATACCGCCATCTGCGTAAGCAGCACGCGGAACGTCAGCGGCATAAGGTGGCGCCGGAGGAGATAGGCGTTGGATGCGCCAAATCCCCGCGCTGCCAGCACAAAGTTACGCTCACGCGCGCTCAAGATCACGCCGCGAACGAGACGCGCCGGACGTCCCCAGCCGACCATGCCAATCACCGCCACCACCAGCAAAAATGCCGCTACCGGACTGATCTGTAATGGCAGAAACGCGCGCACGGCAATCAACAGATAGAACCACGGAATGGTGATGAATATTTCGGCAAAACGCATGGCCACATCGTCCACCCGCCCGCCATACATTCCCGCTATCCCGCCCAGCAGCAAACCAGTGATCGCGGAAAATGCGGCGGCCACAAAACCGGCAAAGAATGACACCTGTCCGCCATAGAGCAGACGCGAGAATTGGTCGCGGCCAAAGCCGTCTGTGCCGATCAGGAACAGGTTGGCGGGCGCCTGCACACCGAACAAATGTCGCGTGGAAGAAAACATTCCCAGAATGTTGTATCTGTCTCCCTGAGGAAAGAATTCGATTCCGGCTGGCTGAGAACAATCTTGCTGGTATTCCGTTAGACCGTTCCCGGCGAGTTTGGTGACATACACAAAGGGCCGAAAATGAAACTTTCCTGAGCAGTCAAACAAATGCAGCCTGCGTAGGCGGCGCGTAGGGATGTTCGCGCTCCTGCGTCTCAAAACTATAGGGCGCAATGAACCCGGCCAGCATGACAACCGCATGTATCGCGACTAAAAACCACACAGCCCAGGTGAATTTGAACGGCGCTTTCATGCCGCCTGCCTCCTGATCCGGGGATCAAAGGCATAGAGCAGCACGTCGCCCAGAAGATTGCCGGCGATCAGAAAAACCGTGGAAAGCATCACCGCGCCGATCACCACAAAGAGGTCGCGCGCGAGGATGGCTTCAAGCAGAAGCGGCCCCATGCCCGGCCAGCTCATCACGACTTCAATCAACAAAGAGACGCTCAGCAGCAAGGCCACCGAGAGTCCAAACAGGGAGATGAGCGGATTCGCCGCCGCCGGCAATGCGTAGCCGAAAAGGAGCTTGAGACGCGGCAGCCCATGGCCTTGGGCGGCGCGCATGTAGGAAGACTCCATCACTTCGCTTACGCTGGCGCGCACATGACGAAGAATGATCGTCAATGAACCAATCACGAGCGCCACTACCGGTAAAACCATGTGCCAGGCAAGATCGCGCAGCCATCCCCACGTACCCAGATCTTGCGCATTGACGGAAGTCATTCCTCCCACGGGAAAGATTCCTGTCTTCAGAGCAATCAACAACGCGAGCAGGGCGATCAGCACATCAGGGAGCGCCAGCAGCGCTGAAGTTCCTCCGGCGAAAATCCGGTCAGCCCAGCGTCCTTTCCATCCCGCCGCCAGCACGCCTAAAGGGACGGCGATGAGCCACGAAATCAACAGCGCCGGAACGCTCAGCAACAGGGTGTTGCGGGCGCGCGGCCACAGCAGCGTTGAGGCCGGGGTGTTGTATGCGAAAGAGTATCCGAATTCTCCCCGGGCGGAAGACTTCAGCCACTGCCAGTAACGCACAGGTAGTGGTTGGTCCAAACCATACTGGACGCGCAGTTTGGCTATGGTGTCCGGTGAAATCTGCGAGTTCAATTTGACCTCGCTCAGGAAATCTCCGGGCGCGGCCTGAAAAAGAAGAAACAGCAGAATGGAGACGCCAAACAGCATCAGCAGTCCGTGTCCGGCGCGGCGGGCAACGTAGCGGATCATACGGCGGCCTCCACTCCCGGCGCATGCAGCCGTTCGCTGGCTTCCACCAATACGCGCGTGGCAGGATGCGCGCTCTGGCGCAGTTTCGCCGGCGTGGTCCGATCCACGATTCGTCCTGCATCCATCACCACAACTTCCTGGGCAAAAAGCGAGATGAAGTTGAGGTCGTGCGAAATGTAGAGATAAGTGAGCCTATGCCGCGCCTGTAATTCGATTAACAAACGCACGATCTGCGCTTGCAGGGGCATGTCCAGGCCGGAGAGTGCTTCATCCATGATAAGCAACTTCGGGTCTGCGGCCAGGGCTCTTGCCAGCGCCAGGCGTTGCCGCTGCCCGCCGCTAAATTCCCCCGCCAACCGCGATGCCGAGTTCGGATCAAGGCCGACCTCCTCCATTAAATCCAATGCCCGCGCCGTGCGCTCGGCTTCGGTCTTCCAACGCGCGATTTCCAGCGGCTCAGCGACAACCTGGCGCGCCGTGAATCCGGGATTGAGCGAAGTTGCGGCATCCTGAAAGATCATCTGCACCGGCCGCCGTTCGCCGCCTTCGTTCTTTTCGTTCTTTACGTTTTCTACGTTTTTTACATTCTTTTGAAGGGGCTTCCCTTCCAGCAACATCTCGCCCGAATCCGGCGTCTCAAAGCCGGCAAGGCAGCGCGCCAGCGTCGATTTCCCTGACCCGGATCTGCCCAGCACCGCAACGGTCGAACCGGATCGCAACACCAGGTCAATTTTGTCCAGAGACTGCACGACAAAGCCTTTAGCGCGACAGCATGCGCTGCTGGACAAATCTCTTGCTCAGCCCGCGAACTTCCAACAGCAACGCGTTGCTCTCTGTCGCATTTTTCTTGGGTACGGCATTCGCCAGACTCTTCTCCGGGAATAGAATTCCCTGGACGTATTCATCTTCATCAGGGCTCGCCTGTAACTTGGCCGTCGTGCCGCACGCGACCGCTTCTCCTTCGCGCATGACCACAATATTGTCTGCCAGTGCCGCCAGCGCCCCAGCGTTGTGGGTGATAAAGAGCATGGCCAGCCCAAGATCGCATTTCAACCGTTGCAGTAGCTCAAGGATTTCTGCCTGCGTGGCCGCATCCAGCGCGCTCAACGGTTCGTCGGCAATCAGGAGTCTGGGCCGGCAAATCAGAGCCTGCGCAATGGCTACACGCTGCCGCTGTCCTCCGCTAAGCTCGTGCGGATAGGCGCGCATGATGCGCTCAGGATCAGGAAATCCAACCTCGCGCAGCATTTCATGGCAGCGCGCGCTCACTTCCTGCCGCGCAAGTTTGCGGTGCGCCAGCAACACATCAGTGATCTGGCGTCCAAGCGGCAGTACCGGGTTCAGCGCCAATGCCGGCTCCTGCGATATCAGCGCCACTTCGCCGCCCCGCATCTCTCGCAATTGTGCAGAGGAAAATTCAGCCAAGCTGCGTCCGCGATACTCCACACTGCCTGAAACCACCTGCGCGTTTCGCGGAAGAAGCCGCATGAGCGCCAACGCCAGCGAACTCTTGCCGGATCCTGACTCGCCCAGCACGCCCACGGTATCTGCGCCGGCAATCTCAAGGTCCACATTGCGCAAAGCGCGGACCACCTCTCCAGCAGCGGCGTCATAGTCAACGCTCAATGCAGATACGCGCAGCAATGGCTCGGGTTTTGGCAAGCCCATGTCGCCGGAAGTCAATTTATTGATTGCTCGCTCCCTAAGGAATTGTTGGTGGAGCCTTCTGCAACTCATTATGACGCATTCGGTCCGATTACAAATGTCTCCTTGCCAGCATGACGCGCTACTTAGGTACTCACCCTAACCCGCTCCATGCCCAAGATTGCGGAGAAACTCGGTCACAGTGGGTCTAGCTCACAAGTCTCTAGTCCAATGCGCGCGGGAAATAAACAAAACGGTACGATTCTGTCAAACCGATTGATAGTAAACAAGTTACCTTGGTTTTAGGAATTTTTGTTGACTGTGAAATATTGTTCCCCGTCGGTCGTGTGTCGGACGCCGAATTCGTCCATGAACTCTCGTTATGCCCTAATCCCTTAATCTCAGGCTTTTGCCGTAATACAAAACGGCCCGCCGACTATTACATTGCCTCTCGCGACGATGACTGAAACAGACTTTTTTCGCGGAGGGATACCCATGAGGCTCTTACAGACGATTCAAACCTGCTCCCTGATTTTGGTGCTGGCTCTTATGCTGACCTCATGCGGTGGGAACACCTCCTCGACCACGGCCAATTCATTGCCATCGAATGGGGCTCCAAGCCCGACCCCGACGCCGGGCGCTTCGCCTTCACCGACCCCGACCAGCAGCGGCACAGTGATCAATCGCGTTGAGGAATCGCCATGGCTGACCTGCGGAGCCTGCGGTAACAATGGCGGAGTCGGCCCTACGGCAACTTATTTCGATACTCTCGGCATGGGCACACCAAGTGAGGATGGTTCGTCCACAAAGTTCAGCATTGCAGCAACCGTGCCGTACACCAATGGATATTTCTACCAGCGGCACACGCCGGTTGCCACACAGATCAATGCGCTAACCTACGAATTTGACATTTACATTCCCTCCGGCTCTGAAACCTTGCCGCAGGGCATTGAATTTGAATGCCAGCAAATCCTGAATGGATGGGTCTACAACTTCAGCTGGCAGGCTCTTTATCCCGGCAATCAGTGGCGCATTTTTGACTACGGCCTGAGCCGTTGGGACGCAACCGGCCTTACGTTAACTCGCTTCACTCCTGACACCTGGCATCATATTGTTGCCGAGTACCACAATGACACTGTGGCCCACACCGTAATTCATGACGCGCTTACCGTTGACGGCGTGCGCATGCCGGTGAATATCACGCACAACGCGTTTTTCTCCGGCGCCGCGAATAACCAGTTCACCAACGCCTTCCAACTGGACAGCAACAGCACCGCCGCGGCCTATAGCGTTTATGTTGACCAGATGAAAATCGTTTATCAATAGCCCTGCGGTCTACTCATAGTGCAGCGCGACCATGGGATCAACCCTGGCCGCGCGGCGCGCGGGGATGTAGCTGGCAAAAACTCCCACGGCCGCCAGCACCAGGGCCATGGCAAGAAACGCCAGCGGCGAATTGGTATTCACTCCATACAGGAACGTGACAATCAGCCGCGCCAGCAGAAATGCGGCTACTAACCCTGCCCCGAGCCCCGCGCCCATGATCACGGCGCTTTGTTTCAGGACCATCATCAGCACGTCGCGCGGCTGCGCGCCTAACGCCAACCGAATGCCGAATTCGCGTATCCTCTGTCCCACGGAATATCCCACAACGCCATAAATTCCTACCGCGCAGAGTGCCATGGCTATCATGGCAAATACCGTAAGCAGGCTGGCGCCAAAGCTGGACGCCCAAAGCGACTGCGAGATCACTTCGCCGATCGGCCAGACATTGGTGATTGGAAGATTGCGGTCCATTTCCTGTATGCGGCTCCGCATCGTATTCAAAACTGTGCGGGGATCGCCCTCTGTGCGGAAGAACAGCGTGAGCGCGGCGTTCGGGTTCTGCACCAGTGGCACATACATGTATGGCCGCGGATCTTCGCCCAGATTGTTGTAGCTGGAGTCGTGCACAATGCCGATCACTTTGGTGAAGTCGGTATCGCGGAAAAACTTGAAGCGCTTTCCAATGGGATCTTCGTTGGGCCAGATCTGGCGTGCCGCGGTTTCATTGATAATCGCCGCCCGTGGCGTATCCTCACGAACCGTGCCGTCAAAACTCTGTCCCCGAACCATGGGAATACCCATGGTCGGCAGGTATTCCGGCGAAACAACCGAAATCTGCGCTACATGCCCGCTCTGCCCGTTACTGGAATCCTGACCTTCCCGAAACAGCGTTCTGCCAAAACCGCCAAAGAACAGCGGGACGGTGTTGGAGAGCGTTGCGGCCTTCACTCCCGGCGCTGACTGCGCCGCTTCAAGAGCGCGGCGTTCGAACTCTTTTGCGCGCGCCGGCTCATAGTTCAGGGCGCCTACATCAAAAGACAGCATTCCCAGGTTGTGGGTGTCAAAACCAGTATCCATTTCATGGGCATTGCGCAGGCTGATCAGAAAAAGTCCGGCGCCAACCAGCGCAATCAGGCAGACTGCCACCTGCAGCGAAATCAGAACATCACGGACATTGAAACGGCTTGCCTTTCGTAGATCCCCGCCGGCACGTTCTTTTAGCTCAGCAACCAGATCAGGACGCGATGACTGCAACGCCGGCGCCAAGCCAAAGATCAGGCCGGTGCCAATCGCCACCGCGAACGTGAATGCCAGAACATGCCAATCGAGCGATAGGTCCATGCCGTCAGCCGGAAGCTGTGGCGGACGGAAACGCCACATCAAGTCGCGTCCAACTAACGCCAGACCAAGGCCCAGGGAGCCGCCCGCAATAGCCAGCACCAGAGCTTCCGTCAGCAACTGCGTTATCACCCGGCTGCGGGACGCTCCGATTGCGACGCGGATTGATATCTCGCGCTTTCTTCCCGCCGCGCGGGCCAGCAGCAGGTTGGCAATATTGAAGCAGGCAATCACCAGCACAATGCCGACCACCGCCATCAGCATGACGCCCGCGCGCGCGAACTGTGCGCGCTGGTTCGGGTTGATACTCGATTCCAGCAGCGGCTGCAGCGTGAAAGTGCGGCCCTTATTCGCCAGCGGAAAAGCTGTCTCAAGGTCGGACGCAATTGACTGTAACTCCGCCTTGGCTTGCTCCGGCCGCGCGCCGTCTTTCAGCCTGCCCACGGCGCTGAATCCTAAAAAGCGTCTCTCATTAAATAGCTGTTTAGTAAACCCGGTAAGAATCTGGTCATGCATTGACATGGGAACAAACATGTCCGGGCCGCCGATCACAGCAGTTCCCTGAAAGCCTTTTGGAGTCACGCCAATAATCGTGAACCCCTGGCCATTCAGCAATACGCTCTGGCCGATCACGCCGGGATTGGCGCCAAAACTACGTTCCCAGAATCCATGGCTCAGGACAACCACCGGCCCTGATCCGTTTCCGCGATCTTCTTCGGGACGAAACGTGCGTCCCAGTTGCGCCCGGACGCCAAGCACGTCAAAGAAATTTCCTGACGATAGCTGCGCAAAATACTGGTTCGGCACGCCATTTACCGTCATGCTCACCGGCGAAGCGAAAGACTGGTAAATGGTGATGCCGGAGAAAGACTGTGCCCGTTGCTGAATATCCTGGGCATTCGGGAAAGAGTTGGGAAAGACATTATTATTGGCCGCGCCGAATATCTTGCGCTGGTCAAGAGTAAAAATCTCCATCAGCCGCGCGGGGTCCTTCACCGGCAAGGGATGAAAGAACACTGCATTCACTACGGTAAAGATCGCCGTGTTGGCCCCAATGCCCAGGGCCAAGGTAAGAACCGCGATCACAGCAAACGCGGGCGACTTGCGCAGGCTGCGCAGCGCATAACGGATGTCCTGGCCAATATTGTTCATGAGTTCACCTGAAGAACTATCAACTGATGAATTAAGAGACGCGCCACGGGGCGCATGGTTAGCCGACATTGGGCAAACCCTCGAATCTTATAGGACAATACTTTCATGCCTTCCGTGCGAATGGACAAATGGCTTTGGGCCGCGCGGTTCTTCAAGACGCGCGCTCTAGCTTCGCGGGCGTGTGAGCTGGGCAGGATTCAGTCCAATGGACAGCCCGCGAAACCCGCGCGCGAGGTCCGCGTGGGCGATAAGCTGCGGATCACCAACGATGGCGGCGACTTTCATGTGGAAGTCCTGCTGCTCAGCGAAGTGCGTGGCCCGGCCGCAGTGGCGCAAACGCTCTATCGTGAGTCGGAAGAAAGCAAGGAAGCACGCTTGAAGGCGGCAGCCGAGCGCAAAGCGGCCATGCAGTTCCAACCTGCGCCGACGGGCCGGCCATCAAAGCGCGACCGCCGGAAGATCATTCAGTTCCGCGGCAGAGGATGAGCCTCCAAGCACAAGGATCAGGTCATCGTCCTTAGGTCATGGTGAGCCCGGAAATGCTCGAGTTGCGGGAGAATTCATCCGAACAACTTCATGCTAAACTCGCGCACGGGAGCCCGTAAATGTCGCTGCTACAGGACCTGCTCTTGTCTCTCCGTTCACTACGCAAAGCGCCTGGCTTTTCCCTGGTTGTCCTTGCCACGCTGGCGCTCGGCATCGGCGCCAACACTGCCGTTTTCAGCATGATTGATGTATTGCTGCTGCGACCGCTGCCCTACCCGGATTCTTCTAGTCTGTTGAGGCTCTCAGAAACTAAAGTGGCAGGCGACTCCTCCACCATATCCGACGTTGCTCCAGCAAATTTCATTGACTGGCAGGCGCAGAGCCGTGCCTTCACCGGCATGGCGGCGTCCGAAGGCTTTCATTACAACCTAACCGGCAACGGACAGCCAGAACATGTCTGGGGCGGAGCGAGCTCTGCGCAATGGTTCAGCGTGCTGGGCGTGCACGCCGCGCAAGGTCGCGATTTTCGAGCGGAAGAAGACGCTCCGGCAGCAGCCCCCGTCGTGATTCTGAGCGATCAGCTGTGGCGTCGCCGTTTTGCCGCTGATCCTAGGATTGTGGGCAAGGTCATTGGGCTTAATGGCGGTCCATTCACAGTAATTGGGATCATGCCGCCAAAGAGCGACTTTCGTGAAGAGATTGAGCTCTGGGTCCCACTCCAGCAACAGATCAGGCCGGACCGCATGCTCTGGCGCGACTCGCGCTTTTTGACGGTGGTCGCGCGCCCCAGACCTGGCGTGACTCTGTCACAGGCCACAGACGACTTGAACCGCGTTGCCGCCGACCTGCGCCACGCACATTCGGTGGGCGATATTTACGGCGGAGCCGTCATCATCCCTTTGCAGAAATCTCTCATCGGTGACATGCGGCAGATGCTAATGGTTTCATTCGCCGTGGTAGGACTGGTGCTGCTGGTGGTGTGCGCCAATGTCGCCAATCTTATGCTGCTCCGGGTCACCGGACGAAGCCGCGAACTTGCCATCCGTTTGGCGCTGGGCGCAAAGCCAATCAACTTGGTCCGCCAATTGGTAATGGAAGGCATTTGTCTTGGAACCGCCGCAGGCACAGCCGGACTCGCCATCGGCGCCGCCGGCAAGAAGCTGCTGCTCTGGCAACTGGGATGGCAATCTCCAGATTTGATGTCCGCCAATCTGAGCTGGGCCGTATTGCTGTTTACCTTTGGCGTTTCCGTGATCGTGGGGATCGTGTTTGCGCTGCTGCCGGCGCTGGCGGTGGTGCGGGCTGAGCGGCATGACATGCTTCGCCGCGCTTCTTCCGGCACCACGGTGGACGTGAAGGGCCGCCGCCTGCGCAAAGCCCTGGCCATCGCGGAGATTGCCTGTTCCGTGGTACTGCTCGCCGGGACGATTCTGGTGGCCCGGAGCTTTCAAGCGCTTCGACATGTATCGCTGGGCTTTGACATTGATCACCGCGTTGAAGTATCGCTCCCGCTTCCGCGTATCCGCTACCAGCGCGACTCCGACGTAGTTCGCTTCTACCAGCAGGTCACAGAAAAAGTGCGCGCTCTTCCCGGAGTCATTGACGCCACTGCCACCCATGTACTTCCGCTCGGCTACGGCTTTGACGTAACTTTTCAAACCGTGGAAGCGAATGCCAATGCCGAGGAGTTTCATGACGTTGCGCTCCGACTTTCCGACTCACATATGCTCTCCGCTCTTTCCGTTCCTCTGCTGCGCGGCCGCTTTATTGCAGATACGGATCGTGGTGACACCGCGCCAGTCTGCGTGATCAACAAAGCCATGGCGGAAAAATACTGGCCGGACAAAGACCCCATGGGACGCCTGATTGTGCTGACGCGCAACGATGTGAACGGCGAGAAAAAACCGCGCCGCATTGTGGGTGTGGTGGCGGACGTGCGCGGCAAAATTAATGAAGATCCGCCGCCTGCGATCTATGTGCCGTACGCGCAAATGTCATTCTTCAACATGGAGCTGCTGGTCCACACGCGCGACGCAGCGCCTGCCGTCCGCAAGTCTGTAGCCGCTGTGTTGCAAACCATCGACCCTGATCAGCCTATCCGCTCGGTCCACACATTCAGCGACGCTCTGCCGGGCGCGCTGGACGATTGGACCGTGGCTATCAAACTTCTTGGAGTGCTGGCTGCCCTGGCGGTTCTGTTGACCACGCTTGGCCTGTTTGCCGTAATCGCCTATATGGTGCGGGAGAAGACGCGAGAAATCGGAATCAGGATGGCCATCGGTGCCACACAGGCCAGCGTTCGCAATCTCGTACTGAAACAGACCGCATGGCTCGCTGTGATTGGCGCAGTCGTTGGGATTTTCCTCTCGATAATCTCAAGCCGCTTCCTCGGCAGCCTTATCTTTGGCGTCCGTCGCACAGATCCTCTGACGTTTGCCGTGGTGATTGGCTTGCTTGCGGCGTTGGCGCTCGCGGCCAGCTACATTCCCGCTCGCCGGGCAATGCGCGTCGATCCCATATTGGCATTGCGCGATGAGTAGAGCAGGCTTCATCGCTCGCGGAGGAATGGCAATATTTTTTCGGTCAGTTGCTGTGGCGATTCGCTCCACATCTCGTGCGTCGCACCCTGGAGCACCACAAACTGAACTGAGGGAAGAGTGCGGGCAAGTTCAGCCGCGATCAGCCGGAATGCCGGCACGGAGCGGCTGCCGCTGAGCAACAGAACAGGCTTATGTATCTGTCGCGCCTGCTCGCGCAACAGGGGAGGAAAGGCGTCGCGCGAGGTGGTGAGAGCTTCCCACTCGCGTATGTTCCGCCGCAGCACACTGCGCGCGTCTGCGGGAAGCGCATCATAAGTCACGGTCTCACCGCCGGGTGGCGATTCATGCGAACCAAACCAATCCACGGTGATGTGCAGCGCGGTCTCTGGCTGGTGATGACGAAACGCGTCCGCGCAGGGAAGCCACATATTGCTCATGAAGTCGTCAAGCAAAGGCTTGCCCCCGGGAATTTCATTGAGCCACTTCATCACTGGCGGTTCTGACAGCACGAGCGATCGCACCAGTTGGGGATGGCGCAGCGCCAGGAACATGGCGATATAAGCCCCATACGAGTGGCCGACTACATGCACAGGGCCGAGTTTCAGCTTGCGGATCAATGCGGCGAGGTCGTCGGCATCAACCAGCGCTGAATGATTGTCAGGCCGCATGGCGTTGTGATTAGGGTAGTTGTAGCGGCGACTATAGGCGATCAGACGATAACTTTTTGAAACCGGCGCGAACTGCGCTTCCCAGGCTCTATAGTCCTCCATTGCCCCGTGGGCAAAGACCACGGCAGGGCCGCTGCCCTGATCAACGTAATGCAGAACGACTCCGTTGACTTGGACGGAGTGGAGCGCGACAGCGTGGGGCTGGGCATGAAGCGGAGACCAAATCGCGGTTAAGAAGCTGAACAGCACTGCTGCGCTCTGGACTGCTTTCCTGCGGTGTAAATGCAACGATGCCGCCTCAAGCCGGAAGAATATAAAGGCAATGAGACACCATTCCGAAAGCGGACTCGATGCTGCTGGGCTCTTCATGCGCAACAAGGTACTCACAAATTGCAGTTTCAACCACTAATATTTCTAAAGACCGGTTAAAAAGATGGTTCAATAAATGAATCAATCGTACGCCCATGAAAAAACCATCACGCCACTCTCGCAGCCGCCAAGAAAAACCAGACCGATCAGATCGGAGTTTCAATCGCGGCTCAGGTAAAGGGGCGGCACGTCCAGATCGACAAGATGCTCGCGGTGATGACCGGCGTGAAGCGCGCGGCCAAAAACAAGGACCGGGTCGACGCGGCGATCATGGTAGCGCTCGGCGCGGGCCGCGTCTCTCCCGCGAAGTTGCGGTGCTTTACGAAGACGATGCGGTGATCGTGCTCAACAAGCCCGCCGGGCTGCTGGCTGTGCCGATCAAAGGCTCAGATGTTGCGTCGGCGTTATCTCTGTTGATTGCCGAGTTAAAGCCAAAAAGACAGCGCGCGCTCATCGTGCATCGCATCGACCGCTTTGCTTCCGGAATCCTGCTGTTCGCCAAAACTGATCGTGATCGGGATGGGCTGATCCAGCAGTTTCTTGCGCATACGCCGGTGCGAAAATATCTTGCGGTGGTGCGCGGCCGGCTCAACGCTGAAGCGGCCACGCTGGTCCATTATTTCCGGCGTGAAGGCATGTATCAGCAGCTGCGGACGGCTCGCGATCCTGAGGCGGCCCGCGCTGAACTGCGCTACTCCGTGGAACGTACATTTGCCGATGCCACACTTGTGCGAGTGGAACTGATAACGGGCTTGCAGAACCAGATCAGGGCGCAATTTTTCGCGATGGGCCATCCGCTTATCGGCGATAGAAAATATCATCGCAAGGAAGCCGAAGAGCCGCTGATTGCGCGCGTCGCGCTGCATGCCGAGCATCTTACGTTTGTTCATCCGCGGTCGGGAGAACGCATCGTGATCGAATGCCCGCCGCCGCAGGATTTCCAGCATCTGGTGCAACAACTCTCGCGTCCGGGCCGTCCGAGGCGGTAAGTCATGAGGGAAGGCGGCATTTGTCCGCATCTCTTCCGGTCTTTATATAGAATGCCCTGAATGCCCTCACCCAACACCATCCACACCATGATGGATTACCCGCTCACGCTCACGGCATTGCTGGAGCGTGCCGGCAGGTACGCCGCAGGCGTGGAAATCGTGTCGCGGCTGCCCAATCGCTCCATGCATCGGACCACCTGGGGGCAACTGCACCAGCGCGCGCTGCGGCTGGCAGAGTGTCTGCAATCGATCGGATTGAAGAAAGGCGAGCGCGTGGCCACGCTGATGTGGAACCATTACGTGCATCTGGAAAGCTACTTCGGCATTCCCGCGGCTGGTGGCGTGCTGCATCCGCTGAATTTGCGTCTGCATCCGGATGAAATTGCCTGGATCGCCAACCACGCTCAAGATCGTTTCCTCATCGTTGATGACGTGCTGCTGCCGGTACTGGAAAAATTTGTGTCGAAAGTAAAGTTTGAGCGCATTTTTGTCGTCCGGCATCCCGGACAATCCGTGCAGCACGGGTACATTGACTATGACGATTGGTTGAAGCGCGCCAGCGGCAACTTCAAGCCGCCGGCGTTGAGCGAAAATGACGGCGCCAGCATGTGTTACACCTCGGGGACCACGGGGAACCCCAAGGGCGTGCTTTATTCGCATCGCTCGCAGGTGTTGCACAGCATGAGCCAGGCTATGGCGGATTCATGCGCGTTCTCCCAGCATGACACTGTGCTGCTCGCCTCGCCCATGTTCCACGCCAATGGCTGGGGATTTTCTTACACCGCCGCCATGGTCGGGGCAAA
Organism: Terriglobia bacterium; assembly: GCA_963723055.1. Classification (GTDB taxonomy): domain Bacteria; phylum Acidobacteriota; class Terriglobia; order Terriglobales; family Acidobacteriaceae; genus Angelobacter. The sequence goes on from CAVROV010000007.1 coordinate 1,568,742, forward strand.
GTATGTGCTTCCCGGCCCGCATCTGGATGCGGAAAGTTTGCTGGAATTGATTGAGCGCGAAAACGTCACCATCACATGCGCTGTTCCCACGGTGTGGCTGGGCGTGCTCCAGACCCTGGAAAAACGCAGAAACTGGAAGCCGGAGCGCGAGGTTCGCATTCTATGCGGAGGCACTGCGCCTCCGGAAAACCTGATTCGCAACCTTGATCTTTACGGTTTCCACGTCATTCATTCCTGGGGCATGACGGAGACTTCTCCGCAGGCCACGGCATCGCGTTTGCCGCCCGCCGCGCTGCAATTGCCGCAAGACCAGCAGTACGCCATGCGATCCAAACAAGGATGGCCGCTTCCTTTTGTTGACGTACGCATTCGCAATGAACATGGCGACACTCCGTGCGACGGCAAGACCATGGGAGAACTGGAAGTCCGCGGGCCGTGGGTTGCCGCCAGTTATTACAACGCGCCGGAAACTCTCGATCGCTGGACCACCGATGGCTGGTTCCGCACCGGCGACGTCGCCACAATGGATCCCGATGGCTGCATTAAGCTGGTGGACCGCAGCAAAGACCTGGTCAAGTCGGGCGGCGAGTGGATCAGCTCAGTCGATCTGGAAAATACGCTGATGAGCCATCCCGCGGTGCGCGAAGCCGGCGTGATAGCGGTGCAGCATCCAAGGTGGCAGGAACGCCCGCTGGCGGTGGTGGCTTTGAAAGACGGCATGCAGGCCTCGGCGGAAGAATTGCGGATGTTTCTGTGCGCGAAGTTTGCCAAATGGCAAATGCCGGACGATTTTGTTTTCGTCAACGACCTCCCGCATACCTCGACAGGAAAGTTACTCAAGACCGAGTTGCGAAAGCGGTTCGCTGAGTGGAAGTGGCGGGAATAAACAAAATCTCACCACGGAGGCGCGGAGAAAAATCTTACCGAGGATAAACGCGGATGAGCGCGGATTTGGAGCATTGCCATAAATGCCAAAAAAGATCGCCGAAATCGAAAACCTACCACGGAGGCACCGAGACACGGAGGAAAAGCCTGGGGAAGATCGGATGATCGGAATTCTTCCGGATCAGTGTTATCCGTGTTGATCAGTGGTGAGGTTTTTCCGCTTACTTTGGTTCTTTAAGCTTGAGCTTGGCTTTGTTTTCTTCAAGAAAAGCGCGGAGATTGTCCGTCTGGTCGAGCAGCCGGGTCCATTGCTCAAAATAGAGCGTGACCGGGAAGCGTCCCAGGCCATATACGCTGACGCCGCCTTTTTCACTCACGCGGAATTCCAGCGATCCGGTGCGCCGTGCGGCCTGCTTCTCCAGTTCAGCAAGGCGGGCTTTCATTTCTTCATAAGTCGGTTCTGCCATGTGGGATCCTCTGGGTTATCTTACAACAAGGAAAATCCAAATCTCACCACGGAGACACGGAGGCACGGAGAAAACCGTGAGAACGGAGCGTCGGTGCACGGATAAACTTGTGCTACGCCCGACGACACTCAGACCTGTTCTGGCTGGTCTATCCAATACAATCAAGCCTCGTGGTATTTACCAATCAATGGGGGTATGAATGGCAAAGCCGTGCATGTCGATTCTGGCGGCGCTTGTTCTTACGTTGACGCTTGCGGCGAATGCCGAGGGCAAGCCCGCTGCCGGACCTGAAACCGTGGAAGTGCGCAACGGGTCGGTTACGCTGCATGCGCTGCTCTGGCGTCCGCAGGGCCGCGGCCCCTTCCCGGCGATCCTGCTCAATCATGGTAGCGGGCGCACACGTGAAGAACTGGAACGGCTGGGAGCTTACGAGAAGCAGGCCGATTTACTTGGACCGGTGTTCGCCCGCCATGGCTATGTTTTTTTATACCTCTTCCGCAGGGGCGTGGGGCTCTCCGCCGACCAGGGCCCAAATGCGGTGGAGCTGATGAACAAAGAATCCGCCGCGCACGGGCAGGAGGGACGGAATGCGTTGCAGATGAAATTGCTGGAAAACGGGGACATGACCGATGCGCTTGCCGGCCTTGCGTTTCTGCGGGCGCTGGCGGAGGTGGATACGCGCAAGGTCGCGGTGATCGGACAATCTTTCGGTGGTTCGCTTACCTTGTTGCTGGCGGAGCGCGAGCCGAAATTGCGAGCGGTGGTAATTTTCTCCGCCGCCGGTTATAGCTGGGACCGTTCTCCAGAGTTGCGCGAGCGGCTCTACACTGCGGTCTCCCGTATTCAAGCGCCGATCTTCTTCATTCATGCCACGAACGATTACTCGCTTGGCTCGGGCAAAGATCTGGACGCACGGCTGGCACGGCTGGGCAAACCGCATCGCCTGAAGATTTACCCGCCCATCGGGAAGACTGTGGAGGATGGCCACGGTTTTCTCTATCTTGGCGTGAGCACATGGGAGCCCGATGTGTTCGCGTTTCTGGATGAAAGCATGAGGAGATGAAAAGCTTTTGGCGTTTCGCTGGAGTCAAGTCCATTGCCCTGTTACGTTTCTTTCCCCCACGAAATTACGATGCTCTGTGTCTCCGTGGCAGCGGTCCTTGCTTTTCCGATCTCGGGCGATGTCGGCGCTCGCGGCGGTGGGTCTTACGGCGTTCCGATCACCCGATCACCAGATGTCCCGATCTCCCGATTTTGCCCCCTCCCCCCTCTACCTCAACTATGATTCCAAAGCGCTTGCACAATTCAACCCCAGGGGATACGCCTGTTAACGCCGGCGGGCCTGGATAGTTTTTCTTCAGATCAGAGTCATCCGTGTTGATCAGTGGTGAGGGTTTCTTTCCGATCACGGCGATTAATAAAGCCGCGCGGGCGTGATTCCCGCGCCTCAAGCTGTCATCCTGAAAGAGCGGCCGCCTTTGCCGCGAATGAAGGACTTAAATCGGCGAAGCCCACCCTGCCCCACCCGGCCTTTTTCCAACTGTGTTGCAAACAAAGCATTTACGCAAATCGACGCTTGGGTGGCCCTTGCGTGGCCCTTGCGTGGCCCTTGGGCGGCCCTTGGGTGACGCTTGGGTGACCCAAGCCCAAGCCCAATCCCAATCGGCAGAGGGTTGCAACTTATGAAAGTCGCGCGGCGCAAAATTCGCCGCGCCTCAAATTGTCATCGTGAGCGAGCGGCGCAGCCGGGAGCCGAACGATCCAAATGAGGCGAAAGCCTCACCCGAACGGCTAATGGCTAGTTGCTAACTGCCAGTTGCTAGTTATCAAAGACCTTGCGCATCTCGGCGCTTGCATACTGTAGCGGAATCCTATGAGCAGATCAATTGCGAATTAGTACATCTTAAGCTGTTCTGGCTCCGTCCGTGGGGGTCACCAACACGGCCGGTTTTGTCGTGATGGGGTGGTCGTCTAAGCCGCCAAGCGAAATCCTGAGCGAAGCGAAGGATCCATTTTGGAAGTGCTGAGACGCCGCCAACCGCCTCACCACCGTGAATGGCACAGCCGCATCGTACACCTATGACGCGGTTGGCTGGCGCGTACAGAAGACCACCAGCGCCGGATCATCGCAGTATCTTTTTGACGTGCTCGGAAATGTCACCGAGGAACTGAACGGTTCCACTCTGAACCGTGCTGAAATTTACCTTGGCTCCGCGCATCTGGGGACGTATACCGGCGGCAATATTTATTTCTCCCATACCGACCTGCTGGGCAATGAGCGTGCGCGCTCTCTCAGCACCACGCCCGGTGTCACCTCACAAACGTGTACCAACCTGCCCTTTGGCGACAGCCAGTCTTGCACTGGCACGGATTCAAGCCCGCTGCACTTCACGGGATTTCAGCGCGACACGGAAACGGGCCTGGATCAAACTTGGTTCAGAAAGTATTCTTCTGCCCAGGGACGCTGGCTCACTCCCGATCCGCTGGGTTCGTCTGCGGCCCCGATCACTCCGCAGAGCTGGAATCGCTACTCGTACGTTCTGAATAATGCGATGAACTCGATCGACCCCCTGGGCCTCCGGTGGGCATGCGTGGGAACAGACGATGGCCTGGGAAATATCTCAGGCGACACTTGCGAGTGGTTTCTAGATCCTAGTGATGCGAGTGGAAGTTGTAGAAAGGGCGATCCTGATTGTCCCGAGAAAAACGGAAATGGGGGAAGAGGCGGCGGGGATGGATATACTTGCATAGAAATAGGGGCCGTGCATATCAAATACTCCATCTCGCGAACCAACGACTAGGCTAACAAAGGAACAAGAACAGTGCGTTCAAAGCGTCGAAACGGGCAATGATTCAAGCATGCTCTCGAGCCAGCCGATACTAAATTTTCAGGGAATGTTTAGTGCATATAGTTATTTTCCGGGGAATAGCAATTTCGATAAAGCTTCGCATGCATTAGCAGAGACGGTTATAGCGAAAACTGCGGGCGTCATCGGAGGAACGGTATCTTGGAAGATTGCTCAGCGGTGCTGGGTTGAGCCGGACCGGAGCGGCGGTTGGCGCAATCACGAAGGGCGCAGGAAAAGCACAAGAAGTCGCCAGAACGGCCTTGACTGTAATGGCAACCATTAGTGAAGCAAGGCATGCTCCGCTTGTGGCGCACCCGTACTGTCCTCATTGGAGCTCCTAAATCCATGACGCTCGGAGCTTTTCTGGATGAGCAGCTTCAAGTGCCATATAAGACACAATAGACTTAGGGTTGGGGCTTGTCGCTGTAATCATGGCACATTTTCGTAAAGGAGTTTAGTCCTGGGGGTTGGAAACCCATCTCATTTGGGGAAGCGGGCATAGGATAAATCCGCCAGCTGGCGGCAGCTTTCTATTTCATCGTCGGCGTTGTCTTGCTTTATTCGGGGAATTTTCAAATGACCTATGCGAAAGAAAGTGAAGGCGCGCCCCCCTGTTTCCTGATTTTGCTTTCTCGCGGCTGCTCACCGCCACCAACCCTGCGTCCCGGCACCATCACTTACTCATACGACGCGGACGCAATCTCCTGCAGGAAAGACCTCGCCCGCGCACGAGCCGTCAGCCGGCATGCAATTACTCATACGACGCGGACGCAATCTCCTGAGGTCAACCTCGCTTTCCCGATCCGCAGCCGGCCTCTGCGCGTTCTCCGGCCAACCATTTAAGATGTCCTGCGACTAAAAGTTACAAGCTGTTGAAGACAGCTGCTGAACACGAGGTGTGTGCGATGAAGAAGACAATCAGTGTGACCGTGAATGGCGTAACTCACCAGAATGAAATTGAGCCGCGGCTGCTGCTGGTGCAGTACATACGCGACGTGCTGAACCTGACCGGCACACACGTGGGTTGCGAAACTTCACTCTGCGGCGCTTGCACCGTAATGGTTGACGGACAGGCGGTAAAAAGCTGCACCCTGCTGGCGGCGCAGGCGGACGGCTCCACGGTGACCACCATCGAAGGATTGGCTCAGGGCGGCGAGCTGCATCCGGTGCAGAAGGGGTTCTGGGAGCATCACGGACTGCAATGCGGATACTGCACCCCGGGAATGATCATGGCGGCAACCCAGATTTTGCAGCGCAATCCTGATCCCACCGACGAAGAGATTCGGCACGGCATTGAAGGCAATCTCTGCCGTTGTACTGGCTACCAGAACATTGTTCAGGCAATACAGTGCGCGGCCAAGAAGATGAAATCGACGAGTGTGGCGCGGTAGGGCAACGGCTTACCGCGGATGAACACGGATAAACGCGGATCGGGAAAAATTGGTTTTAAAGCCGTGAGATAACTTCTAAATCCCGAAGCAGCAGCGGAGCAGGTCCCTCGGGTCCTATTTGGCTGCTGATGAAAGCGCAGCCAAATGAACGGACCTCTCGGGATGACGACGTAGTTGTGATGGCAGTTTCGAGATGAGGCCATAGAGCAACACAGAGGAAGATCGGGAAATCGGATCATCGGATCATCGGATGATCGGGGAATCGGGGAATCGGGGCATCGCGGTGATCGGGTGATCGGAAAAACGGTAACGATTGAAGTCCGAGCTACGGGCCAAGAGCCAAAAGCTAAAAGCCAATGGCCAGGAGCTAGTAGCTAGTAGCTAACCGAGATCGACGGGAAACTTTAAAGAGGGCGATATGGAAAAGACAGTTGGCAAACCAATCAAGCGCACGGAAGATCCCCGGCTGATCCAGGGGCTGGCCCACTATGTTGACGACGTTCGCCTGCCGGACACGCTGCATGCGGCGTTTCTGCGCTCCATTTATGCCCACGCGCGGATCAAGAGCATTGACACTACGGCGGCGCAGAAACTGCCGGGCGTGGTGGCCGTCTATACGGGAAAAGACGTGCAGAAGATTGGCGTGGTGCCGTGCGGCGCGGCCATTCCGGATATGAAAGTCCCGGAGCATCGCGTGCTGGGGATGAGCAAAGTTTATTTTGTGGGACATCCGGTGGCGGTGGTGGTGGCGGAAACCAAAGCTGCGGCCCGCGACGCATTGGATCTGATTGAAGTTGATTATGAAGAACTGCCAGTGGTGCTGGATGAAGAAAAGGCCGCTGATCCCAAGAGTCCGGTGATTCATGAGGCGTTTGGGACGAACATCGCATACAAGCTGACAGCGGGCGAAGGCGATATTGAAGCGGCGCTGAAGGGATCGGACAAGATTATCAAGCAGAAGATCCTGAACAAACGCCTGGCGCCGATTGCGATGGAAGGGCGCGGCGTGCTGGCGCGATATTTTCCCGGCGAGCAGGAGCTGACCATCTGGACGTCGACGCAGATACCGCATCTGGTGCGCACGCAGGTGGCGATCATGCTGGGCGTGCCGGAAAACAAGCTGCGCATCATCACGCCGGAAGTGGGCGGCGGATTTGGATCGAAACTCAATATCTATGCGGAAGAAGCGATGCTGGGTTGGATTTCCATGCAGACCGGGCGTCCGGTGAAATGGATTGAAGGCCGGCGAGAAAATATGCAGTCCACCATTCACGGCCGCGGGCAGACCGGCTACGTTGAGATCGGCTGCAAGAAAGACGGCACCATTACCGCGTTCCGCTATAACGTGTTTGCCGATATGGGATCGTATTTTCAGCTGCTGACGCCGGCGATCCCGACGCTGACCGGGCTGATGCTTTCTGGCTGCTACAAAATTCCCGCCATCCAGATGAATGTGACGGCCACGTTTACCAACAAGATGTCGACGGATGCGTATCGCGGGGCGGGGCGTCCGGAGGCGACGTATGTGATCGAGCGCGCGGCTGATCTGGTTGCGGCGGAGCTGGGCATGGACCCGGTAGAAGTGCGGCGCAAGAATTTCCCGCAGCCCAATGAGTTCCCTTTCAAGACCCAGACCGGCCTCTTCTACGACAGTGGCAACTATCAGGGCGCGTTGGATAAAGCGCTGAAGATGGCCGACTACACTAAGCTTCGCGAAGATCAGAAGAAGGCGCGCAAAGAAGGCCGCATCATGGGCATTGGCGTGTCAACGTATGTGGAGATTTGCGCGTTGGGGCCGTCGTCGGCGATGCCGGCGGGTGGCTGGGAGAGCGCGACTGTCCGAATTGAACCGACCGGTAAGGTCACGATTCTTACAGGATGTTCTCCACACGGACAAGGTGAAGAAACTTCTTTCGCGCAAATTGCTGCCGATGAACTGGGCGTGAGCGTGAATGATTCCACGGTGATTCACGGCGATACGGCCATCGTGCAGTATGGCATCGGAACATTTGGCAGCCGCGGGCTGGCTGTGGGCGGCGTCGCAGTGCACATGGCTTTGCAGAAATTGAAAACCAAAGCCGCGAAGATTGCAGCACATATGCTGCAATGCGAGTCGGCAACATTTACTGACGGAAAGTTTTGCGGTTCTGGCGGGAGCGGCGGCGAAGTGCCGAAACCAGTGGTGCCTGTCGGAGAGGCGCCCGGTGCGTCGCTGCCGGAGCCACATCCCAGCGGAAAAACGGTGACGATACAGGAGGTCGCGCTGGCCGCACATCTGGCAAAGAGCCTTCCTGAAGACATGGAGCCCGGACTTTCAGCCACCGCGTTCTATGAGCCGAAGAATTTTACTTTTCCCTTCGGCACGCACATCGCGGTGGTGGATATCGATCCTGAAACCGGCGAGATTCATTTCCAGCGCTATATCGCGGTCGACGATTGCGGCAACCAGATCAATCCCATGCTCGTAGCGGGACAGGTTCATGGAGGCATCGTTCAAAGTATGGGCCAGGCCCTGTTCGAAGAAATTGTTTACGATGAGACTGGCCAGCTCATCAGCGGAACGCTGATGGATTACGCCGTTCCAAAAGCCGTGATGATTCCCCACCTCGAACTTGAGAGCACTGTAACGCCTTCGCCGGTCAATCCACTGGGGGCCAAAGGCGTAGGAGAAGCGGGGACAATCGGATGCTACACCGGCAATTGTGGCCGCAATCGTTGACGCGCTTGCCCCATACGGCGTTCGCCACATCGATATGCCTATCAAGCCGGAAGTCGTCTGGCAGCTCATCAAGAATGGTCCCAAGAAGAATTCAGCAGGCGTCGCGTAAGCCAAGGAGAGAGTCATGATCCCAGCAAATTTTGATTACATCGCCGCCAAAAGTCTGGACGAAGCCATCTCGCTCCTGGCCAGGCATAAAGATGACGCAAAAATCTTGGCTGGCGGCCACAGCCTGCTCCCTGCCATGAAGCTGCGCCTGATGCAGCCCAAAGTTCTCATCGACCTCGGCCGCATCCGCGATCTCTCCTATATAAAGGAAGAGGGCGGACAGATTCGCATCGGCGCCATGACCACCCATTTTCAGCTTGAAATTTCCGATGTCCTGCGCCGCTCATGCCCGCTGCTGCCTGAAACCGCCAGCCATCTGGGCGACATGCAGGTGCGCAACAAAGGCACAATCGGCGGAAGCCTGGCGCACTCTGATCCCGCTGCCGACTGGCCGGCGGCCATCCTTGCTCTCGATGCAGAAATTGTCGCCACCAGCGCTAAGGGCGACCGCGTGATCAAAGCCACGGATTTCTTCGTTGAAATGCTGACCACGTCTCTTCAAGCCGGAGAAATTCTGCGCGAAATCCGCATCCCGGCCTCCAAAGGCAAAGCTGCGCAGGCGTACGTTAAAGTTCGCCATCCTGCGTCTGGATTTGCGGTCGTTGGCGTGGCTGTTAATCTGTCGATCGATGGTGGCAAGTGCCAGTCAGCGGGAATTGGAATCACTGGCGTCTCGCCCAAAGCGTATCGCGCAACCAAGGTTGAAAGCGCGCTCAAAGGCAATGCCCTCGATGTGAAAACTCTCAGTGCTGCTTCCGCGCACGCCGCCGATGGAGTTGACGTCAATTCCGATCTTTACGCTTCCGCTGAGTACCGCAAGCAACTGGCAACGGTCTATACACGGCGGGCTCTGGAAATGGCGGCCGGTCGCGGATAGTAAACACAAGTCAACCCATTGAAACGCAGAAAAACAGAGGTAGCAGAGGAAACGACAACGGGCAATCAATCAGAAGATGTAACCCCTGATCCCGAAATCAAGTGGCCCCCAAAATCCTCCGTCTCCTCCGTTCCTCTGTGTTGGAAGCTTGCATGAAGATTGAAGGCATCCAGAAAATCGACGCACCGCGTGAGCGCATCTTCGCCGCGTTAGTTGATCCTGCCGTCCTGCAGAAGTGCATTCCCGGCTGTGAGCAGATGGAAAAAACCGGCGAGAACCAGTACAGCGCCAAGCTCACCGCCGGCGTAGGTCCAGTCAAAGGTGTTTTCACCGCCACGGTTTCTCTTCAGGAGATCGTCGCGCCGGAACACTACAAGCTCGTAGTGGAAGGCAAGGGCCAGCCAGGATTCGTAAAGGGTTCTGGCGAACTCAACCTGAAAGAAGCGGGGAGCGCAACTGAAATCCAATACACCGGCGATGTCAATGTCGGTGGCCTGATCGCCAGCGTCGGCCAGCGGATGATCCAGGCCACGGCCAACATGCTGGCCGCACGGTTTTTCAAATCGCTCGAAGCCGAGGTCACGCGCAATCCAGCATCTAGCACTGGAACCTAACCGCCAGCCTTCCCTGCTCCGTTTTCATCCAGCCGCGACCGTCTCCTCACTTCCGGAACGCTCTGTTCTACCAGCAATTCTCCATTGCGAAAAACCGGCTTCAGCCGGTCTTCCGGATCATCAACTCCTCTGCGCAGCCGCACCGTACTCCAGCCACCATCCTTAAAGCGCAGCGCCAGCCGGCCTCGTTTTGAAGCCTTGTCGTGTCCTTCCACCGGATCCTTGAATACGTCGCGGTCCTCACCGTTCACGGTCACGTTGGAACACTTAAAAGCGAACTGTTGCGTGTCGCGATTGAGCTGTTGCAGCAGCGCGCCGCCCATTCCAAACGTAATATTGTCAGCCGACCAGCCGGCGCGATTCATGGCCGTAAGCGTGTCCTGAATCGTCCAGTAGTTAACTCCATCGCCCTGAATCACCCGTATCCGCGGATTCAGGACGCGGTAACCTTTCGCATTCGTCTCATAGCCGAACTTCGCGCCCAGAATATCCAGAACTTTCAGCACTACGTCGCGCGGCTTGCCAGAATCTGGCCGCACCACCAGCGTACCCTGCCGATGCTCCACCTTTTCGCGCAACAGCGTGCCCCACAGTTTTTCGCACGCTTCATAAACGTTATAGGAATCGCTCACCACGGCCACCAGCCCCTCGGGAAATTGCGTGAGCATATTTTCATAGGCTTTATCTTCATTCTCGCGGCCCCAGGCCGTAATGGTGGAATGCTCTGCCGCCGGAATGCTGAAGCCTTCCATCTCGCGTGATCGGTAGAACTGTTGCATTACCCGGATACCGGCAACAGTATCGGTGCCTTTAAAGTTGATCAGATGCGCCGCTGCTCCAATGCCGGCGGTCTCCTCGCTGGAGACACCGCGATAGCCAAAGTCATGCAACTTGAAGTCGATCAGCGAAGGGTCGCCCGAGCGCTGCAGCTTTTCCAGAATCACTTTGCGGATCGCGTGTGAAAGCGTTGCCACCGTGATCGGATACCACACCTTCAGCAACAGCGTCTCCAGATAATTTGTCAGCCAGTAGCAGGCAGGATCAGTATTCTCAATGGTCATCAAGACATTTTGCACGCCCACTGAGCTGCCTTCCGGCACTGCCTTGATCACCACCGGCAATTTGCCGCCAAGATTGCGGACAATATGCATCCAGCCTTCGTAGTTGAACATGCCCGGTCCAATGTGCCGATCAACGAACTCCCGCGCTTCGATGACATCTTCTTCGTTCACCACGGGACCGCAGAGATACTTCATCAGGTAATATTGCAGTCCGAAGAACAGCGTTTGGGAAAACATCCCCCCTCGTGACTCAAGATAGCTATAAACGTACTGCGTCCCCGGCGGGTATTGCTTCCAGTGGGTGAACTTATAGCTGTCGGTTTGCAGGACCAGGTTTCTCGATAAAAAGTCGCGCGGCTCGGTTTTAAGCATGAGCATGCATCGTCTCATGCGAGATGAGTTCGAAGCAATGCTGACATGGCGTCCGATGCCCAGGCAGTTTCGAGGCAGCGACTATCCGCTCAGAAAAGTGAATAGAGCAGCATGGTCTGCGACTAGCAAACACCGCGCGTTCCACTCACATGAGCTTGGTGATGGCTGCTAGTAAGCGAGCAGGATGGATGGGTTTGGGCAGAAGATCAAAATCGTGGCCCTCTGCTCTTGCTCTCTCAAGGATGTCCGAGGTGGCAGCTTGTCCAGAGAATAACAGGATGCGGGCATCTGGGCAGGCGCGTCGGATTCTGATAGCCGTTTGTACCCCGTCAAGATCAGGCATGATGACATCGCTAATCACAATGTCGGGACAAATCTGCTCTGCCATCTCTATCGCTTCTTTTCCGCTCAGTGCAAATACTGTATCGAACCCTGCCCGTGAAAGAATGTCTCTCAGGCTCTGTGCAATCAACTGTTCATCATCTACCACTAAAACGCGCTGTTTTCTAGATGAGTCACGGCTGACAATGGACGAATCTCCGAGGGCTCCCGGAACAGGCACTTTTCCCGAGAACAGTCGCAGTTCCGTACCTGGCATTTGATTTCGTACCTTCCAATTCTCACGGATTTGCACCTTGGTTCTCCTTCTTGTGATGGGCTGCGCGCAACGGGAATTGTAGAGTAAACACAGTGCCTTTGCCTTGCGTGCTGCGAAACGCTATCCGGCCACCATGCTTTTCGACCAAACTCTTGGACACCCATAGTCCGAGACCAGTTCCCACGTCGATCTTGGTTGTGAAGAACGGGTTGAAAATGCTCGTTTTTAACCCGTCAGGGATGCCACATCCGTGATCTGCAAACGCTATCTGAGCGTACTGACTGCCGCGCTTGACAACAGTCTTGACGTGAACTTTGATCACGCCGCGACTCGAAGATGCATCAATGGCATTGGATATCAAATTGGAAAAGACCTGGCGCACTTCGCCGCCAAGTGCTTCAATCTTTAATCCTCGTTCGACATTGATTTCGGTCTTGAGTGATTTATAACGAAGCTTACTCTCAAAGACTCGTAGCACATCATCCAGTGACTCGCGAATGTCCACCAGGGTACGCGAAGACGTGTCGCGATAGAACCCGAGCGTCTGTTGGGCGATATGGCTGACTCGCTCGAGCTCTCGGTCAGCCAAAGTAAGGTACTCCTTCGCAGGGTCCGGCAGGTTATCTGTAGTTTGGGCAAGAAAAATGAAGTTGGTAACCGCCTCGAGTGGGTTGTTAAGTTCATGAGCGACAGTAGCGGCGAGCCGGCCAACAGAGGCCAGCTTCTCCGTCATTTGCAGCGCCCTTTCCGTTCTCTTCTTTTGTGTGATGTCACGCGCTATCTTGGCCGCCCCCATCACTCTACCCTGCTCATCTTTGATGGGCGAGATGGTCAGCGACACGTCGATGAGTTCCCCGCTTTTTTTCATTCGCGTCGTCTCAAAATGTTCAATGCGCTCACCGCGCGCGATTGTGGCAAGTATGCGCCGCTCGTCTTCCTGCAACTCAGGAGGGATAATCTTGGTGATAGAACTACCAACCATCTCTTTCGCAGAGTACCCGAATGTTCTTTCCGCACAGGAATTCCAGCTACTCACGACACCGTTAAGGTCCTTGCTGACGATCGCGTCATCGGAAGACTCGACAATGGCGGCCAGACGTTGCGACGCAATCAATGCGGTCTGTAGTCTCTCCTGATTGGTTCGCAGCCGTGCTTCGCTCTCTTCGGCACGGGCCTGCTCTTGATGAGCAGCTTCGAATAGGCGAGCGTTGTCAATCGCGATTGCAGCCTGCTTGGCGATACCTTCGACTAGCCGTTCCGCCCTTTCCGTAAAAATGCCCACCTGGGAATGACCGTAAAACAATCCACCAATTACCTCTCCCGACCTTGAGATCACCGGCACAGCCAGATAGCTGCGCACAGGAAGATGACCCGCGGGCATACCGTTGTACGGTGGGTTCTTGCCATATCGCGGATCTTGCCGTATGTCGGCAACACGAACTGTTCCTTCGCCGCCGAATGTCGGACCGAACACCGCTGTATTTCTAGGCATAGGGAACCGGCTGAATGCCTCATGCGGCGCGCCGGAAAGGGTGTACAGAAGATACTTCTCGCCGGCTCCATCCGTATCGTTGTAAAAGAAAGCGCCGAACTCCGCCTGGCTGATCTCACGGCCCGCGTCGGTGACCGCCTGCACAAGTTTCTTCAGTTCGAGTTGCGATGCTAGAGTCGCGCCTATGCGTTGAAGGATTCTCAGCTCCTCCTCGCTCTCGCGTATCGCTTCTTCCGCCGTCTTGCGTTCGGTCACATCCTGGACCACGCCGAGCATCCGCGTCTCACCTTCACCTCGGCGGCCTTTGCAATAGAACCATCGCATCCCGAAATCTGGATTCTGGTAACGGTATTCGAATTCCATTTCTCCGTGGCCATATCCTTCTTGCATCAACTGCTGGACCCGCTCCCAATCGCCCGGATGCACTCGGCCAGCCCAGATATGCGCATGATCAGGATCATTCGCATCCGTAACAAACATGCGATGAAGCTCGGGCGACAACTTGCTTTTGCCGTTTCCGCCATCCCATTCCCAGGTACCGATGTGGGCCGCGCCCTGAGCTAGTCGCAGCCTCTCCTCACTCTCTGCAATCGTTCTTCGCGCCAGCACCTTGTCGGTAACTTCAACAGCATGCACCAGAACGCCCTCGACCTCCCCCGCCGAGTTCCGAATGGCTTGATATGCAAAATCAAAGTACGCTTCAACGGTCTGCCCCGCCCGATTGAGGGTCGCCTTCATCTCCCGCCCAACATAAGGGTTGCCGGTTTGATAAACGTCGTCGAGCAATTTGCGAAACACCGCCGTCTCGGTCTCGGGGAGGCTTTCCTCCAGCGTTTTGCCGATGAAGTCAACTGGACTGGCTCGTCCAGTAACCCGGACATAATAATCGTTTACGTAGGTCCAACGGTGTTCTGGGCCATACATCAGCCCCATGGCGGCTGGAGCCTGTTCCATCAGTTCCTGCAGCCGGCGACGTTCCAAGTCCGCTTCCGCGCGGAGCTGCGCTGCTTCCAGGGAGATGGCAGCCTGGTTCGCCGCCACGGACATGAGCATCGATTCCGTTTCGGTGGGAAAATCCATTCGCGATGAAATAGCAGCGACAAACCCGGACCGTGAGGCCACTCTGATAGGTACAACGGCCGCGCGGTGCGCTTGGCACAAGTCATGGACAAGGGGTGACCGCGGCATTTCTACTGCGCATTTCCTGCGTAAAGCTTCCAGGACCTCGGGAGGCGCAACTCCCTGCATAGTCTCAATGTTGGCTGGGTCCCCAGGTAGCATCAAATAGCCGCACTCAACGCGCAATGCGGTGACGAGTACGTCAACCACGCCGCTTGCAATAGCGTCGGGTTCTCGTCCGACCCATGCTGCCGGGATGGTGCACAACGCCAGCAGATCGCGCATCGCCCGGCGCAGCACGATGGCCTCGCGCAATTCCGGCGTGCTGGTCACATTAAAATCCAGTTCAGGCATGCGTGGGTGCTGCTTTGACCCGGTAAGCACCACGCTCCCTCAACTCAAGCAGGAACTCGTCCGGAGGAACAAAGAACGGGTTGGACTGAAGAACGCCGCCGATGATCACCATGGGATGCGTTCGCATTATATCCATTACAACGCCGGCGCCAAACTTGGCGCAATCGTACGTTCATATGACCGGATCCTTGTATCGCGGCAGCACATAATTGAGACGCGTCTCGTATTCCACCAAATCATCAACTCCGGGCATATCTTCCAACGCCCATTCCATGTGTGCGACCAGCCGCGTAATTTCATAGCCCTGCTTCGGGCCTGCTTGAAGCACCTCTTCGATAAGAGCCAGCATTCGATCCTGGGAGAAGTGCCCATCACGAAGATATGCCTGGTGCCAATTGCGAACCTCTAGTTGTCCTCGCTCCATAGCCACGTCAGCTGCGATCCCGGCCTTACGTAAGCGATTCACGTGGTCTTCCCAATTCCGTGAGTCGACGATGTGAAAGCCACGGTCTCCCCGCTTAAAGCCCTCCTGGATGAAGGGCATCAGGACACGATACATTTCGTCGGGTGTGTGGAAAAAAGCACAGATGTGGCGGTACTCTCCGAGCGGAGTACCAGCGAAGGTAATCGGTTCAGACATTGGCGCCCCCCACGGCGGATCAAAATCTCTGGTAGAACGTAGACAGATGCATAATACCCCGCCACGGGTTTTCTCATCAAGCCAACCAGATCATCTCAAAAATCCTTCCTGTACCTTCCATCCACGCCGAACCCGCCGTTCTGGTTGCGCGTGCCGCTGACCGACCATTTTGGATTCAGCTTGTATTCAACTTGAATGGCCTGCCGCTGCGTGGACGTAATGTCCGTGGCAAACGTCACCAGCAGATTGCTGGTCACGCGCTGCTGGATGGCGATACGGGCTCCTGGGTTCTGTCCGTTGTCCGCACCCAGGCCGGGATCGATCTGTAACTGTGATACGCCGGCAAGCTTGGCAATCTTGCCGCTCACCTGGCTGCTGATACCCGCCGCCAGTATTGACTGTGCGCCCAGCGCACTCGTCGGGCTGGGACTCGGGTTCGCTGACGCTGATTCCACCGTCTTCCCGTTGGCAATCAGGTTGATGATATCCACCGGCGGCAAAGCAGGATCAGACGTGTATGTTGTTTGCAACCGTTCCACTGGTCCGCTCAACGCCAGCGTGATGTTGTATTCGTCAATCCGGGTTTTTACCTGGATGTTCAGCACTGGTTCGGTGCGCACCGGATTCAGAAAGTCAACTGTCCCGTGATCGACCTGATAGCGATTGCCCGCCAAAAAGAATTCGCCGCCGGTAAGGTTGGTGCGTCCAAGAATGACCGGATCTGCCGCCGTGCCCACAACCCGCAAATTAGCGTCACCCTTCACGCTCAGCTGACTGCTCACAAGGTTCATCTGGCTCGTGGATTGAACCGCAATATTGAGCTTCATTCCCTGCGTGAACGATCCGGGCGTCCCACTGTCGCTGGCCTCTCCGCTGAACTGTGAAGTAAATGTGCTCAGATCGAAGTCTGGCGTAAATGAGACGCGTTCAATCTTTACCTGGCCGGAGAGTTGCGATTCCTGCGCATTTCCTGTGAGTGCCAGGTTGGACGCCACAATGGCGCGCACGCCTTCCGGGTAGCGCACTCGAATGTTGTTCGCCGTGAGCCCAAGGTGGAACTGGACCGCCGGGCGATAAACCACGGCGCCGGTGGCTTTTACGGTCCCTCCTCCCATCTGCCCCTCGAAACTGCTGATCTCCAGGCGTGTCTGCGTTACATTGATCTCCCCGTTCGCGTTGTCCAGCCCCACGGGCGAATCAGCTGTGTGCAGGTTCGCGTTCACAATTTTGATCTGCCCGTTTAAGTTCGTGCCTTGGCCGTAGCGTTTGGAATCAATGTCAAATTGCAACTGGCCGGAGCTTGTAAGATCGGGCACCAACAGCTGCGCAATACCCAGGTCAACATTCCCCTGCACCAGGAATGACGCGGGTTTGAGAGTTGTCACAGGCACTACCGCCTGCGCGTCGATGCTCGTGCCCGTGCCGCGGATTGAAGTGGGCTGCAAGGTTGCGGTGCCGTTCGTATAGTCCACGCGGATCGGCTTTGCCGCGGCTAGCTGGAATTGCTTGTAATGAAGATCAAGATTTGGAATTTCCAGATGTGCTTCCAGGCGGTTCTTGTCTGCCAGCGGCCCGCGTACTGTTGCGTGCAATTCCGTCTGGCCGGAAAGATCAGCCGCCTGCTCCGGCGCATAAAGCGCAACCAGTGGTTGGAAATCAATCTTGCCGCTATCCAGATGGATGTCCGCCATGTAAGGCGTTTCTATTCCTACCGTGCCGCGCGCTTTGAGAAAGACCTTGGCGATATCCGAATCCAGCGCAATCGTCGCCACGTGGTTCTGCACCGTACTTTGGAACTTAATTCCCTGGATGATCTGCTTCTGCATCTGGAGCTGCGGGACCTCGATCGTCGCCTGCAGCTGCGGGTCCTTTATGGTGCCCTTCCCGCTTACGTTCAGGTTCACGCCGCCGGCAATCTGCATGTTGCGCGCCTGGACGGTTTGTAGCTTTTCCAACCGGAAATTCTGCGCCTGCACGTGCGCGTCATAGCCTTCAGTCTTAGGGAAATAATTCACGTCGGCCCGAGCCGTGCCTGCCGGCATTTGTACTGTCATGTTTGCTTTGACGGTATTCCCATCCCCTTCAAACTTTACGTTCAGGTTCTGGATCGACTCGGTTGAAATCTTTGCTTTTGTAACCGTAAGCGTTCCCTGTCCGATTGGGTTGAGTTGCGATCCATGTAGGGAAACGTTGAGCGCCAGCGTGCCACTCACTGGATAAGTTTTGTTCAACAGGCGCTCCAGGTCAGCAATTGAAATCTGCGAGCCTGAGATATTCGCCGTGATCGGACTGGACGGCGTGTACGCCCATTGCTTAAGTTTGACTTGCGCGCTGAAATTGATGTGGCCCTGCGGCGCCGGGGTTCCCATAGCATGGCGATCTTGCGGGTTCTGGGGTGGAGGCGCGGCTTCAAGATTGCCATTGCTCAGCGTCACCTGTGACGGGTTTGCCGTGAAGGCGGTATGCAGCACCTTCCACGAGCTGCCTTTCACGCGAAAATTGCGCGCGTCCATCTGCCCATTGATTTGCGGAGAGCTGAGTGAACCGCTTACAGTCGCGTTCACGGTTGCCGAGCCGTAGAGTCCGAGCGATTGTGCCGGCGGTTGTCCCGGTGCAGGCTTCTGCAAGGCCGTAGCCAGCGTCTCAAGTTCATGGAGGTCATTCGACCGGAGAGCCACCTGCAACTGTGAATAATCGCTGATCTTTCCGTTCAGGTCGATGTTTGTTTGCGGCGTGCGAATGTAACTATTGGTGAGCGCCAGTTGCTTGTGCGCTGCAGCATAGTCGGCGTGGATTACGCCATTCAGCGGCGTCGGCTGTCCTTGTCCCAGGCTGGCATTAATCGTGGCATCACTGTGGGCTACTAGGTTGTCGAGCGTCTTGGCCCAGTGTGCGGTCGCATCAGCGCTGACTTTGCCGCTCAAGTTCGCCTGCCGCATGGATGTGTTATGTGCCGCTGTCTGCGCCTGATCAAGTGACAAATCTTTGATCGAAGCCTGCAACTGCGCTATTGATGCCCCCGCCACGTCCTTGATCGTGAGCTTGCCGCTCAACGTGCCTCCCATGACGTGGGCGCGAATATCATTCACCTCGGCATTGCCGCCCGAAAGCTGGTAACGCGCGTAAAGGTCTCGCACTTCCGTCTGCAAGCTCGGCGTCTTCACGTTCAGTCCCGCGCTGCTGACATTGCCGGCAACGTAAACCGTCTCCAGCATGGGCCGGTTCGGGTCCGCCTGATACTTTATTTGCCCGGTCAGCTTTACCGTTCCTCCCGGAAGCGAAGGGTCTTTCAGAATTCTCTTGAAATCATTGGTCACCAGCGTGGCTTCATACCCGCCCGTGGCCTGCATGTTGGGTAGGCTGTAATCGTTGACTGCGGCATTGAGTGCAACATGCGACTCACCAGCGGCAAGATCGAGCTTATCCACAGTGAACTTCTGCGGCGTTACGCCGAATTTTGCCTGAAGACTGTGCTCTACTGGCGCATACTTTCCATAAACGATCTTGCCGGCGTTGTAGCCAAGGTCGCCGGAATATTTCTTCTGTGCAGGATCGTAATTTGCATTGACCGTAAAATCGTGCAGGTCGGCCTCGAGCGGCGTCTTCTGGTCGTTGTAAAAAATCTCGCCGTGATTCAGGCGGAGTTCGCGTATTGCCAGGTCAAAAACATTCGTGTTGCTGCTGCTGGTGCTTTTCTTCTCCGGCTTGGGCAGATTGTTCTCGCCCGCTTTGTTGACGGCCATATGCGCGACCGGGTGATCCACAATGATGTCCCGTACATGCCACTTGCGATTCAGCAAAGAATCAATCGTCAGGCCCACTTGTAGATGGTCTACATTCAGAAGTGGCTGGCTGGAATCCGCTTCTGTGCCATGAACCACGACGTTGTAAAGGTCCAGGCTCAGGTTCGATAGCCGAAGGTTGAAGTCTCGCACCTCAAGCCTTGCGCCGGTCGATTCCCGAACACTGTTTTCCACTCTGGCTAGAAGGCCGCGGCGAAAACTTTCATTGTGGTCAAGCAACAGCACCAGCGTCACCACTGAGCCCATCAGCAGGACCACAATCGCCGCCAGGCTCCACAGAACCACCTTTTTCCACTTCTTCACTTTGTTCCCCATTTCAAAATGCCTGCCCCAACGTCACAAAAAACTGCAATGTCTTGATCCCAGGCGGCGCATTCAGCAGATGTCCTATATCAATGCGGACCGGTCCTACCGGCGTCTTGTAACGCAGCCCGAACCCGACCGTATGGGTAAGGTCAGAGGCCACGTTTTTGAAACTCACGCTGGAATAGACGTTGCCGGCGTCATAAAATACCGCCCCACCCAGAGTCCCACCAAGGAACGGCGCCGAAATACCCATTGGAAAGCGCAGCTCAGAATTGAAAATCACAAGCTGTTGACCGCCTACTGGCACGGGAATCTGTTGGCCGCAATTCGGATTGTCTGTCGGGCAAACAAGAACCTCGCGTTGCGGTCCGGCCCCATTCAGGCTGAAGCCGCGCAGCGAGCTTCCGCCGCCGGAAAAGAACCTCTCGCTGATAGGAATGTGGCTGCCTCCAAATGCATGTTCCATTCCCAGTCGCAGGCTGCTGGCCCACACCAGGGATGAATCGCTGGTAAGCGACCTGTAATAGGCGGTCTGTCCCAGAAAACGCCCAAAACTCGTGTTCGACCCCAGAAAGCTTGGGTTCAAGTCCACCTGGAAGCTCTCGTAGATTCCCTTATGCGCGTCCAGCGGATTGTCGCGTGAATCACGGATGAACGAACCTGAAAGTGACGAGAGCCGCACGTTCTGGTCTTCCGGCAGCACCAGGTCTGGTATCACGATGTTTGAAAGATTCGTACGCCGGAAGTCGTAGCGGAAGATCACTGATTTTTGCCGGTTTCTATCCAGGTAGTGTTGAAACTGGATTCCCGCTCCTCCCAGTCGCGCGGTGAAAATTGGATTTTCACTGGTGCGTTCGGCGGATAACACCACCGTGGAACTCCATCCGGTGTTCCAGATCGTTGGGTTGGCCAAGCTAGCGGCTGCTCGCTGGTCAAGACGTCCCCCGAACACGGAAAGCGTTAGCGTCTCTGCCCGGCTGCGGAAGTTTCTGCGCGTGTATTCGATCGATCCTTCCGGCCCCCAGAATGTCTTCTGGCTGGTAGCAAATTTTGTTGGCAGTCCGATCGGAGGAAGCCCCGGCAAAGCGATGGTCCCGCTGGGAATGCTGCCACCTCGATTGATCACCTGGAAGCCAAATCCATACGCAATGCTATTTCGTTTGGATTCGTGAAGCTTCACCAGCACTTCAGCGTTGGGATTATCGGTGATCGGCTCGCGAGTATCCACGCTGGCCCAATCAAACACCCCCAACGTGTATAACTGGCTTTCGCCGCGCAGCAGGGCTGTTTCGCTCAGTGGCTTGGCGACTTTTATATTTGTATTGCGCGCGATGATTTCCGGCCTCGTATGCTGCGCCCCGATTGGCTCCACGCTGGCTGTGTGCACCTGCGGCCCCTCGTCCACTTGATAAACCACGTGCACGTGATGCGGATCGTTTTTGGTATGCTCCACTTTCGATTTGAATGTCACGTTCAGAAAGCCCTTGTCCAGGTACGTGGCCATGATTTGGTCGCGATCCTTTGTCAGCAATTGAGTGGAATACGGCTTCCCTGGTTCAAGGTTCATGCCCTTGGGCGCCAGCTCCTGCTGGGTGAGAGCCTTGTTGCCCTCAACCTGCAATGACTCAACCACGTCGCGCACGCCTTCTTCCACCTGGAATGTAAGTTGCAATTCATTGTCTTTGCTTACCACCTTGGGTATGA
Source organism: Terriglobia bacterium (assembly GCA_963723055.1). Taxonomy (GTDB): domain Bacteria; phylum Acidobacteriota; class Terriglobia; order Terriglobales; family Acidobacteriaceae; genus Angelobacter. The sequence continues at coordinate 1,590,101 of CAVROV010000007.1, forward strand.
CTTTTACCTGGCTGTATCCGGCGCCATGATACAGGCCTTCAATATTTTTTACGCTCTTGCGCACCAGTTGTTCGCTGTATTTCCCGTGAGAAAAAGGCACCAAAGGTACTCGCTTAGTGACTTGTACATGCGACTTCAGGTCTTTATCAGAAAAGTGCTGATTGCCGTGGAACTCAATTGCCTCCACTTTCCCGCGTTGCCCCTTCTCGATCTGGTACAGCACGGTCACTCCAGTCCCCTGTTTCTGTATCTGGCTCTGCACTTTTGCGCCGAAATAGCCTTTCGCCTGGAAATAGGAAGTCAGGTCCTGTGCGCCTTCATTAACCAGGTCTGCGTCCACCGCATTTTCCTGGTACATGGGAATTAGTTTCTTCTGCGTGCGTCCCCACATGTGTGCCCCGGCCAACTTGATCTCGATTCTCGGCCCTTCGGTTACGTCATATTTAATGTCAGTACGGTTGGTTTCGGGGTTGTAGAGCGTTGAAACAAGCTTCACCCGACCGGCAAGGAAGTGTTGGTTTCCCAGTTGCTGCTGTAGGAACGCAGTTGCCGCGGTCAGTTTCTTAAGCGAGTATGTTTTGCCCGGCTTGATGTAAGCGCCCTTGATTCGTGCCCGGACGCTGCGGAGGCTCGCATTCAGCCTGTTGGTTTGTTCCTCTGATACGCCGGCAAGAATCACGTTTCCAAACTTGGCGCGCTTCTTTAAGTTGATGTCATATTCCACATTGACCACGCCGTGCGCCTGATCCGTCTGCATCTTCGGTTCCACGGTGGCCCGAAAGAAGCCAGTGCGATGAAAAAACTCCAGCAGGCTTGATTCTGCCTCTTCAATCTTTTCCTCGGTGAAAGGTTCCTGTTTGGAATAGTTTGCGGCTTGCAGCAAACGTGTGTAAGAAAAGGTCTTTTCTACTTTGGGAAACGTGAAAACACCAAAATAGTAAGCCGGCTTCAGCACAAATACCACGCGCACTCCCTCGGCTGCCGGAGTCACCTGCACTTCCACGTCTTTGAAGTTTCCGTCTTTTTTGAGTGCCGCCACGGTTTCATCGATTTTGGCCTGTTCGTACGGCGCATTGACGGGCTGCGCGATCAACGCCCGCAGTTTGCGTGGAATACCATCCGGCTGGCCCGCCAGTTGCACCGACGAGACGCGTTGGCCCTCATAAGAGACGGCCGCCGATGTAGCTTCAATCTGCTGCGAATGAAGCCCCGGCGACACGGAAGTAAACCCCGCTGCCACCGCCACTATGATTGAAGTGCCGATCCAACTCCGAAAGTTTTTCATTGCGCCTGAGGGTCTCTGCTGTTCCGCGCGGCATGGAATAGCAGCCGCAGCTCTGCCAAAAAGGAACTACATTGGTTAGAGCTGTAAGACAGACTTCTCGTTGCTCCCTCTGAGTGAGTCTGGGGAAATCTGTCTGGGTTTTCAATCAGCAGAGCTGCTGCTCAGCTCGACTTTCACGGGCGGCGATCTGTGCCGTGTCAACAATCCTGTTGCTCCGGCGCATCCAATGGTAAGAGGTCGGGCATTTGCGCCGGCCAGGAGACACACATGCTTTGGACGGTTTTCGCGATTCTGCTGCTTTTATGGCTATTGGGCTGGGGATTTCACATTGTGGGAAGTTTGATTCATCTGCTTCTTGTCATTGCCCTTGTGGTGTTGCTCATTGCAGTAATTACGGGGCGCAGAGCAGCCGTCTGATGGCCGAATCGTGCCATCGGGAACGCTTCTGGTTTCGCTTTCGCCGGAGTCTGGCCTGGGCATTCTTTAGCGCGAATTCCCCACCTTGGCCAGTTTCTGGTCGATTTCGCTCAAAGCCTGCTGCAAAGACTCCGTGTAACGCTCATTGGTGGAAGCTTCAATCTGATGCACGATATACGCGCGGGAGAGCTTCAGGCTATCTCGCTCGTGCCGGTCTTTCCTCTCGCCGTCAGTAAGCGGGGGCTTTGAACCTGACGCTGGACCGTCATTGGCAGTTTCCATTTGCGCCTCCACCGATTTGCTTTCCCAACCTCTAGCCATACCCACAATTATAGGGATATTGCACTGATTCCGAGCTGCTTATTCCGGCAAGAATTTATAATCCACCCACGATGAATAAAAGCTCTCTAACCCTGGCTTGCGCCCTGGCCGCTCTGCTTTGCGGCATCGCCACAGCCCAGGCGCAAACCGCCCTTTCGCCAGAACATCAGGCTGCGCATGACATATTCAAGGAACTCATCGAAATCAACACCACAGATACGCCAGTTGGGAACCTAACAGCCGCAGCGGAAGCCATGGCCGCTCATTTTCGCGCTGCCGGCTTCTCTCCCGAAGACATCCATGTCGATGGGCCTCTGCCCAACAAAAAAAACCTTGTTGTGCGCCTTCACGGAAGAACTCCGGGAAAGCCCATCCTCTTTCTTGCGCACCTGGATGTGGTGGAGGCGTTACGCCAGGACTGGTCCATGGATCCATTCAAGTTCAGTGAAGTGGACGGCTTCTTTTACGGTCGCGGCACGTCGGATATCAAACAGGGCGACACGATCTTAGTCGCCAACTTTATCCGCCTGAAGAAAGAAGGATGGGTTCCAGCCCGTGACCTGGTCCTTGCGCTCACCGCTGACGAAGAAGGAGGCCAGTCCAATGGCGTGCAGTGGCTCACCAAGAACCATCGCGATTGGATTGATGCCGAATACTGCATCAACACCGACGCTGGCGATTTTGAAACCAAAAGAGGCAAACGCCTTCTGCTGGGCATGCAGACCAGCGAAAAGAATTATGTCGACTTTCGCCTGGAAGTGAAGAGCAATGGCGGACACAGTTCTCGTCCGGTGAAAGACAATGCCATCTACCATCTCTCGCAGGGGCTCGCCCGCCTCGGGCAGTTTGATTTTCCGGTAAGCCTGAATGAGACGACGCGCGGATACTTTGAGCGCACCGCCGCGCTGGAAGCTCCGGCTACCGCCGCCGACTTTCGCGCCGTGGTAGGTCCCGATCATGTCAAAGCGGAGGACGCCGCCAGGCGTTTAAGCCAGTCGGCATTCTTCAATGCCCTTCTGCGCACCACCTGCGTGGCCACGCGCCTTGAAGGTGGGCACGCCAACAACGCCTTGCCGCAAACCGCAGCCGCAAACGTGAATTGCCGCATGCTGCCTCAGGATTCGTTGCAGAACGTACAGGACACGCTGAAGCGTGTTTTGGCGGACGATCGAATCCTTGTAAGCGTGGTAGGTGAAGCTGTCCCGGCGCCCGCCTCCGCCATCAACCCGGCAATCGTTGGCAAGCTGGAAGCGCTCAGTGGCAAATTGTACGGCGGTCTTCCTATCGTTCCTGTAATGGACACCGGCGCCAGCGATGGCAAATATTTGCGCATCGCCGGAATTCCCTCCTACGGTGTTCCCGGCGTGTTCGAAGACGTGGATGACACGCGTGCCCACGGCAAGGACGAACGCATTGGCGTAAAGGATTTTTACGATGGGGTGGACTTCTACTATGAATTCATTAAGTCCCTTGGCGCGCAATAATCCCCACGCGGCCTGGCCTGAATGGGAGGAACGTCAATGTCAGCTCCACTAAATGACGCCGATGCTATCACTGTGCGGCGCAGTGAGCTGGCCTGTCCCGCGCATTCTCTTAAGATGATGGCGAAGGCCGCGGCCAGCGAAGCGGATGAAGTCATCTTTGATCTGGAGGATGGCTGCGCTCCTTCTCAGAAGATTGCCGCACGCAAAACGCTGGTTGAGGCCTTCACCACGCTCGACTTTCGCGGCAAGATCCGCGCCTTCCGTCCTAACGGAATACACACAAAGTTTTTCTATCATGACGTGATCGACGTGGTTGAAACGGCCGGCAGCAGCATTGATGTCGTGGTGGTTCCGAAAGTGCAAGACGCAGCCGACGTGATCTTCGCCGACCGCTTGTTAACCCAGATTGAGCAAAATATCGGGCTTCCCATTGGACGCATCCGGTTGGAAGTGCTGATTGAAAGCGCCAAAGGCGTGCTGCACGCCGAGCAGATTGCAATGTCAACTCCCCGCCTGGCTGGTTTGATTTTTGGTGTAGTGGATTATGCGGGCAATATCGGCGCACGCGATGCGGTGCGCGAACAGTTTGCCCTCTATCATTACCCCAAAGCTAAGACCGTCGCTGCGGCGCGGACCGCCGGCATTGACGTGGTTGACGGCGTCACCCTTCAGTTTCGCGATCTGCAACAGTGCGAACACGATGCGAGGTCCGCCGCGCAGATGGGTTTTGACGGCAAGTGGGCCATTCATCCCGATCAGGTGCCGGTCATCAACCGGGTTTTCACTCCTTCACGTGAAGAGATTGCGCGGGCGCAGGAGATTATCGATCTTTACGAAAAGTCTGACGTCAACTCCGGCGTGGGTGCAATTGTCTACAAAGATGAGATGGTGGATGCCGCCAGTTTGCCTGGCGAGCGCAAGAAGCTGGCCATCGCCAGAAGAACTGGGTTGCTCTAAAGAAACCAGACACACGATGGAAACGAAAACTCAATCCCTCTTGGAGCTCTTAAGCCATTCGAAGCTGTACGATCTGGCGCAACCATATTTCGTCGGCATGCCGCATCATCCGGTGCACCCGCCGTTTCTGTTCAGTCTCACCAAGATGCATGGCGACTCCGTGATGCCGAACGGAGGGAGTTCCGCGTCCGAAGCACTGGCGCTGGGCGGACACCTGGGTACGCATATTGACGCCCTGTGCCATTTTTCTTGCGCTGGTAAGCTCCATGGCGGACATGACGTTGCATCGGCGCAATCCCACAGCGGAGGGATGACGGAGCATTCCATCGACACGCTTGCTCCCATCATCCGCCGTGGCCTTCTCCTGGATATTGCCGGTCAGCAGAACGTAGAAAGTCTGTCCGCCGATTTTGAGATCACGCCCGGGCACATGGAGGCTGCCGCCCGCGCGCAAGGAATCGAAATCAAGCCCGGTGACATCGTCTTATTGCGTACCGGCTGGGGAGCGTTCTTTTCTGACGTGCCGCGTTTCGAATCCCAGATGCGTGGCCCCGGGCCTTCTGAAAAAGGTGCACGCTGCCTCAGCAGCAAAGGCATTTTCGCCGCCGGGTCAGACACCATTAACTTTGAACTGGTCCCTTCGCGTACCATGCCGGTCCATGTCCATTTGCTGGTTGAAAGCGGCATTCACATTATTGAGTGTCTCAACCTGGAACAACTGGCTGCCGAACATGTCTATGAGTTTGTATTTGTCGCCGCTCCCTTGAAGATTCGCGGCGGCACCGGCTCTCTAATACGGCCGTTTGCTGTAAAAGCATAAAGAGCCTCATTGCGGTGCTTAAGTCAGGGGAATTAGAATACGCCGTTCTGTAAGAACGCTCACGACGCCCCCACTCATGTCTCCCACTCCCAATGCCGGTCTGCATCAGGAACTTAAGAGTGCGGTCGGCGAGTTGTGCCGCAACTTCCCTGATGCGTACTGGCGCGAACTGGATACTCAGCGCGCGTATCCTGAAGCATTTGTCCAGGCGCTCACCAAAGCCGGGTACATGGCCACGCTTATTCCGGAAGAATACGGCGGCGCCGGAATGGGCGTCGCCGAAGCCACAACCATTCTGGAAGAAATCCATCGCTCCGGCGGCAATGCCGCGGCCTGCCACGCTCAGATGTATGTGATGGGAACGCTGCTTCGGCACGGTTCGGAAACTCAAAAGAAAAAGTATCTGCCTGCGCTGGCCCGGGGTGAGCTTCGTCTTCAGGCCTTTGGCGTGAGCGAACCTACTACCGGCTCCGATACTACTCAGATGAAAACATTCGCCCGCCGTGAGGGTGACAAGTACGTGGTGAAGGGTCAGAAGATCTGGATCTCACGCGCTGAGCATTCTGACCTGATGCTGCTGGTGGCCCGCACCACGCCCATCGAACAGGTAAAGAAGCGCAGTGAGGGCCTCTCCGTGCTGCTGGTGGATCTGCGCGAGGCCAGGAATCACGGGCTCACCATCCGGCCGATTCGCACCATGATGAACCACGCTACGACCGAAGTCTTTTTTGATGACGTGGAAGTTCCTGCCGAAAATCTTGTCGGCGAAGAAGGTCAAGGCTTTCGCTATCTGCTGGACGGTCTGAACGCCGAGCGCATTCTCATTGCGGCGGAATGTATTGGCGATGGCCGTTGGTTCCTGGAGCGAGCCTGCCGCTACGCCAAAGATCGCGTCGTCTTCGGGCGGCCGATTGGACAGAATCAGGGCATTCAGTTCCCTCTTGCTCGCGCTTATACCAATGTCGAAGCTGCGGCCCTCATGGTCGAAAAAGCCGCGGCGCTCTTCGACACGCAACAGCCTTGCGGCCCGCAAGCTAACATGGCCAAGCTGTTGGCGGCCGATGCCTCCTGGGAATCCGCCAACGCCACCGTACAGACGTACGGCGGTTTCGGTTTTGCGGAAGAATACGATGTAGAACGAAAGTTCCGTGAAACGCGCCTTTATCAGGTTGCGCCGGTTTCCACCAACCTCATCCTTTCTTATATTGCCGAACACGTGCTAAGACTGCCGCGTTCGTACTGACGCTGGAGAGCGAACCATGACGGTAAAACAGGGCTGGATCGGACGCGTTTACGAAGACTTCGAAGTGGGTGACGTTTACCCCCATCCGCTGGGACGCACTGTGATTGCAGCAGACAACATCTGGTTCACCCTGCTCACGCAGAATACCAACCCGATTCACTTTGACGCCGCCTATAGCGCCCAGACCGAGTATGGCAAGCCGCTGGTTGATTCCACGTTCACGCTGGCGCTTGTTACCGGACAGTCCGTGTCCGATGTTTCGCAAAACGCCTTGGCAAATCTGGGATGGGATGAAGTGCGCCTGCCCAATCCTCTTTTCGAAGGCGACACAGTCTATTCCCGCAGTGAAGTACTGGAAAAACGGGAATCAAAGTCCCGGTCAAATGTGGGGATTGTGAAAGTAAGAACAATCGGCTACAAACAGGACGGCAGCGTGGTCATCGAATTTGTGCGCACAATGATGATTTATAAACGCGGACACGTCCCTGTCATCCCGCAACCGCGAATCGCTGCGCCTAAAAAATAGGCTGAGATCAGGCAGCTTCGCGCGCTCCCTGCTGAAAACCGCGGATAGAGAACTCAAGTTGTTCCTGCAGGCTTTCCCCTACCTGCATCATATCCCCGATCACTGTGCTCAGATCCATGCGTATGAGGTTGTGCTGAAGGACGGCGGAAAGAACGTGCTGCAGCAATCGCATTTCAATCACAACCAATGGGATGTTGTAGCCCTGGAGGGCACGCTGTTTCCCGTGCATCGCCGCGGCGGACTTTGCTTCCTCGGTGGTGATATCGGAATCAATCTCCACTCGCTTTGCCATTTCCTCAATCAGCTTTGGCAAATGGTCAATGCGATCCTTGTCGCTGATCCTGATCGCTGCAATTTCGCTGTGCGCTTTCGCTAACTTGAGCCACTCACGGGTTATTTCTCCCAGGCTTTCCTGCATGAGATCTGAAACCCGCTTCAGAGCTCGCTCTGGTGGAATCTGGCGGCGGTGTTCCAGCCGGCTTTGGATGGCGTGGATCAACAGTGGCACGTCGGTAGGCTTGAGCAGGTAATCATCCACCTGGCTACGAATGGCTTGCAGCGCGGTGTCAAAATCTGGATAGCCGGTAAGAATAAAGGTTGCTGCTTCCGGCTGAACGCGCCGCATGGCGCTCACCACGGTAAAACCGTCTCCTGGCTGGCCGATGTTCAAATCAGAAAGCAGCACGTCGAAGGTCGCATGATTCATGTGTTCCAGTGCTTCTGGAACCGTCGCCGCCGCAGTCACTTCAAACCCATGCTGTTCCAGAATTGGTTTCAGTGTATTGCGTATCCCCGCCTCGTCGTCGACGAATAAAATCCGGGTCGCCATTTTTTACTCCAGCTACTTGGATGTTTCTTGAATGCCTGCCGTTGGACAGGTGGAAAAGATTAAGAGGGATGAGTAGCAGGTCACATGTCCACTTGGCGGACCTTGCATCGTACGAAAGGCCCATCTTCCGACAGACGGGCCTTCCTTTGGTACAACGATTTGCAGACCTCTTACTCCTGGTTCTTGAAGGAATAGCCGATCGATACGCCAAAGCGGGTAGCGCGTGAACCTGGGAACTCAATATTGTTATGCACTTCATACAGATGCGCTTCAGGCCGGATGAAAATTCTAGGAGTCACATAAAACCTGATAGCGGCCCCGAATTGCCCGAGGAAATGGTTGCTGCTCACGAAATTCGTACACCCGGTGAAGGAGCATTGAAAGCTCGGCGTGTAAAACCGGAGACTCTCAGCCCCGATTCCGGCTGAAAGCTCTAATTGAGCCCGCTTGCCCAGGGGTGGTGCATACACGGCGTCCACGTCATAGAAAAAGGGCCGAAATGGTAACTGCCCCTGGTAAAGGTTTTGCTTTGCGCGGAAGGCCGCGTTAAATCCGACTCCCAGATTGTGAAAGAAAAGAAAATCCAGGCCAAAAGTCGGATATGCGCCGCCGCCGATAGTTTGTAAATCGGTGCTGGATGGGCCGGTTAACCCGGAAACGCCGGCCGAAAGGTCAAATTGCTGCGCCTGCGCTGGGCGTCCCAGCAGAAAAATCAGTGCGAATATCATCACCAGAAACGATAGTTTTTTCAAGTCACTCTCCAATACGTGAAGGTCGGACGAGATAAATGCTACATCAATCCACCCTCGATCTATAAAGCAAACTATGGGCGATTATCCTACTCGCCGCAAACTATGTCCAGAATCCGATGGTATCAAGCTGGTTTCACGTTTGGTGCTGAGCCTCTCTGTTTGTAAAGTTCCTTTACAAGACGGGGCGCAGCACTGCGCGCTGCTGTTATTCTGGAAAATGATCTTCGCAACCAAAGCAATTCTCTTTGACATGGACGGCGTATTGATGGACTCAACTCCATCCGTGGAGCGGGTGTGGCGCGCATGGGCAAATGCCCACGGACTTGATCCTGACCGCATCGCAAGTCAGGCACATGGCCGGCGCAGTATTGAAACCATCCGTGCTGTGGCTCCAGAGCTGGACGCCGAAAAAGAAAATGTAGAAGTGGAACAGATGGAAATTGATGACAAAGAAGGTGTAACTGCCCTGCCCGGCGCGGCAGAACTGCTTGCCCACTTGCCCGATGACCGATTTGCCATCGTCACCTCTGCAACGCGTCCCCTGGCGGTTGCGCGCCTTGGTTATGCCGGCATTCTGGTTCCCCGGCACATAATCACCGCCGATGACGTCATCCACGGCAAACCATTTCCCGAACCGTTTCTGAAAGGCGCGGCGTTGCTGGGTTTCTCTCCGGCAGACTGCCTGGTGTTTGAAGACACCCCGGCGGGCATTGCCTCGGCACGATCTGCCGGTATGCAAGTGGTCGCGCTGCAAACCACTTATCCGGCGAATCAACTGCAAGCCGCCAATGCGATCATTCGTACTCTGGCGGATGCGAAAGTAACTGTGCGCGAAGACAGTATCATCCTCGAAATTGATGCGATCCCAAAGTGAAGAACTAACGCCGGCTCAACGCAGCGCCTTCGGACAAGCCCATATACAATTCTTCTATCTCATTTGAGGAGCAAAACAACCCATGCAACGGAATGCAAGCGCACATTGGAGTGGCGGATTAAAAGATGGCAAAGGCACGCTCACTTCCCCCAGCGGAGTCCTAAAAAGTACGCCATATTCTTTTGCCACCCGTTTTGAATCGCAGCCGGGCACCAACCCGGAAGAACTGATCGCCGCGGCTCATGCCGGATGCTTCAGCATGGCCCTTTCAGCCCAGCTTGGCAATGCTGGAATGACGGCCGAGTCCATTGACACCACAGCCACCGTAACGTTGGAAAAACTCGATTCCGGCTTCGCGGTCACCTCGTCCCACCTGCAAGTGAAGGTCAAGATCCCCGGCGCCGATAAAGCCAAGTTCGAGGAAGCAGCCAAGAATGCCAAGGAAGGCTGCCCCATCTCCAAGCTGCTCAACGCAAAAATTACCATGGACGCACAACTGGAAAATTAGTTGCTTTCTCCCCCGAGACGGAGCCTGCGCTAACAACCGCGCGGGCTTCGAGTCTAAACTGTGGTTCATCCCTCGTCTGTAAAGATCTTCCCCTGGAGGCACTACTATGCGCAGAAACTTCGCGCTCGCAACTGTGTTCATCCCAATTCTTTTCGCCGCCACCTTCACTCATGCGCAATCCGCCGTACTAGACCTGCCGCGTGACAGCCAGCATGCCAGGATCATCCAGCGTGTCGGCATTACTGATATCACCATCAATTACCATCGCCCGTTAGTGAAGGGTAGAAAAGTCTGGGGCGGTCTGGTGCCTTATGGCCAGGTGTGGCGCGCCGGCGCAAATGAAAACACCACGATCGAATTCAGCGATCCGGTGACCGTGGAGGGAAAGACCCTTGCCAAGGGCATCTATGGATTGCACATGCTTCCCACGGAAAATGAATGGACGATCATTTTCTCCAAGACCGCCACCGCCTGGGGCAGCTTTACGTACAAAGAGTCCGAAGATGCGTTGCGTGTGACGGTAAAGCCACATGCCGCCGATTCCGAGGAAGCTCTTGCCTATGAAGTGAATGATGCACCCCAACGTCAGCCGTCATCGCATTGCGCTGGGAAAAGCTTGCGGTCCCATTCAAGGTGGAGGTGAGTACGCATGAAATTGTCGCCCAGAGTCTGCATACCCAACTCCGCGGCCTGGCCCAGTACACCTGGGACGGATGGGACGATGCCGCCACCTATTTTCTGACCAACAAATACAATCTTGAAGAAGCTTTACAGTATGAAGACCGCTCCATTGGAGTGGAAGAACGCTACGACAACCTGATGAACAAATCGCGCATTCTCGATGCGATGAACCGGAAAGACGACGCCACCGTTGCCCGCAACAAAGCGTTGGGAATGGCCAGCATCACGCAGCTTCATACTTACGGCCGTCAATTGCAACAGGCGGGCAAGCAGGATGAAGCGTTTGCCGTTTTCCGCAGTAACATCAAGAAAGACCCCAATCACTGGCTGGTTCGCACTGAAGCGGCCCGGCTGGCGGTGGCCAAGGGAGATTATGACGGCGCAACAAAAGAAATGAAGCTTGCTCTGGCTGCTGCCCCTGACCCGGCAAAGCCAACCATCGAAGGCTTTCTGAAGCGCCTGGAAGCAAAGCAGGACATCAACAAATAAATTTGAACGCAAGTTGCGGAGTGTTTTGAGATCCAGCCGGGTCTTACTCTTTATGAACGGCGCAATCAGCGCCGTTACGGGGGAAATCTTGGCTGGATTCCGCGTTTTACCTATCGATAACGACCTGGCGGATGCTGTCCGCAAAACGAAGAAGTCTCCCCAATACGGGCATCCGGCCCATACGGAACTTGCTACCGGCTATGGTCCATGCCGGGCCTGTTTGAAACAGTTTCGCGCGGGGCAGGAAGACCGCATTCTGTTCACTTACAACCCATTCGCAGGTCTGGATGAGTATCCTTCACCGGGACCAGTTTTCATTCACGCGCATTCGTGCTCCGGCTATACAGAACCCGGTCAATTTCCTGAGGAATTGAGGTTGCTTCCGCTGACTATGGAAGCGTATGGCGACAATCGATGGATTATCGCTCGCGAGCGCCCTGCAGGACGTGAGATTGAAACCTCGGTAGAACGGCTCTTAAACGCCGGGGGTGTCCGTTACATCCACATTCGCAATACCGAGGCTGGATGTTTCATTGCGCGAATAGAGCGCGGTCTGCCTCGGTGACAACTGGCAGAGCGGGCGCTTTTTAGCTCAGACACGTGCGGCTTCTACTGCAAACAGGCGTCTGAGCTATCATGGATGCGATTCTGCCTGAATCTTGCAGGGGGAGACTTTCGCATCATGCGTAGATGGCTTTACATCTTCACCCTATTCGGCACGATTTTGTTCGCACCAGCTCTTTGCGTAGCGCAAAAGCCGCCTGCTACCTCACCCGGCCCCATGGCGCTGCAGGTGCGCTCTGAATTTCTCTACGCCTGGAATGCTTACAAGCAATATGCCTGGGGGCACGATGAGCTCAGACCGCTGAGCAAGGGCCATCATGACTGGTACAGCAAATCGCTGCTTATGACTCCGGTGGACGCCCTCGATACCATGATCATCATGGGACTGACGGATGAAGCCGATAAGACGCGGGAATTCATCGTGCAGAACCTCTCCTTCGATCAAGACATTGAAGTCAAGAATTTTGAAATCACCATCCGGCTTCTGGGCGGGTTACTAAGCAGCTATCAGTTGACTGGCGATAAGCGGCTGCTTGACCTTGCCGACAATCTGGGCAACCGGTTGCTACCAGTCTTTAATTCGCCCACGGGCATGCCATACATGTTTGTGAATCTCAAGACAGGCAAAACGCGGGGCGCGGAAAGCAATCCTGCCGAGATCGGCACACTGCTACTTCAATTTGGGACCCTTGGCAAACTCACCGGCAAGCCGATTTATTACGACAAAGCTAAGCGTGCTGTTGTCGAGCTCTACAGCCGTCGCTCATCGATTGGATTGGTCGGTTCCACCATCAACGTTGAAACCGGCAAGTGGATCGACACTGCCAGCCACATCAGCGGAGGAATCGATTCTTATTACGAGTACCTGCTGAAATCATGGCTGCTGTTTGAAGATAAGGACTGCAGGAAATGTGGGAAGCCAGCGTGAAAGCCGTGAACAAATATCTGGCTGACAGCACTCGCAACGGCCTGTGGTACGGACAGGCGGACATGAACACAGGCAAGCGCATTTCGACGCAATATGGCGCGCTGGATGCATTCTTTCCCGCGATACTGGCGCGGTCCGGCGACCTGGAGCGCGCACGACGGTTGCAGGAATCGTCGTACAAAATGTGGACCACTTTTGGGGTTGAGCCAGAAACGTTGGATTACACCACCATGAGAGCTATAGCTCCTGGTTATCAGCTTCGGCCGGAAATTATTGAGTCCGCCTACTATCTGGAGTTTTTCACTAAAGATCAGCGCTGCCAGGAGATGGGTTCCGCTTTTATCCTAAGCCTGGTTCGCTACTGTAAGACTGATGCTGGATTCGCGGCGCTCAGCGATGTGGAGACAAAGTCAAAGAAAGACAGTATGGAAAGTTATTTTCTTGCGGAGACGCTCAAGTATCTTTATCTGCTATTTGCGCCACGGGAAACTCTGGACCTGAACAGAGTGGTATTCAATACCGAAGCCCATCCCCTCAGGAAAACATGGTAAAGACTATTGTTGTTCTAGAGTTGTTCTAGAAAGGTTTACAGCCGGCATGCCCAGGTAATGGCTTTCGGAACCGGACCATAGAGTATTTTAGAAAAAAGAGATAAAAGGACATCCGGACGTAAGAAAAGGCTTGGAGGCACCTTCCCCGGAAAACGCCACAGCCGATGTCCTTTTATCTCAGCCATCATCCACTTCTCCTCATGCAAAGCTCATGTGCTAACCAGCGTCAGCGCTACTTCTCACCTTACCGACCCTCATCACCGTGCCGCATCGCTCTTGTCAGCTCGTCTGCCTATTCATATTGCAAGACAGAGACCAAATCTTTCTTCAGCGTAAGTGACTGAAAATAAACAGATAGCCTGTATAGAAGGATTAGCCCTTGTGACAAATTGGCACAGGCGGCTGCGCCACGCGGACACCAGTTTTGTCACAGGAGCGGTCGGGTAGAGGGCTATCAGCAGTACTTCATGACATTCAAATCCCGTGCTTTGCCTGGCAGGCGCTTGAGCCGGTTTTTCTGACACGAACAAAGGCCCTCATGAACTTGTTTTGACCACAGCACCATTTGCGTCCACGTCCACACCCTGACCGTAAGGAAAGTCCGCGCATCTGGATTCGAATCATAAATCAGCTACCATGATGGTTAGCTCTCATGACCATGGAGGCCGCATGCATGCGCTCGCGTTGGTGATATTCCATTCACCGCAGATCGTCTTTCCTGAAGGATCCACGCCGCATATCCAGATTTTGCTGCGCTGGATGCATTTGCCGCCGGCATCACCTGGGTTGGGCTACTGTATTTCTTCGTTCTGATCAATGCGAAATTTCTTCCTGCACTGGATCCCGCCACGCGCATGAAAGTTGTTCCACTGCTCATGCCGCGCGCCCTATGGTGGTTCCGCTGGGCGTCTGTGGTGACCGTGGTGGCGGGAATCTGGTATTGGATGATGATCGTGGGCGCAGACGCGCTCAACTATGTGAACGGAGTGGACGGGAGTGGCGGTATAAACCGTCACGCCATCGAAGGTCATGCTATAGGAAGTTTTTTTACCCTTTCGACATTGGCGATTATCGTCGAGATCGGATTACTGATGTCGCCGGCTAAGGTTTTGCGCAAAGGTCCTATGTTCACATCCATCATGGCTGCAGTGGTAATGGCGCGGCGTGGCTGTATCTCACCTTCAACGCTCACGCTGGGAAAGCGATTCTGCTGGCGATTGGCATTGGCGGCGGACTAGGCTGGTTCATGTTGTTGAACATATTGCAGATGTCTGGCGCATGCAGAAAAAAATCATTCGCTGGACTGAAGCCAGCGCCGCGAACAGTACACCAATGCCCGCGGAAGCAGCAAAGCTTGCACGGCTGGTAACCTTGGCAGCCCAGACAAATTTCGTTTTGTCGTTTCCTATGCTGCTGATGATGGCGATTGCCAGCCACTATCCCATTTTTCGATCGTGAGACGGGATTAAAGGGCCGGAGAATCGGCTGCGTTGGCCATCGGGCCGCAGAAAGCTGGGATCCAGCTTGCCCTGTGGAAGATTGCTCATCGACCTTCGCTCGTTGGCTTCATCTTCCACAGCATCTGCCGCAGCATGCCCAGCCAGACTTCCGCATCATTCGAAGAAAGATCAACCGGCGGACCATCCTCCTTATCTTTTCTTCTTTGGCCGCAACGGAGCGGGGTTCCAGATATCCGCTCGCGCGCAACGCGCCGATAAGCATCGTGGTAATGCGTTCAAGCTCACCTGCTGCTGCGGGCTTGAGCTTTTATGTTCAGAAAATGCTTTGGTCCTGGCGCAACTTCCAGCCACGCCCGAACCACGGGCTAACTCATAAAGACACACCGCAACCGCCTGCCCCAGATTCATCGACACATGCTCTTCACGAGTGGGAATATGCATGAGCCAGTGGCAATGGCTGAGGTCGTCATTCGCAAGTCCTCGCTTTCCGATCCAAACAAGATCGCAACGCGGCCTCCCGCGCGGAGGCGCTTGCGGATCAACGGCGCCGCCTCTTTCAGCAGGCGCAACGGATGATGCAGTTCCCTGTTTCCTGCGGCCGTGGTTCCGATCACCAGCGAACAGTCGGCCACGGCTTCCGCCACGCTTGAGTACTCCTGGGCTTTTGCCAGCAGCTGAGCTGCCCCCACAGCGGAGCGGGCTTCTCGAAAGGATGCTTCGTATGGATTCACCACGCGTAGCCGCAGGAACCCCAGATTGCTCATGGCCCGGGCCGCCGCGCCAATGTTAAGCGGGTTGCGCATGGATACCAGCACCACGCACAAACGATCGAATTCAGAAGAAGCCGGCAAGACATCATTCTACCGGGGTCTTGGCCAAAGCCTTTCTGCTTCCAAAAGAGCGTTCTGACGTAACCGAAGGGTTTCATTCCCGTCTAAAAAAATACTGGTTTTACCTCTTGACAACTCCTGCTAACGTATTAGCATGTGCTAGTGTACTAGCACAATTGGAAGTGACAGATAGCCTAGGAGAACCATGAGCAACGAAAAGCACCTTCAACTAGGGCGGCGCGAACGCCAGATTATGGATGTGATCTACCGCCGCGGACGGGCATCCGTAACTGAGGTCTTGACCGATCTGACACACCCACCCGGCTATTCTGCCGTACGCGGCATGCTTGGACTGCTGGAAGATAAAGGATACCTGCGGCATGAGCAGGAAGGACTGAAGTATGTCTACCTGCCCGCCGACGATACGCGCCAGGTACGCGCCAACGCCCTGAAGCATATGGTGCAGACGTTTTTCGGCGGCTCTCCGGAGCAGGCGGTAGCCGCGCTGCTGGAAATGTCTGACAGCACGCTCTCCACCAAAGACAAGCAATATCTTTCTCAATTGATCAAGAAGGCCCAGCAGGAGAGACGGTAAGTCATGCATACCTCTATTCCATCATTCGCAATCATCCTGGACACAGTGGTGAAGTCAACGCTCCTGCTCGCGATTGCCTGGGGGGCGACGCTGATCCTGAAGAGACGTTCCGCCGCCACGCAGCACATGGTGCGAACTTTTGCGCTGGCCGCTCTGCTGCTTCTTCCCTTTTCGGTGATGCTGCTGCCTGCATGGCACATCAAAGGTCTCCCGCAATATCCCAAGAGCCGTTCAACGCAACAACCAGCTGTGCGGCAAGGCGCAATCCAGGCATCTTTGTTAATCCCACGAGAAGGAGCGGCCGCTCCTGCAAAGAGGGGCCGCAGTTTCTGCTTCAACTGCGCGTCTAAATCCTCGAGTAAAAACCGCGGCTCACTCTGCAAGGGATCGGAAGGATCTACCTGCGACATCTGTTAAGACCAGCGCGCCTGCTGTCATCAGTTTCGCAGTTTCAGCCGAAACTGAATCCGCCGAACGCACTACCTCGACAGCATCACTAGCACAGAGATCAATCCCGCAGTACCTCCCCAGGCTTCTGCTCGGCCTGTAAATCCTTACCGGGGCCTTGTTCTTTCTGGCTCGGTGGCGGTTCAATGCCATGCGCCTGGCAGCTCTCGTGCGCCGCGCCAGCGTGCTTACTGATTCAGGCTGGAATGCGCAGGTGCGGGCCCCTTGCGCCGACCTGGGAATCAATCGCCATGTTGCATTGCTGGTCAGCGACGAGATTGAAATTCCGATCACCACCGGCATTATGTTCCCTCGCATGGTTCTTTCGCTCGATTACCCCGAGTGGTCGCCCACCCGGCGCTCTGCCATCCTCAATCACGAACTGGCTCACATCAAACGGCTGGATGCATTCACACAGGCGCTGGCGAATGTGGCAGCGTAGTTGTACTGGTTTCATCCGCTGGTGTGGCTCATGGTGCGGGCAATGCGCGCAGAGCGCGAGCGCGCTTGCGATGATCACGTGCTGGCGACGGGGACCAAGGCGTGGAAGCTACGCACATGAGCTGCTTGATATCGTTTCAGATACGTGAGCCTGAACTGGCAGCGGCGCTGGCCATGGCGCGCAAATCACAGTTGGAAGGCCGCGTTCTGGCGGTGCTCAATCCGGCTTTACCTCGAGGATCAGTTTCCCCGCACAGGCGCACTGGCTCTGGCTGCATTGACGCTTTGCATTGTGCTGCCTCTCTCCGCTATGCGGCCTGGGTCACAAAGCAGCACACCCGCCGCCAAAAGCAGCAAAGCCAAGCCCAGTCCA